>NZ_CP114901.1:0-4800000 GCF_027497175.1 Verrucosispora sp. WMMD573 | reverse complement strand
TCACCGACGGCTACCTACACCCAGGTGAGCAGCCCGGCCTAGGCGTCGAGTTGAACGAGGAGGCCGCCGGCCGGTTCCCATACCAACCGGCGTACCTGCCATTCAACCGCCTCCAGGACGGCACCATCCACGACTGGTGACCATCCCCGCCCCCGCACAGATCTTGCACTTTTCGCCCTGCGAAAAGCCGCGAAAGGGGTTGTTTCGCCGACCGAAACTGCAAGATCGACGAGGCGGGAGTGGTAGCACGGGGTGGGGTGGGACGGGGTGGGTTTGGGGGTTCTGGGGGTACGGCGGGTGATCGGCGTTCAGCATTTGTTCGGATGGCCTTGGCTGGGTTAGCGACGGCAGGTGGACGGGCGTGCGGGAGACAGCGGTCGAGCCGATCGTCAGCGGCGAGGACACCACTCTGGCGGAGCAGGTGTGGCGCAACGCCGTCGAGGACCCGGACGCGGTGCAGTTCGTCCGGCCCGACCCGGATCCCCGGTCGTGGCCGGTACGCCGCTCCGGGCGGGGCGGCGCCCTGCCGGTGACCTGCCGGCAGTTCCGCGACGACGTGGCGGCGGTGGCCCGCGGATTCCTCGCCGCCGGGATCGCGCACGGCGACCGGATCGGGTTGCTCAGCCGCACCCGGTACGAGTGGACGCTTGTCGACTACGCCCTCTGGTCGATCGGTGCGGTGACGGTGCCGATCTACGACACCTCCAGCCCGGAACAGATCCGTTGGATGCTCGGCGACTCCGGTGCGGTGGGCTGCGTGCTGGAGACCGCCGACCACGCCTTCAGCGTCGCCGATCTGAGGTCGGAGCTGCCCGAGTTGCGGCAGACCTGGCGCATCGACGCCGGTGATCTGATCGAGCTGGTGGCGCGGGGCCGCACCGTCGGCGTGACCGAGGTCGATGCCCGCCGAGCCGCCGTGACCAGCGCCGACATCGCCACCATCGTCTACACCAGCGGCACCACCGGCCCGCCGAAGGGCTGCGTGCTGGCGCACCGCAATCTCTCCGCCGACATCGGCAACGCCACCGCGGTGCTGCCCCAGTTGCTGCATCCGGGTGCGACGACGGTGCTGTTCCTGCCGTTGGCGCACGCCTTCGCCCGACTGATCCAGATCGGCATGGTGCACAACCGCGCCACCATGGTGCACAGTGCCGACATCTCCGGGGTGCTCGACCAGCTGCGCCGGTTCAAGCCCACCTTCATCCTCGCCGTGCCCCGGATGTTCGAGAAGATGCACGACCAGGCCCGGCACACCGCCGAGGACGCGCACCGTGGCTGGCTCTTCGGCCTGGCCGAGCGGGCTGCCGTGCGCTACAGCCGCGCGCTGGACAGGCCGGGTGGGCCCGGAAAGCTACTCCGCCTGGCGCACCTGGTGTTCGACCTCGCCGCGTACCGCCGGTTACGCGCCGCACTCGGCGGGCGGTGCCGGATGGCCATCGTGGGCGGCGCGCCGCTGGGGGAGCGGCTGGGTCACTTCTTCCGGGGCGCGGGCATCACGGTGCTGGAGGGGTACGGGTTGACCGAGACCTCCCCGGCGCTGACCGCGAACCTGCCGACGGCGATGCGGATCGGCACGGTCGGGCGACCCCTGCCGGGGGTACGGATCCGCGTCGCCGACGACGGTGAGGTCCATGCCCGGGGTGAGGTGGTGTTCGGCGGCTACTGGAACAACCCGGAGGCGACCCGGGCGGCATTGACCGAGGACGGTTGGCTGCGCACTGGCGACCTCGGCACGATCGACGACGACGGTTTCCTACGGATCACCGGACGGACGAAGGACATCATGGTCACGGCCGCCGGCAAGAACGTCGCGCCCGCGCCGATCGAGGAGCGGATCCGAGCGCATCCGCTGATCAGTCAGGTGATGCTGGTCGCCGACGGCCGTCCCTACGTCGCCGCCCTGGTGACGGTGGACCCGCAGGCGTGGAGGCGCTGGCGGGAGCAGCACGGGCACCCGGGGGCGTCGGTGTCGTCGTTGCGGGATGATCCGGAGCTACGTGGCGAGATCCAGGTGGCGATCGACCGGGCCAACCGGAGCGTTTCCCGGGCCGAGCAGGTCAAGACCTTCCGCATCCTGCACCGTGATCTCACCGAGGTGGACGGGGAGCTCACCCCCACTCTCAAGATCAAGCGGGAGGCGGTGCAGGATCACTTCGGCGACGAGGTCGCCGCCCTCTACCAGGGTCACTAGGGCGGGCCACCCAGCCGGTGCTGATCAGGAACAGCGCGGCGCTGTAGGTCGCCATCACCAGCACACCGTGTCCGGGCGCCGTCGTACCGGCCGCACCGAGGCCGATCAGCAGGTCCGAGAAGAGGAACAACGCCCCGCCGAGCGCGACCCGCCGGCCGAGGGCGGTGGCGGTCGCGGCCATCAGGCACAGCGCCAGGCTGTACCCGAGCACCGGTAGCCGTAGCTCGCCCAGGCGTGGCCACAGCAGTGCGTTCGCCACCGTCCACAGCGCCAGATATCCCGTCACCGCCGCCGGCCGAGGCCGACGGTGACCGATGAACGCGGTGACGAACGCCAGCTGCGTGCCGAGAAAACAGCCCATCCCGACCAGGAACGCGGTCTCCGACGGCACCAGCAGCGCAATGTCTCCGGCGGTGGCGAGCAGCAGACCTGCCGCGATCGGGACGTCCGCCGCGCGTACCCGCCACAGCCAGGCCAGCAGCAGCGGCGCCAGCAGCGGCTTGGCCATCCACTGCGCCGCGAGCACGTCGGTGGCGACGGCGACCAGTTCGACGGCCGCCACGACGGCGAACACCCAGAGCCACGCCACCCCCCGCTGCGGCTGCCGCAGTCGTACGCCCACCAGCCGCCGGCCGGCGCCGGTTGCGGTGTTCATCGGGCCGGCTGCCAGCCCGGGCGGCGCAGCAGGTATCCGAGCCGCTCCCGCCAGCACCTGGCGGCCCGCAGATCCCGCCAGATGGCCGCGTACTCGTGGGTCGCCACCCGCAGCGGGTTGTAGGTGCCGATGTTCTTGGTCAGGCCGTACCGGACCGCGTCGCCCTCCGCCTCGAAGGTCCCGAAGAGCCGGTCCCAGATGATCAGGATGCCGCCGTAGTTGCGGTCCAGGTACTCGTCGTTCGAGCCATGGTGCACCCGGTGGTGCGAAGGGGTGTTGAACAGCAGTTCGATCGGCCTGGGCAGCAGATTGATCCGCTCGGTGTGCAGGAAGAACTGGTAGAGCAGGCTGATCGACTGCTGAAGGAAAATCATCCACGGTGGAATGCCGAGCAGGGCCAGGCCGAGCCAGAACGGTAGGGAGGTCATCGGCGTCCAGCTCTGCCGCAGCGCCGTGGAGAAGTTGAAGAACACGCTGGAGTGGTGCACCACGTGCCCCGCCCACAGCAGTCGCACCTCGTGGTGCGCCCGGTGGAACCAGTAGTAGGCGAAGTCGTCGGCGAAGAACAGCAACACCCAGACCCACCAGTCGCCGGGGGAGAGGCTGAACGGCGAGATCGTGTACGCGGCGGCGTAGAGACCGATCGTCAGCAGCTTCCACGGCACGCCGACGACCTGGCTGCCGGCGCCCATGGTCAGGCTGGTGGCGGTGTCCCGGGCCTCGTAGCCCCGTTCGGCGTCGTCGGGTGCGAACCGGTACGACAGCGCCTCGACGGTGATGAGCAGGAGGAACGCGGGGATGGCGTAGAGCACTGCGGGGATCATGCCCGGCTGTCCTTTCTGGTCGGGGCGGTGAGCGCGGCGGTCAGCAGCGATCTGGCCTGTTCGGCGGCCTCGACGTCCCGCCCGTCGGCGATGGCCGAGGCCAGCCGGCGGTGCCCGGTGACGTCGAGCAGTTCGGTGGCGCGCCGCTGCGGCGGCACCTCGGCCACCGCCAGGGCGCCGGCCACCAGGCTGTTGAAGGCCAACAGGTACGCGGTGTTGCCGCAGCCCGCCAGGATGAGCCGCCAGACGGCGATGTTGGCCTCACCCATCGCGGTCAGGTCGGGTGCGAGGTCGGCGAACTCCTCGACAGCGCGGACGATCCGTCGTCGCGCCGCGTCGTCGGCCCGGCGGGCGCAGAGCCGGGCCGCGTCGACGCCGATGCAGGCCCGCATGTCCATCATGTCGCGCACCAGGGTGGCGACCGGCAGGACGTCTCCGGAGCGTACGAGGGACAGCGCGAGATCCAGACCGGCGTGCACCCGCCAGTCCAACACCCGGGTGGCACCCCCCTGGCTGATCCGGACCAGGCCGAGTTGCTGCAACCGACGCAGCGCCTCCCGGACCGCATGCCGGTTCACCTGAAAGGTCGCGGCCAGTTCCCGTTCGCCGGGCAGCGTGTCGTCGGTGCGGTAGGTGCCACTGACGATGGCGTCGCGCAGCTGTCCGAACACCAGGTCGGAGACGGAAGCCCGGGTGACGGGGACGAATGTCATGCCCGGCAGTGTGGCCCAGGGCACATCAACTCGTCAACTGGTTGGACCAGTTCGGCACCTGCGGATCGACACGCCCGTGGCTCGTGACCGCACTGTCGCAGTGAGTTATGGTGCGTTCGCAGCGAGTGGCAGTCGGGCACGGGAGGCGCCGGTGGCGAAACGACGGCGTGGCCTCGCCCGCGCGGTCCTACGACTCGGTTTCCTGACCGCGGTCGCCGGAGCGGCATGGTGTGCCTACGACGTCGCCTCGACCGATTCCGCCCGCGCCGCCGGGGAGCCGCCGGTCACCACTCAGGACGGAGCAACGCCCCGCGTCGGTGACCTCATTCGAGGGCTGTTTACGCCGGTGCTCGGGTCGGATGCGCCCGCCCCGGACCCCCCTCCGCCGCCCGGTCCCGCGCCCCGATCGGCCGATCCGCACGCGTCCGATCCGCCCAGGGCCGATCGGCCCCGCCCCCTCCGGCCCGACGATCGTCGGCGGCGCACCGAGCCCCCGCCACCGAAGCGGGACGCCTCGCCGAAGCCGCCGGGAAAGCAGGCGCCAACGCCGCCACCCGGCCAACCAGCGGAGGCTCAACCCGAGCCCGCTGGTGGCCGGCCCGGGGGACGGCAGTCTCCCCCTGTCGGTGGGCAACCGCCGCAGGACACCACGCCGCCGCTGCTCAACTCCGTTCTGGAGGGTGCGGACCCGGTCCTGCGGGAGCTGACGCCGGTCCTCGACCTGCTGGATCCGCTCCTCGATCTGGTGGAGCCGGTGCTCGACGTGCTGGATCCGGTCGTCGAGCTGCCCCAGCCAGCCCCGGTACCGACACCGGTGGACCCGACCCCGCAACCCGCCCCGGATGCCGGAGCCCCGGCGGCACCGGGAGCCGATCTCGTGCCACCAGCACCGGAGGTCGAGCCCGCGCGACCGGTCAGCCCGGACCGCACTGACCTCGACCCGGAGAGCGCCCGGCAACTCGGCACCGCCGATCACCACGCCCGTCACCTCTCCGGCTACCCGTCGGCGTCGTCGTCGCGCTCCGACAAGGGGGCCGTCGACGGTGGAGAGCACGACCGAAGCTGGCCGGCCGAGCGCGGGCCGAGTACGCCGCCCCCGGCACCGGGCCACAGCGGCGCCGAGAAGGCCCCGACCTCGCACGGCGGCCCGGCCGACATGGCTGTGGCCGGCTGGTCGCCGCCAGCGGTCAGCGGCCGGGTGACCCGGCTGGCGCGTACCCGGCGACGGCCCTCCCGCTCGCCGCGACCGCGCAGCCGGCCAGCCTGACCGCAGCCCTGCCACTTCCGCGCGGCCACGCCGGTCGTGGCCGCGTCACACGACACTCCACGGCGGTCGTCACCGCCCTCCCCCGAGCCTGCTCGCGCGTGTCCTGTCGCGACGGCTCGGCACCGTCCTTCGACTTCATGCCACACCAGGAGTACCCATGCACGTCACCCTGCCCGTCAACCGTGCCCGATGGTGCGACCTCGACTGGATCGTCGACCTGCTCACCGCCACGATCGTCCCGACCTCTCTCGGCGCGTGGCTCGTCCCCGACGAGCGGCGGCGTCCCGCCGTGATCGCCGCCGTGGCCCGCATCTGGACCGAGCACGCCCTGCTGTTCGGCGACGCGTTCCTGCTCAAGGACGGGACCGCCGCCACCGTCTGGTTCCACCGCTATCGCCCGATCCCGCCGCCACCCCGCTATGACGAGCGACTCGACGACGCCAGCGGAGAACACGCCCCGCGCTTCCGCCATGTCGATCACCTGCTTGCCGCGCGGCGGCCCGCCGAGGCGCACAACCACCTCGCGTTCCTCGCCGCACCCCCGGACACCGACCGGGCTCGTCAGGCCGCCGCCGTCCTCGCCGGCAGCCACCGATACATGGACAATCTCGGCCTGCCCGCGTACGCGGAGGCGCACGGCGACGACGACCTGCGCCTCTATCGCCGGCTGGGCTACCGGGGCCGGCAACGTCTGTCGGGTCCCGGCGGCGTCACCGTCAACCTGCTCTGGCGGCCGGTCCCGTCGGTCCGGATCGGTCACTCCACTTTTCCGGCGCGACGGGTACCACCCGCCCTACCGGCGCCGCCGCCCAGGACGGTGGTGACGGCCGACGCCGGAGGAGGGGTCGGTGCCTGCCGCTGATCCGTACTGACATGGCACGAACGCAATCCGTCCTCGGGCGGCCCGAACGTGCGCGGGTCGGTCCCGGCTGACCCGCGCCGCGCCCACCCCGGTTCACGGCACCACTGCCCACCGCCGGGGTGGCCGCCGGGCGTCAACGCTGGGCGGTCGGCGAGGGGGGAGCGCTGCCGCCCTGAGGGCCCTCGACGGACATCAGCTCCACCACCGCCTTGCGGTCGGCCGCCGACGGCAGGCCCCAGCCCGGACGGTACCCGTACACCTCGCGCAGCGCAGTGGCGCTGGTCCGCCCGCCGAGTATCTCCACGGAGTCGGTGTCGATCAGCCCTGGATGCTCCACCCCGCACGCCTCGGCGACCTTCATCAGGTCCCGCCGCAGCGTCTTGATGTAGTGCGCCGCCCGGACCGACTTCGATGCCGGGTCCAGTCCTCGGGTCAGCCAGGCGTTCTGGGTGGCCACCCCGGTGGGGCAGGTGTCTGCGTGGCACTTCTGTGCCTGAATGCAGCCGATCGCCAGCATCGCCTCCCGCCCCACGGCCACCATGTCGCAGCCGAGCGCGAACGCGACCACCGCGTTGTCCGGCAGGCCGAGCTTGCCGGAGCCGATGAAGACGACCTGTTCGTGCAGGTCACGTTCGGCGAAGATGGGGTAGATCCGGGCGAAGCCCTGCTGGAACGGCAGCGACACGGAATCGGTGAAGATCAGTGGCGCGGCGCCGGTGCCGCCCTCGCCGCCGTCGATGGTGACGAAGTCGACGCCTCGGCCGGTGTCGCGCATCAGGTCGGCCAGCTCGGTCCAGAAGTCGAGGTCGCCCACGGCCGACTTGATGCCGACGGGCAGACCGGTCTCGGCCGCCAGGAGTTCCACCCAGTCGAGCAGACTGTCGCAGTCGGAGAACTCCGCGTGCCGCGACGGGCTGACGCAGTCCTGTCCGGTCGGGATGCCCCGGGTCGCGGCGATCTCCGGCGACACCTTCGCGGCCGGAAGCAGACCGCCCAGGCTGGGCTTGGCGCCCTGGCTGAGCTTGATCTCCAGCGCGCGCACCGGTGCGCCGGCGACCGCATCCTTGAGCCGGGCCAGGTCGAACCGGCCCCGGTCGTCCCGGCTGCCGAAGTACGCGGTACCCAGTTGCAGGATCAACTCGCCGCCGTGCCGGTGGTACGGGGACAGCCCGCCTTCGCCGGTGTTGTGCAGGCAGCCGGCGAGGGCCGCGCCCCGGTTCAACGCCTCGACTGCGGGGCCGGACAGGGAGCCGAAGCTCATCCCGGAGATGGTCACCACCGATTCGGGGCGGAACGCGTGGGTGCGTCGCCGTGCGCCCCCGAGCACCTTCGCCGACGGCAGCCGCACCTCGTGCCCGGACGTCGGCGTCGACGACGGTACCGCCCGGCCGAAGGTTCGATGCTTGATGACGGGATATCCCGGGGTGTACTCGATGTCGTTGTCGGTACCGAACCCGAAGTAGTTGTTCTGCTGCTTCGCGGATGCGTACACCCAGCGGCGCTGGTCCCGGGTGAACGGACGCTCCTCGTTGTTGCCGGCCACGATGTACTGCCGTAGTTCGGGTCCGAGCGATTCGAGCAGGTAGCGGGCCCGACCCAGCAAAGGGAAGTTGCGCCTCAGCGCGTGCTCGCGTTGCAGCAGGTCACGGGCGGCGAGCGCGGCAAGGGCGGTGACGGCGGCGGGTACGGCGTGGCGGGCCCATCTCATCCCGCCACACTTTCCGCCGCCGCCCCCGGTCAAACGTCCTGGCCGCGCAGCCCGGCACCGCGTCCGACAGCGCCTTCTCGGTCCGGCCGGAGAACCGAGTCGCCGGCGCTGTCAACCGCCGAAAGTTTCGATCCGACCCGTCGATCGGCCTACTTCGTGGGTCGCCGGACGTTGCATCGGCCCAGGTGGATGCCGCATTGTCGCCCTTAACGCCGAGACCGACCAACTCGGCACACACCAATACCAAAATAGATCATTGTTGACATTCATCTGAGCCGATGCTTGTCTGTCGTTGGAAGCGCTCCCACACTGACACCACCGAAGAAACGGAGGAGGCACCATGCCTTCACGCAGGCCCGACCGCTCCGGACGAACCCGGTCCGGCGTCCGTCAGCCCCTTCGGGTGCTCGCCGTGCTGCTCGCGATGATGGTTGGCGTGCTGCCCTGGAGCAGCCCGGTCCAGGCCCACGGCACCATCATCAACCCGGCCTCCCGCGCCTACCAGTGCTGGCAGAGCTGGGGAAGCCAGCACACGAACCCGGCCATGCAGCAGCAGGACCCCATGTGTTGGCAGGCGTTCCAAGCCAACCCCGACACCATGTGGAACTGGATGAGCGCGCTGCGGGACGGTCTGGGCGGCAACTTCCAGGGCCGTACCCCGGACGGGCAGCTGTGCAGCAACGGGCTGTCCAGGAACAACAGCCTGAACCAGCCTGGTGCGTGGCGGACGACCAACGTGAGCAGCAACTTCACGGTCCAGCTGTACGACCAGGCCAGCCACGGCGCCGACTTCTTCCGCGTCTACGTGAGCAAGCAGGGGTTCGACCCCACCACCCAGCAGCTCGGCTGGGGCAACCTCGACTTCATCACGCAGACCGGCAGGTACGCGCCCGCGCAGAACATCTCGTTCAACGTCTCTACCTCCGGCTACACCGGACGCCACATCGTCTTCGTCATCTGGCAGGCTTCGCACCTGGACCAGGCGTACATGTGGTGCAGTGACGTGAACTTCGTCTGATCGACCAGCTCCATCGCTCCGGCCCAGGGTTGTCGTCCTGGGCCGGAGCGGCTCGTCGAGGTGGCCGCGGCGCTGCGGCGGGCCGGCGCGGGCCCGCTCACTGCGTGCGGTCGGCCCGAGCGCGGGCGATGCCGGCGCCGATGAGGCGTACGCCTCGGGCTGTCGCGGGGTGAAAGCCGAGCAGGTCGTGGGCCCGGCGGATGCGATAGTCGAGCGTGCGCGGGTGGATGTTGAGGGCGGCCGCGGTACGGAGGCGGTTCATGTCGTTGTCGTAGTAGGCGGCGAGCGTCTCCACAAGATCGGGGCCGGCGGAGAGGCGGCGGGTGAGGTCGTCGAGCCAGCGATCGACCGCGGGTAGCTGTGCGACCGCGAGTTCGATCAGGACGTCGGCGACCGTGTGCAGGCACTCGGGGCTCGGCTGTGCGGGCGCGACGCAGCTGACCCGGCGGGCCAGGTCGACGGTCTGGGCGAGGCTGCCGGCGGACCCGGCGGCGGTGCCGATCGACAGCGGACGGCCGACGGCGTCGGCGAGACCGCGGATCACCGCGAGAGCGGTCTGCTGCTCCGTGGCGACGAGCGTTCCGACCGTCCCCGACACGGGGGTCAGCAGGACGAACTCCGACGGCTTGCGCCACATCATCGGCCAGCGGTGCAGATGCAGAAGCGTCTCGACGATCCGGGCGCGCACCTTTGCGGTCAGGCGTCGCGTGTCACCTCGGATGGTGACGACCGTGACCAGGTACTGCCCTTGGTGGGACAGGGCGAGGTCCCCGGCGAGCTGGCCGGCGGCGGGGTCGTCGTGCAGTAGCGCCAGCGTGAGGCGCTGTATCCGCGCTGCGAACGGCACACTGCGGTGCTGCCCGGCGAGGAAACCCCGGGTGTACGCGGCCTGGGCGACCGCGCCCTGCGGGCCCAGCCACCGCAGCATCCGCATAACGTCCTCGATGTCGTCCGGCCCGGACGCCTCGCGGATCTCCTGAAGTGTCAGTGTCGAGTGCAGCATCAGCACCTGGCGCTGGGCTCCGGCGGAGATGCCGCGTTCGCCGCGCTCCTGGCCGACCGACTCCATCTGCCGCAGGTCGTCGTCGGTGAAGGGCTGCTCCTCGGCCGCGAGCGCAGCGGTGCGGCGGCGGAGCAGCACCGCGAAATCCATCATCGCGGCGAGCCCATGGCTGGACGCATCGACCTGCCGAAACTCGGGTAGCTCGCGTTGGTACACCCGAACGGCCCGTCGGGCATTGCGGTCGACCTGCTTGCTGAGCTGGTGGAACAGGTCTCCCATTGAAGCCCCTGCCTCGAAGGTCCAGCCGTTCCCGCGTCACCTCAACCTCAGAGATTAGTGCCCCGACCCGAGCAATAACCAGCGGTCCGCGAAGGGTGGCACCTCGTCCGATCGGGTCACCACAAGTGACAAGCGGTGCTGCCCGATCGCGCATCCGAGTTGTCACCGATGACGAAGACAAGCCGGTGGTGTGCGGTCCACGCTATTCGCGTCCGTCGATAACAGGGCGAAGGAGAGATCGCCATGGGACGTCAACCGGTACGTACGCTCGTCGCCGCCACGCTGGCGGTCGCCCTGGCTGTCTCGGGTACGGCGGTGCCGGCGCACGCCGCCGACGGCACGGTGCCCGTGCAGAAGGTCGGCACCACTGTCATCCAGCTACTGAACCTGTTCAGTGACGGCGGGCTCAGCCCCGAGGAGATCGCCCAGCTGGTGACCGACACCATCTTGGCTGTCGACGATGCCGAGTCGGTGGTGCTCACGCACATGGACGCCCTCGCCGCGGCACCGTGGCTCGGTGCGGCACGGGCGCACATCGTGGAGTTCAACGACATAGAGATCTTCGAGGAGGAGACGCTCTGGGACTGGGCGATGGCCGTCACCCACGACGCCGACGTGGCGGCGAGCGTCTTCAACGCGATGACGGACAGGAAGTCCCGCAACGACCTCGGATACGCGATCCACACGCTCTACCCGATGGCGCTGACCGCCCGGGTCAAGGCCGGGTTCGGCACGACCACGCTGATGCGCCACTACCGGGAGGCACTGGAGTCGATCGTGGAGAACCTCAAGCCGGTCTGCACCTCCGCACCAGGTGAGCTCGATCCGCACCCGTCGATCTACCAGGTCGTGCACACCTGCACCGCGCCCGACGGTCGGCGACTGGAATTCCAGGACTACGAGTACTTCGGTGACTGGCGGGAGGGCCCGTACTCGCCGGATTCGCTGTTGGAGGCCGCCGGGGCGGGCACGAGCTGGGCGGTGGCCCGGGCGGTCCTACAAACCATGGACAACCAGGGAGGCGATCGGTGACAAGACTACGTAAGCGATTCGCTACCGGCATGGCCGCTGCGGTGCTGGCCACCGGGCTCGTCGTGCCGGGCGGCGCCCGACCGGCGCAGGCGGCCGTCGACCCGGCTACGGTGGCGACGATCATCCAGTTCGCCGCCGCGGCCTACTCGTACTTCAACAGCTCGCAGAACGGCGGCCTCACACTTGAGCAGGCGACCAGCCAGATCATCGGCGCGGTAAACGCCTCCCGGGACGCGATAAACGCACACGCCGACGCGCTGGCGGTGGCCGAGGCGACCGGCTGCGTCCGGCACCACGTGCTCGAGTTCGCCGACATCGCCGAGTTCCCGCTCAGCCTCAAGCAGCGCTGGGCGCAGGACGTGACAAGCTGCGTGACGCTCATCGACGCGCTGTGGAACGCGGTCACCAACGCCTCGGCGAAGAACCAGCTCGGCATCCTGCTCGGCGCCGTCGGGCCGATCGCGCTGATCGCCCGGGCCCAGGCCCGCTTCAGCGTCACCGAGCTGAGGTCGTTGCTGGTCAACGCGTTCACCCGGGTGCAGACCCAGTGGCAGCCGTACTGCATGGGAACCCCGTACGGCGTCAACGAGGAATTCTGGATGAACTACCACGATCCGATCTGGCTCAACGGTGGCTTCTTCTGTTTCGGCCCGTACGACACCGTCACTCGTACGCACGTGGCCCAGGCAAGCGCTGGCGGCATGGGGCTCTTCCAGTACGGGGCGCTCATCCAGTACGACTTCGGTCCGCTGATCGACGCGGCCTCGAAGCAGTACGCGCACGGCGTCGCGGTCGCCTCACTGGCCCAACTGCGCCCGTAGCTCGTCACCGTCACTGGTTTCTGCGCAGGGGCAGGCGGGTAGGTCGGGCCGGACGAACCACCTGCCCCTGTGGAGGACCATCCGATGCGAGACGACTTCGGTGACGCGGTGGGGGACACCCTCCGCTCGATACTTCTCTTCCTGCCCAAGGCGCTCGCCTTCGTGGCCATCCTGGTTGTCGGCTGGCTGCTGGCCAAGACCGCGCTGAAGCTGGTGAACCGGCTGCTCGAACGGGTCGGCTTCGACCGTGCGGTCGAGCGCGGCGGCATCCGCCGGGCCCTGGCCCGCGCCCGCTACGACGCCAGCGACATCGTCGCCCGGCTGGCGTACTACGGGATCCTGCTGCTCACCCTCTACCTGGCCTTCGGGGTCTGGGGGCCGAACCCGATCTCCGACCTGATCGGCGGGGTCATCGCCTGGCTGCCCCGCGCCTTCGTGGCGATCGTCATCGTGGTCGTGGCCGCCGCCATCGCGAGCGCGGTGAAGGACATCATCTCCGGCGCGCTCGGCGGGCTCTCCTACGGTCGGCTGCTGGCCACCGTCGCCTCGGCGTTCATTCTCGGTCTCGGCATCATCGCCGCGCTCAACCAGATCGGTGTCGCCACCGCGGTGACCACGCCGGTGCTGATCGCGGTACTGGCCACCATCGGCGGCATTCTCGTGGTCGGGGTCGGCGGAGGTCTGATTCGTCCGATGCAGAGCCGGTGGGAGTCCTGGCTCGACCGGGCCGAGCGGGAGTCACGGACCATCGCCGAGCACGCCCGGGCGTACTCCGCCGGCCGCCGCGACTCCGACGAACGTCTCGCCGACCCCGCACCGGGCCACCGCGCCCCGGACGCCGCCCCCCACACCTCCCACCCGGTGACCGGTGCGGTGGCTGACCCCGCCGCGGGCTCGTCGTCCGTCGACGACCCGGAGGCGACCCAGGTCGTCACCGGACGTTCCCTCGATGCCGACGAGACCCAGATCGTCACCGGGCCCGCCGACGATCCCGACGCGACCACGCCGCTGCCGCGCCAGAGCGCCGCCCCGACGCGGCCAGCGCCGGAATCCTCGACGCCGCCGGAGAACGACCCGGAAGCCACCCAGGTGGTCGCCCCGAATCCGCCGCAGGTGCCGGCACCGCGGGACTCCGCCGACAGCGACTCGACCATCGTGCTGCCGAAGACCGGCGAGCAACGTTGACCGACGGGCGGGACGGGACCCGTGCCGGTCCCGTCCCGCCCGATTCACCTGCGCCCGAAACACCTGCGCGCAGGTGCCGAGCGGGGCGTTAGCATCGACGCCATGACCTGGCGACATTGATCCGTCATCCGAGGCCGTGGGCCGCCCGGACGCCGTGACACTCGCGTCCGTGACCGTCCCACCCGAAAGGCCCCGATGACCTCGACCTCGCCGCGTGCCCGCCGCCTGGCCGGCACGCTCTACGCGTACGCGTTCCTCACCGACCTGGTGCTGCTCTACCCGGTGTACGCGCTGCTCTTCGCCGACACCGGCCTGTCGGTCGGGCAGATCTCCTCGCTGTTCGTCATCTGGTCGCTGGCCGGCATCGCGCTGGAGGTGCCGTCCGGGGCCTGGGCCGACGCGACCTCCCGGCGGCGGATGCTCTGCCTCGCGCCGCTGTGCACCGCCGCCGCATTCGCCCTGTGGACCGTCGCTCCGTCCTATCCGGCGTTCGCCGCCGGGTTCGTCCTCTGGGGGGCCGGCGGCGCGCTCGCCTCCGGCGCGACGGAGGCCCTGGTCTTCGACGAACTCGACCGGCTCGGTGCCGTCGACCGGTACGCCCGCGTCATCGGCCGGGCGCGTACCGCCGGCACCGTCGGCGTGCTGGGGGCGATCGTGCTGGCCGCTCCGGTGCTCGGGCTCGGCGGCTACCCGGCGGTCGGCGCGGCCAGCGTCGCGGCCTGCCTACTCGCCGCGGCCGTCGCGATCCGCTTCCCCGACGACCGCCGGGCCGCCGGCCTTGACCTCGACCGGGCCGGCGACGGCATCTGCCGGCCGGGCCGCCTCGACACCGATCACACCGTGCCGCACGGCCTCGACGCCGACTCCGTCGTGCCTGGCATGGGTAGGGAGGTGCCAACGGTGGTCAGCGGCGTAGACACCGCGACGGCGAGACCCGACCAGGATGAGGACGAACCCGGTTGGTGGCAGGCGCTGCGCGCGGGAGTCGCCGAGGCCCGTGGTCACCGGTCGGTGCGCCGGGCGGTGCTGCTCGTCGCCGGGGTCGGTGCCGTCTGGGGCGCGCTGGACGAGTACACGCCGCTGTTGGCCCGCGACACCGGCGTCGCGTTGACCACCGTGCCGCTGCTGCTCCTGGCCGTCACGGTCGGGCAGATCGTCGGTGGTCTGCTCGCCCCGGTCGGTCAGCGGTTCGGCAGCCGCGGCTACGCGCTGCTGCTGGCCGGCTCGGCGCTGGCCCTGGCCGGGGGCGCGCTGTCGGGTCATCCGGCCGGGTTCGGGCTGGTGGCAGTGGCGTTCTGCGGCCTGCAACTGGCCTCGGTGCTGGCCGACGCGCGGCTACAGGCCCGCATCACCGGGCCGGGCCGGGCCACCGTCACCTCGCTCGCCGGCATGGGCACCGACCTGACGATCATTGTGGTGTACGCCGGGTACGGTCTGGTCGCCACCGTGGCCGGTAACCCGGTGGCGTTCGCGGTCGCCGCCGTGCCGTACCTGCTGATCGCGGCGGCACTGGCTACCCGGCCGAGCGGCGACGAGAGCCCGCGCGCGCCGGTCGTGGGGAACCCGCGCGCTGACCAGCTTCAGCCGAGGTCGTCGTCCAGGTAGACCCAGCGGCCGTCCTCGCGGACGAAGCGGCTGCGTTCGGTCACCGTGCCCGGCGCGCGTCCCTCCCGGTAGTGGGCGCGGAACTGCACGGTGCCGGTGCTGTCGAACAGGCCGCCGCCGTTGGTGTCGAGCACCTCCAGCCGGGCCCAGCGCTGAGCGGGGTCGAGGTGCAGCCGTGGCGGCCTGGTACGGGAGTGCCAGCTGCGCAGCAGGTAGGCCAGGTCGCCGACGGCGAAGGCCGCGTACCGGGACCGCATCAGCGCCTCGGCGGTGGGCGCGTCGGCCTCGCCCCGGTGCAGCCGACCGCAGCAGTCCGGGTACGGCAGGCCCTGCCCGCACGGGCACGCACCGGTCACCTCGGGTCCGCTGGTTGGTCGTCTGTCTCGCTTGGCCACCTCGCCATCCTTCCGGTCGCGGCTTCGGCCACCGCCAGCGGGGGCGCGCGTCGCCGCAAAGGGCCGACCGGCCGCGTCGACAGTCAGGAAGGTTCCGCCACGGCTAGAATGCCGGCGGCCGGGACTTCGCGTCGCTCGGGCCCTGAGTGACCGACGTTCTCGCTGGCGGGCCGGTCAACGCGATCCGGTTCGGGCACCCCGGCGACTGCCGAACGACTCCATCGTGGTGCCCCGCTTCGCCGGTGCCGGGCTGGCGGAGCGGGACCGGGACGCGGCGGCCTGGGAGGCCGCGAAATCTGCCGTTGGCGACGGGTCTTCCCGGCGCCCCGAGGGTCAAACGCGGTTCACGCTGCCCGGGTGGCGAACACGATGACGTTGTCGACGTACTCGCCGGTGTCCCGGTCGAACCGACCGCCGCAGGTGATCAGTCGGAGGCCGGCGGTGTCGCCCGGGCCGTAGACCAGGTCGGTGGGGAACCGGTCCTTCGGATACGCCTGGACGTCGTGCACGGCGAAGCGCACCATCCGGGCGTCGGCCCGGACGATCTCGATGGTGTCCCCGGGACGCAGACGTCCCAGGTGGAAGAAGACGGCCGGCCCGTCGGGGGAGTCCACGTGACCCACCAGCACCGCGTTGCCGGTCTCTCCCGGACTGACCCCGAGCCGGTACCAGCCCGCCACAGCTGGGCGGTCCAGCGGCGGCACCTCCAGCGCCCCGGCGGCATCGGCGGCGACGGACAGCAGTGGCGCGCGGACGTCGATGGCGGGGATGCGTACCTCGACGGGGACGGCCCGGGGTAGTGGCGGCAGGTGCGGCACCGTCCGGTGCGGAGCGGCGGTACCGTCCGGTTGCGGTGGTCGCACCGGCAGCCGCGTCGCACCCGCGCCGACCAGCGCGATACCGCCCACCGCGAGCGCCGCGACCAGGAGGCGGCCCAACTGGTACGCCCGCACCGAAACCTCCGTTCGCCGGTGCCCGCGTGGGGCGGGAACCGCGTCTGCCCGGCCACCTCGGGTGCCCGTACCGTCGAGCACGGTACGGGCACCCGTCACAGGATGGGATGGGGTGAGTCGTGGGTCAGTGTGTCGCGGCGGTGACGGCGTGACGTCGTCGCCGGGCCAGGATGACGCCACCGCCGAACGCGGTGGCCAGCAGGGTGACGCCGGTGGCCATCGTCCCGACACCGTCGTCGCCGTCACGGCCCCCGGCCTCGGCGCCGCCGATCGGGGTGACCGTGAAGGTCGCGCTGCCGTCGGCCGTACCGTCGCCGCAGGTGGCGGCCACCGTGTAGGTGCCGAGGGTGAAGCCGGCGGTGAACAGCTCCGCGCTCAACCCGCCGCCGGCGGCGGCGGTGGTGGAGCGGACGTTCTGGTCGCGGTCCGGCCCGGTGACCCGGAAGATCGCGTCACCTGACTTCGGGTTGCAGCCCGTCGCGGTCAGTACGACGGTTCCACCGACCGGCGTGGTGGACGGCGACACGGTCGTGTCGGCCAGCGCGGCACCGGGCAGCAGCAGCGCGCCGAGAGCGACCCCGCCTGCCGCCGGTACGAGAAATCTTGTTGCCTTCATACGCGTCTTCCCTCACTTTTCGTCCGCTGACTGTGTGGGACGTCGTTCGGGTGGCCAACTCCGTGACTAGCACCGGTGTGCCCAACACTAGGTGGGCTTGCGACCCGATCCGGTGAAAATGAGAAATCCTCGTTGCCGTCCGGTGTTCTCCCGGACGCCGGAGGCGTCGCGGAAGGGCGGTCGGGCTCCGTTGCGGGCGTGGTTGGGGGTGTGTCGCTGCGGATGGGGTGTGGCCCGCCGTGCCCCGTGCCCCGTGCGCCGGATGCGCCCTGTACGCCGGATGCGCCCTCTGCGCAGTGTGTCGGTGTTCAGCCGCGATCTTGGTGCAGTTTGGCCCCCAGGGGGGCGGTTTCGGACCAACATTGCAGGGCGGTCGGGGGCTCGGGGTGGAATGGGTGGCGGGTCGGGGGCGTTGGACATCCCTGAACGGCCGTGAACGACTGCCCGCCGCCGCGGGTGGCCCCCGGGAATGATGGCGGGTCGGTGGTCGTTACACATGGTCCCGGCGATGCGAAGCGGCCCTATCGGCCCCGCGTCCCGGAGAACTTTCCCCCTCTTTGAGTGCCTTTCTGGTGCTTGCGTGTATGCGCCCGTTTCCCCCTGGGTGTGTGTGCGTCGACCCCCGGATGGAGCTTTGTCATGAACACGATGCTGCGGAAGAGTGTGTTGGGTATTGCGGGTGTGGCGTTCACCGGTGGTCTGTTCGCCGGTCCGGTGGCCGCTCACGCCGACACCACCCCCGTGAAGACCGTTGCGGTCGCGGTGGTGCAGGCTGACAAGCCGGATGTCAGCAAGCTGCTGCCGCACGGCGTCCCGTCCAACCAGTCGCATGTTGATCTGAATGATGAGCAGGTCGGTAATGTGAAGGCGATCATCGCGGCGACGAAGAAGGCCGGTATGGACGAGCGGGCCGCGGTGGTGTCGATCGCGACCGCGCTGCAGGAGTCGAAGCTGGAGAACCTGGGTCACCTGGGTGACCGCAACGACCACGACTCGCAGGGCCTGTTCCAGCAGCGCCCCTCAAGCGGCTGGGGCACGGTGGAGCAGATCACCGACCCCGAATACTCGACCCTGGCCTTCCTCAAGGGCCTCAAGCAGGTCGACGGCTGGCAGGACATGCCGCTGACCGAGGCCGCGCAGACCGTACAGGTGTCGGCCTACCCCGACCACTACGCCCAGTGGGAGCAGCAGGCCGCCGACCTCGTCGCCCAGCACTGGACCAGCTGACCCCACCACCACCAGCCAACAACCGAAGACATTCCTCCACAGGGGGAACAAGAACCGCTGGCCGGCACCCCACCAGGGTGCCGGCCAGCGGGCTTTCGTCGTCCGGAGGGTCGGGGACGGCCCCTGCTCCTTCGACGAGCCTGACGATGTGGCAGCGTGATCGGATGGACTCCTCGCCCGTCGACGTCGATCTCGCCCTGGTGGGTGGGGGCGGCGCGGCGTCGCTGGTGCTGGCCGCATTGGACCGGCACCGGGTGCGCGACGTGCGGATCGCCGTCGTCGATCCGGTGCACCGGCGTGGGCAGGACCGCACCTGGGCGTTCTGGGGCCAGCCCGGCAACGACCTGGACGAGTTGCTCAGCGCCAGCTGGTCACGGGTCGAGGTGGTCACGCCCGACACGCATCGTGCCCTGGACCTGACGCCCCTGCGGTACGCGATGCTGCGGTCCGGCCCGATCTACGCCCGCGCCGCCGAGGCGGAGCGACGCCTGGGCGCGATCCGGATCGTCGCCGCTGCCGGTCGCGTCGACGACGACGGCGAACGGGTGCTGGTGCACGCCGTCGACGGTCGACCGCTGCTGCGGGCCCGTTGGCTGCTGGACTCCCGGCCACGGCCACCGCACCGACCTGGGCACACCAACTGGTTGCAGCACTTCCGAGGTTGGTGGTTGACGGCGGACCGGCCGGTCTTCGACCCGGCGCGGGCCGTCCTCATGGATTTCCGTACCCCGCAGCCGGCCCGAGGCGTCTCCTTCGGCTACGTGCTGCCCGTCGATAGTCGGTACGCGCTTGTCGAGTACACCGAGTTCTCACCCGACCTGCTGACCGGTGCGGCGTACGACGCGGCCCTGGCCGGCTACCGCGACCTGCTCGGCCTCGACCCGGCCCGGCTCACGGTGACCGAGGTCGAGAACGGTGTCATTCCGATGACCGACGGTCCGTTCGTGGCCCGACCCTCGCCCCGGGTGGTGCGGCTCGGTACGGGCGGCGGCGCCACCCGCCCCTCGACCGGCTTCACCTTCTCGGCGATGCACCGTCAGGCCGAACAGGTGGCCCGGGCGGTCGCCGCCGGCCGGTCGCCGGTGCCGGCGCCCGCGTACCCCCACCGGCACCGGTGGATGGACGCGGTCGCGCTGCGGGCGCTGGACGCCGGCCTGGTCGACGGACCGGAGTTCTTCGACCGCCTCTTCGACCGCAACCCGGCAAGCCGGGTGCTGCGCTTCCTCGACGGTGACACCACCGTCGCCGAGGACCTGGCGGTGATGCGCTCGACCCGCCTCCGACCGATGGTCACCGCCACCGTCGCCGACGCCGCCGGACGGATACGCGACCGGCTCGCGCCGTCGCGCCGGCCGGCATGGAAGGTGCCGCCGCCCGTCGTGGACACCGCGCCGCCGAACGTCGACGCCCCAGGTCACTGAGCCAGGACCTGGTCGACCCCGGACCGGTGGCGGTCGGCGGCGAGTGCCCGCAGGTGCGGCCCGTCCAACCGCAGCACGTCGATCTCGTCGACGGTGCGGGCGTGCAGCCGTCGGTAGAAGCGCAGCGCCGGATCGTTGGTACGCAGCACCCACCACTCCAGGCGGGCGCAGCCACGGGCCACGGCCAGCCTCGCCAGATGGGCCAGCAACGCCCGACCGACGCCGTCGCCGCGATGTTCCGGCCGGACGTACAGGTCCTCAAGGTGGATGCCGGGCCGGCCGGCCACGGTGCTGTAGGTGGGGTAGTAGAGCGCGAAACCGACAGGCGCGCCGCCGATCTCGGCCATCACCGCCTCGGCCACCGGCCGGTCACCGAACAGGGCGTCGGCCACGTCCGCCGGCTGCGCCGTCACCTCGCCGGGATACTGCTCGGCCTCGGTCAGCTCGACGATGAAACGGTGCAACACCTCCGCGTCGCCCGGCTCCGCCGGCCTGATCAGCAGCTGACTGTCGGTCACGACTCCACTCACCCGCCGAGCGTAGCGGGCCTGTCGGGTCGCTCGGCGGCCCGCGGACGGTAGGGTTTGCCGCCATGGTGGACGAGACGGCCGGCCGGGTGGTGCGGATCTGGACCGACGGGGCGTGCAGCGGCAACCCCGGTCCGGGTGGCTGGGGCGCGGTGCTGCGCTACGGCGCCCACGAGCGCGAGCTGCGCGGCGGGGAGGCGAACCCGACCACCAACAACCGGATGGAGCTGACCGCCGCCATCGAGGCGCTGGAGAGCCTGACCCGTCCGGTCACCGTCGAGCTGCACACCGACAGCACGTACGTGCGCAACGGCATCACCAGCTGGCTGGCTTCCTGGAAACGCAACGGTTGGTTGACCGCCGCCAAGCAGCCGGTGAAGAACGCAGACCTGTGGCAGCGGCTGGAGACGGCCTGCGTCCGGCACCAGATCACCTGGCTGTGGGTGAAGGGCCACAACGGGCACCCGGAGAACGAGCGGGCCGACGCGCTGGCCAACCAGGGCATGAACGAGGCGCGGAAGGCCGCCGCGCCAGTCCGCCGCTGACCGATCGCGCCGTCCCGGGCCGCGCCGTTCCCGTCGTCCCGTACCGATCAGCGGCGCCGGCCGCGCCGCGACGCTCCCGGCGAGGCGAGCGGCAGCTGTGACCAGTGGGCCGGGCGGTCGATCCGCCCCGGCAACCGGGTTCGTAGGTCGCCCCGGGCGGCATCGACCTGCGACCGGTGCAGGAAGAGAGCACCGGACAGGTCTGCCCCGCGCACATCGGCTCCGCGCAGATCCGCGCCGGTCAGGTCGGCTCGGGCCAGGTCCACTCCGCGCAGGTCGGCGCCGACCAGCGACGCGCCCCGCAGGTTCGCCCCACGCAGGGCGGTGCGGCGCAGGTCGCGGCCGACCAGCGTGGCGCCGCGCAGGTCGGCGCCGGCTCCGCCCCGGGCGCGGGCCAACTCGGCGGTACGCGAGAGCAGCGAGTTGACAGCCGCTCGATGCGCATCGACATCGAGGGCGAGCAGCGTTCCCGGGTCGCCGCCGGCCAGCCGCTCGGTCTCGGCGAGCGCGGCTGCCAGGCCCGGCCGCAGGTCGGCTGGAGGACTCAGCCGCAACGCCTCGGTGAGCAACCACAGCAGCTCGTGCAGCGGGCGCATCACCGCGAACACGTCGAACATCTGCCGGGCGCGTCGCGGCTCGTCGCGCCAGCTCCGCCCGCCGAAGACGACCTGGGCGACCCGCTGACCCGCGCCGAAGCAGTCGTAGACGGTGCAGCCGGGGAAACCCCGATCGCGCAGCTCGGCGTGGATGGTGCAGCCGAAGTCCGTCCCCAGGTTGCGGCACGGCTGGCCGGCGGGCTTGTCGAGCGCGAAGTCGGCCGACGCGGCGAAGGCGGGGGCGACGCAGCACAGGCCGAAGCAGCGGGCACAGTCGGCCCGCAGCTCGTCGCCGGCCTGCCCACCCTCGTCGGACATCCGATCCGTTCCTCTTCGCGGCGGTTGGATAACGTCTAACAGCTCTATTGCCTGCGGTGGATCTCTCTGACATATTCCTGCGTGGACGCTGCCAGCGACGGTCGCCAATCCGGATGCCGCGCTGCGGTGACGCCGTCATGCCGGAGGAACCCTCGTGAAGCGTAGACGTCGCCATCTTCTTGTTGGCCTGGCGGTCGGTGCCCTGGTGGCGTCGACAGGTCTGGTCGGCATCCACTACGCCGGCGCCGAGGTGCCAGCACCCGTCGCGGTCGGCGGGGAGATGCCCAACGCGCTCGGCGCCCACCTGGAGCGGCTACGCCGAGCCGTCCCGGGCGACAGCGGAATGTCCCCCGACGGACCGGGCGGCGCCGCCCAGCAGGCGTTCCTGGAGCGCGCCTACCCGGCGGACGCGATCACCATAGCCCAGTTGGACCGGTCGAAGGCGGCCTTCACGGCGGCCGACAAGCGGTTCCGGGGCAGCCGGCAATGGACCAACGTCGGCCCGAGCGAGGCGCTCTACCCGTTCACCGAGTACCGCAACGCCTTCAACTACGTGCCCAACGAATACGTCGCCGGTGGTCGGGTCACCTCGATCGACATCAGCCCGGACTGCTCGAAGCTGCTCTGCCGGGCGTATGTCACCCCGGCCGGTGGTGGGGTCTGGGGCACCCTGAACATCCTCGCCGCCGAACCGAAGTGGTTCTACCTGGGCGGCCCGCTGGGCATCAACGCCGCCGGCGCGGTGACGATCGACCGCAACGACCGCACCGGCCTGACCATCTACGTCGGCACCGGCGAGGCCAACACCTGCGGCTCTGGCTGTGTCGCCGGCGTCGGTCTGTACCGATCGACGAACGGTGGCCTGACCTGGTCCGGCCCGCTGGGCAAGGACGTGCTCGGCGGCAAGGGCATCGGTGAGATCACCATCAAGCCCGGCGACCCCAAGACCCTCTACGTGGCCACCACCACGGCGCTGCGCGGCATGTCCAGCTCCTGCTGCACCGGGGTCACCCGGCCGGTGCCGGACGCCGAGAAGTGGGGTCTGTACAAGTCCACAAATGGCGGCAAGAGCTGGAAGTTCATCCACAACGGCTCGGCCGACGCCACCGCCTGCACCGGCAGCGCCGCCGAGTACAACAACACCGCCACCTGCTCGCCGCGCGGCGTACGCCAGGTGAAGCTCGACCCGCGCGACGCCAACATCGTCTACGCCAGCTCGTACGCCCGGGGCGTGTGGCGTTCGTCCGACGCCGGAGCGACCTGGACGCAGATCAAGCCGTCGCTCAACCCGGCGATGTTCCAGACCCGCCCGGCGATCGACGTGACCGCCCTGCCCGGCGGCAAGACCCGGATGTACGTCTACGAGGGCAACACCGGCACCCCGTACTCGCGACTGTTCCGCAGCGACGACGTGGCCGCCGGCTCGCCGACGTTCACCGACCTGACCAGCTCCAACCCGGCCGATCCGGGCTTCGCCACCTACAACCAGTGCACCGGCCAGTGCTGGTACGACGTGTTCGTGCACACCCCGGCGGGGCACCCGGACATCGTCTACACCGGCGGCTCCTACGTGTACGGCGAGACGGTGGCCAACAAGCGGGCCGTGATCCTCTCCACCGACGCCGGGGTCAGCGGCACCGACATGACCTACGACGGCACCGACGAGCTGCACCCCAACGGCCTGCACCCCGACCAGCACGACCTGGTCACCAACCCGCGTAACCCGTACCAGTTCTTCGAGGCCAGCGACGGCGGCGTGATGCGCTCCAGCGGCGAGTTCGTGGACCGCTCGTCGTGGTGCGACAACCCGGACCGGAACCTCACCACCCAGGCCCAGCGGGACCGCTGCCGGCAGCTGCTGTCGAAGATTCCGTCGAAGCTGGACGGCGTCAACAAGGGCATGAACACGCTGCAGTTCATCAGCCTCTCGGCCAGCCCGCACGACGTGAACCTGTTGCAGGGCGGTACCCAGGACAACGGCACCTGGGAGAACAAGGGCCAGCGGCAGCGCTGGGTCAACACGATGATCGGTGACGGCGGGGCCTCCGGCTGGGACGTCGCCCGCCCCGAGTTCCGGTTCCACACCTACTACGACGTCTCGCCCGAGGTGAGCTTCGCCAACGGTGACATCGCCAGCTGGATCTGGACCGCCGACCCGATCTACGGTCAGCCGGGCAGCCTGTTCTACGCTCCGGTGATCAGCGACCCGAAGGTCAGCGGCACCATGTTCGCCGGCACCGGCCTGACGGCGTACCGCACCAAGACCTTCGGCCTGGGCGACCGCAGCCTGGCCGAGGCCGACCGGATCTGCAACTCCTGGACCGGCACCTACGAGGAGGACTGCGGTGACTGGGAGCCGCTGGGCACCACCAACCTGACCGGTACCGGCTGGGGCGACCGGGCCGGCGGCGCGGTGTCGGTGATCCAGCGGGTCGACTCCGACAGCTCCACCGCCTGGGCGGCCACCAGCACCGGCCGGGTCTTCGTCAGCCGCAACGTCGACGCCGAGCCGGCCGCCGCGGTGACCTGGACCCGGGTGGACAGCGCCACCACCCCGAACCGCTTCGTCACCAGCATCCACATCGACCCGGCGAACCCGGCCCGGGCGTGGATCTCCTACAGCGGGTACGGCTCGAACACGCCGACCACTCCCGGCCACGCCTTCGAGGTGACGGCCACGGCCGACGGGGCGACCTGGAGCGACAGGTCGTACGACTTCGGGGACCAGCCGATCACCGACCTGGTCCGTGACGACGTCACCGGCGACCTGTACGCCTCCACGGACTTCGGGGTGCTGCTGCTGCCGAAGGGCAAGAAGTCCTGGACCAAGGCGGCTCGGGGCATGCCGAACGTCGAGGTGGCCGGCCTGACCATCGTGCCCGGCGAGCGGATCCTCTACGCTGCCTCGCACGGTCTCGGCGCCTGGAAAATGACGTTGAAGTAGGGAACACGATCATCGGCACAACGTTGGTGAGGGGTCGCCGTCGCGGCCCCTCACCGCTGCCCGAACGGGCCGCCCGGCTGTGGCGTACGCTCGGCGCGGCCTTCGTCCTGTTGGTCTTCGTTCCGCCCCTGCTGCTGCTGGTCTCCGGCTCCCTCACCGAGCCCGGCCTGCCACCGTCGCCGACTCCGCAGCTGGTGCCCGACCCGCTCTCCACCACCGGCTACCAGCGGGCCCTCGACCTCGGGGGTCTGCTGCGTGCCTCGCTCAACTCGCTGCTCGTCGCCGTGGTGGCGGTGCCGTTGAGCGTGCTCGTGGCCGCACTGGCCGGCTTCGCGCTGGCCAGAATCGCCCCGCGCACCACCGTGGTAGTGGTGGCCGCCTCACTCGTCGCGCTGATGGTGCCGGCGACCGCCCTGCTGGTGCCCCGTTTCGCGATCTTTCGCCTGTTCGGGCTGACCGACACCCTCGTACCGTTGATCGCCCCGGCGCTGCTGGGCACCTCGCCGCTCTACGTCCTGGTCTACTACCTGGCCTTCCGAGCGCTGCCGGCCGACCTGTACGACGCCTGCCTGGTGGAGGACCTGTCGCCGCTGCGCACCTGGTGGCGGGTCGCGTTGCCGCTGGTACGCCCGGTGACCGCCGGGCTGACCGCCCTGACCTTCGTGCTGACCTGGTCGAATTTCCTCGACCCGCTGATCTACATCTACGACCGCGACCTGTTCACGCTGCCGCTGGCGCTGCGGTCGCTGTCCCTGCTGGACCCGACGAACTTCCCCGTGTTCCTGGCCGGGGCGGTGATCGCCACGGTGCCCGCACTTGTGGTCTTCGCGCTGGCGCAGCGGCGTTTCCTGCACCACGACGACCGAGCCGAGGGATGACCATCGTGCGAATCAGAACCCTGTCCGCCCTCGCGTTGAGCGCCCTGCTCGCCCTCACCGGCTGCGGCTCCGGTGGCGGGTCGTCGGCCGGCGATCCGGTCAAGCTGCTGGTGTTCGGCGCTCCGGAGGAACTGGGCGCGTACCGCACCCTGATCGAGGCGTACCAGCAGGCCCGGTCCGGCGAGCGGATTCAGCTGATCGAGGCCAGTGACCGCAAGGACCTGCTCGCCCGACTCGCCACCTCGGTGGCCGGCGGCGCACCACCGGACCTGTTCCTGATGAACTACCGCTTCTACGGCCAGTTCGCCGCGAAGGGGGTGGTGGAGCCGCTGGACGAGTGGATCGCCGGCTCGTCGGTGCTCGACCCGGCCGACTACTACCCGGTCGCGATGGAGGCGTTTCGGTGGGACGACGCCCAGCTGTGCCTGCCGCAGAACGTCTCCAGCCTCGCCGTCTACTACAACCGCACCCTGTTCACCAAATACGGGGTGCCCGAGCCGACGGCCGGCTGGACCTGGAACGACCTGGTCACCACCGCCACCCTGATGACCCGCGACGACCGGGGGCTGGTGATCAAGGGCACCGAGGCCGAGGGGGCGGCTCGGCTGCCCGCCGTACACGGGCTCGGCGTGGAGCCGTCGATCATCCGGCTCGCCCCGCTGGTCTGGTCCAACGGCGGTGAGATCGTCGACGATCCCGAACGGCCCACCCGGCTCACCCTGGACAGCCCGGCCGCCCGCGAGGCGCTGCGGAACCTGATCGACCTGCGGCAGGCGTACGGGGTGGTGCCCAGCGACGCCGAGGTGGAGGCGGAGGACGACGAGTCACGCTTCCTCAACGGCCGGCTCGCCATGTTGATGAGCTCCCGCCGAGCCACCACCAACTTCCGCACCATCACCGGCTTCGAGTGGGACGTCGCGCCGTTGCCGGTCTACCGGCAGCCGGTCGGGGTGCTGCACTCCGACGCGTACTGCATGACCCGTGGATTACGCAACAAGGATGCCGCATGGCGATTCATGGAGTACGCGATGTCCGGGGAGGGACAGCGGATCATCGCCGCCACCGGGCGTACCGTGCCGTCGCACATGGAGGTGTCCCGCTCACCGGCGTTCCTGGACCCGAACCAGCCGCCCCGCAACTCGCAGGTCTTCCTCGACGCCATCCCCACCGTCCGGGCGCTGCCGACCGTCTCCACCTGGCCCGAGATCGAGGATCTCAGCTACGGCATCCTGGAGAACGCCATGCACCGCGGCGACAAGCTCGACGACGTGATCCGGGAGTTGGACGCCAAGAGCCGGCCGATGTTCGCCCGGGGAGAGAACGGGTGAGCGACGGGCTCGTCCTCGACAGGGTCAGCGCCGCCTACCGCGACACCACCGTGCTGCACGAGGTGGACCTCAGCGTCGCCCGGGGTGAGCTGCTGGTGGTGCTCGGCCCCTCCGGTGCCGGCAAGTCGACGGTGCTGCGGGTGGTCGCCGGGTTGGAACCGGTCACCGCCGGGCGGGTCCGCATCGCCGACCGCGACGTCACCGGGGAGCGACCCGGCCGACGCAACGTGTCGATGGTCTTCCAGTCGTACGCCCTGTTCCCGCACCTGACCGTGGTCGAGAACATCGCCTTCGGGCTGGAGGTACGCGACACCCCACGCCGACTGGCCCGCGAGCGGGCCCGGGCGGCGGCCGAGACGGTGGGCTGCGCCGGGCTGCTCGACCGGCGGCCCGGGCAGCTCTCCGGTGGGGAACGTCAACGGGTCGCCCTGGCCCGGGCGTTGGTCCGCGAACCGGACGTGTTCCTGCTCGATGAGCCGCTGTCCAACCTGGACCTGGCGCTGCGCGCCGAGATGCGGACCGAGCTGCGGGCCCTGCACGACCGGCTCGGGGCGACAATGGTGCACGTCACCCACGACCAGACCGAGGCGCTGGTACTCGCCGACCGGATCGCGGTGCTGCGTGCGGGTCGGGTCGAGCAGGTGGGCACCCCGGACGAGATCTGGCGTAGCCCGGCGACCAGCTTCGTGGCCCGGTTCGTCGGCTCGCCGGCGATGAACCTGCTGCCGGCGGACGGGCCGCTGCGACCACGAGGCGACGCGCCGACGCTGACGGACGAGGAGCCGCTGGAGATCGGGTTCCGCCCCGAGGCGGTCACCCTCGACGCGGCCGAGGGCACCCCGGCCACAGTCGATCGGGTCGAGGTGATCGGTGAGGACGCCTTCGCGTACCTCCGCCTCGCCGCCGGGCACCAGGTGGTCGCCCGGATGCCGGCCGCCCGCCGGCCCGAGCGGGGCGCGACCGTGCGCCTCGACGTGCCTTGGGCGGACACGCACCTGTTCCACACCGTCACCGGCCGCCGGTACCAGCCGTGACCGCCGGCGACGCGGCGTCGAGGCGGCGAGCGGTCCGGCCGGACACCCGGGCGCGGCGGCAGTTGGCGTTGATGCTGACGCCGTACCTGATCGGTCTGGTCGGGTTGGTGCTGGTGCCCGCTCTGGTCACGCTCGGCATGTCGGTCACCGACTACGACCTGCTGCGCCCGCCGACCTGGGCCGGGCTGGACAACTTCGCCGCCCTGCTGGAAGATCCGATCTTCCGGGTGGCGCTGCTCAACTCGGTGGTCTTCGCGCTGGTGGCGGTACCGCTGCGGGTGCTACTGGCGTTGGGCCTGGCGCTGCTGCTGCACCGCCGGGCGGCCGGCGTCGGCACCGCCCGCACCGCCACGCTGCTGCCCACCGCCGTACCCGAGATCGCGTACGGACTGCTCTGGTTGTGGCTGTTCAACCCGCTGTACGGGCCGATCAACCAGCTGCTGCGGGTCGGCGGGGAGAACGGGCTGACCGCGCTGGGGCGTACCCCGCCCCAGTGGTTGACCGACCCGACAAGTGCCCGCGCCGGCATCATCCTGATGAGCCTGTTCACCATGGGGGAGACCTTCGTGGTGCTGCTGGCCGCCCGGCGGGCGCTGCCCCGCGACGTCTACGAGATGGCCGCCATCGAGGACGCCACCGGCTGGGACATCTTCCGCCGGATCACCCTGCCGCTGATGGCGCCGGTGCTCGCCCTGCTGGCCGTCCGCGACGCCGTGGCCAGCCTGCACTTCACCTTCGTGCCGGCGTTCGTGGTGACCGACGGCGGCCCCCCGCCGTACGCCACCACCTACCTGTCGCTCTTCGTCTACCAGACCGGATTCGAGTACCTGCGGTACGGCTACGCGGCGGCGGCGACCCTGGTGATGATGCTGCTGACCGTCGCCGCGGTGCTCGTGCAATGGCGGCTCATCCGCCGCTACCGTCGCTTCTACCAGGTGTGACCGATGCCTAGTGTACGCCGAGGCGGGCGATCGGCTCGACCAGTTCACGCTCCTCGTAGGACAGGTGCGACAGCAGCGTGTCGCTGAGCAGGTCCACCGCGGCGCGCAGGTCGGCCATTCCGTCCGGGGTGGCCACGAAGGCGACAAGCGCCCGGTCGACGCCCTCCAGCACGTCGTGGATGGCGTGGTGTTCCTCCTCGAGCCGGTCGATGACCGGTGCGAGTCGTGGGTCGGCCCGCCGCAGGTGCGGGAAGAGCGACCGGTCCTCGATCGTGTGGTGGGTGGTGACCACCCGGCAGTACGACTCGCAGTAGGTGCCCAACGTCCACTTGTTCTGCCGCATGGTCATCGTGTTGATGTGCGAGCGGGCCGCACCCACGTCGATCAGGCCGGCCGCGACCTGCTCGATCAGGTCGTGGATCTGCGCCAGCTCGGCGCGCAGGCCGTCGTGCACGTCGATCAGGTGCTGCGCGCCCGCCTGGTCGTGCGCGGTGTAGGTGCGCTGCGGATCCGGGGTTGGTCCGGCCGGTCGGGCCGCCTCGTCCCACACCCGCACGGCGCTGCGGCGTACGCCGTCATCGGGTGTCGGCACCACGGCGAACGTGGCCGCGCCGACCGCGGCCGGGCGGCCGGTCGGGCCGGCCGAGGTGGCGCCGCGGCGCGTGTCGCCGGTGGTGTCGGTAGTGGCGCGGGTCTGGTCGGCCTCGGTGCGGGTTCGGTCGGCCGGGGCACCGGTCGGCGGGTCGGCCCGTTCGGTGGCGACCAGTTCCCGGGTGGCCGGTGCCACCTCGGCGGCGAACCGCCGCAGATCGTCCGGATCATCGCTGGCCAGGATGAACGTGCTGATCCCCTCGGTGAGGGCCAGGTCGGCGAGTTCCTCGGCCCACTGCTCGGCCGGACCGTTAAGCGGGCCACGTCCGGTGGCCGCGAACCGTCCGTTGACGTTGAGCAGCCGGCGCACGTCGGCGGGGGAGCGGCCGGCGTCGGTGGCGGCCTCGTCGATGACGGCGTTGCCCCGGGCCAGGTCGCCGGGTTGCAGGTAGGCCAGTGAGGGCAGCCAGCCGTCCGCCCGCCGGCCGGTCAACGCCAGCATGCGCGGCTTGTACGCGCCGAGCCAGATGCCCACGTCGTGAGCGGGGGCCGGCCCGCGTTTGGCGCCGACCGCCCGGTGAAACTCGCCGGGGACCCGGACGCCGCCGGGGGCGTCGACAGCCCAGATCTGGCGGATGATCTCGATTGCCTCCTCCAGGGCGCGTACCCCCTGGCCCGGAGAGAGGCGTCGGCCGCCCATCGCCTCGATGGCGTCCCAGAACGCGCCGGCGCCGAGGCCAAGCTCCATTCGGCCGTCGCTGAGCAGGTCGAGGCTGGCCACGCTCCGGGCGAGCACGGCGGGCGGGCGCAACGGCAGGTTGGTGACGTTGGCCGACAGGCGTACCCGTTCGGTGCGAGCCGCGACGAAGCTGAGCAGTGTCCAGGTGTCCAGGAAGGCCGGCTGGTACGGATGGTCCTGGAACGTCACCAGGTCGAGCCCGACCTGCTCGGAGAGCATGGCCAGGCCGACCGGTCGGGTCGGGTCGGCGTTGCCGGGCGTGAGAAACGACCCGAAGGTCAGTGGGTGCCCGTAGTCGCTCATCTCGGCCGTCCTTCCGGTCGTGCGGCGCGAAACCGCGCCGGCAGGGGGAATGTTATGTCGCACAGAACATCATTACTCAAGAAAATATGTGATCTACGCTATCGTGGGTTGATGAGCGGCGCCCAGGCCAGTGACCCGATCAACGACGACCTCGGTTGGATGCTCGGTGTCGTCTTTCGTGCCTACATCCGCGCCGCCGAGCATGCCGTCGGTGACCTGCCCGGCGGGCCCCGCGGATACCAGGTACTCACCTCGGCCGACCGGGAGCCGGCCCGCAACCAGGGCGCCATCGCCGAGGAACTGGGCATCGACCGCACCGTGCTGACGTATCTGATCGACGATCTGGAGCGGGCCGGGCTGGTGGTCCGCCGACCCGATCCGGCAGACCGGCGCAGCCGCCTGGTCACCCTCACCGAGTCCGGACGGACGGCCGCGCGGGAACGCCGCGAGGCCCTCGGCGCGGTCGAGTCGCGCCTGTTGCGGGAGTTGTCGCCGGAACAGGCCGGCACCCTGCGTGACCTGCTGCGCCGGGTGGCCTGCGCGGCGCAGGCGGTCGACCCGCTCACCGACCTGTGTCAGGTGGTCGAGGCGGAGCGGCCGCCGGCCGGTCGCGCGGGACGGCGGCGTCCGACCCGGACCTGACCCTGGGCGCGTCGGCCGCCGCGCGGGGGCATCCGGCGATAGGTTCCGCGGCGTACCGTCCCGGAATGCGGATCACGAAGTACACCCATTCCTGCGTCCGGCTCGAACACGACGACGTCGTGCTCGTCATCGACCCGGGCACCTGGAGCGAGCCGCGGGCACTGGTCGGCGCGGACGCCGTACTGGTCAGTCACGAGCACACCGATCACATCGACGTGCTCCGGCTCGCCGGCCTCGGGGTGCCGGTCTTCGCGCCGGAGGGAGCCGCCCTGCCGGACCTGGCGCCGCTGCCGGTGACCCGGGTGCGCCCGGGGCAGCGCTTCACCGCCGCCGGCCTGGACGTCACCGCGGTCGGTGGACGGCACGCCACCATCCACGCGGGGCAGCCCGACTGCCCGAACCTCGGCTACCTCGTGGCCGACGCGGTCTACCACCCGGGCGACTCGCTGGCCCCGCCGGACCGGCCGGTGCGCACCCTGCTGGTGCCGGCGCAGGCGTCCTGGCTGAAACTGACCGAGGCGATCGATTTCGCGGTCGGGGCCGGTGCGGCGGAGGTCCTGCCGATCCACGACGCGCAACTCAACGAGCGTGGCCTGGCCAGCGTCAACGGCTGGTTCGGCGAGACCGTGCCGGGCTACCGCTACCTCGCGCCGGGCCAGACCCGCTGAACCGGGCGGGCCCGGGACGGTCGCCCCGCGCCGGCCGGCGGCGGACCGACCCCCGCCCCGCCGGCCGCCGCCGCAGTCACCCCGGGCGAGGCTCGGCCGGGCGCTCACCGCCCAGCCGGACGTCGGCCGCCTGCTGGCCATCATCGTCCCCGGCCATCTCGCAGATCGCCGCCGCGTCCGCCCAGTGCCCCCGGGCCTCCTCGTGGTCGCCGAGCGCCGCCGCCGCGTCGCCCAGGTGCAACAGCGTCCGGCCCAGCCCGGCATCCGGGCGGCCACCCTCGCGCAGCCGCCAGCTCTCGGCCAGCAGCTCGTACGCCTGCCGGGCCTGCCCCGGCGCCACGCCCAGCAACGCCACCCCAGCGTTGAGCAGCGCCACCGCCCGGTTGGTCGGATCACCGAGCGACTCGTGTTCGCGCAGCGCGGCCCGCCACGCCTGCGCCGCGTCGAGGTGTTCACCCATCGCCGAGTGGACCAGCACCAGATTCGTCAACGCCGCCGCGTAGCCGCGTGCGTCGCCGAGCGATCGGAACGAGTTCGCCGCCCGCACCAGCAGGTCGTGCGCGGTCTCAAACTCGTGCCGCGCCAGCCGCGCCGTCCCCAGCCCGAGGTCGCTGAGCGCTCGACCGGCGCGGTCGGCGCTGGCCCGGTGGCGCCGCGACAGCTCCAGATGCTCCACCGCCTCGTCGGTACGGCCGAGGTCGAGCAGGGCCAGCCCGAGATTCATCCGCGCCTGGGCGGTGCCCCGGCGGCTCTGCCCGGCCACCGCCAGACTGAGCGCGGCCACCGCACCGTACGGGTCGTGCCGGCGACGACGCAGCACGCCCAGCTCGTTGTGGGCCCAACCGGCGATCTCCGGTCGGTCGTGGGCGGTGGGATTGACCAGCACCGTCCGGCAGGCGTCCTCCCACTCGTCGAGCCGTTCGGTGTGGGCGAGCCACCCGCACAGCGCCACGGCCAACCGGAACCACCAGTCCCGCACCCGGCGCGGCAGCGTCTCCACCGCGCCGGCCGGCACCTTCACCACCGCCAGCAGCAACTCCTGATGCAGGTCGAACCAGCCGTACGGATCGTCGTCGGGCAGCCGCTGGTCGCGGTCGAGCGCACCGGTCGCCAGGGTGGCCACCTGCTGCTCGGCCCGGCGGGCCAGATGCCGGGTCAGCCGCGCCTGCCCGGTGACCCGCCGGTGCACCGGTTCGGCCTCCCGCAGATGCATCCGGGCGTACCCGGCGAGCAGCGGACGGACCTCGTACCGGTCGCCGGGCGCGCCGACGACGAAGGCGCCGTCGGCCAGCTCGTCCAGCAGGGCGGCGACCTTGTGCGGTCGGCGACCGGCGAGCGCGGCGATGGTCGCCCGGTCCAGCGGTACCCGACTCAGCGACAGCAGCCGCCACAGCCGGCGAGCCTCGCCACCGAGCGCCTGGTACGCCGTGTCGCGCGTGGTGACCAGACTCGTCACGGGAGACACGCCCACCCGCTGGTGCGGCGGAGTGTCGGCGGCGCGTCGCAACGCGTGCAGCACGTCGGCGGGCCGCCAGCCGTGCTGCGCGCTGCGCCGTCCCAGCTCCGTCACCGCGCGTGGCTGTCGTCCACACAGCTCGACGATGGCCCGTACCGCCGGGTCGGCGCGCGGATCGGGGCGGTGCGGGCGGGCCACCGCGGTCGCCTCGCCGGCGTCGGCGAACATCTGCACCGCGTCGTCGACATCCGGCTCGGCCAGCCAGTACGCCACCACTCCGTCGACGGCGGCGAGCCGGCCGGTGCCGGCCAGCAGCAGCCGGCAGGCCCGGGCGGTCGGCGGCAGCAGCGGCCGGATCTGCGCCGCCGAGTCCACGTTGTCGAGCACCAGCAGCACCTTGCGGCCGTCCAGTTGGCCGCGCAGCTCGTCGGCGGCGTCGGCGAGGTCGTCGGGCCGACCGGACCGGGGCGCTCGGGTGCCGACGATCCGGGCCAGCGCGGCCAGCACCTCCCGGGGTGAGCGGGCCTGTCCACCCCGGCGCACGTCGAGGTAGTACTGCCCGTCGGGGAAGTCCGCGCGGCTCAGGTTCGCCGCCTGGATCGCGCACCAGGACGTGCCGACGGCGCGCCGGCCCACCACCGCCACCGCGTGTTCTGGGGCGAGCATGGCCACCACCGCCTCCGCCTGACCCTGCCGACCGGTGTACCCGGCCGGCCACGGCAGCGTCGGCGCGCTGCTGCCCGTCGGGGCGTCGGCCTCCGCGCCGGCCAGCAGCTGCTGGCGTTGCCACCGCCGCCACTCCACCAGGATGGACGCGGCCACCCCGAGCACCGCCAGGCCCAGGCTCGCCGAGCCGAGGACGGTCAGCGACAGATCGGAGATCAGGTTGCTGGTGATGTTGCCGAGCACGGCGCTGACCCCGGCACCGATCACCCCGCCGGCGGCCAGCAGCACACTCAGCAGCCGTGACCGCCGGTGGGCCTGCCGTGGTGGGGTTCCGGTCACCGCACGCCCCCGGCGACCAACCCGGCGACCACCTGCCGGCGGGCCAGCACGAACACCAGCACCGGCAGGATCGAGGCGAGCACGCAACCGGCGGCGAGGGTGCCGCTGCCGGTTGCGAAGCCCCGGGTCTGCCCGGCGAGGAACAACCCGAGCGGAGCGGCGTCCGGCCCGCTGAACAGCAGACCCACCACCAGGTCGTTCCACACCTGCACGAACTCCAGGACCGCCACCGCCACCAGCGCGGTGCGGTTGTGCCGGGCCAGCCGGCGCAATGTGCCCCACCAGTGCCGCCCGCCGAGCCGGGCGGCACGAATCTGGTCGGCGGGCAGGTCGGCGAAGGAGTTGCGCAGCACCAGCACCGCGAACGGAACACCCAGGGCGATGTGCACCAGGGCCACCCCCCGGGCCGTGCCGGAGGACAGCACCAGCCCGAGCACCTCGTTGAGCGGGCCGGCGATCACCTGCACCGGGACCACCACCGCGGCCATCAGCACCAGCCCGGTGACCTGGGCGGCCGGCCCGGTCAGCCAGGCCAGGGGGTAGGCGGCGAGCAGCGCGACGCCCAGCACCGCGGCGGTGACGACGATGGCGAGCACCAGCGTGAAGCCGAGGCTGCGCCACAGCTCCGTGCCGCTGAGCACAGCCCGGTAGGAGTCCAATACCGGCGGGCCGGACCACCAGGCACCGGTGGCCGCCCGTATCGGATTCTGCAACGACGTGGCGGCCAACACCCCCAGCGGCAGCAGCCAGGCGACCGCCGCACCCGCGGCGAGCAGCCGGGCCAGCCGGCGCGGTGGCCGCGCGGTCGCGGCACTGCCCGGCGGCTGCTGCGGCGGTGGCCATGCCTGCCGGACGAACAGGGCCACCACCAGCATGCCGGCGGTCACCGCCACCAGCCAGACGACGCCCAGGGCGGCGCCCTCGCCGGTGGTCGTCGCACCGGAGGTCTGCCAGATCCGCAGCGACAGCACCGCCGCCTCGTCGCGCACCGATCCCGGCGTCATCACCAGGATCAGGTCGAAGGTGCGGCTGGTGCCGACGGCGACCAGGGCGAAGACCACCGCGACGGTACGCAGCAGCAGCGGTCGCCACTGCGCGTCCCAGAGCACGTCGCGACGGGTGCCGCCGAAGGCCCGGACCGCGTCGACGAGCCCGGTCGGCACCGCGTCGAGAGCCGCCCGGAACACCAGCATCGCCAGCCCGACCCAGGCCCACACGAACGCCGACATCACCGCCACGGTGACCAGTTCCGGTCCGAGCAGCTGCGGCAGTTGCTCCGGGTCGCCTCCGGTCACCCGGGCCAGCAGCAGGGTGACCAGCCCGCGCTCCGGGTCGGGGTCGTAGAGCAGCCGGAAGGTCAGGCCGGTGACCACCAGCGGCAGCGCGGTCGGCACCACCAGGATGAGCCGGACCAGCCAACCCTCCTGGGAACGTTGGGAGGCCGCGGCGAGCAGGTAGCCCAGGACGGTGACCACCATCGGTACCAGCAGCGCCCACAGCAGGGTGCGTCCGATGACCGCGGCGGTGCCGGGGGCGGCGAGGGCGGCCCGGTAGTGTTCGTCGCCCACCCAGCGGCCGTCGGTGGTGACGCTGGCGTGCATGGTACGCAGCACCGGCCAGGCGAGCAGGCCGCCGAGCAGCAGCACGGCCGGTGCCAGCAGCGCCCAGCCGACGCCGGCCGCCGGGTAGGCCCGGCCGCGGCGGGGCGGCCCGACATCGTCGAGCACGGCCAGCTCGCCCAGCAGCGGGCCGCGGCTCACCTGCCGCCCCTCGCCGTCGCCCGGGCCGCCTCTGCCAGCTGCCCGGTGGCCCGGCGCACCGCCTCCCGGGCCGGCACCCCGTCGGTCACGTCCATGAAGAAGTCCTGCATGATCCGCCAGATCCCGACCCCGTCGGTGCCGGTGAAGGTGCCGGGCAACTGGTCGGAGAGGTCGAACTGCACGGTGTCGGCGGCGCGCAGCTCGTCGGCGAGGCGTCGGCGCAACGGGTCGCGGTAGCTGTCCACCGGCACGGCGAGGTTGGGGGAGAGGTAACCCCCGGCGTCCAGCCAGGGCCGGAAGGCCGCCGCGTCGCTGAGCCAGTGCACCAGTTCCGGCCCGCCGTCGGAGCCGGCGAACGCCACCGCCGCGTCACCGCCGACGATCAGCGGTTGGTCGGCCATCCGGGCGCCCGGAAAGCGGAAGGTGGCCACCGGCTCAGTGCCGCGGCGGAATTGGGCGACGACCGCATCGACGAAGTCGGCCTCGAACACCATTGTCGCCTCGCGGTGGTGCACCACCTGGATGATCGACTCGCCGAACTGGGTGAGCAGGGCTCGCCGGCCTCCGCCCGGGAATGCGCCGTCGATACTCCACAGCTCGGCGAGCCGGTCCAGCGCGGACGCCACGGGTCGGCCCCGCCAGTCCGCCTCACCACGGGCCAGCGCCTCGTAGAGGTCCACGCCGGCGACGTCGGCGAGCACGTTCTCGAACCAGTCGGTGAGCACCCAGCCGTCCGCCGCGCCGACCGCCAGCGGGGCCGGACCCGCGTCCGCCCGGTGTCGTGCGCCGAGCCGGCGAGTCAACGCCACCAGCGCGTCCCAGGTTCGCGGCGCCTCGGCCAGCATCGACGGGAAATGCCAGAACAGCGACTTGTGCGCCGCCTTCACCCAGACGCCGTAGCGATGCCCGCCGACGGTGAGCAGGTCGGTCATGCCGGCCGGAGCGGTGTAGCTCACGGCCGGGGTCACCTCGCTGAGCCAGCCCCGCCGGGCGTACTCGACCACCAGCCCAGGGCGGGGCAGGATCGCCACGTCGGGACAGGTGCCGGCGGCGCGGCGCGCGGTCAGGAAGGCGTCGATGTCGTTGCCCACGCCGACCACCTGCACCGTCGCCGGATAGCCGGTGACCAGCTCACGGAACCGGTCCAACTCGTCGTTGGCCCAGACGACCGCCACCTGCACCGACCGGCGCCCCTGCCCACAACCCGCCGCCACCGCGACCGCCGCGGCGGCGCCCAGCAGCGTACGACGACGCAACCCGGTCCCGGTCATGCCCGCACCGCCGGCTGGACCGGACCGGGCGGGACCTCGTGGACGACCGGCACCCGTTCGGTGACACCGGCCAGCACCTCCTCCTCGGCCGAGCAGAGCAGTACCGTCACACCCGGAGCGTCCGGTGGGGTCGTGCGCTGGAGCAGCTCCGGCAGGCAGACCCCGTCGACCGGGGCCGGCAGGTCGACCACCAGCACCTCGGGCAGGCAGGCCATGGCGCGGGCGAGGGCGACCCGGAACCGTTGCGCCTCGGACAGCAGGTGCGGGCGCAGACCCAGCGTCGCGGCGAGTTCGAGCCGGTCGACCAGGACGGCCGCCCAGCCCTCGGCGACATCGCGCACCCACTGGCGTCGGCGCTGACCATAGGAGACGTTGCGCCCGACGGTGAGGTGGGGCAGCAGGGCACCGCCAGCCGGCACGTACCCGATCCGACGACGTAGCGGCGGCAGGTTGGTGACGTCGCGGCCGCCGACCAGGATCCGGCCGCTGACCGGCGCGGCCAGCCCGACCATCACCCGCGCCACGGCGGTGGCCGGCCGGGGCCGGGCGACCAGGGCGACCGTCGAACCGACGGTCACGTCGATGTCGAGCGGCGACATGTCCGGCACGGCCACGAGGTCGTGTGTGCGTATCGTGACCATCACCTCCGGTGACCTGCTGTCATCCCAGCCTGTCACAGGCAGGCTACGTTCGGTGGACGTGGTCCCGTCCGTCTGCCCTGGGCGCTGCCGGTTACCGTGCCACCCATGGGAACGACCCCCTTCGCCGCCGGCCGCGACGCCGACGTGTACGCCCTCGACGACGCCCGGGTGCTGCGCCGCTACCGCGACGGCACCGACGTCACCGTCGAGGCCCGATTCATGTCCCACCTGCACGCCGCCGGATTCCCGGTGCCCCGGGTGCACCGCGCCGACGGCGCGGACCTGGTCATGCAGCGGGTGGCCGGACCGACGATGCTTCAGGCGCTGGTGGCGGGCGCGATCGAGGTGGAACGGGGAGCCGCCGTCCTCGCCGGACTGCACCGTCGACTGCACGCCGTCGCACCGCTGCCCGGCACCCCGGACGGCGAGCGCATCCTGCATCTGGACCTGCACCCGGACAACGTCATCCTCGACCCGAGCGGCCCGGTGCTGCTCGACTGGCGCAATGTCCGGCACGGCCCACCCGGGCTGGACGTGGCAATGACCGCCCTGATCCTCGCCCAGGTCGCCGTCGACCCGGACCAGCCGATGGCCACGGCGGCCGACGAGATGCAGCGCGCCTACCGGTACGCGCTGCGGGACCACGCCGCCCCGCTCGTCGCCGAGGCGCTGGCCATCCGACGGGCCAACCCCACCCAGACCCCGACCGAAATCGCGCTCCTCGACGCCGCGGCGGCCCTGCTCGACTCGTGAACTCCCAACCCACCTGCGGCAGGCGATAGGGTCTTGATCAGCACTGCGCGGGCGGGAGACGAGATGACCTCAGAGCATGTCGACGTGCTCATCGTCGGTGCCGGTCTCTCCGGTATCGGAGCCGCCTGCCACCTGCGGCGGCGTCACCCGGGGCGGACCTACGCGCTGGTCGAGGCGCGTGACGCGATCGGCGGCACCTGGGACCTGTTCCGCTACCCCGGGGTGCGTTCGGACTCGGACATGTTCACCCTCGGCTACTCGTTCGCGCCGTGGACCGCACCGAAGAGCCTTGCCGACGGCGACACCATCCGCGACTACCTGCGCCGTACCGCCGACGAGCACGACGTCACCCGACACATCCGGTTCCGGCAGCGCGTCCAGCGGGCCGAATGGGACAGCCACCAGGCCCGCTGGACGGTGTACGTACGCCGCGAGGACACCACCGAGACCGTCGTACTCACCTGCTCCTTCCTGTACGCCTGCACCGGCTACTACCGGTACGAGGCCGGCCACGCCCCACACTTCACCGGCGAGGAACGGTTCACCGGTCGGATCGTGCATCCGCAGCACTGGCCCGCCGACCTCGACCTCACCGGCCGGCGGGTGGTGGTGATCGGCAGCGGCGCCACCGCCGTGACGCTGGTGCCGGCATTGGCCCGGCAGGCGGCCCGGGTGACCATGCTGCAACGCTCACCCACGTACCTGCTGCCGCTGTCCTCCCACGACCGCGTTGCCGACGCCGTGCGACGGTTGCTGCCGGCGCGCCTGGCACATCGGACCGTGCGCTGGAAGAACATCCTGCTCGCCACGGCCAACTACCAGCTCAGCCGGCGCGCCCCCGGGCTGGTACGCGGGTTGCTGCATCGCGCGGCTGCCCGTCGGCTGCCCGCCGACTTCGACGTCAGACGTCACTTCACCCCCCGCTACGACCCGTGGGACCAGCGGCTGTGCGTGGTTCCCGACGGTGACCTGTTCACTGTCCTTTCGGACGGGCGGGCCGAGGTGGTCACCGATACCGTGGACACCTTCACCGCCCGGGGCGTCCGGCTCACCTCGGGTCGGGAACTGCCCGCCGACGTGGTGGTCACCGCCACCGGGCTGGACCTGCTCGCCCTCGGCGGGATGACCCTGCGGGTGGACGGGGCGAAGGTGGACCTGCCGGAGACCGTCGCGTATCAGGGCATGATGCTCTCCGGGGTGCCGAACTTCGCCATGACCATCGGCTACACCAACGCCTCCTGGACGCTCAAGGCCGACCTGGTGGCCGGCTACGTGTGCCGGCTGCTGCGCCACCTGGACCGCACCGGAACCCAGATCGTCACCCCGCTCGCCCCGCCACCAGGCCCGCGTACGCCGTTGATCGGCCTCACCTCCGGTTACGTGCGGCGCGGCGTCGGCAGGCTGCCCCACCAGGGCACCCGGGCGCCGTGGCGGCTGCACCAGAACTACCTGCGTGACCTGCTGCCCATGCGGTACGGGCGGCTGACCGACCCCAACGTCCGGTTCGACCGGGCCGGCGTGTCGTCACCGAGCCCCGTCGACGCGTAGGTTCCGGTCACCGTCGGTGCGCAGCCGCGATCCTCCCGGTCGCCGGCCACCGCAGGGTCGCCGCCAGCCCGACCAGCACCACCGCCACGAGGTACACCGGCACCGGTGTCAGCGGAGTGAGCAGGACCGCCACCGAGGCCGCCGGCACCGCCGCCGGCCTCGCCCGGTTCCCGGCCGGCAGCATGCGCAGCCCCCACAGCACCAGCAGCACGACCGCCACCGGCACCGCCACCGCGTAGCCGGCGACCAGACCGTCGACCTCGGCGGGGCGGTGCCGGTGCTCCACCGCGACCGCCAGTCCCGCGCCGACCGCGCCGAGTCCGGCGAACACGCCGAAGTGCCCGTACCCCCAGGCCAGCGCCCCCTGCAGGGACGACGGCACCTGGATCGGCCGGTCGAAGTAGAGCCACCAGGGCGGTGCGCCGATGCGCCGGGTCGTTGGCGGCGGCCCGCAGCCAGTTGCCGACGGTGGCCAACCGCATCACCACGTAGCCGAGGGTCACCGTCGCGTAGTCGGCGCTCTCGAAAGCCTGCGGCACGCCGGCGGCCAGGATCAGCGCGCCGGCGACCTGCACCAGCGTGGTGAGTCGGTACAGGTCGTCGTCGGTGTCGTACGCCGAGGCGAACCAGGTCACGTTCATCCAGGCCCACCAGATCCCGAAGAACACCATCGAATAGCTGACGACGGCGTGCCAGAGCTGGCCCGCCACCAGCGCGTCGTGCAGCTCCCCGGCGGCCTGGGTGACGGCGACCACGAAGGACAGGTCGAAGAAGAGTTCCAGTGGGGTCGCCGCCCGGTGCGGCTCGTCGCGACGGCGGGGCCGCATCGGGCGACGCCACGGGCGGGAAGGGCGACTGGTGATCACGGACCCTCCTGGCGGCGTGCTCAGCCACACCATAGGCGCGGTGCTGGCCGTGCCGGGTCGGATCGCCACGTCCGCGCCAGCCGAAGTCCGCTGCCCGCCGCGGCGGGCAGCGGCGGTGACGCGGTGCCGATCCGGCGTCGCGGCGGTAGGTTCGCCTCCGGAGGCGAACGACGGCTGCCGCCGCCGCGCGGCGACGGTGCAGCCGTGGGGCCGGTGCGAGTAGGAGGAGAGCGTGAGCCAGCAGGTACGGGGAGTTATCTCCCGCAGCAAGGGCGCGCCCGTCGAGGTCACCGAGATCGTGGTGCCCGATCCTGGGCCGGGCGAGGCGGTGGTCCGGGTGCAGTCGTGCGGCGTCTGCCACACCGACCTGCACTACCGCGAGGGCGGCATCAACGACGACTACCCGTTCCTGCTCGGCCACGAGGCCGCCGGCATCGTCGAGCAGGTCGGCGAGGGCGTGGACGCGGTGGCAGCCGGCGACTTCGTGGTGCTCAACTGGCGGGCCGTCTGCGGCGTGTGCCGGGCCTGCCGGCGCGGCCGTCCGTGGTACTGCTTCGCCACCCACAACGCCGCCCGGAAGATGACCCTGACCGACGGCACCGAACTCGCCCCGGCGCTGGGCATCGGCGCCTTCGCCGAGAAGACCCTGGTCCACGCCGGCCAGTGCACGAAGGTGGACCCGGCGGCCCGGCCGGCCGCCGTCGGACTGCTCGGCTGCGGGGTGATGGCTGGCCTCGGCGCGGCGATGAACACCGGCGGGGTGACCCGGGGTGACTCGGTGGCGGTGATCGGCTGCGGTGGCGTCGGCGACGCGGCGGTGGCCGGCGCGGCCCTGGCCGGCGCGACCACGATCATCGCGGTGGACACCGACTCCCGCAAGCTCGACTGGGCCCGCCGGTTCGGTGCCACCCACACCGTCAACGCCTCCGAGGCCGACCCGGTGGCGGAGATCCAGGCCGCCACCGGCGGCTTCGGTGCCGACGTGGTGATCGACGCGGTCGGTCGGCCGGAGACCTGGAAGCAGGCATTCTACGCCCGCGACCTGGCCGGCACCGTCGTGCTGGTCGGCGTGCCCACACCCGAGATGCGCGTCGAACTGCCCCTGTTGGACGTCTTCGGCCGGGGTGGCGCCCTCAAGTCCAGCTGGTACGGCGACTGCCTGCCCAGCCGGGACTTTCCGATGCTCACCGAGCTGTACCGGCAGGGCCGCCTCGACCTGGACGCCTTCGTCACCGAGGAGATCGGCCTGGACGGGGTGGAGGAGGCGTTCGACCGGATGCACCGGGGCGACGTGCTCCGCTCGGTGGTGGTCTTCTGATGGCCGCCCGGATCGACCACGCGGTCACCTCCGGCACCTTCTCCCTCGACGGCCAGACCTTCGACGTGGACAACAACGTCTGGGTGATCGGCGACGACGCCGAGTGCGTCGTGATCGACGCCCCGCACGACGTCGACGCCATCCTCGAGGTGGTGGCCGGGCGGCGGGTCACCGCGATCGTTGCCACGCACGCCCACGACGACCACGTCCGGGTCGCCCCGCGGCTGTCCCGGGCCACCGGCGCCCCGGTGCTGCTGCACCCCGCCGACCGGGTGCTCTGGGACATGGTGCATCCCGACGAGCCACCGGGCGGCACCCTCGACGACGGCCAGGCCATCACGGTGGGCGGCACCACGCTGACCGTGCTGCACACCCCCGGGCACAGTCCCGGCGCATGCTGCCTGCACGCCCCCGGACTGGGCGTCGTCTTCACCGGCGACACGCTGTTCGCCGGCGGGCCGGGCGCCACCGGCCGCTCGTACAGCGACTTCGGCACCATCGTCGACTCGATCCGCGACCGGCTGCTCACCCTTGCGCCGGACACGATCGTGCACACCGGGCACGGCGACAGCACCAGCATCGGGGCCGAGGCTCCACAGTTGCCACAGTGGCTGGCCAGCCGCCATTGAGCCGGGCACCTCTTCGCCGCCGCCCGCGAAACCGGGATGCGGCCAGGAGCCGGTCCCGGCGAGACTGCCGGCATGCCCGTCGATCCGACCCTGACCGCCGCACAACGCGCGGCCCTGCGCCACGTGCGCGCGGTGGCACTGCGCGACCGTCCCGCCGCGCTGGCGGTCATCGGGCGGGCACTCGCCGCCGTCGGGGTACGCCACGAACCGGAGCGGCTCGTCGCGGCGATCGGCCGGCAGGGACGGATCACCCTCAACTTCCACCCGGACCGGCTGCGCGCCGACGGCCGCACGGTCGCCGAGGCGCTTGCCGTCGACGGGGTCTACCGCAGCCAGTTCGAGACGCGGATCTCCAATGGCGGCCTCACCGCGTACCCCGGTGGGGATCGCGACCGCTGGGAGGAGCGCCTGTTCGGCGGCGCCTACCAGCGACCGGGCGTCGACCCGGCGGAGCGGCCGAAGTACGGCGGCCTCAACCTGCTCGACCATCCCGACGGCGCCTGTCCCCGGTTCGGCTCCTGTCACCTGCGGCTGCGTCCCGAGGTGCTGACCCGGACCACCTTCTGCTTCGGCGACAGCCACCTCGGACCGCGCGACGTCGGCACCGTCGACGTGGTCGAGCCGGTGCTGGCCGCACTGATCACCGCCACCACCGACACCGGCGTGTGCCTGGGCCGGCCCGGTACGGACCTGGTGACCCTCACCGGTGAACTGTTGCGCCGTCGCGAGGCGCTGGCGGCGCAGCCCCGGGCCGCCGGCCGGGCCCTCGACGACTACGTCGAGGCGCAGGTGCACGGCGAAATCCGACTGGACCGCGACGTCCTGGAACTGGTCGTCGATCCCTCGTTCCAGGGCACCGAGACCGCGGCGAAGCTGATCGCCGCCGCCCGCCGGTACGACTTTCCGATCCGCTGGCACGCCGGCTTCGCACTCCCGGTGAACCGGGTGGACGCCGAGTTTCGTGGGCCGGCGATCCCGTTGTTGGCGGCCCGGGTGCACGCCGCGTTCGGTGGGACGGGTGAGCCGCTGCACGCCGCGCTGATCGGGCGGGCCGCGGCGTCGGTGGTCAGTGACCCGGGCCGGTGGGCCGACCACGGACCGACCACGGACACCTTGCAGCAGCTCAAGCAGCTCTGGCACGTCCTGGTGCGGTTCGGCGACCCGTACGAGGTGTGACGCGCACCGTCCGTTTCGTGCCCACCGGCTCGGTCTGCGCCGTGACCTGGGTCGCAGCCAACCGCCACCAGCAAATTTCCGGAATGGCGGACTTGTCAACCGGGTTGTGTCCCCCATAGCGCCAGCTGGCAAACCTCGACCAGCTCGGCCTGTCCCCCGAGAGCGGCTCGCACCCGAGCGGCTCGTACCCGATCGAAAGGGCAACCATCGTGAAGCCGGACTTCACTCGATGGCTCCCGGCCATCGCGACGATCCCGAACCGGAAGACCGCGCTCAGCGTGGTGGGCGTGACCGCCCTCGCCGGACTCGCCTTCGGCCCAACGGCCGTGGCCGCACCGATCACCGCCGGGCCGCATGCCGGCGCGGTCGCGGCGATCGACCGGGCGACCGGTCGCACCAGCACCGGCGTGACCGTGGAATCCGGGCTGACCACCGCCGGCCGCACCGACAAGCCGGACGCCGGGAAGCCGACCCGGGACGAACTGATCCCGCACGGCGTGCAGGGCGCCCAGTCGCGCGTGCCGCTCGACGACGCCCAGCGCGACAATGCCAAGACCATCATCGAGGTGGCCAAGCGCACCGGTGTGGGTGAGCGCGGCGCCGTGATCGGCATCGCCACCGCGTTGCAGGAGTCGAAGCTCTACAACCTCGGACACCTGGGCGCGTGGAACGACCACGACTCGCAGGGCCTGTTCCAGCAGCGTCCGTCCACCGGTTGGGGCAGCGTGGAGCAGATCCGGGATCCCGAGTACTCCTCGACCGTCTTCTTCGAGGCCCTGAAGAATGTCGGCGGCTGGCGGGACCTGCCGCTGACCACCGCCGCGCAGACGGTGCAGGTGTCGGCCTACCCGTTCCACTACGCGCAGTGGGAGGAGCAGGCGGCGGACATCGTCTCCCAGCTCTGGTGACTCCAGTGGCGACCGGCCGGCCCGCGCCTGGGCCGGCCGGTCGCGCGTCTCCGGTTGCGGCAAGCCCCGCTGGTTCGCGGCCACTCGGCCGGAATCGGTGGCCCGCCGCACAGCGCGTGACCCGGGGCGGGGTGGGCGGTCAGGCCAGGGGTGCGGTCTCCCGGCGCAGCGTCGACGAGCCGACGCCGACCGACCAGCCGGCGACCCAACGGGTGGCGCTCGCCCGCCGGGTCCGATCGGACAGGTGGTACCAGTCCATCCGGCAGTGCTGCCGGGTCACCTCAAGCACCCCGTAGCCGTGTCCGTCCAGCTCCGCCCAGCGCACGTGCGGATTCGTCGAACGGATAAGCGTCGTGCCGAGACCACTGAGTGCGTTGCCGGCGGGCAGGCCCAGGAAGTCGTTGACGTTGTCACTGGTGACCGACGGCACCACGAACTCGGCGGCGGCCGGGTTGGCCCGCCCGGTGCTGCGGGTGGTCACCTCGTTGGCCCACGACGTGTGGATGTCGCCGGTCAGGAACACCACGTCCCGGGTGCCGGTGGCCCGCAGGTGATTGACCAGCTCGTTGCGGTCGGCGTTGTAGCCGTCCCACTGGTCGGTGTTGAGCACCGCCCCGTTCTGCGGCACGCCGAGCAGCGTGCCCAGCGGGCCGAGCAGCCACGCGGGCAGCGCACCGACATCCAGCCGGGCGATCATCACCGGGTTGCCGACCAGCTTCCATCGGGCGTTGGAGCCGGCCAGGCCGCTCTTGAGCCAGCTCAGCTGCGCCTGCCCGGTGATGGTGCGGGCCGGGTCGTCCACCGCCACGCCGGAACTCTGCTGTGACCGGTAGGTCCGAAGGTCCAACATGGACAACTCCGCGAGCCGGCCGAACCGCAGCCGTCGGTAGATCGACCCGTCCACCCCGGTCCGTACCGGCATCCACTCCAGGTACGCCTGTCGGGCCGCCGCCAGCCGCACCGCAAAGTCGCCCTCCACCCCCGGCGTGTGGTTCTCCGCGCCGCCGGCCCACTGGTCGTTCGCCACCTCGTGATCGTCCCAGGTGATCACCCACGGCAGCGCGGCGTGCAGCGCCTGAAGGTCCGGATCCGTCTTGTAGAGGGCGTGCCGGGCACGGTAGTCGGCCAGCGACAGCGTCTCGTGCGCCGGGCTCACGGGCCGCACGACGGTGGCGCCGGCGGCGAACTGCCCGGTGCCGTACTCGTACAGGTAGTCGCCCAGGTGCACCACGAGGTTCAGGTCACCACGCTCGGCCAGATGCCGGTACGCCGCGAAGTAGCCCGCTTCCCAGTTGGAGCAGGAGACGACCCCCAGCCGCAGCCTGTCGATCTCCGCGTCGAGGTGCGGTGCGGTCATCGTCCGGCCGGTCGGCGACCAACCACCCGCATACCCGAAGCGGTACCAGTAGGTGGTGGCCGGTGCCAGACCCGCTACCGGCACCCGTACCGTGTGGTCCCGTTCCGGCCCGGTCAGCTGGACACCGTGTGCCAGCACGGAGGTGAAGTCCGGATCGGTGGCCACCTGCCACGTCACCTCGGCCTCGGGACCGATCCCGGAACCCGGCTGGGCCTGCTCGGTGGGGGTCAGTCGGGTCCACAACAGGACTCCGTCGGGCAGTGGGTCGCCCGATGCGACGCCGTGTCGGAAGGCGCCGGCGGCGGCCTGGGCCGTGGCGCTGCCGGTGAGGGTGGCTCCGGCCAGCGCCGCAGTGCTGGCAGAGGTGCCAGCCAACCGTAGGAGGGTACGACGGTCGAGGGTGTTCGTCATGGTTGCTGTGTCTACCGGCCCCGCCGTCCGCTTCGCTGCCCCCGGCGACCAGTGTTCGCCCGGGTTTCCGCCGTCGTTCTCGTCGGCACCTGCCGGACGTACGAGCGGGAGATCGCCCTGATCCGGCGCCGGCTTGCGGCGGAGCCGGGTCAGTGGCTACGAGGAGGCTTCTCGCTTCCGGGACGTCGCCCCCCTCGGGGCTCGGCGGTGGTTGCCGGCGATGTCGACGGCGGCCGCCACCAGGGCCAGCGTGATGATCGCGGCCGAGGTGAGCAGCGACCGTTCGAACGCCCTCGACCAAGCGTCCGCGCCGTCGGCCAGCGCGGAGAAGAAGACCGCGCCGACGACCGCGATGCCGGCGGCCGAACCGATCCGCTGGCCGGTCTGCAACATCCCGGCGCCGCTGCCGGCCTGCGGAACCGGCACCTCCGTCAGGGTCAGCGTCTGGTTGGGTGCGATCACCAGGCCGCTGCCGATGCCGGCGACCAGCAACGGCAGCGCGGTCACCCAGGGCACGGGGGCGCGTGGTGCCAGCTCGATGGCCAGCGCGGCGAGACCGAGACCGGTCACCACGCCGACCAGCCCGACGGCGACCAGGGGGCGGCCGTAGCGGTTGACCAGCCGTCCACCGACGGCGGACGCGACGGCCGAACCGAGCGCGAACGGGGTGATCGCCGCGCCGGCTACCAGGGCGCTGTAGCCCCGCCCGTTCTGCAGGTACAGGGTGAAGATGAAGAAGATCGCGGTGAACCCGCCGAAGTAGAGCAGCGCGATCGTCGAGCCGAGGGCGTACGACCGGTGCCCGAACAGGCGGACGTCGAACAGCGGCGGGCCGTGCCGGGCGTAGCGGCGCTCCCAGGCGACGAAGCCGACGAGGATGGCCAGCCCGGCGGGCAGCAGCAACCACTTCGTCGCGCCGGGCCACTGCTCGCGCTGCACCAGCGGCAGCAGCACGAGGGTCACGCCGACGCCGAGCAGCAGCACGCCGACCGGGTCGAACCGGCGTTGCGCACCGCGTGGGGTGACCCGGCCGGGCAGCAACCGCCAGCCGAGCAGCACCGCGACGATCCCCACCGGCACGTTGACGAAGAAGACCCACCGCCAGCCGTGTTCCGGGCCGCCAGCGGCGATCAGCAGGCCGCCGAGCAGCGGACCGACCGCGGTGGAGATGCCGATGGTGGCGCCGAGCCAGCCGAAGGGTCGGCCCCGCTCGGGCGCGGCGAACAGCTGCTGGATCAGGCCGGTCACCTGCGGGTTCACCACCCCGGCGGCGGCGCCCTGGAGCAGCCGGGCGGCGATCAGCCAGCCGGGGGACTGGGCCAGCCCGGCCAGCGCGCTGGTCAGCGTGAACAGGGCGATGCCGAAGACGAACGCGTTGCGTCGCCCGCGCACGTCACCGAAGCGTCCCGCCGGCACCAGGACCAGCCCGAAACTCAGCGCGTACCCGGACAGCACCCATTGCAGGTCACTCGGATCGGCCCGCAGGGAACGCTCCAGGGACGGCAGGGCGACGTTGACGATGCTGATGTCGAGTAGCGTCATGAACGCCGCGACCAGCCCGACGCCGAGGGCCTGCCAGCGTCGCCGCTCGTACGACGCGGTCCCGGACCCCGCCGAGCCGCTCGGCGCCGCCGGGGTCAACCGGCCGTCCGGCGCTGCGCGGCCCGGTGGGGTGCGCGACCGCCCGTCATGCCAGCTGCTGTGCGCAGAAGCGGGGACCGAAGTCGAGCCCGGCCATCGGCGAGTCCTCCCGGTGCAGCAGGTTCTTCTCGGTAAGCAGGTGCAGCGGGGTCTGTAGTTGCTCCTCGGTCAGCCCGCACTCCTGGGCGATCATGTCCGGGTACGGTACCTGGCCGCGCGCCTCCAGGGCCGCCACCGCGTCGTACACCCGCGCCTCGACGTCCGACAGCCGCACCTCTTGCATGGTGTCCTCCTTGCGCCTCCGTCCGCCTGCGGCAGGCGGTCTGCGGCCGGCGGTTACCCGGCGCGCCGGAGAAGATGCCCGGGTCGGCAGCCCCAGCCGTGCCGACCGTTGCCGCCGTCCGGGCCGTGGCTGATCTACCCTGCACCAGTGAGCGTCTGGGAACTCGTGGTGATCGGTGGCGGCCCCGCCGGCCTGGCCGCCGCAGCCGCCGCCGCCCGCCGAGGGGTACGCACGCTGGTCGTCGAGCGCGCTGTGCATCCGCGCTACAAGACCTGCGGCGGTGGTCTGATCGGTACCTCGCTGGCCGCGCTGGCGGGGCGGATCGAGGTACCTGCCCACGACACGGTGGACCGGGTCACCTTCACCCTCGACGGGCGAGGCGGGTTCACCCGCCGGCATGGCGCCGGGCCGCTGGTGAACATGGTGCGCCGGGAGGAGTTCGACGACCGGCTCCGCGCTGTCGCGGTGGCCGCCGGGGCCGAGGTCCGCGAGCGGGCCAAGGTCCGGTCGGTGGAGCAGGACCCCGATGTCGTACGCCTGCGGCTGGCCGACGGCGAGCAGCTGCTGGCCCGCACGGTCATCGGTGCGGACGGCTCGTCCGGGGTCAGCGGCCGGCACGTGGGGGTGCGTCACCGCCAGGTGGATCTGGGGCTGGAGCTGGAGCTGCCGGTGTCGCCGTCCGAGCAGGCCCGGTGGCGCAGCCGGGTGCTGCTCGACTGGGGTCCGCTGCCCGGCTCGTACGCCTGGGTGTTCCCGAAGGGAGACCGGCTCACCGTCGGGGTGATCGCCGGCCGGGGTGAGGGGGAGCGGACCAGGGATTACCTACGGCGGTTCGTCGATCGTCTCGGGTTGGCCCACGTCTCGCCGATCCACGACTCGGGTCACCTGACTCGCTGTCGGGCCGACGACTCGCCGCTGCGGCGGGGGCGGGTGCTGGTGGTCGGCGACGCCGCCGGCCTGCTGGAGCCCTGGACCAGGGAGGGGATCAGCTATGCGCTGCGTTCCGGCGAGCTGGCCGGGACGGCGGTGGCCGGTGGCGACCTCGCCGGCTACGAACGGTCGGTGACCGAGCGTCTCGTCCCGGGCATGCGGGCCGGGCATCGGCTGCTCGACGTCTTCTCCCAGCGACCGGCGCTCTGCCACAGACTGCTCGCCACGCCGCCGGGCTGGCGTGCGTTCACCCGGTTCTGCCTGGGCCGGGCCGAGTTCGACGAGTTGGTCGGCCGCATGCCGGTCCGGGCCGCGTTGGCGCTGGCGGATCGCCTGCCCGCCCCGAGACGCCGCGTCGCCGCACGGCTGTCCGACTGACACCAAGACTGCCCCGCTGTTAGTCAGCCATCCAGGATCCTAGGATGCCCTACGCGTGGTGACCTCTTACACCTCTGCGAAGAAGACCCGCCACCGCGGCCGGGCGTTTCCGACAACTTCGCCCGGGTAGGGGCTTGCAGGAGCGCGACCCCACGACCCCGGGCGAGGAGACCTCCGTGAGCGAGACGCAGTACACCCCGCAGGACCCGACCGAGCAGTACGGCCAGCAGTCAGGTCAGCCGAACCAGCAACAGAGCCCGCCCGGACGTACCGGCGAGATGACGCCGAAGCCGGATCACGGAGAGGACTCCTATCGGGGCACCGGCAAGCTCGACGGCAAGAAGGCGTTGATCACCGGCGGCGACTCGGGGATCGGCCGGGCGATCGCCATCGCGTACGCCCGGGAGGGCGCCGACGTGCTGATCTCCTACCTCGGTGAGGAGGAGGACGCGGACGCCCGGGAGACCGTACGGCTCATCGAGGCCGCCGGTCGCAAGGGGGTCGCGATCCGGGGTGACATCGCCGACGAGCGCAACTGCGCGGCGTTGATCGAGCGGGCGGTGCGTGACCTGGGCGGCATCGACATCCTGGTGAACAACGCGGCGTACCAGATGGCGCAGGACAAGGGCATCGCCGGGATCAGCACCGAGCAGTTCGACCGGGTGTTCAAGACCAATCTGTACGCGATGTTCTGGCTGTGCAAGGCGGCGCTGCCACATCTGGGCGAGGGCTCGGCGATCATCAACACGTCCTCGATCCAGGCGTTCGACCCGTCGCCGCAGTTGCTCGACTACGCCACCACCAAGGCGGGGATCGCGAACTTCACCAAGGCTCTCGCCGCCGACCTGGTCGACCGGGGCATCCGGGTCAACGCGGTAGCGCCGGGTCCGATCTGGACGCCGCTGATCCCGGCGACCATGCCCGAGGGAAAGGTCGAGCAGTTCGGCACCGACACCCCGGTCGGTCGGCCTGGTCAGCCCGCGGAGCTGGCACCCGCGTACGTCTTCTTCGCCTCGCAGGAGTCGAGCTTCATCACCGGTGAGATCCTGGGTGTCACCGGTGGCCGCTTCACCAAGTGATGTCCCCGTCGATCTGGTGCCCCCGCCGGCTCGGTGCGGCTCGGCGGGGTCGGGTCAGCGGGGCCAGGCCGCCAGGTGCCGCCGGACCTGAGCGACGTCGGCGGGACCGAGTCCGTAGCGGGTGAACCGGGCGTCCGGGATCCGGTCGAGGTAGCGACCGGCCGCCCGTACGTCGTCGTCTTCGAGGGCGGGATCGAGCTGACGGGCGAGGTCCAGCAGCTCCGCCACGGACCGGTGTTCCAGGGCGGAGGCCACGTCGATGTAGTCGCGTACCTCGCGGCGGTTGACCAGGGCGGCGGTCTTGTTGGCGATGAGGTCCCGCACGTCCATGACCGGACCGAGGTCCATCACCACCGGGCTGCGGTGTCGGTCGAGGCGGGCCAGGCTGAGGCGGATGCGCCGGTCGTCCCGGGCGACGACGAAGTCCCGCAGATCCCGGTCGAAGCCGTCGAACAGGTCACCGAGATCGCTGTCCGGATCGGCGTTGGCCACCTCGAACCCGGCGCGTTCCAGCGCGGCCCGGACGTCGGCCGCTGCCGCGGCGGCGGCGCCCTCCACATCGGCGAAGAGGTCCACGTCCTCGGTGGGGCGGGTGACCAGTCCGTGCGCGGCCCAGGCCACCCCGCCACCGAGAACGAAGCGGTGCGGCCCGGCGACGGTCAACGCGACCCGCGCGACCTCGCGGTAGAACTCGTGTGGGTGTGCGTCGGGAGCTGGGCCGGTCACGCCGACCGAAGGCCCTGGTGTCGGCTTTCCCAGGCCAGCCGTACGCCCTGGGGCAGGTTGAGCAGCTGCCACACCCGGCGCAGCGTCCGCCCGTTGACCAGCCGGCGCAGGTCGTCGACGCTCGTGGTCTCCCGCAGCACGTTCTCGTACAGCCAGAGCAGCTGGTCGGGGTCGGCAAGGTCGAACGCGCGGTCGGCGCACCACATCAGTCGTACCGGCAGTTCCACCACCCCTCGGGTGGGCCCGCGCAGTTCGGTGAGGGTCCGGGCTACCACGGCGGGACGACCGGGCCGGGCCAGGTGTGCCACGCCGGTCGTGGTCGGGGAGACCGCCTGCATCCTGTCAGGGTAACCCCAACCCGGCCCAACCCGGCCCCTCACGCCCCACCCCTCACGCCCCCCACCCCGCACACTCCTCGTTGATCATGAGGTTAGCGGCGTTTTTGATCTCCAGATCTGCCGCTAACCTCATGATCAACGAGGAGTGTGGGGGTAACGGGGCGGACTTTCGCAGACGATCAGCAGCGGGCAATGGAGTGTGGCGGGGGTCACGACAGGGGTAGGAAGAAGGAGAGCGGGTAACCTGTTGACTCGGGTGTCGGTGTGTCCAGTGTCCCCGGGCCTCACCTAAATTGCCTTCGCGGAATACCGTCCGGCTGGAGCCGCGTCGCGCCACTCGCCGAGAGGCGACCTGCACACCGGCACCTTCGTCGCCCCCGGCCCGATTATGGGCCGGGGGCGACGTCGTGATCTGGTTCCGGCAGGTGGGTCGCCCATCCGGCCGCGCTGTCCTAAGGTCAACACCGGAGGTGTCGACCGTGGGACTGCGGGACAGGTTGCTGGGCTGGCCGGTCTACCGGCAGCTCACCGGCGCCGACCCGCTGGGCCGGGGGGCTGCGGCGTGCTCGACCCGCAGCGCCGAGTTGACCGCCCGCACGCAGGGCGCCGACCGGGTCGCCCGTTCCGTCTGCCCGTACTGTGCCGTCGGCTGCGGGCAGCGGGTCTTCGTCACCGACGACCAGGTAACGCAGATCGAGGGTGACCCGGACAGCCCCATCTCCCGGGGCCGGCTCTGCCCGAAGGGCGCCGCCAGCCGGAGCCTGGTCACCAGCCCGCTGCGCCAGACCACGGTGCGCTACCGGCGGCCGTACGGCACCGAGTGGGAGGACCTGGACCTCGACACGGCACTCGACATGATCGCCGACCGGGTGCTCGCGGCCCGGGCCGAGACGTGGGAGGACGTCGACGCCGAGGGCCGGCCGCTGAACCGAACGCTGGGGATCGCCAGTCTGGGCGGGGCAACCCTGGACAACGAGGAGAACTACCTCATCAAGAAGCTGTTCACCGCGATGGGGGCGCTTCAGATCGAGAACCAGGCCCGTATTTGACACTCCGCCACCGTCCCCGGTCTGGGGGCCAGCTTCGGTCGCGGTGGCGCGACGGACTTTCAGCAGGACGTGGCGAACGCCGACGTCATCGTCATCCAGGGCTCGAACATGGCCGAGGCCCATCCGGTGGGCTTCCAGTGGGTGATGGAGGCGCAACGGCGCGGGGCCAAGGTCTTCCACGTCGACCCGCGGTTCACCCGCACCAGCGCGGTCGCCGACGCGTACCTGCCCATCCGGGCGGGCACCGACATCGCGCTGCTGGGCGCGGTGGTGAACCACATCCTCAGCAACGAGCTGGATTTCCGGGAGTACGTGCTGGCGTACACCAACGCCGCGACGATCGTCAGTGACGACTTCGTGGATGCCGAGGACGCCGACGGGCTCTTCTCCGGCTTCGACCCGGCGACCGCCAGCTACGTGCAGGACAGCTGGCAGTACGCGGGCCACGAGCGGGACTCCGGTAGCGGGCACACTGCGCGGGAGCGGGAGACCGCGGCGGGCCTGCGCCACGAGTCGCACGGGGCTCCGGTGTCCCGGCAGGTGCGGCGGGACGAGACGCTGCAACATCCGCGCTGCGTGTACCAGATCCTCAAGCGGCACTTCGCCCGCTACACGCCGGAGATGGTGGAACGGGTCTGCGGCGTACCCCGGGAGAAGTTCCTGGAGCTGGCCCGCGCCTGGACGGAGAACTCCGGGCGGGAGCGCACCGGCTGCCTGATCTACTCGGTCGGCTGGACGCAGCACACGGTCGGGGTGCAGTACATCCGCACCGGGGCGATCATCCAACTGCTGCTGGGCAACGTGGGTCGGCCCGGTGGCGGGGTGATGGCGCTGCGCGGGCACGCCAGCATCCAGGGCTCCACCGACATTCCGACCCTGTTCAATCTGCTGCCCGGGTACCTGCCGATGCCGCACCACGCCCGGCATCCCGATTTCGACGCCTGGACGGACAGCATCCGGCATCCGGGTCAGAAGGGTTTCTGGGGCGGTGCCCGGGCCTACGCAGCCAGCCTGCTCAAGGCTTACTGGGGGGACGCGGCGACGCCGGAGAACGACTTCTGCTACGACCGGCTACCCCGGTTGACCGGTGATCACGGCACCTATCAGCAGGTGCTCAACATGATCGACGGCAAGGTCAAGGGGTACTTCCTGCTCGGCCAGAATCCGGCGGTCGGCTCGGCACACGGCCGCGCCCAGCGGTTGGGCATGGCCAACCTCGACTGGCTGGTCGTCCGCGACCTGTTCATGATCGAGAGCGCGACGTTCTGGCAGCGTGGTCCCGAGGTCGCCACCGGTGAGCTCGTGCCGGAGCAGTGCGCTACCGAGGTGTTCTTCCTGCCGGCCGCCTCCCATGTGGAGAAGGAGGGCACGTTCACCCAGACCCAGCGGCTGCTGCAGTGGCGGGAGAAGGCCGTCGACCCGCCCGGTGACGCCCGCTCCGAGCTGTGGTTCTTCTACCACCTGGGGCGCCGGATCCGGGCGAAGCTGGCCGGCTCGACCCTGCCGCGCGACCGCGCCCTGCTGGACCTGACCTGGGACTATCCCACGCACGGCCGGCTCGCCGAGCCGGACGCCGAGGCGGTGCTGCGGGAGATCAACGGATACGACACGGTCAGCGGCCGTCCGTTGTCGACGTTCACGCAGGCCCGCGACGACGGCACGACCGCGATCGGCTGCTGGATCTACACCGGTGTGTACGCCGACGGCGTGAACCAGGCGGCCCGGCGTCGGCCCGGACACGAGCAGGACTGGGTGGCCGCCGAGTGGGGTTGGGCGTGGCCGGCGAACCGGCGGCTGCTCTACAACCGGGCCTCCGCCGACCCGCAGGGCCGCCCGTGGAGCGAGCGGAAGCGGTACGTGTGGTGGGACGCCGACGCCGGCCGGTGGACCGGCCGTGACGTGCCCGACTTCGAGGTGACGAAACCGCCGTCGTACCAGCCGCCGGAGGGTGCCACGGGGCCGGCGGCGCTGGCCGGTGACGATCCGTTCATCATGCAGTCCGACGGCAAGGGCTGGCTGTACGCGCCCAGCGGGGTGCTGGACGGGCCGCTGCCGACGCACTACGAGCCGGCCGAGTCGCCGGTGCGTAATCCGCTCTACGGCCAGCAGGCCAATCCGACCCGCAAGATGTACGACCATCCGGTGAACTCGACGAACCCGAGCCCGCCGCAGCAGCACGACGGGGTTTTTCCGTACGTGTTCACGGTCAGCCGGCTCACCGAGCATCACACCGCGGGCGGGATGAGTCGGACCGTCGCGCCGTTGGCGGAACTGCAACCGGAGATGTTCGTGGAGGTATCGCCGGAGCTGGCGACGCTGGCCGGGCTGACCCACCTCGGGTGGGCGCACCTGATCACCGCTCGCGCGGCGATCGAGGCTCGGGTGCTGGTCACTGACCGGCTGGTACCGCTGGCGGTGGACGGCCGGGTGATCCACCAGCTGTGGCTGCCGTACCACTTCGGCTTCGAGGGACTGGTCACCGGGGACTCGGCCAACGACCTGTTCGGCATCACCCTGGACCCGAACGTCCTGATCCAGGAGAGCAAGATCGGCACCTGTGACGTGCGACCGGGGCGTCGGCCCGCCGGGGCGGCGCTGCGGGAACTGGTGCAGGATTACCGCAGCAGGGCCGGCATCGTGCCGGGTGCCCTGCCGCCGGCGGTCACCCCCGGGGTGCCGGCCGAGCCACCCGCATCCACCGGCGACGGAGAGGGGACCGCTGATGGCCGACCCGCGTGACCGGGCCGCCACACCCACGCCGTCGTCGGCGCCGGCCGATCCGGCGGCCGCGGCCGGCTGGGTCGACGCGCCGCCGCGGATGGGCTTCTTTACCGACACCAGCGTCTGCATCGGCTGCAAGGCGTGCGAGGTGGCCTGCAAGGAGTGGAACGCGGTACCCACCGCCGGGCTTGATCTGCTCGGCATGTCCTACGACAACACCGGCGCGTTGACCGCCAACTCGTGGCGGCACGTCGCCTTCGTGGAACAGCCCCGGCCCGCCGGCCACGGCACCGCGTCGTTCGCCGGGAGCCCGACCGGCGACCCGGCCAGCCCGACCTCCGCCGCCCGGTCGGCCGGCACGCTCACCCCGACCGGAACCGAGCCGGGAGTGCTGCCCGGTGCACCGCCGGCCGCCGCCCGGATGACCGAGTTCCTCGGCATGCCGGCGGCCGGGCCACCCGGACGTACCGGCAGCGCCGAGGGGCGCAGTGACTTTCGCTGGTTGATGATGTCGGACGTGTGCAAGCACTGCACCCGGGCCGGCTGCCTCGACGTCTGCCCGACCGGGGCGCTGTTCCGCACCGAGTTCGGCACCGTGGTGGTGCAGGAGGACATCTGCAACGGGTGCGGCTACTGCGTGTCGGCCTGCCCGTACGGGGTGATCGACCGGCGGGTGGACGACGGTCGGGTGTGGAAGTGCACGCTCTGCTACGACCGGATCGGCGCGGGGCTGACCCCGGCCTGCGCTCAGGCCTGCCCGACCGAGTCCATCCAGTACGGTCCCCTCGACGAGCTACGGGAACGGGCCGCCGAGCGGGTTGCCACGTTGCGGCAACGGGGGGAGTCGCAGGCGCGGCTCTACGGCCACGACCCGGACGACGGAGTCGGCGGCGACGGCGCGTTCTTCCTGCTGCTCGACGAGCCGGAGGTGTACGGTCTGCCGCCGGATCCGCAGGTGACCACCCGGGACGTGCCGGCGATGTGGCGTCGGGCGGGTCTGGCCGCGCTGGCCATGACGGCGGCGGCCGTCGGCGCGTTCCTCGGCGGTCGGCGGTGAACCCGGACCGCCCGGCCGTGGGCGAACGGTTCCGCCGCTTCCGCTCCGGCCGCCGAGGTGGTGAGGAACTGGCCGTGCCGCCGGCGGAGTTCACCTCCTACTACGGTCGGCCGATTCTGAAGCCGCCGGTGTGGACCTGGGAGATCGCCGCGTACCTGTTCACCGGAGGGCTGGCCGCCGGTTCGTCGCTGCTCGCCGCCGGTGGGCAGCTCACCGGGCGCGCCGAGGTGCGCCGCGCCGGCCGGATCGCCGCGCTGGCGGCGGTCACCGCCAGCGCCGGCGTGCTGGTCAAGGACCTGGGTCGGCCGGAACGGTTCCACCACATGCTGCGGGTGGCCAAGCCGACCTCACCCATGTCCGTGGGCACCTGGATCCTCACCGGGTATGGTCCGGTCGCCGGACTTGCCGCGGTCGCCGAGTTGGCGCCGCTGCTGCCCGCGCGGGGTCCATTCGGGCTGGCCCGTCGGGCGTTGCCGCCGGTGGGGCGGGCCGCCGGGCTGGCCGCCGCGGTGGCCGCGCCGGCCCTGGGCACGTACACGGCGGTACTGCTGGCGGACACGGCCGTGCCGTCCTGGCACGAGGCGTACCCCTACCTGCCGTTCGTCTTCGCGGGTAGCGCGCTGGCCAGCGGCGCGGGGGTGGGTCTGCTCGCCGTGCCGCCGGCCCAGGCGGGCCCGGCGCGGCGGATGGCGGTGGCCGGCGCCGGACTGGAACTGTTCGGCGTGCACCGGGTGGAGACCCGTCTCGGGTTGCTGGGTGAGCCCTACCGGACGGGGCGACCCGGCCGGCTGCTGCGCGCCGGGCGGGCACTCAACGTCGCCGGGGTGGCCGGAGCGATGCTGGGCCGGCGTAGCCGTCTGGTCTCGGCGGTCTCCGGCGCCGCGTTGCTGGCCGCCTCGCTGGCCACCCGCTTCGGTGTGTTCCACGCCGGTGTCGCCTCGGCCCGCGATCCGAAGTACACGGTGCTGCCGCAGCGGGCCCGTCTCGACCGACGGGCGGCCGATCCCGGTCGGTGACCGTGGTGTCGACTCGACCGCACACCCGCCGGCGAGCTGTGATCCAATGGCCGGTGGAGGCGTTCAGGCGGCTGGTGCCCCTCCCGGTCTTCAAAACCGGTGTGGCCCGGTATCCGGGCCAGGCGGGTTCGATTCCCGTCCGTCTCCGCCAGGCTGCGAGGAGATGAACCGATGAGCGACGGCGGCGCCGACCCGCGGCGCCGGATGCCGCGTACCGACGTGCTGCTGGCTGAGCCGTCGCTGGCCGCGGCCGCCGTCGCGGTCGGCCGCGACCGGGTGCGCAGCGCGGTGCGGCAGGCCCAGGAACGGGCCCGCCGGGGTGAGATCGACCCCGCCGAGGTGCGCGACGCCGCGTTGGCCGACCTGCCGCCGCCCGTGCCCCGGGTCGTGCTCAACGCCACCGGGGTGGTGCTGCACACCAATCTCGGGCGGGCCGCCCTCTCCGAGGCCGCGGTGGCCGCGGTGACCGCCGCCGCCGGATACACCGACGTCGAGCTGGACCTGGGCACCGGGCGGCGGGCCCGCCGGGGGCGGGACGCGCTGGATGCTCTCGCCGCCGCCGTACCGGCCGCCGAGGCGGTGCACGTGGTCAACAACGGCGCCGCCGCGCTGGTGCTGGCGGCCACCGCGCTCGCCACCGACGCCGAGATCGTGGTCAGTCGAGGCGAGCTGGTGGAGATCGGCGACGGGTTCCGGCTGCCCGACCTGCTCACCAGCACCGGTGCCCGGCTGCGGGAGGTGGGCACCACCAACCGGACCACCCTCGCCGACTACGCCGCCGTCGTCGGGCCGAACACCGGCTTTGTGTTGAAGGTTCACCCGTCGAACTTCCGGGTCACCGGGTTCACCTCGGCGGTGCCGGTGCGCCGCCTGGCCGGGCTCGGGGTGCCGGTGGTCGCGGACATCGGCTCCGGGCTGCTGGCACCCGACCCGCTGCTGCCGGACGAACCGGATGCCGCGAGCACCCTGCGGGCCGGGGCGGCGCTGGTCACCGCAAGCGGCGACAAGCTGCTGGGTGGCCCGCAGGCGGGGCTGCTGCTCGGCACCGCCGACCTGGTCGAGCGGCTGCGCCGGCATTCCCTGGCGCGGGCGTTGCGGGTGGACAAGCTGACCCTGGCCGCGCTGGCGGGCACCCTCGGTGACCCGGCCACCCCCACCCGCCGGGCGCTGCACGCCGACCCGGCGGCGCTGCGCCAGCGGACCGAACGGCTGCGCGACGCGCTCGTAGCCGACGGCCGTAAGGCCGAGGTGGTGCCGTCGGTGGCGGTGGTCGGCGGCGGCGGCGCACCCGGCGTGGAGCTGGACTCGTGGGCGCTGAGCCTGCCCGAGCGGTACGCCGGCCCACTGCGTGCCGGCGACCCGCCGGTGCTGGGTCGGGTGGTCCGCGCTCGGCTGCTGCTCGACCTGCGGTGCGTGCCCGAGCGGGCCGACGGGCTGCTGCGCGCGGCGGTGCTGGCCGTGCCGGGGGACGACTGACCATGCTGGTGGTGGCCACCGCCGGGCACGTCGACCACGGCAAGTCCACGCTGGTGCGGGCGTTGACCGGGATGGAACCGGACCGCTGGGCTGAGGAGCGCCGGCGGGGCATGACCATCGACCTCGGGTTCGCCTGGACGTCGCTGCCGTCGGGCCGTACCGTCGCGTTCGTCGACGTGCCGGGGCACGAGCGGTTCGTGCCGAACATGCTGGCGGGGGTGGGTCCGGTGCCGGCCGCCGTCGTGGTGGTGGCGGCCGATGCGGGCTGGATGCCGCAGTCCGCCGAGCACCTGGCCGCCCTGGACGCGCTCGGCGTCGGGTACGGCCTGCTGGTGGTGACCCGCGCGGACCTGGCCGATCCCGCCGTGGCTCTGGCCCGGGCCCGGGCGGAGCTGGCGGCGACTTCGCTGGCCGGGGTGGAGACGGTGACGGCCAGTGCCGTCACCGGCGCCGGCCTGCCCGACCTGCGGGCCGCCCTGGACCGGCTGGCCGACCGGCTGCCGGTCCCGGCGCCCGACGGGCCGGTTCGGCTCTGGGTCGACCGCTGTTTCACGGTACGGGGCAGCGGCACGGTGGTCACCGGCACCCTGGGCGCCGGGCGGCTGTGCGTCGGCGACGAGTTGGAGGTGGCCGGCACCGGTGAACCGGTGCGGGTCCGGGGCCTGCATCGGCTCGGTGCCGCCTGCGACGAGGTGATGCCGGTGGCCCGGGTGGCGGTGAATCTGCGGGGCGTGGCCCGTGACCGGATCAGCCGTGGCGACGCCCTGCTCACCCCGGACCGGTTCCGGCCCACAGACCTGGTGGACGTGCGCCTGAGCGGTGTCGCGGTGGCCGAGCTGCCGACGATGCTGACGCTGCACGTCGGTTCGGCCGCGGTGCCGGTGCGGGTCCGGCCGCTGGGTGGGGACACCGCCCGGTTGCGGTTGAGCCGTTCGCTGCCGCTGCTGATCGGGGACCGGGCGTTGCTGCGCGATCCGGGCCGCCGCTACGTCGCCGGTGGGGTCACCGTGCTCGATGTGCTGCCGCCGGCCCTGGCGCGTCGGGGGGCGGGGGCGGCCCGGGCGGCGGTGCTGGCCACCCTGGATGGCCGTCCCGATCTCGGCGGCGAGCTGAGCCGCCGGGGCCTGGCCCGCATCGGCGACCTGGTCCGGGCGGGCGTGCCGGTGACGGTCGCCCCGGTGGCGGGTGACTGGCTGGCCGATCCGCAGCACTGGCGGCGGCTGGGCGACCGGCTCGCCGTGGCCGTGGCCGAGCACGCCCGCACACATCCGTTGGCACCTGGCGCTCCGGTCGAGCAACTGCGTCGACACCTCGACCTGCCCGACCGGTCTCTGGTCGAAGCCCTGGTGAAGCCGCCGCTGCGGTTGGTCGCCGGTCGGGTGGTGGCGCCCGGCGCGGCGTCGATGCCCGAGCCGGTGGCCCGCGCGTTGGCTCTGCTGGGCGAGGATTACGCGGCACATCCGTTCCGCGCTCCCGACGCCGACCGGCTCGCCGCCGTCGGGCTCGGTACCCGGGAGATCGGTGCCGCGGTGCGGGCCGGGGCGCTGCTGCGGTTGACTGGTAACGTGCTGTTGCTGCCCGGCGCGCCGCAGCAGGCGGTGCGGGTGCTGACCGGGCTGCCGCAGCCGTTCACCCTCAGCGCCGCCCGGCAGGCCCTCGACACGACCCGCCGGGTGGCGGTGCCGCTGCTGGAGTTGCTGGACCGGCGGGGACTGACCCGTCGGCTACCTGACGATGCCCGGGTGGTGGTGGATTGAGCACATCGTGGGCCGGCGGCGGAGCCGGGCACCTACCGTGACGGCATGGACCCCTCCGCGGTCTGGCGGGACCGGCAGCACCGGTGGCGGATCGAGGCGTACCGAGCGCCGGACCTGCGGTTCGCCGTCTATGCGACGAACGGCACCACCGAGTCCGCGCCGCTGTGGCTGTTCGGCATGGCGGCGCTGGCCCGCTGGCTGATGAGTCACAAGATCTCCCTCGACGACCTGGAGGTCGACTGAGGGTTCCCCGAGTGGGGGACAGATCCGGCTAATCCGGGCATACCAGTACCTCATTGCGTACCGTGCCAGCTGTGAAGGACCGAGGCATCCGTAAGTTCGTCGCGGTGCTCGCCGGCCTCGCGGTGATCTACTTCGGCACCACGGGCCGGTCGCCGGAGGAGGGTCGCGGCCTCTCCGGCGGGCTGGTGGTGCTGGCGCTGCTGGCGTCGCTGCTGGTGTGGTACCTGACCAGACCCGGCGACGACGCGGTGAAGTGACGACGCTCAGCGGGCCGCCACGCCGCGGCTGATCTGCCCGGCCGACTCCTCGCCGAGGGCGACCCGCACCAGTGCCGAGGCGAGCCGACCGAAGTCGACGTCGTCGACGAGCCGGGCCAGCCGGTCGGTGCTGGCGGGCAGTCCGAGTCGCCGCGCGCCGGCCACCGCCCGGCGGTCGGTGTAGGGGCGCAACTGCGGCCAGACCGACTGCACCTCGCGCAGGAAGATGTCCGCGCCGGTGGGCCCGATGCCGGGGAACTCGGTGAGCAGCCGACGAAGCTGCGCCGGCTCGCCGGCCGCCTCCCGATGCAACCGCCGCAGGTCGCCGTGCCATCGGTCCAGGCAGAGCCGGGCGCCCGAGCCGAGCATGGTGGCGGTCCGTTCGTCGTAGCGGCGGTAGTGTCCGCGCCCCAACGCGTCGACCCGTTCCTGCCAGCTGGCGGCCTCCATGGCCTGCGGGGTGCGGTAGCCGGCCGCGAAGAGTTCGCGGGCCGCCGCGACCCCCACCTGGGCCCGGATGCGGGTGCTGAGCAACGTGACCAGCACCAGCAACTGGTACAGCGGCGCCGGTCGGTCGGCCAGCGCGATGCCGGCCTCCTCGGCGTACGTGCGGCGGGTCAGCAGGGACCGCGCCAGCGCCCGTTGGTCGCCCATCCTCGGGGTGTACCCGACGCCGGCCCGGTTAGCCCTCGCCCTGGTCAGCGGGCCGGAATGCCGCCGACGAGGGCGGGTAAGCCGCGGGTGACGCGGCGCCGCGCCGCGCACGGGCGAAGGGAGACGACCGTGACGAACCCGCAGCAGCAGGAACTCCGGCGCAACGCCCTCGGCGAGACCAGCCAGGACAACAAGGGCCCCGACCCGGCCGGCCATCCCCGAAACCGTGGCTCGTCGCCGGGGGACACCGGTCGGCCGGTGCCGCACGGCCAGATGTCGCCGTACGGACCCAGCGGTCGACCGGTCGCCGAGGACGACAGCGACCGTTAGGCCCTTCTGCCAGTTGACGGCCGCAGCCGGTTCCAGGTGGCTGCGGCCGTCAGCCCGAAGGTGAGGTGCGGCACGATGTCGGCGACCCAGTCGACGCGCCGCCAGGTGCGCGGGTCGGTGACGCCGAGCAGGGTCAGCGCCCCGTCCGTCAGTGTCATCAGGCCGCCGCCGAGCAGCGTGGCCGCCCGCAGCATCGGCTGTCGGCGCCCCCGGGCCAGCAGCGCGAAGCCGACCGTCGCTCCCGCGCCGAGACCGTAGCCCAGCAGGGCGCCGAGTCCGCTGCGCCGGTTGTCCGCCTGCTGCGGCGATCCGAGCGACAGGTGGACGGCGCGGGCCAGCTTGCCGGCGCTCTGCTCCGGCGTCTGGCTGGCCGGCCGGGCCCGCGCCGTCATGTCCAGGTAGGTGACGATGTTGAGCGCGGTGGTGCCGACGGCCCCGGCGATGAGGCCGTCGGTCAGGTCGCCGACCCTCACTTCTTAGGATCCCCGGGCTCGCGGTTTCCCTTGGGTCCATAGGCGCGCTCGCCCCGCACGACGCCGCGCCGGCCCCGATCCTCCCGCAGGATCCGGTTGGCAGCCTCGTCGGCCTTCTGGTCCGGCGTGCGCCGGCCCGAGCCGTCGATGGCGTTGCGTAGGCGGGCACGCTGCTTGTCGTAGGCGTTGCTGCCGGGCCGAGGTCCTGGCATCGTTGTATCCCCCTTGGGCCGTCGCCGGTGGCGTACCCGGCCCGTCTACCCGCCTGGGCCGCCGTCAACCGTGCCGGCCGGTCACCGGGGGCCGCGTACCACCGCGACCGGACAGTGGCTGTGGTGCAGCATCGACTGGCTCACCGAACCCAGCAGCAACCCGGTCACCTCACCACGCCCCTGCCCCCCGACCACCAGCAGTTGCGCCTGGCGCGACGCGTCGGTGAGCACCCGGGTGGCCCGACCTCGCACCGACTCCCGGGTGATCGGCACCTCCGGGTACCGCTCGGTCAGCCCGGCGATGGACTCGGCCACCGCACGATCCTCGTCGTCGCGCAACTCGGACTCGTCGTACACCAGCGGCTGCATGTCACCCGGGCCGGTGGACACCGGGTGCCGGTAGGCGTGCAGGGCGAGCACCGCGGCGCCGCGCAGGGCGGCCTCGTCGACGGCGAACTCCACGGCCCGGCGGGACGACTCGGAGCCGTCCACCCCGACCACCACCGCACCGTCGGGGTGCGGCGCGCCGCGCGCCACCAGGACCGGGCAATCGGCGTACGCGGCCAGCTGCACCGCGACCGAGCCGAGCAGCAACGCGGCGAAACCGCCGGCACCGCGGTCACCGAGGACCACCATCGCCGCGCCGGGCGCCTCGGCGAGCAGCACGGCCGTGGCCTCACCGTCGATTATCTCGCCGGTGACCCGCAGCCCCGGCGCGGTCGCCTCGGCCTCGTCGACAGCGTCGGCGACCATCCGTTCCGCCCGCGCCCGCAGGCCCCCGTCGGGGGCGCTCTCCGTGGCCGGCCGGACGGGGGAGTGCAGCGTCGGCCAAATGAACGCGTGCACCACCCGCAGCGGGCGGTCACGTCGGGTGGCCATCGCGGCGGCCAGTCGTACCGCGGCGCGGGCGGGCTCGGAGCCGTCCACGCCGACCACCACCGCCGTCCCGCTGACCGGGTTCACCGTCGCCTCCCTGTGCCGGGCCCGCCGTCGGGACCGGACCGGGTCAGTATCGCCGCCCCGCACGGCCAGCGGGGCGATACCGGTCAGGGACGTGCTGTCGGTACGCTGGCGCCTGGGGAAGGAGCGTCATCGATGGTGGAGCCCGACCAGCCCGGCGACGCCACCGACGTCGGCACCGTCGACCCGGCGTTGCCGCACCGGTTCGTGTCGGGCTGGGTCGTCGCCCGGCCGGGGTGGTCTTCCTCGGCCTGGCGGGGTTTCTCGCCGACGACACCCTCGCCCGCTCGCTGGACGAGCTGTACACGGCGGTGGCGCCGGGCAGCCACCTGGCGATCGACTTCGACACCGAGGAACTCGCGGTGTGTCCGCAGGCGTTGGCGATGACGGGGCCGGCGTTCCGGATGCGTCCGCCGGCCGCGTTCGGCCCGTTGCTAAGCCGGTGGCAGCCCACCTGGGACGGGATCGTGCCGGTGACCCACTGGCGACCGGAGGGACGGCCGGCGGAGGTGCCGGACGCGTTCCACGGTGCCGTCGCCGTGCGGTCGGTCGGGTGACCATGGGCGAAACCACCTCCGTATGATGCTTGCCCCAGAGCAAGTATTTTTCGGAGGATGGTCATGTCGGATGCGTCCACGGGGATCTCCCGCGCCCTGCGCGAGTCCCCGCCCGACCGTGTGGTCGAGGCCGCCGACGTGGCCATCCGGTCGGCGCTCGGCGCGTCGGGCACCATGGTGTTCGTCGCCGACTACCGGATCAGCGGGCTGTGGCCGGTGCTCGATCCCCGTCAGCCCGCCGCGGCGGCCCCGGACGTTCAGGCTACGGTGCAGCGCTGCTTCAGCAGCCAGCAGCCGGTCCGGGAGTCCGGTGAGGACGGGCGCTGCCGCGTCTACGTGCCGCTGACGGTGTGGGGTGAACGGCTGGGCGTGCTCATGGTCGAGTTGGCCGGGGAACCGGCGGAGTCGGTGGTGCGCGAGGCGGCCGACATCGCCGGGGACATGGCCATGGCGCTGCGTGCCGCCGACCGGGAAACCGACCGCTACCGGCGGGCCCGGCGGCGGGAGCGGTTGAGCATGGCCGCCGAGTTGCAGTGGGAACTGCTGCCCGGGCGCAGCGTCAGCCATGACTCCTTCCAGCTGGCCGGCCAGCTGGAACCGGCGTACACGGTGGGTGGTGACCACTTCGACTGGTCGTTGGACGAGGGCCGGCTCACCGTGACCGTGCTCAACGGCGACGGTATCGGGCTCGCCGCCGCCCTGTTGACGGCGGTGACGGTCAACGCCATGCGTAACGCCCGTCGCTCCGGTGGCGGTCTGGTGGAACAGGCCGAACTGGCCTCCGACACGGTCTACTACCAGCATCGGGGGCACCGGCACGTGGCGACGTTGTTGCTCGAACTGGACTGTGTCACCGGGCGGGTGCGGGCGGTGGACGCCGGCTCGCCGCATCTGGTGCGGGTACGCGGCGGCGCGGTCGCCCGGGTCGATCTCGAGCAGCAGCTTCCGCTGGGGATGTTCGGCGAGACCCGTTACGACCTTCAGGAGTTCGACCTCGACCCGGGGGACCGGTTGTTCATCGTCTCCGACGGGGTCTGGGCGGCCGATCCGAGCGGCCGGGAGACCTACGGCGAGCGGGCCATGGCGCGGTCGATGCGGGCGACGCGGTTGCAGCCGCCGACCGAGGCGGTTGGTACGGTGATGCGCGAGTTGCAGACGTTCCACGCGGACACCGACCTGCGCGACGACGCGGTCGTCGTCTGCCTGGACTGGCGTGGCTCGGCCGGTCGGGCACAGGGTTGACCGGCGGATCGGCGCAGGACCAGCGGGACAATCGCAGGGGACATCGGGTGGAGCGACCGGATCTCACCGCGGCGATCGACGCGGCCGCCGAGACGCTGGTGGGCGTGCTCGACTCGGCTGTGTCCCGGCACCGGCTCTCGGTGTCGCCGACCCAGCTGCGGGTGCTGTCCCTGCTGAGTCTCCGCCCGGAGATCAACGTCAACGGACTGGCCGCGCTGCTGGACGTGGTTCCCTCCTCGGCGAGTCGGCTCTGTGACCGGCTGGAGGCGATCGGGTTGGTGCGGCGCACGGCAGACCCGCGCGACCGTCGGGAGGTGCGCCTCGTTCCGACGGCGGCGGCCGAGGTGCTGCTGGCGGAGGTGCGATCCCGCCGCCACGATGCGGTGCGGGCCGTTCTCGACCGGATGCCGGCCCGAGGCCGGCAGGACCTGTTGGGGGCGCTGGTGGCGTTCGGGCAGGCGGCGACGATATCGGGGACCGCGAGCGCCGCCGCCCAAAGCGCGGGAATGCACTTCGACTAGCTTCCTAGGACGGCTTTCGCATAGTGACACCCGTCACAGCCGTGCCAGCCATCATCCGGCACGCGCCCGCTGGGCAGCGAAAGCACAGGGACAGCCCGCTATAGTGGCAGCGCATTCGACCGGCCCGTGATCATCGACGATGGACGGCGGGGCAGGGGATCACAGGGGGCGCCGGCAGCAGCCGGCTGGACACGCGTACGACGCCGCACGGCGGACCTGGTTCGCAGTGCCCGAGCGCGTCGCGGAGGAGGTTCGGTGTCGGGTCGGGCGGCTCGGGCGGAGCAACCGCAGGCCCGCGACGGCAACGGCCGGGGACCGGACGATCGGGTGTTCACCTGGCCGAACCTGATCAGCTTCGTCCGCCTGCTGGGTGTTCCCCTGTTCCTCTTCCTGTTCCTGGTGGTGCGCGCCGACGCTGCCGCAGTCGTGGTGTTGGCCGTCGGTGGCACCAGCGACTGGGTGGACGGCTGGATCGCCCGGCGGTTGGGGCAGGTCAGCCGGCTGGGCGAGTTGCTCGACCCGCTCGCCGACCGGCTCTACATCCTCGCCACGCTTGTCGCGTTCACCGCCCGCGAAGTGGTGCCCTGGCAGTTCACCGCCGCGCTGCTGGCGCGGGAGTTGCTGCTGCTGGGCTCGCTCGGCGTGCTGCGGCGGCACGGCTACGGGCCGCCGCCGGTGCACTACGTCGGGAAGACGGCCACCTTCCTGCTGCTGGCCGCCTTCCCGGTTCTGCTGCTGGCCGCGGTGGTGCCGACGGCCGCGACGGTGGCCGGTGCGATCGGCTGGGCGTTGGCGTGGTGGGGTCTGGTGCTCTACTGGGTCGCTGGCGTGCTGTACGTGATTCAGGCCCGGCAGCTGGTGCGGGCGGTACGCGGTCGGCGGGAGGGCCGTCATGAGTGACGATCCCGGTCAGAGCCGGCGTGGGCCGAGAGCCTTCACTCCGGACTTCCTCACCGAGTTGTTCCGTAATCCGTTGGATCCGGGCTACTCCGACGCGGCGGCGCGGCGGGCGGAGACCGGCCGGCCGGCACGGTCGGGCTGGTCTGTGGGGCCGGTCGGCCTGGTGGTGATCGTGCTGCTCGGTTTCCTGTTCGCGGTGGCCTACCGGCAGACGATGGCCGAGGAGCCGGGGCGTGCGCAGGCCCGTTCCGGCCTGGTGGCGCAGATCAAGCAGCGCCAGGGTGAGACCGACGCCTTGTCGGCTCGGGCCGAGGAGCTGCGTGATGAGGTCAACCGGCAGCGGGAGGCCGCGCTGGGTGGTTCTCGCGCGGCCCGGTTACGGGAGCTGGAGGCGAGTACCGGCCTGGGGCGGGTGCGCGGTGACGGTGTGGTGGTGGAGTTGGCGGACGCGCCGGCTGGTCAGGACTCGCTCGGCGGCGCCGATGCCGGTCCCGCCCAGGTGATCTACCTCGATCTGCAGAGCGTTGCGAACGATCTGTGGGGTGCCGGCGCGGAGGCGATCGCGATCAACGGGCAGCGGTTGACGTCGACGTCGACGATCCGTTCCGCGGGTCAGGCGATCCTGGTGGACTTCCGTCCGGTGACCGGGCCGTACGAGGTGAGCGCGATCGGGCCGGATGGCATGCGCGAGCGGTACGAGGCCAGCGGGAGCGCGTTGACGATGCGTCAGGTGGCGAAGGTGACGGGGTTGTCGTTCGCGGTGCGGGACGCCGATGACCTCACGCTGCCGGCTGCTCCGGAGCCGCGGCTACGCTACGCGGAGCCCGCGGTGAGTCCGAGTGTGTCGTCGTCGGGTGGTGACGAGTCGTCCGGCTCGGGTACGTCCCCCAGTCCCTCCGGAGGTGGTCGATGATCGCGGTGCTGGCCCTGTTGGCCGGGGTGCTGCTCGGGCTGTGGCTTGATCCCACGGTGCCGGCGGCGTTGCAGCCGTACCTGCCGATCGCGGTGGTGGCCGCGTTGGACGCGGTGTTCGGTGGGGTTCGGGCGAAGCTGGACCGCATCTTCGACGACAAGCAGTTCGTGGTGTCGTTCATCTCGAACGTGCTGGTGGCTGCGCTGATCGTGTATCTGGGTGACCAGTTGGGGGTGGGCGGCCAGTTGTCCACCGGTGTGGTGGTGGTGTTGGGGGTTCGTATCTTCGGCAACGTGGCGGCGATCCGTCGGCACCTGTTCCGGGCGTAGGTTTGTGGCGTGAGTGACGAGCACACGCAGACGGGTACGGGGTGGCCGCAGCCGGCGGAGCCGGCGCGGCCGGATGGCCCGGCGGGGGAGCCGGATCCACGCCCGGAGGCGCCGGATCCGGACGAGTTGAGTCCGTTGTCGCCGCAGGGGCGCCCGGCGGAGGAGGACGAGGATCCGCCGGGCGGGGTGGCGCCGGTGGAGTCCGCGGAGGGGGTTGCCGCGGTGGTGTCGCCGTGGCGGCGGTTCAGCTCGGCGGCGGTGATGATCGTCGTGTTGCTGGGGTTGTTGGGGTTCACCCTGGCGGTGCAGTTGAAGATGACGTCGACGGATTCGTCGTTGGCGGCGGCGCGGCAGGAGGATCTGGTGCGGATCCTGTACGACCTGGAGGCGCGGGAGATCCGGTTGCGGCAGGACATCGCCGCGTTGGAGGAGAGTCAGCGGCAGTTGCGTTCGGGCGAGCAGGGGCGTCAGGCCGCGTTGGAGGAGGCGACCCGGCGGGCGGACGAGCTGGGCATTCTGGCCGGTACGTTGCCGGCGCGGGGTCCGGGTCTGACGGTGCGGTTTCAGGCGGGGGCGAAGCCGATCTCGGCGGTGCGGGTGCTGGATGCGGTGCAGGAGTTGCGGGGTGCCGGGGCGGAGGCGATGCAGATCTCCGGTGGTGACCAGGCGACGGTGCGGATCGTGGCGTCGACGTACTTCCTCAACGGGGAGAACGGCGCGTTGATCGTGGACGGGCGTCCGTTGACGGGGCCGTTCACCATCACGGTGCTGGGTGACCCGGCGACGATGCGTACGGCGCTCAACATTCCTGGTGGGGTGGTGGCGTCGGTGGCTGGCGACGGCGGTAACGTGATCGTTGAGGAGCGTGAGGTTGCCGAGGTGTCGGCGCTGCACGTGCCCCGCCCGCTGGAACATGCCCGTCCGGTCTCCTGAAGGTCGGCGGGCCGGCACCGGTCTGTCCGGTGTCGCGATGGATGAGGACGCTGCTGGTGATTCCTGAGGATCTGCGTTACACCGCCGAGCATGAGTGGGTGGCCGTGGCGGACGGTGGGGCCGTCCGGGTGGGCATCACTCAGTTCGCGCAGGATGCGCTCGGCGACATCGTGTATGTGCAGTTGCCGGAGGCGGGTGCGACGGTGGCGGCCGGTGAGTCGTTGGGTGAGATCGAGTCGACCAAGAGCGTGTCGGAGCTGTACGCGCCGGTGGCCGGTACGGTGTCGGCGCGTAATGAGGCGTTGGTCGACACCCCCGAGGTGGTCAACAGTGATCCGTACGGCGCGGGTTGGTTGGTGGAGATCACCGTGGCGAATCCGGCGGTGGTGGAGGGTCTGTTGAGTGCGGCTGCGTATCGCGAGTTGACCGAGAGCTGAGCTTTTTGCTGTGCGGGCGGGGCGGTGTATGCCGCGCGTCCGGTTGCCCTGTTTTTCGGCGCTGGCTAGGCTCGCCCAGTCGACCGAGAACCCATTAGTTGAGCGTCGCGGACAGCCTTTCGGGGCACGGAGAGCCAGCCGCCGGGTGGATGAGAGCCCGGCGGCCAGACCCGCCGTCACCCGACGCCGACCGAAACAGATTCCGTGAGGTGGTCCCCATGACTCGCCCAGGCGACGAGTTCCCCCCGCTCGACGTCACGTCGACGCTCAATCTCGGTTCGCTCGAGGAAGCGCTGGAGGGGCCGGACACCGATGTGGTGCCGAGCCGGATGTCCGGTTCGCTGCCGCCGGGGATGGCGCTGCTGGTGGTCCGGCGGGGGCCGAACGCGGGTGCCCGGTTCCTGTTGGATCACGATGTGACGACCAGTGGCCGGCATCCGGACAGTGACATCTTCCTCGACGATGTGACGGTGTCGCGTCGGCATGCGGAGTTCCACCGTGATGGTGGGACGTTCACTGTGCGGGACGTGGGCAGTTTGAACGGCACGTATGTGAACCGGGAGCGGGTCGAGGCGGCGACCTTGAGCAACGGTGACGAGGTGCAGATCGGCAAGTTCCGGGTGGTGTTCATCGCCGGTCCGCGCCCGGAGGGTGAGGCCGGCCGGGGGTGAACGAGCCTGCGGCCTCCAGGTCGTCCGGGGTGGGTGGCGCCCGGCCGTTGATGAGTATCGGCGAGGTGCTGGCCCAGTTGCGGGCGGATTTTCCGGACGTGACGATTTCGAAGTTGCGGTTTCTTGAGGCTGAGGGCCTGGTGGAGCCGCAGCGTACGGCGGCGGGTTACCGGAAGTACGGCTGGGACGATGTGGCGCGGCTGCGGTTCGTGCTGACGGCGCAGCGGGATCAGTATCTGCCGTTGCGGGTGATCCGTGAGCAGTTGGCGCGGTGGGACGCCGACGGTGAGGTGCCGGAGGGGTCGCGTCCGGCGTTGGTGGCCGTGGGGCCCGACGGTGAGGTGCCGGGTCGTGGTGCGGCGGCGTCGGTCGAGTCGGCGCAGGTCCGGTTGGATCGTGCCGAGTTGGTGGCGCGTAGTGGTCTGGACGAGTCGACGTTGGGTGAGTTGGAGCGGCTCGGGTTGGTGGTGTCGGATCCGCCGGGTTGGTATGACGGCGACGCCTTGATCATTGCGCGGGCGGTGGCGGGTCTGGCTGCGTACGGGTTCCAGCCGAGGCATCTGCGGGGTTATCGGACGGCGGCGGATCGCGAGGTCGGTTTGTTCGCGCAGTTGGTGGCGCCGTTGGTGCGGCAGAGTGATCCGGCGGCGCGGGCGCGGGCGGCGGAGACGGCGCGGGAGTTGGTGGCGTTGTCTCAGCAGTTGCATGCGGCGTTGGTGCGGGTGGGGTTGCGTTCGACGTTGGGTCGGTGAGGCGCGTGTGCGTACTGATCGGCTGGTTGGTGAGTGGCGTAGGCTTGCGGGGGTAACCCCTCTTCTGGCGCGGTTGTGGGTGCGTGTAGCGCATGAGACGGCCGTGTCGCGGTCCGTGTACCGTGCAGAGAAGGGCGCGGTGCGGCGTAGGTGACAACGACACGGAGGCGGCGGTGCGCGAGCTGAGCGTGGTCGGGGTTCGGGTGGAGTTGCCCAGTAACCAGCCGATCGTCCTGCTCAGGGAGGTCGAGGGGGACCGCTATCTGCCGATCTGGATCGGCGCGGTCGAGGCGACGGCGATCGCTTATGAGCAGCAGGGTGTCAAGCCGGCGCGTCCGTTGACCCATGATCTTCTGCGGGATGTGTTGGCGGCGTTGAAGGCGCCGTTGCGGGCGGTGGAGATCACCGAGTTGAAGGAGAACGTGTTCTTCGCTGATCTGTTGATCGGTGATGGGGTGCGGGTTTCGGCTCGGCCGAGTGATTCGATCGCTCTGGCGTTGCGGGTGGGTGCGCCGATTCGTTGTGCGGAGCAGGTCCTCAGTGAGGCGGGGATCGTGATTCCCGACGAGCAGGAGGACGAGGTGGAGAAGTTCCGGGAGTTCCTGGAGCAGGTTCGCCCGGAGGATTTCGCCGGCTGAGGTTCGGCCCTGCCGGTGTCGGTGGGAAGGCCGCGTGGGCGGTGACTGTCGGTGATGGTGATGGTCATCGCTGTCGATGCGCGGCGTGTCGCGACGGTTTCTCCGTGGTAACTCCTGGCGGTCGCTATAGGGTTGCCGTGTCGAGGGGTGCGCGTCCCGGAAAGCGGCGTGGCACCGCACTGACGGGGAGGTTGTCCGGATGTACGAGCCGCGGGATTCCGATCAGGGTGCGGTGTCGGGTGAGCCGGGTGGGATGCCTGGGTCGGCAACTGACGGTGACGGTGCGGTGGGGTACCGGGGTGTGACGGCCTGCCATGCGGTGGGGATCAGCTACCGCCAGTTGGATTACTGGGCGCGTACGGCTCTGGTGGTGCCGAGTGTGCGGGACGCGTCGGGTTCCGGCACGCAGCGGTTGTACTCGTTTCGCGACCTGGTGGTGTTGAAGGTGGTGAAGCGGCTGCTGGATGCCGGGGTGTCGTTGCAGAACATCCGCAAGGCGATCGAGGCGTTGCGGTCGCGTGGGGTGGCGGATCTGGCCGGCATCACGTTGATCTCCGATGGGACGACGGTCTACGAGTGTCGTTCGCCGGAGGAGGTGGTCGACCTGTTGCAGGGCGGCCAGGGGGTGTTCGGCATCGCGATCGGTGGCGCGTTCAAGGAGATCCAGGGTTCGTTGTCGCATCTGCCGGCGGAGCCGGCGGCGGTGTCGGTGGAGCGGGGGCCGTCGGAGGTTGCCGAGGGTGGTGCGGTGGGCGACGAGTTGGCCGCGCGGCGGGCCCGGCGGCGGGCGGGTTGAGTCGTTCCACTGTGTCGTGTCCTCGGGCGTGGCGTTGGTGAGATTCGGCTGGCCCTGGTCGATCACCGTGGGTGTGGTTCCGGTTGTCTCGGTGTGACGGTTTCACGTGAGATTTGTGACTCTTCGTGTCTGGTTGTAGCCGGGATTCCTATGGGCCGGCGGTGACGGGGCGGACGCGGCACGCTATCGTCCGACACGGTCTGCTGGCTGCCGCTGCCGTGGGTGGTTCCGGTGTCGGTGGGTCGTCGTTGCGCGCGCTGACACCGCGCGTCCCCTCACGACGGAAGGAAACAACCGTGACGGTTACCGAGGAGACCGCTCCGGTCCCGCATTACGAGCGCATCGGCGGGGCGGCGGCGGTGAAGGCCGCTGTCGAGCTGTTCTACGACCGGGTGCTCGCGGATGCGGAGCTTGCCGGTTACTTCGCCGAGGTGGACATGGCGGGGCAGCGTCGGCATCTGGCGTTGATGCTGACGGTGGTGCTGGGTGGACCGAACGAGTACACCGGCCGGGATCTGGCGTCGGCGCATCAGCCGTTGAACATTCCGGTGGCGCACTACGTCAAGGTTGGTGAGCATCTGACGGCGACGTTGACGCAGCTGGGTGTGCCGGGTGACATCATCGCCGACGTTCAGGCGGTGCTGGCGCAGGTGCAGGACCAGGTGGTGGCCGGCGGGGACCAGGCGGGCGCCTGAGCGTGGACGTGCCCCGGCTCAAGCAGAGCTGGTCGCTGGTGGCCGCGCACGGCGACCAGGTGCCGCTCTACTTCTATTCGACGCTGTTCCTGGCGTATCCGGAGACCCGGCAGATGTTCCCGACGAACATGGCGGGTCAGCGGGATCGGCTGGTGACCGCGCTCGGTCACATCGTGTCCCAGGTGGACCAGGTGGACCGGCTGGTGGGTTTCCTGCAGGATCTCGGCGTCGACCACCGCAAGTTCGCGGTGCGGGCGGAGCATTACCCGGCGGTGGGGGAGGCGTTGCTGGCGACGTTGCGGCATTTCCTCGCCGACCAGTGGACCGACGAGTTGGCGCAGGACTGGACGGCGGCGTACGGGCTGGTGGCGCAGGTGATGTCCGAGGCGGCGCAGGCCGCTGAGGCGACGAGTCCACCGTGGTGGGTGGCGGAGGTGGTGGGGCACGAGCGGCGGGCGTTCGACGTGGCGGTGCTGACGTTGCGCCCGCAGTATCTGTTGCCGTTCACCGCGGGTCAGTCGATCGGGGTGTCGCATCCGGCGGTGCGGTCGTGGCGGTACTACTCGCCGGCGAACGCGCCGCGCGCGGACGGCACTGTCGAGTTGCATGTGCGGGCGGCGCCGGGGGGTGCGGTGTCGTCGCGGCTGGTGTATGGGTGTGCGGTGGGTGACCAGGTGCATCTGGCCGCTCCGGTGGGTGACGGGTTGACGTTGCGGGCGGCGGGTTCGGCGGATCTGCTGCTGCTGGCCGGTGGTACCGGTTGGGCGCCGCTGAAGGCGTTGGTGGAGCAGGTGGCCGCGGAGGGTTCCCGGCGTCGGGTCGACGTGTATGTGGGGGCGCGTTCGCGCAGCGAGTTCTACGACGGTGACGCGTTGGAGAAGTTGGTCACCTCGTACGCGTGGTTGTCGGTGACGCAGGTGGTGGGGTTGGACCTGAACCGGCCGGGGGAGTTCGTGTATCCGGTGGACCGGGCGCTGGCCGACGGTGACTGGCGGTCCCGGCAGGTGTACGTGTGTGGTTCCGACGACATGGTGTCGCACACGGTGGCGACTTTGACCCGGTCCGGTTTTCATGCCGGGCAGGTGCATCACGAGGGTCTGGGTAGGCACTGGTACGGCCCCTCGTGGCGGACGGCGGTGGGAGGCCCCGCTGTCTCTGACGATTCCGGAGGTGCCCGGTGAGTGAGCCTCGTGGCCGCGAGTGGCGGGCCGGTGCGGTGAGTGCGACCCCGGTCGGCAGGTACGACGGTGCGCAGGTCGCCGGTGGTGTGCAGGTGCGGATGACCGCCGACCGGGTGCGCCGGTGGGAGTTCGGGTCGTCGTCGTTCGGGCGTCGTGGTTACGACCAGAACGACGTGGACCGGTTCCGGGTGCAGGTGGCCGATGAGTTGGATTTGCTGTCGACGCAGGTGGCGAATCTGCGGGCGGAGAATGAGCGGCTCAACGATCATGTGGAGTTGCACCGGCACGGGGTGATTCCGAGTTCGGAGCCGGCGGCGAAGGTGCCGGCGGCCAAGGAGGTGAATCTGCTCTCGGCGGCGCAGCGGGAGGCCGAGCAGATCATCGCCCAGGCGCACGACTACGCGCGGCGGGTCGCCGAGTACGCCCGTACCCAGTACGAGAGCTATGTGCGGGCGGCGGTGGAGGAGGCCCGTCAGGAGGCGGAGCGGGCGGTGCAGGACTATCACGTGGCGGCGGGGCCGACGTTCGACGACGGGGTGGCCGCGCGGGAGGCGCTGCGGATCTACGGCGAGATGATGATCTCGCACATGCAGGCGGCGGCGCGGCATCTGGACGACGGCAGTGAGCAGTTGTCCCGGACGATGGAGCGCATCGGTGCGCAGCCGGCGGCGGCGGGAGCGGCGGCGGCCCGGTCGTTGCCTCGGCATCAGCAGCGCTGACGCGAGCCCGTCCGGCGGTGCGGCGGCTGCCGTGAGTGCCACTGGTGGCGGGGTGAACCGCCGCCGGTGGCGTTCGTCGCCGTCGGCGGGGCTGGGGCACGATGGGTGGGTGCAGGAGCTGATCGAGCCGTTGGCGGGTCTGGTGGCCGCCGGTGAGGTGGTGGTACTCAGCGGCGCCGGGTTGTCCACCGAGTCCGGCATTCCCGACTATCGGGGACCCAGTGGTGTCGCCCGCCGGCACACCCCGATGACGTATCAGACGTTTCTGGCGGATCCGGTGGCGCGTCGCCGCTACTGGGCGCGCAGTCATCTGGGGTGGCGGTTGATCGCCCGTGCGGCCCCCAACGACGGGCACCGGGCGGTGACGCGCCTGCAGCGCGCTGGGCTGGTGACGGGGATCATCACGCAGAACGTCGACGGGTTGCACTCGGCGGCCGGTAGTCGGGACGTGACGGAGTTGCACGGTCGGCTCGACGAGGTGGTCTGTCTGGGGTGCCGGCGTCGGACGTCGCGGGCGGAGTTGGACGGGCGGCTGCGGGCGGCCAATCCCGGGTTCGCCGGGCAGGCCGCCGCGGTCAACCCGGACGGTGACGTGGATCTCGCTGACGCGCAGGTGGCGGCGTTCCGGACGGTCGACTGCGTGGCCTGCGGCGGGCTGCTCAAGCCGGATGTGGTGTTCTTCGGTGAGACGGTGCCGGCGGCGCGGGTGCAGTCGTGTTTCGCGACGGTGGAGCAGGCCCGGCTGCTGCTGGTGCTGGGGTCGTCGTTGACGGTGATGTCGGGTCGCCGGTTCGTGTTGCGGGCGGCGAAGCGCAACGTGCCGGTCGTGATCGTCAACCAGGGGCCGACCCGCGGTGACGGGTACGCGTGCCTGCGGGTGCAGGCGCCGCTGGGACGGCTGTTGCCGGCGCTGGCCGACCGGCTGCTCGCTGCCGAGCAGCCGGTGGGGCCGGCGACGGCGCCGGCGGCGTCGATCGGGTGAGTGGGGCGCAGGTCAGGGGCTTCGGTGCGGGCCGTCAGGCCCGCTGGTAGCGTTGATCGCGCCGGTAGCACCGACGTGGGAGAGACCGCCTGGCGACAGCCGGGACGGCGCCGAAGGGGCAAATCCTCCCCGGAACCTCTCAGGCAGAAGGACCACGTCGGGTCAGGCACTGTGGAGCGCCCGCGGGGTGTGACAGAGGGGGAGGGCCGACCTGTCGACCCCCCGCCCCTCGCAGGAGCGCCCATGACCGCCGAGCAGTTCGCCGACCGTCACATCGGTCCCGGCCCCGACGACGAGCGCCGCATGTTGGACGCCGTCGGGTACGCCTCGATCGACGAGTTGATGGACGCGGCCATTCCCGAGGTGATCCGCTGGCACGGCCGGCTGGACCTGCCGCCGCCGGCCAGCGAGCACGACACGCTGGCGGAGCTGCGGGCCCTGGCGGCCCGTAACACGGTCGCCGTCTCCATGATCGGGTTGGGGTACCACGGCACCCACACCCCGGCGGTGATCCGCCGCAACGTGTTGGAGAATCCGGCCTGGTACACGGCGTACACGCCGTATCAGCCGGAGATCAGCCAGGGTCGGCTGGAGGCGCTGCTGAACTTCCAGACCGTGGTGTCGGATCTGACCGGGCTGGGCACCGCGAACGCGTCGATGCTCGACGAGGGCACCGCGGCGGCGGAGGCGATGACACTGGCGCGGCGGGCGTCGAAGAGCGGCAGCCGGGTGTACGTGGTCGACGCCGACGCTCTGCCGCAGACCATCGCGGTGATCGCCGGCCGGGCGGAGCCGCTCGGTATCGAGGTGCGGGTGTTGGATCTGGACGCGCAGCCGTTGCCGGCGGAGTTCTTCGGGCTGCACCTGCAGTATCCGGGGGCGTCCGGGGCGGTGCGGGACCACGTCCCGCTCGTCGAGGCCGCGCATGCGGCGGGCGCGTTGGTGACGGTGGCGGCGGACCTGTTGGCGTTGACGGTGCTGCGGCCGCCGGGGGAGATCGGCGCGGACATCGCCGCCGGCACCACCCAGCGGTTCGGGGTGCCGATGGGGTTCGGTGGGCCACACGCCGGCTACCTGGCGGTGCGGGCCGGTCTGGAGCGGATGCTGCCGGGCCGGCTGGTCGGGGTGTCCCGGGACGCGGCCGGCGCGGCAGCGTACCGGTTGGCGTTGCAGACCCGCGAGCAGCACATCCGGCGGGAGAAGGCGACAAGCAACATCTGTACCGCGCAGGTGCTGCTGGCCGTGATGGCCGGCATGTATGCCGTGTACCACGGCCCGGACGGGCTGCGGGAGATCGCGGCCCGTACCCATCGGATGGCGGCCCGGCTGGCCGCCGGGTTGCGTGCCGGTGGGGTCGAGGTCGCCGACGTCGCGTTCTTCGACACGGTGACGGCGCGGGTGCCGGGCCGGGCCGGGCAGGTGGTTGCCGAGGCGCGGCGGCGTGGGGTGAACCTGCGGCTGGTCGACGCCGACCGGGTCGGTGTGTCCTGCGACGAGACCACCACGGTCGAGCAGCTGGCGGTGGTGTGGGCGGCGTTCGGTGTCGACGGTGTCGACGCCGAGGTGCCCGAGGTGTTGCCGGCCGAGCTGGCCCGCACCAGTGATTTCCTCACCCATCCGGTGTTCCGTGCGCACCGGTCGGAGACGGCGATGCTGCGGTACCTGCGTCGGCTGGCGGATTTCGACTACGCCCTGGACCGGGGCATGATCCCGCTGGGGTCGTGCACGATGAAGCTGAACGCCACCACCGAGATGGAGCCGGTGAGCTGGGCCGAGTTCGCGAACATCCACCCGTTGGCGCCGGCGGAGCAGACCGCCGGCTACCGGGAGTTGGTCGGCCAGTTGGAGGGGTGGCTGGCGGAGCTCACCGGCTACGACGCGGTCAGTGTGCAGCCCAACGCCGGTTCGCAGGGCGAGTTGGCCGGGCTGCTGGCGATCCGGGCGTGGCACCGCAGCCGGGGTGAGCGGCACCGCGACGTGTGTCTGATCCCGTCGTCGGCGCACGGCACCAACGCGGCCAGCGCGGTGATGGCGGGGATGCGGGTGGTGGTGGTCGGCTGCGACGCCGACGGCAACGTCGACCTGGTCGACCTGGACGCGAAGATCGACGCGCATCGGGACACCCTGGCGGCGATCATGGTGACGTATCCGTCGACGCACGGGGTGTACGAGACGGGTATCGCGTCGCTGTGCGCGAAGGTGCACGACGCCGGTGGGCAGGTGTACGTCGACGGGGCGAACCTGAACGCGTTGGTCGGCTACGCCCGGCCGGGCCGGTTCGGGGCGGATGTGTCGCACCTGAACCTGCACAAGACGTTCTGCATTCCGCACGGCGGTGGTGGTCCGGGGGTGGGTCCGGTGGCGGTGCGGGCGCATCTGGCGCCGTTTCTGCCGGGCGATCCGGCCGGTGCGCCGGTGGACGGGCGGCCGGCGATCGCGGCGGCCCGGTACGGGTCGGCGGGGATCCTGCCGATCCCGTGGGCGTACCTGCGGATGATGGGCGCCGACGGTCTGGCCCGGGCGACCGGGATGGCGGTGCTGGCGGCCAACTACGTGGCGGCGCGGCTGCGGGAGCACTTCCCGGTGCTGTACGCGGGCAACAAGGGTCTGGTCGCGCACGAGTGCATCCTGGATCTGCGGCCGGTGACGAAGGCGACCGGGGTGAGCGTCGACGATGTGGCCAAGCGGCTCATCGACTACGGGTTCCACGCGCCGACGATGTCGTTCCCGGTGGCGGGGACGCTGATGGTGGAACCGACCGAGAGCGAGGACCTGGCCGAGTTGGACCGGTTCTGCGACGCGATGATCGCCATCCGGGCGGAGATCGACAAGGTGGGTTCGGGTGCGTGGCCGGCCGGGGACAATCCGCTCGCCAACGCGCCGCACACGGCGGCGATGGTCGGCGCGGACGACTGGCCGCATCCGTACCCGAGGTCGGTGGGCGCGTGGCCGGCCGGGGTGGACCGGGTGGGGAAGTACTGGCCGCCGGTACGTCGGGTCGACGGCGGGTACGGCGACCGGAACCTGGTTTGCTCGTGCCCGTCGCCGCAGGCGTACGAGAGCTGACCGGGCCCGGTACCGCGCCGACCTGGTCGTGGCCGTCCCTGACCGGGGGACTAGCCTGGGTCGGCGCGGGAAAGACGTCGTGACGGATCGTGATGTCGCCTCAGGCGGCGAGGGCGTGTCGGGCGGGGCCTCGGTGCGGTGCGATGCTGCTGCCGTCGGGCAGCAGCTCGCCGGTGTCCTCGAAGACGATGACTCCGTTGCAGAGCAGGCTCCAGCCCTGTTCACGGAAGCAGGCGATGACCCTGGCGGCTTCCCGGTCGGTGGCTTCGGCGGAGGGACAGGTGGGTTGGTGCTGGCACATCGGGTTCTCCGGACTGTGGGGGCACTGTGTCATGGTTCACATGACCAGTGACGCACAGTACCAAGCGGAAGCGCGCCGCATCGAGCAGATGTGCGCGTGGTGCGCGGGAAATCCGCTGAACGGATGAGCATGAACCGCCCAGACGTCGTGGAAGCGCTCCCACGGACGGTTATCGATCCACCCGCGGTTCCCGCGTCCTGCCGCGGCCGGCTCGTCGAACACGCCCGCTGGCAGTGGCATCCCGCCGACGGCGGCGACCCCGCCGCGTACGCCGAACAGTTCCTCGCCGACCACGGCCTGCGACTACACGACCTGGCCCGCCCGGCCCGCCACCACCACGAGCACGGAATCTGCGGTGCCGCGCTGTATCTGTCCGCCGCCGCCGCGGCCCTGCTCGCCGACGGCCCACCCGGCGCACCCAACCCCGCCGACCTGCCCGAGGCGGCCGTCGTCGTCTACGCCCACACCGACGCGAACCCCACCCACCCCGTGCCACCACCACCGTGGTGGCACGGCACCTGGACCGAGAGCTGGAACCCCCGCGAGCACGCCGACGCGGTCACCGCGATCCGCCAGGCCATCAGCCGCGGCGACGTCTACCAGGTCAACCTCGTCGGACACGCCAGCGCCCCCTACACCGGCGACCCACTGCCGGCCCTGACCCGCCTCGGCCGCCTACCCGGCGCCCGCTACGGCGGCGTGCTCACCGGCCCCGGCTGGGCCATCGGCTGCGCCAGCCCGGAAACCCTCATCGAAGTACGCGACGGCACCCTCACCACCCGACCCATCAAAGGCACCCGACCGGCCACCACCACCGGCCACGCCGACCTGCTCGCCTCCGCGAAGGAACGCGCCGAACACATCATGATCGTCGACCTGGAACGCAACGACCTGGCCCGCATCGCCCGCACCGGCAGCGTCCGCGTCGACGAACTGTTCGCCGTACGCCGCTGGTGCGACCTGTGGCAGGCCGAATCCACCGTCCGCGCCGACATCGCCGACGGACTCGGCCTGGCCGACCTGCTGCGCGCCGTCTGCCCCGGCGGCTCGGTCACCGGCGCACCGAAACTCGCCGCCCTCGACCACATCGCCGCCCTCGAACCCGTCGGCCGCGGCGCCAGCATGGGCGCCCTCGGCTGGATCGGCCCCGACCACATCGACCTCGGCCTGACCATCCGAACCGCCGCCGTCGACGGCAACGCCGTACACGCCTGGGCCGGCGGCGGCATCACCTGGGACAGCGAGCCCGCCGCCGAGGTCGCCGAAGCCGCCGCCAAGACCGCGCCGGTGCGCGCCGCCCTGAGGTGAACCCGACCCTCACCCGCCGCCACCGCCCGATAACCTTGCCGACATGACGATGCGGGACATCCGAATCATCGGCGACCCGGTGCTCCGCACCCCCAGCGAACCGGTCACCAGCTTCGACGCCGAACTGCGTACCCTGGTCACCGACCTGATGGACACCCTGCTCGGCGCGCCCGGCCGCGCCGGCGTCGCCGCCCCCCAGATCGGCGTCAACGCCCAGGTCTTCGTCTACGACGCCGACGGCCACCGCGGCCACATGATCAACCCGACGCTGGAACTGTCCGACGAACTCCAGGACGACGACGAGGGCTGCCTGTCCATCCCCGGGCTCTACTTCCCGACCCCGCGCGCCCTGCACGCCACCGTCCACGGCTACGACCAGCACGGCGAACCCCTCACCATCGCCGGCAGCGGATTCCTCGCCCGCGCCCTGCAACACGAGACCGACCACCTCGCCGGCCGCCTCTACGTCGACACCCTGCGCGGCGAAACCCGCCGCCGCGCCCTACGCGAGATCCGCGCCGGCCGCTTCGACTCCTCCCGCCGCAGCTGAACCAGCCACCCCCGAGCCACCCTCACCCGGCCACCCACTGGTCATAGCCCAACCTCGCCACCAACGCCAGCACCACCACCAGCAACACCGCCCGCACGAACCCGGAACCACGCCGCAACGCCATCCGGGCACCCACCGACGCCCCCGCGATGTTGCACACCGCCATCGCCGCACCCAGCAGCCACCACACATGCCCGGTCACCGCGAACACCGCCAACGCCCCGGCGTTCGTACCCGCGTTGACCACCTTCGCCATCGCCGAACCGTGCACGAAATCCGCACCCACCAACGCGGTGAACGTCAGCACCAGAAACGTGCCCGTACCCGGACCGATAAGCCCGTCGTACCCGGCGATGCCCACCCCGGCGACCAGCACCGCCACCACCACCCGCACCCGGGTACGCCGCTGCGGCACCGCCAGCACCCCCATCGCCGGACGCAGCACCACGAACAACGCCACCGACACCAGCACCACCAGCACCACCGGCCGGTACGCCGACGGCGGCACCGCCCCGGCCAACGCCGCGCCCAGGCCCGCACACACCACCGCCAACGCGGCCGCCGGCCCCGCCACCGCCCAGTCGATGCGCGTACGGCGGGCGAACGTCACCGCCGCCGTCGACGTACCGGCGATCGCCGCCAACTTGTTCGTCCCCAACGCCGTCGCCGGAGGCAACCCCGGCGCCGCCACCAACAACGCCGGCAACAGCAGCAACCCACCGCCACCCACCACCGCGTCCACCCACCCCGCCAGGGCAGCGGCAGCCAGCAAGGTCACCACGGTCACCGGGTCCAACTCCACGACCAGGGATTCTTCCCACCGGCACCCCACCCACGCCGCCGGCTGTGGCCAGCCTCACCGGCCCCGACGCCGCCGCACCCAGATCCCCACCCCGGCAACCGCCACAAACACCAGCATCGAACAGCACAACGCCCGCAGCATCGGGCAACTTTCCCACGCCGTCGCTAAGGTGTCAGCGTGCGCCTGGCCACGTTCAACCTGCTGCACGGCCGGTCCCTCACCGACGGCCTGGTCGACCCGACCCGACTGACCGCCGCCGTCGCCGCCCTCGACGCCGACGTCCTCGCCCTCCAGGAAGTCGACCGCGACCAGTCCCGCAGCGGCAACCTCGACCTCACCGCCATCGCCGCCCAGGCCCTCGGCGCACCCGAGCACCGCTTCGCCGCCGCCGTCGTCGGCACCCCCGGCGAAAAGTTCCGCCCCCTCACCCACGACGACGACGGCCACGGCGAACCCTGCTACGGCGTCGGCCTGATCTCCCGGCACCCGGTCACCCACTGGCGGGTCACCCGACTACACCCCGCCCCGGTACGCTCCCCGGTCTACGTGCCCGGCCCGGGCGGCGGCCTCATCCTGCTGCGCGACGAACCCCGCGTCGTCCTCGCCGCCGTGCTGGACACCCCGCACGGCCCGCTCACCGTCGCCGCCACCCACCTGTCCTTCGTCGCCGGCTGGAACGTCCGGCAACTCCGACAGGTCATCCGCGCCCTACGCGCCCTACCCGCCCCGCGCATCCTGCTCGGCGACCTGAACCTGCCCGCCTGGGCCACCCGCGCCGTCTCCGGCTGGCACCTGCTGGCCCGCCGACCCACCTACCCCGCCGCGCAACCCCGCGTCCAACTCGACCACATCCTCGCCGACCGCCACGGCTTCGACCAGCTACCCCCGGCCACAGCCGCGCGAACCCCGCTGTCGACCATCTCCGACCACCGGCCCCTGGTCGTCGACCTCGGCAAGCGCCCCTGACCCCCACCGCGCACGCTCCCGTGCGTGTCGGACGCGGGGGAGCGTGCACCATCAGGTCCGTTGCTGCCTCCTGAACTCGGACTGCGGGTGGCGAGACGACGCACCACCGCCGTCGCCCAGCGGATGCGCCACCAGGTCAGCCGCCGAACGGGCCGCCCGCAACGCGTTGCGGAACAACATCGCCACCGTCACCGGCCCCACCCCACCGACCCTCGGCGTGATCGCCCCCGCCACCCGGGCACACGACTCGTCCACATCCGGCAGCAACCGACGTCCCGCGTACCGCACCCCACCACCGACCACCACCGCACCCGGGCGCACATGCTCCGGCCGCACGATGCCCGGCACCCCGGCCGCCGCCACCAGAATCTCCGCCCGACGCGTATACCGAGACCAGTCCGCCACCCCGGTGTGCACCACCGTCACCGCCGCGTTCGCCGTCGGCCGTTTCTGCGCCAGCAGCGTCGCCAACGGCCGCCCCAACGTCGCACCACGACCCAGGATCACCACCTCACGCCCGGCCACCGGCACCCCGTGGTGGGCCAGCAACGCCTCGATCGCCGCCGGCGTGCACGGCAGCGGCCCCGGCAACCCCGCCACCAGCCGCCCCAGGTTCACCGGATGCATCCCGTCCACGTCCGAGTCCGGGTCGAGGGTCTGCAACGCCCGGTCATAGTCCAGACCGCCCGGGATCGGATACTGCAACAACACCCCGTGCACCCCCGGATCGGAGTTGAACTCGGCCAGCACCGCGTGCACGTCGGCCTGCGACGCCGACGCCGCCAACCGCACGTGCGGCGAGGCGAAACCCAGCTCCGCCGCCCGCCGCTGCTTGATCCGGATGTAGCCGGCACTGGCCTCGTCATCACCCACCAGCACCGTCGCCAACGTCGGCGTCACCCCCGCCGTCCGCAACTGCGCCACACCGTCGGCCACCCGGGCCAGAATCGCCTCCGCCACCGGCGTACCCGGCAGCAACCGCGCGTTCATCGTCGTCGACATGGCTCACCTCGCCCGTGGCGGGCCCAGGCGGACGACCCCCACGACGAGCTTCCCGATGGTCGATCCCATCCCTGATGCCGCCAGTCGCGTCGCCGCCAGTCTAGAGCGGTGGCGACAACAGCCCGGCCAACGCCCGGTACGTACGGTTGGCGCGCACCGCCTCCCGCTGCTGCCCCGAGGTCACCTCGATGTACGTCTGCGACGACGCCAACGACGCGTGCCCCAACAGCCGCATGATCTCCGCCGCCCCGGCGCCGTCCTCGGCCAACCGGGTGGCGAACGTGTGCCGCAACGCGTGCAGCCGCGCCCCACGCGGCACCCGGTCGACGATCCCGGCCCGCCGGTAACAGGACTCCACCAGATACTGCAGACCACCCCGGCGTAGCGGCTCACCCTGACGGTCCACCAGCAGCGGCGACACCTGTCGCACGGTGCGGGTGCCGAAGCGGCGGGCCCGGCTGTCCAGATAGCTTGCCAGCACCGCGTCCAGATCCGGCTCGACCGGCAGCACCCGAGGCCGCCCACCCTTGCCGGCCACCTCCAGCCGTCGCTCGCCGGGGCGACCGCCGAGCGAACCGACCCGCAACGCCAGCAACTCCGCCAGTCGCAGCCCCGCGCACAGGGCCAGCGCCAGCACCGCCACGTCCCGCTCCGGCCACGGATCCCGCTGCCGCCCCTCGGCTCGCGCGGCCGAGGTGAGCAGATGCTCGGGGGTGTCCTCACCGCGCAGCGGCTTCGGCGTCGGTAGGGGAGCCCGGGGACGCCCCACGGCCGGCATCGGATTGCCGGGCACCACCTGCTCGGCAACCAGGAAGCAGAAGAAGCCGTTCCAGGTCGACCAGGCTCGACCGATGGAACTGGCGGCCCGGCCGGCGGCGAACCGGGCGAACGCGGCTCGGATCAGTCTGGGGGAGAGCGCGTCGACCGGCAGGCCGGCCAGGGGGAGGGGAGGGGTGGACAACTCCGCGGCGAGCGCGGCCACAGCGGTCAGATCCCGCCGGTAGGCGGCCTGGGTGTGGGGGGAGGGCTTGCGGGTGGCTCGGGCGGTCAGGAACTCCTCGATCAGCGCTGTTACCGATTCATCCCGTTTATCATGCATAAGGAATATTATGCATGACTTTCGCGTTTCTCGCGGGTCTCGGGGAGGGGACCGGTTTCTGTCGGTGGTCGGATCTACGGTGCGGTGATCGACCCCACCGGCATCGGAGGCCCACCGTGACGACCCTGCCTGAGCGGCCCAACACGGCTCTGCTCGTCATCGACGTGCAGAACGGCGTGGTGGCGGGCACCCACAACCGCGACGGCGTCATCGCCAACATCAACACTCTGTTGGGCAAGGCCCGCGCCGAGGGCGTGCCGGTCGTCTGGGTGCAGCACTCCGACGAGGGCCTCCCGCAGGGCAGCGAGGCCTGGCAGTACGCACCCGAGCTGGTCCGCCAGGACACCGAGTCGCTGGTGCACAAGCGCTACGGCGACTCGTTCGAGGACACCGACCTGGAGGCGGTGCTCGCCGAGCGTGGCGTGGGCCGGCTGGTCGTCACGGGCGCGCAGACCGACGGGTGCATCCGCTCGACCTTGCACGGCGCGCTCGTCCGGGGGTACGACACGACGCTGGTCGGCGACGCGCACACCACCGAAGACCTGACCGCCTACGGTGCGCCGCCGCCGGTGCAGGTCATCGCCCACACGAACCTGTACTGGAGCTTCCAGAGCGCGCCCGGCCGCGAGGCCGGGACCACGCAGACCGCCGAAGTCGACTTCGGTCCCACCGACTGACCGCCGAGCGTGCCCCGACCCGGTCAGGGCAGGGGCGCATCCGCTCAGCTTTACATAATGTGCATTATCGAATCGGGCGCCAGGGCGTTGTCGCCGGGACAGGCGGGGTCACCGGCGACGACGATCCCGGGCAGGAGCGCTGTCGGGTGGGACGTGCTCGACCGGGGTGTCGACGACGTCACCACCGGGCCGGACTGATGCCCTCCAGAGCAAGTCGAAGCAGCCGCTCCGCCTCGGCCGCGCTGGCCGACTCCGCGGCGAGCGCGATCGCGTTGGCGAGGGCCACCAGGTCCGCCATCGCGACGTCCGAACGCACGGATCCCTCGTCGGCGGCCCGGCGCCGCAGCGGCTCGCCCGCCGCCACGAGCATCGCGGAGCAGGACGCACTCTCCGGTGGTGCCTTGAGCAGGGAGGTGACCAGGCCCCGGGTGGCGGTGCTGTACGCCGTCAGCTCGCACAACCAGGTCATCAGTGCCTGGCGGGCGTCCGGCTCGGCCAACAACTGCCCAGCTCGGGCGCACAGCGCTTCGATCCGATCGTGGAAGACCGCCTCCAGCAGCGCCCATCGGGACGGGAAGTGTCGATGCAGGGTCGCCGAGCCCACGCCGGCGACTCGGGCGATCTCCTCCAGCGACGCGTACGCGCCGTCTCGGGCGACCGCCTCGCTGGCCGCCTTGACTATCAGGGCACGGTTGCGTTGTGCGTCAGCTCTCATCGTCTGCCGTTTGAAGAAGTGGGGTGGTCCCCCGCATCGTAGCCGACAGGAAGTGGGGTGACACCCCACTTATTCGAGGAGGAATCATGACCATCCTTGTCATCGGCGCTACCGGCAAGCAGGGCGGGGCCACCGCCCGGGCGCTGCTCGACCGAGGCGTCGCGGTACGCGCCCTGGTCCGCGACACCGGCACCGACGCCGCGTTGGCCCTGCGGGACCGGGGCGTCGAGCTGGTCCGAGGCGACCTGGACGACCCGGCCTCCCTGCTCGCCGCAGCCGACGGAGCAGACGGCGTCTTCTCGATCCCGTTCCCCGACGTCACGGACTTGCGGGGCGACGCCGAGCTACGCCGCAGTCGCAACGTCGTCGAGGCCGCACGCAAGGCAGGAGTCTCGCACTTCGTGCACAGCAGCGTCTCCGGCGCCGGCGACTTCCACCGTAACCAGCCCGGTTGGGCCGAGGGACGCTGGGACCGGCACTACTGGGAGAGCAAGGCAGACATCGACGAACTCGTCCGCACCGGCGGTTTCGCGCACTGGACCGTGCTCAAGCCGGCGACCTTCATGGAAAACCTGCTCGGCTGGTCCTACCTGTTCGGCGACTGGTCCGACGGCACCATCGTCACGGGCTTCGCCAAGGACACCCGAATCGCCTGGATCGCGGTCGACGACATCGGCGAGACCGCAGCGACCGCCTTCACCGACCCGGGCAGGCTCGACGGCATGGATGTGGAACTCGCCGGTGACCTACTCACGATGACCGAGGTCGCCGCGATCCTCAGCGAGGTCACCGGTCGGACCATCACCGCTCCGGTCCGCACCCCGCAGGAGGCGGTCGAACACGGCATGCTGCCAGCCATGATCAATGCTGTCGAGCAGATGAACGAGAACGGTGCACCCGCACGTCCGGAGATCCCCCGGGCGCTCGGCCTGCCCACCACCGACTTCCGTACCTGGGCCCGACGGACGTTCTCCTGACAGGAGGTCGAGAGGTACTACCCGGCGAACAGCTCAGCGGTGCTGTTCGTGGCGGGTGCGCTCGTGCACCATGTGGCGGGCGTACCAGTCCGGCCAGTCGGGGTCGGGGTGGCCGAGTTCCTTCTCGTGGCGGTCGTGCGCGGACGCCGCCCGGCGCAACGCCGCGGCCAGGTCGTCCACCGAGTCGTAGGTGGTCTGCATGTCGGCTCCCCTCCTGCGTCGGGCTGGCCGCCGGGCACCTCAGCGCCGTGGCGGCCTTGGCGGGTCTACCCGCCGGGCCGGAGTGCATTCCGGCACCGTTGGTGAGTTCGTTGCCGTCGTGAGCGGGCCGGCGCCCGTGGACGCGGTGGGTCCGGGGCAGGTCACCCTGGGCGGTGCGTGGCGGGCGGGTCGGTGCGCAGGCGGGCGTGGCGGTGGGTGTCGTGCCAGCCGTCGGCGTGGTGACCTTCGCGGCGGGCGGTCCCCTCGGCCGGGTAGCCGGCGCGTCGGGCGACGGCGCAGGAGGCGGGGTTGGCCGTCGAGTGGTTGAGTTCGAGTCGGTGCAGTCCGGTGTCGAACGACCAGGTGGTGAGAGCCGTGAGGGCGCGGCTCGCGACGTGCCGGCCGCGGGCGTACGGCAGGACCCAGTAGGAGACCTCGGCGATGCCGCTGGCGAGGTCGAGCCGGCGCAGGCTGATCTGGCCGAGGACACCACCGTTGGGATCGGTGATTGCCCAGCTGGCGCCGCTCTCGGCCTGCCACCGTGATGGCCAGGAGGCGAGCCAGGAGCGGGCCTCGTCGTCGGTCATGGTGCGGCAGTGCCACCGTTGGATGGTGAAGTCGGCGTAGCCGGCGAGGACGGCGGGCAGGTCGTCCGGTTGCCAGGGACGCAGGCGCAGCTCGACGGTGTCGATCTCGGGTTGCCGGCGGTGGTTCAGGCTGCCGGGCGGCAGCACGGGCGGTACGAGATGGGGCATCAGCGGTCCGCGGCGGTGGCATGCGGGACGGTGTCGATGCCCCTCTCCCCTGCCCGGACGGGCGGGTCGAAGATCAGGTCGAGGTGGTGGTCCAGGGCGCGCAGTGCCTGTTGGGGGGTCTGGGATCCGCTGAGCAGGTGGATGCCGAGGCCTTCCATCAGTGCCAGGAGACCGGCCGCGCTGTCGTCGCCGTGCGGGACGGGTAGCAGGCCGGCGACGAATGCCGTCATCTGCGCGTGGTCCCTCTGGACAAGGGTGGCGGCCTGCGGGCGTACGGCGGTGTAGGCGAGGAAGGCCAGGGTGACCCGGCCGTCCTCGCGGGATGGTCCGTCCAGGGGCAGCAGTGCGGTGATCATCGTGCGGAGCAGCGTCCGTGGGGGCGGCCGGTCGCCCAGCGCCGCGACGGCGTCGGCTACCCGGGCCTGGCCGCGGTCGCGGACCACCGACATGGCGAAGGACATCATCTCGTCCTTCGTGCGGAAGTAGTGCTGCACCATGCCGGCGGAGACGCCTGCCGCTGCCGCCACGTGACGCAGGCTGATGGCTTCCAGGCCCTGCTCGGCGGCGACCCGCATCAGGGCGTCGGCGATGAGCGTGCGTCGCTCCTGGCGGTCCACCTTCCTGGGCATGGTGTCGATGCTGTCACAGGGTGCTCGCGTTGTCGGCTGCCGGTGTGTCCGCGGTGCTGACGGTGCCGGCTGCCCCGTCGACCGTGACGATCTGCCCGGTGGTGATCGCGCGGGTGGCGTTGCGGACGCAGATGACCGCCGGAATGCCGTATTCGCGGGCCACGGTGGGGCCGTGGGCCATGCCGGTTTCGGTGACCAGTGCGCCGGCGGTGAGGAACAGCGGGGTCCAGCCGGGGTCGGTGGTGGCCGCGACGATGACGTCGCCGGGTTCGATGCGGGCGGTCGCGGGGTCGTGGACGATCCGTGCGGGGCCGGTGACGCGGCCGGGTGCGGCGCCGACGCCGCGCAGCGCGCCGTCCGGGGTGGGCGCGGGCGGTAGGACGGTTTCCAGGTCGGTGCCGTCGGACAGCAGCGCCACGGGTACGGTTCGGCGGCGCGTCTCCCGGTGATGGGTGGCCCGGCGGGCGGTGACGGTGCTCCGGTGGTCGGCGTGGTGGTGCACGGCGTCGTGGACCTCGTCGAGGGTGAGGAACATGATGTCGTCGGGGTGTTCGAGCAGGGCGGCGTCGGCCAGGTGGGCGCCGATGAGCAGCAGTTGCCTGCGCATCTCTCGCAGCCGGTAGAGGCCGGCGAACTTGCCGGCCTCGCGTAGGCCGGCGAGGGAGCGGGCCCGGCGCAGCAGGAACACGGCGATGCGGCCGCGGACGGGACGGCGTCGGGCGCGGACGGTGAGGTCCGTGAGGGTCGCTTCGGCGGTGGCGGCGGCGCGGGTGAACCGCCGGTCGGGGGCCTGCTCGGGGTCGGTGATGCGCAGATAGTTGGCGATCATGGCGAAGACCGGGGTGGGGTTCTCGTCCCAGCGGGGCACGCCGAGGTCCACCTCGGCGACGCCGCGGTGGCCGTAGGTGTGCAGGAACGGGGCGAGGCCGATGTCGGGCAGGGTGCCCTGGCGGTAGCGGGTGGCGAGTTCGGGTGCGGGGGTGTCGAGCAGCAGCTGCCGGTGTTCGGTGGCGTGTTGGGCGAGTCGCCACAGCGCGAGGTTCATCTCGATGGTGACGTTGTGCGGCATGCCGCCGAGGACGGTTTGGATCTCCTGGGGTTCGGCGATGCCCTTGAGCAGGTGTTCGGGCAGCACGGCGGCGAGCATTCCGGCGGCGATGGGCCAGATGAGCTGGTCGTCGTCGCTTTCCGCACCGCTCTGCTCGCGGACGAAGCGGAGCCGGTCGGCGGGGCTGGTCAGGTCGGTGGGTGGGACCGAGGTGCGGCGGATCCGGTCGACCGCGTCGTGCAGCCGGGCGCGGGCGGCGTCGGGTCGGGCCAGGGCGCGCAGGATTCCGGTGGCGGCGCGGCCGGTGGTGCGGGCGGTGGAGCTGCCGGTGGTCCGGGTGTGTGTGGTGGTGTCGGGTTGCGGGGCGAAGCGTGGGTCGGCGAGGACGTGCTGCATGACCGTCTGGGCGCGGGGTCCGAAGTCGACGGCCATCAGCTTGATCAGCCGTTTGCGGGTGGCCGGGTTGCGGGTGAGGTCGGTCAGGTCGCCGTAGAGGCGTCCGCCGATGTCGATGATGTCGGCGCGGACGCCGAGGGTGGCGAGCATCGCGGCGATCACGGTCTTGAGGGTGGACATGCCCATGGGGGTGGCGGGTTGGAGCATGCCCTGGACGTGGCCGAATTCGAGGTACACGCGGGGTTGTGGTCGGTCGGTCGGTGGTGGTGCCGGGAACAGGGTGGTGATCGGCCGGGTCTGCAGGACCCAGAGGGTGCCGTCGTGGTCCATGGCCCATTCGACGTCCTGCGGGGCGTTGAAGTGGTGCTGGAGGCGAGTGCCGAGGGAGTGCAGGTCGGCGAGTTGCGCGGGGGTGAGGCAGCCGGTGGCGGAGTGCTCGGGTCCGTCGAGGAGGTAGTGGTCGACGTCGGTGGCGCCGTCGACGACGGTGGTGCCGAGGCCGGGGGCGGCTTCGACGAGCATCTGGGTACGGCAGCCGGTGAGCGGGTTGGCGGTGAAGAGCACTCCGGCGACGGTGGGGTTGATCATCTGCTGGACGACGACGGCCATCCGTACGGTGTCGTGGTCGATGTGGTGGGCGTCGCGGTAGGCGGTCGCGCGGGGGCTGTAGAGGGAGGCCCGGCAGGCGTCAACGGCGGCGAGGAGGTCAGCGGGGCCGGTTACGTCGAGGTAGGTGTCCTGTTGCCCGGCGAAGCTGGCGTCGGGCAGGTCTTCGGCGGTGGCGCTGGACCGTACGGCGACGGGGCCTGGGCCGAGGCGCTGGTGGGCGGCGAGGATGTCCGCTGTGGGGGCGGGTCGTCCGTGGTTCCGGGTGGTGATGCAGAAGCCTGGCGGTACGCGTTCTCCGTGGCGGATGAGCTCCCCCAGGCCGGCCGCCTTGCCGCCGACGAGGTCGATCATGTCGGCGGTGATGTCGGACAGCGGGATGGTCAGCATGGGTCGGTACACCCCTCTTTAGCAATGCGAGTGCATTGCATCCGACCGTAGCTGGTTTACGATGCAACTGCAATGTAACGAGGGTGCGGCGTCGCGCGCGGCATCGACGAGTCGCTGGCCCGGTCGGTGCGGTTGGGTCAGCGGTGTGGTCTGACTAGTGGTCTACAGGCCGCCGCCGACGCGGAGGATGGCGCCGGTGGTGTAGGAGGCGTCAGCGCTGAGCAGCCAGGCGATGGCGGCGGCGACCTCGTCGGGTTCGCCGGGACGGCCGAGTGGGATGCGGCCGGCGGCGCGTTCGGGTCGGTCGGGTTGGCCGGACAGCGCGTGGATGTCGGTGCGGATGATGCCGGGGGCGACGGCGTTGACGCGGATGCCTCGGGGGGCGAGTTCCTTGGCCAGGCCGATGGTGAGAGCGTCGGTGGCGGCTTTGACGGCGGCGTAGTGGATGTACTCCCCTGGGCTGCCGAGGGTTGCGGCGACGGAGGAGAGGTTGACGATGGCGGCGCCGTCGCCCATCCGGCGGGCGGCCTGTTGGGCGCAGAGGGTGTAGCCGATGAGGTTGACGTCGACGACGCGGCGCAGGTCGTCGGGGTCGAGGTCGGTGAAGGGGCCGATCGGGCTGGTGATGCCGGCGTTGTTGACCAGGCCGGTGAGGGTGCCGAGTTCGGCGGCGGCGTCGAACAGGGCGGTGACCTGGTCGGGGTCGCGGGTGTCGGCGGGTACGGCGATGGCGCGTACGCCGGTGGCGCGCAGCTCGGCCACGACGGTGTCGGCGGCGGTGTGGTCGCGGCGGTAGCCGAGTGCGATGCGCTGGCCGGTGTGGGCGAGGCGGCGGGCGGTGGCGGCGCCGATGCCGCGGCTGCCGCCGGTGATGATGGTGACGTTTGCCAATGGACCTCTCCCCTGCCCGAGCCGGTGTCGGGGACGTTACCGGCGGGGTCGCGGTGGCTGGTAGCGCGGTGTGGTCGAGCGCACGGCCGGTGGTGGGTGATGGCCTACGCTCGCGGACACCGGTGTCGATGGGAGGGCTTGTGGCGGGTGTGGGTGTCGGGGATCTGGTCGAGGATTTCGAGTTGCCGGACGAGACGGGTCGGCCGCGGCGGTTGACGGAGTTGCTGGCGGCGGGGCCGGTGGTGTTGTTTTTCTATCCGGCGGCGATGACGCGGGGGTGCACGGCGGAGAGTTGTCACTTTCGGGATCTGGCGGCGGAGTTCGCGGCGGTGGGTGCGCAGCGGGTGGGTATCAGTCGGGATTCGGTGCGGCGTCAGGCGGAGTTCTCGCGGCTGCACGGGTTCGACTATCCGTTGTTGTCGGATCCGGACGGTGTGGTGGCCGAGCGGTTCGGGGTGCGGCGGCGGTTGCCGTTGGGGTCGTTGAGCACGCGGCGGATGACGTTCGTGATCGGGGTTGATCGGCGGGTCATCGAGGTGGTGCACAGCGAGTTGGGCATGAGCGAGCACGCCGATCGGGCGTTGCGGGCGTTGGGGGGCTGATCTTCGGGTTGTCGCTGGCGGCTGGTATCAAGGCAGGCGGCTGAACACGTGTACGAGGAATGAGGTTGGGCGATGGGTGCCGCTGGTCAGGGTTTGTCCGAGGACGAGGTGCGCGGCATCCGGGAGGCGTTGGCCGCGGGACGTAAGCCGAAGGTGGTGTTCACGGCGGCGGCTGGTCAGATCGCCGGTCAGTTGGGTCAGGTGGTGGAGTTGACCGATCCGGCGCAGTCCGACGAGTTCGTGGTGGTGCGGTTCGGGCGGGACGAGTTGCCCTTCTCCCCCGCCGATGTGGCGGTGGCGCCGCGGGGTGCGGGTCGGCGGCCGGCGGAGCCGAAGGTGGAGTCGACGCCGGCCGAGCCGGCGGTGGTGGGGCCGGAGTTCGTGTTGGACCGGGTGCCGCAGCAGCGTCGGGAGGAGCCGGGTCGGGATGAGCAGTCGGGTCGGGAGGAGCCGAGGGTGGACGAGTCGGTGGGGTCGAAGGTGGAGGCGAAGCCGGCTCGGCGGGCGGTGAAGGTGACCAAGCCGAAGGGGCCGGCGGGGTTGACGGTCACGTTGGCCTATGCCGAGGGCGAGTGGACGGTCGCGGCGCAGCAGGGTGGGAAGGTGTTGGCCAAGCCGTACGTGCTCAAGCCGGCGGAGGCGCTGCGGATGGTGGCGTTGGTGGATGTGCCGGGGGTGCACGAGGCGGTGGAGCAGATTCTGGCCGCCGAGCGGTCGGAGGCGGAGCGGCAGGCGGAGAAGTTGCGGGCGGAGTTGGCGGAGATCGAGGCCCGGTTGGCGGAGTTGCGCGAGGCGGGTTGAGGGTTCCGATCCGATCGGTGGCCCGGTCCGGCGTCCCCTGCCGGGTCGGGCCACCGGCGTTTGTCAGAAGTAGTCGATGAGGTGGGCGGTGGGTCCGGCGGCGAGCAGGTCCAGGGCGGCCGGGTCGGGTGTGCTGTGGTGCAGCAGGCCGGTTTCGGCGAGGGTGCGGGCGGTGGCGGTGCCGGTGTAGAGGCGGGCGAAGCCGCGTACGGTCAGGTGCAGGTCGGCTTCGTCGGTGGTGCGGCGCAGGTCGGCGTGGCCGTCGGCGACGGCGAGTTGCCAGGTGCCGGTGTTCCAGTCGGCGAGATCGTCGGTGAGGGTGAAGGTGACCTGGCCGTGGGTGTGGGTGGGCCAGCCGCGGGCCTGCACGGCGCGGACGACGTCGACGGGGCGGTGCATCCAGGCGTCGCGTTCGTGTTCGCGGGCGCGTTCCAGGGGCAGGTGCAGGCTGACGGTGTCGCCGGGTAGTGGGGCCAGGCGCAGGGTCGGGGTGACGCTGTGCCAGCTGGCGAGGACGCCGACGAGGGCGCGGGCGGCGTCGGCGGTGGTGGCGAGGATGTCTTCGACGGTGAGGACGGCGTCGGGGCCGTAGCCGCGGCCACGGTTCCAGCCGGCGTATCCGACGGGGTGTCCGTCGTGTTCGACGAGGGTGAGCCCGTCGTAGGGCAGTTCGTCGGTGGCGGTGAATCGGCGGTGGGTGCGGGTGAGCAGGCCGTTGCGGTGGTGGGCGACGTGTCGGTAGAGCTCGGCGGTGGCGGGCAGGTCGGCGGCGGTGCCGGCGCGCACGCTCAGGCGCGGGTCGGGGCGGTGTCGGGGCAGGCTGGCGGTGGGCAGGTCGAGGGTGCGTAGTTGGCCGGTGATCTCCCAGCCGCAGGCGCGGTAGGGGGCGGCGGTGGTGGGGAACAACGCGCTGACGGCGGCGCCGCGATCGCGGGCGTCACGGAGCAGGGTGCTCAGCAGGGCGCGGCCCACTCCGGTGCCGCGTGCCTCGGGTGCGACGGCGACGCCGGCGACGTCTGCGGCGGGCAGGGCGTGTCCGCTCCACCATTGTTCGTCGTGCAGGTCGACGGCCTTGCCGATGATTTGCCCAGCGGGGTCGAAGGCGCCGTAGGAGGTGCGGCCGGCGGGGTTTGGTGGTGTGGGTGGTTCAGGGTCGGAGCCGAAGGCGAGCCGGCCGAGTTGCCAGGCGTCGTTCAGGTCGTCGGGGGTGAGTTCACGCACGTCAGGCACGCGCCGACGATAGCGGTCGTGGCGGTGCGGTCGAGTGATTTTGTGCGTGGGCTGTTCAGGTGGTGGTGACCGGGTCGTGGTGGACCGGGAAGTTGACCGAGTTGGCGATGAAGCAGGTGTGGTGGGCGTCGTCGTGCAGCGCGGCGGCGATGTCGGTGGTGGTGGGGTCGGCGACGGTGACGTGGGGTCGCAGGGTGACCTCGGTGAAGTGGCCGTTTCCGGTGTTGTCGGTGGTCATGGTGCCGGTGGCGTGGTCGACGTAGTCGGTGACGACGATGCCCTTGTCCGCGCACAGGTGCAGGTAGGCGAGCATGTGGCACTGGGACAGGGCGGCCAGGAGGAGTTGTTCGGGGTTCCAGCGGGTCCGGTCGCCGTGGAAGGTGGGGTCGGAGCTGCCGGGGATGGGTGGGCGGCCGTCGGTGGTGATGTCGTGTTCGCGTCGGTAGTCGCGGTAGCCGCTGGTGCCGGTGCCGAGGTTGCCGGTCCAGGTGACTGTGGTGGCGTAGTGGTGGGTGCGGGCCATGGTCAGCCTTTCGGTTCGTGGTGGTGGGTGAGCAGGAGGTTGAGCAGGCGGACGAGTTGATGGCGGTCGGTGGGGTTCAGTGGGGCGAGCAGGGTTTCCTGGGCGGTGTCGAGGGCGTGTTGCAGGTGGGTGAGTTCGCGTTGGCCGGCGGGGGTGATGCGGACTATGTTGCGGCGGCGGTCGGTGGGGTCGGGTTGGCGGCGGACGAGGTGGCGGTCGGCGAGGTCGTTGAGGGTGGCGACGATGTCGCTGCGGTCGATGCCGCTGTGTCGGCCGAGGTCGGCTTGGCTGGCGGGGCCGGTTTCGGCGAGGGTCGCCAGTAGTCGGTAGTGGTAGCCGCGGGCGTGGCGGGTGTCGAGTGCGGCGGTGACGATGCGGGCGGCGTGGGCGGCGGTCTGGGTGAACAGCCAGCTGGGGGTGGTGCGGAGTCGGCTGGGTGTGGGTGTGCTGGGTTGCTCCATGTGGGGACTGTACGTGATTTCGTTGGCGGCACCCACGATCACTGCTATGTTGGCCACACCAACGTTGGCAAGACCAATGGATAGGGGTTTGACATGTCCATCACCCTCAACGGGCAGATCCTCGGCCGGACCCACTACGCCACCCGGGCGGTGCTGGAGCGGGAGCTAAACCGTCTCGGGTTGACCTTCACGCAGGCGTTGCTGCTCAACGCCTTGGCTGCCGCCGGCGCTCCGCTCCCCCGCGTCGATGCCGCCCGTCGGCTGGTCGACGCGGTGAAGGTGTCGACCGCGACGGCGCACGCCACGCTGGCCGAGTTGATCGCGGCGACGCTTGTGGCACCGGTGCCCACCGACGCCTCCCGGGTCGCGCTGACCCCGACCGGGCGGCAGGCGCAGCAGGTGGTCGCCGCGGTTTCCGCCGAGATCGGAGCCCGGCTGTGGGCCGATCTTCCGACCGATGAGCTGGCGGCTGCGGCGCGGGTGCTGGACGTGGTGCGACGCCGCGCCGAGCAGGTTCTGGCGACGGCGTGACGGGCGGGCGGGCCCGGGTGCCACCGGGGCCCGCCCGCCGGTCAGTGCTGGGGGATGTGGGCCACGCCGATGCGCTTGCGGAAGACCCAGTAGGTCCAGCCCTGGTAGGCCAGCACGATCGGGGTGAAGAACACCGCCACCCAGGTCATGATCGTGAGGGTGTAGGGGGTGGAGGCGGCGTTGGTGGCGGTGAGGGTGCCGGCGGGGTCCAGCGTGGAGGGCAGCACGTTCGGGAACAGGGCGGCGAACAGGGTGGCCACCGCCAGCCCGATCGCCGCGGCGGTGCCGGTGAAGGCCCAGCCCTCCCGGCGTACCGTGGCGGCGGCGAGACCGCCGAGCAGCGCGAGGGCGGCGGCGACGGCGAGCACGACGGCGGCCGTGCTGGAGCGGATGGTCAGGGTCCAGCTCAGAAAGGCCACCGCGAGGACCGCCGCGGCCACGCCCAGGCGCACGGCGAGCGCGGCGGCCCGGCCGCGGATGTCGCCGACGGTCTTGAGGGCGACGAAGACGGCGCCGTGGGTGGCGAACAGCGCCGCGGTGGTCGCGCCGCCGAGCAGGGCGTACGGGTTGAGCAGGTTGAGCAGTCCGCCGACGTACTCGTGCTCGGCGTCCAGCGGCACGCCGCGCAGGATGTTGGCGAACGCCACGCCCCACAGGATCGCCGGGACGAGTGAGCCGAACAAGATGGCGTTGTCCCAGCGGCGTTTCCAGGACGCCTCGGGACGCTTGTGGCGGTATTCGAAGGCGACGCCGCGGGCGATCAGGGCCAGCAGGATGAGCAGCAGGGGCAGGTAGAAGCCGGAGAAGAGGGTGGCGTACCACTCGGGGAAGGCGGCGAACATGGCGCCTCCGGCGGTGATCAGCCAGACCTCGTTGCCGTCCCAGACCGGCCCGATGGTGTTGATCATGACGCGGCGTTCCTTGTCGTCGCGGCCGAGCACGGGCAGCAGCATGCCGACGCCGAAGTCGAAGCCTTCGAGGATGAAGTAGCCGGTGAACAGCACGGCGACGAGGAGAAACCAGATGGTGGTCAGTTCCACGGTGGGGCTCCGGACTCAGTAGGCGAAGGCGAGCGGGCGCTCGGCGTCGTCGGTGTCGTCGGGTTCGGGGGCCGGGGTGACGTCGGGTACGCCGGCCTTGGCGTAGCGGACCAGCAGTTTCACCTCGATGACGGCGAGGACGGCGTAGATGAGGGTGAAGGCGGTGAAGGAGGTGAGCACCTCGGTCAGGGAGACGCTGCGGGACACGCCGTCGCGGGTGAGCATCTCGCCGAAGACGATCCAGGGTTGGCGGCCCATCTCGGTGAAGATCCAGCCGAAGGAGTTGGCCAGCAGCGGCAGGATCGGCATGACCAGGCCGGCGCGTAGCAGCCATTTGCTGTTCGGGACGGCGCGGCCCTTGCGCTGGGTCCAGAGCACCAGCAGGGCGATGGCGGCGGCGGCGAGCCCGAAGCCGATCATCATGCGGAAGCTCCAGTAGGTGACCGGGATGATCGGGGTGTAGCTGCCGGCGCCGTACTGGGCGCTGTAGCGGGCCTGGAGGTCGTTGATGCCCTGCACGGTGCCGTTGGGGTCGCCGGTGCCGAGGTAGGACAGCAGGTACGGAATCTTGATAGCGAACAGTTCGCGGCTGCCGTCGAGGCTGCCGACGGTCAGGACGGAGAACGACGCGGGGTTCTCGGTGGCGTAGAGCCCTTCGGCGGCGGCCATCTTCATCGGCTGCACCTGCGTCATGATCTTGCCTTGGATGTCGCCGGTGATGACGACGACGGTGGCGGCGATCAGGGTGACCCAGGAACCGAAGCGGGCGGCGAAGCGGTAGGCGGGAGTGTCGGCGCTGTCGCGGTTGCGGATGAGGTGCCACAGAGCGACGGCCACCAGCAGCGACCCGGCGACCAGGAAGGCGCCGGCGATGGTGTGCGGGAAGGTGATCAGGGCGACCTTGTTGGTCAGCACGGCGAGGAAGTCGGTCAGTTCGGCGCGGCCGGTGTCCGGGTTGTAGCGGTAGCCGACCGGGTTCTGCATGAACGAGTTCGCGGCGAGGATGAAGTACGCCGACAGGTTGGTGCCGATGGCCGCGGCCCAGATGCTGGCCAGGTGCAGGCGTTTGGGCAGGCGGTCCCAGCCGAAGATCCACAGGCCGATGAAGGTGGATTCGAGGAAGAACGCGACCAGGGCCTCGATGGCCAGGGGTGCGCCGAAGATGTCGCCGACGAAGCGGGAGTAGTCGCTCCAGTTCATGCCGAACTGGAACTCCTGCACGATCCCGGTGACCACGCCCATGGCGAAGTTGATCAAGAAGAGTTTGCCGTAGAACTTGGTGAGCTTGAGGTACTTCTCATCCCCCGTGCGGTGCCAGAGTGTCTGGAGGATGGCGACCAGAACGGACAGGCCGATGGTCAGCGGCACGAAGAGAAAGTGGTAGACGGTGGTGACACCGAACTGCCAGCGGGCGACGTCCAACGCGTCCACCTGCGACCCCCAGGCTATTCATACTACAAGGCGTAGTAAATACTACAGGGCGTCGTACGTCGATTGGCAGAGTCGGGCGACCCGAACAGGACCGGGACCAATGACCCTGCTCACTCCTGCCGTACGGCCCGCCCTGGCCGCCGCGTCGCCCGTTGGCCGTGCGACCATGTCCCGCTGATGGAAGCAGCCCACTCCCCCTGGCACCCGCCGCTGATCTGGCGCGTCGCGTTGCTGCTGGCCCGCGTCGTCGTCGGGATGCTGGCCCGGCTGGAGGTCACCGGTGACATCCCGGCCCGGATGCGCGGCGGGCCGCTGATCCTGGCCGCCAACCACATCAGCCCGTTCGACCCGATCGTGCTCGCCGCAGCCTGCCGGGCCCGCCGGGTGGCGCCCCGGATCATGGCCACCGGTGGGCTGTTCCGGGCTCCGCTGATCGGGGCCGCGATGCGCAGCGCCGGGCACATCCGCGTCGACCGGGGCACCAGCGGCGTACACCGGGCACTGGACGACGCCACCGCCGCGGTCGCCGTCGGCGCGCCGATCCTGGTCTATCCGGAGGGACGGATCGGCCTCGACCCGGGCATGTGGCCCGAACGCGGCAAGACCGGTGCCGCCCGCCTCGCCCTGGCCTGCGGCGCGCCAGTCATCCCCGTCGCCCAGTGGGGATCCCATGAGGTGCTGCCCTACCAGGCCCCGAAAGGGATGCTGCGCGGCGTCGCTCGGGCGTTGGTGCGCCGCCCCACCGTACGGGTGCACTTCGGCGACCCGGTGGACCTGGCCGAGGTGGCCCGCGGCGCGCCCGGCGCGGCCCGCCGGGCCACCGACCGGATCATCGACGCGCTCACCGACACCCTGGCCCCGCTGCGGCCGGACGAACCCGAAGGCCCCCGCCACGTCGACCCCAGCCGGCCAGTCGACCTCAGCCGCGTACACCGGCGCCGCCCCGCCGCCGGTTGAGTTCAGGTCGCCTGCTGCACCGCCCGCAACACCTCGGTCACGGCCGAGGCCACCGGAGCCACCGGCGCGGCCAGCGCCGCCAGGCGCCGCAGCAGCGCCGTGACCCGGGCCGGCTCTGGATCCGGCCGCGCCAGCTGGACCCGCAGCTCCGCGGCCACCGCCCGAGCCGGCTCCGGCAACTCGTCACGATGCCGGTCGAGGGTCTGCACCAGTTGTGTGATCAGGGCCGGCAGGTCCACCCCCGGTGCCGTGGCCCACAGTCCCCCGCCGACCGCGTGCGCGCCCGGACCCACTGCCTGGTTGCCGACCTGGCTCACCCCACCGGACTGCTGGACACCGAAGTTGATCGAGTTGTCGGACGTGGTCATGACGGCCTCCCGGTGCCGGCTCGACGGCTCGTGCCCTGCGGCGACGGCTGCTCCGTGGTGCTCTGCTGCTCCGCCCGCGCCCCGGCGCCCACCGCCTGGTTACCGACGACGCTGAGGCCACCGGTCTGGATCACACCCTGGTTGAGGATCATGGTTTGCCGGGTGCGGAACTCGGCGGTGTCCACACCCTTGTCCTCCAGGAAGTCGACGATGGCGGCCAGCACGTGCCGCTCGACCACCTTGAGATGCTTCGCGGCGTCGAGCACCTGGAAATAGTTGTGGTAGGTGGTGCCGGTGGCCAGCTCCCGTACGCCGGCCCGGGCCCCGTAGTCGTAGCCGAGGTCCTCGCGGGCCATCCGGCGTGACCGCGCCTGCCGGATCTGGTGCCGCACCACCTGGACGCCGTCGCGTACCAGGCGCACCGGCGCACCGAAGGCGGTACGCACCAACTGCTCGGCGGCGGCGGTGAACAGCTGGACGAACTGACGCACCGGGATCCACTCGGTCAGCCGGTCCACGTCGTGGTACTCGATGCGGGGCGGCTCCAGCAACGTCCGGGCGCACTCCAGGTAGAGCACCCGGCCATCGGTGGAGAAGTGCAGGAACGTGCAGGCCACCACCTCGCCGCCCCAGGACGGCACCAGAGCGCCCAGGAAATGCCGGGCAGCGCCCTGCGGCCGGCTCGCCACCGCCCGCAGCTGCTCGTCGGACCAGCGTTGCCGGGGCATCCGGCCGCGGTCGGGCAGCAGCTGCGGATCGTCGGTCAGCAGCCCGCCGTGCACGAACACCCGATCCTCCAGCACCAGACCGGCGAGCCGTTCCGGATTCAGTTCCGGGTCGCCGGCCGGGTCGAGTCGGATCGCCGCCAGTCGTCGCCGTACGTGGTCGATCAGATCCACCACGGCGAACTGCACGGTGGCGTCCGGGTCGTCGCCGGTGACCGCAGTCGACGGTTCGGGTAGATGCTGTTCGGCCCGGTGGATCGGCAGGGCGAACGACCAGCCGGCCACCGGTGCGCCGTGCCCGACGAACGGCGTGTACCCGCTGTAGATCGTCACGTTGCCGTGCTGCGCCGTGTCGAGCTGGGCCAGGCGTGCCGCGAGGCGCTGCGGCACCGGGCCGGTGTCGGGTGACGCGGGCTGGAAGTGACCACGCCGCAGCCGCTGCACCAGCAGCTGCCGGGTGCCCAGCAGGTGCAGCACCAGGATGAGGTACGCCAGCAGCCCGGCCACCAGCGCCAGCCACGGCAGGCCGACCATCCAACTGATCATGCCGCCGTCGCTGTCGGTGTCGAGCCCGGCGAACTGCGCCAACAGCCACAGTGACACCACGGCCGTCGCCGCCAGCGCCGTCACCGAGGCCAGCGGGCGGTGCCGGTTGGCCCGGGCCAGCGACATGCCGATCGCCAGCACCGCCGCGGTCTGCAGCGTCCACAGCGGCGCCAGCAGCACGGCCATGCTGCCGGCGACGAGCAGGCCGGCGTCGCGACGGATGCGCCGCTGACGTGCCTCAAGGCAGTGCCGCAGCACGGTGGTCAGGTCGAAGCCGACCGAGGGCGCCACCGCCCGGAGCTCGTCGTCGAAGACCTCGGACAGGGCCGAGTCGGCGAACGTGTCGTCGGTGTGCGCCGCCACACACAGGTAGCGGGTCGCCTCGCTCGTGGCGTCGGTCGGGTCCGCCGTCGAGTCCTCGGGGGTGGCCTGCCGGATCACCATGTCAGTTGCCTCCCAACCCGGGGACGGCAGGTCGGGTCCGGTGCCGCCGGGCCGGCACCGCCGCCAGCAGCAGACCCACGACGAAGCCGCACAGCAGGGCCCGTACCAGTTCGTTGAGCAGTTCCGCACGCATCCCCGACCCGGCGTAGGCGCCGCTGTCGACGGCCAGGTGCACCAGGGCGCCGCCGACCGTGGCGAGCGCCGCCGCCGCGACCGTCGCACCGAGGGTGGCGAAGAAGCGGTACGCCCGGGACGGCGGGTCGCCCGCGGCCAGCCGGCGCAGCATCACCAGCACGATCAGGACGAACAGCGCCACCTGGGCGGTGCGCGCGAGTTGGTAGCCGGACGCGGGGTCGGGGCTGCCCCACCGCAGCCAGGACAGCCCCAGCAGCAGCGCGTCGACCGCGATCGTGACGATGCCGGCCGGGCCGTCGGTGCGGGGCAGGTTGACGCTCAGCTCCCGGATCACGTCGTATCCCCAGGGGCTGCCGGCGACCAGCGTGATGACCAGCAGCGCCCCGAACCCGGCCGGGACGCTGCGGGTCGCCGGGCGGCGCGGCGGCGTAACGCGCCCGGGCAGCGGATGCACCGGGCGGATGGTCAGCGCCGCTGGCGTCGAGGACGGGTCGTCGCGTCGCGGTGCGGGATTCGGCCACGCCATCACCGGGGCATCGTGACCGATTCCGGTCGAACCGGGAAGGTTACTGTCCGGCATCCGGCAATCACCAGCGGGTACTGGCGGGGTGTGGACGACGGGAGCTACCCGGCTGGCCGCCGGCCCGCCACCGGTCGGTTACCGGGGCCAGGCATACTGCGCCGCGTGCCCACGACCGCGCACCCCTACCTCGACGCGCCCGCGCCGCTGGCCTTCGCCCATCGCGGCGGCGCCGCCGACGGCGAGGAGAACACCGTCGCCGCGTTCGCCCGGGCGGTCCAGCTGGGCTACCGGTACGTCGAGACCGACGTGCACGCGACCGCCGACGGGGTGGCCGTGGTGTTCCACGACGACACCCTGGAACGGGTCACCGGGCAACGCGGCCGGGTGGACGCGATGCGCTGGGCCGACCTGGCCACGGTGCGCGTCGGCGGCTCCGCCGTGGTGCCCCGCCTCGACGAGGTGCTCGGCGCGTGGCCGCAGGTGCGGTTCAACATCGACGTCAAGTCCGACCGGGGGGCGGCGCCGACGGTGGCCACGGTCGACCGGGCCGGTGCCGGCGACCGGGTGCTGCTGGCCTCGTTCAGTGACGCCCGGCTGACCCGGCTGCGTGCCCTGACCGATGGGCGGGTCGCCACCAGCCTCGGGGTGCGCGGGGTGGCCCGGCTGCGGTGGGCCTCGTGGACCGGACGTCCGCTGCGGCTGCCGCCGTCGGTGGTGGCCGCGCAGGTGCCCGTGCGCTACGGCCGGGTGCCGGTGGTCGACCGTCGGTTCCTGCGCACGGCCCACCGGCTCGGCCTGCAGGTGCACGTCTGGACGATCGACGAACCCACCGAGATGCACGAGTTACTTGATCTTGGGGTTGATGGCATCATGACCGACCACGTCGGCGTGCTGCGCGACGTCTACCGCAGCCGCGGCCACTGGGCCGCCTGAACACCTGGGCGGAGGACCCCATGGCCGAGACGGTCACCCCGACGGCGCAGGACATCCCACCACCGCGGAGCACCCGCCGGGAGCGCACCGGCTGGTACTTCTACGACTGGGCGAACTCGGCCTTCCAGACCACCGTCATCACGGTCTTCCTCGGCCCGTTCCTGACCAGCGTCGCCGAGGTCGCCGCCGGGTGCGAACTCGGCGCGGACGAGTGCGTCGGGTACGTGTACCCGTTGGGCATCAAGGTGGCCGCCGGCTCCTACTACCCGTACCTGATCTCGCTGTCGGTGCTGCTGACGGTGTTCGTGCTGCCGGTGATCGGCGCGATCGCCGACCGGTCGCTGCACAAGAAGAGGCTACTGGCCGCCACGGCGTTCACCGGGGCCACCGCGACCGTCGGCATGCTCTTCGTCACCGGGGACCGCTACCTGCTCGGCGGCGCACTGTTCATGGTCGCCAACATCAGCTTCGGCGCGGCGATCGTGGTGTACAACTCGTTCCTGCCGCAGCTGGGTGGGCCGGACGAGCGCGACGCGATCTCCAGCCGGGGCTGGGCGCTGGGCTACCTGGGTGGCGGTCTGCTGCTGGCGTTGAACCTCGTCGCGGTGCAGTCGTTCGACAACGGCACCGCCGAACGCACCCTGGACCTGGCCCGCTGGTCCATCGTCTCGGCCGGGCTGTGGTGGGCGGTGTTCACCCTGGTGCCGCTGCGCTGGCTGCGGGAGCACCCCACCGCCGCCGCGCTGGCCGCCGCCGGGCGAGGCAACGTGCTCACCGACGGGTTCCGCCAGCTCGGCCGTACTCTGCGGGAGATCAAGGCGTACCCGCTGACGCTGTTCTTCCTGCTGGCGTTCCTGGTCTACAACGACGGCATCCAGACCGTCATCACCCTGGCCAGCCAGTACGGCACCGAGGAACTGCGGCTCGGGCAGAGCACCCTGATCGTGACCATCCTGCTGGTGCAGTTCCTGGCCTTCGGGGGCGCACTCGGTCTCGGTGCCCTGGCCGGGCGGATCGGGGCCTGGAAGACGGTGCTGCTCAGCCTGGTGCTGTGGACCGGGGTGATCGTCGCGGCGTTCCGGCTGCCGGCCGAGGCGCCGCTGCCGTTCATGGTTCTCGGCGCGGCCATCGGCCTGGTCCTCGGTGGCAGCCAGGCGCTGAGCCGCTCGCTGTTCAGCCAGCTGATTCCCGCCGGCAAGGAGGGCGAGTACTACGGCTTCTACGAGATCAGCGACAAGGGCACCAGCTGGCTCGGCCCCCTCGCGTTCGGCCTGGTGTTCCAGCTCACCAACTCCTACCGGGTCGGCCTGGTCTCCCTGCTGATCTTCTTCGTGGTCGGGTTCCTGTTGCTGCTGGCGGTGCCGATCCGGCGGGCCATCGTCGCCGCCGGAAACACCCCGCCCCGGGTGCTCTGACCCGGGCGACGTTGCGATGATCGACACCCCGGCCGGGTGGACCGCGCGGGCCGGGCGCAGATCGCACTAGGCTGCCGGTCCGTGACGACCGACGACGCCCTACCGACCTGCCTGGCCCGCCCGACACTGCCCGCCGCGGGTGACAGCCCGGCCGGGTGCCTCGCCGCCCGCGGCGTCGACGGGCGACCGGCGCACGCCGCCGCGCTGCGGTTCTACTGGGGGCCGATGGACTGCGGCAAGTCCACGATGGCGCTGCAGATGAACTACAACCATGCCCGGCAGGGCCGCCGGGGACTGGTCACCACTCGCATCGACCGGTCACTCGGCCCGCAGGTGACCACCCGCATCGGGCTGGCCCACGAGGCCATCGAGGTGACCGACTCGCTGGACCTGCGGACCCTGGTCCGCGACGCCTGGGCCGACGGGGTGCGGGTGGATTACCTGATCTGCGACGAGGCCAGCTTCTACGGGGTCGAGCACGTGGAGCAGATGGCCGACCTGGTCGACAGCTACGACGTCGACGTGTACGCCTTCGGCCTGGCCACCGACTTCCGCTCCAGCCTGTTCCCGGCGGCGCAGCGGCTGTTCGAGCTGGCCGACTCGGTGGCCCGGATCCAGGTCGAGGTGCTCTGCTGGTGCGGCCGTGAGGGCCTGCTCAACGCCCGCGTCGCCGACGGGCGGGTGGCCCGCGAGGGCGCACAGGTCGTCATCGGCGACACCGTCGACACCGCGGACGTGCGGTACCAGGTGCTCTGCCGGCGGCACCACCGCGCCGGCGACCTGGGCCCGGGCAGCGGGGCGCCCGGCAGCTGAGCCGCATCCGGCATAACGAAACGATCACCGCTGCGAACCTTTCCCGGGACTCGCCCCCTTCTGGTGCATGACGGCAGCAACCAGGGGCCACACCGGCCCGCGAACCGGCGGGGGTACAGGACAGATGAGGTTCGCGTTGCGACGTGCCCGGGCCACGAGGGGTTTGCTGCTGGCCGCCGCCGGGGCGGCGCTGGTGGCCACCGTCGCGCTCACCGGTCTGGCCGCGTACAACCGGGACGTCGTCGACTCCGGCACCCGCAACGTGCTGGCGGCGGCCACCGCCGAGGAACGCTCGATCCTGGTACGCGCCTCCGCCGGAGGCACCGATGCGGCGCTGCGGGACCGTGACGGCGCGTTGCGCAAGCAGGTCGCCGCCGACCTGGCCGGGCTGCCGGCCCGGGTCAGCGCTGCCGGGTACGCGGCCGGTCGACAGCTGCGCGGCGACACCGGAGACGCCGTGGCCGACCGCAGCGGGGCCACCTACGCGTCGGTGATGTTCCTCGACGACCTGCCCGCGCACGCCCGGCTGAGTGCCGGGGCGTGGCCGCGGACCGGCGTCGAACCGGTGCAGACCGCGATCGCCGAGGCCGCGGCGGCGGCGTTGCGGGTGGGCGTCGGTGACCGCATCCCGATCACTGACGGGCTCAGCGAGCAGGTCACCGAGGTTGTCGTGACAGGCGTGTTCGCCCCGGTCGACCCGGATGCCGCGTACTGGCGGTTGGCGCCGGAGACGACGACCGGTTCGCTGCCCCAGGCAGCCACCTACGGCCCGATGACGGTGTCCCGGGACGACTTCGTCACCCATTTCCTGGCCAATGCCTCCGCCGGCTGGCTGGTGGAGCCCGATCTGGCCGGGGTCGGCCCCACCGCACTGGACCGGCTCGCCGACGCCGCCGGCCGGATCACCACGAGCAGCCCGGCCGAGGCCGGCCTCGGCGATTCGGCGGTGGTCAGCGGTAATTTGGTGGCCCTGGTGCAGCGGCTACGCCAGGCCACCCTCGTCGGCCGGTCCGCCCTGGTCACCCCGATGCTGCTGGTGGTGGTGCTCGGCGGGTACGCGCTGCTGCTCGTGGCGATCCTGCTCACCGAGCACCGGCGGGGTGAGACGGCGCTGCTGCGGGCCCGGGGCGCCGCCCGCTGGCAGGTGGCCGGGCTGACCGCCCGGGAGGCCACCCTGGTCGTCGTGCCGGCGGTGCTCCTCGCCCCGCCGCTGGTGATGGAGCTGCTGGGGCTGGCCGACCGGCTGCCCGGGCTCGCCGCCGTTTCGCTGCGGCCGGACTGGGCCGACCCGACGGTGTGGCTGGTGGCCGGGCTCGCGGCCGCCGGTTGCGCGGCCGCGATGATCGGTCCGAGCCTGCGCCGAGGCGACAGCTATGTCGCGGACCTGGCCAGCCGCTCCCGCCCGAGCCGGCGGGGCATGGTGCAGCGGGCCGGGCTGGACGTCCTGCTCGTCGGCTTGGCCCTGCTCAGCTGGTACCAGCTGAGCAGGTACTCGTCCCCGCTGTCCCGGTCCCGGGGCGGTGAGCTGGGTGTCGATCCGCTGCTGGCGGCCGCGCCGACGCTCGGCGTGCTGGCCGGGGCGGTGCTCGCGTTGCGACTGCTGCCGCCGCTGGTGCGGCTGACCGAACGCTGGGTGGACCGCCGGCCGTGGACCGCCGTCATGCTCGGCACCTGGCAGGCCGGCAGGCGTCCGCACGCCGGCCCGGTGCTGCTGCTCGCCCTCGCCGTGGCGGTCGGCACCCTGGCCTGGTCCCTCGCCGGGACCTCGCAACGTTCCCTCGACGACCAGGCCGCCCACCGGGTCGGTGCCGACCTGCGGCTGACCGAGGTCACCGGTGCCGCCCCCGACGGCCGCGCCGACCAGATCGCCGACCTGCCGGGTGCCCGGGCGGTCCTGCCGGCCTGGCGGGAGCCGGTGCGGCTCGGTGCCGGCGCCGAACCGGCCACCATGGTGGCGGTGGACGCCGGTGCCGCCGACGGGGTGCTGCGGTTGCGTTCCGACCTGGCCGGCGGATCCACCGGTCGGCTGCTCGGCGGCCTCGCGGACGCGCGGGTGCCGGCACCGGCGACGGTGTTGCCGACCGGTACCCGGCGACTGACCGGTCAGCTGCGGACCCGGGGCGTCGTCGACATCGGCACGGGTGGGCGGATCCGCCACGAGGTCGTACTCAGCGACGTCCGGGGCGAACACCGCCGGGTGGTCCTGGGCACGACCGGCTGGGATGGTCAGCCGCTACGGTTCTCCGTCGAGTTGCCGGCCGGCGACGGGCCGTGGCGGTTGGCCGGCTTCACCACCGAAACCCGAGGTGGTCCACGACTGAGCCTCGACTGGCGGTTGTCGGACCTGCGGGCCAGCCCGGACGCCAGCGCCGGCACCCCGATCGATCTGGGCGCGGACGGACCGTGGCAGGTGGTCGACCGGGTGGGAACCGTCACCGCGTCCACCGGCTCCGGTGCCACCCTGTCCGGCCGCTACGCACGTGACATGCCGGTGAGCTGGAATGCCCCGGACACTCCGGTGCAGTTGGCCGTCACCCGGCCGGCCGGCACCAACCCGGTGCCGGTGGTCGCCACCGCGGCGGCGCTGGACATGCTGCACCTCGACGTCGGGACGCAGACCCGGCTGTTCCTGGGTGGGGCCGAGGTCGATGTCGTCGTGGTCGACCGGGTCACGGCCCTGCCCGGTGACGTCGAGGACGCCGCGTTGCTTGTCGACCTGCCGTCGTTGCGTACCCGGCTGTTCCACGAACACGGCATCGTCCGCTCGCCGCAGGAATGGTGGGTGGCCGCCCGACCCGGCACGGCGGCGCAGGTGGCCGGGGCAGCCGCCGCGCTCGACGGTCTGACCGTGCTGGATCGCCGGGACGTCGCCGACCAGCTGGCGCGCGACCCGTTCGGCGTGGGCGCCCGTGGTGCCCTCTTCGTCGCCGCCCTCGCGGCGGTGCTGCTGGCCGCGGTGGGCGTGGCCGTGGACGTCAGCGCCACGGCGCGGCGCCGGGCCGGGGAACTGGCGGTGCTGCACACCCTCGGCGCGGGTCACCGCCTGGTGGCCCGGTCGCTGCTGGCCGAGCAGTCGTTGCTCGCCGGCATGGGTGTGCTGGTGGGGTTGGCCGTGGGCATCGGCGTGGCGGCGACGATGGCCCCGCTTGTCATCCTCACCCCGTCGGCGGACCGCCCCGATCCGCCGCCGCTGCTGAGCGTCGACTGGGTGCCGGTGCTGGGCACCGGTGTCGGACTGCTGGCGCTGGCTCTGGCGTTCAGCGCCGCGGTGTCGGTGAGCGTGCGGCGGCGGCTCACCGCCGCGCACCTTCGTGCCGGGGAGGCCCAGTGAGCGCGAGGAGTGAGCTTGCGAGCCCCGCAGCCGCGAACGAAAGGCGAGCCCAGTGAGCGCGAGGAGTGAGCTTGCGAGCCCCGCAGCCGCGAACGAAAGGCGAGCCCAGTGAGCGCGAGGCGGATCAGGGCGTACGGCGGGCAGGTGGGTCTGCTGGCGGTGCTGGGGTTGGTGGCGGCGTTGCTGCTGACCGCCGCACCCCGACTGACCGGGGAGTACGCCGATCGGGGGTTGCGTGCGGACGTGGCCCGGCTGCCGCACCTGGTTCGGGACGTGTCCCTGGCCGGGCAGCGGCCCGCGCCGGTCGCCGCCGGGCAGTCCGACCTGGACCGTTACCGGGCCGAGTTGCCGCAGCCGTTGCCGGGCCTGGTGGACCGTCGGTGGTACGCGGCGTCGTTGGACGAGGAGCAACTGTTCGCCGTCGGCGACAAGCCGCCGATGGACGGTGGTGCCCGCAAGCTGTTCGGCCTGCGCGCCCAGACCGGCGTCGCGGAGGCGGCCGAGCTGACCGCCGGACGCTGGCCCCGTACCCGCCCGGGCGGCCCCGCGGAGGTGGCGGTGTCGGGAGCGGTGGCCGAGACGCTGTCGTTGCGTGCCGGCCAGCGGCTGCGATTCGCCGCGCGCGACGGCCAGGCGGATGCGCGCATCGTCGGGGTGTTCGAGCCGCGCGACGCCGCTGACCCGGTCTGGGACGACCTGGGCTACGCGCTGGAGCCGGTGGTCCCGGTGCTGGACGGTGAGCCGTACATCGTGGCGGGGGTGACCGACTGGGTCGGGGTGGACGTCGTCTCCGCCGGCAGCGGTGTACCCGCGGTCAGTGGGTGGCGGTACCGCCTCGACGAGCGTCGGCTGAACGCGGCGACGCTGGAGTCGGTGACGGCGGCGGTGGCCGAGGCCCGCCGCATGTCGTGGAGTTCGGGGGCGACCGCGCAGACGTCGTTGGACGGTGCGCTGTCGCGGTTCGCCGGGCAGTTGCACGCCGTGCAGGCGCTGCTCGCGGTCGTACAGGCGGGGCTGGTCGCCAGCCTGCTCGGGCTGATCGTGCTGGCGGCGCGGTTGACGGTGCTGCGGCGACGTGACGAGTTCGCGTTGCTGCGCGCCCGGGGCGCGGCCCTGACCGCGATCGGGCTGCGGACCCTGGCCGAGTTCGCGCCGGTGCAGCCGCTGGCGGTGCTGCTCGGCTGGTTTGTCGGCAGCCGGGTGCCGGGGCGCGACGGGACGTTTCCGTGGCTGGTGCTGGCGCTGGCGGTGCTCACCACCGCCGTGGTGCCGGTGTTGGCGATGCACTCGCAGCGGCGGGTCGGGGTGGTGACCGGGCGTGCCGACGTGGCGTGGCGACGCCCGTCGGCGCGGCGGCTGACCGTGGAGGCGGGCGTGCTGGCGCTGGCCGCGCTGGGGGTGGTGTTGCTGCGCCGCCGTGGTCTCGACGCGGGCGCCGGTGTCGACGCGTACCTCAGTTCGGTGCCGGTGCTGATCGCGGTCGCCGCCGCGCTGGTGGCGGTGCGGCTGCTGCCGTGGCCGCTGCGGGTGGCCGGCCGGCTGGCCGCGCGGGCGCGGGGTGCGGTGCTGTTCCTGGGTGTCGCCCGCGCCGGGCGGGGTGCGCCGGTGGCGTTGGGTCCGTTGGCGGTGCTGATCGTCGCGGTGAGCACCGGGGTCTTCGGCGGGGTGGTCACCACCACGGTCGCGGCGGCCCGGGACCGGGCGGCCACGTTGACGGTGCCGGCGGACGCCTGGCTGACCGGGTACACCTTTTCCCCCGACGCGCACGACGCGTTGTCCGGGGTGTCCGGGGTGACGGCGGTGGCCCGGGTGTGGGTGGACTCGAATCGTCGGCTGGTGCCGGAGGCGGGGTTGCCGTCGCGGCAGATCGGCACGGCGCGGGTGCTGCTGGTGGACGGCCCGGCCTTCGCGGAGGTGGTGGCGCGCAGCGGTGTCGAGGTGGATGTGCCGGCCGTCCTGCGGGCTGCCACCCGGGGTGATGGGCCGGTGCCGGCGGTGGTGTCGTCGCAGGTGGCCACGCAGGTCGGCGACCGGGCTGCCGTCGACGTGCAGGGCAGGTTGTACGAGTTCCGGGTTGCCGAGGTGACCGACGCCTTCCCGGGCGTCGGGTTGGGCACCGAGCGGTTCGTGGTGCTGCCGTGGCAGGCGCTGCCCGAGTACGAGTACACGCCGATCATCCCGAACCGGTATCTGCTCGCCGGTGACGACATCGATCGGGCGCAGCTGTTGGGGGTGGCCGATGACGCGCAGCGGCGGCGGCAGTCGGCGGTGCTCGGGGTGGCGGTGACCCGTACGCAGGTGCCGGCGGACCTGGAGACCTGGCGGGCGTACCGCGAGGACCTGGACCGGACCGGCGCCAACGACGTCCTGACCCTGGCGTTCACCGCCGGCGCGGTCGGTGGCACCGCGTTGGCGGTACTCGCCGTCGGGTTCGCGGTGGTCGCGGACGCGGCTGGGCGGGGCCGGATACTGTCCCGGTTGCGGACCCTGGGCCTGTCCGCCCGCCGTGGTCGGCGGCTGCTGGTGTACGAGCTGGTGCCGTTGGTCCTGGTCGCGGCGCTGACCGGGGCGGCGGTGGGTGCGGCCCTGCCCCGGATCCTGGGGCCGACCCTCGGGTTGGCCGCATTCGTGCCGGGCGTGCCGGTCCGCGATCGCCTGGATCCGTTGGTCCTGGCCTCGGTGTTGGGGCTGGTGGTGCTGGGCCTGGCGACTGGGCTGGCGGTGGAGAACCTGATGAATCGGCGGATGCGCCTCGGTGAGGTGTTGCGTCTGGGAGAGGAGAACCCATGACGATGGTGTCGGATGTTCCGGACCTGGCGACGTTGCAACGGCGGGCGGCGGAACGGGCCGCCGCCCGGGCCGGCGGCGTCGACCGGCTGCGCGGGCACATCGTCTGCGACGGGCTGGTGCGCATCTTCACCAGCGAGGGGGTGGAGGTCGTCGCGTTGCAGGGCCTCGACCTGGTGGTGGACCGTGGCGAGTTGCTGGCCATCGTGGGCGCGTCCGGTTCCGGCAAGTCGACGGTGTTGAACATCCTGTCCGGGTTGGACACGCCGACCGCGGGCATCGCCCGGGTGGCCGGCTACGACCTGCTGACCATGTCCGCCGCCAAACGGTTGCGGTACCGGCGGCACACCGTCGGGTTCGTGTGGCAGCAGACCGCACGCAACCTACTGCCGTACCTGACCGCCCGGGAGAACGTGGAGCTGCCGATGCGGCTGGCGCGCCGGGGGGGCCGGGCCGCTCGGCGGCGGGCGGCGGAGCTGCTGGAGATGGTCGGTGTCGGCTACTGCGCGGATCGTCGGCCGGGGCAGATGAGCGGCGGTGAGCAGCAGCGTTGCGCCGTCGCGGTGGCGGTGGCCAACGACCCGGAGGTGCTCTTCGCCGACGAGCCGACAGGTGAGCTGGACGAGGCGACGGCCGGGGAGGTCTTCGCCGCGCTGCGCACCATCAACGCCGAGCTGGGGGTGACCGTGGTGGTGGTGACCCACGACGCGCAGGTCGCCTCGCAGGTGCGTCGTACCGTGTCGATCCGCGACGGCCGCACCGCATCGGAGGTGCACCGCACCGCGCGGGTCGGTGCCGACGGCGTCGAGGAGTTGGTGACCGAGGAGTACGCGGTGTTGGACCGGGCCGGACGGATGCAGCTTCCGGCCGGTTTCGTCGACGCGTTGGCGCTGCGGGACCGGGTGAGGTTGACCCTGGAGCCGGACCACGTGCAGGTCCGTTCCGGCGACGAGAGGAGCGCACGGTGAGCGGGCAGGAGCTGATCCGGGTCGACGGGCTCAGCCGCGACTACGGCGGAGGCGACCGGGTGGTCCACGCGGTGCGGGACGTCTCGTTGCGTGCTGGTCGCGGTGAGCTGGTCGCGGTGCGGGGCCGTTCCGGTGCCGGCAAGACCACCCTGCTCAACCTCATCGGCGGCCTGGACCGGCCGACCTCGGGGCGGGTGTGGGTGGCCGGGCAGGAGGTCACCGCGGCCAGCGAGAAGGACCTGCTGCGGCTGCGGCGGGACACCATCGGGTTCGTGTTCCAGTCCTTCGGGCTGATTCCGATCCTGTCCGCGGCGGAGAACGTGGGGGTGCCGATGCGGTTGGCGAAGGTCCCGGCCGCGCAACGGGAGGAGCGGGTGTCGGTGCTGCTGGAGCTGGTCGGGTTGGGTGGTCACGCGGCGCAGCGGCCGTACGAGATGTCCGGTGGGCAGCAGCAGCGGGTGGCGATCGCCCGGGCGTTGGCCAACGATCCGGCGCTGCTGATCGCCGACGAGCCGACCGGCCAGTTGGACTCGGAGACCGGTCGGGCGGTGATGGACCTGCTGCGGGCCCTGGTGCATGCCCGGGGGATGACCGCGCTGGTCGCCACGCACGACCCGACACTGGTGGAGATGGCCGACCGGGTGTTGGTGCTGCGCGACGGCCGGCTGGTCGAGGCGGCCGAGCCGGTGCCGGCGTGACTTCGTTGCCCCGGGACGAGTGTCAGTACGGGTCGCCGCAGACCCGCCAGCTGCCGTCCTCCCGCACCACCGACAGATCCCGTTGTTCGCTGCTGCCGCTGTCGCGGGTCAGCAGCACGGTGACCTTGCCGTGGGGTCGGCCGCCACGGGTGGCCACGGACACGTCCACGATCTCGTAGTCGCGCACCACGGGCGGGGTGCGTACCCAACTGGTGAACCCGATCTCGCTCCACCGGGTACGCGCGTCGGCGCAGAGCCGCTCGTACGCGCTGCCCGTGTCGCCTGCGGTGACCTCGCGCAGGAACCCTTCGGCGGTCTGGCGGACCGGGGCGGCGGCCTGGGTGACCAGTTGCAGGTTCCAGGCGCCCAGGCCGGCGACCCCGACGCAGCACAGCGCCACCGCCGCTGCGGCGACGGCGAGGCCGGTCCGCATCGGATGACGTCGCCGGGCCGGTCTGCTCCACGGCTGCGCAGCGCCCACACCACTCGACGGTAGAGAATCGGCCGCTGCGGCGGGCGGAAAGTGGGCGTGGCCGGGCGGGACCGCACCGCGTCCCGTCCGGCCACGCCGGGGGCGAATCGTTGATCAGGACTTGATTTCCTTGCGGCCGTTGCCGGTCGCGCTGATGGTGACCCGGCGGGGCTTGGCCCGCTCGGCCACCGGGATCCGCAGCGTCAACACGCCGTTGTCGTAGCCGGCCTCAAGCTTGTCGGTGTCGAGGGTCTCGCCGAGAAAGAGCTGGCGGCTGAAGACGCCCATCGGGCGCTCGGCGGCGACCAGTTCGACGTTGTCGCCGCTGGGGCGGCGGCGTTCGGCGCGGACGGTCAGCACGTTGCGCTGCACGGTGCAGTCGATGCTCTCCGGGTCGACGCCGGGCAGGTCGAAGGCGGCGTAGAAGTAGTCGCCGTCGCGGTAGGCGTCCATGTGCATGACGGCCGGGCGGCTGGTGCTGCCGAAGAACTGCTCGGCGAGCCGGTCGATCTCACGGAACGGGTCGGTGCGCATCAGCATCGTGTGCCTCCTCGGTTCTCCTGGCCGAAGGTTCTTAGTTGAGTCCGCACGACTCAACTTCTGCTTCTTTATTTAGCGCGCCCGACGCGCGCCGTCAAGTCGGCCGGGGACACGTCACGCGGAGTCGGTGGCGGCGACGCGGACCGCCACGGCGGGCAGGTCGGGCGGGTTAGGGTGCTGCGATGGGTACCCACTCCGCCGCGGTCGAGGCACTCAAGACCGACCCGCGCACCGCCTCGCTGCGCCGGTCGCTGGAGGTCTACTACGGCAACCCTGACCGGGACGCCGCGATGGACGCCTTCTACGCCCGCTTCGTCCGCCCTGGTGATCTGGTCTTCGACATCGGTTCGCACGTGGGAGACCACATCGGTACCTTCCGCCGGCTCGGCGCCCGGGTCATCGCCGTCGAACCGCAACCGCTGTGCCTGCGGGCGTTGCGGGCCATCTACGCCGCCGACGACCAGGTCACGCTGATCGAGGCGGCCTGCGGTGCCCAACCCGGTCGGATCGGCTTCCTGGTCAACTCGGCCAACCCTACCGTCTCCACCGCCTCCACCGACTTCGTCACCGCCGCCGCGGACGCGGGCGGCTGGGAGGACCAGGTCTGGGACGGTCAAATCGAGGTACGGGTGACCACCGTCGACACGCTCATCGCCGAGCACGGCACGCCGGCCTTCGTCAAGATCGACGTGGAGGGCTTCGAGGACGCTGTGCTCGCCGGGTTGAGCCGCCCCCTGCCCGCCCTGTCGTTCGAGTTCACCACGATCGGACGGGCGGTCGCGGTGCGGTGCCTGGACCGGCTCGCCGCGCTCGGGTTCGACGGATTCGACGTGGCGCTCGGCGACGACAAGTCGCTGACCCTCGGGCGCTGGGTCGATGCCGAGGAGATGGCCGCGCACCTGCTCGCGCTGCCGCACGAGGCCAACTCCGGCGACGTGTACTGCGTCCGCACGCCACGCGGTTGACCCGTCGGTCAGCCGCGGCGGCGGGCCCGGGCCGCCCAGATGGCGTACGCCGGATCCCGGTCCAGGTTGTGCCGGTCCCGGTCGTAACGGCGGGTGGTACGCGGATCGGCATGTCCCATCGCGTCCTGCACGTCCTCCAGCGGCACCCCCTCGGACCGCGCGGTGGTGGCGAAGGCGTGCCGCAGCGAGTGCGGTGACAGCCGCGCCCACGCGTCGATCCCGGCGCTGCGGGCGAGCCGGCGGACCAACCGGAACACCGAGTGCCGGTCGAGGCGGGCGCCGCTGGCGGTGACCAGCAACGGGCCGGTCAACTGCGCCACCTCCACGCGCTGTGCGGCGGCCCGCTCGGCCAGGTACGCGTCGACGGCGTACGCCGTGCCCGGGGTCAGCGCCCGACGGCGTGACCGTCCGCCCTTGCCGACGAAGCGCACGCTGCGGTGCCCCCGCTCGGCGCCCAGGTCGTCCAGGTTGAGCGAAACCAACTCCCCCACCCGCAGCCCCAGGTCGGCGAGCAACGCGACGGCGGCCCGGTTGCGGGCAGCGGTCGGCCCGGTCTCGGCCTCGGCCGCCGCCAGCAGCGCGTCCACCTCGTCGGGGGCCAGACCGACCGTGGCCGAGTGGTCCCGGTCGACCCGTGGCCGGTCGGCTCCGGCGACCGGGTTGAGTTCCACCGCCCGCAGTTTGACCAGGAAGTCGTACCAGCTCGACAGCGCGGACAGTTTCCGGGCCACCGTCGCCGCGGTCAGCGGGCGGCCGGTCCGGGCGGAAACGCTGTTCTCCAACGCCCGCCCGTACTCGTTGACATGCAGGAAGTTCGCGCGCAGCGGGTCCAGTTCCCGGGCGGCGCACCAGGCCAGCCAGCCGGCGACGTCCCGACGGTACGCATCGCGGGTGTGTTCACTCAACCGTCGGTTACGCAACCATGCGTCGGTGACGGCCATCGGCCCGTCGGGCAGGGCCGGGTAGGCCGACGGGCGATACTGCACCGAGGTGTCGTGCGGACGCATGTGAAAAATGCTCTCAGCCACGCCGTGGGTTGACGATCAGGCGCGCCGACACATCATGATCGGCCGCCGACGCACCCGGGACCCGGCATCGCACCCGGCCCCTAAGCTGACCCGGTGCTGTCTCAGGTCAACGGTCTGTCCCGACACTTCACCGGGGACACTCTCCGGGCATACCTGCTGAGCCGGTCGACGCGAGCCGACTCCGGGTGCCTCATCGTGCGCGGCTACGGCAGCCGGCGCGGCGTGCACCAGAAGCTCGCGGGACGGGCGTGGGCACACATCGCGGCCTACGTGGTCCTCGTCGGCGGCTACGACCCCACCCTGGAGGTCCACCACGACTGCGGGGTGCCCGACTGCATCGAGCCGACCCATCTGCGCCAGCTCAGCCACGCGGACAACTGCCGGGAACGCACCCAGCGGCCACGCTGCCGCAACGGGCACGAACGGGAGACCGATCCGGCGACGGGCCGGCTGCGGCGGGTCTGCCGGACCTGCAACCGGCTGGCGCAGCGACGCTGGCGTGAGCGTCAGGCGGCGGAGGTGGCGCAGGCCCGTGCGGCGTACGGCCGAGCGTCGTCCTGACCATCCCCCGCCGTGCGTCGCATGGCCGGGGCGCACCGATCGGCCCGCCCCGGCCACGTACCGGTCAGCGGTTCCGGTCGCCGCCCGGATTTGCCGGCAGCACCGTGAAGGTGAACGCCTGGCTTGTCGGACGGCGCAACGAGCACTGCCGGCGGGGCCACCAGCCGCCAGGCTCCGGTCCAGTCGAGAGTGACCCGGTTACGCCGGGCGAACTGCGCATCGAGCAGCCTGGACGCGACCAGTTCCGCGTCGTTGACCCGGTAACCGGTCAGCTCGGCCGGATCGAACGAGCTGACCGGGGTTCGCTCGTACACGGTCAGTTTGCTGGTCCGATCGCAGGACACGCAGCGAACCAGCAGCCACACGTCCAGCAACTTGTGGTTGGCGTTGACGCGGAACCTGCCGGGGCCGGTGGTGGCCGAGGTCGACCGGCAGTCCACGCACCGCAGCGACAGCAGCGGCAGCCTGGTCCGACGGACGACCCAGGGCAGCACGATATGAGGTTGTGAGGACACGATTGCTCCGAAGACCTGACACGAGGCCGATTACGCGCGGCCTCAAGCGCTGTACGACCGGGTGCGCGAGGGCAGCCCGGCGAGGCCGACGGGAACGTCGGCTACCAGAGCGGAAAAGGTGTCAGGTTCAGAGAGCAGGTGGGGTCACGCCGATTGTGTCCTCTGTCTTCACTGCGACGGGGTTGTCGGCAACCTACGGCGACGCCCGGGCGAGGCTCAACCGGTTTTTCCATCCAGATCAACTCGCCGCAGCTCGACGTGCCGGTACGGCTGACTGTCGGCGCCCCTGCGGCGGCTCGGCCGCTGGGTGCTCGGCGTCAGCCGGGGCCGAGGATGCAGAAGTCGTTGCCCTCGGGGTCGGCGAGGCACCGCCACGACACGTCGCCCTGGCCCACGTCGACGGCCGTGGCGCCGAGCGCCTCCAGCCGCGTCACCTCCGTCGCCTGATCATCACCGGAGTACGGCTTCAGGTCGAGGTGGACCCGGCTCCACCAACTCCTCGGCCCCGACGTCCGGAGAAACTCCAGGTACGGTCCGACGCCCTGGGCCGACCGTAACCGAGCATGGTCATCGGTCACCTCGTGCACCGTCCAGTCGGTCGCCTCACCCCAGAAGCGGGCCATGGCGCGCGGATCCGCGCAGTCGACCACCACCGCCGCGATCGGCCCGGTGTCCCGGTAGATCTCCCGAGGCTCCAACACGCAGAACACGTTGCCCTCCGGGTCGGCCAGCACCGTCCACGGGACGTCGCCCTGGCCCACGTCCGCGGGCGTCGCGCCGAGATCCATCAGGTGGCCGACCAACTCCGCCTGGTGGGACGCAGAGGTGGTGGCGAGGTCGAGGTGCACGCGGTACCGCACCGTCTGCGGATCCGGCACGATGACGACGTCGATGCAGACGGCGCTCGGGTCCGGCCAGGCGAAGTCCACGGGTTCGACGTTGACCACGCCGGGCTCCTCGATGGAGACGCCCCAGCCGAGTGCGTCCGCCCAGAACCGGCCGAGGGCTGATTCGTCCCGTGCCTTGAAGTTCACCTGAACAAGCCGCAGCGCCATGCCGCCAACCCTATGCCCGGCCGGATGGGCCGTTCACCCGACCAAACACACCAGCCTGACTGCTTACGCACATTAACAGTCATTATGATGTGCGTACCTTATGTCCGATTCCAGAGAAAACATTAATGGATAATCGGTAACGAAAATCCATTAATGAAGGCAGGGTGCCGCGCGGACCCACAGCCGACCGTGCGCCAGGTGCCAGCCCTGGACAAGGCGGTCACGTGACCGGTGTTGCGTCGCGTCCAGTTCCGGGTGCAACGCTGGTCACGTGGATTGGCGGCCCTCGCCGACCGGCCGGTGGCTCGGGCGAGTCAGGCGGTCCGGCGACGGCGGCGGAACCAGGACCGTCGTTGCGGCAGCGGCGGTCCCGCCACGGGTGTCGGCGGGGCCGCCGGGCGCCGCTCGTCCTGCCAGCGGCGCACCACCTCGTCGACGTTCACCGGACGCACCACCACCCGTGGCCCGGACGGGTTACGCAGCCAGGCCAGCACCTCGGCGTTGAGGTCGGCCACGACCGCCCGCACCGCCTGCTCGGTGGGCAGTTCCCGGACCTCGTCGGGAAGTCGCTCGATGCGGCGACGCAGCAGCAGCGGAGTGGGCAGCAACAGGTTCGTCGGGAGCTGTTCGCGCTCCAGGAAACTCTTGATCCACCAGGACTCGTCGTAGGGTGTCCCCCGGCCGGCGATCGGCTTGCCCGCACCGGGCAGGTTGTCGAACTCGCCGCGCTCCTGCGCCGCCCGGATCTGCGCCTCGACCGACGCCTCCCACCGCATCTCCAACGTCGCCACCTCCCCGGCCAACCGTAACGTGACCACCATCTCCCTCAGGCGCAGCGTCACGGGCCCGACCGGCATTCCCCGGTGCCCTAGGCTCGGACACGGTGGGACGGGGGTCACGGGCATGGTCAGTACGGCGGGAATCGTCGGCATCGCGTTGGTCGCCCTCGGGATGGTGCTGACGCCGGGACCGAACATGGTCTACCTGGTGTCGCGGTCGGTGACCCAGGGCCGACGGGCCGGGTTGATCTCGCTGCTCGGGGTCGCCGCCGGGTTCGCGGTCTACCTCGGTGCGGCGGTCGCCGGCATCGCCACCGTGTTCGTGCTGGTGCCGGCGCTGTACACGGCGGTCAAGCTGGGCGGCGCGGCGTACCTGCTGTGGCTGGCGTGGCAGGCGTTGCGCCCCGGCGGGCAGTCGCCGTTCGATCCGGCGCCCCTGCCGCCGGATCCGGCCCGGCGGCTGTTCACCATGGGTCTGGTCACCAACCTGCTCAACCCGAAGATCGCCATCCTGTACGTGTCACTGCTACCGCAGTTCATCGACCCGGCACGCGGCCACGTCGCCGGGCAGAGCCTGCTGCTCGGGCTCACCCAGATCGCCGTGGCGCTGACGGTGAACACGCTGATCGTGCTCACCGCCGGTGGCATCGCCGGCTTCCTCGGCCGGCGGCCACTGTGGCTGCGCGTACAGCGGATGCTGATGGGCACGGTGCTGGCGGCGATGGCGGTGCGGATCGCCGCCGACCGTTCCCGCGCCGCCGTCGCCGCCGCCTGAGCGCTGCCGTCAGCCGGGCGGCGCGATCCGGTGCTCACGGAGCACCGCGACGCCGCCGGATGCCAGGATGATCTCCCGTTCGATCGACGTGGCGGTGAGCAGCTCGACTCCGCGTGCCGGCACACGCTGCTCGTGACCGGTGTGGTTGAGCAGGAAGAGCCAGCTCGTCGCACCGTCGCGGCGACGTACCGCCTCGACCCCCTCGGGCGCGTCGGGGCAGACGGGTGTGACGCCGGCCGCGCGGGCGGCGGTGTCGAGCAGCCGCCGGTAGGAGGTGTCGTCGGGGCGGGTGGAGAGGTACCAGGTGGTGCCGGCGCCGATTCGGTGCCGGGTGACGGCCGGCAACGAGTCGAGTACGCCCCCGACGTAGCAGGTGACGGTGTCGGCGCCGGTCAGGCGCAGCCGCTCGGACCAGATCCGCCCCGTGCCGCCGCCGTCGAGCCGGACGTGGTCGTCCACGGCCAGTGGACAGAACTCCTCGGCGTACACGCCCAGCAGGTCCCGCAGCGCGCCCGGATAGCCGCCGAGGTGTATCCGGGCGTGTTCGTCGGCGACGCCGCTGAGGTAGGTGACCAGCAGGTGGCCGCCGGTGTGGACGTAGCCGCGCAGCCATTCGGCGGTGGCCTCGTCGACCAGGTAGAGGGCGGGCAGGACGAGCAGCCGGTAACCGTCGAGCGGATCACCCGGGGTGACGGTGTCGCAGGCGTACCCGCTGCGATACAGGGCCCGGTGCGCGGCGGCGAGTTCGTCGTGGTGGTCCGGCAGGGCCGACGGCAGACCGGGGTGGCGCAGCGCCCAGCCGCTGGCCGCGTCGACCACGAGCGCCACGGCCGCCTCGACGCTGCCCCGGATCTCGCCGAGCTGTCGCAGCGCGGCACCGAGCGCGACGGTTTCCCGGAACACCCGGCTGTCCGGGCCGGCGTGCGGCACCAGGGCGGAGTGGAAGCGTTCGGCACCGCCGGCCGGTGCCCGCCACTGGAAGAACATCGCGCCGTGGGAGCCGCGGGCCACGTGGGCGAGGCTGTGCCGCATCATCCGCCCCGGTTCCTTCGTGTGCATCCGTCCGGCGGTGTGGATCTGGTTGGGTGCGCTCTCCATCAGCAGCCATGCCGCACCGCCGGACGGCGGGCCGGGGTGCCGGTGGGCGGCGGCGTGCCGGGCCCAGCCACGGGCCAGGTCGGCGGCGAGCGCGGTCTGCTCCTCGGCGCCGCCGTCGACGGCGGACGGGTAGTGGTCGACGGCGACCAGGTCCACCTCGGTGGCCCAGCGGGCGTGGTCGACCGGCACCCAGTCGCCGAGCACGTAGTTGGTGGTGATGGTGAGCGCCGGGTTCGCCGCCCGCAGCAGGTCACGTTGCTCGGTGTACGCGGCGAGCAGAGTTTCCGACCAGAAGCGGCGGAAGTCGAGCAGGTGGCCGGGGTTGGGCAGGTACTGGGTGGCCCGGGGGGTGCTGATCTGCGCCCAGTCGGAGTAGTGCTGGCTCCAGAAGCTGGTGACCCAGGCGTCGTTGAGAGTGGCCAGGTCACCGTGGCGGGTGGTCAGCCAGCGCCGGAAGGCCCGGGCGGTGTGCTCACAGTGGCAGGTGGTGCCGTACTCGTTGTGCACGTGCCAGCCGGCCAGCGCCGGGTGGTGGGCGTACCGGTCGGCCAGGGCGGCGGTGATGCGCAGCGCGGCATCCCGGTAAGCCGGGGTGGCGGCGCAGTAGGTGTCCCGGCTGCCGTGGTGCAGCCGGACCCCCTCGGCGGTGACGGGCAGTGCGCCCGGGTGGGCCAGGGAGAACCAGGGTGGCGGCGAGGCGGTGGGGGTGGCCAGGGCGACCCGTACGCCAGCGGCGTGCAGCAGGTCGAGCACCTGGTCGAGCCAGCCGAAGGTGTACCGGCCGGGTGCCGGTTCGAGCCGGGACCAGGCGAACACCCCCACGGTGACGAGATTGACCCCGGCCTGGCGCATCAGCGCGACGTCCTCGGACCAGACCTGCGCCGGCCACTGCTCGGGGTTGTAGTCGCCGCCGTAGCAGAGCGGGCCGTCGGTCCACACCACCATCACCAGCCCACCGGTTTAGTTGAGGATGTGTCCAAACTATGGATCATCCCGATCCATGTCAACAGCCCACCGCCGGCCCATATTTACCATCGTCGTTGACAGTTCGTTGGGCAGTTAAAGAAACTGTCGGCACCGCCGTGAACGCCGCCGAGGAGAGCTGATGCCGTACCGACCGCCGTTGGTGCCCTACGAGACCTTCGTCGCCGACCCACCCGACCTACCGGTGCGCACCCCCGGTGAGGGTGGCCCGGCCATGGTGAGCCGGGCCGAGATCGCCGGCACCGACGCCCACGGCGTGACCGTCAAGGCGGTGCTGGCCGACGGGGTGACCGCCGTGGTGCGCGTCGACGCCGCCGGCGACGGCATGATCCGGGTACGGCTCGCCGAGGATCCGCAGGCCCGCAGCCGGTCGGCCCGACTGATGCCGCTGGTGCAGCCCCGTCCCCACCCGGCCACCGTCGCCGTTGACGACCGGCAGCTGCGCATCGACGCCGGCGCGCTGGTCGCCGAGATCCGGCTCGACCCGTGGCACATCCGGTTCCTGCGCCCCGACGGCTCGCTGCTGCTGGAGCAGGATCCGGGCACGGTCGACATCAGCGGCCGGCAACGTACCCTCCCGTTCGGCCACTCCACCACCGACGGCGTCCGGGTCGCCTGGCACGAGAGCTTCGTCGCCCCCGGCGACGAGCGGTTCGTCGGCTTCGGCGAGAAGTTCACCCCGCTGGACAAGCGCGGCCAGCGGGCTCTGATGTGGAACTTCGACGCCTTCGGCAGTGAGTCCGACCGGGCGCACAAGAACGTGCCGTTCTACCTGTCCAACCGGGGCTACGGGGTGCTGGTCGACAGTGGGCTGCCGGTGCAGTTCGACGTCTGCCAGTCCACCCACAGCGCGGTGCAGATCCTGGTCCCCGACGACCTGCTCGACTACTACGTGCTGGCCGGGCCGACTCCCACCGAGGTGTTGGACCGGCTGCGACAGTTGACCGGGCAGCCGTACCTGCCGCCGCGCTGGGCCTTCGGCACCTGGGTCTCCTCGGGCTTCTACCCGGACAGCCAGGAGCGAGTGCTGGAGCGGGCCCGGCGGCTGCGCGAGCGCGACATCCCCTGCGACGTGCTGCACCTGGACTGCTACTGGCAGGTCGCCGGCAACTGGTCGGACCTGCGGTGGGACACCGAGGCGTTTCCCGACCCGGCCGGGATGCTGCGGACCCTGTCCGAGCAGGGCTTCCGGGTCTGCCTCTGGATGAATCCCTACCTGATGACGGCCAGCCCGCTCTACGCCGAGGCCGAGGCGGCGGGCTACTTCCTGCGGCGCCCCGACGGCAGCACGTTCGTCGCCGACGTGTGGCACGGCAGCTACCCGGCCTCGGCCATCGTGGACCTGACCAACCCGGCGGCGGTCGACTGGTTCACCGGGCTGCTGCGGCCGCTGCTGCGACAGGGCGTGGCGGTGTTCAAGACCGACTTCGCCGAGGGGGTGCCCGCCGACGCGGTGGCCCACAACGGGATGAGCGGCGTCGAGCTGCACAACGTCTACGCCCTGCTGTTCAACGACGTGGTCGCCGGCGTCACCGAGGAGGTGGCCGGCCACCGGGCGGTGTGGGCGCGCTCGTCGTACCTCGGCGGGCAGCGGCACAGCGCGCAGTGGAGCGGCGACGTCAACGCCACCTGGCCGGCCCTGGCCAGCACGCTGCGTGGGGGCCTGTCGCACGGCCTGTCCGGGGTGCCGTTCTGGAGCCACGACACCGGCGGCTTCCACGGCACCCCGAAACCCGACCTGTACGTACGCTGGTCACAGTTCGGGGCACTGTCGCCGCTGGTGCGGCTGCACGGCACCACCAGCCGGCTGCCGTGGGAGTTCCCGGCCGAGGCGGAACGACTCGCGGTGGCCGCGTTGCGGCTGCGCTACCGGTTGATGCCGTACCTGTGGTCGGCGGCCGTGCAGGCAGCCCGCACCGGCGTACCGATGATGCGGGCCCTGCTTGTCGACACCCCGCAGGATCCGACGGCCTGGACGACCGACCTGCAGTACCGCCTCGGGACAGATCTGCTGGTCGCGCCGGTCACCGACGCCTCCGGGGTGCGGGACGTATACCTGCCCGTCGACGACGATTGGTTCGACGCCGCCACCGGCGAGCTGTATCCGGGTGGCCGGCACCTGCGGGTGCGGGTGCCGCTGTCGCGGATGCCGCTGTACGTGCGCCGGGGCGCGCTGCTGCCGCTGGTCGCGCCGCAGGCCATGGTCGGTGACGGGCCGTTCCGGGAGGTCACGCTGGTCTGCTGGGGCGCGGTGGACGGGCGGACCGTCGTGCACGACGTGGCCGGCGACACGATCATCGAGGCGGTCCGCGACGGCGACGAGTTGCGGATCCAGACCCGGGGGCCGCTGCTGGTGGGGCAGCTGGCGCTCGCGGGGGTCGGCGACGCCGACCGACCGGCCCGGTCACTGCTCAACGGTGCGGCGGTGACCGTCGTGCCCTTCGCGGGGCTCTTCCCCGCGTCGGGCTGACCGTAGCCGCGCGGCGCCCGACTGGACGGAGTCGGGTGCCGCGCGGGTACGGGGGTCAGCCCTTCACCGCGCCGGTGATCACGCCCTTGGTGAAGTGCCGCTGCACGAACGGATAGATGATCACCGCCGGGATCACCGTCACCACCACCACCGCCATCTTGACCGCGAGCGTCGGCGGGTACGCGGTGACCCCGGGCAGGCTCACCGCCGCGCCGGAGACGTTGGGTGACTGCCCGGCCAGGATGTAGCTCTGTAGCACCCGCTGCAGCGGGAACTTGTCGTTGGAGTCGATGTAGAGCACCGCGTTGAAGTAGGCGTTCCAGTAGCCGACGGCGTAGAAGAGCCCGACCACGGCGATCACCGCCCTCGACAGCGGCAGCACGATCCGGGTCAGGATACGCAGCTCGCCTGCGCCGTCGATGCGGGCGCTGTCGAGCAGTTCCGCCGGCACGTTCATGAAGAACGCCCGGATCACCACCAGGTTGAACACGCTGATGGCGCTGGGCAGGATCAGCGCCCAGATGCTGTCCTTGAGCCCCAGACCGGTGACCACCAGGTAACTCGGTACCAACCCGGGAAAGATCAGGAACGTGAGCAGGAAGTAGAAGAGCAGGCTGCGGTGGGCGACCGAGCCGGGCCGGGACAGCCCGTATGCGGCCAGCACGGTGAGCACCAGGCTGACCGTGGTGCCGAGCACGGTGATCAGGGTGCTGATCCACACCGCCCGGGTGACGTCGCCGCCGCTGAAGATGGTGATGTACGCCGACGGGTCGATCTCCCGGGGCACCATCACCATGCCGCCCGCGTCGTCGATGGTGCCCCGCGAGGCCAGGCTGGTGACGAGCACCGCCCACAGCGGCACCAGCACCGCCGCCACCAGCAGGGTGAGCACGACCGCCTTGGCCACGGTCCCCGGCACCGACGGCGGTCCCTCCCACACCGCTCGGCCGGACCGTCGTCGTGGCCGAGGCGGTCCGGCGGCACCCGCCGTGGCCGGTGCCGCCGGTACCGGGCCGGCGTCGCTGAGCTGTGCGGTCATGACTTGGAGTACACCCCCTGCTCGCCGAGCCGGTGCGCGATCTTGTTCGCGGTGAGGATCAGCGCCAGGCCGACCACCGCTTTGAACAGGCCCGCCGCGGCGCCGAGCCCCCACTGCTGGGTGCTGATGGCCTGGTAGTAGACGAACGTGTCGAGCACCTCGGCGGCTTCCCGACCGACGGCCTCGCGTTGCAGGATGAACTGTTCGAAGCCGACCGAGAGCGCGTCGCCGAGCCGCATGATGAGCAGCAGCACGATCACCGGCCGCAGACCGGGCAGGGTGATGTGCCACAGCCGCCGCCAGCGGCCGGCGCCGTCGGCCGCCGCCGCCTCGTACAGGTTCGGGTCGATGGCCGACAGCGCGGCCAGGAAGACGATCGCGCCCCAGCCGAGGTCCTTCCACACGGCTTCGGCGGTGACCAGGACGATGAACGTGTCCGGGTTGGTCATGATCTCCCACGGCTCGTGGCCGGCCTGGCGCATCTCCTGGGCCAGCAGCCCGGCCCCGCCGAGCATCTGCACGAAGAACGTCACCACCAGCACCCAGCTGAAGAAGTGTGGCAGGTAGACCACGCTCTGCACGAAGCCGCGCACCCGGCCCGACACGATGCTGTTGAGCATGATGGCCAACAGGATCGGCAGCGGGAAGAAGAACACGAGTTGGAAGGCGGTGATGCTCAGGGTGTTGCGGACCGCGTCCCAGAACAACGGATCGCGGAAGAGCGCCTCGAAGTTTCCGAAACCGATCCACTCGCTGTGCAGGAAGGCGGCGAGCGGATCGTCACCGACGAACGGGTTGTAGTCCTGGAAGGCGATGATGTTGCCCAGTGTCGGCAGGTAGTGGAAGACCAGCAGCAACGTCGCCGCTGGCGCGGTCATCGCCAGCAGCGGCCAGTCGCGGCGCAACCGGGCCCGCAGGGTACGCCGGCCGGGTCGGTCACGACGCGGTGGCCGACGCCCGGCCGGGGACGGGCGGCCGGGCGTCGGTGTGACGGTGGGAGCGTTCATGCGCGCGCTCCGCGGTGCGGCGTGGGCATGCTCACCGGCCGTTGTCGGCGAGCGCCTTCTCGAAGAAGGCGCGCCCCTCCTCGCCGCCGGAGTCGAGGAACTCCTTGCGGACCTGTTCAAGGTCGCTGACCGGGCGGCGGCCCCGCACAATGTCGCGGATCTTATCGTCGGTCGGCTGGATGATCTTCGACCAGTTCGCCGGCAGTTCCAGCTTGATCCCGGCGAACAGGTCCTTCTCCATCGAGTCCAGGTGCTTGCGGTAGTAGCCGATGTAGTCCTGCACGTAGTTCGGGGTGTCGCCGCTGCGCACCTTGACCGGCACTCGGCCACCGATGTGGGTGTACTGGGCGCCGAGTTCCTTACGGCCCAGCTCGGTCGGGGCCGGTGTGCCGTCGGCGGCGCGGGTGAAGTGTTCGCCTTCCGCGCCGTACTCACGCAGCTCGAACTCCCGGCTGCCGAAGGGCGCAGCACACCAGTTGAGTACGCCGAGCAACTCCTCGACCCGCTCGGGAGCGAGATCCTTTTTCAGGAAGGTGTAGAAGACCGGCTTCTCGCTGCCCCAGATGACCGGTTGGGCGCCGCTGGCCCCGAAGACCGGCAACGGCTGCATGTCGAAGGTGGGCAGTTCCTTGACCCGTTCGCTCTGCATGCCCTGCCAGGCGCCGAGCCCGTCCTGATACATCAGGATCTTCCCGGCCTTGAACAGCTGCTTCTCGTCGGCGCCCTTGCTGGCCACCGTCTCCGGATGCACCAGTCCCTCGTTGAACAGCCGCGCGGTGAATTCCAATGCGGCGGCGAACGCCGGGTTCTCGAACTTGTGCTCCAGGCCGCCGTCGGGCTTCTTGCGCCAGGTCTGCTGGCAACCGAAGAACTGCTGGACCATCTCGAAGACGCTGCCGAAGGCCCACACCCCTTTGGCCGGGTCGGTGGCCTTCTTACCGAACTCGTACAGTTCATCGGGATTGGTCGGCGCGGCCAGGCCGGCCGGAGCGAGCAGGTCCCGTCGGTGGAACAACGCGTAGGCGAACGGACCGTCGGTGGGAAACGGCACCGCGTACAGTCGCCCGCCCCACACCGAGTACTCCCAGGCGCCGGTCGGCAGCGAGGCCAGGTACGGGTATTTGGCGGCGGCGTCGCCCTTGAGGTGATCGGTGAGGTCGGTGAACAGCGCCTTGACCGCGTCGGAGAACCGGGCGACCTTGTCGATCTCCCAGTTCGGCGCGCTGAGCAGATCGGGCACGTCGCGGGCCCCGAGCATGGCATTGAGCTTGTCGGCGTAGGTGTTGCCGTCCTGCAGGCTCGGCTCCACCTCGACGCCGAGCCTGCCGTTGACCGCCGCCAGGTAGGCGTTGCGGCCCAACGGCGGTGGGGCCGGTCCCCACCAGGGGCTCATGGTGCGGATCGGCGGGCCGCCGCGACCAGGTGCCTCGGTGACGGCGTCGACCAACTGGGTGGGGTAGTTCAGGTAGCCGTCCGGGATCGGCCCTTCGCCGGGGATGTCGGGCTTGAGCAGCTCGACCCGCTGGTAGGTGGGCAGGACCGAGCGGATGGCGTCGGCGCCGGTGGCGCTTCCCTGGCTGCCGGCCTCCTTGCTGCACCCGGCCAGGGTGGTGCCGCCGACGGTCGCGGCGACGCCGAGGCCGAGCAGCCGCAGCATGGTCCGTCGGTCGGTGGATGCGCTCGGCAGGGAAGGCTTCACGGCGCACTCCCTTCGTTGTCGGTAACGGTTTGCGGAGCTGAACGCTCGGGCTAGGATTAGTTGGGGTTCTAGCCGAACAAACTAATCGACGGTGATCCGTCCCACAAGACAGAGCTGGCGGCCTGGTCGGTCCTGCCAGCGCGGTACGCGATGATGGACGCGCGCCGCGACACGGCGCAGGGAGCGGGCAGATCGTGATCAGCATCCACAACGAACCGCAGCCGACCGACCTCGGTGACGTACGCGTCGCCAACCGTGCGGTGGTGCTGCGGCACGTCCGCCTGCACGCCCCCTGCTCCCGCGCCGACATCGCCGCCCGCACCGGCCTGAACAAGGCCACCGTCTCCAGCCTGGTGACCGAGCTGATCGACCAGCGGCTGGTCCGCGAGACCGGGCTCACCGAGAACCGGGTCGGCCGACCCGCCACCATGCTGGTCCTCGACGGTGAGCCGTACGCCGCGCTGGGCCTGCAGGTCGGCCCCGACGAGCTGGTGGCCGTCGCCATCGACCTCGGCGGCAACCGGCTGCTGACCTGGCGGCGGGCCTTCGCCGCGACCACCGTGCCCCCCACCGAGACGCTGCGCGCCCTGGCCGCGCTGGCCCGGCGCGCGGTCGGGCGGGTCACCGCCCAGGGCCGCACCGTGCTGGGCCTCACCGTCGGCGTGCCCGGACTGGTCGACCCGTCCGGCGCGGTGCCACTGGCCAGCGCCCTGGGCTGGCGGGACGTGCCGGTCGCGACGGAACTGCGCGCCATCCTGCGGGATCCGGAGTTCGCCGTCACGGTCGACAGCGTCGCCAACCTCGCCGCCCTCGCCGAGCAGCGGCACGGCCCGTACGCGGGCACCACCGACCTGGTTCACCTGACCGGCGGGCTCACCGTCGACGCCGGCATCATCGCCGCCGGACGGCTGCTACGCGGCGGGCGCGGCTTCGCCGGGGCTGTCGGGCACCTGTCGCTGGAACCGACCGGGCCGTCGTGCGCCTGCGGCGCCCACGGCTGCCTGACCGCCCTGGTCGGCCTGCCCGCCGTGGTACGCCGGCTGCTGCCCGACGCCGAGGCCGACGGTCCGGTGCTCGACTATCTGCCGGAGTTGACGCGGATCGTGGCGCTGGCCCGGCAGGACGACCCGGGCGTGTGCAGCGGCCTGGCCGAGGTCGGCCGGCACCTGGGCCGCGGTGTCGCCGTTCTGGCCGACCTGCTCAACCCGGAGACGGTCGTGCTCGGCGACCATCTCGCCACCCTGGCGCCCTGGCTGCTGCCGGCGGCCCGCTCGGAGTTGGCCGCCCGCGCCCACACCCCGGGCGCCGGCGGCTGCCGGCTGGAAGCCTCCACCCTGGACACGGCCGCCGCGCTCGGCGGCGCCACCGCCGCCCTGGCCACCGTCGAGGCCGGACGGCTGCCCGTGCACTGAGCCGGCGGGCAGCGTCTCCGATCGATGCCAGCTCGGCCGGTCGGAGTCTTGACCCGACCCGCCCCAGGTGCCAACCTCGAAGCGAGCCGCTCCGCACGGGCACCCGGGGCGGCTTGCTTTCCACGGTTTGTCGAAGCGCTTCGCCAGCGTCCGGGCCGACGACCGTCACCCCACCATGACCTGCGAGGCCGCTCGGCCATCCGCCGTCGAAGCGCTTCGACCTCCGGCGCGCCGGGCACTGGAAGGCGATCCACCATGACCGACCGCACCATGCCCCCGATCCGGGACCGGGTCGACGACCTGCTGACCCGGCTCACCCTGCCGGAGAAGATCGGGCTGCTGCACCAGTGGCAGGCCCCCGTCCCCCGGCTCGGCCTGCCCGGCTTCCGCACCGGCACCGAGGCGCTGCACGGCGTCGCCTGGCTCGGCCCGGCGACCGTCTTCCCCCAGGCCGTCGGCCTGGCCAGCAGCTGGAACCCCGACCTGGTACGCGCCGTCGGCGACGCCGTCGGCGCCGAGGTACGCGCCAAGCACCACGCCGACCCGCAGCGCGTCGGCCTCAACGTGTGGGCGCCGGTGGTCAACCCGCTACGCGACCCCCGCTGGGGACGCAACGAGGAAGGCTGGTCGGAGGACCCGTGGCTGACCGGCCGACTCGCCACCGCCTACGCCGAAGGACTCCGTGGCGGGCATCCGCAGCGGCTGCGTACCGCCCCCACGGTCAAGCACTTCCTCGGCTACAACAACGAGACCGACCGGGCCACCACCTCCAGCGACCTGCCACCGAGGGTGCTGCACGAGTACGAACTGCCGGCGTTCCGCGCTCCCCTCGCCGCCGACGCGGCGGTCGCCGCGATGGCCGCCTACAACCTGGTCGACGGGGTGCCGGCGCACCTGAGCCCGCTGATCGACGCTGAGCTGCGCCGGTGGGCGCCCGGCGAGGTTCTGGTCGTCGGCGACGCGGGGGCGGTGAGCAACATCGCCGGGGTGCAGGGCCACCTGCCCGACCACGTCGAGGGGTTCGCCGCGGCGCTACGCGCCGGGATCGACAGCTTCACCGAGGACGACGCCGACAGCGCACCCACCCGCCGGTACCTCACCGAAGCCCTGAACCGTGGACTGATCACCGAGTCCGACGTGGACCGGGCGGTCCGCCGGGTGCTGACCGTCCGGCTGCGCCTGGGCGACCTCGATCCACCACACACCGACCCGTACGCCGCGACCGGCCCGGAGGTGATCGACTGCCCGGCGCACCGCGACCTGGCCCGGTCAGCCGCCCGGCAGTCCGTCGTGCTGCTGCGCAACCGTGGGCTGCTGCCGCTCACGCCCGGCCTGCGGATCGCGGTGCTCGGTCCGCTCGCCGACACCGTGCACACCGACTGGTACAGCGGCACCCTGCCGTACGCGATAAGCACCGTCCAGGGGTTGGCGCAGCGGCTGCCTACGGTAACCACCCATGCCGGCGCCGACCGGATCACGTTGCGGGTGGGTGACCGTTACGTGCAGTGCAGCGACGAGGCGGGGGGCGGCCCGCTCAGCGTCGGCGTCGACCCGGCCTCGTTCGACGTGTTCGACTGGGGTCGGGACACGATCGCGTTGCGGGCCGTCGGCAACGGCCGCCACGTCGGCGTCGACGACGACGGCGCACTGGTCAACGACCGGCCGGGTCCCGGCGGCTGGGTGGTCCGGGAAACCTTCCAGTTCGACCCGCTGCCCGACGGCACCGTGCTGCTGCGCCACCTGGCCACCGACCGGTACGTCACCGTCGACGAACACGGCCGGCTGCGAGTCGACGACGACCGGAGGGCCGCCACCGGCTTCGGCATCGACGTGGTCTGCGACGGCGCGGCCCAGGCCGCCGAGCTGGCTGCCGCCGCCGACGTGGCGGTGGTGACGTTGGGTAACCACCCGATGGTCAACGGACGCGAGACCGAGGACCGCCGCGACCTGGCCCTGCCGGCCCGGCAGGAGGCGATGCTGCGTGCCGTGCACGCCGCCAACCCGCGCACCGTGCTGGTGGTGACCAGCAGCTACCCGTACGCCCTGGGCTGGGCGCAGCGGCAGCTGCCGGCGGTGCTCTGGTCGGCCCACGGCGGGCAGGAACACGGTCGTGCCCTGGCCGAGGTGCTGCTCGGCGACGTCGACCCCGGTGGCCGGCTCACCCAGACCTGGTACGCCGACACCGCCGAACTGCCCGACCTGCTCGACTACGACGTGATCGGCGCGGACTCCACCTACCTGTACTACCGGGGTGAACCGCTGTACCCGTTCGGGCACGGCCTGTCCTACGCCGAGTTCGACTACCGCGATCTGCGGCTGAGCGCCACCTCCGTCACCGTCGGCGAGGACGTCGAGGTGAGCGTGGACGTCACCAACACCAGTGACCGCCCCGGCGTGGAGGTGGTGCAGCTCTACACCCGGCAACGGCGCTCCCGGGTGAAGCAGCCCCTGCGGCAACTGCGCGACTTCGCCCGGATCGTCCTCGCCCCCGGCGAGCGGCGCACCGTCACGCTGCGGCTGCACACCGCCGAGCTGAGCTGGTGGGACGCCGACGCGGGCAGCTTCGTGGTGGAGGACGCCACCCACACCGTGCTGGTCGGGCGGTCCGCGACCGACGTGCGGCTGGTCGGCGCCGTGGCCGTACGCGGTGAGCCGCTGGCACGCCCGACGCGGCCGCACGCCACGAGCGGGGTCCGGTGAGCGGGCGGGGCCGGGTGCCTACCGGTCAGCCCACCATCGCCGACGTGGCCCGGCACGCCGGCGTCGCGGTGAGCACCGTGTCGTACGTGCTCAGCGGCAAGCGGGCCATCTCGGAGCTGACCCGCAACCGGGTGCTGGCAAGCGTCCGCCTGCTCGGCTACCACCCGAACGCGGGCGCGCGGGCCCTGGCCAGCCGACGCGCCAACGTCATCGCGTTGGTGCTGCCGCTGCGTTCAGGCATCCAGGTGCCGGTGGTGATGCAGTTCGCCACGGCGGTGGTGACCTCCGCCCGTGGTCACGACCACGACGTGCTGCTGCTGACCTCCGACGAGGGCCCGCAGGGGTTGCACCGCATCGCCGCCGGCGCCCTGGTCGACGGGGTGCTGGTGATGGACGTGGAGCTGCACGACGTGCGGGTGCCGCTGCTGCGCGGACTGGGTCGGCCCAGCGTGCTGATCGGGCTGCCCGCCGACACCAACGGACTGACCTGTGTGGACCTGGACTTCCACCGGGCCGGCCAGGTCTGCGTGGAACATCTGGCGGGGCTGGGACACCGCCGCATCGCGCTGCTCGGCGCCCCGGCCGCCGTCTACGACCGGGGCACCGGATTCGCCCACCGCACCCGGGCGGGCGTGGTCGAGGCGGCTACCCGGCACGGTGTCGAGGCGGTCACGCTGCCCTGCGAGGAGAACGCCGCCGAGGTGCACGCCCGGGTCGTCGAGCTGTTCGCCCGGCAACCGGAGCTGTCCGGCCTGGTGGTGCAGAACGAGGCGGCGGTCGGCCCGGTGCAGGCCGCGCTGGCCGCGTTGGGCCGACGGGTGCCCGATGACGTGTCGGTGGTGGCTGTCTGCCCGGACCAGTTCGCCGAGCACGCCAGCCCGCGCCTGACCTCGGTGCCGGTGCCGGCCGAGGAGATCGGCAGGCAGGCCGTGTCGCTGCTGATGCGGAAACTGCGCGACGAGCCGACCCCGCAGGTGACGCTGCTGCAACCCCGGCTGACCGTCCGGGACAGCACGGCCACGGCGATCGGCGTCCCGACGGCGTACGACGGCCGGGCGGCGGCCCGGTGACCGGTCCGGTTCACCAGATCTGGGACACCGCCCCGGCGGCCGGCTGGCAGGACGCCATGCTCGCCGGCAACGGCGAGTACGGGATCATGGTGCACGGGCGGCCGTGGGCCGAACGCATCGTGGTCAACCATCACCGGTTCGTGCTGCCCAACGGCACCCACGACGTCCAGCCTCCACAGTTGGCCGCGCTGCTGCCCCGGATCCGGCGGTTGATCCTGGCCGACCGGCGCGCGGAGGCGAGCCGGCTGCTGGCCGGTGACGGCGTGCTGCGCTGGACGCAGTCGTTTCATCCCGGCTTCGTCCTCACCGTCGACGCTGACGGCGGACCGGTGCGCGACTACCGCCGGTACACCGACTTCGACACCGGCGAGGTCGTCGTGCGGTGGGCCGGCGGAAGCCGCCACTCGTTCGTCTCACGTACCGACCGGCTGATCGTCACCCGGCTCGACATGGGGGTCTGCCGGGTCGGGGTGACCGGCGAGCTACCCGGCCGCCCCGCCGCACTGCGCTACGCGGTGTCGGCGTACCGCCGCGACGGGCTGGTCTTCCTGCGGGTGCGGGCGCGCTACCCGACGGTCGGCGCCGCGTACGGCTTCGAGGGGTTGACCCTGCTGCGCGGCGCGGTCGAGATCGACGGCGACGAGGTACGCGTCGACGGGCCCACCCTGCTGGTGACGGTACTCGACCGGCCGCGCAGCCGGTGGCGTACCGGCGCGTTGCAGCGTCGGCTGACCGGCCACCGCGACGCCCGCTACGGTGACCTGCTCGACCGGCACACGGCCCGGCACACCCCGGCGTACCGGCGCGTCGAACTGGACCTGGCGGTGCCCGCGACGCAGCGGGCGTTGCCGGTCGGTGACCTGCTGGCCCGGCAGGCCGCCAACCCGCGCACGCTGGACGCGGCGCTGCTGGAGCGGCTGTTCCACGCCGGGCGTTACCTGCTGCTCAGCGCCAGCGGGGTGCTGCCGCCCCGGCTGACCGGGCTGTGGCTGGGTTCGTGGGACGCCGCCTGGGCCGGCGACTTCACCACCGACGCCAACCTCAACCTGCAACTGGCCTCGGCCAACCTGGCCGCCCTGCCGGAGGTCACGCAGGCACACGCCCGGCTGGTACGCGCCCAGGTCGAGCACTGGCGACGCAACGCCCGCGCGATCTACGGGGCGCGCGGGCTGCTGGCACCCAGCCGCACCGACGGCGAGCACGGCCACCTGTTCCACCTGCATCCGGACTGGCCGTTCGCGGCGTGGCTGCCGGGCGCGCACTGGCTGTTGTTCCCGCTCTACGAGCGGCATCTGGTGACCGGGCAGCCGTTGGGTGAGGTGGCGGGTTGGCTGGTGGAGGTGGCCGAGTTCTTCGCCGACGTGCTGACCCGCACCGGCGACGACGGGACGTGGGGTTTCGTGCCGTCGTACTCGGCGGAGACCGGGCCGCTGGACGCGTCGGGCACGGCAATGCACGTGGCGGTCAACGCCACCATGGACATCGCCGCGGCGCGGCACGCCTTCACGGTGGCCGCCGCGCTGACCGGCGAGCGGCGGTGGACGCGGTTGGCGGCGCGGCTGCCGCCGTACCGCCTCGATGCCGACGGCGCGTTGACCGAGTGGGCCTGGCCCGGTTACCGGGCCGACGAGAACCACCGCCACGTCAGCCACCTGTATCCGGTGTGGCCGCTGGACGAGATCAACCCCGAGGACACGCCGGAGCTGGCCGCCGCCGCGCACCGGGCGTTGCGTCGCCGGGGCGAGGAGAACCTGTCCGCGCACGGCAGCCTGCACCGGGCGCTGGCCGCCGCCCGGCTGCACGACGGGCCACTGGTCGAGGCGAACCTACTCAAGATCGTCGGCAACGACATGTTCTTCCGGTCGCTGCTGAGCGCACACAACCCGGGTCGGGTCACCTACAACGCCGATGCCGCGCATGCCCTGCCGGCGGTGCTGATCGAGGCGCTGGTGCAGGGGCGGCCCGGTCGGCTGCGGCTGCTGCCGGCACCGCTGCCGGGGCTGCCGCGCGGGACACTGCGGGGGGTGCGCTGTCCCGGGCGGGTGACCGTGGAGGAGTTGGCCTGGCGGCCGGGTGCGGTGCGGGCCCGGCTGGTCTCGGCGGTCCCCCGACGGCTTCGGGTCCGCAGCCCGTACGGCGAGACGGTGCGGCAGGTGGCCGCCGGCGAGTCGATCGAGGTGTCGTTCACCGGGTAGCCGGCGCCGCGACCCGGTTGGCGGCGCTGGGCGGGGCACTAGACTGCCCGCTCGATGGACGTTGAGTCGACTTCCGCCGCCGACACCCGCCCCTGCGCCCACTGTGGGCGCGACGTGCCGCAGCGGGCCGGTGCGGGCCGCCCGTTCCGGTACTGCCGGGACAACGACGGCGCCTGCCAGCGGGCCTCCCGTAACAGCCGCATGCGGCACCGCAACGCCCCGGGCCTGCCCGGGCAGGTGGCCCGCACCTGGGAGGCGGTGGACCGGCTCGACCAGATCGTGGCCACCCTGACCGAGGCGTTGCACGCCGAGTTGTCCCCGGCCGGAGTGCAGCGGCAGCTGTCGCAGCTACGTGCGGACACCGCCGGGGAGATCGCGGCGGCGCAGACCGAACGCGACGAGGCGCTGCGGGCCGCCGAGGACGCCGCGGCCCAGGCCGAGCGGCAGCGTCGGCAGGCCCAGGCGGCGATCGTCGAGCGCGACGCCGCCCGCGACGAGGCCGCCCGCGCGACCGAACAGGCCACCTCGGCGACCCAGCGGACGCAGGATGCGCAGACCGCCCGGGACGAGGCGCGGCGCGAGGCCGCCGCCGCGCAGGCGTTGCGGGCGCAGGCCGAGGCGGACCGCGACGCCGCCCGCGCCCAGGTGGCGTCGGTACGCGCCGACCTGACCGCCGAGCGTCGTCGCAACGATGACCTGGTCGCCGAACGCGACACTGCCCGCACCGAGGCGCACCGGGCCGCCACCGCCACCGCCGCGGCAATCGCCGAGGCCGACCGGCTCCGAGCCGACTTGGACCAGACCCGTGCCGCGACTGAGCAGGCCCGGACGGAGGCTGAGCAGGCCCGGACGGAGACGGCCTCGGCTCGGGCCGAGGCCGAACGGGCGGTGCAGGCCCGGGCACAGGCCGACGCCGACCGCGAGCAGGCCCGGACGCAGGCCGAGGCCGAGGCCGAGCGGGCCCGGCAGGCCGGTGAGCAGCAGGCGGCGCTCGCCGCCCGGGCCGACCGGTTGGGCGCGGAGCTGGCCGGCGTGCGGGCGACGCTCAGCGCCGCCGAGCGCCAGGTGAGCGAGCTGACGGTACGCCTGCACGCCACCGAGGCCGACCGCGACGATGCCCGCGAGCGGGTGGCGCAGCTCGCCGCGAAGGTAGCCGACCTGGCCACCTCCCTAACCCGATCCACCCCCTAACCCGATCCACCCCCACCCCCCACCCCCACCTGGCGCGCCGATCATGCAGTTGTGGCACCCCAGGAAACGCTCCATCCAAACAAACCGACTGCCATAACTGCATGATCGGCGCGCGTGACGGCGGGGTGGCGGGTGGGGTGGGTGGGGTGGGGGAGGATGGCGTTATGGGTAAGACGCATGAGCGCATCGAGGGGCGGCTGCGGGAGTTCATCGAGGCACAGCCGATGTTCTTCACCGCGACCGCGCCGCTGGCCGGCGACGGCACCGTCAACCTCTCCCCGAAGGGCCTGCGTGGCTGCCTCGCGGTGCTCGACGAGCAGACGGTGGCCTATCTGGACTTCGCCGGCAGCAACGCCGAGACCATCGCCCACCTGCGGGAGAACGGCCGGATCACGCTGATGTGGTGCGCCTTCACCGGCCCGCCCAACATCGTGCGGGTACACGGCCGGGGTGAGCCGGTGTTCCGTGACGATCCCCGCTTCCCCGACCTGCTGACGCACTTCCCGGACATCGACACCACCACGCACGGCCTGCGGGCGATCATCGTGGTGCACGCCCGGCTGATCCGCGACACCTGCGGCTACGCGGTACCGCTGATGACCTACGACAGCGACCGGGATCTGCACGCCCGCCGTTTCGCCCGGGAGGACGACACGTCGCTGGACGCCTACTTCGCCGGCAAGGACGACATCGCCACCAGCATCGACGGCCTGCCGGGGCTGCCGTTGCCGCTGCCGCCGACGCCGCGGACCGGCTGACGGGCCGCACGCGCCGTGTCACACCAACGGGTGCCCGCCCGGCGCGTCGAACCACCGCGGTGACGGACGACGACCCGGGACGGTTACCATGCCCGCTGGCGGTGACGGTCCGCCGACACGACCCGGCCGGGACGACCCCGCCGGGCGCACGTCATGGCCGGCTACCCTGGACTGCGCACCCGGGTGTGCGGGTAGCCGAGGCGCGGGGAGCGGGAATGGCCCGGCGCAGACGGACCGTTACACCGATAGGACCTGCACCACCGAAGAGGGGAAGTCGATCATGGGCGAGCGTATGCTGCGCGGAAGCCGGCTGGGCGCGGTCAGCTACGAATCCGACCGCAACACGGAGCTCGCGCCGCGGCAGACCCGCGAGTACCTGTGCGCCAAGGGTCACCAGTTCGAGGTGCCGTTCGCCGTCGACGCCGAGGTGCCGACCACCTGGGAGTGCAAGTTCGACGGGAGCGTGGCCCGACTGGTCGACGGCAGCGAGCCGGAGCAGAAGAAGGCCAAGCCGCCGCGCACCCACTGGGACATGCTGCTGGAGCGGCGTTCGATCGCCGAGCTGGAGGACATCCTGGCCGAGCGGCTGCAGGAGGTCCGCACCCGCCGCGGTCGCGCCTGACCCGTCACGGCAACGGCGCCCCCGGAACTTCCGGGGGCGCCGTTTCGCGTACGTCAGCGCGGCTCCACGATCTCACCCTCGATGGCCTCGCCCGGCACCGCCGGACGCGCCGGAGACGGCGGCGTCGGGGCCTGCGGCGGCGGAGCCTGCCCGGGCTGCTGCGGCCCACCCCGGTACACCCGCACCCGGCGGGGACCGAACAGATCACCGGCGGTCATCGACGACACCCGACGCTCGGCGGCCCGCTGCACCCCACCCCGGGTCAACCGCCGCACCGGCGGCACCAGCAGCAACAACCCCACCAGGCCACTGACCAGCCCCGGGGCCGCCAAAAGCAGCGCGCCGAGCAGCCCCACCAGCCCGTCGGTCACCTGCCGACCGGGCGGCCGACCCGACTGCGCCGCCTCCCGGAAACCCCGCCACGCCCGAACACCCTCCCGGCGCAGCAACACCAGACCCAGCAGCGAGGCCGCGAACACCAGCAGCGTCGCCGCACCGAACCCGAGCGTCCGACCGACCACCACGAACACGGCGATCTCCACGGCCACGGACACCAGCAAAGCCAACGGTACGAACCTCAGTGCTCGGCGCATATCACCCCAACCGCCTCACGGCGCCTCGTCGTGTCGGCCCCGCCCCGGCGGCGCAGCCGTCCCGTTCGTCCAGCATGACACGCCACCCGCTCAGCGCGTGTCCGAGGAGGCTCGCCGGTAGCGGGCCGAGTCCGCCCTCAGGGCCACCGCGCCTGCCCGGCCGTGGCCGCGTGCAGCCCACGCCGCACCGCCGTACGCCGGTCGCGCACCGCCCAACCGGTGATCCGCCACAGCGCCTCCACGACGATCAACGGGCTCATCTTGCTCGCCCCGCGTTCCCGCTCGGCGAACGTGATCGGCACCTCCACGATCCGCGCACCCGCACGATGGGCCAGCCGGGACAACTCCACCTGGAACGAGTAGCCCTGCGAACACACCGAATCCAGGTCCAGGGCATCCAACACACCGGCCCGGTAGACCCGGTAGCCGCCGGTGGCGTCGGCCACCGGCATACCCAACGCCAGGCGCGCGTACAGGTTGCCGCACCGCGACAACAGCAGCCGCCGCAGCGGCCAGTTCACCACCCGGGCACCCCGGGTCCACCGCGACCCGATCACCACGTCGGCGTCGCGGGCCGCCGCCAGCAACGCCGGCAGGTCCTCCGGGGCGTGTGAACCGTCGGCGTCCATCTCCACCACCGCGTCGAAGCCACGCCCCCGCGCCCACGCGAACCCCGCCAGGTAAGCCGCGCCGAGCCCCTGCTTGCCCTCCCGGTGCAGCACGTGCACCCGCCGGTCGGCGCGGGCCAGGCCCTCGGCGATGTCGCCCGTGCCGTCGGGACTGTTGTCGTCGGCGACGAGAATCTCCACCTGCGGCGCGGCAACACGGACCCGCCGCACGATCCCGGTGACGTTGTCGGCCTCGTTGTAGGTGGGGATGACCACCAGCACCCGACCCACGCCGGGCACCCCGGTCATCACCGGACGGATGTCGGTTCCGTGTACCACCGCTGCCCCCTTCACCCCGGGTGGGCGGCCCCCGGCACAGATCGGCCGTCCCGCCGACGCCGCAGCACCGCCGCGCCGGCCAACCCGGCCACGGCCAGCCCGGCCAGTACCGCCTCCGGCAGCACCCCGACCCGGGTGGCCAGGGTGCGTCCCTCGGTCAACTGCAGCTGCCGCACCACGACCGCGCGGGTGTTGAACCCGGTGGCGTCGCTTACCCGCCCGTCCGGGGCGACGAACCCGGACACCCCGACCGTGGAGGCCATCAACGCCGCACGGCCGTGCTCGACGGCCCGCAACCGCACCATGGCCAGCTGCTGACGCGCCTCCGCCTCGTCGAAGGTGGCGTTGTTGGTCTGCACCACCAGCAGCTGCGCCCCACCGACGACGGTGTCCCGGACCAGCCCGTCGTAGGCCACCTCGAAGCAGATCACGTCGCCGAGCACCACCGGCCCGCTGTCGACCACCCCCGCCTCGCCGCCGGCCACGAAGTCGGCCCGTACCCGGTCGACCTGGTCGCTGACCATCCGGGCGATCCGGCGCAGCGGCACATACTCGGCGAACGGCACCGGGTGCCGCTTGATGTACAGCTGCTCCAGGTCGGGGCCGCTACCCGGACGCCACAGCAGTCCCGCGTTGCGCACCTGCCCCCGCTCCGGCCCGAACAGCACGGCACCGACCAGGATCGGCACCCCGACGGCATCCGCGGCGGCGGAGATCCGCGCCCCGGCCGACGCGTTGCGCAGCGGATCGATGTCGCTGGAGTTCTCCGGCCACACCACCAGATCCGGTCGGGGCCGGGTGCCGGCGTCGACCTCACCGGCCAGGGCGATGGTGGCCTCGACGTGGTTGTCGAGCACCGCCTGCCGTTGGGCGTTGAAATCCAACCCGAGTCGCGGCACGTTGCCCTGCACGATCGCCACCGTCACGCTCGCCGCGTCACGGGTCGTGGCCACCGGCACCAGCAGCCCACCAGCGAGCAGCAGCAACACCGCCACCGCGCATCCGGCCGCGGGCGTCCACCACCGGACACCGGCGGTGCCGCGGCGGGCCTGTGCCGTCCACCACGCCCCGGCGACCAGCAGCCCACCGGCCAGCGCCACCGCGAACGTCACCAGCGGCGCACCGCCGAGCGCGGCCAGCCGCAGCAGCGGCGAATCGTCCTGACCGAACGCCAGCCGCCCCCACGGGAACCCGCCGAACGGCGTCCGGTCACGCAGCGCCTCCTGCCCCACCCACAGCACGCCGGTCACTGCCGGCCACGCCACCGGAAACCGGTCGGCCAGCGGCGACACCCACGCCGTGGCCAACCCCAGCACCGCCAGATAACCGGCCTGCAACAACGACAGCAACACCCACGGCAGGTAGCCGGTGTGCAGGTTCGTCCAGGCCAGCAACGGCGCGAACAGGGTCAGACCGGTCAGAAAGCCCAGACCGGCGCCGGCCCGCAGCCGCCGCCGATGGGTCGCGGCGGCCAGCAGCGCCACCCCGACCGGCGCCAACGGCCACCACCCGTACGGCGGGAAGGCCGCCAGCAACGCCAGGCCCGCCGCCACCGCCATGGCGACGGCCACCGGCAGGCGCACCGGACCGGCCGCCAGCGGGGCGCAGGGCGGCGGGTCGGACCCGGCGGAGCGGTCCACGGTCGTCACGGGCGGGTCGGACGCGATCACGCGCCGAAGGCTACCCGCCCGCCATGATCGTCCGCCGACGACCTGGCCACCACACCAGATCACCAGATACGAAGTCGGGGCGCGGCATACGCCGCGCCCCGATGCTCCCAGGCCCCTCCCGGCCGGTGCGGCGGAATGTGGCACGCCGACCTTCGGACCGACCCGACGATGACTGGCTGTCCCCGCCTGACCGTTGTCTACTGGCCGTGCACCCCATCCTGCCCGTACACCGGTAACCGCGGCCGGTTCGCGCCGCCCCGCCGACCCCCGCCCGCTGGACCTGGCCGCCGCGACTGAACATGCACCGTGTCGCTCGGCCAGCGGACGAAGGGACGAAGCGAACAACAGCCGCTTCCCGTGGTAGGACTCAAAGACGGTACGTGGCCCACCCCCGGCCTTGTCAACCCACCCCCGACGAGTCGTCGCACCCGACCCGGCGTGTCGCGGCGGCACCACCGCGACGGCCTACCCGAACCACCACCCGCCGACCCACACCACAGTCGCCGCCACCCCGGTCACACCAGCAACGACCGCAGCAACCCCCGAGCCGCCCCCCGGTGCTCCTCGGCGAGCAACCCGGCCGCGGCCAGCACATAGTCGGTGTCCACCACCGGGCGGGCCGACCGCGGCAACGCCCACCCACCGGCATGGTCGGTCAACACCGCGTCCAACACCCCGGCCGCGTCGTCGGCCCCGGCATGCCGCAGCACCCCACCGGAACCGACCAGCAGCCGCACGTCCCGCAGATCCCGGCCAACCCGCTCACCGGTACCCACCCCCCGGGCGTGCCGGCGCAACGCCACCGTCGCCGCAAACGCCGCGATCCGCGCATCGACGGCCCGCCCGGCGGCACCGGCCGGCAGGAACCCGGGATCGGCGGCCCGCACCGCGGCCTCGACCGCCAACCCGTCGGCCTCCCCCGCCGCGAGCAGCCGCTCCTCGACGGCCGCCCGCACCACCCCCGGCGCGCTCCACCGCACCCCCAGGTCCCCCTCGACCGTCCGCGCCCGCCACAGCTCACCGGCAACCTCCCGGCCCGGCCCGCCGGCCCGCTCGTCCGGGGTCAGCACCGAGTACACGTCCGTGGTCGCGCCACCCACGTCGACCACCACCAGATCGCCGCCGGCCACGTCGGCGAGCACCTCCACCCCCGACAGCACCGCATCCGGCGTCGCCGCCCGCACCAGCCGGGCGAACCGGCCACCCCGCGACAAGCCCTTACCGCCGATCACATGCCGCAGAAACACCTGCCGGATCGCCGACCGCGCCGACGACGGCGCCAACACCCCGATACGCGGCAGCACATTGTCGGCCACCGTCACCGGCACCCCCGCCCCGGCCAACAACCCACGCAGCTCCTCACGCACGTCGACGTTGCCCGCCAACACCACCGGCACCCGCCACCGGGCCCGCGCCAACCGCGTCGCGTTGTGCGTGAGCGTCTCCGAGTCCCCGCCGTCGGTGCCACCCACCAGCAGCACCACATCCGGGCGGGACGCCCGCAACGCCGTCAACTCCGCCCGACCCACCCGCCCGGCGGCCACATGCACCACGTCCGCCCCCGCCGACAGGCCGACCCGCCGCCCCGCCTGCGCGGTCACCAACGGCTCGTAGCCGATCACCGCCAGCCGCAACCCGCCGCCCGCCGACGAACACACCAACCACGGCACCTCACCCGAGGTCAGCCCGACCGTGGCCGCACCCACCGCCGCGTCCAGGCCGCGCAGCACATCCGAACCCACAGTGGTCGGCGCCGCCGCCGCCGACACCAGCCCACCACCGTCGAGGTCGACCACCGCCACCTTCGTGTACGTCGAACCGACGTCGGCGCAGACCGCGACGTTCACACCGCAGCCGGCACGACCACCGTGCCGGTCGCCGTCACCGCCACCAACGGCTCGGCCAACACCTCCGCCGCCGACGAACCCCGATCCGGCCGACCCCGACACACCACCCGCGCCTCGAAGTCGATGGTGCGGCTGCGGGTACCCACCCGGGTCACCGTCGCCACCACCTCCAGCACGTCACCGGCCCGCATCGGCGCCTTGAACTGCACATCCGAGTACGACGCGAACAACCCCTCGTCCCCGTCGGTACGGATACACACCTCGGTCGCCACATCCCCGAACAGACCCAACGCGTACGCCCCGTCGACCAGATCACCCGCATAGTGGGCGTGCGCATACGGCACATACCGCCGATGCGTCACCGTCACACCCAACCGCCGGTCAGTCATGCCACCTTCGCCTTCCTACCCGTGACCAACGCGTGGACCAGATAGGACGCCACCTCACCCGGAGTCGTACCCCGCCCGAAAATCCGATCCACCCCCAGCTCAGCGGCCTGCGACTCATCGAACCGCGGCCCACCCACAATCAACAACGGCCGTCGACCCGCCGGCACCGCCTCCCGGAACGCCGCCGACATCTCCCGCGTGTTGTGCAGATGCGCATCCCGCTGCGTCACCACCTGCGACACCAGCACCGCATCGGCCCGCGCCACCCGCGCCGCCTCCACCAACTCCGGCACACTCACCTGCGCACCCAGGTTCGTCACCGACAACTCCCGGTAGTACTCCAGGCCCTTCTCCCCCGCGATCCCCTTCACGTTCAGGATCGCGTCAATGCCCACCGTGTGCGCGTCCGTGCCGATACACGCCCCCACCACCGACAACTTCCGCCGCAACCGCCGCTTGACGACCGCGTTGACCTCCTTGGCGCTCAGCAACGGAAAATCCCGCTCCACCACCCGCACCGCCGACAGGTCCACCAGATGGTTCACCCGCCCATACACCACGAAGAACGTGAACCCGTCACCGATCGGCTTCGCGTGCACCAGCAACGCCGGATCCATACCCATCTTGTTCGCCAACTGCACCGCCGCACCCTCGGCCCGCTTGTCATGCGGCACCGGCAACGTGAACGACACCTGCACCATGCCGTCACCGGTGGTGTCCCCGTACGGCCGCACGATCCTCTGCTCGCTCACGGCTGGACCTCCCCGGACCGCAACCGCACCGCTCCCGGCTGCTCCAGGATCTCCGTGGCCGGGTTGTAGTAACCCGCCTCGTGCCGCGCCACCCCGTCCAGACCCTTGCCCCGGTCCGCCGGCCGCTTCATGATCCCGAACGTGCCCTCGGCGATCGCCGACAACAACGACTGCTCACCGATCCGCTCCAACAACTCCACCGCCTCGGCCAACACCCGATGGGCGCGCTGCTGGATGAAACCACCCGGCGCCGGCACGAAATCCTCGTGCAACCCACCCGCCGCACCGAGCACATACCGCACGTTCTGCAAGGCGATGTCCCGGTCCGACAACCACGGCGTCACCACCGCCTCCGTCATCATCCCCACCAGCAGGATGCCCTGCCCCGTCATGGCGCCCACCAGATTGAAGAACCCGTCCAGCAGATTGCCCCGGAACACATCCCCGGTCATGTGCTTCGTCGGCGGCATCCACTTCAACGGCGCATCCGGAAACAACTCCCGCGCCAGCAACGCGTGCGCCAACTCCAGACGAAACGACTCCGGCACATCCGGATTGATCTCAAAGGCGTGCCCCAGCCCCAACTGCCAATCCGCCAGCCCCGCCTCATGCGCGAAATACTCGTTCAACAGCTGCGACACCGTCACCGTGTGCGCCTCGTCCACCGCATCCGCAGTGGTCAGGTAGTTGTCCTCACCGGTGTTGATGACGATTCCCGCCCGCGCATGCACCTGACGCGAGAACCGCTGATCAACGAACGTCCGCACCGGATTGATGTCCCGGAACAGAATCCCGTACATCGAATCGTTGAGCATCATGTCCAACCGCTCCAGACCCGCGAGCGTCGCCATCTCCGGCATGCACAACCCCGACGCGTAATTCGTCAGCCGCACATACCGACCCAACTCCCGCGACGACTCGTCCAACGCCGCCCGCATCAACCGGAAGTTCTCCTGCGTCGCGTACGTGCCCGCGAACCCCTCCCGGGTCGCCCCCTCCGGCACATAGTCCAGCAACGACTGCCCCGTCGACCGGATCACCGCGATCACATCCGCCCCGGCCCGCGCCGCCGCCTGAGCCTGCGGAATGTCCTCGTAGATGTCCCCCGTCGCCACGATCAGATAAATCCACGGCCGCTGCCTCGGATCCCCGTACCGCTTCACCAACCGGTCCCGCTCGGCCCGCCGTCGATCGATCCGCCGGACCCCCGCCGCGACCGCCCTCCGGGCAGACCGCCGCGCCACCGTCGCCGCCCGACCCGACGGCACCTGGAACCGCACCGACCCCGCCGCCGCCTTCTGCGCCAGCAACGTCACATCCGTGACCTGCTCACGCGCCAGAGCGTCGAACACCGGCAACGCCACCCCGTGCCCCAGACCGACATCCGCCACCACCGCATCCACCAGCCGGTTCACCCAAGGAATACCGTCCGGATCCGCGCCGAGCACCCCGGCCAGCCGCAACACCGCCCGCTCCACCGACACCGTGGTGTGACCACACGCCAACTCCACCACCGGCCGCCCGACCCGCCGCGCCAACTCCCGCGCCCGCGCCACCAGCACCGGATCCAGATCAAGCTTCCCCGTCACGCGGACCCTTCCTCATAGATCACCTCACCACGCAGCACCGTGCGCCGGCACACCGGCAACGGCGTCGGATCGTCCGCACCACGCGCCTCCGGATCCGCTGCCTGCAACACCGGCAACCCCCGCTCCACCCCGGCCGGCGTGGACCACACCGCGAACGTCGCCGGCGCACCCAACGCCAGGACCCCCTCGTTGTCCAGATGCACCGCCCGCCAACCACCCCGCGTATGCGCCGCGAACGCCGCCCGCACACTCATCCGCTGCACCGGGTTGTGATGCGCCACCGCCGCCCGCACCGAACCCCACGGATCCAACGGCGTCACCGGCGAATCCGACCCGAACGCCAACGCCACCCCTACCCCGTGCATCGCACCCATCGGATTCGACGCCAACGACCGCGCCAACCCCAACCGCGACTCGTACATCCGGCCCGCGCCACCCCACAACCTGTCGAACGCCGGCTGCATCGACGCCACCACCCCGAACTCCACGAAACCGGCGATCAGCCGCCGATCCACGATCTCCGCGTGCTCCACCCGATGCCGCGCCGCCCGCAACCGATCCGTACCCAACCGCCGCGCCGCCCCCGCGAAACCCTCCAGCACCGTCGACACCGCCGCGTCACCGATCGCGTGGAACCCGCCCTGCATCCCGTGCGCCGCACAATCCAACAAATGATCACGAACCTGTTCCGCGCTCAGATAACCGTGACCACACCCGTCGCCATCGGCATACGGCTGCGACAGATGCGCCGTCCGCGAACCCAACGCACCATCGGCGAACAGATCACCACCGGCACCGACCGCCCCCAACTCCCGCGCCCGCGCCGCACCACCCCACTCACCCCAGTACCCGTACACCTCCGGCACCCCCGCACCGGAAACAGCCAACAGGCCGGTGAAATCCTCCTCGTCGGAAATCTCCGGCCCACCACACTCGTGCACCGCCGCGATCCCCACCGACGCCGCACGCTCCAACGCCACCCGCTGCGCCGCCACCCGCTGCGCCCGCGTCACCGACGCCCGCGCCACCGCCCGCACCACATGGTGCGCGTCCCGACGCAGCCAACCCGACTCGTCGTACCCCGGCGCCGCCACCGCCTCCGGACACGCCGCCAACAACGCCTCCGACACCAACGCCGAATGAATCGACGCCTGCGACAGGTACACCCGCCGAGCATCTGCCGCCCGACCCAACCGCGCCGCCGACGGCGGCTGCGCCACCGCCCACGTCGACTCGTCCCACCCGTGACCCAGCACCACCGCGTCCGCCGGCAGCCCCGCCGCGTACGCCGACACCGCGTCCAACAACTCACCGGCCGACCGCACCCCGGACAGATCCAGCCCGGACAACACCAGCCCGGTGTCGCTGACATGCACGTGCGCGTCCACGAAAGCCGGCGTCACCAACGCACCGTCCAGCTCCACCACCCGGTCCGCCGACGGAGCGTCGGCATCCGAGCCCAGCCACACGATCCGCCCGTCACGGACCAGCAACGCCGTCGCGGACGGATCCGCCGGGCAGTGCAGCACACCGGCGCGGTACAACGTCGAGGGGTTGTTCGTCATGGCCTCAGTCTGCCGCCAGCCGAGCCTCGAACAGCCCACGCACCCCCGGCTCACTCCGCAGCACACCCAACGCCAACTCCGCGTGCCCCGGCACGTACCCGTTGCCGACCAGCATCGTCACGTCCGCCGCCAGACCCTCCGCACCCAACGCCGCCGCCGCGAAGCTCGTCGCCATCGAGAAAAAGATCACCGTGCCGCCGTCGGCGGTCGCCAACACCGCACCGTGCTCGCAGCCCGGCACATCCACGCACACCACCGTCACATCCGCCGGCATTCCGAGGGCCGAGGTCACCGCCGTCGACAACGCCACCGGATCACGGGCGTCGGCCAACACCACCGCGTCGGCCAGACCCGCCGCCACCAGCGCGTCACGCTCCGCGACCACCGGCACCACCCCGACCGTACGACCCGCGCCCGCCCGTCGCGCCGCCGCCAGCGCCAACGAACCGCTCTTGCCCGCACCGCCGACCACCGCCACCGCCACCGGTCGGGCATCCCCCTCGACCGCCCGTTCGGCCACGTACCGGGACACCACCCGCGACGTCAACGCCGGCGCACCACACACGTCCAACACCGCCAGGGACAGCTGCGGATCCAGATCCTTCGGCAGCACCGCCGCGACCGACCGGGCGAACAGAATCGCCCACCCCGCACACGGCACCTGCTCACTCCGGCCGTCCCAACCGGCCAATCCGTCGGTCACCACCAGCGGAGTCAAGGTCAACGAGACCAGCGTGGCCACCCGCTCACCCGCCTTGAGCCCCAACGGCGAACGTCGACCCGCCTCCTCGACCGTGCCGATCAGCATCCCGCCCGACCCCGTCACCGGGTTCTGCATCTTGCCCCGGGACGCGATGATGTCGAGCACCTCGGCCCGGATGGCCTCGCCGTCCCCGCCGTGCTTGACGGACAACTGCCGGAAACTCGCCGCGTCCAGGTTCAGCCGCTCCACCCGGATCCGCACCTCGTTCGGCGCGATCTCCGGACGCGTGTCGAGCCGCCAGGCCGCCTGTGGCAACACGCCCCCGGGCTCCAGAACCCGATGCAGACCCACCGGTGACGTCACACCAACCTCCCCTGTCCGACCGCCCGAAACTTCGCCTTGGACTCGCTTAGCGGGAAAACTTACGGCAGACTAATTTCTCTACCGAAATTTTTCCAGTAGCCTTCGGTTCGCCGATCACTCAGGCAGAGCAGAGGAGGGGCCGTGACCCAGACCCGACCGCCGGTGCAGACCATCCCGGCAACCCCGCCGGCCCCCACCACCCGCACCGGCCAGCCCTACGAATACCGCCGCAGCCCACTCGTCGAACCCGACTGGACCCGCTTCCCCGGCTGGCGCGACGTCACCCGCGACCAGTGGCAGAGCGCCCAGTGGCAACGCGTCAACTGCGTCAAGAACCTCAAGCAACTGCGCACCGTGCTCGGCGACACCGTCGACGACACCTTCTACGCCGACCTCGAAGCCGACCAACGCGCCCTGGCCACCATGTCCATGCTGGTGACCCCACAAATGATCAACACCATGGCACCGTACGGCCCGCCCACCACCGACGCGCTGCTCGCCGACCCGATCCGGCGCTACATGATCCCCGTCGCCTCCGACCGGCGCACCGACTGGCCGTCACACCCCTACGCCACCCGCGACTCCCTCCATGAACACGACATGTGGGTCGCCGAGGGACTCACCCACCGCTACCCCACCAAGGTGCTCGCCGAACTGCTCTCCACCTGCCCGCAGTACTGTGGGCACTGCACCCGCATGGACCTGGTCGGCAACTCCACCCCCACGGTGGACAAGCTCAAGCTCAGCCTCAAGCCCGTCGACCGCTACGACGCCCACATCGACTACCTCAAGGCCCACCCCGGCGTACGCGACGTCGTGGTCTCCGGCGGCGACGTGGCCAACGTGCCCTGGCGCAACCTTGAGTCGTACCTGATGCGCCTACTGGAGATCGAAACCATCCGCGACATCCGGCTCGCCACCAAGGCCCTCATGGGCCTGCCCCAGCACTGGCTGCAACCCGACGTCGTGGAGGGCCTGGAACGGGTCGCCCGCACCGCCGCCCGCCGGGGCGTCAACCTCGCCATCCACACCCACGTCAACCACGCCCAGTCACTCACCCCACTGGTCGCCCGGGCCGCCCAGACCGCCCTCGACATCGGCGTTCGCGACGTACGCAACCAGGGCGTCCTGATGCGCGGGGTCAACGCGACAAGCACCGACCTGCTCGACCTCTGCTTCGCACTACAGGGTGAGGCCGGCATCCTCCCCTACTACTTCTACATGTGCGACATGATCCCCAACGCGGAGCACTGGCGCGTCCCGGTCTGGCACGCCCAGCAGCTCCAGCACGACATCATGGGCTATCTGCCCGGGTACGCCACCCCACGGATCGTCTGCGACGTGCCCTTCGTCGGCAAGCGCTGGGTGCACATGGTCACCGAGTATGACCGGGAACGCGGCATCTCCTACTGGACGAAGAACTACCGCACCTCCATCGAATCCGCCGACCTGGAGGCACTGAGCAAGCGCTACGCCTACTACGACCCGATCGACACCCTCCCGGACGCCGGTCAGCAATGGTGGCGCGTCCACCGCGACGACTGAACCAGACCAGCTCCCGGCCGGGCGGCACCTCCTCCACCGACCCGCGCCACACGGTGAAGCGGGCCGCCGGATCATTCCGGCGGCCCGCTTCCGTGCCGTGCGATCACTTTCGGAAGGCGTCCTTCGCGTTGCGCCCGGCCTCCTTGACGTTCTCGCCGACCTGACGGGCGCGGGCGTCGCTCTGCTGGCTGGCGCCCTCGGCCCGCATGCGCTCGTTGTCGGTCATGTCGCCCATCCGCTCCCGGGCGGCACCGCTCAGTTCCTCGACCTTGTTCTTCGCCTTGTCGGTGAAGCTCATGTCGTCTCCCCTGCCTGTTCTCGCCGGTAGAGCGGAGCGGATCGCTCCGCTCTCTGTGGTGTCCCCCGGTGTTGTGGCCTGAAACGGCTTCGTTCCGGTGGTGGGGGGCCGCACACCCGCTACGGCATCCTAGGAAGCTAGGTGTGATCGGATCCGCGGCGCGGCCGGTCAGAGACGATCCTGTCGCCGCCCGGCATCGGACCGGGTGTCCTGGTTGACTGGGGGCATGGGCCAACCAATCCACCCGGTCGACGCGGTACGCACCGTCCGGACCGGTCAACCGGGCGGTGCGACGGCATGAACGAGATCCTGCTCGTGCGGCACGGCGAGACCACCTGGAGCGCAAGCCGCCGCCACACCTCGTACACCGATCTCAATCTCACGCCCGACGGTGAGCGGCAGGCCCGCGCGCTCGGACCGGTCCTCGCCGGACGGCGGTTCGTCGCCGTACTGACCAGCCCACGGATCCGGGCGCTGCGCACCGCGCAGCTGGCCGGCCTCGCCGTCACCGACTCCGACGCCGACCTCGCCGAATGGCACTACGGCGAGTACGAGGGCCGCACCACCGCGGAGATCCAGGACGAACGGCCCGGGTGGAGCGTCTGGACCGACGGATGCCCCGGCGGTGAGTCGCCCAGCGAGGTCGGCGAACGCCTGGACCGGCTGCTCGCCCGGCTGCACCCCCTACTCGACCGAGGTCCCGTCGCGCTGGTCGGCCACGCCCACGCGCTGCGCGTGCTGGGCGCCCGGTGGGTCGGCCTGCCACCGTCGGCGGGCGGGCTGCTCCGCCTGGACACCGCCACCCTCAGCCTGCTCGGCCACGAACACGGCCGGCGGGTGATCCTGCGCTGGAACCAACCCGTCGCCCAGCCCGCCGAGCCGGCGAACGGGTCGACCGGTCGGCACTGACCGTCGCAGAGCCGCTCCGGCAAGCACGCCACCTCGGCGCCGGAACAGCACGGCTCCGGCCGGCGCGAGGCCGGGCCGGAGCCGGTACGACAACCGCAGTCGAACTCAGAGGTAGCGCGACGCCTCGTCCAGGAAATGCTGGGCGTAGCGCTCCGGCGGGATGTCGCCAAGGTAGTACTTCTTGATGTCCTGCCGGGTGGAGGCCAGCGGGTCAGCACCGAGGAAGTCGTCGAGGATCGCGTCGAGCCCCGTCACCCGGCCGCTGTGGGCGTCGATGACGTAACTGGCCCGCCCCAGCGGGAACTCGTCGGTGAACGTGTCCGCCGGCGTCGAGACAGCCACCATCGCGAAGGGCTTCTCCGAGTACAGGTAGTCGGCAACCACACTCGACACGTCCGACACCATCGCGTCCGACGCGTTGAAGCAGTCCATCACCGACATCTTCACCTCGGCCTGCTTGCCGAACACGTGCGGCCGCCCGTTGGCCTTGCGGTCCTCGTCCAGCAGCGCCCTGATCCGATCACACTCACGGCCCAGCGCCGGATTCCGGTTACTGTACGGGTGCGGCCGGAAGACGATGCTGCAACCGCGCTCGACCAGCGCCTTGATGATGTCGTAGCCGACATGCAGTGACGAGTAGTTGGAGTCGGCGTAGAAACCCGCCCACGTCGGCGCGTAGAGCACCCGGGGGTTGGCGATCGAGGCGATCGGCTTGGCCGCCACCGCCACGTTCTCCACCTGGGGGCGCCCGACGACGCTGAACATCTCGATCGGCATCTTCACGCCGTTGGCCGCGAAGCGGTCGATCGCGGCCTGGCCGGCGACGAAGTTCTTGTCGTACATCCGGAAGACCGGGTTGTGACTCGGCACCTTGTCGCTGTCGCCGTGGTTGAGCTGGATGTGCGTCAGGCTCGTGTACCGCAGGAGGTGGTTGTTCTTCGTCGCGGTGTTCACGTAGAAGGCGGCCCGCATGGACGGGGTGACCACCGAGTCCATGTCCTCCAGGGCGGTGCGCAGCACCACCGGGGCCTTGGTCAGCGCCGCCACCTCGTTGAAGTTGGCCTCACCGCGCACCAGCACGAAGAACTTCCGACCGAGACGCTCCAGGTAGGGCAGCCACATCGCGATCTGGTACGCGGTGCCGGCAGGCGCGGTCCAGTGCACCACGAACGCCGGTTCGTAGGCGGTCAGCGCCTTGAAGAGGTTCTGCTCGCTGGTCCGCCGCGCCCGAACCCGGCCCAGCCCCTGCCACAGCGTGAACAACGACAGGCCGAGCGCGGCCGCCGACGCCGCCGCGGCGACCACCCCGAGGCCGCCGACGAAGGCGCAGACGAGCGCCACCAGCACCGCGGCGCCGTTGACCAGGACCGCGCGGCTCGTGTTCGGGCGCCGGTAGGGCCGCGCGCCGATCCCCGGCAGATTGGCCGTCACCGGATAAGCGGCACGGGAGATGAACCCCAACGGCGTCTCGCTGAGCACCGCCAAGCCGGCCAGAGCCACGCCGACGGCGAGCGCGAGATCCACGCCGCCGTGCACGGTGCCGAGCAGGTACGCGGTGGCCAGCAGCAGCACGCGCGGCACGGCGGCCTTCGCGGTGGACACCGCTCCCCCGCGCAACGCATCACGCCACGTCCAGGCCAGCAACCCGGCTGCCAGCAGGGCCGGCGGCAACGCCCAGAGCCGGGACCCGCCCACCGCCGCCAGCAGCAGCGCGGCGAGCGCCGAAACGTCGATCAACGAGGAGGTGATGCGCCCCCCCGTCTTCGACGCCACCCATGCCCCCAGTCGGGACGTGTTCGGATCCGCAGTCGTCACCGTCGGCCCCCCGTGGACAACGGGTTGATCCGCAGCACCCGCCCCATCCGGCCCCGCCAGCTCGCCAGGGACTCCTGCTGCACCTTGAGTTCCTTCTCCAACTCGGTTACCCGCTCCTCAAGCGTCCTCTGTCCGCGCGGTTCGCGGAACGGTGGTTCGAAATCGTAGGCGCGGCGCTCCAGATCTCCCTCGTGTCCCTGCCGCAGCCAGCGCAACCGGGACATCACCTGGCGCCGCCCGACCACGTCCGAGGCCATCAGCGTGTGCACCGGGCCGGGGAACGGGGCGGCGGCGAGCGCCTCGTCGTAGGCCGGGTTCGCCTTGCCTGGCTGGAACACATGCTCGAGGTCGTTGTGCTCGAGGAAGCGCACATAGGTCTCGAAGGTCTCGGCCTGACGCGGACCGAAGGCGTCGAAATCCGCTTCCTCGTAGAGCCGCTGCGCGTCGACATCCGGCGGCAGCTCCGAGTAGAGGCGGTACGGAATGCCGTGGTACTCGGAAAGTTCGACGGTGCGGGAGTCGTGCGCCAGCACCACCGACGGCGTGCCCGCCAGCACGCCCGCGACGTTGCCGTGAATCCGCGTGCCGAAGGCGAAGTGCTGCTGGGCCATGAAATCGACCCAGGTCGAGGCATCGACGAAGAACCGCATCCGGTCGTTCTCGTACAGCGGATGGTCGGTGTGGATGGGCATCCGCTTGTTGGGGACCTTCGCCGGGTTCTCGCCCCACAGCATGAGCGCCAGCCGGTGATGCTGCTGCGGCACGATGACGCTGTTGGGGTACCGGTCGGTGTTCGCCTCGACCAGCCGGTCGACGCCCTTGACCTTGGGCGTGTACGAGATGGCGATCGGGCTGTCGTAGGCCAGCCGGTCCACCTTGCGCACCAACGGTCCCAGCGGCCCGTTGCCGAACATCGACGGGCAGCCGATCACCCGCACGTGCTCGTCGCCGAAGCCGAGATACTTCAGCATGCGTGCCGTGTACTCACCGCGCACGCCGATGGAGGCCGACCGGTCGAGCACGGCCCGGGTGAACCGCGTGACGATCTTCTTGTAGTTGTCGGGAAGCGAGTCGAACTCGGTGCCGTACGGCAGCTGCGCGCCGATGCCGACCACGGTGACCGGGATCTTCAACCGCTCGATGACCTTGGCGAGACGCTCCAGGTGCGGCAGGAAGGTGTCCCGGTACGAGTTCGCCATCGGCAGGACGAACCGGTCGAACTCCTCGTTGGTCCGGTTGATGTAGGTGCCCAGGTGCACCGGACGCTCGTGCACATACGAGTTGGCGACCACGTCGGCGCCGGGCACGCTCAGGACCCGGAACACCGCGCTGTAAAACAGCATGTTCCCAGAGTTTGACCCGAAGACACCCAACCGAGAGGTGGACAGGCTTTGCTCATGGGACAGCACCGTCAACGGGCTCTTGCCAGCGCGGATGAGAATGCGTGTCATGAGCGGACTCCGGCCGCCGGCTGGCTGGAACGCGATCGCATCGATCGGTACATCTCATCCTCCCCTTCGAGACACGCGAGGCGACCCGGACATCGGGCGGCACGAACCGTCCCGGCGTCCCGGTCATGATCCGGGTCTCACCTTCCGCCGAATCAGGGATGGATCCTAGCCCCGTCTCCTGGGCCGCAGCGGCACCGGGTGTTCCGGGGTCAGTCCGCCTGTGCGCCCGCTGCGGCGGGCGGTACGCCCCGGGTGCGCTGTTGCGCCGCCGGGTCGAGGGTGACCTTGGGCGCCCGGTGCTCGTACGGGGTGGACAACACCACTGTCGTCCGGGTGGTGACGTTGGCCGCCGTCCTGATCTCCTGGAGCACCCGCTCCAGGTCGACCGGACCGGCCACCCGGACCAGCAGCAGGTAGAAGTCCTCCCCCGCCACCGAGTAGCACGAGTCGATCTCCGGCAGGTGCGCCAGCCGTTCCGGCGCGTCGTCCGGCTGGGACGGGTCGAACGGCCGGATCGCCACGAACGCCGTCAGGGGCAGGTCCAGCGCCTCGAAGGAGACCCGGGCGGCGTAGCCCTTGATCACCCCACGCTGCTCCAGCCGACGCACCCGCTGATGCACCGCCGAGACCGACAGGCCGACCTTCTCTGCCAGGTCCGTGTACGACAGTCGGCCGTCCGCGGTCAGCGCCACCACGATGGCGCGGTCGATCTCCTCCACGGCGTGCAACCTACCGGGTACGACAGGCCGACGCGACTGACAAACCCGCCCGCCGTCGCGTTCGGTTAACCCTTCGCCAGCGCCCTGGAGATCACCAACCGCTGGATCTGGTTGGTCCCCTCCACGATCTGCAGCACCTTCGCCTCCCGCAGGTACCGCTCGGCCGGATGGTCGGCGACGTAACCCGCGCCGCCGAGCACCTGCACCGCGTCGGTGGTCACCCGCATCGCCACGTCCGTGGCGAACAGTTTCGCCTTGGCCGCCTCGATGGAGTACGGCCGCCCGGCGTCGCGTAGCCGGGCCGCGGCCAGGGTCAACGCCCGCGCGGCGGAGATCTGGGTGGCGAGGTCGGCCAGGGTGAACCCGAGCCCCTGGAAGTCGATGATCGAGCGGCCGAACTGCTCGCGTTGCCGGGCGTAGTCAACCGCGTAGTCCAGCGCCGACTGGGCCAGCCCGACCGCGCAGGCCGCGATGCCCAGCCGACCGGAGTCCAGGGCCGACATGGCGATGCTGAAACCGGCCCCGTCGCCGCCGATCAGCCGGTCGGCCGGCACCCGGGCCTCGTCGAAGACGAGCTGCGCCACCGGGGAGGAGCGCAGCCCCATGGTGCGCTCGGCGGCCTGTGGGTGAATGCCCGGCGTGGCCCGGTCGGCGAGCAGGCAGGAGATGCCCTTCGGGCCGGGGCCGCCGGTACGGCAGAAGATGTTGTAGAAGTCGGCCACCTGCGCGTGGGTGATCCACGCCTTGGTGCCGGTGACGACGTAGCCGTCCCCGTCGCGCACCGCCCGGGTGGTCAGCGCCGCGGCGTCCGAGCCGCCCTGCGGCTCCGACAGGCAGTACGCCCCGAGCAACTCGCCGCCGATCATGTCGGGCAGCAGCTTGCGCTGCTCCTCGCTGCCGAACCCGGCGACCGGGTAGCAGGAAAGGGTGTGCACGCTTACCGCCTCGGCGACGGCCAGCCAGCGGCCGGCCAGGATCTCCAGCACCTGAAGGTAGACCTCGTACGGCTGGGCGGCGCCGCCGTACTCCTCCGGGTACGGCAGGCCGAGCAGACCCGCCCGGCCCAGCGTACGCAGCACCTCCCGGGGGAACTCGGCCCGCTGCTCGTACTCGACGACCTTCGGCGCGAGTTCTCGATCGGCCAGCTCGGTGGTCAACTCCAGCAGGTCGCGGGCCTCGTCGGTGGGCAGGATCCGGTCGACAGTCATAGCGCGATGAGCTCCGTGGGGGTGGTGTTGAGCCGTCGTACGCCGTCCGTCGTGCAGACGACGATGTCCTCGATCCGGGCGCCGTGCCGCCCGGCCAGGTAGATGCCCGGCTCGACGGAGAAGGCCATCCCCGCCGCCAGCGGACGCTCGTTGCCGGCCACCACGTACGGCTCCTCGTGGCCGTCCAGCCCGATGCCGTGGCCGGTGCGGTGCAGGAAGGCCTCGCCGTAGCCGGCCGCCGTGATGGGATCGCGGGCGGCGGCGTCGACCGCGGCGGCGCTCACCCCGGGGCGGACCGCCGCGACGGCGGCGAGCTGCGCCTCGTGCAGCACCGCGTAGTGGTCGACGAACTCGGCCGGTGGCGGCCCACCCGGGCAGTAGGTGCGGGTGCAGTCGGAACGGTAGCCCGAGGGCATGGTGCCGCCGATGTCCACCACGACCGGCTCACCCGTGCCGATCGGCCGGTCGGAGGTGCCGTGGTGCGGGCTGGCGCTGTTCGGACCGGCGGCCACGATGACGAAGTCGACAGTGACGTGGCCGGTCGCCCTGATCGCGGCGGCGATGTCGGTGGCCACCTCCACCTCGGTCCGCCCCGGTCGCAGCCACTCCGCCATCCGGGCGTGCACCGCGTCGATCGCCGCGCCGGCCTCGGCGAGCGCCGCCACCTCCGCAGCCGACTTGTGGATGCGCAGCTCCCGCAGGACCGCCGAGGCGAGCCGCTGCCGGGCGTCGGGGAGCGCCGCCCGCAGCGCCAGCACCTGCTCGGCCCACATCCGGTCGGCCAGCCCGACCGTGCCGACCGGCCCGCCGAGGGCGGCGGTCACCAGTGGGTACGGGTCGGTGCCGTCGGGGTGGTCGACGATGCGTACCCCGGTGGCCGGCGCCGGGGACGCCTCGGCCGCCGGTCGTTCCAGGGTCGGCACGATCAGCGTCGGCTCGCCCTCGGCGGGCAGCACCAGCAGGGTCAGCCGCTCACCGGCGTGCGCGTCGTAGCCGGTCAGGTAGCGCAGGTCGGAGCCAGGGCTGAGCAGCAGGGCGTCCAGCCCGGCGGCGGCGACGGCGCGCTGCGCCGTGGTCAACCGCTGCGGCGGATACAGCTCCTCGAACCCCACACCGCTAGCTTAACGGTCGTTTGGGTCGGCTGGCGCAGACGGTGCCCGGCTGACGCGCCGGAACGGTCAGGAATCGAGAAGCACCGGCCGGCCGGACGTCACTAGCTTGACCGGGGTAGATCCCGGCCGGGCAGCCGCCCGGGCCGGTGCGGTGACTCGCCCGGGAGGTTCTCGATGACGTGGAACAACTGGATCCGGCAGATCCATCGGTGGCTGGCGATCGCCTTCACGGTGACCGTCATCGTCACCTTCGTCGCGCTCGCGCAGGAGGATCCGGTCGTCTGGATCTCCTACGTGCCGTTGCTGCCGCTCGCACTGCTGCTGATCACCGGCCTGTACCTGTTCGTGCTGCCGTACGTCCTCAGGCGGCGCGGCGGGCGAGGCACGGCTGGTGCGGGCTGACGCAACGGACGGGGTCAGTCCGTCAGCCAGAGACAGAACGGGTGGCCGTCCGGGTCCAGGCAGACCCGGACGTCCTCCTGCGGCTGGTGGTCGGCCAGCGTCGCGCCGCAGGCCAACGCGTGTTCCAGCGCGGCCGGCAGGTCCTGCACCCCGATCTCCAGATGCATCATCATCTGCTGCCGGCCGGCCTGCGCCGGCCAACTCGGGCGCACGTACGCGCGTTCCCGCTGAAAGGACAGCCCGACCCCACCGTCGGCGGCACGCAGGATCACGTCGTCGGCCTCCTCGACGGCGATGTACCAGCCGAGCAGGCGCGCGTAGAAGCGGGCCAGGGCCGCCGGATCGGGCGTGTCCAGATTGACAGTGGTCAGCGTCAGCCGGGTCGGTACGGTCATCGACTCCTCCTTCGTCGCGTCCTCGGTCCGCACCGCCGACCTGCCGTGCGCCGGGAAAGTCGGTACGGTGTGCCAGGCTGTCGGACGTGACAGCGCAGACCCCGATCATGCTCATCGACGCGCCCAGTCTCTACTTCCGGGCGTACTTCGGCATTCCCGAGTCCGCCGCGAGGACGGCCGACGGCCAGCCCGTCAATGCGGTGCGCGGGTTCCTCGACATGCTCGCCCAGCTGGTGCGCACCCGACGGCCGGGGCGGATGGTGTGCGCGATGGACCACGACTGGCGGCCCGACTGGCGGGTCGCGCTGCTGCCGTCGTACAAGGCGCACCGGGTGGCGCCCGAGGGTGGCGAGGTGGTACCGGACACCCTGTCCCCGCAGGTGCCGATGATCCTGGAGGTGCTCGACGCGTTGGGGGTGACCGTCGTCGGCGCGACCGGTTACGAGGCCGACGACGTGCTGGGTACTCTCTCGGTCACCCAGCCCGGGCCGGTGGAGGTGGTCTCCGGTGACCGCGACCTGTTCCAGCTGATCGACGACACCCGGGGCGTGCGGCTGCTCTACGTCGGGCGGGGCGTGGCCAAGCTGGAGGACTGCGACGACGCCGCCGTGCGGGCCCGCTACGGCGTGCCGGCCGACCGGTACGCCGAGTTCGCCGCGCTGCGCGGCGACCCGTCCGACGGCCTGCCCGGGGTGGCCGGCGTCGGCGAGAAGACCGCCGCCCGGCTGGTCGACCGGTACGGCGACATCGCGGGCATCCTCGCCGCGCTGGACGATCCGGCCGCCGGCTTCGCACCCGGGCTGCGCACCAAGCTCGACGCGGCCCGGGACTACCTGGCCGTGGCGCCGAAGGTCGTCAAGGTCGCCCTGGACGTGCCACTGCCACCGCTGGCCACCGAGCTGCCGGTGTCGCCGGCCGACCCGGAACGGCTGCTCGACCTGGCCGAGCGGTGGAACCTGGCCGGCTCCACCCGACGCCTGGTCGACGCGCTCGCCACTCGCTAGATCCGGGTGAACCGGGCCGCTCGTCAGCCGGCTGGGTCCCGCTCGGGCACCGAGTCCTCCGCCACGTCGCCGTCTTTGATCACATCGGAGTGTGGGAGGTGGCCTGGCACCATCAGGCAGAAGCGCTGACGTGATCGAGGCGATCCGGGCCGTCAGACCACCTCGCGCAGGTAGCCGTCGATCGAGGCGGCCAGGACGTCCGCGCCGGGACGCGCCCACACCTCCGCGTTGAAGACCTCCACCTCGATCGGGCCGGTGTAGCCTGCCTCGTCCACCGCCTCGCGCATCCGGCGCAGCTCGATGCAGCCGTCGCCGGGCAGTGCCCGCCCCAGCAGCACGCCCTCCGGCAGCGGGGTGATCCAGTCGCAGACCTGGAACGAGGCGATCCACTCCCCCGCGCGGGCGATCTGGTCGTAGACGGTGTCGTCCCACCACACGTGGTAAGCGTCGACCACCACGCCGACCACGCCCGGGTCGAACCGTTCGGCGATGTCGAGGCCCTGGCCGAGGGTGGCGATGACGCAGCGGTCGGCGCTGAACATCGGGTGCAGCGGCTCGATGGCGAGCGTCACCCCGGCGGAGTCGGCGTACGGGGCCAGCTCGGCGATGGCGTCGGCCACTCGGGCCCGCGCCCCGTCGATATCCTTGCTGCCCGAGGGCAGGCCGCCGGAGACCAGCACCACCACCGGCGCACCGAGGGTGGCGGCCTCGTCGACGGCGCGCCGGTTCTCGTCCCACCAGTCATCGGCGGTGAAGAACCCGCCCCGACACAGCGTGGTGACCGCCAACCCGGCGTCGCGGACCAGCTTGGCGGCGCGGTCCAGGCCGTACTCGGCGACCGGCTCCCGCCACAGGCCGATGCCGGGCACCTCGGCGTCGACGCACCCGGCCACCACGTCGGGCAGCGCCCAGTGCTTGGCGGTGGCCTGGTTGAACGAGAAACGGGCCAGCTCCGGGCGACCAGCGGTCACTGGGTCACCCCGGCCACAGTGAAGAAGGCCCGGGCGCGGGCGGCAGCCAGCTCGGCGTCGGGCAGCAGGCCGGCGGCGTCGGCGAGGGTGAGCAGGATGCCCAGGTGCTCGGGTGAACGGCCGGACTGCAACCCGCCGACCATGGTGAAGTGCTCCTGATGCCCGGCCAGCCACGCGAGGAAGACGATGCCGGTCTTGTAGTACCAGGTGGGTGCGGCGAACAGGTGCCGGGCCAGCGGCACGGTGGGAGCGAAGATCTCGTCGTACCGGGACAGGTCACCGCGGTCGAGGGCGGCCAACGCGGCCGACGCGGCCGGCGCGATGGCGGCGAAGACGCCCAACAGCGCGTCGGAGTGGCCGGCGTCGTCGCCCCGGATCAGTTCCGGGTAGTGGAAGTCGTCGCCGGTGTAGAGGCGTACGCCGGCCGGCAGTCGGCGGCGCAACGCCACCTCACGCTCGGCGTCGAGCAGCGACACCTTGATGCCGTCCACCCGGGACGCGTGGGCCTTGAGCAGCTCGATGACGGTGTCGGCGGCCAGGTCCAGGTCGGCCGTGCCCCAGTAACCGGACAGCGCCGGGTCGAACATCGAACCGAGCCAGTGCAGCACCACCGGCCCGTCGGCGGAGTGCAGCAGTTCGTCGTACACCCGCAGGTAGTCCTCGGGGCCGCGGGCGGCGGCGGCCAGGTGCCGGCTGCACATCAGCACCGGCACCGCCCCGGCGGCCCGCACGTCGTCGAGCTGCGCCCGGTAGGCGGCGGTGACCTCGGTGAGCGTCGCCGGGCCGGGCGGCAGTTGGTCGGTGGTGGCTCCGGCGACGATCCGCCCACCGACGGACCGGGCCTCCGCCGCGCTGCGGCGGATCAACTCCCGGGTGGCCGGGTAGTCCAGGCCCATGCCGCGCTGGGCGGTGTCCATCGCCTCGGCCACCCCCAGGCCGTGGGACCACAGGTGCCGGCGGAAGGCGAGGGTGCGCTCCCAGTCCAGGACCGCCGGGGTGCCGGGGGTGTTGTCGGCGGCCGGGTCGGCCACCACGTGCGCGGCGGCGTACGCGACGCGGGCGCGCGGCGGGCCGTCGGGGCGGGGATGCCCGCTGCCCCCGGACAGCCGGATCCGCCGGCCGCCGGGCAGGGTGACCTCGGCGCCGCTCACAGGGCCAGCTCCGGCACCTCGACACGGCGGCCCTCACGGGCCGACAGCAGGCCCAGCTCGGCCAGCTGCACGCCACGCGCGCCGGCCAGGAAGTCCCACGGGAACGGCTCGCCGGTGGCGACGTGCCGCAGGAACGCCTCCCACTGCACCTTGAATCCGTTGTCGAAGTCCTCGTTGTCCGGCACTTCCGTCCACTGTGAACGGAAATCCTCGGTGGCGGGCAGGTCAGGGTTCCAGACCGGCTTGGGGGTGACCGCCCGGTGCTGCACCCGGCAGCGCCGCAGCCCGGCCACCGCGCTGCCCTCGGTGCCGTCAACCTGGAACTCGACAAGTTCGTCACGGTGCACCCGGACGCACCAGGACGAGTTGAGCTGCGCGATGACGCCGCCCGCCAGCTCGAAGGTGCCGTAGGCGGCGTCGTCGGCGGTGGCCTCGTAGGGCCGTCCGGCCTCGTCGACCCGACGGGGAATGTGGGTGGCGATGGTGGCGGAGACGCTGCGCACCTCGCCGAACAGCTCCGCGAGCACGTAGTGCCAGTGCGGGAACATGTCCACCACGATGCCGCCACCGTCGGCGGCCCGGTAGTTCCACGACGGGCGCTGTGCGGGCTGCCAGTCGCCCTCGAACACCCAGTAGCCGAACTCGCCACGTACCGACAGCACCTGGCCGAAGAAGCCGCCGTCCAGCAGTCGCTTCAGCTTGCGCAGCCCAGGCAGGAAGAGCTTGTCCTGCACCACGCCGGTGCGTACGCCGGCCGCCCGGGCCGCGCGCGCCAGGTCCAGGGCGGCGGCGGTGTCCTCGGCGAGGGGTTTCTCGGTGTAGACGTGCTTGCCGGCCTCGATGGCCTGCCGGATGGCCTTCTCCCGCTGCTGGGTCACCTGCGCGTCGAAGTAGATCTGGACGTCGTCGCGGGCCAGGGCGGCGTCCAGATCGGTGGTCCAGTCGTCCAGTCCGTGTCGTTCGGCGATCTCGCGCAGCTTGGCCTCGCTGCGGCCGACAAGGACGAGATGCGGCCAGACGGTGGTGCCGTCGGCCAGCGGAACGCCACCGGCGGAACGGATGGCCAGCAGGGAGCGCACCAGATGCTGCCGGTATCCCATCCGGCCGGTGACGCCGTTCACGATGATGCCGATCGACCTGCGGGTCATGGGGGTCCTTCCGTCGGACGCGCTCGCATAGGTCAGGTAAGCGCTTTCCTCCACAGGTTAGGCCGTGCCTCCACGGCCAGGCAAGGGCTTGCCCGGCGGCTCGCCCGCGTCTTCCGGGGGGAGCCGGCCCTGGTCGCGGCAAGCGCCCACCTCCTCGCCCGGTGCGCCGTCCCCGACCGCGCGACGGGACACCGGACGGTACAGCCCGGACCTGCGGCATTGACCTGCGCTAACCACGCCACGGAAAAGGCTCCGCGCTGCGGTACGGTGTCGCTGGTCGCCGCGTCAGCGGCCGGCGCGACGCGTGAGGGGGGGCGGGTGTGGCGACGCTGTCCGATGTGGCCCGACAGGCCGGTGTCTCACCCGCCACCGCCTCCCGAGTGATCAACGGCAGCAGCAAACCGGTCACCGAGGAACTGCGCGAGCGGGTGCTGCGGGCCGTCGCCGAGTTGCAGTACGTACCCAACGCGCACGCCCAACTACTGGCCCGTTCGCACCGTGGCGCCGTCGGGGTGATCGTGCACGACGTCTCCGACCCGTACTTCTCGGAGATCACCCGGGGCCTGCAACGGGTCGCCACCGACCAGGGCCGGCTGTTGATAATCTGCAACAGCTACCGCGACCCGGAGCGGGAATTGGAGTACGTCGAGCTGCTGCGGGGCCAGCAGGTCGCCGCAATCGTCCTGGCCGGCTCCGGATACCATCACGCCGACTTCACCCGGCTGCTCAACGGCAAGCTCGCCGCGTACGAGGCCACCGGTGGCCGGGTCACCGTGATCGGCCGCCACGAGCACTCCGGCGACGCGGTGATGCCGGACAACCGGGGCGGTGGCGAACTCCTCGGTCAGGAGCTGTGCCGCCTCGGCCACGAACACATCGGTGTGGTGGCCGGGCCCCGGATGCTGACCACCATCACCGACCGGCTCACCGGGTTGCGCGCGGCACTCGCCGAACACGGTCGGGAACTGCCGGAACACCGCATCCGGTACGCCGATTTCGACCGCGACGGCGGCGCCGAGGCCACCGCCGCGCTGCTCGACGCGGAGCCCGGCCTGACCGCCATCGCGGCGCTCAACGACTCGATGGCCATCGGGGCGCTGGCGCTGCTGCGCGCCCGCGCGGTGCCGGTGCCGCAGCAGGTCAGCGTCTTCGGCTTCGACGACATGCCGATGGCCCGCGACGTCACCCCGGCGCTGACCACGGTCCGGCTGCCACTGGTGGAGATGGGCGCCCGGGCGATGGCCCTGGCACTCGACCCGGGCGCCGCCGGCCCTCGGGTCGAGTCGCTGGCCGCCGAGCTGATCCGTCGGGACAGCACCGGGCCTGCCCCGAGGTAGAGCGGGCTCTCGATCTCCGGGCCCACGGCACCACCACTCGTCTACCGCCGTCGAAAACGTTATCTTGGGTGATCATCGTTAGGAGCCCCATGCCTCGCGCGCACCTCACCATCAATCCGGCCTTCACCATCGGCCCGGTCCGTCGCCGGCTCTTCGGCGGTTTCGTCGAGCACCTCGGTCGCCACATCTACGACGGGATCCACGAACCCGGGCATCCGAGCGCCGGACCGGACGGATTCCGGCGCGACGTGATCGATCTGGTCAAGGAGCTCGGGGTCAGCACGGTCCGGTACCCGGGCGGCAACTTCGTCTCCGGCTACAACTGGGAGGACGGTGTCGGGCCGGCGGCCGAGCGGCCGAGCCGGCTCGATCTCGCCTGGCACTCCACCGAGACCAACCAGGTCGGCCTGCACGAGTTCCAGCACTGGCTCGACCTGGTGGGCAGCGAGCTGATGCTGGCCGTGAACCTCGGCACCCGAGGCCCGAAGGAGGCCGTCGAGCTGCTGGAGTACACCAACCTGCCGGCCGGCACCACCCGCGCCGGGCAACGGGCCGCCAACGGCCGTAAGGAGCCGTTCGGGATCGCCATGTGGTGCCTCGGCAACGAGATGGACGGCCCCTGGCAGCTCGGCCACCGCGACGCCACCGAGTACGGCAAGCTCGCGGCGATGACCGCCAAGGCGATGCGCCAGGTCGACCGGGACCTGGAGCTGGTCGCCTGCGGATCGTCAGGCCGTGGCATGCCCACCTTCGGTGAGTGGGAACGCGTCGTGCTGACCCACGCCTACGACGACGTCGACTACATCTCCTGCCACGCGTACTACCAGGAGCACGACGGTGACCTGGCGAGCTTCCTCGCCTCCGGGGTCGACATGGACACCTACATCGAGTCGGTGGTCGCCACCGTCGACCACGTACGCACGGTCAAGCGGTCGTCCAAGCGGGTGGATCTCGCCTTCGACGAGTGGAACATCTGGTACATGAGCCGGTGGCAGGAGCAGGCCCGCACGTTCACCATCGACGAGTGGCCGGTCGCCCCACGCCTGCTGGAGGACCGCTACACCGTCGCGGACGCCGTGGTCCTCGGCGGTCTGCTCATCTCGCTGCTCAACCATGCCGACCGGGTCACCTCGGCGAACCTCGCGCAGCTGGTAAACGTGATCGCGCCGATCATGACCGAGCCGGGCGGACCGGCCTGGCGGCAGTCGACGTTCTTCCCGTTCTCGGTCACCTCGCACGCCGCCCGGGGCGACGCGCTGCGGGTGCTCGCCGACGCCGACGAGACGACCACCGCCACCTTCGGCTCGGTGCCGGTGGTGGCCGCCGCCGCGACCAGCGACGGCAGCTCGCTGTCGGTGTTCCTGCAGAATCGGCACCTCACCGAGGCCACCACCGTGACGATCGACCTCGGCGCGTTCCAGCCCACCGGTGCCGTCTCGGCTCGGGGAGTCTGGGACACCGACGTGCGCGCCGCCAACGACCTGCGCGACCCGTACCGTGTGGGCTTGCGGACCAACGACACCGCACGGCTCACCGACGGTCTGCTCACCGTCGAACTGCCCCCGGTGTCGTGGACCGCGCTCACAGTCGAGCGCGCCGAGCCCGGCACAGCCTGACGGCACCGGCGGTCGCCCCGTATCGTCTCCGCCGTGACACCGGCACTCGGAAACCTCACCCGCCAGCAGCGCACGCTGCTGGCGCGGTGGCTTCCTGGGGCGACCGTCGTGGCGGACCACAGCTGGGGTCTGGTCGCCACCACGGTGCTGGAGGTGACCTGCGCAGGTGCGCGGTTCATCGTCAAGGCAAGCGCCGGGGACGACCACGGCATCCGGCGCGAACTGGACGCCCATGCCAACTGGTTGCGGCCCTGGACCGACCGGAATCGCGCGCCGACCCTCGTACACGGCGACGTCGACGCGAAGCTGCTCGTCACCCGCTACCGGTGACTGGCAGCCCCGCAACTGGCTGGTCCACGACGGCGTCGTGGGCGTCATCGACTTCGGCCGCGCCGCGATGCGCCCCGCGTTCACCGACTTCGGTCGGCTGGCCGCCCAGGACTTCCGTCGCGGCCCGCAGCTGGAGGCGGCATTTCTCGACGGGTACGGGCCCGATCCCCGCGAGCCGGACGCCTGGCACCGCACCCGGGTCCGCGAGGCGATCGGCACCGCGGCGTGGGCGTACCGGGTGGGTGACGAGGCGTTCGAGGCCCAGGGCCATCGCATGATCACCGAGGCGCTCGCCAGCATCCGGCGCTGACCGGACGAACAGGTCTTCGTCGGCCGGAGGTGGTGCTGACCGACGGCTGTCCCCTACCGCCCGCCGGTCGCACACCGGATGCGGCCGGCGGGCACGGGACGGACAGCCCGCGGAGTGCGGCCTACGCTGTCCGGGTGGCGCCGGTCAGTCCAACGCAGCGGGTCCTCTCCCCCGACGACGTGGTCGACTTCGTCCGGTCCTCGTTCGGGCCGGACCGGCGGGTGGCCGACTGCGGGCCGCTGTCCGGTGGCGGCTTCGCCGCGGTGTGGTGGGTTCGCCTCGACGGCGACCGGCCGGGAGCGGGCCGCACGTCACCAGGTCACCGGGACGTGGTGCTCAAGGTCGCCCCGCCGCCCACCGCCCGGCTGCTGCGCTACGAGACCGACCTGCTCGCCGCCGAGGCCCGCTACTTCCGGCTGGTCGCCGAGCGGGCACCGCGGGTGCCGGTGCCACCCGTGCTGCATCACGGCCGGGACCGGCGGCTCGGTGAGTGGCTGGTCACCGGCCGGCTGCCCGGTCGGGCGCTGCCCGACCTCGACGGTGACGACGGGCCGGTGCGCGCCGATCTGGGCGGGGCGACGGCCGCCCTGCACCGGATCACCGGCGACAGGTTCGGCTACGACGCCGGGCGCACCGGCGGCCCCACCTGGTCGGCCGCGTTCACGGCGATGATCGACGACCTGCTCGCCGACGCGGCCGACTGGCAGGTGGCGTTGCCGGTGCCGCCGCAGCGGCTGCGCGCCCTGGTGGCCCGGCACGGCGAGTTGCTCGACACGGTACGCCGGCCGGCGCTGCTGCACTTCGACTGCTGGGACGGCAACGTGCTCGCCGACCGGGACGGCCACGGCGCGTACCGGATGTGTGGCCTGGTCGACGGCGAACGCTTCCTCTACGGCGATCCGCTGCTCGATCTGGTTTCCCCGCTGCTGTTCCGCCGCGCCGAGGATGAACCGACGCACCCGTTCCTGCGTGGGTACGCCGAGGCCACCGGCGTGCCGCTGGGCTTCGACGAGGGGGTCCGCCGCCGGCTCGCGCTGTACCGGATGCACCTGCACCTGTTGATGACCGTGGAGATGCCGAGCCGGGGCATCACCCCTGACAACGACCCCGGCCGGCACGCCCTGCTGGCCGAGCTGCTCGACCGCGACCTGACCGAGCTGGCCGCGGCCTGACCAGCCTGCCGACCGCCGCACGGCCGGACCAGCCGGCGCAGGCCAGACGGCGCGACCGACTTTCGACCACCACACCGGAGGAGCCGCCGTTGCGAGACCGTTACGCCAACCTGGCGCGGATCCGTTCGCTCGACCCAGAGCGTGACCATCTGGCGATCTACCAGACGATGCTGCGTCGCGAGTTCTGCTGGGACCTGAGGCTCGGTCTCAACCTGGCCTTCAACCGTTCCTTCTCGATCCCGGAGATCGCCGCCGTGCACACCGCCACCGGCGAGCTGACCCGACGGACCCGCAAGCGCATCGACGACACCGGCCTGCTGATGTACGAGATGGTGCTCAACGGATTCGACCATCCGCGCGGGCGCTCCGCGTTGCGTCGGGTCAACCAGATCCACCGCCCGTACGGCATCGGCAACGACCACTACCGGTACGTGCTCGGCTGCCTGGTGGTGATCCCGACCCGGTGGATCGACAGGTACGGCTGGCGTCGCACCTGCTGTCACGAGCAGCGCGCCACCCACACCTTCTACCGGAAACTGGGCCGCCGGATGGGCATCACCGACATCCCGGAGACCTATCAGGAGTTCGCCGCCTGGTTCGACGCGTACGACGCGGCGCAGCTGCGGCCCAACGACGACGCGGCGGCGATCGAGCGGGCCACCCGGGGGCTGCTGCTCGGCCGGCTGCCCCGACCGCTGGCTCCGATCGGCGACGCCCTGGTCGCCGCGCTGTACGACGACCGGCTGCGCGCGGCCACCCGGGTCGCCACCCCGGCCTGGCCGGTGCGGGCCGGGCTGCACGCCGGGCTGCGCATCCGGGCGTGGCTGCTGCGCCGCGTCGGCCGGCCCCGCACCGAGCCGCTGTTCGCAAACGGGGTGATCAGCACGAGGACGTACCCCGACGGCTACACCATCGACCAACTCGGCCCGGCTGACACGCCCACCCGGCAGCGGCCCGTCGACGACGCCGCCACCCCAGGCGGCCCCGATCCCGACTGAACCGGTCGGGATCGGGGTACGCCGTGGGTCAGGAGGGTGCGAAGCGGGCGATCGGGTTGGTCAGAGCACCGACCAGTTGCAGGGCGGCGGACGGGTCGGCCAGGTCGACCATCTGCTGGTTGTCGCGCAGTTGCAGCCGGTTGAGGCAGGACAGCGCGAACTCCGGGGCGAACAGGTCGTAGCGGGCCAGCTGGTCGGCCAGGTGGGGCACCCGGCCGGCGTACTCGGTGGCGCAGTCGGCCACGGCACGCCAGAACTCCTCCTCGCCGATGACCCCCTGATCGGCCAGGGTCGCGCCGAGGAAGCGAAAGAAACAGTCGAAGACGTCGGTGAAGATCGACAGCAGCTTCATGTCCTCCGGAATGTCGGCGCGAACCCGCTCGACAGCGGGCGGCAGCTGCGCCGCGGCGCTCATCACCACGATCTCCTCGGCGATGTCCTTGAAGATCACCCGCTCGACGATCCCGTCGCGCAGCACCAGGATGACATTCTCACCGTGCGGCATGAACGCCAGTTCGTAGGCGTAGAACGCGTGCAGCAGCGGGGTCAGGTAGGCGTTCAGGTAGCGGCGCAGCCACACCGCCGGTGCCAGCCCGGAGGCGGCGATCAGCTCGGCGGCGAACGATCGCCCGTCGGCGTCGATGTGCAGCAGCGACGCCATGGTGGCCAGTCGCTGGCCGGGAGCCAGGTCAGGGACCGGGCTCTCCCGCCAGAGCGCGGCCAGCATCTTCCGGTACGGCGAGTAGCGGTCGGTGGCGGCCTCGTACTGGCGGTGCCGGTAGCCGACGGCGGCCCGCTCCCGGATGATGGTCAGCCCGGTGCCCCGGAACACCTCGTCGCCGTCGATCAGGTCGGCCAACCAGTCGTTGATGGCCGGGGTGGCCTCCATGTACGCGGCCGACAGCCCCCGCATGAAGCCCATGTTCAGCACGGACAACGCGGTCTTGACGTAGTGCCGCTCCGGGTGGCTGACGTTGAAGAAGGTGCGGATGGACTGCTGGGCGAGGTAGTCGTCGGGGCCTGCACCGAGGCAGACCAGTCGGCGACGCGCCACCTCGCCGGCGAAGGTCACCGACAGCTTGTTCCACCACTGCCAGGGATGCACCGGGATGAGGTGGTAGTCGGCGAGGTCCAGGCCCAGCTCGGACATGGTCGCGGCGAACCGGGCGAGCGTCGCCTCGCCCAGTTCGGTGCGCAGCAGCGTCTCCTGGTCCAGGTCGGCGGCGCTGGTGAAGGTGGCGTGGTCGCGGTGGGCGGCGAGCCAGATCAGCCGCACCGGGTGGGCTGCCTCGGGGGCGTACCTGTGGTACTCGTCGACACCGAAGCCGAGCCGCCCGTTGTTGGCCACGAAGCAGGGGTGGCCCTCGGTCATCGACGTCTCGATGGTCTGGAAGTCTGCCTCCACCAGCTTCGCCGCGCTGGGCAGCGCCCGGTCCAGCTTGTACGCCAGGCCGGCGAGGGTGGAGGTGATCTCCTCAAGGTAGACCGGCAGGATCCGGTCGGTGAGGCCGAGCGCGTCGCGCAGGTCGAGGCAGAGGTCGACCGCGTCCAGCGGCAGCGGCTCGCCGTCCCGGTGCCGGGTGATGCTCTCCGGGTCGATGTCCCAGTGCTCCAGGGTCAGCACCCGGGCCGCGAACCGGTACCGGACCGCGCCGGAGGCGGCGGCGACGGCGTACCAGCGGCGGCCGGTGCCGTCGACGGCCGCCGGGTCGTCCGGTTCGGGAGTGAGCAGGCGCTCGTGCGTGAATTCGGCGAGCGCCTTGCGCACCAGCAGGCGGTTTGCCCGCTCCCAGGTCTGTGGGCGTAGGTGGGCCACCGGGTCACGGGTGGTCATGCCGGTACTCCTTCGTCTCGGGTGGCGGCCAGGAACCGCTGCCGGGTGCAGATGCTCAGCAGGGCCGTCTTCTCCGGCTTGGTGACCGGTCCGACCACCTCGAAGCCGACCGCCGCGTTGAGCGCGTGCACGGCGGTGTTGCGTACGTCCGGCTCCACCACGACCCGGTGCGTGGCGGAGTCGGCGAAGAGCCAGGCCATCACCGTGGTGATGACCGCGCGGGTGAAGCCGGAGACGGGGGTGTCGGTGGGTGCGCAGAGAAAGTGCATGCCGACGTCGCCGGGCCGGGCGTCGTGCAGGCCGACCAGCTCGACGCGCGCCGGATCGTAGCGTTCGGCGAGGAACGCCGGCTCGCCCCGCCACAGACCGAGGTACGCCTCGTGGTGCGGATGATCGGCGATGCGCTGGTACTCGGCGGCCACGGCGTCGGCGTCGGCGTCCTGCATCAGCCAGAACGCCGCCTTGGGGTGGGTCACCCACCGGTGCAGCGTCGGCGCGTCGGCGGCCACGTCGAGCGTACGCAGGGCGAACTCGCCGAGTCGCCGATCCTGGCGGAGGTAGACGAGCCCGGTCACCCGGTCACCCCGAAGTCCTGGAAGGCGATCGACTTCTCGATGGGGTACACCTCGCGACCGAGCAGTTCCCGGATGATCCAGCTGTTGCGGTACGGGCCCATGCCGAGATCGGGCGAGGTGATGCTGTGCGTGTGGGTGCTCCCGTTCTGCAGGAACACGCGGCGTCCGGTGGTGTCCACGCTGTAGTTGCGGGCGACATCGAGCCGACCGTGGTCGTCGAAGCGCAGCCGGTCCCGGATCGGCTCCAGGAACGCCGGCACCTCGTACCGGTAGCCCGTGGCCAGCACCAGCCCTTCGGTGTCCAGGGTGAAGTCGCGTTCCTGCTCGACGTGGCGCAGCCGCAGGGTGTGCACGCCGCTGCTCTCGTCGTGGGTGACCTCGGTCAGCTCGGTGTTGGTCAGCAGCCGGGTGTTCACCGGGCCGTCGATGCTGGCGGCGTAGAGCAGGTCGTAGATGTCGTTGACCAGGTCGACGGAGATGCCCTTGAACAACCCCTTCTGCTCGGCCTCCAGCCGGTACCGGGTGGGCTCGGGCAACGCGTGGAAGTAGTCCACATAGTCCGGCGAGGTCATCTCCAGCGTGAGCTTGGTGTACTCCAGCGGGAAGAAGCGGGGCGAGCGGGTCACCCAGTTCAGCTGGTAACCGTGGCTGTGGATGTCGCCGAGCAGGTCGTGGTAGATCTCGGCGGCGCTCTGCCCGCTGCCGACGATGGTGATGCTCCGCTTGGCCCGCAACGCGTCCCGGTGCTCCAGGTACCGGGAGTTGTGCACCGCGTCCGAGGTCAGCTCGGCGCAGGCGACCGGCAGGTGCGGTGGGGTGCCGGTGCCGAGCACCAGGTGCCGGGCCCGGTGGGCGACGGTGGCGCCGTCGACCGTGGCGGTCACCACGTACCGGTCGTCGGTGGGGTCGTACTCGACGGCGGTGACCCGGTGGCCGAACCGCAGGTTGGACAGCCTCGCGGCGGCCCAGCGGCAGTACGCGTCGTACTCCACCCGCAGCGGGAAGAAGTTCTCCCGGATGTAGAAGGGATAGAGCCGGCCGATCTCCTTGAGGTAGCTGAGGAAGGAGAAGTGCGAGGTTGGGTCGGCGAGGGTGACCAGATCGGCCAGGAACGGCGTCTGTAACCGGGACGACTCCAGCAGCATGCCGGGATGCCAGGAGACGTCGTCGCGGGTCTCCAGGAACAGCCCGTCGAGGTCGGCGATGGGCGCGGTCAGGCAGGCCAGGCCGAGGTTGTACGGCCCGAGGCCGATCCCGATGAAGTCGTAGCTTTCCATCCGGCCCTCCAGGCTCGGGTTGGTGGGTGCCATGTTCAGCCGACCGGGCAGGTCAGGTCGGCGGTGGGCGCACCGGCGTGTTCGTGCACGTGACGGCCGGCGTGCTCGGCGATCAGGTCCAGCACGTAGGCGACGTCCTCGGTGGTGGTGGCCGGGTTCAGGACGGTGAACTTGAGGTACTGACGACCGTCGACCCTGGTGCCGGCGACCACGGCGAGACCGGAGGCGGCCAACGCCTCGCGGGCCCGCAGGTTGGCCGCGTCGGCCAGGTCCCGGCCGGGGCCGGTGGGTCGCCAGCGGAACACCACGGTGCTCAGCTGCGAACGGGTCAGCACCTCGAAGCGCGGGTCCGCGGCGACCAGCTCCCACGCCTGCGCGGCCCGGTCGCAGACCTCGTCGAACAGTTCACCGACGGCGTCGGGCCCCATCACCCGCAGGGTCAGCCAGAGTTTGAGCGCGTCGAACCGGCGGGTGGTCTGCAGGCTCTTGTCGACCTGGTTGGGGATACGCTGGGCGACCATCCGGGCCGGGTTGAGGTAGTCGGCGTGCCAGGTGGCGTGCCGCAGGGTCCGCCGGTCGCGGACCACCAGCGCGCTGGAGCTGACCGGTTGGAAGAAGGACTTGTGGTAGTCGACCGTCACCGAGTCCGCGCGTTCGATGCCGTCGAGCAGGTGCCGGCGGGTGGGCGAGACCAGCAACCCGCAGCCGTACGCGGCGTCGACGTGCAGCCAGACCCCGGACGTCGCGCACACCTCGGCGATGTCGTCGAGCGGGTCGATGGTGCCGAAGTCGGTGGTGCCGGCGGTGGCCACCACCGCCATGACGGTCAGTCCGGCGCGCCGGCAGCGGGCGATCTCGTGCCGGACCGCGCCGGGGCGCATCCGCCGGTCGGGGCCGGTTTCCACCACCACTACCGCGTCCGGTGCCAGGCCGAGCAGCTTTGCCGCCTTCTGCACGCTGAAATGACCGGCCGCCGAGGCGATGATCCGCAGCTGGGGCAGCAGGATCCGCCGGTCGGCGGGGGTCGCCGCGGCCAGCGCCTCCTCCCGGGCCAGCAGCAGGGCGTGCAGGTTGGACTGGGTGCCACCGCTGGTGAACACCCCGTCGGCGGTCGGGCCGAGACCGATCCGGTCGGCGGTCCACTCGATGAGCCGCCGTTCGATGAGGGTGCCGCCGGCGCTCTGGTCCCAGGTGTCCATCGAGGAGTTGACCGCGCTGAGGATCGCCTCGCCGACCAGCGCCGGGATCACCACCGGGCAGTTGAGGTGGGCCAGGTAACGCGGGTGGTGGAACCAGACCGCGTCGCGCAGGTAGACCTCCTCCAGCTCGTCGAGCGCGGCGGTCGTGTCGCCCAGCGGCCGGTCCAGGTCGATCGCCTCAACCTGGGGGGCGAGTTCGTCCGGACGTACGCCGGTGAAGGGTCCGTTCGCCTCGGCCACCCGGCGGGCGACCCGGTCGGTGCCGGCGGCTACCGCCCGGCGGTACTGCTCGACCGTGTCGTCGTTGAGCAGGTGTGCCCGGGCGGGTGTGGTCTCGCGCGTCGGGTGGGTCGGCGTTGCCTCGGCGGGGTGCACCGGCAGGGTCATGGACGTGTCCTCCACGCTCGGCGGTTCGGTTTTCGGGCAGCCGGAACCCGCCGCACGACAGGTGGGCGGCGGGCAGTTCGGTTCTGGGAGGGGTTGCGGGGCGGCCGGTGCGGTGGTCGACCGTGGCCGGCCGCCCGGCGGCGTCAGGTGAGCTTCTTCGCCCCCTGGATCGCCTTGGCGAGGTTCTCCAGCAGCGGAGCCGCGCCCGCGTACGAGAATCGGGGCACCGCGTCCCACGGCGTGACCTGCCCGGCCTGCACGGCGGGCAGTTGCTTCCAGGTGGGCTTGGCGGCCAGGTCGGTGGGTTGCAGGGCGGTGCCGCGGTTGTCGAGCAGGATCAGGTCGGCGGGGAACTTGCCGGCGTTCTCCCAACTGAGCGCCTCGAAGTAGTCGCCGGCCTCAAGCTTGGTCGGCACCACGATGTCGACGCCGAGTTCGGCGAAGTACATCAGGTCGGTGCTGACCTTGGGGTTGGAGACGTAGAACAGGTCGGGGCTGCCCGAGGCGGCCATCACCTTGATGCCCGGGTTGGCCGCGACGGCCTGACGGACCGCCTCCGCGGCGGCCTCGAACCGCGCCTTGGCGTCGGTCACCTTGGGTGCCGACAGGTCGGCGCCGAGGGACTCGGCGAGCTGGGCGTACCGTTCGATCGGCTTGGTCATCGGCACCCGGGCGGTGGTGATGGTCACCACCGGCGCCAGCGGCAGGATCTTGTCCTTGCTCTCGTCCGGCACGTACCAGTAGGCGCCCGGGTCGTACATGTGGGTGACCAGCAGCTCCGGGCGGAGGGCGGCGTACTTCTCGACGCTGAACTCGCCCCAGACGTTGCCGAGGATCTCCACGCTCTCCACGTCCAGGTCGCCGGCCTGCGGCTCGACGCTGCCGTCGGCCTTCTTCGTCTCGCCGAAGACGCCCACGATCTCGCGGCCGAGTCCGAAGTCGACAAGCGCCGCGGCGGAGCCGGTGAAGGCGACCACCCGTTCCGGTCGGGCGTCGGCGGTGACCTTTTCGGGGCGGTCGTCGGTGAACGACCAGGGGCCGGAGGTGTTGTCGCCGTTGGCTTCGGAGGCATCGTCGCGGCCGCAGCCGACGAGTGCGGCGGCCACGGCGCCTCCGCCGACGGCGAGCAGCCCCCGGCGGGAGAGGCGACGGGCGGAGAGGTGCTCAGACATTCGTGTCGTCTTTCGATCAGGGTCTCGGACCATGGACAGCCGGGGGTTAGGCTAACCTAACCTAACTTCGTGCCTAGACTCGGCTCCTGTCAAGTCCCGACGGCGTTTCGCACCACACTGGAGTTCACACTGTCCGTCATCGAGTCGCCACCCTATGAGACGCCGACCCGGTCGACCACACCGCCCCGGCACCGCCGCACCGCCCTGCGCGCCAGCGGTCTCCTCATGGCCGCGCTGACCCTGCTCACGGTCGCGGTGCTCAGCATGGCCGTCGGCGCCAAGCCGATCCCCCCGTCCGAGGTCTGGCACGCCCTGACCGACCGCGACGCCGCCGAGTACGCGGTCGTACGGGAGCTGCGGCTGCCCCGGACGCTGCTCGGACTGTTGGCCGGCGCCGCGCTCGGGGTGGCCGGCGCGGCCATGCAGGCGCTCACCCGCAACCCGCTGGCCGACCCCGGCCTGCTCGGCATCAACGCCGGAGCCGCCGCCGCCATCGCGACCGCCACCGCCCTGTTCGGCCTCGGCGGCGGCACCGGGCAGGTGTGGTTCGCGCTGCTCGGCGCCGCCGTCGTCACCGTCGGGGTGTACGCGGTCGGTGGCGGTCGCGCGGCCACCCCGGCCCGCCTGGCGTTGGCCGGCGCGGCCCTCAACGCGGCCCTGTACTCGTACGTCAGCGCGGTGATGCTGCTCAACGCGGCCGGCCTGGAACGGCTGCGCTTCTGGACCGTCGGGTCGCTGGCCAGCGCCGACGACGGCACCGTGCTGCGGGTGCTGCCGTTCATCGCCGTCGGGTTGCTGGTCGCGCTGGCCGCTGCCCGACCGCTCAACGCGCTCGCCCTCGGCGACGACGCCGCACAGGCCCTGGGCGCCCGCCCGGCCGTGGCCCGGGCCGGTGTGATCCTCGCCATCACCCTGCTCTGCGGGGCCGCCACCGCCGCCTGCGGGCCGATCGTCTTCGTCGGGCTGCTCGTGCCGCACCTGGTCCGGGCCCTCACCGGCCCCGACCTGCGCTGGCTGCTGCCCTACTGCGCGCTGCTCGCCCCGGTGCTGCTGCTCGGCTCCGACGTGCTCGGCCGGGTCGTCGGCCGTCCCGGCGAACTCCAGGTCGGCCTCATCACCGCCGTGGTCGGCGGCCCGCTGTTCCTGACGCTGGTGCTCAGGACGAGGACGACCCGCTCATGATCGTGATCCGTACACCCGGCCGGCTCTCCGTCCGGTTGCATCCCCGCGTCCTCGCCGTCGGCGCGCTCTGCCTGCTACTGACCGTCGGCGTCGGCGTGCTGGCCGTCGGGCACGGCGAGTACCCGATGTCACCGGCCGACGTGCTGCGCACGCTGACCGGTGGCGGCACCGCCGCCGAGGAGTTCATCGTCACCCAGCTGCGGTTGCCCAGACTGGTCACCGGCCTGGCCGTGGGTACCGCGCTCGGTCTGGCCGGAGCGGTCTTCCAGTCGCTGGTCCGCAATCCGCTGGGCAGCCCGGACGTGCTCGGTTTCACCCAGGGCGCCGCAACCGGCGCGCTCGTCGTGGTCGCCGTCGGCGGCAGCAGCGCCACGCTCGCCGGTTCCGCGGCCCTCGGCGGTGTGGTCACCGGCCTGCTCATCTACCTGATCGCCTGGCGGCGTGGCGTGCACGGCTACCGGCTGGTCCTGGTCGGCATCGGCATGTCGGCCATCCTCACCGGCGTCAACGGCTACCTGATGACCCGGATACCGCTGATGAGCGCCTCCCGGGCGATGCTCTGGCTCACCGGCAGCCTCGACGGTCGCGGCTGGTCCGACGCCGTGCCGCTGCTGGTCGCCCTCGCGGTGCTGGTGCCGGCGCTGCTGGCCTGCGCTCCGGCGCTGCGGATGACCGAGCTGGGCGACGACGCCGCCAGCGGGCTGGGGGTGAGTGTGCACCGGATGCGGATGCTGCTGCTCGCCGGGGCCGTGCTGCTGGTGGCGCTGTCCGCGGCCGCCGCCGGGCCGGTGCCGTTCGTCGCGCTCACCGCCCCCCACCTCGCCCGCCGGCTCACCCGGGCACCCGGGGTCACCCTGCTGCCGGCGGCGTTCATCGGCGCGCTGATCACCGTCGTCGCCGATCAGGTCGCCCTGCGCGCCCTCCCCGGTCAGCTGCCGGTCGGCGTGGTGACCGGCGTGATCGGTGGCGGCTACCTGGTGTGGCTGCTGGCCACCGAGCGCCGGGCGGGTCGACTGTGATGACCGGCCACTCTGGCGGACCGCACCCGACAACCAGGTCGACCCCGACCACCGTGCCGATCGCGACCACCGTGCCGACCCCGGCCGAGACATCCGAGAACGGAGCAACCAGCATGTCGACCTCCCGGCTCGGTGGCAACGGGCTGCGGCTCGCCTACGACCGACGTGTCGTCGCCGAGAACCTCACCGTTGCCGTGCCCGACCACTCCTTCACGGTCATCATCGGCCCGAACGCGTGTGGCAAGTCCACCCTGCTGCGGGCGCTGTCGCGACTGCTGAAGCCGGCCGCCGGGGCCGTGCTGCTCGACGGTGCGGACATCCACCGACTTCCCGCCCGCGCCGTGGCCCGTACGCTCGGGCTGCTGCCCCAGTCGCCGATCGCCCCCGACGGCATCGGGGTGGCCGAGCTGGTGGCCCGGGGTCGCTACCCGCACCAGGGGCTGCTGCGGCAGTGGTCCCCCGACGACGAGCGGATCGTCGCCGAGTCGATGGCCGCCACCGGCGTCGACGACCTCGGCGACCGGCTGGTCGACGAACTCTCCGGCGGTCAGCGGCAGCGCGTCTGGCTGGCCATGGCGCTGGCCCAGCAGACGCCCCTGCTGCTGCTGGACGAACCGACCACCTACCTCGACATCGCCCACCAGATCGAGGTCCTCGACCTGTGTGCCCGGCTGCACGAGGAGCAGGGCCGCACGCTTGTCGCGGTGCTGCACGACCTCAACCACGCCGCCCGCTACGCCACCCACCTGATCGCGATGCGCGGTGGCCGGGTGGTGGCCGCCGGTGAACCCCGCCGGATCGTCACCGCCGACCTGGTCGAGGAGGTCTTCGGCCTGCCCTGCCGAGTCATCGACGATCCGGAGACCGGGACGCCGCTGGTGGTTCCGGCGGCCCGCGCCCGAGTCGGTACGGTGGCGCGTTGAGCGCCCGCCGCTACCGCGACGGCTACGGCGTCCCGCACCTGCGCGCCGACGACCACCTGTCGCTGGCCTACGCCCAGGGTCGGGTCACCGCCCTGGACCGGGCCTGGCAGATCGAGGTGGAACGGCACCGGTCCCAGGGCACCTCCGCCTCGTTCCTCGGCGCCGACGCGGTGGCCTGGGACAGCTTCGCCCGCCGGGCGAGGCTCGACGACACCGCGCGGCGCTGTCACGCCGCCCTCGACCCGGCCACCGCCGAATGGGTGGGTCGCTACGTGGACGGGGTCAACGCCGCGCTGGCCGCCGGCGCGGCGCAGGCTGCCGAATTCGCCGCCACCGGGCTGCGACCGGGCCGCTGGCAGCCGTGGACGCCGCTGGCGATCTGGCTCGGTCACCACGTGCTCTTCGCGGGCTTCGGCACCAAACTCTGGCGCGACCACGTAGCCCGCCGACTCGGCCCGCAGGCCACCGGGCTGTTCGCCGTCGACAACCAGGTCACCTCGGGCAGCAACGGCTGGCTGCTCGCCGCCGACCGCACCGCCACCGGGGCCGCGCTGATCGCCGGTGATCCGCACCGGTTCATCGAGGCGCCCGGCATCTATCAGCAGATCCGTCTCGCCTGCCCGGAGTACGACGTGCTCGGGTTCGCCGTGCCCGGCGTTCCGGGCATCCCCCACTTCGGTCATGCCGGCCAGGTCGCCTGGGCGATCACCAACGCGATGGCCGACTACCAGGACGGGTACGCCGAACGGCTGCGCCGCCGGGGCGACCGCGTCGAGGCGTACGGGCCGCACGGGTGGCGGACCGCGCACCGGCACCTCGAGACGATCGAGGTGGCCGGGGCCGAACCGGTCGAGGTCGAGGTGATCGAGACCGACCGGGGGCCGCTGGTCTCCGGCGGTCCGGACGACGACCCGGCCGTCACGGTCAGCCTGCGCTACCCGCCCCGTGTCCTCGGTGAGCTGGGCTTCGGCGTCCTGCCGGCGCTGCTGCGGGCACGCACCGTCGACGACGTCGACGCGGCGTTGGACGGCTGGGTCGAGCCGGTGAACGTGGTCCTCGCGGCCGACACGGCCGGTGGGCTGCTGCATCGGGTGGCCGGCCGGGTGCCCCGACGCCACCGGGACAACGGTCTGCGGGTGGTCCCCGGCTGGGAGCCGAGCCACGCCTGGCAGGGCTGGCACGACATGCCGAAGGCACCGGTCGACCGGGTGGCGGTGATGGCCAACGACCGTGGCCTCGCCGCCGGGCTCGGCGTGGAGTTCGCGCCGCCGTACCGGGCCGACCGGATCCGCCAACTGCTGAACGCCACCGACCACTGGCGGGCCGAGCAGTTGGCGACCGTGCACACCGACACCTACCTGGCCGCCGCCGCGCCGCTGCTGGACCTGCTCGCCACGCTGGACGGACTCGGTCCGGCCACCGCCGGACTGCGGGAACGTCTGCTCGCCTGGGACCGCCGGATGGCCGCCGACAGCGTCGACGCCGCCGCCTTCGCCGACCTGCGGGCCGCCGTGGCCCGCCGGCTGGCCGGCCACCCCGCGCTGGCGGCGCTGGCCGAACCACCCGCCTATCCCGAGGTGTTCCGGCCGTGGCTGGCCCTGCTGCCCCGGGTCGGGTACGCGGTGAATCCGCTGCTGCACGCCGGCCTGCCCGGCCTGGATCGGGCCGACCTGCTGGGCGAGGCCCTGGCGGAGGTCGCCGCCGCCGGAGACCCCCCGGGCTGGGGCGAACGGCACCGGCTCCTGCCGTGGCAGGCGCTGCCCGAACCGGCCGCGCCGCCGGGTCCGCAGCTCTCCGGCGACCACGACTGTGTGCTGGCCACCTCCAGCGTTCCCGGAGTCACCGACCTGTGTCTGCGCGGACCGGCGGCCCGCTATGTGTGGGACCTCGCCCGGCGGGACAACAGCCGCTGGGTGGTGCCGCTCGGCGCAACCGGAAGCGGACCGCACCGCGACGACCAACTGCCGCTGTGGGTGAGCGGCGACCTGATCCAGACCGTCTGTGACTGGGACCGGCTGACCGAGGAGCACGATGACTGACCGTCACCACTACGAACGACACGTGCCCCGATTCGGTGTGGTCACCTTCCGGCCGGTCGAGCCCGACGCCGACGCCGACGTGATCCACTCGTGGGTCTGCCAGGAGCGGGCCCGGTTCTGGGGGATGCGCGACGCCGACCGGGAACAGGTCGCCGAGATCTACCGGTACGTGGACTCGCTGGCCACGCACCACGCGTACCTCACCCTGCGCGACGGGCATCCGGTGGCGCTGTTCCAGACCTACGAACCGGAGCACGACCCGGTTGGCGAGTGCTACCCGGTACGCCCCGGTGACCACGGTGGACACCTGCTGATCGGCACCCCGGTACGGCCCGAACCGGGCTTCACCGGCACGCTGCTGGGCGAGTTCGTCGCCTTCGTCTTCACCGACCGCAGCCGGCTACGTCTGGTGATGGAGCCGGACGCCCGCAACGACAAGGCGATCGCCCGGCTGCGGCGGGCCGGTTTCGTCGACGGCCCGCTGATCGACCTGCCGGACAAGCGCGCCCGGCTGATGTTCCTCGACCGTCAGTCGGCCTGCGTCGGCTCGCAGCGTTCGGACAGGGCGTAGCGGGTGAGCACCACGTCACCGATCTGACGCGCCTCCACCACCTGCGCCCGCCGCCCCGGGTGCCACGGGAAGCTGCCCTCGCCGACGAACCGCGGCGCCCGCCGGTCACCCACGAAGAACGGGGCCACCACCAGGTGCAGCTCGTCGGCGAGCCCCGCCGCGAGGAACTGGCCGTGCACGCCCGCGCCGCCCTCCACCAGCAGCCGGCCGATGCCCCGCTCGGCGAGGTCGGTCAGCATCCGCACCAGGTCGACCGGGTCACCGGCGTCGACCACGGTGGCCACCGCACCCAGCCGGTGCCGGGTCTTCTCGACCGCGCCGCTGGCGCTGTAGACGATCCGCTCGGTGTCGCCGACGGTGAACAGCCGGGACTGGGGGTCCAGGTCGCCACAACCGGTCACGGTCACCCGGGTGGGCGACGCCGGCAGGCCACGGGCGACGCGCGCGGCCCGGCGCCGTTCGCAGCGCACCAGCAGCCGAGGATCGTCACGGCGGACGGTGCCGGCGCCGACCAGGATCGCGTCGCAGCCGGCGCGGACCTCGTCCACCCGGTCGAGATCCGCGTCGTTGGACAGCAGCAGCCGCTCCTCGGTGGCGTCGTCGATGTAGCCGTCGATCGAGGTGGCGCAGCTGAGCAGCACGTAGGGCCGGGCCACCCCGGGCGGGCCGGTCACCGGACGAAGGGAAGGTCGGCGGTGCGGGCCGCGCGGCTGGCCTTCGCCGCGAGGTAGTCGGCGTTGGCCGGGGACAGGAACACGCCGGTGGGCACCTGTTCGGTCACGGTGATCCCGAGCCGACCCAACTGCTCGGTCTTCTCCGGGTTGTTGCTCAGCACCGCGATCGGTCCGACGCTGAGCGCGGCGAGCATCTGCGCCGCCACGGTGTAGTCGCGTTCGTCCTCGGCGTGACCGAGCGCGACGTTGGCCTCGAAGGTGTCCAGCCCGGCGTCCTGCAACGCGTACGCGTCGAGCTTGGCGTACAGCCCGATGCCCCGGCCCTCCTGGCGCAGGTAGAGCAGGTAGCCGCCGGCCTCGGCGATGCGCTGCACCGCCTCGCGCAACTGAGGCCCGCAGTCGCAGCGCTGGCTGCCGAACACGTCGCCGGTGAGACATTCGCTGTGCGGGCGGACCAGTGGCACGTTGCCGCCGCGTTCGGCCGCGGCGGTGTCGCCGAGGGCGAAGGCGAGGTGCTCCCGGCCGTCGACCAGCCCGTCGAAGGTGAACAGCCGGGCCGTGGTGGTGTAACCGTCGGGAAACCGCAGCGGCACGGTGACCTGCGTCCGGATGGTGGCGACAGGCAGTGATTCGGACATGGGTCTCCTCGTCAGACGGTGGCGGGTACACGGACGCGTCGGGCCAGCAGCACGGCGGCTCCGGGCAGGCTCGCGACGAGCACCAGGGCGCCGTACACCGTCGCGGTGGCCACCCCCTCGGCGGCGGTCAGGCCGGCGGCGGCGAACGCCCACGCGGCCACCCCCTCGCGGGGGCCGAACCCGGCGACGTTGGCCGGCACCCCCATCGCGAGCAGGGCCAGCAGGGTCAGCGGCAGCAGCAGGGTCAGCGGGGCGGTGGAACCCGCCGTGCGTGCCGCCACCAGGAAGGTGGCGAGGTGCCCGGCGACGGCCAGCGCCGAGGCGAACAGCACCCCGGCCCAGGTTCGCCGGCCGAGCAGCCCGCGTCGGACGTCCGATACGGCGGTACCTAACGCGCGCGCCCACCGGGAGGCACCGGACTGCGGCAGCAGCCGGGCGGCCAGCACCACGGCGACCAGCACCGCCACCGCCACGGCGGTCGCCACCGGCAGGAATGGGCGCACCGGCGACGGGAAGGCGAACAGCAGCACCACGGCCACCGCGACCAGCACGAGCTGCCCGGCCATCCGTTCCCACACCACCGCCCGGATCCCGCGTCCGACGTCGCCCACGTCGCGGCCGTGCCGCACCGCGCGGTGCACGTCACCGAGAATCCCGCCGGGCAGCGTCGCGTTAAGGAAGATCGCCCGGTAGCAGTGGGCGACCGCCTCCCGCAGTGGCAGCCGTACCCCGAGCCCGCCCGCGACGAGACTCCACCGCCAGGCGGCGCAGACGGTGGTGAGGACGCCGATGGCGAGCGCGGCGGCCAGGGCCGGCGCGTCGATCAGCCGCAGTCCGGCCAGGAACGGACCGGTGCCGAACCAGCAGAGCAGCCCGACGAGGACGGCCAGTCCCAACACCAGTCGGGCCCAGCCCCAGATCGACCGGCCCACCGGGGTCGCCGTGGGTGCGGCGCCGCCAGCTTCATCCCCCACTCGTGCCTCCCCGGCATGACGATCTTCCCTGACTGTACGCACGTAGCTGGTCGGCTGCCGGTTCAACGGGGCAGCGCCAGCAGGTCGACGTGACCGACCAGTACCCCGAGCCGACCGGTTTCAGCCTCCGCCAGCCGACGGCGTGCGTACCCGCCGGTGCGGGCGGTCAGCTCGGGACGTTCCTCCCGAGCCGCGTCGAGCCATCCGGTGAACCACTCCGCCGCCAGGGCGGCCCGCTCCGGACCGAGCAGCCAGGGGCTGGGGCGTAGTGCCACGTCCACTCCGTGCCGGGCGAAGGCGGCGGCGCAGGCGTCGACCGCGTCCGGGCCAAGCAGCCGCCGACCGTCGACGGTACGCCGCTGGTGTGCGTTGAAGGCGGCGGTCACCTCGTCGTCCAGCGGATCGGCCGGGGTCAACCGCGCCGTGCCGGTCACGGAGATCAGGAACAGCGCCGGGCAACGCGCCCCGGCGCAGGCGGCGACCAGGCGGTCGAGTTCCTCGGCGGTCAGCATGTCGAGCAGGGCCGAGGCGGTGACCAGAGCCGCGTCGGCCAGCTCGGCGGCGGTCAGCCGGGTCAGGTCGCCCTGACGCGTCTCGACGGTCACCGGTGCGCCGTCGGCGGCGGCGGCCGGCATGCCGGCGCGGGCCCGGGCCAGCAGGTCGGAATCCTGGTCGTACAGGATCCAGTGTTGTGCGCCCGGCAGCAGCGGGGCCAGCCAGCGGCCCAGCGAGCCGGTCCCGGCACCGAGATCATGCACCACCAGGGGGCGGTGGCCCGGCAACGCCGCCCGCAGCGTGTCGACCAGTTCGCTGGACCGGGCCGCCACGTCGGCGGGTTCCCGCAGCGCGAGCCACCGTGCGAAATCCGGCGGGAGATCGATGCTCATGCCGACGCCTCCTTCAGGGCCGTGGTGATCTGGGCGACCGTGCTGCTCCAGTCGGCGAGGGTGTCCCGTCGCTGGACGGCGGCGTGCCGCAGGTGCTCGCGCAGGGCCGCGTCGTCGAGCCAGCGACGTAACGCCGCGGCGAGGGCGGCCGGGTCGTCGGGCGGCACCAGCAGACCCGGCCGGTCGCCCGCCGCCGTTCGCCCGAGGGCGTCGGGCAGCCCACCGACGGCGGTGGCGAGCACGGGTACGCCGCGGGCCAGCGCCTCGGTGACCACCATCCCGTACGTCTCACCGCGCGACGGGTGCACCAGCAGGTCGGTGGCGGCGTACGCGGCGGCCAGCCGGTCGCCGGCCAACGGCCCGGTCAGCCGGATCCGGTCGGCGAGCCGCGCGGCGGTGATCCGCGCACGTAGCCCGTCGACGAACTCCGGCTCCCGATGCAGCGGGCCGACGCAGGTCAGCGTCCAGTGCCGGTCGGCCACCATGGTCAGGGCCTCGACCAGCACGTCGTGGCCCTTGTGTCGGGCGACCGCCGCGACGCAGAGCAGGGCCGAACCGGTCGCCGAGCCGGGCACCGGCGACGCCGGGTCCACCCCGGGCGGTGCCACGTGCACCCGTTCGACGGGCAGCGGGTACCGCCGCAGCAGGGCGTCGCGGGTCCAGGCGCTGGTGGCCACCACGGCGGTGACCGTGGCCAACGCCCGGGCCTCGGTCTCGTCGTCCCGGGGCAGGTGCACCAACGCGACCAGGCGCAACCGCCCGCAGTGGGCGGCCAGGACGTCCGGCACCACCGAGCCGACCAGTCCGTCGACCAGCACCAGCGCCCCGTCTGGCGTGCCGGCCAGCACCTGCGCCAACGCAGCCTGCGCCGCCGGGGACGATCGCGGCCAGTCACCGGCCACGGCGTGCTCGCGGACCGACCAGCCGGCTGCGGTGAGCCCGGCGCAGATCCGCCGGTCATAGCCGTTGCCGCCGCTGGGTGACGCCGGGTCGTCGATGTCGCCCGGCAGGATCACGTGCAGGGTCGGCACGTCAGGCGGCGCCCTCACCGACGGCGGTCGGGCCGGGCAGCGCCCGCTCGTAGCTGGCCCACGCCACGTGCGACTCGTGCAAGGTCACCGTGATCCCGGTCAGGCCCCGGGCACCGCCGCCGAGTTGACCGGCGGCCACCCGCTCGGCGAGCCGGTCGGCGATGGTGCGGGCCAGCACCTCGGTGGTGGTGTTCTGCCCGGCGAACGCGGGCTCGTCGTCGAGGTTGCGGTAGTTCAGCTCGCCGAGCACCGCCTTGAGCTGGTCGGTGGCCAGGCCGATGTCGACCACGATGCCGTCGTCGTCGAGGTCCGGTCGGCGGAAGGTGGCGTCGACCACGAACGTCGCGCCGTGCAGCCGTTGGGCGGGGCCGAAGACCTCGCCACGGAAGCTGTGGGCGATCATGATGTGGTCACGGACGGTCACGCTGAACACGGTTCACTCCCCGTCGTAGGTGATGAGATGGCACAGCGCGGGCAGGTCGCCCGCGCTGAGTCGGGCGAGCACGTCGGGCAGTTCCGCGAACGGCGACCGGCCGGTGATCAGCACGTCGAACGCCGGGTCGCCGAGCAGGTCCAGGGCGAGTGCCATCCGGTCGGCGTAGCTGCGACTGCCGCGTCGCGCCGGCGCCACCATGCCGACCTGGCTGCTGCGGATGTTCAGTCGTCCGGAGTGGAACGCGCCGCCGAGGGACAGCTGCACCGGCCGGTCGCCGTACCAGCTCAGTTCGAGCAGGGTGCCTTCCGGCGCGAGCAGGTCCAGGCCACGTTGCAGGCCGGCGGAGCTGGCGCTGGCGTGCACCACCAGGTCACGGCCGCCGCTGGCGGTTTCGGGGGCGGCGAAGTCGACGCCCAACGCGGCGGCCACCTCGGCGCGGGACGGATCGGTGTCGACAAGTTCCACCCGTACGCCGGGGAAGCGGGCCAGCAGGGCGGTCACGGCACAGCCGACCATGCCACCCCCGACGACGGTGACCCGGTCGCCGACCAGGGGCGGCGCGTCCCACAGCGCGTTGACGGCGGTCTCCACCGTGCCGGCCAGCACCGCGCGGGCCGCCGGGACCCCCGCCGGCACGACGGTCACCGCCGCCGCCGGCACCACGTACGCGCTCTGGTGCGGGTGCAGGCAGAACACCGTACGCCCGAGCAGGTGCGCGGGGCCCTGCTCGACCTCGCCGACGCTGAGGTAGCCGTACTTGACCGGGGCCGGGAAATCGCCATCCTGAAACGGGGCGCGCATCGCGGCGTACTGGCTGGCAGGCACGCCCCCGGTGAAGACCAGGGTCTCGGTGCCCCGGCTGACTCCGGAGTACCGGCTGCGCACGAGGACCTCGTCGGCGTCGGGTTCCGGCAACGTCACCGGACGGATCTCACCCACGCCGGGAGCCCGGAGCCAGAAGGCGAGGGCGGTACGCGTCACCGGAATTTTCTCCTTACCTGCGTCCAGACCGAACCGATCCGTCGTATTTCCCGTAGTTCCCTGGCAGGGGTCGTCGATCATAAACACGGAGGCACGGTGTCCACAGTTCGAACCGGTCCGCAAATCGGGCTGATCGTCCAGATCGTGCTGCTGGCAGCGCTCGCCGCGACGGTCGGTCTCGGTGTCGCGGGCTGGCTGGCGGGTCTGGCGTACGGGGCGGTGACCTGCCTGGCACTCGTGCGCGGGTTGCGTCACGCGGGCTCCACCCGGCTGGGACCGGCCGACTGGGTGACGATGGGTCGCGGACTGCTCGTCGGGGCGGTGACCGCGCTGATCGCCGACTCGCTGACCGGCGATCGCCCCGCGCCGGTGGCGCTGCTGGTGGCGATGACGGCGGTGGCCCTTGCCCTCGACGCGGTCGACGGCAAGGTGGCCCGCCGCACCGGGACGACAAGCGCCCTCGGCGCCCGGTTCGACATGGAGGTCGACTCGTTCCTGGTGCTGATGCTGAGCCTTCACGTCGCCCCGTCGATCGGCGCCTGGGTGCTCGCCATCGGCCTGATGCGGTACGTCTTCCTGGTCGCCGGCTGGCTGCTGCCCTGGATGAACGCGCAGCTGCCGCACCGGTACTGGCGTAAGGTGGTCGCCGCGGTCCAGGGGATCATGCTCGCGGTCGCCGCCGCCCAGGTGCTGCCCGGGATGCTGACCACTGTCGTGCTGGTGGCCGCGCTGGGCCTGCTGCTCGAATCGTTCGGGCGGGACGTCAGCTGGTTGTGGCGGCACCGACCGGTCCGGACCGTGCCGGCCCTGGTGGTGCCGACGGTGCCGACCATGCCGACCGTGCCGATCGGCGTACGCCGGGCCGACCGGGTCGACGAGCGCGACCTGTCCACCGCCCCCGTCCTGTCGCTGCGCTGACCCGGGAGACCCAGTTGTCGATCTCCGACCCTGCGTCCACGCCGCGCCATGACGAGAACATGAACACCGCCACCGACCGACGCGGCGCCGGCGCGGCAGCCCGCCCCAAGGCCGCCGACGCGCGCGACGCCGAGGCTACCGATGCGCGCGACTCCGGGGTGGATGACGCCACGTCCCGGCCAGCGCCGGTCAACCTGCGGCGACGAATCGCCGCGCGGGTGGCCACGGCGCTCGCCGCGCTGCTGGTACTGGTCGCGTTCACCCTGCCCAACCGGCCGTGGCAGCTGGAACCCGGCGCGTTCCTGCGGATCCCGCTGGAGGCGCTGCTGCTGGCCGCGCTGCTGCTCGCGCTGCCCGGTCGACCCCGCCGGACAGTGGCTGCGCTAGCCGGTGGACTGCTCGGGCTCGTCGCCGTGGTGAAGGTCGGTGACCTGGGCTTCTACTCCTCCCTGGGGCGCCCGTTCGACCTGGTGCTGGACTGGTCGCTGTTGGATGAGGCGTTCACCTTCGTGGCCGAGTCGATCGGCCGGCCGGGCGCGATCGCCATCGCGCTCGGCATCGGGCTGCTGCTGCTGGCCGTGCCGCTGCTGACCGCCCTGTCCGCGGTACGGCTGTCCGGGTTGCTGACCCGGCACCGGACCGGCAGCACCCGGGCGGTTGCCACGCTGGTGGTGGTCTGGGCGGTGCTGGCCGCCTTCGGGGCACGGATCGTGCCCGCCATGCCGATGGCCGACACCAACGCCTCAATCCTGGTTCAGGAACATGCCGCCGAGGTCCGGGACCGGCTGTACGACCGCCAGGCGTTCGCCAACGAGGTCGGGGTGGACCCGTTCCGGGACGTACCCGCCGACCAGCTGCTCACCGGTCTACGCGGCAAGAACGTGCTGATCGCCTTCGTGGAGAGCTACGGCCGCGACGCGGTCACCGACGCCGAGTTCGCGTCCATCCCCCGGATGCTCGACGAGAGCGCCGACCGGCTCGCCACGGCCGGGTTCGCCACCCGCAGCGGCTTCCTCACCTCGCCGACCATCGGCGGGGCGAGCTGGTTGGCGCACGCCACCCTGCTGTCCGGCCTGTGGGTCGACAACAACCAGCGTTATCGGAACCTGCTCGCCACCGACCGGTTCACCCTCGGCGACGCGTTCCGGCGCGCCTCCTGGCGTACGGTCGGGGTGATGCCGGCGGTCAACCAGGCCTGGCCGGAGGGTGCCTTCTACGGCTACGAGCAGTTCTACAGCGGCCCCGACCTGGGCTACCAGGGTCCCAAGTTCGCTTTCGCCCCGATGCCCGACCAGTTCGCCATCCATCAGTTCCATAAACGGGAGCTGGCCGGGCAGCAGGACCGTCCGGTCATGGCGGAGCTGGCCCTGGTCTCCAGTCACTCCCCCTGGACGAAGGTGCCGTCGCTTGTCGACTGGGACACCATCGACGACGGTGAGGTGTTCCGGCGGGGCATCATCGGTACGCCGACCGCGCAGGCCCGCACCGGTTACCGGCACTCGGTCAGCTACACGCTGCGTACCCTCATCTCCTATGTGGAGAGGTACGGCGACGACGACACGGTGCTGGTCTTCGTCGGTGACCACCAGCCCGCGCCAGTCGTCACCGGCGAGAACCCGAGCCACGACGTGCCGATCCACATCGTGACCAAGGACCCGGCAGTGTTCGAGCGGATCAACGACTGGGGCTGGCAGGACGGCCTGACCCCGGACGCGAACGCCCCGGTCTGGCCGATGCACGAGTTCCGCGACCGCTTCCTCACCGCCTTCGCCCCCACCCCCGCCCGCCCCCAAGCCCACCCCCGCTGACCCACCCACCCCCACCCCCGCACACCCACGTTGATCATGAGGTTAGCGGCCGTTTCGGAGATCAACATCGCCGCTAACCTCATGATCAACGGGGCAGAACGGGGGGGTGGGACAGGTGGGGTGGGGTTTAGTGGGGTTTTTGGGCTACTAGGACGTCGCGGACTATGGCCTGGTCGACGCGGTGGGTCAGGGCGCGCCAGGGGCCGGTGTCGAGGACGGTGAGGCCGACTGCGGTCAGGCGTTCGGCGGCGGCGTCGCGGCGGGCCACGTTGGTGTTCCACGAGATGCCCAACGCGCCGCCGGGGCGCAGCACCCGCGCCCACCCGGGCGCGGCGGCGGTGAGCAGGTCGAGCGGGTCGCGGGCCAGCCCGCTCTCAGCGGTACGGCTGCCGTGCTGCACTCCGTACGGCGCGTCGGCCACCACCACGTCGACCGACTCCGGGCGGAAGAACTCACCGACCCGGGTGGTGTCGGCGTTGACCACGTCCACCGCCTGCACGTCGCCGGCCCGGTGGGCCTCCTTCGATGCGGCCAGTTCCACCCGTAGCCGCCGACCGACCACCTTGCGCTCCCGGCGGATCGGCCCGGACTCCAGCACCCGGTGCTTGATCCGCTTGCGCTTGAGCCAGGTGCTCAGAAACGTCTGGTACGCCTCGAAGTCCTTGCTGTCCCGGTCGAGACCGGCGGCGTCGAAGCCGTACATCATCGCCTGGTTGAGGGTGGTGCCCCGGCCACACAGCGGGTCGAGCACCCGGAACCGCCGGGTCAGCAACTCGCCGGCCCCGTCCGAGGCGAGCAACGTGACGTTGAGCAGCAGCTTGGTGAACTGCTCGTTGGTCTTGCCCGGATACTTCTGGATGGTGAGCAGGTCGTCGTCGAAGCGGTCCAGCCGGGTCACCGGCACGGGCCGCAGCAGGTCGCCGACGAACTCGAAGATCGCGTAGGCGCTGGAAAGATTGCCCAGCAACGCGGCGTCCCGCTCGCTGAGGCCACCGGCGACCTCGAACGTGACGTAGCGCGCCCCGCCGATGGTCGCGGTCGCCACATCACCGATGCGCCCACCGAGCACCGCATCGCCGAAGATCTCCAGCTCCGCCCGCGTCAACTCCACAGCCGCCCCCGAGTACACCCGGTTACTCGACGGCAGACTGAGCACCCCAAACCTCGCCACGACCGCCCACTATCCCACCCCACCCCGCGCTCCCCCGCACAACCCTCGCCGATCATGCAGGTGTGGCACCCTGAACATCCCGTTTCGGGGGAGTTCGTGGGGCACCACAACTGCATGATCGGCGGAAACTGTCAGGCGGGGAGGCCGCCTACCTGGGAGTTGATCCAGGAGCGGATCGAGGGGAGGTCACCGTAGATGGAGGGGGCGGTGGCGCAGGTGGAGCTGTTGTTGCCCGCTCGGCTGGTCGCGCCGATCACGTTCCACACGCCGTTGATCCGGCGCACCTGCGGGCCGCCGGAGTCGCCGTAGCAGGCGCCGGCGTTGCCGTTGGTGTTGTTCGTGCAGATCTCGTACGGGCCGTTGATGCCGCTGCACCGGCTGTCGGCCACGATCGAGGTGTCCAGCTCGTGCGCCACGGTGGGAGCGGAGCCGCAGCCACGGGGTGCGCAGGTCTGGCCCCAGCCGATGATCCGGGTGGCCGTGCCGACGGCGCCGGAGGTGGTCGGGATGGGCGCGGGCGCATAGCTGACCGAGCTGGCCAGTTGGAACAGCTTGACGTCGATGTTCGGGTGGTTGACCGCTCGGCTGACCCCGACGACAGTGCCGCCGCTGGTGCGGTTGATGCTGCCCACCCGCACCGACGACGGGGTCGGGCAGTGCTTGGCGGTGACCATCCAGTTGGCCTTGATCAGGGTGCCGGTGCAGCCGGAGGTGTAGACCAGCCACGGGTAGTTTTCCGTGGCCGGGCGGCCGTTGACGACGAGGATCCCGACGCCGGTGTCCTCGGTCCAGGTGTAGCTGCCGGCGGCGGTCGACGCGCTCCTGCTGCCGGCGAAGAGCTGGTTGACCCGGCTCGCCTCGGCGGCGCTGGGGTAGGCGTTGGTGCAGGAGACCGGCGCGCTGCTGCCGGACATGAGATCGGAGCAGAGGCCGGTGCGCCGGTCGGGCAGGCCGAGGATGTGACCGAACTCGTGGGTGGCGATCCTGGTGCGGTGGTAGCCCTGGTTGACCGCCTGCCAGCCCATCCAGATGCGCCCGGAGCCGAGCCCGGTGACCTGCGCCCGGGGCCAGCCGCTGTCGACGTAGATGGTGACGCTGGCGGGCGTGCCGGGCACCAGCCGCACGTTGCTGACCCGGCTGTTCCAGATCTGCGCGGCCTGGTCGAAGTTGGTCCGGAACTCACCGGCCCGGCTGGCGTCGTAGTAGACGGTCCGGGCCGCCGAGGCACCGGCGGCGGTGACCACCTGAAGCCCCGTCGCCGCCAGCACCGCCGCCAGCGCGGCGGTGGCCGCGCGCAGCAGTTGTCGTCGGATCATCACGCACTCCCTGCGGACTGAGCGGCGCGCCGAAACGCCGCAATCGATGTGCGTGAATGTTAATGGCCATCCCTCGATGGTTGTCATCGCGAAAGCGTCATACCGCCCGCCGCTGTTACCCGCGCGTTACGGAACGGCGAAACTGCCGTGGCGTAGCGGCGCGACGGTGGGGCTTCACCAGGTCAGGCCCGCACGTCCCCGGGACCCGGCGGGCCGGAAGGGAGCAGACAATGAGGATCAGAAGGACCGTCACCACGGTGCTCGTGGCCCTCGCCGCGCTTGTCGCCGCGACCGCCGCGCCCACCACCGCCACGCAGGCGGCAACCGGCTCGCCGTACTGCGGGATCACCTGGGGCAGCGCCGACAAGACCGCCGGGGCGCTCAGCTCCGCACCACTGATCGAGGTACGGACCGGTCGGCACGACTGCCACGACCGGGTGGTGTTCGAGTTCGACGGCCCGGTCACCGGCTACAGCGTCGGCTACGGCGAGACGTACACCGAGGGCGAAGGGTTGGCGCTGTCGCCGTACACGGCCGGTGACGCGCTGCTGCGGGTGTCGCTGCGTGCCCCCGCGTACGACGACGAGCATCTCGCGACCGTGCCGTACCGGACCGGCGAGCACGTGGCCAACGTGCTGCGCTACCAGACCCTGCGCGACGTGGTCTTCGGCGGCAGTTTCGAGGGCTACAGCACCTTCGCCGTCGGTGTCCGCGCCCGGCTGCCGTTCCGGGTGTTCGTGCTGGCCGGCCCCGGCGACCACAGCCGGATCGTGCTCGACGTGGCGCACCAGTGGCAGGAGTGACCGACCGCTGCGGTAGGGGTCCGGCACCGGCCGGACCCCTACCCCCGCCCGTCACGCCGAGCGACGTACCGACCGCCCGGGACTACCCTGGCTGCATCATGGACGGCCGCGTGCTGGTGGTCGAGGACGACGCCTCCATCCGGGAGGTCACCGCCCTCGGGCTGCGCCGCGCCGGGTTCCGGGTGGACACCGCCGCCGACGGCCGGCAGGCCCTGACCGCCTGGCGGGCCGGGACCGTCGACGTGATCGTGCTGGACATCATGCTGCCCGGCCTCGACGGCCTCCAGGTGTGTCGGGAGATCCGGCGCAGCAGTACGGTGCCGATCCTCATGCTGACCGCCCGCACCGACACCATCGACGTGGTGGTCGGCCTCGAATGCGGCGCCGACGACTACCTGCGCAAGCCCTTCGACCTGCCCGAACTGGTGGCCCGGGTCCGTTCGGTGCTACGCCGCGCCGTGGTGCCACCCGAAGCCGGCCCGCTGCGGGTCGGCGACCTGGAGATCGACCCGGGCGCGTTCGTGGCTCGCCGGGACGGTCAGGAACTGCCGCTGACCACTACCGAGTTCCGGCTGCTGCTGGAGCTGGCCCGCCGACCCGGGCAGGTGTTCACCCGCGAGCTGCTGCTGGACCGCGTCTGGAACCACAGCTACCTCGGCGACAGTCGGCTGGTCGACGTGGCGGTGCAGCGGCTGCGCGCCAAGGTCGAGGCGGACCCGGGAAACCCTCGGCTGATCCGCACGGTACGCGGCGCCGGGTACAAGCTCGTCGCCGGTTGAGCGGACCACGACGATGACAGGGACACGGGTGCCGGCGGCCACAGGGGGCGGGAAACCCGCGCCACCGGCGACGCCGGGCCCACCGACCGTCCGTCCCGGCCGGCTACGCCGCCGGCTGACCATCGCGTTCGTGCTGGTCGCCGGGATCTCCGCCGGGGTGCTCGCCGGTGGGTCGTACCTGCTGCTGCGGCAGGCCCGCTACGACGCGTCGCTGCACGCCGCTGCGGCCGACGCCCGCTACCGGCTGGTGCTGGCCGGGCAGTTCCTGCCGTTGACCGAGCAGCGCCGTGGCGAACTGCTGACCAGCTTCGAGGGCAGCGACCGACACGTGGTGCTGATCGCCGGGGAAACCTGGCCGTCAGACCCGGCGTACGCGCCGCCGCTGACCGAGCGGCTGCGCGCCACCGTGGCCGCCGGGCAGCTCGGCTACCAGCGCGGTCCCGGTCCGACGCGGCTGCTCGTGGTGGGCGGCCGGATTCCCGGCTCGACCGCCGAGCTGTACGTCGTCACCGACGAGGACGACCTCGCCGCCGGGCTGGAGCAGCTCCGCAACGCGCTCGCCGCCGGCTGGGTGCTGGTGGTGCTGCTCGCCGCCGCGGTCGGACACAGCCTCGCCCGGCGCACCCTGGAGCCGGTGGGGCGGGCCAGCCGGGCCGCCCGGGACATCACCGAGGGCCTGCTCGCCACCCGGCTGCCGGTGGCCGGTCGGGACGAGTTCAGCGGGTGGGCGGCGTCGTTCAACGAGATGGCCGAGGCGTTGGAGGCGAAGATCAACGCCCTGCACCACGCGCAGGAACGGGAGCGGCGGTTCACCGCCGATGTGGCGCACGAGCTGCGTACCCCGGTGACCGCACTGGTGGGCGCGGCCTCGCTGCTGCACGATCACCTCGACCAGTTGCCCACCGATGCCCGGCGCGCCGGTGAGCTGCTGGTAAGCGACGTGGTCCGGCTGCGCCGCCTGGTGGAGGATCTGATGGAGATCTCCCGGCTGGACGCCGGGCGGGAGGCGGTGCAGGTGACCGACGTGGACGTGCCGGGCCTGGTGCGCCGGATCGTGGCCGCTCGCGGTTGGCCGGACCGGGTCACTGTCGACGGCGACCCGCTGCGCCTTCGCACCGACCCGCGCCGGCTGGAGCGGGTGCTGGGCAACCTGGTCGCCAACGCGGTGCAGCACGGCGGCGGTGAGGTCCGGGTGCGGACAGCGCGAACCGGCGACCGGGTGCACATCGACGTCGACGACCGGGGGCCAGGCATCCCGGCCGAACACCTGCCCCGCCTGTTCGACCGGTTCCACAAGGTCGACCCGGCGCGCTCCGGCGGCGGTAGCGGGCTCGGTCTGGCCATCGCGCTGGAGAACGCCCGGCTGCTCGGCGGCCGGTTGACCGTGCACAGCACCCCCGGCGTCGGCACCCGGTTCCGCCTCGACCTGCCCGACGTCGCGCCCGAGGGCGTCCCGTCGGCGCATACCGCAGCGGAGAGCACGGGGTCGACGCGGATGCCCGGCGCGCCCGGCGCCGAGCTGGCCGGTGACACCGGATGAGCCGGTGCCGACTCGCGACGCTGATCGCCCTGGTGCTGCTGGTCGCCGGGTGCTCGCCGTCGCGGTCGGGCTCGCTCGGGCCGGCGCCGACGGCCGCCGCGCCGACCGTGCCCGCTCCCACCAGAATCGGCCCCCCGGCCACCGTCGCGCCGCCGCCCACGGACACCCCCGCGCCGACCACGCCGGGCACCGGCACCACCGGCGTCACCCGGCTGGGGACCCTCACCCTTGAGCTGTGGTACGTCCGGGACGGGCGACTCGTCCCGACCCGACGCACCCGACCCGCCACGGTGGCCACGTCCCGGCTGGCCCTGGCCGAGCTGGCGGCCGGGCCGACCCGGCGCGAGGCCGACGCCGGCCTGGTCACCCTGCTGCCCGACGGCGCCGAGGTGAGCCGGATCGCCGACGGTGTCGCCAGCGTCCGGCTGCCCGCGGTGACCGACCCGGTCACCGCCCGGCTACGTGAGGCGCAGGTGGTCTACACCCTCACCCAGTTCCCCACCGTGCGACAGGTCGACTTCGGCACCGCCGCGCCGACCGGCCGCACCGACCACGCCGACCTGCTGCCACCGATCGTGGTCACCGGCCCGCTCATCGGCGACCGGGTGACCAGCCCGGTCACCGTCACCGGCAGCGCCGACGTGTTCGAGGCCACCGTGAGCGTCCGGGTGCTCGACGCCGCCGGCCGTCAACTCGCCACCACGTTCACCACCGCCACCTGCGGCACGGGCTGCCGGGGCGCCTATCGGGTCGCGGTGAGATACCGGCTGCCGGCCGAGCAGACCGGCACCATCGAGGTGTACGAGGTGTCGGCGGCTGACGGTTCCCACACGAAGGTGGTCGGGGTGCCGGTGACCCTGGCCGCCTCCCGGTAGGCCGTCTCGCACGAGGCTCGCCTGCGGTACGACGCGCGCCTGGTGCGGTGCCGTTTCCACCGGCGAGCAGGTCACGGTGCGGCGAGGCTGACCGGCAGCTCGAACCGGGTCAGGTGGTCCGCGCCGACGAACGAGGTGATCCCGGCGATCCGCTCGCCGCGCAACGTCAGCACGGTGACCGACCAGCCGTGATGGTCGCCGGCCGGCTCTGCGCCCAGGTAGAACGCCACCGCCGGCTGGCCGTTCGCGCAGGTGACCAGGTGCCGCCAGCTGGGGCAGTCGCCGAGCGGCACCTTCGCGGCGAAGTCGGTGACGGCGTCGATTCCCGCGTACCACTCCGCAAGCGGCGGCATCGACCAGGTGACGTCCTCGGTCAGCAACGCGACCAGGGCGTCCACGTCTCGACGTTCGAACGCCGCCGCGAACGCGGTGACAACCTGCCGCAGCCGCGCGTCACCGAGATCGCGCAGCGTCTGCTGCTGCGACAGGGCCGGCACCCGCTCGGCCACGATCCTGCGGGCTCGCGCCAGCGCCGAGTTCACCGACGTGGGCGAGGTGGCCATCATCGCGGCGATCTCGGCGACGGAGTAGCCGAGGACGTCGAAGAGCAGCAGGGCGGCCCGTTGGTTGCCGGGCAGGTGTTGCAGGGCCGCCACGAAGGCGAGTTCGACCGCTTCCCGCTGCTCGTAGCGGGCGTGCGGACCGAGCGGTCCCGGGGCGATCCCGGTGTCCGGGTACGGGCCCAGCCAGGCCACCTCGGTCCGGGCGGCACCGTCAAGCACCGCCTGGTCGCGGGACGGCCCGAGATCGACGGGTAGGGCACGCCGCCCGCGGCTCTCGACGGCGTCCAGGCAGGTACGGGTGGCGATGGTGTAGAGCCAGGAACGCAGGGATCCGCGACCCGTGTAGCGGCCGACTCCCCGCCACGCCCGCAGCAGGGCCTCCTGAAGGGCGTCGTCGGCGTCGTGCGCGGAGCCGAGCATCCGGTAGCAGTGCCCGTGCAACTCCCGGCGCAGCGGCGCGACCAGCCGGCCGAACGCAGCGTCGTCCCCGGCACGCGCCCGGACGAGGTCCGGCTCCTCGGACTCGGGTGAGATCCCGGCGACCAGCTCGGAAGAAAGGTCGGTCACGAGCGACGATTCTGCCCGACGCCGGGAGTCTTCTCTCTCGACAGGGCACGACCGCCCCGTTCGCAGCGCCCGACCGCACGCGCTGCGGCGGCGGCCACCACAGGAGGTCCACTCATGATCGAGCACCCGGCGAGACACGACCGCACCGCCATATGGTCGCTGGTCCACGCGGAACGGGCGGCGCTCGCCGACGATCTCGCCGGCCTGACCGACGACCAATGGACCACGCCGTCGCTCTGCACCGGTCTGACGGTTCGTCAGGTCCTCGCCCACCTCACCGCGGCGGCGAGCCTCACCCCCACGCGCTGGATGCTGGGCGTGATCCGGTGCCGGTGGGACTTCGACCGACAGGTGCTCATGCGACTCAACGAGCAACTGGGCGAGACCGCCCACGACACCCTCGACCGGTTCCGCCGGGTCGTCGCCAGCACCACCAAGCCGCCCCTGCCGGTGCTGGCGATGCTCGGTGAGCAGGTCGTGCACGGCGAGGACATCCGTCGCCCGCTGGGGCTGGACCACGCGTACCCGATCGCGACCGTCACCCGGGTCGCCGCGTACTTCGCCGGCTCCGACCTCACCGTGCCGGCCAGGAGCAGGATCGGTGGGTTGCGCCTGGCGGCGACCGACGGGCCCTTCGCCACCGGCTCCGGGCCGCTGGTGTCCGGTGCCACGCTCGCGCTGACGATGGCGATGACCGGGCGTCGGGCCTACTGCGCCGAGCTGACCGGCGACGGGGTGCCGACCCTGCTCGACCGCTGCGCGACGCCGTAGTTCAGTGGCTCGGTGACGCCGGCGCGACCGGTCACACCGACCGTTCATGAGGCGGCCTCGCGTTCGGCGTTGACCGGCCTCCCGTCGGCGTGAGATATAGATGCTCACGCATCGGCACCCGAAAGGCGCTCCGGCCCAGGAAGGCGACGAATGGATCCCGTGGCATCGCCGTCATCTCTCCCACCAACGCTCCGCACCGGTCAGCCGCCGAGTGCCGATCGGCGCTGGCCGGCCCGGCTCGTCGCCGGGCTGGCCGCGCTCGGCATCCTGGTCCCGGCGGCGCCGGCACACGCGAACTCACTGCCAAACCTGCCGCACAACGCCGGTGGCTACGAGTCGTCGTTCTCGCCGGCCTACGACTACGACACCGACGGCTGCTATGCCGTGTCGGCGATCAGCCCGGACGGCACGATCAACGGCGGGCTGAAGACCACCGGGGCGATCAACGGCAGCTGCCGGGACCGCTCCGATCTGGACATGTCGCAGACGTACGCCCGCGCCAAGTGCAACAACGGCTGGTGCGCGATCGTCTACGCCAGCTACTTCGAGAAGGACCAGGCCGTGCACGGCAGCGGCCTCGGTGGCCATCGGCACGACTGGGAGCACGTCATCTCCTGGGTCGACCAGGCAGCCGACCGGGTCGAGTACGTGAGCACCACCCAACACAGCAGCCGGCGCACCTACCCGCGCTCGCAGGTGCGGTTCGACGGCACCCATCCGAAGGTCGTCTACCACAAGGACGGCGCGTCGACGCATTTCTTTCGGCTCGCCAACAACAACGACGAGCCGCCGGAGAACCACTACCACGTCTGGCACTACCCACCGGTGGTCGACTGGAACGGCTGGCCCAGCACCGAACTGCGCAGCCGGCTGATGGACGCCAACTTCGGCGCCGCCACCATCAAGATCAAGGATGGCTCGTTCGAGTACCTGCTCGACGCCGCGAAGCCAGCCGGGATCCCCTTCGACCCGTACGGCTGACCGGCCGCGCGTCGGGGTCGATCACGCGGTCACCGGTTCTGGCGTTCGATGCCGCGACGAACGAGGCCACGGATGCCGGGCGGACGTCGTCACCGGGCCGAGTCAGGGCGGCGCCGAGCCGGTCGGCACCGGCGAGCGCCAGGGCCGCGCCGTGCCCGGCGAAGAGGCTGACGCACCAGGCCCCGTCACCGGGGAGCGCCGGCCGGCCGGCGCTCCACTGCGGCAGGTCCACCTGGCTGACCCGGTCGAAGTCCGGCGCCACGCTGAAGGAGCCCTCATGAGCGTACGTCCGGATGTTGTCGTCCTCGGCGCGGGAGTCGCCGGTCTCAGCACCGGCATCCGGCTGGCCGAGGCCGGTGCGCGGGTCCTCATCCGCACCGCGGAGCCGCCCACGCGGACCACGTCGGCATTGGCCGGCGCGCTGACCGGCCCGAACCTCTCGCCGCCGGACGACCCACAACGCGAATGGACCGACGCGACCCTGCGGGTGCTGCACAGCGAGGCCATGCCGGGTGTAACCCTGCGCGAGGGCACCCTCGCCGCCCGCGCCGCGGGAGCCACGCCGCCCTTCGCGGAGCACACACCAGGCTTCCGGCCGCTCGGCGACGACGAGCGCCCCGCGGGGTTCGGGATCCGGGGCACAAGTCCAACGGGATCAATCTAACGGCATTTGAATAGCGGTAGCAGGCTGACGCCGTTCCACGTACTTCGAATTGTCGCGACGGCGACAAATACCGAGAAGAGGCCGGGATGGGCAGGCAACGCGGGTTGCCCAGTCACGCCCGTCATCATCGAAGCGCTTGCCGGGATCGGGCCCGCCGGGCCGGGCCACGACAACGACAATCAATCGACGTCTTTGAATCATGATGTATCGACGGACGTCTGTCTGTTTTTCGACATCGGCAGGCCAACGGTGTTAAACCTGGTCCAGGATGTCCCCATGACCAGCCGTAGAGAGCCGAAACTCGATATCGGTCGGGGTAATTTCCGGTATCTCACACGGCCCGAGAAGAGGGGTGTTCGATGAGAGCAGGAACAATCGGTGGTCGACGCCTGAGGTATCCCATGCTGGCCCTGGCCCTGGCCCTCCCGCTGCTGACCGTCGGCCAGCCGGCGCAGGCGGCTCCGCACGCCGACGGTGACAGCATCCGCCAGGTGGGCACGGCCGTCAGCGCGGAGGCGTGGGCGGCCGGCAGGCAGCGGTACGGCGCGCAGGTGACTGCCGACGCGGCGATCGAGGCGTACTGGACGCCCGAGCGGATGCGCAATGCCAGGCCCGTCGAGGAGTCTCCCTCGTACAAGGCCGCGGCACGGCGTTTCACCCAGAGTGGCGGAACCTCCTCTGCCACGCCGACCAACCGGTCCAGGCCGGTGGATGTGCCTCCGGTGGCGGGCCTGATGGGCACCCCGGGCATGTCCACGCAGGCCATCAACCCGAACCTCGGCTCCAACCACCCGACCGCCCGGTCCAACGGCAAAGTCTTCTTCAACATGGACGGCGGATCGTGGGTCTGCTCCGGCGCGGTCATCAACTCGGTCGGCTTCAACACCGTGTGGACGGCTGGCCACTGCATCCACGGCGGCCCCGGCAGCAGTCTCGCCACCAACTGGTCGTTCGTCCCGGCGTACGACGATGACCTGACCGACCCTCGGCCACACGGCACCTGGACGGCCCGCGAGCTGTGGACCTGGAGCAGTTGGATCGACAACTCCAACTGGGAGGCCGACATGGCCGTGGCCATCATGAACACCCGCAACGGTGTCCACATCGTGAACCAGTTCGGGGGCCACGGCTTCCGTACGCACCAGGGCTTCACGGTCGGCATCAACAACTTCGGCTACCCGAGCGGCGCGCCGTTCGACGGCGGCAACCTGTTGAGGTGCAGCGGCAACTCGACCCAGTCCGGGGCGCGGATTCGCATCAACTGCGACCTGACCGCAGGAGCCAGCGGCGGCCCGTGGTTGATCAGCTGGGATGGGAACTGGGGCTACCTGAACGGAGTCAACAGCACGCTCAACTCGTACACGGCGCCGACCTTGTGGTGGTCACCCTATTTCGACGACACCGCGTCGGAGTTGTACAACTTCACCGCCCCTCGCTGACCGATGTCCGGTGCCAGATATCTCGTCCCGGTAGTGCGCCCTTGACCTCAGCGGGCCTTCTCCAATGGCGAATGATCGTGCGACTGGTCGCCATTGGAAAAGGCCCGCGGCGTGTCGGACGAGCTACTCCTGCGGAAGACCGCACCGTCAAAGCCATCGAGGTGCCGCGCATCCCTGGCGCCCACTAGGGCGACGTCGACCGGACGTCGGGCGTCGCGGCCAGCAGCGTTTGTCGCCGAAACGCCGCACCAGCGGTCCCACGGCCTGAGCCTGGTAGACCGCGTCGGCGAGTGCGGAGGTGGCCAGCACGACGCCGATCTGGGCGGTGCCGAAGCCAGCCGCAAGGTCAACGGGATGCTCGGGTCACCGGGACGCGACTAACGTGACGCTGGCCCGCGGAGATCACCACGGCGGACAACGGGTGCGGTCGGTGCCCGCCCCCCGACGGGCACCGACCGCACCTCAGCCCTTCACACAGACCACCTGCTTGAGGTGGGCGACCACCTCGACCAGGTCATCCTGCTGCGCCATCACCGCGTTGATGTCCTTGTACGAGCCGGGGATCTCGTCGACCACCCCGGCGTCCTTGCGGCACTCCACACCCGACGTCTGCGCCGCCAGGTCAGCGGTGCTGTACGTCCGCTTCGCCTGGGCCCGGGACATCCGCCGGCCCGCGCCGTGCGAGGCCGAGCGGTAACTCCAGTCGTTGCCGGAGCCCCGGACGATGTACGAGCCGGTGCCCATCGAGCCGGGAATGATGCCCAGGTCACCGAGGCCGGCCCGGATGGCACCCTTGCGCGTCACCAACACGTCCACCCCCTCGTAGGTCTCTTCCGCCACGTAGTTGTGGTGACAGCTGATCGGCTCGTCGTAGCTGACCTGCGGAAACCGGTCCCGCATCAGGTTCATCAGGACGGCGAGCATGACGGCGCGGTTGCGCCGCGCGTACTCCTGCGCCCACCACAGGTCCCGGCGGTAGGCGTCCATCTCCGGCGTGCCGGCGAGGAACACCGCCAGGTCCCGGTCAGGCAGGTCGGCGTTGTGCGGCAGCCGGCGGGCCACCGCGATGTGCCGCTCGGCCAGTTCCTTGCCGATGTTGCGGGATCCGGAGTGCAGCATCAGCCAGACCCGGCCGGCGTCGGCGCCACCCTGCTCCAGGCAGACCTCGATGAAGTGGTTGCCACCACCGAGGGTGCCCAGCTGCCGCCGGGCCCGCGTCTCCAGCTGCGCCACCCGCCGGTCCAGATCGACGAAGCGCCGCCAGAAGTCGTCCCAGCCCCGCTGTTCCAGCCCTCGCACCCGGCGCGGGTCGACCGGCTCGTCGCGCTGGGCGAAGCCGACCGGGATGGCGTCCTCGACGGCCCGGCGCAGCCCGGCGAGGTCGTCGGGCAGGTCGGCGGCGGTCAGCGAGGTACGCACCGCCGACATGCCGCAGCCGATGTCGACCCCGACGGCCGCCGGTGACACCGCCTGCCGCATCGCGATGACCGAGCCGACCGTGGCGCCCTTGCCGAAGTGCACGTCGGGCATGACCGCGACGCCCTGCACCCACGGCAGCGCGCCGATGTTGCGCAGCTGCTTCGCGGCCTGCGGCTCGATGGCGTACGGGTCCGTCCAGACCCGCACCGGCGCCCGCGTTCCCGCGAGCAGGCTGAAGCCCATGGTGATGTTCTCCTGGTTTCTGCGGCGAAGCCCGCCGATCATGCACCTGTGGTCGATGGAATGCAGCATTTGCCCACATTTGGAGAGACCACAACTGCATGATCCACGGCCGCGCGGGGGCGGGATCGTGGGCGAGTCCGTGCCGGTCAGGGTCTGCCCTGCGGCGGCGTGTTGAGCGCCGGGACTACCTGCTGGTCGTTGGGAGGGCGGGTCTGCCGGCAAGCGCGACGGCGGGACACCACAAGTGACGACCGACCTGGCTGCGGTTCAGTTCTCGCACGGCATACTCCTTCCGGCTCCCGTCGTGATCGACCTGATGCCGGAAAGGCTAGGCATGAGCCGCCCTGCCCGCAATGGATATTGGTCCGAGGGAAGCCGCCGGACATTGGCCCCGCGCGGGCAGCCGCCAGGCCCCGGCCGGCGCAGTCACGGACGTGCGCGACCGCCGGCCGCCGATGGCCTGGTCAGGGCCGGTGTCGTGTGCTCCCGCTCGTCGGCGGTACGGTCCAGATGGGCGGCGAGTTCGTCGGCGACCAGCAGGTCGGTGCGGATGTCCTCGTGCGGGTACGCGACCCGACCGACCATGTGTGCCGCGACCGGGGCCGTGGCGAGGGAGAAGGCGCCGACCAGCACCAGCGTGGTGATGTCCACCCCGGTACGCAGTCGCAACGCGCACCCGACCAGCACCAGCAACAGTCCGAGCACCTGCGGTTTGGCCGCCGCGTGCATCCGGGTGAGCAGGTCGGGGAAGCGCACCAGGGCCACCCCGGCGGCCAGGCTGAGCAGCGCCCCGGCGATCAGACAGATCGAGGCGGCGACGTCGAACACCACGTCCATGCTCATGTCCGGCTCCGGTCCGACGGGGTGGACGTGGAGCTGTCGTCGCGTCGGGCGGCGAATCGGGCGACGCTTACCGAGCCGACGAAGCCGAGCACGGCGAGGACGACAAGCACGGGCAGCGCGGTGGCGTCCCGGCTGTAGGCGGCCTCCGTGGCGATCGCCGCGACGATGATGGCCAGCAGCACATCGGTGGCCACGGCCCGGTCGAGGATCGACGGCCCACGGATGACCCTGGTGAGGGTGAGCCCGCCGGCCACGGCGAGCAGCACGGTGACGGTGACGGCGACCGCGGTCATGCGGGTACTCCTTCCCGGTCAGCCGGTCTCTCCCGGATGCGGCGCACCTCGTCGGGTGAGCCGATGGCCTCGACGATGCGGGCCTCGAGCCCGAACACGCCTCGGCGGAAACGTTCGACCTCGTCCCGGCTGGTCACACCCAGCACGTGGATGTAGAGCGTGCCGGTCCGCCGGTCGGCCTCCAGGATCAGGCTGCCCGGGAGCAGCGACAACGCCTCCGCGGTGAGCGTGAGGTTGAGGTCGGTGTTGATCCGCAGCCGCGCCGCGATGATCGCGCTCTGCGGGGTGTGGCCGACCCGGATGGCCAACCAGGCGACCTGCGCCGAGGCGACCACGAGGTCACGCAGGAAATGCAGCCAGAAGCGAAGCATCGGCAGCGGGTGGATGCGGCCGGCGAAGGTCACCGGCGGCAGCGGGAAGACCGCCAGCAGCACGGCTGCGACCACCAGGCCACCGATGATGTTGGCCCACGACAGCGTGCCCCAGAGCAGCACCCAGACGGCGACCAGCGCGGTCACCGCCATGACCTGGTTGCGCCGCCGGGCCGTGCGGCTCAGCGCGGGGCGCAGCGGCTCGCTCGGCTCCGCCGGGGTCAACGGGTCGGAACTCACGGCGCACCTCCCGGGAAGACGGCATCGACGTAGGGGGTCCGGCGCAGCAGGTCGTCGGCGGCGTCGGTGCTGAGGTCGAACAACGGGCCGGCGACCACGGTCAACGCGAGGCCGAGCACGACCAGCGCGAGCGTCGGCGCGATCATCAGCTTGGGCAGCACAGCGCCTGACTGCCCGCCGCCCCGGTCCGGCTCCACCGCGCCCTCGGTACGGGCCGCCTGCTCGGCGTCGTCGGCCGCCGGCATGTCCGCGTGTGGCGTCCGCCAGAAGGCCAGATTCCACACCCGGGCGATGGCGTAGAGGGTGAGCAGGCTGGTGATCAGTCCGCCGGCCACCAGGACCCAGGCCAGCACACCGCCGTCGTCGACGCCTGCCTGGATCAGGCCGAGCTTGCCGAGGAACCCGGAGAACGGCGGGATGCCGGCGAGGTTCAGCGCGGGCACGAAGAACAGCACGGCGAGCAGCGGCGACAGCCGGGCCAGACCGCCGAGCCGGTCCAGGGCGGTGCTGCCGCCCCGGCGTTCGACCAGGCCGGCGGCGAGGAAGAGGGTGGTCTGGATGGTGATGTGGTGCACCACGTAGAAGATCGCCGCGGACAGTCCGAGCGACGAGGTGAGGCCCACCCCGAAGAGCATGTAGCCGATGTGGCTGATCAGCGTGAACGACAGCAGCCGCTTGATGTCCGACTGGGCGACCGCGCCGAGGATCCCGACCAGCATGGTCAGCACCGCCGTCACCAGCAGCAGCGTGGCCGTGCGGCCACCGGGGAACAGCAGGGTCTCGGTACGGATGATCGCGTACACGCCGACCTTGGTGAGCAGGCCGGCGAAGACCGCGGTGACCGGTGCCGGTGCCGTCGGATAGCTGTCCGGCAGCCAGGCCGACAGCGGGAAGACCGCCGCCTTGATGCCGAAGGCCAACAGCAGCATGCCCTGCAACAGCAGGCGCAGATCGTCCGGCAGGGTGTCCAGCCGGTCGACGAGTTGGGCGAGATTGAGGGTGCCGGTCGAGGCGTAGACCAGGCCGATCGCGATCAGGAAGATCACCGAGGAGAGCAGGCTCACCACCACGTAGGTGGTGCCGGCGCGGATCCGGTTCTCCGTGCTGCCCAGGGTCAGCAGCACGTAGCTGGCGACCAGCAGGATCTCGAAACCGACGTAGAGGTTGAACAGATCACCGGAGAGGAACGCGTTGCAGACACCGGCGGTCAGCACCAGGTAGGTCGGGTGGTAGACCGACAGCGGCGTCTCCTCGTGGCCGTCGGCCATACCCTGCCCGATCGAGTAGACCAGCACGCAGAGCGTCACCGCGGCCGAGACCACCAGCATCAGCGCGGCCAGCTGGTCGGCGACCAGCACGATGCCCAACGGGGCGACCCAGCCACCCACCTCCACCACCAGTGGGCCGTGCAGGCTGGACTGCACCAGCAGCGCCGCCGACACCGCCACGGTGGCGACGAGCACGGTGAGGCTCACCCACCGCTGGGCGTGTGGACGGCCGAGCAGCAGCAGCGTCAGCGCCGCGCCGAGCAGTGGCATCACCACCGGCAGCGGTACGAGGTAGGTCATCCGGCCCGCCCTGCTTGCACCACGTCGGCGACCGGCCGGGCATCGTCGGCCGGCCCGTCGTCGCCGTCGCCGACCTCGGTGTCGGCGGTGCCCGGTCCCTCGTCGCGGATCGCGAGATCCATGATCCGGCGGTCCTCGACGTCGTCCTGCACCTCGTCGTGCCCGTTGAGGTGCCAGCTGCGGTACGCCAAGGCGAGCAGGAACGCCGTCATGCCGAGGGTGATGACGATGGCGGTGAGAATCATCGCCTGAGGCAGCGGATCACTCATCTGTTCCGGCTCGGTGGTGCCGACGATCGGCGCTCCACCGGCCCGTCCGCCGGTCAGCAGCAGCAGGTTGGCGCCGTTGCCGAGCAGGATGACGCCCATCAGCACCCGGGTGAGGCTGCGTTCCAGCAGCAGCGTCACGCCGGCGGCGACGAGCACGCCGACCACGATCACGTAGGTGAGGTTGGCGCTCACACCAGCTCCTTTTCCCGGCTCTCGGCGGTCTCGGTCTCGCTCTGTCGGTCCATCTCCGCGCCGAGGCTGCGCAGGATGTCCAGCACCAGGCCGACGACGATCAGGTAGACACCGATGTCGAAGAAGACCGACGTGACGAAGTGGACGTGTCCCAGCACCGGCAGGTGGAAATCGAGGACCGCGCTCTGGAGGAACTCGCCGCCGAGCAGCATCGCGCCGACGCCGGTACCGACGGCGACGAAGAGCCCGGCACCGAGCACCAAGCCGGCGTCGACGGGCGCGGCGCCGTTGAGTTCGGTGCGCCCGCCGGCCAGGTAACGCACGGCCAGCGCGAGACCGGCGACCAAGCCGGCGGCGAAACCACCACCCGGGGCATTGTGACCACTGAACAGCAGGTAGATGGAGAAGAGCACGATGGCGTGGAACAGCAGCCGGGTCACCACCTGGAGGACGACCGACTGTGCCCGGGTGGTGGCACCGCCTGTCAGCCAGCGGGGCCGGGCGGACTCCGCCCGGCCGCTGCCGGGAATGTCGGCCCGCCGGTGCAGGTCACCGGCCCGCCGGAAGATCAGGCTGGCCACTCCGGTGGCGGCCACCACCAGCACGGCGATCTCACCCATCGTGTCCCAGGCCCGGATGTCGACCAGGGCCACGTTGACGATGTTCTTCCCGCCGCCGTACGACACCGCCTCGTCGGGAAAGCCCACCGAGATCGGAATGGCCTGGCGCGAACCCGTGGCGACGTACGCCATGCCGGCGGTGACCGCGCCGACGGCGACGCCGATCGCGACGCGACCGCGCCGGCTGGCGCGGATCGGCCGCTCCGAGAACTTGACCGGCAGGCGACGCAACACCAGCACGAACATGACGATGGTAACGGTCTCCACCAGAAACTGGGTCAGCGCCAGATCGGGGGCGCCGTGCAGGATGAACAGCAGCGCGGTGCCGTAGCCGGCCACGCCGACCAGGATCATCGCGGTGAGGCGGCGCAGGGCGCGGGCGGCGAGCACCGCCGCCACGATCACCACGGCGGCGGCCACCCCCTGGAGCGGGGTGTCCCAGACGTGGAACCGCTGCGGCCAGGGCGCACCGATCAGCAGCGCCCCGCCGGGCAGCAGCACCAGCACCACCAGGATGACGCCGAGGTAGAACGGCAGCGAACCACGTTGGGTGGCACCGGTCAGCTCCACCGCCAGCCGGTCGACGGCACCGATGACCCGTGTGTAGACGGTGGCGCTGTCGAAGGGCAGCCGCAGCGCGGCAGGCACCCGTTCGCGGCGGCGCAGCAGGTGGAACAGCCCGGCACCGCCGGCCACCGCCAGCACCGACAACCCCAGCGCCGGGGTCAGCCCGTGCCAGAGCGCCAGGTGGTAGCCCGGCTCGGCGCTGGGGAACCGATCGGCGTACGGGGCGAGCAGCCGGTCCACCGCCGGGGCGAGCAGTCCGGCCGCGGCGCCCGCGAGGGCCAGCGTCGCCGCCGGGGCGAGAAACGGCCAGGACACCGTCGCCACCTCGGACGGCGCGAGGTCGGGCTTGCTGGCGAAGGCTCCCCAGAGGAACCGCAGCGTGTACGCGACGGTCAGCGCCGAGCCGAGCACCACAGCGGCCAGCACCGCCAGGTCGAGCCCGCCGCCGTGCAGCAGCGCCTCGACGGCGGCTTCCTTCGCCACGAACCCGACCATCGGCGGCAGGCCGGCCATCGACGCCGCCGCGAGCGCGGCCACCCCGGCGAGCGCCGGTGTCCGCCGACCCAACCCACTGAGTTCGCGCAGGTCCCGGGTGCCGGCGGCGTGATCGATGAGCCCGACGGTGAGGAACAGGGTGGCCTTGAACAGGGCGTGCGCGAGCACCATCGCCGCACCGGCCAACGCGGTGTCGCGGGTGCCGGCGCCGAGGATCACCGTCAGCAGGCCGAGCTGGCTGACCGTGCCGTACGCCAACAGCAGCTTGAGGTCGGTCTGGCGCAACGCCGCCCACCCGCCGAGGAACATGGTGACCACGCCGGTGGTCAGCAGCACCGGTCGCCACGGGGTGACCTCGGCGAGCGCCGGACCCAGCAGGGCGACCAGGAACACGCCGCCTTTCACCATCGCGGCGGCATGCAGGTACGCGCTGACCGGGGTCGGTGCCTCCATCGCACCCGGCAGCCAGAAGCTGAACGGGAAGATCGCCGACTTGCTGAGCGCGCCGAGCAGGATCAGCACCACGGCGACAGCGAGGTAGCCGCCGTCGGGCAGGTTGCCGGCGATCTCGGACCAGCGGTAGCTGCCGGCGTGCCGGCCGAGCATGACGAACCCGGCGAGCATCGCCAGGCCGCCCAGCGTCGTCACCAGCAGGGCCTGCATGGCGGCCCGCCGGCTGGCCCGCTTTGCCGGGTCGCTGCCGATCAGCAGGTACGAGAAGACGGTGGTCAGTTCCCAGAACACGTACAGCAGCAGCAGGTCATCGGAGACGACCAGGCCGAGCATCGCGCCGGCGAAGGCGACGAACACGGCGGCGAAGCGGCCGAGACCAGGGTCGTCGGTGTGGAAGTAGCGGGCGCTGTAGGCCAGCACCAGCGCGCCGACCCCACCGACCAGGACGACCATCAGCCAGGACAGCGTGCCCATCCGGAGGGCGAGTTCGAGCCCGAGTTGCGGCACCCACGCCACCGTCTCGACCACCGGCACACCGTCGCGTACCCCTGTGGTGTGCGTGAGCGCCCACACCAGCGTCGCGCCCGGCACCAGCGCCACCAGGTAGAGAGCGTTGCGCCCGCACAGCCGCACCAGACCCGGGGCGATCACCGCTGTCAGCGCATGGACCGCCACCAGTGCCAGCACACAGCCTCCCCAGAGATCATCAGACGGTGTAACGACCCTATCCGGTGACGCCCGTTATCGGCGACCGTCGTGATCATGATCAAACGCGGACGCGAGGGCGGCTGGTCACTCCTTGCCGGCCCGGCGGAGTCTGCCGTCGTCGCGGTCGATGCGCAGCTCGCGTTCGAGCTCGACGACGAGCGTACGCAGGTCGTCGAGGCGTTGACTGATCGCGATCCGGTCCACCTCGTCGGGCACGCCGTCACCGTCGGAGTCGTAGCCGGGGCCCAACCCTTCGGTCATCTCCAGCCGGCGTGCCTCCTCCATCGAGTTGACGAAGACCGCGATCAGGATGTTGAGCAGCAGGTTGACGGTGATCACCACGTAGCTGCCGTAGTACAGCACCGTCCAGGGCGACAACTCCATCCCCTGCTCGATGAGGTCGGGCAGGGTCTCCAACGACAGCAGGACGAACAGCGTCAGCAGGGAGCGGCCGATGTCGCCGTACTGCTCCGGATAGACCTCGCCGAAAATCAACCAGCCGGCCATGCCGTACACGTAGAGCGTCACCACGGCCAGCGCGAAGAAGCCACCGATGCCGGGCAGGCTGCGCCACAACGCCGAGACGATCGTGCGCAGTCCGGGTGAGAACCGCACCAGCCGGACGATCCGCAGCACCCGGACCACCCGCAGCAGCGCCGAGTCGCCGTGCAGGCCGGGGACGAAGATCGCGGCGACCACCAGGAAGTCGAAGACGTTCCAGCCGTGCCGGAAGAAGTCCTGCGGGCGGCGACCGTACGCCAGGATCCGAATGGTGATCTCGGCGACGAAGACCGTCCGGAAGCCCCACTCCAAAGCGCGCAACGCGGTGCCGGCCGGGCCCAGGTCCGGGTACGTCTCCAGGCCGAGGACGATCCCGTTGGCGAGGATCACCACGACGATGGCGATCTCGAACGCGCGGGACGCGGCGAGCCGGGCGCAGCAGGCGAACAGCGCCTTGCCGCGTGGGTTGCGGGCCGACCCGCCTCGCGGAGCCGGCACGGGCGTACCACTCATCGTGCGACCGGCCCCGGTGCGGACACCAGGGCCGGCACGGCCACCCCGTGCGTCATCGGCGTGCTGACGTACGGCAATCATGGACGACAGCCTACGGTGCGACGAAGGCCACGCTCAGCCGCCCAGCCGGCGCACCATGTTCATCACCGTCTCCACCTGGGCACCGCCCTTGATCGGGTAGTTGGTGGCACCGAGGTAGCCCCACCAGTCCCAGCATCCGTTCGGGTTGCTGGCTGCGGTGATGGCCTGCGGGTACAACACGATCGTGGCGTTGGTGTCGGCGTACTGGTTGAGGTTGGCCCGGTCCACGAACGCGGTGCCGACCCGGCTGTGGCCCTGTAGGCAGCCGTGCAGCGCCACCAGCAGCCGGCAACTCGCGCCTGAGGCGCAGGACGACGGGACGTAGGCGAAACCGTTCGCGTCCATGCTCAGGCCGTTGGCCCAGCCACCCGGTGCGAAGCTGTTCTGGCTGAACCGCACAAGCGTGCCACCGAGCGGCCCGGTGTTCGGCGGCTGGACCGACCCGAAGAGTTTGCGCAGGAAGGTCTGCTGGGGATCGGTGCCGCAGTCGTTCAGGTACGGCGCGGCCGTGGCCGTGCAGCCCACCGTGCCGTAGGGCGTGACCCAGCCGTGCCCGGCGGCCGAGCCGCTGTCGTACTGGACGCTGGCGCCGAAGTGCCGCTGATAGCGGACCAGGTCGTCACTCACCGACCGCTTCACCGTGCCGTCGGAGCCACCATGGAAGACGTAGACCGGCTCGCCGGACAGCCCGCTGACCGGGTCGACCCAGCCGTATCCGGCCCAGGTCCGGGTGTACGCCTGCAACGCGCTCAGGTATGTCGGGTAGATGTTGTCGCCGCAGCCGTACAGCGCCTGCGCGACGTTGTTCTGGGCGCAGTAGTAGGGGCCGGCGGCGAACAGCGCCGCTCCCCTGATCCGCTGCGAGTAGGCCACCTGGATCTGGTTTGCCAGGTAGGCGCCGGAGGAGACACCGGCGACGTACACACCCGAGATGCGGTACGTCGACAGGCTTCCGGACACGGGACTCTTGGTGTGTGGGGTGCCGGCGGCGTGGGCGGGTGCCACCGGTATGAGCAGCAGAGCCGCGACGGCGGCGGCGAGCAGCCGCGAGACAGGTCTGATCATGACGCTCCCTGGGGGTCGGTGAGCGCCGGCGGTGGTGTCGGCGTACGGCGACGCTAGCGTGACCTGCGTCACCGCCGACATGAGAGCAACCCACACCTCGCCGCGCCACAGAGTGGTGCCGGCCACCGTCCCACCCCCCACCGGTCGCCGCTGATCAGCCTGGCGAGCGCGATCAGCGATCAGGCGGTGGTGCCGAGCCGCAACCAGAACCGAACCCGCTCGGCGACGTGGTCCCGCCCGCCGAGGGCAGCGCGGACCTCGGCGGTGAACGCGGCCCGGCCCGGTGCCGGGGGCAGCCGTGTCACGGTCCATGAGGTGGACAGCGACGGCGACGGTCGACGCGCCGACCGTCCCTTCACCGAGGAGCCGGTCCAGCGCGGGCAGATCCCTGTCGCCGCGAGCCATTCTGCCGACGGCATAGCCCACCCCGCCACGCACCATCCATACAAGACCTTGGACATTTTCCGTTGGCGGCTGACTGTTGGCGGCTGACGGAAAATGTCCAAGATCTCATAATTCGCTTCTCAGCTACCGGGACAGAGACTCGGCTCGGTCGGTATGCCCGCGTCGCACTCGTAGACGAGACCCCGGGTACGTCGTCAGCACCGAGGGCTGAGCCGTGCGTGATGGCTCGGGCGACCCGTGACAACGTCAGCCGGCTGAGGAACGGGTCACCGGCAGGTCGAAGTAGGTGTCGGGCCAGGGTTCGTCGCGGTAGCGGAAGTGCCACCACTCCCGGTCGTAGCCGACGAAACCGCCCTCGGTCATCAGTTGCCGTAGCTGTCGCCGGTTCTCCCGCGCGGTGCGACCGACGCGGTCCGAGTCGGTGTGCGACAGCGGGTCGAAGCAGTCGAAGCCGGTGCCCATGTCGACGCTGTTGTCGGCGAAGCGCTGCGCACGCGGGGCAGTGCAGGACACCAACGGCTGTCCGGGGCGATATGGAGCATTCTCGGTTGCCGGCACGTCGACAAGCGTGAGGTCGACGGCACTGCCCCTGCTGTGTGCGCTCGGTGCGCCGAGGTAGCCGCGGTCGACCAGTTCCGCCTTGGCCACCCGAGGGTAGAACTCGGCCCTCATGGTGTCCTGCCCCGGCTGGCCGGCCCACTCCAGGAAATCCTCGGTGGCCCGCTGTGGGCGGTAGCAGTCGTACACCTTGAGGCTGCGCCCGACCGCGAGCGCCGCGTCCTGCACCCGGCGCAGCGCCTCAGCGGCGCGCTTGGTCAGCAGGCACAAGGGTTCCTGGTAGCCGGCGACGCGGCGGCCGACGAAGTTGTACGCCGTGGCGTACCGGATGTCGGTGCGGATGCGATGGTCGACATCGGACAGCACCACGAGGCCCGGCGACACCGACGGCGACGATGGTGGAGGAGGCGTCGGCTCCGGTTCGTCGCCCCGTCCGCAGGCACCGGCCATGACCGCCAGTGTGACCGTCAGGCTCACCCGTGCGAGGCAGCGCGACGATGCCGAGCCCGGCGGCGTCCGCACCGGGCCACCCCTCGGCCAGCGCCGTCGCCGCGTCACCTCAAGGCCGGCCGGTGGTGCGGTGCCGCCACCGACGGCGGCCGATCAGGCCGCCCGCGAGCAGCGTCACCCCGACGGCGAGGCCGATCAGGGAGGCCGACCGCAGGCGACCGGCCAGGGCCGCCGAGCGCGATGTCTCCGCCCCGGAAGCGCCGCCGGGCAACGCCTGCGGGGGCACGGCGGCCGGTGGGGCCGAGGCGGTGGCCGCACCCGGGCTCACCAGCACCCCGACCGATGCCGCCGGAGGCAGCTCGAATCCCCAGTCGAGCAGGGCGGCGCCCTGTTGCCAGCCCCGCTTGTCGATCACGTCCGCACCCAGCAATGTCACCACGAGCCGGCGTCCGCCTCGCTCGGCCATCCCGACGTAGGTGTGTCGGGCCAGATCCGTGTAGCCGGTCTTGCCGCCCAACGCGCCGGGATAGTGGTGGAGCAGCTGGTTGTCGTTGTCGATGGTGAAACCCTTGGCGCGCTGTCTCGGCTGGGCCGGAATGGTCGCCTCGCGGGTGGCCACGTAACGCCGGAAACGCGCGTCGGCGAAACAGGCCCGGGTGATCAGAGCAAGATCGTACGCGCTGGTGAACTGCCCGGGACCGTCCAGTCCGGAGGGCGTCGCCGCGTGCGTCTGGTACGCCCCGAGCAGTCTCGCCTGCTCGTTCATCGCCCGCAGCCCGCCGGTCATGCCGTCCGCGCCGCCACCGAGCCGGGCCAGCGCGTTCGCCACCTCGTTTCCCGAGCGCAGCAGCAACCCCAGCCAGAGCGTCTCCACCCGGTACCGGCCGCCCGCCACCAACCCCACCGCCGAACTGCCCGGCTCGATGTCAAGATCACCCGCGGTAATGGTGACGACGTCACCCGGGTCGAGTTTCGCCAGCATGGTCGCGGCCAGCAACAGCTTCTGCACGCTGGCCGGGGTCGCGTACTCGTGCGGACCGCAGCCACCCAGCACCTCGCCGGTGTCCAGGTCGGCCACCAGCCAAGAGGTGGCGGCCACCTTCGGCGGTTTCGGTACGCCCGGGGGCACCACCAGACCGGACGTGGCCAGTCGAGGCCCGCCGACGGCCCGCTGCACCGGGTCCGGGGAGGGTGTCGCCGCAGGGGTGGGACCGGGAGCCGGCGGCGCCGAGCGCGGACACGGGACCGGCGCTGCCGCGTGGGCGTCGACGATGGGCACCAGTGGCATCGCCAGCAGCGCCACCGCCACCGCCACCGTAACTGCGGAAGCTCTCACAACAGGCGACACTATCGGGTGAATTCCGACGAGTCCCGCGAATCGACCAGCACCACCCCGCCGCCCGCACCACCCACCTCCCAGTTCCCCGCTCCGGGTTCCCGCCACGGGGTTCCCGACGGGCGTGGGGTCAGGGAGGGCGTGGGGTGGGTCAGGGATGGCCGGAGGTGGCGACAGGGCCGAGGGAAGCGCGATCAGGGACGGGGTCCAGCGGTGTCAGGGGCGGCGGGAGGGCCGGAGGTAGGGGTGGGGGCGGGGACAGCGGCGGACGTGGTCCGGGATCGCCGGGTGGCGATGACCGCCAGGGTTATCGCGAGCGCTCCGACGGCCAGCGCCAGAACCATTCCCGCGCCCGGCCCGTCGTCGACCGCAGCGGTGCCGGCCGGGCGAGCGGTGCCGACAGGCAGACCAGTGTCGGCCGGCCCGGGCGGCGTCGGAGACGGTTCGGCGTCCACCTCCCCCGGCGCCACCAGGCGGCCGACACTGGCCTGCCGAGGCAGCGCGAAGCCCCAGTCGAGCAACGCGGCACCTTGCTCCCAGCCGCGTTGCGGTCGCGGCTCGGCACCGAGCAGCGTGACGACCAGTCGGCGACCATCCCGCTCGGCCGCACCCACGTAGGTGTGCCGGGCGTAGTCGGTGAAGCCGGTCTTGCCACCGAGCGCACCGGGGTAGCGGTACACCAGTTGGTTCTCGTTCTGGATCTCGAAGCCCTTGCCCCGCAATGCCTTCTGCGCCGGAATGCGGGCGCGCTCCGTGAGCACGTACCGCCGGAAGGCCGGATCGGCGAAGCAGACCCGGGCGATCAGGGCCAGGTCGTACGCGCTGGTGAACTGGCCGGGGGCGTCCAGCCCGGACGGGGTGACCGCGCGAGTCTGCCCCGCACCGAGTCTGCGGGCCTGCTCGTTCATCGCCCGGACGCCACCGGCCGCGCCGTCGGCACCACCGCCGAGGCGGGCCAGCGCGTTCGCCGCCTCGTTGCCGGATTGCAGCAGCAACCCCAGCCACAGTGTCTCCACCCGGTACCGGCCGCCCGGCAACAGCCCGACGGCCGAACTGCCGGGGGCGATGTCCAGATCCTCCTTGGTGACCGTGACAACCCGGGCCGGATCAAGTATGGGCAGCATGGTCGCGGCCAGCAACAGTTTCTGCACGCTGGCCGGGGTCGCGTACTCGTGCGGACCGCAGCCACCCAGCACCTCGCCGGTGTCCAGATCGGCCACCAGCCACGAGGTCGCCGTCACCTTCGGCGGGGCCGCCGCGCCGGGCGGCACGATCAATCCAGAGGTGGCGAGCGCGTCTCCGCCGACCACCCGGTGTTCCGGAACGGGCGGCGGCGGCGTCGGTCTCGGCGACCGGGTCACCTTCGGCGCCACCGCCTTCGGGCAGGGCACTGCCATCGACGCGGCGGGCCCCGGCGCGGATGACGGCGCAACGACAGCGGCCGGTAGAGCGGCCGAGCCCAGCGATCCGGAACCGCCAGTGATCGCCGCGACACCATGAGTCGCCGGAATCGTCGCGGCAGCGAGGGCGGCACAACCGGCGGCGAGGGCCCGGATTCTCATGAACACGCAGACTAACGGCAGGATCCTCGGTGCCGCCCACCCCGCCCGGCCGGTTCGGGATGGGCGGAGGGCAGCGGTCGTCGCTGGAAGACGTTGAACCGATCGCTCGCACCCCCCGTATCCACGACCGAACACATGAAACGCCCGGACCTGCGACGGGAGCGCTCCCGCAGTTCGGTCCGACGTCATCCGTGAGAGTCCTCGGTATGCGGGGCGGGGGCCGGCCGCCGCTGCCGATCGGCTTTCCGGGCATCCCATTGCGCGTCAGCCGACGGGCCGACCCGTCGGGCGGTCAATCATGAGGAGAGAAGCATGGTCAGGCGTACGCAGCGGCACCGCAAGCACGCTGCCCTGAAGCTCGGCGGCGTCGGTGTCCTGGCGGTGGTGCTCCTGGGCGGCGGTCTGACGCTGGCCTCCGCCAACGACGCAGCCGGGCCGCAGACGGCAAACTGCCCGACGGTACGGGACAAGCTGTCCAACGTGCCCGCCGCCGCCGTTGCCGGAGTCGAACAGGAACTGGCCAACCTCGACAAGCAGATCGCCGAGGCGAACGCCCGCCTCGCCCAGCAGGCGGCCAGCCCGCAGGGCGGCCCCAACTTCATCCAGAACGCCATCCTCGGCCCGCTGGCCAGCAAGCGAACGGCGGCCCTGGATCGCATCGGCATCAACATCAACCGCGTCGGCGGCCAACGCCCCGATCTCGCCAACCTCGCCACCTGCGGACTCAACGCCGCAGGGGTGCCCAGCGCCGTCAACGGGAGCGCGGGCAACGGGAGCGCGGGCAACGCCGGTGACGGCAACGGCAACGCCGGTGACGGCAACGGCAACGCGGGGGCCGGCGTGGCGCAGCGGGTGAGCTGCCCGACGGTGGCCGACCGGCTCCCGGCCGTGCCGGCGCAGGCCGCAGCGGAGGTGCAGCGGGAACTCGCCAACCTGGACAGCCAGATCGCCGACGCCGACGCCCGCCTCGCCCGGCAGGCGGCCAACCCGCAGGGCGGCCCGAACTTCGTGCGCAACGCCATCATCGGCCCGCTGGAGGACCGGCGTGTCGCCGCGATCAACCGGATCGCCACCGCGATCGGCCGGGTCGACGGCAACCGGCCCGCCGATCTGGTGAACCTGGCCCGGCCCTGCTCGGCGGGCTGACCACCTGACCTACCCGAGGAGAGCGGGCCGGGTGGTGACACGGCTGGTCCACCGTCGAACACCACGTCGACCCGCAACGCCCCGCCCGTTGCCGTCAGGGGATTGCCTTGAGGCGGTGATGTCACGCAGATACGAAACGTCTGAGTGACATCACCGCCTTTGGTCCATGTGCCTACTTCAGTAGTGTCAGCCGGCCAGGTGGCACAGATAGTCGTGCAGGGTCGCCGAGGCGGCCAGCCGTCGCCGGCTGCGGTGGTGCAACTCCTGCTCGCGGCGGGCCAGCTCGGCGCGGACCCGCTGAGGGCTACCGGTGGTCCGCATCTCATCGAGCACCGCCGTGATGATCTCGAACTGGTACGCGCCCCGGCGTAGCAACGCCACCACCTGTGCGGCGCGCTGCTCGGCCTCGTCGTACACCCGGTAGCCGGTGCCCGCCTCGCGAGCCGGACGCAGCAGGCCGCGATCCTCCCACGAGCGCAGTTGCGAGGTGCGGACGCCGACCAGGTCGGCGACGACGCCGACCCGTACCGCCCGGCGTGGCACGGCGGTGTGCCGGCGCGGACTGGACACCACGGTCTCGAACGCGCCGAGCACCGTCCGGATCTCCGCCCGTTCGCGGTCCAGTTCGGCATGGCCGGCGTCCAGCGACGCCAGCGCCGTCGGCACGTCACCCCGGTGGACCGCCGCCATGATCTCCCGGGTACGCGTCCAGCCGTGTCCGTCGGCCACCGCGCGGGCCACCGTCAGCGCCCGCGCATGCGCGTCGGTGAAGATCCGGTAGCCGCTCTCGGTGCGGTCGACCGGGGGCAACACGCCAAGATCGACGTAGTTACGCACTTGCTGAACGGAGACACCCGCCCGCGCGGCGAGATCCACCGCGCGCAGCCGCCCGCTGCCCCGACGATTCATCACCGGTTCCGCCTAGCCTCTCACGTCCGTTTGAGACTTGCCGCCATCTATCGGACCCACTTCACGCTCGCTTTGTCGCAAAAGTCTCCACGTGCAGGTTAATGCGACAATTGAACCTTGGCCAGGCCACCGGAAGCCAGTTCCCGGGCGGGAATCCGTCCACGATCTCGCGAAGGGTTCGCATGCAGCAGCCAGCACGGTCCGCCGCCGACAGCCACGACATCATCGAGGTACGCGGGGCTCGGGAGAACAACCTCGATGACGTCTCGGTCGACATACCCAAGCGTCGGCTTACCGTCTTCACCGGCGTCTCCGGGTCCGGCAAGTCCTCGCTGGTCTTCGGCACCATCGCTGCCGAGTCCCAGCGACTGATCAACGAGACCTACAGCGCCTTCCTCCAGTCGTTCATGCCCAGCCTCTCCCGGCCCGACGTGGACTCGCTGCGCAATCTCACCCCGGCCATCGTGGTCGACCAGGAGCGGATGGGCGCCAACTCGCGCTCCACGGTCGGCACCGCCACCGACGCGTACGCCATGCTGCGCATCGTGTTCAGCCGGTTGGGTGAGCCGCAGGTCGGCGGGGCCGGCGCGTTCAGCTTCAACCTGGCCGAGGGGATGTGCCCCACCTGCGAGGGCCTGGGCCGGGTCTCCGATCTCGACGTCAACGAACTTGTCGACGTGGAGAAGTCGCTCAACGACGGCGCGATCACCGTGCCGAACTTCGCCGTCGACACGTGGTACTGGCAGGCCATCGTCGGCGCCGGCCTGTTCGACCCGGACGTCAAGCTCCAGGACTTCACGCCGCAGCAGTGGCAGGACTTCCTGCACAAGCCCGCCACGAAGATCAAGGTGGGTGGCACCAACCTGACCTACGAGGGTCTGATCGTCAAGGTGCGCCGGCTCTATCTCGCCAAGGACCGGGAGTCCATGCAGCCGCACATCCGGGCCTTCGTCGATCGGGCGGTCACCTTCACCACCTGCGCCGGCTGCTACGGCACCCGACTCAACGCGGCAGCGCTGTCCTGCCGCATCGCCGGGCGCAACATCGCCGAGTGCGCCGCCATGCAGATCAGCGACCTGGCCGAGTTCATCCGCAGCATCGACGACCCGTCGGTCGCCCCGTTGACCGTCAACCTTCGGGAACTGCTGGACTCGCTGGTCGAGATCGGTCTGGGATATCTCAGCCTCGACCGGGAGTCGGCCACCCTCTCCGGTGGTGAGGCGCAGCGGGTCAAGATGGTCCGGCACCTCGGTTCCAGCCTCTCCGACATCACGTACGTCTTCGACGAACCCACCGTCGGCCTGCACCCGCACGACATCGCCCGGATGAACGACCTGCTGCTGCGGCTGCGGGACAAGGGCAACACGGTGCTCGTGGTCGAACACAAACCGGAGACCATCGCGGTGGCCGACCACGTGGTCGACCTCGGTCCCGGTGCCGGCACCGCCGGTGGCCGCATCTGCTACACCGGCGACGTGGCCGGCCTTCGCCGTTCCGACACCCTCACCGGACGACACCTGGACCATCGGGCGCGACTGCGGGAACCGGTCCGTACGCCTCGGGGGCATCTCGCGATCCGGCACGCCGACCTGCACAACCTGCGTGACGCCAGCGTGGACATCCCGCTCGGCGTGCTGACCGTGGTCACCGGGGTGGCCGGCTCCGGCAAGAGTTCCCTGGTGCACGGCTCACTGCACGGCCGCGACGGTGTGGTGGTCGTCGACCAGGCGCCGATCCGTGGCTCCCGGCGCAGCAACCCGGCCACCTACACCGGCCTGCTCGACCCGGTGCGCACCGCCTTCGCCAAGGCCAACGGGGTCAAGGCCGCCCTGTTCAGCGCCAACTCCGAGGGCGCCTGCCCCACCTGTAAGGGCATCGGGCTGGTCTACACCGATTTGGCGATGATGGCCGGCGTCGCCTCCGTCTGCGAGCAGTGCGAGGGTCGCCGGTTCACCGACGAGGTGCTGACCTACCGGCTGCGCGGGCGCAACATCAGCGAGGTGCTCGGCATGTCGGTGGCCGAGGCCCGGGAGTTCTTCCCCGGCGGACCGGCCCGGGTGATCCTGGACCGGTTGGCCGACGTCGGGCTGAGCTACCTCACCCTCGGTCAGCCGCTGACCACGCTCTCCGGCGGCGAGCGGCAACGGCTCAAGTTGGCCATCCACATGGCCGACAGAGCCGGCACCTACGTGCTGGACGAGCCCACCACCGGGCTGCACCTGGCCGACGTCGACCAGCTGCTCGCGCTGCTCGACCGGCTCGTCGACGCCGGCAACACGGTCATCGTCATCGAGCACCACCAGGCGGTGATGGCCCACGCGGACTGGCTGATCGACCTCGGTCCGGGCGCCGGTCACGACGGCGGTCGGATCGTGTTCACCGGCACCCCCGCCGACCTGGTCGCGCGCGGCGACACGCTCACCGCCCGCCACCTGCGCGACTACGTCGCCGCCTGACCACCGCCGGAGCCGGTACGCCCGCCGGCCGGCTCCGGCACCCGTGGTCCGACCAGGGGTGCCGATCGCCGGGCGTCGACGCCGCGGAGACGACGCGCCGGTCACCGCCACCCGGCGTCTGCGGTTGTCGGATCGCCGCCGGTGCGCACCGGACATCTGCGTGATCGGTCCCGCTACGCCGCCGACAGCCGACGCAGCCAGCGCCGTTGCCAGGGAGTCTCCACCGCACCCGGCCGGTAGGCGGCGCGTACCCAGGCGACCGCGTCCTCGGCGGGTAGCCCGTCGAGGATGGCCAGCGCCGCCAACGCGGTGCCGGTCCGTCCCGTGCCACCCCGGCAAGCCACCTCCACCCGCTGACCGGCGTACCCACGGCGCAGCGCCTCGCCGAACGCGTCCAGTGCGTCGGCCCGATCCAACGGAACCCAGAAATCCGGCCATCGGACCCGCCGGTACGTCCAATCGGGCATCGGCCCGGGAGCGAGCAGCAGGCTGAAGTCGGCAGGTGGGGCGGGGTCACCGATCCGGCGGCCCCGCATCCGCACCCCACCGGGCAGTTCCACCACACCGATCTCGTCCGCCCAGTCTGATCCGCGCACCGCACCTCCTCGGGAGCAACCGACACCTTCGGCGCCGCTGCGGCGGGCGGGTCGTCCACACCGCCGAGCAGGAATCAGCGCCGGAGTTCCTGATCGCTCGGTGGGTGGCCGTCCGACCAGACGCTGCGGTAGATGGTGCCCCGCCCGTCGGGATCCGGCACCCCGGCGGGCGTCGCGTCGGTCAGGCCGGCGCCGCTTTCGTTTGACCGCAGTCCGCCGGCTCGACGCGAGCGGCGCAACCGGGTGACGACGAACCAGACGACACCCACCGCCGTGGCGGCGATGACCACGTTCTGCAGGATGCCGGCGTACCCCTCGACCAGGTGCCAGTTGTCGCCGAGCAGGAAGCCGGCCATCACGAAGGTGGTGTTCCAGATCAGGCTACCCAGCGTGGTGTAGATCGCGAAGGTGAGCAGCGGCATGCGTTCCACCCCGGCCGGGACGGAGATCATGCTCCGGAAGATCGGGATCATCCGTCCGAAGAAGACTGCCTTGACACCGTGCCGCAGGAACCACTCCTCGGTCCGGTCGATGTCGCGGAGTTTCACCAGCGGCAGCTTCGCCGCGATGGCCCGCGTCCGCTCCCGGCCCAGCGCGGCGCCGACCCAGTAGAGCGCGAGCGCACCGAGCAGCGAACCGAGTGTCGTCCAGAAGATGGCCCCGACGACGCTCATCCGTCCCTGCGCCGCGACGAAACCGGCGAGCGGCAGGATCACCTCGCTGGGGATCGGGGGGAACAGGTTCTCCAGCGCCACGGCCAGCCCCGCCCCCGGGCCGCCGAGCCGCTCCACCAGATCGGTGACGAAGCCGACCAGGCCGTCCTCGGGTGGTGCGGACTGGCCGACGACCGAGGGCGAAGCGTACCGGACATGCGTCATGTCCCACACGCTACGAACCTCAGCTGAGAGTCGCCGCACCGGCGTCGACTTTCCTGACTGCGGAGCCTAGGCTGCGCGGGTGTCGCGCCCTTCGCTGGCCATCGCCGTTGCCCAACCCCAATGCCTGGCGTACGACGTCGACACCAACGTGGCGACGCACGCGGCGATGGTCCGTACCGCCGCGGCCCGGGTGGTGATCTTCCCGGAGCTGTCGCTGACCGGTTACGAGCTCGACGCCACGCCTGTCGACCCGTCGGACCCCCGGCTCGCGCCGCTGGTCAGCGCATGTGCGGCCACCGGGACGCTCGCGCTGGTCGGGGCACCGGTGGCCGGGGAGTACATCGCCACCCTCGCCGTGGACGGCGTCGGGACCCGGGTGGCGTACCGCAAGATGTGGCTCGGAGATGTCGAGGCCCGCCGGTTCCGCCCCGGACCGGCACCGGTCGTGCTGGACGTCGACGGCTGGCGCATCGGCCTGGCGATCTGCAAGGACACCGGAATCGCGGAACACGCGGCCCGCACCTGTACTGTCGGCGTCGACGTGTACGCGGCCTCGATCGTCGACCACGCAGCCGAGGCGCACGTGCCGGACCAGCGGGCGGCGCGAATCTGCACGACCCACCGGATCGTGGTCGCGGTCGCCAGCTTCGCCGGCGCCACCGGCGGCGGCTACGCCGAGACGGCCGGACGGTCGACGATCCGGGCGCCGGACGGTTCGGTCCTCGCCCGCGCCGGGACCGCAGCTGGCGAATTCGTGCGGACGACCCTGACCTGATCCGGGCTGAGCGGCGGTGCCGGTCGACGCCGGATGGGGATCAGCTTTCCGGCAGGTTCGCCTCGAACCGGTCCAGCACGTCGTCCACCCGGTCGGCCAAGTCAGCCGGGAGCCGGCCGCGGTCCACCTCGTCGTCGAGACGCTTGCGCAGATCCTCCAGCCGCTTCTCCTGGTCCTTTGGCTGGCCGCCGGCCAGTTCGGTCAGCTCTTTGCGCAGCCGGTCGGCGGCCTTACGGTCGATCTCTCCGGTGAGCTGCGCCTCGGTGAGCAACGCGATGAGTTCGACCGCCGCCCGTCCCAGGCTCACCGGCTCCGGCCGGTTGGCCGGCGAGCTGGCGGCGGGTCGTGGTGAGGCGGGCGCGGAGGAGGTCGGCGGGGCGGCAGGCGGCGTGGTGGGACTCGCCGTCGGCTGCCGGTCGCCGCGGTCGCCGAGGACGATGGCCACGCCCATCCCCAGGAGCAGGACCAGCGCGAATGTGACCAGCGCGCCCACCGGCGGGCCGCTGTGCCCCCGTCGGCCCGGCGGCCGTCCGGGTGCCGGCCGGGGTCGGCCACGGCCAGGCGGTGCTCCGCGCGTCGCGGATCGTGGTGCGACGCCGGACACGGTCTCGGGCCGGATGGTCGGTTCGATCAGGGTCGGTGGATGCTGGTGCACCGGCCGGGTCTCCGCCGCCTGCTGCCCGCCGACGCCCGGCCCGTTGACCGGTACGTCGACCGTGGCCGCCGTCGCCCCGACGGCAGCGACGCGGAACCGGGTGGCCAGTCGGCCGGCCGTGGGGCGTCGTTCCGGATCGGGGTCGAGGCAGGCCAGCACCAGATTGGCGAGGTCGGCCGGCAGGCCCGGCACCCGCGGGGGTGCGACGGCAGGCCGGTTGGCGTGCACCCTGACCGCGTCCGGCCAACTGCGCACGGGCAGCGGGACGTCACCGGTGAGGGTGCGGTACAGCAACGCTCCGAGGGCGTACACGTCGCTGGCCGGATGGGGCGGGTCGGCGCTCAACCGTTCCGGCGCGAGGTAGGCGGGCGTACCCATCAGCGGGCCGCCCGCCGGGCGGGCGCCGGGCGATGGCACACCGGCGAGCGCGGCGATGCCGAAGTCGAGCACCTTGGCACCGTTGTCGGTGAGCATGACGTTGCCCGGCTTGATGTCGCGGTGCACCACACCCAGACGGTGCGCGGCGGCCAGGGCGGCGGCCACCTCCGCGGCCATCCGCAGGGCCGGCCGCCAGGGCAGCGGCCCGTCGGCCAGCCGGTCGGCGAGATTCCGCCCGTCGACCAACTCCATCACCAGGTACGGCACGACGTTGCCGTCGGCCAGAGTCGCCTCGCCGTAGTCGTACACCTGGGTGACGTGCGGGTGGGCCAGGCGTGCCGCGGCACGGGCCTCCCGCCGGAGGGTGGCTCGTAGGTCCGGGTCGACGGCGAACGTCCCGGCGAGGACCTTCACCGCGACCGACCGACCCAGGACCTCGTCGTCGGCGCGCCACACCTCGGACATTCCGCCGAGGCCGATGCGATCGTGCAGCACGTAGCGGTCGTGCAACCGCAGGCTGGGGGTGAACGGCGACATGGGCCTCCAGTCTGCCTGCTGCACCACCCGGCGCACCACCCGTCCTGGTCGCGGGCCGGTCGTGCGGCGAGTGGACCGGGTAGGGGCGGACGCCGGCAGCCGCCCGCCGACGAGCCTCGACGCCCCTGGCTGGTCTGGCCAGGGGCGTCGTTTCCGCCCTACGTGCGGCAGGCGGGCCGGGCGGGCACGGGACGCGGCTGGATACGGTCGGCGAGTCGGCGCAGCGCCCCGGCGGCGAGCCGGCGGGTGACCACCAGCCGCGCCGGCCGGGGTACGTCGGGTCGGACCGGTGCGTCCGGCCGGGCGGACATGACATGACGGGTCACCGCGTCGACGGCCATGACGAAGCCAGTGGGCTGTTCCATGGTCAACTCCTCGGGGCAGGTCCGGAGCTGCTCCGGACGACGAGCGTGGTGGGTAGCAGAATCTGGCCCGCGGCGGCGTCAGCGGGCGGGTCGAGCAGCAGCGTGGCGGCGCTTCGGCCCTTCGCCTCACCGGGTTGGCGGACGGTGGTCAGGCCGGCCGGAGCGGCCTCGGCGACGTCGTCGAAGCCGGTCACTGAGACTCGCCGCCCCCGCTCGCCGTCGGCGCTCAGGGCGTCGAGCGCACCGAGGGCGAGCACGTCGGAGCAGGCCAGCACCGCGGTGGGCGGTTCGGGCAGCTGCGTCAGCGCGCTGACTGCGTCGGCACCTGCGGCCCGGGTGTTGTCGGTCGCGGTGAGCACGGTCAGGTCGGGCCACGTGACGCCTACCGCGGCGAAGCCGTCGGCGAAGCCGGCCAGCCGGTCCCGGGTGGTGGGGTGCGGCACGTCGGCCACGTCGGCGACCCGCAGCGGTCCGGCCGGCGCGCCGGGCAGGACGTCGTCGCCGAGCAGGGCGACCCGGCGGTGACCGAGCGCGGTCAGGTGTGCCGCGGCGGACCGGGCGGCGGAGCGCTCGTCGATGCCGACCCAGAGGTCCCCGGCCCGGGGCCGCGACGAGGTGGTGACGAAGGGCAGCCCACGGCCGCGAATCGTGTCGATGATCCGCTCCTCGTCACCGGCGCAGTAGACGCAGAACGCGTCGACGGCGGCGTTCTCCACCGCCGTACGCGCGCCGACCGCATCGTCGGGCAGCGGTATCAGCAACAGGTTGCTGTCGTGGCGTTCGGCCGCCTCGGCGACGCCGGTCAGGAAACGGACGGCGAAGGGGTCGGTGAACGCGTACGACAGCCGGGAGGTGAACAGCACCCCGATGGCGCCGACGAACCCCCGCCGCAGCGACCGCGCGGTCGGGTCGGGCCCCGGGTAACCCATCTGCCGCGCGGTCTCCAGGATGCGCTCACGCAACTGCGGTGAGAGCTGATCCGGGCGGCCGTAGGCGTTGGAGACGGTGCTACGCGAGACACCGACGGCCTCGGCCACGGCCCGCAAGGTCGGCTTCATCCGCACACCCCTGTTCTGGATCGATCCAGCAACTGGATCGATCCAGACACTAACCCCCACACCCCCACCCCCGTCAACCCCCACCCCCACCCCCGTCAACCCCCACCCCCACCCCACCCCACCCCCACCCCACCCCACCCCCACCGCGCGTTGATCATGAAGTTATCGCCCGGGCAAGCGCTTACCCGTCGCAACAACTTCATGATCAACACGGATCCGGCGGGGGGGCACCAGGGGGCGGTGGGGGGTGGGGGGGTGGGGGGGTGGGTCAGTTGGGGGCGAGGTCGGCGATCATTCGCTCGAGGATTTCCGGCGTACGCTCCGGCGGCTCGGCCTCGACACAGAGGCGCTCCATGGCCACCGCGTAGAAGTCGAGGTCCTCGCGCTTGTCCAGGTAGATGGCGCTGGTCAGCTGCTCGATGTACACGATGTCGGGCAGATCCTGATCACCGAAGCGCAGGATCGTGAAGGCGCCACCAGCGGCGGCGTGCCCACCGGCGGCGAACGGGATCACCTGGAGCCGCACGTTCGGCGTACGCGTCGCCTTGAGTAGCGCCTCAAGTTGGCCGCGCATCACCCGGGGGCCACCGATCGGCCGGCGCAGCGCCGCCTCGTCGACGACCGCCCACAGGCGCGGTGGGCGCGGCCGGGACAGCAGTTCCTGCCGGCGCATCCGCAGATCCACCCGGCGGTCGATCTCGTCGGGACCGGCCGTGCTGTGGCCGAGCAGCACCACGGCTCGGGCGTACTCCGGGGTCTGCAACAGTCCCGGGACGAACTGGACCTCGTAACTGCGAATCAGGGCGGCCGCCGCCTCCAGGCCGAGGTACGACTGGAACCACGACGGCAGGACGTCGCCGTAGCGGTGCCACCAGCCCGGGTTGTTCGCGTCCCTGGCCAGTTTGAGCAACGCCGCTCGCTCCTGCTCGGCGGTGACGCCGTAGAGCGTGAGCAGATCGGCGACGTCGCGCTCCTTGAAGCCGACGCGACCGAGCTCCATCCGGCTGATCTTCGACTCGGAGGATCGGATCTCCCAGCCGGCGCTCTCCCGGGTGACCCCCCGCGACTCCCGCAACCGTCGCAGTTGAGCCCCGAGCAGCATCCGCAGCACGGTCGGGCCGGCCGCCGGGCCCTCCTCGGCGGAAACCATGGTCACCTACCGTCCTCCGCATGCTGTAAGCGGCCGAACCGGTGGACCGACTCGACCGACGTGTAAGCATGCCATGAACCGTCAGTGAGGTGAACCGCCCATCCCGTGCGAGAAGAATCCCGTCGATGGGATGCGGGGTCAGCCGATCAGGTGATCGAAGTCACCATCCCGGGCGCCAAGCACGAACGCGGCGATCTCGTCCACCGTGTAGATCAGCGCGGGTCCTTCCGGGTGCCGGGAGTTACGCAGGGCGATGCCTGCCCCACCCGGCAGCTCCGCCAGCTCGACACAGTTCCCACTGGGATTGCTGCGCCGACTCTTCTGCCAGGCGAGGGGAGGCAAATGGTTGACGGAAACACCGTTGGGCGGCTGCTGCATGAGGGGCTTCTGTTCTCTCCGATTGGCGCCGGTGCCGTGGGAGGAGCGGTAGCGGCTTGACGGATGTCGGCTCGTTATGCACGTGCATCTGCTATTGCATCTGCAATGGACACCGGGGATGATAACGCACGTGCGTGATGCCTACCTGCTCACGTTCTGTCCCGCGAACCTGACAACCATCAGGGGAAACGAGGTGTCTGGCAGCATCCGCCGATCGGTGTCGGGCGCGTGTCGAGGAGAGGGGAGATGGTGGTGCCGGATCCGCTGACCGTCGCGTCCGGCATCTGCGCCGCAGGAGCCTTGCTCTCCTCCTGGCAGTTGGGACGCCGGGCCGTGCGGGCCGAGGCGGAGATCGGGCGTCTCCAGGCGGAACTCACCGCCGAGCGACACGCCGCCAGCCACGACCCGCTGACCGGTCTACCGAACCGACGGGCCTTCTACCGCCTCGCCGCGACGCTGCTCACCGACCGCTCCGGCTGCCACCTGATCGCCGTGGTCCTCGATCTCGACGACTTCAAGCAGATCAACGACCGGTACGGACATGCCGCAGGCGATCAGGTCCTGGTCAGCGTCGCCGAGCGACTGGCCACCTTCGCCGGCGACAACCTGGTGGCCCGCCTCGGCGGTGACGAGTTCGCCGGGCTGTTGACCAGCCCGACCGTCGACCGACGGTGGATCGACCACGCGACCCGGCGGCTGTACGACATGCTGGCCGCGCCGATCCCGATGGGCGCCGTAACCCTCCGGGTGACCGCCTCGGTCGGTCTGGCACCCGTGCAGGACAGCCAGCTCACCGAGGCGCTCAACCGCGCCGACGCGGCGATGTACGAGGCCAAGGCGCTCGGCAGCGGCCGACCGGGTCGGGCCCTGCGCGACACCGCGTACCTCGCCGAGTGCTGACGCCGCCCCGGTCGCGGCGCCGGCCCAGGCGTCACCGGTCCACAGGTGGGTACTCCACCCGGATCAGGCTCGTACGGCGGAGGGAAGATCATGGCGGACATCCGGGCGTTGGTCCTCAGCTGCACGCTCAAACGCTCCCCCGCCCGGTCCAGCTCCGAGGTGCTGGGCCAGGAGGTGCTCGACGCTCTCGGCGAGCAGGGGGTCACGGGCGAGCTGATTCGGGTGGTGGACCACGACGTCCGCTTCGGTGTCTCCACCGACGAGGGGGATGGCGACGCCTGGCCGCAGATCCGGGCGAAGCTGATGGCCGCGCAGATCTTCGTGATCGCCACGCCGATCTGGCTCGGTCAGCCGTCGAGCGTGTGCAAGATGGTCCTGGAACGGCTCGACGCCGAGCTCAGCGAGACCGACGACCAGGGCCGGCTGGTCACCTACGGCAAGGTCGGCGCCGTGGCGGTGGTCGGCAACGAGGACGGCGCGCACCACACGATCGGGCAGGTGCAGCAGGCGCTCAACGAGGTCGGCTTCACCTGCCCAGCGGCTGGCGGGACGTACTGGGTCGGCGAGGCCCTGCACAAGACCGACTACATCGACGTGCGCCCCAAGCCCGACACCACCGGTCGGGCCACGAAGGCGCTGGCGCTCAACAGCGCCCACCTGGCACGGTTGCTCGCCGAACAGCCGTACCCGCCGTCGGACGCCCGCGACGCCGCGGTCGACCCGGCCCAGCGATCCGGCTGAGGCCACCGGTCCGGCCCGGGCCAGCGGTCGGACCGACACCACCGGCTCCGCGGCGAGTCGGCCGGTCAGCGCCAGCCGTACCCGGCGCGCAGGGCTTGGCCCACCCGGTCGAACCGGGCCCGGTCCAGCACCGCGCCCTCGCGCCGGATGCTGTCCTCCCGCATGGTCAGCACCCGGTCCAGGCGCACCCAGCTCGGCCGCCGGTCACGGTCCCAGTCGCCCGGCCCGAGGGCCAGCCAGTGCCGGTCACCGTGTCGGTCCTGCTGGCTGGAGAGCATCAGCCCGAACAGGGTCCGGCTGTGCCGGCCCACCACCAGCACCGGCCGGTCCTTGCCCTGCCGAGGGTCGTCCTCGTAGGACACCCAGGTCCAGACGATCTCCCCCGGATCGGCCTGGCCATCGGGCTCCGGGGCGTACGACAACTCGCGGCGCTGCAACGCGCTGACCTGGCGCCGCCGCGCGAGCCTGGCCGGGGACGGACCGGCCGCGCGCGGCCTCGGGATGACCGCGCCGACACGGGACGCCATGCTCCTGAACAGACCTGCCACGGCGGCAGCCTATCCGCTGCCACCGGTCCCCCGGCCGGCAGGGAGTGCGCCCTGAGCCGCGCGACGGCCGGGGCCTCATCCGATGATCGGGTCACTGCCACCGCCAGCGGTGCGCATCCGTCCCACCATCTCCTGGAACTCACCGACGGTCACCGTCTCGCGCAGGGTGGCGAACACGGCCGCGGCCCCGGCAGCCGCCGTGCCCTCGTCGACTCCGGCCCGCTCACCGACCCGGCGGAGGAAGTCCGCCGGCCCGCCCGGCGGCACCGCGTCGGTCAGCTCGGCCGGCAGGTACCCGGTCGGGTCCGTCGGCGGCGAGCCGGTCATCCGCTCCACGACGGTCTGCAGAACCGCGCGCGCGACGCTGGCCGCGGGTTCGGGCGCCAACCCGGATCGACGGGACACCGCGGCGACGAACAGCGGAAACCGCACGGCGCCCTCCTGTCGTCGGCGGCGCGCTGGTTACCCCCGCCGGCACCCGACAAACTCCCGCCCCGGATGCCCGGGTCGGTCCGGTGCGATGCCCGGGCGGGCCCGCCCGGAACCGACCAGGTGCGAGGCCGGCGGGACGAGCGCCGCCCGGAGGTCCCTCGGCCACCGGGTACGGCTCGCAGGCACACGTCGCGCCCCCGTTCGCCACCACGTGTGCCTGCCCGAAAGACCATGCTGGCAACCCGCCGGGCCGGAGCTGTCCGGCCGCTGGGGTTGCCAGGCGAATGCCATCGTACGCGTACAGTTAGGAGTCCTGTCAATGCTGGATTCCATGTCCAGCCCTCGTGTAAATATGGTGTTCCGCCGTGCGAGGAGCCTCCATGCCTGAGGAGCCGGACCACCCCGGCGAGACCTTTGCCGACCGTCTCGACTGGCTGTTCCGCACCACCGCGGACCCGACCGGCAAGCCGTACAGCGTCCGCCATGTCGCCGCCGAGTTGACCCGGCGCGGCTGCCGGATCTCCCACACCCACCTCAACAACCTGCGCCAGGGCCGGGCACCGGACCCGCGACGGTCCGTGGTGGAGGCGATAGCCACCTTCTTCGGTCGCCCGCCATCGTTCTTCACCGGTCGGCCGGTCGACCGGGAGCTACCCGACGACGACCTCATCCACCTGCTGGCCGACCCGTACCTGCGGCAGGTGGCACGGCGGCTGGTCGACGCCCGCCTGTCGCCGGAGGGACACGCCGTCGTGGTGGCGGTGATCGAGCAGGTCCGCCGGCTGGAGGCCGCGGCCGGGAACCGACGCGGCGCAGCCACCCCCGTCGCCCGAAGCTGAGTGGCGCCGGCCACCGGTCACGGGTCCGGCTGCGCGCTCACTCTTGCGGCTGTCTCCGGGCCTCGGTGCCGTGCCTCCCGCCAACGCGCGGCGCGTACCCGGTCCATCGTGTAGCACAGCTCCCGAGGGGCCTCCGGCCGGCCGGGCACCCGGTCGAACGGGAATCCGCGACCGGCGTAGTCGTAGTGGGCCTTGAGCAGCCGGGTCAACCCCGCCATCGCACCGATGATCTTCTTGCGGGGCCGTCCCGTGGCCTCGGCCAGGTCGCCCACCGTGAACAGCCGCTCCGGCTCGGCGGCGAGCGCGTCGAGCACGGCGGCGACCGTGCGATGGGTGGCGCTGCGTCCTTGGCTGAGCCGGCGCAGATCCTCGACCGTCCAGTCCGACTCCGCCGGGCGGGGCATCGGGTCGGCCCGCCGACGGGGCACCGGCCCCACCCGGTGCCGGGCGTCGAGGTCGGCCAGCAGACGGGCCACGTGCGGAACGTACGCCAGCGGGACCGCCACCAGCACCATCCCCTCCGTCGGCGTCCCCGACGGCGGGTACGACGGCAGCGCCGGCATGTTCACGACGTCGACGGCGTTGCGGTGGCCTGGGCGGGCACGAACCGATAGCCCAGGCCGCGTACGGTCACGATCATCGGTGCCCGGTCACCGTCCAGCGCCAGTCGCCGACGCAGCCGCTTGATGTGCACCGTGAGGGTGTTCGACGTGTCGTCGGAGATACCACCCCAGACGGCGGCGAGCAGTTGCTCGCGGGTGACCGTCCGCTCCGCGTGGCTCATGAAGAAGTAGAGCAGTCGGAACTCCTTCAACGGCAGGGCAACCGTCCGGCCGTCCAGGCTCACCTCGAACGTCGCCGGATCCACCCGCAGTCCGCCCAGCTCGATCGGCGGATCGAGCGCGCCGGCGGTCTCCGGGCGGATGGCCCGCAGGATCGGCAGTACCTCCTCGGCGCGGTAGGGACGCCGTACGCAGGCGGTGGCACCGGCCTTGAGCGCGGCGGCGGCCACCCCACCGTCCTCGTCACCCACCCCGACCACCGTGGGGATGCCGGCTCGGCGGGCCAGCAGCCGCACCATCTCGGTGCAGCTCATGGTGGACAGGCCGGCGGCGACCACTGCCGCGTCCGGTTGCAGCGCCCCGGCGGCCAGCAGCGCCTCGGCGGCGTGCGCGAAGTGGTGGCCGCGTACCCGGTGGTCGGCCAGCTGGGCGACCAACGCGGCACCGACGCTCTCGTCGTCGTCCACCACGAGCAGCACGAAACGCCCGTCGGATCGATGGTCACCCCTGGTGGCCTCGACGAGATTGTTCATCGCACACCGGCTCCGGTTCAGTTCAGGCCCGCCGCGACACCCTCGGTCGCGCAGGGCGATCCCCCGCACTACAGGTCGACGACGGTCGGCAGGACGCGGCTGAGCGTCACGACGAGCCAGCCACAACCCGGTGGGTCACCCTTTGAACAACGGCGACCCACCGTCGACCGTCGCGTTCGGCACTCAGCCGAAGCGACCGGTGATGTAGTCCTCCGTACGCTTGTCGGCGGGGTTGGTGAACAGCTTGCCGGTCTGGCTGAACTCGACAAGCCGCCCGTGCCGCTCCTGCGCCTCGTCGACCTCGGCGGTGAAGAAGGCGGTGTAGTGGCTGACCCGGGCCGCCTGCTGCATGTTGTGCGTGACGATCACGATGGTGTAGTCGTTCGTCAGCTCGAAGATCAGGTCCTCGATCTTCGCCGTGGCGATCGGGTCGAGGGCCGAGCAGGGCTCGTCCATCAGGATCACCTCGGGCTTGACGGCGATCGTCCGGGCGATGCAGAGCCGCTGCTGCTGGCCGCCGGAGAGCGCCAGAGCGCTCTTGCGCAGCTTGTCCTTTACCTCGTCCCAGAGCGCGGCCTTGGTCAACGCCTCCTCGACGTGGTCGTCGAGCCGGCCCTTGATGCCGTTGATCCGCAGCCCGTACGCGACGTTGTCGTAGATGGACTTGGGGAACGGGTTGGGCTTCTGGAACACCATGCCGATGCGGCGGCGCACCTGGATCGGGTCGACGTCCTTGGCGTACAGGTCCTGGCCGTGAAACAGGACGTCGCCGCTGACCCGGGCACCGGGGATCGGGTCGTTCATCCGGTTGAGCGCCCGCAGCACCGTCGACTTGCCGCAGCCGGAGGGCCCGATCATCGCGGTGACCTGGTTCTGCTGGATCGGCATCGTGGTGCCGCGGACCGCCTCGTAGCTGCCGTAGTAGACGCTCACGTCGCGCAGCTGCATCACGGACGCGTTGGCGGACTCCGCGCCGGAGACGGTGGTGCCGGGAGCGTGCACCGCCACGGACGGGCGGGTGGTGAGGTTGGTGTCGTTGCTGGCCATGTCAGCGCTCCTTGATGGCGAACCGGCTGGAGATGAATCGGGCGATGATCGTGAAGCCGAGCACGATCACGATGAGCGTCAGCGCCGCACCCCAGGCCCGGTTCTGGGCGGCCTCGAACGGCTGGCTGGCGTTGCGGAAGATCTGCGCCGGCAACGCCGTGTTGGAGCCGTCGAAAAGGTTCCAGTTGGGCGAGAAGACGATTCCGGTGACGATGATGATCGGTGCGGTCTCGCCGGCCGCGCGGGCGACGGCCAGCAGCGAGCCGCTGGTGATGCCGGAGATCGCCGCCGGCAGCACCACGGTCAGCGTGGTCTTCCACTTGCGGGCACCGAGCGCCATGCTGGCCTGCCGCAACTCGTCGGGGACCAGCCGGAGCATCTCCTCGCTGCTGCGGATGACGACCGGCAGCATCAGACAGGCCAGCGCCAGCGCGCCGGCGAAGCCGGTCTGCTCACCGACCAGCAGCACCCAGGAGATGTAGATGAACAGGCCCATCACGATCGACGGCACGCCGGTCATCACGTCGGACATCAGCCGGATGATCCGGGCCAACGGCCGCTGCTTGCCGTACTCGTTGAGGTAGATCGCGCCGAAGACGCCGAGCGGGATCGCCATCAGCGCGGCCATCCCAGTGATGAGCAGCGTGCCGACGATCGCCGGGCCCATGCCTCCGCCGTCACGGCGGTAGGAGTTGGGGATGTCCTCGTTCAGGAACGACAGGCTCATCACCCCACCGCCCTTGGCGATGACCGTATAGGTGACCAGGGCCAGCGGGATGACGGCGAGCAGCACGGCGACCCAGATCGCCGCCGTGGCGAGGTGATTGGTGAACCGGCGGCGGCCGGAGAGCGCCGCCCGGGTCAGGTCGGGCCCGCCGGCGGCCGGGCGGGCGGCGGGTGGTGCGGTGAGAGTCACGCGACGCTTCCCTTCATCCGGGCCTCGGCCCGACGGACGACCACCTGGGCGAGCACGTTGATCAGCACCGTCATCGCGAACAGCACCACGCCGAGACCGATGAGCGCGGCGGTGAAGGTGCCGGTGGACTCGCCGAACTGCTGCACGATGACGGCGGCCATCGAGTTGCCGGGGGCGAAGAGGTTGGCGGTGATGTTCGTGGCACCGCCGATGACCAGCGCGACCGCGATCGTCTCGCCCATGGCCCGGCCCAGGCCGAGCATCACCGCGCCGACCACCCCGCCGAAGCTGTGCGGGAAGACCGCGCCCCGGATCATCTCCCAGCGGGTGGCGCCCAGAGCGAGGGCCGCGTCCTTGTCGGCACGCGGCACCGTGCTGAACACCTCGCGGGTGATCGAGGTGATGATCGGCGTGACCATGATCGCCAGGATCAGGCCGGCGGTCATGAAGTTGCGGCCGCTGCCGACCGGGCCGAAGAGGCGGCCGAGCAACGGGATGCCGCCGAGGACGTCGTGCATCCACTGGTAGATCGGGACCAGCGCGGGCGCCACGACCAGAATGCCCCAGAGGCCGAAGACCACCGACGGCACGGCGGCCAGCAGGTCGATCACGGTCACCGCGGGGCCGCGCAGCCGGCGCGGGGCCAGCTCGGTGAGGAACAGCGCGATGCCGACCGAGACCGGCACCGCGAACAGCAGCGCGATAAGCGACGAGACCGCGGTGCCGTACGCGAACGACAGCGCACCGAAGATGGCGTCGCCGGTGGCCGGGTTCGGGTCCCAGACCCGCTCGGTGATGAAGCGCAGGCCCATCGCGTCGAACGCGGGCCAGGCCTCCCGGACGGTGGTGATCAGGATCAGCCCGAGGATGGCCAGCACCAGCAGGCCGGTGGCGAGCGTCCACCAGGAGAAGACGCGGTCGCCGAGGGCGCTGCTGCCCCGCTGGGTCAGCGTCGGCTTGGCTGCCGGGGGATTGTTCGTCAAGGTCATCTTCACTCCAGCTCAGGTACCCCGCTAGGGACGGGATCGACGTGATCCCGTCCCTAGCTGGAACGCCCTAGCGATCTTGATTTGATCAGCCCTGGATCTTCTCGACCTGGGCCAGTGCCTTCTCCTTGAGCGAGGCCGGCAGCGGTGCGAAGTCGACCTCCTCGGCCAGTTCCTGGCCGTCGTTGAGCAGGAAGGTGAGGAAGCCCTTGACCAGCGCGGCCTTGTTCGCGTCGTCGTAGGAGGTCTTGACGATGATGAACGTCGGCGCGGTGATCGGGTAGGCGGAGGCACCGGCGGCGTTGAGCGGGTTGTAGCTCAGGTCCTCGGCGATCTCGGCACCCTCCAGGCCGGCGGTGGTGCCCTCCAGCGACGGCTCGACGAACTGGCCGTCCTTGTTCTTGATGGCGGCGTACTTCAGGCCGGTGGCCTTGGCGTCGCTCAGGTCGACGTACCCGACGGCGCCGTTGGTCTGCTTGACGATCTGCGCGACACCGGTGTTCTTCTCGCCACCCTGGGTGCTGGCCGGCCAGGCCACCGTGTCACCACTGCCCAGCTTCCAGGTGCCCGCCGCCGCGGCGTCGAGGTACTTGGTGAAGTTGCTGGTGGTGCCGGAACCGTCCGAACGGTGCGCAACGGTGATCGGCGTGTTGGGCAGCTCGACACCCGGGTTGTCGGCCTTGACGGCCGCGTCGTCCCAGGTCTTGATGTCGGTCTGGAAGATCTTGGCGAGCGTCTCCGGGCTGAGCTGGAGCTTGTCGACGCCCTCAAGGTTGTAGGAAACCGTGATCGGGGCCGCCACCGTCGGCACGTACATGAACGAACCGGCGGTCACGCCGTCGGTGTCCTTCACCAGGCTGTCGGTGCCGGCAAAGTCGACCAGGCCCTCACCGAACTGCTTTTTGCCGGTGCCGGATCCGGTCGCGTTGTAGGTGACCGTCACGTCGGATGCCTCGGCCTTGAAGGCTTCGACGACCTCTTGGTAGTAAGCGTCCGGGAAGCTGGCGCCCGACGCCTTCAACTCGCCGGACAGGTCGGCGTAGGCGCCGTCGCCGCCACTGCCGCCCGGCTCCGAGCTGCTGTCATTGCTACCACAGCCGGTAAGCGCGAGCGCGGCAAGCGCGACGCCGGCAAGGACGCGCCGCGAAAGCACGTTGCGGTTCACCAGGTAAGCCTCTCTATCGGGGTGCATCAGCCCGTCCGGGCCGTACGCGAGTCAAGCTAGGAGGCCCAGGTAGCCGGACTCCCGGACCCAGGTGAACGAAAAGTGAACTTGCCGGCTTGGTGGGGGCCAACGGGAAGCCGGGATGTGACGTTGCGGACGCGGCGTACCGGATGTCCGGAAAATTGGCCCGGCCGCCGGCCGTCGCGTACCGCGTCAGAGCCGGATGGTGCCGGTCACCAGGTAGACGACCTGGCGGGCGACGTTCACCGCCTGGTCGGCGTAGCGCTCGTAGTAGCGGCCGAGCAGGGCCAGGTCGATAGCGGACTCCACCCCGTACGGCCAGCCGGAGACCAGCAGCGACAGCAGGCGTTCCTGCGCGGCGTCGACCTCGTCGTCGTCCAGCCCGAGCTGCATCGCGTCGAGCCGGTCCCGGGTGGCCAGCACGAGCGCGCACTTGTCCGCCACCCGCGCCGCCGCCTCGGCCAGCGCCGTCATCACCGGCATCGCCGGCTCCGGGACCACCCCGATCGGGTGCCGACGCAACGCGACCTTCGCGACGTGCACCGCGAGGTCGCCCATCCGTTCCAGGGCACCGGCGATCCGCAACGCGCACACCACCAGGCGCAGATCCGAGGCGACCGGCTGGTGCCGCACCAACACCTCGGGGATCATCGCCTCCACCTCGGCCCGCCGGGCGTCCAGCACGGCGTCACCGGCGAGCACCGTCTCGGCCGCGCCCCGGTCCACCGCCAGCAGCGCGGTGCTGGCCCCCCGGATCGCCGCGCCGGCGTCCCGACTCATCAACGCCAGGACACCGGTGAGCCGGTCGAGCTGCTCGTCGAAGCTGTCCCGGCTCATTGCGCGTCCCTCCCGTCGGGTCACCCGGTCACGGTGACGCCCGAGACCGGCGCGGCAGCCGGCCGATCCTGGACAGCAACCTACCTGCCCCCGGGCAGCGCCACCCGCCGCGCCACCCGGAGGCCACCGGCAGGTCTCGCCGCACCGGGTCAGTCGGCCAGCACGTCCAGGAGCAGGGCCGCCGTCCAACTGAACGCCGGTGAGCCCAGGCCGGCGCCGGTGTCCGGGTGAAAGTACTCGTGGCAACCGGCCGCCGCGACCAGGTCGATCATCGAGGAGCGCAGCCCGGCCGCCAACCGGTCGTGTCCGTGCCGCACCAGTCCATGCCGGACCAGCCAGGTGATGTTCATCCAGCTCGGGCCGCGCCAGTAGCGCAGCGGCTCGAAGTCGGCACCGGTCCGGTCGTGGCTGGGCAGTGGTCGGGTCATCCGGGCGGCGAGACCGAAGCGGGCCGAGCGGGCCTCGGCGAGCACCGCGTCGACCTGTCGCGCCGGCAGGCCGGGCAGGATCAGCGGGGTCAGGCCGAGCACCGTACGGGCCGGCGTCAATCGGCCGGTCCGCAGGTCACGCGGATGGAAGGTGCCACTGTCCGGGTCGTACAGCCGGGTCACCACAGCCTCGGTGATGGCGACAGCCCGCTCCCGGTGCGGGCCCGGGTCGACGCCGATCACCTCGGCGATGCCGGCGAGCGCCACCTCCGAGGCGCCCATTGCCGCGTTGAACAGCGGACACTCGACCAGGAACGGATGCCGGTCGGCCAGGCTGTCGTCGCGGTAACCGCCCGCCCGGTAGGCGGTGACCATGGTGACGTACCGCGCGTAGTCCAGGTCGGTGGGTCGGTGGGCGGGATCGGCGTGCACGGTGTCGCGCCGCCGGTACGCACGCATCACCGCCGCCTCCGCCGGCACCGCCGACATCGGCCCGTCCCAGGCCGGGCTGTTGTCCAGTCCGGACTCCCACGGGTGCACGATGCTGGCCAACCCGCCACCAGCGACATCGCGACAGGTGGCGAGGTAGCGCTGCTGCGCCACCAGGCGCGGATAGAGCCGTCGCAACGCGACGCGGCTCGCCTCCGACGGCACGCGACAGTAAGCGTGCCAGGCGGCCAACGCGTGCACGGGCGGCTGCACCAGCCCGGAGGTGGCCACCGGCGGTGTCCCCTCGACGGTGTTCGACGACCAGAACCCGGCGCCGGGAAAGTAGGCGCCGCCAGCCACCGCCGGGTTGAACACGATGTGCGGCACCCGACCGTCGCCCCACTGGGCGCGGAACAGGGTGTCCAGCTCCGACCAGGTGCGGTCGGGGCGGAGTTGGGCCCAGCCGATCGAGATGAAGGCCGAATCCCAGCTCCACTGGTGCGGGTACAGGGTGCGCGACGGCACCGTGTGGTCGTGTTCCCAGTTGCCGTCGAGAGTGCTCCGGGCCAACTCCCACAGCCGGCCGTGCTCACCGACGGCATCAGCGGCCACAGCCGGGCTCGGCCCGGCCGGCGGAACAGTTCGGTTCACCATGAGTCACGACATGGTAGCGCGCGAGTTGGTCTCCGGACACCTGCCGTTGGTCCTGTTCCGGCGGTCGGACGGCTGCCCTGAGCCGGTCCGGATACGGTGCAGACATGACCAACAGGACCCGATGGGCCACCGACACCGGTCCCGAGCACTCGCAGTGGTACGTCAACCGGTTCCGGCAGTTGGCGGCCGAAGGCGCGGATCTGGCTGGTGAGGCCCGGCTGCTCGACACGCTGGTGCCGCCGGCCTCCCGGATCCTCGACGCCGGCTGCGGCACCGGTCGGGTCGGCGCCGAGTTGGCGGCGCGTGGTCACACGGTGGTCGGGGTGGACGCGGACCCGGTCCTGATCGACGCGGCCCGGGCCGACCACCCCGCGCCCAGTTGGCTCGTCGCCGATCTGGCCGAGTTGGACCTCGCGGCGGCCGGCGAGAGCGAGCCGTTCGACGCGGCGGTGCTCGCCGGCAACGTGATGGCCTTCGTCGCCGCCGGCACCGAACGCCAGGTGCTCAGCCGGGTCGCCGCGCACCTGCGCCCGGACGGTGTGGTCGCGGTCGGATTCGGCACCGACCGGGGGTATCCACTCACCGACTTCGACGCCGACGCGGTCGCCGCCGGACTGCGCCTGGAACACCGCTTCGCCACCTGGGACCTGCGCCCGTGGCGCGAGGACGCGGACTTCGCCGTGACCATCCTGCGCCGCCCCGCCTGATCGCCACTCCCCCGCCGTCCGCCGCGCCGACGCCCGATATTGCCGTGGAAGCGCTCCGAGCCGGACCGTAGCCTGGAACGATGCCCCCACAGCTCCCTCATGCCGAGCCGGGCACGCCGGACACGAGGGGGCCACTGAGATACATCTGGTGGCTGGTCCGCTGTCAGCCGTGGCGGGTGCTGCGTGGCGGCCTCATCGGCACCGCCTGGATGCTCGGGTTGTCGGTCCGGCCATACCTCGTCGCCCGCGCCATCGACGACGGGTTACGGCCCGCCGGCCACCGGGCGCTGCTGTGGTGGGTGGCCGCGATCGTCGTCGCCGGGTTGGGCCTGGCCTACCTGGGCATCATGCGGCACCGCACGATGACCTTCGTCCGGGAGGACGCCTCGGCCCGGTCCGCCGCCGTCCTGCTGCGTCACCTGTCCCGCATCGGTGCCGTGCTGCCTCGCAGGCTCGCCGCCGGCGAGGTCGCCACCGTGGGCGGCGCGGACATCATCCACACCTCGGGGGTGCTGACGATGACCGGGCCCGGCGTCGGGGCCGTCCTCGCGTACGTCTTCGTCGCCTTTCTCCTGTGGTCGGTGTCTCCGATGCTCGCGGTGTTCGTGCTGCTCGGCGTGCCGACGGTGGTGCTGCTGGTCGGGCCGCTGCTGCGCCGCCTCGAACGGGTCGAGTCGGTCTACCGTCACCAGCAGGGCCTGCTCACCACCCGGGCCGCCGACATCGTGGCCGGGCTGCGGGTGCTCGCCGGGGTCGGTGGGCGGGGACTGTTCGCCCGCCGGTACACGGCCCGCTCCCAGCGGCTGCTGACCGAGGGGTACCGGGTCGGCGCCGTGAACAGCTGGATCGAGTCGCTGACGATCGTCATTCCGGGCGTGTTCCTGGCCGCCGTGGTGTGGCTGGCGGCGCGGATGGCGGCAGCGGGTGACATCACCATCGGGCAGACGGTGGCCGTCTACGGGTACGTGGCGGTCCTGATCGTGCCGGTGTGGTTCCTGCTCGAAGGCGGTTACCAGGTGATCCGGGGGCGGGTCGCCGCCCGCCGGATCATCGCACTGCTCAACCTCAGACCGGACGAGGCCGGTCCACCGTCACCGGCCGGCGGGACGCAAGCCGCGCCGGACCGACCCGCCGACCTGCATGATCCCGCCACCGGGCTGACCGTACCCGCCGGACGGCTGCTGGCCGTCGCCGCCGACGACCCGGCCGAGGCCGTCGCGCTGGCCGACCGGCTCGGGCGGTTCGTCGCCGGCGAGGTGACCTGGGGTGGCGTGCCGCTCACCAGCATCGCGCTGGACGAGGTGCGGGCGCGGATCCTGGTCGCCGACCACGACTCCTATCTCTTCGCCGGAACACTGCGCGAGATCCTGCGCGTCCGGGCGGACACCAGCGACGCCGACCTGTTCACGGCGTTGCGTACCGCGTCGGCGGTGGACGTGGTCGACGCCCACCCGGACGGGCTCGCGATGCCGGTCGGTACCCGGGCCCGGACCCTCTCCGGCGGCCAGCGGCAACGCGTACGCCTGGCCCGCGCTCTGCTCGCCGAGCCGGACGTGCTGATCCTCATCGACCCGACGTCGGCCGTGGACGCGCACACCGAGGCGCGCATCGCGCGGCGGCTGCGGGCGGCGCGGGCCGGACGGACCACAGTCGTGCTGACCACCTCACCGCTGCTGCTCGGGCGCGCCGACCTGGTCGCACACCTGCGCCACGGCCGGATCACCGCCGCCGGCAGTCACGTCGAACTGCTCGCACAGGATCCGAGCTACCGGGCCCTGGTGTCCCGGGACGGCGAGTCCGTCGACGCCGACGGGTCACTGCGGTGACCGGGCTGCCCGTCGCGGACCGGAAGGTCGTCCGTCGCGCGGCGCTGGGCCTCATCGCCGCGGACCGCCGCGCGGTCGCCGTCGTCCTGGTGCTGCACGGCGCCGCCGCGGTCGCCGGGCTCGCGCCGCCGTGGCTGTTGGGCAGGATCGTCGACGAGGTCACGGCCGGTGCCGGCGCCGCCGCCGTGGACCGTCTGGCCCTCGCGATCGGCGGCTGTGTGCTGGCCCACGGGCTGCTCGCCCGCTACGCCCAGTACGTCGGCCACCGGTTCGGTGAGCGCGCCGTCGCCCGGCTCCGCGAAGCATTCGTCGCGCGAGCGCTGGACCTGCCCATCTCCGTCATCGAACGGGCCGGCACCGGTGAACTCGCCACCCGCAGCTCGGTGGACGTGACGACCGTCGGGACGACGGTACGGGACGTGATGCCCGTCATGGTCATCGCCGGGACGCAGTTGTCGCTGCTCTTCGGTGCGATCTTCCTGCTGCATCCGCTACTCGGCCTGGTCGCCCTGACCGGGCTGCCGTCGATCGTCGCGGTCACCCGCTGGTATCTGCGTCGCGCCAGGCCGGCCTACCTTGCCGAAGGGGCCGCGACCGCCGAGCTGACCGAGGCGTTGACCACGACCGCCGAGGGTGCCCGCACGGTCGAGGCGCTCCGCCTCGGTGCCGACCGCATCGCGTACGGCCGGCAGCGCATCGGCCGGGTGTGGGCCACCCGTCGGGCGACCCTGGCCCTCCGGTCGGTCTTCTTCCCGGTGGTGGAGGCGAGCTACGCGCTGCCGATCGCGGTGGTGCTGCTGTTCGGCGGCTTCCTGCTGGACCGTGACCTGGTGACCCTCGGCGAGGTGGTCGCGGCGGCGCTCTACCTTCAGCAGGCGATCGAGCCGCTGGATCGGCTGCTGCAATGGATGGAGCAGGCCCAACGCGGCCTCGCCTCGTTCGCCCGGGTGCTCGGTGTCGGCCAGCAGACCGAAGCCGCAGCCGGCACACCGCGACCACGCGTGCCGGCCCCCGCCCGGTCCGGACGGCTCGTCGTACGCGGAGCCCACTTCTCGTACGCCGACGGTCCCGACGTGCTGCGCGGGATCGACCTGGTGGTACGCCCCGGCGAACGCCTCGCCATCGTCGGCCCTTCCGGGGCGGGAAAGTCCACGCTCGCCCGGCTGCTCGCCGGAACCGACGTGCCGCGCGAGGGTGTGGTGAGCCTCGACGGCCTGGCCGTCACGGACCTCGACCCGGCCGAGCGTCGTCGCCGGATCGCCCTGGTCACCCAGGAACACCACGTCTTCATCGGCACGCTGCGCGACAACCTCGCCTTCGCCGCCCCCGACGCGTCCGACGAGCAGATGCGCGCCGCACTGGTCGCGGTGAGCGCCGACTGGTACGCCGACCTGCCCGACGGACTCGACACGCAACTCGGTGACGGGGCTCGTGAACTCAGTGCCGCCGACGCCCAGCAACTCGCGCTCGCCCGGCTCGTGCTCGCCAACCCGCAGATCCTGATCCTCGACGAGGCCACGGCCGCGCTCGACCCGACGACCGCCCGGCGTACCGAGCGGGCCCTCGCCGCCGTGGCCAGCGGGCGTACGGTCATCGCCATCGCGCACCGGCTCAACACCGCGCACGACGCCGACCGGGTGGCCGTGCTGGAGGACGGCCGGATCACCGAACTCGGCGGCCACGACGAACTCGTCCGCACCGGTGGCGCCTACGCCGCGCTCTGGCGGTCCTGGCACGGCTGAGCCCGTCCCGCCCGGCCGCAGGGCTGCGGAGGACGATTCATGTTGGATAGTGTCTGCCTCGCCACGAAACGTGACCGACCAGCAACCCGTACGGTGGACCGGAAGGACGGCATGGCCAGCATCGAGCAAGTGAAGGCCGAGCTCGCCCAGGCAGCCGAGCAGTGCAACGCGACGACGAACCAGATCCGGTCCGCCATCGACGGCACCGAACAGGTGATCTCTCGGCTACGCGCGGTCGCGGCCGGCACCGGTCATCCCGCCATCGCGGAGGCGATCAACCGGGCTGAGCAGAGCAAGCAGCGGCTGGTCGAGGCGGCGACGGTGCTCCAGGGCAGCACCCAGGCGGCTCGACAGTACATCAGCATCCTCGGGTGACCTATGAGCATCGGCGAGGTCAAGGCCGCCCTCGATGAGGCGAACCACCTGCTCGACCAGGGCAGGGCCACGATCGAAGGCGTCGGCGCGGCCCTGGACGAGGTATCCGGGCTGGTGCTCGCCACCCTGCACGACAGCCGACGGGCCGAGGCGGAACAGGCCCGTACAGCGATCGCGGACGCCATCCGCGAGGTCGCGTTGATCCTGCGAGTCATCGGCGCGGCCCGGGAGAACGGCAGCGCATACCGGAAGCTGCTGGGATGAGCGGCCTGCTCGCTCAGGTCATCGCCCAGCTCAGATCCGCAGTGGACCAACTGGACGGCCTCGCGGTGCAGGCGACCCGCGCCGCCACGGACGTGGCCGGGGCGAACACCCGTTACGCGACGGCCGGCAAGGGCTCCGACCATCCGAGCATCCGCGCGGCGGTGAGCCACAGCCGCACCGGTGTCGACAAGGCCCACCGGCTCGCCCGGCTGAGCAGCGAGGCCGCCCGGAATGTCACCGCGTACCTGAACGCCATCGCCCCCGGGTCGGTGCCGCAGACGACAACCGCCACGTCCGGCCCACCCTCCGGCGAAGACCTCCTGTTTGACAGCGACCGCCGCGACCTCGGCCGCCAACGGATGCGGGGAGTCCTGAACCGGTCCGTACGGAAGGCGGACGAGCTACAGGACAACGCCGCCAACGCGACGGACGCCGCACAGCAAATGGTCAAGTTGCTCCGGGGCCCCAAGGGCTCCGACGGGACGCACTCCACCGGGACCAATGTCCTCACGATCCGCAACCAACCAGCACGACCGAAGATTGACAGCGCAGAGGCCGCCGGGAATCTTGTGATAGTCGGCCTGCTGGTAGGCGTGGGCGCGCGATGGTTCGCGAGGACGATCGGCAAGACGATAGCGAGGTTGAAGCGTTGACAGTCCAGGCGCTGAGCGATCTGATCCGGGCGTTGGCCCGAGCTGACTGGGATGCCGCCGAGGCTCTCGTCGCCGAGATCGGCCGGGGTGGCTGGGTCGGCGGCCTCCAGGTCATCGGAGCGGCATTCACCCTCGCCGTCCATCGGCACTTTTCTACCGAGGCCACTCCCAGCGATGTGGCCGCCTGGGTGTCCGTGACCCGGGCCCGCTATCCGGACGGGGACACACTGCCGGCCCTGGAGATGGAGGGTCTGATCCGCGCCGCCCTCGGCGAACCGGAGCTGATCGACAACATCCCCGCCGAGACCATGCTCGCGGCCGAGGTCTTCGTCCTCGGACAGCTTCTGCTTGAGCGGCGGCTGACGCCCGCAGAGCTCGACGAGTTCGTGGCAGAGGCGAAGGAAGTCGCGGCAGAGTACATGTAGACCTACCGCGCGGGGCGTCTCTGCGAGGGATCTTGGTCCGATCCTGCCCACTGATGGGCGATTTCGGACCAAGAATCGCACGTTGACAGGTCGCGGAGCTCAGCAGGTTTCGCTGCCGCCTCACGCGGAGATGAGTTGCCTGGCGTCCAGGCAGAAGCGACGGACGGCGGGGGTACGACGATAGGGAGTGAGGGCGCCGACCAGATTGCGTACGTGTTTGGTGCACCTGGCGGAGGTGACCTGACCCGTGAGCGTTTGGACGGCCCGCTCGCCAAGAGCAAGTGCCTTGTCGAGGTCGGGCTGCACCTGCCGCACGTAGGTGGTGGCGAGCAAAGCGTTGCGCAGGGCAGCTTCCCGGCTGTACTCGCTGCTCTGTAGCCGCAGCGCTGCTCGCAGGTGCTCCCGTGCACGGGACCAGTGTTCGAGTTTGACGTAGCAGTATCCAGCCTGCGCGTGAGCCTGCGCCTCGTTGATCCAGTAGGACCAGTCCGGGTCGCCGTACTCCGGTGGGCTGTCCGTCAACCGGTCGAAGGCGCTGTCGAGCGCCCGACGGGTGTCGGTCACCGACTGGTTGTTGGCGTACGCCTCCGCAGCCCTCAGGTCGAGAATCGTCGACACCTTCGGGCTCGATTGCGGATAGCTCGCTCGCGCGGTCTCGGCAAGAGTGATGGCCTGACGGAGTTGACCGAGGTCTTTGGCCTGGCAGGACATGAACCCGAGGATGTTTGCCCCGAGGCCGCGGTCGCCGGCCGTATGGGCCTGGTAGAGCCCGGCGATCCAGAATCGCTGGGCCTGGCTGTGATGGCCACCGTCGAACGAGAGCCAACCAGCAAGCCGCAGCAGTTCCCCCGCGGTGGAGTGGAGGCGTCGGCCGACGCTGTCGGTGTAGCTGCGATCGCGCAGCACATCGACCACCGTGCTCAGCTGCTGGCGGACCATGCCGAGGGTCTGGCCGCTGCCGAGATGATCGTCCATGCGACGGAGGCTGGCGGTCACCGTGTCCAGGTGGTCGACAACCTCGCCGGAGATCGGTCGGCCTCTGGACGACGCCACTGCTCGCGGAGGTTGGGAGATCAGCCATTCGTGCGCAGGTGAGGTCAGTGCGGAACCGAGCAGAGTGAGAAACATCCGTCGGTGCATCATCCCCTCAGGTTCGTTCACCACCTCGGCGGCCCGCAAGGCCCCGGCTGGGCACCAGGGCAGTTCCAGACCGGCCGAGGCGGGTACGGCCTCGAAACCGTCATCGGGCCAGCCCAGCTCATCGCGAGTGATCGTCCGTTGCAACTGCTCGGACAGCAGGGCGGCGGTCAGCGAGGGCCAGGGGTTACGAGGCGCGTCGCCCTTCTTCCATTTGTACGGAGTCTTGACATGCAACCGCTCCGTGCGGCCATGCCGTTCGGCGCACTCATTCAGACGTCGGGCGAGTTGTTCGGGCTGCCAGCCCACCTCGGCCAGCAGCCGGGTGATCGCCTCTCCGCTGGATACCACACCTCACCCCTCACCTGCGACGGTCGTCACACGGAGAGTAACGGAGGGGTGCGGACGAAAGCGCCCTCGCCACCGGTCCGCACCGGTAGGCACCCCCACGCACCTCCTCAGATGACTGTCGCGATCGGCTGAACTGACCACATGAGAGTGGCGATGATGGTGCTCGGCGGCGTACTGCTGGGGTTTCTCGCCGGGCTGTTCGCGTTCAAGGTGAAGGCGCGGTGGTGTCCGCGCTGCGGAGCGTCCACCGAGGCGATCGGTCCGGCGGCGCGGCGATGACCGGCGGTGGCCGGCAGGAGTTGCCGATCGGGCGGCGCATCGCGCAGCTCCGGGTCCGCCGTGGGATGAGTCAGCAGGTCTTCGCCGACCGGATCGGCAAGTCGAAAAGCTGGGTCGACAAGATCGAACGGGGTGCCCGCCGGCTCGACCGGCTGTCGGTGATCGAGACGGTCGCCGAGGCGCTCGGGGTCGCCACCGGCGTGCTGGTCGGCCGGGACACCCCGCCGCCGGCGGTCACCGAGATGAGCGTCGCCGTGGAACGGCTGCGCGAAGCCCTGACCCGCTACGGACCGGCCACCGCCGGCGTCACCCCGGCGGGCCTTGGCCGTCAGGTCGAATACGCGCTCGCCGCGTACCGGCACGCCCAGTATCCCCAGCTGCTTCGGATCCTGCCCGACCTGCTCGCCGACGCGCGACACGCCTCGGGCGTCGGCATGCCGGCGTCCACTGACGACCTGCTGGTGCGGGTGTACCGGCTGACCGCGCAGGTCCTGGTCAAGCTCGGTGAACCCGACCTGGCCTGGCTGGCCGCCGACCGCGCGATGACCGCTGCCGGCGACGACCCACGGCGTACCGCGATTGCGGTGGTCGGCCTGGCGCAGGCGCTGCGTGCCGTGCGGCGCGGCCGGCTGGCGCTGGCCGTCACCCGTACCGCCCTGCACCGGCTCGACCCGACGCCCTCCCCCACCAGCCGACCGGATGACGTCGCCCCCGCCGGCATTCTGCTCCTCGAAGCCGCCCTCGCCGCCGCCACCTGCGGCGAGGCGACCACCGCCGGCAGCCTCACAGACCAGGCCGCCCGCCTCGCCCACCGGCACGGCCATGGTGGCGGGTTCGGGCCGATTGTGGTCGACCTCGCCCGCGCCCTGGTTGCCACCGGCCTCGGTGACAACGGCCTCGCCATCGCCACCCACAAACTCGCCGTCAGCAGCGATGCCTGGCATCGGCTGCCCGCCGAACACCGCGCCGGTCACCTGATCGACATCACCCGCGCGCACCTGGCCCTTGGCGACCCTCAGGCCGCCGGACGCGCCCTGACCACCGCCGACCGCATCGCTCCTGCCGAGACCCGCGTGCGGCCTGCCGGACGCGCCGCGCTCACCGCCGTGCTTCGCGCGGGTACCTTCCCAACCGACGTCATCCGGCTCGCCACACTCGTCGGCCTGACCCGACAGCCGTGACCCGCGCCCCGTCCGGAGACCCACATGGTGCACGAACAGCCGAGGAGCAGTTGCGCGCCCGCATCGATGCCGACCAGGTGGATGTCGCCGCCCGCCGGTGGCGACACGACCATGTTGCCCGGGCGCTCACCACCTTCGCCGCCGTGACCGGCGCTCATCTCGTCGACGCGTCGCAGCCGCCTGAGCAGGTGGCCGAGGCCATCACCATGAGCGTCCGGTCAGTGCCCAGCCGCTGACCCGCCTCGGTTACCGTCCCACCGGCGGGCCGGTCGGCTGGTCAACGGGCGATGTCGTAGACCAGCTTCTGGATGCCGTTGGCGTAGGACTCGCTCTCGACGAGCTTGAGGTTCTGCTTGTCCCGGTCGGTGTCGCTGAAGAGCCGCTTGCCCGCACCGAGCAGCACCGGAAAGACCAGCAGGTGGTAGCGGTCGATCAGGCCGGCGTCGGATAGGTTGCGGTTCAGCGTGGCGCTGCCGTGGATGCTGATCGGGCCGCCCTCGGTCTGCTTGAGCGCGGCGACGTCGTCCAGCGACCGGAGAATGACGATCTCCCCCCAGTTGGACACCAGGTCCTGCTCCTTCAGGCTTGTCGACACGACGTACTTCGGCATCGCGTTGTAGCCGGCGAACTCCTCGGTCATCTTCGGCCACACCGGCGCGAACGCCTGGTAGCTGACCCGGCCCAGCATCATCGCGGTGGCCTCGTCCTGCTCACGGCCCTTGATCTCGTAGGCCGCCTCGTCGAACGCGATGTCGTTGAAGGTCCAGCCCGAGTTGCGGTAGCCCGGTTCTCCGCCGGGGGCCTCGATGACGCCGTCGAGCGAGACGAACGCGGTGGCGATCAGGGTACGCATCTGGTTGCTCCTTGAGGTCGGTCTGACGTGCCGTCGTCAGTGCGACGAGCGAGAGTCTCCGGATTCGACAACCCACGCCAAGAAATTTCCTACCACTTCCGGGGCGGGTGTCCGAGCACGTCAGGCGGGGGTGGCGCGCTGACGGGCCACGCCCGGGTCGAGCGGCGCGCCGGCGGGTACGAGGCTGACCACGCCGGCGGGCAGCCGGACGGGTCGCACGTCCGCGTAGCCGAGCATGCCGGTCACCTCGGGGCCGGCGAGCGCGTACCGGCGGCCGAGGTCGGTCACCACGGAGATCGCGCCGCCGGTGGCACCCGGCATGGCGACCGATTCGACGAGCGCGCCCCGCCCCGGCTCCACCACCACCTGGTCCGCGGTCGTCGACTCGGCCGGCTGTTCGGGGCCGGAGGCCAGCGTCGGCAGTTCCACACCCCGCCGCACCTCCACCGCGCCGGTGTCATCACCCACCCGTACGCAGATCGTGGCCGGCTCCGGCGTGGCCAGCCGGGGCGGAGCAACCGGCGGCGCGTCGGGACCGGCGGGGACGAGGTCTGGCACCTGGGGCAGGGCGGCGAACCGGCCGAGGCTGATCTGCTCCGGCTCCCGCTGACCGGTGCGGGCGAGCAGCAGACCGGCCTGTAGCTCGGTGATGCCGGCGAGCCCGTCACGCAGCACCACTGCGTACTGCCGCCCGCCGCCGGAGTTGCTCACCACCAGGACGTCACCGATTCGGGCGCCGGCGACCAGGGTGGATCGCCGACCCAGGTCGGGCGGTTCCGGTGGGGCCAGGTCGAGACCGGCCGGCACCGAGTTGAGCAGCGCGGCGGCCACCGGGACGGACCGGGAACGGGTGGTCACCAGCGCGGCCAGCACCCGGTCGGTGTCCCGGATCAGGTGTCGCTGCTGCTGCCATAGCAGGTGCAGCCGGCCGTCGGGAGCACGCAGCAGCAACGCGTCCCGGCCCAGCGGCTGGCCGCCGGTGCCGCCGGTGCCCACCAGCAGCACCGAGCGTGCCGCCGCTGCGGGCTCGGTCGGGGGCACCGAACAGACCGACCACGGTGCGGTGGCCAGCCGGGCCGCCGGGGGCAGCGAGTCGGGAGCGTCGCGGATGCCCAACGGCAACCCCCTCGGCACTCCGTCGATCGACCGCCGGGACACCAGCACGGTCTTCGGCCGCTGCGCGCCGATGATGAGCAGCGCGGAGGCGTAGTTGAGCACCGGATGCAGCTTTTCCTCCCGGTAGACGAACCGGGCGCCGGACTCCTTTTCCACGATGACCACACCGGCGTCGCGCCACTTCACGCCGCCGCCGGTGAAGAGGCCGTACAGCGCGGCGGCCCCCAACCCGATGACCGCCACCAGGACGCCGGCCATCCCGGCTCCGGCGAGCCGGCGCATCGGGGACTGCGCCGGATCGGTCTCTCGCGTCACCAGCGCGGCCACCGTCCGCTGGACAGTGAACTGGTACGAGTGCAGCTGATCCTGCCGCGACGGCATCGCTTCCCCTCCGGCGAGACGAACCGGGCACAGGATATGCGTTGCGTCGATGTCCCGGGGACCGGGCGTCACGCCGCTCGCGGCAGCTCACCGGCCGGTAACATGCCGGCGGTGAGCGTACGTTTCGAGGAACTGGCCTGGCGTCCGACACCGATCGGCGAGATCAGTCTGCGGCGGCGTCGCGATCCCCGGCTCGGCCTGGAGGTGTACGAGGTCAAGCTCGGCGACGAGTTCCTGATGTCCAGCCTGTTCACCGCCGGTGAGGTCGAGCTGGCCCGGTTGGGGTTGGCGTCGCTGGCCGGTGACCGTCTCGACGTCGTCGTCGGCGGGCTGGGCCTGGGCTACACCGCCCGCACCGCGCTGGCGGACGATCGGGTCGCCTCCCTGCTGGTGGTGGAGGCGGTCGAGGACGTCATCGACTGGCATCGGCGCGGCCTGCTGCCCTTCGCCGCCGGACTGGCCACGGACCCGCGTACCCGGCTGGTGCGGGCCGACTTCTTCGCCCGGGTGGCCGGTCCGGAGGGCCTCGACCCCGACGACGCCGGGCGTCGCTTCCACGCGGTGCTGCTCGACGTCGACCACTCTCCCCGGCATCCGCTGCATCCGAGCCACGCCGCCTTCTACCGGCCGGAGGGGTTGCGCCGGCTGGCGCGGCTGCTGCATCCGGGCGGCGTGTTCGCCCTCTGGTCGGACGATCCTCCGGACCCGGAGTTCGCAGCCCACCTGGCCGCCGTCTTCCCCACCCACCACAGTCACGTGGTGCGGTTCGCCAACCCGCTTACCGGCGGGGCGTCGGCCAACACCGTCTATCTGGGGCAGCTCCCCGACTGAGCGCTGCCCCGATCACGCTCCTCGGGAACCTCCGCCGCGTTCCCGAGCACCGTGCGCGGTAGCACGCCCAGGGCGGCCGGGTTGGGTACCCACACAGATGGCATCGTCCGGGTGGAAACGGGTAGCCGGTTCGGCAACGCCCGGACCGGCCGGGCGGCCGGTTGGGAGGTAAAGATGCGCGCCCTGCTCTGGGTCGTCGGCGTGATCGCCGGTGCGCTGGTCCTGCTCGGGCTGCTTCTCGAAGCGGTCCGCTGGCTGGTCATCATCGGCCTCATCGCGCTCGCCGCGGTGATCGTGCTGGCCTTCGTCAAGGGCCGCCAGTCCACCCACAACTACCCCAACCGTCGCTGACCCACCCCCGCCTCACCCCGAGGGACGCCCCTGGTGAGCAACTTCAGGGTTGTAGTTGGGTCAGCGGGGCTCTCAGCCAGCAACAACCCTGAAGTCGCACGAGGTTGGACGCGGGGTCAGGCGGCGATGAGGGTGGGGGTGGGGTGGTTGGCGGAGTCGTCGAGCGGGGTGGCGGGGGCGGCCGGCTGGCGGCGGTTCGGCAGGGCGAGCCGGAAGACCTTCTTCCACGCGGAGAAGACCTGCCGGGGCAGCGAGCCGGTGGTGTACTTCAGCCCGTACCTGTCGAAGAGCGCCCGCACCTCCGGCGCGATCTCCTGGTAGCGGTTGCTCGGCAGGTCGGGGAAGAGGTGGTGCTCGATCTGGAAGGACAGGTTGCCGGTCATGATGTGCATCAGCCGGCTGCCGCTGATGTTGGCCGAGCCGAGCATCTGCCGCACGTACCACTCCCCCCGGGTCTCGCCCTCGATCGAGGTCTTCTCGAAGGTCTCCACCCCGTCCGGGAAGTGACCGCACATGATCACCGAGTGGCTCCACAGGTTGCGGATCAGGTTCGCGGTGAAGTTGGCGGCCAGGGTGTGCAGGAACGACGGGCCGGACAGCACCGGGAAGAGCAGGTAGTCCTTGAGGAACTGACGGCGGATCTTTCGGCCGACCGCGCGGAGCCTGGTCCGGAACTCGGGGTCCTTGTGCCCCCCGTTTTTCAGCTTGTTCCCCAGGTCGAGGTCGTACGCGGCGATGCCGTACTCGAAGAAGCAGGCGTTGAGGAAGTTGTAGAGCGGCTGCCCGAGGTGCGCCGGGTGCCAGGGCTGGTCCTCGTCGACCCGCATGATGCCGTAGCCGAGGTCGTTGTCCTTGCCGACCACGTTGGTGTACCTGTGGTGCAGCTCGTTGTGCGACTGCTTCCACTGGTCGGCCGGGGCGACGTGGTCCCACTCCCAGCTGGTCGAGTGGATCTTCGGATCGCGCATCCAGTCCCACTGGCCGTGCAGGACATTGTGCCCGATCTCCATGTTCTCCAGGATCTTCGCCACCGACAGCCCGGCGGTGCCGACGATCCAGGCCGGCGGGAACAGCGAGAACAGCAGCACCACCCGACTGCTGATCTCCAGCTTCCGCTGGGTCGAGATGACCTTACGGATGTAGGCGGCGTCCCGTTCGCCCCGGGAGGCGATCACCCGTTCCCGGATGGCGTCGAGTTCCTTGCCGAGGGTCTCGATGTCCTCGGCGGTGAGGTGGGCGATCGGGTTGTCGGCCTTCTTCTGCATCACGGTCACGGCGGTCGGTCTCCGATCAGATCTCGAGTTCGCACGGGCCGGCGGCGGCAGACACGCAGGTCTGCACGCGTACGCCGTCGCCCGGCAGGGCGGTGGTGAGCTGGCCGTTACGTAGGTCGCGGACCGCGCCCTGGCGCAGCGGCAGCACGCAGCCGAAGCAGATGCCCATCCGGCAGCCCGACGGCATGAGCACCCCGGCACTCTCGCCGGCATCCAGCAGCGGGGTGGCGCCGGCGGCCGCCACGGTCACCGACGAACGCGTGAAGGTGACGGTCCCGCCGTCACCTGCGGTGATCACCGTGGGACGGAACCGCTCGGTGTGCAAGCTGGCGGCGTGCCCGCGAGCCGACCAGTGTTCCTCAGCCGCGTCGAGCAGCCCGAGCGGACCACACGCCCAGGTCTGACGTGCCAGGTGGTCGGGGACCAGGGTGTCCAGCTCGGCCACGTCCAGCAGGCCCTCGACCTCGGTGTGCCGCTCGATCAGTCGGATGGCACCACGCTCGGCCAGGCCGCGAAGCTCCGCGCCGAAGACCACGTCCGCGGCGGTGGGCGCCGAGTGCACCAGCACCACGTCGCTGCCGGCCAGGGCACCCGAGCGCAGCATCCCGGCCACCGGGGTGATGCCGCTGCCCGCGGTGAGGAACAGCACCCGCGACGGTACCCGCTCCGGCAGCACGAAGTCGCCGCGCGCCTGGTCGAGCTGCACGATCGTGCCCGGTCGGATGCGGCGGACCAGATGGTTGCTGACCACGCCGTCCGGGATCGCCTTCACCGTCACCGAGAGCGGCTCGGTGCGCCGGCCGGGGGCCGAGGTGACCGAGTAGGCGCGCCACTGGCGCACCCCGTCGACGTCCACACCGAGCCGGATGTACTGGCCGGGGACGTGGCCGCGCCAACTACGGCCGGGTTGGATCAGCAGGGTCGCCGCGTCCGGGGTTTCCGGATGCACGGCGACGATCCGGCCGCGCAGGTCGGCCCCGGCGCGAAGCGGGGCGACCAGGTCGAGGTAGTCGCTGGGCAGCACCGGTGTGGTCACCGTCTCGGCGAGCCGCCACAGGCGGCGCCGAAAAGATCTCGTGTCCGGTGGCGGGACGGTGGTGGTCATACGACGATGGTCGCGGCCCGCTGGCATAAACTCTTGGTCTGCGAAGGTAAAGCGATCCACCCCATTTGTGCGGAGAGAACAACCGTGGCGGAACCATCCGGAACGACCAATCGGGCGGCCCGCATCGAACTGGACCAGCGGGTGGCCCGTGAACTGCGCGACCGGCTGCCGCTGGTGGCCGGGCAGACCGTGACCGCGATCACGGCCGAGGTGCCCAGCTACTCCGGCACCCTGACCGGACAGATGCGGGACAAGATAGAGAACGCGGTGCAGATCGCGTTGGGCACCTTCCTGCAACTGCTCGAACAGTCCCAGGCCGCCGACCGTTCGCAGGTCAACGACCCGAGCACGCCGCTGGTCCCGGCGCTGGAGGCCGCGTACGCCCTGGGCAGCGGCGAGGCCCGGTCTGGCCGCAGCGTGGACGCGCTGCTGGCCGCGTACCGGGTGGGTGCCCGGGTCTCCTGGCGGGAGCTGGCCACCGCCACCGTGGCGACCGGGCTGCCCGCCGCCACGGTCGCCGAGTTCGCCGAGTTGATGTTCGCCTACATCGACGAGCTTTCCGCCGCCAGCGTCGCGGGTCATGCCGACGAGCTGGCCAGCGTGGGCCGGGCCCGACGGCGCAACCTGGAACGGCTCACCCAGCAGTTGCTCGCCGGTGAGGCGGAGGACGTGCTGCTGCGCAGCGCCGAGCGGGCCGACTGGCCGGTGCCGCAGACCCTCACCGTGGCGCTGTTGCCGCAGGCGAAGCTGCGCGGAGCGCTCGCCCTGCTGGGCGAACACACCCTGGAGAGCACCGAGGAAATGCCGGCCGGCGAGCCCGGCGAGGAGACCGCGGTGCTGCTCGTACCGGACATGCACGGTGACCGGCGCCGGCAGCTCGCCCGGGTCTTGCACGGACGTCACGCGGTGCTCGGGCCCTGCCGTCCCTGGGCCCGGGTCAGCTCGTCGTACCGGCGGGTGGTGCGGGTGGTCGCGCTCGGTATCGACCGACCCGCCGACGGTGAACCCCTGGACACCGAGGCGCACCTGGCCGAGCTGCTGCTCAGCGCCGACGTCGAGGCGCTCGCCGATCTGCGTGCCCGGGTCCTGCAACCGCTCGCCGCGCTGCCCGCCGCCACCGCCGAGCGGCTCACCGAGACGCTGCGTTCCTGGCTGCTGCACCAGGGACGGCGGGACGACGTCGCCGCCGACCTCTTCGTGCACCCGCAGACTGTGCGCTACCGGATGGGTCAACTGCGCCAGCTCTACGGCGACCGACTCACCGACCCACGCAGTCTGCTCGACCTCACGGTCGCCCTCGCACTTCCGGCGGGCGGGGCCGCAGCCGGCTGATCGGGGCGGCGGCCAGCTGCGCGAGCCCGCTGGCCGCGCAGCTGTCACTCGGAGGCCATCGGGCCGAGCAGTCGGATCTCCTCGACGTCCAGCCGGGCCTGCAACTCCTGCAACACGGTATCGTCGATCTCCCGCCGGTCGCGCATCGTGGTGATCTCGCGTCGCTTGTGTTCGAGGGCGGCCAGGCGCAGTTGCCGCTCGACCTCCCGGTCGGTGAGCGACTCGTCCTCCGGCTCGGCCTGCATCGCGTTCAGATGACCCGCGTACTCGGCCCGGAGCCGGTGCAGGATCTCCGCCTCGGCACCCACCCGGTCGGCGAGGTCCGGCAGCGCGTCGAGGGTGGATCGGGTGGCATTCAGCTGCGCCTGGCGCGACTCCTCGACCCGTTCCGGATCACCGCGCAGTCCGGCCCAGGTCATCAGGAACGGCAGGGTGGTGCCCTGCACGAGCATGGTCACCAGGATCACCGTGGCGACCGCGAAGATGATTAGATCCCGTTCCGGCACCGGGCTGCCGTCCTGCGCGGTCAACGGCACGGCGAGCGCCGCCGCCAGCGAGACCGCCCCCCGGAAGCCGGCCCAACCGGCTACCGTACGCACCCGCCAGTTGACCTGGCGGGCGAGCTGCGACTCGCGCCGCTCCACCAGCCGGGCCAGGCCGGCGATCAGGTGCAGCCACAGCATCCGCACCGCCACCAGCACCCCGGACACCACGAGCGCGATCACGACTGCCCGGCCCAGGGAGACGCTCGTGACGTTCTCCACCGCACGCGGAATCTGCATGCCGACCAGCACGAAGAGTCCACCGTTGACGAGGAAGGTGGTCAGGTCCCAGAAGGACAGTGCGAGGATCCGGGACCGGGCCCGGATCACGCGGGGACTGGCGTAGGAGAGCATCAGACCGGCGACCACCACCGCGAGCACCCCACTCTCGTGGATGCTGTCGGCGAGCAGGAAGGCGGCGAACGGGGTGAGCACACTCAGCGCGCCCTCCCGCAGCGGATCGTCGATGCGCTTGCGGATCAGGATCACCACCGTGCCGACCACCATGCCGGCGGCGATGCCGCCGAGGAAGGACAGGCCGATCCGCTCGACGAGTTCGAAGGCGTTCGGTGCGGCGCCCCCGCCGAGCAGACCGAGCGCGATGGCGAACAGCACCAGGGCGGTGCCGTCGTTGACCAGGCTCTCCGCGCGCAGGGTGGTCAGCAGCCGGCGAGGCATCCGTTTGGCCAGTCCGGCCACCGCCGCGGCGTCGGTCGGGGCGAGCACCGCGCCGAGCACCCAGGCCACCGCCGGGTCGACGCCGAAGCGCTGCACGACCAGCGACACCGCGACCATCGTGACCCCGACCAGGCCGACCGCCAGCAACGCGATGACCACGATGTTCGCCCTGATCTCCCGCAGGCTGGTGACCAGGCTCTCCCGGTACAGGATCGCCGGCAGGAACAGCAGCAGCACCACCTCGGGTGCCAGGACCACGTGCGAGAACGGGGGCAGCAGCGCCACCAGGGCACCCAGGCTGATCAGCAGCACCGGTGGGGCGACCCGGTACCGGCCGCCGATGGTGGTGCCGACCAGCACGACGACGCCCAGCGTGATGACCAGCAGCAGCTCGCGCACCTCGCCCCCCCGTTCGTCGTCCCCCACATGGTGGTACGCGGACGGGCCGCCCCGGGCCGATTCGCCGTAGCGCACGGACCGGGGTCAGCGACCGGGACCGGCGCTCAGGTCCTCCTCGATGCGCTTGGCCGTGGCCAGCAGCGGTGGCAGCAGCTCCTTGCGGATCATCTCGAACGAGCCGCGGCTGGCATGGGCGGAGACATTTACCGCGGCCACCACCGAGCCGTTGTCGCCGTGGATCGGCGCGGCCAGCGACCGCAGCCCCTCCTCCAGCTCCTGGTCGACGAGGGCGTACCCCTGGTTGGCGATCCTGGTCAGGAGGTCACGCAGCTTCGCCGGATCGGTCACGGTGCGCCGGGTCAGCGGACGCAGCTGCGCCGTGGCGAGATAGTCGTCGAGCCATCGGGGCGGCTGCCCGGCGAGCAGCACCCGGCCCATCGACGTGGCGTACGCGGGGAACCGGGTGCCGACACTGATCCCCACCGTCATGATCCGTTTGGTGGGCACCCGGGCGACGTAGACGACCTCGTCACCGTCGAGGACCGACACGGAGCAGGACTCGTGCACCTGCGCCACCAGCGCCTCCATGTGCGGCTGGGCCACCTCGGGCAGGCTCAGGCTGGACAGGTAGGCGTAGCCGAGGTCGAGAATGCGCGGACGCAGGGAGAACAGCCGCCCGTCGGTGCGTACGTAGCCGAGTTCGACAAGGGTGAGCAGGAAGCGGCGGGCGGCGGCCCGGGTCAGCCCGGTGGCCCGGGCCACCTCGCTGAGGGTCAGCTGCGGATGTTCGGCGTCGAAAGCCCGGATCACCGCCAGACCGCGCTCCAGCGACTGGACGAACTCGCCGGGTCGGGCCGACGCCTCGTCGTTCACGGGGCCTCCTGCCGCAGCGTCTCCTGGGCCACCTTGAACGCCCGGTTCGCCGCCGGCACACCAGCGTAGACGGCCACCTGGAGCAGCACCTCCTTCACCTCGTCGGGGGTGAGGCCGTTGCGCAGGGCGGCGCGTACGTGCATGGCGAGTTCCTCGTCGTGGTGCAGGGTGGCCAGCACGGCGAGGGTGATGCAGCTGCGGGTATGCCGGTCCAGCCCCTCCCGGGTCCAGATCTCACCCCACGCGTACCGGGTGATCAGGTCCTGGAAGTCGGTGGTGAACTCGTCGGTGCCGGCGATGGCCCGGTCGACGTGGGCGTCGCCGAGCACCTGCCGGCGTACCGTCATGCCGGCCTCGTACCGCTGCTGGTCGGTCATCAGCTCACCGCGCCTTTCGGGTCGAGGTGGTCCACGAGCAGTCGGGTTACCGCCTCGGGTTGCTCGACGTTCGCCAGGTGCGCCGCGCCGTCGAGCACCACCAGGCGGGCCGACGGGATCCGCTCGGCGATGGCGGCCGCCTGCTCCGGCGGGGTCGCCGGATCGTCGGCCGCGCCGACCACAAGCGTCGAGGCCCGTATCGCGGCCAGGTCCGGCCGCAGGTCCATCGCGGCGATGGCCGCGCAGCAGCCGGCGTACCCGGCGGCGGGCGTGCTGACCAGCATGTCCCGGTAGGCGGCGACGGTGTCCGGGTGGGTCGCGGCGAAGGCGGGGGTGAACCAGCGCTCGACGATCGCGTCGGCGATGCTGTCCAGCCGACCGGCACGGACGGCGGCGGCCCGAGCCCGCCAGCCGTCCGCCGGCCCGAGCAGTGCGGAGGTGCACAGCAGGGCGAGGCGGTCGATCCGCTCGGGGGCGTGCGCGGCCAGCCACATGCCGACCATCCCGCCGAGGGAGAGCCCGGCATAGTGGACCCGGGTCACGACCAGGTCGTCCAGCAGCCGTAGCACCTTCCGGCCGAGCAGGTCGATGGTGTACGGCCCGGCCGGCACCGCCGAACCGCCGTGGCCGAGATGGTCGTAGCGGACCACGCGGTACCGCTCCGCCAGCGTCGCCACCTGCGGCTGCCACATCGCGCCGGTGGTGCCCAGGGAGCTGCCGAGCAGCAGCACCGGCGCGTCCGGCGGGCCGTCGACGGCGTAGTGCAGCGCGCCGGTCACGGCTGCGTCTCGCGGTGCGGTCCGGCGGTCGCGGTCGGGCCGTGCCACGCCTCGCGGTGCGGTCCGGCGGTCGCGCTCGGGCCTCGGATCGCCGCGCGGTGCAGGTCGAGGGCGCGGTCGATCAGCTGACCGGTGCTGCCGAGCCAACCGGCCGGGTCGAGGGCGGCGTCGACGTCCGCCACGGACAGGTGGGCGCGCAGTTCCGCCTCGGCCAGCAGCGCTGCCCGGAAGTCGGGGCGGCCGGCGGCGCGGCGGACCAGGTCGTGGGCGGCGGCCCGGCCCAGGGCCGGTGCCAGCCGGGCGGCGACCGCCTCGGCGAGCAGCAGACCGCCGGCGGCGTCCAGGTTGGCCCGCATCCGCTGCGGACGTACGTCGAGACCGGCGAGCATCCGCGCGGTACGCGCGGCGGCCCCGCCGGCGAGGTGCGTCAGGTCGAGCAGGGGTTCCCACTCGGCGTGCCAGCCACCGGCGGCCCGCTCGTGTTCCTGGCCGGCGGCGGCGAACAGCGTGCCGACGAGCCCGGGGCCACGCCGAGCCGCGGCGCAGACCAGCACCGAGTCCACCGGGTTCCGCTTGTGCGGCATCGCCGACGAGCCGCCCCGCTCCACGCCCCCCTCGACCACCTCGCCGACCTCGGTCTGCGCGAGCAGGCCCACGTCGAGGGCGATCTTGCCGGTGGCGGCGAGCAGCCCGCCGAGGGCCGCGGCCAGGTCGAGCAGGGGCTGACGACGGGTGTGCCAGGGCAGCGGGCTCGCGGCCAGGCCCAGTCGCGCGGCGAACCGGTCGACCATCTCCGGCCCGGCCGTGCCGTAGGCGGCGAGGGTGCCGACCGCCCCGCCGAGCTGCGCGGGCAGACCGGCACGCGCCCTGGCCAGCCGGCTGCCCGCCTCGACCAGGCCGACCAGCCAGCCGGCTGCCTTGAGCCCGAAGGTGGTCGGTGCGGCCTGCTGGCCGAGGGTACGGGCGGGCATCAGGGTGTCGCGGTGGCTCCGGGCCAGCGCGGCGGCGGCGTCGGCGGCGTCGGCGAGGTGCCGCAGCAGCGGCTCGGCGGCCCGGGCCGCCACCAGCGACAGGGCCGTGTCGAGCACGTCCTGGCTGGTGGCACCGTGGTGCACCCAGGGCCGGGCCGGCTCGGCGACCGCAGCGGTCAGCTCCCGCACCAGCGGGACGACGGGGTTGCCGGCCGCCTCGGCCGCGGCACCGAGGGCGGCCGGGTCGTACCGCTCGGCGCGGCACTGGCGGACGATCTCGTCGGCGGCCGGTGCGGGCAGCAGCCCGACGTCGGCGCCGGCCCGGGCCAGGGCCGCCTCGGCGTCCAGCAGCGCCCGCAGCAGGGCGTGGTCGCCGAGTTCGGCGTCGACCTCGGGTGTGCCGGAGAGCCCGCGCAGCAGTGCCTCAGACGGCGAAGAAGACGGTCTCATGCTCTCCCTGAAGGCGGATGTCGAACTGGAACCCGTCCGTGGCCGGCCGGGCCAGCAGCGTGTCACGACGCTGCGGGTCGACGGTACGCAGCACCGGGTCGCTGGCGTTGGCCGCCTCGCCGGGAAAGTAGACCCGGGTGACGAGACGGTGCAGCAGCCCCCGCCCGAACACCGACAGCGTCAGGTGCGGTGCCTCGGTGTCGCCGTCGAAGGTGGGCAGCGGCCCCGGCTTGACGGTGTGCAACGCGTACCGGCCCTCGGTGTCGGTCTCGGCCCGGCCGAAACCCCGGAAGCCGGGGACCGACGATGGCCGGGCGCCACGCGGATCGTCGGGATGGTCGAAACGCCCGTCGGGATCGGCCTGCCAGCTCTCCACCATCGCGTCGACCACTGCCGCGCCGGTGCCGTCGACGATCCGGCCCCGCAGCCAGAACGCCCCGGGCGTGCCCTCCGGGACCACGTACGGCCCGTCGGGCCAACGCAGGCCGATGTGCAGGTACGGCCCGACGGTCTGGGCGGGCGTGACGCCCAGGGGCTCACTCATCGTCGTCCTCGTCCTCGAACACGGTGGCCGCCCGGCCCCGCAGCACGATGTCGAACTCGTAGGCCAGCGCCCACTCGGGGCGGGTGGCGGTGTGGTCGTAGCGGGCCACCATCCGTTGGCGGGCCCGCTCGTCGCGGACCGAGTTGAAGATCGGGTCCTGGAAGAACAGCGGGTCGCCGGGGAAGTACATCTGGGTCACCAGACGCTGGGTGAAGGCGCGGCCGAAGAGGGAGAAGTGGATGTGCGCGGGCCGCCAGGCGTTGTCGTGGTTGCGCCACGGGTAGGCGCCGGGCTGCACGGTGACGAAGCGGTAGCGGCCGTCCGCGTCGGTCAGGGCGCGTCCGACGCCGGTGAAGTTCGGGTCCAGCGGCGCCGGCCAGGTGTCGGCGGCGTGCCGGTAGCGGCCGGCGGCGTTGGCCTGCCAGATCTCGACGAGGGTGTACGGCACCACGCGGCCGTCACCGTCGAGGACCCGGCCGTGCACGATGATCCGCTGCCCGAGGGGCTCCCCGTCGTGCTGGCGGGTCAGGTCGTGGTCAAGTTCGCCGATGCGGCCCTCGCCCAGCAGTGGGCCGGTCACCTCGGTGAGCCGCTGCGGCAGGTAGGTGAGCGGCTGCTGCGGTGCCCGCCCCACCGTGGACAAATAGCCCGCACTGAGCAGCGGCGGGTGAGCGTCGACGTCGTCGCGCCGGTAGCTCGGCAGGATCATTTTCCGCTCGGCGTCCTGGGTCAAGGCCGCTCCTCCCCTTCAGTAGATCCGAGTATCCGCGACCCGAAGGATTCGAGCGGGTGCCCGCCGACGACCGCACCGCCCGGCGGTTCGGGCTGAGGCTGGCCGGTCATGCCGCCGCCCGCATTGTCGCTTCGAGGGCGCGCAGCACGGTGAGTTCCTCGGCGGTCGGTGGCTCGTTGGTGCTCAGGTCGCCGGCGACGGCGAGCGGCCAGCCGGTGGCCTCGCGGACCCGCTCGACGGTGACGCCCGGGTGCAGCCGGGTGAGGGTGAGTTCGCAGCTGTCCGGGTCGGCCTCAAGGACGCCGAGGTCGGTGATGACGGTGCGGGGTCCACCGCCGCGTAGACCGAGCCGTGCCCGGTCGCCGGGGCCGCCGCCGTAGCCGACCGAGGTGACGAAGTCGACGCGCTCGGTGAAGGTACGCCGGCTCTGCCGGACGATCACCACCACCTCGCCGCAGGAGGCGGCGATCTCGGGAGCGCCACCGGCACCGGGCAGGCGCACCTTCGGGTCGGTGTAGTCGCCACCGATGACCGTGGTGTTGATGTTGCCGTACCGGTCGAGCTGCGCGGCGCCGAGGAACCCGACGTCAACGCGCCCGGGTTGCAGCCAGTAGTTGAACACCTCGGGCACCGGGATCACCGCGTCGGCGGTGTCGGCGAGCACGCCGTCACCGATGGAGAGCGGCAGCCGATCGGGTTTGGCGCCGAGACAGCCGGACTCGTAGATCAGCACCAGGTCGGGCGCGTGGGTGGCGCGGGCCAGGTTCGCCGCGGTGCTGGGCAGGCCGATCCCGACGAAGCAGGCGGTGCCGTCGCGCAGTTGCCGGGCCGCCGCCACTGTCATCATCTCGTCGGCGGTGTACTGACTCATGCCGGCCCTCCGCTGCGCTGCGGGCCGACATGAGGCACCGACGCACTGAGTTGATGATTCGCTCGCTGACGCTCGCTCATGCCTTCGCCCCCGCGTTCTGGACCTGCCGTTCGATCCAGTCCTGGAAGGTGGCACGGTCCCGGCTGATCTCGTCCCAGGCGACGTAGCAGGCGTTGTCCCGCACCGAGTAGCCCTGCGCGTACGAGGGATGGGCACCCCCGGGGACGTGCGCCACGGCGGTGATCACCCAGCCGGGTAGCACCACCTGACCGGGCACCGGGGTCAACTCGTCGACGATCTCCTCGACGGTGACCAGGGACCGGCGGGCGGCCAGCACCGCCTCCTTCTGCACGCCGGTGATGCCCCACATCTGCACGTTGCCGGCGCGGTCGGCGCGCTGGGCGTGCACCACTGTCACGTCGGGGTTGAGCGCGGGGACCGCGGTCAGCGTCTCCCCGGTGAACGGGCAGTCGATGCTGCGGATGTTTCTGGTGTGCCGGGGCAGGTCGGTGCCGGTGTAGCCGCGTAGCACGGCGAACGGCAGGCCGGAGGCACCGGCGACGTAGCGGTTGGCCATCCCGGCGTGGCTGTGTTCCTCCAGCTCAAGCGGGACGGGCCAGGAGTTCTGCACGGCGTCGCGGAAGCGGTGCAGCGACCCGACGCCGGGGTTGCCGCCCCAGGAGAACACCAGGCGGCGGGCACAGCCGGCACCGATGAGCTGGTCGTAGATGACGTCGGGGGTCATCCGCACCAAGGTCAGGTCGCGCCGCTCCTGCCGGATGATCTCGTGGCCGGCGGCGAACGGGATCAGGTGGGTGAATCCCTCCAGCGCCACCGTGTCCCCGTCGCGGACCAGCTCTGCGATGCCGTCGGCCAGCGGGACGAGCTTCGCCATGGGCCTCCCTGCCTCCTGTGTCACGCACCCACCGACCGCTGTTCGGCATGCGGACCGGCGTACTTATCTCGAACGTAATCGGAGTCGACGACGTTCGTCAACGCGCTCCCGGCCGGCCGGATCAACCGGTCCGACCTGCCGCAGAAATGTTGCGGTGATCCGTTGACGCGAGCCGAGTCCCGTGCAAATGTCCTTGATGAGAACGCTTGTTCGGCAGGCGAACATGCGACGTGTGTAGTCGGCCCTGGCTACCGCCGGGCCGTCGCACGTACCAGGCGTGGCCGGAACCACCCCGCTGGTCACCGCCCGTGGCTGTCCCACCTGCGACGCAAGGAGGATCACCATGCCACTGCTCGACACCGACACCTGGCACGGCCGGATCTACAGCGACGGCTGGGTGCGGGCCTCCGGCGGCACCGCCACCGTTCGCGCCCCCGCCACCGGGGAGGAGATCGGCCAGGTCGGTGTGGCCGACGCCGACGACGTCGCGCGGGCCAGCATCCGGGCCGCCGCCGCGCAGCGGGCCTGGGCCGCCACCAGCTACACCGAGCGGGCCGCCGTGCTGCGCCGGGCCGGCGCGTTGTGGGAGCAGCACGCCGCCGAGGTCGGCGACTGGGTGGTCCGCGAGTCCGGGTCGATCCCGCCGAAGGGCGGCCTGGAGACCGGCACCGCCGCGCAGGAGTGCTACGAGGCAGCCACGCTGCCCTCGCAGGCGCTCGGTGAGATCATCCCGAGCGCCCAGCCCCGACTGAGCCTGGCCCGCCGGCTACCGGTCGGCGTGGTGGGCGTCATCTCGCCGTTCAACGCTCCGCTGATCCTGGCGATCCGCTCGGTTGCCCCGGCGCTGGCGCTGGGCAACGCGGTGGTGCTCAAGCCGGACCTGCGTACGGCGGTCTGCGGTGGGCTGTCCATCGCCCGGGTCTTCGAGGAGGCGGGGCTGCCCGAGGGCCTGCTGCACGTGCTGCCGGGCGGCGTCGCGACCGGCGAGGCGCTGGTCGCCGAGCCGCGCGTACGGGTGATCAGCTTCACCGGGTCGTCCGCCGCGGGCCGCAAGGTCGGTGAGGCCGCGGCCCGGCACCTGAAGCGGGCGCACCTGGAGCTGGGTGGCAACTCGGCGCTGGTGGTGCTCGACGACGCGGACCTGGACCTCGCCGTCTCGGCCGGCGCCTGGGGTTCCTTCCTGCACCAGGGGCAGATCTGCATGACCACCGGCCGGCACCTGGTGCACAAGAGCCTCGCCGAACGGTACGTCACCGAGTTGGCCGCCAAGGCCGACCGCCTGCCGGTCGGTGACCCCGCCAAGGAGCAGGTGGCGCTCGGGCCGATCATCGACGAGGCGCAGCGCGACAAGATCCACGCGCTGGTCACGTCGAGCGTGGACGCGGGTGCCCGGCTGGCTGCCGGTGGCAGCTACGAGGGGCTGTTCTACCGGCCCACCGTGCTCGCCGATGTCACCCCGACCACCCCGGCGTACGCGCAGGAGGTGTTCGGCCCGGTCGCCCCGGTCCTCGCCTTTAGCGACCTGGACGAGGCGGCGGCGCTGGCCGGCGCCAGCGAGTACGGGCTGTCGCTCGGCATCCTCAGCCGCGACGTGATGAAGGCGATGGCGTTGGCCGAGCGCATTCCCAGCGGCATCGTGCACATCAACGACCAGACCGTCAGCGACGAGGCGGTGGCGCCGTTCGGCGGGGTCGGCGCGTCCGGCACCGGTTCCCGCTTCGGCGGTGCGGCGGCCAACGTCGAGGCGTTCACCGAGACGCAGTGGCTCACCGTGCAGGGCGACATCACCCGCTATCCCTTCTAGGCCCCCAGGAGGCATGGATGCGCACCCAGGTCGGCATCGTCGGAGCGGGACCGGCCGGTCTCATGCTGTCGCACCTGCTGCACCGGCACGGGATCGACTCGGTGGTGCTGGAGAGCCGCAGCCGGGAGTACGTGGAGCAGCGGCTACGCGCGGGCGTGCTCGAACAGGGTTCGGTCGACCTGCTGCGGGACACCGGCCTGGGAGCGCGCCTGGACCGGGAGGGGATGCGGCACGAGGGCATCGAGCTGCGCTTCGACGGCGAATCGCACCGGGTGCCGATGACCGAGCTGACCGGCCGGGCGATCACCGTGTACGGCCAGCAGGAGGTGGTCAAGGACATGATCGCCGCCCGGCTGGCGGCGGGCGGGACGATCCTGTTCGAGGCACCCGCCGACCGGCTGTCCGGGCTGGACACCGCCCCCGTGATCCACTTTCGGCACCAGGACCGGGCCGAGGAGCTGCACTGCGACTTCGTGGTCGGTTGCGACGGCTACCACGGGATCAGCCGACCGACGGTGCCCGACGGGCTGCTGACCACCTACGAGCGCACCTACCCGTTCGCCTGGCTGGGCGTGCTCGCCGCCGCCCCGCCCGCGGTGGAGGAGCTGATCTACGCCCATCACGAGCGCGGCTTCGCCCTCTACAGCATGCGCTCGCCGCAGATCTCCCGGCTGTATCTCCAGGTGCCGGCCGAAGAGGACATCGCCGACTGGCCGGACGAGCGGATCTGGGCCGAGCTGCGGACCCGGTTGGAGACGGTGCCGAACTGGACGCTCAACGAGGGGCCGGTGCTGGAGAAGTCGATCACTCCGCTGCGCAGCCTGGTGGTCGAGCCGATGCAGTGGCAGCGGCTGTACCTGGCCGGCGACGCGGTGCACATCGTGCCGCCTACCGGGGCCAAGGGCATGAACCTGGCCCTCGCCGACGTCGCGTTGCTCGGTGACGCCTTCGTCGCCTGGTACGCCGACGGCAGCGGCGACCTGCTGGACGGCTACTCGCGTACCGCGCTGCGCCGGGTGTGGCGGGCACAGCAGTTCTCCTGGTGGATGACCTCGATGCTGCACCGACTCAACGCCGACGACCCGTACGAGGCGAAACTCCAGTCGGCGGCCCTGCGGTACGTCACCACCTCCCCGGCGTACGCGACAAGCCTCGCGGAGAATTACGTCGGCCTTTCCGAGGTCTGAGATACCTCTCCGTCGGGGGGCGCCGGAACGGTGTCGATCGTGGATTCACCCGCTCCGGGGCATGGCGCGCGGCGGCGTTACGGGGTAGAAACATCTGGACCCCGTTTCTTCACACCGTGATACAAGTCCGCTCGATGAGAGAGCGCTCTCACGAATTGGTCCATCGTGTCGTCGGGCTCGCCATCGATCGGCCCGACGGGAAGGACGAAAGCATGCCGACCCCATCACCGCACCGACGACTCGGTCGGGCACTGGCCTTCGGGCTGGCGCTGACCACCGCCGCGGTCGCCACGAACACCCCGGTCAGCGCGGGCCCGCCCCGACCAACCCAACCCACCTTCGGGCCCAACGTCACGATCTTCGACCCGAGCATGCCGGTCAGCCAGATCCAGGCGACCCTCGACGCGGCACACGCCGCACAGGTCGACAACGAGATGGGCACCACCCGGCACGCCTACCTGTTCCGGCCGGGCCACTACGGCACCACCGAACAGCCGCTCCAGATCAAGGTGGGTTACTACACCGAGATCTCCGGCCTGGGCGCCTCCCCCACCGACGTAGTGATCAACGGCAAGGTCGAGGCGTACAACCGCTGCCTCACCGAGGGCGGCACCGCCAACTGCATCGCGCTCGTCAACTTCTGGCGCACGCTGAGCAACCTGTCGCTGCGCATCAACGCCGCCGGCCAGGACGACTGCCGCGCCTCGGCCAACTTCTGGGCGGTGTCCCAGGCCGTGTCGATGCGCCGGCTCGACATCAGCGGCGGCGGGCTGTCGCTTATGGACTACTGCACCAACGGGCCGCAGTACGCCAGCGGCGGCTTCATCGCCGACTCCCGGCTGCCGGCCACCACAAACGGCTCACAGCAGCAGTGGCTGACCCGCAACAGCGAGGTCGAGAGCTGGTCCAACGCCGTGTGGAACCAGGTGTTCGCCGGGGTGGTCGGCGCACCCGACGACACCGGCTTCCCCGACCCGCCGTACACCACGCTCGACACGACCCCGCTGAGCCGGGAGAAGCCGTACCTTTTCGTCGACGCCAGGGGGAAGTACCAGGTTCGGGTGCCGACCGTGCGCCGCGACACGCGCGGCATCACCTGGGGTGCCCGGATGACGCCGGGACGGACCATCCCGATCAGCGACTTCTTCGTCGCCCGGCCGTCCGACCCGGTGCACGTCATCAACCGGGAACTCGCCCGGGGCCGGCACCTGCTGCTGACCCCCGGGGTGTACGATGTGGCCCGCAGCATCGAGGTCCGCCGGCCCGACACGATCGTGCTCGGCATCGGGCACGCCACCCTCACCGCGGTCAACGGCGCGGTGCCGCTCAACGTCGCCGGGGTGCCCGGCGTGGTCGTCGCCGGGGTCACCATCGACGCGGGTCTGAAGGAATCACCGGTGCTGCTGCGGGTCGGTCGCGAGCACGGCCGCAACCACAGCACCCCGCGTAACCCGATCACGCTGTCCGACGTGTACTTCCGGGTCGGCGGCCCGCACATCGGCAAGACGGACACCGCGCTGGAGGTCAACAGCGACCACGTGCTGATCGACCACACCTGGGTGTGGCGGGGCGACCACGGTGTCGAGGGCTTCACCGAGGGCGTCAACGGCGACACCGACCGCTGGCGGACCAACACCGGTCGCTACGGCGTCGTCGTCAACGGCGACCACGTCACCGCCACCGGCCTGTTCGTCGAGCACTTTCAGCGGTACAACACGGTGTGGAACGGTGAGCACGGCACGACGATCCTCTACCAGAACGAGCTGCCCTACGACCCGCCCACCCAGGCGGACTGGCACAACGGCAAGGTCAACGGGTGGGCCGGATACAAGGTCGGCGACCGGGTCCGCCACCACACGCTGCACGGTGGCGGGGTGTACGTGTTCAACCAGAACAACCCGTCGATCCGTACCGAGAACGGCTTCGAGGTGCCGGTACGCCCCGGCATCCGGCTGCACCACATCATGACGGTGAACCTCAGCGCCGGCACCATCGACCACGTGGTCAACGGCGTCGGCGAGGCGGCCGACATGGACCGGGTCGGCGCTCCGGTCTACCTGGAGCAGTACCCGTAACACCGCAGGCGGGGGCCGGCCGCTCGCCGGTCCCCGCCGACGCGGTTCAGTCCACCACCGGGCTGCGGCGCTCCAGCAGGACGACGTCGCGCCAACGGCCGTGGTGACGGCCCACCCGTTCGCGGGTGCCGACCACCCGGAAACCGGCCCGCCGGTGCAGCGCCAGGCTGGCGGCGTTCTCGGGAAAGACGCCGGACTGGATCGTCCAGATGCCCGCCGCGTCGGTCGACTCGATGAGCGCGTCGAGCAGCAGCCGGGCCACGCCCCGCCCCTGGGCGACCGGGTCGACGTAGACGGAGTGCTCCACCACCCCGGCGTAGACCGCCCGCGCCGAGGTCGGTGACACGGCGATCCAAGCGATGAGCGTCCCGTCCCCGTCGACCGCCACCAGCCGGTGGGCCGGCAACCGGCCGGCGTCGAAGTCGGCCCAGGACGGCGCGACGGTCTCGAAGCTGGCGTTCCCGCCGTCCAGCCCGGCCTGGTAGATCGCCAGTACCCGGTCGGCGTCGTCCGCCGTCATCGGGCGCAGCCGCACCTCGGCCGGCACCAGCTCGTCTCGGATCATGGGCGAATCGTAGGCGAGGACGCCGGGACGGCCCGCACGCCGATCGGCACCGCGCCGCAGCACCGCCACCTCGGCCGCTGTGCGAGATCGACCTCGACGCACTCTGGGCCAGGGTGTGCCGGTTCTGGATCACCGTCGAGCCGTACTGCCCGGACCGGTCGCGGGTCGAAGCACCACTCGCCGCTCGTGCCCGACCCGGCGACCGCTGCGGGCCACCGCACTAGCTTCCGGGCCCTCGCCGGTACCGCTCGCCGGGGCAGCCCAGTCGGCGCGAGCGGAGCCGCCGAGCGGTACGCACCCGGCCGGTGGACGCATCCGGCCTCCCGGACGAGTCGTGCTCCCCGTCCGCCACGTGGACGACCGCGTCGAAGGTGCTGGTGAAGCGCTGCCGCAGGGACGGTGGCAGGGGTGCCCGGCTGACCCAGCGGCGCAGCCGGGGCAGCGAATCCCGGCCCCGGGCCGCGTCGAGCAGCGCCGCGTACATCGCCGACGTGCCGTGGAAGACGGTGACCTGCTCGCGCAGCATGAGATCCAGCGCCGCCGGGCCGGTGAAGCGGCCCAGCAGCACCAGGGTCGCTCCCGCCCGGAAGGTGCCGGTCAGCGTGACGGCCTGACCGAACCGGCCGCCCAGCGGCAGGCAGCCGAGCACCACGTCGGTGTCGTCCGGATCGGCCTCGGTGCGGCCGGCGGGGTCGAGGTCGGTGTCCGCGAGCCCGCCGGTAGGGCCGGGTGGGACGTCGCCGAGATCCTCCAGCCGGGGCACGTCGGACGGGCCCCGGCCGGGACCGACCGTGAGCAGCGGGACGCCGGCCCGTACGCTGATCCGCCGCCCGGCGGCCAGGTGCGAGGTGTGGCAGACCAGCAGCCGCGCCGCCCGGGCCAGGTGGACGGCCTGCGGACCGACCGGCACGCCGACCGGTACGGCGACCGCACCGGCGGCGAGGGCACCGAAGTAGACCCGGGGGAAGTCCACCACGTTCGGCGCGAGCAGGGCCACCGCGTCGCCGTTGCGCACCCCGGCGGCCCGCAGCCCGGCGCCGTAGCAGCGGGCCTCCAACCACAGCTCGGCGTACGTGACCCGGACCCGGCCGTCGATCACGGCGACCGTGTCGGCGTGCCGGTCGGCGGAACCGGCCAGCACGGTCGCCGGGGAGAGCGCGGTCATCGGGGCGGGTCCGTGTACAGCCGGCTGACCGTTTCGGCCACGCAGACCGGCTTGCCACCGCCGTCACCCGCCACGGTCGCCGTGGCCACCAGCTGCGCTCCGCCCTCGAACGGGCTGACCTGGTCGATCGTCGCGACGACCCGCACCGAGTTGCCGACGCGCACCGGTGCCGGGAACCGGACCCGGTTGAGGCCGTAGTTGACCCCCATCCGCACCCCGTCCACCCGGTACAGGCCGCCGACCAGGGCGGGCAGCAGGGCGAGCGTCAGGTAGCCGTGGGCGATGGTGCCGCCGTACGGCCCGGCCGCCGCCCGTTCCTGGTCGAGGTGGATCCACTGGTGGTCGTCGGTGGCGTCGGCGAACCTGTTGACCCGGCGTTGGTCGATGGGGAACCACGGGCCCGGCCCGAGTCGCTCGCCGACCGCGCCGGCCAACTCGTCGATGCTGGCGAAGCGCCTCATCCCAGGTGCCCTCCGAGCTTCGTGTAACCGCGCAACAGGTCGCGGGAGATGATCAGTCGCTGCATCTCGTCGGTGCCCTCGAAGATCCGGTACAGCCGCACCTGCCGGTACCAGCGTTCGATCGGCAGCTCGCGGGTGTAGCCCATCCCGCCGTGGATCTGCATGACCCGGTCGACCACCCGGTTGACCATGCCGGCGCCGTAGAGCTTCGCCATCGAGGAGGCGTGCCTCGGGTCCAGGCCGGCGTCGACCGTCCAGGCCGCGCGCAGGATCAGCCAGCGGGCCGCCTCCAGCTCGGTCTCCGAGTCGGCGATCATCCACTGGATGGCCTGGTTGGTGCCGATCTTCGAACCGAAGGTCTCTCGGGTGTTGGCGTGGTCGATGGCCATCCGCAGCGCGCGTTCGGCGATGCCGACGGCGTGTGAGGGGATCGTGTAGCGGCCCTTGCCGATCCATTGCATGGCGAGGGTGAAACCCTGCCCCACCTCGCCGAGGATGTTGCGGTTCGGCACCCGTACGTCGTCGAAGAACAGCGAGGCGGGCCCGCCCTCGCCCATGGTGGGGATGAACTCCGACCGCCAGCCCATCGCCCGGTCCACCAGGAACGCGGTCGCCCCGCCGTCGCGGGCCCCGCGCTCGGGGTCGGTGACCGCGATGACGATGGCGAAGTCGGCCTCGTTGCCGCCGGTGATGAAGGTCTTCTCGCCGTTGAGGATCCAGTCGTCGCCGTCGCGGCGGGCCCGGAACCGGATGTTCGCCGCGTCGGAGCCGGCGCCCGGCTCGGTGATGGCGAAGCAGGAGTTCCGCTCCCCCTCGATGGTGGGCAGCAGGAACTCCTGCCGCTGTTCCTCGGTGGCGTGGAAGAGGATGTTGTCCGCCTCGCCGCCGAAGCGGAACGGCACGAAGGTGCGGCCGATCTCCGTCCAGATCAGCGACTGGACGACGGCGGGCAGGTCCATGCCGCCGTACTCCGCCGGCGTGGCCAGCCCCCAGAAGCCGAACTTTCGGGCCTTGAGCTGCAACTCCCTCAGCTCGGAGCGTTCCAGGCCGGGCTGGTGGGCCCGCTCGCGGCGCAGCAGCTCCTGCTCCAGCGGCATGACCTCGCGGGTGATGAAGTCGCGGGCGGTGTCGCGGATGGCCCGTTCCTCGTCGGACAGCCCGAAGTCCATGTGCTCACGGTTCCTCTCCCGAATTCAGAAGGCGTTGACGCCGGTGAGCGCCCGCCCGATGAGTAACTGCTGGATCTGGCTGGTGCCCTCGTAGAGGGTGGTGACGCGGGCGTCGCGCAGGTACTTGCCGACCGGGTACTCGTCGATGTAGCCGTACCCACCGAAGACCTGGATGGCGTCGTTGGCCGCGCGGACGGCGGCCTCGCTGGCGAACAGCTTGGCCATCGACGCCTCGGTGGCGAACGGCTGGCCCCGGTCGATCAGGTCGGCGACCCGCCAGACCAGCAGCCGCGCCGCGGCGGTGTCGACCGCGATGCCGGCGAGCAGCTGCTGCACGAGCTGGTGCCCGGCGATCGGCTTGCCGAACTGCGTGCGGGCTCCGGCGTAGCCGACGGCCGCGTCCAGGCAGCCCTGGGCGATGCCGACGCAGCCGGCCGCTACCGACATCCGTCCCTTGGCGAGGGTGGCCAGCGCCAGCTTGAAGCCGGCACCCTCCGCGCCCAGGCGGGCGGTGTCGGGCACCCGGACGGCTTCGAGGACGAGTTCGGCGGTCGCCTGCCCACGCAGGCCCAGCTTGCCCTTGATCTCCGACCGGGTCAGGCCAGGGCTGTCGGTCGGCACCAGGAACGCGGTGATGCCCCGGTGGCCCGGGCCGCCGGTACGGGCGAAGAGCAGCGCCACGTCGGCGGTGGTGCCGTTGGTGATGAACGTCTTGCGGCCGGTCAGCAGCCAGTCGTCGCCGTCGCGGACCGCGCGGGTGGTCAGCGCCGCCGCGTCCGAGCCGCTGTCCGGTTCGGTGAGCGCGAAGCAGCCGAGCGCGGCGCCGGAGCAGAGCGCCGGCAGCCACCGTTCCCGCTGCTCCGGGCTGCCGTGGCTGGCGATCGACTTGGCGACCAGGCCGAGCGAGACCGACACGATGCCCCGGACGGCGGAGTCGCCCCGGCCGAGTTCCTCAAGCACCAGGCAGTACGCGAGGTGGTCGCCGCCGGATCCGCCGTGCTCCTCGGCGATGGTGAGGCCGAGGAAGCCGACCTCGCCGAGCTTGCCGACGATGCCGGGGTCGACCGCCTCGCGTCGGTCCCAGGCCGCCGCGTGCGGCACCACCTCGCGGTCGACGAAGTCGGCGGCGAGCGCCCGGACCGCGACCTGCTCGGGCGAGAGGTGAAGGTCCATGGCAGTAAACTAGCGGTGCAAGTTTTATGCTGTCCAGACCCCGGTGTGGCAAAGTTCCCCGCGAGCCACCCACCAGAAGGAGGACGCCCATGCCCCGGCCGCGACAGGCCCTGCTCAGCCGGGAGCGGATCGTCGAGGCCGCCGCCGCGTTGATCGACGCCGAAGGGCTCGACGCGTTCTCCACCCGACGGCTCGCCGCCGCGCTGGGCGTGCGCGGGCCCTCGCTGTACAACCACTTCGCCACCAAGGACGAGATCCTCGACGCGGTCGCGGACAGCATCACCGGCCAGGTCGACGTGTCGTTCTTCGGTGAGGTCGACTGGCGCGAGGCGTTGCGCCGCTGGGGGCACTCCTACCGGGCCGCCCTCGCCGCCCATCCGAACATCGTGCCGCACCTGGCGCGCGGACCCGGTCGACGCCCGGCGGCTCTGGCCATGGCCGACGCCGTCTACGGCGGGCTGGTCGCGGCTGGCTGGCCACCCGCCCGGGCGACGCACATCGGCGCGCTGATGCGCTACTTCGTGATGGGTTCCGCGCTCAGTTCCTTCGCCCAGGGCTTCGTGGAGGATCCGGGGCTCTACGCCGAGCAGTACCCGCACCTGAGTCAGGCCCACCGCCTGGCCGAGCACCAGCACCAGGTCGACGAGGGCGCCTTCACCCTGGGCCTGGAGGCGCTGATCGACGGGCTGTCACAGACCTACGAAGGCGTCGTCGGCCCGCTGCCACCCCTCCCGCCGGGCGGCCCGGCGTACTAGAGTCCAAACTTGCACCGCTAGTTTTAGTCGAGGTGAGGAGCCCATGGAATCCGTACGGACCGACTTCTACCTCGACGGCAGTTGGGTGCGCGCCGAGGGCGGCCAGCCGCTGGAGGTGCACAACCCGACGACCGAGCAGGTCATCGGCACCGTCCCGGCCGGCACGGCCGAGGACGTCGACCGGGCCGTGGCCGCCGCGCGGGCCGCCTTCGAAGGCTGGGCGGCGACCGACCCCGCCGACCGGGCCGCCCACCTCGACCGGCTGCACGCCGCCCTGACCGCCCGCGCCGACGACATCGCGCACACCGTCGCCACTGAACTCGGCACCCCACTGAAGGTCGCCACCCGCGTCCAGGCCGGGCTGCCGCTGACCGTGCTGCGCAGCTACGTCGACCTGGCCGCGCACCCGCCCGCGCCGCAGACCGTCGGCAACTCCCTGGTGGTACGCGAACCCGTCGGCGTGGTCGGCGCGATCACCCCGTGGAACTACCCGCTGCACCAGATCGTCGCCAAGCTCGCACCCGCCCTGGCCGCCGGCTGCACGCTGGTGCTGAAGCCGAGCGAACTGACCCCGCTCACCGCGTACCTGCTCTTCGACGCCATCGACGAGGCCGGCCTGCCGCCCGGCGTGGTCAACCTGGTCACCGGCACCGGGCCGGTGGTCGGCGAGGCCCTCGCCGGGCATCCCGGCGTGGACCTGGTCTCCTTCACCGGCTCCACCGCCACCGGCCGGCGGATCACGCACCTGGCCGCCGACCGGATCGCCCGGGTGTCACTGGAGCTGGGCGGCAAGTCGGCGAACGTGGTCCTCGACGACGCCGACCTGGCCGGCGCGGTCAAGGTTGGCGTCGGCAACGCCTTCCTCAACTCGGGGCAGACCTGCACCGCCTGGACGCGGATGCTGGTGCACCGGGACCGCTACGACGAGGCCCTCGACCTGGCCGCCAAGGCGACCGACGGCTACCGGCTCGGCGACCCGCTCGACCCCGCCACCCGGCTCGGCCCGCTGGTCTCCGCCCGACAGCGCGACCGGGTACGCGACCACATCACCCGGGGCCTCGCCGACGGCGGCCGGCTGGTGGCCGGCGGCCCCGACGCCCCGGTCCCGCAGCGGGGCTGGTTCGTCGCCCCGACAGTCATCGCCGACGTCGATCCCGACAGCGCCCTCGCGCAGGAGGAGGTCTTCGGGCCGGTCCTGGCGGTCATCCCGATCGACGACGACGACCACGCGGTACGGGTCGCCAACAACTCCCGCTATGGGCTGGCCGGCGCGGTGTGGTCCGGCGACGAGGAGCGGGCGCTGCGGGTTGCCCGCCGGCTGCGTACCGGCGCCGTCGACATCAACGGCGCACCGTTCAACCCGCTCGCCCCGTTCGGCGGCTACAAGCAGTCCGGCCTCGGCCGTGAGCTGGGTGTGCACGGGCTTGAGGAGTTCTGCGAAGTGAAGGCGATCCAACGGTGAGGGGCCTGGTGGTCCGGGGCGTCGGCACGCCACCCCGGGTGGAACAGGTCTCGCCGCCTCCCATCGGCCCCGGCCAGGTACGGGTGGCGGTCCGAGCGGCCGGGGTCTGCCACTCCGACCTGTCCATGGTCGACGGCACCATCGCCGCGCCGTACCCGCTGCTGCTCGGCCACGAGGCCGCGGGCGTGGTGGTCAAGGTCGGCGCCGACGTCGACCGGATCGCCGTCGGTGACCACGTGGTGCTCGACTGGGCTCCCCCGTGCCGGTCCTGCTGGTACTGCGGGCACGGCGAACCGTGGCTCTGCGAACGCTCCGGCATCCCCGCCGCCACCGTCGGGCACACCATCGACGGCGAGCCGCTGCACGTCACCCTCGGCCTCGGTGCGCTCGCCGAGCAGGTGGTGGTGCCGCAGCAGGCCGTTGTCGCCGTACCGCCGGACCTGCCCTTCCCCACCGCCGCGCTGCTCGGCTGCGCGGTGCTCACCGGCGTCGGCGCGATCCGCCGTACCGCCGACGTGCGGCCCGGCGACTCGGTCGCCGTCATCGGTCTCGGCGGCGTCGGCCTCTCCGCGGTCGCCGCCGCCCGCGCGGCAGGTGCCGCCCGCGTCATCGCCGTCGACGTCGCACCCGCCAAGGCCGAACTGGCTCACGCCGCCGGCGCCACCGACTTCCTACTCGCCGACGACACCCTCAGCCGCGCGGTACGGTCGCTCACCGACGGCCGGGGCGTCGACCACGCGGTCGAGTGCGTCGGCCGGGCCACCACCATCCGCGCCGCCTGGCGGGCCACCCGCCGTGGCGGGCAGGTCATCGTGGTCGGCATGGGCGGCAAGGACGACATGCTCGCCCTCAGCGCCCTGGAGATCTTCCACTCCGCCCGCACCCTGCGCTCCTCGGTGTACGGCTCCTCCGACCCGGACCGCGACGTGCCCGAGCTGGCCCGCGCGGTGCTCGACGGCACCTTCGACCTCGACTTCCTGGTCACCGACCGGATCACCCTCGACGACGCGCCGGAGGCGCTGGCCCGGATGGCCCGGGGCGAGGGCGCCCGCACAGTGGTCCTGTTCGACTGACGCGTGCGGTGCGGACTCTCCGGACGCCGGCCTGATCGGGCGTCGTCCGAGATCATCTGGCCCGGTCTGGTTTGGCTGGCACAGTTGCGGTACTCCGCTGGGGCACGTCCGGCGGCTGTCTGGTCCAGCCGATGAAGCGGCGGTGCAGTGCGCCAGCCGGCGCCCAGGGCATGTCCTCGGCTGCCTGCACGAGATAGCCACCGAGGTAGAGGGCCAGCGACACCGGAGCATCCGCGTACTCCGCGCGCAGCTCCCGCCGCCGGGTCGGACACGGCCAAGGCAGGTCGCAGCCGCCGCAGCTCCAGATCGGCAGCACCGGGCCGTGGGTGCTCACCGCACACCGCCCAGGAACCGGGCGACGCTCACGTGGGCCTGCCGGCTGGTCGCCCACTCCACCTGCCAGCAGGGGTACGGGGCAAGCCGCGACCACCACGCCCGGCAGCCGATGCACATGCCGTCGAGCCCGCGCACATGGACCGCAAGGATCGCCTGCTCCGGGCCGCCGATCACTGCTCACCCTCCTGCGGCCAGTGCCCCCGATTGATCGGAATCCGATGCCGGGCACGACACGGCAGATCGGCACCACAGCGACAGGTACGCCGCCACAGTTGCCAGGACCAGACCGGCCGATGCCGGCGGGCGAACGTCAACGCGGTGGCCGACAGGTACTCGTCGTACGAGACGCGCCGACTGCTGGAAGTTGACCGGCTGAATGAATCCGCCATCGCTCGGCTCACCGAACTTTCCCTGGCTCAGGCCTGCTGGCTGGCTTGCCGGGCGTTTCCAACGCCGCCTCAGGGCTGCCGTCGGGCCGCAGGCGTGCCGCATGGTCGAGTAACCGTTGCTGCGCTGCCGCCTGCTCGACGTCCTGGTACCGCTGGCCGGTCCCCGGCGGTGGTGGCGGTTCAGGACGCCGCAGCAGCCATCGCATCAGCCCATACAGGTGCGATCGGAGGGTCACAGTCCCCCCTCGCTCAGGGTCACGAGGGCGGACCGGGTGAGAGCTTCTGGGCCGTGGAGGGTGCCTTCCCACACCAGGCCCGGCGCGTGGTCGGCGTCGAAGTTCATGTGCGAGACGATTCCGCCGGACTAGCTGCGGCGGCCATGTCGGCTGGTCATGTCACGGTGATATGGGCTGCCTCGACCAGCCCGGAGAACGACCATAGGCTCCACGTTGAGCACCATGAGTAGTCGACTCACGACGCTGGGAGCCGCTGTGCTGCTCGACCATCTTCGGATTCCTGATGACCTCTGGTCACGCGAGGACGTACGTACGGCACTGGCTACCCGCGATGTTGGCGCACTGTTTCGGCTGTTCTCCCGGCACACCGGGGCGAGCCAGACGCGCATCGGTGCCGCCGTAGGCCTGGAGCAGGGTTACGTCAGCCGGATCATCGCCGGCCGGCGGGTGACCTCCATTGAGGTGCTGGAGCGAATCGCCGACGGCTGCGGTATGCCCGACGAGTCACGGATGACGCTTGGTCTCGCTCCGCGCCGGCGGTCATGTCGCCCTGACATGGTCAATCGTCGGGACGGCCGGCAAAGTGATGTGCCGGCCAACCGCTCCTGGCGTGAGGATGTGCGCGCTGTCGCGCAGCTATGGGAAGGCGACGTGAACCGTCGAGAAGTACTCCGCCAGACCGTGTTCAGCTCCGCCGCGTACACCTTGCCAGCGCTGCGTTGGTTCACCGCCACCAGCCCGCAACCCGTCGCGCAGGAGGGCCGCCGAACGGTCGGTAAGCCCGACATCGACACCATCCGCGAGATGACCGCCACATACCGACGGCTCGACAACCAGTACGGCGGCGGCCACGCCCGCGAGAATGTAACCCGCTACCTTCACCAGGAGGTCACGCCCCTGCTGACGGAGGGCCGATACGACCCGCAAACCGGCCGCAAGCTGCTCACCGCCGTTGCCGAGTTGACGCAGCTCGCCGGCTGGCAGGCGTACGACATGGCCGAGCACGGCCTCGCCCAGCGATACCTCACCCATGCCCTCGACCTGGCCCGCACCGCCGACGATCCCGGCTTGGGTGCCGAAATCCTCGCCGCGATGAGCCACCAAGCCACCTACCTCGGCCACACCGCCACCGGCATCGACCTCGCCCGGGCAGCCCGACACACCGCAGACCGCGCCGGAATCACCGTCCTGACCGCCGAAGCGCTGGTCATGGAAGCCCACGCCCACGCCGCCTCCCGCGACTCGGCCGCCTGCGCCACCGCACTGCACCAGGCGGAACGAGCCCTCGACCGAGCCGACCGCAGCAGCGACCCGCAGTGGCTCGGCTACTTCGACGAGGCGAATCTGTCAGCCAAGTTCGGCCACTGCTTCACCGCACTCGGCCATCACCGCCATGCCGAACGCTTCGCCGCCCGCTCGCTGCTGATGGACGAACTCTACGTACGCGGCAAAGCCTTCAACCTCGCGCTCCTGGCCACCATCCAGGCCCGCCACAGCGAGCCCGACCGCGCCAGCGCCATCGGCGGACAAGCCCTCACCCTTACCACGCAACTGAAGTCCGCCCGCGCCGTCCGCTACGTGCGTGACCTGCAATCGGACCTCATGGCACACCGCCGCCGACCAGCAGTCCGGAACCTCATCACCCGCATCGATGCTGTCCTCGGGCAGCGCCGCTGACTACAACTCGCCGTGAGCCTTACGCGCGACCAGTTCCAATACGGCAATGACCGTACCGGCACCCACGATCTCGCCCTGGGAGACGAGATGCCGGGCCTCCTCAAGCGGGATCCAAGCCACCCGCTCGGCCTCGTTCACGTCCACCGGCGCGCCGATGTGCTCCGCATCACGGGCAAGAAACAGCAGGTTCTCCGCGTCTGCGGTCGCCACCCACGGCTGGAACGACAGCAGCGACTCCACCGCACCCGGACGCCAACCGGTCTCCTCCTCAACCTCCCGGACCGCACACGCCGCCGGGTCCTCCCCCTCATCGACGTAGCCACCGGGCAGCTCCCACACCCACCGATCAAACACGAACCGATGCCGCCGCATCAGCAACAACCGCTCCTGACCGTCAAGCACCGCAGCCATCGCCGACCGAGGCGCCCGGATCACGTACTGCTCGAACCGCACCCCATCCGGCAACTCCACATCAGCGATGCTCAACCGCGCCCGCCGGCTACCATCCACCACCCGCTCACCGTGGATCGTCCACCGCGTCGACCCGATGCACTGTTCCTCCACCATCCGGCCAGTATCCGCGACCAACGGGGTGGAACGCTGCCGTCCGGCGTGTTGCTTGGCTAAGCGTGAGTGCAACTTCCCTGTTGTTGTCGTCTCCGTTCGCTTCGAGGCGACAGTTTCCCCGTTGTTGTCCTATCCGCAGGGCCAGTGGCTACGGCCGGCACTGGTCTTGGCACTAGTTGCCCCCGACACCGACGCATGATCGATCCACCGATTCCTGCCAACGAGTGTGCTGAAGTGCCACGGGGATCGACACTTGGCTGAACCGTCCGTCATCGGTCTGAACCACTATCTGGAGCGCAACGGGCTCAGCCGGAATGCCGATGGCACAGTCCAATGTCGCGGTGACGTCAACTCTCAACCAGGCGGCGGGTTGGATCCACCGTTGCTTCTCGATGGCCCGCAGGGTGAGCCCTTGCTGGTCCCCCGTCAGATCCTGGACATTGATCGACCGCGGACCGGCATTCACGACCGCCATCTGCCCGTCGACACGCACTCGCTGCCCGTCAACACCAGCCGTCATCAGACCTGTCGTTTCGGCGAGCACCAACACCGAAATGTCCGAAGCCTCCGCCTGATCCTGCTGCGTGAGAACCCACTCGTGCGTAACGGTGCCCCCAATCACGCCTCCCAGTAGGAACAAGCCCAGCGCGACCAGGACCGGCACCCGGGCGGATACTCCCAACCGCCGCCACCAGTACCGCGGTCCGCCGCCGGACCGGAGCGACCGCTCGCCGATCACGTCCAGGTCGATCACCCGCTCCTCGGACCCTTTCACTCGGGCACTGTACCGATCGTGCATGGATCTCGATCCGAGTCTCGCTTACCGCCGGCTCCAGCGCCCCATCGGACCGCAGGATCAGCGCGCCTCGTCGCGTTCGGCGGCGTCTCTCTCGGCGGCGTCGATGTTGGCGTCGGTGACGACGAACATGCCGAGCAGCAGGGTCAACGTCAGCGACCCCAGGATGGCGAAGACCGCGCGGAGGCCGAACGCCTCGGCCAGCAGACCCCCGACCAGCGCGCCGGCCGGCATGCTTCCCCAGGCCAGCATGCGGTAGCCGCTGTTGACCCGGCCGAGCAGCCGGTCCGGGGTGATGCGTTGGCGTAGCGAGATGGTGATGACGTTCCAGGTGGCGAGCAGGATCCCGCCCACGAAGAAGACCGTGCCGATCACGAAGGGGTTGGTGCTCAGCGCCGGTACGCCGACGACGGCGGCCATCGCCAGCACGGAGAGCGCCAGGGTGCGGGACCGCCCGAGCCGTTGTTCGATCTTGGCGGTGGCGACCGAGCCGAGCACGATGCCGGCGGCGATGGTGGTGAGCAGGACCCCGTACCCGGGTTCGGTGAGGCCGATGGCCGAGTCCGGGCCGACCGCGTAGAGCACCAGCACGGCGAAGATGCCGCTGGTGATGAAGTTGCTGGTCCCGACCATCGTGGCCAGGGTGCGCAGCAGCCGGTGCCGCCAGAGGAAACGCAGCCCCTCGGCGATGTCGGCCCGCATCGTGGTCGGGGCGTCGCGTTCGATCCGGAACCGGCCGGCGACCAGGAGCAGCGCGGCGACGGCAAGCGCCCACAGCACCGCCGGCCCGGCGAGCGCCAGGGCCACTCCGGCGGCGATCAGGAAACCGGCGAGTGGCGGGCCGATGAACTGGTTGGCGGCGAGTTCCACGGCGGCCAGTCGGCCGTTGGCCCGGGGTAGCTGGTCGCGGGTGACCACCTGGGGCAGGATCGACTGGGCGGAGGTGTCGTAGAGGGTCTCGGCGACGCCGAGGCCGAGTGCCACCAGGTAGATCAGCCAGATCGACCCGGCGTCGAAGGCCGCCGCCAGCGCCAGTGCGCCGATGAGTGCCGCGCGCAGGGTGTTGGCGGCGAGCATCACCCGCCGCCGGTCGAGCCGGTCGGCGAGGGCGCCGGCCGGCAGCGCGAACAGCAGCCAGGGCAGGCTGTACGCGGTGGCGACCCCGGCCACCAGCAGCGGTGAGCGGGTGTAGCCGACGGCGACCAACGGCAGCGCGATCTTGACGATCCCGTCGGCCAGGTTGGACACCGCCGACGCCGACCAGAGCCGCCAGAACCGAGCCCCCAGGCCGCCCTCGTCCGGGCGGGGAGCTGCATCCGTACGCACTGGTTCCTCGACCCCCGTCACGCCGACGATCATCGCAGCGTCGCGGCGACCGGCGAAAGGCCGCATGGCCTTTCACTGAGTGAAATAGGCGCTGCCGGTCACCGGTCGGGTCACGGGATCATCCGACCGCGCCCCCGGTCCGTCGGCGAGAGAGGTGGGGTCACCATGGCGTTCGCCCGCAACCAGTGGTACGTGACGGCCTACCGCAACGAGGTCGGGCGGGACCTGCTCGCCCGCACCGTGCTGGGTGAGCCGCTGGTTCTCTACCGCACCGAGTCCGGGGAGGCCGTGGCGCTCGCCGACAGGTGCGTGCACCGTCGCTACCCGCTGTCGGAGAGCCGCCTCGACGGCGACACCATCGTCTGCGGCTATCACGGTTTCACCTACGACCAGGCCTCTACCCGCCCGCCGAGGGCGAGGACAGCGACGCCTTCCACGCCGAGATCGTGTACGCCATCACGCCGTCGACGGAGCACACCACCTACGACTTCTGGGCGGTCGCCCGCGACTTCGCCATCGACGACGAGTCGGTGAGCGAGTACCTGCACCAGAGCAACCGCACGGTGGTCATGCAGGACGTGACGGCGCTGAACATCCTGGAGCAGGTGATCGCGTCCGAGCCGGACAAGTACCAGGAACTCAGCATCAACATCGACACCGGCGGGCTCGCCGCCCGACGGCTTATCGCCCGGATGGTCGATGCGGGGACGGTGGGGGCGCCCCGATGACCGAGCCGGCCAGCATGCTCACCGGCGACCGGATCTACCGGATCCACTGGATGCCGGGCACCGACACGCTGCGCGGAATCTGCCACTGCGGTGCCGAGCGCGTCGCCGAGGAACCTGTCGAGCTGTGGGAGTGGCTGCTCGCCCACCCGTACGGTCATCAGCCGCCGGAGGCGGTCGCACCGACCCCGCACGCCGCACCGACCCGGTCGGTGGTGCCGGCATGACCGCCGACGAGTTGGACGGCGCGGAGCTGGTGGTGGCCGAGCGGGACCGGCCGGCGGAGGGTGTCGCCGTGCTGGGCCTGTGCCGCCCCGGCGGCGGTGACCTGCCCGCCTGGTCGCCGGGTGCCCACCTCGACCTGGAACTCGGGCCAGGGCTGGTGCGCCAGTACTCGCTCTGCGGCGACCCGGCCGACCGGGCCACCCTGCGGGTCGCGGTCCAGTTGGAGCCGCAGGGGCGCGGTGGCTCACGGCACGTGCACGAGCGGCTCACCCCGGGCGCGACGGTCCGGGTGCGCGGGCCACGGAACAACTTCCCGCTGGTGGCGGCGGCGCGCTACCTGTTCGTCGCCGGTGGCATCGGCATCACCCCGATCAGGCCGATGGTCGCCGACGCCGACGCCGCAGGAGCCGACTGGCGACTGGTGTACGGCGGACGCAGCCGCGCCACGATGGCGTTCGCCGACGCGCTGCGGGAGAAGTACGGCGACCGGGTGCGCCTGTTTCCCCAGGACGAGACCGGCCTGCTCGACCTGGACGAGCTGCTGGGACAGCCGGTCGACGGGCTTGTCTACTGCTGTGGGCCGAACTCGTCTTCATCGAACGGATCGCCGGGCGGCACGCGGTGCCGGTGCTCACCCGGGTCGGGGGCCGCTTCGCGTTGCACGCCACCGGCGTCGGGCTGGTGCTGCTCGCGTACGCGCCGGCCGAGGTGCAGGAAAAGGTGCTGGCGACGCCGTTGGAGCGGTACACCCCGCTGACCGTCACCGATCCCGGGCGACTGCGACGCGGGCTGGCCGAGGTGCGCCGCACCGGGTACGCGGTCAGCGACCGGCAGGTCACCATGGACGCCCTCTCGGTCGCGGCGCCGATCTGCGGACCGGAAGGCTCGGTGGTCGCCGCGATCTCACTCGTGGTCGCCCAGCACCGGGCGGACCCGGTGGCGCTGGCGCCGCTGGTCCAGGCGGCCGGCCGGACCATATCCCGATCCTTCGGCACCTCGTACGGTTCGCGGCGGTCTGCCGGGTAGGTCGGTACGCCCCGACGGCGCTCAGTCGGGAAACGCGAGCAGGCGCAGCAGACCGGCCAGCCGCTCGTGCTCCTCGGGGGTCACCGTGGCCAGCAGCCCCAACTCGACGGCACGGGCGGCCTGCTGGGCACGGGAGAACAGATCCCGGCCGGCGTCGGTCGCGACGACGACGTTGGCCCGCCGGTCGGCGGGATCGGTGCGGCGCTCCACCAACTGACGCTTTTCGAGCCCGTCGACAAGCGCGACGACCTGACTCGGGTCGAGGCGGAGGAACTCGGCCAGCTCCCGCTGGGTGGGCCGAACCCCGTCCGCGGCCAGCGCGAGCACGGAGTAGGACCGCGCCTTGAGCCCGTGCTCGGCGAGCGCGGCGTTGGCCGCCGCGAGCGTGAGCGCGTTGGCGCGGGCCAGCAGAAAGACCAGGTCACCGCCGAGCACGCTGTCCCGCAGGGCGTCCCGCCCCGGCGTCCGGGTCTTCCCGCTAGCGCACATGGCGACGATGGTAGCGCGTTTCACCAATGATTGACATTTTCAACGGTCCGTGCTCAGATCGGGTGAACACGAAGGAGTTCCCCATGTCCCTGGACGGCAAGGTCGCCATCGTCACCGGATCCGGCCGCGGTCTCGGCCTCGCGTACGCGCAGGAGCTCGCCCGACAGGGCGCCGCAGTGGTGGTGAACGATGTAGACGCGCAGGCCACTGCCGACGCCGTCGCGTCGATCGAGGCGCTCGGTGGCCGGGCCGCCGCGGTGGTCGCTCCGGTCGGCCCGACCGAGACCGCCGAACGGTTGGTCGCTGCCGCCGTCGAGACCTTCGGTCGACTCGACATCCTGGTCACCAACGCCGGGGTGCTGCGCGACACCGTGCTGTGGAAGATGACCGACGAGGACTTCGACACCGTCATCAACGTGCACCTGCGCGGCACCTTCACCACGGTGCGCGCGGCGGTGCGACACATGCGGACGGCCGGCGAGGGTGGCCGCATCATCTGCATCGGCTCCCCCACCGGCCAGCGGGGCAACTTCGGCCAGACCAACTACGCCGCCGCCAAGGCGGGCATCGTCGGCATGACGCGCACCTGGGCACTGGAGCTCAAGCGGGCCGGCATCACCGCCAACACCGTGGTTCCGGTGGCCGCGACCGCCATGACCGCAACGGTTCCCTATTTCGCCGCCGCCGTGCAGGCGGCCGAGCAGGGCGAGCCGATGCCGGCGTTCTTCCGGCACGATCTCGGCTTCGGCACGGCGGACGACGTCGCCGGGCTCGTCGCGTTCCTCGGCTCCGACGCGGCCGGCGGGGTCACCGGGCAGGTGATCGGGGTGGGCGGCGACCGGCTCCAGGTCTGGACCCACCCGGAGGCGGCGCTTACCGCTCACCGCGAGGGCGGCTGGACGTACGTTGCTCTGCTCGAAGCCTGGCCGGTGACGTTCGCCGGGGCGCTGCAGAGCGTCGGCGAGCGGTTCCCGGAGCTCCCAGAGGAGTTCAAGACCGCAGGCTCCTGACCCGCCGGACGAAAGTTCCCCATCATGTACCAACCCGCCATCGACCTCGACGCCATCAGCGCGATCGACATGCACGTGCACATCGAGGTCGACGAGCACGGCCACAATTCGCTGCCCGACGACCTGGTGGCGGCGGTGTCGAAGTACTTCAAGGCCGACGGGCCGCGCCCGGCGATCGAGGCGGTGGCGCAGTACTACCGGGAACGCCAGATGGCGGCAGTGGTGTTCACCGTGGACGCCCGCACCCAGTTGGCGCACCAACCGCTGTCGAGCGTGGAGATCGCCCGCGCCGCGACGGAGCACGCCGACGTCCTGATCCCGTTCGGGTCGGTCGACCCGCGCACCGGGACGGCGGCGCTCGACCTCGCCAGTCGGCTGATCGAGGACGAGGGCGTACGCGGCTTCAAGTTCCACCCCACCGTGCAGGGCTTCGATCCGAGCGACGAGCAGTACGCCCCGTTGTGGGGTCTGCTCGAAAGGGCCGGCGTGCCGGCGCTGTTCCACACCGGGCAGACCGGCATCGGCGCCGGGATGCCGGGCGGCTACGGCTTCCGGCTCGGCCTGTCGAACCCGATGCTGCTCGACCCCGTCGCGGCCGAGTTCCCGGACCTTCAGATCATCATGGCCCACCCATCGGTGCCCTGGCAGGACGAGGCGCTGTCGGTGGCCACCCACAAGCCGAACACCTGGATCGACCTGTCCGGCTGGAGCCCGAAGTACTTCCCGGCCGAGCTGGTGCGGTACGCCAACTCGCTGCTCAAGCGCCGGGTGCTGTTCGGCACCGACTACCCGCTGCTCACCCCGGACCGCTGGCTACGGGATGTGCGCGCCACCGACCTCAAGCCCGAGGTGCTCCCCGGCATCCTGAAGGGCAACGCCGTCCGGCTGTTGCGCCTGTCCAGCTGACGACGAGAGGACTTTCATGACGACGACGATCACCTACGAGCAACTCGCCGACCTTGCCGGTACCGACCTCGGTTACACCGACTACCGGACGGTCACCCAGGATCAGGTGAACCTCTTCGCCGACGCCACCGACGACCACCAGTGGATCCACGTCGACCCGGAGCGGGCGAAGAACGGCCCCTTCGGCGCGCCGATCGCCCACGGCTTCCTCACGCTCTCGCTGGCGGTGCCCTTCTGGACCGAACTGCTCGACGTGAAGGGGGTCACTACGAAGGTCAACTACGGCCTGGACAAGGTGCGTTTCCCGGCCCCGGTCACGGTCGGCTCGCGGGTCCGCATGACCGCGACGGTCGCCGAGGTCGTCGAGGTGTCCGGCGGCTACCAGATCGCCGTCGACCAGACGATCGAGGTCGACGGCGGCACCACGCCGGCAGTGGTGGCGCGCGGCCTGTACCGCTTCTACGCCTGACCGCCAGCGGCACGCCGGCAAGGCCAACCGCCACCGGCACGCCGGCCGACCAGCGGTAGGCCGACCGGCCACGCATCGACGCACCATCCGCCACCATCGGGAGACCGCTGATGCACGAACAAGGGATCGGTGCCTGGCTGGCCAAGCGCCGGCTCAAGTCCCCCGACAAGCTCGCCCTCGTCCACTGCGAGGGCTTCACCGTGACGTACCGCCAGTTCGCCGACGGCACCGACCGGGTCGCCGCGCTGCTGCGGCGGCTCGGCGTCGGCAGGGGCGACGCGGTGGCCTACCTGGGCGAGAACAGCCCGGATTTTCTCCAGGTGATGTTCGGCGCGGCGCGGCTGGGTGCCGTCTTCGTGCCGGTCAACACCCGGCTGGCACCGCCCGAGGTCGCCCACGTGCTGACCGACTGCGGCGCGCGGGTGCTGATCCACGATCCCGAGTTCGCCGAGCGGGTGGCCGCCGCCATCGGCACCGGGCCGTCCCCGCGCGTCGTCGTCACCGGCGAGGGTACGGCCGACCGACCGGGACTGACCCGGCTGCTCGCCACGAACACCGCGGACGCCAGCGCCGCCGTGGCGGTGAGCCTGGACGACCCGGCCGCGATCATCTACACCTCGGGCACCACCGGGCGGGCGAAGGGTGCCGTGCTGACCCACGGCAACCTCACCTGGGTCGCGCTCAACTGCGTGGTCGACTACGACGTCGTGTCGACCGACGTCGCGCTGATGATCTCGCCGTTGTTCCACGTCGCTTCCCTCGGCATGGGGGCGCTGCCGGTCATCCTCAAGGGCGCCACACTCGTGCTGGAGAAGGGCTTCGAGCCGGGACGCGCGCTCGCCCAGATCGAGCGGCACGGCGTCACCATGCTCAGCGGTGTGCCGACCACCTACCAGCTGATGGCCGACCACCCGACCTGGGCCACCACCGACCTGTCGACGCTGCGCAAGCTGACCTGCGGCGGCTCGGCCGTGCCCACCCGAATTCTCAACGCCTACGAGGAGCGCGGTCTGTCGTTCTCGCAGGGCTACGGCATGACCGAGGCGTCGCCGGGCGCGACGTCGCTGCCCCCGGCGATGACCCGCGCCAAGCAGGGCAGCGTGGGCCTGCCGCACTTCTTCACAAGCGTGCGGATCGCCGACGAGTACGGCGCACCGATCACCGGCGACGGCATCGGTGAGATCCAGGTCTGCGGCCCTAACGTCTTCCCCGGCTATCACCTGCTGCCGGCGGCGACGGCCGAGGCGTTCACCCCGGACGGTTGGTTCCGCTCCGGCGACCTCGGTTACCTCGACGCCGACGGCTACCTCTACATCTCGGGCCGACTCAAGGACATGATCATCTCCGGGGGCGAGAACATCTACCCGGCCGAGATCGAGGTCCTGCTCGGCGAGATCGACGGGGTGACCGGGGTCGCGGTCATCGGCGTACCGGACGCGCGATGGGGCGAGGTGCCGTGGGCGATCATGACGGTGCGCGAGGACGCCACCGTCGACGTGGCCACGGTCCAGCAGTTCCTCGACGGCCGGGTCGCCCGCTACAAGGTGCCCAAGAACGTGGTCATCGTCGACGAACTTCCCCGGACCGCGTCTGGGAAGGTGCGCAAGGGCGACCTGCGGCGCCGGTTCGCGCGTTAGGCCCGGCTGCGCCGTGCCGGATCGCCACCCGCCCTCGCCGCGACACCCCCGACGTTCCTGGCCACCGCACCGGTGCCACCGGCGACGAGGGCGGCGAACTCCTCGGCGGAGGCCGCGGCCAACCGCTGGTGCATCCGCCGGTAGACCTGCGTCGACCGCCCGGCCGGCCACTGCTCGTCCATGAACTCGCGGGGCAGCCTCGGGTCCGCGCGCAGCAGCGCGAGCCAATCGGCCACCAGCATGGTGCGGGTGGTCAGCGCGCTCGCCGCCTGGGTCGCGGCGCCTGGGTCGCCCCACACCTCGATGAACGCCAGATGTTCCCGCCGGATCGCCTCGATGTCCCAGGCCGCGCGGACACTGTCGGCGATCGGAAACCCGGCGAGTTCCCGGGCGTGGAAGGCGATTACCGTCTTGGGGGGAAGGTCCTGGCACAGCGGCTCCAGCGACCCGGCGAGGTCGACCTCACCGGGTGCCAGCCAGAGCCCGTCGCGCAGCGGCGCGAACCCTTCCCAGGTGAGGGTGGAACGCAACCGGTGGCGCAGGGTCCGCTGCCCCTCGGGAATCGTGAACGTGACGAGGGTCCAGCCGGTGCCCTGCGGATCGAACGGGCGCGGGCCACGGACGCGGGCGGTGGCCTCCCGCAACACCGCCACCCCGTGCTCGGTGAGCGAGAACAGGATCTCCCGGCCGCTCTTGCTGCGGTCCAGCATGCCGGTCTGCACCAGCCGGTCGAGGGTCGCCCGCGTCGCCGGCGCGGCGACGCCGGCTCCTTCGAGCACCCCGATCAGGACGCTGGCGCGAATCGGGCCGACCGCGTCGTCGACGACGTGCTCGCCGAAGAACGCGAGCAGCAGCTGCTTCGGCTGACGACTGCGCACAGCTTTCCCTCTCGAGCGAATCCACCCCTCGGCACGGTCACGGGGCGACGGTCTGCCCGCGCTTCGCACGCTGGATCTGGTCGTAGACATGCGTACGCAGCTCCGTGAAGCGCGGTAGCGCCCGAGTGCTGATCTGGTCGCGCTCCGGCGGGAGGTCGACCGTCAGATCCTCCTGTACCCAGGTCGGCGACGCGGACAACACCAGCACCCGTTCTCCCAGGTAAACCGACTCGTCGATGTCATGGGTAACGAAGAGAACCGAAATCTTACGGCTCGCGTGCAGCTCGCGGACGAGGTCCTCCAGGTCCGCGCGGGTCTGCGCGTCGACCGCGGCGAACGGCTCGTCCATGATCAGCACCTCGGGCTGGTACGCGATGGCCCGCGCGATCGCCACCCGTTGCTGCATGCCACCGGAGAGCTGCCACGGGTGGCTGCGGGCCGCGTGCGCCAGCCCGACCGCCTCGATGGCGTCGGTGACGAGCTTGTCGCGGGCCTGGCGCGACAGCCGCTTGTGGCGTAGCGGCAGCTCGACGTTGCCCCGGACGGTCAACCACGGATAGAGGCTGCGACCGTACTCCTGGAAGACGACGGCCATCGCCGGGCTCGGGCCGGTCACCGGCGCCCCGTCCATCTCGACCAGGCCGCTGGTGGGCCGCAGCAGGCCGGCGAGACATTTCAACAGGGTCGTCTTGCCGCAGCCCGACGGCCCGACGATGCAGACCAGCTCACCGGAGCGCATGGTGAAGCTGATGTCCCCGATCGCCTCGACCTCGCCGTTCGCGGACTCGTAGACCTTGCGCAGGTGCTCCACCCGCAGCAGGGTGCTCCGGTCAGGCACGGTTGACCTCCCTGATTCCGTGGTACCAGCGCAGCACCCGTCGCTCGACGACACCGAAGGTCGCGGCGAGGAGCACGCCGACGAGGCCGAGCAGGAGAATGCCGCTCCACATCTCGGCGATGAGGTAGTTGCGTTGGAAGTAGGCGATCCGATAACCCAGTCCGGCGGACGAGGCGAACATCTCCGAGATGACCATCAGGATCAGCGCGACCGAGAGCCCCTGCCGGACCCCGGTCATGATCCGCGGGCTGGCGGCCGGGAGCACGAGGAACCGGAGCCGCTCCCACCAGGTGATCTGGAACGAGTCGGCGGTCTCGGACATCACGCTGTCGGTGGCCCGGACACCGTCGATCGTGTTCAGCAGGATCGGCCAGACCGCGCCGGAGACGATCACCACCACCTTCATCGTGTCGGTGATGCCGAGCAGCAGCATCACGACCGGGATCAGCACCGGCGGCGGGATGGCGCGGAAGAACTCCAGCAGCGGTTCGAGCAGTTCCCGTAGCCACTGGAACAGCCCGATGAGCGTGCCGGCGGCGACGCCGATCACGATCGAGGCGGCGATGCCGAGGGCGAGCCGGTAGAGGCTCGGCAGCACGTCGTCGACGAACGCGGGGCCGATCCAGGTCTCCCGGAAGGCTTCGAAGATCGTGAGAGGGCCGGGGAAGAACCTGTTGGTCGACGAGGTCGACGCCAGTCCCCAGATCACCAGCAGCAGGAGAGGCAGTCCGAGTGGGTAGAGGAAACCCGCGGCGACGCGGCGCCCGAGGCCGCGCCCGCGCGAGCGCTGGGCGATCCGGCCGCTGTGCACGGTCACAGGACCTCCTCACCGCGTACGGACTGGTGCCACGACAACGAACGCCGCTCGATGAACCGGAAGACGAGATTCACCACGAGCCCGAGCAGGCCGGTGACCACCACGAAGGCGTACAGGCCGACCGAGTCACCGGCGGACCGGGACAGCTCGATCATCCGCCCCAGACCGGGATTGCCGATCACCATCTCGGCGGTGATGGCCAGGATGAGGGCGACCGCCGCGGCCAGCCTGATGCCCGTCATGAGGTACGGCAGGGCGGTCGGCAGCACCAGGTACGACAACCGCTCGCGGCGGGTGAGTCCGAAGCTGCGGGCGGTGTCCCGGGCGACCGCGTCGACGTCGGCGACGCCGTAGATCACCTGCACGAAGACCTGCCAGAACGACGCGTAGATGATGATGAGCAGGGCCGCCTGCATCTGGATGCCGAACAACAGCACGGCGAGGGGGATGAGCGCCACCGACGGGATGGGCCGCAGGAACTCCACCACCGTGTGGGTGGCGCGGCGCAGGAAGGGCACCAGGCCGACGATCGTGCCGAGGACGACCGCGGCGGCGGTGGCCACGGCCAGCCCGATCGCCCAGGAGGTCATGGTGTACCCGAGCCGACGCCAGAAGGCGAGGTCACGGAACTCCTCGGCGAGCCGGGCGAGCACGTCCGTGACGTACGGCAGGTACTGCGAGTTGATCAGGCCGAGGGTCGGTACCAGCTGCCAGATGACGAGGAACCCGGTCAGCCCGACAACGCCCAGCATCACCTTGCGCAGCGAACGGGTACGCCGCAGGGACAAGACGTGCATGTTGCTCCCGTGGTCGGCGGCGACGCCCTTCCCGGCCGGTCACCGGGAAGGGCGGGACCGCGCCGGCTACTGCTGTTGGATGAGGCGATCGAAGTTGGGCTGCTGGTCGAGCACCTGGTACTTGCCGGCGAGCGTGGCCAGCGACTCCAGGCTCGCCCGGTCCAGCTCCCAGCCGAACTCCGGCAGCTTCACCGAGTCCGCGACCGCCTCCGGAAGCTCCAGGTTGTCCTTGATCGCCTGGCGGACGGCCGCCTCGTTGGCGGAGTCCTGCGCCCACGCGAGGGTCTCCTTCATCGCCGCGGTGAAGTCGGCGACCAGTTCGGCCTCGGAGTCCATCTGCTCCTTCGTCGTGATGGCGGTGAGCGTCGCGAGCCCGGGGACGACCGCCTGGTACGGCGCGACGACGAAGGTGTCGCCACGGTTACGCAGCTGGGTGACGAAGGGCTCCGGCACCCAGGCGGCGTCGATGTTGTCGGCTTCCAGCTGCGCCGGGACGTCGGGGAAGGCGACCTCGACGAACTTGATGGTGGAGGGGTCACCACCGTCCTTCTCCACCGCGGCCATGATCGTCACGTCGCCCGCCGCGCCCAGGCTGTTCACCGCCACTCGCTTGCCGGCCAGCTCCGCCGGCCTGGTGATGCCCGACTTGGCCGAGGCCACCACGGCGTTGATGTCGTCACCCTCGGCGTAGGACGACGCATAGTTGCCGATGATCACGACGCCGAGATCCTGTAGGTCGGCCCGGAACGGGCCGAACGGCTGACCGATGGCGAAGTCGATGTCGCCGTTGATGAGCGCGGGGATGGCCTGTGCGCCGCCCTGCGCGGGCAGCACCTCGACCGACAGCCCGTGCTTTTCGAAGATCCCGGCCTTCATGCCGCCCCACAACGCGGCGGTCTCGGTGATCGGCAGGGCCGCGACACGAATCTGGCGAAGTTCGCCGCTGTTCTCTCCCGAGGGGGTGGCATCCGAGTCCGTACATCCAGCGAGCGCGATCGCGACGCTGGCGATCAGCCCGAGCGTGAACAGCTTCTTCATCGACAAGGCCCTTCCTGGAGCGGGAGTGGTGGGCGCGTCAACACCGACAGGTGCCTTGGGACCTGCGGCGGGCTCGATGTGAGTGAGATCACCCGGCCGTGTTGGCCATCGTGGGTCACCCACCCTTAAATGTCAAGAAACCCTGACGCTCGTCATGGATCAGTTGAATATCGGTTTTGCCACGTCAGCCCAATGCACGGACCAGCTCGGTGCGGGAGCGGATGCCGAGCCGGTGGTAGATGTTGCGCAGGTGATGGTCGACGGTCCGGGTGGACAGGAACATCTGCCTGGCCACCTCCTGGTTGGTGGCACCGGAGGCGACCAGGTGGGCGACGCGCAGCTGCTGACCGGTGAGCAGCCGCACGGCGCACGGGTCCGGCGTGCCGACGGACTCCCCCGCCGCGCGTAGCTCCACGGTGGACTGCCGGGCCCACGCCTGCGCACCGAGCAGAACGAAGGTCTGTCGGGCCCGGTGCAGGTGACCGCGAGCCTCGCGGGGACGGCGGGCGTGGCGCAGTTCCCGGCCGAAGAGCAACTCGGTACGCGCCCGCTCGAAGGTGGCGGCATCGCACGGGTGCAGGGACAGCGCGGCGCGGAAATGCCGCTCGGCCTCGGCGCTACCGCGCGTGGCCAGCAACGCGTGGCAGCGGGCCGACAGTGCCCGGCGCAGCGGGCTGGCGGTGCTGCCGGCCCAGCGGTCGAAGACGGTGAGCGCGGCCCGCGCCCGGGCCTGCCGGCCATCGTGCGCGGCGGCCTCCACCAGGTACGGCGTGGCCATCACCTGGACGAGAACCTGGCCACGCCCGGTACCGGGGCGAGCCAGCGCGGCCAGCCGGTCTGCCGCGTCGGCGTACCTGGCGTCGACCAGGTCCAGCATCGCGAGTGCCCACTCGGCGAGGGCGTGCGGGCGACTGCCCGGCACGGCGACGTCGCCCAGCTCAGCGACGTGGCCGAGACTGGCCTCGTGGTCGGACCGCACGGCCGCGAGCACGGCGAGCAGGCCGAGATGGACACCGGCGCTGGTGTGCTGGCCGGCGGCCCGCGCCACCCGCAGCCCTTCCCGGCAGCTCTGTGTCGCGGCCTCGTGGCGGCCCAGCCAGTACTCGCTCATCGCCCGTAGTTCGAGCGCCCTGGGCAACAGGGACATCTCGCCCCGGTCGGCCGCCAGCTCGACGGCGCGGTCGGCGAGCCGGTACGCCGCGGCGTCCACCGCGACCAGCAGGCCGGCCACGGCCGCGCCGGTCAACGCGGTCGGGGTCACCGCCGCATCTGTCAACCGCCCACCGAGCACCACCGCCCGGCGCAGCAGCGGTCCGGCGTGGGCGTGGTCACCGCGCAGCGTGGCGGCGACCCCGACGACCAGGGTGGTCAGCAGGTCCGCCCACGGTGGATCCCCGTCCCGGCGCAGTGTCGCCATCCGGCGGGCCACCTCGGCGTAGCGGTACTGGTCGCCGCAGAAGCAGACGGCCTCACCGGCGCGGACCAAGGCGACCAACGCCGACTCACGGTCCACCTCGGCCAATGCGCTGGCGGCGGACAGCAGGCTCGGCAGCGCGGCCGGCGCCGACCCGCAACGCAGTCGAATCTCGCCACGCAGCAGTTCGGCGAGTCCCCCGATGGCGGTGGCCAACCCCCGGTCGCACACCGCCGCGCTGCCGGCGACCCGCCCGGCCGGCGCGGGCGGGTCACCGTCCGGCGGCGCACCGGCCACGATGTCGCGCCTGACCGAGGTGGGTGACCCCCCGTCCGGCAGTGCCGCTGTCGGGCCGGGCGCATCAGCGACGCGGTGCAGCAACGCGCGGGCCCGGCCGGGATCGCCCGCCTGCCAGGCGTAGCGGGCGGCGGTGACCTGTCTGCTGGCGGCGAGCACCGGATCGTCGCTGAGGTCGGCAGCCCGGGCCAGCGCCGTCGCCGCGGTGAGAGGGTCCACGCGGTCGTCCACCGCGTCCGCCAGTTCCGTGGCCAGCGCCGGTGCCGGTCCATCGGTCGCCGCCGCCAGGTGCAGGGCCCGCCGCAGTCGGGCCCCGGTGCCGTCGAGCGCGGCGGCGAGCAGCAGATGAGCCTCGCGGCGCGCGGTTACCGAGGCGGTGGCCTCGACCATGGCGCGGGTCAGCGACCGGGGAAATGCGGCGCCACCCGGCGCGGTGAGTCGGATCAGGCCGGCGGCCTCGGCCGGCGCGAGCGCCGCGAGACTGTCGCCGACCGCGCGCAGCGCCCGGCCCAGGGTCACCGGGTCCGCGACGTCGGCCTGCTCGGAAGCGGCGGGAGCGGTCGCGGCGAGCGCGGCCAGCAGCAGCGCGCGCCGCGTGTCGCCGGGCAGGCGGAAGAGCACGCCACGGTAGGCCCGGACCAGGCCGCCGTCGGCCGGCGGGGTGGTGGGCAGCGGTTCCGCACCGTGCCACTGGCCCTGGGTCAGCGAGTCCGCGAGGTCGACCAGGGCCTGCGGGTTGCCAGCGGCGAGGGCGTTCAGTCCGGCCAGCACCGGGCCGGGTGGTGGCGGCCCCGGGCGGCGCGCGGCCAGCAGGGCGTGACTGTCCGGTTCGTCGAGCGGCAGCAGCCGGCGGCCGGGTATCGCGTCCGCCCCGCTGTCGCTGCCGGCGGTGAGCAGCAGGACGACGGGCAGCTGCGGCAGTCGCCGGGCCACCAGGGTCAGCAACCGCGCCGTCGGCGCGTCGCCCACGTCGACGTCGTCCATGGTGCACAGCAGCGGACCATCGTGGGCGGCCTCGGCGAGCAGCCCGAGTACGGCGTGGGAGAGCACCAACTGGTCCTGGTCGCGACAGCCTTCACCGGCCACGGCCCGGCGCAGCACCTGCCGTTGCCGCTCGGGCAGCGCGCCGTCGCCGTCGAGCACCGGATCGAGCAGCCGCTGCAACCCGGCGTAGGGCAGCATCGCCTCGTCGGGCAGGCCGGTGGCGGCGAGCAGCCGGCGGCCCCGGCCGTGCCGGTGGGCGTACGCCAGCAGCGTGCTACGCCCGGAGCCGGGTTCGCCGTGCAGCAGCAGCGCCTTGCCGGCCGGTGCGGCGAGCAGACTCCGGATCTCCCGGCACTCCGCCTGCCGGCCCCGTAGCACAGCTATTTGCACCGTCGATGCATTAATCATGCATCGAGTTTCGCCTATCCGTCGGCGCTTGAGAAGAGGGAATTGTCGGGGTGGTTCCGCCGAGGTCAGCCGTCGGCCGGCTCGGCGAGCAGCGCGCCGACGGTGCGGGCCATCACCGCGCGGGCGGCGTCCACGCCCAGCCCGAGCCCGTCGCGCAGGGTCGACCACGCCGGCCAGGTGCTCGCCGCCACCACGGCGTTGACCACCTGGGTCCGGGCCGACCCGGCGCGGGCCAGTTCGTCGGCGAACAGCTGCTCGACCTCGTCGCGTACCCGGGCGATGTGTTTGAGCCGGTTACGGCGCAACTGGGCGGAGACCGGCTCGCGCATCTGTGCCGCCCGAGCCGACGGCGCGATCAGTTGCAGCAGCTTCGCCCGCTGCCGGCAGAACGCGTCGACCCGCTTGGCCAGCGGCAGCGTGGGCGAGATCGGCCGCCACGCGGCGTCCTGTTGGCGCAGCAGCTCCGCCCCGCTGGCCTCGAACAGGGTCTCCATGTCCTTGAAGTTGGTCCAGAGCGTACGCAGGGAGATGCCGGCCCGCTCGGCGATGCGCTCGCCGGTCGGGCGCAGGTCTCCCTCCGAGATGAGCGCGAGATGCGCCTCGACGATCGCCGCCCGGGTGCGCTCGGCCCGGGCGGTGCGCCCGTCGACCCGGCCGGCCGCCTCGGCACTGACCATCCCCGCCGTCCCCCTCACCCCTGGCGTCGCGTTCGTGCGAGCCGAGTCTAGGCGTTCGCTGAGACCCTGCCCGGACGTGCCTGACCGATCGCGGCGGTGTCGCGGCGGGCCGGCGCGGGCTGGCTCATCTCGCCGGTGTGCGCCGCCCGGAAGCCCGGGGCCCGGGCGGCGCACACGCGAGCGGATCAGGCGGTCGGCACGCCGTTTGCCGGTGGCGGCACCGGCGGCGTGGTGTACTCGTTGACCGGCCCGTCGGACTCGTCGGTCTCGTACGTCGGGCCGAAGTAGCGCTGCTCTCCCCCTTCGACCCGGCTCAGCCGGCCGCCGCCGTAACCGGAGTGGTCGGTGGCGGAGAACCGCAACGGCGCCACGCCGGGCCCCTGGTAGCCGCCCTTGCCGACGGCCTCGACCAACGACTCGCGGGTCAGATCCTTGCCGGCAGCCTGGAGCACCTGCACGAACAGGTAGCCCACCGCCATACCGTAGACCGCGTTGCCGTCGAACTCCGCACCGCCGTTGTGCTCTTGGTTAATCTTGGTGAACAGCTGGATCCACGGATCGTCGCTGTCCCCCTGCATCGGCAGGTAGTTCAGGCCGATCAGGCCCTCCAACAGTCCGGCGGCGTCGCCGAGCTGCCGGGACAGCGTCGGCAGGTCCGCGCCCACGTTCGACACCACCCACTGCGGCCGGAAGTCCAGCCGGGCCGCGGTGCCGACGGACAGGGCGGTGAAGCCGGGCACCGTGGCCAGGATGACCACCTGGCAGCCGGCCGCCTTGAACGCACCGATCTGCGGCGCAACGTTCGTGTTGCTGGTGACGTACGTCTGGCGGGCCGCCACGCCGTCGGCACCGAGCACCTTCTCCACCCCGGCCAACGCGTCGCGGCCGAAGTCGTCGTCCTGCCCGAGGAAGCACACCGTGCGCCCGGGCAGGGCGGTCTTCACGTGATTTGCCAGGATCTTGCCCTCGACCGTGTAGTCGGGGTTGAAGCCGAAGGTGTTCGGGTAGCGGTCGGGCTGGTCCCAGCTGCGGCTGCCGGAGGCGACGAAGAGATCGGGTACCCGGTTGGTGTGCAGGAAGTCCAGCACGCCGGTGTGGGTCGGCGTGCCGAGCCCGTTCAGGATGGCGAAGACCTTGTCCTGGAGAACGAGCTGCCGGACGACCTGCTGGGTCGTCGCGGGGTTGTAGCCGTCGTCCATGATCTTGTAGCTGATCTTGCGGCCGTGCACGCCGCCGTTGGCGTTGACGTAGTCGAAGTACGCCTTCGTCGCCGGGGCGATCTTCGAGTAGCCGGCGGAAGCCGGACCGGTCAGCGGCATGTGGGTGCCGACGACGATCTCCGTATCGGTGACGCCGGGCACCGGCGCGCCCGCACCGGGACCGTCGTCGGAGCCGCAGGCGGCGGAGGTGAGCAGCAGGGTGAGGGTGGTGGCGATCACGAGACCGCGCCGTGCCGTGCTTCGCATGGGACACCGACCTTTCATCGGTCCGGTTGTGCGAAATGGATGGTTGGGTGAGTAGGTGCGACGGTTACGACCGCCCGACCGGCCGTCGGGCGCGCAAGGCCCGGGCCAGCCGGGACAACAACCCCTGTACACCGCCCGGCGCGACGATCATGACCGCGATCAGCGTGCTACCGAAGATCGCCAGCGGCAGATTGCCCTCCAGTCGCTGCGCCGCGGCCGGCGAGAGGGTGAACAGGTTGGTCAGGGAGTGCGTCAGATCGGGCAGGGCGACCAGCAGGAAGGCGCCCCAGGCCGCCCCGGCGATTCGACCGAGACCGCCGATGACCACGGCCATCAGCAGGAACAGCGACAACGTCAGGCCGAACGCGCCGGGTGACACGCTCTGCGCGAGCATCGCCAGCAGGGCGCCGCCGAGGCCGGCGCTGGCCGCGCTGACCACGAACGCGACGACCTGGGTACGCGCCACGTGGATCCCGGCCAGCCGGGCGGCGACCTCGTCGTCGCGTACCGCCCGGAACGAGCGGCCGTAGCGGCTGCGGACCAGGTTCGCCAGCAGCACCAGGCAGACCAGAGCCGCCGCGGCGGCCACCCAGAGCTGCCACCGCTCGTGCGGGAAGTAGCTGCCCAGCGCGGCCGGGGCCGGAGCCACCGGCACCGCCAGGCCCTGCTCGCCGTTGAAGACCCCGTCGAAGGTGACGGTCAACGCCGGCACCACCACCGCCACGGCCAGGGTGAGCCCGGCCAGGTACGGCCCGCGCAGCCGGGCGGCGGCGACCCCGACGACCGCGCCGACGACGAGGGTGGCCAGCACCGCCACCACCAGCGACACGACCAGCCACCCGCCGGCGGTGAGGCCCCGCTCGGCGAAGGCGTTCTGCACCAGGGCGAGGGTGTACGCGCCGGTGGCCATCAGCGCGCCGTGTCCCAGCGAGAGCTGCCCGCAGAGCCCGGTCAGGACGGTCAGCCCGGCCGTGGCGCAGAGGTAGGCCGCCACGGTGGCCAGTTGGAAATTGCGGAACGAGTCGAGCTGGTAGCTGACCATCAGCACCAGCAGGGCGACGCCGGCCGCGACGGCGAGGTGACGGACCAGGGTCGGCAGTGACCGGCCGGGCCGGGCGGCATCGGCGGCGGCGTGCCGGGCGGACGGCGTCGCCGCCCGGGTGGCGCTCACACCCGCCTCGCGGTGACTGCGGCGAACAACCCGCCGGGCCGCAGCAGCAGCACCGTCAGCAGCAGTGCGAGCACCGCGAGCGGGATGAGGTCGCCGCCGGCATACCCGCTGACGTAGGACAGCAGCAGGCCGACGCCGAGACCACCGACGACCGCGCCGGGTGGACTGTCCAGCCCGCCGAGCACCGCGGCGGTGAACGCGGAGACGAAGACCAGGTCCATCGCGTGCGGATGCAGGCCCAGTCCGGTGGGGATGACGAGCATCGCGGCCAGGGCGCCGACACCCGAGGCCAGCGCCCAGCCGAGGGTGAGCATGCCGCCCACGTTCACCCCGAGCAGCCGGGACACCTCGGGTGCGAACGCCGCGGCGCGCATCCGCAGCCCGATCGCCGTCCGGGTGAACACCCAGACCAGGGCCGCGCCGACCACCCCGACGGTGGCGAAGACGAACAGGTCGTACGGGGACAGCACGGCGGTGCCGCCGACCGTCAGCGCGGTCCGGCTGAACGGTGTCCGGGCGGGTAGGTACTCGTTGCCGTACACCATCCCGAGGATCGCCTGGATCAGCAGGACCAGCCCGAGCGCGACGATCACCGGATTGAGCGGTGACCGGTGGTCCACCAGCCGCATCACCGCGACGTCCACGACCGCGCCGAGCAGCAGCCCGGCGAGCAGCGCCGCGCCGAAGCCGAGCCAGTACGAGCCGGTCACGGCGGTGACGCTGTACGCGACGTACGCGGCGGCCACCGCCATCGCGCCCTGGGCGAAGTTGACGATCCGGCCGGCCCGCCAGATGAGCACCAGGGCGAGGGCGAACGCGGCGTAGACCGCGCCCCTCGACAGGCCGTCGAGGGTGAGGAAGAGGAAGCGGTCCACGGTCCTCCTTGTCGCTTCAGAATCCGAGGTAGGCGTGGCGCAGGTCGGCGTCGTCGCGCAGCCGGGCGGCCGGGGCGGCCAGGACGACCCGACCGAGCGACATCACGATGCCCTGGTCGGCGACGGCCAGGGCGCTGCGCACGTTCTGCTCGACCAGCAGCACGGTCAGCCCGCTGTCGTCGCGCAGCTGACGCAGCAACGCCATGGTCTGGGCCACCACCCGTGGTGCCAGACCGAGCGACGGCTCATCCAGCAGCAGCAGGCGGGGCCGGCCGACCAGGGCCCGACCGAGGGCCAGCATCTGCCGTTCGCCACCGGAGAGCTGGTGGCCGAGGTGTCGCCGCCGCGCGGCCAGCGGCTCGAACAGCTGATAGACCTCGTCGAGGGCGCGCGCGGCGTCGCTGCGGTCCCGCCGCCACAACGCGCCGAGGCGCAGGTTCTCCTCCACGGTGAGTTCGCCGATCACGCCGCGTCCCTCCGGCACGTGCGCCACGCCGCGCCGCACGAGCTGCTCGACCGGGGTGCCGCGCAGGTCGCGGCCGTCGAGGAGGATCCGACCTGCGGTCGGACGCAGCATGCCCGACAGGGTGCGCAGCAGGGTGGTCTTGCCGGCGCCGTTGGCCCCGATGACGGCGGCGATGGTGCCGCTGGGCACCCGCAGGTCGACCTCGTGCAGCACCGGGATCGGCCCGTAGCCGGCGGCCAGGGCCTCGGCGGCGAGCAGGTCGGCGCCCATTACGCGGCCTCGTCGAGGCTGGCACCGAGGTAGGCGTCCACCACAGCCGGATCCTCGCGGACCGCCTCGGGCGGCCCGCTGGCGACGACCCGCCCGAAGTCGAGCACCACGATCCGGTCACAGACCGCCATGACCAGGTCCATGTGGTGTTCCACCAGCAGCACCGCACAGGGGTCGGTGGCCCGGTGCGGCAGCCCCCGGATCAGCTCCGCGAGGCTGTCCACGTCATCGGCGCCGAGGCCGCCGGCCGGCTCGTCGAGCAGCAGCAGCCGGGGACGGGCGGCCAGCGCGCGGGCGAGCGCGACCCGCTGGCGTACCGCGAACGGCAGGGTGTCCGGCGCGGCGTCGGCGTACTCCGTGATGCCCAGATCGGCCAGGACGGCGCGGGCGTGCTCGCGCAGCCGGCGCTCGTCGCGGTCGCTGCGCGGCAGACCCAGCAGGGCCGGTATCAGCCCGGTCCGGGCGGTGTGGGTGGCCCCGGCCATCACGTTCTCCAGCACGGTGAGCCCGGCGAACAGGCCGGTGCCCTGCAACGTCCGGGCGATGCCCAGCCCGGTCAGCCGGTGCGGCCGTGGTCGAAAGGGCCGGCCGTCGAGGGTGAGCGTGCCGGTGTGCGCGGTGGCGAAGCCGCAGACGACGTTGAACAGTGTGGTCTTACCGGCCCCGTTGGGACCGATCACCCCGACCACCTCGCCCGGCCCGACCGTCAACGAGACGTCGTCGAGGGCGATGAGGCCGCCGAAGCGGACGCCGACCTGGTGCAGTGCGAGACCGTCCGCCATCAGCCCGCTCCTCGCCTCGCCGCCATATTATTACACTCGGAGTGTACGTTTCTCGCGTGTTTCGTCAACACCCTCGATGCCTGGTTGTTACCTGTCGGTACAGCGATTCGTGACGCGGTCGGTGGCGCCCGGCGCGGGCAGGTCGACCAGCCGGGCCAGGGCGGCCCGGTGCCGGTCGGCGGTGCCGAAGGCGATCGCGGCGCTCTTGGCCCGCTTGAGGTAGAGATGGGCCGGGTGTTCCCAGGTGAAGCCCAGGCCACCGTGCAACTGGACGCAGGTCTCCGCCGCCCGGACCGCCACCGGGCCGCAGTACGCCTGGGCCAACGCGGCTGCCAGCGACGCCTCGGAGCCGGCGGCGTTGCCGGCCGCGTACCGGGCCACCGCCCGAGCCTCGGTCAGCTCCACCCAGAGGTCGGCCAGCCGGTGCTTGACCGCCTGGAACGAACCGACCGGTCGGCCGAACTGTCGGCGCTGCCGCACGTAGTCCACCGTCGTGTCCAGACACCACTGCGCCACCCCGACCTGCTCCGAAGCGAGCAGCGCCGCCCCCGTGGTCAGCGCCGCCCGCACCGTCGTGGCGGCCACCTCGCCCGCCGCGACCCGGCGGGCGGGCGCGGCGGTGAACTCGATGTCGACAAGCGGCCGGGTGGCGTCCAGCGACACCACGGGAGTCGTCCGCACCGCCGGATCCGCGGCGTCCACCGCGTACAGCCCGTCGCCGGTCGGGACCAGCAGCAGGCCAGGCGGCGCGGTGTCGGCGACGCCGGCCACCCGGCCGGACAGCGTCGGCCCGGGGCCGGCGGTGACCGCGCCGGGAGCCGCGTCGGGCGCGGTGGCGAGACCGACGGCCAGCGCCACGTCGCTTTCGGCGGCCGCGATCTGGCGCAGCAGCGTGGACTCGCCGCAGGCGAGCAGCGCCCGGGTGGCCACGACGGTGCCCAGGAAGGGCACCGGCGCGACCGCGCGGCCCAGTTCCTCCAGCACCACCGCGACCTCGCGGAACCCGGCTCCGGCGCCACCGTGCTCGGCCGGCACCACCAGGCCGGTCACCCCGGTCTGGTCGACCAGCCGACGCCACAGCGCCGCGTCGTACGGTGCACCGGCGTCGACGGCGGCGAGGGTGCGCTGCCATGGTGCGTGCGTGGCCAGCAGGGCGCGGACGCTGCCGCGCAGCGTCTCCTCGTCGGCGTCGTAGAGCAGGTCGGTCATCGGTCCACCCGGGGCTCGGCGGGCAGCCCGAGCACCCGCTCGGCGATGATGGTGCGCAGGATCTCCGACGTGCCGCCCTCGATGGAGTTGCCCCGGGCGCGCAGGTAGCGATAGGTGGCGGTGCGACCGAGCAGGTCCGGGGCCACCGGCCGACGCATCGTCCAGTCGTCGTGCCGCAGCCCCTCGGCGCCACGCAACTCAACCTCCAGGCCGCTGATCCGCTGACTGAGCTCGGCGAAGGAGAGCTTCACCGCCGAGCCCTCGGGGCCGGGTTGGCCGGCGGCGATCAGCTGGCGCAGCCGCAGCGCGGCCAGCCGGGCGGCCTCGGCGCGTACCCACGCGCGGAGCACCTCCTCGTGCAGGCCACCGGTGCGCAGGTCCGGTCGCTCCCGCCAAAGCCGGGCCAGCACCCCGACCATCCCGCCCTCCCGCGGCAACGGCCGGCCGCCGATGGCGACGCGTTCGTTCATCAGGGTGGTGCGGGCGATCCGCCAACCGTGCCCGACCTCGCCGATCCGATGGGCGTCGGGTATCCGGACCCCGGTCAGGAAGACCTCGTTGAACTCCGCCTCGCCGGTGGCCTGCCGCAGCGGCCGGACCTGCACCCCCGGCGCGGTCATGTCACAGACGAAGTAGGTCAGCCCGTGATGCTTGGGTACGGCCGGGTCGGTGCGGGCCAGCAGGATCGCCCAACGCGCCTCGTGGGCCAGCGACGTCCACACCTTCTGGCCGTCGACCACCCAGCCGTCGCCGTCGGGCACCGCCCGGGTACGCAGGCTCGCCAGGTCGGAGCCGGCATCGGGCTCGCTGAACAGCTGGCACCACACCTCCTCGCCGGTCCACAGCGGTCGCAGCCAGCGCTGGCACTGGGCCTCGCTGGCGTGCCGCAGCAGGGTGGGCGCGGCCATGCCGAGCCCGATGGTGTTACGCCGGGGCTGGTTGTCCGGCGCGCCGGCCTCGGCGAAGGCGTCGTCCACCACCGCCTGAAGGTGCGGCGGTGCGCCCAGGCCACCGCGACCGGGCGGGTGGTGCACCCAGGCCAGTCCGGCGTCGAAGCGGGCGCGCAGGAAGCCGGTGCGGTCACCGCTCGGGTCGTGCGTCCGCAGGAACGCGGCGACCAGCCCGCGCAGCCCGTCGGCCGTGTGGTCGGACACCCGCCACCTCCAATATTATTGCACTGCTAATGCAATATAAGGCCGCCGGTCCAGGGGACGGAAGACCGGCGGCCGGACGGCCGGGGCGGACGCGACGCGACCGCCCCGGGCCAACCTCAGTGCGGGCAGGTGTCGCGGTACTCCTCGATCGCCAGACCGCTCGGCCCCGGGCAGAGGAACTGCTCGTACCGGGTGTCGTCGTCGACGAACCGCTTCAGCCAGGCCACCATCTGCTTGGCGGTGGGAGTGTTCACCGTGTTGGGAAAGAAGTGACCCTCGCCGTTCAGTTCGAGGTACGCCTTCTCGGCCGACGCCGGGATGCTGTTGTAGAACGGCTCGGAGTGCGACGAGACCGAGGCCACGGTGTCGTACTCGCCGCCGACGATCAGCGTCGGCACCCGCAGGTTCGACCAGTTCTTGTCCAGGTTCCACGGCGCCAGCGGCACCGCGGCCTGCAACGACGGCCGGCTCGCCGCGGCCTCCAGGCTGCCGCCGCCACCCATCGAGTGTCCGGCCACGGCCAGCCGGCCGGCGTCGATCCGGCCGCGCACCGAACTACGCTCGGTCAGGTAGTCCAGCGCGGCCAGCAGCTGCCGACCCCGACTGGCCGGTTGATCGAACCGGCTGATGGTGTCGATGCCGATGACCACGAAACCGTGCGAGGCGATCCGCGGGCCCAGCCAGTCCAGGCTCGACCAGGAGGCGGTGTAGCCAGGCGAGATGGCCACCGCGCCAAAGGTGCCCGCAGTGGTGGTGGTCGGGTAGTAGATGACGCCGCCGCCGAAGCCGCCGACAAGCGAGGAGACGCTCGTCGACGAGGTGGCGAAGGGGCCGCGGCTGGCCTCCAGGATCGCGTTTGTCGGCGCCGGACCCCGCTCGTACGGGTTGGCGGCCTGGACCGGGGACGAGGCGGCGACGACGCCACCGGTGGCCACGACGGCGGCCATCGCCAGCCGGGCCAGCATTGAGAGGGAACGGGGACGGGTGGTGGTGGTAGATCGCACGTCGGATACTCCCTTGGGTTGGAGTGGTATCGACTGCGATCAGTCTTTGGGGCGCCCCACCAGCCCCGCATCGGCAAAATCACCAGTCCCGGCGTCGTCGGTGGGGCGCACTGCCGCCACCGACGACGCCGGTGGCCTCACAGGACGTTGCAGAGGGTGCCGTTGAGCCGGAAGGCGGTAGGTGTGACGTTCGGCCCGCTGTACTCTCCGACGAAGCCGGCACTCGTGCCACCTCCGGCGGGTATCCGGCGGTTGTCGTCGGTGCTGGTGGCCCGGACGGCGGTGTCGACCTGCTCCCAGTTCGCACTCCAACCGCTGCCCACCCGCTGCCACGTCGTCGGCCAGGCCCAGGTAAGCGTCCAGCCGTCGATGTCGGTGTCGGCGTTGTTGACGATGTCGACGTTCGCCACGTAGCCGTTGCCCCAGTCCGTGGTGCGGGTGAAGCGGATGCCGCAACTGCTGCTGGCCGGGCCACCGGTGGTGAAGGTCAGCGGCGGCGACGCCCACGAGACCCGGCCCGCGGTGTCCCGGGTCAGCACGTTGACCGTGTACCTGCGCCCGGGGACGAGGTTGTCGACGGTCAGCGAGGTGCCCGAGGTCTCGCCGAACTGCTCACTGACCGCGCCGTGCTGCCGGTACACCTCGTACTTGGCGATCGGGCTCGCGCCCCGGGTCGCCGCCGGCCAGGAGATCGTCGCGGTCCGGTCGGTGACGTCGGTGGCCGTCGGCTGCCCGGGTGCGCCGGGGCGCCCGGTGGCCGGGGCAGCTGACTCCACCACGAGCGTGGTCAGCGAGTACGGCGGCAGCGTCCGACTCGTCGCGCTGCCGGACCGGCTGGTGGTGATGGCGGTGGCGCCGTTGGTGTGGGTGTGCGCCGTCGGCACCCCGCCCGACGGGGCGAAGCCGGCATAGTCGATGGCGACCTCGTGGGCGTTGTCCGGATCCCGGTTCACCAGCAGCACCGCGACCTCGCCGTTGGCCCGGCGCACCGCGTGCGCGGCGACCAGCGGCTCGTCGCTGGCCGCCCGGATGAACTGGTCGCCGGTGCGGGCGAAGCGGCTCATCATGGACAGCCCGTGGTACGCGGCGAAGGGCGTGTTCAACGGCGGCTCGCAGACCGATCCGTCCGAGGTACAGGTGCCGCTGGAGAGCATGCCGAAGTCGCCGTAGTCGGTCTGCCCGGCCACGGTCGACACCTGCCCGATGCCGTTGCGCACGTTCCACCAGTGGACGGTGAACACACCGTTGGCCAGCAGCCCGCTGTACGCGTCGGCGAGGAACAGCGCGGCCGGCTGGCTGGTCATCCCCTGGGAGGTGACGTTCACCTCGGTGAGGCTGATGCCGATGCGACCGGCATCCGGGCCGGCATACCTGGTGATCTGCTCCCGGAGCAGGTGAACCGCGTCGGTGATGTGGCTGGTCCGGGACAGCGACTCGGCGGCGCTGCCGCCCGGGTACCAGTGCACGTCGACGAAGTCGATCTTCTGGCCGGCGATGTCCAGCACGGTCTGGTTCCACGGGCCCGGGTCGTCGCCCGCGGTCAGGCCGTCCGGCCAGTTCGCCGGCATGGTGAGCACCGCGCCGACCTTGATGCTCGGGTCCACGGCCTTCATCGCGTCCGCGTACTCGACCACCAGGTTCGCGTAGTAGGTGGCGCTCTTGTCGGGGTGGTGGTCGGCCTCCCACGCCGACCCGTAGTGCCCGTTGCCGTAGTTCTCGTTGCCGACCGTCCAGTACCGGGCGTCGTAGCCCTTGGTCACGTTGGCGTACCGGACCCACTCGGCCGCTTCCTCCGGGGTGCCGGTGCCGTAGTTGGCGATGATCATCGGCTGGGCGCCGGCCCGCCGCACGCCGGCCATGAAGGTGTCGAAGTCGGTGCCGGGGGCGACGTAGCCGCCGGGGGCGGTGTGGTCCCGCCAGTGGTAGATGTCGGCGTAGGAGCCACCGGGATAGCGCATCATCTGCACACCGGCCGCCCGCAGCAGGTCCGAGGTCTCGGTGGTGCCGAGCTGCGAGTCCCAGATGGCGTGGTTGACGCCGAGAGCGGTGCCGGGCACGGTGGCCAGCCCGGCCCGCGCGTTCACTGTCACTTCCACCGGCGCGGTCGCCGCGACGGCGCTGGGCTGGTCGATGCCGACGAGTGCGGCGCTGCCGAGCAGCAGACCCAGCACGACAAGGGCATGCCCGCGTCGGGCTGATCGCCTGGGTTTGGCCAGGGGTCGAACGCCGTGCCTGTCCGAGATCTTCATGATCTTCCTTCGTTGGTCACGCGGAGGTCCGCCGGCCCCGAGCCCGACGTGCCGGGCTCGGGACCCGCGAAACAGAGACGAATCCCCTCTTCGGCCGTCGTCCCCCCGGAACCAGTGGTGGCTCCGGCTGCCCATCGGGTGACGGCCATTCACACGCGCGACAACGCATCGGCGTCCAAGAATCCCACAGCAACCGGCCCGGCTCAACGCCCGGTTCACTGCTCGGAATTATTAGTAAGGTTTATGAACAGTTGGTGTTACCATCATGTCCGTCGATGAGCGTTCCGCCCTTCGACGTCCCCTCCCTTCGGAAAGGAGTGATCGCATGTCGAGATGGCGCGCCCTGGCCGCGTTCGCGGCACTGACGCTCACCGGCGCGCTGCTGGCGGTCATCCCGTCGACCGCCGCCTCCGCCGCAGCCTGTGCCGCCGGGTGGCGGTCCACCGCGGTCTACACCTCAGGCATGCAGGTGTCCCACAACGGCCGCAACTACCAGGCGAAGTGGTGGACCCAGAACGAGGCGCCGCCCGGCACCACCGGTGTCTGGCAGGACCTCGGCGCCTGCGGCGGCAGCACCCCGCCGCCCACGGGCGGCACCTGCAACCATCCGAACTGGACCGCCGGCACCTGGTACCCGGCCGGCAGCATCGTGCGGTACACCAACGGCCAGTACTACATCGCCGAGCACGACAATCCCGGCTACGACCCGATCATCAGCACCTGGTACTGGGACCCGTACACCTGCTCGGGTACGCCGCCCACCAGCAGCCCGCCGCCGACCAACCCGGGCGCCTTCGTGGTCAGCGAGGCCCAGTTCAACCAGATGTTCCCGGGCCGAAACCCCTTCTACACGTACTCCGGCCTGATCAACGCGCTCAGCGCCTACTCCGCGTTCGCGCGTACCGGCGGTGCCACGGTGCAGCGCCAGGAGGCGGCGGCCTTCCTGGCGAACGTGTACCACGAGACCGGCGGCCTGGTGCACATCGTGGAGCAGAACACCGCCAACTACCCGCACTACTGCGACAGCGGCCAGCCGTACGGCTGCCCGGCCGGCCAGGCCGCGTACTACGGTCGGGGGCCGATCCAGCTGAGCTGGAACTTCAACTACAACGCGGCGGGCAACGCCCTCGGGCTGCCGCTGCTGACCAACCCGTGGCTGGTGCAGAACGACGCCGCCGTGGCCTGGAAGACCGCCATCTGGTACTGGATGACGCAGAACGGGCCCGGCACGATGACCGCGCACACCGCGATGGTCACCGGGGCCGGCTTCGGGCAGACCATCCGCAGCATCAACGGCTCGATCGAGTGCAACGGCGGCAACCCCGCCCAGGTGCAGAGTCGGGTCACCCGGTACCAGCAGTTCGTGGGCATCCTCGGGGTGCCCGCCGGAGCGAACCTCTACTGCTGATCCTCGGCTCCGGCGTCGCCGCCCACCGCGGCGGCGCCGGACCGGTCAGCCCACCTTCGGGGTGGCCCGGTCGATGATCGCGGCGAAATCGACGCCGGCCGGCAATGTGCCGTACGCATGCCCCCAGTCACCGCCGAGCCGGGAAGCGCAGAACGCGTCGGCCACCGCCGGGTGACCGTGGCGCACCAACAGCGCCCCCTGCAACACCAGCGCCAACTGTTCGACCACCCGACGGGCGCGTACCTCCAGATCGGCCGGATCGGCCAGGGCGGCCCGGACCTGGCGGACCGCGGCGTCGAGCCGGGCGTCGGCGCCCGTGGCGGCGTCCACCTCCGACTGGAACGCCGCCATCACCTCGGGCTGGCCGGTCAGCGCCCGCAGCACGTCCAGCGCGGCGACGTTCCCGGAGCCCTCCCAGATGGAGTTGAGCGGCGACTCGCGGAACAGCCGCGGCATCCCGGACTCCTCCACATAGCCGTTGCCGCCCAGACACTCCAGGGCCTCCGCGGCGTGTCCGGGCCACCGCTTGCACACCCAGTACTTGCCCACCGCGAGGGCGATCCGCTTGAACGCCGTCTCGGCCGCGTCGCCCCGCGCGGACCGGTCGGTCGCCCCGGCGAGGCGCATCATCAGCACGGTGGCGGCCTCGGACTCCACCGCCAGGTCGGCCAGGACGTTGCGCATCAGGGGCTGGTCCACGAGGTAGCGGCCGAAGGCCCGGCGGTGGGCGGCGTGATGGGCGGCGGTGACGACACCGTGCCGCATGCCGGACGCCGCACCGATCACGCAGTCCAGCCGGGTCAGGTTGACCATGTCGATGATGGTGCGCACGCCCCGGCCCTCGTCGCCGACCCGCCAGGCCACCGCCTCGTCGTACTCCACCTCGGCGGAGGCGTTCGAGCGGTTGCCCAGCTTGTCCTTCAGCCGCATCAGCCGCATCGGGTTCCGGGTGCCGTCGGGAAGCACCCGCGGGACCAGGAAGCAGGTGAGCCCGCCCGGCGCCTGGGCGAGGGTGAGGAAGAGGTCGCACATCGGTGCCGAGGTGAACCACTTGTGCCCGACCAGCCGGTAGCTGCCCTCGGCCGTCGGACGTGCCGTGGTGGTGTTCGCCCGCACGTCCGACCCGCCCTGCTTCTCGGTCATCGACATGCCCGCCAGCAGCCCCTGCTTGCCCTGCGGTGCCCGCAGCCCGAAGTCGTAACCGCGGGCGGTGAGCAGCGGTTCGTAGCGGGCGGCCAGGTCGGGAGCGTGCCGCAACGCGGGCACCGCCGCGTACGTCATCGAGATCGGGCAGCCGTGCCCGGCGTCGGGCCGCCAGACGTGGAACTTCGCGGCCCGGGCCACGTGCGCGCCGGGCCGCTCGTCGCCCCAGGGCGCGGCGTGCAGGCCGTGCGCCACGGCGGTACGCATCAACTCGTGCCAGGAGGGGTGGAACTCCACCTCGTCGACGCGGTTCCCATAGCGGTCGTGGGTACGCAGCACCGGCGGATGTTCGTTGGCCAGCCGGCCGTGCTCGATCGCCTGCTCGGTGCCGGCCAGCCGGCCGAGTTCGTGTACTTCAGCCGTGGCCCAGGCGGCCTCCTCCCGAGCCAGCGCGTCGAGCAGGGCGGGCTCGTCCGCCGTGTCGTGGCCGACCAGCGGCGGCACCTGGTTGAACACCTCGTGTGTGCTCACGACGGGACTCCCAACGCGCGGTGGATGAAGGTGATCAGGCCGCCGATGGTGTCCGGGCCGGCGACACCGGCGGCCAGCGGGCCCACCATCGCCTCGGCCAGCGCGCCGACCACGGCGGTGGAGGTCAGTTCGGGATTCTGCGCCGGCAGTTCACCGCCGGCCACGCCGTCGGCGATGTAGCCGGCCAGCAGCGCCGCGTGGGCGCGCCGGAACGCCAGCCGCTGCTCCTCCACCGCCGGGTCGACCGGCTCGGCGAGCAGGGCGTACGCCAGCCGTGGCGACCGTAGGGCCCGGCCGGCGAAGGTCTCGATGACCGCGCGGACCCGCGCCGCGGCCGTACGCTCGGCCGCGGCGGCCCGGGTGACGGCGTCGATCTCGCGCTGGCTGGCGGTGCGGAACACCTCGGCGAAGAGGTCGGCCTTGGCCGGAAAGTGGCGGTACACGCTGCCGGTCGCCAGCCCGGCCCGCGCGGCGACGGCGGCGACCGAGCAGCCGGAATAACCGTGTTCGGCCAGGATGCCGGTCGCGGCGGCCACGATGCGTTCCCGCGAAGCGGTCAGCCGCGCCTGCACCCGCTCCGTGCTCCGGTAGACCACCAAAGGATTGAACCATCATTCATTTCTTGCCGGCAAGCACCCGCCCCGGGTCGGATGGCTGGCGAGCAGTGCCGCGTGCTCGCGGATGGTGAACCGCGGTTACGGACCGCCGAACTTGAGCGGGTGCGTGCCAGCGCGCGTCTCAGCGCAGCGGCTTGGCGAACCAGTGGTGGGCGTACGGGTTGTCGTTGTAGCGCGGGATCTCCTGGTAGCCCTGGGCGCGGTAGAGCCGCATCGCCTCGGTCAGGGTGCGGTTCGTGTCGAGGCGGATGCTGGCGGCGCCGGCCGCCACGGCATGCCGCTCCAGCTCACCAAGCAGGCGACGCCCGACGCCGAGCCCGCGCACCGAGGCCGACACCCAGAGGCGCTTGATCTCGGCGGGCTCACCCGGGGACAGCCGTAGCCCACCGCAGCCCACCGCCTCGGTCGAGATGGTGGCGATCAGGAACAGCCCGTCCGGAGGCACGTACTCCTGCTCGTCGGTGCCGCCCTGACCCAGCTCGAAGCCGGCGTCGAACCGGGTAGCGAGTTCCCGCGCGTACGCCCGCAGGCAGGCGCGGGCCCGCGGCTCGCCGGGATGGCAGGGTTCGATGGTGACCAGCGACGCCATCAACAGGCGCTCGACCTCGGCCATGGCGCAGGTGAGCCGGGTGCGTTGGCCGTCGCTGAGCGGCGCGAGGACCGACCAGGCCAGCTCGTCGGACCTGCCGTCCAGCAGGTGCCACTCGGCGCGCCCGGCGTCGGTGAGGCGAACGGCCCGCACCCGACCATCCCCCTCAGCTGGCCCCACCACGACGAGGCCCGCGCCCTCCAGCGTCCGTAGCAACCGGCTGAGGTAGCCGGCGTCGAGATCCAGCCGGGTCCGCAGGGCCGCGACCTCGGCACCGTCGGGGCCGACCTCCCAGAGCAGCCGCGACTGCGCCAGGGGCCGGTCCCGAGCGAGATAGCTGTCGTCAAGCGCGCCGACGCGCTGGGTCACTGTGCGGTTGAAGCGCCGCACCACGTCCACAAGTACACGATCCACGATTGCTGACTTTAGTCAGCTATTGCGGGGTCAACAGTCGCCGGGGCACTCCGGGTGCGACGAACGGCGCAAAGTCCGCCCGGCCAGGGCCACCAGCCGTAGCAGGACCCGCAGCGCGACGGCGGCGGCGCCCAGTGCCATCGCCGCGACGACCGCGCCGGTCGCCGACGCAGACCAGTCCCGTTGCGGGGCCAGCAGGGGCACCAGGAGCGCGCCAACCGGCAGGAGGAACCCGACGGCCTCGACCGGATCGAGGGCCAATCCCGGTCGCCCGCAGCCCACTTGTCGACGTCTTGCGGTAGCCATACAGAATCGCGTATGTTAACGATAACATCGATGGGCTTGGCGCAGCCGCCACCGCAGCAAGCGCGCCGGGTCCGGTCGTTGCGCGCCGCGCGCCGCGCATCGACCTCATCGCACCGCTACTCGCCGCCCCGGTCGGCCACCACCAACAGGTCGGGCGGCACTCCCCCATGCCACCACGGAGGTCGTGATGCCCTACCCGTCCCTCAACCGTCGACACGTGCTCCGGGCCGCCGGCGCGGCCGCCGTCGCCGCCGCCGTCGGCCCCGCACTGGCCAACGGCACCGCCAGTGCGGCGCTACCCCCGGCGCGACCCGACCTCGGCGTCGCCGCGTACGCATTCGAGCCGGGCCAGGTGCGGTTGACCGCCAGCCGCTGGCTGGACAACCAGAACCGCACGGTCAACTATCTGCGCTTCGTCGACGTCAACCGGCTGCTCTACAACTTCCGCGCCAACCACCGGCTGTCCACCGCCGGCGCCGCGGCTCTCGGCGGCTGGGAGGCACCCAACTTCCCGTTCCGCACCCACTCCCAGGGCCACTTCCTGAGCGCCTGGTCGTACCTGTGGGCCGTGCTCGGCGACACCACCTGTCGGGACAAGGCCAACCACATGGTGGCCGAGTTGGCCAAGTGCCAGGCCAACAACGGTGCCGCAGGCTTCAACACCGGCTACCTCAGCGGCTTCCCCGAGTCCGACTTCACCGCGGTGGAGAACCGCACGCTCAACAACGGCAACGTGCCGTACTACGCCATCCACAAGACCCTGGCCGGGCTGCTCGACGTGTGGCGGCACATCGGCAACAACCAGGCCCGCGACGTCCTGCTGGCGTTCGCCGGCTGGGTGGACTGGCGCACCAGCCGACTGAGTTCGGCGCAGATGCAGGCCATGCTGGGCACCGAGTTCGGCGGGATGAACGCCGTGCTGACCGACCTGTACCAGCAGACCGGCGACGCCCGTTGGCTGACCACCGCCCAGCGGTTCGACCACAACGCCGTGTTCAACCCGCTCGCGGCCAACTCCGACCAGCTCAACGGGCTGCACGCCAACACCCAGGTACCGAAGTGGATCGGCGCGGCCCGCGAGTTCAAGGCCACCGGCACCACCCGGTACCGGGATATCGCCAGCAACGCGTGGAACATGACGGTCAACGCGCACACCTACGTCATCGGCGGCAACAGCCAGGCCGAACACTTCCGGGCGCCCAATGCCATCGCCGGCTACCTGCGCAACGACACCTGCGAGGCGTGCAACACGTACAACATGCTCAAGCTGACCCGGGAGCTGTGGCTGCTGGACCCGAACCGGGTCGCGTACTTCGACTTCTACGAGCGGGCACTGCTCAACCATCTGATCGGGGCGCAGAACCCGGCCGACAACCACGGCCACATCACGTACTTCACCCCGTTGAACCCCGGCGGGCGGCGAGGCGTCGGACCGGCGTGGGGCGGCGGCACCTGGAGCACCGACTACAACTCCTTCTGGTGCTGCCAGGGCTCGCAGCTGGAAACGAACACCACCCTGATGAACTCGATCTACTTCCACAACGACACCACGCTCACGGTGAACCTGTTCATGCCCTCGGTGCTGACCTGGTCGCAGCGCGGCATCACGGTCGCCCAGAGCACCACCTACCCGGTCAGCGACACCACGACCCTCACCGTGACCGGCGACGTCAGCGGGTCGTGGACGATGCGGATCCGCATCCCGGCCTGGACGCAGGGCGCGACGATCAGCGTCAACGGCGCAGCACAGAACATCACCACCACCCCGGGCACGTACGCCACCCTCACCCGATCCTGGACCTCCGGCGACACGGTGACGGTACGGCTACCGATGCGCGTGATCGTGCAGCCGGCCAACGACGATCCGAACGTGGTGGCACTGACCTACGGGCCGGCGGTGCTCTCCGGCAACTACGGCAACACCGCGCTCTCCGCTCTGCCCGCCCTGGCCACCACCTCGGTCAACCGGACCAGCACCTCGGCACTGGCCTTCACCGCCACCGCCAACGGCGCCACGGTCAACCTGATCCCGTTCTACGACGCGCACGGGCACAACTACACCGTCTACTGGAACGCCAGCGGCCAGTCCCCGGACACCGGGACGGCGACGTTCCGACTGGCCAACGCCGCGAGCGGCCTGGTGCTCGGCATCGAGAACATGTCCACCGTCGACGGGGCGCCCGCGTTGCAGTGGGACGACAACGGCACCGCCGACCACGACTGGCAGCTGGTCGTCGACGGCAACGCGGTCAAGTTCCGCAACGCCAACAGCGCCAAGGTGCTCGGCGTGCAGAACATGTCGAGCGCCGACAACGCACAGGTCCTGCAATGGTCCGACACCGGCACGGCCGATCACCGGTGGACGATCGTGGACGTCGGCGACGGGTCACACAAGATTCGTAACGGGCACACCGGCAAGCTGCTCGCCACCCTCAACGGTTCCACCGCGCAGGGCGCCCGGGTCGTCCAGGATCCGGACAACGGCACGCCGGACAACCAGTGGCGGTTCGTGCCCAACGGCGCTCGCCGGATCCAGAACCTGGCCACCGGTCTCGTGTTGGGCGTGCAGGACATGTCCACCGCCGACGGTGGCCTGGTGATCCAGTGGGGCGACACCGGCACCGCCGACCACCTCTGGACCGCGATCGTGGACAGCGGCGGCTACCTGCGGCTGCGCAACTCCCACAGCGGCAAGGTGCTCGGCGTGGAGAATGGCAGCAGCAGCAACGGCGCCCGCGTGGTGCAGTGGGCCGACAACGGTGCGGCCAGCAACCGATGGCGGCTGCGGTACGCCGCGAACGGCTACTTCCGGATCCAGTCCGCCAACAGCGGGCGGGTCCTCGGCGTCACCGGCGCCTCGTCCAGCCAGGGTGCCCAGATCGTGATTTGGGACGACAGCGGCGCGGGCGACCACCGTTGGCGCTTCATCTGAGCCTGACCGCTGTCACCGAGGCCGCCGGGCACGACCTACCGCGGGGTCGTGCCCGGCGGCCTCGCCCGTTATCGCATCCACCGCCATAGCTTGAGCATGTTATCGATAACATGCTAGGGGCAGGGAGCCACGGGCACGCTCCTGTTCCAGGTCACCGACCACCGGGCCGAGGCAGCCATCGCGCCGACCCGCCTGGCGGCTTGTCCGGGTCGGCATCCGCGAGACGCCGCGCGCTGTCTGTCCGCGCGGAAGGGCACGTCGATGAAATCCAGAACCGGAGGCACCAAACTTCTTGATCACCCCCCGAGGGGTTCGGGGTGGGTCAGGGGCGGGGGGCGGGGGGTGGGGCGACGCTGCGGCGGGCCACCAGGGTCGGGGCGATGGTCCGGCGCAGGGCACCACCGCTGACCGACTCGATCTGGGTGAGCAGCATCTCCAGGCTCGCCCGGGCCACCGCGCCGAAATCCGGTCGCACGGTGGTCAGCGGCGGAATGAAGTAGGCGGCCTCCGGTACGTCGTCGAAGCCGACAACGCTGATGTCGTCCGGCACCCGGCGGCCGTGCTCGTGCAGGGCACGCAGCACCCCGAGGGCCAGGTGGTCGTTGGCGGTGAAGACCGCGGTGACGTCGGGCATCCGGGCCAGCATCTGCCCGCACCGGTAGCCGGCCGCCGCAGACCAGTCCGCCGGTACCAGCGGCGGGATCTCCGCGCCGGCCGAGGTCAGCGCCGCCCGCCAGCCCTCGATCCGGCCGGCACTGTCGAACCAGTCCGACGGACCGGAAACGTGCCAGACCGTACGATGGCCGGCGTCGAGCAGGTGCTGGGTGGCGGCCCGGGCACCGGCCGCCTGGTCCACCGTCACCAGCGGCATCGGCCGGTGCGGATCCCCGTCCACGGTCACCAGCGGCACGTCCTTGGGCAGGCGCTCCAGCGCCTCGCCGGCCGACTCCACCGGCGCGATCACCACGATGCCGGCGACCCGGTGGGCCAGGTGCCGCTCCACCACCGCCGAAATGGATCGATGATCGAGGTCACGCACGCTACCGACACTCACTGCGAAACCGGACTCGGCGGCCGCTTGCTCCAGCGCGGCCAACAGCGAGGCCGGACCGTAGAGGGTGGTGTTCTGCGCGACCACCCCGATCACCTGCGACCGGCCGGTGACCAGCGCGCGAGCCGCCCGGTTCGGTCGGTAGCCGAGTTCGGCGATGGCCGCCTGGACGCGCAGTCGGGTCTGTTCGCGTACGTTCGGGTGCCCGTTGAGCACCCGCGAGACCGTTTGATGGGAAACACCGGCGAGGCGGGCCACGTCCGTCATCGCAGGATCGCGTACGGCCATCTCACACTCCCCGCAATCCAGTCGCTCGCCGCAGCCCGTCGGCGATGACTGGAACGGCTCAGGTACAAAGATCCCCTCGCGCGGTGCCCACGCCGGCCCGTGCCGTCCCGGGTGGAGAGCGCTAGATCACGCACAGTCTAGCGCCAGCAGCCGCCCCGGTGGCCGCCGGGCCGTCCGCGTACGCCGCACAGCGGCAAATGCGTCGACGTGCGCGACGTCTCCACGGCCGACGGGGCGCAGATCATCCGGTGCACCTGCCACGACGGCCTGAACCAGGTCGTCAGCTGGCGATCGACCGCTGACGGCTACCACCAGCTGGTCAACCTCAACAGCAACAAGTGTCTGAACGTGACCGGCGGATCCACCGCTCCCGGTGCCGCCCTGGAGCAGCGCACGTGCGGCTCCGCGTCCAGCATGCAGCGGTCCCGCGCCGCCTGAGCTGCAGGTAGCTGCGGGCCGAACGGGCGCCGGGTGGGGATGTCTCCCACCCGGCACCCGCATGTCCCCCGGCTGCCGGCGGCGGCAATCGCCGGACCGGAGGAGGGGCCTGCCGCCCGCTCGGCGGGTGGGCGACAGGCCCGGTCTCTGTGGGTGTCGAACGGTCCGGCATCGGTACGGTGCCGGACCGGTCAACCGTCATCTCATGGCGTGGCCAACTCGAAACGGCGCACCGTCACCGATCCGCCCAACGCCTGGGTGGCGTAGTTGAAGATGGCGAACCGGTAACCCATGAAGAACCTCCAGCTGTTGTTGAGCGTCAGGGCGGTGCCCAGCGGGACGAAGGTGACCCCGTCGGTGCTGTAGGAGAAACGCGCCTGCCGACCGGAACCGGGCCGGATGTCGGCGTTTGCCCGCAGCCAGATCCGCCCACCGGAGACCGCGGCGCTGGCGATCTCGCTGCCGGTGCTGCTGGTGTCCCAGTCGCTGTTCATGTTCAGCCCGTTGGTCATGACCACCCGGGTGGCGCCGTTGTCCCGCCGTACGCCGATCCACGCGGAGACGTCGCGCAGCATGGCCAGGCCGGTGCGATCACCGTCACGCATCGTCGAGTAGTCGATCTCGACCGTTCCGGTCGAGGTCGGTCCCTGGATGCGGTGGGTGATCGTGTTCCGTGCCCGGTAGAGGTCGTTGGTCACGGTCGCGGTCTGCAACCGCAGCCCGTTGTTCACCGACCACCGGCTGTTGTCGGGGTTGTGGTTCCACTCGTACCGCGGGCCGAGGGTGGTGCCGGCGAACGTGTCGACGCCGGTGAGCGGCTTGACCGGGCGCAGGGGCAGCGGGTTCGGGTAGTTGACCCCCCAGGCGCCGTTGACCGTCTGCACCTGCGGCCAACCGTCAGCGGTCCAGGTGATCGGCGCGAGAGTCGGCATCCGGCCACCGGGGTACGCGTCGGTGAAGGCCATGTAGTACCAGGAACCATTCGGCAGCTGCACCAGCCCGCCCTGGTGGGGCACCCCGCCGCCGGAGATCGGACCCCGCATGTCGAGCAGCACCTGGCGCTGCTCGTACGGGCCGAAGGGACCGTTCGTGGACTTGAGCACGTACTGGCCGTTGGCCGGGCGGGTCAGCCAGATGTAGTACGCGCCGTTGCGCTTGTAGAAGCGCGCCCCCTCCAGGGTGCCGATGCTCGACGGGGTCTGGTACACCTGCTGGGCCCGGACCTGGCTGCGCCCGTCGGCGGAGAGCTGAGCCACGCTGATGGTGCCGTTGCCGTACGCGACGTACATGGTGTCGTTGTCGTCGATCAGCATCCCGGCGTCGTAGTAGCACTGCGGCAGGGTCGCGTGCCGGCTCCAGGTACCGTCGACGGCCGTCGCGGTGTAGATGTGGGTCTGGGCGAAGTTGATGCATCCGGCCCAGTAGTAGGTCTGGTTGCTCGGCCGGTAGTTCAGCGTGGAGGCCCAGATGCCCTCCACGTACGCCTGTTGTCCGGCGGGCAGGTCGTACTTGGTGCCGAAGTCCAGACGGGGTACGGAGTGCCCGGCGAACTCCCAGTTCACCAGGTCGTACGAGCGCAGGATCGGGGCGCCGGGCGAGTAGTGCATGGTGGAGGCGGTCATGTAGTACACCTCGCCGACCCGGATGACCTCGACGTCGGCGAAGTCCTGCCAGACGACCGGGTTGGTGAAGCTGCCGCCGGGGGGCGGGTCGGTGGGGGTGCCGCCGTTGCCGACCTGGACCAGTTGCCACTGCTGGTTGGCGCCGCCCCAGTCGTCGTACTGCACGATGTTGCCGCCGTCGGCGGTCGAGGCGTTCTGCACTTCCATCACCTTGTTGGAGTTGCGGTTGATCAGCCGGACGTGACCACCCGCCGAGTCGGCCAGCCGGAACTGCTGGTTGGTTCCGTTGTGGTCGCTCCACTGCACGATCGACGCACCGTTGGCCGTGGAGAAGTTGTAGACGTCGAGCACCTTGCCGGAGTGCCGCGAGCGCAGCCGGTAGTAGCCGCCGCCGGAGTCGACGAACTGCCACTGCTGCCACGCGCCGTCGTTGCGCGCCCACTGGGTGATCCGCGCTCCGTCGTTGGTGGCCATGTTGTAGACGTCGAGCGCCTTACCGCTGTTTCGATTGACCAGCACGTACCAGGCGTTGGTGTCCACCGTGGCCGCGGCCGCGGGCGATGGCGCCACCGCGGCGAGCGAGCCGCCCACCACCATCGCCGCCAGGATGGCCGCCGCGCGCGACAGCCAGCCGCGCCGGCCCGGCGCGGTCCGTGGGACCTCACCATTGGCAATCATGATTCTCCTTCGGGATGTGAGCAGAACGAACAGGACGGTCCCTCTGCGGCCCACGCCGTCGCCAATCCGGTGCAGAGTGTGATCGCTAACATGGCCGCTCTGCCCAGGGAGAAGTCAGGTGACCACCAGCTTCGGAGCGATGTGGCGCGTCCCGGACGCCCACAGATATCGTCCGTCTTCGTTATGACTGTGAGCGATAACACGGCCTTCGTCAAGACGTAACATCGACGACGCCGTACGGCTCGCAGCAACCTGCTCGCGGTCCCCGGCCGACGGGGTGGCGCACCGGCCGGGGACCCTGCCACGCGCAGGCGCGGGCAGTCGCTGGCATGGCGTACGCGGCCCCTCCGGCCGTCGGCAACGCCAGCACCGGATGGCGGTCAGAACCCCCGCGCGAGCCGGTAGTACGCCTGGTTCCAGCGCAGCTCGTCGGCGAACCGCCGGGGATCGGTGTCGGCGTCGATGACGACGAGTTCGGTACGGCTCATCTCGGCGAGGTCGTGCAACTCCTCCACGCCCAGCGCCTGGGACAGCACGGTGTGGTGGGGGGCACCCGCGGTGATCCACGCTTCGGCGGAGCCGGGCAGGTGCGGTTGCGGCCGCCATACCGCCCGGGCGACCGGCAACCGACGCAGTGGTTGCGGTGGGGAGACCACGTCGACCTCGTTGGCCACCAGCCGGAAACGCTCGCCCATGTCCGCCAGGCCGAGCACCACCGCCGGCCCCGGCGCGGCGTCGAAGACCAGCCGGACCGGGTCCTCGCGACCGCCGATGCTCAGCGGATGGATCTCCACGTTCGGTACGTCCCCGGCGATCGAGGGACACACCTCGAGCATGTGGGCACCGAGCACCAGTTCCTCGCCCGGGGTGAGGTCGTAGGTGTAGTCCTCCATGAACGAGGTGCCACCCTCGGTGCCGACGGCCATCGCCTTGAGGGTGTGCACCAGCACCGAGGTTTTCCAGTCCCCCTCACCACCGAAGCCGTAGCCGTCGGCCATGAGTCGCTGCACCGCGATGCCGGGCAGTTGACGCAGCCCGCCCAGGTCCTCGAAGTTGGTGGTGAAGGCGCGGAAGCCACCGGCGTCCAGGAAGGTACGCAGCCCCAGTTCGAGCCGGGCGGCATACCGCAGCGAATCGTGCCGCTCACCGCCGGGCCGTAGCTCGGCGGCGACCCGGAAGGTGTCGTCGTACTCCTTGACCAGGTCGTCGATCTGCGCCTCGGCCACCTCGTCGACCACCCGCACCAGGTCGTTGACCCCGTAGGTGTTCACCGAGACGCCGAAGCGCAGCTCCGCCTCGACCTTGTCCCCCTCGGTGACGGCCACGTCGCGCATGTTGTCGCCGAATCGCGCCAGCCGCAGCGAACGCATGGCCGACCAGCCGATCGCCGCCCGGGTCCAGGCACCGACCCGGGAGACCACGCGGGGATCGGAGACGTGCCCGGCGACCGTCTTGCGGGCCACCCCGAGCCGGGTCTGGATGTACCCGAACTCCCGGTCGCCGTGCGCGGCCTGGTTGAGGTTCATGAAATCCATGTCGATCTCGTCCCACGGCAGCAGGACGTTGGCCTGGGTGTGCAGATGCAGCAGCGGCGTCTGCAACGCGTCCAGGCCCGAGATCCACATCTTCGCTGGCGAGAAGGTGTGCATCCAGGCGATCACCCCGACCGCCCCCTGCGACGCGGCATCCCGGCAGGTCCGCAGGATGTCGGCGCTGGTGGTCAGGACCGGCTTCCAGACCACCCGGGCGGGAATGTGCGGCGATTCGTCGAGCAGAGCGGCGATCTGACGGGACTGGTCGGCCACCTGCCGGAGCGTGTCCTCGCCGTACATTGCCTGGCTTCCGGTGAGGAACCAGACCTCGGGTTCAGGGTGTGTTGCCATGGGAGTTGCCTTCCGCGAGAGGGGCGGTCACTTGTAGCGGATGCCGATGAGGCGCTGGAGCAGGATGAACGCGAAGAGCAGGCCTCCGATCACGATCTTGGTCCACCAGGAGTTGAGGCTGCCGTCGAAGGTGATCAAGGTCTGGATCACGCCGAGTACCAGCACACCGAGCACCGTGCCGAAGATGTACCCCGAGCCACCGGTGAGCACCGTGCCACCGATGACCACGGCCGCGATCACGTCGAGTTCCATCCCGATGGCGATCAACGGGGCACCGGACAGCGTGTAGAAGGACAGCAGGATCCCGCCGATCGCCGCGCACAGGCCACTGATGGTGTAGACCGCGATCCGGGTCCGGCCCACCGGCAGCCCCATCAACAGCGCCGACTGCGGGTTGCCGCCGATCGCGTAGACGTTGCGTCCCAGTCGCGTGTACGCCAGCACGTACGCGGCGATCAGGACCACCGCGAACGCGACAAGCACGCTGATCGAGACGAAGTTGCCCCGGGGATCGCCGATCCGGTGCTGCGACATCGTGGTCCAGAACCCGTCGGTGATCGGAATCGACGCGTTGCTGATGAACGTGCACATGCCACGGGCGAAGAACATCCCGGCCAGGGTGACGATGAAGGGCTGGATGTCGAAGAAATGGATCGCGCAGCCCATCAGGAACCCGAGCGTCGGCCCGATCAGCAGAGCGATCACCAGCACCAGCAACGCGGGCAGGCCGGATTGCAGCAACCAGGCCGAGACCATCGCGGTCATCGCCGCCACCGAGCCGACCGACAGGTCGATACCGCCGGTGAGGATCACGAAGGTCATCCCGACCGCGATGACGAGCAGGAAACCGTTATCGATGAAGACGTTGAAGACCACCTGGATGTTCGAGAAGGCCCGGTACTGGGACACACCGATGCCGTACATCACCAGCAGCAGCGCCAACGTCGCCAGCACCGGCATGTGCCGCCGAGGCAGCTTGGCCCAACCCGGGCCGGTGGAGATCGAGAGACTACTCATGCCGGCACTCCGCTCCGCTCCGTGCCGCCATGAGGCACCAACACCCTGAACTGACGATTCGCTCGCTGACGCTCACTCATGCCGGCACCTGCTCCTTCTGCCGCTGCGGAGACGACTGGGGCGGCGGCGGTGTCCCGGGCCGTCGACGGCGGAACTTCGCCCGGAAGGCCGGCGCCTGGATGAGGCAGACGGCAATGACGACGACCGCCTTGAACAGCAGTGCCGTCTGGGGTGAGATGTTCATGGCGTACACCGTGGTGGTGAGGGTCTGGATGATCAGGGCGCCGAGGATGGTGCCGCCGAGGTAGAACCGGCCACCGGCGAGCGAGGTACCGCCGATCACGACCGCGAGGATCGCGTCCAACTCCACCCACAGGCCGGTGTTGTTGCCGTCGGCGCTTGAGACGTTGGCGGTCATCATGAACCCGGCGATCGCGGCGCAGACGGCGCTCACCACGTAGACGAGGAAGACCACCCGACCGGACCGGATGCCCGCCAGTCGGCTGGCCTCCCGGTTGCCACCCACCGACTCGACGATCATGCCGAGCGCGGTACGGCGGGTGAACGCCGCGACGAGCAGGGCCGCGGCCAACGCGATGAAGATCGCCAGAGGCAGGGTCAACAGGTGCCCCAGCCCGATCGCCCGGTACGGACCGGAGTTGATGGTGATGATCTGGCCCTCGGCGATCAGCTGTGCGAGACCCCGGCCGGCCACCATCAGGATCAGGGTGGCGATGATCGGTTGGATGCCGATGACGGAGACCAGGACCCCGTTCCAGGCACCGAGCACCAGCGCGACCCCGAGTGCCATCGCGAGCGCGGTCAGCACGGTGACCAGATTGTCCTGGTCGGGCGCCCGGCTGATGTAGAGACAGGCGATGGCGCCACTGATCGCGCAGGTCGAGCCGACCGACAGGTCGATGCCGCCGGTGGAGATGACAAGGGTCATCCCCAGCGCGACCAGGATCAGCGGAGCGCTCAACCGCAGGATGTCGATCGGGGTGCCGTACAGGTGCCCGTTGTTGACCTCGATGGCCAGGAACCCCGGACGGTAGATGGTGTTGGCCGCCAACATGACCACGAGCACAGCGACCGGCCAGAACAGCCGGTGGCCGAGCATCGTACGGAAGCGGTTCCCGGCGTCGCTCATCGGCTCGCCTCCTCACGCTCGGTTCCGCTGGCGATGGTCTGCATGACGCGGTCGGCGTCCACCGTGTCGTCGTTGTCCAACTGGGCGACCAGCTCCCGGTCGCGCATCACCGCGATCTTGTGGCTCAGGCGCAGTACCTCCTCCAGCTCGGCGGAGATGAACAGCACCGCCATGCCCCCGTCGGAGAGCTGCACCACCAGCCTCTGGATCTCGGCCTTCGCGCCGATGTCGATGCCCCGGGTCGGCTCGTCGAGGATGAGCAGTCGCGGCTCTGTGATCAGCCAGCGGGCCAGCAGCACCTTCTGCTGGTTGCCGCCGGAGAGGTTGCGCACCGGCATGTCCGGGTTGGCCGGACGGATGCTCAACGCCTTGATGTACCGGTCGACCAGTTCGTCCTGACGGCGACGTGGGATCGGGCGCAGCCAGCCCCGGGCGGCCTGCATGGCCAGGATCATGTTCTCCCGGACCGACAGATCGCCGATGATCCCCTCCGCTCGACGGTTCTCCGAACAGAAGCCGATGCCCTGCTCGATCGCCTGCACCGGGTTACGCAGGCCCGTCCGGGCGCCGTTCACCTGAACCTCGCCACGGTCGGCCCGATCCGCACCGAACAACAGCCGCGCCACCTCGGTACGACCGGAGCCGAGCAGCCCGGCCAGGCCGACCACCTCACCGGCATGGATGGTCAGGCTGAACGGGGCGACCGCGCCCCTGCGGCCGAGCTGCGACACCTCAACGAACGGAGCGCCGCTCTCGATCGCCGACGTCGCCGGCCGGGGCTGCTCGTCGATCCGTTCGAGGACATCGAGCTCCTTGCCGATCATCTTCTCCACCAGCGCCAGCTGCGGCAGCTCGTCGATCGGGTACTCCCCCACCAGCGTGCCGTTACGCAACACGGTGATCCGGTCGGCGATGCCGTAGACCTGGTCGAGGAAGTGGGTCACGAAGAGGATGGCGATGCCCTCGTCACGCAACTGCCGCATGATCCGGAACAGTTGCGCGACCTCGCCTGCGTCCAGACTGGAGGTCGGCTCGTCGAGGATCAGCACCCGGGCCTGTACGTCGATCGCTCGGGCGATCGCGACCATCTGCTGCACGGCCAGCGAGTAACTCGCCACCGGCGCGGTGACATCGATGTCGAGGTCCAGGCGGGCAAGCAGCTGTCGGGCGCGCCGCCGCACCTCGCCCCAGCGCACGGCGCCGAAGCGGCGCGGCTCCCGGCCGATGAAGATGTTCTCCGCCACGGACAGGTTCGGACAGAGGTTGACCTCCTGGTAGACCGTGCTGACCCCGGCCGCGGCGGCCTGCATCGGTCCGTTGAAGGCCACCTGCTCGCCGTCGAGGGTGACGCTGCCCTCGTCGATGCCGTAGACGCCTGTCAACACCTTGATCAGGGTCGACTTGCCGGCGCCGTTCTCGCCCATCAGGGCGTGCACCTCGCCAGGAAGGAGCCGGAAGTCGACATTGTGGAGTGCGCGCACCCCGGGAAAGGACTTGCTGATCCCGGTCATCGTCAGGACCGGACGACTATCCGTCATCCCATCGATCCTCTTCTAAATTCTATCGGCGCGGAAGGGCCAGTGGTCCCGGCACGCCGCCCGGCCAGCGGGCCGGCCGGGCGGCGTGGCGTGGGACGTCGGGCCGGACGCCCAGTCCGTCGGAATGGGCGACGCGGCGGGGCCGCCACGTCGGTGCGGCGGCCCTCTGCGTCATCAGTACTTGCGGTTGGGCAGGGCCTCCTTGGCCTGCTCCTGGGTGAAGGTGGTCTCCTCGGTCTCGATCCGCGGCGGCACCTCCTCGCCGGCGTCCACCTTCTTCGCGAGGTCCATCAGCTGTGGGCCGAGCAGCGGGCTGCACTCCGCGATGAAGTTGAACTTGCCGTCGGCCAGGGCCTGCATACCGTCCTTGACCGCGTCGATGGTGATGATGGTGATGTCCTTGCCGGGCTCCTTGCCCGCTGCGGTGATCGCCTCCAGCGCGCCCAGACCCATGTCGTCGTTGTGCGCGAAGAGCACGTCGATCTTCGGGTGAGCCTTCAGGAACTGCTCCATCACCTGCTTGCCGCCCGCACGGGTGAAGTCGCCGGACTGGGAAGCGATGACCTTCAGCTTGGGGTCGGCCGCGATCGCCTCGGCGAAGCCCTTCTTCCGGTCGTTGGCCGGGGCCGAGCCGGTGGTGCCCTGCAACTCGACGATGTTCACGTCGCCGGTCGCGTCCTTCTTGTTCTCCACCAGCCACTCACCGGAGAGCCGGCCCTCCTTGACGAAGTCCGAGCCGAGGAAGGTCTTGTAGAGCGACTTGTCGGCGGAGTCCACCGCCCGGTCGGTCAGGATGACCGGGATGCCGGCGTCCTTGGCCTCCTTGAGCACCGTGTCCCAGCCCGACTCCACCACCGGCGAGAAGGCGATCACGTCGACCTTCTGCTGGATGTAGTTGCGGATGGCCTTGATCTGGTTTTCCTGCTTCTGCTGCGCGTCGTCGAACTTCAGCTCGATGCCGGCTTCGGCCGCCGCCTCCTTGATGGAGTTGGTGTTGGCCGTACGCCAGCCGCTCTCCGCGCCGACCTGGGAGAAGCCCAGGACGAGCTTGCCGTCGTCGCCGTCGCCGCCGCCGGTGTCGCTGTTGCCGCAGGCTGCCACGCCGCCGGCGAGCAGCACGGCGGCGACGACCGCGATGGCGCGCCGACGCGCCATGGGCATTCGCATGTTCCTCATCGGATCTCCTCGGGTGGGGTGCGGTTGACCACGCGGGCCGCAGAGGTGCACGAGCAGCCAGCGCTGGTGGTGCGGAATCTGTGCGTCAGGTGGTGCCAGGCAACCCGGATCATCGGGCGGTCAGGAGTTCGCCGGAGGCGAAGAACGTTGGCCGTAGACGTTCTGGTAGCGGTCGTAGAGGGCGTCGATGTCGGCCTGCGCCATCGGCACCGGTTGCCCGAGCGCGCGCGCCAGGTGCGCGGTTCGGGCGACGTCCTCACACATCACCGCGGCCTTGACCGCGGCCCGGGCGTTGCGCCCGATGGTGAAGACGCCGTGGTTGCGCATCAGCACCGCGGGCGAACGGTGCCCGGTGAGGGTGCTGACGATCCCCTTGCCGATGTCGTCGCCGCCGATCAGGGCGAACGGACCCACGGGGATCTCCCCGCCGAACTCGTCGGCCTGCGCGGTCAGGTGGCACGGGATCGACTCACCCCGCGCCGCCCAGGCGGTGGCGTACGTGCTGTGGGTGTGCACGACACCGCCCACCTCGGGAATGGCGCGGTAGACATAGGCGTGCGCCGCGGTGTCGCTCGACGGCGAGAGTTCCCCCTCGACGGGCACGCCGTCGAGGTCGCAGAGCACCATGTTGTCGGCCGACAGGTCGTCGTAGTCGACGCCGCTCGGCTTGATCACCATCAGCTCGTGGCCGGGTACCCGGGCGGAGACGTTGCCGGCCGTCCAGGCGACCAGACCGTACCGGGTCAGCTCGCCGTGCAGCCGGGCCACGCTCTCGCGCAACTCGCTGATCTGTCGGCTCACTTCGACGTTCACGCGAAGACCTCCTGCGGCGACGTCGCCGAGTCCACGGCCGCGTTGCGGATCGCCCGCAGGCGCAGCATCACGTCGTTGGCCCCGCGACCGAAGTGGTCGTGCAGCGCCCGGTACTCGGCGTAGAGGGCGTCGTAGGCGCGTACCCGGTCCGGGTCCGGCTGGTAGACCGCCGCCGAGATCCGCCCCATCGCCTGGGACGCGTGATGGATCGAGGGGTGGGCACCGGCGGCCACGGCGGCGTGGATCGCCGAGCCGAGCGCCGGCCCCTGCGCGGAACCGATGATGCCCAACGGCCGGTTGGTGACGTCGGCGTAGATCTGCATCAGCAGCTCGTTCGAGGTGAGGCCACCGGCGATCACCAGGTCCTCGACCGGCACACCGGCCTCGACGAACGCCTCGATGATCATCCTGGTGCCGTACGCCGTCGCCTCCAGCAGGGCCCGGTAGACGTCCTCCGGACGGGTGGCCAGGGTCAGTCCGACGATCAGGCCGCTGAGGTCGTGGTTGACCAGCAGCGACCGGTTGCCGTTCCACCAGTCCAGCGCGACCAGGCCGTGCGCGCCCACGGGCTGCGCGGCGGCCAGCTCGGTGAGTCGCTCGTGCGAGTCCACGCCGGCCGGGGCGGCATGCTTGACGAACCAGCCGAAGATGTCGCCGACACCGCTCTGCCCGGCCTCGTAGCCCCACGCACCGGAGCTGATGCCACCGTCGACCACCCCGCACATGCCGGCCACCTCGGCGAGATCGGTGCCGTTTACCACGTGGCAGGTTGAGGTACCCATGATCGCCACCAGCCGGCCCGGATCGAGCGCCTGGGCGGCGGCCGCGGTCACGTGCGCGTCGACGTTGCCGACCGCGACGGCGATCCCCTCCGGCAACCCCGTCCAAGCCGCGGCACGGGCGGTGAGTCCACCGGCCCGGGCGGCAAGCGGCATCAGCGGGCCGTCCAGTTTGGCCACGAAGTCGTCGAAACCGGGGTTGAGCGCGGTGAGGTAGTCCGCCGACGGGTAGCTGCCGTCCTGGTGGATCCCCTTGTAGCCGGCGGTGCAGACGTTGCGGGTCTCGACACCGCACAACTGCCAGATGATCCAGTCCGCCGCCTCGATGAACCGCTCGGCCCGGTGGTAGACCTCCGGATCCTCCTCCAGGATCTGCAGGCCCTTGGCGAACTGCCACTCGGCGGAGATCTTGCCGCCGTAGCGACCGATCCAGGGCTCGCCACGTTCGTGGGCCAACGCGTTGATCCGGTCGGCGTGCGGCTGGGCGGCGTGGTGCTTCCAGAGCTTCACCCAGGAGTGCGGACGCTGCCGCAGCTCCGGCACCTCGCACAACGGCGTACCGTCGGCCAGCGTCGGCAGCACGGTGCAGGCGGTGAAGTCGGTGCCGATGCCGACGACGTCGCCCGGGTCGATCCCGGCGGCGGCCACCGCCGCCGGGACGGCGTGGCGGAGCACGTCGCGGTAGTCCTCCGGGTCCTGCAACGCCCAGTCCGGCGGCAGCGGCGTACCCCCATCCGGCAGCGCTGCGCTGATCACCGCGTTGCGGTACTCGTGCACCGCGGTCCCCAGCTCGGCACCGTCGCGGACCCGGACCACCAGGGCCCGCCCCGACAGGGTGCCGTAGTCGACGCCGACGACGTACTTGTCGCCCGCTGCCACACCGCTCATCTCCACCTCCGGCCGATGACGGACCTCAGTGTTAACGCTCACATCCGATGTCGTCAAGACACCTCCCGGCAACAGCTCCGTAACGGACTGCATGGTCGCAGGCCCACCCGCTCATCGGCTACCCCATGCCACCGCCCCCGACCGCGTCGTCGGCACCGGCCGCCCTGCTCAGGTTTCCTGCCGCCGGCGGAAACCCGGCACCGGCTCGGACGTCGACACGCCAGCCCGCGCCCGGCGTCAAGGCGGTCAGCACCGCCAGCGGATCATCGAGTAGCCGGGCGAAGCCGAGTTCCGCCGCGCCGACCAGGGTGGCGTCGTCGCCGAGGGCCGCGATGCGCAGCCGGACCGTCTCCCGGGCCACCGGCAGCACGTGACGTGCGATGCGCCCGCGCACCTGCGCGGCGGCGCCAGGGTACAGGTCGCACAGCATCCCGCCGAAGACCACCAGGCCCGGATTGAACAGGTTGATCAGGTTCGCCACCCCGATGCCGAGCCAGTCACCGATGCGGCGCAACGCCTCCCGCGCCGCCGGATCCCCACGGTCGGCGTCGTCGGCCACCGACCGGACGGCGGCGCGCCCGAACAGCTCGGCGGGCCGACCGGCGGCGTCGAGCAACGCCCGCTCCCCGACCTCCGCCTCCAGACAACCGTACGAGCCGCAGCCACAGGGCCGGCCGTCGTACGGGTTGACCACCATGTGCCCCAACTCGCAGCCGTAGCCACTGTCGCCGCCCAGCAGCCGCCCACCCACGATGATCCCGCCGCCGACGCCGACGTCACCGTGCAGGTAGACGAGGTCGTCGAGACCGACACCCGCGCCGCGCTGCTGCTCCGCCTGCGCGCCGAGGTGGGCCTCGTTGCCCACCGTCACCGGTAGGCCGATCCCGAGGCGACGCCCGAGTTCGTCGCCGAACGCCTGATCGACCCAGCCCAGGTCGGGCCCGTACCGCACCATCCCGTCGCCCGGGCGGATCATGCCGCAGTACGACGCGCCCACACCGACGCAACGGGCGCCCGGCGGTGCCGCCCGGTGCAGCTGACGGCCGAACCGGGCGAGGACCGCGACCACGTCGTGCAGGTCCGGCCCGGCGCGCGGACGCACCGCTTCCCGCCGGTCGAGGATCCTCCCGCCGAGCCCGACCCGGGCGGCGACCACGCGGTCCACGGCGACGTCGAAGGCCAGGACGTAGCAGCTCTTGGACGCCGGTCGCACCACCAGCGACGGGCGACCGGCGCGGCCGGTGTCCACCGGCGACTCCTCGCCGACGAGGTCGAGCCGGCTCAGCTCGGTGGTCAGCGCCATGATGGTGCTGCGGTTCAGGCCCATCCGTTCGCCCAGCTCGGCCCGGGACAGCGGGCCGTGGAGATGCACGTGCCGCAGCAGCGTGCCGGCGTTGCGCCGACGAATCTCCTCCTGGACCAATCCGACCTCCGGGGTCGGCACCGCGCGACGCGGAGCCGACCCGAGGAAGTGTTTCCACACCGTGACCCGACGTCAAGCGCAGGGCCTTGCGCTTGACGTCCGGCTCAGCGGCTCGCGCCGGCGCGGCGCTTGTTGTAGACGTCGAAGGCCACGGCGACCAGCAGCACGAGGCCCTTGACCACCGACTGCAACGACTGGTCCACACCCATCAGCTGCATCCCGTTGCTCATCACCGCCATGATGAGCCCGCCCACCATCGCACCGACGACCGTACCGACGCCGCCGGTGACCGCCGCGCCGCCGATGAACGCGGCGGCGATCGCGTCGAGCTCGAACATGTTGCCCGCCGCGGGCTGGGCGCCGTTGGAACGCGAGGAGAAGATGATGCCGGCCACCGCGGACAGGAATCCCATGTTCACGAAGATCCAGAAGTTCACCGTGCGGACCTTGACGCCCGACAGCATCGCCGCGGACAGGTTGCCGCCGATCGCGTAGACCTGCCGACCGAAGACGGTACGCCGGGTGAGCAGCCCGTAGACGAGCACCAGCGCGGCCAGGATGATCAGCACGATCGGCAGACCACGCGCGTGGGCCAACTGCCAGGCGAACCACATGACCACGGCACCGACCAACGCCAGCCGGGCGACGAACAACGCGAAGGACTCGACGGGCTGCTGGTAACGGACGCGGGCCGCCCGGGTGCGGAAGCCACTCACCACGTATCCGGCCACCGCGATACCGCCGATGAGCAGGGTGAAGGCGTCGTAGCCGTCACCACCGATGAGTCCGTTGAGGAATCCGGCCGCGATCCGGTTGTACTCCGCCGGGAACGGCGACAGCGAGATGTTGTCCAGCACCCGCAGGGTGAGGCCGCGGAACAGCAACATGCCGGCGAGGGTCACGATGAAGGCCGGGATGCCGACGTACGCCACCCAGAAGCCGTGCCAGGCGCCGACCGCGATCCCCACCGCGAGGGCGGCCAGCACGCCGACCCACCACGGTTGTCCCTGCCGGATCACGACCACGGCGGAGACCGCGCCGGTCAACGCCACCACCGAGCCGACCGAGAGATCGATGTGCCCGCCGATGATCACGATGACCATGCCGATGGCGAGCACCAGGATGTACGAGTACTGAAGGACAATGTTGGTGATGTTGCCCGGGCTCAGCGAGAGACCGTCGGTCAGGAACGCGAACAGGGCCACGATGACGACGAGGGCGACGAAGATGCCGCTCTGCCGCAGATTGTTCAGGATCAGCGTACGTGGGTCGCTGGTGCCGACGTGCAGTGCGGCGGCGGAAGCGCTCTCGGCCGACTTCCGATCGGTCGAGGAGGGCTTGGTGCTGGTCATCCGACGCTTTCCTTGTCCTTCGCCATGAGTTCCATGAGCTTTTCCTGGGTCGCCTCGACGACCGGCACCTCGCCCGTGATGCGTCCGGCCGACAACGTGTAGATGCGGTCACACATGCCGAGCAACTCCGGCAGTTCGGAGGAGATCATGATGACGGCCTTGCCGTCGGCCACCAACCGGTTGATGATCGTGTAGATCTCGAACTTCGCCCCGACGTCGATGCCTCGGGTCGGCTCGTCCAGGATCAGCACCTCCGGGTCGGTGAACAGCCACTTCGACAGCACGACCTTCTGCTGGTTGCCGCCGGAGAGTTTGCCCACCACCGACATCACGCTCGGCGCCTTGATGTTCATGTCGCGCCGACTGGACTCGGCGACCTTGATCTCCTCGTTGTCGTTCACCCAGCCCAGCCGGGCGAGCCGGCGCAGCCCGGCAGCCGAGATGTTGCGCCGGATGTCCTCGATGAGGTTCAGGCCGAACCGCTTGCGGTCCTCCGTCGCGTACGCGATGCCGTTGCGGATGGCCTCCGCGACGGTGCGCGCCCTGACTTCCCGGCCGTGCACGAACAGCCGGCCGGTGATGTCACGCCCGTACGAGCGCCCGAAGACACTCATCGCCAGTTCGGTACGGCCGGCGCCCATCAGGCCGGCGATCCCGACCACCTCACCGGCGCGCACGTCGAGGCTCGCGCCGTCGACGACCAGGCGGTCCTGGGTCGGGTGGCGCACCGACCAGTCCTCGATGCGAAGCACCTCCTCCCCCGGCGTGGAGACCCGGTCGGGGTAGAAGCTGTCGATGTCGCGGCCCACCATCCCTCGGATGATCCGCTCCTGGGTCACCTCGCCGGAGGCCATCTCGAGCCGCTCCACCGTCCGCCCGTCCCGCAGCACCGTGGTGGAGTCGGCGATGGCGGTAATCTCGTTCAGTTTGTGCGAGATCATGATGCAGGTGATGCCCTCGTCACGCAGGCGTCGCATCAGGTCGAGCAGGTGGGCCGAGTCGACGTCGTTGAGCGCGGCGGTCGGCTCGTCGAGGATGAGCAACCGGACCTTCTTGGAGATGGCCTTGGCGATCTCGACCAGTTGCTGCTTGCCCACGCCGAGCTGCACCACCGGCGTCATCGGGTTCTCGGCCAGCCCCACCGAGGCGAGCAGTTTCGCCGCCTCGGCGTTGGTGCGGTTCCAGTCGATCAGCCCGCCGGGCCCGCGCTGTTCGTTGCCCAGGAAGATGTTCTCGGCGATCGACAGGTACGGCACCAGGGCGAGTTCCTGGTGGATGATGACGATGCCCCGCTGCTCGCTGTCGCGGATGCTGCGGAAGTGCACCGGTTCGCCGTCGAGGAGGATCTCCCCGTCGTAGCTGCCGGAGGGGTAGACCCCGGAAAGCACTTTCATCAGGGTGGACTTGCCGGCGCCGTTCTCGCCGCAGATGGCGTGGATCTCCCCACGGCGTACGGCGAGGGTGACGTCCTGGAGCGCGGCCACGCCCGGGAAGGTCTTGGTGATGCGACGCATCTCAAGGATGTTGTCGTCCGTGCTCACCATCCTGAGCCTCCAGATCGTCGGGGGTGTCGAGGGTGGTGCCGGGCTCGGCCGCGGTTGCGCCGCCGAACCCGGCGGTGCCGTCAGCCGGCCTGGCCGGCGGCGACCTCCTCGGCGGTGAAGTAGCCCGAGTCGATCAGGACCGGCTTGATGTCGTCCTTGAACACCGTCTGCACCGGCAGCAGGTACGACGGGACGACCTTGACACCGTTGTTGTACGTCTCGGTGTCGTTGGCCTCCGGCGTCTTGTCGGTCAGGAACGCCTCAGCGGCGATGACGGCCTGCTCGGCCAGCAGCCGAGTGTCCTTGAAGATGGTGGAGCTCTGCACCCCGTCGTCGATCAACTTCACCGAGGCGATCTCGGCGTCCTGGCCGGTCACCACCGGGAAGTCCGCCCCCTTGTAGCCGGCGTTCTGCAGGGCGGTGATGATGCCCCGCGACAGGCCGTCGTACGGCGACAGCACGCCGTCGACCTTCGTGCCGCTGTTGTAGCTGGAGGTCAGCAGGTCCTCCATCCGCTTCTGCGCGGCCTCCTGCTGCCATCGCAGGATCGCCACCTGCTCGATGTTGGTCTGCCCGGAGGTCACCTTCAGGGTGCCGTCGTCGATGAACGGCTTGAGGGTGTCCATCGCCCCGTCGAAGAAGAAGTGGGCGTTGTTGTCGTCGAGCGACCCGGCGAACAGCTCGATGTTGAACGGGCCCTTCGCCTCGCCCCGCGCGCCGTCCTTGGTCTGCACCCCGAGGCCGACCAGCAGTGCGGTCGCCTGCGCGACACCTACCTTGTAGTTGTCGAAGCTGACGTAGAAGTCGACGTTCGGGCTGTCCCGGATGAGCCGGTCGTAGGCGATGACCGGGATGTTCGCGTCGGCCGCCGCCTGCAACTGCCCACTCAGCGCCGTGCCGTCGATCGCCGCGACGATGAGCACGTCGGCACCCCGAGTGATCATCTGGTCGACCTGCTGGGACTGGGTGGGGATGTCGTCGCCGGCGTACTGGAGGTCGACCTGGTAGCCCTTGGCTTCGAGCTTCTCCTTGACCGAGTTGCCGTCCGCGATCCACCGCTCGGAGGTCTGGGTCGGCATCGAGACGCCGATGGTCAGATCGGCGGGCTGGTCGCTGTCGTTTCCGCCACTGCCGGCGCCCTCGCCGCTACAGGCCGCCATGCTCAGCGCCAGGACGGCGCTGCCGAGAGCGGCCAGGACTCTTCTGTTCACTGGCTTCCCCAATCTGGAACTCGCGCCGTCGCACCGGCTGCGCGGGTCGCACTTGGGGGCAAGTGTTAGCGCTCACAATGCCTAGGTCAACACCTTGTTGGAAATACTGCGGTCACGGTCTCGTAACGAACGCCACGCTCCCCCATCTGGCCGAATCGTCGCAGGCCAGGACGGCGATCACGAGGTGCGACCAGGGCGTCGCGCGGACCGACCGGACGGCGCTCATCGACGCCAGAGAATACGGCAAGCCAGGGGCGACGAGAACCCCAGGGCCGAATTCCGTCCACACCCGACCACGGCCGTCGGGTGGACGGCGGCGAACCGGCGATTCGCCCGGTGATGGGAACACTCGGTTTCGACGCCGTTACCAAGGCGGCCTCGACATCAGCCCAACCGACGCCGGCGGCCTCGTCGTACCAGAGCGCCAGGTCACCGGCGGCCAACACCTGTGGCGGTGCCACCGAGTCCGCTCGGGCCGCGGCGGTCCACGGCAGCGGCAGCAGGGCTCCGCCCGCACCCGCAGCACCAGGCTTGCGGGCCTGCCGTCGAGTCAGCTCTGACATCGATCAGGCGAATTCGAGCCGCCAGCGTCATCGCCGGACACCACGGTCGCGCACCGAGATGTCGGTCCTGCCTGGCACATTGGTCGCCCTGACGTACACCGATTGGAGCTGCCCGATGAGCCGCCAGATCCAGGTCACCTTCGACGCCCACGACCCGACGGCGCTGTCCACGTTCTGGCGGGACGTACTGGGCTACGTACATCCCGGCCCGCCCGGAGTTGACCTTCCCGAGGGTGCCGACCCGCTTGCCGCGTGGGACGACTTCCTCGCCCACATCGGCGTACCGGCGGAGCAGCGCAACACCAGGTCGGCCATTGAGGACCCGGACGGGCACGGCCCACGGCTGTTCTTCCAACAGGTGCCGGAGGACAAGATCGTCAAGAACCGGGTGCACCTCGACGTGCGGGCCGCGCCCGGGCTGACCGGAGCGGAACGGATGGCAGCACTACAGGCCGAGTGTGATCGGCTGGTCGCGTTGGGTGCCACGCAGGTGCGCCGGGTCGAGCCCGCGCCGCCACTTGAGGCCGGCTTCATCGTGCTGACCGATCCCGAGGGCAACGAGTTCTGCCTCGACTGACCGGGCCGGCCTTACGCCGACTCCCCCTGCTCCGCGATCAGCGCCAACAGGTCGGCGTGCGTGGCCGCATCGGCCGCCGCGACGAGCCCGCCCAGGCCGCTGCGCCAGGGTTGGCCGTCGAGCCCGGTCACCACGCAGCCGGCCGCCTCACAGAGCGCGATGCCGGCCGCGAAGTGCACGCAGTCGTGCAGTCGGCCATCCGTGACGTACGCGGCGCGCCGACCGGCCGCAACCCAGGCCAACGCCAACGTGGTCGACACGACCCGGGGCCGGAAGCGCTCGATGAACCGTTCGTCAGCCAACAGCCGGGCGGCCCGGAACACCCGCTCGTTCGGGTATGGCGGATCGAGGTTCACGTCCACCAGCCCGGAGGCCGCTGACGGCGTGAGTTGCTCGTCGGCACCGGCGCGCCGCACCCGGGCGTCGGTGCCGTCGGTCCAGAAGACCTCCTGCGCGAACGGGTCCACGACGGCCGCCACCACGACCTGCGCGCCGACCCGCAGGGCCACGTTGACCGAGACCAGCGTGGTGTGTACGGCGAAGTTCAGCGTCCCGCAGAGCGGATCGACAAGCCAGACGCGCCCGTTCCCGCCTGAGCCGCTGCGTCCGCTCTCCTCGGCCAGCACGGCGTCGTCGGGTCGCGCGGACCGCAGCACGCCGAGGATGGCCTGCTCCGCCTCAACGTCGGCGGTGGTGGCGAAGTCCCCACCCGACTTCGCGAACTGGGCCACCGCTGTGCCGTGGTGCGAGCGCACCACCTCGGCACCGGCCTGCGCCGCCCGGATCGCGAGATCAGCATCGACAAGCGACATCCGACCACCGTACGGCGATCCCGGTCGCGGGTGTGCCCCGGCTCAGCCGAGCGGCTTCGCCGGGGCCACCCCGTCGGTCACCTATCGCCCGAGGCAGTCCCGGACGGCAGCGGAGAGCAGGTTGGCCCGCTCGTCGTCGAAGCCGCCCATCTGGTTGACCACATAGCCGAAGCCAACCTGGTAGGCGTCGTCGCCGAAGGCCAGGTGCCCACCGGCGCCGTCGTGCCCGAAGCTGCGTACGCCGAGCATCGGGCGGGGCACCGAGTGCACCAGGAAGCCGGTGCCCCAGCGGTGTCCCGCGTCGGGCAGCCCGTAGACCTGCTGGCCGCTGACCCGGACCGTGACCGCGTCGTCGACGGACCCGGGGCTGAGCAGCCGCGGCACACCCACCTCGGAGACGCAGGCGGCGTAGAGGCGGGCCAGGCTCTCGGCCGTGCTGACCGCGCCCGCGCCCGGGATCTGGGCGGCCTGTATGGCCGGATCGTTGAAGCTGACCAGGCCGTTCTCGTCGGCGGGGAAGGCGAAGGCGCCGCCCATGGTGATGCCGCGCTCGGCGACCGGGTCAGCGGCCGGGACGGGTTCGCCGATCGGCGCCAGCATCCAGGCGACCGCGTCGCGTTCGGCGGCCGGCAGCCCGATCCAGGTACGCAGACCGAGCGGTTCGCCGAGGGCCCGGGCGAAGTAGGCACCGGGCATCTCACCGGTGATCCGCCGGACAACCTCGCCGATCAGCCAGCCGTAGGTGATCGCGTGGTAGCTGTGCGCGGTACCCGGCTTCCACAAGGGAGTCTGCGCCTCGATGGCCTTGATCACCGGCTCCCAGGCGAGCACCTCCTCCCGGGAGAAGGGCTTGTCGAGCGCCGGCAGGCCGGACTGGTGGGTGAGCAGCCACCGAACCGGGATCTCCGCCTTGCCGTGCTGGCCGAAATCCGGCCAGTAGCGGGTGACCGGCGCATCGAGATCCAGCCGCCCCTCCTGCACCAGCAGGTACGTGCAGATCGCCATGATCCCCTTGGTGCAGGAGAAGACGACAGCGGGCGTGTCCGCGCTCCAGGGGCGTCCCGAGCGGACGTCGGCCAGGCCGCCGTACAGGTCCACGACCTTACGGCCGCGCAGGTAGACGGCGACCGCCGCGCCCACCTCCTGACGATGGGCGAAGTTGTCCCGAAACACGTCGGCGACCCGGCCGAAGCCCTCGTCGATGTCGCCGTGGATCTGGCTCTCGCTCAACCCGCTATCCCTTCACGGAGCTTTGCAGCAGGGCCTTGATGAACTGTCGCTGAAAGATCAGGAACACGATGAGGGTAGGCGTGAGGATGCGCAGCGAGCCAGCGCAGAGCAGCACCAGATCTGTGCCGAACCCGACTCGCGGTTCGCGGTACCCAATATGACGCCGAAAGGCGCTAAGGCGTCCACCGCCGCCGGTGACCACGGAGGTGACTCGATCCAGCAATGATGGGACGACAACGGGGTAGGGACGGCCGCCGTGATCGGAGGACGCAATGGGCCGCGAGAGAGCGACACTGGCCGACGTGGCGCGACGGGCCGGTCTGTCCAAGACCGCCGCGTCGATGGTGCTGAACGGGCGCGAGGGCACCCGGCTCTCCGCCGAGGCGCACCAGCGGGTCTTCGCGGCAGCGGAGGAACTCGGCTACCGACCGAACGTGGCCGCCCGCAGCCTGCGGACCCGCAAGACCGCCACCATCGCGTTCGTCTCCGACATCGTCGCCACCACCCGGTTCGCCGGTGGCCTCATCCGCGGGGCGCTGGACGCCGCTCGCGAGCGCGACCACGTCCTGCTGATCACCGAGACGCAGGGCGACGCGACGTTCGAGCGGTACGCCATCGAGGCCATTCTCGACCGCCAGGTCGACGGCGTGATCTACGCGGCGATGGCGACCCGCCGACTGGCGGTGCCTCCGGCCATCCTCGGCGGCCCGGTGGTGCTGCTCAACGCGACAAGTCCGGAGCCGTTGCCCTGCGTGCTGCCCGACGACGAGGGCGCTGGCGCGATGATCGCCGAGACGCTGCTCGCGCAGGGCCACCGGGACCGGATCGCCCTGATCGGGCGCAACCGGCAGAAGGAAGTCGACCCGGAGATCTCGCTGGCCGCCGACGCTCGGCTACGCGGCATCCGGAGCACTCTCGCCGCCGCCGGTGTCGCGCCGCTCACCGAGGGCTTCTGCCCGGAGTGGCTGCCGGAGCACGGCTACGCCGCCATGCGTACGCTGCTGGACCGCCCGACCCGGCCCAGCGCGGTGATCTGCATGAACGATCGACTCGCCTTCGGCGCGTACCAGGCGCTCGGCGAGGCCGGCCTGAGCATTCCCGGCGACCTTTCGGTGATCTCCTTCGACGACGACCCGATCGCCGCGTGGCTGCGGCCGGGGCTGTCCACGGCGGCGCTGCCACACGAACAGATGGGCCGCCGCGCGGTGGAGGTGCTGCTCGACGGGGGTGACGGCGGCGCGTCGTTCGTGCCGATGCCGCTGCTGCGGCGGCGGTCCGTGGCCGCCCCCGTCGCCTGAGCCCCACCGCCTCCTCGGCCGCACGATTGAACCCGCTCTAGTCGCTAAACCGGTTCACTGGCACGTTTCCGGCCATGCTTCGACTGCCCGACCACGAGCTGTGGTACGAGCAGACCTGGCGTGACCCGTGGGTCTTCCCGGACCCCGACGGCGACGGTTGGTCCCTCATCGGCTTCGTCGAGCACGCCGACGGCGAGTTCGTCGGGGAACTCAGCGATCCCGTTCCGGTCCGCTACGACCCCACCGTCGGGCTGGTCGCCCGGCAGCCGGCACCCGTCGGTAGGTGAGCTGCCGTCGGCCCGCGTCGACCGGGCGGTCACGGTACGCCGGGGTCCGGCTCACCGTTCACCTGCCGGTCGGTGAGGACGCCGGACGCCGCCCGGCCCGCGCGTACGGCAGCAGGACCAGGCCGACCAGGTAGGTGGCGAGCACGCCGATGGCGACCAGGGCCGGCAGTGCCCGGCCGACCGGCAGCAGGAGCAGCGGTGCGACGGCGACGACCAGCTCACCCATCCGAGCGCCCCGGCCGGACAGGTACCGCACCAACAGGGTGCCCAGCAGGTACAGCGCGGCGCCGCCGTAGAGCGCCACCGCCCCCGGCCACCCCAGCGGCTCCCCACCGGGCGTATGGGCGGCGGAGAGCGACGCCAGCACGTCCTCGAACCCGAGCGCCGTGTAGAGCACCCCGGCGATCAGCGGCAGATGTCCCAGCGAGTAGGCGTCCGCGCCGATCCGGTCCCGCCGCTCGCCGCGGGCCCGCAACAGCGCCTGCTCCGCGAGCGGACTGACCCGGTCGAAGTGGACCGACCACAGGCACGCGATCAGGATGAAACCGATCACCGCTCCGGCTAGCACCGGAAGCTTGGTGACCATGGTGCCGACGCCCACCCCGGCGGCGAGGAACGATTCGCCCAGCGCGATGATCAGCACCAGTCCGTGCCGTTCGGCGAAGTACTCGGGGCTGCGCACCGGCCACCCGCCCAGGCGACTCTGCACCACCCCGCGCTGCCCGCCGATCTCGACCAGGAAGGCCAGGGTCCACAACCAGGTCTGCGCCCATCCGCCGAGCACGGCACCGGCCAGGAGCGGAATCCAGGCCAGCACACTCGCCACGGCGAACCGCCGAATCCGCAGCCGCAGCAGCGGCTCGCCCGCCCAGTGGTAGAGCGCCAGGTGGACCGCGCGCAGCAGCACGTACGACAGGGCCAACAGCAGCGGCCCGTCCAGACCCGGCGCGCTGTCCCAGGCGCCCGGCATGACCAGCGCGGCGACGAAGAACCCGGCCATCGCGGCAAGCACCAGTACGCGTACCGGCGGTCGATCGACGCGGGTCTGATTGCCCAGCCAGAGATACCCCGACCAGGCGAACCAGAGCAGCATCAGCAACAGCAGCCCGCGGCCCATCGCCACCGGATCCGGTGGCTTCCCCATGAACGCGACGATGCGGGTGAGGGTGAAGACGAAGACCAGGTCGAAGAAGATCTCGAACGGCGTGACCATCGGCAGGTCGCGGCCGGTAGGGCGTACCCGCCACCACCGCCACTGCGTCGGTCCCGGCACTCAGTCGCGTGGCGTCGGTCGCAGGACCGGGTCGCCGTACCAGTCGTCGGCCATCACCGCTCCCACTTTCCGACCCGGTCTGCCCTGCCCACGGAGATAGACCCTAGTGCGACGTCCGGGGCAGGGAAGTCGAAATCATGACCACCGTCTTCGCCAGCTTCGTGCTGCACACGTCCCGCGCTGACCCGGCGGGCGTGTCGATCAGCGCGAGCCAGGGCTGAGCCGGCGGACCGGTCGGGCACCAGGCGTGCCGCCGACAAATCCTGTTCCGGTCACCCGGTCACCCCGCCGATGTGAGGATGAACGCGTACGGCTCGGCCGGGACGGTTCCGCTCGATTCGACCCGACAGGTGGTGAGCATGTCCCACGACGATGGGATTCGTCCCTTCCGTCTCGACACGCCGGACGAGGCGCTCACGGACCTGCGTCGCCGGATCACGGCCACCCGCTGGCCCACCCGGGAGCTGGTCGCCGACCGCTCCCAGGGCGTGCAGTTGACGACGATCCAGGAGTTGGCCCGTTACTGGTCCAGCGAGTACGACTGGCGCGCGTGCGAGGCCAGGTTGAACGCCCTGCCGCAGTACACGACCGAGATCGACGGCGTGACGATCCACTTCATCCACGTACGGTCGTCGCACGAGGACGCGCTGCCGCTGATCATGACGCACGGTTGGCCGGGCTCGGTCGTCGAACTGCTCGGGGTGGTCGGCCCGCTCACCGACCCGACGGCGCACGGCGGGCGGCCCGAGGACGCCTTCCACCTGGTGCTCCCGTCGCTACCCGGCTACGGCTTCTCCGGCGAGCCGACCGAGGCCGGCTGGGATTCCGCCCGGATGGCGCGGGCCTGGGCGCAGCTGATGGAACGCCTCGGCTACTCACGCTATGTCGCCCAGGGCGGCGACGTGGGCGCCTCCGTCACGGACGCGATGGGCCGTCAGGCACCTGACGGGCTGGTCGGGATCCACGTCAACCTGCTCGCCGCGGCGATCGGTCTCAAGGACCAACTGCCGGCGAAGTCAACGCCGGAACGCGCGGCGCACGACGCGCTCACCACGTTCAGCACGGACGGCTTCGGCTACTTCCTGGAACAGAGCACCCGACCGCAGACGATCGGCTACTCGCTGCTCGACTCACCCGTCGGGCTGGCGGCCTGGATGTTGGACCACGACACGGACAGCTACTACAAGATCTCCCGCGCCTTCGTCGACGGCGAGCCGGTGGGTGGTCTCACCCGGGAGACCGTCGTCGACAACATCACCCTCTACTGGCTGACCGGCACCGGTGCCTCGTCCGCCCGGTGGTACTGGGAGTTCGGGCGTTTCCAGGCGGCCGCCGACGCGGCCGGCCAGCCGCCGCCACCGGTCGCGGTCCCGGTCTGCTTCACGGCGTTCCCCGACGAGATCTGGGCCGCTCCCCGCAGCTGGGTCGAGACCGTCTACCCCGGAGTCGCGTACTTCAACGAGGTGGATCGTGGCGGCCACTTCGCGGCCTGGGAGGAGCCGGAACTCTTCGCCACCGAGGTGCGGGCCGCCTTCCGGCCGCTGCGGCAGCCCTGACCCGCCAACTGCCGGCGGCACCGGGGTCACGCCGACCGCATGGCTCGCACGGCCTCCTTGGCGAACAGGCACGCTGCCCGGTGGTCGGGGTCGACCTCGGCCAGCACCGGATCGGTCTCGGCACATTCCGGCCGGGCCTGCGGACAGCGGGTGCGGAATCGGCAGCCGCCCGGGGGGTCCACCGGGCTGGGAATGTCGCCGCTGAGGATGATCCGGCGACGTTCCCGTTCGACCTGCGGGTCGGCGACCGGCACCGCGGACAGCAGCGCGGCAGTGTACGGGTGGGCCGGGTCGCGCCAGATCTGCGCCGGGGTGCCGCTCTCCACGATCCGCCCCAGGTACATCACCGCCATCCGGTCGCTCATGTGCTCCACGGCAGCCAGGTCGTGGGCGATGAACAGGTAGGTCAGGCCCAGGTCCCGTTGCAGCCGGCGGAGCAGGTTCATGATCTGCGCCTGCACGCTCAGGTCGAGCGAGGCGATCGGTTCGTCCAGCACGATCAGATCCGGTTCGCCGGCCAGGGCACGGGCGATGCCGACCCGCTGCCGTTGCCCGCCGGAGAGTTCGTGGGGATGCCGGTCGGCCAGGTCGCCGCGCAACCCGACCATGTCGAGCAGTTCGTCGACCCGGCGGCGACGGGCGGCACCGCCGTCGGTGAGTCGGTGCACGATCAGCGGCTCGGCGATGCTCGCCCCGATGGTGAGCCGGGGATCCAGGGACGCCTGCGGGTCCTGGAACACCATGGCCACCCGGCGACGCAGCGCCCGCAACCGTCGCCGGGACCACCGGGTGACGTCCTGGCCGCCCACCCGGACCGTGCCGGAGGTGGGATCCACCAGCCGGAGCAGGGCCAGCCCGGTGGTGGACTTGCCGCTGCCGGACTCGCCGACCAGCCCCAGCGTCTCCCCGCGCCGCACCCGCAACGACACGCCGTCGACGGCGCGCACGACACCGGCCGGGGTCGGGAACCACACCGCCAGATCGTCGAGTTCGGCCACCACCTCGCCCGCTTCCCGCTGCTTCGGCACCCCACCGTGCGCCGCGCCATCGGCCGGCACGACCGGGCCGAGCTGATGATCCGCTCGCTGCCGCTCGCTCATCGGCGCTCCCCGTCGCTCGGCTGCGGATAGAAGGTGCGGACCTGGTGCCCGGCCGAGACCGGTACCAGCGGCGGCAGTTCGTGCTCGCAGCGGGCGTCACCCCGCACCGGGCAGCGGGGCCAGAATGCGCAGCCCGCCGGCAGGTCCAACGGGCTGGGCGGCGCACCGGCGATGGTGACCAGTTCCGCGCCGCCGGCCGCCGGGTCCGGACGGGCGGCCAGCAGAGCCGCCGTGTACGGGTGCGACGGCGTGCCGAACACGGCGTCGACCGGCCCCTGTTCGAGGATCCGGCCGGCGTACATGACCGCCACGGTGTCGGCGATGCCGGCGACCACACCCAGATCGTGGGTGATCCAGACGACCGCGGTGCCGAGGCGTCGTTGCAGGTCGGCGACCAGCTCGACGATCTGCGCCTGGGTGGTGACGTCGAGGGCCGTGGTCGGCTCGTCGGCGATCAGCAGGTCCGGCTCGCAGGCCAACGCCATGGCGATCACCACCCGCTGGCGCATGCCGCCGGAGAACTGGTGCGGGTACGCGTCCACCCGCTGCCCCGCTGACGGGATGCCGACCATGTCCAGCAGTTCGACGGCGCGGGACCGGGCAGCCCGCCGGGTCAGCCCGAGGTGTTCCTCGGCGGCCTCGGTGACCTGCCGGCCGACGGTGAGCACCGGATTGAGCGAGGTCATCGGATCCTGGAAGACGAACCCGATGTGCCGCCCTCGCAGTCGCCGACGGCGTTCCTCGGTCAGCCCGGTGAGTTCCGTGTCGAGCAGGTGCACCCGCCCGGTCACCCGCGCGGTGCGGGGTGCCAGCCCGGTGGCCGCGAGCACGCTCATGCTCTTGCCACTGCCCGACTCGCCGACCAGCGCCAGCGTCTCCCCGGGCTGCACCGCCCAGTCGACCCCGGCGACCGCGTGGGCCGGCCCACGCCGGGTGCCGATGGTGACGGTGAGGTCCTCGACGGCCAGTACCGGCTTCATGCGGTGCTCCTCCTGGCTTCGCTGACGGTGAGCTGGCGGGGATCCAGCACGTCCCGCAGCGCGTCACCGACCAGGTTGAAGGCCAGGACCGTGAGGAAGATCGCCGCACCGGGGAAGAAGCCCAGCCACCAGGCGTCGGTGACGAACCCGCGCCCGTCGAACAGCATTCGGCCCCAGGCCGGATCGGGTGGCTGGACACCGAGGCCGAGGAAGGACAGCGCCGCCTCGGAGAGAATCGCGAAGGCCAGGGAGAGCGACGTCTGCACGATCAGCGGTGCCGCGATGTTCGGCAGCACGTGCCGCCGCATGATCCGCAGGTCGGACGCGCCGACCGAGACCGCGGCCCGGACGAAGACCTGTTCTCGGACCGAGAGCACGCCGGCCCGGGTCACCCGGGCGAAGATCGGCGTGTAGACCACCCCGATCGCCACCATCGCGGTGACCAGTCCCGGGCCGAGCACCGCCACGATCGCCACCGCCAGCAGCAGCACCGGGAACGCGAACAGCACGTCCATGCAGCGCATCAGCACGTTGTCGAGCCAGCCGCGGTAGTAGCCGGCGAACAGCCCGAGGGTCGCCCCCACCACCAGTGCGATGCCGACGCTGACCAGGCCGACCTGCAACGACACCCGGGCGGCGACCATGACCCGGCTGAGCACGTCGCGACCCAACTCGTCGGTGCCGAACGGGTGGGCCCAGCTCGGCGGCTGAAGCATCTGGTCGACGTTCACCTCGTTGATGCCCGACGGCGCCAGCCAGGAGCCGCCCACGCCGACCACGACAAGCACCACCAGCACCAGGCTGCCGGTCAGGGCCAGCGGATCGCGCCGCAGCGCGGCGAGCACCCGGCGCAGCTGCCCCTCATGGTTGATCGTCTGCTCGCTCATTTGACCGTGATCCTCGGATCGAGACGGGCGTAGAGAATGTCGACCAACAGGTTGACCAGGAGGAACAGCGCCGCGACCAGCAGCACCGCCCCTTGCAGGACCGGATAGTCCCGGGCCGCGACGGCGTCGTAGGTGAGCCGCCCGATGCCGGGCCAGGCGAACAGCACCTCGATCACGATCACCCCTCCGAGCAGGCTGGCCATCTGCACCGCCACCACGGTCACCACCGGGATGAGGGCGTTGCGCAGCACATGCCGCAACACCACCACCCGGGTACGCAGTCCCTTCGCCTCGGCGGTACGCACGTAGTCCTCGGAGAGCACCTCCAACATCGACGAGCGGATGAACCGGGTGAGGATCGAGGCGGTCACCAGGCCGACCGTGGCGGCGGGCAACGCCACGTGGGACAACCAGCGCCCCGGATCCTCGGTGAGTGCGACGTACCCCGACGGCGGCAGCCAGCCGAGCACCCCGGAGAAGAGCAGGATGCCCATGATTCCCATCCAGAAGTCCGGCACCGAGACACCGAACTGACTGAACACCCGGGCCGCATGGTCGACAAGCGAGCCGCTGCGGATGGCCGAGACGATCCCCAGTGGAAAGGCGACCGCCATGGCGAACACCACCGCGGTGACCGCCAGCGACAGGGTCGCCGGCAGCCGCTCCAGCACGATCGCGGTGACCGGGCGTCCACTGCGGAAGCTCACCCCGAGGTCGCCGGTCAGCGCCCGCCGCAGGTAGTCAAAATACTGCACCACCAGCGGCTGGTCCAGCCCCGCCCGGGCCCGCAGCGCCTCGTAGGTCTGCGGGTCGAAGCGAGTGCCGAGGGCGACCCGGACCGGGTCACCCGGCACCAGTTGGAGCAGCAGGAACACCACGAGGGTCACACCGAGCAGCACGATGGCCGACTGCAGCAGCCGACGGATGACGAAGCGGGCCACCTGAGGTCCCCCGCCGGATCACCGGGCGAGAGCCACGTCGCGGAACCGGATCGCCCGGTCCGTGCGTACCTCGTAGCCACTGAGCTGCTTGGACCAGCCCTGTGCCACATCGGGGTTGTAGAGGTAGATGTAGCTGGCGTCGTCCACGATCTGCTTGGCCACCTGCTCGTACTGCTGCTTGCGGGCGGCCTGGTCGGTCTCCGTCCGGGCCTGGTCGAGCAGCCGGTCGACGTTCGGGTTGGCGTACTTGTGGAAGTTGAACGTGCCGTCGCTGTGGTGCTGGGCGTAGTAGAACTCGTCGGGGTCGATGTTGCCCAGCCAGCCGAGCATGAACGAGTCGAACTTGCCGGCGCCCTGCTCGTCGAGCCACTGCGCGAAGTCCAGCGTACGAATCTCGACAGTGATCCCGACGGCCTCCAGTTGCGAGGCGATGACCTGGGCGGCGGTGACCGTCTCCGGGTACTCGCTGGTGACCATGAGGTCCATGGTCAGACCGCTCACCCCGGCCTGGTCGAGCAGCTGCTTGGCCTGGTTGACGTCGTGGGTGTACGGCGCGTACTCGTAGTAGAAGGCACTGTTCTGCGGGATCGCCGTCTGGTTGACCGTGGCCAGCCCGAACTTGGCGGCCTTGGTGATCGCCTCCCGGTCCAGCGCGAAGGCGATGGCCCGGCGGACGTTCACGTCGTCGTACGGCTTGCGTGCCTGGTTGAGCGCGAGATACCAGTAGTCGGTCGACGGCACCGACTGCACCGTCGGTTCGTCCCCGTCGAGCAACGCCGGCACCTGCTGCGGTGGCAGGTTGTCGGTCCAGTGCACCTCGCCGCCGCGCAGGTTCTGCAGGGCGACGGTGGGGTCGCTGACGAAGGTGAACCGGACGCCGTCCAGCTTCGGCTTCTCGCCCCAGTAGTTGTCGTTGCGAACCAGCCGGATGCTGTCGCCGGAGCTGTAGTTCTCCACGGCGAACGGACCACTGCCGACCGGCTTGGTGGTGATCTCACCGGATTCCACGTTGGCCTTCTGGACGATCGCCACGCCCTTGAAGCCACCGAGGTTGGCCAGCAGGTTAGGGGTCGGCGCGTTGAGGGTCACCACCACGGTCTTCGGGTCGGTGGCCTCGATCGACTTCACGGTGCCGAACTTGTACGCGTTGTTCAGCTTCTCGTCGATGATCCGGTTGTAGGAGTAGACGACGTCCTCGGCGGTCAACGGCGAACCGTCGGAGAACTTGACGCCCTCGCGGAGGGTGAACGTCCAGGTCAGCTGATCCTCGCTGGTGGTCCACTCGGTGGCCAGGGAAGGCTTCATCTCCAGGTTGGCGTCCGGCTCGACGAGCGTGTCGAAGACGTTCTCCAGCACCTGGAAGCTGTAGTAGGCGGAGGTCTTGTGCGGATCGAGCTGGTCGGGCTCGCCGCCGATCGCGGCGTTGAGCACGCCGCCGGCGCCCGCCGTGTCGTTGCCGTCGACGTCGACGCCCTCGCCCCCACTGCATCCCGCCACGGCGGCGAGCATCAGGGCGATCGTCGCGCCGGCCAACCTGAATCTGGTCCTGGACATGGTCCTCCCCCTGGATTCTTCCCCGGCAGTCGAAAGATCTTGCGAGTCTGGTCCCCCGACCTAGCGATGTCAACACAAAACGTGGCAAATTGCCCTGGTCGCCGCCTCCCTGCTCGCCCACGCTAACCGCAAACCCGCCGGCCGGCAGGGCTCAGCCCGGTGGGCGGACACGTTCGCCGTCAAGCTGTGACCCGGGCGGTCAGAGGCAGCACCAGCAGTAGAGGTGGTGACCGGCGGCCCGGGCGCGGCGGGACAGTCTTCCACGGCGCGAAAGTAGTCATCCAGAACACCCACGGGACGTACCCCATCAGGTGGGTACGACAGCACTTCGCGCTACGGACAGTTGTTGCTGGTCAGCCGCAGCGTGTACTCGGCATCGTCGTTGGTGATGCCCGACGGGGCGCCGTCGAAGTAGGTCTCCACCTTCTGCCAGCCGCGCCGCTGCTCGTAGTGCAGATGCGGGGCGCCGGAGTTACCGGTGCTGCCGATCCGGCCGATCTGCTGGCCCTGGACGACCCGCTGGCCGACCTGCACCAGCGGCGGCTCCAGCAGGTGCAGATACTGGGTCTCCCACCGGCCACCGTGGTCGATCTTCACCCAGTAGCCACCGCCACGACCCCGGGGGCCGTCCGGATTGTCCGGGGTACGACCACCCAGCGATCCGTTGATCCCGGCCACGGTGACGGTGCCCTCGTACGAGGCGAGCACCGGTTGCCCCCACGGGTCGCCGGAGAGCGGGAAGAAGTCCACGTCGTAGTCGCCGTGCCCCGGATAGGTACCGACCTGCCAGGTCTCACCGCAACCGACCGGCATCTGGAACAGCGGACGGGGCCCCGGCGGGCGCAGCACGATCACCGCCGCCACGACCAGGGCGATCACGATGCCGAGGCTGAACAGGAGCCCGAACCGGGTACGGCGGGCGCGGCGGTGGGAACGGGGGTGGCCGGTCGTCACGGCCCAGAGCATGTCAGAGACCGGCAACCCCCGTCGGTCGCGGTCAGGCCGGCACCGCCGGCACGGCTGGACCGTCCGGAGCCGGAACCGGCACCGGGAGCACCACCACCGGGCAGGTCGCCTTACGTACGCACTCCTCGCTAACCGAGCCGAGCACGGTGTGCCGCAGCCGGCCATGCCCGTGGCTGCCCAGCACCAGCAGGTCGGCGCGACGTGCGGCGGCGGTGAGCATGTCGGCCGGCCGGCCCTCGACGACCTCGGCCGAGACCGGCGCCGTCGACGTGCCCCGCGTGACCTTGCCGATCTCCCGGGACAGCAGGGCGTTGGCCCGCTCCTCCTCCTCGATCGGGTTGGGCGCGACCATGGCACCACCTTCCAGGCCGTCCCACCGCCAGGCGGTCACCGCCTGTACGGTCCCGTTGCGCTCGGCCGCCTCCCCGACCGCCCACCGCAGGGCACGTCGCCCACCGTCCGAACCATCGACGCCAACGACGATCAGGTACGTCATCGTCCTCACCTCTCTCCGTCCTGCCTCCAGTGCACCCTGCGGACGTGGAGCCGACCAGCGGCCGGAGTCCCCTCCGGACAGGCCGGACGGCCCTGCGCCGCTCAGGACCTGCGACCTGGTTCGCGTACCTGGCCAGTCCACTGTCCGGGGCGACCACCGGCAGCGTGCTCGCCGTCGATGGCGGCATGCACGGCCTACGCCTGCCGACGCCGCCGAGCCAGGGCCGGAGCGGCAGCTCAGCGGGCGAGACCGACCGCCGGGCCGGCCTTGCGAACCGACCGACGGGCCACCCCGCCGCCCGGGTCACCGGGTTTGCCCGGCCCCACCACGTCACCGCGTACGTCGGCGACGATTGTGGCGAGCAGGTCCCGGCTGGACCGCAGCGCCTCGACCTTCTCGGTCAGCAGGTCCAACTCGCCCTGAAGGGTGTCGGCCAGCCGGGCGCGGTCGGTCGGCTCGTCGGGGATCGCGGCCCGGCCGTCCAGGAGGAACCGCAGCGCCTGTCCGACCACTCCGGACGGCAGCGCGGCCGACAGCATGCACCGGATCCGGGCCACCCGGTCGACGTCGGACTCCTGGTAGATCCGATAGCCCGACTCGGTGCGTACCGGCGTCAGCAGACCCTGCTCCTCGTAGTACCGCAGCATCCGCACCGACGCGCCGGTCCGCGCGCTCAACTCACCGATCCGCATCGCTTGACTCTAACGTCGGTGTGAGGCTTTAGCGTCCCTCTGTGATCATCTACGTGCTCCTCGTCTGCTCGTTCGCCGTGGCCACCGCCGAATTCGTGCTTGTCGGCCTGCTCACCCAGGTCGCCACCGACCTGGACGTGTCCGTTGCCGCCGCCGGCCAACTGGTCACCGCGTACATGATCGTGGTCACCGTGGGCGGTCCGGTCGCCACCGTGCTGACCCGCCGGCTGCCGCGCCGGGAGCTGCTCGCCGGCACCATGGCGCTGGCCACGGTGTCCGCGGCGGCCAGCGCCATGGCCACCTCGTACCCGATGCTGCTGTCGGCCCGGCTGGGCTCGGCGCTGGCGCAGGCGCTGTTCATGGCGGTGGCCTCCCAGGTGGCCATGGCCTCGGTCCCGCCGCGGCGGCAGACCGTCGCGGTGGCCCGGCTGTTCGGCGGATTCGCCCTGGCCACCGTGCTCGGCCTGCCGCTGGGCAGCCTGATCGGTGAGGCGTACGGCTGGCCGGTCACCTTCGTGGCCGTGGCCGGCATGGCCGCGCTGGGGCTGCTCGGCGTGCTCGTCTTCTGCCCCCGCATCCCCACCCCGCCGCCGGCCGGGGTCCGCGACAGCATCGGTGCGCTGCTGCGTCCCGGCATCTACGCCGGGCTCGGCGTCACCCTGCTGGCGTTGACCGGCTTCGTGGCCGCGTTCACCTACGTCGCGCCGATGCTGCGTACCGTCACCGGCCTGAGCCCCGGCTGGGTCAGCGTCGGCCTGGTCGGCTACGGCCTCGGCACCATCGCCGGCAACCTGCTCGCCGGCCGGGTACGCCCCCAGGCGATCACCCGCCGGCTGCCCCTTGCCGTCGGCGCGCTGACCGCGCTCCTGCTGGTGCAGCCAGTCCTGCTGCCGGTCGCCCCGCTGGCGCTGGTCGGGCTGGCCCTGCTGGGCGCGACGGCGTTCCTGGTCGTGCCGCTGGTCCAGACCTGGCTGATGGGTCAGGTCGACGCGGCCACCACCGGTCTGGTCGCCGCAGTGAACATCTCCGTCGCCGGTGCCGCCGGAGCCCTCGGCGCAGCGCTCGGCGGCACGGTGCTCGCGGTCGGCCTCGGCCCGGCCTGGATCGGCCCGGTCGCCGCCGTCTCCGTCCTGGCCGCCACCCTCGTCGCCACCCGCCTCCACCGGATCTCGTCGGCGCGCGGGCCTTCGCCCGAGGCGTTGGTTCAACGGTGAGGCGAGCGTCTGCCGGCTCGGCGGCACCCGGGGCGTGCGGGGCCGGTGAAACGGGGTCGCCAGTGCCGTCACCAGCCCGCTACGGTCCGCCCTATGCGGTTGGAAAGGATCACGCAGGAGAACTACGAGGCGGCGCTGGCGCTGTCCGTGCGCCCGGACCAGGAGGACCTGGTCGGACCGGTGGTCAAGTCGCTCGCCGAAGCGTATGTCTTTCCCGACAACGCCTGGCCGAGACTGATCTACGACGGAGACTCGCTTGTCGGGTTCCTGATGGCCTTCCTAAACATCCAGTGGAACTCCGGTCGCGATCCCGACGACCGACGGTCCGGCCTCTGGCGGCTGAACATCGCGGCTGACGCCCAGGCACGCGGCTATGGTCGCTTCGCCGTGGCAGCCGTGTGTCAGGAGATCCGGGTCCGGGGCGGCACGCGGGCGTACGTGACCTGGAAGCCTCGGGCCGGCGGCCCGGAAGCCTTCTATCTGAAGCTCGGTTTCCGGCCTACCGGCGAGCAGAGCGGCGGCGAAACGGTCGGCGTGCTCGACCTCTGAGCACAGGTCTCGTCTCGGGCACTGGTCACAGCGCTGCTTCCGCGGCGACATTCGCGGCCAGCGACGTCCGGAGCCATGTCTCTGGTACCGGCTCACGGATGGCGGTCGCCGCCGCGGCGATCGGAGGGGTGCTCGCCCTGGCGACGGTGGTGGCTGCGGCCCTACGTGATCGAGGTCCAACTCCCCAGCAGGAGGTGGCCAGCGAGGGCGTACGGATCTCGGTGCCAGCGCAGTGGCCACGCAATGCCCTCAAATGCGGTACGCCGATGCGCGACACCTACATCGTGGACCTCGATGTGATCGCGGGCTGCGCCGTGTTGCCGGATGGCCGGACGCGGCAGGTGGTGGTGATCCCCGACCAGCAGGTATCGGGCAGACCGACCTCGACGTGGCGCGCATGTCGCTGTGCGGGGCGCTGCTCGTGCAGGCGGCGCTCGCGGCGGCCCGGCGCGGTCGTCGCGCTGGCCGCCACCCTCGGGGGTGGCCCGCGGATGACCGCGCCCGTTTGCGGACCCGCTGGGCCGGGGCGGTGACACTTTCGGTCCGCGGCAGTGGAGGTAGTCGACACGCCGGGCGGTTGACACCTGCACTGCCACGGTCCGGCGACGTGGGTCATGAAGGCGCGTGCTGGGATGGGAGGTTGGGCGCGGGGGCGAGGAGGCGTTCGCGTTCGGCGGCCACCACCTCCTGGACGAGTTCGGCCTCGGACAGGTCCACCGCCTCGGGGCTCGCGTCGGCCGTGTCGCTGACCCGGGCGAAGTCGTCGAAGATGCGACGCTTGCCCGCCAGCAGTTCGGTGATCCGCTGGTCGACGCCCTCCTCGGAGAGCAGCCGGTGGACCTGCACCGACTGAACCTGCCCCATCCGGTGCGCCCGGGCGATGGCCTGCGCCTCGGTGGTGGGTTTCAGCTGCGGTTCACAGATGACGACAACGGATGCGGACTGGATGTTGAGCCCGACGCCACCGGCCACGATCTGGGCCACCAGGACGGCGCCGTGACGGGCGGCGGAGAACTCGTCCACCATCCGCTGCCGGTGGTGGGCGGGCACCGAGCCGGTCAGCGGGCCGAAGACCGGGCCGGGAAGGGTACGGGCGACCAGTTCGAGCACCTCCCGGAAGTGGGAGAAGACGATGACGCGGCGCTCGTTCTCGGCCGCCTCGCGGACAATCTCGACGAGGCGCTGCACCTTTGTGGAATCGGCGGCCGGAAGCATCGCCGCCTGGCGCATCTGCATGAAGTTTGCCCGCTCGACCGCCTCGCGGTAACGCGTGGTGTCCGCCGAGGACATCGGCAGCCACTCCTCGACCTCGATGAGTTCGGGCAGTTCGTCGAGCACATCGTCCTGGTTGCGGCGCAGGTACGCCGGGGCGATCTGCCGCCGGAACCGCGCGGGTGACAGGTCGGTGGCGTCGACGGTGAGGTCGGGGCGAACGTAGGAGGCGAGGTTGCGGAACTCGTCGACCTTGTTCTCAAGTGGTGTACCGGTGAGCAGGATGGCCCGGTCGGCGCGCGCGACGATTTCCTTCGTCCTGATCGACCGCTGCGCCTGTGGGTTCTTGACGTAGTGGGCCTCGTCGACCACTACACACGCCAGGTCGGGGACCTCCCGCAACTGCGGCACCCACCAGGCGAGGGTCTCGTAGGTGGTGACCGCCACGCCGCCGTCCCGCAGCCAGGCGCGGGCCGCGGCGTCGCGTCCCGGGCCGTGCACCCGGTGTGGGCGCAGCTCCGACTTGCCGCTGATCTCGCGGACCCAGTTGGTCACCACGGCGGCGGGACACACCACCAGGAAGTGGGTGCTTCCCCTGCTGCGCAGGTGCGCCAGGACCGCTATCGCCTCGACGGTCTTACCGAGGCCCATCTCGTCCCCGATGATGACCTTGCGCTGGACCAGGGCGAAGCGCGCCGCGAAGCTCTGGTAGCCGCGCAGGGAGGCGGTCAGGTGTGCGCCGTCGAGTGCCTGGTCGCGTACCGCCTCGATGATCTCGTCCGGGAGATCGCCGTGCACCGTGTTCCCGTCACCGCTGGAGAATCCCAACTCGGAGAGCATCGCGAAGTAGTCGGCGGGACGGCTGAGGAAGTCGTCCCACGGGTCGGCACCAAGGTTCCGTCGACCGGGCGCGGTCGACCTGCCGAGCAGCTCGGCTCGCCGTCTGACGATCTCGATGCTTTCGCTGAGCCCGCTGGCGGCGAGCCCTCGGGTCGGCACGACCAGCAGGTGGCTGGTCCTGCGGTCGATGGTGCCGCCCAGCGGGGCGAGTTCAGCCGCGCGTTCGAGGTCGGCTGCCGCGCCACGGGTGCGTCGGCGCGCGTCCCACTCGGCGAGCCGCCGCAGCAGCAGGGTGGTCTCCGGGTGGCGGTGTTCGACCTCGATGCGGACCGGCGTGTCGTCGTACGTGGTCTGCCAGAGGGTACGGGCCGCGCCGAGCAGGCGACGGGCGGTGGTCTCCCCGACCCCTGGAAGCGACTGAAGCGACGGGCCGTGGTGCAGCACGTCCTGCACGGTGGTGATTCCGGCGTCGGTCAGCGGTCCGAGGCGGAACCGGTCGCGGGTGACGGTTCGCAAGGTCTCCACCGACATGTCCCGCAGGATGCGTTGCACCTCAAGATGTCTGACCTTCTCGCCCGCTGCACGTGCCGCCGACCGGTACGGGGCTTCGCCGGCCACGACCTTGTCGATGGTGGCCAGTGCCGCCGGCAGCTCCCCGAAGACCGACCGGTCCATCAGCTCCGGCTCCGGGCCGGTCCACCCCGCCGGCTTCCGCCGCGGTGCGATCCGCCCGGCAGACCCGCGCTCCTGCCCCGTCCGTTCGACAGGCTCGGGCGCCCGGCCGGTGCGCTCGGCGATCAGCGCGAAGCGGAGGGACGGGTCGAGCAGGTCGCGGACGCTGTCCCGGACCGGGGCGGAGGGCGCGGTGGGGACGCCGAGTTGCCCCAGGCGCTCGGCGCTGTCGGCGGCGATGACCTCCGCATGCCGCTCACGCAGGAACGTCGCGGCGGTGGCCGCCGTCTGCTTCCTGGCCGGCCCGACGAGGTACCGACGTACGTCGAGCATGGGTGCGAGGTCGGCGACGGCGCGGGGGGCGTCATCGGTGAGCAGGCGCAGCAGCGCGTCGTCGGTGGCCGTCGTCGCGGGCAGCGTGGCCCGCTCCTTCAGGCACCGGACGACGTCACGGTCGTTCGCCCGCAACGCGAGCACCCGCCACGCGGCCTGGCCGGAGCGCTCGACCACGACGCTGCGGTCCCGCAATTCCCCTTCGGCGGCCGTGGCCGCCTGCTGGACGGCCCGGTGCCAGTGCCGCACGTCCTGGGCGAGTCGATCCCATCGCCTGAAGTCCGCCACGAGCCGACGGAGTTCTTCACGCTCAGCCTTGTCCATCCGCACCCCGGCCCGGTACCCCGACACCCACCCGACCATGCCGCATAGCTGACCACGCCGCCTGCCCGCACGCCATCTGCCCCGCCCTGCCGCGTCCCTCGCCCGCCGCGTGCCCGACCGCCATGAGGGGGGCAGCACCTTCCCCGATGTTGCTGTCTCGGGCGCCCGTGAGGGAACAACATCGCCGATGTTGCTGCTTCCCGGGTCCCTGTCGGGGCGAGGTTCCCAGTGGGTGGCGGGTGGGCGGGGTCAGGTGATGAGGAGTTTGCGGCCGATGCCGGAGCGGAACTGCGACATCGCGTCGGCGTAGGCGGCCAGGGGGAAGCGGTGGCTGATGAAGACCTGCGGGTCCAGCACGCCGGCCGCGAACAACTCGGCGGCGCGGTCGAAGCTGTGCAGGACGGCCATCGAGCCGGTGACGGTGATCTCCTTGTTGTAGATGCGGTACGGCTCGACCGGTACCCGGGTGGCGTACTCGGAGACACCGAACTGGAGGAACGTGCCGGCGGGAGCGACCCGGGTCAGGCCGTCGGCGATGGCCGGCTCGACGCCGGTGCAGTCGATCACGACGTCCCAGCCGCGCGGGCGGTCCAGCTCGTCCGCGTTGGCGGCGCTCGCCGAGCAGCCCAGCTGGACGGCGGTGGCGAGGCGGTCGGGGTTCGGGTCGACCACGCTGACGGACGCCGCGCCGCAGCGTTTCGCCAGCTCCAGCATCATCAGGCCCATGGTGCCGGCGCCGTAGATGAGATAGTGGTCGGCCAGCCGGCGGGGCAGCACGTCGAAGCCGCGTACCGCGCAGGAGAGCGGTTCGATGAGGGCGGCGTCGGCCGGGGCGACGCCGGACGGCAGCACCACGCAGTTGCGTACCGGGGCGAGCGCGTACTCGGCCGCGCCGCCGGAGACGGTGACCCCGATGGCGTTCCACCGTTCGCAGAGGTTGCCCCGGGCCCGGCGACACTGGTAGCACTCACCGCAGTGCAGCGACGGGTCCACGGCCACCGGATCGCCGATGCCCACCTCGGTGACGTCCCGCCCCACCGCGACCACGGTGCCGGCGAACTCGTGGCCCGGCACGATCGGGTACGCGGGCGCGAACTCACCGTCCATGATGTGCAGATCGGTGCCGCAGATCCCGCAGCCGGCGACCTCGACCACCACGTCCCGAGGGCCGGGCGTGGGGTCCGGTACCGACTCGACGCTGATCTGGCCCGGTGTGACGATGACTGCTGCCTTCACTTGACCGCCCCCATGGAGAGTCCTCGGACGAGTTGTTTCTGGGCGATCCAGCCGGCCAGCACGACAGGTAGCGACACGATGGTCGCCGCCGCGCAGAGCCGGGCCAGGAACAGCCCTTCGGACGTGATGAAGCCGACCAGGAAGATCGGCGAGGTGCCGGCCCGGGTGGCGGTCAGGTTGACCGCGAAGAAGAACTCGTTCCAGCTGAAGATGAAGCAGATCAGCGCGGTCGCGGCCAGGCCGGGCGCCACGAGCGGCAACAGGATCCGCCGGATGGTGACGAGCAGGTCGGCGCCGTCCATCGCCGCCGCCTCCATCAGCGCCGGCGGCACCTCCAGCATGAACGACCGCATCATCCACACGGCCAACGGCAGGTTCATGGCGGTGTAGAGCACGATCAGGGTCCAGACGTTGTCCAGCATGCCGAGGTCCTGCACGAGCAGGTAGATCGGCAGTAGCGCGGCGACCACCGGCAGCATCTTGGTGCTGATGAAGAAGAACAGCACGTCACGCCAGCGTGCGACCGGCCGGATCGACAGCGCGTACGCCGCCGGGGTGGCCAGCACGAGCACCAGCAGGGTGGACAGCACGCTGGCCATCACCGAGTTGAGCAGGTACGGGGTGATGTCGCGGTCGAAGACCTGCCGGTAGCCGTCCAGCACCGGCGTGAAGAACCAGGACGGCGGGTTGCTGGCGGCGTCGACCTCGCGCTTGAAGCCGGTGAGCACCATCCAGGCCACCGGCAGGAAGAACAGCAGCCCGGCCAGCCAGGCCAGGACGGTCCACGCGGCCCCGGTGCGGCCCGCGCTGCGCCGGGCCGGACTCGCGGTACGGGTCATCGTGCGTCCTCCATCCGGAACAGGCTGGAGATCACCCGCAGCGCGAAGGTGGCGACGATGATGGTGCCGATCACCACCACGACGCCGGCCGCGGCGGCCTCGCCGTACTCGAACTTGCGGAAGGTGGTCAGGTAGATCTCGTACGGCAGGTTCGTGGTGGCCCGACCCGGGCCGCCCTGGGTGATGGTGAAGACCGCGTCGAAGGTCTGCACCAGGTAGATGGAGCCGAGCAGGGCACCCAGTTCGAGGTAAGGCCGCAGGTAGGGCAGGGTGATCCGGGTGAAGGTCTGCCACGGGCCGGCGCCGTCGACCCGGGCTGCCTCCAGCGTCTCCAGGGACTGACTCTGCAGGCCGGCCAGGATGATCAGCATCATGAACGGGGTCCACTGCCAGACCAGCGCGGCGACCACGGAGACCATCGGGTACTGAGACACCCAGTCGGTGCTGCCGCCGAGGATGCCGTTGATCAGGCCGTAGGACGGGTTGTAGATCGCGTGCTTCCACAACAGCGCCGCCGCCATCGGCATCACCAGGAACGGGGTGATGAGCAGGGTGCGGACGACGCCCCGACCGGGGAACTTACGGTCGAGCAGGATGGCCAGGCCGAGGCCGAGCAGTACGGAGGCGAGCACCGACGAGGCGGTGAGCACCACCGTGTTGAGCAGCGCGGCACGCAGTCGACCGTCGGTGAGCACCGTGGCGTAGTTGGCCAGGCCGATGAACTCCTGACTGCCCGGCCGCAGCGCGTTCCAGCTCTGGGTGGACAGGTAGAGGGTGAACAGGAAGGGCAGTTGCGTCACCACGATGGCGAAGACCAGGGCGGGCAGCAGCGGGGCCCGGCGGGCCCAGCGGTGCCGCCGGTCGGGGCGAGTGGGACGGACGGTGGGGCGCGGGGGCGCGTCCGCACCGGTGGTGCTGGTGGTGGTCATCGTTCCGCCTCGGAGGCAGGGCCGGGGCCGGCCGGTCGTCGACCGACCCCGGCGGGCGGCTACCGGTGGTTGCTGGCGGCTTCCTCGGCCAACCGCTGGCCGTCGGCGAGCGCCTGTTCGACGGTGGTCTGGCCGGCGATCGCGGCCGACACCTCCTGCGACACCTTCGTACCCAGGTCGGCGAACTCGGGGATGCCGACGAACTGCACACCGAGGGCGGGCCTCGGCTGCACCCCGGGGCTGACCGGGTCGGCCTCCTGGATGGACTTGAGCGTGATGTCGGCGAACGCCTCGGCGGACTGCCGGTACTCGGCGATCTCGTAGGTGGACTGACGCTTGCCCGCCGGCACCCGGGACCAGCCGAGTGACGAGCCGACCAGCTTCTCGTACTCCTTGCCGGTGGCCCAGGAGATGAACTTCCAGGCCGCGTCGGCGTTCTTGGTGGTCTTCGGCATGGCCAGGGCCCAGGCCCACAGCCAGCCGGAGGACTCGGTCTGGTTCACCGGCGCGTACGCGTAGCCGACCTTGCCGGCGACGGTGCTGGCGTTGGGGTCCTCCAGGGTGCCGGCGGCGGAGGTGGCGTCGTACCACATGGCCGCCTTGCCCTGGCCGAAGGTGTTGAGGCACTCGGTGAAGCCGGACTGCGGCGCGCCGGGCTGGCCGTGCTCCCGCAGCAGGTCGACGTAGAACTGGGTTGCCTCGGTGAACTCGGGTGCGTTGACCTTCGGCGTCCAGTCCTGTTCGAACCAGGTGCCGCCGAAGGTGTTCACCACGGTGGTCAGCGGGGCGAACAGCTCACCCCAGCCGGGCAGTCCGCGCAGGCAGATGCCGGAGACGCCAGAGGCGTCGTCGTCGAGTTGCTCGGCGAGTTCGGCCACCTGCTGCCAGGTCGGTCGCTCCGGCATGGTCAGACCCTCGGCGGCGAAGAGTTCCTTGTTGTACATCAGGAACGACGACTCGCCGTAGAACGGGGCGGCGTAGAGCTTGCCGTCGGTGCCGGAGAGCGAGGCGACCATCGGCTCCAACAGGTCACCCTTGTCGTACGCGGTGTCGGCGTCCGCGTACGAGTTGAGCTCGTGCAACCAGTCGTTCTGCGCCCAGATCGGCGCCTCGTACGCCCCGATCGTCGCCACGTCGTACTGGCCGCCCTGGGTCGCGACGTCCTGGGTGACCCGGTCGCGCAGCTCGTTCTCCGGCAGGATGGTGAACCGCACCTCGATGCCGGTGTCCTTGGTGAAGTTGTCGGCGGTGATCTTGGCTAGGTCCTCCATCAGCGGGTTGCCGACCATCAGCACGGTGATGGCGGTGCCGTCGCTGGAGGAACCTCCGCCGGCTCCGGAACAGGCGGTGGAGCCCAACGTGACGGCGAGGACGGCGGCGAGCGCGGCAGGCCCACGCCGTCGACGAGGAGTTCGTGTTTCAGGCACAGCGAACCTCCGTGGTGGTGTGGTGGTGAGGGAAAGGTGGGTCGGACGGCGGCGCTCAGACGCGCAGCACCACCGGGCCGAGCAGTGAGTAGCGGTGCGCCTCGGACGCCGGCAGTGCCGTGTCCGTGACGATGGTGTCGACGTCCGCGACGTCGGCGAAGCGGCAAAAGCTGTGCCCACCGAACTTGGTGTGCACCCCGGCGAACACCACCCGTCGGGACACCGACATCACCTGGGCCTTGACGGCGGCCACCGCCGGGTCGGGCGTGGTCAGCCCGTGCTCGCGGGAGATGCCGTTGGCCCCGACGTAGGCCAGGTCGATGACGAATCCGGCAAGCATCCGGGTGGCCCAGTGGTCGACGGTGGCCAGCGTCCGACCACGGACCCGGCCGCCGAGCAACAGCACGGTGAGGCTCGGGTACGCGGCCAGCGCCGCCGCGGTGTGCAGGGAGGCGGTCACCACCGTCAGTGGGCGGTGGGTGGGCAGCGCCTCGGCGATCAGTTGCGGGGTGTAGCCCTCGTCGATGAACACCGATTCGGCGTCGCCGAGGTGTTCCACCGCCGCGGCGGCAATCCGTCGCTTCTCCACGACCATCCGGGTGGCCCGGGTCTCCAGGGTCGTCTCGAAGCGGGCCGTCTCCACCGGGTACGCCCCGCCGTGGGTGCGGCGCACCAGCCCCTGCTGGGCCAGCAGGCTCAGGTCGCGTCGAACGGTTTCCGGCGCCACGCCCAGGTCGGCGGCGAGCTTACGCACGTCGACGTCGCCCTGACGGCGAGCCAAGGTGAGGATGTGCTGCCGGCGCTGGGTCGGGTCCACCTGCACACCTCCGTTCGGCTCGGGTGCTTTTTTGTAACACCGATGAACGGCAGGTGACCCCGGTCACCTGCCGTTCAATCCAGTGGATTTGGTGACCGGCTGCCACCGCCGAACGGGCAGCCCATAACGGTCACAGGTGGCAAACCGCCGCAAGTACGCTGCCCATTTGCTGGCACCGATCGCCCGATCGGCACCCGGGCTGCCCGCTCGGGCACCGGCCGGTCATCCCGGCGCGGCCCCGTTGTCGACCAGCCGGAACCTCGTCGTCAGTGGTGCGTCGCCCAACTCCTCCAGGATCAGGCCCCGGGTCGGCGAGTTCTGCAGGTAGGCCGAGTGGCTGCTTATTGCGTACGTCGGCTCGCCGCCGCGTTGCCCGTCCCGGACGATGGTGAACTGCTGCCTCGGCTCCTCCGGCGAGCAGGTGGCCGCCACCACCCGCAGCGGCTGGCTGCCCGACGACCGGACCTCCCAGCAGGTGTCGGCCGGTTCGTCGCCCCGCTCGGCGGCCCTGACCAGATAGGTGTCGGATCCCTGGGGTGTGACCACGAACAGCTGGCGGCCCTCGTCGCCGTCGACCTCGGCGAGGCGACCGTCGGCGAGCAGGGAGAGCCCGCCGCTCTGCTCGGCTGCCCGGACGATCGTCACCTGCCGCCGCCCCGACAGCAGCGGATCGTTGCTCGGCGGACCGGAGTTGCCGGCCGGGTCGGGACTGCCCGACGCCCCCGTCGGGCCGGACGTGCCGGTCGGGTCGGGACTGGCCGATGCCGCCGTCGGGCCGGCCGGCCCGATCGGCAGTGGGTCCGGGCCACCGGCGGGCCGGGCCAGGACCACGCCGGCCCCGAGCAGACCGACGAGTACGGCGCCCAGCGCCGTGGTACCGGCCCGTCGGCGCCGACGACGACTGTCACCCCGGCGACGGATGTCGACGGCGGCCGGTACCTTCGCCTGCCGGCCGTGCCCGGCCAACGCTCGCAGGGCCTCGTCGAGCTGGTGCTCACCACCCATCACTGCCTCCCCCCGCCGGTGGTCTCGTATGCGTCGTCGCTCAGGTGGGCGGCGAGGGCCCGGCGTCCCCGGGCGAGCCGCGTCTTGACGGTGTTCACGTTGCTGCCGATCTCCGCCGCGATCTCGGTCACGCTCAGCCCGACCAGGTGGTGCAGGACCACCACCCGCCGCTGCTCGGCGGAGATGCGGCGCAGCGCCGACACCACCGCCACGTGGTCGACCGAGGTCGGCTCGACCTGCTGGCCGGCCATCTCCCGACGGTGGGCACGAAGCCGGTTCACCGTCTTGCGCCAGGCGCTCACCGCGATCCGGTACGCGACCCGGCGCACCCACGCCTCCGGGCTGTCGCACTCCCGTACCGACGCCCAGCGGTCCCAGGCTCTGGCGTACGCCTCCGCCACCGCGTCCTCGGCCTCGGCCCGGCTGCCGGTCATCGCCGCCAGGTGGCCCAGCACCCGCTGCGCCGAGGCCGAGTAGAAGGCGTCGAACTCCTCAGCGTCGCGTTTCACTCACGTTCCCACCCGTACTGTCGCTGCTGGTCGTGGTCCCGGCCCACGGCGGACGGACGCCCCGGGCCGGGACCGGGGCGGCACCGCGTCCTACCTTCGGGGTGCCGGCCCGGTGTCGGTGAACCGGAAGCTACTCGCCGGCGGGGCATCCCCCAACTCCTCCATGATCAGGCCGAATCGTGCGGAGTTCCGCAGGTAGGCCCACCGGTTGCTGATCAGGTACTCGCGGGGGCCACCGTCGGCCACGGCGGTGATCTCGAAGCGCTGGGCCGGGTCGTCGGCCCGGCAGGCGGCGCCCCGCACGTACAGCGGCTGGGTGTCGCCCGGGTTGCGTACCTGCCAGCAGACCGGCTGCCCGGCGCCGCCGCTGTGGTACGCCTTGACGAGGAACTGTCCCGAACCGACCGGCGTCGGCACGAACACCTGTCGGCCCCGGTCGTCGTCCACCTCGGCCAACCGACCGCCGTCGAGCAGCGCCAGCCCCGACTCGAAGGCACCGACCCGGACCATGGTGATCCGACGCTTGCCGGACAGCAGCGGGTCCGCCGCCGCCGTGGACGGTGGTGTTGCTGCCACCGCCGCGCCCGCCGTGGCGTCACCGGGCAGTGGCGTCCGTCCCGCTGTCACCCCCGCCGGTGCGTCCACGGGCGTCGCCCCCGCGCGCGCCGGCCTGTCGCCGGAGGCCGGACCCATGGTGTAAACCGCGACGGCGGTGCCGGTCAGCACCACCAGGCCCGCAGCGGCGAGCCACCTACCCAGCGACACGATTCCTCCCGAGCTGTTCGGCACCGGGGCCAGCCGCCGGGTGGCGGGCGATCCTCGGTCGATTCAGCGGGATGACGCGTACGGGCGGCGGAAGGTTTCACGGCCCGGCCGGATCTCTCGCCTCCGGCGCGGCGTGACGGGCAGGGCAGCGCCGACGGCTCGGCGCGGCGTGACCGGCGGGGGCAGCGCCGACGGCTCGGCGCGGCGTGACCGGCGGGGGCAGCGCCGACGGCTCGGCGCGGCGTGACCGGCGGGGCAGCGCGGTCGGCTCGGCGCGGCCGGCCCGTCAGCTCAGTTTGACCAGGCGCATGCCGGTGCGGATCAGGACCACCGCGCCACCGGCGGCCATGACCAGGCCGATGCCGGGCATCAGTTGCCCCCAGGCACCGGTGCTGGCACTGAGGCTGATCAGGCGGGCCACCTGCCATCCGACGATCGCGGCGACGACCAGCCCGGGGATCAGGCTGTGTGCGATGGCCACCTTGCGGTACGGCAGCAGCGCACCGGCAACGGCCAGGAACGCCATGCTCAGCGTCCAGAGACCGGGACCGGCTGCGCCGGAGAGCGAGCCGAACGGCGTGATGACCCAGGGCAGCAGCGAGCCGACCAGCGCGAGCACGCCGCCGACGATCATGCCGAGACTGCCGGCGTGGAAGACGCGCCGGCGAACCGGGGCGGCGGTGGATGCGGTGTCGGCCATGTCCGGATGCTAGGCGCTCCGCACCGTTGATCGAACGGGCCGATCGGTGAGCGGTCGGGCGGGGTCGGTGGGCGGACAGGCCGGGGGCGCAAAAACCGCGAAACTGGATGATCCGGCGCTCCGGTCCGGCCCACTCGACCGTTCGCGGGGTCCAACGGACCGCTCAGCGACCCGAGGCCGCACCTGACGGATCAACTCTTGCCTGGCCAGGCTGCATCACGTTCGCTTCCCAGACCAAAGGTGTGACCGACCGCACAGCCACGTCGAGCAGTACGGCGACGCGGCTGGGCGGGTCGGGCCACGGCACCAGCACCGCGTCACCACCAACCGGGCGCCGTGTCGCAGGCCCCTCGCCGGATCTACCGGTTCCATACCGACTAGGAGGCTCCAGACATGACCGAGGTAACCCCCGACAAGGAGACCCGTGGCGGTGAACCGCCACCGGCGGCACCACCACCGGCTTCCCCGCCGGACAACAGCTGGCGCAAAGAATACTGGAGCCGCAATCTGCGGCTCATGGTGATTCTCCTGGCCATTTGGTTCGTCGTCTCGTTCGGCTTCGGAATCCTGCTCGTCGAACCGCTCAACAACATCGTCATCGCCGGATTCCCGCTCGGGTTCTGGTTCGCCCAGCAGGGATCGATCTACGTCTTCGTGATTCTCATTTTCGTGTACGCGAAGATGATGGATCGCCTCGACAACCAGTTCGGTGTTGACGAGCAGGAGACCGAGGGGGCTGACAAATGAGTCAGATCCAGATCTGGACCCTCATCTTCATCGTCGGCTCGTTCGCCGTCTACCTCTACATCGCCTGGCGTAGCCGGGTGAAGGAGACCGCCGGCTTCTACGTCGCCGGCCAGGGCATCCCCACCATCGCCAACGGTGCGGCCGTGGCCGCCGACTGGATGTCGGCCGCGTCGTTCATCTCGATGGCCGGCCTGATCGCGTTCCTCGGCTCCGACGGCACCATCTACCTGATGGGCTGGACCGGCGGCTACGTGCTGCTGGCCCTGCTGATCGCCCCCTACCTGCGCAAGTGGGGCAAGTTCACGGTGCCCGAGTTCGTCGGTGACCGGTACTCGGAAACCGTGCGCACCATCGCCGCGGTGGCCGCGATCATCATCTCCTTCACCTACGTGGTCGGGCAGATGCGCGGTGGCGGCATCGTCTTCAGCCGGTTCCTGAAGCTGGACGTGACCCAGGGCGTCATCCTCGCCGCGGTGATCATCGGTCTGTACGCGGTGCTCGGCGGAATGAAGGGCATCACCTGGACCCAGGTGGCGCAGTACACGGTGCTGATCGTCGCCTACCTGATTCCCGCCTTCGCGGTGGCGCAGCAGATGACCGGAATCCCGATCCCGCAGGTGTCGTTCGGGCAGATCCTCGCCGAACTCGACGCGATCAGCGTCGAGATGGGGTTGAACCAGTACACCGAGGCGTTCGCGGCCCGGCCACAGATCGACGTGTTCCTGGTGACGATGGCGCTGATGATCGGTACGGCCGGTCTGCCGCACGTCATCGTCCGTTTCTACACGACGAAGACCGTACGCGGTGCCCGCTACTCGGCGTTCTGGGCGCTGTTCTTCATCGCCCTGCTCTACACCACCGCCCCGGCGGTGGGCGCCTTCACCAAGCTGAACCTGCTCCAGGACGTCAACGGTGTCTCGGCCAACGCGCTGCCCAGCTGGATCGAGAACTGGGCGGCGACCGGGCTGGTCACGGTCAGCGACGGCGCGACGACCATCAACACGGTCAGCAACAGCCCGACCTCCGGCGCCGACCTGATCGTCAACAACGACATCTTGGTCCTCGCCAGTCCCGAGATCGCCGGCCTGCCGGCGCCGATCGTGGGTCTGGTGGCGGCCGGCGGCATGGCCGCCGCGATGTCCACGGCGGCCGGCCTGCTGCTGGTGATCTCGTCGTCGTTCTCGCACGACCTGTACTTCCGCCGGGTCAAGCGGGACTCCACCGACAAGCAGCGACTGCTCGCCGGTCGGATCGCCATGGGCCTCGCGGTGCTGGTCGCCATCTACGCCGGCATCAACCCGCCGGCGTTCGTGGCGCAGGTGGTCGCCTTCGCCTTCGGCCTGGCGGCGTCGACCTTCTTCCCGGCCATCGTGCTCGGCATCTTCTGGAAACGATGTAATGCCACCGGCGCGGCGGCCGGCATGGTGACCGGCCTGATCTTCACCGCCAGCTACATGATCTACACGCTGCCGGTGTTCGGCACCGCGGCCAACCCGCACATCTTCGACATCAGCCCGGAGGGAATCGGCGCCATCGGCGCGATCGTCAATTTCGTCGTCACCATCGTGGTGTCGAAGATGACTTCGCCACCGCCGGACGACATCGTCGAGATGGTGGAGAGCATCCGCTACCCGGCCACCCGGCGGGAGGTGACCGCCGGCACCGCCGCCGACGCCGCCTGAGCCACCCCTCCCACATCGAGGAAACCACAGGTCGCCGGCCCCACCATCGACGTTGGGGCCGGCGACCGCCCCGTTCCGGAGAACCTGGGTCCGCTCAAGATCCGCGCAACATCGGGGAAACTGCTGCCTCAGGCCGGGCTGGCGATTTAACGCTTCGTGCGTTTGCGTCGCTTGATGATCGTTTTGTGGCGTGGGGTTGGTTGCTGGTTGCGGCTGCCTCTTGGTCGTCCTGGTCCTGGTCGGGAGGGTTTCGGTGGCTTGGCTGGTGTGGGTAGGTGTGGGTGCAGGCTGCGGAAACCTCGTCGGACCCGGAACGGGGTCAGGGTGGTGGTGGTCAGGGGTCGTTCCCAGGGCAGGCGTTGGTCGGCGATCAGGGTTCGAGCGAGGCGGAGTTGGGTGTGTGCCGCCGCGACGATCCAGGTCCACAGGTCTGCTTGGCTGGGGTGACGCACCGCTGGGGTGGTCCAGGCGAGGTGCTGTTTGATGAACCGGTTGGTGTGTTCGATGGCGAACCGGCGTAGGTAGGCCCGCCAGATCAGGTCAAGGTTGATCGGGTCGGGGCCGGCGGTCCACAGCCACAGGGTTTGTGGGTGCCGGCCTCGACCGTTCGGGTCAGGCTGACCCGAACGACGGTGCCGCGGATGATCGGGGCGGCCAGGCCCTTGGTGTTCTTCGCCGCCCACCGCCGTCGGGGACCCGGCTTGGGGTGCAGGCCGGTCCACGCTTGGACGTGGATCGGGCCGTAGGTGTCATCGACGGTGTGCACCTCGTGGGTGGGCTCCGGCCAGGTCGTGGGGTCAGCGCAGGCGAATCGATCGCCATGCTGTTTGGGTCGGCCGGGGCTGCCGGGGGTCTTGGCGGGCGGGTCGGCGTAGAAGACCCGGTCCCGGCGGATCCGACCGATGATCCGGGCGGGAGCGTGGGGGTCGGACGCCACCCGAGCTGTCGCGGTGATCGGGCAGTAACCGGCGTCCAGGCAGAACACCGGCACCACACCCGGCCGGTGACGGGCCAAGCCCCGCACCAGGCCGCTCATCTGGTTGCAGGCCACCTCGGTGGCGTTGTCCTCAGGGTCCACCCGCACGACATCGACCGGCGCGGTCCAGGAATCCGGCGTCGCGGACACCTGACAGACCCACTGGTAGGCCCAACCCGGCACCATCCGCCCCCGCCGATCGCCACCCGGATCAGGCACTCGACACATCCCCCGCCGCGGCGAACACCCCGCCTCCGGGCGCGGCCACGCCGTCACGTCCACCGCGAACACCGGCCACCACCCCGGCAGAACGCCGATCAGCAGGTCACGCACCGCGGTGACATCCACCCGCCCCTTCGACAAGGACGCGTACACACTGCCCCACCCCCGGCGCAGCGCCGGCTCCAACGTCAGATACGGCAGCGATGCCACCGGACCCGGCGTGGTCAACACCGCATCCGTGACCTCGAACAACGTGTCCGCCCACCGCGTCAGGCACTGATACCAACCCTGACGGAACTCCACCAACCGGTCATGGTCACCGCGCGTCGCTTCCCCACCCATGCCCGCATGACCCACAATGACGGCCACGGCCACCGCCTCACATCGAAGATCTTGGTCGATCCCGATAATCAGGCGGTGGCCGCTCCACGTCACGCCAACACGCCGAACGAACCAGACGCCACCTGCACCACCCCGACCCACGAGTTAAATCGCCAGGCCGGGCTGAGGCAGCAGTTTCCCCGATGTTGTCCCCCTCGGCCGGTGTCGTCGTCGGGAGGGGCGTGCTGGGGGGGTGGGTGGGGTGGGTGGGGTGGTGTGAGGTGTGTTACCGGTGTTGTGGGGAATCAGGTCGGCGGCTGCGGGTTGGAGCCAGGTATGACCATCGCACCACGATCCGCCCCGGCTCCGGCCCGGCGGGAGACCTTCCGGTGAGCGCCGTCGACGACGCCGCGCCGCCGGCCGCGCTGATGCCGGGCGACCTGATGAGCCGCCGCCAGCGCCTCCGTCTCATCCTCGTCCTCGGCTCGCTGATCGCGGTGGGCCCACTGACCATCGACATGTACCTTCCGGCGTTGCCCTCGATCGTCGACGACTTCGGCACCACCTCGGCGGCGGTCCAGCTGACGCTCACCGGCACGCTGATCGGCCTCGCCCTCGGACAACTGCTGATCGGTCCGCTGTCCGACGCAGTCGGTCGGCGGACACCGCTGATCGCCGGCACCGCGCTGCACATCGTCGCGTCCGTGAGCTGCGCCCTCGCCCCGAACATCACCGTGCTCGGCGCGCTGCGGGTGGTCCAGGGCCTGGGCGCGGCGGCGGCCGCCGTGATCGCCATGGCCGTGGTCCGCGACCTGTTCAGCGGTGCGGCCTTCGCCCAGCTGCTGTCCCGCCTGTTGCTCGTGATGGGCGCCGCGCCGATCCTCGCGCCGACCCTCGGCAGTGAACTGCTGCGGTGGACGCAGTGGCGCGGCGTGTTCGCCGCCCTCGCGGTCTTCGGCGTACTGCTGCTGCTCATCGCGATGCTGGGCCTGCCCGAGACGCTGCCACCGCTGCGCCGCCAACGCGGCGGTGTGCTGCCCACCGTCCGGCTCTACGGCTCGCTGCTGCGTGACCGCGCGTTCGTCGGACTGGTGCTGGTGGCCGGGCTGGCCATGGCGGCGCTGTTCGCCTACGTCGGTGGCTCGTCGTTCGTCCTGCAGGAACGGTACGGGCTCGACGAGCAGCAGTTCGGGCTGGCCTTCGGGGCCGGGGCGGTGGGATTGATCGCGGCCACCCAGGGCAACGTACGGCTGCTGCGTCATTGGTCCCCGCAGCGGATCCTGGTGACCGCCCTGATCGTGGGCTCCGCCGCCAGCGTGCTGCTGCTCGGCCTCGCCGCGACCGGGATCGGCGGCCTGCCGGCCCTGCTCGCGTCGCTCTGGGTGGTGCTCGCGGCGGCCGGCCTGGCGCTGCCGAACGCTCCCGCGCTGGCCCTGACCCGACACGGCGAGGCGGCCGGCACCGCCTCCGCGCTGCTCGGCGCGGTGCAGTTCGGCATCGGGGCGGTGGCCGCTCCGCTGGTGGGTGTGCTCGGCACCGGGGCGGTGGCGATGGCCCTGGTGATCGCCGGTGGGATGGTCGCGGCATTGGTCGTGCTCGTCGTGGTGGTCCGCCCCGGCCGGCTGGCCGTGCCGGAGCCGGAGACGGTGCTAGTCACGGCCCACTGATGGTCACCGGAGGATCTCGTTTGCTCAACAGAACCGGGACCGCTTGAGTGTCGCGGCAAGTTCTTGGCCCGCTCGGACATTACCTGGTGTGGAACGCGACGATTCAGCCAAGCAGCAGGAGCAGCGTCTCGTCACCCTGTGGACCGAGTACGCACCCCGGGTGATGGCGTACGCCCTGCGACACGTGGATCCGGACACCGCCCAGGAGGCGGTGTCGGAGACGTTCCTACTGGCCTGGCGACGACTGGCGAGGGTGCCGGACGACCCCCTGCCCTGGCTGCTGGTGGTAGCCCGCAACACCATCGCAAACCTGCGCCGCTCGGCGCGCCGACAGTCCCGGGTGGCCGTCGAACTGGAGCGCTTCCGGCACGTCGCCGAGCCAGCGACCGCCGCCGACGTGCTCGCCACCGCACGCGCGGAGGTGCTGACCCGGCTTGCCGCGCTGACTCCCACCGAGCGGGACGGATGCTGCTCACCGCCGCGCTGACCGTCGGTTTCGTGGCCTCCAATGCGGGTGTCGCCGCCGCCGGTGGGCTGCTACCGGAGTCGTTCACCGGCCCGCTGTCGTTCTGGTCCACAGAAACGAAAGACACGGTGAACGCTCAACAGGCCCGGCGGGTGGCCCAGATGCCAGGCCCCGACGGCCTGGTGCTGTCGGTCTGGTCCGCCACCGCCCCGGACGGCACCACCTGCATCGCCCCCTTGTTCGAGCCGCCAGGCGACCTGGACCTTCCGGCGCCGGTGAACTCCACGCTCGCCGGTGGCCAGTGTGCCCGGCCCGAAGACTCGGAGCCGTTCGCCAGCACCAGCGCCTCGACCGACGAGAACGACCGGCACACCATGTGGGCCAACGCCGGGAACGCGGCGCGGGCGGAACTACCGCTCTCCGATGGGACCGTCCGGCCGGCGATACTTACGGAAGGCTTGTTTGTCTTCTGGTACGTGGCCAACAGGACCATTGATCCACCGACGCTCGTCGGTTACGACGCGACCGGCACGATGATCGCGGAACGATCGCTGCCCGACCTGACCGGCCTCGAGCCGCGTGTGGTCCGCTGACACGAGCGAATGCATGTGAATCTTGGTCCGTGAGCGCCCTCCTGGGGGCGCTCACGGACCAAGATCTTCTGATGTGGAGGAGGTCAGGCGACGGTGGCGGGGAATCTTTCCCAGACGCGGTGGTTGGCCATCAGCTGCTGGACGGCGGTCAGAACCTCACTTGCGGAGTCGGCGGTGACCACGCCGGGCGTGCCGGTGACGCCGGCCTGTTCCAGCACCCTGACGCCGGTTCCCCAGGCGCCGATGGCCTTGGCGTGCCGCCAGCACTCCTCCACCATCAGCAGCACCCGGGGGTCGACGGTGGCCGAGCCGGCCGCGCCCGCCTTGGCGTCGCGGGCCGGCAACGCGTCCGGCGCCGGTGCGGGCGCGGTGGCGAGCAGGAGCGCGTCGAGTTCGACCGAGCGGCCGGTGGCGAAGCTCCGCTGGGCGGGCAGGTCGCCGATCGTGCCGCCGTGCGGCGCGATCAGCAGCGGCACCATGTCGGCGGCGAAGACCGCCGCGCGGACCGCCCGGACGCTGTCGAGGTCGGCCTCGGGGTCGACGACGATGCCCACCATCCGCCCGTCGGCCGGCCACTGCCGCCCCACCTGGGACAGCGCGGGGCTGGGCTCGACGTCGGCCAACGGTACGGTCGGCTCCGGTGCGGGCAGGCCGAGGCCAGCGGCGACCTGTGCGCAGAGCACCGGGTCGACGTTGGCCAGGCACTGGAGCTGCCGTTCCTTGATCGCCTGGTGGTAGCACTTGCCCAGCTCGAAGGTGTACGCCCGGATGATGTGCTCCCGCTCGACCGGGGACATGCTCAGCCAGAACAGGCGTACCTGGCTGAAGTGGTCGTCGAACGAAGCCGGGTTGGCGCGTACCTTGGGGGCCGGCGCGACCTGCACCGGCACGTCGACGAACGCGTTGTCGTCGTCGCCGGCCGGGAACGGGTTGCCACCGTCCAGGGAGTTCGGCCGGTACGGTGCCACGCCCGCGTGCACGGCCTGCTGGTGGAAGCCGTCGCGCAGCATGTCGTTGACCGGGGCGTGCGGCCGGTTGATCGGGATCTGGGCGAAGTTCGGCCCGCCCAGGCGGGTCAGCTGCGTGTCGACGTACGAGAAGAGCCGGCCCTGGAGCAGCGGGTCGTTGGTGACGTCGATGCCCGGCGGCAGGTGCCCCACGTGGAAGGCGACCTGCTCGGTCTCGGCGAAAAAGTTCGTCGGGGTGCGGTTCAGCGTGAGCTTGCCGACCGGCTGCACCGCTGCGAGTTCCTCCGGCACGATCTTCGTCGGATCGAGCAGGTCGATGCCGGCGAAGGTCTCCTCGGGCGTGTCCGGGAAGATCTGGAGGCCGAGTTCCCACTCGGGAAACGCACCGGCCTCGATGGCGTCGTAGAGGTCACGCCGGTGGAAGTCCGGGTCGATGCCGCCGAGCAGCTGGGCCTCCTCCCAGACCAGGGAGTGCACGCCCAGCTTCGGCTTCCAGTGGAACTTGGCCAGCACCGTCTCACCCGCGGCGTTGACCAGTCGGAAGGTGTGTACGCCGAAGCCCTCCATCGTCCGGTAGGAGCGGGGGATGCCCCGGTCGGACATGTTCCACATGGTGTGGTGCTGCGCCTCGGTGTGCAGCGAGACGAAGTCCCAGAAGGTGTCGTGCGCGCTCTGGGCCTGCGGGATCTCGCGGTCGGGGTGCGGCTTGCCGGCGTGGATGATGTCGGGAAATTTGATGGCGTCCTGGATGAAGAAGACCGGCATGTTGTTGCCGACCAGGTCGAAGGTGCCCTCGTCGGTGTAGAACTTCGTGGCGAAGCCCCGGGTGTCGCGGACGGTGTCGGCCGAGCCCCGGGAGCCGAGCACGGTGGAGAAGCGGACGAAGACCTCGGTGGTCCGCCCCTTGGCCAGGAAGCCCGCCCGGGTGACGGCCTCGGCGGTGCCGTACGCGGTGAACTCGCCGTGCGCACCCGCGCCACGGGCGTGCACCACCCGCTCGGGGATCCGCTCGTGGTCGAAGTGGGTGATCTTCTCCCGCAGGTGGTGGTCCTGGAGCAGGACCGGCCCGCGCGGGCCGGCCTTGAGGGAGTGATCGGTATCCCGCAGCCGCGCGCCCTGCGCGGTGGTGAGGAAGGCACCCTGCTGACCGTTGGCGGTGGCCGGCGCGCCGGTCTCGGCGCCGGTCGGCGTACGGGTCTGCGGGGCGCCCTGCTCGGGCTTGGGCGGCAGCGGCTCGTGCGGCGTCGTCGGCTCGTCACGCGGCGGCGGAGCGCTGCCCGGCGCTCCAGGCACCTGCGGGGTGAGGGCGTCGGTCACCTTCTCCGCCGCGGCCTCCACGACATTCCTTACCGCCTCGGCGGGGTTGCGGGCGTTCATCTCGACAGGTACCTCCCTGGGACGCGAGAGCCAGATGACCAGGGCGGTACCCGGGGTGGACCGAGCAAAACGGAGCGAATGGCGCGGATGTGGGTATCTTCGATCACTCTGGCCGCAGCTGCTCGTAGTACGCCTTCATCGGCGGGTGGTAGTCGTCGAACGACGGCAACGCCGTGTCGTCGCGGGCAGCCACCAGACAGTCGAGGTAGTACTCCCAGCCCGGTCCCACCTCGCCGATGCCGTCGGCGTTGTCGAGGTGATGGACGAAGCGCAGCTCGGTCCGCTCGCCGTAGGCGGTCAGCAGCAGCTCCAGCACCCAGTGGCCGTACTCGTCGCGCATGGACACGGCCAGCCGCCGGGGCGGCTCACACGCGTCGATCCGCAGATCGGACCAGGGCGCATCCTCCTCCAGGGCCATCTGCACCCGGATGGTGCGGCCGGGCGCGGCGTCGCCCTCCCACGGGCCGAACCATCGCGCCGTGCGTTCCGGCTCGGTGAGGCTGGCCCACACGTCGTCGATGGGCGCGCGGAACGTGCGGGTCAGAACCAGATCGACGCCGTTCTCGGCGCCGAAGAGTCGGCCGGTCGGGATTCGGGTCATGCGGTGCGCTCCTGTGGGGCGGATGGCGAGTCGCCGGTGCGGCGGTCGCGGCGGGCACGGTAGACCTCGGTCTCCAGGGCGTCGAAGCGACGTTCCCAAAGGTCGGTCCGGGTGAACGGGGTCAGCCACCGCACCAGCTCGGCGAGCCGGGTCGGATCCAGTTCGTAGACCCGCTGGCGGCCGACGACTGTGTCGCGGACCAGGCCGCAGTCGCGCAGCACGCGCAGGTGTCGGCTGATCGCCGGCCGGCTGATCTCGAACTCCTCGGCGATCCGCCCGGCCGGCAGCCGGCGCTCGCGCAGCAGTTCGAGGATGCGCCGCCGCACCGGGTCCGCGATCGCGGCGGCCACGTCGTCCACCGCCAAAGCGTAACCGATGAGTTACGTTTTTGTCCGGCACACGGTGGCGCGAAACCTACGGCGATCGGTGTACGGCCTACTCCATCTGGGGTGGGCAGCGGAGACCACGTCGAGACGACGCGCCCACCACGCTCCTCGCCGTAGCTTCGGTCAACCGACGAGGAGGTACCGATGCCCGTTCCCGACCCGCAGAACACCACAAGCGAGCCAGGCCGACGGCGGGGCGAACGGCTCGCCGCCGACGTCGCGCTCGTCGCGCTGCTCCTGCCCGTGACCGCCATCGCGGCGGCCGACGCGGTCAACCCGCAGTGGAGCTGGATCGAGCACATGGCCAGCCACTTCGTGCACGGCCGAGCCGGCTGGCGCTATCAACCGGCGTGGTCGCCCCGTCACTGCCCGCCGCGATGTCCCAGGATTAGCCCTCCAAGCGGGCGAACTAGTGCAAAGGTGGCAGGGACCGGCAGGGTTCATGATCGGGAGATCTGATGCGGATCGGATACAAGCTGTCCAGCGAGGGCTTCGGGCCGAACGAGATCATCCGGCAGGCGGTGCGCGCCGAGCAGGTCGGGTTCGACTTCGTCGAGATAAGCGACCACTTTCACCCCTGGTTGGACAGCCAGGGCCACTCGTCGTTCACCTGGACCGTGCTCGGAGCGATCGCCGCCCGGACCGACCGGATCGAACTGGCGACCGGGGTCACCTGCCCGAGCGTGCGCTACCACCCGGCGATCATCGCCCAGGCCGCCGCCACCCTCGCCCTGGTCTCCGACAACCGGTTCACCCTCGGCGTCGGTGCGGGCGAGCGCCTGAACGAGCACGTGGTCGGCCAGGGCTTCCCCGGCGCGCGGGGGCGACACGAACGGCTCCGCGAGGCGCTGGAGATCATCCGGCTGCTCTGGTCCGGCGGCTACCGGTCGTACGAGGGCAGGCATCTCCAGTTGGACGACGCCCGCGTGTTCGACCTGCCCGAACAACTGCCCGTCATCGCCGTCGCCGCCAGCGGCGAGGCGTCCGCGACCATCGCCGCGGAACTCGGCGACGGGCTGTTCGCCACCGAGCCCGAGGCTGATCTCGTGCAGACCTACCAGCGACTCGGCGGGCAGGGCCCCCGCTACGCCGAGGTTCCGCTCGCCTGGGCTCCCGACGAGCAGCAGGCCGTGCGGGCGGCCTGGGAGACCAGCCGCTGGTCGGTCACCGGCTGGAAGGTGATGAGCGAACTGCCGAACCCGGTGAACTTCGACGCGGCGTCGCGCACCGTCACCGAGGACGACATCCGGCAGCAGTTCGCCGTCGGCCCCGACCCCGACGTGCACGTCCAGGCGGTCCGGACGTACGTCGAGGCGGGCTTCGACCACGTCGTGCTACAGAACGCCGGCCCCGACCCCGACGGCTTCCTCGACTTCTTCCAGGACACCCTCTCCGCGCGGCTGCGCGCCCTCGGCTGACCGACGCCGAACCGACGGCCATTGACACTGCCGACAGTGACGTGATGTGCTCCCAACGTAGCGGTAATGACAACCGTGATCGTTAGCCGAGGAGGAGCATGTCTCTCACCGTGCCGCCGAGCCTGCTGCGGGCCGCCGAGTCCGGCCCCGTTGATGACGAGGCATTCGTGGCCTGCGTCCGCGAGTCACTGCCGTACGCCTGGCAGACCGTCAGTCGGGTGGCGTCGGAGCTGGCGTCCTCCGACGCCGAGTTCGCCGACAACCAGGTGCCCCCGCCCAGCGAGGCGGAGCGGGGCCAACTGTTGCGCGCGTTGGCCAGCGACGCCATCCGGTCCAGTCTGGAGCGCCACTTCGGCGTCAAGCTCGCCTTCCAGAACTGCCACCGGATCGCGGCGTTCCGACCGTCCGCCGTCGACTCCGACCTCTACCGCCGATTCATCTCGGTGCGGGGCCAGCTGCTGAACCAGTCTCCCGAGCTGCGTGACTGCTGATCCGGGTGAGGCCCGGCGGGCCGGTCGGGGCGTACGCGCGCACCTGTTCCTGCTCGCCGGGCAGCGCCCCGGCGAATCGCACGCCGAGGCGCTGGCGACCGCCCACCGCTACGGCCACGCGGCCGAGGCCGCCGGCTTCGCCGGTGTGTGGATAGCCGAGCACCACTTCATCTCCTACGGCGTGTGCCCGTCGGCGATCACCTTCGCCGCGCACCTGCTCGGTGCCACCCGCCGCATCGAGGTGGGCACCGCCGCGTGCATCCTGTCCAACCGGCACCCGGTGGCGCTCGGCGAGGAGGCAGCGCTGCTGCACGAGCTGTCCGGTGGACGGTTCCGGCTCGGTGTCGGTCGGGGCGGACCCTGGGTGGACCTGGAGGTCTTCGGCACCGGAACCGACCGCTTCACCCACGGCTTCCAGGACTCCCTGGAACTGCTGGCCCGGTGGCTGTCCGGGGCACCGACCGTGGCCGGCAACGATATTTTCCCGTTCCGTCCGGTCGCGGTGGTGCCCCGGCCGCGCGGCCCACTGCCCGTCTGGGTCGCGGCGACCTCGACCGGCACGGTCGATCTCGCCGCCCGGCACGGCCTGCCGCTGCTGCTCGGCCTGCACGCCGATCTCACCGAGAAGGCGGAGCTGCTCGACCGCTACACGCGGGTGACCCAGGCGCACGGCCACGATCCCGTCGGTGTCGATCATGCCAGCGCCCATCTCGCCCAAGTGGCGGAGAGCGATGCGGCGGCGGCCGGGCTGGTCACCAGCGGCCTTCCCCCGCTGCTGGCCGGCACCCGGGAGTACGTCCGCCTGGACGGCACGCCGGCCGGACGGCGAGATCCGGCCGGCTACGTGAAGCATCTGATCGACATCCATCCGGTGGGCGCGCCGCTGCGCTGCCGGCAGGCGGTCGCGCGGGCGGCGGCGTTGCCCGGCGTACGCCACCTGCTGTTCCTGGTGGAGGCCGGCGGGGGGCTCGAAGTCGGGCTGGCCAACATCCACCGGCTGGCCACCGACGTGCTTGATCTCGTACCGGTCGGCGATGGCGGGCGGGACACACCGATGCCGGTGAGTCAGGTGGGTTCGGCGTCGGAGGACGCGACGACCCGCTACTATGCGCCTCATGGAAACGGTTACCGTTAGCAGCTGGGTGGAGGGGTGTCGATGAAGATCGCCTTTGTCGGCAAGGGCGGCAGTGGCAAGACCACTCTCGCCGCGCTCCACGCCCGCCATCTCGCCGCCGAGGGCCACCCGGTGCTGGCCATCGACGCCGACATCAACCAGCACCTCGCGGTGGCCCTCGCCGGTCCGGCAGCGGCGGCGGGCACGAAGCGCCCGTTGAGTGAGCACCTGCCGGCGATCAAGGAGTACCTGCGCGGCGGCAACCCGCGCATCGGCTCGGCTGCTCAGATGGTCAAGACGACTCCACCGGGACGAGGCTCGCGACTGCTGCGGGTGACGGAGGAGAACCCGATCTACGCGGAGTGCGTCGGCACCGTCGGCGGCGTACGGCTGGCGTCGACCGGCGAGTTCAGTGCCGAGGATCTGGGAGTGGCCTGCTACCACTCGAAGGTCGGCGCGGTGGAGTTGCTGCTGAACCATCTGCTCGACGGGCCCGGCGAGTACGTCGTGGTGGACATGACCGCCGGTGCCGACTCGTTCGCCTCGGGGCTGTTCACCCGCTTCGATCACACCTTCCTGGTCTGCGAACCGACCGTGCGCAGCGTCAGTGTCTACCGCCAGTACGCCGGCTACGCGCGTGACTACGGGGTGGCCCTGTCGGTGATCGGCAACAAGGTCGAGGATGCCACCGATGTGGACTTCCTCCGCGAGCACGTCGGCGCGGACCTGCTGACCTGGATGAGCCGCTCGGCATATGTGCGCCGCGCCGAGCGTGGCACGGTCGGCCCGCTGCACGACCTCGAGGACGCCAACCGGGCCGTGCTGGACCGGATGGTCGAGGCTGTCGACGGCACCACGCAGGACTGGGCGGCGTTCACCCGGTGGGCCCACGAGTTCCACCGCCGCAACGCCGAGGCGTGGGCCAACGACCGCGCCGGAGTCGACCTCACCACCCAGATCGACCCGGACTTCCGCATGGGGCCAGCCGCGCTGGCCGGGGCCGTCCCCCACGCCTGAGGCCCCGCGCTGCCGGGCCGACTCGCGTCGTGCCCGGCGGCTCACCGCCTTTGTTCCAACCTGGTTAACGTCACCTGCCGCCTACCCGACAGGTCTGGCGCCGGCCGCGACATCTTGCGACGCTGGTGATCGTGTATGACTACGACCTGTTGGTGCTGGGCTCCGGGCCCAGCGGTCAGAAGGCCGCCATCGCCGCCGCGAAGCTGGGCCGGCGGGTCGGTCTGGTGGAGCGGCGCGACATGCTCGGCGGGGTGTGCATAAACACCGGCACCGTGCCGTCCAAGACCCTGCGTGAGGCCGTGCTCTACCTGACCGGCCTCAGCCAGCGAGACCTCTACGGCAGCAGCTACCGGGTCAAGGACGAGATCACGGTGAGCGATCTGGCCGCCCGGACCCAGCACGTCATCAACCGGCAGACCGATGTCATCCGCAACCAACTGGCTCGCAACCGGGTCGCGATCATCACTGGTACGGGACGGTTCGCCGACGACCACGCGGTCTGGGTGGACGGCGACTCCGGACGCGAGTCCAAGGTCACCTTCGACAAGGCCATCATCGCCGCCGGCACCCGGCCGGCCCGCCCCGACAGCGTCGACTTCGACGACCGGACCATCGTGGACTCCGATGGCGTCATCAACCTCCAGGCCGTGCCCCGCAGCATGGTCGTGGTCGGCGCGGGCGTGATCGGCATGGAGTACGCCTCGATGTTCGCCGCGCTGGGCACGAAGGTCACCGTGGTGGAGCGCCGCGAGCGGATGCTCGACTTCTGCGACGAGGAGGTCGTCGAGTCGCTGAAGTACCACCTGCGGGACCTGTCCGTCACGTTCCGCTTCGGCGAGGAGGTGGCCTCGGTCGAGAAGCACCAGACCGCTGCGCTCTGCGTCCTCAAGAGCGGCAAGAAGATCGTTGCGGACACCGTCATGTACTCGGCCGGCCGGCAGGGCCAGACCGACGGGCTGGATCTGGCCGCGGCCGGATTGACCGCGGACCGGCGAGGTCGCATCGAGGTCGACGCGAACTACCGCACCGCGGTGGCGAACATCTACGCCGTCGGCGACGTGATCGGTTTCCCGGCGCTGGCCTCGACTTCCATGGAGCAGGGACGGTTGGCCGCGCAGCACGCCTGCGGTGAGCCGGACCGCCCGATGCACGAGTTGCAGCCGATCGGCATCTACACCATCCCGGAGATCAGCTTCGTCGGGAAGACCGAGGAGGAGCTGACCGACAGCGCGACGCCGTTCGAAGTGGGCATCGCCCGCTACCGCGAGCTGGCGCGCGGCCAGATCGTGGGTGACTCGTACGGCATGTTGAAGCTGCTCGTCTCGCCGGGGGACGGCCGGTTGCTCGGCGTGCACGTCTTCGGCACCGGCGCCACCGAGATCGTCCACATCGGGCAGACGGTGATGGGCTGCGGTGGCACGGTGGAATATCTGGTCGACACGGTGTTCAACTACCCGACGCTCGCCGAGGCGTACAAGGTGGCCGCCCTGGACGCGTCCAACAAGATCCGCAACATCACCCGGATCGACGGCTGACATCTCACCCTCAGTGACAGCGGGCGCGATCCGGAACAATCACTCGGCGTGACAGCCACGCGGACCCGGCCACTTCCCCTCTCCGTACTTTGCTCTGCTTCAACCAACGCAGCAGCGGCTGAGCTGGGCGAACTCCAAGCGGACGTAGTCGCCCGGCTCGACGATCAGTCACGTCGGGTAATCGATGCGTATGTTGAAGCAGAGCAAAGCAGGCGGGGTGGAGGTAGGTGGGCGGGAGGCGGATACGGATGGTGAACGGCCGGCGCGCGGCTGCTGCCGGCCGGATGCCCGTCGCGGTCCCCGGCCGGCCCACAGCCAGCCAGGGACCGTGACCCAGACCTAGACAGCTGCCAGGGCCGGCTCCCGGGTGGGCCTCAGGTGCCGGGCGTACGCGCTGGTGGTGAAGAACGACGGCAGGTCCTCGCCGAGGGCGGTCTCCTCGACGATCCGGGCGGCCTGCTCGGCGCGTTCCCGCTCCGCCTCCGCGCGCCCCTCGGTCACCGTGGCCAGCTCCTCGGCGAGCATCGAGCGGACCAGTTCCTCGGTCACCGACCCCCCGCCGGCCAGCGGGGTGCCGTGGTGCAGCCACTGCCACAACTGGCAGCGGGCGATCTCGGCGGTGGCCGCGTCCTCCATCAGGTTCCACAGCGCCACCGCGCCCGCACCGCCGAGCCAGGCGTCGATGTAGCGCAGCGCCACCGCGACGTTGGCCCGCACCCCCGCCTCGGTGACCTGTCCCGGCGTCTTGTCCACCGAGAGCAGCTCGGCGGCGGTGACCGTCACCTCGTCACGGCGCCGGTCCAGCTGGTTCGGGCGGTCGTCCAGCACCCCGTCGAAGACCTCCCGGCAGGTCGCCACCAGGCCGGGGTGGGCCACCCAGGAACCGTCGAAGCCGTCGCCGGCCTCGCGCTGCTTGTCCGCCCGCACCTTGCGCAACGCGTTCTCGTTGACCTGCGGGTCGCGGGCCGGAACGAAGGCGGCCATCCCGCCGATCGCGTGCGCGCCGCGCCGGTGGCAGGTCCGCACCAACAGCTCGGTGTACGCGCGCATGAACGGCACGGTCATCGTCACCTCGGCACGGTCCGGCAGGACGAAGTCCGGCCACTGACCGAAGTTCTTGATGATGCTGAAGATGTAGTCCCACCGCCCGGCGTTCAGGCCCGCCGAGTGCTCGCGCAGCTCGTAGAGGATCTCCTCCATCTCGAACGCGGCGGTGATCGTCTCGATCAGCGTGGTGGCACGGATGGTGCCCTGCGGCAGCCCGAGGTAGCGCTGGGCGAAGACGAAGATGTCGTTCCACAGCCGCGCCTCGCGGTGGCTCTCCAGCTTCGGCAGGTAGAAGTACGGGCCCTTGCCGGCGTCGAGCTGCCGGCGGGCGCAGTGGAACAGGTACAGCCCGAAGTCGACCAGGCTGGCCGAGATCGGCCGCCCGTCCACCACGATCCCCTTCTCCACCAGGTGCCAACCACGCGGCCGGACCACGATCGTGGCCAACTCCCCGCCGAGCGCGTACCGCTTGCCACGCGCGTCGGTGAAGTCGATCCGGCGGTCCAGTGCGTCGATCAGGTTGAGCTGACCGCCGACGACGTTGTGCCAGGTCGGCGCGGTGGCGTCCTCGAAGTCGGCGAGCCACACCTTGGCGCCGGAGTTCAACGCGTTGATGGTCATCTTGCGGTCCGGTGGCCCGGTGATCTCGACTCGCCGGTCCTCCAGACCGGGCGCGGGCGCTGCCACCCGCCAGGTCGGGTCGTCGCGGACCGCGGCGGTCTCCGGCAGGAAGTCGGGCAGCTGGCCGGTGGCGTAGCGGTCGCGGCGGGCGCGGCGGGTGTCCAGCAGGGCCACCCGGCGAGCCGCGAACTCGCTGTCCAGCGCGACCAGGAAGTCCAACGCCTCGCCGGTGAGGACCTCGTCGAAGCGTTCGGCCATCGGGCCGATGATCTCGTATCTCATGCGAACTGCTCCTCCTCCGTGGAGCCACGCAGCGCGGTGGTCTCGGCGGCCGGGTTGAGCACCGTGCTGATCAGGTCGAAGTAACCGGTACCCACCTCGCGCTGGTGCTTGACCGCGGTGTAGCCGGCCGGCTCGGCCGCGAACTCCCGCTCCTGGAGCGAAACGTACGCCGACATGCCGTCGGCCGCGTAGCCCCGGGCCAGGTCGAACATCGAGTAGTTGAGGGCGTGGAAGCCGGCCAGGGTGATGAACTGGAACTTGTATCCCATGTGGCCGAGCTCCCGCTGGAACTTGGCGATGGTCGCGTCGTCGAGGTGCTTGCGCCAGTTGAACGACGGCGAGCAGTTGTAGGCGAGCAACTGGTCCGGGTACTGCTCCTTGATCGCCTCGGCGAAGCGCCGGGCGACCTCCAGGTCCGGCGTGCTGGTCTCCATCCAGAGCAGGTCGGCGTGCGGCGCGTACGCCAGGCCGCGGGCGATGCACGGCTCGACGCCGTTGCGGACCCGGTAGAAGCCCTCCGCGGTGCGCTCGCCGGTGACGAACGGCTGGTCCCGCTCGTCGACGTCGGTGGTGAGCAGCGTGGCGGCCTGGGCGTCGGTGCGGGCGATGACGACCGACGGCACGCCCGCCACGTCGGCGGCCAACCGTGCCGCCTCCAGGGTGCGGATGTGCTGGCCGGTGGGGATCAGCACCTTGCCGCCGAGGTGACCGCACTTCTTCTCGCTGGCGAGTTGGTCCTCCCAGTGCACCCCGGCGGCGCCGGCCGCGATCATCGCGTTCATCAACTCGTACGCGTTGAGCACGCCGCCGAAGCCGGCCTCGGCGTCGGCGACGATCGGCGCCAACCAGTCGATGCCGGAGGTGTCCCCCTCGGCGGTGGTGATCTGCGCGGCGCGCAGCAGGGCGTTGTTGATCCGACGCACCACCGCGGGCACCGAGTTGGCCGGGTAGAGGCTCTGGTCGGGGTAGGTGTGCCCGGCCAGGTTCGCGTCGGCGGCCACCTGCCAGCCGGAGAGGTAGATCGCCTTGAGCCCGGCCCGGACCATCTGCACGGCCTGGTTGCCGGTGAGGGCGCCGAGCGCGTGGATGTAGTCCTCGCTGTTCAGCAGGCGCCACAGCCGGTTCGCGCCGTGCCGGGCCAGGGTGTGTTCCTCCTGGATCGCGCCACGCAACCGCACCACGTCCTCAGCGCGATAGCTGCGCCGCACACCGCGCCAGCGGGGGTTGGTGTCCCATTCGTGCTGCAACTGCTCGACCGCGGTAACCATCGTTGCTCATTCCCTTCGAATTCCGTCGTCACCTGGTGACGCTGCGCGAGACGCCGGGTCGCCGGGTGTGCTGCCCACGGTCACACGGCCCGCAGGAGGTGGTCGAGGGACGGAAAAAGCCAATTATTGGAAAGTCGACGGGCGATTCTGCAAAGTTGTGAATGCGCCTATTCGCAGCAGTGCTAATGTGGCCCGATCAGGTCGCCGGATCAGGGAGGTGAGGGCCGTCGCCAGGACCTTCGCCGGGGCCCGGCTACGCCGGATGCGCGAGGAGCGTGGGCTGAGTCAGACGGAGCTGGCCCGGCACCTCAGCATCTCGCCGAGCTATCTCAACCAGATCGAGCACGACAACCGGCCGCTGACCGTCCCGGTGCTGCTGCGCATCACCGAACTGTTCGGCGTCGACCCGACAGTGTTCGCCGCGCACGACACCCCTCGGCTGGTCGCCGGACTGCGTGAGGCGCTGCCCGGACGCGCCGGGCTGACCGAACTCACCGAACTGGCCAACCGGCTGCCGGAGGTCGCCGCGGCGGTCATCGAGCTGCACCGTCGCTACCAGCAGGCCGACGAGCAGCTCGCCGAACTGGTCGGCGACCGCGAGCGGATCGGTCGTAGCCCGCACGACCAGGTCACCGAGTTCTTCTACCGGCGGCAGAACTATGTACCGGATCTCGACGAGGAGGCCGAGCGGCTGGCCGGGCGGATGGCGCTGCGTCGCGGCGAGGTCCGCGCCCTGCTCCGCGACCGGCTGGCGCAACGGCACGGCGTGCACGTCACCCGCGAGGACGCCGCCGCGCTCGGTGGCGAGCTGCACCGGTACCGCCCGCAGACCCGCACCCTGCACCTGTCCACGTCGCTGCGCGCCGGGCAGGAGGCGATGCGGATGGCGGCCCAGATCGCGCTGCTGGAGTTCGCCGACGTCATCGACGAGATCGTCGAGTCGGAGGAGTTCGACGACGTGCAGACCCAGATCCTCACCCGGGTCGGCCTGGCCAACTACTTCGCGGCGGCGCTGATCCTTCCGTACGAACACTTCCTGGCGGCCGCCGAGCAGCGTCGGTACGACATCGACCTGCTCACCCAGCACTACGCGATGGGATGGGAGACGGTCTGCCACCGGCTCAGCACGTTGCAGCGGCCCCGGGCGCGCGGCGTGCCGTTCTCCTTCGTCCGGGTCGACCGGGCCGGCAACATGTCGAAACGCCAGTCGGCCACCGGCTTCCCATTCTCGCGCACCGGCGGCACCTGCCCGTTGTGGACGGTGTACGAGGCGTTCGGCGCGCCAGGGCGGGTGGTCACCCAGGTCGCCGCCATGCCGGACGGGCAGCGCTACCTGTGGATCGCCCGCACCATCACCCGCCACCACGGCGGCTACGGCCAACCCGGCAAGGTGTACGCCATCGGGCTGGGCTGCGAGGTGCGGCACGCCAGCCGGCTGGTCTACTCCACCGGGATGGATCTGCACGCGGCCGAGGCGGCGACCCCGATCGGGCCGGGCTGCAAGACCTGCGAGCGGATGACCTGCCCGCAGCGGGCCGCCCCGCCGATCAGCCGGCAACTGGACGTGGACGAGAACCGCAGCACCTTCATCCCGTACCCGTTGCGGACCTGACCCCGACCCGCCGCCCGCCGCCCGCCGCCCGCCGGTACGGATACACTTTCAGCCCCTCCGCGAGCCCAGGGCTGGTGCATGCTTTCTCGTCCGACATCTTCCCGACCGCTGGTGGCCGCCGTCGCCCTGGTCTCGATCGCCGTGCTGTTGGCCGGCTGCTCGGTCGTCGCACCGGTCGCGTCGGCACCACTGCGGGTGCTCCAGCTGAACCTGTGCAACAGCGGCATGGCCACCGGCTGCTACACCGGCCGCTCGGTGGCCCGGGCCGCCGAGGTGATCCGGGCTGAGGCCCCCGACGTCGTCACCCTCAACGAGATCTGCTCCGGTGACATGGACACCTTGGAACGGGTGCTGACAGACGTGCACGCCGGCACGGTGGTGGCCGCCTTCCAGCCGGCGCGAAACGGCCGCACCGGTGAGCCGTACCGCTGCGTCAACGGGCAGCAGTACGGTGTCGGGGTGCTGACGCACATCGCGGCGCCGGCCGGCGAGCACGAGGTGCACGCCGGAATCTACCCGGCCCAGGATCCGGCCGACCCCGAGCAGCGGGCCTGGCTCTGCGTCGAGGCCCGCGCCCTCTTCTTCGCCTGCACCACCCACCTGGCGTACACCAGCTCGACCCTGGCCCTGGCCCAGTGCGCGCACCTGGTCGGCATGGCGATCCCGCAGCTGCACGCCGACGGCCGCTACCGGCCCACGGTGGTCAGCGGCGACCTCAACCTGCGGCAGGGTGGCACGCCCGACGTGCGGTCCTGCGTACCGGAGGACTACCGCCACCGGCACGACGGCGGGGTGCAGCAGTTCATGGCCACGGCGGACCTGAAGATCGAATCCACCAGATCGGTGAGCATGGAACGCACGACCGACCACGCGGCCTTCCTGGTGACGCTCACGCTGCCAGCTCAGGGCGACCCCGCCCACTGAGGGCCACCCGGGTCAGTCCCACCAGAACGCCCAGGTCGGCGCGTCGACGATTCGCTCGGCGTAGGCGGCCAGGGTGCACGGCCGCTGCCCCTGCCACACGTTGTCGGGGCAGAAGGCGAAGTGCTCGGCGGCCACCCGCAACGCCTCGCTGGTCTCCTTCGGAGGCGCCGCGACGCTGAGATACAGCTCGGCGAAGCCGACCCCGATCACCCGGACCCCGAACCGGTCCTCCCAGCTGCGCAGCACGGCCGACAACCGGCCGGGATCGTTGGTGTGGTTCACCGCGCCCAGCCAGCCGAGGACGGCCAGGGCGTCGCTGCCCAGCTCGGCGGGGACCAGGCCGAGACGCATCGCCGGTTGGGCAAGCGACAACTGCTCGGCCCAGTGGTCCGCGTGCCGCTCCGGCGTCGTCCACGGCTCACCGGGAGGTGCCAAACCCGGCCAGTCCCGCCCGTACGGGGCGGTCACGGCGATCCGCCGGTCGTTGGACAGCTGGTCGTCGCCGTCGTAGGGGGTCGTCTGGCTGGCCCACCAGCCGGAGAGCAGCCGCTCCGGATCGTGCTCGGTCGGCGACGACCCACGCTCGGGCCAGAACTCGCCATCGTCCCAGGGTCGCGTCGGCTCACCGTCGTAGCCGTCGAACAGCAACGGCCACAACCCCGACTGCGGGTGCGCCGCGTGCAACCGCGACCACAGCGCGGCCGGAGCCGGGTCGTCGCTGAGCCACAGCGTGGGCCGGTCGGCGTCACCCCCGTCGCCGCGGATGGTCCGGCCGGGCGGCAGCGGCACGGACAACGTCCGGGGGCGCGCCGCGGCGTCCACGAACAACTCCAGCAGGTCAGGCGGCATCTCGTTCAGCTGTGCGGTCACGACGCGTGAGGATAGCGGCCAATTCTGACAATCCTCCGCGACGAGCCGGTCGCGTCGCCGGGCGGAGCGGATCGGTCCAGCCGGGGTCAGCGTTGCACGCGGGCGCCGGCGCCGCCCATCAACGCCTCCACCTCGGCCAGGCTGGCCATGGACGTGTCGCCCGGAGTGGTCATGGCCAGCGCGCCGTGCGCGGCGCCGTACTCCACCGCGAGCGCCAGGTCGCCGTCGCGTTCGAGCAGGCCGTAGATCAGCCCGGAGGCGAAGCTGTCGCCGCCGCCGACCCGGTCCAGGATCTCCAGGCCGGGTCGGTGGGTGGCCTCGGCGAACGCGCCGCCAGCCCAGGCCACCGCACCCCAGTCGTTCACGGTCGCGCTGCGTACCCCGCGCAGGGTGGTCGCCACCACCTTGAAGTTGGGGTACGCCTGCACCACCGCCTCGATCATCGCCTTGAAGTTGCCGGCGTCCAGCGCCCCGCTGTGGATGTCGGTGTCCGGCACCGGGAACCCCAGGCAGGCGGTGAAGTCCTCCTCATTGCCGATCATCACGTCCACCAGGCCGGCGAGTCGGGTGTTCACCTCCTGCGCGCGGTCCTGGCCGCCGACGGCCTTCCAGAGGCTCGGGCGGTAGTTCAGGTCGTACGACACGAGGGTGCCGTGCCGACGGGCGGCGGTCATCGCGGCCTCGGCGGTCCGCGCGGCCGTCTCCGACAGGGCGGCGTAGATGCCGCCGGTGTGCAGCCAGCGCACCCCGAGCGTGCCGAAGAGGTGATCCCAGTCGACGTCGTCCGGCTTGAGCTGGCTGGCGGCGGAGTGGCCCCGGTCGGAGGTGCCGACCGCGCCGCGCACGCCGAACCCACGCTCGGTGAAGTTCAGTCCGTTGCGGACGGTACGGCCGATCCCGTCGTACGGCAGCCAGCTGATCAGGCTGGTGTCGACGCCGCCCTGGAGGATCAGGTCCTCCAGCAGCAGGCCGACCTCGTTGCGGGCGAACGCGGTGACGACCGCGGTCCGCAGACCGAAGCAGCGGCGCAGGCCCCGGGCGACGTTGTACTCGCCGCCGCCCTCCCAGACCCGGAACTGGCGGGCGGTGCGGACCCGGCCCTCACCGGGATCGAGCCGCAGCATCACCTCGCCGAGCGAGACCAGGTCGTAGCGGCAGTCGGCCTTCGGCCTAGGGTTCACCACGCTCACACCGCACCTCCTGCGACGGCCAGCGCCTCCCGGGTGCGGGCGGTGATCTCGTCCCACTGCTCACCGGCGATCAGGTCGGCCGCGACCATCCAGCTTGCTCCGACCGCCAGGACCGCCGGCAGGGCCAGGTAGTCGGCGATCACCGCGGCGGTGATCCCGCCGGTGGGAATGAAGCGGACGTCGCGGAACGGTGCCGCGAGAGCCTTGATCATGCCCGCCCCGCCGAGTTGCTGGGCGGGGAAGAACTTGACCACGTTCAGACCGGTGTCGAGGGCCATCTGGATTTCGGTGGCGGTGGCCGCACCGGGCACCACCGGCACGCCGGCCCGTTGGCAGGCGTGGACCACGGCCGGCGCGAAGCCGGGCGTCACCACGAACCGGGCACCGGCCCCGACCGCCCGCTCGGCCTGCTCGACGGTGAGCACCGTGCCGGCCCCGACGGTCAGGTCACCACGGGCGGCGAGCGCCGCGATGGCGTCCAGCCCGGCGGCGGTACGCAAGGTCACCTCGACGGCGGTCAGGCCCCCCTCGACCAGGGCGTCACCGAGCGGGTCGGCGTGCCGCGCCTCGTCGAGCACCACCACCGGCAACACCCGGCCGATCGGCAACTGTTCAAAAGCATGAACGTTGGTCACGTACGTGACCTTACTGGAGGGGTGCGCCCTTCGCTAGAGTGGCCCCGTGTCCACCGCGCCTGAGGACTTCCAGCCCGTGAAGTCGGCCGGGCGCACCCTCGACCTGCTCGAACTGCTCGCCGATCAGCCGCAGACCTGGGCTCTGGGCGACCTGGCCCGGGCCCTCGCCATCCCGAAGAGCAGCCTGCACGGCCTGCTGCGCACGCTCGTCGGCCGCGGCTGGGTCCAGACCGACGAGAGCGGCACCCGGTTCCGACTCGGCCTGCGCGCACTGCGGGTCGGCGCCGCCTACCTGGACGGGGACGACCAGGTAGGCCTGCTGTCCGGCGTGCTGGACGAGTTGTCCCGTCGCTTCGGCGAAGCCGTGCACCTCGGTCGGCTCGACGGCGACCAGGTCGTCTACCTCGCGAAACGGGAGTCGGTGCACCGCCTACGGCTCTACAGCGCGATCGGCCGCCGGCTGCCGGCGCACGCCACCGCACTGGGCAAGGCCCTGCTGGCCGAGCACCCGGACACCGATGTCGATCGAACGCTGACCTGGCCGCTGGCCCGGCTCACGCCGCACACGGTCACCGACCGCGAGGCCCTGCACGCCGCCCTGGCGATGGTGCGGACCAGCGGGCACGCCGTCGACCGGGAGGAGAACGCCGAGGGCATCCGCTGCGTCGCGATGGCCGTACCGCTGGCCCGCCCGGCGCTCGACGCGGTGAGCGTCTCGGTGCCGGTCAGCCGGCTGAGCCCGGGACTCGAAGCGGCGATCGTCGCGGCGCTACGGGAACTGGTCGGTGGACTCGCCCAGGCCCGGAGCATGCTGACCACGTAGGCCGACCCCCGTCCGCCCTCCCCGCCGTCACGGGCATCCAAACCGCAATACAGGGAGGTTGTCGTCTCGTCCCGCCGCCCCTGCCCCCACAGGGGTGCCCGAGCGGCGGGACGAGACGACAGCTCAGGCCGGTAGGCGCCAGACCTGGTTGGCGCCGCCGAAGCAGTCCCAGATCTGGAGCCGGGTGCCGTCGGCGGAGCTGTTGCCGGTGGCGTCGAGGCACCTGTTCGACGCCGGGTTGCGCAGCGTACCGTTGGACTGGGCCTGCCAGACCTGGGCGCCGGTGCCGTTGCACTCCCAGAGCTGGATCGGGGTGCCGTTGGCGGTGCCGGCGCTGGTCACGTCCAGGCATTTGCCAAGGGCCCGCAGGGTGCCGTCGGTGGCCACGGTCCACCGCTGCGCGTTGGTGCCGTTGCAGGTGTAGAGCTGGATGGCGGTCCCGTTGGCGGTGGCCGCGGCGGCGACGTCGACACACTTCCCGGCGATGCCGGTGATCTGGCCGGTCCGACCGGTCGGCGGCGGGGAACCACCCATCACGGTGTCGTAGATCGCACTGACCAGCGACGTCGCGCCACCGGTGTCCTGGGTCAGTTCCCAGTTCATCATGCCGCCGGCGTTGGCCATCGTCCACTGGGTCTTGCGCTTGACCGTCGGTACGCCGTTGTAGCACTGCTGAGCGCCGCCGACGGTGGTGCAGTCCCGATTGGCGTTGGCCGGGTCCATGCCGACCAACTGGGTGTACGTGTAGTAGCCCGGCCGGCTGTAGAACGGCACCCCGAGGATCGCCTTGCTGGCCGGCAGGCCGCGAGCCTTCCAACCGTTCACCGCGTTGATCGACCAGTCGTAGTTGGCGTGGGGACTACCACCGTCGTACGCCATGATGTTGAGGAAATCCACGTAGTTGAAGACCGACGTCGGCACGCCGTCGCGGTAGTAGCCCTCCGCCACCACCGCCGCGGTGAGCAGCTTGCCCTGTGGGCGCAGTGCGTTGCTCAACTGCTGCATCAGCAGGGTGAAGTTGTTGGCCGAGGCACCCGGGTCCGGGTACTCCCAGTCCATGTCGACGCCGTCGAGGCCGTACTGGTTGACGAAGCTGACCACGCTGTTGACGAACGTCGTGCGGGTGCCGGCGTTGGCCGCGAGCGCCTCGAAGGCGGAGTCGTCGCCGTCGTTCCAGCCGCCGATGGCGATGGAGACCTTGACGTTGTTCGCCCGAGCCAGCGACACCAGCGAGCTGAGCTTGCTCGGGTTCTCCACGGCGCGCAGGGTGCCGTTGCTGTTCGGCAGCACGAACGCGTAGTTGATGTGGGTGAGCTTGGTGTACTGGACCGAGTTGACGTTGCCGGTCCAGGACGGCAGGTAGCCCACGCTCTTGAAGTTGTTCGGCAGCACCACCGCCTGCGCGGCGGTCGGGGTGACGGCGAGCGTGGCACCAGCGGTGACCAGCGCGAGCAGACCGGCGGCGAGGGCCGAGCGCGGCCGGGGACGTGGTGAGGACATCGAGGACCTTCCCGTGGCAGGTGAGGGTGCCGTGCCGCCACGGCCGGTCGTTGTGGAGCCGCCGATGACCGGCCGTGGCGTACGGGTGCTGGGTTCCTCGAGGCAGCCAAATCTTAAAGAGTGTTAACCGTAACGGTCAATGATGTTCTTCTATCCAACCTGCTGCCGGCTCGGCCGAACGGACACCGCGACGACCCTCGCCCCGACGAACGAACACCGGCCGTGCGGGGCTTGCCCCGCACGGCCGGTCCGGCTCGACTCGGTCAGCCTGCGGTGCAGGACCTGATCTGCGGTCGGGCGCTGGAGTTGCCGTTCATCATCGTGGTGAAGCCGAACGTGTTGCCGCTGCCGTTGGAGCGCATCGTCATCACGTTGCCGCTGCTGTCCCAGGTGGGGCTGCCGCTCCAGGTGGAGGAGATCCGCTGCGGCGGGGTGATGGCGACGACCACCGACCAGGTGCTGGCACCGCTTACCGTCACGGAGGTGTTGTAGCGGTCACCCCAGACCTGGCCGGGGGTCACCGTGGCGGTGCAGCCACCACCGGGCGGCGGAGTGGTCGGGTTGCCGGTGGGCGGCGGAGTGGTGGGGTTGCCGGTGGGCGGCGTGGTGCCGTTGTTCAGCGCGGCGAGCACGGCGTCGTACGCCGGCTTCTTCTGGCCACTGCCGTTGAACAGCAGCGGGTTCTCGCTGGAGCGCCACGAGTCGGAGTCGCGGATGCCCCAGACGGTGATGCCCTTGCAGCGCGCGACGGCGAGGCAGTCGTTCACCACGTTGCGGTACGCATCGGACGGGGCGTTGCGGATGTCCAGCTCGGTGATGTGCACGTCGACGCCGAGAGCGGCGAAGCTGGACAGCGTGGTGCGGTAGTTGCTGGGGTAGTTCGAGCCGCCGGTGAAGTGCGACTGCAGGCCGACGCAGTCGATCGGCACGCCACGGCTCTTGAAGTCCTGGACCATCCGGTAGACGGCCTGGGTCTTGGCGTCGCTCCAGTTGTCGATGTTGTAGTCGTTGTAGCACAGGTCGGCGTTCGGATCGGCCTGCCGAGCGGCGCGGAAGGCCGCCTCGATCCAGTCGTTGCCGGTGCGTTGGAGGTTCGAGTCACGCCGGGCGCCGCTGCCGCCGTCGGCGAACGCCTCGTTCACCACGTCCCACCACTCGATCTGACCCCGGAAGTGAGTGGCGACCTGGGTGACGTGGTTGAGCATGGCGTTGCGCAGCGTGGTGCCGGACATGTTCTGCATCCAGCCGGGCTGCTGCGAGTGCCAGGCCAGGGTGTGCCCGCGGACCAGCATGCCCTGGCTGCGAGCGTGCTGGACGAGCCGGTCGGCGTTGCCGTAGTTGAACTGGCCCTGGTTCGGCTGGAGCGCGTCGATCTTCATCTCGTTCTCGGCGGTTACCTGGTTGAACTCACGGTTCAAGATGGTCGTGTACGCCGAGTCATTGAGCCGGCTCACCGCGACGGCGGTGCCGAAGTAACGACCTCGCTCGGCCGCAGAGGCACCGAGGGTGCTCGCGGCGCTGGCGCTGCCGGGCAGGACCACGGCGCCCGCGGTGGCGAGCAGGCCGACGGCGGCGGAAACGACGAGCGCGGCGCGCAGTCGCCTCGACCGTCCGGGTGCTCGGGAAGAGTTGGCCATGACGCTCCTTCCGGGTCCGGTGGCCCGAACTGGGCAGCATGAATCCGGACTTATGGGTGCGGAAAGGGTTGACCGTGCACACCCCGACCAAAGGGTCGCATCGGCCTTACTGGGCCGAAGTATTGCAGCGAGATTTCACACACGTCAATGATTTCCGGAAGTTCTACGGAAGTTTCGGAGCGTCACTGGGCATGACGGCCCTTCGCCGCCATGCCCAGTGACCCGACTCGCCGCGTCGAAAGCTACCGGGCGGCGCAGGTGGGGGTCATCCCGCTGCCGGTGCCGGTGCCCTGGAAACCGAACTCGGTCGACTGCCCGGCGGCGACGGACCCGTTGTAGCTGACATTACTGAAGGTGACCGCTCCACTGGAGCCGCTGCGTTGGGCGTTCCAGGCGTTGGTGACGCTGGCGCCGGAGGGCAGCGTCATGGTGACCGCCCAGCCGTTGAGGGCGGCCGAGCCGGCGGTGACCCGTACGGTGGCGACGAAGCCACCCGTCCACTGGTTGACCGACACCGACGCCGAGCACGCGCCGCCCGCCGGTGGCGTGGTGGGGGGCGTCGTCGGAGGCGTGGTGGGCGGGGTCGTCGGCGGGGTCGTCGACGGGGTCGTCGGAGGCGTGGTGGGCGGGGTGGGCGGCGTGGTCGGGCCGTCGGCCAGGGTCGGCGTCTGCCAGTCCCGCCACTCGGAGAGGTTGCCAGCCTTACGGCTGGAGACCCGGAAGACGCCCGCCGAGTTGCCCGTCTTGAGCAGGAACTTCTGGATGTTCTGCTGCAACGGGACGCGCCACTCCGGCCGGGAGGCGCAGTGCGTGCCGTCCTGGACGTCGGACCAGTAGCTGATGTTGTCGCCGGCTCCGAGTGCCCGGTAGACCTCCGCTCCGGCCAGCGCGGCGACGCTGGAGGACCGGGCGGCCAGCCAGTCGATGTGCGGGTTGTCCATGATGAGCAGTCCACGCGGCGCCACCATGGCCACGGTCTGGTGAGTGTCGATCGGCAGGCTCGCCGGGTTGCCGGTGTACGAGCCGAAGGCGTCACCCAGCCACGGCTGCTCGCCGTACGCGCTGCTCAGCGGTTGGGCACCGGACTCGCCGGGGATGCCCCGGAAGATCGGCGAGCCGGCGCTGCCCGACTCGATCGGCATGGTCAGGGCGATGCGCTGGTCGAAAGCGCCCGTCACGAAGGCACCCTTGCCGTAACGGGAGCACCCGGTGACACCTGTCGCGTCCGCGCGGAGGATGTTTCCGCCCGACTGCTCGATGACGTCGATGATCCGGCTGACGCCCCAGGCCCAGGCGACCAACAGCCCGCTGCTGCTCGACGAGCCGTAGATGCTGTAGAAGGCGCCCTGCTTGTTGTTGCGGGGCGTGCCCTCCCGCCCCACGGCGAGCGGGTCATAGCTGATCACGGCGGCACCGGCGGACCGGATGGTCGCGGTGTCCGCGCCGAACCCGCCCAGTACCACCACGGCAGGGTAGGGCCCACTGCCACCGCTGGGCAGTTGCACGCTCGCGGAGAAGCTGGCGGTACGGCCGTTGTGCGCCACGTTCACCGTGATGCTGGTGTTCGAGACCGTGCCGCTGACAGTCTGCGGTTTCGCCGGCTTGTCGCCGTAGACGTACCGCTGCGCGAGCTGCTTGGTCGCCGCACGCTGACAGCGCCAGTCCGACTTGGCCGAGATTCGGCTCCCGTCGAGCCTTCGGAAGGGGTCGGGCAGTCTGGGGTTGGCCGACGGCGTACCCGGATTCGGCGTCGGACAGTCGACGCCGTCGTCCTCCACCGAGGAGACGACCGCGAGGCCGTCGGCGGCCCGGGCCACGCCCACCTCCGCCACCGTCAGTGTCGTTGCGGCGAGGGCGAGCGCCGTCACCGCCAGTACGACGACCACCGACCGGCCCCCTGGGCGGGCAAGCTTCGTAGTCACTCCAGACCTCCTCCAAGTAGACGCCGAAGAGGACGATATTGATCGAGATGCATCGACCGTCATCCGCCGGGTAAGTTTCGATCCGCGAAACGAAACATGTCAATATAGTTTCGGTGATTATCGGTAGGCAGCAGCGGCGGGGCGGGCATCCAGCCCGCTGACATCAGGTCGCGCCGGGTGACCCACGAGGGCGGTCACGGCCGGAGCGGCGGTCACAACCACCGGCCGGCGCGAGCGGCCACCCCGCGGTGAGCGGCAACCGCCTGAGGTTGTTTACCCTGGGTTCACCACCGGTCCACACCTGGTCCACTCGCGCACGAATCGCGCCCCGACCAGCCGACCGACCCGAGTCAGACGCTCACGGAAGCGCCCGGCGCGCGCCAAAAGTCCAGGTTGGCGCAACATTGCCATTGACCCGGTTCGATGCGTCCGACTACTATTTCCCGAAATAGTTCCCGCAAGTTTACCGAGACTTTCGGTTGCGTTCGATCACTCTGCCGCAGCTCGTGCCGACGAGATGAGACGGGGCCGGCGCGACAGCGACCCAGGAGGAAAACACCAGATGTCGCAGCTCATCCTGTTCGCGATCGACATCGGCGCGGTGGTGCTGCTCGTCTTCGGGCTCTACTTCCCGAGACACCGCCGCCGCGACCTGGTGGTCGCCTACCTCGGCGTCAACGTCGGTGTCCTCGCAGTGGCCAGTGCGCTCAGCGCCAGCAACGTCGGCGCGGGCCTCGGGCTCGGGCTGGCGCTGTTCGGCGTACTGTCGATCATCCGCCTGCGGTCGACGGAGCTCGACCAGCACGAGGTCGCCTACTACTTCTCCGCGCTGGCCCTGGGCATCCTCGGTGCGTTGAGCACCACCTCGGTATGGCTCAGTGCCGGGCTGATGGGCCTCATCCTCGTGGTGATGTTCCTGGGCGACCATCCCCGGCTGCTCCGCCACTACCGGCACCAGATCATGGTGCTCGACTCGGCCGTGACCGACCACGTGACCCTCGTGGCCCAGCTGGAGCAACTGCTCGGCGCACGTGTGCACGTCGCCACCGTGCAGCGACTTGACCTGGTCAACGAGACCACCGTCGTCGACGTCCGCTACTCGGTGAAGGGCCGGGCGACCAGGACCACCGCAACGCAGGCCAAGGCGGGAGCCGCCCGATGATCATCCAACCGATCACCGCGCCCCTGGCAGCCATGGACGCCATCGGGTTGACCGAACTCATCGACCGGGCCGCCCTACAGACCAGGGTGGACCGCAAGTACCTCGTCCCGCTCGACCGGTTGCCACTCCTGCTCGACCAGCTCATCCCGCACGCACGGGTGCTGGAGATCGACGGTGCGCGAAGCTTCCGCTACGAGTCGGTCTACTTCGACACCCCCAGGTTGGCCAGCTACCACTGCGCGGCCTACCGGCGACGACGCCGCTTCAAGGTGCGCACCCGCACCTACCTCGACTCGGCCCTGTGCTGGCTCGAGGTCAAGATCAGCGGAGCGCGCGACAGCATTACCAAACACCGGTTGCCATACGATGCGGGTGACCGCACGACCGTACGACCCGGCCGTGACTTCGTTGACCAGGCGCTCGCGCGGGAGGCTATCTGCCCACCCGCCGGCAGCGCCCTCGATCCGGTGCTTGTCACCAGTTACCGCCGGGCGACGCTGCTGCTGCCGGTGACCGCCAGTCGGGTCACCATCGACACCGGGCTCGCCTGGCAGGCGGGCGGCACCTCACTGCATCTGCCGGATGTGGTCGTGGTCGAGACCAAGACCAGCGCCGCCGCATCGCCGGCCGACCGGCTGCTCTGGCAGCTGGGGCTGCGGCCCGCCCGCATCTCCAAGTACGCCACCGGACTGGCGGCGTTGCGTCCGGACCTGCCGGACTCGCCCTGGCGTAGGACACTGCGCCGCCATTTCCGCACCACCCCGTCGGTGGGCACGGCACCGACCGCCACCACCCACCGTCCCGTTCAGGAGGCATCGTGCGTCTGACCGACCGCAGCGTCGGCACCTCGGCGGCACCCCAGCGCATCGCGGGGATCGCGGCCGTCGCCGCGCTGGTCACCGGGTTCCTCGTCCCTTCGCCGGCACCGGCCGGTGCCGAGCCCCTTGCCGGCATGTCCGGTTCCACCATCCCGGTCGACCGGCCCGCCGGTTCCCGCACTGCCGCGGCTACCGAGGCCGCCGAGGACCTGGTCGGCGACATCGGCTTCTCCGTACCCAGCGGCACCTTCACCGGCGAGGTCTTGGTGTCGTTGAGCACCACCGTGAGCGGTGCCCAGATCCGCTACACCACCAACGGCCGCCTGCCCGACGCGCAGTCGCCGCTCTACTCCGGCACGGCGCTGCGCTTCACCCGTACGACGCAGCTGCGGGCCCAGGCGTTCGTCGGGCAGACCGCGTCGGGCGCACCCGGCACCGCCATGTACGCCGCCCGCAACACCAGCACCGCACACGACCTTCCGGTCGTGCTGATCGACTCGTACGGCGCCGGGCGGCCTGACCGGGAGTACTTCGACGCCACCACGATGATCTTCGAGCCGGGCGGCGGCAGCACCTCCCTGGCCGCCGCACCCACCGTGGCCACCCGGGCAGGTTTCCGGCTGCGCGGGCAGTCGTCGGCGATGTTCGCCAAGACGCCGTTCCGGCTGGAGTTCTGGGACAACGAGGACGACGACGCCGACTACCCGGTGCTCGGCATGCCGGCCGACTCCGACTGGGTGCTGCGCGGGCCGTTCAGCGACAAGGCGCTGATCCGGGAGGCGTTCGTCTACGACCTCGGGCGGCAGATGGGCCTGCCGGCCCCCCGGTACGCCTTCGCGGAGTTCTACCTGAACACCGACGCCGGCCCGGTCGGCGCCGACGACTACATGGGCGTCTACATGCTCGTCGAGACGATCAAGAACTCCAAGGACCGTCTCGACCTCAAGCAGCTACGTGAAGACGACCGGAGCCTGCCGAAGATCACCGGCGGCTACATCTGGAAGTTCGAGTGGATGGCCGCCGAGGAGCCGACGTTGCCCTGCACCGGGCCGGCGGCGACCTGCTGGAACTACCTTGAGGTCGCCGACCCGTCGCCGTTGCAGCCAGAGCAACGCGACTGGTTGCGCAACCACATCCAGGAGTTCCACAACGTGCTGCGGGCACCCAACTTCGCCGACCCGGTCAGCGGCTACCGGGCGTACATCGACGTGCCCTCCTTCATCGACCAGCTCATTATCAACGAGCTGAGCCGGGAGATGGACTCTTACATCCGCAGCGCGTACTTCTACAAGGACCGCGACACCAAGATCTTCGCCGGCCCGCTCTGGGACTACGACCTCACCTTCGGCGTGGGCGGCTTCTTCCAGAACGACCAGACCGCCGGCTGGCAGTACCAACAGATCCGCCAACCGCTGGCCAACGACTGGTACACGCAGTTGATGCGCGACCCGGCCTTCGTCAACGAGGTGCGGCTGCGCTGGCAGGCGCTGCGCCGGGGGCCGCTCTCCGACGCGTCGTTGCAGTCCCGCATCGACAGCCTCAGCGCGCCGCTGACCGCCGCCGCGCAGCGCAACTTCCAGCGCTGGCCGAACCTGAGCACCCGAAACGTCGGGCCCTTCATCACGCCCACCGCGCCGACCTGGCAGGGGCAGGTCCAGTTCATGCGGGACTGGATGCTGCGCCGCGCGGCCTGGCTGGACTCGACCGCCGGCTGGGGTGGATCCACCACGCCGCCACCGACCAACCCACCGCCCACGACCCCACCGCCGACCACCCCACCGCCCAGCACGCCGCCGCCCACCACGCCGCCACCCGGCGCAGGCGGCTGCACCGCCACCTACACGGTGACCAATCAGTGGTCCGGCGGCTTCCAGGGCGAGGTACGGGTCACCGCGGGCGGCTCGGCGATCCGCGGCTGGACCGTGACCTGGACGTACCCGGCCGGGCAGACGGTCACCCAGGCATGGAACGCCACAGTCACCAGCCAGGGATCGGCGGTGACCGCCCGCAACGTCAGCTACAACGGCAACCTCGGCGCGGGCGCCAGCACTACGTTCGGTTTCCTCGGCTCGACCACCGGCGCACCCAGCACACCCACGCCGACCTGCACGGCGAGCTGATCAAAAAGCGACCGTCCGGCACCGGTCCGTCCAGCGGACCGGTGCCGGACGTCCGGGTGGCAGGACGACCGTCCCGTGAGCCCGGTTGGTCGTGCCGTCGTCCCTGGCCGCCCGGTCGGGCCGGAGCTGTAGCGCGCCCACGCAAGATCCCGGTTCGGCAGAATGGCGGGCATGCGAATAGATCTTGCTGGCCGCACCGCGCTCGTCACCGGTTCGACCCAGGGCATCGGCCGGGCCATCGCCGCCGGGCTGGCCGCGGCCGGAGCCCGGGTGGGGGTCAACGGACGCTCTGCCGACTCGGTGAACCGCGCCCTGGCCGAGCTGGGCGAGGGTGACTTCGTCGCGGTACCGGCCGACGTCGCCACGGCCGACAGGGCGCTCGCGGCCGTCGAGGCTCTCCCCGACGTCGACATCCTGGTCAACAGCCTCGGCATCTTCGGCGCCCAGCCCGCCATGGAGATCACCGACGACGACTGGCGGCGGTACTTCGAGATCAACGTGCTGGCGGCGATCCGGTTGACCCGGGCGTACCTGCCGGGGATGCGCGAGCGTGGCTGGGGTCGGATCCAGTACATCGCGAGCGACTCCGCGGTGGTGATCCCGGCCGAGATGATCCACTACGGGGTGTCCAAGACCGCCCTGCTGGGCGTGTCCCGAGGCTTCGCCAAGGAGGCCGCCGGGTCGGGGGTCACGGTGAACAGCGTCATCGCCGGGCCCACCCACACCGGCGGGGTCGAGCAGTTCGTCCGCTCACTGGTCGGCGACGACCTGCCCTGGGAGGAGGCGCAGCGGGAGTTCATGCTCCGGCACCGCCCGCAGTCGCTGCTGCAACGGCTCATCGAGCCAGCCGAGATCGCGAACCTGGTCGTCTACCTGTCGTCGCCGCTGGCCTCGGCCACCACCGGCGCGGCGGTACGAGTGGACGGTGGTTACGTCGACGCCATCCTGCCCTGACAGCACGGCGGGCCACGGCGGGCCCTGGGTCGAACACCGACGCTCGCTTACCTCTTGTACTACGACCATAGTGCATTTACTCCGTCGAGCCGGTGACCGCGCCACCAGAGGCGTCCGGCACGATCGGCAGCATGGTGTTTCACGGTCTCGCGTACACCGCGACAACGCACGACCGGGCGGCGAGCCTGCGCGCCGACCCGGCTCGGGTCGCCGACCTGCTCGACCGCGACGACAGCCAGGTGCTGCCCATGTGGCGCGACCGGCCACTGCTGACGGCCGACGGCAGGCCGGTGCGGCTCACCGGTCCGCCCGCACGCACGCTAATGGCGGCGGCCGGTCAGACCGCCCTGCTCGGCCTCGACGGCGCCAGGGCGAGCTTCGCCGCCGACCTCAGCGAGGTCGAGGAGACCGAGGCACTGCGCCTGGCTACCGCGCACGGCAGCGCTGACCTGCGCGCGCTGGCCACCACCCTGCCCGAGCCACTCGCCGCGACCCTGGCGTACGCGCGCGGCCTGCTCTACTGGAACCGGCACGCCAGATACTGCGGCACCTGCGGCGCGACCACGGCCAGCGCCGACGCCGGTCACCTGCGGGTCTGCCAGGGCCCCGACTGCGGTCGCCAGTTGTTCCCCCGCATCGAACCCGCCGTCATCGTGCTGGTGGAAGGCCCCGGTCCGCAGCCACGCTGCCTGCTCGCCCGGCATCACGGCGCGGGCTCGAACGCCTTCTCGCTGCTCGCCGGCTTCGTCGAGATCGGCGAGAGCCTGGAGGGCGCCGTCCGCCGCGAGGTCGGCGAGGAGGCTGGTGTGAAGGTGGGCACGGTCACCTACCAGGGTTCCCAGGGATGGCCGTTTCCCGCCGGCCTCATGGTCGGCTTCGTCGCCCGGGCCGTCGACGAGGCGATCGCCGTGGACGGGCGCGAACTCGTCGAGGCCCGATGGTTCACCCGAACCGAGATCGTCGAACGCGTCCTCGACGGTCCCGGCTCGGGGCCGGTGGATTCCATCGGCGGTCGACTGCTGCGTTCCTGGGCCGGGCTCGACCGCCCGCCACTTCCGCATGCCGAGGTCTGAAACCTGGCCAGCACGGCGCACCCGCGAATGGCGTTCGGCGAGGACAGCGGGTTAGCCTGCCCTAACTCAGTGAACGTGAGGCGGGGGCATGACACAGACCACGGGACGACTGATCCGTCGGATGTTCTGGCGGCAGCGTCGCGACACCGCCCTGTGCGCCGCGTTCTGGTCACTGCACCAGCTGTGTGAGGCCCTCGTCCCGGTGGCCATCGGCCTGGTCATCGACCAGGCCGTCGGAACCGGGTCGACCTCGGCGATGGCCTGGTCCGTGCTGGGCATCTTCGCGCTGTTCACCGCCCTCACCATGGGCTGGCGGTCGGGCTTCTGGTTCCTGTCCCGCGCGGTCACCGAGCAGTCGCACGAGTTGCGGATGCGGGTGGTCCGGCGCGTGGTCGGTGGTCAGGGCGTGCGGACCAGCCGCCAGAGCGGCGAGCTGCTCTCGATCGCGACCTCCGACTCCCAGTCCGCCGCCGAGTTGCTCGAACTGGGCAGCCGGGGGGTGAGCGCACTTGTCGGGTTGGCGGTGTCGGCCGTCGTGCTGCTGCGGATCGACTGGTCGCTCGGGCTCGGACTGGTGCTGGGCGTGCCGGTCCTGGTGCTCGGGCTCAACGCGCTGGGGCCGGTCGTGGGCCGCCGCACGTCCGCCCAGCAGCAGGCGGTCGGTCGGGCCGCCGCCACGGCGTCGGACCTGCTGCGTGGGCTGCGGCCACTGCGTGGGTTCGGTGGCGTCGACGAGGCCGTCGGCCGGTACCGCGCGGCCAGTCGTACGTCGCTGCGCGCCGGCATCGGGACGGTCAAGGCCGGCGCCACGTTCATCGGTGCGTCCACCTTCACCACCGGCCTGCTGATCACCGTCGTCGCCGCCCTGGCGGGCTGGTACGCCCTGGCGGGGCGGATCACGGTCGGCCAGCTCATCACGATCGTCGGGCTGGCCACCTTCCTCACCGATCCGGTGCTCAACCTCGCCGACTGCGTCTTCCGGCTGGCCACGGCGCGGGCCAGCGCGGCCCGCGTGGCCGAGGTGCTCGCCGCACCGGAACGGGTGCCCGCCGGGACGCGTACGGCCCAGCCGGGAACGCTGGCCCTCGACGCCGTGCACGCGCCGGGTCTGGACGGCGTCGACCTCGCCGTGTCCCCCGGTGAGCTGGTCGGCATCGTCACCGCGGAGACCGGCACCGCCGACAGCGTCACCGAGCTGCTCGCGGGATCGCGGTCGCCGGACCGGGGCGAGGTGCGGCTGGCCGGTACGCCGATGCGGGAGCTGGATCTCGCCTGGCTGCGTCGGACCGTGCTGGTCGAGCCGCACGGCGTCGACCTGTTCGGCAGCACCCTGCGGGAGGTGCTCCAGACCGGCGACGACCGGGACGACGCCGCCCTGCGCACCGCCATGACCTCGGCCGCCATCGGTGATCTGCTCACCGACGGCGTCGGGTTCGACCGGGAACTCGTCGACCACGGTCTGAACCTTTCCGGCGGCCAGCGGCAGCGGCTCGCCCTGACCCGCGCGCTGCTGGCCGACCGGCCGGTGACCGTCTTCCGCGACCCGACCACGGCGATCGACGCGGTCACCGAGCATGCCATCGCCGATGGCATCCGCGCCTACCGGATCGGCGACGGCCGGGCGACCGTGCTGGTCACCACCAGCGCACCACTGCTCGACCGGTGCGACCGGGTGGTCTTTCTCCACGCCGGCCAGGTGGCGGCGGTCGGGCGGCACCGCGACCTGCTCGCCGACTCGTCGTACGCGGAGGTGGTGCTGCGATGACCCCCGGCGCGACAATTCTGCCGGTGGCGACCGGCCGCGCGGCGTTCACCGCCTTCTGGCGTGCCCTGCGGCGCTATCCGGCACTCGCCTGGATGTCGGTGACCACGGCCACAGCGGCGAGTGTCGCGGCCGTCGGCGTGCCGATCCTGCTCGGCCGGCTGGTCGACCTGGTGGTGGCCGGTGAAACCGTCGGCGCACTGCTGCTGACCTCGGCGCTGATCCTCGGCGCGGGCCTGGCCGCCGCGGTCCTCACCGGCGCCGCCAACTGGCTGGTCACCGAGTGGGGCATGCGTGCCTGCGCCGATCTCCGCGAGGAGGTGCTCGATCGGGCGCTGCGGATGGAAGCTACCCGGCTGGAGAGCGCCGGTTCCGGCGACGTGGCGTCCCGGGTCACCGAGGACGTGGAACGGGTGACCGACTCGGTACGGCTGGCGGCGGGAATCTTCACCGCACTGGTCACCGTCGTCATCACCTTCGCCGGTTTCGCCACCCTCGACTGGCGCATCGCCGCCGCGTTCCTGGTCGTCTTCCCGGTGTACGTGCTGAGCCTGCGCCGTTTCGTGCCGCAGGCGAAACGGTTGTACGCCGCCGAGCGGGAAGCCGCGGCGGTGCGTACGCAGAGCCTGCTGACCACCTTCACCGGTGCTCGGACGGTGCACGCGTACGGTATGCGGGACCGCCAGAGCCGACGGGTCGAGCAGACCTCCCGGGACGCGGTCGACGCCCGCCTGCGCGCGGTGCGCGGTTTCCTCTGGTTCGCCAACACGATGAACTACGCGGAGGCGCTCGGACTGAGCGCGGTGCTGCTCACCGGCTTCCTGCTGGTGCGCGCGGGCGACAGCACGGTCGGCGACGTCACCGCCGCGGCGTTGCTGTTCCACCGGCTCTTCGGTCCGCTCGGCCTGCTGCTGATGTCGTTCAACGACATCCAGTCGGCCGGTGCGGCGCTCGCCCGGCTCGTCGGCATCTCCGGACTCGACGTACCCACGACGCGGCCGGCCGGGCCGGTCTCCGGGTGGTTGCCCACGAGCATCACCGCCAAGTCGGTGTGGCACCGCTACCCCGGCGGCCCCGCCGTCGTGCAGGACGTCTCGATCGAGATCGCCGAGGGTGAGTCGTTGGCGATCGTCGGCGAGAGCGGAGCCGGTAAGACGACCCTCGCGGCCATCCTCGGTGGCGTCTTCCCCGCCGCCGAGGGCGAGGTGTGGCTGGGCGACCGTCGGATCGGCGAGCTGGATCCGGCCGAGCTGCGCCGGACCGTCGGCGTGGTCACCCAGGAGGTCCATGTCTTCGCCGGGACCCTCGCCGACGACCTGCGGCTGGCCGCTCCGGGTGCCTCGGATGAGGACCTGCACGCCGCGTTGCGGCTGGTTGGTGCCGACGGTTGGGTCACCGCCCTGCCCGACGGGCTGTCGACCCGGGTCGGCGACGGCGAACACCCGCTCACGGCCGGTCAGGCGCAGCAGGTGGCGCTGGCCCGGATCGCCCTGCTCGATCCACCGATCGTGGTCCTCGACGAGGCCAGCGCCGAGGCCGGCAGCGCGGGAGCCCGACAGCTCGAACGGGCCAGTGCCGCCCTGATCCGGGGCCGCACGGCCGTGGTGGTCGCCCACCGGCTCAGCCAGGCACACACCTGTGACCGGATCGCGGTGCTGGCGCACGGCCGGATCGTGGAACTCGGTACCCCGGACGAGCTGGTCGCGGCCGGCGGCCGGTACGCCGAACTCTGGTCGGCCTGGCGGCGCTGACCCGGCGGGATCGACGGTCAGTCGCGCAGCAGCGGCAACACCCGCCGGCCCAGCAGGTCGATCCCGCGCTGCGGGGTCAAGCCGTGCGGGGTGCCGAACTCCACCCGGCTCGCCCCGGCGTCGAAGACCGCTGCGGCCTGCGCGGCGACCTGCTCGGGCGTACCGGAGAACGCGAACAGGTCGAGCAGGTCGTCACCGATCAGCGCGCCGGCCAGGTCGTCCTCGCGACGGGTGACGTGTCGCTGGATGCGGGCCAGCAACTCCGGGTCGACCTCGACGGTGGGATCGAGGGCGGCCACCACGGCGAGGTACATGGCGACCTCGGTGCGGGCCATCCGGCGAGCCAGCGCGCCGTCGGTGTCGACCACGGTGACCGCGCCGAGCACCACCCCGGTGTCCCGGCCCGAGGCCGCCTCGTCCAGCCACGCCCGCATCGTCTTGGCCATCGCGGGATTCGCCGACCCGCCGACCTTCACCTCGTCGGCGTACGCGGCGGCGGACCGCGCGGTCTGCTGGCCCCAGGTGCCCACCAGCACCGGCACGTCCGATCGGGCCGGGGTGTACCGCAGCGCGGTACCGGGCGCGACGGTGAACTCGCGGCCGACGAAACCACTGTCGTCACCGGCGAGCAGCCGCCGGACGATCTGCACCGTCTCGGCGATGCGCCGCAGCGGCCGGGCCTGCGCCACCCCTACCTGCTGGAGCCAGGTGCCCCGGGCCAGGCCGAGGTACGCGCGGCCGTGCGAGGCCAGGTCGAGGGCGGCCACCTGGCCGGCCACCTCCACCGGGTGCAGGGTGAACGGGTTGAGGCAGGCCGCGCCGAGCCGGATCCGGCGGGTGTGCCGGGCGGCCACCAGCAGCGGGAAGAGCGGCGGCTGGTACATCAGGTCACCGAAGACCGACAGCACGTCGAAGCCGTGCCGTTCGGCCAGCTCGGCCAGCACGGCGTACTCGTCGGCGGACTTGTCCGACTGGAGGCCGACACCCACCAGGCGGGTCACGTCAGCTCCTCGGTGGGGATCTGCCGCCGTCCGGTGCGCTCGATGCGCATGATGAGCCGCTCCTCCGGGTCGGGGCAGGCGACGTGGCTGTCCCGGGCCATCCAGTCCCCGTCGTCCAGGGCCCGCTGCTTGGCCGGCAGCAGCGGCAGGCACGCGGCGAGCGCGTACAGGCAGAAGTGCTGGCCCTCGGGAATGCGCAACCGGCACGATTCGGTCAGCTCCACGTGGTCGCCCGGCTTCATGCCGCACACCGAGCGTCCCTCGATGCGCTCCACCACGACCCGCAGGTCGTAGACGTCGGTGGTGGGCTGGTCGTCACTCATCGCACGGCCTCCGCGTGGTGGTGCACGATCCGCCAACCCGCGTCGTCGCGCCGCAGCACGTCGGTGACCCGGAAGCAGACGTCCGCTCGGTCGTCGGCGTGCCGGGCCCGCAGCACGTACCGGACCAGCCCGGTGTCGTCCCACGACTCGGCGTGCAGCTGTTCCGGGGCGACCGTGACCGGTGCCGGTCCGGTCGCCTCGGCGGCCCGGCGGTCGCGCAGCGCGTCCAGCGCGGCCAGCCCGGTGAGCAGCCGATCGGCGTCGGACTCCCAGATGGTCAGGTCGGGGTGCAGGTGAGCGTCGAAGGCGGACCGATCCCCCAGTGATCGGTACATGTCGGTGATCGTGCTGGTGAGTTCGTCGATACTCATCGGGGTCACTTCCGGTCGAGGGAGGCGGCAGCGGGTCGGAACGTCTCGGTGAGGCGCTCACGCAGCGGATCCAGGCCCATCGGCCCGAGCGCCAGCGCCGCGTGGTGGAACCGTTTGCGGTCGAAGGTGGGGCCGGCACGGCGCTCGGCGTCCCGGCGGGTCTGCTGCCACAGCCGCGCACCGACCTTGAAGGCGAGCGCCTGCGCCGGCCAACCGAGATAGCGGTCGACTTCGAACCGGGCGGTGGCGGCGTCCAGCCCGGCGACCCTGGTGAGCAGGTCCACGGCCGCCGGGTGGCTCCAGCGGGACGCGTCGGTGAAGCCGTTGTCGGCCGGAATCGGCAGGTCGAGGTGCAGGCCGAGGTCGATGACCACGCGGGCGGCCCGCCACATCTGCCCGTCCAGCATGCCGAGCCGTTCCGCCGGGCCGGCGTAGAGGCCGAGTTCGTCGGCGAGCCGTTCGGCGTAGTGCGCCCAGCCCTCGGCGTACCCGTGCACGTGGCACAGCGTGCGCTGCCACGGGTGCAGGTCGGCGGTGGTGAGCGTGATGGCGTGCTGGAGGTGGTGACCGGGCAGCCCTTCGTGGCAGAGCGTGCCGACGTGCCGCCACACCGGCACCGTCGACTCCCCCGACGGCACCGACCACCAGATGCCGCCCGGGCGGGTCAGTTGCGCGTCGGGTGGGGTGTAGTACATGACCCCGGAGGTGGCGGGACTGATCCGGCACACCACCCGGCGGGTGGCGGCTGGGATGTCGAAGTGTGTCCCGTCGAGCAGATCGGTGGTCAGCGCGGTCCGCCGGGTCAGCCAGTCTTCAAGGGGCGGACCGACCGGTACCCGCCCGTCCGGGTCGGCATCCAGCGCCGTCCGGGCGGCAGCCACGTCCGGGTGACCGCAGTCGGCCGCCGCCGCCCGCAGTTCGGCGGCGGTGCGGGCCAGCTCCGCCCAGCCGTACGCGTACAACTCGTTCAGGTCGACTGTGGCGCCGAGGAAGGCGCGGGCGGTGATCTGGTAAAGGTCGCGGCCCACGCCGTCGACTTCGGTGGCGGCGGGAGCCAGTTCGGTACGCAGGAACATGGCGAACTTCGCCGTGGCGGCGGTGGCCCGCCGGGCCCCCTCGATCAACCGCCCGGCCAGCGGCCCGCTCGGGTGCCCGGCGAGGAGTTTGCCGAAGAAGTCGGCGTCGACCCAGGCGGAGCACTGAGCGGCGACGGTCAGCACCTGCCGGCGGGCGACCACCTGGCCACGCTGGGCCGAGCGGCGCAGCGTGGCGGCGTACTGGTCGAGGGTGGTGGGCAGCCGGTGCAGGTGATCCGCGACCACGGCCCAGTCCCCGGTGGTGCTCCGGGGCAAGTTGTCGAAGACCTGCCGGGCCAGGTGCACCGGAGTGGCCAGCGGGGCGAGCAGCCGGGTGGTGAAACCGGCGTCGTGCAGCGCCACCTCGCTGGCCAGCCGGTCGGCCAGGGCACCGGCGAGAGCACGGTCGGCCGGGCCGGTGACCGTGGCGGTAACCACGGCGGTCGCGGTCGCGCGGGCCAGCTCGACGCGGGCGTCGAAGCCGTCCGGCGACAGGTCGGTCAGCCGCCATTGCGGCGTACGCCCGGCCGCCTCGGCGGCCTCCGGGTCGAGCGTGGCGAGGGCGCTCAGGTACCCGTCGGCGACCGTGGTGATGTCGGTCATCGGGGCACCCGGACGCGGTGGTGGTCGTCGCGGTAGACGACGCCGCCCTTGATGACCGTGTGCAGGGTGCGCAACGCGGAGACGGAGCGGGTCGGGTCGTCGCGCAGCACCAGCAGGTCGGCGTGCTTGCCGGCCTCGACGCTGCCGAGCGTGTCGGCCTGGTCCAGCCATTCCGCGGGGCGGATGGTGGCGGCTTTCAACGCGTCGGCGACCGACATCCCGGCGTCCACCATGAACTCCAGCTCACGCACGGTCGCGCTGGTCTCGTCATAGCCCGCGTGCGGTGGCATGTCGCTGCCCAGGGCGATCGGCACCCCGTTGCGGATCGCGTGCTGAAGGCTCTCCCAGTGTCGGGGGCCGGCGGCGAGTGCCCGGTCCATCAACCAGCCGGGCACTCCGGAGTCGCGGAAGAACTGTTCACAGCGGCTCACCACGATGGTGGGCACGTACCAGACGCCCCGGTCGGCCATCAGGCGGGTGACCTCGTCGGTCAGCTCGTAGCCGTGTTCCACGCAGTCCAGGCCGAGTTCGACGGCCCGGCGTACGGTGTCGGCCGGGCCGGCGTGCGCGGTGACCTTACGCCCCCAGTCGTGGGCGACCCGGATGACGGCGGCCATCTCGTCGTCGAGCAACTGTGGGGTGTCGATCGCCTCGAACTGACCGGCGATCCCGCCGGAGACACAGACTTTGATCAGGTCGGCGCCGGCCCGGATCTGGGCCCGGGTGAGCCGGCGGAAGCCGTCGGCGCCGTCGGCCTCCAGGGCGTCGGCCTCCCAGCCGTGGCCGCCGGTGCAGCACAGCGCGTGTCCGGCGGTGAAGATCCGGGGACCGTCCACCGCCCCGGCCTCGATGCCCCGGCGCAGCGCGAAGTCGGCGTAGCGTCCCTCGCCGACCAGCCGGGCGGTGGTGACCCCGGCGTGCAGGGTGCGTCGGGCCGAGTCGGCCATCAGCAGCACCAGTTCGGCCAGGTTGGACCGGTGCACCGTGTCGGCGAGGTGACCGGGCAGCCCGAGGGAGAGATGCACGTGCATGTTGGTCAGGCCGGGCATCACCACGTCGCCGCCGAGATCGACCACGCGGGCGTCGCCGGCCTCGGAGAGCACGTCGTCGACGGCTCCCACAGCTTTGATCATTCCGTCGGCGCCGACCCGGACACCCCGGTCGGGTTGGAGGTCGTCGGCGACGCCGTCGTAGAGCGCGAGGTTGACCAGGACCTGTTCGGTGGCGGTGTGCATGACGACGTCCTCAGTTCGCGGGCACGGTGGCCAGGGCCATCGTGGGATCGTTGAGCCAGCAGGCGGCGCTGCGTCCGCCGAGGTCGAGGGTGGGTGGCTGGTCACCGCAGGGGGCGAAGGCGTGCGGGCAGCGTGGCCGGAACCGGCAGCCGGCGGGGGCGTTGGCGGGATCGGGCACCTCACCGGCCAGGGTGGCGGGCAGCTGTGGGATGGGGCCGATGCGGGGCACCGCGTCGATAAGCGCCCGGGTGTAGGGGTGTCGCGGATCTCGCCACAGCTCCCGGGTGGGCGCGCTCTCCACGATGCGGCCCAGGTACATCACGGCGGTGATGTCGGCGATCTCGTGCACCAGGGCGAGGTCGTGGGAGATGAACAGCATGCCCATGTCGAGGTCGCGGACCAGACCGACGAGCAGGTTGACCACCTGCGCCTGGGACGAGGCGTCCAGCGCGGTGACCGGTTCGTCGGCGATGATCATCCGTGGTTGCGGTGCGAGGGCCCGGGCGATGGCGAGGCGTTGCCGCTGCCCGCCGGAGAACTGGTGCGGGTACCGCTCGGCGGCGGTGGTCGGCATGCCGACCCGATCCAACAGCTCCCGCACCCGGTCCCGGCGGGCCGTCGCGCCGGTCACCGTCGCCGGGATGCCGTCGAGCAGTTGCGCGCCGATGGTGCGCCGGGGATTCAGCGAGGCGTACGGGTTCTGGAAGACCATTTGCAGGCCGATCTCGGTCTCCGGCCGGCGTCGCCAGCCCAGCGGCGTGACCGGCTGACCGGCGAAGCGGACCGCCCCGGCGCTCGGCGGAGTCAACCCCACGGCGACCCGGGCCAGCGACGACTTGCCGCAGCCGGACTCGCCGACCAGGCCGACGATCTGCCCGGCCGCCACGTCCAGGCTGACCCCGGCGACCGCGAGCACCCGGCCACGCCCCCGCGAGCGGTACTCGACCTCGACGTCGCTGATGTCCAGCAGGCCGGTCATCGGGCTGTCACCTCCAGGTGCGGGCGGACCACGCAGGCCACGGACCGGTCGACAGCCGCCGGCGCCAGAGGTGGCGGCGCGGTGCCGCAGGCCGGTTCGGCGTACCGGCAGCGGGGTTGGAACGGACAGCCCGGCGACCCTTCTCCCGGTGCCGGCGGGGCACCGGGGATGGGCCGCAGCGTGCCGACGGCCTGGGTGCCGTGCGGCCGGGCACCGAGCAGCGCCGCCGTGTACGGATGGCTGGGCTCGGTGAGCAGCGCCCCGGTGGGGCCGGTCTCCACCACGCGACCGGCGTAGAAGACGTAGCCACGGGTGGTCAACGCGCTGAGCACCCCCAGGTCGTGGGTGATGAAGGCGACGGCCAGCCCGGTCTCCGCGCGAAGCCGGTCGAGCAGGGCGAGGATGCCGGCCTGCACGGTGACGTCCAGGGCGGTGGTCGGTTCGTCGGCGATCAGCAGTCGGGGGCGGGCGGCCAGGGCGATGGCGATGGCCGCCCGTTGCCGCATGCCGCCGGAGAACTGGTGCGGATAGGCGCGCAGGGCCCGTTCCGGGTCGGGGATCCTGACCTGGTCGAGCAGTTCCACCGCGCGGCGGGTCGCGGCCCGCCGGTCCATTCGCAGGTGCACCCGCATGTGTTCGGTGAGCTGACGACCGACGGTGAGCATCGGGTGCAGGGCGGCGGTCGGGTCCTGGAAGACCATGGCGATGCCCGCGCCCCGGATCCGCTGCCAGCCACGGTTGTCCAGGCCGAGCAGGTCGGTGCCGGCGAACCGCGCCGTGCCGGTGACCTTGGCGCCGGCCGGCAGCAGGCCGAGCAGGGTCTGTGCGGTGAGGCTCTTGCCGCAGCCGCTCTCGCCGGCGATGCCGACGAGTTCACCCTCGTCGACGCTGAGCGACACGTCGTGCAGGATCGGCAGCGGCCCGCGCGGGCCGGGCAGGGTCACGGCGAGGGAGTCGACGTCGAGCAACGGCGCCATCTCAGCGTCCCTTCGCGTAGCGGGGGTCGAGCCGGTCGCGCAGCGCGTCGCCGAGCACGTTGAAGGCCATCACGACGGTGAGGATGGCCAGGCCCGGGAAGACGCTGACCCACCACATCGACAGATCCTGCGAGCCGAGCGCGACCATCGAGCCCCACTCGGCGGCGGGTGGGCGGGGTCCCAGCCCCAGGAAGGAGAGCGCGGCGAGCAGCAGCACCGCGTTGCCCAGTTCCAGGGTGGCCAGCACGATCGCCGGACCGATGCTGTTGGGCAGCACGTCGCGACGCAGCGCCCGGACCGGTCCGACACCGAGCAGTCGGGCGGCGTTGAGGTAGTCGTCGCCGCGCATGCTGAGCACGGCGCTGCGGATCACCCGGGCGTAGACCGGCCAGGAGACGATGACCAGCGCCAGCACCGCGTTGCGGGTGTTCGGGCCGAAGGCGGCGGTCACCGCCATGGCCAGGATGATCTGCGGGAAAGCGAAGACCAGGTCGGTCAGCCGCATCAACGCCTCGTCGGCGAACCGGCCCAGGTATCCGGCGATCAGCCCGAGCAGGCCGCCGATCAGCAGGGCCAGCGACACGATGGCCAGGGCCAGCGGGATCGACAACCGCGCGCCGTGCACGACGCGGCTGAAGATGTCCCGGCCGAGGGAGTCGGTGCCGAACCAGTGCGCCGCCGACGGTGCCGCGTAGGTGTCGGCGCTCTGCGCGAGCGGGTCGTAGGGAGCGACCAGCGGGGCGAGGATCGCCACCAGCAGCCAGCCGCCGAGAATGGTCAGCGCCACCACGGCGATCGGCTGTCGCCAGACCGGCCGACCGGCCGAGCCGCCACGCAGCCGGCCCAACCAGCGACGGCGGGTCAGCGCCCGGTCCACCTTCGGGTCGGGGGCCACCGGATCGGGTGCGATCGTCGTCATGACAGGCGGATCCTCGGGTCGATGAGCCCGTACAGCAGGTCGACGGTGAGGTTGACAAGCGTGTAGACCAGCGCCACGAACAGGCTGACACCGAGGATCGCGGGCAGGTCGAGGGCGGTGGCGCTGCGGTAGGCGTACTGACCGACGCCGGGCCAGCCGAAGATGCTCTCCACCAGCACCGTCCCGGACAGCAGCGAGGCGAAGGCCAGGCCGGAGACGGTGACCACCGGGACCAGGCCGGCGCGCAGCAGGTGCCGGCGCAGCACCACCCGGGCCGGCAGGCCCTTGGCGTACGCAGCCCGGATGTAGTCCTGCTGGAGCACCTCCAGCATTGCGGAGCGGACGAAGCGGACCAGCAGCGCCACGGTCAGCGAGGTCAGCACCAGCACCGGCAGGGTGAGGTGCTGGGCCGCGTCCCAGGCCACGTCCCACTGACCGGCCAAAGCCGCGTCGACGGTGTACATGCCGGTCACGGTCGGCGGCGGGCTGAAGCCGGTGGAGAGCCGTCCACCGCTGGGGGCCAGGCCGAGCTGGTAGAAGAAGACGTAGAGCACCACGAGCGACAGCCAGAACGGCGGCGTGGAGAGGCCGAGCAGCGCGCCCACCCGGACGAGTTGGTCGGTGACCCGCCCGTTGCGGACCGCCGCCAGCATGCCGATCCCGGTGCCGATCACCAGCGCCAGCACCATGGTGGGGATGGCCAGTTCCAGGGTCGCCGGCACGTACCGCACCAGGTCGTCCAGGACCGCCCTACCGGTCTGCTGGGAGATACCCAGGTCGCCGCGGAAGAGGTTGCCCAGGTAGTGCAGGTACTGCTGCCAGAGCGGCCGGTCCAGCCCCCACTTCTCGCGGAAGGCGGCCACCGTGTCCGGGTCGTTGAGCGCCTGGTCGGACAGGTTGGCGGTGACCGGATCACCGGGTACCACGTTGACCAGACCGAACGTCACCACGGTGACGCCCAGCAGCAGCCCGGCGGTGATCGCCAGCCGCTTGGCCAGGAACGCGAGCAGCGGGTGGGACCGGCGGGGCCGGGGCGCGGTCGTGGTGACCGCGCCCGGCTCGCCGTTGTGGACCGTCGTCATGGTGCTCCGACTACCTGCGGCCGACCGCGGCGACGTCGATCTGCCAACCGGCGGCGGAGTAGTCCGCGCCGGTCAGGTCGGCGGTCGCCACCACCGTGGAGGAGTTGCTGGCCAGCACGATGTACGGGGAGGACTGGTTCATCAGCCGCTGCCACTCCTGCATGGCGGTGGCCCGGGCCGCGAGGTCGAGGGTCTCGGTGACCTTCTCACCGGCCGCGACGACCGCCGGGTCGGCCCGCTCGACGGTCCAGCCCGAGCGCAGCGCGGTGGCCTGTCCAGGTGCCATGTTGTTGATCAGCGAGTCGGCGACCGGGTAGTTCAGGCTCTGCGGGGTGAAGCCCAGGGGCGACTTGCCGCTGCGCATCTCGTCGAGGAACGTGGTCAGCGGCTGCGGGTTCAACTCCAGCGTGATGCCGGCCTCGGCGGCGTCGCCCTGCACCTTGGTGGCCACGGTGCCCAGGTCCACGCCCTTGTAGGTGATGGCCGGGTAGTTGAACCTCACCGTCGGGTTGGTGAGCCCGGCCTCGGCGAGCAGGGCCTTGGCCTTCGCCACGTCCCGGGTGGACGCCTCGCTCGCCGGCAGGGTGCCGGGGAAGGCCGGCGCGACCAGGCCGGCGCCGGGCGCGGCCCCCGCGCCGTACAGGGCGGCGATGCCCTGGTAGTCGATGGCGGCGCGCAGCGCCTGGTTGAACTTCGGATTCGCGGCCACCGCCGAGACCGCCGGGTCGGCGTTGAGGAAGAGGAAGTAGACGGTGTCCTGCACGCCGGAGGTCTGCAGGCTCTCCGGCAGGCCGTCGAGCAGCTTGCCGGAGATGTCCAGCGAGATCTCGGCGCTCTCGGCGCGCTGCATGGTCAGCTTCTGGGTCTGCACGTCCATGTTGCGCAGCACCACCCGCTCGAACTGCGGCTTGTCGCCCCAGTAGTTCGGGTTGGCCTCCAGCACCACCTGCGACTCCGGCTCGTAGGACTTGAGCACGTAAGGGCCGCTGCCGATCGAGTTGGTGTCGAGGTACTGCTGGGCGGTGTCACCCTGCGCGGCGTCCGCGCCGTCCTTGGCACCGTTGTCGCGGGCGACCTCGGCGTTGAGCACACCGGTGGACGGCATCGCCAGCACCACCGGCACGTTCGGGTTGGGCGTGGCCGAGGTGACCACGACGGTGCTGTCGTCGGTCTTGCTGACGCTCAGCTCGCTCACCGTGACCGCCGGGCTGCCCTTGATGTTCTTCAGCCGGTTGAGGGAGAACACCACGTCGTCGGCGGTGAGCGGGCTGCCGTCGGAGAAGGTCACGCCGGAGCGGAGCTTGAAGGTGAAGGTCTTCGCGTCCGGGGACGCCTCGTACGACTCGGCCAACGCCGGTACGGGGGTACCGACGTCGGAGCCCTCGAAGGTGAGCAGGGTGTCGTAGAGGGCGTGCACGGCGGTCAGGCCGGTGGCCTCGTAGACGCGGCCAGGGTCGAGGGTCTTGAGCACGAACGACGTGTTGACGGTGAGGGTCTGGGCCTCGCCACCGTTCGCGTTGCCACCGCTGCCGCCGGCCGTGCAGGCGGTGGTGGAGATGATGGCCAGCGTCGCCAGAGCGAGCGCTCCGGCGCGGAGCCGGCGGGGGGACACCGACATGCTGTTCCTACCTTCGTATGGCGCGGCCCGCTGCGCGGGACCCGCTGGGCAATCGACGTCCGGCGGCACCACCACCGGCCCGGGCCCAGACGGCCAATGCCGGTGTTCCGGGTTCTCGGGGTGCGTCGGGTTCTCGGGGTGCGTCGTCGCAGGGTTGGATGTAGCCGGACTCGCATTCGTCCGGTTCATGTCTGGACGCGGCGTGTCCACCAGTACCAAACAGCGCCGCCCTCGTGTTTGACCACCCTAAACACGGCCGTGTAGCTTGGTCAAACATTTTTAGCCACACTGTTATCGGATCGAGGTTCAGATGCTCGGTGACCGGCTCCGCGTCCTGCGCCAGCAGCACTCCCTCACGCTGCGGCAGCTCGCCACAGCCGCCGACGTGTCACCCGCCCTGCTGAGTCAGATCGAGAACGGGGCGACCGATCCGAGCCTGGCCACCCTGCGCAAGCTCGCGCAGGTGTTCGACACCTCGATCGCCGAGCTGTTCTCCGAACCGGAGGCCCCGGCGGTGCACATCAGCCGGGCCGGCAGCCGCAGCCTGCTCACCGCGCCCCCGGGCCAGATCACCTACGAGCGCCTCACCCCGGGGCGCGGCGATCTGGAGGTGCTCCAGGCCCATCTCGCCCCGGGCGACGCCAGCTCGGCCGAGCCGTGGGCACACCCCTCGACCGAGTGCGCCATCGTCATCAGCGGCGAGGTGGTCGCCGACATCGGCGGCGAGGCGTACACCCTCACCGCCGGTGAGGCTGTCACCTTCGACTCACGCCTGGCCCACCTCTACCGCAACGCCAGTGACCAGCCGGCCCATCTGATCATCGCAGTCACGCCGCCCAACCCCTGAGCGAGCTGCGAGGCATCGCAGAGCCGGGCACTGGTGCGGCGAACGCACCGATCGCTACTGTCGTCGGCGTGGATCTGCACGACATCGCCACCCGGCTCGGCGTACCCGTCGAGGACGTCGACCGCGTGCACCGGCTGGCCGGCGAACACCCGTCCGCGCCGGTGCCCGCCAGAGCCGACGCGCCCGCGCTGCTCGACCGGCTCGCCGTACGGCCGGACGACGCCGCCGAGATCATGGCGGGCTGGCCCGACCCCGACTCCACGCAGTGGACCCCGGAGCTGCGCTGGCTGCTCGACCGCTCGATCGCCCTGGTCCGCGCGGATCTCGGGGGTCACGAGTGGCTGCCGCCCGGTCCGGCGCTACCGCGCGAGCGGGGCCCCGCCTGGCGGCACCTCTACGTCTACGCGTACCTGGCCCTGGTCGACGTGGCCAGGGAATATCACCGTGCCCACGGCGTCCCCGACACCGTCTCCTGGGTGACCCTCGCTGACCTGGGTCGCAACCTCGCAATCGACCGGCGGATGAATCGCGAGGGCTGGTCGGTCATGCAAAGTTGGCTGACGCTGCACTCGCGCGGCGCGGTCTACGAGCTGGGCCGGCTCCAGCACCATCGCGGCGGCACCGCCATCGACCTGCACATCCCCGACTCGGGGCCGATGACCCCGGCGGCGGTCGAGGCCTCCCTCGACGAGGCACGCGAGTTCTTCCCGCGCCACTTCCCCGACGAGCACTACACAGCGTTCGCCTGCGGCTCGTGGCTGCTCGACCCGCAGCTGCGGGAGTACCTGCCCGAGAAATCCAACATCGTCCGCTTCCAGCGACGGTTCGAATTGGAGCCCTATCAGGAGCCGGAAGGGCTCGACGCCGACGTCGAGGTGGTGCGTTTCGTGTTCCGTACCCTGACCACGCCGCTGGACAAACTGCCGCGCGACACCGTGCTGCAACGCGCCGTCATCGACCACCTGAAGGCCGGCCGCCACTGGCAATGGCGCCGCGGACGTTTCCCGATCGAGCCGGTCCGGCGGCGGCCACCGGCGCAGGGACGCGTCCAGTCCCCTCCCCGTGTGCTGCCAGCCCCAATCGGACCGCCCGGCCACCCTGTCTCGACAAAAATGGACCCGTAAGTCCAGAAGTGAGTGCCTAGCGTGACCCCGTGTCGTGCCTGGTGACCGCAGTGGCAGGGTGGACGGCACGGCCGGCACCGAAGGCGCGCTCGTAGCCGACGAGCAGCACGAGGAAGGTGGCGAGCAGGCCGAGGGCGACCAGGCCGGGCAGATATCGCCCGGCCGGCAGCAGCGCCAGGGCCACCACGGGTGCGAGCAGTTGCGCCGGGGCCACCGATCGGACGCTGAGCCCACGGAACAGCACCTCGCCCGCGAGATACAGCGCGACCCCGCCGAACAGCGCGACGGCCGAGGGCCAGCTCAGGCTCGTCTCGGCGGCCTGCCAGGGTTGGTGATGCGCCAGCGGGGCGATCACCTTGTGGATCCCGAGCGCCAGGTAGATCGTTCCGGCGATCAACGCGAAGTGGCCGCCGCTGTAGGCATTGGCGGCGAGCCGATCACGCCGTGCTCCGCGCTCGGCCATCAGCGCCTCACCCGCCGGCACCGAGTTCAGCATGTACAGCCGGAACAGGCAGACGGTGACGACAAGAGTGAAGAGCGTGGCCAGTAGGGTCGGCCTGTTGATCATTTCGGATCCGATTCCGGCGCCGACCGAGATCAATGTCTCGCCGAGCGCGATGATCACCACAAGGGCGTGCCGTTCGGTGAAGTGCTCCGAACTACGCAACGGCCATCCGCTCAGCATGGACGCGACCAGCCCGCCGGCGAAGTCGACCGCGACCGCCGACGTCCAGAGCAGTAGCTGCGCGTCACCGCCGAGAACGGCACCGAGGACCAGCGGGATCCAGGACAGCGCCGTGGTCACGGTGTAGATGCGCAACGTACGGTGCAGCCGCCGATCGCCCTCGGCCGCCCGGCGGTAGAGCACCAGGTGGACCGCCCGCACGACGAGGTACGACAGCACCAGGATCAGGCGCGAACCCAGGCTCGATTCCCACACGTTCGGGATGACCACGGCGATGAGAAAGATCGGCCCCATGACGGCGGTGGTGCCGGCCCGGATCAGCCCGATGTCGGCACGGGCCTGGTTGCCCAGCCAGGCGTAGATCAGCCAGGAGATCCACAGCAGCAGCAGGACGACCAGGCCCTTGAGCAGGGTCAGTGGCGAGGCGTCATCAGCCATGTAGGCGGTGATCCGGGTCAGGGCGAAGACGAACACCAGATCGAAGAAGATCTCGTACCGCGTCGTGCGGTGCGTCTCCGTGGTCGTCTCGACGCGCCCTCGGAGGAACCGCCCCATGGTCCCATCTTCATCGCTGCGACCGCCGCAGTCGTGACGATTGACCAAGCTCGACCCGGACTAGTGCGGTACCTGTCGCAGGTGGTGATCCGGAGCCTTCACCGGGGTGACAGGCCGGCCAGCCAGCGTTCGAGGGCTTCCGGCGAGTCGAGCAGCAGCACCGGCGGACCGGTCGGGTCGGCGTGCCAGGCCCGTAGTCGACGCCGTTCCCGGCCGAACTCGGTGAGGTGCCATACCAGGACCGACTCGGTGGACAGCACGCTGCCCAGTGACTCACGGTTGCCGTTGCAGATCTCCTCCCCCGTCGACAGCCGGCGCAGCGTACGCCGCAGCAGCCAGCGGAAGGACAGCCCGCGCGGGTAGTCCAGACCGATGATCAGGTCCGCGCGGGCCAACGGCACGTCCCGCCAACCGTGGTACGCCCCGTCGAGAATCCAGCGGTCCCGGCGGCAGATCGCCTCGATCCGGCTACGTTGCAGCGCCACCGGCACCTCGACCCAGTTGGGCTCCCAGAGCAGGTCGTCGACCGGGTGCCAGGGCAGCCCGAGCCGCTCGGACAGCCGCTGCGCGAGGGTGGATTTGCCGGAGCCGTGAACCCCGTAGACGAGGATGCGGGACAGCGCGGCGGCTGTCGGACGACCGCCCCGCCCGGACTTCGCCCCGCTCACCCCGGGGTCTCCCGACTGCCTGCTCATCGCGCGGCAGCCTAACCGGCCGGCGCCACCGGCCGTTGAACAGCGACCCCGCGCCATCCGGTGGCCCGCTGGGCGGCCGGTGACCGGCCGCCCAGCGCCAGCATCAGCGGTCGGCGGTCAGGTCGCCGCAGTCGGTCTCGTCGGGCAGCAGCGGTCGCAGGGTCACCGTCCACCGCTTGCCGTCCGAGACCCACGGGGTGGCCGCGTTCGCCGCCGCCGCGGCGGTGAGCACCTGCTGCGCCTCGTCACCGGTCGCCGTGACACAACCCAGACCCAGGCCCTCGCCGATCTCGGCACCCGGCAGCGCCGGACCGGGCCAGGCCACCTCGGGCTGCTCGCCGGCGTCGGCGTTGGCGACCCAGGGCTCGGCCACGGCGGCGACGGCGGTGGGCACGTACGGCTGCGGATCCGTCTGCGCGGCGGCGAGCGGGCCGCCCTCGGCGCTCAGCGAGTCGGCGAACTCCCGGAGGGTGTCCCGTTTCGCCCGTTGCTCGGCGGTGAGTCCGGTCTGCGCTCCGCCGGATTCGGCCAGGGCGTACACGTCGAGTTCCTCGACGCCGTTGTCGCCGAGCACGGTGAAGCGGGTCGTGGGCGCGTCGGCGACCGGCGGCGTGCCGAAATCCGCCGGGCCGCCCACCCCGGCGGCGCGGGCCGCCTTGAGCAGTTCCTCCACCTCGGTGGCGCTGATCATGCCCACCTGAAGGTTGGGCAACGCCGGACCCGGATAGATCAACGGCACCGGCCCTTCGGTGATCACGCGGCCGTCACCGTACACGCTGACCGTGGGCAGGCGGGTGGCCAGCATGGCCGGCGTGACGAAACCCCCGGTGTGCTCCATCCGGAACACCACCGCGTCGGCGGAGTAGGACCGCTCGGGTGAGTCCGCCTCTCCCGACCCGACGCCACCGGTCTGCTGGCCGCAGGCCGCGGCCGTCAGCAACAACAGCGGGACGACCGCCAGTTGCCCACTTCGACGAATGCTCATACCGATCGGACGTCGGCGGGCACCGACTGGTTCCGTGCAACCGGCGTCGGCGCGGTCCGCCGCAGGACCCGCGGCGGCGAGCTGACGGCGGATGTCCGGCTGGACGAGGACGTCAGGCCAGATTGATCGTGAACGCCGCGGTGTGCACCTTCCCGTCCACCTGGAAGTCGAAGAACGCCCGGTAACGGCCGGCACTGGGCGCGGTCAGCCAGAACTTCACCTCACCATCGACCAGTTCCGGCTCCGGATGGACGTGCAGGAAACCCAGGTCCCCCTCGCGCACCACCACCAGGTGCCCGTACGCGCCCAGGTAACGCTCCAACTGCACCGGCCCGATCGCCGCGTCCCGGTCCACCCGGAGGGTCAGCGGAACGGTCATCCCGATGGTGGGCGTGCCGGCCATGGACACCGCGTACGGACCGGTCGTCGTCTGCGGCTGCGGCGGGGGCAGTCCGGCCGGTTGGTAACTGCCCGGCACCTCGTGGTCGACGCCGAGCACCAGCGGCACCCCCTTGCCGTCGACCGTGGTCACGGTGAAGTCCGCGTAGATGCGGTAGCCGCCGGGTCGGGTGAGTTTCAGCGGCACGCTCCAGGTGCCGTCGGCCCCCATCGTCGGGTGCAGGTGCTGGTATCCACCGAGGTCACGGCCGACCACGATCATGTGCAGCGGCTTGTCGTGCACCACCGCGAAGCGGGTCACCGGCTGCCCGTCGACCCCCACCACCCGGAACCGGTAGTCGGTCGTCGCGCCGGCCTCCTGGGAGCGCAGCACCGGCTTCAGGGTGTACCCGGCGGCGCTGACGGTCGTACCGGTGGCCTGGTCCTGGCCGTCACCCGGATGCGTGTGCGGGCCGGTTCCCGGCCCGTGCTGATGCCCGTCACCGGCCGACACCGCCTGCGCCGCGTCCCGGCTGCCACCGCCCGGTGCCGAGCCGAGTGGCGTGGTGATGGTGGGTTCGTCGGCGGTGCCGATCCGGCCGAGGGCGAACCCGGCCAGCAGCGTCAGGACGAGTCCACCGACCAGCAGCGCGAGACGCGTGTCGCCGATGCGATGCCACCCACCCGTCGACCCGGATCCGTCCGCCGGGCGTCCACCCCCCGTGGCGCGGCGCCCCTTGGTCTTCGCGGTCGGCTTGGCGCGAGGTGGGGTGGCAGCGGACCGGCGTACCGGCTTGCGACTCCGCTCGACGCGGGCCGCACGGCGTTGCCAGGCGAAGAAGCCGGCGACGGCGACCACGGCCACTACCAGGCCGGCCCAGCCCAGCGGGCCGATGCCGCCCGAGTCGTCGGAGGCGGGTGGCGCGGCGGCGACCGACGGGACCGGTGCCGTGGGGGCGACGGGGGTGCTGTCGCCGGGCGCCGGCTGCGATCCGGTGCCTCCGTGCTGCTCGGCGGCGGCGAGCAGCGACGGATCCGGCTGACCGGTGGGCGGTTGCCAGTCCGGCGGCGCGGCCGTCGGCTTTCCGGTGTACCGGAAGGTGACCGTGCCGCGTACCGGGTCACCGTCGGAGGCCACCGACAGGTAGCTCACCGAGTACTGGCCGGCGGCGGGCAGATGCGCGAGGGCCACCACCGCGGGAAAACCGGTGTTGTACTCGCGCGGCTCGAACACGCCGTCGACCAGGAAGTACTCCCGCACCGGACGGTCCAGTGTGCGGGGTTCGCCATGCGTCCACCCGTTGTCGACCCGGGCACCGCCCGGCGCCGTGACGGTGAAGTACGCGTCCTCGCGGACCCGCTCGGTGAAGTAGAGCTGCACGGCCGTCACGGCCTCGTCGACGGTGGCGCCCTCGGCCGGTGTGGACATCGCCAGGGTGCCGTGCGCTGAGGCGGGCGTGGCCGGCCCGAACAGAATCACGCTGGCGGCAAGAGCCAGAGCGAGCAGACCGGCGGCGACACGGCCGTGAGCCCGAGGGAGATGACGCATCGAACCATCCTCGCGATGACACCGCTTTCTGCAATAGGTCGCCATCTTTTTGTTCAAATAAGAAAAGTTCTCGTCGTCCCGATCGATACCGGGATGGTGGTCCACCGCCGCCGCCCTGATCAGTCGGCGGCGCGTACGGACTCGCGGCCCTCGGCACGGGCCAGGCCGAACAGCTCGCTCGCTCACCCGCACCCGCATCCGGCCGGCTCCGCCGCCAGTGAAGGCGGGAGCCGGCCGGACGGTGACGCCCACGGCTCAGCGCGAGTAGTACTCCACGACCAGTTGCTCGTCGCAGCGAATCGGCACCTCGGCGCGTTGCGGCAGTCGGGTCAGCCGGGCGGTCAACCCGGACAGGTCGACGTCGAGGTACCCGGCCGGGTGCTGCGGGGAATGGGCGCCGGCGGCGGCGATGACGAAGGGCGTCTTGGCCCGGCTGCCCTCGCGCACCGCGAGCACGTCGCCGGGCACCAGCCGAGCGGACGGTCGGTCGACCCGCTGGCCATTGACGTTCACGTGCCCGTGGCTGACGGCCTGGCGGGCCTGGTAGATGGTGCGGGCGAAGCCGGCCCGCAGGACGAGCGCGTCGAGACGACTCTCCAGGTCGATCACCAACTCCTCGCCGGTCTTGCCCGGTCGACGCACCGCCCGGTCGAACGCCCGCCGGAGCTGACGTTCCCGCAGGTCGTACTGGGCCTTCAGACGCTGCTTCTCCAGCAGGCGGACCTTGTAGTCGCTCTCCTTCGTGCGCGAGCGACCGTGGACGCCCGGCGGGTACGGCCGTCGCTCGAAGTAGCGCACGCACTTGGGAGTCAGCGGGATGCCGAGCCGGCGGGAGCGCTTGATCTTAGGGCGGGACTGGTTCATCATCACCTCTCTAGTAAGGTAAGGCTAACCTAAACGGAGGTGGGAACGTTGGGCAAGGCACTGCCGGCCGGAACGACCGGCACCCCGGCGGAACGGCTGCGTACCCTGCTCGCCGGCACCGGGTCACTGACGCTGCGTACCCCCACGCACCGCGCCGACCTGGTCGGTCTGCACACCGTCGCCGCTGACGGGCGGCTGCGACTCGCCCTGCCCGCCCGGACCGAAGTGGCCCGGCAGTTGCTCGACCTGGGCGAGACACCAGCACAGATCGAACTGACCGATCTCGTGCCGCTTCCCCTACGCGACCGGGTCCGTGCCCGCGCCACCCTGACCGGCTGGCTCACCCTCGACGAACTCGACGGTAACGAGGTGACCGCCCGACTCGACCTGGCCAGCGCCGAGCTCGTCGACCCCGACGGCGATGCCGGCGTGGACCCGGACGCACTGGCCGATGCGCGCCCCGATCCACTCGCCGCGCACGAGGCGGACCTGCTGCGCCACCTGCACCGGCATCCGGACGCGCTGCGACGCCTGGGCCGACAGGCCGCCGCCGGCCTCGGCGTCGATGCCCGCACCGTTCACCCACTACGACTCGACAGGTACGGGATCGTGCTGCGCCTGGAGCTGCCGACGCATCACCGGGACGCGCGGATCGCCTTCGCCAGTCCGGCCAACGGACCCCGGGACGCGGCGGCACACCTGGCCCGCCTGATCGGTGCCCACCCGTCCTGCCGGGCCTGCGTCACCCCCCGCCGCTAGTGCGGTGTCCCGAACCACCTTCGCGAACGGAGCCTCCATGCAGCCCAGCCGAGCAGAACTGGCCCGTACCCTGGTCAGCAGCACCACCACGGCGACCGTCGTCGCGGAAGATCTTCCCGCCGCCGTCGCCGACGTACGGCACGGCGCCGACGACGACGGCCGCGTCCTCCTGCTCTGTCACCGCGGCGACCCGCTCGCCATCGGGCCCCGCGACGTGTCCGTCCGAGTCGCCGACGAACCACCCCTGCCGTTCTCGCCCAGTTGGGGCCAGGTCCGGGTGAGCGGTCGGGCAACGCCGCTGGGAGGGGACGCGGCCCGGGCCGCCGCCGACTCGATCGCCGTCACCCTGCCCGATCCCGACCTGCTCGACGTCGGCCACCACACCGTCATCGTCGAGGTGGCGCCGAGCCGCGTCACGCTGCTCCCCCGTCGGGTCGAACCGGATGAGGCCCTCCGATCGCATACGCCCTCACCCTCCGGCGGGCCGACTGCCGACGGCCCGTCGATCGGTTGGGACGACGAACTGGCGATCGATCTCGCCGACTACCGCAGCGCCGACCCCGATCCGATCGCATCGATGGAACGCTCGTTCCTCGTCGATCTGGTCGATCATCACGGCCCGCAGCTCTACCCGTTCCTGCGGCGGCAGCTGGTCGCCTCGGGTGTCGGCCTGCCGGCCGATTGCCTGCCGTGCCCGCTACGGCTCGATCGGTACGGACTGCTCGTCTCCGTGCCCGACGGTGACGCGACCGCCTGTTACCGGCTCTGCTTCACCCCGCCGCTCGATGGCCAGCAGGATCTGCTGGACCGGCTGCATCCGGTGCTGTTCCACCACCAGTGCGACCACCACTGACGAAGTCAGCACGCCGAACGTTTGCCCCGATCTCGCAGCTGCGGCTCGATTACGAATCTGAGGCTGCATATTCGAGCCACGCTGCGCTTCGAGGCTCGCGGCTGCATGGCGTACCGTAGCCCCGTGACGGTGTTTCGGATGGGCGAGGCGGCCGAGCTGCTGGGGGTCAGCGCGGACACGGTGCGGCGCTGGGTGGATGCCGGTCGTCTCGCCGCCACCCGCGACGAACAGGGACATCGATTGATCCACGGTGTCGATCTGGCCGCCTTCGTCCGGACTCAGGCCGGCGATCCGGACGACCGGGCCGACGGGTCCTCGGCCCGTAACCGGCTCCGGGGAATCGTCACCGCCGTGCTCAAGGACGCCGTGATGGCCCAGGTGGACATCCAGGCCGGACCATTCCGGGTGGTGTCGCTGATGAGCCGCGAGGCCGTCGACGACCTGGGACTGTCGGTCGGCTCGGTGGCGATCGCAGTGATCAAGTCGACCACCGTCGTCGTGGAGCGACCGCCGACCAGCGCGGGCATCAGGAGTGACGACTCGTGACGACCCGACTTCTGGTCGTGTTCGCCGCCATGGTGACGGTCGCGCTCGCCGGCTGCCACAGTGGCGAGACCACCGACCCGCCCCCGCAGGGCGGTGCCCTGACCGGTGACGTCACGGTGTTTGCCGCCGCGTCGCTCACCGAGCCGTTCACCCGGATCGGCAAGGACTTCGAGGCGGCGAATCCCGGCGTACGGGTCACCTTCAGCTTCGCCGGCAGTTCCGCCCTCGCGAACCAGATCAACCAGGGCGCCCCGGCGGACGTCTTCGCCTCCGCCTCCCCCGCGAACATGACGACCGTGATCGACGCCGGCAACAGCGGCGGCGACCCGCGCGTCTTCGTGCGCAACCAGCTCGTGATCGCGGTGCCGGACGGCAACCCGGGCGGGGTGAACGGACTGGCCGACCTGACGAAGCCGGACGTCAAGGTCGCGCTCTGCGCCGAACAGGTGCCCTGCGGCGCGGCGGCGGCGCAGGCCCTGGACGCCGCCGGGACCGAACTCATCCCGGTCACGCTGGAACGGGACGTCAAGGCGGCCCTGTCCAAGCTACGGCTGGGCGAGGTCGACGCGGCGCTGGTGTACCGCTCCGACGTACGGGCCGCCGACGAGGACGTCGATGGCATCGAGTTCCCCGAATCGGCCCGCGCGATCAACGACTATCCGATCGTCGTGCTGGGCAACGCACCGAACAGGCCGGCCGCCCGGGCGTTCGTCGACCACGTGCTCTCCGGGCCGGGCCAGGCCGTCCTCGCCGCCGCCGGATTCCAGGCCCCGTAGCCGATGCCCCGGCCTGACGACGTGACCACCCGGTCCGGGCCACCGCCACGATCCAGGCGCACCGGTCGGGTACCCGTCGCGTTGCTGCTGCCCGCTGCTCTCGGCCTGATCTTCCTGCTGCTTCCACTGGCAGGTCTGCTGGTCCGTACGCCGTGGAGCACCCTCCCACAACGCTTGACCGAGCCGGGGGTGCTCGCCGCGCTGCGGCTGTCCGTGCAGGCCGCCACCCTGGCCACGCTGCTCTGCCTCGCCCTCGGGGTCCCCCTGGCCTGGCTGCTCGCCCGCGCCGACTTTCCCGGCCGCCGCCTCGTGCGTGCCCTGGTCACCGTGCCACTGGTGCTTCCGCCGGTGGTTGGTGGCGTGGCTCTGCTGCTCGTCTTCGGCCGGCGGGGCATCCTCGGCGGCTGGCTCGACAGCACCTTCGGATTCACCCTGCCGTTCACCACGGCCGGTGTGGTGCTCGCCGAGGCCTTCGTCGCGATGCCGTTCCTGGTGATCGCCGTCGAGGGCGCGTTGCGCGGCGCGGACGTCCGCTACGAGGAGGCGGCGGCGACCCTCGGCGCGGGGCGGTGGACCACCTTCACCCACGTCACGCTCCCGTTGGTCGCCCCGGGCATCGCCGCCGGAGCGGTCCTGTGCTGGGCTCGGGCGCTCGGCGAGTTCGGCGCCACCATCACCTTCGCCGGCAATTTCCCCGGCCGTACGCAGACCATGCCGCTCGCGGTGTACCTCGCCCTCGAAACCGACCTGGAGGCGGCGATCGTGCTCAGTCTCGTCCTGCTCACCGTCTCGGTGGTGATTCTGGCCAGCCTCCGCGACCGCTGGCTCGGCAGCTCGTGACCGCCGGCTCGAACGCCCCCGGCGTGGATTCGAGCCCGCCGGGCGAGCCATCCCCCGACCGTGCGGTGCTCGACGCCCACCTCGTCGTGGACCGTGGCACCTTCCGACTCGACCTGCCGCTGACCATCCGCCCCGGCGAGGTCGTCGCTCTCCTCGGACCCAACGGGGCCGGCAAGACCACCGCGCTGCGCGCCCTCGCCGGTCTGCTCCCCCTCACCGACGGGCACCTCAGCCTCGTCGGCCGCCACCTCGACCATCCCGGCCGACGGATCTGGGCCCCGACCGAGCAGCGCCCGATCGGCGTCGTCTTCCAGGACTACCTGCTGTTCCCGCACCTGACCGTGCTGGACAACATCGCGTTCGGGCCGCGTCGGCAGGGCCTCGACCGGCGGCGGGCCCGGCTACGGGCCGCGGACTGGCTGGCCCGGGTCGGGCTCGCCGAGCATGCCCGGCGCAAGCCCCGGCACCTGTCCGGCGGGCAGGCCCAACGGGTGGCCCTGGCACGGGCCCTCGCCGTCGAACCGGCACTGCTCCTGCTCGACGAGCCACTCGCCGCCCTCGACGCCCGTACCCGGCTCGACACCCGCGCCCAGCTCCAACACCACCTCGCCGGCCATTGCGGCGCCACGCTGCTGGTCACCCACGACCCGATCGACGCCGTCGTGCTGGCCGACCGGCTGATCATCATCGAGGAGGGACAGCTGGTGCAGGAGGGCGACGTCGCCACCGTCACCGCCCAGCCACGCACCGACTACGTCGCCCGCCTGGTCGGTCTCAACCTCTACCGGGCGCGCGCGGACGGGCACCGCGTGCTGCTCGCCGACGGGTTCCACCTCGTCACCGGCGACCAGCACGAGGGCGGCGTCTTCGTCGCCTTCGCGCCGTCGGCCGTGGCGTTGCATCCCCGTCGCCCCGACGGCAGCCCCCGCAACACCTGGCCGGCCACGATCACCGGGATGCAGCGCCACGGCGACAACCTGCGGGTGCAACTCGACGGCCCGATCACCGTGGCGGCCGACATCACTGCGGCCGCCGCCGCCCAGCTGCGACTGGCACCCGGGCGGACGCTGTGGGCCGCCGTCAAAGCCGCCGAGACCCGCGTCTATCCGGCCGTCGTGGCACCCGCCGACGCCGGGCCGTAGCCCGACCGGTCGCGGGACAGCGTCCGCGTCGTCGACCGGCGACATCGAGCACGGGCGACCGGACCATCGGTCACGGGAAATCGTCCGGGCCGGTGCCGGGTAGCGCTGCCAGCAGTTGACCGGCGAGACCCCGAACCGTGGGGTCGGGCTGGCTGGCCAGTCGGACGAGCAGCGGCCTGGTCCGGTTGTCCTCGCCGTAGTGCCGGGCGAGCGCCAGCAACGCGGTTCGGCGGATCTCCCAGTCCTCGTCGTCGACCAGCCGCATCAGCAGTTCCCGTACCCCCGTCCGGTCGGCCAGGTTGGCCGCGAGTTGCTCCGCGGCGCGGCGGCGTACCTCCAGCGCCGGATCGTCGCGCACCAGACCCACCAGCAGCACCCGGACCTCCGGGTCGTTGCCGAAATGTTCGCCGAGCGCGGCCGCGATGCGGGCCCGGATCGCCGGATCCCGATCGGCCAGCCGGCGCATCAGCCGCAGCGTCACCGCCATGGCGGTCTCGCCTCGCGCGATCAGGCAGCACACCGCCGCGTCGAAGGCCGCCGGGTCGGTGTCGGACTCGATGCACTCCAGCAGCACGTCGGTCACCACGTCCGGGCCGCCGTACGCGCTGAGGGTCTCCACGGCGGCGAGTCGGATGCCGGCGTAACTGTCCCGGCGTGCCCGCCGCGACAGCGTCTCCACCAGCCCTTCGTTGCCACCGTTGCGGGCCAGCGCCTGCGCGGCCGCCCGCAGCACGTTCGGATCGGGATCCCGGCGGACCTGCTCGGCGAGACACTCCACCACCGCCGCGTCGAGCGGCTCGCCGAGGCGGGCCAGGCTACGGGTGACGCGGAGTCGGACGATCGGATCCCGTTCCCGGGCCGCCCGGCTGATGAGCAGCTCCTGCGTGGCGGGCCCGAGCGGCGGCCGACCGGTGAGCAGGTCGACGGCGGCGAGCCGGACCCCGGCGGTGGGATCCTGGCGGGCCCGCTCCAGCAACAGCTCGCCGGTGCGGTGATCCGGGTACGCCTCGGCCAACGCGCGGACGGCGGCGAGTCGCACCATGCCGTCGTGGTCCGTCCGCGCCGCCTGCGCGGCGACCGCCCAGCCGCTGTCGTCGACCCGGTACCGGTCGGTCAACGCCGCCACCGCCGCCGCCCGCACCGACGCGTCCTCGTCCTGCTCGATCCGGTCGACCAACCGGTCCCGGCACCGCCCGTCCGGGTCGTTGACCAGCACCAGTCGCTGTACGGCGACCGCGCGGACCCGTGCCGAGGCGTCCGAGCCGGCAAGTTTCAGCAGGAGCTCGGTCCCCTCCGGGTCGCCCTGCCCCGGCAGCAGCTCGCACACCAGGCAGCGCCGCACTCCGTCGTGGGAGTCACCGGCGATCCGGGACAGGGCACGCCCTCGGGCCGTCTCGCTCTGCTCGGGGAGGGTGAGCAGGCAACGCAACGCGGACTGCACCACGCCGGGGTCGGGGTCGGTGGCCAGCAGTCGGTGCAGCGTATCGGTGACGTCGGGCAGGTCGAGACAGCGTGCGGCGAGCACCGCCACAGCGGCCCGCCGCACGCCGGTGTCCCGGTCCTCGGTCGCCCGCGTCAGCAGCAACCGTCGAGTGTCCTCGGCCAGTTCGGGCCGCCCGCCGAGGGACTGCAGGGCGAGGGCGCGGACCGCCGCGTCGGCGGAACCAGCGAGTTCGGTAAGCGCCACGACCAGCTCGCCGCCGGCACCGAAGTTGGCGACCAACGCGCGTACCGCGGCCTGGCGGACTGCGGTCGAGCCTTCCGCCCGGGCCTGCGCGAGCAGCAGCTCCTGGCACTGGCGGCGACTGCGGCCGGTGGCGTCCAACCTGCCGGCGGCCTCCGCCAGGCCCGCGACCAGCGCGATTCGCGCCTGCCGCTCGCGGCCCTGCCCGAGCTCCCGGACCAGCAGCTCCTCCAGCTGCTCCTCGGCGGTGGACAGTACCGCCGCCGACCGGGTGGCGAAGGTCGAACCGGAGCGCCAGCTGGTACGCACCCCGCGGCGGCGGTACCAGTGCAGGAAGACGGACCGGCCGGGCCACTGCGGCCCGAGCGCCCGGATCGAGGAGAGCAACTCCTGCTCGGTGACCTCGACGAGGTTCGGATCGACGGCGGAGATGCCGTGCTCGATCAGCAGCACGACCTGGCGTAGCACCGCCTCGCCGGACCCGGCCAGCCCGGCCGGCCGCGGTGCCTCCGCCACGCACTGCGCGGCCAGCACCAGGTTCCACGGTGGGCTGGGCAGGTTCAACGGCGGCCACGGTCGGTTGACCTCGGTGGCCAGCAGGGTCACCAGCTCGTTGGCGACCTCGGCGGGCAACGCGCTGGCGACCAGCCGCAGCACCTCGCGCCAGGACGGATCCGCCCAGTGCTCGCGGAAGAGCGCACGCAACTGGTCGATCCCCCAGGTGTCCGGGTCATGATCGAACCTGTCCACGATCTCCTCGGCACAGAAGAACTCCAGAAACGTACGGTGCACGAACCCGAACAGGCGCAACCCGTACCGTTCCAGGATGAAGCTGCGCTGGCGCAATTTGTCAATCATCGAGTACGCCATGGCGTGCGCGCGTTCGTTCTCGAAACCGTAGAACTCCACCAGGTGGTCCCGGAAGATGCGCGACAGTTCATCTGCCTCGATGTAGTTGCCGGCCGGCCCCGACTCCCGGCACTGCATCCAGAAGGCCAGGTGGCGCAGCAACCGCAGCTTCGCCTGCGGATCCAACGGCGGCACGTCGCCGTGGCTTTCCCGCAGTTGCTTGGTCACGTCCCATTCGGAGATCAGCACGTCCGTGACGTGCGCGTAGAGCCGGCGACGGTTGCGGGGCAACGGGCGGTCCCGACCGACGATCGCCATGAGCATCAGCAGCAACGGATTGCCGGCGATCTCGTGCATCGCCCGGGATCGCCGCACCACCTCGAGGATCTGCCGCCGCTGACGGTCCGCCTCGACCGACGGGGTCGGCACCACGTACTGGTACCAGTTGCCGAGGAACCGCGCGATCCGCTCGTCGTCGAGATCTTCCAAGGTGAAGTGGTCGAATCCGGCGTTGGCGAAGGTGTGCCGAAGGTAGCCGGCCGTCCGAGAGGTGACCACGGTGCGTACGCCCGGATACTCGTTGGCGAAGGTGGCGATCTGCCCGGCCATCTCCTCCCGTTGCGCCGGGTCGAACACCTCGTCCAGCCCGTCGAAGAGGAACAGCGCCTGCCCGCCCTGCCGCAGGTATGCCTCCAGCACGTCCCGGTCGATGCCGGCCAGCCCCTGCTGGTGCCGGTGGCCGACGTAGTCCAACAGCCCGTCGCACCGGCCGTCCCCGCGATGCGCCGCATACGATCGCAGCTCGATCAGGACGGGGAGGTACCGGTCCAGCGCCGCCAGCCGAGGCTCCTCACAGACCCGGCCAGCGCGAGGGCGAGGTAACGTGCCGCCGCCGACTTCCCGGAGCCGGGGTCGCCGAGCAGCACGATGGCCCGCCGGGCCGGATCGCAGACCACGTCGAACAGCGCCGACGCGTCCTTGGCCGCGTACTCCTCCCAGAGCCGTTCCACGTCCCTCGGGTCGACCACCCCGGGCAGCGCGCCGGCATCGCCGTCCGGCCCGGAGCCCGCCCAACGCCACCAGGCCAGCGGCATCTCCGGTCGGGCATCCTCATGCACCCGAGGCTCGACGAACACGTTGGACAGGCCGACGGTGAGGTAGCCGATGGTGGGCCGGGGCGCGACGGCGTCCAGCGGCACCGCCTGGTACCGCAGTCGGAGTTGCTTGTGGTACTGGCTGCGGACCGCCTCCGGCAGGTCGGTGTCGGGGTCGCCGGGCTCACGCGCCGGTGACCGGCCGCTGCGCACATCGGCCAGCGCCACGGTGACCTTCGCCGACAGATCGTCCACGCTGGAGAAGAACGCGCACAGATGGCGTTCCTTCAACTCGTTGCGCAACGCCACGATCTGCTGCCAGTCGCCGTTGCGGTCGATCATGTCGACCGGCCAGGGCGTGTCCTCGGCGAGCAGAAAGATCAGGCACGGCTTGCCGCCGGCGAGTGCCTCCCGGTATTCGAGCTCCGTGATGGAGGATTCCTGGCCCGGCGGCCGGTAACCGTAGCGCCAGGCGAAGAGCCCGACGTATAGATCGCATCTGCGTACGTCGGTCAGGCAGCGTTCCAGGGGTGGGCGGACGTCGGCCCCGTACGCCTCCATGGCGACGTCCTCGATCTCCAGGCGACGTGCCACCGCGTGTACGGCCGCACGGTATTCCAGCAGGTCCTTTTGGGTGGCCGAAATGTAGACCTTCATCGACGGCAAACTCCAGGGGTGGCTGGCGACCGCATTCTTCAAAATATCAGTCGTCGTCACATCCATCCGGCCCGTGACGGCCGCACCACCGGTCACATATCGGCCTTCCCGCCACGGATGGGCCTATGATGGCCGCGGGACGGATTCGATCCGGTCACCGGCCGCAGGTCCATGCCCGCCGGTGTCCCCCGTGGTGCCGATGCGGAGGAACCATGCTCACGGTGGGCGAGGTGCACACCAGCCTGCTACAGCACAGCACGGCGCTGGCGCAGGAGCAGAGCGCCGAGGTACTCAGCCTGGTGGAGGGCGAGGCGGTGCTGACCTCCCGGCGTCCGTCGCTGTACGCGGTCTCCCCCGACGTCCGTACCGGGGTGGACTGCTGGCTGCCGAGCGCGAAGAACCGCCAGCTGCGGGGGGTGGGCGCGGTGGTGACCCGGGCCGTCATCACCGGCGGTCGAATCGTGCAGGCGTCGTCCATCATCCAGGTCGTCGCCGGGGAGCGTCGCCGGCCGTGGTCGCACTACCTGGCCAACTCCGGGGTGCTGGAGACGGTCGGCAAGCTGGACGCCGACGACCTGACGGGTGGGTTTCTACACGGCAACGCCGCCGACGTGCTGAACCTGGACGCGATCACCGGCCGGGTGCTCGACAGTGTGCAGATGTCCGACCTGCTGGACCGACGTCCGCCACTGCGTGCGGCCCGCACCCGGTTGCGGTGGACCGCCCAGGTGCATCAGCAGCCGGGCGAGAACGCCACGGCGGACGTCGCGGTGGACTCACCGACGCTGCGCACCGTACGACTCACGGTGAGCCCGCAGGACGTGCCGGCGGCGGTCGCCGGCCTCTGCGAGGATCTCGCCCTGCACGACTGGCTGCTCACCATGCTGTCCGCCCTGGTGGAGGCCGCGGTGACCCGTGCCGGCTCGACGCAGGAGCACATCGAACGGCTGCGGCCGGTGCTGGAGCACCTGTTGCATCTGTGGCTGCCCGGTGCCCGGGTCGACCCACGGCTGCGGCCGATCTGGGACCGGCTGGAGCAGGTGCCAGGGTTCAGCCGGCAGTGGCAGTCCTCAGTGAACTGGATCCGGGATCAGATCACCGTCGGCAACATGGCCATCCTGCGCGACCTGGCCGCCCGGGCGGTCGGCCAGCCGTGTGGGCCCGGCACGCTCACCGAACCGCTCTCGACCGCGACCGCCGGCCGGGGCCCGTCGGACCGCAGGCGCAATCGTGGTGCGCAGGCACCACGCGGCTGATCAGTCCCCGATGAACACGTAGCTCAGCCGGTCGACCAGTTCGTCGGGCAGTTCCAGGCCCTCGCTGCCGGCCCGCTTGGCGACCTGCCGCGCGACCGGGGGTGGCACCGCCACCTGCCCGAGGATGGTCCGCACGGCCAACTCGACCGGCAGGTACCGGGTGTCCATCATCGTCACCGTGCGGTAGCCGCAGAACGGCGTGGCGTCCGGGTTCAACTGGACGATAGCGGGGAGGCGGTCCCAGTCGGTCGGCAGCGGCTCGTCGGCGGAGAGGCGGTACGGCTGGGTGATCGTCTGCCCCCGGTGCCGCAGCACACCCAGCCGGGTCATCTGCCACACCGAGGCGAGCAGCGCACAGGCCCACACCCGACGGTCCGGCTCGTCGGACCACAGTTCGATGTCGACGAAGATGGAGTGCGGCGCGTCGCCGGACTGCAACGGTGGGGACCACGGCATCGGCAGCGTCATCGCGGGCGCGTCGGCGTGCCCCGGCGAACGCTTGCCGTTGGACAGCCAGCCCGACTCGCTCAGCGGTGGTCGGCTGCCCGTGGTGTTGCGTGGTGGCTCCACGACCAGGGTGTCCACCACCAGCCGGGCCAGTTCGACATCGTCGTAACGGGCGAAGCTGGACTCGCGGGCCACATAGTCGAGCACCAGCCCGTGCTCCGCCGCGGCTTGCTGCACCTGCGGGATCACCTCGCGCGGGGTGGCGAACCGGTGGAAGTAGTCGTCGACGAGGAAACACGTGCTGATCCTGGGTTGCCGATGGGGGCGCAGCCCTCGGCGGGCCAGCGCCGGGATCGCCTGCGCCCAGTCCGCGATCCGGGCGAACTTGCGCCGCAGGTCGCGGCATCCGTCGCCGAAATCCTCGGCGTAGACGTGCCCCAACTCGACGGACAAGTGCGAGTACGGCACGCTCTCCGTCCGGCGTACCGCGGCTGCCTCCTGAAACCTGACGTCCACGCTCATCACACGGTCTCCCATGCGGTATCGTCGAAGAGATTCTTGGTCAGCTCCACGAAGGCGTCCACGGTCGCGGCGTTGGCGATCTTGGCTTGCACGTCACTGTCGGAGATCAGCTGCTCACGCCATTGCAGGAGTGGGTCCAACGGCACCGCGCCGAGCAGTGTGGTCTGGCCGAGGCCCCGCTTGCTGGCCTGTTCTTTCAGTTCCGCGTGGCATTGGCGCAGGAACGCCTGCTGGGCCAGGTCGAGATGGCCGACCTCCGGCCCGCGTGAGTCGATCACCGCGGTCCGCACGAACCGCAGTGACTCCCGTAGCCGGTCCGGCTCGTGGCCGTACTCCTTGCCCATCGCCAGGATCCCGCCGGCCTCGAAGGCGAGATCCGCCGCCGCCGTGACGTGCTGCGGTGTCCAGCGGTGGAAGACCAGCCACCGCACCGTCACCTTGCGCAAGGTCCGGTTGGCGGTGGCCGCCAGCGCGATCTGGCTGGCGTACGAGCGACCGGCGCTGAGATCCACGAGGGTCAGATCGAACTCCTCCTCCAGTCGAAGGAAGAGCTCGGCGCAGCGCCGACCGATGTCGGCGGTGAAGCCGAACTCGCTGCCGTTGCGCTGCCCGGGCAGCAGCACCAGCGAGCTGGAGCGGGGCGGTCGTTGGCGCAGGCTGACCCGCTCCGAGGTGCTCCACACGTCCAACTGCTCCGGGGACGGGATCTCGCCGCGGAGGTAGCGGTGCAGGCCGCCGCCGTTCGGGCCGGCTCCCTCGATGCCGTTGGTGGCCTGGGGGATCTGGAACGTGATGCCGGCCGTCGGCGAACCGAAGTCGTAGTCCAGGTAGCAGGTGGAGCGGCCGGAGAGCGCGCTGCGGTAGGCGATGTTGGCCGCGGTCACCGAGCGCCCGGTGCCACCCTTGTGTGACGTGACAAAGACCAGCATTCAGATCCCCTCGCTGGCCTTCTGTTGGCCGGTGGTGATGTCGTTCAGCTGTAGCAGCAGGGTGCTGGCCAACGCGGCGGCCGTGCCCGGCTGATCGTCCACAAGCGACTGAGCGCGGCGCAGCGTCGCCCGAATGCTGCGCATGCTGCGCTGCATGGCCTCGCCGACGAACGTGCCGCTCATCAGCTCGCGGTCGAACACGTACTCGGCCTCGTCGATCAGATCCTGGGAATAGGCGGCAAGGTTGACGGCGCGGGGGAACGGCCGCTCCCAGAGCAGCTGACCGGCGTTGACCAGGGCCTGCACGACCCGCTCGGTCAGGTACCAGGAGGGCGCCTCGGGCAGCGGAGCCAACCCGGGGAACGCGCCACCGGCATGATCCCACAGCCCTCGGTGCCGACCGTCGGGAATGCGCCGCAACAGGAGGTGCTCCCACACCTCGTCCGCGAGTTCGAGCAGCTCGCTACGGTGTCGGGCATTGTTCAACAGCCCGGCGACGGTGGTGGCCCGCTGGAGCAGCACCGTGGAGAACTCGTTGACGTTCCACGTCATGATTGGTTTCGAGGTGGCGTCGTTCAGCGTCACCTGCTTGCCCGGGGCGTGCACGACCAGCGCTGCCTCTTTCGGCGAGGCGCGCCGGGTGATCCGACCCCGCTGCGCCAGCTCCACCAGCACGTTGCCGATCCGCCCGAACTCCTCGTCACCGCCGCGACCGCTGGCGACCAGCCCCTTCACCGCCAGCGACGTGGCCTGCAGGGTGTAGTAGTCGGTCCGGTCGCCGTCGGTGGTACGCCAGGGAATGTCCTCGATCGGCCACCGTCGTCGGTTGCCGAAGGTGGCCACCGTCGCCCAGTACCTGCGGGTCAACTCCCAGCGCAGTTGCAGGATCCGGAACAGTCGCTGCTGTTCCTCGTTGAGTAGACCGAGCAGACGGGTCCGTTCGGAGTTGAGGTCGTCGATGGCGTCCACCGCGATGACGGTGAAGTACAGGTAGGGAGCGTTCTCGGCCGAGCCCTCGCGTTGCGGGCCGATCGGTTCGGTCGTCGTCACCTCCTCGGCGCCGGCGATCGTCCCCCACGACCAGCCGCACTCGAAGAGCATCTCGCTGTTGTCCAGGTCCTCGGTGACCTGACCGGAACCGACCACCACGTTGCGCAGACTCGCCATGGTGTCCCGCAACTGTGCCCGTAACGCGGTCACCACCTCACGGCGCGGCACCTCGTCCTGGTTGACCATGTCACAGAGCCGGATGCCGAACTCGTCCGTCGCGGCGAAGACCGACGTGCTGAAGCTGCGTAGCAGCCCGACCATGGCCGCGGTCAGCCGGATGCTCGCCATCTCCTCCAGCTTGCTCAACTGGGCCCGCAGGTCGGCCCGCTGAGTGGAGGGGCGGTAGATCTTGACGAAACCGATGGTCGCCAGGGTGAGCGTGACCGACACCGCGAACGAGTCGACCACGTCCATCGAGCGCTGCTCGTCGGTGAGGTCCGGACCACCTTCGACCGGGGTGAGGTAGCTGCCACCACCAAAGGTCGGCGCGCCGCTGTCGTCGGTGTAGCGGACGAAGTACTCGGTCATGATCTTGACCAGTCGGCGGGGAATCTCAATGGCGCCGCCCATCGCGCCGAACGCCTCGATGACCTCCTCGTCGATCCGGTCCGGATCGTCAAGCGACAGCACCGGGATCTTGGTCGCCGGCAGCAGCAGGGTCAGCAGTTGCTCCGCGTCACTGATGGAATTGGACCCGCTCCGACCGCCCCAGTCCCATTCGCCGTTGCGTAGACAGCTACGCACCGTGGCCCGCCAGATGTCGAGAATCTCCTGGCGCGGCTGCATCCGCATGGTCCACCACCGTCTGCTGTAGTCGTCGAAACGGAGCTGCTGAGGTTGCCTGACCCACGATGATCCACGATGACGTGCACCCATCATCGTATCCCTGCCGGAGCGTGACCTGAACGGCCGTGCGTACCGATGTCTCGGAGAAATCAGACCGGCCAAGTGTCCAGGTGAGAGGGCGCGAGGGCGGCAATGTGTGAGGTCAGCCGCGGCTACGTCCGGTGACCAGCAGCATGCCCAGATAGCCGTCGCGCAGCGACGGCGTGGGACGCACCTCGTGCATGTCCACGTCGTACGCTCCGGCCGCGATGCTCGCCACCACTTCGGCGCGGTGCAGTTGCACGGCCGGAAACCAGTGCTGTCCGACGCGGTAGCCGTTCGAGCCCAGCATGAATGCCGCAGCGAACGGCGAGCCTGGAAGCAACGCCCCCAGGAACCGGCCGATCGCGCGCTCCGCCTCGGCCCGGTCAGCCGAGATCGAGCAGGCGACGAAGAACATGGTGCCCGCACCCCAGACCCGTCTGGGCAGGTCGAAGACGCTCAGCTGCGACACCCGACCCACCCGGGCCAGGTGGCTGCGGGGGTCGGTCAACGCCGCGTAAGCAGTGTGCTCCGCACACACCCGCCAGTACGCGTCCCAGCACTCGTCATAGCCGCCGATCTGATCACGCAACCAACGCACATTCGCGGTGGAATATTCGCAGAGTTCGACGCTGCGCGCGAATGGCAGAAGCGACAGTGTCGGGTAGAGGTTTGCGCCCGAGCCGACGTCGACACAGTGTGCGCCGGAAATCTTCGCACCCGCGAAAAAGTCTCTTATCCGACAGAGAATTTCGCGATCATCATCGCGCAGGACCGAGTAGTTGTGCTGGACGTAGGCGCCCGGGTCGAAGCCGTCCCACTCGACCTCGGAATTGACCGTTCCCGGGGACTCAACTCGTGGCGGCGGGGTCGACGGCTCACTACAACCTGCACCAGCCGCCGGAATCAATGCCATGGAGGTGCCTCCATTGAAGTCGGCAGATCACTGTGGTCGTTGCCCGACGCACGCAGCCCGTCGCCCATTATGCATCGGATGCGATACCGATTCGCAAGTGTCGACCTTGCCGACTCGATCATCGGTCGGTTTCGTCCCGCCGCCGACGATGATTGATCGGCGTCGACCACAGCGGTTCCGGCGGTCGTGGTGGACCGCGATCAGCAACCGGAGAGCGGCTGAATGCGATCAGCCGCCGGCGCCCTCGGCCGAGCCGTCCGGACCGAGCGCGCCCTCCACCTCGCCGACGTCGAGATGCACATGCTGGTGGCCCTGCCCGGCGTCAATGTTGACCTGGTCGAGCTGGGTCGCGGCCACGGACCACGTGGTGACGGCGAGGGTGGCCTGCCGCGCGGCCAACTGCATCCGCTCGGCACGCCCACTGGCCGGACCGGCCAGCGCGAGAGCAACCGCGTCGACCGCGACGGCCACCTGGTCGACGGCGCTACGCAGACCGCCACGGGCGACGTTGGTGGCGGTCATGCCCGACGGCGGGTCGGCGAACTGGGCGACCAGCCGCCCTACGGTCTGCTGCCACTGGTCGACCTTGGCCTGCTCGGGCGTGCGCCCCGCCTCGGCGTCCTGGCGGACGGCGCGAATGATCGGCGCGAGTTCCTCACCCGTCCGGCGAGCCATCTCGGTGAGCTCGACGATCTGCTGCGCGTCCCGCTCGGCGTCGGCCTGGCGCATCTTCGCCACGCTCGCCTCCGTCGGGTCCGGTCGACCGACAGCATGCCCGACCAGCCCGCCGGCCGGGGCCGCCACCAGGACCGCAGCCGCGGCGGTGGCGACGATCCACGTCCTCTTCCGGTGCTGCCCCGCGGGCGAGGCAACCAGGTAGGAGGGCCTTCCGGTTCGGCGGGACATGTCACCCCTCGCATCGACGGCTGTTGCCTGGGAGCGTAGCCCTTACCCCGAGCAACGTCGATAGTTTCCGAACCGCAGACCGAACTTTCGCCCACCTATACGAAAGCCCCTTCGGTCTACCCCTCGGCCGGCACGCCCAGCCGGGTGAGCGCGCTACGGGCGCGGGCCTGTTCCTCGGGTCTGTCGATCTCCGTTGCCAGGGTCAGCGCCTCGACGTGCCGTGCGACCGCCTCGTCGCGTGCGCCCTGGCCGGTCAGCGCCCGCCCGAGCCCGTTGAGCACACAAGCCTCGCCGTAACGCTCCCCGATGTCGCGGAAAAGGGCGAGGGCCGGTTCGTAACACTCGACGGCCTCCGCGAACCTGCCCAGCGCGACGTATGCGTCACCGAGGTTGTTCAGCGCGGTCGCCTCGCCGCCGAGATGCCGCAGCTCACGAAAGATCGCCAGGGCACGGCTGTTCTGGTCGACCGCGGCACCGGGGCGGCCCAACCGTTCGTGGACGGCGCCAAGGTTGGTAAGGGTGTTTGCCTCGCCGACCCGGTCGCCGATCTGGACGAAGCGGTCGAGCGCCAACTCGTGGTAGCCACCGGCGCGCTCCCAGTACCCGGCGGCGCTGTGCACGACACCGAGGTTGCCCAACACCCGGGCCTCACCGCGACCGTCACCGGCCGCGCGGAACAGCGGCAGCGCGCGCTCCAGATGCCCGACGCCCTCCGGGTAGCGGCCCAACTGCCAGCACACCACCCCCAGATTGGTCAGCGCGGTGGCCTCGGCGACGGTGTCGCCGAGCAGCCGCGCCGCATGCTCGGCCTCGGTGTGCACGGTGATCGCATCGGCCGGGTAACCGCCGTTGTCGAGATAGACGTAGAGGGTGCCGGCGAGCCACACGGCGTGCTGCGGCCAGCCGTTGCGGGCCGCGTGCACACACACCGCCACGAGGGTGGCGCGTTCCGCGTCCAGCCAGCGCAGCGCGGTCCTGGGCTTGTCGAGCACCGGGACGGCCGGGGGTGGCTGGGGCAGTGGCGGCCGACGGTGCCGCTCGGCCGGATACAGCGTCTCCATCGCCGCCGCCGCACTGTACAGGTAGTGGTCGAGCAGGCGGGTCAGGGCGGCCCGCCGGTCCGCCGGTCGGTCCTCCTCCCGGCCGCGCTCCCCCGCGTAGGCACGAACGAGGTCGTGTAACGCGTACCGCCCGGCGACGGGCTGCTGGACCAGATATTCGGCGGCCAGATGACGCAGGTCGGCCGCGGCGGAGGCCGGGTCGCTGTCCAGCAGGGCGGCGGCACCGTGCTCGTCCAGGTCCGCGCCGGGATGCACGGCCATTCGCCGCAACAGCGTCTGCCGCTGGTCCGGCAGATGCTGGTACGACAGGTGCAGGGCCAACTCCACACCACTGTCGAGTCGGCGGTGTCGGTGACGCTCGTCCAGCAGGTCGGCGTGGTCGGTGACCGTCCACCCGGGCCGCGAGGCCATCTGGCCGACGACCACACTCAGCGCCAACGGCAGGTACCCGCAGCGCAACGCGACTCGCCGATGCGCCGACGGGTCGCTGCCCACCGCCACGCCCGGATTCGAGCGGACCAGCAGCCTCTCCGCCTCCTCCGGCGTGAACAGGTCGAGGTCGAGCTGCACCGCCTCGTCCAGGTCGGCGAGCCGGCGACGGGAGGTGATCAGTGTCAGGGTGCCGGCCGAGCGCGCCAGGAGGGGGCGTACCTGCTCCGCGCCGGCCGCGTTGTCGAGCACGACCAGCACCCGTCGACCCGCGAGCCGCTCGCCGAACGCCGCCGCGCGCTGCGCCATGCCGAACGGGATCTCGTGACCGGACATGCCCAGCAGGCGCAGGAATCCGTCCAGCACCGCGCCCGGTTCGGCCGGTGGCTGCCCGGGATCCGGATGATAGCCCCGCAGGTCGACGAAGAGCGTCGTATCGAAGTGCCCCTCGCCGACCAGTGACTGGCCGGCGTGTACCGCGAGGTGGGTCTTGCCGACCCCGGCCATCCCGGCGAGCACGCAGACCTCCGCGCCGACCCCGTCCGGGTCGGGCTCGGCGGTCAGCACGGCCAACTCCCTGAGCCGGACGAGTTCCGCCTGACGACCAGTGAAGGCCCCCGCGTCGTCGGGCAGCCGGTCGAGCACCCGCACCTGGGCGGCTGCGGTCGTCTCGGCGAGACTCACCCGCAGTGCCTGTCGCCAGTGCGCGAGGTAGCCCGTCTCGTCGTGCAACGCCTGCACGACGGCGAGCATCAGGTCGGCGTTGATCCGCCGCCGCCCGGTCTTGAAGCAGTCCACCACGGTGCCCCGGCGAGCCATCTCGTCGACGGGACGACCGTCGGCCCGCCACCGCTCGTTGACCCGCCGGGTGATCGTCTCGTACGACGGATCACCGGCCCAGAGCTTGAGCGCCCGCAGGCAACCGATCAGTTCGTCGAGGCTGTGGGCCGTGCCCGGGTCGGGTGGCCCGTTGGACACGGCAGCCTTCATGACACCCACGAGTTGCGACGATAACAATCGATCCCACGCCACCCCGTACGGAATCGTTTGGACTTCGCCGGCGGGTGCGACGGACGTGTTGGGATCAGGCGGGGTGACGGCCGCCACGGGGTACGGGGGCGTGGCGGCCAGCAAGCGTCAGGCCGCCCCCGGCGCAGTCGGGCGGACCTTCCGGAATGTCAGGCGAAGCGGGCCGGGTCACCGGCACCCACCCGGACGATCTCGGGCTCGCCGTCGGAGAAGTCCACCACAGTCGTCGGTTCGGTACCGCAGTCACCCGCGTCGACCACGGCGTCGACGGCATGGTCGAGGCGTTCCTTGATCTCCCAGCCCTGGGTCATCGGCTCCTCGTCACCGGGCAGCAGCAGGGTGCTCGACAGCAGCGGCTCGCCGAGCGCGTCCAGCAGCGCGCGGGTGACCGGATGAGCGGGAATGCGCACCCCGACGGTCTTCTTGCGGGGGTGCCACAGCCGCCGGGGCACCTCCTTCGTGGCGGGCAGGATGAAGGTGTAGCTGCCGGGGGTGGCCGCCTTCACCGCCCGGAACACCGCATTGTCCAACTGCACGAAGTGACCGAGCTGAGCGAAGTCGCGGCACACCAACGTGAAGTGGTGGCCGCTGTCGAGGTGGCGGATCTCCCGGATCCGGTCCATGCCGTCCTTGTTGCCCAGCTGGCAGCCCAGGGCGAAGCAGGAATCCGTGGGGTAGGCGATCAACCCGTCTCCGCGAACGATCTCGACCACCTGACCGATGGTGCGCGGTTGCGGGTTGTCCGGGTGCACGTCGAAGTACCTCGCCATGGGCGAAGCTTAGAGCGATCGCATCCGCTGTCGCGTTGCCGACAGTGACACGCCCACTCAGGCGTCGACGCCCATCGTTGTCTTCATGGTCGTACGCGCACCCGGCGGCGGCTACGGGGACAAGCTCCGGCCCCCCACGACGCCAACCCCGGTCCGGGTCACCGTGCTCGCGTTCGCGCTACTGTCACTGCTGTTCGCGCTCGCGACGGTGCACCGGTCGCTGGCCGCGAAAGGTTCCCTCGGCGCCGTCGTCTTCTTCGCCGTGATGGCCGCCGCGTGCGCCCTGGTCGCGGTCAGCCTGGCGGCCCGCCGCCGCTGGGCGCCATACCCCGCGTACGCCCTGGCGGGTCTGCTGGCCGCCGCCGCGCTGGGACTCTTCGGCCCGATCACGATCGTCGGCCTGGGCCTGCTCGCCTGGGTGGCGGTGGCGCTGAACACCCGGTCCTCGCGGGACTGGTTCGGCCGGCGCGGTCGGCTGCGCTGACCGTCTGGTCCCGGGTGCGCCACCGACCGGCGTGCCGGCCCTCGACAGGGACCCCAGCGGTGTCATCCGGTGCCTGCTGGCGGATGGCCCGGCAGGCGATCAGGCTGCACCGGAGCCACTGGCCGACTACTTTCCCCGCGAGTTGGGCTGATCAAGGGCCGCCGGCCGACGCCTTGACGGGCGAAGATTAGTCAGTAATAGTTGAGTCTATGCAGGTTGAGCTTTTTTCGCTGGCGGCGCGGGCGCGTACCCACGCGGCACTCGGCGACCCGGCGCGCCTGGCGATCGTGGACGCGCTCACCCTCGGTGACGCCTCGCCCGGCGAAATCGCCGACCGGCTCGCCATGCCGACCAACCTGGTCGCCCATCACGTCAAGGTCCTCACCCAGGCCGGCCTGGTGGTGAAGGTCCGTTCCGAGGGCGACCGGCGGCGCACCTACCTCCAGTTGCGCCCCGAAACACTCGCCGCCCTCGCCACCCCCCGGCTGACCGGGGTCGGTCGGGTGGTCTTCGTCTGCACCCACAACTCGGCCCGCTCGCAGCTGGCCGCCGCGCTGTGGCGGCACCGCACCCGTGGTGCCGCCGCCTCGGCCGGCACCCAACCGGCGGCCCGGGTCCACCCCCGCGCGGTCGCCGTGGCCCACCGCCACCAGCTCGACCTCGACCCCACCGGCACCGCCCACGTCGCCGACATCGTGCGCAGCGACGACCTCGTCATCGCCGTCTGCGACAACGCCCACGAGGGACTGACCGACCAGCTACGCCCCCGGCTGCACTGGTCGGTGCCCGACCCGGTCCGGGTGGACACCGACGAGGCGTTCGAGTCCGCCTACACCGACCTCGCCGACCGGGTCGCCCGGCTCGCTCCCGCCGTCCTACCCGGAGACCCACGATGACCCACCTCGCCCGCAGTCCCCGCCCAGACCTCTCGATCGATCAACGTCTGGCCCTGCGTACGGCCGCAACCCGCCTCGCCGACGAGTTCCACGGCACGTACGGCACCGAGACGATCGAACGTTTCCTGCACAGCAGCTACGACCAGTTCGCCGTCGACGGTCGGATCCCCCACTACCTGCCCCTGCTCGCCGAACGCTTCGCCCGCCAGCGGCTACAGGCACTGGCCCGCGTCGAAGGCCATCACCGTGACGGCCGGCCCGTCGTCCTGTTCCTGTGCACCCACAACGCCGGCCGCTCGCAGATCGCCCTCGGGTTTCTCACCCACCTGGCCGGCGATCGGGCCGTGGCCTGGTCCGGTGGCAGCGAACCGGGCACCGAGATCAATCCCGCCGCCGTGGCGGCCATGGCCGAACGCGGTATCGACATCTCCGACGAGTTCCCCAAGCCCTGGACCGACGAGGTGGTCCGCGCCGCCGATGTGGTGGTCACCATGGGCTGCGGCGACGCCTGCCCGGTCTTCCCCGGCACCCGCTACGAGAACTGGGACCTTGCCGACCCTGCCGGCCTCGACGTCGACGACGTCCGGCCGATCCGCGACGAGATCGAGCGGCGGGTACGGCGACTCCTCGACGAGTTGAACGTTCCCACCCGATAGCCATCGAGGAGAAGCACAACCGATGACCATCGCACTTTCGCGGCGTCTGCTGGCCGAGTTCACCGGCACCGCCCTGCTGGTCACCGCCGTGGTCGGCTCCGGCGTCATGGCCACCGACCTGTCCCCGGACGACGTCGGCCTGCAACTGCTCCAGAACTCGATCGCCACGGCCTTCGCCCTCGGCGTACTGATTCTGATGTTCGGGCCGGTCTCCGGCGCTCATTTCAATCCGGTCGTCTCCGCCGCCGACTGGCTGCTCGGCCGCCGCTCGGGCGCCGGCCTCTCCCCCCGGGAGCTCGCCGGCTACGTCGCGGCGCAGGTGACCGGGGCCGTCGCGGGGTCGGTGCTGGCCAACCTGATGTTCGGCCTGGGCGCGGTCAGCCTCTCTGTCCGGGAGCGCGGCGGTGGCAATCTGTGGCTCGGTGAGGTCGTCGCCACCGCCGGACTGGTCCTGCTGATCTTCGCGCTGGCCCGGTCCGGCCGCGCCACCGTGGCGCCGGCCGCCGTGGGCGCCTACATCGGGGCCGCCTACTGGTTCACCTCGTCCACGTCGTTCGCCAACCCCGCCGTCACGGTCGGCCGGGCGTTCACCGACACCTTCGCCGGCATCGCCCCGGCCTCCGTACCGGGCTTCGTGGTGGCACAGGTCGTCGGTCTCGCCGTCGGTGTCGGCCTACTGGCGGCCCTCTACCCGGACGCCGGTGCCGCCGCCGACCAGGTGGTCGTGCCGGCCGACGACCAGGCGACCCCGAGCCGACACCCATGACCTCCACGCACGGCAGACCGCCAGCCACGACCCCCGCACCGCAGAAAGGCACCTCGTGACCGACAAGCCCAGCGTCCTGTTCGTCTGCGTACACAATGCCGGCCGTTCCCAGATGGCCGCCGGCTGGCTGCGCCACCTCGCCGGTGACGCCGTCGAGGTCCGCTCCGCCGGCTCCGCGCCCGCCGAGACGATAAACCCGGCAGCCGTGGCGGCCATGCGCGAGGTGGGCATCGACATCACCGACCAGACCCCCAAGCTCCTTGAGTACGCCACCGCGGAGTCCTCCGACGTCATCGTCACCATGGGTTGCGGTGATGCCTGCCCGGTGTTCCCCGGCAAGCGCTACGAGGACTGGAAGCTCGATGACCCGGCCGGCAAGGGCGTGGCGGCGGTCCGCCCGATCCGCGACGAGATCCGTACCCGGGTCGAGAGGCTGCTGGCCGACCTGCGGACAGCCGGCTGACGCCTGCCGCGCGCCCGGACGGGCGCAGTCAGAAGCATGCACCGTGAGTGCAAAATCCCACTGCCTTTTCGTTGACGGGCCTGACCTCGATGCCGGAATACTGCTTCCAGTCCCGAGATCGGAGGCAACGATGACGGCGGACCCACACGGCGAGCTTCCCCCCGGGTTTCTCGCCGCCGGACCTGACGAACCGGTGGTCATGCTCAATCTGCTGCGGTTCGCCGACGGCGGCCGCGCGCGGTACCAGCAGTACGCGAAGGCTTTCGCCACGACCGTCGCGCCGCACTACGGAGTCGAGGTCGTCTACGCCGGCGACGGTGACGACGCCCTCATCGCCGCGGCGGGTCAGCAGTGGGACGCGGTCCTGCTGGTGCGCTATCCGACCCGCCGGGCGTTCAGTCAGATGATCGCCGATCCCGCGTACCAGCGGATCGCCCACCTGCGGCGGGAGGCGCTGCGCGAGGCCGTGCTGCAACCCACCCGCCCGTGGGGACGGACGCCACGACACGGAGACTTGCCCGAACGCCGACCGGCTGGTTAGGTATGCCTAACCAAAGTTCGGGAGGAGTTCAATGTCGTCGCTCACCGCGTCCGAGGCGATCGACGGTCTGGACAGTGCCGTCGTCACCACCGACCAGGTCGACATCCCGGCGCTGGCCGAGGTCTACCGCCGCGTGCACGCCGCCGACCTGCACCTGGTCGACCACACCGTGCCGACGGTGGAGGAACGCCTCTGGTGGACCGCCGAGGCCCCCGGTTTCGAGGCGGCGCTCGGGTACGTCGACGGCCGGCTCGTGGGGACGGTCATGGGTTGCCCGCTACCACCGGAGACCCTCTGGTGGCGTGACCTGACCTCCGTCAAGGATCCCGACCTGGCGGTCGAGTGGCCGGGCCGCACCTTCGCGGTCTGCGAGGCGTTCGTGCTGCCCGAGTACCGCCGCCACCGTCTCGGGTTCCGGATGACGGTCGAGTTGCTGGCCCGACGGCGCGAGGAGCGGGTGTCACTCGCCGTCGCCGAGACCAACACCCGGGTGTGGCACGCGCTGCAACGAACCGGGTTCGACCACGTCGGCGACCTCGTGCCGTTCCCCGGCTGGCGCTCGCACCGGATGTTGGTGCGGGCACTGCCACTGGCCAACCGGCCCTGAGCCGACGCCCACGCCCGCCCGTCGGCAGTCGCCCAGGGACGTGCCATCGAGGGTCGGCAGGCTCTTCGTCACCCGAACCGCATCCACAGTGGAGAACCGTGTGAAACGCAACTGGGAAGCCCTCGTACTCAAGGCGTTCGGGGGCCGGAACTTTGAGCTGACCGTCCTGGAGAACGAACCCGTCGGAGACCGCTACCAGCGGCTGCTCGTCGACGGGGGCGACCTGCTGCGTACCTGCGGTGTGCACCCCACCATGTGGATCCGGCTGTGGTTCGACAACGAGGGTCGACCCCACCAACGGGCGTACACCCTTGTCGACCCGGACGCGGACAGCGGGCGCTTCCAGCTCGTGTTCGCCCTGCACGACGGCTGCGCGGCGCGCTGGGCCACGACAGCACGGCCCGGAGACACCATCGAGGCGACCGTGCAGGGCAGCTCCTTCACGCTCCCCGAACCGGCGCCCGGCCGGCTCTACCTGATCGGCGACGCGGCGTCCCTGCCCGCGGTCAACAGCCTGCTCGACGCCGCCGGGCCGGTGTCGGCCAGCATCTGGCTCGAGTACGCCCACGATGGCGAGCGGAACCTGCCGCTGCGTACCCGGCCACACGACGAGGTGGTGTGGGTGCCACGCCGCGACGAGGGCCAACACCTGGTGGACACCGTCACCACCGCCCTGACCGCCGCTCAGGAGGACGGCCTGTACTGGGTGGCCTGCGAGGCGGCCAGCACCCGCAGCATCGTCAAACACCTGCGGCGAGGGCTGGGCGTCGGCAAGGAGCAGGTGGCGGCGCTGGCCTACTGGCGCGCTCGGTGACGGCTCATCACCGAGCCGGCTCGTGATGCTGTACCTGACCGCTCTCAATCCGACCGACTCCGTGCTGGACGGCCTGCTGCCGGCCGCCGACACGCTCGGCGTGCCGGTCACCGTGCTGACCGACCGGCCCGACGACTGGCCCACGACGGTGCCGACGCGGAGCTGCCCGGTGCGGGACCCCCAGGCTGTCACCGAGGTGGTCCGGAACGGGCCAGCCGCGGTGGGACTCTTCTCCAACAGCGATCACCTACAGGCCCCGACGGCGCTCGCCGCCCGTCGTCTCGGCCTGCCCGGTAAGGATCCCGAGTCGGCGCGACGCTGCAAGGACAAGGCCGCCACCCGGCAGGCCGTCGCCGACGCCGGTCTCGACGTGGTCCACGCCCAGCGCCTCGCGCCGGGGCAGCCACCGACGTCCGACGTCTTCCCCGCTGTGGTCAAGCCGCGTGACGGCGTCGCCAGCGAGGACGCCTACCTGGTCACCGACGCGGACGAGCTGGCCCGGCGGGTGACCGAGATCCGCCGTCGCCGACCGGACGCGGCACTGGTGGTGGAGGAGTACCTGCCGGGCGAGGTCCGCACCCACGACACCCTCGGAGACGCCGGGACGCTGGCCGTGCTCGGTGGCTGGCGTACCACGCTCGGCCCGCCGCCCACCTTCACCGAGCTGTGCCTGGAATGGGCACCGGCAACTCCGGCGACGGCCGAGCGGCTGCGGGCTCAGCTGGACGCGCTCGGGGTACGGTTCGGCCCCTGCCACACCGAGTTCGTCATGCACCGGGAGCGACCTCGGCTCATCGAGGTCAACGACCGGTTGATCGGTGACCGGATGGATCTCATCCTGGCCGAGCTGCTCGACGTGCCGCTGTTCGAGTACGTCATCCGGCTGCACCTCGGCGAATCCGTCGCCGACCTCGGTCTGCCCGACCCGGCCGCGATCGAACAGACCGCCCGGGTGGAGTACGTCTGCGCCGAGCGCGGCGGCACCCTCGTCGCCGCCCCCGGTCCGATCGACGCGGTACGCGACGGGGTCCGGCTCGGCTGCCGCCCGCTGCGGCCGATCGGGACCACCGCCGAGCACACCGGCACCAACCGCGACTACCTGGCCGTCCTGCACGCCATCGGGTCGGATCCGGCCGTGGTGCGCCGCGCGCTCGTCGAGTTCCGCGCCGGACTGGACTGGGTGATCGACACGTGACCGATCCGGTGGAGCAGCAGCTGTTCCGCCGGGTGCTGGACGCCCTGCTGCGCGAGGACCACCTCGGCCTGAGCAGCGGCGGCGGCCCCGACGGCCCCGGCTGGTGGCAGGCACCGCACCGCGCCGGCCGATTACGCCTTCCGGTCCGTCCCGACGGCTTCCAACACGCCGTCCGCCTCGCCCACGCCGAACTGCACGTGCACCCGCCCGGTCGGGCGCCACACCGGGTGGACACGCTGGCGGGCCTGTTGGAGCTGCTCGCGCCGTACGACGACGTCGAGGCCGAGCAGGGGTGGCGCGCCTTCACCGACGAATGCCGGCAGGACCTGCTCGCCCGCCGGCTGGCCGAGACCACCCGGCCCGACACGTACGCCCGGATCGCCGCCGCCCGGGTCGACCCGCTCACCGGCTTCGGCGGCGCGCTCCTCGACGACGTGCTCGCCGCCCACGCCGGCCATGCCGTCTACCCCACCGACCGGTGCCGGCACGGCCTGGACGAGACCGAGCTGCTCCGGTACGCACCCGAGCACGCCCCCACGTTCGCCCTGCGTTGGCTGCCCGTACCGGCCCGGGCCCTGCGGCTCAACGGGCGGCTGCCCGCCTGGTGGCCGACGCCACGCCAGAACGGGGAGGTGCTGCTGCCGGTGCACCCGCTGACCGCCGACCGGTCGGGCCTGCCGGTGCTCGACGTACCGGAGATCACCGTGCGACCCACCCTGTCGATGCGTACCGTCGCCCTGGACAGCGATCCGACGACCCACCTGAAACTGCCGCTGCCGACCGCGACTCTGGGTGCCCGCAACCGCCGTACCCTCGCACCGGACGCGCTCTCCGACGGCGCGGCGGTGGCCGCGCTGCTCGACCGCATCGCCGCGGAGCAGCCGCGCTTCGCCGACCGGATCACACACGCCGACGAGAGCGTCTTCGGTCACTGCGACGACGACGAGCTGCGGTCCTTTGTGCTGCGCCGGCTACCCGCCGGGCTGGAGCGGGCGACCGTGGTACCGGTGGCCGCGCTCGCCGCGGCGGATCCCACCGCCGGCACTGTCGCCCAGCGGATCGGCGGTGCCGACCCGACTCGCCTCCTCGGGTCCTATCTGGATCTCCTGCTCGACTGGCACGTGTGCCTGTGGTTACGGTACGGAGTGGCGTTGGAAGCACATCCGCAGAACATCCATCTGGTCCTACCGTCCGACGGTTCGCTCCGGCTGTTGTACAAGGACAACGACGGCGCCCGGCTGGACCCCCGGCACGCGGGCACGGTCCGACTGCGCGATCAGCGGATGTGGATCCGCCATCCCGGGGAGCTGGCCGACATGTTCGTCACGATCACCCTTCACCTGGCGGCGGCGGCCCCCCTGCTGGCCCTGGCGGACCAGGGGGTCGCCGTGCCCTCACCGGCCGAGGCCCTCGCGCCCCGGCTGCGCGCCGCCCGCGACCGGTGGGGTGACACACCCGCCGCACGAGAGCTGGCCGACCGCGTCCTGGCCGCCGACCGGTTGCCGGTCAAGGCGATGCTGACCGCCGGCACGCTGCTGCCCAAGCAGCGGATCGGCTGCACCGACGTGAACAAGTTCTACCACCGCACCGGACCCAACTACCTGCGGAACGCCGCGTGACGCCGCAGACCGCCGAGGCCACCGCCGGGCCGGCGGAACGCGCCGCCGATCTGGCCACCACGCACACCCTGCTCTCCTGCTACCTGCGGGAGGTGGCCGCGCCCGACGGTGCGGCCGAGACCGTGGGCGGGCAGCTCCGGATCCGGTTGCCGCACCTGGGGCTGACGCTCTCCTGCCGGCTGGCCCGGCTCTCCCCCGTGCTGGCGCACCGCTACGTCGGCCCGGTCCACTGCCGGCCAGCGGCGACACCGGTCGCCCACCACCACCCGGCCGTGCCGGATCCGCCGGCCGCCGACAGGCTGGGCGACGGCTCGGCGGACGCCGACGTGCCGGTCGACGGCGCACAGCTCGCCCGGTTGCTCGCCGCCGAGCTGACCGCCCGCACCGCGCTGCCTAACGACGAGTTCGTCGAACAGGTGCTCGGTAGCCGGAACGCGTTGGCCACCCTGTTGCGGCAACGCCCGTCCAGCGACCCCACCCCGACCGGGGACCCGGCGGTCGACAGCTATGTCGACTCCGAACAGTCCCTCGTACACGGCCACCCGCATCACCCCAGTCCGAAGTGGCGCAGTGGTGATCCGGCGAGCTGGCGTCGCTACGCCCCGGAGCTGCGCAGCACCTTCCGGCTGGACTGGCTCGCCGTGCCCGCCGACCTGGTGGCGGGCGACGGGCCGGTCGACGAGCTGATCGCGCCGCTGGATCCGCCGGACGCGCCACCCGGTCACCACCTGCTGCCGGTGCACCCGTGGCAGTTGGACCTGATGCCACCTACCGATCCGAGGTTGCGCCGGCTCGGCCCGGCCGGCGTACCGGTCCGCCCGACCGCGAGCGTCCGTACGCTCTACGCCCCCTCGGTCGACCTGTTCCTCAAGACCAGCCTGCACGTACGCATCACCAACTGCCTGCGCAAGAACGCCCGCTACGAGTTGACCGGAGCGGTGGCGTTGACCCGGTTCCTGTCCGGTGTGCCGCTTCCCGCGCGGGTCGGATTGCTGCGGGAGCCCGGCTACCGGACCGTCGACCTGCCCGGGGCGGACGAGGCGTACGGCACCATCCTGCGGACCGGGGTACGCGAGCATCTGCGGCCGGGCGAACGGGTGGTGTTGGCGGCGGCACTGGCCAACGCGCCGCTGACCGTGCCGGACCCGTTCGACTGGTGGCGGGCCTACGTCGAGCTGCTGGTGCCCGCAGTGCTGCGCCTGTGGCTCGGCCACGGCGTGGTCCATGAGGCCCACCTGCAGAACGTGCTGGTGGTGCTGGATCCGGATGGTCGCCCGGTCCGCCTGATCCTGCGTGACCTCGAAGGGCTGAAGCTCGATCTCGGACGGTTGGCCGTTTGGCCCGATCGGGTTCCCCGGCAGGCCGCCTACACCTCCGCACAGGCGGCCCGGCGCGTCGTCTACTGCCTGTTCGTCAACCATCTCGCCGGTCTCGCCGGTGCGCTCGCCGACGGCCACCCCGGCACCGAGCCACGGCTGTGGCAGACGGTCCGGCGAGCCGTCGAGACGGCGTACGCGCAGCTGGGTGAGCCGGCCGAGCTGACCCCGCTGCTGCACGGCGCTCCGCTCGCCGCGAAGGCGAACCTGTTGGTCCGCTGGCACCGGGCCGCCGACCAGCAGGCGACCTACGTCGAGGTGCCCAACCCGCTCGGCGGTGCCGAATGACCCGACCGACGTACGTCTACGATCTCGCCGCCCTGGCCACGCACGCGGCTGCCGTCCGGGCGGCCCTGCCGGAACGGGTCGAGCTGCTCTACGCGGTCAAGGCCAATCCCGACCCGGGGATGCTGCGCACCCTGGCGGCCACGGTCGACGGTTTCGAGGCGGCCAGCCGGGGCGAACTGCGGCACCTCGCGGGTGTGCTGCCCGGGCGGCGGGTGGCCGCCTTCGCCGGGCCGGGCAAGACCGACGCGGATCTTTCGGCGGCGCTGGCCGCCGACGTGCACCGGGTACACGTCGAGTCCGTCGCCGAACTGCACCGGCTGGCCGCCCTGGCGTGGGCCGCCGGGCGTACCGTCGATGTGCTGCTGCGGGTGAACCTGCCGGTCGCGACGCCGGGCGCGGTCCTGGTGATGGGCGGACAGGCGAGCCCGTTCGGCATGGACCCGGCGGAGGCGGTCCGGCTCGCGGCCGACCCGCCGGACGGGGTCCGGGTCCGTGGCGTGCACGCCCACCTGGCCAGCGGGCTCGACGCGACGACCGCCGCCGGGGTGGCGCGCGAGGTGACCGACTGGGCGGTGCGGCGGGTACGCGCCGAGGAGGTCAACGTCGGCGGCGGCATGGCCGTCGACTACCGCCGCCCGGAGCACCGCTTCGACTGGCCGAGCTACGGTCGGCTGCTCGGCGAGGTGTCGGACGCCTACCCGGGAGTTCGGCTCCGGATCGAGCCCGGCCGCGCCGTGGCGGTCTACTGCGGGTCGTACGTCACCGAGGTGATCGACGTGAAGCGGTCCCACGGCCAGTGGTTCGTGATCGTGGCCGGCGGCACCCACCACCTGCGGACTCCGGCGGCCAAGGGGCACTCGCAGCCGTACACGGTGGTGCCCCGGGGCGGCGACGGGCCGCGTACCGACGGTGGCCCGGTCAGCGTCGTCGGCCAGCTCTGCACGCCCAAGGACGTGCTGGCCCGCGACGCCGACAGCGACCCGATCGCCGTCGGGGACCTCCTCGTGTTCGGGATGGCCGGCGCCTACGCGTGGAACATCAGCCACCGCGACTTCCTCATGCACGATCCGCCCGACTTCACGACCGGTGACCCGCTCGCTGTGGCCCGTGGATGGGGCCGCTAGCGGGCCGCGTTCCGGCGACGACGTCGCAGGTCGCGAGGCGATCACGTGGTGAACAACGACTCATCCGCTTTCCGCTGCCCTGATCTTGCTGGTAGCTTCCTGCCAAATCTTTGCAAGAGCAAGGGGAGTGCAGATGGGCGAGGTGACCGCCACCGCCCAGCCCGAGAGCCGGCCGGACCTGCTCGGTCTCGCGGCGCAGCGCCGCCGTACCGGGATCTGGCTGGTCGCGCTGACCGTCGCGCTGGTCCTCACCGGGGTGGCCGCGGTCGGGTCCGGCGCGATCGGCATCCCGCCGGCGGCGGTGGCGCGGATCATCGGGCATCACCTCGTCGGCCTGCCCGGCGAGGTGACCTGGACGCCGCCGCAGGAGGCGATCGTCTGGCAGGTTCGGCTGCCCCGGGTGCTGCTCGGCATGCTCGTCGGTGCCGGGCTGGCCGCCTGCGGGGTGGCGTTGCAGGCCATGGTGCGCAACGTGCTCGCCGACCCGTACCTGCTCGGGATCAACTCCGGCGCATCCAGCGGGGCCGCCGCCGCGATCCTGTTCGGCGCGGGCGCCGGCTTCGGGCAGTACGCCCTGTCCAGCAGCGCCTTCCTCGGCGCGCTCGGCGCGTCGCTGCTGGTCTTCCTGATCGCCCGCAGCGGCGGACGGGTGACCTCGATCCGGCTGCTGCTGTCCGGCGTCGCCGTCGGCTACGCCCTCTACGCCACCACCAGCTTCCTGATCTTCGCCTCGGGGTCCGCCGAGGGAGCCCGCTCGGTGATGTTCTGGCTCCTCGGCTCCCTCGGGCTGGCGCGGTGGAACGCCCTGCTGCTGGTCGCCGCGGTCGTGCTCTGCGGCATGATCGGCTACCTGACCATCGTCGGACGACGGCTCGACGTGCTGGCCATCGGTGACGAGACCGCGCAGACGCTCGGCGTGTCGCCCGACCGGTTCCGCCTGCGGCTGCTCGTGCTGGTGTCGCTCAGTGTCGGCGTGCTGGTCTCCGCCGCCGGCAGCATCGGCTTCGTCGGCCTCGTCGTGCCGCACCTGGCCCGCCGCATCGTCGGCGCGCCACACGTCCGCGTGGTGCCGGTCGCCGCGCTGCTCGGCGCCATCCTGCTGGTCTGGGCGGATGTGCTGGCCCGGGTGCTGCTGGCCCCCCAGGAGATCCCGATCGGCATCATCACCGCCCTGCTCGGCGCCCCCTTCCTGCTGGTCCTGATCCGTCGTCTGCACGCCACCGGCGCCTGAGCGCCCGATGAGCCGAGGAGCACCGATGAAGGCAACCCGTGTCGCCGTCACCGCGGCCACGTCCACTCTCGCGCTGCTGGTCGCCGGCTGCGGCGGTTCCGCCGCCGACGAGCCGACGGCGACCGGTCCGGGGTACCCGGTCACCGTCACCAACTGCGGCGTCGAGGTGACCTTAGACGCCGCGCCGGAGCGGGTCGTCCTGCTCAAGAGCGCCGCCGTGCCGTACCTGCACGCGCTCGGCGTGCTGGACCGGGTCACCGCCCGGGCCGGGCAGTACCCCCGCGAGTACTACGACGCCGAGACCCTCGCCGAACTGGACCGCATCCCCCTGCTGACCGACAAGACCGACACCAGCGGGCACCTCCAGATCTCCAAGGAGGTGGTGATCAGCCAGGAGCCCGACCTGGTGCTCGGTGAGGTCGACAACCTGTCCCGCGACACCCTCTCGGCCGTGGACATCCCGCTGCTGGAGGAGCCGGCCATGTGCCCGGACAACACCGCCACCCCCAGCTTCGACGACATCTACCGGCAGCTGGAGACCTACGGTCGGGTGTTCGGCCGCGAGGCGCAGGCGGCCACGGCGGTAGGCGCGCTCAAGGACCGGATGACCACGGTCCAGGCCGCAGCGGGCGCGGCCTCCGGTCGTACCGCCGCCGTGCTGTATCCGACCGTCGGCGGCGGCACCACGTACGCGTACGGCGCCGCCAGCATGGCCCACCCACAGCTGGCGGCGGCCGGCTTCCGCAACGTCTTCGGCGACACACCGGAACGGGTCTTCGAGGTCACCGTCGAGGAACTGCTCGGCCGTAACCCCGACGTGCTGATCCTGCTCTACAGCGACGGCGATCCCGCCGCGGTCGAGCAGGGCCTGACCGGTCTTCCCGGGGCCGAGAAGCTCAACGCGGTCCGTGCCGGCAACGTGATGACCCAGCTGTTCAACTTCACCGAGCCGCCCACCCCGCTGTCGATCGACGGCCTGGAGCGGATCGTGCAGCGGTTCGGGGCCGACTCGTGATCCAGGCGACCCAGGTTTCCTGGCGCTACGGCGCCAACCCGGTGATCGACGGGGTAAGCGTGACCGCGCGACCCGGCCGGGTCCTCGGCCTGATCGGCCCCAACGGCAGCGGCAAGACCACCCTGCTGCGGCTGCTCTACGGCGCGCTGCGCAGCGGCACCGGACGGGTCGCCGTGGACGGTGACGACCTGGCCACGCTGCCGCCACGGGAGGCGGCGCGCCGGCTGGCCGTGGTGGTTCAGGAGACCGGCGGCGAGACCGCCCTCACCGTGGCCGAGTTGGTGCTGCTGGGCCGCGGCCCGCACCTGAACACCTTCCAGCGCACCGGGCGGGCGGATCACGAGATCGCGGCGGAGTGCCTACGCCGGGTCGGCGCCGCCCACCTGGGGTCACGGGCGTTCGCCGGCCTCTCCGGCGGCGAACGCCAGCGGGTGCTCATCGCCCGGGCACTGGCCCAGCAGGCCACCCACCTGCTGCTCGACGAGCCGACCAACCATCTCGACATCCGCTACCAGCACGAGATCCTGCGGCTGGTACGCGACCTCGGCACCTGTGCCGTCGTCGTGCTGCACGATCTGAACCTCGCCGCCCGCTACTGCGACGACCTGGTGCTGCTCGGCCGGGGCGGGATCGCCGCGGCCGGCAGCACCGAGGAGGTCCTCGACCCCGCCGTGCTCGAATCCGTCTACGCCATCGGCATCCAGCGCCTCGACCTCGACGGCACCATCCACCTGCTGTACCACCCGACCGACCAGCCCGCCGTCGAAAGGACCGCCGCATGAGCGAGCGAAGCGGAGTGCCGGCATGAGTGAGCGTGCCGCCACGAGCAAACAGGAACGCCGACACCCGGGCCTGGTCGCCGGCCGGGTCTGAGACGACCTGCGGGCCGGGGCGGCCCGGCGATGATCGACACGATCAGCGCCGAGCCGGACCCGGTCAGCGGATGTGACCGCCGTCAGAAGTCGTCGTCGAAGGCGACAGTGCCGGTGACTCCGACCTGATAGGCCGACACCCGCCGTTCGAAGAAGTTGGACAGCTCCTGCACGTCCTGCAACTCCATGAAGGCGAACGGATTCTTCGACCCGTACAGCGGTTCGATCTCCAACTGTGCCAGCCGGCGGTCGGCGACGTGCTGGAGATATTCGCGCATGTCGGCCAGGGACAGCCCGGACACGCCCTGTTCGAGCAGGTCGGCGGCGAACTGCACCTCGCACTCGACGGCCTCGGCCAGCATGTCCCGGACCTGCTGCTCCATCTCGGCGTCGAAGAGGTCCGGCTCCTCGGCGCGTACGGTGTCGACCACGTCGAAGGCGAACGCCATGTGCATCGACTCGTCCCGGAACACCCAGTTGGTACCCGAGGCAAGGCCGTGCAGCAGGCCCCGGGACCGGAGGAAGTACACGTAGGCGAAGGCGCCGTAGAAGAACAGTCCCTCGATGCAGGCGGCGAAGCAGATCAGGTTCAGCAGGAACGACCGCCGGTCCTCGCGGGTCCTCAACTCCCGCAGCTCAAAGATGGAGTCGATCCATTTGAAGCAGAACTCGGCCTTGCGGGCGATCGACGGGATGTTCTCCACCGCCGCGAACGCCGCGAACCGTTCCCGCTCGTCCGGCACGTAGGTGTCCAGGAGGTTCAGGTAGAACTGGACGTGCACCGCCTCCTCGAACAGCTGCCGGGACAGGTAGAGCCGTCCCTCCGGCGAGTTGACGTGCTGGTAGAGGTTGAGCACGAGGTTGTTGGCGACGATGGTGTCGCCGGTGGCGAAGAACGCGACCAGTCGGGACACCAGGTGCTGCTCCGCCGGGGACAGCTTGGCCAGGTCGGCGAGGTCTGAGTGCAGGTCGACCTCCTCGACGGTCCAGGTGTTCTTGATGGCGTCCTTGAACCTGTCGAAGAACTGCGGATAGCGCATGGGCCGCAGCGTCAGGTCCATGCCGGGGTCGAGCAGCATCTGTCGCTGGCCGGTGTCGGGTTCGGAAACAGTGGTCACTGGCACGCCTCGCAGCTCTCGGGGTTTTCCAGGGAGCAGGCCAGCGCCTCGTCGTCGCTGACCGCGACGATCGGCTTGACCGTCGGGGTGACGGCGACGGTGGCCTGCTGGATCCGGGTCGCCGGACGCGACCGCAGGTAGTAGGTGGTTTTCAGCCCGGCCTTCCAGGCGTACAGGTACATCGAGGAGAGCTTGCCGATGGTCGGCGCGCTCAGGAACAGGTTCAGCGACTGCGACTGGTCGATGAACGGAGCGCGGGCGGCCGCCAGGTCGACGAGCGCCCGCTGCGGCAGCTCCCACGCGGTGCGGAACAGCTCCCGCACCTCCGCCGGCAGCTCGGCGATGCCCTGCACCGACCCCTCGGCCCGCTTGATCTGCTCCCGGATCGACGCCGTCCACAGTCCGCGTGCCTTCAACTCCCGGACCAGGTACGTGTTGATTTGGAGGAACTCGCCGGACATCGTCTCCCGCTTGAACAGGTTGGACACCTGCGGCTCGATGCACTCGTAGCACCCGGCGATCGACGCGATCGTGGCGGTCGGCGCGATCGCCACCAGCAGCGAGTTGCGCAGGCCGTGGCGGGCGATCTGCTCCCGCAGCGCGGTCCACCGCGACGCCTGCGTCACCTCCGCGCCCCACAGGTCGGGATGCAACTCACCCTTCGCGGCGCGGGTTTCGGCGTACGCCGGATGCGGGCCGAACCGCTCCGCCAGCCCGGCCGACGTCTCCAGCGCGGTCAGGAAGATCTCCTCCTGCACCCGGGTGGACAGCTCCCGCGCCGACGCCGAGTCGAACGGCAGCCGCAGCGTGAACAACGCGTCCTGCAGACCCATCAGCCCGAGCCCGACCGGACGCCAACGCGGATTCGACACCGCCGTCTGCTCGGCCGGGTAGTAGTTGATGTCGATCACCCGGTCGAGGAACACCACAGCCGTGCGTACCGTCGCGCGCAGCTTCTCCCAGTCCACGCCGTCGGCGGTGACGTGCGCGCCCAGGTTCACCGAACCCAGGTTGCACACCGCCGTCTCGGTGTCGCTGTTGACCTCCAGGATCTCCGTGCACAGGTTCGACAGGTGGATCGTGTTGCCGGGCGCACCGGTCTGGTTGGACAGCCGGTTCGCCGCGTCCTTGAACGTCATCCACCCGTTGCCGGTCTGCGCGAGCGTACGCATCATCCGGCCGTAGAGATCGCGGGCCTTGACCGTCCGGACGGCCTTCTTCTCCGCCGCCCGGTACGCCTCGTCGAACGCCTCGCCGAACAGGTCCGGCAGCTCCGGCGCGTCCGACGGGTCGATCAGCGACCAGTCGCCGTCGGCCTCGACCCGCCGCATGAACTCGTCCGGAATCCAGTTGGCCAGGTTCAGGTTGTGGGTACGCCGGGACTCCTCCCCGGTGTTGTCCCGCAGCTCCAGGAACTCCTCGATGTCCGGGTGCCACGGCTCCAGGTACACGCAGGCCGCGCCCTTGCGCCGGCCACCCTGGTTGACCGCCGCCACCCCGGCGTCGAGGGTTTTGAGGAACGGCACGATGCCGTTGGAGCGGCCGTTGGTGCCCCGGATCAACGCGCCGCGTCCCCGGACCCGTGACCAGGAGATGCCGATGCCGCCGGAGAACTTCGACAGTTTCGCCACCTGGTGGTAACGCTCGTAGATCGAGTCGAGTTCGTCGCGCGGCGAGTCCACCAGGAAACACGACGACATCTGGGTGTGCCGGGTGCCCGAGTTGAACAGCGTCGGTGAACTCGGCAGGTACGCCAGACTCGACATCAACCGGTAGAACCCGATCGCCTCACCCGGTGTCTGCGACAGCCCGCAGGCCACCCGCAACAGCCAGTACTGCGGCGTCTCCACCACCTCGCGGGTCTGCGGATGCCGCAGCAGGTACCGGTCCGCGACGGTGCGCAGCCCGAAGTACTCGAACCGCAGGTCACCGTCCGGGTCGACCGCGTCGTCCAGCTTGCGCGCGTTGCGGGCCACGAACGCGGCGGTCGCGTCCCCGATCAGCCCGAGGCCGTGCGCGTACCGGATGGACTGGCTGAAGCTGGCCACCTGCTGCCCACGGACCTCCTTGTCCACGTACGCGGCCAGCAGCCGCGCCGCCAGCTTCGAGTACTGCGGCTCCGCACCGATCAGCTCGGCGGCCGTCTGGATAGACAGCTTGTCCAACTCGGCGGTGGTGGCACCGTCGTACAGTCCGCTGATGGTCTTCGTGGCCACCCGCAGCGGATCGACCTCGTCCAGGTCGGCCACCCACCGCTCCACCGCACGGACGATCTTGTTGACGTCAACCGGCTCGGCGTCCCCGTTGCGCTTACGGACCTGCATCACCTGCCGGCGCTGCTCCGACACACCTGGGTCGGAGTCCGGCTTCTCCCGCACGACCGTCACGTCTCTCTCCTCGCGCCGTCTACCGAGGGCCTCGGACACGCGGGAGGACGCCACGGGATCCGCGCAGGCGGCACGGCCCGTCCATGGCGTCGGCCGTCCCACGCGGCCTGCGGCCGCCGCCCACGAGTGCGGGCGGCGTGCTGGCAGGTCTTCGGACTCGTGGGCGTGCTCTCGCGCTCCTACTGGCCGTCGCTTCCCAGGCCGGAACCCAGTGCTGTGTGACGGCTGTCGTTCCCACTCACCGCTGCGGGGCAGCCCCGGATTTCCACCAGGTTCCCTCTTGCCTCGACCGCCCCGGATGGGCGCCCGAACCAGCTACGAGTGACACCATATATGGGCGGCCCGCGAACGCAAGACACCAGATGGTGTGTCGGCGTGTCTCACAACGGATGTCACACGCAGCTCCGAACAACTCACCGAAGTCGCCTACCGGAACGCCACGCTGAGGAAACGGCGGCATACTACGGCGGCCCGCAGGAGCACCGCGTCCAGGCGGTGAACCGGGTGGTGAGTTCGCCCGGATCGGCGGCCGGCATGTCATCCAGCGCGGCCGTGAGCAGCGCGCCCACGTACATCGACAGCCCGATGCGATCCCGGCCGTACGCCTCACCGAGCCGTACCCGCGCCGGAGCGCACGGCCATACCGGTTCGCCGTCGCAGGTGCCGCACGTCCACTGCGGCCGGCGCGGTAGGTGTTGGTCGCAGAGGCGGCCGGGCAGGGCGTCGACAGCGCGGCCGATCCGGATCGCCTCAGCGGCCATAGCGTCGCGGTAGCGCACGGGTCGCCCGGTCATGCCGGCCACCGCGCGTTACGCCGCGCCTGATCGAGCAGGCGTCGCCGGGCCGCGTCCTGCTCGATTTCCTGCCACCGTTGCCCGGTGCCGACCGGCGGCACGGACCGCCGCCGCAGCCACCACCGAAATCTGCGCCACACGCCCACCGCCGCCACCTCCGCCAGGTCGTAAGGGGCTGACGGCGCTGCACGGGGGAACACCACCGCCACCCACAAACAGCGTGCGATGACGGCGTGTGCCCAGGTCAGAGGCTTGGTGTCCGCTACGGGTTGACGGACAGACCCAAGTCGCGGACAGCTGCGTCAACCTGTCCGGCCAGGCGTCGTGAGGCCGTTGACACCGCGATGGACCGTGCCTCCTCCAGCACCCGCTGCGCCGAGCCACTGTCCCCGGCCCGGCCGTGGGCGATGGCCAGGTGCACGAGGTGCCCGCCGTGCCAGTCGGCGCTCTCGGCCGTCTCGTCCACCCCCGTTGTGCCTGCGGTCAACAGCTCGACGGCCCGGTCGTTGGCCCGCGCGTCACGATCGCCCAAGTACCGCCACACGATGCCCTGCTGTACCGCGTAGAAGGCCGGGGTGTACCAGTATCCCCACGCGGGCAGTGGCGTCTCTGCCGCCTCGGTGGCCAGGTCGGCGGCTTGCGTGAGCATCTGCCGCACGTCGGTCGGGCACGCCCCAGCCATGGCCAGCCCACGCGCCTCCTGGCCGGCGGAGTACGCGCGCAACGCCGTGTTGGCTCGTGGATCATCCCGGGCGGCCCGGGACAGCCCGATCATCGCTGGCAGGTCGCCGCGGCCCTCCGCCCGGTGCCCCTGGAAGGACAGCACGGTCGCCGTCAGGTCGGCGTTGCTGGCCTCTGTGGACCACTGCAGACTGCGATCCAGCCACACGCGGGCGGTTCGGTCGTCACCGTTGGCGATACCGAGCCAACCGGCGAACTGCGCCCATTGCGCAGCCATGTCGACCACCGCCGGCCGCACCTGGTGGCCAGCCTCGCGCAGCAGCGACACGATCGTGTCGAGTTGGACGCGTACGGGCGGTAGGACGGCTGCGGCGCCGATGGAGTCCTCCAGCCGCCGGTATCCGGCGAGCACGTCGCCCAGGATGCGAACCCCGGCCAGATCTACACGGCCCGGATGCGCGGCGACGTAGGCAGCCCGCCGGTCGCCGTCGGGAACGTCAACGACCATGGCGGCGAGCGCACCACCGGCGGCCAGCGCGTCATCGAGGCGGACGGCGACGTCGACGGCTGGGCGGGTCTGCCCTGTCTCCAGCTGATGAATGACGCTCTTGCCATGGCTCACCGCTGCGGCCAGCTGGCGCAGCGACAGGCCACGCTCACGGCGTAGCCGGGCCAGCTCAGCTGGGAATCGCGGGTCGACGATGGTGGGTGCGCGTGGTGGCATGGTGTTGCTCCCGCGTGGAGGACCACGGCTGGCCAACCGTCCTCAATACCGGCGGGCCGCCACAGTCGACATTACTCAGCAGCGGCACGCCACGACAGCGGCCGACACGCGACCGGGCCATGCCGGCGAGGCGACACCACCCATCCGCCCCGGCAGAACGGATGATGTCGGCGGTGGAGGCCGACCGCAACAGAGTCTGCTCCTGGCCGGCCCGGCTGTCCTGTACGGCTACTTGGCGTTGAAGTAGCTGGCCTCGGGGTGGTGGACGACGATGGCGTCGGTGGCCTGCTCCGGCATCAGCTGGAACTCCTCCGACAGCTGCACCCCGATCCGTTCGGCACCGAGCAGCTCCACGATCTTCGCCCGGTCCTCCAGGTCGGGGCAGGCCGGGTAGCCGAAGGCGTACCGGCAACCCCGGTAGTCGGTGCGCAGCAGGCCGGCCAGGTCGGCCGGGTCGTCGTCGGCGACGGTACGGCCGTCGGGCAGCCGCAGCTCGGCCCGGACCCGCTTGTGCCAGTACTCGGCGAGGGCCTCGGTGAGCTGCACCGACAGCCCGTGCACCTCCAGGTAGTCGCGGTACTCGTTGCGGGCGAACAGCTTCGCCGCGTACTCGCTGACCGGCTGGCCGACGGTGACCAGCTGCAACGCGACCACGTCCAGGTCGTCGCCGCGCGGGCGGAAGAAGTCGGCCAGGCAGAGCCGGCGCTCCTGCCGCTGCCGGGGGAACGTGAATCGGGCCCGCTCGGCGTGCCCGTTCTCGTCCAGGACGACCAGGTCGTTGCCCTCCGAGTAGGCCGGGAAGTAGCCGTACACCACGGCCGCCTCCAACACCTGGTCGGCGATCAGCCGGTCCAGCCAGTAACGCAGCCTCGGCCGACCCTCGGTCTCCACAAGTTCCTCGTACGACGGGCCCTTGCCGCCGCGCGCACCGCGCAGCCCCCACTGGCCCATGAAAGTGGCCCGCTCATCCAGCAGCGCCGCGTAGTCGGCCAACGGCACCCCCTTGACCACCCGGGTGCCGTGGAACGGTGCGACCGGCACCGGAACGCCGACCGCGACGTCGGAGCGTACCGAGGTGTCGTGCAACTCCGGCAGCGACTCGGCGACGACCGCGCGCTGCCGTTCCCGGCGGGCCCGCCGGGCCGCGAGGGCCGCCTCCCGCTCGGCGTCCACCACCGGGGCACCGCCGCGCTTCGCGGCCATCACCCGGTCCATCAGGGACAGCCCCTCGAAGGCGTCGCGGGCGTAGTGCACCTGGCCGGGGAACATCGACCGCAGGTCGTCCTCGACGTACGCCCGGGTCAGCGCCGCGCCGCCGAGCAGGACCGGCCAGCGCTCCGCGACCCCGCGCGACGCCATCTCGACCAGGTTCTCCTTCATGATGACGGTGCTCTTGACCAGCAGGCCCGACATCCCGATGGCGTCGGCGCGGTGCTGCTCGGCGGCGTCGAGGATGGCGGAGATCGGCTGCTTGATGCCGATGTTCACCACCTCGTAGCCGTTGTTCGACAGGATGATGTCGACCAGGTTCTTGCCGATGTCGTGCACGTCGCCCTTGACGGTCGCGAGCACGATGCGGCCCTTGCCGCCGTCGTCGGCCTTCTCCATGTGCGGTTCGAGGTACGCCACAGCGGTCTTCATCACCTCGGCCGACTGAAGCACGAACGGCAGCTGCATCTGACCGGAGCCGAACAGCTCACCGACGACCCTCATGCCGTCCAGCAGGATGTCGTTGATGATGAGCAGCGGAGCGGTGCCGGCCGCCATCGCCGCGTCGAGGTCGGCTTCCAGGCCGTTGCGCTCGCCGTCGATGATCCGCCGCTTGAGCCGCTCGTTGAGCGGCAGGGCCGCCAACTCCTCGGCCCGGGTGGCACGCGCCGAGGCGGCGTCCACGCCCTCGAAGACCTCGATGAACCGCTGCACCGGGTCGTAGCCCTCACGCCGCCGGTCGTAGACCAGGTCGAGGGCGATCTCGCGCTGTTCGTCGGGAATCTTCGACATCGGCAGGATCTTGCTGGCGTGCACGATCGCCGAGGTGAGCCCGGCCTGCACGCACTCGTGCAGGAAGACCGAGTTGAGCACCTGCCGGGCCGCCGGGTTCAGTCCGAACGAGACGTTCGAGATGCCCAGGGTGAAGTTCACCCCGGGCCAGCGACGGGCGATCTCCCGGATCGCCTCGATGGTCTCGATGCCGTCGCGGCGGGTCTCCTCCTGACCCGTGGCGATCGGGAAGGTCAGCGCGTCGATGAGGATGTCCGAGCGGTGCATCCCCCACCGACCGGTGAGATCCTCGATCAGCCGCTCGGCCACCCGTACCTTCCACTCCGCCGTGCGGGCCTGCCCCTCCTCGTCGATGAGCAGCGCGACCACGGCGGCGCCGTGCTCGGCGACCACCGGCATCACCCGCGCGTACCGGGAGTCGGGGCCGTCGCCGTCCTCGAAGTTGACCGAGTTGACCACGCACCGGCCACCGAGCATCTCCAGGCCGGCCTCGATCACCGCCGGCTCGGTCGAGTCCAACATGATCGGCAACGTGGAGGCGGTGGCGAACCGGCCGGCCAGCTCACGCATGTCGGTGGTGCCGTCCCGGCCGACATAGTCGATGCAGAGGTCCAGCAGGTGCGAACCGTCGCGGGCCTGACCTCGGGCGATCTCCACACAGGACTGCCAGTCGGCGGCGAGCATCGCCTCCCGGAACGCCTTGGAGCCGTTGGCGTTGGTCCGCTCCCCCACCATCAGCACGCTGGCGTCCTGCGCGAACGGCACGTGGTGGTAGATCGAGGAGACACCCGGATCGGTACCCGGCTCACGGGCCACCGGCCGGGCCCCGCCCAGCCGTTCGGCGAGCACCCGGATGTGCTCCGGGGTGGTGCCGCAACAGCCTCCGACCAGGGAGACGCCGTACTCGGTGACGAAGCGTTCCATGGCGTCGGCCAGCTCCACCGGGGTCAGCGGGTAGACCGCGCCATCCGCGGAGAGCTGCGGCAGGCCCGCGTTAGGCATCACCGACAGCGGCACCCGGGCGTGCTGCGAGAGGTAGCGCAGATGCTCGCTCATCTCGGCCGGACCGGTGGCGCAGTTCAGGCCGATCAGGTCGACCCCGAGCGGCTCGATCGCGGTCAGCGCGGCACCGATCTCGCTGCCAAGCAGCATGGTGCCAGTGGTCTCCACGGTGACGTGACAGATCAGCGGGATCCTGCGACCCAACTCGGTCATCGCCCGCTGCGAGCCGATGACCGCAGCCTTGACCTGAAGCAGGTCCTGGCAGGTCTCCACGATCAGGGCGTCCGCGCCGCCCTCGATCAGCCCGGCGGCGTTCGCCTGATAGGCGTCGCGCAGCGTGGCGTAGGTGGCGTGCCCGAGGGTGGGCAGCTTCGTACCGGGACCGATGGACCCGAGCACGAACCGGGGCCGCTCAGCCGTCGAGTACGCGTCGGCGGCCTCCCGGGCGATGCGGGCACCGGCCGCCGACAGTTCGCGGATGCGGTGCTGGATGTCGTACTCGGCGAGGTTGGGCAGGTTCGCGCCGAAGGTGTTCGTCTCCACACAGTCCGCGCCCGCCGCCAGGTACGCCTCGTGCACCCCACGTACGACGTCCGGACGGGTGACGTTGAGGATCTCGTTGCACCCCTCCAGACCGTCGAAGTCGTCCAGGGTCAGGTCCGCAGCCTGCAGCATCGTGCCCATCGCCCCGTCGGTGACGAGGATCCGGTCGGTCAACGCGTCGAGCAACGAAGTACGCACGACCTCAGGTTAGTGCGGTCGGCCGGGCCCACACCCCTGCGTACCGTCCGATCCCACATTGTGTCATCGGGATCACGTTGCCCGTTTTGGTGCCCATTGCCCAGCACCGTGGACGGCCGGCCGGTGTCCGCGCACTCCCACTCCGGTGCCGACGCCCGCCCCATCCGGCGCGGCCGACGGGCCGGGCCCGGGGCTGGCACGTAGGCTGACTGACGTGAAGGACTACAGCGACACCGCCACGCACCGTGGGCGGACGACCGGGACCATCTCCCGGGCCGCCGGTGACGAGCAGGAGGTGACGGCGTGACCGAGTTCGACGGGCTGCCGGTGCTGCGGTCCCCGGTCGCCATCTGCGCCTTCGAGGGGTGGAACGACGCGGCGGACGCATCCACCGCGGCGGTCGAGCACCTGGAGCAGGTGTGGGAGGCCCGGCCCGTCACCGAGTTGGACCCGGAGGACTTCTACGACTTCCAGGTCAGCCGGCCCACGATTGCCATGTCCGACGGCGCCACCCGCCGGGTGGAATGGCCGACCACCCGGTTCACGGTCGCCAGCCCCGCCGGCACCGAGCGGGACGTGGTGCTGATCCGCGGCATCGAGCCGAGCATGCGGTGGCGGACCTTCTGCGAGCAGGTGCTGGAGATCTGCCACAGCCTGGAGGTCGAGCGGGTGGTGCTGCTCGGCGCCCTGCTGGCCGACGTGCCGTACACCCGGCCGCTGCCGATCAGTGGCAGCGCCTCCGACGCCGACGCGGCGCGCCGCTACCAGCTCACCCCGACCCGGTACGACGGGCCGACCGGCATCGTGGGCGTGCTGCACGACGCCTGCACCCGCGCCGAGGTCGACGCCGTCTCGTTCTGGGTCCACGTGCCGCACTACGCCAACAACCCGCCCTGCCCGAAGGCCACCCTCGCCCTGCTGCACCGGGTCGAGGAGGTGCTGGACCTGCCGGTGCCCATGGCCGACCTGGCCGAGGAGGCCGCCGAGTGGGAACAGCGGGTACGCAGCGCCGCCGAGCAGGACGCCGAGCTGGGCGAGTACGTCCGCGAGCTGGAGGAACGCGTCGGTGACGCCGGCATCACCCCGTTGACCGGGGACGAGATCGCCCAGGAGTTCGAGAAGTACCTGCGCCGCCGCGGCGGATCCGCCGGCCCCACCGCCGGTTCCTGGTAGCCCTCCCTTCGTTCGCTCTGTAGACCCCGGGTCGTTCGTCGGCCCGGGGTCTCGTCGTGTGTGTCGGGGTGGCGGCACAAACGACCTGTACGGCATCCTAGGAACCTAGCTGAAAATGAGGAGGCGGGATGCAGATCAACCCGGGGGCGGCCGAATTTCCGCACCGGCAGATCGCGGCGCAGCTCAAGAGCCAGATTCGGCGCGGCGACTGGGCACCGGGCGAACGGCTGCCGTCCATCCCGGCCATCGCCGAGATGTTCGGGGTGGCCAAGCAGACCGTCCAACGCGCCGTGGACCAGCTGCGGGTCGAGGGCATTCTGATCACCAAACCCGGCTCCGGTACGTACGTGCGGGGCACCCGGCGGCGACTCAACCGGCTCTCCCGAGGCCGCTACGGCGGCTTCCGCGGCTACCACACCGACCTGGCGGCCCGCTATCGCCAGCAGCTCGTCTCCGTCGGCCGCTCCCCCGCGCCGCCCGAGGTGGCCGACGCGTTCGGCGTACCCGACGGCACCGAGCTGCTGTGCCGCCGCCACCTCGTCCGTACCGAGGACTCACCGGTCGAGGTGGGCGCCTCCTGGTTCATGCCCACCGACACGGCCGGCACCAGTCTGGAGCGGGTAGAGGCGTTCGGCCGCCCGCTCTACCAGGAGGCAGAGGAAGCCACCGGCCGCCGGTACGCGACCGCCACCGACACCATCACCGCCCGCCAGCCGAGCCGCGAGGAGTCGGAGATCCTCCAGATCCGGCCGGACACCCCGGTGCTGCACCTGCTGCACGTGGCGTACGACCCGCAGCGCCGCCCCATCGAGGTCGCCCAGGCCACCTGGCCCGGCCCGGTCACCACGCTGACCGAGGAGTACCAGATCCCCGCACCCACCGCCGAGCCCGACCCCGACCCCGGCCTCGTCCTCGGCTGACCCACCCCCACCACCCCACGTCCGCCTCCCATGGGGACCGCACCCCGACGGGGAACAGCAAGCAGCAACATCAGCGATGTTGTCCCCTCACGGGCGTCCGAGACAGCAACATCGGGGAAGTTGCTGTCTCAAGGCGTCCGGGCAGGGCGCCCACAAGGACAGGATCGGGGACGTTGTCCTGCGGCGTCCGAGACAGCAACATCGGCGAAGTTGTCCCCTCACGGGCGTCCGAGACAGCAACATCGGGGAAGTTGCTGTCTCAAGGCGTCCGGTCAGGGCGCCCACAAGGACAGGATCGGGGACGTTGTCCTGCGGCGTCCGAGACAGCAACATCGGCGAAGTTGTCCCCTCACGGGCGTCCGAGACAGCAACATCGGGGATGTTGTCCGCTCGGGCGGGAGGGGGCACGGCGCGGGAGGGGGCACGGCGCGGAAGGGGGCACGGCGCGGGACCGAAGACGTTGCCGGCTCGGGTCAGAGGCGGATGCCGAGCAGGGCGTCGACGGTGTCGGCGAAGAGGCGCGGCGCGGCCGGGTCGTCGGCGGCACCGGCGGCACCGGCACCGGAACCGGAACCGGAACCGGAACCGGAACCGGAACCGGCTAGGGTCCGCTCGGCCCACTCGTCGGCCAGCCGCAGGGCACCGAGGGTGTCGAGATCGTCGGTGAGTCGTTCGCGTACGCCGGCCAGGAAGGCTGACCCGGACGGCCCGGCCGTGGCGGCGGCGGCGCGCCGCCAACGGCGCAGCCGCTCCTCGGCGACGGTGAGCAGATCGTCGGTCCAGGACCGGTCGGTGCGATAGTGACCGGAGAGCAGCGCCAGCCGGACCGCCATCGGATCCACCCGGTCGGCGCGCAGCCGCGAGACGAAGACCAGGTTGCCCCGGGACTTGGACATCTTCTCGCCGTCCAGCCCGATCATGCCGGCGTGCACGTAGTGACTGGCGAACGGGGCCGCGCCGGTCAACCGCTCGGCGTGCGCGGCGGAGCACTCGTGGTGCGGGAAGAGCAGGTCGTTGCCGCCACCCTGCACGTCGATGGTGGAGCCGAGCAGGCCGAGGGCGATCACCGCGCACTCGATGTGCCAGCCCGGTCGGCCCGGGCCGAGGTCTCCGCCCCGCCAGGACGGTTCGCCGTCTCGGGCGCCGCGCCAGAGCAGCGGGTCCAGCGGGTCGCGCTTGCCGGCGCGGTCCGGGTCGCCGCCGCGCTCGGGGAAGATCTCCAGCATCTCCGCGCGGGAGAGGTTGGACTCGTAGCCGAAGCTCGGCGCGGCCGAGATGTCGAAGTAGACGTCGCCGGTACCGTCGTCGAGACGGTACGCGGCACCGTCCTTGAGCAGCACCAGCACCTTCTCGGCGATGTCCGGGATCGACTCCACCGCGCCGACGTAGTGGGCCGGCGGGATGATCCGCAACGCCTCCATGTCCTCCCGGAACAGTGCCGTCTCCCGCATCGCCAGGACCTTCCAGTCCTCACGGTCGCGTTCGGCCCGTTCCAGCAGCGGGTCGTCGATGTCGGTGACGTTCTGCACGTACCGGACCTCGTGGCCGGCGTCGCGCCACATCCGCTGCACCATGTCAAAGGTGATCATGGTGGCGGCGTGACCGAGGTGGGTGGCGTCGTACGGGGTGATGCCGCAGACGTACATCGTGGCGGTGCCGTCCGGGTCGCTCGGCTGCACACTCTCCCGCGCCGAGTCGAACAACCGCAACGGCTCGCTCCGGCCCGGCAGTCGCGGCACCTCGTGCCCTACCCAAGACTCCATGACCGTCAGCCTAGCCAGCCGTTGGGCGACGTCACGCCGGCCCGAGAGTGATCAACGCGACAGGCTCAGATCGGCGGCCAGGGCACCGCCGGCCAGTCCTGGGACGGCTGCGGAAAGCGACGGCTCTCGCACAGCCGGTCGATCCGGGTGGCCAGCTCGGCGATCTCACCGAAGGTGAGATGCTCGGCCAGGTCCTCGCCGAGCGGGCCGGCGAGCTGACGGGACAGGCGGCCGAGTATCTCGACCGCGTCGTCCGGCAACGAGCCTCCGGCCCAACCCCAGAGCACCGTACGCAGCTTCTCCTCCACGTGGAAGCTCACCCCGTGGTCGACCCCGTAGACCCGGTCGTCCGGGCCAACCAGGACGTGGCCACCCTTGCGGTCCGCATTGTTGATCACCGCGTCGAGCACCGCGAGTCGGGCCAGCCGCGGGTCGTCGGCGTGGGCCAGGGCGTACGCGGTGCCGTCGTCGTCGCGGGCGGCCGCGATCGGGAACCAGCGGGGTGGCACCGAGTCGGCCGGTACGAAGCCCACAAGTGGCTCGGCGTCGGACGGCTCGTCGATCCACAGCTGGCAGGAACCGGGACCGAACGGCCCGTCCCGCAGCACCGTCGGCGGTACCAGATCCCATTCCGTGGCGGCGGAGACCAGGTAGGCGGCCACCTCACGGCCGGCGAGGGTGCCGTCCGGGAAGTCCCACAGCGGTCGCTCGCCGCGCACCGGCTTGTACACGCACCGCGCCGAGGCCCCGTCCAGGCTCAGCACGCCACGCAGGGTGGTGTTCGAGGCGTCGACCAGCCGTCCCTCGACGGTCAGTTCACCGTCACGCAACAGACGCAGCGCGGCACCCCCGTCCTGCCGGGGTGCCACGCCAGACGAGGTCACCGGTGGTAGCCGTTGTTCCGGGGGCAGAGATGGCCGGCCGGGTCGAGGGGCTGGCCGCAGAGCGGGCACGGCGGCCGGCCGGCGTTGACCACGCGCCGGGCCCGTTCGATGAACGCGCGGGTCGCCTCAGGAGTCAGCCGGACCCGGAGCCGGTCGAGATCCTCGTCGGGCTCGACATCGTCGGGGTCTTCCTCCTCCTCCGACTCGCCAAGCTCGATCTCGGTCTCCGCCTCGCCGACCGCGATCGCCTCGATAACCACGGTCGCGCTGTCCGCGTCGAAGGCCAGGCCCAGCGTGCCGACCCGGAACTCCTCGTCCACAGGTGTCTCCAGCGGGTCGTTGTCACCGACCGGGACGGCAGCAGCCTCGGGCAGTTCCACGCCGAACCGACGCTGGGCCTCGGTGAGTAGTTCCTCCAGCTTCTCGGCGAGCAGGGAGACCTGGACCTTCTCCAGCGCCACGCTGACCAGCCGGCCCCCGCCGCGCGCCTGGAGGAAGAACGTGCGCTCCCCCGGCGGCCCGACGGTCCCGGCGACGAACCGCTCCGGCGGCTCGAAGGCGTGCACCTGGTGGGTCATACCCACGACCCTATCCGGCGGCCCCACACAGCGCGCACCCCACCGACCCGAAGAGCGACGCCGCCGATCCCGTGTCTCCCGCGCACGGCACGCGCGGCGGCATGCGGCGTCGGGCGGCTCACCGGGACGCCCCCGCGCCACCGCCGACCGCGGCGTCCGAGTCTGCGGGTCGGCGGGCCCGCCGACGCCGCCTGCCCGGCGGCGGCACCAGGCTGGCCAGGTCGCCGCCGACGTCGTTGAGGCGTACCAGGAAGGGCCGCAACGGGGTGTAGCGGATCGCGGTCACCGAGGCCGGGTCCACCACGATCCGCTGAAAAAGATCCAGATGTACGCCGAGCGCGTCGGCGACGATTGCCTTGATCACATCCCCGTGGCTGCATGCCAGCCAAACCGCCTCCGGACCGTGTTCGGCACTCAGCCGCGCGTCCCAGGCCCTTACCGCCGCGACCGCTCGGGTCGCCATCTGCGCCATCGCCTCGCCGCCGGGAAACACGGCAGCGCTGGGATGCTGCTGCACCACCGGCCAGAGCGGCTCCTTGGCCAGCTTCTTCAGTGGCTGACCCTCCCAACTGCCGTACCCGCACTCGATCAGGCCGTCGTCCACCACCGGCGACGCCTCGGGCAACGCCAGTTCCAGAGTCTGCCGGCACCGGATCAGCGGGCTGGTCACCACGGCCGTCAACGGCACCGCCCGTAGGCGTTCGCCAACCGCGGTGGCCTGTGCGCGGCCGGTCTCGTCCAGCTCGACGGGCTGCCGGCCGGCGAGGCCGCCGTCGGCGTTCGCGGTGGTGCGTCCGTGCCGCAGGAGCAGAAGTGTCGCCACCCGCACAACCCTAGGCCCTCGCCTCACACCCGTCGGGGCGGTACCAAATCCCCCGACCGGCCACCTGGAACCACATCCGCCACCGGTCCGCCACTGCCGGGACGAACGATCTGGGGTGAAAAGCACCGGACGGGCGCAGTGTCCGGTTTTCGGCGGCCACTGGCGGCTGATCGGATGGAATCATCGGCCGGGGGCCGGCGTTGAATACGGTGGCTGATCAAGTAGTACCCACCCCGGCACCCCGGCCTGGGCCTGCGGGAATGACCCGCCCCGGCCGGTCGTTGAACATGGTCCCGGCGCGCGATGTGCCCCCGCACCGCGCCTCCGGAAGTAACCCCGGACCAACCTGAACGCCCGGCCCCGCCCTTGGAGCCGATGTTTTCCGCTGTCTTCTGGCGCTCGACCGCGCCCGGCCTCACCCGCCACCCCCTTTCGACGGTGGGCGGGGCCTACCCCCGACGCGAAGGAGCCACCAATGAACACCACGCTGCGCAAGAGCATCCTCGGCATCGCCGGCCTCACCGCCGCCGCCGGCCTCGCGGCCGGCCCCCTCAACCACTCCACCACCAGCAACGAGCCCACCCCGACCACCCCCATCGCCGCCGTCCAGGCTGACAAGCCGGACGCCAGCAAGCTGCTGCCGCACGGCGTCCCGTCCAACCAGTCGCATGTTGATCTGAATGATGAGCAGGTCGGTAATGTGAAGGCGATCATCGCGGCGACGAAGAAGGCCGGTATGGACGAGCGGGCCGCGGTGGTGTCGATCGCGACCGCGCTGCAGGAGTCGAAGCTGGAGAACCTGGGCCACCTGGGTGACCGCAACGACCACGACTCGCAGGGCCTGTTCCAGCAGCGCCCCTCAAGCGGCTGGGGCACGGTGGAGCAGATCACCGACCCCGAATACTCGACCCTGGCCTTCCTCAAGGCCCTCAAGCAGGTCGACGGCTGGCAGGACATGCCCCTGACCCAGGCCGCGCAGACGGTGCAGGTGTCGGCCTACCCCGACCACTACGCCCAGTGGGAGCAGCAGGCCGCCGACCTCGTCGCCCAGCACTGGACCAGCTGACCACCACCAGCCAACAACCGAAGACATTCCTCCACAGGGGGAGCAAGAACCGCTGGCCGGCACCCGATACCCGGGTGCCGGCCAGCGGCATATCCAGCAACAGCAGACAGCAGGATCCTGGGCCGGCTGGCCTACCTTCGCGCGCAGGCGGACCAGGTCAGGCTGGGGGCGACCGTGCCCGGCGCAGGGATCAAGCCTGACCGCCCGGAGCCGGGCACGGTCGCCCCCAGCCCCAACCGCAACCACCCCAGAGCCAGCACCCCAGAGCCGGACACCCCAGAGCAGAGGCTCAGGTGGCGCTGATGGTGCCGGTGAGCAGCAGGGCCAGGACGAGCGTGCCGATCGCGACCCGGTAGAGCACGAAGATGTACAGGGTGTGGTGCGCGACGTAGCGCAACAGCCAGGCGATGGCCGCGTAGCCGACACCGAACGCGATGAGCGTGGCGACGACCATCTGCGCGACGGTGGGCACCGAGGTGCCGGGCGCCGCCGGTTCGAAGACGTCACCCAGGCTGAACACCCCGGACATCACCACAGCCGGGATGGCCAGCAGGAACGAGTAGCGGGCAGCGGTTTCCCGGGTCAGGCTCAGGAAGAGACCAAAGGTGAGTGTCGCGCCTGAGCGTGACACACCGGGGATGAGCGCCAGTGCCTGGGCGAAGCCCATCACCACGCCGTCCCGCATCCGGAAGTCCCGCAGCGTACGGGTCTGCCGGCCCCAGTACTCGGCGAAGGCGAGCACGAAGGCGAACACGATCAGGGTGGTGGCCACCACCCACAGGTTGCGGGCGGTTTCCCGGATCTGGTCCTTGAGGAGGAAGCCGAAGAGGCCGATCGGGATGGAGCCGATGATCACGTACCAGCCCATCCGGTAGTCGAGGCTGGAACGGACGGACTTGTCCCAGATGCCGACCACCCAGGTTCGGCCGATACGCCAGATGTCCTTCGCGAAGTACAGCAGCACCGCCGCCTCGGTGCCCAGCTGGGTGACCGCGGTGAAGGACGCTCCGGCGTCCTGTTCGAAGAAGATCGCAGAGGTGATCCGCAGGTGACCCGACGAGCTGACCGGAAGGAACTCGGTCAGGCCCTGGACGATGCCCAGGACGATGGCTTCGATCCAGGTCACTCCCCGACTCCCGAGAGGTCCAGCGCCTCGGCGACGGTCCGCAGGGTCTGCACACCCGTGTCACGGTCGGCGGCGAAGAGGGTCACCGACAGGGTGCTCACTCCCGCCTCGGCGTACTCCCGCATCCGCTCGGCGATGCGCTCCTTGGGACCGAGCAGCGAGGTCCGGTCGATGAACTCCATCGGCACGGCGGCGGCGGCGTCGCGCTGCCGCTTGGCCAGGTACAGCTCCTGCACCTCGCGGGCGGCGTCGCCGTAGCCCATCCGGGTGGCCAGTTGGTTGTAGAAGTTCTGCTGGCGGCTGCCCATGCCGCCGACGTACAGCGCCGCGTACCAGCGGACCAGTTCGGCGCAGGAGTTCAGGTCGTCGCCGACCACGACCGGCACGGACGGCACCACGTCGAAGCCGGCCAGTTCCTTGCCGGCCCTGGCCCGGCCGGCACGCACCGCCGCGAGCTGCTCCTGGGCGAACTCGGGCGCGTAGAAGACGGCCAACCAACCGTCGGCGATCTCACCGGCCAGTTCCAGGTTCTTCGGGCCGACCGCGGCCAGGTAGATCGGGATGTGTTCGCGCGGCGGGTGGAAGCCCAGCCGCAGCGCCTTGCCGGGGCCGTCGGGCAGCGGCAGCGTGTAGAACTCGCCGTCGTAGGCGACCTCCTTGCGGCCCACCGCCAGCTTGACGATGTCCACGTACTCGCGGGTGCGGGCCAGCGGCTTGCCGAACCGGACGCCGTGCCAGCCCTCGGAGACCTGCGGGCCGGACACCCCCAGGCCGAGCCGGAACCGTCCCCCGGAGAGCGAGTCGATCGTGGCCGCGGTCATCGCGGTCATCGCGGGCGTCCGGGCGGGGATCTGCATCACCGCGCTGCCGATGTCGATTCGCTCGGTCTGCCCGGCCATCCAGGCCAGCATGCTCGGCGAATCGGAACCATAGGCCTCGGCGGCCCACACCACCGAGTAGCCGAGCCGGTCCGCCTCCTGAGCCAGGGCCAGGTGATCGGCCGGCGTGCTCCACGCTGTCTGGTATCCGAGGCTTAGCCCGAGTCGCACAGAGTCCTCCCCCATCCGCAGTCGCATCAGGTTACGCGGTGTCGGTGGGCGGGACGATCACCGGCTCACCCCGATTCGCGGGCAGACTCGACGGGAGCGAGGATATCCGTCCGGCCCTGGTTCGAAATAAGGTTCACCCATGCAGCAGCGACCGCTCGGCCGCAGCGGGCTGGCGGTTTCCCGGCTCGCGCTCGGCACCATGACCTGGGGCCGGGACACCGACGCCGACGACGCGGCCGCGCAGTTGAAGAGCTACCTCGACGCCGGTGGCAACCTGATCGACACCGCCGACGTGTACGGCGACGGCGACGCGGAGTCGGTGATCGGCTCGCTGCTGGGCAGCCTGGTGCCCCGTGAGGAATTGTTGATCGCGACGAAGGCGGGGCTCCGACCGGGCGGCAGCCGACGCCGGGACGGCTCCCGAGGCCACCTGCTGCGCACGCTGGACGCGTCGCTGCGACGGCTCGGCACCGACCACGTCGACCTGTTCCAGGTGCACGGCTACGATCCGCAGACCCCGTTGGAGGAGACCCTCGCGGCACTTGATCATGCAGTGGCCAGTGGCCGGGTCCGCTACGTCGGCGTGTCGAACTTCTCCGGCTGGCAGACCGCCCGGGCGGCGGCATGGCAGGCGGCGTGGCCCGGGCGGGCACCGGTGGTGGCCGCCCAGGTGGAGTACTCACTCCTGGAGCGGGGGGTGGAGCGGGAGGTGCTGCCCGCCTGCGAGGCACTCGGGTTGGGGGTGCTGCCCTGGTCCCCGCTTGGTCGTGGCGTGCTGACCGGCAAGTACCGGCACGGCCGGCCGGCGGACTCCCGGGCGGTGTCGCCGCATTTCGAGCGTTTTGTCGCCACTTACCTGGAGCCGCGCTGCTCCAGCATCGTGGAGGCGGTCGCCACGGCCGCGAGTGGCCTTGGTGTCTCCCCGCTGGAGGTCGCGCTGGCCTGGATCCGGGATCGGCCGGGAGTGACCGCCCCGATCCTCGGCGCGCGCACCTCGGGACAGCTGCTCGGGGCACTCCAGGTGGAACGGATGACCCTGCCCGACGAGATCACCACGGCGCTGGACGACGTTTCGGCGCTGGAGGTCGGCTATCCGGAACGCGATGGTTGAGCATCACCAGGTGAAGGGTGGCGCTCCAGGGGTCCAACTGGGCAGCATAGGCCCCATGGACTACGAATACGCGCCGCTGCGGTTACCGCCGAACGTCGATCGGTTGACCGCCGCGGCGCAGCTGGCGATTCAAGCGGAGTACTCCGGCTGGGAACTGGCCCGGGTTCGGCTGTTCCGCGACGGTACGCGGCAGGTGGTGCTGCGCCGCCGACGAGTCAACCAGCCGCAGCCGGGCCTGTCGTACTGACCGGCGGCGGTGGCGCCGATCACCGGGCCGACCGTTGCGGCCGACCCGGTGACCGACGGTACCCGCGCCGTCAGTGCACGTGGTCGTGCTCGTCGTCGAGTTCCAGGAACGGATGCTCGTCGAGGCGGCCGACCAGACGATCGTCGGCGCCGGGCTGGAACGGGCCGGCCGGGTCGTCGTCGGCGAACGACTCCAGGTCGACCGGGGTGCCGACCTCGCTGACCATCACCACCCCGTCGAGCGGTTCGAGCTCCGGCACGTCGAGCGCGCCGAGCGACCCGTCGCCGCTCTGCAGCAGCTCCAGCACGGCCTCGCCGACACCCTCCACCGGCGGCACCTCCTCGTCGCCGGGCACGCCCTCGCGACGGGCGGCCTCGGCGACGCGGATCAGCGCGGCGACGCTCGGCACCCGGTAGTCACGCCGCTGGCGTACCGAGATCACCTGCGGGTGCGGGTCGGTCGACTCGACGCCCTCGCCACCGGCGAAACGCTGATCGGCCTCGTCCGGGTCGATGGACTCGACGTCCCACGGGGTGACCTCGCCGAAGGCGTCCATGAGTTGCTCGTCGTAGGCGAACGACGCATTGTTCAGCGCGACGTACGCCTGCCAGACGTCGTCGTCGTCGATCCGGCCCTGCGCGGCCCGGACGGCGGCCAGGTGGTGGCGGGCCGCTTCGATCACGCGCTCGAGAGCGGCGTCCAGCTCACCGTGCTGGTCGGTCATGTGAGGCGTCCCCTTCACGAAGAATCAAGGATGTCTAGCAGGTACGCAGGAACCGGTCGAGAACCCGCACGCCGAACTGTAGTCCGTCCACCGGGACCCGCTCGTCGATGCCGTGGAACAACGCGGAGAAGTTCAGGTCGGCCGGCAGCCGCAACGGCGCGAACCCGAAGCAGCGGATGCCCAACTGCGAGAAGGCCTTGGCGTCGGTGCCGCCGGAGAGCATGTACGGCACGGGCCGGGCGCCCGGATCCTCGGCCCGCAGCGCGGCGCCCATGGCCGCGACCAACTCGCCGTCGAAGGTGGTCTCCAGCGCCGGCTGCCGTTGGACGTACTCGATGGCGATGTCCGGGCCGACCAGCTCGCGCAGCTGCCGCTCCAGCAGCTCCGACTGTCCAGGCAGGCTGCGGCAGTCGATGGTGGCGCTGGCCCGACCGGGGATCACGTTGTCCTTGTAGCCGGCGGCGAGCCGGGTCGGATTCGCGGTGTTGCGGATGGTGGCGCCGACGATGTTGGCGATCGGGCCGAGCTTGGCGATGGCGGCCTCCGGGTCGTCCGGGTCCAGCTCGATCCCGAGAACCTCGGAGACCTCCTCCAGGAAGGCGCGCACGGTGTCGGTGACCACCACCGGGAACCGGTGCCGGCCGATCCGGGCCACGGCTTCGGCCAGCGCGGTGACCGCGTTGTCGTCGTGCACCATCGAGCCGTGCCCGGGCCGGCCCTTGGCGTGCAGCCGCAGCCAGTCGATGCCCTTCTGGGCGGTCTCGATGAGGTAGAGCCGCCGCGACGGGTCCACCGTGTACGAGAAGCCGCCGACCTCACCGATGCCCTCGGTGCAGCCGTCGAAGAGTTCGCGGTGCCGGGTGGTCAGGAAGTGCGCGCCGTACTCACTGCCCGCCTCCTCGTCGGCGGTGAACGCGAGCACGATGTCCCGCGGCGGGCGCACCCCCGTACGCTGCCAGTTCCGTACGACCGCCAGGACCATCGCGTCGAAGTCCTTCATGTCGATGGCACCGCGGCCCCACAGGTAGCCGTCGCGCAGCTCGCCCGAGAACGGGTGCACCGACCACTCGTCGGCGTCGGCCGGCACGACGTCCAGGTGCCCGTGCACGAGCAACGCGCCCCGGCTGGAGTCGACGCCGGGTATCCGGGCGACCACGTTGGCCCGGCCGGGCGCGGACTCGTGAATGACCGGAGTGATGCCGACGTCGGTGAGCTTCTCCGCGACGTACTCGGCCGCGCCGCGTTCGCCGACGCTTGTGGCGTTGTCGCCGGTGTTCGTGGTGTCGATGCGCAGCAGGTCCCGGCACAGCTCGACGACCTCGTCGGTCGGCGCGGGGAGGGCGGCGTGGGCGTCGCTCGTCATCGTGCCTTCATATCAGCCTAGAGTTTCGGTTCGGGCGGCTGCGGGTACTGCCGCGCCTGCCCGATGCCCGTCGAAGCCACCTCGTCGCTCCGCCCGCCCGCCCAGGAGGCGACCATGTCCGTCCATCTGCCGCCGCTGCCACCCACCCCCGGGGACGCCTACCAGCCGCCCGGGCGCAGTATCGCCGACCTGGTCGCCGAGGAGCACCGGCAGTTGCTGCAGTTGACCCGGCGGCTGATCGAGCCCGGGCCGGACCCGGAGCACGGCCGCGACGTCCTGGTCGCCGCCCTGTCCCGGCATCTGTCCGGGGAGGAGCAGTACCTGCTGCCCGCCGTCCGGCATGCCGTCGAGGGAGCGAACCCACTTGTCGACGAGGTGTTGACCGGCGACGTCGAGCTGCTGCGCGCCCTGCGGGAGCTGACCGACGACGCCCTGCCCGACATCGCCGCCCTGGTCGAGGCGCACGCCCGTGCGGTCGACCCGCTGATGCAGCGGCTGTGTGCCGCCGCCACCGAGGAGGAGCTGATCCGGCTCGGCAACCGACTGGAGATCGCCGAGGAGGCGGCACCGACCCGCCCGCATCCGGCGGTGCCGCACAATCCGCCGTGGAACCGGATCGTCGAGCCGGCGGTCGGTGTGGTGGACAAGGTTCGGGACGTCCTCGCCGGCCGGCACACCCAGTTGGGCGAGCTGACCGAGCCGCCACCTCGATGAGAGACCCACGACACGTTCATGGTCGTTGATCCGTCCAGGCACTACCGCCAGCTGCGTCGTGGCCCTACCGTCACGCTATGAACCTGGAGTTGCGCCACCTGCGGGTGGTCTGCGCCATCGCGGAGACGGGGAGCGTGACCAAGGCGGCCTCGACGCTCGGCCTGGCCCAGCCGGCGCTGACCGCCCAGCTCCAGCGGATCGAACGTACCCTCGGTGGACCGCTGTTCGAACGGGACCGGCGCGGCGCGCGACCCACCGCCCTCGGCGAGCTGGTGCTCGCCCGGGCCCGGGTGCTGTTGCCGGCGATGAAGGGCCTGCAGGACGAGGCGGCCCGGTTGGCCGGCGCGGGCGACGCCCCCCGCCGGTACCGGTTCGGCGGGGTGAACAGCCCGATCCTGGGGCGGCTGGTGCACCGGCTGGCCGCCGAGCAACCGCAGGCGCAGATCAGCACGCACGCCTCCTGGTCGGTCGACGAGCTGGCCCAGTTGGTCGCCGGCGGCCGGCTGGACTACGCGCTGACCGGGGTGTGCGGTGACTCGACACCGTCGGCGGACTACGGGCTGAGCTGGCGGGAGGTCGCGGTCGACCCGGTCATGGTGCTGCTGCCGGAGACCCACCCGCTGGCCGGGCGCGACGAGGTGGACCTGGCCGACCTGCGGCACGAGCAGTGGGTGGCGGCCCCGGGGGACGGCTGCTTCGGCGACTGCTTCGCCGCCGCCTGCGCCCGGGCCGGGTTCACCCCCCGCAAGGTGTACGAGGCCGACGTGCGCAGCTGCATCGATCTGGTCGACGCCGGTGAGGCGGTGGCATTGTGCCAGGCCACGTTCCGGCCGGTCGCCGGTCTGGTGACCCGCCGGCTGGTCGAGGCGCCGCTGAGGTGGAGGCTGATGCTGGGCTGGCATCCGGACTCCGCCGCGGCCCGCACCGCCGACCTGGTGCTGGAGACCGCCCTGGTCGCATACACCGATGCCCTCGCGCCGCATCCGGCATATCTGGCCTGGCTGCTGCGGAACCCGGCGTTCGGCGTCCGGCGACCGGCGCCGGTGGTGGCGGCTCACCGGGTGCGAACCGGCTGAGCGCGGGTAAGGGGCGGGTATGACCGACCTCTATCCCGCCGCCGACGACCGCGAACTGCTTCGTCGGGCCGCCGCCGCGCACACCGCCGCCGTCCGCGAGTGCGAAGCGTTCCTGCGCCGGTTGCCGGAGGTGCCCGACCCGGCCGACCTGGCCGAGTACGCCAACCTGCTCACCCGTGAGGAGCAGACCCGCGCCGACCGGCAGGCCGCCGCCGACGTCGCCGGGCTGGCCATCGGCAGCCTCGAAGCGGAGTAGCCGCCAGCAGGTACGGCCGTCCCCGACGCGACGCGGCGGCGCCGGGGACGGCCGTGGCGGTTCAGCGTTCGACGAGCACGTCGTGGCCCAGGTCGAGCAGGCTGTGCCGCCATTCGTCGTCGGCGTTGCCCCGGCCGGGCTTGGCGGCGGTCAGCGAGCGGATCCGCTCGATGGCGTCACGCATCACGTCGATGTCCTCCGGGGTCAGGTCGACCTTGCGTTTCCGCAGCACGGCGAGGATCTGCCGGCCCGGCTCCGGCAGGTTCAGGTCCGGGTCGGGGCCGAACGCGCTCTCGCCGGAGCCGCGGGTCAGCAGCCACTGTCGCAGTTGTTCGGACGGCACGTTGACCTCGGCGTGGAAGTCCTCCCAGAGCACTTCCACCTCCGGGTCGAGTCGCTGTTCGCGTACCATCAGCCCTCCTCTGCCGGCGGCGACCCGGACTCCTCCGGGTGCCCCTCGTCGGTCTGCCCGCCCAGCCCTTCCGGCGGCACCTGCACCCGGGCGGGGTTGGCCGTCGGTGGCGCCAGGATCGCCTCGGTCCGCTCGTCCTCGCGGGCCTCGTCCGGTTCGGTCATCAGTACCCTTCCGGTCAGCGGGGATGCGAGGTCGTCGCCCTGGCGTGCCCCCGACCGGCCGAAACGTCGAAGGCCAGCCGGTCGTCCCGGGCGTCGACGGTGACCCGCTGACCGGGTGAGATCTGCTGCTCCAGCAGCATCCGGGACAGGTGGTTGTCGACCTCCCGCTGGATCACCCGGCGCAGCGGCCGGGCACCGAACTCGGGCTGGTAGCCGTGCTCGGCGAGCCAGTCGACGCCGGCGGTGGTGAAGTCGACCTCGATGTCCTGGGCGTGCAGCCGGCGACGGGTCTCCTCCAGCAGCAGCTCCGTGATCTGGCGCAGCTGCTCGGCCTCCAGCCGACGGAAGATGATCACCTCGTCGATCCGGTTGAGGAACTCGGGGCGGAAGTTCTCCTGCAACCGGCGCATCAGCCGCTCCCGCAGCTCGTCGCTCTCCTGCCCCGGCTCGCCGGCGCCGAAGCCGACCGCGCGCTGAGTGCCGGTGATCAGCTCGGAGCCGAGGTTGCTCGTCATGATGAGTACGGTGTTCTTGAAGTTGACGGTGCGGCCCTGGCTGTCGGTCAGTCGCCCGTCGTCGAGCACCTGCAACAGCACGTTGAACACGTCGGCGTGGGCCTTCTCGATCTCGTCGAGCAGCACCACCGCGTACGGGCGGCGACGGATCGCCTCGGTGAGCTGGCCGGCCTCCTCGTACCCGACGTAGCCGGGCGGCGCCCCGACCAGTCGACTGACCGTGTGCCGTTCCTGGAACTCGCTCATGTCGACCCGGACCATCCGGTCCGCCTCACCGAACAACGCCTCGGCCAACGCCCGCGCAAGCTCGGTCTTGCCGACGCCGGTGGGGCCGAGGAAGAGGAAGCTGCCCATCGGCCGGTTCGGGTCGGCCAGGCCGGTACGGGAGCGACGGACCGCCTCGGCTACCGCGGTGACCGCGTCGTCCTGCCCGACGACCTTCTCGTGGAGTTGACCCTCCAGCCGCAGCAGCCGGTCGCGTTCCTCCTCGGTGAGCTGGCTGGCCGGGATGCCGGTGGCCCGGGACACCACCTCGGCGATCTCCTCCGGTCCCACCTCCGGCACCTGGCTGCCGTTGCCGTCGTCGCCCCGGGCCCGGTGCACCTGGCTCTCCAGTTCGGCGACCCGGTCGCGCAGGGCGGAGGCACGTTCGTACTGTTCGTCGGCGACCGCCTGCTCCTTGTCCCGCCGTACCTCCTCCAGCTGTTGTTCCAGGTCGCGCACGTCGGCGTCCGGGGTCCGGGTGCGCAGCCGGACCCGGGCGCCGGCCTGGTCGATCAGGTCGATGGCCTTGTCGGGGAGGAAACGGTCGGTGATGTAGCGGTCGGACAGCTCCGCGGCGGTCACCAACGCCTCGTCGGTGAAGCGCACCTGGTGGTGTGCCTCGTAGCGGTCCCGCAGCCCGCGCAGGATGGCCACGGTGTCCTCGACTGTGGGTTCGGGTACGAACACCGGCTGGAAACGTCGGGCCAGCGCGGCGTCCTTCTCGATGCTGCGCCGGTACTCGTCCAGGGTCGTCGCCCCGATCACCCGCAGTTCGCCACGGGCCAGCGCCGGCTTGAGCATGTTGGATGCGTCCATGCCGCCCTCGCTGCCCGCGCCGCCCGCCCCGACCAGGGTGTGGATCTCGTCCAGAAAGATGATCAGCTCCTCCCGGTGCGCCCGGATCTCGTCGATCACCTTCTTCAGCCGTTCCTCGAAGTCGCCCCGATACCGCGTTCCGGCGACCAGCCCGGCCAGGTCGAGCTGGATCACGCGCTTGCCGAGCAGCGTCTGCGGCACGTCGCCGTCGCAGATCCGCTCCGCCAGGCCCTCGACGATCGCGGTCTTGCCGACGCCGGCCTCGCCGATCAGCACCGGGTTGTTCTTGGTACGCCGGGACAGGATCTCCACCGCCTGCTCGATCTCGTCGGCACGCCCGATCACCGGGTCGATCTGGTCGTTGCGGGCCAGGTCGGTGAGGTCCTGGCCGTACTGGTCGAGCGTCGGTGTGCCCCGGTCCGGTCGCGGGCCGCCGGCCGGACCGCGTTCGGCGTTGGCGGCCTGCAACGACTCCGGCTGTATACGCCCGGCGGCGAGCATCCGGCCAGCGGGCGACTCGGGATTCAACGGCAGGGCCATCAGGATGTGTTCGGGCCCGATGTAGTTGGCGCCCATCGCCCGGGACAACTGGTGCGCGTCGAGCAGCGCCCGCTTGGCCGCCGGGGTCAACGACAGGTTCGGCGGCACCTCACCGTGCGGGGCGCCGTCGCCGCGGCCACCCAGGGCGTTGACCAGGGTGTCCGGGTCCGCGCCCGCCCGCCGGACCAGGTCACGCAGCGGCTCGCGTTGCAGCGCCGCCCACAGCAGGTGGTCGGTGTCCAGGTCGTTGCTCTGCTTCTGCGCGGCCCGGCGCGCCGCGTCGGCCAGCATCTCCCGCGCGTCCGCGGTCATCAGGCGGGTGATGTCGACCCGATGCGCCGGGCGTCGCCCGCCCTCGCCCCGACCGAAGTACCGCGCCAGGAACTCGTCCCACGGGTCGGAGCCGAAGTCACCGGGTCCAATCATGTCTGTCCTCCGCGGTCGGGCGAGACGGTCGGCACGGGCTACCCAGGCGCCGGCCGGACAAACGCCACGAAGGGGCAACCAGCCGTTGCCGCCGCCGGATGGCAGGCTGAACGGATGGAACCGACACCGCTGCTGATCGTGGACGCGGCCAACGTGGTGGGCTCGCGCCCGAACGGCTGGTGGCGCGACCGGGCCGGCGCCACCGCCCGACTACGCGACACGCTCGTTCCGCTGGGTGGGCGGGGTCTGCCGCCGGACCTGCCACCCCCGGTCGAGGTGGTGCTGGTGGTGGAGGGTGCGGCCCGCGACGTGCCGGGCGTCGAGGGAGTACGCGTGGTGTCCGCCGCCGGCTCCGGCGACGATGCCGTGGTCGAACTGGTGGCCAGCACCGGGCACCGGCGACGGGTGGTGGTGACGGCCGACCGTGAGCTGCGCCAGCGGGTCACCGCGTACGGCGCCGAGGTGCGTGGACCACGGTGGCTGACCGGGGATGGCGGTGGGTGAGCGCCCGCCCACAGGTCCCACGAATCGGACCCGAGGCGTGTTCGGTCGACAACCGGTCAGCGGGGCAGGAACACTGACAGGGCGGTTGTTCGGTCCCCTAACGGCATAGGCTCTAATGGAGTCCTCCCCGCCCCCAGGAGGTTCCGCGTGGCGAGCGTCGCCGAGCTCAAGGCAGCCATCGATGTCGCACTTCAGCAGATCGGTGACGGTCAGAGCGCCGTGCAGGCCGCCGGCGAGAAACTGGCCGAGGCGCAGCAGACCCTCGCCGGAGCGCTGGAGGGCAGCGGTCACACCACGGTGGAGGCGGCGCAGGCGTCGCTGACCCAGGCCAGCCAGGAGCTGGAGGAGTGCCTCGCCGCGACACTCGTCGCGGTCGAGCAGGCCCAGCAGTACGTCTCGACGCTGTAGGGGCGGGCGTGTCCATCGTCGAGGAGGTCGGCGCGCAGGTCCGCGCCGCCGCCGAGGAGTTGCCGCTGGGTCTGCTCGGGCAGGCGCTGGAGAAGTTCGGCCTGGCCAGTGAGCGGCTGCGCTGGGTGCGTCAGGAGTCGGCCAACCCGATGGGGGTACCGGAGCTGTCCACCGCCACCGAGCACGCGGAGACCGCCGGCTACGCGTTGCGGCTGGCCCAGGAGCAGCTGACCGCGTACCTCGCCGCGATCGGGCTGGCCCCCGACGGCGCGCCGCCGGCCCCCGGGCAGCCCGAGCGGCGGCCGGCGCACGACACGCCCGGTGCGGCCGAACCGGTGCTCGCCGCGCCCGAGCCGGCCGGCGAGGTGCGGCTGCGTCGCTGGTGGTCGGTGCGGGTGGCCGAGCTGACCGGCGGGCGGGAGGGTCCGGCGGAGCCACCTGACGAACGCATCGCCGACTCCCGGGAGCTGCTGCACCGGGTGGTGCGCGGCGTCCGGGCCGGTGATCGCGACCGGCTGCACCGCGACCTGCGTGGCGCGCACGCCGATGTCGGTCTGGGGCTGGCCGCCGTGGCCCCGCCGCTGCTGCGCGACCTCGCCAGCGAGCTGCTCGGTCATCCACCGCGCGGCGACGACCTCGCCCGGCTGCACCGCGAACTGGACGGCCGGGTCCGCGACCTGCTCCCCGGCCTGCCCGCCCCGGTGCTGGACACCCTGCTCAGCCGGGTCTGCCGGATGCCTCCGCCGCGCCGGGGCGAGGGCGAGGGCGAGCAGCCGCACGCCGCCGACCCGGCGGTCACCGCCGGGGTGCTCACCGGCGTCCTGCTCGACCGTCTCGGCCGCGACCTGCCGCCCGAGCCCGCCGACGGCGACCGGCCCACCAACGGCGGGGCGGCCGGTGGTCGGATCACCTCCCACGACGGGCTCGTCGCCCGGCCGAGGCGCGGGATCGATGGCTGACCGGCGCAATCAGCTGGTCACCCGCGTCCGGGAACTGCTCGCCGAGGCGCTCGGCGCGTCCCGGGAACGGTCGGCCACGGCACAGATCACCCTCTCGGCCGCCCACGATCGGGCGGTGCGGGTTCGTCGGGCCGCCGCCGCCGTGCCGGCGCGCGTCGGCGCCGAACGCGACCGCCGCCTCGCCGAGATCGACTCCCGGCACGCGGCACGGTTGGCGGTGCTGGCCCGGGAGGCGGCCGAGGCCGCGGCACGGGAGGCGCCCGGCGCGGGTTCGGCGGACTGGCCGGGCTGGCGTCCCACCCCGGCAGAGCGGGCCGAACCACCGGGAGCGACCCGGATCGGCACCGTCCGGCTGGCCGGCACCGAGCCGGTACCAGCGCTGGTCCCGCTGCTCGATGCCGGGCACGTGACGCTGGACGGGGACGCCGACGGCTGCTCCGCCGTGGTCGCCGCGCTGCTGCTGCGCAGCCTGGGCCGGGCGGCACCGGGCAATGTGCGGCTGGTCGGCTACGACCCGGACCGGCTCGGCGGCGGACTGGCCGGATTCGCCCCGCTGGGTCCGGCAGGGCTGCTCACCTTCGTCGGCCCGGGTGGGCTGGGCCGGCTCCTTGACGACCTGGTGGAACAGATCCGCCGGATCAACGAGACCGTCCTGGCCGGCGAGCACGCGTCGCTGCGCGACCTGGCCGCCGCGACGGGACGCCGCCCGGAGCCGTGGCGGGTCGCGGTGCTGCTCGGCGGCGACGAGCTGTCCCGGCACGAGCGCGGCCAGCTCGACCGGGTAGTCCGTGCCGGCGTGGCCTGCGGCGTCCACCTGATCGTGCGGGGTGTGCCGGTGCCCGACCAGGCGGCGGTCACCCGGGTGACGGTGACCGCCGACGATGCGCGGATCGGTAGCCTGCCGGTCCGGCTCGACCCGCCCCCGCCGGCTGCCCTGGTCACCGAGACCTGCCGGGACATCGCCTCCGTGGTCAGTGCCGGCCCCGCGCCCACCCCGTTCACCGACCTGCTGCCGCCGGCCGACCAGATGTGGCGGGAGGACTCGGCGACCGGGTTGACCGCGCCGATCGGTGAGGGACCGCAGGGCCGGCCGGTGCTGCTCACCCTCGGCGACTATCCACCGCACGCGTTGATCGGGGGGCCCTCGGGCACCGGCAAGACAAACCTGATCTTCGCCTGGATCGGCGCCCTCGCGGCCCGCTATTCCCCCGCCGAGCTGGAGTTCTACCTGTTGGACTTCAAGGAGGGGGTGTCCTTCGCCCGGTTCGCCCAGGGCCGGCGGGATCCGAGTTGGCTGCCGCACATGCGGCTGGTCGGCATCAACGTCAACACCGACCGGGAGTTCGGTCTGGCGCTGCTGCGCTTCCTGGCCGAGGAGTTGCGCCGGCGGGCGGACGCGGCCAAGAAACACGAGGTCACGAAGCTGGCCGAGCTGCGCGCGGTGGATCCGACCGGGCACTGGCCGCGCATCGTCGCGGTGGTCGACGAGTTCCAGATGCTGCTGGCCGGCCGGGACGCGGTCGCCCGGGAGGCGGCCGACCTGCTGGAGGACCTGGCCCGCCGGGGCCGCTCCCAGGGCATCCACCTGGTGCTGGCCTCACAGGACGTACGCGGCATCGAGGCGCTGTGGGGCCGGCCCGCGCTGGTGGCCCAGTTCACCCTGCGGATCGCGTTGCCGAAGGCGCTGCGCATCCTCGCCGAACGCAACGACGCCGCCCAGTCGTTGCCGAAGTTCCACGCCGTGGTCAACGCCGAGTCGGGCCTGTCCGAGGGCAACCAGGTGGCCCGGATCCCGTCGGCCAGCGACTGGGAGACGTGGAGCGACCTGCAGCACCGGCTGTGGCGGATGCGTCCGGCGGAGGCTGCGCCCGCCCGTCTCTTCGACGGCGACGCCGTCCCCCGGCTGGCCGACGCACCGGACTTCCGGGCGCTGCGGGCGCCGGAGGTCGGCACGCCCCGAGGGCCGCTCGCAATCCTCGGCGAGATCATCGACGTGCAGGCCCGCTCGGCGGTGCTGCGCCTGCCCCGGGCACCGGGCCGCAATCTGGCCGTGCTGGGCACCCGGGTCGACGAGGCGTGCGCGGTGCTGGACTCGGCGGCCCGCTCGCTGGCCCGGCAGCACCGCCCCGGCAGCGCCCGCTTCTCGATCGCCTGCCTGGATCCGGATGCCGACCCGGCGGCCCGTGCCCTGTACGAGGATCTCGCCGACGACGCCGCCTGGTACGACGAGGAGACCGTGGCCGAGCTGATGGCCGAGACGGCCGACGCCCTGGGTGCGCCCGGCGCCACCGGAGCACCCCACTATCTGCTGCTGTTCGCCGTCGACGCGGCGGCCGGGACGCTCGCCGCGCGTACCGGCCGGGCCACCGGGCTGGAGAGCCTGCGCCGGATCCTGCACGACGGCCCCGAGCGGCGCACCCACGTGCTGGCCTGGTGGCGTGGGGTGGCCCGGATGCGCGCCGACCTGGGTGGCACCGGTGCCCGCACCGATCAGATCGGCGCCTGGGTGGCGCTGGACACCCACGGCGGGGAGCTGGGCCCGTCGTTGTACCCGGGCAGTGGTGGGCCGGACTGGTACCCCCGACCGTGGCGCGGGCTCTTCTTCGACCGGGCGGTGCACCGGACCGGGCAGACCATCATTCCCTACGGGCCGGCACGATGAACGAACCGGTCACCAGCCAGACCTACACCGCCCAGCTGCGACGGCTCGCCGAGCTGGCCGCCCGGGTGCGCGAGCAGCGCGCGGAGGCACGGGACTGGTACGACCAGCAGTGCGCGGCGGCGGACCGGGCGGTGGCCGAGTCCGCCGACGAGGTGAACCAGGCCGAGCGGGAGCTGGCCGCCGCGCGCGAGGCGCAGGAACGGGTGGACGCCGAGGTGGCGGTGCTGTGGCAGGAGCTGAACAGCCGCCTGGGCGGTGGTGGACGACGTGCCGGTGCACCGCCGATGCCCGCGCCGGAGGCGACCGGCGATCCGGTCGCGTTGCTGGAGGGCGTACGCGATCTGCTGCGCCGGACCCGTCAGCCCGGCGAACTACCGGGCAACCTCAATCCGCTGTTGGCGTTGTGCGGTGTCGGCGGTGGGGTGCTGGCGTACGTGTTGGGCGCCGTCGCCCGCGCCCTGGCTGCCCGCAACGACGGTGACCTGGCCGTCGGTCTGCCGGTACTGGCCCTGGTGGTGACGCTGCTCGGCCCGGTGCTGGGGCTGATCCCGGCGCGTCTGATCGCCGACCGTCGCCACGCCGTGCTGAGCCCCCGCCCCGTCCTCATCGTCGTCATCACCGGCCTCACCACCACCCTCCTCCTGCTGGCCCTTCCCCTCCCCTGACGCACGCGCCCGCGGGCCCTTATCGATCAAGAGGTTCGCGCCGGAATCCCGCCGGGCGGGGCCAACGCAAACCTCTTGATCGCGCTGGGCGGCGGTCCGATCAGGCGGGGGTGAGGGCCGCCTCGCGGAGCAGGCGGCGGGTGAGGGTGAGGCGGTCGGCGTCGGTGTCCAGGCCGGGAAGGTCGCCGACTCGGATCGGCGGGCCGGTGAGCAGGGCACGGACGGCGGGTCCACACTGCGCGGGCAAGGTGACCGTACGGTCGAACAGGCGCAACGCCAGCCGTTCGCCCTCGGGGACGAGCTGCCAGCGCAGGCCCGCACGGACGGTGACCCGGCTGTCGGCGGTCAGCGCGGTGATCGCGGCGGCCTGCGCCAACGGCCGGATCGGCGCCGGACGCGACGCCGACCAGGCCCGCTGCCGCAGCCGGGCGGCCACCGCGGCCGGGTCGGCCCGCAGCAGCCACTCCCGCAGCGCCTCGACCGTCTCGGTCAGCTCCGGTTCGATGGCGTCCGGATCGGCCACGTCGGTGCCGAACGGCAGGGTCGCCCGCAGCCGCTGGTCCTCGGCGGCCAACGCGAGCAACTCCTCGACCAACGCGTACCGGGTCAACGCCCGTACGCCGACGGTCAGGTGCAGCGAGCTGGACTCCTGCGCCTGGGCGCTGTGCAGCCAGCCCCGGGGCAGGTAGAGGGCGTCACCCGGTTCCAGGACGAAGTCCAGCGCGGCGGCCCCCTGTGCGGTCGCGGCGACCTCGTCGGCCCGGCCGCCCCACGGTTGCCGCTCAAGCGGGTCGGGCAGCACCGGTGGATGAATCCGCCAGTGCTTGTGGCCGTCGACCTGCAACACGAAGACGTCGTGGGTGTCGTAGTGAGTGGCGAAACCCTGGCTGTCCGGCGGAGTCAGGTAGGCGTTGACCTGCAACGGCTGCCCCACGGCCAGGCTCAGGTCCCGGGTGAAGTCGATCAACGCCGGCCAGGTGCGGTGCAGACCCTGCAGGACCAGGGTGGCGCCGTCGGCGTACAGCTGGAGGATCCTCTCGTCGAGGACCTGGTCGTCGATCTCGGCGCCGGCACCGCCACCGCCGGTGTACCGCGCCGCGGGCAGCACCTGGCCGTCCTTGGCGACCCGCAGGAAGGGGGTACGCAGACCCCGCCGGCTGAGCAGTTCGTCGGCGTCGGCGGGGCCGAGCAGATCGGTGAAGCCGGCCGGGTTGGGCAGTTCGGCGGCGCGGGACAACAACGGAGTACGTCCCCAGTGCGCGGCGGCGAACTTCGCCGCTTCCACGCTGACGCAGCGGGCCAACGCGGCCGTGGCCGAGACCAGTTCGGCAGGCTCGTCGAGGCCGGACGGCATGGTTGCCGAAGACGGAGCCGCCGGGCGGCCGTGGCCGCCCGGCGGTTCGAGATGCGTCATGGCGATCCGTTACCGAGCTGCGCCGTCGGCGCCGCCGTCCTGCTGACCGGGGGTCGCACCACCGTCGGCCGGACCCTCGGCGCTACCGTCCGCGCCGCCGTCGTGCTGACCGGGGGTCGCACCACCGTCGGCCGGACCCTCGGCGCTACCGTCCGCGCCGCCGTCGTGCTGACCCGGCGTGGCACCGCCGTCGGCCGGACCTTCGGCCCCGCCGCCGCTGCTGGTCTGCATGTCATCGTCGTTGAGTGGCATCGTGCTCCCTCGGATTGACCCGCCCCCGCCACCATCGGTCGGGTGCGTCCTGCCGCGGGTGGTACCCCGCTCCCGATCTTCTCTAACCACACACCTCGTCCCACCGTAATCGTCCGATCCATCCGGCATGACCCGTTCGCCGATGCGGGCGGGCCGACGCCACGGGTGGCAGGATTGCCGAACACACCGACGGAGGTACCGATGACCGAACCACTTGAGCCGGTGACCGAGGAATGGCAGCGCGCCCTGGCGATCGTGGCCCACCCCGACGACCTGGAGTTCGGTGCCGCCGCCGCCATCGCCCGCTGGACCGGGCAGGGCAAGCAGATCGTCTACTGCCTGGTCACCAGCGGCGAGGCGGGCATCGACGGGATGCCGCCGCCGCGTGCCCGGGAGGTACGCGAGCAGGAGCAGCGGGAGTCGGCAGCCCTGGTGGGCGTGGACACCGTCGAGTTCCTCGGCCTGCCCGACGGGGTGCTGGAGTATGGCGTGCCGCTGCGCCGGGAACTGGCCGCGGTGGTCCGTCGGCACCGACCGGACATCGTCATCACCAACAACTTCCGGGCCACCTGGGACGGCGCTGACGTGCTCAACCAGGCCGACCACATCGCGGTGGGCCGGGCCACCCTGGACGCGGTCCGGGACGCCGGCAACCGTTGGATCTTCCCGGAGCAGCTGACCGACGGCGTCGAGCCCTGGGGCCGGGTACGACAGGTGTGGGCGGCCTCGTCGCCGCGCGCCCGGCACGGTGTGGACACCACCGACACGTTCGACCGGGGGGTCGCGTCGCTGCTGGCCCACGACGCGTACCTGACCGGGCTGGGCGACGGCAGCTTCGACGCCGAGGAGTTCCTGGAGGGTGGCGCGCGGCCGGTGGGTGCCCGGCTGGGCGTGCGCTACGGCACCTCGTTCGAGGTGTTCCACTTCGACCTCTGGTAGGGCCGGGGTCCCCGGCCTGGGTACGTCGGCCCACCCCACGGCGCGCGGGGCGGGTCACGACGGGCCGCGGATCAGGGCATGATCCGGGCGAGATCGGTGGGCATGGTCTCCTTGACGTCCTCCCACTCGCCCTGGGTGATGTGCCGACGCAGGGTGTCCAGCACCACCTGGACGATCCGCTCCGGGCCGCCGGCCACGTCGTACGGGAAGCCCTGGCGGACCTCGTAGAGGAAGTCGTCCCGGTTGAGCTTGATCGGCACGTCCTGTGGCTGCCAGCCGTCGAAGTAGATGCCGCGCACGACTACCGGCAGCTGCGCGGAGAACTCCACGCTCTCCTGCACCGGCATCCGGTCGCGCAGCAGGTGCAGCACGGTACGCAGCGCGGCGTACGACTGGTTGCGTTGCTCCTTCGGCCAGCCGTACGCCTGCTCGATGTCCCTCAGGATCAGGTTGGTCTTGTCCATCGAGGACTCGATCGCGGACTGGAACTGCTCAGCCATCTGTCCACCCCCGTAGGTCGGTTTCCCACCGTCGGTCGTCGTGACGTCGCGGCGGACCCACCGGGCCGCGCCGGTACCGGATCGGGCTGTCGCGTCCGGCCCGGGCGGCCCGTCGAGGCTGCTCGGACGCTCCGACAGTGCGCAGGACGCCGTTTCGCCGCCGATGCGGTACGACCCGAACGGTCATCGCGGTCACCTCCGTGGTGTCGATTCCGCGCGGACGATCGCCAACGGCGCGTCGCCCGCTCGACCCCATGCTCGGTCGCAGCCAGGTGAGCCGCCCTCACCCCACCCGGGTGAGAACCGTCCGGGCATGTCACCACTCGAATCGCCGGCGGTCGGGCGCGGGGATCTTACGGATAGTGGCCGCTGCTGCCCGTGCCCAGCAGCCGGGTTGCGCCGGGGCCGGGCCGCCGCGGTGGCATTCCCGGCTCTGCACCGGCTGCCGGGCACAGTGGCGGGGACGTCAGCCGGTCTCGCCGAGCAGGGCCTGGAGCTGCTGGGCGTTGGTCTGCGCATAGTCCCGGTAACAGTTGTTCATGAGAACGTGCGTCTGTTCGGTCTCGCCGGCCAGCTCGCGGAGCTTGGGTGCCCAGTCCTTGAGCTCCCGTTCGGAGTAGTGGTAGCCGAACTTCTCGTGAATGTCCTTGCTGGTCCACTTGTCGCTGTGCCCGTGAAAGCGCACCACCGCGAGGTCGGAGGTGGCGGCCAGCACCGGCGGGACGGACGAGCGGTGCCCCTGCGGCATGTCCACGCTGACGTACGCGAGCCGGTGCGTACGCAGGAAGTCGAGGGTCTCGGTGGCGTTGTCGCCGTCGAACCAGGAGGCGTGTCGGAACTCGAAGACCGGGCGCAGCGGCGCGCAGCGCCGTGTCACCTCAAGCAGGTACTGCTTATTGTCCCGCCGGATGGTGAACCAGGGCGGGAACTGGAACAGCAGCGCGCCGAGCTTGCCCGCCTCGACCAGAGGGTCGAGGGCGCTGAGGAAGCGCGTCCAGATTTCCTCGTACGCCTGCGGCGGCAGGTCGTCGGGGTAGAGGTTGCGCTTGTTAGTCTCCGGTCTCAGCTCCTTGTAGATCGCAGTGACCCGGGTGGGGTGGCCGGTGAGCAGGCTGAACGCCTTCACGTTGAAGGTGAAACCGGCCGGGGTCCGCTCGGCCCACAGCCTCGCCGTACGCTCCGCGGGCGGCGAGTAGTAGGTGGCGTCGACCTCGACCAGCGGAAACTGGCGGGCGTAGTAGGCCAGCCGTTTCTCCGGGTTGTCCGCGGTCTGGGGATACCAGCCGGAGTCCAGCAAGGTCCGGTCGGTCCAGGACGCGGTGCCCACCTTGATCTCGCCCATGGGTGGAGTCCACCGGATCCCGGACCAACCGGCAACGCGGGTCAGGCCGCCCGACGCTCGCGCGTCTGCTTGCAGGTGACGCAGGTGGTGGCCGACGGGAAGATCTCCAGCCGTTCGACCGGGATCGGCGCGGTGCAGCCCTCACAGAAACCGTAGGTGCCCTCGGCGAGCCGGGCCAGGGCGTGCTCGTACTGGGCGCGACGGTCCAGGATGGTCCGCAGCAGCGACTGTGCGGTGTCCCGCTCGGCGGTCTTGGTGCCGCTGTCGGCCTGGTCGTCGCCGGCGGTGTCGCCGACCTCGACGAGCCGCAGCACCTGGCTCTGCTGCACCGCCTGCTGGTACTCCTCGGTCAGCTCGTCGTGGCGGGCCTGCAGGGAGAGCCGGATCTGGTCGGTCTCCGCCTGGGATCGGCCGGTGCCGACCGTGTCGTGGACGAGCATCGCTGCCTGCCTTTCCTGGGCCTTGTCGTCTCCGCGGGCGGGTCGGTCCACACCCGGCCATACCGCCCAAGCCATCGCACCCGGACGCTGTGAGCCCCGCGTTTACCCTCGCTTTCGACGACTCAAACCGGCCCGTCGACGGATTCCACCAGAGCCGGGCGACGCGGGTCGTCGACCCGGACCACCACGTCGGCGAAGCTGGCCGGGTCGACCTCGGCGGCGTACCTGTCGAACGCCGGCAGGGTCCAGACCAGGTCGGTGTCGGTGCGCCGGCGCAGCGCGGCGGCCGACATCTCCAGGTGTACGACGACGTCGAAGGCCAGCCCGCCGCCGAGCAGGAACGCGCCGCTGACCAGTACCACCCCGCCGGGCGGCAGGTCGACGTAGGCGGCCCGGCTGGCCCGGTCCGTCCGGGCGTCCCAGAGCGAGGGCAGCACCCTCCCGGGCCCGTCCGGCCCCGCCGGGTCCAGCACCTCCCGCCGCAGACCGGCCTCGTCCACCCAACTCTCGTAGTACGAATCCGGGTTGGTCCGGCCCCGTTCCAGACGCAGCGAGGCGGGGCGCAGGAAGTCCTCGGTCCGCACGTGCAGCGCCGGGTGGCCGAGGGCGCGCAGTGGATCGACAAGGGCGTCGGCCAGGTGCTCGGGGCGGGCGGCCGGCGCACCGTCCACCGCGACCCGCAGCCGTCCGGTCGACATCGCGCCGGCCAGCCGCTCGGTCAGCTCGCTGACCAGGAGCGGCGGGGAGATGGGACGTACGCGCATCCAACCATGGTGCCCGCTGGGCCGCAGCGAGCCGGGCCAGGCCGGCGCGACGCGGTCAGCCGGCGCGGTCGAGGGTGACCCGGGCGTCGTCGGCCAACCGGTAACCGACGCCGTAGACGGTGGTGACCAACGGAACGTCCACGCCGACCTTGCCGCGTAGCCGGCGAACGTGCACGTCGACCGTGCGTACGCCGGCGTGCTCGTAACCCCATACGGCGTTGAGCAACTGGAGCCGGGTGAAGACCCGGCGGGGATTGGCGACCAGGTGCAGCAGCAGATCGAACTCCAGCCGGGTCAGCGGCAACGGCTCGCCGTCACGCAGCACCGACCGGGAGGACGCCAGGATGTGCAGGGCGGGAATGGCGGGCGCGAGCTGTCGCGACGGCGCACGACCCGCCGGCACGGTCTCGCCACGGCGTTCCGGCACCACCGGACCGACGGTGGTGATGGTGCCCTCGCCTCGCTCCAGCATCTCCCGCGCCGCGTCGAGCAGCCGCCGCGCGGCCGGCGTCAGCGACTCCTCACACGCCAGCGGGATGGACAGGGTGACCGTCAGGACTGGCGCGGCGGTGTTGGCGGGACGACGCTGGCCGCCGGGGGGTCGACCGGGCACCGCGGGTTGGGACGTATGCCATCCGGCGCGCGACGAAGCGGGGCTGACCGACATGGTCCTCCTTGGCTGGTCCGGGTATTCCCCACGGCCCCGGGACGCCGCCTTATCGATGCTTCCCGGCGCCCGTGCGAGGGTCAAGGGGCGGCTGCGTTGCATGAATGTGACAATTGACCGACACATCGGAGCCGTCCGCTCGCTCTGCGTACGAGGCCAGATGATTACAGCAGAGTCGCCAAGTTGACCTGATACGGGGGGTGGTCCACGCCGTTCGCGGCCTTCGGGACGGGATGTCCGTACCCGGCGTGACGTCGGCTGTTCGCGCTCCCACACCGCGACCGTCACGCGGACGGGACACCCGGGGTCCAGTCGCCACTCCAGCACGTTGCTCGGCTGGCGGTCGCGACCGGTGCGACGGCGGCGACTAACCTGGACCGGTGAGCGACGAACTCGACACCGAGACCCTGGAATTCGCGCACCGGATGTTCGACCTGGCGCGTGATGGCGCGACCACGGAACTCGCCGGGTACGTCGACGCGGGGCTACCGGTCAACCTGACCAACCAGAAGGGTGACAGCCTGCTGATCCTGGCGGCGTACCACGCCCACCCCGAGACGGTGCGTGCGCTGCTCGACCGCGGCGCCGATCACTCCCGCGCCAACGACCGGGGCCAGACGGCGCTGGCCGCGGCGGTGTTCCGCAGCAACACCGAGGCGGTACGCGCACTGCTCGGCGCGGGCGCCGACCCCGAGGGCGGCAACCCCTCGGCGGTGGCCACGGCCGAATTCTTCGACCTGCCTGAGATGCTCGCCCTCCTCCGCGCCTAGGTTCCACGGTTCGAGGTCTCGCCCGAGCCGCCGAGGCGCACGTGGTGCCCGCGCGGCACCTGCCGCACCGGCGGCCCGGCTGGGCGGGCGCTGGCTATGCTCTGGCCTCGACGAGGAAGCGGCGGGCATGGGCGACGAAGGGACCCTCGGCGCGGATCCGATCGTGCAGACGCCGCAGCGCGGGTCGGTGCGCCGCCACGGTGAAGTCGGGCACGGTCCAGATCACCTTGCGCAGGAACCAGACCACCGCACCGACGTCGTGGAAGACCGTCCGCAACGTCGCCTCACGCAGGTCCACCACGGTCAGACCGGCCGCCTGGGCGGCGGCCACGGCGTGTTCCGGATGACGGTGCGCCGGCGGCGGCAGCGGGCCGAGGATCGCCTCGCTGAGTTCGCGTACGGTTCCCGGGCCGATCTGCTGGGACAGGAACGTGCCGCCCCGGCGCAGCACCCGGGCCACCTCGGGCCAGTCGGTGCGTACCGGATGCCGGCTGACCACCAGGTCGAAGGTGGCGTCACCGAACGGCAGCGGCGCGTCGGCGTGCACCGCCACCACGCTCGCCCCGAGTGGTGCCAGGTTGGCCCGCGCCACCGGTACGTTCGGCGGCCACGCCTCGGTCGCGACCAGCAGCGGTGGTGGGTGGGGCACCTCGGCCAGCACCTCTCCCCCGCCGGTGTCGATGTCCAACGCCGCGTGGGCGCGCGCCATCCGCGCCGCGACCAGCCGCGCGTAACCCCAGGGTGGGCGTTCCTCGGTGGCCCGCCCGGCGAGCCAGTCGAACGCCCACCCGTCGACCGGGGCGGCGACGCCCTCGGCGATCAGATCCTCGAAGCTCGTCTCTGCCGGCACGGGTGTCAGGGTGTCCGGCCGGGACGGCTCCGGCAACGCGTTATCCGACGCGCCCCGACGCAGCGTCGGCCGCCGACACCGTCGGGCGCAGCAGCACCCGGACGGCTACGGACGCGGGCGTACGACCTCGACGGTGGGGCCGTCCACGCCGCGCACGAGCTCGACGCTTGTCGTCTCGGGCCGGGTGGTGTCGAAATGGCGCATCAGCCGCGCGCCGAGGTGGACGCCCACCCCACCGACGGCCAGGCCGAGCACTTCGACGACCAGCAGCGCCGGGGTGGCACCGCGGTTCGTCGCGTCCGCCCGAACCAGGCAGGAGAGCAGGAACAGCCCGGCCATTCCGGCGTTGACGACGTTGAAGCTGATCGCCGTGCGGCGAGTCCGGTCGGGCGGTACGTCCCACAGGTCCACCATCCCGGCCACCGCGGTCAACGCCGCCGTCACCAGCGCGGCCACCGCCGTCCAATAGCCGACCTCGCCGAGGAAGACCGGGCCGCCGGCCACGTCGGCGAGGTCGAAGATGACGGCACAGACGAAGAGCCCGTACGGAAAGGTCACCAGCATCGGTTGGATGGGGTGTCCCTGCACCCGCAGCCGGCTCTGCATCGTGGTCCCCCTGGATTAGGTTCGGTCCATCAGTCCAGGGTGCTACCCGGGCGCCACCCGGGCGAAACGACACGCCCCGGTCAGTTGTCCCGGGGCCGCGAGACCGTGCTGACGAGCCGCTCCGCCACCTCCCGAAGCGGGATCGACAGCGACGATGCCGCGCTGCGCAGCACGTCGAGGGCGTCCTCGGCGGGGCAGCCGCGCTGGGTCATGATGACGCCGACCGCCTGACCGATCACGCCGTCGTTGAGCAGCGCGCTGTCCTGCTGTCCGATCAGCGCGGCGCGCTTCTCCCGGTCGCGCACGGCCGCCAGCAGCAGGCCGGCGTGCTCGGCCAGCAGCATCGCGGTCAGCTGGTGGCCGGGGGTCAGCGCGTCGGGCTGGGCGGCGTACAGGTTGACCGCGCCGATCACCTGCTCGTCGATGTCGACGGGGGCCGAGATGACCCCGCGTACGCCCAGTTCGCGGGCCTGCGGTGTCCAGTCCGGCCAGCGCGTTTCGATGTCCAGTTCCTCCGCGCCGACCATCTCCCGGCGGCGGATCGCCTCCATCGCCGGGGTGTCCGGACCGTACCGCAGGTCGTCCAGGCCGCTGAGCCGGGAGTCGGAGGCGGCCACGCCGGCCGGCTCGCCGGCCCGCAGGGCGGTGAACCCGCACCAGGCGATGCCGCCGAGGGCATCCCGGGTGATCCGGACCAGCGCGGACAGCGCCGCGTCGAAGTCGTCCACGGCGATCAGCCCCGCGGTCAACTCCCGCAGCAGGGCAGCCGTCTCCAACACGCCGAGCGTCTCCGCCAGCGGGGTACGCGTCTCCAGGTTCACGAGCCCGCGGCTCCCGTACGCCCGGTCAGCGTCGTCACCCGTATCCTCCTCGACTGGGCCCCCCGTGCCGGAGCCGCCCTGGACATCACGATCGCCCTACTACCCGCGCCCACAACGGTCGAAGCGGCGCATACCGGGGCCCCTCCCAGGGTACGGGTGCCGCCGGCAGGGGTGGGCCGGACCGGACTACTCAGCGGGAGCCGGCCCCGCTGAGCCGCCGCCCGACCGAGGCGATCAGCCGGTCCAGCTCGGAGCCGAACGGGTTGTCGTGCACCAGGTACGTCCAGGTGGCGCTCGGGCGGACCAGTTCCGCCGCGTCGGGCTCCCAGTCCTCGTCGAACTCGGTCTCGGCGAAGGTCGCGAGCGTACGCGCCTCGATCGCCGGCACCAGCTCGGTGAAGGCCGGTACCGCGGCCCGGTGGAACTCGTCGAGCGGATCGAGTCGTCCCAGGGCCCGCAGGTGCACGCCCTCGCGGACCTCCGACAGCTCGGCCAGGTGCGACGCCCACAGCCGGTCGAGGTGGTAGAGGGCGATCGACCGGGCCACCTGGGCCAGCAGGTCCTCGTCCATCTCGCCGGCCTTCTCCGGCATCTTGTCCAGCAGCATCAGGGCCGCGACATCGCTGGTGAGCAGCCGCTCCCGCCGCTCGGCGAGGGCCTTGCGCTGCTGCTCGATGACCACGCTGTAGCGCCAGGTGTTGCGGTGGATCTCGTGGTTGACCCCCTCCGCGACCCGCTGGGCATGCTCGACGGCGTAGTCCACCTGCGGGTCGGTGACCAGGCCGTCGGCGTTCATCCGGGGTGACGGCGGCACGGTGTCACCGGCGTGGCGGACGACCAGGTCGTCCTCCAGGCTGACGTAGAAGACCGAGCCACCGGGGTCACCCTGACGACCGGCCCGGCCACGCAGCTGGTCGTCGACGCGGCGGCTGTCGTGCCGGCCACTGCCGATGACGTAGAGACCGCCGAGCTCGGCCACCCGCTCCCGGTCGGCCTGGTCGCTGCCGCCGAGGCGGATGTCCACACCCCGGCCGGCCATCTGGGTGGAGACGGTGACCGCGCCGTACGCGCCGGCTTCGGCGATGATCGCCGCTTCCTCGTCGTCGTTCTTCGCGTTGAGCACCACGCACGGCACCCCGGCGGCGTTGAGCCCGGCCGCCAGCTGCTCGGACTCCTTGACGTCCAGCGTGCCGACCAGCACCGGGCGCCCGTCGGCGTGGCAGCGCCGGATCTCGTCGACCAGCGCCTCCTCCTTCTCCGCCCGGGTGGCGTAGATGCGGTCCGGCTCGTCGACCCGCACGCACGGGGTGTTCGGCGGGATCACCGCGACCTCCAGGCCGAAGAACTCCCGCAACTGGTCGCCGACGAGCACCGCGGTGGCGGTCATCCCGCAGACCACCGGGTAGAGCCCGACGTACGCCTGCACGGCGATGGTGCCCAGCACCTCGCCCTCGGCCGTGGCGTCCAGCCCCTCCTTGGCCTCGACCGCCGCCTGGAGCCCGTCGGGCCAGCGGCGGCGCTGGGCGACCCGCCCCCGCATCTCGTCGATCAGCTCGACCGTGTTGTCCCGGACGATGTAGTCCACGTCCCGGTGCAGCAGGGCGTGCGCGTGCAGCGCCACGTTGACCGCGGAGAGCTGCTCCACGTTCTCCTCGTCGTACAGGTCGATGCCGAGCTTGGCCTCGACGGCGGCCAGACCGGTGGCGGTGAAGGCGACGCTCCGGCCGTCCTCGGCCACCGTGTAGTGCCTGCCCTTGCGCAGACCGCGCACCAGCGCCGCGGCGGCGTGGACCGGGTCCTGCTCGCCGGGCACCGAGCCGGCGAGCACCATCGGCACCCGGGCCTCGTCGATCAGGATCGAGTCGGCCTCGTCGACGATCGCGGTACGCAGCGGGCGCTGCACCCGGTCCTCGATGTCGGTGACGAGCTGGTCGCGGAGAAAGTCGAAGCCGGCCTCGCTCACCGAGACGTAGGTGACGTCGCAGGCGTACGCGGCCCGCCGCTCGATCGGGGTGGACGCCTCGTTGACCCAGCCGACGGTGAGCCCGAGCAGGGTGTAGATCGGCTCCATCCACTGGGCGTCGCGGCGGGCCAGGTAGTCGTTGACGGTCAGCACGTGCACCGGCCCGTTGCCCAGCCGGACGTGCCCGTACGCGGCGATCGCCGCGGTGAGCGTCTTACCCTCACCGGTGGCCATCTCGGCGACCTTGCCGGAGAGCAGCGACATGGCGCCCAGCAGCTGGACATCGTACGGACGCTGGTCGATGCCGCGGCGGGCCGCCTCGCGGCCGAGCGCACAGATCTCCTCGTAGCTCGACGCCGCGGTCGCCGCCTCGGTGAGTTCGGCGTCGTCGAACGCCGAGATCTCCTCCTCGCGGGCCTCGATGACCGGCAGCAGCTTCTCCAGCGGGGCCAGATCGACCGTGGTCCCCGGGCGCTGGAGGAACCGACGAAACCTGGTCTTCAACCGTTGCGACACACCCATGAGCCGCAACGGTACGCGACCAGACCGATCTTGAACGTCCCGCCCGCCCCCCGAAACCTCACAGATCTTGCACTTTCCGTCTCGACATAAGGGACACCGCAGGCATCAAACCGACCAGAAGTGCAGGATCGCGAAAATTGGGATGGCCGACGAGGCGCAATCAGAGGTTCATCAGCCGGGAACGTGGACGGAGCACGCTTGTGATCAAGCTGGGGGACCGATCCGGTTAGCGTGCGGGGTGCTGGGAAATCCATTTCCCGGTCTTCCCGCCGACGAGGGGGTGCCTGTGCGCAAGAACGAATCTCTGGTCTCGCCGGTGGTGGAGGCCTGGGCCACCTATCGAACCACCTCGGCGGCCGACTGGCCGACCCGACGACTCCTGCGGGCCAAGGGTGACAGCCGGGTCAGCGTGGTGCTGCCGGCGCGTAACGAGGAAGCCACTGTCGGGGCGATCGTGGCGACCATCCGCGAGCACCTGATGGACCGGGTGTCGCTTGTCGACGAGCTGATCGTGGTCGACTCGCGGTCCACCGACCGCACCGCCGCGGTGGCCCGGGCCGCCGGCGCCGAGGTGGTCGGCCAGGACGCGATGACCCGTGGGCTGCCCCGGCTGACCGGCAAGGGAGACGCCCTCTGGGCCGGCCTGGCCGCGGCGGAGGGCGACGTGGTCGCCTTCGTCGACGCCGACCTGCGCGAGTTCCGGCCGCACTTCGTCACCGGGCTGCTCGGTCCGTTGCTGACCGACCCGTCGGTCGACTTCGTCAAGGGCTTCTACCACCGGCCCCTGGTCAGCAGCAGCGGGGTGGAGGCCGACGGCGGCGGCCGGGTGACGGAGCTGATGGCCCGGCCGATGCTGAACCTGTTCTGGCCGGAACTGGCCGGGTTCGTGCAGCCCCTCGCCGGTGAGTACGCCGGCCGCCGGGAGGTGCTGTCGCGGGTGCCGTTCGTCTCCGGCTACGGCGTCGAGACCGCCATGCTGATCGACCTGCTCGAACTCGTCGGGTTGGACGCGCTGGCCCAGGTGGATCTCGGCGAGCGTAAGCACCGGCACCAGGACACCGCCGCGCTGGGCCGGATGTCCGCCCAGATCATGCTCACCGCCTGGTCGCGCTTGCAGCGCCGGGGCTGGGCGAATTCGGACATGCTGCCCACCGCCCTGCTGACCCAGTTCCGCCGCGGCGGCTCGGACGCGCTGCCGAACCTGGACCGGGAGATCGTGGTCAGCGACGTCGCCGTGGAGGAGCGGCCCCCGCTGGCGGAGTTGCAGCACCAGCTGCCGCGACGACAGGTAGCCGCGGCATGACGTGTCCGGCCCCACGGCGGCGTTTCACCCGGTGGAGGGCCGGGTACCTGCCAGTCTCTGCGAGACCGCCGAGACGAGGGTGGAAATGGCGAGCCGGATCACCTGCCAGGTGCACGACGGAGCACAGATCACCGTCGTACGCCTGGCCGGCACCCTCGACATGATCTCGATGCGTGAGGTGTACGCGCACCTGGAGCAGTGTCTTGCCCGGCAGCCCGACGCGCTGGTGGTCGACCTGACCGAGCTGACCGTGCGGGAGCGGCTGGCGGTGGCCGTCTTCGCCGCCGTGGCGCGTCGCGCCGCGGACTGGCCGGTGGTGCCGCTGGTGCTCTGCGCGCCACATCCGGAAGCCGCCGCCCTGCTGACCGGCTCCACGGCCTGCCGGGTGGTGCCGATGCGGGACAGCTGCGACGAGGCGAGCCGGTTCGCCGGCGCATCCGCCGTGACCCGGCTGCGGCTGCGCCTGGACCCGGTGGCGGCGGCCTGTCGGCGGGCCCGGGAACTGGTGGTCGACGCCTGCGCCCGGTGGAACCTGCCCGAGGCGGCCGGCCCGGCCTCGGTGGTCCTCAGCGAGCTGGTCGGCAACGTGGTCCGGCACGCGGGTACCCCGATGCAGGTCACGGTGACCCTGCGCCGGCCCTGGCTGCACCTGGCCGTGATCGACGGCAGCAGCGCGGCGGCCCGGCCCAGCGCGGCCGGGCAGCGCGACGAGGGCGGCCGGGGGCTGATGCTGGTACGCGAGCTGGCCGATCGCTGGGGCAGTGCCCCGGCCGGCGACGGAAAGGCCGTCTGGGCCACGCTACCGGCGAATTGACCGAAATTACCGCTCTCGCCTGGTTACATGGTCGACGGGGTGGGTAGCCACGCCCGTCCTTATCCGTCGTCGACCCAGGGTGAGTGCTCATGCCCAAGCGGGTAACCACCGAACCCGGACAGGACCGGGGCCCGGCGATCCTCGCCCCGGCCCGCTTCGGCGGCTACCCCGGACCGCTGCGCAGGCCGCTTCCGGGCGGAAAGCTGGTCAGGTTCCTGGCCACCACCGACCACAAGCAGATCGGCCTGCTGTACCTGCTGACCTCGTTCGGCTTCTTCGTGCTGGCCGGGATCGAGGCCATGGTGATCCGCGCCGAGCTGGCCCGGCCCGGTCTACAGTTTCTCGCCCCGGAGCAGTACAACCAGCTCTTCACCTCGCACGGCGCGGTGATGCTGCTGCTGTTCGCCACCCCCGCGGCGTTCGGTTTCGCCAACTACATCGTGCCGATCCAGATCGGCGCCCCGGACGTGTCGTTCCCCCGACTCAACGCGCTGGCCTACTGGCTCTACCTCTTCGGCGGGCTGATGGTGGTCGGCGGCTTCCTGACCCCCGGCGGCTCGGCCGACTTCGGCTGGACCGCGTACACGCCGCTGAGCACCGTCGAGCACTCCCCCGGCGTCGGGGCGAACATGTGGGTGATCGGCCTGGTGGTCTCCGGGCTTGGCACCATCCTCGGCGCGGTCAACCTGATCACCACGATCCTGACCCTGCGCGCGCCGGGCATGACCATGTTCCGGATGCCGATCTTCACCTGGAACATGCTGTTCACCAGCGTGCTGGTGATCCTGGTCTTCCCGCTGCTGGCCGCCGCGCTGCTGGCGCTCAGCGCCGACCGGCTGCTCGACGCGCAGGTGTTCAACCCCGACACCGCCGGACCGATGCTGTGGCAGCACCTGTTCTGGTTCTTCGGCCACCCCGAGGTCTACATCATCGCGCTGCCGTTCTTCGGCATCATCACCGAGGTCATCCCGGTCTTCTCCCGTAAGCCGATCTTCGGCTACACCGGTCTGGTGCTGGCCACCATCGCGATCACCGTGCTGTCGATGACGGTCTGGGCGCACCACATGTTCGCCACCGGCCAGGTGCTGCTGCCGTTCTTCAGCATCCTGAGCTACCTGATCGCGGTGCCGACCGGGGTGAAGTTCTTCAACTGGATCGGCACCATGTGGAAGGGACAGCTCACCTTCGAGACACCGATGCTGTTCGCCATCGGCTTCCTGGTGACCTTCCTGCTCGGCGGGTTGACCGGCGTGCTGCTGGCCAGCCCGCCGGCCGACTGGCACACCCACGACAGCTACTTCGTGGTCGCCCACTTCCACTACGTGGTCTTCGGCACGGTGGTCTTCGCGCTCTTCGCCGGCTTCTACTTCTGGTGGCCGAAGATGACCGGGCGGCTGCTCGACGAGCGGCTCGGCAAGCTGCACTTCTGGACCATGTTCATCGGCTTCCACGGCACCTTCCTGGTGCACCACTGGCTCGGCAACGAGGGCATGCCGCGCCGGTACGCCGACTACCTGCCCACCGACGGGTTCACCACCCTGAACACCATCTCCAGCATCTTCGCCTTCGTGCTCGGCGCGTCCACCCTGTTCTTCATCTGGAACGCCTGGAAGTCCTGGCGCTACGGCGCCGAGGTGACCGTGGACGACCCCTGGGGCTTCGGCAACTCCCTGGAGTGGGCCACCACCTGCCCGCCACCGCTGCGCAACTTCGACCGGATGCCCCGGATCCGTTCGGAACGACCCGCGTTCGACGCCAAGTACGGCGAGCTCGTCTCCGATCTGGGCCGCGATCTGCCACAGCGGACCACCCGGCCGCCGCAGGAGTTCCGCGACGAGATCCACCGGGAGGCGCACCCGCCCGAGTCGCCGGCCGCCGAGGGCGCCCACGGCGCACGCGAGGCGGAGGCGTACCAACCCGCGCCGCAGTCCGGCGCCCGACCGGTCGACGTGCCGGAGCCGGAGCAGGTACGCCGGCCGAGCTTCGAGGAGACCGACGAACCGGAGGAGAACCCGCTGGGCGCGCAGCGCGACCCGCAACCCAACGACCGCTGGCGGCATCCGCGTGGGCGCGGTGACACCCCGCAGAACTGACCGACGCGTACCGGTCGGGGCGGCACCCACCGGGTGCCGCCCCGACGACGTCGCGGGTGGTCGGTCAGCGTCCGCGCACCGGAGCCGCGGCGCGCGGCTGGTTGGCCGGCTCGGACTCCGCAGACCCGTTCTGCCACGGTGGCGGCGCGTCGGCGAGCATCGCCTGGCGCAGCCAGGTCAGCGCCCGCGACAGCAACCGGGACACGTGCATCTGGGAGATGCCGAAGCGGGCCGCGATCTCGGCCTGGGTCTGATTGCCGTAGAACCGCATGGCCAGGATCCGCCGCTCCCGCCAGGGCAGCCGGTGCAGCAGCCCGCTGACGGTCACCCGGTCGTCGACCGACTCCAGCGCGATGTCCGACTCGCCGACCAGGTCGCCGAACTCCGCCGAACTCTCCCCGCCGACCGGCGCGTTCAGCGACGCGGGGCTGTAGCCGGCCGCCGACTCCAACGCGGCGAGGATCTCCTCCTCCGGCGTCTCCAGCCGCTTCGACAGTTCGGCCACCGTCGGTGCCCGGGACAGCTCACTGGTCAGCGCCGCCGTCGCCTGTCCGACCTCCAGGATCAGGTCACGTAGCCGGCGGGGCACATGCACACCCCAGGTGCGATCCCGGAAATGCCGCTTGATCTCACCCACGATGGTGATTGCCGCGTACGCGGTGAAGGAACCCCGTTCCGGGTCGTACCGGTCGACGGCGTTGACCAGCCCCAGGCGGGCCACCTGTTCCAGATCCTCCAACGGTTCCCCACGCCCCCGGTAGCGGCGGGCCAACCGGCCCGCGAACGGCAACGCGAACCGGACCAGGTCGTCACGGGCCTCCTGGCGACGCTCCGGCGGTAGCCCTTCGATCCGCGCCGCGTACGCCAGCGCCGCGGCGTCGAGATCCTCCAGCCCACGATCGGTGGGTGGTGGTGTGCTTGTGGTGGTCTGTCCGAACATCCGCGCCTCCCTCGGGAAGGACCCCGCCCGGATTCGCCGACACCGGGCACGCGCGTAGGCACGCACGGGCCTGTGACTGGGTTACGTGACTGGGATGCCAGCGGGCGACGGCGCCGCGCCACGCAAGGTGATCAGCCTGTCGCAGCCGGCGGTGTTCCCGCTCCGTAGGTACTCAATCACGGGATCACGGGTTCGCGAGGATGTTTCGTCAGCCCGGTCTCAACAGATCAGCAGGCCGTGGTGGCGCCCGCCGTCGCGCAGCGCGGCCAGGGCCTCGCCGGTCGTCAGCGGCCCTGGATTGGGCAGGTCGTAGGGCTGGGCGCGGAGCACCTCGGTGGCCCTGCGGGTGGGCACCGAGGTGACCGGGTAGCCGCGCGCCGAGGTGCGGTCCAGGGCCCGCCGCCGCCGGCCGAAGCCGGCGACCGCCAGCCACTGCGGCAGCCCGGCCAACGCCGGTGAGCGTACGCCGGGTGGCTCCGGCAGCACGTCGACCGAGGTGAACGACTCGCTGCCGGCCAGCCACCACTCCACCTGCTCGACGCTGCGCCGGGTGGCGTTCTCGCACCAGTACGGCACCAGCCCGGCCCGGAGCACCTGCCACGGGTCGAGCAGCCGCCCGCACTCGACCACCAGGCGGTCACCGGTCTTGCCGGCGGCCCGCAGCCAGCGCCGGTACAGGTCGGCGGTGGCCGCGCTGAGCGCCTCCGGCGTGGGCACCAGGACCTGGTGCAGCGGATGTCCGTGCCGGGAGGTCCAGTCCCGTACACCCTGATCGAAACCGGACTCCACGCCGTGTTCGGCGGCGGCCGGCGGGGCGGAGATCTCCGGCGGTTCCCAGTGCGCGCTGTCGCCGCCGGCCGAGCGCAGCACCTGCCGCAGCGCGTGGCTGTCGGGATGGAAGTCCACCGGGTCCAGGCCGCTGGCCGGGCAGCCGAGTTGGAAGCTGTGCCCGTCGGCGGCGTCGACCACCGGCCAGGTCCGGGTGTCCCGCAGCACCAGCACCGGCGCGCCGGGCGCCAGCCGGTCGGTCAGGAAGCCGCGGTACGCCGCCGGTAGCGCCCGCCAGCGGCCGGTCAGCGCCACCGTCGCCCCGGCCAACGCGCCTCGGCTGGCCGGGCAGTGCACCTGCCGGACATGCAGGTCCGGGTTGCCGGCGAGCAGCCGCCCGGCGAGCGCCGCGCCGTGGTCCAGGGCGGCGCGGGGCCGGTCCACCGCGCCCTGCGGCCAGTGCGCGATCATCTCGAACCCGGCGGGCAGCCAGGGCATGCCCAGCGCCACGGCCAGATGCGCGACGCCACCGTGCGGGGAGCCCAGCAGCACCCCTGGATACCGGCGCCGCGGGTACTGGTCGACGAACCACCGGGCGACCCGCTCCGCGTCGACCTCGGCGGCCTGCCCGGCGGTGAGGGCGATCCGGCCGGCGGAGCGGATCGCCGCCGCCCGCCGCACCGGCTCGGGCGTACCGGCGAAACGGGACACCGGTCCGGCGTGCCCGAGGTCGGCGCAGTCGCTGCCACGCAAGGCGCGGGCGGTGGCCGCGAGCAGGATCCGGGCGGTGCTGCCGGTCGCGACGACCCGGTCACCGGCCATGCCGGCCCCGGCCGCCGTCAGTCCGGGGCGCACCTTGCGCACCGGCCCCACCTTGCCTCGATCGCTCACCACGCGGCCCGGCTTCCCGCCACGATGCGGCTTAAACAGACCATTCCCCCACCAGACGGCATCAATCAGCGAATCGCACCGTTGCCGCCCAGCAACATCGGGGATGTTGCTTTCTCGCCGTCGCTCGGGGCAGCAAAATCCCCGATGTTGTCGCATCCCTGCCGGTTGCACCAGGCGAGGGTCAGGGCGTGCGTGACCACCTCCAGCACGTACGGGCGGTCGGCGGTCAGGGCCTCGTCCCAGGCCGGGCCGAGCAGCTCCGGCCGGTCTACGCGCACCCCGTGCAGGCCGAGCAGCCGGGCCCAGCCGGCGTACGGGACGTCGTCGGTGACCGGCCCGGCCGGGTCCAGGTGCCGGGGATGACCGGACCGGGTGTTGCGCACCAGCACCACCAGACGCGGGTCGGGCCACGTCGAGCGCCGTCGCGCGATGGTGACCAGCTCGGACAGCCCGTGCGAGCGCATCCCGTCGTCGGTGACCAGAGCGATCATCGGCCGGTCGGGCGCGGCCACTTTCGCCGCGAGAGCGTACGGCAGCGCGCCCCCGGGCAGCCCGGCCGGTCCGATGACAACCTCGGCCGGCGAACCCAACGGGTTGGCGAACCCGACACTCGGCCCGGTGCCATCGACGGTCACCACGCTGTTCGGGGGCAGCCGGCTGGACAGCTCGTCGAGCACCAGCCGGACGTCGATGCCGGGGCCGGGCTCCGCTACCCGCATCGCGCCGTGCGCCACCGAGTGCGGCACCACCAGGCCCACCGGGCCACGGGCGCGCGTCGCGGCGCGCAGCGCCTCGTCCACCAGCTCCGGTGCCCGCGCCGGCTCGGCGACATACCGGAGGCGGTGGCACACCTCGGCGAGCTGTCGGTGGATGACCCGGGCGGCCTCGGACGCGACGACGCCGGGCTCGGCGACGACGGCGAGCACCGGCAGGCCGGCTCCCCGGGCGGCGTCGAGGCCCGCGAGCAGGCCCGCGGCGGCTATCCCGCCGGCCGCCAGGCAGACGCCCGGCCCCCCGGTGAACCGGGCGTGCCCGGCCGCCATGACCGCGGCGCACTCCGCGTTCCGCACGGGTACGAACTCCGGGTCGTCCCCGGTGGCGTCGAGCGCCTCGACCAGTGCCGCGACGGCCGCCTCCGGATGGCCGAAGACCCGCGGAATCCGCCAGGCCAGCAGCCGGTCGACCACCGCGTCAGCGACGCTGCTGGTCTGCCGGATCTCGTCGCGCCGCGCCAAGGCCGGCGGAGATCCGTGCGGGTCAGGCACCGCCCCGTCCGGGGGTGACCGGGTCGACGTAGCGCAGCACCGCGCCCACCCCGTCCACCAGGTCGGGCGCCTCGTCGGCACCGAGGACGGTCAGCTCGGCGTCGGTGCCCACCAGGGCACGCACCAGCGCCGCGTCGGCCCGCACCCGCTCCGGTTCGGCGACCGCGGCCAGTTGATCCGGCTCGGTGGCGATGTCGGTGGCCGCCGGGCCGATCCAGAGCTGGCCGTCGGCCGACGGGTCGTCGACGATCAACATCGTGTCGACCTGGTTGCGCTGCAACGCGGCCACCACCGCGTCCAGCCCGGCGCCGACGTCCTCCTGCGTGCCGAAGCGGTCGAGCGCCGCGTTCACCCGCTGGTCGGCCACCTCGGCGATGGTCTGCACGGTCAGGTCGTCCAGCAGGGTTTGGTCGGCACCGCCGGCCCGGGAACCGGCGTCGGTGCGTACCACCAGGTCCTGCCAGCGATCCGGCATCTGGGCGGCGATCATGCCGGTGGCGCGGACGTCGCCGGCCACCACCACCACCTCGGCACCCACCCGCTCGGCCAGCTCCACGGTCGCGGCGGTGACGTCACCGGCGTTGTGATGCCATGCCTCCATCGCGGCCCGCTGGTAGCGCGACTGGGACCAGCCGCCGGGCTGGACCCGACGTATCTGGTAGCTCTCCCGGCCCACGACGTGTGCCCGGCGCGGCACTCCGCCGGCGCTTACCGACATCGCGTCGGCGCCGGTGCGGTCGGCCAGTACCCGCACCCACGCCACCTGTTCGCCGCGCTGCGCCAGCAGCGGCATCACGTGCGGCAGCGGGGCGTACGCGGCCAGATCCCGTCGTGGCGGGGCGGACAGGTACTCGGAGAGCACCACCTGTCCGTGGGCACCGAACACGGCCAAGCCGTAGTCACCGGGCATCGGGTCGTGTCCCCGGACCACCCGCTCGATGGCGGCGATCGTCGGCTCGTCCGCCCCCTGCTCGGCCAGTTGCCGTTGCAGGCCACGCCACCGCAGATCGAGTGCCGCGTGCGCGTCCTCGGTGTCCAGGGAGGCGTCCAGGTAAACCGAGCACCACGGACCCGGACGCTGGTACAGCGGGCGCAGGAAGGACAGCTGCATGCTCGACCCCTTTCCAGCTCGGCCCACCGCTTACCCGCGTCAGCGTGGTTGTCACCTGCCGGCAACCGCGTGACCGGTTTTCATTCACGTCGTTCAACCTCGAGGATCGATACGATCCGTATGCATAAGCGGACTCTGGGTGGTGGAATGGACGCGACATCGTATTCCCGGCGCAGCCTGCACCCCACCGGGCGGATCCTCACCGCGCAGATCGTGCGCCTGATGGACGGCTACCCCCGAGAGGTGCGGGTGGGGCAGCCGGTGCTGGTGGTGGTGCTGGCCGCAGCCAGCGTGGCGGGCCTGTTGGCCAAGCTGGTACGAGCCCTGCTCTCGGCTGGTTCGGGGACGGGCCGGCGCAGCTTCAAGGAGCTGAAGAAGGGCCCCGAGTACCTGGTCACCCCGGTGCGCCTGCGGGATGCCGGCGGCCGGCTATACGAGGTGGAGTTGCACGGGCATCTGCCGCAGAGCGCCCTGCATCCGGCCGACCACGTCCAACTGACCCTGCGGGACCAGGGTGATCCCGACCTGGCACCGAAGATCGAACGGATCGTCAACCTCACCACGGGGCAGCTGCTCCGGCCACGTACGGCCACCATGTGGTCGCACCTGGGGCCTCCGCTGCTGCTCCAGGCGATGCTGGGCGTGCTGGTCCTCGCCACGGTGGCCGCCTGCACGGCGGTCACCTGAGGCGGCTGCCCGGCAAGGCCGACGGCGCGGGTCGGCCACCGGGTTCAGGCGTCCCGGGGTCAGGCGTCTCGGGTTCAGCCGACGGGAGCGGGCTGCGGTGCCGGCTCGCTGACGTCGAGCATCCCCCGACGCCGCGCCCAGCGCTCGAAGACCACGGTGGCGAACGGCGGCACCGCGCAGGCCAATGCCACTAGCGTGGCCAGCAGGCTCCACCGGTGCACCCGGGCCACCGCCAGCACCAGCACCCCGTAGACGACGAAGAGCGCGCCGTGGATCGGCCCGAAGACCTGCACCCCCAGCTCGTTGCCGGGCGGGCCGTACTTGACCAGCATCCCGGCCAGCAGCCCAGCCCAGGAGATCGCCTCCGCGATCGCCGCCACCACGAACAGTCGGGTCACCTTGTCACGCACGACGGTCATGCTACGGACCACGCGACCGGTCCCGACTTCCGCAGGTGGCATGGACGTGCGACGTTTGGGGTACCAGCGGTGACAGGGTGGTGACCTATGGGCGAGGAAGTCGGCGTAAAGACGTTCAGCCGCCAGGATCGGGCTCGCTACCGGGACAAGGTACGCCGCTGTCTCGACGTCTTCGCCGAGATGCTGCGCGAGTCCCGGTTCGACGTCGACCGGCCGATGACCGGGTTGGAGATCGAGCTCAACCTGGTCGACGCCGACTCGATGCCGGCGATGCGCAACGCCGACGTGTTGCGGGCGGTGGCCGACCCGAGCTTCCAGACCGAACTCGGCCAGTTCAACGTCGAGATCAACGTCGCGCCGCGACGGCTGGCCGGCACCGGCACCGCCGAGTTCGAGGAGCACGTCCGCGCCGCCCTGAACTCGGCCGACCAGCGGGCCCGCACCGTCGGCGCGCAGCTGGTGATGATCGGCATTCTGCCGACCGTACTGCCGGAGCACCTGACCGCCGCCACCCTGTCGGCCAATCCCCGTTACGCGCTGCTCAACGAGCAGATCTTCGCCGCCCGGGGTGAGGATCTCCGGATCGCCATCAACGGGGTGGAGCGGCTGGCGGTCACCGCCGACACGATCACGCCGGAGGCGGCGTGCACCAGCACCCAGTTCCACCTTCAGGTCGGGCCCGGCCAGTTCGCCGACTACTGGAACGCCGCCCAGGCCATCGCCGGGATCCAGGTGGCACTCGGCGCGAACTCGCCGCTGTTCTTCGGCCGTGAGCTGTGGCGGGAGACCCGGATCCCGCTGTTCCAGCAGGCCACCGACACCCGCCCCGAAGAGATCAAGACCCAGGGCGTACGCCCCCGGGTCTGGTTCGGCGAGCGCTGGATCACCTCGGTGTTCGACCTGTTCGAGGAGAACGTGCGCTTCTTTCCGGCGCTGCTGCCGGTCTGCGATCCGGAGGATCCGTCCGAGACGCTCGCCGCCGGCGGGGTACCGACCCTCGCCGAGTTACGGCTGCACAACGGCACCATCTACCGGTGGAACCGGCCGGTCTACGACGTGCTGCGGGGCCGGCCGCACCTGCGGGTGGAGAACCGGGTCCTGCCGGCCGGGCCGACCGTGCTGGACACCATCGCCAACGGGGCGTTCTACTTCGGACTGGTCCGGGCGCTCGCCGAGGCCGACCGGCCGCTGTGGTCGCAGATGTCGTTCAGCGCCGCCGAGGAGAACTTCAACACCTGCGCCCGGCACGGCATCGACGCCCACGTCTTCTGGCCCGGTCTGGGTTATCTGCCGGCCGCCGAGTTGGTGCTGCGCCGCCTGCTGCCGCTGGCTCACCATGGTCTGGACCGTTGGGGTGTCGAGCCGGACGAGCGGGACCGGCTGCTCGGCATCATCGAGCAACGCTGCCTGACCGGCCGCAACGGCGCCACCTGGCAGGTGGCGACGCTGCACCGGCTGGAGTCGACCGACCAGCTGGACCGGCCGGACGCCCTGCGCCAGGTGGTCCGGCACTACGTGGAGCTGATGCACAGCAACCGCCCGGTCCACGAGTGGCCGATCCCGTGACCACCTCCCGACACAACGCGTGACGATTCCGTCGCAACCGCTACCGTGAGTGCATTTCGTCCGCCGGGTGGAGAGGATCCCGCCGATGCCGCGGTCATCACGTCACGCCATCCCACTCACCGTCGCCCTGCTCGTTGTCAGCCTGCTGCCCGCCGCCGCGAGCCCAGGGCTCGCCCGGTCCGCGGCCCCGCACGCCACCACCGCCGCGCCGTCCACGTCCACGTTCGCCGTCGCGTCGTACCGGGAGGAAGCCGGTCGGACCACTGTCGACACCACTCCGGGCGAGGTACGAACCACCTTGCGCGACCGAGCCACCGGGGCCGCCGTACGAGGGTGCGTGTCCCTGGTCCCCGTCGACCGCGACCAGCTCACCGTCGTATTCCAGGGCGAGGCGCAGGACGGCCGGCACGGCGGCTGCACCGGCGTCGACGGTGGCGACGTGCTCGCCAGCAACGTGCCACCTGGCCACTATCACCTGCTCGCCGAGCCCTACGACAACGCGCAGTACGGCATGCAGTGGGTCGGTCGGCACGGCGGCACCGGGCAGCGGGAGCGCGGGGTGACCATCCGGATGCGGCCGGGCAAGACGGTAACCGCCCCGACGGTCCGGTTCGACCCACCGGGCACCGTCACCGGTCGGGTCACCCGCGCGGCGGACGGCACCCCGGTCTACGGTGGATACGTCCTGACCCTGCCGGTGGTCCCGCATCCCAAGTACGGCGACTACGGCCCCATGACCGATGAGGACGGCCGCTACACCGTCACCGGCCTCGGCCCGTACCGCTGGCCGCTGTACTACACCGGCTACTTCCTGGCCAGCCAGTGGTCCGGCGGGGTGGCCGACCGCAGGAAGGCCGACACCGTACGGGTCCGGTCCGGCACGACAGTCACCAGCAACCAGCAGCTCGTCGCGGGCACCGTGGTCAGCGGAACCATCACCGTCGACGAGATGCCGAACTACTCCCAGGTGATCGCCTTCCACGCACGCACCGGCGACATGGTGGGCGTGATCGACGTCGGCGCCGACTACACGCTGCGGTTGCTGCCGGGGCAGCGGGTGCTGCTGCGGTGCGACTGCACGTTCGTGCCCAGCCGCTGGTTCCCGAACGCCGGGCAGGTGTCCGAGGCACAGCCGGTGCGGATCGGGCACACCCCGGTCACCGCCAACTTCGACCTGACCGGCCCTGTCACGGTCCCGACCCCCTGACGGTCGCCCGGTCCGGCCACCGAGCCAACGGTCGGCGCGAGCGGGACCGGCCACACACGGACCCGGCCACCGACCGGGCCCGGCCACCAGAAACGACCGTCATCGTCGCCCGGTGGCCGGTCCCGGTTTCGAGGGCCGGCTCAGCTCAGCGCGTCGAGGGTGAGCTCGGTGGCCCGGGCGAGCAGGGCGTCGTCGCGCTCGGCGTCGGGCTCGGCCCGATCGGAGAGCACCGCCAGCACGATCGGTGCCCGGTCCGGCGGCCAGATGACCGCGATGTCGTTTCGGGTGCCGTGGTCGGCCGAACCGGTCTTGTCACCCACCGCCCAGCCCTCGGGCACGCCGGCCCGGATCGTCTTGTCGCCTGTGGTGTTGCGCTTGAGCCAGTCGACCAGCAGGTCACGATCGTCCGGGGTGAGGGCGTCGTCGACCGCGTACGCCCGCAGCGTGGTGGCCAGGGCGCGGGGCGTACTGGTGTCGCGGGGATCACCCGGGACGTACGCGTTGAGTTCGGTCTCCCAGCGCACCGGCTCGGTCACCTCGTCGCCTACCTCCCGCAGCGCCTGCTTGAAGCCGGCGGGGCCGCCGAGCTGTCTGAGTAGCAGGTTCCCGGCGGTGTTGTCGCTGTGGCGCACCGCCGCGTCGGCGATCGCGCGCAGCGACAGGCCGGTGTCGACGTGCCGTTCCGTGATCGGCGAGTAGGTGACCAGGTCGTCACGGGAGTAGCTGACGACCCGGTCCAGCTCCGCGTCCGAGGTCGCGGCGAGCACCGCGCCGGCGGCGAGGGCCTTGAAGGTCGAGGCGTACGCGAAACGCTCGTCGGCCCGGTGTGTGACGGTGCTGCCGCTGCCGGTGTCGATCGCGTACACGCCGAGCCGGGCGACGAACTCCCGTTCCAGCGGGGCGAAGTCGACGGTGACCGGCGCGGCGGACGCCGTCGGGATCGACGCTGTCGGCGTCGGCGTCGGCGCAGACGGGGTGCCGGCGGAGCAACCGGCGAGCAGGCCGAGTGTCAGCGCGAGCGCGACGGCACGGGTACGGCGGTTGGTACTGGTCACAGCTGGGTCCTTCCCTAGATCAACCGGTCTACCGGACCTCGTCCGGGCAACCGGCACCCAGGTTCGCAGCGCCGTCCCATGCTGTCGAAGACACCGACGACGGTACCGATGCCGAATCGGCATAGACTGCCGGCGTGGATCTGGTGGCGGCCTGCCGGGCCTTCGTGTCGGTCGGCACCCACGGCAGCTTCACCGTCGGCGCCTCCGGCTCGGCCCGGGCCTTCGTCGAGCTGCTGCACGCGCTGTGGCGCCCGTCGCGGATACCGGCCACGGTGGCCGCCCGGGTGCGCGAGCTGATGGGTGACAACCTGCTACGACAACGGCTCGCCCCGGACTTCAGCTCCGACAGCTCCCGCTGGTGGTCGAAGACCGGCACGCTGCTCAACCTGCGGCACGAGGTCGGCGTGGTGGAACACGCCGACGGGCAGGCGTACGCCGTGGCCGCGCTGAGCGAGTCGATGGTGCCGGCGGCCGTGCAGCCGCAGGCCGAGGCGGCGCTGGCGCAGGTGGCGCGGGAGCTGCACGACGCGCTGCGCGCCGCCCGACGCTGACCCCAGCTGACAGATCGCGACCACCCGGCGACCCCGCTCCGCTCGCCCGCCGGCAGCCTCCATGCGACACCCGATGTAAAACTTTCTGGACATGATGTCAAAGACGCCTTACTCTCATGATGTCAATGATTCTTTACATCGAGGAGTCGTCGTGACGCACCAGGAGAAGCGGGCCTGGATCATGCTGGTGGTCAGCGCGGTCGGCTATGCCGTCTACGTGGCCGTGGTCCTGAGCCGGGTCGGCGACGGGCGACTGTCCGCGACGCCGTATGCCGGCGTGCTGCTCTGGACCGTTGGCGGTGCCATCGCCGCCAGCATGCTCCTCGAGATCGGGATCGGCGTGGTGAACCCGCGCGCCTCGCGGGTCAGCGACGTCCGCGACCGGGAGATCGGGCGGTTGGGCGACCACGTCGGGCAGGCGTTCGTGGTGATCGGGGCGGTGTCGGCGATGCTCATGGCGCTGGCGCAGTGGCACTGGTTCTGGATCGCCAACGTGATCTACCTGTGCTTCGTGCTGTCGGCGGTGGTCGGCTCACTGGCGAAGGTGATCGTCTACCGCAGGGGCGTGCCGCAGTGGTGAAGCCGACCCGCGTCACCAACAACATCCGGGCGCTGCGTTTTGGCCGGAACGAGATGACCCAGGCCGAGCTGGCCGAACGACTCGGGGTGACGCGGCAGACCGTCATCGCCATCGAGCAGGGCCGCTACTCCCCCTCGCTGGAGATGGCCTTCCGGATCGCCAACGTGTTCGGTGTACGGCTCGACGACGTGTTCCAGTACCCCGAGGAGGCACCGTGAAGGCCATCGTGTACGACCGCTACGGCCCGCCGTCCGCGCTGCGGCTCCGCGACATCGACCGTCCCGGCGTCGGGAATCGGGAGGTGCTGGTGCGGGTCCGCGCCGCCGGTGTCGACCCGGGAGTGCTGATCTTCCTGGCCGGACGCCCCTACCTGGTCCGACTCGCCGCCGGGCTGCGCCGACCCCGGGTACCGGTCCTCGGCCGGGACGTGGCCGGCGTGGTGGCCGAGGTCGGCACCAGGGTGACCCGGTTCCGGCCCGGCGACGAGGTGTACGGCACCTGCCTGCGCGGATCGTACGCCGAGTTCGCGGCCACCCACGAGCGGCGGGTGGCCCACAAGCCCACGAACCTGACCTTCGCCCAGGCCGCCGCCGTACCCGTCTCCGGAATGACCGCCCTACGCGCGGTCCGCGACACCGGACGGGTCCGGCCCGGCCACCGAGTGCTGGTCATCGGCGCTTCCGGCGGCGTCGGTTCCCAGGCTGTGCAGATCGCCAAGGCGTACGGTGCGACGGTCACCGGCGTCTGCGCCCCGACGAAGTCCGATCTCGTTCGCGCCCTCGGTGCCGACGACGTGCTCAATTACACCCGCGAGGAGATCGACCGGGACGGCCCGGTGTACGACGTGGTCATCGACACCGGCGGCAACCGTCCGCTGTCGTTGCTACGACGCGCGCTCACCCCACACGGGACGCTGGCTCTGGTCGGTGGCGACTGGACCCGGGGTGCGCTGCTCGGCGGCTACGGCCGGCAGATGTTCGGAGCGCCGCTGTTGTCGACGGTCGTCGGCCACCGGCTGCGCGCCGTCAGCGCCTCGGAGCGCATAGAGGATCTCGACGAGTTGCGCGACCTGATCGAATCCGGTGCGCTCACCCCGCCGGTCGAGCGCAGCTATCCGCTCGCGGAGACGGCGGACGCGCTGCGCCACTTCACCGACGGGCGCCCGGCCGGCAAGCTCGTCATCACCATCTCCGCGCCGGAAACATAGCCGGTCACCGTCGCTCGGCGGGCGCGCTATCGAAAAAGCGTGGCGCGCCCGGCCCGGCTCCCCACCAGGCGATTCCGGGAGTCGAGGTCATTGACCACGTCCGTGGCACCCAGCCCAAGGGCGGTCAGGTCGACGGTGCGCCCGACCCACCACAGGACGGGCCGTCGGACACCGGCGGCGGTGTCGGCGCTGCCGAGGACCACTCCCAGGTCGTTCACGGCGGTCGCCCGGCTCGTCGCGCCGCCCAACGTGCCCAGGTCGGCCAGCACCCCGGCACGCCAGCGGAAGGCCCGGCCACCGTCGACGCCGACCACGTCGCCGAGGTTGTTGATCGCCGTCGCCTGGTCGCCGACAGGGGTGAGGACGCCGTCCCGCAACCGGCCACCCACACAGGTGCACGGGTAGTCGTACGGCGGGACGTTGAAGGTGCCCACCACGTCGCCCCGGTTGTTGAACCCGGTGGTCAGCTCGTAGAAGTCCTGCCGGCCCAGGTCGGTGATCGCACCGTCCCGCCAAACGACCCGGTGCGGGATGTCGGTGGCCGGGTTGCTCAGGCCGAGCACCTGCCCTCGGTCGTTGACGGCGACCGCCTCGCTGTAGTCGCCGCCGAGGGTCCCCAGGTCGATCATCTGGCCATTTCGCCAGAGCACGGCCCGGGTGATCAGCTCAGGGCCGGTCGAGGTGCCGACCACCTCGCCGCGCTCATTGATGTCGACAGCGGTGGACTCCAGGTGCCCCGGCAACACGCCCAGGTCGGTCATCACCCCGTTGCGCCAGACGAACGCGTGCCGGGCGCCGTCGGCCGTCAGGCTCCAACCGACGACCGCGCCACTGTCGTTCGTCGCGGTGGCGGCGCTGGCGGCACCGCCCAGTGTGCCCAGGTCGACGGCGTGGTAGGCGAGCGCGGCCGGGGCGGCGGAGGCGGCGACCGCGGGCAGGACGGTCAACGCGGACGCGACGAGCACGGTCACGGACGCGGCGGCGGACAGGCCGGTGGGATACCTCAACGGGTCCTCCTCGGGAAGCGAACAAGACCGACGCCACCCCCCATCCCGAAACGGGGCGCGATCGGTCGGCTACGCAAAGTAGAGCGAACTTCCGGGAAGGTCACCTCGGTCGATCGGCCACGGATAGATGGCCGTGCGCTGCCCGCGACCGCTCACGGACACCAGGCGGCGACGCGCCGGTCGGGTGGTCGACGGTCAGCCGCCCGCCTGCCACACCGCCCACAGGCCGTAAAGGGTCGCGACGCCCAGCGCCACAGTTCCCAACGCGACCGACCGGCGGTACTGCCCGCCCGGACGGACCCGGACGGCGACGACGACAGCCACGTGCAGCACCGTCACGATCGTCGTCCAGAGCCACGCGGCCGAGATCCGCGCGTCGACCCGACAACCGGCCGGCGCGGGATGCACCGCAGGGCAGACGTCGAAGCGGGGCAGGGCCAGGTACCAGAAGCCGGACCAGGCCAGTACCGTGACGGCCGTCGCCACCGCGACCACCTGCCAGGGTCGTACGCCGGCCAGCACCGCCACCTCCTTCCGCACCTCCGAAGGCGGCAAGCGTACCGGCCACCGATCGGCAGGCCGGAGACGACACCGCCCGCTGCCGGCGGTGGGTAACAGTCGGCGGCGGGCGGGTGGGCCTGACCCGAGCCGGTCGCCTCAGTCGACGCCGAACTCCATCGCGGCGCGGTCGAGCGCCTCGTCCTCGGCCGACGGGACGCCCCGGGAGGCGATCGCCTCCGCGCCGCCCTCCGGCATCGCGCCGATCAGCCCGGTCGAGGCCGCCTGGGCGGCACCGACCACCCGCTGCGGAGCGCCGCCGACCATTCCCAGGTGCGCGTACTGCTCCAGTTTGGCCCGCGAGTCGGCGATGTCGAGGTTGCGCATGGTGAGCTGACCGATGCGGTCGGCCGGACCGAAGGCCGAGTCCGTCGTACGCTCCATCGACAGCTTGTCCGGGTGATAGCTGAAGGCCGGTCCGGTGGTGTCCAGGATGGAGTAGTCCTCGCCCCGGCGCAGCCGCAGCGTCACCTCGCCGGTGACGGCGGTGCCGACCCAGCGTTGCAGTGACTCGCGCAGCATCAGCGCCTGCGGGTCCAGCCACCGGCCCTCGTACATCAGCCGGCCCAGTCGGCGACCCTCGTTGTGGTAGTTGGCCAGGGTGTCCTCGTTGTGGATGGCGTTGACCAGCCGCTCGTACGCCACGTGCAGCAGCGCCATGCCGGGGGCCTCGTAGATGCCCCGGCTCTTGGCCTCGATGATCCGGTTCTCGATCTGGTCGGACATGCCCAGCCCGTGCCGGCCGCCGATGGCGTTGGCCTCCAGCACCAGGTCGACCGCGGTGCCGAACTCCTTTCCGTTGATGGTCACCGGCCGGCCCTGGTCGAAGCCGATCGTCACGTCCTCGGTGGGGATCTCCACCGCCGGGTCCCAGAACCGGACGCCCATGATCGGGTTGACCGTCTCGATGCCGGTGTCGAGATGTTCGAGGGTCTTCGCCTCGTGGGTGGCACCCCAGATGTTCGCGTCGGTCGAGTACGCCTTCTCGGTGCTGTCCCGGTACGGCAGACCCCGGGCCAGCAACCATTCCGACATCTCCTTGCGGCCACCGAGGTCGCTGACGAAGTCGGTGTCCAACCACGGCTTGTAGATGCGCAGCTGCGGGTTGGCCAGCAGTCCGTAGCGGTAGAACCGCTCGATGTCGTTGCCCTTGAAGGTCGAGCCGTCGCCCCAGATCTGCACGTCGTCGGAGATCATCGCCCGCACCAGCAGCGTGCCGGTGACCGCGCGGCCCAGCGGCGTGGTGTTGAAGTACGCCCGCCCGCCCGAGCGGATGTGGAAGGCGCCACAGGTCAACGCGGCCAGGCCCTCTTCCACCAGGGCCGCACGGCAGTCGACGAGCCGGGCGACCTCGGCGCCGTAGCTGAGTGCCCGGTCGGGCACCGAGGCGATGTCGGGCTCGTCGTACTGGCCGATGTCGGCGGTGTAGGCGCACGGGATGGCGCCCTTGTCGCGCATCCACGCGACCGCGACGGAGGTGTCGAGGCCGCCGGAGAAGGCGATGCCGACACGTTCACCGGTGGGCAGGGAGGTCAGGACCTTGGACACAAGGAAAAGTATGCACCACAACGTATGGTCATGCAAACGGTTGGTCGGTGTTTCCGGCCGGCCTGTCACGGCGTCTCGCCGGCCGAGCGTGCTGACCGCGCCGAGCCGGCGTGGACGCGGCTTCGCCCGCACCGTCGCCGCTGCGGCAACGGCGGACAGCCTGGCCCACGGGTTGTTGCCCCAGTGGCGGGCTCGACCGACAGCCTCCCGTCGGGTGGCGCGGGCACGGTCAGTCGAGCCGATGAGCCGCGTCTCGGCGTGGCAGTTCTCGGCGGGCTTCCTCGCCCGGCAACTGGGTCACCCTGGGGGTGGCGGGGCGGCGCAGCGGTCGGACGGGCATCCGGGCCGCGCCGCTGCTCGGGGCGAGGCGAAAATCCCGCGTCGTGCGGTGCCGGGTCGTGCGATCGTGGCCCGATGCCGCAACCGATTCTGCGTACCGATCGTCTGCTGCTGGTCCCGCTCGCCGACCGGCACCTCGACCTGGAGGTCGAGTTGGACTCCGACCCGGAAGTGTTGCGCTACCTCTACGGCCGGGCCCGCAGCAGAGACGAGGTGGTCGGGTCGCACGCGAATCGGATGACGCTGGCCGAGAAGGTGAACGGCCTGGGCTACTGGATGGCGTTTGGCACCGACGGTGGGGCGCGCGGTTCGACGCCGCCGACGACCGAGGACGAAGGCGAGTTCGTCGGGCTGATGATGCTTCCGCCGGCACACGGCCCCGACCAGCCGGACGACCCGACGGTCAGCGATCTCGGCTACCGTCTGCCGCGCCGGCACTGGGGCAAGGGTCTGGCCAGTGAGGCCAGCCGGGAACTGCTGCGGCACGCCTTCGAGACTGTCGGCCAGCGTCGGGTCATCGCGCAGACCATGACCGTGAACACCGGATCCCGCCGGGTGATGGAGGCCGTCGGCCTACGCCACATCCGCACCTTCTTCCCGTCCTGGGACGACCCGCTGCCCGGGACGGAACAGGGCGAGGTCGAGTACGCGATCACCGGCGATGAGTGGCAGCGAACCCGACCCGGGTGAGCCGCCCGACCGGGGACCGTGCGGCGGGGAACCAGGGTATGACCCGCCCGGCCGGGGGTAGAGTTGCCGGCTGCCGGCGCGCGGTTGCCCGCCGCCGGGCGGACCGCCTGACGGAGAGGACACGCCATGGAAGGCATCGACCCCGAGGTGCCGCCGAGCGGCCCGGGCTGCGCCGACTGCATGGCGGCCGACCCGCCGGGCTGGTGGTTCCATCTGCGGCGGTGCGGCCAGTGCGGTCACGTCGGATGCTGTGACTCCTCGCCCAGCCAGCACGCCAGCGCCCACCATGCCGCGACCGGGCACCGGTTCGTCCGTAGCTTCGAGCCGGGCGAGGAGTGGTTCTGGGACTACGACGAGCAGGTCCTCTATGACCAGGGACCGTCGCTCGTGCCGCCCGTCAGCCGTCCGCCGGAGCAGGGCGTTCCTGCTCCGGCCGAGCGGGTGCCCGCCGACTGGAAGCGGCAACTGCACCGCTAGGAACGTCGGCGGTGTCGCACGCGGAGCCCTGGATCCGATCTGACCCACGGACCGTCACGGGGTGACCGGGATGGGGGCCGAGTGGGCGGCGTGTCGCAGCGCGGAGACCGCCAGCCGGGCCGCCGGGGTGTGCTCGACCGCGTCGTGCACCACCACGTGGATCGACCGGGTCGGCGTCGGGCGGAGCAGCCGCACACAGGTCACGCCCTCGGGCAGGTGTGCCGCGCCGAGCGCGGGCAGCACCGTGAGGCCGATGCCGGCGGCAACGAAGGCGAGTGCCGTCCGGTAGTCGTGCGCCTCGACCCGGAAGGCCGGGCGGAACCCGGCGGCGGTGCAGGCCTCCAGGAGGTGGGCGCGGCACCAGCCGCGGGCGAAGTCGTTGTCGACCCAACGCTCGTCGGCGAGGTCGGCGAGGTCCGTCTCCGGCCGGTCGGCGAGGCGGTGCCCGGCCGGCACCACGGCGACGTACGGGTCGTCGAGGAGGTGGTGGGCGGTGAAGCCCGAACCAGGGTCGAAGCCGGTGCCCGCCACAACCACCTGCACGTCGGCGCGCTCCTCCCGGCTGTCCGGGATGTGTTCGCGTAGTTGCAGGTCGAGCCGCACGCCGGGGAGTTCGGTGAGAATGGACCGCACCACGTGCGGCATCCACGCCGCGCCAACCGACGCGAAGTACGCGATGGACAGGGTGCCGGTCCGGCCGGAGCGCAGGTCCGCGATAAGCGATTCGGCCGCACCGACCCGGGCGAGCACCCGATCGGCTTCGGCGGCGAGGGCGTGCCCGGCGGCCGTGGGCCGCAACCCTCGCCCTGCCTTGGCGAGGAGAGTGAGACCCGTCTCGCGTTGCAGTGCGGTGAGGTGCTGACTGACGGCGGAGGGGGTGTAGCCCAGGTTGGTGGCGGCGGCCTGGACCGACCCGGACGCCACGACGGAACGGAAGACCCGGAGGCGGTGAACGTCAAGCACCACTCAACGATAAAGCGCGGCTTAATCGTTGTGAAGGAACAGTCGCTGGTGCTGAATCATTGGGCGGCCGAGAATCTCCTCATGAACAGCCCGCCGATGACCGAGCCCGCCGCCTCGATCCGAGCCGTGCCCGCGTACACCTGGCCGGAGGACCGGCCCCGGTCATGGCCGATCGTCGCCGCCGCCGGGACCACGGTGCTGCTGTGGGCCTCGGCGTTCGTGGCCATCCGCTTCGCCGGGCACGACTACTCCCCCGGCGCCATGGCGCTGGGCCGCATGGTGGCGGCGTCCGTCGCGCTGAGCGTGTTCGTCGCGGTCACCGCCCGCCTGCGGCGCACCCGAACGACTCGGAACGCCCTGCCCCGTGGTGGCACGCTGGGACTCGTCGTGCTCTGGGGCGTGGCCTGGTTCGGTGGGTACAACGTGGCGCTCAACGCCGCCGAGCGGCTGGTCGACGCCGGCACGGCGGCCCTGCTGGTGGCGGTCGCGCCCATTCTGGTCGCGGTGGCCGCGGTCCTCGTCCTGGGCGAGCGGCTCACCCTCCGGCTCGGTGTCGGGGTGGCGGTCGCCTTCGTGGGCGTGGCCCTGATCGCGGCCGGCGGCTTCACCGGGCACGTCGACAAGGTCGGCGTCGCGCTGGCGGTGCTCTCCGCCCTGCTGTACGCCTTCGGCGTACTGCTCCAGAAACGCCTCCTGGCGCGGATGGCCGCACCGACGATGACCTGGCTCGGCGCGCTGGCCGGGACGGCGGCCCTGTTGCCGTTCGCCCCCACCCTGCTGGCCGAACTCGCCGCAGCCCCGCTGGCGGCCACCACGGGCGTGCTGTTCCTGGGGGTGTTTCCGACCGCGATCGGCTTTCTCACCTGGGGTTACGTGCTGTCCCACTGGACGGCCGGGCGCACCAGCGCCGCCACCTACCTGGTCCCGCCGGTCACCGTCCTGCTGTCCTGGACGCTGCTGGGCGAGGTGCCGGCACCGCTGGCCCTGCTCGGCGGCGCGCTCTGCCTTACCGGCGTGGTCTTCGCGACGCGCCGCTGACGGGGTTGGACACCCGTGGCGACCAACCGTGGGGCGGTGCACGCCAGGCGGGGCCGACGTGCACCGCTTCCGGTGCGGACGGGCTACTCAGCCGCAGGCGGTGCCGTTGAGGGTGAAGCCGGTGGGTGGGGCGGCATTGCCGCTGTGCGTGGCCTGGAAGCCGATGGTGACGGAGGCTCCTGGCGGTATGGAGGGGTTGTAGCTGACGTTCGTCGCGGTCACCTGACCGCTGGTTGGTGAGTAGGTGGCACCCCAGCCGGAGGTGATCGTCTGCCCGGGAGCGAGGGTGAATCGCAGCGACCAGCCGTTGACGGGGCTCGTGCCGGTGTTGGTGATGGTGATGTTGTCCACCAGACCGTTGTTCCACGCGTTGACCGCGTTGGTCACCCGACACGTCCCCGTGGGCGGTTCGGTGGTCGGAGTCGGAGTTGGGGTCGGGGTCGGGCTGACCGTTGGCGTCGGCGTCGGGGTGACCGTCGGTGTCGGTGAGGCGGACCCCTCGGTGAGGACGATCGTGGAGATGCTCCGGGCGGGGACATTCACCGTCGCCTGGCCCCCGCTGACGTTCACCGCCTGCGGCTGGGCGCCCGAGGTTCGGGAGGTGACGGTGTATTCGGCCGCCGAGATGTTCTGCGGCACCTGGACGACGGCGTCGTTGACCGCGTTGTTCGACCGGTTGAGCAGCACCAGCACCACCTTGCCCCGGCCACGGTAGGCGGTGACCTCCAGCCCGGAAGCCCGCGAGCTCTTCGACACACCCACTCGGCGGTCGCCGGGACGGACGTACTTGGCGTACTGGGAGAAGGCGTGGCCGCGCCTGAGGACGGCGCCCTTCGTGGTACCCCACTGCGCGTCGCCGTCACCGATGAAGGAGTAGAAGCGGCGGCCGTACCACCAGATGTAGGCGCTCCAGTTCGCCTCCATCGACCGGTGCACCGTCCGCATGATGTCGTCGAGGGTCTCGTTCCAGACCGCCGTGTTGCCCGGGTCTCCCCAGATGGTCGAACCGCTGCCGTCGGCCGCGTGCAGATTCCACTCGGTCATCCACTGGTTCTTGCCGTACTGGGCGGCGAGCGGGTACGGGGAAAGATTTCCGCTGTTCTCGGCGTCGTAGAGGTGGCCGCCGACGTAACCGATGTTGTTGCGCGCGGCGGCATCCTGCAGGGTGGGGTCGGAGTACTGCCGTGCGAACCGCAGGGATTCACCGACCATCAGACTGGTGTCCCTGACCCTGGCACCGTGGTCACGGACGAAGTTCCGCATCTCGGCGCCGGTCCAGTCCATCGAGTCGTAGTCGGGGTGCCAGTCCGGCTCGTTCTGGACCGACGTGACGTCGACGGTGACACCCCGACCCTTCATGAACTGCACGTAGCTGTTCAGATGCTCCGCATAGTCGTCGTAATAGTCGGTCCTCAGCTTGCCGCCGTTGACCCTGCTGTTGTTCGTCTTGAAGTGGGCCGGTGCCGTCCACGGCGAGGCGAGGATCTTGACGTCGGATCCGTAGGACTTCGCCGTTTGCAGGCTGGCCGCGTACAGACCCCATTCGCTCGTCACGGGCGACACCACGGTCCGTACGATCGACAGGCCGAGCTGTCCCGGCCCCGTACCGACGAGGGTCTGGGTTTCGCTCGTCGTCCACGGGTCACCGGAACCCCCGAAGATCGGAGTCGCGGCGCCGAACCCGTCGATCGTCTGATAGCTCGACGAGGTGTTGACGGTGATGTCGGGTGTCGCGGCCAGCGACGGTGGCGCGGTCAGGATTCCCGCCACGGTGACCAGCGAAGTTGCCGCCGCGAGCACGGTGATCGCGACGGCTCCCCGGCGGCGGGACGGTGGGATGTTGTCAGGATGGGCAAGCCGCATCGGGCTTCCTCTCTACCGCCACCGCGTCGCAGTGGCGGCACCTCGCGCAGCTGGGCACGGCGGGCCAGCCCGAGTGGCGGCAGCGGACCAGCCGCCATTCGTCGTATCCAGCTACAAGTCGATCAGGAATTCCGCTCCCGGCCGTTGCCCTCGGCTCGGGTGACCATCGCTGCCGCTCCCGGGCACCACATAGACGGTCATCTTGCCAGCCGAGCCCAGCGTCCTGCAATCGTTTGCCGTCCCCCACCCCGCCCGCCCTGACTCGATCACGCGCTTGCCGCTTGCCGCTGCGGCAGACCTCGTGGGCATCACGACCGGGCCGGCCGACGCGGTCGTGGCGAGCCGACAGACTCGGCCGACGAACACCAGCGTGGAATGATGGGCACATCGATCGAGGGCGGTGCCGGAACCGGTCGCGAGGAGTGCCGAGTCGATGAATCTTGACCCTTTGTGGTCCGACCTGACGACGGAACTGTCGGGCGTCCTTGCCGCGTACCGATCCCGGCTAGCGGAGCTTGACGTGCGGGAGAAGGTCGATCACACCCTGCTCACCGAGGCCGACCTCGCGGTCGAGGACATGGTGATCAGCAACATCCGGGCGGTGGACCCGGATGCTCGCGTGCTGGCCGAGGAGTCGGGCAGTGGCTCCTGGCGGCCCGGTCACGACGAGGAGCCCGAACGGATCTGGGTGATCGACCCGATCGACGGCACGGCCGAGTTCGTCAATCCGCGCAGCACCGAGTTCTGCTCGGTGGTCTGCCTACTGGAACGACGCGAGCCGGTGGCCGCCCTCATCGTCGCGCCTGAACTGGGCGACGGCGGCAGCCCGGTCGTGGTGGTCGCCAGCCGGGCCGACCGGACGATCACAGTCAACGGCAGACCTGCGACGTACCACCGCGCACCGGTTCGTGTCGCATCCCTGACCCGCAGCGCCCGATCGGAAGCCCCGCCGCACGAGACCGGGATGGCCGAGGCGGGCTACGCCCTGAAGACGCGTACCACGTCACAGACCCTCGACATGCTGCGTACCGCTCTGGACATCACCGCCTTCGCGACGGACGCACCTCGTTTCGATCTCTTCTACCGCCCTCGGCAGAAGGTCTGGGACGGCTTGGCGGGCTTGTGCCTCGGTGAGATCGTCGGTCTAATACTCCAGCCGGGGATTGTGATCACGGCTCGATGAGGGCTTGTCGGGCGTAGTGGCTGGTCATGGCTCGCGCTTGGTGGCGCCGTCGGCGGATCGACCAGAGCAGCGGGTCGGTGTGGCGTCGGGTGGGTTCGATGATCAGGATGTTGAACAGGTGGCGTAGCTCGTTGACGGTCATCGGGATCAGCCCGGTCGGCTGGTGGCGGTGGCCGGCGGTCGCGGTGGCCAGGAACGCGTGGGCGAGGATCGTCAGGGTGGTCCAGCGGTGCCAGGAGGTCCAGAGGCGGTGTTGGTGCTGGTCCAGGCCGAGGCCGGTCTTCGCGGCTTGGAACGACTCTTCGATCTTCCAGCGGCGCCCGGCCACCAGGACGAGGGTGCGTAGCGGGACGACCTCGGGTGACCAGCAGCGGTAGAAGGCCAGTTCACCGGTGCGGCGGTTGCGGCGGATCAGTAGCCAGTGGTGCCCGCCGTGGGCGTCGATGGACTGCGGCAGGGCGGTGAAGGACCAGTCGTAATAGCGATAGCCTTTTGCGCCTCGACCGGCGGACCTTCGCTGCCAGGCGGTGGCGGGAAGACCGGCGGCGAGCGCGTCGACGCGGTAGACGCCCGAGCCGGTGGTGACCTGATGCGAGCAGGCCACGGCCAGGACGTAACCGAGTCTGAGGTGACGCAGTCGGGCGGCCAGGCGAGGGTCGTTGCCGTAGGCCTCGTCGCCGGCCACCCACCGACACGGCAGCTCGGCGGCGACCGCCTCGTCGATCATCCGGGACGCCAGCTGCGGCTTCGTGGCGAACCGCACCCGTTCGGGAACGCCGGCCTCAGCCCGGCGTTCGGGGTCGTCGCACCACGACTTGGGCAGGTAGAGGGCCGCGTCGAGCATCGCGTGACCACCCTCGGTGGCGTAGACGAGGTGCACGGCGAGCTGACAGAGATGCTCGCCGACGAACGCGCGGACATCGGCACGAACCGCGCCGTCGTCCCACGTCACCCGGGTCAGCAGGTCCTGCATCCCGTCCGGGTTCGCGTCTCCGGCATGCTCGGCGATCGTCCAGCAGTTCTTCCGCGGCAGCGGCGCCAACAGACCCCGCACGAAGTCCCGCACTCGCCGACGCGGCTCCGGCCTGCGGAAACGCTGCCCGACCGTCAACATCAGGTCGTCGAACAACACCCGCCACCGTTGGGCGTCTACCCTGTATCCGGCAGCCACCGCTGCGTCATGGTCAGTCCACACAACCGTCCATGATCGACGGTGGCTGCCTTCGTCTCCGCATCGGTACTGGCCCGCAGCTCAGCCGAGGTCAACATCCCCGGCTGGAGTACTAATGTCCACAGACGTGAATGGGAAACGGCATTTGCCGGTGCCCATGGAAACGCTCGCCCAGCCAGAGCCGACTTTCGCCAGCACCGTGATGGGTCGCCCGGAGGCCGTCAAGTGGTTCGTGGAGCTAGCCCGGGACTCCCCCACCGAAACACCGAAGTCCTCGTAGACGTCACGTCGATCATCAGCGCGGAGGAATTCGTCGTTGCGCAGAACCGCGGAACTCGGCCCGACGACCCGTTCGCCCGACAAGCGTTTGTCGAACTGATCCAATCGCTGATCTTCATGGAACGGGTGTGGGTGGCCCATCCGGTACTCGCCCGCCCCAGGGCCGTCGACTTCGGGGCCAGGCCCTATCTCCTCCGGGCGCTGGCCGGCGCGGGACTGCTGCATCCTCTGCAACTGACCGATGACGAAACCGGTCGGGTACGCGAGGCCGAGGAAGCGGCGCTGCACGAGTTGCAGAGCTGGCGCGGCAACCAGGTCCTCGGTCAGTTCATCGGGCAGGCTGTCGCCTGCGACGATGCCCTGCCCGATGCGCGGAACTCGCTGTCGAAGCGGATTCACGGCTGGTGCGCCTTCCAGGCGGCGAACGTGCGGGTCGCCGGTCATCACACGGATCGCATCAACACCTCCGACGGGGTCGAGGACGACCCGTTCGGCACCTGGGCACGAGCGGCCTCGATCGTGCTACGTGGCCCGCTACGGCTGATGGCACCGCCCGGCGAGGAGGTCTACGTCGCGGCGACCCTGGCACGTGGGTTGAAGTATCAGGCGCGCGCGGACGGCACCAGCCTGTCCTATCAGGCCCATCCCGTCCGGCGCGACTTCCTGCTGACCTTCGACCTCTCCACCGAGGGTGCGACGGAAACGGTGGTGCTCGACGTCATCAGGGCCATCCGGGGAATCCATCAGTCGCTCGTGACGGCTGCGGACGACAGCGACACGCACCGCGTACAACTTCTCGAACTCGAACTTCCGCTATTGGGCGGCCGCCTCTGGCAGGCGGAACGGCTCGGTCTACGCCGGGTGGCGCTATCACCGGTCGAGCAGGAGCTGGTCAACGGGGTGGCATCGGTGACCGAGTCGGTGCCCGGCGTGCCCAAGGTCGCCGGCATATGGATCGGCGCACGGGCGCTCGGCAAACAGGTCTCCGCCACCGGCACCCCGGTGCAGCGCTTCCTCTACAAGGAGTTCTACCGCGCCTGGAAACGCGCCGGCCGCTGACGTGTGGAATTCGTGGCAGTGTAGGCACTCGACACGCCGACCCGACGCTACCCACACTGCCACAATCAGGCCGTCCGCCAGGAGGGTACGTGTCGACGGCCGCGCCCGGACCTCGGCCGGTGCGACACCATCGGCCGCCACCAGCATCCGTCCCGCACCGGCCAGGTCACCGCCCAGCAGGTACGCCCGCGCGGCGTCCACCAGGTAGGCACCCCGATACTCGGCGGGCAACTGCCGCCACCCGTCTCGCCGGACACCAGCTCGTGTCGACCGAGCGCCTCGCCCAGGTCGCCCCGCTCGACGGCCACCACCACCCGTGTGAACTCGACGGCGACCGCCCCGAAACTCGTACGCTGCGGGTCTTCTGCGACCTCGAACTGGTCCGCGAGGTCGGCGGCCCGGCCGAGCAGCGCCTCGGCCTGCCCAGGATCGCCGCAGCTCGCGGCGGCGAGGGCGGCTTGGAGCAGCAGCGTCCCACCCACCGCCAACTCCTGCGCCCGCCGACTCGGGGGCGCTGTCCCGCCTGCGGACGGCCGAGGTGTGGTCAGTCGCTGCGCGGCGGCGACGGTGGCCGCCAGCGCCAACCGTTCCCGGCCGGCGAGCCGCAACGCCTGCCCGATCGAGATGGCCGCCGTACCCGTCAACACCGCGTCCCCGCCCGTCGCCGCCACCGCCCGATCGGCGGCCAACCACCCAAGGTCGGCCTCCCCACAGTTTCACCAGCACCGCCGAGGCGATCCGGTACGCCTGCACCGGCAACTCCTCGTGCTCCATCGCGGATGACATCCGCACGGCATCCAGCAACCCGGGCAGTGCCCGCACCACCTGCGCATACCGCCCATGCTGAAAGCTCAACCAAGCGTGCCCCACCTGCCGACGCAGCACCCCCGCCGACCCCGGAGACACCGCCTGGCACACCCCGTACCGGGGCAAGCGCCGCCCGTACCCCATCAAGCCCGTCGGGTACGTCGACACCGGCCGACGGCGTCGGCAAACAACATGATGGCTATTGCGAGTCGCTATCACACATCTGGCACGTCACCGCAATCCCCGGGAGACCGAAGACAAGTGTCAAAATATTCGACAGGGTATTCACTTGACCGCCGTCAGCAAGATTATCGACATGCGCAATTGTTGGTGCGTAGTGACGGCGGCAGTCGGGCACAGGTAGACAACGCCCGGAAGGTCTCGCCTTGATCTTTAGTCACAAGGCCACGATGGCTGCTGTTTCCGCCGGTAGTTCGATGCGGTCGCGTTGCACGGTGACGCCGTCGCCGGTGGCCAGCAGGACTCGGCGGGCAACCCCGGGCAGGGTGACCCGTTGCGGTTTGCCGGCCAGGTTCGCCGCGACCAGGCAGCCACCTCGACGCATCACCAGGAACTGGTCACCGTGGCGTACGTCGACCGCGAACAGGTGCGGATCCGACAGGTCCGGGCGGGACTTGCGCAACGCGATCAGGCGGCGGTAGAAGTCGTACATCTCGCGGTGTTCGGGTTTGTCCAGTTCGGCCCAGTCGAGCCGGGAGCGCAGGAACGTCTGCGGGTCCTGCGGGTCCGGCACGTCGCCGGGTGGCCAGCCGTGCGCGGCGAACTCGCTGCGACGGCCGGTGACCACGGCGGTGGCCAACTCCGGCTCCGGGTGGGACGTGAAGTACTGCCAGGGCGTCGAGGCGGCCCACTCCTCGCCCATGAACAGCATCGGCGTGAACGGTGCCGTCAGCAGCAGCACCGCTCCCACCCGCGACAGCGCGGGTGACAGTGAAGCGGAGAGGCGGTCACCGACCGCACGGTTGCCGATCTGGTCGTGGTTCTGGAGGTAGGCGACGAAGCGGTGGCCGGGCGTGCGCTGGTCGACCGGGCGGCCGTGTTGGCGGCTGCGGAAGCTGGACCAGGTGCCGGTGTGGAAGAAGCCGCCGGTGAGCACCTCCACCAGGCACTCCATGGTGCCGAAGTCACCGTAGTAGCCCTGCCGTTCCCCGGTGAGCAGGGTGTGCAGGGCATGGTGGGCGTCGTCGTTCCACTGGGCGTGCAGGCCGTGGCCGCCGGCCTCCCGGGGGGTGATGAGTCGGGGGTCGTTGAGGTCGGACTCGGCGATCAGGGACAGCGGGCGGCCCAGATGCGTCGAGAGCGACTCGACCTCGACGGCGATCTCTTCGAGAAGGTGCACGGCGCGGGTGTCGGGCATGGCGTGCACGGCGTCCAGGCGCAGCCCGTCGACGTGGTAGTCGCGCAGCCACATGAGCACGCTGTCGATGATGAAGCGGCGTACCCCGTCGGAGTGCGGCCCGTCCAAATTGACGGCCTGCCCCCAGGGGGTGTGCCGCTCCCCCACATAGGGCGCGAACTTCGGCGCGTAGGCCCCGGAGGGCCCGAAATGGTTGTAGACGACGTCGAGGATCACCCCCAACCCCTTGGCGTGGGCGGCGTCCACGAAACGTTTCAGGCCGTCCGGTCCGCCGTAGGGTTCGTGCGGGGCGTACCAGCAGACGCCGTCGTAACCCCAGTTGTGTTCCCCGTTGAAGGCGTTCACCGGCAGCAGCTCGATCAGGTCCACGCCCAGGTCGACCAGGTGGTCGAGTTTGCCGATGGCGGCGTCGAAGGTGCCCTCCGGGGTGAAGGTGCCGACGTGCAGTTCGTACAGGATGCTGCCGGGCAGCTGCCGGCCGGTCCAACCGTCGTCGGTCCATCCGAACGCCGCGTGGTCGTAGATCCGGCTGGGCCCGTGCACGCCGGACGGCTGCCACGCCGACCGGGGGTCGGGCAGCGGCTGGTCGTCGTCGTCGAGCAGGAACGCGTAGTCGGTGCCGGCGTCGGGTACGTCGACCCGCCACCAGCCGTCCCGGCCGGCCCGCATCTCGTGGTCGGTGGCACCGGGCAGGTGCAGCCGTACCCGTTCCGCCTCGGGTGCCCAGACGGTGAACTCGGTCATGACGCAGCCTCCCGGGTCAGGTGGTGGGCACCAGCAGCGCGACGGGATAGGTGGTCAACAGGTCGGCCAGGCGGACCTGAGAGCCACTGTAGACCCGACCGGTGAACAGGCACGACATCTCTTCAACGGGTAGTGACAGGCTACTGTCCCGCCAGCCGCCGGCCGCCGCCAGGCGCAGCGGCAGCCGGGTGGCCACGGCGACCGCGCCGCCCCGGTCGAAGGCCACGGCGTGCCGGGCCGCCGGACCGTGCACGATGAGCGGCTGGTAGTCGCCGAACAGTTCCGGGTGGTCGCGACGCGCCCGCAGGGTCCGTGACACCACGAGCAGCTTCGCCGCGCCGGTCTCGTCCACCGCCGGCTGCCAGCCGGCGTCGAGCCGGGCCAGCAGTTCCCGGCGTACGGCGAAATCGACCGGACGGCGGTTGTCCGGGTCGACCAGGGAGTTGTCCCACAGCTCGGTGCCCTGGTAGGTGTCGGGCACCCCGGGCATGGCCAGTTGCACGAGTTTCTGCCCGAGCGAGTTCGACCAGCCGGGCGGGGTGATCTCGGCGGCCACGGCGGCCAGTTCCGAGGCGACGGCCGGGTCGTCGTACATGGCGTCGACCAGGGCGTGCATGGCCCGTTCGAAGTCCGGTTCGGGGTCCGTCCAGCTGGTCGAGGCCGCCGCCTCCCGGGCGGCCTTCTCCGCGTACGCGTGCAGGCGCTCGCGCTCGATGGGCCAGGCACCGACGGCGGTCTGCCACAACAGGTGCGCCAGGGCGGCGTCGGGCAGCGGCACCGCGGCCATCCAGCGGGTGACCGTCTCGGCCCAGCGCTGCGGCAGTTCGGCGAGGACGGCGAGGCGGGCGCGGACGTCCTCGCCCCGTTTCGTGTCGTGGGTCGACAGGGTGGTCATGCTCGCCGGCCAGCGCTCGTGGCGGGCGGCGGCGAAGCGGTGGAACCGGCCGGGCAGGGTACCGAAGTGGGTGGGGCTGCCGCCGACCTCGTTGAGCGCGATGAACCGGCTCCACCGGTAGTAGGCGGTGTCCTCGACACCCTTGGCCATCACCGCGCCGGTGAACTGCGGGAAGCGGCGGGCCAGTTCGTCGTCGGGGTCGCGGAGCCGGCTGGTGATCTCGTCCAGCACGCCGGTCAGGTCGGTGCGGCGGCGTCCGGCCTCGGCGCGGGCGTTGGCCAGGTGCCGGGCCCCGTCGGGCGGGTAGCCCCGGTAGACGGCGAAGGCGGCGGCGAGTTCGGCCAGGGCCGCGCGGGCCGCGTCGGGCTCGACGTCGGGGGCCAGCGCGGCCAGCCGGTTCAGCTCGGCGGCCAGCAGTCGGGTGGCGGCGCCGAGTTTCGTGTCGTGGGTGAGGTCGGCCCACGAGGTGGCCCGGCCGGCGAGGCGGGTGTCCAGGGCGGTGAAGTCGGCCTCGGCGTCGCCGTCGACGAAGAGCCCGCCGACGGCGCCCAGCGCGTCGTAGCCGGTGGTGCCGTCGACCGGCCACGCCGGCAGTTCCTCGCCGTACTCCAGGATCTTCTCCACGATCAGCCACGCCTCGGGGGCGGCTTGCCGTAGCCGGGCCAGATAGCCGGCGGGGTCGCGCAGCCCGTCGGGGTGGTCGACCCGGATGCCGTCGACCTCACCGGCCGCCGCCCAGGCCAGGATCAGCTCGTGGGTGGCGGTGAACACGTCCGGGTCCTCCACCCGCAGCCCGGCCAGGCTGGAGACGGCGAAGAACCGGCGGTACGTCAGCTCGGCGTCGCCGCGTCGCCAGGACACCAGCTCGTAGTGCTGCCGGTCGTGCACCTGCCGGGCGGTGCCGTCGCCGGTGCCGTCGGCGATCGGGAAGCGGTGCTCGTGGTAGCGCAGCTCCCCGTCGGCGATCTTGAGATCGTCGAGGGCGTCGGGGGTGTCGGCGAGCACCGGCAGCAGCAGCCGACCCCGCTGCCAGTCGATGTCGAACCAGCCGGCGTACGACGAGTCCCGCCCTCGGCGCAGCACGTCCCACCAGGCCGGGTTGGCCACCGGCACGGCCACTCCGGCGTGGTTGGGGACGATGTCCACCACCAGGCCGAGGCCGGCGTCCCGCAGCGCCCGCAGCAGCCGCTGCCGGCCCGCCTCACCGCCAATCTCCGGGTTGACCTGCCGATGGTCGACGACGTCGTAGCCGTGCGCGCTGCCCGGGGCGGCGGCCAGCAACGGCGCGCTGTAGAGGTGGGTGACGCCGAGGTCGGCGAGGTAGCCGGCGAGGCCGGCGGTGGCGTCCAGGTCGAAGCCGGGGCGTACCTGCACCCGGTAAGTGGCGCCGACGGGCTTCGCGGGCATCTCAGGCCACCCTCTCCAGCACCACCAGGGAGCGGTCCGGTACGCAGAGCGTGCCGCCGGCCTCCACGGTGCTGCCCTTGTCCTGGTCCGGTTCGGCGGTGCTGATGACCAGCTCCCAGTGGTGGCCGAACTCGGCCGGTGGGAGGGTGAAGTCCAGTGGCGCATCGTGGGCGTTGAAGCAGAGCCAGAACGACGCGTCGTGGTGGCGTTGGCCGTACTGGCCGCGTTCGCGGATGCCCTCACCGTTGACGAACAACGCCACCGAGCGACCGAAGTCGTTGCCCCAGTCCTCGCCGGTCATCTCCCGGCCGTCGGGGGTGTACCAGGCCAGGTCGGGCAGCGGCTCGTCGACCTCGCGGCCGCGCACGGCCAGGCCGGTGAAGAAGCGGCGACGCTGGAACACCTGGTGCTGGCGGCGGAACTCGACCAGCCGGCGGGTGAAGTCGAGCAGTTCGGTGTCGGCGTTGTCCCAGTCGATCCAGGCCAGTTCGCTGTCCTGGCAGTAGGCGTTGTTGTTGCCCCGCTGGGTGCGACCCAGTTCGTCGCCGTGGCCGATCATCGGCACCCCCTGCGACAGCAGCAGGGTGGCGATGAAGTTGCGACGCTGCCGGGCACGCAGGCCGAGGACGCCCGGGTCGTCGGTGTCGCCCTCGACGCCGCAGTTCCAGGAGCGGTTGTGGCTCTCGCCGTCGCGGTTGTCCTCGCCGTTGGCCTCGTTGTGCTTGTCGTTGTAGGACACCAGGTCGTTGAGGGTGAACCCGTCGTGGCAGGTGACGAAGTTGATGCTGTGGAAGGGGCGGCGGCCGTCGTCCTGGTAGAGGTCGGCGGAGCCGGAGATGCGGGAGGCGAACTCGGCGAGGGTGGCCGGTTCACCGCGCCAGAAGTCGCGGACCGTGTCGCGGTACTTGCCGTTCCACTCGGTCCACTGCGGCGGGAAGTTGCCGACCTGGTAGCCGCCGGGGCCGACGTCCCACGGTTCGGCGATCAGCTTCACCCGGCTGACCACCGGGTCCTGCTGCACCACCTCGAAGAAGGTGGAGAGCCGGTCCACCTCGTAGAACTCGCGGGCCAGGGTGGCGGCCAGGTCGAAGCGGAAGCCGTCGACGTGCATCTCGGTCACCCAGTAGCGCAACGAATCCATGATCAGTTGCAGGGAGTGCGGGCTGCGGACGTTGAGGCTGTTGCCGGTGCCGGTGTAGTCGACGTAGTAGCGCCGGTCTTCCTCGGAGAGCCGGTAGTAGCTGGGATTGTCGACGCCCTTGAAGCTCAGCGTCGGCCCGAGGTGGTTGCCCTCGGCGGTGTGGTTGTAGACCACGTCGAGGATCACCTCGATGCCGGCGGCGTGCAGCGCCTTGACCATGCCCCGGAACTCCTGCACCTGCTGGCCGAGGTGACCCAGGGCCGAGTACGCGTGGTGCGGCGCGAAGAAGCCGATGGTGTTGTAACCCCAGTAGTTGCGCAGGCCCAGGTCGGTCAGGCGGTGGTCGTTGACGAACTGGTGCACCGGCATCAGCTCGATGGCGGTGATGCCGAGCCGGGTCAGGTGCTCGATCATCGGCGGCGAGGCGATGCCGGCGTACGTGCCGCGCAGCTCCTCGGGAATGCCGGGCAGCCGCATCGTCAACCCGCGTACGTGGGCCTCGTAGATGACCGAGTGGTGGTACGGGATGCGCGGCGGCGCGTCGTTGCCCCAGTCGAAGTACGGGTTCACCACCACCGACTTCGGCATGAACGGCGCCGAGTCCTCGGTGTTGATCCGCTCCGGGTCGCCGTGGGTGTAGTCGTAGACCGCCGGATCCCAGCGCACGTCACCGTCGATGGCCTTGGCGTACGGGTCGATCAGCAGCTTGGCCGGGTTGCAGCGCAGCCCGTTGGCCGGGTCGTACCGGCCGTGCACGCGGTAGCCGTACCGCTGACCGGGCCCGATCCCCGGAATGTAGGCGTGCCAGACGTACGCGTCGACCTCCCGCAGCTCGACCCGGCGCTCGTGGCCCACGTCCCACTCGTCGAAGAGGCAGAGTTCGATCTTCTCCGCCACCTCGGAGAAGATCGCGAAGTTGGTGCCCATACCGTCGTAGGTGGCCCCGAGGGGATACCGCTCGCCCGGCCAGACCTGCATGTCGCTCCTTCGGCCCACATGTCATGAGCGCGCCCGCACCATGAGCGCATCCGCCGGGCAACCCGGTGACGCGCGCGGCGGTAATGCCCCGCACGGTCCACCGCCAATCCATCCGATCGGGTGAATGCCCGGTATCCGCCCGACTGAGCTGAGATGAACCCTGCGGTGTCGTCGGTCACTGAGGCCCTCTTCGAGATGCGGGATCGGCCGTCATGACGTTTCCTTAGCATGGGCGCGTTGTCCGCGCGCCTACCAGATCCTCGCACCGTCGGCGCGTTCACGCGTGTCCGAAACCCAACCCTGCCCGCTCGCCGCCACCGATGTCGGCGCGTTCCTCCCTGCACGGACGGAGACTGATGTGACCACCCTGCGGGTTGGCGGACGTGCCGCCACCGCTCCGGACCGCGTCCACCGCCCCACGCTCACCTCGCGACCCCAGGTTCCGACGCCGTCGGGTCCGACCGCCGGGTCGCAGACCCGGCGCATCCTGATGCTCTCGTGGGAGTACCCGCCGGTGCTCGTGGGCGGCCTGGGTCGGCACGTGCACGCCCTGTCGGTGGCGCTGGCCGCCGCCGGTCACCAGGTCACCGTCGTCACCCGCCACACCGACGGCGCACCCCTGGAGGAATACGTCGACGGCGTCCGCGTCGTCCGCGCCGCCGAGGACCCGGTCACCTTCCCCCTGGCCACCAACTCCCTGCTGGCCTGGACCATGGCCTTCAACCACACCCTCACCCGCGCCGCCCTACGCGCCGCCGCCACCGACACCGACACCTACGACGTCATCCACGCCCACGACTGGCTCGTCGCCCACACCGCCATCACCCTGCGCGACCACCTCGACCTCCCCCTCATCACCACCATCCACGCCACCGAAGCCGGCCGACACCAAGGCTGGCTACCCGAGGACATGAACCGCACCATCCACGGCGTCGAACACTGGCTGGGCGGCGAGTCGAACCGGGTCATCGTCTGCTCCCGATACATGCGTGACGAGGTGACCGGCCTGTTCGGTGTGCCGAACGGCCGGATCGACGTGGTGCCCAACGGAGTCGAGCCGCACCGCTGGCGGGTCTCCGCCGCCGCCGTGGCCAAGGCGCGGGCCCGGTTCGCCGGGAACGGCCCGCTTGTCACGTTCGCCGGCCGGCTGGTGTACGAGAAGGGCGTGCAGCACCTGATCGCCGGGCTGCCCCGGCTGCGCGAGCGGCACCCGGGGCTGCGTGCGGTGATCGTCGGCGATGGCCCGTACCGGGGTGAGCTGGAGGCCGACGTGCACCGGCTCGGCCTCACCGACACGGTCAGCCTGCCCGGCTTCCTCGGCGGCACCGACCTGCCCGCGGTGATGGCCGCCTCGGACTGCTTCGCCGTGCCCAGCATCTACGAGCCGTTCGGCATGGTCGCTCTGGAGGGCGCCGCCGCCGGTGCGCCGCTCGCGGTCGCCCAGACCGGTGGGCTGGCCGAGATCGTCGAGCCGGGCGTCACCGGCGTGACCTTCCGGCCGCACGATCCGGACGCGCTGACCGACGCGGTGCACACCCTGCTCTCCGACGCCGAACGCGCCCGGACGCTCGCCCGCCGGGCCCGCGCGATGGTGCACGAGCAGTACGGCTGGGCCGCCATCGCCAGCCGCACCGCCTCGACGTACGCCTCGGCGATCGCCCAGGCACCGACGTTCACCGCCGAACGCGCGGCGCAGCAGATGGCGCACGGACGGGCCCTCCCGGCGATTCCGGAGGGCAACCTGCTCGCCGCCGCCGGCCTGCGCTGACCGCTGCCTCCGTTGACGCGCTTCCTGACCGCTCGCAGTCGCCCCGACCTGGTCCTCAGCCGGTCGGGGCACTGAGCCGGCCAGGGGTTGGGCGGCGCTGACCGGATAGGCGGCTATCGGGGCCCGAGGCCGGTCCTGCCGTCGAGCAGCTCGCGCGCCGCGTCGAGATGACCCGCGTGTCGTGCGGTCTCCTCGATCATGTGCAGGACGACGCGCCGCAGGTCGGTGATGTCCTCTCCGAGCGGACCGGGGTGCCGCTCGCGCACCGGGGCGGACAGCGGCGTACCGGCGAGGACGGCGTCGGACCGCTCGCACTGGGCACGGTAGAACCCCAACACCACCGACGGCGGTCGGGGCGTGGTCAGCGGCGCGTGGTCGTCGTCGGGCCAGGCCAGCGGCACGGCCGAGCCGAACATGATTTCCTGGAACCAGTGCCGCTCGGCGTAGCCGAGGTGCTCCACCAGACCCAGCGGTGTCCACCCGGAGGGCAGCACGGCGGTGGTCAGGGCCGTCACGCCGAGCCCGTCGATGATCGCGAGGACGCTTGCCCGCTGCGCCTTCAGGAACATCGACAGCGCGTCCTTCTCCTCGTCGCCCATTGCGTGCCTCCCCCTCTTGTCAGCCGGCGGCCCCTGCGGGACGTGTCGCCCAGATCGGCCCCAGCGAATGCCGGACGGTAGCAATCCCGACCGACAGCATTCGCTCATGGCGACCGGCGACAGCCCCGGATCAGCCGCAGCCGCCGGCCGGCAGCGCGACTGGCAGCATGGTGGACATGACGGGGATGGACGGTGGCGAAGTCGAGCAGGCGGTAGCCGAGATGGTGTGGACGCTCACACCGCACATGTCCCGGGACTGGCGGGCGCACCGGGCGGGCATGCTGGACTGGAGTTGCTGGACGACGGCGGTCCACGTCGCCCACGACCTGCTGGCGTACGCGGGTCAGGTCGCCGCCCGCCCGGATGAGGCGTACCTGCCGTTCGACCTGGTCGTCCGGGACGACGCCGCGCCGCACGACGTCCTCGCCGTGGTCACCGCCTGCGGGCGGCTGTTGAGCGCCGCGGTCGGTGCTGCGAAGCCGGCCGCCCGTGGTTGGCACTGGGGGCCGACCGACCCAGGTGGCTTCGCCGCACTCGGGGTCAGCGAGACGCTGGTGCACACCTGGGACATCACCCGGGGGCTCGGGATCGACTGGCGGCCACCGGCGGCGCTGTGCGCGGCGGTGCTCGTCCGGCTCTTTCCGCAGGCCCCGGCGGGGGATCCGGTCGATGTGCTGCTCTGGTGCACCGGCCGGGCCGAACTGCCGGGCCGTCCACGCCTGACGTCCTGGGTGCTCAAGGCCGCCGTCGGCTGACCCGCGACGTCGACGACGTGGCCCGGGCAGGGCAGGGCGGCGTTCGCACGAGCGGGCTCGCACGGGGCCACCAAAACCGTCCGGACAGTCCGATCTGCCGTTACGATCTTGTATCCACACTGGTCGGCGGCGCTGCGCATCCGACACACTCGCAGGCATCCGGCGGCGGTGCGGTCCGAGGAGGGCGCGGGTGCGGGTGCTCCTGGTGGAAGACGACCTGCGCGTCTCGGCGGGGCTCGCCTCGGCGCTGCGGCGGCGGGGGCATCACGTGGTCCAGGCGGTGACGGCCGCCGAGGCGGTCGAGGCCGATCCGGTCGATCTGGTGCTGCTCGACATGAACCTGCCCGACTGTGACGGTCTGGAGGTGTGTCGCCGGATCCGACAGCACGACGAGGGCGTCGCGATCATCGCGGTGACCGCCCGGGCCGAGGAGCACGACCGGGTGGCCGGGTTGCGGGCCGGTGCCGACGACTACGTGGTCAAGCCGTTCTCGATGGTGGAGTTGCAGGCCCGGATCGAGGCGGTGATGCGGCGCACCGCCCGTACCGTCCGGCCGGCGACCACGTTGCAGGTCGGTGCGCTGCGGATCGATGTCGACGCCCGCCGGGTACGGATGGGCGACCGCGAGATCAGCCTGTCCCGCAAGGAGTTCGACCTACTGGTGGCGTTGGCCCGGCAGGCGGGCACGGTGGTGCCCCGGGACCGGTTGCAGCTCGAGGTCTGGCAGACCACCTGGGCCACCCGGCACAACCTCGACGTGCACGTCGCCGCGCTGCGCGGCAAGCTCGACGACCCCGGTCTGGTGGAGACGGTACGCGGAGTCGGCTACCGGCTGCGCGTCGTCTGACTGGCCGGTCAGTCCCCCGGAACCTCAGAGCATCCTCAAGAATCCCAGCTCGTGACCCCGTGGCCGAGCAGGTGCGGGTGTGCTGTGCGTACCCAGCCATCCCTCCTGTTTGGAGATCCCCTTGAGATATAGACGGACAACGGCCGGTGTGTTCTCCGCTCTGCTCGCCGTCACCCTCGCGGCGACCGCACAACCCGCCCAGGCGACCAGGGCGGCCGAGCCGAACCAGGTGCAGGGCCTCACGGTCGTGCCGGGCGACGGGTACGCGACCCTGGCCTGGACCCCGGTCGACGGGGCCAGCGACTACCAGATCGAGCGCACCCCGGTCGCCGAGGACGGCAGCGTCACCGGGGCCGCGACGATCGTCGGTGTCTGGCGACCCAACCGTCAGATCAACAACGCGGCGCCGACCTTCGCCGACGCCGGGTTCGCCCCCGGCAACCGGTTCCAGTGGCGGGTCCGCGCCCGCCTCGACGGCACCGCGCAGCCCTACTCGAACCCGGTCAGCGACATCACCCGGGGGCACTGGGGCAACCCGGACGTGCCCGGCCAGGGCCTGCGTACCCAGTGGGAGACCACGCTGGGCGCGCAGTACACGAACGACGTCAACGAGTACGCCTACACCGCGGCGATCGACGAGTTGAGTGACCGGGTTCGGGTGGTGGAGATCGGCCGTACCGTGCAGGACCGGCCGATCAACATGTTCGTCATCGGTCACCCCGCCCCACCGGCCACCCCGGAGGCGGTGGCCGCGACGAACCCGCTGGTGGTCAACTGCAACGTGCACGGCAACGAGCCCGGCGACCGCGAGGCATGCCTGATCATGGCCCGGCAGTTGGCGTTCACCGACGACCCGACCACGCTCGGCCTGCTGTCGAGGACCACCATGCTGATCGTGCCGACGATCAACGGTGACGGTCGGGCGGCCAACAGCCGGGGCAACTCCACCGGCCAGGATCTCAACCGGGACTACTCGCTGATCCGCCAGCCGGAAACCCAGGCGTTCGTGGAGATGGTCCGCGACTACCGCCCGATCGCCAGCTACGACGGGCACGAGTACGGCAACTCCAACACCGGTGACCTGCCGATGCTGCCGTTCGGGGTCCGGTGCGGGTCCGGCCCGGCGCCACTCTGATCGTCAACGGTGGCTCGATCAGCGGCCCGGTGGACGCCAGTGGCGCGGCCGGATTCGTGCTTACCGACAGCACCGTCGACGGCCCGGTGAACGTCACCGGCACGACCGGCCCGGTCCTGCTGGTCGGAAACCGGATCAGCGGCCCGGTCAACGTGGTCAACAGCACGGGCGTGGCCCCGCTGCTGGCCGGCAACACCGTCAACGGTCCGCTGGGCTGCACCGGCAACGCCGCAGCCCCGGTCAACATCGAGGTCGCCAACGCGGTCAGCGGCCCACGGTTCAGCCAGTGCGCGCGCCTGTGATCCGCCGAGCCTGACCCCTGCGTACCGGCGGGCCGGACAACGCGCCCGGCCCGCCGGTACACCCCGACGCCGGAGTGGAGCAACCGTGACCGACACCAACTCTGCGACCGCGAGGTCCGCGCTGCGCCGGATCCTGCCGATCGCCGGCGCGACCCTGGCCGCCGTGCTGCTCGTCCTGGTCGGCAGCACGGCCGGGGGTGGCGACGGCGCGGCCGACGCCGGACCGACCGGTACCACCGTCACCGGGCCGCTGTGCGATCTACTGCCGGCCGGCAGCGAACCGGGCAATCCCGCCTCGCTCGCCGACCAGCCCCCCGACCAGGCTCTACAGTGGATACCGGTGCTCACCACCTTCGAGGCGGCGGTACGCGCCACCGGCCTCGCCGCGGAGCTGAACCGGGAGGTGACGATCCTGGCGCCCACCGACGACGCGTTCGCCGGCAGGTTCTCCCGGACCAATCTCGACGAACTGCTGCTGCGCGACACCGACGAGCTGCGCGGGTTGCTGCGCGAGCACCTGGTCACCGGGGCGTTGCCGGTGGCCGAGCTGGTCGCCGCCGGCACGGTGACCACCGTCGCCGGCACCAGCCTCACCGTCACCGGCGTCGGGCCGGGTGCCCGCCTCGACGACCGGGCCGAGACGGTGTGCGCCGACTACCGGGCCGGCGCCGCCCGCATCCACGTCATCAACGAGGTCCTCGGCGACCTGCCCACCACGGCGGGTCAGGACGACGACGGTCATCCGGCGCACTGAAGGTGGCACGACGACGGCCGCCGCACCCGTGTTCGGGTGCGGCGGCCGTCGTCGTGCGGGAAACGTCAGGTCGCTCGCGGTCAGCGCTGCTCGACGGGAAGGTAGTTCCGCTCGGCCGCGCCGGTGTAGACCTGCCGCGGACGGCCGATCTTGGTCTCCGGGTCGTTGATCATCTCGCGCCACTGGGCGATCCAGCCCGGCAGCCGCCCCAGGGCGAACAGCACGGTGAACATCTTCGTCGGGAAGCCCATGGCCTTGTAGATCAGGCCGGTGTAGAAGTCGACGTTCGGGTAGAGCTTGCGCGAGACGAAGAAGTCGTCGGCCAGCGCGATCTCCTCCAGCTGCATCGCGATGTCCAGCAGCGGATCCGGCTTGGCCATGCGACCGAGCACGTCCTGGGCCGCCTGCTTCACGATCGCGGCCCGCGGGTCGTAGTTCTTGTAGACCCGGTGGCCGAAGCCCATCAGCTTGACGCCGTCCTGGCGGTCCTTCACCTTGCGGACGAACGACTGCACGTCACCGCCGTCGGCCTGGATGCGCTCCAGCATCTCCAGCACCGCCTGGTTGGCGCCACCGTGCAGCGGGCCGAACAACGCGTTGACGCCGGCCGAGACCGAGGCGAACAGGTTGGCGTTGCTGGATCCCACCAGCCGCACCGTCGAGGTGGAGCAGTTCTGCTCGTGGTCGGCGTGCAGCACGAAGAGCATGTCCAGCACCCGGGCGATCACCGGGTCGACCTCGTACGGCTCCGCCGGCACGCCGAACGTCATCCGCAGGAAGTTCTCCACGTAGCCCAACGAGTTCTCCGGGTACAGCAGCGGCTGCCCGATCGCCTTCTTGTACGCGTACGAGGCGATGGTCGGCACCTTCGCCATCAGCCGGACCGTGGACATCTCCACGTGCTCGGCGTCGAACGGGTCGAGGCTGTCCTGGTAGAAGGTGGAGATGGCGCTGACGGCGGAGGAGAGCACCGCCATCGGGTGGGCCTCCCGGGGGAATCCGTCGAAGAAGCGCCGCATCTCCTCGTGCAGCAACGAGTGCCGACGGATCCGCTCGGTGAACTCGGTCAGCTCCTGAGTCGTCGGCAGCTCACCGTAGATCAGCAGGTAGGAGACCTCCAGGAAGGAGCTCTTCTCGGCCAGCTGATCGATCGGGTAGCCACGGTAACGCAGGATGCCCGCGTCACCGTCGATGTAGGTGATCGCGGACGAACAGGCGGCGGTGTTGACGAACCCCGGGTCGTACGTCGTCAGCCCGGTTTCCTTCAGCAGCTTGCTCACACCGATTCCGGCGGGGCCCTCGACCGCGGAATGTACCGGCATCGACAGCTGCCCGCCGGGGTGATCGAGCTTGACTTCCGTCATGTGGTTCCTCGCTTCGCCGGCAGATCTACGTTGAATTGCCTTCGCTTCTACCGTAATTGCGGTTGCGGCAACACCGCCGCTCGTGGTTCGGCGGTGAGGCATGCGTCACCCGATTCCCGACCGAAGCGCCGGGAAACCCCGACGACCGGGACGGACAGGCATGAAAGGCGCACGTAGTGTGCAAAGAGGCGGGACGAGGAAGATCGCGGACCGGCGGGCGTGCCGCCCTCGGCGGCTCGACGGACCGGTCAGGAGATCGACAGCTGACGAAGCCGACCGTCCTGGTCGACCAGGTAGAGGTCGAGGCGGTTGGCGCCGGCCCGGAAGTGCCGGTCGTCGGCGAGCAACGCCGCGAAGCGTCGGCCGCCGGGGTCCGGGGCGACCACCGGGACCACCGCCGCGACGGTGCCGTTGACGGCCACCGCCAGTTCGGCGCCGTCGGGGATGTCGTCATCGACGGTGCCCCAGATCATGCCGGGCAGCACACCCTCGTCGGGATCGACGGCGCGGAAGGCGTCCCGCCCACCGACCCGGGCGCTGCCGGCGGTCGGCACCGCGCCCACGGCGGTGCCGACCAGCCGATGCGGTGCCGCCGGTGGCGGCGCGGCCGGCACTCCGCCGCTGATCGGCATCGGTTGGGACGGCCGGTCGTAGAAGACCTTGCCCGCGTCGGTGCGGGGCGCCTGCCGGGCGGAACGACCGTCGACCCGCCAGGGCAGCCGGATGGCGGTCTCGTCGGCGACCGTCGGCAGCAGGTCGACGTGTTGCCAGTTGCGGTCGTCGACCCGCCCGCCGCGCTGGCCAGGTGTCTTGACGAACAGCGGCACCCAGGCCACCTCGTCGGCGGCGGCCCGGATCGCGTCCTCGCCGCGTCCCTGCACACCCTTGGTGAAGCTGACCCCGTGGTCGGCGGTGACCACCACGAGCGCCTCGTCCCACAGGCCGCTGGCGCGCAGCGTACGCATCGTCTCGCCGATCAGTCGGTCGGTGTAGCCGAGCTGGGCGAGATGCCGGGCGCGGGCCAGGTCCACCCAGCCGTCACCCTCGTTCGGGAAGTCCTCCGGTGCCTCGTACCGCGCCCCGGACGGCAGGAACGCCCACGGCGAGTGCGGCATCAGCAGGTGCAGGAAGTGCAGGGTAGGTCGTGCCGACGGGGTCAGGCCGGCGAGGAAGCTGGTGAACCGGGCCGGTTGGTTGACGTTGAGGCTGTCCCAGCGGAACTTCGGGTCGGTCGGCACCGGCTCGGCGGCGTCGATGCCGGCCTCCTCGGCGGTGCGTTCACGGTAGGAGTCCTCCGGGTCGATCCGGCTGTCGTGCGGCGCGGTCACCTGGCGCAGCAGCTGTGCCGTCTCGCGGACCAGCACGCCGATCCCCTGTTCCGGGGTGACCGGCTGCTCGCAGCGGCTCGGTGGGCAGAGCCGGGTGATGCTCTCCTCGGCGCGGATGTCGTACAGCCCGCCGAGGGCGGTGAAGAGGTTGTCCGGATAGTGCGAGTAGTGCGGGGCGTACGGCTCCGCCGGGTAGCGGCCGGTCAGCATCGCCGGCAGCGCGTACGGGGTCCATCCGCTGACCCCTGTCGCGTTGCGGTACCAGGTCGAGGCGGCGGCCAGCTCGGCGAAGTGCGGGAACCGCGTCGCGTCGACGCCACCGGCGGCGTCGAGCAGGGAGACCAGCGGCAGCTCGTCGAGGATCAGCATGATCACCGGCGGGTGTCGGTTGCCGGTCGCCGTGCCCGCCACGCCGCCGTCGCCGAGCGGCAGCACCACCGGCCCGGTCGGCGAGGCGAACAGGAACAACCCGACGAAGATCGGCGGACCGACGGCCGCCAGGCGCAGCACCCGGCCGGGGGCCGTCCAGCGGCGGTGGGCGATGGCCGCGGCGGCACCGATCGCCAGCGCCACCAGCAGCAGCGGTACGCCCCGCAGCGGCATGGTGTGCCGGCCCACCTGCACCGCCAGCGCGGCGACCAGCAGCCCGAGCAGCAGGCTGTGGGTGACCGTCCGCACCGCGACTCCGGCCAGGCCGGCGAGCAGGCCCAGCAGCCCGAGCGCCACCGTCGGCAGCACCGCGACCAGGGCCACCAGCAGCAGAATCTCGCCCCGATCGGCCCGGTGGAACAGGAAGAAGTCCGGACTGCGGCCGAGGATGTCCAGCAACGGCTGAGTGATCACCAGCCCGACCAGCGCGGCCACCTCCAGCAGCCGCCGGCTCTCGGCTCGCCAGCCGCCCGGACCCCACCACCGCCGTACGCGGCGGGCCGGCTCCCCGGCGGCCGGGAGCCCGGATCCGTCAGGCGTCGGATCGCCGTCGGCGGTGCCGCCCGGCCGGGCGGCACCGCTGCTGCTCGCCTCGGCTCCGGTGCCGGGGCGATCGGTCACGGAAGCGCCACCCGGTACAGGGTGCGGGTACCCGAGGGCAGCTCCAGCCGGTCCTCGACGGTGCCGTGGCCGGCGAGCAGCGCCTCGAAGGCATCCCGCCGGTAGTCGGGGAAGATGCCGTCGGGCTTGTTGGCCAGCAGCCGGGCCGCCATCGGGTCGTCCGGGTGGACGAACTCGACCACCAGCCGGCCGCCGGGTGCGGCGAGACCGGCGAGGCAGGTCAGCACCTCCGGCAGCGGCACGTTGCGTCCGATCGCCAGGTGGTGCACCAGGGCCAGGGCGAGCACGGTGTCCGCGTTGGCCCGGTCGGCGAACGAGGCCCGTTCGATGCCGCGCCAGCCACCACCGGGGGACGGATCGGCCAGATCCATCACCAACGGCAGCACCTGCCGTTCGCCCGCGCCCCGCAGGGTGCGGTAGAGCCGGTCGACCACCGCCGGGTCCTGCTCCACGGCGACCACGTAGTCGGCATGCCGGGCGGCGAGGCGGGCGTACCGTCCATCGTTGGCGCCCAGGTCGAGCACGAGCCGGCGGCGACCGCCGGCGTTGAGCGCGGCGACCACGAAGCGCTCCTTGCCCGCCCGGTCGTCGCCGGAGTAGCCGCAGGTGTGCTGGTAGTCGACCCAGTGGGTGGCGGCCGGCTGATGATCCAGGCGGCGGACGAGCTTCTCCAGCCCCCGCACGGTGGCCACGGCCAGCTCACGGGTGTATCCGGCGTCGCGCAACTGGGCGCGTACGTCGGAGGTGCTGGTGGCGGCGCTGCGGCGCTGCACGGAGCCGTGCAGGTGGACGTGGGTGAGCACGCCGGGCAACAGCCGACGGGTGCCCCGGAACAGTGGTCCCATCTGCTCCGGCTCGACGCCGTCGACCTGGGCCCGCAGCCACGGGTGGAAGGCCAGCCCCAGGTGGGCGCCGAGCATCAGCGGGTAGAGCAGCGTCTGGCAGAACTGACGGTAGCCGGCCCAGGGTTCACCGTCGCGCAGCCGGGTGAAGGACCCGATGTCGATGAAGACCGGATCCGTGCCGCGCCACTGGAGGTTGTACGCCGAGCCGTCCTTAGTGGTGAAGCCCGCCGGCAGGGCGGCCCGGAGGATCTCCAGGTGCAGCAGCGCGGCGTCGCGCAGCATGGCGAAGGACCATTCGTACGGGTGTGAGACGAACGGAACGCGCTCGTGCCGAAGCACCGTCGCCCAGCCCGAGGACGCCGGACCGGTCGGCAGCTCCCGCAACGGCGATTCCGCCGGCAGTTCCTCGGTGCCGCAGACCTTGCCGGCGGCGAGCAACGGCGGAAAGAAGCCGCTGTCGGCGAGGGCACGCCAGTCCTCGGCGGCGCTCCGGTCGAGCGCGCGCAGCACGTCGTCGCCGGCGTGGAACACCCGGTTGGCCGGGTCGCGGAACGAGCCGGGCTCCGGCCGAGGGCCGACATGCAGCGGGGCCGGTCGTGCGCGAGCCGGGTGGGGCGGCGGGCCGGCGGGCGACCGGCCAAGGTCCGGGATCACCATCGGCTCGGGGTCAGCTCTGGTCGGTGGGCTGGCGGCGGAATCGGCTGACGAGCCTGCGCCAGTAGAGCTTGGCCGCCACCGCGATCCCGGCGATCCCGCCGACCACCGCCTGCACGATCAGGCTGCCGGATCCCGCGTCCAGGTAGGCCAGGTGGTTCACCGACCGCTCCTTCCTCTGCCGTCATAAACCGACACCAACCGCCATAAGCTCACATCGAGGATTCGGGCGGCCTGGCCGGACCTATGCCACCGTACGCCGCTCATCGCCTCCAGTCGGGCACAACCGCCCACTTCCCCCACCCCATTTCCCACCCCACCCCCTCCCCCACCGCCTCACCCACAACCCCGCCCCACCCTGTTGATCATGAGGTTGGCGGCAATTTCGATCTTGAAAAGTGCCGCCAACCTCATGATCAACAAGGGCTGACCGGGTGTTAGGGGTGGTGGTGCATGGCTAGGCGGAGGAGGGTGAAGCGTAGGACGGTGGCGGCGAGGTTGGCCGTCAGGAGCACGGCTAGTTCCACCGAACGGGCCGGGGTGGCGGCAGCGTGCAGGATGGCCAGCGACCCGCTGGTGAGCGCGAGGCCGAGAGCGAACGCCAGCAGTCCCTGCACGTGGTGCCGGCTGACGTGCCGGCGTCCGGTGATGCCGAAGGTGAGCCGCCGGTTGGCGGCGGTGTTGGCCACCGCGGTGAGCAGCAACGCCAGCAGGTTCGCCGGCTGCGCACCAAGCGCACCCCGGGTCAGCGTGAACAGCAGCAGGTACGCGCAGGTGCTGGCCACCCCCACGGCGGCGAACCGGACCAGTTGCCGGGGCAGCCCGGCCGGCACCTGCCCCGGCGGCACCGCAAGCGGTGCCCGACCGAATTGGGCGCGCAGGTCGGCCAAGGGCAGCGCTCCGGTCAGCAGCGCCCGGCCGAGGCGACCGATGCCGCGCAGATCGGCCACGGCGGTGGCCACCACGTCCACCCGGCTGTCCGGGTCGTCGACCCAGTCGACCGGCACCTCGTGGATGCGTAGTCCGGCCCGCTGCGCCAGCACCAGCAACTCGGTGTCGAAGAACCAACCGGTGTCCTGCACCAGTGGCAGCAGCTCGCGGGCCACGTCCGCCCGGATCGCCTTGAACCCGCACTGCGCGTCGGAGAACCGGGCCGCCAGGGTGCCGCGCAGCAGCAGGTTGTATGTCCGGGAGATGACCTCCCGCCGGGCACCGCGCACCACCCGGGCGGCACGCGCCAGCCGGGTACCGATGGCCACGTCGGAGTGACCCGAGATCAGTGGCGCGACCAGCGGCAGCAGCGCCGCGAGATCGGTGGAGAGGTCGACATCCATGTATGCCAGCACCGGCGCTTCCGACGCCGACCAGGCCGCCCGCAGGGCCCGCCCGCGGCCCTTGGCGGACAGGTGCCGTACCCGAACCTCGGGCAGCTCGACGGTGAGGGCCTCGGCGACGGCCAGGGTGCCGTCGATGCTGGCGTTGTCGGCGATGGTGATCCGGAACGGGTACGGGAAGTGCTCGGCCAGGTGGGCGTGCAGTCGCCGGACGCCCGGGCCGAGGTCGACCTCTTCGTTGTAGACCGGGACGACGACGTCCAGTACCGGGTTCGAGGCGCCGGGCCGGGCCTGTACGGCGGCGCGGGAACCGGTCGAGGTGATCATCGCGGTCACCCCTGCCTTCCGCTGCTCAGGTCGTAGAGGGTGACCCCGTCGACGGTCTGCGCCGGGAAGTTCGCCGCGACCCAGGCGGCGATCTCCGAGGAGGCGGAGCTGCCGCCGTTGGTGCCCCGGAAGCCACCCCCGCCGAGGAACCAGTGGATCCTGCCGTCGGCCACGTACCGCTGGAACTGCGCGAGGGTGGGCGACGGGTCGCTGCCGTTGAAGCCGCCCACCGCCATCACCGGCCGGCCGGTGGCCAACTGGTAGCCGGAGGCGTTGTTGGAGCCGACGGTGGCCGCGATCCAGGTGTAGTCGTCGCCGTCGCGTTCCAGCAGCTCCCGCAGCTCCGCGCTCGGCGTCCGGGAGTCGAGCAGACCACCTGGGCCGCCACGGTTCGCTCCGGTCCGCCCGGCTGCCTCCGACCCCCCGGGAACCTGACCACCGAAGGCCGCGCCGCCGGGTATCTGGCCCACAGGCGGGCGCCCGGCGGTACCGTCGCCGCCGCCCGGCGGGCCGAAGCCGGACCGGCCATCGCCGGGTCGACCGGTGCCGTCGAAGCGGCCGGCGTAAGGGCCGTCGGCGAAACGTCCGCCCCCGCCCGGCCCGATACCGCCGCGCGCCTGCGGACCGGCGGTCGGGATGGCGCCGGTGTGCGGGGTCGCTGCGGTCTGCATCGCGTACGCGGCCGGCCCGGCCAGCGCCACCGCCGCGCTGACCAGCAACGCCGGGACGGCCGCGCGGCGGACCAGCCGGTGGGCCAGCAGCAGCGTCGACACCGCGATCAGCCCGCCGACCAGTACGGCGGTACGCAGCCACGGATACCAGTCGGAGGTACGGTTCAGCAGCGTCGCCGACCACACCGCGGTGACGACGACGGTGCCGGCGAGGACCAGGGTGGACGCGATCCGGCGTCCCCTCGACGCGACGGCGCGGGCCTGCCAGAGCAGGGTCGTGCCGATGCCGACCAGCGCGGCGACCGCCGGTGCCAGCGCCACCGTGTAGTACTCGTGGAAGATGCCGGACATGTAGCTGAAGATCCCGCCGGTGACCAGCAGCCAGCCGCCCCAGAGCAGCAGCCCCGCCCGCGCCCGGTCGGTACGCGCCGCCCGGCCGGCCAGCACCAGCCCGGCCACCAGCAGGATCAATGCGGCCGGCAGCAGCCAGGAGATCTGCCCGCCGACCTGCCCGCCGAACATGCGCAGCGGGCCGGCCTGCCCGGAGAACGGGCCGCCGCCGCCCGGCCCGCCGCCACCGCCGACGCTGCCCACCTCGTTGCCGGTGATCCGACCGAGACCGTTGTAGCCGAGGGTCAGCTCCAACACGCTGTTGGACTGCGACCCGCCGATGTACGGGCGGTGCGCGGCGGGCACCAGCTCGACCACCGCCACCCACCAACCGGCGGCCACTACCACAGCCAGCCCCGCGATCAGCACCTGCCGGAGCCGGCGGCCCGGCGTGGTCGGCGCAGCGATCAGATACACCGCCGCGAGGACCGGCAGCACCAGAAACGCCTGGAGCATCTTGGTCAGGAAGCCGAAGCCGACCAGGGCGCCGGCCAGCACCAACCACCGGGTGCTTGCCGTCTCCAGGGCGCGGACCGTGGCGTACGCGGCGGCGACCAGCAGCAGCACCAGCAACGCGTCCGGATTGTTGAACCGGAACATCAGCGTGGCCACCGGCGTCACGGCGAGCACCCCGCCGGCGATCAGGCCGGCGATCGGCCCGTACCAACGGCGCACTGCGGCGTACAGCAGGCCGAACGTGGCCACCCCGCAGAGCGCCTGCGGCACCAGCAGCGCCCAGCTGTTCAGACCGAACAGGCGTACGGAGAGCGCCATCAGCCACAGCGAGGCGGGTGTCTTATCGACGGTGATCGAGTTGCCCGCGTCCGACGAGCCGTAGAAGAAGGCCGTCCAGTCCTGCGAGCCGGCCTGCGCCGCCGCGGCGTAGTAGGAGTTGGCCCAGCCGGAGGCGCCCAGGCCCCACAGGTAGAGCAGCCCGGTGGCCAGCAGCAACGCGGCCAGGGCCGGCCGTACCCAGGCGGTCGAGGGGGCCGAAGGGTCGGCTGAGGCGGTGGGTGCCCCGGACGGGTGCGACGGATTGCGTGTGCTGTCCATGCCGGCCAGCCTCGGCCGGGGAGCTGTCGTGCCGCCGTGCCTCGCCTATGCGTCGGCTGTGGAGTTGGGTAGCCGGACGGTGAAGACGGTGCGGCCCGGCCGGGAGTCCAAGGCGACGGCGCCGTGGTGCGCCTCCACCACGGCGGCGACGATGGCCAGGCCGAGGCCGGTGCTGCCGTGCGCGCGGGACCGGGAGCTGTCGCCGCGGGCGAAGCGTTCGAACACCTCGGGCCGCAGCTCGGGAGGTACGCCGGGGCCGTCGTCGGTGACGCTGAGTTCGGCGGCGTCGCCGGTCTGGCGCAGGCTGGTGGTGACGGTGCTGCCGGGTGGGGTGTGCACCCGGGCGTTGGCCAGCAGGTTCGCCAGCACCTGGTGCAGCCGCACCGGATCACCGGGCACCCGGATGACCGCCCCGGGCAGGTCGAGCTGCCAGCGGTGCTCGGGGCCGGCCACGTGCGCGTCGCTCACCGCGTCCACCACCAGTGCGGTGAGGTCGACCGGTTCGACCGCCAAGGGTCGGCCCGAGTCCAGCCGGGCCAGCAGCAGCAGGTCGTCGACGAGGCCGGTCATCCGGGTGCTCGCCGATTCGACCCGGCGCAGCGCGTGGGCCACGTCGGGCGGCACCTCGTCGCGACCCCGGCGCGCCACCTCGGCGTAGCCACGGATCGCCGCGAGTGGCGTACGCAGTTCGTGGCTGGCGTCGGCGACGAACTGGCGTACCCGGGTTTCGCTGGCCTGCCGGGCGGCGAGCGCGGCGGCGACGTGGCCGAGCATCCGGTTGAGCGCGGAGCCGACCTGCCCGACCTCGGTACGCGGGTCGGTGTCGGCGGCCGGAACGCGTTCGGAGAGCGCCACCTCGCCCCGGTCCAGCGGTAGTTCACTGACCCGGGCGGCGGTGGCGGCGACCCGGCGCAGCGGACGCAGCGTGGCCCGGACGATCAGCGCCCCGGCGGTGCCGGCGACGAGCAGGCCGATGGCGGTGACCCCGGCCTGCGCGGCCACCATCGCCCAGACGGTCTCCTGCACGCCGGCCAGCGGCACACCCAGCACCCGCACCGTCCCGGTGGCCGACTGCCGGGCCACGACCCGGTAGCCGCCCCGGTCCCCCAGGCTCAGGCTGTGCGCCCGGCCGTCGGTGGGCACGTCGGCCAGCTCGCCCACCTCGCCGACCGGTACCGGCTGCTCCTGCCGGCCGACCAGGGTCCACGCCTCGGTGACCCGGCCGTGGACGACCTGGGCGCTGATCGTGCCGGGCGGGAAGCCGCGCGGTACCCGCACGTCGCCCCACGGGCCGGTGCCCGGGCCGGGTTCCCACGGGGCGCTGGGCCGCCCGCCGGGCGTGAAGCGCAACTGCTCGTCCACCCGGGAGATCAGGAACTGCCGCAGCGCCACGGTGGTGAGGCCGCCGATGGCCAGGCTGACCACGGCGAGCAGCGCGACCAGGGTGATCACCAGGCGGGTCCGCAGCGACCAGCCCGCCAGCCACCGGCGCACTCCGCTCACTCCGCCGGCTTGAGCAGGTACCCGGCCCCGCGCAGGGTGTGGATCATCGGCTGGCGGCCGGCGTCGATCTTCTTCCGCAGGTATGAGATGTACAGCTCGACCACGTTGGCCTGGCCGCCGAAATCGTAGTTCCACACCCGGTCGAGGATCTGCGCCTTGCTCAGCACCCGGCGCGGGTTGCGCATCAGGTACCGCAGCAGCTCGAACTCGGTCGCGGTGAGGGTGATCAGCCGTCCGTCCCGGCGTACCTCGTGGCTGTCCTCGTCGAGGGTGAGGTCGCCGACGGTGAGCACCGCGTCCGGGCGGGCGGCCACCGCGAGGCCGGAGCGGCGCAGCAGCGCGCGCAGCCGGGCGATGACCTCCTCCAGGCTGAACGGCTTGGTCACGTAGTCGTCGCCGCCGACGGTCAGCCCGGCGACCCGCTCCTCGACCGCGTCCCGGGCGGTCAGGAACAGCACCGGCACGCTGTCGTTGTCCGCCCGCAACTTGCGCAGCACCTGGAAACCGTCCAGGTCGGGCAGCATCACGTCGAGCACCACCGCGTCGGGTTGGAACTGCCGGGCGGCACGGACCGCCGCCATGCCGTCGGCCGCCGTCCGCACCTGCCAGCCCTCGTAGCGCAGCGCCATCGACAGCAGGTCGGTCAGGGTCGGCTCGTCGTCGACGACCAGCACCCGGACCGGCTCACCGTCCGGTCGACGCAGCTCCACCCGGCCCGGCGCGGCCTCGCCCTCGATCCTCATGGCTGCCATGGTGGGGCCGCGCACTTGGGGCCGCTTGTGCGGTTGCTGTGTGCCAGCTGTGCGGCCACCACCGGAGGAGGTCGGCACGGGGTCACTCGGTCACGCCGACCGGGTCGGTCCGGACGAAGCGCATGGACCAGGTTCCTGACCCGTCGGGTCGTTGCCGCACGTAGAGATGGTCGGCTGCCGGCGTCGGCGCCTCCTGTGGCCGGCGCAGCACCCACAGCCGCGGCGGGGTGCCGTCCGGGCCGGCCGGCAGCGACCGGACCAGGTCGTGGGCCGGACCGCCGACGAAACGTACGGTCACCTCACTCATCACGATCCGCCTCCAGCCCGCCCGGCGCGTCGGGCGTCCCGGCTCGCACGCTAACGCACCAGCCGCCGTCCGAGGCGGGTTTGCCCTGATCGGAGCTGGGGTACCGTGCCGGGGCCACGGCCTCACGTGTCGCGGCGGAGCACCACGAGGGTAGGGGGCGGTCGATGCGTACGCTGGACGGGCGCTACCGGCTCGAACAGCGCATCGGCATCGGTGGGATGTCGGAGGTGTGGCGGGCCTACGACACCGTGCTGGATCGGTCGGTCGCGGTGAAACTGGTCTCGCCCGGTCAGCCCGACGGGACGGCCTCGGTGGAGCGAATTCGCTCCGAGGCCCGCTCCGCAGCCCGCCTGGTCCACCCCAACGTGGCCAGCGTGCACGACTTCGGCACCTGCGACACCGGGTTGGGGCACGAGCTGCCGTACATCGTGATGGAACTGGCCGAGGGGCAGACCCTCGCCGCGCACCTGCGCACCGGCCCGCTGGACTGGCGAATCGCCGTGCGGGTCTGCGCGGAGGTCAGCGCCGCGCTGGCCGCCGCACACTCGCACGGCATCGTGCACCGCGACATCAAGCCGGCCAACGTGATGCTCACTCCCGTAGGGGTGAAGGTGCTGGACTTCGGCATCGCCACCCCGGCCGGGGCCGCCGACACCGCTCCCGACGGCGTCGTGGTCGGCACGCCCGCGTACCTGGCGCCGGAGCAGCTGCACCGGGCTCCGGCGACCCCGGCGGCCGACATCTACGCCCTCGGCGTCCTGCTCTACTACAGCCTCTCGGGACGCCTGCCGTACCCGGCGGACAGCGTCAGTCAGTTGCTCGGGCGGGAGCCACGCCGGGCACCGCGGGCGCTGCCGGAGTTGCCCGGACTGCCCGCCGAGGTGGCTGACCTGTGCCGGCGCTGCCTCGCCGAGGACCCCACCCGGCGGCCGAGCAGCCTGGTGGCCGCACTGCTGCTGGCCGAGGCGGTCGACGCCCGGGTGTACGTGCCGATGCACGAGCCACTGATGCCACGGCAGCGGCCAGCGGCGGTGAGCCCGTGGACGGAGCGGGCAGCGGCGGAGGTCACCGAGGCCGCCGCCGTGGCCCAGTGGAGTCGGCACGGCGGTTGATCCCCGGTTTCACGCGTCCGGCCCCGGGTAGCCGGGCGGGGAGTGACGGGAGGAACGCGATGCCGAGTTCCTGGCTGAACGAGGTTGCCGCCGCGACCGCCGAGGGCGGTCACATCCACACCGACGACGAGGCGCTGTCCACCGCCCTCGCCTCGCCGCTGGCGCCGCACTGCACCGGGCTGACCCCGTCGCAGCTGCTGGCCGCCGCGTTCGCCTCCTGCCTGCATCACGCGGCGGTGGAGGCGGCCGGCGGGATCACCGACGAGGCGCACACCGTGCAGGTACGCGCGGAGGCGAAGCTGGGACGGGACGACGACGGCCGGTACCGGGCCGACGTGCACGCCTCCATCTCGTCGGTCGGGCTGAGTCGACAGCAGCTCGCCGAACTGGTCGAGCACGCCGACCGGCTGTGGCCGTTCTCCAGCGAGGACGGCGGCCGGCACCGGCTGACCGTCAGTCCGGCGGAGAACGGCCGACACTGACCCGCTGGTGAGACCGGGACCGGCTGAGGTTCCCGCGGCGTACCGACGCCGGGAGAGCCCCGCGTGGTCCGACCGCCCCACGAGCCGGCTCGATTGGGTCGAGCACAGCCTCACCCGTTCGGAGGAGGCAGCCAAAGGTGCCGATAGACGCCTACAAGATCCCGTTTCCGCCCTGTTTTATACGCTGATTTCCGACATTTACTCCCCGACGGATAGGGCCATTCGGAGCGCTATGTAGGCTTGCGTGGAGAATGACCCGGCGGATAGCCGCGAATTGTGACGCATGCCATCAACCGGGCCGATGGCAGACGGCGCTTGGCTTTCTAGCCTCGGCGGGTGCATCCCGACGACGACTTCGACCAGAAGCTGACCCCCGGGCAACCGGCGAGCCTTTCGGCCGACGAGACATCATCCGAATGGGTGATGGGGCGACATCGCGCCGTGCCGACACCGCGCCGCGGCGTTCGCGCGGTACTCGTCTCCACCCCGGTCCGGGTGGCCCTGGCCACCGGCGTGACCTGCTGCCTCGGCGCTACCGCCATCGTGGCCACCCGGCACGACGACGAGGCACCCCCACCCCCGGTGACCGAGGCGCTCACCGACCGCGCGCTAGCCGCCCAGGAGAAGGCGGCCTCCCGGTCCTTCGACCGCAGCCCCACGCCCGCCCCGGCCAGCCCTACCGCCTCGCCCAGCGCCGAGCCGTCGCCCACCCCCAAGCCGAAGCCGAAGAAGAAGGCCGCCACCAAGCCGGCGCGCCCCCGACCCGTCGCCGGGCTCACCCAGACGCAGATGGACAACGCCAAGGCGATCGTGGACGTCGGCGTCGACATGAAGATCCCCCGCCAAGGGCTGGTGATCGCGGTAGCCACCGCGATGCAGGAGAGCACCCTGCTCAACTACGCCAGCGGCGTGCTGCCCGAGTCGCAGAACTACCCGCACCAGGCCGTCGGCTGGGACCACGACTCCGTCGGGTTGTTCCAGCAACGCCCCAGCAGCGGGTGGGGCAGCGTACGGGATCTGATGCGGCCGGCGTACGCGGCCCGCGCGTTCTACGAGGCGCTGCTCCAGGTGCCCGGCTGGCAGCAGATGAGCCTGACCCTGGCCGCCCAGGCCGTGCAGATCTCCGCCTTTCCCTACGCCTACGCCCAGCACGAGGACCGGGCCGCCACCGTGGTGGCGGCCCTGACCTGAGCCGGACGCAGGCCGGGTCAGGCCCGCCGGCAACGGCGGGTCAGGCCCGCTTGGGCAGCACGACCACTCGACCGAAGAACTCGTCGATCCGGTGCACCACGTCGTTGAAGTCGTCCAGGTCGATCGGCTTGGTGACGTAGGCGTTGGCCTGGAGCGTGTAGCTGCTGATGATGTCGGTGTCCGCGTTCGAGGTGGTCAGCACGACGATCGGGATCGTCCGCAGGTCCTCGTCACCCTTCACCTCGCCCAGCACCTGACGCCCGTCCTTGCGGGGCATGTTGAGGTCGAGCAGGATCACGTCCGGGCGTTGGGCGTCGCCGTGCCGGCCCTCGCGGCGGAGAAACTCCATCGCCTCCTGACCGTCGGCCACCACGTCTATCACCTTCTCGACGTCCGAGGTGGCCAGCGCCTCCTCGATCATGAGCACGTCGCCCGGGTCGTCGTCCACCACGAGAATGCGAACCGGAGCGAGGGTACGTGCGCCCATCTCTACCTGCCTCAGGTCGGCCAGGACGGGACCTGCCGGCCCCGCGCTGGCGGAAATCTAGCCCATCGCCGGACGGTCGGCGACCGCCGGGTCCGCGAAGTCGCGGCGTACCTCCAGCACCCTGGCCTGGCCGGCCACGGTCAGCACAGATGTTTGCTGCGCGACAAGTATAGGGACTCTTGGACGGGCGGCATCAGCTCGCGGTCAGGCGGCTTGCCGGGCGACAACCGGCAGTACCTCGCGGCCCCGCCGGAGATAGTCCACCGCCCGGGGAAAGTCGTGCAGCGACCGGCCGTAGTGTGCCAGCGACGCGTCCACCGTCACGGCCGGTACGCTCCGACTGCCCAGGATGGTCACCAGCCACTCGATGAACTCGGTGAACAGCGAGCCGTCGTCGATGTAGAGGGCGGCGGCCAGGAAATCCAGGATGTATCCGAGGTCGCTCACCGTCGAGTCCAACTGGGCCGGGGTGTGGTCGCGAATGGCCGGAAACCGCTGCGCCAGGTCGGCCAGGGCGCTGTCGATCAACTCGCCGCGCCGGTTCACCAGGCTTGCGTACTCGTCGTCGGCCAGGTGCGCCAGGTCGACAGACGCCGCCGCACGCAGGGTCCGCTCGTCGCCGAGCAGTTCGGCAGCGGCGGGCGCGTTGCCGGCCCAGGGCACCCCGAGCCGTCGAGCCCACCGGCCGTCCACACCGAAACCCCGACCACCCACCAGCACCGGCACGTCCGAGCGCCGACACGCCTCGATCATCCGGTGCGCGTGCGGTAGCCGCATCGGCAGCGCGGAGGCCAGTGCCACCGCGTACGCGTCGTACCGGTGCAGGTAGGACACCAGGTGCGCGGCGGGAACGCTGGCGCCCAGGAAGGTGACCTGCCAGCCGCGTAGCCGCAGCACCTCGGCGACCAGTCGCGCCGGCAGCGCGTGCCACTCCCCGTCCATGCAGGCCACCACGATCCGGGGGCGGGTCGGGCGCACGTCGGCGTACCCGGCGACCGCCGCCACGACCCGCTCGCTGATGTGCGTCGCCGCGTGCTCCTGGGCCACGCTCCACTCGTTGCGCGCCCATCGCTCCCCCACCTCGGCCTGCGCCGGCGCGACCAGATCCAGCAACACCCGCTCGGCCGCCACGCCGCCGTCGAGCAGCCCGCACGCCACCTCGACGGCGGCGTGCTCGTCGGCCTCGGCGAGACAGTGCAGGTATTCCGGGTAGACAGCTTCGAGCGAGGTGTCTTCCGTCGCGGCGGTCACCGGGCCGCCGCCCCCTCCGGGTCCGGCCCGGTCACGGTCGGCACGGCGTGCAGATGCCGTTGCGGGCGGTTGGCGACGCCGGTGGCGCGCAGCGCGAGCACCGCGATGTCGTCGTGGTCACGCTGGGCCAACCAGTCGCAGGTCACCTGCTCGATCCGCTCGGCCAGCGCCGGCGCCGGCATCCGGTGGCACCCGCTGAGCGCCTGCACGAGACGGTCGGCGCCGAACAACTCCTCGCCCCGCCGGCCGCCGCGCGCCTCGGTGACGCCGTCGCTGTAGAGCAGGCAGGTTTCGCCAGGGGCGAGCCGCGTGGAGACCTGACCGATGCGCGGATCCGGCACCACGCCGATGAGCATGCCGTTCAACGGCAACTGCTCCACCTCGCCTGAGGCACGCAGCACCACCGGCGGCAGGTGCCCGCCGCCGGCCAGCGTCAGCCCCAGGCCACCGTCGCGGTGCGGACGGACCACCCCCAGCACCATCGTGGCAAACCGGCCCTGACCATGCGCCAGGGTCGTCTCCAGCAGTGCGTCGTTGAGCAGCCGCAGCAGCCGGGCAGGCTGCTGCTCGACCCGGTGCAACGCGTGCAGGCACTGCCGCAGCTGCCCGGTGAAGACCGCCGCCTCGACACCCTTACCGGAGACGTCGCCGAGGAAGAACACCGAGCCGCCGTCGGGCAACCGGTGGGAACCGTAGAAGTCACCGCCGATGCGCAGGCCGGCCTGAGCGGGACGGTACGCCGTACCCCACTGCACGCCCGGTGCCGCGGACGGCTCGACCGGCAACAGGCTGGCCTGCAACATGTCGGCCACCTCCGCCTGTTCGCGGTAGAGCAGCGCGGTGGTCAACGCCGCGCCGGCCCGGGCGGCGAACGCCCGGACCAGGTCGAGGTCGTTCTCGCCGTACCAGCCGCCCGTCCCCCGCGCGACGAGCAGCACCCCCGCAGGCGAGTCCCGGCCCGGCAGCGACACCAGACGGGCAGCCACCTCGGTGGCGGCGACACCGGGCAGCCAGCCCGCGTCGACGACCTGCTCGACCAGCCAGTCGACGGCATGCGGCTGGTTACCCCGCAGGCTCTCGGCGATCGCCGGCGGCAGCGCCGTCGCGGCGATCACCCCGCGATCGACTGTGGGTGTCTCGTCTGCGGTCTGGCTGGCCCGCCACCAGCGGGCCCGTCCGGAGCGGGGCGCCAGCACCAGCACCGCCACCTCGGCGAGGGTGGGCACGGCGAGGCGGACCACCGCCGCGGCGGCCCGGTCCGGGTGCAGCGGGTTGCCCAGCTTGTCGCCGGCCATGGTGAGGAAGGCCGATCTGGACCGCTCGGCGGCCAGTTCCACGGAGCGCTGCTCGCTGTCGCTGACATCCTCGACGTACCAGCAGCTACGCCCGGCGGACAGCGGGACCCGACGCACCCGCAGCCGTCGGCCGTGATGGCGCAGGTGTTGATCGGACGCGGCCAGCCGCTCGACCGCCTCGACCGTCCCGCCGACGACCACCTCGGGCAGCAGACGCTGCGCGACCGGGCTGACGTGCCGTACGGTTCCGTCCGGACCGCACAGCACCACGCCTTCGCGGAGATGCTCGGCGACCTCGGGCCAGTCGACGGCGAGCTGGCCCTGCGCCCGCTCCAGCGCGGACAGCGCAGCGACCGACCGGGAGTTGGTCGGACGCCAGGCGGAAACCCGGGTGGCGCTCGGCGTGGCAGACCGTCCGTCGCCGGGGTCGAGGTCCCTGACGTCGGCACCTGTCACCAGCTTGAGCCTCGCTCCTTGTCGAAATCCGCAGCCGCTTCGAGCGGCATGCATGGTCACGTTCCCTGACACCCAGCCTACGCGGGTCTGCCGGTGCCGCCACCCGAGCAACCGTCCGTCGAACGCCCACGGCCGCCCGACAGGCGGGCCAACTCGGTGGTTGTTACGATCCGAACGCCCCTACCCGCCCGCCACCCGCGGAAGGCGTGATCGTTGCTGTCCCACGGTCGCAGACCCGAGACGCCGCCGCTGAGCATGTCCGTCGACCGGTCGGATCCTGACGCGCCCGTGATCACGGTCGTCGGTGATCTCGCCTACACGAGCGCCGCGCCGCTGCGGGCCGAGGTCGACCGGCTGATGAGCGCCGCCCCCGCCACTCTGGTGCTCGACTTCGGTGGCCTGAAATTCATCGACAGCACCGGGCTCAGCGTCATCGTGCACGCCTGGCGCGAGGGCCAGCAACGCGGCCTCCGACTGCGGCTGACGGCAGTCCCCCGGTTCCTCGAGACGATCCTCGACATGACGGGGGTGACCGGCCTGCTGGCCCGCGAGCCGGCCGGCAGCGAGCCGGACGGTCAGTCTCCGGTCACCGCGTAGCGGTTGTCGAAGAACTTCTCACCCCGCGACTTGCGTCTGGCCGCCGTACTGGCAGCATGGGGTCATGTCGGCACCGCTGTTGGTCATCGAGGTCGACCGGCACGACGCGGGGCAGGCCGAGTTGCGGTTGACCGGCGACCTCGACTTCGACAGCGCGCCGGAGCTGATCGACGCCGTGGCCACCCTGCGGCGCGACGGCTGTCAGCGGTTCGTCATCGACCTCAGCGGTGTGGTGCTGTGCGACTCCTCCGGGTTGAGCGCGCTCGTGGTGGCCCACCGGGGTGGCTCGGTGCCCCTGCGGTTGACCGGCGTCAACCCCACCCTGCGTCAGCTGCTCGACCGCACCGGTCTCGCCGAGTTGCTGGAACTCTCCCTGGCCGCCGGGGACGACGTGCAGGCGGCCGGCTGATCCGTCCAGGCCGCTGAAGACGCCGCTGGACCAGCGCCCGGATTTGTTGCCTGGGGGTTAAGGAGTCACCGGGGCGCGAACGGGTGGCCCGGTTGCTGTCGGCAGCAACGGTGACAGCAGCAGGGCCGGTTTCCGGAGGGTGAAGTACGGCGGTCTGCGGATCAGCGTCAGAGGCGTGCGCGGACGCGCATGGACGGAGCGCCCAGAACTTGCAAGCGAGGGGTCGTCCCAGTTGGAGTGATCCGCCTTGGTGATAGGCCTGTGCTTGGTGCTGGTGGTTATGCCGGTGGTGCGGGAGGGGTGAGCCAGGCGAGGGGTTGTCCAGTGAGGGCGGCGTCGGCGAGGCGGTGGGCGCTTGTGGTTTTGAGTGCCGCGCGTGAGCTGTCGATCCAGCGTTGGACGTTGTCTATGCCCTGGTGGCGGTACTCGACTGCTTGGACGAGGCATTCCAGTTTGTCAGCGTCGCGGGCGACGATGGCCTCTGGTGTCTCACCCGCTTCGTACTCTGCGACGGCGTTGTTGATGAGGTCAGCGACCTCGGGCGGGCAGGCGGCGACCTGGTCGGCGGTGACGGTGGTGTTGGGTGCGGCGGTGAGGTAGCGCTTGGCGATGTGTGGGATGTCGGTGATCCGGGTTTCCTGGGTGTCGTGCAGAACGCACAGCATCGATACGCGTGCCGGGTCGACACCTTCCATGGCGGCGAGCATCATCCCGATGAGCGCGGTTCGGAACGAGTGTTCGGCGATGGATTCGGGGTGCTTGATGCCGGCGAACCACCAACCGGTGCGGGCGGCGCGTTTGAGTACGCCGGCCTCGAAGATGAAGCGCATGGCTCCGGCGGCGTCGTGGTCGTCGTTCATCTGCCCGTCCCTGTGCCGGTGACTCCGTCTGCTCGCAGGCTGTAGACGATAGAGGCTAGTTCCTGCCGGGATTGTGGAGAGATGTGGTCACTGTCCAGGATCCGGGTACTGCGTTCGAGGAGCGCGCGGCTCTCGGCGGGGTTGTCGAGGGTGAGTCTGCGGCGTACGGCGAGCAGAGCCCAGATGTTGTGGACGTTGAGGTCGACGAAGGGATGCGTCGGGTCGAGGCGCTGGACCAGGTGCCGGAAGAGAACCGAACCGTGCCAGTCCGCGATCGGTGCCGGCATGAATGAGTCGTCGTGCTGGCGGTACGGGATCTCGCCGACCCAGTAGGCCGAGTAGTTGAGGGCTGCTCTCTCGCAGGCGTCGTCCGGATGCGCGCGGGCGAGGAAGTCTCGTAAGGGCTCCGGGTCGCCCTGGTTCGCAAGGGATGTGACGACGGAGCGGGCGTCAGGCCACAGCGGTGACCAGGTTCGGAACGTGATCGCCCTGGGGGTGCGGGTGGTGGTCTGGGAGAGCCATCCGGCGGCTGTCCTGGTGGGGTCCATGCCCGCGAGAAAGCACGCTTGTCGATGCAGCAGAACGCTCGGGTCACGTCCGGCGGCTGCCCGTTCGGCGAGTACGTGAAGCCGGGTGAAGAACGCGCGTTGCTCGTCGGCGGGCAGGGCCGGCCCCGATGCCACCGGACCTCGCCGGGCAGGGGCGACGGGTATGCCTTTGGCGAAGGTCGGTGTCTGCCCGAGAACAGCCCAGAGGATCAGATCGGTCAGGCGGTGGGTGAGTACGCACCAGCCGAGCGGCTGTTCGGCGATGTCGCACCGATCCACCTGGCCGTCCAGGACTGCGGCGAGGATGAAGTCTGCCTCGGCGGCGTCGTCGAGTGCGGCGAGCAGGGTCACGTTCGCTCCGAGCCGACCGAGCCTGCGCCGGACGGCGAACGCCTGCCCGAGCGGCACCGCCGTGAATGGCCGGCGCCCGGACTCCCAGCTCTGCACGGTCACACGGTCGACGCCCAGGTCGGCGGCAAGTTGCTCCTGCGTCAGCGGAACGGACTCCCGGATCAACTTGAGCAGGTAGCCGGTCACCTCGCCCCGCTGCGGTGCTGATCGTCCGCGACCTGCCATGCGTCATCCCTACGTTGACCGGTGGTCGACGTTTCCGCCTTGACTCAACCGCTGCGGCTGACATGTGGGCTGCTCACTCGTACTGCGGGTGAGTCCCACCGTCGTCGTGGTGATCGTAGCGTCGCAGTTACCGAACGTTCTAGATCCGGTCCCGTGGCTTGGGGGTCGGCCATGGGGCGCTGCCCGGCGGAGGGGGCCAGTAATGCGGGACAGGACGCCACCGGGGCGACGAGTGTCCTACGACCAGTACCTGATCGCCGTAGCGATGACCTTGGCGCGGCGACACCGACCGGCATGGTCGTGGCGCAAGTGGAGGTGGCTGTGCCGGTGCGGGGCCGACCTGCCCTGCCGGAACCGACACCGCATCCCGATCAACCGCGGGCACTGGCCGACCGAGGAGGAGCAATGACCAACGGCGCGGAGCAAGCCATCCTCGCGGTCCACCTTCGAGGGCTCGACGGCATGTGCGCTGGCTGCCGGGCGTGGTGGTCGCGGCTGTCCCCGTACCCCTGCTGGCAGGTGGACTGGGCGACCAGCCGGCAGGCCCCCGCGAGCGTCGCCCGGTTCCTGGACGGTGTGCGGTGACCACCCACGGGCCGGTGCTGCCGCTCTGGAGCTGCGGCGGCTGCGACCTGCCGTGGCCGTGCCCGACCCGACGGCGGGAGCTGCGCGCGGAGTACGCCGACGCGCCGGTGTCGCTGGCCCTCTACCTCGGTGCCTATCTCGTGCAGGCCGCCGAGGACATGCCCTGGGCGCCGGCCGGCGCACTGCACCGCCGCTTCATCGGCTGGACCCGGCAACCTGCGGAAGTACCGCAGCGAAGTACCGCAACCGTGCCAGTCAAACCCGGCCGGGACGGGCGTCACCAGGCCGGATCAACCCGCATCGAGCTCACGCCGACCGGAGTGCCAGGGACACGCAGAAGGGGTGGCCCCCGACCCTGGGACCAGGGGTCGGGGGCCGGAGGATGGCTCAGGAGGCCGGGACCGGATACCGGCCCGTGCGGTGGGTGGTCGGCTCCGCGTCCTCCGGCGGACCCGAATCCGGCGTCTTGAACAGATAGCGGACGAACTCCGCACCTGTCCCGTCGTCCTGCTCTCCGGGCCACTGGCCGGCGCAGTCGACGCCGATTACCTCGCGACCGCCGCCGTCGGCCTCTTCCAACAGCGCCCACAGGCTCACCGGGTAACAGCGGGTGCGCTCAGGTGCCAGCCGCCACCGGGCGTACCAACCGGGTCGAGCGGGGACGATCTCGACTATCCGCTTCATCACGACCTTCCCTTCCGCCGTGCCTCGGAAGATCTCCGGTCCACCGCGATCGTCGGCCCCGCCCGGGTGACGAGCCCTCACCCCGGCCGGATGAAGCCGCACCGATGTCGGCGACCGGCGCCCGGCCCACGCCGACCTGATCGTTTCGCACCGGCGAGGGCCGGGAAGGCCATCGACGAAGCCAGACAACACCAGCGGAAGCGAGGTGTGCACCATGCGTAAGCAGATGGAGGGCGACAACCAGCGCCGCCGGGCACTGGCCCGCCAGGCCCGGGAACGCGGCATGCGGGCCGCCGACACCGGCGCCAGCCTGAGCGCGTCCAAGCAACTCACCCACCTCGACCAGAACAAGCGGGCCGGCCCCGCACCGGCCGGCAGCCGCAAACCGGACACCACGCGGGGCGGTCCCGCTCCCCCGTCAGCCGGTCTCCCGCAGACCCCTCGGCCCCGTCCAGAGCCAGGTGTGCAGGCACCGGGCATCACCACCATGGGCTACCGCGACCTGGTCGAGGACGTCGTCCGCCGCGCCGGGGTCGACTTCCGCACCGCCAAGGTCGGGGTCGAGTCGACGGTGCTCGTGCTGGCCTGGGCCCTGGAGGCCGGCGAACGCCGCCGGCTGCTGGAGGCGGTGCCCGCCTCGCTGCACGACGTGGTCCCGGTAGACGGCATCGAGCGGCGCCAGGACCTCAGCGGCTTCCTGTCCGAGGTGGGTCGGATCAGCGGTCGAAGCCCGGAGCAGGCGCGCTATCAGGCCGAGGCGACCTTCGCCGCACTCGCCGAGCACGACGGCGACCTGATCGAGTCGCTGCACGTACCGGACGAGCTGCGGCAGTTGCTGGACCAGCCGGCGGCCGGCGGCGGCGTGGTCGGTTCGGTCAGCGCGCTGCCGCCGTTGTCGGCGGCCGAGTTGCGCGCGGCCCTGGCCGACCTGCCCTACTGGTCCGGTGACGGCACCGGGCTGTCCCGAACCCTGGAGTTGCCGCCGGGCAACCTGGACCGGGTGTTGGACCGGCTCGATCAGCTGCGCCAGCAGACCGGCCGCGGACCACGGATCGGCCGCGCCGACCCGACGACCGCCGTGCTGACTGTGACCTCAAGTAACGCCGGGGCGGTGACCGCGATGGACATCGACCTGGCACGCACGGTCGATGACGCCATCGACGAGGCCGGGGCGGGCATCGCCGCCGGCTGAGCCGCAGACCAACTCGTGCGGTCGTGGGATGTGCGCCCACGACCGCACGGCCGCCGGGCTCGTCAGCGGGCCCGCGCCGGCATCTCGGGCGACGAACTCTCCAGCGGTACGGCGGTGGCGGAGATCAGTCCGAGCTGCGCCGCCGACCGTTGTAGCGCGGCGTCGAGGAACCAGTCCGCGCTCACCCTGGCCCGGTTGCCGGGCATCGCGAGCAGGTGGTAGCCCCGGGTGACCGCCTTGGCGGGTAGACCGGACAGCGGCACCTTCAACGGATTTGCCGCGGCCTGCTTGCCGCCCAGGTCGACCACCCAACCGAGGTCGTGGTGCTTGTACGGCCGGCGGCGTCCCTGTCCGTACGAGGCGGCGATGTTGTGCGCGGCCAGCTTGCCCTGCCGCTGCGCGTGCTGGGCGGTCATCGTGCAGATCTCGCCGGGCCGGGTCAGGTCGGGCACCGCGGCGGCATCGCCGCAGGCGTAGACCTCGGGGAACCCGGGGACGTTGAGGTACTCGTCGACGACCAAACGTCCCTTCTCGGTCCGCAGACCCAGTTCCGCCACGAACGGGTCGGGGCGTACGCCGACGCACCAGACCAGCGAGCAGGTGGGCACGTACTCGCCGTCGGTGAGCTTGACCCCGTCGGAGGTGGCGACCGCCACCGAGGTGCCCATCCGTACGTCGACTCCGCGCCGCCGCAGCACCTTGTCGGCGGTGACCGACATCCGCCGGTCCAGCTCCGGCAACACGCGTGGGGCGACGTCCAGCAGCAGCCACCTCGGCCGGATCTTGAGCCGGGGGTGCTGGGCGGCCAGTTCGTCGGTGAACAGGATGCCGTGCGCGGCCACCTCGGTACCGGTGTAGCCGGCACCCACCACCACGAACGTGGCGCGTGCCTGCTGCTCCGCCGGGTCCTCCGCCTGCTCGGCCAGCTCGATCTGCCGGACCACATGATCGTGCAGGTAGAGCGCCTCGGGCAGGCCGCGGAAGCCGTGGGCGTACTCGGTAACGCCGGGAATGGGTAGCAGCTTGTTCACGCTGCCGACGGAGAGGACCAGCCGGTCGTACGCCAGCCGATTGTGATCGCCCTCCGGCTGGGTGAAGCCGACCCACCGGTTCTGCAGGTCGACGCTGTCGGCCTCGCCGATGACCACCCTTACGCCGTCCAGGGTGCCGGCCAGCGGCACCGCGATCCGGCCCGGCTCCACCACCCCCGCCGCCACCTCCGGCAGCAGCGGCAGGTACAGGAAATAATCTGTCGAGTTCAGCAGGACGATCTCGGCTCGGCCGCGGGCCAACCGGCTCAACGTCTTCGCCGCGTGGTACCCGGCGAACCCGGCCCCCACGATCACCACACGAGGCTTCGTCATTTCGGCCCGGTTCCCGTCATCTCCGCCCGCAAACGTCCACTCCCGCCGTCGATCTTGCACTTCTCGTCGGGTCAAACCGGTATAAAGACGGCAAAATGGCGACCGGAAGTGCAAGATCGCGGAATCTAGCGGGGTTGGAGTGGCATCGGGAACTGGAGGAAGGTGGCGCCGCGTAGGTCGAGCCAGGCGCGGTCGGGCGCGCGTACGAGTCGCAACATCACCTCGACGCAGGTGGGGCAGCGACCCACCAGGCCGGGCGCGTGCGAGTAGACCCGCAGCCCGGCCACCGGACCGGGGGTGCCACAGTTGGCGCACCGGGCGGTGGCGCTGCTCAGGTCGACGGCGAACACCTCCCCCAACGGACCGTCGAGCATGTTGCCGTCCACGTAGGGCAGCGCGGTCATCCGCGGTCTCCTCTCAACCGGTCGGGCCGAAACGTTCGGTGCGTACCCGCCGTGCCGGGTGGCCCAGCCCGACGAGCAGGTCGGAGACGGTCTCCACGAAACCGGTGGGCCCGCACACGTACACCAGGGGCTCCAACTCCGGCGGCCAGCCGTGTGTGTTGACGTCGGCGAGACCGAGCCGGTGCGGCTCGCCGCGCCAGCCTTCGGGCGCCTGCCGGGTGTACACGTAGGCCACGTCCAGACCGGCGTCGTCGCGTACCCGTCGCCGCAGCTCGTCGGTGTAGAAGGCGTCGTCGGGAGTGCGGACGGAGTAGATCAGCCGGAACGGCGCCCGGCTTCCGGCCGCCCGCCGGCCACGGATCATGGCCATCAACGGCACCACCCCCGATCCCCCGGCGACCAGCAGCACCGGTTCGGTCTGCTGGGGCCGCCAGACGAACCAGCCGCCGATCGGGCCGCGCACCTCGACCGGGTCACCCTCGCGGTAGGCGTCCACCAGGAACGGCGACACCTCGCCGTCGAACACACGCTGGACGGACACCTCGATCCGGTCACCGTCGGCGGGGGCGGCGAGCGAGTACGACCGGGCCGCCTGGTACCCGTCCGGCGCGGTCAGTCGAATGTCGACGTGCTGGCCAGGCAGGTGGGCCGGCCAACCGGGTACCTCCAGCACCAGGGTCCGCGCCGTCGGCGTCTCGGTCCGGTGTGCCACCAACCGGGCCGCCCGCCAGCTCATCCGGCCGCTCAATCGCCCTGGTACCGCTGCTCACGCCACGGGTCGCCGTAGTCGTGGTAGCCGGCGGTCTCCCAGAAACCCGGGGTGTCCTCGACGGTGAGATGGATGCCCCGCACCCACTTGGCGGACTTCCAGAAGTAGAGGTGGGGAACGATCAGCCGCGCCGGCCCGCCGTGCTCGGCCGGCAGGTCGTCACCGTCGTAGGTGTGCACCAGCCAGGCCTGCCCGTCACGCAGATCCTCCAGCGGGAGGTTTGTGGTGTAGCCGCCGTAGGAGTGCGCGAGGGCGTAGTCGGCGGCGGTGTCCACGCCGTCGAGCAGCGTGTCCAGCGAGACGCCCCGCCAGGTGGTGCCGAGCTTGGACCACCGGGTGACGCAGTGGATGTCCACGGTCGGCGTCTCCTGGGGCAGCGCCATCATCTCGTCCCAGCTCCACCGGTGCTCCATGCCGGTCTCGGAGCTGATCACGAACTCCCACTGGTCCCGGGGCACCCTTGGGGTCGGGCCGGCGGAGAGCACCGGAAAATCAGGCGTCAGGTACTGGCCGGGAGGCAGATCCGGGGCGTCGGCGCGCGGCCGCCCCTGGAAGCCCGGTGTGACGATACCCACCGCTCAGTCCTACCACGGCGAGGACCGCCGCGGGCGGGTTCGACCGGCCCGGGATCGGCCACCCGGGCCGGCAGGCGCTCACTTGCGTTCGGTGACGACTTCCTTGGCGCCCGGCACCACGTTGCGGGTCGCCCGCAGGCTGGTGAACGTGACCACGGCCAGCACGCCGACGATGACCAGCAGCGAGGCCACGGTGGGGATCTCCGGGACACCGTCCCAGACACCGTGCGCCCAGTGCAGGCCGAGCTTGATGCCGATGAAGGCCAGGATGATGGCCAGGCCGTAGGTGAGGTGGACCAGCCGGCTCAGCGCGGCGTGCAGCACGAAGTACAGCGCCCGCAGGCCCAGCAGGGCGAAGGCGTTGGTGGCGAAGACGAGGTACGGGTCCTCGGTGATGCCGTAGACCGCCGGCACCGAGTCGACGGCGAAGACCACGTCGGTGGCGAACACCGCCACCACCACCAGCGCGAGCGGGGTGAGCGCCCGCCGCCCGTCGACCCGGACGGTCATCTTCGTGCCGTGGTACTCGTGCACCACCGGCATGAACCGGCGCAGCAGTCGCACCGAGCGCATGGTGCCGATGTCCACCGTCTGCTCGTGCCCGGTGAACGCGTCGCGGAGCAGCTTGGCGGCGGTGAAAAGCAGGATCAACGCGAAGATCAGGAAGGCGAAGTCCAGGGTCTGCAGGGCCGCGGCGCCGAGGGCGATGAAGGTGCCGCGCAGCACCAGCGCCCCGGTGATGCCGAACAGCAGCACCCGCTGGGCCAGCACGGCCGGCACCGCGAAGGCGGCCAACAGCAGCATGAAGACGAAGAGGTTGTCGACCGACAGCGACTTCTCGACCAGGTACCCGGTGAGGTACTCGAAGCCACGCTCGGAGCCGTAGCGGTGCCAGACCCAGGCCCCGAAGGCCAGCGGCAGGGCTATGTAGAAGGCGGTCCAGCCGAGTGCCTCCTTGAGCGACACCTCGTGCGGGCGTCGGGTCACCAGGAAGTCCAACACCAGCAGGGCGAGCACGCCGAGAATGGTGATTGCCCACAGCGAGGGCGTGCCCACCGACTGTAGGTCCGCCGCGACAGACAATTCGGACATGGGGCCTCCTCGAACACCGTGTCATGTTCGAGGTCTCCTTCACCCACGTTTCGTGGGCAACCACCCGAGGCGCGCTCCGGGCGCGCCGTACTGACCGGCATGGTTCGTGGGAAGTACTCCCCTCGTGCTGACAAGGTTAGGACAGCCGAATTACGCCCGCCAGGCGGGGCGTTGTCGGGCCCGGTGGCTTCGACCACGGCGGGCAGCCGACCGCCGCCGAGGTGAACGCCTATCGTGACCCGGTGAGCGCAGACCTGGCGACCGGCCCGCTGGCCGGCGTACGCGTGGTGGAGCTGGCCGGGATCGGCCCCGGGCCGTTCGCCGCCATGATGCTGGCCGACCTCGGCGCCGACGTGATCCGGGTGGACCGGGTCACCGAGGTGGACACCACGACCTTCGGCACCCCGCACCCCGATCTGCTCAACCGGGGGCGCCGCTCGATCGCGGTCGACCTGAAGTCCACCGACGGACGCGAGGTGGTGCTGGCGCTGGTCCGCGACGCCGACGCCCTCATCGAGGGGTTTCGGCCCGGCGTCACCGAGCGGCTCGGCATCGGCCCGGCCGAGTGCCACACCGTCAACCCGGGACTGGTTTACGGCCGGATGACCGGCTGGGGCCAGGACGGCCCGAACGCCCCGTACGCCGGGCACGACATCGACTACCTGGCGCTGACCGGTGCGTTACACGGCATCGGACGGGCCGGTGAGCCGCCGGTGCCACCGATGAACCTGCTCGGCGACTTCGGCGGCGGCGGGATGATGCTCGCCCTGGGTGTCGTCGCCGCGCTGTACGCGGTGCGCGGGGGCGCCACCGGCCAGGTCATCGACGCGGCCATCGTGGACGGGGTCGCGGTGCTCAGCACCCAGATCCATGCCCTGCACCAGCTCGGCATGTGGCGTAACCCGCGCGGAGTCAACCTGCTCGACGGCGGTGCCCCCTTCTACGACACCTACGAGTGCGCTGACGGGCGGTATCTCGCCGTCGGCGCGCTGGAGCCGCGCTTCTACGACGAATTGGTGCGGCTCACCGGCTTCCCGCTGGCGCCGGACGAACCGATCGACCGGACCGACCCCGCGAACTGGCCGGCGTTGCGAGCCGCCTGGGCGCGGCTGTTCCGCACCCGTACCCGGGACGAGTGGGCCATGCTGCTTTCCGCCTCCGATGCCTGCGCCGCGCCGGTGCTGGACTGGCGGGAGGCGCCGCGGCACCCACACCTGGCCGCCCGGAACACGTTCGTGCTCCGCGACGGGGTCGTCCAGCCGGCACCGGCACCCCGGTTCTCCGCCACCCCCGCCGCGATCCGCCGGCCGCCGCCCTGGCCGGGCGAACACACCGACGAGATTCTCGGCGAGGCCGGCTTCGACCGGGACCGGGTCAGCCGGTTGCGCGCCAGCGGAGCGATCGGCTAGGCCCCTCTCGATCAGGTCGAAGCGAGACGCAGCCTGACCGACGGGCCAACGCGCACGACGGGCCAGCGCTCACCGCGGGCCAACGCACACGGCGGGCCAGCTCTCACGGCGGGCCGCGTCGACAGCCTGTCAGCCGCGCCGCAGCGTCGCGCCGGGCGCCAAAGCGGGCTCGACCATGTCGCGGTAGTCGCGGGGCAACTGGACCACCAGTTCGTCGAACTCGCCGCCGGTAACCGCCTCCCGAAGCGTGGTGAAGACCGCGCGGACCGCGTCCCTTGCGGCCGGCTCGGCCACCCCGGCGCGGACCGCGACCCGGGCGACGAACTCGGCGGCGCCGAAGCGCTCCGCCGCCTCGATGTCCGGTGTCGGGCGCATCGGTAGCCGCAGCGGGGCGGGCAGCTGCACGGCCAGGTCCAGCACCTCGCCACCGGTCAGCCGCTCGGCCAGCGTTTCCAGCGTCGCCCGGATCAGCTCCACCGCCCGCGACGACGACGTGGCGGTGCGCTGGGCGACCTGGTCGACGAACGTGTCGTAGTTCATCGCGTACCCCCTCCGGCCGGCGCTTACCCACCCGCCCGGTGCGGAAACGGCGATTGCTTTTCCGTCGGCCTCGGCGCGTGAGCGGCCCCGGGCCGGGTATCCGCGCCCGGTTGTGCCGGACCGAAAGCCGGGAGGAGCCGACATCATGGCGAGTTACGCCGACGTCCTGCAGTACCTGTCGAGCCTGGACTACCCCGCCGGAAAGGACGAGGTGGTACGCGAGGCCGAGCGGGAAGGGGCGCCGCCGGACGTGCTGCAGGCCCTGCGCGCCCTGCCTCCGGTGGACTACGCCAACGGCAACCAGGTGGCCCGGTCGGCCGGCATCGACGCGGCTCCGGAGATCACCGACGCGCAGCGTGGCGCGCAGGGACGCGACAAGCGGCACCAGCGAGTGTCACAGCACCTGCGTAGTATCTGAGGGCTGGCCCACCGGGTTTCGACCGCCGGTGGACAGGGAGGCGCCCCGGCAGCGAACCGCTGCCGGGGGCGCCCCTGCGTCACCGCCTGCCCTGGCAACGGCGCACCCGAACCGGGTCGCGGCCACCAGGCGGCCGACAGCCACCCGAACCGGGTGGCTGCGTCTTACTGTGGCGAGCTTACCGTACGCCATCAGTCGAACGGACAGCGGGTGCCGACGAAGGGCCTCATTCGGTCAGCTCGGCGTAGCGCCCCTCCAGGTCGACCCGGGCGAGCGCACCGACCAGCCAGGCAAGCCGCTCCGACTCGCGACCACCGGCCAGCCCGGCGAGATCTTCGGCGGAGCGGCCCAAGCCGAGCCGCCGAGCCGCCGTCAGGGCCCGCCGGTCGGCCACCGGCGCAACCTCGCCCGACAGCGCCTGCACCTCACGCAGGAACAGGTCTGCGACCTGGTCGTCGACCCCCGGAAGGGCGGTGAGCAGCGCCCGGGCCGGCGATGAAGCCGTCGAGGGTGGTCGCGACGTAGTAGGTGAGTCGGCGCACGGGCTGTCCATCACAGAAAAGGTCGACTGCCGGATCGGTGGTCCTCGGCTGGTCCGGCCGGGTCTGGGTCACCCGGTGCCTACGATTCTCACGAGCGTGCGTTCCAGCTCGGCTCGGCTGCGTTGCTGCCTCTCGGTCGCGGTGAGTTCGGCCAGGAGCAGGCCATCGACGAGCGCGAGCGCGGCGTCAGCCACCTCCCGTGGGCTCGTCACGCCCTGCTCGCCGAGTCGCTGCTCGATGGCAGCACGCACCCGGCGCGTGCCGACGGCCAGGAACCCGCGAAGTTCGGGACGGCGAACGGATTCGAGGGCCAGCTCGTAGCGGGCGAGGAGCCGCTCCCGGTCGGAGCCGAGCAACTGGTCGGCCACCCGCGCGAGATCCGCGGCGAGCGTCCCGCCGGCGGCTGGGGCGATGGCCGCCTCGTCCAGCTCGGCCAGCCGGTCGACGGCCGCGCGGAGCAGGTCCGCCCGGGTGCGGAAGTAGTAGGAGGTCGAGCCGATCGGAAGCCCCGCCTGCCTGTCCACGGCCCGATGGGTGAGCCCACGTCCACCCGCCCTGGCCAGCGTGGTGATCGCCGCATCCGCGATCACGCTCCGGCGCTCGGTCACCATGACCTTCCCTCCCTGCTGCTCTACAAGTGTAGAGTAGCATTCCTCGACATATGTAGAGGAGGAACCATGCCGAACGACTACCTGGTGCACGTCCTCGTGCTCGGCCTGGCCACCACCGCCGCGTTTGCCCCACCCGCTCGACCACGCCTGTTGGCGCGGGCCGCCTTCCTGGCCGGGATGGTCGTGAACGAGGTGCCTCACCTGATCTTGGCGCTGCTTGCGGCGTCGACCGGCGCGGCGATCTGGAGCGGAGACCTGCGCCGCGACGTGTTGTCGGGCGTGCTGCTGGCGGGCGCGGCGGCGACCGCAATGATGCTTGTCGCGTTGACCCGCCGGGCCGCCCGTTCCAGGTCCGTCGCCGGTGCCGCGCTACGAGCGGCCGGCATAGACCGCACCCGGGGGCGACGACGCTGGTGGCGTACCGCACTCACCCCGATTCCGATCCGACCCCGATCCGTACAGCGGCTACGCAACCTGCGCTACGGCGACCACCGGCGCCAACGCCTCGACGTGCTGCGACGCCGCGACCGGCCCACGGGTGGCCCGGTGCTGGTCTACTTCCACGGCGGCGGCTACTTCTCGGGCAGCAAGAACTGGGAAGGTCGTGGCCTGCTGCACCACCTCGCCGCGCGCGGCTGGGTGTGCGTGAGCGCGACGTACCGGCTCCGCCCCGGGGCCGGCTTCGAGGAGCATCTCGCCGACGCGGAGGCCGCGATGGCCTGGGCGCGCGCGCACGCAGGAGAGTACGGCGCGGACGCGACGACGGTGGTGATGGCGGGCAGCTCCGCAGGCGCTCATCTGACCTCTCTCTACGCGCTGCGCGTGACGCCCGACGAGCGCCCTGCCGCGGCGGTCTGCCTCTACGGCTACTACGGCCGTTACTACGGCCGCAGCACCGACGAGGTGGTCACGTCGACCCCGTTCGCACTGCCGGCATCCGACGCACCGGCCTTCCTCATCGCGCACGGCAGCCTCGACAACTACACCTCCGCCACCACGGCGCGCGCCCTGGCGGACAAGCTGCGGGCCGAGTCGTCGCAGCCGGTGGTCCACGTCGAGTTGCCCGGCGGCCAGCACGCGTTCGACTTCGTCTCCTCCTGGCGGCTGACCGCGGTCATCGACACCCTGGACGCCCTTATGGCTGACATCCGCGTGGGAGCGGCACGTCGCCTGGAGGCGTCGTGAAGGTGCTGATCGCCGCCAGGGGGTGTCGCCGGTGCGCGACCTGGATCACCCCGCCTGACTGACCCGCCTAGGCGTGATAGCCGCCGGATCGGTCGCGGGCCTTGAGCCGGACGGTCGGCAACGCCGGCGCGGGCAACGGCGGGTCCGGGTCGTCGGCCACGACGCCGAACCGCCGCCCGGCCATCCAGTCCTCGCGGGCGGCGACGATCTCGTCGTGGTCCCGGCCGACGAAGTTCCACCACATCACCAGCGGCTCCTCGAACGGAGTGCCACCGAGCAGCATGAACCGGCTACCCGCCTCGCCGCTCAGGTGCAGCGCGTCCCGCCCGGCGCCGAGCCAGAGCAGCGCCCCGGGCGCCAGCGGCAAACCGTCGACCTCGCCGACGCCGTCGAGGGCCAGCAGCGCATGCTCGAAGTCCCGCCGCAGCGGCAGCCCGGCCACCGCCGATCCGGCCAGTTCCAGTTGCGCGCCGAGCAGCGGGGTGTGCACCCGGGCCGGCGAGCGTTCCCCCGCGTGTTCCCCGACCAGCAGGGTGATCTCAAGGTCCCCGTCGCGCCACCGGGGCAGTTCGGCGTGGTGGGCGAAGTCGGCCGCGCCGGCTCGGGCCTCGTCCGGCAACGCCACCCACAGCTGCACCCCGTGCATCAGGGGCGGATGCCGCGCCGGCGAGCGTTCGGAGTGGGCGATGCCGTGACCCGAGGTCATCACGTTGAGTTGGCCGGGACGGATCGGCTGCTGGTTGCCGAGGCTATCGCGGTGCAGGATCTCGCCGTCGAGCAGCCAGGTCACCGTCTGCAGACCGGTGTGCGGGTGCGGCGGCACCTCCATGCCGGGCCGTTGGGCCACATCGTCGGGGCCGAAATGGTCGACGAAGCACCACGCCCCGACCAGTCGGCGGGTGCGCTGCGGCAGCAGCCGACGCACCGTGGTGTAGCGCCCCAGCGGCACGTCGTGGCCGGGCAGCAGCACGCTGCCGGGATCGACCGTCGCCACACCGGGCGGACGGGTCTCGGCAGGCATCGCTTCGGCACGCTCCACGGGTCGACTCTACGCCCGCCCCGGCCGCCCGCCCCGCCGTCGGCGAGCGGGCACCCCCGCAAGAAGGTCCCACGACCGTCGGTGCACCGACGGTCGTGGGACGAACCGGATCCGTCGCAGGCCGGCGAAGATCCGCTAGGGCCGGACGCAGACAGGTACCGGTGCCCGTCGGAGGGAGCGTCGGGCACCGGTACCTTCGTGTTCCGGGCACTGCCCGGAGTCATGGATCAGTTCGCGCCACCCGCACCGAAGCGGTTGCGCCGCCGCCAGGCCAGCGTGCCGAGCAGCAGGACCGCGCCGGCGGCGACGAGTCCACCGCCGACCTTCATCGGCGTGTCCAGGCTGCTACCGGTTACCGGCAGATGCGGCTTCTTCTTGGGCAGCACCCGCAGCTGGGTCGAGGCGGTACGGCCGGACTCCCGCCCGGTCGCGGTGAAGGTGAGCAGGCCGGTGACCGACGGGGTGTACCGCCGGGTGAAGACCCCTTCGGAGTTGGTCCGGGCGGTGAAGCTCAACGGCGCGCTGGCCTGGAAGGCCACCGGCGTCATCGCGACGGTGCTGCCGTCGCTGCGCCGGGCCGTACCGGCGGCCGGCGCGGCCAGCGGCGCCACCGAGACGACGATGTCCACCGTCTCGTTCGGCCCGAAGTTGCGACCGGTCAGGATCACCGTCTCACCGAGGAAGATGGTGGGTCGGTTCACCGTCAGCGACGCCAGCACCGGCGGATACGGCGGCGGCTGGGGCGGATCGGTGACTGTCGGCGACGGCTGCGGCTGCGGTTGCGCCGCCCCCGCCGCGGTCGGCACGGCCACCACGGCCAGACCGACCGTGAGCGCCATGATGATGCGGGATAGCCGCATGGTTCGTTCCCTCCTACTGAGAACAGCTTGGTGCGGTAACAACATGGGTGGTCCATGGGGTGGCGGTCGGGGTCAGCCACAGCTCGGCCGCTCCGCTCTCCGTCTTGCCGGTCAGCAGCGAGACCTCCAACGTGCGGGTCCCGCCCGGTCCGATCTCGACGTTCACGGTGGCTACCTGCCGCCGTCGTTCGGTGCCGTTGCCCACCGAGGTCTCGGCACCGTCGAGGCGGGTGTCGAGCACCGCCCCGCCGGCCGGGCCGTACACCGACACGAGGGTCCGGGCCGTGTAGGGATCCCCGGCCCGGCCGAGGCCGAGAACCGACTCGCTGAGCCCCGAGGCCGGTGCGGTGGACCGAAGCGTCACCCGCAGGCTCAACTCCCGACGGCCGTCGGCGTGGCAGTCACCGACCATCAGGTCGGCGGTCTGCCGGAGGTAGTAGCCGAGCTTCGCGCCACTGCCGTCGTTGAGGAACACGCCGACCGTCGGCACGGTGTCCTGCTCCGGAAGCGTCCCGGCCATCCGGCTGTCGCCGAACGTCCGCTGCTCCTCAGGTCGGGCACTCCAGAACAATATCCGACGTTCTTGCATGGACCGGTCAAATGCGGACAACAACCCATTAGGGTGTACGTTACGGGCGAAAAGCGTGTCGAAGACTGTAGCTGCCGCGCCCGCGAAGAAGCCGTCCTGCTCTTCCGGGCTCATCCGCTGGTACGTGTCGCTGAGCAGGGTCCGGACCGCGTTCTCGGCACTCAACGCCGCCCCGCCCGGAACCCGCACCGGCCCGGTCGCCTTCAGCAGGTACGACAGCACCACCGGGTCGACGGCCAGGACGCCGTCCACCCGCTCCCCGCTGTACCGCCGGTACATCTCCCGGTACAGCGCGGCGGCGGTCGGGAAATGCGGGCTGAGGTTGACGTCCGCCGGATAGATGCCGGGCAGTTCCCCCCACAGGGCACGCATCTCGGCGGGGATCTTCAAGGGCTGCTCGAAGCGGCCGAGGTTCGAACTGCTGCCCTGGGCGCCCATCTTGACCCGGCCCTTGTTCGCCTCGATCACCGCGAATGCGCCGAACATGCCGCCGGTCGCGCGCAGTTCCGCGGAGTTCTGTGACACCAGCAGATAGCGTCGCGGTCCGTCGACGCCCAGCAACGGCGGCAACAGGCGGCTCGCCCGCTCCGCCGCCGAGGTCATCGCGGCCAACCGGTCGATCTCGCCCCGCAACTCCGCCAGGGCATGCCGGACCTGCCCGACCAACCGGTCGCCGGAGATTTCGGCCAGGTCCGTACGGGTCCGCTGCACCGTGGCGTGCACCGCGACCAGATCGTCGGCGACGGTACGCAGCCCGTTGAGGTCCAGTCGACCCTCCTGGGGGATCAGTCCGCCGAGGTCGACGCGGAGCAGCGCCGGGAACGCCTGGCGGGCCAGGTCGTCGATGGTGATGGCGATCTGCCGGACCGCGGTGAGGTTCGCCCCGGCCACGGGGGCCTGCCGGCCGAGCCACCAGCCGGGGTCCCCGGTGGCCCGCCGCGCCGCGCCGGACTGCTCCTGCAATGCTGCGAGGGTCCGCTGGGCGCGGGCGGTGTCGCCACCGACCAGTTGGGCGCTCAGCTCACCGGCCAGGCCGGCGGCGTTTACCAGATGGGCGCGCGCCTGCCAGCCGCGCAGGCCGACCCACCCGGCGAGGCCCAGCAGCAGCGAGCCGACCACCAACGCGGTCAGCAGGATGCGACGCCTTCGGGCGTGCCGCCGACGGCGGGATCGGCTACGCCGCCGTCGAGGGCTTTCGCTCTCCGACACGTCACACCTCTTCCCGAAACGGACAGAAGACCACATTGTTCTTAACACCTAACGGTGAGTTCGGTGTGTTAATGACGGGATCAGACGTTACGAGAGGTTCGTTCGGGTCTCCCTGAACGTCCGCTGTCGACGGCCGCCGCCTCGCGCAGCAGTTCCTCGATCCGATCGACGCCCGACGGCAGCGACATCTCCCGCAGGTACGCCTCCCGGCCGCGCCGACCCATCTCGGCCCGCGCCGGGACGGGGATCTGCGCCGCCAGCCACAGCCGGTCCGCCAGGCTGGCCCAGTCCTCCGGCGGGCAGGACAGCCCCGCCCGAGCCCGTTCGACAAGGGTCGCGGTGTCGCCGCCGGCCGAGGCGACCACCGGTGCGCCGCAGGACAGGGCCGCCTGAAGCTTGGCCGGCACGCTGCTGCGCAGCTCCGGTAGATCGCGCGCCATCACCAGTTGGTAGTCGGCGGCGGCATACAGCTCGGGCATGTCCAACGGGGAGCGCCGGTCCACGAATCGGACGTTGTCGGCTCGCAGTTCGACGGCGAGTCCCCGCACCCGCCGCTCGTCGGAGCCCGAGCCGACCAGGACCAGGTCCACCGTCTCACCAAGGGCCGCCGCCGCGCGTACCGCCGTGTCCAGTCCCTGTCGCACACCGATGGTGCCGGCGTGCATCACCACGCACCGCTCGTCCCGGCGGACCAACCTCCGGGCGGCCGGACTGGCCGAGACCGGACGGAAAATCCGCTCGTCGGTCCAGTTGAGCACCACCCGGACCCGCGCCTGGTCGATCCCGTCCGCCACCACCGCGTCCCGCAGTGACGGCGTGGTGACCGCGACGTGGCTGGCGGCGCGGTAGGTCCGTAGGGTGGCCGCCCGCACCCGCGCCGCCCACCGTCCGTCGTCGACGGCCTCGGGGACCTGTTCGGCCCAGACGTCCGGCACGTGCAGTACCAGCGGCACCGGACCGAGCAGGCGCAGCAGGGCCGCCGAGGCGAACGCGGCGGCCGGCGGCTGATGCACGTACAGCACGTCCACACCGGCCAGGAACCGGCGACCGACCAGCGCCGCGCTGCCGGCGAAGGTCAGCCAGGAGGTCATCCGGCCACGTACGGTGACGTCGCCGGTGCTGTAGCGGGGTACCCGGCGCACGGTCAGCCCCCGGCTGCGGGTCTCGTGGTGCCAGCGCTGCCGCCATCCCGGATAGACGTGCCCACCCGGATAGTCGGGGAACCCGGTGAGGACCCGCACCTCGTGCCCCCGCCCGGCGAGTTCCTCCGCGAGGCTGCCGGGGATGAACGCCGGCTCCGGTGGAAAGTGGTATGTCACCATCCCGATTCGCACCCGGACACCTCCGTCCCCGCGCATCGGTTCGGCGCGCCGTCCGGTACCGGGGACGCGACGACTGCGTACGATCTCGACATCCCCTCACCGGGCGGACGCCGCCGGCGACCGTCCCACGTCGCGGTGCCACCGCCCGCGACCGCGTCGTCCAGGGGGTTCCACATGCTCAGCGGGGTGCTGTTCGTCTGCCACGCCAACCTGTGCCGGTCACCGATGGCCGAGTACGCCGCCCGCCGCCTGTTCACCGGGCGACCGGTGACCGTGGCCAGCGCCGGCACCGACGCCGTCGAGGGCCTGGCCATGCATCCGTACGCGGCGGCGATCGCCGCCGAGACCGGTGACGACCCGGCCGCCTTCCGCAGCCGGCGGCTGCTGCCGGAACACCTCACCGGGGCGGTGCTGGTGCTGACCGCCACCCGGCGCCAGCGCTCCATCTGCACCGCGTTGGCGCCGGGGGCGCTGCACCGGACGTTCACGCTGCGCCAGTTCGGCCGGCTCGCCGCGGCGGCCGAACCACCGCTGGACGAGCAGGACGATCCGGTACGAGCCGCGGTGGCCGCCGCCGCGCTGGCCCGGGGGCGGTTGCAGCCCGCCCCCGCCGATGCCGACGACCTACGTGACCCGGTGGGTGGCACCCCGGAGGACTTCCGACGCTGCGCGGAGGAGATCGACCGGGCGCTGCGCCCCCTGGCCACGCTCATCGGGACAGCCGGGTGAGTTCCTGCGTGTGGTCGCTCGACTCGCCGGTGTGGGCCCCCTCGGCGTGCCGGCCACTCCTGCTGCGGTCCGCCGGCGCCGACTGGCCACCGGCCGCGGCAGCGACCACCCGGTAGGCCTCGTACTGGTACGCCTCGGTCTTGGGCACCCGGGCCATGTTGAGCACGCAGCCGAGCATCCGCACCGAGACCGAGTGCAGGGCCCGGGCGGCAGCCGCCACCTGCGCCCGCGAGGTACGTCCCTGCTGGGTGACCAACAGCGCACCGTCGGCCTGCACGGCGACCACCACACCATCGGTCACCGCGAGCAGCGGCGCGGTGTCGATGATCACGATGTCGGCGGACTCACGCAGCGCGAGCAGCAGATCCGACATGGCCTTCGAGCCGAGCAGCTCGCTCGGGTTGGGCGGCGCCGAGCCGCTGGGCAGCACGAGCAGCGACTTGTCGCCCCAACGCTGGACCACGTCGCCGACCTGCACGTCGCCGACGAGCACGTCGGTCAGCCCCACCCCCGGGTCGATGCCCAGGTAGTCGCCGACCTTCGGACGACGCAGGTCGGCGTCGACCAGCAGGACCCGCCAGCCCGCCTCCGCCAGGGCGATCGCCAGGTTGCACGACAGGGTGGTCTTGCCCTCCCCCTGCAGGGCACTGGTGACCGCGATGACCCGGGCCGGCTCGTGCACGTCGACGAAGCGCAAGTTCGTCCGCAGTTTGCGGACGGCCTCGGCCCGCGCCGAGGTGGCGGCGTCGCCGACGATCAGTGGGGCCGACCGCGCACTGGGGTCGATCGGGATCTCGCCGAGCAGCGGGCTGCCGGTCACCCGCTGCAGTCCGGCCGCGTCGCGCAGCCGCACATCTGCCATGCCGCGCAGAATCGCCAGACCGACGCCGGCCAGCAGGCCGAGCAGGGCGCCGATCGCGGTGTTGCGGGCCGGCTGCGGCGACACCGGCGTCGGGGTCACCCGTGGCCCACTGACCACCTCGATCCTGATCGGCCCCGGGCTGCCGTCCGGCCGCGTCTCGACCTTCTGTACGAGTTCGACAAACTTCGCCGAGAGCGCCTCGGTCACCCGCAACGCCCGGGTCTGGTCGGTGTCGGTGACCGACGCCCGCAGCAGCACCGTGCCGGTCTCGGTGGAGGTGCTGACCCGACGCTGGATCTCCTCGGCGGTCAGTCCGAGCTGGCTGTCGGCCACCGCGGCCTGCGCCAGCCGATCGCTGGTCAGCAGCTCCGCATAGGACTTCACCCGCTGCTGAAGGAAGAGCCCACCCTGGTAGGCATCGGTAACACCCTGGCTGGGCGTGGTGACGAAGAAGGTGACCGAGGCGACGTAGCGGGGCTGGGCCCGCACGGTGACCAACGCGGTCACGCCCAGGGCCACCATGAGGGTGACCAGGACGATCCACCAGTGCCGGCGCACCAGGCGTAGTTGGCGGTACAGGTCCATCAGACGGGCCTCCGTACCGGGCCGGTAACGCCAAAGAACTTCACGAAAACCCCCAAGGTCGACTCAATCTCGTGAAACCATTAAAGCGGGCTCATGCGGCTTATGTCCGGAGTTAGGTATTTTCTCAATGGCGGACCGTGCCCGCAGTGACCAACCGGACCGGAGGTCTGTCGGAATCGCTCCGGCTCGGAAAAAATGTGATGTCGTCGCCGAGGGCTTCGGCCGACTCGTCGCCCGGCTGTGGGAAGAGTCGCGTTCGCCCCGCTCGCGACGACCGTCGGCACTGGATAGGGTCTTGCACGGGTGTGCCGGGAAGCCTGGTCGGCGATTGGTGCCGTGCTGCCCTTCGACCGACGAGATGGACCTCACGTATGACCGACCAGACCCCGCGCCCTGAGCGCCGCGGCGTGAGCCGCCTCTTCGCCCGTACCTCCTGGCCGGAGGCGCGGTTCCTGGCCGACGTGCTGCGCACGGAGACCGTCGGTGGCGCCCTGCTGCTCCTCGGTGCCGTGATCGCGCTGGTCTGGGCCAACTCGCCGTGGGGTGACGCCTACGCGGAACTGGGACGGTGGGTGCCCTGGTCGGGCGGCGAGGCCTTGCACCTCGATCTCGACCTGGCCACCTGGGCGGCCGACGGCCTGCTGGCCATCTTCTTCTTCGTGGTCGGGCTGGAGCTCAAGCGCGAGTTCGTCGCTGGCGAACTGCGCGACCCGCGGCGGGCAGCGCTGCCGGTGGTGGCAGCGGTGGGCGGCATGGTCCTACCGGCGCTGTTCTACCTGGGCGTCAACATCGCCGGTGGTGGCGACGGGCTGCGCGGCTGGGCGATCCCGACCGCCACCGACATCGCGTTCGCGCTGGCGGTGCTGGCCGTGATCGGGGCCTACCTCCCGCAGGGGCTCCGCGCTTTCCTGCTCACCCTGGCCGTGGTCGACGACCTGCTCGCCATCACCATCATCGCGATCTTCTACACCGACGACTTCAGCCTGCTCCCACTGCTCGGCGCCCTGGTACCGATCGTACTGTTCGGTCTGCTGGTGCAGCGTCGCCGCACCTGGTGGTGGGCGCTCATCCCGCTCGCCGTGGTCGCCTGGACGCTGGTGCACTCCTCCGGAGTGCACGCCACCGTGGCCGGCGTGCTGCTGGGCTTCACCGTGCCGGTGTTGGCCGGCAAGAGCGGCCCCGGCGGTCGCCCGCTGCCCGGCCTCGCCGAGCACCTGGAACACGTGTGGCGCCCGGTCTCGGCCGGCTTCGCGGTACCGGTCTTCGCGTTCTTCGCCGCCGGCGTCTCGCTGCGCGGCGCGGACCTCGGCGCGCTGATCACCGACCCGATCGTGCTGGGCATCGTGCTCGGCCTGGTCGTCGGCAAGTGCGTCGGCATTCTCGGCTCCACCTTCCTGCTGGCCCGGTTCACCCGGGCCAGCCTGGACGAGGACATCAGCTGGTCGGACCTACTCGGCGTGTCGCTGCTGGCCGGTATCGGCTTCACCGTGTCGTTGCTCATCGGGGAGCTGGCCTTCGGTTCCGACGGCACCGAGGGCGACAACGTCAAGGCGGCGGTGCTGGCCGGCTCGTTGATCTCGGCGCTGCTGGCCACCGTGGTGCTCCGGCGGCGCAACAAGGTGTACCGGGCGATCGCCCTCAAGGAGCAGGTCGACCAGGATCAGGACGGCGTCCCGGACGTCTACCAGAAGCCCGCCGGCTGACGACGGTCTCCGCTCACCCACCTGGGAGCGCCCGGCCGACCCGATCGGCCGGGCGTTCCGCCGCTCTCGACCGCCGCCGGAAGTCCGCGGTGAGCGCGGTACGCACCAGCAGGCGCAGTGCCACGATCGCCACCAGTACGACGATCTCCGTCCAGGACTGCTCCCCGGTCAGCCGCAGCAGGCCGGCGGCGAGCAGCATGTCGAGCAGCACCCCCAGCGCCGTCGTACGGGAGCCGGTGGTCAGCAACGCCACCGTCGCCGCTAGTACACCGAGCGCCGTGATGACGGCGGACAGCAGCATCCTCATCGATTGTCGACCTGCCGCTGCTCGTGTTCGATCTCGCGCCCCAGCACGTAGTTCAGCACCGTCCGGATGGCGGCGATGGCGGCGAGCTGGCCGATCTGCGCGAAGGTCGGCGACAGCGCGGTACGCAGGATGTCCGCCGCCAGTTGGAACTCCAGGCCAAGGGTGAGGAAACGCCCCAGGGACAGCCGGATCCGAGTGAACACGGCGGCGTCGCGGTGGCGCAGGCCGTCGATCACGAACCGCAGCGCGGCCAACGTCGCACCGACGACGATGACGAACGCGCCGACGAGTTCCACCGCGGTCACCAGCAACTCGTGGCCCCGTTGGAGGATCGCCTCGACGTCCACCCCGGCGCCTTACCCGGCCTGCCTCCGGGTAGTCGGCACCGGGCCGCACGACGTCGGGCCGGTCGGCGCGGTCCTCGGGCAGGCGACGACGGAGGTCAGCGCAACTGAATCACCGCGTCGACGACGAGCCAGACACCACTGACGGCGAAGAGCGTGGCGGCGCCGTACCTGATGGTCCGTTCCGGCAGTTTCCGGCCGAGCAGCCGACCGGCGATGATCGCCAACGCGTCCGCCGCGACCATGCCGATCGTCGAGCCGATCCAGGTGCCGAACCAGCCGTACTGGGTGGCCAGCGTGATGGTGGCCAGCATCGTCTTGTCGCCCAACTCGGCGAGGAAGAAGGCGACGCCGACGGTGATCACGGCTGATCTGCCGCCGCGGGCGGCACGGCGCTCGTCGTCCTCCGTGAGCCGGTCGCCCCGCAGCGTCCACGCGCCGAAGCCGAGGAAGGCCAGACCCGCCAGCAGCGAGATCCAACCGGTCGGCAGGGCCGCGCCGAGGCCGTGGCCGATCGCCACCGAGGCGAGGTGCACCGCCGTGGTGGCGACGGTGATGCCGATCAGCACCGGCGCCGTGCGGTACCTGGTGGCGAAGGCCAAGGCCATGAGCTGGGACTTGTCTCCCAGTTCGGCGACGAAGATGACGCCGAAGCTGATCACCAGCGCGGCGAGGAACCCGTCCATGATGTCCTTCCCGGATCAGGCCGGGAGAAGGTGTGGGGACGCCCTCGACCCGGCCGCAACAGCCTGGGTCGAAGGTCTCGCCCGCCTCGCCGCAAACGAGGCCGGGTGGCCGGATGCATGACGCACCAGTATGTCGACCACGGCGTTATGGGCTACTCCCCTTCGCAGCGCCCAGCCTAGCCGATCGTTCCTGCCCGGATCACCGGGGTCCGGCGTGACGGCCGCCGAACCCCGGTCCCGAGCCGATCAGCTCCGCCGACGGGCAGCGCTCATTCGGCGCGCGCGAGGGTCACCCCGAACAGGCCACCCGGATCGGTCCAGAACCGCTCGGTACGGAAACCACCGGCGGCCAACTCCCCCGCGATCCCCTCCGGGCGGAACTTCGCCGACACCTCCGTACGCAGGTCCTCACCGGCGGCGAAGTCGACGCCGAGGTCCAGCACCGTCACCCGCATGGACCGTTCCGCCCGCAGCCGCATCTCGATCCACTCCTGTTCCGGATTCCAGAGCGCGACGTGGGCGAACCCCGCCGGATCGAAGTCGGCGCCGAGTTCCCGGTTGAGCACCCGCAACACGTTGCGGTTGAACTCCGCGGTCACCCCTGCCGCGTCGTCGTACGCGGGCACGATCACCGCCGGGTCCTTGACCAGGTCGGTGCCGACCAACAGCCAGTCACCCGCCTCCAGCGCGGCCCGCATCCCGGCGACGAACTCCGACCGTTCCTCCGGCAGCAGGTTGCCGATGGTGCCACCGAGGAAGATGACCAGCCGCCGCCCGCCGGTCGGCAGGTGCGCCAGGTGGCGCGTGAAGTCACCGACTATGCCGCGCACCCGCAGCCCCGGGTAGTCGGCGGCGAGGGCGGCGGTGGATCCGGCCAGCGCACTGGCCGAGACGTCCAGCGGCACGAAGGTGCCGAGCCCTCCGCGCTCGGTGAAGGCGTCCAGCAGCAGGCGGGTCTTCCCCGAGGAACCGGACCCCAGCTCGATGAGGGTCTTCGCGCCGGTCAGCTCGGCGATCTCCGTCGCCTGCGCGGCCAGGACGGCACGTTCGGCCCGGGTCGGGTAGTACTCGGGCAGTCGGGTGATCTCTTCGAAGAGTTCGCTGCCCCGGGAGTCGTAGAACCACCTCGGCGGCAGCCACTTCGCCGCGGCGGTCAGCCCGACGCGGACGTCCCTTCGCAGGCTGCGGCCGATGTCCCGGTCGTCGAGGTGGATCTCGAGCGGCTCAGCGCCCATCTGCGTATCCCTTCCGTCGTGTCTGACAGGTGCGTACGGACCCGGACCGTCTTCTCACCAGGCCGCCAGTGCCTGCTGGCGCAGATCGGTCGCCGTGGCCCGCACGAGTTGCCCGTCTGGCACCTCGCGCCAGCCCGGTCCGTCGTCGTGCGGTTCGGAGGCCAGCAGCACCGACGCGGGCGTGGCCCGCAGTGACAGGGCGTGCCCGGCCGCGCTGGCGACCACCGTGCGCCCGTCGGTGAGCAGCAGATTGAGCCGGGAGCCGGGCGCCGCCGCAGCCACCGAGGTCACCGTCTCGGCGACCGCCCGGGCCGGCGCGACACCGGCACGCAACCGGGCACGGACCAGTGCCCACAGCAGTGCCGAGTCGGTCGTCGCGTCGAGGGTGAGCAGGTCCCGTACGGGTAGCTCGGCGGCGAGCGGGACCATGGAGTCGGGCCAGCCCCGCACCACCCCGTTGTGGCTGAACAGCCACGGCCCCTCGGCGAAGGGCGCGGCGGCGGCATCGACGATCGCCATGCCGACGGTGGCCGAGCGGACGGCGGCCAGCACCGCGCCGGAGGAGGTGACCGCCGCCAACTCGGCGATGGTCGGGTCGCTCCAGATGGGCTGCGCCCGGCGGTACCGCACCGGCGTCTCGCCGTCCGGGTACCACCCGACGCCGAACCCGTCGGCGTTGATGGTCCCCCCGCCGCGCATGTCGCGTGGGGCCCAGGACTGACGCAGCAGCGAGTGCGGCGGATCGAACAGCAACTCCCGCAGGGTCACCGGTGGCCCCAGATAGGCCAGGTGTCGACACATCAGGCGACCGGCTTCCCGGCCGTCACCGATGCGCCTCGTCGGGCCGGGCGTCCCGGGCGCAGCGGAAGCCGCTGAAGATCTGCCGCCGGATGGGGTAGTCCCAGTTGCGGAACGTGCTGCGGCAGGCCGCCTGGTCGGTACCGAAGGAGCCGCCCCGCAGCACCTGGTAGTCGTCGCCGAAGAAGACCTCGGAGTACTCCCGGTAGGGGAAGGCGGCGAAGCCTGGATAGCCCCGGAAGGGGGTGGCGGTCCATTCCCACACGTCGCCGACGAGTTGGTGCGCCCCGAGCGGCGACACCCCTGCCGGGTAGGCGCCCACCGGTGCCGGCGACAGGTGTCGCTGGCCCAGGTTGGCGTGCGCGGAGGTGGGGTCGTCGTCGCCCCACGGATAGCGCCGGGATCGGCCGGTCGCCGGATCCCACCGGGCGGCCTTCTCCCACTCCGCCTCGGTGGGCAGCCGCTTGCCCGCCCAGGTGGCGTACGCCTGCGCCTCGTGGAAGCAGACGTGCACCACCGGCTCGTCGTCGCGGACCCGGTCCCACCTGCCGAACCGCAGGTAGGCCCAGTCGTCACCGTCCCGTCGCCAGTGCATCGGCGCACTGAGACCGTCCTGCCGGCGGTGCCGCCAGCCCGCCGCGGTCCACCAACGCGGGTCGTCGTAACCCCCGTCAGCGATGAACGCACGGTACGCACCGTTGGTCACCGGTGCGGCGTCGATGACGTACGCGGGCAGGTCCACCCGGTGGGCGGGGCGCTCGTTGTCCAACGCCCAGGGGTCGGTGTCGGTACCCATCACGAACGGGCCGGCGGGCACCAGCACCTCGGCGGGAACCCGTACGGCCGGCTCCGGTGGCGGCGGCGCGTGCAGTGCCACGGGACCGGAACGCAACTGGTGGGTGGCGAGCATCGTCTCGTCGTGCTGCTGCTCGTGCTGCACGATCATGCCGAAGGCGAAGCCGTCGGCCACCAACCGATCACCGTCGAAGGTGACACGATCCAGCAGGTCGTACACCTTTTCCCGGACCGTGGCCACGTACGCCCGGGCCTCCGGCGGCGGCAGCAACGGCAACGAGGGGCGGTCCCGACGTGGCTGCTTGAACGCGTCGTACAGGTCGTCGATGTCGCACCGGACCGGCTCCCGCCCGCCGACGTCGCGCACCAGCCAGAGCTCCTCCTGGTTGCCCACGTGCGCCAGGTCCCACACCAGCGGGGACATCAACGGTGAGTGCTGACGCATCAGGTCGGCGTCGTCCACCGCCTCGGTCAGCCGGGCGGTACGGGCGCGGGTACGCGCCAGTTCCGAGGCGATCCGGCCGCGCAGCCCTTCGGCGTCGCGGTCGATGCCGGTGTCGGTCACGGCTGACTCCTCTCCGCGGCGTCACGTCGCCGCCGTAATCCGTGGTCGATATCCCGGTGCAGGCCGGGCGGCAGATCCAGCCGCGGCAGCGCGGTCCGGGCCAGGTCGAACAGCTGAGCGGCGGCCCGGGCCAGGGTGACGTCCCGCAGCCCGTACCGCGCGGCGCGGTGCCAGCCGTCGGCGGCGGACGCGGTCACCGCCATCGCGGCGGCGATCGTGTCGGGGCCGCTGAGCAGTGCGCTGAACACCGCCAACGGCAGGATCCAGCTCCGTCCCGGTTGGGCGTCGAGGTAACGGATCTCCAGGTAGCCGCGCGGCCGCACCGGCGGGAAGAGCGTGCTGACGTGGTATTCCAGGTCGTCGACGCGGGGCGGTCGGTGCAGCGCCCCGTCGACCCAGTCGGCGAACGTGACGTCCGGCGGTGCTGTCCAGTCCGGGCCGTCGCCGCGGACGCAGAGCAGCGGCGCGGCCAGGACGTAGGCCGTCCAGGCGGCGACCGGATCCCGGTCGGCTTCGGCGGGCGTCCAGACCGGGGCGGTGCGGGCGGGATCGATGCGCCACCACGCGCCCATCCGGGCCGACGCCCAGCCGGTGTCACGGCCGGCGTGCCGGGTGGCGGTTGCGAAGGCGGCGAGCAGGGGCGGCCCGACCGCGTGTACCAGTTGCCAACGGGCCGGCATCTGCTCGGGCTGCCCGGCGTCGAGACAGATCTGCAGACCGGCCGTGCTGTACATCATCGTCCGCCCGTCGGATCCGCGACGGTCGAAGACCTGACGCATCGCGCGGTAGCGGGGAGTGTCGATCACCGGCCGGGGGTGTCGGTGCGGGTCGATACCGGCCCGGCCGAGAGTCAGGCCGGCGGCGTGCAGAAGTGTGGTGGTTTGTGCCACGTCGGACTGGGTGGCCTCGATCAGCGCGGCGACACCGGTTCGCGGCGGGGTGGAGATCTCCAGTTGGCCACCGGGTTCGACGGTGATCGCGCCGCCCTGGAACAGGCGCAGGGCCGGGCTGGTCGGGTCCAGCGTGGTGGGGCCGTACGGCCCCAGTGCCGCGCGTAGCCGCGCGGCGTCGACGGAGCGCACCGGATCGACGGCGTCGTGGACCGTCCATTCCAGCTCGACCCCGGTGAGGGTGGGTGGCCCGGTCTTGAAGCAGATCCGGGCGAGGTGCCGGGCCGCGGCGGCACGGTCCCGCAGCACCGGGATCCGGTCCACCTCGGGTGACATCACCATGCGTGGCGCCCCTTCCCGATCGATCCGCCGCCACGGTAGCCCACCCCGGTGACATCGAACCCTTGTGAACCTGAACCGCACGGTGCTGCCGCACCGGCTCCGAACGCCGGACACGTCGCCCTCGACGGGCAGGTTGACGAGGCGATTCACCCGGGGTCGGAGTCGGCGATTCCGCCACCACCTGTGTAGCAGGGGGCGACCGTGCGTCGAAGAGATTTCACAATTCGGTCGAATTCGGCGCGGAATGGAGGTGGTGCATCTTCGCGCGGACCGCCGGATGTGTGACTCAGCCGACGGCGCTTTCGGTCGGCTCCGGGTCCGGGTCGGCCAGCAGGCCGTGGCAGTACTCCTCGACGTGTTCCGCGCCGCGGGCCGCGACCACGAGTTCCTCGAAGGCCGGCGTGCGCAGGGCCTTCTCCCGCTGTCGTGCCGACTTGGCCAGATAGGCCCGACACAGGCCCGGACGGTCGGTGGTGTTGTCCGAGTTACCGGGGCCGACGTTCCCGCTGGCCCCGGGACCCGGCGTCACCGAGGCGCTCGGCGGCCACACCGACGCGCTCGGCGACTGCGCAGGTGGGGAGGCCGCGTCACCTGTCGGACCATCGGTCGGGGCTGCGGTGGCCTCGCCGGTGGGGACGGCCTCCCCGGACGGGGTGGCCTCGGTGCTGGGTGCCGGCGCGGCGGGGCTGGTGACAACCGGCGCCGAGGCCGGGCCGGGGCCGTCCAGACCGGCCGCCGCGAGGGCGACGCCCGCGGTGGCGGTGGCCGCCAGCCCGGCGATCCAGGCCACCACCCCGACGGTGAACCGGTTCCGTCGTCGCCCGGGCGTCGACGGAACCGTGCCGCGGTGGCGGGCGGTGCGGAATGCCGCGACGGCGGCCTCCTCGCCGGCCAGTTCCCGCTCCCGGGCTGGACCGGCCGCGGCCCGCAACAGGTCGGCGAGCGGGCCGGTTGAATCCGGCGTCGCCATCCGGGTGGGTCGGGCGTGCGGGGCGGCGTCCAGCAGCCGCTCGTGGTCGCCGCGCCGCGAACGGCTCAGCATCACTCGGAGTCCACGCATGTCAGCCGTCCACCGGTTCGGTCTGTGGCGGCAGGCCGGCGCGTCGCCGAGCCCGGATGTCGGCCGCGGTCGGGACATCGTCGGGTGCGGTGCTGGCAGCTCGCTGGTTTAGCAGAACGGCCAGCCGGCGCAGGCCACGGTGGGCGGCGGTACGCACCGCACCGGCCCGACGGCCGAGCACCCGCCCGGCGGTCTCGGCGTCGAGCCCGATCACGGCGCGCAGCAGGACCGCCTCGGCCTCCCGGGGCGGCAGGCTGGCGATCATCGCGAGCGCGGCCTCGGTGCCGAGACTCTCGCCCGCCCGTTCGGCGGTGTCCGCGTCCCCGGCCAACTCGCTCAGTTCCTGCACGGGCACCGACAAAGCTGGGCGACGGCGCTGCCGGCGCAGGTGGTCCATCGCCCGGTTCCTGGCGATGGTGACGGCCCAGGCACGAAACTCGCCGCCGGTGAAGGTCGGCAGGTCGCGGGCCACCTGCAACCAGGTCTCCGACGCGACGTCCTCGGCATCCGCACCGACCAGGGCGGTCAGGTAGCGCAGCAGCCCGGGCTGCAGGTTGCGGTACAGCTGGCGGAAGGCGTCCTCGTCACCGGCCCGAGCGGCGGCCACCAGCTGGTCCAGCTCACCGGTCACGGTCGCACCGCCGACGCTTCCGGGCGGCGGCACGCGTCGGCTCGGCCCACTCCGCGCCCCGCACCCCACCCCCGTCGACTTGAACGAACCGGGCTCGTGCGTGCGGCCCGGTAGCGGATTCTCGCCGACAACGCCGAGGACCACAACCTGACCGTGCGCCGGTCACCGGCGACCGGATCGGAGCTGACGTTTCGAGCGCCGACGCCGCCGGACAGCGCGGGACGGATGCACCCGCAGTGAGAATTGTCTACCCGCGCCACCGCGGTTCGCCGTAACGCGGCGCGGGCCCACGACGCTACGGACAGTCGTATCGGACCGATACCGACCACAACGTGGCGCCCTGTGCCGCCATGGTCACCCTGGGACATCCGTGGTCAGTGGTCGACGGTTGCGTCGACCGCGACACCGCGACGGCCATCGGCACCGCCCGACCCGCCGACGCGCCGTCCGAGCCCACTGTGGGTACGGTAATGCGGTGTTGTCTTCGGAGGTCGTACTCAGCGGCCGTTACCGCTTGGACGAACGTGTCGCCACCGGCGGCATGGGCGATGTCTGGCGGGCGACCGACCTGATCCTCGGACGGCAGGTCGCGGTCAAGGTACTGCTGCCCTCGCTCGTCTCCGATCCCGACTTCATCGCCCGGTTCCGCGCCGAGGCGCGGATCATGGCGGCACTGCGGCACCCGGGCATCGTGCAGGTCTACGACTGCGGTGAGGACGACCTGCCCGATGGCGGCCGGGCCGACTACCTGGTCATGGAGTTCGTCACCGGTCAGCCGCTGTCCAAGCGGATCGAGGCCGAGGGTCGCCTGGATGTGGGCCTGACCATGTCGGTGGTGGCACAGTCGGCCCAGGCGTTGCACGCCGCGCACGCCGGCGGGATCGTGCACCGCGACGTCAAACCGAGCAACCTGCTGATCCAGGAGGACGGCACGGTCGTCCTGGTCGACTTCGGCGTGGCCCGTTCGACGAACGTCACGAGCATCACCAGCACGAACGCCGTGCCGGGCACCGCCCTATATATGGCGCCCGAGCAGGCCGCCGGGCGACCGGTCTCCGGCGCGACGGACCTGTACGCGCTCGGCGCCGTCGCCTACTGCTGCCTGACCGGCAGTCCGCCGTTCACCGGCGACAACCCCCTCCAGGTTGCCGTCCGGCATCTCGACGACCCGCCACCGGAGCTGCCGCACGACATCCCGGAAGCGGTGCGGGTGCTTGTCGACCGGGCTCTGGCCAAGGACCCGGCGGACCGGTTCAGCAGCGCCGCGGCGATGGCGGAAGCGGCACGGGCGGCCGTCTCCGAGGGCGCCCTGCCGACCACTGTGGTCCCGATGACCACGCCACTGCGCGACGCCGGGCCGGACACGCGCACCGGACTGCCGGTGGTCGACGCACCGCCACCGGGGCGTCGGCGACGCGGCAAGCTGGTAGGTGCGCTGACCGCCGTGCTGGTGGGGATGACGGCGCTCGGCGCGGCGCTCGGCGCCACCCAGGAGGCGGACACCCCGGCGGTCAAGCTGCCGACCACCGCCCCGACGGTGCAGTCCACCGACGGGGAGGCGGCACCACCGAGCCCGCAGGAGAGCGCACCGGCGCAGGCGCCGTCGCTGCGTCCGGCCGGTTCGACGACCCGGCCGACCGACTCCCCGTCGCCCGAGCCGTCCTCGCCGCAGCCCAGCGAGTCGAGCGAACCCGCGCCGCCGGAGCCGAGCGCGTCAAGCTCCGACGCCCCCGAGCCGACGGGCTCGTCCAGCGCCCCCACTCCGTCGGTGTCGCCCCCATCGTCGCCGCCCAGCACACCGCCCGTGGTAGACCCGCCGCCGGACACCGACGACGGCGAGGGCGGCTGACCTCACCAGCCACAATCTCCCCGGAATTCCCGAAACGGACGTACGGCACCAGACCGCGCTCTAGGCTCCTCACCAGCAGTTATCTCCTACGGTGCGGGAGTTCGGGTGAGCGTGGAGAAGTTGGTCGTCGTCGGCCAGGGTTACGTAGGTCTGCCGCTGGCCATGCAGGCCGTCGAGGCCGGACTGGACGTGGTCGGCCTCGACGTCGACGCCGACCGGATCAAGCGCCTCGCCTCGGGCGAGTCGTTCGTGGCGGACATTCCGGCCGACCGGCTCGGCCGCGCGCTGGCCACCGGTCGGTACCGCCCGAGCACCGAGTACGCCGACGCGAAGGACTTCGACATCTGCGTCATCACCGTGCCCACTCCACTGCGCGACGGCACGCCCGACCTGAGCTTCGTGGAGCAGGCCGGTAGGGGAATCGGACCGTACCTGCGGCCCGGCTGCACGGTGGTCCTGGAGTCCACCACCTACCCCGGTACCACCGAGGAGCTGCTCCGGCCGCTGCTGGAGGCGGCCAGCGGGCTGCGCAGCCCGGGAGACTTCCACCTCGGGTACAGCCCCGAGCGCATCGACCCGGGCAACCCGACCTGGCGGCTGGCCAACACCCCGAAGGTGGTCTCCGGGGTGGACGCCGCCGCGCTGACCCGGGTCGACTCGTTCTATCGACGCCTGGTGGAGCGGACGGTGCCGGTGGACTCGACTCGGATCGCCGAGCTGACCAAGCTGATCGAGAACACCTTCCGGCAGGTCAACATCGCCCTGGTCAACGAGCTGACGATGCTCTCGCACCAGCTGAACATCGACGTGTGGCAGGCCATCGAAGCGGCCGAGACCAAGCCGTTCGGATTCATGCCGTTCCGGCCCGGGCCGGGCGTCGGCGGGCACTGCCTACCGATCGACCCCTGCTACCTCTCCTGGCAGGTCAAGCGCCGCCTCGGCCGGCAGTTCCGGTTCATCGAGCTGGCCAACGACGTCAACCACGAGATGCCCGAACACGTGACGCAACGGGTGATGGCCGGGCTGAACCGCTCCGGGCGGGCGGTCAAGGACGCCCGGCTGCTGCTGCTCGGGCTGGCGTACAAACGCAACACCGGTGACATGCGCGACTCGCCGGCCGTCGAGGTCGCCCGGCGGCTGCGGGAACTCGGTGCCGAGGTGCGGGCGGTCGAGCCGTACGCCGAGGCGCACCACCTGCCCGCCGGGGTGCTGACGGTGAGCCTGACCGAGCGGGAGCTGCGCGAGGCCGACGGCGTCGTGGTGGTGACCGACCACGACGTGTTCGACTACGACCTCGTGGTCCGGCATGCCCGATACGTCTTCGACACCCGCAACCGCTGCACCGGCCCCACCGTGGAACGTCTCTGACCAACGGTCCGCGAGCGCGGTCAGGACGGTAGAAGATCGCGCATCCGGGCGATCTCGACGGCCTGCTCGCTGGCCACGGAGGTGGCGAACTGCTCCACGGTCAGGTCGACCCCCACCTTCAACACATCGGTCGCCATCACCACCGCGCCCTCGTGGTGCTCGGTCATCATCCGCACGAAGAGACTGTCGAACTCGGCGCCTCGGGCGGCCGAGAGCCGGCGCATCGCCTCGGCCGACTGCATGCCGCGCATCGTGGCATGGTCGTGCCCGTCGACACCGGCGGAGAGTCCCCGCGCGGTCAGCCAGGCCCGCAGCACACCGATCTCCGGGCCCTGGCTGGCCCGGATCCGGTCGGCGAGGGCCCGCACCTGCGGTTCGGCGGACCGGTCGGTGGCCAGATCCGCCATCTCCAGCGCCTGCTCGTGGTGCGGGATCATCATCCGGACGAACCAGGTGTCCAGCCCGTTGTAGCGCGGTGGCGCGTCGTCGCGTACCTCGTCGGCGGGGCGTTCGACGGCTTCCTCGCCAGGACGGCCCGGCACGATGACCGGTGGCACGGAGGCGTCCGCCGGGCTCGGCGCGGGGCTGGCGGTGGAGGGCGCGGTGGCGGCGGCCGGGGCCGGATCGTCCGACGTGGAGTGACCAGCCCGCAACGCGAAGCCGCCGATGGCGAGCGCGACGACAATCGATGTGACGGCGGCAAGTAGCCGTCCGCGCCGAGTGGTCATGCCACACCTCCTCCGGGTCGAGGTCGCTGCGATCGTAACCATTCACATTAGACGTGAATTGTGACTTGGATCACATCGATGAAAGTCGTCTGCGAGTAGGGTACGGCCAACGTCACTACCCTTTCGAAGGGCGTCGCCGATGGTCGGATTGACCCTGCCACGGGGGCGGCAACTGCGTTTCGTCAGTGTGGCCGCCACCGGGCTCCTGTTCGCCAGCATCGCCGTTGCCTCACCCGGTAACGCGCAGGCCGTCGCACCGGCGGCCAACCAGTCCGCCGCAGCCGTCGAGGCACCGCTCGGTGTCGACGAGATCGCCAGCAGCCCCAACCTCAAACTGATCGCCAACCTGCCGAAGCAGGCGCCGTTCGACACCACCGCGGCGTTCGGCACCGACATCGCCTTCCAGGGCAGGTACGCCTTCGTCGGCAACTACGACGGCTTCGTCATCTACGACGTCGCCAAGCCGAGCAAGCCGAAGATCGTCTCTCAGGTGCTCTGCCCGGGCGCGCAGAACGACGTCTCCGTCTACGGTGACCTGCTCTTCCTGTCGACGGACTCGTCCCGCAACGACGACTCGTGCAGCAGCACCTCCCAGTCCGCCACGAACAAGGAATCGTGGGAGGGCATCAAGATCTTCGACATCAAGCACAAGGCCAGTCCGCGGTACATCAAGGCGGTCGAGACGGCCTGCGGCTCGCACACGCACACGCTGGTACCGGCGAAGGACAAGAAGTCGGTCTACCTGTACGTCTCCTCGTACAGCCCGAACGCCGCCTTCCCGGACTGCCAGCCGCCGCACGACTCGATCAGCATCGTCAAGGTGCCGCTGAAGAAGCCGACCGACGCGGCCGTCGTCGCCACGCCGAACCTCTTCCCCGACGGTGGCTACGAGGGTCGTACCGGCGGCTCGGCGACCACCGGTTGCCACGACATCACCGCCTACCCGACGAAGGACCTCGCCGCCGGCGCCTGCATGGGTGACGGGGTGCTGCTGGACATCAGCAAGCGGGAGGCGCCACGGGTGCTGCACACCGTGCGGGACACGACCAACTTCGCGTTCTGGCACTCGGCCACCTTCAACAACCGCGGCACCAAGGTCGTCTTCACCGACGAGCTGGGCGGTGGCGGCGGCGCCACCTGCAACGAGACCGTGGGCCCGGAGCGCGGCGCCAACGCCATCTACGACATCACCGGTCGGGGCGACCAGCGCAAGCTGGAGTTCCGCAGCTACTACAAGATCCCCCGGACCAACGGCGACACCGAGAACTGCGTGGCCCACAACGGCTCGCTCATCCCGGTCCTCGGCAAGGACATCATGGTCCAGGCCTGGTACCAGGGCGGCGTCTCGGTGTGGGACTTCACCGACTCCCGCAACCCCAAGGAGATCGGCTACTGGGAGCGCGGCCCGCTGTCGGACAGCCAGCTCATCCTGGGCGGCTCCTGGTCGGCCTACTACTACAACGGGCACATCTACTCCTCCGACATCCAGAAGGGGCTCGACGTGCTCGCGCTCAACGACTGGCGGACGTGGACGGCCAAGCTGGCCCACTTCCGCGAGCTGAACGTGCAGACCCAGCCCAGCTACCTGAGCTGGTAGGACCCAGCACACCGACCGGGCCCGGTCGCTCCCGTACGGGGGTGGCCGGGCCCGGCCGCGTCACAGCCGCATCGGTTGCCGCGTTTCCTACCGCCTGTCCCGGGTACCACGTCCGTCACGCAGGAAGGGGTGTTGAGATGACGCGCAACGAGTACCACGTGGTGCCCGACGGCACCGGCTGGAAGGTCGAGCAGGGCAGCACCGTGGTCGGGACGTACGACACGAAGCAGCGGGCGGTCGAGGTCGGGCGCGAGACGGCGCACGGCAACGAGCCCAGCCAGCTGGTGGTGCACACGGCCGACGGGAAAATCGAGACCGAGTACACCTACCAGGACGACCCGTACCCGCCCGCCGGCTGACCGGGCAGCACCCGCGGCGGCCTGCCGACACCATCCACCCGGGTGCTGTCGGCAGGCCGCCGTCGCCGGTCCGGTTCAGATCCGGCGTACCGGCAGCTGCAACTCGGTGACCCCCTTGTCGGCCTCCTCGGGCCAATAATCCACGTAGAGCTCGCGCGCGTAGCCGTCCGTCCGCCAGTCGTTCTCCTCGATCCAGCGGGCCAGCACCTGCATGCTGCGGTCGGCCGTGTCCATGGGGCCGTGGTGGATCGTCGTCGCCGCCGTGATCGCCGGCAGTTCCACCACGGCGACGCCACCGGCCGCCGCCTCGCCCTCGATACCCACCCCGGCATGCACGACCACGCCCTCGCCGTCGGCGGCCCGGTCGTACCAGGCAACGGCCGGCCCGGCCGGGTTGACCCCGGCTGCCTCCAGCCTGCGGAACAGCTCCGGGTAGAGCGGCGTCAGTACCGGACCGATGTCCGCGGGCTCGTAGCTGCGGGCAACGGCACTCAGCTCCGCGACCCGGATCGGTGGCACCTGCTTGAGCACGACATCCTGGCTGGTCATCCGACCCTCCGTCTCGATCATGTGGAGCCTCGCCTCGACACTGGACAGTCGAGTGGTGTCCGCCGCCACCTGGGCGGCCAACTGGGCCCGGCGCAGCCGTAGCATGCCCCGCAGCTCACCCAGGTCGACAGTCTCGTCGAGGATCGCCCGGACCTGGGCCAGGGTCAGCCCCAGGTCCTTCAGGGCGATCACCCGGTTGAGCCGACCCAGCTGGGCGGCGGTGTAGTAGCGGTAGCCGCTGTGCGGATCGACGACGGCCGGCGGTAGCAGCCCGATGCTGTCGTAGTGCCGCAGCATCCGTACCGACACCCGGCCCAGGCGGGCGAAGTCTCCGATGGTCAACATGGCTCCCCCACGATCGGCGCTGACACGGTGTCAGAGTCAAGCCCGGGCCACCGGACGCCGGCAACGGCTCAGCCGGGCAGTGGGGCCTCGTCGCCGCGGTTGCGGCGTGGGGACACCAGCCGGCGCATGATCGGGGTGGCGTTCCACTTCGCCGCGCCGACCAGGTCCCGGGCGTGTTCGAGCACGGTGTAGTCGGGCCGCACCCGCCCGGCGGCGAGCGCGGCGTCCAGGTCGTTGCCGCACCGCATCAGCACGCTGTCGAAGTCGCGGCGGACCGGCTCCAGCAGGTGATAGCCGAACGAGCGGTGCAGGCGTGCGAAGAGCGGCTTGTACAGCCGGGCCCGCTCGTGCAGCCCGGAGGAGTACGACATGGGGTTCTTCGGCCGACGCCGGATGTAGTCGGGCAGCACGTCGGCGAAGGCCCGCCGCACGATCCACTTCTCCTGGCCGTCCCGCAGCTTCAACTCGATCGGCAACCGCATCGCCAACTCGACGAGCGCGAGGTCGAGGAAGGGCACCCGGGCCTCGACGCCGAAGGCCATGCTGGTCCGGTCGACCCGTTGCAACTCCGTCCGGCACAGGTTGCGGATCTTGTGTAGGAAGAGACGCCGGGACGCCTCCGGGCCGACCTCGTGGTACATGGGGTAGCCGCCGAACAGCTCGTCCGACCCGTCTCCGGTGAGGACCACCTTGACGCCCAGCTCCCGCAGCCGCCGGAAGATCGGCACGGAGACGACCGCGTTGATGATGTCCCCGTACTCGGTCAGCTCGGAAATCCGGATCGCCTCCCGTACGTCGGCGAGCCGGATGTCGCGCGGGCGCAACTCCACCACCTCGTGTGCCACGCCGAGTTCCCTGGCCAACCGCCGGGCGTACACCAGATCCGGGCTCTCCGGCACCCCGACGGTGACGGCCACGCAGTCCGGGTGCAGCTGAGCCGCGTGCAGCAGCGCCAGCGAGCTGTCCAGTCCGCCGGAGAGCACCACGCCCACCGTCAGGTCGGTGTCCATCCGCACCCGGAGGCTGTCGGTGAGGGCGGCACGGACGAGCAGGGCGGCCTCGTCCGGGTCCGCCACCACCGGCCGGCCCGCGCCGAGGGCGAGCAGGTCCACGTACGGTCGCAGCTGCGGGTCACCTTCGGCGTCGGCCCAACCGTGGTGCCCCGGCGGCACCTCGCCCACCGGCGCGCCCAGCCGGACCAGCGCCTTGACCTCGCTGGCGAGGTGCAGGCATCCCGGTGTCCGCGCCCAGTACAGGGGCTTCACGCCGAGCGGATCCCGGACCAGGTACGCGCGCCCGGTGGCCCGTTCCACCACGACGAAGGCGTACTCGCCACGCAACCGGGTCACCACCCGCTCGCCCCAGTGCTCGAACGCGGCGAGCACCACCTCGGTGTCGCTGCCGCTGCGGAACCGGTGACCGAGGGCGGTCAGCTCGGTCCGCAGCTCATGGTGGTTGAAGACCTCGCCGTTGTAGCAGAGCAGCCAACGCTCGTCGGCGGAGACCCAGGGCTGCACGGCCCGCTCGCGGTCCACCACCCGCAGCCGCCGGGTGCCGGCGAGCAGACCGCTCTCGTGTCGGGTCTCGGTCACCTCGCCCCGTGGGGCGAGCGTGCCGAGCATTCGTCGGAAGATCGCCGGGTCCGCCTCCGGGCCGATGCTGAGCATGATCCCGCACACGGGTCAGCTCCCCATCTCGGCTTCGTACGCCCGGCGCAGCCGCAGCGTCGCCGACGGCGCGAGGCAGACGTGCCACGCCTGGCCCTCGTCCACCACGTTGATCTCGCCCGTCCGTTGCCGGTTCAGCAGCACCTCGGCCAGGGTGTCCCGGGTTCCGAAGCGGCGGTGCCACTCCATCTCCACGTCCACCGCCCAGCCCAGGCAGTGGCCGCTGGGCACCATCGCGGCGTACCCGAGGCGCCGCAACCGGTACTGGTGTTCGGCGCTGCGGACCAGGCTGGTCACCCACAGCGGTGGGGCACCCGCCGGGGTGGCGGCGGCGAACTCGCGACCGATCTCGTTGAGCAGGGCGATCACCTCACGACGGGCCCGGCGGAACAGCAACCCGGCGGTACGCGGCGTGGCGTCGGGCACCATCCGGCGGCGCAGCGCGCGCACGCCCCGGCCGACGACCGTGCGGGGCTGCTCGGTGTACTGGAACCGGAGCAGCCCTCGCCGCCGCAACCACTCCAGGTCGACCAGTTCGGCGCTGTGGTTGACCTCCGCGTCGGTGAGGAAGGTGGCGGCGTCGCGCCACCACATCACGTCGACGCGGGACAGCAGGTAGATGCGCACCAGCGCGGCCAGGTCAGCGGCGGAACTGCGCTCGTTCGGCTGGTACCGGGCCATCTCCAGCAGCAGAGTCTCGCGGGCTCCGATCAGACCCTGGGACGTGGCGTCGAGGACCTGCATGATGGCCGGTTCCCGCAGCCGCTGGTCGATCAGCACCTGACGCGCCTTCGCGCTGCTCACCCCGGCGAGCGCGCTCACCTCGACCAGCAGTTCGGCCACGGCGTCGCGGTAGGCCGCCAGGTCGGGCGGGGCTGCGGTGAGCGGGCGCACGGTACCCGGCGGGCGTCGACGGGCCGGGGTGACGGGGAGACCGGGTCGGTGTCCCGGGCTTCGGCTGGGCACTCGCATGATCGGTCCTCTCTGCCGCCGCGACGGTCGCCTGTGACAGAAAGTAATCGCACCAATCCGGATGAGCACGAGCAATACTCCTGTATCCCCCTAAGGCGTGCCAACCGCGCGGCCGGCCGCGCGGCCGGCGTACGCGGGCACCGTTGGCGGCGAAGGACGCGATGACCCGTCGCAGACGGCCCTCCTGCGGACCGCAGGTCGGCACGGTGACTGTCACGACCCGATGCTGGGCCCGGTGTCCGGGCACGTCGCCCTCGGCGACGCCGCGCACATGTTCGGGTGGTCGCCGCAGCGGACCGGGGAGCGTGATGAAAGGCTTGACCCATGAGTTCCACGCCCGTACTGCCCGACCCGTCCGCCGAGCCGCCCGCCTTCACGGAACTCGGCCTACGACCCGAACTGCTCGCCGCGCTCGCCGCGCTTGGGTACGAGGAGCCCACGCCGATCCAGCGGGAGGCGATCCCGCCGCTGCTGGGCGGCCGGGATCTGCTCGGGCAGGCGGCGACGGGCACCGGCAAGACGGCGGCGTTCGCCCTGCCGCTGTTGCAGCGGATGCCCGACGACCGGGCGGGCGACGACCCGCACGCGCTGGTGCTGGTGCCGACCCGGGAACTCGCGGTGCAGGTCTCCGAGGCGTTCCACCGCTACGGCAAGGATCTCGGTGCGCGGGTGTTGCCGATCTACGGTGGGCAGCCGATCGGTCGGCAGTTGCGGGCGCTGGACGCGGGCATCGACGTCGTGGTGGCCACTCCCGGCCGCGCTCTGGACCACATCGCCCGCGGCACGCTGCGGTTGGGCAACCTCGCCACGGTGGTGCTGGACGAGGCAGACGAGATGCTCGACATGGGCTTCGCCGAGGACATCGAGGCGATCCTGGAACACACCCCCGAGCAGCGGCAGACGGTGCTGTTCTCGGCCACCATGCCGGCGCGTATCGACGGGATGGCCCGAGCGCACCTGAGCGATCCGGTGCGCATCCTGATCGCCCGCGAGCAGCCGGTGGCCGGTGAGGCGCCCCGGGTACGGCAGAGCGCGTACCTGGTGGCGCGGGCGCACAAACCAGCGGCGCTGGGGCGGGTGCTGGACGTCGAGTCGCCCACCGCGGCGATCGTGTTCTGCCGTAGCCGGGAGGAGGTCGACCGGCTCACCGAGACGATGAACGGTCGCGGTTACCGGGCGGAGGCGCTGCACGGCGGCATGAGCCAGGAGCAGCGGGACCGGGTGATGGGGCGGCTGCGCGCTGGCACCGCCGACCTACTGGTCGCCACCGACGTGGCGGCCCGTGGGCTCGACGTCGAACAGCTCAGCCACGTGGTCAACTTCGACGTGCCGTCGGCGCCCGAGTCGTACGTGCACCGCATCGGTCGGGTGGGCCGAGCCGGCCGGGAGGGGGTGGCGATCACTCTGGCCGAGCCCCGGGAACACCGGATGCTCAAGACCATCGAACGGGTCACCGGGCAGCGGATCACGATCGACAAGATTCCCACGGTCGCCGACCTACGGACCCGTCGGCTGGAGCTGACCCAGGCCGCGCTGCGGGAAAGCCTGCTGGAGGACGACCTGGACCCGTTCCGGGTGATCGTCGAGACGCTCAGCGACGAGTTCGACCTGATGGAGGTGGCGCTCGCCGCCGTGAAGCTGGCCCACGAGGCGACGCTGCCCGGTTCCGACGAGGCCGAGGAGGAGATTCCTCAGGTCGCGGTCCGCCCGCCCCGGGAAGGACGGTCGGCGGGGTACGAGGGCCGGGGCGAGCGCCGTCCGGCGCGGCCCCGCACCGCCGGCACCACCCAGGTCTTCATCGGGGTGGGCCGGCGGGCCGGGGTGCGCCCGCAGGATCTGGTGGGCGCGATCACCGGGGAGACCGGGGTCCGGGGCCGGGACATCGGCTCGATCGAGATCGCCGATCGATTCTCCCTGGTGGAGGTGCCTGTCACTGTCGCCGACGAGGTCATCGCCGGGCTGCGGGGAAGCACCATCAAGGGTCGCAAGGCCACCGTCCGCCGGGACCGCGACGAGCGCCGCTGACCGCAGCGCCGTCCGTTGCCGGTCACTGGGGCACGACGAGCCGTCGGCGGTCGCCGGAAGCGACCGCCGACGGCGAGGTCACCGCGCGGGATATACGGGTCGTGCTGTCAGCTGCCAGCACTCTCGTGGACGGTGGGGAAGGTGAGGTCCTTCCAGCTGCCCGGGGTCTTCGAGATCATTCCGATCTCCTTCATGAAACCGGCGATGTCCTGGAGACCGTGCGGTTCGGTCGTGTAGGTGATCGCCGGGTTGGTGAGGTACTTCTCGAAGCTCTCCGGCGAGGTCTTTCCGCCGGAGTTCGTCGAGAGGTCGTTCGCCGCCGCGGCCGGGTTGTCCGCGAGCGCGCCGATCTGCTTCTCCAGGATCGAATAGAACTTCGTCGAGAACTCGGTGTTCTGCTCGTAGTACTCGTTCATCATGAACACGCCGTTGAACATGATCGGCCCGAAGAGGTCACTGCTCTTCAGGACGACGCGCATGCCCTGATCCTGCTCGTCGAACTGGAACGGCGGTGAGGTCAGGTGCCCGGCGATCTGGCCACTGACCAGATTCTGCAAGCCGTCCGGGTGAGACATCGGCACGATGTTGGTGTCGAGCGCCTTGGCGTCACCGAGCTGCGCCTGGGCTCCCTTGCGGAGGACCAGCGCCTGGATAGACGTCAACGAGGGCATTGCGATCTTGTCGGAGCCGGTGAAGTCACTGAGAGACTTGAGACGCTCGTCCTTGGCCATCAGCCACAGCTCCGCGTCGTTGAGTGAGGCGAGGTACCGCCAGTCGACGCCCTTGTCCCAGGCCAGAATCATCTGCGCCGCGCTACCCGCGCCGACCTGGATGTCGCCGGAGATCATGCCGTCCTGCACTGCGGCGCTGGACGACAACTCCGTCCACTCGAACGTTGTGTTGGGGAATTCCTTCTCCAGGGTGCCGCTCTGCTTGAGCAGGATGAGCGGAGCGTATGACAGGCCCGGCTGGTACGCGATGGTGACCTTGGCCGGCATACCGTCACTGGCCTGCTCGGTGGCTTCGTCGGAACCGCACGCGGTCGAGGTCAGCAGGAGCGCGGCAAGTGCGGCGACGGCGGTGAAACGGGATCGCCGAGCGGTTCGAGGCTTGGTTGAAGTCATGAAGTGAACCCCACCTTGTCTTGCTGGTAGTGGACGGGGGTGTGCGGTGGACAGTTGCGTTCCACCTGCGGTGGTGGTCACCGGAAGGCCGACGGGTCGGCGAGCCGGCTACGTCTTCATGCCCCATCGCACGACGGTACGCCGCTCGATGAGAATGAACACCATGTCAATCAGGAGACCGATGACAGCGATCGTCACCAGGCCGGCGAAAACGTCGGGGATGTCGAGGTAGTAACGGCTGTTGTTGATGAAGTAGCCGAGGCCGCCCCCACCGCCAGCAACGCCGAACACGAGTTCGGAGGCGACGATGGTGCGCCAGCCGAACGCCCAGGCGGTCTTCACCCCCGAGATGGTGTGCGGGAGAGCGGCGGGAAAGAGCACCTCGGAAATCATGCGCCAGCGCTTGAGGCCGATGTTGCGCCCCACCGCCAGAATCGTGCGGTTCGCCGTCCGAAAACCGGTATTGACATTGATGGCAATCGGCCAGATGACCGCGTTGGCGACCACGAAGACCAGCGCCGTTTCACTCAGCCCGAACCACAGGATAGCCAGCGGCAGCACAGCGATCGATGGCAATGGATTCAGCATCGAGGAGAAGACGACGAGCACGTCCTCCCCGAAACGCGTCCACACTGCGAGAGTGGTCAGCACGACCGCGATCAGACTGCCGAAGAGCATGCCGAGCAGCAGGACCCGCATCGTGGTGCCGGTCGATCGGAGCAGCTCGCCGTTCTGGAATCCGGCGACCAGGGCCTTGCCCACGTCCGCGGGCGAGGAGAACAGCAGGGGGTTGACGCCCGACACCGTGACGTAGAGCTGCCAACCGGTCAGCAGCAGGACGACAACGAGCACCCGTCGCAGCCATACCGGCATCGATCCCCACCGCCAGTCCCGCACCCGCCGCGGCGCGGCGTCGGTGGTGGTCGTCGGCGGCACCGGAGTCCCCCCGGCCGGCGTGATCGTCTGTTGTTCAGTCGGTGAACTCAGCGACATCCTCGTCTGCCTCCTTACCATCCCGGTGCAGCAGGCTGCCCAAGTGTGTCCGCACGCTTCGGTACTGCTCTGAACCGACCACCTTCGCCTCCTCGGTGATCGTCACAACCTCGCGGACGACCGAGGGCGGGTCGGTCAGCACGACGACGCGATCGCCGAGGACGATGGCCTCTTCGATACTGTGGGTGACGAACAGGATGGTCACCCCGGTACGCTTCGCGATGGCGTTGAGTTCGGCCTGGAGGCGGGCGCGGGTGAGGGCGTCCAGGGCGCCGAACGGCTCGTCCATCAGCAGCATGACGGGCTCCAGCGCGAACGCACGCGCGATCGCCACCCGCTGCTTCATGCCACCCGAGAGCTGGTGCGGGTGGCGGTCGAGAGCACGGCTCAGCCCCATCATCTCCAGATAGCGACGAGCCTGTTGCTCCGCTTCGGCCTTTGTGCGGCCGTTGCGGCGCAACGGGTACGCCACGTTGTCCAGTACGTCACGCCAGGGAAACAGCTGGTCGAACTCCTGAAACACGACCGCGCGGTCCGGCCCGGGAGCGAGTGTGCGTCGCCCGGCGACGGTGATCGTGCCGTCGGCGAGGTCCAGGAATCCCGCGATGGTCTTGAGAAGGGTCGACTTTCCGCATCCGGACGGGCCGATCAACATGATCGTTTCGCCGGCGGCGACGTCGAAACTCACGTCTGCCACGGCTCGGGTGAAGGCGCCGTTGACCCGATAGCCGATCGACGCGTGAGACACGCGGAGCAGCGTGTCCGGTCGCTCGCCGGGGTGCGGCACGCTCCGTTCCGGCTCGGTACGCGGCGGGGACGGTTGAACCATGCAGGGACTCCCTTGGACTCGTCGGCTAGGCGACTGGCTCCGGTTGGTGGCCGTGGTGTTGGAACGGTCGGGTCCGTTCGTCGGCGCGCTGACACGCCAGTCGGGGCCGACCTGGACAGGTCTCGCGCCGCTTGCGTCCTAGCCGCAGGTTCCGCGGACGACGCCGTGCTGCGTCGGAGTCACCGACCGGACGGGCACGGGAGCGAGCCGGTCATGGCGATCCAACCTTCAGGGCACCTGACGCTCGCACGTCGCCCTGCATTTCGACAGGTCCAGTGGGGGTGGCGGGGATCGCGGCATCTGCTGTCTCCAAGCTGACTGTGTCCTGCAGCACAACAGTTAACTCGGCGGTCATAGTGACGTCCAAGACGCTGCATCGATCCAACCGATAGGTCGTGCCTATCGTTGCGGGGCTGACGCCCACCCGAGGGCGCTCACTCGTCCGTACGTCGGCGATGCAGAGCCGTCCGGCCGAGGAATCCTCGCCAGTAGGCGTCACCTATGTGATCCCTCGCGAACCGGCACTGGACCTATCGGCGTCAGCCTGGTTGCATGTCGGCAGGTCAGGAAGATCTGATCATGAACTTCGGCGAAAGGTGTGCGCGCATGACACACCGCAGGTTCACCATGGCTGTATCCGACGACGGCCGCCACCGACCACTGCGGCGTCGTAGCGGTGCCCGGCACTGACCGGCGATGGACGCCCGCCAGCTGCGCTACTTTCTCGCCGTCGTCGATGCCGAGGGCTTCGGCAAGGCCGCCGAACGGCTCTACATCGCGCAACCGTCACTGTCGCAGGCCATCGCCGGCCTCGAACGCGAGCTGGGCGTTGCCCTGTTCCACCGGGTCGGCCGCGGCGTGGTACTCAGCGACGCCGGCAAGCAACTGATCGGCCCGGCCCGACAGGTCATCCGGGACCTGGCCACGGCCCAGGCGACCATCGACGCCATCAAGGGAGTCGCCCGAGGCCGGGTCGAGATCACCTCGATGCCCTCCGCAGGCATCCAGCCGCTGGCACCGATCATGCAACGATTCGCCGCCGCCCATCCAGACGTCACCGTCAGTGTCAACGCCGCCTTCGTACCCGACGAGGTCATCGACGCCGTGCGGACCGGGGCCGTCGAGATCGGCCTGCTCGGTGCGCCTGACCTCGTCCGGGTCGCGGAGCTCGACATCGTGGCCCTGGAGGACCAGCCGCTGATGCTCTTCACCGCTCCCGGTGGCCCCTTTCACGGGCGTGACCATGTCACCGCCGACGATCTCGACGGTCACCGGCTCATCGCTTCGCAGCCCGGTTCCCTCATGCGGCAGCTCGTCGATCACATCCTGGCCCAGGGCAGCCAGGCCCGGCTGGTCGCCGAGGTCGCCCACCGTACGTCGATCCTGCCACTCGTCCTTGCCGGGGTGGCCGACGCGATCCTGCCCGCCGCCTGGAAAGATCTGGCCATCAGGGCTGGCGCTGACGTGCTGCCAATTCGCCCCACGGCGCATCTCCGGGTCGTCATGGTCAGTCGCCGCACCCAGCTGACGCCCGCCGCCCGAGCGTTCATCGACGTCGCCCAGGCGTACCGCGCCGAGAGACGTGATCGGCCGGTCGCCTGACAGACCGGATCGGCACCCGGGCCGGGCCTCGTCGGTCGCGTACCAAATCGACCCGACTCCGGTCCATCTCGCCGGAGCCAGTCCGATAGGCCCCACCTATGGGAGTGGTAGACCCAGCGTGTTGGACGCCGTACCGGGGCCAACCCAAGGTTGATGGGGCTACCGATCCGGCAGCCCATCGTGCAGCAGCAACCCCGGGAGGCACCGTGCCCACCAGCAGGACAACATGTCTTGTGGCACCGGACAAGTTCAAGGGCTCCCTGGACGCGACAGGGGTCGCGCAGGCTCTACGAGCCGGGCTGCAGGACGTACGTCCGGAACTCGACGTCGGATGCCGGCCGATGGCCGACGGTGGGGATGGCACACTCGCGGTCCTGACTGCCGCCGGCTTCGAGCGGATCCCGGTCACGGTCGACGGGCCAACCGGCTGCACCGTGCAGACAAGCTACGCGGCCCGTGACACGACCGCGGTGGTCGAACTCGCCAACACATGCGGGCTCAGCCGGCTACCCGACAACGTTCCCGCGCCGTTGGACGCCTCGTCGTACGGGCTCGGGCAGGTCGTCGCCGCAGCGGTGCGCAACGGCTGCCGGGATCTCGTCATCGGTCTGGGGGGCAGCGCCAGCACCGACGGCGGCGCCGGCCTGCTCCAGGCACTGGGCGCCCGGCTGCTCGACGGCGATCAGCGGGAGGTCCGGCGCGGTGGTCGCTGGCTCGCCGACGTCTCCTCCGTCGACCTGGACCCGGCCCGCGAACTGCTCCAGGGCGTCTCCGTGACGGTGGCCGCCGACGTGGACAACCCGTTGCTCGGTGCCCGGGGCGCAGCCGCGACGTACGGTCCGCAGAAGGGTGCCGACCCCGCGCAGGTCCACCACCTCGAACACGCCCTGACCCGGTGGGCGACCGTGGTGGAGCAGAGCACCGGTACGCGACTGGCCTCGTCGCCCTCGGCCGGCGCCGCCGGTGGGGTCGGATTCGCCGCCCTGGCCCTCGGCGCGAGCGTCCGCTCGGGTATCGAACTTCTCCTGGAGTTGACCGACTTCACCCCGGCCCTGGCCACCGCACGGCTCGTGATCACCGGCGAGGGTCAGCTCGACCGGCAGAGCCTCGCCGGCAAGGCTCCCGTCGGGGTGGCCGCCGCGGCACGCTCCGCGGGTGTGCCGGTCGTCGCGGTGGCCGGTCAGTCGACGCTCGACGCCGCCGAACTCGCCGCCGCCGGCTTCGCCGGTGTCTACCTGCTCACCAGCGTCGAACCGGACGTCCACCGATGCCAGTCGAACGCCGCCGAGCTGCTCACCGAGATCGGACGACGGATCGCTCGGGACCATCTCACCGGGTGACGTCGGCGGGCGGTGCTGTAGCTGCGAGCGTCGCGGCTGATCAGGCGCGACGCGACGACTCATAGGAGCGCGCTATCGCGTCCAGAGGACACCGGTCTTGGACGTGGCGGCGATCACATTGGTTGAGTGAGTCGATCTCAGCCCCACCCGCGAGCACCCTCACCTTCCCCGTCCCTACTCCGTGCCTGCACCAGGCAATGAGGAGAAGCAATGAAACGAAGGTTGTTCCTCGCCTCGGCCACCGCGGTGTCCGGCGTCGCCATCGGTTCGACAGTCGCCGCCGCCCCGGGTTTCGCCTCCCACCTCGGTACCAGTTGGGCACCGCTGAAGGGCGGCAGACGCCTCTCGGATGCCGGCATCGCCGCCCGGTTGCGGCTGTTCGGCCCGGAGAACGTCGATCCTCGGACCGGCGCCTTTCCCCAGGAACGCGTCATCACATCCTGGCTGTCCAACTCGTCGTTCGCCGTGGCGGTCGGCGGACGGCTCGTCTACCTCGACACGTTCATCAGCCGGCTGGAGGTGGAACGGGGCCGGACGCCGCTGGTGATCGCCGACCTCATCGATGCCCGCCCGGACGCCATCCTGCTCGGTCATGGGCATGGCGACCACGCCGACAACGCGGCGTACATCGCGGCGATGACCGGGGCGACGATCTACGCCTCGGAGGAGACCTGTGCCGTGCTGGCCGCCGACTTCGCCCGGCTGAAGGCTGACCCGCTGGTCAACGCTGATCAGAAGACCCGGATCCCCGCCGACGCCGTCCTCCGGACCGTGCCGGTCACCAGCGCCGACTCCGTTCCCGGCACCGAGATGATCCGGCTCGACGTGCTCGAACCCTACGCCCAGGTGGTGGCCTTCCGGCACCTGCACTCGGTCGCGGTGCCGCAGGACCCGCAGTACCCGCCACCGCGTACCGAGATCCTCGTCGACCCGCGCGACGCGGCGCTCTTCCCGTCCGGCACATCCCTCACTCCGGGTTCCAGCCCGCAGCCCGGGCAGATGAACCTGCGTACCGGCGGAGGCTCCGGCGGCACCGTGAGCATCTACTTCCACATCACCCTGCGGCACGGCAGCAACTTCAGCTTCGGGTGGCAGAACACCGCGGGTGCCCTGAAGGAGGGCATCGGCAACGGCTGGTCCGGCACTCCCGAGGACGGCGAGCGCATCCGTGGCCGCCTCGCGTCGCTTCCCCAGACCGACCTGCACCTGGCGACCGCGTCGACGGCGAACTACACCAACAACGGCCTGCGCGACCTCATCCACTACCAGTCGGTCCTTCACCCACGCATCTTCGTGCCGAACCATCTGACCTCGGGCACCCGGACGCGGGAAGGCTGCTCCCTGGCCGTGTACGCCGGCTACCTGGAACAGATGGACCTCATGGAGGTGCCGGACGCCGACCGGCCGCACGTGCGGTGGGTCATCGACCCGGTCGACTATCTGCAGCCGCTCGCCTTCGACACCGACGACGACACGTGGCGCGATAAGAGCAAAAAGGACAGGATCAAGGCCCTGGACCGGATCAAGCTGGGCCGGCCCCGCGCGGTCAAGGCGTTCGTGGGTACGCAGCGCATGACGGCCGGCGAGCACACCCACAGCTGCGAGGTGTAGTGCGGCGGGATTCATAGGCTGCGCCAATGCAACCGATCGGATAGCGGTGTTGGACGCCTATGGAACATCCGGGTTCACTGATTTGTGCCTACCAACTGCCACGAGGCCGGAGTTGCCATGAGCAATCAGCACCGTTTCCGTATCGCCGCCATTCCCGCCGACGGTGTCGGTCGCGAGGTAGTCGCCGCTGGACGGGACGTCCTCGACGCGCTGGAAGCGCGCTCCGGTGGCCGTTTCGGATTCCACTGGGAGGAGTTCCCGTGGGGCTCGGACTACTATGCCGAGCATGGAGTCATGATGCCCGATGACGGTCTGGAAAAGTTGCGCAACTTCGACGCCATCTATTTCGGCGCCGTAGGGTGGCCCACCGTGGCTGACCACATCAGCCTGTGGGGTCTCCGCCTGCGCATCTGCCAAGGCTTCGATCATTGGGCGAATGTGCGGCCGGTGAACTTTCTGCCGGGCATCACCAGCCCGCTGCGCAAGGCCGACACCGTCGAACTCGATTGGGTCGTCGTACGCGAGAACACCGAGGGCGAATACGCCGGCCTTGGCGGACGCAACCTCTCCGCCCGCGGTGCGGGCGGAGAGGTTGCCGTCCAGTCTGCCCTGTTCACGGAGGTCGGGTGCGAACGGATCATGCGGTTCGCGTTCGATCTTGCCCGGACCAGGACCCGCAAGAAAGTGGCCAGCGTCACCAAGAGCAACGCACAGCAGTACGGCATGGTCCTCTGGGACGACACATTCCGGAGGGTTGCCGCCGATTATCCGGACGTCGAGACCGAGAGTGTTCTGGTGGATGCTATGGCGGCAAAGTTCGTCCTGCACCCCGAGGACCTCTCGGTGGTCGTCGCATCCAACCTGAATGCGGATATCCTCTCTGATCTCGGCAGCGCCTTGGCGGGCAGCCTCGGCCTCGCCCCGAGCGCCAACCTCAATCCCGAACGTCGGTATCCGAGCATGTTCGAGCCGGTGCACGGGTCCGCACCCGACATCGCTGGAATGGGAATCTGCAACCCCATCGGCGCCATCGGCAGCGCCGCCATGATGCTGACCCATCTCGGCCTGCCCGACGAGGCAAAGAAGATAAACGCCGCCATCGAGGCAACGACCGCGCAGGGTCTACTGACGCGGGATATTGGCGGCAACGCCAGCACCAAGGCCGTCACCGAGGCCATCATCAAGAATCTGCCGGACTGATCGCCGTACTCCGCCGCACAATCCCCGTGGGGGCCTGGACCGACCTGCCCAGGCCCCCACGGGTGTGTCTCAGGCTGCGGTCAGACGCTGACCATCGCCGCCGAGCGACACCGCGTCGATGTCCACCGGGCGCAGCGCCAGCGCGAGCACGTCGGCGACGTCGGCCAGGGTGTGCACGGTCAACGCCTCGCGAACCTCGGTCGGCAGGTCGTCCAGATCCGGTTCGTTGCGGGCCGGGATGATCACCTCGGTCAGGCCGGCCCGGTGTGCGGCGAGGAGCTTCTGCTTCACGCCGCCGATGGGCAGCACCCGCCCGGAGAGGGTCACCTCGCCGGTCATCCCGAACTCGGGGCGTACCGGCCGGCCGCTGGCCAGCGACGCCAGGGCGGTGACCATCGTGATGCCGGCGCTGGGCCCGTCCTTGGGCACCGCGCCCGCCGGGACGTGCAGGTGGATCCGCCGCCCGGCGAGGGCGTTCGGGTCCAGGCCGAGACGACGACCGTTGGCGCGCAGGTAGGACAGGGCGATGTGCGCCGACTCCTTCATCACGTCGCCGAGCTGGCCGGTGAGGGTCAGCCCCGGCTCGCCGTCCATGCTGGTCGCCTCGATGAACAACACGTCTCCCCCGGCGCCGGTGACCGCCAGCCCGGTGGCCACGCCAGGTGTCGCGGTGCGTTCCGCCGATTCCGGCGTGTGCTTCGGCCGGCCGAGGTAGCGGACCAGGTCGTCGGCGCCGACGCGGACGGGCGTCGGGTCGTCGGCCAGGGTCACGGCCACCTTCCGCATGATTTTCGCCAGGGCACGCTCCAGTTGTCGCACACCGGCCTCGCGGGTGTACTCCCCGGCGATCCGCGCCAACGCCGCGGCGTCCACGTCGACCTCGTCGGCGGTCAGCCCGGCCCGCTCCCGCTGGCGCGGCAGCAGGTGGTCGCGGGCGATGGCCACCTTCTCGTCCTCGGTGTACCCGTCCAGGGTGACAAGCTCCATCCGGTCCAGCAGCGGCCCGGGAATGGCCTCCGCCACGTTGGCGGTGGCCAGGAACAGCACATCGGACAGGTCGAGGTCGACCTCCAGGTAGTGGTCCCGGAAGGTGTGGTTCTGCGCCGGGTCGAGCACCTCCAGCAGGGCCGCGGCCGGGTCGCCGGCGTACCCCACGGAGACCTTGTCCACCTCGTCGAGCAGCACCACGGGGTTCATCGAGCCCGCCTCGCGCAGCGCCCGGACGATCCGTCCGGGCAGTGCCCCCACGTAGGTACGGCGGTGTCCGCGGATCTCGGCCTCGTCGCGGATGCCGCCGAGGGAGACCCGGACGAACGTCCGGCCGAGTGCCCGGGCGACCGACTCGCCGAGGCTGGTCTTGCCGACGCCGGGCGGGCCGGCGAGGGCCAGTACGGCACCGGAGCCGCGACCGCCGACCACCCCGAGATCACGTTCGGCGCGCCGGTTGCGCACCGCCAGGTACTCCAGGATGCGGTCCTTGACGTCGGCCAGGCCGGCGTGGTCGGCGTCGAGCACGGCCCGCGCCGCAGCCAGATCCGTGTTGTCCTCGGTACGCGTGCTCCACGGCATCTCCAGCACCGTGTCGAGCCAGGTACGGATCCAGCCCGCCTCCGGCGAGGCGTCGCTGGCCCGCTCCAGCTTCCCGACCTCCCGCAGGGCTGCCTCGCGTACCTTCTCGGGCAGGTCGGCGGCCTCGACGCGGGCCCGGTAGTCGGCCGAGCCGTCCGGGGCGTCCTCGCCGAGCTCCTTGCGGATCGCGGCGAGTTGCTGACGCAGCAGGAACTCCCGCTGCGACTTCTCCAGCCCCTCGCGGACGTCGGAGTTGATCTGCTCGGTGACCTCCTGCTCGGCCAGGTGGTCCTTGACCCAGCCGACGAGCAGTTCCAGCCGGGCCGTGACGTCCGGGGCGGCCAGCAGTTCGGTCTTCTGCCCCAGGCTCAGCCACGGCGCGTAGCCGGCCGAGTCGGCCAGCTCGCTGAGGTCGGTCATCCGCTCCACCGCGTCGATGACCTGCCACGCGCCGCGTTGCTGGAGTACGGAGGTGACCAGAGGGCGCGGTACTCGCGGGCCAGTTCCCGGGCTTTGCCGGCCGGAGCCGGTTCGTCGATTTCGGACGCCTCGACCCACAGCGCCGCGCCGGGACCGGGCACCCCGGAGCCGATACGGGCGCGGGCGAGGCCGCGAATCACGGCGGCCGGTTCGCCGCTGGGAAGCCGACCGACCTTCTCGATGGTCGCGATCGCGCCGACTGAGCCGTACTCGCCGTCCAGGCGGGGCACGGCGAGCAGCTTGCGGTCGCCGGAGGCACGGGCCGCGTCGACCGCGGCCTGGGTGGTCGGGTCGAGGGTCACCGGAATGACCATGCCGGGCAGTAGTACGGCGTCGGTCAGTGGAAGTACCGGAAGAGTTGCCATCGAACACCTGCTATCGCATATGAGTTGAGCGTGTCTGGCTCAAGTCGCGCCGGGCCTCGGTTGTTCCGTCATGTGACCCAGCACACGACGCGGGTCGGCCGAGGCTCGCCAGGGGTGGACCTTGCCCACGCCGAGCAGATCCGAAATCGGGGATTTCGATGTCACGCAAAACGCGAACCGCCGCAGGGCGCGCTTTTGTTGCGTAATTGCCGGACGATCAGTCAAACTTTGAGCACACCCCGCCAGACACAGGGAGTAATCGACGATGGCCAAACAAGTAATCACGGTGCTGACTGACGACCTCGATGGCGGAAAGGCCGACCGTACGGTCGAGTTCAGCCTGGATGGCGTGGCGTACACGATCGACGTTTCCGACGAGAACGCGGGTGTCCTGCGGAAGGCGTTGGATCCGTTTATCAATGCCGGCCGGCGACTCGGCCGTGGTGCCGCCGACACGGGCCGTAACCCACGTCGTGGCATCGGTTCGGCCACGCCCGGAATGAACCGCGAGCAGAACCGCGCCGTCCGCGAATGGGCGGTCCGGAACGGCTACAAGATTTCCGAGCGGGGTCGCATCCCGGTCGAGGTGGTCGAGGCGTACAAGAACCGCTGAGCAGCGGGAATGTCGCTCTGGCGCGGTTAGGGATCGGGTCACGGCAGGATTGCGCCGGCTTTCCTACATGCAGCGGGGCCGCCCGGAGAATTCTCCGGGCGGCCCCGCTGTTCGGGCTCAGCCCACGACCGCAGCCATCGGCGTCAGTTGACCTGGATGCGCACCGCGTCGAAGGCGGGGGTCTGGTTGGCCCGCTCCGACATCGGGATGCGGTGCGAACCGTCGCCGGCCCAGACAGCGCACTGCGCGGTGCCGGAGTCCGGCAGGCCCGGGATCTGGATGGTGACCTGGTCCGGCTGGGCGCCGCCGCCGCCGTCCTCAGTGGCGACGAAGAAGGCCGGCACCGGCTCGGGCGCGGGCGCCTCATCCGTGTTGTTCAGCATCCGGCAGGCGGTGTGGAAGTGACCGCGGGTCAGGCCCTCACCGTTGAGCAGCGAGCTCTCCAGGTAGTAGCCGCCCTGGCCGGCCGGGAGGAACCGGTCCCGGATCAGGTTGCGGGTGCTGACCTGGATCGAGAAGCCCTCGTTGCGATTGATCTGCTGCGGGAAGTCGGTGATCAACAGCGACGGGTTGTTGGCCGCGGCACCAACCTCACCGAAGGCGGTGCTGATGCAGCGGTTGCCGTTCTGGAAACCGTCGTGCGCCTGGAGCTGGCTGTTGTCACAGTTGTTCGCCAGCACGTCGAGGCCGTTGTTGTTGCCGCCGTCGTTACCGCCGTTGTCACCGCCGTTGTTGTCACCGCCGTCGGTGCCGCCGTCGTTGTTGTCGACCGGCTGCACCTGGCAGGTGGCGAGGTTGCCGAGGCCGCGTGGCCGGGGGCCGAAGCGGTCGATGGCGATCGTGATCCGGCCCAGAGTCGCTCGACGCTTGCTGGCCAGCGGATTGAGGATGGCGTTACGAATGAACCCCTCACCGCGGTCACCCTCCGCGGCGAGCCGCTCGTCCGCCTCGGTGATCTGGGTCTGCAACGCGTTCAGGTTGCGGTCCACCTCGGCACGGGCCCGGTCGGGCACCTGCGGGAGTCGGCTGACCACGTCCGGACAGGCCACCGCGAAAGCGCCGGCGGTCGCGCCGTCGGTGCCGTCCCTGGTCTCCTGACACTCCTCGACGGTCTGCTGTCCGTCGCCCCAGTGGTTGACCACCCAGCGGCCGTTCTGCCAGGTGCGGGTCGTGGTGGCGCCCCGAGCGGCCGGCGCGGTGGCACCGGGGCTGGGTGCGACACATTCGGCCGCCACCGGTCGCTTCTGCTGGTGTGACCGTCGGTCACCGGCCGACGAGATCTGGGTCACGGCGACGACGCCGCCGAAGACAGCGAGAGTGGCGCCAACGGCCAGAAGTCGCTTGGTCCGCGCGTTACCGGTTGGTCGGCGCGACCGGGTTGACCTGCGCATCGAATTGCTCTCCTTCTCGATCCGGTTCCTGATTCGTGACTCGACGGACCGAACGGAATCTTGGTGGCGCGCTCGACGGGGACCGCCTGAACGCACCGGTGGCACGTCGACGAACGACGATGCCCTTTCCGCACCGTCTGCCGCACCTGCCGGTGCGGGTTGGGGAGATCCTGTCCATTCGCGGTGAGGTACGGGTGCGCTCCGACGGCGGTTCAAAGGCCGCCAACTTTTTTCCGATGTTTCTTTCCGCGCCCGGCCGGTCACCGTCCGCCCTTGGTCGACGAACGCTCAGGATGCGGTCACCGCTGGCAGAGATGGTCGTAGGCGAAATCGCCGACGAGTTCGTCGCGTCGGTCCCGCAGCCGCCGGATGTCGGCCAGCAGATCCCCGAGTGGCAACAGTGTCGGCACGCCGGCCTCGATGGTCCGCAGTCGCTCGCCTATCGCGAGGACGGCCAGGTCCTCGGCGAGCCGGGCGGGTTCGACGCCACAGGAGAGGCCGTACGCGTGCACGGTCACCCGCTCCACCAGCACCTCGCCCGAACGCACCTCGGCCCAACCCCAACCCTCGGCCGGCCCCCGCGTCCAGCACACGTGCAACCCGCGCAGGATCGGATCGGTCAGCCGACGTGCCACGTACGCCTGCACCGCTTCGGCGCGGGCGAGCGCGCCGAGGTCGTTGACCGCGCCCTCACGTCCGTCGGGTAGCCGGCCGACGATGTCCCGGAACCCGACGTCCGCCACGTCAGAACCGGCGGCACCGGCGGCGTACCGGCGGGCGTCGACGAGGTACCCGACGATCCGCGCCCCGTGTCCGGTGCCGGGCAGGGTGGCGGAGACGACCCGGAGCAACGGCAGCCCGATCGCGGCGGCGACCACCTCGGTGGTCCGCTCGGCCCGCCGAGCGGTGGCGTCGGTCGACGGCGACCGGAACTCGACGGCGAACTCGGGCCGTCCGGTCGCCGCCGTGCAGACCACATGGTCGAACAGCGTCCGGCTGGCCGTGTTCCACTGGCTCGCGGTCAGACCCGGCGGCCGACGCCGGACGATCTCGCCCAGGCGTAGCCCGACGTGTACCCGCTGCTCCGCCCGGATCAGCACGGGGCCACGCCCGGCTTCCTCCGGCACCTGCGACAGCACGCGATCGTCTTCACCGGTCATCGTCGTACCCATGAGTCCTCGTCAACCTCTCCCTGCCGGCCGGCAGCGGCCCGCACGGCCGGCCGACGGCGCGTGAGCAGCTCGACAACGCTCTCCTGCCGTCGGCCGACCGAGTCTAGGATGACGATCATGCCGGCGGCTCCCCCGACGGGCTGGCGGTGACCGGACGGTGGTCCACGCCGGACCACTCGGCAGCCGGGTCGAGGAGGTGGACGGGTGCGGGTGGTGTCCCTGGTGCCGTCGCTGACCGAGGCGGTGGCGGCGACCCTGCCCGGTCTGCTGGTCGGTGCCACCGACTGGTGCACCCACCCGGCGGACCTGGACGTGCCACGGGTGGGCGGCACCAAGTACCCGGACCTGGACCGGATCCGCGCGCTCCGTCCCGACCTGGTCCTGCTCAACGTCGAGGAGAACCGACGGGCGGACGCCACCGCCCTGGCCGCGGCGGGGATACCGACCCGGGTGACCTATCCCCGCACAGTGGATGGTGCGCTGACCGAGCTGACCGACCTTCTTCGTGAGCTGGGAACGGCAGCGGAGCCGCGGTGGCTGACGGAGGCCCGGCGAGCCTGGGCCGCGCTACCGGGCACGCCGGTCCCCCGACGCGCGGTGGTGCCGGTCTGGCGGCGACCCTGGGTGGTGCTCGGCGCCGACACCTTCGCCGGGGATCTGCTGCGCCGGCTCGGCATCGACAACCCGTACGGCGAGCAGCCGGAGCGGTATCCACGACCGACCCTGCCGCAGCTGCGGGACCAGACGCCGGAGCTCGTCGTGCTGCCGGACGAGCCGTACCGCTTCACCCGCGACGACGGGCCGGAGGCCTTTCCCGGCATTCCCTGCGCCCTGGTGTCCGGTCGGCACCTGACCTGGTACGGCCCGTCGTTGGCGGAGGCTCCCGCACTGCTGTCCGCCCAGCTCGCCGATCTCTACGTCGCCCGCTGACCGCCGCGACGGACGGTCGTGCGGATCCGGCACCGGTCACGGGTCCCGGTGAAGACGGGTCGAAGGTCCCGGCCGGCCACGGCCCGCCGGCCCTGATCGCCGCCCGCGTCCCGGGCGTCCAATGGAACTGCCACCGGAACACGCGGTGCGAAGCAGCGAAGGGACGTGGACATGATGACCGCGATGATCGAGCGGAACACCGCCGCCAAGACCCCGGTGGCCGAGACCAACCAGGAGCAGAACCTCCGCACCCGGGCCACCCGCTACCTGCTCGCCGGGCTCCGCCTGGCGCTCGGTTGGGTCTTCCTCTGGGCCTTCCTGGACAAGGTGTTCGGCCTGGGGTTCGCCACCGAGGCGAAGAACGCCTGGATCAACGGGGGCAGCCCGACCGAGGGCTTCCTCAGCTTCGGTGCCGCCGGCCCGTTCCAGGGCTTCTACAACGGCATCGCCGGCGCCGTCTGGGCCGACTGGCTCTTCATGATCGGCTTGGCCGCCATCGGTACCGCACTGCTGCTCGGCATCGGGGTGCGCGTCGCCGCCGCGACCGGCGGTCTGCTGCTGGTGCTGATGTGGACGGCCGTGCTGCCCCCGGAGAACAACCCCTTCATGGACGACCACCTCGTCTACGCCGGCGTGCTGGCCCTGCTCGCGGTGGCCAACGCCGGTGACACCTGGGGGCTCGGCCGCACCTGGGCCCGGCTGCCGATCGTCAAGCGGTTCGGCTGGCTCCGCTGACCCTGATCACCTCCCCCACGGCGGGCGTCACCTACGGTGGCGTCCGCCGCACCGTGTCCCGTCCGGCTCGGCCATTGCTGGCCCGCAGCGGTCCACGGGGCGTCGGGCCGTAGCATCCGGCAGGATTGTGCTGAGATGCAACCGACGCACCAGGAGAAGCCGCATGAACCAGGCAGCGAGCAAGCCCGAGATCGGCCCGATCGAGGGCGCCCCGCCGGCCGACCTCGTGATCGAGGAGATCACCGTGGGCGAGGGGCCGGAGGCCCAGCCCGGGCAGGTGGCCCGCGTGCACTACGTCGGGGTGTCCCACTCCACCGGCGCGGAGTTCGACGCCTCCTGGAACCGGGGTGAGCCGTTCGACTTCCCGCTCGGCGGTGGACGGGTCATCGCCGGCTGGGACCAGGGCGTGGTGGGGATGCGCGTCGGCGGCCGACGCCGGCTGACCATCCCGCCGCACCTCGGGTACGGCAGCCGGGGCGCCGGTGGCGTCATCAAGCCCAACGAGACCCTGGTCTTCGTGGTCGACCTGCTCGGCGTCCGCTGACCGCACGCGTCCGGCGCCGGCCCCGTGCCCGGCGCCGGACGCGCCGTTCGGACGGCGCACCGGTTGCGCCGCCGACGGGTGGCACGCCGACCGGTCACGCCGCGGCGAGCACCCGCTCCGGTGTCGTGCCGACGACCGGGATGACCCGCCCCAGGCCGGTGGCCCGGAGCACCCGCTCCACCAGCGGCGGCGGGTCGAGCAGCACCAGGTTGCCGCCCTGCGACCGCACCCAGAGCCGAGCCGCGACCAGGGTGCGGACCCCGGCAGCTGACAGCAGCCGGACGCCGGACAGATCCACCCGCAACTCGGTGCGGGTGGGGGCCGCCCAGAGCGCGGCGCGGAACGCCGCGACCGTGGCAATGTCGATCACACCGACCACGCGAACGCACACCGCGTCGTCGGACACGACGGTCTCGACGTGGAACCGTTCCTCGCGCTCTCGCATACGACGAACCTATCCCTCGCCACCGACACTTCCACCCTGCCCGAAGGCGGTTCCGGGTAAGCCCAGGGCATGACCCGCAGGCCGGCCGGGTCCACCCTAGGGACGATCCCCGGCCCCTGGGTGACCATCTTCCGGGAACCACCACGGGGCGCCGGGCCGACCCGCGGGCGGGTGGCCCGGCGCGTACGTTCGGTCAGCCGCCGCTCGCCGACGGCTGCGGTTCGGGCGAGCCTCCGGCGACCGCTCCCGGGTCCGGCGCCTGGGTCGGCGAGGGCCGCAGACCGGCCGGCACCGGCAGTGCGCTGCCCCTGGCGAACTGCTCCCAGCCGACGTTCCACGCCGTCCAGCCGTTGCCCTCGTTGAGCTCGACCTCGGTGCCCTTGACGGTCACCAGGTCACCGACCTGGGTGATGCCCATCAGCCAGTCCGCGTTGGCCGCCGACAGGTTGGTGCATCCGTGGGACACGTTTGTGTACCCCTGGTCCCCCTCCGACCAGGGTGCGCCGTGGATGAACTCACCACCCCAGGTGAGCCGCTGCGCATCCTCGACGTCCACCACGTACGGATCGGCCGAGCCCCGCGTGTCGAACGTGGTGAAGTCGTGCTTCTCCATGATCACCATCTTGCCGCTGGAGGTGGGGGTGCTCGGCTTGCCGAGACTTACCGGCAACTTGCGCAACAACTTGCCGTCCCGGATCACCGACATCTGCTTGCTCGCGTTGTCGATCTCCAACTCGACCTGCCGGCCGATCTTCGAGGTGGCCCGCCGGTCGGCGTCGCCGACGTGCTCCTTGCCGATCGGCAGGCCCTCCAGCGCCGAGCGGACCTTGATCGACGTACCCGGCCGCCAGAAATCGGGCGCTCGGTAATAGACCTGGCTACCGTCGGACACCCAGGACCAGGTGCCCGGTTGCGGCGGATCCGTTTTCACGAACAAACGGCGTTGCACATCCGCCCGCGCCTCCTCGGGAATGGGCGGGTCGAAGGCGACAGTTACCGGCATTGCCGTTCCGTACGTCCGATCACCGGCGAAATACAATGTGCTAACAATGGTTGGTTTGGATGATTTGGGCTGCGTGGTGAAGCTCGTCCTCCGGGTGACCGTCTTCCCGGAGTCGCCGGTCGCGGTGACCTCCGCGGTGTACGTCCGCTTCGGCTCCAGTGACCGGCTCGGCACCCACCCGGTGCCGTCCTCACGCGGCTCGGCCGCGACCGTCGTGCCCTTGTCGTCGGTGATCCGCACGGCGGTGACCCGCCCGTGCTTGACCACGGTGCCGACCTCCCCGGTGACCGGCACGTCGCGGGTTCCCTCGGCCGGTGTCACGGACAGTTCCGGGTTGGCTCGCGCCTCGGCGGGCTGCCCGGCCCTGCGGTCGCCGGTGCACGCGCCCAGCGCCAGCGGTGTCGCTGCGACACTCACCGCCAACAGCGTCAGTCGCCGCCTCAACATCATGATGCGTCCCCCCGTTTATCGCCGCTTCCTCCGCCACATTCTCCCCAGTTCGACACCGACGTTTTCGCGGTTTCGAGCAAGAGCATGGGCAAGGCACGGAGAAGCCTTTCCGTGATCGCACCCCCGACGAACGGAAGATGCCGGCGACGACGATTCGGGCGATACTCGGTCGACTGTCGCGCTATGTCCGGCGCCGTACCACTGATCCGGTCCGCGGGCCCAGCGGACGCTCGCTCACGGGTTCGCCGTCCCGACTTCGGACGGAACGGCGAACCCGCCCTGATTCACCTGGGCCGTCAGACCGTGGCGATCAGCAACGCGGGCTGCTCGACACAGTCCGCCACCTGCCGCAGGAACCCGCCGGCCACACCGCCGTCGCAGACCCGGTGGTCGAAGGTGAGGCTCAGCTGCGTCACCTTCCGGACCGCGAGCTGGCCGTCGACGACCCACGGCTTGTCCACGATGCGGCCGATGCCGAGCAACGCGGCCTCCGGGTGATTGATGATCGGGGTCGAGCCGTCGACGCCGAACACCCCGTAGTTGTTCAGCGTGAAGGTACCCCCGGTCAGCCGGGCCGGGGACAGTTCACCGGCCCGGGCCGCGGCGGTGGTGGCCGCGAGTTCGACCGCGAGTTCGGTGGTGGTGAGCCGCTCGGCGTCCCGCAGCACCGGCACCACCAGCCCCCGGTCCGTCTGGGCGGCGATGCCCAGGTGCACCCCGGCCGACTGGACGATCCGCTGGCCCTCGGTGTCGACCCGCGCGTTGAGCTGCGGGTAGCGGCGCAGCCCGGACAGGCAGATCCGCGCGAACAGGGCCAGGATGCTCACCGGGCGGTCCGGGCGGGCGGAGTTGATCGCGGCCCGGGTCTCCAGCAGGGCGGTGGCGTCGGCGTCCACCCAGATGGTCACCTCGGGGATCTCCCGCCGGCTGCGGGACAGCTTGTCCGCGATGGTCCGGCGGATACCGGTCAACGGGATGACCAGATCCTGGGCACCGGCCATGCCCGGGTCTCCCGGCGCCGGGTGCTGTCCCGTTGTCGCCGGACGGTCGGGAACTGCGGCGAGCCGGGCGCCGACGTCGGCCGACGCCCCGCTGACGTCGCGGGCCGCCGCCTCCACGTCGGCCCGGCGGACCACACCGCCGGGGCCGCTGCCGCGCACCGTCGTCAGATCCACCCCACGCTCCCGCGCCAACCGCCGCACGATCGGCGAGATGACCAGCGGCTGGGCCGGTTCGGGCGGGCCGGGCTCCCGGTCGGCCACCGCCACCGGCCGGCCGGCACCCGAAGCCGTCGGTGCGCCGCTGGCACCCGACGCGTCCCCGGCCGCGGCGAGCCGAGGCCGCCGACGACGGCGGGCACCGCCGTGCCCGGTGCCGTACCCGATCAGGACGTTGCCGGAGCCGGCCCGCTCCTCCTCGCGGTATACCGCGTGCCCGGTCGGCTCGCTGCCGTCGGCGTGCCCACCGACCGGCCCGGCGACGGTGATCAGGGGTTGGCCCACCGGACGCACCTCACCCTCGGCGCCGTGCAGGGCGACGACCCGGCCGGCGTACGGGCAGGGCACGTCGACGACCGCCTTGGCGGTCTCGACCTCGACCACGGTCTGGTCCACCGTGACCGTGTCGCCGACCGCGACCCGCCACTGCACGATCTCCGCCTCGGCCAGGCCCTCGCCGAGGTCGGGCAGGAGGAAAACCTTCTCGGTCATGCCGCACTGCTCTCGGTCAGCCAACGCCGGTCGGGCTGGTCGTCCCACTGCAACCGGGCCACCGCGTCCAGTACCCGGTCGACCGACGGCAGGTGGGTGTGCTCCAGCATCGGCGCCGGGTACGGGATGTCCAGCCCGGAGACCCGCAGCACCGGGGCGTGCAGCGCGTGGAAGCACCGCTCCTGCACCCGGGCGGCGATCTCCGCGCCGACCCCGGCGAAGCCCTGCGCCTCCTGCACCACCACGCACCGCCCGGTGCGGCGTACCGAGGCGGCGATGGTGGCGTCGTCGAACGGCACGATGGTGCGTACGTCGACCACCTCCAGGTCCCATCCCTCGTCCCGGGCGGCCTCGGCGGCCTCCAGCGCGACCGGAACCGCCGGCCCGTACGCGACCAGGGTGGCGTCGCGTCCGGGCCGACGCACGACCGCCCGGCCGAACGGCTCGGTGCGGGTCGGCAGCGCGGTCTCGGCGCCGGCGAAGTAGAGCTTCTTCGGCTCCATGAACACCACCGGGTCCGGGTCGTCGATCGCCTCCCGCAGCAGCGAGTACGCGTCGTCGACGGTCGCCGGGGTGACCACCTTCAGACCCGGGGTGTGCGCGTAGTACGCCTCTGAGGAGTCGCAGTGGTGTTCCACGCCGCCGATCCCGCCGGCGTAGGGCACCCGGATCACCATCGGCACGCTCAACGCGCCCCGGGTGCGGTTACGCAGCTTCGCCACGTGCGAGGCGATCTGTTCGAACGCCGGGTACGCGAACGCGTCGAACTGCATCTCGACCACCGGCCGCAGCCCGGACATGGCCAGCCCGACGGCGAACCCGACGATGCCGGCCTCCGCGAGGGGGGTGTCGAAGCAGCGTTTGTCGCCGAAGCGGGCCTGGAGTCCGTCGGTGATCCGGAAGACCCCACCGAGTTGACCGACGTCCTCGCCGAAGACGAGCACCCGCTCGTCGTCGAGCATCGCGTCGGCGAGCGCGGCGTTGAGCGCCTTCGCCATGGTCATGGTGGCCATCAGGCGTCCTCCTCCGCTGCCGCGGCCAGTTCGGCGCGCACCTGCTCCCGCTGCTCCACCAGTTGCGCGGTGGGTTCGGCGTAGACGTGGTCGAAGAGGCTGAGCGGGTCGACCGTGGGTTGGCTGTTCATCCGGTCCCGCAGGTCGGCCGCGTACGTCTCGGCCTGCTCGGCGATCTCGGCGACGGCCGCGTCGTCGAGCACGTCCCGGCCGCGCAGGTAGGTCTCCAGCCGGACCAGCGGATCGCGGTCACGCCACGCCTCCACCTCGTCGGCGTCGCGGTAGCGCGAGGCGTCGTCGGCGTTGGTGTGCGGCTCCATCCGATAGGTGTGCGCCTCGACCAGGAACGGTCCCCTGCCGGCGCGGGCGTGCGCGACCGCGCGGGTGAGCACCGCGAGCACGGCCACCGGGTCGTTGCCGTCGACCTGCTCGCTGGGGACGCCGTACCCGACACCCTTGTGGGCCAGCGTCGGGGCAGCGGTCTGCCGGGACAGTGGGACGCTGATGGCGTACCTGTTGTTCTGCACGAAGTACACGACCGGGGCCTTGAACACGGCGGCGAAGTTGACTCCCTCGTGGAAGTCGCCCTCGCTGGTGGCACCGTCGCCGATGTAGACCAGGGCCACCGTGTCGCGCCCCTGGTACGACTCCCCGTAGGCCAGACCCGCGGCGTGTACGCACTGGGTGGCCAGCGGCGTGCACTGCGGTGCGGTGCGCCGCTGCGCCGGGTCGTAGCCGCAGTGCCAGTCGCCGCGCAGCAGCGTCAGCACCTCGACCGGGTCGATGCCGCGGGCGGTCAGCGCCATCGACTCCCGGTAGGTGGGGAATACCCAGTCCTCGTCGCGCAGCGCCAGGACACCGCCGACCTGGCAGGCCTCCTGGCCCCGGGAGGATGGGTAGACGGCCAGCCGGCCCTGCTTGGTCAGCGCGGTGGCCTGCGCGTCGAAGCGCCGGCCGACGACCATCCGCCGGTACATCTCGCGCAGCGCCTCGACGGGCGGTTCGGGGTAGTCCGCGCGGGTCGGCAGCAGGGTGCCGTCCGGGTTGAGCAGCCGGACCGGTTCGGTCTGGGGCAGCAGGCCGGCGGCGGGGTCGGCCGCGGCCGGGGTGGCCGGCCGCCGCTTGCGCGGAGATGCCCTGCGGGCCGCCTGGGGGGTGGTGGTCACGGCGGAACCTCCTGGACGTGTGGTGGCCCTATGCTCCTGCTGTCGGATGATTGACTCAAGATGGCCGGTGAACGCGGGATGGATGGCACCCAGAGGAGGGTTCGATGAGCCAGGAGACCGCCGACGAGGCGGACCGGCGGGGCGGAACGGGACGTTCGGCAGTCGCCCTCGACGAGGTGGACCGGCGCATCCTCGACGAGCTGACCCGGGACGGTCGGCTCTCCATCCGGACGCTCGCCGAACGGGTGCACGTCTCACGCACCAACGCGTACGCCCGGGTGGAGCGGCTGCTGCGCGACGGGGTGATCACCGGGTTCTCCGCCCGGGTCGCCCCGGAGGTCGCCGGCCTGGGCACCTCGGCGTACATCGCGCTGACGATCAGGCAGAACACCTGGCGGGAGGTGTCGGCGGAGCTGGCCCGGGTGCGCTACGTCGAACACGTGGCGCTGCTCAGCGGCGAGCACGACGTGCTCGCCCTGGTCCGGGCGCCGGACAACGCCACCCTGCGGGACGTGGTGCTGGACCGGGTGCAGCGCATCGCCGGAGTGCTCGCCACCCGCAGCTGGCTGGTCTTCGAGGAGTACGACGGGACGCGCAGCCCCTGGGAGTGACCCGCTCAGCGTTCGGGCGGGGACTCCAGGCCCTCCCGGTCGGCCAACTCCAGTAGGGGTTCCAGCGAGAAGCGCCGCTCGTCCAGGCCCGCGTGCGGGTCGCCGCGATAGGCGAACCGACCCGGCATGGTGGTCACGTCGAAGTCCTCCGGCCGCGCGTCGTCCAGCTCCGCCCAGTCCAGTGGCGCGGACACCAGCGCGGCCGGCGTGGGCCGGATCGAGTACGCCGAGGCCATCGTGTGGTCCCGGGCCATCTGGTTGTAGTCGACGAAGACCGGCCGGTCCCGCTGCTCCCGCCACCAGGTGGTGGTGACCAGGTCCGGCCGGCGCCGCTGCATCTCCCGCCCGAGCGCCAGCACCGCCCGGCGGCACTCGCCGAAGCTCCACCGCGGCTCGATCGGGACGTAGACATGCAGGCCCCGCCCGCCGGTGGTCTTCGGATAGCCGGTCAGCCCCAGCTCGTCGAGGAAGGCGCGCACCTGCTGCGCCACGGGCACCACCTGGTCGAAGCCGACCCCGGGCAGCGGGTCGAGGTCGATCCGCAGCTGATCCGGCCGCTCCACGTCCGCCCTGGTCACCGGCCACGGATGGAAGCGCAGCGTGCCCAGGTTCACCGCCCAGATCACCACGGCCAGTTCGCCCGGGGCGACCTCGTCGGCGGTGCGTCCGCTCGGAAAGGTGAGGTGGGCCGTGCCCACCCAGTCGGGCGCGCCGGCCGGCACCCTCTTCTGGTAGAACGCGTCGCCCCGGTTGTCCTGCCGGGTGGCGATGGTCGCGCCCTCGAACACGCCCCGGGGCCACCGTTCCAGCATCGTCGGCCGGTCCCGCAGCGCGCGCAGAATGCCGTCGCCGACGGCGAGGAAGTAGCGCACCACGTCGAGCTTGGTCAGCCCCCGCTCGGGGAAGTACGGCTTGTCCGGGCTGCTGACGCGGACCGTCCGCCGCCCCACCTGGATCTCCTCCGCCGCCGTCGCCACACCTGAGAGGGTACGACGCCACACCCGGCGCCCAACCCCGCGTTCACCAGGCCGTTGGCGGCACCCCGTCCGGCGGCGGCAGGATCTGCCGCAGCCGGCCCGGGGGTACGCCTCGGGGCCGCCACTCCCGGGGGTAGCCCACCGACACCTCCTCGAACCGCACTCCGTCGTGCCAGGTGGTGCGTGGAATGTGCAGATGGCCGTAGACCACCGCGGCGGCGGCGAAGCGTACGTGCCAGTCGGCGGTGGCGTCGGTGCCGCACCACTGGGCGAAGACCGGGTACCGCAGGACCCGCGTCGGTTCCCGGACCAGCGGCCAGTGATTCATCAGCACGGTCGGCAGCGCGGGATCGCGCGCGGCGAGCCGGCGGGCGGTCTCGGCCACCCGCGCCGCGCACCACGCCGACCGGCTCTCGTACGGGTCGGGATGCAGCAGCACCTCGTCGGTGCAGACGATTCCGGTCCGGTACGCCTCGGCCAGCGCCGCCTCCGGCGTGTCGAAGCCGTCCGGCCGCCAACTGTGGTCGTACAGCAGCATCAGCGGCGCCACCGTCACCGGGCCGCCGGGGCCCATCCACACCGGGTACGGATCCTCGGGCGTGACCACGCCCAGTCCACGACACAGCTCGACCAGGTGGGCGTAGCGGGCCACGCCCCGCAACGTCACCGGGTCCCCGGGCGGCGTCCACAGCTCGTGGTTGCCCGGCGACCAGACGACCCGGGCGAACCGGCCGGCGAGCAGCCGCAGCGCCCACTCCACGTCGGCGACCGTGTCGCCCACGTCACCGGCGACGAGCAGCCAGTCCTGCGGCGTCCGGGGGCGCAGCCCCTCGACGACCGGCCGGTTCTCCGGGTGCCCGACGTGCAAGTCACTGATGGCCAGGAGACTGCCACCATCGTCCGTCTCCGCCATGCCTGCGATCGTAGTGAAGCGGCCAAGGGCGTCGATCCGCACCGCGCCCGGCGGCGCAGCGGCCCGCCGGGTGGGCGTACCCGGTAGGATCCCCTCGGGCCGTGACTGGCGCATGGAGATGGAGAACCATCGGGGAGCGGCCCCGTCACGAGGACGCATGCCGAGCGCCTGGGCCTTCCGCACGTCACCTGGAGGTCGCATGCCGCGCAACGCCGAATCCACCGCCTTTCGCAGCGCTCTTGAGGTGATCCGTGGTGTCGAGCCGCGGGTCGCCGACGCGATCGGGGCGGAACTGGCCGACCAGCGCGAGTCGCTCAAGCTGATCGCCAGTGAGAACTACGCCTCCCCGGCGACGCTGCTGGCGATGGGCAACTGGTTCAGCGACAAGTACGCCGAGGGCACCATCGGGCGCCGGTTCTACGCCGGCTGCCAGAACGTGGACACCGTCGAGGCCCTCGCCGCCGAGCATGCCCGGGAACTGTTCGGTGCGTCACACGCCTACGTGCAGCCGCACTCGGGCATCGACGCCAACCTGGTGGCGTTCTGGGCGATCCTGGCCGACCGGGTCGAGGCACCGGCCCTGCAGCGGGCCCAGGCACGGCACGTCAACGACCTCACCGAGGCGGACTGGTTCGCGCTGCGACGTGAGCTGGGCAACCAGCGGATGCTCGGCATGTCGCTGGATGCGGGCGGGCACCTCACCCACGGTTTCCGGCCGAACATCTCCGGCAAGATGTTCGACCAGCGCAGCTACGGCACGGACCCGGTCACCGGCCTGGTCGACTACGACCGGGTCGCCGAGGCGGCTCGGGAGTTCCGCCCGTTGGTGTTGGTCGCCGGCTACTCGGCGTACCCCCGGAAGATCAATTTCCGGATCATGCGGGAGATCGCCGACTCGGTCGGCGCCACCTTCATGGTGGACATGGCGCACTTCGCGGGCCTGGTCGCCGGCAAGGTCTTCGCCGGCGACTTCGACCCGGTGCCGCACGCGCACATCGTCACCAGCACCACGCACAAGTCGCTGCGCGGCCCGCGCGGCGGCCTGGTGCTGTGTGGCCCGGAGCTGGCCGACCAGGTCGACCGGGGTTGCCCGATGGTGCTCGGCGGCCCGCTGCCGCACGTGATGGCCGCCAAGGCGGTGGCTCTGGCGGAGGCCCGCCGGCCCGACTTCGCCGGGTACGCCCGCCAGATCGTCGACAACGCGCAGGCGCTGGCCGAGGGTCTGCTGCGCCGGGGCGCCAGGCTGGTCACCGGCGGTACCGACAACCACCTGGTGCTGATCGACGTCACCGGCTACGGGCTGACCGGCCGGCAGGCCGAGCAGGCGCTGCTGGACTCGGGCATCGTGACCAACCGCAACGCCGTGCCGCAGGACCCCAACGGCGCCTGGTACACCTCCGGCATCCGGATCGGCACCCCCGCGCTGACCACCCGGGGGCTCGGCACCGCGGAGATGGACGGCACCGCCGAGCTGATCCACACCGTGCTCAGCCAGACCAGCGCCGGGGTCGGTCCGGACGGCACCGCCTCCAAGGCGAAGTACGTCCTCGACCCGGCCGTCGCGGACAAGGTCAGCCGCCAGGCCAGTGAACTGCTCAGCGGTTTCCCGCTCTACCCGGACGTCGAACTGGGCTGACGACGCTCGCGCCGGGCCGGGGAACGTCCCCGGCCCGGCGCGATTCCGACCTCAGGCGATCGGACGTTTGAGGTGGTAACGGTGGACCTCGGTGCTGCCCTGCACGTTGTTCACGTCCTCCGCGGCGGAGACGAGTTCCCACCCGTCGCGTCCGGCGCGGTTGAGATGTGCGATGGCGGTGTCGCCGTACGCCGTGATGTCCTTGCGGGACCCGTCCGGGCCGTACCAGACGAACGAGACATGAAAATTGCGGCCCTGCCCCTGGTAGCGGCGGACCAGCAGGGCATACTCCCAGGCAACCATGTCGCCCATTATGACCGTCCACCCAGGACCACGGCAGGGCGGCGGTCACACGTTGCGAACCGGTGAACGCGATGAGTCGCCACCCCGGTACCGGTCAGTCAACCGGCACCGTGCGCAGTTCGCGGACGGTCGTCGGATCGGCGCAGCCGGCCAGGGCCAGCGCGTCCCGTAACTCGTCGGCGAGCAGGGCCAGCGCGGTGCTGGCCGCCGGGCGCCCACCGGCCGCGAGGGCCCAGAGCATCGGCCGACCGACCAGGACCGCGTCGGCACCCATCGCCAACGCGCGCAGCACGTCGACGCCGCCCCGGATGCCGCTGTCCAGCAGCACCTCGCACCGGTCGCCGACGGCCGCCACCACCTCGGGCAGCATGGTGGCGCTGGCCGGGACCCCGTCGAGTTGCCGACCACCGTGGTTGGACACGACCACCGCCTGCGCCCCCGCCTCGACCGCCCGCACGGCGTCGGCCGGATCAAGGATGCCCTTGACGACCAGCGGCAGGTCGCACCGCTCCCTCAGCCAGCGCAGATCCGCCCAGCTCAGCGCCGGAGCGAAGGGCGCATCGTGCGGCGCGGACAGCGGGGTGACGCCCGGCGTACCGCCGTGGGCCAGGTCGTCGCGACCACCCGGCAGATTCGCCGGGACCAGCTCCGGCGGCAGCCGGAAGGTGTTGCGCAGGTCCCGCAGCCGTCGGCCGAGCACCGGCACGTCCACCGTGACGACCAACGCCCGGCAGCCGGCGGCGCGGACCCGTGCCAGCAGGTCGGCCACCAGCGACCGGTCCCGCAGCCAGTACAACTGGAACCAGACCTCGGCGCCGGTGGCGGTGACCTGCTCGATAGGTGTGCTGCCGAGGATGCTGGCCAGGTACGGCACGTCGGCGGCGCGGGCGGCGGCGGCCAGCGCCGGCTCGCCGTCGGGATGCACCAGCCGCTGGTACGCCATCGGCGCCACCCCGACCGGCATCGCGTACTCCCGGCCGAGCAACCGGGTCCGCAGTCTCGGGGTGGTCACCCCGGTCAGCACCCTCGGCAACACGCCGACCCGGTCCAGCGCCCGGCGGTTCGCACCGAGGGTCACCTCGGCGCCGCTGCCGCCGTCCACGTAGTCCCAGACGTGCGGCGGCAGCACCGTCCGGGCCAGGGCGGCGAAGTCGGCCAGGCAGGCCGGCGGTGGCCCGGGCATGATCTCCATGCGGTCCACCATCGCCGACCCGGCACCTGCCACGCCACTGTCGCGCCGGAGGGTCGGCGCTGGGCGCGGCGAGGTGGCCGGGCGCAGTCGAACGCGCTCGGCGGGGCACACCGGGTGCGCCACCTGGCGTACCGTCGGGAGGTGGCCAGTTGGGACGACGTACGCCGGATCGCGCTGGGCCTGCCGGAGACCAGCGAGCGGCCCTCCTATGACGGCGTGGCCGCCTGGCGGGTGAAGGACAAGCCGTTCGTCTGGGAGCGCCCGCTCCGCGGCAAGGAACTCCACGACCTCGGTCCGGCCGCACCGGACGGTCCCATCCTCGGGGTCCGGGTGGCGGACCTCGGTGTCAAGGAGGCGCTGCTCGACAACGACCCCGGCCTCTTCTTCACCACGCCGCACTTCGACGGCTACCCGTCGGTGCTGGTCCGGCTGGACCGGATCGACGTCACCGAGCTGACCGAGCTGATCGTCGAAGCCTGGTACGCCCGAGCGCCGAAACGCCTGGCCGCGGCGCACCAGGCGCAGACGGCACCGCCCGCAGCGGGCGGGTGACGGCAACTCCCGCGTATTCCGGCACCCGCGAACAAGACCCAGGCCGTCACGCGCCGGCCGAGAGCGCATTTCCACCTCGGTTGCCCACCACCACGGGTGCCGGGGCGGTCCGCAGCCCGACCCTGATCACGAAGATGGCCCCGCCGCCCGGACTCATCGGCAGTTCCAGGGATACTGCTGCATCCGGCGTCGCTGGCGATTTAACGCTTCGTGCGTTTGCGTCGCTTGATGATCGTTTTGTGGCGTGGGGTTGGTTGCTGGTTGCGGCTGCCTCTTGGTCGTCCTGGTCCTGGTCGGGAGGGTTTCGGTGGCTTGGCTGGTGTGGGTAGGTGTGGGTGCAGGCTGCGGAAACCTCGTCGGACCCGGAACGGGGTCAGGGTGGTGGTGGTCAGGGGTCGTTCCCAGGGCAGGCGTTGGTCGGCGATCAGGGTTCGAGCGAGGCGGAGTTGGGTGTGTGCCGCCGCGACGATCCAGGTCCACAGGTCTGCTTGGCTGGGGTGACGCACCGCTGGGGTGGTCCAGGCGAGGTGCTGTTTGATGAACCGGTTGGTGTGTTCGATGGCGAACCGGCGTAGGTAGGCCCGCCAGATCAGGTCAAGGTTGATCGGGTCGGGGCCGGCGGTCCACAGCCACAGGGTTTGTGGGTGCCGGCCTCGACCGTTCGGGTCAGGCTGACCCGAACGACGGTGCCGCGGATGATCGGGGCGGCCAGGCCCTTGGTGTTCTTCGCCGCCCACCGCCGTCGGGGACCCGGCTTGGGGTGCAGGCCGGTCCACGCTTGGACGTGGATCGGGCCGTAGGTGTCATCGACGGTGTGCACCTCGTGGGTGGGCTCCGGCCAGGTCGTGGGGTCAGCGCAGGCGAATCGATCGCCATGCTGTTTGGGTCGGCCGGGGCTGCCGGGGGTCTTGGCGGGCGGGTCGGCGTAGAAGACCGGTTCCGGCGGATCCGACCGATGATCCGGGCGGGAGCGTGGGGGTCGGACGCCACCCGAGCTGTCGCGGTGATCGGGCAGTAACCGGCGTCCAGGCAGAACACCGGCACCACACCCGGCCGGTGACGGGCCAAGCCCCGCACCAGGCCGCTCATCTGGTTGCAGGCCACCTCGGTGGCGTTGTCCTCAGGGTCCACCCGCACGACATCGACCGGCGCGGTCCAGGAATCCGGCGTCGCGGACACCTGACAGACCCACTGGTAGGCCCAACCCGGCACCATCCGCCCCCGCCGATCGCCACCCGGATCAGGCACTCGACACATCCCCCGCCGCGGCGAACACCCCGCCTCCGGGCGCGGCCACGCCGTCACGTCCACCGCGAACACCGGCCACCACCCCGGCAGAACGCCGATCAGCAGGTCACGCACCGCGGTGACATCCACCCGCCCCTTCGACAAGGACGCGTACACACTGCCCCACCCCCGGCGCAGCGCCGGCTCCAACGTCAGATACGGCAGCGATGCCACCGGACCCGGCGTGGTCAACACCGCATCCGTGACCTCGAACAACGTGTCCGCCCACCGCGTCAGGCACTGATACCAACCCTGACGGAACTCCACCAACCGGTCATGGTCACCGCGCGTCGCTTCCCCACCCATGCCCGCATGACCCACAATGACGGCCACGGCCACCGCCTCACATCGAAGATCTTGGTCGATCCCGATAATCAGGCGGTGGCCGCTCCACGTCACGCCAACACACCGAACGAACCAGACGCCACCTGCACCACCCCGACCCACGAGTTAAATCGCCAGGCGTCGTCGAGGCAGCAGTATCAGCGAAGTTGCGGGCCAGCGCAGCGCGGGGCAACAGAGCCGGTGTGGCGGTGGGGGCGGTTCCGGTGGCGCGGCCCCGGTGCGGGCGGGGTGGGCGAGACGCCGCTCGCCGAGCGCCAGCACCAGGGCAACGGTGCTGTGCACGCCGTGGCTCGGCAGCGCGAGCCCGCCCACGAAGGCACCAGCGGTGATGCCGACGTTGGCGGCGATAGACCACCGCCGGGCCGTCGCGTTCGTCCGCTGTTCGTCCCATCGCCACACCGGCGTCGCCCGTGCCGCGTACCGTCGACGCACGTGATCATCCGTCCGGCGACCACCGAGGTGCGCGCGTTACGCCGTATCGGTGACACCGCCCCGCACAGCGCCTTCACCGACCTGGTCCGGTACGCGGGAAACTGGTTCTGCGCGTTCCGCCAGGGCCGGTCGCACCTGTCCGACGACGGCGTCCTGCGGGTGCTGACCTCCTCGGACGGTCAGTCCTGGCAGACCGCCGCCGTCCTCGCCCAGGCCGGGGTCGACCTGCGCGACCCACGCTTCGTGCCGCGCCCCGACGGACGGTTGCAGCTGCTCGCCGCCGCCGCGACCGGCACGCCGAAGCGGTTCCGGACCGTCACCGCGGTCAGCGACGACGGTCAGCGGTGGGACGAGCCACGGCCGGTCGGCGAACCGGACGTCTGGGTCTGGCAGGCCGCCTGGTGCGGCGACGCGATGTACGGCATCGGCTACGCCACCCGGGAACCGCGGTTCGTCCGGCTCTACCGCAGCGAGGACGGCTTCGACCTGCGACCGGTGGTACGGACGTTGTTCTCCGGCGGGTACCCGAACGAATCCGGGCTGGTCTTCGACCCCGACGGCACCGCCACCTGCCTGCTGCGGCGCGACGGCGGCACGGCAACCGCCCAGCTGGGCCGCGCCCGTCCGCCCTATCGGGAGTGGACCTGGACGGACCTCGGGGTACGCGTGGGCGGGCCGGCGCTGTGCCGGCTGCCCGACGGCACCCTCGTGGCCGGCGTACGCCTGCACGACGGTGCGGTGCGGACCGCCATCTGCGCCGTCGACGTGGCGCGGGGCCGGCTGCGGGAGTTGGTGACGCTGCCCTCCGGCGGCGACTCCAGCTATCCCGGCCTGGCCTGGCACGACGAGCGGCTGTACGTCAGCTACTACTCGTCACACGAGGGGCGCAGCTGCGTCTATCTGGCCGAGGTCGACCTGGGGTCGCGCTGAGGGTCCGGCGGCCACGTTCGCAGCCGTGGTGCGGCGCGGATCGGCAGCTCGGCGACGGGGTGCTCAGCGTTGCGGGTCGGCTGATCGGTGCGGGTCGGCGGGTCGGCGAGGGGTCGCGGATCGGCCTCACTCGGCGAGAACAGCGGTCCGGTCATGACATCCCCACCTCACCATCGACGTCGCCGCGGCGCGGACCGGCCGCAGGTCGCCTGCTCGGAGCACTGCCGGAACCCTACGGCAGGCACCGTGAACATTGCTTCATGCAAATGGATGTGGGAAAGGGCAACTGGCCGGATTGTCGCCAGGCCACCCGGCGAGGATGATCGATTCCGTGTGTCGACCTTCAGTGAGTAATCCGACACCGAGCGTGCGCCTTTGCTCATCCCGGCGTTCCGGCCGGCACCGGGGTCTGCGCGTGGATGTGGAAACGCAGGGACCGGGCGTCGGTGAAGCACTCCCGCATCGGCCGGACCAGTTCGCGATGCTCCGGGCTGCGCTCCCACGCCTCGAAGTCGGCCAGGCTGGTCCACTCGCTGGTGATCAACCACTGCTCCGGGTCGGTCGACGAACGGCACACCTGGTCGACCAGGTGGCCCGGCACGCCGTCGGCGACCAGGTGCCGGACCGCCTCGTAGGCCCGCAGGAAGTCCTCGGTGCGCTCGTCGGGCACCCGGACCAGGAACACCACCCGTGCTCGCGTCATCACCCCTCCTCTCCGGCCGGTGGCGCACCTCGCAACACCAGCGCACTGTTGAATCCGTCGAAACCCCGGGCGCAGACCAGCGCCAACCGGGTACGCGGGCGGCGGGGGGCCCGCAGGAAATCCAGCTCGCAGCCCTCGGCGACCACCTCCGGACCGGCCGAGGCGGGCAGTGTGTCGTGCGCGAAGGCGAGCAGTGCGGTGGCCACGTCCAGCGCCGACCCGCCCTGGTGCGCCCGCCCGGTCAGCTCCTTGTGGGTACTGACCGGCGGCGTGCGGGCGCCGAAGACGGCACGCAGGGCGCTCGCCTCGGCCCGGTCGTAGCGGGGCACCCCGAGCGCGTCGGGGACCACCACGTCCACCTCGTCCGCCTCGACACCGGCCCGACCCAGGGCCAGCCGCATCGCGCGGGCGTACTGGTGCGGGTCACCGGCACTGTCCGAGGTGGTGTGCGCCGCGTCGTGGGTGGCGCCCCAACCGGTCACCTCGCCGTAGCTGCGCGCGCCCCTCGCCTGGGCGTGGTCCAACGCCTCCACCACGAACACCGCGCCGCCCTCAGCGGGCAGGTAGCCGCTGGCGGTGGCGTCGAACGGCCGGTAGGCGTGTTCCGGATCGGCCACCTCGCTGAGCAGACCGGACCGTAGCTGACAGGCCAGCGCGTACGGGCTCAGCGGGCACTCGGTCGCCCCGGCGAGCACCACCGAGGCGCCGCGCCGCACGGTGCGCACCGCGTGCGCCAGGCTGTCCAGGCCACCGGCCGACTCCGCCACCAGCACCCCGCACGGCCCCTTCGCCTGATGCCGGATGGAGAGCTGTCCGACGCTGGCCGCGTAGAACCAGGCGATCGACTGGTAGGCGCCGACCGTGCGCGACGGTGACGACCAGAGGCGTTGCAACTCCCGCTGGCCGAACAGGTTGCCGCCGGAGGCGCTGGCCAGGGTCACCGCCCAGCCGTAGGGGTCGGCGGCCCGCTCCGGCAGGCCGGCGTCGGCCAGCGCCAGCGCGGTGGCGGCGAACCCGAGGTGCGTCCACCTGTCGGTCTGCACCAGAGCGCGGTTGTCGGCGTACCGGGCCGGGTCGAAGTCCGCCACCTCACCGCCGAGGCGGGTCGGGTACCCGGAGGCGTCGAAGAGGGAGATCGGCCCGGTACGGCGGCGGCCGGTCAGGACCGTGCGCCAGTGCGCGTCCGCGCCGACGCCGCTGGGCGCGACCACCCCGACGCCGGTGATCACGGCCCGCCCGCCGGTCACGCCGTCACCTCGACGACCGTCTCGACCCGACGGGTGCTCACGGCGTCACGTCCCGGGCCAACCGGCGGAACAGCATGGCCGACTGGAAACCGCCGAAGCCGCTGCCCACCGACAGCGCCACGTCCACCGGCACCTCCCGGGCCTCGTTGGGCACGTAGTCCAGGTCGCATTCCGGGTCCCGGGTGGCCCAGTTGGCGGTGGGCGGCACCACCCCGAACTCGATGGCCAGCGCGCAGGCGGCCATCTCGATGGCGCCGATGGCACCCAGTGAGTGCCCGACCATCGATTTGATCGAGCTGATCGGTACCCGGTAGGCCGCCGCGCCGAGCGACCGTTTGAACGCCGCCGTCTCGTGCCGGTCGTTCTGCCGGGTGCCGGAGCCGTGGGCGCTGATGTAGGAGACGTCCTCGGGCATCAGTCGGGCCTGCCGCAGCGCGTCGGTGATGGCCAGCCCCATCTCCAGGCCGTCCGGGCGCAGCCCAGTCATGTGGAAGCCGTTGCTCCGGCTGGCGTAGCCGGCCACCTCGCAGTAGACGTGCGCGCCGCGCCGCGCGGCGTGCCCGGCCTCCTCCAGCACCAGCACCGCCGCCCCCTCGGCCAGCACGAAGCCGTGCCGGTCGGCGTCGAAGGGACGGGAGGCGTGCGCCGGGTCGTCGTTGTCCGGGCTGGTGGCCTTGATCGCGTCGAACGAGGCGACGGTCACCGGGGAGATGGGCGAGTCGGCGGCCCCGGCGAGCACGATGTCGGCCTCGCCGTCGACCACGAGTTGGTGGGCGTACCCGATGGCGTCGATGCCGGAGGTGCAGCCAGTGGAGATCACCTGCGCCGGACCGTGCAGGCCGTGGCGGCAGGCCACGTCGGCGGCCAGGCTGCTGGGCATCAGCGCCGGGTAGAGGTACGGGCCACCGAGCGCCGCGTCGACCAACCAGCGTCGGCCGCTGTCGCTGACCGTCACGTACTCCTGCTCCAGCGCCATGGTGCCGCCGACCGCGGTGCCGAGCACCACAGCTGTCCGGTCGCGTTCGGCATCGGTGAGGTCCAACCCGCTGTCGGCCACCGCCTCGGCGGCACAGGCCAGCGCAAACTGCACGTACCGGTCGGCGCGCTGCCGCTGGGCGGGGGTCAGCCCGGCGGCGTCCGGGTCGAAGTCGCACTCCGCGGCGATCTGCGACCGGAACGGCGACGGGTCGAAGAAGCTGATCCGCCGGGTCGCCGTACGGCCCTCGGTGATGCTCTTCCAGAACCGGTCCCGGGTCACCCCGCCGGGGGCCACCACCCCGACGCCGGTGACCACGGTGCGCCGGCTGGTCACGACCGGTCCCGCTGTTCGACCAGTTCGGTGTCGACGTGGCCGAGCTCCGGACGCGGAGCCAGCGGTCCGAGGTGGAAGACCACCTCGGCGGGGAGGTGGCCGGTGTTGCGCAGCCGGTGCCGCACGTTGCGGGCCACGAACAACGCCTCGCCGGCCGCCAGCGGCACCGGCTCGTCGTCCAGGTCGACGGTGATGGCGCCACGGGCGACGTAGAGGAACTCCTCGCTGTAGGGGTGGTAGTGCTCGGCGATCCGCTCCCCCGGCGCCATGGTGGCCACGCCCATGAAACCCGAGGTGCTGCCGACGGTACGCGGACCGAGCAGGACGCGCAGCTCGCCACCGCGACGGCGATCGGCGGGCACGTCTCGGGCGGCCACCAGGGCGAGGTCACTCATCGTCGGCTCCTGTCGCGCTCGGAGCGGTCGACCCGGTCGCCGACGCGGTGCCCGTCAGGGTGGTCGTCCGGTGCCGGGCGAGCCGCTCGACGCGCTCCTTGATCACGGTCAGCTGCACCGCGCTGTTGGTGTTGATCCGTTCGGTCATGCCGGCGTTGTCCACCGGCGCGGTCGGCTTCATGGCGAAGTCCTGCACCCAGGTCATCCGGACACCGTCGGGTTCCTCGGTGTAGGTCCAGCGGATCCGCATGTACTCGAACGGCCCGGTCTCCACCCGGCGGGCCTGCACCTGGCGGGTGGCCGGGTCCGCGGTGCGTTCGCTGACCCAGCTCCAGGCCACGCCGTTCTCGTCGGGATGCATGGTGAGCCGGAACCGGACCGTCTCGCCGTCCCGGTCGAGGATCTCCGCCCGCGCGTACTCGGTGAACAGGTCCGGCCAGCCGGCCACGTCGTTCGTCACCGACCAGACCAGCTCCAGCGGCGCGGCGATGACGATGCTGTTCTCGGTGTGCCCGGGCGGGTCGGCCCGCCGGGCGACCAGGTCGGCCACGGCCGGAATGCTCAACTGCGCGGCCTGCTCCGGGATGCTCACCTGCCACCGGTCGGCGACCACGGCCGAGAGTTCGAGCAGGGCGAGCGAGTCCATGCCCAGCTCCTCCAGGGAGGCGGCCGGCGCGCGGGCGGCGGCATCCGGGTCGAGTCCGCAGTTGGTCACCAGGATGTCGGTTATCTCGGTGGTCAGCGAACCGCCGTCGGTGACGGTCATCGTTTCCTCCTCGGGTGTGCGGATGTCGGTGCGGCGATCAGGCGGTCCACCAGCCCGGTGGAGTGACGCCCCTTGCGGAACTCGGCGTCGTCGAGCACCCGCCGGACGAACGGGATGGTGGTCCGCATCCCCGGTCCGGAGATCTCGAACTCGCCGAGCGCCCGATCCAGCCGGTTCAACGCCAGGTCCCGGTCCGGGGCCCAGACCGCGACCTTCGCCAGCAGCGAGTCGTAGTGCGGACCCACCAGGTAACCGGGGTGGCCGTGGGTGTCGACCCGGGTGAACGGGCCGCCGGGTGGCACGAACCGGTCCAGCCGCCCGGGCGTGGGCGCGAAGTCCCGGTCCGGATCCTCCACGTTGACCCGGCACTCGATGCCCACCCCGGTGAACCGGACATCCTCCTGACGCCACCGCAAGGGGCTGCCGGCCGCGACGTGGAACTGCTCGTGCACCAGATCGATCCCGGTGATCATCTCGGTCACCGGGTGCTCCACCTGGATGCGACAGTTGATCTCCAGAAAGTGGAACCGCTCCTCGGTGTCGACCAGGAACTCCACCGTCCCGGCGCCGGTGAACCCGACGTCGAGCGCGCCGCGCAGGGCGGTGCTGGCGATGGCGTCCAGCGTCGCCGGGGACAGCGCCGGAGCGGGCGCCTCCTCGACCAGCTTCTGATGGCGGCGCTGCACCGAGCAGTCCCGGGTGCCCAGGTGCACGCCGTTGCCGTGCGAGTCGCAGAGCAGCTGGACCTCGACGTGCCGGGCATCGGTCAGGTAGCGCTCGACGTACACCCGGTCGTCGCCGAAGGCGGCCTGGGCGGCGGCCCGGGTACGCGCGTACGCCCGGGGCAGGTCCGCCGGGGTGCGGACCACGGCCATCCCGCGGCCCCCTCCCCCGGCGGCGGCCTTGATGATGACCGGATAACCCACCTCGGCGGCGATGGCCGCGGCCTCGGCGGCCGTCGGCACCGGCTGCACGGCACCCGGCGCCAGCGGTAGCCCGGCCCGGCTCATCAGCGCCCGGGCGGAGGACTTGTCGGCCAGCACGGACATCACGTGTGGCGGCGGGCCGACGAAGGTCAGCCCGTTGTCCGCGCAGATCTCCGCGAAGTCGGCGTCCTCGGAGAGAAAACCGTATCCCGGGTGTACCGCCTGGGCACCGACCTTGCGGGCGGCCTCCACCACCGCCGCGGCGTTGAGGTAGCTGCGCCGGCTGGCCGAGGGGCCGATCCGGACCGCCTCGTCGGCCAGCCGCACGGCCGCCGAGTCGGCGTCCGCGGTGGAGTAGACCACGGCGGTACGGATGCCCAGCTCCTTGCATGCGCGCAGGATGCGTAACGCGATCTCGCCCCGGTTGGCGATCAGCACCTTGGAGAACATCGACGCACCACCCTCACGCCGGATCCAGGGCGACCAGTGGCTGGTCGTACTCCACCGGCTGTCCGTCGGCCACCAGGACCTCGGCGACCCGGCCGGGCCGATCCGCGACGATCTCGTTCATCAGCTTCATCGCCTCGACGATGCCGACGACCTGCCCGGGCCGGACCAGGTCGCCGACGGCCACGAAGGGGGCCGCACCCGGCTGCGGCGACCGGTAGAAGGTGCCGACCATCGGCGAGTGGACGCTCATGCGGGTCGCGGGGATCGCCGCCGACGGGGCCGCGGACGGTTCGACCGCCGTCGTGAGCGGAGGCGCTGGTGCCGTACGAGGGCGGACCGCGGGTGCGGCCATGCCGGAATCGGTGGGGCCGGCCGGTACTCCCGAGCCGACCGGCCGATCCCACTCCACCTCCAGCTCGGCGTCGCCGAGGCGCAGCCGCAGCCGGCGCACCGGGTCGGCCAGTTCGACGATGACCTGCTGGGCGTGTCGGCGCAGTTCGGCCAGGGCGGCGTCGGCCGTCGGAAGCCGGGCGGGTTCCGGGGCGGCGGCGGCCGTGGGCACCGCGCTCATCGGGCACCCGCCCGGGTACCGGCACGGTCGGCGCCGAAGCGCCGGAAGCGCCGTCGGCGTCGTTGGACGAGAGTCACCGCCGGGACCTCCAGCAGCGGCAGCAGGTTCGCCAGCAGCGCCTGCCGGACGGTTCGCGCCGTCGCCTCGGGGTCGTCGGCGGCGGAGCCGTCCGGCTCGGGAACGACCTCGTCGACGATCCCGAGCCGGCACAGATCCGGCGCGGTCAACCGCAGGGCCCGGGCCGCCTGCGGAGCGGCGGTACGACCGGGCCAGAGGATCGCGGCGCAACCCTCCGGGCTGATCACCGAGTAGACCGCGTGCTGAAGCATCAGGACCCGGTCGGCCACCGCCAGGGCGAGGGCGCCGCCGCTGCCCCCCTCGCCGGTCACCAGGGTCACCACCGGTGTGGGCAGCGCGCTGAGGGTCAGGATGTTCTCCGCGATCGCCGCCGCCTGACCGTGCTCCTCCGCCTCGACGCCCGGATCGGCCCCCGGAGTGTCGACCAGGGTCACCACGGGTAGTCCGAGTCGGGCCGCCAGCCGCATCAGCCGCAACGCCTTGCGATGGCCCGCCGGGGTGGCCATGCCGAAGTTGCGGGCGGCCAGTTCGGCAGTGGTGTGTCCCTTCTGGTGGCCGATCACCATCAGGTGCCGGCCGTCGAGCCGCGCCAACCCACCGACCACCGCCGGGCAGTCGCCGCCGAGCCGGTCGCCGTGCAGCTCGGTGAAGCCGTCGAAGGTGGTCTCCAGGTAGTCAAGGGTGGTGGGGCGGCCGGGGTGCCGGGCCAGGCGTACCGTCTCCCAGGCGTCGCAAACCGGCGTCCGAGACGTCGGGAGCGGGCGGGCCACCTCGGGTGGCGGGGCGGTTGCGCCGGGCCGGTTCGTGGCCCGGCGGCCGGTGGCGGCGAGCAGGGTGGCCAGTCGGGCACGCAGCGCGTGCCGGGGCACCACCATGTCGACCTGGCCGTGTCGCAGCAGGAACTCGGCGGTCTGGAAGCCCTCCGGGAGCTTGCGTCCGGTCACCTGGCGGATCACCCGGGGGCCGGCGAAGCCCATCCGGGCGCCGCTCTCGGCGAGTACCAGGTCGGCGCTGGTGGCGAAGGAGGCCGCCACTCCGCCGTAGGTGGGATCGGTCAGCACGCTGATGGTGGGCAGCCCGACCTCGCGCAGCGCGGCCATCGCCTGGCTGACCGTGGCCATCTGCATCAGCGACAGCGCGCCCTCCTGCATCCGGGCGCCGCCGGAGGCGGTGACCAGGACCAGTGGCACGGCCAACTCCAACGCCTGCTCGGCGGTACGGGTGATCAGCTCGCCGACGGCACAGCCGAGGCTGCCGCCGAGAAATCGGAAGTCCATCACCGCGAGCGCACAGCGCGACCCGCCGATCGTGGCGGTGCCGCAGAGCACCGCCTCCGGCAGGCCGGTATCGGCGCGGGCGGCGGCGAGCCGGTGCGGGTACGGCAGGACGTCGACGAAGCCGATCGGGTCCACCTCGGCCGGCCGGTCCGGCAGCGGCCGGAACGATCCCGGGTCGACCAGTTGGCTGACCCGCTCGGGTGCGGCGAGTCGGGCGTGCAGCCCGCACTCGGGGCAGACGTCCAGATTGCGGCGCAGCCGCTTGCGGTAGAGCAGGGCGGCACAGCCGCCGCACCGGGACCACAGGGACTCGCCCGAGGGCGCGGTGGCGGTCACGGCCGACGCCCGTCGAAACGGTAGAAGCAGCGTGCCATGGCGTCCCGGGGCGAGCGCCAGTCCGGCCGGTACGGCGAGATGTAGGAGCTCAACCGGCTGCTGACCCGGACGAACTCCGGGTGCTCCCGCACGGCCTCCACGGCACCGTCGCCGGCCGACTCGGTTTCGATGAGATGCACGTACAGGTCGTGCAGGCGGTACAGCGAGCGATGCCGGACCCCCACCAGGCGGGGCAGTTCGGTCGTGTCGGACCCGGCGAAGATCTCGGCGACCGCCGACTCGGCGGTCGGGACCACCTTCGCGACGATCAGCGTTCGGTCCATGCTGGTCCTCCCCCGGTGAGGCTGTGGGACACCACCGGGTGTGCCCGGACGGCTGCCGCCACGATGCGCAGCACCGCGTCACCCAGGCGTCACAGAAACCCCCGAGATGAATGGCAACCGGTGACGCTGAGTTGACGTAAGCTGTGGTTCAGCTGAGCGGCGACGGCTGCCATGATCGGCGCGATTGACCAGTTCAGAGGCGGTTTCACACAAGCCGTTGAGTTGCGTTGCCGACAACATCGTTGACTCAGAGTAATTGCGATTGATAATCTTCACGACGGTCGTACCCGGCACCGCACCACCCGTGCGACGGCCCGACGAGTCGACAGTGGCGTCACGGCGGCCACGCCGGGACCCGACCGAGACCCGCAACCGACGCGTTCCGCAGGGGGTGCCGCCGTGGCCGCCGTTTCGCCCACGCCCACCACCGGCCAGCCCCACGACGCCGACATCCGGCTGCATCTGCTCGGCGGCTTCCGCCTGACCCACGGCGACAGCCCGGTGGTGGTGCCCCGCGGCCTGCAACGGATCATCGCGCTGATCGGGCTGCGACCCGGGGCCACCCGCACCCACCTCGCCGGTCTGCTCTGGCCGGAAGCCACCGAGGAACGGGCGCTGTCGTCACTGCGGACCGCAATGTGGCGACTGCGTCAGGATCCGTACTGCCCGCTGAGCACCGCCGCCGACACCGTCCGCCTCGACCCGCTGGTCCGGGTCGATGTCGACCTGCTCGTCGACACGGCCGGCCGGGTACGCGACGGCCACCCACCGGGCGACGCCCCGGAGGCCCTCGCCGCCGGCCGGCACGACCTGCTGCCCGGCTGGTACGACGACTGGGTGCTGGCCGACCGGGAACGGCTGCGCCAGCTCCGACTGCACATGCTGGAACAGGTCGCCGGCCAGCACCTGGCTGCCGGGCGGCACGGCGAGGCGCTGGAGGCGGCGCTGGAGGCGATGGCCGCCGAGCCGTTGCGCGAGACGCCGCACCGGCTGGTCGTGCGCATTCACCTCGCCGAGGGCAATGCCTTCGAGGCGGTGCACGCCTACTACGTCTACCGGGACCTGCTGCTGCGGGAACTGCGCCTGGAGCCGTCGCCGGCGATGAGCGCGCTGCTCGCGGAGACCCTCGACCCCATCCGGCGCGCCAGCCGGCCGAACAGCGGACCCCGCCGGCACCTGGTCACCCGCAACGCCGCCCCAGGCCCGTTGACGATGCGTCACCGCACCGATCCCGGACGTTGACGGGCAGGTGACTGCGCGGGCGACAGGGTGGGACGACAGCGGCCCGGCACCCGGTGTCCATCCGGGCCGAACCACCGGTGAGAGGGATCCGATGAGCCGTCTAGTGATCGTCAGCAGAGTCATCCCGGGCGCGGAGGGTCGCGTGGCGCAGATCTTCGCCGAGTCCGACGAGACCGAACTGCCCAGCCTGACCGGGGTCCGCCACCGGTCCCTGTACTGCCTGCACGACCTGTGCGTACACCTCATGGAGACCGACGACGTCGGCGCGGACGCCCTCGCGGCGGCCCGCAACCATCCGTTGTACCAGCAGGTCAACGAGCGGTTGTCCGCACACACCTCGCCGTACCTGCCCACCTGGCGCTCGCCCCGCGACGCGATCGCCAACTGCTTCTACCGCTGGGACGCCGCGGACGTTCCGGCACCGCGTGTGGCCGGCTGACCGGGCGGAAGCATGACGACCCGAGCACCGCACGTCCTGGTCATCGGCGCTGGCACCGGCGGCCTCTGCCTGGCCCACGGGCTGCGCCGGGCCGGAATCGGCGTGGCGGTCTACGAACGACACCGGGCCAGGGGCGAGGGACTGCTCGGCTATCGGGTGGGCATCGGTCCCACCGGCAGTCGGGCCCTGCGTGACTGCCTACCGCCGGAGCTGTTCGAGATCTACCTGGCCACCTGCGCCCGCTCGCCCCGCTACTTCAACGTGCTCAGCGAGAAGCTGCGCCACACCGCGTCATTTCCGCTGCGACCGGACACCCATCCGGTCGACACGGAACGGTCCGTGGCCCGGATGACGCTGCGCCAGGTGCTGCTGACCGGATTGGCGGACGTGGTGCACTTCGACCGCACCTTCACCCGGTACGAGCAGCACGACGACGGCACGGTCACCGCCCACTTCGCCGACGGTGGCACCGCCACCGGCGACCTGCTCGTGGCGGCGGACGGCACGCACTCGGCGGTCCGCCGCCAGTACCTGCCGCACGCGGTCATCCGGGACGCCGGCACGGTCAACATCGCCACCCGGGTACCACTCACCGCGCACACCCGGTCCCTACTGCCGGAGAGCGTGCAGCGGGGCATCTCGCTGATCTTCGGCACCGGCGGGGTGATGGGCGTACTGCACGTGATGGAGTTCAAGTGGGACCGCGACGGCCGCCTGAAACCGGAGACCAGCTCGGCGGACGCGAAACTGCTCACCGACTGGCCCGGGCTGCGACACGACCCGACCCGCGACAACATCAACCTGGTGGTGTGGAGCACGGCCCGCCGCTTCCCGTCCGACGTGCTGCGTCGCCGGGGCAGAGAGCTGATCGAGGTGGCCCTGGAGCTGACCGCCAACTGGCACCCTCACCTGCGAGAGCTGCTCAGCCTGGCGGACCCGGAGAGCGCCCTGCCGATCCGGGTGTCCACCTCGGAACCGGTGCCGCCCTGGAAGAGCAGCACCGTCACCCTGCTCGGTGACGCGATCCACACCATGACGCCGGGGCGCGGCGTGGGGGCCAACACCGCACTGCGCGACGCGAACCTGCTGCGGCGGCAGCTGATCCTCGCCGCCGCTGGCGACAAGAACCTGGTGCAGGCGGTGGCCGACTACGAGGCGGCGATGGTGCCGTACGGCTTCGCCCGGGTCGCCGACTCGCTGGGGCGCAGCGGCACCAACGGTGACGATCGCATGTACCAGCCGGTGTTCGGACGGCTCGCGCTGCTCGGTGCCCGTGGCTACTTCCGGGTCACCAGCCGGGTTCCCCGGTTACGGCGCAAGTTCATCGACGACTTCTACACCTACCGAGGTGAGCAGGACTGATTCTCATCGTGACCCCGGCACCCGACCCGGTGCCGGGGTCACGATATGTCCGCACCCGGCGACCACCGTACCGTCCGTCCCGTACCGGACACCTGCCGTAGCCTCCGCCGGTCCGGTACGGACTGTTACCTGACCTGCCTGTCGTCCCGGCCGCGCGTGTGCGAAGCTGCGGCGAGTTTTTCTCGCGACGATCCGGACGTGAACCTCAGGGAGGGTTACCGTGGGCGAGTCCTTCGGGAGCTGGCTGATACTGCTCGTGGCGCTGCTGGCGGGGCTGGCGGTGGGCTGGGTACTGCTGCGCGGTCGGCGGGCGGAACCACCCGCTGCGGCGGGCACCGAAACCACTAATTCGGCGCGGCCCGAGCCAACCGAGGCCGAGCCCACCCCGACCGTCGCTGAGCCGATCGGCGGCAGCACCGAGGTGCCGGCGACCGATGCCCCCGCCGAGGTGCCACGGGCCAGCGAACCGCTCACGGGCGACGTCGATCCGACGTCTGTCGACGAGGGACCGACGGCGGACGCGACCGCGCAACCGCGACCGACGGTCGCCACCCCGCCGGTCCGGCCCAAGGACACCACCGAATCCGCAGCGGCGTCCGGCGCAGCCGATCCGGTCGCCACCGAACCGGCCGTCGCCGCCGACCCGATCGCGACCGAACCGGCCGTCGCCGCCGACCCGATCGCGACCGAACCGGCCGTGGTGGCCCATCCGGTGGTGACCGAGCCGACCGGGGCGGTCGATCCGGTCGCGGCGGAACCGGTAGCCGCCCAGACCGACGACTTCCGGCGCATCCAGGGGGTCGGGCCGAAGATGGCGGCGGCGCTGCACGGCGCGGGCATCCGGACCTACCGGCAGTTGGCCGAGCTGGACGAGACCGCGCTGCGGGAGACCGTCAAGAACGCCGGGCTGCGCGCCACCGCCAGCCTGGCCACCTGGCCTCAGCAGGCGAAGGTGCTGGCCGCCCAGGCCGACAGCGAGTCCTGACGACCCCCGGCCGCCGGTCACGGAGCCGCCCTCGCGGGCCCCGCGACCGGCGGCCGCGTCGTACGCCATTCCGGTGACCGACCTCGACCAGGTCACGCTCCGACCGGAACCGCCGTTACGGTCGGTACGCCGGCCGAGCCGGCACGCCGCACTGTCGCCGGCTGCCGGGAGTCATCCGTGCCGTTCGCCCAGCAACAGCCCGACAACCCACGGCGACCTCCCACCCGCAGCTCCACCACGACCCGCCGGGTCACCCTCCTGGAACTGTTCTTCGACCTGGTCTACGTCGTCGCGCTGGCGCTCATCTCGCGCGGGCTGGCCGAGGAGATCAACTGGCACCAGGCCGGCCAGGCGCTGATCCTGCTGGGCGCGGTGTGGTGGACCTGGACGATCACCAGCCTGGTCACCGACCTGTACGACCCGGAGCGCACCGAGATCAAGGCCCTGGTGCTCGCCGTGATGTTCGGGGTGCTGCTGATGGCCAGCGCGATCCCCAAGGCGTTCGGCGATCGGGGGCTCACCTTCGCCGGTGCGTACGTCGCCATCCACCTCGGACGCGGGTTGTTCATCATTCCAGCGGTTCGCAACGACCCGCAGGTCCAACGACGGGCGGCCAGGATCTTCTGCTGGTTCACGCTGTCGGCGGTGCCGTGGATCGGCGGCGCGTTCGTCTCCGAGGATGCGCGAATGGTGCTGTGGCTGCTCGCCCTCGGCATCGACTACCTCGGGCTGCGGCTGTCCTACCCGGTACCCGGGCTGGGCAGCGTCCCCGCTGCGCTGTTCAAATTGACCGCCGAGCACCTGGCCGAGCGGTATCAGCAGTTCTACACCATCGCCCTGGGCGACGCGATCCTCGTCATCGGCATCGCCTACACCACGAACCACTCGGAGTTCGAGGACGCCATGGCGCTGCTGCTGGCCTTCGCCACCACCCTGCTGCTCTGGCGGATCTACGTGCACAAGGCCGGGGAGCTGCTGCCCGTCGCCATCAAGGCCACGAGGAGGCCGATCCGCTTCCTGAACACCTCCCCGTACACCCACCTGTTGATGGTCGCCGGGGTCGTCGCCACGGCGGCCGGTTTCGAGCTGGTGCTGCACACCTACACCCTGCCCGCGCGTACCCCGCCCGAATGGGCATCGATCATGCTCGGCGGCCCGGCGCTGTTCCTGGTCGGCCGGGCCCTCTTCGAACGCGAGGTGTTCAACCGGGTGTCGTGGTCCCGGCTCGGCGGCGTGGTGGCGCTGCTGGCCGCGGTGCCCGCGGTGCTGTTCCTGCCGGCGCTCAGTGCCGCGCTGGCCGCGCTACTGGTGCTCGCCGGGGTAGCGCTGGCCGACCTCCGCCACACCCGCAACCGTCCGCCTGAGGCACCCATGCCGCCGTAGGTCACGCCGGCCTCCGTTAGCCACTCGGCGCGTCTGGGTACAAGGCCCAAACCTTGCAACTCAACCCCCGAATCTGTGGAGGAAGCCATGCGTGGCACGTCGATATTCGGAGTCCTCGTGGTGATCTGGCTCGTCATCGGCGCCATCGCCGCCGGCCAGCGCGGCTACTACAGCGACGAGGAAGCCAACTGCGCCGAGGTCGGCACGATCCTGGTGACCATCGCCGCCGGGCCGTTGAACTACGTCGGCGCCAACCCGAAGATCGACTGCGAACTGCCCCAGCCCTCTCAGTGAGCCCGGTGACGCACGACCAAGGCCCGTGCCGGCTTCGGACACGGGCCTTGGTCGTCGGCGCGGATACCCGGCCGTACGTCCGGCTCAGCGGAAGCAGTGCGCCACCGGCACCTTGCTGCCCGCGCAGTTGGTCGGATTGTTCTCGATGACGACGCTGTCGTCATCGATCTTGACCTGGGCCCGCTCGGCCTGAATCCCGCCCGCCTTCACCGTGGACTGGTTGCCGGTCACGTGGCTGCGGTAGAGCGAGGTCGAGCCCGCCGTCACGAACAGCCCCGCTCCCTGCGACCGCTTGCCGACCGCGGCGTTTTCCTTGACGTCGCTGCCCCGCACGAGCAGGTTCGACCTCTCGGTGTGGATGCCACCGCCATTGCCGCGCGTGGTGTTCTCGCTGACCACGCTGTCGTCCAGTGGCAGCAGGCCCTGGAAGGTGGAGATGCCGCCGCCCTTGACGGTGGCGACGTTGCCGTGGACCGTCAGCTGCCGCAGCACCAGCACCGCGTCGGAGTTGGCCAGGCCACCGCCGATCTCGGCGCTGTTCTGCGCCACCAGCGTGTCGAAGACCTTGGTACGGGCGGAGAAGCTGGCCAGGCCGCCGCCCTGACCGGCGTTGTTCTGCACGAAGGTGGAGGAGTAGACGTCACCCGCGGCCCGGAAGTTGGCCAGGCCACCGCCGTAGCTGACCGCGCTGTTGTGCCGGAACTCGGTGCGGTGCATGGTCATGACGCCGCCGTTGAGCAGGCCCCCGCCCTTGCCCTGGGTGCCGGCGGCCCGGTTGCCGATCAGTTTGCTGTCGCTGATCTGGAGGTTGCCGTCGTTGAAGATGCCACCGCCACCGCCCTCCGCCGACAGCGAGGTGCTGCCGACGACGGTGACCCCTTCGACGACCGCCGTGGCACCGTGCACGACGTGGATGCTGCCACCCTCCGCCGCCGAGCGGCCGTTGCGCAGGGTGACGTCCCGGAGGGTCAGTTCGCCGCCGTCGCGGACGGTGAAGAAGCGGAAGTCGGGGGTGTTCACCCCACGGGCGATGGTCGCGCCGGAGCCCTCGATGGTGATCCCATGGTAGATCACCGGCAGGCCGGCTTTGTCGTCGGCGGGGTTGCGCGGTGGCGCCTCGGCGTCACCGGGGTTCTCGGCGGCGTCCGCGGCCTCCCGCGCGTCGCGGATGCCGCCGTCGTATTCGTCGGGCTGCTGGAACGCATGGGTCAACGTGTAGGTGCACTTCTCCGCCAGTCGCAGGGTGGCACCGCCCTCGGCGTTCGCCCGCACCAGCGCCGCGATGAGCCGGGCGGAATCGCAGGGCACGGGCACCACCGTGCCGTCCGGTGCGCGTCCGTGGTGACCGCTCGACCGGCCGGTCGCACCGCCCCGGTCGGGCTGGGTAGCGTCCGCGTCGTGTCGCCACTCCGGCCGTTGCCGGTCCTGCCCCCGGCGTTGCGGCGTCTCGTCGGCTCCGGGTACGTCATCCTGAAACATCGCGGCGGGCTGGCCCGGTTTCGGTGCCGCCGGGTCACGGTCGGCGGCCGAGGCGGTGACGGCGGTCAGGCCCGCCGCTCCGGCCACCAGGCTGCCCGCCACCAGGCCACCGGCCAGCAACCACCGGGACCGCCGACCGGGTCGGGTGGACCCACGGCTCCCTTGGTACGTGGACATCAGCGCTCCTGCCTCTCGTGCATGCGCAAACACGGCCGCACCGAATCGGGCGCGGGGTGACTGACATCGCCTCAGCCACCAGAGGCCACCGTACGGCGACACATGACGCAAATCAGGCATAAGTGAATGAGTAAGCCATTCGGCTTCACATGTGCCCGGAGCCGGCACCGAGGACATCGGTGGCGTCGCTCAACCCCCGACGTGGATGCCGGGACGGCGGGCGGGATCCGGCTCGGACTTGCGCAGAATCTCGCGTACCACCGGCGGGGTGTCCCCCCGCCCGAGAATGAGGTAGCGCAGCAGGTGAGCGATCGGGTTCCCCTCCGACCACTCGAAGTGTGCGTGCGGGCGTACGCCGGTGGCGTCCCGCAGCGCCAGTAGGATCGCCGCGATGGCGTTCGGTGCCGCCGGGCTGCTGGCCCGCAGCACCCGGTAGCCCCCCACCTCGACGCCGCACACCCGCAGCACGTGACGGAACCCGGACGGATCCACCACGTCGATCTCCAGGAAGAGCACGTCGGTCGCCCCCGGCACCGGGTTCAGGCCACGCTGCGCGCGCTCCTTGATGGTGTACTCCTTGATCGCCCCGCTGCGCCGCTTGTGGGCGATCACGTGCAGCCGCCCGTCATGGGCCACCGAGTCGGCGATGAACCGCCGCGCCGTCTCGTCGAACTCGACCCGCTCCGCCCGCAGTTCGGTGGTGCGGGACACCCGGGACACCAGCGAGACGGCGATGATGCCGAGGATGAACAGTCCGGAGATGGCGATCCCGTCCGGCTTCTCGATCACGTTCTCGACCAGCGCGTACAGCAGCACCAGGGTGAGCACCGTGAAGCCGGCGGCGACGCCGCGTTGCCGGCGGCCGGCGGCGGCGATGGCCACCGCCACGGCCGCCGACACCATCATCGCCAGGATCCCGGTGGCGTACGCCCCTGCCTGCGCGTCGACGTCGGCGCGGAACACGATGGTCAGCACGATGCAGACCAGCGTGTAGACGATCACCACCGGGCGCACCGCGCGCGCCCACTCCGGCGCCATGCCGTAGGAGGGCAGGTAGCGCGGCACGATGTTGATCAGCCCGGCCATCGCCGACGCACCGGCGAACCAGAGGATAAGCACGCTGCTCACGTCGTAGGCCGTTCCGAACGCCTCGCCCACCTGCTCGTGGGCGAGATAGGCCAGCGCCCGCCCGTTGGCGGCCCCGCCCGGCGCGAACGCCTCGGACGGGATGAGCACCGCGGTGACGAAGGTGGTCGATAGCAGGTAGACCGACATGATGGCCGCGGCGGTGGTGAGCAGCCGCCGGGTGTTGCGGATCCGGGCGGCCAGGCGGGCCGGCGCGTCGGGCCCCTTTCCCGCCACCAGCGGCATCATGCTGACCCCGGTCTCGAACCCGGACAGGCCCAACACCAGCAGCGGAAACGCCAGCGCCGCGGTCAGCGCCACCTGGCCCGGACCACCGCCCGAGGTCAGCGCCGCCGTCCAGTCCCCCAGCGGACGGGGATCGCCGGCCAGTTCGACGAGCGACACCCCCACGATCACCGCGTTCAGGCCGAGGAAGGCGGCCACCAGCGGGACGGCCACCGCCACGGCTTCCCGAAAGCCGAGCAGGAACACCGCGCCGAGAATCAGCAGCAGGCCCACGGTCACCCCGACGGCGACGCCGGTGCCGCCGAACCACTCCGGCAGGTACGGGTTCTGCAGCACGTGCACGGTGGCGTCGGCCGAGGAGAGCGTGATCGTGACGATCCACGAGGTGGCGACGAAACCGAGCAGCACCAGCACGAAAATCTTGCCGCGCCAGAACGGCAGCAGGCGTTCCAGCATCGCCACCGACCCCTGGCCATGCGGGCTGTCCCCGGCCACCCGGCGGTACATCGGCAGCATTCCGAACAGGGTCAGTGCCACGATCAGCAGGGTCGCCACGGGCGACAGCGCACCGGCGGCCAGGGCGGCGATGCCGGGAAGGTAGGACAGGGTGGAGAAGTAGTCGACGCCGGTCAGGCACATCACCCGCCACCAGGCGTGCGATCGGGCCTGTCCCTCGGCGGTCTCCGGCCCGACCGGCTGCACCTGGTGGACGAACAGCCACCGACGCAGCCGGCTCTCCGATCTCGCCGGGCCGGTCGGGACGGCCACCCGTTCGGGCACGGTGACCCGCCGCCCCGCCCGCTCCCCCTTGCGTGTCGGATCCCGCGCGGCACGCAACCCCGGTTCTGGTGCACCGGCCGCCGGACGACGGCGTTCCCGGCCCCGTCGCGCTCTCGTCTGGTCCCCCATGTCCCGCCTCACCGTTGTCGAACAGACCGTGGGTGGTGGTTCGGTCCGCTACCGGTCAGCCGCCGTCCGGAGCGGTGAGCGCCCGGGCCAGGTCGGCGGGGTCGGTCACGGTGACCGTCATCCCGGGATGCCGGGGCCACCGGCCGGGCAGCAGGGCGGGCACCGGTCGCACGAATCGGACGCAGAGCCCGGCGGTCGTGGTGGTGCCGAACGTGACGCCGGTGTCGGTGCCGGACAGGTGCGGGCCGACCACCCGCCACCAGCGGTACGGGCCGCCGATCTCCACACCGGCGACGTTCTCCCGCCCGGTACGCAGCTGCCAGGGGCCGAACCGGACCAGCAGTTGGGCGGAGTCCACCCGCACCCAGGCGGTGCCGGGCCGGACACCGATCAGCGCCAGCAGCCAGCGGAACCGCGACTCGAAGCGGAACTGGAAAACCTCGACCGTCATCCCCGGGCTCCGCGGCCGACGCGGTCTCCCGGCCGCGCTGGGCGGGGTGGGGCGGCGGGGCGCGGTCGCGGCCGGGCGGCAGGACGGTGCCGGGACACAGCGGTCATTGTCGCGGCGTACCCCGCAGGGGCCGGCCGACACCCCCCGGGCCGGCCGGCCCCTGTTTCCCCCCGTGGTCCCCCGCGTTCCCGTGGTCCCCCCGTGCTTCCCCCGTGGTCCCCCCGTGCTCCCCCCTGGTCCCCCCGTGACCACCTCCGGACGTCGCTCGTCCGGATCTCGGGCCGGATGCCCCCGCGCCCCTCAGCCGGACGAGGCGCGGGGACCCCCCGTCCCGGTTACTGCAGGAACGCCCCGAGGGGCGACAGCAGCAACCGACCGAGCGCGGCGGCCGTGTCGTCGAGCCGCCTGCGCTCGCGCTCGTGCTGGTGCGGGTCGTGCCGGCACCGCCAGATCCGCTGCGCGTTGCGCCAGGCGACATCGCGCGTGTAGTGGATCAGCTCGCCCTGATACCAGTCGTCGATCTCGCCGTTGAGCATGTCGATGAGCAGTTGCCACTGCTCGAGGTACCCCCGGCGCAGGCCGGGGATCTTGTCGGCGAAGATCTTGTTGATCTCCAGATAGTCACGGTGCTGGTCGCTGCCGTCGACCGGTTCGGACTCCAGGTGGTCGAAGGTGGTGACGAGCGCGAACGGCAGGTCGAAGTTGATGTGCGCGTTGACGCCGGCCGCCGCCGAGGGCAACGGCCGGGCGTCCGGACCGCGCATCCGCTCGAACAGACACGCCCAGGCCCGGGGCGTGCTCGGGCTGGCGTCGCTCCACATCCGCAACGCGTCGAAATAGCGGGCCGCGAACTCGACGTCCAGCCGGGACAGGAAGACCGGGTCGACGAACCGATCGGCGTACAGCCCGTCCAGGACGCTGGAGGTGATGGTGAGGTACAGCTTGTTGAAGTCCGCCAGCGGGCAGCTGTCCAGCAGCGGAGGCAACCGGACCAGCATGTCCTGCAGCTTGGTCAGATGGTCGACGACGGCGGGCACGTCGGTCGGATGATCGGCCAGCAGGTCGACGATGTCCCGGTGCACCGGCCCCCACGCCGGCTCACCACACCCACCGCGCTCGCTCATGTCCCCTCCAGGCTGCTCGCCGGCGTCGTCGTGCCCGTTGCGACGCCGGGCTCAGCCTTTCAGGCGTCCGCCGCGCGGACATCAGTAGAACGACGTATCCGACACCTACGCCCGACTACGCAGGAAGATGGCGCTCGCCTGCACCCGGGTACGTACCTGGAGTTTGTCGAAGATGTGGGACACGTGGACGCCGATGGTCCGCTCGCTGATGAACAGCCGCTGGCCGATCTCCTTGTTGGTGAGCCCTTCGGCCACCGCGGCCAGCACCTCACGCTCCCGCGCGGTCAGGGCGGCCAACTCCTCACCGACCGACCCGCCGGACGTCGCGGACTCGGCCGCGCCGCGCTCCTCCAACGCGACCCGGGCCCGCCCGGCGAGCGTACGGATCTCGTCGGTCAACGGCACCGCGCCCAGCGTCTGCGCCATCTGGTACGCCCGGCGCAGCAGCTTCCCGGCGGTGGCGGCCTTGCGGCGGCTGGCCAGCAGCGCCTCGGCCTGCCGCAGGCGGGAGTACGCCGCCGGGTACGGGTGGTTGCGGTGGTCCCACTCGGCCGCCGCCCGCGCCCAGAGCTCTGGATCGGCCCCGTCGAGCCGGCTCACCTCGGCGGCGCACAGCGCCAGGTAGCCGTCGATCACATAGCGCACCGGCCGGGCCGCCCGCTCGCTGCGCACCGCCACCCGGTCGGCGATTTCACGCAGCCGGCGTACCGCGTTGTCGTCGACGGCCACGGCGCGGCTGGCGTGCGCCTCCGCCTCGGCGCGCAGCCCGTGCCAGACCAGCACCGCGAGAATGACCAGGTCGTCGGAGCGGGTCTCGGTCAGACCCCGCTGCACCGCGTGCCGGGCCACATCGTGCCGCCCCTGCCACATGGCCAGCCCGGCGCGCAGGGTGAGCAACGGGATCACGTGCCGGGCGCCACCGCCGGCCAGGATGGTCGCCACGGCGTCCAGATCCCGGTCGGCCGCCTCGACGTCGCCGTAACCGACCGACAGCCGGCAACGGGCCAGCAGCAGCTCGACGGCGTCCGCGCCGGAGGGACGGTGCCGCAGAGCCGAGGCGACCACCTTCTCCGCTTCGGCCCACTGTCCTACCCGGAACAGTCCATTTGTGGCGATGGCCAGCAGCCGGGTCTCGTAGGACCGACCCAGCCCCAGCTCGGCAACCCGTTCGGCACCCCGCCGGGCGACCACCACCCCCTCCTCAAGGATGTTCAGCGGCCCGGTCAGTAGCTCGGCCAGGTGCAGGTAGGCCAAGGCGACGTCCTCCGGACGACCGGCCCGCTCGGCGGTGGCCAGCGCCCGCCGCAGCACCGCCAGGCCCGCGTCCGGATCCTGGCGGTACGCCTCGGAGAAGCCCAGCGCCGCGCTGGCCAGCACCACCTCGGTGGTCGCCCCGTCCACCTGCTCGGCCAGGGCCAGCGCCTCCCGCGCCCGCTGGCCCGCTTCGGCGTACCGGCCGAGTTGCAGCAGCAGCTCCGCCAGCCGGGCGGCGGCGGTGGCCCGCTGCCCGGGTGTGCAGTCGGCGACGGCGAGCGCCTGCTCGTACTCCGCCTCGGCCAACGCGGAACGGCCGGCGGCGGCCAGGTAACGGGCCCGCCGGATGTGCAGGTCGCAGGCCGGAAGGTCGGTATCGGCGCCCGCCAGTTCCTCGAGCAGGGTCAACGCGCGGGCGTACTCACCACAGTGGTGGGCCGCCTCGGCCGCCCGCCCGAGCAGCGTGGCCCGGTCGACACCCGGCAGCCCTTCGGCCGACTGCACCGCCACCGACCAGTGCCGATGCGCCTCGGCGTAGCCGTACAGCCGCTCCGCCTCCTCGGCGGCGGCCACCGCCGCCGGCAGCGCCCGCTCCGGCTCACCGGCCAGCCGCCAGTGATGGGCCAACCGGGCCTGGTGCAACTCCGCCGGTGCCGAGGTCAACGCCTCCGCGTAGCGGCGGTGCAGCAGTGCCCGCTCGGCGGGGAGCAACTCATCCTCCAGCACCTCGGCGACGAGCCGGTGACGTAGCCGATAGCCGTCGGCCGAGCCGACCAGCAGCCGATGGGACACCGCTGCCCGGACCGCGTCGAGCAGCTCGTGCTCCGGCAGCCCGACCACCCGGGCGAGCAGCCAGTGTTCCACCGGTTCCACTCCGGCGGCGACGGCGTGCACGGCACGGTGAGCCGGTCGGGGCAGCGCGTCCACCCGGGCCAGAAAGACCTCGCGGAGGGTGTCGGAGAGCCCGTCGCGCCCGTCGCGCAGCTCCCGGGAGAGCTCCTCGACGACAAAGGGATTGCCACCGCTGCGTCGCCACAGTTGCTCGGCCGCCTCCGGCGTCGGTGGTCGACGCATCACGGCGGTGGCCAACTCCTCGGTGCCGGGCCGATCCAGCGGGGCCAGGTCGAGCACCCGCACCGAGCGCAACCGGCGCAGCTCGGTGAGCACCCGACGCAGCGGATGCGCTCCCTGCAACGACTCCGACCGCACCGCCGCCAGCACCGACAGTTGCAGGTCACCGAGGCCGGCGAGCAGGTAGAGCAGAAGTTGGCGGGTCGTCCGGTCGACCCACTGGAGGTCGTCGAGCACCAGCACCAGCGGGCGGCCACCGGCGATCACGTGCAGCCCACGGGACACCCGCTCCAGCAACGCACCCGCGCCGTCCGGACCGGCCCGGTCCTCGGCGAACACCCCGAGCAGCGCGCGGACGGACGCCGCGGCCGGCGGGGCGAGGTCGGCGTCGAGGCGGCGTAGCGCCTGTCGTAGGGGATGCAGCGGCGAGGCGTCGCCGATGTCCAGACAGGACCCGGTGAGCACCAGGGCGCCATCGTGGCCCAACCGATCGCCGACCTCGTGCAGCAGGCGGCTCTTACCCACGCCGCTCTCACCGGTCAGGAACACCGCCGCCGTCTGCCCAGGCGTGACGTCGTCGAGCAGCGCGGATCGTACCGTCGCCATCAGGTCGTCCCGACCCACGAGCGGTGTGGTGTCCACGTCGCTGGCCATGGCTCGCAGCCTAGTCACAGGTCCCGTCCCCGTTCTACAGGTGCCTCGCGTCAGTCCTACTCATCGCGTCGACATTGCGACCAAAGGTTGCGTTCGGCCGACATACGTCGTTCTGCCGATCCGCCGTCAGACCAGCGGTGACAGGCTCCGGACATCGTCGGCGCGTACGGGGGGAGAGGCAGGTGCGATCTCCATGCCCAGTTCTGTTGTCGCTGGTCAGTCACTCGTCGAGCGGGTGCGTTGGCCCGTGGCGGAGGAGCGGCGGACCGTCACGGTCCTCTTCGTCGACATTGTCGGGTCGACCCGGTTGGTCGACCGGCTCGACCCGGAGGACGTCCGCGCCCTGCAACGGGCCTACTTCGGCACCGTCGCCCGGGTGCTGCGGCGGTGGAACGGCGCGGTGGAGAAGTACGTCGGCGACGCCGTGATGGCACTGTTCGGCGCCCGCCGCGCTGACGGGTGGGACGCGTACCGGGCGGTGCGGGCCGGGTTGGAGATCCAGCGGGCGCTGGACGGCCGGCCGCTGGCCTCGGCACCGGGCCTGCGGGTCCGGGTCGGCGTCGCCACCGGTGAGGCCGTGGTCGACCTGGCCGTCGACCACGACGGTGGGCACGGCGTGGCCAGCGGTGCGGTCATCACCCTCGCCGCCCGGTTGCAGGAGCACGCCCCACCCGGCGGGGTGGCGCTCTGCCCGGCCACGCATCGGGCCGTCGTCGGCCTGATCGCCCAGCGCCCGGTCCCGGCGGTGGCCGTCACCGGCAAGGCGCTGCCGGTCGACGTCTGGCACGCCGTCGGCACCGAGCGTCCCCGGCCGCCACGGCACGACGTTCCGCTGCTCGGCCGACGACGGGAGCTGGCCGTGGCCCGGGAGCACCTCGCGGAGGCGGTGCGCGGGCGCGGTGACCGCCGGGTGCTGCTGCTCGGTCCGCCCGGCAGCGGGCGCAGCCGCCTGTTGCGCGAACTCGCGCAGCGCACCCGCACGCTGGGCGGCGTCCCGGTGCGTTGGTGCTCGACGACCTGCCCGCCCTACCCGGAGGGGCCGCTGACGCCCGTCGCGGACCTGGTCCGCGGACTGGCCCAGGCCGGCGACGGCGACGACCCCGAGACGGTACGCCGCCGGCTCGTCGCCGCCCTGACGGGTCTGGTTCCGGCCGACCTGCTGACGCCCGCCCTGGACACGGTCGAGGACCTGCTTGGGGCGACGGTCACGCAGACCGGCACGGTGACGCACTGGCGGGAGGTGCTGCTGAGCCTGGCGCGACGGCAACCGGTAGTGGTCGCCGTCGACGATCTCGATCGTGCCGCACCAGCGCTGCGTCGCCAGTTGGCCGGGCTCGTGGAGCTGGCCGACCAGCGTGACCTCCCACTGGTGCTGGTGGCGACCGGCGCTCAGGAGCCGAGGCTGAACGCTCCCGATCCCGCGACGGCCAGGGTGCGCCTGTCGCCGCTCGACACCGTCACCACCGGCCGGCTCCTGCGCCGACTGCTGCGTCGAGCCGGCCAACCGGCCGACTTGGCGGCCCGGCTGATCCCCGTGACCGGTGGCATCCCCGGGCGGGCCGTGGCCTATGTCCGTACGCTCGCCGGAGGTGACAGCGGGACCCCGCCCGTACCGGAGGGTGTGCGTCGGGTGGTCGAGGCCCGGCTGGATCGTCTCGACGCCGGTGCGCGGGCGGTCCTGACGGCTGCCGCGCTCGCGCCGGGCCGCACCGGGGCGGAGCTGGCCGATGTGCTCGACTGGCCGCGGAGCCGGGCGGCGGCGGAGCTGGCCGCCCTGACCGACGACGGCCTGCTGGCGCTCCGGCCGACCGGCGGATACGACGTCGCCGATCCGGTCCTGCGGCAGGTCGCTGGCGCCCGGCTGCCCCGGGCGGTGCGCACCGTGCTCGCCCGGCGGATCGACCGGGTCATCCCGGCAGCCGGGAGGCCACCGAGCGGGGTGGCCCCGGCCGGCCGGGTCACCTCGACGACCGGGACGAGCGCGAGCCGGGTGGGGCGACGGGCCTGCCCCCTAGTCCCCCGGCCGGCGGCCCGGTCAGCGGTGCTCCATGAAGGCAAGCACCCGATCCCAGGTCAGCCGGGCAGCGCGCGGATCGTGGTCGGCAACGGTCGGGTCGGTGAAGAGGTGACCCGCCCCGGGATAGCGGTGCACCACGAGATCCGCTCCGGCCGCGATCATCTCCCGCTGCCACTGGTCGACCTCGTCCGGCGGGTCGTAGGCGTCCGGGTCGGCCAGGTGCAGGTGCACCCGGAGGCCGGGACGGACCGCCGTGGGGGAGCCTCCGGTGCCGTGCAACAGCAGCAGGCCAGCGGTGTCGGGGCGCTCGGCCAGCAGCGCGCCGGCCACCCCGGCGCCCATCGAGAACCCGGCGAGCACGGTGTCGGGCGGCAGCCCGTCGAGCGCCGCGCGGGCCCGGTCGAGAACCGTCTGCTGGCCGATCCGCTCCAGCAGGTCGAAGCCTGCCGCCACGGAGTCGACGGCGGGCACGCCGTACAGGTCGGGCGTGTGCGCCTGATGGCCGGCGGCGCGCAGCCGGTCGGCGGCCGCCAGCACCGCCGGCCGCAGCCCGTACACGGAGTGGAAGAGCACGACGTGTCCCATCGGGACATCGTGCCCGACGCCCGGGACCAGCACGGGGCGGCGCGCACGGGATCCGTCCCGGACGGCTGGTGGACCCGGACCGGCGGGAGCGGCGGTACCGGGTCCCCGATCAGCGTCCCTGGCCGGCTGTTGGCGCCCGGTCGTGCTTCCCCGGTTCCGGTCCGCCGCCGTCGGCGGAGGCTACCGCCCGCAGGGTCCGGCTCTGGCCACGGAACTCCGCGACCACCTCCCCGCCCTCGCGGCTGACGGTGACGTCGTAGATGCCGCTGCGGCCGTACCGGGTGCGTTCGCTGGCCCGGGCGACCAGCACGTCCCCCTGCCGGGCCGGGCGGACGAAGGTGATGTCGGCACCGGCGGCGACGGTGGCCGGACCGTGGCTGTTGCAGGCCAGCGCGAACGCGGTGTCGGCCAGGAGGAACACGAAACCGCCGTGCGCTATCCGGTGTCCGTTGACCATGCCGTCGGTGATCAGCATCCGGGCCACCGCGCTGCCGTCGGCGGCGCTGATCAGCTCGATGCCGAGCCGGTTCGAGGCCACGTCGGCGTCGAACATCTCGTGCGCGGCGGTGCGCTGGTGGTCCACGCTGCTTCCAGTCCGTTCCGGCCGGGCACCTCGCCCTCGCCACGGGACATCATGGCATCGCCGGTCGGCGGGCGTTCGCGGAGGCCGACCACCGGAGGACGGGCGCGGGTGCCGTGCAGACACGATCGGGCCGAACCGGGTCGTCCCGGTCCGGCCCGATCCGATCATCGCTCCACCATCTTCTCCTAGTTGCAAAAGGTTGGCAACAAGCCTGGACAGCTCGGCCGCCTAGTAACTAGCGTGCACGCTATGAGTCCTTACATCAGCAACGTCGCCGCCTGGCAGGAAAGTTGGGACCGCCAGCAGGAGGCGTACATGCCGGACCGTGAGCACCGGTTCACCGTCATGCTCGACACGGTCGACGCCGTCCGCGAGGCCGCACCGCTCCGGCTACTCGACCTGGCCGGCGGCACCGGCACCATCTCGCTGCGGGCCCTGCGGCGTTTCCCCGACGCCGAGGTCACCCTGGTCGACCTCGACCCGGCGCTGCTCGCCCTCGCCACCGCCTCGCTCGGCGAGCGGGCCACCATCGTCACGGCCGATTTGGGTCGGCCGGACTGGGCCACGGCGCTGCCGCACCAGCGCTACGACGCCGTGCTCACCGCCACCGCGCTGCACTGGTTGCCCGCCGACCGGTTACGCATCCTCTATGCGGAGATCCGCGACCTGCTCCGGCCGGGTGGCCTGTTCGTCAACGCCGACCACATGCCCGATGACGACCTGCCGGAGTTGACCAAGCGGCTGCTCGCCCGGGCCGAGGAGCACCGGGCGGCCCGGTACGCCGCCGGTGCCGTGCTGTCCTGGTCGCAGTGGTGGCAGCAGGCCGAGCAGGACCCGACGCTGGCTCCGTTCGTGCGGCAACGCCACGCCATCTACCCGTCCGGGCACAGCCCCGAATGGCTGCCCCCGGCCTCCTGGCACCTCACCGCCCTCAGAGAAGCGGGATTCACCGAGGTCGGCACCCTCTGGCGCGGCGCCGCCGACGCCGCCGTCGTCGCCACCCACTAACCCGGCCCCTCCCCTCCCCCGCCCTTCGCGATCATGCAGTTGTGGTCGTTGCTTGCTCCGCATTCGCCCCACTCGTCCGGTGCCACAACTGCATGATCGTCAGGGCTCGGGGGCGGGGAGTGGGGGTAGGGTGCGGTGGTGGTGGTGGCGTTCGGGCATCTTGCGGGGCGGGTTTGGCTCTGTCCGGGGCACCCCGATCCCGAGATGGTGCAGGCGGGCGTTGCGGTGATCGTCGACGAGCGGGGCAGCGTGCTGGTGGACGCGGGGCAGAGCCCGTCGCACGCCCGTGAGATCCAGGTCGCGTTGCGCGCCGCCGGTCTACCGGCGCCCCGCTGGCTGGTCTACACCCACCACCACTGGGACCACGTCTGGGGTGCCTGCGCCTGGCCGGAGGTGGAGATCATTGGACATGTCAGCGGCGCGGAACTGCTGCGCGCGGAGGCGACCCGGCCGTGGAGCGTCCGGTACCTGCGCGAGGAGGTGCTCCGCAACCGTCGGCTCGGGCCGAGCTACCGGGCTCGCGCGCTGGCCGTCGACTCCTGGGACGAGCTGCGGGTGCTACCGCCCAGCCGCGTCTTCACCGACGAGGTGGAGTTGCCCACCGGCGTGCTGGCGCGCCACGTCGGCGGCCGACACGCCCCGGACTCCGCAATCGTGTTGGTGCCCGACTCGAAGGTCATGCTGCTCGGTGACAGCTGGTATCCCCCACCGGCGCACCTGCGGACACCGGCGGACGAACCGGACCTCGCGCTGGTCGGACGGCTGCTCGACGACGACATCGGCTGGTACGTCTCCAGCCACAGTCCGCCGCTGACCCTCGACGAGGCCCGGGCGGCGATCAGCCAGTGAGCGGGGCGACCCGTTCGGCTCAGCGGGCACGACGCTCCGGATGTGCCCGGTTCCAGGCCCGCATCCGATCCGGGTACCCGACCTTGGCGGCCTCGTAGAGCGGGATGGCGTGTTTGCGGGCCAGGGCACCGGCGGCGCGCGGCGTGCCGGTGCGGCGGCGGATCCACTCGCCGTCGTGGGCGATGGCCATCACGGTGGTGTCGGTGGCGGTGGTCTCCGGCTCCAGGTAGAACTCCACCCCCTGCCGGCTGGTGGCGAACCGCTCCAGCGCGGCGAGGTCCTCGGGGGTACCTTCGCGGTCGAGTTTCGTCGGGGTGCCCTGCGCGGCCCGTGACCGCCGGCTGAACCAGCCCATGTCCGGCTCCTCTCCTCGGCGTGACCCCCAGTGCAGCACCGTCACCTGGCAGATCCCTGTGAGCCGGGTGAGAATCCCCCGTCGCGTAGGCCCGCCGACGGCGGCACGGCCACCGACCCGCTACGCGTCTGGCTGCGCCGAGCCCGCCCCTGTGCCGCCGGCGACGGGCGGGCGAGCCGCCGGGACGAGCAGGAGGGTCGGCAGCAGGAGCAGCGGTACGACCAGCAGCGCCTGCAGCGTGCCCACCTGGTCACCGAGCAGGCCCAGCAACGGCGGTCCGGCCAGGAACGCCGTGTAACCGATCACCGCGACCACGCTTACCCGTACGTGCGCGTGCTCCTCCTCGTCGGCCGCGGCGCTCATCCCCACCGGGAAACCGAGCGAGGCACCGATCCCCCACAGCGCCACGCCGACCACCGCGACCGGACCGGACCCGGCGAGCACCGCCAGGCCGGCGCCGAAGATGGCGAGCAGAATGGTCGTGGTCAGCACCGGCCCCCGTCCCCAGCGGTCCAGCGCCACCGTGCCGGCGGTGCGGCCCAGCGTCATACCGACCACGAAGACGCCGAAGACCGCCGCGCCGGCCGCCTCAGTGAAGCCGTAGCCGTCGATGAAGGCGACCGCGAGCCAGTCGTTGGCGCTGCCCTCGGCGAACGCCGCCGCCAGCACCAGCAGGCCGATGAGCAGGGTGCGCGGCTCCCGCCAGGCGGCCAGCAGCCGGCCGCGACGCCCGGCCGAGGTGTCGGCCGCCGCCGGCCCGACCGGCAGGAACGCGCGCGCCCCGAGCAGCGTGCCGCCGAACACCACCGCGGCCAGCACACCGAGGTGCACCGCTACCGGGACGCCCAGCCGGGCGGCCCCCGCGCCGACGCCCGCGCCGGCCACCGAGCCGAGGCTCCAGGCGGCGTGGAAGCGCGGCATCACCGTCCAACCGAGCCGCCGTTCGACCGCCGCGCCCTCGATGTTCATCGCGACATCGCAGGTGCCCGAGCCGTAGCCGAGCGCGAACAGGCCGACCGCCACCCCGGGCAGCCACCCAGCCACCCCGGTCGAGACTCCGGTGATGGTCAGCCCGAGCGCGACGAGCAGGGTGGACGCCGCCACGGCCCGCGCCGCGCCGAGGCGCTGGGCGACCAGGCCGGCGGTGGGCATGGCGAGGATCGCCCCGGCCGACAGGGTCAGCAGCAGCAGGCCGAGACGACCCGGGCTGAGGCCGAGGCCATCGCGGACCGCCGGCACCCGGGCGAACCAGGTGGCCACGGCCAGTCCGTTGAGCGCGAACACGACCGCCACACCGTTGCGGGCGGCCAGGACGGCACGGGACGGGCCAGCGCTGGTCGGCGGGTTGGCAGGGGTGGTGACGACGGGGTCCATCCGGTCCTCTCCTCGGGCAGTACGGCGATCACACACCTGGGAGCGCTACCACCACAATCCACCTCCGGTCCTTACCAGCGGCCGTCGGGCACGGCATGATGCTGATGGGCGCCCAGGTGGGCGGGAGCAGCAACGGGGAGACGTACATGACGACGGCAGCGCGCCGCCCGGCCACCCTCGACGACGTGGCCCGGGCCGCCGGGGTGTCCCGTTCCACGGCGTCCCGGGTTCTCGCTGGCAACGGCTTCGCGTCACCGACCGCCCGCGAGCGGGTACGCACCGCCGTGAACCTGCTCGGCTACGTGCCGAATCCGGCGGCCCGTGCCCTGGTGCACGGTTCCGGCGTACGGCTGCTGATCGCGGTTTCGGGCACCGGCCCGGCTGTCCTCGACGACCCCTACGTCGACCAGGCGGTCGCCGCAGTGGCCCGGGCCTGCACGCCGCATGGTCTGGGCGTGGCGGTGCAGTGGGTGCCGTTGGGAGCACCGGAGCGGCTGACCCGGTTGACCGACGACCGGGGCGTGGCCGGCCTGGTCCTGCTCAACACGACTCCGGCGCTGCTGGATCTGGTGCCGCGCCGGCTGCGCGGCCGGGCCGTGTCGATCGGGATCGGCTCGGCCACGGTGCCGTCGGTCGACATCGACAACGGCGGCGGCACCGCGGCGATCGTCCGTCACCTGTACGACGCCGGGCGGCGTCGGATCGCCATGGTCACCGGTCCCCGCTGGCTGGCCTGCGCCAACCGCTCCGTCGGGGCGTACCGCAGGCTGCTGTGCGACGCCGGCCTGCCGGCCCGGGAGGTGGTCGGCGATTTCAGCGCGGCCCGTGGTTACGCCGCCGCTCGGGAGGTGCTGCGACGCTGGCCGGACACCGACGCGATCGTCGGGATCAGCGACGCGACAGCGCTCGGGGTGATCGGTCGGCTACGGGCCGACGGCATCCGGGTGCCCGAGGACGTCGCGGTGACCGGATTCGACGACATCCCGCTGGCCGCGACGGTGGCGCTGACCACGGCCAGCCACCCGGTACGGCAGATCATCACCGCAGCCGCGACCATGGTGCTGGAGCATCGCGAGGCACCGGAGACGACCGTCTTCCCGTCGGCGTTGGTCGTGCGCGGCAGCGCCTGAGCCGTCAGCCCACCTGACGCCGCACCCGACACAACCCGATCAAGTAGTTGCGGCCAACCTTCCAGAATATCGATTTTCCCGGATCGCGACCTCGACCGAATGTGACGGGGTACCGGTAAGATCGGCGACTTGCTTGTGACTGATCGCTGACTGATGACTCGGACGGCGGGAGCACACACTGAGCCCATGAATTCGAGGCTCGGGCGCTTCAGCACACTCCGCGGCGCGGCGTGCCTCGTGCTGGCGGCGACCCTTTCCGGCTGCATGCAACTCAATGCCGGGCTGACCGTCAACCCGGACGACACGGTCAGCGGCCAGCTTCTGCTCACCGCCGAGCGGAACGTCCTGACCTTGAACAACAGGCCAGTCGAGGCGGGCTTCGCCGAGTTGCGGCAGAACATACCGGCGCTACCGGCCGGGCCGGAAACCCGATACGAGGACACCACCCACTTCGGCTCTCTGATCAACTATCGGAACGTGCCGCTGGCCGAATTCGACAGCGAAAGTCTGAGCATCGTCCGCACCGACGACCGGTACGTGTTCACCCTTCCGCTGGACCCGCAGAAGTACGGCGGAAAAGTGGCCGAACAGGACCCCAAGAATCAAGAGCGATTCATGTTGTTGATGTCGTTCGAGATCGCGGTGACCTTTCCCGGTCGCGTCCTGGACGCCAGCACCGGCGGTCAGGTCAACGACCGGACGGTCACCTGGCGGGTCAACCGCAACGAGCAGAAGCCAACCGAGCTGCGCGCCGTCGCCGAGGCGCCGCCGCGACCGTCTCCGGCGGCCGGCGCGGACTCCGACGGCGGGTTTCCCTGGTTGCTGATCATCGCCGGCACCGTGCTACTGCTGCTCGTCGCGGTGCTGGTCGCGGTCCTGCTCCGCCGCTCCCGCACCGGCGGTACACCGCCCGAGAGCGCCTCACCCCCGGTCGGCGGATCCACACCGGTGACGTCGACCGTCACGAATCCCGGCCCGCCGGACGCCGGCTGACGACCGGCCGGCCGCCGCCCACCGAGGACGGCAGCTCACCACACCCCACCCGGCAGTACGCAACACCGAAGGGGGATCGGCGATGAACGATCTCTTCACCTGGGCGGCCCTGGGCAGCCTGACCGGCGCCAGTGCCGCGACTCTGCTCGCCACCAACGTCATCGGCGGACTCGTCGGCCCGAGCGCCGACAAGGCCCGCAAGTGGATCGCGCTGGGCATCGCCCTCGCACTGTCCTACCTCACCGCCGGCTTCGCCACCGAGGCCGGCCCCGAGAAGTGGATCATCGCGTTCTTCAACGGGCTGGTCATCTTCTCCGCCGCGCTGGGCGTCAACCAGCTGCCTCCCGGCAACCGGCAGGCGACGCCGACCCAACTGGCGCAGGGCAACGAGCCCCGGTTCATCCGCTCCTGGGCCTGAGCGGAGTCGGACATGGTCTTCGGAATCTTCAGCGCCGCCGCTCACGTCGCCGCAGGCGCCGTGAGCGGCCAACTCGTCGGGGGCAGCGTCGGGCTGCTCGTCGGCGCGGGCATCGGCCTGCTCGTCGGCGCGGTCTTCGGCTGGGCGGTCGCCGCAGCCGAGATCTACGCGGTGAGCCCGCGCGGTGTCTTCCTCTTCGTCGTCGATCACAGCTGGAGCCTGCCGAACACCCTCGTCGGTGCGATCTACCTGACCCTGCACCTGGTGTTCGGCCACTCACTGGACCGGGCCACCTCCCGGCACAGCTGCCGGGTGAACGTGGTCGAGGGGGTCTCCCCCCGCTACGCCACCACGCTCGGCACGGTCTGCGCCGGCTCCGGCCCCGGCATCCAACGACACGAGGACGTGCACATCTTCCAGGCACGGCTGCTCGGCCCGCTGTACATCCCGCTGGTCGTGGCCAACTACGTGCTGTTCACCATCGCGCCGATCTGGCTGCTGTACCACGACCACACCGGCGCACCTATCAACCGCTTCACCCGGTACTTCGAGATCGGCGTCTACCCACACGTGTGGAACGAGGCCATCGCGTACCGGATCCAGGGGACGCCGCCGCGATGACCGACGACGGTCCGATCTGCACGGCCACGGCCGAGTTGGTGGCGTGGCTGGCCGGGGTGGTGGGAGACACCGTCCCGGTCGGCCCGCCCGCCCCCGACGCCGACCCGAGCCGGTTGACGCTGTGGCCGCTGGACGTCCGGCCGGCCCGGCAGACCCGGGGCAGCGGCAACGGCCCGGAGCCGTACCGGTTCACGGTGCGCTACCTGCTGGCCGCCGGCGGCCCCGAGGCGTTGACCGCGCTGGACCGGGCGCTCGTTTCGGCCACCCGAGCGGACGGGCGGACGCTGGTGCTGGAGGCCGGCGACCCGGCCCTGTGGGCGGCCTTTGGTGCGCCGCCCCGGCCGGCGTTGCTCATCGACGTGCCGGTACAGATCGCCCATCCGACCCGGCCGGCCACACCGGTCCTGCGCCCGCTGCGGCTGCGGCAACTGGAGATGCTGACCTTCGACGGGCGCGTCGTCGGCCCGGCCGAACAGCCCCTCGCGGCGATGCGGGTCGAGGTCGTCGGCCAGCCGTACGCGACCCGCACCGACCCGGCGGGCCGCTTCCGGGTCGTCGGCGTGCCCCACGATCCGGACCGGCCGACACCGGTCCGGCTCCGGCTCACCGGCCGGGGGCAGGTGCTCACCGCCGAGGTCGACCCGACCGAACCCGACATCGTCATCGTCTGCACGCCGCCGACCCCCTGATCCGCCGACCCGACCTGCACGGGAGGACCGATGCCCACCTACTTCTCGCCCGGCATCTACGTCGAGGAGGTGCCCAGTGGCGCCCGGCCGATCGGACCGGTCGGCACCAGCACGGCGGCCTTCGTCGGCGTCGCGCCGGACCGCACCGCCCATCTCGGCGAGGCCCTCGCGGTGAACAACTGGACCGATTTCCTCCGCCTGTACGCCGACGGTGACCAGTTGGAGAGCACCCCGCTGGCCCGGGCCGTCTTCGGCTTCCTGGACAACGGCGGCACCCGCTGCTGGGTGGTGAACGTCGGCGAGGGCGGCGCCATCTCCGGCACCGGCCGCAGGCGCGCCGGTCTCGACCTGCTGGAGGCGGTCGACGAGATCTCCATCCTGGCCGCGCCCGGCTTCCACGACCCGGTCTCCCACGAGGCGCTGCTGAGCCTGGCCGAGCGCACCCGCACCATGGTGGCCATCTGCGACCCGGCACCCGACATCGACGACATCTCCACCCTCACCCGGGTCGCCACGCCCGGTTCGGGCCGTCCGGCGAAGCCGAGCGACACCAGCGAGTCGGACGCCCCAGCCGCATCCGGCAGCGGAGGCGGCGGCAGCGGGAGCGGACCGGTGGCGCACCGCCCCCGGCAGTCCGACTTCGCCGCCCTCTACTACCCGTGGCTGCGGGTCCGCGACCCGCTCAGCGGCGACCTGGTGCTCACCCCGCCGAGCGGGCACGTGGCGGGCATCTGGGCGCGTACCGACGCGCTGCGCGGGGTGCACAAGGCACCCGCGAACGAGCCGGTACGCGGCGCGGTCGACCTGGGCCACCTGGTCACCCGGGCCGAGCACGACGTGCTCAACCCCCGGGGCGTCAACGTCATCCGGTACTTCCCCGGCGAGGGTATCCGGGTCTGGGGCGCCCGCACCCTCGCCGCCGAGGCCAGCGAGTGGCGATACCTCAACGTGCGCCGGCTCTCCATCGCCATCGAGCAGGCCATCGCCAACGGCACCCGGTGGATGGTGTTCGAGCCGAACGACTACACGTTGTGGCGGTCCATCCGGCGCGACATCGGTGCCTTCCTCACCCGGGTGTGGCGGGACGGGGCGCTGTTGGGACGCACGCCCGAGGAGGCGTTCTTCGTCAAGTGCGACGAGGAGACCAACCCGGCCGACGTCCGCGACGCGGGGATGGTCGTCGCCCACATCGGCATCGCCGTGGTCAAGCCCGCCGAGTTCGTGGTGTTCAAGCTGAGCCAGTGGGCCGGTGGCACCGAGACCGAGACGATTGGAGGCTGACATGCCGACCACGGCCACTCCACAGCCGGGCACCCCGGTCGACCCGTACCGGGCCTACAACTTCAAGCTGCTGGTCAACGGGGTGACCAACGGCCACTTCACCGAGGTCAGCGGGCTGGAGGTGAACATACCGGCGGTGCCCTACCGGGAGCAGGGCAACGACCGGATCCGGATGGTCCCGGGCCAGGTGGAGTACGGGCCGGTCACCCTGCATTTCGGCCTCACCGCGTCGCGGGAGTTGTGGGACTGGGTGCACGCCGTCGCCCGGGGCACGGTCAGCCGACGCAACGTCTCGGTGGTGCTGCTCGATGCCGCGGGCACGGCGGAGGTGTTGCGCTGGAACCTGATCAACGCGTGGCCCACCAACTGGCGCGGCGCCCACCTGAACACGCTCGGTCAGGAGATCGCCATCGCGGCGCTGACGCTGCGCTACGAGAGCCTGGAACTGGAGGCCGGTGGTGCCGCGCCGACGCCCGCGTAGCTGGCTGGCCGATCGCCTCCGGTCCGCGGCGGCTGCCGTGGACCGCCTCGCAGCCACCCTCGACGAGCCCTCTGGTCGACCCCGGCGACCGGGTCAACCGCCCGAGCACTGGCTGCGGGTGGTCACCGCACACGCCCCCGGACTGCTGCGGGATCTGGCCCTCGATCCGCCGCCGGACGCCGCGCCGGCCGGGGCGTACCACCAGGGGCCGGGCTCCCGCGAACCGCACCGCGGCGGCCGGTCGGACGCCGGTTTCGCCGAGCCGGCGGCCGGAAGTGCTGCCGACGACCCGGGACATCGACCCGCGGCGGCGGTCGACGCAGCCGGTCGGCGCGTCCACCGACCCGGCGTGGCGGCCGGTCCGGACCCGGCCGCCGACGCGAGCCCCCGGTCGACGGAGCGCTCCCCGGCGTCCGGGCCGGCACCGGCCACCCCCTCCCCCACGTCCTCTGCTCTGCTTCACCCCACGCACCACTCGACGTCCGGTACCCGGACAGTGGCCGGTGCGCCGATTGAAGCAGAGCAAAGGGACCGCAGTGGAACGTCCCGGCCCGCTCCCGCGACGGCCGCGCAGCACGGGCCCGGCGGGCCAGACGAGCCAGGCCGACTCGACTCGGTCGGATCGAGCGGTACGGACAGTGCCCACCGGCGGTGGAGCGGAGGGACGGTCCGGGCAGTCGGGGCGGCAGCAGCCACGACGGACAACCAGGACGGGGCTCCGGCGGCGACGCCAGCTACCCGCCCGGCCGCGCCGGTGTGCGGCGACCTGCGCGCCACCAGAGCACCGATCAGCACCGACGCGGAGCGGCCCGCAGCAGTCCCGGCCAGGGCGGAGCCGCCGCTGCCGCACGCCCCGACCCCACGGCACCCCCACCCGGCGAGCTGGTACACCGGCACGGCGAACCCGCCCACCAACGCGGCGAACCCGCCTGTCGACGCGGCTGGGCGGCCCACCGGCCCCGCCGGCCGGCTCTTCGTCGTGGCCGGGCCGCAGCGGACCGGGCCGCCGAGTACCGCCGAGCCGCACCCGGCAGGGGCCGGCCCGGAGCACCGCGCGGTGCTCCGGCTGGTGACCGGGCACGAGTGGACGGCCGACCCCCGCCGGCCGGACGGATCTTCCACCGGCGACGGGCGTTGGCCCGCCAGCGGGCTTCCGATCGGCGACGGACGCTGGTCCGTTGGCGCGGACCTCCGCTGGCCGGAGTTGGAGTCGTCGCGCGGTGGGCGTACCGGTCCCGACCCGTGGCCGGCCCTCCCCGACGACCGGGCGCTGTGGTCGGTGCCCGGACCGGCCGGCGGCGACGAGCACCGGACGCGGCGGCTCGACGGTGAACAGGCGGGCGGCTGATGCAGCGGGTGGCCTTCCTCATCGACACCGGCGAGCGGATCGACTGTCTGCTCAATCCGGAGACCGTGCAGGTGACCCGCCTCGCCGGGGTGCGCCAGCGGGGTGGCTCCGACGGTCAGCTGACCGGCGCCGGGCTGGCCGACGACCCGTTGCTGTTCACCGGCGGTGGCCGCACCGAACTCGTGCTGGACCTGCTCTTCGACATCGACTTCGCCGAGGGGCAGGTCCGTCCCACCGACGTCCGGGCGCTCACCCGACCACTCTGGATGCTGGCCGAGAACTCGGCGGTGGAGCACGGCTGGCTGCGACCGCCGCTGGTGCGGATGGTCTGGGGCAAGACCTGGAACGTGCCGGGGGTGATCGTCGCGGTGGCGGAGCGCTTCGACGCGTTCACCGCCACCGGCTCCCCGCGCCGCTCCTGGCTGCGGCTCAAGCTGGTCCGGGTGGCGGAGGACGCCCACCGCGCCGAGGAGGGTTTCGCCGAGGAGCTGTCCGCCGCACAGACTCCCACCGTCGCCCCGGGCACGGCCGTGGTGGCCGCCGGTGACGGCACCGCCACCGCCGACACCTCGGGCGTACGCTTCGACCTGCTCGCCCATGACGCGCTGGGCTCGCCCCTGCGCTGGCGGCTGCTGGCCGAGCACAACCGGATCACCGATCCGCTGGCGGTGCCCGCCGGCACCGCGCTCGCCGTACCGCCGCTGCCCGGCACCGCGCCGGCAGGGGCGACGTCCACCGACACCTCCGGGACCGGGCCGTGACCGCCGCCGCGCCCCGGGCGCTGACCGTGCTGCTCGGCGGCAGATCGTTGCCCGAGGCGATGACCGGCCGGGTCGCCTCGGTACGGGTGGCCGCCCGCCTGAACCGGCCCACCCAGTGCGAGGTGACGCTGCGCACCGGCTCCGGCACCGCCGCGCTGACCGGACCGGTGCAGATCGGCGCGAGCCTGGACGTGCGCCTCGACGGGCATCCGGAGGCGCTGTTCACCGGGGAGGTCACCGCCGTCGAGGTCGAGTACGCCGCCGACGGCGCGGCCCTGCTGCGGGTGCGCGGGTACGACCTGCTGCACCGGCTGCGCAAGCGGCAACGGATCCGGGTCTTCGAGTCGGTGAGCGCCGCCGAGTTGGCCACGGACCTCTGCGCCGACCTCGGGTTGCGGGTCGAGGCGGAGGTCGACGGCCCGCACCTGGACCGGCTGCCGCACCACCGGCCCAACGACCTGGACCTGCTGGTCGAGGTGGCCGCACGGGCCGGGCTGCACCTGATCCTCGACGGTGACGTGCTGCGACTGGTCACCCTGGACGGCCACGGCGAGGCGATCCCGCTGGAGCTGGGCCGCGACGTGCACGGCCTCCGGTTGTCGGTGAACGCCGACAGTGCCGCCGGGGAGAGCGCGGCGCTGGGCTGGCATCCGCAGCGCGCCGAACCGATCGCCCAGCGCGCCGACATCCCCCGCTGCGGGCGACGCACCCCGGCGGATCCCGATCCGGCCGATGTCGGCGCGGACGGCGCCCGTACCGCCCTGGACCAGCCGGGGCGCAGCGACGACGAGATCGCCGCGCTGGCCCAGGCCCGGCTCGACACCCGGGCCGCCGCCCTGGTCACCGCCGACGGCACGGCCGAGGGCACGCCCGGGTTGCGGCCCGGCCGTCGGATCCGGCTGACCGGGGTGGCCGAGCCGGTGGCCGGGACGTACGTGTTGACGGAGGTGGTGCACACCGTCGACGCGAACGGTCACCTGAGTCGGTTCTCCACCCTGCCGCCACCGGCGCCGCGCTCCGGTTCGCCGACACCCGCGGTGGTCACCCTCGGCACGGTCACCGACGTGTCCGACCCGGACGGTCTGGGTCGGGTACGGGTGGAGCTGCCCGCGTACGGCGGGGCGGACGCCGGCTGGCTGGCGGTGCTGTGCCCGGGGGCCGGGCGGGGCAAGGGCCTGGTCGCGCTGCCCGATCCGCAGGACAGCGTGCTGGTGGCGCTGCCCGGTGGTGAGCCGGCCTCCGGCGTGGTGCTCGGCTCGCTGTTCGGCGCCGTCGAGCCGTACGACACCGGGATCGACGACGGGCGGGCCCGGCGTTGGTCGCTGCGTACCGCCGGTGGTCAGCAGGTGGTGGTCGACGACGTGGCACGCAGCCTGCGCCTGAGCACCGACACCGGCAGTTGGCTGGAACTGACCCCGCAGCTGGCCACCCTGCACGCCGCGACGGATCTGGTGCTGTCCGCGCCCGGTCGGGCGATGGTCGTCCGGGCCCGCAGCGTCGACTTCCTGCACGCCGAGACCGTCGAGGACCCGCAGACGGCCGCCGAGCAGGCCCGAACACTCGCCCGCGCCCACCACGAAGGAGGCAGCTGATGCGCTGGATCCACCGCGACTCGGTGATCAGGTGCAGCCACGACGGCCGGGTCCGCAACCGGGCGTCCCAGGAGTGGGTCACGGTGGCCGGCGCACCGGTGCTGGTGGCCGACGACCCGAAGGGCCGGGAGATCGTCGCCTGCCCGAACTACGGTGCCACGGTCAAGCCGTGCACCAGCACCGAGGCGGTGCGGGCCGGCTACGGCGACTGGGTTCGCGTGGACGGCCGGCGGATCGTGCTGTCGCACCTGTCCGGTTTCACCAACGGCAGTCCACCGGGCCAGTTCACCTACCGGGTACGCGATCCCCGGCAGCGTTTCGTGGGGGCCGACCGGTGAGGGCGATCCGGTTCGTCGGTGCCGGCTTCGACCCCGGTCAGGGCGGCGGGATCGGGTTGACCGCGGCCGGCGGCCTGGCGATGACCGACGGCGACGAGACGGTACGCCAGGCGCTGTTCCTGCTGCTGTCCACCACGCCGGGCGAGCGGCTGATGCGGCCCGGGTACGGCTCCCGCCTGCACCGACTGGTCTTCGCGCCGAACGACGACACCACCGCCGGGTTGGCCATCCACTACGTCCGCGCCGCCATTGCCCGCTGGGAGCACCGCATCGACGTGCTCGACGTCGACGCCGGCGCGGATCCGGACGACCCGTGGCGGCTGGTGATCCGGCTGGACTACCGGATCCGGGCCAGCCTCACCCCCGGCCAGTTGGTCTTCTCGCTCGACCTGCTGCCCGCCGACGACGACCCGACCGCCGGGCCGACCAGCGGTTCCGCCGCCGACATCGAGGAGGCACGATGACGCTGCCCGTGCCGCACCTGGACGATCGGACCTTCCTCGACCTGGTCACCGAGGCCCGGGACCGGATCCGGCAGTCCTGCCCAGGGTGGACCGACCTGTCCGCGCACGACCCCGGCGTCGCGCTGCTGGAGGCGTTCGCTCATCTCACCGAGGTGATGATCTACCGGCTGAACCAGTTGCCGGAGAAGGCGTACGTTTCCTTCCTCAACCTGCTCGGGGTCACCCGGCACCCACCGGCGGCGGCCTGGGCGGACGTCCGGTTCACCCGTACCGGCCCGGACGAGGCCGCGCTACGGATCCCCGCCGGTACCCGGGTGGCCGCCGCCCGGGGAGCCGACCCTCGGCCGGTGGTCTTCGTCACCTGCGAGCCGGCGCTGCTCGCCGCCGGGCAGCGGGAGGTGACCGTCCGGATGCACCACTGTGAGCCGGTGGAGGCGGAGTTGCTCGGCGTCGGTACCGGGCAGCCCGGGCAGGTGCTGCGCGCCGGCCGTGCGCCGCTGGCCCGTACCGCCGAACCGCTGGACCTGCTGCTCGGTGTCGAGGTGCCGGCCGGTTCGGTGGAACTGGGCGCTGCGGCCCGGGAACACGACGGGCGCACCTTCGAGATCTGGCGGGCGGTGGACAGCTTCGCCGGCCTCGGCCCGCAGGACAAGGCGTACCTGGTGGACCGCTGCTCCGGGACGGTGACCTTCGCCCCGGCACTGGACCTGCGGGCCACCGACGGCGGGGCGCTGGCCTTCGGTGACGGCGCGGTCGCGGCGGTGCCACCGGCCGGGCGGCAGGTTCGGCTGTGGTACCGCGCCGGTGGTGGACCAGCCGGCAACGTGGCCGCCGGCACCCTGACCAGCCTGCGTGACCCGCTGCCGGGAGTGAAGGTGGTCAACCCACTGCCGGCGGCCGGTGGGCGCGAGCTGGAGGCCATGGAGTCGGTGCTGCTGCGCGGTCCGTACGCCTTCTTCGCCCAGCAGCGCGCGGTGACCGCCCGGGACTTCGAGGTGCTGGCCACCGCCGCCGGCGGGGTGAGCCGGGCCCGTGCCTTCACCCGGGCCGCCGTGTACAGCTTCGCCCGCCCCGGTGAGGTGGAGGTGGTGCTGGTGCCGTACGTGCCGGACGCTGCCCGGCCCGGTGGCCAGCTGCCGGTGTCGGTACTCCGCGCGCACGAGGTGGAGGAGGTCCGGACACGGGTCGAGGCGGATCTGGAGCGCCGCCGCTCGCTGGGCACCACCTGCCGGGCCACCTGGGCGCGGTACAAGGCGGTGTCGATCCGGGCCCGGGTGGTGGTCCGCCGGGAGGAGGACGTCGACGCGGTACGCCGACGCATCCACGACCGCCTGCACCAGACGCTGAGTCCGTTGCCGACCGCGCTCAACCCGACGGGCTGGGCGTTCGGTGAGCCGCTGCGGGCGTCCAACGTGTACCGCCTGCTGGAGCACGCCGAGCCGGGGGTGCGCTACGTCGAGTCGGTGCGGTTCGACGTCGACGAGGCGCCGGACAGCCAGGTGCGCACCCTGGCGGCCGACCAGTACCAGCCCCGCACCTGGTACGCCGGCAGCGGAGCGGTGCTGTTCCGCTCCACAAACGCCGGGGCCGGATGGGAGCCGGCCGGACGCTTCGACGGGGAGACCGTGCAGCGGGTGGTGCCGGCCCCCGCGCCGGTACGACCGGGCATCGTGCCCCGGGCCGGCTCGGTGGCGGTGGCGACGGTACGTGCCGGCGGCGGGTCCCGAGTGCACCTGAGCACCGACCTGGGTGAGACCTGGTCGTTGCTGGCCGACCTGGACTCGCGGGTCGGCGACCTGGCCTGGATCGACCGGGACGGTGCGGGAGCGCTGCTGCTCGCCACCGACAGCGGCCTGTACGAGGTGTCCCTGCTGCCGGGCGCGGTGCCGTTGCAGATCCTGGTCGATCCGGCCGACGCGGACCGGGGCTTCTACGCGGTGCGGTCGTTCGTCTCCGAGCGTGGCGCGGCCGGGGTGGCGGTGGCCGCCCAGGCCGGTTTCGGGGTGTACCTGTCCCACAACGCCGGACGCCCCGGCAGCTTCAGTCACGTGGGCCTGGCCAACGTGGACAACCGGGTGCTCGCCGTGCAGTACGACGGACCGGCCACCCTGCTGTGGAGCGGCACCGGCGAACCAGATCCGAAGAAGCCCGGCCAGGGATGCTTCCGCTCCCGGCTGTTCGAATCCGACGTGAAGTGGCAGGCGCTGTCGGCGGGCTGGCTCGGCGGCACCTGCCGGGATCTCGCCTTCAGCGGTCCGCTCGCGCTGGCCGCGACGCAGAGCGGCGGCGTGCTCCGGCTGGACACCCTTGCCGCGCAGCCGCAGTGGACGTCCGTGTCGGTGAACTGCGGGCTGCCGCTGCGTGACCGGACCCGGTTCATGCCGGTGGACGCGGTCGCCGCCACCGGCGCGGCGGACCGCCTGGTGCTGGCCGGCGGGGAACGCGGCGTGCACCGCAGCGAGGACGCGGTGGAGTGGTCGGCCAGCGCCAACCAGTCCACCGCCGACGTGGTGACGGTCCCGGACACCTGGCTGCTCTGCTCCGGCGAGCACGACATCGAGGTGGTGCGGCAGGATGCGACGAGCGGCAATTGAGCGGCTGCTGCCCGCGGCCTACCAACGGGCGGCCGGGCCGGGCAGCGTGCTGTGGGCGCTGCTGGACGTGATGGAGGCGTTGCACGCCCCGGACGAGGCGGTACTGGCCGAGGTCGACGCGCTCTTCGGGCCGTACCGGGCGCCCGCGCCGATGGTGGCGTACCTGGCCCGCTGGGTGGCGATGGACCACCTGGTCACCGCGCCCCGACGGGACGTTCCCCTGCCGCTGCCCCTCAACCGGCTACGCGACGTGGTGGCGCACGGCGCCGCGCTGGCCGCCTGGCGGGGCACACCGGACGGTCTGCGTACCGCCCTGGAGCTGGCCACCGGGGTCAACGGGTTCGTCCTCGACGAGCCGGCCGAGCGGCCGTTTCACCTGGTCGTGCGGGTGCCCACCGACGCCGCCGACCAGCTGGCCCTGGTCGACCGGATCGTGGCCGCCGAGAAGCCGGCCGCCGTCACCGCCGAGATCACGGTCGGTGACACCCCGTCGGAGCGGGCGGTCGGCCGGGCCAGCGTGCCGTCGCCGGCCGTCGACCCGCCAGCTCCCGTCTCCCCCGTTTCCGCCGTCGAGGAGCCGTCATGACCACCGAATGGACCGTCGTCGCCGCCGCCGAGCAGTTCACCCTGGACGCCCGCAACGCCGGTGAGCTGACCTTCACCGTCTCCAACCCGGGCGTCGCACCGGACACCGTGGTGTTCGACGTGGCGCCCGGCGAGGGCACCCAACGCTCGTGGTTCACCGTCACCGAGCCCCAACGGGTGGTTCCGGGCCAGGGCTCGGTGTCGTTCCTGGTCCGGCTGGCCGTGCCGGCGGGCACGCCGCCCCGACGCTACGACATGACCGGGTTCGCGTACTCGGCGAACACGGCGCCGGAGGAGAGTTCCCGCTCCAGCGGCCGGGTGACCTACGAGGTACGCGCGGTGGCGCCACCGAAGCGTACGCCCTGGCCCTGGATCGCCGCGGCGGCGGCGTTGGTGCTGGTGGTCTCGGCGGTGGTGGTGTTCCTGGTGGCCCGCGACGACGAGCCGCCACCGCAGGCGCAGGTGGTGACCGTCGAGGCGGAGACCCTGGTGACCGGGGCCCGGGTCGAGTCGCCGGCGGGTTCCGGTGCCAACGTCCAGGTGCAGCAGAACTGCTGCGAGGTGACCTGGTCGCAGGACGCTCAGCTGTTCTTCCTCGGCCGGGCGGTGAACGACCGGGTGACCGTGACGGTGGCGCTGCCCGCCGAGGCGACCTGGCAGTTCTCCGCCGTGCTGACCACTGCGTCCGACTACGCCAACACGCTCTTCCTGATCGACGGCCGGCAGGTCGGCGCCCCGTTCCTCGGGTTCACCCCGAAGGTGCAGATCACCGACTGGGTCGACGTGGCCCGGGTGCGGCTCGGCCCCGGAACCCACGAGATCACCCTGGTCGTGATCGGCAAGACGCAGAGCACTGACCGCTACTTCGCCGGCATCGACCTACTTCGGTTCACCGAGGTCGCGCAGCGAAGCGAAGTGTCGACATGAGCGGGCAGCAGAAGGCGTTGCTGGCGGCGCTGGGCGTACTGCTGGTGCTGCTGTTCGCGGTGGCGGTGGGCGCGGGTAGCGGCGACCGGGGTGATCCGGCAGCCCGGCATCCACTTGTCGACCTGCTGGGCCGGGCCGGAGGTGGGCGGAGCGCCGTCGATCCGGCCGGGGTGGACGCGGACTGCGCCGACGCCACCGGGCGGTTGGTGGTCGACGGCCGCTGCGAGTTGCGCATCGCCGATCCGGGCGGGCTGCGCACCCTGATCCTGCGCGGTCCACAGGCGTTCGTTGTAACGGCCACGGCCCCGGGCGACGCCGACTTCACGGTCACCGACGAGGCGGCGCCCGCCGACGACGGCAGCGGCGCCGTGGCCCGCGTCGCCGTCGACCGGGCCACCACGGTGCTGCTGAGTTGTCCGCCCGGGTGCCTCGTCACGATCGCGCGGGACTGAGGCGGGAGGTCGGCATGGGTGCGCTGCGCAAGCCGTTCCTGCTGCTGGCGATGCTGGCGCTGGTGCTGGCGGTCGGCCTGGAGGTGGGTGCCGGGCTGTTGCTGGGCGGCGGTGACGCCGGCGCGGAGTTGGCCGGCAGCGCCGCCGACCTCGGGGTGGAGGTCGGCGACGTCCGGGATGTCAGCGAGCCGTCCGGCCGTGGTACGGGCTATCTGGCGCTGGTCGACGCGGCGGCGCTCTGGACGACCGGGCTGTTCTGCCTGGGTCTGGTGCTGCCGGACCGGCTGCACGGCCGGATCCAGGGCGTCGCCACCCTGATCTTCTCCATCGTCCTGATCCTCGTGGCCCTGCTGGCACTGGTGCTCGCGTTCATCGAGCTGATGATCATGGTGTCGTTGTTCCTGGCGCCGCCGTTCGGCACGCTGGCGTACCTGGCGTTGTGGGGTTTCTTCCCGGTCGGTGACGCGGCGGTGCTGCTCGGGCTGGCGCTGCTGCTCAAGCTCGCCTGGGCCGGGTTGCTGATCCTGGCCCAACCGAAGTTCCTGCAGAACAAGGGTCTGGTTCTGCTGATCCTGACCAGCCTGCTCTGCACGGTGCTGCTGGAGTTCCTGCACCACCTGGTGCCGGTGATCCTGGTGAGCATCCTCGACTCCGTGGGCGCCGTCGTCTTCGCGATCATCGCGATCGTCTGGGCGCTGGTGCTGCTGATCGGAGCGATCCCGGCGATCGTCAAGGCGGTGCGGGCCACAGCCGCCCTGCGCGCCGAGCCGGACCCGCACGGCTGAGGGCCGGCCTGAAGGAATGGGCTGTGCCGTCAGTCGGGACCGCTGGTCTGCGTGGAGACACCGGTGGGCGGCTGCCGCTGCCGCTTCGGCGGCCGTGGCACCCTCCCGCGGGCCGGACACCGCAACAACCCGGTAGTTGTCGCCTCCTGCCGGCCGGACACCGCAACAACCCTGATGTTGCTGCGGCGACGGCGGGTGCGCACGTTCGACATACGGTTGACGGCAGACAGCGCCGATTGCTTGCGCCGGATATGGTTGCCCTGTGATCGGGCTCGGCCTGCTCTGGTACCTCGTCGGCGTGCTGGCCGACGTCGGTGCCACCAGCATGTTCTCCGGCACGGCGGCGGTGACCGGCGTGCTGCTGGCCGCCGTGCTCGCTGCCGGGGTTCTGCTCGCCGGGGCGGTGGCCGATCCCGACCTGCGGATTACTCGTCGGATGCTGCGGGAGCGCTCGGGCCGTACCGGCGTACCCCGTCACCGCGATCCGGACGCTGCCGGCCGGGCCCGGCCCAGAGCCCCCACCGCCGCGACCCTCGCGGTCGCCTGAGCGTCTCTTCACTCACCCACCTCTGCCGCTCCTCGGCGACCGCTGGTGACCGTTCCTGCGCACATCAGCCGTAGTCGCGTTTCGAGGGGTTCTTCATGTCCATGATCTACCGCGCCATTTCCGAGATCCTGTTGTTCTGGCACACCACCTGGCAGCGGCTGCTCGGCGACGCCTCCGGGCTGGGCACCGACTGGTCCTGGGTGCTGGGCATCGTCTTCCTGGTGCTCACCGTCCGGATCATCCTGTTCCCGGTCTTCGTCAAGCAGATCCGGTCGCAGCGGGCGGTGCAGGCGTTGCAGCCGAGGATCGCCGAACTCCAGGCCCGGCACCGCGACGACCGGGAGACCCTGCAGAAAGAGCTCGTCGAGCTGTACCGGGTGGAGAAGGCCAACCCGCTGATGGGCTGCCTGCCGATGGTGGTGCAGATCCCGGTGTTCCTCGGCCTGCTGCACGTGTTGCGTCACCTCAAACCGTCGATGCCGGAACACCTCAAGACCTTGTACGGCTGGTCGGTCACCCAGTTCGACAGCGCCTCGTCGGCCACGCTGTTCGGCGCGCCGATCGCGGGTACCTTCGGTTCGACCGGGCAGGAACTGGCCCTGCTCGGCGCGGACGGCACGACGGTCAGGATCGTGGCCGCCGTGCTGATCGCGACGATGATCGCCACGACCTACCTGTCCAGCCGTCAACTGATCCTGCGCAGCGGCTGGGCCACGGGTCCGCAGCAGCGGCTGGTGCAGCGGCTGATGCTCTACGGCATCCCCGCCTCGCTGCTCGTCTCCGGACTGATCTTCCCGATCGGTGTGATCATCTACTGGGTGACCACGAACCTCTTCTCGCTCGGCCAGCAGACCTGGACGCTGCGCCGATATCCGTTACCGGCCAGCTCCGCCACCAGCCCGGGGCCGCGAGGCGACGCGTCGAAGGCCGTCGCGGGCGGAGACGACGACGAGCCTGGCCGCCCGGCCGCACCGAAGGTCGGGGCGAAGCCGACCAACCACCGCCGGAGGCGTGCCACCTGAGTCGTGCGCCGCATGTGCGCCGGGGCAGTTCCCGATGATCGGGAACTGCCCCGGATAGTGCGGGCGCGACCATCGCGACGGTCGCCGGCTGTCACGGCGTCAGCTGAGCTCGGTGGTCGTCCAGCGGGCGGAGGCGTTGGTGACCGGTGCGACGTCGCCGACCAGGGTGGTCGACGCCACCACGTCACGGCGTGCGCTGGTGCCGACCCACAGGTCGACGGCACCGGGCTCCACCACCCGGGTGAGCGTCCGGTCGGAGAAGGCCAGCCGGGTGGTGGGCACCGTCAGCGTGACCGTGACCGACTGGCCCGGCGCAAGGTGCACCCGCTGGTAGCCGAGCAGCTGTGCCACCGGTCGGGTCACCGACGCCACCAGGTCTCGGCCGTAGAGCTGCACCACGTCGTCGCCGGCCACCGCACCGGTGTTGGTGACACGTACGCTCACCGTGAGTGCCCCGTCGGTCGGCACCGTGGCCGGTGCCGTCAGGTTCGTGTGCTCGAACGTCGTGTAGGACAGGCCGTGACCGAAGGGCGCCGCGGGCGTCGTCAGCAGACTGGTCACCTCGTTGCCGTCGCCGAGCGTGGGGTGCAGGTACGAGTACGGCTGCGCGCCCGCCGACCTGGGCAGGCTGACCGGCAGCCGCCCCGATGGGTTGACCCGCCCGGAGAGCACACCGGCGATCGCACCGGCGCCCTCCTCGCCCGGGAAGAACGTCTGCACCACCGCCGCGCAGCGGCTCAGTGCCCAGTCGATCGCGTACGGCCGACCGGTGAGCAGCACCAGCACGACGGGCCGACCCGTCGCCAGCACGGCCTCGACAAGGTCCCGCTGCACACCGGGTAGCTCCAGGTCGTCCCGGTCGCAGCCCTCGCCGACCGTGCCGCGACCGAACAGTCCCGCGTGGTCACCGACGACCAGCACGGCGACGTCTGCCGCGGTGGCGGCGGCGACGGCGGCGTCGAAGCCGGAGCGGTCGTCGTCGTCGACCTCGCAGCCACGGGCCGAGGTGACCAGATCGGCACCGAACTCGGCGCGTAGCGCGTCGAGCACCGTCGGCACCTCGATGCCGGTCTCCACGTCAGGATGCTGCACGAGCACGTGGTTGAGGAAGGAATAGCACCCGAAGAGGGCACCCTGCCGGTCGGCGTTCGGCCCGATCACCGCGATCCGCCGGCCCGCCGGCAACGGCAGCGTGTCCTGGTTGGCGACCAGGACTATCGACTTCTCCGCGAGGCTGCGGGCGATCGCCCGGTGCTCGGACGAGTCGAGGTCGACCACCTGGGCGGGCTCGTCGGCGAAGGTGGCGTCCAGCAGCCCGAGTTCCAGCTTCTGCCGCAACACCCGCAGCACCGCCTGGTCGATCACCGACTCCTCGATCCGGCCGGCGCGCACCGAGTCCGCCAGGGTCAGGTACGCGTCGCCGGTCGGCAACTCGATGTCGACACCGGCGGTCAGCGCCTGCACGGCCGCGTCCGCGTGGTCACCGGCGACCTGGTGCAGCAGGTTCAGGAACGCCACACCGTAGTAGTCGGCCACCACCGTGCCGTCGAAGCCCCACCGGTCCCGGAGCAACCCGGTCAGCAGCGTCGGATCGGCAGCCACGGGCACGCCGTCGATCTCGGCGTAGGAGTGCATCACCGAACGCGCGTCGCCGTCGAGGATCGCCATCTCGAACGGTACGAGCAGCACGTCGGCGAGTTCACGCGGACCGGCGTGCACCGGCGCGAAGTTGCGCCCGGCGCGGGAGGCGGAGTAGCCGACGAAGTGTTTGAGCGTGGCGTGCACGCCCTGCGACTGCAGGCCGCGCACGTACGAGGTGCCGAGGGTGCCGACCAGGTAGGGATCCTCGGCGATGCACTCGTCGACCCGCCCCCAGCGGGGATCACGGATCACGTCGAGCACCGGCGACAGCCCCTGGTGGATGCCGAGCGCCCGCATCGACGCCCCGATCGCCGCCGCCATCTCGGTGACCAGGTCGGGGTCGAAGGCGGCCCCCCACGCCAGCGGGGTGGGGAAGGTGGCCGCCTTCCATGCCGAGAGCCCGGTCAGGCACTCCTCGTGCACGATCGCCGGGATGCCGAGCCTGGTCCCCGTCACCAGGTCGGACTGGAACTTCCACAGCCATGACGCCCGCGACACGGCCTCGACCGGCCGGGTGCCGTAGGCGCGGGTGAGGTGACCGAGCCCGTGTCGGGAGAAGTCTTCGAGTCGGCTGATGTCGCTGAACTCGCCCTGCAACGGCGCGACGGCCTCGCCCTCCGCCTTCTCCCAGAAGCCGACGAGCTGCGCGATCTTCTCCTCGATCGTCATCCGACCGAGCAGTTCACGCACACGCGTCTCGCCATCGGACCCGTACCGGTCGGGCCGGCCGTGGCCCGATCCTGTCTGGGCCGGCACCGGTGCCGGCCCGCCCACGACCTCGCGGACCTCAGTCATGCTGTGTTACCCCTTTGTGTTCGTGCCGCTGCCGCTCAGCCCTTGACCGCGCCCTGGAGGCCACCGACGATCTGCTTCTCGGCGAACGTGAAGAAAATGAGCGCCGGCAACATCGCCAGCGAGGTGAAGGCGAGGATGCCAGCCGTGTCGGAGGTGTACTGGCTGGAGAAGTTCTGCACGCCCAGCGGCAGGGTGTGCAGGCTCGCGTCACCGAGCACGAGCAGCGGCAGCAGGAACGCGTTCCAGCTGGTGACGAATGCGAGAATACCGACGGTGACCAGCGCGGGCCGCGACAGGGGCAGCAGGATGCGCCAGAGGAAGCCGAGCCGACCGGTGCCGTCGATGGCCGCCGCGTCCTCCAGCTCGCGGGGAATGGCGGTGAGGAACGGTCGCAGGATCACGATCGTCAGCGGCAGCGCGAAGGCCACCTGCGGCAGGATCACCGCGTAGTACGAGTTGATCAGGTTGAGGTCACGCAGCATGAGGTAGAGCGGCAGGATCGCCGCTCCGGCCGGGAACAGCAGACCGAGGGTGAAGAAGGTGTAGAGCACCTCACGGCCGCGGAAGGTGTAGCGGGCCAGTACGAACGCGGCACAGACCCCCAGCACGACGACGCCGATCGTGGTGCCCAGGGACACCACGGCGCTGTTGAAGACCTGCCGCCAGAAGTCGCTCTGGGTCAGCACCCGGGAGTAGTTGTCCCAGACCCACGGGTCGGGCAGTCCGGCCGGATCCGCCACGATCTGCGGCGTGGTGCGGAAGCCGCCGATGATCACGTACACCACCGGAGTGATCGACACGGCGGCGACCGCGAGCGCCAGCGCGTAGGTGAGCGGGTTGCCCCACGACACCGGACGGCGCTTGGCGGTTGGCGATAGAACGGCGTTCGCGGCCACGATCAGTTTGCCCTTCTGGTGATGGCGCCCTCGATGTCACGACGCAGGAGGAAACGCTGGAACAGCACCGCCGCGACGAACGAGATGGCGAACAGGATGACCGCCACCGCGTTGCCGTAGCCCCACAGGCGGGCGAAGAACCCGTTGTCCACCATGTACGTCGCCATGGTGGCCGACGCGCCCAGCGACCGCACCGCGGGCACGGAGGTCACCCAGATCACGTCGAAGACCTGCAACGAGCCGATCATGGAAAGGAACATCCAGATCCGGATCGTGGGCCCCAACAGCGGCAGCGTCACGTGCCGCTGGATCTGCCACCAGCTCGCGCCGTCGATGGCGGCGGCCTCGTTCAGCTCCTGCGGCACATTCGACAGACCGGCCAGCAGAAGGATGATGGCGAAACCGACGTACTTCCAGGTCAGGACGGCCAGCATCGTCCAGATAACGATATCGAGATCGGCGAGCCACGCCTGCACGAGGCTGCCCAGCCCCAGCGACTCCAGCGTCGCGTTCACCGTGCCGGCGTCGGACAGCAGCAGCTTCCACATGATGCCGACGGTGACCTCGGCGAGCACGTACGGCACGAACGCCAGCAGGCGGAACAGCGTACGGCCGCGGAAGTTGCGGTTGAGCAGCAGGGCAACGCCCAGCGCGATGGGTCCCTGGATCAACAGTGACCCGAACACGATGATCGCGTTGTTGCGCAGCGCGTCGATGAAGATCGGGTCCTGGAAGGCCAGGACGTAGTTGTCGAAGCCGACATAGTCGGTGGGCGGTCCGACGCCACGCCAACGGAACAGGCTGTAGTAGAAGGCGAAGCCCATCGGGACCAGCACGAACATCACGTAGACGATCACGGCTGGTGTCGTGAGCCCGATGATCTCGTACCACTTGCGTCGGGTCTCGGCGGCCCGAGCGGACGAGCGCCGGGCAGGCCGAGGTCCCGCCGGCGGCGCGGATGCGCCGCCGGCGAGGTCCAGGGTCGGGTTGGTCGAGGTCACTTGCGCGCGGCCGCCTTCATGGCCTCGACAACCTGCTCAGGGGTGCCGTTACCGGCGAAGATGGCGACGATCGCGTCGTTCATCGCGTTACCGACGGTGCTACCGAACGCCGTGTCCAGCCAGAGCTGCACGTAGGTGGCGTTGGTGGTGGCCTCCAGGATGGACTTCAGGGCCGGGTCCTTGACGCCGTCCTCGGCGCCCTTGGCGACCGGCAGGCCGGTGCCGGTCTCGGCGTAGCCCTTCTGCACCTCGGGGCTGACGATGTACTTGAGGAACTCGACGCACTCGGCCGGCGCGTTCTTGGCACAGGCGAAACCGTCGCCGCCGCCCAGGGCCGCCTTCGGGTCACCGGCGGAACCGGTGATGGCGGGCACCGGGAACCAGCCGATGAACTTGTTCAGCGCCTCCTGGTCCTCGGTGACGGTGTCCAGGGTGCCCTTGTTCCAGTCACCCATCAGCTCCATCGCGGCCTTGCCGTTGGCCAGCAGGCCGTTGGCGCTGGTCGGGTCGTTCTGACCCGGCGTGGCGATGAAGTTGGGCTGGAACGGCTCGGTGTCGATGAAGGCCTTCAGGTCCTGACCGGCCTTGACGAAGCACTGGTCGTCGAAGACGTTCTCGAGGGAGGCCTTTCGCAGGGTGTCCACCGAGCAGGCACGCAGGGCGAAGTTGTACCACCAGTGCGCGGCGGGCCACTTGTCACCGGCGCCGACGGCGATCGGAATGACGTTGATCGCCTTGAGCTTGGTGACCGCGTCGTTCAGCTCGTCGAAGGTGGCCGGCGGAGCGGTGATGCCGGCCTGCTGGAACAGGTCCTTGTTGTACCAGATGCCCTCGATGCCCATCCGGTACGGCAGGCCGTACTGCTTGCCGTCCACCTGCCAGATCTCGACCGCGCTGCCGATGTTGGCAACCTCGTCCTTGACCTGGTCGGTGATGTCCTTGAGGTAGTCGGCCTCCACCTGCTCGCGGATCTCGCCGCCGCCCCATGCCTGGAAGATGTCCGGCGGGTCGTTGCTCAGCAGCGCGGCGGGGAGCCGGGTGCGCTGGAGTTGGTTGGTCTCGATGCCCTCGATCTCGATCGTGACCGTGGGGTGCAGGGCGTTGAAGTCCTTGGCGACCTTTTCCCAGTAGGTCTTTCCGGGACCGTCCTGGGAGGCGTTGTGCCACCAGGTCAGCGTCACCGGGTTCTTGTACAGCTCGCTTTCGGCAGGTGCCTCGTCCTCGCCGCCACCGCCACAGCCGGCGACGAGTAGTGCGGTTGTCATGGACAGCGCTAGGAAGGTGGTTGCACGGCGCTTTATAGCCATCGATGTCTCCTCGACCAGTCAGTCGGGTGCTCGGCCTGAGCGAGTTTTTCAGTCGGGTCACCCAGTGTCAATCGGTGTCGATAACGTTTTCGACTCGTCTCCGTAACCAGCCCGATGGCCCTCTATCATCATCGACGTGGCGTTTTCCCAGCGTGTCAAGATGTCGGACGTAGCCCGCACGGCCGGCGTCTCCGTGGCGACCGTTTCCAAGGTGGTGAACGGCCGTTACGGAGTGGCACAGGCGACCGTGGAGCGGGTCCAACAGGTCATCCGTCAACTCGGCTACGAGGCCAGCCTCGGGGCGCAGAGCCTGCGCAGCCATCGCACCAACGTGCTGGGCATCCTGGTCGCCGAGTTCGAGCCGTTCTCGACCGAACTGCTCAAGGGCGCCAGCGTGGAGGTCGCCGGCACCGGCTACCAACTGCTGGCGTACTCCGGCGGCGACGGCGCCGGTACGGCCGTCGGTTGGGAACGTCGCTCGCTGGCCCGGTTGTCGGGCACGCTCATCGACGGGGCCGTGATCGTCACGCCGACGGTGGTGGAGACCAAGCAGGGCTTCCACGTCGTGGCCGTCGACCCGCACACCGGCCCGTCGGGGCTGCCGACCGTCGATTCCGACAACTTCGCCGGCGCCGTCCTGGCGACCAACTACCTGCTGTCCCTCGGCCACCGCCGCATCGGACACATCAGCGGACGCCCCGACCTCGAATCGTCCCGGCTACGCGAGGCGGGCTTCCGGCAGGCCATGGCCGACGCGGGCGTGACGGTGGACGAGCGGCTGGTCCGGGTCGGCGGGTTCCGCATCGAGAGCGCCGCCGAAACCGCCGCCGAACTGCTTGCGTTGCCCGACGGTCCGACCGCCGTCTTCGCCGGCAACGACCTCTCCGCGATCTCCACGATCGATGTCGCCCGGAGCATGGGCCTGTCGGTCCCCGACGACCTGTCCGTGATCGGCTTCGACAACATCCCGGAGTCGGCGCTGGTCAACCCGCCTCTGACGACAATAATGCAGCCGTTGCAACGGATGGGCGCGGAGGCGTTGCGCCTGTTGGTCGACCTGATCGCCGGCGTCGAACGCGACACCCACATCCGACTGCCCACCGAGCTGGTGGTCCGCTCCTCCTGCCAGGCGCTGCCTGATTGACCGAGATCGCGGGCCATCCGACCCGGGAATTTTGCCGGTCGTCGCGCCATCTGACAGCGCAGTGGCCCGGCGACGGTATTTCCAGCCCGTCTTCCCACTCCTGAATGACGTAACCGCGCCGACACAGTACGGAAACGTACCGGTCGGCCCAGTCCCGTCGATAGGAGAGACCTGTCATGAGCAGTGCAGGAAGACGTGTCCGCAGAGCCGCCCTGGTCGTCCTCGCGGGAGCGGCGCTGACCAGTCTGCTGGCGGTCACCGCAGCCGCCGCCGCGCCCTTCCCGGCATCGGAGCGGGCGGCCGCGACGGCCCGCACCGACGTCTACATCAAGGATGTCGCCGCCGATGTCGGGGCCGAGCCGCACATGCTCGAACCGCTGTGGATCAGCCCCGACATCAAGGTCTGCCCGACCGCCGTCGAGTGCGCCACCAGCCAGAACCCGATCGTGGGGGTGACGAACTACGTCTTCGTCAAGCTGCGCAATCCCGGGCCGTACGGCTCCGGTGTCGGTAGCGGCGTGCTCCGGGTCTTCCGGACCACGCCCGGCGGTGGTGCGACCTGGCCGACCCACTGGACCCAGATCGGGGCCGCCAACGTCGTCGCCGCCCCGGGCGTCACGACGGTCACCATCCCGTGGACGGGGGTACCCGGGCCGGGTCACTTCTGCCTCATCGCCCGCTGGAGTTCCGACTCCGACCCGATGACCTTCGAGGGTCCGGACATCCACACCAACACCCGGCACAACAACAACATCGCGTGGCGCAACGTCGACTCGGTCCGGCTGACCCCGGGCACGGGCCCGGTCGTGCGGCCCTTCGCCATCGGCAACACGCTTACCGTACCCTCCAGGAACGATGTGGTCTTCGCGGCGGCCGAGCCGCTGCGGCCCATCGGCGGCCGTGTCGTCGTCGACCTCGGTCCGGAACTCTTCGAGCGCTGGCGGGCCGGCGGCGCGGCCGGCACCGGCGTCCGCCCGGTCGGAGAGACCCAGGTGGAGATCGTGGAGCCCACCAGGGCCGTCCTGGGCAATCTGGTGCTCAACCCCGGTGAGCGGGTGCAGTTCTCGCTGCTCTTCTCGGCCGAGGCCACGTCCGACCGGGAAATCGCGTTCAACGTGACCCAGTTCGGGCCGGACAACAGCGGACAGCGACGGACCGACCTCGGTGGCGTGCAGTATCTGATCAGCGCTGGCAGGCGGTAGTCCAGCGCCCTGGCGGGGCTGCGGGCCGGACGGCTCGCGGCCCCGTCAGCGTAGGCAGACCCAGTCGGTGACCACCATGTGTCCGCCCGCGTCGGCTCGGAGCTGGATCGGACCGGGCGGCGGAGCACCCAGCGAGAAGAGACCCACCGCGTTGACCGGGGCCTCCTCGTAGATGCCGCTGCTCGTGCGGGCGCTGACCCGACCGCCGCCGGTCGGGGAGAGCTGCCCGACGATCCCGGCGTCGGTCACCTCGATCTCCACGACGACCGGGCCACCGCGGAAGGAAAGGGTGCGCGCGGAGCCCGCCGACCGGGTCAGCCCGGCCGGTTCCGCCTCACTTGCCGAGTCGAAGATCAGCTCGGCCAGGGTCAGTTCGGCGTCTACCGTCCGCCAGGCGAACGCCGCCCGCGCCGCCGTTACGTACTCCTCGGGAACTCCCCCGGCGTCCCAGAGCGCCGCGCCCAGCTCCGCCTGCAACCGGTCGTCATCGACCGGCGGCCACGGCTCCATCGCGTTCACCCCACTTCCGTCCGGTCGTCCCGCCCGGTTCAAGGTACGACGCGAGGGCCGGGGAGTCGCGCAGCCTGCGCAGGCAGCGGGCCTGGGTCGGCCCGATGCTGCCGACCGGTAGGCCCAGCCGGCCGGCGACCTCCCGGTAGGTCAGCGGCGGATCGGCGGTCAGCAACGAAAGCAGCTCCTGGCACCGCGGCGGAAGCTGAGCGAAGCTCTCCCGCAGCGCCTGGCGCCGCTCGGCTCGCAGCAGGTCCTCGTCCGGCGCCGCGACGTCCGCCCAGGTCCCGTGGTACGCCTCGAACGCACCGTCGGACGGGTCCATCGGCTGTGTACGCCGGCCGAGGCGGGACATCCGGTAGCACTCGCGCCGGGTCGTCACGGCCAGCCAGGCGGCCAGCGCCTCGGGTTCGCGTACCTGATTCAGGTGCTCCACCAGCCGCAGCCAGACGGTCTGGTTGACATCGGCCGCGTCGGCGCCACCCAGGTCGTGGGACCGGATCACCGAGTACACCAGCGGGGTGTACCGGCGCACCAGCTCGGCCCAGGCCGCCTCGTCGCCGTGCGTCGCGGCGGACACCAGGTCTGTGGCGCTGCGATCGGTCAGCACGACATTCCCGTCTGGGCACTCATCCGACGAGGACACCGTAGTCGGGATGCCAGCGCGGCGCCGCGAGCAACGCCAGCCGTGCCGCCTCGGCGGTCAGGCCGGCGGTGGTCATCAGTGCGGCGAGCCGACCCGCGACGTACGCCGACGCGAACGAGGTGCCGGCCCAGGTGGCGAACCCGCGGAACTGCCGGGTCGGCCGACCCGGCAACGGCAGCCGGCCGTCGACGAACGTGCTGTGGTGCTGGCCGAGGGCGCAGGCGTCAACCCACGCTCCGAAGCCGCTGTAGGTCGCCGGCACCGGGCCGGTGTCGGTCGCGGCGACCGCCGCGACCGACAGGACCCGGTGCAGCGCGGCCGGCCAGACAGGTCGGTTGATGCCGGCGTTTCCGGCCGCCGCCACCACCGCGGTCGTCGACCGTAGTCCGGCCACGGCGTTGGCCAGCGGCAGCGACGGCTGGTCGTCGAGGGTGAAACCGCCCAGCGAGAGATTCACCACGGACACCTCCGGCGCGAGCCGACCGAGCGCGGCCACCAGCATCGCCTCGTCACCGACGCCGGTGGGACCCAGCGCCGATTCCGGGTCGACGCGCACGCCCGGCGCGGCCTGCCGGACCACCCCGGCGACGAACGTGCCGTGGCCGCCCTGCGGGGCGAGCACGTCGCTGTGGACGTAGAGCGGATCCTCGTCGTCGGACTCCGGCAGGTAGGCGCCACCGAGCCACTCCGGGTGAACGTCGCCCGCCTGCCGCCAGATGCCGGTGTCGCAGATGCCGACCGTCACCCCCGCCCCCTCGCCGAGCCGGGCCAGATCCGGTGGCGGTAGGGCAGCGACCGTCCTGGGCGGTCCGCTCGGATTGCCCATGATGTTGCCCAGACCGAGCAGCACGTGGTGCGGTTGGACCGCGGGCACCGGCTGGCCGGGCCACTGCCGGGGATCGCGCAGCCTCGTCACCACTGCGGGAATGTCGGTCTCCCCGGCGAACAGCAGCCGGGTGACACCGGCGAAACGGTCGGCGATGGTCACCGCGTGGCCGCCGTTTCTCAGCCAGGCGACGACCCGCCAGGTGTCCGCGTCCGCGGTGAGCAGTTGCCGGGGTCGGTAGAGGATCTCCCGACCCGACGTGGTGTGCTGCCGCACCTCGCGATCGGCGTCGAGTGCTTCGGCAAACGCGAGCTGGTAGGCCTTGTCGTCGTCGAGGTCGCCGCGCGCGGGCGGCGGACGCAGTCCGGCGCCGAGCGACACCGCGGCCGTAGCCAGGGCGGACGCCGCAAGAAGCCACCGTCGGGACAGCCCCGGTTCGGGACGCGACGCGATGGGGTGATCAGGAAGCACGAGGTCCTCCAAGAACGGTCCGGGCAGTGGCACGCGCCACCGGTGGTCGACGCGGCGAACATCCCCCGGACCTCCCCGATTCTTCCAACTAATCGCCGAATGTCAATTGATCGAATGACGAGCCCACGCCGGCGAGGGCGGTGAGACGAGACCGTCGACATTGACGCACCGTCATGAATGGGGAACTCTTTGTCCATGCCCGACAGCACCGACGCCGGTGCCGGGACCGCCATGGCGGCGCTCGACACCGTCCAGCGCTGTCCGCGTGAGGCGATCGCGATCGCCCAGCGGGTGCTCGCCGCCAGCACCGCCGACGACGACGAGCGATCCACCGCCGACCGGGCGATCGGCCTGGCCCTGCGGGAACTCAACGATCTATCCGGCGCGCTACGTCACCTGCGACGGGCGGTACGCACCGCCGGCACCGCCCGGACCCGGGCGCTGGCGCAGATGAGTCTCGGTTACGTACTGGCCAACGCCGGCCGTACCGCGGCGGCGCTGCGGGCCGTAACCGACGCGCTGCCCCACCTGACCGGTGCGGACGCCGGGCGGGCCCGGATGCAGCGCGGGGTGGTGCTGCACTACCGCGGACGCTACGACGAAGCGGTTCGCGACTACGGCCACGCCATCGACATCGCCCAACGCGACGGTGACCTGCTGCTGGAGGCACGGGCCCGGAACAACCGGGGCCTGCTCAACGCCCACCGGGGCACCGTCGATGGCGCGGACGACCTCTCCCGGGCGGCGACCGTCTTCCATGGACTCGGCCTGGACCTGGCGGCAGCCGACGCCCGCTGGAACGGCGGGATCGCGGCCGGCCGGCGCGGTGACATCGCGGCCGCGCTGCGCTGCTTCGCCGCCATCGGCGAGGAGTACCGGCGACTGGCGGTGCCCCGGCCGGCGTTGCTGCTGGACCGCGTCGAGTTGCTGCTGTCGGTGCCCCTGGTCGACGAGGCGGTGCAGGTCGCCGCCGTGGCGATCCGGGAACTACGCCGCCGTGGGATGGCCTCCGATCTCGCCGAGGCGCTGCTGGCCCAGGCCCGGGCCGCGTTGCTCGCCGGTGACCTGGACACCGCGACCGCAGCCGCGGCGGCCGCCCGCACCCGGTTCCGGCGCCAGGGCCGCCGGACCTGGGCCGCGTTCGCCCGGCACGTCGAGCTGCGCGCCGAGTTTCGCCGGGGAACCCGTTCGCCGGCCCTGTTCACCGCGATGGTCCGGACCGCCGACCAGCTCGACGCCACCGGCTGGCCGGATCCCGCGCTGATCACCCGCATCGACGCCGGTCTGCTGGCGGCTGCCACTGGCCGCACCGGCCGCGCCATGGAGCTGTTCGGGCGGGCCGCCCGGGCGCGGGGCCGGGGCACCGCTCCCCGACGGGCTCAGGGTTGGTACGCCCTGGCACTGTCGCGCCGGTTGAGCGGCGACGAGTCCGGCGCGGCTCGTGCCCTCCGGCGCGGACTGGCCGTGCTCGACCGGCACCGCACCTCGCTCGGCGCCACGGAACTGCGGGCCCACAGCGGGGCGTACGGGCAGGAACTGGCGGCCGAGGGGCTGGACGTCGCCGTCCGCGCCGGCGCACCGGCCCGGGTCCTCGCCTGGTCGGAACGGTGGCGCGCCAACACGCTGCGGATGCGCTCGGCGCTCCCACCCGATGACCCCGATCTGGTCACCACGCTCGCCGAGCTGAGGATGGTCAGCGGGCTGATCGAGGACGCGGTGCTGGCCGACCGTCCGGTACGTGCCCTGCGCGGTCGGCAGGCCCGACTCGAACACCGCATCCGCGACCTTGCCCGGCGGATGCCCGGCGGGAGCGAGGTGGTCGCCCCGCCCACCGTGGACGCCCTGGCCGAGCGGCTCGGCTCGCGCGTCCTGGTCGAACTGGTGGCGCACGGCGATCGGCTCCGGGCGGTGATGGTCCGCGACGGTCGGGTCAGCCTGCACGACCTCGGCCCGCTCGCCGAGGCGGCGAGGCTGGCCCGATGGCATCGGTTCGGGCTACGTCGACTGATCACCACCGGGGACTCGGCCGCCGCGCAGGCGGGTGCCGCACATGCCGCCGCGGTACTCGACCGTCAGCTCTTCGATCCGGTGCGACGCCGTCTGGCCGACCGGCCCCTGGTGATCGTTCCGGTCGGTGAGCTGCATGCCGTCGGCTGGGCCGAGTTGCCGACCTGTGCTGGTCGGGCCGTCACGGTCGCCCCGTCGGCCACGGTATGGCTCGGCGCGGATCGACGCGAGGCGGCGGTCGGACCGCCTGTCCTGGCCAGCGGCCCGCGGCTACCGGCCGGGCGGGCCGAGGTCCGCCGGCTCGCCCGGGTGTTGCCGGGAGCCCGACTGATCACCGGGGCGGACGCCACCGCCGACGCGCTCACCCGGGCACTGGACGGTGCCGGGTTGGTGCACATCGCGGCTCACGGCACGTTCCGCGCGGACAATCCACAGTTCTCCACTCTGGAGCTCGCCGGGGGACCGCTGTTCGCGTACGAGTGGGAACGTGTCGCGCGGCCACCCGGCTGCGTGGTCCTCTCCGCCTGCGAGTCGGGGCTGACCGGCATTCGCCCGGGCGACGAGGTGATGGGATTCGCCGCGGTGCTGCTGGCCCTGGGCACCCGGTGTCTGATCGCCACGGTGCTACCGGTGCCGGCCGACTCGACCACCGCGCTCATGCTGGACCTGCACCGGCGGATGCGGGCCGGTGCCCGACCGGCGCACGCCCTCGCCGAGACCCAGCAGGCATTTGTCGCAGGGGGCGACGGCACCGCCCGGGCTACCGCGGCGGCGTTCGTCTGCCTGGGCGCCGGTTGATCGACCGCCGGTGGCTCCGCTGCCGGGATCCTATAGCGTTGCGGGAGCTCCGGGAGTGGCGGAGCGAGCGCTTCGACCGCCATCGGTCGCGGTGCCGTGGGTGGGCGGGTCAGTCGATGAGGACGGCGGCGGTGTGCCGATCGAGCGTGCCGTCGGCGATGACGACGCGGTAGTGGCCGCGCCGGCTCGTGCCCGCCGGGATGGTGGTGGTCTGCTCGAAGGCGAAGGCCACGCACACCCCCGGGTACATCGCCGTCCGCACGAACCATCGATCGCCGGGCCCGAGGCCGCTGAAGACCAGCGAATACGCCTCACCGTCCGGTGCCCGCCCGGTCATCGCCACCCATGGCTCGGTGCACCCGTTGACCGCCTCCTCGCCGTCCAGCTCAGCGGTGAACACCTCGGCTGGCTCGGCCGCCACCGCCCGCCAGAAGAATCCGCCGTAGCCGGCCCCGCCGGGACGGCCGTTGGTGGCCGGGCTGCCCAGCGTGACGTCGTGGTCAACGGGTGCCGTCAGGGTGCTGGACACCTCCAGCCGCCACGCGCTCCCGTGACCGGGCACCGCCGAGGCGGCCAGCGTACGTCGCTCGGCGAGCAGGACCCGGCCGCTCGGGTCACACCAGTGCAGGTGGTGGTCCAGCACCTGCGGTTCGCGGCGGTCCCATCCGGTGTGCACGATCCGGCCGTGGTCGGCGCGCCAGGTGTACCCGACGTCGCGCACGTACGTCCGCCCGCCCCACAGGTTCGTGCCGTTGACGTCCTGCACCGCCAGCGACGCGCCGAGGTGCCACACGTGGTCGGCGGGGAGCGCGTCGGTGACCACCGTGCCGACCAGGGTCCGGATCGGATGCAGGTACGGCCGGGGTCCGTGCCGGACGTCCAGGTCGGGTGCGAGCACGTACCGGGCGACCGGCGTACCCGCGACGAGCAACTGCGGGTCGGCGACAGCGCTCACGACAGCTCCACCCGACCGACCGGCCGGCGGCGGGCGACGGCGTGCACGGCGGCCAGCGCGTACCCGGCGAGGATCGGCACCGCCACCGGGGTGACCAGCACCGACAGCAGGACCACGACCAGCGCGGTGCCGGCGAGGGCGGCCCAGCGCGCGGGGTGGTCGAGGCAGGCGCGGGCGGCCCGGGTGACCGCCGACCGCCACCCGGTGCCACCGGCGCGCCCCACCTCGACCACTATCGCGGCGGCGTAGCCGAGCAGCGCCGCCGCGACGACGATGGTGAGCACCAGCGCCACCGTACCGCCCGGGACCCGGCCGGTGGCCAACGCGGCCAGGTCCGCGACGAGCAGTCCGGCGGCGGCCAACCCGATCAGAACCGCAGGCACCCCCGGCAGCAGCGCCCGGCCGAAACGCGACAGCGTCAGACGCGCCGGCGGCCAACTGCCTGTGGTGAGCCAGCTGTGCACGGCCGCGCTGGCGGTGCCGACCGCGGCACCGGCGGTCAGCACCGGTACCGCGGCGAGCACGGCCAGGATGCCCAGCAGCGCGAGGTCGGCGGCGTCGCTGACGGTGTCCCGCCAGTCGCGCCCCGGCCTGTCCGGCGCGGCGCGCCCGTCAGCCCTTGAGTCCACTGGTGTTGATCCCCTCGACGAGCATCCGCTGGAAGGCGACGAAGAACAGGAAGACCGGCAGCAGGGACAGCACCGCCATGGCGAACATCGGCCCGACGGCGCTCTGGCTGGTGGAGTCGATGAACAGGGTCAACGCCACCGGGACGGTGTAGTCGCTCAACTCGGACAGGAACACCAGTTGCCGGAAGAAGTCGTTCCAGGTCCAGATGAACGAGAAGATCGCGGTGGTGACCAGAGCCGGACGGCTCAGCGGCAGGATCACGTGCCGGAAGATGCCGAACGCGTTCGCGCCGTCGATCCGCGCCGCCTCGTCCAGCTCGCGGGGGATGCCCCGCATGAACTGCACCATCAGGAAGACGAAGAACGCCTCCGTGGCCAGGAACTGCGGGATGAGCAGTGGCAGGTATGGCCACTCCCCGCCTACCAGGCCGAGGGTGCGGAAGAGGATGTACTGCGGCACGATCAGCACGTGCCCCGGCAGCAGCAGGGTGCCGATCATGACGGCGAACCACAGCCCGCGCAGCCGGAACCTCAGCCGGGCGAAGGCGTACGCGGCCAGCAGGCAGCTCACCGCGTTGCCGACCAGGGTGAGCAGGCTGACCATGGCACTGTTCAGAAAGAAGCGGGCGAAGCTGACGTCGAAGTTGGTCCACCCGTCGGTGTAGTTGCCCGGGGTGAAGTTCCGGGGCAGCAGACCGATGTTGTTGACGATCTCCTCCTGCGACTTGACGGAGGTGCCGATCATCCAGAACAGCGGGTAGAGCACGACCGCGACGATGACCAGCAGCACGACCAACCGGAGCCAGGAACGGCTGCGTGGGCGTTGTGGACGGGTCGCCACGGTCGGGGCGACGGTATCGGCCACCATCAGCGATCCTCCCCGTCGGAGTAGTGCACCCAGAACCGGCCGGTGCTGAAGAAGATCACCGTGATGATCGCGATGGCGATCAGGAACACCCAGGCCATCGCGGAGGCGTAGCCCATCTCCAGGTTGGTGAAGCCGGTGATGTAGAGGTTGAGCGTGTACATCAGGGTCGAGTCGACCGGCCCGCCGGTGCCGTTGCTGAGCACGAACGCGGCGGTGAAGCCCTGGAACCCGTTGATGGTCTCCAGCACCAGGTTGAAGAAGATCACCGGGGAGAGCATCGGCAGGGTCACGTTGACGAACTGCCGGAACTTGCCGGCCCCGTCCACCGCGGCGGCCTCGTACAGCTCCGTGGGCACCTGCTTGAGCCCGGCCAGGAAGATCACCATGGGTGCGCCGAACTGCCAGATGGCCAGCACCATGAGCGTCTCAAGCGCCCAGTCCGGGTCGTTGACCCAGGGCTTGCCCTGAATGCCGAAGAGGGCGAGGAACGAGTTGAACGCACCGTCCCGGTTGAACATGTTGACCCAGACGATGGCCAGGGCCACACTGCCGCCGAGCAGCGACGGCAGGTAGAACAGGCCGCGGAACAGCCCGACGCCGCGCCATGCCCGGTTGAGCAGCAGGGCCACCCCGAGCGCGGCGGCCAGTTTCAGCGGTACGGCGATGAGGGCGAAGCTGAGCGTGACCCGTACCGAGTGCCACCACGAAGGATCGCTCGTGAACATCCGCTCGTAGTTGGCCAGCCCGACCCACTCCACCTCGGACAACGGGGTGAGGATGTCGTAGTTGGTGAAGCTGAGGTACAGCGACAACAGCATGGGTAGCGCCGTGATGCCCATCAGACCGATGAGCCAGGGCGACAGGAAAACGTAACCGGCCAGACCTTCACCGTGCCGGATCCGTCCGAACCCGCGCCGGTTGGCGTCGGGCCGGACGGATCCGGTGCCGCGTCGGGTCGGGTCGGGCGCCGTGGTCAACGCCACGAACTGCTCCTCTCCGGGTGGTGCGGCGGGTCAGGAGGCGATTGCCGCCTTGCATGCCTCGACGAACTGGGCGGCAGCCTCGGCCGGCGTCGCCCGACCGTACTGCGCGTTCTCGCCGGCCTTGGTCAGCTCGGCCCGGACCTTGCTGTGGCCCTTGATCGGCACCTGGGGCGCCTCACCGAACGTCTCGGCCAGCTCGGTCTCCACCGCGATGGACTGCTTCATCGCCTCGTCGGTGGTGTCGTCGCTGACCACCCGGCGCAGGTCCAGGTTGGAGGGCAGGCCCCGGTCGGTGCCGAGCAGCTTGACCGCCTCGGGGTCGTTCGCCAGGAAGTTGATCACATCGACGGCGATGTCGGCGTTCTTGCTGCCCCGGAAGACCGACCAGTACATCGAGGCACGGGCCCACTGGCCGGCGGGGTCACCCGGGTAGGCGATGACACCGAGTTCGTCGGAGGTGTTCTTCTTCAGTTCCGGCATCTGGTTGACCCAGACCCAGGAGGTCGCCGACTTGCCGGTGACCACGAGTTGCTTGGTGATGTCGGTGGCGTTGCCCTCGTGGATGACGTCGGGGGTCGGGGTGGCTCCCCGGTCTCGGGCACCCTTCCACAGCTCGAACCACTTGGTCACGTCATCGACGGTGAAGCCGAGGTCGCTGCCGGAGTATAGGTCCTTGCCCTGCTGACGCAGCCACACCCAGAACGCCTTGTAGTCGGCGCTGGGGTCCTGGGTACCGGGCACACCGGTCTTCTTGCTGACCTGCTCGGCCCAGTCGATGTGCTCCTCCCAGCTCATCCCGGTGGTCGGCTCGGGCAGGCCGTTCTTGGTCACAAGCGTCTTGTTGTAGACCAGTCCCTGGGTGTTCTCCCCGGCGGCCAGGCCGGCGAGCTTGCCGTCGACCACGCCGTACTGGAGGAGGCTGGGCGGGAACTTGGAGGTGTCCAGGTCACCGGATTCCTGATACGGCTTGAGGTCCAGGGTCGCGTTGCGGGCCGCGTACTCGGTGAGGAAGTTGTCATCGATCTGGAAGATGTCCGGCGGGTTGCCGCCGGCGGTCAGGGTGGCCAGCTTGTCGAAGTAGCCCTGGTTGGCCTGCCAGACCTTCTCAAAGACGACGTCCGGGTTCTTCTGGGTGTAGAGGTCCAGCGCCTGCTCGGTGAGCTGGGCCCGGGCCTCGCCGCCCCACCAGAAGATCGAGATGGTGGTCTTGCCGTCGGACCCGGCGTCGTCGCCGCAGGCCGCGGCCGCGCCGACCAGCGGCAGGGCCACGACCGCGGCGAGCAGGCCGCGCAACAGCCGGCGGCGCAGCAGGGGGGTACGGTAGGTGCGCCCGTCAGGCGCGCTGGCGGTGGGGTGCGTTGCGGGGTGCATGTGCGCTCACTCCTTGGCGTTAGGAGGCGACCACGTCACCGGCGGCCACGACCGGGTTGCCCGGGTCCGCACGGCGATGCGGACCCGGGCCAGCGGCAGCGGTTCCGGGACGTTCCCGGCCGGCGTAGGGGCCCGGCGCGGTGGAGTCGCGGATGACCAACTCGGTCTGGAGCATTACCTGTGCGGTGGTGCGACGGACGCCGACTGCCACGGTGGCACCGCCGCCCCGCGCGGTGCGCGGGAAATCGGTGTCCTGTTGCAGCAACATGTCGACGGCCGTCCGGCCGGCGGCCGCGGTTGGCGTGGCCACCGTCGTCAGCTTGGGGCGGGTGAGTCGGCTCAGGGAGATGTCGTCGACACCGACGACACTCACCTCCTGTGGCACCCGCACCCCGAGTGCGTCGAGCCCTTCGAGAAGCCCGATCGCCATCAGGTCGTTGTAGGCGAGCACGGCGGTGACGCCGGCCCGGCGGACCTGCTCCGCCTGGGCGAGACCGCCGGTCTCGGTGGGCGGGTTGGGACCGAGCACGGTCAGCTCCGCTCCCGCGGCCCGGGCGGCGGCGCTGGCGGCGCGCCGGATCTCCCGGCTGGTCCACGAACCACGTGGACCGCCCAGCAGTGCCATTTCCCGGTGCCCCAGCCCGGCGAGGTGCTCGATGGCCGAACGCGCGCCCTGCCCGACATCCATCAGCACGCACGGCAGCCCGGCCAGCTGTCGGTTCACCACCACCAGCGGCACCTCCCGACTGAGCTGCTCGATCAGGCTGTTGCTCATCCGGGGGCTGCACAGCAGCACCCCGTCGACCTGCTTGGCCAGGGCGTGGACCAGTTCCTCCTCGGCGGCGGCGTCCTCGTTGGTGTCGGCCACGAAGACGTGGTAGTCGCGGTGGCGGGCCTGGCTCTCCGCCGCCTTGATCAGTGGCGGGAAGAAGGGGTTGGCGATGTCGGCGATGATCAGCCCGATGTTGTGGGTACGGCCGGTAATGAGTGCGCGGGCGGCGCGGTTGGGCCGATAGCCCAGATCCTCGGCGCACGCGAGCACCCGTACCCGGGTCTCCGGATTGACCAGGTGGGGTGCCGAAAAGGTGCGGGAGACGGTGGAGATGTGCACGCCGGAGGCCCGGGCGACGTCCCTGATGGTGACTGGCATCCAGGCTCCCTTCGTCGATGTGTCGGCGGTCACGGGTGCCGCCAATTAATGCAAACGGTTGCGCCAGTGTCAACGGTGGATGGTTACAGCTGTGTTTCGGTGGGCCACACATCATGCCCTGTTAAGCCCACCTAACGGGGCAAATGCCGCCGATTTTCGCGCCCTCGTTGACGCGAGCCGATCGACCGTGGTTACTTCAGTGCAAAGGTTTGCAGAGAGATCGAGGAGGGTCGGTCCGTGTCACCGCAATCCGGCAGGCGGGCCCGGTACGCCGTGGTCGGCACCGGCGCCCGCGCCGAGATGTTCGTCCGGGCACTGGTGCGCGACCACGCCGACACCGTCGAGCTGGTCGCCTTCGCCGACGTCAACCAGGCCCGGATGGACGCCCACAACCGGTGGCTCGGTGAGCTGGGCCACCGGCCCGTGCCGACCTACCACGCGGGCGACTTCGCCGCGATGCTGGCCAAGGAGCACGTCGACGTGGTGTTGGTGACCTCCGTGGACGTCACCCACGACGAGTACGTGGTGGCTGCTCTGGAGGCGGGCTGCGACGTGGTCACCGAGAAACCGATGACCACCGACGCGCCGCGCTGCCAGCGCATTCTCGACGCGGTACGCCGCACCGGCCGGCGGGTGACGGTGGCCTTCAACTACCGCTACAACCCGCTGCACGAGCAACTGCGCCGGCTGCTGGCCGACGGGGCGGTGGGCGAGATCGGCTCGGTGCACTTCGAATGGCTGCTCGACGTGCGCCACGGCGCCGACTACTTCCGCCGCTGGCACCGCGACAAGGCCAGCTCCGGCGGCCTGATGGTGCACAAGGCCAGCCACCACTTCGACCTGGTCAACTGGTGGCTGGACGCCACACCCGTGCAGGTGTACGCCGCCGGCCGGCTGTTCTTCTACGGTGACGCCGGCCGCCGGCACGGCTACGCCCGCGACTACGACCGGGCGCACGCGTCGCCGGCCGCCGACGACGACCCGTTCGCGTTGCGGCTGGCCGAGCACCCCCGACTGCGCGAGTTGTACCTCGACGCCGAGGCCGAGGACGGCTACCACCGGGACCAGAACGTCTTCGCCCCCGGAGTCAGCATCGAGGACGACATGGCGGTGCTGGCCACCTACTCCACCGGGGCGACCATGACCTACCACCTCACGGCGTACGCGCCCTGGGAGGGTTACCGGGTGATGGTCAACGGCAGCCGGGGCCGCCTCGAACTGGAGGTCACCGAGAGCGAGTTCGTCAGCCCGGCCGCCGCCGGTGCGCTCAAGGGCGCCGCGCTGCACGGCGACCAGGCCGCCGACGAGGGTGGCGCCGCCACGCTGACCTTGCGCCCCTTCTGGTCACCGCCGCAACGCATCGAGGTCGACGGCTACACCCGGCACGGGCACGGCGGGGCGGACGCTCGGATGACGCAGGTGCTGTTCGGTGGCGTACCCGATCCGCTCCACCGCGCGGCCAGCGCTCGCGACGGGGCGCTGGCCCTGCTCACCGGCCTGGCCGCCAACCGGGCCTTCGAAACCGGCGCACCCGTGCGGGTCGCCGACCTGCTCACCCTCGACTGACACCGACCACAGGAGCCGCTCCCCGTGCCCACCTCGACCAGACCCGACCTGCTCCTCCCCGCCGAGCCGGGCCAACGTGCGCTGGCCCGGGAGCTGTACGCGCTGGTGGCGCAGTTGCCCATCATCTCCCCGCACGGACACGTCGATCCGGCGCTGCTGGCCGAGGACCAGCCGTTCCCCGACCCGTCCCAGCTGCTCATCGTGCCGGACCACTACGTGACCCGGATGCTGCTCAGCCAGGGCGTCTCCCCTGGCGAGCTGGGGGTGCCCAGCCGCGACGGCAGCCCGGTGGAGACCGACGGGCGGCGCATCTGGCGTCGCTTCGCCGACGGGTGGCACCTGTTCCGGGGCACCCCGTCCCGGCTGTGGCTGGAGCAGACCTTCACCGAGGTGTTCGGCGTGCACACCCGACTCACCCCGGGCACCGCCGACGAGGTGTACGACGCCCTCGCCGCCCGGCTCGCGGAGCCCGACTTCCGGCCGCGGGCACTGTTCGAACGGTTCAACATCGAGGTGCTCGCCACCACCGAGTCGCCCCTGGACGACCTTGGCCGGCACGCCAAGCTCGCCGCCGACGGCTGGGGCGGTCCCGGCGGGCGGGTGGTCACCACCTTCCGCCCCGACAACGTGGTCGACCTGGACTTCGAGGGCTGGTCGCGCAACGTCGACCAGCTCGGCGAGATCACCGGGGAGGACACCGGGACGTACGTCGGCTACCTGGCCGCCCTGCGTTCGCGCCGGGCCGCCTTCATCGCCGCCGGCGCCACCTCCTCCGACCACGGCCACCCCACCGCCCGTACCCTCGATCTCGGTGCCGGCGCCGCGACGCTGTTCGACCGGGCGCGCCGGGGCGCGGCGGAGCCGGGCGACGCGGAGGCGTTCCGGGCGCACATGCTGCTGGAGTTCGCCCGCATGTCGCTCGACGACGGCCTGGTCATGCAGTTGCACCCGGGTGCGGTGCGCAACCACAACCGGTGGCTGCACGCCCGGCACGGCCGCGACGTGGGTGGCGACATCCCACAGGTCACCGAGTACGTGCACGCCCTCGCCCCGCTGCTGGACGCGTACGGCAACGACCCCCGCCTTCGGGTGGTGCTCTACACCCTCGACGAGGACACCTTCACCCGGGAGTTGGCGCCCCTCGCGGGCGGGTACGCCGCGCTGCTGCTCGGTGCCCCCTGGTGGTTCCTGGACTCCCCCGAGGTGCTGCGCCGCTTCCGTGAGTCGGTGACCGAAACCGCCGGCTTCTACAACACCGCCGGGTTCGTCGACGACACCCGGGCGTTCTGTTCCATCCCGGTCCGTCACGACGTGGCGCGCCGCGTCGACGCCGGCTTCCTGGCCCGGCTGGTCGCCGAGCACCGGCTGCCCATGGACGAGGCCGCCGAGACCATCGTCGACCTGGCGTACCGGCTGCCGAAGCGGGTCTTCAAGTTCGGAGAGGGATCATGACCAGCATCACCGAGGTGACCGTGCACGACGTACGGTTCCCCACCGCCGCCAGCGGCGACGGCTCCGACGCGATCAACCGCGGCGACTACTCGGCAACCTATGTGGAGTTGAGCACCGACGACGGGCCGACCGGCGCCGGATTCACCTTCACCAACGGCCGTGGCAACGAAATCACCTGTGCCGCCGTCGACGCCCTGGCCCATCACGTACGGGGACGTAGCCTCGCGGAGATCACCGCCGAGCCGGTGGCGTTCTGGCGCTCACTCGTCGCCGACGTGCAGTTGCGCTGGCTCGGCCCGGAGAAGGGGGTCATCCACATGGCCACCGGCGCGCTGGTCAACGCGGTGTGGGACCTGCGGGCCAAGCTGGCCGGCAAGCCGATGTGGCGCTACCTGGCCGAACTGCCCACCGACGAGTTGGTGGCCAATGTCGACTTCAGGCACATCACCGACGCGCTCACCGCCGACGAGGCCGCCGCCATCCTGGACAAGGGGCGCGACGGGCTCGCCGAGCGGCTGGCGCTGCTGGAGCGGGACGGTTTCCCCTCGTACACCACCTCGGTGGGCTGGCTGGGCTACCCCGACGACAAGGTCCGCGCGCTGACCCGGGAGGCGTACGCGCAGGGGTGGCGGGCGATGAAGATGAAGGTCGGCGGGCCGCCCGCCGACGACCTGCGGCGGGCCCGGATCATCCGGTCGGAGATCGGCCCGGACGCGCTGCTGATGATGGACGCCAACCAGGTCTGGGACGTCGACGAGGCGATCACCAACATGACGGCGCTGGCCGAGGTCGACCCGTACTGGATCGAGGAGCCGACGCACGCCGACGACATCCTCGGCCACGCCCGGATCGCCCGGGCGATGGACGAGTTGACCGGTGGGCGGTGCCGGGTCGCCACCGGCGAGGTGGCCGCCAACAAGGTCATCTTCAAGCAGCTGTTGCAGGCCGAGGCGATCGGCGTGATGCAGATCGACGCCTGTCGGGTCGGCGGGGTCAACGAGGTGCTCGCCGAGATCCTGATGGCGGCGAAGTTCGGGGTGCCGATCTGCCCGCACGCCGGTGGTGTCGGCCTCTGCGAGTACGTGCAGCACCTGGCGATCTTCGACTACCTGCGGGTGGGCGCCAGTCTGGAGGGACGGATGGTGGAGTACGTCGACCACCTGCACGAGCACTTCGTCGACCCGGTACGCACCCGCGACGGGCGCTACCTGCTGCCTGCCGCTGCCGGTTACAGCGCCACCATGCACCCCGAGTCGATCGCCACCTTCCGCTTTCCGGATGGCCCGGCATGGCGGTGACCGTGGGCGCGTCCCGGCTCGGGCTGGGCGCGGTCCGCCGGTTGCCCGCCGAGGCCCGTCCGCTGGTCCGCCCAGGCACCGTGCCGGCCGGCGTGGTGCACCTCGGGCTCGGCGCCTTCCACCGCGCCCACCAGGCCGTCTACACCGAGCAGGCGATCGGCCTGGCCGGTGGCGACTGGGGTATCATCGGCGTGGCCCCCCGCAACGCGGCGGTGGTGGCGACCCTGGCCGCCCAGGACAACCTCTTCAGCGTCAGCACGCTCTCCGCCACCGACCAGCACACCCGCGTGGTCGGATCACTGGCCGGGGTGCGACTGGCCGCCGCCGACCCGCAGGCGGTGGTGGCCCTGCTGGCCGACCCGTCGATCCGGGTGGTCACCCTGACGGTGACCGAGAAGGCGTACCAACTCGACCCGGCCGCCGGCACGCTGCGTCCCGACGCCGACCTGGTCGCCGACCTGACCACCGACCGGCCGCCGGCCACCGTGCCGGGGCTGCTGGTGCGCGGGCTGCGGGCCCGCGCCGCCGCCGACGCCGGGCCGATCGCCCTGGTCAGCTGCGACAACCTGCCCGCCAACGGCCGCCGGCTGCGCGGACTGGTGACCCAGTCACTGGCGTACGCCGGCACACCGCGACAGGTGCTCGACTGGGTCGAGGCGCAGGTAGGTTTCCCCGGCACCATGGTGGACCGGATCGTCCCCGCCAGCACCCCGGAGACCCTCGCCGCGGCCGAGCGGGCGCTCGGCGTCGAGGATCTCGCGGCGGTGGCGGCCGAGCCGTACACCCAATGGGTCATCGAGGACGACTTCCCCGGCGGCCGACCGGCGTGGGAGCGCGCCGGGGCGGTGCTCTGCGCGGACGCGGGGCCGTGGGAGCGGCTGAAGTTGCGCGCCCTCAACGGCGTGCACTCGGCGACCGCGTATCTCGGCGCGCTCGCCGGCTGCGAGATGATCGCGGAGGCTCTCACGCTGCCGCACCTGGACACGGTGCTGCGACGGCTGATCGCCGAGGACGTGGCCGCCAGCTTCGCTCCACCTGACGGGGTCAACGTGGTCGGCTACGGCGAGCAGGTGCTGGAACGCTTCGGTAACCCGGCGATCCGGCACCGCACTCTCCAGGTGGCGATGGACGGGTCGCAGAAACTGCCGCAACGCATCCTGCACACGGTCGCCGACCTGCGCGCGGCCGGGCGGCCGGCCCGCTGGGCGGCGCTGGTCGTCGCCGCCTGGATCCGGTTCGTCCAGGGCAGCGCCGACGACGGTCGCGCCCTGCCGCTGGACGACCCGCTGGCCGAGCGGATCCACGCGGCGCTGGCCGCCGCGCCGCAGACCCCGTCGGGGGCGGTGGATGCCGTGCTCGGCCTCGACGAGGTCGTCCCGCCCGAGGTGGCCGCCGACGCGCAGGTCCGCGCCGACGTGGTCGCCTGGCTCGCCGACCTGCACCAGCACGGTGTGCGCGCCACCCTGGCCGGTGCGGTGTGACGAGCCCCCGGGTGGCGCTGGTGGGGGCGAACGGGCACGGGCGCTGGCATCGCCGCGTCATCGGGGCGCTGCACGATGCCGGCCGGGTACGCCTGGTCGCGCTGGTCGACACGCGGCCGATCGAGCCGGAGCCGGCGGCACCGGAGCCGGCCGGGGTCCCGGTCTTCGCCGATCACCGGGCGATGCTCGCCGACGTCACGCCGGACGTGGTGGTCATCTGCACCCCACCGCACACCCATCTGCGGATCGCCCGGGACGCGGTGACCGCCGGGGCGGACGTGCTGCTGGAGAAACCGCCGGTGCTGTCCACCGCGGAGCACGAGGAACTGTCCGGGGCGGTGGCCACCACCGGTCGGACCGTCCAGGTCGGGTTTCAGGCGCTCGGCTCGGCGGCACTCCGCGCGTTGACGGATGCGGTGTCGGCCGGGCGGCTGGGCACGGTCAGCGGCGTCGCCACGGTGGCCGCGTGGCAACGTCCGGACGCTTACTACGCCCGTGCGCCCTGGGCCGGGCGACGGCTGCTCGACGGGCGGCCGGTGCTCGACGGCGCGTTGGCCAACCCGCTCGCGCACGCGGTGATGCAGTGCCTGGCGGTCGCCGAGGTACTCGGCGGTCGGCCGGTGGAGCCGGTCAGCATCGAGGTGGAACGCTACCGGGTGCGGCCGATCGAGGTGGACGACACCGCAGCGCTGCGGGTGCGGCATCGGCACGGTCCGCCGATCGTGGCCGCGGTGACCCTCGCCGGCGAGGACTTCATCGCCGGCGAGGTGATGGTCACCGGCGACGCCGGGCGAGCGGTGCTGGAGTACCCGACCGACCGGCTGTCGCTGCCCGGCGAGGCCGCTGCCCGGCACGTGCCCGGCCGGTGCGGGCTGCTGGAGAACCTGTTGGCCCACCGGGCTGATCCACGGGTGCCGCTGATCGCGCCGCTGGCCCGGACCGCGCCGTTCACCGCCGTCCTGACCGCCCTGCAGGCGGCACCCGAGCCGGCGCTGCTCGATGGTGCGCTGGTGGACGCCGTCGGTGCCGGCGCGCAGCGGGTGCTGCGGGTGCGCGGCGTCAACGAGGTGTTACGTCGGGTGGCTGACGAGGGCCGACTACCGTCGGAACTCGGCGTGCCGTGGGCGATAGCGCCTTGGCGAACGGAACTCGCTCGGCAAGAATAGGAGGCATCGCCGCAACAAACTGCAACTTCCTGGTCCGCACAGGATCCGACACAACGCGGTGAACAGCGGTTTCCCGACCAGAAAGAGTCGGGGCGATGCCATTCGACAGAATTGACTGCAACAAATCTGCACATCATTAATATTGACCGTTGTGAAAACGCGACCGTAACCTTCGTCATTAATAAGAAACAACGACGAAGGAAACGGAACGAGCCGATGCGCAGACTTGCCGCCGCCGCGGCATCGACGATTATCGCCCTGACCGTCCTCCCCACCGCCGCCGTGGCACAGCCGTCGAACGACGCGGTCGCGCCCTCCGGCAGCGACCGGGACGCCAGGACATCACTGTCCCCGTTTGCCCGGCAGCTCGGCCGGCAGGCTCTCCCGGCCGGCGACGGCTGGGCCGCCGCCGGGCCCGGCACCACCGGAGGCGCCGCCGCCGGAGCCGATCAGATCCACGTGGTGAGCAGCCGCGCCGAGCTGGTCGCCGCGCTCGGCGGCGACAACGCCACGAACGCGACGAACGCCACCTCCAAGATCGTGTACGTCAGGGGCGGCATCGACGGCTTCGAAGACACCGACGGTCGCCTGCTCGACTGCACCGACCTGGCCGATCCCGAGTACTCGCTGGAGGGGTATCTGGCCGCGTACGACCCGGCGGTGTGGGGCCGGGTGACGCCGAGCGGGCCGCTGGAGGAGGCCCGGCGACGATCGGTGACCAACCAGACCAGCCAGACCCAGATCAACGTCGGCCCGAACACCACAATCATCGGACTGCGGGGAGCACGCCTGACCGGGCTGACGCTGATGATCGACCGGGCGTCGAACGTGATCGTCCGCAACATCACCTTCGACGACGCCCGGGACTGCTTCCCCGCCTGGTCCCCCACCGACGGCGAGGCCGGCAACTGGAACTCGCAGTACGACCTGGTCTCGGTGCGCCGCAGCGAGAACGTCTGGATCGACCACAACACCTTCACCGACGGCGACAACCCGGACAGCGCCCAGCCCGTCTACTTCGGACGGCCCTACCAGGTGCACGACGGCGCGCTGGACATCACCCACACCGCCAGCCTGGTCACCGCCTCCTGGAACCGCTTCTCCGGGCGCGACAAGGTGATGCTGATCGGCTCGTCCAACACCGTCGGCCCGGACGTCGGACGGCTCAACGTGACCCTGCACCACAACCTGTTCGACGGTGCGCTCCAGCGGTTGCCCCGGGTCCGCTTCGGCCAGGTCGACGTCTACAACAACGCCTACCGGCTCGGCGGTGACGGCTTCGAGTACGCCATCGGCGTCGGCGTCCAGTCCGCCGTGCACGCCGAGAGCAACCACTTCACCCTCGGTGCCGACGTCAGCGCCGCCGATCTGCTCTACGACTGGGGCGGCACCGCGATCACCGCCCGGGGCAACTGGATCAAGTCCGCCGGTGCGCCGTCCCGCCCGGTGGACCTGGTGGCCGCGTACAACGCCGCACACGACCCCGCCCTGAGTCCCGATGCCGGCTGGACGCCGACGCTGCGGCACGGACCGGTACTGCCGGCCCCGCTGGTGCCGCTCGTGGTCGGCCCGCTCGCCGGCGCCGAGCGCCTACCCCTGTAACCCCCACTCCACCACCACCAACCAGGAAAGGTGAGACGAGGATGAGACGACCAGTCACACTCCGCCTCCTCGCAGGACTGGCCGCCACCGCCACGGGAGCCGCGGTCTGCGTGGCTCTGACGACGCCGCAGGCGTCGGCCGCGGTCGGCAGCGCCACCGGCTTCGCGACCGGCAACGGTGGCACCACCGGCGGCGCGGGCGGGCAGACCGTGCGCGCCACCAGCGGCACCCAGATCCACGCGGCCCTGTGCAACCGGGCCAGCAGCAGCACCCCGATCACCATCCAGGTCGAGGGGACCATCAACCACGGCAACACCACGAAGGTGTCCGGTTCGAGCTGCAACACGGCCGCCGACGTGATCGAACTCAAGCAGATCAGCAACGTCACGATCCTCGGGGTCGGCAACGGCGCGGTCTTCGACCAGATCGGCATCCACATCCGCGAGGCCAGCAACATCATCATCCAGAACGTGACCGTCCGGAACGTCAAGAAGTCGGGCTCACCCACCTCCAACGGCGGCGACGCCATCGGCATGGAGGCCGACGTCCGCAACGTCTGGGTCGACCACGTCACCCTGGAGGCATCCGGTGGCGAGTCGGAGGGCTTCGACGGGCTGTTCGACATGAAGAACAACACCCAGTACGTGACGCTGTCCTACAGCATCCTGCGCAACTCCGGCCGGGGCGGCCTGATCGGCTCCAGCGAGAGCGACAGGTCCAACGGCTACGTCACGTTCCACCACAACCTGTACGAGAACATCGACTCCCGTACGCCGCTGCTGCGCGGCGGCATCGCCCACATCTACAACAACCACTACGTACGCCTCAACGAGTCGGGCATCAACTCCCGGGCCGGGGCACGCGCCAAGGTGGACAACAACTACTTCCAGAACTCCAAGGACGTGCTGGGCACCTTCTACACCGACGAGGCCGGCTACTGGCAGGTCAGCGGCAACATCTTCGACAACGTGACCTGGTCCTCGCGCAGCGGCGACACCAACCCGGCCGGCCCCAACCCGACCTCCAACACCAGCGTCAGCATCCCGTACTCGTACCGGCTCGACTCGGCCAGTTGCGTGCCGAGCGTCGTCAGCCAGACCGCCGGCGCGAACAAGGGCATCCGTACCTCCAACGGCAACTGCACGCCGCAGAGCCCGACCGCCGGGCCGACCAGCCCGACGCCGGGCCCGACCACCACCACCCCGCCCCCGACCAGCAACCCGACGCCGACGCCGAGCCAGCCCAGCGGCACCAACCTGAGCATCGGCGCCGGCTCCGACGGCTCCAGCAAGGCCAGCGGCACCAGCTACGGCGACGTACGCGACGGCAACATGAACACCGCCTGGTCGCCGAGCGGCACCACCGGCCAGATCTCGATCAAGTGGGGCTCCGCCACCACCGTGTCGAAGATCAACATTCGGGAGGCGGCCGGCTCCGTCGGCACCATCCGTAACTGGCGGGTGCTCAACCACGACACCGGCGCGGTGCTGGCCACCGGCACCGGCGCGGGCGTCATCAGCTTCGGGGCGACGTCCCTGCGCAAGATCACCTTCGACATCACCAGCTCGACCGGCACCCCACGAGTCGCCGAGTTCGAGACGTACGCCAGCTAGAACCGACCCGGTGGGAGTCGTCGACACCCGGCGGCTCCCGCCACTGTTCTCCCGCCCCCTTTGCTCTGCTTCAACTGACGCACCGGTTTCGGGGTGAATCCGTTGCGTCAGTTGAAGCAGAGCAAAGGGGGCACACCAATACCTCGGCCCCGCCGCGCGACCCGGCCAGAGGCCGGAGCGCGACGGCCCCGGATCCTCGGTGCCCGGCCGCGTCCACCGACCGGAGCACGACCGTGATCGCGTACGGCAGAATCTGCGGGCGATGCACGTGGCGACCATCCTCACCGCGCTCGCCGACCTGGCTCCGGCCGGTGCCGAGCGGATCCTCGACGTGGCCGGAACCGGTCGACCGCTGGTCTGGCTGCCGGAACCGCACCGGGGCCCCCGCAGCGCGCGACTGGACCGGCTCGCCGCGCTGGACGCCCTGCACCGCGACGAACGGATCCTCCGCCTCGGGCTGGCCTTTCTCGTCGGCACAGCCGACCTGGACGGTGCGCGGCGACGAATCCGACTGCCGCTGCTGGCCCAGCCGGTACGCCTGCAACGCGGCCGGCGCGATTACCGGGTCGTGCCGGCCGGCGACCTCGAACTGACCCCGCTCATCGAGGACCGGGAACTCGCGGCCCGGCTGGAGGCCGCGCCGGGGCTGGCCGGGCCCGGCTGGCTGACGGCCCCCGGCACCACCGCCTGGATCACCGCGGCGGCCGAGGCCGCAGGCGTGAAGGTGACCACGGTCCGGGCGCGATCGCCGCGCGGCGTCGGCCACGACGTCACCGGGGTCGCCGCGGCAGCGCTCTTCGTGACCCGTGACGTGTTCGCCGGCCGCCTCCGCGACACCCTGTTGAGCTGGGCGAGTCGCCCCGGGTTGGCGGACACCGCCCTGAGCCGGCTCTACCTCGGCACCGACGACGCCCCGGAGCCGACCGGAGCCGGCCCCAGCGACGAGGACGAGGTGCTGTCGCCTCTGCCGCTGAACGCCGCGCAGCGGGACGTGATCCGGCGGACCAGGACGGCACCCGTGGTGGTGGTCTCCGGCGCGCCGGGCAACGGCAAGAGTCACGCCCTGGTCGCCGCCGCCCTGGACACCGTGGCTCGCGGCGGGTCGGTGCTGGTGGCGACGCAGTCGACCCACGCCGCCGAGGTGCTGGGAGAACTGTTGCGCCGGCACCCGGGCCCGCCGCCGGTGCTCTTCGGCGACGCCGAGCGGCGCGGAACCATTGCCACCGAACTAGCCGGTGGCGTCGCCGTCGGCGTGGACGACGCACAGCTGCGCCAAGACACCAGTGCCGTGTCGGCCGCCCATGAGCGGTTCACCGGCGTCCGGGCCGGCATCGCCGCCGCGCTGGAACAGGAACGCCTCGCCGCCACCCTGCCCGACTGGCAACCACTCCTGCCCGCCCTGAGGCACGACGCCCCGGCGGTGTTCGGGCCGGACACCGACCTCACCGCGATCCGCGCCGCCCTGCACGCCGCGAGCCGGGGTGGCGACGGCTGGTGGTCGCGGTGGCGTCGGTCCCGCGCCACCCATCGACTCCACCGGCTCACCGGCGCCGGCCCCGCCGTACCCGTGTCCCAGCTACGGGCGGCCGTGAATGCCGCGCACGCCGTACGTGCCGCCGCCCGACTGTCCACCAGCGGCGGCACGAACCTGACCACCGCCTGGCGGGCGCTGGCCGAGGCGGACGTCGCGCTCGCCCAGGCGGTCGGCACGGCGCTGCGGAACCAGACCGCCAGCGCACGCCGGTGGACCGGGGACGCCCGGCGCGCTGCCAGCGGTCTGGGTACCGCCCTGCGAGCCGGACGCAACCGCCGTCGGGAGCTGCTCGCCACGCTGGCCGCCGACGCGCTGGTCCGCGCGCTGCCCCTGTGGGTGGGCACGGTCGCCGACGTCGAGGATCTGCTGCCCCCGGCGGCCGGCATGTTCGACCTGGTGGTGCTCGACGAGGCAGCACACATCGATCAACTGCGGGCCGCTCCGGTGCTGGCCCGGGCCCGCCGGGCGCTGGTGGCCGGCGACCCACGGCAGCTGCGGTTCGTCTCGTTCGTCGCGGACGCCGACGTGACCGCGACCCTGCACCGGCACGGCCTGGACCGCTACGCCGACCGGCTCGACGTACGCCGGGTCAGTGCCTTCGACGTGGCGGCCGGTGCCGCACCCGTGACCTGGCTCGGTGAGCACCACCGCTGCGCGCCGCACCTGATCGGCTTCTCCGCCCGCCGGTTCTACGACGACCGGCTGGAACTGGTCACCCGGCACCCCGGCAACGAACGAGCCGACGCCATCGACGTGGTGACCGTCGCCGACGCCACGGTGATCGACGGTGTCAACCAGGCCGAGGTGGCGACCGTGCTCGACCTGGTCGCCGCCCTCGCGGCCCGACCCCCGCAGGGCGGCATCGCGGTGATCAGCCCGTTCCGGGCCCAGGCCGACGCGGTGGAGGCGGCGCTGCTGTCGGCATACGACGTCGACGAGATCGAGCGGTTGGGCCTGCGTACCGGAACGGTGCACGCGTTCCAGGGCAGCGAGGCCGACGTGGTGATCGCCACGCTCGGGCTGGTCGACGACGACCCGCCGGCACGACACCGGTTCGTCGCCGAACCGAACCTGTTCAACGTCCTGGTCACCCGGGCCAGGAAGCAGCTCACCGTGGTCACGTCGCTCCAGGCCCCGGAGGGCATCATCGGCGACTACCTCCGGTACGCCGAACAACCGCTGGACGCCACCTATGCCGAGCCGCCGGGCACGACCTATGCCGAGCCGCCGGGCACGACCGGGGCGGGAGCCGCCGAGCCGGCCCCCTGGACCGGGGCGCTCGCCGTCGAGCTGACCCGGATCGGACTGACCGTCCGGCCCGACTACCCCGTCGGCCGCTGGCGGGTCGACCTGTGCGTCGGGGACGACGGCCCGGTCGGTTTGTTGTGCGGCGTGCACCCGGACGGCGTGGCCGCGCACCTGGAACGGCAGCGCACCCTCACCCGGGCCGGCTGGCGACTGTACGACGCGTTCGCCAGCCACTGGGCCGACGACCCGATCCGCGCCGCCCTCGACCTCGCCACCCGCATCCACGACGACGCCTCACGCGAACGGGCGTATTCGATCGGCACCTGAGGTCCTGTCACGGAGACGCAGCGCGGAGGACATCGCGGTCGTGCCGGACCCGTCTGAGCCGTCATCACCCTGCTTTGAAGATGGTGTCCAGGTGCCATTCGAGGTACTCGGCGTTGGGCCGGTCGGTCCGTCGCTCGGGAAGTGCAATGGAAGTCCCGGCCTTGGCGTAGAACTGGTCTCCATTGCCGAATTCACTACGCAGTCGAGGGCTGACCAGCAATCGGAACTTGGGGTCCACGCCCAGATATCCCCGGTCGAAGAGGATGTGCACATCCGACTTGAGCAGCAGCCCATTGTCGATCCGGTGCTCCCCGCCCTGCGGGAGCGGCCGGATGTGAGCCGCCTGCAACACCGGCTGGACCTTGTTGCCGGTGATGGCGCAACGCCGTCCGTAGGCGCCCAGCACCACGGCTTTGAACGATTGCTGACCAAGGCGCTGCGGCACGAGGCGCGGGTCACCGTAAACCGGCCCGGGCCGATGCCAGGGCTCACTGAAGTCCACCTCAACGCCCAGGCTCAACAGACGATGCAGCAGAAGCTCGAAGTATCCCGCCACCGGAGGGTCGGCCAGGTCGTACGTCTTCCCCTGCACCACGTTGGAGGCGAATGCCGGGGGTGGATCGGCAGTCGAGTCGTCGGGAAAAAATGAGACGTCACGAACGAAGATGCAGCCGATGACCGGGTCCTCATCGCGGGCGATCGCCTGCTTGCGATAGCGCCCGACACTACGACGCATCTCGTCGAGGCTGGCCACACCGTTCGCCTCACCGAACAACTCCCACGCCTCGGAGATCTTCAGCCGAGTGAACCCGCTGAAGAAGCCACCTCCGACTATCCTGTTCAGCGGGTAGTGCGCCTTGAAGAAGAAGGGCTCGCCCGGCGTTAGAGCACGGAAAGCACCGCCGGAGGGTCGCCAGAAGTTGACCTCGTTGAGGCCAGGACGCTCAGCCAGGAACCGGTACCACTTCTCGTCCGTCACGCCGACGAAACCCCTCACAGCAGTCAGCATGCATCGGACTTGATCTACCCGCTACCCCCGAACGGTCGGTGTCGCGGACCTCGAAGTCAGGGCTCCCGCATCCAGGTCTTCGGATCGGTCACGAAGACACCCTTGCCCTGCTGCCGCCGAATCACCCGCAGGGCTTCGAGCCGAACGTAGGCCAACTGCACGGTGCCGTAGCTGACGCCATAGTCGGCACGGGTCTGCGCGAGCGAAGGCAACCGGTCGCCGGGCTTGAGCCTCCCGGACCTGACATCGTTGATCACATCTTGCGCAATGCGGAGGTACTCGGCTGATTCGGGCATGTCACTCCTCGCGTGGCAACCCGAATTCGATCACAGCTCAAACACCTACACAACGTCCTTTGACTTCCATATGTTCCCTGGTTATGTTGGCTCCGAGCCGTTCCTCGCGTGGCAACGAGTTCGGCTCATCACCCTGGTCGGGGCGGGTGCTCGTGCCCGCCCTGACCCATACAAGCGGCTCTGTCGTCGTACCGCCGAACTGGGCTGCGGCGGCCGAGCGGGCGGGCCGTGCGGACGCCGGCCACGCACGGCCCGCCCTTTCAGCGGCACCGCACCTTCGCGGGCCTGATACGGAGGATCCACGTGGCTCAGGTGTATCGAGGTGGCCGGCCACTCGGGACCGGCCACCCGACCAGGTTGACCCCGCACGAGGTACGCACCCGCACATTCGATCCGCGCCGCCGTGGGGTCGACCCCGATCAGGTACGCGAGTTCCAGGACACGGTCGCCGACGAGTTGGCCGAGCTGCACCGGCAGTTCCGTACGGTCGCCCAGGAGAACGAGCGACTCAAACGGGCCTTGCGCGACTGGCAGTCGATGCACGCCCGGCTCTGCAGACCACCGAACCAGGGCCGCTGGTGACCGCGCGCCCCACCCCTGGCGACCTGCTCCGGATCGACGGTCGCGCCTCGGTGCAGTTCGCCGGTGGTCGGGCGCTGACCCTGCGCGTCGTCTCGGTCAGCGAGCGCCACGCGTACGACGGCTGGATCTGGCTGACCGGGTACGTCATCGACGGGCGCGGCAACGCCATCGCCAAACGTGAGGTCTACGTCCAACTCGCCGGCCTTCGCCCTGCCTCGGTAGCCGCTTCGCGCGGACGTGTTCGAGGTGCGATCCGTGCTGACCGGGGTCACTCGTCACCGAGGCGAGAGTCCGGTGTGTCGTCCTGCTGATTGGTGGGGTCGGCGGCTGGCGAGGATGGCGAGGGTTTCCCGACGTACCGCCTCCGGCTCGCGCACGAGCCGCCGATGGGCGAAACGGACGACCAGAATGCCGAGGGTGGCCAGTTGTGCGTCACGCCGCAGGTCGATCTCGCGCTGCCGTGGATCACCGTGGGTGGTGGCGCCGTCGAGTTCGACGTTGACGCGCTCCGGCTCGGCGTAGAGATCGAGGTAGACGTTGCGCCCGCCGAGCCGGACTCGGACCTGCCGCTGGAATGCCGGCATACCGGGGCCAGTGAAAACCCGCTCGTGTCCCCAGATCTCCAGCGGGCTGCGGCAACCCTCGGCGAGGCGGGTCAACAGCGTAGCCAGCGCTGCTCGGCCAGCCACCCGCGCTGTGGCGTCGAGCGCGGCTTGCAGCCGCCCTGGGGTCGTCAGCCGGTCGTTGACCGCTCTAATTGTTGGTGTGCGTTGCTCGGCTGGCGTGAGCATCGGCCAGGAGTCGACGAGGGCGCGCTCGATGGTCGTCACCGGCGACCCTTGTCGTACCACCACCGACGGTGGGGCGAGAGTGAGGTGACGACGCCTGTGGACCTGCACTCCGGGCCAGCTCCGCAGGCCGCTGCGCGCCGGTGCGCTCACGTGCAGCAGGTCTCCGGGCAGTTGCCGGCGCAGCCCCCACACGTCGAGGGCAGTGAGGTGGCTGAGCACGCCGCGGCCTCGCATCCAGGCGGCGACCGCACGGCGGCAGAGGGCCGGGTCGATCCGGCTGAGCGGCGCGACGCTCGGGTCCTTCAGAACCCGCTGATCCCTCATTAGGTGTGCTGCCGCGAACACCTCGGGCAGGACCCGCACCAGCTCGCCGTTGGTGCACGAGCGTTGCAGGGTCCACTCCGGCACGACCTGCTCGACGAGAGATCGCGTCACCAGGCCGTGCCCGCGCCTCACCAGCTCCGCCAACACCGCATCCACGTCGGTGACCGTGCCACCCTCAGCACCGACCGACAGCCCCGGATCCCGCCTCCTGTGGACAGGGACCCCACTGTGGATAACCCCCACACTCCGCCGCCATCTGCTACGAGGACGACGTCTTGCGTGATCGTGGCAGTGCGGCTGTTCACATGTCGGCGTGTTGAGCAGCCGCACTGCCACGTCCAAGTCGAGCAATCGGTGAGGACGGCGGAGGTGGGGGTGGTCCGATATAAGGGACGGATGGAGTTGCCGCCGTATCTGGCCACGATGCCGATGCACGCGATCACCGAGATGCACGGCGAGGCCGGGCTGCGGGAGCGGTTCCGGCTGGAGATCGAGGGGTTCGGGGCCGAGGAGCGGCAGCGGCTCGACGAGGCGCTTGAGCTGGCCGGGTGGCTGCATCGCGATGATCGGCGGTCCCGGGAGCCGTACGTCAATCATCTGCTCCGGGTGGCGATCCGGATGCTGCACCACTACCAGGTACGCGACGTCGACGTGATCGTCGCCGGGCTGCTGCACGACGCCGTCGAGGACCATCCGGCCGAGCTGGTCGACGGCGGGGAGCCCGGGAGCGGCGGGGAGCCCGGGAGCGGCGGGGAGCCCGGGAGCGGCGGGGAGCCCGGGAGCGGCGGGGAGCCCGGGAGCGGCGGGGAGCCCGGGAGCGGCGGGGAGCCGAACAGCGGCGGGAGGCTGGGTGTCGGTGGGGACGACGTTGAGGATCCGACCGAGGCGGCGTTGGGGGTGCTGGCCGAGCGGTTCGGGGCGCGGGTGGCGCGGCTGGTCGCGGCGGTCACCAACCCGCCGTGGGAGCCCGGGCGCGACCGGTACGAGCAGTACCGGGAGCATGTGGCCGCCAGTCTTGAGCGGGAACCCTGGGCGCGGGTCATCAAGGTCTCCGACTTCACGGACAACGGTGTCGGAGTGATCCATTCTGTCGGTCCCAAGGTCGAGTCGTCGGCCCGCAAGTACCGCCCTCTGGTGCCGGTGTACCGCGATCTCGTCACCCGTGCCGACACTCCCCTGTCCGAGCCGGTGAAGCGACACATCCTGGACCAGCTCGATCTGGCCGAGCAGCGGTTCAGCGCCATCCTCGACCAGCCCGCCCACCCATCCTGAGCAACGCCGTACTCGCCGCACCGCCGCACACGCCGCCCGAGCAGGGCCGCGATCCCGGTCGCGCCGCTGACCCGTTCGCGCCATCGACTCGACAGCACGCGGCGCACCTCGGCTGGAGCAACGCCGCCAACCTCCACTTGAGGCAGCGGCGCCACCTCACACCATCAAGCCGCCGGCTGTCATCGGTCGGCGGAGGCACCTGCGGGTGGGGCGGTTGGCAGGTTGAGCCTGCTCACCAGCAACTCGGCCTGGGCCACCGACCCGCCGCCGACCCCGAGCCCGTTCCGGGCGGCGGTGTAGAACGCGTCCCTCGCCTCGTTGGCCTGGTGCAAAAGGCCCGGCAGTTCGTCCCGGTTCGACCCGTCCCAAGCATCGTCCCGGTTCGACCCGTCCCAAGCATCGTCCCGGTTCGGCCCGTCCCGAGCGAGGCGCTCGACAGCCCAGACCGAGTCTCGCCAGGCCCGAGCCGCAGTTACCGTCGGCCCGTCGCCGAGCAGCAGCACGTTCTCCCAGGACAGGGTGTGCCGGAAGTCGGCCTCCGCCAGCGCGGCGAGTTCGGCGTCCCGATCCAGGTAGCCACCGATCAGCCGGCTGGCGATGGTGTGCGCCTCCTTGAGCGCGCGGGCGAACTCGGCGTACGCGTCGAGCCGGCGCTCGTCCCAACGCACCGTCTGGTTACGTCGCCACCGCGACCGGTCGGCCAGCGAGGTGGCGACGATCGTGCCGACCGCGCCGACCAGCACACCGAGTAGTGCGGGTAGCTGCGCAGCGATACCGTCCATGGCCGGACAGCCTGGCAGCAGCCGACAGCCATCGTCCACCCGTCGACAGTGGAACTGCGATGGGTACGATGCGATGATCTAGGCCCTCCTCGGATAGGAGCCGGCATGGCCAGCCCGGATCACGACGTCCTCGCGAAGCTTGAGCCCGACGTGCCGCACGCCGCGCGGATCTGGAACTACTGGATGGGTGGTAAGGACAACTTCCACGCCGACCGGACGGCCGCTGACGCGGTGGCCGAGGTCTACCCGGAGATCGTGCTGATGGCGCAGCAGTCGCGCCAGTTCCTCATTCGGGTCGTGCGTCATCTGGCCGCGGAGGCGGGCATCCGGCAGTTCCTGGACATCGGCACCGGCCTGCCCACCATGCAGAACACTCACGAAGTGGCCCAGCAGGTCGCACCCGAGGCACGCATCGTCTACGTGGACAACGACCCGATGGTGCTGGTGCACGCCCGGGCACTGCTGTCCAGTACGACCGCCGAGGGGGTCACCACCTACGTGCCGGCGGACTACCACGACCCCGAGACGATTGTTGCCGAGGCGTCCCGGACACTGGATCTCGACAAGCCCATCGCGGTCATGTTCATGGGCGTGATGGGCTACGAGCCGGACCTGGACGTGGTGCGCTCCCTCGTCTCGCGGGTGATGGACGCGACCGCCTCCGGCAGCCACCTGGTGTTGTGGGACGGCACCGACACCAGCCCGTCGGTGGTCGCCGGTGCCAACCGGCTCGCGCAGAGCGGTGGTGTGCCGTACATCCTGCGCAGCCCGGAGCAACTGGCGAGCTGTTTCGAGGGGCTGACGATGGTGGCGCCGGGGCTGGTGCCGATCCCGCTGTGGCGTCCGGACGAGCCGGACGCCGAGGCGATCGATGCGTACGGCGCGGTCGCTCGCAAGCCCTGATCGGTCGTGACGACCGTGAATCCGCTGGCCCAGTTCTCCCTGGCCGAACTGCGCCGACGCACCAGCGTCAAGTGGCGCCAGTACGCCGATGACGTGCTGCCCCTGTGGGTGGCCGAGATGGACGTGCCGTTGGCCGCGCCCGTCGCCGAGGCGCTGCACGACGCGGTCGAGCGCGGTGACACCGGATACGCCTACGGCACGGGTTACGCCGAGGCGCTCGGCGACTTCGCGGCCCGCCGGTGGGGATGGTCCAACCTGCCGGTCGACCGCACTGCCCTGGTCCCGGACGTAATGCTCGGCATCGTCGAGGTACTCCGGCTGCTGACCGCTCCCGGCGACGCGGTCGTGCTCTGCGCACCGGTCTACCCGCCGTTCTACGCCTTCGTCACACACGCCGACCGGCGAGTGATCGAGGCGCCGCTCGGCGCGGACCAGCGGATGGACCTGTCGGCGCTGGGTGAGGCGTTCCGCCGGGCCCGCGCGGACGGCCGGCGAGCGGTGTTCCTGCTGTGCAACCCGCACAACCCGACAGGCGTGGTGCACCGCCCTGACGAACTCGAAGCGGTCGCCGACCTTGCCAACCGGTACGGGGTGCGGGTGGTCTCCGACGAGATCCACGCCCCGCTGGTGCTGTCCGGGGCGCGGTTCACGCCGTACCTCACGGTGCCCGGCGCCGAGGACGCCCTGGCCGTGCTGTCCGCCTCCAAGGCGTGGAACCTGTCCGGGCTGAAGTCGGCGCTGGTGGTGGCGGGCCCGCACGCCGTCGCCGACCTGCGGCGGATGCCGGAGGAGGTCGGCCACGGGCCGAGCCACCTGGGCGTCATCGCGCACACCGCCGCCTTCCGCGACGGCGGCGAGTGGCTGGACCGTCTGCTGGCCGGGCTCGACCACAACCGCGAGTTGCTGGGGGTGTTGCTGGCCCGGCACACGCCGACCATCCGGTACCACCGTCCCGAGGGCACCTACCTCGCCTGGTTGGACTGCACCGCGCTTGAAATCGACAGCGGCCCGGTCGGCGACGAGCCGGGCGTGGTTACCGGCATCGCCGGGCCGGCACGGCTGTTCCTCGACCGTGCAGGGGTCGCCCTCAGCTCCGGGCATGTCTTCGGCACCGGCGGAGCCGGCTTCGTACGCCTCAACTTCGCCACCTCGCCGGACATCCTGACCGAGGCGGTGACCCGGATGGGACGGGCCGTCACCGAACACCACACGCCACGCGGCTGACCGACCCCGAACGGGTCAGGCTAAGAACCCTTCACACAGCAGAGCATCTGGGTACAGCCCTGGCAGTTGCCGTACGAAGCCTCCCGGCCCTCGGGGGTGGGCCGCCACCCGTGCTCGGCGCTGCCAAGTCGTGCGGCTCAAGCTCGCGCCGTCGGTACGCGTCGAACCGCACGGCGGCGGGTACCCGGTCAGCGCCGAGCAGGTGCCCACCACACCAGATTCGCGGCAACCTGGGCGACCGGCTCGATGATTTCCCACCCTTCGGCGATCAGCCCGTCGTCGATCCGCCAGATGTCGACGACCGCGATCTCCGGCCCGGCGTCCGCAAGCCAGCGCCGCGAGTACACCACGACGTGATCGCCGTCGGCCAGCACCTGGTGAATCTGGACCTGCATATCGGCGAGCGGCACCAGCGCGGCACCGACGGCGGCGAGCCACTCCCCCTTGGTCGAGGTGATCGAACCCGGCCGATGGTGCACGAAGTCATCACTCAGCGACTGGGCGAGCGCGTTGACGTCACCCGTCGCGATCAGCCCTGCCAGGGCCCGTTGGACGATGGTCTTGTTCTCCGTGGTCATGGACGCAGTGTTTCCGCATCCGCGTGGCCTGTCGATGACATCGCATTTCATGGCGTCCAACTCCACGACGAGTACGCTCCATGATCGTGCACACGGTCGGGCAACTCCTGCGACAGTGGCGACACCGCCGAGGACTCAGCCAACTCGATCTCGCTATCGCCACCGACGTCTCTGCCCGTCACGTCAGCCTGGTCGAGACGGGCAGATCCAGACCGAGCGCCGACATGATCCTCCGGCTCGCCACTGAACTTCACGTGCCGCTACGCGAGCGCAACCACCTCCTGCTCGCCGGCGGCTTCGCACCCCGCTACACCGAACGTCCACTCGACGACAGTGCGCTGACGGCCGCCCACGACGCGATCCGCCGGGTGCTCCACGCCCACGAGCCGTACCCAGCGGTGGTCTTCGACCGTCGATGGAACATCGTGATGACCAATCGCGCCGTCGACCCGTTCTTCGCACAGGTAGCCCCCGACCTGCTGCGACCACCGGTCAACCTGGTACGGCTGGGACTGCATCCACGCGGGCTCGCCCGCCTGGTGGTCAACCTCGCCGACGTACGCGCGGTGTTCCGTACTCGGATCGCACGCCAACTCGCCGCCGCTCCCGACCCTGACCTCACCGCACTCTACGAAGAACTCCTGGCGCCCGAGCCCGACGACACGACAGACGAACGGATCGACGCCGACGTCGTGCTCCCGATGATCCTCAACGTCGGCGGACGAGAGCTGCGACTGTTCTCCACCATCACCACATTCGGCACCCCGAGGGACATCACCATCGACGAGGTCGCGATCGAGTCCTACTACCCCGCAGACGCGGAGAGCGCCACCTACTTCACCGAGTAGCGTGCGGCGGCACGCGCGGCCTCCATCTCGCGGGCCGACAGCCTGTATCGATCAGATCCGACGATGAAGCTCGCGACTCGGCCACCGAAACCCTTACGGTGCCCCGCCGTACTCAGCCCTCCGGCGCGACGGCGGACAGCCAGTCCTCGACCGGGGTGAGCGGGACGGGCGCAGGGCGTTCGACCGCCGTCGTCAGCTCGATCCGCCGACCCTCGGCGGCCGACCGGAGCAGGCTGGTCATGATGTCGAGTACGTGCAGCCCCACGTCGGCGCTGGCCCGTGGCGGACGCGTCTCGTCGGCCCGGACCAGGTCGATCAGGCCGACCCCCCGGGCGGCGGCGACGTAGCCGGCCTGCGGTTCGAGGGTGCGCCACTCGGGGCCGCCGAGCGCGAGGTGGCGGACCTCGCCGTCGAAGTTGTTCGGATCGGGTACGGCGAGGGTGCCCTCCTCCCCCTGTACCTCGATCGGCACGGCCGTCGTGGCGACACCGTCGAAGGTGGTCGTGAGGGTGCTCAGGGCGCCATCCGCGTGTTCCAGCACACCGCTCACGTGGGTCGGGACCTCGACCGGGATCCGCTGCCCGAGGCGGGGGCCCGAGCCGATGACCCGGGTGTCCCGCAGCCGGCTGGCCGCTCCGATCACCGCGCGAACCGGCCCGAGCAGGTGCACCAGCGCGGAGATGTAGTACGGCCCCATGTCCATGAGTGGGCCGCCGCCCGGGGCGTAGTAGAAGTCGGGGTTGGGGTGCCAGCGCTCGTGTCCCGGGGTGACCATGACGGCCGATGCGGAGAACGGGCGGCCGATCAGGCCACCATCGATAGCCGCTCGGGCGGTCTGCGTACCGGTGCCCAGAACGGTGTCCGGCGCGCATCCGACGCGGACGCCGGATGACGCCGCCCGGCTCATGAGCGACCGGCCCTCCGGCAAGGTGACGGTGAGCGGCTTCTCGACGTAGACGTGCCGGCCGGCGTCGATCGCCGCGCCGGAGATCTCGGCGTGCGCCGCCGGAATCGTCAGGTTGAGCACCGTTTCCACGTCGGGGTGGTGGAGCAGCCGCTCGACGCTTACCGCCTCCGCGCCGGGAATCGTGGCGGCGGCGGCGTCGGCCCGGGCCGCGTCCAGGTCGGCCACCGCGACCACGCGCACGGTCGGATGATCGGCCAGCGTGTTCAGGTACGCGCGGGAGATGACCCCGAGACCTACGATGCCGACGCCGTGCGGGTCGCCCACACCATCCCCCTCTCGATGACGGTACGGACGCATCCGTGCTCCAGCACGTCGAGGCTGTGTCCCGGAGTCGTCACCACGACCCGCCCGGCGCCCCAGTGTCGGGTCCAGATCGCCGGTGAGGTGACCGGCCGGTGCCACGGGTGCCACTCCCGGGTCGGGTGGGTGGTGGTGGCCAGGACGTCGATCAGGTCGTCGTGCAGGACCCAGTACTGCTCGGTGACCAGGTCGAAGTCCTCGATCCCGGCGGTGATCGGATGCTCCCGGCCCATGTCGGTGATGGTGACCGCGTGGGGCAGGAAGTTGTCCGCCTCGCCGCCGCCACGGTCGCACGGCTGGACCCCCGGATGGGTGGCGAACTGGCCGCCCACCAGGTGCAGGTAGTCCGAACAGGCGCGGAACGAGTCGACGATGCCACCGTGCCAGCCGGTGAAACCCGTGCCGGCGACGACCGCTGCGGCCAGGCCCGCCACCTGCTCGGCAGTGATCTGCGACATCGTCATGCACTGCACGATGAGGTCGGTGTCGGCCAGCTCGGCGGCGTCGGCGTAGATCTCGGTCGACCCCTCCACCCGTACCGCGTATCCGCTGCGTTCGAGGAACGGGATGAACAGCTCTGTCGCCTCGACCGGCCGGTGGCCCTCCCAACCGCCTCGGACCACAAGGGCTTTCCGCCGCGTCACATCCACTCCGTTCCGGCCCGCCGCACCGGGCCACACCGCTGCCGCCCGGGTCACGCCTGCACATCCGACCGCCGCCAACCGTACCCGCGTCGACAGCCAGACTCAGCCCTCCACCCGAGGCACCGCAGTCCGGACCTACCTGCCATGCACCGGAGTAATGGTTCCACTCCGAGCCTGCGCCCGCTGTTTCCGGTTGCTGGCAACGCCCAGCGTGCGGTCTGAGCGTGAACCATGAATATAAGCTGCATGCATGATTGACTCGTGGACCTTGCGGGTGCTCCTGGAGGTCGCCAGCCGGGGTTCGTTCTCCGCCGCGGCCGAGGCACTGTCCATGACGCAACCAGCCGTCTCACGGCAGATCAGCGGCTTGGAACGGCGCGTCGGCGTGCCACTGTTCCGTCGGCTTCCGCGCGGCGTACGGCTCACCCAGGCTGGGCAGACCGCCGTCGAGCTGGCCCGCGACATCCTGGTGCGGACCGACGCCCTGGAAGCCCGGTTGCGCGCCTTCACCAGCCTGACCGGCGGGCAGCTCAACGTGTCGGCCTTTCCGAGCGCCAACGCCCGGCTCACTCCGGAAGCCATTCGTCGCTTCGCCGAGTCCCACCCGGGCGTCGCGGTGAACCTTGTCCGCCCGGACGAGGCGGGTCCGCTGGCGGCCATCCGGGACGGCCGCATCGACGTGGCCCTGCTGACCTCGTGGCAGCTGTTCGCCGACCCGGTCAGCGCCAAACACGACCTGTCCGGGTCGCGACTCACCGACGAGGCGCTGGACGGTCTCGACCTGGTGCCGCTCTGCGACGAACGGCTTCACGTCGCCCTTCCGGCCGACCACCCGTTGGCGCAACGCAATCGGGTGCCGTTGCGGAAGCTGAAGGACGAGCGGTGGATCGAGGGCGCCTACCCGGACTGCCTCGGTCCGATCCCGCCGATCGCCGAGGCGTTGGGCGGCCCCCCACAGATCGCGTTCTTCTGCGACGACTGGAACGGCAAGCAGGCACTCGTCGCCGCGCGGGCCGGTGTGATGCTCGTGCCGACGCTGACCCAGGCCGCGCTACGGCCGGACATCGTCCTGCGCCCCACCGTTCCCGTCCTACCGACCCGCCGGCTGTATGCCGCGGCGGCCACCCCACCGTTCCGGTCGCCGGCGGCGACCGCGATGATCGAGATCCTCACCGCGATCTGCCGGCAGCCCGTCGACGCGTGACGACCCAGGCGGGTGCCACCGCCAGCAACACCGCGGTGACCAGGGTCAGCACTCCGGTGCTCTGGAACAGCACGTCGTCGGAGATGCGCGCATCGCTGTGCACGGGGTAAAGGTCGTTGATGAGGGCGTACGCGTCCAGCAGCCGCAGCACGACGAACAGGGCGTGATTGAACCCGCCCTCGAAAAGGCCGACCGCCGCCACCCAGAAGGCGTAGACCAGGAACCAGAAGATCGCGCGAGCCCACCGCATCGTCGATCCGAGGCGGTATGCCAGATACGTGACGGTGAACACGACGCTGAACACGACAGCCAGGACCGTCCGCTGCGGGCTGTCGAACCGGAGCCCCCCGTACAGGTGGTGGATGAACGTCACCAGGAATACCACTGTGGTCCAGGCGATGGCGGTTCCGCGCCGGTCCGCTGAAACTCGTTGCATCAACGCTCACATCCTTCGGACGTGGCCGGAATCCGGCCTGCCGCCAGCTCGATCGGCAGAGGCGACGGGTTGCTCGTGCACGGGCAGGTCATGCCGCCGAATCGTCTTCAGGAACTCACCCGCATCGACGATCTGGTCTTCGCGGTGGCATCGAGCCGCTCGATGCCGGCCAGCGGACGCTGTCCACGGAGATGAGTCTGAGCGGGCACAGCTATGAGCACCACTGCGACTTGGTAGGGAGAGCCATAACCTCAGCGCATGGCAACGCCTCGTATCGACGCCGCTCTCGCCAGCGGATCGGGCAGCGGTGCTACACCAGGATGAGGTGCGGTCGAGGCCGAGCCGCCGCAGCGTGCCGTCGAGGAGCAACCCCGCCCGCGCTGGTCCGACTTCCCCGGCTCCGCGTCGCGCTCGATCGTGGCTGACGCGGCGCACACTGAGACGATGGAGACGACCCGGGTCATCCTCTACCGTTTCCGGCTTCCGCTGCCAAGCGGCGACATGATCGTCCACCGGGAGGGCAGGACGACGGCTATCCGCTGGAACGACGAGCCGGTCGCGGTGTTGACCGTGGTGTGGGTGGATGACGATTCCCGGCACCGCTACTTCGTCGACCGCGATCTGGCCGACCGGTTCGGCCTGCGCCCCGCCGAGCGGGACTGGTCGTTCCTGTCGGTGGATCTCGAACCGGCCACGGCCGCGCAGTGGCGGGTCGCGGCGGAGAGCTACCTGACCGCGATACAGGCGGCCGAGCGCGACCGGCACGCGGCCCGGGATCATCCGCCGTGGTTCCGACGCAAGGCCGCCGCCGAGCGGGCACGGGCCCGGCACAGCGCGGCGCTCGAAGCCGCCGACAACGCCTACGCGCCGGTACGGGAGGCCGCCTCGCGATTGGTCGACGAGGTGTACGCCCCGATCGCGGCACGGGAGAGGGCCATCGCGGCAATCATCGGCAAGCCGCTCTGGAGGTACGTGCGCAAGGGCGACATCGCTCATGTGCACGCGGCCACCTCGGGCGGGTCGACCGCCGAACAGCTCATCTCTGCGATCACTCGGCAGAAGGGGATCACCGCGTTCCGGTGGGAGCCCGATGCCGTGGCGAAGGCCGTGGAGTTGCTCGGTGAAGAAGGATTCGAGGTGTGGTGGCACCGGTTCGCCGGGAATTGGCAGTACCGGCTCCAGCAGAACGAGAAGCCGTGGCGGGCCGGGGGCACCGGCCTCGCCGGCACCGGCGGCTTCGGAATCTGAGCGCGGATTTCGGGTCAGCCCAGCCGGGTCTGCCCGCAGGGCCCGCCGTGATCGCAGTACGGCTGCCGTTGGCTCCGCCCGCACCCGCACAGAACTGCCCTGGTCTCCGCCCGCATGCCTTGCGGCGTGTCCACTCTCAACTCACCGCGCACGATCAACTGTCCGGTGGAGTCGCGCCTGATCTGCGTCGGCCGGTCCGGGGCCTCCGCACCACCGTTTGCGAATTCGTACTGCAACGCTCCGGAGGGACACCGCCGCACCACCTCGGCCAGGCGCTCGCCCTCGGCGCCGTCGGGCCGGATCCACGGGCGCTGACCCGGGTCGAAGACCGCCGGCAGGCCGCGGACGCACTCGGCGGCGTGCAGGCAACGCCGGGCCTCGAAGGTGACCGTGATCGACCGCCCCTCGTACGCCTTCGTCGTTTCGCTGCTCATACCGACCTCCGTCGCTGCCGTACCGGGCTGCTCAGTCGCTGACTCTGCGGTAGCCTTGATCGAAGACGCGGCACCCGTGCATGTCGAACATGTCTGCCGACTGTTCATCGACGCACTCAGTCAGGAGGAACTCGACCTGCTCGCCAACATCTCCGATCGCGTCCGTGCCCACCTGGAGAGTCAGCGCGACTAAGGCCGAGCGACACCGAGGAGCCGCCGCGCCTCGCCGGTGACCTGGGGGGAAGCGATCGGAGCCCAGGCCGCGAACAGCGAGCGGAAGTAGTCGCCGTACCTGGCCGCAGTGGCCGGATTCTGCTCCACGACATCCAGTTCGTTGACGATGGTGAGGTCCACGAACGGTTGTCTCTGGTCGGGTTCCAGGTGCCAGGTCTGGTTGGTGAACCGGTCGACGACCACACCGGTCTCCGCCAGCTGCCGCCAGGTCCGCCTTCGGTCGCAGGCCCCGTACAGGTAGACGAGTGCCTCGGCGTCATCACCGATGAGGTTGCGGAGTGTGGCTCGATCGGCCCGGTCGAGCAGCGTCACATCGAAGCCGTCCGTGCCGTAGGCGGCATGCGCGAGACCGGCCAGCTGCGCGTCGACCACACATCTCAGGTCGGCGAGGCGGTAGTGGACCCGGCACAGATGGGCGTAGAGAGTGCCGCCGGGGTGCGCGATGGTCTCGGCCCCGCGCTGCCGCAGCCAGCGCCGCACCTCGGAATCCACGCTCATGGCCCGACCTTACGTAAGCCGCGTCCGGCCGGCGGCCCGTCAGCGAGGGCGGTTCGTCACACAGGCGCACCGAGCAGCTCGGTCGTCCGCTCCCACAGTCGGGTGGCCAACTGGTCGTCCGTGGCCTGCCGGTGGACCGGCCCGTCCGGTCTGAGACGGTGGAAGTAACCACCGTTGACCGCCTCCGGATCAGGGATCGTGGCCAGGTGAACCAGCGGTTCGGCGCCCTCAGCGAGGGTGGACAGACCGCCCAGCAGGCGGTACCGGACCAGCGCAGCGACCAGCGGGGCCTCCCGGTTGATGTCGGTGGCGGCGATCACCCCCGGGTGGAACGCCATCGCGGTCAGCCCGCTGCCCCGGGTACGACGGGCCAACTCGCGGGTGAACAGGATGTTCTGCCGCTTCGTCATCCCGTACCGCAGCAGCTCGGACCGTTTGCCGGCACCTTCGAGATCGTCGAGATCGACGCTGCCGAACCGGTGGCCCTTGCTGGAGGTGGTGATGACGCGCGCCCGCCCGCCGGCGGTCAACCGGCCCAACAGCAGGTTGGTGAGCAGGAACGGGGCCAGGTAGTTGACCTGGAACATCACATCATGACCGTCCTCGGTACGACTCCGCCTGGTCAGCACGACGCCGGCATTGTTGGCCAGCACGTCGATCCGGGGGTATCGACTCAGGAGCGTGTCGGCGAGCCGGCGTACGTCCGACAGCCGGGTGAAGTCGGCCACCAGCGGCTCGGCGCCCACCTGGCGCGCGACGGCGGCGGTCTTCTCGGGCGACCGGCCCACCACCACCACGGACGCCCCCAGACACGCCAACCGGCGGGCGGCCTCGGCGCCGATACCCGCACTGGCCCCGGTGATCACGACGGTCTTGCCTGCCAAGATCCGGTCACCCATGGCATCCATCTCCCCGAATGGGACGATGGCCCATCGTAGAAAACCAACAGCACGAACGCCACCGTCGGCGGGCCGGGTGAAAGGTGGTGCGGCCGGGTCTGCGATATCGGCGGTCAGCAGCGCGTGCTCGGGGCATCGGCCCCAACGGCCAACTCAGCCAGAACACCTGGCGACCCGACCACGAGCCGGGCGGCGGTGTGTGGTCGGTACCGCCCGGCTCGGTGCGATCAGTTCCCGCGTACCTCGGCGGCGGCGGCGACCAGGTGCCGCAGGGACGCCTCCACCTCCGGATAGTCGCGCGTCTTGAGGCCGCAGTCCGGATTCACCCACAACCGGCGGGCCGGCACGGCCGCGACCGCCCGGCGCAGTGCCTCGATCACCTCGTCGCGCGACGGCACCCGGGGCGAATGGATGTCCCACACCCCGGGTCCGACACCCCGGCCGTAGCCGATCGCGGCCAGGTCGTCGAGGACCTCCATCTTGGACCGTGACGCCTCAATGCTGGTGACGTCGGCGTCGAGAGCGTCGATGGCGTGGATCACCTCACCGAATTCCGAGTAGCACAGGTGCGTGTGGATCTGGGTGTCGTCGGCAACGCCGCAGGTGGCCAGCCGAAACGCTCCGACGGCCCAGTCCAGGTACGCCTTCTGGTCGGCCTTGCGCAGCGGCAGCGTCTCCCGTAGCGCCGGCTCATCGACCTGGATGACCCGGATTCCGGCGGACTCCAGGTCGCGGCACTCGTCACGCAGGGCCAGCGCCACCTGGTCGGCGGTGTCCGCGAGGGGCTGATCGGTACGGACGAACGACCAGGCCAGGATGGTGACCGGGCCGGTGAGCATGCCCTTGACCGGCTTGCTGGTCAGCGACTGCGCGTAGGTGGACCACTCGACGGTCATCGGAGCCTTGCGGGACACGTCGCCGTAGATGATCGGCGGGCGTACGCAGCGGGAGCCGTAGGACTGCACCCAGCCGTGCCGCGTGGCGGCGAAGCCGTCGAGTTGCTCGCCGAAGTACTGCACCATGTCGTTGCGTTCCGGTTCCCCGTGCACGAGCACGTCCAGACTCAGCCGTTCCTGCAACCGGATGACCTGCTCCACCTCCGTGCGCATCCGGGACGCGTAGCCGGCGTCGTCGAGGCTGCCGGCCCGGTGCGCGGCACGGGCCTTGCGCAGTTCGGCGGTCTGCGGGAACGACCCGATCGTGGTCGTCGGCAACTCCGGCAGCCCCAGTCTTTCCTGCTGGCGGGTGGCCCGGTTGGGGTACTCACCACGCTGCCGGTCGGTGCGGCGCAGCGCGGCCAGTCGGCCGCGCACGTCGTCGTGGCGCCAGGCTGCCGGGGTGGGCGGCAACGGCGCGGGTAGCGCGGTGGTGCCGTCGCGCAGCGCGCGGCCGAGCACGACGATCTCGTCGACCTTCTGTCGGGCGAACGCCAACCGCTCGGACAGCCGGGGGTCGAGGTGCGTCTCGGCGGACACGTCGACCGGCACGTGCAGCAGCGAACAGGACGAGGAGACGGCGACGTGATCGGCGAGCCCGGCGACCGTCGCGCCGGCCGTCACGGCGGCCCGCAGGTCGGTACGCCAGATGTTACGGCCGTCGACCAGGCCGGCGACGATGGTCCTGCCGCCCAGCGGGCCGGCGGCGGCGAGCCGGTGCAGGTTGCCCGGTCCGGCGACCAGATCCACGCCGACGGCTTCGACCGGAGTGTCCAGCAGCGCCGGAAGCGCATCGCCGAGATCACCGAAGTAGGTCGCCACGAAGATCCGTGGTCGGTGTGCGAGTTCACCGAGTCGGGTGTAGGCGCGACGGAGGGCATCGATCTCCGCGGAGCTACGGTCGACGACGTAGGCAGGCTCGTCCAGTTGCACCCAGTCGACACCCGCGTCCGCCAGAGCGGCGAGAATCCGGGCGTACGTCTGGACCAGGTCGTCGAGGCGGGCGAACGGATCGTTTCCCTTCGCCAGCAGCAGGAAGGTGGCTGGTCCGACGAACACCGGCCGGGTGGTGATGCCCAGGTCGCGTGCCTCGGCGTACTCGTCCAGCGCCTTCGCCGGGTCGGCGGCGAAGACGGTGTCCGGGGCGATCTCCGGCACCAGGTAGTGGTAGTTGGTGTCGAACCACTTCGTCAGCTCCAGCGCCGGCTCGGCGTCGACGCCGCGGGCCATGGCGAAGTAGGTGTCCAGCGCGGACAGGCCGAGCCGGCTGAACCGGGTCGGAACCGCGCCGACAGCGACCGCCGTGTCGAGCATCTGGTCGTAGTAGGAGAAGGTGTTCGACGGGATCGCGTCGAGACGGGCATCGCGGAGCGTCCGCCACGCCTGCACCCGCAGGCCGGCGGCGATGTTCGCCAGCGCCTCGGCGTCGATGCTGCCGGCCCAGTACGCCTCGACAGCCTTCTTGAGTTCACGATTGGCGCCGATGCGTGGATAGCCGAGCACGGTGCTCTGCCCGAATGCGGTACTCACCAGGGGTTCCTTCCCTCGAAGTGCCCGGCGGACACGGGAGGGTGGAAGACGGGTACGCCTCAGGTACCGGCTTCCGCCCTGGCCCTCCCGCGAGGCCGCCGGCGGCGCACACCGGCGGCGTGCGCAGCACTGGCAGGTCTTCGGACTCGCGGGCATGACACCAGGTCGCCTACTGGCCGTCGCTTCCCAGACCTCACGGTCCAGTGCTTTGTTGACGGCGGTCGTTCCCACTCACCGCTGCGGGGCAGTCCCGGATTCACACCGGGTTCCCTCTTACGACGCCCCGCCCACCCGGGCGGGACGTACCAGCACCGCCAGCCATCGTACGGGCCACGCCGCCGGGTGGGTCCGGAGTGCCCGGCCTGCGGGACGACGAGCAGGCCGAGCACCGGTGACCGCGTCCGGCGGCTGCGAGCCGTCGGAGGCGGCGTGCCGTCAGCGGCCGTACGTCTCCAACAGCCGCAACCAGACCTCGCTGACCGTCGGGTACGCCGGCACCGCGTGCCACAGTCGGTCCAGCGGAACCTCGCCGACGATGGCGATCGTCGCGGCGTGGATCAGTTCCGCGACGTCCGGACCGGCGAGGGTGCAGCCGACGATCACCTTCCGGTCCTCGTCGACGACCATCCGGGCGTGCCCCTGATAGCCATCAGCGTGCAGCGCGGCACCGGCGACGGCCCCCAGGTCGTAGTCCACGACCCGGATCCGCAGCCCGGCGGCCTCGGCCACAGCCGCGGTCAAGCCCACCGACGCGATCTCCGGGTCGGTGAACACCACCTGCGGCACCGCCCGCTCATCGGCCGTCGCGGTGTGCCGGCCCCACCGGCCGTCCTCGACCTTCAGACCCTTCGCCCGGGCCACGATCACGTCGCCCACCGCGCGCGCCTGGTACTTGCCCTGATGGGTCAGCAGCACCCGCCGGTTCACATCACCCGCCGCATACAGCCACTCGCCGCCGCCGACCACGCGCAAGGTGTCGTCGACCGTGAGCCAGGCACCCGGCGCCAGTCCCACCCGGTCGAGGCCGATGTCCTGGGTGTTCGGCGTACGACCGACCGCCACCAGCACCTCGTCTGCCTCGATCCGCTCGCCGTCGACAGTTGCGACGTGGACGACTCCGCGATCGTCGCGGTCGACGGAAACGGCCTCCGCGCCGAGGCGTACGGACACACCGGCCTCGCGCAACGACTCGGTGACCAGTTCACCGGCGAACGGCTCCGCCGACGGCAACAGGCCGTCGCGGGCCAGCACCGTCACCACAGACCCCAGGGCGGCGTACGCGGTCGCCATCTCGGCTGCCACGACGCCACCACCGATGATGGCGAGCCGACGGGGAACCGACCCGGCCGAGGCGGCCTCGCGGCTGGACCACGGCGCCGCCTCGCGCAGACCCGGAATATCCGGCAACAGGGCGCTGCTGCCGGTCGCCACGACCACGGCGTGCCGCGCGATCAGCGTCGTCGTTACACCGTCGACGCCGGTCACCTCGACAACGCGGGCGGAACTGATCCGCCCCTGACCACGGTGTAGCGCGACACCGGCCGACGCCAGCCAGGAAACCTGACCGTCGTCCCGCCAATGCGACGCGAAGACGTCGCGCCGGCCGAGCACTGCGGCCGCGTCCAGGTCTCCCGTCACCGCCTCCCGCGCACCCGGCAGTTGGCGAGCCGCCCGCAACGCGGACGCGCTGCGCAGCAACGCCTTGGTCGGCATGCAGGCCCAGTAGGAGCACTCGCCGCCGACCAACTCCCGCTCGACAATGGCGGCGGTCAGCCCGCCCCGCACGATCCGGTCGGCAACGTTCTCCCCGACCGGACCGGCACCGATCACCACGACGTCGTACTCGAGTGTGGTCATCTCAGCTGTCCTTCGCGGTACGGCCGAGGCGGATGGCCGCGATGAGGAAGAAGATGGCGCCGGGAATGGCGTAGCCAGCCGCATTGATCAATGACGGGTCATCCGCGGCGGCTGCGACGATGAAGGACCCACCAGCCAGAACCGAGATGCCGCCGCTGATGATCATCGGCCACTGGCCGCCCATCCGCCGACGGGTGACACCAACGACCAACTGGACCAGACCGGCGACGATCGCCCAGGCACCCCAGACCCGCAGGACAGCGGGAACACCGGACGCGCCTGCGACGCCCACTCCGACCGCCGCGATGAGGCTCACCGCGATGTTCACGTACAGCAGGGTCGGCGAGCCGGTGGCCCTTGACGAACGAAGATCGTAGATGGCCGCGCCCACGTCGAACAGCGGGTAGAGCACGAACAGCGCCACCGCGAGCGGACCGATCTCCTGGGCGGCGGCGATCGTCACGCCCGCCCACACGATGGCGAACGCGAAACGGATGAAGTACAGCCGCCGCAGCGCGGAGGCAGCCTCGGAGAGTCCGGGCGAAGCAGCGATTGTGGTCACGGGTGACCCTTTCAATGGAGAGGCGGGAGAACGAACGTTCTGTCTCTAAAGCATGCCAGGACTGCCCCGGGTCGTCAAGACCGAACGTTCTGTTCGCTAAAGTGGTGGGTATGACGCGCGGCAAACCCGACACTCGGCCCTCTGAGGCGCGCCTCCGGCTGCTCGCCACGGCGACCAGGATCTTCTACTCGGAGGGCATCCACTCCGTCGGCGTGGATCGGATCATCGCCGAGGCGAAGGTGACCCGGGCGACCTTCTACCGGCACTTCCCGAGCAAGGACGACCTCATCCTCGCCTACCTGCGTGAGATCCATGAGATGGAGCGCGGCACTGTCGACGCGGCCATCGCCGACAATTCATCACCTGTCGGCCCACTCCTGGCCATTGCCGGCTCCATCGCCCAGAACATCCAGGCCCCCGGCTTCCGTGGCTGCGCCTTCCTGAACGCGGCAGCCGAGTATCCCGACACGGAACATCCCGTGCGCCGGGAGATCATCGCCCACCGGCAATGGTTCCTGGACACGCTCAGCAAGCTGATGACGCAGGTGCACCCGGACACGGCGGACCCCGCCGCGCGCCGTTTCGTCATGCTCCGCGACGGCGCCATGGCAGCCGGCTGCCTCTTCGACCCCGCGCTGGTGTCCGAGACATTCCTGCACGGCGTCGACGACCTCCTTCAGACCCGTGCCGATCGACGATCGACCGGATCTATCGACTGAAGGGTGTCGCGGCCACCGAGGCGCAGGTGCCGGGCGAAGAACCCGGCCGCGTCCTCCCCCGCGTACCAGGGAACGCCCGTGTGTCCGCCCATGTTGGCGTGCAGCGTCTTCTCTTTGGAGCCGAAGGCGTCGAACAGTTCCAGGGCCGCCTGTCGGTCGTTCCCTTCGTCGTCCCATTGCAACAGCACGTGCAGCGGGATGGTGACCTGCCGGGCCTGCTCGACGATGAGGCGCGGCACGAAACTCCCGGCGAAGAGACCGGCGGCCACGATACGGGGCTCCACCACCGCGAGCCGGATGCCGACGGAGATCACTCCCCCGAGTAGATCCGTTGATCACCAACAGGAGAGGCTGGGACGGCGGACGGCTACCTCGTCCAGCCGCGTCTACGGTTTGTGGGCGAGTAGTCCGACGAAGGTGTGGTAGGTGTCGGTCTGCTTCGGCGCGGGCGTGTCCGGATCCGGACGCCATTCGGCCAGCGGCACCAGCCCCGGCTCCAGCAGCGTCAGTCCGTTGGTGAAGGAGAGGATTTCTTCGTCGGTGCGCCAGCGGCCGGTGCCGAGTGATTCGTTGAAGACGCGTTCGACTTCGCGGGCTTTGCGGGAGCCTTCGGGGTCGCGTTCGCCGGGGTCGCGGAAGTGTGAGATGGCCACGTAGCTGCGTGGTGGTAGTGCGTCGATCAGTTCGGCTGACACGGCTTGTGGTTGTTCGTGGTCGCCGAGGTGGTGCAGGATCGCGAAGAGTAGCAGCCCGATGGGTCGGTTGAAGTCGAGGAATTGGTGGACGTCGGGGTGGCTGAGGATGTTCTGGGTTTGCCGGATGTCGGCCTGGATCACTGTGGCGCGGCCTTCGGAGGCGAGTAGCGCCCGTCCGTGGGTCAGGACGATCGGGTCGTTGTCCACGTAGACCACGCGGGCGTTCGGGTTGTGTTCGGCGGCGACTTCGTGGACGTTGCCTTGGGTGGGTAGCCCTGATCCGAGGTCGAGGAACTGGTCGATGCCGGCGTTGGTGGCGAGGAATCGGATCACCCGGCGGAGGAAGGCTCGGTTCGCTTGGCCGGCGGCGGGGCCGTCGGGGGTGATTCGTAGGGCGTGTTCGGCGACTTTCCGGTCGACTTCGAAGTTGTCCTTGCCGCCGAGGAAGTAGTCGTATACCCGAGCCACGCTGGGCACGGTGAGGTCGATTCCGGCGGGTGCGGCCTCGTCGCGGGTCAATGCCATCTCCATCCGAATCTGATCGCCGCGCCGGTTCTGTGGCGGCGGCGGACCGTGGTGGGAAGTGTAGCGATCGGACGGTGCGGATTCTCGCCCCGCTGGTATCGCTCCCACCAGACCGGCCGCGCGAGCAGGGACCACGCCAATTTGGCGGAGACCGGCGTGTCCGACCTTGCGGCCACGATCCGACGCGCGGCCGTCGTGCGTGGTGAGATGCCGGGCCGAACCAGGTCCGGGCGAGGTGGTTGAGTCTGGGGCCAGACGGGGACCCGCCGGTGCAAGTGTGGCGTAGACATGGGTGGACAATGTCGAGGGCGGCGAGGTTGGCAGTGGTGCTGCGAGTGAGTGGCCGCAACGCGCGGTTCCAGCAGTGGAGAGCTCTCCTCGGCAATCGGACTAAGCGGCAGCGACGCGGCGAGTTCCTCGTGCAGGGCGTACGCCCGATCACGATGGCCGTCGCACAGGGCTGGCAGATCCGGGAGTTGCTCTACGACACCGGAACTCACCTGTCCGGCTGGGCACGCGAGACCCTGGACACGGTCCGGGCCGAGACGTTCGCCGTCTCACGTGACCTGATGCACGAGCTCGGAGGTAAGGCGGACACGGTTCCTGAGCTGCTGGCCGTGGTCGCGCTGCCGGCGGACGACCTATGCCGGATCCCGGTCGGTCCGACCATGCTCACCGTCGTGTTCGATCGGCCCACCAGCCCCGGCAACATCGGAACCCTCATTCGGTCGGCGGACGCCTTCGGTGCCGGCGGCGTCATCGTCACCGGCCACGCCGCCGACGTGTACGACCCGAAGGCGGTCCGGGCGAGCACCGGCTCACTGTTCGCCCTGCCCGTGGTCCGGGTGCCCTCCCACCAGGCCGTTCTTTCCTGGGTCGCTGCCGTCCGCGCCGAGGGCATCGGCATGAACATCGTGGGGACCGACGAGCGAGGCATGCTGGACGCCGCCGAGTACGACTTCACCCGGCCCACCCTGGCGTTGATCGGCAACGAGACCACCGGTCTCAGCTCCGGCTGGCGCGTGGCATGCGACGAACTCGTCCGCATCCCCATGCTGGGGTCCGCCAGCTCCCTGAACGCGGCGACCGCCGCGACTGTCGTGCTGTACGAATCGGCACGCCAGCGGGCCGCCGCCCGGCGATAGCACAAGCCGGGTCAACGTGGACGTCACCATCCCCGCAACAGCAGACTTTCGCCTCGGCCGATCGCCGCCAACGCCGCTGCCACATAGTCGGCGATGTCCGGCGGCAGTGCCGATGCCGTCACCCAGAGCAGCTCACTACATTTGCCGGGCTCCGCGATGAACGGCTCGCCGGTCCAGCGATCCACCTCGAAGAACAGATGGAAGTATTCATTGTCGTCGGAGCGTTCCGGCGCGGAGTGCATGAGCAACGCAAGACGGCAGCTGTGCGGCTCGGCGGCGATCCCGAGTTCCTCCCGCAGCTCGCGTACGAGGCCCGTGACCGCATCCTCACCTCCGTCAAGATGTCCGGCCGGCAGACTGAGCTGGCCGTCCCGGTAGCCGGTCGTCGCACGGCGGATCAGTAGCACCCGGCCCCGGTCACGGAGAATGCCGTACACGGCGGCGGCCACCCGGAAAGGCTCAGTCGGCACCCCCGGACCCTACGTCCATCCGGCGCAGGGCCCGGGGCCAGCCGCCCACTTCCGTCGGCCCGGTACCCGACGACGTTTCCGGAGAATTTCCGGAAGTTGTTGACAGTGCGACGGGCAGGTATCGACACTGACCCTTCGATTGCATGCACACGCATCGATCGGTTACCGGTGCCAAGGAGATCCCGTGAACAGTGACCCGAGACAGCGCAGGAGAGGTGCTCGAACAGCGTTGCCGACGGCGGTGTTGTTGCTGATAGGCAGCGCTGTCGCGGTCCAGTCCAGCGCCCCGGCCGCTGCGGCCGAGACCACGCTGCGGGCCGCAGCCGCCAAGGCCGGGCTGTTCTTCGGCGTCGCCGCCTCACCCAACCGGCTCTATCCGATCGTCGGTCAGGAGTTCAGCCAACTGACGCCTGAGAACGACATGAAGCCGGACCGGATCGCCACCTCCAGCGGCGGGCTGCAGAACACCAGCGGCGCGGACACCTTGGTCAACCACGCCCAGAGCAATAACATGCTGGTACGTGGCCACACGCTGGTCTGGCACTCGCAGGCCGGCGCGTTGCAGGGGGCCAGCCAGGCCACGCTGAACACCTTCATCGGCAACGCCATCAACCGCTGGGGCAGCAGGATCGCGTACTGGGACGTCGTCAACGAGGCGCTGGAGGACAACAACACCGGCCGGCGGCGTAACCAGTGGCCGCACACCATGAACCGGGACGCCAACGGCGACGGTGACTTCTTCGACGCCGGCGACACCGACGTCATCCGGGACTCGTTCATCCGGGCCAAGCAGGTCGTGCAGGCCGGTGGGCTGACCACCAAGCTCTGCATCAACGACTACGACGTCGATGGCCTGACGGTCCAGGGCGGTACCCCGAACCGCAAAGCCAACGCGCTGTACGACATCGTTCGCAACTACCGCCAGTACATCGACTGCGTCGGGTTCCAGGCGCACTTCAACGACAACCCGAACAGCATCATCACCAACGACATACAGGCAAACATCCAGCGCTTCGCCGACCTTGGCGTCGAAGTGCACATCACCGAGCTGGACATCGACGACGACCTGAGCAACAACGACATCGGAGCGGGCCAGGCGGAGAACTACCGCAAGGTCGTACGGGCCTGCCTCAACGTCGAACGGTGCACCGGCATCACCGTCTGGGGCATCTCCGACAGCGAGTCGTGGCGCTCCTCGGAGCGGGGCCTGCTGTTCACCGGCGGCAACGGGAACTACCAGAAGAAGGCCGCTTACCACGCGGTTCTCGACGAGCTGAACAAGGGCCGGAACCCCACCCCGCCGTCGACCACGCCGCCGGTGACGCCGTCCGTCCCGCCGACCACGCCACCGGTCGACCCGACCACACCACCGCCGCCGACCACCCCGCCGCCACCGACCACGCCGCCGCCGGCCACGGGGTGCTCCGCGACGGTCTCGCTGAACTCCTGGACCGGTGGCTTCGTCGCCACCGTCCGGGTCACCGCCGGCACCGCGCCGATCAGCGGATGGAGCGTCCAACTCACCCTGCCCTCCGGGGCCACCGTCACCAACACCTGGAACGCCAACCGCAGCGGCAGCAGCGGCACCGTGCAGTTCAGCAACGTCAGCTACAACGGCTCGGTGAACGCCGGACAATCCACCGAGTTCGGCTTCCAGGGCGTCGGAACCGCCACCGGCCTGACCCCGGTGTGCGCCGCCGCCTGAGCGCCACCTGTGCTGGACGGCCGCCGTGCCGGCCGTCCAGCACAGGCGAGGCGGTGTTGACGCTCCGAGGCGCGCCGCGATGGCGTGCGGGAGCGCGACCCGCAAGCGCCCACGAGACGATCCGGGCGCGGTCGGCGGGGCGTCGCGTCCGACCTGCCGGCGTTTGCGGCGCCGCGCCGAGGGAACCCGACGATGTATCCCCGGAACAGGAGGACGATCGTGGGTAACTTCATCAACAAGGTCAAGGACTTCGCGGACAAGCACGACAAGCAGGTCGACCAAGGGCTGGAGCGGGCCGGTGACATGGTCGACAAGCGCACCGGCGGCAAGTATGGCCAGCACATCGACAAGGGCGTGGACCAGGCACAGGCGCGTACCGGCGAGGGCGACCAGGTGCGCTGACGGCAACGCCGATCCCGGGTCGCCCGCCGAAGGGTGACCCGGGATCAGTCGGCCTGATCCGCCACCTCCAGCGCCGCCCGGTAGCCGACGTGTTGCACGACGATGTCCACGTCGAGCGCGGACTGCACCGCCCGGGCGACGTCTTGCCGGACCGTCGCGAGCGCCTTGGTGCCGAGGTCGGTCAACCAGGCGCGCAACAACAGCAGACGAAGTTCCGAGGCGGCCAGTTCGGCCGCCTCCAGCCGACCTGCCTGCTCCGCGCGGGCCAGCAGGCGCTCGGCGAGCAGCGCCGGCGCGTCGATTCCACGGTCGACGAGGCACAGCACCAGCCGGTGCTGTTCCATCCGCGCGGCCAACGCGTCGGCGACCAGCACCACCCCCGCTGACGCCCAGTGCCGTACCACCGGGTTGTGCCGGCTCACCGCCGTCATCAGTGGGCTCAGCTCGTGCCCGTCGGCCTGACGGCGCAGTTCGAGCAGGTAGCTGGCGGTGAGTGCCTGGAGCCGGCGTTGCGCCCGCTGCACCGGGTTGAGGGCGGCCACCCGTTGCACTCCACCGGACAGTGGACGCAGGGACCGCAACGCCCGCTTGGGCGAGTCCTCGAACGCATCCACCACATCCTGCTCCAGCTCGGCGCGCTCCTCGGCGGTGAGTGCCTCGCCCGCGAGGAACTCGGCGAACGCGACCGTCTCCGCCAGGTGGCCACGGGTCAGCCGGTATCCCCGGGCAGCCGCGACGACCGTGGCCGCCTCCGTGGGATCGAGCGACACGTCGCCACCCGGGAAGCCGCTCGCCTGCTCCAGCCAGTGCTCGGTGGCCAGTGGGGTGCCGGCCCACCGGCGGGCGGCGTCACCGCGGGCCTGCTCGGCATCGAACATCGGTGTCGCGCCTGCGGGAGCGGCGCTGACCTGGGTGGACATGGTGACCTCCGAGGGCCGTTGAGGTGGGATGTGCCGGACCGGACGGCCCCGCACATCCCCCATTCGCCGGCCACCCGCTCTGCGGTTCCCGGCGCGGATGGGGGAACCGGTCCGTGCCGCCACGGCGAACCCCGGCTGTCGTGACCCCCGCCTGGGGACGCGTTGGGGGAAGGAGCCGGACGATGGCGTACGTCGGTATCGACAGTCAGGGCGCACGGACGCTGGGCGGGGTGCTACGCGACACCGCGACCCGCGCGGAGGCGGTGCGGCGCCAGGTCGTCGGCGCGCTCAACCTCGCCGAGTTGACCAGCCAGGTACCTCTGCAGCTCGCCCTCGTCCAGGACGGATTCGCCACCCTCGGCGCCGGAGTCATCGACAAGGCCGATCTCGCCGAGCAGTTCGCGACAGATCCTCGGGGGGTGGCCACCGGCCTCGGTGCGACCACCGCCGAACTCGGCAGTGTGCTCGGCGCGCTGCTCGGATTCGCCGGGCCCCGGGATCTGCGAGCCTTCCTCGTCGGCCTCGCCCCGGCCGGCAGGAACGCGGCGCTGGACGCGGCGCTCGATCGGCTGTCGCCGGTCCTGGTGCCGGCGCTGCTGGCCGGACAGCGCCCAGACGTCCCCGCCGAACTGCTTCCCGACCTACGAGTGCTGGCCCTCGCGCTGGGCATCGAACACGTCGGACCGCCGGTGCCGCCAGCGGACGCAGAGCAGACCGGTCGCGGCTTCCTCGGCCTGTTCCGGCGCCGGGCCGAGCAACGCACCACCGAGGTGTTCTGGCAGGACTTCTGGTCCGACGGACGAACCGTCGACGACGTGTTGGCCGACCCGCAGCGGCTGCTGGACTGGGTCGCCGGCACCGTCGAGCTGGACCACCGTCTCGCCCGCGCGGCCGACCTGCCGCGACTGGGCGACGTGCTGGCCACGCACGACTTCGCCACTGCCGAGACCGCACCGGCAGAGCTGGCCGCGAAGATCGCCGCCGCGGAGATCGAGTTCGCGGCGATCGCCGACTGGCTGCCCGCCCACCTCGTGGGCCGGGACACCACCGCGCCCGATGACACGCAACTCGGGCAGACCCTGGCCTTCGCCGCCCGGGTCGGCTGGACCGACCCCGGTGCCACAGCTGCGACGCCGGCGGCCCGGTTCGCGGCGGCGATAGCGTTCCTGCGCGCGAACCGGATGGCGCAGAGCGCGCTGCTGCCCACCGGATTCGAGGGCGACACCGACCCGACGGCGTTCTTCAACGAGGCGGGCATCGACGTCGTCCTGCGGTTCGGCCGTGCGGCAGGGGCCATCGACGACTCGTACACCGTCGGCCTGGCCAGGCTCGTGGATCAGGCGATGTCCGGTGCCGGGGTCGATCTGGACAGCGCGACACCCATCGAGCTGACCCAGCCGCTCCAGCAGCAACTCTTCGCGCTGGTCGCGAGTCAGATCCCCCGCTCGATGGCCCAGTCGCCGACCGTCCAGGCCCAGTTCGTGGGGGCGCTGAGCTACCTGCGCGGCGCGACCGACGGGCCGCAGTTGCGCGAGCGCATCAACCGGGTGGTCGCGGCCTTCCGGTCGCTGGCCGTCGTCGGAGCGCCGGCGCTCACCGAACGCGAGTTGACCGTCGTGGTCGGCGACAACGTCGTGGACGCACTCGGCCGGGGCCGGCTACGGATGCGCAGCCGGGGCGCGGTCGACCGCAACCCCGAGTTCCTGATCCTCGCCCGCCAGTGGGGCATCCCCGGTGGCCGCAGTCAGGACCTCGGCAAACACAAGCTCGCCATCACCTTCGACGAGCTCGGAGTGCTGACCGACATCAACCGGCGGAAAAAGAAGAAGAAGGGTTTTCTGTCCCGGGTCTTCGACACCGTCAAGTCGATCGGCAAGGCCATCGTTACCGCCTGGAAGGACAACCCGTTCAAGGCGATCTTCCAGGTCGGCAAGATCGCGCTCGGGGTCGCCAGTCTCGTCGTACCCGGCCTACAGGCCGTCGGGATCGCCACTTTGGCGGCCAACGCGGTGGAAGCGGTGAGCCACGCCATCGACGGTAACTGGCTGGGCGCCATCGGCGCGGGCCTGTCGGCCTTCACCGCCGGCGCCGACCTGCTGGGTACGGCGGCCGGAGTGGCGAAGCTGGTGGGGCAGAGCAGCATCGCGGGCGGATTCTTCGACGCCGGTGCCACCCTGGACGTACTGCGCAACGCCAAGCGCGCCTTCGACATCGGTGCCTCGGTGTTCCAGGCGTCCCAGGCGTCCCAGGCGAAGACGGTGATCGGTGCGGTAACGGCGGGGCTCGGCGCCGCCGGCAGCGTCCTGGGCAATGGCGGACCACTGCTGGCGAGCCTCGATCTGATCGACAGGAATCTCGCACTCGACCTGGTGCGGCTCGGTACGTCGGTACGGGATGTCGCCCGACTCGTGACCCCGGCAGCCGGCGTGATCCAGGCCCTCGACCGAGGCGACGCGCTGGCCGCGTTCGGCAACGGCCTCTCGGTGGTCTCCGCCGGGGCCGCGGCACTGCTGAACCCCAGGGGTGTCCTCGGTGACCCGAAAACCGTCGCCGGAACGGCGTTCGACTTCGACCTCGAGACCCGTACCGACCTGGCCGACCTGGCGAAGGGCACCGGGATCGCGGCGAACCTGGCGCAGGCCATCGCCGCGGTCGACGCGGGGCGTCCGTTCGCCGCCGGACAGGCACTCGCCCAGGCGCTGCGGATCACCCGTACCGCACCGCCGGACGGGCCGGATGCGGCCCTGGTCGCGCAGCGCGTCGCCGAGGTGGGAGTCGTGCTGGAAGGGGTGTTCCGGGGCGTCGACCCGAGGTTGGCCGCCCCGGTGGTCATGCAGCGGCTCCGCAGCGTGCTCGATTCGCTGCGGCCGACCGGCCTAGACGGCGGTGCCGCCAGTGAGCGTGAGTCGCCCGCCCCGTTCGCCGGCGCAGCCACAACCTCCGCTACGACCACGACATTCGGTTCGGTCCCGGGACCGACCGAGTCGGCTCCGCCGAGCGACCCGGCGGTGCTCGGCACCCCGGCGGGCGGTGCCGGGCAGCGCACCCTGGCGGGCGGTGCCGGGGCGGACACGCTCATCGGCGAGTTCGTCCTGGCGCAGGCCAGCGGCGGGCCGACCGCGCGACAGCCGACCATGACGCTGCCTGGCTCGACGACGCCGATACCGCTGCAACCGGGAACGCAGTTCATCCCGCCCGGCGCGACGGTCGTCGGTCCCGACGGCACCGTGTACGGCGGCGACACCGGTTTGGTCCCGGGTGCGAGCCCCGGCGCGATAAGCGTCCCGGGTGGAATGCCACCAGCCCCCGGACAGATCAAACAGCTTCCCGGCGGCTACCTGCTCTTCTTCCTCGACCGTCCCGAGGACATGCCGCAGAGCCGGCTGGACGACCTGGACGGCACCGGCACCGGCATCGGCGACGGTGACACTCGCCTCGCCGGCCTGGCCGGCGCGTCGCTGCTCGGCGGCCCTGCCAGCGACCTACTGCTCGGCGGGTCTACCCGCAACCTGCTCGTCAACGACACCGGCGGCACCCAGGACGAGCTTGGACGCATCGCCCTTCCCGAGGATTTCGGTCGTGCCCCGGAATCGCCGTTCTACGTCCCGCTGCCGGCCGAGCCACCGCTGCATCCCATCGGGCAGTTGTTCGTGCCGCCGGCCGCCGGCCCGTCCTTCGTCTGGGCGGCGCCGCAGCACCCGGCGTTCACCGCCAATCACGTCCTCGACGGCGGCGCGCGGACCAAGGAGTTCATGACCAGATTCGTGGGCTGGGGCGCTTCCGCACAGGGGCCCCACAATGCGTCCGAGTCGGTCTATGTTGGTGTCCGCAACGGCATGCTGCTGATCGACAACGACACGGCCCCGGTGGATGGTCTCACCATCGGCGGCGCGGCTGGCTTCTCGTACCAGGGCGACCACTACGGCCTGGTCAGCTCGATCGCCGGCGAGGTGAATCTCGGCCCGATCCTGGACCTGCGGCTACCCACCCTTGCCCTCGACGGGATGGCCGCGGTAAACATCCCGTTCATCGGTGCGGTCGGGTTCCGGGTCAACAACGACGGGTTCCGGCTCGCCGAGCAGAGCGACTTCGCTGGAGGCTTGGCTACCGGCGGGGGCGCAATGGTAAGCGTCAAGTACCCGGTCGGCGGCGATCTCGCGGTGGAGCGCATCGCCGAACTCGCCGGCGTGTCCACGGCGGACGTACGCATCGCGCAGCACGCACCACCGGGCAGCCTGCTGGCCTTCGACGTACGGGACGAGTTCCGGTCACCGTTCGAGCCCACGTTCGCGGACCGGCCCGGCTTCCCGGCCCCGGACATCCGGTCCGCCGCCGACCCCGACATCGACGGCGGCCTGCCGGACGGCTTCTCCGTCGATGCGGGCGGAGCATACGTGCCGCTGCCGGACGACCTGTACCGCTACGGCGCCGCCGGATCAGCGGACCTGGCCGGCTGGGATGACGTGTCCGAGCACGAGCTGCCCGATTTCTACCACACCGCGTACGACACGATGATCGGCCTCGGGGCACCGGAGGGCACCACCGTCGACTTCGGACCCGACGATGACTTCTGGGCGCAGACGCAGCCCTTCGCGACGTACGACGACGGTGCGCCGGCGCTGCTGGGACCGGCGCTCGACACGTTGACCTGGGAGCCCGACCTGGAGCCGGTGCCCGGCATCGACATCAGCTACGACGAGTTCACGCCGCTCGACCTGGACGCCGACGACGGCTGGTCGGACTGGTGAGCGAGGGAACCGAAAGGGGACCTGGCAGCGAATGCAGACGACCGAGGCGACAACGGTCGCCCGGGAAGAACACATCGGGAGGAAGCAGCCATGAACGTCGGAATGCTCGGCGGCGACGTCGCCCAGATCCAGCAGCACGCCATCGCGTACCGCAGCCTCGGTGACAGCCTCGCCGCCTGTGGTGGCAACGTCGTCTCGACGACGGACAGTGCGGTCGCCGGTCTTCAGGAGCAGATCAGCAACGCTCAGACCGCCGTGGTCTCGGCGCTGATGGCGGTCAGCCAGGAGTCCCGCTCGGTGACCACCAGCTTCGGCGGCGTCCAGTGGACCGGCGCCAACCGGGCCCAGGCCGAGGAGGTCGGCGTGGAGCTCGACGCACGGGTCAACGAGACGACGGTACGCGTCCAGGAGATCTTCGAGACCTTCCGGGCGGACCTCGCCCGCCTCGGTGGCGAACTGAACGAGGTGGCCACCCAGTTCAACGCCGTCGCGGTGGTGGCCGGTGAGTCGGCCGGATCGCTGGGCCAGGCGATGGACGCGCAGGCCGTCCAGCTCGACGAGATCATGAACACCGGGATCACCCGGGTCTGAGTGGTGGGTCGCCGTGCCGGGGGCCGGGGTTGGTCATGACGCCCCGGCCCCGCACGGGTGACCGGCACCGGAAGGGAGCGTCGAAGTGCCATTCGCGGAGGACTACGAGGCCGCGGCGAGCGTCCTGGACGCGGCAGCCCAGCTGGCCGGCACGCTCATGGAGCCGGCACGGGCAGCGATCGGCGCAGGCTCCATGATCGGTGGTCAGTTGACCGACATCGTGACCGACGAGCTGGACGCGGCGGCCACCATCCTCGACCAGGTCGCCACGGAGCTGACCCAGCTCGCCGTCACCTGCCGGGAGCGTGCGGACACCTGTCGCGAGGCCGCGGCGGCCGAACGTGACTACACCGCCGCCTACGAGGAGTACCGCGCCGAGTTGCGGGACCGGCAGGGGCAGTCGGAGCCGGTCGATCCGCCGCCGGCACCTCAGCCTCCGCCGGCACCGCCGGTGTGGGCCAACAACTGAACGAGCGGCGAAGCTGTCCCGCTGGCGCGGTCACCGGTAGCGGTGGACCGCGCCAGCCTGCTGGGGTCAGGAGCCCAGAGCCGCCGTCATCACCACCAGGCCGGACGGGGTCGGCGGCGCTCCCTCCGTCTGGAGGGTGACGCTGAAGGTGGTGTAGTCGGCGATGTCCACGCCGCTCCACAGCTCGATGGGCACCCCGCTGCGGCGCTCGTGGAAGGAACCGATCGGCACGGTGCCGCGCGGTCCCTTGAGCCACGCCGCGTAGTAGGAGCCCGGCGCCGCAGCAGGCAGACCCACCGGCTCCAGCACGATGGATGCCCCCGACGGGGTGTCCACGACGGACACCTTGCCGCGCGCCGCCGGTGCCAGCTCCGTACCGGCAGCGGCGTAGACGTCGGCGCGCGGCTGCGGATCGAGCATCCGGTCGACCGCCAGCACACCAGCGGTGAACACCGCGGCACCGAGGGCGGCGGCGGGCAGCGCCCAGGTGAGCCGGCCCATCCGGGGACGCCACCAGCCCGGTTGCCACCATCGCGGGCCGGGGTCCGCCGGCGGGATCGGGGTGGCCGCGCCGCCGGTCGGCGGCGCGGGCGCGGCCGACGGCTCGGGCGCGGGAAGCGGCTCAGGCGCGGGCAGCGGCTCAGGCGCGGGTTCGGGCGCAGACAGCGGCTCGGCCGACGGCTCGGCGACACGCTGCTCGACAACACGCTGCTCGTCGGCGTGCGCCCGTACCCGGCTGAGGATGCTGTCCCGAAGTGCCGGCGGTGGACCGGACGCCCAGGTGGTCTCGGCGCGCAACTCGGTGACCACGGCAGCCAGCAGGGCGGGGTCGGCGCTCTGCGCCGCCGCCTTCTTCCGCCCGGGGGTGCGCCTCGCGTGCCGGTCGAGGTGCCCGGTCAGCAGGTCCACGAGCTGATCGTCTGCGTCCCCGTCGGTCTGTGGTGCGGTGCTCACCGGTCGCTCCTCCCTTCGCTGCCCGCTTTACCGATTGTTGTTCGTCCCCCGGCGCCGGTCTGGTTCGCGGTTTCGCCCAGTTGTGGAGGATCCCGCACGTGGGCCAGCAGTTCGGCCAGCCGCCGGTGCGCCCGGTGCGAGCGCGACTTGACCGTACCCAGGGGTAGGTCCAGCCGTTGGGCGATCTGCGCGTGGGTCAGGTCGTCGAAGAACGACAGTCGGATGATCTCCCGCTCGTGGTCGGCGAGCTGACCCAACGCCTCCTGCACCGTCCAGGACAACCATGCCACGTCCAGGTCGGGTGCCTCCACCACCGCATCCTGCTCGGTCTCGTGGCCACCCCGGGTGGGACGCAACTCACGGCGGATCAGGTCCAGCGCCGTGTACCGCGCGATGGTCAACAGCCACGGACCGAGATCCCGCTCCGGGTCGTACGTCGACGCGGACCTCCACGCCCGGATGAACGTCTCCTGGAGCGCTTCCTGCGCGAGGTGGTCGGCGCGGGTGACCGTCATGGCAACGGCCCACACCGGACGCGAATAACGGTCGTAGACCTCGCCGAGCGCATCGGCATCCCCCGCCCGGAACCGCACGAGTACGGCGGGCGGCAGCTCGCGCCGCCCGTCCCCCGAATCCGATGGTTCCGCCGACGAGCCGGACACGGCTGTCGCACCCGGCGCAGATCTCTCGGCCACTGATCCACGATACGCAACCAATCGCGCCGCGTGAATCTGCCGAATGTCGCGCCGACGGGAACCATCGGCGGGCCCGGCGGCGAACGATGGTCATGAGGCTCAGCGTCCGCATCGAAGAGCAGCAGCCGGTCCATGACCCGTCCGGCCGACTGTCGCGCACCCGGGACGTCTCCCTGGTCACGGCCGCTTCGGACGTCACCGTCAGCGACCTGCTCGACCACCTGGCCGGACCGCTCACCGCCCGGGTCGCCGCCGGTGAGCTGACCATCGAGGTGGACGGCACGGAGGTTTCCGCTGGCACCCGGCTCGCCGACCTGCCGCTGTGGGCCGGATCGGAGCTGAGCGTGCGGCCGGCGGCACCGGGCACGCCGGCCGGCCCGTCGGGCGGCGGGCCGGTTGGGCGGCCTGTCGTAGAGCTGAGCCGGGTGGCCGGGCCCGACAGTGGCCAGAGCATCGCACTCGACCACGGCACCTTCGCGATCGGACGCCGCCGACCGGCCGGAATGGATTTCGGCACCGTCACCCGGGCGATGGTGCACATCGAGACGACCGACCAGGTGCGGGTCGCCGCCGTCGACGACGGCTGCCCCGTACGGGTCAACGGACGCGACCTCACCGACGCCGAATCCGACGCCGACCTGCACGACGGCAGCTACCTCCGGCTCGGCGACACCGCCTTCCGGGTGGCACCCCCGGCTGAGGCGCCCTGGCCCGCACCGTGGCCAGCACCGTGGACCGGCGAGGCGCCGGGGGGCCGTGAGCCGCTGATCCGTACGCCCCGAGTGGCCACCACCGCGCCGGCCGAGCAGGTACCCGTGCCGGCCGCGCCGGCACCGGTCGCCACCCCCGCGCCGCTGTCCTGGCTGCTGCTCATCGCGCCGCTGCCCATCGGGGTGGTGATGGCGTTCGTGTTCAGTCCGTTCTTCCTGGTCATGGTCGCCATGACGCCGCTGATGGCGCTGGCCCGCTGGGTCGAGTCCCGGCACCGCGCCAAGAAGGACACCATCCGGTTGGCCAGGGAGTCGGCGGCGGCCGCGCAGCGGTTCGGCACCGACCTGGACGTCACCCGCACCGCCGTGGCGGCAGCGGCCCGCGCCGCCTACCCGGGGCTGGCGGGCCTGGTGCGCCGAGCGGTGTCGGGTCGAGGGCTGTGGGAAGTGCGCCCGGGCGACGCGGACGAGCTGCGGGTGGTTGTCGGCGTGGGTGCCCGCCCCTGGCTTCCGGAGCTGGGCCGACGCGGCACCGAGGAGCTGGCCGGCCGGCCGGAGCTGGGCGAGGCGCTCGCCGAACGGTCCCGGCTGCTGGACGTACCGATCCAGGTCAACTTGCGGGACCGCACCGGGCTCGGCGTCGTGGGCACCGCCGCGCACAGCGCCGCCGCTGCGGTCGTGCTGGATCTGGTCACCCGGCACGGACCGGCCGACCTGGCGCTGGCTCTGGTCGTGCAGCCGGACCGGCTGGCCCGCTGGGACTGGCTGAAATGGCTGCCGCACCTCAGCGGTGACGACGGGACGCTGCGGGTCGCCGCCGACCCGGCCAGCACCGAACAACTGCTCACCCGGCTGGCCGCCGACACCGCACCGCCGTCGCGCACCACACTCATGCCGCAGGCCGGGCCCGGCCCGGAGCGGGCCGGCGCCACGCACACCGTCGTCGTGGTCGACGGCGACGACCTGGTGACCGGGCGCGTCGCGTCGATGCTGGGCCGGCTCGCGCGCGGCAGCGGCCGAACACTTGTGGTGAGCGGACACACCGAACGCCTGCCCTCGGTGTGCCAGTGCTTCCTCGAACTTGCGCCGGACGGCACCGCCGAGTTGACCGACGCGGTCACCGGCGAGCGGACGCCGGGCCTGCTCGCCGTTCGGGCCGCCGACCAGGTCTGCGCTCCGGCATCCCGGGCGCTGGCCCGCTGGACCGACCCGGAGCAGGCGGTCGCGGCGGCCATGCTGCCGGCCCACGCCCGCCTGGTGGACCTGCTGCGGACCGTGATGTCGGGCCCCGACGCGCTGGGACAGCCGGTAGAGGAACTCGACCCGCTGTCGGTGGGTGAGTGGTGGCGACGCGGCAGCGGCGGGATGCAGGCCACCATCGGGCTCACCGAACACGGCCCGTTGACGGTGGACCTGCACCGCGACGGACCGCACGGTCTGGTGGTGGGCACCACGGGCGCGGGCAAGAGCGAGTTCCTGCGTACGGTGGTGGCCTCGCTGGCGTGCGCGCACTCGCCGGACGCCCTCACCTTCCTGCTCGTGGACTTCAAGGGCGGCGGCGCCTTCGACGCCTGCGCCGCGCTGCCGCACACCGTCGGGCTGGTCACCGATCTCGACGAACACCTCGCCGCGCGGGCACTGCGCTGCCTACGGGCCGAGTTACGGCACCGGGAGCGACGCCTGCGGGAAGCCGGTGTCAGCGACATCGACGACCTGGTGGCCCCGGACCCGCCGCTGCCACGACTGCTCATCGTGATCGACGAATTCGCCACTCTCGCGGTGGAACTGCCCGGTTTCCTCGGCGCGCTTGTCGACGTGGCGCAGCGGGGCCGCAGTCTCGGCATCCACCTGCTGCTCGCGACGCAGCGACCACAGGGCGTGGTGGACGGCAAGATCCGGGCCAACACGAACCTGCGGGTGGCGTTGCGCGTCCAGGACGAGGCGGACTCCCGTGACGTGCTGGGCACCCGGCAGGCGGCCGACATCGACCGGCACCGGCCGGGCCGCGCCTACGTCCGGCTCGGCGCCGGCGAGGTGGTCGGGGTGCAGACCGCGTTGGTGTCCGCAGCGACCCGACGAGGACCACGCGCACGCATCGAGGTCGCCCCGTTCGCACTGCTGACCGAGCAGCTGGCGGACGTGCGGGAGGACCAGCCCGACGGCGTACCGACAGATCTTGGGAGGCTGGTGAGCGTGCTGGCGCAGGCCGCCGAGCGGGGTGGTTACCCCCGGCCGCGGGTGCCCTGCCCGCCACCGCTGCCGCAGCAGGTCGACGCCTGGAGCCTGGCCGCCGACATCGGCGCCACCGCGGATGGTCCGCTCCCGGTTCCGCTCGGCCTGGTGGACCTGCCGGACGAACAACGCTCCGACGTGTGGTGCTGGGCACCCGAGACGGGTGGGACGTTGGTGCTCGGGGCCGACGCGGCCACCACCGGCGCGGTGCTCACCACCGCCTGCCTGGCCCTCGCCCGCCACCGCGCCCCCGACCGGCAGCGGATCTTCGTGCTGGAGGGACTCGGTACCGGCCTGGGGGCGCTGGCCGGCCTGCCGCACGTGAGCGCGGCAGTCGGCGTCGACGACAGCGAGCGCCTCACCCGGGTACTCGACCAGATGGATGCCGAGATCGCCCACCGACGGGTGAGCCGGGTGGCCTCACCCGACGTCCTGCTCGTGGTGGCCGGCTGGGACGCGCTTGTCGAAGGGGCCGAACGGACCGGCGTCGGTGAGGTCGGAGCACGACTGGAGCGTCTGCTGCGCGACGGCGCACCCGTCGGGATCCGGCTGCTCATCTCGGCGTCACACGACCGCGGCGTACCCGGTCGGGTGCTCGCCCAACTGCCCACGAAGCTGTGTCTACGCCTGGCCGACGTCAACTCGTACACGGGACTGGGTCTGCGTGCCCGGGACGTGCCCGAGCTGACCGGCCTACGGGCCATCGACCTGCAGACCCGGCGCGAGGTCCAGATCGGACGGCACTGCGACGCTCGGCCAGGGGCGCTCGCCGACGCGGTGGCCCGGATTGCCGCCGACTACCCGGATGCGGTTCCCGCGCCCACCGTCACGGTGTTGCCCGAACGGGTGCCCGCCGGTGAGGTGCTGTCCTCGTCCGCGGCAGGCGGGCCGGTCTGGCGGCTCGGCATCGGCCGGCACTACCGCGACCTCAGCGTCGCCACGCTCGCGCTCGGCCCGGGCATGCACGCGGTGGTGGCCGGTCCCGCCGGCAGCGGTCGCACGGGTACGCTTCGGCTGCTCGCCGCCGCCGCCCGCGCCAGCGCACCCGACGCCCGCGTACTCGTGGTGGCCGCCGACCCGGACGCCTGGAACGGCACCCAGGGCACCGAGGTGAGCGGCTCCTTCAGCGAGTTGACCAGCCAGCCGAGCCCGGGACGGGCACTTCTGCTGGTCGACGGAATCGAGTCGCTGCCCGACGCCGGGCCGGCCCTGGACCGGCTGCTGCCGGGCCTACCGGCCGGCGTACACGTTGTCGTCGCCGGCCGGCCCGACGCCTTCCGCGGCATACAACCCTGGCAGCGGGCGGTGACCATGTCGCGAACCGGACTGCTGCTACGCCCGGCACCGGACGACGGCGAGGTGCTCCGGGTGCGGCTGCCGCGCGAGGCCCCGCCCCGGCCGCTGCCGGGACGCGGCTATCTGGTGGAGGCCGGCGGCTTGGCCCAGGTCCAGGTCGCCTTCGTGGCCCCGCCGTCAGCAGGCGCCCGGCTGGCCATGCCGGTCGGGGTGTTCGCAGGGGAGGCACGATGAACAGTCGGTCGGCGTACGGGGTGGGGGTCTGCCTGACCGCGCACGGCGCCGTGGTCGCGGTGGTCCGCAACGATCCGATGCGGCTGGCCGCGGTCGCCGAGGTCGCCGGCAGCCCGACGAGGGCAAGGTCACTGTCGCGGCGGCTGACCCGCGCACGTCGGCAGCTCGGCCTGCCCCGATGGTGCCCGACGTCCATCGTGGACACGCTCGGTCAAGCCGACGATCCGGGTGGAGCCGGCGGTAGGCACGCCCCGGACGGACCGACGATGTCGCGGCCGGAGTTCGCCGCACTGCTCGCCCGCGCGGGATTCCTGCCGACCGCGGTGCGGGCACCGGCGCAGCTCGCCCGCCTGCGGAGCAACGTCGGTCTGGGTGTCGGGATAAGCGTCGACCGACGACTCGTCGGAGCGATCGCGGAGGAGGCACCCGGCTGGGCGACGGCCGCGGCCCTCAGCGCCTTCGCCGAGCCGGACAGCTCCGGGCGCGGGGACCGGCCGGCAGACCGTGACGACGCCGGCAGTGATGCCGGACAATGGGACAGCAGCACAGCCGAGACCGGATGGGCGGTGCAGCGCGTGAGCGCGTCCGGTGAGCGCGAGCAGCAGACGGAGGAGACGCCATGCGTATCCCGACGAAGCGTGTGAAGGTCACCGTCGCCACCGGCGAGCGACGGCCCCTGTCACCGGTGGCCCGCTGGCTCATCATCGCGCTGGCCTGGGTCCTCGCCTCCGCTACCGTCCTGGTGGGCTCCAGGTACGCGGTGAGCGCCTGGGTCGGCGACCCTGGGACCATCCCGGCGACCGCACTCGACGCCCGTTCGCTCGGCGACGCCTCGGCAGCCCCCACGGACCGGACGGTCCCCGGCTCCGCCCGCCTGATCCCGGTACGGCCCCAGGTGCTGCTCGACTCGCGCGAGGTCGGCTCGCTGCCCGCCGGTGTGGACGTGACGGTGCCGATGCCCGAGACGGCCGCCGACGCACGTGTGGTGCTTGTCGAGGTCTCGATCCTGGACGCCAAGGGCCCGGGCGAGGTCACCGTCGGCCAGGGCGCAGACCGGACGGTCGTGTTGCGGGCACTGAAGGCCGGCGCACAACTGTCCACCACCGTGGTCGCGCACCTCGCCCCCGACGGCGACCTGCGGGCCAGCACCACCGGCGGCGGCGATCTGCTGGTACGTCTGGTCGGTGTGTTCGAACCGGCACAGCGCTCCGACGCGGGACGCATCGTGGCGGTGCCCCCCACCCGGGTGGTGACCCTGGTGCCCAGGACCGACGGGAAGAAGGCCAGGATCCCGCTCGCCGAGGTCCGGCCACTCGCCGACGCGGGCCCGACCTCCGCGGTGATCCTGCAGGTCTCCGCCGATGTCGGGTCGAACGGCGGATTCGTCTCCGCGGGGACACGCGCCGATGACCTGAACCAGACCGTCTACTGGTCGGCCACCAACGGCAGCGACCGCACCCGCAGCGGGCTCATGGTCATTCCGGTGCGCGACGGGTCCGTTCACCTACGGTACGAAGCGGGTACGGAGCTGCGGGCCGACCTGGTCGGCTACGTCACCGGCGCGGGCGCACCCGAATCCACCGAGGGTCTGGTGGTGCCCGTTGCGCCACAGGCCCCCGAGCCGACCCACGCCGATGAGCAGTCCGATGTCGAGGTCACCCTGGGCACCACGGATTCACTCGCGGACGTTCCGGTGGACCGCATCGCCGCTGCGCTGGTGACCGTGACCGCCACGGGCGAGGCCGCAGGCGGTGTCAAGGTGGGCGGCACGCAGATCCTGACCGCCTCGAAGGGCGTGGCACGCTCGGCGCTGACCCTCGTCAAGGCGCCACAGGCGACGGTACGGGTCCGAAGCGCCGCGCCCGCCACGATTGCCGTCGCACCACACGCCCTGGTGCTGACCGGCTGACAGCGGGTACCGGAACTCCGCCAATTGGCGGCGCGACGTAGCCGCCGGTCATCATCGTCGCCCGCGCCGGACGGTCGGTGTGCTGGTCGAAACCTAACTTCCGACCGGCGCGGCGCCGTAGACGGTGAACGAGACCCAGTCGGCCAGTCCGGCGAACGGACGGACCGTCCGGTACGCCGGTGCGTTCGTGGAAACGTGTCGGGATGTCGCCCCCGCCGGTAGGGACTGACCCTCCACGAGCCTGCTCAGATGGCGCTGCCAGGTCACGAACGCCTCCATTTCGCCGGCCGTCCGGTGCGCCAGGGCAATGGTGCGGCACCCTAGCAATGCCTGGTCACCCCCCGCCGCCACCAGGTGGACGCCCCGCTCCACCAGGTCGGCCGCACTCGCCCCGCGCAACTGCCGCTGCGCCTGGCCGAGGACCGTGCCGACCTGCGCCAGGCCGAGCTGACCCGCCGGGTCCAGCCCGTCGTAGAACCAACCCATCAGCAGCGCCGTCGCCAGGTCGGGGACCGGCCGGATCGCCGTCACCAGGCCGCTGGCGCCAGCCGCCAGCAGGGTCCGGCCCAGCCCGACGAGTTCGTCTCCGTCGCGCACCTCGTGGCGACCGCTGTCGCAGGCGCTCAGTACGACAAGCACCCCGCTCCAGTTCCACCGCGCCAGGCGGGCCAGGCTCACCAGATCGGCGGCGCGCGGATCCAGCGGTTCGCCGCGTCGCCGGTCCCCGTCGAAATGCCGTCCCCGCATACCGTCATCCAGGTCCCTCGGGGCACCAGGTGCCGGACTGGCCGCCAGCACCAGTCCACTGCGCTCAGGGCGCCGTCGATCGAAGACAGCGTGGCAGGCCAGGTGCACCAACCGGGGCCGTTCGGGCCCGGCGAGAGCGTCGGCGAGCCACGCCGAGGTAACGGCCGCGCCGGTCCGCTCCGTGCCGCCGAGCCGGGCAGCCACATAGGCGCACTCGGCGCGCGCATAAGGCAGGTCACCGAGGGTATCGCCGCACACGAGGACGCGGCCCGGCGGCGCGGAGCGCATCTCGGGTTCGCCGCCGTGCGGGTTGGTGCGTGCCGGGACCGACCGGTGTGCCCGTAGCAGCGAGGCGCTCGGCAGCAAATACGTCCTGGGCCGGACCCTGATCTCCGCGGTATCGGATGGCCCGGCTCCACCGGCATCGTCGGTGGTCCTGGCCGGTGGAAGCACATGCAGGGGAACCAGGTGCAGGGTGCCGTGCGGTACCACGTAGACGGCTCGGCCGGGTGGCACCTCGGCGATGGGCGCGGTGAGTGCGGCGTGCACCGGATGCTCGACCAGCCGGCGCATCCCGTCGTCGTCCACCGATGCGAGCAGGTCCGCCCAGCCCTCAACGTCGATGCCGGCCGGAGCGCCGGGACCGTGCGGCCCCAGCAGACGTCGGGCGGTGAGGTCGGTGCCGCTAAACGTGAACGCCCACACGCCGAACGGGCCGGTCAGGTACTCCACGAGGACGGCGTCTCCCGCGTCGGCCAGCAACGGCGCGACCTCGTCGGCGGTGATCGGCTCGGCCATCCGGTGGGCGCGCATCGTCGGGTGGGTCGCAGCCATCTGCTGCCACAGGTCATGCAGCTCACCGCGTACCCGCAACTGCTCCTCGGAGGCCGACATCCGACGCACCAACAGCCGCCGACGCTCCACGACCTCGGCGGAGCCGCCGACGTCCATGCCCGAGGCGCGCAGCCGCCGCAGCTCGGCCCAGAGCGCGGCCTCGCGGGCCACCAGCGGGTCAGCCGGGTCGACGCCGGTCTCCCGGTCCCGCATCGCCTCCAGCAGCGCCCGCGACTTCGCCCGCTCCAGCAGCGCGAACGCCTCCTCGACCCGGCCCAGCTCCACCGCCAGGTCGGCGGCCTCGACAAATGGCGGCGTGAAGATCGCACCGTAGCCTGCCGCGTCGCTCAGGTCGGCGATCCCATGGCGCAGCTCGTCGTAACCGTCGCAGGCGTCGCGAAGCACCCGCAGCGTCTGTTCGGTGCGCTCACCGGCGGCCAGCGCGGCGAGACCCAGCGCCGCATCCGCCGGATAGCGCACGGCCGCGACTGTCGCCTCGCCGCGCAACGCGACAAGTCGGGCCCGGAAGGGCGCGGCCTGCTCCGTCCGGCCCGAGCGCGACCAGTCGAGCACCAGTGTGCCGAGTCGGAGCGCCAACCGGTCCAGGCCGGCGAAGGGCAGCTCCGCACCGTGCCGGTCGTGGGCGCGCTGCACCGCGTCGATCGAAGCCAGCAGGTAGCGGTCGGCGAGCGCCGTCGCGCCGTAGTCGCGGGCCACACCCGCCATGATGGAGTCCAGGATGCCCAGGTCGCCGGTGGTCTCGGCGGGGAACTGCGCGGTCAGGAAGACGAAGAGCGCCCGCGCCCGCGCTGCCAGTTCCAACAGGTTCAACCCGGTACGGGTCGGCTCGCGGGAGAGCAGCGCACACAGATTGATCAACGCGGTGAACTCGGCGCGGGCGTCGCCGATCTCGTTTGCCGTCCGTCGAGCCTGCTCCAGCAGCGCCAGCGCCTCGTCGTAGCGACCGACCGTGGTGTAGAGCAGGCCGAGCGACGACCAGACCGCCGGCAGCGCGTGTGCGGCCCCGAGCTGGTTCCAGAGTTCCTCGGCCGTGCGCAGGGAGCGCTCCGCCTCGCCGTAGCGGTGCTCCATCAGATGCCGCTGACCGTCCTCACTCGCTCGCTTGGCGAAATAGGCCGGCGCACCGATCGTGAGATCCCGACGTATCCGTGGGTCGCCCAGCTTCCCGACCATCTCCCGGAAGGCCGGGTGGGCCAGGGCCAGCGGGTCATCGCCCATCCGCTCCCGGGTCGCCGCCTCGATGCGCTCGACCCGCGCCCGGAAGCCGGTCGTGTAATGTGCGGCGTCCACCTCGGAGTGCAGGTCGTGGATGAGGTCGTGGGCGGCGGCGAACGCGTCACCGGCGGAGCCGCCGTCTGCCTCCCGGCGTATCGTCGCTAAATTGATCATTGCCTTGTAGGCGTCGTACCGGGCCGGCGAGTCGGCCAGTAACCGTACGGCCTCCGCCGCTGCCTCGACCGCCTCGTCGTGCCGGCCCTGCCGGAAGAACTCCCGGGCCATGTTGTCCAGCAGGATCCCACGCCGGGGTCCCGCCACGCCGGGCTGGGCCAGCGCCCGGCGGTAGAGCTCCTCGGCACCGTCCTTGCCCTGCTGGTGCAACACCTCCGCGTGCCCGGAGAGCACCGAGACCAGGCCGGTCTTGTCGGTGACCAGCTCCGCGAGCTGGGTCGCCATGCCGAAGAGCTTGGCCGCCTGCTCCAGACGATCATCGGCGATCTCCACGGTGGCCATCCCGGTGATCGCCGCGACCCGCAGGTCCACAGCCCGCTCCAGGTCGCTCTCCGGCATCGCGGCGGCCACCTCGAAGGCCGACCCGTACGCCCGGCGGGCGTCGTCGAGCCGACCGGCGACCCGCGCGCACTGGCCGAGCAGCCGGAAGACCAGGAAGCTGGCGGGGCTGGGCGAGAGGGCCCTAGCGTGGCCGACCAGTCCCCGCAGCACCCGGTCCGCCTCCGCCAGCTGGCCGGTGTTGATGAGCCCGTGCACCCAGTCGGTAACGCTCAGCAATATCTCCTCGGTGACCTCGTCACCTCCGCCCGGCTCTGTCGGCCGATCCCGGTCGAGCGGGGCACCGGAGCCGGATCGGCGTCGGCGGAAGAACGGCATGGCCTCAGCGCCCCAATCGTCGCAGCAGGATCTCCGGGTCGTCTTCGAACTCCGTCGCACCCTCGCCGTCGGACCCGTCGTCGTTGCGGTCTTCCCCGCCACGTACGGTGGCAGCCGGGGAGGAGGCTCGCTCCACCAGCGCGACGTACTGGCGTTGGTACTCCTCGAAAAGGGCCTCCTGTTGTGGGCGGATCAACTCGTCGGTGCAGAGCGCCCCGGCCGTCTGCCGCCACAGCACCTGGGCCGCCCCCAGGTCGCCGTCCGCGAGATGCTGGCGGGTCCGCTGCCAGAGCCGGAAGAAGGCCAGCTGGCGGTAGTCGTCGCGGTGCCGGGTCGCTTCGACCTGAACCAGGATGAAGTCGTGCTCCGTATAGGGCACGGTCGTGCCGTCCGCGGCCACCCGGCAGAGCCGACCGCCGGCCACCCCGAGCGACGCCAACTCCGCCTGGGTCGCCTCCCCCGCCGGCCGGCGGATGACCACGAAGTGGGTGGGTGCCAGCTCCGTCGGGCCACGGGCCACCCCGCCCGGACCGGTCGGAGTGGACCAGGACTGGTGCACGCCGACGCGCAGTTCCAGCGCCGCCGAGTCCACGAAGGAGTCGATACCGTCGATGAGCGCCTTGGCGACCCTGGTGGAGCCCAGTAGCCCGGCGAAGCCGATGGCGCTACTCACGTTCTCGATCAGGTTCAGCGATCGCTGCAACGTGTCCGACGTCTTCGCTCGGAACAGCGCCAGCAACAGACTCACGTCGTCGCCCTCGTAGGGCACAGGTCCGGCCACCCGCAGGTTGGAGATCTCCACCGCGTCGCGCTCACCGGTCACCTGTAGCCGCCGACTCAGCTCGCCCGCACCTATCAGGTGCGGCACCGCGACCCGGTCACCATCGCGCAGGAACTCGGTCACCACGGCTCCGAAGGGCAGGAACTCCCGCCACAACTCGCGCTCGTTGGCCAGCCACAACTGGCTGACCCTGATCACCAGATAGACCTCGTCCGTCACGAACGGCGCGGCGTCGGTCGGCCCGTCCAGTGTGGGCACAGGTCGAGCGATGATGCCCTCCGACTGCCGAGCGAGCACCCGGCGCACAAGATGACGCAACGCCATGCACTGCTCCCCACTCCGGCTCAACTCCGTCACGTTAGCGCGCGATCGCACGGCGCGAGGTACCGCGCGACCGAGCAGTTCGTCGTAGCCGTTACGGACGGCGGCCGCCGTTTACATACAGCGGCAGCTATCCGTAGAGTTGCCCGCACTGACCTGCCTGGATCACGGGGGTGCTGGATGGCTGGTGTGTGCGTACCTGTGTCGCGGCGTGGATGGACCGCCACGGTCGCGGCGGTCATGCTCGTGGCGGGGGTGATCACGCCGGGCCCGGCCACGGCGGCGCCGTCCGGCATCACACCGCCGTCGCCGCCGTCGAGCGTCAGCTCCGACGACTATCCCAATGACGGCACCCCGAGCGGCGGGGTGGACGTGACCGGCACGTTCGAGGTGACCGCGCCGGCCGTCCGGCCGGGCAAGGTGAAGGAGTACGCCTACAGCCTGGACTCCGGTGTGCTGATCGCGGCGGAGACCGTCCCGGCGCGGACGTCTGACCGCGGAGCGACGATCAGCGTGTCCCCGAAGCATGACGGCATCAACGTGCTGTGGGTGTGGTCGCGGGACCGCGCGGGTCGCATCTCCGCTCCGGTGACCTACAGGTTCACTGTCCGGGCCGACTCCGGGCCGGGCTATCCGGCCGTGCCGCTGCCGCCGGCGATCACGTTCCCCAACGGCAGCGAGGTCTCCGCGGGCGGTCAGCTCACGGTGACGTTCGACGCGGAGGGTGATACCGACGTCACCAGTTTCCGATACAGCATCGATGGCACTGGGCTGGGCAGCACCGTGCCTGCCATCAGCGCCGGTGGCTCGGCCACGGTCGTCCTCGACGTCGGCAATGTCAGCGGTTCACGGCCGATCTACGCGGTCGCGGTGGATGACAACGGCAGTCGGGTCAGCGGCCTGAGCCAGGGCGAGTTCACCGTGCTGCCGGCCACGAGTCTGGCCGGCACGGTGTGGGACGCGTACTTCCTGCCACAGGCCGGTGCCGTCATCACCTTGCGACCCGGCGATCATCAGGCCACCTCCGGCGCCGACGGCGGCTACGCCTTCACCGACCTGACGCGCGGTGCCTACACCGTCACGGCGACCCTCGGCGACCGGTGCGTGGCCAGCTTCGCCCTGGAAATCGACAGTCAGGGGCAGACGGTCGACATTTTCGTACCCCCGGTCGGCGAGGGCTCGGACCCCATCTGTTCCGATTAGTCGGTCGATCGCTGACGGGCATGCTCACGCACGTCTGCCCAGGTCCCCTGAAGCGTAAACCAGCCGAGTGAAGGGAGTCGTCGCACCACTGCCCCACCGACATCGGCTTCCGGCGGTCACCCGGTCTGCTGCTCCGGTGACGGTGTCGTGCCGGTTGCGACTGCCGTGCTCTGCCGAACAACGAGTTCAGGCACCAGCAGTTCGCGTGCTGTGCTCCGCCGGTCGACGGTCCGGTCGAGCTGCGACAGCAGCAGCCGCACACTGTGGCGGCCGAGTTCGGCGAAGTCCTGCCGTACCGAGGTGAGCGGTGGCAGGAAGTGTTCGGCATCGGGGATGCTGTCGAAGCCCACCACGCTGACATCCTCCGGGACTCTCCGGCCGGCCTCGTGCAGCGCCCGCAGCACGCCCAGGGCGAGCTGATCGCTGGCACAGAAGATCGCCGTAACGGAAGGGTCCCGCGCCAGTCGGCCGCCCTGCTCGAATCCCGCGCTGGCGCTCCAGTCGCCGGGCACCAGTGGCGGCACCGGTGCGCCCACCGCCTGGAGCGCCTCCCGCCAGCCGGCGACCCGTTCACCCGCCTCCGGCCAGTCACCCGGGCCGGACAGGTGGTGGACGGTCCGGTGTCCCAGGCCGAGCAGATGCCGGGTGGCCGCTCGCGCCCCGGCGACGTTGTCGATCCGCGCACTCGACACCGCCTCACTGCACCCTCCGCCCACGGTCACGCACGCCACCTCCGTCGACACCTCGACCAACGCGCCGGCCATGGCCGACTTGGGCGCAATCGCGATGACCCCCTCGACCGACTGACAACGCAGCCAGGCCACCGCGTCGAGCACCGACCGCCGGTCGAGATCCCGCACACTCGCCACGCTGACGACATAACCCGCGGCCCGCGCCGCCGCCTCGATCGCGTACAGCATGCAAGTCGGCCCGTACAGCGGACTCTCGTAACCCACGATGCCCAGGGTGCCGGAACGGCGGGTGGCCAACGCCCGGGCCGCCAGGTTCATGTGGTAATCCAGTACCCGCATGGCGGCGGTCACCCGCTGCCGGGTCTCGGCCGCGACATGCGGATGCCCATTGATCACCCGGGACACCGTCTGCGCGGAAACGCCGGCCAGCTCCGCCACATCACGCATGATCGACCGCCCCGATCGACCGGGCGACCGCTCACCGCCAGGCGGGACAGACAGCGGACGCGGCCCGCCCGCCACAACCAGGTCACGCTTCTCAATCAACGCCACCCCTCCCTCACCGGCCGGCGAAGATCCACAGACGCACGCTCGGCAAGCAGCAGCCCGCCGCTTCGCCGGGCCAGGCCGTCGCCCCTCCTCAGACAATGCCCGCCGAAAAGGGTTTCGGCAACGCCTACCAGGAGACTACCGCCAGCCCGCCACCCTCCCCCACGAAAACCATTTCGGCAAGCGGTAGCACGAGTTGCCGCGAAGGCTGCGTACACCGCCTGCCCGAGCAGGCGGTGTACGACGGTGAGGCCGCCAGTCAACACCAGGTCAAGGTCGAGCTGACCCGCGTGACGTTGCTGATTGTGTTGTTCGCTCCGCCACAGGGACTCTGGGTGATGTTGGTGTTGGTTACGGTCAGGTTCTGAAACCGGATGCCCGAGGAGATCGGGAACTCCGTCCGCGACGAGATTCGCACCTCGCCGCCGCCCGTCACGGTGCCGGACACTCCAGCGATGGTGACGTTGTAGCAGTTCTCCACGAGGATCGAGTTGTTCCCGGTGTTCGAGATCGTCACGCGGTCGATGACCGCGCCGCCGGACTCCGAAACACAGAAGATCCCCCGGCCGCCGCCGGACGCGATCACGTTCCCGACCCGGATGTTGGTCGGGTACGAGCTACCCACCCGACCGTTTCGGTTGGCCATCCGGAACGCCGCGTACCCGGTCCCGGTCCCGGCACCCTGCGCGTCGACCGTGCCCACCGTGGCGTTGATGGTGTCATTGAGCAGCAGACCGGAGTAGCCGGTGTTTCGCGCGGTGACCGTGCCGATGGTCAGCCCGTCCACGCCGTACGTCTCCACACCGTGGGCGCCGGTCCCGGAGACGTACACGTTGTCGATCCGTACATTGCGCACCTTGACCGCCCGGTCGCCGCCGTGGTTGTCGATCCGTACGCCCAGGCCGCCCGAGAGGCGCATGTCGATCTGCCCGAGGGTCAGGTTGTTCACGTTGCGCATGAAGATCCCGTACAGCGGCGCTCCGGTAAGGGTCAGGTTCTGCACCTCGATGTCGGTGGTGCCGCGGGAGTAGACCGGTGCGTAGTCACCCGACCCCGAACCGGTCACGTTGATCGTGCCGCACACCGCCAGTGTCGTGTACGACGGCAGCGACAACCGAGATCCCGCGCTCATCGAACCGGAGCCCCGCACCACCACCCGCTGCTTGGCGGTTCGTCCCGCCGGCAGCGAATTCACCGCCGCCTGCATCGCCGACAGCATGTTCGAGCCCGAGTACACGGTCGACGACCCGTTGCGGGATGTCCAGGTGCTTCCGTTCAGCACGGCCTCGGCCTGGAACGAGCCGCTACCGCAACCGGCGCTCGGTGGCGGCGTGGTCGGCGTGCCGCCGCTGCCGACCCGGACCATCTGCCACTGCTGGTTGGCGCCGTTGAGATCGGCGTACTGACTGATCCGGGCACCGTCGGCGGTCGACCACTCCCAGACCTCCAATGCCTTGGCGGAGTGCCTGTTGATCAGCCGTATGTATCCCCCGTCGGAGTCGAGGACCTGGAACTGCTGGTTGGTGGCGTTGAGATCGGGCCACTGCCGGTACTCCGCGCCGTCGGCGACGTTCCACTCCCACAGGTCGACGACCTTGCCACTGTGGCGAGCCTTCAGACGGTAGTAGCCGCTGCCGGAGGAGACGAACTGGAACTGTTGCCACTCACCGTCGTTGCGGGACCACTGCTGGATCACCGCACCGTCGTCGACGGCGGTGTCGCGGACATCGAGGACCTTGCCGCTGTGCCGGTTGACCAGCACGTAGTAGGCGCTGGTGTCGATGGTGGCCGCCTGCGCCGACGGCGCGGCCAGCACGGCGACACCGATCGCGCCGGCCAGCGCCACCACCAGGGTCAGCACGAGGGCGGCGCGTCGCCCCGGAGGGCCGAGGGGCGATTTCACTGCGGGGTTGAGCATCGTTGAACCTCCAAACGTGGCGGAAGGGTGATCATGGTCGGCTCGCGCCAGGCTGCTACTCCAGGTGGAATGTGGCGGAGCCACGGTCGGCGTTCGAGCTGACCGTCTCCACATGGAGCAGGCCGCTGCGGTGGCGCACGTACCGCCCTGGGAAGTTCTGCGACTCCAGGGAGAGCCCGGCGCTGTCGGCGAGGCCGGCCCGACGGTGGAAGCTCGCGTCCGAGTCGAACAGGGTCGACCCGTCGTCCCGTTCGACGTAGAGGGCGAAGTCACGGTGACGCAGGAAGTAGCCGGGGAAGTTCGTCGACTCCAGTGATACGGTCCCCCCGCCGGCCAGGCCGGGGACGATGCGGAACTGCGAGTCGGCCAGGTTTGTCACGTTCGGCTCGATCCGGGCACGGTGGTCGTAGTGGCGGACGTAGCTGGTGGTCAGGTCATGCGACCGCAACCGCACCGGGGTGGCGCCGTCGGGCACCGGGATACCGAAGTTCGGGGTGCCGTCGACGTTCCAGTACAGCTTCTGGATTCGGGTCCGTCGGTTCGGGTCGTTCAGCGGGTCACCGACGATGTCGCGATAGTTGCGGTCGTGGTAGACGAGGACGTCGCTCTGCCCGTCCTCGGACACCGTGAAGGAGTTGTGTCCGGGGCCGTACTGTCCGGTGGCCGCGTTGCTGGCGAACACCGGGGTCGGACTCTTGCTCCAGGCGGCGGCGTCGAGCAGGTTCGCGGTGGCGGACGCGCTCAGCAGTCCCAGGCAGTAGTTCGCGTCCGTGGCACTGGCCGAGTAGGTCAGGAAGACCCGGCCGTTGCGCTGGATCACCGCCGGCCCCTCGGCCACCCGGTAGCCACGGGTCTCCCAGTCGTACGTCGGCACGACCAGCCGGGTCACTGTACCCGTGATCTGCCACGGGTTGGCTCCCATCCGCGCGAGGTAGACGTTGGAGTTGGTGGAGATACCGGGCTCCTGCTGCGCCCAGGTCAGGTACCGCACCCCGTTGACCACGAACGTCGAGGCGTCCAGGCTGAACGTGTCCCACGGCGTGCTGATTCGACCCCGTTCGGTCCACGAGCCGGACAGCGGGTTCGCGCTCGTGTTCTCCAGCACGTACATCCGGATCCGCCACACGTCGTCGGTGCGCCCGGCGGCGAAGTAGACGTACCACCTGTTGTTGATGTAATGGATCTCAGGAGCCCAGATGTGGGCACCCATCTCCCCACTGGTGTGCCGGCGCCAGATCGTCGTTTCGCTGGCGGTGGCCAGTCCTTGCAGGGTGCTCGCCCGGCGGAGCACGATCCGGTCGTACTGCGGCACCGTCGCGGTCATGTAGTAGTAGCCGTCGGTGTGCTTGACGATGTGCGGATCGGCCCGCTGGTTCACCAGCGGGTTGGTGTAGTTCACCGCGGGTGCGGCCTGTGCGGGCCCGGCCACCGGTAGGCCGGCCGAGATGGCGGATATCGCGAGCACCGCGGCCAGCATCGACCGCAGGCGCCAGCGGGAAGGGCCATCGGCGAGCGCCGGGTTGACCGCCCGGCGGTCGTTCGGGGGGAAAAGGTACCTGTGCAGCATGCGCTCTCCCAGGTGGCGAGTTCGTCGATAGGTGGAGGTCTGCCTCCGGGCAGCCGGCTCGGCGTAGCCGCATTCGGGGTCCAGGGAGGAGACCATCCCGGTGGGCAGGCGCCCGCCCACCGGGACAGTCGAGTCAGTACACGTAGGGCCAACCAGTGGCGTCGTAGCCGATGCGGTTGATGCCGAGCAGCGACCGACCGTTGTCGGCGTAGTAGTGGTAGAACAGGTGGTCGCCGTCGGTGTCGGCGAGGAACGCCTGGTGGCCGGGGCCGTGGATGGCGCCGTGCGAGGCCAGGATCTGGGTGCCTCCCCCGGCGAGCATGTCCCGGCCGGCGCGGTCGACGAATGGCCCGGTCGGGCTCGCCGAACGGCCTACCATGATCCGGTACGTGCTGCTGGCGCCCTGGCAGCAGCGGTCGAACGAGACGTACAGGTAGTACCACGATCCCCGCTTGACCAGGACGGGCGCTTCGATGCCGGGGCCGTAGTTGGCGAGGCTGTGCATGGCGGTGCCGAGCCGGCGACCGGTGGCCGGATCGATCTGGATCATCTTGATGCCCGACCAGAACGAGCCGAAGCTCAACCACCAGCGGCCCTGGTCGTCAACGGTCAGATTCGGGTCGATGGCGTTGAAATTGTCCGAGGTCCGCGATTCGATGACCAGCCCGTCGTTGGTCCAGCTCCCAGAGGCCCCGGTGGTACTGGTGGCCAGGAAGATCGCCGAACGGTTGGAACCGAAGGTCGACGCCGAGTAGTACAGGTGGTAACGCCCGTTGCGGTAGGACAGGTCCGGAGCCCACAGGTTACGCGCGCCGCCGGTGTACGTGGTGGTCCACGGCGCGCCTCCGGGGAAGACCGCGCCCGCGTTGCGGTAGGTGACCCGGTCGGTGGAGGTCTTCAACGCCACGTTGTCGCCGGTGTGTGCGAGCAGGTAGGTGCCGTCGGGTCGTTTGACCACGGTCGGGTCGTGTACACCGACATCCCCGGCGACCCTGCTGGGTTGCGGATAGGCCGGTGGCGGGGTGCCGGTCGGTGGGGGTGGCGTGGTGGGGCCGGGTGGGGTGCTGGAGCCGGGTGGGGTGGTGGGTGTCGCGCCGCCCAGCCGGATCAACTGCCACTGCTGATTGGCACCATCAAGGTCGGAGTAACCGGCCAACCGGCCACCATCAGCCGTCGACCACTCCCACACATCAATGACCTTGCTCCACTGCCGGTTCACGAACCGCACGAACCCACCCGCGGAATCCTGCAACCGGAACTGCTGCGCCGCCGACGACCGATCAGTGGACTGCACCAACTGCGTACCGTCGCTACCGTTCGGCAACTCCAGCACCTTCCCACTGTGCCGCGACCGCACCTTGTAGAAACCACCACCCGCATCCACAAACTGCCACTGCTGCACCGCGAGATCATTGCGCGCCCACTGATTCACCGGCGCACCCTCCGCCGTCGACCAGTCATACAGATCCATCGCCTTACCACTGTGCCGATTCACGAACACATACGACGCCGACGTATCCACCGTCGCCGCCGACGCCGACGGCAACCCGAACACCACCCCCGCGCCGAGCAGCAGCGACGTCACACCCACCACCGCACCCGTCCGCCAACCCCGCGACCACGACCTCACCCGCGGCACCTGATCCGTCCCTGTCATCGAAACCTCCTTGGTGGTCGAAGTGGTGCGGCTCAGTAGCCGACCTGGAAGGTGGCGTCCGCCCGGTCGACGGCGCTCGACGAGGCGCTCAGCGGGTCGATGCGCAGGACGTAGTTGGCGTGCCGGATGTAGTAGTTGGTGAAGTTGTGCGAGCGGAACGAGGTCCACCCACCGTCGGCGAGCCCGGCGGTTCGGTGGAAGGTGGCGTCACCGGCGAACCCGGAAGAGCCGTCGTTGGCGGCCAGCACGAGGACGTAGTTGCTGTGCCGCAGGAACCGGCCGGGATAGTTGACCGACTCGAACGACACACCCGAGGAGTTCGCCAGACCTGGCCGTAGCCGCCACTGGGCGTCGGCGTAGGGATCGAACGGGTAGGGGTCGATCCGGGCGGCGTTGCTGGCGTGGCGGATCAGGTGGTCGGGGAAGTTGTACGACTTGATCCGGTTCCAGGACGGCGCTCCCCACCGGGACAGCATCGCGGCGTGCTCGGCAGCGGTGATCGGCGCGATGGTGGGATGCTTGGCGTTCAGCGGCTGGGTGTAGCGCTCCTTGCCCAGCGGCGCCCAGCTGTTGCTGTTGATGTCGCCGCTGCGCCACACGTACAGCTCACCGTTGGTCGGGGAGAACGAGTCGCCCCAGAGGAACCACTCGTTCCGGTCGTTGGCCTTGACCACGATCGGTGCCTCGATGCCACCGTTGATCACGCCGCTGGTGTACGTGCCCCGGTCGAAGCTGCGCGGAGCGAGGCTGCTCGACCGGGCACCGTAGAGCCGGCCATCGGTGAAGCTCTTGTAGTACAGGTAGTTCGCCCCGCTGCCGACGTGCATGGTGGCGTCCAGCACGTCGAAGCCGGGATCGAAGTAGAGCTGGTGGGCGCTGACCGTACGGAAGTCGGTGGTGTAGTTGACGTAGAAGGCGTCCCGGCCGTTGTTCCTGGCCGAGTACAGGACGCCGTACTGACCCCGCGCGGCGTCCCAGAATGCCTCCGGTGCCCAGGTGTGGGTCGGCATCGTGTGCATCCGCACCCGGCGGTAGCCGGTGAAGTTGCGCAGGTCCACGGAGTCCCAGATGTGGATGTACTGGTTCTGCTGGGTGAAGTCGGTGCCCTTGAGGTCGGTGGCGAGCACCACGAAGGTATTGTCCTGCTTGCGCATGATGAACGGGTCACGCAGCCCGCCGGTGCCGGCGGTGGGGGTGACGACCGGGCTGTTCTGGTTCAGTGGAGTCCAGGTGAGACCGTCGGTGCTGATGGCCAGGTGCAGACCGTAGTTGTTGGCCACCGAATTCGGTGACTCGGCGAAGTAGCCCATGACGTAGCCGCCGTAGGCGGGGGCGGCCAGGGCGGGCGCGGCACTGGACAGCAGACCGGTGCCGGCGGCCACCGCCGTGGACGCGCCGGCGGCCAGCAGGGTGCGTCGGGAGACCATCGGATCACTCATTTCCGGCCCGGAGAGCGGGCCTGGTACCGGGTTCGGTCACTCGTGCCGGCCGTACGACGGCCGGACCGGCTCACTCGCCGGACGGGGCGGTGAGGGTCACTCCGAGCCGGACCGGCGTGCCGAAGTTCGGAGTGCCGTCGGCGTTCCAGGTGAACTTCTGGGCTCGGGTGGACCGGTTCATGTCACAGCCACCGCCGGCGGAATCGTTGGCGTGGTAGACGATCCAGCTCTCGGTGCCGTCGGGTGAGGTGAAGAACCCGTTGTGACCCGGGGCGTAGACGCCGTTGGCGTCACTGCGCTGGAAGACCGGGTTCGGCGCCTTGGTCCAGTGCGCCGGGTTGAGTGGATCGTTACCGGTGAAGGTGAGCAGGCCGAGCTTGTAGTCCGGCCCCCAGCAGGCGCTCGCCGAGTAGACGATCATCGTTCGTCCGTTTCGGTAGAGCGGCTCCGGGCCTTCGTTGACCGGGTGGGTCTGCCGCTCCCAGGACAGCGTCGGAGAACTCAACCGGACCCGGCTGCCGCTGAGCGTCCACGGGTTGCTCATCGGCGTGATGAACAGGCTCTGCCCGTAGCTGCCACCAGGGTTGTACGTACCCATCAGGTAGAGCCGGTTGTTGACCGTCAGGATGCTCGCGTCAAGCTGCCAGTCGGTGCCGAGATCGGCTTTGAACGTGTACGGACCCATCGGGTCGGTGCCGGCACTCTCCAGCACGTGCAGCCGCTGCGTGGGGTTGAAGTCGGAGACGTTCTGCCCGGCGGTGTAGTAGAAGTACCAGCGTGGGCCGTTCGGCCCGTTGATCAGGTGGAACTCCGGGGCCCACATGTTGCAGCAGCCGTTGGGCCGGCCGGCCAGATTGAAGATCACCTGGTCCGGTGCGGTGGCCAGCCCGGCGAGGGTGGTGGAGCGGCGCATGGTGATCGTCGAGTTCCACGTCGTGGTGGCGAGATAGTAGACGCCGTTGTGCACCTGCAGCCAGGGATCGGGGCCGTTGCGCTTGATAGGATTCGTGAACGTCCGGCTGCCGCCGGGTGGGGTGGTGGGTGTCGCGCCACCCAGCCGGATCAACTGCCACTGCTGATTGGCACCATCAAGGTCGGAGTAACCGGCCAACCGGCCACCATCAGCCGTCGACCACTCCCACACGTCAATCACCTTGCTCCACTGCCGGTTCACGAACCGCACGAACCCACCCGCGGAATCCTGCAACCGGAACTGCTGCGTCGCCGACGACCGATCAGTGGACTGCACCAACTGCGTACCATCACTGCCATTCGGCAACTCCAGCACCTTCCCACTGTGCCGCGACCGCACCTTGTAGAAACCACCACCCGCATCCACAAACTGCCACTGCTGCACCGCGAGATCATTCCGCGTCCACTGATTCACCGGCGCACCCTCCGCCGTCGACCAGTCATACAGATCCATCGCCTTACCACTGTGCCGATTCACGAACACATACGACGCCGACGTATCCACCGTCGCCGCCGACGCCGACGGCAACCCGAACACCACCCCCGCGCCGAGCAGCAGCGACGTCACACCCACCACCGCACCCGTCCGCCAACCCCGCGACCACGACCTCACCCGCGGCACCTGATCCGTCCCTGTCATCGAAACCTCCTTCGACTGCCGTCACCGGCCGAGGTGCCGCCCGTTACCCGACGGAAATCGGCCTGCCGTTCCTGAACCGATGGACGCGACGCTTACGGGAGCACAAACGCCACACGTATGACGGTCGTGTTACCGTGGTGTCACAAGCCGATGTTCGCGTTAACATCGACGTTCGTCAAGTGGTATGGCATCGAATCAAGTCGAATTTTTCAGCAGTATGTAATCTCGCGGAGAAGCACGGTCCGGTCACTGAAAGACACCACTCCCGCCAGGTCCGCACAGCTGGCGGGAGTGGTACCCACGTCCGCGGTCCGGTGGGCAGCCGGACGTCGCGGGCGCTGTGGACGCGTACCGCGTTGGGCTCAACCAACGGGGTGCGGGCGGGTGGACAGCCGCACGGCCGTCCACGATGTCGGTGGCAGTACGACCTGCGCGCCGCCGGCATTCACCGCGAGTTGTCGGTTCGGTCGCAGAGTGACCCGGTCCTGGTGGGCTGCCGTGTTGCTGGCGCGGATGTCGTCGTCCGACAGTGTCGACGCCGCCGCACTCCGCACCGTGCGGCCGAAGCGAGTCAGGTCGATGGTGAGCTGCACCGGTCGGACGTCGTCACGGTTGACGACGAAGATCGCCACGTCGCCGGTGGCACCGTCGTGGGTGGCGACCGCGTCGAGCACCGCCGCCTCGCCGTAACGGGCCGTCTGGTAGGACGGGCTCTCGACCGCCGTGCGCAGGACATCGCCGCGGGCCAGCGCCGCCGTGCGGGCGAACGGATGGAAGATGCTCTGTCGCCAGGCAGGCCCACCCGGTTCGGTGCGGATCGGGGCGATCACGTTGACCAACTGAGCCTGGCAGGCCGCGGTGACCCGGTCGCTGTGGCGCAGCAGGGCGATGAGCAGGTTACCGACGACGACCGCGTCGGCGACGTTGTACTCGTCCTCGATGACCCGGGGCGCGATCTGCCAACCGTCGGCGGGCGGCTGCTTCTGGAAGCGGGAGAGGTACCAGACGTTCCACTCGTCGAAGGACAGTTGGATCTTTTTCTTGCTGCGCAGCCGGGCACCGATGCTGTCGGCGGTGGCCACGACGCTGTCGATGAAGTGGTCCATGTCGGCCGCGCAGGCGAGGAAGGAGCCGAGGTCGCCGTCGTGTTCCTCGTAGTAGGCGTGGCAGGAGACGTAGTCCACCAGGTCGTAGGTGTGTTCGAGCACGGTGGCCTCCCAGGCGCCGAACGTCGGCATGGCGGAGCTGGAACTGCCACAGGCGATCAGTTCCAGACCCGGCTCGGCCGCACGCAGCGCCCGAGCGGTGGCGGCAGCGAGTTGCCCGTACGCGTCGGCGCTCTTGTGTCCGAGCTGCCACGGCCCGTCGAGTTCGTTGCCCAGGCACCACATCCGTACTCCGTACGGCTTCTCCGCGCCGTTGGTCCGGCGCAGATCCGCTAGGTGGGTGCCGGCGGGTTGGTTGAGGTACTCGTGGACGTCAAGGGCCTCCTGCACACCCCGGGTACCCAGGTTCAGCGCGTACATGATCTCGATGTCGGCCTTGGCGGCCCACCGCGCGAACTCGTCGATGCCGACCTCGTTGGTCTCGATGCTTCGCCAGGCGAGGTCGCGGCGGCGTGGGCGCTGGTCTCTCGGACCGATGCCGTCCTCCCACCGGTATCCGGAGACGAAGTTGCCGCCCGGATAACGGACCATTGTGACACCGAGTTCGCGGGTCAGGGCCAGGACGTCGGTACGGAACCCGTCCTCGTCGGCGGACGGGTGGCCGGGTTCGTACAGGCCGGTGTAGACGCAGCGCCCCATGTGTTCGACGAACGTACCGAAGGTACGGCGGTTGACCGGAGCCACCACGGCGGCGGGATCAAGCGTGACGTGAGCGAGGTGCACGTCCTTCTCCTGAGGGTTCGAAAGTGTGTCGACGTCGGCAGTCGGACGGAACAGTCACTTGAGGGCGCCGATGGTCAGGCCACCACGCCAGTACCGTTGCAGCAGCAGGAAGGCGGCGATCAGCGGGACGATCGCCGCCAGCGAGCCGATGACGATGACGTTGAACAGCGCGGGACCGCCGTTGCCGATGGTCGCCGACAGATACCAGGACCGCAGGCCGACGGTGAGCGGGTAGAGATTCTGGTCGCTGAGCATCACCAGCGGCAGGAAGAAGTTGTTCCAACTCGCCACCATGGTGAACAGCAGGACGGTGACCAGCGCCGGTCGCATGGCGGGCAGCGCGACGCTGCGGAATACCCGGAACTCCCCCGCACCGTCGATGCGCGCGGCCTCGATCATCTCGTCGGGCACCGAGTCGTGGACGTAGACCCGCAGCAGGTACACCCCGAACGGGTTGAGCAGCGAGGGCAGGATCACCGCCCACACCGAGTCGATGAGCCCGGTCTCGGCCATCAGCAGATACGTCGGCAGGACCAGGGCTGTCGCCGGCACCATGATGAGCCCGAGCAGCAGCGCGAACAGCGCGTTACGGCCGGGAAAGCGGAGTTTGGCGAAGGCGTAACCGGCCAGGGCGGCGATCACGGTGGCCCCGACGCCGCTGGTGACGGCGTACAGGGCCGAGTTGCCCAGCCAGCGCAGGTAGAGGCCGTCATCCTGGGTGAACAGCAGCCGGAGGTTGCCGAGCAGATGCAGGTCGGCGAACCAGAGGGGGTCCGAGCCGAACAGCCCGTCGTTGTCCTTGGTCGCCGCGACGAGCAGCCACCAGAACGGCAGCAGGAAGTAGACGACGAACAGCGCCATCATCGCGTGTGCGGCGATGGTGCCGCCGCTGCGCCGTTCCGGCTGGGTGGTCTTGGTAGCCGGGGGGCTCATCGCAGCGAACTCCGCTTCCGCGTGGCGAACAGGAAGACGTACGAGCCGACGAAGACCACCGCGCCGAGCAGGAAGGAGATCGCCGCCGAGTAGTTGTACTGCTGGTACGAGAACGCCTGGTTGTAGGCGTAGACGTTGGGGGTGTAACTGTTGGTGATCGCGCCCGGGTTGAGTGGTTGCAGGATGAGCGGCTCGGTGAAGAACTGCAGGGTCCCGATGATCGTGAAGACGGTGCACAGCACCAGGGCTGCGGAGATCATCGGTGTCTTGATCCGCATCGCGATCTGGACCGCCCCCGCACCGTCGATCCTGGCGGACTCGTACACCTCTCGCGGGACGCCCTGAAGCGCGGCGTAGAGCACGATCATGTTGTAGCCGGCCCACTGCCAGATGACGAGGTTGCCCAGGGACGCCAGGACGGTGTCACCGGCCAGGAAGTCGATCCCGGTGAACCGGAACGGGCCGGTGTTCTGGCTGTAGAGAAAGCCCCACATCAGGGTACCGATGACCACCGGCACGGCGTACGGGACGAACGCCGCCAGCCGCAGCGCACGCGCGAGGCGGGAGCTGGCGCCGTCGACCAGCAGGGCCAGCACGAGGGCGATACCAATCATCACCGGCGTCTGCACGAGCCCGAAGACGAACACCCGCAGCACCCCCGACCGGAACTCGGGGTCACCGAAGGCCTGCCGGTAGTTGTCGAACGCCGCGAACACCTCGCCCTCCACCAGGGTGGAGCGGTACAGGCTGAGTTTGAACGCGTATCCCATCGGCAGCAGCAGGAAGACGACCAGCAGCACCGCGAACGGCGCGACGAACAACCATCCGACCGCCGCCTGCCGGTCGAAGCGACGTCTGCCGGCTGCGGGCCGCTGGTCACCGCCGGACACGGCCGGCCCCGCGGCCGCCGCGCCGGCGGCCGCGGGAATAGGTCGGGTCCGGGTCATTGTGAGACCTTGAAACCCTGGTTCGAGGCGTACGCCGTGATGTTCTGCTGGACGGTGTCCAGCGCTGCCGGCCACGATGTCTTCTTTTCCACCGCCTGTCCCACCGCGGTGGTCAGCTGGTTGAAGCTGTAGCTGTTGAACGGGCTCCACTCGAATTCTTCGATGCCGTTGTACGCCGGCACGAACACCTCGTTGACCTGCTGTCCGCCGAAGAACTCGTACTCCTTCGTGCGGAAGTAGTCCCAGTCCAGGATCGACGTGGCGGTCGGAAACAGGAACGCCTCGTCAATGCCGATCTTCCAGGCGTCCTTGTTCGCTCCGAAAATCTCCATGGCGACGGTCGTGGCCTGCTCGGGGTGCTTCGTCTGGTCGGTCACCGCGAACGACGAGCCGCCCCAGTCCCCCTGCGCGTTCTCGCCCGCGTTCCATTGGGGCAGCGGCGCGGCGCGCCACTTGCCGGCCGTCGTCTTCGCCACACTCGCCAGGTAACCAGGACCCCACCCCGCGGCCAGATAGGTCGCGTACTTCCCGCTGCCGAGCCCGTTGTAGAAGTCCGTGGTCCCGTACGCGGTGGTGTCGGCCAACCCCGTGTCAACCATGTCCTGCCAGTAGGCAAACACGTTCTTCGCCGGCTCGCTGTTAACGCTAACACCAATACTGTGCGGATCCGCGACGTTGTAGCTGAACGGCCGGGCTCCGGCCTGCCACATCAGCCCTGTCATAAAACCGCCGTCGTTCGCGCCAAAATCTGTCATGAACCTGTCGGGCGCGGCAGTCTTGAGCTTCTGTGCCTGCTCCTTGAATTCCGCCCAGGTCTTCGGAACACTCATCTCGTACTGGTCGAAGATGTCCTGCCGGTACAGCATCGCCATCGGACCGGCATCAACCGGGATCGCATAGACGGCATCGCCATTGCTGACCTGCTTCCACGCCCAGTCGACGTAGTTGCCCTTGAGATCGTTGGCCCCGTACTTGCCCATGTCGACGAGATGATTGGTCAGCTGAAACGTCGGCAGTTCCTGGAACTCGAGCATCACCACGTCGGGGGCGCCCTTGCCGGCTTTCAGCGCGGTCTGCAATTTCGTGTACTGATCCTGGCCGGTTCCCGCATTGGTCCACTCGATCTTGATCTCGGTGTGCGTACGGTTGAAGTGGTCGACCACGCCCTGGAAGGCCGGATACCAGGCCCACACCTTGATCGTGACCGGACCGTCCTGCTTGTCACCGCCGCCCGAACTACAGGCCACCAGCAGCAGAGCGGTGACCACCGCCACCGCCGCGGCCAGTGGCCTGCGTCCTAGACTGGAACTCCTGGCACTCACTGAACTCCTCCATCGGAGATCGGCTACTTCCGCAGCCGATGTGTATGTGCCACAAAGGCCGGTCGCGGTGCTGGCACACCGCGACCGGCCGCTCGGAGACACGGCGGTCCTCCCTGGCACACGCCGCACCCCTACGCCCGTGGCACGTCCTGGTATCTTCCATTTGCAGCGCTGCAAAGACAGCATGCCTGGAGCATCGATGGACGGCAAGAGGTAACCTGCCGGAAACTCGCGGCTGCCCTCGGCATCGGAAAAGGGGGGCCGGAATGCGGCGGGATGTCACGTTACGCGAAGTCGCCGAGCTGGCCGGTGTCTCCAGCCGGACGGTGTCCAACGTCGTGAACGGTTACGCCCACGTCACCGAGCGCACCCGCAACCGCGTCATGCGTGCTGTCGAGCAGCTCGGCTACCGGCCCAACGTCCTGGCCCGCAACCTCGCCCAGGGTCGCTCCGGGCAGCTCGCCGTCGTCGTGCCTTACCTCGACACGCCATACTTCTCGGAGCTATTGCAGGGCATCATCCGCGCCGCCCGGGTCCAGGGGTACAACGTGCTCATCGACCAGACTGACGGCGACCCCGACCACGAGCGGATGTTCATCCGCCACGGCCGCAGCCGGCTGCTGTTCGACGGCGTCATCTTCAGTCCCCTCGGGCTCGACCAGCAGGCCCTGGCCGACCACGATCCCAGCCTCCCCCTGGTGATCCTCGGCGAGCGGGTCAGCCAGGGGACGTTCGACCACGTCGGCATCGACGATGTCGCGGCGTCCCGCCTGGCCACCGAACACCTGCTGGATCTCGGCCGCCGGCGCGTCGCCGCCATCGGCGACCAGCCCTACCCCACGGGTGAGGCGGCACAGCTGCGGACACGCGGATTCCGCGAGGCACACGATCACCGCGGCGCGGCCGTGCACGAGGAGCTCATCATCGCGACTCCACGGTTCAACCGGGCCGATGGTGCGGGCGCCATGCGACACCTGCTCGACCTGCCGGAACCGCCGGACGCCGTGTTCTGCTACAGCGATCTCGTGGCGCTGGGCGCGATGCACGTGCTGGCCTCACGCGGGATGCGGGTGCCCGAGGACATCGCCGTGATCGGCTACGACGATATCGAGGACGGCGCCTACGCCAACCCGCCGGTGAGCACGATCTCCCCCGACAAGGAGGGAATCGCGACGGTCGCCGTGGAGCGTGTCCTGCTGCGCATCGCCAGCCCCACGCCGTTGCCCGGCGTGGAACTGCGCGCACCACACCGGCTCGTCGTACGCGAGAGCACGGTGGGTCGGCCCGCAGCGAGCCGGCCTGGTTCCGGTTAGCAATTCGCCGGAGTGACGGTCCCGACCCGGCGGAGCGACACCGCCGCCACGTCGGCGGCAGCGCCACGTGCCGGCGGAGACTCACGATGTCGACGAGGAGATGCCGAAACGCAACTGGGGCAGCAGGCGGCCAGCGACAACGGTTGACGGAACGGTGCCGATGCGCTCGGCACCCATCGCCGCGTAGAAGCCCTCGGCGTGCGGCTCCGCATCGATCAGCAATGCCGTGAACCCGAGGGCGCGCGCGGCGGCCAAGGCGTGTTCCCAGAGGCGGCGGCCGATCCCACGACGTATCTGCGTGGGATCAATCCAAAGGTTGCCCAGTTCACCCTCGGGCGGCACGCCGTCCAACGTGTAGAAGCCGACGATGCGGCCGGACGTCTCCGCCACCACCGCACGCCGAGCGCTGATCTCCTGCGGTCGGAGCGTCAGATCCGGCCGACATGACTCAAGGAACTGTGCGTCGTAGCCCCAATGCGCCTTGGACCTCATCGCCAGGCGACTCAGTGCCTCCGCCTCTTCAGCGCGAGCCGGCCTCATGTTGATCTGCATCGCCGCGCCCCTCCGCTTGTTCGCAGCCTGACTACGGATTGCCGGCTGTTCCGACGACTCGCAAGGCCAGGCTAGCCCGGCTGCGTGCCGCCATTCGCCGGATGAACGGTGTGCTGGTAATGGAGGCGTTGATGGCCTCGCACCGGGACGCCTGGCGGGACTACGCTCCACCTCGACCGCAGACTTGTCGACACGGCCCCCGGGCTCTGGCCGGTCCTCACGCCCGAGGAGGTGTCACGGCGGTGGCGCCGTGCTGGCCCGGACGACGAGCCGGGTGGGCACCAGGTCCGTGCCCGGTTCGGCGGGTCCGTTGCGGATCTGCCCCAGGAGTCCCCGCACGCATCGGCGGCCCACCTCGGCGAAGTCCTGGTGCACGGTGGTCAGCGGGGGGAGATAGGCCGACGCGTCCGATACGTCGTCGAAGCCGACCACGCTGACCTGCGCCGGCACCCGCCGGCCCCGCTCGTGCAGGGCTCGCAGTACGCCGAGGGCCATCTGGTCGTTCGCCGTGAAAACCGCGGTGCAGTCAGGGTGCTCGGCCAGCCGCAGCCCAGCCCGGTATCCGGATTCGGCGGACCAGTCACCGCGTTCGATCGGCGGCGTCAGGCGGCCGTACGCCTCAAGCGCGACGCGCCACCCCCTGGCACGCCTTTCGCTGGCGAACGACTCAACTGGACCGGCGACGTGCCACACGGTGCGATGACCGAGGTCGAGTAGGTGGAACACCGCCTTGCGGGCACCGTCGGCCTGATCGGTGTCGACGACGGGATAGCGGTCACCGGCGTCGGAGTCCACCACCACGGCGTGCACCCCGGGTGGCAGGACCACCGTGTTGGTGTCGAGCAGGTGGACCTCGATGATGACGATGACTCCGTCGACCGCCAGCTCGCCCATCCGGGTGAAGGCACCGAGCACATTGTCCTGAGTGGGAGCGCCGAGCGGGATCAGGGTGATCGCGTAGCCCTCCATCGCGGCGTGGGTCGCGATCGCCTCGACCGTACGACTGTTGCCCGTCGTGGACAGGTTGAACAGGATCACGCCGATGGTGTTGAACTGCCCGTAGCGCAAGGCTCGGGCGGCACTGTTGGGCCGGTAGCCCAGCTGTCGCATCGCCGCCAGCACCTGCTGGCGGGTCGCCTCGACCACAGCGGGATGGCCGTTGGAGACCCGGGACACGGTCTGGGACGACACGCCCGCGAGTTGGGCCACGTCCGCCATGGAGACCCGCTGCTTGCGCCGCCCTCCGGGGATGCCCGAACTGGCGCGCTGTGCGACGGGCGCGGCCTGCGGCCGGTGACCTCGGGCATCCGCATCCATCGTTGTTCCTGACTGCCGCGAACGATCGGTCACGCCGACCTACGGTCCCTTGACGGTCATGGTGAGCGGTGCCACCATACCGCCACGCGAGTTACGTAAACATCGCTCACGCCCTCTCCGCTCCCGTCCGTGGGCCGGACTGCGACACCGATGTTTACGTAACCATTGCACTTCGTCGATCAGGCGGGAAGGAGGGCGTCGATGGCCTCGGCCCGGCCCACCCGCCGCCCGCCTCGCCGGCCGGCGACGGCCGCCGCCCGGAGATCGCGGGCCGGCTGGCAGTTCACCGGCCCGTTCCTGGCCGTCTTCGCGCTGGTCTTCCTCGCGCCGATCGCATACTCGCTGTACCTGAGCGTGTTCCGAACGCGGCTGGTCGGCGGTACCGCGTTCGTCGGCCTGGACAACTACGCCAAGGCGCTGACCGACCCGCAGTTCTGGTCGGCGCTGGGCAGGGTCACGCTGTTCCTGGCCGCGCAGGTCCCGATCATGTTGTTCCTGGCCCTGCTGATCGCGCTGACCATCGACAGTGGACGACTGTACGGGGTGTCGTTCTTTCGGATCTCGGTGTTCCTGCCGTACGCGGTGCCCGCGGTTGTCGCCACGCTCATGTGGGGCTTCATGTACGGCAACCAGTTCGGCCTGATCGCGAATGTCAACGAGGCGCTCGGAACGTCGCTGCCGGATCCGCTCTCACCCGACCTGATCCTCGCGTCGATCGGCAACATCGTCACGTGGGAGTTCGTCGGCTACAACATGCTGATCCTATATTCCGCACTGCGGGTGGTGAACCCCGCGCTGTATGAGGCCGCGGCGATCGACGGGGCCGGACAGCTGAGGATCATCAGAGCGATCAAGTTGCCGGCGCTCCGCGGCCCCCTGCTGATCGCCACGATCTTCTCGATCATCGGCAGCTTCCACCTGTTCAACGAACCGAGCATCCTCCAGACCCTGGCACCGAACTCGATCACCACGTACTTCACGCCGAACCTCTACGCGTACTCGTTGTCCTTCGCCGGTCAGCAGGTCAATTACGCGGCCACGGTCGCGATCGTCATGGGCGTGATCACGATGGTCGTCGCCTACCTGGTCCAGCTCCACGGCATCCGGAAGGCGGTCTGAGCATGGCCCTGGCCTCAGCGGCCACCCGGACAGCCGGACGCCGTCCACCGCGACTGCGGCGACGCGCCACCCGCCGCCGCGGCAGCGTCACGCTGACCGCGCTGACCGGCCTCGTGCTGGTCTACGCGCTGCTGCCGCTGGCCTGGCTGCTGATCAACGCGACCAAGACGCAGGAGGGGCTCTTCGACTCCTTCGGACTGGCCCTCGCCGACGACTTCGCGTTGTTCGACAACATCGCCGACACCGTCTCCTACAACGACGGCATCTTCCTCCGCTGGCTGCTCAACACCCTGCTCTACGTGTGCGTCGGTGCCGGTGGCGCTACCGTGCTGGCCGCGCTTGCCGGTTACGGACTGGCGAAGTACGACTTCCGCGGCCGCAAGGCGATCTTCGCGGTGGTCATCGGCGCGGTGGCGATTCCGGGCACCGCGCTGGCGGTACCGACCTTCCTGATGTTTTCCAGAATGGGCCTGACCAACACCCCGTGGGCGATCATCATCCCGTCGCTGGTCTCCCCGTTCGGCCTCTACCTGATGTGGATTTTCACCGCCGACGCGGTGCCGGACGAGCTGATCGAAGCAGCGCGGGTCGACGGCGCTGGCGAGTTCCGGACCTTTTCTCTATCGGCACGCCGCTGCTGGCCCCCGGGACGGTCACCGTGCTGCTGTTCAACCTGGTCGCCACCTGGAACAACTACTTCCTGCCGTTGATCATGTTGAAGAACCCGGACTGGTACCCGCTCACCATCGGACTCAAGACCTGGAGTCAGCAGGCTGGCACCGCAGGCGGTGAAGCGATCTTCCACCTCGTGATCACCGGTTCGCTGCTGACCATCGTGCCCCTGATCGCGGTGTTCCTGCTGCTCCAGCGGTACTGGCAGTCCGGCCTGGCCGCCGGGAGTGTCAACGAGTAGCACGCTCGACGCCCGACCACTCGCCCGTCAGCGGTCCCACACCCACACGAAGGGAACGATCATGATGGTCCTACCCCGGCGGACGCTCCTGGTGAGCGCGGTCCTCTGCGGCTCGCTCCTGGTAACCGGCTGCGGCTCCGGTGACGACGGCGACTCCGGTGGCCCACCGGCCGCCGTGTCCGACGCCGACATCGAGGCCGCCCTGGAGGCCGGCGGCACCATCACCGTGTGGGCCTGGGAGCCGACCCTCAAGCAGGTTGTCGCCGACTTCCAGGACAGGTACCCGAGGGTCACCGTCAATCTGGTCAACGCCGGCACCGGCAACGACCAGTACACGGCGCTTCAGAACGCCGTCACGGCGCGCTCCGGCGTGCCCGACATCGCCCAGGTCGAGTACTACGCGCTGCCGCAGTTCGTGCTCGCCAAGTCGCTGACCAACCTGAGCGGATACGGCGCCGACAAGCTCGAAGCGACCTTCACCCCCGGCCCGTGGAACGCCGTGCGGTCCGGCGACGGCGTCTACGGTCTGCCGATGGACTCCGGCCCGATGGCACTGTTCTACAACAAGGAGGTTTTCGACAAGCACGGGTTGACGGTCCCCACGACCTGGGACGAGTACGTCGCCGAAGCCGAGAAGCTGCGGCGGGCCGACCCGGATGCGTACATCACCAGCGACACCGGGGACGCCGGCTTCACCACCAGCATGATCTGGCAGGCCGGGGGCAGACCGTACCGCGTCGACGGCACCACGGTCGGCATCAATTTCGCCGACCCCGGAACCCAGCGGTTCACCGCCACCTGGCAACGACTCATCGACGGCAGGCTGCTCGCGCCGATCACGAGCTGGAGTGACGCCTGGTACAAGGGCCTGGGCGACGGCACCATCGCCACGCTGGTCATCGGCGCCTGGATGCCCGCGAACCTGGAGTCGGGTGTGCAGTCCGCCCACGGCAAGTGGCGCGTCGCCCCCATGCCGCAGTGGGACGCGGACGGTTCGGTCACCGCCGAGAACGGCGGCAGCTCACTGGCGATCCCCGACCAGGGCACCAACAAGGCACTCGCCTATGCCTTCCTCAGGTACGCCACCGTCGCCGAGGGTGCGCAGACCCGGACCGACCACGGGGCCTTCCCCGCCACCACCGGACAGCTGAACTCGCCGCATTTCCTCGACAAGGAATTCCCCTACTTCGGTGGCCAGCAGGTCAACCAGATCCTCGCCGAGTCCGCGAAACAGGTCGCCCCCGGCTGGTCCTACCTGCCGTTCCAGGTCTACGCCAACAGCGTCTTCGGCGACACCGCCGGCAAGGCGTACCTCGGCGCCACCACCCTCCAGGACGGACTTGTCGCCTGGCAGGACGTCTCGGTGACGTACGGCAAGGAACAGGGCTTCACTCTCCGGTGACCCATCGCGCCGTCCGGGCGACCGCCCGGCCGTGGCCGGGCGGTCGCCCGCTTCAGGTAGAGATCGCCATCGTCGTTGGGAGCTCGTCGTGGGAGAACACCGTGATCATCGATGGCTACGCTGGCCCTCGGAGCCCGACCGGGTCCGCCTGGGGTACGGCGCCGACTACAACCCGGAGCAGTGGCCGCGCCACGTGTGGCGTGAGGACGCGCGAGCGATGCGGACCGCCGGGGTGAACATCGTCTCGCTGGCGATCTTCTCCTGGGCCCGACTGCAGCCCGTCGAGAACGAGTGGGACTTCGCCTGGCTCGACGAGGTCATGGACCTGATGCACGAGAACGGCATAGCGGTGGACCTCGCCACCGCCACCGCCTCCCCACCGCCGTGGCTCACCACCAGGCATCCGGAGATCCTGCCGGTCGATCGCGACGGCCGCCGGCTCTGGCCCGGCGGCCGGCAGCACTGGCGACCGACCTCGCCCATCTTCCGGCGTCATGCGCTACGTCTGACGCGCGAGCTCGCGAAGCGCTACGGTCCGCATCCAGCGCTGACCGCGTGGCACGTCTCGAACGAACTGGGATGCCACAACGTCCACGACTACTCCGACGACGCCGCCTCCGCCTTCCGCACCTGGCTGCGCGCCCGCTACGGCACCCTGGAGGCGCTGAACAAGGCGTGGGCCACGGCGTTCTGGTCACAGCACTACAGCGACTGGGAGCAGATTCTGCCGCCCCGGCTGGCCGCCACCTACCCGAATCCCACCCAGCAACTGGACTTCCGACGTTTCTCCTCCGACGCCCTCAAGGACCATCTGCGCGCCGAACGTGACCTGCTGTTCCAGCTGACCCCGGACATTCCGGTGACCACCAACTTCATGGTGACCGGAGAGAGCAACGGGATCAACTATGCCGACTGGGCCTCGGAGGTCGACTTCATCGCCAACGACCACTACCTCGCCCCCGGCCCCCAGGCGTACGACGAGCTGTCGTTCTCCGCCAACCTCACCGCCAACCTCGCCGGTGGACGGCCCTGGTTCCTGATGGAGCACTCCACCAGCGCCGTCAACTGGCGACCGGTGAACCTTGCCAAACGGCCCGGCCAGATGATCCGCGACTCCCTGACGCACGTCGCCCACGGCGCGGACGCGGTCTGCTTCTTTCAATGGCGGCAGTCGGCGGCCGGTGCCGAGAAGTACCACTCCGCAATGGTGCCGCACGCCGGTGAGGACAGCGACGTGTTCCGGGGCGTCACCGACCTCGGCGCCGCCCTGCACACCCTGGCACCGGTGGCCGGCGCGACGCGAAGCCGGGCAAGGGCCGCCATCGTCTTCGACTGGGAGTCCTGGTGGGTCGCCGAGCTCGACTCCAGCCCCACCGACCGACTCCGCTACCGGCAGGAGGCGCTGGACTGGTACACGGCCTTCCTCGACCTCGGCCTCCGGGCCGATGTCGTGCCCCTGAGTGCTCCGCTGGAGGAGTACGACCTGCTCGTCGCCCCCATTCTGCACGTCGTCCCGAGGTCCCTGGCCGACCGGCTCCGGGCCTACGTCGCCGCGGGTGGGCATCTGGTCACCACCTACTTCTCCGGCACCGTGGACGAGCACAACCACGTCTGGCTCGGCGGCTACCCCGGTGCCGTCCGAGACGTGCTCGGGATCCGTGTCCAGGAGTTTGCCCCGCTCGCCGACGACCATGGCGTCACGCTCGACAACGGCACCACCGGCATGCTGTGGACCGAGCGGATCGACCTCACCGACCCCGAGACCGAGGTGCTGGCCCGCTACACGGCCGGGAACCTGGCCGGCCACCCGGCCGTCACCCGTCGGGCCGCAGGCGACGGCTCGGCCGCCTACGTCTCGACCCGGCTCGGGCCGGCGGGCCTGTCGACCGTCCTGGCAGAACTGGCCGCTCTGGCGGGCGTGCACAGTGAACTTCCCGAGCGGTTGCGCGGTCGCGTCGACATGACCGTACGGGGGCGCTACCGGTTCCTGATCGCCAGAACGCCAACGGGACATGTCGCCGGCGGGGAGTTCGACACGGACAGGGCAGTGCCCGGCGGCACGCTCCTGCTGCAGCTGGGCGACGTGACGGTCATGCACCTACCGGCCGAGGATCCCGTTTCGCGACCCTGACACCGGACGATCGGGTGACGTCGGGTCTGGTCCGGACAGCAGCTGGGCGACGTGACGGTCATGCACCTACCGGCCGAGGATCCCGTTTCGCGACCCTGAGAGGGTGTTTGAGAAGTTCTCGTGATGGGTGGCGTGTCGCGCCGTCGGTTAGCGGCCGTTGGTCCATAGTGGCTCGATGTCGCGTCAGCGTCGCTACCCCTCGGACCTGACCGACGCCCAATGGGCGCTGGTCGAGCCGCTGCTGCCACCACCGAGAACCGGTGGCCGGCCGGAGAAACATCCACGCCGCGACGTGGTGAACGCGATCCTGTACGTGGTGCGGACCGGCTGCTCGTGGCGGCAACTGCCGGTCGACTTCCCGCCGTGGCAGACGGTGTACTGGTACTTCACCCGCTGGGAGGAAGACGATGTCACCGAGCGGATCCTCGTCGCGCTGCGCCGAAGGGTCCGCGCCGCCCAAGGCCGCGCCGCCGAACCCACGGCAGGCATCATCGACTCCCAGAGCGTCAAAGGCGCCGACACCGTCGGCCGGGACACCCGTGGCTACGACGCGGGCAAGAAGGTCAACGGCCGCAAACGGTTCATCGTCACCGACACCCTGGGTCTGCTCCTAGTCGTGTGCGTGATGGCCGCGAGCGTGCAGGACCGCGACGGAGCGAAGACGACTCTGCTGTCGGCGTACCTGTTCACCCCGGTCCGGTTCGTCTACGCCGACGCCGGCTTCGCCGGAACCCTGGTCGACTGGTGCCAACGCATCCTGCGCACCACCCTGGAAATCGTACGCAAGGCCCCAGGCCAGAAAGGATTCGCCGTAATCGCCCGCCGATGGGTCGTCGAGCGCAGCCTTGCCTGGCTGACCGGCCACCGCAGACTGGCCCGCGACTACGAACGCCACCCCGCCACCTCCGAAGCCATGATCCGCTGGGCCGCCATCAACGGCATGCTCCGCCGCCTCACCCGCGGCCGACCCGCACGCCGTCAACGAGCCTGGACCCTCGACAACCTCAAAGCCTGACCCTTCTCAAACACGCTCTGACACCGGACGATCGGGTGACGTCGGGTCTGGTCCGGACACCGGTGTCCGGACCAGACCCTGCTACCGGCCGCCGACCTGTGCCGGCGACGGTCTGCTGCGCGACGTCGGACAGCACGACGGCCGGTTCGGGAGCGGCCCGAGGGCTACACCGGAAGCGCCGTACCGTGCCGGCATCCGGAGCAGCCCACCGCGCTCAACGCGGTCCACGTGTTGAGGTCGGAGCTCGTGGCGGTCCACAGCCCACCGTTGGTGTACCTGTCGACATAGATACGCCACCTGCCGTCGTCCAGTCTGACCAGGGACGGACCCTCGTGACCGGAGGTCCACAACCGTCCCCGGTTGGTCCATCCCTCGAACAGGTTCGCGGTCGTGGTCCAGTGCTCGATGTACTTCGTCGTCTCGTTCTTGACGAACGCGTGCCACACGGTGCCCGACCTCACCACGAAGGTGTCGATGTAGTTGGTGCCCAGACCCCACATCCGGGCGGGGCCGCTCCATGCGGTCAGATCCGTGTTCTGGGCGGTGTAGACGTACGGGCGGAAGCAGTTGGAGCAGGTGGTGGCAGCGACGCTCGCGATGATCCGTACGGTGCCGCCCTCGACGTAGAACTCGGGAGCCCAGGTGAACCTGGTGTTGGCGATCCCGGAGTTGACGCTGGCCACGTGCGTCCAGGACGTGAGGTTGGTGCTGGACGCGATGTTGAAGTAGGTCGAGTTGGTGGTCCAGGACTGGACGGTGTACGCGATGTAGTACCTGCCGTTGTGCCGGATGATGCTCGGGTCGCGGAGCACGCCGGTGGGGCCTCGGAAGTTGGTGTCCGACAGCACGCTGTAGCTCGTGCCGCCATTCGTCGACCGGTAGACCCACAGCTCCTGGTCTGCTGCGCCGTCACCCTTGAACGTGGTGTAGACCAGAGTCGTGGCGGCCGAGGCCGGCTGTGGTGCGACGACGGCACCGGCGAGGACGGCGCACACGCTGACCAGTGCGGCCAGCCAGCGCAGCAGTCTGCTCGATGGGTTTCTCGACGTTGTCATGCTGCCTCCGTTGGCTCTGCTGACGCCTCGGCTGTTCGGGAGCCGTGCGTTGGTCACCGCGCTCACGCCTCCGTACGGGACCATTGCTGGTTGGTTCCGTTGCCACAGGTGTACTGCTGGATGTCGGCGCCGTCGCCGGTGCCGGCGTTGACGACGTCCAGGCACTTGCCGCTGTGGCGGGCGCGGAGCTGGTGGTAGCTGCCGATCGCCGTCCACTGCCACTGCTGGTTGGTGCCTGTGCCGCAGGTGTACTGGATGATGTTGGCACCGTCGGCGGTGGAGCCGGAGGCGACGTCGAGGCACTTGCCGCTGTTCTGGTTGACGAGGCGGAAGTAACCACCACCGGCGTCCTGGAACTCCCAGCGCTGGTTCCCGCCACCATTCCAGCCGTACTGCTTGACCTCGGCGTTGTTGGCCGTGGAGTTGCTCACCACGTCCATCACCCGGCCACTGTTGCGGTTCGTCACCCGGTGGTACGTCGGGGAGTTCGCCGTGATGGTGCCGGTAGCTGTGTCGATGGTGATCGACGGAGCCCAGCTCAGGCTCATGCTGGTGCTGGACGGGAAGGTGATCGGCAGCCAGACGTACTGGGAGTCGTTGACCGGGCCGCCCCAGGCACCGGCCCAGCGGTCGCCCAGGTACAGATAGCTCGTGGTGGTCGTGCCCTGGATGGGCAGCACGAACGCCGGCTGGGAGCGGAAGGTGGTGGAATCACCCACGTTGGTCCAGCCGGTCCACGGACCGGAGATACTCGACGCGGTCGCGTACCTGGCCTGGTTCGGGCTCCAGCCGGTCGCACCCGAGGTCAGCATGAAATAGGTACTCCCCCGCTTGAACAGGGCGGGAGCCTCACGGTGGGCGTCGTTCCAGAAGTTGCCGACGAGGCTGGCGACGTTGAGGTAGTCCGAGGTGAGCCGGTAGATGTGCAGGTCGTAGTTCTCGTCGGCAGCCGAGATCATGTAGCCGGTGCCGCCGTCGTTGTAGAGCGTGATGTCTCGCGACATGTGCCCGAGCGGGCGAAAGCTGCCGTGGTAGGTGTAGTTGCCGTCGACCGTGGCCGACGAGGCCACGGCAGCGCGCGCCTCGCTGTAGTTCGTGCCGTTCTCCTTGTGCATCCACATGACGTAGCGCCCGGTACTGGCGTTGTAGATGACCTTCGGCCGCTCGATGTTGGCGGACTGCAACTCGGCAGCCGAGGACTGGGTGAGGACGTTGTTGCGGAACTCCCAGGTACGCAGGTCGGTGGAGCGGTAGACCGACACTGCCCGGAACGTGTTGTTCGGGTTGCGGTTCTCGCCGAACCAGTAGTAGTAGGAGCCGACCTGGAGTACGCCGCCGCCGTGGGCGTGCAGGGCGTTTCCGCTGGTGTCGGTGAACTGGGTGCCGTTGGTGATGGTGACCGCGACCGCCTGGGCGGGTCGGCCGTCGCCGGCGACCGCCGCTACGACCATTCCGGTTGTCACGGCGAGCGTCATCGCGAGTGACAGCAGCCCTCTGCTCGATCTCACTGCGCTACCCCCTTCTGCGGGCCGGAGTGACCGTCGCAGGACGCGGGCAACGATGCCTCTGGTGACCGTTTCTTGTCCGCCCTGCGGCGATGCCGTCGCCGGCGGCGCGGCACGTCCGGTCCAGCGACGATTCACACGTGGGTAACTTCTTGGTAATCGACGCGGTCCGAGCACGCCATAGATCGCACCAAATCATTCACGAACATACATAGACGAACGTCACCAGGGTCGCCGGTCCCACTAACGCATCGGTGAACGCGGCCACGACGAGTCGCGGACGACAAGCTCGGGGGCGAGAAGCACCCGGTACGCCGGGCGGCGTTCGCCGTCGAGCAGGCGCGAGACCATCAGTTCCACCGCGAGCCGGCCGACGTGACTCTTCGGTGGCCGGATCGCCGTAAGCGCCGGATCGGCGAGGTGGGCAAGCTCGTCGTCGTAGGAGACGATCGCCAGGTCTTCGGGAATCGCGAGGCCGTGCTCGGCGCAGACCTGCGCGACCGCTATCGCGTGCGAGTCGCTGTGGATGATCAGTGCGGTGATCTCGGCGTGCCGGCACCGCCGGACAAGGCGGCCGATGGTGTCCCGGTCGTCGCTCGTACCGAGCGTCACCCGCTCGCGCAGCACGAGCAGGTCGGACACGGCGGGATCGGCCGTCGCCGCCTGCCAGGCCCTCAGCAGGTGGGCGGAGGTCGGGCTGCCACGAGACACGACGAGGCCCACCCGGCGGTGTCCCTGTTGCCGAAGATGGTGGATGGCTATCTCCAGACCGAGTGCGTGGTCGCTGCGCACCCACTCGATCTGCCGGGTGAGGGGCGTCCATCGCCGGGGCTGGCGCTCGACGAGAATCGTCGGCACCTGTAGGTGCCCGATCCAGTCGAGCATGTCCTCCGCGCGGTCGTCGTCGAGGCTGGGGGCGAGGAGCAGACCCTGGACCTGTTGGCCGGCGATCAGCAGGCCGATCTGGCGCCGGTCCTCGTCCGGGTCGTAGCTGGAACCGCGCAGCTGGATGCTGACGCCGAGGGCAGCCGCGGCGGCTCGTGCCCCGCCCACGATCGACGGCCAGTAGAAGTCCAGCGACGGTACGACCATGCCGACGGTGAACCGCATCGGAGCGCGTCGCGGCTGCTTGTCAGCGCCGCCACGCAGCGGCAGGGTCGCACCACCGTGGACCTTGGAAACCAGTCCTCGTTGAGCCAGGGCGGCGATGTCACGGCGAATGGTCAGTTCGCTCACGCCGAACTCGCGGGCGAGATCGCGAACCCGCACGGCTCCGTTCCCGCGAAGTGCGGCGAGCAGTCGCTCCTGCCGCTGCGTACCGAACAGCCGCCCTTCCATCATGCCCGCCTCACCTGAGGCCGCCAGACGATCGCCGGCAGCGGTCGGGCGGCCTCGACGAATGTCGCGGCCCCCGAAAGCGGGTTCCGCTGATGTCCACGTCCCGTCCGTTCACGTCGTCCGGCGGCTACGCCGTGCGCCCGAGAGGGTCGCCAGGGTGTTTCTAGCGGGCGAGCCAGCCGCCGTCCACCGGTACGACGGCACCGTGCACGTAGCGGGCGGCGTCGGAGGCGAGGAAGACGACAGTGCCCGCCAGGTCGTCCGCTGCCCCCCAGCGGCCGGCGGGAATCCGTTCCCGGATGGCGCGTTCCCGGTCGGGATCCTCGCGTAGTGGCGCGGTGTTGTCGGTGGCGATGTAGCCGGGCGCGATCGCGTTGACATTTACCCCGCCGGGAGCCCACTCGTTTGCCAGTGCCCTGGTCAGGCCCACCACGGCGTGCTTCGCCGCGGTGTAGGAAGGGACCCGGATGCCGCCCTGGTAGGACAGCATCGAGGCGATGTTTATGATCTTCCCGTGGCCGTGGTCCAGCATCACCCGCCCGGCCGCCTGACTGAGGTGAAACACCGCGTTGAGGTTGACCCGCAGCACGGCGTCCCAGTCCTCGGCCGGGTACGCGGCGGCGGCCGCGCGGCGGATGATCCCGGCGTTGTTCACCAGGATGTGCAGGCCACCAAGTCCGGTGACCACCGCGCGCACGGCGTCGGCGAGTTCGTCCGGTCCGGCGGCGGCTAGATCGCCGGGCACCACCAGGGCGCGCCGGCCCGTCGCTTCGACGTCGGCAACCGTCTCGGTAGGGTGAGTGCGGCCCAGCAGGGCGATGTCGGCACCGGCCTGGGCCAGGGCGATCGCGATCGCCCGGCCGATGCCCCGGTTGCCGCCGGTGACCAGGGCGACCCGTCCGTCCAGCCGGAATCTGTCCAGAATCACGGCTACAGGCCCACGCTGCGCAAGGTGGGCACGGTACCGCCGACCCAGGCGAGGTCGGTGTCCTCCCGGGCACCCTGGGTGCGCTGGGAACCGGCAAGGAACCACAGGTAATAGGTGGTGTACCCGGGTGCGCTCACCACCGTGTGATAGCCCTCCGGCATCATGTGCATGCCGTGGTCACGGACGGTGAAGTTCTCCTCGTACCCGTCGTCGGTGTACATCCGGCAGATGCCGAACCCATCAGACGGGTTGACTCGGAAGTAGTACATCTCCTCGTGGGCGGCCTCCGACGGCAGGTCGTCGACCTTGTGCCGGTGCGGCGGATAGGTGCTCCAGTTGCCGGAGGGCGTGTACGTCTCCCCCACGATGAGCCGACCGGCCGGCAGATCCGGCTGCGCAATCTCAGTGAGGATCTGGTGATACGTCCGGCCGAAGTTGGCAGCACCCCAGCGGCCACTCGCGACCCGATCCGGTTCGATGACGTACGGATCGACGGCCAGGTCGCTCGGCGCGCTCGGGAGTGCGATCTCCACCGCACTGTCCGCCACGATGGCGACGTCGGCGCCGGCGGGAATGAAGACGGAGTGGGGCTTTCCGGAGAACACGTCCGCCCGCCCGCCGACCTGCGCGAAGTGGTGTCCGGCGACGGTGAAGCTCGCGGCTCCGCCGAGGACGACCGCGAGGATCTCCCGATCGCCGGACTCACCGGTCCAGCGCTGGCCCGCCGCCAGCTTCAGCAGCGTGAAGTCCAGCAGCCCGCACGGGTTGAAGGGCAGCTTGTTGTGGCCGTACTCAGCCGGGAGGTAGCAGTGGTAGCGGTAGTCCATCAGTTGGCCTTTCGGTCGGGGTGGGGTTTGCAACGGACGCTGGCGGCAGCTACCAGGGGCTGGTCCAGCCCGGATCGGTCGCGCGAACCAGGGCTTCGAGATAGAAGTAGTCGCCCCACAGGTTGCCCTCGTCGACGCCGATGCCTTTCGGCTTGTCGTACACCCCGTGCAGGATCAGCGCGTTCGAGGCCGGGTGGCGGCTGGCGGCGTAGTGGTCGATCAGCGAGCGGAGGATCCGATCGGCTGCCTCGCGGTAGCTGTCGGCGCGCGCGGTGTCCGTGAGGTTGTCCGCCAGCTCGATCAGACCGCAGACGGCGATGGCCGCCGCCGAACTGTCACGCTCCTCGCCGCTGCCGTCGGTGAACTCCAGATCCCAGTACGGCACCTGGTCGGCGGGCAGTCGGGCCAGGAAGTAGTCGGCGCAGATCTGGGCGGCCACGAGCAGCGACGGATCCCTGGTGTAGCGGTGGTTGAGGCTGAAGCCGTAGATGCCCCAGGCCTGCCCCCGCGCCCAGCAGGAGTCGTCGGCCTGGCCCTGTTCGGTCTCTCCGCGCAGCGGCGCCCCGGTGGCCGGGTCCCAGTAGAAGGTGTGGAATGTCGTGCCGTCCGGGCGCAGGATGTGTCGCCGTAGTTGGCTGCTGTGCCGGTGTGCGGCGGTTGCGTAGCGTTCGTCTCCGCTGGTGTGACTCGCCCAGTACAGCAGCGGCGTGTTCATCAGGCTGTCGATGATGGTGCGCCCACGCTGACGCGGGTCCCGCAGGTCGCCCCAGGCCTGGATGATTCCGGCCGGTTCCAGGACACGGGTCATCAGGTGGTCGGCGGCCGTGAGGGCGGCCTGCCTGGCCGATGTGTCACCAAGGCGTCGTGCCGGAACGACGCAGGCGAGGGTGTAGAGGAATCCCAGATCGTGGGTGTCCAGGTCGATCCGGCTGGCCACCCGGGCGACGAAGCTGTCCACGTGCGACACGCCCGCACGGCGGTAGCGTTCCGCTCCGGTCAGATCGTGTGCCAGCCACAACATGCCCGGCCAGAAGCTCGTGGTCCAACCCACGTTGGCGCCCGCCGGTTGCCCGCCAGCCGGTGCGCGCATCGGGTAGCGGTTGTCGACGGTGGTGTCCGCCGGATACTGGTCGCCGAAGGTGTCGATGTTCGCGTCCAGGGTGCGCAACGCAGCGGACACGGCCGTGGGGATCGTCTCGGCGTCAGGACTGGGACGGGCACTGATAGCCGTCATGGAGGTTGCTCTCCCTCGGGTCTGCGGTCGGATCACCATCGGCCCGACCTGGTTGTCGGACTGTGGTGACGGACGATCGGGCGGTTCGGGGTTCGGTCGGCGGATCGAGTGCCACGCGTAGGCTGAAGCGACTGTTCGCCCAGACCACGTACAGCAGCGGCGCGGCGGCGATACCCAGGGCGATCGCCGGACGCAGCGCGACGAGCTGCGCCAGCAGGGCGAGCACCAGCAACGACGCGACGGTGAGGTACCAGCGACGCACCGCCAGGTAGAGGCAGGCCCGCGCCACCCGGCGCAGCCGCGCGGCGGGCTGTTCCGCGATGGCCACCAGTCCGAGCAGCGTGGTAGCGACGGTGAGGACGGCCAGCATGGCCAGGATCGGCAGCGTGACCGCTCCGGCCCGGTGTCCCCAGAGGGCATACGCGTCCACGCCGAGGACGACCAGGACGGCGGTCGCCGCGGCGGCCCAGAGCGTCGCCGGCCGGGCGGTGGCCCGCCAGGCACGGCCGAAGATGCGCAGCGGGCCTTCGGCCCGACCGGCCGAGTAGGCGGACATCACCGCGAAGATCCCGCAGAGCCCCGGTGCACACAGCGGAGCCGCCAACGCGTACAGCGGCCAGGCCCGGGTGCTGTCGGTGGTGACCGCGAGCAGCACCAGCGGCAGGCCGCCGGCCACCAGCAGCAGGTTGGTGACCAGTGCGGTGTACACCCCGTCGAAGATGGCCTGGATGGTGTCGTGTCGCATCGATCAACCCTTCAGACCGGTGGTGGCGATGCCTTCGACGAAGTGCCGCTGCCCGAGCAGGAAGATGACCGCCACCGGCAGCACAGACAGCACGGAACCCGTCATGATGAGCGCGAACTCGGCGTTGTACTGGGTGATGAACGTGCGCAGCCCCAGCTGGATGGTGCGCAGCTCAGGGCTGCGCAGGTAGATCAGCGGACCGAGATAGTCGTTCCAGGTCGTGACGAACGTGAGTAGCGTCAGACTCGCCAGCGCCGGGCGGGACAGCGGCAGCATGATCCGCCGGTAGATGCCGAACTCGGAGAGACCGTCCACCCGTGCCGACTCGCTGAGTTCCTCGGGGACCGTCTCGTAGAACTGCTTCATCAGGAACACACCGAAGGCGCCGAACGCCTGGAGTGCCACGATCGCCCACAACGTGTTGGACAGCTGCAGCTTGGACATGAGGATGAACTGCGGGATCATGTACGACTGCCACGGCACGGCGATGGTCCCGATGTAGGCCAGGAACAGCAGGTTGCGCCCCGGGAAGCGGATCCGGGCGAAGCCGTACGCGGCGAAGCTGCCGGTGAACACCTGGAGCAGGGTGACGATGACCGACAGCAGCAGGGTGTTCTTCAGCCACGTCGTCATGTCTGACCGTTGCCAGATGTCGACGTAGTTTCGCCATATCAGCGTGTCCGGGATCCATTTGATCGGGATGGTGAACACTTCGCTGTTGGTCTTCAGCGACGACATCACCATCCAGTAGAACGGCAGCAGCAGCGCGACCACCGCGAGGACGAGACCGAGGTATCCCACCACCCGCCAACCGCGGGAGGGGACGCGGCGACCGGGTGCGGAGTTGACCGGCCCGGTACTGGAGAGGGGTACGGGGGTTGTGGTGAACCGGGTCGCGGTCATCAGCTCTCCCGCCGGTTGTTGATCCAGAACTGGATGGCCGTGACCCCGAAGCAGATCGCGAACAACACAATGGACACCGCCGAGGCGTAGCCGAACTGGTTTTCGACGAAGCCCTTCTGGTAGATGTACTGCGACAGCACCAGCGTGGACTGGCCGGGACCGCCCTCGGTCATCACGAGGATGAGGTCGAACACCTTGAAGCTGCCGATGGTCAGCATCACGACGACGAAGAACGTCGTGTGCCTCAGCCCCGGGATCGTGACGTGCCGGAACCGTTGCCAGGCGGTCGCGCCGTCGATCTTGGCGGCCTCGTACAACTGGGCGGGGATGGTCTGCAGGCCGGCCAGGAACAGCAGCATGTAGTAGCCCATCTCCCGCCAGGTCCCGACGATGATGACCGCCGGCATCGACCAGTCCGCGGATGTCGTCCAGCCGGGCGGGCTGCCGACTCCGATGGCCCGCAGGAACGCGTTGACCGGCCCGTACTCCGGGCTGAACAACTGGTTCCACACCACCGCGATCGCCACGATCGAGGTGATGTAGGGAAAGAACGCGACGGTCCGGAAGAAGCCCACACCCCGTAGCCTGCGGTTGAGCAGCAGCGCCAGGCCGAGGGCCGCAGCCATGGTCAGCGGGATGTGCAGGACCGAGTAGTAGAGGGTGTTCTGCAACGCCGTCCAGAAACTCGAGTCCCCCCACATCCGCCGGAAGTTCGCGCTGCCGGTCCACTCGGCCGCCCCGAACACGTTCCAGTCGGTGAAGGCCAGGTAGAACAGCGCCACCACCGGCACCAACGTGAGCAGGGCGAAGCCGACGAAGTTCGGCAGGATGAACGACCAACCGGCGACGGTGTTGCGCCATACCAGGCGGCTGCGTCTGGGGCGCGGCCGTGTCAGTGTTGCTGCCATCAGGGACTCTCCGGGGAAGGCGTTTTCGGGTCAGGTGGCGGGCCCGACGCCGGTTCGCGTCGTACGCCGGACCCGCCGATCGCGCTCAACGGCGACCTGTCGCCGGACCTTTCTCAACAGGCACCGCGCGCCGGCCGTGACCGACCGCCGGTGGGTGGACGGAGGAGGTCACTGGTTGAGGACCTCGTTCTTGGCGCGGGTCTGCGCCTCCGTGATGGCCTCGTCCAGGCCCTTGCTGTCGGACATGACCGCCGAGTGCAGGTCGTTGAGCACGTTCTGCGTGCCGGCCGTGTGCTTCGAAACCGGGTTCTCCGGACGAATCTCGTGCGTGCCGTAGGCGAACTTCGACAGGTCGTCGCCGGGCACTCCGTCGAGGGCGAACAGCGTCTCGGTGATCGGGTCGGAGGACTGGGCGGGAGTGATGCCGATGCCCGCCAGCGCCTTGCCGGCATCCTCACTGGCCACGTACGCGAGGAATGCCTGAGCCGCGGCGATCTTCGACTTGCTGATCTTCGGGTTGATTCCCATGCCCGTCGGATCGCCGAAGGTCACCGGTGTGGCGGAGGTGCCGGCGGTGGACTGGTCGTACTGCGGCGCGGGGGCGAGGCCCCATTCGAACGTGTCGGATTCGCCATTCTTGCGCTGGTTGAGCAGGGTGGCCACGTACCAGGTGCCCATGAGCAGCATCGCCGACTGCTGCTTGCCGAACTGCGCCTGGTACGTGAGTTTGTTGGTGTTCGCGGTGCCGAAGGTCGGCTGCGCGCCGGCGGCCTGCAGGTCGAGCGACCGCTGGTAGTAGGGCCTGAGGTAGGCGAAGTCGCCGGAGAGCAGATCGGCGCCGGGTGTCTGGGCGAGCGCGAATCCCTGCGTTGTCGACTGCCAGACGTGTTGGTAGGCGCCGGTCGCGCTGGATCCGGCGGCCTTCAGTCCGGCGGTGAGCTGCTTCGCCGCGGCGGCGTACCCGTCCCAGGTCCAGGTCCCGGTCGGATGGGCCACCTTCGCCTTGTCGAACAGTTCCTTGTTGTAGTACAGAACCCACGAGTCCTGCCGGTACGGGACCGCGTAGGTCTTGCCGTCGACCTGGTACGGGGCCAGCGCGGGCAGCGAGCCGAGCGCGGACCCGGCGTCGGACACGTCGAGAAGCTGGCCGCCACTCTGGTAGGTGTAGAAGTTCTTCAGGTTCTTCAACACGTACACGTCCGGCGCGGTGCCGGCGGCGAGATCGGCGATCATCTGGGTGTCGTAGTTCGCGGCGTCGTACTCCTTGAGCTCGACCGTCACGTTGGAGTGCGTCGCCTTGAACCCATCGGCGAGCGTCTGGAACTCCGGCGTTGAGGACAGGCTCCAACCCGCCAGGGTGATCGTCACCGGGGCGTTGGGGTCGACTGGCTCGTCCTCGCCGCCGCAACCCGCCACGACGAGCGTCAGCGCCATCGCGGTGCTGACAACGGCTGGTATCGCGCGTTTCATACCTTCTCCTTGGATCAGGGGCCCTGGGGGTGGGTCCACGCTGGCACCAGGTCGATCAACCGGTTGGCCTGGTCGGTTCCATGTCAAGGCGAATCGTGGTAGTGAGTCCGTCCGGCCAGTCGACCGTCACGTTCGCGTCAGCGGCATCAAGGACTGCCCGACAGGCCGGCCGTGCTGCGCTCGCGTCACCGCCGGACAGCTCGACGAGGCACGCGGTCCAGGTGCCGGTTCGGGCGGGGTACGCGAGCCACGGCACCGTCAGCGCGCCACCCAACGGCCCACCGTCGGGGACCGAGGTGACACCGGGGGAACCGCTGCCGAGGACGCTCTCCAGCCGGCTGGTCAGGCCCCCTCCGGTCACGCTGAGCGCGTCGCCGTGGGCGGTGGCGGCCACCCCGTCCGGTACCGCCCAGCCGCCGACGACCAGCCGCAGACCGGTGGCGTCGACCCTCTCGGCGAGGTCCTCGATGCGGGCCAGGCGCAGCTCCCAGGGGCCGCGGACCAGCGAATAGACGGTGAGGTGACCGGCCGGCCACGATTGGCCAGCGCGCCCGCTTCCATGGTCGCGCTGGCCGGGGTCGGGGTCGACCCAGTGTGCGAGGGTGCACGAGCCCGCCACGCCGATGCCGTCGTCAGCTCGCAGTACCAGCAGCCGCAGGCCGGCGCGGTGGGTGGCGCGACCGGCACCGTCGACCAGGGTGACCGACTGGTCGAGCGGCGTCAGCCAGCCGCACTCGGCGAGCACCGGGCTTGTCGCGGTCGAGTAGCCCAGGCGTGTGTAGAGAGGTGAGTCGCCGACGCTGGCGCCCTCGACCGCGTGGTCGGTGCCGTGGTTGACCACCCGCACGATGCCGTCGGACCGCACGGCCGAGATCAGCCAGCCCGGTGCGCGTACGGCCCGCACGGTGTCGCGCTCCTCGACCGGCAGCGGCTGCTCCGGCGATCGCCACACCGGGTGATCGTCGGGCAGCGCGATACCGAGCAGCCCCTTGCCGGCCCAGTAGGGGGACCCGGGCCCCGAGTAGTGCTGGGCGAGCCGCGGCCACGGTCGATGCCAGCCGATGGTGAGCAGGTCATCCGCGTCGGGAACGCCGTGGGTGACGAAGTGGCGCACGGTCTGCGTGGCGGCCCGACGCAGCTGCCCGAGGCTGACCGACGGCACCCCGGCGATGACGCCGACCCAGAACGGCGCCGCGGCGGCGAACCGGTAGATCAGGCTCCGCCCCTGGATGAGCGGTGCTCCGTCGGCGCCCACCAGAGCGACCGCGTCGCGCAGGAAGCGGTCGAGGTTCGCCCGGTCCCGGTCCCGGCGATCGACAGCGAGGTCACCAGCGCCGGCCATCCTCGCCCACAGCGTCGGATACAGGTGCAACGCCCAGCCGACGTAGTGGTCGTAGGCGCGTTCCGGCCCATCGGACATCCACCCGTCTGGGCGCGCGAAGCTGTCGTGGGTGGCGAGATCCTCGGCCATCTCGTCCAGCGAGTACGGCCCGCCCACCGAGCGCAGGAACGTCTGTACCAGCAGCCGGAACCAGACCCAGTTGATCCTCGGATACGTGTCGTCGCCGACGGCCGGTGCGAGGTACCGCACCACGCGCTCCTGCACGTCGGCCGGCAGCCGGTCCCAGAGCCACGGCCGGGTCAGGTCGAGGATCAGGGCCAGCGAGGCGGCCTCCACTTTCGCCTGTGGGTGCTCGTCCAGCCGGACCCACCGCTCAGCGGAGGTCGGATCGGTGCCGGCGGCGATCCCGGCCGCGTACCAGTCGATGAGATCGTCGACGCCCTCCCCCCGTGCCCCGGCCACCCGGAAACCGGCCAGCAGGAACGTCCGGGCGAAACCCTCAAGCCCATCGACGGCTCGCCCGTACCCGCCGGCCGGGCCGGGAAAGGTGATGAGGGCGTGCCGCGGCGAGGCGTGCGCCCGGGCGGCGGCGAGCAGCCGGTCGGCGAGGGCCAGCCAGTCGCGGCGGCTCCATGTCCCGTCGCTGTGCGGGACCGTCGTGGTGGGGACCACGTCGCTCGGCGTGCCGGACATCATCAGGCAGGTCCTGTCGCATCGGCCCACGTCGGGGGAAGTAGGCGAACGGAAGATGTCGCCAGCTCTGTGTCAGCAGAGCGACAGCTGGGTTTCCGAAGTAAAGCGCTCACAACCGAACAAGTCAATGCCAGTAACAAACTCAGACGGACATGTTCGATCAAGAACGCGCCTAAGCCTATATAGATATTTGCCGTTTTAATCTGCAAAAAGGGCATGGCCTACGAACAGACCAAAGGGACGAATCTCCACTTTTGTGGGCCACAAGCTCCCGGCCTCAGACTCTGATCGATCGAGATCGACCCTGATACGGTCACAATGGTTCATGTCCGCTCTTCCGTTCATCGAGGAACCATGCCCGCCATAGACCGCTTCACCGGTCCGCTCGCCGCCGCCTGGCCGGGTGTCGGAGCCACCCTGCTCGAGCAGGTGCTTGAGCCGGCCGAAAAGTCGCTGCCCGTCCCCCCGGCAGAGGAGCGGGCCGTCTGGGCCGAGTCGCGTTTGGACGTGCCCACCCTGAGGCGGTTGCGGACCCGAGCTGAAGAGGACCTGGGCCGACCCTGGCCTTCGCTGTTGGCTCGTCACTACGCCAGGTACTTCCGCGACGGCGACCGGGACGCCTACGAACAACTGGTCTTCGCCCGGCAACAGCGGTTGAGCCGGGCCAGCGTTCTCGCCGCCGCAACACTCGAACCGGACTGGCTCGACGAGGTGGTCGACGGCGTCGTGTTGCTGTGCGAGCAGAGTTCCTGGTGTTGGCCCGCCCACGACGACACCCGCGCTCGCCACGACGCGGTGCTGCCGACCGTGACCGATCCGGTCCTCGACCTCGGCGCGGGCGAGGTCGCCGCGCAGCTCGCCTGGATCGACCACCTGCTCGGCGGGCCACTCGACAAGCACGCACCCGGCCTACGCCCGCGCATCCGGCACGAGGTCGACCGGCGCGTGCTGACGCCGTTCACTCGCCGCCGCGACTGGCACTGGCTCGGCCTTGACGGCGACGCCCACAACTGGAGTGCGTGGATCCACGCCAACGTCCTCGTCGCCGCGCTGCGCCTGGTCGACGACCCACCGCGCCGAGCGGCGATCGTTGATCTGGTCATTGAGGGCCTGGACCGGTACGTGGCCTCTCTGCCGGTCGACGGTGCCGTCGACGAAGGCTACGGATACTGGTGGCAGGGCGCGTGCCGGGCCCTTGAGGCACTCGACATCCTCGCCCACGCCAGCGGCGGGACGCTCGACGGCGTGCCGGGCGAGGCCCTACGGCACACCGTCGCCTTCCCTCATCGCATGCACCTTGGCGGTGCCTGGTATCTCAATCATGCGGACGCGGTGGCACGGCCGCCGGCCAGCCAAGCCTGGGACGCCCTGTATCGGGGCGCACGACGCGTTGGCGACCAGGATGCGCTGGCACACGCCACCGCCCATCGTGACCGCGACGCGCCCGTGGCCGATGAGGATCAGGGGCTCGGCCGGTTGCTGCGCGCGTTGAGCCACCAGGAATGGATCAACGCCCTCCCCGGCACATCGCCGCTGCCACGCGACGTGTGGCTCCCCTCCACCCAGGTCCTGCTGGCCCGCCGCCGCCACGGCAGTTCGGCCGGTCTGACGCTGGCGATCAAGGGCGGGCACAACGGCGAGCATCACAACCACAACGACGTCGGCGCCATCGTGGTCGCGCTCAACGGCGTACCCGTGCTCGTCGACGCCGGCCGCCCCACCTACACCGCACAAACCTTCGGACCCGACCGCTACGACATCTGGACAATGCAGAGCGCGTGGCACAACGTCCCCCACATCCGAGGTACCGCCCAGGCCCCCGGCCACGACTACCGCGCCCGCGACGTGGCGGCCGTCATCGACGAGACGAGGGCCGAGTTGTCCCTGGACATCGCCGCCGCCTATCCACGCACCGACGTGCACCACTGGCGGCGCAACGCACGGCTGGAGCGCGAAAGCGGGCGGATCGTGGTCACCGACACCTGGGACCTCGCCCCGACCGACTCGGCCGCGCCGACCCACGTCCACCTGCTCGTCGCCGGTGACGTGCGGCTCAGCGCGGGCCGGGCGGAGATCACCGCACGTCACGACGCCGGCCGCCTCACGCTGACCTGGCATCCCGCGTCTGCCCCCGGCACCGCGACTACGCGACCACTTGATGATCCAATGCTCGTCAGCGTGTGGGGACGGACACTCACCCGCCTGGAGATCGACGTCGGCGCGACCACGGCCACCGGCACGTTCATCCTCACCGTCGAAGAGTCCCCAACCCGCGAAGTGTCTTCCTCGGAGGTGCCCGATGCCCAGGAGAGGTGACGCCGTCAGCCCGCCCGAGGCCCAGCGGGGGCCATTGCAGGCCGCCCGTCGCCAACACCTGCTGGAAGCACTGCACCGCGACGGATGGATGCGCATCTCCGACCTGTCCCGGCGGCTCGGTGCCGCGCCGGTCACCATTCGCCGCGACCTGGCACAGTTGGCTGCTGAGGGCCTGGTGCAGCGGGTCCACGGCGGCGTGGCCCTGATCGAACCGGGCGAGCCGCCGGCACCCGAGGAGGAGCCCGCCACCGGGCTGGAATCCCTCAGCGGGCGTACCCTCGGCATGCTCGTGCCCTCCCTCGACTACTACTGGCCTGACGTGGCCCGCGGCGCCGAGGAGGCTGCACGCGAGCTCGACATGCGGGTGGTCCTGCGCGGCTCCTCCTACGACACGGAGGACGACAAGCCGCAGCTGACCCGCCTCGTCGACCGGATGGGCGTCGATGGACTGATCGTCGTCCCCCGTATGGACGCTCCGACCGCCGGACGGACCATCGACTGGCTCGCCCACATCGGCGTTCCGGTCGTACTGCTGGAACGGTCCGCGACGGTCGGTGCGCACCATGCGGTGATGGAGTCGGTGGTGACCGACCACGCCCTGGGCGCGGCCATGGCGGTACGACATCTCACCGCCCTCGGGCATCGCAGGGTCGGCCTCGTGCTCGACGCCAACAGCCCCACCCGGCCACACGTGCGCCGCGGTTGGCTCGATGCGGCGGCCGAGTGCGACATGAACCCTCAGGACGCCCTGGAGGCCGTGATTCCCGACATCCGCTCACCCAACCGCGACGCCCTCCTCGACCAGGTCCTCGACCGCTGTCGGGAGACCGCAACCACCGCGCTGCTGGTGCACGCCGACGCGGAGGCCATCGCGCTGGTGCAGCGCTGCGAGGAACGGCACATCACCGTGCCCGGCGATCTGTCCATCGTCGCTTACGACGACGAGATCGTGGGGCTCTTCAGCCCACCGCTGACGGCGGTCCGCCCCCCGAGACGTTCCATCGGCCGCGCCGCGGTACGCCTCGTCGCCGATCGGCTCGCCGATCCCGACCGGCCCACCCATCGGGTCGTCATCAGCCCCTCCCTCCGGATTCGTGAGTCGACCGCAGCACCGCGGGCATAGCCTTCCCACATTCGTCGGCACCAGGTCCGGCGGCTGAGGTGATGGCCGCGCGTGCCGCCCAGCCAGTTGGCGACGTCCTCCGACGCGGCAGCCGTCACCGGGGCTGCTGGATCGCTGCGACGGCAGTATGTGAGCGATAACGTCGCATGCTCCTTGAGATGTGCCGGTCGCTGCCTATAGCAGAACAGCGGCAGTAGGGCCGCCTCGAATTGTAATGATGTCTTGACATTCTTCGATGTGAACGACAACATTCCTACAGGGCGAAGGTCCTGACACAGTAGACCTTCGTCCTCCGGAGCGCTCTCGAACGCCGATCCGAGGAGTGCGACATGCGCCTGCTCCACCCCGGTCGAAAAGCGGTCGCCCGCGCGATGACGGTCATCCTCGGCATCTCCGTGGTGACGATTGTCGCGACACGGCCCGCCCACGCCGCCGAGATCCCGACCGGGGCACGATCGCTTCAATCGGTGAACATCGCCGACTCCTACCTGCGGCACGCCGACTACCTCGGCGGCATCGCGGCGGTCAGTGCCTCCAGTTCCGCGCAGGCCAAGAGCGACGCGACCGTCACGGTGACCCCCGGGCTGGCCGGCGGCGCCGGCTGCGTGTCATTTCAGGCCGCGAACGGCATGTGGCTGCGGCACCGCGACTACCGGATCCGGCTGGAGGCCAATGCTGGCACCGGCACCTTCCTCGCCGACGCCACCTTCTGCGTCCGCGACGGCTCGGTCAGCGGATCGGTGCGTTTGGAGTCGGCCAACTATCCCGGGCGGTTTCTCCGTCACCGCAACAGAGAGCTCTGGCTCGACCCGCCCACCACGAACCCCTCCACGTTCGCCGCGGACAGTTCCTTCCGCGTCACCACGCCGTGGGTCGCCGGCAGTCGCAGCCCGGTCATCAAGGGCCTCTACGCCGACCCGAACATCGCCCACCTCAACGGTCGCTACTACCTCTATCCCACCACCGACGGCCACAACGGCTGGAGCGGCAGCCGGTTCACGGCTTTCTCCTCCACCGATCTGGTGAACTGGACCCACCACGGCACCATCCTCGACCTCGGCCCCCAGATCAGCTGGGCCGACGACCGGGCCTGGGCGCCGACGATCGCCTACCGCAACAACCGCTACTACTTCTACTTCAGCGCCGCGACCCACATCGGGGTCGCGACATCCAGCAGCCCGGCCGGCCCGTTCACCGACCCGCTCGGCCGCCCCCTGGTCCCCGCCGGCTTCCGCAGCGGCCAGATGATCGACCCGCACGTCTTCACCGACACCGACGGACAGTCCTACCTCTACTGGGGCAACGGCTCGGCATACGCCGTACGACTGAACGCCGACATGGTCTCCTTCGACCCGGGGCAGGTCCGCACCTTCAGCCTGCCCAACTACCGTGAAGCGGCATTCGTGTTCAGGCGCGACAACAGGTACTACCTGACGTACTCGGTAGACGACACCCGCTCCGAGAACTACCACGTCGAGTACGCCACGGGCACGTCACCGTTCGGCCCCTGGACCCACCGCGGGACCATCCTGTCGAAGAACCTGAATCTCGGGATCAAGGGCCCCGGACACCAGTCGGTGGTCCAAGCCCTCGGGAGCGACACCTGGTATATCGCCTACCACCGCTTCGCCATCCCGGCCGGCAACGGAACCAACCGCGAGATCACCATCGACCAACTGCGGTTCAACGTCGACGGCACCATCCAGCCCGTGATCCCCACCCGCTGATCGGCACGTCGGGAAGGGTGACCGAGCGGGTGCAACTCCGGTTCCGACCACCCGCCCGGGGCTCGTACGGCTCGGTCGACGCACACACGTCCGATGAGATTCGGCCGGTACCAGCATGCCAGACCACGACAACGATTCGATCCAGATCGATTGACAGCCGAATGCCCGGCCGGAAAACTGGCTGGTGCGGACCACCCTTCCAAAGGTGGCGTCGCTTCAGGCTCGCATCGACGACCCGACGATCAGCACCGCGCGAGCCGCCGCGTCGCGCGGGACGGGTGCCACCGAATACCGCACATGGAGGATCCGATGCAGGTATTGAAACGATTCATGGCTGCCGCTGCCATCGGATCCCTCGCGCTGAGCATGGTTGGCTGCGGGGGCGACGCCGGTTCGGACTCCACCACCCTGCGGTACTCGTGGTGGGGCAACGCCGACCGCGCCGCGCTGATGCAGCAGGCGATCGACCTGTTCCAGGACCGGAACCCGAACATCAAGATCACCCCAAGCTTCCAGGAGTACGAGGCGTACTGGCAGAAGATCGCGACGGAGACCGCCGGTAACAACCCGCCCGACGTGTTCCAGATGGACTTCTCGTACCTGCGCGAGTATGCCGACCGCAACGCGCTCTACGACCTCAAGAAACAGGAGGGCGACGCGCTCAGGCTCGACGACCTCCTCGACGGGCTCAAGGGTGCGGGTGAGGTCGGCGACGGCCTGTACGGCGTCCCGGTGGGCGGCAACACCTGGGGGTACATCTACAACCCCGCGGTGTTCGAACAGGCCGGCGCACCGGAGCCGAAGCGCGGCTGGACCTGGAACGACTACCGAGCCACACTTGCCAAGATCACCCAGGCCACCGGCGGCAAGGTGTATGGCGGGGCCAACTACATCGGCAGCTACTACAACCTGGAACTGCAACTGCGACAGGAAGGCGGACTGCTGTACACCGAGGACGGCAGGCTCGGCTTCGACAAGGCCCGGCTGGCGAAGTTCCTCAACGAGGGCAAGGCGCTCGCCGAGGCCAAGGTCGTGCTGCCGGTGGAGAAGGGTGTCCAGATCAAGCCGCAGCACGCGCTGGAGCTCGACCTGATCGCCAGCGACCTGAGCTGGGACAACTTCATGGCCCGGTACGCCGCCAGCACGAAGGAACAGCTTGAGCTGGGGCCGGTCCCGTCGGACGTCCCAGGCAGCCAGGGCCAGTACCTCAAGCCCGCCATGCTGCTCAGCGCCTCGACAAAGTCGAAGCATCCGGAGGCGGCGGCCCAGTTCATCTCCTTCATGATCAACGACCCGGAAGTGGGCAAGATCTTCGGTGCCAACCGGGGGCTGCCGGCCACCAACGCGCAGCGCGCCGCCGCCCAGCTCGAAGGCCCGCTCGCCGCCGTCGCCGCGTACGAGGATGAGCTCAAGGACCAGCTGACCAAGGCGCCGCCCGCGCCGCCGAAGGGCGCCGGCACCATGGAGCAGGCGTTCATCCGGATCGCTGAGGAGCTCCAGTACGGCCGGATCACCGTTGACGAGGCGGTCAACCAGTTCTTCACCGAGGCCGAAGAGACCCTCGAGCCCTGACGATGACAACAGTCACGCCGACCCGGCATACCGAGGTCGACAGTGCCGGGCTGTCGGGTCGCAGCAGAAGTGGGAGTACCCGACAGTCCGGCGACGGGGTGGCGGGCTACCTTTTCCTCTCGCCGTGGATCATCGGCATCCTGCTGCTCACCCTCGGCCCGATGCTGGCCTCGCTGTACCTGTCGTTCACCGACTACGACCTGTTCAACCGCCCGCAGTGGATCGGCCTCGACAACTACCAGCGGATGTTCACCGACGCCCGATGGCTCACGTCGGTGCGGGTCACCACGATGTACGTGGTGCTCGCCGTGCCGATCAAGCTGGCCTGCGCGCTTGCCGTCGCCATGCTGCTCGACAACGAGCGGCGGGGGCGGTCCTTCTACCGCGCCGCGTTCTACGGCCCCTCGTTGATCGGCGCTAGCGTCAGTCTGGCGATCGTCTGGAAGGCGATGTTCAGCGACGACGCCGTGGTCGACCGACTGCTGCAAACGGTCGGCGTCAACGTCGGCGGATGGGCCGGCAATCCCGATTTCTCACTGCTCATGCTCGTCCTGCTGGCCGCATGGCAGCTTGGCGCCCCAATGGTGATCTTCCTCGCCGGGCTCAAGCAGGTACCCCGGGAGTTGCACGAAGCGGCCGAGGTGGACGGTGCCGGCGCGTGGCGACGGTTCCGATCCATCACACTGCCGATGATCTCGCCGGTGATCTTTTTCAACCTGCTGCTGGAGACGATCAACTCGTTCCAGGTCTTCACGTCCGCGTACATCGTCGGCGGACCCAACGGCCAACCGGCCGGCACCACACTGTTCTACACCGTCTACCTCTTCGACCGTGGCTTCGGCGACTATCGCATGGGTTACGCCTCGGCCATGGCGTGGATGCTGCTGGCCGGGGTCGGGCTGGTGACGCTCCTCCTCTTCCGCACCGCCCGCAGCTGGGTGTACTACTCGGGGGACAGGCAATGAGACCGAAGCTGTCGACCGTGGCCTGGCACGCTTGCGCCATCGCGTTGCTCGCCGTCGTGCTGTACCCGATCGGCTGGGTGTTGGCGGCGACCTTCAAGCCCACCGAGGACATCATCGGCAGCCTCCAGTTACTGCCCACCCGCGTCACGACGGTCAACTACGACCGGGCGCTCGACGGCATTGCCGGCATCAGCGTGGTCCGCTTCTTCTGGAACTCGATGGTCCTGGCGGTGCTGTCCGTCGTCGGCACGGTGGCCACCTCAGCCATGGCGGCGTACGCGTTCGCCCGGCTGCGGTTCCGCGGTCGCGGCCTCATGTTCGTCCTCATGATCTCCACGCTGCTGCTGCCGTTCCACGTGCTCATCATCCCGCAGTACGTGGTCTTCCAGAAGCTCGAACTCGTCGACACGTACGCCCCGCTGCTGCTGGGCAAGTTCCTCGCCACCGAGGCGTTCTTCGTGTTCCTCATGGTGCAGTTCATGCGGGCGATCCCGCACGAGCTGGACGATTCCGCGAAGATCGACGGCGCCGGCCACTGGGGCATCTTCTGGAACATCGTGCTGCCGCTGTCCCGCCCCGCCATCATCACCACGGCGATCTTCACGTTCATCTGGACGTGGAACGACTTCTTCGGCCCCCTCATCTACCTCAGCACCCCCGAGAAGTACCCGTTGCCGTTGGCGCTCCAACTCTTCATCGACGAGACCGCCGGTTCCAACTTCGGCGCGCTCATGGCGATGTCGATGCTCGCGTTGGTGCCCGTGATCCTGTTCTTTCTGTTCTTCCAGCGCTTCCTGGTCGAGGGCGTCTCCACGTCGGGCCTCAAGGGGTGAGGCGCTTCGCGCTCTTCGGGGAGTGCCTGACGGCCGGTCTACTGGTCGCGCTGGCGGTCCTCCCGGTCGTCACGCTGCTGCCAGCGCTGGCGGCCGGCTGCGCGCACATCCGGGCGCACGTCGACGGTGAGAGCACCGCGATCCGTACCTTTTTCGCGCGGATCGGCGCGGCGTACCCGGGGAGTCTCCCGCTGTCGCTCGGCGTCGCCGCCGGTTATGCGGTCCTCGCCACCGACCTGCTCGTCCTCCGCGCCGGCGTGCCCGGTGGTGGCGGCGTCGCCGCCGCGTGCGCCGTCGTGGCTGTGGCGCTGTCGGTGGTCGTCCTACGCGCCGCGGCCGGCTGGTCGCCGGGCATACCGTGGACTCAGCTGGTACGGCGGGCCGCCGGCCTCGCCGTCAGGGGCGATCCGTCCGGATCCCTGCTCCTCGTCATGGCCCTCGCCGTCCTCGTTGTCGTCACCTGGCAACTGCTGCCGCTCGTGGTGCCGATGCTCGGCTGCCTGCTCATGGCCGCCGTGGCGGTCGAGCGCCGCCATGCCGCCGGGCCGGTCTAGGCCCCAGGAGCGTTCACCGAGCCGCCCCGGGTTCGACCGAAGGCGAGGTGGCGGCCGGCACCAGCGGCCGGCAGGGCGGTCGGCGACCAGTTCAGGTGGCATCGGCAGGCTCTGGCCCTCGGGCCGACGACCGGATAGTATATCGACAGGCTTCTATTAAAACGTTTCAGGGTCGCGCTGACGTCCAGCCCACAGGCCAGCCGACGCGGGAGCAGTTGGGCGGGCACCCACCACGCTCCGCGCCCGGGCGGGCAGACATCACAACCCAGGAGACCAGATGAGTCCTCGCTACAGACCCCGTCCCCGGCTCGCCGCAACCCCAGCCGGACTGCTCGCGGCCGTCTGCGCCACCGCCGTTGCCGTGGCAGCCACGCCAGTGTCCGCCGAGCCCGGCCACACCAATCGCGTCGGCGTCGTCCAACTGGAGCACCTCAACCGTGGGCTGGTGGCCGCGACCACCGACGCAGGGGTGTTCCTCAGCTGGCGCCTGCTCGGGCACGAGGTCACCGGATCGGCCCCCACCGGCATGACGGGAACGAACTTCCACGTGTACCGCGACGGCAGGCGGATCGCCACGGTCACCGACAGCACCAACTACCTGGACCCAGACGGCACCCCTACGGCCAGGTACCGCGTGGCGGCTGTCGTCGGCCGGCACGAGATCGACCGGAGCCCGACGGTGACCACGTGGTCCGACGACTTCCACGATCTTCCGCTACGCAGGCCGGCGGATGGCGTCACCCCGGCCGGGGAGAGCCACACCTACTCGGCGGGCGATGTGAGCGTCGGAGACCTCGACGGCGACGGCGCGTACGAGTACATCGTCAAGTGGGATCCGTCGAACGCCAAAGACGTGTCGCAGGTCGGCTACACCGGCAACGTCTTCGTCGACGCGTATCGGTTGGACGGCACGCTGCTGTACCGCATCGACCTCGGCGTCAACATCCGCGCGGGCGCACACTACACCCAGTTCCTGGTCTACGACCTCGACGGCGACGGCCGGTCGGAGCTGATGTTCAAGACCGCGCCGGGCACGACGATCACCAGGTACGACAGAAAGGGCAACGTCGTCTCCAGGCGGTACATCAGGCTTCCGAAGAAGGACGTCCAGGCGGGCATCTCGCACACCGACGACTACCGCCTCAGCGCCACCGACTACCACGCGCACATCGTGCGGATGTTCCGGCAGTGGCACCGTCACCCCGAGGTGATGGCCGGGCGCTGGCCCGCCACCCTGGAACAGGCGTTCGGTATCGAGCCGCGCTACCCGTACCCACTTTCGCGGGAGGACGCGCAGACACTCGCGGACCACTTCATGGACGTCTACGCTCCCAGCCGCAGCAGCCGCAACAATTTGCGGGCCTTCGAGGGCTTCATCCTGCACGGCCCCGAATACCTCACCGTCTTCGACGGCGCCACCGGACGAGACCTGGAAACCGTGCACTACAAGCCCGGACGGCATGACGACGGCCTGATGTGGGGCGACTACGCGATGAGCCGTATAGAGCCGGGAAACCGGGTCGACCGGTTCCTCGCCGGCGTGGCGTACCTGGACGGCCGGCGTCCGTCGGCGGTATTCGCCCGCGGCTACTACACGCGGTCGACACTCGTGGCCTACCGCTGGGACGGCGCGCGACTGACCGAGGACTGGTACGTCGACAGTGGCTGGACGCCGATGACGAACCCCTTCCACGACAGCCCGCACGGCCGGGACGGCACCGACCCGCAGTTCGGCACGATCACCACCCAGGGCCAGCACTCGCTGAGTGCGGCCGACGTGGACGGCGACGGTAGGCACGAGATCGTCTATGGCGGGGCAACCATCGACCATGACGGATCCCTGCTGTACAGCTCGTTCGGCACCATGCCACCGGAGAGCGCCGACCCGGGAGCGTCGGCCCGGATCGGTCACGGCGACGCGATGCACGTGACCGACATCGACCCGCACCGTCCAGGGCTGGAGACATACCAGGTGCACGAGGGCGGGCAGTGGGCTCCGTACGGCTTCACCCTGCGCGACGCCGCCACCGGCGGGCTGCTCTACGGCGGCTACACCGGCGTCGACACCGGTCGGGGCATGATCGGTGACGTCGTCCCCGAGCATCCAGGTCTGGAAACGTGGTGCTCGCAGCCCTCCGGGTCGATCGACGGACTCGGGCTGCGCGGCGCGGACGGGACGCGGCTCGGTGACCGGGTGCCCGGTACGAACCAGAGCATCAAGTGGGCCGCCGACATGACCACCCAGATCGTCAACGGGGCGATCGACGCCACGCCGACCATCGACGACTGGCGGCGCGGCACGCTCCTCACCGCGGAGGGAACCCGCACCAACAACCACACGAAGGGGAACCCGAGCCTGGTCGCCGACGTCTTCGGTGACTGGCGGGAGGAGATGCTCGTCCGGACCGCGAACAGTTCGGCACTCCGGATCTACCTCAGCACCGAGGTGACCGATCGCAAGCTGTACACGCTCATGCATGATCCGCAGTACCGCGCCGAGGTGGCCCGGCAGCAGACCACCTACAACCAGCCCTCGTATCCGAGCTTCTATCTCGGCTCGGACATCGACTGGTCGCAGGTGCCGTTGCCCAGGATGCGGGCACCGGGCAGCGTTGCCAGGCCCGGCGACCGGCTCGACACACGGATCCGTGCGGATGAGGTGCCCGGCCCCATCACATGATCGGCCACGCTGACGGCCCGGCCGGGAGAACGACGACCCGGCCGGGCCACGTTCCGGTTCGGTCGATGCCGCCGCACAGCAGTTTGCGGGCCACGCTCAGACGGCCCCTCCGGTCACCCAGCGCAGCGCATGGGCCAGATGGTCACGGAAGGCTTGCTCGGCGTACGCCTCGATCGTGTGTCCGAGCGCAGTGTAGAAGACTCGACCCCCGAGCCGTTCGTGACACCAGGCCAGCGGATGATCCGCGCCCATGCCGCCACCGTCGTACGTGGACTCGTCGATACGCAGCAGGATCCGGGCGTCGGGGTACGAGCGGAAGTCGTACCATTCGTCGACGCGCGGCCAGGACACTGGCAGGTGGGCGGTGGCCGGATGATCCGGGTCGACCACGGTGACCGTGGCCGGTTGCACCTCCGGGTGCTTGTCGAACCAGGCGCCGACCAGTTCACCGTAGAACGGCCAGCCGTACTCGGTGGCAGCGGCGGAGTGCACGCCGAGGAAGCCGCCGCCGCCGCGCACGTACGCCTCCAACGCGCTCCGGGCGGCGTCGGTGAGCACGCGGCCGTTGGTGTTCAGGAACACGACCGCGGCGAACCGAGCCAGATTGTTCCGAGTGAAGGCGTCCGGGTCCTCAGTGGCCTCGACATCGTCTCGAAGCTGGCGGATGGTCCGCACGCCGGCCGGGATCGAATCGTGCCGGAACCCCGTCGTACGGGAGAAGACCAGAACTCGCTTCATCCGACATCGATCCCGGGACCGCTCATCACCTGCATGATGCCACCTGCGCTCCGGGTCGTCAGCTGCCGGGCTCGGTGGTCGATGATCGGTGGGCCCGGGCACCACCCGGCCGGCGACGGGTGACGCCTGACGCGCGGCGGTTGGAGCGACCCGCGCCGGTGTCCTGCGACAACCGCATGATGACGGGGATGGATCCGATCGGTCGTACCTAATCCCTGTGTTCGAGCCTGAATGTTCCTGAACGTGTCGGTTCGAGTTCTGGTTTCTTGTTGTTGTTTCCGTTACCGATGTAACTCAGACGACATCAGCCTGATGTCCGAGCCGGAGGCCCAGTTCAGTGATTGGACATTCGATGACACGGATCACATCGTCTGATGGGCATGCATCAGGGCCGTCGCGGAGCACTCGATCGTCGCGCCGGCTGCTGATCGCCCTGGTGACCGCTCTGACAGCCCTGGGTAGCGTCGTCGCCATCTCGTCGCCGGCCACTGCCGCCACCCGCCAGTTCCGAGGCATGAACTGGGCCGTGCTGGGAGACAACTTCAGTACCGGCCCACTCGTCGTGCAGGGTCTGAGCTCGTCGGACAGCAACGCGACGGTGCGGGCCAAGGCCAACGCCCTCTACGACGACATGGCCGCCACCATGGGGGTCAACACAGTCCGGCTGCCGATCAACACCCACACGGTGGGGACGACGTGGTGGAATGCCTACCGGGGCGCCATTGACGCCGCCACCGACCGCGGATTCAAGGTCATCCTCGCCTACTGGGAGGACGGCGCCGCCTCCGGCGGCAGGATCACGAACCTCGCCGCGTGGAACACGATGTGGTCCACCGTGACCAACACGTACGGCTCGAACCCCAACGTGTACTTCGAACCGATGAACGAGCCGCACGGGTACAGCTCGACGGAGTGGCGCAACGTGGCGGCCAACTGGCTCAGCTACCACTACTCGGCGGCGCCCAGCCGGGTGCTCATCGGCGGCACCGGCTACAGCCAGGACCTGCGCGACATCTGCAACGACAGTCGCTTCAACTCGACGCTGCTCTCCTTCCACCACTACGCCTTCTTCTACAGCGCGATGACCTACGACGCCTTCCGGAGCCACATCCAGACCCGCCTCGGCAACTGCGCCTCCCGCGCGGTCGCGACCGAGTTCGGCGCGCCCATGGACAACGGTCTCAACTACGGCGACCCGAACAGCACCGACAACTTCGTGCGCCACATCCGCGCGATGGCCCAGGTCATGCGGGACAACCAGATGGGCGGCACCTACTGGCCGGCCCTCGGCGGCAAGCCCGGCAACATCGGCTACGACTGGTACTCGATGTTCGCCCTCAGCGGCAGCGGCACCAACCTCAACCTGACCATCCGCAACAGCTCCGGCGCCGACCGGATCCGGTACGCCTGGGGTGACACCATCGGCGGCGGCCCCACGACGCCTCCGCCGGCGGCGGGAACGTTCTATCGCATCGACGTGCGTCACAGCAGCAAGGCCATGGACGTCCAATCGCCGAACACCGACAACGGTGCGCGCGTCGGCCAGTACACCTACGGTGGCAACGCCTGGCAGCAGTGGCGGTTCGAGGATGCCGGCAGCGGCTACTGGCGCATCATCAGCCGGCACAGTGGAAAGTGTCTCGACGTGGTGAGCGCTTCCACCGCCGACGGTGCCGAACTCATCCAGTACACCTGCGGCACCGGCACCAACCAGCAGTTCCAGATGGTCGCCAACGGCAGTTACTTCCAGCTCCGGGCGCGGCACAGCAACAAGTGCGTGGACGTACCGTCCGCGTCGACCGCCAACGGCGCGATCCTCAAACAGTATCCGTGCAACACCGGCACCAACCAGCAGTGGTCGCGCACAGCAGTCTGACGGCCACCTCGACGCGACCGCGATCCGCGGTCTCGCCTCAGCCCCGGTGCCGAGTTCGTGCGCGGCGCCGGGGCCGGTCGTCCCGGTCATTGCGGAAGGAAGGGTCACCGGCCCTCGCCCACGCGGTCCGAGCGTATGCGGTCCAGTCGTGGTCAGTTCCACCCGCCTGAACATCGCACCACGCGCGTGCGACCGTCGAAAGGACCGCACCATGCGCATACGTAGGCAAACCATTGCCACCGCGTTGGTCACCGCTGTCACCGTCAGCGTGGGCCTGGTGGTTTCCTCCACCCCGAGCAGCGCGGCTCCTGGAGAATCCTTCCAGAACCCCATCGTCGGTACGCCCAACAGTGCCGACCCGTGGCTCGGATACCACAACGGCAACTACTACTACACGGCCACCACCTGGACCGGGAACATCTACATCCGCAAGGCGTCGACTCTTGGCGGCCTGCGGACCGCGCCGGAGACCCGGGTCTTCACGATGTCGCAGCCGAACGCGACGTCGAACATGTGGGCTCCCAGCATGCACCTGCTCGACGGCCCGAACGGGCAGCGCTGGTATTTGTACTACTCGGCCGGCCCGAGCGCGTGCTGCGGCGGGCAGCGTCAGCATGTGCTGGAGAGCGCGGGAACTGACCCGATGGGTCCCTACACGTATCGGGGCCAGCTCAACCTGATGCCGAACAACGGCTGGTCGATCGACGGTAGCGTCATGACGGTCAACGGGGTGAACTACTTCGTGTTCTCCGCGTTCAACAACAACAGCGGGTTCGACAACGGCGGCCTACAGAGCCTGTACATCACCCGCCTGACCAACCCGTGGACGCCCGCGGCGTTGGGTACGCTGATCTCCGAGCCGACCCACTCGTGGGAACGCCAGGGCAACCCCGTCAACGAAGGCCCCTATGTGCTGCAACGCGGCGGGCGCACCTTCCTCACCTACTCGGCCAGCTACTGCGGCACACCCGACTACAAGATCGGGGCACTGGAACTGACCGGCTCCAACCCGCTGAGCCGCAGTTCGTGGACCAAGCTGGCCAACCCGCTCTTCCAGCGCGCCGACGCCAACGGGGTGTACGGTCCCGCCCACCACTCCTTCTTCACCTCGCCCGACGGCACCGAGGACTGGATCGTCTACCACGCCAACTCCTCGTCCTCGCAGGGATGCGGTACCACCCGCACCAGCCGGGCCCAGCGGATCTCCTGGAACCCGGATGGCACGCCCAACCTGGGCATGCCCGTCGCCACCTCGACGGTGCTGGCCGGCCCGTCGGGCGAGCTCGACAACGCGGGCGCGGTGCCCGTCCAGCGGTTGCAGTCGTTCAACTTCCAGAACCGCTACGTACGGCACCAGGACTACGCCGTCCGGATCGACTCGAACGTGAACCCGGCGTTGGACGGGCAGTTCCGGGTGGTCCCCGGACTGGCGAACAACGGAGCCGGGTACGTGTCGTTCGAGTCGGTGAACTTCCCCGGGCACTACCTGCGGCACGCCGATTACGTCCTCCAATTGAGTCCGAACAACGGCTCGGCAGTGTTCAGCGAGGACGCCACCTTCCGTCAGGTGGCCGGACTGGCCGACTCGTCATGGTCGTCGTTCCAGTCCTACAACTTCCCCGACCGATACGTCAGACACAGCAACTACGTGTTACGGATCGACCCGATCAGCAACGCCACGGGCCGCGCCGACGCCACGTTCCGCCGGACCTCCTAATCCTTCAGCAGAACTTTGTTGAACCCTGTTGTGGTGGCTCATCGACATCGACGTTCGAATTGCGCGGACCCCGCAGCTGCCATCGCCCGCCCCGCCCCTCGCGGGACTTCCTGACCGGGTACGCGCCGATACCGCAGATCCGCGCTGTACCGAGTACCGGCGGAGCGGGTGACCGGTGAACTTCCCTGAGCCCGGCGGGTCGATGCCGATATCCGTACCTGCGTTGACAGCCTGAGTCCGTTCCGTAGTATAGATATACAATAGTCGATGGGTGGACGCCCAGTCGGGTTCCGCTCGGCCGCCCCGGTGATCGGTGAGGCACGCTCCGGCCCCGCCGGTCCGGCGCACCCGCCTGCTGGGTTCAGGTCCTCCGTCGATCCACTCCACCACCATTCGGAGGATCGGTAATGCGCGTACATCGTCCCCGGTCCCGGCTGTGGGCAGCCGGGACCGTGGCGGCAGTGGTCGTCGCCAGCGGAGCGGCTATCACCCTCGCCGGACCCGCAGTGGCCGCACCCGGCTGCCGAGTCACCTACACGGTCGGCTCGCAGTGGCAGGGCGGTTTCACCGCCACTGTCACCATCAACAACCTCGGCGACCCGGTCAGCTCCTGGACGCTCACGTGGAGCTATGACGCGGGCCAACGCGTCACCCAGGCATGGAACGCCACCGTGACGCAAAACGGGAGCCAGGTCAGCGCACGCAACGCCAGTTACAACGGCAGCATCGCGACCGGGGCCAGCACCTCGTTCGGCTTCAACGGATCCTGGAGCGGCAGCAACCCCGCGCCGACCAACTTCGCCGTCAACGGCACTGCCTGCACCGGATCGCCCGGCCCCAACCCCACGACGCCGCCACCCACCACACCGCCACCCACCACACCGCCACCCGGCAACCCCACCTGGGGCACCGCACTGCCGCCCGCAGGAGCGCAGACCAGCCGGGCGTACGACCTGATCGCCACCGCCAACGAGAAGGGCTACCTGCCCCGCTCCGGCGAGTGTTCGGTCGAGATCCACGCCCGGTACTGGACGTACGGTCCGGACGGCAAGGTCTACCCGACCTGGCACCCGCCGCGCGACCCCAGCGGTTGCAACTTCGGCCACGAACACGGTGACGACCCCAGACCGTCCGACCTGTTCAGCACCGCGGGCTGGCCCGCCTTCGGCTACACCAGCGAGGTGATGCTGGACCACATGCCCGAGCACAGCCACCGGCATGAGGACCACGTCGGGCACAAGGTGCTCACGGTCAACAACGTCAACGTGATCCAGGGCGACAACGGCAGCAGCTTCTTCCCGCCGCAGGGCACCACGATCGCGACCTGCGACACCCTGCTCAAGTTCCACCAGGGCACCCACTCGCCGGACGCGTTCAGCAACAACCTGCATGAACTGCTGTTCAACCAGCGCTGCACCGCCAGCAACGGCGGGCAGGTCACCGAGGCCCGGTACAGCGCGATGATCCCGCTCGGCCGGCCCGGCGGGTTCAGCCCCAGCGAATGCCCGGGCTTCGGTGGGCAGTTCATCAACGTCGCTCCGGCGGTGCCGGCGGACTCGCCGTCAGACACCCGCTCCCTCGGCCGGCTGATCACCGAACCGGGCTGCGTGCAGGCGATCCGGGAAGGCCGCACCCACTACGACCCCCTCTACCCCAACCCCGTGCCGTTCACCGTCTCCGACATGGACGACTTCTGGTTCTCCGACTTCCAGGTCACCGGCCCCGGGCTGAACTTCCGCCTGGCACCGCTGTTCTACGTGGTCAACCCGTCGCGCTACTACGACCCGTCCAAGCCGAACAACCTAGGCCGCATCGTGGACCTGTGCTACACGAACCTCGCCGGTGGTGACTACTGCGACCAGGCCCGCCAGGCCGGCCAGAACCTCGCCTGGGACGACCCACGCTCGCCATTCAAGGGCACCCTGCGAGAATTCCGACCCGGCACCTTCCAGGTGCAAAACAGCGGCCCGACCACCGTCTACACCGACGTGCACGGCCGAAACGCCTCCAGCACACCATTCACCGGCTCCATCAAGCAGTACTTCTCCGGCAACCAAGGCAGCTCCATGTACGTCCGGGGTGCCACCAGGGACTGGTCCGCCAGCGGAGTACACGCCCCGAACTGACAACCAGCAACCATGACCGGGCCCGCGACGGAACCTCCGTCGCGGGCCCGGACCGCGCCAGCGGGCAGCTATAGCCGACACGAGAAGGCCGGGCCCCACCGCTCAACGGCCGCCTGCGGGGATGACTTCGCGGAAGACGGTCACCTTGCGGCGCAGCTGGTCCAGGCCGGCACCAGCCGGCTTCCGCATCAAGTGCCTTCGACCATGGCGCTTCACAACCGGCAGGTGAGGTCACCGGGTTCTTCATGTACTGCACGTAGCTGTTCAGCTGCTCGGCATAGTCGTCGTAGTAGTTCGCCGGGGCGGTCCACGGCGAGGCAAGGATCTTGACATCGAATCCGTACGGCTTCGCCGTTTGCACGCTGCTCGCGTACAGACCGCACGGGCTCGACACGGGCGACACCACGGTCCTCATGATTGACAGACCGAGCTGGCCAAGCCCCCTACCGACGAGAGTCTGCGTTTGGCCTGTCGTCCACGGGTCACCGGAACCACCGAAAATCGGGGTCGCGGCCCCGAACCCATCGATTGTCTGGAAACTCGAAGCGGTGTTGACGGTGATTTCGGGTGTCGCGGCCAGCGAGGGTGGCGCGGTCAGGATTCCCCCCGCGACGGTGACCAAAACGGTCGCCGCAGACCAACGCAATCCGTGATTTTCACTTCACTGAGCTTCTGCGGCAACAGCTGACGAAGGGCGGCGAGCCCGCCGGCTCCTGATCACCGGGAGGCCCGCCGCCCTGCTGTCCAGGCGCGGCGGGCAGCCGGTGTCATCCCGTGGTGCAGGACCTGATCTGGGGTCGGGCCCAGCTGTTGCCGTTCATCATGGTGGTGAAGCCGAACGTGTTTCCGCTGCCGTTTGACCGGACGGTCATGATGTTTCCGCTGGCGTCCCAGCTGAAGCTGCCGCTCCAGGTGGTCGAGACCTTCTGCGGCGCGGTGATGGCCACGACCACCGTCCAGGTGCTGGCCCCGCTGACCGTCACCGACGTGTTGTAGCGGTCGCCCCATACCGTGCCGGGCGTCATCGAGGCGGTGCAGCTGCCGCCGGTCGGGGGCGGAGTCGTGGGCGGCGGAGTCGTGGGCGGCGGAGTCGTGGGCGGCGGAGTCGTGGGCGGCGGAGTCGTGGGACCGTCAGCGAGGGTTGGCGTCTGCCAGTCTCGCCACTGAGCCAGGTTGCCGGCCGCCTTGCTGGCGATTCGCATGGTGCCCGCGGAGTTGCCCGTCTTCAGCAGGAACTTCTGGATGTGCTGCTGCAACGGGATCCGCCATTCGGACCGGTTGGCGCAGTGACTGCCGTCCTGCACGTCCGACCAGTAGGTGATGTTGTCGCCCGCGCCGAGAGCCTTGTAGACCTCCGCGCCGCCCAGTGCCGCGACGCTGGCGGAGCGTGGCCCGAGGTTGGCGATGTGCGGGTTGTCCATGATGAACAGTCCCCGTGGGGCGATCATCGCGACGATCTCGTGGGTGTCCACCGGCAGGTTGTTCGGGCTACCCGTGAAGGAGCCGAACGCATCGCCGAGCCACGGCTGCTCGCCGTAGGCGCTGCTCAGGCTCTGGGCACCCTCGCCGGGAATGCCGCGGAAGATAGGGACACCGGCGCTGCCGGACTCGATCGGCATGGTCAACGCGATACGCTGGTCGAGCGCGCCGACCGCGAATGCGCCCTTACCAAACCGAAAACACCCGGTGACGCCGATGTCGGTCCGCAGGATGTTGCCGCCGGAGGACTCGATGACGTCGATGATCCGGCTCACCCCCCACGACCAGGCGGCCAGCAACCCGGTGCTGCTCGTGTTGCCGTAGATGCTGTAGAACGCGCCCTGCTTGTTACTGCGCGGCGTGCCCTCCCGACCAACGGCGTAGGGATCGTAGTTGATGACGGCTGCGCCAGCGGATCGAATGGCGGCCGTGTCCGCGCCGAAGCCACCCAACACCACAACGGCCGGGAAGGGACCGTTGCCACTGGGCAACTGGACACTAGCCGAGAAGCTGGAACTCCTACCGTTGTGCGACACGTTCACCGTGATGTTGCTGCTCGACACCGTCCCCGTGACGCTCGCCGGCTTCGCCGGCTTGTCACCGTACACATAGCGTTCGACCAATTCCCTGATCTGTGCCCGCTGGCATCGCCAGTCCGCCCTGCTGGAAATACGCGAGCCGTCCAGCCTGCGGAACGGGTCGGGCAGCCGGGAGTTCGCGGTCAACGAGCCGGGCAACGACACCGAACAGTCGACGCCCTCGTCCTCGACGGCGGAAGCTGCCGCCAGAGCGGCAGTGCTGTTGTTAGCTACTCCGATAGCCGTTCCACCGACGGCCAGCGCCCCGACCGCTAATGCGGCGAGCACCAGGCGAAATCTGGAACGGACTGAGCGGATGTGCATGGCCGGTCCTCTCCTGAGGTGATGTGTGGCTGCGCCACCTGTGTGCAGCGACTCAGCGGGCGGTCCGGCCACCAACCCACATAGCCATATTTCGATATGATTGCCAACCTAGCGTGACCGTCACTTGCTCGCAACCCCATCGGTTGAAAGGTCGGACAACGGGCAGCCGCACGAAACAACATGCCTCGTCCGATGCGAATCGCGCCGGGCGGGGTCAAACCCGAGTCTTATCAAATTAGTGCGCACCTGGGCTGGTGCGGATCGTCTTTGGGGGCATGGCGCAGGTCGCCGGGTAGGGGGTCAGCGGCGGTGAGGGTGTGGTCGTCGACGCGGTGGTGACGGTGCGGTGCTGTGCTCCCGGTCCTTGCGCGGATGGGGTTTTTCGGTAGGGCGGCAGCGCTTACCAGGCGCAGGGTGTGTAGTCCTTGAGGAAGCAGCCGTGTAGGTCTTCGCCTTGTTCGCCGCGGATGATCGGGTCGTAGACCCGGGCCGCGCCGTCGACGAGGTCCAGTGGGGCGTGGAAGCCGGCGTCGGCCAGGCGCATCTTCGTGGGGTGTGGCCGTTCGTCGGTGATCCAGCCGGTGTCGACGCTGGTCATGAGGATGCCGTCGGTCAGCATCTCCTGGGCGCTGGTGCGGGTGAGCATGTTCAGTGCGGCCTTGGCCATGTTGGTGTGTGGGTGTCCTGGTCCTTTGTAGCCGCGGGCGAACTGGCCCTCCATCGCCGAGACGTTCACCACGTACTTGCGGCGGGCGGTCGCTGCGGCCATCGCCGGTCGCAGTCGGCTGATCAGGACGAACGGCGCGGTCACGTTGCACAGTTGCACTTCGAGCAGTTCGACCGGGTCCACTTCGTGCACCCGCTGCACCCAGCTGTTGACCGGGTCGAGGTCCGGGACCAGGCCGCCGGCGTCGATGGCGTTGGCTGTTGCGATCCGTGCCGGTGAGGCGGAGCCGCTGGTCAGCGCCAGCGCGGTCAGGGCGTGCGGGGTGATGGTGGGCGAGTTCAGTGGGGCTGTCAGGCTGCCCGCCGGGTCGCCGCGGCCGGCCGGTTTGGCGAATGTGATCATTTCCGGCAGTGGGCCGTCCGGCAGGGCCGCCGCCTCCGCGGCGACGAGTTGCGCGTACGCGGCAGGCGTGCGGCGTACGGTCTGCGCCGCGTTGTTGATCAGGATGTCGAGTGGCCCCTGGCCGCTGACCGAGTCAGCGAGGGCGATGACCTGGGCGGGGTCGCGTAGGTCGATCCCGACGATCCGCAGGCGGTCGAGCCACTGCCCGCTGTCGGGCATCGCGGCGAATCGGCGGACCGCGTCGTGGGGAAACCGGGTGGTCACCGTGGTGTGCGCGCCGTCGCGCAGCAGCCGCAGCGCGATGTACATGCCGATCTTCGCCCGGCCGCCGGTGAGCAGCGCGCGCCGGCCGGTCAGGTCGGTGCGGGCGTCGCGGCGCTCCCGGTTCAGTGCGGCGCAGGGCGGGCAGAGCTGATGGTAGAAAGCGTCCACATCGCGGTAGCGCTGCTTGCAGATGTAGCAGCCACGCGGCTTGTGCAGGACGCCGGCCGTGGCGCCTACGGTGGGGGAGGCGAGCGGGTTGCCCTGGGTCTCGTCGTCGATCCGACCCGGGGCGGCGGTGGCGGTGGCCGCCGTCACCGCGCGGTCGGCCGCCGCGATGGCATCCCGCCGTTCCTCACGTCGCCGCTGCTTGATCATTTTGTAGAGCTTCGCGGTGGCCCGCTGCACCCGCACCACGTCGGGGTGATCGGGAGGCAGGTCCTCCAACGCCTCGAAGACGCTGAGACAGGTCTCCAGCCGGGCCGGATCAATGCGGTATTGACCGTTTTCTGTAATTCTGTCCGCCGTCATGGTGTCGCTGTCTCGTCCCGTTCCCTGCGCCGGAACATGTCCGGCCCACCCCAAGTCCGACCCGGAACTGTACGCACCGCGCGGCCTCCGACGCATCCCGCACCTGTTCATCAGCCCGACGACCGTAGAGGTCACACCTCGACCAGGTTCATATGTGCAGGTCCGGTCCGTCTGCGGCGGGTCGTAGGTGACGGGCCAGCACGTCCCATAGGGGAGCCGATCACCGGACCATCCGTGAGATACCACGGCAGTCGGATTGGAGTGGCGCTGGCGCAATCGCCAGCGCCACTCCCTCGATCACAACAACTCATAGGCCGCAGCGCCGTCCAACCGCTCAGCGCGTCCCAGCCATGCTTCTATCGTCCGGACAGTGCGCTGACATCGTGAGCCTTGAGGCCGGCGGTCGCCTACTCGCAGCCCGGCGGTTGTCGCCTCTTCCTCCCATTCCGACCGTTGAGGCCGCATCTCACCGGTGAAGACCACCGAATCGTCTGAGTTGAGGTTCCACTGGTCGCGCCGGTGCCGATAGGCCGAGTTCTGATCGGCATGGCGACCGTGCCTCACCGGCCTCTACCATGGCCGGCGACCCGGGGTACCGAACTCAGCCGACGGGTAGCGTCGACTCGCGCATCACGACGCGACTCGGGAATTCCTCCGAGGTGGGCACGGCTCCGTCGATGGCCGCGAAGAGTCGCTGGCCGGCTACCGCGCCGAGGTGCTTGAGGTTCATGTCGATGCTGGTCAGGCGCGGGCGGGAGTGCGCGGCGATCGCCTCCCAGTTGTCGAAGCCGATCACGGACATCGTCTGCGGCACGTCCCGCCCGAGATCGCGGAGCGTCTCGAGGACGCCGCGCGCGATCTGGTCGCTACCGCAGAAGATCGCGTCGACCTCGGGATGCTGCTCGACGACCATCCGCGCCGCCGCGCGTCCCCACGACTCGTCCCACGACCCGAAGTACGGCCGGTCACCGACCAGGTGCAGGCCGGCGCCCGCGAGTGCCGCCGCCGCGCCCTCGGCGCGGTCGCGTGCGGCCTGGAACCCGGCCTCACCGGTGATGTGGGCGATGTTGCGTCGACCGCACGCCAGCAGATGCTCGATGGCGAGCCGCCCACCACCCACGTTGTCGACGGTGATCGAGACGTCGGCCGGATTCGCGGAGGGAGCGTAGACATACACCACCGGGACGGGAATGTTGCCCGCCAGTGGTGGCCGGGGATCGGTGCGGGAGCCGACGACGATCAGGCCGTCCACCCGCCGGGACAGCAGCGCATGTACGTGGTGCTTCTCCCGGATCGCGTCGCCACGCGCGTCACAGAGGAAAACCGAGACCTGCCCGGCCCCGAACGCGTCCTCCGCGCCCATCAGGATGGGGATCGAGAAGCGACCCTCCAGGTCGCTGGTCAGCAGGCCGACGGTGCCGGTCCGGCCGCTGAGCAGTCCGCGGGCGAGGGCGTTCGGCGCGAAGGACAACAGCTCCGCAGCCTCCAGCACGCGTACCCTGGTCGTCGCCCGTACCTCGCCACGCCCGTTGATGGCCTTGGACGCGGTCGCCACCGATACCCCGGCGAGCTTGGCGACATCGGTGAGCGTCGGCGTGCGGTTGAGGGGGACCTCAGGCTCGCTGGTCATACGCTGCTCCCTTCCAGCGACCGGCACAGGTGTGGTGCGCCGCGACAGGCCGCCTCCGGAGTGCCGTGACCGCTCCTAGCAGAAGTCCAACCATAAAAGCTTTTCGAGAACGTTTCAGCACGGTTGCCGACATGGGGAGGCCAGCCCTTGGTCGGCTACCTATGCAGAACACTACACGGAAGCGCCCCGTCGACCGATGGCAGGAACACCCGGCCGGAAACCAGGCCCCGAAACCTGCGTCGAAAAGTCTCGGCGCGAATGGACCGGTACGCACGACGGTGGTAGCGCCCCGCCGGGACGCTCACCACCGCACTGCTCGACCAGGCCGTGCACCGTCGCCGCCCGGCCCAGCCCAGCCGCGCGATCGACCCATGTCTCAGCCTGCGTCGATCGCGTCGTACTCCGCTTCGATTCGTGCCGTCACCGGCTGCCTCTCGACGGCTCCGGTGACCTTGACGGTGGCGTGGGGCACCCGCCGCGCACGTCTACTGGGCATGTCCTCCTCCTCGTTATCGGCGCCGCCGGCCGGGTGAGGCGTCCGGCGGTCCACCGTGGCCGTGTTCGCGTAGCCGGGAGATATAAGGTCGCTGGCGTTAACATCGGGCCGGCCCTCAGGTCGGGGCCGGTCCGTCGGTGGCCACTGGAAGCCAGACCCGCATGGTCGACGGGCCACGGTTGGCCCACGCGTGGTAAGGCACCAGCGCCACCTCGTCGAGCACCTCACCGACCACCGGGGCCGACTCGACCGCGTCGGCGAGGTAGGGCCATTCGTGCTCCCGCGGGCGTACCCGACGGCAGCACACGGTGACCCGGCCGTCGACCAGGCGGGGTGGCCGGCTGACGTCGACCCGCAACTCGTCGACCGAGTCGACACCCGGCACGTCCACGGACTCCAGGGCGAGCACGAGGGGGCCGTGCTCCACCGCCACGCAGCCACGGACGGCGTCGATGCGGGGATCCGGGTAGGTGAACCGGGGCACCGTCGGCAGGGAGAGCACGACCTCGTCGCCGCGCCGCCACGCCCGGTGCTCCGTGACGGCTCCCGGGCCGACCGGCCGGGTGTGGCCGTCGACCGTCACCGTCGCGCCCCGGCCCGCCCAGCCGGGCACCCGCAGCGACAGCGACCAGGGGCGCTCGTCGTCGGTGTCGATCCGCACCCGGATCGTTCCGCCGCGCGGGTAGTCGGTGGCCACCGTCACGCACAGGTGACGGCCGTCGGCGAGGCGGTGCTCGACGGTGCCGGGAACGTACTGGTGGAGTTGGAGGCCGTCGTCGTCGGCCGTGGCGACGTAGGCGGTCAGGCTGGCCAGGGTGCGGGCGACGTTTGTCGGGCAGCAGGAGACCTCGAACCAGGGCGCCCGCAACGAGGCCGCCGCACGCAGGCTGGGCCGCTCGGCGTCCGGGTGGATGCCCAGCTCGCGGCGGTGCAGCGTGTTGGTGTAGAAGAAGCTGCGCCCGTCGGCCGACGGCGAGGTCGACACCACGTTGAACAGCGTCCGCTCGATGAGGTCGGCGTAGCGGGGATCGCCGTCGGCGAGCAGCAGTCGCCACGCGAGCATCACCGAGCCGACACCGGCACAGGTCTCCGAGTAGGCCCGATCCGGCGGCAGCACCCAGTCCGCACCGAACGCCTCGTCCTGATGGCGGGAGCCCTGTCCGCCGGTGACGTAGGTGCGGCGCGTCACCGCGTTGCGCCACTGGTTGCGTACCGCCTCCAGCAGGCTGGCGTCCTTCAGTTCCACGGCGACGTCGACGGCGCCGGCGGCGAGGTAGTTGGCCCGGACCGCGTGCCCCCGCAGGACGGTCGCCTGCCGGACCGGAAGCTCGTCCTGGAAGTACTCCCGGCCGAACTCCACGTCGCTGAGCCGGCCGTGACCACGCCGGTCGACGAAAAGCGCGGCCTGGGTCAGGTAGCGGTCCTCACCGGTGGTTCTGGCGAGTTCCACCAGCGCGGTCTCGATCTCCGGATGCCCGCAGAGCCCATCGATGCCGTCGGGCCCGAACGTGTCGCAGACGTTGTCCGCCGCCCGGCGCGCCACCTCCAGCAGCCCGTCATCCGCTCCGGGGCGCGTGCGGGCGCGGGCGACCGCGGCCTGGAGGAGGTGGCCGACGCAGTAGAGTTCGTGACCCCATTCGAGGTCGGACCACCGTGGTGCCTGCCCCGGCCGACCGAACATGGTGTTCAGGTAGCCGTCCGGTTCCTGGGCCGCCGCGACCCGGCGCACCATCTCCCGCAGCCGCGATTCGAGTCGCGGGTCGCCGGTGCGGCCGATCTCCCACGCCAGCGATTCGAGGTACTTGTAGATCTCCGAGTCGGAGAACTCGCGTCCCCGGCGCCCCTGCGGCAGGTCACCCCGCGCGGCGAGATCGAAGTTGCCGATCCAGCCCTCCCGTTCGAGCCAGTGCTCGATGTGGTCGAGAGTCGCCGTGCCGTTGATCGACTGACGCTCGGCCCAGAATCCGCCCGCGATACGCACGGCGTCCAGCCCGAGTGGCCGGAGCCGGCCACGGACCGGCACGACCGGCGCGGCCATGGGTACGGTGCCGCTCATGTTCATCCTTTCATCGCGCCGGACATGAAGCCGCGCACGTAGTGTCGTTGGAGCAGCAGGAACAGGACGATGCACGGAAGGGCGAGAACGACGACGCCCGCTTCGGTCGCCCCGTAGTCGACGACACCTTGGACCTGGCCGCGCAGGTTGGACACCGCGAGCGGGAGGGTCATCCGCTCGGTGTCGTTGATGAGGATCAGCGGCGCCATGAAGTCGTTCCACGCGGCGAGGAACGCGAACAGCCCGACGGTGATCAGGCCCGGCTTCACCGCCGGCAGCAGCACTCGCCAGAGTGCGCTGAACGACGAGCATCCGTCGACCAGCGCGGCCTCGTCGAGTTCACGGGGCACCGCTTCGAAGGAGATGCGCATCAGGAAGGTGGAGAACGGCAGCTGGAACATCGTGAGCACGAGGGCGACGCCGACCAGCGAGTTCTGCAACCCGACCTGGTTGAGCAGCACGTAGAGCGGGATGAGCAGCGTCGCGTACGGCACCATCAGGATGGCGAGCGTGACCAGGAACAGGATGTTCCGGCCCGGGAAACGGAACCGCGCGAAGGCGTAACCGCCGAGCAGTGAGATCAGCAGCGTCAGGGCAACCGTGAGCAGCGAGACGAACGCCGAGTTCGCGAGGTAACGCCAGACACCGGCCTGGTAGCCGGCCAGGGTCCGGTAGTTGCCGAGCCCCCAACCGTCCACCTGGTTCGTGCCGGCCTGCGGGGCGACCGAGGCGACCGCCGTCCAGACCAGCGGAGCCAGGAAGATGAGCCCCACCGCCGCGGTGAACACCCAGTACGGCGTACGCAGCGCGATGCCGGCGACGGTGACACCGCCGGGCCGGGCCGACCGGGCCGGCGTCGCCGTGGATGGCGGCCGGCCCTCGCCGGCGGTGGTCGAACTGGAACGGGAAACGACGACCATCGGCGTCAACTCTCCTCGGACCGGAACGCGCGCAGTTGCAACGCGTTGATCAGGACCAGGGCCAGCAACACGATCACAGAGAGGGCCGCCGCCACGCCGAGGTCGTTCTGCCCCTGGAACGCCACCATGTAGATGAGCTGGACGACGGTGATCGTGCTGTTGTCCGGGCCCCCCTTGGTGAGGATGTAGAACTGCTCGAAGGCGAGCAGTGAGCCGGTCACGCAGAGCACGGTCGTCAGTGCCAGCGTCGGGCGCAGCAACGGCAGGGTGATCTTCCAGAACGTCTGCCACCGGCCGGCGCCGTCGGAGCGGGCCGCCTCGTACACGTCCGCCGGTATGCCCTGTAGGCCGACCAGCATGAGCACCATGTAGAAGCCGGCGTAGCGCCACACGATGAGGAAGGTGGTCGAGAACAGCGCCGCGTTCGGGGAACCGAGGAAGGTGAAGCCCAACTGGTCCATCACCGGCGCCAGCGGGCTCGCGTACGGCGAGTAGAGCACGTAGAACAGCAACGACGCCGAGGCCAGGCCGAGCGCGCTGGGGATCAGGAACGACGCCCGCAGGAGGTTGTTCCACCGGCTCGACTCCTGCACCAGCAGGGCCAGTCCCAACCCGAGCGCCAGCAGCAGCACGGTCGCCAACGCGGTGTACTTGACGGTGAACACCACCGAGTCGGTGAAGAACCGGTGGTTGATCGCCTTGACGAAGTTGTCGGGTGCGTTGATGCCCTGGTCGCCGGTGAGCAGTGGCCACCGTGAGACCGACATCCTGACGACCAGCAGCAGCGGGACCGCGAACAGCGCGATGACGAACACCGCTGTCGGTGTCGCGTAGAACCAGCCGAGCAGGGCCCGGCGGCCACGCGGCCGCGTACGGCGCCGCATCGCCGCACTGGGCGGGCGAGACGGTGCGGTGACTTGCATCAGAACGGACCTCTCCTCGATTCGGCCGTGGGCAGTCGTTGACCCGCCCGCTTCATGTCCGCACCGCCGGCGGTGCCGAACTGGACGTGCGTGGGTCGGCACCGCCGGCGGCTGGTGGTTACTGCTTGAGCACGGCGGTGATGTCGCCGTTGTCCTTCTGTAGGTCGCCGCTGCCGTTGAGCACCTGGTTGCGCACGAGCGTGAGCCAGGGGCTGTTGGGCGCGTTGAACGCCTGCTGGAAGTTCAGCGCGACAGGCGTGTCACCCTGGCCGGCCACCTCGTTGATGGTGACCAGCCGCGAGTCCTCGGCGGCGTACCTGTTGTCTGCGAGATCGGCGCGGGAGACCACGTCCTTGTTCTTCGCCAGCACCTCGACCTGGGCCTGTTCGGACATCATCCAGCTCAGGAAGTTCCAGGCCTGCGCCGCTTTCTTCGAGTCCTTGGAGACACCGATGCCGTCCCCGCCGACGAAGGTGGAGGCGCCGCCGTCGGGGCCGGGGATACCGGCGACACCGACGTCGAACGGCGTCGAGGAGAGCAGGGTCGCCGGGTAGAACATCAGCCCGACCTTGCCCTCGGTGAAGGCGGCGGTCCACGTCGGTCCCGTCTCGCCGGCCGAGGCGGGCAGTACGGCGCCGGAGCGCCACAGGTCGTGCCAGGTGCGGTAGACCTGCTGGGCGGTGTCGTCGGCGAGCTTGGACTCGGTGCCGTCCTCGCTGAGCACCTGGCCGCCGCCGGCCCAGATGGACGGGAACCAGGTGAACACCAGGCAGCCGCCGCAGTTCAGACCGGCTGCCGTGCCGTAGACGCCTTCCTTCTTCAACGCCTGGATCGCCTTGGCCGCGGCCGCGTACTCCTCCAGGTTGGCCGGCGCCTTCTCCGGATCCAGCCCCGCGTCGGTGAACAGCTGCTTGTTCCAGAACAGCATCGACAGGTCGAGCACGAAGGGCAGCACGTGCGCCTTGCCGTCGACCGTGCCGGCAGAGAGGTGCCCCTTGTTGATGGAGTCCTTGAAGCTGAGGCCGCCGATGTTGGTGCTGAGGTCCTGGAACAGGCCCTGGTTGACCCAGTTCGGCACGTAGACGATGTCCGCGGCGAAGAGGTCGGGCAGGCTGCCCGAGCCGGCTGCCGCACCGACCTTCGCCACGTAGTCGTCGTTCGGCACGACGGTGAGATTCACCTGGTTCTGGTGGCTGGCGTTGTAGGCGTCGACCAGCAGCTTCGCCTGCTTCTCCAGCGGAGCACGGGTCCACAGGGTGAGTTCGCTGCCGTCGTCCACGCCGTCGGGCCCGGCCTCGGCGGCGCTCGGGCCGCTCGGTTCGTCGCTGCCGCACGCGGCCGCGCCGACGACCAGCGCCGCCACGAGGACGCCGGCCAGCGAGCGCAGGGCAGTCCGCCTGCCCAGGGTTCTCCTCATGATCTCTCTCCTCGGGTTATCCGGTCTGTCGGCCGGTCGCGGGGCGAAATCCATCCACTCGGGACGGTCTTCGGCGGCACCACCTCGGTGTTGAATGCCAGCCACGTCGCCATCCCGTCTCCGCCTTCCGCCGGATCCGGCGCGGCTCGTGGATCAGGTCATCCAGCCGCCACCGGGGTGATGGGTGTCACGTTCCGCCGCTAGCGTGTCCGACGAAAACGCTTTCGGCAAGATGTCGTACGGGTAAAACCCGAGAACTACTCGGTGCGCCGCCAGCTTCCCCTGTACCCGCCCTGCGCAGTACGCTTGCTCAGAATCGAGGGCGGCCGGGCACCTGCCCGCCGGCCTGAAAAGCTTGCGAAGGCATTTCGGTTGTTGGACCGGTCCGGCCACCTCCGGTCGAGGCTGGCCGATGGCGGCGACGCGCTCGGCGGAGCCACCGGCCGCCAGGGTCGGGGGCCGCGACGGCAGGCGGCGGACGGGACCGCAGGGCCCGTCCGCCGCTGTGCACTCCGGACATACCGTCGTTCAGCCGCTGGCCCTGACCTCCAGCAGCCCCACCGACGCGGTGCCCGCCTGCAACACCACCCGGAGCCTCGACGTGCTCACGGCCGGGAAGGTGACCTGGTTGTACCGGTTGAGCCCGAGCGGATATCCGCTGGCCCCGGGGATGTCGGCGTACCCGCTCCCGTTCCAGTACTGCAACCGCCACGACGCCGGCAACCGCACCCCGCCGTTGTCGTCGAAGAAGTACACCTCGGCCGCCCGCACCGTCTGCGCCGTCGACCAGGTCAGCTCAGCCCACTGCTCTCCGGCGTTCGGCCAGGTCCCCCACCGGGGATTGACCGTGTCGTTGGACGCCGGCGGGTCGATGCCGTCGTTTATCGCCGCCACCGTCTCCCAGGGAGAGGTGTACGACGCCGTGGGCGTCGCCGAGCCGGCCAAGTTTCCCGCAGGCGGCGGGGTACCGCCCCGGCCGTAGAGCTTGACCTCGGTGAGGCCGGTGCGGAACCCGGAGGCATGGGTCAGCTGCACCCGGATCCGCGAGGTGCTGACCGGGGTGAATCGGGCGCGGTTGAGGTTGGCCCGGGGCGACGCCGGGGTCTTCGCCTGGTTCGCGGCGTTGACCCAGGAACTGCCGTTCCAGTACTGCACGTTGTAGGACGCCGGCGCCCGGTACCGGTTGCCGGCGCGGTCGTCGCGGAAGTGCAGCCACGCGTCGTCGACCGTCCGGGACTGACCGAGGTTGATCTCGTACCAGTCGGTGGCATTCGACGACCCGGAACTTCCCCAGATCGGCGCGTTTGTGGGGAATCCGTCCACGGCCGCGCCGGTGGACGTGCCGGACGCGGTGTACGACGCCGACGTCGCCGCGCCCTGGGCGAGGTTCGGTGTGGTCGAGGTCAGGTCGACGCCGGCCTTGGCGAACATGTCCACCATGCGGGCGGACGTGTGGTTGACGTTCTGCGGCAGTTGCAGGCCGGCGAACGCGGCGCTGAACGTGGTCGTGCCGCCGGCCGGCAGGGTGACCGCGCCGGTGGCCGGGTTGTACTGCACCCGGGTGAGCCGGTCGACGGTCGCCACCCGGGTTCCGTTGAGGAAGATCGAGTAGCCCTGCGGGACGCCCGGGTACCGGCTCACCCCGTCGGCCGGGTCGTCCCAGACCACACTGAGATTCGCGTTGCGGTAGCGCAGGTTGTTGACCGCGAAGTGCGACCACCCGATGTCGATCGGCCACAGCTCGATCGTGTTGTCGGTGCGTGGCCGCAGCCCGGCGACGTCCTCGACCACGGTCCAGTTGCTGCTGCCCAGGATGTTGTGGTGGATCCAGGAGCGATAGGTGATCGACGAGCCGTTCCAGTTGGACCAGAACTCGTTGGCGTCAGGCCACTGGGTGTTGCCGTTGACGTACTGGGCCCAGACGTTCCAGTAGAGCAGCTTCTTGTAGTGCTCGGCGGTCATCCACTGGTTCGGGTAGTTGCGCAGCACCGAGGAGTAGAGCCGGAACTGCACGGTCGAGTTGATGGTGGAGAAGTTGTTGCTGCCGGGGTTGCCGGCGGCGGCAGCGGCGGCCTTGTCCCGCTGGTTGGCGGTGTAGAACGGGAAGATCGGGTACTCGGCCGGGTCGTCGAAGAGCCGCAGCGCCTCACGGTAGGTGGCGGTGTTCGGCATCAGGCCGACGGAGTACGGATAGTAGTTGTTGATCTCCTTCCAGGGCACGTGGGTGTTGGTGCTGACGTGCCGGTGCTCCAGCAGCCGCCGGCTCGGGTTCCACAACACGTCGACGATGCCGTCGCGGATCCGGTTGGCCAGGGTCTGCATCTCGTTGGCCTTGGCCGAGTTGCCCAGCACCGTGTACGCCTGCGCGGCGGCCAGCGCGTTGCTGTAGACGTACGCCCCCTCGGCACGGTCGAGGTTGCCGGAGCGCCAGTGGAACGACACCGCATCGGCGTCGTTGCCCGTCATCGCACCCCAGTTGTACTCGATCACCCCGTTGTTGTTGGTGTCGTAGGTGGCGAGCTGCCCCTTGACGTCCATCTCGGCGTACCGGGCGAAGTTGTGCAACATCGCCGGCTGGCCTCCGTGTAGCTGGTACGCCCGCCAGGCGGCCTCGGAGAGGTACTGCGTGTAGCTGTTGGACCAGTTCTCCGGATCGCCGGGGTTGTCCATGAACCGGCCGTTGGCCGACGACTGCCCGACCGACAGCCACGGCCCGTACGAGTAGATCGGGTTGCGCAGGTACTTCAGGTCGTCGACGTGCATCGGCTGGGTCAGCACGATGGCGTTGTTGTACCCGGTGACTCCCTCGATCGAGGTCGGGAACTGGAAGTCCTGGCCGGGGATGTCGACGTCGAGATAGTTGAAGCGCATCAGCCACCAGCGGTAGTAGATGTTCTTCTTGATCGCCGGGTCCGGCACGTCGATGTAGGGCACGTTCTCCGCCCACCAGCGGTTGTACTCGCGTACGTGGGTGGCGAAGGCGCTGGCCGGGGTGGCGTTGCGATAGCTGGTGTACTCGGTAAGCGACTCGGGGATCTCGTCGGTGACGACGCCCAACTGCACCTTGGTGGTGACGCTCTGGCCGGCGCCGAGGGTAACCGAGCGGTTCAGGCCGCCACTGCTGACGGTGAACCCGTCGGCGGAGAGCCGGGGCCGGATGGTGGTGAGGTTGTTCTTCACCTGCCGGCTGCCGGTCAGCTCACTGCCGCTGCCGGAGGTGGCGTACGGCGAGGTGACCCGCAGTTGCACCGTACTGCTGGCCGAGCCGGTGTTGGTGACGGTCAGGTTGGTCACCGCGACGTTCTGGTGGGTGATGAACTTGGTGACCTCGACGCGCAGCGAGCCGCCGGTGTGCACGCTACGCCAGTGGCTGGGTGCCTGCCAGCGCTGTGCCACCTGCTCGGTGAGGGTGCCTGAGCCGACCGTGACGGTGTAGGCGCCCTGGCTGCTGATGTTGTCCCAGTAGGCCGTGTTGCCGCCGAAGCCGATCACCGAGGGGTTGTGGGTGTACATGAACAGGCCGCGGCCCCGCGTCATCAGCCAGGTGCCGGCCGGGTCGTTGCCGGGCCGGGCGAGCAGCCGGTCCATCCAGAAGTTGGTGCCGGCGCTCTCGGCGTCGTAGATGGCCTGCATGGTGTTGCCGGTCGAGTAGCCGACTGGCGGGGCCGGCACGGCCGGGCCGGAGAAGGTGGGGTAACCGATGGTCTGGGCCGCGTGCGCCGGCCCGCCGGTGGTGGCGGCCAGGCTGCCCGCCACCAGGGTGGTCGTGACGAGCGCGGCCAGTGCCGCGCGCAGGGGTTGGATTCCGCTCATGATTGGAACGCCATCCATTCCAGGACTCCGGTGGAGTATCCGCTACGGGAGGTGATGCTCAGTCGCAGCCGGGTCGTGCTGACCGGGCTGAAGGTGGTGACGTTGTAGGTGTCGCCGGCCACCCCGCAGGCCGACTGGTTGGGCACCGGCACGTACCCGCTGCCGTTCCAGTACTGCACCTGGCAGGAGGCGGGCAGGTCGATGCCCTGGTTGTCGTCAAACCAGTAGGTGGCCGTGCGATTGGTGTTCTGCGCGGTCGACCAGCGGTACTCGATCCACTGGGTGCCCTGCTGCGGCCAGTTGCCGTAGGCCAGGTTGCTGCGGTCGGCGGAGCTGCTCGGCACTCCACCGTTGTTGATCGCGGCCAGGCTCTCCCACGCGGAGACGTGCGAGGTGGCGGCGGTGGCGCTGGGTGCCAGGTTGGTGCCGCCCGGCGGCTGGACTCCGCCGCCGGGGTTGGGCGGCGGTCCGGTGCTGGTCTGCACCACCGGCTGGATGGTGCCGTCGGCGTTGAAGTACATCCGGTCCACCGCGACCGAGCGGCGGAAGTTGCCGCCGCCGGGGGCGTTGGCGTTGTGGTACACCATGTACCACTGGCCGTTGAGCTGGGCTACCCCGGCGTGGTTGGTGGTCGACGAGACCTGACCGAGCACGACGCCCCGGTGCGTCCACGGGCCCATCGGGTTGGTGGCGGTGGCGTAGCGCTGGCATGCGTAGCTCGACGAGGTGACGCAGCCCTGGGTGTCGTTGGCCGCGTAGATCATGTAGTAGAGGCCGTTACGCTTGAACATGAACGGGGCCTCCCAGAAGTTGGTCAGGCCCTGCGGGGTGACCACCGAGCCCACCGTGTCGATCATGTTGCTGGCCAGCCGGACGGCCCGGGCTCCCCAGTAGCCGCCCCAGTACATGTACGCCTGGCCGTCGTCGTCGACGAAGACGGTGGGGTCGATGTTCAGCGGCGAGGAGTTCGGGGTGCTGTCGCTGATCAGCGGCCCGCCCTTGGCGTCGGTGAACGGGCCGAGCGGGCTGTCGGCGACGGCGACGCCGATGTTCATCCAGCCGGGACCGTTGCCGTTGACCGAGGTGTACCAGTAGTAGCGGCCGTTTCGGTATTCGACCTCGCTGGCCCAGGCGTCGGCGCCCGCCCAGCCGAACGTGCCGATGTTCGCCCGGGCGCCGTGGTGGGTCCAGTTCGCCGCGTCGGTGGTGGAGAGCACGTGCCACTCGCGCATGACGAAGTTGTTGGTACCCACCGGCGCCTCGTCGCGGCCGGCGTAGACGTACATCGTGTTGCCCACCACGAGGGGGGCGGGATCGGCGGTGTAGATGCTGGTGATGATGGGATTGGCGGCCGAGGCGGGCGGTGCGAGAGCCAGGCTCGCGGCCAGCGCCGCAGCACACCCGGCGGCCAGGACGCGGACAACCGTTCGTCGTCGCATGGGGAACTCCTGTCGGCAGGGGATTGACTTACATCACTTCCAGCCGCCAGAGTGCGTTACGAAAACCCTTTCGACAAGATGTCGACCGTGTAAAAATTGCGGCCTCCTGGTGACGCAGCCACCTTTCCCCATAGCCCGTCTGGGCACTACGCTTCCGGTCAACATGGGCACGGCAGCGCACCCGCCGGCCGCCCTAAAAAGTTTGCGAAAGGCTTTCGGTGGGCCGACGACGATCCCAGTCAGTGACGTTGAGCGACGTGGCGACCCGCGCCGGGGTCTCCGTGGCCACCGCGTCGAAGGCGCTGAACAGCCGGGCCGAGGTCGCCCCGGCCACCAGGGAACGGGTCCTGCGGGCCGCCGCCGAGCTCTCCTTCCAGCCCAACGTGCTGGCTCGCGGCCTGATCTCCGGGCGCACCCGGACGGTCGGGCTGCTCACCGACGAACTCGGTGGCCGCTTCGCCATACCCATCCTGCTCGGCGCCGAGAACGCCCTCGGCAACGGGCAGATGTCCGTGCTGCTCTGCGACGCGCGCGGCGACGCGATCCGCCGGCAGCACTACATTCGCACCCTGCTGGCCCGCCAGGTCGACGGGTTCATCGTGGTCGGCGACAGCAACGACCTGCGTCCGTCGCTGACCCGGGACATCCCGGTTCCGGTGGTATACGCCTACGCCGAGTCAACCGACCCGTGCGACCTGTCCATCGTCGCCGACGACGAGGGCGGCGCGAGACTCGCCGCCGAGCACCTGGTGTCGCACGGCCGGCGCAGGATCGGGCACATCACCGGACCGGACACCTACCGCGCGGCACGCGACCGGGTCGCCGGCCTGCGAACGGTGCTCACCGAGGCCGGGCTCACCCTGGCCGGCGACCCGCTCTTCGGCGAGTGGTCGCAACGCTGGGGCCGGCACGCCGCCCGGCTGCTGTTGGCCGCCCGACCGGACGTGGATGCGATCTTCTGTGGCAATGACCAGGTCGCCGCCGGTGTCGCCGACACCCTACGTGGCCTCGGCAGGCGCATCCCCGACGACGTGGCGATCGTCGGCTACGACAACTGGGAGTTCTTCGCCGCCGACTGTCGCCCGCCGCTGACCACCGTGGACCTCAACCTCGAACAACTCGGCGCCGCAGCGGTCAACCACCTCTTCGCCGCCCTGGACGGCAACCCCGCCGCGGGCGTCATCCGGCAGCCGGGCCGCCTCGTGGTTCGCGAGTCCACCGGGCCCGCGCGGCATAAGTGAGAGACCGTCGTACCACGTGGCGTCACCGACGGTCGAGCACACCGGACGGCGTGCGCCGGGTCGCCGGTCGCACGTCCACCCCGCGGTTGTCGGGCGCGGCCGCTGTGCTCTGCCGAACAACGAGTTCAGGCACCAGCAAGCAGCAGCCCGCCGCTTCGCCGGGCCAGGCCGTCGCCCCTCCTCGGACAACGCCCGCCGAAAAGGGTTTCGGCAACGCCTGCCAGCAGAGTACCGCCAGCCCGGCAGAGACAACAGAACGCTCATGACCGACGAGCAGAGCACGACCGGGCATTGAGAGAGATCTTCCGGCCAGCCCGCCACCCTCACGCACGAAAACCATTTCGGCAAGCGGTACGCACGAGTTGCCGCGAAGGTTGCAAAAATCCCGGGGGCGGGGGCGGGCCGCCACGGGGGCGGTTTAGTTTGTATGGACGCCAATCTATATCGCTTTGGTGGTCGCTGCGCCGACCGCCGGGCCCGACCCGTGGAGGACCATCGATGAGATCGTCAAGAACAGGCACCCGGATCGCGGTGGCGTTGATCGCCACGCTGGCCACCACCGGCGGCGCGGCGCTCGCGGTGACCGGTGCGCAGGCGGCCGCGCCGGGCTGCCGGGTCGACTACCGGATCACCAACCAGTGGTCAGGCGGCTTCGGCACCGACGTCACCGTCACCAATCTCGGCGACCCACTCGACGGCTGGACGCTGACCTGGACGTACACCGCCGGACAACGGATCAGTCAGGCGTGGAACGCCACCGTCACCCAGACCGACGGCCGGGTCACCGCCACCAACGTCAGCTACAACGGAGCCCTGGGCACCGGAGCCGGCACCTCCTTCGGCTTCAACGCCTCGTGGACTGGCAGCAACCCGGCACCGGCCTCGTTCGCCCTCAACGGGGTGACCTGCACCGGCGCGCCGGGCACACCGGCGCCGACGACGCCCGCACCCACCACGCCCCCGCCGACCAGCCCGCCGCCGAATCCGACCACACCACCGCCGACCAGTGGCTGGAACCCGCCGGCCCACCTGGTCACCCCCCTCAACCAGGTCTGGCAGCACGTCGAACAGACCTACAACAACGGCAACCCCTACAGCTTCCGCAACTACGGCTGGGACCAGGTCATGGCCAACCGCGGATACCTCAACTTCTGCGTCCGGTGGGACTCCAGCGCCACGGTCACGGCCGCCCAGCGCGACCAGATCCACGCCACCCTCGCCCGCCAGTACAAAAAGTGGATGGACGTGATGGCCGGCCACAACGCCTGGCCGTACCGAGAGGTGCCGATCCGGGTGGTCGGCTGGGCCGTACGCAACCGCAGCCAGTTGCAGTGGACGGACAACTCCGTCGACATCTACGTCAACAACATCCGGGAGAACGCCCCGCAGTGCGCCCCCGAATGCGGCCGCTTCTTCAACCAGAACGGCCAGTACCCGAACTGCCCTGGTGGAGCCGCCCGACACTACGACCAGTCACTCTGGCTGACCGACGGCTTCGGTGGCGGCGCCGGCGGCGACTGGGGCCAACGCATGGGCCGCGAATATTACATGAACAACCTCAACGCCGAGAACATGACGATCCTGCTGCACGAGATCGGCCATACCTTCGGCCTCGACGACTTCTACGACTGGACCCCGAGCGGCGTCGGCGGCTTCATCATGAAGGCCGGCAGCGCCAGCTCCATCACCGAGTTCGACGCCTGGATGCTCCGCGACTGGTGGCGCCACCTCAAGAGCCGCTACGGCTACTGAACCGGATGGGCCCGGTGACCCGCCGGGCCACCCCGCGACCGGACCGACCGCAGGAGTATGAGCCACGCTGACAGGTGGCCGTGCTTGCGCCGAGGAAGGGCGGACACGGCCACCCACGTGGTGCAGCCCTTGTAGCGCGCACCCACCACACCGCCACCCGGCAACCCCACCTGGGGCACCGCACTGCCGCCCGCGGGAGCGCAGACCAGCCGGGCGTACGACCTGATCGCCACCGCCAACGAGAAGGGCTACCTGCCCCGCTCCGGCGAGTGTTCGGTCGAGATCCACGCCCGGTACTGGACGTACGGTCCGGACGGCAAGGTCTACCCGACCTGGCACCCGCCGCGCGGCACCCGCCGCGCGACCCCAGCGGTTGCAACTTGTTCTACGTGGTCAACCCGTCGCGCTACTACGACCCGTCCAAACCGAACAACCTAGGCCGCATCGTGGACCTGTGCTACACGAACCTCGCCGGTGGTGACTACTGCGACCAGGCCCGCCAGGCCGGCCAGAACCTCGCCTGGGACGACCCACGCTCGCCATTCAAGGGCACCCTGCGAGAATTCCGACCCGGCACCTTCCAGGTGCAAAACAGCGGCCCGACCACCGTCTACACCGACGTGCACGGCCGAAACGCCTCCAGCACACCATTCACCGGCTCCATCAAGCAGTACTTCTCCGGCAACCAAGGCAGCTCCATGTACGTCCGGGGTGCCACCAGGGACTGGTCCGCCAGCGGAGTACACGCCCCGAACTGACAACCAGCAACCATGACCCGGGCCCGCGACGGAACTCCCGTCGCGGGCCCGGACCGCGCCAGCGGGCAGCGGCACCGGCGGTACGAGAAGCCCGGTTGTCACCATTTGACGGCCGCCTGCGCCAGCGAATCGATGTGGCAGGCCGTTCGGGCGGGTAGTGCCAAACATCGACCCAAGGTACGCGCGACGAGGCCGGCACTCACCACGACCAACCGGTTCGCCCTCATGCACCGGCTCAACGCGATGAAACGGGGCGGAGACCCGGGAGCGGAAGATCGGCGAATTCATCGCCATGCTGGCCCGGCACGACACGATTCACCCGCAGAAGGCGAAGCCGCCGCAGTCTCGTGAGGCGTGCGGCACGATCCCGGTTCCTTCGCACTGCCGCGCTGCCCGTATCTCCTCGACTCGACGAGCTGCTGCTCAGAATCCTGCAACAAACCTGCACATCGCGGGGCTTGTCTTCTGGGCAAGCGCTTTCCTAGCCTGACATTACATCGATGTTTCGCTCTATAGCCAGGCTGATGACATGAACATGTAGCCACTCTGCGGTGTCGGGCTGCCCAGGAGACGCCTCGCACCGTGCTCACTTCCGAGGAGACGAACAGTGAGAACTACAGTGCGACAAAGGCTGCTCGCCGGCGGCACCGCCGTGGCCGCCGCAGCCGCCCTTGCCTCGGCGCTGCCGGTGTCCCAAGCGTCCGGCTCAGCTGACGCTATCGCCGCCGCGCCGATAAGCGCCAGCGCGACGAACCTCAGTCTCGGGGCCGGCTCCGACGGCTCCAGCAAGGCCAGCGGCACCAGCTACGGCAATGTGATCGACGGCGACATGGGCAGCTACTGGTCACCGACCGGCACGACCGGTCGCATCTCCGTCAAGTGGGGCACCGCCACCACTGTGGCGTCGGTGAACATCCGGGAGGCCGCCGGCGCGGTAGGTGTCGTCGGCTCCTGGCGACTCGTCAACAACGACACCGGCGCCACCCTGGCCAGCGGTACCGGGGCCGGAGTCATCAACTTCCCCGCCACCTCACTGAGAAAAATCAACTTCGAGATCACCGGCGCGAGCGGCACGCCGAGGATCGCCGAGTTCGAGACGTACGCCTCCGGTGCGACGCCCGGGCCGACGACCCCGCCGCCGACGACCGGGCCGACCACCCCGCCACCGAGCACGCCCCCACCGACCAGCCCGCCCCCGCCGTCGAGCGGCACGGTGTACGTGGCGCCGACCGGCACCGACAGCGCGGCCGGCACGCTTGCGAACCCGACGACGCTCACTTCCGCGATCACCCGGATTCCCGCAGGCGGGACGATCCTCCTGCGCGGCGGCACCTACCGCTACTCGCAGACCATCACCATCGCTCAGGGCAACAACGGCACGTCGAGCGCACGCAAGAACATCTTCGCGTACGCGGGTGAGACCCCGATCCTGAACTTTTCGGCGCAGAGCGAGGACCCGGCCAACCGGGGCCTGGCGGTGGGCGGATCGTACTGGCACATCCGCGGCATCATCGTCGAGCGGGCCGGCGACAACGGCATCCTGCTGGCCGGCAACAACAACATCATCGAACGTACGATCACCCGCCACAACCGGGACTCGGGGCTGCAACTCTCGCGGCTGGTCGCCAACGCGCCCCGCGACCAGTGGCCCGCCAACAACCTCGTGGTGAGCACGGTGTCGCACGACAACGTCGACTCCGACGGCGAGGACGCCGACGGTTTCGCCCCGAAGCTCACCGTCGGCCCCGGCAACGTCTTCCGTTACACGGTGGCCCACAACAACATCGACGACGGCTACGACCTCTACACCAAGAGCGACACCGGCGCCATCGGCGCGGTGACCATCGAATCCTCCCTCGCCTACAACAACGGCACCCTGAGCAACGGCGGCCAGGCCGGCAACGGCGACCGCAACGGATTCAAGCTCGGCGGCGAGGACATCGCGGTGAACCACACCATCCGCGGCAACATCGCCTACAACAACGGCAAGCACGGGTTCACCTACAACCGCAACCCCGGCACGATGACGGTGTCGAACAACGCCAACATCGGCAACGCCGAGCGCAACTTCAACTTCGACGGCGGCTCCTCCGTGTTCCGAAACAACACCTCGTGCAACGGCGGCTCGAACGACCGGATCATCGGCAACTCCGACAGCTCGAACCAGTTCTGGTCCGGCACCAACGGATCCCGGTGTTCCTCGTACACCGGCGCTCTGGGCTGGTCCTTCGCCTCCGACGGCCGGCTGGTCGTGACCTTCGGCGGCCGAGTGGTCACCCCGTAACGAGCGCGGCCGATGCCGGCGTCACCGCCGAGATGACGCCGGCATCGGCTCAGGTCCAACGGGTCAACGCTTGCCGCGGTACGAAACCACGGTGTCCGGGACGTCGCCGTACCGGAGCAGCCACTCGCGCTCGACATCGGTGACAGGTCTCGGCCTGCCGCCATCGACGAGCACCAGCACCTGCCGGCTGACGGCCGCCTCGGCCCCGTCACGACTGCGGCGCAGTCGGTAGGTGGCCCGGACGGACGTTCGACCGACGTGATCGACGGTGAGGCCGACATCCAGCGTGTCGTCACTGAGCGCCGCCGGCAACAGGTAATCGCACTCGACCCGGGCGACGACGAACCCGTCCTCAGTCCAGCGCACCCCCGTGTCCTGCTCCAGGCAGCGCAGCATCGTCGTACGGTGGTCTTCGCAGTAGGTCAGGTACCGAACATGGTTGACGTGGCCAAACACGTCCAGGTCGCTGAACCGGATCGGTACCGTCACCACGAACTCAGGCATCGCCGTCCTCCAACTGGGCTACGACGTGTTCGGCGATGGCAAGACTGGAGGTCGCCGCCGGCGACGGCGCGTTACGGACCAGCATGATCGGTCCGACCCGCTCGATCAGGAAGTCGTCGACGAGAGATCCATCGCGGGCGACCGCTTGAGCACGGACACCGGCCGGTGCCGGCGCCAGATCGGCTGCGGTGAGCCCGGGTAGGTAGCGCGCGGCGCGCCCGGCGAAGCGTCGGCGCGACAGCGAGCCGGCCAGTTCGTACATCCCGGTACGCCAGTGCCGCCGTGCCATCCTGGCCGTTCCCGGCCACACCGCCATCCGTGCCAGGTCAGGAAGGCTGACATCACGCCAGGTGTATCCCTGAGTGGACAGGGCGAGAACGGCGTTCGGTCCGACCAGCACCTCGTCGTCGACATGGCGGGTCAGATGAATACCGAGGAACGGGTAGCGCGGATCCGGCACCGGATACACCAGCCCTCGCACACGGTCACGCAGACCAGCCCGCAACAGGTAGTACTCGCCACGGAACGGGATGATGCGGGCGTCGCCGCGGCCACGCACCATCGCCGCCACCGCGTCACCGGAGAGACCGGCGCACACCACGAGCCGGCCCACGAGATACCGTTCCTGACCTGCCGACACCTCGATATGCCCGACCCCCGGTCTGATGCGGTGTACCTCGGTGGACGTCAGCACTCGACCGCCGAGCCGCCGTACGTCTGCGGCGAGACGCTCGCAGACCGCGGCGAAGTCCACCACCGCGGTACGGGGTGAGTGCAGTGCGGCGATGCCGGCCACCGCCGGCTCGCGATCGGCGATGCCGGCGCGGTCGAGCCGCGCCAGGTCCGGCACGCCGTTGCTCCGCGCCCGGTCCTCGATCCGGTCCAACGCCGGCAGTTCCGCGCGGTCCAGGGCCACCACGAGCTTGCCGAGTTCCCGGTAGGGCAGCGTGTGCTCGGCGCAGTACTCCCGCAGCAGGCCCGCGCCTCGGCGACAGAGGTGAGCCTTCAGGGAGCCGGGCTGGTAGTAGAGGCCAGCGTGCACCACGCCACTGTTGTGGCCGGTCTGGTGTGCGGCGAGTCGGTCCTCCTTCTCGAAGACCGTGACGCTGGTGCCGGGCCGGCGCAGCAGCAGTTCCCGTGCGACCGCCAGCCCGAGGATGCCGCCGCCGACAACTCCGACGGTCTGCTTCCTGCTACTCATGCGGCCAGCCACCCTCCGTCTACGGCAATCATCTGACCGGTGACGTACGTTGACGCCTCAGCGAGAAGAAAGACCACGGCGCCACCGAGTTCCTGCGGCGTGCCAAGGCGGCGCATGGGGATCCGCGACCTGATCCACGTGTGCCGTTCCTGGTCGTCGAGCAGGTCGGCGGTGAGCGCCGTCCGGAAGTAGCCAGGAGCCAGGCAGTTCACCCGTACCCCGTCGGCCGCCCACTCGGCCGCCAGCGAGCGGGTGAGGCCCAGGACGCCGCTCTTGCTCGCCGCGTACGCCGCGACGTCGCGCAGGCCGATGGCGCTGGCCAGGGAGCCGATGAAGACGTGGCTGCCGCCCGCGGAGCGGGCGCGTTGGGCGCGGTACAGCGACGTGCTGAGGAAGAACGGCGTGTCCAGGTTGACCGCGAGGACCCGCCGCCACTCCTCGGGCCGGAAGTGGGCCGCCGGTGACCGGCTCTGCACACCCGCGGCGTGGACAACCCCGTGCACCGGCCCGGCCAGCCGCTCGGCCTCGGCCACCAACGCATCCGCGTGACCGGCCTGGTCGGCATCGGCCAACAGGTCCCAACGCAGCGGCACCACCCTCGGGCCGCCGGCCAGGGCCGTCTCCTCAAGCTCCACGGCCGAGCGGGCGACGGCCACCACGCGGGCACCCGCGCCAGCCGCCGCCAGCACCATCGCCCGACCGAGGCCACGCCCGCCGCCGGTCACCAGCACGGTACGGCCGGTCAGATCGAATGGCGAGGTCACCACGCGAACCGCACCGCACAGGTCTTGACGCGCGAGTAGAAGTGCAGGGCCTCGGTGCCCTGCTCCTTGAACGGAGATCCCGATGCCTTGAATCCGCCGAACGGGTGGTGCACGTCCCAACCCGACGTGGGCAGGTTGACTGCCACCTGACCGGTGTCGGCGCGGTCGAGGAAGAGGTTTGCGTGGGACAGGTCGCGCGTGAACAGCGCCGCCGCCAGCCCGAACTCCGAGTCGTTGACCGCGGCGACCGCCTCGTCGAAGCCGTCGACCTCCAGCAGAGCGAGCACCGGGCCGAAGACCTCCTCGCGCCAGATGTCCATGTCGGCGGTCACCCCGGTGAGGATCGTCGGCTGGACGAAGCAGCCGTGTGCCAGCCGCTCGTCGTCCGGTGCCGTACCGCCCTCCGCGACCGTCGCTCCGGCCGCGACCGCGGCGTTGACGTGGTCGAGCACCGCGACGCGGTGCCGTTCGTTGATCACAGGTCCCATCGCTGTTCCGGGCTCGCCGCCCGGCCCCAGCACGAGGGCGCGGACCCGGGTACGCAGCAACTGGAGCAGGCCGGCGCTGACCCGCCGGTCGACGATCACCCGACTTGTCGCCGTACACCTCTGGCCTGCCTGGGCGAAGGCCGCCGCCACGATGGTGTCGGCGGCGAGGGTCAGGTCGGCGTCGGCGAGCACCACCGTGGCGTTCTTGCCACCCAGTTCGGTCTGTACCCGCAGGTTTCGACCGCTTACCGAGGCGTGGATGGCGGCTCCGACCTCGTTGCTGCCGGTGAAGGTCACGGCGGCCAGTCTCGGGTCGTCCAACAGCGCGGCCGATATGTCCGCACCGCGGCCGGTGAGCACCGACAACACCTCGGCGGGCAGCCCGGCGTCCACAAGTGCGCGGGCCAGCCGCACGCTCACCAGCGGGGTGTCCGTGGCGGGCTTCAGCAGCACGGCGTTGCCGCAGGCCAACGCGGGGGCCAGTTTGCGGGCCGGGGTCAGGAGCGGGTCGTTCCACGGCGTGATGGCCAGTACGACGCCGACCGGCTCGTACCTCACGCTGGTGGTCGTGCCGGGCCGGCCGTCGTTGAGGCTGTACCCGGTCGCCGAGCGAGCCAGTCCGCCGTAGTACTCGAAGAAGTCGGCCGCCTTGGTCAGCTCGATGCTCGCCTCGGCTCCCGTCTTGCCCATCTCGCGCACCAGGTCGGCGACGATCGGGGCGCTACGGTCGCGCAGCAGACTCGCCGTCCTGAGCAGGACCGCACCCCGGTCGAGGCCCGAGGTGCGCCCCCAGGCCCGCGCGCCCCGGATGGCTGCGGCATAGGCGCTGTCGATGTCGGTAGCCGTCAGGGCCGGTACCCGCGCCACCACCTCGCGCAGGTCCGCCGGGTCGCGGACCTCCAGATCCGCGCCCTGGGTGGCACCGCGCCACTCACCGGCCACCAGCGTCTCGACGTTCCTGATCTCGGTCGCCGCGGTCGTACTCATGCGGACACCACCGTCGGCGACGAGGCCCACGCGCCGCTCAGATCTCCTTCGACCATGTGGGTCAGAAGATCTCGTACGGCGGTCTCGGTAAGCGGCACCGGGTTGTTGGGCCGCGGATAGTCACGCATGATCTCGGTGGCCATCAGCGCAACCTCCGTGGGTCGAATCCCGATTTCCGACAGGTGGCCGGGTAGTCCGAGACGGGCGGTCAGGGCGGCGACCTCCTGGGCGGCGTCCGCCAGCGTGCTACCGGCCCGGCCGGTCAGCAGCTCGGCCAGGTGTACGCCGATCTCGGCTGGCACCGCCGCGTTGTAGGCCAGGCAGTACGGCAGCGCCAGGGCGCAGCAGGTGCCGTGCGGCAACGGTGAACGCCGCGCCACCACGTAGGCCAGGCTGTGCCCCAGCACCACGCCGGCGTTGAGCGCGATCCCAGCCAGGTGCGCGGCGTAGAGCGTACGGCCGCGGGCGGCGCCGTCGCCCGCGACGGCAGGTTCGAGGTTCGCGCGCAGCATGGTGATCGCCTGGGCGCTTAGTGCCAGCGTGAAGGGCGTGCGGAGCGTCGACAACATCGACTCGATCGCGTGAGCCAGCGCGTCCATGCCGGTGGCGGCGACGACCGTGCTGGGCAGCCCGGTCACCAGTTGCTCGTCGAGCACGGCGATCGAGGGCACGAACTGGCTGCAGCTGATGACGCGCTTGACACCACCGACCGTGATCATCGCAATTCGGGATGCCTCCGAACCCGTACCGCTCGTCGTCGGCACGAGCACCAGCGGCGGCAGCGACCGCTGCGGCTCCACCACCCCCACGTGGTCGGCGGCGGCGCCCGAATTGGTCGCGAGCAGCGCCGCGACCTTGGCGGCGTCCATGGCGCTACCACCGCCGATCCCGATCACCGCTGTCACGCCCCGCTCGCGGGCCTGGGCGGCGGCGGCGTCGACAACGGCCTCGCCGGGCTCGCCGGAGACCTGGTCGAAGACGTCGGTCACGAAGTCGGCAGCATGTAGACCGGTGAGCAGGTCGGCAAGCAGACCGAGCTGGGTGACGGCGGCGTCCGCGACCACCAGTACCGGCCCGGGTGCCACACCCCTTGCCCGCAGCACCGAGCCGACCTGTCCGGACGTCCCGGGACCGGCCAGCGTCTCGCGTGGCGCGAGGTGACCATGAATTTGTGCGTGCTCGCTGATGGGCATCGTTGCCTCCTACGCCGCGCAGGGCTGCGGCTGTTCGGCTGGCTCGGTGGTGGGCACCACGAGCACCTTGACGGCTGTCTCGTCGGTGGCACTGGCGCGGATGGCGGCTCCGGTCTCGTCGAGCGGGAACCGATGCGACACCGCCGCGCGCATCGACACGCGCCCGTCGACGATCAGGCTGATCGCGCGGTGGAAGTCGCGATCCAGGTAGGCAAACGCACCGCGCAGATCGGCGTGTGCCGCCTCAACCGGAATGGGCCGGTCGGACAGGCCGAGCAGTACCAGCGGTGCCCGCTCGGCCGCACGCGCCGCGGTGGCCAGCCCGCCCGATGCACCGGACGCCTCGAAGACCGCGTCGTGGCGGCCGGTGGCCACCTCGTCCGCGGTAACGGTCCTCGCGCCGAGCACCTCGGCCGCCGCGCGCCGGACCGGCCGCGGCTCGACAACGTCGACGCTCACGCCACCGGCGATGAGCGCGCCGATCACGCACAGTCCGACGGATCCGGCACCGACCACCAGCGCCTGATCGCCGGCGGACGCCGCGGAGAGCGTGATCGCGCGGATCGCGACCGCCAGGGGCTCCGCCCAGAGCAGGTCCTCCGGATCGACGTGCTCGGGCACCGGCACGACGTCGCGGCCGATGACGGCGTCCGGCACGAGCACCTCCTCGGCGAAGCCGCCAGCCAGTCCGTAGGCGAGGCTGCGGGCCGCGCTGCGGCCGCACAGGTGCGCGTCACCTCGTGCGCAGTACCAGCATCTGCCGCAGGTCCGCAGGGGACGAACCGCGACGAGGGTCCCGGGCCCCAACTCGACCTCGGCGCCGACGGCGATCACCCGCCCGGCCATCTCGTGACCCATGACCTGGCCCGGTTTCACATAGTGACCGTGCAGGTAGCTCCCGACGTCGGAGCCGCAGACCCCGCACGCCGTCACCCGGAGCAGCACGTCCCGTGGGCCGAGTTCGGCCCGTTGCACCTCGACGATCTCCACCGCGCCTGCGGCACGGAACACCGCCTGCCGATACCCGCTCAATGCATCTCCTGACCGCCGGTCACGTTGATCGACTCTCCCGTTACGTAGGCCGCCCGTGGCGAGGCGAGGAACCGCACCATGTCGGCGATGTCGCCCGGCACCGCGAAGCGTCCGAGCGGGATCTGCCGGAGCAGCTTGGTCTTGTAGCGCTCGGGATCGATCCCGAACCGCTTGGGGTAGGTCTCGAACACGCCTCCCTTGACGTCGAGCAGCGGCGTGAGCACGGTGCCCGGGCAGACCGCGTTGACGGTGACACCGTGCGGCCCCAACTCGTGAGCAAGGCTCTGGGTGAACCCGAGGACGGCGAACTTCGCGGCCGTGTAGGCGGCCATCGAGGGTTGGCCGGTCTTGCCCGCCTGGGACGCCATGTTGATGATCCGGCCGCCGCGGCCCTGCCGGACGAGGATGCGCGCCGCGGCCCGGCTACACAGGAAGGTGCCCGTGGCCATCACGTCGAGGTTGAGTCGCCAGTCGGCCTCGCTGAGATCGACCACGTCGGTGAGACCGACCGCGAGACCCGCGTTGTTCACGGCCACGTCGAGTCGCCCGAACGTGTCGACGGCGGCGGCGAACAGCGCGTCGACCTCCGCCGCGCGCCGGACGTCACAGGGCACGGCTAGGACGTCGCCACCGGTCGTCTGCGCGAGTCCGCTGGCCGTGCGGTCGAGCATCGTCGCGGTGGCGGACTCGTAGTCGGGGTGTGAGCTCATCGGTGTGGCGAGGTCCGACACGATCACCCGGTAGCCGTCGGCCAGCAATCCGGCCGCGATCTCCCGGCCGATCCCACCCGGCCGGCCGGCACCGGTGACGACGGCTACCGGCGCCTCGTCCCTACTCATGACGCATCCCTTCCGATCAGGCCGGCGGCGAGTAGCTCCCACGCGCTCATCAGGTCCCGGCGCTGCAGCAGCCGAATCTCCCGCTGCACGATCGTCGTCGGCGTGGGCGTGGTCCGGGCGATGCCTGGCACGCCGGCGGCACCGCCACGGCGTACCGTGGCAGCAGCCCACGCGAGATCCCCGTCGAGATCGATGACCACGTCCGCGCGTCCCGGCCGTCCGCGGGCGATCCACTCGTCCCGGGACGCCTCGCCCGGCAGGACATCCGCCACGACGGTACGTACGAGGTCGCACACGGCGGCGGCGTGCCGGTGGTCCTGGGTGCGTACCTGCACCGCGCCGAGCGGCATTCCGCTGGCGAGCACCATGTCCACGACGCTGATGGCGTCGAGCAGCAGCGGCGCCGACGCGACCGGTGGCCCGTTGCGGTCGGTGCGCGCGGTGTTCGCCGAGGTGCAGTGGGCCGGATCGCCGACCCGGCATCGGGGGCACGCTCCGCACTGGGCGGAGCTGAGGGTGGCACCCTCAGCGCTCACCTGCACACGGTACGGGCCGAGCTCCTCAGTGCTCATCATCTTCTCCCAACCGACTGGTCGGTCGACCGTACTGGCCAAGCCCATGCACGGTCAATGACTAAACCCACTGTCGCTGCCCTTCTGGCGAGCTGCTACCGAACGCTACTCGACTGGCCAGTCGGTAAGTTTGGGGTGACGAGCCTCCGCAACTCCTTCTTGAGCAGCTTCCCGGAGGCGTTGCGGGGCAGCGTCGGCACGACCTCGATCTCGTCAGGACACTTGAAGCTCGCGAGCCGCGCCCGGCAGAAGGCGCGGATGTCCTTCAGATCGGGCGTCGCCGCGCTCGGCACCAACACGAGGTAAGCCTTGGGCCGCTCACCCCAACGCTGGCTCGGGACCCCGATCACGGCCACCTCCGCCACGGCAGGGTGGTCGAGCAGGACGCTCTCCACCTCCGCGGGGAAGATGTTCTCGCCACCAGAGATGATCATGTCCTTGACGCGGTCGCAGAGATACAGATGGCCGTCAGGCCCGAAGTAGCCCATGTCGCCCGTCCGCAGCCACCCCCCGGGCATCAGCACCGCCGCCGTCTCCTCGGGCCGCCGCCAGTAACCGGCCATGACCTGGGCACTACGCACCCAGACCTCGCCCACCTCACCGACAGGCAACTCGGTGCCGTCGTGCAGTGCGCGGATCGACAGCTCGATGCCTCGGCGCGGACGCCCGCAGGAGCGCAGCAGATCAGGCTCGCCCTCGGCCGGCTCGGGCTGCCCGGCCGCCTCCCGATGCGCCTCCGGTCCCAGCTGGGTCATCGAGCTACAGCTCTCCGTCATCCCGTAGGCCTGGATGAAGTCCGCATCCAGGACCTCAAGAGCCTCCCGCAACTGAGTACGCGGTATCGGCGAGGCGCCGTACACGATGATCTCCAGCGCCCTGATGTCCAGGCGATCCCGGAGTTGCTGCTCAACGATGGAGGCCATCAGAGCGGGCACCAGGATGACGTGGGTGACGCCGTGCGCGGAGATCGACCGTAGGATCAGATCCGGCCGAGCCTCCTCGAGGAGCACCACGGTGGCACCCCGGGCGACCGAGACAAGGATCCAGCCAAGCCCGCCGATGTGGAAGGCCGGCAGCGGGCACAGCAGGACCGAGCCCGGCATCACCCGCCAGTCCTCGTGCGCGCCGCTGAGCAATGACCACATGTTGCGGTGACTGAGCAGGACCCCCTTGGGTCGTCCGGTGGTGCCGGAGGTGTAGAGCTGCACGCAGGCGTCGTCGAGGTCGGAGCTGCTCCGACCCGCGACCGGCACAGCTTCGCCCACCCACGTGTCGTAGTCGCGCCCGCGCGTCGACGCCATCTCGTTGCCCGTGGTCGAGGCCAACAGCACGATCGCGGGACCGTCGCGCGTCGGGTCGACGAGGCCGTCCGCGGACGGCACCTGCGGATCCACGACGACGAGCCTCGCCTCGGCGTCCTCGACGATGGCGCGAAGCTCCGCCGTCGCCAGGCGCCAGTTGAGCACCACCGGCACGGCGCCCAGCACGAGGGCGGCGAAGTAGACCTCGACCAGTTCGACCCGGTTGCGTGCGAGCACGGCCACCCGGTGTCCGGCGGCGACGCCGTCGGCCGCCATGGCGCCGGCGACCTGACGCGTGCGGGTGGCCAGTTGGGCGTACGTGAGGCTGCGTCCCCGCCACTGGACCGCCAGGTGGTCGGGGCGGTGCTCCGCGTTGTCGTCGAGCGCGGTCAGCAGGTCACCCGGACCGCGCGTCAGCCAGGTTGCCGGCATTGCCCATCTCCTCCTCGGCGGATCTCGCCTCGTCCCGTACCTGGACGAGCTTCCCGAGCGCGGTTCGGAACAGCTGAACGAAGCCACCGGGCATCAGGAACATCACGGCGATGATGGCGACGCCGAACACCATTCCGGACAGACCCTGGTTGACATCCGCGGCATACTGCGGCAGGAGGTGCACGATCGCCGCGCCGAAAAGCGCACCCCAGACCGAACCCAGGCCGCCCATGACGACACCCGCGAGTAGGAAGATCGACAGCATCACGCCTACCGACTGTGGCGCGATGAAGCCGATGGCGAGCACGTAGAAGGCACCACCGAGGCCGGCGAGCATACCGCTCGCGCCGAACAGGGCGGTCTTCCAGCGGGCGGTGTCGACGCCCTGACTGCGCGCGACGATCTCGTTCTGTTTGATGACGGCCAGGGCCAGCCCGCTGTAACCGCTGGTGATCCGCGATACCAGCCAGGTCACCAGCAGCATCGCCGCCAGGACGATGTAGTAGACGCTCGCGTCCTTGCCCAGTGGGCTGTCACGCAGCCAGTCAGGAGTCGGCACGATGACACCTTGGACCCCGCCGGTCAGCCCCTCGAAGCGCCGCAGCAGCGGCCCGGTCGACAACGCCAACGCCAGGGTGGCCAGCGCGAGGTACAGACCCCTCAGCCGCAGTGCAGGAAAGCCGAGCAGTAGGCCGGCCCCGCCCGAGAACAGGGCGACCGGAATGAGCGTCGCGAAGAAGTTCCAGCCGTGGTCGGCCATGAGTACCGCACTGGTGTATCCACCCACGGCGATGAAGAAGCTGTGTCCGAGCGAGACCTGCCCGCCGTAGCCGACCAGGAGGTTGAGCCCCAGCACGCCGATCGCCAGGGCGAGAATCAGGCTGACCTGGAACACGCTGAACGCCGTCATGAAGAACGGAATCGCCAGCGCGACCAGGAGCACGACGCTGACCGCCACGCGGGTGACATGGCGCGCCCGACGTGGACTGACGACGATCGGAAAGGCGCTCATACCCGCGCCACCTCCTTCGAACCGAGGAGTCCGGCCGGGCGCACCAGCAGGACGGCCAGGATGATGGCCAGGGCGAACACGATCGTGAGATCGGAGCCGATCCACGGGATGTAGGTGGCGGCGAGATTCTGGCCGACACCCACCAGCAGCCCGGCGATCACCGCGCCGATCGGACTGTCCCAGCCGCCCAGGGTTGCGGCGGCGAAGGAGTAGATGAGCACGCCGAACATCATGTGGGGTTCGAGGAAGAGCTTCGGAGCGATCAGAATCCCGGACATCGCCCCCATTCCCGCAGCCAACGCCCAGCCGAGACTGAGCACCGCGCCGATCGGGATGCCCACCAGCTGGCTGGAGGTGCCGTTGTCCACCACCGCGCGCATGGCCAGGCCCACCTTGCTGCGTTGAAACAGCAGAAAGAGCAGGAATGTTGCCGCGAGCACGATCGCCAGCGTCCCGAGGGTGGCGATCGAGGTCCGTACCGGCCCGATGTCGAGGGTTCCATCCGGGAGCAGGCTGGGGAACGGCCGGATCGTGTACGACCAGATCCAGCCCGCCAGGCTGTTGAATATCAGGAACAGGCCGAGTGTGACGATGATGATGGTCAGCTCGTCGCGCTTGCGGAACGGTCGGATCAGCACGCGCTCGATCCCGGCGCCGGCCGCCATCGACAGCACGACCGTGATCAGAAAGGCGAGCCAGATGTTCAGCCCGATCGCGGTCAGTTGCCAGGCGACGAAGGTGGAGAACATCGCCATCTCACCCTGGGCGAGGTTGATCACGCCGGTGGAGCGGAAAACGAGCACGAGCGCGACGGCCAGCGACGCGTAGATTGCTCCGTTGCCGATCCCGGACACTATCTGCTCTGCCAGTTGCTCCATGTCAGTACCCCAGGTAGGCGCGGCGGAGGTGCGCGTCGCCACGCAGCTCGTCGGATGTGGCGGCGGCGACGACCCGCCCGGTCTCCAGCACGTACGCGTGGTCGACGAAGGCGAGGGCCAGCTCGGCGTTCTGCTCCACGACCAGAATCCCGACGCCCGAATCGCCGTGGATCTCCCGGAGGATGGCGAACACATCCGCGGTCACCCTGGGGGCGAGGCCGAGCGACGGTTCGTCGAGCAGCAGCAGCCTCGGCCGCAGCATGAGCGCTCGGCCGATGGCGAGCATCTGCTGCTCCCCACCGCTGAGCGCGGCTGCCTTCTGCCGCCGCCGCTCCCGCAGCACCGGGAAGTAGCCGTACACCTTGTCGATGTCCTCGGCCACCTCACCGTCCTTGCGGGTGAAGGCGCCGACCGTCAGGTTCTCCTCGACCGTCAGCTGGCCGAACGTGCCCCGGCCCTCCGGCACGTGCGCCACGCCACGGGATACGATCTCCTGCGGTCGGCGACCTCGAATCTCCTCGCCGTTGAAGCGGATCGAGCCGGTGACGTCGATCAGTCCGCTGATCGCCCGGAGCAGAGTGGACTTCCCGGCCCCGTTCGCGCCGAGTACGGCGACCCGACCGGCGGGAGCGATGCGGACATTGAGGTCCCGCACGGCGTGGCGCCCCCCGTATCCGGCCGTCACGTCGCTGAGTTCGAGCAGAGTCATGACGTACCCCCGTCCCGGGCCGACGACTCGCCGAGGTAAGCCGACACGACGGCGTCGTCGCTACGAATCTCGGCCGGTGTCCCCTGCGCGAGCACCTGTCCGAAGTTCAGTACGACGATGTGGTCCGACAGATCCATCACCATGCGCATGTTGTGCTCGACCAGCAGGATGGTGAGCCGGTAGGTCCGCCGCAGCGTTCGGATGAGGTCGGACAACTCGTCGACCTCGGCCGCGGACAGCCCGTTCGCCGGTTCGTCGAGCATCAGCAGCGACGGCTCGGCGGCGATGGCACGAGCCAGCTCGATCCGCTTGAGTGTGCCGAACGGCAGGGCGTCCGGGCGCAGCGAGGCAACCTGGGCGAGCCCGAGGTCGCGGAGCACGATCTCGGTACGCTCCCGCGCCTCACGTTCACGCCGGGCGGTACGAGTGAACCCGATCCCGGCGCTGATCACGCCGTGTCGGCTGCGGGCGTTGGCGCCGAGCAGCACGTTCCCGCGCACGTCGAGCGCGGGAACCAGTCCCAGATTCTGGAACGTACGGGCGACGCCGAGCTGCGCGATCTGGTGTGCCGGCCGGGTCAGCAGATCGACGCCGTCGAACCGGACCGATCCGGTGTCGGCGCGATAGGCCCGCGTGATGACGTTGAACAGCGTCGTCTTGCCGGCACCGTTCGGTCCGATGAGCCCGACAACCTGGTCGCGGCCCACGGTGAAGCTGACGTCGTGCAGTGCACGCAAGCCGCCGAAACGGATACCGACGTCGCAGACCTCTAGCAGGATGTTCTTCCCCGCCTCGGGCTCGCTTCGTCGGGCGAGCAGCTGGTCGGTCATGTCTCTCCTTCGCCGTCGTGGTTGCGACCGGAAACAGGTTCGGGCGGTGCGGCCACCGGCTACCGGTGCGGCGCCCTGCGGCGCCACACCGGTCCCGGTCTACTGACCGGAAAGCTGTTCGACGGTGAGTTTCGGCGTGCGGCCCTGCAGATTGAGAGGCCCGCCGAGAGAGACCCACTTCTCCCCCTCGAACCTCATGAGTTGCAGGGATTCCACGGGAAATCGGTGGTCGGGAGTGGTGTTGATGCTGCTGCCCGGGATCAGCATCGGGTGCTGGATGTTGGACATGCTCAGGGCGGCGTCCATCAGCCCCTGGCGGGTGGGCTCCTCCATCAGTTTCAGCGCCTCCACCAGGGCGTAGAAGTGCATGAAACCGTGCACCGGCATGTTCTCGCTGAGGTTCTGCACGGATCCGTAGTTGGTCAGGATGTCCTTGTACTCGCGCATCCCCTCGTCGGCCTCCCACTGCGGATCGGCAGGGTCCTTGAAGTAGAGCGCAGTGATGACACCTTGGGCCTTGTCGAAGCCGGCCGGTTCGATCGTCGCCGAGATTGACGCGGATGGGCTGGGCAGCAGGGTGGTCTGCGGATCCCAGCTCGACTGGGCAAGGTTGACCAGTGCCTGTGCCGCGAACTTCGGCGTGGTGATCAGGTTGGCGACGGTGGCGTTGCTGGCGGCGAGGCGGGCCATCTGGGAGTCGACGCTCGCGTCGGCCGTCTCGTACGACTCCTTCGCCACGATCTTGATGTTCGAGTCGGACTGCTCGACAGCCCACTCGAATCCGGCGAGGAAGTCCTTGCCGTAGTCGTCGTTCTGGTACAGGATCGCCACGGTGGCGTCGGGGTCCGCCTGCTCAAGGTGCTGCACGAGGGCGGTCGACTCCAGCGAGTAGGCCGGCTGGAAGCCGACCGTCCACGGCCAGACGTCGGGTTGGGCTCCCCACTTCGTCGCACCGGTGGCGGCGAACAGGTGCGGCACCTCGGCGTTGTTCAGGTACTCCACGATCGCCGAGTTCGGCGGCGTGCCCACCACACCATTGATCGCAAAGACGTTGTCCGACTCCACGAGTCTGCGGACCTGCTCAAGTGACTTGCCGGGGTCGTACTGATCGTCGCGTGCCTCGACAACCAATTTGCGGGTCTTGCCGTCGGCGCTCTGGATACCGCCCTGGACCTCGTTGACGTACCTGACGTACGCCTCCGCGCCCTTGTACTGATCACCGTAGGCGGAGACGGGGCCGGAAAACGGGTAGGTGACGCCGATCTTGATTTCGGTGTCGGTGATACCGGGATCGGGGTAGGCCGACCCCGAGTCGCCGTTACCGCCGCTTACCGCCGAACCGGAGCAGGCGCTGAGCAACAAGGCGGCTGCGAGAGTGGCCGCGCCGGCCAGCCTGATCCGGACCGATCCACGCCGGTAGCGGCGGTGTTCCGTGAAGCGGGTCATCGTCTTCCTCCAGGTCAGGTCAACGTGCGGCGGCGGAGGTCGGGAGGGGGAACTGCATCTGCTTGAACGCGAAGTCGTACAGGTCGAAGAAGTCCTCAAGCTTGACGATCTTGTCGCCGTCGAAGGTGGCGATGCTGACGACATCGAGGAGGTAGCTGCGGCCACTCGGGGCGAGCTGGCGGCGTGGGCTGACCCGGAAGACCCCCGAGTGCGTCGCCCGCGCCTCGAACCGCATGACAACGGTGTCGCCCTCGGCCACGAACGGCTTGTACGTGAGGTTCTCGTCGGGGAATGCCTCGGTCAGGGTGAGCATGTACGAACGGATGGCGTCCTTGCCCCTGATCACGCGGCCGGGGCAGGTGTAGACGGCGTCGTCGCTGAAGTAGGAGAGGTAGCCTTCCAGGTCGTGTGCGTTCCAGGCGTCACACTGTGCGGTGGCCAGGGCCTTGAGGTCTGCCATTGCGGTCCTTCCGCTCGTCCTCGCCGCGCTACGAGTCGACTGACCAGTCGGTGGAACTATGTCGGATCGTAAATTCGCGGTTTCGGCGTCGTCAACGATCTGTGCGTGATCGACCGTCCTGACCTGGACGATCAGCGGCTGACGTAGGACTGTCGCCGCGTGGAGCGTGGTGTCTGCTAGTAGGGGCAGTGACGGGATCCCGGGGCTGGAATCGACCGTTCGGTCGGTTAGGGATCAGTCTCGGACTCCAGATTGCGACGCAGGACGCCGGTGAACCGCGCGGCGGTAGCGCCGTCGAGTACCCGATGGTCGAACGCCGAGGTGACGGTGAGCGACGGCCGTACCGCGATGGCACCGTCCACCGCGGTGACCACGTCACGAACGGCACCGGCGAAGACGATGCATGCCTGCGGCAGCGTGACCAGCGGAGTGCCGTGGTCGACGCCGTACATGCCGAGGTTCGACAGGGTGATCGTGCCGTCGTTGACGTCCGCCAGGCCGAGATCACCAGCCCGGGCCCGCTGCACCAGTTCACGCAGCCGCCTCGCACGACCACTGATCGTGTATTCCTGGGCCGACCGCAGGACCGGAACCTGCAGTCCCGAGGGCGTGTCCACGGCGATGGAGACGTTCACGTCGCCCCACATGACGACGTCGTCCCCCTCGAAACTCGCGTTCGCCTCCGGCACCTCCCCCACGCTGCGCACCAGGGCATCGAGGATCAGGTCGTTGAACCCGATCGGCAGTCCCGTACGCTCGCGCAACCCGTCGCGGCGGCGGCGCAGGGCGGTCGCGTCGACCTGGACACCCTGGCTGAACTGGGGAATCTCCGTCCAACTACGCGTCACCACGGACGCCATCCGTCGGGCGATCGGAGCCAGCGGCATCCGCTGGCGGATGCGCGGTGCACCCGGGCGGGCAGGGACGCTCGTGGATCGGGGCGGCGCAGCGGCAGGCGACGGCGCAGGGACAGGCGACGCAGGGACAGGCGGCGGAGCAGGGACCGGCGACGGGGCAGGGACAGGCGACGCAGACGGCTGCGCCGCGACGGATGCCGGGGCGTGCGACTCCACATCCCGCTCGGTGACCAGACCGTCCGGGCCCGTGCCCGGGACGTCGCTCAGGTCCACCTCCAGACGACGGGCCAGAGTCCGCGTGCGTGGCATCGCCCGGACCGGTCCGGTACGCGGGAGGCTTGTCTGCGGGGCATCGACCGGCGCCGACGGCGAGCCGGCCAGACCGGGCTCACCGGTGACCGGTGCCGACGCCCGCCCCGCGATGAGATCGTCGACAGCGGCTTCGGCCACGGTGTCCGGATCGGCGGGGTCGGCCGCCACGGCGATCAACGCGCCGACCGGCACCGTGCTGTTCGGTTCCACGAGTATCCGCAGCATTCGACCCGGCAGGCTCGCCTGCACGCTGGCCGTGACCTTCTCGGTCTCCACCTCGTAAAGGTCGTCGCCCGCCTCGAAGCTCTGCCCCGGCTCGACCAGCCACGCGACGAGCAGCCCCTCTTCCATGGTCTGCCCCAGCCGGGGCAGGAACAGCTTGTGCATCCTGTCCTCCGTTTCGTCAGCCCATGGCGCGACGGCAGGCCGCCACGAAGTCGTCGGTGGTCGGTATGGCCAACTGCTCCAGCTCCGCGCTCTGCGGCAGCGGAATGTCCTTGCCGCAGACCCTGGTCACCGGTGCCGCCAGGTACTCGATCGCGGCCTCGGCCACCAAGGCGGCAACCTCGTTGGCGGCTCCCCCGGCCGCGGGTGCCTCGCTACCGACGACCAGCCGTCCGGTACGGCGGACCGAGGCCAGGATCGTCTCGGTGTCCAGCGGGCGAACACCCCGCGGATCGATCACTTCCACCTCCACGCCCTCTGCCGCCAACTGCTCGGCGGCGGCCGTCGCCCGGTGCACCATGGAGGTCCACGCCACGACCGTGACGTCGCGGCCCGGGCGTACGGTGTTGGCCACCCCGATCGGCACCAGGTGCTCGCCGTCCGGCACCTCGCCCTTCAGGCCGTACAGCCCCTTGTGTTCGAGGAAGACGACGGGGTTGTCGGATCGGATCGCGCTCTTCAACAGGCCAAGGGCGTCGGCCGGGGTCGCCGGCGTCACCACGTGCAGGCCGGCGGCGGACAGCAGCAGACCTTCCGGGCACTGGGAATGCTCGGGCCCGGCGCCGTTGGCCGCGCCTTCCGGTGCCCGGATGACAAGCGGCACGGTGAACAGGCCGCCGTGCATGTACCGCCACTTGGCCGCCTTGTTGTACACCTCGTCCATCGCGACCTCGATGAAGTCCGCGTACTGAAGTTCGACGACCGGCCGGGTGCCGGTGAGTGCCGCTCCGACGCCACCACCGACGAGAAAGTTCTCCGAGATGGGCGTGTCGAAGACCCGGTGCTTGCCGTACTTGGCCTGTAGCCCCTTGGTGACGCCGAAGACGCCGCCGAAGGCACCGACATCCTGGCCCATCACGAAGACCGTGTCGTCGCGCTCCAGTTCCTCGTCGATGGCCCGGCGGATGGCCTTCGCGTAGCTCATGATCGGCATTTGTCAAGCTCCGTTCAGGCGTACACGTGCTGGAGGATGCGGGAGGGGCCGGGCTTCTCGCCGCGGAGCGCGACCGTGGCGGCTTCCTCGATCTCGGCCGCAACCTCGTCGTGCGTGGCCTGCAGCCACTCCCCGGTCGCATCACCGGCCTGGAGCATCCGTTCGGGGTACGTCGTCAGCGGGTCGCGCGCCTGCCAGGCGGCGAGTTCCTCCGCCGTGCGGTAGTTCGTCGGATCCCCCTCGTAGTGACCACGGAAGCGGTAGGTCATCGCCTCGATGAGGGTCGGGCCGGCACCGGCCCGGGCCCGGTCGACCGCGGCGGCGACGGCGGTGTAGACCGCGTCGGGGTCCATGCCGTCGACGACCTCACCTGGCATGCCGTAGGCGGCGGCACGGTCGGCGACCTGCGGCACGCTGAGCGCCTCGGCGGCCGGAACGGAGACGGCGTAGCCGTTGTTCTCGCACAGCCAGATCACCGGCAGTTTCCACAGCGCCGCCGCGTTGGCGGCCTCGTGGAAGGTGCCCCGGTTGGCGGCCCCGTCACCGAAGAAGCAGAGGACGACCTGGTCGGTGTTCCGGTGTCGGATACTGAGGCCGGCGCCGGCGGCGATGGGAAAGGAGCCGCCAAGGGTGCCGCTCTGGCCGAGCACTCCCACCTCGGGCCAGGCGATGTGCACGATTCCTGCGCCCAGACCGCCTGTGGTGCCCTGCGTGGTACCGAGGAAGTCGCCGAAGAGGCGGTCGATCGGTACCCCTTTGGTGATGGCATGCCCCATGCCGCGGTGGTCGTAGAGCAGGTAGTCGTCCTGGCGGAGGACCGCGGTCGCACCGACCGCGGTCGCCTCCTGACCGCGACCGGCGTGGTAGAAGCCGGAGGTACGGCCCTCCTCGATGAACCGCAACAGCCGGCCCTCCCAGAGGGCGACGCGCAGTATCTCCCGGTACAGGCGGCGACGCACATCACGCGTGACCATCGTGTCCTCCCTGTCGGCGGACCGTGCCGACCGACTGGTCGGTCGGTTGGCTGTTTCGTCGCACAGTAGGGATGGCCTGCCAGAGGTGTCAAGGGTCCTGTAGTCGCACCGCGCTACCATGGCACGACCTGCGGGTACTCGGCTCAGAACCAGCGGCGGGTCGACACACCCGACCAGTCGGTCTAGCCTGAGAGCCAGAGATCGAAGTCGGTAGGAGTGGCTGGTGAAGAGATCGGACAGCCGTACGCCCCCGGGCACCAGGGCGGCGTCGGCCAATCGACTGGCGCGGCGCCGCATGACCGCCGAGGAGCGCCGGCGCGAAATCCTGCACACCGCTGCCAACCTGTTCGACGACCGCGGTTATGCCAGCACGACCATGGACGACATCGCGGAGGTCGTCGGCGTGGCGAAGGCGACGCTCTACCACTACTTCCAGAGCAAGGACGAAATCCTGCACTGGATCCACGACGAGCTGATCGAGCTGTTGGTCTCCCGTCATCAGCGGCGACTCGGCGCCGGGCTCGGGCCCGACCAACTTCTCCTGGAGGTCATGGCCGACATCCTCGAACTGATGGAGACACACCGCGGACACGTGCGGGTGTTCTTCGAACACTTCCGTGAGTTGCCGGCATCAGCTCAGGACAACATCCGGGAGAAGCGCCAGCGTTATGACGACATGGTGCTCCAGGTGTTCACCGACGGGATCAGCAGCGGGGTGTTCCGCGACGTCGACGTCCGCCTCGCCTCCTTCGCCGCCTACGGCATGTGCAACTGGGCCTACCAGTGGTACGAGCCTCGTGGTGCGCTCCGGTCGCGCGAGGTCGCGTACCAGTTCTGGAGTTACCTGGTTCGCGGCCTGGCGCCGGACCAGAAAATTCCGGATCCCGCCAACCGCCGGACGCACGTATCGAATCCGCCGGCCGTCGCCCGCCTCGACGGTGATGCCGTGCCGAATCCGGCATGACAGCCCCGCCACGGCGGCCAGTCGCGAGGCCTCGCCGGTAGGCCGGCGAGAGCTGCTGGTGTCGGCGGAGCCAGTCAGTGCGGTGGCGACCGCTGGTTGACCGACACCGGCAGACTGCCGGCCGGTCATCGCATCAGGTGTGCGGTCGCGGCATCGTCGGCTGTCCGCACGCCGACCAGCCGCAGCGCGAACTCGCCGTACTGGTAGACGACCTGGTCCTCGGTCAGACCCCCACCCTCGCGGTACCACACGGAGGTGCCCATGCCGAGGTCCAGGATCGAGTAGGAGGCGAGCTTCGCCGACGACACCCTGAAGTGACCTGAACCGCGGCCCTCCTCGATGAGGTCGCGGAATGCGCGCTCGTACCGGGCCCGCTGATCAACCACGCCTTGGCGGTTGCGCTCGTCGAGGCTGGAGATCTCGCGGGTCCCGACGAACGCCTCCAGCCGGTGCCGGACGTGGAAGCGGACGTGGGACTCGGTGGCGCGACGCAGCCGCTCGGTCACGTCCGCACAGTCGGCTACCGCGGCGTGATGGTTGGCCAGGAGCCGATTCATCGTCGCGGTCATGATTCCAGCCAGGATCTCCTGCTTGGAACCGACGTGCTTGTACAGGCTGGGGCCCCGGATGCCGACGGCGTCGCCGATGTCGGCCATCGTGGTGGCGCGGTAACCGCGCTCGGCGAACAGGCGAAGGGCGGCCTCGAAGATCTGCGCGTCCCGCGTGCCCGCCATGCGGTCAACCTCCCTTAGGAATCGAGCGGCTAATGCTCATTATGGGATACAGGACACTACCTGAGCATGTCTCTTGACCACCAACCGAGGTCCTTGCTATCAAGAAGGCTAATCATCATTAGCCACCCGCGCTCCACGGGATCCGCCGCGACGTCAGGAGCCCCCTTGGCCATCACGCTGAACCACGAGCCCCACGTCGAGGAGTTGGCTCGACGGACCGCCACATTCGTCCGCGAGGTGGTGGTGCCAGAAGAGGAGCACCACGCCGACGCGCTCGCCGCCGACGGCGAGCGGTTGCGACTCCGGTTACAGGAGGCGGCCCGGCAGGCAGGGGTGTTCGCACCGCACGTACCCGCGCGGTACGGCGGTCACGGGCTCGACATGCGCAGCCGGGCCGTGGTCTTCGAGGAGGCCGGCTGGTCGTTGTACGGGCCCCTGGCGCTCAACATCGCCGCCCCCGACGAGGCCAACATGCACCTGCTCGACGCGATCGCCACCTTCGACCAGAAGGAGCGCTACCTCCGGCCGCTGGCGGCCGGCCAGGTGAGATCCTGTTTCGCCATGACCGAGCCGAGCCCGGGTGCCGGCTCGGACCCGTCGGCTCTCGCCACCAGGGCGACCAAGGTCTCCGGCGGCTGGCAGATCGACGGGCACAAGTGGTTCACGACCGGGGCCGACGGGGCGGCCTTTGCCATCTGCATGGCCCGCACCTCAGGCGAGCCGGGCGACCGCGACGGCGCCACGATGTTCCTCGTGGACGCCGACAACCCCGGCATCCGGGTCGGACGTCACCTCGACACCATCGACCAGAGCTTCGTCGGCGGCCACTGCGAGGTGGTCTTCGACGCATGTGTGGTACCCGACGAGGCCGTGCTGGGCGAGGTAGGTGCGGGCTACCGCTACGCGCAGGTACGCCTGGGTCCCGGCCGACTGTCCCACTGCATGCGCTGGCTCGGAATCGCCCGACGAGCCCACAGCATCGCACTGGGGTACGCGGCGCACCGGCGCCTCTTCGGATCCCGGCTGGGCGATCTCGGCATGGCACAGGGGATGATCGCCGACTCGGAGATCGACATCAGCGCCGCCCGCGCACTCATCATGCAGGGCTGTTGGGATCTGGACACCAACGGGCCATGGAAGCAGTCGACCTCGATCGCCAAGACCTTCACGGCGGAAGCGGTGTGGCGGGTGGTGGACCGATCGATGCAGATCTGCGGCGGGCTCGGCATGTCCGGCGATGTCCCGCTCAGCCGTTTCCTCCGTGAGGTACGGCCGTTCCGGATCTACGACGGCCCCTCGGAGGTACACCGATGGTCGATCGCACTCTCGGCACTACGCCGGGCCAGCTCGGACGGAGCGACCTCGGCGTGAGCAGCCAACCCAGAGGCCTCCCGCTGGAGGCATTGCAGCGGTACTTCACCGAGCACGTTCCCGAGGTGCGTGGCCCGGTCGAGGTCGAAATCCTGCACGGCGGCCGGTCCAATCTCACCTACCTGCTGACCGACGGGTACGCCCGGTGGGTGCTGCGTCGGCCTCCCCTCGGGGGACTCACACCGTCCGCGCACGACATGAGCCGCGAATACCGGGTCGTAGCCGCCCTGCACGGTACCGGCGTCCCCGTCGCCAGACCGGTGACGTTGTGCGAGGACGTCTCGGTCATCGGCGTGCCGTTCTCCGTCGTGGAGCACGTCGCGGGCCAGGTACTGCGGAGCCGAACGGATCTCAGCCGGCACGACGACGGTGATGTCGAACGATGCGCGTTCACGCTGATCGACGGCTTGGCACGGCTTCACGACCTGCCCTACCGGGACATCGGGTTGGCCGACTTCGGGCGCCCGCAAGGGTATCTGCGCCGGCAGGTGGACCGCTGGTACAGCCAGTGGCAGCGGGTGACCACCCGCGAGCTGACCGACATCGAGAAGCTGCGTGGCCAGCTCGCCGAGGATGGGCAGGCCGAAAGCGGCGCCTCGGTCGTCCACGGTGACTACCGCATCGACAACACCATCCTCGACGAGCAGGACATCGCGACGGTCAGAGCGGTCGTGGACTGGGAGATGGCAACCCTCGGTGACCCCCTGGCGGACCTCGGGTTACACCTGGTCTACCGGGATCCGGCGTTCGAGCCGGTGCTCGTGGGCTCGGCGGCCAGCGTGAGCGAACGCATGCCGTCAGTGCAGAGTCTGGCCGAACGATACGCTCGCGCTTCCGGTCGTGACCTGAGGCGGCTCGAGTACTACCTCGCCCTCGGCTATTTCAAAATCGCCGTCATCGCCGAGGGCATCCACGCCCGATACCGCAGCGGGCTCACGGTCGGAGACGGCTTCGAGACCGTGGGAGCGGCCGTACCCGAGTTGGTGGCCGGTGGTCTGCGTGCGCTGCAGGTCGGGAGGCCATCGTGACACCGACACCGCCGTCCCGTCCGGTGGCGCTGGTCACCGGTGCCACCGGTGGCATCGGACGCGCCATCTGCCAGCGCCTGGCCCACACGGGGCACGATCTGACGATCTGCGCCCGCAACGCCGAACGCCTGGCAGAAGTCGCCGACGCGCTGCGTCGCCATGACGTCCAGGTGCGGGTCGAGTCAGCCGACATGGCGGTGGAGGCCGACGTACTGCGCGTCGCCCACGCGCACGTGGCGGCCTACCACCGGCTGGACGCGTTGGTCCTGGCGGCTGGCGTCGGCACGGCCGGTCCGATCGAGACGGTCGGCCTGCGCCGCTTCGACAAGCAGGTCGCGGTCAACGTACGGGCCCCCTACACCCTGGTCCACGAGCTCATGCCGCTCATGCGCGCCACTGCTGCCCAGGACGCGAGGAACGGCGCCAAGATCATTGCGATCTCGTCCATCACCGGTGTGTACGCCGAGCCCGGCCTGGCCGCTTACGGAGCATCCAAAGCGGCACTCGGCGCGTTGTGCCGGTCGATCAATGTAGAAGCCTCTGACGCCGGAGTGACGGCCACCGCAGTCAGCCCGGGTTACGTCGACACGGACATGAGCGCCTGGGTCCACAACCGGATCCCGCCAGAGAAGATGATCACGGCAGGTGACGTGGCCGAACTGGTGATGAGCCTGACTCGCCTGTCCGCGCAGACCGTGGTGCCGGAGCTGGTCATCACCCGAGCCGGTGATCAACTTTACCGCGCCTAACTTGATTCAACCTGTGCGGCGTGGCCGGGGTTGGTCAGTGTCCACATCCCGGGGAACCTCAGCCCACTCCACTAAGCTTCCTGAGGAAGCAGCTGAAGAAGGGCGGCGAGCCCGACCGACTCCTGGTTACCAGAGGCCCGCCGCTCCGCTGATCACGAGCGGCGGGCACCGGTGTCATCCTGTGGTGCAGGACCTGATCTGAGGTCGGGCCCAGCTGTTGCCGTTCGACATGGTGGTGAAGCCGAACGTGTTTCCGCTGCCGTTTGACCGGACGGTCATGATGTTTCCGCTGGCGTGCCAGCTGAAGCTGCCGCTCCAGGTGGTCGAGACCTTCTGCGGCGCGGTGATGGCCACCACCACCGTCCAGGTGCTGGCCCCGCTGACCGTCACCGACGTGTTGTAGCGGTCGCCCATACCGGGGAGTGTGTCGATTTCCGTGTTGGGCCTGTGGTGTGATCGAGGTTGTTAGATGGCGATCCGGTCGCTGTAGGCGAGGATCAGGGCGTTGAGGGCTTTGGCCCAACCGTAGACCCGGCCGGTGATGCTCCCGCCACCTCGACGTTTCTGCTGAACGACGAGGTAGAGCACCTTCATCGCGGCCTGCTCGGTCGGGAAGTGCCCGCGCCGGCGGGCGGCTTGGCGGAACCGTGCGTTGAGGCTCTCGATGACGTTGGTGGTGTAGAGGACCTTGCGGACCTCGTGGTCGTAGTCCAAGAAGGGCACGAACTGCGGCCACGACTGGCGCCAGAGTTGAACCCGTCCAACCGGCGGACGTGCTTGGGCACGATCCGCGGCGTGAACGACCCGGCCCGGTCCCGCGGAACCTGGATCCGCACCGGCCCGACCTCGGCCTGCACCGTCTTCGCCCCGTGCCCGTTACGAACGTTGGTTCGCCGGCCGGTCGCCTCGTCGACACCTGCTTCGTCGAGGTGAACGTCCAGGGCAGGCAACAGTCAATGCCCATTCGTATATTTAGCGCCGTGACCACGAACGTTCACGGTGGGTGGATGCCGTATCCGGCGTCGAGGTAGGTGGAGGCGAGCAGGTGCCGGATCTGGTGGGGTCCGATGGGGCGGACTCCGGCGCGGGTGGCGAGGTGGTTGAAGCGGCTGGTGACGTTGTCGGGTCGCAGGGGTTGGCCGGTGCGGCCGGTGAACATGTACCGCGAACCAGCGTTCTTTCGTGGCGGTGAGGGTCGTGAGGGTCGCCGGGTCGAGAATGAGGGTTCGGGTGCTGTTGTGGGACTTGGGTGGCTTGTCGCGGACTCGGCTGGCCGGGTCTTCGACGACGCGTTGCCGGCGGACGGTGAGGGTGGCCAGGTCCGGTTCCAGATCGCGCCACTGCAGGCCGCACAGTTCGCCGCGTCGTAGGCCGGTGACCAGCAGCAGCCGCCACAGCGGGTAGAGCCGGTCATGGTGGACGTGGTCGAGGAAGCGGCGCGCTTCGGTGAGGGTCCAGACAGGCCGCAGGGTGTCGCTTTCGCGTGGCCGGTGCGCGCCGAGGGTCAAGCCGGTCTGTTCGCCGTATGCCTTGGTCAGCACGAGGTCGAGGGTGCGCAGGGTGGTGCGGGAGTAGCCGGCCGCTTCCAGGTGGCGGTAGGCGCGCTCGGTCATCCGGGCGCTGAGCCGCGAGCCTCGCACGGTGCCCAGGTAGGGGTAGATCAGGCTGAGCAGCCACGTGTAGTTGTAGACAGTGTTCGGCTGTAGTTCCTGCTCACGGGCACGAAGCCAGTCCTGGCAGAGGGTTTCAACGGTGTCGGTAAGCCTCGGACGGACCGTTCGCGCGTCACGTTGGCGGCTGAGCCGACGGTACTCGGCCAATGCCGTCTTCTCCGTCACGAACCCCGTCCGACGGGCCTGCATCCGCGCCCCGTTACGGTCACGTCCCATCTCCAACCGGAACCCGTACAACCCGGTGACCGGATCCCGAACGATCACACCACCATCTACCACGACGACCTCCTCACCGCCTGGCAATCACCTCCAGCACTGGAGGCCCACCCCAGCCATGGGAACCCCGCCACCCGCAGACACAACGGACCGGCTGCCCGCCGCAGATCACAAACGGCCGCCCACTCGATGCGGGGTGGATCGTGACCGGCGGCGTAAGCACCGACGTCACCCTACGGACATCCGTGTCGAAGGCGTGTCAGGATCATCCACAAGGGACGATGTCGAAACCTGAGGCAAGCCCTTCCGGGCCGCGGTGCCCAAGACGCAGGAAGCCTCCGAGCCACATGGCAGAGAACAAGGTCGTTACGCCTGCTCAAGGGGCCTGCACCGTCATCGCGATCTCTATCCGCACTCCGCCGCACAGGGTGCCGTCGAGCCACGCGCACTCGTCGCCCGAATGCAGGCAGGACGGCGATCGACCTCAGACCGTACGTTCGTACGGGCAGAATCAAGTGTCAAAACCCGATCAACACATCCATAGGCATAAGAGGGTGTTTGAGAAGTTCTCGTGATGGGTGGCGTGTCGCGCCGTCGGTTAGCGGCCGTTGGTCCATAGTGGCTCGATGTCGCGTCAGCGTCGCTACCCCTCGGACCTGACCGACGCCCAATGGGCGCTGGTCGAGCCGCTGCTGCCACCACCGAGAACCGGTGGCCGGCCGGAGAAACATCCACGCCGCGACGTGGTGAACGCGATCCTGTACGTGGTGCGGACCGGCTGCTCGTGGCGGCAACTGCCGGTCGACTTCCCGCCGTGGCAGACGGTGTACTGGTACTTCACCCGCTGGGAGGAAGACGATGTCACCGAGCGGATCCTCGTCGCGCTGCGCCGAAGGGTCCGCGCCGCCCAAGGCCGCGCCGCCGAACCCACGGCAGGCATCATCGACTCCCAGAGCGTCAAAGGCGCCGACACCGTCGGCCGGGACACCCGTGGCTACGACGCGGGCAAGAAGGTCAACGGCCGCAAACGGTTCATCGTCACCGACACCCTGGGTCTGCTCCTAGTCGTGTGCGTGATGGCCGCGAGCGTGCAGGACCGCGACGGAGCGAAGACGACTCTGCTGTCGGCGTACCTGTTCACCCCGGTCCGGTTCGTCTACGCCGACGCCGGCTTCGCCGGAACCCTGGTCGACTGGTGCCAACGCATCCTGCGCACCACCCTGGAAATCGTACGCAAGGCCCCAGGCCAGAAAGGATTCGCCGTAATCGCCCGCCGATGGGTCGTCGAGCGCAGCCTTGCCTGGCTGACCGGCCACCGCAGACTGGCCCGCGACTACGAACGCCACCCCGCCACCTCCGAAGCCATGATCCGCTGGGCCGCCATCAACGGCATGCTCCGCCGCCTCACCCGCGGCCGACCCGCACGCCGTCAACGAGCCTGGACCCTCGACAACCTCAAAGCCTGACCCTTCTCAAACACGCTCTAAGTGAAAAAGGCCAGCCGAGCTGGCCTTTTTAAAGTCGGGACGGCCGGATTCGAACCGACGACCCCTTGACCCCCAGAGAACCAGCAGGACTGCCGGGGTCTGCCGAACGGTACCGGCTCCTGCCGGACATGCAGGTCAACGGGCAGGTGGCGGTCCGGGACAGGTCGGGCTCTATCGAGCCCTCTCGGACCATCCGTGAGACGAGCGTGAGACATCACGGCAGTTCGGTTTGGAGTGGCGCTGGCGCAATCGCCAGCGCCACTCCCCCGATGACAACAATGCCGTAGACCGTCGCCACTTCCGGCCGCCGCGTCCCGTCCGATCGATTCAGCGCGTCCCAGCCATGCTTCTACCGTCCGGCAGTGTGCCGGCACCGGGAGCCTCGAGGCCGGCGAGCATCTGCTTGTACGCGGTGGGGTGAACGATCGGAATGCCGTACTGGCGGGCCTTTTCAGCCTTCCCGGACATGCTGTCTGGGTCGGCAGCAACAAGGAGTCGGGTCTTCTTCGTGACACGGTCGCCTACGCGCAGACCGGCTGCTGTCGCTTCCTCCTCCCATTCCGACCGTTGAGGGCGCATCTCACCGGTGAAGACCACGAGATCGTTTGCTTTGAGGTTCCACTGGTCGCGGCGGTGCCGTCGCTGCCGGCTGCTGTCGGTCATGGCGATTTGCAGGGCATTGTCTACCTCGGGTCGTGGTAGGCCCAGCAGATCGGCAACTTGAATCAGGTCATGCCGCTCTGCGGCCGTCACTACACCGTCCTCGGCTGCGACCTCGGCTAGGCCGGCGAGGTAGGAACGGTGTAGATCCTCAACATCGACGCGAGCCAAACCAAGGTCTTCCGCCGTGGCGACAAGTGCGTCTGCCTCAGTGGTCGAGACATGCCGATCGAGGAGAGCCTGGTCAAGCAGATCCAGGTAGGCATCACCCTTCGGCTCGTGTAGCCGTGGCAGTCGATCGACGAGTCGGGCGAGGAAGTGCTGGTCGCGATAGCCAGGTGTCCGGCGTTGGACGGGCACGACCGATACGGCCCGAATGGGCGGCCACGAAAGCTTGGCCGCCGTCGTTATCGCAGGCTCCCATGGAGGTGGGGTGCCGGCTGAGGCAAGGTACCGCACGAGCAGTTGGGCGGCCGCTCGGGCATCATGCAGCGCGGAATGTGCTCGGTGCGGCGGCAATCCAGCCGCCCGGCAGCAGTCGTACAGACTTCTTCCGGCCAACGGCAGGAAATGCGACGCCAACCGCATCGTGCACAACCCAGCAGCTGGGTCAATAGGTGCCTGAATTCCCGTCCGCCTGTACTCAGCCCGCAGGAACGACGCGTCGAAGTGGAGGTTGTGCGCGGCGAGAACACGACCGCGTACCAGCCCAGCGACATGTCCGGCGATCTGCTCGAACGTGGGAGCCCGCCGGGCCTCGGCTGCGGTGATGCCGTGAATGAGCTGCGGACCGAGATCCCGTTCCGGGTTGACGAGACTGCACCATTCCCCGGTGACCCGGCCGCGCTCGTCAAGGTGCACCACAGCAACCTCGACAATCCGGTCGTGCCAACTGGTCCTCGTGCCTGTGGTCTCCAAGTCGATGACCGCGTACATAAGTCCCTCCCCTACGCCGACATCGCTGCCCTGCTGGCCACGGCTTCCCGCAATCGCGCTAGCCAACGAGGCGCCAGCGGCAGCGGCTTACCCAACGAGCGCAGGTAGCTACGCCGGTAACGCGTCTGCTCGGTGTCCTCCCACAACTGCGCGGTGGCTGCGACAGCCGACGTCAGCGCCAAGGCAGTCGCCGCGACCGGTGAAGCAGCTGCCGGCTGCGCAGACGTGCGTTCCGCGAGTTCTTTCCAGGCCGGCACCTCGGTCGGCCATGCAAGCGAGGCGATCTTCGACTTCGACAACGCACGATGCCGCTCGACGGCCTCGTCGTACCAGGCCCGCTGCTCGGCGATCTCATCAAGCAGATCGGGAATCGCAAGAACGTTGCCCTCCAGAGCAGCAACCGTTGGAGCCGGCAGCAGATGGCCGATCCTGTCCAGGATGCTGGTCACGGCATCGACTTCCCAATCGATCAAGCACCTGTCCACCAGCAACCGCACAACCGCGACCATCTGCTCGGCATCGCGCTCGACCTCGTCAAAACGCAGCACCCAGGCACCGCCAGCACGCCCGATGGCGCTCAACCGCCATATAGCCAGCGCTTCGCGACCGTCGCTATCGGCACCCACCGCGAGGACCGCGTGGCCACGTACCCCGGGCACATAGTCACTTGTGACAGCAAGTTCATCGTTTGGTTGATCAGGATTCGATGTCACGGCTCTCCTTCACCATCGAGAAGGGAGGGTCGATGTAACCACTCTCGAAGGCGTACCAAATCAGGTGAAGGGCTACCGCTCCCCGGTCCGAGGTGCAACCTCGACATCCATCCGGGTGATCCGCACCAGCGGGACATGCTGCTGGCTGGCCGGTTGTCAATCTGATGCCTCGACCGCTATCCGGAGAAGAGACGGTTTTGTCCAAACCGGTGCCCGCTCTAACACCGCCGACGCCACTCACTGATCGACAGCGACTAACAGGCAACCGACGGGAGGAGCATCTGTCGGCGGCCCCGTGCCTTGACAAGCACCGGGGCGCCCACCGCAGCGACCCACTGCGAGTGGCGCTCGAAGGTGCTGACAAAGAACGACACTGGCTGGCGTTGCCTCGCGCGCCACCGGCTCCCTGCGTGGGCGGGGCCGTCGCCGTTACCGGGTCCGTTACGGCGAGGACCCGCCCTGCCGCCTCATCCAGACTGCACCGTTGATGAGAAACACAGCCTGCAGAGCGTCCTAGGATAGGAGTTGGAGGCATTCAGCGCCTTCTGCTTCCACAACAACCCGGATTCTTCGAGGAGCTCGTCACCGATTTGCTGACGCTGGCTGGGCTCACCGAGCGGTGGGAGCGGATCCGATGGTGACCACGCGCGCCCACTCGGGCGGTGAGTCCGGCATATAGTCGGGGTCGTTCTCGTCCCACCGGCCGAGTCGAGAAAACAGTCCCACGACGGTCCGACAGCGCGGGCGTGAGGTCGGCCAGGGTGTCTGTCCATCGGACAGCACGACGATGACATCCGGGCCTGGTCTGTCTCGCAGCGCTCGGGCGAAACCGGCGCGCAGGTCGGTACCCCCACCACCGACTAGTGGGATGTCCTCGGCTCGGCACAGTGGGCGTACGACTTGGGCTGCCGCGTCGCAGGGCAGCACGGTGACGAGGTCGCGGCGGCCACCCACGGCCCGGGAGATCGCGGCGACCTCGAGCAGGGCGCTGCCAAGTTCGGCGTCGCTGACCGACCCGGAGGTGTCGATGATGACGCAGACCCGCGGTGGCCGGCGTCGCAGCGCCGGCAGGACGACGCCGGGTGCGCCGGCGGAGCGCCGTGACGGCCGGCCGTAGGTGTAGTCCTCGCCCACGCCGGGCGCGGAAACCGCCGAGCGGACCGCGGCTCCCAGGAGTTCTCGCCACGGCTGTGGTGGATGGAACGCCCGTTCCGCCCACCGTCGCCAGCCCTGGGGGACGTTTCCCGGTCGGCCGGTGATGCCCTCGGCCACCCGGAACCGCACCGCATCCCGCTCCTGCGGGCTGAGGGCGTGCGCGCCGTCGGGTCCGAGGTCCCACTCTCGCTGCAGCCCGTCGGCGCCGCTGCCGCAGTTCAGCCAGGCCAGATGCTGGGTACGCGGCCCGAGCCGGAACTGCCGCAGGTAGTCCTCCATTAGCTGGCCCTCGGGCAGCAGCAGGGAACTCGGCTCGACCGCGCCTTCCGGGCGGGCCAGCCCGTTGCCGAAGACGTCGTCGTTGATCTCGCAATCCGCGGCGATGTTCATCCGCAGTCGCTCCCCCGGCCCGGTCAGCCCTCGTTCCCGCGCGATCCGGTCGCCGCGCCCGTGGTGGTCACGCAGTAGGTGCGAGACCTCGTGTACCCACACTCCGGAGAGTTCCTCCACAGGTGTCCGGTCCACGAACGCTGGCGAGACGTAGCACCGCCAGTGCGGGTCCACCGCCATCGTCGGCACCCACCGGGACTCGACCACATGCAGGGCGAACAGCGCCGTCGCCAGGTAGGGCCGGACCCGGGCGGCGTGCAGCCGGGCGGTGAAGAGCTTGTCCCGGTCCAGCGTCCCGGAGTGTTCGGTGCTCATCGGCCGGTCCCCGCGACCGCCGCAACCCGGGCCGCCGTCTGGTCGGCCCGTCGAGACAAGGAGACTGCCCCGGCGAGCTGCTCGATCGAGGCGGGCACGTCCCAGTTTTCCTGGCGCAGCCGGGCGAGGGTGGACGCGGGCACGACCACCAGGTCCGGGGCACCGGTCTCCACGGCCCGGACCAGCAGTGCCCAGGCCGCATCCCAGCGGGACTGATCCGGACGCCGGCGTACCGCCTCCACCACACCGTCGAGCACGGCCTGGCGTAGGTCGCCCCGCTCGGGCAGGACGGCGGTGGCCGGGTCGGCGAGCAGCACCTCGGGGTCGGGGAGGTCCATCCGGTCCAGGCTGGCCAGCAGTTCCAGTCCGGGGCCGTCACCTACAGTGCCTCTGACCAGCATCGACAGGACCTCCCGGGAGACGTCGGCCGCAGTGGCGAAGGCAATCAGGCGCAGGGTCATCTCCCAGCTGCGCGGCGACGGCCACGGACCACCACGGCTGGCCTCACTGGTAGGCAGCCGGTGCACGAGCCCCGGGCGAGCCGACAGCAGCCCACAAACCGCACGGCGGGCGAGGGCAACGGCCTCGGGCAGCCGCTGCGGGTCGAGCCGGGGCGGCATAGCCCGGGGCCAGGTCCCACCCAGACCGCGTACGACGACCTCATGGTCGTGAGTCCACTGTAGGTGGACGAAGCGGTTGGCCAGCGGCGGGCTCAGCTCCCAGCCGTCGGCGGCGGAGGACCGTGGATTGGCGGCGGCCACGATCCGGACCCCGGCCGGCAGACGCAGGCTACCGATCCGCCGTTCGAGCACGAGGCGGAGCAGGGCGGCCTGCACGGCGGGCGGGGCGGTGGACAGTTCGTCTAGGAACAACAGTCCGCGACCGGCGCATACCAGGCGCACGGCCCAGTCCGGCGGCGCCATCGGCACACCCTGGGTCGCCGGGTCGTCGCCGACGACGGGCAGTCCCGAGAAGTCGGACGGCTCGTGGACACTGGCGATCACCGTTGTGAGCGGCAGGTCCAGGGATGCGGCGAGCTGCGTCAGCGCGGCAGTCTTGCCGATTCCCGGCTCGCCCCACAGCAGCACCGGAAGGTCGGCTGCCACGGCCAGGGTCAGCGCCTCCAACTGCGGGTGGCAGCGGGTTTCTGTGGTGGTGTCGGAAAGCAGCGCGAGCAGGTCGGCGGCGACGTCGAGCTGCGGCATCGGGGTGGGGTCGATCGAGGTACGGGTGGAAGGCATCTGAGATCACCTTTGAGATCGTGGTGGGCCGGCCTGGGCCGGGCAGGGGTAGCGGACCGCTGGTCAGCGGGCGATCGCGTGACGTGGGTGGGAGCGGCGGTCACGCTTGGGCTGCCAGTCCCGGGAGCAGGGAGCAGGTCCGTGTCCGGTCAGCCCGGCTCGGAACAGCCCGTACGTGATCCGCCGCAACGCGGCGTCTTCCAGCTCCTCCCGCAGATCCCCGCAGCGCAGAAGCGCATCGGGCCCGAGCAGGGCCTCGACAGTGGCCAGCGCGCCGGCGGTGTCCCCGTGGTCCAAGCGGGCACGGATGTCCGGAAGGCACTCCGGGCTGCGGTGCGCCTCGTCGATAGCCCGCAGGCAGGGAAGCGGGTTGCCGGTCAGCGCGGCCAGCAGTTCCTCCCGGCGAATCTCCGCTGGGCCGTGGTCCAGGGGTGTGAGCCCACCGTCCACCAGGCCGATGCGGTGCCAGGCTCCCCGGCAGGCAACGAGACCTGGCGTTGCCGCCGGGTCCGGCAACGTCGGGGTGCCGGCCGGTAGGTGACCAGGCGCGAGCGCGGAGGCCACCAGCGGGTGCAGCCGGTCGATTGCGATCCGCCCGCGACGCAGCAGCTCCACATCGGGTGCCAGCCAGGTCGCCGCGTCTGGCAGCACCGGCCCCCCGGCGACACCACCAGCCCGCGAGGCCCCGGCGATTCGCGCCGCGGGTGGCCGCAGGTCCGTGCTTGCCGGAGCAACGTCCAGGACCAGACGACGTCGAGGGCCGAGCCGCACCACCACCGAACCGCTGGTCCGGCCCTCCTCATGGAGCAGCAGCGTCGCTTCGGCCGCCCACCGGTCCACCGCGAAACCACATTCCCGCAACGCGTCCCACAGCGGATCACGGTGCACCGCGGCGGCGTTGTCGGAGGGCAGCTGCTCCAGGCCCGAGCGGCACCGCAACTCGTCGGCTCTCCGCGCATCCCACAAGTGGCGGTGCAGGTCCAGGCGGAACCGACGGTCGGGACGCGGATGCGGATGAGGGCCGTCGTCCTTGTCGCGGCATCCAACGGCCCACAGCGCCAGGCTGATCCGCTGGCCCGCATCCGCCCAGGCCGGTGGAGTCCGGGCCACGAGGTGCACCGGCTCAGCGCCGTCGTGTTCCGTCAGGCCGTACCGCGTCAGCGAGATAGTCAGGCCCGGGCGCAGCAGCCCGTCCGGAGCGATCCTCGGCAAATGCCAGCGCAGCAGGTCTGGCGCGAGGTACCGGAGATCGGACCGCAGCCGGGCGGCCAGTTCCCGACCGTGGCAGCGAGCCACGGCGCGCAGGTTCAGGTCAACATCGACGCGAGCGGCCGCGCATGCACCAGCCCAGTCACCAACGCGACGACGAACTGTTGCGGCTTCGATCATGGACGGCGGCACGGCGTACTCACGCACGCGCCGCCAGAGGGAAAGGCGGGAATCCGCATTCGCGGCCAGGGAGCGCATCAGCACTCACCTTGCGCGAACCGGACCCCCAATCTGAGAGAAGAGTTCATCGCGGCGCAGTGTAGCGCTCCGCCGCGAGCTAGCCAAGGTACAAAGTCGAGGGCCCGCTGCCGGCCCGGTCGCCCGTCCGCGATCACGGCCCCGCCGCCCTCGGCGACGAGACGGACCAGCCTACGAAACTGAGCGGGGAACTTGAGCGATGCGCCAACCCGGCCGGGAAGTCGTCGTCACCATGGAGGCCGGCGCCACCCACTCGGCCGGACGATCCGGGGACTGCTGCTCGACCGGCACGCCGCAGACTCGCGATCGGTACGAGCCGAGGCGCCAGGTGAACGCTCGCAGATAGTCGAACGTCTTGAACGACACACCGGGCCGGAAGTAGGTGGTCTGGACGAAGTCAGGAACTGCTGCAACTGCTGATGCTCGACCCCGAGCCGTTCCGCCATCGGCTGCATCGACTTCCGCCGGCCGTCCAGCATCAGCCCACGCAGATACCGCAGACCGGTCGCCCGCTGATCCGAGCGCCGCAACCCCGCGAAGATCCCCGCCGCGAAGTCCTCCAACCGCGTCCGCACCCGAACGAGTTCCCGCTCATCCACGCACCGCACCCAAACACCACCACGACGTACATTCAAGCGACACGCCACAACGACCTAACAAAGCACTACTAATCCGGCTGTGGCGGTCAGCGGACCTCGCTGACCGCCATCGGGGTGACCACCACCGATCACCGGCAGGGCTCAGGCACAGGTACGGATGTTTCCGTTGTGTCCGGCCGGCGTGGTGTACTTCTTCAGCACCCATCCGAGGTACGGGTCCTGTTCGGAGCTGACCTGGGTGGTCCGGTCGCCGCCTCGGTTGTTGGGCCACTTGACCTTTAGCCAGACCGAGCTGGTGTCGTTGCCGTTGAACCCGGAGTCGAACTGGCACACCGCGAACAGCGGGCTGTCCTGCCGGGCGATGCCGAGCTTCTCACAGTGCGGGTCCACGCAGCCGCACGTCCGCTCCGGGCAGCGGCGGACGGTGAGCCCGACGTCGGTGCCGTCCACCACCGTGTCGTACACCCGGAACCCCCACGGTCCGGGGCCCGACGGCTCCTCCTGCGTGCCGTACGGTAACTGCTTCTTCTCCGGTACCCCGTGGCAGTTCACGGTCCCCTGGGCACCGAAGTTGACACAGCCGTTACCGGCGTCGTCGCCGATGGTCGCCTCGGTCCGGGTACTCTCCGGCGGGCTGTCGGCCGAGCCGCGCTGCGCATAGATCATCGCGGCTGCGGTGATCAACGCGCCGATGACGATCGGAATGCCCGCCAGAAGAATTTTCCTGTTTTTTGACATCGATGATCGATCTCTCGATGATTGCGACGTTTGCGGTCGCTGGTGGGTTGCCTGCCTGCAGGAGAATAGAGATGTTTGCTCGCACTTCCCTCGCACCCCCAGGGAGATCGGAATGGGAGCGGAATGAAGGCCCGTGGTGCGCGCCAGGCCAGCATGTACCTGCGGGAACTGCTTGACGGACCCTATCGGGACCGCTGGGCGCGAGCCGAGCTTGTGCTGCGTGACCACGACGGCCTGAATCAGGCCGCCGTTGCGAAGGTGCTCGCCGCGTTTCTCTGGCAGAATCCCCGGACCCCCACAGATCGTGATCTCGATCCGGAGAAGCTTAAGGATCTTGTCTCTCGCGCTTTGACCGGCAAGGTGTTGAGTCGGCAGACCATGCAACTGTTTGTGGACGCCTTCGGGATCGGCGATGCGCACGCCGCCAGCCTGTGGCGGCAGTGGGAGGGCGTGGAACTTGCCCGGGTCATCTACGGAGACCTTCCACCGCTCGCCGGGGAAGTGTCGGACCCGCCGGAATACCAGACGATCTCGTTGCACGAATTCCACTATCTCGGTGCCGACGGCCAGCCCGCGTCGCATCGGACCATCCAGGACATCCGGTCGCTGGTAGACGGGCTGACAACCTATCGCTACACCTTCGACACCGATGAGGTGGAGGTCGAGCGCGTGCAGGGTGGCGTACCCGGCGAGCCTTATTGGCTGCGCGACAGTCTCTGGGCCGTCAACGTCATGCTGCCCCGCCAGCTCAACCGGGGTGAGATGACGAGCATGGAGTACGTCACCCGGTTTCACTACTCCGCCGACGTCGAGCCGGTGTTCCGGCGGGTGGCGCACCATCGCTTGGAGAAGGTGGCGATCCGGGTACAGTTCGATCCCGCGCGGCTGCCCCGCCAGGTCTGGTGGACAGAGTGGGCGGACTACCGAGACCCCGACGATCGAGTCGCCCGCCAGCACCCGGTAGAACTCGACGTGGAGAATGCGGTTTACCACTGCGTTGACGTCGTCGATCGCTCCGTGATCGGGTTTGCCTGGCAGTTCGACCCGGTCTAGCTTGATCTTTAACCTGGGGTTGGTTCGTATCGACCCTGGCTGATCATGGGCGCAGTCCTTGGCTGATCAATCTTCTGCGGTGGAGGCCCACCCAGCCATGGGAACCCCGCCACCCGCCGACACGACGGACCAGTTGCCCGCCGCAGAACACGCGCAGCCGCCCATCCGGTTCGGGGTCGATCGTGACAGGCGGCGGGAAGCACCGACGTCACCGTACGGACATCCGTGTCGAAGGCGTGTCAGGATCATCCACAAGGGACGATGTCGAGACCTGAGGCAAGCCCTTCCGGGCCGCGGTGTCCAAGACGCAGGAAGCCTCCGGGCCACATGGTAGAGAACAAGGACGTTACGCCTGCTCAAGGGGCCTGCACCGTCATCGCGATCTCTACCGAACTCCGCGACATCGGATGCCGCCGAGCCACGCGCACTCGTCGCCCGAACGCAGGCAGGACGGCGATCGACCCCAGACCGTACGCTCGTACGGGCAGAATCACGTGTCGAAAGCCGATCAACACATCCATAGAAATAACTGAAAAAGGCCAGCTGAGCTGGCCTTTTTCAAAGTCGGGACGGCCGGATTCGAACCGACGACCCCTTGACCCCCAGTGAACTAGTAGGTCTACCGGCACCTGCCGGACGATGCCTGCTGGTACCGGACATGCAGGTGACTGGCGGTGTGAGGATCCGGTCCACGCCAGTCACTGCCGGGCCATATCGGGCCGTCCGTGAGACGGGCGTGAGATCTCACTGCAGCCCAGATGACAGAGAGGCGCTTACTGGAAACCAGCAGCGAGCGCCTCTCTGCGCGCTGCTGCATGGCCGACCGGCCATTGCACCCAGCATCCCGAAAGAGCACATCGAGTAGGCCGGCCCCTGCCGTGCCGAAACGGGCTGACACGGCACGCATGCGCTGACAGCGGAGCCGCCCGGCGAGGCCGGTCCGATGGCGACCCGCGAGGTTCTGCCCGCTACCCGAGAGGCTCAGTCGATCGGCATTGGCATCGATCCATCCGGTAACGTAGGGTATCGACAAGGTTCCACTTAGTCAGCTATCGCTAGGCCGTGTCTTCAAAGAGTCACAACCATTGCAGTAGGGCGGCGATGGTGACCGTGGCCTGGTACGAGGTCGCCGTCTTGTCGTAGCGGGTCGCGACGCTGCGGCATTGCTTGAGCCGGTTGAAGCAGCGCTCGACGACGTTGCGCCGCTTGTAGAGCTGTTTGTCGAACACCGGCGGCCGGCCTCCTGCGCTGCCGCGCCGGCGGCGGTTGGCCTGCTGGTCGGCGCGCTCCGGGATCGTGTGCCCGATGCCTCGCCGGCGCAGGTCCGCGCGGATGGCCTTCGAGCTGTAGCCCTTGTCGGCGATGATGTGATCCGGGCGAATCCGAGGCCGGCCGGGACCCTGACGTTCGACGCGGATCGCGGCCATGACCTGGGCGAAGCGGGTGCAGTCGTTGACGTTGCCGCCGGAGAGCACGAACGCCAGAGTCCGGCCGGCGCCGTCGCAGGCGAGGTGAATCTTGGTGGTCAGTCCACCTCGAGATCGACCGAGGGCGTGATCTTGTGGTTCGTCCGTTTCGCAGGTCCCCCTTTAGCGCCGGCGGCGTGTTGGTGAGCCCGCACGATCGTCGAGTCCACCGACACCAGCCAGTCGATGTCCCCGGCCGCGTCCGCGTCGGCCCGAACCCCGTCCAGCATCCGCTCGAACGTCCCGTCCAGTGCCCACCTGCGAAAACGGGTATAGATCGACTGCCAGGACCCGTAGCGGGCCGGCACGTCCCGCCACGCCGCCCCGGCCCGGATCTTCCACACGATCCCGTTGAGCACCCGCCGGTCATCGGCCCGCGGCCTGCCACCGGTCACCACCGACGGCAGGTACCGCGACAGGGCTTCCCACTCGACGTCAGACAACTCGTAGCGACGACCCACGCGCTACATCATCCGACACCAAGATCCTTTGAAGACACCGCCTAGCACCGCACCGGGTCAACCGGATCAGCGAGGTGGCCGCGACATGGACACCGGCAGACACAATCCCAGTTGCGAGACAGCCCGAGGACACCGCTGCCTCTGCACCCAGTGCGGCGGCAGCCAGCATGGCGTGCAGGGTTGGCTCGACCACGTCGACCAGGACTATCTGACCCGTCACGAGGGCCGGGAGCGCTTCGAGAGCAAACTGGCCTGGACAGAGCATCGTCCACGGTCCCTGGAGCAGACCCGCGGCAACCAGGAAGTCACCACCGACCTCGCCCGGATCGACATCGCGGACTGGCTTGCCGCTCCGTCGCCGCCCGTGGGGCCCGAGAACGGCGAGCCGTACCCGACGCCAGCCGAGCAGGTGACAGCGCTTGCCGAGGAAATGACGCGCGGAGCCTGGCAGGAGATCGTCACGGAAATCGACCGTGCCACTCCGGACGCCACCAACGTCAAGCGCGACCTCACCAACCACTTCTGGTGCGATCTCTTCATCGGGCTGGTCCAGGCGATCGAGATGACCCAACGAGGCTTCGACAGCATCCCCAAAAAGGCCAAAGCCCTGATCCTGGGTTCGGGACTACAGCCCGACCGACCCCACGTCACCGATGCCCTTGTCAGTCTGATCGTCGACAAGGCGTGGCACGGATTCCAGGCCGCAGCGTTCGCGGGCGCACCCCTGCTCGACCTCATCTCAAACGATGAAGCCTTGCGCGCACTACGGATCCTCGCCGTGTTCATCTGCCCCGCACCAGCACAACACCCCGCACTACGGCAACACGCCCTGAAACCGCTCGGAGAAGACGCCACCAAGATCCTCACCGATCAGACCAAGACCAGACTTGCCGAGCTGTTCACCGACTGGCGAGCCGACGGCGATGCCCCGCCAAGCAGATAGCTGCGCCGAGCCGTGCTCCCCGCGCCGACGGCGCGCTCGTTCAAGACACGTGCCCACTCCGTCATGACAATCGGCATACGCCGGGGCAGCATCAGGGTGAGCCGACCGATCTGAATATGAGGTGGAGCCTGTTGTCGTAACTCGGGCACGATGCCGGGATGAGGCGCTGACTGGAGACCAGCAGTCCAGCGCCTCTCCGCCAGCTGCATGGCCAATCGGCCACCGCGCCCCAGCATCCCGGAAGTGCACATCGAGGGCTGTGTCCAAGCCGGTCACAGCCACTCGTTGATGGCCGCGGGAGGATCGTGGCTTCGTAGCGCACGGCGAGTTTGTCGAACCTGGTGGCCACGGCCCGACTGCGCTTGTCGCGGTTGATCCCGCACTACAGGCCGCGCCTGGCCCACCTGGGCATCACGAACTCGTTGACGCCGCTGCGACTGCCGCCTGGCGGCAATCGAGTGAACTCGATTGCCATGAACCTGCGGTTGCGGCCATTACCGCAGCGTGTTGATAGGTCGCGGCAGTCAGCCAGGCCACCGCCAGGACGGTGGATTCCTGCTGGTTCAAACGGCCGAACGCGTCGCGGCTACGCCGGTGGCCCGCGCGCCGCAACTCCTGCAGCACGGACGCGGCTGTCGGCAGCTGGGCGTCTAGCAGCGCCCGTGCGTCGCGGTCGACGTCCGAGATCAGGGCACTGCGGCCAGCGGCGACCACTCGTTGCAGGTGGTGGGTGAGGAGATGCAATGGCGGTTGAGGTTGGTCGGCGCTCGGAGGCTCAATGGTTGTGCTGCCGGGTAGGTCGGCGCGCTGTAGCTGGTCGATGCCAAGGTCGACGTGTCCGCCAAAGCGGTCCGGCAGCCAGGACGCGGCAATGGCGAGACCGTGGACCTGGCAGGGTCCGTGGAAGCGTCCGATCATGCGTACCGGCATGCCTGCGGAGTGAGCGGCGAGCAGGCGGAGGTTCGCGACGTACGGGAGCACCGGATCATCGTGTGGGGCGAGGACGACGACCGGCCCCGGCAGGTGCGTTGTCGTCAGGAGCAGGCCTCGCTGGTCGGCGTTGAGGACGCCGTCGAGGAAGGCGAGGTCGTGTCCGGCGGGGCGCTCGGGTGGGGCGAGGTCGAGGGCGTTCAGCCAGCGGGCGGCCTGTTCGGGGATCGACTGCCGCCAGAGGGCTGCGGCCGGTTCCTCGTGCCACGAGCGACCCGAGGTACGGACGGCCTGCACTGCTCTGCCGTGGCTGAGTCGCCGGTCGGTTGAGGCGTGCGCGTTGACGGCGACGAGCCCGGCCCGGCCCAGTTCCCGGTGGCTGAGCGTCGCGTCGCCGAAGTTGACGTTTGCATGAGCGGCGTTGCGGGCGCTGTTGCCATCGCCGGGACGTGCCTGTGCCAGGCTCCAGATGGTCGCGTTGTCATCGGTGAGGTAGCTGACCGCGCCGAGGTGGCCGGTGGTGGTGCACAGGGGCTCCGCGCACAGCCCGTACAGATGCAGATCCCCGACCGGGCGGTAGCCGCGCCGGCTCACACCCCGAGCGACGTGCTGGTCACCCACCCCGTTGGTCAGGAGGTGACAGACGATCAGCACTTCGCGCAGTTCCTCGGCGAGGTCGGCCAGCCGGAATCCAGGGACGCCGCGGCGAGCTGCGCGGAGTAGTTCCACCACTCTGGTCGCGGCTGTCGCCAGTCGGGGCAGTCCGATGGCACGGGCCTGGTGGATGGCCCGTAGCAGGTCCGCTTGGAGCACCGCGCCAGCGCCTGCCACGCCGTGCTCGAGGAGCTGCGCAGCGACCTCGTGTACCTGCGCGGCGACGGCGTGTTGCTCAGCCGTGGCGGACGAGTCGGCAGCGTCGTCGGGTAGGTCGGTGCTGGTGGTCACCGTGGTCTGGGGCGTGCCCGGGTCCGGTCCGGCCGCGACCGCCTGGTGCGGGTGGGTGGCGAGGACGGGTGCGGCGCTGAGCACGGCGGCCCGGTGCAGGCAGCGTGGTGCGAGCAGACAGTTGCAGGTGGCTCGGTCGGCGGTGTCGACCGGCGTGGTGAGGGTGACGGCGACCTGGTCGTCGATGGTGACGGTCGCCCCGTCGGCGGAGGTCGTGATAGACCAGGTCGGCTGTTTCTCCAGGGCCTGGTCGAGCTTGGCCAGCAACCGGTTGGGCAGGGCGGCGACGGCGTCGGCGACGACGTGTGGCGCGACAGCAGGCAGGCTCATCGGACCTGATCTCCGATCCAACGGGCCAGTTCAGTGGGGCTCAGCGCGGCGACGGGCATCCCGGCGGCCACCAGCTGCCCGGCGACGGCGGTGCTGTAGCGGGGTCGACCCCCGTCGTCGAGGCTGGCGCAACCGAGCAGGGTGACCCCGTCGTCGGCGAGCGCCCGGGTGGCTGCCAGAAGTCCGCCGATGGAGTGCCCCTCTTCGAAGTCGCTGACCAGCACGACGAGGCTGCGGCTGGGGGTGGTGACGAGCTGCCGGGCGTAGCGCAGGGCGGCGGCGATGTGGGTACCGCCACCCACGCTGATCTCCAACAGGAGGCTGAGTGGGTCAGCGACCCGGTCGGTCAGGTCGACCACTTCGGTGGAGAAGGTGACGAAGTGGGTTCGTAGGGTCGGCACGCCGGCGAGGACGGACGCGGTCAGCGCCGCCCAGATCGTGGACGGCTCCATCGACCCGGACACGTCGACGAGGAGGATGATCTGCCAACCGGCACTGCGCCGACCGCGGCTGCGGAAGATGAACCGTTCGGGGCGCAGCTGCACCGCGCCGCGGGAGTCGAGGTGTGCGGTGTGCAGGTTGGCGTGCACCGTGGCGCCGAGGTCGAGGCGTCCGCTGGGTCGACGGCTGCGTCGTGGTGTGGCAAGCCCGGTCAGTGCCGGCCGGATCTCCCGGGCTAGCTGGGCGGTCAGCTCGTCGACGAGCCTGGCCACGAGTGGGCGCAGTCGGTTGAGTCGCGCCTCGGGGAGCCCGCCGGCCAGGGCCAGGACAGTGTGCAACAGTTCCACCGAGGGTCGGACGTCTTCGGGTGCGATGGTGAGCAGGGCATCGGCCCGTCCGCGTTCGGCGGCGCGGGCGAGCACCTCGTCGCGTACCGCGGCGCCGAACAGCGCTTCGAGGTCGTCGGCCCACTCACGCACCTGCGGGTATGCGGATTGTCGTCCGCCGACCGGTCCGGTGATGGTGTGGGAGCCTTCTCCCCAGCCGCTGCCGTACAGCTCATCGAGGGCGGTGGCGAGCCGGCGGGCGTGCGGTGGCAGGTCGTCGGCGCGGCGGCCGAGCAGCAGTCGCCAGCGCTGCGCGGCGGGCAGCGTGTGCGGTCGGGAAGCCGGGCGGGGTTCCACCGGGGGCGGTGGTGGAGCCGACCACTTGGCGGTGTGGTCTGCTCCGCCCAGGGGCAGCCCGAGGGCGGTCAGGGCCTGCCGGCCGGACTGGTCGGCGGCGAGCCAGTCGGCGAGTAGCCCTGGTGAGACGGTCATCGTCTCGTCGACGTCGCCGATGCGGTGACGGACGGTATCCAGGAGACGGTCCCGATCGGCGGGGCTCAACGCGTCGAACCCGCCCCGCAGCGCGGGCAGCCGGCGGATGAAGTGGTCGTCGTCCCAGCCGTCGATGGTGTCCAGTAGCGGAGCCAGCGTGTCCCCGCCGGTTTCGAGCAGGGCGCCGGCGAGGGTGAGCGCTCCGCGGAGTCGGTCGGTGCATTCGGCGGCGGGCATCTCTGTCCAGGATGCCAGGACCGCGCCGAACGCGTCCGGGGCGGCGAGGCCGAGTAGCACTTGGACGGCGTGGGCCGCTCCCCGCATCAGTGGTGAGCCGTCGCGGGCGAGGCAGTTGACAGCCTGGCTGAGCCGCAGCAGGTGGCCGCTGTCGTCGGCATGCCGGACGAGGTCGAGCAGAGCGCGGGCGTCCCCGGGGTCGGTGGATCCGCCGAGCCCGTCGATGGCGCGGACTGCCGCGGCGTGCAGGTGTGTCAGGTGCTCGTCGAGGCCGGTCGGTGGTGTCGGGGTGGCGGGGATGTGCCCACTTCGCAGCCGCTGGAGCAGGCGGCCGGCGGTGGCGAGTTCGGCGAGGGTGGCGGTGTCGGTCACGGCGGTGTGCAGGTCGGCGAGGCGGACGTCGACGGCGTCGGGTAGGCCGCAGGTGGCGGCGCGGGCGAGCCCGGCGACAGCCTGCGCGGCGGTGGGGCCGCCGTCGGCCAGCTCTCGGCGACGCCGGGTGTTCAGCATGCCCGCGGCGGCTTGGGCGAGGGTGACGCCGTGTGAGCCGGCGGCGGCGAGCCCGGCGTCGGTGCCGGGCTGCCAGTGCAGCCGCCAGCGGGTGGTGAGCGTTTCGTCCGTGGTGGTCTCGGCAGGCTCGGCGTAGGGCACCTGACAGGCGAGCAGTCGCTGCAGGGCGGCCTCTCGTCGCCGGTCGAGTGGAGTACGCAGTGGATCAAGCCGAACGGTGCGGGGCGGGTCACCGGGACCGGGCAGGCGCAGCTGCCGCAGCAGAGCTGTGGTCGCGGGAGTCAACCCGCACACGGGTGTCTCAGGGCAGGGCTGACCGCGGTGCTGTCCGATCAGGGTGTGCTGCATCGCGGCGGCGACCGCTCGCCCCCGGCCGGCCGGCTCGCCCTGGGCGAGGACGGTCTGCACTGCTTCGACGAGTTCGCCGCGCCCGGCGGCGGGCAGGTTCCGCAGGTGGGCGAGGTCGTGGGCGAGTCGGGTGATCTCGGCGGCCTCGGCCGGCCCGGCGGGGTGTCCCTGGTCCCGCAGGTGCCGGGTGATCTCGACGGCGAAGCTGCGCAGGTGGGCGGCCAGCGCGGTGGAATCGGCGTACGCGTCGTGGACAGCCTGCTGCCAGCGAGGGTCGCGGATCCCGGCGGGATATCCGGACCGCGCGTCGAGCAGGTCGAACGAGTACGGCACCAAAGAGATGAGCGGGGTTCGTCGCGACCCCCCGACGTCGGGTATGGGAGGTGTGGTGGCCGCCGGGTGAGCCGGTGTGGTCAGGGCGGGGGCGTGGAAGGCGCCGACGACGACGGCGAGGCGGCCGGAGGTTTCCGCGATGCGCTGTCGCATCCACGCCTCGCGCCGCTGGTCGAGGGCGCCGATGCCTCCGGCGGCATCGGCGCGGAGCGCCCAGCCGACCGCCAGCGCCGATCGGCGTACCGCTTCGGGCGGTGATCCTGGGGCCGCCGCCTCGACCCAGCGGTCCCACAGGTCGTCTCCGGTCCGACCGGTCAGGGTGGCCTGCACAGTGTCCGCGTACCCGCTCACCCGCGGCCCGACGGCCGCCGGGCGTTCCTGCCACGCCGGGTCGCTCAGCGGAAGATCGCAGCAGTGGGCCGGCACGCCTCGCCGTTGTGCCCACCGCAGCGCGGCCAACTCCGGGGAGAAATCGGCGAACGGGTAGAAGGCGAGCGGTCCGCCCTCGTCACCGCTGGCGGCGGCGAGGGCGACCGGCGCCTGGGTGTCGGGGTGCGCCAGCCAGGTCAGCCACGGCTGCATGTCGGCGGGCAGCTCGACCAGCACCGCGTCCGGGTGGGCCGCGTCCAGCAGGGCGGGGATCGCGGAGGCGAGTACCGGCGAGTGGTGCCGCACTCCGATCAGGGTGACACGGCCTGTGTCGGTGAGACGTGCAATGGCGGCGCGCGGGTCCTCAGCCGTGCTGTCATCAGTCATGCAGGACATCGCGCTGTTCCCATAGCTGACGCCACATCCGGCCGCCGGCCTCGGCGCGGCGGCGCAGGGCGCCGTCCCAGTACGCCAGCAGCCGGGCGTGGTCGGCCGGGTCGTCCTTCCGCACGACGCCCACCAAGTGCCCGGGGAGCAGCGACAACGGGTCCGGGCCGGGCAGGTACGCGGTGGACAGGCAGATCGACGCGGCGACGGCGACCGCCTCGGCAGTGCTCATGACCGAGGACGGGCGTTCCACCTCCCAGCCCTCGACGGTGCTGCCGGTACGCAGGTCGCGGAAGGCGGTCACCAGGGTTTCCAGCACCGCCTCGTCCACGGTGTACGCGGCTCCGACCCGTTCCACGGCGGCCCGGGCCTGCCGGGTGACGAGGGCGACCTCGGCGTCGAAGTCGGCGATCGGCGGTACCACCTCGAAGTTGAACCGCCGTTTCAACGCCGCGGACATCTCGGACACACCCCGGTCCCGCAGGTTGGCTGTGGCGATGACGCAGAAGCCAGGAGCGGCGTAGGCGACGGAGTCGTCGGCGAGTTCGGGCAGGACCAACCGTCGGTCGGACAGGATCGACACCAGCGCGTCCTGCACCTCGGGCAGGCAGCGGGTGATCTCCTCGATCCGGGCGACGGCGCCGGTGGTCATCGCGGTGAGCACCGGCGAGGGCACCAGTGCCTCCCGGGACGGTCCCTTGGCCAGCAGGAGCGCGTAGTTCCAGCCGTAGCGTAGCTGTTCCTCAGTGGTGCCGGCCGTGCCCTGTACGGCCAGGGCACTGGTGCCGCAGACGGCAGCGGCGAGCAGCTCGGACAGCATCGACTTGGCGGTGCCCGGTTCGCCGACGAGCAGCAGGCCCCGTTCTCCGGCCAGGGTCACCACACACCGCTCGACCAGGTCCCGTTCCCCCACGAACTTCGGTGCGATGGTGACCTGGCGCCCGTCGGGGCCCGGCACGGGGCGACCGGCGGAGCCGGCGATGAACGTGACCGCCGCCCGGGGGGTCAGCCGCCAGCCGGGCGGGCGGGGGCCACGGTCGGCGGCGGCCAGGTACGCCAGCTCGTCGGCGTACAGGTGCTCCGGCGGGTCGATCTGTCGGGCGTTCACGCCTTCTCCTGCAGGTCGAGGTAGCGCGGGTTGTCGCCGGCGGTCACCCGGTCCCATGCCGCGCGGAACAGCTCGGGCGTGGGACGGGTGACCAGAGTCAACCCGTTGAGGGACAGGTACAGCGGCTGCTTCCAGACCTCCATGGGTGGGTTGGGAGTCTTTGCCGCGAGCCAGCCGCCGGGCAGAAAGACGCCACGACCGGCACGTTCCCGCTTGCCCGCCACCACCAGCCCTGAGTCGAGCAGAGCCGTCTGGGCCTGCTTGAGGGTGGCGGGCTTCCACGCGTTCCAGGTCCGCACGTTGACGTCGGTGGGGTGCGGCAGGGCGAGCAGTTGCAGGTAGTAGCCGGCCTGGTCCCGGTCGAGGCCGGTGTGCGCTGCGACAGCGTCGACCAGGTCGGGTGCGCTGACCCGCGGGTCGCGGTGTTCGCCGCTGGCGCCGTCGGGGGTGGACAGCACAGCGATGAGGTCCGGTGAGAGCACCAGCCGCAGTGTGTCGGCGATCGGCCCGGGGATGAAGCCGATCGCCGGGTCCTGCGGTCCGCTGATCAGGGCCGGGGCGAGATGGTGCACCACGGTGTCCCCGAAGGCGTGTCCGGCCACCAGCGCCGGTCCCACCTGGGGCGGCTCGTCCACCTCGTGTCGCCCCGCGCCGATCAGCAGCCGCGGGTTGCGCAGCCGCTGCCGCAGCAACTCCTGAGCCCGGGGCAGAGCGTCACGCATCGGGTCACCCCACGGCAGCTCGTAGGCCAGCCACAGCAGCGCCACCGTGCACCCGTACAGGTGATTGCCGTCGAAGGGGGTTCCGCCCATGGTGGTGGTATCCAGTCGGCCCCAGTCGCCGGGCCGGCTTTCCCCGTCGGTGGTCAGCCAGCTTCCGGTAGCCGGCTCGGCGATCGTCTGCAGGATGTCGGCCGCTCGTGTCGTAGGCAGGATGCGGGTGGCGTCGGCGAGCAACTTCTCGCCGATCACCACGCGGGTACCGCGCAGTGCCAGCCATGCCATTGCGAGGCGGTCGACGTCCGGACCCTTCTGCCACAGATCGGCCGGGTCCCGCGGCATCGCCGCGTCCACCAGTGCGATCCGTTGCCCGTACGACAGAGACTTCAACGCCTCGCGGGCGGTGCGCGCCTGGGTGCTGTTCACCCCGAGGACGCGCCGCTGGTCGGCGGTGAGGAAGTTCGCCTGCCATTCGTCGATGCCGGGAAGACCAGCCAGCAATAATCCGGCCTCCGCTCGCGTCATTCCGGTGCGCCGCACCAGGTCGTCGACGCATTCCGGGCGCCATGGGGCCGGGCCGTGCTCGGCGAGCAACCGGCAGAACACCCTGATCCGATCAGCGCCGCGCCAGCCCGCCGTGGCGGTCTCCGCCTCGATCGTGGCCCCAGGCGGCGGAGTGAACCGCCCGTCCGGGGCCAGCTGCACGGCGGTGCGGCGCCACTGCTTGCTCCGCCCGGCGTACCAGGTGGGGCCATGTTCCGGCAGCAGCACCGTGACCTGGGCATCGACGCGCTGAACGACCCGGTGGTTCTCCGGAGGCGCCTCGTCCCACGCCGCGGTGAGGACCCGCACCGCGTGCGCCGGGTCGGCCAGAACGGTACCGGCCAGGGTGGACAGCAACTGGGTCAGCGCTTGGCGCTCCTGCTCAGCGGTGACTGGCGCGGCGGCGCGGATGGCCAGGGCCCCGAGCCCGCCGAGCGCATCCACCCACGTGGGACTGGCCTGCGGCACCTCCTCGGCTGTCCCGTCCGCAAGGAGGTCGGCGACCGCGGTGACCTGTCGAAGGATCTCCCGCCGCGTCCCGGCGCTGCCGCCGTAGTAGGTGAACCGTTCCCTCGGCAACAACCCCGACCAAGCGGTGCGCAACAGATCATCGGCGACGCCTTCGACCGGGGCCTCGACGACCGGATCGGTCGCCAACAGCTGCGGCAGCCCTTCAAGCCGCCGGCGCAGCCGTACCGCGCGCACCACCTTCTCCGCCACGACGGTACGTAGCACCGGGTCGGTCACCTCCGTCAGCACCTCGGTGACGATGGCCAGCGCCACCGCGTTGATCTCGGTGGACTTCGTGACGGAGTCGTCGATCGCCATCAACCGGGCCGCGTCGGCGGCGTCGAGCCGCCGCAGCCGGGCCGAACCCGGCGCATCACGGGGGCCCAGCGCATGCCACCAGGCCAGCGGCGGAAGGTACCGGGAGGGTCGGCACCGGTCCACCGGTTCTCGGCCGTCGGCACTCCACACGGTCAGCTCCAACTCGGCCCGGTGATGGGGCCGCCCGGTCACCGGTAGCACGACGTCGCTACCCGGCAGCCGCAGGCCGGCGACCAGCGCGTCGCCGTGGAACGGGTTGCGGCTGGCCCGAACCGCGCCCGGATGCCAGGACACCTGCCGTCCGTCGACCCCCTCCCCCACCTGCGTGCCGTCCGGCAGGCGGGTCACCCGCCACCCGACCAACCCGTCGCGCCAGCCCAGCGGCGACGAGGCGAACTGGGCCGGCGCCGGCCGCAACTCGCACAGGTCAGCGACGAGGGTCGCGCCGGAGGGCAGGTCGGCGGTGAAGAACGCGGGCAGGCTGTACCGGCCGCCCTCGCCCGTCGCCGGGTCGTACTCCCGCCAACGCCGCTCACCGACCATCGGGTTGGTGGGCCGTTCGTATCGCCAGAACGAAACGCCGTCGCATGCGACCGGATACGTCGCGGCCGGACTACGGGTGTCCCCGGCGTGCCAGGGCCGACCACCCGTGGTCGTCGCGCCATCGGGCAACGGCAACGACAGCGACCGGCGGCCCCACAGGGCGTGGTCGGTCGGTTGGCCGGGGTCGATCAGCTCGTCCGGGTCGGCCGACCAGTAGCCGGCGAGCCGACCGCCGGTGGTGTACCAAGTGACCAGAAGTTGCCCGTTGACCAGCCGGCAACTGGTGTCGGCGTAGGAGTTACGCGCGTATGGGCTGTCCTCGCGCGGATACCGGAAGATGTGTTCACTGGTCGGGCCGTCGACGTCGACCACGTGCGCCGTCCGGTTGTCGTGCACCACCAGCTGCGGCCAACCGTCGCCGAAACGTCGGCCAACCTTGTCCTCGGCCACCTGCTCGTACTCCGGCCAGGACAGCTCCGCGGCCAGGCCGGCCCGCATCGACCGGGCGAGGACCGCAGGCACGTCAACCCGCGCCAAGGCGGTGAACGCATCCGGTGCCAACGCCACACCGGCGGGCGACCACACGGCCGCGAGCTGGGACAGCGCCTCGTCCAAGCCGATCAGGGTGCCCTCCGGCACCCGGGCAGCCCGCTCGACGAGCAGCTCGGACAGCACCTCCCGCACGCCGGCCGTGCCCAGCGTTTCGGTGACCAACCGCGCCGGCAGCGGCCCCGACCCCTGCTTGTCGTGCAGCTCCGACAGGGCAGTTTCGGCACCCCGTGCCAACAAGGGTCGACACCGGGGGTCGGCGGCCACGACGCGTAGGTCCCGCCGGCCGGAACCGACGTCGTGCACCCAGGCAGACACGTTGAACGCACCGCTGTCGGTGTCGATCACCACCGGCACCTCACCAGCGAGGCACACGTCGAGAATGTCCAGGTCGGCCCGGTGAGCGAAGTCGCTCCACAACGTCACCGGCCGGCCCTCCGCCCGTAGCCGCGGCACTAGGTCCGCCACGACACGGATCAGCCGCTCACAACGGCGCCGGCTACGCCGCTCTCGCAGCGCCATCAGCCGCTCCAGCCACCGCGCCGCAGACACCGTCGCCGCCTCGTCACGTAGCAGATCGAGCGTGCCTGCCGCGTCCAGCAGCTCCAGCCAGAAATCGGTGACGTCGGTGGACCAGCCGGGCGGCTCGGGGAGAATCTCCACCAACCGCATGCGCACCGCCGGATCACGCCTGGCCAGCCGCGTCAGCGGTTTGCGGTACGCCTTCCACACCGCCTCGCTCGATCGGGTCATCGCGGGGAACGCCAGCAGCTGCCGGATCACCGCCTCGGCCTGCTCCTCGGCGTCCACGCCGGCCGCCTTCGCCAGCCGCCGGAGATCCTCGGCCATCCCGGCGTACGGCGCCAGCCCCCCAGCGACGCGACGAATGGCCAGAGTCCGCACCAGCTCGTATGCCTCAGGCGCCGGCCGCCGCGTCGCGACCGCGCGGGAGTACTCGGTCAGCATCTTCGCCGTCAGCGCACCGGCGAAGGCGAACTCCAGGTGCACCTCCCGCAGCCGCTCCTCGTCCACTGTCAGGCCGTGCACCTGTTCGGCCCGACGGGCTTCCGCGAAGCAGCCGCCGGCCATCCGTGGGTTGTCGGCGGCGCGGAACGCCCGCCCGGCCTCCTCCCAGAACGTCGGCAGGAAGTGCGGCGCCGCCGCACCCAGCCGGGCAGCAAGCTGCTGGTAACCCTCGCGGGCGTTACCCGGCTTGGAGGCGGCGGTTCGGGCGAGCCGGGCCATGTCCTTGACCATTGCCAGTGCGTGCCGACCATTAGCCGGATCATTGATCAGGGCCCAGGCCGGGAACCCGAGCGACTGCCGCCGGGCGGTGCCCACCGGCGTCGGTTCGGCGGTACGGCTGAACCCGAGGAATTCCATCGACAGATCCTCAGCCACGCCCAGGGTCGCCCCGGCCAGACGGACGACAGTGCGATCGGTGAGCGCCGGATGGGTGTAGCGACGTGCGGTCACCACATCACGTCCGGTCTGCGCCTCACCGCCAGGCAGGATCGCCCCCGCCTCCAACAGCGCCTCACTCACGCCCGCTCACCGTCCTCATCGACAACCCGTCCGGCGTACAGGCCCGCCGCCATCCGCATTCCTTCCGACCACGCCACTGGCCCCACAGCCGCCAACTCCACCGACGCCCCCTCCGGATCGGTGAAATAAAGCGGGCCGGTCTCGGTCTCGTACAGCGGATCGCCCTCGCCGATCCACACCGACGCGACCATCGGGACGCCGTCCTCCCACACCCGCACCGACGCGGCACCGCCCTGCACCCGGTAGCCCGCCGACGTCGCCCGCGCCTGCACGTGCCGCAACTCCTTGTAGCGACCCCCGGCGTATCGGGACAGCTCGCGCCGACGCTCGTCGGGTGACTCCGGCAGCGCCCACACCTCCCGGAACAGCTGCAGCGTCTCCTGGCGCACCCCCAGGTCCGCGGCGAACTCCCGCAGATCGGCCAGTTCGGGCAGGCGAACAGGGTGCGGCAGGACCACCTGCAGGGCGGTGAGCCAGCCGCTCTCGCCGTCCAGGTCCACCACACCGAGACCCTTGTCCGGGTCCGCATCACGCAGCAGCCCCGCGCGGTCGGTGTCCCATCGCCCCGCACCGTCGATCGGCACCACGACGAGATCACGCAGCGCCATCCGCCACGCCTCGTCCGCCCACACCTCGCAGATCGCGGTGGTCGGCACGGGTAGCGACCGCACCATCCACTGCTCGACCTCCCGCCGGCAGGAGACCTCGTGCCGCTTCAACCACTCTGAGAGCTGCCGCAGGCCGACGACGGTGTCGGTGTCACGCAACGCTTTCGGCAGGCTCTTGAGCAGCCTGCCCTGGCGGTTGCGCGCGATCACCTTCCCGCGTTCCAGGCTCACCTCGTAGTCGGCACCGGCCGCCAGCCAGCCCATGTTGATCTCCTCCCGCGGGCAGTGAGCGGGATTCTGCCATCCGCGACCGACACTCGAGATCGCTGTCCGGCGGGGTGCACCCGCCGGACCACCGGGCACACCCGCGCTCGTCCGGCCGCTCCGCGCTGACGAACTGCTGCTGGACGCCGCCCCGCGGGACCATCGCCCACCACCTCCTTCCCGGGCACTCGTGTACTCCGGGGGGGAACCGCAACGTGCTTCATCCTTGACAGGTCGACAAGTAGGTCCGTCACATGCCGGCAGGACATACGGGGTTGTCGCGATGCTGTCGCAGCCGAACGGGGCGACGGTAGAGGTGGCAGAAGCTCACCTCTACCGAGGAGGACGTCATGAGACAGAACCCGAACCGGGGCCGCGTCTACCGCTGCTGCGCCTGTCGTGACAGCACCGGCCGACTACTCGGCCCCCGGTGCCCCAAGCTGTCCAACGCGAGGCACGGCGGCTGGGCGTTCGCCGTCGACCTGCCGAGCCTGAACAAGCGCAGGACCATGCGCCGTACCGGTTTCGCCACCAAGGCGGCGGCCTCGGCCGCCCACTCCCATGTGCTTGAGTGCGAGCGCGCCGGTGTCAGCCTCGACGGCAGCGAGACGGTCGCCAGCTACCTCACCTGCTGGCTTGAGACCAAATCCCCGGCCCTCAAGACGAACACCGTGAACCGCTACACCGCCTATATCCACAACGATCTCATCCCCGCGCTCGGCGCCGTGCCCTTGGAGCGGCTCACTCACGACCACGTCACCCAGTTCATCCAGCGTGAGCTCGCCGCCGGCCGCGGCCCGGTCACCCTGCGCCGCTGCGTGACGACCCTGTCGAGCGCGCTCAACGACGCCCGCCGCAACCACCGGCTGCCCCACAACGCCGCCCGCTTCGCCATGATCCCCCGACCGCCGGTGCCCGAGCTCACCTGCTGGAGCACCAGCCAGGCAAGCGCGTTCCTGCGGCACTGCCATGCCGTTGAGGATCCGCTCGCGGACCTGTTCGAGTTGATGGTCTGCACCGGGATGCGCAAGGGCGAGACTCTGGGCCTGCACTGGGCCGATGTGGACCTTGATGCGCGGGCACTGTTCGTGCGCTGGACGTTGGTGAGCGTCGACAACAGCCGCAGCATGTTGAACGCGCCCAAGACCCACGGCAGCCGGGCCTGGGTTGCCCTGTCCACCCGCGCCGTCGACGCGTTGCAGCGGCAACGCCGCCGCCAATGCCGGCAACAGGTGACCGCCCGCCATCACGACAATCTCGACCTGGTGTTCGCCAGACCCGATGGGCAACCCCTACGGCCGCAGTACGTGCTCGACCACCTGCGCCGCCTCACCGCCGACGCCGGGCTTCCGGCAATTCGGGTGCACGACCTGCGACACATCGCCGCCACGATCATGATCAACCATGGGGTGCCGATCGCCGTGGTGTCCAAGACGCTGCGCCACAGGAACGTGGCCACCACCATCGACATCTACGGCCACCTCACCCGCGACGCCGCCGCCGACGGCGTGAGCGCCACCTGCGCGGCCCTCGACGCGGCCGACGCCCGGGCCGCCTGACCGCCGCTGCAAGATCCGCGTGAGGCTGCGACAGCAACGCGACAAAACAACCCTAAAAAGGTCACAGGGGATATGCCGACGAAGGCATATCCCCTGGTCAGATGCGTCGGGACGGCCGGATTCGAACCGACGACCCCTTGACCCCCAGTAGTCCAGTGGCCCAGCGGCATGCTCACGCACGTTTGTCCAGGTCGCACCTAGCATAAACCAGCCGAGTAAAGGAGTCGTCACATCACCCGCCGCCAATCGGCTTTCCTACCACCACCCAGGCGAGCCACCCGTGAACTCGCCACTGGTCGCAGTAGTGGGAACCTGCCGGTGCCGCATCGAACCGGCGATGGCCCCGGTGGCGATCCTGCTGGGCGCCCCTCGTCAACATCCGCATTCCTGCCCTCCCGCCGGGGACTACCGCGGGGTCAGTTCCGCAATCTTGTCGACGAAATAGCTTCGCTTTCCCACTACGAAACGGTACTCGGCTCCCGATCTCGTCGTCACCGCTAGTCCGTTGGGGACGAGTCCCAGGTTCCGGTACTTGCGGGTAGCGACGATGTCCTGGAGTGGGATGTTGAGGGGTGCGGTCTGCACGTTGAGGGCGTGCGCTCGGAAGGAGAGGTGCTGATCGGTGAGGGTCAGGCGACCACCAACCGACTCGACTCCGCGCCAGAGGTTCGCTCGACGGCTGATCAATAGTTCGGCATCACTCATATTGATATCTTCGTTTCCTACTGAAGGAGGGGTGAGTATAAGGACATGACGGCGACTGCGGCAGAACCCGTCAGCGTAGCAAAAGTAGCGGCATGCAGATGAATGCACGAATCAGACTACGGCCACCCAGCTACTCTTTTTCCTTGACAACAAAGGTTAGACGCCGGGACGGCGATCATGGCCGAATGTTGGCCAAAGCAATAGCGATTTCGTTCAAGCTAGCAACCGTAAATGTCTCGCGGTCAAGGTCATCGATAACTCGCGACACGGCCGAGACTGCCTTATCGAGTTGTTCATCTCGTAGTGCTGCCGCCTCGCTCTCACCTTGGTCCTGAGATCCCGCATCCACAACTCCATAGAGCCTCTCCGATACAGCTTGAAACATCGGCTCCAGCAAGTACCATGTTGAGTCCGCGGCATCAAAGTCATCGACGACAGCACGGATTGCGGTATCGATGCAGACCCAGCAATCCTGAGCGGCCGTAAACCAGGTGACATCAGTAGGCTCTGACGGTGTCACCGCTTCGATAGACCCCAACAGTTCCCGGCCCCCGGCGACCTGATTACCCAGAGCCACTTGCCTGGCATAGTCTAAGGCGCGGTCGAGCAGAGCCTGGTCAGACGACAAGCCGGCAGCAGTACACCAGTCGAAATAGCGTGGCGCCAGAACGTAAGCGGCACTGCCAAACAGGGCAACCTTGCCACGTAGGCTCAGTCTCCGAACACGACCGGCAAAACTGTCTGCCACCACTTCGAAGGGACTCATTGATCAACCTCCACGCCCCGTTGCCTCAGCTGTAGGGCACAATCATGCTCGGCCGGGCCACAGGGCATGCGGACCGAGGTACCGACACGCCTAAGGCCAGGGACACCACGCAGGAGCTCCTCCTCAGCGTGCAACTTCCCGCTCCCCGGCACCCGAACGATGCCGAGGCGTTCAAGGGCCGCACGCTGGCCAGCATCAAATCCATTGCTCGATCCGGCGTAAAGACTACCCTCACCGTCGACGCCAACTGCGATCGTGCGATTGTTGCGCGCCGCAGGGTGTAGACCGGCTTCTCGCACCTCAGAAGCGAGCGAGCGAAGGTTTGGTACGGCGGCACCGCCTCCACTACCGCTTGCACCGATTGCTGATTGCGCTCCGATGCCTGCCATACGGAGGGAGGTGCGTAGGCCAGCGCCGGCGGCGAGGCCGAAGATCCCGGCGCCGAGAGCTGGCAGGAGGACTGCGCCGCCCGCGCCCAGCACGCCGCCGATGGCTCCGCCAAGTAAGGCTTCGCCGGCGAGTTGCCAGCCGCTTTCGTCGTCGGCGTCGAGGCTGTTGCTGACCAGGGATCCGACGGCGCCGCCGACGAATCCGCCGATCGCGGCGCAGCCGACGGCGCCCACGCCGAAGCTCGCTGCGGTGCAGGCTCCGCCGACGATGACGCCGGCGGCGACACCGGCCACGGCGCCGACGGCTCCGGCGTTGCGGCACCAGAAGCTGGCTTGGCATTCGCGTTGTTTGCGTTCTGCTTCGGCGCGTTCGTTGCTGGCCTGCCGGTACGTTTCGCGTTGTTGCTGGCAGCCGGATCCACAGGCCGGAGGAACGTACTTCTTGACGATCTTGGTTACTCGTTCCCCGGAGGGGGTGGTGTCGACGAAGGCGCGGTCGCCGGTGTCCTCACCGTTCTCAGTGTGGTAGAGGCCGGTGGGGTCGGCGTTGTCGACGGGGTTGTTGCCGCCGTACTGGTAGGCGTCGTACTGGTCGGGGTCGTCGGCGACGAGGACCGGGTCGACGGAGATGAACCGGCCCAGCGTTGGGTCGTACTGCCGGGCACCGACGTTGGTCAGCCCGGTGGGGTCGATGTCCCCGCCGACGAAGCCCTTGTTGTTCACCCAGACCGGGTTGGAACCACGTGCTGCCCCGTACGGGGTCTGACGGCGGATCGACACGGCCTGGGTGCCGGCGTTCACCGCGACCTGTTGGGTGCCCTGGTGGTCGTCGAAGAGCCAGGTCAGGTTGGTGGTCGCCGATCCGCCTGTGCGGGAGGCGCAGACGGTGCCGGCGAAGCTGTAGTAGCGGGTGCCGGTGTTCACGCCGCCTTCGCGGCGGATCTCCTGCCCGGGCAGGTAGAGGGTGGTGCCGCCACTGTCGCGGCGGATGATCCTGACGCCGTCGGGGTTGTAGACGTTGGTCTCGACCGTCTGACCGCCGGCGGAGACGGTGGCGAGTTTGCCCTCGGCGTCCCAGCCCAGGGTCTGGCTGCTGGTGCCGGTGCCGCAGTTGTTCGCGGCAGCACCGTCCGGCCGGCAGGTGGTGTTGCCGGCGGCGTCGTAGGCGTAGGTGCTGGTGACGCTGCTCTGACCGGGTGCCTGGGTGGTCATCGCGGTGACGGCGTGGGGGCGTACCACGTCCTGACCGCCGGTGGGCATTGTGTAGGTGCGGGTGGTGTCGCCGCTGGCGGTGTGGCTGGTCTCGGTCAGCCGGGAGCCGGTGGTGTTGAAGGTCCAGTCGTGCCAGTACGGTGCCGGGCCGCCCAGGTTCGCCACGGTCGGGTCGGTCTGGCAGTCGACCCCAACCTTCGGCGTCCAGGCGGTGGTGAGCCGGCCCAGCGGATCCTGCCGGAAGCACTGGGTGTCGGCCTGACCGATCTGGGGTTTCTCCTCGATGGAGGTGATGTTGCCGATGTCGTTGTAGCGGTAGGTGCGGTCGGAGACGGTGCCGACGGTGGTCTCCCGTTCGACGGTGGTGCGGCCGATGCGGCGGGTGGATTCGTCGCGGTGGACGGTGTCCTGAGTCCACACGCCACCGGGCATCTTGTAGATCGAGCCGCTGCGTTCGCCGTAGGCGGTGTAGCTGGCGGTGGCCATCGTGCCGTCGAAGCCGGTGAGGCTGGTGTCCAGCCGGACCGGCACCCCGGTGGTCGCGTCGTAGTCGGTGGTGATCTGCTCGGTGACCAGGCCACCGCCAGACGGATAGGAGATTGACGTGGGAGCGCCGGTCGCCGCCGAGTAGCCGTAGCCGTAGACGTAGGTGCCGCTCAGCCCGGTCTCGTTGGCCGGGATGACATAGTTGACGCCCTTGGGCTGGTAGCGGCCGTCGAAGCTACGCACCTGCCACCGGTAGGCGTTGCTGCTACCCGCCGGCTCGTACCGGACCGCCTGGGTGAGCTGGCCCTTGAATCCGCTCTGCCCGGAGTAGAGAGTGTCGTACTTCCATTCGGCGCGCAGCGCTCCGGTGGCGGAGTCGTCCCGCAGTTCCTTCTTCCGGCCCAACGCGTCATAGACGTGCCAGAGCACCTCACCGCGGGCGTCGGTGGTCTTGACCAGTTCGTTGCCGTCGTTGAAGGTGCTGGTCGACACGCCCTTGTCGGGGTCTGTCGTGCGCCACAGACGGCCCTTGGCATCGTACTCGTTGACCCACCGGTTCCCGGCCGGATCGACCGTCCTGACCAGCTGGCCCTTACGGTTGTAGACGTACTGGGTCTCCTGGTACGCGCCGCTGACGCCGGCCGTGGTGGTGTGCTGACGCAGCTTGACGACGCGGCCCTCGATGTCGGTCACGGTCGTGGTCGGGGTCCCGCCCTGCGGTGGCGTCACCTTGGTCAGGTCGCCCTCATGGGCGGTGACCGTTCGCCATTTCTCGACCAGGTTCGAAACGCCGTCACCGGCCAGGAAGATCGCGTTCGTGGGGCGCGACGCCCGGTCGAACACGGTCTTGGAGACGGCGGGGACAGACCATTCCGGCTCCCACCACAGCGTGCCCGACGGTGCCCCGGGTTCGGCGTGTGCCCCGTAGGAGGTCGCGGCGCGGCCGAGGCTGTCGTAAATCGTGTCGGTGACGACCCGGTTCCCGGTGCCGTCCACCGCCAGGCTCTGGGTCTGTCGGGAGCGCAGCAGCCCGTCGAGGATCTCGTACGAGGTGACGTAGTTGCCGTCTGCGTTCAACGCCTGTGTCCTGACGAACGGGTAGGCGTTGCGGCCGGCGGCGAACGTGTACGTGTACTGCGCGGACGGGGTGGTCGGATTGGCTGCCTTGGTCCAGCCCAGGGCCCACACCTTGCTGACGCGGCCGAGCGCGTCGTACTCGACGTCCGAGATCACCCTGTTGTTCGGGTCGGTGGCCCTGACCGTGGAGCCCCAGTAGGGATTCATCTCCACCGACGAGGTCCAGTAGAACGGCTCCGGACCCGTCGTGGTCACCTTGGAGACCGGGCCACCGACCGCAGGGGTGTACGCGGTCGTGGTGACGTTGCCCTTGATGTCGGTCGCGCTCACCGGCCGGCCCGCGGAGTCGTAGCCGCCCTGCGACACGACCTGCCACACGGTGCCGGTGCCGGTCGACCAGTCCTTGAGCTGCTCGGTCTTCGTCACCGATCCGTACTTCGGGGCGGTGTCGACGCTGCTGGCTTCGTCGTAGTAGGTCCGCGCGTCGGAGATCACGTCATCGACGGTGGACGGGGTCGTGCCGCAGGCCAGCGCGGTGGTGGTCGTCTGCTTGACCGTGGTGGTGAGGTTCTTGCCGGTGTTGCGGTTGTAGCGATAGGTGATGCACTTCTCGTCGCCGGTGACGGCGATGTCGCCGTCGTCCTGGGACCAGTTGACCGTGCCGTATGTGTGATCCAGGTTCTTGGTGCCCCGCGAGGTGCGCCAGCCCTGGCTCCCGTCGACGCCCAGGGCGGTGGCCGTGTAGGTGGTCTGTGTGTCGACGAACCGGGCCTCGACGGTGTCGCCGTTGATCGTCCGGCTCGCGGTCGGGTTGGACCGCCACGGCACGTTCACCGTCTTCGACACCGGCTTGGTCTCGACGCCGTTGTAGACGACCTGCTCGCGCACCTGGCCGGCGAACTGGTCCTCGTCGTAGACGGTTTCGCTGCCCAGTGAGGCCGGAACTGTCACGTTGCGGGTGCCGCCGCTCGGGCTGGCCTTGTCGCCGTGCATACCCCGCATGAAGGTTGTCACGGCGAGTGTCTGGGTCGCCGAGTCGTCACCGACGCGGGTCTTGACCTGCGCGTAGCCACGCCACTGCGACCATGTCTTACGTTCCGGTCTGGTCAGACCGTCGTCGTCGGCGTAGTGCCAGCCGGGCGATCCCACGTACTGATACCAGGTGTGCTTTGAGGGCGCCTGGTGCCCGTCGGCGAGTTGGATGTCGTCTTCGGCGACGTGCTCGACCCGGTGTTTGTGCCACCATTCGGTGATGAGCCGCTCACCGGTGGGGTCGGCCGGGTCCGGCACCCGCACCGGGTAGCACCGTTTGGTGTTCGTGTGCGGGTTCAACGTCTCGACGATCGCCTCGGTGCACTCCGGCTGCGCGTAGTCGACCTTGATCCGGGATCCAGTCTCGGTCACGATGCTGGAGATCCGTAGCCAGTTGTCGGTCGTGCCGTGCTCGGTCAGTACCCGGTTCGGCAACGACTCCGGCTCGAAGGTCACCGGCGGCAGGTTGACGGTGCCGCCTACGTGCCCCGCGTGGTCGATGCGGTTCAGCCACAGTCCGGTGTGTGTGGAGTCCGCCGTCGCGGCGAAGGTGTGCGACAGGGTCCATGACTCGACGTCCTGCCACGCCGGGGTGGTTTTCGTGGTGTCCCACACCCTCGTGGTGATTTTCTTCAGCCGCTTCGTCGTCCAGAACGTCGGTGAGTACTGCTGCGCGCACGACGTCGCCGACGCCTTGCACTCTTGATCCCAGGGGGTGTCTTTCCACGACGCCTTGACTGGGCTCGACTCGGTGCCGCAGTTGTCGAAACACCGCATGTCGGTGTCGAACACCACCCGCGCGTACGGACTGGTGATGCGTTCCGTTACCCCGTGGATGTCCGAGGTGCGGTCGTAGGTGCCGTAGTCGATGCGCTCCAGATACCCTGCCCGGTCGTAGGACACGTCGTCGGAGTCGGTGTCGTTGCGGGCGTACTTGTTGGTCTCCTTGCCGTACCACAACGACATCGTGTTGCCGCGCACATCGACGACGTAGTCCACATTCCACCGCCAGGCCTGCTGGCAGTCGGAGTTGGCGAAGGCCGTGGCGTGGCACGGCTCACCCGTGTGGTTGCCGAACACCGGCACGGCCAAAGCCGAGTTGGTCTTCGCCGTGTGGCCCGGCAGCGCGTGCAGACCGAAGAAATACTGGGTGCCGTCGGTGGTGGTCACCTTCCAGTGCTCGCCGTTGTTGTCGCCGTTGCCCGACGCGCCGGTCAACTTCTCGATCTTCGATCCGTCTTCCGAGCGGGTATGCCAACCCTTGCCGGTTTCGAACACGAGCTCGGTGCTGCGGCCGTTCAGGTTCATCGTCGCGTTGTCCGACCGCCAGCACAGGTCACCGGTGTCGGCGGTGTTGTTCGCGCCGCCTGTCTTCCGGTCCTCCGCGCAGGGCACGTACCGCCGCTCGATGAACCCGGGCGAATAGTCGAAACCCTCACCGATCCACGACGGCTGGTTGTTCGTCACCTCGGAGCGGCCGTCCACCGATGCCGACGAGTAGGCCAGGGCGACCGACGGCTCGGGGCCGGTTGCCGGCGGCGTACGCAGCGGATAGTTCCACGAGAAGTCACCGGACGAGCCGCCCGCCGACCAGGTCGACGACGGCGCGAGACCGGTGGCGGTGAAGTCGCCGTCCGCGCCCGACCCGGCCGCCGCCAGGACGACGAACGAGCCACTCGCCGGGGTCGTCTCCCCCGACAGCCGGGCCAGCTCCCTCGGCATCGTCGAGGTGGGGGCGGTCACCTCCGCGGTCGCCACTCCCGTACCGAGGTCGTTCCTCGTGGGCAGCGGCACGGATCGGCAACCTGGCGCGTCCGGTGTGGACAGGGCACAGGCCGGGACCTGCCACAGCCGCAGCCGCGACGCCCAGGACCCGCCCACCGCGTGCCGGAACGAGTTGTAGTCCACCGACACCTTTGCCTGGCCGGTCGCAGCTCCGGCCGGCGCCGTCACCTTGAGCACCAGGCCGTCACGCCAGCTGCCCGGCAGTGACTCCCGATCCACCACCTGCACGTCGACGCTGGTGACCCGCGCACCTGCCGGACCGCTGCCGCGAGCGACCCACACCGGAAGGGCACCCGCCCTGACGCCCCGACCTGACGTGCTCGGCGAATCGAGCGTGATCCGGGCGGTGCTGGCTGTCGGCCACACCGGCTTCGGAAGCGGCGTGTCCTGCATCAGCTTCTGCGTCCACGCCCGCCCCGACACCGAGGCACCGTGCGTGTCGAGTTTCTCTGCCGGTGGCCGCGTCGGCTCGACCTTCGGGGCGACCGCCTCGGCCGGCACACCGACCAGCAGCGACGCCGCCACGGGAACGACCGTCAGGCCGGCGATCCACCGGCGCAGACGGCCCGCTGCACGCAAGCTCCGTCGTGGCTGCCGCGAATCGTGGGCAGGTGGTGCAGAGAACATGCTTTCTCCCCGGTCAGGACAGCCGCATGGAGCAAGGGTGCAGATGGGTCAAATCGGCAGTTGCGAGGTCTGGACGTCGGACGTGCTCGGTCCGGCCCGCGGGTCAGCAGGTGAGCGGCCTACGTTGGTTCGGCGGCGCCCCCGAACACCGAAGCGTGCTGCTACCCGGCCTGGCCGGGGCTACGAGTCGTACAGCATGTACACCGCCGTGTCCGTCAGCGCGCCCTGGAACACGGCGACGTTGTCGATGCCGCCGATCCACGGGTCCTTCAACTGGCCCTGCCACTGGACCCGGCCCACCAACAGCGGTCCGGTCGACACCATGGGCGTGAAGGAGATGTTCTGCGTGACCCCTTCGAGCTCACCGTTGACGTAGAGGCGGATCTGCTTCCGCCCGGCGTCGTACACGCCGACAAGGTGCGTCCACACGCCCTCCTCGGCCGTTGACGTCGACGTGATGCTGGCCGTCGGTGTGGTGGTGGTGTCCTCGTCGCTGATGGCGAACTGCCACTTGCCGAGAGTGGAGTTGAACTTGAGCCAGCCGCCGCTGGCATGCTGCCCACGTTGGGACACCGCCGTCCGCATGCCGTCGAGCCGGTCGAGCATCACCCAGGCCGACATCGTGAACGACTGATCGGTACGCAGGACCGGCTTGTCCTGCCACTGGGTGAACTCCAGACCGTCGGCGTCCGGTGGCGTGGTCCCCGCCTTCACCGCGCTTCGCCCGTACTCCGCGGTGCTCTCGGTAAACCCCTCCTCCGGGAAGTACTCGTCGTCGAGCCACAGCCCCGAGCCGTCGGTGGAGTAGCCGGCGCCAACGGCGGAGCCGCGTGTCAGTGCCAGCCACCGATCCCAGGTCGTCACCGCACTGGGTGCCTCGCAGGTGTCCCGCAGATCGGCCAGGTAGCTGGGCACGGCGAACTCGAAGTTCCAGTCGCCCACCCGCACCGGTGTCAGCATCCCCGGCTCGTGGAACCCGCCGGAGGCCGGATCCTGTGCCAGCTGGCCGACGAAATCCTGCGGCACGAGCACCCGGTCGTACGCCTGGACGTCGGCGACGGTGCCGTGGAACCAGTTGCTCGCTACGCCGGAGCTCCACCCCCGACCCACCGCGAACGTGCCGGTGGCGTTCCACGGCGTGCCGCTGCGGTCGACCTCGGCGACCAGTTCGCCGTCGACGTAGAGCCGGACCTTGCCAGCGGCCTTGTCATACACGCCCGCGATGTGCGTCCACCGCCCGACATCAGCAGATGTCAAGGCCGTGGCGCTGTACGCCACACGGGTGGTACTTGACTGATCGTCGCTGTCCTTCATCAGGAACGACCACCGTGGCGTCAACGGCGACCCGACCAACCGGGTACCCAGATGAAAACCGGCGGCGCTCGCCCCCGCCTGGGACGCGATGACGACATCGCCGGTCGTCGGCAGCGAGGTGAGCCGGACCCATGTGGCGATGCTGAAGGAGTTGGCCGTGTTGACGACACTGCCCGACGTAGTCAACACCGACGAGCTGCCGTTGAGGCCAGCGGTCTTGCCACCGTTCAGGCGAACATCGTCGACCCAGCTGACGTTGGACGCGCTCAAGTCGGTCTGACCACCCAGCGTGGGCTGCTGATCGGCGAGCGCGACCGTCTGGTCGACGCCGGGGTACTGCTCCAGACCCCACTGGGCGACGGCCGGTGAGGGTCGGGGCGCGGTGAAGGTGGCGGAGCCGATGTTGCCGAGATTGCCGGTGGCGTCGATGCCGCGAACCCAGAGGGTGTTCTGCCCGAAGCTGGGCACGGTGACGGTGACCGTGGCTGTTTTCGGGTTGGCGCCACTGGCGGCGACCTCGGTCGTGGGCGGGTTGGACCAGCCGAAGCGGAACTTGGTCACGTCCGTGGTAGTGGTGCTGATCGAAAAGGTCATCGTCTTGCCCGGGCCACCGGCGGTGCCCGGGGTGATCGTGGGCACCGGCGGCACCGTAGTGTCGGGGGTGAACTGGCACCACGACGACCACGAGCCGGTGATCGAGTACGGGGCCTTGTCGGTGCCCCTGGCGCGGAACGCGTAGGTCGGTCCCTTGGCGACCGTCACCGCGGAACTCGTCGCCCGACTATTCGGGGTGATTCCCGTCCTCGCCGGCGGCGGACTCTTACGGGCCGGGAAGGTGGACGTCACGGTGCCTATGCCGCCCGCCGGCACCTCGATCCACTCGAAGGTGCCGGTCAGTGAGTCGCTGCTGTCTGCGTCGGGGAAGACCGCCGAGAACGTCGGGGCCAATGTGCCGATCGTCAGCACACCGGAGCCGCAGGTCACGCCAGCGGCCTGGAGGGTGTGCGGGGCACCGGGCTTGGTGTCGTAGTCGACGATCAGCTTCGCATCGTTGGGAAAGAACTTCTTCCAACGATCCTCCGTCGACTCCCCCGACCCATCCGCCGCGCGGGCGGTGAACGCCACGGTGATCGAACTCCAGTTCCCGGTCGCCGCGGCCTGCACCTGACTGGTGGTGTTCGAGCCCTTAAAGTTCATGATCATGTCGGGTTGGATCGACGAACAACCGCCGGCCTCGTTCGCGTTCCCCGTCGCCGAGTTCAGGAACGCTCTCATCTTCATCGACGACCACGTCGCCTTCGGCGTCGCGTTGATCGCCGAGGTCAGATACATCGCCGACACCGTCGGCCCGCACGACCACGAGTGGTCCAGCTTCATCTGCACGTACGCCGACTCGATGTGCTTGCCCTTGAGCGACACCCCGTTGGCCGTCGTCGAGAACGCGAAGTACGACCGGTACAGGGCGCCAGTGTCCGGGTTCAGCCCCACTCGCGCGCGACTCGTGTCCGAGTTCGACGACCCGTTGTTCGTCCCGTACGCCCACTTGCTCTTGAACACCGACCACGCCGGGTCCACGAACAGCGGGAACACCGCATCCGGATGGTCCAGCAACGTCTCATCCGGACGCAGCACCAGGTGGTCGCCAGACACCTCGACATCGACCTTGCCAGTCCGTGCCGCGTCCCCCGCCACCGTCGCCGTCGACGGCGAGCTCTCGGTCAACGACCCCCGCGCCGAGACGCCGTCCACCGCCCCCACCCGGGAATCCCACATCACCGCCGGCTCTGCCGAAGCGACCACAGCACCACCTGCCATCGCCCGCAGGCCGCCATCCGGGCCCGCCACGACCTCGACGTCCCCACCGATGCGGAAGCGCGGCTCACGGACGTCAGGATGCGTCGCCGCCGCCCGCGTCTTGACCACCAGCACGTGCGTGAAGCCCGTCCGCGTCGCCCGCACCACCAGATCCACATCGGCAAGCACGTCCGCGTAGGTCAACGCATCCCCCGACACCGTCGGCGCCGGCAACGTCCCCGGCCACGACAGGGTGACCGTCCGCCCGCCACGCGTCAGCGTCACCATCGCCCCGTCCCCACCACCCGAGAACGCCACGTCCGCGACCGACACCCCGGGGCGCCACAACCCGTCCCCACCCCGGGCCAGATTGAGATCGATATCCCGCCAACTGCCGGCCTTACGGGTGCGCTGCGGCACCACCGCCGACGCGAACTGCAGCCGCCCATCCGGCAACGCGGTCACCTCGGCGAACTCCGTCCGCGACCCGTCCACCACCACCGGCTGCCCGCAGGAGGCAGCCAGCACCCTTGCCTCAACCTCGGAGCCGGCCACGTCCACGCACTGCCGTCCCGCCGCAACGACCCGCTCCGGCGCCGGAACACCGATCACCCCGACAGCCACCACCGCCGCCACCGCCGCGGACAACCCACGCCGCCACCGAACGCCCAACACACACCCCCGCTGAGAGCAAGCAGTGGCAGCGACAGTAGGGCCTCGACCTCCCCCCGACCGCCCCGCTTCGCCACGAAAAAACCGTCACCCACCACGCAATATCGATCATGAACAATGCATTGATGGGCGTGACATCGCTTGATCACTTAGGGCGACGGGAAACCGTTCGATGGAAATCAATATGTGATCAGGGGCACACCTTGTGCGCCGCCCTGCTGACCACTAACCTGCCCTGCCGCCGAGGCACTGGCGCACTGCGGCGGAGATCGCGACCCGCCGCCACCAGCACGCTCGGTGCCGATCGTGGCCGCCTCCACCCCACCGCCCACCGACGTGAAAACGCAGCCGGATGATGCAGGGCCCTCCAGTGCCGGCGTAGATCGACGAGGGCACCTCAGGCGAGGTGTAGCTGGACGAAGGCGGCCCACACCAACCACGTCCACCAGTCGACGTCGGATAGGTCAACCGCGCCCGTTTTACCCAAAAATCGTCCACTGTCAAGCGGTCTAACAACACTCTCGGAGACGCCGGCTCGACACGCCTACCAGGCGATTCACAGGCGCGATAGCCAAGATCGGCTCGCAGAACCACCCGAGTCAAGGGTTCCAGCAACGGCTTACCCGCCGCCACATCGAGCTTGGATAACGAAGTGAGGGTCCCCGCAAGTCTGTGACTGGTCGCCGGCTCCGGTAGGTAGGCCCGGTACAAATGCTTGACGAGCGAGTTAAAGGCGTAGCCCCACAACCTGGCGGCGCTGCTCAGCTTTGCTGAGCGAGTTGCCGTCGGTGACGTGCAACGCCCAGGGGGTCGGGCACGGTCCTTCGTGGTTGGGGTCCGGGCAGAGCGTCTCGACCAGGCGATCGGTCAGGGCGTCGACCTCACTGGCCGAGGCGATCACCGGGATGGTGATCCGCCACAGTTGGGTCGGGTCGGCGTCGCTCTCGGAAGTGGTCATACGTGGTGTCTCCACTTGTCGATGTCGGGGACCGCGACCGCGAGCACACTCGCCAGGGGATACCGAACCCCCCGCGGGTCACGCGGGTCAGGCACCCGCGCCAGAGCCGTCAACAGGCCATACGCCTTACCGCCAGCGGGCCGGGAGTCGGCCGCCGGGGCAGGGGCGTGCTGACGGATCACGTCGATCAGCGATGATGACATGCGCGGGTGTGGTCCTTCTCGGTGTCATGTTGTCTCAGCAACTCCATGATCACCGACGGGCCACACCCGTCTCCCTTCACCCTCCATACAGGCCACACGACCGTACGGCCAGGTCAGACGCACCTCAACCGATTACGCAAAGCCGCTGGGTCAGCCCATCGAGCGTTTCGTAGATTAGTGGTCGTTATTGTCTCCGGCAGAGAGGTTCCGGCGCGTGAACGACGAGCGGATCGGTAGGCTCATCACTCGAATTCGCGCGTTTGAGCAAGGCGACGCGCGCCCCGTTCAGGATCCGGAGGCGGCCGTCGAGGCGCGTGACCTACTGAGTCAGGCCGCAGGTGCCGAGGGTGGTCTATCGTTTGAGGTAGCACGCTTGGTGGCGTGGCTGCATTGGTGTCGCCATCGCGCCCTGCCGGAAGGTCAGGACGAGGGTGACTTGCGTACGGCGATGGGGCTGTTCACTTTGATATTCCAAGAAGATCAAAGTGCAGTACCTAGAGCAGTACGCGAATATCTGACTACCGATGGCTATAAAATCGATGCGGGTCGGCTGGCTGCGTTCGCTACGGGTCTACTCAAGCGGGTTGCAAGCCGGGATGACCCTGCTGCGTTGACACACGCCATTGCCGCCCTCACGGCCGCCTTATCTGCCACATCTGACGAGCACTGCGATCGGACCGGCCTGTTGTCGGACCTCGGAGTCGCACTGAGCTTCCGGTTCGAGCGCACAAGCGCGATCACCGACCTGGACGAAGCAGTGGCTGTTACCCGGGACGCCGTTGCCGCCACCCCAGATGGGCACCCCGAGCGCGCCAAGTATCTATCCAACCTCGGCAACCATCTGCGCATGCAATTCGAGGAGGGCGGAGCGATTACCGACCTCGATGAAGCAATCAGCGTTGGTCAGCAGGCGGTAACTGCCACCCCCGACGGCCATCTTGACCGGGCCGCGTATCTTTCCAGCCTCAGTCTCGCACTGCGTGCACGGTTTGACAGAACAGGGAAAATCGGAGAGTTGAACGAGGCGGTCCGCTTGGGTCGGATGGCAGTGGCCGAACTCTCGGACGGTCACCCAGACCATGGCGGCTGCTTGTCGAACCTAAGCGTCGCGCTTCTTTCCCGATTCGATCGGCTCGGGGCCGCTGCTGATCTGGACGAGGCCGTCAGCCTTGCCCGGCAGGCCGTTGCCGCAACCCCTGAAGGTCACCGCAAGTACGCGATCCGCTGGTCTTATCTCGCCATAGCACTGCACGGTCGATTCGGTCGGACAAATGAGATTGAGGACCTGGAGGCGGCAATTGCCGCGGGTCGGCAGGCGGTAAAGGCCACCGCCATCAATCATCCTCACCGCGCCGGGCGATTAACCAACCTCGCCTACATGCTGGCGGCTTGGTTCGAGCGGACTGACGTCGGGAGCTTGGATGAGGCAGTTCACCTTGGTAGGGAGGCGGCGGCAATCACCCCTGCTCATCACTCCGATCGCGCCGCGGTGCTGGCGAACCTAGGCAACACGCTAAGCACCTTGGCCGACCGTACCGGGGCTGTTGAGGACCTGAATGAAGCGACGATGGTAAGTCGAGAAGCCCTTGCGTCTGTCCCCGACGGACACCCTGACCGCGCCTCAATGCTTTGCAACCTTAGCGCCGCGCTGGCTACTCGGTTCGAAACCCTGAGAGTTGCTGGGGATTTAGACGAGGCGATACATGGGTGGGTGGAAGCAAGCCAGTCATCAGTCGCCCCAGCGATGGTTCGCCTATCCGCAGCCAAATCGTGGGCACACGCAGTCGTACAGCGTAGCGGTCCTGCCGCCGCAGCCGAACCCTACACAGAGGCGGTGAAACTGCTTCCGTTGCTGACTTGGAGGGGAATCAGCCATCGCGACCAGCAGTACCTTCTGCAGACCCAGTCCGTTTCACTCGCTCGCGATGGTGCCGCGTGTGCAATCGCCGCCGGCAGCCCCGATCTTGCTGCCACGCTGCTATATGCAGGCTGCGGAGTCTACTGGTCCCAAGTGTTAAGCACGCGCATCGACCTGACTGACTTGCACCACGTCGCGCCTGATTTGGCCGAGCAGTTGTCTAACTGCCGCGCCGCCCTCGATCGGTCCACCCTAGACGCCATTCAAAAGTGGCGATTGTAAACCTCAGCCGCTGCGTTGATCTCCGGCGCAGCCAGCCCACCAGTCCGTATCGAGGGGTTGCCGCTCATGTTGCCGACCACCTGAACATCGGGCAGGTCGCTTTACGGCGTCGCCGCTGGCCGACCCGGCGTACGTGTTGAACAGCTTCCGCCGCCGAGCGGGCAGCGGCGGGGGAAATGCGAGTCCGGTTTGAGCGCAGCCATCGAGGTACTTCCCGTCGCTGCCTGGCAACGCCAACACCGCCGCTTCGAGGAAAGGCCCTCCAGGCGAACAGCCCTCTCGCTCGCCACCGACGCCGCAGCCTGCGTCCTCAGCGCCGGCCACCGTACCAACGCCCTTGAGCTACCCGAACGCGGTCGCGCGGGTCTCTGGCCCCCAAGCGCTCGATAGCCAGGTGAACCACGACGCGCCACAGAGTCAAACATCCCTCTGTTCCACCGGTCGCCTCAGGTCGACGCCGAAGTGGAAACGGTCAGTCCTGGCATCAGTGCAGTAGGTGACGGCGGGCACCGACCTCGACCAGGCGCCGGACCAACTCTGGGTGCTCGTGTTTCAGCAATGACAGGTCGGGCCGCTGATCAAGCAGGCTGGTCCACAGCACCGACCGGCCCAGTTCCAGCAGCTCAATCGCAGCCGGTATGTCCGCCGCCGTCAGCTGCCAGGCCGCAGCGTCGGCACCGATTGCGGTGGTGCGACTCAGGTGCCGTTCCCGGGAGCGGCGGTCCAGTCCGGTCCAGGCGGCCTCGGGCAGCAGTCGAGCTGCCGCCGAGTATCCGGCGCGGGCCTGCTCGCAGTTGCCGGCCACGGCTGCGATACGGCCCCGTTCGACCGCTGCGGTCAGTCGGTCCTCGGCCGGTGTTTCAGCCGCCGCTTCCGCTTGTGCCAGTAGGTTCAGTGCTTCACTGGTGGCCGCGGTGTCATCGGTCCGCTCGGCGTACAGGTGCAGCGCGCGGGCGAGGTTGACCAGGTAGGTGGCCCGATCCGGTACTGGACGGCTGCCCGCCGATTCCAGCGCCTCGCGTCCCACGCTGATCGCAGCGGTCAGGTCGGCAGCCGAGCCGGTGAGCATGTACCGGCGGCTCAGCGCATGCGCGAGATTGGACTGCAGCGCGGCCCGCAGGACCGGTGCACCGGTGACCGCCGCGACCGCTTCCTGGTATTGCTCGATGGCCTCATCCAGGTCGTCGGGGCGGTCGCGGACCATCAGCACGCTGGCGAGGTTGGCGCGACGGCCAGGCCGCTCCGGTGCCTCTTTGGGAGAACCCGCGACAGAGGCGCGGGCGGCGTCCACTGCCTCGTCCAGGTCTGCGCAGTCCTGAACGACGGTGAACCGGTGGTAAAGGGCCGCTGCCAGTCCCGACCGGGAGGTCGCCAGGACGGCGGGACCGGTGGAGACCGCGACCGCCTGCCGGGCGGCGGTGATCGCGTCGTCCAGGTCGGTCAGGGCACCGAACTGAGTGAACCGGGCTAGCCGGGCGGCACTGAGGTTGCCGTACCGGGCTGCCAGGGCGCGGTCGCCAGGACTTGTCGCGACGACCGCGCGCTGCGCAGCGTCCACTGCCGCTTCTACGTCGGCCGGTGCGCCTGTCGCCTCCTGCCGCAGTCCATGGGCGGCGGACAGGTTCGACTGAGTCACAGCGGCGTGCGCGGTCCCACCGGCCAGTCGTGCCGCTTCCGCGGCCGCGTTCACCGCTTCGTCGAGCAGGGCTGGTTCGCCGTCCCGGGCGAACAGCTGCTGCAGGGCGGCGTACAGGTTGCCCAGGCAGCTGATCCGGTCGTTGACACCGGTTTCAGCGGCAGCAGCGGCCCGGGCCAGAAGAACCGCTTCGTCCAGGTCGGCCGGTGCGCCGTCGGTTTCGTACCGGGCGAGTAGCGCCAGACCCAGAGTGGTCTCGGCCAAGGGCCGAGCCCGGTGCGCCGGCCCGGCCGCGTCCACCGCCGATCGGGCGGCGGCCAGCGCTGCCTCCAGGTCGTCGTCGTGACCGGTGATTTCGTGCCGGGTCAGGTGGGCGGCGCCAAGGTTGGCCAGGTAGGTGACCTGGCCCGGATCGTCGGGTCCGGCGACCGCCACTGCCTTCGCGGCCACGTCGACCGCCTCGTCGAGGACGTTGCTGGGTGCGCCAGCGGCGAAGCGGAGTTGCAGAGTGTCGGCGAGGTTGGACAGGTTGATGGCCTGTCCGGCGGCGGTGCTGTCGGCCGCCGCCTGCCGGCCGAGATCGACAGCGGTGTCAAGATCAGCGACAAAGCCAGTCATCAGGTACCGGTTCACCAGCGCAACGGCGAGATTGGTCAGTGCCTCGGGGCCGCCGCCCAGACGTACCGCCTGTTCGCCGGCGGTGATCGCCTCGGCCAGGATGTTTGGGTCACCGGACACGTCGTAGCCGCGGGTCAGCACGAGGCAGAGCACCGCCGTCGCATCGGCGAGACTCTGGTCGTCGTGGCCGGGGCCGGTGACCGCCGCGCGGGCTGCGGCCTGCGCCGCGGTCAAGTCTCCCGAGTCCGCACTGATGGTGTGCCGAGTGATCAGGGCTGCCGCGAGGTTGGACAGGTAGACGCCGCCCGGGGCAGCGGCGGTCGCCGCCCGCAGCGCGGCCACTGCGGTGTCCAGGTCGGCCGGGTCACCGGAGTGGCCGAAACGGGCCAGCAGGGCGCTGCCCTGGTTCGACAGCCACGCGCCCCGGTTGGGGTCGGTGGACTCCGCGCGGCGTACCGCTTCCGCAGCCGACACGACTGCTTCGTCGATGTCGGACCTGTCCCCGGTGAGCAGGAACCGTTGCCGCAGCGTGCTGGACAGGTTGGACAGCCGTCGGGGCCCTCCGCCACCTTCGGTGCAGGCGGTTCGTAGCAGTCCCACCGCTTCGTCGAGCGCCTGAGGATCGCCGGTCTGCTCCCACGACCGGTAGGCCCGAATGCCGGTGGCCTCGTCCAGTTGCGCATGCAGCGAGGGCGGCAGCAAGCCTGGATCCAGCGTGTACAGGTCGGCGAACAACGGCACGGCGATGGCGACCTCGGCCTCTTTTGCCTCGGCGTCGACGTGGTCGGCCCGTACCCAATGCAGGTAGGCCACCGCGAGCATTACCTCTGCGTCCAGATGCTCTGCTCGGTCGACGATGGCCAGCAGGGCGGCTGCCTCTGCAGCCGCTTGCGGGCCGAGGACGTGAGCGCTGTCGAGGGTATCGGCGTACCGTGCCACTCTCGCCTCGACCCGAGCCAGCAGTACCTCCCGAGCGTCCGGCTCATCGCGTGCCACGATCGGAACGCTACCGGCTGGTGGCAGCCCGTGGTAATGCTAGAAGCGGATGACCACCAGATCGATCGGGGTGCCACCATCGCTGAGGATCTGCCCGACGCCGAACGGCGGCTCGCCGCCTTCGCCGTCGGCGACTACACCGGGGTGACCGCAGCGGGCACTGCATCGCTTGCCGAGCGCCTCGTCCGTGACTCCGCCGGAGCCGCGGGGACGCAGCTAAGGCACCGGATGTTGATCGTGTCGGCCTGCCTGCATCACTGCCGGGCCTTAGCTGTGGCCACATCGGAGGGCCGACGTGCTGCGAAGCGGCATGCCGGCGCTGTGGCCCTGGCCGTCGCCTTGGAGGAACCGCAGGTGGTGCCAATTTTGCTGCGACCGGTGGCCGCTATCGCCGCAGTCGACGCGTGTGCCGAGTTCCAGCGACGGGGATTGCTTGACTTGGCGATTGCAGCCGGACGCGTCGCGCTGCGCTGGGGCGCAGAGGCGACCGTGCGGGCAGGGCGGATCAACGTGGGTGCCGCGCTGGGTGAGCGGTTCGAGGCGACCGGCGATGTGGCCGACCTAGACGAGGCAATTGAGCTGTACCGAACCGCGGCCGTCGAGCCCGGACCACTGCGGGCCGACCTGCTCAACAATCTCGGCACCGCCTTGCTCGCCCGGTTCGGGCATACCCGGATGCCCGCCGACATCGACGACGCGGTCCGCTCCCTGTCTCAGGCCGCGTCCGGGTCCGGCTCGGCCGGGCACGCCGCGAACCTCGCTCAGGCCCTAACCGTCCGCTACGAGGCCACCGGAGACCTCGCCGACCTCACCGAGGCGGTACGCCAGGCGCGCCTGGCCGTCGACCACAGTGACCTCGACGACCCGGATCTCGGGGCACGGTTGTCGGGTCTGGGCTCGGCGTTGCGGACCAGGTTCGAGGCAACCGGCGACAGCGGTGACCTAGACGAATCGCTGACGGCGCACCGGCGGGCTGTTGCCGTGGTACCAGCCAGGCATCCGCGGGTTTTCGGTATCAAGGTCAATTTGGGCAACACCCTGCGTGCCCGATACGACCTCGCCGGTGCCTGGGCCGACCTCGACGAGGCGATCACGGTGACCGGTGACGCCCTCGCTACCGCACCCGCCGGGCATCCCGGCGTCGCCCGTTATAGCAGCAACCTTGGGGCGATGCTGCGGCTGCGTTTCCAGTCGACCGGCGCACGACACGACCTTGACGCGGCCGTCAAGGTTCAGCAGCAGGCGGTCTCCAACGCCGCTGCCGATGACCATTACCAGGGCCGTTATCTGTCCAACCTGGCCGGGAGCCTGCTTACCCGTTTCGAACGGTTCGGCGCCGGCGACGACCTGAACCAGGCGGTGCTATACGGCCGCCAGGCGGCCACCTTCGCCGGCCAGTCCCCCACCGACTGGGCCCGGTGCCTGTCGACGCTGGCCGGCGTGCTGCAGGCACGTTTCGACAGGCACGGCGCCGTCGAGGACATCGACGAGGCCGTCACCGTCGGCCGGCAGGCCACCGAACTGGTGCCTATTGGTCACATCGATCGACCCCGCTACCTTACGAACCTGAGCCTCTTCCTTCAGGCCCGGTTCACCCGCACCGAACAAGATGCCGACCTCGACGAGGCGATCAGCACCATGCGGGAGGCGGTCGCAGCCACCCCGCCGAGCAGCCCCGCCCTACCCGCTCGACTGTCCAACATATGTGTTATCCGGCAGACCCGATACCTGCGTAACGGTGACCTCACCGAACTCGATGCGGCGATCGTCGATGGGCTCCGCGCGGTCGATCAGACCGACGGCAGCGCCCCGGAGCGGCACAGCCGGCTATCCAACGTGGGTCTCGCGCTGCTGCGCCGGTTCGAGCGCACCCGTCAGCCACAGGACCTGGACGACGCCGTCCGGCTGGGCACCGAGTCGGTCGCGGCGGCCGAGCCAGGGTCGCCGGGCTGGTCCCGGTCGCTGGTCAATCTCGGCAGCGCGTACGAGCAGCGGGCGACCGCCACCGACCTACGCGAAGCCCGGGACTGCTGGTGGTGTGCCGCCTCAGCACCCGCCGCGCCGGTAGCCGTCCGGACTGTCGCGGGCACGGCGTGGGGCCGGACCGCGGCCCGGCTCGGTGCCCGAGCCGATGGCGCCGACGGCTATGCCACCGCGGTGCGCCTGCTGGCCGCGTTGTCCTGGCCGGGTGTCCGACGCGTCGATCGGGAGTATGCGATCGCCGGCTGGTCCGGCCTGGCCCGGGACGCGGCCGCTACGGCCACCGATGCCGGCCGGCACACGACAGCTGTCACGCTGCTCGAAGCAGGCCGCGCAATCCTGTGGGCGCAGATTCTCGACCGGCGTGCCGACCTGGCCGTGTTGCGCAGCCAGGCGCCCGAGCTTGCCGCCTCACTCGAGCGAGTACGTTCCGAGCTGGACGGCTCGGAGGAACTGGATCAGCTCTCCGGCGCCATCGGAGGACACCGATCCGATGGGTTCAGTGGCCCGAAGGACGCACACCTCGCCGGGAAGGACGTACCTTTTCGTCGCTGACCCGCGAAACCCGACCCGACGGGTATGCGTCCACCGGGGCTCAGAGCGTCCATCACGTGGCTCTTGCCAGCCCTCACTGGCTGTCTTGATCGAGTTCCGCCCGGATCCGGCGCAGCCGGGCAGCCACGGGTGAACCGGCCGCAGACAGGGCGGCGAGGGTACGACGGTCGTCGAGCATTCTTCCCCAGAGCACCGCCCGACCGTGCTCGAGTAGTTCCACCGCCTCGACGCGACAGTGAGCGTCGATCGCGCAAGCTGCGGCGTCGGTGGCCAACAGGTAGGCATGCGACCGAAGGATCCGCCGCTGATCGGCCGGATACACTCCGGGCCAGGCCAGCAACGGCAACAGATCCCGCACCGCGGTGCCGTAGTGATCCGCAGCGGCCGCTGGACCTCGTCGCTCTGCAACAAGGCGCGCCCGCTCACGGGCCGCAGCCAGCCGGACCGCGGCCGGGCCGGTGGTGTCGTCGGCCGCCTCCGCCCAGGCTGCCGCGGCCGCGGTCGGGTCGGCAGCCGACTCCTCGATCAACCGGGCCAGGTTCGCGAGGTACGCGGCCCGGTCAGGGCTGCCAGGAGGTAAGAGGGCCACCGCCGCCCGAGTGTGCCCGGCTGCCTCGGCAAGTCTCGGGCTGTCCCGCCGCAAGACTTGTCCGAGTTGAACCAGTGCGGCCGCCCTCCGGGCCGCATTCCGCGCGGTGCGAACAGCCTCCCGCGCGGCCGACTCGGCCAGCACTGCATCGACGCCCGCCGGATCGTAGTCGAGCAGACGGACGACGGTACCTAGAACGTTGACGAGATGATCTGCCCGCTCCGGGTGGTCGGGCGGTAGGAGATCGACTGTCCGCTCCCCCACCGCGAGGGCCCGCCGCAGCCAAGTGACATCGCCGCTCAGGTCGAACCGGGTACGCAGGATCGTGCCCGCCTGCGCGAGGTAACGGGCACGCTCTGCACCGTACGCCCCGGCCGCCGCACGGCCGATGGCCCGCTCCGCCGCATCCAGATCGGCGACGGCCCCATACAGCTTGAACCGGTCGTACAGGACGCTGCCGAGGTTGCCTCGGTATCCAGCGTTTCCGGGATCGCTTGTCACGGCGGCCTGGAAGGCTACGACGGCATCGTCGAGCTGGCCGTAGGCACGCAGCCCGCTGCCCAACTGTGACAGGATCGCCGGACGGATGGGGTCGTCCTCCCTCGTCCCCGCGAGTGCTCGCGCGGCCGCCTCCACGGCGGCGGCCACCTCACCGGCTTCGAGCAGGGCCATCGACCAGTTGAGCAGGGTGATCGCGTGCCGGGCCGAGTCGTCAGCGGCTGCCTCTACGGCCCGCCGATGCAGGTCCAAGGCGGCATCGAGCCCGGTGCCGAAACGACGATGCACCTCGGTCAGCAGCAGTGCCTGGTTGGACAGCGCGGTGGCCCAGTCGGGGTCGCCCGAAGGCATGTTGACCAGTACCTGGTGACCGGCCACGACCGCCGCGTCGGCGTCCACGCGCGTTTCGGTACGGCGGAAGCGCAGGGCCAGCGCGGCTGCGAGGTTCATCCACGCACTCATATCACCGCCTGCAGCCACAGCTGCCCGGCCAGCCTCGATGGCGTCGTACAGGTCAGTATCCTCGCTGGTGCGCAGGTACCGCTCCTGGAGCGCCCCGGCGAGTCCCGCCAGCGCCGTCGCCTGGTGCCGGTCACCGATCGTGGCAACAGCTCGTCGGCTGAGCTCGACGGCCTCGTCAAAGTCGGCCAGCCGACGGCTGCGGGAAGCTCTCACACGGGCGTCGCTCGCCGCGTTGAATAGCTGCTCGGGGGTCATCTGGCCAGTGCCCCGCCGAGACGGTACATGGCGGCGGGGATATTGGAGCGCACCGGGGACAGAGCGGCTAGCTTCCCCCGGCTCGGCAGCGTTTTCCGTAGCGGCAGTGCCCGCCCGCATTCGAGGAGCCGCACTGCATCCTGCAGGCTGGTATGAAGAATCGCCGCCGCTGGATCCTTGCGGTCGAGTCCGGTCAACAGGTCAGGATCGTGCCAAATCGAGTCTCGACGAGGGCTACACATGCTCGGCATCACCCCGATTGGCTGGCACTCAGCCTACCTGGGCAGCGGCGGATTGTGCTTCGATGCTCCGAGCGGCATATTGAAGTGTGATGACCTGGGGTGACGCGGCGGCCACGGAAAGGGTAGTGGCCACGCTTCCGGCCGGTTCTCGTGCTCAGGCCCGCGAGCTCAGCGAGTTGTCCAACCGCTACGCCGAGGAGGGTCGCTGGCAGGAGGGGCTGGCTGCCGCGGAGCGGGCTGAGATCATTCTTCGAGGGCTCCCGGCCCTCTGTCGTGAGCACCGCGAGGATCTGGCCGCCCTGCTCACTAATCTGTCGAATCGCTTGGGTGACCTCGCGCGTCCAGTTGACGCCCTCGGGCCGGCTCGCGAGGCGGTTCTCATCTTCCGGGAGCTCGCCGATGGTGAACCGACTCCGGACGTCGCGCTATCGCTCAACAATCTCAGCATCTGGCTGTCGGAGGCAGGTCGGCGAGCAGAGGCGCTCATCGCGGCGCACGAAGCGACAGAAATTTATCGATTCTGTGTGACCCGGCATCGGCGTCATCGGCCGCAGCTCGCAGCCGCCCTGAACAACCTGTCCAACCGGCTGGCGGAGTCCGCGTTGCCGGTGGGAGCGGAACAGGTGATCGCGGAGGCTGTCGGGGTTCGCCGAGACTTGGTGCGGATGTCGCCTCGGCAGCACGCTGCGGACCTTGCCAGCAGTCTGAACAACTGGGCGTATCGGCTGGTCGATCTCGGCCGCGGCACGCAGGCGCTCCCCGTCGTCGATGAGGCGGTGCGGCTCTACCGGAAGCTCGCGAGGACGCAGCCGAGCCCGTACCGAGGCGACCTTGCCATCGCCCTCGACACTGCCGCGTCGTGCTTCAGCCTTGTCGCCCGCCATGACGAAGCAGCGGCCGTGTCAGCGGAGTCGGTGGCCATCTACCGGTCTCTGGCCACCGCGTTCCCCGGCGTCTACGACACCCGGTTGGCGTTGGCGCTACTGACCCGCGGTCGTCTCCGGATGGCTGCAGGAGATTACGCCGAGGCGCTCGTCGCCTTTCGCGCCGCCGGGGAGGTCGTGACCGGTGATCCGATGGTTGAAGTAGAGGTGGCCCGTGGTGTCGGCGCGGCCCAGTACGGCCGCGGTCGCTTCGCCGACGCGCTGACGGCATACCGACTGGCCGTCACCATGCTTCCCGCGACGGCGGCGCGGTCGCGGTTGCGTCGGGACAGCGAGCTGGGTCTCGGAGAGCTGAAGGACCTCGCTACGGACGCCACCGCAGCCGCGATCCGTCAAGGTGAGCTGTCCCAAGCGGTGGAATTCCTCGAGCAGGCCCGAGGGGTGCTCGCTGCCGCCCAGCTCAATTTACAGGGGAGTCTCGCCCGGCTACGAGCGGCGCATCCGACAGCCGCCGCGGCGCTGGACGAGCTTCTGCGCCGCACCGACGTACTGGACCGGGCGGCGCTCCAAGCGCCGAGGCGGTAGACGGGCGTGGGTGTCACTGGCGCTGATTGGTTCAGCTGCTGGGGTGGACTATTAGACCTTCACGTGTGTTGACGGACCTTGACGCTGCCCTAGAACATCGAAGTTGTTGTCCGTGGCTCCGGTCGCCGATCCCGGAGGTGTCGTGTGCTTGCCAACATCGTCGCCGGCTTGATCACCACTGTTCTTATCGCCCTCGGTGGCTTGCTTTGGCGGCATCGGGGGCATTTCGGTCTGCTGAGGGCCACTGTGTTCCCGTCCGGGCGGCTACGTGTGTCGGTTGCCGCCCTGCTCCGGGTCAAGGACGACGACAGCTACGTCCTCTTCCATAACCCGATCCGGCCGCATGCGTACGGCCCGCCGGGAGGAGTTGTCAAGTACCGCAGCGGGGCCCGAAAGGCGCTAGACGCCGTCGGTTTTGTCGACCAGAGGCGCTCGACCGGGCGGGTGGCGGCGATGCGGCATGATCTGCGCGGTTTCGTTCCGTCTCGGAGCGGCATCGACTTTCTCCGTTGGTATAGCCGAGGCGACGACCGAGAGTCCGGGCCCGAGTGCCTGCGCCGCGAACTACGCGAGGAACTCGCCGAGGTCGGGCATCCAGAGTTGGTGCCGCTGACCGAGAACCTGCGGTTCGCGCTCGTCCGCACTGTCTTGGAGAGACCCCGGCCGACACCGGGCAAGCAGTACTCGACCCTTCGTTCATTCGAGGTGTACGACGCGGTGACCGATACACCTGAGGCCGCAGAGCTAGTGGGCCGCCTCGTCGCGCTCGGCCACAATCCGGCAGAGACGCAGATTGTCCTGGTTGATGCCAGCGACATTGAGGATGGCCGGAGTGGTGCGCACCTCATCAGCCCACAGTCGGCATTCCTGCTTGGAAATCGGCGGATTCACCAGGACCTCCCCGGGCTGAGCTGACAGACGCCGGCGAGCGCGCGAACGGTGCCTGGGCCATGCCGGCAGGTCCACAGGTCGCACGGGCTGTGGACCGCTCGACCCAGTTCGTCTGGGCTCAGGAGTTGGGGTTCATCGGGCTATCGGACAGGTCGCACCACGGTCGCTCGCCTGGAGCGTCGGCGTGAGCACGCCGAGCGCACCTGCGGGTCGGGCATGTGTAGACCGCCTGCCCGATCGGCCCGGTTTCGGAGCCGTTTATCATGCGTTCGTAGGCGTCTGACCAAGACTCCTTGACGACGTCCCGCTCGTCGCGTTCGCGTTGCAGCATTTCTTCGCGGAATGCCTGCCAGTCCAGGAGTACTTCGTCCACGCAGTCCTGTTTTCTCAGCTCGTGGAACCGATCTGCCTGCTCGGTCCGGTACGCCCAACGCCGCAGGTCGGGGAACTCGTCGCAGATGATCGCCCAGCTCTCGCTCGGCACCGGATGCGGCTCACCGGATCTGTCCTCGTTCGACACTCGCACTCTCGCTTCTTGGGCACCCGCATGACGTCATGACTACTGTATGACGTGGCGCGCGGCTCGCCTCTCCACGGACAGGCAGCATTGACGGAGGGTAGGGCGAGATGGCCAGGTACGTCACTTTCGCCCCTGGGGTGATAACGGCCGACGACGAGGACGAAATCGACGAGGTCTTGCAGCGTCTGCCTCCGGACGTCTGGGGCACGGGGGACGTCGCGATCCTGGTCAGCAAGCGGTTCACCGGCGCCGGTGGAGCTCTGGTGCTGCAGATCGAGGTTCGGTCCAGAGCGTCGACGTTCATCGAGGTGGTCAAGGTGGGACCGGCCGCCGAAATTGAGGCTGAGCTAAAGGCCTGGGAGACGGTCATCCGTCCGGTCGCCACCAGGATGTGCACGCCGATCCGACACAGCACCCTCGATCCAGGCTGCCCTCCATCCAGCAACGGCCGAGAGGCAGTCGTCTACGGTCATGTCGGGCAGTTCGCCGGCCGACCGGACGCCACCGTGACGACGCTCGAGGCCGTGTTCACTGATGCCTCGCTGGGTAATCAGACGGCCGCGTACCGGGCCAGCGAGGCGATCGGGGAGCTGTTCACCCAGGCCGAGACCTCGCTATATGCCGGGGCCGTTGCCGTTGATCCGGAGACGTCACTGCAGGACATGATCTCGACCCTCGGGCCGGACCTCACTCTCGAGGTCACGCACCTCGCCGATGCATCAGGCGACGTCTGGAGTAGCGGCACCGCAGACCGGGCATCCCGCCGACTTACCGAACGCACGATCTGGAAGGCGGGTTCCGGTTCCCCAGCCGCCGACAACCTGGTCGGCCAACCGGTACGGGTTGACGGCGTCGAACTGAGCCAGCGGAACAGCCGCTTCATCGGCCGGATCAGGTTCGCTACCGTTGAGCTTCGCGGGATGCCCCTGGACATGCCGTTCCCTCCAGGCACTGTCGAGGTGCACGGCAAGGTCGCCAGCGTCCGCCGGGGTGTGGTCATGTCCCGGGTGCTGGACGCCCTACCCGGCCTCATCGAGAATGGCGAGACGATCCGGGCACCGAAGATGCAGGCCCCGCACCCGTTCTCGGCGCTGCGGGAAGCCCTGGAAGTGTCCTGTCGCCCGGTGCGGGGCACCCGGGTGCACGGGGACCTGAATGCTGGCAACGTGCTGCTGGTCAACGCTGATCCGTACCTTATCGATTACGCCCGCAGCGTCGGCGTACAGAAAGAAAAGCAGCTGCTCGCCGACTTCGCGTGGCTGGAGATCAACCTGATGCGGGCCATCGGAGGTGATCCTTCGCTCGCCGACCTGGTCACCGTGCAACGACTGGTCACCACGGCTGCCGCCCTGCTACCGGCGTCCGGTGCCGACGCCCCGTCCGGCCTTGGTTCGATCCCCGGGCTCACTCTCTCGCAGCCTGGTCTGGCCCCGATTTGTGCCGTGCTGCTTCGGCTCCGTCGCCACGCGTACCGCTGCTACCCCGAGGGCAGCCGCGACCGCTGGCTCGTCGACTACAGTCGCCACCTCGTGCTGGCCGCCCATCGCACCTTCAAGTGGTCGGACGGGCAGCAGTCCGCCACCCGTTGGGCGGCCTCCGTTGCCACCGCCGTGGTGGCGGGTGAGTGGGTGGAGCCGGTGGCCCCGTTCCGGTTCTGGACCGCCTCGATGCTCAACGCCGCTATCGAGATGGTGGCGTCAGCCGCGTACCAGACGCCTCGTTGCGCGACGAGGCTGCTCGGCAGCCTGACTCGAGAAATCGACGGACGGGGGCTCGCTGGGTTCGAAGGCACCCTCGCCGCCGCGGCCAACAGCCTGTCGGGCGCCGTTTACCAGGCAAGAAATCCCGCTGTGTTGGCACCGTTCATGGAGCTTTCCGTGATCAGGGACAACGAGCCACCTACGGCAGCGGTCGAGGTTCTGACCGGCACGAGTTGCGCGGCGCTCATCGGCGCTGCGGGCACCGGCAAGAGCACCGTGGCCCAGGAGATGGCGAACCGGTTGATGGCCGTCGCCACCAACCGCGAAACCGTGCGGGATCCGGGCCGGCATCGGCTCCCGGTGCTCGTCTCCGCCGCCGACCTGCTCGAACCCGGTGTCACGGTGGCCGAGGCCCTTGCCCGGCATGCTCCGGTTCAGGACGCCGTTTCGATCGAAGACCTGATGGACGCGGGATGCCTGCATCTCATCGTCGATGGCGGCACGCCGACGGGCCTGCTCGATCGCGTCGTCGCGCTGCGACGCAACCACCCCCGTCTGCCGCTACTGGTCACCAGCCGGTCCGCCGAGGGCTTCGGTGCGGACTTTTCGGTGTACCGACTGCAACATCCGACTCCGGAACAGGCGGTGCCGTTCCTCGCCGAATCGGCCATTCGCCGCGGGATCCCCATGACAGCTCTACGGGACGTCCTCGCCGGGCGCGGAACACCACGGATTGACGAGGTCTTCAGAACTGCGGAAGGCGTCACGCTACTGGCCCGGCAGTTACGCCCGAAGGTCCGACCGAGCCTGGCCGACCTGCTCGACGCTGCTTTCGCTCGCCTCGACGACCAGCAGACCGTCCGGGTCGCGGAGATTCTGGCCGCAGACCTGGTAGACCGCGATGTCGAGCAGAGCACCGAGGCTGCCGCCGAGGTGCTGTTCGCAGCCGATCCGGCCGGGTGGCGTGCGGCTCGCGACCGTCTGCTCCATGAGCAAGTGCTGGAGTCGCAAGCGGGAATGCTGTCCTTCGCCCGGCTGGCTCACCGGGACTGGTTCGCGGCCCGCGCCGCTGGCCGAGAACCTGCGGCGCTGCCCGACCGTGCGCTGCGTCTGTCCTGGCAGGAGCCACTGCGGCTGGCTGCGGCCCGGCGCGGCGCGGCGGACCTGGCCGCTACCTTGACGCAGATCGCCCGTCACACCGATCCGCGGTTCGCCGCTCGACTTCTGGCGATGATCGCTCCGGAGGACCCCGGCTTCATCGCGGAGCAGGTCGCCGCACTGCGAAATGTACGAGCCGCTCGGTTCGCACAGCAGGTCGCTGCGGAGGCCCTGTACGCCCTCGGCGAAGCGGGGATCAGGGCCCTCTGCGGCGTCGTTCGCGACAACCGCCTCTCCCCGGCAGCGCGGTCGGCTGCCATACGACCGCTGGTGAGCGACGAGCCAGCGTCGAGCGACGAGCCGGTGCGACTCGCCGCCCATCTGCTTGGCGACGAGCCGCAGCCGGCGCGACTGCGCACAGCCGCAGTGGATCTCGCTGTCCGATACAACGCGGTCCACCTGGTCGCCGTCATCGCCGAGCACTGCAGCGTCCAGTCACCCTGGCACTATCACCAAGCCGCACACGATGCTCTTCGCCGTCTCGGCGCAGCATTACCTCGACGCGTGCACCGGGAGTACACCGCCGCAGCCCGACGCCGGATGGACCGGCTCTCACAGGTGCTGCCGCGACTGACGACAAACGCCACCTACGACGCCGCTCAGCGGGAACGCGAGTTCCTGCTGATTTCACCGCTGCGCCAGGACCGCGACGTGCTGCTCGCTCACCGCTGGGACTTCGAGATCGGCCCGTACGCCGCTGACATGCTCGCACAGTTTCCGACCGGTCCCACGGGCCGACCGGAGTCGGAGACCCCGCTACCGCAGGACCTAGCCGGTCTGGTGACCGCCGTCGGGTCGCTGACCGCCCTCAGCGCACGCAGCCCTCGGCAGAACGAGACCCTGGCCCGGCTCCTGACCGCGGCCAGGCAAATGAATCCAGTCGCTGGCGCGCACCTCGCCGAGCAGGTGCACGTCACGCTGACGGCCGCTGACAGCCCCGACCGGCTCCGCTGGCCGATCCGGGTCGCGCTGGCCCGTTGCAGCCCGGACGCTGCCACCGTGGAGACCCTGTTGCGCTCCGACGACGCCAACGATCGGGTGCTGGCCGTCGCCACCCTCGCATCGGCCTCCTTCCTGTTGGACGCCGCCCCACCACGGGTTTGGCCATTGAGCGAGGTGGCCCGTGATTCGCTGCGGGCGCTTCGGCCTCACACCGCTCCCACATGGGACGTGGTGGCGTACCTGCGGGCGGCGGCGGCCACCGGCCTCGCGGAGGGCCTGAGCCTGGCGGCCGACCTGCTGACGCTCCCGACGCTGGCGGAACTGACGCGGATGGTCTCCCACCCGGTCCACGGGGTGCTCACCCTCACCGCTCGCTCCGAGGTCCTGTCCGCCGCAGGCTATTTGGCCCGACGGCACCCGGGCAGCACGGCGGCGGCGGCGACCGAACAGATCAGGGGGATGGACCTGACCGGTGCCCATCCCAGTGACGTCACCGGCAGGCTGATCGGGCTCGCCTTTCTGGGTGACGCCGAGGTGGTACTGCGCGGGCTCGACGGCGCCGAGCCACGACTGCACGCCGCCGCTCGACACGCCGTCGTCCACTGGGCGACCGTCTGGTCCGACCGGAACCTGGCGCGGGACGTGGTCGCCGCCCTGCTGCACCACGGCGACCACGACCGCCGGGCCCATTCCACACTGTTAGAGTTGCTCCGGGAACTGTCCGTGGAGACCGGCCGGCTCACGGCCCGAGGTGGATGAACGGCGTCCACACGCTCAACCGCTCCGTCTCCCTCAACCGACGTAGCACGGTATGCAGGCGAAGAACCGAGCCAGCTGGGTCGAACGGTTCGTCCTGGGGGTTGTAGACGGCGGTAGCTACCTCAGCCGCGACTGAGGAGTTGACCGTCCACAGCGTGCCGATGACGTGCCGGTAGCCGGTGTAGTGCAGTGCCGCAGCCAGTGTGATTGCCTCGTCGGCGAGGCCAAGGCCGCCGGTCGCGGTCTTGCAGGCGGATAGGAAAGCAAAGTCGCCCTGGTGTTGCTCGGCGCTGAGCCGTGCGACGGTCAGAACGTCGTCGGCGAGTCGCAGGCCGCCCTGTGACGGGTCGTCGAGCAACTGGTTGCCGTGGCAGCTCAGGTGGGCCCATCGGTACGTGGGCAGCAGCCGCGCCACCTCGTCGACCGTCGCCTCCGGCCCGTCGAGGACGCGGTGCCGGCCGGGGAACCGGCGTTGCAGCATGGCGCGCTCGGCGGCGGCTTCCGGTAGGGGCGGCTCGTCACCGACCTGCGGCACGGTCACGATCAGCAGTTCGGGCGTCCTATCCTCGGGCAGCGGCTCCCGGGCCTGCATCAACGCACGCAGCGTCGGCGTGTACGACGACACCACCCGGTCGAGAACGGTGGGCCGGTGCGTCCCGTCAGTGAGGTGATCGCCGGCGGCGTGCAGCGGGAGCATGGTGAGCAGGCCGGTGGGGCACCACCACAGGCGTGGCCAGGTTGACTCGTCACCATCAGGTGTCGCTGTGAAGCCCAGTTCGTCGAGGACGGGTTCGGCAACCGTCCGCCACAGCCATCGTAGGATGGCCCGGAGCATTTTCTCCGCACGATCCTCTGCTGCCGAGAGTTCCTGCTCGGCCTGCCCCAGGTCACCGACGCCCTGTTTCGCCTGCCACCAGGCCCTCCAGCGTTGGCTGACCATGTCCAGAACGGTAAGGTATGCCCTGGTCTTTTCCTCCACCTCAATCGCGCGGAGGTCGGGCAGCTCACGGACCCGCACGCCACCGTCCAATACCAGCAGCGCGTCACACCGCCACCGACTGACGTTGATCATGGCGACCGGGCCGTGTTCTGCGGCAGGCAGCAGCTTCTCCAGGGGCGGCGGCTTAAGGAAGTCCTCGAAACCCGGCAGTTTCCGCACCTGTTCAACCAGCGCGTCCCACTCCCGGGTGAGCGCCATCCGACGGTCGACCATCCGGGAGATGTCCGACTCTTCGGCGAAATCGCTACTGGCCACTGCCTCACCCTTCATACCACCCGACTGTCCGCTGTCGAACCCATTGCATAACGGAAGCGCTGACCGTAGGTCGTGCCACGGCGATCATCCGCACGCCAGGCCTTCTGATGGATCTTGCGCCCGTCCAACCATTCGGCCACTGCATCGACCTGGTAACACAGCTGGCGACCGTCCCTGATCGGCTGGGGAAAGGACTGAGGGCGTCGGCTGGCCCACAGGCTGACTGCCTGCTCCTTCACCCCAGCCGCCTGCGCCACCTCCGAGCGAGTCATCCACCGCCGCTTCGCGACTGGTTTCCTGACCTCCCCACCGTCGAGGCTAGGTCGCCCGGTCATCGGCGACCGGTCCGCCATGCGGGGATCAACTGGACCAGATGCCTTGTGCGCCGCTCACTCATGATCACCCAACCGACGAACACCACCAGCACGCCGATGGCCATGAACAGGTAGGACTGTGGCCAGTCCTCGATCACCCATGCCAGCCAGTCCACCATCGCCGACCTCCTCTCCCTGCGATCCATTGGGGTCGACACTAGGAACGCCTACGAACACGTTGCGCGCGCGGATACGAAACTGGCCACTTTTGTTTCGTAAGCTTAGGCAAACGCAGCAGGCCAGTTTGGAAGCGTGGTTGTCGGATCGACATCGCCTCTCGGCCGCGCCGCGGCCCCGGTCACGCGGTAGCGGTTCAGCCTCTACACCATCCGGCGGTACACGATCCGGCCGTGCGACCACTCGTGGATTTTCGCCGGCCGGCTCTGCGGTAATGCAATCAGCTCGTCCGAGCACTCCCGTGACCTCGGCGCTTCCTCGCTGCTGCTGATTGCTCAGCCAGCTGCAGCATGTACGCCTTCCGCGCGTGCTGCGCCATGGTGTTACGGACCTCAACGGGAAGAGTGCCGTCGGGATCGACCTGGCGTTCGAACCGGTCAAGGAAGGCTCTGGTGCCGGCTGCGGTTCTGGCGGCGCGGTCGGCGGTGTTGGCCCAGGAGACGTGCGCGGCGATGCGTGCTCGACGGCGACGTTGCTCTGGCGTCAGGCCAGCCGGCCGCCGCCCTTCCCCGGCTCCGGACTGCCGGACGTCATCGCGGTCAGACACGTTCACCGATCCCCATCCGTGCCTGCACGTGCTGAGCTCTCTCGGCGGCTGCGCTGGCTCCGTAGTGGCGGGGCATGTCGTCGGAGGTCCAGCCGAGTAGCAGCATCAGGTCGCCGGTGTCTCCCCCGGCCAACTTCCACTCGTGTGCGTAGGTGTGCCGCCACCGGTGAGCGTGTACACCCTTGACTCCGGCACGTTGGCCGCGGCGTTTGAGCATGAGTTTGATGCCGTTGGCGGCCAGCGGCCGTGTGCCGCGTACGGCGATCCACAGGTCGGGCAGGCCGACGGCGCGGTGGCTGCTGCGGGCGCGTAGGTAGCGGCTGATCGCTCGGGCGGTCTTGGGCCCTAGTCTGACTCGTCGGTCTTTGGCGCCCTTGCCGTGGTAGTGCACGGTGTCGAGCGACAGGTCGACGTCGCTGAGCTGGAGATTCGCTACCTCGGACAGGCGAGCTCCGGTGTTGGCCAGCGTCCGGATGATCGCCTCGTCGCGGACCTGCACGAAGTCCTTGCCTTTGCAGTGGTCGAGTAGCTTCTTGGTGTCCTCATCGCGGATGATTGGGACCAGCTTGACCGGCGTCTTCGGTTGCCGCACACGCAGCATCGGAGACTGGTCGATCTCCTCCTCATCCAGTGCCAGCCACTTGAAGAACTGCTGTAGAGCCTTGTGCTTGTTCAGGGCGGTCGACGCCGACCGGGTCTGCAGCATCCACGCCTGAAACTCCTCAAGGTGGCGTCGGTTCACTGCTGTTGGCGTGTGGGCCGCCTTGCTGCCGTCGGGTTGGGAGGTGTGGGCGGTTAGATATCGGCCCAGTTGGGCTGCGGCCAGCAGGTAGTTGTAGCGAGTTGTCGCCGGGTAGTTCCCGGACCTCAGCGATCGGTCCCAGTCCGTGAGGAACGCTGACCATGCCGGCGAGAGACCCACCACCAGCTTTGGAAGATCCATCTTCATGATGCCGGCGCCCCTCGACCCCAGGGGCCGGGAAGACCCAGCGGGACGTGGCAGCGCCGAGCGCAGGTCAGAGTGGACGACAATCTGCGCGGTGCACCGCGCCTCCCCCTCTGATTGAGGCCGCCATCGTGAGCGATCCTGCGGTCCAGCGACGCGTTGTTCGGTCCGCTTGCGGCCACCATCTTCGATGGCTCTCGGGTCGGACGGATGCTACGGGGTCCGGTCGAACGGGTCGGTGTGGGGCTGGTCATCCGGTTTCCCTCCGCCTTCGTGGCCGGCGCGCTCTTCGGGGTTTGTGGGTCCAGTCGGGGGTGGTCACCTGCCAGCGGGTGCGGGCGATGTGGTCGGCGCCGTGTGACGTTCGGGGTGGGCTTGGCCGGTCCCGGCCGGGGGTGGCGGGCAGGTCTGCGACGGTGGTCCAGCCGGCGGCGCGGAGGCTGGTGCCGGGTTCGCCGGCGCGGGTGTAGGTGATCATCCGCTGGTAGCCCATGTGTCGGGCGACGCGCCAGGCGGCGGCCAGCAGGATGGAGCAGGCGTTGCGGGATCCGTCGGTGGCCAGGCGGGTGATCTCGGCGGTGAGTCCGTCGTCGAGGTGACGGGCGAGGGGTCGGCCGACCACCGCGACTCCGAGCAGGTCGCCGGCGTGGTTGGTCAGGCCGAGGGAGAACGTGTGGCCCTGCGGTGCGGTGAGGTGCTGGTGGTGGGTGGTGATGAAGTCTCTGGCCTGTCGGTAGCTGATCGGGCGTACGCGGGGGCGGGTCGGACGGCGGTGCGGGCTGGCGATTATGGGCGCACTCCGTGTTGGTCGGGTGCCACCAGGTCTGTGGTCGGCTGGTGCCGGAAGACGTAGATGTCCTCGTAGGCGCTCGTGTGAAGGGAAGAGCCGTCGCGCCGCGGGGCGGTCGTTGCGGGCGGGCTGGAGGGCGACGTGGGGACGAGTTGGCCGTCGTGGGCGTCGGCGAGCACGCCGATGTTGTGCTCGATGAGCGTCAGACCAGCTCCGGCGCCGGCGGCGGGGATCGCGTCCGGCGGGTCGACCGGCGGGTGGTTGGGGTGGCGGCGGAGGGTGACCACGACGGTGGCGTCCGGTCGCAGCAGCGGCAGACAGCCGGTGAGTACGGCGGTCAGGCCGGCGGCGAGGTCGACACGGCGGGTGCGGTTCGCGACACGGCCCTGCAGGGGGCGTCCGTGCGGTGGTGAGGTCACCACCAGCGCGACACGTCCCCGCAGCGCGGACGGCAGCACGTCTGACAGGGCGGTCGCGTCGCCGGCCAGGGCCGTGCCCTGACCGGTGCCGCCGGCCTGGTTCGCGCGGTGCAGGTTCGCTTGGGCCAGCCGTACCCAGTTCGGCTCGTACTCGATCCCGATCGTGTCGCGAGCCGCCGCCACCGCTTCGATAAGCGTGGTGCCGACACCTGCCATGGGGTCGAGGATCAGGTTTCCAGGCTGGCTGTATCGGATGATCGCGGCGGTGGCCAGGTCGGGCCACATCCGTTGCGGATGCGCGGCCGAGCCGGGGACGTACTTCCCGCGCCGTTGGGCGTCGACCGGGCGTTGCCCGAGCAGCCACACCGACCGCTGCGGTACCGACATCAACGACGCGATGGGCTGCCCGTCAGCCACGGCGGCCACCCGCCACCACGAACACGAGGACATCGACGCGCACAGGGCGTCCGGTCGCCGTATCCCCGGAGGTGGTGTCGTCGGCGGGCGCGGTGTCGCCGCTGGTGACAGCAGTGGGGACGGTGATCACGATGATGCGTTGCAGGTAGCGCATGCCGCCCGAGCGGGCTTCGGGGATCAACCGGCGGCTCTGTTCGGGGTTGCTGCCGCCGTCCTGGGTCGGGTCGACGATGAGCACGGCGAAGCCGTCCGGGGTGACCACCAGGCGGAATGCACGAAACAGGTCCGCCACAGCCTCGACCACCGAGTGTGGTCGAGGCCACCGCAGCACGACCAGGTCCACCTGGACGGCGTCGATGTCGGCGAGGTCGGCGGGCTGAGTCACCGGCAGGTACAGGCGGCTGGTCGCTGCAGCTGCTTCCCGCAGGCCGGGGTCGCCGTCGAAGTCGACCACAGTCCCGTCGCGGCGGCTGTAGGTCACAACGACCCGCCGCGCCAACTGCTGGTGGATCGTTTCCTCGTTGTCGCGTTCCGTGCCGACAGCACGCCAGATCGAGATCGGCACCGGCGGGCCGTCGGTGAGGTCCACCCGAAGGAAGTCGCGGTACGCGACCCCATCGGGCAGGGGCGTGTCGCGACTCGCTTGTTCGCCGCGTCGCGGCTGAGGCGACTCGCCGGGGTGTGCGGGTGTTGCGAAGGGTTCGGTCATCGGCGGGTGGCTTCCACCGGCTGGCCCGTGCTCACGACTCCCAATAGGGCAACCAGGCCCCGATGTGCGGGGGGCCGCCCGGCTCTCCCGGCCAACAGCACCCAACAGCGACGCGGGCCGGCAGGACGTTGGCCAACGGGCCGCCCCGCTGGGTCAAGGCCGCTCAACCCAACGTCTTGCCCAGAGTCCGGGCTGGTTCAGCCCAACAGCGGCCTGGCACCACCCAACGGCGTGAGACAAGCCGCCCAACAGGCGATGCCCCGCCCCGCGTTCGGCATTTAGCCGATCGGCAGGGTCGACTCTGCCGGCGAGACCGTCAGGTGGCAGGCCGAGCTCTTGGCGCTGGGCTTTGTCTGGTCGGCCGTCTGCACTCGGCGAGACAGCACGAAGCCCGGCTGCTGCTGCTGTTGGCTAGGAACTTGGCCAACAGCAGCCAACAGGGCGTTGAACTGCACCAACAGCCGACGCTGTGCACGCGCGTGAACTCCGGCTCGTCGTGAGCTGCGCCGGACCGTCGGGCGGTCAAGGCCCCGACCTGTACCCAACACGCCCGTACCCGATACACCCACCGCTCACCGTCCATCGGCGAACTCCGATTGCTGTTGGGTGGGTGTGAGTGGATGAGCCTGGCCGTGCCAGTCGGTACGGCGCTTCGGAGCCCTCGGGAGAGGTTCATGCCTTCTACCTCCATCCGCGTGTCGCCGCTCGACGCCCACCAACGCGCCTTCGATCTCCTCGTCCGCCGGCCCGTGCTGATCGCCTTCGACGGCCGCGGCATCCCCGGTTGCCCTCAGCGGCTCATGGCCCTCGACGAACTGAAGGCCTTTCTGCTGAACCGCGACACCGCACCGCAGGTCCGCGACACGGTGTGGCGGGAGTTGGTCGTACGGGCCCGCCGTGACGGCGCCGGCTGGGGCATCGGCGCGATCGGCATCGCCATGCCTGGCCTACGCAGGCGGGCCGGTAACATCGCCCGCGGCTTCGTCGGCGACGTCGAGGACATCGACGCGGAGATGCTCAAGACCTTCTGGGAGCAACTACTGGAGCGCGTCGACGCCGACCAGCGCCGCGTTCTCGGGCGGATGCTCGACGCCGCCGAACGCGCCGGACTCAAGATTCGCTACGCCGACGTCACCACCGACCCGCTCGACAGCGAACCCGCCGGTCCCCGCACACCGCTACAGCCGTGGGACCACCCCGACTTCGTCCTGGCACGGGCCGTTGCCATCGGCGTGATCGACGCCGACGACGCGAACATCATCGCCGAGACCAGACTTGAAGGCGTCACCGTCCAGGTCGCCGCTGCCCGCCGCGGCATCCAGGGCCAACTCGCCTCGCACTGGCGCGACCAGGCCGAAAAGCGCCTGATCAACGCCATCCGCAAGGGCGAACTCGCCCACGTGCGGCTACGGCCACATCCCGCCAAACCCATCCATCGGACCACGCTGAGGGCATGGCCCGGGGAATAGGCCCACCCGGGAATGCGGCACAGGCCCTCTCGGTGATGATGTCGTCCAGAGCAGCAACGGCCGAGCCATGTGCCGGCCGCCGGCCGTCGAAGGGCGAGCCCTATGGCGGCGCTGGCGCAGCCTGAGATCCACGCGAACGATCTGCTGCTTCGCTCCTGGCAGCCGTCGGATCGCCGCGCTGCCGTGGCTGCCTACGCCGACCCGACCATTCAGCGCTGGCGCTGCTCGGCTACCGCGGCTGGCTGCGCGAGTAGAGCGAAGTACGGCAGCACTCCGCCAGCGACATCGCCGCCGACCTCGCACTCACCCCCGAAACCGTCCGCCGGAACCTGATCCGATTCGGCATCCCCCGGCGGGCCGCAAGGCTCCGCCACCACTGCCGCATCGTGCGGCAGGTCCACGGCAACAAGCTGGTCACGGATACGACGGGCCTACAGCCGGTATCCCGCGTCCAGCAGCGGCTTCAACAAGCTCCGATCCAACCACCTCTCGCCGATCGATGCTGTCCCGGCCGGAAGACGCGGTAAGCGACGCAACCTTCAGAAGAACCCAGCGACGTGACCGCGAAACCGATCACGCCGTCCCTGATCAGGGCAACCGCCAGCGACAACGCTGGCGCGAACCTACACCAGTAGAGCGCCTATCCCTCGGAAACCTGGTGCAGAGATGCGGATCGAAGCTGCGACACTTGCTTTCATGAAGCCACCGCTGTGCCTCGTCTGTGGATCAACCGACAGCGCTACCCAATTCACCGTGGTGAACTTCGCCGTCAACGACCACGAGAGAGCAGGACTCGAAGCACGAGCAGCCGTCGGCTGGGTCGGCCACCCGGAAAACGCCTACTGGTTCTGCGCCGAACACCTCCACTTCGGCACCGAACGCCAGTCGATGCACTGGCGCGACGCCGTCGCCGAGATCCTCGCCGTCACCGACGGGCACCCCCGTCGCCTACCGGGATCCTAATCACCCTCGCCGTCCTCGAACTCTCGGACACCGCCGGGCGGGCCTCGGTCACGCAATGGCGGCACGTCGAAGCACGGGCCGCGCCGGTCGAGGTCAACACCATGCAGGCGTAAACGGTTGGCGGCACGGTGATCGGCGTCGCTACGATGCGTCGTGGTGGGGCCCGTAGCGCAGAGGTAGTCGCGCCGCCATAGCGTGGCGGAGGATGCCGGTTCGAGTCCGGTCGGGCCCCACCCCCGTCGCGTGGTCGGTAGCGCAGAGGTCGACGCGCCGCCCTCTCAAGGCGGAGGACACCGGTTCGAATCCGGTCCGTCCACGTCGACCGGTTGGTGAGGAACGATGAACAGCGCCGAGGTCGAGCAAACCCTTCGGGTGCTCGGCGAGATCCGCGCCATGCCCGTCGACGACCCGATCCGGCAACGAGTCCAACGCGCCGTCGACGGGCTACTCAAGGACGCGCAGCGCCAACGCCGCGCTGATCGACGGCGCAAGACCGCCGCCGCTGACCGGGCCGTGGTCGCCGACGCCGCCACCGCCGCCGTAGACCGCGCCGAAGGCGTACCGGTCGCTGAACCCACCGAGCTGCCCGACCCGGACGGTGTCGGACGTACCCGGCGGGACCGTCGCTGCTACGCCTGCCGCGACCGGTTCCGCAGCGTCGACGCCTTCTACCACGCGCTCTGCCCCGCCTGCGCGGACCTGCACCGGCGACACCGGCACGCCCGCACCGACCTGACCGGCCGCCGCGCCGTGGTCACCGGAGGCCGGGTCAAAATCGGCTACCAGACCGCGCTGAAACTACTCCGCGACGGCGCCACCGTCACCATCGTGACCCGATTCCCCGCCGACGCCGCCCGCCGCTACGCCCACCAACCCGACGCCACCGACTGGCTCGCCTCGCTGCGCGTCATCGGCGCAGACCTACGCGACCCCCGCCAGGTCCTCGACGTCGCCCAACGACTGGCCGACGACGCACCCCGACTCGACATCCTCATCAACAACGCCGCCCAGACCGTACGCCGGCCGGACTGGGCCTACCAGCCGCTCATCGCCGCAGAGCTGCACGCCGCACCCACCGCAGTCGCCATCGAATCCGCGACCGGATTCCGACCCGGCGCCGCACCACCCGACTGGAGCATGCGGCTCGCCGCGCTCCCGGAAACACCCCGCCACGAGCTGACCTCCATCATCGACGCCACCGGCGCGCTCGTCGTCCCCGGCACCACGAACTCCTGGACCGCCACCATCGGCCAGATCGACCCCGTCGAACTACTCGAAGTACAACTCGTCAACGTCGTCGCACCGTTCCTCCTGCTCGACCGGCTCCGCCCCGCCCTGACCGCACCCGGATCCGAGAACCGGTACGTGATCAACGTGACCGGCCGCGAAGGCTGGTTCTCCGAAGACAGCACCGGCCCCACCCGACACCCCCACACCAGCATCAGCAAAGCCGCCCTCAACATGCTCACCCGCGTCGGCGCACCCGACCTCGCCCGCCGCCACGTCCATATGTGCGCCGTCGACACCGGCTGGATCACCGACGAGAACCCCACCACCATCAAAGCCCACCGCGCCGCCACCGGCTGGCAACCACCACTGGACGTCACCGACGCCGCAGCCCGCATCTACCACCCCATCATCAACGGCGAAACCGGCACCCCACTACACGGCGTCCTACTCAAGAACTACACCGTCGTCCCCTGGTAGCAGCAAGGTCAACGACAGGGCCGACCTCGACGTCGGGTTGGAGACGTCAACCGTCACGGCAGACGGGCCGCAGGGCGTGACGGGCGCCGCCCGCGGTGCACGGCGGACGTACGGTGTACCTGCCGTCGAATTGCTGCCGTGTTCGGGTCAGTCTGGTTCGGGCATCAGGCCCTGCGCGCGGAGTTGTTCGACCTGACTGGCCGGCGGTGGCAGCGGGTCGTGGTCTGAGGGGCGGGGTCCTTCCGGACCGTCCGGGCCGTACCGGATGAAGGTTTCGACCCGGGTCACCCGGCACCGCACACCACCCACCTCGAAGTCGTCGGTGCGTGGCGGACGGTGTGCCGCGCGGGCGTGCGCGTAAGCCGCCATGAACTCTTCGATCGGGGTGTTGGCGTCGCGTGGAATGTCGGCGATGGCGAAGGACTTCGCGTCACGGGCGGCCTGCGGCGTCGGGTACGTGGTGAACGACCGGGGTCGCCACTTGCCGTCGACGTGTTCCCCGACGGTGAAGCCGACCGGGAGCAGCACCACGTTCGGGTGCGTCACCAGCGCCCGGCAAGAGTCGGCGTACACGTCGGCGGGGAAGGACGTCGCCGGGTAGGACGCCGAGACCAGTTCCATCCGCACGAGGGCGTCGGTGAGCCCGGTGCCAGCGGCCGGGTCGATGACGAATCCGCCCATCGGCGACGTGGTCCGCTCCGCCTCGCCCGGCGGGTACGGGTCGGCGTCGGTGGGCCGGGGCGGCTCCGGTCCGTCCGGTCCCATCCGGATGAACGGCTGCGCCCGGATGATCCGGTAACGACGGCCACTGACGGTCAGCTCGTTGACCGGCTCCCAGTCGAGGATCTCGTACGCCGTCTCGTACGCGGCCCGCGCGGCCGCGTTCTCGGCGGTCGGCGGCGTCTCGCTGAACAGTTTTCGGAAGTGCGACGCGAGGCTGTCGCGGGCATGCTGCGGCTCGTCGGCGTCAAGTCGCACGATCCGCCACCGGCCGTCGACCTCCTCGGCACAGCCGAAGACCGGCGCGCTCCACATCAGTGTGGGATAGGCGACCGAGCGGCGTCGGGCATCGTCCTCGGACACCGCCGACACGGGATCGTCCTGCTGCTCGACGGTGATCAGCAGGTGCTCAGGCACCCACTTGTCGTGATGGGCCATGTACACAGTGTGTGTCCCCGGATCGCCGAAACGCAGCACCGCCACCACCACAGATCCTCCACCACCATCAGCAACCTCTGCACAGGACCGCTGCAGTCGGAGAAGGTCGCTGCGCGAAGGCGAAGGCAGGCGCACGTGCGCAAGTCCACCGAGTCCAAGGCATGTCCCGGTCCCGAGGAGACGCACCAACAGTTGGGTAGCCGTTGGCCGCTGTTGGGTGCCAGGTCCCCGCAGTTCGCGGCCAACAGCGGCTTTTGGCGGTCACAAGACCGATCCACCCCGGCACCCCAGCCGGGTTTGCGGACGGTCTTAGGCGCCGCCCGGTGTGGGTGGTGACTCGGCCCGGCGTCGGCCCGTGCTCACCACAATTTCCGAACCAGGTTGTGGAAGGAGAGTGCTTCCACGGTCTCCGCCCGTGCGGGCGGCGCCTCCCTATCGGCTTTCGCGCATGCCCCGCCGCCTGGCGGGGTGGGAGGTGAAGACCAGATGCGCCGTGTCCTGTCCCGTCTGTTCCTGTCCACCGTGATCGTCGCCGCCGTTGTCGCCGGCACGGCCGGTGCGGCTCAGGCTGGGCCGCCAGAACTGCTGGCGGTCAACAGCCTGGACACCGTCATCAACAACCTCATCGCCTGGATCGTCGGCATCCTCGTCGGCGTCGCCACGCTGTTCCTCACCTACGGCGGTGCCCTGTATCTGATGGCCGGCGGTGACCCCGGTCAGGTGGAGAAGGCCAAGGGCGCGCTGAAGGGCGCCGCAACCGGCTACGGCCTGGCGGTGCTCGCGCCGGTGCTGATGAGCATCCTGCGCGGCATCCTCGGGACGAACTGATGTACAACCCGTTCACCATCGCGGCGGTGCTGGACAGGATCCTGGAATGGATCGCGGCACGGGTCGCGGACGCCATCGACGCCCTGTGGAGGTTGCTGTCCTGGGCGTTCCTCGTCGTGCCGGACGTGACCGCCCTGCCGCAGGTCCAGACGATCAGCACCCGCGCACTGGTCATCGCCAACACCTGCTACATGGTGGCGATCGTCGCCTGCGGTGTGGTGGTCATGGCCCGCGACAGCGTCCAGGCCCGCTACGGCGTCGCGGAACTCGCGCCGCGCCTGCTGATCGGCATCATCGGCGCGAACTTCGCGATGCCGATGTGCCGGGAACTCATCGCGCTGGGTAACGCGCTGATCCAGGCGCTCATCGGTGAGTCGGTCACCACCGATGGCTCGCTGGACCAGTTGCGTCGCACGATCGTCGACGCGTTGACCAATCCGGCCAACGCCCTGCTCACCCTCGTGATCGGCGTGGTCATCGCCGTGCTCGCCGCCATGATCATGGTCGGTTGGGTGCTGCGGCTGGGCATGCTGGTGATCCTCGTTGGTCTCGCACCTGCGGCGCTGTCCTGCCATGCCACGCCGTGGACCGAGCCGGTAGCGACGTTGTGGTGGCGGGCGTTCCTCGGCGTGTTCGCCACGGTCGGCGGTCAGGGCATCGCGCTGCACGCCGGGTTGACGGTGTTCGTCAGCCCGACGGCGAATCTGCCGGCCCTGGGTCTGCCGAACGATCCGACGGGCACGCTCAACCTGTTCATCGTCTGCTGCCTGCTGCTCGCGGTGACGCGAATCCCGGGTCTGGTGCGCCGGTACGTCACGGGTGGGCAGTCCCGCAGCGTGGTCGGCGCGTTCGTGCGGGTCGCCATCGTTCAGCAACTCGGCCGCGCGCTCACCGGGGGCTTGTGGGGTGGCGCGGGGCGTGCTGCGGCGGGAGCCGCCGTCGGCCGGGCACGCCGTGCCGGGAATCTGGCTGCCCGTTCCGGCGGAGTGCCGCTGCCGCAGCCGGCTGGGGTTCGCAGTGGTGCGGGGCCCGGTCCGGTGGCGCGTCGTCCGCCGCGAACTGCTGCGGCGTCGACGCCTGTCCGGCCGTCCCAGGCCCAGCCCGGGGCCGGGGCCGGGGTGCGGAGGGTGCCGGCGGGGCGGACTCCGGCGACGGCGATGCCGCAGCGGATGCCGCGGTGGCGTCGCTGGTGGGCCTACACCGAATCCGGTACCGGCTGGCCGAGCGGCGCGTCTCGGAACTGGCCGGCCGAGTCGGTGCCAGGCCCGCGCGTGCCGCCGGTGCTCTCTGCTGTCCCGGAGTCCGCGCGAACGGCCAGCGGCACGGGGTGGCCGTCGGTGCCCACCTACGGACCCCGGACCACCCGCACCTCAGCGGCAGCACGTGCCGCAGCCACTACCCGGTCACGACCGCGGCCTTCACCTCGGCCGGCGGCCGGCCGCGACAGCAGCGAAGCCGGCTGGCCGGGCTGACCTCCTTCGATGCCAAAGATTGGTGTTTCCCATGCCTGATGTTGATCTTCGTGCTCGTATTCCGGCGGACATTGAGGCCCCGGATCGTCTGCTCTACCAGCTGAGCCCGCGGCAGGTGGCCATCCTGGCCACCGCTGCCGCGGTGGCGTACCTGCTGTGGCGGGCGCTGCTGGGCCATGTGCCGATGCCGATCCTCCTTGCCGCCTTGATCCCGCTGCTCGGCGCCGCCACGGTCCTGGCGTTGGGTCGCCGTGACGGGCTGGGCCTAGACGCGTGGCTCCTCGCGGCGATCCGAGGCGCCCGCACCCCGCGCCGGCAGGTCCCCTCCCCCGGCGGGAAGGCGCCGCGGTGGGCGCCGAGCCCGGTCGGGGTCGAGGGAGACCTGACGCCGCCGGCGATGTTGCGGCTGCCGGCGCGGGCGATCGCCGCCAACGGGGTGGTGGACCTGGGCGGGACCAGCGCCGCCCTGGTCGCGGTGACCACGGTGAACCTGGGTTTGCGGACGCCGGCGGAGCAGGCGGCGCTGGTCGGCGCTTACGCCCGCTGGTTGAACAGTCTGACCGCGCCGGTGCAGATCGTGGTGTCCACCCAGCCGGTGGACCTGGCCGGGCATGCGCAGCGCATCGCCGACGCCGCCGATCTGCTGCCTCATCCGGCGTTGGCGGACGCCGCCGCCGACTACGCCGAGTTTCTCCTCGACGTGGAGCAGGAGCGGCAGCCGCTGTGGCGAACGGTGACCATCGTGCACACCGCCACCGGGGCGCGCCGCGACACCGATGTGCTGCGGGCCGCCGAGCACACGGCCACCGCGTTGCAGGGTGTGGGCGCGGCCACCCGGGTCTTGGACGGGCCGGCGGTCGCCGCCGTGCTCGCCGCCGCGGTCGACCCCTACACCCTCCCGTTGTCCGGGGAGCGGGCGTTGCCGGACGAGCCGGTCACGGGAGGGCAACGATGAGGCTCCGCACCGTGTTGCGCGCTCTGCTTCCCACCCGCACACCCCAGCCGACGGCGCCGTCGGCAGGGTCGCAGGTCGACGTGCTGGCCGCGTTGATCGGCCCGGCCAGCGTCGAGGTGACCCCCCGCTACCTGAAGGTCGGCGACGGCTACACCTCGACGCTGCTGGTCAACGGCTATCCGGCGGAGGTCGGCGCGGGCTGGCTGTCCCCGCTGACCGGCTGGCCGGGCCGCGCCGACGTCGTTATCCACATCGAACCGCTCGATCCGCAGGTGGCCGCGTCCCGGCTGCGCCGCCAGCGTGCCCGCCTCGAATCCTCCCGACGCTCGGATGCCGAGCACGGCCGTCTCGACGACCCGAGCACCGAGGCCGCCGCCGCGGACGCCGCGGAGCTGGCCGACCGGGTGGCCCGGGGTGCGAGCCGTCTGTTCCGGGTCGCGCACTACGTCGCCGTGCACGCGACGAGTTTGGCGGAGTTGACCGAGTCGGTGGCGCATGTGCGGGCCACCGCCGCCTCAGTCATGCTCGACACGGTTGCGGCGACCTGGCGGCAGCTTCCGGCGTGGACGTCCACCCTGCCGCTCGGGGTGGACAGCATCGGGATGCGGCGGGTCTTCGACACCGACAGCCTCGCCGCCGGTATGCCGCTGGCCTCCGCTGACCTTCCCGCGCCGCTGCCCGGGGATCCGCCCACCGCCTCCGGTGTCCTGTACGGGTTGAACACCGCGACCAACGGGATCGTGTGGCACGACCGGTGGGCCGCCGACAACCACAACAGTGTGGTGCTGGCCCGCTCCGGCGCGGGCAAAAGCTACATGATCAAACTGGAGACGTTGCGGAGCCTGTATGACGGGGTGCAGGTCCACGTCATCGACCCGGAGGACGAGTACCGGCGGCTCGCCGAGGCGGTCGGCGGCGCCGTGATCAACCTCGGCGCCCCCGACGTGCGGCTCAACCCGTTCGACATCGCCGCCGACGATCGGCGCCCGGACGCGCGTACCCGGCGGGCTCTGTTCGCCCACACCCTGGCCCACGTGCTCCTCGGCGCCGGGCAGGACGGTGGCATGCATCCGGCCGAACGTGCCGCCTTCGACCGGGCCGTCAACACCGCCTACCTGGAGGCGGGGGTCACCAACGACCCGGCCACGTGGGGGCGGCCGGCTCCGTTGCTGCGTGATGTGGCCGCCGCCCTGGCCGCCGACGGCTCGCCGCCGGCGGTCACTCTCGCTGCCCGGCTGTCGCCGTGGACGACCGGCAGTTTCAGTCACCTGTTCGCCGGAGCCACCACCACCCACCCTGTCGGGCATCTGGTGGTGTGGTCGACCCGCCACCTCGCCGACGAGCTGCGCCCCGCCGGGATGCTCCTGGCGTTGGACGCGATCTGGCGGATCGTGGACGCCCCACCCGCCGCCGGCCCGACCGGGGACCCGCGGCGGCTGGTCATCGTCGACGAAGCCTGGACGTTGTTGCGCGACGGTGAGGGCGTGCGGTTCCTGAACCGGCTGGCGAAAGCGGCCCGCAAACGCCGCGCCGGCCTCTCCGTGATCACCCAGGACGCCGCCGACCTGCTCGGCTCCGACCTCGGCCAGGCCGTCATCGCCAACAGCGCCACCCAGGTGCTGATGCGCCAAGCCCCGCAGGCCATCGCCGCCGTCGCCGACAGCTTCCACCTCACCGGCGGGGAAGCACGGATGCTGCTGTCCGCCCAACGCGGCGAAGGACTCCTGCTCTCCGGTGCCAACCGGGTGGCCAGCCACGCCGTGTCCTCCTACCGAGAACACGAGCTGTGCATCACTGACCCGGAGTTCGTCGCAACTTTGCCGGATTTTGGCGGGAACTCCGAGGTCGACGACCTGTGACGAGCTTAGCGAAGCGATGATGTTGGGGAACTGCGGGCTGACGCTAGGTGGGAATCAGGATGCTGGATGCACCCGATCACCCGCGCAGCCGCATTCAGATGCTGCCCGCTGCGGCGTAGACCACGTACCACAGGGCCGCACTCAGAGCACCGCATGAGACGGCCGCGGTTAGCAGCATCGGCCATGCGCGCCAAAGACGGTGCGCCGTGGCGAGCCAGGCCAGGACGACAATCGGAAGCACGATCTTGACGACCTGGCCAGCCAGAACGCCTCGAAAGAATTGCGCTTGGTCCGGGTCGGTCACGGCCAGCAGCCGCCAGGGTGGTGCCAGCACCAGGGCCTGCCAACCGTCGCCGGAGAGCAGCCCGCAGAGCCCTCCCGCAGCCAACGCCGAAGTTGAGAGTTTGCCGACCTTCACGACGTAACCGAGCATCCCGAGCATCGGGCCCGCGACGATGGCCGCGGCCAGCCACGCAGCCGTCATGATGGCAACCGAACGCAGCCCCAGTAGGTCGGCCGACGTGCCGTCCTCGAGGTGGCCCCCGCTCCACCGTCGACTGACCATCAATACGAGCAGGTAGTAGAGCAGCGTGGCCAGCACCAACAGCATGGTGGCGTCAACTGCCGCTCGTCTCGCCGTAGCGGCTGAACGGCCGACGAGGACAGCAGCCAGCCCCCAAGCGAAGCCGCTGCTGGTTAGAGCGATCAGGAGCTGCCCAACAATGCCTGCAACGGAGTCGGCCGCGAACGCGAGCAGGCCGAGCGAAACCGCGGCAGTTGCGACCACCGCCGTGCGGCTAGGACGAGCTGCCGCGGCAACAGAGTTGGCCACGCCCGCCTCCTATAGAAGGGGCGCTGACCATACCAAGGTGACGTTCTGCGGCGGATCCTTGCGGCGCCGAGGACGGGTCGCGGAGCCCTCTGTCATCGGTGGCGCACCGTGTTGACGGTGACGGCGTAGCGGTGCGCGGTGTGCACGGACAGGCCGAACAGGTCCATGAGCTGTCGGATGTCGCCGCTGGTGGCGTGGGCCTCGTCGAGGATGCGGTCAAGCCGGATCTGTTGTCCGGCGATGCCGAGTTGATGGCGGATCCACCAGGACGTGACGGGGCGGGTGGTGATGGCGCTGCGGGCGTGGATGAACAGGTGCGGGTTGACGCTGCGCGGCCATGCCTGTTGTCGATGATCGAGGTAGGCGCTCAGGCGTTGCCGGACGGCTGCGGCCAGCGGGATGACCTGGCCGTCGATGTGCAGGTGCCCGTCACGCAGGTCGGTCAGCTGCAGGTGGCAGAGCTGGGCGACGCGGATGGCGTGGAAGGCGAGCAGCGCGGCCAGCGCGGCGGTGGCCGGCTGTTCGGAGTTGAGGTCGGCGCGCAGCGTGTCGAGGTCGACACGTGCCGGTGCCGGGGGCGTTGGTTGCGGGGCGCGGACACGAGCGGTGGGGTTGACGAAGACGAGCTTGCGGGCCTTGAGGATCCGGAAGATCGACCGTAGGCCCTGCAGGGTGGTGTAGCGGGCGAGCGGGTCCGCGGGTAGGGCGGTGGTGACGTCGTCGACGCCGATCTCGCGTAGCGAGTCGTGGGTGGTGGCCCACTGCTGCAGGGTGGGCAGTGCCCAGCGCAGGTGTGTGCTGATGGTGCTGTCGGCGCGGGGTTTGCGTCGGGGCGGGCTGGTCGAGCCGTCGCGCATCACTTGAAGCCACTCGGTCAGCTCGTCACGCATGAGAGCGGGCAGGCCGGCGGTGCTGATCGCGAACCAGGCGAGGATGGCAGGTTGCCGATCGTCGTCGAGCAGGCCCGCGTCGTCGAGGACGTCCGCGACCACGGCGGCGGAGTGCTTGATGCTGGACAGCAGGGCCACGTCGCTGCGGCGGATAGGTGCGCCGGGAGTGTCCTGGATACCGAGCATGATCCGTATTGCGCGGCGGATCCTTTCGACCTTGCTCGGCCGCCAGCCGTGACGGGCGGCGTGGTCGGCGACGAACGCCATCAGCGCCGCTTCCCGACCGGGGTGCGGTGGTGGCGGGAAGCCGCGCCGTTGACCGGCTGACAGGTCGCGTGGCACCTCGAGCAGGGTGAGCTGACGGTAGGTCACGGGCGTCAGCAGCCGCATGTCCGCTGGCGTCGTCTTCTTCTGATAGGGGCGTTTGCCGGTGCCGGGCTGGTGCCACATCCCGGCGAAGAACAGCTGTTGGCCGTACCGGTTCGCCTCAGCCAGGCTGACATCGCCGGTGCGGCGTGCCGTGTTGTGGGCGACGAGGCTGCGCTGGCGGTGACACAACCGGCAGGAGCCGTCGTCGTAGAGCGCGACGTGCTGACCGCAGGTGCCGCAGGCGGCGACATGGCGGTGGGTCTCGCGGAAGGACCGGCAGGCCACGCACATCCAGCCGTAGGTGCGGGTCACGCCCCAGGCGTGGCAGTCCGGGCACGAATCGATGAGCACGCGGCGTTGCGCGAGAGGGCCAGGCAGCTTCCACGCCGGGGACAGTTGGCCGGGCGCGTGCGGGTGGCACCGGGCGCACAAACCCGAGGTGAAGTAGTCGACCTCCGATCCACACTTGTAGCAAGGCGGGGCGGTGACCGGGCCGCCGGGCCAGCAGCCGAAGCAGTACGGGATCTCGCGCATCGCCGGCGGACGCACCCCGCAGACAGTGCAGGGCCGGGGTTTGCCCCTCACGCGGGCGGCACCGACGTGTGACGCCCAAGCCGAGGACTCGGCTGCGGCCCTGCGCCGGTCGAGGCTTGGGCCGGGCGGCGGGCGGCGACCTTGTCCGGCTCGCAGATCAGCAGGTCCGTCGGGGTGCAGCCGAGCACCACGCAGATCACGTCCAGGTCGTCCAGGCGGATCGTGGTCGGTGCGCCCGTCCACAACGCTGACATCTTGCCGGCGCTGATCTCCAGGCCGTGCTCAGCCAACCGGCGGCGCATCTCGGTGGACTTCCAGATCCCGGCCTGCGCCGCGCGCATCCGCAGGTTCCACTGCATCCCATCACCCTCCGAGCTGTCCCAGACGCGCCGCCGTGCGCTGGTTACTGATCTTCCATGCCTGTGTCACGTGCTCAGTCGGGACGTGGATGTAACGGGTCGTCGTGGACAACCACGAATGCCCCAGCAGCTCCTGGATTGCCTTGACGTCCAAGCCTTGGGCGTAGAGCGACGACGCGCAGAAGTGCCGCAGCATGTGCGGGGTCAGCCGGCCTTGCCAGTCCGCGAGCCCACGGTTCACCGCGGCTGCCAGCCCGTCGCGTAGCGTCTGCACACCCGCGCGTGGACAGCACCCGGTCAGTGGGTCCGGCTTGCGCTCGGCGGGTAGCAACGGAGCGTCCGGGTTGGTGTAGTCGCCGCCGAACTGATGGCGCACCTCGACCATCCACCAGTCCAGCAGTTCCCCCACCGAGTTAATCGCCGGGACCAGCCGCGTCTTGGCGCCACGACCCCGGCTGCCCTTGCCGAACCGCACGTCGAGGCAGCCGTACTCACCCAGATCACGACGCCAGTCGCGGATGTCGAGCATGCACGTCTCGGTGATTCGCAGCCCGACCCGCCGCCACAACGAGGCGGCCAGATAGTCCCGCGCCGCCGGCAAGAACTTGCGGGCCTGCGGCAGCCACTGCCGCCACATGGCGAACAGCCGCTCCACCTCATCACTGCTCGGCGGCACCCGGATCGATCCGTAGTCCGCCCGGGCCGGCCGATTGAACTCGTCGATCACCTGCTCGACCACGACACCGGTCAACCGATGGATGTCGCCCTCGTACCGCACGAGAAGGAACTCGAAGAAATGAGCCAACGCCCACGCCTTGTGCTGCACCGTCAACCGCGCGAGCCCCGACCGGCGCTGCTCGGCCAGGAACCGGTCCGCGTCACTCGGCCGCGCGGTCCAGACCGGGCGACCCAAGAACCTGATGAACTCGAACAACACCGACCGGTCCGCCGCCACCGTGCTGTCTGCGGACCCCGAGCCCACCGCAGCCAACAGGTACTGATCCACCAGCTCCTGCTCGAAGTCCTCGACGTCAGTGTGAGTCGACAGGCGCCGCGGAGCGTCCAGCGATCGCACCACCGCCAAGCCCATGGCTGCTCCAGATCGCCGAAGTCGACAACCAGTCGTGATTACTGCGAACTGTTCAGTAATCCCGACCGACGGTCAACCACCGACACGCGTTCCAGTCGGCCCACCTGGCCACTTGCAACACCATCTGGCCAGAGGACGAGCGACAAGGAACTCCGTGCAGATCCGGTAACCGGCACCGACCCGCAGGACGAGTCGTGACCTGGCTCGCCCCACCCGTCCCAGCGCCCACCCCTTCGCTGCTGTCGTCGGTCACGCCGACCAACCCGGTCGCCGAGACGATCGGCGCCGCGGTCGGGTGGGTGGTGGCCCGGCCGTGGCTCGCCGCCGTCGCCGCCGCGGCAGCTGTGGTCACGGTCGTCGCCCACGGCCAGCTGCAAGCCTGGCGGCAGCGACGCTGGCAGCGCCACGCCCAGCAGGTCACCATCACCCCACCGCCGCAGGTGGAGCCGGACAGCGCGGCGAGGTGGTGGGCGACCTGCGCCGAGATCCTGCGGCCGGCCGGCTGGCGACGGTGGCTCTACGGCACCCCGCACGTCGGCTACGAGTACCGGTGGGCGGGCCGGCAGCTGACCATCACCATCTGGCTGCCCGGCACCGTCGCCACTGGCCCGGTCCTCGCCGCGATCGCTGGCGCCTGGCCCGGCGCCACCACCACGACCGTCGACGCCACAGAACCCATCCCTACCGGCATCCTCTGCGAGGGCCGCGCCCTAGCACCAACCCTGCCGGCGTGGTACCCGATCGTCACCGACCACGACACCGACCCGCTACGCCCTCTGATCTCCGCGCTGTCGGGGCTGCGCGACCACGAGTACGCCTGCGTGCAGATCCTCGCCCGCCCCGCCGCACCCCGACAGATCCGCCGGCTGCGCGCCGGCACCGCGGCACTACGCACCGGTCAGCGCACCCCCGGTGTCCTCGACCCGTCGGCCTGGTTGGAAGAGCTGTTCGGTTTCCTCACGCCCGGCCCGACCCGCCCCACGACGGGCAGCCGGACCACCGCCTACCGGCCGCCGGCCGGCGACCCGGAACGAGACCGCGACGCCCGCGCCGCCGTGGACAAGCTGGCCTGCGGCCAGCTGTGGGAAACGTCCATCCGCTACGGCATCGCCCACACCAACCCCCGCCACGCCCCGCAGGAGAACCTGCGGGTCCGGTTGGCGACCCTCGCCGACGGCGTCGCCTCGGCCTACGGCCTCTACACCGCCCGGCAGCGGCTGCGTCGCGTCCGCCTCACCCGCCCCGCCACGGTGCTGGCGAACCGGCCACTGCGTACCGGCTACCTGCTCGGCGCCGCTGAACTCGCCGCCGTGGCCGCCCTGCCCTGCGACGTGGCGGTGCCCGGTCTGCTGCGGGCCCGCGCCAAGCCGATGCCGATGCCGGTCGACGTGCCCACCACCGGCGGCCGAGGCGTCAAACAGCTCGGCCGGGCGCAGATCGGCGGCCACGCCGTCGGGCTGCCCGTGGTCGACGCCCGCCAACACCTCCACGTCCTTGGCTCCACCGGCGTCGGGAAGAGCACCCTGTTGGTCAACATGATCCTCGACGACGTCGCCGCTCACCGCGGTGTCGTCGTCATCGACCCCAAAGGCGACCTGGTCACCGACGTCCTCGACCGGCTCGACCCGAACGTCGCCGACCGGGTCGTGCTCATCGACCCAGACCAGGCCCAGGGCGGCTACTTCAACCCGCTGTCCGGCGACGACCACGATCTCGCCGTGGACAACGTCGTCTCCATCTTCTCCAAAATCTTCCAACGGCACTGGGGGCCCCGCATCGACGACACCCTGCGCGTGGCCTGCCTGACCCTGATGCGCAAGGCCAACGCCACCCTCGCCCTGGTCCCGCCGCTGCTCAACGACAAACAGTTCCGCCTCGCGTTCACCGAAGGCCTCGACGACCCGGAAGGACTCCTCGGCTACTGGACCTGGTACGAGTCCATGCCCCCACCCGTGCGGGCGCAGGTCATCGGCCCCGTCATGGCCCGCCTACGCGCGTTCCTGCTGCGGGACTTCCCCCGCCGCACCCTCGGCACCCCACGCTCATCATTCGACATGGGACGGCTACTCAACAGCGGCGGGATCCTGCTCGCCCGCCTGCCCAAAGGGCAACTCGGCGAGGACACCTCCCGCCTGATGGGCTCCTTTGTCCTGGCCCGCGCCTGGCAGGCCGCCACCGCCCGCGCGAAACTCCCCGAACACCAACGACGCGACTGCACCGTCGTGATCGACGAATGCCACAACTTCCTGAACCTGCCCGGCTCCGTCGACGACATGCTCGCCGAAGCCCGCGGCTACCGGATGAGCCTCATCCTGGCCCACCAGGACCTCGCCCAACTACCCCGCCCCACCCAACTCGCCCTGTCCGCGAACGCCCGCAACAAAATCACCTTCAACGTGGCACCCGAAGACGCCCACCAGATGGCCCGGCACATGTTCCCCGAACTGTCCGACCACGACCTCAGCCACCTCGACGCCTACCAGGCCGCCGCCCGCCTCGTGATCGGCAACCGGGAAACCGCCGCGTTCACCCTGCACACCCGACCAGCTCGCCCCATCACCGGCGCGGCCGACCAGATCCGCGCCGCCTGCGCCACGGCCAGCGGCGGCGCAGGCGACCCCACCGCGATCGAGCAACTCGCCACACGGCTGGCCACCCGGGCCGACACCCACCGCCGCCGGTGAACCCCGTCCGCTGCCGCCAGGTCGAAATGCCGTCCGGCCTGGCGGCGGGCGGGTGCTGGTCCGCACCTCGGTGCAGACCCGGCCGGCCCCCGCCCACCCTCGGATACCCAACAGTGCAGGTAGGTGCCACGAATGCCCGATGATCAACGGTCCCGACAGTCCCTCCGGGGGGACACTCTCCGACCGGGGGGCGGCCCATCGCCCCCTCTCCCCCGCACACCGGCCCGACGTACGACAACGACCCTCGCCGACATCTCTGCCCGGCTGCAGCCCCGCGACCGGGTCATCGCCTTCCTCCTGTCCGACCACACCGCCCTCACCACCGACCAGATCGCCGCAGTGCTGTTCGACTCACCGATCACCTGCGGCCACCGCCTCTACACGCTGCGCCGCATGGACTTCATCAACCGCGTGCTGCGCGCCCACCCCGGCCAACCCACCCACGTCTACTGGGTACCCGGCCGACTGTCGGCCCGCCTGGTCGCCCTCGCCCGCGGCGAGAACCCACCCACCCCGAAAGCGGTCGCCCTCGCCGCCGACCGCGTCCTGTCCGACCGCACCCGCCGACACACCATCGAAACCAACCAGTTCTTCATCGACCTGCTCACCCGCAGCCGATCGCATCCACAGTCCCGGCTGACCCGCTGGTGGTCCGAACAGCAGACCACCGCCGCGTTCGGCCGCCGCATACGGCCAGACGGCCACGGCGTCTGGACCACCGGCCACCACCACGCCGGCTTCTGGCTCGAACACGACCGCGGCACCGAACACCACCCACGCCTACGCGACAAACTCGAGCCCTACCGCCGACTCCGCATCGACGGCGGACCCGACTGCACCCTGCTGTTCTCCCTACCCACCCGAGAACGCGAACGCCACTTCCACCACAGGCTGATCGACACCGCCGGCCGCGACCACCGCATCGCCGCCGCCCTAGCCACCCTCACCATCGCCACCTGCGCCCGCGACCGCATCAACGGCCACGGCCCCGCCGGCCCCATCTGGCGACTCGTCGGGAACGGAGGCCACCGGCTGCGCCTGGCCGACCTCCCCACCACCGACGAGGAACCCGGGCCGCTCAATCCCGGACCACCCACACCCGATCACGACCCGCTACACGAACTCACCTGACTCCCACCCACAACGCGGCTGCCCGCCATCAGTCAGGCGGATCTGCTCCAGCAGCGTCCACCGCCCGAACACGGCGCACGACGGCAAAGGGCTCCGGCTATGACGGACGAGATGGGTTCCACCGGGACCGCCGTAACTGGCCAACCTGGGCCGGTCTCGCCGAGGAGGCTCGAGTAACGGCGCGTGAGGACCACAAACTGCTGGCGCTGCCGGGAGGCAGTGCGCGGAGCCGATGAGCGTGTGTTTGCATACGCGCCCCGCAGGCCCTCTCAGGTGATCAATACGCGAATCTGCTGTATGGACCTATTTGCTTGGCTTATCTGCTTTCGCAGAAGGTGCTACCGACTCGCACTCTTCGAAGTTCCGGAAGGCATCGCAGGGCTCGGACGGCTGGCGTCCTCCTCGGTGATCGGCCTCGAACGTTGCTTGGTTGTAGCAGTCCACCCAGCGGCGGAGAATCTGCCGTTACGCTGGTCATGTGGACACACGGCTGCAGTCAACAGTCCAGCGGCAGGGAGTCGGAGCCGGCTGCTGGATGACGACTCGCACGCCGAACAGGTGGCAAGTGCAGCCGGTAAAGGCTTGGGCACAAGCGCGCCGGTTACCCCCTGCCGCGAAACTTGTTGCGTGTGCCACTATTCAAGCCGTGACCGAGCAGCGGCAGCGACACTACAAGTGGGCAGATGATCTTCCCGAGCAGTGTCCGCCTGCCGCCGCGGCACCGGCTTCCGGTGACTACTATCGCGTTGTCAAGGCCTTGCCGCTGACAAAGCGTGATTTCCGCCGCCCTCGAGACCTCCCTAGGACCGAGCCTTTTGCGCCGAACAAAATGTGCCAGGCGTCGGCGCTTTCGCTGTATGGAAATCTCACCGACGCACAACGGGCCATAGTGCTTGTGCCGGGTTTCAGAAAAAGGCGCTTGGCGGTGGGCACATTGAGCCCAATTTGCGGCGTAACCCAAGTCACTCCCAGTCGCCCTCCGCATACTCACGAAATCTTGAAATCACACACAAGCTGGTGGTTTCCCACCAATATCGAACCGAGTTCCTTCTTTGAGGCGGTAGATGATGAGTGACGTCCCGCCCGTCGGTACACAACTTGGAGTCCTGTCAATCACCGACATCTTCGTCGAATATGACGGACCCAAACTCTTTGCTTGCGTAAACGGATTGGGGCAACGTTACCTATCAATCCTTGTCGACGAGGACGACGAATCCGAATGGTACGTCTATGCTCCTCAAAGCGTTGGCCGCATGCGCGACTTGATTGCTGGCCGCATCGGCCTTCGCGATGCGATCCTCAAACCGTCCGGTCCGCATGTTTGGGCAGTGAGACGGTCGCTCGAATCAGCCGACTTCGAGATTAAATCAATTACGGCGAGCGAGTTGCCTGATACATGGCTTCCTCCTGCCGACGCCAACCTTGCCGTTCCAGGCACTGAACAGCAGCCTGGTTCTAAAGACTCTAATGCCGTTTGCATAGACATTGAATGGGCCGTCGATCCACCCGAACCCGATGAGCATGCCGCTCCACAGTTCCCGCGCGTCGCAATTCGATTGGCGATCGCTGGGAGCTACGTCTGGGGCGATGAAGCTTCCGGCGTCGTACTTGACGCGAGGGAAGCTCTGCGTTTCCTAGCGCGCTCTTGGGCGTACTTTTCGTGGGAAGAAGGACTCCCACTAGATTTACCTTTCGGCAATCTCCGGGACATACGTGACGACCTCGACCGAAAGCGCAATCGAGCCCCTCACTACCTTCGACGGAGCCTCGAACTGTCGTTCAACGACTTTATGTTCGGACACGATTTAAGCCAGATGAGTTCGGCGGGCGCCCTGCCTTCCGTCGTCTTGGCCAGAGAAGGTGCATATGGATGGATACTGCGGGAGGATGACGCTGGTAGGTATAGCATCGAAAACCTTCTGGGTCCGCTCGAGTCCCTTGCCTTAGGGCTGGTCAAACGGCTCGAGCGCTTCGATGACCGAGCCGCACGTGAAGCGATAAGCGCGTGGTCATCCAGATGGAGCCTGACCAGCCATGAGGCAGCCGAAATTGTCACTGGACTCAGTAGTGAGGAGGTTCGGCTTATTGAAGAAGCATCGGAGGAATTTCGCCGGGAGCTTGCTCAATTTGACGGTCTTTCACTGGCAGACCCAGACCCGTCCAAGAGCGAGCTGCTGGCAGCGGCGCGCATGTCAGCCGGGCTTGCGCCTGAGCACGTCGCCGAAATTGTCTCGCTCATCGGACCTATCCCTGGCTCGGCTACCGATGACCTAGACAGGCTATCCGAGGTAGCGCCCACGCAAATAGCCGGCCATGTTTTCGCTTTTGATCAAGGACTTGAGGCTGCTCGATGGCTTCGCAAATTTTTGGACATACCGTTGGACGCTCCGGTCGATCCCGAGCGAATGTTGACAGAGTATGGCGTATTGGTTAAGCATGTCAAGCTAAAGTCTATCCGCTCGGTTGATGCCATCGCAGCGTGGGGATCTAAACGTGGACCTTGCGTCCTTATCAATACATTTGGAGTTCATGCTCAGGGTAGTGCTGGACGACGAACGACTGCGGCGCACGAACTCTGCCATTTGCTGCTCGACCGCGCCGGTTCACTTCCTATTGCAGAGGTGCTGCGTGGCCAAGAATCCACGGTAGTGGAGGCCCGCGCCCGAGCCTTCGCCGCCGAATTCCTGCTACCGCAGCAAGTCGCCGGTGAGACGTACCAGCAGTCGCCGGATAAGCCTAAGCGTGTTGTTAAGCGCCTATCAGAAAAGTACGGCGTGAGCCCTGAGGTCGTTGCATGGAACATCAAAAACTCAGGAGTTCCCATCACCGATGCAGGTCGGGAATTCCTCAGTCAACTGGTTCAGCGGCCGTGGCGTTTCTAAACTTCTGCGGTCCAAACCCGAGACGTCGACGACCACCCCCCTTTGCCACACGTGCAGCTCCACCACCCTCATGATCGGACAGTGGCAGCATCGCGTGCCAGTGGCGGACTGCGTCAGGCATGGAGGTGCGGAACCGAAGGGCCGCCAACAGTGGCTTCCCACGACCGCGAATGTGCAGTCGCGTTCAGCCTGCAGCTCGCGCAGGCACATCAAGAACTGCGTCGCCAGATCAACAAACTCAAGGCGGAGGTCGTGGCCCTTCGTGCAGCGTGGATTCGGCGTCGGCCATCGCGATCGTGTCCCCCCATTCCAGCACGTCGTCGATGTCGAGTTCGACATCGACGAGCTCACCGGGCTGAGCGGGCTGTCCAACCCATTCGGCCTTCAGCCGAACGCCGGCCAACACGGCGTCGACCATAGTGGGTGTACCGGGGCGCACCGCAGCGACACGTACCTCCAACCGTCCGATGATCGCAGCCGGCATCCGAGGACGGCATAGCTAGGAACGCGATCGTGCCGATGACAGAGCTCGGTAACTTACCGAGCCGTCGCCTTCCGGAGTTCGCTCAGCCACTCGATGCCCAGCCGGTGGCCGTCGGGGAACTGGTCGTCACGATCCCAGCGCCACGTGGTGATCATCGCGAGCATGAGCGTCCGGCAATCTCGGAGCAGGTGATGGTCGACGCCCGGGTAGAGGTCTGCGACCTCGTCGGGTGCGTGGGCCAGGTCGAACTCGATCGGCCCCCGGCAGCACGTCTCGAAGTCGATGAAGAGCAGACCGACCGGGTTCGAGAGCAGGTTGCCCGGGTGAGGTTCGCCGTGCAGGAGCTGTTCGGGCCGGCCGCTATCGCTGACCGCTCGGCGCAGGCGGTACAACGTGCCGGCGAGAAAGGTCCGGTCCGCGTCGGTCAGGTTCGGAGTTCGATCGTGCTCGGCCACGAGCGTTTGGGCCTCGGAAACCCGGTCCGTAAAGTGCGGGGTGGGCACCTCGACCCGCCGCATTCCGGCGTGCAGACGTTCAAGCGCTCTGGCGTAGTCCACAGGTGGGATCGCTTGAGTAGTCACCGGTTCGTAGTAGGTCCACAGAGTGACCACGTAGTCGTCCCAGACGAAGACCTCGGACGCATCCAGCGCGGCCACCGGGCTCCCGACTTCGAACAGTCGCTTAGCGGTGTCCACTTCGAGCTGGGCGCACTGATGCGCCGCCGGCGCCACCTGTGCCAGCACGTCGCAGGGCTGCAGATGCAGGGTGAGCTTGTTCGAGTTGTGCAGGACGGAGGCGTCGTCGGCGGTCAGGCCAAGCGACGAGGCAATCGACATGGCTGCCTGTGTCGCCCGCCGGGCCGCATGCGCCTGCATCGGAGCACCATAACTCGGCGCTTTCGGCGCAGCAGCCACATTGTCGTCAGGGGCGTAACGGCAGTCAGCCCGTGGTGGGGCCAGTTACGGCAGAGCCATCTCGTCCGTCATAGCCGGGTCTCAGATGCTCATTCGCCGGTCCGGCGGCCTGCAGCAATCGCGTGACCCGCCGCACAGCCTGCGCGGGCACACGTACTGCGTAACCCAACGACCCCGCGCCGTCACTGAAGGGAACCCAGCACCACCTCACCGTGACCCGATAGCCAGGGCGTGTTGGCCAACAGTCGATCCGAGTAACCAACACGACTGGCCGAACCAGCCGTCACGGCATCCCTCAACGTGGCCAACAGTCCTGGTCAGATCAGATCTGACCGACATCAGTGCATGATCGTTTTCTGTTGGGTGGGCGGGTTACGGTGAGGGCCTATTTTGAGTTCTCCATCGTGCCCCACCCCTCGGGCCTCGGCCCGTCGCGGCAGGAGCCGCACCCGCCCACCCGCCCCATCGGCCGGTCGGCAGCGATACCTCCTCCCGCGACGTCCCGCCCACCCGCACCACCAAATCTCTCCCACGTTCTCCACGCCGTCGCTTCGTCCAACGCTGTTGCCCACCCATGGATCTATCCAGCCAACAGCCTCGACGGCGGCGCATCTCGCCGACCATTTCTGTCTTCGAGTGGAGTAGACGCATGTCCGCGTCCTTGACCATCGTGGTCACTGTCGACCCCGACATCACCACTGACGCCCTGACCGACTCGGCCGCGGACCGCGTCCACACGCAGGGGCACCTTCGTCCCACTGGCCCTGTCGGCCGTTTCCCGGCACGCCGCCGACTGACCCGCAAACTGGTGCACCGCTCGCGCGGACACGCCGCTGGCGGACCGATTCGCCTGCTCGATCTGCGTCTGATGCGCAGCCGTGCCGCGGAGTACGCCGCCTGGCAGAGGCAGCAATGGCACGCCACCGTTTCCGGCACCCGCGATGCCCAACCCTGGTGGGTGTTTCTCGATCGGCATCGTGCCGACCCGGCCGCATGGCCGATCAGCCGCGCCCAACAGGCGTACCTGGCGCAGCCCCGAGTGCTGGCGATGACCGCCTACAACGCCGCATACCGGCAGCACCCCATCCCGGCGACCGGACTCGAATCGCTACAGGCCGGATTGAGCACTTACTGCACCGCAGCCGCGCTCGCCGCGGTTCCCGGCGATGCCACCGCCACTGCCACCGGCATGTGGCTCACCACTCGCAGTGGTCGGTTGTCCGACCGACTGGCCAATCTCCACGCCGCCAACGACTACATCGACCAGCTGCCCTCGCGCACTCCACTGGTCGCCATCGCCGCCCACCCGACCGGATAAACCCCGCACACGCCCGCGTGTTCCTCGACGCCAATATGACCGCAGGGCGGTGGGACCAGTTGCGGTGGAGCCGGCACAGCGACGCCGAGGGCTACGCCCACCAGTACCTAGAAGTTCGCGATCGACATGATCCTCGACCATCGCGGCAACTCGGTTAGCCGCTCAGTCGAGACGCTGGCCGAGTTGGCTTGGCTGCTCGGCCGCGACGATCTCGCCTCGGCCATCGACGATGCCGACTACCCGATATACGGGGCGCCCAAGGTCAAGTTCTTCGCCGACGGGTTCGGCTGGCGTTCACCGACACCATCGGCGATCCGCACCTGCGGCAAATGCTCACGCGATGGCCGCGGGCCTCGGGTGCGACCCGAACGGCTGCGTTCGGGGCTGCCGCGACTGACGCCACCCCGCGACCACTTTCGGCGGGTCAGCAGACGGGCGGCTCCGCTGCCCGGCGTCGCCTCACCGGGTCCCGCTGGCCATCTCGCCCAACCCCGGGAGCCGGCCGGTGTCGCCGTAGGCCGATGACCGTGCACGGGCCGATTCGCCGTCGGACAACCTCTGGCCAGCCCGCCTGATCGGTGGGCCGGCTTCATGTGGGCCCGGGGCGGGCCCTGCCTTCGCCGAGCCGGTCCGCCCCGGTGCTCCTCAGCCATAAGGAGCCCTTGAATGCTGCCTCCTCAGCGACCAGACCGCCAACCCCGCCTGACCAGGGCGGGCACACTCATCGTCATCTCCAGCATCATCACCGCCGGGCCGGCCGGCGCGTTCGCCGCCACCGGCCGGTTCACCGCCGCGGCGGTAGCCGCCGTCATCACCGGGGTGGTGGCGCTGCCGGGCGCCGTGGCGCTGGTCCGGCTTGCCCGCCACCACCAGCACAGGTGGGGCAGCGAGTACGAGCGGTTGTGGGCCAGTCTCGCTGCGGCCGCCGACCGGGAGAACAGTCTGCGGCGGGAACTCGCCGCGGCGTTGACCGATCCGCTCACCGGCCTGCCCACCCGGGCGGTCGTCGAGAGGGCCCTCGCTACCGCCGCCGAACACCGCGCCCCTGTGGCGGTCGCGGTGGCCGACGCCGACGGTTTGCACCAGGTCAACGACGGCGGTGGGCATGCGGCGGGTGACCGGTACCTCACCGCGATCGCGGATCGGCTCACCACCGCGGCCACCGCTGTGCGGGCCGACGCCGTCGTGGCTCGTGCCGGCGGCGACGAGTTCGTGGTCGTGGCCCCGCACACCGACCCGGCCGTGCTGGCTGACGCGATCCGTGCCGCCTTCACTGCACCGGACGCTGACGAGCCGGCGCCGCGGGCCAGTGTCGGCGTGGCCGCAAGCGACGGCGGCAGTCCCCGCTACGCCCTCGCCCAGGCCGACGCTGCCATGTACACCGCGAAGCGGGCCGGCAACCAGTCCCTGGTGTACGAGCCGGACCGCGACGGGATACCGCGGGCCGACGGCACCCGGGCGCACGTCCGTCGCCGTGACCTCAAGCCCCGCCGCGACATCGTTGTCACCGACAGGCCGGTTCCGCCGGTCCGAATCTTGTGCTCGGGCGCGGACGCGGCAGCGATCGTCAACGCCCTTCGAACCGCCTACGAGAGGTGGGCAGCCATCGCCGGACCTACACCGACGGGCAGCGGTGCGGCAGACGCAGCGGACCAGACGATCGATGTCGCGCCCACGGCGGAGGAGGTCGATCGGATCCGGGTGGTGGGGCAGTCGGAGATGGCCAGGTACGCGACACTCGCCGACGCGATCGCCGCAGCCCTCGACATGCCGGGAGGCGAGTCGTGACCCGGCTACGACCGCTACCGCCTGCCCTGGTGGTCGTCGGACTGCGCGGGGCGGTCGACCTGCGGCAGGACGACGTCGTCCGACTGCCTGGTGAGGTCGGCGTCGTCCTCGCAGCGTCCGGACGGGACGACCGGTGACCGGCCGCTCGCAGCGGCTGAGCGCGTTGGCCGCTGCCAGCAGCAGGATGTGCACCTACACCGCCTACGGCTGGTGGCTGCTGGCCGGCGGTCGGGCCGGCCGTGGCCTGCACCCGGATGACCTGACGCCGGTCCAGCGGCTGGTGTGCGTGGCCGTGCACCATCACGCGGACTGCGTGACCGCGACGGGCGGCACCTACTCGGGCTGCGAGCCGGACGACCTGGTCGGCGTGAACAGCATGTCGGCCGGGTCGGTGAAGTCGGCCCTGCACCGGTTGGTCCGGCTGCGCTGGTTGGACCGCGACACCAGCAGCGGGACGTTCCAGGTCAGCACCGCGGCGCATGCGTTCACGCGCAGCGGCTGGCTTGATGATCCCGCCCTGGCCGGCGAACCCCTGATCGACGTCCTCGCTGACCCACCTGACTGACCCGGGCCGACAGCCGCTGGCGAGGCACCTGAGATTTGGCCGACGACGACCACACCAGCACGGGCGAATGCGGCGACGCCGCTGACCGCCCCGGTACCTGTGGCCGGCGTCACCGGCAGTGCCCGAGCCCCCGGGCCGAACGTCGCCGCAGTCCACACGCCGCGCCGGGCGTGATCGCCTGGTCGGTTCACGACTCCCCTCTGCGCGCCGTTGGGCGCGAACCCCATTCCACGTCCCGGTGCCCGCCGGGCTTATCAGAAAAGGAATCGTCATGACCGACGCCCTGACCTCCGAACGCCCCGATTCCCCGACCGTCGTCGCCACGCAGCCGTCGCCGCGTCCGCTGGCCGCCTTCGCCGGCTCTCCCGGTCAGGCGGTCACCATCCTGGACGCCGGCGCCAGCTACGACGCCGTGGTGCTGTCCCCGGCCCCGGGGACGAGCATGGTCCGTGTCCTGGTCGACGGGCAGGTCCGTAGCCTGCGCGCGGACATCTCCGCGGTACCGGTCACGGAGCCGGCCACCGCGTTGGCGTTGACCCGGCAGGCCGTGGCGTGGGCGGTGGCGGAACAGGACAGTGCCGTCGAACGCGCCCGCAGCCTGGTCGAGCAACGCGACGAGGATCGGCGACGCGAGGCGAGCCAGCTTGCCGAGATCCGGTCTTACGCCATCGACCAGTACCGCGAGGCGGACATCACCCGCGACGGCCTCGACAGCCTCCTGTCCCGGTTCGACTTGAGTCCCTACCAGCCGCGCCACCGGGTCCGGTTCACCATCAGCGGCAGCTTCGACGTGATTCCCGAGGTGGACCGCGACACCGAGGACACGGAGTCCGACGTCCGCAGCTACCTGCGGATCGACACCGATCGGGTCGACAACGTCGAGGACGACACTGTGACGATCGACGTCACGGCCGACGTGGAGGATATCGGCGACTGAGGCCCGCATCGCGGCGGCCCCCTACGCGCAGTGACCACCCCGGACAACCTCCTGGTTCCAACGTCCGCGCGCACGGGCCCGCGCCGCCAGCGGCGGCCGTATCTGCACACGACTTGTCCTGGCCGATGCCCGGCCACCCCTTTGCGCGCCGGGCATGGCCAGACGGCCATGCCCGGCGACTGCCCTGACAGGAGTCTCCATGGCTTGCGAAATCTTCCGATACATCGTGGTCGCCGAGGACGGCACGAGCCACGAACACCACACCCGACTGCGCCACAGCAACGTCGCATCGCTGCTGCGCCGCACGGTCGGCGGGTGGCTGACGCCGATCCCGATCGGTGTCCCGGACCTCTACGCGTGGGGCGACGAGGACGGCTACCCGAAAGCCCTGCGCCCGAACCCTGTCGCCCGCCTGCTCGTGGCGCGCCTGGGCGGTGGTGACCTGCCGCTGGTCGGACCTGTCGTCGTCACCGGTCGCCGAGGCGCCACGGCCGTCAGTCTCACCACCACCCAGACCGACGCGGTGCTCACCGCGCTCACCTGCTGTCGCTGACCTGCCCGTCGGCGGCACACCGTCGACGGCCTCGGGAAGGAGAACCCACCGTGGTCACACCTGACAAGCTGACTCTCACCACCCGCGACGATCGTGTCGCCGCAGTGCCCTACCTCGTCGGTTTCACCCCGACCGACAGCCTGGTCGTGGTGGTCCTGGACGGCAGGCAGGTCCGCTTCGCCGCCCGCCTCGACCTCCCTCGCCTGTCCGACCTTGCGGGCCTGGCGGTGCCGGCGGCGCAGAACGCCGCGATGATCGCCCGGCACGGGTCGGCGGCGTTCCTCGTCGGCTACGGACCGGCCGCCCGGGTCGCACCCGCCGCCACGCTGCTCACCACCGCGCTGACCACCGCCGGCGTCGACGTCCTCGAAGCCTTGCGGGTCGGCGACGGCCGTTACTGGTGCCTGTGCGGTGACAGCGGCTGCGCCGACGGTGTGGCCTACGACCCGGCCGCGAGCAGGATTGCGGCGGAAGCGGTCTACCGCGGTCTCGCGCCCCTGCCCGACCGGGGCGCGCTGGAACGCCTCATCACGCCGGTATCGGGGCCGGAGCGCGTCCGGATGCGCACTGCGACATACACCGCGCTGTCTCGGATGGCCGTCATGTTGGCCGAGGGCGCCGTCTCGACCGCCAGCGGCGGGCAGCCGGTGGCACCGGAGCATGTGGTGCGCGCCGGGATCGCGGCGGTGCAGCGGGCGTACGAGTCCGTTGCCCGCGGCGAGACCCTGTCCGACGACGAGGTGGGGTGGCTGACCGCCGTCCTCATGGTCCCCGAGGTCCGCGATCACGCGTGGGTCAGCTGCGACGGCAGCGACGTGCAGCGGCGGCTGTGGATCGATGTGACCCGACGGGCGATGCCCGCTACCAGCGCCGCACCGGCCTGCCTGCTCGCCATCACGGCCTACCTGGCCGGTGACGGCGCCATGGCGAACATCGCCGTGCACTGTGCCCTGTACGCCGACCCGGACTACCACCTGGCGCACCTGCTCGGCCACGCGCTGCAGGCCGGTGTGTCGCCGCAGCAGTGGCGGGCCGCCACCACCGGCACCGCCGAGTAGTTCGTCGCTGCGGTGCCCGACCTGGGCGCCGCCGGCATCCCTGCGAGCAGGCGCTCGCACACCGTTCGAGGTGAGGGCAGCCGGTGGCAACCGCCGGCTGCCCTCGATACCTCCCCAACCCTGGGGATTGGAGGTGTGGGCACCGTGTCCACCCTGGCGCAGATCACCGTCCTTTTGGCGGCGATCGTGATCACCGCATCGATCACCTACCACCTGACCCGGCTGCGCGCCGCGGCCCGTTACCGGGCGGCCGTCGCCGCTGCCCTGCACACCGCTCACCACGACGACCTGACCGGCCTCGCCAACCGGGCGGGTTTGCACGCCGCTCTGGCCGTCGCCGGACGACCCGTCGCGGTGATCCTGGTCAACCTGGACGGCACCCGGACGTTCGTGGCCCGCTTCGGCGACCGCGCGTTCGACCAGCTGCTCGTCCTGACCGCCGGTCGCCTCCGCCACGCCGCGCAGGCCGCCGGCGGACAGGTGTTCCGTCTGCGCCGCGACGAGTTCGTGGCAGTCATCGACGATCGCGCCGACGCCGCTGGTCTTGCCGCGCGGCTGGTCGCTGCCGTCGCCGAACCGACCGGCATCCATCTCACCGGGCCGCCCGTCGCGGTCACCGTCACCGCCTGCGCCGGCGTCGCGTCCGTCACGCCGCACCAGGAGGTCGCGCGGCGGCTGGCGCTCGTGCACGTCGACCGCGCCCTGCGCGCGGCTAAACAGACCGGTCGCGGGCACACGACGGTGTTCCACCCCGCCACCATGCCCGGTGCCATCGACGGCGGGCCGGTCCGGTGAGGACCCGCCGGCCGGTCGGCTGTCGCCGTCGGGCGCCTGGCGCTGCGGTTGTCGGCGGGGACGTGTACGGGCTGATCGACTGGGACGACGCGCCGATCCTGATCGTCGGCAGCAGCGTTGAGGCGGTGAAGCGGGAAGCGATCCGGCTCTTCATCCGCACCCTCGCCGACACGGGCAGCCTCGTCGAGGACGCCCCGGACTTCACCGACCGGTATCCGCTGCCCGATCCCGACGGCCCGATCGAGGCCATCGACGACTGGCTGACCCAGCTGCGCCGGGCAACGGCCATCCCCTGGTTCGCCGTCCTCGACGACGAGGTCGTCATCGCTCAATAACCGCCCACCACGGCAGCCTCACCGCTGCCACCGGCAGGTGCCCGGCCACCGCCACCACCCGCGGGCATCCGCCCCGTGCTGCGGCGCCGGCAGCCTGACGGTCCACGCCGACCACGTGGCGACCCACCAGGGGCTGGTCACCGCCAGCCCAGGAACCCATCCCGCTTTGACCCCTTCCGGGGATCGTGCCGGCCGTGTGCCGCAAACCCCGGGGGCCACCCGGGGTGGGCGCGCGGCCCGGCGCGATGCCTGGACTCCGCACGAAAGGACACGGAGCCCCATGATCGAGCCATCCACGCAGATCCAGGCCCTGCTCGCCGCCGTCTCTCTACGGCCGGCCGCCGGCGAGGGAATGCGGGCGATAATGCAACGCCAGTCCGAGTTCCCCAGCCAGACGCAGGCGCAGCTCACCGGGATCGCCCTGGACCCCTACGGCCGCGAGTTCGCCGACCAGTTCCTGGACACCTACTGGTCCGACGACCAGCGCCACCACGACATCGTCAGCGCCGGCAGCACCGACCGTGAGGTCATCATCGGCAGCGGATTCCACGCCGCCACCTACGCCGCGGTCCGCGTCCTCGCCGGCTATCCGAGGCCGCTGGTGCTGGAACGCCACCAGCGCGTCGGTGGCACGTTCGCGCTGACCGCACGGCCGACGTTCTGGCTCAACTCCCGCAACCGCGCCGGAGGCGCGGGACCCGCCGGCGACCAGGGGGCGAGCCTGAACTACCTGCCGGGCGCACCGATCCAGGCAGCAGACCTGTCCATGATCGAGTATCAGCCGAACACGGACATGGCGTTCGTGATCCGCCTGGCGCTGGCCCAGTTCGCCGACGTGGTGACCAACGCCACCGTCTCGTCCGTCAGCGCCGCCGGCACCGCAGCCAGCATCGAGATCGACGGCAAGGGCCCGATTCTGGCGGGCCGGGTCATCGACGCCCGCGGCGTGGGCGACCCGATCCCCGACGGCGCCAACGGCACCACCGTGCTCACCTTCCGGCAGTTCATGCAGCGGATGGCCGGCATGTGGCCGCTGCGTGGACTGCGGCGCGTCGCGGTCGTCGGCGGCGGTGACTCCGCCAAGTGCGCCGTCGAGTCGTGCCTGGGCCTCGCCCCGCAACCGTTCATGGCCGCCGCCGCCCTCGACCAGGTCGACCGCATCGACTGGTACGCCGAGGACCTGCCGACGACCTGCGAGCAGTGGCAGACCGACATCCGCGGCCGCTATCAGGCCACCGGCCGCTACCTACGGGCGGACCGCCGCGGCGTCCAACGACTCACCGTGATCAAACGCCGGGTGCGTCCCATCGCGCTACCCGACGCCGCACTGATCGGCGGGCGCACCTACGACCTCGTCATCGTCTGCACCGGCAACCGCGAGACACCCATCGACGGACTCGACCTCGCCTCCTTCGACCAGTACACGGCCGCCGACGGCACCGTCGTTGCCCGGACCCACTACACGCTGCCCGCGTTCCGGGTCGGCCCACACGCCAAGCTTCCCTTCACCGCCACCGAACGCGCCGACGGCGTCGCGGACATCACCCCCAACGCGGTCTCGATGTTCCGCACCGCACCCAAGACCGCCGCGCTGGCCGCGACTCTTCCCGCACCGACCCGGAGCTGACGCGCACCTCCGTCCGCGCTCCCGTAACACCCGGGGCCGCAGTCCCACCTCGTGCCTACGGGCCGGCTGGGGCTGCGGCCCCAGCCTGTCCGCCGCCACGTGGCGGAGACAGGAGGGCCACCATGGCCATGACAGCCGAGCAACGCGACGCGTTCCTCGAACGGACCCAAGCCGAGTTCGACGCCCGGCTGGCGCGCCTCGCCGCCGACCCCACCGAGTGGGTCACCTTCATCGAGGAAGCGGCCGTCTTCGGCGCCCGCTACAGCCTGCACAACCAGTTCCTGCTCTCGCTCCAGGCCGCGGAACGGAATGTCGAGCCCCGCTACTTCCTGCCCTACGGCAACAGGAAAGGCACCTCAGGCTGGCAGGCCCTCAACCGGCACGTCCGCGCAGGCGAGACCGGGTTCCTCATCTGGGCGCCGGTCACCCGCCGCCCCACCGAGGAGCAGGCCCGCGAGTGGGAGGCCGCCGGCCGCACAGTCCGTCGCGACCCGGACGGGCGCCCCGCGATCCAGGTCGTCGGATTCCGTCCCACCAGCACCTTCGACATCAGCCAGACCGACGGTGAACCCTTTGAGGTGCCCACCGTGCGGCGCCGCCGCCAGGTGAAGGCCGCCGGCGGGACGACCGCGCAGCTGCTCACCGGCGATGACCCCACCGGCGCCTACGACGACGTCGTCGGACTGATCAGACAGGCCGGCTACGACTTCGCCCTCGTGCCTGCGGGCAGCGCCCACCTGGGCCGCGCGAACGGCGTCACCGTCAAGGGGACCGGTGTGCAGGTGGTGCGGGTGCGCGCCGACGTCAGCGGCGCGCAGCGCATCAAAACCAGCCTGCACGAGTTGGCCCACATCCGGTGCGGGCACCTCGACGACCTCGACCGGCAGGAACTGCTGCACCGCGGCCGACGCGAAACCGAAGCCGAGAGCGTCGCCCACCTGGTGTGCCGGGCGCTCGGCCTCGACACCCAGGCCTACTCCGACGCCTATGTGCTCGGCTGGGCCGACGGCGACCTCGCCCTGATCCGTGACTGCGCACAGACCGTGCTGCGGGTGGCCAAGACGATCCTGCGCGACCTCACCCCCGACGACGCTGACCTCACCGAGGCCGCCCAACCCGGGCTCGCAGTCGAGGCGCAGCCCGTCTGACCGGCCACCGCCGACGGCTTCCTCATCCACCCCGTCGACATCCCATCCCGCGCCGGCCCGGCCGGCAACCGGCACACGGTTCGCATGCCGGCAGATCGTGCACACACCCCACACTCGTTAGGAGCAAAGACATGCTGTCCCCGCAGATCACCCTCGCACTGCCCCAAGTCATCACCGGGATCGAGGAAAAAGCCGAGCATCTCGGCTGGGACGCCCCACCGGTCCTTCTCGCCCTGTTCCACCGCCACCTGGTCACGGGCTCCCCACTGCACCTGATCGAGGTGGAGCCCTCACCGTTCGCCCTCGACCTGCAGCCCGGCTCGAACTCCGGCCTCACCGGCGTGTTGAACCTGCTCGCCGGCTTCATCTGCATCCCCGAGAACGCACCCGAGCTGAACGACTGGCTCGACGCCACGCACCGCACGTTCGTCGGATACGCGCTGGTGTTCGAAGGCTTCCAATACACGCCGTACGCCGACTACACCTACGGCGACATCAACACCGTGCCGGCGATGGCCGACGCCGAGGTACGCCTCGTCGTCGCCATCGACACCAACGGCCGCCGCTACGAGACCAGACGCATCCGGGGCGAAGGCCCCCAGCCGATCACGGTCCACGACGCGCTCACGCCGAACCGCCTGGCCGGCGCCATCCCCGACGTGCTGAGCCGGCTCGTCACCGCAACCCACCACCTGTGACTGGCAGCACCCGTCGAGGGCCGATCGCCGATTTTCATCTGGCGCCCCCCGCCTCGGGTGGCGTGTCGCATGTCCGCCAGGAACTGCTCATGTCTGAGACCGCCGACCTGCGCGGCGGCCGGCAGCACGGCCTTCAACGAGCTGGTGCTCTGGGACGTGGACCATCTCGACGGACGGGTCCCGATCCGGAATCGGCTTCCCGCCCTGCGCGGCGCAGTCGCGGTACCGCTGATCGCCCTGGAGCAGCCGTCCCCAGCTGACCGACCCGGCCCCGCCAGAGTGCCCTGCCGGCTGCCACACCCTCCCGCGAGATCACCCGGCACCGCCCACCCGGCTGCTGCCGGCCGACGGCGGCGGCAGGCGTCCGCCATGCCGATCCGCGCCCTCTGTCACCTGCCCTCGGCAGACACACCAAGTCCGGAAAGGACTATTCATGACTTACCGCTTTTCATTCTCGAGCACGCCGTTGAGGGTCAGGCCGACGCGTCCGCTTTGAGGTCGAGGCGTTGCAGGCCAGATCGACCGCTGGATTCGTACCGCCGGACAGGCGGGGCGGGTCCGCTGAACGGCTACGATCGCGTCCGGGCAGCGGAGACGGTGATGTGTGCCATATTCTGAGTTCTCCCTCGTCCCCCCGGGAGGATCCGCGGTGGATCAAACTCTCATCTTCATCGCCGTGATCACGGCCGCCGCCACCGCGCTGGTCGCGGTAGTCGCCGTGATCACGCTGCGTCGGCGCCTCACCTCCTTCAAGAGCGGAAAGCTCCAGGTCGGAGCCCAGCCGCGGGAAATGGAGGCGAACACGGTCAAGGTGACCGACGGTTCGCAGATCGACCTGCTCAAGGGCACCTCGACCAGCGCGAAGACGGTCACCGTAGACGGTCAAAGCGTCTACCGCACCCGGGACGCAAACGAGCAGCCCTTACTGCGGCCGGCACCGAAGGGGGACGGCTCGGTCGGCGCATGATCGGGAGGATGGGGTTTCGCGTCCACGTCGACCGCGAGAAGGAGCTCGCGCACGTCAACGAGCAGGTCAGCGCGCCTACCCTGGCCAGCCGGGTCAGCCTGGTCTGCGGCGAGAAGCAGATCGGCAAGTCGGAGCTACTCCTCGAGGCGTTCCTTCGTCATCAGGACGGGCACCCGGTGGCTCTGCTGGATCTTGCGCGGGCCAACGAGGCGTATAACGTGCTCGACCGCCTGTCGACGCAGCTAAGCCCGTGGGTGGAGTTCCGCCGGTACAACAAGGCGCGTGACGCGTTCTCCACCGCCGGCCCCTCGTTCACGGCGGGTGACATTGAAGTGCGCGAACACAGCGAGCTGACCCTCGTGGTCGACGGCACCGCTGACCGACAGCGCGGAGTCGGCAAGCTGACCAGGGCATTCACGGACGACCTGCGGAAGTCGGGACGGCTGCGACCGCTGATGCTCTTCGACCACCACGACCGGGCGGTGCCGGGCGTCCTGAATTGGTTCGATGAGGACTTCCTCGACCCGCTGATCACGGTTGCGGACGTGGCCACGTTCGTGGCGGCCGAGCAGCCTCCGTGGGTGGACCAGGTCCGGCATTCCTGGATGCTTCGTCGGCCGGCCGTGCTCGAACTCGGCCGCTTCACCGCTGGTGACGTCGCCTCCTGGGCGGCGGAGCTTGGCATCATGATCAGTGACGAAACAGCCGGGTACGCCGCAGTGACCGCCGACGGCATGCCTGGCCGGATCGGCACCAACCTCGCCATCTACCTCGCGAGCCGCCAGGGGCGGCCGTGACAGCGCCGGACGAGCGACTGGCCGCGCTGATCGAGGCGATGGCGCCACGCGAGCGGCTGGCCTGGGGCCGGATCGCGGCGGTCGACTGGTTCGACCTCTCGCTGCTTCACGAGATCCTAGACGAGGAGGAAGTACCCGCGCTGCCATCCCCGCTGCTGGAGCGCCTGTACGACAACGGCGACAGTGCGGATCCGGCCGCGAACGCCGTGGGCGGTACGGCCCACCGTTTCCGGTTACGCGCCGGGCTGCGCGCGCCGATCCTCGCGGCGCAGGAAATCGACGTCGCCTGGCTTGTCGCACACACGGCCGACCTGGCGGCGAGCTTCTTCGCCGGGCGAGGCCGCGAGCGCCGTGGCGGCGAGACCCTTGTCGAGGAGATCGGCTACCTCGCGCTCGCCACGCCGGACGAGGCACGAGAGCGGCTTGCCGAGGTGACGTTCGCCGGGCTCCGGTCGGGCCAGCTCGGCGACGCGTCGGCCGCCGCCGCCGTGGTGGCCCGTCGGCTGGGTGCCGGGCTGCCGTTCGAGGCCCGCTGGGGCCGGGCGCGCGAGTCGCTGGCAGCGATCGCAGACGTCGTCGTGCTCACCGCCCACCTTCACGCCGCCCGAACGGGAGGTCAGGCGGCACTGGGTTTCGCCCGGCTGCTAACGGTGGCGCTCGCCCGGTGCGGGCCGGCCGCGACGGCCGCCGAAGCCCGGTTTCTGCGGGCCGCGCGGGCCATGTCGGACACGCAACTGGCCACCGTGGAGGCACCGGGGGCGGTCGATGGGATTGACGACTGGCGGCTGGCGCTCGCGCTGGTTGGAAGTCGGCGGGCCGTCGCCAAGCAGTCCCACGAGATCACCTTCGTGTCGGACACACTGGTCCGCTACCGACAAACCAGCACCGTGCACACCGGCGGGGAGCGCGAGCAGCACGCGGTGCTGCCGGTGCCGATCGGTGTCGTGCCCCGGCCGCTGGAGGCGCTGATCGACGGCGTCGCGCCGCGCGATCGGGCGGGCCGGATGCTGGCCACGCTCACCGCTGCGCGCTCGCATCGGCTGCTCGCGGCATCGGCGGTCATCACCAGCGCGTTCCCGCCGCCGGGGAGTTTCGCACGGGGGTCCGGCGGGGTCGCAGCGGCGTACGGCCGGTTGATCCGCCTGGAGGGCGAGGTGCTGCACTGGCTCGATGACCGCGACGCGCCCGCAGACCCGGCGTCGATGGGAGCCCTGCCGCCGGAACACCGGGAGGCGCTCGCTGCGGTCCTGACCGGCCTGCGCGCTGCGCGGCCGGTGATCGCCCTGCTCGAACCGCGGGACCCGGCCACCCAGGTCGTCCACTACGAGATCGACATGCCGTCGGCCCCGCCGCAGACGTCGCGCCTCTCCGGGCGGGTGATCACGCAGGCGCTGGTGTCCGGCTTCGCCCAGGCCGACCAGTACGTCACGGTGACCGTCCCGAAGGGCCTGATCCCGCTCGGCGCCGGCCCGGACGTGATGGAGCCGCAGACGGTCTCGCCGGGAAGGGGCACGGTTGTGCAGCACTTTCGCCTGGGTCCGCGACCGCACGGCACCGTACTGACAGGTCTGCACTTCAGCTACGGGATCGGGCCGGTGGAGCGGCTCAAGACGGTGACCGCCGGTGGGCTTGCGCTGCTCGCCGCGCTGCTGCTGCTCTTCCTGACTCCGTTCGCGGCCGAGGAGATGAGCTACTCGCTGCTGTCGTTCAGCCTGGCGGCGGCCGGTCTCGGCGGGCTCGTGGACGCGGCGCTGCGGCTGCGCTGGCGGGGGCCGGAGCCGCAGACGGGTCAACAGGTGTTGCGCCGGCCGTGGCGGGGGACGGTGATCGGCGTGCTCGTGGCCGGGACCTTCACCGTGGCCGGGCTGGTGCTCACCGCCTTCACCGGGGAGTCTGGGATCGCGACCGTCGATCTGTTCCGGGTCGCCGTCGGCATGGCCGGCTTCGCGGTAGCGGTGGAGTTCCTCCAACTGCTCCGCGACGCGTTAGCGAGCAGATCGTGGGTCACGGTGGGCCGTTTGGGCCAGAACGTATCCGCCGGTGGTCCCAGCCGGGCTGTGGCGGCAGCCGCGCCGTTACTCGAGCGGCTCGCCCCGCGGCGCAACCAACCGGAACCGCTGGCGGCGCTAGCCGCACAGATGCGTGATCACTGGTACCGGCGGGCCGCCGAGGTGCTGCTGCCGGTCCCGGTGCCGCTCACGATGAGCGTGAGGAGAGCGGGCGACATCGCGGTGGACGCCTTCGCCGACGCCTTCCTCGCCGGCGGCCGGCCGCGATGGGTGGTCATCGGCCCGCCGGGCAGCGGCAAGACCGGCGCGGTCATCCGCGTGGCAAGCGCACTGCTTTCCGACAGGTCCGACAAGAGCGAGCGCCGGACCGTGCCGGTGGAGATCGAAGCCGCCGGCTGGCGGCCGGGCCGCCGCCCGTTCGAGGAGTGGGCGGCAGCCCAGCTCAGGCGCCCGGACCTGCTGCCGCTGATCAGGGACGGACGGATCACCCTGGTCCTGGACGGCCTCGACGAGCTGCCGTCCGCCGCCCGGTCGGCCGTTCTGCGGGCTGTCGACACCATCGGACCGGACGCCAGGGTGATCATGACGTGTCGGTCGGCCGAGTTCCGCGGGGACACGTCGCCGGCCGCGCTGATTCATTCGTCGGCCACGGTCGCCGAGCTCACCCCGCTTCCCCCGGCCGACTCGGCGGCAGTGCTCGCCGCCGTCGCGCCCGCCGAGCACGACGCGATCGCCGCCCTGGTCCGCAATGATGAGCAGCGTGTACGGCCGCTGTTCGGCTCCCCGGAGATGCTGCGGCTGGCCGGTGTGGCGCTGGCCCACCCCGGTACGCCGATCGGCCCGGGAAACGTCGAGGAGGCGCTCACCCGGGCCGCACTCCGCAGCGCCTACGAGCAAGTCGATCGGCCACTGCGCTGGCTGTCCTTCCTAGGCGCGCTGGCCGGCGCCACCCACAGCGCGCAGATCGAATGGTTCCACCTCTTCCACGCGCTAGGCCGGCCGGTCCGACGACTGATTGCGGCGCTGGTCGCCGCGCTCGTCGTCGCCGGTGCGACCGCCGCCGGAGCCGCCCTGCTCGGTGCTGTACCGGCCCGCTCCCGCCTCCTGCCGGTCGCAGCGCTGTTGCTCATCCTGGCCGGTGTGCTCGCGTTGCTGCGCGCGACGCCTCCGTCTGCTCCCGGCCGCCGCTTTGTGCGGCTCGCCGCTCGCGACTTCAACGCCTACCGGATGATCACCACAGCCGGCGTCGCGCTGCTCTGCGTCGGAAGCGCGACAAGCCTGGCAGGCCTCCCCGGCGACGCGATCGCTAAGGCGATCATGGCCGTGACGATCGGCTACAGCGTGTGTGTTCCGCTCGTCGCCGTGTTCCTCCGCCTCGAGTTCAACGGGCGGCCGCCGGTCTCCGGCCGCCGGGCGCTCCTCCGCCTGCAAGGCGAATCTCTGCTGGCGATCGGCCTGCCCGTCCTCCTGTCGGCGACTCTGACACTCCTATTCGTGGACGAGTGGGAGATCGCGACTGCGACGGTCGCGGTGGTCACCATCGTGGGCGTCGCACTGCCGGGCCTCCTCGGCGTCGTCGGCTGGTACCGCCTGAGCGGGTTTGCGGTGGCCGCCCGCGGCCTGCTCCCCTGGCGGATGATGGCCTTCCTGGAGGGCGCCGCCGACCGGGGCGTGCTGCGGCGATCCGGAGCCGCCTACGGTTTCCGCCAGCAGGTCTTCGAGGAAGCGCTCATCCCCAACACCGGTCCCGCTCGGGACCGCGTCCGGATGACCCTGGCGGCGTCCATCGTCGGCAAGTTCTTCAAAGCCAATGAGGGTACGGATTTCGACGACTACGCGGTGTGCCGGCAGACCGGCCTGCTGCCCAGCAAGACCTTCCCGGCGCTCGAGGATTTCGTCGCTGCGGGCTGGCTGGAGACCAGGTGGAAGCCGGCAGAGCGTCGCGGTGATCCGCCCGTGCTGCTTTATCGATACTCGGACAGCCGCAACAACGGTCTGCCCGGTGCCCTGGCTGAGTTCTCACTGCTGCACCCGGAAGCGACGGCGACCGCGACCCGGAGGCTCGTTCTGAGGGTCAGCCGATGACCGACGCCGCCGCCGGCACGATCCTAGGGATCGTCAACGTTGTCATCTTCGTCATCGGCGCCACCGCCGTGATCATGATCATCATTGGTGGCGTCCGGTACGTCGTCTCAGGCGGCGATTCAGGAGCGATCAGCAGTGCCAAGAACACGATCCTGTATGCGGTAGTGGGCATCGTGGTAGCGATCATGGCGTACGCCCTGATCAACTTTGTCCTGGCCTCGTTCACCGCCGACGAGACTCAACCGCAGGAGAAGAGTGACACCACGGCCTTCTGGTCGGGTCTCGGCATCAGCGTCGCGCTTTCCCTCAGCCTCGCCGCCTTGCGCCGCACGTCCCGCGTCTATCGCGGCATCGTCTACGGCACGGTCTGGCTCGCGGCCCGCTTTCACCCGGCCGGAAACCGAAGGGAGTTCCAGGACCGGATCCGCGGCACGATCCTCCAGGCCGGCCCGTGGGAACGCTGGATCTACCTCCAGGACATCATCCTGCACGGCCCCGCCCTCGGCCTGCGCAGGCGGGCCACCACCATCCCGCCAAAGATGGACTACCGCCCATGAGCTGGTGGCTACTATCCGCCGTTCTGCTGACCGCGCCGTTCGCCCTAGCGGCCCTAACCGGCGCTCCCTACCTGCCCACTCTAGCTAGCCACCACCGTCCAGTGCTGGCCTTGGCCGCCCTGGAGCCCGGCCAGACCCTTGTAGACCTTGGCTCCGGCGACGGCCGCCTGCTACGCGCCGCCGCCGCACGAGGCGTGCGCTGTATCGGCTACGAGATCAATCCGCTGCTGTGGCTGGTCTCTCGACTGGTCACATGGCGCCACCGCCACCTGGTCACCGTGCATCTTGGCAGCTACTGGAGCGCCCGCCTTCCACCAGCCGATGTCATCTACATCTTCCCAATCGCCCGCATGATGTCACGCTTGGACGCCAAGCTACGTGCCGAGACGACAACCCCGACCACGGTCGTCTCACTAGCCTTCGAGCTGCCCCGGACCCCTATCGCCCGTGTCGGCCCAGTCACGTCCTACAGTTACTAGTGAGCCTTTTCCCAAACCTAATCTTGCAGCTCAGCCCGGGTCGCCAGGGGTCGGTAATCGATGAGGCAAGGCTACAGGTAGGACAGCAGATCGACCAGAATGCGATGCCCCGACCGGGGACCTTGCCATGCTGTCCTACCCGGCCACGATCCCGTTGTTCAGCCGAACTCTGAACCACCTCGCCGACTGCATCCGCAGCCACCGCCGGCAGAGCAACATCCGATGAAGACGGCTAAACCCGGGCCGCCAGGCACTGCTCGCCCTGGCCCACCTGCGTAACGGCGACACCTACACCCGACTGGCCGCCGGCCTCCAGGTTGGAATCGCCACCGCCTGGCACTACGTCCAGGAAACAATCGCCCTGCTCAGCACCGCCACCACCGCCACCGGCGCACACATGATCCGTATCCACGCCACGACGACCACCGACGCACCCGCCGGTCACCCTGACCGGACTGGTCGGTGACAGCGCTACCCGCGACCGGATCCGGACGGCCGTGGCCAACGCCGGATCCCGGTCGCCGACCCAGCCGGTCACGCTCACCGTGTTCCCACCCCACTGCCGGCACCCATCACTGGTGTCGACGCGGCGCTCGCGGTCGCGCTGCTGGTCGTCGCCGGGCAGGCACCCGCGTCCGTGCCCACCGACAGGGTGTTCGTGGGTGAGCTGGGCCTGGACGGCAGACTCCGCACACCGCGGTCCCTCGCCGACCGGCTGACCGTCGCCAGCGGGGCGGGGTTCGCTCGGGCGCTGGTACCCGCGGACGGCCGCCAGCTGGCCGCGTCGGTGCCGGACGTCACCGTCTGGGGGTGCGCACCACCTGCGCGAACTGGTCGACGTGCTGCGCGTCGCCGCCGACGACGCCGCGGTGTGGCCGACGCCCGGGGTGCCGGTCGGGGACCTGGCGGACCTGCCGGCCGCGTATCCGGACGGGGTGGCGGCTGTTGGAGGTCGCTGCCGCCGGGGGCACCGGCTGGCGCTGGTCGGCCCGGCCACGACCACGCTGCTCGCGCAGCGGCTGCCCGGTGCGCGCCGACCGCCCCCTGCCGACCTGGTGCGCCGTGCGGTCGCCGTCGTTGGCTGCCGCGGCGCCACCGCCTATGGCCAGCACGTCGCGGTAGTACTCGGCCACGGGCTCGCCGAGCAGGGCTGGACCGTTCTCAACGCCGGCGTCTACGGCATCGACGCCGCCGCGCTGCGCGGCGCCTCACGAGCCGACCCCACGCCGCCGTCGCGATGCCCGCCTGCGGGCTCGACCGGCTGCACCCCACCGGCAACCGGCCGCTGTTCGACCGGCTCGACCTGATCAGCGTCTGGCCGCCGAGCAGCGACCCCAGCCGCACCCGAACCCTGCTCAACCAGACCTGGCTGGCCGCCCTCACCTGCGGCGCGGTCCTCGTCGAAGCGGCCCCCGGTAGGGGCCACGGCATCCTCGCGCGGGCGCTGGCCCTGGGCCGACCGGCCATGGCCGTGCCGGGTCCGGTCACCTCCGGGCTGTCCGCCGGCTGCCACCAGGCGCTGCGCGAGGAGCCCCGCATCCGCCTGGTGTGCGACGCCGCTGATGTCGTCGCGCACCTCACCCCACCCACCGGCCACCTCGGACGGGGCCGGGATCTTGCCACGACGTGGAAGCCGGGGTGGGTGGTGCTGCCTGGGGTCGGTGGCCCGTACCCGGCGCTCGTGGCCGACCTGCTTAGCCCGCAGGGCTGGCCGATCGCCCGGTTCACCGCCGACACGGTCGCCCGGATCGCGGCCGACTGCGACGCGCTCGCGGCGTGGGTCGGCGAGGCTGCCGGCACCACCCGCATCCGCCTGGTCGACGGCACCGTCCGCCAGACCGAGCGGGCCGGCACGCCGGCGGAGTCGACCAGCACCATCACGGCCGACGCCGATGGCTACTACCTCCTCGACGGCTGGAGCTGGCAGGTCACCGACCCGCCGCCGGCGTGAGCAGTCGACCTGAGCCGCGATCTGCCTGATGTGCCCGGGAGCGGCTGCGCCACATCCCCGGGCACCCCGTCAGGTGCGCGCCGGAATCAATACCTCACGCCCACGCCACACCCCCGACGTCAACCTGAAAGGAGCACGGTGGACCAGCCATCTCAGGACTGGCAGGCACTCCTCGACCTCACCACGGCGTGGGGCGAGGCCAGCCGCCGCAATGACACGTCTTTACCCAGCGACGACGACCTGTGGGCGTACGCCCGCCGCCACCGCCTCGGGCTGCCCGCGCCCGTCGATGACCTGCTCGTCGACGACCTGCGGGACGCCTTCAACGCCGGCCGGCTGCCCCACCTGATCGACCTGGACGCCCTCGTCGCCCACCTGGCCGAGCAGGGCCGTCCGGCTCTGGTCGCGCACAGCGGCGGCAACACCGCCACCCTCTACACCGGCAGCCGCTACACCGACCGTCTCGGCGACACCCGCTGGTCAGTGACCGCCGGGCCGGGCTGGTTCGACGCACCCGGTCGCCGCCGGCCCGTCGCGGACACCAGCGAGTTCACCATCGGTCCCGACGACCAGGACAGGTGGTGGTGCGTCCGGGTACCCGAACACACCACCACCGCGGAAATCTCCGCGCTGGTCATCGCCACCATCGACGAGGTCGAGGCGCGGCGTGCCCGGCTGTCCGCCGCCGCGTCGGCCGCCGCCGGCGCCATGGTCAGGGCAGTCGCCGCACGATATCCGGAACTCGGCACCGCCATGCCGGACCCCGGTCGCGACCTCGTCCGCGACGTCGGCGACCTCATCGCGGACTGGCTGCACGCCCGGCTGCCCACCCTGAGGGCCGCCCCGCCCACCATCACCGACCGGCCGCGCGGTCAGGAAGGGATGAGATCGTGACGCGGCCCGTTTGTGGCACCTGCGCCACACCCGGCGGTGTGCGGGACGGTCGGCCGTGGTGCGACACCTGCCGCATCTGGCTTGTCCTGCACGAGCCGACCTGCCAGTGGGTCAGCTACGCCGACCATGCGTCACGGGACCGTGCCACCGAGACGGCACGGCGCGTCGCCGCGTCCGCCCGGCAGGTCACCGACAACCTGCCCCGGGTCCACCGGATGCTGCCCGAGGGCTGGACGGCCAGACCTCACCAGGCATTTGACGGCGTTCCGTGCGCGATCGCTATCGACGCGCCCGGCGGAGTCATCGACGCGACAACCTACCTGCACCCACCCATCGACACCTGCGGCTGGCACGTGAGCGTGCACAACCGGGTCACCGGGGTCGGCTTTCCCTCCTACACCGACGGTGGTGCCCGCGCGGCATCGTTCGACACCGTCGAGGCCGCCGCCACCGCCGGGATCAGGCTACTTCGCGGCGAGATCCACGATCTGGCCTCACGCCGGCCCCGCTGACCGGCAAACCTGCACACAGTCCAGACAGAGGTACCGGCGTACCACGGTGTCCGTGACCACAAACCCCCGTCGGCCCGATGCCTCCTCGATGACGCATCGCTGAATGTCGTCACTGCGGTCGGGTCACCACGCCGGGCCGGACGGCGGATTCCTCCACGCCAGGCCCGCCACATGAAGCCCCCGGGCCTCCCGGTGACGCGGCCACCGCTGCGCCTGCTCGACCACGCAGTCGACTACGCGGAAGACGGCAGTTCCCGTGGAGCCGACCGTTACGACCCGTCTGACTGCACCGGCCGACGGACGAATCCCGGCGGTTCACTCACCGGCACCCGCCTCGTCCGTCTGCGCTGCGCGAGGACCTACGGGGCTTACCCCCGGATCTTGGACACGGGGTTATGCGGCGGGGGCCAGCATAGCGGGCGTCGTTCGGATGCGGTTCTCGTAGGTGATCGGGGATTGTTGTCCGAGCCCCGAGTGGCGGCGGACGGTGTTGTAGCGGTGCAGCCATCGGAACGAGGCCAGGCGTGCTTCGCGTTCGTCGGTGAACGCTCGGCGGCCTTGCAGGGTCTCGCGTTTGAAGGTCGCGTTGAAGGCTTCGGCGAGGGCGTTGTCGGCGGAGCTGCCGATCTTGCTCATCGACTGCCGAACGCCGGCGGTGGTGCAGGCGGCAGCGAAGGCATTGGACGTGTATTGAGCTCCGTGGTCGGTGTGCATGATCGCCCCGTGGAGGCTGCCGCGGGTCCGTTGCGTGGCGTGCAGGGCGTCGATGACCAGATCAGTGCGCATGTGATCGGCGATCGCCCAGCCCGCCAAGCGTCGTGAGTGCAGGTCGATAACCGTTGCCAGATAAAGGAATCCGCGTTCACCGACCGGTAGGTAGGTGATGTCGCCGACGTAGCGCTGGTTCACCGCCTCGGCGGTGAAGTCCCGGCCGATCAGGTCCGGTGCCTTCTGCGCGGCGGGGTCGGCGATGGTGGTCTGCACCCGCCGGCGCAGCCGCAGGCCCTGGATCCGGTAGCGGCGCATCACCCGGGCCACTTTCTTGTGGTTGACCCGCTCGCCCCGGTCGTGGAGCTCGGCGGTGACCCGTGGCGCGCCGTAGGTGCCGTCATGACGGGCGTGCACAAGGCGGATCCGGGCGGCCAGAGCCGCGTCCGCAGCGTCACGAGCAGTTCGCGACCCGGCGGTGGCCTTCCAGTAGTAGAAGCTGGACCGGGCGATGTTCAGGATCTGACACAACCGCTTCACGCCGTAGCGTGCCTGGTGGTCGGCGACGAACTGGAAGCGGTTCACCAGCGCGTCTCCCCGGCGAAATACCGGGCCGCCTTCCGCAGAATGTCCCGCTCCTCCTCCAACTCGCGGACCCGGCGCCGCAACTCGGCGTTCTCTTGCTCGACCGAGGCGGCCTCGCCGCCGGCCACGGCCGGCCGTGGCGTACGCGCACCGCCGCCACGACGCTCGTCGTCGAGCCGCACCCAGCTGCGCAGGGTCTCCCGGTTCACACCCAGGTCATCAGCGATCGAGGCGATAGTCGCGCCCGGCCTGGACCGATACAACGCGACCGCCTCGGCCTTGAACTCGGGCGGATAGTGCTTATTCACCATGATCTTTCAGGACTCCTGACTCCCAGGACCATCACGATCCCAGGTTCAAGTGTCCAAGATCAGGGGGCAAGGCCCGCCGCGGGTCCGTTGCGTGGCGTGCAGGGCGTCGATGACCAGATCAGTGCGCATGTGATCGGCGATCGCCCAGCCCGCCAAGCGTCGTGAGTGCAGGTCGATAACCGTTGCCAGATAAAGGAATCCGCGTTCACCGACCGGTAGGTAGGTGATGTCGCCGACGTAGCGCTGGTTCACCGCCTCGGCGGTGAAGTCCCGGCCGATCAGGTCCGGTGCCTTCTGCGCGGCGGGGTCGGCGATGGTGGTCTGCACCCGCCGGCGCAGCCGCAGGCCCTGGATCCGGTAGCGGCGCATCACCCGGGCCACTTTCTTGTGGTTGACCCGCTCGCCCCGGTCGTGGAGCTCGGCGGTGACCCGTGGCGCGCCGTAGGTGCCGTCATGACGGGCGTGCACAAGGCGGATCCGGGCGGCCAGAGCCGCGTCCGCAGCGTCACGAGCAGTTCGCGACCCGGCGGTGGCCTTCCAGTAGTAGAAGCTGGACCGGGCGATGTTCAGGATCTGACACAACCGCTTCACGCCGTAGCGTGCCTGGTGGTCGGCGACGAACTGGAAGCGGTTCACCAGCGCGTCTCCCCGGCGAAATACCGGGCCGCCTTCCGCAGAATGTCCCGCTCCTCCTCCAACTCGCGGACCCGGCGCCGCAACTCGGCGTTCTCTTGCTCGACCGAGGCGGCCTCGCCGCCGGCCACGGCCGGCCGTGGCGTACGCGCACCGCCGCCACGACGCTCGTCGTCGAGCCGCACCCAGCTGCGCAGGGTCTCCCGGTTCACACCCAGGTCATCAGCGATCGAGGCGATAGTCGCGCCCGGCCTGGACCGATACAACGCGACCGCCTCGGCCTTGAACTCGGGCGGATAGTGCTTATTCACCATGATCTTTCAGGACTCCTGACTCCCAGGACCATCACGATCCCAGGTTCAAGTGTCCAAGATCAGGGGGCAAGGCCCATAGTGCCGACTCGGCCAGCGCACGCTGTCGCCCAGCAGCCCCGCATAGCTGCCCGCGAGGTTGGGTTTCCCTTCCGCCGCGCAAAGGGCAGCTCAGCCGTGCGAACCATGTCAGGCAGGGATATGTCGTTAAGGTACGGAACGAGTGTCGGGAACATCCCGACGCCGAGCTCCTGCTCGATGGTACGGAATTCGATACGTTCCACGAGCCCAAGGCTAGAATCCTGCGCCCTGACGTGGTCGGGTGCCCCCGTGTCATTGCTGCCCCGGGTCGTCGCTAGCACGGCGGGCAGGGCACGGTTCCGCAGCGGATCGCACGCACATGCCGCGGACATTGCGCTACATCGAGCGTGGGACGTGAGGCCGCGGCCGGAGGCTTGGGTAGGCGGTGCATCATCGTTACCGCACGAAGGTGAAGATCCGGCCGCTCGCAGGTGGGCTCTCGGGTTGCCCGTGGAACAGGTGCACGCCGACCGAGAACAGCGCGTCCGGTGGCGCGTCGAAGGCCCGCTCGGTGAAGCCCACCTCGGCGAACCAGCGCCGGACTGCCGGGGTCAGGTCGGGATCCCGACGTGTCCGGGTCCAGACCACAGTGGCTCCCGGCGCGCACAGCCTCGGCAGCAAGGCGATCGTTGCTCGGACGTCCTGGTCGCTGATGTTGCCCAGTACACCGACGAGAAGAACCAGGTCGGCCGGGACAGCGGTGCGATACGCGGCGAAGTCACCGGCATCGGCACACATGACGGTGATTCCGTCGAGGCCGGCTGTGGCGGTGCGCTCCCGTGCGGCTGCGACGTTGCGCGGATCCTTCTCGATCAACGTCGCATGCACCCGGTAGGCATCCAGACGCCGGGCCACGACACCGACAAGGTCATCGCCCTGGCCCGCGCAAACGCTGACGACCCGCAACCAGGACTCCGGCCGTTCGTCCAGCCAGTCTCCGATGTGGCGCTGCACGAGCCGCAGTCTCCGTGACAACGCTGAGGTGTCGTCGGCGTACGACGTATGCCACTCGTGCCAGTCCGTCATCTCGGCCACCCGCCGATGCTGCCATGCCGGATCAGAACCAGGCCGCTCCCGTCCGCTGCACCGCACAGAGGCACGCCACAAGAAGCACTATCCTCGGCGATGACCTCCTGAACGCATCGGTACACGGACGTAGCCGATGAGAGCGCACTCGATCTTTCGTCTCTTCGCGGCATCGTGACCCTGGAACGTTGCGCGCTGCCGGGGCCAGGAGCGGCGCGGGTGGCACGGCAAGCGACCATGAGAGGGTGACCGACGCCGCATCGCCTACTGTGATCGACCTCATCGATGGTTACATGCATCGAGTGCTGAAGGGCAGAGAAGACCCCGTGGGGGTCGTCGAGGAGCTGAAGGCTGCGCTGGTCGAGCTGCTCCCCAGGGACGACGTGGGGAATGCCAGCGGATTGTACAGCATCTACGCGGACTTGTCGGACATCGTCGACGGCTACCCGTTCGACTACGCCGATGGCACCGAGATGATCGCCCAACGGGAGATTCGCGACGCTGCCTGGGACTGGTTGAGCATTCCGCGCAATGCCGACGGGATGAAGAACTACGTCGACCGCTGGGCTGCGAGAGTCGCAGCCTTACCGACGACCGACGGAGGACGACGATTCCGCGGCACCTCTGGTCGGCTGGAAGGCGAATAGCACCTGGCAACTGCGACCCCGGTCCGGTCTCGCCGCGCGGCCGGAATCGCATCCGCTTATGCCGCGATCCGGACTGTCTTGCCCCGCTTAGCCGGGGCCTTCATACGTCGGATCTGCCGCGAGGCGCTCACCATCGGAGGTGGCGTAGGCAACGTGGAGCGTGCCCCTGGTGTGGTGCCAGGTGCAGTGGTGAATCGGATTGCTTCGGTGTCGTCGTGCCTGCCAGGATGCCCGCCATGTCGATCGCCGAGACCTCTGCTGAGGATGCCCTGGTCGCGTTGCACACGTCGTTGGATGAGCGGCGTCGGCCGGAGGAGGTCGCGCATCTGGTGTTGCGGGTGGTGGGCGGCCAGTTGGGGCTTCGGGACCGGATGGCGTTGGGGCGGGCGGCTCGTGCGGCGTCGCGGTGGAACGGGTGGAGTTCGATGTCGGCGGACTTCGCGCGGCCGGTGGGAGGTGCCCGTCAGATCGACGCCGCGGCGCGGCTGTTCGAGCTGCCGCGAGACGGCATCGACCCGGACGATCCCGTTTCGCTGCTGGATTTCTCGGTCCGCTTGAGCGAATCGTTGGGTGCCGTCGATCCGGCTCGGCTGGATTTTCTGCGTGATCGGTTGAACCGGGAGGGCCGGGCCGCGGCCGGGATCGAGTTGTCGAAGCGGCAGTACAACCGGCGGTTCCGGGTGACGCAGCGGCTGTCGGCGAAGGCCGACAGGTTGGCGGTCGAGCAGACCAAGCGGCATTTGACGATGGTCGCGCGGGCGGGGTTCGCGGGGAGCATCGAGCGGGATGCGTTTCTGGCTGACCGGTGGGCGGGGTGCTTCGTGGCGTATCTGACCGCCAAGCGTAAGTTGCGGCGGGAGTTCACGCTGTCAGGGCGGGACAACCCGTACGACGGCATTGCCGACCTGCTGTTCAAGCACTGCGCCGCCAACCCGGCGACGGACTGGTGGATGATCGCCCAGGCCCATCCGACGCCGGCGGTGCTCGCCCGGCTGACCGACGCGCAGCGTGGTGAGCTGCTGGGCCGGTGGTGGGCGACGATGTGCCAGGTCGCGTCTTTGCTCAAGCGGGTGTGGGTGGCCAGCGAGTTCGATCGGGCCACCATGATCGTGAGGCGGGGTAACGACTCGTCGACGTGGAACCTGTTGTGCGGCGCGTACAACGCCGCGCGGGCGGCGTGGATCGCGACGCTGGACGCCTCCGGCAGCCTTGGGCTGCTGGAGGCCTCCTGCCCAGGCAAGGCGATGATGCTGATCGCGGCGGACCTGGCGGCGTGGCACCGGTCGACCGGCGGCGGCCTGCACCCCGACGTGGGCGTGTGGGCTCGGCTGCCGCTGCCGTGGGACGTACTCGACGGCACCACCGCCTGCACCCGTACGGATGTGGAGACGGCATGCGCCGATGGTGGCGTCGACCCGGTCACGTCGGGTTGGGCAGGGCCCAAGCCACTGTCAGCCGTCGGGGTGTTCCGGCCTACGCCCGAGTTGGTGCATGGGGTGTCGATCGTCGACCCGCTGTGGGCGTCGATGCTGCGTGCCGGCGGGGCGTTCTCCGGCAAGACGATCAAGGGTGGCTTGGAGCAGTCGCTGATCCCGGGTGACGTCGTGGTCAGCGAGCTGCCGGAACGGGCTGGACACGTCGAGCCGTGATCGGGCAGCATGATCGCGCCCGTCGTAGCTCAGTGGAAGAGCGCCCGGCTCTGGCCCGGGTGGACGCTGGTTCGAGCCCAGTCGGCGAGGCCTGTGGAGATCCGTTGTAGCTCAGAGGTAGAGCACCCGGCTAGGGACCGGGAGGACGCCGGTTCGAGCCCGGTCAACGGATCTCCCTGCCTTACCATCTCAGGCGCTGGAGAGAAGCGTGGAAAATGCACGTCAACGGCGAGCCGAGGCGGCGGGCCCCTCGGCGAGCAACCGGTGGAGCTCCACCTGAGCGCACTACGCCTCTTCCTGACCGACGACCTGGACCTGTGTCGATGCATACTGCCAGGCCTCATCCTGGACACAGACGTACCCCAGCCAGATGCGGGACCACGTTGCTCAGGCCGGGCAGACCGCTCGCACCTCAAACGACGACTACCTCCGGCATCGACTGGAGATCCAGGTCGTGCCCGAGCCATGACCTGGACCGGAGGACGAGACGATGACGGTTGACTGGAGCCGGCTCGGGCACGCATACGGCCGGGCGACCGACACCCCGGGGCACCTGGTCGCGCTGGAGTTCGGTGATGCCGAGGCCCGGGAGGCCGCGCTGGATCACCTTGACATGGCGGTGCTGCATCAGGGTTTCCCGGAGACCGCGACCGCGCCGGCAGTTCGGGCCGTGACCGCGCTGCTCGCCGAGAAGCGAGCCCACCCGGACACCGTCGAATCGCTTCTAGAGTTCCTCGGCGACGCGGCTATGAGCGTGACCCACCTCGCCGACGATCGCTACTTCGCCAAGATACTGCCGGACCTCGCCGATGCCGTGGCGCAGGCGTACCCGGTAGTGCTTCCGCTGCTCGCGGCGTCCCCGCCAGATCGGGCGCTGTTCCGCGCGGAGAATCTCGTGGCGATCGCGCGGTTGCAGTCCCTGGCGGACCGGCAGGAGGAACTGGCGGCGCTCGTTCTCGAGTGGTCGGAACGCGGCGCCGGGCCGCAGGCAGAGTGGATGCACTGCCTCGGCCAACTCGGCGTTGACCTCCGCGACCGGCTCTCCGACCCGAACCCAGCGGTCCGGCTCCGGGCCGCGCTGGCTCACGAGGACGACTTACACGCCCGTGAGCTGATCCTGGCCGCGCTGGCTGAGCCACCACCTGCGGGGGTTCACCAGTTCGCTCTCGTCGGCGCGGCGATCCGCGTGGCCGCTGACTTCGACGAGATCGCCACGGCTGCCTGCCAGGCGGCCAGTCGGGACAGTTGGGCCGGCTTCGACGACAGCTGGGGCGCGTTGGTGCGGTTCGCGTTCCCCAAGCCGTACGCGACGCACCGGCCCCTTACTGAACCGCAACGCGCGCTGGTTCGGGCGCTGGTAACAAACGATCAGCTCTGGGACCCGACGAACGGGAGCTGCCAGCTCGTCTTCAAGCAGGCCGGATTACCGCCCAGCCGGAGTGCGGGCCGCCGGCTCACTGAATGAGCGCATTTCAAGATCAGACGTCCGCTGCTGACGCGAATCGCTCGCCACGTAGCGTCTCGTTCAGCTCGGAGGGCGACCGGACGCGCGGTCGTAGCCAGTGAGCGCGGGTGCCGCCACGAGTGCTCGTACTTGTGCCGGGCGATGGGGTTGGTGGCTGCTAGCGTTCGGCGCCATGTGGACCGAGGAGATGGTGGCGGGGCGGCCGGCTTGGCGGCACGTCGCGTCCGGCGTGGTGTTTCGAAAGGTGCCGGGTGGGACCTTCCGGATGGGTCTGTCCGAGGCGGAGCTGGCGGCGGTACGCGTCATCGAGCGCGGTGGCGGAGTCGAGGACACTGTTGAGCCGTTCTTCGCCGGCGCCGGTGACGCCCAGCCGGTGCGTGAGGTGCGGGTCGAGTCGTTCCTGATCGCTCGGCATCCGTTGACGGTCGCGCAGGTTCGGCACTGGTTGCCGGAGTACGAGGTCGACTACGCCGACGTGGAGTCCGGCACGGCCCGGCTTGAGGATGACCTGGATGACCTGCTCGATGCGCTGCCGTTCCGCCTGCCCAGCGAGGCGGAGTGGGAGTACGCAGCCCGCGCCGGCACCACCACCCTGACCTTCCGCGGCGACGGGAAACCCGGCGAGGACCAGCTGCTCGACGACTTCGGTGATGAGCAGCGGACAGCCGCCACCGAGAACGCGTTCGGGCTGGCCGCGATGGGCTCGGCGAACGAGATCTGCGCCGACGTGTGGATTCCCGGGTTCGCGGGCGCCCCGGCGGATGCCCGCCCACGCACCGGTGACGGTCCCAGAGCGGTACGCGGCGGTGCCGCCGACGTCTACCCGTGGCAGGGCTGCGACGAATGGCTGCTGCTGCTCGCCGCCACCCGGTACGAGCACACCCAATTCACCGCGGTCCGCCCGGTCGCACCACTGCCACCCGGCCGTTAGCCCCAGCCGCCGGACAGGACAGATGCGCCACGACGCGCGCGGATCAGCGCTCGCTACGAACGTCGTGCGTGCTGGGTCCTCCGGCTCACGGCTCTGCCGATGAGAGTCCGCAAGGGACCGAGGGTCTGCGAGCCGGATTGTCAGTTCAAGACGTGTCGGAGACTGACGGTGGTAGTCCGTAGATGCCACCTTCAGTCACGGTGGCGTCGTCGATTGCGCTCGGGTCGGTGCTCCAGCGACCGGCCATCGCCATCACATCGGACTCGGACGGCGTCGTTTCGTACCAGGCAGTCCACTCATCGTCCGACCAGCGTTCCCACCCGGGCTCCATACCGCGCAGGCCGACGCCCAATTCAATCTCGTCGGCGGTCGGAGTACCGACGAACAGCGGCACCTCGCCGCGCTCGCCATTGAAGCAGTAGCCGCGCAACAGTTCACCATGCCGAGCCCGGGCCCAGGCGTGATAGTCCGGGACCCGTTCGTTGGCGAAGAACTGGACCTCGCCCAGATGTCGGCTTAGCTGCCGGAGCCAGCCGGGAAAGGGCGGCTCAGTTGCGTCGAACCCTGTCGGCAAGTGCAGTCGGCCGTGGGCGAGGGTCCCGCCTGGCACCGGCGTGGCCACGTACACGCCACGCTGGTAGGCCCGGTCGGTGCCGGTGGCCCAGTCGAGGATTTGCCGGTCTTGGAGCTCAAGCGCGTCGGCGACTTCTGAAGGGGTGAGCCACCCCCGCTTTCATGGAGCTTCTTGATCATGGTCTGATGGCCGTGGGGAGGAAGTCGTCGTGGCAGCACCGAAGAAGTACCCCGATGAGCTACGTCAGCGCGCTGTGCGCTTGTACCGCGAGTCGGACCCGAAGCCGGTGATCCGGCGCCTGGCCGAGCAACTGGGCGTGCATCACGAGGCGTTGCGAAACTGGATCCGCCAAGCCGAGGCTGACACGGGTGAGCGTCACGACCGGCCCACCAGCGAGATGGCCGAGGAGAATCGCCGGCTGCGCAAGGAAGTCGCTGAGTTGCGGCGGGCGAACGAGATCCTGAAGGCCGCGAGCGCGTATTTCGCGGCGGAGCTCGACCCGACCCGGCGACGGTCATGAGGTTCATCGGTGAACACCGTGACCAGTTCGCGGTCGCGCTCCTGCTACGGGTCCTGGGCATCGGCGCCTCGACCTACTACGCGTGGGTCAAGCAGGTCGAGCAGCCCTGCGACCGGGACGTGGTCGACCTGGGGCTGATCTCCAACATCCACGAGATCTGGGAGACCTCCGGGCGCACCTACGGCGCGGACCGAGTCCACCGGCAGCTACGCCGCGACGGCATCCGCGTCGGCCGTAAGCGGGTCGAGCGGTTGATGGCCGAGCAGGGATGGCAGGGTGCGTTCCTGCGCCGGGGCTGGCGCGGCGGCTCCACGAAGCAGGACCCACGGCACACGCCGGCGCCGGATCTGGTCGGGCGGCAGTTCACTGCCGACGGGCCGAACCGGCTATGGGTCGCCGACGCCACCCGCGTCCCCTGCGGTGAGGGCGTGTTCTGGCTCGCCGCGGTCCGGGACGCGTTCTCCCGCCGGATCGTGGGGTGGAAGACCTCCGACCGCTGCGACACCGACCTGATCCTCGCCGCCCTCGAATACGGCATCTGGTCGCGCGACGTCCGTGACGGCCAACTGATCCACCACTCGGACAGGGGATCGAACTACACGTCGTTCCGCTTCGCGGAACGCTTGCAGGACAACGGGATCCTGCCCTCGATGGGCTCCGTCGGCGACTCGTACGACAACGCGCTGATGGAGAACTTCTGGTCGACGCTGAAGATCGAACTCGTCTACCGCACGAGCTGGCGGACCCGCGACGAGGCCGAGAACGCGATCTTCGCCTACATCGACGGCTGGTACAACACCCGCCGCATCCAACGCGAGCTGGGCTACCTCAGCCCGAACGAGTACGAGACCGCCTGGCACAGCCGCCAGACGCCACCAGCCGAGCCAACTATCGCCACCCCTGCGCCAGCCGGCAGCAGGTAACCACCGCTCCATCAAAGCGGGGGAAACTCAGGGTCCGGTTCCGGACAGCCAGCCACGACGTCTTGTAACTGAATCCGGCCACGCTGCCCATGATTGCAGGAGCCTGTTTGGCAGCAACCCAGAGGCATCCGGATCTGCTGCCGTCGGGCGTTCAGTGGGGAAACGCGCGGGGGACGCGGGCGCTGAGAAGTTCGTCGCGGAACGTTTGGATGCGCGTGATGACCTGTCGCCTGCCGACGGTGTTCTCGATGCGGTCAAGGTACAGGCATCGGGCGGCGAGTTTGTCGAGGCTGACGGTAAAGTAGATCGCCATCAGCGGGTTGACGAACAGGTCGCCGCCGTCGGTGCGCCGGGTGAAGCGGACATCGCCGAACGCGCCGCTGGTGGCGGCGGCGATCTGCCCTTGGACGATGCTGGGCCGGTCAGGCGTGGCGGCCTGGGCGTCGGCGACAGCATCGCGGTACAGCGTCGCCTCCCGGCTCGATCCGGGGATGGACAGGGCACCGAGGTAGCCGCCGTCACGGTCGAGTGCGGCGAGGTTCTCCAGCACCTGAACGTGGTTGACGCCGTCGTAGGCGTCGATACCGAAGCCGAGACTGGTCACCAGCTTGACCGGCACGTCCAGCGCGGCCACCGCGGCCAGACTGGTGATGTCCTCCACCGGGGTGCCGAGATCGCCCTCGTCGCCGCGCAGCAGGACATCGGTGCCGCCGTCGACCAGCACCACCGCATCGATGTTGAGGTGTTCGACCAGGTGCCGGTACGCCGCCCGCAACGGCTGGACACCGAGCGGCGCAAAGGCGTACACGGTCGACGGCAGTTCCTGAGCCGCCAGCCACCGGGCGAGCGTCCGTTCGGGGAAGTACCAGTCCGGGCTGGTGGTGTCCGGCTGCACTGCCGCGACGTGCTCCGCTATCCACGCGTCACGGTCGATCAACTCGAGCTGGGAGAACGACAGGTTGGCCAGGTGCACCTGCGCGCCGCGGTGCCACAGGGCAAACGCCAAGGGCAGGCCGGCGTACACGTCGAACCCACCGCCCGCTCCGGCGATGAGGATGCTCCGCGCCGGAGCCAGGGCGGCAAACAGCGGCGGAACGTCCAGCGAGAACGCACTCGGGTCGGCCGGCAGCACGGCAGGGTTCGTCACCGCTCAATGATCAGCCACGCCCGTACTGTGCAAGCCACGTGGCCCACCGACGGGCAACAGCGACCGGGTGCATGCACATGCCGCCATCCGCGTTCGGCGATCAGGGTGGTCGCTGCGGGCAGCTGGGTCGGGCGGAGCGGGCTCCCCGAGCGGTCCCCTTTGGATCTTATGGTGGTTGGTCATCTTCGTTTGCCGTGGACGGTTGTCGGCGCTTGGGTCAGCAGCCGGGGGTCATCGTGTTTGGGATGATCTCGGCATGTCGCAGAGGTGGTCGACGCTTCGGGAGATCGAGGAAGCGCTGGTGCGATGTGAGCAGGGTCTGGGTTGGGAGAGGCCGGTGCTGCATGGCGTCGGCTTCATTCCTCGCGTCATCGAGCACGGCCTGGACGCGACGATCGCCTCCGTCGCCATGGAGCGGGAGATCGGGTTCGTGCGGGTCAACGCGCGTGAGGACGTGCTAGCGGCTGCAGTGCTGGCCACGGTCACGGGGTGGCGTGGTGGCAGCGGCTCGGTGCGGCTGGGGCAGGCGCAGCTTGCGGAGGCGATCGGGATGTTGGCGCCGGCCGAGGCCTGCCGGGAGGTCGAGCATCCGAACCTGCGGATCTGGCGTGAGATCCAGGGCTGGGAGTGGGACGACGATCCGCTGATCGTGGTCTTCGACGCCGACCCGGATGCACCGAGCGACGATCCCTATGTGATCGCCTTGCGGGAGGTGGTCCTGTCGGGCCGGCAGTCGGTGCCCTCCGGCGAGGTCCGAGTGTGGCCCCCACCAGGCGCTGACGGGCATCGTCTGCAGAAGGTCTGGGAGACCCGTTGGCCGCGGGTCGCACCCATCAGCCATCACCTCAAGCGGCTGGATGACCACTGGGTGCGATTCCATAGCCTGCCTGATTCAAAGCGCTACGCCGACAGCGAGTCCGAATACGGCACCATCCTGCGCCGGCACAACACCGTTCTCGATGAACTTCGCGGCGACACCACCGGCCTGCTCGTGATCACGCTGGAAGTAGCGTTCACGCCAGTCCCCCGACGTCGAACGCCGATCCTGCACGATCTGCTACCGGACGGTGAATGCTGGTCGGTGCTGTCCTGGCCAGACCTCGATCCCGAACTTGCCTTCGCCCACACCTACGTCAACCGCGTCGCCTGGAAGCCTGGTCGCCTCGATCGACTGCTTCGTGAAGTCGCTGACGACCGGATCGCTGATGTGATCATCGCGCCGCCTGATCTGGCCTGGCTCTACGCGCCCTACGACGGTGGCGCGGACGTACTGCTGGCGAACACCGCGCAACGCGACGTCCTACGTGACCGTCATCGCCAATGGCTGTCAAGCCACCCCGCCGGACTCTGACCCCCACCAGCCGCTCGGCCACCCATCGGACGTACTGTCATGTCGCGGAAGCGCTCGTCGCTGGAGGCGACGGTGTACGTCGGCCGCTGGTAACCAGCGTCCATGACCACGTGGTTGATCAGCCCATCCAGCAAGAGCCAGTCGATCAGGTGTCCCGTGACGCCTCAGACGAGCCGGGCCGGGGTACCAGGACGACCACCGCGGTTTCGGATGATCGCCGCGCAGCGTAGCCATCGAGGTTCTTGTCGATCTCACGCCAGCGGGCCCACAGCCGCGACCGTTCGTCGCCGGTCGCCGCATGTCCACGTACCGGCCGCGGCCCGTCGACCAGGTCAACGGTCGAGTCCGGGTGCGCCTGCAGATTGAGCCACCAGGCCGGCTCGGGCTCCCCCCACCCGTTCATGGCCAGCGAGACCAGATTCCCGTCGTCCTCGAAGTACCCGAGGATCACACTGCGCTGCTGGCCGGTGCGACGCCCGACGGTGGTCAGGCGCAGCATCCCGTACCGGTTGCCGCGCGGACGCGACAATCCGACCCGGCCGCCGAAACGCCGGAACACACCCCGATGAGCCGACCAGAACAGCCGAATGAACCAACGGGGCGGCAACCACGGCTTCTTCGCAGGGCCCAGCTCCGACTCGGTCACTCGCCCATCGTATTGGCCGCTGTCACGCACGAACGGCAGCCAGCGGCAGGCCGGTAGCGCCGAACCGTCTGCCGAAGGCCGGTCTGCCCGCCCGATGAAGTCAATCGTCCCGCTCAAGTAGCCGCGATCCGAGCCCATCGACTCAAGCCGATTCGATAGCCGACCAGCGTGAGCTGCGGAGGGATGCCGCTGCGTCCGCAGTCGCCGACGGAGCCGAAGTGGCGGACATCCCGGCCCGTTACGTGTGGCGTCCCTGGCTCTGCACTGAAACGCGTACACCGACACCATCTGTGGGTGCTGCGCAACGTGCCGGAGGCCGGCGAGCTACGTCGAACGTTTGTCCGTTCGTGGTGATGTGGGGTGCAGCAGGCGGCGGGCCAGTCGGTGGGTTTCGTCGGATGGTTCTTCGTCGATTGTCTGGAGCGCCTGGGTGAGGGCGGTGAGTCGGTTTCGCACGGCTGCGGTGTTGCCGGTCTGGCTGTGGGCGGTCATCGCGAGGCGGGAGATCTCCTCGTTGATGGGGTCGATGGTGCATGCCGTGTCGAGGAGGTCGCGGGCGCGGTCGGGATCTGTGTCGGCGACCAGGACGGCGAGGCGGGCGTGGATGTTGACGCCGACTTGTCGGCAGGTGTGTTGCGGGCCGTCGGACCATTCGAAGTCGTGGTGGAGCAGGCCGCCCCAGTTGCTGACGGCTTCTTCGAGCGCTTCCCGCTGGGCTTGTCGGTCGGTGGTGCGTGCGGCGCGGCTGGTGGCGTCGAGGACTCGCCACCAGTCGATGTCGAGGAGGTTGGGGTCGAGGTAGTAGCGGCCGCCGGGGTTGACCACCGGTTTGAAGGCGCGGGTGTTGTCGCCTGGGTTGAGTCCGGCGGCGGTGGTGAGCCGGTTGCGAAGGTTGGCGACGTTGGTGGAGAGGCGGTCGCGGGCGCGGCGGGGTGTGGCGTCGGGGGTCATGGCGACTTCGATGTCGGCGATGTCGGCGCCGTCGCGGTGGACCGCGAGGTAGGTGAGCAGTTCGTAGCTGGCCCGTCGGACGCCCGTTACCGGGGTTCCGTCGGCGCCGATGATCGCGGGGCTGCCGAGGATCCGGACGCGGACCTTCGGCTGGGTACGGTCCACCGCGGGTGTTGGCGGCTCCGGGCTGGCGGTTGGCGGCTGGGGGGGCAACGTCCGCCTGGCTGGTGTCGGTGTCAGCGGTGACGGGCGCTGCGAGGTCGGTGGCGGCTCCGGGTTCCGTCGCAGGGGCGGTCTGCTCGTGTTGCGGATTCGACGAAGGTGGTGGGTTGGCGGGGTCGCCGGTGTGTGCCTCTTCAAGGACGGTGAGCAGTTGCAGGGTGGTGTCGCTGTCCAGGACGGCCAGTTTGGGTCCGGGTCGGGTGTCCTCGTGTGTGGTGGTGCCGTCCGGGGCGACGGTGAGGGTGGTGCCGCCGGGCCAGTCGCCGGCGATGAGGGCAGTGATGCCGAGAGGGTGGCCGAGGTGCAGGGCGGTGGAGAGCCGGGCTCGGATCGCGGTGTCCGGCACATCGGTGATCAGGATGATCGGCGGGAGCGGTTCGTGGTGCGGGTCGGCTTTGTGGAGGTCGTCGAGGTTGGTGACGTCGGCGTCGGTGACGGCGCGGGTGCGGTGGATGATCTGGGCTTCGATGTGGGCGAGAGCGTGGTCCAGGCCGGCGGCGACGTGGAGTCGGGGGATGACGCCGACGAGGTTGGTGATGACGTTGCCGCCGAGCAGGTCGGCCAGCACGGTGGCGGGGATGACGATGTGGCCGCGGGCGTCGGGGTCGTCGGGGCCGCCGGAGGACAGCGTGGCGACGAGCATCGCGCGGATCGCGTCGGGTCCGCCTGGTCCGGTGAGCCCGAGCCCGCCGGCGGGATGCTCTGGCAGGCCGGCGAGTTGCGGGCCGGACGGGCCGGACGGGGTTGGTGTCGGTGGTGTGCCTTCGGCGATGTCGCGGACGGTGGGCTGCGGTGCGGGTGGGGTGAACAGGTCGGGTGCCTGCTCGCGGGCCACTCGGCGCAGCCGGCTGATGACGGCGGGCAGCGGTTGCAGGGTCGGATCGTTGGCCGGGTCGAGATGGGTGATGGGGTTGTAGCGGCTGCGGCGTCGCAGCCAGACCACGGATGCTGCGGCGGCCAGCGCCGCTGCCAGTCCGATGGGTGCCCAACCTCCGGGAACGCTGACCCCGGGGCTGTCGTCGCTCGGCCGGTCCTCGGACGTTGGGGATGCGGCCGGTGTGGTGCTTCTCGGGGCAAGTGTGGTCGTCGGGGAGGTCGCAGCGGCAGACGGCGTGGTGGCCGGGGGATGTTCGACCACGGAGTCGGGGTCGGGGGTGGCCGGCGTCGATGGCGCTGCCGTGGACTGCGGGGCGGGTAGCGCCGTGTCTGGTGCGGCGGTGGAGGCGGGTGGTGGGGTCGCTGACGGTGTCTGGTTCGGCGTGCGTGGCTGGGTGGGCGCTGGCGGGGTTCGCGGTTGCGCGGTGGCCGGTGGTGTGGCGTCGTCGGGTAGGTGCAGCGTCCAGCCGGGGTAGATGAGGTTGGGGTTGGTGAGCGTGCCACCGACATCGCGGAAGTGGGTGCCTCGGTTGAGGGCGAAGATTTCGGGCCACCTGTTGGGGTCGCCGAGCCACTCTTTGGCGATCTTTGAGAGGCTGTCTCCGCGCTCCACCACGCAGGTGTAGGTCTGCCCGGACGCTGCTCTGTCCCGGCGGCTGTCCGTCAGCCGCGTCGCCGCCGGTGCTCCGCTCGCCGCGCGGACAGCGCTGGCGGAGATGGATGTGCCGCGTCGAGCGGTGATCTCCTGACCACCAGTGTTGTCACCGGCGCCGTGGCCGGTGTTCGCTGGTGATGTCCCGCCCGCGCTGAGGCGGTCCGAGGCGGACAGGTCAGCGTCGGACCGCAGGGCGAGGGAGTCCTCACCTGGCGGGCTGTCGGGCGACGTGTCGGTCGTGGCGGTGGTGTGCGCGGCGGCGGGTAGCGCGGTGGAGGTGACGGCGGTGGCGCCGAGTAGCGCGGCCGCGAGGCCCTGCATCGGTCCCGGCATGCGCAGCGCGATCCGCCATCGCAGCCGAGCCGCGACGGCCGTGTGTACGCGGCGGGCGATGGCGGTGGCGAGCATGGCCCAGAGCAGCCAGGCGCTGGTCTGCAGCAGTGTGGTGAGGAACCCGGTGGTCAGGGGCTGGTGCAGCCACGCCCGCAGCTGGCGGTCAGATGGCATCGTGGGCGTCGGCCAGCCTGCCAGATACAGCAGCACGAGTGGCGCCGCCGCGAGCACGACCGCGGCGACCCCCGCTGTCGAGACCGGTGGTTTCACTCTTCCCTCCTCCCCTGCGTCGTTCATCCGTGGCGACCGATGCGGTCGTGACACCGAACGTAGGAGAAAGGCGGGCGGTTGAGGCCGGGTGCGGGTCTAACAGCACCTAACACCGTCTAACACAACCTTACAGTGCGCCGCGAGGCGCTGTTGTTCGAGTGGAGGTGAAACACCACCACCGTCTATCTGTCGCAGCAGGTGGGCGTAGCTGAGGGCAGCCTGATCCGGGTGGTGCCGGGGAGGGTGGAAGCGGCCCTGACAAAGCCGGGATGCGTCAGTACTGCCAGATGGCGTGGGTCCGGCAAGCGAGACGGAGAGGAGTACGCGAGGAACCGGCGTTAATAAGCCCCTCAATGTGTAACCGGCTCGAACCTGGTGGATATGGGCCGGGTGCGGTGCTTTCCCGATGTGTTGTGAGGCAGCGGGGATCTCCCGAGCGGTGTGATGGTTCGCGAGGCCACGGGGAAGGTCTGCGGCGTACCTGTGGCGATGCCGCAGGGGCATAGTCGGGCTCCTACTTCGACGAACGAACAGCAGTGAACGCGGGAACCACCTGGTCACGGTTCCCGGGTCGGCCGGCGGCCAGCCGGTCGGGTCGGGATAGGCGCACCGACCGCTGAACGGGCCGGGTGGGGCGGAGCCGTCGTAGTACTCCGGGCCGGAGAGAGTCCGGCACATGGGGAAGGACGGCAGCGGATTCGAGAAGGGATGGATGCTGTAATGCCGGAAGACGCGACGCCGAACGGCGACGCTCCGTCGGTGCGGCCGTTGGGTCCGCATGGGCGGGTATCGGAGATGCAGGCCAAGCTTCATCGTTGGGCGGCGGCCGAGCCTGGCCGCCGGTTTGATGACCTGTTCAACCTCGTGCACCACCCGGCGACGCTGTTGTTGGCGTTTGATCGGGTGGCGGGCAATCTGGGAGCGCGTACCGCTGGCGTGGACGGCCTGACGGTCGCCGACGTGGAGCAGTACATCGGCGTCCCCGGGTTTCTGGACGACCTACGTGCCCAGGTGAAGGCGGGCACGTTCCGGCCGCTGCCGGTGCGGGAGCGAAGGATCCCGAAGCCGGGCGGGTCGGGTAAGGTCCGCAAGCTCGGTATTCCGACTGTCGCGGACCGGGTCGTTCAGGCGGCGTTGAAGCTGGTGCTGGAACCGATATTCGAGGCCGACTTCGCGCCGGTCTCGTACGGGTTCCGGCCCAAGCGGCGGGCCCAGGACGCGATCGCTGAGATCCACCAGTACGGGAGCAAAGGCTACCGGTGGGTGCTGGACGCGGACATCGAAGCGTGTTTCGACTCGATCGACCACGTGGTGCTGATGGACCGCATCCGGCACAGGATCAAGGACAAGCGGGTTCTGGCGCTGGTGAAGGCGTTCCTGAAGGCCGGAGTTCTGACCGAACTCGGCGAGCGGGAAGCCACGCACTCCGGCACGCCGCAGGGTGGCATCCTGTCCCCGCTGTTGGCCAACATCGCGCTGTCGGCGCTCGATGAGCACCTGATGGCACCGTGGAAGCCAGGCGGGCCGATGTCCACCGGCACACGCCGGCACTACCGGCGCGGCAAGGGGTTGCCGACGTGGCGGCTGGTCCGCTACGCCGACGACTTCGTGGTCCTCGTGCACGGCACCGAGGACCACGTCCACGCGCTGCGCGAGGACGTCGCGACCATGCTGGCACCACTCGGACTGCGGCTGTCCGCAGCCAAAACCCAGGTGGTGCACATGAGCGACGGGTTCGACTTCCTGGGGTTCCACAGCCAGTGGCGCCGCAAGCGAGGCACGAACAAGTGGTACGTGTACACCTTCATCGCCAAACGACCGATCCGGTCGCTGAAGACGAAGATCCGTGCACTGACCCGCAGGACATCACAGCAGGACCTCGGATACGTGCTGACCAGGATCAACCAGGTCATGCACGGCTGGGCCAACTATTTCCGCCATGCCGTGGCGAAGCACACCTTCAACATGCTGGACACGTTCACGTTCTGGCGCGTGGTCAGCATGATAACCACACGGCGCAGGTGGAGGTGGAAGGAATTCCGCCGCCGCCACATCACCCCAGAGGGGCACTGGCAGCAGCCGACCGCCAGCGGGATCGAACTCCAGCGGATAGCCGCGATCCACGTGACGCGCTACCGCTACCGAGGAACCAAGATCCCTAACCCGTGGACCGCAACCATCAACACCTAACGACAGAACCCGTGGAGAGCCCGTTGCGTGGAGACACGCACGGCGGGTTCGGCGAGCGGCCTGGAGAAACGGGCCAGCGGCAACGCTGGAACCGCGCTCCAGGCCGACTCAACACCGCAGGTCAGACCCGGTGCTGCCCATATGGGCCTCGCCGCTGAGGGGCGGTCGCGGTTGCTGACAACGGGCCCGATCACCGTGATGCGGCGACCACGCCGGCAGCCGCCCCACCTGCTTTCACCGCGCCCGGTCGGTCGGATGAGGCCCGGCCAGGTGCCATTCGGGACGGTATTGCGGTGCGGGACCGAGCTGGCGGTCAGGTGCCGCCGCGTATGAGCGTGCCGTCGGCAGTGAGACCGGCGGTGGCGAGTCGCCGCGTGTACCGGTCGGTCAGCTCGGCGGCGGCAGCGTGCTCGCCCAGGTCGGTGAGGATGCGCGCGGCCTGCTGGTGGAGGTCGGCGTTGTACGGGTCGACGCGGATGCCGTCCTGTAGGTAGGCCAGTGCCTGGCGGGGGTGGGATGCGGCGGCGGCGAGGGCGGCGTAGGCGTCGAGGACGTGGCGGCGGGTGGATTCGCGGTGCGGGTCGAGCCATGCCCAGGTGTGTCCGGCGGCGAGGTCGCCGGTGTAGGCGTCGACGACGGCCTGCCAGGCGGTGGAGGGGTCGGTGAGGGTGGCGGCGGCGCGGTCGACCGCACGGTGGAAGTGCCACAGGTCGACGTCGACGTGGTCGGGGTGCAGGCGGTAGCGGTCGCCCGTGCGGTCGATGATGGGCAGGCCGGTGGTGCGCGCGGCGGTGCGGAGTTCGCTGAGGGTGGTGTAGAGGCGTCCGGTGAGCCGCTGGCCGGGTAGTCCGGGCCAGAGGGCTTCGGCCATGAGATGGCTGTCGACCCCGTCGGGGTGCACGGCGAGGAAGACCAGGGCCTGCCGGGCGGCGGTGCGCCGCACCGTCAGGGCCGTGCCGTCAACGAGCAGTGCCGGTTCACCCAGGACTCGCACCAGCATCCGCTTGTCGGGGTGGATGGTGTCGTGGTGTGGGGCTGCGGGGCGCGGCACCCGCACCCGTACCTGCGGCTGGGATTGTGTGGGCGTGTCGGGTGTCGGTGGGTGCAGGTGGCCGGTGACGGTGAGCAGGTCCGTGGTGGCGACGGCGTCGAGCACACATACCCGCGGGCCGGCGGTTGTCGTGTCGGAGGCGTGGGTGTGGCCGCCTGCCTCGACGTGCCACGTCGTCACGTGCGGCCATGCCGCCAGCACGACCGCCGTCGCGCCGCTGGTGGTGAGGCTGCTCGGGGGCGGTTCGTCGAGGATCAGCACCCGCCGGCCACCTTCGGCGCCGTCTGGAAGGGCTGGCGTGACGTCGGCCGGCAGGGTCGTGGCGTGTGCGGCGGTGTCCACGATCCGCAGCCCTGCCGCGGGCCGCAGGTGTGGGGCGGCTGGTCCGAGCAGCATGTCCACGGCGCGGCGGGTGATCACCAGCTCCACCGTGTTCTGCCGCATGGCGGCGAGGAGTGCGGTGATCAGCAGTCCGCGGGCGGCGTCGAGCGCTCCGGGGCCGGTCAGCCCGACTTCGGTGGGAAAGAATCCGATCGGTGGTAGCCCTGCGGCCGGGGCGGGCGCCGGTGATGAGGGTCGGCTGCCGGTGGCGGCCTGGATGACGGCGACGGTCGCCGGGAGCGTCGCCAGGTCCTCCGCGTCCTCGGTGTGGCGGTGTGGTCGGGTGGGGCGGTAGGCGCGGCGGCGGCGCAGCCACACCAGCCCGGCCGCGGCGCTCACCTGCTCGGCGACGTCGCGGGGCAGCCACCCGCCGCGCACGGCGACCCCGTCGGCGGTGTCGCCCTGTTCGACGGTGTCGTGGCCGGTGCCAGTGGTGGTGGTTGTCCCCTGGTGGCTGGCCTCGGGGGTGGGGGTGGTCGGGTTGGCGATGGTCAGGGCGGCGGCGCCGGCCATGCCGGTGGCGGTGGCCTGCCACGGGGTGGGCAGCGGGAGGCGGCGTAGCCACCGCACGCCGGCCCACACACGGGTCGCGGTCGCGGCGGTCACGAGGTAGGCGACGAAGGCCCACAGCAGCCAGGCCAGCACCACCAGCAGCAGAATCAGGTTCTGTTCGGTGAGCGGGTCGCGGACCCACTGCCACAGCGCCACCCGCGGCGTGTCGACCGACGGCCAACCCACCATCCGGACCAGCAGGATCGGCGGACCCACCAGCAGGACGGCGGTCAGCAGCAGCGACGCGACGTGCCTCGGCCACCGCATCTCTCCTCACCCCCTACCGGCGTGCGCGTCACGAACGTGGTGTGCCAGGTGGGACAAGGTTGCGGCGGGGCTGGGTGGGTGCTGTGTAGAGGATGCGGGTCCACAGGCGAGCCAGCCACCACACGGTGACCGCGACGACATAAAGGCCGGCCACCGTTCCGGTGTTGTACCTGCCGACCAGGGTGGCGGTGAGGATCGCGAACGGGACACCCATCACCAGCCGCAACCACCACCCGGACACCAACGCGGTGATCACCCCGACACCGATCAGCAGCCCACCGAGACGACTCCCGAGCCCCAGCCACACCTCCATGCCGGGTGCATAGGTCGCGGGCAGCGACCACTGAACCAGCATCATCCCCACCGTGGCCGTCAACGTCGACGAGACGGGAAACGCGAGGAACTCCGACCAGCCGCCGCGCGGGGTACGCCACTGGCGGAACGCGATCAGCGCCAGCACCATCGCGACCAGCAGGATCGGCGCGACCGGGACCAAAGTCCAGCGCAGGAACGCCCCCAGTTCGGTGCCGATGTACTGGGACCCCACCACCGCGTACATGCCGACGACGGCCACACCGAGCCACGCCGAGGTGAGGATGCCGGTGGCGACCTGCGCGGCCGGGGACAGCGGCACCCCACTGTCGGTACGCGTCGCCAGCGTCGAACCGAGGACGGTGCCGGCGGCCAGGCAGGCGATCACGGCGAACACCGACGCCATCGCCACCTCACCCCAGTTCAGGAACGCCCACGGCCTCACCAGCCCCGAGTGCCATTCCGCGGTGAGCAGCGCGTGAGACACCAGCGCCAGCGACGCGAACCCGGGCACCGCGATCGCGACCGCCCGCCACAACGTCGGCAGCGGCTCTCCCACCACCGGCGTGCTCTGGTCGGTGGCCAGGCCGCCGGCGTCGGCCGCGCCACGGGCCGCCGCGAGCAGCGGATCCGGCACCAACATCGGCCGCAGCCCGGTCTCGGCCGCCATGACATCGGCCACCAGCGGCATCTGCGCCGTACCGCCCACACACCACAGCCCGGCGACAGTGGCCGGGTCCACCTCAGCGGCGTCGACCGCCTCCCGCACCAGCCCCGCCGCCCGCATCAGTGCCGGACGGGCGGCCTGCTCCACCACCAGATGATTCAGCACCACCGCCGATCCCGACGGCACGGGCACCGTCACCGCCGGATGCCCCGCCAGGGCGTGCTTCGCGCTGCGGAGGCTCGCCGTCAGCGCCCACCCGTCCCCCGCCGGCATCCCGCCGGGAGCCACCGCGGCCGTCAACGCCGCGTCGATGGCATCACCACCGGCGTCGCTGTCGGCGAGGGTGGACAGGACCTCGAAACCCACCGGGCTACGCCGCAGCACACTCACCTCAGCGCCGCCGCCCAGGTCACACACCACCACCACCGACCCCACCGGCAGCTGCACACCCCCGGCGAGCACGTGCGAGGCGACCGCCACCGGCGCCTCCACCAACCGCGGCTGCGGCAGACCCGCACGGTGAGCGGCGTGGCGTAGCCACGTGCGTCGCCGCGGGCCCCAGCCCGCCGGCACTACCAGCCGCACGTCCTCCACCGGCCCGTCGGCTACCGCCCGGACCTCATCCATGACCCGCCGCAGGGTTGCCGCCACCAGGTCCGAGGGTGCGACCTGTACGTCGGCCACGCTTACCTGCTCGTCGGCGGGGCGTCGGGGATGGGGAATAAAGCGCTGCGGATCGGCGGCGGCTGCCTGCCAGGCCCGTTGTCCCGTCACCACCGACCCATCGCGAGCGACGAGCACGGCGCTGGGTAACGCCGGCTCGCCGTCGAACAGCAGCGGTGACCAGGATCCGTCCGGCCAGGCTAGGACCGCGGTCGTCGTGGCGCTTCCACAATCGATCGCCAGCCGCGCCTGCCCCGCTCGCATACCCGACAGTCAAGCATGAGGATCACATTCACGTCATGCCTCAACTACAGCGAGCAGCTAAGCGGGAAGCCGGATCCGAGTGACCGCGGAGTGGTGAGGCACCGTACCGACCCACGCCTCCTGGTATGGCGAAAGCCGAGCTGGGCGTAGCAACCGACCGGTGTTGGAACTTGGCGTGCAGGTCCACGCGTAGTGAGGGTTGTGCGCCGCCGCTACCAAGATCGGCATATTAGGCGGTGCCTGCAGGTAGCTGGGTCTGCTCTTAACGCCGTTCATCCGCGAACTGTCCTGACTCCGATGGATGAGCCGGGACGCAAGGGCGATCGCGTGACAGTAGTGAGGGCGATGGACCAGGGTCGCGGGTAAGTCCCTGCGTATGCAGGCGGCAGGGCCTCTGCCTCCGGCTGCCGTCATTCGGGCCAGAGGTGCACCCGGAACCGCTCAATCCCGTCCAGCCGTCGCCATGCGGCGTGTGTCGTTGCGGCGTCGGCGTACAGGGTGCGGGTCTCCACCTCGCGCGCCGCCGCCTGGACCTCCTCCCGACCCTGATGCTCCACCATCACCCGGTACGTCCCTGGCGTCACCGATATCTCGCACACGATTTCCTCGTTGGCGTCGACACCGATGCGGCCGCTGACCACCGTGAGCCGCAACGGCCCCTCGTTGGGGTGCAGCGCCAACCGCACCCACGGACGGGTGAGCTGATGCCCACACCGGATGTGTAACACGGTCCCGGCGGTGGCGACCTTCTTTCCGCCCCGGCTGCCCGGGATCCGTGCCGCCTGGAACGCCGCGCGTTCGTCGGCGCGGGTGTCCACGCCGACGTCCCGTATCACGACCAAGCCGTTGCCCGTCGCCACTATGGCCTCTGCCGCCGTGCTCATCGTCGAGCCTTTCTCCTGAGCAGCGGTGGTGCCCCCGTGGGGGCACCACCGCGGCTGTTCACCTGCTGATTGCGACGAAGAACGCGTCTCCGTCGATAATGCGCTGCGGCTGGTAGAAGCCGATGTTCAGGTAACGCTGTCCGGACTCCTGATTGTCTATCTCGCTGATCAGGCGGGCTGAGCCGTGCCAGGTCTTCCAACCGTCCGGATTGCCGTCCGCTCCGCCGCTGCCGGTGTATGCGCCCTCCCGGGTCGAGGCCATCGGGTACTCGTCGCAATTGAGGTTCGGGGTGGCCGAACCCTCACCCCAGACATCTCTGCAGACCCTGCCGGCCCACTCGCGGTTGGTTGCCTGCAGTTGGCTGTCGACCAGGCGGTGTAGCGGCCGTTGATTGGCGCCGGCCTCCGGACGGTACTCACCAGGTGGGCTTTTGCCGAGGAAGGAGGGCCAGGTTCGCACCGGGTGGTGCAGTGCGTCGTCGATGTGCTGGATCGACTCCTCCACCCTGGACTCTCCGTTGTCGGCTCGCGCGATTGCCGCCAGGTCGTAGGTGGGAATGACGTCGGAGAAGACCGCTCCATGGTGTCTGCCGACGACGGCGCCAGCGGAGTCGAATCGGATGTCGGCCGTGGTCATGCCGTTCTCGATCCACGGATCGATCTGCGGGTTGACGGGCGTGATCGCCATGTTGAGCCGGACCAGCGCCTGCGCCCGGTAGTCGTTACCGATCCCGGTGTTGTTCGGCGAGGTCATGGTTACCCACATGTTGGGTATCGCCGCCCACTGACCGAGCGGCTGGCTGACCTCGGCGCCGGACGGGTTGCAGGTAATCAAGCTTCCGCAGCCGGTGAGGCTGACCCGCATCGGAGTGGTTTCCCGTTCGGCGCCCCCGAGCGCCTTCCAGTCGTCGAAGCTGAGGTAGAAATCGACCTGGCGGGTGCCGTTCTGTGCGATGCCGACCAGCGTGTAGTCGAATTCGACGCTGGCGATCGACGTGCTGCAGCCCCTACAGCGCAGCTCGACCTTGCGATGGCCGATGTGGCACCGATTGAAGCGGTCCATCATCCAGCCCTGCTGGGTCGATGCCTGTGCGGCGTGCTGGCTGCGGCAGATCCGCTTCACATCGTCCTGCGGCAGGGCGGCGGGCAGAGCGGTACTGGTCTGCGGCGGCGTGTTGTCCGGCGTGGGTGTGCTGCCGGAGGATTCCGTCACCAGCCAGCCAGTCGGTTCGGGCCGCGGGACGGCCGCTGTGGCGGGGGTGGCCGTGGCGAATACGCCGACCGCGGCGACCACCAGAGAGGCGAGTCTCCTCACGAAAGCTCCTTTCGGGGGCAGGGGCTGCCGAGACATGCGTAGAGCAGGCGTCCGTCCGCGGTGTCATAGACCATCGTGTAGCCCTGGTAGGTGAGGTCCGACCGCTTGCCCAAGCCGTTGACGGTGGCATCACCGGTGACAACGTGAACGTTCGTCCCGACCGGGGCGCCGTCGAGCGCGATGCCGCTTCGGCCGATCTCGTCGCTGGTTAGGGTCGCGACGCGGCTGCCGAGGGATTCCGTCCGCAGATCGCGTCCGGCCAACTTCTGGGCCTCGGCCGGCGTGACTGGCTTACGACGCTCGCTGGAGGTGGCGGCGCGGCCGGGTAACGCATTGCACTGCTTGCGGGCGGCGACGCACGCGGCCAAGCCGGGGACGGTCTCCAGGCAGCGGGCGGGGTCGTCGCCCAGACAATCGGCAAGCGCTCTCTGGTCGACACCGTTGTGCACGCCCGTGCTGGCCGTGTCCGGCGTTGGTGCCACAGCCGCCAGAGTGCCGGCCGCAGGCTTGCCGAGCGTCACACGGTCGACTTCGCCGGTACTACGCGCTGTTGTCGAGGAGGTGAAGCAGTAGGGGGGCGTGTTCGCCTCGCCCATCTCAAGCGAGAACGGGTCTGGTAGACCGCAGATGTTGCTTGAGAAGCCGGAAACCTGCCCCAGCGTCGGCCGGTGCCACACGTCGTTACCGTCCAGCAGTTGCAGCCGGTTTTCGAACGGAGTGGCCAGCGAGGCATATTCGGCATGGCGGGTGAGCAGGCCGTACTCGAGGTCACGGGTCCGGTTACCGGACGCGAACCGCGTCGTTCCAACATGGTTGAAGTCGTAGAACAGGTCCCACTCGCCCGCGTCGTTGCCGAGGCTCATCCAGGTGTGCATCGAACCATCGGCCAAGGTGGAGTCCGGTCTCTGGATGGCGTGGAACTCCTCTACCACGTACTCGTCTTCGATCCCCACCTCGAGCCAGTAGGCGGTGTGCGTGCTGGTGTCCGTCTCTGAGGAGTAGCTTCCGCGCCAGCCCATCTCGGCGTAGTCGTACCCAGGATTACCGTTACTGTTGTCCAACGGATCCCAGTTGACCTGGTTGGACATCTCGTTGTATCCGGGGCCCGACTCCGGATCGAACGGTGGTCCATCGAACGAGATCGGCTGCTGACGGAAGTTCAGCATGACACCACGCACCGGTTGCTCATCGTGGACGCAGAGCCCGATAAGAGGCCGGGAGTTGCAGTCGAACCCGCCGGTGCGGATTCTCCAGAATTGAGTGGTGAAGTACGAAGAGCAGGCCCACATGGTGGCCGGCTGCCCGTCCGCGCTGGTGAACAGGTCGAGGCAGCGACCGTCGGCCTTGTTGCGCAGGTCGAATCCGGCCGGCGACCAGGTTTGGGCGCTTCCGTTCGTCCATCGTTGGTTGTTGCCGTTGCCGCATGCGGCGAGTATCACGTCTGCCCCGTCTTGGGCCGCTGCTGGCTGCAGGCAGAGCCCGGAGGAGAGGTGTTTGATCCGGTAGGTCGGCGGATTGCCCGCTGCGACGAGCTCGAACGTCCACCGTTGGGACTTCACCGCCGCCGGCAGCCCGCTCCTGAACGTGCGGACCTTGACCTGGGTGCCGGCGGTGTCCGCATCGGTGGCCAGTACCTGCAGGTCGCCGTCTTCGGCTTGTCCGATAGCGACCGGGTCCGGCGCCGGCGCCGCCGCAGGTGCCGGCGCGCCCAACGCCAGAACCACGCCACTGCCGGCGACGACCGCGGCAAGGACGGCCGCGCATCGGGATCGAATTCTCTTCACCCATGCTCCTCTCGTGCGGACGAGGGCATGGCGAAGCGAGCAGCTCAAGGCGTCGCCGTCGAACGCTGCCCCCGTAGCCGCGTCGACGATGTGCACGATCAGGCTACGAAACGGATTAGTTGATTTCTATGGTTGACTTTCAGCGCGAACCTGGATATTTCACAGGTATGGATCTGATGCGGCGCGGCTGGCCGATCATCGTCACGGCGATGCTCGTGTTCGGTGCGAGCCTGCTGCCGTGGTTCCGCACCAGATGGGCGGACGGCGACGGCTGGGCCACCAACTCGGCGACCGCATGGGCGTCGTCCACCTGGTGGGCCGTTGCGGTGACCGCCTGCCTGCTCGCCGCCGCAGCCGGGCTGCTCGGCCTCCACCTGGCATCGGGGGCCATGCTGCGCTGGGGTGCCGCGGGCCTCGCCACGACCGCCGTCGCGGTCACCGCCGTGACATGGCTGCGCATTCCTCCGCTGACCGAGGGCACCGGCATGGCCTGGTCCGCCGCCGGCGCCGAGTCCCCCGGCGTCGGCGACATTGTCCGCGACGGCCTGGTGCTGGTCCGGATCGACGGGCTCACCCATGAGGTCGGCTGGGGCGTTCACGCCGGACTCGCAGCCATGGTGATGCTCACCGCCGTGCTAATCATCAAGGCCGTGCGACCCGGACGCCCCCGGTCCGACGCGAGACGCCTGGAAGTGATGCACCGCTCGCCCTGAAACGCGCCGCGCAAACCGTGCCCGCTGTAGCGAGCGCGTCAGCCGGAAAATCGGCGCCGACCGGCGCGCGGCGATCGACATCGGCAGCAGCTACAACGGCGGAAAGGCCGATGTGAGCATAGGGCCTGCGGGGTCGGAGGAACTGCGGCCATGTCTGCTGCAGGAGCTGGTCCTGTGCGACGCCGAGATGCACCACCGGTGGGCGGGCCTCATCGCCGTGGCGTCGCAACTCACCCGGCTGGCTTCCGTCGTCGACTCCGATTGATGATGCCGGCAAGGCCGGGCCGTGAGCAGTCCCCGGAGGCATCTATGCCCTCCTGTGGAACCGCCAGCAAACCGAGTGCGCGGGCCATTGGGCGGCGGCGCATCGGAGTCACCTTGCTCCTCGATTACGCAGCTGTCGCCCGGTGGTGCAGGTCGGTTGGTCGCCGCTTCCCCCGATCGGCGGCCAACCGACCTCCGGCATGTGCTGACCGGGGACGAGGTTCGGCCTGACGTGACGGCCCCACCCCGATGATCCAGGCGAATTACCGGCCGGCGCGCTCACTGCCACGAACGCTGGGCTACGTGCGGCTCGTACGAATCTGTACCTCCCAAGCCGTTCTGTAAGCCGCGGCAGGGAGAGGAAGAGCAGGTCGTTCGATGTGACGACCCCTCGCGGATAGGAAGAGTGACAGCACATGGATGTCGGCACGGTGAGCAGCGAAGGCCTCCGGAACACGATGGTCGACCACCTGGTCGCTGATCATGAGGCGAAAGGGCTGGTGATGCGGCCCGAGGTGGAGGCGGCGCTGCGGACGGTGCCTCGCGAGTTGTTCACGCCGGGCGTGGCGGTCGAGGAGGCGTACCGCGGCGACAGCGCGGTGGTCACGAAGCGGCGCGGTGAGGAGACGGTCAGTTCGGTGTCGGCGCCGTGGTTGATCGCGGAGATGCTGGGTCAGGCGGTCGATGCTCTCGATGGTCAGCGCGTCCAGCCGGTCGATTACCGCAACCTCGGTGCCGAGGAACTCGGCAGCGTCTACGAATCCCTGCTCGAACTCGACCCACGCGTCAACCTCGACGACCGGGCATTTCACCTGCTCAACGTCAAGGGCAACGACCGCAAAACCACGGGCTCCTACTACACACCCCCGAGTCTGGTATCGGCACTACTCGACACCACGCTCGACCCTCTGCTCCAAGAGACCGTCGCCGATGCGACTAGTCCGACGGACGCCGAGACACGCCTGCTCGCCCTGACCGTCTGCGACCCCGCCTGTGGATCCGGCCACTTCTTAGTCGCAGCAGCACGGCGGATTGCCCGCCGCCTCGCCCAGGTACGGTCCGGCGACGACGAACCCACGCCGGCGCAGATCCAGCACGCCCTCCGCGACGTCATCGGTCACTGTATCTATGGCGTCGATCTCAACGACCTAGCCGCTGAGCTGGCGAAGGTGTCGCTGTGGATGGAGGCGCTGGAGCCGGGCAAGCCTCTCGGCTTCCTCGACGCCCGCATCCGCGTCGGCAACTCCCTCCTCGGTGCCACCCCGGCGCTGCTTCGCGGGCCGCTGCCCGACGAAGCGTTCAAAGAGCTGACAGGCGACGACAAAAAGACGGCCGCCGCAGTCCGCAAGCGCAACAAAGCTCAGGTTATCCGCCACGACGGATACGCCCAGGACCTGCTGTTCATCGGGGGTCCGGACCCGTCCAATGCCGAACTGGCTGCGCAGCGCGCCGCGCTGCTCGAACTCCCCGACGACGTGAACCTGGTCCGCGACCAGGCAAGCCGCTGGCAGAGCCACGAGCAGTCAGCGAAGTACCGGGCACGCCGGGTACACGCCGACACCTGGTGTGCCGCATTCGTGTGGCCTATGCCGCCCACCGGGACCAACACGACACCCGAACCGCCCACTAATGCAATCATGCGAGCCATCGCCGGCGACCCGCTCAGCCCCACATACGCCCGCTTCACCGACTACGCAGAGCAAGTAGCTGCTCAGTATCGCTTCTTCCACTGGCATGTCGAGTTCCCTGAGGTCTTTCACGTCGACCAAGACACCGTAGAAGGCACCCCTCAGGGTTGGAGCGGTGGCTTCTCCTGTGTGCTCGGCAACCCGCCCTGGGAACGGGTCAAACTCCAGGAGAAGGAGTTCTTTGCCGCCCGGCACCCCGAGATCGCGACAGCCGCCAACGCGGCTACTCGCAAGCGGATGATCGCTGCATTGGACGATTCAGCAAGCGCCGCCGACCGAGCCCTCCACCGGGAATGGATGGACGCGCTCCGGGTGTCCGACGGCATCAGCGCATTAATTCGCGAGTCTGGGCGGTACCCGTTAACCGCCACCGGCGACATCAACACCTACGCCATCTTCGCCGAGGCAGCCCGCTCGATCATGGGAACAGTCGGGCGGCTTGGAATTGTCGTCCCAACTGGCATTGCCACCGACTCGACCACCCAGCGGTTCTTCAGAGACCTCGTCGAACGCCAGAACCTCGTGGCACTGCACGACTTCGAGAATGAAGACAAGGTCTTCCCGAACGTTCACAACCAGTACCGGTTTGCCCTCCTCGCCCTGTCGGGACGACGGTCACCCCGAGCTTCCATGGCGTTTCGGGTGCGCCAAGCGGCTCAGATTCTGGACCGTGCCTACTCGATCACGCCCGAGGAAATCCTGCTCCTCAACCCGAACACTGGCACTTGCCCTGTCTTCGTCTCCCGGCGCGATGCAGAGATAACTATCGGAATTTACCACCGCATGCCGGTTCTCTGGCGCAGCGGTGACATCGACGACAATCCGTGGGGCCTGTCGTTCATGGCCATGCTGCACATGGCCAACGACTCGGGACACTTCATTATCGGGGAGAAGGCCGATGCGGACGGCTGGTCGCGTCGGGGGAACTTCTACCGCCGCGGCGGCGAGCGGCTACTGCCGCTGTACGAAGCAAAGATGGCGCACCACTTCGACCACCGCTTCTCAACATACGAGGGCGCGACCCAGGAACAACTCAACAAGGGAACGCTGCCGCGGCTCGATGACCGCGCCCACGCTGACCCGACGCACGGGCCGCTTCCAAGATACTGGGTGCCCGAAGGTCTCGTTGAGGACAAGCTCGCCGGAGATGAGGACCGAGGCAAGGCGGATTGGCCGAATGACTGGCTCCTCGGCTGGCGTGACATTGCCCGGGGAGTGGATGAGAGGACGTTGATTACCACAGCGATACCGCGGGTTGGCGTAGGTGATAAGTACCTGCTCGCCCTTCCGCAGCAGCAGCCTGCAGCAGCGCTGCAAGCAAACCTCAGCGCCTTCGTCCTCGACTACACGGCCAGGCAGAAAGCATCCGGGGCGTCGTTCAAGTACTTCCTTATGAAGCAGCTCCCGGTGTTACCGCCCGGGACGTACGCAACCGAAGCGCCTTGGCAGGCGGGTACCGATCTGGGGTCGTGGGTCACCGCGCGTGTCCTGGAGCTGAGCTACACGACGTACGATCTCGGAGGCTTCGCCCGCGACCACGGCGACGACGGGCCGCCGTTCGTCTGGGATCGACCCCGTCGCGCGCTGCTCCGCGCCGAGTTGGATGCCGCCTACTTCCACCTCTACGGCGTGTGCCGGGAGGATGTCGACTACATCATGGACACCTTTAAGGTTGTCCGAGAACGCGACGAAAAGGCACACGGCGAGTACCGCACCAAGGGGCTGATCCTAGACACGTATGACGCCATGCAGCACGCGATCGACAGCGGCAAGCCGTATGAGACGGTCTTGAATCCACCGCCTGGTCAAGGCCTGCGGCATCCGGCACGAGAAGAGGCGAGCGCATGAGCGACGACGTCATCATCCCGTCACGTCACGATGAGCTGGTCCGCCAGGTAGGCCGGGACCTCATTGATCAGGGTCTGCGTCAGGGACGGTCGCTGTTCACGCCCGACCGGTCGGTGTGGAATCTGGATGTCGCCCAGGACCTGCACCGCTGGTACAACGAGCAGCCTGATCTGGGCAAAGACCCGTTCATGGTGAAGCTCCAGCGTCAGCTCGCCTCGGCGTCGGATGAGGCAATCCAGTTGGCGGCAGAGCTGCTGACGCTGCAGGGACTACCGCTGCTGAACCTGACGCCAGAGAAGCTGCGCGAGCGGGTGCTGACGGTGCTGAGCTGGATGCGGCAGCCCGTCGCGGTGCCCGAGCGTGTGTTGGCGGCTTTTACGCAGGGCACATGGAACGGCGGAACCGGCGCCCACACCATGCTGTGGAAATGGCTGGTGGACGCCGTCGAGTTGGTGTGCAACTGGTGGGTGCTGCCGGCGGAGCAGCGAGAGCAGGCGTTCACCGGCCCTTGGGCCTGGCAGGCTGCTATCTACCAGCACAAGATCATGCCGTCGCTACGGGAGGAGTTGCTGTACCTCGCCTACCCAACGCACTTCCTGCCGATCCTGAACATGGCGCACAAGAAGGCGATCCGGGCCGCGTTTGCTGAGCCGGACACGGCGCTCACCGGCGACCTCAACCGCGACCTATTCGAGATCACCGTCCATCTCCAGCGCGAGGCAGGGCAGGCGGTGGACTATTACCAGCCGCCGTTCATCGCACAGTGGCGCAAGCAGGCCGACCGGCCGCCTGGTGAGCGCCGCGCCTGGCTCGTACGACCCCGCCAAGGCGGGCACGAACTTGCCACCCGCTGGACGGGCGAGTCGTTCGTCTCTTTGGCAGCGTCCCACTTCGGCGACGTGCCGCCCGGGGCCTCAAAGTCCGAGGTTCGGGCCACAGTCGATTCCGGCTACCAGCACCTCGACTATGCCCAGCGGGTGGCGCTGGCCAACGAGTACCACGCGTTCCTGTCCCAGATGGATAGCGACGACATCGTGGTGACGCTTGTCGATGACCACCTGTACCTGGGCGTCATCGACGGGGACCCGGAGTACCACGCGGCCGACAGCGGTGCGCGACTGCGTCGTCCAGCCGGCTGGCTGGCGACTCCCCCACTGCCGGTCGAGACGCTGCCGGCACCGATACCGGCCGAACTGGATCAGCAAGGCACGGTCGTCGACCTGACCGGCGCGCTGGAGGTGCTGTCAGCACTTGTGGACGCCAGCGCGGAGTCGTCCGATACGGTTGAGCCGTCCGAGCGGATCCCACCGCCTGCACGCGTCGTTCCGAAGCTGCCGAACGCGACCGAGGATCTTGCGACCAGGCTGTACATCGCCCGGCCGTGGCTACAAGACCTCATCGAGCTGTGGCAGGACCGTTCGCAGATCATCTTGTACGGACCGCCGGGAACAGGAAAGACGTACCTCGCCCGAGCGCTCGCCGCGCATGTCGCCGAGCGAGATGCCGTACGGTTGGTGCAATTCCATCCGTCGTACGCCTACGAGGACTTCTTCGAGGGCTTCCGGCCCGTCGAAGGGGCCGATGGCGGGTCGGTCGCCTTCGCCAAGACGCCTGGGCCGCTGCGTGAGATCGCGGTTGAGGCACGCGACAATCCCGAGCGGCCGTACGTACTGATCGTGGATGAGATCAACCGGGCCAACCTAGCCAAGGTGTTCGGTGAGCTTTACTTCCTGCTGGAGTACCGCGACGCCACCATTCGGTTGCAGTACTCACCATCCGAGGCGTTCAACCTGCGGGGCTTACCCCCGGATCTTGGACACGGGGTTATGCGGCGGGGGCCAGCATAGCGGGCGTCGTTCGGATGCGGTTCTCGTAGGTGATCGGGGATTGTTGTCCGAGCCCCGAGTGGCGGCGGACGGTGTTGTAGCGGTGCAGCCATCGGAACGAGGCCAGGCGTGCTTCGCGTTCGTCGGTGAACGCTCGGCGGCCTTGCAGGGTCTCGCGTTTGAAGGTCGCGTTGAAGGCTTCGGCGAGGGCGTTGTCGGCGGAGCTGCCGATCTTGCTCATCGACTGCCGAACGCCGGCGGTGGTGCAGGCGGCAGCGAAGGCATTGGACGTGTATTGAGCTCCGTGGTCGGTGTGCATGATCGCCCCGTGGAGGCTGCCGCGGGTCCGTTGCGTGGCGTGCAGGGCGTCGATGACCAGATCAGTGCGCATGTGATCGGCGATCGCCCAGCCCGCCAAGCGTCGTGAGTGCAGGTCGATAACCGTTGCCAGATAAAGGAATCCGCGTTCACCGACCGGTAGGTAGGTGATGTCGCCGACGTAGCGCTGGTTCACCGCCTCGGCGGTGAAGTCCCGGCCGATCAGGTCCGGTGCCTTCTGCGCGGCGGGGTCGGCGATGGTGGTCTGCACCCGCCGGCGCAGCCGCAGGCCCTGGATCCGGTAGCGGCGCATCACCCGGGCCACTTTCTTGTGGTTGACCCGCTCGCCCCGGTCGTGGAGCTCGGCGGTGACCCGTGGCGCGCCGTAGGTGCCGTCATGACGGGCGTGCACAAGGCGGATCCGGGCGGCCAGAGCCGCGTCCGCAGCGTCACGAGCAGTTCGCGACCCGGCGGTGGCCTTCCAGTAGTAGAAGCTGGACCGGGCGATGTTCAGGATCTGACACAACCGCTTCACGCCGTAGCGTGCCTGGTGGTCGGCGACGAACTGGAAGCGGTTCACCAGCGCGTCTCCCCGGCGAAATACCGGGCCGCCTTCCGCAGAATGTCCCGCTCCTCCTCCAACTCGCGGACCCGGCGCCGCAACTCGGCGTTCTCTTGCTCGACCGAGGCGGCCTCGCCGCCGGCCACGGCCGGCCGTGGCGTACGCGCACCGCCGCCACGACGCTCGTCGTCGAGCCGCACCCAGCTGCGCAGGGTCTCCCGGTTCACACCCAGGTCATCAGCGATCGAGGCGATAGTCGCGCCCGGCCTGGACCGATACAACGCGACCGCCTCGGCCTTGAACTCGGGCGGATAGTGCTTATTCACCATGATCTTTCAGGACTCCTGACTCCCAGGACCATCACGATCCCAGGTTCAAGTGTCCAAGATCAGGGGGCAAGGCCCTGCCCCCGAACGTCTTCATCATCGGCACGATGAACACCGCCGACAGGTCGATCGCTTTGGTCGACGCGGCCATCCGACGCAGGTTTGCATTCGTCGAGCTACATCCCAACGACCCGCCGGTGCGCGACGTGCTCAGCAAGTGGCTCAAGGCCAACAACAAACCCGGCGATGAACGCGCATCGCTGCTTGCCGCCTTGAACGAGTCGATCGGGGAGGAGGACCATGACTTCAAGATTGGCCCGTCCTACCTGATGAAGCCAAACCTCGACACGGAGGCAGGGCTTGAGCGGGTGTGGCGCTATGACCTACTGCCGCTGCTGCAAGAGCATTACTATGGCCGGCTTACCAGGACACAGATCCGCAACCGCTTCGGACTCGCCGCCGTCCGGTCCCGGATCGGCCCCTGGCCACCCGACGTCCCAGCAGCCGAGCCACCGACTCTGTCGCAGCCGTGACCGTGTCCGCGTCGATCAGCCTCGCCGAACTAGACCGCGTCGGTGTCCGGCACCAAATGGACGACCATCAGGCGACCGCACTGAGCGCGACGGGCCTCGTCAGCCTTCGGCCCGAAAGCGACGGATGGTGGCACGTCCTGCCCTCCGGCAAGGTCGGCGCGGTGCGGACAGCCGGACTCGACGTCCAGGTCCGGCCCAAGGTTGGCATCGCCAGGCTGCTCTTCTTCCTCGGCTACGCGCTGGACCCAGGGTTCCGGCCAGAAGACGTCACCGCGAAGCCGGAGCCCGACCTGTGGGCCGCCCTGGCGGAGTCACTGATCCGGCAGGTCGAACGTGCACTCGCGCCGGGAATCCTGCAAGGCTATGTCGTGACCGATGAGGCACTGCCGCTGGTCCGGGGCCGGATCAGGTTCGCAGACCAACTCTCCCGTCGCCCCGCTATGCCACTGCCGATCGAGGTCCGCTTCGACGAGTATGCCGCGGACATTGCTGAAAATCGGATTCTGCGCACTGCACTTCGACGCATGCTCGCGGTGCCGCGGCTGCCCGCCGAAGCACGGTCGCGACTGACTCATCTGGACGGCCGCCTCGACGGGGTTCGGGTACTGCCACACGGCGCCCCGCAGCCGACCTACAGACCCAGCCGTCTCAACGCCCGGTACCTCCCGGCGCTCAGGCTCGCCGAACTGGTCCTCCGCAATCAGTCCGCCGAACCGGGACCCGGCGACGTCACGATGGCCGCGTTCGTCGTCAACATGGCAAAGGTCTTCGAGGACTTCGTCACCACGGCGCTGCGCGAATCCCTAGTGGAATATCCGGGCCACACCGACAGTCAGTATGGCGCGCACCTCGATACCGAGCTCACCATTCCCATCCGACCCGACATCGTTCACATCGCCGGTGACCGGCCCGTCGCAGTCTTCGATGCCAAGTACAAGCTGGAAGGAATTGCCTCTGGCTATCCGAACGCCGACGCCTACCAAATGCTCGCCTACTGCACGGCACTGCGCCTGCGCACCGGCTGGCTGGTGTACGCCCAAGGGGCGTCGCCGCCCGGCCCTCGGCGCGTCCGCAACACCGAGATCGACATCGTGCACTATCCCCTCGACTTGTCCGCGCCGCCACGCGATCTCCTCATCGAGATCAACCTTTTGGCTCAGCAGGCCATGCATGTGGCCAACTAATGAAGGCTCCCGGCGAGCGAGCAGCCCGGGCTGAGACCTGCATCTCGGCTGGCGTAGCTGCACCTGGCCGGCGGCACAGTTAGCGCAGGTTGTATCTGCCGCGGACGCGGGGTACCACGTGCTAACGGTGGCGACGCATGTGGCCCCAAGGTCGTCTGTGAAGAGCGCTCGCAGCCCGTGGGCCAGCTTGCACAAGCAATGGCCATATCTCGCTCCCGGCAGGACGGGGCAGCCGGGTTCCCCAGGCTCCGCAATCGTGCCCGATCGGTGACGTACCAGCCGCCATAATCCGGCGTGTGACGATCGCCGACGCCCGCCTGCTCGGGCTGATCCCCACGTACCCCACCTCCGACGTGTGCTGCCTGGAGGCACCGAAGAAGGCGCTGCTACGGCACAGCATTACTGCGGCCCGGCACCGGGAGTTACTGCGGGCGCAGGGCGGCGGGTGCGGAATCTGCGGCGGCCCGGCATGGCGCTACCCGGTCGGACTGGTGCCCCTGCCGGTCGACCATGACCACTTGTGCTGCCCGGGACGAGATTCGTGCGGTCGGTGCGTACGGGGACTCCTGTGCGCCGGCTGTAACGGAAACCTCGGTTTGGTCGAGCTGCATGGCAATGCGATGCTCTCGCCGAGACGGTGGATCGAAGCTGCCCGCACCTACCTGACACAGGCCGGAATCGATCCCTGGGAGGCGAACAGGTTCGCCGCCGGTGGGCGCATCCATCGCGATCGGCGGATCAGGGATGAGGTGGACTGCCGCTGCTACCACTGCACCGGCGACCCTCAGGGCGCGGGCGGATGGATCGCAGCGGCGATCGCCGTCGGTGAGCCCGTGTGGGACGAGATCATTCGACGGACCGCGCAGCAGCGGACAAAGGCCAACGAGCTCGCGTTGAACGTTACCGACAACGAGCTGTGAGCCACGGATCGGCCCCGAAGCCAGCATCGCCCCGACCCGGAGCTAAGGGTCGGAACGATGCGGTCCCCGGGGCATCTCAATCCGTCTGGTGCCGGCGCCACAACGGCGTAAGCATTGTGAGCCCTCTCCCGGGTGGGGAAAGGGCTCACGATCGCGGGTCGCGTCAGACCCGCTGGGTGATCGTCGTCCCCGGGTGCCGGGCCGCAGCGGCTGCCGTCACGAATCGGCCGGTGCTGGCGCTGCGGTTGACGATGCGGGTGTTGCTTGTCCCGCGTCCGACGCGTTCGGTTGTGGTGGTCCGCGGCGACCGCACCGCCGTGCTGCTGCGGACGAACCGACCTGTCCTGGCGCTGCGGGCCACGGTGCGGGAGCCGCCTCGAGCCATGATGATCATCTCCTCTGGTAGTGCAGTCTCGGTTGGACCGCTCCTGCCAGAGGCATATGTGCTGGTCGGCCGGTTACCCGCCACTCTTTCGGCCGGTTTTCCGGCCGCGATTGCTGTGGGGGGGTACGCGAGGCCGCTCCAGCCGCCCGGGCGACGATGGCGCGGGCGGTCGCGGTGGAAGTGCGGGCGCGCATGGCACGGGCGTCGGCGGTGCCGAGCGAGGAGCGCTCGATCTTGGCGTGGATCGTGGACTCTGACGACTTCCCGGTCGCCGCGGAGGGTCGCGGGCCGTGGTCCGGGGTGGGCTGCGGCATGGGCGTTCATGCCCCCCTTCGGGTATGGGCGGGTTGTGGGGCGGTCAGGCGGGTGCGGTAGTAGGACAAGGCTTTCTGTACGGCATTCTCGGTGAGGCCGAGCAGGCTGGCGACGTCCGCCTGGGTGTAGCGGCAAGGATGAGCGTCAGCATGGTGCGGGTGCGGGGCGGGGCGCCGGTCAGCAGGACGTCCACCTCCTGGCGGAGCACGGCGAGTTGGGCCGGGTCGACGGGCGGGCCGCCGCTGGCGGGGTGGTCAAAGAGGGTGAGCTCGTCGACGAGCAGATCGTGATGGACCTCGTTGTTCAGCCAGGCGCGGTAGATGTTCGGGAAGCGGATCAGGCACTGGCCGATGAAGAACGTCTTGAGCGAGGCGCCGCGGGCCGGGTTCCACCGGCCGGGGATCAGCACGGTGTCGCGAAAGGATCGCAGCGCCTTGGCAACGGTCTCGTTGGCGAGTTCCTCGGCGACGTCAGGGCGGCTGAGTGCCCCGAGCGGCGGCTCGGGCAGGCCGGTTCCGCGCTCGCGGCACTTGCCGAAGATGGTGCCTTGACGGATCCAAGCGACCATGACGGCGTACCCGTATCGGGCCAGCTCGGTGGCGAACAGGTCGTAGTCCCGGCCGGTGAAGTTGTACCGACGCAGCCAGGCGACCAATTCGGCGTCCTCGGCCAGACGCTCACGTCGGCGAAGAGCGCGGGCGGTTTCGTCGAGGTCATGGTCCTCGCGGGTACCAGCGAAGTCGGCAAGCCAGGAAGCGGGGACAGCGATGTTGCGCCGGGTCGGTTCCCGTTGTAGTCCCGATCCCGCCACATCGTCCGTCGGCTCGTCGGCTTCCGGGTGCATGGCGCCTTTCTCGGTGCGGTGCGTCCGCTCAAGGACTCACCGGACGTCCTCCCCTTTGTGCGGCCGCTCCGATTACCCGCCACTCTTTCTCCAAGATTTTTTCAAGGGGGTAACCGCAGGTCATGGGCGAGTCATTATCGGCGTGACCTTGTCGATCAGGCCGGCGATGACCAGCTGGGCGCGCGGCGAGACGTCGTAGGCGCTCAGCGCGCTGAGCACGACGTCCCGCTCGAGCAGCCCGGCAGCGGCCATGTCGGCCAGCACCCGCTGGGCTCCGTCGCGGCCGTACCCGCGGGCATAACCGTTGTTGCCGTAGCGCACCAGCTCGTCCAGGTACTCGCGCACCCGCAGGTCCAGCAGGGTGGTCTCGCCGGTGTCAAGGTCGAGCGCGCCGATGGCACCGGCCCAGCCGGCCAATCGCCATGGACTCGGATGCTCTACCACCACCAGGGCGTTGCCGTGCGCCAGCCGCGTCGCCACCGCCAGCGCCTCCGGCGTGGGCACGTGCGCGATCACCGCCCCGGGGCACACGTCGACGCGCGGAGATCGCGGCGAGGCGTGCCGGCCCTTCAGGTACGGCTCGAATAGCACTTCGCCGTGGTACTCGCCCTTGCGGTCTGTGACCAGGACGGCGGACAGCCGGCGCTGCGCAGCCTGGCCCTCCGCCCAGCGCATCGCCACGGCAGCAGCGGTGACGAACTCCCGGACCGGCTGAAACGGCACCCACGCGGCGGTGAAGTCAGAGATCACAGCCGCCACGGTAGGCCCACCGTATGACACTTTCTCGGATCGAGCGCCCCCCTTGCTGATCGATGCATGGTGAGGTGGGTTGCGGTGTCAACGGCCGGGTGCCGCCTCGGTCGCATCGCCACTGAAACACCCATCCAGGCTGGCGTCGCGATTGGCGCGAAGCCGATTAGGCGGGGTGGGTCTGGACGTAGCAACCAGCCCCACCCCGCGGTCGGTTCGAGCTCAGGCCAGTAGAGCCGCAGCGACCTCCTGCAGACTCGCCCGGACATACGTAGTGGTGGTGCCAGCGTCACTGCCGCTGTCGGAGTGCCCGGCGTAGGCGCGCGCCACGGCATAGCCGAAGTTCCGCTCGACCCACGTCAGTGTCGTGTGCCGCAGCCAGTGGGTGCTGATCTGCTGCACGTAGACCCAGGGCAGATGCTCACCGATGCGCACCCACAGATGGTCGTAGCGCCGGTAGGTGATCGGCTGCCCGTTGCGGTAACGCAGCAGCTGGTCAGTTTCCGTCGCCTGGCGTTCCTCGGCATGCTGCTGCAGATGCCTCATCAGCGTCGGTGGGACCGGTTGCCACCGCACCGTGTCACCCTTCTCCCGCAGCAGGATGAGGCACTGGTCCGGGTCCAGGTCAACCGGCCGCAGGGCCAGCGCGCCGCCCCGGCGGCACGCCGTCTCGGTGTGCAGCCGCAGCAGCAGGCTGTCCAGCGCCGGGTCGTCGCCCGTGCTGGCAGCGACGGCGTTGATCTCCGCCAACCTGCTGTCGGCCACCGCTCGTCTGGTGCTGGGTAGCCGCCGCGGCTTGGCCACCTTGAGGGCGGGGTTGTCCGCCGCAGCGATGTACCCGTCGGCCACGGCCCGCTTGTACAGGCACCGCAGCGCAGCGATCAGATGCTCCGCCGCACTTCGCCCACCCCGGGCGTTGCGCCGGGCCACCACGTGCGTCTTGACGTACTCCGCCAACCGTTCGATCTCCGACGGCGTCGGCTCGTCAATGCGCCGCGCGCCCCACTGCTCGACCACGCGCTTCCAGTACGAGCCGTACGCCCGTCGCGTGCCCGTGGTGACGGCAGCCGCCACGACCGGCACGTACTCGGCGAACGTCGGTGCCGGCGGACGGTCCGACGACGCTGCTACCAGGTCCGCCGGGGAGATGCCCATCCGCGACAGCAGCAGCCGGGCGGCCTCCAGTTCGGCTTTGCTCGCCGTGGCCGCGCTCATGCCGGATCACCACCCAGCACCGCGCGCTCGGCCTGGGCGACCATCTCGTCCAAGGCGATCGGCGGGTACACCACGAGCAGGTTCGCGGCGCGGTCCGCGGTCAGTAGGACGTGCTGGCCGGCTGCGAGGCCGCACCAGTGCCGTACCGCGGCCGGCAGCAACAGGTGCCCTTGGCCGGTGACAGTGAAGGCTCCCTGCCGATCTCGGCGCACGACGATGACGTTTCCACCTTGACGGATGTCCAGGCGGACACCGGGTTCCCAGCCCATTGCTCCGATGATCGACCGATCACGGATCCGGCCACTGCTGTCCACCGAAGCCAGGCGATACATCCTCGCCTCGGTGCGCTGCCGCGGGAGCGCAGGCATCGGTAACGGTGCCCGACGCAGCGGGCCACCAGAGCTGGTCCGAGCAGAGCGCCCCTCGTCTGAAAGCAGGACCGGAGGGACGACGGAAGTCACCAAAGGCTCAGCCACATCGACCACCACCGTCGGCCGGCGCGAGGCCGGCGGAGGTGATCGGGAAGATCAGATTCGCGTGGTCAATGAGGCTTGACCACCAGTACGTCAGGTACGGCACAGGTGCCGCAACTTTGTGTCCGAGGGGGGCCTTGAACACCGGCTGGCCGGGCGATCGCGCCGATCATTGTCGGTGGCCACCTTCCAGCACTCGGACATGTCCGTCTGACGCACGCCGGCATGGCGCTATCGGTCGCGGTCTTCCAGGTTGAGGCGGTGCCGGTCAGCGAATGCGCGGGCGCGTACCTCGTTGTTGAACGCGGTGTCGATCTCGTCGTCCCGTTCGTCGTCGGTCACGTCGTCCTGCGGGTCGGCGGGCTGCTCGGCGTATTCGTGGTAGACGAGCCAGCAGCCGCGTATTCCGTCGAGAAGGTCTTCGAGCATGTCGCGGGCGGGACGACGTGGGTCCAGAGTGGTCAACCGGATCGTGGTGAACTCGGCGTGCGCCTCGGGGTCGTCCGCCGCGTACCGTTCCACGTTCTCGTCCGCTTCCTCGATTTTGTCCCGTAGGTCATCGATGTCAGGTGCTTTGCCCTCGGCCACCGCCATGGCGCCTCGGATCATGCTGGTCACCACATGCGTGGGCGACAGACCGATCTCCATCAGTTCCAGCACCGCGGTCGGCGTCGCGTGCGGTAGTGCCTCGATGTCGTCGGCTTCCATCACGATTTCGGTTACCGGGGCGCCGGACAGCTCCGAGGTCACCTCGGCGGCGGCCTGCAGCCAGTGCGCGGCCGCCACGCACGCCGAAGTCGGATCGAGGTGGAGAAACAGTTCGCCGGCGCCGAGCGGGTTGTCGGTCAGGATCTGGTTGGCGGCGGCGACCTGGACCGGCGAGGCGTCCTGCCGGGTGAGTTGCACGGCCTGGATCGAACGTCCCGACAGATCACCGAGTTCGGCGCCTTCCACCGCGGCGATCTCGGCCTGCACGTCGGTGATGACGGCTGCGGTGAGGTCGGTGTCCGCGGCGGCGTGCAGGCAACGGCCCACCCGGTGGGCGTACTCCTCGACCGGGTCGTACGCGACGGCCAGCATGCCATCGTCGTCAGGCAGGTTCGGCGTGCTGATGTACGCCGTCACCGACGCGAACTGGTTGCGGGTCCGCTCTCGTCGCCACCCCTCACTGTTGAGCTCCAGGCTGTCCGCGGCGCTCGCCGGATGCGTGTAGCAGCGCCACAGCGCTTCGGACAGCCGTGACAACTCGGCTGCCAGGGCCATCCGCTGCCTCGACGTCGCGCTCGCCGGCAGCGTCGCGACCGGAGTCGCGACAGCCCCGTAGCCGGTTTCCCAGGTCGCCATCAACTCGCTCCGGCTCTCGTCGACCGCGTACCGCGTCATCGCCGCCCCCTCGTCGAAAGCTCGCCGCAGCCTACCGGTGACGGCGCGGTCATCCACGGCCTCGCGTGGGGGACCGCGCCTGCCGGCCCCGCCTATACGCGCTCGCCGATACCCAGTCGCGCCTGTGTCTCCTGTGCCCGTTCGGCTGCGGCGCTGGCGCCGTAGTGGCGGGGCATGTCCTCTGAGGTCCATCCGAGCAGGAGCATCAGGTCGCCGGTGTCGCCGCCGGCGCGTTTCCACTCGTGGGCGAAGCTGTGCCGCCACCGGTGGGCGTGCACGTCCGCCACGCCGGCGGCGGTGCCCAACCGTTTGAGCAGGATCTTGATGCCGTTCGGAGTCAACGCTGCGGTGCCTCGTTCGGCCAGCCACAGGTTCGGCAGGGCAGCGCCCTTGTGCTTGTCCCGGGCCCGCAGATACCGCGACAGCGCCCGGGCCGTCTTCGGCCCGAACCGCACCCGCCGATCCTTCGCGCCCTTGCCGTGGAAACGCACCGACTCCGTAGTCAGGTCCACGTCAGCGACCAGAAGATTGCCGACCTCCGACAGACGTGCGCCAGTGTTGCAGTACACCCGGATCAACGCCTCGTCACGCAGGTTCGCGAAACCCTTGCCCTTGCAGGCGTCGAGAAGCTTGCTGGTGTCCTCGTCCCGCATGACCGGGATCAGCTTGCGGGGTGTCTTCGGCTGCCGCACCCGCTGCATCGGCGACCGGTCGATAGCCTCCTCGTCGAGGAGCAGCCACTTGAAAAACTGCTGCAGTCCCTTGTGCTTGTTTACCGCCGTCGACGCGGACCTGGTCTCGATCATCCAACCCTGGAACGCCTCCACATGCGCCCGCGTCACCGCACACGGATCCTCGGCCGCATCGGCGGCGTCCGGATCCGGCGACTGCTCTGTCAGGTAGCGGCCAAGCTGCGCGGCGGCGAGGAGGTAGTTGTAGCGGGTGGTCTCCGGATAGTTCCCGGCCCGCAGCGACCGGTCCCAGTCGCGGAGGAACCCGGCCCAGGTCCGGGAGAGCCCGACGGTGAGTTTCTGAAGATCCAGTAGTGGCATGACAACCTGCCCGAGTCAAGGAGTCCAACAGCGGCGTGCTAGACCAGGCATCCATGCCGAGCAATGAAAAGAGGGCTCCCGCAAGTCTCTGACCTGCGGAAACCCTCTCGCTGTCGGGACGGCCGGATTCGAACCGACGACCCCTTGACCCCCAGTCAAGTGCGCTACCAAGCTGCGCCACGTCCCGATTGCCACCGCCGGGATCTCCCCGCGACAGCCGGTACAGCTTAGCGCAGGCTCCGCTTCGCTCGCACCGACCCCTCCTGGCACCCCGGTACCGCTGGATCCGCATCAGAGCTGGCTGTCGTGGTGCGATGACGCACCAAACCACCGCCAGGGCGTCCTAGGAAACTGGTCAACTTGGGCAGGTGGCCCGCGGCGGCGAGCTGAGGGTCAGCCGTGGGCCTTGCCGCGACCGCCGGGGCCGAGCTTCTTGCGGGGGCGTACCGAAATCTCGATCGGGCTGCCCTCGAAGCCGAACTCCTCGCGCAGCTTGCGCTCGACGAAGCGCTGGTAGCCTGCGTCCAGCGGACCGGTGGTGAAGAGCACGAAGCGCGGCGGGGCCACCCCCGCCTGGGTGGCGAACAGGATCCGTGGTGCCCGACCGCCCCGCACCGGGTGCGGGGTGGCCTGGACCAGGGCGGTCAGCCACGCGTTGAGCTGCGCGGTGGGGATCCGGGTCTCCCAGCTGTCCAGCGCCCGGTGCAGAGCCGCGGCGAGCTTGTCGACCGCCCGGCCGGTCTTCGCCGACAGGTTCAGCCGAATCGCCCACGGGATGCGGCGCAGCTCCCGCTCGATTTCCTTGTCCAGGTAGTACCGGCGGTCGGCATCGACCAGGTCCCACTTGTTGAAGGCGATCACCAGCGCCCGGCCGGACTCGGTGACCATGGACAGGATCCGCTGGTCCTGCTCGCTGATCGGCTCGCTGGAGTCGAGCAGCACCACCGCCACCTCGGCCGCCTCGATGGCGGAGGCGGTGCGCAGGCTGGCGTAGTACTCGGTGCCGCTGGCCCGGCCGACCCGCTTGCGCAGCCCGGCCGTGTCCACCAGGTGCCAGGTGTCGCCGCCGATGGTGACCAGGCTGTCCACCGGGTCGACGGTGGTGCCGGCGACCGCGTCGACCACCGCCCGTTCCTCGCCGGAGAAGCGGTTCAGCAGGCTGGACTTGCCGACGTTCGGCCGTCCCACCAGCGCCACCCGACGCGGGCCACGGGGGCGGTACTCGGCCACCTTCGGCGCCTCCGGCATCGCCGCCAGGATGGCGTCGAGCAGGTCACCGGAACCCCGTCCGTGCAGTGCCGACACCGGGTGCGGTTCACCGAGGCCGAGTGACCACAACGAGGTGGCCTCCAGCTCGATGCTGGCGTTGTCGGCCTTGTTGGCCACCAGAATCACCGGCTTGGCGCTGCGACGCAGCATCTTCACCGCCGCCTCGTCGACGTCGGTGGAGCCCACCGTCGCGTCGACCACGAAGACCACCACGTCGGCGGTCAGCACGGCGGTCTCGGCCTGCGCGGCGATCGCCGCGGCGCGATCCTTCGCGTCCGGTTCCCAACCGCCGGTGTCCACCACGGTGAACGCCCGCCCGGACCACTGCGCGTCGTAGGGGACCCGGTCGCGGGTGACTCCCGGCACGTCCTCGACGACCGCCTGGCGGCGGCCGATGATGCGGTTCACCAGCGTGGACTTGCCCACGTTGGGGCGGCCGACCACGGCCACCACCGGCTGCGGACCGGTCTGCTCCTCGGTGTCCAGGTCCGGCTCGCGCAGCTCGATCCAACCGTCGTCGCTCACGCCACTGACCGATCGGTAAGTAGTGCCCGCAGCCGCGCCACGACCTCGTCGATGCCCAGCTCGGTGGTGTCCAGGACCACCGCGTCCGGCGCCTGGGCCAGCGGATCGGCCTTGCGGGTCGAGTCCAGCTGGTCGCGTCGGGCCAGGTCGGCGGCGGTGGCCGCGACGTCGGAGGCGTTCTCGGCGCTGCGCCGCGCGGCACGCGCCGCCGCCGACGCGGTCAGGTACACCTTCAGGTCGGCGTCGGGGGCCACCACGGAACCGATGTCCCGACCCTCGACCACGATCCGGCCCGCCTTGGTGATCATGTCGCGTTGACGGGCCACCAGCAGCGCCCGGACCGCCGGCACGGCAGCCACCGCTGAGACGGCGGCGGTCACCTCGGGGCCCCGGATGTCGGTCTCGACGTTCACCCCGTCGACCGTCACGCCGTACCCCGCGGGGTCGGTGCCGATGCGCAGATCGGCCTCGCCGGCGACCTTCGCCACCGCCTGCGCGTCGGTCAGGTCGACACCGGAGCGCAGCACCGCCCAGGTGATCGCCCGGTACATCGCACCCGTGTCGAGGTAACGCCCGTCGAGGCTCGTGGCAAGCCGTCGGGAGACGGTGGACTTACCCGAACCGGACGGCCCGTCCACAGCGACCACGCAGCGCCCGGCCGGCACGTTTTCCTCCACCGTCGTCCTCCTCAGCCCGTACCTCACGATCCGTCGGCGACGACCGCGAGCGGTTGACCACACAAGTCCAATAATGCCCGGCGTCGTGCAGCGCCACCGGCCGGGCCGTCAGGCAGCCTACCCGCAGCCGTACCCGCGGCCGCCGCCTCAGTCACCCACGGCCTTGAACAGGGCGGCGACCTCCGCGTTGGTCAGCCTCCGGGTCCGCCCGGCACGCAGGTCGCCGAGCCGGATCGGCCCGATGGAGGTACGCACCAGCCGGCTCACCGGGTGGCCGACCTCCGCGAGCAGGCGGCGTACGATGTGTTTGCGGCCTTCGTGCAAGGTCAGCTCGACCTGGGCGGTACGTCCCAGACTGTCGACCACCCGGAAGGCGTCGACCGTCACCGGGCCGTCCTCCAACTCGATCCCGGCCGCCAACCGCTTGCCGAGGTTGCGAGGGATCGGGCCGGAGACCTCGCACAGGTAGGTCTTCGGCACCCCGTAGGAGGGGTGCATGAGCCGGTGCGCCAAGTTGCCGTCGTTGGTGAGCAGCAGCAGGCCCTCGCTGTCCGCGTCGAGCCGCCCGACATGGTAGACGCGCTGCTCGACCCGGTTGCCGAGAAAGTCGGCGAGCGCGGTACGTCCCTTTTCGTCCGCCATGGTGGAAACCACTCCGCGCGGCTTGTTCATCGCCAGATACACCAGCCGGGTGTCGGCCGCCAGCCGCTCGCCGTCGACGTGGATGACAGCTGTGGTCGGGTCGACCTTGTCGCCGAGCTGCGCCACCCGCCCGTCGACGGTCACCCGCCGCCGGAAGATCAGATCCTCGCAGGCCCGCCGGGAGCCGACACCGGCGGCGGCGAGCACCTTCTGGAGGCGTTCCGGGCCGGTGTAGACGGGGGCGTCGGGGCGGGGGGTGCGGTCATCGCGCGGCATCGGCAAGCTCTTCTACGTCGTCGGGGAGGAAGGGGGCCAGGGGCGGCAGGTCGTCGAGGCTGTTCAGGCCGAGCTTCTCCAGGAACAGGGTGCTCGTCCGGTACAGGTAGGCCCCGCTGTCGGACTCGGTGCCGCACTCCTCGACCAGGCCGCGAGAGACCAGGGTACGGATCACCCCGTCGCAGTTGACACCGCGGATGGCCGAGATGCGCGACCGGGTCACCGGCTGCTTGTACGCCACCACGGCCAGGGTCTCCAGCGCGGCCTGGGTCAGCCGGACCGACTGCCCGTCGAGGATGAACCGCTCGACGTAGGTGGCATATTCCGGTCGGGTGTACAGCCGCCACCCGCCCGCTGCCCGGCGCAGCTCGAATCCGTGGCCGGCGGCGGTGAAGCTGGCGGCGATCTCGTCCAGCATCGGGCCGATCCGCTCGGCGGGCTGCTCCAGCACCTGGGCGAGGACCAGTTCGCTCACCGGTTCGTCGACCACCAGCAGGATCGCCTCCAGGGCGCCGCGCAACTCCGCGTCGTCGAGTTCCGCGGCCGGTTCCAGCACCGGCCGGACCCGCGTCACAGACCGCTTCCGCCCCAGTTCCGGAACCCCCTCCCCCGTCCTCCCATCACCCCCGCCCCCTCCCCCAGCGCGCCCTTCGACCAATTCGATCTTGGACGGGAGCGGCCCCTGGAGGGGCACCTGCGCACCAAGATCCGCGGCCTCCCCCACCGCAACCGAGGCGGCGGTGGTGGGGGCAGCGGCGGGATCGGCGGGCGAGGCCGGAGGAGTGGACGGGGCGGGATCAGTGGGCGAGGCCGGAGGAGTGGACGGGGCGGGATCAGTGGACGGGGCGGAGTCCTCTGGTGGGGCGGGAGCCGGGCGCTGCCACGGTGGAATCCAGGCGGCGGCCTGTTCGGCCAGGGAGTCCGGCCGCTCTTCGTTGCTCATCCAGCACGCTCCTCGGTCGTTTCCATCGCCTCAGCCTCGTCGGCACCAACACCAGCACCAGCTTCGCCGAACCCAGCACCGGCAGCGCCGACACCAGGACCGCGAGTATCGGCGTCACCGGTGCTCGCAGCGCCACCAGCACCGTCCGCCGCCGGCCCGCCATCCGGCGGCGGCCCAGAAGGCGACTCCGGCCCGGACGGCAGCTCCATGGACGGCCCGGACGGCAGCTCCGTGGACGGCCCGGACGGCAGCTCCGTGGACGGCCCGGACGGCAGCTCCGTGGACGGCCCGGACGGCAGCTCCGTGGACGGCCCGGACGGCAGCTCCGTGGACGGCCCGGACGGCGGCTCGGTGGACGTCTCGGGTGGTGTGCCGGCGTACTCGTCGATAGCCAGTGCCGGGCCACCGTCGGCGGGACCCGTCCAGCGCACGGTCAACTCCTCCAGCGCCTGCTCCTGGACGAAGGCCACCACCCCCTGCCGGTACAACTCCAGCAGGGCGAGGAACCGGGCGACCACCTCCAGGGTGGCCTCGCAGTCGGCGCAGAGCAGCGAGAAGCTGGCGGTGCCGGCCCGCCGTAGCCGTTCGGCGATGATGCCAGCGTGTTCCCGGACGCTGACCCGGACCATGTGCACGTGGGCGACGGACACCTCGGGCACCGGCTTCGGGGTCATCGCCCGCACCGCCAGCTTGAGCAGTCGTGGCGGACCGATCCCCAGCACCAGGTCGGGCAGCGCGTCGGCGTAGCGGGCTTCGAGGGTGACGGCCCGTGGGTAGCGCCGGCCGCCGACCTCCTCCAGTGCGGCGATGTGCGCCGCCGCCTCCTTGTACGCCTTGTACTGCAACAGCCGGGCGAAGAGCAGGTCCCGCGCCTCCAGCAGGGCCAGATCCTCCGGGTCCTCGACCTCGGCGGCGGGCAGCAACCGAGCGGCCTTCAGGTCGAGCAGGGTCGCGGCGACCAGGAGGAACTCGCTCGCCTCGTCCAGGTCCCAGTCGTCGCCCATGGCCCGGATGTAGGCGATGAACTCGTCGGTCACCTGGTGCAGTGCGACCTCGGTGACGTCGAGTTTGTGCTTGCCGATGAGTTGCAGCAGCAGGTCGAACGGGCCGGTGAAGTTGGCCAGCCGTACGGTGAACCCGGCACCCTCCGCCGGCTCAGTTGGCGCCGCAGCCTCCGTCGGCGCCGCTGGGTCGGCAACGACCGTCGGCTCCCCGTCGCTGTTCGAGACGGTTGGGTCAGCCACCACCGGCGGCGGGTCAGCCGCAGCGGTGGGGTCGAGGGGCGGGGCGCTCACGCCGACGACGGTAGTCCACGGTCGGGACACCTCGGTTCAGCGCCTCCTACCGCTCGGCCTGCGCGGCGATCACCTCGCGGGCCAGCTGACGGTAGTTGCGGGCCCCCGAGGAGGCCGGGTCGAGCGTGGTGATGGGTGAGCCGGCGACGGTGGACTCGGGGAACTTCACGGTCTTGGTGATCACCGTTTGGTAGACCTTGTCGCCGAACGCCTCGACCACCCGTTGCAGCACCTGCCGACAGTGCGTGGTGCGGCTGTCGTACATGGTGGCGAGGATGCCCTCGAGTTCCAGGTCGAAGTTGAGCCGCTCACGTACCTTGTCGATGGTGTCCAGCAGCAGCGCCACGCCACGCAGGCTGAAGAACTCGCACTCCAGCGGGATCAGCACGCCGTGCGAGACGGTCAACGCGTTGATCGCCAGCAGACCGAGTGACGGCTGGCAGTCGATCAGGATGTAGTCGTACTCCTTGCGGATGCTCTTGAGCACCCGGGCCAGAGCCATCTCGCGGGCGACCTCGTTGACCAGCTGGATCTCGGCGGCGGAGAGATCGATGTTGGCCGGCAGCAGGTGCAGCCCGGCCACGTCGGTCTTGATGAGCACGTCGTCGGCGGTGACGTCGTCCTGCATGAGCAGGTTGTAGACCGACAGGTCCAGGTTGTGCGGGTTGACGCCCAGCCCGACGGAGAGGGCGCCCTGCGGGTCGAAGTCGACAAGCAGCACCTTGCGGCCGTACTCGGCCAGCGCGGCGCCGAGGTTGATGGTGGTGGTGGTCTTGCCGACCCCGCCCTTCTGGTTGGCCATCGCGATGATGCGGGCCGGCCCGTGCCGATCGGTGGGCATGGGCTCCGGGATCGGCTTGCGCATGGTGTAGGCGGCCGGGTCCGCCGGGCCCAGATCCGAGCCGAGGGCGTTCTGCTGCTCGCGGAGCTCCGACGTCCAGGTCTCGGCACGGTCACCGTTGCCAGCCATGTCCTCGTTGCCCCCTCCCGACGACCGTGCGGCGTCGGAGCCGCCCGACGTCCTTCGCGGTGCCGCTGCGCACCCCGGTCCACTCGCCGCGAGGGCCGCGCCATGCCGACTGTACGCCACCGGCGAGCAGGGCGTTCGGCACCCGCTCGGCGTGTCGGCCGGCGGCACCGGCCGCCGGCAGGTCAGGCCGTCAGCACGCGACCGGCGCCGACGGGATCGGGTCGGCGACCGCACCATCGATCACCGGTCGCGCAGGTACGCAGAGCAGCGCCGACGGTCAGTTCAGCGCTCGGGGATGTGCGGTGGCGTAGACCTCGCGCAACCTGTCGACGGTGACAAGTGTGTAGACCTGGGTGGTGGTGACCGAGGCGTGGCCGAGCAGTTCCTGCACCACCCGCACGTCGGCCCCGCCGTCGAGCAGGTGGGTGGCGTACGAGTGGCGCAACGTGTGCGGCGACACGGCCCCGGGGCCCTCGACGCTGAGCCCGGCCCGCTGCGCGGCGCGGCGCAGGATGGTCCAGGCGCCCTGCCGGGTCAGCGGGCCACCCCGGGCGTTGAGGAAGATGGCCGGGGTACCCCGGCCGGCGGCGGCCAGCCCTGGCCGAGCGCGCACCAGGTAGGCGCCGAGCGCCCGCAGCGCGTACCCGCCGATCGGCACCAGTCGGGTCCGCCCGCCCTTGCCCCGCAGCACCGTCACCCCGTCGTCGAGATCCACGTCGTCCACGGCGACGCCGACGGCCTCGGAGATCCGCGCTCCGGTGCCGTACAGGAACTCCAGCAGCGCCCGGTCGCGCAGCGCCAACGGCGCGGCGTCCCCCGCCGCGTCGACCGGGCCGGCAGTCTCCAGCAGGGCGACCACGTCGTCGACCGGCAGTGCCCGGGGCAGCCGTCGGGGGGCGGCCGGGGGGCGCACGTCGCGACTCGGGTCGGCGCCGGCCAGGCCCTCGCGTAACGCGAACCGGTGCAGTCCGCGTACCGCGCTGGCGGCGCGGGCCGCCGAGGAGACCGCGAGCGGCGGGTGCCCGTCGGCGCCGGAGCGCAGCCGGGCCAGGTGGCGTTCGATCTCCCCGGTGGAGACGACCGACAGGTCGGTCACCCCGGCGGTGGTCAGCGACCCGAGGTAACGGTCCAGGTCGCGACGGTACGAAGCGAGCGTGTTCGCGGCCAGTCCACGTTCGACGGTGAGGTGGTCCAGGTAGCCGCGGACGGCACGGCGCAGGGCCGGCGCGGGCTGCTCGTCCCCGCCGGCCTCGCCGTCGGTCAGCCGGTCGGTCAGGCCAGCACCCCGGTCAGCGGCAGGGTGGGCAGGCCGTGCGCCTCGGCGACGGGACCGTAGACGACCTGCCCGTCGTGGGTGTTCAGGCCCAGCGCCAGCGCCGGGTCGTGGCGTGCGGCCTCCCGCCAGCCGTGGTTGGCCAGTTCGAGGGCGTACGGGAGGGTGACGTTGGTCAGCGCGTAGGTGCTGGTGTTCGGCACCGCGCCGGGCATGTTCGCCACGCAGTAGAAGATCGAGTCGTGTACCCGGTAGACCGGGTCCGCGTGGGTGGTCGGCCGGGAGTCCTCGAAGCAGCCGCCCTGGTCGATGGCGATGTCGACGAGCACGCTGCCCGGCTTCATCCGGGAGACCAACTCGTTGGAGATCAGTTTCGGCGCCTTCGCGCCGGGCACCAGCACCGCGCCGATGACCAGGTCCGCGTCCAGCACCGCCCGCTCGATCTCGTACGCGTTGGAGGCGACGGTCTGCAGGTGGCCCCGGTAGATGGCGTCGGCCTGGCGCAACCGGCCGACGTTCTTGTCCAGCAGCAGCACCTCCGACTGCAGGCCCAGGGCGATCGCGGCCGCGTTCATGCCGGAGACACCGGCGCCGATGACCACGGTCTTGGCCGCGTACACACCGGAGACGCCGCCGGGCAGCACCCCCCGGCCACCACCGGTACGCATCAGGTAGAAGGCGCCGACCTGTGGGGCGAGCCGTCCGGCCACCTCGGACATCGGGGCGAGCAGCGGCAGCGACCGGTCCGGCAGTTCGACGGTCTCGTAGGCGATGCCGGTCACCTTCCGGTCGAGCAGTGCCTGGGTGCAGTCCCGGGAGGCGGCCAGGTGCAGGTAGGTGAAGAGCACCTGCCCCTCGCGCATCCGGTGGTACTCCTCGGCGACCGGTTCCTTGACCTTCAGCACCAGGTCGGCGGCGCCCCAGACCTCGTCGGCGCTGTCCAGGATCTTGGCGCCGGCGGCGGCGAACTCCTCGTCGGTGATGCTCGACCCGAGCCCGGCGCCCGCCTCGACGAAGACCTGGTGACCACCGCGGGTGAACTCGTTGACGCCCGCGGGCGTGATCGCCACCCGGTACTCGTGGTTCTTGACCTCGCGTGGGATGCCGACCTTCACGATGCTGACACCTCTCTTCGGGGCACGTTCACCCCGACTGCGCGGCGCCGCGGCGGCCCCATTGCCGCCCCGGTCAACCGGTCCCGCCGGCGGCAGTCTAGGCGTGACCGCGCGTCAGCGGAGCCCGCACTGTGACACCTGCTGGCCGTGGCCGTTGACGATGTGTCAGGTGTGAATACCCAGGCCGGCGGTGGACGTCACATCAGCCGTCAGGACAGTCTTCGGCACCATCGTCCCACCTGGTGCACACCGGTGCGGACAGCGCGTTAGTGGATCACTATTGTGTCGCCCCATGACCACTCCTCCAATGCAGCCCGGGTACCCCCAGGGCGTTTCTGACAAGAGCAAGGTCGTCGCGGGCGTCCTGCAGATCGTGCTGGGCGGCTTCGGCGTCGGCCGGTTCTACATGGGCGACACCAAGACGGGCGTCATTCAGCTGATCGTCACCCTCGTGACCTGCGGCATCGGCAGCATCTGGGGCCTCGTCGACGGCATCCTGATCCTGGTGAACGGCGGTGTCGACGCCCAGGGCCGGCCGCTGCGCGACTGACCCACGAGACCACGCGGGGGGTCGGGCGGTGCACACCGCCCGACCCCCCGCGTCGTGTGCCACGAAGTCCGCGCCGGGAGCGGACCCGCGCGGCGCGGGCTGCGTCGCGTACCCGGTCAGCTCGGAAGCGGGGCATCCGCCCGGCGCAACCCCGACCAGCCGGCGTCGCGGGCCCGGGCGGCGGCGAGCAGCCCGGCCACGCACGGGCCGTTGCTGATCTCCCCCGCCAGCACCATGCCGACCGCCTCGTCCAGGTCGATCCGGACGATCTGCAGGTCGGCCTCCTCGTCGTGGCGGTCGTGTCGCTGCTCCACGGGCACCTCGCCGAGATCCCGGGCCAGGAAGACCCGGACCAACTCGTCGGTGAACCCGGGCGAGCTGTGCACGTCGACCAGCACGTCGAGCCGGCCGGCGGTGAGATCGACCTCCTCGGCCAGCTCCCGCGTCGCCGTCACGGCCGGGTCCTCACCGGAGACGTCGGTCAACCCGGCCGGCAACTCCCACAACCGCCGGCCCACCGGCTGACGGTACTGCCGGATCAACACCACCTGACCCGCGTCGTCAAGCGCCACCACCGCCACCGCGCCGACGTGTCGGACGAGGTCACGCGCCGCCGTGCCACCGCCGGGCATGGTGACCTCCTCGGTGACCACCTCGAAGATCCGGCCGCGGTAGCGCAGCTCCCGCGAGCGCACCTCGTAGCGGTGCTCGACGGCGCTCATCGGCCCACCACCGGGTCACCCGCGCCGGCCTCGGCCCTCATCGCCCCTTCGATTCCCGCGGACATTCCGCTCACGAGGCCGAGGTCGCCTTCGTGGCGGCGCCGTTGCGGGTGGCCCGCCCGGCGGTGGCCCCGTCCAGATCGACCGGGAGCTGGTCGGCGTGCGAGTACGTCACCGCGGCGTGGACGAAGGCGGCGAACAGCGGGTGTGGCCGGGTGGGGCGGCTCTTGAGTTCCGGATGCGCCTGGGTGGCCACGAAGAACGGGTGCAGATCGCGGTCCAGCTCGACGAACTCGACCAGCCGACCGTCCGGCGAGGTACCCGAGATGCGCAGTCCGGCCTTGGCGAGCTGGTCGCGGTAGGCGTTGTTCACCTCGTACCGGTGCCGATGCCGCTCGCTGACCTGGGTGCTGCCGTACGCCTCGGCGACGATCGACCCCTCGGTGAGCGTCGCCGGGTACGCGCCCAGCCGCATGGTGCCGCCCAGGTCGCCCTTGCCGGCGACGATGTCCTGCTGATCGGCCATGGTGGCGATGACCGGGTGCACCGCCTCGGCGTCGAACTCCAGCGAGTTGGCACCGTCCAGGCCGGCCAGGTGCCGGGCCACCTCGATGGTCATGCACTGCAGGCCCAGGCAGAGGCCGAGCAGCGGAATGCCGTTCTCCCGGGCGTACCGGGCGGTGCCGATCTTGCCCTCGATGCCCCGGACGCCGAACCCGCCGGGGATGACGATGCCGTCGACCCCGGCCAGGGCCGCCGCCGCACCGGTCGGAGTGACGCAGTCGTCGCTGGGCACCCACCGCAGCTGCACCCGGGCCCGGTGGCCGAAGCCGGCCGCCCGGATCGCCTCGCTGACCGACAGGTACGCGTCGGGCAGGTCGACGTACTTGCCGACCAACGCGACGGTGATGGTGTGCCGGGGCTGGTGCACCCGCTCCAGCAGGTCGTCCCAGCCCTCCCAGTCCACGTCCCGGAAGGAGAGGTTGAGCCGGCGCACCACGTACGCGTCGAGCCCTTCCCGGTGCAGCACCTTCGGGATGTCGTAGATGCTGGGCGCGTCCGGCGCGGCGATCACCGCCTCGGCGTCGACGTCGCAGTAGAGGGAGAGTTTGTGCTGGAGCTTCTCCGGGATGTCCCGGTCGGAACGGCACACGATGGCGTCGGGCTGGATACCGATGCTGCGTAGCTGGGCCACCGAGTGCTGGGTGGGCTTCGTCTTCAGCTCCCCGGAGGGGGCGAGGTAGGGCACCAGCGAGACGTGCAGATAGAAGCAGTTGTCGCGGCCGAGGTCGTGGCGTACCTGTCGGATCGCCTCCAGGAACGGCAGCGACTCGATGTCACCGACCGTGCCGCCGACCTCGGTGATCACCACGTCCGGGGTACGGCCGTCGTCGTCCGGGTCGGCCATGGCCAGAATCCGGGACTTGATCTCGTTGGTGATGTGCGGGATCACCTGGACCGTGTCGCCCAGGTACTCACCACGCCGCTCCTTGGCGATCACCTCGGAGTAGATCTGGCCGGTGGTGACGTTGGCCTTGCCGGACAGCGACCGGTCCAGGAAACGCTCGTAGTGGCCGACGTCGAGGTCCGTCTCGGCGCCGTCCTCGGTCACGAAGACCTCACCGTGCTGGAACGGGTTCATCGTGCCCGGGTCGACGTTGAGGTACGGGTCGAGCTTCTGCATCACCACGCGAAGCCCCCGCGCGGTCAGCAGGTTGCCGAGACTGGAGGCGGTGAGCCCCTTACCCAGCGAGGAGGCGACGCCTCCGGTGACGAATATGTGCCTGGTCGTCCGTGCTGAAGGGGCCAAGGCCTGCTCCCGTGTCGTCCGTCGCGGTCGTGCAGACCGCCGAGCCGATCAGCGAAGTGATCACGCGATCCACGGGATTCCACGGTAACACCTCCCCAACGGCCGGCCGGTGCCGCACCCGGTACGGCCACCGGGTCACCCGGTCGCGACCTCGGCCGACGAGAGTGCACCCGGCCCACCGCCGGCCGGGCGGTCCACCCACGGCCGGGTCCGGTCCGCCGAGTGGTCGAGCACCCGCAGCGCCGACAACGCCGCCAACGGCACCACCACGGCTGCCGCGGCCCCGGCCACGTCCAACGCCGCAGCGCTCAGCAGCCCGCCGATCACCGCCGCCACCGCGGTGCCCGCCATCGCCGCCCGGATCGCCGGGTAGATGCCGAACAGCCGCATGAGCCCACCCCAGGGTTGCAGCAGCGCGAACCAGACCAGCAACGCGCCGGCCAGCGCCAACACCGTCAGCGGACTGTTGACAAGCGTGTCGAAGCTGGCGGCACTGGACCGCTGCACGGTCAGCCCGCCGGTACCGTCGCCGAGCGCGGCCAGGAACCGGCCGAGACTGCCCCGCTCGGCCGGGGCCCGACCCAGATCCACCACCGCGAACCCGACCGTCACGGCCAACCCGGCCATCGCCGCCCAGGCGAGCCGGGTCAGCGTCAGCCAGCCACCCGCGCTGATCGCCGCCGCCACGCTCACTCCCGCGGTCAGGGCGATCGCGCCGATCGAGTCGGCACCCAGGTACGCGCTGCCGACAATCACCACGGCGGCCCCGCCCACGATCACCATGACGGTCGGGCGCCAGCCACGGCGTACCCGCTGGGCGAGCCAGCCGGCGCTGAGCAGGGCGGCGGCAGCGAAGACGCCGAGGCCGACGGTGCCGAGGCCGGCATAGCGGCCACCCTCCAGCGCGGAGTAACCCACCACGCCGTTGAGCTGCAACCGGGCACCGGTGACGACGTCCAGGCCGACGGCCAACATGGTCAGCCCGGCCACCGCGCCGAGCGGTCCCAGGGTGGTGCGGTAGCCGGGTGCCAGCCGAACCAGCAGCGTCGCGGCAGCCAGCAACACGGCGGTCAGCCCGGCGAACGAGGCCGCCGGATGCGCGAAACGCCACCACGGCGCGGCCTCGGCGACCAGCGCCGCCGGTATCGCGAGCGCGGCGGCGACCAGCAGCACCTCCACCGTCGCCACCACCGGACGCGGCACCGGTTTCGGTCCGTACGGCCCGGCGTGTCGGCGGGCCCGGCGCAGCAGCGGCAGCACCGCCACCGCGAGCGCCACCTGGACGACGGCCAGCAGGGTGAAGAATCCGCCGGCCACCTTCCGCTGCGCGGCGGCCTCCCGGTCCGCGTCCGCCGGCTCGGCGATCGCGGCGGACAGGTCGGCCGGCCGGCCGTCGACCGACTCGGCCGGCCGACCGAGGAACGGCCGATCCGGCATCGGGCGTCCCAGGGCGGCCAGCGCGGTCGGGGCCAGGTCGATCAGCTGCAGATAGCCGCGGCGATCCGTGCTGGGCGAGGTCAGCCAGCCCTCCTCCCAGCCGGGCCCGTGGGCGACGGCAACGTGCAGCCGGGACGGCAACTGAGTGTCGGAGACCCCGGCGACGATCACCAGCGATCGCGGCGGCCGGCCGTCGAGCACCCGGGCCAGTTGTGCGTCAGCGGCCCGAGCCGCCGCCGCCCGCACCGCCGGGTCGTCGCCCTCCACCGTGCCGAGATCGACGATGCTGAGCACGCATGAGCCGAGCAGCCCGGCGGGATCCGCCGGCAGCGTCGGCGCGTACCGGTCCACCCGGCCGAACGGTCGGGCGGCGGCCACCGCCGCGCCCGGTCCGACCGCCACCGAACAGCGCACCGACTCCGACAGCGCACCGGGTACCGTGCCCCACGGCAGCCGCTCCTGGTTGTGCAGGGCGACGCTCTCCTGATCCGGCAGGTTCGCGCCGATGCCGTCCGGCTGCTCCACCGTCACCTCGACGGGCGAACACTGCCCGTCCCCGCCGCGGCTGCCGGGCCAGGCGGCGAAGCTGCCCGCGCCGAGAGTCAACCAGCCGTCCACGGGGCAGGTGGGCCGGTGTGCGGAACGCACCGACAGCGACCCGATCGAGCCTTCGCGGGCCAGCCGCCACAGCGTCGGCGTACGCTCCGCGTCCACGTCGTCCCAGCGCAGACCGGCCACACCGACGAGGACCACGTAGTCGGCGCTCTGCCGGGCCGGCGGACTCTGCGGGCGGGCGGCCAACGCGGTGACCCCGAGCGCCACCACCACCAGGGTGAGCAGGATCGGAGCGATACGACGCAGCATCACCGGCGTCCCGTCGACGGTGCGTCGGCGTCCGGCGTTGCCGGCCCGGCCCGCCCGGGTGCCAACTCGGCGTAGAGCGCGAGCAGTTGGGTGCGGGTCTGTGCCTCCGTCGGCCAGGTCAGCGCCCGCGCCGCGCCGCGCCCGGCCAGCTCGGCGCGGCCGGCCTCGTCGTCGAGCAGACCACGCACCGCCGCGTCGACCGCGTCCACGTCACCCGGCGACACCAGCACCGCCGCGTCACCGACCAGCTCCGGCAGCCCACCCACCGCGGTCGCCACCAGCGGCACGCCGGCGCGCAGCGCCTCCTGCGCGAACAGCTGACGGGCCTCCCAGTCGCTGGTGACCACCGCCAGGTCGGCGCCGGTGAGCAGGTCGGCCACATCGGTGCGGTGCCCCAGCAGGGTGACCGGTGCGCGGGCGGCGCTGATCCGGGCGGCCAGCGGCAGGTAGGCCGGTCCGCTGCCGGCGATCACGACAACCGGCGGCGGGGTCCGCTCCCGCCATCGGGCGGCGGCGTCCACCAGCACGTCGTACCGCTTCTGCGGATGCAACCGGCCCACCGACAGGATCAACGGCTGGTCGGCCGCGACCGCGAACTCGGCCCGCACCGCGGCCCGGCGACGACGCGGCGCGGGCAGCTCAGGAGCGGCGACCGGGGCTAGCCGGGCATCCCCCGCACCCAACGCGACGGCCCGCGCCACCAGGTCGCCCGAGGCCCCGAGAGTCACCCGGGCACCGCGCGCCACGATCCGCTCCACCAGCCGGGACAGGGCACCGCGTATCCCGCCGGCCAGCACGGCGTTGTGCCAGGTGACCACGAGCGGGGCCGCCGGCCGGGCCAGCACCGCCACCAGCCCGGCGCGCAGCCCGTGCGCGTGCACCACGCTCACCTGCTCGGCGGCGAGCAGTCGGCGCAGCACCCCGACCGCGCGGGCGTCGGCCGGCGTGGGGCTCGCCGGGATCTCCACCGGCCGGAACCGGGCGCCGGCGGCCACGAAGTCGAACTGGTCCTGGGTCGCCGCCGGCCCGCAGACCAACACAGGCTGCCCGGCCGCAGCCAGCCCCCGCGCCACCGACCGGACATGCTGACCCACCCCGCCGGTGCTGGAAGCCAACAGCAACACCACCGTGCCCGGCTGGCCCGCCACAGCCGCCGACCCATTCGTCGCACTCACCGGACTAACTCTCCGTCCGCGACTGCGGGGCTCGCAAGCTCACTCCTCGCGCTCACCGGACCGACTCCGTTCGCGACTGCGGGGCTCACAAGCTCACTCCTCGCGCTCACCGGGACGCCTCCTCCTTCCGGTCACCTGGCCGGGTCCGGCGCAGGCGTCGACCCAGGCCGGTCAGCAGTGGCCGCAGGTCCTGCCGGTCGACCAGCCACACCACGGCGAGGAACACGACAGCGACCAGGACTCCGGACAGCATGCCCTGCATCAGCGCCGTCCACCGCGCCGGGGGGTCGTCCCCCGCGCCCAGCAGCCGCAGCATCGCCACCGCCGCGACGGCGGCCGTACCACCGGCCAGCAGACCGGAAGCGCCGGCCCGCCCGGCGCCGGCCAACGCCTCCCGCCCGGCCGACCGGGCGACGGCGACCAGCAGCAGCGCGCCGAGCAGCAGCATTCCCGCCGAGTTGGCCAACGCCACCGCCAGCACCCGGTCGGCCACCGGGAGCAACGCCGACAGCGGAAGCAACACCAGCGGCACCGCCAGCCAACCGGCGGTGATGGTGGCGGTTGCCGCCCGCGTCGCGCCCCGGGCGTACAACGCGCGGGACAGCACCGCGAACAGCCCGTACCCGAGCAGCCCGGGCGCGTAACCGGCGATCGCGGCGGCGGTCGCGTCGCTGTCGAGCGGGAAGAACCTGCCGATCGGGCCGGCCGCGCCGACCAGGACCGCGGCGCCGAGGAAGCTGCACAGCAGCACCCCGCGCAGGGTCGCCGACAGCACCTTCCGGTAGGTGTGCTCATCCGTGCCGGCCGCCGTGGCCAGAGTCGGGTACGCGGCGGTGGCCAGCGGCACCGCCAGCACCGCCCAGGGCAGCAGGTAGAACGTCTGTGCCAGGTTGAACACCTGGAACGCCTCGGTCCGGCCGCTGGAGAGGCGATAGAGGATCACCGCCAGCGCGATCTGTTGAGCGGTGACGGTCACCACGCCAGCCACCGCCAGCCCGCGTACCCGGGCCCGGGCATCGGCCGGGAAGGCGTACCCGGGGCGCAGCGTCAGCCGCAGCCGACGCAGCGGGATCAGCAGTGACAGCGACAGCACCACCACACCGAGGGTGGTGCCGACCGACAGGATCAACTCACCGCCGCGGCCGGCCTGCGCCACGCTGGCTCCCGTACCAGCCGCCCCGGCGAAGACCAGGTAGACGACGACCACCGTGAGGCTGGACAGCAGCGGGGCGATCACCGGCCAGGCGAACCGCCGGTGCGCCTGGAGCACGCCGGTGAGCACGATGCCGATGCCGTACAGCGGCAGCTGTGGCGCGAAAACCCGCAGCATCCGGGCGCCGGCCGCCAGTTCCTCAGGTGATCGACCGTCGCCGAGGGTGGTGATGATCGGCCCAGCGCCCAGAGCCACCAGCACCGCCAGCGGCACGAGCAGCGTCACGGTCCAGGTCAGCAGGGCGCCGGTGGTGGCCGCGACCGCCCGCCGGTCACCCGCCGCGACCGCTCCGGCGAGCAGCGGTACGACCAGGCTGGCCAACGCCCCACCCGCGACGATCTCGAAGATGATGTTCGGAATGGTGTTGGCCAGGACGTACATCGCGCCCAGGTCGCTGTCCTGCACCACCCAGGTGAACACGGCGGTACGCCCGAACCCGGCCAGCCTGCTGACCACGGTGAGTACGGCGATGAGGGCCGCCGCTCCGGCCACCCGGCCGGCGCCGGCGAGGGGGGCCGGTCTGGTCACGTCAGTCGGCGCGTCGGCCCAGCGCATCGAGTTCACGCAGCCCCGGCGTGCTCGCGATGACCTTCGTGAAGCTCACCTTCTCGCTGGCGGCGGTGAGCCCGGCGAGGACGGCGAGCAGTCCGGCCCGGCCGACCGGGCCGGTACGGGCGGCCAGCGCCACCCCGAGCACCGCGCCGAGGGCGTTCGCGCCGCTGTCACCGAGCATCACGTCCTCGGCCAGGTCGGCGGGGAGCAGCCCGGCGGCGGCGCCGGCCGCGCCTGCGGCGATCCCACCGTGCCGGCCGCCGCTCAACGGCGCCCCGAGCAGCAGGCCCGACTTCAGTGCCCGTCCGGGACGCAGGTCGAGCAGGTTGACCAGGTTCGCCGTGCCGGCCACCACGCCCGCCCCGAGCAGCACGTCGACGCCCCGTCCCCAGCTGCCCTGCCGGTGCCGCCGACGATGCCCGGCCACGCCCGGGTCGGCGGCGAGCAGGACGGCCGCGCCCAGACCGGCCGTACCCACCCCAACGATCTTGACAAGGCCGGCGGTGACGCGGCCCTGTCGCAACGCGGCCAGATGCCCGGCGAAACCCTTTGCCGCCTTCTGCTCCGGTCGGGCACCGACAACGTCGTCGTAGAGGCCCACGGCACCGGCGCCGAGCCCGGCCACCAGGGTCGCCGCGCCGGCCGGCACGCTCGCCGCCCCGCAGGCCGCGGCGCTTGAGGCCCCCAACGCGAGGGCGGGGCCGGCGGCCAGGGTCACGGTGCGTCCCCGGAAGTTGGTCCGTTCCAGGGCCGGCGCGGGCGGTGCGGTACGGATCTCGCGCAGCGCGTACCGGGCGGCGACCGCGCCGATCCCAGCCACCAGGAGTCGACCGAAGACCGTCACGTTGCCGTCCCGCTCACTCACGCCATCCCCTCCCGCCGGCTGGCGGAGATCGTCGGAACCGGGTGGATGCCCCCGTCAGGCCACTGGACCCTTGTCAACCCGCGCCGCTCGGCACTCAGGCGCCTCCGCCGACCCTGCGACGGGTCGGATCGTGCGGCGAGGGTGCGCAGGGTTCACTGGGGCAGTTTAGGCACCAGCGATGCGGCGCTGTCACCGACGCCGAAGTGACCGGCCTTACGCTCGGCGAGCTGCTGCACCAGCGCCAGGGTGGTGACCAGTTGCCCCTGGACCGTGTTGGCGTTGTCGATGGTCGAGATGGTCTGGGCGAGCACCGCGTCGCCCCGGACGAAGGCCACCAGGTTGCCGCCGGCCGATCCGTTACCGGCCACCACGATGCCCCCGGTCCGGTCGAACTGCTCGGCGATCTTGACGACGGACTCGTCCTTCTTGGCGGAGTCCTTGTCCACGTACGGCTGCCCGCTGACCACCACGACCGCCTCGGCCGGCGCGGTGATCCGGTCCGAGGTGGTCAGGTAGTTAGCGTTGCCGTACGCGGCCAGCACCGCCCGCCGGTCGGCCTCGGTGACCGGCTCGGAACCGGCGGGCTGGTCCAGCAGTACGGTCGCCAGCAGGGCGCTGGAGGTCTCGACGCCGTGGCCGTTGCCGGGCAGCCCGGCGGTCGGCGCGTTGGTGGGTCGAGCCGCGGTGACCGCCAGTTCGAGCAGGTCGTTGTTGTTCTCCGGGTTGATGAACTTGTCCTGCACGTCGACCCGCCCGGTGACGTCGGCACCGGCCAGCTGAAGCATGTTGAGCACACCCTCGGTGTGATCACGGCCGGTGGGCAGGCTGAGCACCAGCACCCGCTTGCCGCTGAGCGTGCCCGGTAGCCACGCCTGCGCCATCTCGGCGGCGAAGTCCTCCTCCAGCTCCAGTTCCCGCTGCATGTTCTGGACCGCCTGGCGCATCTGCTGGTTGTCCTTGCGCAACTCGTTGACGGTCTCCCGGAGCGAGTCCGCCACCGGACCGTTGAGCGCGGCGGTACCGACCACCAGGCCGATCGCCAGGGCGAGGAAGACCGCGGTCAGGGACACCACGTGGTACCGGAAGTTGATCACGCTTGCAGCCTCTTGGTCGGTGGGGAGCTAGAAGAGCTGGCCGAGTTGGAACACGAAATTGTCCCACCACTCGGAGACCACGCCCAGGTACGCCTTACCGACGGTGGAGACGGCCACCGCCGAGGCCATGGCGGCGAGTGCCGAGAGGACCAGCAGCAACAGGGAGGACCCGGAGATGCTCTGCCGGTACAGCCGGCTGACGCCCTTGGCGTCGACCAGCTTGCCACCGACCTTGAGCCGGGTGAGGAACGTCGACGCCATGCCGCCGCGCCCCTTGTCGAGGAACTCGACGAGCGTGGCGTGGGTGCCCACCGCGACGATCAGCGAGGCGCCCTTCTCGTCGGCCAGCAGCATGGCGAGATCCTCGCTGGTGGCGGCGGCGGGGAAGGTCACCGCCGGTACCCCCAGGCCGTTGACGCGCGGCAGCCCCGGCGCCCGCCCGTCCGGGTAGGCGTGCACGATCACCTCGGCGCCGCAGCGCAGCACGTCGTCGGTGACCGAATCCATGTCGCCGATGATCATATCTGGCGTGTAGCCCGCCTCGACCAGGGCGTCGGCACCCCCGTCGACACCGATCAGCACCGGCTTGAACTCCCGGATGTACGGGCGCAGCACGTCCAGGTCGGCCTTGTAGTCGTAGCCCCGGACCACGATCAGACAGTGCCGGCCCTGCACCTCGGTGGCGATCTCGGGCACGCCGACGCCGTCGAGCAGGAGGTCCCGTTCCTGCTTGAGGTAGTCCATGGTGTTGGCGGCGAACGCCTCCAACTGCACCGACAGGCCCTCCCGGGCGTCGGTCATCGCCTTGGCCACACTCTCGGCGTCCTGGAGACTGCCGTGCGCCACCGGATCGTCGTTCAGGTAGACGGTGTTGCCCTCGATGCGCACCGTGTCGCCCTCACGGATCCGCTCGAAGATGCCCTCGCCGAGGTCGTCGAGCAGCGGAATACCCGCCGAGATCAGCACCTCCGGCCCGAGGTTGGGGTAGCGGCCGGAGACCGACGGCTTGGCGTTGAGCACCGCGCCGACACCGACCGCGACAAGCGAGTCGGCGGCGACCCGGTCCAGGTCGACATGGTCGATGACCGCGATGTCGCCGGGGCGGAGCCGGCCGACCAGCCGCTTCGTGCGGCGGTCGAGGCGCGCGGTGCCGAGGATCTGTCCCGGTTCCGCGTTCCGGGCCCGGCGCAACGTGGGTAGACGCATCGTGACCATCCTGGCATGTGAGGCAGGCGAATCTGTCGCGACATGCCTGAGCAGGGCCGCCTACCCAGGGAAGCACACATGGGCGAAGGCCGGTGTGCCTCCGCTCACAATCGCGGTCTCAGGACCGCCGTTCCCTGGCCGCTACGGCCAGGAGTTCCTCGGCGTGAGCGATACCCAGATCCGAATCCGGCAAACCCGCAAGCATCCGGGCGAGTTCCCGGGCCCGCTCGGTGTCCTCCACCACCCGCACCCCGCTGGTGGTGACCGCTCCCCCGGTGTCCTTGGCCACCACCAGGTGCCGGTCGGCGAAGGCGGCGACCTGGGGCAGGTGGGTCACCACCAGGACCTGGTGACTGCGGGCCAGCCGGGCCAGCCGCCGGCCGATCTCCACCGCCGCCTGACCGCCCACCCCCGCGTCGACCTCGTCGAAGACCAGCGTCGGCGGGCCGCCGGAGCCGGCGAAGACCACCTCGATGGCGAGCATCACCCGGGACAGCTCACCGCCGGAGGCACCCCGTTGCAGCGGCAGCGACGGTGCGCCGGGGTGCGCCAACAGCCGCAACTCGACCTCGTCGCCGCCGTCCGGGCCGACCCCGACGTCGACCCCGTTGACCGGCAAGGTCGGCTCGGCCCGCCCGGCGGCCCGGGGCAGCACCGCCACCTCGATCCGGGCGTGTGGCATCGCCAGCCCGGCCAGCTCCACGGTGACCTGCTCGGCGAAGCGTGCCGCCGCTTCCTGCCGGGACGCCGACAGCCGGCCGGCCAGCTCGGCCACCTCGCCGGCCAGCCGGGACGCCTCCCGATCCAGCTCGTCGAGCAGTTCGTCGGAGTTGTCCAGCTCGGACAGTCTGGTCCGGGCCCGCTCCGCCCAGGCGATCACACCGTCGACGTCGTCGGCGTACTTGCGGGTCAACGCGCGCAACGCGGCCCGCCGCTCGTAGAGCGCCTGCAACCGAGCCGGGTCGGCGTCCAGGCCGGCGAGGTATGTGGACAGTTCCACCGAGACGTCGGCGACCAGCGTGGCCGCCTCCTCCAGGCGGCCGGCCAGCTCACCGAGCGCCGGGTCGGTGCCGGCCTGCGTCTCCAGCGTGCGCCGGGCGGTGCCCAGCAGCGTCGAGGCATCAGGGGTGTCGTCGGTGGCCTCCAAGCCGCCGGCCACGCACTGATGGGCCAGCTGGGCTGCGGTACGCAGACCCTCCGCGTGCTCCAGTCGTTGCGCCTCCGCCTTCAGCTCGTCGTCCTCGCCCGGCTGCGGATCGACCCGGGTGATCTCGTCGAGGCCCAGCCGCAGCAGGTCTGTCTCCTGGTGTCGTTCCCGCGCGTTGCGTCGCCGGTCGGCCAGGTCGTCGACCACCCGACGCCACCGGGTGAACGCGTCCCGCGTCGCGTCCAGCAGCTTCTCGTGCTCGGGGCCGGCGAACCGGTCCAACGCGGCCCGCTGCTCCGCCGGGCGCAGCAACCGCAGCTGGTCGGACTGGCCGTGCACGGCGACCACCTGCTCGCCGACCTCGCCGAGCATCGACACCGGCATGCCGCGGCCACCCAGATGGGCCCGGGACCGCCCCTCCACCGTGACCGTACGGCTCAGCAGCACGCCGCCGTCCTCGTCGGGCTCACCTCCGGCGTCGGTGATCCGGGCGTGCACCGTCTCCGCCACCCGACCACCGAGCCGCAGCCGGCCCTCGACCACGGCGCGGCCGGGTTCGGCGCGCACCCGGCCGGCGTCGGCCCGGCCACCGAAGAGCAGGCCGAGCCCCGTCACCACCATCGTCTTACCGGCACCGGTCTCGCCGGTGATGACGTTCATGCCGCCGGTCAGCGGCAGCGTCGTGTCCTCGATGACGCCCAGTCCGGTGATGCGTAGCTCCTCCAGCACAGCAACCGACAGTAGACGCGTGGCCCGACACTTGACCAGCCGGCGCGGGCCCCGACGCGCCCCGTCCGGCGTCGTCGTACAGTTCAGCCTCATGTTGGAGGTGATCGGCCTGACCTCGGCGGAAGAGGAGCTCTACCGCTGTCTGGTGCAGCTCACCCGGGCGCGGGTCGAGCAGTTGGCCGAGCGGCTGCACCGCCCCCGGACGGACGTCCTCGCCCACCTCGACGCCCTGCGCGCCAAGGGTCTGGTACAGCCGGTCGGCCCGGAACCGGACGCCCCGCTGCGCCCGCTCGCGCCGGATGTCCCGCTCGGCGGGGTGCTGCTGCGCCAGCAGGAGGCGCTCGAGACGGCCCGCGCCTCGGTCACCCAACTCGCCGAGGAGTACCGGACCGCGATGCGGCGGCACGACGCCGAACACCTGGTGGAGGTGATCACCGGAGCGCGGGTGCTCCGCGAGCGCCTGCGCGACCTGCAGAACGCCGCCCGGGTCGAGGTGCTCTGGTTCTGCCGGGCCAACCCGCTGGCAATGCCCGGCCAGGACAACGTCGAGGAGTTCCACGCACTTGCCCGGGGGGTGCGCTACCGGGCCATCTACGAACGCGAGATGCTCCTCGAACCAGGCGCGTTGCAGGACGTCGAGCAGGGCGTACGCGCCGGTGAGCAGGCCCGGGTCCTGGACCGGCTGCCGGTGCGCCTAGCCATCGTGGACGCCCGGACGGCGGTCTGTCCGCTGGTGCCGGACCGCAGCAGCGGCGAGCCGAGCGCCGCGGTGATCGGCCGCAGTCAGCTGCTCGACGCGCTGTTGTCCCTCTTCGAGAGCCACTGGCGGAACGCCACGCCGCTGCGCTCCACCGTGCCACCGGCCGCGACCGCCGAGCCGGACGCCGAGACCTACCGGCCGGACGCCGACGAGGCGCGACTGCTGTCGCTGTTCGTGGCCGGCGTACCGGACAAGTCCATCGCCTCGCAGCTCGGCGTCAGCCGGCGGACCGTGCAGCGCCGGCTTGCCGACCTGATGGCCGTTGCCGGCGTGGACACCCGACCGGGACTGGCCTTCCAGGTCGCCCGCCGAGGCTGGATCTGAACCGGACGGCCGAGGCGGGCGGCCCGCAGGCGGCCCGCCTCGGCCACGTCAGCGCAGCCCGTACGCGTCGATCACGGTCTGGTCGACGGTGTTTCCCGCCCGGTCGTTGGCATGCACCCGCAGCGACACGGTGCCCCGGCCGGCTGGCACCAAGGCGGTGTAGCGGGTGCCGTGCGCCCGCACCGTCGCCTCGCGCCAGTTCCGCCCGCCGTCGAACGACACCTCGACCCGCAGGTTGGTGCCGGTCGGCGCGGCTACCCCGGCCGGCTGGCGCAGACTCAGCCCGAGCTTGTGCGCCCGCTTGCCGGGCACCACACCGTGCAGGTCGGCGGGAACCTGGTAGTCGACCTGGAGCAGGGGCAACGGGGTAGCCTTGCCGCCGATCGGACGGGCCGAGGTGAACTGCCAGGCTGTCTCGGTGCGGGTGGCGTAGCGCCACGTGGCGGAGGCACGTCGGGTGGACACGTCCAGCCGGTAGCGGGCCGAACCGGCGGTGGTGGGCACCGGCGCCCAGCCCGCGGAGAGGTCCGCGATCTGCCGCCCGTCCCTGCTGAGGCGGGCCTCGACGGTCACCGGTTCCTCGCCGGAGCCGGCCCCGCCGACGTGACCGTCGGCATCGACGAACTCGGCCACCCGCAGGTCCAGGGTGTCGCCGGTCCGTCGGGGCGCCGGGCCGGCGGTGCCGGCCGGTACGGCTGGGCGGACCACCGGGGCGTGCCAGCTCTCGGTCACCCGGTCGTTGGCGGCGTACCGCCGGGGCTCCTGGGTCAGGCCCTCCTCCAGCGGCCCCCAGCCGAACATCATCTTGTGCAGCACCCGCTGCTGCCACCAGTTGTCCCCGGCGCTGACGAACTCCTTGCGGGTGGTGCCGTTGCGGACCATGCGCTGGTCGTCGTTCCAGGAGTACTCCTGCCACGGACGCCAGCCGAACCGCTGCTCGGTGGCCCAGTCCGCGCCGGTGCCGTGGTAGCTCGCGGTCACCTCGGCGGTGTTCTTCGCCGTCACGGTGTGCACGACCCGCGCCGGCACCCGCCCCTTCGACACCTGCCACACGTCGTAGAGGTACGGGCTGACCACGGTCAACGTGAGGTCAAGCCTCGCCCGGCCCGTGCGGGCCGCCGCGATCAGCCGCTGCCCGTCGTCCCAGGCCACGACCAGCGACGGAATCGGCAGCCGGTCTCCATCCGGGCGCCACACCGTCCAGGCGCTGAAGTCCGCCGGACGGACGATCAGCACCGCGGCGGCGCCGGCGGCAGCGGCAGCGGCGACCTGTTCCTCCTCCGAGCGGTCCGGATCGGCGTCGAGCAGCACGGCAGCATTCCGCGCCCCGGTCAACTCACCGGGCGCGCCGGTGCCGGCCCAGACCAGCGGCAGCTTCCGCCGGCCGCTCGGGGCCGGCGACGTACCCAGCAGGTTGATGTCCACCGGACCGGAGACACCGCTGATCTTCGCGTCCACCATCGGCGCGACGAGCTGCCAGCGGGAGGCGAACTCGAACTGTCCGGTCCGCACCGGCCGGGTCGGCGTGACGTTCACCTGCTGCACGGTGCTGAACGCCATCACGCCGTGCGCGATCTGCCGGCCGTTGCCCAGCACCCGGTGTACGTAGTAGCTGAGCACCGCCCGCTGTTCGGCCGGTTTCGGCGTCTCGATCCGCACCGGGGTGCCCTCGCGCGCGTCCAGTACCACGGTCAGGTCCCGGTCGACCTTGAGTTCCGGCTCGATGAGAGAGGTCAGTTGCTCGTCCAGGGGCGCGCCGTGCTCGACCAGCGCGGTCAGCAGGTAGGTGCCCTCCTCGACCTGGAGGGTGCCCTCGCCCGGCCAGAAACCCCAGAAGTCCGACTCGGGTTGTTCGCCGAAGAGCGTCAGTCCCGGTGCGACGGTCGGCTCACCCTCCCTGTCCAGCACCTTGATCGTGACGTTGCGGATCGGGCGGGTGAGGGTGAAGGCGACCGGCGTACGCACGGTGACGCCGTCCGCGCCGGTCGCCACCAGCCAGCCACCGTGCGGCCCCGGGGCCAGCTTCGTCGGGTCGGCCCGCAACGACACCGGCACGCTGCCGCCCGCCGGCACGGTGACCTGACCGGCCGCGACCACGACACCGTCGGTCTCCGGCACGCCGGTGTCCGTGTTGCGCAGGTCCAGGGTGAGTCGCAGGGTCTGCGAGGTCGTCGTGCCGTTGGTGTACGTCACGTGCCGCTCGACCGTGCCACCACCGTCGGCCACCCGGCCGAAGTCGGCGGTGGCCGAGCCGTACACCCGCTGGCTGAGTGCCCGGGACACGTCGACCCGGCCACCGCCCTGTTCGAAAACGGTCAACTGGGGATTCGCCTTCGTGGTGCTGACCAGTGCGTCCTTGAGCCTCTCGGCGGTCCAGTCGGGGTGCTCCTGAGCGAGGATCGCCGCCGCGCCCGCCACGTGCGGAGTGGCCATCGAGGTGCCGGAGGCGGTCGTGTATGCCTCGCCCACCGGCGTACCCATGCTGGAGCCGGTCGACCGGGCCGCGACGATACCGACGCCCGGCGCGGTGATCTCCGGCTTCAGGCCGTTGTCGCCGAGGCGGGGCCCGCGGCTGGAGAACGCCGCCAGATTGTCCTCGCGGTCCACCGCCCCGACGGTGAGCGCCGAGGTGGCCGCGCCCGGCGAGCCGACGGTACGCGCTGCGCCGGAGTTGCCGGCGGCGACCACGAAGAGCGCTCCGGTCTGCGCGGTCAGATCGTTGAGCGCCTGACTCGTCGGATCGGTGCCGTCGGTCGGACCGCCGCCGAGGCTCATGTTGACCACTTTCGCGCCGGCATGGGCGGCCCACTCCATCGCCGCGATGATGTCCGACTCGTAGCCGGCGCCGTTGTCGTCGAGGACCTTGCCGACCAGTAGCCGCGCGCCGGGGGCGACGCCCTTACGCAGACCACCCGACGCGGCTCCGCTGCCAGCGACGGTCGCGGCGACATGCGTGCCGTGGCCGTGGCCGTCGCGTGCGCTGCCGCTGCCGGAGAAGTCCCGCGCCTCGGCGATCCGACCGACCAGGTCCGGGTGAGTCGCATCGACGCCGGTGTCGAGCACGGCCACGGTGACACCGCTGCCGTCGCGGCCGGCCGCCCAGGCGGCGGGTGCGCCGATCTGCGGCACGCTGTGCTCCAGCGCTGGACGGACCCGTCCGTCCAGCCAGATGCTGGCAATGCCGGCACCCAGTCGTGGGGCGGTGACGACGGTGGACCGACGGAGAGTCGACGTGCCGGCCAGCTGCGTCCACAGGCCACCGACATCACTCTTGCCGACCCGGATGGCGGCGCCGTTGATGCTTGCCAACGGACGGGCCTCGGTGGCGGCGGCGAGCGGGCGGACGCGGCCAGCCGCCGGCTCCTGGTAACGCACGATCAGCGGCAGGACGCCCTGGGCTGCGTCGCCGTAGCCGTCCTCGGCCAGTTCCTGCACGTCGAACAGGTCGGCATCGAGCACGCCACTGGCGACGTACGGCAGGACGTCGCTGGGTAGCACCCGCAGCCCGCCGTCGACCTTCAAGGTCTGGAAGGTGACCTGTTCCCGGCCGGGGGCGGGGCGGACGGTGGCGGCGACCCGGCCGGGCGCCGCCGGGGCGAGGTCGACCTGGTCACCGGTGATCAGGGTGATGCGGGCGGGTCCGGTACCGGGGGCTGTCGGCCCCGGTGCCGGACCGCTGGGTGGTGCGGGCGGGTCGGCGGACACGGGGGTGGCGAGTCCGATGGCCAACGCGCCGGCCGCGCCGGCGATCAGCCAGCGTGAGGGCCTGTGCATGCGATGCGCTCCTCTGCTCCGGGGGCCGATCCATCGAAGATCGACCGCTCGGAGTCTGCGACGCGAGCCACCGCACGGTCACTACTCTGGGTCCGCCGCACCGGCGACATGTCGCCAGGTGGACACCGGACGGACAGCCGACCGGCGGGTAGGTGTCCGGCCGGTTACCGCCGACGCATCAGGAGGCAGGTTGGTCAGCGGCGGTTGCCTCGCCAGCCATGCACCGGGAGGTCGAACTTGGCCACCAGGCGCGCGGTGAACGATCGGTCGCGCAGCCGTACGATCCGCACCGGCAGGGTGCCCCGCCGCACGGTGACCCGGGCGCCCGGCGGCAGGTCGTAGACCCGCCGCCCGTCGCAGCAGAGCACGGCCAGGGTGGTGAACGGGTCGACGGTGATCGTCATGGTGGAGGTGGGGGCCGTCACCAGCGGTCGGCTGAACAACGCGTGCGCGCTGATCGGCACCAGCAGCAACGCCTCCACCTCGGGCCAGACCACCGGTCCGCCACCGGAGAAGGCGTACGCCGTGGAACCGGTGGGCGTGGCACAGACCACGCCGTCGCAGCCGTACCGGGACAGCGGCCGCCCGTCGACGTCGACGAGAAGTTCCAGCATCTGGGCCCGCTCGCCCTTCTCGACGCTTATCTCGTTGAGTGCCCACGACTCGATGGTCGGCCCACCGTCGAACTCCGCCATCACATCGAGGGTGAGCCGCTCGTCGACGCTGTAGTTGCGGCTGACCACGTCACGGACCGCCACGTCCAGATCGTCGATCTCCGCCTCGGCGAGAAAGCCGACCTTGCCGAGGTTGATGCCGAGCAGCGGCACCTTCGCCGGCCGGGCCAGCTCCGCGGCGCGCAGGAACGTGCCATCCCCACCGAGCGCGAAAACGATCTCTGCGCCCTCGGCCGCCTCCGGCCCGGTCACCGGCACCACGCCCGGCAGGTCGAGATCCTCGGCCTCCTCGGCCACCACCCGCACCTCGAACCCGGCGGCAATCAGGTCCGCGGCCACCGTACGGGCATGCTCGGTGCTGCGTCGGCGGCCGGTGTGCGTCACCAACAGGGCCGTGCGGGTCACCGCGACGACCCCCCGGAAACACCGCGCTGATGGTTCGCTCGCCGAGACCGGCTCACGCCCCGGTACCTGACGGTTCGCTCGCTCACGCCGCCGCCCCGCTCCGCTCACCGGCGGCCTGAGCCGCCACGCTGCTGTGCCAGACGGTTCGCTCGCTCCGCTCGCTCACGTGGCCACCTCCTCCGTCACCTCGTCCGGTCCGTCGCCGGACTTCACCCGGCCGCCTGGCCCGGCCGCCACCACGGCCCGCACCCGCTCCGGGTCGGCCGGCGGCGCGTCCCGGCGTAACCATACGAAGAACTCGACGTTGCCGCTCGGCCCCGGCAACGGGCTGGCCGCGATATCCGCCAGCCCCAACCGCAGCGTCGCGGCTGCCGTGGCGACGTCCAGCACCGCCTGTGCCCGAAGTTCCGGATCGCGCACCACCCCACCGGCACCGACCCGCTCCCGACCCACCTCGAACTGCGGTTTCACCATCAGCGCCAGGTCACCGTCGGCCCGGGTGCAGGCTGCCAGGGCGGGCAGCACCAACCGCAGCGAGATGAACGACAGGTCGGCGACGGTCAGGTCAACCGGGCCGCCGATCGTCTCCGGGACCAGCGTCCTGACATTCGTGCGTTCGAAGACCCGTACCCGCGGATCGTTGCGCAGCGGCCAGGCCAGTTGGCCGTAGCCGACGTCCACCGCGACCACCTCGGCGGCGTCGGCGCGCAGCAGCACGTCGGTGAAGCCGCCGGTGGACGCGCCGGCGTCCAGACAGCGTCGACCATGCACCACCAGCCCGGCAGGGGCGAACGCGGCGAGCGCGCCGGCCAGCTTGTGCCCGCCCCGGGAAACGTACTCGGAGGTCGGGTCGGCGCCGCTGACCAGCAACGGATCGGCGGGGTCGACCATCGCGGCGGCCTTGCGGGCCGGCACCCCACGCAGCTGCACGCGGCCAGCCTCCACCAACGCGACCGCCTGCTCGCGGGAGCGGGCCAGGCCGCGACGGACGAGTTCGGCGTCCAACCGGTTACGCCGTGCCATGGATGGACGCGCCTCCTCAGGCCTGGTCGATGGTGGCCAGCGTCTCCCGCAGCGTCTGGTACGCGGCCTCGTACTGGGCGATCTGGTCGGCGGGTCCGAGCGTGGCGGCGTTCGCGATCGCCTGCATCGCGGCCTCCACCGCCGGATGACCGTCGTCCTGCCCGTCCTCACCGGTCCAGCGCTGCGGCGGCGGACCCGGGCGTGGACCCGGCGGCGGACCGGGCCGCGGCGCGGTCACTCGGCACCGTCCGGACGCGGCGGTGCGGCCTTGGCCGGTCGCGACACCGGTTCACCATCGGCGGTACGCACCACCGTTCCGGATGCCTTCTTGGCCACGGTCTTCTTCGCGACCGCCTTCTTGGCCACCGCTTTCTTAGCGACGGCTTTCCTAGCGACCGCCTTCTTCGCGACCGCCTTCGTCGGTGGGGCCGCGGCGGCGGTCGACGGCGTGCCGACGGAGGGGGTCTCGACGGACTCGGGGGCCACCACCGGGCCCGGCGCGGCACCGCTGGTGGGCGTAGCGGAAGCGGCTCGGAGCTGGCGTTCCAACTCACGCACCCGGCGGTCCAGTTCGGCGACCTCCTCGGCGGTGGCCAGGCCAACCGCGCCGAGCGCCCGCTCGACCTCGAACCGCACCAGCTTGGTCAGGGCCTCACGGTTGGCCGCGCCGGTCGACCGTAGCTCCTCGGCGAGGGTCTGTAGCTGGGCGGCCGTCGCGCCGGTCGATCCCATCGCCCGGCGCACCGCGTCCTGTGCTTTCTTCCGGGGCGCCTCCGTCAGGCCCATGGCCAGTTCGAGGTAGGCGCGCCACGCGTCCTGCATGCCTGAGTCCTTTCGCCCGGCGGCTGTGCAGGTGTCACGCTACCGGGCCGTTGGAACTGTCCCGTGCGGTACGGTGCCGGGAGACGACGTGGTGTGCGAGGAGGCGATTGGTGGCCACGGTGGACGAGTGTCGGCAGGCGTTGCAGGATCTGGCCGCCCGGCTTGAGCGCAACGCGGAGACCGTTCGCGATCGCGTGGACCTGGATCGCACCCTGGCCTGCCGGATCACTGATCTGGAGACCGCCTTTCACGGTCGGCTCACCGGCGGCAGGCTGGTGGAGCTCGCCGACGGTGACGATCCGAAGGCGAAGATCGCGATGAGCACCACAAGTGACGACCTGCTGGCCCTGGTACGCGGCGATCTCGACGTCACTCGCGCGGTCGCCAACCGCCGCGTGTCAATCAAGGCGAACCCGTTTGACCTGATGAAGCTGCGCAAGCTGCTCTGACCGGGTCAGGACGCCAAACGGAGCTGCTCCAGCGCCTGCACCGCCTGCGGGGACGCCGGCCGGACCGGGCCGGACGGATGACTGTGCCAGGCCGCCGCGCACAGCGCCGCGAGGGCGTCCAGCGCACGCCCCGACCCGGACAGCTGCCAGTCGCCGGCACCGGTGGTCACCTGCCAGCCGCCCTGGTCGGTGTCTGACGCCGGCACCCGCACCACGCCGTCGGGGTCGAAGAGGCCGGTCAGATCCCAGGAGACGTACGTCGGCCGGCGCGCTGCGGGCGCGGCGAGCAGCTCGGCGGCGTCGCTGACACCGGTGAGGACCAGCAGGCTGTCCAGACCGGCCCGGTTGGCCCCCTCGATGTCGGTGTCCAGCCGGTCACCGACGACCACCGTACGACCGTTGTCCGCCCGCCGGGCGGCGGTGGCGAACAGCTCCGGTGCCGGCTTACCGACAATCTCGTCCGGGTCCCGGCCGAGCGCGGTGGCCAACGCGGCCACCAGTGCGCCGTTGCCCGGCAACGGCCCGCGCCCGCTGGGCAGCGTACGGTCGGTGTTCGTGGCCACCCAGGTCGCGCCGGCCCGTACCGCCACCGCCGCCTCGGCCAGATCTGCCCAGCCCACCTGCGGGCCGTACCCCTGGATGACCGCGATCGGGCCTTCGTCGGCCGTGGAAACCGGTTTGAGGCCGGCCTCGCTGATCTCGGCCCGGAGCGCCTCGGCACCCACCACGAGCACCGGCGCGCCGGCCGGCAGCCGCTCGCCCAGCAGCTGGGCGGCGGCGGCGGCGCTGGTGAGCACCTCCTCCGGTCGCGCCGGCACACCCATCCCGGTGAGCAGGTCGGCCACGTCGGCGGCGCGGCGCGAGGCGTTGTTCGTCGCGTACGCGACGGCTCGGCCCTCACCGTGCAGTCGGGCGACCGTCTCGACCGCGCCGGGGATCGGCTGGTCGATCAGGTAGACCACCCCGTCCAGGTCGAAGACGACCAGGGCGTAACCGTCCACCAGCCGGCCCGCGCTCATCGCTGCCGTGCCTCCGGTTCCTCGATCCCGTCCGACTCGCGACGGTCAGCAGAAGGTTCAGCGGCCTCCGCGGTGGTCTCGGGGACGGCCGCGCCCGCTACCCCGTCGCCATCCGCGTTCCGCTCGTCGTCAGCGTGCGGCGGGTCGGCCACCAGGTCCTGGGCGGCCGTGGAGTCCGCGACGACCGCCGCCTCGGCCTCCGGCTCGTCGGACGCCAGGTCGTCCGCGGCCGGGTCATGCTGGTCGCTGTCCACGGTGCTGGCCGACGAGCCGGCGTCCGGCTGGGCCGGCACCGCGCCAGGGGCACCCGGACCAGCGGCCAGTTCCTCGGCCACCTCGTCCTCGTCGTCACCCTCGATGACCACGCCGTCGAGTTCGAGCAGCCGCTCAGCCGCGTCGGTCTCGGCCTCGGTGTCCACCTCCGCCGCGCGGGAGAACCACTCCCGCGCCTCGGCCCGCCGCCCCACGGCCAGCAGCGCGTCGGCGTACGCGTAGCGCAGTCGGGCCGTCCACGGCTGGACGGCGTCGGTGGTCAGCTCGGGTACCTGGAGCATCGCCACGGCCGCGTCCCGCTGCCCGAGGTCGCCCCGCGCACCGGCGGCCACGATCAGCAGTTCGATCGCCACGGCCGGGTCCAGCTTCTCCTGGTCGGCCCCCCGGAACAGGTCGATGGCCCGTTCGGGGCGGCCCAGTGCCCGCTCGCTGTCCGCGATCACCGCCAGGTGGCTCTGCGCGCCACTCATCCGGTGGTACGTCCGCAGCTCGGCGATAGCCGACTGCCACTCCCCTGCGTGGTACGCGGCCAGGCCGACAGCCTCTCGGACCGCGGAGATCCGCGATGCGAGCCGGCGGGCGGCCAATGCGTGCGCAAGCGCCTCGGCCGGATCCTCGTCGATCAGCTGCCCGGTCGCTACGAGATGCCGGGCAACGGTCTCCGCGACCGGCTTCGCCAGCGACAGCAGTTCGGCGCGCACGTCCTTGTCCAGGTCGGTCGCGACGATCTCGTCAGGAAGCGCCGGCGCCTGCGTGCGCCCGTCCTCTGTCGAGCCGGGCCCGGCGCGGTCCTCACCCCGCCCGAAGCGACGATCACCATCCCGGTCGTCCCGGAATCCGCCGCCACGGCGCTCGCCGCCACGCTCATCCGCTCCACGACGGAACCCGCTCTCCCGGCGCTCACCGAAGCCGCCCGCTCCGCGCGCGCTGTCCCGATCTCGGAACCCGCCCTCACGGCGGTCACCACCTCGGAACCCGCCCTCACGGCGATCGCCGCCACGGAAGCCGCCCTCACGGCGGTCACCGCCACGGAAGCCGCCCTCACGGCGGTCACCGCCACGGAACCCGCCCTCACGGCGATCGCCGCCGGAGCTGTCGCGGTCGCGGCGGTCGCGGAACCCGCCGTCCCGACGCTCGCCACCACGGAAGCCGCCGTCCCGACGCTCACCGCCACGGAACCCGCCCTCACGGCGATCACCGTCCCGGAAGCCGTCGCCACGTTCATCGTTGCGGCGCTCACCTCGGTAGCCGCTGTCCCGCCGTGCCTCGTCGCGGTGACCGCCCCGCTCGCCCTCGTGCCTACGGAAGCCACCCTCACGACGGTCACCGCCGGAGCCGTCGCGGTCGCGGCGGTCGCGGAACCCGCCGTCCCGACGCTCGCCGGCCCGGAACCCGCCCTCACGACGCTCGCCACCACGGAAGCCGCCGCCACGATGCTCTCCGTCGCGGAAGCCCCCCTCGCGGCGATCACCGCCACGGAAGCCACTGTCCCGACGCTCACCGCCACGGAACCCGCCCTCGCGGCGATCACCGTCCCGGAAGCCGCCGCCACGTTCATCGTTGCGGCGCTCACCTCGGTAGCCGCTGTCCCGCCGTGCCTCGTCGCGGTGACCGCCCCGCTCGCCCTCGTGCCTACGGAAGCCACCCTCACGACGGTCACCGCCGGAGGAACCCCCATTGCGAAAGCCGCCCTCGCGGCGGCCACCGCTTTGGAAGCCGCCCTCACGACGGTCGCCGCTCCGGAACCCGCTCTCCCGACGGTCACCACCGCGGAAACCACCGCCGCGACCGTCGTCGCTCCGGAAGCCGCCCTCACGACGGTCAGCGCCACCGTCGCGGCGGTCGTTGCCGCGGAAGCCGCCATCCCGGCGCTCAGCGTCGCGGAACCCGCCCTCACGGCGGTCCCCACGGAAGCCGCCAGACGCCCTGTCGCCGCCCCGGAAGCCAGCCGAGCGCTCGCCACCGTCGCGGCGGAAGCCGCCCTCGCGGCGGTCCCCACGGAAGCCGCCAGCGTCACGGTCCCGGTCGCCGGAGCCGTCGCGACCGCCGAAACCACGGTCGCTGCGCTCGCCCCGGAATCCACCGCCCGAGCGGCCGCCGTCGCGGAAGCCGCCCTCGCGGCGGTCACCGTCCCGTCGGAAGCCGCCGGACCTGGGTCGATCGCCGCCGTACCCGCCGCCCTCGCGAGAGCCGCGCTCCTCCCCCCGATCCTGGCGCGACGGACGGTCGCTGCGGCGGGATCCGCCGTCGCGATCCGTCGGCCGACCCTCGTAACCCCGGGGGCGGTCCCCGCCCTGAGGTGCTGAACTCACAGGTACATCCTTCCTGAGTACGCCGTATCAACGACGCAACGCAGTCGAGGGCCGACCCGATTCCGGGCGGCCCTCGACTGTGACGTGTGTCCGGCGGTGTCCTACTCTCCCACACCCTCCCGGGTGCAGTACCATCGGCGCTGGAGGGCTTAGCTTCCGGGTTCGGAATGAGACCGGGCGTTTCCCCTCCGCCATGACCGCCGTAACCTTATCAACATGTCAAACAACACCAACACCAACAGTGTTTTCCTTGTTGGGGTGTTGTTTGTTTGTTGTGAGTTACACAGTGGACGCGTAGCAACTTTGATAGTCAAGTCCTCGGCCTATTAGTACCGGTCAACTGAACCCGTTACCGGGCTTACATTTCCGGCCTATCAACCCAGTCGTCTAGCTGGGGGCCTTACCCCACCAAAGGTGGATGGGATACCTCATCTTGAAGCAGGCTTCCCGCTTAGATGCTTTCAGCGGTTATCCCTTCCGAACGTAGCTAACCAGCCGTGCCCCTGGCGGGACAACTGGCACACCAGAGGTTCGTCCGTCCCGGTCCTCTCGTACTAGGGACAGCCCTTCTCAAGTATCCTACGCGCACGGCGGATAGGGACCGAACTGTCTCACGACGTTCTAAACCCAGCTCGCGTACCGCTTTAATGGGCGAACAGCCCAACCCTTGGGACCTGCTACAGCCCCAGGATGCGACGAGCCGACATCGAGGTGCCAAACCATCCCGTCGATATGGACTCTTGGGGAAGATCAGCCTGTTATCCCCGGGGTACCTTTTATCCGTTGAGCGACACCGCTTCCACACGCAAGTGCCGGATCACTAGTCCCGACTTTCGTCCCTGCTCGACCCGTCAGTCTCACAGTCAAGCTCCCTTGTGCACTTGCACTCAACACCTGATTGCCAACCAGGCTGAGGGAACCTTTGGGCGCCTCCGTTACCCTTTAGGAGGCAACCGCCCCAGTTAAACTACCCACCAGACACTGTCCCTGAACCGGATAACGGTCCGAAGTTAGATACCCGAATCAACCAGAGTGGTATTTCAAGATTGCCTCCACCCATACTGGCGTATGAGCTTCACCGGCTCCCACCTATCCTACACAAGCCGACTCAAATACCAATGTCAAGCTATAGTAAAGGTCCCGGGGTCTTTCCGTCCTGCCGCGCGTAACGAGCATCTTTACTCGTACTGCAATTTCGCCGGGCCTGTGGTTGAGACAGTGGGGAAGTCGTTACGCCATTCGTGCAGGTCGGAACTTACCCGACAAGGAATTTCGCTACCTTAGGATGGTTATAGTTACCACCGCCGTTTACTGGCGCTTAAGTTCTCCGCTTCGCCCCAAAAGAGCTAACAGGTCCCCTTAACGTTCCAGCACCGGGCAGGCGTCAGTCCATATACATCGAATTACTTCTTCGCATGGACCTGTGTTTTTAGTAAACAGTCGCTTCCCCCTGCTCTCTGCGGCCATACAACGCTCCACCCGCGCGGGGCTTCACGTCTCCGGCCCCCCTTCTCCCTAAGTTACGGGGGCAATTTGCCGAGTTCCTTAACCACAGTTCGCCCGATCGCCTCGGTATTCTCTACCTGACCACCTGTGTCGGTTTGGGGTACGGGCCGCTCGAAACTCGCTAGAGGCTTTTCTCGGCAGCATAGGATCACTGACTTCACCTGAATCGGCTCGGCATCACGTCTCAGCCCTGTGCGCCACGGATTTGCCTATGGCACGGCCTACACGCTTACCCCGGCACAACCACCGGCCGGGCTCAGCTACCTTCCTGCGTCACCCCATCGCTTGACTACTACCCGCCAGGTTCCCACGCTCACCAACCTCGACCCGAAGGTCTCGGCTAGCTCGGATGGTTAGCACAACGAGGTTCATCAGGGACGCTCCTTCGCGGGTACGGGAATATCAACCCGTTGTCCATCGACTACGCCTCTCGGCCTCGCCTTAGGTCCCGACTCACCCAGGGCGGATTAACCTGGCCCTGGAACCCTTGGTCATCCGGCGGAAGGGTTTCTCACCCTTCTTTCGCTACTCATGCCTGCATTCTCACTCGTGCCGCGTCCACAACTAGGTCACCCCGCTGCTTCACCCCCGGCACGACGCTCCCCTACCCACCCACACACCTGCACGAAACCCCAAAGGACCTCGCGAAGTCATTGTGTGAATGCCACAGCTTCGGCGGTGTGCTTGAGCCCCGCTACATTGTCGGCGCGGAACCACTTGACCAGTGAGCTATTACGCACTCTTTAAAGGGTGGCTGCTTCTAAGCCAACCTCCTGGTTGTCTATGCGACCCCACATCCTTTTCCACTTAGCACACGCTTAGGGGCCTTAGCTGGTGATCTGGGCTGTTTCCCTCTCGACTACGAAGCTTATCCCCCGCAGTCTCACTGCCGCGCTCTCACTTACCGGCATTCGGAGTTTGGCTGATTTCGGTAAGCTTGTAGGCCCCCTAGACCATCCAGTGCTCTACCTCCGGCAAGAAACACACGACGCTGCACCTAAATGCATTTCGGGGAGAACCAGCTATCACGGAGTTTGATTGGCCTTTCACCCCTAACCACAGGTCATCCCCCAACTTTTCAACGTTGGTGGGTTCGGCCCTCCACACGGTCTTACCCGCGCTTCAGCCTGCCCATGGCTAGATCACTCCGCTTCGGGTCTAGAACATGCGACTCAAACGCCCTCTTCAGACTCGCTTTCGCTACGGCTCCCCCACACGGGTTAACCTCGCCACATGCCACTAACTCGCAGGCTCATTCTTCAAAAGGCACGCCGTCACCCCGCAAGGCTCCGACGGATTGTAGGCGAACGGTTTCAGGTACTATTTCACTCCCCTCCCGGGGTACTTTTCACCATTCCCTCACGGTACTCGTCCGCTATCGGTCACCAGGAAGTATTTAGGCTTACCAGGTGGTCCTGGCAGATTCACGGCAGATTTCAGGAGTCCGCCGCTACTCGGGAACACCCACAGAAGACCAGCTGCTTTCACCTACCGGACTATCACCGTCTACGGTCAGCCTTTCCAGACCATTCAGCTAACAACTGGCTTTATCACTCCTCACACGAGTGTCAGCTCGTGTAGCAGGGTCCCACAACCCCGACCACGCAACCCCTGACAGGTATCACACGCAACCGGTTTAGCCTCAATCCGCTTTCGCTCGCCACTACTCACGGAATCACTATTGTTTTCTCTTCCTACGGGTACTGAGATGTTTCACTTCCCCGCGTTCCCTCCACACACCCTATGAGTTCAGGTGCAGGTGACACCACATGACTGATGCCGGGTTACCCCATTCGGACACCCTGGGATCACAGCTCGGTTGACAGCTCCCCCAGGCCTATCGCGGCCTCCCACGTCCTTCATCGGCTCCTGGTGCCAAGGCATCCACCGTTCGCCCTTGACAACTTGACCACAAAGATGCTCGCGTCCACTGTGCAATTCTCAACAAACAACCAACCCACAACCCACCGTCTCCCACCAGCCCGGCAACCACCGGCGGTATGAGAAACCAAGCCATGCCTGGCGCCTCGACAAGCTCCCGCTCGCCTCAAGGCTCTGAAACAACAACCACACAGGTTGTTCCTTCAGGACCCAACAGGGTGCTTTACATCCCTCCCCAGCCGCACCACAGCAACCGTTCCCACCAACCCGAAAGCCGGCTGTACTAAGCGCCCTGACCGTTGCCGAGGAAAAACTCACCAGTGTCTCCGCCAATCGAGCACCCCGACCCGACATCCGCAGGCCGCGGGCTCCATACCACCTTTCGGTGGATGGTGCTCCTTAGAAAGGAGGTGATCCAGCCGCACCTTCCGGTACGGCTACCTTGTTACGACTTCGTCCCAATCGCCAGCCCCACCTTCGACGGCTCCCTCCACAAGGGTTGGGCCACCGGCTTCGGGTGTTGCCGACTTTCGTGACGTGACGGGCGGTGTGTACAAGGCCCGGGAACGTATTCACCGCAGCGTTGCTGATCTGCGATTACTAGCGACTCCGACTTCACGGGGTCGAGTTGCAGACCCCGATCCGAACTGAGACCGGCTTTTTGGGATTCGCTCCACCTCACGGTATCGCAGCCCATTGTACCGGCCATTGTAGCATGCGTGAAGCCCTGGACATAAGGGGCATGATGACTTGACGTCATCCCCACCTTCCTCCGAGTTGACCCCGGCAGTCTCCCATGAGTCCCCAACCGAATTGCTGGCAACATGGGACGAGGGTTGCGCTCGTTGCGGGACTTAACCCAACATCTCACGACACGAGCTGACGACAGCCATGCACCACCTGTCACCGGCCCCGAAGGACCCCACATCTCTGCGAGATTTCCGGCGATGTCAAACCCAGGTAAGGTTCTTCGCGTTGCATCGAATTAATCCGCATGCTCCGCCGCTTGTGCGGGCCCCCGTCAATTCCTTTGAGTTTTAGCCTTGCGGCCGTACTCCCCAGGCGGGGCGCTTAATGCGTTAGCTGCGGCACAGAGAACCGGAGAGGCCCCCCACACCTAGCGCCCAACGTTTACAGCGTGGACTACCAGGGTATCTAATCCTGTTCGCTCCCCACGCTTTCGCTCCTCAGCGTCAGTATCGGCCCAGAGACCCGCCTTCGCCACCGGTGTTCCTCCTGATATCTGCGCATTTCACCGCTACACCAGGAATTCCAGTCTCCCCTACCGAACTCTAGCCTGCCCGTATCGACTGCAGGCCCGCAGTTGAGCCACGGGTTTTCACAGTCGACGCGACAAGCCGCCTACGAGCTCTTTACGCCCAATAAATCCGGACAACGCTCGCGCCCTACGTCTTACCGCGGCTGCTGGCACGTAGTTGGCCGGCGCTTCTTCTGCAGGTACCGTCACTCACGCTTCGTCCCTGCTGAAAGAGGTTTACAACCCGAAGGCCGTCATCCCTCACGCGGCGTCGCTGCATCAGGCTTCCGCCCATTGTGCAATATTCCCCACTGCTGCCTCCCGTAGGAGTCTGGGCCGTGTCTCAGTCCCAGTGTGGCCGGTCGCCCTCTCAGGCCGGCTACCCGTCGTCGCCTTGGTAGGCCATCACCCCACCAACAAGCTGATAGGCCGCGAGCCCATCCCAAGCCGAAAAACTTTCCACCCACAAACATGCGCCCGCAAGTGAATATCCGGTATTAGCCCCGGTTTCCCGGGGTTATCCCAAAGCCTAGGGCAGGTTGCTCACGTGTTACTCACCCGTTCGCCGCTCGAGTACCCCGAAGGGCCTTTCCGCTCGACTTGCATGTGTTAAGCACGCCGCCAGCGTTCGTCCTGAGCCAGGATCAAACTCTCCAACAAAAACCTGTCGAAAAATCCATCCCAGCAACAAAAAATGTTGCCAAAGGAATCCAAACCAACCAGAAAAACCTGGCCAGCCCGGGAAAAAAACAAACTTGGCACTGGCTTATCAAGCACCCTGTTGAGTTCTCAAAGAACAACCACACACCATCAAACAACCCCACAAAAGGGGCCACCATCCGGGGCACCACACCCGCCACAACCGCGCCGGGCACTTTTACTACGTTACCCGGCGGTTTCTGCCGTGTCAAACCGGCTTGCGCCGCTCTGTCACGCTTCTACCCATTCTCCGGGCACCACGATCGCACCGGCCTGCGCCGGTCCTGTCGTGGTTGTGGCAGGCCAGCCGCTGCGGTGTACCGCGAGCGCGCCTGGAGCCCTACCGGTCGTCAACCATACCCGGTCGGTTTCGCCCCGCCAAATCCGCCTCCCGACGAATCTGGGGCACCGCCCGGTTCGGCGACAGGTGACCGTTCACCACCCGCACCGAAGGTCTGCCTACGCTCCGGCCTGGGGCTTTCGCCCTGTTACGTCCGTTCCGCGTTGGCAGAGAGAAAGTTACGCGCCCGGCGGATTGATCGTCAAATCCGCCGGGCGCGTCCCGCGTCACACCTGTCCGCCGGCGATCAGGCGCCGACCTCCACCCCGGCGAAGGAACGCTTTCCCCGGCGCAGCACCAGATATCTGCCGTGCAGCAGATCGGCCGGCGAGACCACGGCGTCCGCCGCGACGACACGGACATTGTTGACGTAGGCGCCGCCCTCCGCGATCACCCGTCGGGCCTCCTTCATGCTCGGCACCAGGCCGGCCGCCTTCAACAGGGCGGCCACCTCCGGGAGTTCGTCGAGGCGTACCAGCCCGGCCTCGGTGAGCGCGGCGCGCAGCGTCACCGCGGACAGGTCGTCCAACGATCCCCGGCCGAACAGGGCCTGACTGGCGGCAACCACCTGGGCCATCTCCCGCTCGCCGTGCACCAGGGTGGTCAGCTCCTCGGCGAGAGCGCGCTGAGCGGCCCGCCCCGCCGGCCGCTCCGCCGTCTCCTTCTCCAACTCCTCCAGTTCCTCCCGGCTGCGGAAGCTGAAGTAGCGCAGGTAACGGCCCACGTCCCGGTCATCGACGTTGATCCAGAACTGGTAGAAGGCGTACGGGCTGGTCATCTCGGCATCGAGCCAGATCGCGCCGCCCTCGGTCTTGCCGAACTTCGAGCCGTCCGACTTGGTCACCAGCGGGGTGGTGAACGCCTGGACCGGCCCGAGCCCGCGCCGCCGCACGTAGTCGACTCCGGCGGTGATGTTGCCCCACTGGTCCGAGCCACCGAACTGGAGCTGGCAGCCGTGCCGCCGGTGCAGCTCGAAGAAGTCGTTGGCCTGTAGCAACTGGTAGCTGAACTCGGTGAAGCTGATCCCGCTCTCCAGCCGGGCGCGGACCACCTCACGGGCCAGCATCCGGTTGACCGGGAAGTGCTTGCCCACGTCGCGCAGGAACTCCACCACCGACATCTCGCCGGTCCAGTCCAGGTTGTTGACCAGGCGGGCGGCATGGTCTCCGGTGTACGACACGAAGGGCGCGAGCTGGTCACGGATCCGCTGCACCCAGGTCGCCACGACCTCCGGCGGGTTGAGAGTCCGTTCCGCGCTCTCCTTCGGATCACCGATCTGGCCGGTGGCGCCCCCGACCAGCAGCAGTGGCCGGTGCCCGGCGAGCTGGAGGCGACGGGCGGTGGTGACCTGCATCAGGTGGCCGACGTGCAGGCTTGGCGCGGTCGGGTCGAAACCCACGTAGAAGGCGGATCCCGGGCCGTCGAGCAGCGCGCGCAGCTCGTCCGGGTCGGTGGAGTCCTGGAGCAGACCCCGCCAGCGCAGGTCATCGGTCAGGGAGTCCCGCCGGGGCGGCGGGAGGGTGCTGTCGGTCACGGTCACCGATTGTCCCCCATCAGCCCGGTCCGGCCCTACCGGGTTCCGGCGACAGGCACCGGCACTAGGCTGGCGATTCCAAGATCGTGGAGGTGACCGTGGACGTGTCGACGATGTCGGGTGGTTTCTTCGCCCTGCTCGGGCTGGAGTTGGACGAGATCAGCGGGGACCGGGTCACGATCCGCTGGCGGGTCCGCCCCGAGCTGCACCAGCCGTACGGCATCCTGCACGGCGGCGTCCACTGCTCGGTGGTGGAGACGGCGGCGAGCCTGGGTGCCGGTGTCTGGCTGGGTGAGCGCGGGCGGGTGGTCGGGGTGTCCAACCAGACCGACTTCCTGCGGGCCGTGGCCGAGGGCGAGTTGGTCGCGGTCGGCACCCCGGTGCACCGGGGACGGAGCCAGCAACTGTGGCAGGTGGAGATCACGGACGCGGACGGGCGGCTGGTCGCCCGTGGTCAGGTCCGCCTCCAGAACCTCTACCCGGCCGAGAACTGACAGGAGCCGCGACTGACCAGGGTGGTCGGCTCAGAGCGCTCGCCGAGCGGGTAGCACGCCCTCGACAGGAAACCGCGCGCAGCCCCGGCCGCCGCTCATCGTCGCCGCGATGCCTGAGCAGCACTGAAGGCGGTTTCGGGTAGATGGCGGCTTTGGTGGCGTTATCGTCGCGTCGATGACCGAGCCCGCATCGCCGACGTGAGGAAGCTCCTCGCCGCCACGCTCGGCATCCTGTCCGCGGTCGGCGGCTTCGTCGACATCGGCGACCTGGTCGCCGCCGGCCAGGCCGGGGCCCGCTTCGGCATGGCGCACACCTGGGTGCTGCTGCTCGGGGTCGTCGCCATCTGCGCGTACGCGGAAATGGCCGGACGGATCGCGGCGGTGACCGGCCGGGCCGTGTTCGACCTGGTCCGGGAGCGGCTCGGCGCACGGATGGCACTGCTCAACCTGGTGGCGTCGTACCTGGTCACGGTGATCACCCTGGCTGCCGAACTGGGCGGGGTGGCGCTGGCGTTGCGGCTGGCCACCGGCGTGCCGTACCTGCTCTGGGTGCCCGTCGCCGGGATCGCGGTCTGGCTGGTGCTGTGGCGGATGCGGTTCCCGGTGATGGAACGGGTCTTCGGGCTGGCCGGGCTCGCGTTGGTGGTGTTCGCCGTCGCCCTGTTCTGGCTGCCGACCGACTGGGCGGCGCTCGGTCGCAGCGCCGTGGCACCCGACGACTCCGGTCAGGGGTGGGGGGCGTACTGGTTCGTCGCGGTGGCGCTGTTCGCCTCGACGGTCAGCCCGTACGAGGTCTTCTTCTTCTCCTCCGGCGGGGTCGAGGAACGGTGGAGCGCGGACGACCTGGCCGATGCCCGCTTCAGCGTGTTGGTCGGCTTTCCGGTCGGCGGCTTCCTCGCCCTGTCGCTGATCGCGACGGCGGCGGTGGTGCTACGCCCCGCCGGCCTGTCGGTGGACAGCCTCGACCAGGTCGCGCACCCGGTGGTGCTGGCCTTCGGCGCGGCCGGCCTGGCGGTGGCGGCACTGGCGTTCTTCGCGGTCACCTTCGGCGCCGCGTTGGAGACCGGCCTGTCCGCCGCGTACGCCGCCGCCCAGTATTTCGGCTGGCAGTGGGGCAAGCGGGTGAGCCCGCGCGAGGCGGCTCGCTTCCACACGGTGTTGCTGGTCAGCGTGCTGCTCGGGGTGCTCCTGCTGCTCACCACGGTCGACCCGGTGTCGCTCACCGAGTACATGCTGATCATCAGCGCGGTGGCGTTGCCGCTGATCTACCTGCCGATCCTGGTGGTCGCCAACGACCACACCTACCTGGGTGGCCGGGTCAACGGCCGGGCACTCAACCTGCTGGGCGCGGTGCTGCTGCTGGTCATCCTCGCCGCCTCGATCGTCGCCGTACCACTGGCGATCGGTACGAGGATGGGCCAGTGAGGATCCAGATCAGCCAGGAACTGCTCGACCGGCAACTGGTCGATCGCGACGGGAGGCTCATCGGCAAGGTCGACGACGTGGAGTTCGCGCTGGACGGGGACGGGGTGCCGTACCTACGGTCGCTGCTCAGTGGGCCGGGCGCGCTCGGGCAGCGGGTCGGCGGCCGGCTGGGCCGGATGCTGGTGCTGACCGCCGAGCGGTTCGTCACGGACCGGCCGATGGCGCCACTGCGCATCCCGTACGCGCTTGTCGAACGGGTGGACAGTGCGGTGTGGCTGCGGGTACGGGCCGACGAGCTGCCCACCTCGCCGGTGGAGGAGTGGTTGCGCCGGCACGTGATCGATCGGATACCCGGGGCGCACCGTGCGAGCGGGTGAGCTGTTGGGTCGGACCGCGTACGACCTTCAGGGCCGCCGGCTGGGTCGGGTGGTGGATCTCGTGCTGCGCGGCCCCGCGGACGGCCCGCTGCGGTTGACCGACCTGGTCGTCACCCGACACTGGTACGGCCGGCTGAGTGGGCGGCTGATCGGTCCGCAGCGGCACCCGTCGGGCCCCTGGGCGATTCGGGCGCTGGCCCGGCTGCTCGGTCGAAGCACCCGGCAGGTGCCGATGGATCGGGTGCGGTTGGATCCGCCACTGCCCGGCCCGCGCGGCCCAGGCCGGGCAGCCGGCAGCTGACTCGCAGCGCGAACGACGACCGTCGCGGGCGGGCCGGCGCACCCGCGCTCTCAGCGCCGGGTGCCGTCCAGAACCGAAGAGCCGTCGGTCGGCGTGCCCGACGGCTCGTCCGGCTGCGCCTCGGGCACGTCGGGGACGGCAGGTGCGGCCGCCTCGGCCGCGCCGGAAGCCTCGGACACCGCTGTCCCGAGGGCTTCCGGGTCCCCGGGTGCCGCTGTCACCCGGCGCAGCCGGACACCGGAGACCGCCCGGTCGTCGGCGAGCGTCACCTCCAGCCGCCAGGCATCGACGGTGAGATGCTCCCCGGCGCGGGGGATCCGGCCGAGACCGGCCAGAAGCAGCCCGGCCACGGTGGTGTAGGCACCGTCCGGACGCCCGGGCAGCTCCACACCGATGTCGGGCAGATCGTGCACGGGAAACGTGCCCGGCAGCAGCAGTGCCCCGTCGTCGTCGGTGCGTACCGCACCGACGTCCCGGTCGGTCTCGTCGTAGATCTCCCCGACGATCTCCTCGAGGATGTCCTCCAGGGTGACGATGCCCTCGACGGCACCGCGTTCGTCGACGACCAGGGCCATGTGCTGGCGTTCGGCCTTGAACCGGCGCAGCGCGTCGACCACCAGCACCGAGTCCGGCAGCAGCAGCGGCGGGCGAGTGTACTCGTCGACCGGCTGGTCGTCAGCGACGCCGACCAGGTCCCGCAGGTGGATGACGCCCACCGAATCGTCCAGGCCGCCGTGGCGGACCACCGGCGCGCGGGAGTGCCCGGAGGCGGCCAGCACCAGCCGGGCGGCCTCCGCCGTGGTGCCGCTGTCCAGGCAGAACACCTGCAACCTCGGCACCAGCACCGCCCGCAGCCGCCGCTCGGCGATCTCCACGGCACCGGCGATGATGGTCTGCTGCTCCTTGGTGAAGCCGTGGTGACCGGCCACGATGTCCCGCAGCTCGTCCGGGCTGATCTCGTCCCGCTCGGGCTTCGGATCCAGCCCGAACAGCCGTACCACCAGGTCGCTCGTGGCACCGAGCACCCAGACGACCGGCCGGGTGAGACCGGCGAGCAGATCCAGCGGGCGGGCGACGAGCAGCGCCCACCGCTCCGGGACCTGCATGGCGATCCGTTTCGGGGCCAGCTCACCGAAGACCAGGGTGACGAAGGTCAGCACCAACGTGACCAGCACCACGGACAACGGGCCGGCGGCCCGGCCGAAGACACCCTCCAGCAGCGGAACCAGCGGCTGGGCCAGCGACACCGCGGCGGCGGCCGAGGCGAGGAACCCGGCCAGCGTGATGCCGATCTGGATGGTGGCCAGGAATCGGTTGGGGTCGCGGGCCAGCCGGGCCAGTACCCGGCCCGTGCGCCCGGTGCGTTCCAGCCGTTGGAGCTGGCTGTCCCGCAGCGACACCAGCGCCAGCTCGCTGCCGGCGAAGATCGCGTTCACCACGATCAGGACTGCGACCAGGGCCAGCTGGCTCCAGTAGCTCTGCACGCCCGGTTCTCCCTCGCTGGACCGCGCCGGGTGGCGCCGCCGGTGGCGGCCCCGCCGGCGTAGCGGAGCCTATGCCCACTCACTCCGGCGGTGAATCATCACCAGGTGGAGCCGGGGCGCGCTCAGCCCTGCGGCAGCGCCGGTGCCGGCAGATCCAGCACGTACGACTCCCCCGCGCGGCGGAACCCGAGACGGTGGTAGTACGGGGCGACCATGCCCGGTGGGCTCAGCACCTGGCGGAACCCGCGGTCGGTGAACAGGCTGCTGCGCCGGTAGACGAACTCGCCGGGGGTGAAGTCACGAAACGGCGGGGTGACGTAGTCCAGGTCGACCTGGGCCACCCCGTCGCCGACGTCGCGCACCAGCACCACCCCGACGACCTCGTCGGCGCGTACGACGAGGAAGGCCGAGCGGCCGGCCAGCCGGTCCGGGTGGAAGCCCGGGTTGAACCGGGCGATGTCGGCGGCGTGCACCCGCAGCGTGTGGGCCAGGAACGCGTCGTCGGCCCCCACCTCGACGACCTGGTAGGTCTGCTCGTCGTGTCGGGTGCTGAGCAGTCGCCGCAGGTACCAGATGTTGATGACGGCCAACACCACGTTCAGCCCGACCATGGGCCAGACCCGGATCGTGGCGTTGTAGCCGATCAGGACAACACAGCCGACCAGGTTGAGGGCGCGCAGCCGCAGGATGCGCGTCTGTAGCAGCGACCAGACCAGCAGCGCGGAGCCGGCCCAGCCGACCAGTTCCAGCCAGTTCACCCCGCGAGGGTAGTCGCCGCCCTGGTCAGCCCCGGTGCCCGGGGGCGGATCACGCCGGATCGGCACCCGGTCACGCGGGCAGTTCCAGCACGTGCTCGTCGATCTCGTGGCCGCGGCCCGGGGCGTACGCCCGGTCGGTGCCGCGCACCACGAACCCGCAGCGACGCAGCACCGTCAGCGACGCGACGTTGTCGGTGGCCGTCCGCGCGAACAGCGGCCGGCGGGTGACCTCCCGCAGCAGCGCGGCCAGGGCGCGGGTGGCGTACCCGCGGCCCCAGTGCGCCCGGTCGATCCAGTAGCTGACCTCGAACGCGTCGTCGACCGGGAAGGCCAGCACGTGACCGACCACCGTGTCGTCGACGGTCACCGTGCGGGCCAGGTTCTCCGGACCGGTGAGAATGCGGACCCAGTGCGCGGCGAACGCCCGCCGGTCCGTCGGATCCTCGGCGCCGAAGGCGGCCATCCGGCTGGCCTCCGGGTCGAGCTGGTGGACGAAGAACTCCACCAGGTCGTCCTCGCGTACCGGGCGCAGCCGCAGGTCGTCGGTCACCGGCCGACCATACGCGGCCCGGTTGAGGACCAGCGACCTGTTCGGATCGGCTTTCGGCCCTGCCCCCACCAGCGGCGGCGTTGCTACCAACGAGGCAGAGGCATCGACGGCGGAGTGGAGGCCGGGTCATGACCAGGTACGTGTACGACGTCATCAAGGGCGGCTTGACCATGAATCCGGTCGGCTGGGTCAGCTTCCTCGCCGTACGCACTCCGCACCCCCGGGCGGTACGCCACGTCGAGCACTTTCGGTGATGTTGCCGCCTTCGGACGGCCGGAGGCAGCAACATCACGGATGTTGCCCGGATCAGGAGCGACGTCGGCCGGGACGTGGGTGCCCGGCCCGAGGGGCGAGCAGCGTGCCGGCGTCGCCGCGTGGGATGGGCCGGCAGGGCCGTTGGTCCCGGGGAGCGCGGGCGGATCGCCCCTGCCGGGCGGTGCCGGCCTCGGCGAGGCTGACGTCTGAAGGGCGTGCCGTCGGGGTACGTCCGGCGCAGAGGGCGGAGCGGGCGGTGGCCGGACAGGTCCAGGTCGCGGCCGGGGACGTACGCAGGCAGAGCATCGTCGCGGCGGCACCCGACATCCGCCGGTTCCTGCGCTACGCCCTCTCCGGCGGGGTGGCCGAGATTACGGTGATGCTGCTCGGGCCGCTGTTCGGCCTGCCCGTGCCGCTGCTGCCGGCCCAGATCCTCTGGATCAACCTGCTCACCCACGGGGTGCCCGGGGTGGCCCTGGGCGCCGAACCGGCCGAACCCGGCACCCTGCGCCGGGTGCCACGCTCACCGCAGGAGTCGGTGCTCGGCGCGGGCCTGGGTAGGCAGATCCTGGTCGGCGGGGCGCTGATCGCGGCGGTGACCCTGGGCGCGGGTGTGCTCGCCGCCCACTGGAACCGGCCGTGGCAGTCGGTGATCTTCGTCGTGCTCGGCCTGGCCCAGCTCGGCGTGGCCCTGGCGGTCCGTGCGCCACGACCGGCCGGACAACGGCGGGGCAACCTGGCGTTGCCGCTCGCGGTCGCCGCCTCCGCGCTGCTCCAGGTGGCCGGAGTGCTGCTGCCGCCGCTGCGGGAGCTGCTCGGCACCGAGGTGCTCGGCGTCACCGACCTGCTGGCCTGTGGCGCGGTGAGCGTCCTACCCGCCCTGGTGCTGCGGCTGACCCGACGCCGCCCCGGTGCCGCGGCCGACCCGGAGTACGTCGGGAGTCGATCTGCCCACCCTGACGCCGTCAGGTGAGCGAGGCTGACAGCGGAGTCGAGGAGGAGATGTGATGGCCAGCAACACCGGCGCCCCCGTCGTGGTGGGTGTGGACGGTTCCGAGATCGGCCTGCACGCGGTGCGCGCCGCCGCGCGGGAGGCGGCGTACCGGCACCGCCCGCTGCGGATCGTGCACGCGTTCATCTGGCCGCTGATGGGAGTGCCGTTGGGTCCCGCGCCGAGCGGGCCGGCCGACGGCGGCCTGCGCAACCAGGCCGACAGGTATCTTGCCGACGCCGTCGCCGAGGCCGGCAAGGCGGCCCCGGAGGTGGCGGTGACCGGCGAGGTGGTCGACGGAGCGGCGAGCACCGTCCTGCTCGCCGAGGCCCGGGACGCGGCGTTGGTAGTCCTCGGCAACCGGGGGCTGGGCGGCTTCGCCGGGCTGCTGCTCGGCTCGGTGGCCGTGCAGGTCAGCGCCCACGCGGACGGCCCGGTGCTGGTGGTTCGCGGCGAATCGCGGGCGGACGGGCCGGTGGTGGTCGGCGTCGACGGTTCGGAGTTGTCCCGGGAGGCCGTCCGGTTCGCCTTCGAGGAGGCGGCGTGGCGCGGCAGCGAACTGGTCGCGGTGCACGCCTGGCTCTATCCGACCCCGGCCGGCCCCGGTGACATCCTGCCGCTGGTCTACGACCTGGACGCCTTCCGGGACGAGGAGGAGCGCGTCCTCGCCGAGGCGGTGGCCGGCTGGTCCGAGCGCTATCCGGAGGTGCCGGTGCGGCGACGGCTGGTGCGCGGTTCCCCGGGTCGGGCGCTGGTGGAGGAGTCCCGCACCGCCCAGCTGGTGGTGGTGGGCGCGCGGGGGCGCGGGGCGCTGGGCGGGCTGCTGCTCGGCTCGGTCAGCCACGCCGTGCTGCACCACGCCCACTCCCCGCTGGCGGTCGTCCGGAAGCTGCGTACGGTCGAGGGGACCTGACCGGTGGTGTGTCGACGCGTCCCGGCGGCGGGACGCGTCGACAATGAACCCTGACCGACCTGTGGAGTGACGATGAACCGACCTGTCGTGGTGGGGGTGGACGGATCGCCGCCGAGCCTGGTGGCCGCGGAGCACGCGGCGGAGGCGGCGGTGTGGCGGTCCCGCCCGTTGCACCTGGTGCACGGCTACCTGCACCCGCTCGGCTACGGCGTGCCGATCAACCCGTACGAGGTGGGCGTGCCGGCAGCGTCGGAGGACGGCCGCAAGATGCTCGAACAGACCGCCGCTGAACTGGTCGACCGGTGGCCGGGGCTGACGGTCGACGTGCGTCAGGTGGCCGGCGGGCCGGGTGCGACGCTGGTCGAGGAGTCCCGGCGGGCGGAGTTGGTGGTGGTGGGCAGCCGGGGCCTGGGCGGCTTCGCCGGGCTGCTGCTCGGCTCGGTCGGCACCCAGGTCGCGGCGCACGGGCACTGCCCGGTGCTGGTGATCCGTCCGCCCGACCGTCCGATCCCCACCGAGGGCCCGGTGCTGGTCGGTGTGGACGGTTCGGAGTCGGCCGAGCTCGCCGTCGGTTACGGCGCCGAGGAGGCCGGCCGGCGCGGCGGGACGCTGGTGCTGATGCACGTCGCCGACGAAGGCGACGACGAGGGGAAGGCGGCGGACCTGCTCGCCACCGCCGGTGCGGCGGCGCGCGGCAGTCACCCGGGGCTGACCGTGCAGGAACGGGTGCTCGTCGCGCCCAAGCCCGACCAGGCGCTGATCGAGGCGACCGGTGACGCGGCGCTCGTGGTGGCCGGTTCGCGCGGTCGGGGCGGCTTCGCCGGGCTGCTGCTCGGCTCGGTAAGCCAGACGCTTGTGCACCACGCCCGCTGCCCGGTGCTCATCGCCCACCCGCACGAGCCGGAGCAGTGACCATCCGTCGGCCGGGCCGCCAACGAATGGCGGCCCGGCCGGCGGAGATCAGCTGTCGCGGCCGTGAAGCAGCTCGTCGAAGCTGGTGGTCAGGGCGAACGGGTCGGCAGGGCCGCTGGACGGCGCGCTGCGCCGTACCAGCTCGGCCAGTTCCCGACCCGCGCGCTCGATCCGGGCGCGCAACGCGCCGTCGACGGTGCCGCCGGACCAGTCCTCCGGTGCGGCGAAGACCGCGGTCGGCGCCACCACCGCCCGCAGGTAGGTGAACATCGGACGGAGCGCGTGCTCCAGCGCCAGGGAGTGCCGTGCGGTGCCGCCGGTTGCGCCGATCAGCACCGCACGGCCGCCGAGCGCGTCGGCGTCCACCAGGTCGAAGAAGGCCTTGAACAGCCCGTTGTACGAGGCGTTGAAGATCGGGCTGACGGCGATCAGCCCGTCGGCGCCGGTGACCTCGTCCATCACCTGCCGCAGCTGCTCCGACGGAAAGCCGGTGAGCAGGTGGTTGACGATGTCGTGGGCGTGTTCGCGCAGCTCGACCGGGCGCAGCTGGACCTGCTCCCCGTGCCGGACCAACTCGTCGCGGGTCGCCGCGGCGAGTTGGTCGGCGAGCAGCCGGGTCGACGAGGGCTGGCTGAGACCGGCCGAGACCACGGCGAGGGTACGCACGGTCATCGGGCGGCCTCCGGCGCCCGGCCGGTGACGTCGTCGACGGCGTGGACGGTGCTGTCGCTGCCTCCTCCGGCGGCGGCCAGCAGCGAGGCGTGGGTCGGTGCCAGCGGCACGTGCGCCGGCCGCAGCGACTCGAACTCCTTGCGCAGCACCGGCACGACCTCCTCGCCGAGCAGATCGAGCTGCTCCAGGACCGTCTTCAACGGCAGCCCGGCGTGGTCGACGAGGAACAACTGCCGCTGGTAGTCACCCACGTAGTCGCGGAAGCTGAGCGTACGGTCGATGACCTGCTGCGGGCTGCCCACGGTCAGCGGGGTCTGCGCGGTGAACTCCTCCAGCGAGGGGCCGTGGCCGTAGACCGGGGCGTTGTCGAAGTAGGGGCGGAACTCACGCACCGCGTCCTGGGAGTTGCGCCGCATGAACACCTGGCCACCGAGACCCACGATCGCCTGGTCGGCGGAGCCGTGACCGTAGTGCTCGAAGCGCTGCCGGTACAGGCCGACCATCCGCCGGGTGTGCTCGGCGGGCCAGAAGATGTGGTTGGCGAAGAACCCGTCGCCGTAGTAGGCGGCCTGCTCGGCGATCTCCGGGCTGCGGATGGAGCCGTGCCACACGAACGGGGGCACGCCGTCGAGCGGGCGCGGCGTCGAGGTGAACGACTGCAACGGGGTGCGGAACCTGCCCTTCCAGTCGACCACGTCCTCGCGCCACAACCGGCGCAGCAGGTCGTAGTTCTCGATGGCGAGCGGGATGCCGTTGCGGATGTCCTGCCCGAACCAGGGGTAGACCGGCCCGGTGTTGCCCCGCCCCATCATCAGGTCGACCCGGCCGTCGGCGAGGTGTTGCAGCATCGCGTAGTCCTCGGCGATCTTCACCGGGTCGTTGGTGGTGATCAACGTGGTCGCGGTGGACAGCAGCAGCCGCTCGGTGCGGGCGGCGATCCAACCCAGCATGGTGGTGGGCGACGAGGGCACGAACGGCGGGTTGTGGTGCTCGCCGGTGGCGAAGACGTCGAGGCCGACCTCCTCGGCCTTCAGCGCGATGGTGGTCATCGCCTTGATCCGTTCGGCTTCGGTGGGCTCCCGGCCGTTGGTCGGGTCGACCGTGACGTCGCCGACGGTGAAGACTCCGAACTGCATGACCGCTCCCTCGTGTCGTCCGACCGGGCGGTGATGCCCGATGCCCCCGACAACATATTTGACGAGTCAACTATTCCGCGAGTCCGTCTCGCGCCAGTGTTCCCCCGTCACGCCCCCTCATCCCCGGTCCGCACCGGCCGGTCGGTCGGCTGGTCGGACGTGCGGCTGATCGGGCGGGCGGCTGATCGGGCGCTGCTGGACCGGCGCACGTCGCGAACCAGGTCAGGCACGGCGTCGTGGCACGTGCCGGCGGTACGGACTGATGGTCGGATCGCCGGTGATCCAGAAGCGCCAGGGCCTGTCGTGCGCGGCGGCCACGCCGACCCGCGGGCCCGCGGAGACAGCCGACGGCGCGACCGGGCGGGTCGGCGGCGTCAGCAGCAGCGGCCCGGTCCCGTCGAGCAGGCAGGTGCCGTTCGCCGCCGCGTCGACGCCAAGCGCGACCACCAGCCGGGCCGGCCCCCGCGCGAGATCCCGGTCGGCCACCTCGCCGCGCCGCTTGCGGGCCAGGTCCACGCCGTCGACCACCTCGCCGGCACGCAGCAGCACCGCCGCCGCCTCCCCCTCGGCGCCGCAGACGATGTTGAGGCACCAGTGCATCCCGAAGACGAAGTACGTGTAGGCGTGCCCCGCAGCGCCGAACATGACCTGCGTCCGTGGGGTCGGACCACGATGGGCGTGCGAGGCGGGATCCGCGCCGGTGCCGGCGTACGCCTCGACCTCGGTGAGCCGGACCCGGACCCCGTTGGCCGACACCTCCCAGCCCAGCAGGTTCCGCGCCGTCTGGGCGACGTCGGCGGCCGGGGCACTGAGCCAGGAATGTTCCACGCCCCCAGGTAACCCGGCCCGGGTCCGGCCGGCAACCAGACACCCCTCTTTTGCCCGCACAGCGGCCACCCGTTAGGCGATGGCTATACGCAGAGTCACCTAGTGGGGTCGTCAGGGTTGCCGAGGCACGCCTTCGAACCCCCTTAGCCCAGCGTGCCAGCTTCGTGACTTTTCGCTGTTCAAGCAGGTGAAAGTCGTGATCATTGATCTCTGGGAACTTTGTGGACGCTGTGCCATAAACATCAGGGCCATCACCACGGATAGTGATTGACGGGACTGTTGAACAAGGAGAGAGATGATCGAGACACTGTCGGGGCCGCTCTCCGATCTTGGAGCGACGGCTCTGGTGCTGAGCATCGCCGCCACGGCCGCCGGACTGGTACGCGCCTACGTGGCACACCGTACCCGGCTGCACCAGGAACGCGAGACATCGACACGCACCGCAGCCCGGCTGGCCGGGCTGGTCGAGCTGGCGGCCGAACGCGAGGTGGTCCGAATCGTGGAGCGTGATCGCGACGGGCATCGCGAGGTGGAACTGGGCGGCCGCGTGATGCCGGGTGCCGACGCCAGGGAAGCCGCGTGACCGGGGTCGAGGGCACCGCCGCCCTGACCCCGGAGCCGGCGGACCGGGAGGCCATGCGCAAGGCGGAGGCCGCGCGCCGTAAGGCCGAGGATGATCAGCAGTTCGCCGCCTTCTATGAGGCTTCGTACCACCAGGCAGAGCGCGCCCTCAGCGCGAGGTGTCGCGACCGCGGACTGGTCGAGGACGCGCTCAACGAGGCCTACCATGTCGGTCGGATCAAGTGGTCCATGCTCCGTGAGCACGTCAAACCGGCCGCCTGGGTGATCAAGACCGCCCGGTTCAAAATCATGAAGGCGGAGCAGCGCCAGCGGCGGGAGAACGCGGTCGCGCCGGAGGAGTTACCACCGTCGGCGCCGCACCCGGACGTCGCCGACGTGTGGGAGGCGCAGGAGACACTGCGTACCTGGTTGCGTCAGCTGCCACCTCGACACGCCGAGGTGTTCCAGATGGACCACGACGGTTTCTCCATCCAGGATATCGCCCGCATCCTCGGGCTGACCGAGAGCAGCGTCCGTTGCTACAAGGCCGCCGCGAAGAAGCGGCTGCGTGAACTGGCCGAGGAGGCTGGCTACACGGACTCGGAAGGTCCCCGGCGCAAGGGAGACAGCCGTGGATCTCGATGACATCCTGGCGCTGGCCCGAACCCGCCGGACCAGTCCGCTGGAACTCGCCCGCGCCCGCCGCTTCGCGCGGGCCGTCCAGAGCCAGTACGACCAATCATGCGCCGAGGGGCACGACATCTTCGTCGACACCGATCTCGTCGACCCACTGGCCACGGGGGTCGACGAGGCGACCCGGGTCGCCCGCGCCGCCCAGTTGGCCAAGCTGGGCACCATCATCTGGACGGCCGGCGACAAAGCCGACGGCCTCGGGCGTCTCACCTGGTCCGATGAGATGGCGATGATCTTTGGACATGCGCCGGGCACGCTGCGCCTCACTCCCGAAACGCTCGGCGAACTCGTGCATCCCGACGACCTACGTAGGGTGCGCCGAGTGGTCCGGACGGTATGGCGGCAGAAGCGTCCCGACGAGGTCACCTTCCGGGTGACGCAGCCGGGCGGCAGCGTCCGCCACGTGCACTGCCACGTCGAGATAGTCGAAACCGCAGGCCAGCCTTCGGGCATGATCGCCACCGGCGAGGACGTCACCGCCCTCGAAGTCGCCCGGCAGGAGCGACAAAGGCGGACCATCCGCAGTCAGATGCTCTCGGCCGACCTCTCCGCACAGGACATCCTGACCGGACTGCCGACCCGCGGCTACCTGACCGACGAGGTGGATCGCGCCCGTCGCACCACCGCTGGCGCGCTCATCATCGTGGCGACCGAACCCGCCACGCGTATTCCTGATGCACTCAGCGACGAGGACCGCGACGAGTTGACCGCATCCGTCGCTCAGTTGCTGCGCGCGATTGTCGGCGACCAGGTCACCTGCGGGGTGGTAGGTCCGGGCCGGTGGGGCGTCCTGCTGAGCCCGGTCGACGAGCACTCCGCCGCCGCCGAAGCATTGGCCACCCGGATCGTCGAGGAGTTCCGACGCCATCTGTTCGGCATCCGGCAGCGCACGTCGCGGCTCAACACCTGGGCGGGCGTGGTGCACTTCCACGGCGGCGTCCAGGCCAGTGGATCAGAGTTACTCATCGACGGCGAGCACGCGGCCCATGACGCGCGTGCCCAGGGCGCCCCGGTCACCGTGCTCGACCAGCCCGTGCCGGACCGGGATCGTAGCGAACGATGCCGTGCCCGGGTACGCCGCGCGGTCTCCGCCAACCGGTTCGCTCTCTTCGCTCAGCCCATCGTCGACCTCCGCCTCAACCAGGTCACCCGACATGAGATTCTGCTGCGGGTGCCCAGCGAGACCGGCGAACTCGTCGCTCCATGGCCCTTCCTCGACATGGCCGAGCGGGTCGGCGAGATCCTCGCGGTTGACAAGTGGGTCATCGACCACGCCTTGGAACTGATCGGTCGGGGCAGCCAGACCTCCCATTACCAGGTCAACATCTCTGGCAAGTCGCTGGCCGACCCCGGCCTGCTCAGCTACGTGACCGAGGCGATCCACCGGCACAGGGTCAGGCCGGAGTGCCTGACCTTCGAGATCACCGAAACCGCACTCATCGAGAACCGCAACGAAGCCCTGGACTTCGCCTGCGGAATCAGGGAGATCGGCTGTGGCCTGGCCCTCGACGACTTCGGCACGGGGTACGCCACCCTCTCCCATCTGAAGTACCTCCCGGTCGATCTCGTCAAGATCGACGGGATGTTCGTGGCCGACCTCCGTCGGTCACCGGCGAACCAGGCCATCGTCTCGGGCATGGTCAACCTGGGGCACGCCTTGGGGATTCAGGTTGCCGCCGAACATGTGCAGGACGACGAGACCATCGAGCTGCTCAGGAACTGCGGTGTCGACTTCGCGCAGGGCTACCAGACCGGCAGACCTGAACCGATAGCCGTCTGTCCGGAGGAGCAGGTACGAAGTATCGAATTCGTGTTTCGAGTCCCATCGCAGTACACCGCGCTCGGTTAGGAGGTCGGCCAGCAGCACCCAGTGGTCCGCAGCGAGCCCCACGTGGGACGCACCGAGGAGCAGTGCTTCAACATTTCGTTGACAACGTTTCGTTGAAGTGCTGCGATAGGGTATGCCCACCGAGAGCCGTACCGGCACCGAGACCAGCCACCGCGCCTACGCCGCTCTGCACCGGTTGACCGAGCGTCATGCCGCCACCGAGAGGCAGCGGCGACGGCACGCCAACCCGTACGCCGCCGACCCGTACGAGGCGATCGCCGTACTTCTGGCGCTGGCCGCCGGGGCAGCCGAGCCGGTGCCCGGCGAGGAGCCGGTCGATCAGGAGGATCTGCTCGCCGCACTCGCCCTCTTCCCGCACCTGCGGGCGGAGATCGACACCATGGAGTCAGGACTGTTCAACCTGGCCCGCAGCCGTGGCCTCACCTGGCAGGCGATCGGCCACGGCCTCGGCCTCGGCAGCGCCCAGGCCGCCCGCCAACGCCACGACCGCCTCTCCACCCGCACCTCCCCCGCTACCTGACCGCCCATCCGAGCAGCAGTTTCGGGGAAACCTGTCGCCTCAGCGAGACTGAAGGCGACAGTTTCCCCGAAACTGCACGAGAAATCGCGAAGGGGTGCGGGTCAGCGCGGTACTACCGATTCGGCGGACCAATCGCGCCAGGTGGTGAGCTGGTCGGCGGCGGTGGCTAGTTGGTCGGCTACCGGGCCCGGGCCGGTGGAGCCGGGGGTGATCCGGGCGGCGAGGGCGGAACGGACCGAGAGCACGTCACGCACGCTCGGGTCGAGGTGCTCGCTGACGGTGGCCAGGTCGGCGTCCGAAACCTCGTCGAGGGCGCAGTCCCGGGCCGCGCAGAGCGCCACCAGCTTGCCGGTGATCTCGTGCGCGTCGCGGAACGGCACGCCCCTGCGGACCAGCCAGTCAGCCACCTCGGTGGCCAGGGAGAAGCCCACCGGCGCGGCGGCGACCAGGCGGTCGACGCGTACCGTCATCGTGGAGATCATCCCGGCGAGCGCCGGCAGCAGCAGTTCCAGGGTGTCGACCGCGTCGAAGGCCGGCTCCTTGTCCTCCTGCATGTCCCGGTCGTACGTCATCGGCAGGCCCTTGAGCATGGTCAGCACCGCGACGAGCCCGCCGACCAGCCGGCCGGACTTGCCCCGGGCCAGCTCGGCGATGTCCGCGTTCTTCTTCTGCGGCATGATCGACGAGCCGGTGGCGAAGGCGTCGTCCAACTCGACCCAGCCGAACTCCTGCGACGTCCAGAGCACCACCTCCTCACCGAGCCGGGACAGGTGCACGCCGATCATCGCGGTGACGAAGAGGAACTCGGCGACGAAATCCCGGTCGGCGACCGCGTCCATCGAGTTGGCGAAGGACGTCCGGAACCCCAGCTCCTTCGAGACCGCCACCGGGTCCAGCGGCAGCCCGGAACCGGCCAGCGCCCCCGCGCCGAGCGGGCTGACCGCGGCCCGGTGGTCCCAGTCGCGCAACCGCTCCAGATCCCGCAGCAGCGGCTGCACGTGAGCGAGCAGCCAGTGGCCGAAGGTGACCGGCTGGGCGTGTTGCAGGTGCGTCATGCCGGGTGCGGCGGTGTCCACGTGCCGCCCGGCCTGCTCGACCAGCGCCTCGGCCAGCTCCACCAGCCGCCCGGCCACGCCCCGGGCGTGGTCGCGCAGGTAGAGCCGCAGGTCGGTGGCGACCTGGTCGTTACGGGACCGGCCGGCGCGCAGCTTGCCGCCGAGACTGCCGAGCCGTTCCAGCAGCCCACGCTCCAGGGCGGTGTGCACGTCCTCGTCGTCGACGGTGGGGCGGAACGCGCCCGACGCGCAGGCGGCCTCCAGGTCATCGAGGGCGGCCAGGATGCGGCCCAGCTCCTCCGGGTCGAGCAGGCCGGCGCCGGCCAGCACCCGGGCGTGCGCCCGGGAACCGGCGATGTCGTACGGGGCCAGCCGCCAGTCGAACTGCACGCTCACCGACAGGCGGGCCAGGGCCTCCGACGGGCCGCCGGCGAAGCGCCCTCCCCACAGGCTCGTCCGGTTGGCCGCTGCGCTGTTCTCGGTCAGGCTCTTGTCATCCACCCGGTCAATTGTGGTCCCCACGATCAGCAGCCTCCCCACCGGGCACCCACGTCCGACGCAACCTCACTCATGGCGTACCGCTTTCTTCGGCGCTGTCGTCCCGGCGGGCCCAGCCGGCGAGCCGTTCACCGAGCGCCGCGCCACCATCGGCGGCACGTGCCACGACGAAGATGGTGTCGTCGCCGGCGATGGTGCCGACGACCTCCGACAGGCCCGCCCGATCCAACGCGCTGGCCAGGTAGTGGGCGGCCCCCGGCGGAGTACGCAGGACCGCGATGTTGCCGCTGGAGTCGACCTCGTTGAGCAGCTCACGCAGCAGCCGCACCAGACGGGCCGGTGCCGCCTCGGCGTCGCGTAGCGGACGATGGCCGTCCTCGGGGATGACGTAGACGGCTCGGCCGTCACCGCCCCGGGCGGTGACCGCGCCGAGTTCCTTCAGGTCCCGCGAGAGGGTGGCCTGCGTGACCTGCACGCCCTCGTCGCCGAGCAGCTCGGCCAGCTCGGTCTGCGACCGGATCGGCTTGTCGCGGATCAGCTCGACGATCCGGGCGTGCCGAGCGCCTCGGGTCAGTGGTGCGGTCATGTCGGCTCCCCTTGGAGAAGGAAGGTCAGCAGCGCCTTCTGGGCGTGCAGCCGATTCTCCGCCTGGTCGAATACCGCGCTGCGGGGGCCGTCGAGCACCTCGTCGGTGATTTCCTCGCCGCGATGCGCCGGCAGGCAGTGCAGCACGACGGCCTCCGGCGCGGCGTGCCCGAGCAACGCCTTGTTGACCTGGTACGGCAGGAACGGGGTGTTGCGGTCCAACCCGTCACCCTCCTGCCCCATCGACGTCCAGGTGTCGGTGGCCACCACGTCGGCGTCGCGCACGGCGGCGACCGGGTCGGTGATCACCCGGACCGAACCGCCGGTGCCGGCGGCGATCGCCTCGGCACGGGCCACCACGTCCGCGTCCGGATGGAAGCCGGCCGGGCCGGCGACCCGCACGTGCATCCCGGCGGTCGCGCCGGCCAGCAGGTACGAGTGGGACATGTTGTTGGCCGCGTCCCCGACGTAGGTCAGCGTCCGCCCCTGGGTGCCGCCACACCACTCACGGATGGTGAGCAGGTCCGCGAGCAACTGGCACGGGTGGAAGCCGTCGGTCAGCGCGTTGACCACCGGCACGGTGGCGCCGGCGGCCACCTCCGCGATCCGCTCGTCGCCGTAGGTGCGCAACACGATCGCGGCCACGTAGCGGGACAGCACCCGGCCGGCGTCGGCGAGCGACTCACCCCGGCCGAAATGGGTGACCTGGGTGTCCACCACCAGGGGGTGACCACCGAGTTCGGCGATGCCGACGTCGAAGGAGATCCGGGTACGCAGGCTCTGCTTGTCGAAGAGCACCGCCACCGAGCGGGGCCCGGCCAACGGCGCGAACGCGAAGCGGTCGGCCTTCATCCGGCCGGCCAGGTCGAGCACTGCGGACTGCTCGGCCGGAGACAGGTCGTCGTCGCGCAGGAAGTGCCGGATCATGCGGAAGCCTCCGTCGGCATCACCGGGTCGGTCGGGATCTCGGTGCGAGAGCGTCCCGCCGCGGACGTTTCCGGAACAGGATCCGCAGCGGTCGGGATCGTGCGGCGGGACGGCGCCTCCGGAGCAACACGATCCGGGGCGTTCGTGGCCGCGTTCAGGGCGGCCGGCAACGCCGCCAGGAAGGCGTCGGCCTGGGCGGCGGTGAGGATCAACGGCGGGGCCAGGCGGATCACGCCCGGCTGGATCGGGTTGACCAGGAAGCCAGCCTCGCGCAGCGCCCCGGCGAGGGCGGCGGACACCGGGGCGGTGAGGGTGAGGCCGAGCAGCAGCCCCGCACCGCGTACCCCGTCCACCAGCGGATGGCCGAGTGCCTCGATCCCCCGACGCAACCGCTCACCGACCCGCTTCACGTGGTCGAGCAGCCCTTCGCTGGCGATGGTGGAGACCACCGCCAGGGCGGCGGCACAACTGACCGGGTTGCCGCCGAAGGTGCTGCCGTGCGAACCAGGGCCGAGCAGGTCGGCCGCCGGGCCGAAGGCCAGGGTCGCGCCGATGGGCAGCCCGCCACCGAGCCCCTTGGCCAGGGTCACCACGTCCGGTTCGACGCCGTCGGCCTGGTGGGCGAACCAGTGCCCGGTCCGGCCGATGCCCGTCTGCACCTCGTCGAGCACCAGCAGGGCACCGTGCCGGGCGGTGATCCGCCGGGCCTCGGCAAGATAACCGGCGGGCGGGACCACCACTCCGTTCTCGCCCTGGATCGGTTCCAGGATCACCATGGCCGTGGCGTCGGTCACCGCCGCGGCCAGGGCGGCGGCATCACCGTACGGCACGTGGGTGACCTCGCCCGGCAGCGGACGGAACGGGTCGGCCTTGGCCGGTTGACCGGTCAACGCGAGGGCGCCCATGGTGCGGCCGTGGAAGCCGCCGACGGTGGCCACCACGTGAGAACGGCCCGTGCAGCGGGACAGCTTGAACGCCGCCTCGTTGGCCTCGGCTCCGGAATTGGCGAAGAACACCCGCCCCGGCCGGCCGGCCAGCGCCAGCAGCAACTCGGCCAGGGCCACCGGCGGCTCGGAAACGTACAGATTGGAGACGTGGCCGAGCGTCGCCACCTGCTTCGACACGGCCGCCACCACCGCCGGGTGGGCGTGGCCGAGAACATTTACCGCGATGCCGCCGAGCAGGTCGACGTACTCTCGTCCGGCCTCGTCGACCACGACGGCGCCGGAGCCCGCCACCAGCGCCATCGGCGGCGTGCCGTAGTTGTCCATCATCGTCTGCCGCCAGCGGCTGACCAGAGCACTCATGAGGGAATCACCATCGTTCCGAACCCTTCCGAGGTGAACACTTCCAGCAGGGTGGAATGGGCGACCCGACCGTCCACGACGTGGGCGGCGGGCACTCCCCCGTTGACGGCCCGCAGGCACGCCTCCATCTTCGGCACCATGCCCGACTCCAGCGACGGCAGCAGCTTCGCCAACTCGTCGGTGCTGATCTCGCTGACCAGGCTGGACTTGTCGGGCCAGTCGGCGTACAGGCCGGGCACGTCGGTGAGCACCACCAGCTTGCGCGCCCGCAGGGCGACCGCGAGCGCGGCGGCGGCGGTGTCCGCGTTCAGGTTGTGCAACACCCCGTCCGCGTCCGGCGCCACCGTGGAGATCACCGGAATCCGGCCGGCGGCGATCAGGTCGTCCACCGCCGAGACATCCACCGACTCGACGTCACCGACCTGGCCGACGTCGACCGGCTGCCCGTCGACGTACGCGGGCCGCCGCACCGCCGTGAACAGTCCGGCGTCCTCGCCGGAGAGACCCACCGCGAACGGCCCGTACGCGTTGATCAACCCGACCAGTTCCCGGCCCACCTGGCCGACCAGCACCATCCGGACCACGTCCATCGCCTCCGGGGTGGTCACCCGCAGGCCACCCCGGAACTCGCTGTCGATGCCCAACCGACCGAGCATGGCCGAGATCTGCGGTCCGCCGCCGTGCACCACCACCGGCTTGAGCCCGACATACCGCAGGAACACCATGTCGGCGGCGAAGGCCCGCTGCAACTCCGGGTCGACCATGGCGTTGCCGCCGTACTTGATCACGACCGTGGCACCGGAGAAGCGGGCCAGCCACGGCAGCGCCTCGATCAGCGTGGCGGCCTTCGCCTGGGCACGGGTCAGGTCAGAACTCAGCGTCACCGGGACACCTTCCGTTCGCGACTGCGGGACTCCGCTGCGCTGCATTCCTCGCGCTCACGTTGAGTAGGCCGAGTTCTCGTGCACGTAGGCGTGCGACAGATCGTTGGTCCACACCGTCGCCTCGGCCGTACCGGCGTGCAGGTCGATCCGGATGGTTACGTCCCGGCCGGAGAGGTCGACCTTCGAGCGGTCCTCGGCCGCCGCGCCACCCCGGCAGATCCAGATACCGTTGATCGCCACGTCCAGGGCGTCCGGGTCGAACGCGGCGGTGGTGGTACCGACGGCGGCGAGGATCCGACCCCAGTTCGGGTCGTTGCCGAACAGCGCGGTCTTCACCAGGTTGTTGCGGGCCACCGCCCGGCCCACCTCCACCGCGTCGTCCTCGTCCGCAGCGCCGACGACCTCGATGGCGACCTGCTTGGTGGCACCCTCCGCGTCGGCGAGCAGCTGCTGGGCCAGATCGTGACAGGCTGCGGTGACCGCCGAGGCCAACTCCGTCTCGCTCGGCGCTACACCCGAGGCACCGCTGGCCAGCAGCAGCACCGTGTCGTTTGTGGACATGCAGCCATCGGAGTCGACCCGGTCGAAGGTGACCCGGGTGGCCGCCCGCAGCGCGGCGTCGAGCGCCTGCGACCCGGCCACCGCGTCGGTGGTGAGGACGCAGAGCATGGTGGCCATCGCCGGGGCCAGCATGCCAGCCCCCTTGGCCATGCCACCGACGGTCCAGCCGGCACCGGAGACGACTGTGGTCTTGGGTCGGGTGTCCGTCGTCATGATCGCTTCAGCGGCGGTGCCGCCGTTGTCACCCAGGCTCCCGACCGCGGCGGCGACCCCGGGCAGGAGCCGGTCCATGGGCAGCCGCTCGCCGATCAGGCCGGTGGAGCAGACCGCCACCTCGCCCGCGCCGATCTGATGCCCGGCGGCCTCGGCCAACGCGGCAGCGGTGTGCTCGGCGGTGGCGTGGGTGTCCTGGAAGCCGGCCGGGCCGGTGCAGGCGTTCGCGCCACCGGAGTTGAGCACCACCGCCCGCACCATGCCACCCCGGACGACCTGCTGGGTCCAGAGCACCGGCGCGGCCTTGACCCGGTTGGTGGTGAAGACACCGGCGGCACCGGCGTCGGGGCCGTCGTTCACCACCAGCGCCACATCCGGCTCGCCGCTGGTCTTCAGGCCGGCGGGCACCCCGGCCGCCCGGAAACCCTGGGGTGTGGTCACGGTCATGGTGCGGTCCCCCAGACGGACAGGCCCGTGGTTTCGGGCAGATCGAACATCAGATTGGCGTTCTGCACCGCCTGACCGGCGGCACCCTTGCCGAGGTTGTCCAGCGCGGCGACCACGATAAGCCGACCGGAGTCGGCATCGACGGTGGCCTGCAGATGACAGGAGTTGCCGCCGAGCGTGGCGGCGGTGTGCGGCCACCGCCCCTCGGGCAGCAGATGCACGAACGGCTCGTCCGCGTACGCCTGTGCCAGCACCGCGCGCGGCTCGGCCTCGCCGGTCGGCAACGCGGTGACCGTGGCCAGGATGCCGCGCGGCATCGGTGCCAGCACCGGCGTGAACGACAGCCCGGTCGCCCCGGTGGCCTGCTTGATCTCGGGTACGTGCTGGTGCGCGCCCACCTTGTAGGGCGACAGGTCGCCCATCACCTCACTGGCCAGCAGGTGCGCCTTGGCGGCCCGGCCCGCGCCCGAGGTGCCCGACGCGGCGACGACCACCACGTCGTCGGGCCGGGCCGCGCCGGCGGTGATCAGCGGAGCCAGCGCCAGGGTGATCGTCGCCGCGTAGCAGCCGGTGCTGGCCACCCGTTCCGCGGCGGCGATCCGCTCGCGCTGGCCGGGCAGCTCGGGCAGGCCGTAGGTCCACGCACCCGCGTGCGGGCCGCCGTAGTAACGGGCCCAGGCGTCGGCGTCCACCAGCCGGTGGTCGGCGCCGAGATCGACGATCCGGACTCCGGCGGGCAGTTGCGCCGCGAGGGCGGCGGACTCACCGTGCGGCAGGGCGAGGAAGACGAGGTCTGCCTCGGCCAGCACCTCCGGCGCGGTCGCACCGAGGATCACGTCCAGCCCGGTCAGCTGCGGATGGACGGCGTCGAGCCGTTGCCCGGCCTGACTGTGTGCGGTCGCCGCGACCAGGTCGAACTCGGGGTGTCCGGCGACCAGGCGGAGCAGCTCGCCACCGGCGTACCCACTTGCTCCGGCGACCACAGCCCGAATCCCCATACCTACCTCCGCATGACTATGCAGTGAGAATAGCCCCGAAGGGAAGTTACTGCAAGGTCATACAGCTGTGCGCATGGTGATGTAATGCAGGGTGCGGTGGCCCTCCGGTGCCGAAGAGGGCCACCGCACGATCAGTTGGCCCGCCCCGACAGCCCGTGCTGACGTTCGTACGTCCGCACCGCGGCGTCCCACGCCTGCGTGTACTCGGACGGCCCGAGACCAAGATCACCATGGCCCTTCACCGCCTCCCGCAGCAGACTCACCAAATCCGGGACGGTGTCACGGCGCTCCACCACGTACCGCTGGAAGACCTCGGCGAACTGCTCTCCGGCCAGCCGCGCCGCATGCCCGGTCACCGGGTCGTCCTCCAGGCTCTGCAACACCGCAGCCCACCGGCGGGTCAAATCGTCGGCCTGCCAGGCGCGGATCTTCTGTAGTTCGTGGTGGCACTCGAGCTCGATCCGCTCCTCCCAGTACGGGCGCAGCCGCTCCCGGACCCGCTCGTCGGGGCTGACCCGCAGATGAACGCCGAACTGCGGCAGGTTCGCGTCCTGCGGCCAACGTTGGTGCATCAGGAGGTTGTTCAGCGCCCGCTCCAGGTCGTGCGCGCGGTGTGGCTCGTGCTCGCGGGCGAGGTCGACCGCCCGCTCCCGAACGATCCCACCCGCCCACGGCAGCAATCGTTCGGCGCGCAGGCGCAGCTCCTCGAATCCCATGTTCGACGCGGTCCAGAGGTAGACGGCGTGCAGGCGGAAGTCGAAAGCGTCGCCCTTGGCCGGCACCAGGAGGGCCTGCGGTACGTCCTGCCGAAAGCTCACCCGAACGGGTACAAGCGGCAGCGGAGCCGGGGACGGCGGAAAGATGGAGTGCCACCATCGGCGATCAGTCTGCCTCGGCACCGAGTGGCGGACGTGCGGGTTTCCGGCGGGTTGAGTGCTCATCGGCTGTCCTCATCGATAAGTTGTCCGACATCGGCAAGCAGGGCGTTCCGGGGCATCACCGGACGCCACACATGCCGTAGCTGGTGGTGGAGTCGCCTACGCAACGGAATCCGTTCCGCCACCACGAGTCGCAGCAGCGCCAGGACGTGTCCAGCGACCTCCGGATGGCCGTCCGCCCGGTTGAGCCAGAAGCCGAGGGTCCGCCAGGACCGGTACGCCGTTTCCGGCAGGCTCAGCGCGGTCGCCCACAGCGTCGCCAGGTCATCGTCGGTGACAACTCCCGTACGGGCGAGGTCCAGCAGTTCCGGCCAGTGTTCCCGCGGCGGTCGCGCCCACCGTTCGGCCAGCACCCGCAGCGTGCGGGCTGCGTGCAGCGGTACCTCACGGTCGGGCGACCGGGTCCACTCGACCAGATCGGGCACCAGGGCGGCCGCGTGGCCGCTCTGGTACACCTCGACCAGGCCCCGGACCACCGAATTGTTCCAGCGCTGCATGCGCGCCGACGCGACCTGCCGTAGCTGCACCAGCGCCGCGTCCGGCCAGAGACGAGCCAGCCCGAGTTCGTGGGCTCGCGCCACGGTGTCCCGCAGATGGCTGGCCGACCCGGCTGCCCAGCGATCCAGCTCGGCCCTGACCCGCTGTCTCAGATGCGGTTGCATGGCCATCGCCACCAGCACGATCGCGGCCGCCTGGCGAACTCCGGCCCGCCGCTCCCGGGCCAGATCCCGTACCGTGTCCAGGGCCGCCTGCACGTCCCTGCTCGCCGTCCAACCGACCGCCCCGGCGGCTGCCTGCCGTACGGCCGGCTGTTCGGCCCGGACCAGATCCGCGAGCCAGTCGAGTAACACCCGAGGTGGGTACCAGTCCGTCCAGGCCACGTCGAGCACGGCGGAGCGCAGTTGTTCGCTGCCCACAGCAAACTGGAGAAGGGGAGCACCCACGGCCCACCCGTCGGCCGGTGCCATCACCGCCGCCCGCAGCGTCGGACCGAGCAGTTGGTCCAGGGTCGTTCCGCGCAGGCGCAGCGGAACCGTCGTCGGTGGCATCGGCGCGTCGGCCGACACCAGCCGATCGGCGTACCCGAGCCCGTCAGCAGACACGAGCCGGTCGGCGGCGAGTCGGATCTCCGAGGCGGACAGGCCGACCAGGACCGAACAGGAGAGCCGAAACGCCCGTACCTGTTCCCGGGACCAACCTACCGAGGCACCGGCACCGTCCTCCGCGTCCAGAATGCGCCCGGCACGCTCGCGCAGCTGCCAGGGCAGCAACTCCGCCAGACGATCGGTCAGCGCTGCGGCGCGTGGCGCTGACCGGGCGATCGCCCGCACCACCGCGACGACCTCGCGCGGCCGAGGTTCCCCACCCAGGTAAGTCGCCAATAAGGGATGCCGGACGCACTCCTCGTCGACGTACCGATCGACGCACCCGCCGTCACAGCCGTCCGCACAGAAGCCAACGCAGGGCACGGCCAACTCACGTCGCAGCCGAGTGCGAAACACCTCCTCCGCGGGCGGCGGTCGATGCTCAACGACATGACCGCTGAGATCTTGGATCCGTCGCGAGAAGTCGCCGACCAGAAGGAGGGTCACCCCGTGAGCCTCGGCGCGCGCCGACAGGGCGACGAGGGTGTACCCGTCCACCGAGCACACCGTCTCGTCGTTGAGCCGCAGCAGATAACCGCATCCGCTGCGGGGACCGGAGTTCGTGCCGAGCAGGTCGGCGAGTTGCTCGACGCCGAGCACACCTACCCGGCCGAAGCCGTGCCGACGGGCCGAGGCGACCAGCGCGGAGGTGAAGCGGCCGCTGCCGAGCGGACCGGACAGGCACACCAGGTGGCGCTGCTTCAACTGCCGGTCCAGTTGCTGATCGCTCGCGGTGGGCGCATACCCGATGACGACCTCCCGTACGGTCGACTCGCTCAGCGTCTCCGCCCAGACGCGACCGCCCGCGACGGCTGCGGCGGCGGTCACGTTGACCATGCCGATGGCGAGCGCGCCGTGACCCGTCGCGTTCTGACCCTGCACCTGCATGTCGCCAACATCGATGCGCCCGCTGCCGCCGAACAGGCCGGCGAGACGCCGCAGCACGTCGGCGGAGTCCAGCGGCTCCTCAGCCCCGTCGGTGTCCTCGACGTCCTCCGGCTCTCGCTCCGCGGATGGCGGGTCCGCAGCGGTCGAGCCGCTGTCCGGCCCGGGTCCGGGATGGCTCTCCGCCGGCAGGTCACCAGGTGGCTCCGGCCCGGCAACGGCCGGCACGGCTTCGGAAGCGGACCACGCCGAGTCCGGACGACGGTCGCTCACCGGTCCGTACCTCCACCGAGAATCGCATCTCGGCCGATCGAGCCGATCGCCGTGGCACCCGGGCCGACGGCGTTCTGCCCCTCGACGGTGATGTCGCCGGTTCGGATCCCGCCCGGAGCGGAGATGACGTCATCCCGGTCCGCGCGCGCACGGCGAGCAGAGACATTCGACGGCTTCTCGACCAGTGGGGTTGACTCCGGTGATCCGTCCGTCCAGGACGTCAGATCCTCGTCGACGACGCAGAACCACGCCGGTTCCTGAAATCCCTTGCTCGCGTGAACCACGTCGATCCGGCGGAACCGTTCCGGGCGGAGTTCCTCGGGATACTCGGTGACAACGTCACGGTAGATGTCTGCGGACACCACCAGCGCGATACCGGCCTCGGGGAAGGCGGCCAGCGCCTGGCGGACGGGCTCGGCATCGCACAACCTGCTGACCAGCACGACCGCTTGCCCGGGAAATCCGTTGGCACCGTCGACGTGCACCATGCCTTGGTGCACGGCGACCCGCAACCGAATGCGAGCCGCCGGCACCCGGCTGGCGTTGTACCGCCGCAGCAGCCGATTCAACTCCGGCACGAACCGGCCGATCACCCTCGCCTCGGGTATGTCGTGCGGCAGGATCGCCAGTTCACCGTCACCGGACTGCTGTGTCGTCCAGCCCACCCGGTCCATGCCCACATCGCCGGCTGCCTCCCGGAGCAGGCGGTGAAAGTCGTGCTGAGCCTCGTACTGCTGAAGATTGGTACGCCGGCTGTAGCGCTCCATGTCCACGCAGACCAGCAGGCGCCGCTCTGGATGTCGCATGTGGTCGGTCCTCCTCATCGTGGCCCGTCAGAGCCGGGCACCAGGTGACATCCAAGACGCGACGAAGCTCGGAGATCCCGTAGAAAGACGGCATCGCGGCGTTTGTCGACCACCCGTCATCCCCTCCTGTACGGGTGTCTCCCCGGGTGTATACGGATGGAGTTGATCCATGTGGATCCTGCCGATCGACCTGATCCTGGAGTCGGGGCTACCGGGATGGCCGGCGCTCGGGCTGCTGGTCGCCTACCTGCTCGCGGTGGCGCTGTTCCGCCGGGCATCGCGCACCGCGAGAGACCGGTTACGCTTCGACCGCTGTCGTTGGTGGAGAAAAGTGGGAGCGTTGATGCGGCGAGAACCGCCTCAGACCACACAGTGGCCCTACGGAACATTCCTGCAACGGCTCGGTCCCACAGTCCGCACGGCGTTGTTGGAACTCGGCGTCCGCCGTCAGGTGCCGGCCGGTCAGATCCTGATTCACGAGGGACGTCAGGAGTCACACCTGGTTCTGATCGAGCAGGGGCTGACCAAAGTCACCGCCGCGCTGCCCGACGGCCGAACCGCGCTGCTGTCGCTGCGGGTGGGGGGTGACCTCGTCGGCGAGATGTCCGCGCTGAACGAACAGCCCCGGTCGGCGACGGTCACCGCCTGCGGACCCGCCCGCTACAGCGTGATCCCGTGCGACCGCTTCCGGGCCTTCCTACGCGGGAACCCCGACGCGGCGCTCGAACTCGCGGCCATGGTCTCGGACCGGCTGCGCTGGTCGAACCGGCGACGGATCGACTTCACCTCGTACCCGGTCAAGATCAGGGTGGCCCGTGTCGTGGCGGAGCTGTCCCGCACCCACGGTCAGCGGGCCCCCGACGGCGTCGTCATCAATGTCCGCCTCACCCAACCGGAGCTCGCCACGATCTGCGGCGCCTCCGAGACCTCGATCCAGAAGAGCCTGCGTGATCTGCGGACCGAGGGCCTCATCGACACCGACTACCGCCGGATCACCGTCCTCGACCTGCCGCGGCTGCGGGCTCTGGGGCAGCTCGACGCCGACGAGGGGTAGCCGGCTGTCGTTCCGTCCGCCACCTGACGACAAGGACAGGTCCGACAGCTGCCCGGGTCAGAGGCGGCCCTCGGCGACCGCATGGGTCACCCAGGGGATGACCTCGTCGAGCATCTCGTCCAGAGAAGTGGTGGCCGTGAAACCGAGCACCTCGCGTGCTTTCGTGGTGTCCGGTACGCGCTTTTGTACGTCGTACTGGAAGGGCTCGTCGCTGACGTATCGGAACGGCACCTCAGGTCCCTTGATCTTGCGCCAGATCAGCTCGGCCAGCTCCCGGACCGTGGTCGACTCCGCGGTGGAGAGATTGAAGTCCTCGTTGCGCGCCGCCGGCTGCTCGATGGCCAGCGCGATCCCCCGGGCCAGGTCACCGCCGTAGGTGTAGTGCCGCACCTGGTCACCCTCGCCGAGGATGTGCAGCGGATCCTGCCCCTTGACGATCTTCTGCACCAGATCGGGCACCACGTGCGACATGGCCAGCTTCACGTTGCCGGAGAGCACCTCGGCCTGGCCCAGCGCCCGCCCCTCCCCCACGCCGACGCAGTTGAACGGCCGCACGATCGTGTAGGGCAACTGGTACTGGTCCCAGGCCGCCCGGGCGTAGTACTCCACGGCCAGCTTCTGGAAACCGTACGAGGACAGCGGCGGCGGGATCCGCCGCTCGTCGCCCTCACGGCTGGGCCAGTGGCCGGTCGACTCGAACACCATCGAGGAAGAGAGGTAGGTGACCTTCGACAGGCGACCGGCGCGGTGTGCGTTGAGCGCCGCGTCGCAGGTCGCTGCCATGATCCGCTCGTTGGTGGCGAGCAGGTCGTAGGCGTACGCGTGGAAGTAGGAGATGCCACCGATCATGGCGGCGCCGGCGACCAGGTGGTCGCAGCCGTCGAGCAGCCCGGTCAGCAGGTCGGTGTCGCGGGCGTCTCCCTCGACGAACCGGAACTTGGGATGCCCCTCGTGGCTCTGGGCGACCGGGCCGTACTTCGAGAAGTTGTCGACGCCCACCACCTCGTGCCCACGGTCGAGCAGTTCCGCGACGAGATAGCCACCGATGAAGCCGGCCGAACCAGTTACCAGGACCTTCGCCACGTACGCTCCTATGCCGTCTTCTCGTACTCGGTGCCCCGCCGGGTCGGCACGGCCGCCGTCCGCACCCGGGCGGTCAACTTCTCCCGGCTCAACCGTCGACCGTAGGCGAACAGGTACCAGCGCAGGTAGCCGGGGAGGAAGCGGCCAAGGTCGAAGTGGGACTCGCCGAGCGGACGGTCCAGCCAGATGGTCGGTATCTCGGCGACCGGCAGGCGCAGCCGGGTGGCCTTCGCGGTCAGTTCCAGCCCGATCTCGAAGCCGGTCCGCGACTCGATGCCGACCTCGCGGACGAACGCCGTGTCGTACGCCTTGAAGCTGTTGGTGGCGTCCCGGGTGCCCGCCCGCGCGAGGGTGTAGAGGCTGCGGCCGGCCCAGCGGGACATCATCCGCTTCAGCCTCGGCCCGCCGACCTGCTGGCCACCCGGCATGTACCGGGAGGCCGCCGCGACCACCACACCCCGGTCCACCAATCGGGCCAGTTCGTCGATCTGGCGGGGATCGTCGCACCCGTCGGCCATCGTCACCACCGCGACCGGCGCGAGGGCCGCGTCGATGCCGAACCGGATCGCGTTCGCCGGGCCGCGACCGTAGGTGTTGAGCACCGCCCGGACCCTCGGGTCGGTACGCGCGATCCGCTCGACGTAGGGCACCGTGGTGTCCTCGGGCATGTCGTGCACGATCAGCACCTCGGCGGGCAGCATCAACTCGCGCAGCATCCGCTCCAGGCAGCGGATGATCGCGTCGCCCTCGTTGTAGACCGGCACGATCACGGACACCCGGGGGTTCATCACACCCGCACCCCCTGCCCGGTCAGACCCCACATGTCGATCACCGGTTTGTCGGTGTCCAGGCGGGCGTACTGCTCATGCGGCGCGGCGATGACCAGCAGGTCGGCCCGGCGCAACACCTCGTCGAGGTCGACGAAACGCTCGTCGGCCACGTACGGGTCGGTGCACAACGTTTCCCGCGTCTTCAACGCCAGGATCTTGCGTAGCTTGTACGCCAGGCTCTCTCGGGGGTCGTCGCTGCCGCCCTTGAAGGCCATGCCGAGGATGCCCACCGTCGAGCCGGCCAGGTCGAACCGGTCCTCCAGGCGGGACACCAGGTACAGCGGCAGCCCTTCGTTGATCAGCATCGCGGAGTGGCCGAGGACGAAGTTGTTCCGGTTGAACGCGGCCAGTTGCATGGTGTCCTTGAACAGGCACGGCCCGGCGGCGAAACCGGGCATCGGCAGATCGGCGGCGCGCGGGTAGTCGTACGCCACCGCATGCCGGATCCGGGCGAAGTCCAGCCCGAAGTCGTTGGCCATCATCCAGAACTGGTTCGCGGTGGCGAACTTGATGTACCGCCAGGTGTTGGTGAACAGCTTCGCCAGCTCGGCCTCCTCGGGTTCGAGCGGGACGATCTGGTCGGTCAGGTGCCGGAACAGCTTCTCCGCCCGGGCCAGCGCCTCCGGCGTCCGCGCGGCGACAATCTGCGGCAGCGCGAACAACTCGGTCATCGCCCGGCCCTCGGCGATCCGCTCCGGGCAGAAGGCGACGTCCGCGCGCAGGCCCTTGCCGGCCAGCAGCTTCTCGGTCAGCGCGGTGACCCCGGGGTAGACGGTGCTGCGCAGCACGATCAGCTGACCGTCGCGCAGGTGCTCGGCGCAGCGTTCCAGCGCGCGGGGCACGGCACCGAGATCCGGGTTGAGGTGCTCGTCGACAGGCGTGCCGACCACGACGACCAGATGCTCCGAGGTCCCGACGGCGGCGGGATCGGTGGTGGCGCGCAGCCGCCCGGCGGCCACCGCCTCGGCCAGCGGAGCTGCCGCGCCGGGCTCGGCGAAGGGCAGGGTGGCGGCGTTGACGCCCGCGACGGCCTCGGCGTTGATGTCGTACAGCACGACGGACAGCCCACGGGCGGCGAAGGCGATGCCCAGTGGCAGGCCCACCCGGCCACAACCACCGACGATGCAGACGTCGACCGAGGCGGGCGGATCATCGGACATGAGGGGGCTCCCGTGGGGGTGGCGGGGTGATGCGGGTGATGGCACTGGGAATCCAAGCAGGCTAACCGCTCAGAGGTGACTCGCGGGTAACCAAACAGCCATCGGTGTTGACCTTTCGGTCGATCCCACACCGATCGCCTCGCCGCCGTCACCGATCGCACACCGCCCCCACTCCGGGAGTCAGCAAGGGCCCCTTCTCCGCACGAGACGTGGAGAAGGGGCCCCTCTGTCTACCTGTCAGGCACCGCGGAGGGTGGCGCCGAAGCGTTCGGCGGCGCGGGCGACGGCGGCGTCGCGGGCGACCACCGCCTCCTCGACGGTCAGGGTGCGGTCCGGCGCCCGGAAGGTGAGCTTGTAGGCCAGCGACTTGCGGCCGGCGCCGAGCTGCTCCGAGGCGTACACGTCGAACAGGCTCACCGACTCCAGCAGCTCGCCGGCACCCTCGACGAGCGCCTGGCGCACCTGCGCCGCCGGCACCGACTCGGACACCACCAGCGCCACGTCGATCAGGGCCGGCGGGAACGTCGACACCGTCGGCGCGCCGATCGGCGGGGCCGACGGCAGGGCGTCCAGGTCCAGTTCCATGGCGCAGGTCCGCCTCGGCAACTCCAGCGTCGCCACGACCTGCGGGTGCAGCTCACCGGCGTGACCGACCACCGTCCCGTCGACCAGCAGCGCCGCGCAGCGGCCCGGGTGCCAGGGGGCGTACTCGGCGGACCGCACCTCGACCTGCCCCTCGGGTACCCCGGCGGCGGCCAGCACCGCGCGACCCGCCTCGACGGCGTCCGCCCAGCCTGCCGCCCGCCCGCCGCCCCACCAGCCGGCCGGCTCGATGTCGCCGGTCAGCACGACGGCGGCGTGCCGGGGCTGACGCGGCACCACCGCGTCGGCGGCGGCGAACTCCGCGTCGGTCGGACGCCGGTCGACGCCCATCGCCGGCGGGCTGCCGGCGTCCGGCCGAGGGTGGAAGACCGTGCCGATCTCGTAGAGGGACAGGTCCCGCAGGCCCCGGCCGAGGTTGCGCCGGACGATACCGAGCAGCGGGCCGAGCAGCGTGGTGCGCAGCAGCGGCTCCTCCTCCGACAGCGGGTTGGCCAGCCGCACCGCGCGACGGCGCGGGTCGTCGGTGGGCAGGCCGAGCTGGTCGGCCAGCTCGGTGGCGACGAACGGGTGCGCCAGGACCTCGACGTAGCCACGCTCGGCCAGGGAGCGGGACACCGCGCGGTGGCGCCGCTGCTGCCGGGTCAGACCCCGGCCCGGCGGCGCGGTCGGCAACACCGACGGCACCTTGTCGTACCCGTCGAGGCGGACCACCTCCTCGACCAGGTCCGCCGGGTCGGTCAGGTCGGGTCGCCAGGTGGGCGGGGTGACGCTGAGCATCTCGCCGCCACCGGCGGCCACCGCCACCTCGCCCGGGTCCTCGGCCAGCCGGTCGGTGCCGCGCGACACGGTGCAGCCGACCTGCTCCAGCAGGGCGACCACCCGGGCCGGCGGGTAGTCCACACCGACCCGTCGGGTGGGCAGGTCGGCCGGCAGGGTGACCGGGGTACGCGGCCGGACGTGGTTGATGTCCAGCACCTCCTCGCTGGCGGTGCCGCCCGCGTACGAGGTGAGCAGCCCGACCGCCCGGTCCAGGGCGACCAGCGGCAGCGCCGGATCCACCCCCCGCTCCCAGCGCTTCGCCGCCTCGCTGAACAGGTTGTGCCGGCGGGCTGTGCGGCCGACCATCGCCGGGTCCCAGTGCGCGGCCTCGAAGAGCACGTTGACGGTGCCCGGCAGCACCTCGCTGGTCTCGCCGCCCATCACGGCGGCGAGCGAGATCGGCATGCCGTCGCCCTCGGCGGCGAGCGGGTTCGGCAAGCCGGCGTCACAGATGACCATGTCCTCGGGGGCGAGCGCGCGGGTCACCCCGTCGAGCGTGGTCAGTTTCTCCCCCGGTACCGCCCGACGCACCACCAGCGGGCCGGCGATCCGGTCGGCGTCGAAGGCGTGCATCGGCTGGCCGAGTTCGAGCATCACGTAGTTGGTGATGTCGACCGGCAACGAGATGCTGCGGATGCCGGCGATGGTCAGCCGCTGCCGCATCCAGTCCGGGGTCTGCGCCGCCGGGTCGACGCCGCGCACCATCCGGGCCGCGAACCGGTCGCAGCCGACCGGGTCGCGCACCTCGACCGGGTACGCCGGCTCGGCCGTGCCGGGGGTCGCGGGCATCCGGCCCCGGTCGGAGTAGTCGAGGCCGAGAGCGTGCGCCAGTTCGCGGGCGAGCCCGCGCAGTGACATCTGGTAGCCCCGGTCCGGGGTGATCTCCACCTCGACGATGATGTCGTTGAGACCGATCACCGGCCGGGCGTCGTCGCCGGGTTCGGCAACGACGTGTTCGGGCAGCACCACAATGCCGTCGTGGTCGTCACCCAGGCCCAGTTCCCGGGCCGAGCAGATCATGCCGTTGGAGTTGCGCCCGTACGTCCGGCGGGCGCCGACGGCGAAGTCACCCGGCAGGACTCCGCCGGGCAGGATGACCACGACCCGGTCGCCCGGGGCGAAGTTGCGGGCACCGCAGACGATCTCCTGCGGCTCGCCGGTGCCGTTGGCGTTGCCCACGTTCACCAGGCAGAACCGGATCGGCTTCTTGAAGCCGGTCAGCTCCTCGATCTCCAGGACCTCACCGACCACCAGTGGCCCGGTGACCGTGCCGGCCAGGTCCACGATGGACTCGACCTCGATGCCGAGGTCCACCAGGGCCCGCTCCAGCTCGTCAACAGGCAGGTCGGGAACGTCGACGTACTCCCGCAGCCAACTGAGAGAAACTCGCATGATGTGTAACCACCGTCTCCGTAACTCGCGCCCGCACTAAGCCCCGTGGCCGAACGCCCGGGTGAACCGGACGTCGCCCTCGACCAGGTCCCGCATGTCGCCCACCCCGTGCCGGAACATCACGGTCCGGTCGATGCCCATGCCGAAGGCGAAGCCGGAGTAGACCTCCGGGTCGATGCCGCAGGCCCGCAGCACCCGCGGGTTGACCATGCCGCAGCCACCCCATTCGACCCACTGTGGGCCCTTGCGGTGTTCCGGGAACCACACGTCGAACTCGGCCGACGGCTCCGTGAACGGGAAGTAGTGCGGCCGGAACCGGGTCTTCGCACCCGCGCCGAACATCGCCCGGGCGAAGTGGTCGAGCGTGCCGCGCAGGTGCGCCATCGTGATGCCCTTGTCCACCACCAGGCCCTCGACCTGGTAGAAGACCGGGGAATGGGTGGCGTCCAGCTCGTCGGTGCGGTAGACCCGGCCGGGGACGACCACGTAGATCGGCGGATTGTGGGTCAGCATGGTGCGCGCCTGCACCGGCGAGGTGTGGGTACGCAGCACCAGACCGGAACCCTCAGGTGCGATGTGGAAGGTGTCCATCAGCCCACGCGCGGGGTGGTCGGCGGGGATGTTCAACGCGTCGAAGTTGGTCCACTCCAGCTCGACCTCGGGGCCCTCGGCCACCTCGTAACCCATCCCGATGAACAGGTCGCTGATCTGCTCCATCAGCAGGGTGATCGGGTGCCGTGAGCCACGCGGGTGCCGGTCGTACGGCAGCGTCACGTCGACTCGTTCGGCGACCAGGACCCGCTCGGCCTGCTCGCGCTCCAGCACCTCGGCCCGGGCGGCATACGCCTGCTCGATGGTGCGGCGGGCCTCGTTCACCCGTTTGCCGGCGTCGGCCTTGGCGGCCGGCGGCAGCGCGCCGATCTCGCGGCGGGCCAGCGAGACCGGGGACCGGTCGCCCAGGTGCGCCGGGCGCACCGCGGCCAGCGCGTCGGGATCACCGGCGGCGGCGAACGCCTTCTCGGCCTCGGTGACGGCCTCGGCCAGTGCGGCCGGATCGAGCAGGGCGACCTGCTTCGGGTCGTACGGATCGTTGCGGTAGGTCATGGCGTACGGGCACTCCCTCACGACGGCGCCGGCCCTCGCGGGCGGCGGCTAGGCGAGTCTACGGACGCGCGGCTGTGCCGCAGCCCGCCGGTGGGAGTCGCGTGGAGAGCAGGTCAGGCCCGCCGCCCGCCGACACCGGCGGGCTGGCTAAACGAACGCCGTGGTGCGTTCACCATCGGGGCCGCATCTCCTCCGTCGTGTGCGCGTGACCTCGGTCAGCGCTGTGCTCTGGCTGAAGCGTACAGGCAGACGGCCGCCGCCGCAGCCAGGTTGAGGCTCTCGGCCCGCCCGTGCAGTGGCACCCGGACCCGCGCGTCGGCGGCCTCGGCCAGTTCGACCGGCAGGCCGTGCGCCTCGGAGCCGAACAGCCAGGCGGTCGGTACGCCCAGCCGGCCGGCATCGACCAACTCGTCCAGGTCGTCTTCGCCGTGGCCGGTGGCCGCGAGCACGGTGAGCCCGGCGGCCCGGGCGGCGGTGAGCGTCGCGACCGGGTCGCGTTCCCGGACCACGTCGACGTGGAACAGGCTGCCCGCGGACGACCTGACGCACTTGCCGTTGTACGGGTCGACGGCGTCACCCGCGAAGATCACTACGGTGGCGCCGGCCGCGTCGGCGGTACGCAGCACCGTGCCGGCGTTGCCCGGGTCACGGATGCCGGCGAGCACGGCCACCAGTCGGGGGCTGCGGGACAGCGCGACGGCCAGGGACATGTCGAGGTGCCGGCAGACGGCGACCAGCCCCTGCGGGGCGACGGTCTCGGCGAGTGCGGCCAGCGCCTCGTCGGTCACCTCGGAGACGGGTACGTCGTCGCTGGCGGCGCTCGCCGCGAGGTCGGCGTACCGGTCGAGGGCGGCCGGGGTGCCGAACAGCTCCAGCACGGTGCGGGGTCGGCTCAGCGCCTCCCGGACCGCCTGCGGTCCCTCGGCGAGGAACCGGCCAGCGGCGTCGCGGTCACGGCGACGCTGAAGCCGGCGCGCGGCCACCACCCGGGGCGTACGCGGTGTGAAGGGCATGGTCTGGACCACACGCGCGAGGCGTCCCCCGTTGCCGAGGGACGCCTCGCTGCGCTGGGTGGGACTCAGGCGGCCTGGGCGGGCGCGCCGCCGGTGCCCTCGGCCTGCACGGCGGCCCGGGCCAGCTCGACGATCGCCGCGAACGCGGCGGCGTCGTTGACCGCCAGGTCGGCCAGGATCTTGCGGTCGACCTCGATGCCGGCCAGGCGCAGGCCCTGAATCAGCCGGTTGTAGGTCATCCCGTTGGCGCGGGCACCCGCGTTGATCCGCTGGATCCACAGCTGCCGGAAGTCGCCCTTGCGGTCGCGACGGTCCCGGTAGGCGTACTGCATCGAGTGCAGCACCTGCTCCTTGGCCTTGCGGTACAGCCGGGAGCGCTGACCGCGGTATCCGCTCGCGGTCTCCAGCAGGGTACGGCGCTTCTTCTGGGCGTTAACAGCCCGCTTGACGCGTGCCATCTCAACTCCTTCTTGGATTCAGGTGGCGCGCGTCAGCGGCCGAGCAGCTTCTTGATGCGCTTGACGTCAGCCTTGGCCACCTCGACCACGCCCGTCAGTCGGCGGGTGCGGGTGGAGGGCTTCTTCTCCAGGTTGTGGCGCAGACCGGCCTGCTGCTTCGTGATCTTGCCTTTGCCGGTCACGCGGACCCGCTTGCCCATCCCCGTGTGGCTCTTCATCTTCGGCATGTGGAACGTCTTCTCCCCTGTTACTGACCGCTGGTGTCAGCGGTCGTGCCGGTCTCACCGGCTGCTGCGCTCTCACTGGTCACCGCAGATTCGGCGGCCGCGGCGGGCTCCTCCGCGGTCCGCTCCCGAGGCCCACCGCGGGACGCCGTGGCGGCGACCGCGCTGGCCTTCACGGCCCGGTGCGGAGCGAGAACCATGATCATGTTTCGGCCGTCCTGCTTCGGAGCGGACTCCACGTATCCCAGTTCCGTGATCTCGGACTCAAGCCGACGCAGGAGCCGGTAGCCCAGCTCCGGGCGGCTCTGCTCGCGACCGCGGAACATGATCGTCACCTTGACCTTGTCGCCGGCCTTGAGGAACCGCACCACGTGACCCTTCTTGGTCTCGTAGTCGTGCGGATCGATCTTCGGCCGGAGCTTCATCTCCTTGATGACGGTCTGCTGCTGGTTACGCCGCGCTTCGCGCGCCTTCAGTGCGCTCTCGTACTTGAACTTGCCGAAGTCCATGAGCTTGCACACCGGCGGGCGCGCCATCGGCGCAACCTCGACCAGGTCCAGATCGACGTCCGCGGCCAGCTGAAGGGCGCGCTCCAGCGGGACGATGCCCACCTGCTCACCCTCGGGGCCGACCAGTCGGACCTCACGTGCCCGGATCTGCTCGTTCACGCGTGGTTCGACGCTGATGGGGCCTCCTCGAGTCGGATCTTCATGCGTGGCCGACCCGGCGGCTCCCGGTGGGAGCCGGCCCGGAAAGTAGAAGGCCCCGGCGTATGCCAGGGCCTGCTCGACCGGTCGGCACGATCACAGGATCGCGCATCCGGTGCCGGGACGGGCCCGGAACCGGTGACCGGACCCGGACGCCAGAGACGGCGACTCGGGTGGGAGCAGGCGCTCCGCTTTCATGGCCGCCCGCCGGAGCGGACAGCCTGGTCGACTCGACAACACTACACCCTCGGTAACGGCGACCTCAAACCGGGCGCTGGCCCGCCGCCCGCGCGGCGAGCGCAACCAGATGCGCCTTGTGCAGCCGGCGCAGCGCGCGCACCCCGTCGACGGCGAGCTGCTTGTCGGCGGCCTGGAGGGCGACCACCGGCAGCAGGTCGTCGTCGTACAGCTCCAGGGCCGCCCACGGGGCGCCCCGGTCGAACCGGATCCCCCGGACGACCTCCCACGGCAGCTCGTAGGAGCCGATGATGTTGCGGACCCGCACCCCCCGCACGTCCGCCTCGACCCGAGGTCGGGTGAACAGCAGGGTGCCCAGGGCGAACAGGATCCCGAGCCCGATCATGGCGAACTGGTCACCGCGCTGGAAGGTGCCGTACCCGTTACCGGTGGGCCCGGTCAGCGTGGTGGCGACCAGCGCGAAGACCACGACCAGCAGGACGGCCGACACCCCACAGACCAGTCGGATCCGTCGCGGCCGCAGCCGGATCAGCTCGACGCCGGCCGCCTGCTCACGCTCGCCCGTGCCGGCGCTGGGCTGCGTCGCGTCCCGCCGCTCACTCATGGCCCAAGTCTGCCATCCGGTTCCGGCCGGCCGTCCGCCGCCACACTGACGTGGACCTCACGGGCCATCGGGGCAGCGGCTCACAACCGGCAGGCGTGGATGTTGGTGACCAGGATCGCGCGGGCGCCCAGTTCGTAGAGCTCGTCCATGATCCGGTGCACGTCGTCGCGGAGCACCATGGCCTGCACCGCCACCCAGCCCTCCCGGTGCAACGGTGAGACCGTCGGCGACTCGATGCCCGGGGTGAGCGAGCTGGCCCGATCCAGCAGCCCGGCCGGCACGTCGTAGGCGAGCATCACGTAGCGGCGGGCCACCAGCACCCCGTGCAGCCGGCGCAGCATCTGCTCGGCCTGCGGGTGCGAGGCCGCGCCGGTGCGGCGTACCAGCACCGCCGAGGATTGCAGCAGCGGCTCACCGAAGACCACCAGACCGGCCTGGCGCAGCGTGGCCCCGGTCTCGACCACGTCGGCGACCACGTCGGCGACGCCCAGCCGGATAGCGTTCTCCACAGCGCCGTCGAGGCGGATCACGTCCGCCTTGACGCCCAGCTCGGCGAGGTGCCGCTCGACCAGCCCCGGGTACGCGGTGGCGATCCGGTGCCCACCCAGCTCCCGTACGTCGTCGACGTCGTCCGGTCGGGCGGCGAACCGGAAGGTGGCCCGGCCGAAGTTCAGGTCGACGACCTCCTCGGCCGGCGCGCCGGAGTCGATCAGCAGGTCCCGGCCGGTGATGCCGACGTCCAGGTCACCGGAGCCGACGTAGGTGGCGATGTCCTTCGGCCGCAGGTAGAAGAACTCGATGTCGTTGGCCTGGTCGCGGCAGACCAGGTCCTTGGTGTCGGTGCGCTGGCGGTAGCCCGCCTCACGCAGCATCTGGGCGGCGGAATCGGCCAGGGCGCCCTTGTTGGGTACGGCGACACGCAGCATGACGGAGTGCTCCTTCGATCGGTTTCGGTTCGACGGTGGGGGCACTCACAGATGTCGGTAGACGTCCTTCAGGTCCAGACCGCTGGCGAGCATCAGCACCTGGACCTGGTAGAGCAGCTGGGAGATCTCCTCGGCGGTGCGCTCGGGCCCCTCGTGCTCGGCGGCCATCCACGACTCGGCCGCCTCCTCGACGACCTTCTTGCCGATGAAGTGCACGCCCTTCTCCAGTGCGGCGACCGTGCCCGAGCCGGGGGTGCCGGCCGCGGCCTTGGCCTGCAACTCCGCGAACAACTCCTCGAACGTCTTCACGGAGACGGATTCTCGCAGTCGCCGAGGGTCGACCCGAGCACCGGGTCGGTGATGACCGGTGGACGGGACCGGCACACCGACCGGGGCGGTGGGACAACCCTTCGATCCCCGCCTATGTTGGTCGTACGCTGTCCGCCATGGTCACCACCCCGCGTACCCTCGCCTTCGCCTCCGCGGCGGCCGTCCTGCTCGCGGCCAGCGCCTGCACCCCGCAGGCCCAGCCCGCGCCCATGCCGACCGTGTCGATGGCGTGCGCCAAGGAAACCCTGCCCACCCAGACGCCGGGCGCGCTCACCATCGCCACCGGTGAGCCGGCCGACGAGCCGTGGTTCGTCGACGACCAGCCGGCGAACGGCAAGGGTTTCGAGTCCGCCGTCGGCTACGCGGTGGCGGAGCAGCTCGGCTACGCCCGCGACGACGTCACCTGGACCCGGGTCGCGTCCGACGCCGCTGTCGCCCCCGGGCCGAAGACCTTCGACTTCGGCATCGACAGGTACTCGATGACCGAGGAGCACCGGCAGGCGGTCGACTTCTCCGCGCCGTACTACCTGGTCCGGCAGGCGGTCGTCACGCTGAAATCCTCCAAGATCGTCGACCGGAGGGCGCTGGCCGAGCTGCGGGACGCCCGGCTCGGCGCCCGGACCGACACGGCCAGCTACCAGGCCATCACCGATCTGGTGCGGCCGACGTCCGAGCCGAGGGCCTACAAGTCAGACGACGAGGCCACGGAGGCGTTGCGCGGCGGGCGGATAGACGGTCTGGTGGTGGATCTGCCCACCGCGTTCGACCTCGCCGGTGGGAAGATCGACGACGCGGTGATCGTCGGGCAGCTTCCCCAGGTGGGCAGCCCGGAGGCGTTCGGACTGCTGCTGGCGAAGGACTCGCCGCTGGCCGGCTGCGTCAGTGCGGCGGTCGGGCAGCTCGCCTCCGAGGGCGTCCTCAAGCAGTTGGAGGAGCGGTGGCTCACCCAGGACGCGGAAGCACCCGAACTCACCTGAGCACCGGCCCGCGCCGACCCAGCGGGCGTGCGACAGGAAGCCGGTTTTCCGACTGTTCGGAAGAGGACTGGTCGGTGCTGGTCGCCGACGGGTGGCCCCATCCTGAGGCGACACCCCTCGTCGCCCGGGAGCGCCCCCATGATCTGGATCATCGAGAGCAAGAGCAAGCTCAGCCGCGAGTTCGCGGCCGACGTCGAGCGCCTCCGGGCGAACAAGGCGGTGACACAGCACGTCGCCCGGGCCGTGCTCAACAGCACGATCGCCGAGATGCAGACCCCGCTGAAGCCGCCGCTCGATCCCGGCGAGCCGGTCCTGGTCCTCGCCCACTCCGGCTACGACATGGATCCCCGGTCCGGCCAGGAGGCACCGTGGATCGGCGGGCGGTGGCTGGACCAGTTCGCCCAGGACCTGGCCGCCAAGTTCACCCCCGCCGGGATCAGCGGCCACAGCCTGTGGTTCCTCGTCTGCCACACCGGACACGACGTCATTGCGCTGGGCCACCACCTGGTCGCCGCCGGGGTGGACAACGTGACGATCTACCTGCCGAAGGACTTCATGTACGTCAGCAAGGCCGGCATCCCGCACGTGCTGCTCAGCGAGGCCGACCTGGACGACGTGAACCGGGACGTCGCCCGATGCGACAGCGACTACTGGAGCATCCAGGGTTCGCAGGGCACCGGCAGCTACTGGGCCGGCTGCACGATCAGCGGCCAGACCGTCACCCCGCTGTCCGCGGCGGCGGTCGAACAGGCCGTCCAGGCACAGTTCGACCCGGACGAGGAGGAGAGCTGAGGCGCCACAACCGTCAGGTGCCGAAGCCGACGGGGTAGTTGCCGGCAGCGGTGCTGTGGCGGATGGCGAGGGCGGCGTCGAGGGCGGCCACCGTCGACGACCAGCCCTTGTCCTCAGCGGAGTCGGGCAGGCCGGCGCGGTCGCGGGCCTGCTCGATGGTGTCCACGGTGAGCACGCCGTGGGCAACCGGCTTACCCTCGTCAAGGGCGACCCGGGTCAGGCCGTCGGTGACCGAACGGCAGACGTAGTCGAAGTGGGCGGTGGCACCGCGTACCACCACGCCGAGGGCGACCACCACGTCACAGCGCCGCGCCAGCGCCTGCGCCACCACCGGTAGTTCCACCGAGCCGGCCACCCGGGCCACCACCGCCCGGGCACCGCACGCCTGCGCGGCGGCCACCGCCCGGTCGAGCATGTGGTCGGTCAGGTCACCGTGCCAGCGCGCGGCGACCACACCGACGGTCATTCCGGCCGCGTCCACCGGAGCCGAACCCGGCTCCCCGAAACCCGCCATCTCTCCTAAGCTCCGATCTCTGTGCCCGGCACCGTACGCCCCATCGGCGCCTCGGCCACCTCGTCAAGCTGGTCAATCAGGTGACCCATCCGGTCCCGCTTGGTCCGCAGGTAACGTACGTTCTCCGGGTGCGGACGCACCGGCAGCCCCTCACGGCCGGTGATGGTCAGGCCGTAGCCCTCCAGCCCCGCCCGCTTGGCCGGGTTGTTGGTCAACAGCCGCATCGAGCGGACCCCGAGGTCGTAGAGGATCTGCGCGCCGGTGCCGTAGTCCCGCGCGTCGGCCGGCAGGCCGAGGTCGAGGTTGGCGTCCACCGTGTCGCGGCCCTGGTCCTGCAACTGGTACGCCTGAAGCTTGTGCAGCAGCCCGATGCCGCGTCCCTCGTGACCGCGTACGTAGAGGACCACGCCCCGCCCCTCGCGGGCCACCCGGTCCAGGGCGGCGTTGAGCTGCGGCCCGCAGTCGCAGCGCACCGACGAGAAGACGTCGCCGGTCAGGCACTCCGAGTGGACCCGGACCAGCACGTCACGGCCGTCGCCGATCTCGCCCATCACCAACGCCACGTGCTCGGCCGAGTCGTACTCGCTGCGGTAGCCCAGCGCCCGGAACACCCCGTGCTCGGTGGGCATCCGCGCGTCCGCGACCAACTCGACCTGCTTCTCGGTACGCCGTCGGTACGCGATCAGATCCGCGATGGTGACCAGGGTCAGCGAGTGCTCGGCGCAGAACTTCTCCAGGTCCGGCAGCCGCATCATGGTGCCGTCGTCGTTGACCAGCTCGCAGAGCACCCCGGCCGGACGCAGCCCGGCCAGCCGGGTCAGGTCCACGGCCGCCTCGGTGTGCCCGGGACGTCGCAGCACGCCACCCTTGCGGGCCCGCAGCGGCACCACGTGCCCCGGACGGGCCAGGTCCGTCGATCCGGTGGCCGGGTCGGCGAGCAGCCGGATGGTGTGCGCCCGGTCGGCCGCCGAGATGCCGGTGGTGATCCCTTCCCGGGCGTCGACGGTCACCGTGTACGCGGTCTGCCGCCGGTCCTGGTTGGTGTGGTGCATGGGCGGCAGGTCGAGCCGATCGCACTCGCTCTCGGTGAGCGGCACGCAGATGAAGCCCGAGGTGTGCCGCACCGTGAAGGCCAGCAGTTCCGGGGTGGCCAGCTCGGCCGCGAAGATCAGGTCGCCCTCGTTCTCCCGGTCGGCGTCGTCGACCACCACGACCGGACGGCCGGCGGCGATCTCGACCAGGGCCTGCTCGATGTCGGCGAAGGTCATGCCGACACCTCCGCCCCGTCGGCCACGCGGCCGGCCAGCAGCCGCTCGACGTACTTGGCCAGCACATCCATCTCCAGGTTCACCGGGTCGCCCACGGACCGGGTGCCGAGCGTGGTCGCCGACAGGGTGGTGGGGATCAGGCCAACGGCGAACCAGTCGTCGCCCACCTCGGCGACGGTCAGCGAAACCCCGTCGACGGTGACCGAGCCCTTCTCCACCACGTACCGGGACAGCGCGGCGGGCAACCGGAACCGGACCGTCTCCCAGCGCGCCGCCGGCTCGCGGGAGAGCACCTCGCCCACGCCGTCGACGTGCCCCTGCACCAGGTGACCGCCGAGGCGGCTGCCCAGCGCGGCGGCCCGTTCCAGGTTGACCCGGTCGCCGGCACGCAGCCCGCCCAGCGCCGAACGACGCAGCGTCTCGCCCATCACGTCGGCGGTGAACACCCCGCCGTCGACGTCGACGACGGTCAGGCAGACCCCGTTTACCGCGATCGAGTCGCCGTGCCGTGCGTCGGAGGTGACCAGTGGGCCACGAACCGCTACCAGGGACGAGTCCTCCGCCGTCGGGGTAACCCCGACGACCTCGCCCAGTTCCTCGACGATGCCGGTGAACATGCCTAGCCCTCCCTCTTCCGGGGCAGCGCGGTGATCCGCAGGTCGGGACCGACCTGCGTAACGTCGGTGAGTTCCAGGTCGATGGCCTCGGCGATGGTGGTCACACCCGCGTCGACAAGCGCGGCCGGTCCGGCCCCGAGCAGCCGGGGCGCGAGGTAGCCGACCACCCGGTCGACCAGGCCGGCGGCGAGGAACGCCCCGGCGAGCCGGGGCCCGCCCTCCAGCAGCACGGCCCGTATCCCACGGGTGTGCAGGGCGGCGAGCAGCGCCGGCAGGTCGACGCCGCCGTCCGGGCCGGCGCCCACCTCCTGCGCGGTGGCCACCCAGGTCCGGGCGGCGCCGTCGCGGACCCGGGCGTCATCCGGGGTACGCCCGGCGGAGTCGACCACCACGCGCAGCGGCTGCCGGATGGCCAGGCTGCCGTCGCGCAGGTTGCGCACGGTGAGGCGGGGATCGTCGGCGAGGACCGTGCCGACGCCGACGAGCACCGCGTCGACGGTGGCGCGCAGCGCGTGCACGTCCATCCGGGCGGCCTCGGAGGTGATCCACATGCTGGTGCCGTCGGCCGCCGCGGAGCGGCCGTCCAGCGTCGCCGCGTACTTCCAGATCACGTACGGCCAGCCCCGACGCATTGCCGTCAACCAGGCCACGTTGCCGCTTTCCGCCTCGGCCTCGCGTACTCCCAGGTCGACGCGGACCCCGGCGGCCCGCAAGGTGGCGGCGCCGCCGGTGGCGACCGGGTTGGGGTCCGGCACGGCGATGACGACCCGGGCCACCCCCGCCTGGACCAGCGCGGTGCTACAGGGGCTGGTGCGGCCGACGTGGTCGCAGGGTTCAAGGGTGACCACCGCCGTGCCACCCTTGGCCCGCTTGCCGGCCTGGGCCAGCGCGACGATCTCGGCGTGCGGTCCCCCGGCGTAGGCGTGGAAGCCCTCGCCGACCACCTCGCCGTCGGCGTCGAGCAACACGCAGCCGACGACCGGATTGGGACTGGTGGTGCCGAGCCCGCGCGCCGCGAGTTCGATCGCGCGACGCATCGCCTCGTCCACGGAGACGCTTGCCATCGCCTGCCGTTGCCCTCTCGCTCGTACGCGCGGGCAGGGAGTTCGGCCAGGTGGCCACGGGCAGGCGGAGTCCGGGTACGGCACAGCCGCCCCGGCCGGGACGCGCGCACGCCGGAGCCCGGCGAGCCACACGGCCCTTCCGTCCCGCGCGCTGTCTCCCATCCGGACTGTCTGGGCGCGGACGAACCGCCCCCAACCGTCGGCCCCGGATTCTCACCAGGTCCACCGGGCGGATGAACCGCTCCCGGGTCGCGGGCTTACCACGGTCGGACCGTGGATCACCGCCGGTTCGGAATTACACCGAGTCCCGCCAGCGCGTGGTGGGTACTGAGCAAAGTCTTACACGTCCGGCGGGGCGCCGGGCCACCCGGGCGAGCTACTTCACATGACGGTGACCGGGGTCGGCGACGCCGCGACGGCGATCCACCGCCACGTACGAGCCGGGTTGGCTCTTGGCCACGGTCTTCATCTCGGAGGCGACGGTCATCGCCGCCAGCGGGTTGGTGATCCGCTTTTCGGCGTCGGAGATGGCGACGCCGATGGAGAGGGTGACCAGCGCCGCCCGGCGGATGTTGCCCCGTCGGTCCTTCAACTCCACGTAGCCGCGTTCCCGGTCGGTGGGATCGTAGAGGGCGTCCGCGGCCTTCTCGAAGTCCGACGACACCCGCAGGGTGAGTGGCCGTACCTGCTCGGGCGTGCACACGAAGACGAAGTCGTCGCCGCCGACATGGCCGAGGAAGGCCGGCGGCAGGGCCACCGCGACGACCGCCCGGTGCAGGCTGCGGGCGAGCGCGGAGATGAAGCCGTCGCCCCGGACGAACCCGTACCGGTCGTTGACACTCTTGAATCGGTCGATGTCGATGTAGCCGACAGCATAGTCCGCGCCCCCGCGGACGCGGTCGGCGATCTCCCGGCGGATCCGGTTGTTGCCCGGCAGGCCGGTCAGCGGGGACACCTCCCGGAACTCCTTGTTGCGCCGCAGCGTCGAGCTGACCCGGGCGACCAGCTCGGCATTGTCGAAGGGCTTGACCAGATAGTCGTCCGCGCCCGCGTTGAGCCCGTGGACCTTGTCCTGGGTCATCCCCTTGGCGGTCAGCATGATCACCGGCAGGGCGGCGGTCATCGGGTCGGCGCGCAGCCGCCGGGTCAGTTCCAGCCCGTCCACCCGCGGCATCATCAGGTCGACCACGGCCAGGTCGGGCCGCTGGCGCTCGATCAGCTCCAACGCCTCCTGGCCGTCGGCGGCGAGGATCACGTCGAAGCCCTGGATGCGCAGGTTGAACTCGACGAAGCGGGCGATGTCCTCGTCGTCGTCGACGACGAGGATCACGTCCCTGCGATCGTCGTCGGGGGCGTCCACGTCAGGCCCCGGCCGCCGCGCCCTCGGCCAGCGCGCGCAGCCGGCGTACCGCCTCGGCCGGGTCGTCGGCGCCGTAGACGGCGGTGCCGGCCACGAAGGCGTCGGCGCCCGCCGCGGCCGCCTGCTCGATGGTGTCGGCGGCGATGCCGCCGTCGACCTCGATGCGCAGCTCCAGGTGGCCGGCGTCGACGTGGCGACGCGCGGTGCGCACCTTGTCCAACAGCTGCGGGAGGAAGCGCTGCCCGCCGAACCCGGCCTTGATGGTCATGACCAGCAGCGTGTCGAAGCTGGGCAGCAGGTCGAGGTACGGCTCGATCGGGGTGTCCCGGTCGATCGCCAGCCCCGCTTTGGCGCCGGCCGCCCGCAGGTCCCGGGCCAACGCCACCGGGTCGTCGCAGGCCTCGGCGTGGAAGGTGACGTTGTACGCCCCCGCGTCGGCGTAGCCGGGCGCCCAACGCCGCGGGTCGGTGATCATCAGGTGTACGTCGAAGGGCAGCTTGGTGGCGGCCCGCAGGCTCTGCACCACGGGCAGCCCGATTGTCAGGTTCGGTACGAAGTGGTTGTCCATCACGTCGACGTGCAACCAGTCCGCGGCGTCCTCAACGGCACGGACCTCCTCGGCGAGACGGGAGAAATCGGCGGCGAGGATGCTGGGCGCGACGATCGGCGGCGGTACGGTCACAGGGCCAGTGTACGAACGCGGCCAGCGGCGACGGCAGCGTGCCATCAACCGGGACACCCCGTGACCCGGAGGTGACCAATGGTGCAGAATGACCCCCTTCGAACCGATGAAACGGAATGAAGCTCAGCTTCCACTGGCCAGACGACCGATTCGCGGCAACACTCCATCGGGGACGGTGACGTATCGTGCAGGCCGGTGGGCGCGGGAACCGGCAGCCGGGCGGCAGTTCCCGGAAAGGGCGGACGATGCGACGGTGGCTCGCGGCACTGGCGCTGGCCAGTGTGGCTGCGATGGTGCTCAGCGGCTGCGTGCGGCCGGGCGGTACCGACGGCGATCTCACCGACGACTGGCAGACACTGCGGGCACCGACCATGTTCGTGCCGGCCACCGACGCCTGCCTGCCCCGGGTCAACCCGGTGGTCCAGGCGAGCACGTACGAGACCGTGGACTGCGCTCGCAACCACCTCGCCGAGACGGTCCACGTGGGCACCTTCACCGACGCCGCCGCTGAGGGCGAACGCCCGGAACCGGGGTCGGCGGCGCTGCGCACCGCCCGCGCGGAGTGCGACCAGCGGGCTCGCCTGGTGCTCGGTGGTGACTGGCACACCGCCCGGTTGACACTCAACATCTCGCTGCCGTCTGCGCCGGCCTGGCGCGGCGGCGCCCGCTGGTACCGCTGCGATTTGAGCGAGACCGACAGCATCGACAACACCCGGCCGGTCAACCGCACCGGCAGCCTGCGCGGCGCGCTGATCGGCGACTCACCGCTGGTGCACCGTTGCTTCGACCCGAAGCTCATCGGCGACAGCCTCAACTACATGGCCCCGGTGCTGTGCACCGAGCCGCACGGCGCCGAGTTCGTCGGCGTCTACGTCGAGCAGGACATGAGCTGGGAGCAGTTCGTCGGCGCGGCCGGCCAGGCCCACAAACGGTGCATGGAGCTGATCGCCGCCTTCGCGGACGTGCCCAACAACGCCGACCTGCCCTACCGCGCCGGTTCCATCTTCTACCCGCCCTCGCAGCGGGAGTGGGAGGAGGGCGACCGGGGGGTGCGGTGCATCCTGTGGAGCGACGACCGCAAGCTCACCGGCTCGATGCGCGGCGTCGGCCCACAGGGACTGCCTGTCACCTGAGCACGGTGCGCAAACGACTTGCCCGGTCGCTGAGCCCGGTGCCGTATGCTGCCGCTTCGACAGCGGGGACCGGGAGGACGACAGGGATGCGACGATGGCTGACCGGAGTCGCCCTGGCGACCGTGGTGGCGCTGGCGGCGACCGGCTGCACCAGGCCGGCCGGCACCGATGGTGATCTGGTCGACGACTGGGTGTCGATGGCCGCGCCGGCGGTCTTCACGCCCGGCTCCGGCACCTGCCACGGTCAACCGCAGGAGGTCGGCTACCTCAGCGCGTACGCACCGGTGGACTGCGCGCAGCCGCACCGGGCCGAGACCCTGCACGTCGGGGCACTCACCGAGGCGACCGGGGCTCGTCCACCGGCGGTCGGCAGCAAGGGGATGCGCACCGCATTCGGCGAGTGCGACCGCGAGGCCCGCGAGACGTTGGGCGGCGACTGGCGCGGCGCCCGGATCGGGCTCACCGTCGTCCTACCCTCGCCGCAGGCGTGGACCGGCGGCGCCCGGTGGTTCCGCTGCGACGTCCACGAGCTGCGCGGGCTCGACACCCCGATACCCGTGCGCCGCACGGCCAGCCTGGCCGGTGCGCTGGACGGATCGTCCCCGCTGCGGCACGGCTGCTTCAACGCCCGCACCGAGGGCGACGAGGTGACCGAGATGGTCGCCGTCGAGTGCACCGCGAAGCACCGGGCGGAGTTCGTGGGTCTGTGGCAGGCGCCGGAGATCAGTTGGTCGGAGTTCCTGGAGAACCCGACGCAGAGCCACCGTGGTTGCCGCAGCGCCATCGCCCGCTACGCGAAGGTGCCGGACGACGGCAACCTCCAGTACCGGGTCGGCACCATCTTCTACCACCCGTCGGAAGGCGAGTGGCGCAGCGGCAACCGGTCGGTGCAGTGCTTCCTCTGGATCAGCGACCGCACCCTCACCCGCTCGATGAAGGGCGCCGGCACCCGGGCCCTGCCGATCACCTGAGCCCCCGGCGACAGCCCTTCGCCCCCGGCGAAACCCCCGGCCCTGGCGACAGCCCCCATCCCTGGCGACAGCCCCTCGGCCCTGGCGACAGCCCCCGGCCCTGGCGACAGAGCTTGACCCTGGCACAGCCTCAGCCCCTCGGCGTCAGCGACAGCCCACCCCCGGCGCATCACCCCACCCCGCACGCCGGCCCACCCCGCGCATCACCCCACCCCGCACACCGGTAGCTGGAAACGTCACCGCGGCGGGTGCCGCGCGCAATCTTGGACATTTTCCGTTAGGCGCTAACGGAAAATGTCCAAGATCTCGGCGGAGAGTTGAGATTTCGGGGTGTGGGAGGCGGTCGATCGGCGGTGGTGGGTCTTGCGGCTCGCGTCGGTCACGGCGGAGCGCCCGCTCCTGGGTGGGAACGGGCGCTTGTGGACAGGTCGGGTCAGGAACCCGTGACGAACCGGGCGACGAACGCCTGCCAGGCCGCCGGAGCGAAGACCAACGCCGGACCGGTCCGGTCCTTCGAGTCGCGGACACCGACGACGCCGGGAAGATTGTCGGCGACCTCGACACAGTCGCCGCCATTCGAGCTGCTGCGGGTGCTGGTGCGCCACACGGCGCCGGTCAGGTCAGCCATGATCGTGCCTCAAGAAAGTCGATGGTCTGGCGGCGCGGCAGCGCCACCGAGCGCAGCGTATCCCAAGTGGACCAGAGCGCGGCGGTGTCGTTGGTCAGCCGGCCGGCGGCCTGGTCGTCCAGATATGCGACGTCGCCGTCCTCCGTCGTGGCGATGACGAACGGCCCCGCCTGCCCGGGGTACAGGCCGGCGTCGAGCGGCAGCACGTGCAGCAGGATGTTGGGCCGCTGCGCCAGCCGCACCAGGTGATCCAGCTGCGGGTGCATGATGTCCGCTGCGCCGCGACGAAGAGCGAACTCGTCGATGACCGCGACGAAGAGCGGCGGTTTGCGCCGTTCCAGGACCGACGACTGCCGGCGCATCCGGGTCTCGACGTAGCCGGCCACCTCGTCCGGGGCGAGAAGGCCGCTGCTGAGCACCGCTGTGGCGTACTCGGGGGTCTGCAACAGGCCCGGGATGACCGCGACTTGAAAGGACCGCAGCGCGGTGGCCTGGAGTTCCGTCTCCACCCACGGCCGGAGCCAGGACGGCTCGCGCCGCTTCAAAACATCCGGCCAGATGTCCTCGATGTCCCGCCCGAGTGCCGCAGCCGCCACCGCACGATGCCGGGGATGCGGCACCCGCCCCGGGGCAACCCACCGCGCGACCGTCTTGGGATCCACGCCGACCTGTTCGGCGAGACTCTCGGCGGTCTCCCCCGCGTCCACCATGGCTGCTCGCAACGCCTGATTCATGCCGCCTCCCGCATGACGTCCTTGACGTCTGTAGAACCTATGCCTACGCCCTGTAGTCGTCCACATTCACCACGCGATGGTTTCCGGGGCGGCGCGTGCGGGCCTTGGGACGGCGATCCCGCTCGCCGGGTCGCCGGGGGTCGCCCCTGGGCGAGCAAACCGGGGCGACCCCCTCCAACCACGACGGAGGAGGCACAGCCATGAGTGAACGAATCGGCGGGCGCGGAACCCATGTCCGCGCAGAAGCCGGCGCGTGACCGGTGACCGCGCGGGAGGGCGGCACACCCCGGGTCCGCCCCGGCGTGTATCTGCTGACCCGGGAGGCATCCCCGCAGTTCCACACGCCGATCCTGGTCCGGGTGATCCGGCACCTGAAGCGCACGACGTACGACGGGTGGGCCTGGGTCGACGTCTACCAGCTCGATCGGCACGGGGACGCGACGCAGCGGCGGGCGCTGTTCCTGCGACCTGCGGCGATGCGGCCGGTGAACGTCCCGCCCGTCCCGTACGCCGAGCGTCGCTCCCGGCCCCGCTCCGGCGTCGCGAGCGTGACCGGATGAACGGCCGGATCGAGGCACACATCCCGTCCCGCCCGACGTGGCGGTGCGGGCCTGCGGGATCGCCTGGCCCTGTTCTCCGGCGAAGCTGAATCTGCTCGCCACGTACCGGGAGGACAAGCCGGCGCTCATGGTGCACCTGGTGGAGTTGCGCGAAGAGGCCGCCGAGCAGTTCGCCGGGCTAGCGCCCGGTGAACAGCTCCCGGATCTGCACCGGCGGTTCACGGACTGGGTGCCCGTCCGGTCCGCCGAATAGCCACCCGCTCCGCCGAATGATCAACCGCCCCGGTCGCTGCGGCTCTTCCCCCGACCGCCGCGCCCGGCGAGTCCGGGCGGCCGGTCCGCAGCACGCCACAAGCGGACCCTGGCTGCGGGCGGTCCGCAGCACGCCACGCGCGGATCCCGACGGCGGGCGGTCCGCAGCACGCCACGCGCGGATCCCGACGGCGGGCGGTCCGCAGACCGGGCACGCCACGCCGGATCCCCGGCGCTACCCGGTCCGGATCAGGTGCGGCGGAGCAGGGCGAGGAACATGGCGTCGGTGCCGTGCCGGTGCGGCCACAACTGCACCGTCGGTCCGTCGCCCAGCCCCGGCATGCCGGCCGGCAGCACCGTACGGGCATCCACGAAGTCGACCGGCACCCCGCTGCGGCGGGCCGCCTCGGTCACCGTCACGTGCGTCTCCACGGTGTGCGGCGAACAGGTCACGTAGGCCACCACCCCGCCCGGGCGGACCGCCCGCAACCCGGCGGCGAGCAACTCGCGCTGCAACCGGGTCAGGGCGGACAGGTCGGACGGCTGACGCCGCCAGCGCGACTCGGGGCGGCGGCGCAACGAGCCGAGCCCGGTGCACGGTGCGTCGACGAGCACCCGGTCGAAGTGTTCCTCCGGCAGTTTCGGCTCGGTGCCCACCAGCCGACCGTCGGTGTTCAGCACGGTGACCGGCAGCCCTCGGGTGGCACCGGCGACCAGCCGGGCGCGATGCTCGGCCACCTCCACGGCGGTCAGCCGCGCGTCCCGCTGTGCGGCGAGGGCCCCGAGCAGGCCCGACTTGCCGCCCGGCCCGGCGCACAGGTCGAGCCACCGGCCGTCCGGCCCGTCCACCGGCGCCAGCGCCAGCGCGTCCGCCACCAGTTGGGAACCTTCGTCCTGGACGTGCGCCCGGCCGTCGGCCACCGCCGCCAGCTCCCCCGGCGCGCCACCGGCGAGGTAGACCGCGTACGGCGAAAAGGCGCCGGGCGCGCCGCCCACCTCGTCGGCGAGGTCGACCGGGTCGACCAGGCCGGGCCGGGCGCACAGGTGCACCGGCGGTCGCTCGTTGTCCTCGATCAGCAAACGGGTCGTCTCGCCGAGGTCGCCACCGAGCGCCTCGCTGAACGCCCGCACGATCCACTGTGGATGGCTGTAGGCCAGCGCGAGGTGTCCGATCGGGTCACTCTCGGCCGGGGGTGCCAGGCGGGTCACCCACTCGTCGGCGTCGCGGGTGGCGACCTCGCGCAGCACGGCGTTGGCGAAGCCGGTGGCGCCCTGGCCGACCGCCCGGACCAGGTCGACGGTGGAGGAGACCGCCGCGTGCGCCGGCACCCGGGTGTGCAGCAGTTGGTATGTGCCGATACGCAGCGCGTCGCGGACCGGCGGATCGATCCGCTGCACGTCCCGCCCGGCCGCGTCGGTCAGGATCGCGTCGAGGGTGCCCAGATGGCGCAGGGTGCCGTAGGTCAGCTCGGTGGTGAAGGCGGCGTCCCGGCCGACCAGGCCCGCGTCGGTCAGGATCGCCGGCAGCACCAGATTGGCGTACGCGTCGTCGCGGTGCACCGCCGCGACCGCCTCGTACGCCGCATAGCGCGCCCGGTCGACGACTGGCCGGCTGGGACGGAATCCACGTCGCTCCGCGCCGCCACGAGCGGCGGTCTCCCTCACGCGAACTCCTCCCCGGCGACGACCCGGGCACCGCGCGCCCAGTCGGTCGCCGGCATGGCCCGCTTGCCGGCCGCGCGTACCTCGCCGAGACGGACCGGGACGGTGGCGGTGCCGGCCAGCACCCGCGCCTTCTCCACGAACAGCTCACCGGGTTTGAGGTCGGGCGCATCCGGTGCCGGGGTGACCGGGCCGAGCTTCACCCGCTCGTCCCGGAAGGTCGTCCACGGGCCGGGGGCCGGGGTGCAGGCGCGGATGCGCCGGTCCACCGCGAAGGCCGGGTCGCCCCAGCGCACCCGGGCGTCCTCGACGGTCAGCTTCGGGGCCAGCGATACGCCGTCGGCAGGCTGCGGCTCGGCCCTGGCGGTGCCGTCCTCCAGCGCGTCCAGCACCGCCACCAGCAGCCCGGCGCCGCTGTGCGCCAAGCGTTCCAGCAGGTCACCGGAGGTGTCCCCGGGTCGGATCTCGTCGGTGAGCGTGCCGTAGACCGGACCGGTGTCGAGCCCCTGCTCCAGTTGGAAGACGCTGGCCCCGGTCAGCTCGTCGCCGTGCAGGACGGCGTGCTGCACGGGTGCGGCACCCCGCCACGCGGGCAGCAGCGAGAAGTGCAGGTTCACCCAGCCGTGCCGGGGTATCTCCAGCGCGACCGGCGGCACCAGCGCGCCGTAGGCGACCACCGGCGCGCAGTCCGGCGCCAACTCGCGCAGCCGGTCCAGGAACTCCGGCTCCCGGGGACGCGCCGGGGTCAGCACCTCGACACCGTGCTCGTCGGCCCAGGCGCCGACCGGGGAACGGACCAGCCCTCGGCCGCGCCCGGCGGGCGCGTCCGGGCGGGTCACCACGGCGATCAGCTCGTGCCGGGACTCGGCCACAGCGGCCAGGGCCGGCACAGCGACGGCCGGCGTACCGGCGAAAATCACCCGCACCCGGTCACCGCCCCAGACCGAAGGGGCTGCCGGCGGCGTGCGGACTCAGCTTGACGGTGGGCGGGGCGGCGACGTCGTACCAGTCGGCCTGGCGGATCGCCTTCATCGCCTCCTTGCGGCCGGCCGGGTCCAGCCGGTCGAGGAAGAGCACCCCGTCGAGGTGGTCGGTCTCGTGCTGCACGCAGCGGGCCATCAGCCCGGTGCCGACGATCTGCATCGGGTCGCCGTAACCGTTGAAGCCCTTGGCGATCACGTTCTGCCGGCGCTTGGTGTCGAAGTAGAGTCCGGGGATGGACAGGCACCCCTCCGGGCCGTCCTGCTCTTCCTCGTCGGGAAACTCCAGGACCGGGTTCACCAGATGGCCGAGCACGTCGTCGACGTCGAAGGTGAACACCCGCAGGCCCACACCAAGTTGCGGCGCGGCGAGACCGGCGCCGCCCTGCTCACGCATGGTGTCGGTCAGGTCCTCGACGAGCTTGCGCAACTCGACGTCGAAGTCGACCACCGGATCGGCCGGCGTGCGCAGCACCGGATCCCCGAACAGACGGATGGGCTGGACGGTCACGCGGGTTGGCTCCTTCACGGCGGGACGGTAGTGCCGTACCAGTCTACGGACTGCCGATGGCCGTGCCGGCCGGCGCACCACCAACCGTCGCCGGCAGCGGTTCACCCACGGTGACCGGCAGGTGATCGTACCCGCGCAGGGTCAGCCGGATCCGACGTCGGGGCTGGCCGGCCGGTGTCAGCCCGGGCAGCCGGCGCAGCAGCGTCGGGAAGGCGACCTGGGCCTCCAGGCGAGCCAGCCCCGCGCCCAGGCAGTAGTGCGGCCCGGCGCCGAAGGAGAGCGGGTTCGGCTGCGCGCGCCATGGGTCGAACCGCTCCGGCTGCGGGTACCGCCGGGGGTCGCGGTTGGCCGCGCCGAGCAGCAGCAGGAGCCAGCCGCCGGCGGGCACCTCGACGCCGTCGAGGCGGACGGATTCGCCGCTGGTGCGGGTGGTCAGCTGCACCGGTGAGTCGAAGCGGAGCAGCTCGTCGACGTACGCCGGGGCATGCTGCGGGTGTTGACGCAGCACGTCGGCGGCCCGGGGGTGGGCCAGCAGCACGGCCAGCCCGTTGCCGAGCAGGTTGGTGGTGGTCTCGAAGCCCGCGACGAGCAGGATCACCAGGTTCGCCAGCAGTTCCTCGCCGGTGAGCCGCTCACCGGCGTCGTGGGCCTGCACCAGGGCGGTGGTCAGGTCGTCGGCGGGGTGCCGGCGGCGGTCGGCCACCAGGTCGGTGAAGTAGTCCCGCAGTTCGGTGGCGCCGGCGTCGGCCACGGCCAACTCCGCCGGGGTGATCTCGGGCTCCAGGACCCCGGTCAGGTCGGCCGTCCAGCGCCGGAACAGCGGGCGGTCGGCGGCGGGCACACCGAGCAGTTCGCAGATCACCCCGACCGGAAGCGGGTAGGCGAAATCGGTCATGAAGTCCACCGGGCTGCCGCCCTGCCCGGCTGAAGCCATCGCGTCGATCAGCTCGTCGGCCTGCGCCGCGACCACCTCACGCATGGCGGCGATCCGCCGCGGGGTGAAGGCTCCGGCGGCGAGCCGGCGCATCCGGCTGTGGTCAGGCGGGTTGGTCCGCAGCATCGACCGGGCGATCGAGGACACGGCCGGGCTGTCCCGCCAGTTCGGCAGGAGGCCGTCCCGCAGATGCTCGTCGAGCACCCGGACCCGGGCATCGCGCAGGAGTTCGTCGGCCTCGGCGTAGCCGGTGACCACGAACACGCCCGGTTCGGCCTGCACGATCGGCCCATGGGCGCGGAGCCGCTCGTACGCCGGGTACGGGTCGACCCGCCCCTCGGGCGACATCAGCCATGCGAGCGCCTCGGCGGGTTCCATCCGGCCTCCTCGGTGTGTCCCGGAGGCTCCATCATGCCGGGCCGATGCCATCGCGGCCGGCACCCGACACGGCTCAGCCGGCGGTAGGCGGCGGTCCGACGGGTTCAGCCCGGCGGTGAGGGGCTCAGCCGGCGGGGCTCTCGCCGGCCAGCACCGCGTCGCCGGCGAGCAGGGCGTGCTCGGGCAGCGGCAGGTGGATCTCGTGGGCGGCCTCCCAGTCGTGGATCAGGCTGGGGCGGACCTGCGCGGCGAAGTAGTCCATCGCGCTCACCCCGCCGACCACCGGCTCCTCGACCTCGGCGACCAGCCGGCCCGGCACCAGCCGGAATCCGTTGCGTAGTGCGGCGCTGAGTCGGCGGTGCCCGTTGACCACGAAGAAGTACTCGCCGGTGTACCCGATCTCCAGTGGCTCCAGGCCGGCCTCACCGGCTGCGGCGATCTCGCCGGTGAAGGTCGAGTCCCACGTGCCGCGCAATCCGGTGACGTCCTCGGTCGGGTAGACCCGGCCGGGGTCGAGCAGCAGCAGCGGCGGGGCACCGCGCAGCACCTCCGGCGCGAGTCGTCCCTCGTACGCGTCCACGATGCGCTCGATCACCTCGCCGGCGGGTGCCCGGGTGGTGTCGCAGATCAGGTCGTAGTTGCGCAGCCGGGCCTTGTCCACCCCGTACCTGACCAGGAACCGGCCACGCTCGCTCTCGCTGCGTTCCCGGAGCTTGGCCTTCGCCTCGTCCAGCGAGGTGTAGCTCTCGGCCGGCCCGGAGGGGCGCAGCAGGACGCGGCGGGCGGCCTCCCCCGGCTCGGTGATCATGTGCACCTTGAGTGCGTCGGTGAAGAAGTGCCAGGCCAGCCGGGAGTCCATGACCAGACTCTCACCGGAGGCGGCGATGTCGCGCTGGAGCTGGTCGACATAGCCGTCGACGGCCTGGTCCAGCTCGGCGTGCAGGTTCAGCTGGAGCGCGGTCATCTGCCGCTCCTGCGCCATCTGCCGGTAGAGGTCACCGACGCTGACCCGGCGCAGGCCCAGCCGCTTGGCGATCTCGACCGAGACCGTGCTCTTGCCGCTGCCCAGGTCACCGTTGAAGACGATCGACTGACGAACGGTCACGACTTGTCCACCCCTGATCACCGGCCGGTTGAGATCATCGATTTCCCGCGCCGGGCGGACGCGGTTCCGCCGTCGTCGCGCTGCCCTCGGACACCTCCAGCTCGACCTGGAGTCGCCGTACGCACCGGCATGACGGGCGATGCTACCACCTCGCGCGGGTCCGACTTCGGGACGCGACCGTGAGCGGGCGAGTCAATACTCACAGCGATGATCAGGTAACATATCGCATCGATTGGGACACCGGTCGGTACGCACCGTCACCGCCTCCGGTCAGAACAGCGCGAGCGGGTCGACCTGCACGCGTACCGGCTCGGTCGCCTTGCGGGCGCTGCGCACCCCGGCCGCCTCATGCAGCGCGCCGGCCATGTCGCCGGCCCGGCCCCTGGGCACCCGCACCAGCATCCGCTCCCGCTCGCCGTCGGCCGGGACCGGGCCGAGCACCTCGGCTCCCTCAGGCAGCCGTGCCTGCGCCAACAGGTCGGCGACCGCGACCGGCAGGCCCGTCACGCTGGCCATCCGCATCGCCGGCGGAAAGCCCAGCTCCCGCCGCTCGGCCAGCTCCCGGGCCGCGAACCAGCCGGCGTCCCAGCGCAGCAGCGCCTGCACCGGCGCGAGTGCGCCGTCGGCGACCACCACCACCCGACCCCCGTGGGCGGCCGGCCGGGCCAGCGCCGCGGCACCTGTCCAGCGGCGCAACGCCTCCTCCCCGGCCCGCAGGTCGGCGCGGGTGAGCAACGCCCAGGTGTCCAGCAGCAGCACCGCGCCGTAGCCGCCGGTCGCCACCGGCTCGGCCCCCGGGGTCGCGATCACCAGGCCAGCGCCGCCGGGGACGTCGGCCAGTACCTCCTCCCGGCCCGAGGTGCGCACCGGCACCCCCGGGAAGGCCCGACCCAGTTCCTCGGCTGTCCGCCGGGCACCGGTCACCGAGGCCCGCAGTCGCCGCCCGCCGCACTGCGGACAGGCGTACGCGGCGGCGATCCGGGCGCACCAGCGGCAGGCCGGCGACCCCCCGGCCGACGGCAACGCGAGCGGGCCGGCGCAGTGCGGGCAGCGGGCCGGGGTACGGCAGTCGGCGCAGGCAACCGAGGGCAGGTAGCCGCGTCGGGGCACCTGGACCAGGACCGGAGCGTCCGCGCGGAGTGCCTCCCGGGCGGCGGTCCAGGCCAGGCTGGGCAGCCGGGCGGTCGCCGCGCCGGGATCGCGGGCCAGCTGCGGGTCGTCGCCGGTCGGCACGATCGCGGGGGTACGTGCCCGCAGCACCGCCCGGTCGGCGACCACCTCGCGGGCCCAGCCGGTCTCCACCAGCAACTGCCCCTCGGCGGTCCGGGCGTAGCCGCCGACCAGCGCGCCTGCCTCCGCCAACTGGGCCCGGGTCAGCAGCACCTCCCGGGCGTGCGGGTAGGGGGCGCGCGGCTCGGCGTGCAGATCGTCGCCGTCGTCCCAGATGGCCACCAGCCCCAGCCGGTCCACCGGAGCGAACATGGCCGCTCGGGTGCCGATCACCACCGGGACGTGGCCACGGCGGGCGGTCAGGAACGCGCGGTAGCGCCGCGCCGGACCGAGTGCGGCCGACAGGCAGACGTGCCGGCCCGCGCCGAGCCGCGCGGTCAGCGCGGCATCGAGCCGATCCAGGTCCCGCCCGTCGGCCACCACCACCAGCGCGCCCCGGCCGGCAGCCACCGTGGCGGCGACGGCGGTGGCATAGCGGCCCGCCCAGTCCTCCCCCGGCAGCGCCGACCACACGGCCCGGGGCGAGCGCCCGTCGGCCAGTGCCCGCAGCAGCGCCGGTCCGGCCGGGTAGTCGCGCCAATCCTCCGGCTCCGGCGGAGCAGCCGGGTCGGTCTCCGCCGGGTCGGTCGGATCGGCGGGCGTGGCCTGGGTGAGCGCCTCCTTCTCCACCCGGGCGTGCCGCGGTGGCACCGCCAGCCGCAGCACGTCGGCCAGGCTGCCGGCGTACCGGTCGGCGACGACCCGGGCCAGTCGGGCCACCTCCGGGGCGAGCACCGGCACCGGGGAGACGACCTTGTCGAGGTACGCGAGCCGGGGGTGCTCGGATCGTTCGGTCCGCTCCAGCAGCCAGCCGTCGACCAGTTGGCCGGCGAAGCGCACCTTCACCCGCACACCCGGCACGGCGTCGGCGGAGAGGGCCTGCGGAACCAGGTAGTCGAAGGGCCGGTCCAGGTGGGCCAGGGGCACATCGACGCAGACACGGGCGACCGGCGACCCGTCAGCGGGCCGCCGGTCGTCACGCCGGGTGGTTGTCAGGCTCCCGCGGCCGACTTGAGGTCGGCGGCGCGGTCGGTGGACTCCCAGGTCAGGTCGGGCAGCTCGCGGCCGAAGTGGCCGTAGGCGGCGGTCTGGGCGTAGATCGGCCGCAACAGGTGCAGATCTCGGATGATGGCGGCGGGACGCAGGTCGAAGATCTCGGAGACCGCCTTCTCGATCGAGGCCACCGGCACCGTCTCGGTGCCGAACGTCTCGATGAACAGACTCACCGGATGCGCCTTGCCGATCGCGTACGCCACCTGCGCCTCGCACCGCTCCGCGAGGCCGGCGGCCACCACGTTCTTGGCCACCCAGCGCATCGCGTACGCGGCCGAACGGTCGACCTTCGACGGGTCCTTGCCGGAGAAGGCCCCACCACCGTGGCGGGCGTAGCCGCCGTAGGTGTCCACGATGATCTTTCGCCCGGTCAGGCCCGCGTCGCCCATCGGGCCACCGATCTCGAACCGGCCGGTCGGGTTGACCAGCAGCCGGTAGCCCTCGGTGTCAAGCTCCAGACTCTCCAGTTCCGGAGCGATCACGTGGTCACGCACGTCCGGGGTGAGCAGCGACTCCAGGGAGATGTCCGCGGCGTGCTGGCTGGACACCACCACCGTGTTCAGGCGTACCGGACGCAGACCGTCGTACTCGATGGTGACCTGGGTCTTGCCGTCCGGGCGCAGGTAGGGCACCGTGCCGTCCTTGCGTACCGCGGCGAGCCGGCGGGCCAGTCGGTGCGCGAGCGCGATCGGCAGCGGCATCAGCTCGGGCGTCTCCGAGCAGGCGAAGCCGAACATCATGCCCTGGTCGCCGGCACCCTGCGCGTCCAACGCGCTCTCCGACGTCCCGGTACGCAACTCGAACGCGTTGTCCACGCCCTGCGCGATGTCCGGCGACTGGGCGCCGATCGAGACACTGACCCCACATGACGCCCCGTCGAACCCCTTCTTCGACGAGTCGTAACCGATGCCCAGGATCGTCTCGCGCACGATCGTCGGGATGTCGGCGTACGCCTTGGTCGTCACCTCACCGGCGACGTGCACCTGCCCGGTGGTGATCAGCGTCTCCACGGCCACGCGGCTGTGCGGATCCTGCGTCAACAGGGCATCGAGGATGCCGTCACTGATCTGGTCGGCGATCTTGTCCGGGTGGCCTTCCGTGACCGATTCGGACGTGAAGAGGCGGCGTGTCACGGTACTCCTCAGTTCTTGGACGTCGTTCCGCGGCAGTGTAGTCACCAACCGTCGACGGCATCGTCCACGGTCGTCTTGCGTCCAGCCGTCAGGAGAAGTCACCCGGCCAGCCGGGCGACCACCAGGTCCCACACCCCGTCGGCGAGATCCTCCTTGGACCGCTCGGGTATCCGGGTGACCGAGCCGTCCACGCTGATGACCGTGGCCGCGTTGGTCTCGGCGCCGAAGACCTTGTCCGGCCCGACCTCGTTGATGACGATGAGGTCGGCCCGCTTACGGGCCAGCTTGGCCCGTCCGTTGGCCTCGGCGTCGCCGGTCTCGGCGGCGAACACCACCAGCACCTGCTCCGGCCGACGACGTTGACCCAGCTCGGCGGCGATGTCCGGGTTGGTCACGAGTTCGATGATGGGCGCGGTGCCGTCGTCCGACTTCTTGATTTTGCCAGGCGCGTACGTCGCGGGTCGGAAATCGGCCGGAGCCGCCGCCATCACCACCACGTCGGCGTCCACCGCCGCCTTCAGCGTGGCCTCCCGCAGCTCCCCGGTGGTGCCCACCCGGATCAGGTCCGCACCGGCCGGGTCGGACAGTGTGACGTTGGCCGCGATCAGTGTGACCCGGGCGCCACGGGCGAGGGCGGCCCGGGCGAACGCGTAGCCCTGCTTGCCGGAGGACCGGTTACCCAGGAAGCGCACCGGGTCGAGCGGTTCCCGGGTGCCGCCGGCGGTGACCACCACCCGGCGGCCGGCCAGGTCGGCCGGCGCGTCGGCGCCGCGGGTCAGGATGCGGCGGGCCACCGCGAAGATCTCCGTCGGCTCCGGCAACCGGCCCCTGCCGGTGTCGACACCGGTCAGTCGTCCCACCGCCGGCTCCACGACCCGGACGCCCCGGGCCCGCAGCGTAGCGACGTTGGCGACGGTGGCCGGGTGCTCCCACATCTCGGTGTGCATGGCCGGCGCCAGCAGCACCGGGCAACGAGCGGTCAGCAGGGTGTTGCTGAGTAGATCGTCGGCGAGGCCGTGGGCGGCGCGGGCCAGCAGGTCGGCGGTGGCGGGAGCGACCACCACCAGATCGGCCTGCTGGCCGAGGCGCACGTGCGGCACCTCGTGCACGTCGGACCAGACGTCCTCGGCGACCGGCTGCCCGGAGAGCGCCGCCCAGGTCGGTGCGCCGACGAAACGCAACGCGGCTGCCGTCGGCACCACCCGCACCTGGTGGCCCGACTCGGTGAACAGGCGCAGCAACTCACACGCCTTGTAGGCGGCGATCCCGCCGCCGACGCCGAGGATGATCCGGGCGCTCATCGACGCGCGGGGGATTACGGCTGGTCGGTCGGCTCAGCGGTGAGCAGGCCGGCGTTGATCTCGCGCATCGCGATGGAGAGCGGCTTCTCCTGAGGAGTGGTCTCGACCAGCGGGCCGACGTACTCCAGCAGGCCCTCACCGAGCTGGCTGTAGTAGGCGTTGACCTGTCGGGCGCGCTTGGCCGCGAAGATGACCAGCGCGTACTTCGACGTCGTCTTCTCCAGGAGCTCGTCGATCGGCGGGTTGGTGATGCCTTCGGGGTTGGCGATGGATCCCACGGATAAACCTCTGCGTCTTTCGCACGGACCGCGCGTGAGCGCGGCGCCGGCGCTCAACCGCGCGGACGCGGCCGGGCCGGAGCCAGGAATGAAGAACCGATGAATCCTACCAGTTCGTCCACGACCCGCTCGATGCGGTCGTGCGACACGCTGAGGTCGAAGGCCGTCACCACCGGCGGTCCCGGCAGCCGACCGGGCGGATGGAGCAGGACGAGTCGTGCCCCCGGCCAGCCCGCCCGGACCAGCAGCGCCCCGTCGAGGTCCAGCGCGAGCAGCACCGGCTGGCCGGCGGCGAGCCGACGGCGCAGCGGGGCGGCCTCCGTGCCGCGCCGGTGAGCGCCGAACCGGCTCCACTCCAGCAGTTCGCCGGCGGCGAGCCGGCGGTCGAACTCCTCCGAGCTGACGAAGTGTCGGTGGACGCCGTCCAGTTCGTTGCCCCGGCGAGGCCGGGTGGTGACCGCGACCGGCGTCCACACTGACGGAGAACGCGCCCGGATCAGCTCGACGACACTCTCCCTGCCGGCACCGGATGGGCCAGCCAGGACAGTGAGCCGAGCCGCCGGGCGCGCCTCGTCATCCAAGCTCACTGCTTGTTTCTACCCGCAGTCGTGCTCAGTTGGCGGCGAACTCCCCAAGCAGGGCCTTGCGCTGCTGCTCGCCGAGGCCACGCAGGCGGCGGCTGTCGGCGATCTTCAGCTTCTCCATGATTTGAGTAGCCCGGATCTTGCCGATGCCCGGCATCGCCTGCAGCACGGCCGACACCTTGAGCTTGCCGACGACATCGTCGGACTCGGCCCGCTCAAGAACGGCTCCGAGGGTGGTCTTGCCCTGCTTGAGCTGCTCCTTCAGCTCGGCACGGGCTTTGCGGATCTCCGCAGCCTTCTCCAGCGCGGCTGCGCGCTGCTCGGGGGTCAGTGACGGGAGCGGCACCAGTTCTCCTCAGGTCCCTATCGCGACGGGCGGGACGCACCGCCGCATCTGTGAAACGTGGTGTCGCTGTGAACCAAGGGGTTCCCAGCGCGGGGAAAACTAGCGGTCAACGGAGCTTTCGGCAACGTGGGCGCGCAATGATCACCACAAAGTGACCGAGCAGTCAGTCAGTCAGGACATCGCCAGGACCGCCCGGCACTCGGCCACGGCGCGGTCCGCGGCGGCCCGCAGCGCCTCCGGATCGGGCCCGGCGCTCAGCACCTCACGGGAGTACGCGGGCAGCACGGCGGGCAGCGCGGAGCCGAAGACGATCCGCAGATCCGCAGCCGTGGCACCCTGCGCCCCAAGCCCGGGGGCGAGCAGCGGGCCGTTCACCGCCGACAGGTCGCAGCCCGTCTCCCCGACCGTCGCGCCGATCACGGCACCGATGCTTCCGATCGGCTGCATACCGACGTTGAGCTGGGAAATCTCGTCGAGAACCGTTTGCGCGACGCTGCGCCCGTCGGCGTTGCTGGCACGCTGCACCGAGGCGCCCTCGGGGTTCGAGGTGAGCGCCAGGACGAACACGCCACCGCCGTGCTCGGCGGCCAGCTCGAACATCGGGGCCAGCGAGCCGACCCCCAGGAAGGGGCTCGCGGTCACCGCATCGACATACATGGGGCTGGATGGATCAAGGTATGCCGACGCGTACGCGCGGACCGTCGAGCCGATGTCGCCGCGCTTGGCGTCGAGGAGAACGAGCGAGCCGAGATTTCGTAACTGTCGGATAGTTGACTCAAGGACCGCCACCCCTTGAGACCCGAATCGCTCGAAGAACGCTGACTGGGGCTTGACCACCGCAACTCGGTCACCGAGCGCGTCCACGACGGTCCGGGCGAAGCGATCGAGGCCGGCCACATCGTCGTCAAGGCCCCACCGGGCCAACAACGCCGGGTGCGGGTCGATCCCTACGCAGAGCGGTCCGCGCTTGTCCATGGCCCGGTGCAACCGGACGCCGAAACTCTCCATGTCGCCAGTGCCTTCCTCTCGTCCTGGCCGGGTTTTACCCGGCCGCGCCTACTCAGCAGGCCCGGACCGGGGTACCGCCGGGCTACTCCACTTCGCGCCGCCTGCCGGATCCGCCTACTCAAATCCAGCCGAGCATCGAGACTCGCCTACTCAGCCCGCCGCGACGGCTGCCGAGATACCCGTCACCACCACCGCCAGGTCGGCGTCCGTGGTGACGTACGGCGGCATCGTGTAGACCAGATCCCGGAACGGTCGCAGCCACACCCCCTGGGCCACGGCGGCGGCCGTGGCCGCGCCGAGATCCACCTCGTGGTCCAGCTGGACCACGCCGATTGCGCCGAGCACCCGCACGTCCGCCACACCCGGCGCGTCGCGCAGCGGCGCCAGCCCCGACCGCAGCCCCCGTTCCAGCCGCGCCACCTGCCCGGCCCAGTCACCGGCCCGCAGCAGGCCCAGCGACGCGCTGGCGACCGCGCAGGCGAGCGGATTGCCCATGAAGGTCGGGCCGTGCGCGAGCACACCACCGGCCCGGATGCCCCGCGCGACCTCCGCCGTGCACAGCGCCGCGGCCAGGGTGAGGTAGCCGCCGGTGAGCGCCTTGCCGACGCAGAGCACATCCGGGGTGACCCCGGCGTGCTCGGCGGCGAACATCGTCCCGGTACGGCCGAAACCGGTGGCGATCTCGTCGAAGATCAGCAGCACCCCGTGCGCCCGGGTCACCTCGCGCAGCACCCGCAGATAGTGCGGGTGGTGGAAACGCATCCCGCCGGCACCCTGCACCACCGGCTCCACGATCACCGCGGCCAGTTCGTGGGCGTGCCGCTCCACCGCGTCGACAAGCGCCGCCTCGTACGCCGGATCAGGCGGGCTGTCGAAGCCGCCGGGCGGTACCGGCGCGAAGACCTGCCGCGGCAGCACGTCCCCCCAGAGGTGGTGCATGCCGCCCTCCGGGTCGCAGACGCTCATCGGATGGAACGTGTCGCCGTGGTATCCGCCCCGCCAGGTGCCCAGCCGGTGCCGCTGGGGCCGGCCGGTGGCCCGCTGGTACTGCAGACACATCTTCACCGCGACCTCGACACTCACCGAACCGGAGTCGGCCAGGAACACGTGCTCCAGCCCGTCGGGCGTCACCTCGACCAGGGTGCGGGCCAGCTCCACGGCGGGCGCGTGGGTCAGTCCGCCGAACATGACGTGACTCATCCGGCCCACCTGGTCGACCACTGCCGCGTCCAGCACCGGATGCCGGTAGCCATGGATCGCCGCCCACCAGGAGGACATCCCGTCCACCAGCTCACGGCCGTCGGCCAGCCGCAGCCGCACCCCGTCGGCGCTTTCCACCAGGTACGGCGCCACCGCCGGCGGCAGTGCGGCGTACGGATGCCACACGTGCGCCGCGTCGGCGGCGAGAACCTCCTCCGGGGTCATCGGTCCTCCTTGCGCCCCCTTTGCTCTGCTTCACCGGACGCACAGCTTCCGCGCCGAACCTTATGCGTGGGGTGAAGCAGAGCAAAGGAAGGTGGTGAGCGGGTGATTCTTCGTCAGACTCCGGTCGTGGTCGGGCGCGCGGCGCCGGCAGCCGCGCGGGCGACGGCCCGGGGCAGCGCCGGGCCACGGTAGATGAACCCGGTGTAGAGCTGCACCAGGCTGGCGCCGACGTCGAACATCCGGGCCGCGTCGTCGGGATCCACGATGCCGCCCACCCCGATGACCGGCAGTCGCCCGCCCGTCTCGGCGTGCACGAAGGCGACCACCTGCCGCGCCCGGTCGGCCAGCGGACGGCCGGACAGCCCACCGGCCTCGCCGGAGCGTCCCCGGTCGGCCGGGGCCAACCCGTCGCGTCCGAGGGTCGTGTTCGTCGCGATCACTCCGGCGGCGCCATGGGCCAGGCACACCTCCAGCAACTCGGCGATGGCCGGCTCGCTGAGGTCGGGGGCGATCTTCACCAGCACCGGCTTCTCCCCCACCAGTGCCGCCAACAGCGCGTCCAGGTGCTCCCGGTCCTGCAAGGCGCGCAGCCCGGGGGTGTTCGGTGACGAGACATTGACCGCGAAGTAGTCGCCGTGCTCGCGCAACGCGCGGTACGACTCGCGGTAGTCCGCCACCGCGTCCTCCAGCGCCGTCACCTTCGACTTGCCCAACGAGATGCCCAGCGGCACGTCGAGCGGTCGCGGCTGCGCCGCCAGCCGGTCCGCCAGCGCCTGCGCCCCGGCGTTGTTGAAGCCCATCCGGTTGATCACAGCCTCGCTGTCGACCAGCCGGAACAGCCGGGGCCGGGGATTGCCCGGCTGGGGGCGCGCCGTCACCGTGCCGACCTCGACGAAGCCGAAGCCCAGTGCCGGCCACGCCGGCAGCGCCACCCCGTCCTTGTCCATCCCGGCGGCCAGGCCAACCGGGTTGGGAAATCGCACCCCGAACACCGTGCGCGGCGCGGACACGGCGTACCGGGCCCGCAACGCCGCCAGCGCCACAGGTGTCCGGGACAACTCGGCCAACCGCCGCAGGGTGAACTCGTGCGCCGCCTCCGCGTCCCCGCCCCCGACCCGGAACAACCCCCGCCGAACCGTCCGCTCGAAGATCACGCCACCCCTCCCCCACCACACGGCACGGCCCCGAAGCCCCGCACCACCTTGTTGATCATGAGGTTGGCGGCGATGTCGATCTTTTGTACTGCCGCCAACCTCATGATCGACGCGAGCCTGGCGGGTGGGGTGGGGTGGATGGGGGTCACTGGGCGGACCGGAGGGTGGCGTGGAGGGCCTGGAGGGGGCGTACCTGCATGTCGCCCCGGATCCTCGCCTCGATGCCCATGACGGCGGCGGCGGCGCCGGGGACGGTGGTGACGCAGGGGATGTCGGCGGTGACCGCGGCGCTGCGGATCTCGTAACCGTCCGAGCGGGCGCTGGCACCGGAACCCTGCGGCGTGTTGATCACGAGTGCGACGTGGCCACCGAGGATCAGCGCCACCGCGTCGTCCTCGGAACCGGCCTCGTAGTGCTTCGGCACCTGCTCGCAGGCGATGCCGTGCCGGCGCAACACCTCGGCGGTACCGCTGGTCGCCACGATGTCGAAGCCGAGATCGGCCAGCCGCTTGATCGGGAAGATCATGCCGCGCTTGTCCCGGTTGGCCACCGAGACGAAGATCCTGCCCTCGGTCGGCAGCGACCCGTACGCCGCCGACTGCGACTTGGCGAAGGCGTGCCCGAAGGCGGTGTCGATCCCCATCACCTCGCCTGTCGACTTCATCTCCGGGCCGAGCAGCGAGTCCACCCCCTTGCCGGCCGGGGTACGGAACCGCTTGAACGGCAGCACCGCCTCCTTCACCGCGATCGGGGCGTCCGGCGGCAGCGAACCACCATCCCCGGTCGTCGGCAACATGCCCTCGGCGCGCAGCTCGGCCAGGGTCGCGCCGAGCGCGATCCGGGCCGCCGCCTTCGCCAGCGGCACCGCCGTGGCCTTCGAGACGAACGGCACGGTACGCGAGGCGCGCGGGTTGGCCTCCAGCACGTACAGCGCGTCGTCCTTCAGCGCGTACTGCACGTTGAGCAGTCCGCGTACGCCGATGCCCCGGGCGATCGCCTCGGTGTACCGGCGAACCTGGGCCAGGTGCGAACTGGCCAGGGTGATCGGCGGCAGGGCGCAGGAGGAGTCGCCGGAGTGGATGCCCGCCTCCTCGATGTGCTCCATGATCCCGCCGAGGTAGACCTCCCCCTCGGCGTCGCAGAGCGCGTCCACGTCGATCTCGATGGCGTCGTCGAGGAACCGGTCGACAAGCACCGGGTGGTCCGGCGAGATGTCGGTGGCCCGGCCGATGTAGTCGCGCAGCGTGGCGTCGTCGTAGACGATCTCCATGCCCCGCCCGCCGAGCACGTACGACGGCCGGACCAGCACCGGGTAGCCGATCTCGTCGGCGATCTCCTTCGCCTCCTCGTACGAGGTGGCGGTGCCGTGGTCCGGCGCGCGCAGGCCGGCCCGGGCCAGCAGCGACCCGAAGGCGCCCCGCTCCTCCGCCAGGTGGATCGACTCCGGGGAGGTACCCACCACCGGCACCCCGGCGTCCTTGAGCCGCTGGGCCAGCCCGAGCGGGGTCTGTCCACCCAACTGCACGATCACGCCGACCACGCCCGGCCCGCCGACCGCCCGGCCGGAGGAGTCCTCCGCGTGCCAGACCTCCAGCACGTCCTCGAAGGTCAGCGGCTCGAAGTACAGCCGGTCGGCGGTGTCGTAGTCGGTGGAGACCGTCTCCGGGTTGCAATTGACCATGACCGTCTCGTAGCCGGTGCCGTCGGAGCCGGTCGCAGCGGCCGGGCCGGACGACGCGCTGCGCAGCGCCTGCACCGCGTGCACGCACGAGTAGTCGAACTCGATGCCCTGCCCGATCCGGTTCGGTCCGGAGCCCAGGATCAGCACCTTCGGCCGCGCCGATCCGGCCACCTCCGTCTCCTCGTCGTAGGAGGAGTAGTGGTACGGAGTCGTGGCCTCGAACTCGGCGGCGCAGGTGTCCACCGTCTTGTAGACCGGCCGGATGCCGAGGCGGTGCCGCAGCGTCCGGATGCCGTCCTCGGCGGCCAGTTCGGGACGCAGCGCGGCCAGTTGCCGGTCGGACAGCCCGGCCCGCTTCGCCCGCCGCAGCAGTACCGCGTCCAGCACCGGCGCCGCCATGATCTCCGCACGCAACTCGACAAGGGCCGCGATCTGGTCCAGGAACCATGGGTCGATGCCACCGGAAGCCGCGCTGACCTCGGCGATCGAGGCACCGAGCCGCAACGCCCGTTCCACCGTGTAGAGCCGCCCGTCGTGCGGCATGCCCAGCGCGGCGAGGGTGTTCTCCTTCGTCGCACCCTGCGGATCCGGCACGCTCCAGAAGCCGGCGGCCTTGGTTTCCATCGAGCGCATCGCCTTGTTCAGCGCCTCGGTGAAGTTGCGCCCGAGGCTCATCGCCTCGCCGACCGACTTCATCGTGGTGGTCAGCTCCGGGTCCGCGCCGGGGAACTTCTCGAACGCGAACCGGGGGATCTTCACCACCACGTAGTCCAGCGTCGGCTCGAACGCGGCCGGCGTCTTGCGGGTGATGTCGTTCGGGATCTCGTCAAGGGTGTAGCCGATGGCCAGCTTCGCGGCGATCTTCGCGATCGGGAAGCCGGTCGCCTTCGACGCCAGCGCCGACGAGCGGGACACCCGGGGGTTCATCTCGATGACGACGATGCGACCGTCGGCCGGGTTCACCGCGAACTGGATGTTGCAGCCCCCGGTGTCCACGCCGACCTCACGCAGCACCGCGATGCCCAGGTCCCGCAGGTGCTGGTACTCCCGGTCGGTGAGCGTCATGGCCGGCGCCACGGTGACGCTGTCGCCGGTGTGCACGCCCATCGGGTCGAGGTTCTCGATCGAGCAGACCACCACCACGTTGTCGTGACGGTCCCGCATCAGTTCGAGTTCGTACTCCTTCCAGCCGAGCACGCTCTCCTCGATGAGCACCTCGTGCACCGGGCTGGCGGCCAGCCCGGCACCCGCGATGCGTTCCAGGTCGGCGTCGGTGTGCGCCATGCCCGAACCGAGACCGCCCATGGTGAACGACGGCCGAATCACCACCGGTAGGCCCAGCTCGGCCACCGTCTCGCGGACCTCGTCCATCGAGTGGCAGACCCGCGAACGCGGCACCAGCGCCGACGGGTCGGCCACGCCGAGGCGTACGCCGGCCTTCGCCACGATTTCCTTGAACAGCTGCCGGTCCTCGCCGCGCCGGATCGCGTCGATGTTCGCGCCGATCAGCTCGACGCCGTACTTCTCCAGCACCCCGGCCTCGTGCAACGCCACGGCGGTGTTCAGCGCGGTCTGCCCGCCCAGCGTGGGCAGCACCGCGTCCGGACGCTCCTTGGCGATGACCAGCTCGACGAACTCCGGGGTGATCGGCTCGACGTAGGTGGCGTCGGCGAACTCCGGGTCGGTCATGATGGTGGCCGGGTTGGAGTTGACCAGGCTGACCCGGATCCCCTCGGCGCGCAGCACCCGGCACGCCTGAGTCCCCGAGTAGTCGAACTCGCAGGCCTGGCCGATGACGATCGGTCCCGACCCGATCACCAGGATGTGCTTGAGATCGGTCCGCTTAGGCATTGGTACGCCCCCCACTGAGAGCCCGGCCGTCGATCAGCTCGGCGAAGCGGTCGAAGAGATAATCCGCGTCGTGCGGGCCGGCCGCCGCCTCCGGGTGGTACTGAACGGTGAAGGCGGGCACGTCGCGCGCCCGCAGCCCCTCGACCACGTTGTCGTTGAGACAGAGGTGCGACACCTGGACGCCGCCGAACTCGGTCTCGATCACCTGGTCCGGCACCACCGCGCCCGGCCGTGCCCCGGGCACCTCCACCGCGAAGCCGTGGTTGTGACTGGTCACCTCGACCTTGCCGGTCACCCGGTCGAGCACCGGCTGGTTGATCCCCCGGTGACCGTAGCCGAGCTTGTAGGTGCCGAAGCCGAGCGCCCGGCCGAGGATCTGGCTGCCGAAGCAGATGCCGAACAGCGGCACCTCGCGGCGCATCACCTCGCGGGCCAGCGCGACCGGTGCGTCGGCGGTCGCCGGGTCACCGGGGCCCGGTGAGAAGAAGACCGCGTCGGCGCCGGTGGCCAGCAGGTCCTCGATTGTCGAGTGGGCCGGCAGCACGTGGGTGGTCACGCCCCGCGCGGCGAGCCGGCGCGGCACGTTGCGCTTGATGCCCAGGTCCAGCGCGGCCACCGTGAACCGGTGCTCGCCCTCGGCGTCGATCACGTACGGCGTCGCGGTGGTCACCTCGGCGGAGAGATCCGCGCCGAGCATCTGCGGCGACTGGCGAACCCGTTCGAGCAGCGCCCGGGGGTCGTCCTCGACACTGGAGACGCCCACCCGCATCGCGCCACGTTCGCGCAGGTGGCGGGTCAGTGCCCGGGTGTCCACGCCGCTGATGCCGACCACGCCCTCGGTGGCCAGCCGGTCCTCCAGCCCGCCGGTGGCCCGCCAGTTGGAGCTGACCCGGGCCGGGTCACGCACCACGTAACCGGCCACCCAGATCCGGCGTGACTCGTCGTCGAGGGTGTTGACGCCGGTGTTGCCGATGTGTGGAGCGGTCTGCACCACCACCTGGCGGTGGTACGACGGGTCGGTGAGCGTCTCCTGGTAACCGGTCATCCCGGTGTTGAAGACCGCCTCGCCGAAGGTCTCGCCGACGCTGCCGTACGCCTCGCCGTGGAACGTGCGCCCGTCCTCCAGGACCAGGATCGCCGATCTGCGCTTCACCGGGCCTGCCTTTCGTTCGCGACTGCGGGACTCCGCTCCGCTGCATTCCTCGCACTCACCGAAGAGCCTTTCCGTCCAGGACCGTCGCCTCGCCACGCAGGAAGGTCGCCACGATGCGACCCGGCAGCGTCATCCGGGCGTACGGGGTGTTGCGGCTACGGCTGGCCTGCTCCGCCGGCTCGATTACCCGACGGGCCGCCGGGTCGACAAGGGTGAGGGTGGCCGGCGCGCCGGGAGCCGGATCATGACCGTGTTCGGTGAGCCCGGCGATCCGGGCCGGCGTACGGGACATCCGCTCGGCGATCAGGTCCCACTGCGGACCCAGCACGTCGAGCGCGATGGACAGCGCCGTCTCCAGCCCGAGCATGCCCGGCCGGGCGTACGCCCACTCGCACTCCTTGTCCTCCACGGCGTGCGGGGCGTGGTCGGTGGCGATGATGTCGATCACTCCGTCGACCAGCGCGGCCCGCAGCGCGGCGATGTCGGTGGCGGTACGCAGCGGCGGGTTGACCTTGAACACGGGGTCGTAGGTCTCGGCACGTGTGTCGGTGAGCAGCAGGTGGTGCGGGGTCACCTCGGCGGTGACGCGTACTCCCCGGGCCTTGGCGTGGCGCAGCACCTCGACGCTGCCGGCGGTGGAGACGTGGCAGATGTGCAGCCGGCTGCCGACGTGCTCCGCGAGCAGCACGTCCCGGGCGATGATCGCCTCCTCGGCGACCGCCGGCCACCCGGTCAGGCCCAACCGGGTGGAGACCTCACCCTCGTGCATCTGCGCGCCCTCGGTGAGCCGGGGCTCCTCGGCGTGCTGGGCGATGATGCCGTCGAACGCCTTCACGTACTCCAGCGCACGGCGCATCAGCCGGGGATCGGCGACGCAGTGCCCGTCGTCGGAGAAGATCCGCACCCGGGCCGCCGACTCGGCCATCGCGCCGAGTTCGGCCAACCGCTCGCCGGCCAGGCCGACGGTGACCGCGCCGATCGGCTGCACGTCGACCAGCCCGGCCTCGCGGCCGAGCCGCCACACCTGTTCCACCACTCCCGCGGTGTCGGCCACCGGCGAGGTGTTCGCCATCGCGCAGACCGCGGTGTAGCCGCCGAGCGCCGCCGCCCGGGAACCGGTCTCGACCGTCTCGGCGTCCTCCCGGCCGGGCTCGCGCAGGTGGGTGTGCAGGTCGACCAGGCCGGGCAGGGCGACCAGCCCGTCGGCGTCGAGCACCGTGGCCTCCGGCGCGGAGAGCCCCGCGCCGGTCTCGGCGACGACGCCGTCGCGGATCAGCAGGTCGGTCGGTGCGCCGCCGAGGACGCTGACATTCCTGATCAGGTACGAGTTCACCGGTTGTTCCCCCCGAGCAGCAGGTAGAGGACGGCCATCCGGACGGAGACACCGTTGGCGACCTGTTCGACGATGGTGGAGCGGGGCGAGTCCGCGACCTCCGGCGTGATCTCCATGCCCCGGTTCATCGGGCCGGGATGCATGACGATGGCGTGCTCCGGCAGCCGACTCATCCGCGGACCGTCCAGGCCGTAGCGGCGGGCGTACTCGCGGGCGGACGGGAAGTAGGAGTCGTTCATCCGCTCCCGCTGCACCCGCAGCATCATCACCACGTCCGACGACGGCAGCACCGCGTCGAGGTCGTAGCAGACGTCGGTGCCCGGGGCGAGAGCGGCGGCGATGTCGACCGGGATGAGCGTGGGTGGCCCGACCAGGGTCACCTTGGCGCCGAGGGTGGACAGCAGCAGCACGTTCGAGCGGGCCACCCGGGAGTGCAGCACGTCACCGACCACGGCCACCGACAGACCGGCCAGGCGACCCAGGCGGGACCGCATCGTGTACGCGTCGAGCAGCGCCTGGGTGGGATGCTCGTGGGTGCCGTCGCCGGCGTTGACCACCGAACCGTCGACCCAGTCGGCGAGGCGGTGCGGGGCACCCGAGGCGGGGTGCCGAACCACCACCGCGTCGGCCCCCATCGCCTGCAGGGTCAGCGCGGTGTCCTTCAGGCTCTCGCCCTTGGTGACGCTGGAGCCCTTCGCCGAAAAGTTGATCACGTCGGCGCTGAGCCGCTTCGCCGCCGCCTCGAACGAGATCCGGGTGCGGGTCGAATCCTCGTAGAAGAGGTTCACCACGGTCCGGCCCCGCAGGGCGGGCAGCTTCTTGACCTCACGACCGGCTACCGCGGCCATCTCGGCGGCAGTGTCCAGGATTTGGGTGGCGGTGTCGGAGTCAAGGTCGGCACCGGAGAGTAGGTGCCTGATCATCGGGCCTCCTCGCCGTAGAGCCGGACCTCGTCCGTGCCGTCGGTCTCGACCAGCGTCACCTTGACACTCTCGGCCAGGGCGGTCGGGATGTTCTTGCCGACGTAGTCGGCGCGGATCGGTAGCTGCCGGTGCCCCCGGTCGACCAGCACGGCAAGTTGCACCGAGGCGGGCCGCCCGAGGTCACCGAGCGCGTCGAGGGCCGCTCGGACCGTCCGCCCGGAGAAAAGGACGTCGTCGACGAGGACCACCCGCTTGCCGTCGATGCCACCGGCCGGCAGCTGGGTGGGCCCGACTGCCCGGGTGGCGTTCCGGCGCAGGTCGTCGCGGTAGAGAGTGATGTCGAGCACGCCGACCGGCACGGAAATTCCCTCGAAGGCGCTGATCCGGGCGGCGAGGCGGCTGGCGAGGGGGGCACCCCGGGTGGGAATGCCGAGCAGCACGGTGTCGGCCGCGCCCTGGGTCTTCTCGAGGATCTGGTGAGCGATGCGGTCGACCACGCGTTGCAGGTCGGCGCTGGTCAAAATCACCTTCACCGAGGGTTGTCGCGGCGGCGACGACGGGGCAGCCGATGGGTAGGCCACGGCGGACCTCCTTCCCCGCCTCACGGGACGGGTCGTTAAAGGACGTCGGATCCTCCCGGCCGGCCGGGAGCGGCCGGCGCAGGGGCTTCGGCAACGTTACCAGTGGTCGTCGCCGCCTCGACGCGCGGGCACCAGCTACGACGGCGTCACCCGTCGCCGTTGGCTGACTGGCCAGTCAGCCAGGCGAAACGGGACAACTCACCCGGGGTACACAACGGGAAGATCGCGACCACTTGACCAGGTGTACGAATCCCCGTACCGTCACGCTCCGTAGCGAATCGCTGGGAGAACCCGAGCAGCACTGGGAGTGTCCGAATGCCCTCTGAATACGCCAAGTCTCTGGGCGCCCGCCTGCGCTCCATCCGCCAGCAGCAGGGGCTGTCCCTGCAGGGGGTGGAGGAGAAGTCGAACGGGCGATGGAAGGCGGTTGTGGTCGGCTCGTACGAGCGCGGCGACCGGGCCGTCACGGTGTCCCGTCTGGCCGAGCTGGCTGAGTTCTACCGCGTGCCGGTCTCGGAGTTGCTGCCCGACGGCAGTGGGGTACGACACGAACCCACCAGCAAGATCGTCCTGGACCTGGAGCGCCTCTACGACGAGGCCAGTGAGGATCTCGCCTACGTGGCCCGGTACGCGCGTGCCATCCAGCAGCAGCGCGGCGACTACAACGGCCGGGTGCTGTCGATCCGCGCCGACGACCTGCGCGCCCTCGCGATCGTCTACGACGCCTCGCCGTCCGGCCTGATCGAGCGGCTGACCGAGCACGGCGTACTGGTCGCCGACCCCCGGGCATTCTTCGCCTCCTGAGATTCGACCACGCGAAAGGGCCCGTGCCGGACGGCACGGGCCCTTTCGTCGTTTCCGTCGCTGGTGCGCGACGCCCAACGGCGGCGTCCGCCCACCTCAGCGGGTGGCGTACTCGGCGATCCGGCCGAGCAGACCGTTGAGGAAGCGGGGCGAGTCGTCGGTCGACATCTGCCGGGCCAGCTCCACCGCCTCGCTGATCGCCACCGCGTCGTCGATCTCGTCGAGATACAACAGCTCGTAGACCGCGATCCGGGCCAGGTTGCGGTCGACCACGGGCATCCGGTCCAATGTCCAGCCCTCGGCGTAGCTGGAGATCAGCTCGTCGATCCGGTCCAGGTGCCCGGCCACCCCCTCGACCAGGCCGACCGCGTACCCCAGGTGCTCGGGGCGCGGCTTCTCGATCCGCTCGACATAGCCGGCCAGCACCTCGACCGGCGGACGATCACGCAGGTCGGCCTCGAAGAGCACGTCCAACGCCCGCTTGCGCGCCTTACGACGCGCCGGCATCTGCTGCTTCGGACCCTCGGACATCAGGCGCGGCCGAGGTAACGGCCGTCGCGGGTGTCGACCTTGATCTTCTCGCCGGTGGTGACGAAGAGCGGCACCTGGACGGTCGCACCCGTCTCCACCGTCGCCGGCTTGTTGCCACCGGTGGACCGGTCGCCCTGCAGGCCCGGCTCCGTGTAGGTGACCTCCAGCACGACCGAGGTCGGCAGCTCGATGTAGAGCGGCACGCCCTCGTGGGTCGCCACGATCGCCTCGGCCTCGGGGAGCAGGTAGTTGGCTGCCTCGCCGACCGTCCCACCCATCACCGTGATCTGGTCGAACGTCTCCATGTCCATGAAGACGTAGTCCTCGCCGTCGGCGTAGAGATACTGCATAGTGCGCTTGTCGACGGTCGCGGTCTCCACCTTGGTGCCCGCGTTGAAGGTCTTGTCGACCACCTTGCCGGAGAGCACGTTCTTCAGCGTGGTACGCACAAACGCACCACCCTTACCGGGCTTGACGTGCTGGAACTCGACGACGGCCCAGAGCTCTCCGTCGAGGTTGAGTACCAGGCCGTTCTTCAGGTCGTTGGTGGTGGCCATTTCCTGCCTTGATCATCATTTGGCGGACAGACCTGGCAAGTCTACTAGCCGCCTCGCGACCCGCCGACCGCCGTCGGCCGCCCGCCAAGTCCGCCGCCGGTCGACAGGTCCAGCCCGGCTCAGCGCGACGCGACTCAGCGCGATCCAACGCGACTCAGCAAGACACCGTGCGCCCCCGACTCCGCCCATCCGACACTGCCAGTAACACTCCAGCCCCGCCCCCACCTACCAACTCACTCCCTTTGCTCTGCTTCAACCCACGCATCAGTCACGATCTGTTGCGAAAACGCCGTGCATCGTCATCCAACCTCGTCGCAAAGGTGCTGGTGAGCCGCTAGTGCGTGGGTTGAAGCAGAGCAAAGGATGGGGAGGGAGGTTGGGCGGGGGCGGCGGCTGCTCACTGAGGGTAAACGGCACCGAACGTAGTCGCGGCGGTGAATGAAGGTGCGGCTGACCGTCAACCGACGGTGACCGGAGAACTGAGGCCGAGCGGTCTGGGCGTCAGGCGGCTCGGGGGTCAGGCGGTCTGGTCGCGGCGGTTGGCCAGGTGGTGCAGGGCGAGGCGGTAGCCGTCGACGCCGAGCCCGCAGATCACGCCGGTCGCCACCGCCGAGACCACCGAGTGGTGCCGGAACTCCTCCCGCGCGTGGATGTTGGAGATGTGCACCTCCACCAGCGGCCCACGCAGCATCGCGCAGGCGTCCCGCACCGCGATCGAGTAGTGCGACCAGGCCGCCGGGTTGAGCACCACGGCGGCGCCCTCGTCGGCGGCAGTGTGCAGCCAGCCGAGCAACTCGTGCTCGGCGTCGGTCTGCCGCACGACGACGTCCAGGCCCAGGTCCCGCCCGCTGGTCTCGCAGAGTTTCACCAGGTCGGCGTAGCTGGTCACCCCGTAGACGTCGACCTGGCGGGCGCCCAGCCGGCCAAGGTTCGGCCCGTTGAACACGTACACCCGCCTGGTCATCGGGCCGTCGTCCGCTCGCGACTGCGGGGCTCGCAAACCCGGCTCACTCCTCGCACTCACCGGGACACCGCGGCGAAGGCGGTGCGCAGCAGGTCGTCGTCCGGGCCGTCGAGGATCGCCGGGCGGGCCAACCCGTCGAGCACCACGAAGCGCAGCCGGCTGCCCCGGGCCTTCTTGTCGACCCGCATGGTGGCCAGCAGGCGAGGCCACGCGTCGGCGTGGTAACCGGTCGGCAGGTCGAGCGCCGTCAGCACCGCACGGTGCCGCGACGCGGTGGGCGCGTCCAACCGGCCGGCGAGGCGGGCCAGTTCGGCGGCGTACACGAGGCCGACCGACACCGCGTGACCGTGCCGCCAGCGGTAACTCTCGACCTTCTCGATCGCGTGGGCCAGCGTGTGCCCATAGTTGAGCACCTCTCGTACGCCCGACTCGCGTAGGTCTCCCGCGACCACGTCGGCCTTGACCCGGATGGCCCTTTCGATCAACTCCCGGGTGACCGGCCCGGCGGGATCGGTCGCGGCGGCCGGGTCGTCCTCGATCAGGTCGAGGATGACCGGATCGGCGATGAACCCGCACTTGACCACCTCGGCCAGGCCGGCGGCCAGGTCCGCTGGCGGAAGGCTGTCCAGCGTGGCCAGGTCGGCCAGCACGCCGACAGGGGGGTGGAAGGCACCCACGAGATTCTTGCCGGCGACGGTGTTGATCCCGGTCTTGCCACCGACCGCGGCATCGACCATGCCGAGCAACGAGGTGGCCACCGGCACCCACCGCACTCCGCGCAGCCAACACGCCGCCACGAACCCGGCCAGGTCGGTGACCGCGCCGCCACCGATGCCGACCACCGCGTCGGTACGGGTGAAGCCCGCCTGACCGAGCCGATCCCAGCACTGCGCCGCCACATCGACGTGCTTGCTGGCCTCGGCGTCGGGCACCTCGATCGGCAGGGGCGTCACACCGGCCGCCGCCAGGCCGACAGCGACCGCGTCGGCCAACTCCTTCAGGGGCGGCGCATACAGCACCGCCGCCCGAGCAGCATCGGGCAGCAGGCCAGGCAGCGCGTCGAGCAGGTCGCGGCCGACCAGCACGTCGTACGGCCGTTCGCCACCGACCGGGATCCGGGTCACCTCGTCCATCGCCGGGAGCCTAGCCCACCCATCCCCGTCGCGACCCGCGCCGCCACCGGGGTGCCCGAGGGGTGGAACAACGTTTAGCGCGCCGGGTAACGGGCACGGGCAGCCGGGGGTCACGGGCGAGAGGGAGTCGACATGGACGGGCGGACGATCGACGGTGCGGACATCCGGCTGCCCGCCACCATCCTCGGCTTCGGCCTCGGCGGCTTCGTCGACGGCATCCTGCTGCACCAGGTCTTCCAGTGGCACCACATGCTCAGCAGCACCGGCAGCGACAACATCGGGGTACGCGAGTACCCGGTGGACACCGTCGCGGGGCTGGAGATGAACACCGTCTGGGACGGCCTGTTCCACGTGGTGGCCTGGGTGTCCGTCCTCACCGGGCTCGCGATGCTGTACTCGCGGGTGACCCGCTCCCGGGGCCGGCTGTGGCGCTCGCCCATGCTGTGGGGCTGGGCGTTGATCGGATGGGGCCTGTTCAACCTGATCGAAGGCGTCATCGACCACCACATCCTCGGCATCCACCACGTCCGCGCCGGTGAGCACCAGCTCTGGTGGGATCTCGGCTTCCTCGCGTTGGGCGTGGTGCTGATCGTTGTCGGCTGGCTCGTACAACGCCGCGCCACCATCGCGGACGCCGGTGCCGGCGAGCGGCGGACGCCGGCCCCGGGCCGACAAGGGTGAGTCCCCCGCTGGTGGTCAGTCCGGTCCTGATCTCGACGCACGGGGCCGAGCACGCCACCACCGTCGGTCCGGCACTTCTCGTACCGCTGCTGGCCGGCTGGCTCTACCTGGCCGCCGCACTGCGGCAACGGGCCCGGGACCGGGCCGGCTGGAGCCACTGGCGTACGGCCGCCTTCGCCATCGGGTGCGCCCTGCTCGCCATCGCCCTGTTGTTGCCGGCGGACGACTTCGCCGGGCACATGTGGCAGCACCTCCTGCTCGGCATGCTGGCGCCGCTGGGGCTGGTGCTCGGCGCACCCGGCATCCTGGCCCTGCGCTGCCTCGACCGGCGAGCCGGCCGGACGGCACTGCGGGTGCTGGGCCGGCCGTTGCTGCAACCGCTGACCCACCCGGTCACCGGGCTGCTGCTCACCGCCGGCGGGCTGTGGTTGCTCTACCTCACCCCGCTGTACCGGGCCACCCTCGACAGCGCGGCCCTGCACCACCTGGTCAACCTGCACTTCCTGCTCAGCGGGCTGCTGTTCACCTGGTCCATCGCCGGCCCGGAACCCTATCCGCACCGGGCCCCCGTACCGGTCCGGCTGGTGGTGCTCGGCGCGGCCGTGGTCGCCCACGCCAGCCTCGCCCAACTGATGTACGCGGGCCTGCTTGTCGACGTGCCAGCAACGCCCGAGCAGCTACGCGCCGGCGCGACGGTGATGTACTACGGCGGCGACCTCGCCGAGATCCTGCTCGCCCTTGGCCTGCTGACCACCTGGCGTCCGCAGCCGCAGCCACGCCGCGTGCCCTTCCTTAAACGCCGGCCAGGGAAGACTTCCCTCTCCGGCGGTGACCGGACGCCCTACCGCACCGCCTGAGCAGGGTGACGAATTGCCTGCCCCGACCCGTTTGCGGCCGCAGTGGTGCTGCGGAGCGACAGGCAACCCTGGTCTGCGTGAGGCTCGACTACTGTAACGGTTGAAGCAGCGCGGAAACCTCGACCCGCACGATGACCAATATCAGCTCTTCCTCGGCCGGCAACGCCACCCCGACCCATTTGGTTACAGCGTGTCTAGACAAGCATCATGGAGCCGTGTGTAGCAATCTCACTTAGGAAGGAGCTTGTCAATGAGTTCTCAACAGCCGGCCGGTCTTCCGCAGCACATCGGTCTGTCAATCGAGCTGGTTGAAGGATCGCGGACGGAGCTCGTACTCAAAGTCGGCACCAGCCGTCTTCAGTGCGTCCTAGTGCCGGACGACCCGGAGTTCTTTACCGGCAGCCGGTACCATGGGCCCGCCCACACCCTCGACCGTTGGATCTGTGAACTCGAAAGGCTGCCGGCCGAGGATCGCGTCATGCTCCCATTCAACTTCTCCGATCAGTGCACCGGCTGGCTGCGAGTCACGGCTATAGGTGAGGGCCTTGTAGAAGTGCAGGCAGGATGGAGCAATCTCGGCGAGTACGAATTTGATCCCAAGGAATTTCCTCTCGTGGCGCGCGACCTACCCGATTTCGCGCCCGTGCGGAATGCGCTTGTGAAACGGCCGCTAGCCGACATAGTAGCGGCAGTAACGGCATCCCGCGATAATTTTATCAATTAACATAATCCGAGCAACCTCCTGCATTAACGGCGACACGCCTCATGTATGCGGGACATGAAGCCCGAAAATCGCCACGCCGCAGCCGACTTCGAAGGCACTTGTGGATGGGTTGCAGCCCGGTCGATTTTACGGCCACTTACGAGGGAAAGCTGTGATCACCTCGTTTCCGTGCTCGACAACAATTTGGATGAAATCTTCTTCCGGGTTGTACCCGACGCGGCGCCCCATCGGGATAACGTACGTGGTTCGAGCGCCCTGTTCGAGCACAGAGACAGCCAGCCCTTTCCGCTGCCATGCCTCATCTACTGTCTCAAGCAGCCCTTTACTCCCCGTGTCGAAAACACCATGGTTCGGCTTCAATCGATCTTCATAAGCGTGGGCCAGGACGTGCAGAATGCGGTGACCAAACTTGTCATCGTTTGGACCGTAGTCGAGCCCAGCAGGTGAGCGGAACCAACCCCCGCCGAGGTCGGTCAGGCCGAAGCAGTCAGCGTTGTGCGCTAGGGCTGTTCCCCTGGCAGTAAGGACATTCCAAACCGGGTTTCCCGCTTTTGGGCCGGTCTCGGGAAGGACGACGGACACCGACTGGCCGAGACGAAGCTGACCGATCAGCGTGTCGCTGGCGTCAGTCCGTAAAGCCGCGCCTCCGGCAACCAAACTGTGCCTACGGACGCAGGAGTTGAAGACCAACTGCACCCGAGCGAAGTCGGCTACGGCTAGTTGATGCCTGGCCGCATTCGCCGCGCGGCTGATGTTGTGGAGCTGCTTGGCGGTCTGGAAGCCGGCGTGGACGATCTTCGCCAGCCCGGCGAAGATCAATGTTTCCAAGGCCACCTGGCCGAGCTTCAGCAGCGCGTCGGCCAGGGACTGGTCACCGTTGATGAGCTTGTAGACGTTGAGGCCGGCCTCGCCGATGGTCAGCAGGCTGCCGGCCACCACACCGCACACGATCGTCGCAATGCACCCGATTGCGACGGCTGCCGCGACCGGGATCAGGATGGCTGTGACACCTTTGAGGATCTCGGTGAGCATGATCAGCGTCTGGTTGCCGAGGAAGTCAGGAGCCAGAACCGTGGCGATGCAGTTCTTGTAATGCTGGCTGCCGTCGGGGTAGACGCTGCAGTATGCGGCGTTGGTGTAGGCCCGCTTGGCCAACTCGGCGGGGTCGGCTATGACGTTGGCGACGCAGTTGCGGGCGAAGTCACCCTCGGTGCCGCCCACCAGCCGTTCAAGGTCCGCCGTCGCTGACTTTGCGTACTCGGTCTGGCACTTGGCCACTTCCAGACCGACGGCCAACTCGTACTCGTGGTAGGCCTGGTTGGCGGCGGCGACCGCCTCCTCCGCACTCTCGCCGGCCGCGACAGCCGAGTCGTAGGCGCGTTTGGCCGACGCCTGTGCCTCCTTGGCGGAGTGCAAGGCGCGTTCGTGGGATAGGACAGCCCAGGATGCAGACCGGATCGCGCTGCGCGCCGAGACGGATGCGCGGGTGGCTGCTTCCTTGGCTGTTTTGACCGAAGCGGCGGCCCTCTCCGCCGACGCGTTGGCCTGGTTGGCGTACTGTGCGGCCTTCGCCGCGAAATTGGCCGCGTCCTGTGCCGCCTTGGCCGCCTGGCTGGCATAGTTAGCCGCCGCCGCCGCGTCGTTGCGGGCCTGAGCCGCTACCTTCTGCGCCTCCATCGCGTTCTGCACTGCGGTCTGGGCGGTTCCGTTGATCCGCTCCACCAGGCTCGCCACGACCGCCAGATGTGCGGCGGCGTCCTGGTCCCGCTCGGCTGCGGCGTGCCGGCCCTCCTCAAGGAACTGGACGATTCCCGGCGGAGGTCCGTCCAACGCGATCTGCGCAGCGGCCTTGACCTCCGGACCGCTGTCCGCGCTGGCCATGATTGCGTTGACCCGCACTCGCTGCCCGATCACCGCGGCGGTGTACTGCCCGACGGCGAGGAACTCCCGCAGCTTCTGCCCGTCCCCCGAGTCCAGCGCCTCCTGCGCCTTCTGAGCCAGATGACTGTCCCCGGAGGTCTTCGCTCCGGCCAGGATCTGGTTGACCCTGACACGATCCTGTATGTAGCGGCCGGGGTAGTTCTGTGTCCGCAGAAATTCCGAAACCGCGGCGTCAGTGCTGTTCAGCGCCGCCAGCGCGGCGTCGCGCAGCGCGATGTTGTCGGTGACCGCCAAGTTTCCGACCGCGACCCGGTCATCCTGGCCAGCAGCTTCGGCGATTCCCGAGCGTACGAACTCCAAGACCTGTACATCGCTGCCGCCCAGCGCAGCCATCGCCGCCTGCCGGGTCCACACCCCAGACGCGAGTGAGAGGTTCAACGCGACCTTGCGGGCCTTGCCCAACGCAGCCACAGGGTCAGTCGCCGGGTTCAGCACCTCGGCGATGAGCTGATTGGTCTCCGCATCGCGCTGCTCGGTCTGCAGCGCGTCCCACCTGGCCGCCAGCTGCGCCTGCTCGTACTGTGCGTTGGCCTGCCGAGCCGCCTCGACACCCTGGTCCTTTACCACTGCGAGACGCTCCGCGTCCGCCGCCCGGGCCGCGTCGTACACCTCGATCGCCTGACCGGCCGTCTCCACGGCCGCCTGCGCCGCGACGGTCGCCGCGTTGGCGGCCTCACTCGACCGCCTCGCCGCCTGCGCCGCGTCACCGGCGTGGTTCGCCGCATCGATCGCGGCGGCCGCTGCCTGCTCAGCCCGCTCGGCCGCCCGATTGGCCGCATCTCGTGCGGCGAACGCGGCCTTGGCCGCCGCCTGAAGGTAGGTCTGCGCGGCGTTCGCCGCGCGGAGCGCCCGATCCGCGTCCGCCCGCGCCTGCCTGGCCGCTGCCACCGCCGCCGAGGCGTTAGCGCCCGCCTCGTTGGCGTACCGGGTCGCATCATCGTTTGCGTCCGCGGCAAGTTTTGCCTGGTTCGCTGCCGATACGGCCGCGTCGATGGCTTCCAGGCCGGCCTGGATCGCCTGCCCGGCCAGATGAGCGGTGGTGGCGAAGTCACGCGACAGCTTCGCGTTGTCCCGAGCCTCCTGAGCGGTCACCCGCGCCGCGTCCGCCTTGGACGCGTCTGTTGCCGCCTGCGCCGCCGCGTTGTATGCCTTGGCCGCAGCCCGCTCCGCCTGCGACGCTGCCGACGCCGCACGCTGGGCCGCCGCGGCGGCCGCCCGCGCCGCCCGGTTTGCCGACGCTGCCGCCTGTACTGCCACCTTCGCGGCGGCCGCCGCCTTCTGCGCCGCGACGGCGGCGCGCTTCGCCTGCGCCGCCGCCTCTGCCGTGTCGTGCCGCGCCGCTGCCGTCGCAGCAGCGGCCTTGTCCGCCGCCACCCGAGCCGCCGCAGCGGCCTCCTTCGCCCGGGCCGCCTCGTTCTTGGCCCGCTGGGTTTCCTGCTCCGCCAGTTCCCCCTGCGCCTGCGCCTGCGCGTACAGCGCGGTCAGGGTCTCGGCCTCCTGATCCCGGGCGGCCGCGACGGCCCACCCATGGTCCAGGAACGACTCGAGTGCCTCAGGCGTCCCCGCGTCGAGGGCCCGCTGTCCAGCCGCCTTCACCTGCGGTCCACCGGTGGCCATCGCCTGGTTGACCCGCACCCGCTGATCGATCAGCCATCGTGACTGCCATCCCGCGTCGAGGAATTCACGCCACACCGCTGGATCCGACGAATCCAACGCCTGCTGCGCAGCCGCCTTGACCTGATCCCCACCAGCCGCCATCAACTGGTTGACCTGCACCCGGGTATCGGTGCTCGCCGCCTGCTGCCACCCGGCGTTCAAGAAGGCCGACAGGGCGTTTACGTCTCCGGCGTCGAACGCGTCCAGCGCCTGCTGAGCCGCCGCCCTCACGGCAGGTCCGGCCTCGGCAATCACCGCTACGACCGCGTCGCGCTCGTCCAGTCGCTGCGCCTGCGCCCAGCCCTCGTTCAGGAACGCCCGGACCTGATCATCCGGACCGAGCAGGGCTGATTCGGCCGCAGCCCGCACCTTCACACCGCCATTGAGCCAGGCCTGCACCACCGGTGCCCGATCGGCTGGCAGGGGCGGGGGATCGTCCGCCCGCGCCGGTTTGCCCGGCAGCAGACCAACCAACAGGGCCAACACCATCAGCCCGGTCATCGGGCCCCGCCATAAGAGGTCCCGTTGCCGACGGATTCCAGGCACGCGCGAGTAGACACCGGACTGCACGATCACTCCTTAGCCCCGTATGAGAGGTGTTCCGGCAGGAGCACAATGCCCCGCAAAAGCCCTAGGGTTTAATGGTCAATTGGAGGAGGGTGGTGGGCTCTCTGTCTTCACCCTCACCGATGCCGAACTGGATGCTGCCGGACGGGTCGAGATCCTTGGTGGTCACAACGCCGTCATCGGTGGTCACCGTCGCGGTGCCGTTGTGCCCAGCTCCCTGTCGCCGCCCGTCGCCGCGGACCTCATAGACCGCTGGCACGCGGAGATCCAGGCGCCCGACCGGTCCTAGCACATCGAAACAGATCCGACCGATGCCACCCTGGCCGATCTCGTCCGTCGTCCAGACTTCGAGCAGCCCGATGTCACCGGTCGGCGGCATGGCGCAGTTGGCAAGCACGATGTGCCCATCACCGGAAATCAGTTCGATGTTCTGCTCAGCGAGGATGGTCCCCGCTCCAGGGTAGGAAAAGTCTTCCACGATCGAGCCGCCATTGTTCTCGGTCGGGACGTCCGTACCGGCTGCCACCGCAATTCCGACGAGCGCTGCTGCCACACCGAAGCTAACTGCGCCGACCCGTGGCCCAAACCTGATGGGGACGGCCCAGTCGTGGCCGCCGTAGTAGCGGGTGGGGTGCAACAGCAGCGCTCCCGTCGGGTCCTTACTCAGAAGGCTGTGCCTAATGTCGCCGGCGGGCCGGATCGCGGTCAGTTCGATGTGGTTCGCCCAGTTCGTGCCGGCACCGGTGTCGACGCCGGCGTCGAACGTGGTGCCAGCGGCGTTACCGGCATAGATCAACAACCTGCCCGTGGCGGTCTGCACGGTCAACAGATCGTCGTACTCGTCACCGTTGAACCGCCCCAACGTCACCTGCTGACAACAACCCCAACCAGAACCGATCTGCACCGACGCATTGAACTGACCACCAGCGGACCGACCCGACCACATCAACAACCGCTGAGTCGAACTCTCCACCGCGATCAGATCGTCGTACCCGTCCCGATTGACCCGACCGATCGCCAGATCACGCATACCGGTCCACCCAGAACCAATCTGCACCCGCGCACCGAACCCACCACCGGCCGCAGCACCCGGAAACAGCCACAACCTCCCGGTAGCCGACTCCACAACCGCCACGTCGTCATAGCCATCCCGGTCAATCCGACCCACCACCAGATCCCGATAGCCACCCCACCCCGAGGCAACCTGGATCCGGGCGCCCCAGCCGTGTCCGGTAGTTCCGGGATACAGCCAGGCGATGCCGTTGGCGTCGACCCCGAGGATGTCGGTGTGAGCGTCGCGGGTGAACTCGCCCGTCACCAGGTTGCTGAGTTCGTACGGCCTGGGTGACCAGACCCTGCCGTCCGGCATCACCCGAGGCGCCCATCCGCCGTTGTCGAGCCGAGTGTGCAACCACGTCTGACCGGTTGGCGCATCGACCGCAATCAGGCTGTCCCGCCCGCTGATCGGGTCGCGCCCAGCGGCCAAGTAGGAGTAGCTGTTCCACGTCGCGCCAGTGCCGGTGTCGACGCCGGCGTCGAACGTGGTGCCAGCGGCGTTACCGGCATAGATCAACAACCTGCCCGTGGCGGTCTGCACGGTCAACAGATCGTCGTACTCGTCACCGTTGAACCGCCCCAACGTCACCTGCTGACAACAACCCCAACCAGAACCGATCTGCACCGACGCATTGAACTGACCACCAGCGGACCGACCCGACCACATCAACAACCGCTGAGTCGAACTTTCCACCGCGATCAGATCGTCGTACCCGTCCCGATTGACCCGACCGATCGCCAGATCACGCATATCGGTCCACCCAGAACCAATCTGCACCCGCGCACCGAACCCACCACCGGCCGCAGCACCCGGAAACAGCCACAACCTCCCGGTAGCCGACTCCACAACCGCCACGTCGTCATAGCCATCCCGGTCAATCCGACCCACCACCAGATCCCGATAGCCACCCCACCCCGAGGCAACCTGGATCCGCGCACCCCACACTCGGGGGATCCCCGTCCCCGGGTAGAGCCAGAGTTGACCGGCGCTGTCCGCGGCGAGCAGATCCGGGACACCGTCGCGATTGAACTCGCCCACCACCGGTTCCCGCAGGTCGTGTGGTTGAAGGGTGACGTTGCCGCGGATCCACTCGCCGAGGTCGTCGGCTCGTGTTTCGATCGCGCCGTCCCGGGTTTCGGTCTCGCCGAGACATCCCTTCTGCCACGACACGTCGTTGATCCCCACCAACTCAAACCGCCCCTGCACCTCCCGGAAGGCCGGGCCACCGGCGTCTCCCTTGCACAGGGAGACACCCGGCGAGGTCCCGGTGACCGTGAACGATGTGCCGCTCACGGCACCCACCGCAACGGTGTCCGTGTGCATTCGATCCGGAACCCACTCGGTAGCGGTCCGACCGAAACCCGCCACCCGCAGCACCTCGCCCGCCACCGGCGCTGCGCCGACCGCGATCGGCGTGATGTCCTTGACCGGCCCGGACAGTTCCCCCAACGCGAGGTTTCGGTCCGGGTGCGGCACCACCGATACGACGGCCAGTCGGTGCCCCGTGACCCGCGTGAGGTCCACCCGTCCGAACACCACTGTCGCCGGCTCCGCCGAAACGCCCGCTACGACGCCTGCTCCCCCGTCGCTGAAGCACGCCTTCCCCGTGGCAATCCACCTAGCATCGACCAACACCGCTGTACAACTGCGCGTCTCGCCGAAGTAGACCTTCCCGACGAACGGGTACCGGGAATCCGTCACCGCCTCTGCTCCCGCGATCGCGAAAGCAGGCCCACCGGCCGACAGTCCCACCGCAACCACAGCCATCACCACAGCACCGGTCCAAGCACCCACACGTCTGCGCACGAACATCCCCCGTAACTCAGGCGAGTCGCTTCGCGACCCACCGCGATCATGCAGAGCACGCAAGATATCGATACGAGGAAGGATTTCGATAGACGTCAAGTGGACAGCAGGTGTCCTGCCACCGGCCAGGAGGGGTTTTCGGCGGGCATCCGCGCGCACCACCCGCGGCTGCGGCACGACCTGGGGCCGCACCTCCGACACCCAGAAGCATCCTGATGTTCACCGACGGTGGGGCGTGACGCTTCCTCCGCGCCATTCGACCGCAGTCTCCTGGGACGGTTTGGACGGAATCCATAAGGGAGTGTGCCATCACTACCAATTGGATGGTGCCGGGCACCATCGAAACCGATGGCCCATCAGGGCAGGGCGACAATCCGAGACCAGCGAGGTCACCGGCTCCGCATTCGACAGCTGGCGGGAAGGGTCGGTTACGACTCCTTGCAGTGACGTTCCCCGCCCTGGTGGTGGCGGCGCTGGGGCTGTGGCGGCTGACCCGTCCGGCGCTGTGGGCGGACGAGTTGGCCACCTGGGGTGCGGTGCGGCTGTCCTGGTCCCAACTGTGGCAGCTCTCAGGTTCGGTGGACGCCGTTCTCACGCCGTACTACGTCCTGATGAAGGTCTACACCGACGTGGTTGGCACCTCCACCGTCGCATTGCGTCTGCCATCGGTCGTGGCGATCACGGTCGCGACCCTGGTGGTCACCGCGTTGGGCCATCGGCTCGGTGGTGCCCGGCTCGGCCTGGTCGCCGGGTTGGTCTTCGCAGTACTCCCGGTCACCTCCCGGTACGCTCAGGAGGCCCGCGGATACTCGTTCGTGATCCTCGGGGCCGCCGTCGCGCTGCTGTATCTGACCCGTCTTGTCGACCGGCCGGGCCGTGGCGATCTCGTCGGCTACGCCACCGCCGTCGGAATCACCGGACTGATCCACCCCCTCAACGGTCTGCTCATGCTCGCCGGGCACGCCGCAGCGATCGCCTGGTGGCAGCTGCGGTACGGCGGTTCCTCCTGGCGGGTCACCCGACGGTGGGCGGTGGCGGCCGCAGTAGGTGTCCTGCCCGCAGCGACCCTGTCGGTGTGGGGCTCGGGGCAGACCGCCCAGGTGTCCTGGATCGGCCTCATCACCCTGCGCTCCCTGCCGATCATCCCCGAACGGATCTTCCTCTCCGCCGCCATCGGCGGACTCGTCCTGACCCTCGCCGTCCTCGGCGTCCGCCGCACCCCGCAACGGGTGGTCGTCGCTGCTGCGGCCTTCGTACCGATGGGCGTCCTCTTCGTCGCCGGCACTCAGTTGCCTGTCTGGGCCGCCCGCTACGTCCTCGTCGTCCTGCCGGCGATGGCGGTGCTCGCCGCGGCCGCTCTCATTCGGTTCGGACGCGCCCACGCCGCCGCAGCCATCGGCCTGGCCGCCATCCTCGCCTACCCCGGCCACGTCACCGTACGCGGCGAGGCTGGGCACAGTCAGGCTTCCCTACGCATCGCGCCGATCATCAGTCCGCGCTACCAGTCCGGCGACGTCGCTGTCTTTCCTGACACCCACTACAGCATTCCGTGGTCGCCACGAGACATCTACGAGCGATACCTGCCGGAGCCCCGTCCGCACGATGTACTGCGGACCGCCCCGCAACGCAGCAACGGCCGGTTCCTCGCCGCCGAGTGTCCCGACGCCACCTGCCTCGGCGTTCCGCCTCGGATCTGGGTCATCCGCGCCGACAACTCTCTCGACCCGCTCAAGGACATGGCCGCCGGCAAACGCGAAAAGATCGAGGCTGATTACCGCGTCGTGCAGCGATGGCAGCATCCGCTGCTCGGAATCACGCTGATGACCAGGAAGGAGAGCTGACTCTGGCGGGGAAAGGTCAGCGCCCGGGAGTCGTGCGCCGCGGCCTAGCCGGGCTTGCCCAGCAGGGCGACGATCTCGGCGACGATCTCCTCGGGGGTGCGGCCGTCGGTGACCACCGTGTCGGTGGCGACCTCGGCGTACAGCGGTCGGCGCTGGTCCATCAGGTGTTTGAGGGTGGCCCGGGGGTTGATCGACAGCAGCGGCCGCCCGACGCCGAGACCCACCCGCTTCACCGCGTCCGGCAGCTCGACGGAGAGGTGCACCACTCGGTGACCGACCAGGGCGGCCCGGTTCTCCTCGGCAAGCACCGCGCCGCCGCCGAGGGCGAGCACGCCGGTGCAGGAGGCCAGCGCCGCGGCCAGGGCCGCCCGTTCGAGGGTACGGAAGTGCGCCTCCCCCTCGTCGAGGAAGATCTCCGGGATCGGCTTGCCCGCCAGGCGCTCGATGTCGGCGTCGGTGTCGCGGAACTCGACGCCGAGTGCTTCCGCCAGGCCCTGCCCGACGGTGGTCTTGCCCGAGCCGGGCGCCCCGACCAGCACACAGACCGGCCGGACCAGACCGGTCACCGGATCACCAGCGCGTCGAGGTAGGCGGACAGGTTGCGGCGCATCTCGGCGACCGAGTCACCGCCGAACTTCTCCACCACCGCCTCCGCCAGCACCAGCGCCACCATCGCCTCGGCGACCACGGCGGCGGCCGGCACCGCGCAGACGTCGGAACGCTGGTTGATGGCGGTGGCCGGCTCCCCGGTGGTGACGTCCACCGTGGCCAGGGCCCGGTTCAGCGAGGAGATCGGCTTCATCGCCGCCTTCACCCGCAGCGGCTCACCTGTGGTGATGCCGCCCTCCAGGCCGCCGGCCCGGTCGGTGACCCGGCGTACGCCGGTGGCGGTGGGCATGATCTCGTCGTGCGCCTCGGAGCCCCGGGACCGGGCCTGCTGCCAGCCGTCGCCGATCTCCACACCCTTGATCGCCTGGATCGACATCAACGCGGTGGCCAGCCGGGCGTCGAGCTTGCGGTCCCACTGCACATGGCTGCCCAGACCGGGCGGTACTCCGTACGCCAGCACCTCGACCACGCCACCGAGGGTGTCGGCGGCCTTCTTCGCGGCGTCGACCTCGGCGACCATCCGGGCGCTGGCCTCCGGGTCGAGGCAGCGCAGCGGGTCGGCGTCGATGCGCTCGGCGTCCTCCGGCCGTGGCCGCAGCCCCGGTTTGACGGCGACCGGGCCGAGCTCGACCACGTGCGAGACGATCTCGATGCCCACGGCCTGCTTGACCAGCGCCTTGGCCACCGTGCCGACGGCGACCCGGGCAGCGGTCTCCCGCGCGCTGGCCCGCTCCAGGATCGGCCGGGCGTCGGTGTGGCCGTACTTCTGCATGCCGGCCAGGTCGGCGTGGCCGGGCCGGGGACGGGTCAGCGGCGCGTTGCGGGCCTGCCGGGCCAACTCGTCGGGGTCGACCGGGTCGGCGGCCATCACGGTGCGCCACTTGGGCCACTCGGAGTTGCCGACCCGGACGGCGACCGGGCTGCCCAGGGTCACGCCGTGCCGCAGGCCACCGATGATCTCGATCTCGTCCTGCTCGAACGCCATCCGGGCACCCCGGCCGTAGCCGAGCCGGCGGCGGGCCAGCTCGCCGGCGATCTCGGTGGTGGTCACCTCGACACCGGCCGGCACCCCCTCCAGCAACGCGACGAGAGCGGGTCCATGCGATTCCCCTGCGGTCAACCAGCGCAACACAGCCATGAGTCTGTCACGCCCGGTGTCCGCCGCCCCGCGCCGCCCGCCGCGTCCCGCCCTGCGGACGCGCCGCCCGCGCCCCGGCGCGAGCCAGCGCGACCCGGCGTGGGCGGCGGAGGCACGGTGGGCGGTCAGATGCCCCGACCGCGTCGGTGCAGGGTGCGCAGCACCGTGTCGGCGCGGACCACCCGCCCGGCGACGGCCAGCGCCAGGTAGGCCCGGGGTTCGCGCGGGTTGCGCCGGATCGTCCGCCGGGCCCAGCGCACCGCGCCCCGGGAGTCTCCCGACGCGGCGCGGGCGAAGGCGATCTGCCCGGTGACCCGGGCCTGCCCGGCCGGTTGGCTGGCGAACTCGGGATAGCGGTCCAGCAGCCACTGCAACGCCTCGGAGATGGTGTCCCATCGCTGGGCGAAGTACGACCGCTTGTGCCAGCGCACCACCACGTACGGGGTGCGCAGGTTGACAAGTGGTGCGCTGCGGGCGGCCCGGAGCAGGAACTCGTAGTCCTCGGCGTAGCTGCCCGGGATCTCCTCGTCGACCAGCCCGAAGCCGTCCCGTAACGCCGCCGCCCGGATGACGAAGGTCGACGGGTGCAGCTCGGTCATCCGGTCCCGCAGCAACTCGGCCAGGCTGATCGAGTCCCGGTCCAGCACCCGCTCGACGGTGTGCCCGTCGTAGCTGACCCGGATGCCGCAGCTGACGAACTCGGCGCCGGGCACCGCGTTCAGGGCGTCGACCTGGGCGCGCAGCTTGCCGGGCAGCCACTCGTCGTCGTCGTCGCAGAAGGCGACCAGCTCACCGGTGGCGGCCACGGTGCCGGTGTTACGGGCGCCGGCCAGGCCCGGCGTGCGCGCGTTGGTGATCACCCGCACCGGCCGGTCCGGTGCGGACAGGTCCGCCAGGGTCGGGTCCGGTTCGGACTGGTCGTAGACGACGACCACCTCGACCGGCCCCGGGTAGTCCTGGGCGACGATGGCGCGTACCGCGGCCCGCAGCAGCTCCGGCCGGTCGCGGGTGGGCACCACGGCGCTCACGCTCGGGTACGGGGTCACGGCTTCCGCCTTCCGTTCGGGCCGGGTCCACCCCACGGCCGCCACCAGGGTCGGTGGTGCCGCTGCGCGGCGGCGGCCACCAGGTCCTCGACGATCACTCCCACCCGCCGCACCGCGGCCCGCCGCCCGTCGGCGGCACCGGCGTCCACGGCGACGGTGAACCGGTCCCGGTCGGCGAGACCGGTGGCCAGCGTGTCCAGCAGCTCCTGCCGGGACTCGCAGAGCGCCACCAGGCCGGCCGCGCCGAGCCGGCGGGCGAACAACAGCTGGTGGTCGTCGACGTGCTCGCCACGGGTCGGGTCGCGGGGCACCACGATCGGCAGGTGTCCGTGCCGGCGGGCCTCCAGGATGGTGGCCGGCCCACCGTGGCAGACGACCAGGTCGACCTGGGCCATCGCCGCCTGCAACTCGGCGTGGCCGAGGAACGGCACCGCGTCGCGCAGGTCATCCGCCCGGGTGTGGCCGTGCTGCACGGTCAACCGAACCTCACCGGCAACCTCGTCGTGCCATTCGCGCAGCCAGTCGACCAGCCGGTCGAACGGATGTTTGTCGGTGCCGACGGCCACCAGCACCTGCGGCCGGCCGTCGGTGCGCGGCTCGCGCGGCTCCGGCACGCGTACCGTCGGTTCCTCGGGGACCGGGCGGGGCCGTACCGGCGTGGCCCGGTGCCCGTCGCCGGGCGCGTCGCCGCTCACAGCAGCGTTCCCACGACGGTGGCCTCCGGGTACTGGCGGCGCTGCTCCTCCCACTGCACGAGCATCGCCGACAGGAACGGGCGGCACAGCCGGGCGGTAAGCGTCGGTGTGTCGATCCGGTCGTAGACCTCGATGTAGACGGTCGGGATGCGGCGCAGCCGGGCGAACACGACGAACGGCACCGCCACACCCGCGCCGGTGGTGACCACCGCGGCGACCCGCCGCCGACGCAGCACCTGGCCGGCCAGCCACGCGTTGCGCAGCAGGTTGCCCAGGTGGCGGGTGGTGGGATGGTACGCCGGAACGACGTCCTCCCCGGCCAGCAGCGACAGCGCCTCCGGCGTGTCGAAGGTGACCCAGCACCGTCGCCAGGTTTCGTACCAGGGCCGCAGGGCGAGCAACTGCGCCAGGTGCCCTCCGCTCGACCCGACCAGCAGCAGCACCGGCTGCTGGTCGGCTCCATTGTTGGTGTTGTCCACGTGACTCCCCACAAGTCCGCTTGACGTGTCGGTCAGCTGTGTCGGTCCTGAATGGTGTCCAGCAGGGCGGGATGCAGCGCCGGGTTCCAGCCGGCGCCGGCGTCGGCCAGCCGCCAGGTGCGCAGCCACATCTCCACCAGGTAGGCATCGGCAACCAGCCGCTGCCGGGCCCGGTCCAACCCCAGCGCGTCGCCGTGCCGGTTGAGCCAGGTGTCGACCTGCCGGGCCGCCTCGGCGGCCGGTTCGCCGCGCGCCACGAGCGCGCGTTGGAACGCGTCGTGGGCCAGGTCGAAGCCGACGGGTACCTCCGGTCCGCTGTGCTCCCAGTCCCAGGCGATGAGTTTCCCCTCGTGCCGGCCGAGGTTCCACGGCACCCAGTCGCCGTGCCAGTGGCCGAACTCGACGGCGACGTCACCGTGCCGGCGGGCCAGGTCGGCGACGGCGGCCGGCGCACGGTCGCCGACGGTTTCGGCGGCGCGCCGCGCCTGCGCGGTCAGCCGGGCCAGGAACGGTGAGCCGGCCAGGGGCCGGGCCGCCGCCGGTGGGCCACCCCGCCGGGCCACCGCGAGCAGCGCCGCCAGGTCGGGCGGCGTGTCGACCGGCACCCCACGGATACGCGCCGGCAGCGGCTCGACCACCGCCACCGTCTGCCCGGCCCAGGCGAACTCGGTGAGCAGGCGGGTGGTGCCGGGGTGTCCGGCCGTCCCGGCCAGCCCGGCGACCTCCCGTAGCGCTGCGGCCTCGGCGGTGACCAGCGCCCGCGTCGCGTCGTTCCAGCCGATCTTCGCGTACCCGCGCGGCTCGCCCCGGCCGTCGAACAGTTGCAGCGTCGGCTTGTGGTTCGGATCCGGTGGACGCACCCCGCAGGCCGCGTGTACCGGCGCGCCGAGTTCGGCACCGACCCGCGCGGCGAGCAGCACCTCCGCCGGGTCGAGGCCGACCGGCAGCGCCACGGTCAGCGTCGGAAAGGGAGCCCGGTCCACCGCGCCGGCCCGCGCCGCCACGCCGAGCACCGCCCGCGCCGCCCGCAGCTTCGCCGGGCGCAGGGCGTTGTACGACAGCAGCGCCGCCGCCGCGACCCGGGGTGAGCCCATCGGCAGCAGGAAGCGGGCCCGCGCCACCGAGGGCACCACCGCGTACCGGGCCACGACGGTGTGCCCGGCCGGCGGCTCGGCGTCCACGGTCACCGCGACCCGGGCGTCGGAGAAGACCGCCCGGGTGACCCAGCCCAGCCCGTCGTCCCGGCTGCGGGGATCGCCCGTGATGGTGGCCGAGGCGGTCACGCGACCCGGTCCGGCCAGTCGAGCCGCAACCCCAGCCGCTGCCGCAACGCCTCGTTGTGCGGGCGGTAGTACGCGGTCAGCTCGGCGCGCAGCGCCGGCTCCAGGGGCGCGGACCGCCGGTCGTTGTAGACCTTGAAGTTGGGCAGGTCGAACGGCGGGAGGCCGAGGAAGTCCAGGGTGCGCTGGTAGGTCGCCCGGGCGTCGGCGTACAGCTCCTCGCTGGGCAGGAAGAGGATCTGGCTGCGGTCGAAGCGCTCCAGCCACGGTTGCAGGTGCTCCAGGTACCGGCCCCGTGCCCGGTAGGTGTACCAGTCGTAGGGCTCGCTGAAGTGGTTGGGTTCGGCGATCAGCCGTTCCCGCTCCCCTGCCGTGCGCTGCGCCTCGGCGGCCAGTGCGGCGGCGAAGTCGAGCGGCTCCACGCCGTTGGTCCGCCGCTCCTTCCAGTGCGAGTAGGCCCGTTCCACCGGGTCGCGGAGCAGCACGATCAGCCGCACCGAGGGCATCAGCGCGGACACCCGCTCGGCGGCCAGCGGGTGGAACATGTACAGCGGGGCGGCCTCACCGACGCGGACCGGGCCGCCGTGGCGGTGCTCCAGTGTCTCCCGCTGCCGCAACGTCGGGAAATGCGAGCGGTACCACGCCTCGCCGCGGTTCCAGTGCTCCTCGAAGTAGTGCGCGGACTTCGTGTTCCAGGCGGGAAAGAGCCGGGGCACCAGCGGATGCTGGATCAGGTAGTTCCACAGCGAGGTGGTGCCGCCGCGCTTGGTGCCGATGATGAGGAAGTCCGGCAACGGCCGGCGGTCGCTGGTGCGTACCCCGTAGTCGACGAGGCTTTCCCGTACCCGGTTCGTCACCTGGGTCGGCACCAACTGCTTCACCCGGTCGCGAATGGACGACACGACGAACTCACCTGCCCTTCGATGTCCGTGGCGGGTCGCCGGCCGGCGACCCGCCACGGATCTGCACCATGGTCACCCGGATGCCGCGTCGCACCCGGGGCAACGTCAACAAGCCGACGCAGACGGTGGCGAGTGTGACCACCGCGAGCACCAGTCCGGCGATGCCCCTGCCGGCCACCGCCAGCCCGGCCACCGCCGCCAGCCCGACCCCGGCCACGGTGACCGCCGCCGCGGCCAGCATCCGGGCGTCCACCAGAGGTTGGCGCACCACCAGCCGGGCGAAGGTGGCCGCGCAGAGGTTCTCGGTCACGATGCCGGCGGCCCAGGCGATCGCCGCGCCGGTCGCCCCGTGGGCGGGGATCAGCGCCAGCCCGCCGCCGACGGTGACCAGCAGCCCGGCCAGCGCCGCGGCCAGGTGCAGGCCGCTGCGCCCGCCCATCAGCAGCAGGCTCTGCACGTTGCCGACCCCGGTGTTGACGAGCATCGCCACGGCGAGCACCGTCATCGCGGCGGCGCCGGCGGTGAACTCGGGGCCGAACAGCGCCAGGAACGCCGGCGCGAAGGCGGCGAGCAGCAGGTACACCGGCCAGGAGAGCACCAGCCCCCAGCCGGTCAACTGCCGGTGCACGGCAGCGGCGGCGGCCCGCTCCCCCCGGCCCAGCAGCCGGGACAGTTGCGGGGCGACGGCCACCCGCAGCCCCTGCATCGCAAGTTGGCCGGCGAGGACGTAGCGGCCGACGGCACCGAAGACACCGGCGTCGGCCGGGCCGGCCAGGGCCGAGGTGAGCAGCACGCCGATCCACATGCTGCCCGCGTCGATCGCCGCCGAGGCGGCGCGGGGCAGCGCGAACCGCCAGAACGTGGACCAGTCACCGGGTTGCGGACGCAGCCGGGCGCCCGCGCCGATCCCGAGCGGCCCGGCCACCAGGATCAGGCACACCAGCAGCGCCACGGCGGCCGGCACCAGCCACCCGCTCATCCCCGCCAGCAGCCCGCCACCGGCGAGCACTGCCGCGCCGACCAGCAGCGGACGGGCGATCGGCAGCAGCAGGAACTGCACCGAGACGTAGGACCGCATCGGGCGTACGCAGCGCACGACGGCCAGCAGCAGGTTCATCGCGACCACCACGGGTACCGCCGCGAAGGTCACCACCAGCAACGGCCCGCCCGCCGGGCCCAGCAGCCGGCCGGCGAGCGGCCCGGCGACAACCGCACCACCCGCCGCGACCAGCACGGCGAACAGCAACGGTGGGGTCAGGGCGACCGGCAGCACCCGGGCGCCGTCGCCGGCCCGCCGCCGGGGCAGCGCCCAGATCAGACCGGTCTCCGCGCCGAGGGTGCAGATCGCGGCGGCGACGGTCACCACGCCGATCGCGGCGAAGAACGCGCCCGCTCCGGTGGTGCCGTAGCCACGGGTGATGACGACCGCGAGCAGGAAGCCGAACAGCCCGCTGGTCGCCGCGCCGAGCAGCCCGGCCACGCCGCTGCGGGTGCTGCGCCGGGTCTCGGCCGCGCCGTCCACCGGCGCCGCGAGGGTGCTCGGCGTACCCCCGGGGCCGTCTCCCGTCGGTGGGCTGGTGGTCGCCGTCATGCCCGCACCACCGCCGTCCGCCGCGGCATCCCGCCCGGCGGGATGCGGCGTTCGCGTTCGCAGAGCGCGAGCGCGAAGGCCACCGCGAAGAAGGCCACCGCGAGGTTCTGGTTGGCCATCCCGTAGAAGGGGACCTGCACCAGGCAGATCACCGGGACGACGGAGAGCCACTGACCAGCCGCCGAGGTGGCCCGGGCGCAGATCAGCGCGGCGACGACGAACCAGGCCAGGAAGCACAGCAGGGCCGGTACGCCGTGGCTGAACAACACCATCCACAGCTGCCCCTGGGTGCCGATCGGCGCGTCGGCGGTCACGGTGTCCACCTCCATCGGCGCTCCGTAGCCCAGCCAGGGCGAGTCACCCACCCGGCGCAGCACCTCGCTGTAGAGCGACAGCCGGTCGGTGTTGGTGTCACTGGACTCGACCCGATTACCGATCAGCTCGGCCACCGGGATGAACAGGCTGGCGATGCCACCGAGCACCACCATGCCGCCGATGGAGGCGGCCACCCGGGTGTTGCCGCGCAGCGCCGCTCGCACCCCGAGCACGGCCAGGCCCACACCGAGGCTGAGGAACATCGCCCGGTTGAGCGTGAGGAACGCCGGGACCAGCGACACCGGCAGCGACGCCAGCAACGCCCAGCGCAGCAGGCCGCGCCGACGCAGCATGGTGTACGCGACCACGCACGGCAACGTCATCGCGTACGCGCTGCCGTAGTTGTTGGTGTACGCGTACGGGGCCGCCGGCCGGTAGATCGGGTTGAGTGACCTGGCGCTGTATTCCGCGGTGGTCAGGTGGACCATGTCGCTGATGAACGGCACCCCGGACACACCCGACGGCAGCAGCGTCTCGACCGGGGTGGTCAGTTCCAGCCGTGGCACCAGCACGCCGAGCCAGCCCAGCGCGACCAGCCCGAACCAGAACGCGCACAGCGGCACCAGCACGGCGGCCTGGTCGGGGCGCTCCCGGACGACGGTGTAGACGTAGACCGCGACGACCAGCGCGGTGAGGTAGAACGCCAGGCGCAGCACGAAGGTCGGCAGCGAAGTTGGGGACGCCAGCCGGGTCGCGCTGACCATCACGAGGGCCAGGAACAGCAGCCAGATCCCCGCGCCGGGCGGCAGCGGCACCCGGCCCCGGGTGGCCAGCAGGGTGAACAGCAGGGCACCCAGCACCGGCCAGCCGAGGTAGAAGGCGCCTACCACCCACCAGAGCGGGACCAGCCCGAACATCACCGCCAACGGCCACAGCGGCAGGCGGGGCGGCACAACCGGCGGAGGTCGGGTGGCGGCGCCGGCCGGTAGGGGCGGCTCGGTGGTCGCCGGGGCGTGGGTGACCGGCACGCCTCAGCTCCGCCCGCTGCGACACAGCACGAACCCGAGCGGGTTGACCCCGGCCGCCCGCAGCCGCTCGGCGAGCCGCCGCAGGTCGGCCTGGCGGGTGCGGTCCCGTTCGACGACGACCACGGCAGTGCCCTGCCGGGCCACCGCAACGCCCCGCTCGTCGGCCTCGGCGGGCGGGGCGTTGTAGAGCACGAGACGCTTGTCGGCGCCCTGCCGCCAGGTGCCGAACCGCACGCTGCCGGCACCCACCGCCACCTGCTCGTCGCCGCTCGCCCGTCCGTTGTCGGTACGGCTGGTGGTCTTGGCGACCCGGGGCAGGGTGAGGGTGGCCTCCGGGTCGGTCGAGGGACGGGCGCCGATCGGATGTGGGGAGGGACGCCGGGCGATGACCTCGGTGGGACCGTCATCGGTGTCCGTGGGGGCGGTGCGGGGCTTGGGCACGGCGGGCCGGGCCGGGTCGATGGCCGCCGGCAACCGGCCCCGGTCGGTGAGCACCGTGGCCCGCAGCCGGTCGATCCGGCCGCTGTCGTCGGCCACGAACACCTCCCGCCCGGCCACGGCGAGGGCGACCGCGAGCCCGGCGGTGATCGCGGTGGCGTCCTCCCGGGCGGTCACCACGGCGACCCGGGCGGGCTCGCGTACCCGTTCGGCGACGGCCATCGCCACGTAGCGGATGTCGGCGTCGACGGCCCGGCCGCGTAGCCGGGCGCGGCGGACGGTGCCCAGCAGCGGCAGGCCGGTGCTGTCCCGCGCATCGGCCACGCTGCGGATACGCCGGTCGGCCGACTCCCACAGGAAGGCGAGTACCAGACCGATCACGGCCCCACCGAGCAGCCCACCGGCGAGCAGCATCGACGAGCTGCCGGCGGTGGTGGCCAACGCCTGCTCGGCGCTGCGGGTGACCCAGCCCGGATTCACGTCGACCGCGGCGATCTCCGTACGGGCGGAGCTGAGCTGGGTGAGCTGGTTGTTGATGCCGCCGAGTTCGGCCACGGCGGCTTCGGCGGCGGCGGTGTCCCGGGCGTTGTTGATCCGGCGCTGCACGGCGTTGCGCTGGGCGACGATCTTCTCGATGCTCTCGTCGTACGAGCGCAACATCTCCTCGCGCTGCGTCTCGTACATTCCGCGCCGGATGTCCAGGTAGCTCTGCGCGGCCAGGTTGGCACCCGCCACCGCTCGTTCGGCGTCGCCGGCCTGGTAGATGAAGCGCAGGATCTGGCCACCGGCCGGCACCTCGACCTCAAGAGCGTCGCGTACCGTGCGCTGGTCGGAGTCGAAGGTCGCGGCCAGCTTGCCGACGACCTCGGTGCCGGTGGCGATCCCGCTCTCCACGTTCATGTTCACCGCCCGGTCGGCGGCGGCGCCGCTGGGCGTGAAGGCGTCGGTGACCACCGGCCGGACCGCCACCACCGCGCTCGCCGTCACCGAGGCCGGCGCCACCAGCACGTAGCCGACCGCGGCGAGCAGTCCACAGAGGGCCACCGCCGCTACCAACCGGATCCGGTGCAGCGGCACCCGCACCACGTCTGTGATGGTGACGCTGCGGGACGTCGAGGCGGTGGCTGGGCCGTCTCCGGTCCAGGCGCTGGGCGCGGCATCAGTCATTGAACTTCTTCGCTATCTGTTGTGGATTGCCGATCACCACGACCCCGGGCGGGACGTCGGCGCGGACCACCGTCGCGGCGCCCACGACGCTGTCCCGGCCGATCCGCACCCCCTTCATCACCAGCGCGTGCGCGCCGATCCAGACGTTGTCCTCGACGGTGATCGGCGCCCGGGTGGCCGCCGTGGGCGGGTCGTGACGGCGATCGGGGGCCAGGTTGTGGAAGTCGTTGTCGAGCAGTTCGCAGTCCGACAGCAGGCACCGGTCGCCGATGGTCACCGACGTCCAGGTGCCGATCCAGGTCGCGTTGAGCAGACAGTCGGCACCGACGCGTACCTCACCGGGGCCGGCGAAGCGGACCAGCTTGTTCACGCGGGTGTGCGCACCGATGCTGACCCGTACGCCGCGACGCAGCCGGATCCGGCCACGGATCTCCACCCCCGCGCCCAGTCGCAGGCGCGGGTAGCGCAGCCGGTACCAGCCACGCTTGACCGCGAAGACGGTACGCACGACGAGTCCACGACGGATGCCGGACAACGAGCCTCCCCACCTTTCTCGGGTCGGCGGCGGGTTTCCCCGCGCCGACCCGAGGTGAACAAACTACCGAGGATTCGTTACGAACGGTGAACGCTAGGGCACCGAAAAGAACATCGACGCGGTTGACCAGGTCAGCTCCGGCGTCGCCGCCGCGATGAGCGTCGACGCGGTGCCGTCGACCGCGGCGGTGGGCGCCAGGGTCGGGTCGAACGGCACGCTGCGCAGTGACCCGTTGGTCGACCCGTGGACGATCTTTCCGTCCACCCAGGCCATGCCGCGCACCCCGGACCAGGTCACGCCCGTGGTGGGCAGGACGAACTCGGTGGCGCCCAGGTAGTTGCCGTCGATCTCGAAGTAGCGGTAGTAGAGGTTGTTGGCACCGCTGCGGGTGTAGTACAGCCGACCGTCGAGGTAGAACGCACCCGTCAGCAGGGCCGGGTTGTACCAGTCGTTGTAGCCGGACGCCTCCCACGACCCACCGATCGTGTTGCCATTGAACAGCGACACGTCGATCCGGCTGCCGGTCGGTGTCCCTGCGACCACGTGGGACCAGTAGATCCGGTCGTCGACCAGCCAGGTCGCGCCCGCGTCGGTGTAGTTCGGCTGGCTGACCGGGGTGGCGTTGGCGGCGTCGAGGGTGGTGCCGTCGAACGGCACCTTCGCCACCTCACCGGGACCGACGTTCAGGTGCAGGTGGCCACTGCTGCCCGTGGGCGGGTTCTTCGGGATGATCGTGCGCCCACCGCTGATCGGGAACACGCCGAGCCGGCCGTGGTACTCGTTGCCCATGCCGTCCGAGTTGTGTCCGAAGTAGAGCCCGGCGGCGCCCCGCCACAGCACCGGCACCGACGACCCCCACGAGCTGGCGCCGGAGGGCAGGTCGGAGCCACCGCTGCGGCGCGGGTTCCAGTTCACCGGCATGCCGGTGGCCGGGGTGACCGCGGCGATGCCCAGCCGGTCGATGGCGCCGTTGCCGGCCCGGTCGCTGGCGTTCGGGTTGTTCAGCCACCGGAAGTGCCCGCCGAGGTAGATGATGTTGTCGGCCACCTCGACCGAGGTGATGGTGTCGTTACCGGTGAAGTTCACCCAGGTGGCGACCTGGCTGGGCCCCCGGTGGGCGGTCTCGAATCGGACCAGGGCGTCGCAGTAGGCGCTCGGCCAGCCCGACCCGCCGTTGGTGCCGACGACGAACCAGGTGCCGTCGCCGCCGAAGCGAACGTCCTGCACGTAGTGCACGAACGTCGTCGGGTTGGCGCACGGCGCGACGAACCGCTCCGAGCTCCAGTCGATGACGCTCGGCGTGCCCGTCAGGTCGACCAGCGCGATCTGATTACGCGGCAGGTCGTTGACGTAGAGGAAGTTGCCGCCGACGACGAGCGTGCCGCCGTCCGGGGATACGTCGATGGTCCAGGCGTACATGCTGGTGCCGTGCCGGCCGACGCTGGTGTTGATGTCGAAGGTCGGATCGATCTCTCCAGTCGTCGCGTCCAGCCGGCCGAGCCCGGAGTGCGCGGTGCCGTTGAGCCAGTTGAAGGCCCCGGCCACGTAGAGCCAGTTGCCGTGCAGCACCAGGTCACGCACGGTGCCGCCGTCGGATCGCCCGGCCCAGCTATCGATGATCATCCCGGTCGACGGTTCGAGCGCCACCAGGTTCTTGCGGGACACGCCGTTGACGTTCTTGAAGGCCCCACCGACGATCAGCGTGCCGCCCGGGCCGGCGATGAGCGAGTTGACCGCGCCGTCGAGCACCGGCAGGAAGGCCGTCGAGATCGTCCCGGTGGTGCGGTCGTACGCGAAGAGATAGCTGCGGGCGATCCAGGCCGAAGTTGCCGTCTGGCGGATCTGCGTGAAACTGCCGCCCACGTAGACCGTGTTGCCGATCTCGGCGAAGGCGCGAGCCTCACCGTTGCGGGCGTGCGGGGTCTGGTCGGCCGGATCGGTCGAGACCAGGGTGGCCGGCTCGGGTACCGGCACCACGGCCGCGGCCGCCACGGCGGGCACGGTCAGTACGGCGGCGACGGCCACCAGAGCGACGGCCGCAGCCCGGAATCGAAGCCGACGGGGGAAACGCCACGACAAGGAGTATCTGGGCACGCTACGCCTCCAGAGTGGACGAGAATGCACGTAGCGTGCCCGCTCCACGCTGGAGGGCGGCATCCGCCGATTGGGCGGACGGTGGATCAGGAAACGGACAACCTCGGCGACGGTCGGATTTCCGACAATCGCTGCGGCGGCCCGCTTCCGCGGCTCAACTCACCTCGACTCAGCGGCTCCCTCCCGTCGGCTGCCGCAGGTAGCTGTCCCGCCCGGCGGTGGTGAACCCGGCCACCGCCGCCGCGTTCTGATTCATCATCATGTTGCAGGTGCTGGTGGTCTTCGTCATGCCCGCCGAGTTGAAGTAGACCGCCGCCTTGATCTTCGGATGGGCCTTCAGTGCCGCCGGGAACTCCTCGAACCAGCGCCGCTTGGCGTTCGGATCGGCGGCGTTCATGTTGGTGCCGAACTCGGCAAGCATCCGGGGCTTGCCCGCGCCGATGCCGTTCTGGTCGAGCCACCGGTAGAAGGAGCCGATGGTGGTGCTGGGGCTCTTCCAGACCGTGCTGCCGTTGCAGACATGGAAGTTGTACGGGTCCCAGGCCACCCAGTCGACGTAGCGGTCACCGGGATAGAGCCCGGCGTACCGGTCGTAGTGACCGGACCAGCCCATCATCGTCCACACCCAGACGGCGTTGTCGGCCTTGGCGTCGGCGAACCGGTCGTGCACGTACCGCCAGGCCCGGACGAAGTCCGCGTCGCTACCCTTGGCCGGCTCGTCCTCCGGCTCGTGGTCGAACCCGATGAAGACCGGCTGGCCGATGGCCCGGATCCGCCCGGCGACCGCGTCGATCGTCGCGTCGTACCGTCCGCTGTAGACGTCCTTCCAGGTCAGCACCGTACCCGAGGAGAAGACCCGGCTCTCCCAGGCGAAGAACATGAGCCGGCCTTCGCGCATCTGCTGCTGCTGGAACTCGTCGGGGAAGGCGCCGTTGCTACCGGTGTTCGAGAAGTCGTGGTAGCGGTGGACGATGTCGAACTTCCGCCCGACCTGCTTCTCCACGTCGCTGACGGCCTTGCCGTGATCCCATCCGGCGGCGGCGTTCGTCGGCGAGTACATCCCCCACCAGGCACCGCAGCCGGGCACCAGCTTCGCCGAGACCGTTCCGCACTTGCCCGGCTCGGATGGCGGGGGCGTGGTGGTGGGGCTGGGTCGGGCGGGCGACGGGCCCACGCTGGGTGAGGCGGTCGGTGAGGCCGGGGGACGGCTGGCGGTGGCCGACGGCGTCGGCACGACGCTGGGTGAGGCCGATGGCGGCCGGATACCCACCCCGTCATAGCTGATCGCCAGGCGCGGGCGCAGATCCGGGTTGCTGTTCTCGCCCGAGGCCCAGTAGATGCGGGTGTCCAACCCGGTCTGCGCCAGCGACAGGGTCCAGATGCCGTTACCGTTGACCAGGCCCGAGACGTCCCACTCGTTGAAACCCTTGGCGACGCCGGCGACCGTGTCCAGCGCCGCGCCCAGCGGCGTCGGCATCGGACGCGCCGCCCGGGCGTCGAGTCGGGACTCGTGCGCGGTCACCGTCGCCTGGAGCTTCTGCCAGGCGTGTACCCGCAGCGTGGCCCGTACGTTGACCGCGTTCGCCGGCAGCTTCGCGACCAGGAAGGTGAGCACCGCCTCACGGGAGCCACGAGGGTTGCCGTCGCAGGGCGCGGGGCACGTCGCGAGCGTCGTCTTGACGCTGTTGTCACCGTCCTGCGGCACCGCCGTGGCAGTGGTGTCGGCCACCACCGCGATCGACAGGCCGTCATCGGCGAGCAGCGGCACCATGGTCGCGCCGATCCCCACCACCACAGTGGTGCCGATGACGCCGAGCATCACGGCCTTACGCCGGCCGCCACGGCGCGGGATCATGCGGTGCAGTCCGCGACTGGTCACGGATACTCCTCGTGTCTTCGACGATAACGCTGAGCAGCGTATCCGCGTACACAACGGAGCGTGCGAATGACGGCAGGACCTAAGCGCGTCTTAAAACTCGCCTAAGACACCCCTACGCCTCCCCACGCCTCCCCACCCCGCCCTCACCCCCACCCCGCCCCCGCCACCCTCTTCACCCGCTTCATAGCCTGGCCCCGCCGCCAACCCCCTAGCCACCCCGACCACCACGATTAAGCAGCGCAGAACATGAGATCTTGGACATCTTCCGTTCCTCGTTAACGGAAAATGTCCAAGATCTCGGCGGATCGCCCCGCCCAGAGCGGCGAGTGGGCGAGAACGAGGGGCAGACGGTGCCAGCGGGCGGACCGCGGGGACGGCGGGGCAGGCGGACCGCGGGGCGGTGCCGGCGGGCGAGCGGCGACCGGTGGCCGGCGAGCGGGCGGCGGCTCGCGGGCGGCGGCTCGCGGGCGGCGGCTCGCGGGCGGCGAGGGTCTCGGCCCGCCTCGCCGCGTTGGGTACCGTCACCTTGAGCGAGGCCGGAATGGAGCCGCCGGGCGGCGGGAGATCAGGTACCCGACCGGGCGGCGGGAGATCAGGTACCCGACCGGGCGGCGGGAGATCAGGTACCCGACCGGGCGGCGGGAGATCAGGTACCGGACCGGGCGGCGGTGAGGGCGGCGGCCATTGCCGGGCGGGGGGCGGGTGTGTTGGTGAACTGCTCGAACTGGCCGATCGCCTGGGCAAGCAGCAGGTCGAGGCCGGAGACGATCCGGCAGCCGGCAGCTTCGGCGGCGGCGGCCAGCGGGGTCGGCCACGGGTCGTAGATTGCATCGAAGACGACCGTGCCGGCTCGCCAGGGCACCCGGCCGGCCAGCTCGTCGGCGGCCCCCTGCGGCACGGTAGAGATCAGCACATCGACTTCGGCCAGCCCCGACGCCTCGGACCACGCCCCGACCGGCCATGGTGCGCCGATCATCGTCACGCCGAGCGCCGCCGCGACCGGTTCCAGTTCGGCAACCGCCGCCGGACGGCGGGCGATCACGGTGACTGCTGCCGCGTGCAGCCGGGCCGCCGCCGCGAGGGCCGCCCGGGCGGTGCCGCCCGCGCCGAGCACGGTGACGGTGGCACCCGGGCGTACGCCCGCCTCGGTCAGCACCTCGACCATGCCGCTGACGTCGGTGTTGTCGGCGTACCAGGAGCCGTCGGTTCGGCGTACCAACGTGTTGGCCGCACCCACGGCGGCGGCGACCGGCGACACCTCGGCGGCCACCGCGAGCGCCGCCTCCTTGCCCGGCATGGTCACCGACAACCCGGCCCACTCCGGGCCCAGGCCGGCGACCAGGGCCGGCAGCTCGGCCGCCGCACACTCGATCCGGGTGTACGACCACCCGGTCAACCCGGCGGCGGCGTACCCGGCATTGTGGATCACCGGGGAGAGCGAATGAGCGATCGGCTTGCCCAGCACCGCCGCCCGGTGCGCCGCTGTCCCGTGCACCGACTCCTCGATCGCCGCCGCACGTCCTGACGCCGCACGCTCCAACGCCGCCGGCTCTGACGCCGCACGCCCCGACGCCGCACGCCCTGACGCCGCGTTCCCTGGCTCAGCCACCATCGCTCCTCAGCAGCACGCGCACCTGTCGCCTAACATCCAACAATGTCTGACAGCAGTCTGCGGCACCGCAAGGGCGAGATCACCCTCACCGTCCGAGGCGTCGACCGGCAGCCGCTCGCCGACCGGGCGGTGACTGTCGCGCAGGACCGACACTCCTTCGCCTTCGGGAACATCGGTTTCGACTTCGTCAAACTGGTGGGCGGCCCCGGCCCGACGGAGACCACAGACGTCGAGAGCTTCGGCGGGACCGATCACCTGGATCTGGGCCGGCTGGGTGAGCTGTGGCTGACCCTGTTCAACACCGCAACCCTGCCGTTCTACTGGGGTCGCTACGAGCCACGGCGCGGCGCGCCCGACACCGAACGTCTCACCGCCACGGCACGGTGGCTGGCCGAACGGGGCGTCACCGTCAAGGGTCATCCGCTGGTCTGGCACACCGTGCAGCCGTCGTGGCTGCTCGATCTGGACCTCGATGAGGTGGAAGGGCTGCTGCGGGCCCGCGTCCGTGACCTGGCCGGTGGATTCGCCGGCCTGATCGACACCTGGGACGCGATAAACGAGGCGGTGATCATGCCCGTCTTCGACAACGGCGACAACGCGATCACCCCGCTGGCCCGGGCACGCGGACGCATTCACCTGGTGCGGTTGGCGTTCGAGGAGGCCCGGGCGGTCAACCCGGCGGCCACCCTGGTGCTCAACGACTTCGACCTCAGCTCGGCGTACGAATGCCTCATCGAGGGAGTCCTCGAAGCCGGCGTCCGCATCGACGCGATCGGCTTGCAGACCCACATGCACCAGGGCTACCGGGGCGAGGAGTACATGCAACAGATGCTCGACCGGTTCGCCCGGTACGGGCTGCCGCTGCACCTGACCGAGACCACCCTGGTCTCCGGGCACCTGATGCCGCCCGAGATCGAGGACCTGAACGACTACCAGATCCCGCACTGGCCCAGCACGCCCGACGGCGAGGCGCGGCAGGCCGAGGAGATCGTCCGGCACTACCGTTCGCTGCTCGCCCACCCGGCGGTCCAGTCGATCAACTACTGGGGGCTCACCGACCGGGGTGCCTGGCTCGGCGCGCCCGCCGGACTGGTCCGCGCCGACGGCAGCCCGAAGCCGGCGTACGACGCCCTGGCAGCGCTCATCAAGGGCGAGTGGTGGCTGTCACCGACGGACCTGCGCACCGGAGCGGACGGCACCGTCACCGTTGAGGGCTTCCTCGGCGACTACACCGTCTCCGTCGGCGACCGCACGGCGCGCTTCACCATCGACGCCATCGAGTCCACGACCACCCTCGACCTGGCCTGAACCGCCGGATCCCGGATGATGACCGGGTCTCTAGCCCGTCACGGGGTCGCGGCAGCGATCAGATGATGCCGGCCTCCCGCGCCTTGGCCTCGTTCTTCAGGTGATCCTCGTAGGTCTCCGCGAAGGCGGAGTTGCCCTCCTTGTCGACGGCCACGAAGAACAGCCAGTCGCCGACCGGCGGATCCATCGCCCCCTCCAGGGCTTCCTTGCCGGGATTGTTGATCGGCGTGGGGATCATGCCCCGCAGCTTGCGGTTGTACGGATTATCCGGGTTGTCCAGGTCGCTCTGGGTCATCTGGCCGGACGTCTTCGTCTTCTGCCCGGTCAACTCCAGGTAGTAGTTGACGGTGACGTCCATCTCCAGGCAGCCACAGTCGAAGTTGCCCCGGTACACCCGGTTGTAGGCGACCCGGGCGACCTTGCCGAGGTCCTTCTTGGTGCCCGCCTCGGCCTGGGCCAGCGACGCCACGATCAGCGCCTCGTACGGGCTGATCCCGCCGCGCTCCTCCTGCACCCGGTCGGCGAACTCCATCTCACCGGTGACGGTGAGGAAGTGGTCGACCATCTGGCCGAGGATGGCCTCGGCGGTGGCGTCCGGCGGGATCTCGTAGGTGTCCGGAAAGAGGAAGCCCTCGATCGACTTCTTCGGCTTCTTGCCGTCCTCCCGCTTGAACCACCAGTCCGGCACGCCGAGCTTCTCCGGGTCCTTCGCGGCGGTCTCGAACTCCTTCACCGGAATTTCGGTGTGGTCGCTGAGCAGCTTGAAGATGCTCTTCGCGGTCCGCCCCTCGGGGATGGTGAGCCCGTTGACCACCCGGTTCTTCGGGTCGAGCATCGCGGCCAGGGCCAGCTCACCGCTCATCTGCTTGCGCAGCGTGTACGTCCCCGGTTGGACGTTGCGGCTGCGGGAGTTCTCGTCGGCCGCCTCGATGAACGCCTCGGTGCTCTTGATCACACCGGCGTCGTACAGCGCCACGGCCATGTCGGCGAGGAACGCGCCCTGCGGGATCTGGACGGTCACCTCCTCGGTGCCGCCTCCGTCGTAGTCAGGAGTGACGAAGTAGCTCTGGACCCGATCGAAGCCGTAGAAGGCGCCTCCGCCGATGCCACCGAGCAGCAGCACGGCCAGCAGCAGGGCCAGGACGGTCTTGCCCCGCCCGCCACCGGATCGGCCGCCCTTACGGCGGCCCCGGCGGTGCTTGCCCTTCTCCCCCCGCTCCTGCTCGTCGAACCCGAGGTCCAGCTCGTCCATCATTGCGTCCGCCTCCGCTGCGCATCCAGCCAGCTCTGCAGAATTTCCACCGCGGCGGCCTGGTCGACCACCGCCCGTTGTCTCTTCCCCCGGACACCGCGCTCGGCAAGCCTACGGCTCGCCAGGACCGTGGACATCCTCTCGTCGGTGAGCGTCACCGGGACAGGATTTATCACATCGGCCAGTTGTCGAGCGTACGCCTTCACGTGTTCCGCTGCCGGGCCATGTTTGCCGGCCAGATTGACCGGAAGGCCCACCACCACCTCGACGGCCTGGTGCTCGGCGACCAGCGCGGCGAGTTCGGCGACGTCCGACGGCACCGCATCTGACCTGGGGTTCTGCTCCCGCGCGAGGGTGACCAGCGGGGTGGCCAGAACGCCGTGTGGATCGGACCGGGAGACCCCGATCCGGACCTGCCCGACGTCCACTCCGAGCCGTACCCCACGGGGTGAGTCGCTCACGCCGCGTCACCTGCCCCGACAGAGGCGTCAGGGCGGGCCGAGCCGACCCACCCTGACGCGCTGCGCTGACGACTCACGCGTCGGCGAGCGCCCGCTCGACCGTGAGCAGCAGTCGGGGCACCTCCGACTCGGGCAGCCCGCCGCCCTGGGCCAGCTCGGGGCTACCGCCGCCACGACCCGAGAACGCCGCCTTGACCAGCTCGTTCGCGGCGATGCCCCGGCTGCGGGCGGCCGGGTTCACCGCCACCACCAGCGACGCCTTGCCGTTGGCTCGGGCGGCCACCGCGACCACCCCGGGCCGGGACGCGTCGATCCGGCCCCGGATCTCCTGGGCGAGGGTGCGCACGTCGTTGCCGGCCGCCCCCTCGGGCGCCTCGGTGCCCACGTAGGCGACCCCGGACACATCCTTGGCCTGGGCGGCGAGCGCCGCCGCGCCGCCGAGCACCAGCTGCGCGCGCAGCTTCTCCAACTCCTTCTCCGCGTCGCGCAGCTGGGTGACCGTCTGCTCGACCCGGTCGGCGACCTGCTCGGAGGGGACGCGGTACAGCTCGGCGAGGCGGGACACCAGCAGGTGTTCGCGGGCCAGGAAGTTGAACGCGTCCATCCCGACCAGCGCCTCGACCCGACGTACGCCGGAACCGATCGACGACTCGGAAAGAATCTTGACCAGACCGAGCTGACCGGAGCGGGCCACGTGGGTGCCGCCGCAGAGTTCGCGGGCGTAGTCACCGACCTCGACCACCCGGACGTGCTCGCCGTACTTCTCGCCGAAGAGCGCCATGGCACCGATGCGCCGCGCCTCCTCCAGCGAGGTGACGAACGCGTGCACCTCCAGGTCGGCCAGTAGCACCTCGTTGACCTGCTGCTCCACGTCACGCAGCACGCTGGGTGCCACGCCGGTGGCGGTGTTGAAGTCGAAGCGCAGCCGACCGGGGGCGTTCAGCGAGCCGGCCTGGGTGGCGGACTCGCCGAGGAAGTTACGCATCGTCTGGTGCACCAGGTGGGTGGCGGTGTGCGACCGGGAGATCGCCCGCCGCCGACTGGTGTCGATCTCGGCGTAGCCGGTCTCCCCCGCGCGCACCTCGCCCCGCAGCACCCGGGCCCGGTGCACGATCAGCCCCGGCACCGGCTGCTGCACGTCGAGGACCTCGACTTGGCCGCCGCCCACCGTGATCATGCCGAGGTCGGGCTGCTGACCACCGCCCTCGGCGTAGAACGGGGTGGTGTCGAGCACCAGCTCGATGGTGTCGCCCTCGACGGCCGCCGCGCGCGGACCCTCGGTGCCGAGCACCGCGCGGACCGTCGACTCGCGGGACACCTCGGTGTAACCGGTGAAGGTCACCGGGCCGCCCGCGTCGAGCACCGAGCGGTACGCCGACAGGTCGGTGTGCCCGGTCTTGCGCGCCTGCGCGTCGGCCTTGGCGCGGGCCCGCTGGTCGGCCATGAGCCGACGGAAGCCCTCCTGGTCGACGGTGAGCCCCTGCTCGGCGGCGATCTCCAGGGTCAGGTCGATCGGGAAGCCGTAGGTGTCGTGCAGCTGGAACGCCTTGTCTCCGGAGAGCGCCGGCCGCCCCGCCGACCTCGTCTCGGTGATCGCGGTGTCGAGGATCGTCGTGCCGGCCCGCAACGTGGCCAGGAACGCATCCTCCTCGGCGTACGCGTATGCCGAGATCCGGTCGAAGTCCGCCGCCAGCTCCGGGTACGACGGGGCCATGCAGTCCCGGGCCACCGGCAGCAGCTCCGGCAGCGCCCGCTCCTGCCAGCCGAGCAGCCGCACCGACCGGATCGCCCGCCGCATGATCCGCCGCAGCACGTACCCACGCCCCTCGTTGGACGGGGTCACCCCGTCACCGATGAGCATCAGCGCGGTACGCACGTGGTCGGCGATCACCCGCAGCCGCACGTCGTCCGGGTGTGACTGGTTGGCGGCGTGGCCCGAGTGCGCGCCGTACCGCTTGCCGGTCAGCTCGGCCGCGCGGTCCAGGATCGGGCGGACCTCGTCGATCTCGTAGAGGTTGTCGACGCCCTGCAGGATCGACGCCATCCGCTCCAGGCCCATGCCGGTGTCGATGTTCTTCGCCGGCAGCTCACCCAGGATCGGGAAGTTCTCCTTGTCGGTGCCCGGACCCCGCTCGAACTGCATGAACACGAGGTTCCAGAACTCCAGGTACCGGTCCTCGTCGACCTCCGGGCCGCCCTCGGCGCCGTAGGCCGGCCCCCGGTCGTAGTACAGCTCGGAGCACGGGCCGCACGGCCCGGGGATGCCCATTGACCAGAAGTTGTCCTTCTTACCCCGGCGCACGATGCGCTCGTCGGGCACCCCGGTACGACGCCAGATGTCGTACGCCTCGTCGTCGTCGAGGTAGACCGTCGCCCAGATCCGCTCCGGATCCAGCCCGAACCCACCGGCCTCGACCGACTTCGTGGCCAGCTCCCAGGCGAGCGGGATCGCCCCTTCCTTGAAGTAGTCGCCGAAGGAGAAGTTCCCGTTCATCTGGAAGAACGTCCCGTGCCGGCTGGTCTTGCCGACCTCGTCGATGTCCGGCGTACGGATGCACTTCTGGACACTTACCGCGCGCCGGTACGGCGGCGTCTGCTGGCCCAGGAAGTAGGGGACGAACTGCACCATGCCGGCGTTGACGAACAGCAGGTTCGGGTCGCTGATGGCGGGCAGCGGAGCGGACGGCACCACGGTGTGACCGTTCGCCTCGAAGTGGGCGAGATACCGCCGCTTGATCTCCGCCGTCTTCATCGCTGGTGTTCCTCCGGAAAGATCTCTCGGTCGCCGACCCGCGGGTCCTCCCGCAGCTCGGCGAACTGGTCGTCGAACGCCTCGCCCTGGGCGAACGCCTCGTGGATCTCGTGCTCCCGCTCGGCCATCCCGGCGCGTACGTCCGCCACGAAGCTACGCAGTTCCTCGACCAGTCCGCCAGCGGATTGCGACAGGTTGTCGGCGATGCCGGCCGGGGTGTACGCGTGCGCGGCGCGGGTCGCCTTGCGCACCACCACGACACCGACGGCCAGGCCGATACCCAGCCAGAACAGGCGCCTCATGCTCGTACCTCCGGGTGCCCTCGGGGTCAGCGGTTCCCGCGCCGGGCGGCGCGCCGCTGAGCCTTGATGGTGTCCCGCACCTCGCGCTCGGTCTCGGCGTGCCGGCGCGCGGCGGCGGCCTTGCGTACGCCGTACCCGAACGCGGCGACCTTGACCAGCGGGTTGGCCGCGGCGGCGGAGACCACGGTGACCAGGTTGGCGACGTTGGCGCTGATGTTCTGCGCGTGACCGGTCATGGTGTCGACCTTGGCCAACTGGAGGTTGACCCCGTCGAGCGAGGTCTGCACCTGCTCCAACGTCACGTTGACGTTGCGTACCGTGGTGTTGACGTCACCGAGCAGGGGACCCGTCCGGTCGTTGAGGTCGTTGATCATGCGGGTGGTGGCGTCCACGGTGTGCCGCAACCGCAGGATGGGCAGCGTCAGGATCAGCACCAGCATCGCGAACGCGATCGCCGCGATCAGCGCCGCGACCTCCAAAAAGCCCACGCCAGTCCTCCTCAAACTGTGCCGTCGGGGCGCAGCGCCCCGACCCGCACGACCGTCTCGCCCACGTCAACGTCGAGTGCCCGGCCGACGGCCGGTCACCACCAGCACCTGACCCTACCGTCCGTGATGACGATCGGCTCAGGACGGTGGTGACGGCGTCAGGTCGCTCAACGGGTCGTCGGTAAGTGTCGGGAAGGGATCCTCACCGGTCAGCGAGGGATCGGTGCTCGGCTGTGGCCGCGTCCGCTCGTCGTCGATCGCGTTGCGCACCTTCACCGACACCAACGATCCGGGGCACTCCTGCGCCGCGGTGGACGGGTCGGGAACCGGCACCACCGCGGGCTCGCCGTCCACCGGTGGCGGCACGCAGGTCCGTTCCCGTACCCATAGGTCGAGGGTGAGCTCGTCCCGCCGCCAGCAGGTGTAGCTGCCCTTCTCCTCCTGCTCCGGGCAGTAGTTGGGCGTCCACCGCTGCCAGCCGTCGCGAGTCAGCGCGGCCTCGTACGCCTGGGCCGTCTCGTCCGGCGACCGGTCGGAGGTGGCGGTGCGTTCCCGCAACCGACAGTCGAGCAGGCACCACTGGCTGCCGCTGACGTCGTCGACCGGTTCGACCGAGGCCCAGGACGGCACCTCCAGTTCGTCCAGCGAGGCGAAGACCGGATCCCGGTTCATCGTCTGCACCCCGAAGAACGCGGGGAGCACACCGAGCAGCAGGACGCTGGCCAGCACCAGCACGGCGGCGCGCAGCCGCGGGGAACCTGGCGCCTGGCGGCGCGACTCACCACCCTCGCCGGTCTGGTCGCCCTCGGGCCGGTCGACGTCGGCGGCCGGCGGCACCTCGGCACGTCGGGCCATCGGCTTCCCGGGATGCCCGGTCGGATCGGCCGGCGCCACGGCAGCCGCGGCGCGGGCCACCGCCGGAGCCGCACCGCCGCGCCCGGGGGGCACCGGCGGCACCCCGGAGGGTTCGGGACGCGCTGGATGGCGGTGCGGTGGCGTGGCCCGGCCAGCCAGCCGGTCGTCCGGTCGCGCCGACGCGCCGGCGCGAGCCGCGACCGGCGAACCGATCGGACCGGCGCCGACACCCCGGACAGGGTCAGCGCCGGCGGAGCCGGCATCGGGCCGGACCGCGCCACGGGCGGGGCCTGACGGCGGGTCGCCCGGGCGACCGGCCGGGCCGTCAGGCCGGGCCGCGCCACGCGCCGGGCCCGCGGGCGGACCCTCGGGGCGGGCCGCACCACGCGGCGGAACCCCAGGCGCACCACCGGGCCGCCCCACACCAGGCGGCGGACCCACGGGCGGACCATCCGGACGGGCCGCACCACGCGGCGGAACCCCAGGCGCACCACCGGGCCGCCCCACACCAGGCGGCGGACCCACGGGCGGACCCTCGGGGCGGGCCGCACCACGTGGCGGAGCCCCAGGCGGGCCCTCAGGACGCCCCGCACCGCGGGGCGGGCCGTCGGGCCGGGCTGCCGGGCCGTTGGCACCGATCCGGGGCAGGGTGCCGGCCCGACCGGTTGACCCAGGTCCATCCGGGGCAGGACCGGCCGGCGGAGTGGGGCGGCCCGGTCCAGCCGGTGGCCCGTCGTGGCGGCGGGCGGGCCCGGCACCCGGGCGTTCCGGTCCCGGCTCGACGCCGCGTCCATCGGCCGGTGCGGCACCCGCGTTCGGCCGACCGGGCGGGCCGACATCTGTGCCACGCCGGTCGCCGACCATCGGCGTACCGCCGGAGGGCGTACCGATCACGCGGCCGGACGGTGCGCCGGCTCGCTTGCTGATCGTGGGCAACGCCGGGTCGGTGTGGTGCGGTCGTCCGGCCTGCCGGAGCCAGTCAGACGGCCGCTCCGGTCGGCCGGCTCGGCCCTCGACCGGCCGCACACCGCCGGCGGGAGTTTCGGTAGCGGCGCCCGCCACCGCGTGCCGTCCGGACGGCTCCTCGGCCGCCGCGCGCCGGCCCCGGGTCGGTGTGTCCTCCGCGTCGGCCGCGCGGCGGGTGCGCTGTGGCTCGGCCGGCCCATCGGCAGGGCGGCGGCCGAACGGCGGCTGCGATTCGGGTGCCGTCCGGCGCCCCGACGCCACGTCGCCGGTTCCCTCGGGGCCGACCGCGCCGGGTGCGGTCCGGCGGTCCCGGTCGGTGCCGGTCGGTGCGCCCGACTCCCCGCCACGGACGGGTGTGGGCTGGGCAAGCCCAGCGGCCGGATGGCCGGACGGAGCACCGGGGACCGGTGGCGCATTGCCCGACAGCGGCACCACCGGCCGTTCCTCTTCCGGCTCGGCGGCCCGCCGACGGCCGGCTCGCCGACCGCCGGCCGGTGCACCACCCGGCCGGCCGGCGGCGGGTGCCATGCCGGGTGCAGCCGAGCCGGGGGTGGTGTCCGGCGATGCCGGGACGGGTTCGGCCGAGGGCAGGCGGCGCGGACCGGCGGGCGCGGCGTTCGGCCGGCCGCCGGGCACGGGCCGCTGTCCGGGCGGACCCGACACGGGGCCTGCGGACGGACCCGGCACTGAGCCGGTGGGCGCACCCGACACCGGTCCGGACGGCCAGCCCGGGACGGTCGGTGCGCCGGAGACCGGGCCTGCCTCCGGAACCGGCCTGGGACCGTCACCCGGAACCGGCTCACCAGGATGTGGCCGCCGGGTGGGCGGGCCGGCGGCTGCGGGCTGCTGCGGCCAACCGGCCGGCGGGGTGTTCGGTGCGTTGGGCTCGTGACGGGCGGCGAACGGCGGGGGACCCGGCAGCCGCCCGCCGGGCGGGCGGGCCGGCGGACGGGCAGCCGGATTACCCGGCCAGGGGCCGTCGACGGGACGCGCTCGCGGGGGTTCGGCCGGGCCTCGGCCAGGTGGCGGCGCTGCCGGACCGTCCGGTCCCGGGTGGTTGACCGGCGCGGGACCGGGCCGCACGGGTGGCTGCTGACCGGGTCGCTCCGGACCGCTGCGTCCCGCGGCGGGAGGCTCGACGGCGACACCATCGGGGCCCAGCTCGGCACGCTGCTGCTTGGCCGAACGCAGGTCGTCGATCCAGCCGAAATCCTCGCCGCCGCCCGACTCCTCCGGTGCGGCGGCCTCGGATCTACCCCGACCCCAGCGACGATTCTTGCCGCGCCGCGCGTCCGGGCTGTCGTCCGGTCGGTCCGACGATTTCACTGTTGACCCCTCCCGTCGGCGCTCGCGCCGACCTCTTCGGCCACCTGGGCTGTCGTGGCCGTACGACCGTCGTCATCGTCCCCCCCGGACGACGTCGGCCGGGCCGGCCGACCGCCCCTTGCCGGCTCGTCCGTGCGGGCAGGGGTGGACAGCCCGCGGACGATCCGGCGCAGCAACGGCAGCCGGCCGGCCACCGATCGCTCCGCGCCGTGCTGACTCGGCCGGTAGTAGTCGGTGCCGACCAGGTCGTCGGGCGCGTACTGCTGGGTGACCACGCCCCGCTGGTCGTCGTGTGGGTAGCGGTAGCCGATGCCGTGCCCGAGGCCCCGGGCACCGGAGTAGTGGGCGTCGCGCAGCCCTCGGGGCACCGGACCGCCCCGGCCGGAGCGCACGTCGGCCATCGCCGCCCCGATGGCGGTGGTCGCCGAGTTCGACTTGGGTGCGGTGGCCAGGTGGATGACGGCCTGGGCGAGATTGAGCTGCGCCTCGGGCAGGCCGACGTACTCCACGGCGTGGGCCGCGGCGGTCGCCACACCGAGTGCCGCCGGGTCGGCCATGCCGACGTCCTCGCTGGCGAAGATGACCAGCCGCCGCGCGATGAATCTGGCGTCCTCCCCGGCGACCAGCATCCGGGCCAGCCAGTGCAGTGCCGCATCCACGTCAGAACCGCGCATGCTCTTGATGAAAGCGCTGGTCACGTCGTAGTGGGCGTCCCCCGCCCGGTCGTAGCGGACGGCCGCGGTGTCCACCGCGCGTTCGGCGGTGGCCAGGTCGATCTGGTCGTTGCCCAGCGCGGTCGTCGAGGCGGCCGCCGCCTCAAGTGCCGTGAGCGCCTTACGGACGTCCCCACCGGCCAACCGGACCAGGTGTTCCTCCGCCTCGGCTGCGAGGGTGAGCGCGCCGCCCAGCCCGCGCCCGTCGACGAGCGCACGGTGCAACAGCCCGCGTACCGCGTCGTCGTCGAGGGGTCGGAGGGTGAGCAGCACGCACCGCGAGAGCAACGGGGAGATGACCGAGAAGTACGGGTTTTCGGTGGTGGCCGCCAGCAGCGTGACCGTCCGGTCCTCCACCGCGGCGAGCAGCGAGTCCTGCTGGGTCTTGCTGAACCGGTGCACCTCGTCGATGAAGAGCACCGTCGGCGGGCCGCCCGAGCGCCGCTGTCGCCGAGCCGTGTCGATCACGGCACGCACGTCCTTGACCCCGGCGGTCAGCGCGGACATGGCGACGAACCGCCGGTCCGTGGCGGCGGCGACCAGGTGGGCGATCGTGGTCTTGCCGCTGCCCGGCGGCCCCCAGAGGATCACCGACATCGGCGCGTTGCCGGCGACCAGCTGCCGCAGCGGCGCACCGGGGGCGAGCAGGTGTTCCTGGCCGACCAGCTCGTCCAGACTGGCCGGGCGCATCCGGACCGGCAGCGGCGCGTCCGGCCCGGCCGGGTTGAAGCCGCCGACGCCACCGGAACCCGCCTGCGTACCGGGTGCGGCGGCGGGTTCACCGAGGGTGAAGAGGGCGTCGGACTCCATCACGAGAACAGTACCGGGCTCGGCCGACAACGCCGGAATCGCGCCGCCGGCCGAGCCCGGGGTGGTCGTTTCCGGTCAGCCGCGCCCCGGACGGCGACCGCGGTACCAGCGACCACCGCCGCCACCCGGGCCCCGGCCGACGCCGGCCAGGTATAGCGAGAGCAGCAGCAGACCGATCAGCACCAGGGTGTTCCAGTTGAACAGGTCCGGCGCGCCGAGTTTGGTGTCCAGCAGGTCAAGCAACAGGGCGAAGCCGAAGACGACGGCCGCGGCGATGGCGAGCATGACGTTCCTCCGGTGGGGGGGTTCCAGTAGGTCGGCGCGGGATGTACCCGATCGGTCGGCTCGCCAATCTCCACGGTGGATCACGCGGCGCCTACCCACCCGCCGCTTACGCTGACGAGATGATCAACGCCGACGAGGCCCTTGATGGGCGGGACGCCATCCTGGCCGCGACGGGCCACCATCCCTTCGTGCGGCACTCGCTGCCGATCCACGAACCGGCGCAGGGCTGGCGACGCGCCGGGACCGTGTGCTGGCTGCTCACCGTCGAGCAGGGGCCGGTCGGTGGTGTGATCGGCGCGTCAGACACGGCGATCGACCTGGTCAGCACGCTGGCCAGGGAAGGCAGGCTAGGTGCCGGACGGTGGCTGCACCTGCCCCGTACGGATCCGGTGCCGCTCGGCCCGGCCGTGGCCGGGTACGAGGACTGGAATTTTCTCTGGACGACAGATACGCCGCCGGCCCAGCCCGGCGAGGAGCGGATGGAACGACTGACCGAGGCGGACCACCCAACCCTGACGGCGCTGATCGACGAGGCGTTCCCGACCAGCACCGCCCGCCCCGGCAGTCCACAGGTGCGCGACTGGTACGGCATCCGCGACGGTGACCGGCTGGTCGCCTGCGGCGCCGACCGGACCCGGGGCGAGGTCGGTTTCCTCGCCGGACTGGCGGTGGCGCCGTGGCACCGGGGGCGCGGTCTCGGTGCGGCGATCACCGCCGGGATGACCCGGGTCCTGCTGGACCGGTACGGCATGGTGGCGCTGGGCGTCTACCCGAGCAACGTGACGGCGATCCGGCTCTACCGGCGACTCGGCTACGCCGACACGTTGCCGCTCACCTCGGTCCGCTTCGTCTGATCGTCGGTGGGACCGCCGACGATCCTGCCGGCTGGGCCGGCGGCCGGGTCGGCGGCCGGGTCGGCGGCCGGGTCGGCGGCCGGGTCGGCGGCCGGGTCGGCGGCCCGCCTCGGCTGGCCGGTACCCCGGCCCGCCCGCCAGGCGGGCAGGTAGAGCGGTGCGGCGACCGCCAGAGCGACCGCACCGACGAGCATCGCGGTGCTCACCCCGGCCCGGTCACCGATGAAGCCGAGCAGCACTGCGCCGACGGCGGCAGCCGGCATGGCCATCATGGAGTTCACCGAGATCACGCTGGTCCGGTACGGGCCGTCGACCTGCCGATGCAGGAGTCCCATGTGCAGCGGGTTCGACGCGCCGTGCACGGCATAGCAAGCGACGAAGGCGACCAGCACCCCGACCGGGCCGGCGAGCAGCCCCATGCCGACGACCGTGATCCCCTGCACGACCCGTAGCAGGGCGGCACCGGGCGCGGCACCGAGCCAGCGGAGGAGCAGTGGGGTGGCAGCGGCACCGCCGGCCGAGGCGAGCCACGCCGCCGTACTGGCCGGGCCGAGCAGCGCGGCAGCCCGGTCGGTGTCTCCCACCACCTCGGCCAGGCGGACCGGCAACAGGTTCTCGAAAGTGACCATGCCGAAGCCCCAGAACAGCTCGACCGTCACCAACGCGAGCAGCACCCGGGAGCGACGCAGCAGACCGAACGCCTCACCGACCATGCGCGGCGCCTCGCGTAGCGACGATCGTAAGGCATCCGTGCCGACTGCCGGGCGCTGCTCCACCAGCAGTGCCAGCAGACCCGTCAGGGCGATCGCCTGCAACAGGAGCGCCACCACGACCGGCGTGGTGAGGGCGCTGACCGGCCCCACCGGGCCGAGAGCCACCAGGCCGCCGCTGAGCAGCGCGCCAGCGGCCATGCACAGGCCGAGGACCATGCCGGCCTGGCCCAGACCCTTCTCGTACGCGGCTTCGGGGTCGACGGCGAGGGTGGAGTCGACGTACCAGGATTCGAGGGGGCCGCTGTCCAGGGCGCGGAACACGCCCTGCATCGCCCAGACGGTGGCCAGCAGGGCCAACGAGTCGGCGACCACCAGGAGGGCCAGCGAGGCTAGTCCGACCACGTTCGCCACCACCAGCACCGGCTTGCGGCCCAGCGCGTCGGCAAAGCCACCGGTCGGCAGCTCCAGGGCGAGGACCACCACCCCCTGCGCGGCGGCGGCCAGACCGATCTGGGTCAGGCTCAGGCCGCGCTCCTGCATCAGCAGGATCACCACCGGGATGAGCAGGCCGGTCGGTAGCCAACGCAGGCCGTGCAGAACCAGGAAACGGCGGCGGATCTGGGTGACGGTGAGGGTGCTCCTCATCGGGCGTCCCGCACCAGGGGAAAGCCGGCGACGAAGAGGATGACCTGCGCTGCGTCGGGCCCGGCCGGTGCGTCACGGTACCGCTTGATCACCGCCGACAACTCGTCGTTGAGGGCGCGCAGCTGGGCGGGCGAGAGGGTGAGCAGTGCGTCGCTGAAGTCGACGGCCTGACGCCACTCGCGCGGCCGGTCGTGCTGCACACCCACCCAGCGCTGGGCGAACTCGGCCACGAACTGAAAATGCCTGCGCTGCACCCAGTCCGCCGCGTCCCGGGCCTGCGGGTCGTCCTCGAAGTCGGTGGGCTGCCACGAGCTGATGTCGTGGGCGGCGCGCCAGTAACGCCGCCGCCCGACGCCCTCGGCCGGCTCCTCGACGACCAACCCGACCTCGGCCAGGTGACGCAGGTGGTAGCTGGTCGCGCCGGTGTTGGTGTCGAGTTCGGCGGCCAGGTCGGTCGCGGTCGCCGGTCCACCGATACGCAGGGCGCCGAGCAGCTGGACGCGCAGCGGGTGGGCGAGTGCCCGGATCTGCCGTGCGTCGACGTGCACGACGCTCGGTTCGATGTTTGTGGACGCATCCTCCATGAATGCACACTAGCTGTGCACACTTGCTATGCACAAGTGTTGTGCATAGCAAGTGTGCAGTAGCCGCACCGGCCGTGCGCGACTCTTCAGCAGGTGAGCAACTCCGAGACGCCGCGCAGCCGGGTGCGGAGCAGGCCGGCGGCGCGGGAGGAGTCGAGGCGTACCTCGGTGGGGCGCACCACGCCGGCGGCGGCGCCGGTGGTGGTCTTCAGGCCGGCCGGGTCGATGCCCTCCCGGCGGGCCACCAGCAGGCCCAGCTCCGCCCGGCTGACCGCGTCCGGGCCCGCCACGTTCAACGGTCCGGCGACATCGGAGTCCACCAGTTCGAGCGCGGCGGCGGCGAGGTCGCCGACATCGATCGGGCAGCGCAGCTCGTCGGTGAACAGGGTCGCCCGACCGGCCAGCGCATCCCGGCAGAGCTGGAGCTGCTTGCTGCCCTCGCCGAGGATCAGCGAGGTACGCACCAGCACGGCACCCGGGTCGATCGCACGCACCGCCGTCTCCGCAGCCGCCTTCGCCGCACCGTACGGAAAGATCGGCGTGGGCGGATCGTCGTCGGCGTACGCCTCGGGTCGCCCGGCGTGCAGAGCGTCGCTGGAGATGTGCACCAACCGGGCGCCCACCCGCGCGGCGGCATCCGCCACGTGCGCCGCCCCGTCGGCGGTGACCGCCCAGTCGCCGTACCGGTAGGGGGTGGCGACCACGGCGTCCGGGCGTACCGCCGCGAGCAGGTCGACCACCGCGGCCCGGTCGGTCACGTCCAGCCGACGCACCTCGACCCCTGGCACCCCGACCACACCGGAGTGGCACGTCCCCACCACCACCCACCCGGTCCGCACCGCGAGCCGACAAACCTCCCGCCCCAGAAACCCACTCCCACCCACCACCAGCACCCGCACCGTCGCCTCCCTCACCCGCCACCCACACCGTTGATCATGAACTTGTTGTCACGCCACGCCGGTCCACGGGACAACAACTTCATGATCGACGAGGAGGCGGGCTGGCCGCGCAGGGGCCGGGAGGGTGAGGCGGGGTGGGTCAGGTGGGGTCGGCTACGGGGGCGGCGGGGCCGGCGGTGCCGGCGTGGGAGGGCGGCTGCTGGGGCTTGGGCTTGGCGTCGATGCCGGCCTCGGTGCGCTGCTGGGCGGTGATCGGGGTGGGTGCGCCGGTGAGGGGGTCGAAGCCGCCCCGGGTCTTCGGGAAGGCGATCACCTCGCGGATCGAGTCGGCCCCGGCGAGCAGCATGCAGACCCGGTCCCAGCCGAACGCGATGCCGCCGTGCGGGGGCGGGCCGTAGCTGAACGCCTCCAGCAGGAAGCCGAACTTGTCCTGGGCCTCCTCGGGGCTGATGCCGAGCAGGTCGAACACCCGCTGCTGCACGTCACGGCGGTGGATACGGATCGAACCGCCGCCGATCTCGTTGCCGTTGCAGACAATGTCGTACGCGTACGCCAAGGCCCGGTCCGGCGCCTCCTCGAACCGGTCCATCCACTCCGCGTTGGGCGAGGTGAACGGGTGGTGCACCGCCGTCCAGCCTCCCGCCGCGCCGTTCTCGTCCGACGTCCGTTCGAACATCGGCGCGTCGACCACCCAGCAGAACGCCCAGGCGCTCTCGTCGACCAGGCCGGCCCGCCGCGCGATCTCGATCCGGGCCGCGCCGAGCAGCTCCTGCGCCTCGCGGGTCTCCCCGCTGGCGGCGAAGAAGATCGCGTCGCCCGGCTTGGCGCCGACCGCGTCGGCCAGCCCGTTCAGGTGCTCGGCCGACAGGTTCTTCGCCACCGGGCCGCGTGCCTCGCCGGTCTCGGCGTCGAGCACCACGTACGCCAGGCCCTTGGCACCGCGCGCCTTGGCCCAGTCCTGCCAGCCGTCCAGCTCCTTGCGGGTCTGGGCCGCGCCGCCGGGCATGACCACCGCGCCCACGTAGCCGCCCGCGTCGATCGCGCCGGCGAACACCCGGAAGGTGGTGCCGCGCAGGTAGTCGGTCAGCTCGGTCAGCTCGACGCCGTAGCGCAGGTCCGGCTTGTCCGAGCCGTACCGGGCCATCGCGTCGTGCCAGGTGATCCGTGGGATCGGCCGGGGGATCTCGTGGTCGGCCAGCTCCGCCCAGAGCGCGGCGACGATCGCCTCACCCAGGTCGATCACGTCGTCCTCGGTGACGAAGGACATCTCGATGTCCAACTGGGTGAACTCCGGCTGCCGGTCGGCCCGGAAGTCCTCGTCGCGGTAGCAGCGGGCGATCTGGTAGTAACGCTCCATCCCGCCGACCATCAGCAACTGCTTGAACAGCTGCGGCGACTGCGGCAGCGCGTACCAGCTGCCCGGCTGCAGACGCACCGGCACCAGGAAGTCGCGGGCGCCCTCCGGCGTGGACCGGGTCAGCGTCGGCGTCTCGATCTCCAGGAAGTCCCGCTCGTGCAGCACCGTACGGGCCAGCTGGTTGGCGCGGGACCGCAGCCGCATGGCGCGCGCCGGGACGCCGCGACGCAGGTCGAGGTAGCGATACTTGAGCCGGACGTCGTCCCCGGCCACCACCTGGTCGTCCACCGGCAGCGGCAGCGGCGCGGCCTCGGAGAGCACCTCCAGCTCGGCCGCCGTCACCTCGATCTCGCCGGTGGGCAACTCCGGGTTCTCGTTACCCTCGGGCCGCCGGGTGACCTCGCCGACTACCTTGACGCAGTACTCGTTGCGCAGCGCGTGCGCGTCCTCCTCCCGGAGGACCACCTGCACCACGCCCGAGCCGTCGCGCAGGTCGACGAAGATGACACCGCCGTGGTCTCGCCGGCGGGCCACCCACCCGGCGAGCGTCACCGTGGTGCCGGCGTCCGTCGCGCGCAGGCTGCCGGCGTCATGGGTACGGATCACGACGTGCGTCTCCCTCGTCTTGCCCTACGTCTACTCCCCGGCATTCTGTCAGCACCCGCCCGTCGGCGTTCCCCGGGTGCGCGGACCAGGGCGCTGTCGACACCTGCGGTGACGGCCGCACACTCCGTCAGCGCGTCCGGCGCACCGACACGACCCTCGGGTCCACGGAGTAGTGGCGTGCCACGTCGTCGGCGTCGCCCGCGGTGGCACCGGGATCGAACAGCACCTCCAGGCACGAGCTGTGCGGCCCGTCGAACCCGAAGCCGGCGATGACGTGATCGGGGTCGAGGCGGCGGCTGTCGCGCGTCAACTGGTCGACGGATGCTTCCGGCCGCACGCACACCATCACCTCGTGCTTCCCCCCACTCCAGGCCAGGGCGGGAGCCGATGCGCCGATGGTGAGCAGGAGCGCCGCCCCCACGCCGATCACGGTGCCCCGACCGAGCGCCGACCGGCTCGCCGGCCGGGCCCCGAGGGCCGACCGGCTCGACGGCAGGGCCACCGCGGCGATAGCGGCCAGGACGTACGCCCACAGCGCCCGCTTGTCCGCCGTGTCGTACAGGGCCAGCGCGACGACGCCGGCGCCGATGGTCTGGGTGACCAGGGCAACCATCCGGAATTCCGGCAGATCGACAACCGCCGCGGGTATCGCGGCGAGCACACCGAGCACCAGTAGGAGCCCGACGAACCAGGAGGCGCTCCACTCACGACGCGCGTCCACGGCGAGCAGCACCCAGGCCAGCACCTGCCCGCCCAGGAAGATCGGCGCGCGCAACTGCGCCAGGAGTCGTACGACCATTGGTCGACCGTAGTTGAAGGAGCGTGATCCGGGACAGCGGTGCGGGCCGCCGGAGGAGGAATCCGGCGGCCCGCTGGCGGAGGAAATTCTCCAGGTGGGCAGGTCAGAAGACGCTGACGCCGTAGCGGCTCAGCGCCTCGGTGACCGGCTGGAAGTAGGTGGTGCCGCCGGTGGAGCAGTTGCCGCTGCCGCCGGAGGTCAGGCCGAGCGCCGTGCTGCCGCTGAACAGCGAGCCGCCGCTGTCACCGGGCTGAGCGCAGATGTTGGTGCGGATCAGGCCGGAGACCGAGCCCTCGGCGTAGTTGACCGTGGCGTTGAGCGCGGTCACCGAGCCGCTGCGCAGGCCGGTGGTGCTGCCGGAGCGCTGCGCCGACTGACCGACGTACGCGTTACCGGCACCGGTGATGTCCCGGTAGCTGCCGTTGTAGAGGTAGACGTTGCCGGCCGCGTTGCCCGAGTTGTTGTGCCGGACGATGCCGTAGTCGTTGCCCGGGAAGCTGGTGCCCGCGCGGGTGCCCAGCAGCGAGGTCTGACCCGAGTTGCTGTACCAGCTCGACGAGATGTTGGTGCAGTGCCCGGCGGTCAGGAAGTAGTACGTGCTGCCGCTGCGCACGTTGAAGCCGAGCGAGCAACGCCCGCCCCCGCCGGCGTAGATCGCCTGACCGCCGGAGATGAGGGTGCTCAGCGGAGCGGCCTCGGCCTCGATACGCACCACACCGTTGGTGCGCGCGGCGGCGGCCTTCACCTGCTCCAGCTTGGCCCCGGTGACGGTGGGGTCGACGGAGATGACGACCTGGTTGGTGACCGGGTCGGTCCACCAGGCGGTGCCGGGAACCTTGGCGAAGCGCTCCAGCACGGCGGTGGCGCGGTTCAGCTCCGCGGCGCCGCGCTTGACGACCTTGGGGGTGCCGCCGGCGGCGGCCACCTGGCGGGCGGCGACGACGTCGGTGACGGCGACGACCATCTTGCCGCTGGCGTCGGCGTAGGTGCCGGCGGCGCGGTCACCGAGTCGGTCGGCGAGCGCGGTCGCGGCGTCGGGCGAGACGCTCCCGGGTGCCGCCTGGGCGGGGGTGCCGGCCAACACACCGGCGACCAGAGTTCCGGCCGCGGCGATGGTGACGACACGGCGGAGCATTGACCTCGTGGGTCGCATGTAACAGCCTCCCGATATGGGGGATGAGGCCCTGTCACGTCGACAGGGACGGGGGCAGCTCGACCACCTGGGGAAATGGCCAAGCGAGGGAAAGTATTCACATATTTAAGATCGTAAGCAAGACCCCGCCATGCCCGAATTCACCCACCGGCAATCCGTAACAGGGAGGACACATACGAACACCGGGGTGTCACACGGCCAGTACGGCCTCTGTGTGACACCCCGGACCGGGAAAGCGATCTCAGCGGTTACGGCAGCACCGGACTCAGCTCACCAGCGGCTTGAGATCCTCGCGAGGCGGCGTCCACTCCCCCGGCGCGGCGGTCACCTGCGTGCCGGAGCGGATGTCCTTGACCTCGTCGGGGTTGCCGGCCGTACCCGGGAACCAGACGTACGGGATGCCACGCCGCTCGGCGTACCGGATCTGCTTGCCGAACTTCGCCGCGCTCGGCGACACCTCGGCCGGGATTCCCCGGGACCGCAGCGCCCCGGCGACGGAGTCGCTGGTCGCCCGCAGTTCCTCGTTGGTCACCGCGACCAGCACGCAGGTGGGCACCGCCCGCGACACGGACAGTGCGCCCGCGCCGAAGAGCAGCCCGAGCAGGCGGGTCACGCCGATCGAGATGCCCACCCCGGGGAAGCGGGCGTTGCCCGCGCTGGCCAGGTTGTCGTACCGACCGCCGGAGCAGATCGAGCCGAACCGCTCGTACCCGATCAGCTGCGTCTCGTAGACGGTGCCGGTGTAGTAGTCCAGACCCCGGGCGATGCGCAGGTCCGCCACGCAGAGACCCGGCGCGTGCGCGGCGGCGGTCTCCACCACCCGGACCAGCTCCTCGACCCCCTCGTCGAGCAGCGGGTGGCTCACCCCGAGCGCGCGCACCGCATCGGCGAACGAGGCGTCCGGCGCGTTGATCTCGGCCAGCGCGAGGCATGCCTTGGCCTGCGCCTCGCTCGCCCCCGCCGTGTCGGCCAACAGCTGCGCCACTCCGGCCGACCCGATCTTGTCGAGCTTGTCGACGGCGCGCAGCGCCGCCTCCGGGTCGGTCAGGCCGATGCCCCGGTAGAAGCCCTCACAGATCTTGCGGTTGTTGACCTGGATGCGGATCGGCGGGATCGGCAACGACCGCAGCGCGTCGCCGACGACCAGCGGCATCTCCGCCTCGTGGTGCACCGCGAGGGTGTCCCGGTCGACGATGTCGATGTCGGCCTGGAGGAACTCCCGGTAACGCCCCTCCTGCGGACGCTCACCGCGCCACACCTTCTGGATCTGGTAGCGGCGGAACGGGAAGTTCAGCTTGCCGGCGTTCTCCAGCACGTACCTGGCGAACGGCACGGTCAGGTCGAAGTGCAGGCCGAGGCTGTCGTCACCGGTCGGGCCCTCCGGGTCGCCGTGCAGCCGCCGGATCACGTAGACCTCCTTTCCGGTATCCCCCTTGCGCAGCAGCTGGTCCAGCGGCTCGACGGCGCGGGTCTCCAGCGGAGCGAAACCGTACAGCTCGAAGGTCGACCGGATCCGGTCCAGGACGAATTGCTCGATCATTCGCTGTGGCGGCGTCCACTCCGGGAACCCGGAGATGGGCGTGGGCTTGCTCATGACGTACTCCCTCGGCAGCCGCGCGCTGCGCGGCAGAGTCTGCTGGCGATCCCGCGCGATCCGCGCGGTGAGGTCTCGACGCGACCGTTACAGGCCGCGGGTGGGTGCCGCCGGTCGCGCGCCGCCCAGCTCCGCCACCTCGGCGAGGTACGGATTGGTGGCGCGTTCGCGGCCGATGGTGGTCGCGGGGCCGTGGCCGGGCAGGACGACTGTGTCGTCGGCCAACGGGAGGATCTTGTCCCGCAGGCTGGTGATCATCGTCGGCATGCTGCCGCCCGGCAGGTCGGTGCGGCCGATCGAGCCGGCGAAGAGCACGTCACCGGAGAGGCAGAGCTGCTCCGCCTCCCAGGGCGAGCCGGCGCCGGGCAGCCGGAAGAGCACCGACCCGCCGGTATGGCCGGGCGCATGGTCGACGGTGATCTCCAGCCCGGCGAGGGCGAGCGTCGTGCCGTCGGCCAACTCGGCCACGTCCTCGGGCTCGGCGTACGGCAGGCGCCCACCGAAGAGCTGCGTCAGATCCATCGACAGCGCCTTCGTCGGATCCGCCAGCAGCTCCCGGTCGTCCGGATGCACGTACGCGGTGATACCGCGCGCCCCGCAGACCGGCGCCACGGAGAAGGTGTGGTCGAGGTGGCCGTGGGTGAGCAGCACCGCGGCCGGGTGCAGACGATGCTCGGCGAGCAGCGCGTCGAGCCGGTCGATCACCCCGATGCCGGGGTCGACCACCACGCACTGTTCCCCCGGCGCGGTGGCGACCACGTAGCAGTTGGTGCCGAAGGCGTCCGCGGGAAAGCCGGCCACGAGCACGTCCGCTCCCCTTTCCGTCGAGTCGTCTCCTCCGGCAGCCTACCGGCGTCGCCGGCCGCGCGGCCCCACCCGCCGGCCCCCGGGGTGCGGCACTGACGGATCCCGATGTAGAAGGGCACCGACCTCGTACACCACTTTCCCAGCCGGTACCCGTACACTCTGGCGGGCGTGTGGCGTGGCACACCTGCCGCCCGACAGGTACACGACCACCGGGTGACGACCAGGGTAGAGGAAAGGGGAGCACGGGTGGCTTCCAGCAGGGACCGGCAGCGCAAACTGGCGCGGGCCAAGCTCGACCGGCAACTGGCCCGCCGGGCCGCCGCCGCCAGGCGTCGCCGACGCATCCAGGCCGGTGTCGGCACCGCCCTGATCCTCGTGCTGGTCGTCGCCGGCTCGGCGTGGGCCCTCGGCGCGTTCGACAGTGAGCCGACCGAGGACACCGCGACCGACGAGGTCTGCCTCTGGACCCCGCAGAACACCGACGGCAACGCCAATCTCAAGGATGTCGGCGAGCCCCCGACCACCGGGCTGCCGGTCACCGGCACCCGGCCGATGACGATCACCACCAACCAGGGTGCGCCGATCTCCGTCGAGCTGGACCTCGCCAGCGCCCCGTGCGCCGCCGCCAGCATCGCCCATCTGGCCAGCCAGTCGTTCTACGACAACACCAAGTGCCACGAGATCACCACCGACGGCGCGGTGCGCTGCGGCGATCCCAGCGGCACTGGTCTGGGCGGCCCGGCGTACTCGTTCTACGACGAGAACGTGCCGACCGCCCCGGAGGCGTCGCCGGAGCCGAGCCCGTCCCCGGACGAACCACCGACGTACCCCAAGGGCACGGTCGCGCTGATCTCGAACCCGCCCGGGGCCAACGGCAGCCAGTTCCTGATCTTCTTCGAGGATTTCACCACCGCCGAGCCGAAGTTCCCGATCATCGGCCGGGTCACCGGGGGCCTCGACGTAGTCGAGAAGATCGGTGCCCTGCCGACGGTGGACAATGGGGCCGGGGAGAAGGTCAAGCCGGAGAATGACGACGTGGTCATCCAGAGTCTGACCGTCGGTGAACCCGTGCTGGACCCGGCGTCATCCGCCGACCCGGCGCCCTCGGGCACGCCGGGTCCCGAGTCCTCCGGCACACCGAGTCCGGCGGCACCTGAGGCCAGCGCCAGCGCCGGCTGACCACGGCAACCGGGCCCCACCCCACCGCAGCGGCATCCACATACAGTCCAGGAGGATCGAGGCGTGACGTCCACCAGAGAGCGGCAGCGCGCGGCGGCCCGCGCCCGGCTCGAGAAGGAGATGGCCGAGCGGGCCGCTCGGGCCCGTAAGCGCCGCCAGACGCAGGCGGTCGTCGGGGCCGGCGTGGTCCTGCTGCTGGTGGTCGCCGGCACGGCCTGGCTCGCCAGCAACGTGCTCGGCGACGACAGCGGCACCGACAACGCGGCCCAGGACGCGAACACGGTGCAGTGTGACTGGGTCGAGCTGCCCGACGGCGAGCGCACCCCGCAGGTCAAGGACGTCGGGCTGCCGGACACCCAGCAGAGCAAGGCTGGTGTCCAGACCATGACGATCACCACGAACCTCGGCCCGATCACCGCCCGGGTCGACAGGTCCGCGGTGCCGTGCACGGCGGGCAGCTTCACCCACCTGGCCGAGCAGAACTTCTTCGACAACACCAAGTGCCACCGGCTGGTGACCGAGGGCATCAAGGTGCTCCAGTGCGGCGACCCGAGCGCCACCGGCGAGGGCTGGCGGGAGACCGACGGCACCGGCGGCCCGAGCTACCGCATGGCGGAGGAGAACCTGCCGGCCGACAAGCGACCGCCGTACCCGGAGGGCGTCATCGCGATGGCCAACTCGGGCCAGCCGTCCAGCAGCGGCAGCCAGTTCTTCATCGTGTACGGCGACTCGCCGCTGGACCCGAACTACACAGTTCTCGGCACCATCACCGGCGGGATGGACATCGTCAAGGACGTCGCGGCGGCCGGTGACGACGGTGCGTTCGCCCAGCAGGCCGGCGGCGGCCACCCCAAGAAGGAGGTCATCATCACCGACCTCACCATGACCGACGCCTGACCCGAACCACCCGTCACCCCCAACGGGCGCTCCCCCGTCCCCACCCCCACCCCCCCACTCGGTTGATCATGAAGTTGTTGCCCGTGACACGCCGGGGAGGTGACAACAACTTCATGATCAACGCGAGGGTGCGGAAGGGGCCGGGGGTGTTGGAGCCGGGTGGGGGTGGGGTGGGTTAGGCGCCGGAGGTTACGCGGTAGGCGTCGAAGACGCCGTCGACCTTGCGTACGGCGGCGAGGAGGTGGCCGAGGTGTTTGGGGTCGGCCATCTCGAAGCTGAACCGGCTCACCGCCACCCGGTCGCGGGTGGTGGTGACGGTGGCGGAGAGGATGTTGACCCGCTCCTCGGAGAGCACCCGGGTGACGTCCGCCAGCAGCTTGTGCCGGTCGAGCGCCTCCACCTGGATCGCCACCAGGAACGTCGAGGCGGAGGTGAGTTTCCAGTTCACCTCGACCACCCGCTCGCCCTGGGCGCGTAGGTCCTCCGCGTTGGCGCAGTCGTCGCGGTGCACGCTCACCCCGCCGGAACGGGTCACGAAGCCGAAGACCGAGTCCGGCGGGACCGGGGTGCAGCAGCGGGCCAGCTTGATCCACACGTCGCTGACCCCGCGTACGACCACACCCGGGTCGTGGCTGGAGGCGCGGCTGCGCGGCGGGCGGGTGGCCACGGCGGTCTCGGCGATGTCCTCCGCCGCGCCCTCCTCGCCGCCGTAGGAGGCCATCAGCTTCTGCACCACCGACTGGGCGGAGACCTGGCTGTCGCCGACCGCGGCGTACAGCGACGCCACGTCGGCCAGGTGCAGGTCCCGGGCGATGGCCATCAGGTTGTCGGAGGTGAGCATCCGCTGCAACGGCATGCCCTGCTTGCGCATCGCCTTGACGATCGCGTCCTTGCCCTCCTCGATTGCCTCCTCGCGGCGCTCCTTGTTGAAGTACTGCCGGATCTTCGTCCGCGCCCGGGGGCTCTTCACGAAACCGAGCCAGTCCTGCGTGGGACCGGCCGTGTCGGACTTCGACGTGAAGATCTCGATCACGTCGCCGTTGGACAGCGTCGACTCCAGCGGCACCAGCTTGCCGTTGACCCGCGCCCCGATGCACTTGTGCCCCACCTCGGTGTGCACCGCGTACGCGAAGTCCACAGGCGTCGACCCCGTCGGCAACGGGATCACGTCACCCTTCGGGGTGAAGACGTACACCTCCTGGCTGGACAGGTCGAACCGCAACGCGTCCAGGAACTCGCTCGGGTCCGCGGCCTCCCGCTGCCAGTCCAGCAGCTGCCGCAGCCAGGTCATCTCGTCGATGTGCGCCGGCGGGCCGACGATCTGGGTGCCCTTGTGCTCCTTGTACTTCCAGTGGGCCGCGATGCCGAACTCCGCCGTACGGTGCATCGCGTACGTGCGGATCTGCATCTCCACCGGCTTACCGGTCGGCCCGATCACCGTGGTGTGCAGCGACTGGTACATGTTGAACTTCGGCATGGCGATGTAGTCCTTGAACCGGCCCGGCACCGGCTGCCAGTTCGCGTGGATCACCCCCAGCGCCGCGTAGCAGTCCCGCACCGTGTCGACCAGGATCCGCACACCCACCAGATCGTAGATGTCGTTGAAGTCGCGCCCCCGCACGATCATCTTCTGGTAGATCGAGTAGAGGTGCTTCGGCCGGCCGGTGGTCTCCGCCTTGATCTTGGCGGCCTTCAGGTCGGTCTGCACCTTCTGCGTCACCTGCCGCAGCAACGCCTCCCGCTGCGGCTGGTGCTCCCCGATCAGCCGGTTGATCTCCTCGAACCGCTTCGGGAACAACGTCCCGAACGCCAGATCCTCCAGCTCCCACTTGATCGTGTTCATACCGAGCCGGTGGGCCAGCGGGGCGAGGATCTCCAGCGTCTCCTTCGCCTTCTGCTCCTGCTTCGGGCGCGGCAGGAAGGTGAGCGTCCGCATGTTGTGCAGCCGGTCGGCCAGCTTGATCACCAGTACCCGCGGGTCCTTGGCCATGGCGACGACCATCTTGCGGATCGTCTCGGCCTTCGCCGCGTCACCGAGCTTGACCTTGTCGAGCTTGGTGACCCCGTCGACCAGCAGGGCGACCTCACCACCGAAGTCGGACCGCATCTGGTCGAGGGTGTACTCGGTGTCCTCGATGGTGTCGTGCAGCAGCGCCGCGACCAGGGTGGTGGTGTCCATGCCCAGGTTCGCCAGGATGGTCGCGACCGCGAGCGGGTGGGTGATGTAGGGGTCGCCGGACTTGCGGTACTGCCCGGAGTGCCAACGCGCCGCCGTGTCGAAGGCCCGCTGCAACAGCCGCGCGTCGGCCTTGGGGTGATTCTCCCGATGCGACGCGATAAGCGGCTCCAGCACCTCGCTGACCTGCGAGGACTGCCATGGGGCGTTGAACCGGGCGAGCCGTGCCCGGACCCGCCGCCCGGTGGGCGCATGGGACAGGGCGAAACCACCGGCCGCCGAGGATTCGCCGGCACCGTCCCCGGCGCCGACGGACGGACCGCCGGCGGCCGGACGAGCCGGGCCACCGGTCTGCTGTGCCGCGGACCCGCCACCCGGCGGCGGTGCGGCGCCGTTGCGGTCGGTCAGCGTGCCCTCCGCGTCACCTGTCGGGTGCACCGTGCCCTCCACCGGAGGAACGACCTCGTGGGACACCGGCCTCCTCACCGCTCGCCGGGACGACACCGACCGTGCGCCGGCCGGTCTGGTCTAGCGCCGCACAGGCGGGTAACCGCCCAGTCAGCAATGGGCAATGCTACCCCCACCCGGGGTGCCGTGCCGCTCCGCCGGACGGACCTTGCCGGGTCCGCCGACGTCTCAAACGGTCAACAGGGCATGCACGGGACGCGGGGCCAGTCGGTCGCGCCCACCGAGGAACGACAACTCCAGCAGCACGGTGAAACCCGCCACCGTGCCACCCGCCCGCTCGACCAGGTCGAGCGTGGCCGCCGCCGTGCCGCCGGTGGCGAGCACGTCGTCGACCACCAGCACGCGGTGTCCGGCGGTGAAGGCGTCCTGGTGTACCTCGAGGGTGGCCTCGCCGTACTCCAGTTCGTAGGAGGCGGCGTACGCCGGCCGGGGCAACTTGCCGGCCTTACGCACCGGCACCACCCCGACTCCGGTGGCGTACGCGATCGCGGCGGCGACCACGAACCCCCGCGCCTCGATGCCGACCACGGCGTCGAAGGACTCCCGCCCGTGGTAGGTGACGATCCCGTCGATCACGTCCCGGAAGGCGTCACCGTCGGCGAACAACGGCATCAGGTCCTTGAACATGACGCCGGGCTTGGGGAAGTCGGGCACGTCGAGCACCCGGCTGGCCACCAGCCGGGCTATCTCCGGCCCGCTGTCCCCGCGTACCCCGGTGCTGTGGGTCTCCGTCACGGCAGTTCCAGTTCCCTTCCACACGACGGCGGCGTCCCGCACGCTGCTCGCACAGCATGCAGGACGCCGCCGGTACCTGTTTCTACCGGGTCGTCCCGGGCGTCCTCAGCGCCGCTTTCCGCCGCCCGGACGGTTGCCGCCACCGGGACGCCCGCCCCGGGCACCGCCGGATCGCTTGCCCGTCGGCCGGGCGCCAACCTTCGGCGCGGCGGCACCGGCGAGCGCGCCGGCCTCCGCGGTGACCGGCTCCTCGTCCCGCTCGACCGGGCGGGGCGTGCCACCCGTCTTGGCGGGGGTCTCGCCCCGGCTGACCGTGGACCGCCGGGCGAGCACCCGCTTGTTGTGCGCCTGGATCCGTGGGTCGCGGTTCTTCAGCACCACCAGCAGCGGGGTGGCCAGCGTGATCGAGGTGAGGAAGGCCATCGCCATACCGACGAAGAGCACCAGGCCGAGGTCCTTCAGGGTGCCCGCGCCGAGCAGGCCGGCACCGATGAACAGGATGCCGCCGACCGGGAGCAGGGCGACCACCGAGGTGTTGATCGACCGCATCAGGCTCTGGTTGACGGCCAGGTTGGCCGCCTCGCCGTACGTCTGGTTGTTGTTCGCGGTGATGCCTCTGGTGTTCTCCTGCACCTTGTCGAAGACCACCACCACGTCGTACAGGGCGAAGCCCAGAATGGTGAGGAATCCGATGATCGTCGACGGGGTGACCTCGAACCCGACGATCGAGTAGAGCCCGGCGGTGAGGACCAGGTTCATCACCAGGGCGAAGATCGCCCCGACGGCCATCTGCCACTCGAACCGCAGGACCAGGTAGACCGTCACCAGGGCCAGGAAGATAACCAGACCGAGCAGGGCCCGGTTGGTCACCTGGCTGCCCCACGCCTCGCTGACCCGGTTGCTGGCGATCTCCGCCGGGTCGATGTTGAACACCTGACCCAACTCGACCCGGACCGCCTCGGCCTGCTCGGCGTCGAGCTCGGTGGTACGCAGCTCGTAGAACTCGCCGCCGCCCCCGCCGACCTCCTGGGTGGTGACCACCCGGCCACCCTCGCCGGCGGTGGTCAGCACCTCACCCGCCCGGTCCTCCACCTGCTCCAGGGTGCCGACGCTGGTCGGCACCTGGAACGAGTTGCCGCCGGCGAACTCGATGCCCAGGCTGAAGCCCCGGAAGATGACGCTGCCGAGCGCGATCACCACCAGCACGGCGGCGACGGTGAACCACATCTTGCGCCGGCCGACGATATTGAGGCCGGCCTCACCTCGGTAGAGGCGGGCTGCCAGACCAGTCTCAGCCATCTCAGGCCTCCTTGACACGCTGGTTGCGGGACGACGGGGCCGGCTCCGACCGGGCCGGCAGTGCCCTGCCCAGGCCGCTGACCCGTGGGGACAGGAACGCCTTGGTACGGGCGAACATCGTCATGATCGGATGCCGGAAGAGGAAGACCACCAGCAGGTCCAGCACCGTGGCCAGGCCCAGGGCGAAGGCGAAGCCCTTCACCGTGCCGACCGAGACGATGTAGAGCACCAGCGCCGACATGATCGTGATCGCGTTGGCGGAGATGATCGTCCGGCGGGCCCGGACCCACGCCCGGGGTACCGCGCTGCGCGGGCTGCGCCCCTCCCGGATCTCGTCCTTGAGGCGTTCGAAGTAGATGACGAACGAGTCCGCCGCCACACCTAGCGAGACGATGATGCCGGCGATGCCGGCGAGGGTGAGCGTGAAGCCGATCTGCCGACCGAGCACCACCAGCGCGCCGAAGAGCAGCAGCGCCGACAGGATCAGGCTCAGGAAGATCACCGAGCCGAGCAGGCGGTAGTAGAAGAACGAGTAGATGATGACCAGCAGCATGCCGATGCCGGCCGCGAGCAGACCGGCCCGCAGGTGGCTGGCGCCCAGGGTGGCGGTGACGTTCTGCTGCTCCTGCGCCTCGAAGGTGACCGGCAGGGCGCCGTAGCTGAGGTAGCCGGCCAGCTCGCTGGCCTCGGCGTTGCTGAAGTTGCCGGTGATCTGCGAGTTGCCGGTCAGCACGCCCTGGATCTGCGGTGAAGAGATGATCTTGTTGTCCAGCACCACGGCGACCCGGCACTTGCCCTCGTCACCGAGCGCGGACGCGTCACATGCCTGGCCCTCGTTGTTGAACGCCTCGCGGGTCAGCGCGGTCCACTTGTCCTGGCCCGAGCCGGTGAAGTTCAGGCTGACCACCCACTGGCTGGTCTGGTCGCGCACCGCGTTGGCGTCGGAGACGTCGGTGCCGAGCACCTTCGCCACGTCGAGCAGGTTCTTGGCGTACCCGCCCTCGCAGGCGACGACCTGCTGCTCCGGGTCGGAGATGGACGCCGGGGGCCGGTCGTCGAGCTGGGCGCAGCCGATCGTCGGCACGTTGAACTGCATCTGCGCCGGCAGCACCGCGACCTCACGGCCACTCAGCTCGCCGAAGGGCTTGAGCTTGTCGGCCAGCGACGGATCGGCGCTCAGGTCGGCCGGCGCCTGCAACCCGCTCGCGGCGGCCCACGCCTCAGCGCCGACCTTCTGCTCGACGGCCTGGCGCTGCTCCTCGATGCTCTGCGGCACCTCTTCGTCCGCCGTCGGCGACGGGGTGGGCGTCGGGGTCGCCGACGGGGTCGGGGTCGGAGCGCCACCCCCCTGACCGCCAGCGTCGGGCGAGGAGGAGGCTTCGGCGTCCGGGGTGGGGCTCGCGGTGCCCGACGGGGTGGCCTCGGGGCTCGCGGACCCGGACGGGGTCGCCGAAGGACTCTCGCTCGGTGCCGGCGACGGGATCGAGCCGCTGCCGTCGGCGATCTTCAGCACCTTCCGGAACCGCAGCTCGGCGGCGCTACCGACCTCGTTGAGCTCGCGGTTCTCGCCGGGCAGGGAGACGACGATGTTGCGGTCGCCCTCGGTGACCACCTCGGCCTCGGCCACGCCGTACGCGTTGACCCGACTCTCGATGATCTGGCGGGCCCGCTCCAGGTTCTCCGCCGTCGGGGCTCGGCCGTCGAGGGTGTTGGTGGCTTCCAGCGTGAGCCGCGTGCCGCCGACCAGGTCAAGACCGAGGCGGGGTTCGAGCCGGTCCTTCCAGCCACCGCTGGCACCGCCCGAGAAGAACACCAAAAGATAGAGGACGACGAAGATGGCCCCGAGCACGGCCAACTGCCGTCCCGGGCGCATCTGTCCCTGAGGTGGTGCCACGGCTGTCCTGTCTCCCTGTGGTCACGCCGCCGCGGGCGCGGCGGCGGGTCGGCCGGTCCCTCGGCCGACGGTCTGCCTTCCGACGGCGCTCAGGCGGGCACCGCCGCCTCCGGGGGTCGACGCGGACGCGTGGACCGGGTACGAGTCGGCGCGCCGGCGCCCGGCGTCGGCCTTCTATCCAATTGTCTCAATGCGCAATTCGAGGATGGCACCCACCCGGGGACGCGCGTGGGCACCTCCCGCCCGATCCGCCGGGAGACCGGCGACCCGGATGGGATTCGGCGTCAGTCCTTGACGGAGTCGGACTCCTCGACGGGCGACTCGACCGGGCGCTCCGCCGGGGTGACCACCCGGGCGATCGCCGGCCGGGCGTAGCGGGTCTGCACTCCGGGAGCGACCTCCAGCAGGACGCTGTCGTCCTCGACACCGGTGACCGTGCCGTAGAGCCCGCCGATGGTGACCACCTCGTCGCCCACGGAGAGGTTGGACTGCATCGATTCGGCCTCGCGGCGGCGCTTCTGCTGCGGACGGATCATCATGAAGTACATGACGCCGAAGAGCAGAGCGATCATGAGGATCGGCGTGAAGCCTCCCGCTCCGCCGCCATCTGCTGCGTAGTGCACGGTTGTCGACCTTCCGATTGGCCGCCGGACCGGCGCGTCGGCGCCGCAACGGAGGCGGATTTTCACGTCCTGTACAGACCGCGGCGAGTCTAGTCGCTCTGTCTGGGAACGCCGAATGCGGCAGAGATCACGAACAGATCACGGCTCGCCGACGTCCAGCGAGAACAGATCGGGCGCGGGAGGAGCTTCTGCGGCAAATGTACCATTCGGCGGCGTACGGCCCAGATGGTGCCAGGCGGCCTCGGTGGCCACCCGGCCCCGGGGCGTACGCGCCAGCAGGCCGGCCCGCACCAGGAACGGCTCGCAGACCTCCTCGACGGTGTCCGGCTGCTCCCCCACCGCCACGGCCAGGGTAGACAGGCCGACCGGGCCACCCCGGAACGAGTCCACCAGCGCGGTCAGCACCGCCCGGTCGAGCCGGTCCAGCCCGAGGGCGTCCACGTCGTACACGGTCAGGGCCGCCCGGGCGGTCGCGACGGTGACCACACCGTCGGCGCGGACCTCGGCGAAGTCCCGCACCCGGCGCAGCAGCCGGTTGGCGATCCGGGGCGTACCCCGGGACCGGCCGGCGATCTCCGCCGCCCCGTCCTCGGTGATCGGCACCCCGAGGATGCGCGCCGAGCGGTGCAGCAGCGTCTCCAGGTCGGCCGGCGAGTAGAAGTCCAGGTGCGCCACGAAGCCGAACCGGTCCCGCATCGGGCCGGTGAGCAGACCGGACCGGGTGGTCGCGCCGACAAGCGTGAACGGCTCCACGTCGAGCGGGATGGCGGTGGCCCCCGGCCCCTTGCCCACCACCACGTCGACCCGGAAGTCCTCCATCGCGCTGTAGAGCAGCTCCTCCGCCGGCCGGGCGATCCGGTGGATCTCGTCGATGAAGAGCACGTCCCCCTCGGCCAGACTGGTCAGGATCGCCGCCAGGTCACCGGAGCGTTCGATCGCCGGCCCGCTGGTCACCCGGATGCCGGTGCCCAGCTCGGCGGCCACGATGTTGGCGAGGCTGGTCTTGCCCAGGCCCGGCGGGCCCGAGAGCAGGATGTGGTCGGGCGGCGAGCCGCGCCGCATGGCGCCCTGAAGCAGCAGGTCGAGCTGGTCGCGAACCCGGTCCTGGGCGATGAACTCGGCGAGGCGCTTCGGTCGGACGCTGACCTCCGCGTCCAGCTCCGCATCGTTGACGTACGCCGAGACCAGGTTCTCGCTGCTCATCGGGTCCGACCCAGCAGCCGGATGGCCTGCTTCAACAGCACCGGCACCGGCGGGGTGGGACCGTCGACGCTCTCGGCGACGGCGGCGACCGCCTGGTCGGCCTGGCCGGCCGTCCAACCGAGCCCGATCAGCGCCTGGCGGACCTGATCCGGCCAGCTGCCGCCGGTCACCCCGGCCGCGCCGTCGGCACCCACCGGCACCGGGCCGATCCGGTCACGCAGCTCCAGCACCAGTCGTTCGGCGCCCTTCTTGCCGATGCCCGGCACCCGGGTCAGCGCCGCCGTGTCGGCGTTGGCGATGGCCTTGCGTACCGCGTCGGGGGTGTGCACCGCGAGCACTGCCTGGGCCAGCCGCGGGCCGACCCCGCTGGCGGTCTGCAACAGCTCGAACAGCGCCTTGGCGTCGTCGTCGGCGAAGCCGTAGAGGGTGAGCGAGTCCTCCCGGACGACCAGGCTGGTGGCCAGCCGGGCCGGCTGGCCGACCCGCAGGTCGGCGAGCGTGCCGGGAGCGCACTGCACGGCCAGTCCGACCCCGCCGACCTCGATCACCGCCTGGTCCGGGGCGACGGCGGTCACCACGCCGCGCAAACTGGCGATCATCTCGCTCCTCCTCGTCTGACCCGGTCCGCCGCGGCGGCCAGTTTCGAGCGGGTGCCGCCGCGCCACACGTGGCAGATGGCCAGCGCGAGGGCGTCCGCGGCATCCGCCGGCCGGGGTGGCTCGGGCAGCCGCAGCAGCCGGGTGACCATCGCGGTCATCTGGGCCTTGTCCGCCTGGCCGGAACCGGTCACCGCCGCCTTCACCTCGCTCGGGGTGTACGTCTGCACCGGCAGCCCGGCGCGCGCCCCGGCCAGCACCGCGATCCCGCTGGCCTGGGCGGTGCCCATCACCGTACGCACGTTGTGCTGGCTGAACACCCGCTCGACGGCCACGCTGTCCGGTCGGTGCTCGGCGACCAACTCGGTAAGCGAACGGTCCAGGTGCAGCAGGCGGGTGGACAGCTCGTCGGCCGGGTCGGTGTAGACGACGTAGTAGGCGATGAGCGTGCAGGGTCGTCCGGGCACCCCCTCGACCACGCCGACGCCGCACCGGGTCAGCCCCGGATCGACGCCGAGCACCCGCACGCCGTCTCCCTCCCACCGTCAGCCCAGTACGTGTGTTCGACACCCTACCGATGCGGCCGACCCGGCGCGCCGCCGGACACGCCCGCCACCGCGTGCCGCCGGACACGCCGTCGCGGCGGGGCGGTCACGACGTGCCGCGCGGGAACGCGCTTGCCGTGGCGGGTCCGACCGGGATGTAGCGGACGACCACACAGTGCGGCGGGAGTATGTGCCGCCATCCCATGTGCGCCCGACCACACAGCTCGTAACTTCATGCGCCATGACGGCAGAACCCGTGGCGGTCCCCCACGTCGTGAACGTCGACCTGGCCGGTCGTACCGCCCTCGTGACGGGCGGGGGCGGCGGCATCGGCCGGGCCTGCGCCCTGCGGCTGGCCGCGGCCGGCGCCACGGTCGTGGTGGTGGACCGCAACGTCGAGGCGGCCAAGCAGGTGGCCGCCGAGGCCGGCGGCCGGGCCGAGGGGGTGGACCTCGCCGATCCGGCGGCGGTGGACGCGCTGGACGCCGACGTCGACATCGTGGTCAACAACGCCGGGCTGCAGCACGTCGCGCCGCTCCAGGACTTTCCCGTCGAGCGGTTCGAGTACATCCAGCGGGTGATGGTGGAGGCGCCGTTCCTGCTGATCCGGCGGGCGCTGCCGCACATGTACGCCCGGGGTTGGGGTCGGATCGTGAACATCTCCTCGGTGCACGGGCTGCGCGCCTCGCCGTACAAGGCGGCCTACGTCTCCGCCAAACACGCCCTGGAAGGGCTGTCGAAGGTGGTGGCGCTGGAGGGCGCGGCGCACGGGGTGACCGCCAACTGCATCAACCCGGCGTACGTACGGACCGCGCTGGTGGAGAGCCAGATCGCCGACCAGTCGACCGCCCACGGCATCCCCGAGTCCGAGGTCATCGAGAAGATCATGTTGGCCCGGGCGGCGGTCAAGCGGCTGATCGAGCCGGAGGAGGTGGCGGAACTGCTGGCGTACCTCTGCTCGCCGCCGGCGGGCTTCCTCACCGGCGCCTCGATCGCGCTCGACGGGGGTTGGACGGCGAACTGACGCCGGCCACCCGCAGAATGTCCGTCATGTCGTCGCCGGTGGAGTTCCTGGAACTGCTCGCCCGGGAGGCGGCCGCGGTCGAGTTCGAGGGACCGCTGGTCGCCGCCCGCTCGGCCGGACTGCCCGCCGAGCGCCTCGCCGAGTTGGAACAGGCCAAGACGGTGGCGCTGCGCGTGCGGGCGCTGCTGGAGCGCCGCCGCCGCCGGGAGAGCGAGCTGTCCGGCCTGTACGACACGGTGAGCGACCTGGCGGGGCTACGCGACCTGGACGAGGTGCTGCGGGCGATCGTGCACCGGGCCCGGCACCTGCTCGGCGCGGACGTCGCCTACATGACGCTCGACGACGCCGAGCGCGGCGACACCTACATGCGGGTGACCGACGGCTCGGTCTCCGCCCGGTTCCAGCGGCTGCGACTGCCCATGGGCGCCGGGCTCGGCGGCCTGGTGGCCCAGTCCGGCGCCCCGTACGTGACCGCGAACTACCCGGAGGACGAGCGGTTCCACCACACCCGCGAGATCGACGCCGGGGTGGGTGAGGAAGGGCTGGTGGCCATCCTCGGGGTGCCGCTGCGACTCGGCTCGACAAGCATCGGCGTGCTCTACGCGGCCAACCGCTCGGCCCGGCCGTTCGCCCGCGAGGAGGTGGCGCTGCTGCTCTCCCTGGCGGCCCACGCCGCGGTGGCGATCGACACCGCGCGGCTGTTGGCCGAGACCCGTTCGGCGTTGGAGGAACTGTCCTCGGCGAACACCACCATCCGGGCGCACAGCAGCTCCGTGGAGCGGGCCGCGGCGGCGCACGACCGGATGACCGCGCTGGTGTTGCGCGGCGGCGGGGTGGAGGACGTGGCCGCAGCGGTCACCGACGTGCTCGGCGGCGCGCTGCTGGCGCTGGACGCCGAGGGGCGGCGGCTGGCCCAGGTCGGTGAGATCGACGAGCCGGACCGCGCGGAGATCGTGGAGGCGGTCGCGGCGTCGCGGACCGAGGGACGCAGCGTACGCCGCGGCACGCTGTGGTACGCCGCCGTGGTGGCCGGCGCGGAGAACCTGGGCGTGCTGGTGCTACGTCCCGAGGGTGAACCGGCCGACGCCGACCAGCGGATCCTGGAGCGGGCGGCGCTGGTGACCGCCCTGCTGCTGCTGTTCCGGCGGACCGTCGCCGAGGCGGAGGGACGGGTCCGGGGCGAGTTGCTCGACGACCTGATCGCCCGGCCGCTGCGCGACACCGACGCGCTGCGCAGCCGGGCGCGTCGGCTGGGCGTGGATCTCGACGCGCCGCACGTGCTGGTGGCCGTCGGCGACGACGCCATCGCGGCGACCGGCTCCGCCCGGCAGCGGGTGCTCTCCTGGGCCACCACGTACGCCTCGACCCGGGGCGGGCTGGCCGCGGCGCGCGACGGCCGGGTGGCGCTGATGCTGCCCGGTCAGGACGCCGGGAGCAGCGCCCGGGCGGTGGCCCGGGACCTGTCCCGGATCACCGGTCGACCGGTGACCGCGGGCGCGAGCGGCCCGTCGACCGGCCCGGCGTCGCTGGCCGCCGCGTTCCGGGAGGCGGACCGCTGCCTGACCGCGCTGGGCGCGCTGGGCCGGGCCGGGCAGGGGGCGAGCAGCGCCGAGCTGGGTTTCGTCGGGTTGCTGCTGGGTGCCGTCGACGACAGCGGCGAGGCCGACGTGAGCCGGTTCCTCACCGCGACCATCGGGCCGGTGATCGAGTACGACGCCCGACGCGGCACCGCGTTGGTGCGGACCCTGGAGGCGTACTTCGGGGTGGGCGGCAGCCTGGCCCGGGCCGCCGAGCAGCTGCACGTGCACGTCAACACGGTGACCCAGCGCCTGGAGCGGGTCGGGCAGCTGCTCGGCGCCGACTGGCAACGGCCGGATCGGGCCCTGGAGGTGCAGTTGGCCCTGCGCCTGCACCGGTTGCGTACGCCGGCCGGCTGAGTTGCCGTCGGACACCGTGCGCCGTGCGATGTGTCGGCAGCGCGGGTCAGCGAGTGCGGATACCGGCCAGGACGGCGTCCACGACCCGCTCCGGCAGGTTCGCCTCGTCGAGGTCCGGATTCCAGTTCAGCACCCGCTGGATGAGCATCGGCCCGGTGAGCATCGCCATCGTCACCTCGATGTCGATGTCTGCGCGCAGCTTCCCCTCGCGGACGCCGCGGCGCAACACCTCCCGCATCGCCGCCCGGCGGGGCTCCACGATGCTCTGGTAGAACGCGTACCGCTCGGGACTGCGTTTCATCTCCGGCACCAGACAGGGCATGATCTGCGCCGCGCGCGGATCGACGTTGTGGCCGATCGCGGTCACCAGCGTGATCAGGTCTTCGCGGACGGACCCCCCGGACGGCTGCGGCGGATCGCCCTTGAGCCGACGCAGGGCGTCGCGCAGCAGCGCGTCCTTGCCCGGCCAGCGGCGGTAGATGGTGGCCTTGCCCACCCCGGCCCGCGCGGCGATCGCCTCGACCGAGATCGTCTCGATGGTGCTGCCCTCGGCGAGCAGATCCAGGGTGGCCTCGATGATCGCCTCGTCCGCGCGGACGCTGCGTGGCCGCCCGGGTGGTCGTGCGGCGTCCGCCGTGCTGGTCATCCCCTCATTGTCCCTGCCCGGATGCGGCGGCGGCCAACCCGGGTTCGCCGATCGTCGCCGGCCCGCCGGTGGTGGCCCGGCCGGACATGAAGCGCAGGGCCACCAGGATGCCGGCCGCGGCGACCAGCGCGGCCAGCGCGGCCGAGAGATGCATGGCCGAGACGAAGGAGTCGTTGGCCGCCGCGATCAGTTGCGGGCCCGCCGGACCGAGCTGCCCGGCTGCCGCGTACGCGCCGGCGAGGGACTCACTGGCCGCTTCGTCGGCTGCCGGTGGCAGATCCACCAGGGCCGGTTCGATCCCGTTGCGGTAGCCGGCGGCCAGCACCGAGCCGATCACCGCGACGCCGAGCGCGGCGGCCACCTGCCGGATGGTGTTGCTGATCGCGGAGCCCACGCCGGCCTTCTCCCGGGGTAGCGCCGACATGATCGACTCGGTCGCCGGCGGCATGATGTTGGCCATCCCGACGCCCTGTAGGAAGAAGGCGACAAGCACCAGCCAGATGGGCGTGGCGGCGTCGACGAAGGCGAACGCGCCCAACGCCACCGAGGTCAACACCAGCCCCACCACCGACACCGCCCGGCTGCCGTACCGGCGGACCATGGTGGCGCTGCGCGGGGCGAAGACGAGTTGGGCAACCGCGAAGGGCAGGAAGAGCAGGCCGGTCTCGAGCGGGCTGTAGCCGCGCACCAGTTGCAGGTAGAACGAGCTGAAGAACATCACACCCATCGCGGCGAAGAAGACCAGCCCGATCATCGCCACCGGGGCGGCGAACCGGGGCACCCGGAACAGTCGGACGTCCAGCGCCGGGTGGCTGCTGCGTCGCTCGTGCCGGACGAACCAGGCCAGCACCGCGACGCCGCCGAGGATCGAGGCCCAGACCACGGGTCGACCGAAGCCGTGCTCGCCGCCGTCGATGATGCCGTAGGTGAGGGCGACCAGACCGATCACGGAGAGCAGCACACCGACCGCGTCGACGCGGCCCGGTTCGGGGTCGCGCGACTCGGGCACCAGCAACGCGACCAGGGCGACGCCGAGCGCCACCACCGGCACGTTGATCAGGAAGACCGAACCCCACCAGTAGTGCTCCAGCAACAACCCGCCGAGGACCGGCCCGATGGCCACCGCCAGACCTACCGCGCCGGCCCAGATGCCGATGGCGCGTCCTCGTTCCCGGGGGTCGAAGACATTGGAGATGATCGACAACGTCGCCGGCATGATCGCTGCGCCGCCGAGCCCCATCAGTGCCCGGGCCGCGATCAACTGACCGGGAGTCTGCGCGTACGCCGACAGCAGCGACGCCAGCCCGAAGAGCACGAGCCCGATCAGCAGCATCCTGCGGCGGCCGGCCCGGTCCCCCAATACGCCGAAGGTGAACAGCAACCCGGCGAAGACCAGGGTGTAGGAGTTGATCGACCACTCCAGCTCGCCCTGGCTCGCCCCGAGCCCGTGCACCGGGTCGGCGAGGGTGCGTAGCGCGACGTTGAGGATGGTGTTGTCGAGGACGACCACGAGCAGGCTGATCACCAGCACCCCGAGGATCGCCCACCTCCTCGGATGTCCGGTGTTCTCGTTCGGCTGCATCTCCGCCCCCGGTTTCGCTTCGGTCCGTCCGCGTCGACTCCTGAGCGTAGGGCATTTACGATACGGCACGGGTCCGTATCGGTATGACCCGCGTCACCATCGCGACGGACGACGGAACGCGTGCCGGCCCCGCCGCCAGCACCATGCCGGCCCCTCCGGGAGCACCGTGCCGGCTGCTGCCTAGAGCACCCGGAGGGCGGCAGGGAGAGAGTCGATACGCGTCGCGGGTGGGGTGAGCGGCTCGATCCAGCCTGGCCCGGCCCCGTACACCCGGACGGCCGGGAAATCCCGGGCGAAGCGGCCGATGCGGTACGACCGGCCGGTCACCGGCGACTGCGCCCAGACCGCGACGCTGTGCGGCCGGGCCCGGTGGACGGCGCTGGCCAACGCCGTCCAGGGCAGCGCCGGCCCGACCAGCAGGCAGCCCCGGCCGCGTTCCCGCAACGCGGCGGCCAGCGCGTGCAGTCCGAGACTGTGTTCCTCCTGTTCCGCCCCGGCCAGCAACACGCCGTCGGTGGGCGGGCCGACGCACGGGTCGCGGCGGAACACGTCCAGACCGACCCGGACGCCTTCGGACAGGGCGTGCCCGACGGCGATCCCGGCGGCGGTCCGCCCGCTCAGCGCGGCGAGCACCGGCACGCAGACGTCGTCCCACAGCCGCACCACTCCCCACTCCTCGGCCATCTCGACGACAAGCGCGGCGACCCGGTTGCCGTCGAGTTCCTCGGCGGCGGCCGTCAGGCGCTTGCGCGCGATCTGCACAACCTCGGCCGGAATCGGTATCTCAGACACCAGACTTCCTCCCAGTGGACAGGTCTCCACCGGGGATTCGTCGGGACGCCCCGCCACGGATGCGCCCGCGACGGCCCGGAGCCGACAGCTACGAGAGCTTCGGAAACAGCGCCGCCCGCCCTCACCGGTCAGGTGATGAGGGCGGGCGGCGAGCGCCGGCCGCACACCGGCGAGCCATCCGGTGCGGCGTTGGACGGCGCGGTCAGGAGGTGAGCGCGTCGAGGGCCAGATCGACGTCCTCGGTGGTGGAGTAGAGGTGGAACGAGGCCCGTACCCGACCGGCCCGAACCGCCGCGCGTATCCCGGCGCGCGCCAACCTCTCCTGCGCGCCGGGCACCTCGACGGTGACGATCGCGCTGTGCCCGGTTGGCTGCCCCAGACCGGTGAGGAACCGGTTGGCCAGCGCCACGTCGTACGCCCGCACCTGCTCGACGCCGATCTCCAGCAGCAGCTCCAGTGCCGGGGCGGCACCCACCCAGCTGAACCAGGCCGGCGAGAGGTCGAACCGGCGGGCGTCGTCGGCCAACCGCAGCGGCGGCCCGTAGTAGGAGGCGTGCGGATCGCGACCCGCGTACCAACCGGCGGCGTCGGGTCGCAGCCGGTCCCGCAGCTCGGGCGCCAGGTAGGCGAACGCGGTGCCCCGGGGCGCCATCAGCCACTTGTATCCGCCGGTCACCACGACGTCCGCGCGGGCCGCGTCGAACGGCAGCCACCCGCACGCCTGGGTGGCGTCCACCGCGACGAGCGCGCCGTGGGCCCGGGCCGCGGCGACGATCTCGTCGTACGCGGCGATCGTGCCGTCGGCGGACTGCACCAGGCTGAACGCCACCAGGTCGGTGTCGGCGTCGATGGAGGCGGCCAGCTCGTCCAGCGGGACGGTGCGCACCTCGACGCCCCGCTCGGCCTGGACGAGCCAGGGAAACAGGTTGGAGGTGAACTCGACCTCGGGCGCCAGCACCCGGGCACCGGCGGGTAGCGCGGCGGCGACCGGCGCCAGCAGCTGGGAGACGGTGGCACCGACCGCCACGTCGACCACCGGTACCGCGACCAGCTGAGCGAACGCCGCCCGGGACCGGTCGGTCGCCGCGCCCCAGTCCTCCCACGCGCCCGACCCCACCCGCCAGGCGGCCAGCGCGTCCTGCAACGCGTCCCAGGCCGGGTCGGGCGGCAACCCGTAGCTGGCGGTGTTCAGCCAACCCGGCTGCGGTTGCCACAGCTTCTGCGCCTGCTCCAGATCCACACCCCGACGCTAGTGGCCCGGTCGGCCACCCCTAAGCGCCAATCCCACCCCCGTGGCCCCCACCCGGAGGTCAGGTGACGTTGGCGGGGCCTAGGACGCTTTTGAGGTCGGCCATCAGGGCGGTGGTGGCGGCCACCCGGACCGGGCTCAGGCGCAGGGTGGTGGTGCGGGTGCCGTTGAGGAGTTTGACGTGCACCTCGGCGTCACCGGGGTGCAGCACCAGGGTCTCCTTGAGGCGTTCCACCAGCGGCGGGGTGCAGCGGGTCACCGGGATGGTGAGGGTGACCGGCTTGTTCGCCGTACTGGTGCTGATGTCCGGCAGGGACATGTCCATCGCCATGATGCGCGGGGTGTCGTCGCGCCGGTCGACCCGCCCCTTGACCACCACGATCGCGTCCTCGGCGATGTACTGCCCGATCACCTCATAGGTGTTCGGGAAGAAGAGCGTCTCCACGCCACCGGCCAGGTCCTCCAGGGTGGCCGAGGCCCACGCCCGCCCCTGCTTGGTGACCCGCCGCTGCACGCCGGAGAGGATGCCGGCGAGGGTGACCACCGCGCCGTCGGGCACGGTGCCCTCCTCCGACAGTGCCGCGATGGTGGTGTCGGCCGCCGCGCCGAGGATGTGTTCCAACCCGAACAGGGGATGGTCGGAGACGTACAGGCCGAGCATCTCGCGCTCGAAGGCGAGCTTGTCGCGCTTGTCCCACTCCCCCTCGGCGATGACCGGCATGACCGTGGTGTTCGTCGCCACCTCGGCGTCGCCGAAGCCCGCGCCGAACAGGTCGTACTGCCCGACGGCCTCCTTGCGCTTGACGTCGGCGTACGCGTCGATGGCGTCGGCGTGCACGGCGAGCAGGCCCTTGCGGGGGTGCTTCAGCGAGTCGAACGCCCCCGCCTTGATCAGGGATTCGATCGTCTTCTTGTTGCAGACCACCGCGTCCACCTTGGACAGGAAGTCGTAGAAGTCGGCATACTCGCCCTTCTCCTCGCGGCAGCGCATGATCGCGGCGACCACGTTCGCGCCGACGTTGCGGATCGCGCCGAGGCCGAAGCGGATCTCCCGGCCGACCGGGGTGAACGGGCCCGCCGAGGTGTTCACGTCCGGCGGCAGCACCTGGATGCCCATCCGCCGGCACTCCGACAGGTACATGGCCATTTTGTCCTTGTCGTCACCGACGGAGGTCAGCAGCGCCGCCATGTACTCGGCCGGGTAGTTGGCCTTCAGGTAGCCGGTCCAGTACGACACCAGCCCGTAGCCGGCGGTGTGCGCCTTGTTGAAGGCGTAGTCGGCGAACGGGACGAGGATGTCCCACAGGGTCTTGATGGCCTCGTCGGAGTAGCCGTTGCTCTTCATCCCGTCCCGGAACGGGATGAACTCCTTGTCGAGGACCTCCTTCTTCTTCTTGCCCATCGCCCGGCGCAGCAGGTCGGCCTTGCCGAGGCTGTACCCGGCGAGCACCTGGGCGGCCCGCTGCACCTGCTCCTGGTAGACGATCAGACCGTAGGTCGGGCCGAGGATCTCCTCCAGCGGCTCGGCCAGCTCCGGATGGATCGGGGTGATCTCCTGGAGACCGTTCTTGCGCAACGCGTAGTTCGTGTGCGAGTTGGCGCCCATCGGGCCGGGCCGATACAGCGCCAGGACGGCGGAGATGTCCTCGAAGTTGTCCGGCTTCATCAGCCGCAGCAGCGACCGCATCGGCCCGCCGTCGAGCTGGAACACCCCGAGGGTGTCGCCCCGGGCCAGCAGCTCGTACGTCGGTTTGTCGTCCAGCGGCAGCTTGAGCAGGTCGACGTTGCGTCCGTGGTTGAGCTCGATGTTCTTCAGCGCGTCGTCGATGATGGTGAGGTTGCGCAGGCCGAGGAAGTCCATCTTCAACAACCCGAGCGACTCGCACGTCGGGTAGTCGAACTGGGTGATGATCGCCCCGTCGGCGTCGCGGCGCATCAGCGGGATGTGCTCGATGATCGGCTCGGCGGACATGATCACACCGGCCGCGTGCACCCCGGTCTGCCGGATCAGCCCCTCGATGCCCTTGGCGGTGTCGATCACCTTGCGGACGTCGGGGTCGGACTCGTACAGGCCACGGATCTCGCCGGCCTCGGCGTACCTCGGGTGCTTCGGGTCGAAGATGCCGGTCAGCGGGATGTCCTTGCCCATCACCGCCGGTGGCATCGCCTTGGTGATCCGGTCGCCGACCGCGTACGGGTAGCCGAGCACCCGGGCCGAGTCCTTGATCGCGGCCTTCGCCTTGATGGTGCCGAAGGTGGCGATCTGCGCGACCTTGTCCTCACCCCACTTGTCGGTGACGTACTTGATCACCTCACCGCGCCGACGCTCGTCGAAGTCGATGTCGACATCCGGCATCGAGACCCGCTCGGGGTTGAGGAACCGCTCGAAGATCAGCCCGTGCGGGATCGGGTCCAGGTCGGTGATGCCCAGGGCGTACGCGACCAGGGAACCGGCGGCGGAGCCACGCCCCGGACCGACGGCGATGCCCTGCGCCTTGGCCCACTGGATGAAGTCGGCCACCACGAGGAAGTACGACGGGAAGCCCATCTGGATGATGACGCCCAACTCGTACTCGGCCTGCACGACGTGCCCCTGCGGGATGCCCTCCGGGTACCGGCGGGCCAGGCCGGCGAAGGTCTCCTTGCGGAACCAGGACTCCTCGGTCTCTCCCTCGGGCACCGGGAAGCGCGGCATCAGGTTGTGGAACTCGAACATCCCGGTCGGGTCGACCCGCTCCGCCACCAGCAGCGTGTTGCGGCAACCCTCCAACCAGGGGTCGGAGTGGTCCACCCCGCGCATCTCGTCGGCCGACTTGATGTAGTAGCCGCTGCCGCCGAACTTGAACCGGTTCGGGTCGGCCACGTTGCTGCCGGTCTGTACGCAGAGCAGCACGTCGTGCGCCTCGGACTGCGCCTCGTGGGTGTAGTGCGAGTCGTTGGTGACCACCGGCGGAATGTTCAGCTTGCGGCCGATCTCCAACAGCCCGTCGCGGACCCGCTTCTCGATGTCCAGACCGTGGTCCATCAGTTCCAGGAAGTAGTTCTCCCTGCCGAAGATCTCCTGGTACTTCGCGGCGGCTTCGAGGGCCTGCGCGTCGTGGCCGAGCCGCAGCCGGGTCTGCACCTCGCCGGACGGGCAGCCGGTGGTGGCCATCAGTCCGTCGGCGTACTCGGCCAGCAGTTCGGCGTCCATCCGGGGCCACTTCACGAAATAGCCCTCGGTGTAGGAGCGCGAGGTCAGCGCGAACAGGTTGTGCAGGCCGGTCTTGTTCCGCGCCCAGATCGTCTTGTGGGTGTAGCCACCGCTACCGGAGACGTCGTCGCTCTTCTGCTCCGGCCGGCCCCACCGCACCCGAGACTTGTGGAACCGTGACTCCGGCGCCACGTATGCCTCGATGCCCAGAATCGGGGTCACCCCGGCGGCCATCGCCTGCTTGTAGAAGTCGTTCGCGCCGTGCATGTTGCCGTGGTCGGTCATCGCCACCGCCGGCATCCCCTGCCGCTTGACCTCGGCGAACAGGTCCTTGAGCCGGGCCGCCCCGTCGAGCATCGAGTACTCCGTGTGCACGTGCAGATGCGCGAACGAATCGCCCATGCGGAGGCCCCCCGGGTCAGCTGATCGAGTCGGTCGGCGCTAACCCTAACCCCGCCGTCGCCGGCCGCTCCAGCGCGCCGCGCGCGGCACTCGGCGACCCGTGCAAGCGACGCGAAGCGCTGCAGGCGACACGATATCGTTACGCCAGCCATCGTTGTGCAATGGACAATAGTGTGTGCCACACAGTATGGTGTGACGCATGGTCAGCGACGACGTGCTACGGACCCACCTACAGGAGCTACGTCGAGGCACCGTGGTGGTGGCCAGTCTGGTCGCGCTGCGCCGACCCGACTACGGCTACGCGCTGCTGCAACGACTCACCGGGCACGGCTTCCCGGTCGACGCGAACACCCTCTATCCCCTGCTGCGGCGGCTGGAGGAGCAGGGGCTCCTGAGCAGCGAGTGGAACACCGAGGAGAGCCGACCCCGCAAGTTCTACCGCACCAGCGACTCCGGCGAGCAGGTGCTGCAACGCCTGCTCGCCGACCTCGCCGCCGTACAGACCTCCCTCACCAGCCTGATCGAAGGAGCCCCCCGATGACCTCCCTGACCGACCGCTACCTGGCCGCCACCCTGCGCTCGGTGCCGACCGGGCGGCGCGAGGAGATCGCCACCGAACTGCGCGCCTCCATCGACGACATGATCGACGGCCGGACCGCCGACGGGGTCGACGCCGCCACCGCGGAACGCGCCGTCCTCACCGAGCTGGGCAACCCCGCGCAACTGGCCGCCCGATACACCGACCGGCGACTTCAACTCATCGGCCCCGAGTACTACCTGGCCTGGCAACGGCTGCTGATCGTGCTGCTCAGCACCATTCCCGCCATCGTCGGGGTGCTGATCGGCGTGCTCCAGGCCACCGTCGCCGACAATCCGGCCGGTGCGATCGGCGAGGGCGTCGTCGGGGCGTTCAACGTCGCCGTGCAGATCGCCTTCTGGGTCACCCTGGTCTTCGCGGTGCTGGAACGCCTCGGCACCCCGCTGAACCTGCCCGAGTGGAGCGTCGACCAGCTGCCCGAGCACCCCACCGAACGGGACGTCACGCTCACCGACGTGTGCGCCTCGATCGTCTTCCTGGGCCTGTTCATCGCCTTCCTGCCGTGGCAGCACTTCCAGTCCGTGGTGGGGCCCGACGGCGAGCGCCTGCCGATCCTCGATCCGGCGCTGTGGACGTTCTGGCTGCCGCTGCTGATGGTCGTTCTGCTCGCCAGCATCGCGCTGGAGATCGCCAAGTACCGCGCCCGCCGGTGGACCTGGCCGCTGGTCGTCGGCAACGCCGTGCTGGGCCTGGCGTTCGCGGTGCCGGCGATCTGGCTGCTGCTCGAAGACCGGCTGCTCAACCCGGAGTTCGTCGACCGCTTCGCCTGGCTCCGCGACGGCGGCCTCGACACGGTCGCCCGGATCAGCGTCGTGGTGATCGTCGCGATCACTCTGTGGGACATTGCCGACAGTGCGGTCAAGGCACGTCGATCCGCACGCTGAGCAGGAGCGGGCCTGGACCGGCGAACGTACGATGATCAGTGGAAGTACCGACTAACACCGAGGGAGCGGCCGTGGAACTGATCATCGGACTGGTGTGCCTGGTGTTGATCGTCGTGGCGGTGCTCGGCTTCGGTGTGTCGATCTACAACGGGCTGGTCCGGGCCCGCAACGCGTACCGCAACGCCTTCGCCCAGATCGACGTGCAACTCGTCCGGCGACACGACCTGATCCCCAACCTGGTCGAGACCGCGAAGGGCTACCTCAAGCACGAACGGGAAACCCTCGAAGCGGTGATCAACGCTCGCAACGCCGCCGTCAACGCGCAGGCCACCGCCGCCGCGGCCCCCGGCGACCCGGCCGCGATGCAGCAGCTCAGCGGCGCGGAGAATGCCCTCACCGCCACCCTGGGGCGGCTGTTCGCGCTCTCCGAGGCGTACCCGGACCTCAAGGCCAACCAGAACATGATGCAACTGTCGGAGGAGCTGACCTCGACGGAGAACCGGGTCGCCTTCGCCCGACAGGCGTACAACGACGCGGTGATGGCCTACAACAACAAGCGCGAGGTGTTCCCCTCCAGCATGGTGGCGGGGATGTTCTCGTTCGGACCGGCGGAGCTGTTCCAGCCGGACGACCCGCAGCAGCGCCAGGCGCCGCAGGTCTCGTTCTGATCGGGCCCCGATGAACTTCTTCGAGCGACAGCGCCAGGTGCGTCGGCTGTCGACCCGGCTGGTGCTGCTGTTCGTGCTGGCCGTGGTCGGGATCGTGGTGGTGGTGAACATCGCGGCGTTGCTCGCCTTCAACGCCACCGCCGCCGATCCCGCCCAGCTCGCCGGGTTCATCGCCATGGTCTCCGTCGCCACCCTCGCCGCGATCGGGCTGGCCGCCCTGGTCCGTACGCTCGCGCTGCGCGGCGGCGGCGGGAAGGTGGCCCGCGAGCTGGGTGGGGTGCCGGTGCCGGCGAACACCACCGATCCGGAGCTGCGTCGGCTGCGCAACGTCGTGGAGGAGATGGCGCTGGCCTCCGGCGTACCCGTCCCCGAGGTCTATGTGTTGCCGGAGGAGACGGCGATCAACGCCTTCGCCGCCGGATGGACCCCGTCCGACGCGGCCGTCGCCGTCACCCGGGGCGCGTTGCAGCGACTGAACCGCGACGAACTCCAGGGGGTGATCGCCCACGAGTTCAGTCACGTCGTCAACGGCGACATGCGGCTCAACATCCGGCTGATGGGTCTGCTGTTCGGCATCCTCTTCCTGACCGTGATCGGCCGCGGGCTGGCCCGCGCCGGGGTCATCGGCGGCGGCCGGTCCCGCAGCAACAACGGCGGCGGCAGCGCCGCCCCGCTGGCGCTGGTGGGCCTGGCCCTGCTGGTGGCCGGCTACGTCGGCGTGCTCGCCGGGCGGCTCATCCAGGCGTCGGTCTCTCGACAGCGGGAGTACCTGGCCGACGCCTCGGCCGTGCAGTACACCCGCCAGACCCAGGGCATCGCCGGAGCGCTGAAGAAGATCGGGGGGCTGAGCGACGGATCCGAACTGAAGTCGCCGAAGCGCGACGAGGTGGGGCACATGCTCTTCGGCGAGGCCGCCCGGACGTCCTGGTTCGCCACCCATCCCCCGCTGGTCGACCGGATCAAGGCCCTGGAGCCGTCGTTCGACCCGGGCGAACTGCGACAGTTGTCGCGGCAGTGGGCGGCGGCACCGCCCTCGGGCCGCCAGGAGGACGTCGCCATGGGTCTGGCGCCGGGGCAGACGCCACCGGCTCAGCCCGAGCCACCAGTACGCGGCGAGCGGGTACGCGTCGCACCGGACGAGGTGCTGGCCCGGGTCGCCACCCCTACCGCGACCGCCTACGCCCACGCTGCGGCGATCCTCGATCGGATCCCGGATCCGTTGCTCGACCGGGCCCGCGATCGGCAGGCGGCCGTACCGCTGCTGCTCGGCCTGCTGCTCAGCGCCGAGCCGGCGGCCCGGCAGCACCAGTACGCCGCAGTGGCCCAGCGGCACGGCCAGGAACTGGCCGACGACGCCCTGCGCGCGGCGGACGACCTGGTCGAGCTCCCCGCCGAGCTGCGACTGCCGCTGGCCGAACTGGCCTTCCCGGCGCTACGCGATCGGCCCGGCCCCGAGGTGGAGTCGCTGCTGGCGGCCGTGTTCACGTTGATCCAGGCCGACGGCGCGATAAACGTGACCGAGTACTGCCTGTCCCGGCTGCTGCTCGCCGAGTTGGCGGAGTCGCTGCGGCCGGACTCCCGGTGGCGTACCGACCGGCGCAAACTCACCGACGCGCGGTCTGCCGCAGCCACCCTGCTGGCCATCCTCGCGCAGGTCGGACACCCGGACCGACCCGAAGCGGAACGGGCCTTCCAGGCCGGCGTCGCCGCGCTGCTGCCCGGCGCCGCCCTGCCATACGCGCCGCCGGAGAACGGCGTGCTCGCCCTGGAGACCGCCTGGCCGGTGCTCGACGCGTTACGCCCGGCCGACAAGGAACGGCTGGTGGCAGCCACCGTCGCGGTGATCAGCCACGACGGGATGATGACCGTACCCGAGATCGAGTTGCTGCGGACGATCTGCGGTCTGCTGCACTGTCCGCTGCCACCCATGGCCGGCCACGTCACCGGCTGACCGCCCGGCTTCCCGCCGCCCGGCGTCCCTGGCCCGGCGCGACCCGGCCCGGCGCGACCCGGCCCGGCGCGACCCGACGGTGCTCCGCCCACATATGGGCCCACAGCGAGTCCAGAGACAGAGAGTCACTATTACCGTGCGTCACAACACCGGGTCATACCTGCACTCCACTACGCACGCTTTGCTCTGCTTCAACCCACGCACTGGCCCTTGAGCTGGCATGCCGTGTCAGCCCTGGGCCGCAAAGGCCACCTACGCTGATACTTTCCGTGAGCATTGCGTCGGTTGAAGCAGAGCAAAGGGAGTGCAGGTGTATTGGTGAGGGGAGGCCGGGCGACACTCTGCGTGAGGATCGGTGAGCGGATGGGCAGTCTGTCCCAGTCGACGGGGCGGCGGGCGGCGCGGGGGTGGCATGCTGCCGAGGGTGAGCACCGAGACCGCCGACCGGTGGCGGCAGCCTGCCGAGACCAGCGACGAGTGGCGACGGGTGGAGACCACCGACGAGTGGCGACGGGCGGGGCCGACGCCGGAGCAACGACGGCTGGACCTGTACGCCGGTCTGGCCGCGACGGCCCTCGCCCTGCTCAGCCTGACGTTGGCCCGCAGCACCGGGGCATTCCTGCTGGGGCCACCGCCGTCCGGTGTCGAACAGCTCTTCTGGACCGTCGCGGTGCCGCTGCCGTTGATCTGGCGACGTCGCTTCCCCGCCGCCGCCACGCTGGCCGTGTCGGCCGCGTTCATCGGTTCGCAGGTGCGGGCCGTCCCCGAGTGGCAGCTCTCCTCCTGGGCGCTGTTCATCGCCATCTACACGCTGGGCGCTTGGGGCCGGAACCGTCGATTGTCCCGCCGACTACGGATCGGCGTGATCATCGCGATGTTCACCTGGATGGGGATCGCCTTGTCGATCAACTATCGGACGCTGACCGCAGAGTCCTTCGCCGATGCGGTCGGCCCGGTGCCGCCGGTGCTCGCCGCGATCGTCACCGGCATCCTGGTCAACGCGCTGTACTTCGGGTTCGCGTACTTCTTCGGCGAGACCGCCTGGGTGGCCGCTCGTCGCGAGCACCAGGTGGCCGAGCAGGCGGAACGGCTGCGCCGGTCACAGGCCGAGGTACGCGAGCACGCGGTGGTCGGCGAGCGGGTACGCATCGCCCGTGAGCTGCACGACGTGGTCGCCCACCACGTGTCGGTCATGGGGGTGCAGGCGGCGGCCTGCCGCCGGGTCTTCGACAAGGATCCGCCGAAGGCCCGTGCCGCTCTCGCCGCCATCGAGGAGACCGCCCGTCGAGCGGTCGACGAGTTGCGCCGGATGCTCGGCGTGCTGCGGGCCCGCGACGGTGACGCGGAAGACGCCCGGCAGCCGGCTGGAATCGACCGGATTGCCACGCTGGTGGACCGGGCCGGCGAGGCCGGGCTGCGCGCCACCCTGGGGGTGTACGGCGATCCGCAGCCATTGCCGGAATCGGTCTCCCAGGCCGCGTTCCGGGTGGTGCAGGAAGCGGTGACGAACGTGTTGAAGCACGCCACCGGGGCGAGTCTGCTCGATGTCCGGATCCGCTATCTGTCGCAGGAGATGGAGGTCGAGGTCAGCGACGACGGCCGGGCCAGCCACTCGATGAACGCCGACGGGCTGGGACTGATCGGGATGCGGGAACGGGTCGCGACCCACGGCGGAGAGTTGGAGGTGGGTCCGCGAACCGGAGGTGGTTGGCGGGTGCGGGTCCGCTTCCCGCTGCCGACAGGGAGTTCGACATGAAACCCATCCGGGTACTCCTCGCCGACGACCACCACCTGGTGCGTACGGGCTTCCGGGTGATCCTGGAGATCGAGGACGACATCGAGGTGGTTGGCGAGGCCGCAGACGGGGAGCGGGCCGTCGGTATGACCCGGGCGCTGCGTCCGGACGTGGTGTTGATGGACGTGGAGATGCCCGGGGTGGACGGGTTGGAGGCCACCCGGCGGATCAGCGCCGACGACGAGCCGGGCGGGCCGGCCGTGCTGATGCTGACCACGTTCGACCGCGACGACTATCTCTTCGCCGCGCTGCGCGCCGGGGCCAGCGGCTTCCTGCTCAAGAACGGCACACCGGAGGCCCTGGTCGACGCCATCCGGGTGGTGGCCCGCGGCGACGGCCTGCTCGCGCCGGAACTGACCCGGCGGGTGATCGCCACCTTCGCCCGCCCGGGCAGCCAACCCGGTGATGAGGTGGCATCGGCGGCGGCGTTGGACAGCCTGACACCCCGGGAACGGGAGGTCCTGGTGCTCCTCGCCGGAGGTGCCAGCAACGCCGAGATCGCCGCCGGCCTGCACCTGGGCGAGGCGACGGTGAAGTCTCACGTCAGCCGGGTGTTGGCCAAGCTGGGTCTGCGCGACCGGGTGCAGGCGGTGGTCTTCGCCTACGAACACGGGGTGGTCCGGCCCGGCGGGTGAGCGACCTCCGCCGTGAGACGGAGTCGTGATCTCCGACGACGGGCGGACGGCAGCCGGCCACCGACCACCTACCGTTACGCCATGACCAGCGTGCTCCGTCTCGACGGCGTCGACCGCAGCTTCGGCGACCGTCAGGTACTCAAGGACGTCTCATTCGACGTTGTCGCCGGCCGGATGACCGGTTTCGTCGGCGGCAACGGCGCCGGCAAGACCACCACCATGCGGATCATCCTCGGGGTGCTCGCGGCCGACGCCGGCCAGGTGACATGGCGGGGCGAACCGCTGAGCCGGGACGCGCGGCGACGCTTCGGGTACATGCCGGAGGAACGCGGCCTGTACCCGAAGATGAGCGTCCGGGAGCAGGTCACCTACCTGGGGCAGCTGCACGGGCTGACCGCCGAGGCCGCCCGCCGGGCCACCGACAGGCTGTTGGAGCGGGTGGGGCTCGCCGAACGGGGCGACGACCTGCTGGAGACGCTGTCCCTGGGCAACCAGCAGCGGGCGCAGATCGCCGCCGCGCTGGTACACGATCCCGAGGTGCTGGTGCTCGACGAACCCTTCTCCGGCCTCGACCCGCTGGCCGTGGACACGGTCGTCGGCGTCCTGCGGGAGCGGGCCGCCGCCGGTGCCCCGGTGCTCTTCTCCAGCCACCAACTGGACGTGGTCGAACGACTCTGCGACGACCTGGTGATCATCGCGGACGGCTCGATCCGCGCCGCCGGCAGCCGAGAGCAGCTGCGCTCGGCGTACACCACGCCCCGGTTCGAGCTGGTGGTGGAGACCGACGCCGGCTGGTTGCGCGACCACCCTGGGGTGAGCCTGGTGGACCTCGACGGTGCGCGCGCCGTGTTCGACCTGGCCGCCGGCGCCGACGAACAGCCGGTGCTGCGCGCCGCACTGGAGCGCGGCCCGGTCCGCGCGTTCCGCCCGGTCACCCCCTCCCTCGCCGAGATCTTCCGAGAGGTCGCCAAGTGAACGTCATGCAGGCCACCCGCCTCGTCGCCGCCCGGGAGATCCGGGTCAAGCTACGCGACCGTACCTTCCTGATCAGCACCGCCGTCTTCCTGCTGATCGCGGCGGCGGCGACGATCCTGCCACCGCTGCTGTCCGGCGGGCCGTCCACCGTGGCGGTGACCGAGGCGGCGGCCGGCCCGTTGCGGGAGGCGGGGCTGGAGGTGCTCGCCGTACCCGACGACGCCGCCGCCGAGCAGGCGGTCCGCGACGGCGACGCGGACGCCGCGGTGGTCGCCGGCCCGGCCGTGCTCGCCATGGACGACGCCCCCAGCGACGTGGTCTCCGCGCTGAGCACCGAACCTCCGGTCCGCCTGCTGAACCCGGACGCGGTGGACCCGGTGGTGGCCTTCCTGGTGCCGTTCGCCTTCGCCTTCATCTTCTTCATCACCTCGCAGACCTTCGGGGTGCAGATCGCGCAGAGCATCATCGAGGAGAAGCAGACCCGGATCGTGGAAATCCTCGTCGCCGCGGTGCCGGTCCGCGCCCTGCTGGCCGGAAAGATGCTCGCCGGTACGATCCTGGCGCTCGGACAGATCGCCCTGGTGGCCGTGGTCGCGGTGGCCGGCATGGCGTTCGGCGACAACGGTGGGCTGCTGTCGCTGCTCGGGCCGGCGATCGGCTGGTTCGTGCCGTTCTTCCTGCTCGGCTTCGTGCTGATCGCGTCGATGTGGGCGGCGGCCGGCGCGCTGGTCAACCGGCTGGAGGACATCGGTGGTGTGTCGATGCCGGTACAGCTCGCGGTGATGCTGCCGTTCTTCGCGGTGATCTTCCTCAACGACAACGTCACCGCCATGCGGGTGCTGTCCTACCTGCCGTTCTCCGCGCCGACGGCAATGCCGGTGCGGTTGTTCACCGGCGACGCCGCCGGGTGGGAACTGGTCGTCTCGCTGGTCCTGCTCCTGGTCGCGGCGGCCGGGTTCCTGCTCGCCGGAGCCCGCGTCTACGAGGGCTCGCTGCTTCGCACCAACGGCCGCACCTCGATCCGCACCGCCTGGCGCGAACGCGAAACCCTGGGCTGAGCGCCGCTGCCCCCGCGCGGCGCTCAGACAGCAGTTTCCCCGAACTTGCCGCCTCAGCGCCGCGCGATGCAGCAGTTTCCCCGAACTTGCTGCCTGAGCGGCGCGCGAATGCCGCAGTTTCCCTGCAGGTGTTTGGCGGAGCGCCCCTCCACCGGCCGCTGGGCGAACATCTCCACATCCGTGACGACATCCGGCCGGCGTCCGCCGCCCACCAGAGGTCCAACTCGTGGTCGACGTGCGACATGGCCCTGCTGCCGGCCGGCAGGGAGAACAACAGGTTCGGCAGCAGCGAGGCGGCGGTCAGGTAGCCCATCTCGGCGGGTCCGGCGCCGAAAGCGAGCACCGCCAGCAGCGGCACGGCGAGCATGGTGATCTGGTCGCCGAAGAGCGACACGGTCTGCGCGGACCAGTAACGTCGGAAGGCTGCCTGCCGCAGCAGCCGTGGGACGCGCGGCCGGCGCGGCGGCGCCGAGTCGGCCAGGGCGAGAGATTCGGTCACGATTCGTCCCCGCTCGCCGTCTCCTGCGGAGGTACGGCGCCGCGTGGTAGCGCCATCTGGACGAACGTCACCGGGCGGGCGCCGGGCGGGCGCTTCGCCGGGTCGGCGATCCGTTCGTCGTACCCGGCCAGCAGCGCGTCGATCTGTTCCGTGACCTCGCGCAGCTCAGCGGCGGTGACGTGCAGCAACGCGTCGCCGAAGCCGGCGGCGGCCCGCCACTCGGCGGGCTCGTCGGCGCGGATGGCGAGGTAGTCCTGCGCCCGTTGCAGGTAGATGCCGACCATCACGCTGTTGATCTGGTCCGTGGCCTCCCGCATGGCCGGATCGTCGGAGTCGTCGTCCCAGGAGGTGTACTGCGTGGTGGCCCGCCAGGGCCGTTCCCGGGCGTCCGCCCCGGGGACCCGCTCGGCGAACCCATACTTGGCGAGTTGCCGCAGGTGGAATGAGCAGTTCGGCACGTTGTCGTCGAGCCGAGCCGCCGCTTGGGTCGCGGTCATCGGCCCTTCGCCACGCAGCAGCCCGATCAGACGCATCCGCAGCGGGTGGGCGTACGCCCGCAGGGCACGCGGGTCTCTAGCAACTGCATGGCGGTCCGACCGTCAGTTCCAAGGACGAAGAAGGCACCGACCGACGGCCGGCGCCTTCTTCGTCAACTATGGTTCAGCCGACGGCGGCCATGATCTCGTCGCTGACATCGAAGTTGGCGTAGACGTTCTGCACGTCGTCGCAGTCCTCCAGGACGTCGATCAGCTTGAAGACCTTGCGCGCGCCCTCCTCGTCCAGCGGCACGTTGACGCTGGGGATCAGGGAGGACTCGGCCGACTCGTACTCGATGCCGGCGTCCTGCAACGCGGTTCGCACGGCGAGCAGGTCACCCGGCTCGGAGATCACCTCGAACGCCTCGTCGAGGTCGTTGACCTCCTCGGCGCCCGCGTCGAGGACGGCCAGCATCACGTCGTCCTCGCTGGTGCCGGCCTTGGGCACGATCACCACGCCCTTGCGGGAGAACATGTACGACACCGACCCGGCGTCGGCGAACGAGCCGCCGTTGCGGGTCAGCGCGGTGCGTACCTCGGTGGCGGCGCGGTTGCGGTTGTCGGTCAGGCACTCGATCAGCAGCGCGACACCGTTCGGGCCGTACCCCTCGTACATGATCGTCTGGTAGTCGGCGCCGCCGGCCTCCAGGCCGGAGCCGCGCTTGACGGCCCGGTCGATGTTGTCGTTGGGGACCGAGTTCTTCTTGGCCTTCTGGATCGCGTCGTAGAGCGTCGGGTTGCCGGCCGGATCTCCGCCACCGGTACGCGCCGCGACCTCCACGTTCTTGATCAGCTTGGCGAACATCTTGCCGCGCTTGGCGTCGATGACCGCCTTCTTGTGCTTGGTCGTCGCCCACTTTGAGTGGCCGGACATCTGTTACCTCCGTTGCTACCCGCCGTCTGCATCGACCGCACCGAGCGCCCCGCTCCGCACCGGCGCACACGGTGGTGCCGGTCAGCTCTGGTGGAAGCAGTGGCGGCCAGATGGCCCTGCCGAATCTCGACAATCCTACCGACGTGCGGCGGGTGGTCGTCACCCGCCGCACGTCAGCCGTCGGTCCGCTCTCCCCCGGGCGGCACAAAGCGGACGAAGTCACTCCCCCATGCCGTACGACCCCAGCACGGTGAACTCGGTCGTGCTGCGCTGCTCGCAGCGTTCCTCAAGCCGCGCCCGGAAGCGGCCGAACGACTCCAGCGACGGCAGTGGTCCGGGCAGGTCCGGGCCCATGACGACGTCGACGAAACTGAGCCCGTCTTCGAGCCGCAGAGTCAGATAGCGGAACCCGGGCGCATGCAGCCGGGCCAGGTCCCGGTGCACCACGTCGAGCAGGGCCAGATGCTCGTCGAGACAGTCCGGGCGGACCCGATACGTGATCAGAAGCGTTTCCATGGTCAGCTCACCGGCCGACAGCCGGGACCACGTCCCGACCGGCAGTCCGGACCGCAGCGAGGAGTTCGGTGAACATGGCCGTGATCATCGCCGCCCTGTCTTCGCCGGGCGCGATCCGACCTTCGGCGGTCGGATCGGACCGATCCTGACCGGACCAGTCGAAGTCCGTGAACAATCCCAGCTCGACATGGCTCGGTAGGACGGCCATGCCCACCTCGGCGAGAATCGGCCGCAGGTGCTCGGCCGCCCGCCCGCCACCGCGTGCGCCGTAGGTCAGCACACCGGCCGGCTTGCCGCGCCACTCGGCGTTCAGAAAGTCGATGGCGTTCTTGAGCACTGCCGGGACCGAGCTGTTGTACTCCGGGGTGACGAAGACGAACGCGTCGTAGGCCGCCACCACCGTCGACCAGCGGCGAGTGTGCTCGTGACGGTAGTCGCCGAACCTCGCCGGGACCGGTTCGTCGAGTATCGGCAGTCGCTGCTCGGCGAGATCCACCAGTTCGACGGTCACCTCACCTGCTCGCGCCGCCGGATGCTCGGCCGTCCTCTCGGCCACCCATCCCGCCACCGCCGGGCCACGTCGCTGCGGGCGACTGCTGCCGACGATCAGGCCCACCTTGATCAGTCCGGGCTGTCCTGTTCTGTTCATGAGCCGATCCCACCGCCGTCAGGAGCAGGCGGGGAGACCGGCGGAAGGGTAGCCCTGGCGGGGACATGCTCCCGGGCCACGGGCGCGGCAGACTGGACGCGTGATGGACGGCGAGTTGGGCGCGTTCCTCCGCAGCCGCCGCGAGGCCCTGCGGCCCGAGCAGGTGGGGCTGCCCACCAACGGCAGACGACGTACGCCGGGCCTGCGGCGTGCGGAGTTGGCCACGTTGGCCCAGGTAAGCGTGGAGTACCTGACCCGGCTCGAACAGGGTCGGGACACCCGCCCGTCGCCGGGCATCCTCGCCGCGCTGGCCGAGGCGCTGCGCCTCGACGACGCCGACCGGCGGCACCTTCAGCAACTCGCGTCGGTCGACCACCGTCGGCAACTGTGCGCGGGTGGGCGGCCGACCGTGTCGCGTACCGTCCGCCCACAGGTCCGGACGCTGCTGGACGCGCTGAGGGACCGGCCGGCGTACCTCATCAACCGGATCGGCGACGTGCTGGCCTGGAACGAGCCGTTCGACCGGTTGGCCCGGCCGCTGGGGCTGCTCGATGACGAGCGCCCCAACCTCGTATGGTTCGTTTTCGCCGACGAACGCGCCCCGGAGCATTTCCCCGACTGGGCCGATCTCGCCGACCAGCAGGTCGCCGACCTGCACCGCTTGCGTGGGGGCGACCCCGCCGCCGACGCCTTCGCCGAACGGCTCGACCGGACGGTCGGGGAGCCGTTCCGGTCCCGGTGGCAGCGCCGGCCGGTCGCCGTGCAGCCGAGCGGGGTGCGCTGGCTGCGGCATCCGGAGGTGGGGCCGCTGCGGCTGTCGTACGAGACGCTGGACCTCGCCGACGACCAGCAGCGGCTGGTGGTGCAGCAGCCCACCGACGCGGCCAGCGCCGCCGCGCTGGACCGCCTCCTGGGCCGCCGCCCCGGTGGCCTCCGCTCGGTAGCCGGCTGACGCCCAGTCCTGTCGGCGACGCGGCCGCCCCACCGACAGGGCAAGATCCGCGCAGTTTCGGGGATGTTGCTGCCTCCAAGGGCTTGGAGGCAGCAACATCCCCGAAACTGCTGGCGCACGCCACGCGGGCGGCGCGGGCACGGCGCGGCGCAGGCACGGCGCGGCGCGGGCACGGCGCGGCACGGGCACAGCGCGGCACGGGCACAGCGCGGCACGGGCGCGGCGCGAGACGGCGCGGGGGGCGGAGCAGGATCAGCGGGCGGCGTGGACCAGGTCGACGAAGTAGGCGTGCAGGCGGGGATCGCCGGTGAGTTCCGGGTGGAACGAGGTGGCCAGCAGGTTGTGCTGGCGTACGGCGACGATCCGGCCGGCGGCCGGTCCGTCGGACACCGTGCCGAGCACCTCCACGCCATCGCCGACCCGCTCGACCCAGGGCGCGCGGATGAAGACCGCGTGCAACGGCCCGCCCGGGACTCCGGTGATCTCCACCGGCGCTTCGAAGGAGTCGACCTGCCGGCCGAAGGCGTTGCGGCGGACGGTCATCGCGATGCCGTCGAAGCCGCGCTGGTCCGGCCGGCCGTCGAGAACCTCGCTGGCCAACATGATCATCCCGGCGCAGGAGCCGTAGACCGGCATGCCGGCGGCGATCCGCTTGTCGATCGGGTCGCGCAGCTCGAAGATGTCGACCAGCTTGCTGATCGTGGTGGACTCCCCGCCCGGGATGACCAGTCCGTCGACCGCGTCCAGTTCCGCCGCTCGGCGTACCGGACGGGCCTGCGCGCCCGCCGCGGTCAGCGCCGTGACGTGCTCGCGGACGTCGCCCTGAAGGGCGAGCACACCGATCACGGGTGCCGTCACGTCACCAGCCGCGTTCGGCGAGGCGGTGCGGCTGCGGGATGTCGTCGACGTTGATGCCGACCATCGCCTCGCCGAGGCCCCGGGAAACCTTGGCCAGCACGTCCGGGTCGTCGTGGAAGGTGGTCGCCTTCACGATGGCGGCGGCCCGCTGGGCCGGGTTGCCGGACTTGAAGATGCCGGAGCCGACGAAGACCCCCTCGGCGCCGAGCTGCATCATCATCGCCGCGTCGGCCGGGGTGGCGATACCACCGGCGGTGAAGAGCACCACCGGCAGCTTGCCGGTCTCGGCGATCTCCTTGACCAGCTCGTACGGTGCCTGCAACTCCTTCGCCGCGACGAACAGCTCGTCGGCCGGCAGGGACGTCAGGCGGCGGATCTCCTGGCGGATCTTCCGCATGTGGGTGGTGGCGTTGGAGACGTCACCGGTGCCGGCCTCGCCCTTGGAGCGGATCATGGCGGCGCCCTCGGTGATCCGACGCAGCGCCTCGCCCAGGTTCGTCGCGCCGCAGACGAACGGCACGGTGAACGCCCACTTGTCGATGTGGTTGGCGTAGTCGGCCGGGGTGAGCACCTCGGACTCGTCGACGTAGTCGACCCCGAGGGACTGGAGGATCTGCGCCTCGACGAAGTGGCCGATGCGGGCCTTGGCCATCACCGGGATGGAGACCGCGTTGATGATGCCGTCGATCATGTCGGGGTCGCTCATCCGGGACACCCCGCCCTGGGCGCGGATGTCCGCGGGTACCCGTTCGAGGGCCATCACCGCGACCGCGCCGGCGTCCTCGGCGATCTTGGCCTGCTCGGGGGTGACCACATCCATGATCACACCACCCTTGAGCATCTCGGCCATGCCGCGCTTCACACGGGCGGTGCCGACGACCGGGGTGGCGGTGTTCGGGGAAGTCGTCTCGGACACGTCGTCGCTCCTCAGGCGCCTCGGGAGGTGGCAGCGCAGATGCTACGCCCGGGCCAACGCCACTCCGACAGCCAATCAGCCCCGTGGTGGCCTGCTCTGTGTCCGCCGTCACCCCGGAGCAACCGGCGGCTCGGCCGAGCGGTTCAGCGGCTGGGCACGTCGGCGGCGGGCAGGGTGAGGGTCGGGTCGTCGATGTCGAAGTAGCGCGGCCAGGTGTGCCGGCGTCCCATCCGCAACAGCCGCACCAGCGGCCGGCTGCGCGCCGCACGGGCGTCCCGGACCAGGTCGGTGTGCACCTGGCGGGCCAGGGCGAGCCGTCGGCTGGCGGCGATGACCGCCTCACAGTCGGCGTCGGTGGGATCGAGCTGCACCGACCGCAGCTGCCGGGTCAGGTCGTTCTCGGCCGCCTCCCGCTCCTCCGGCTGGGCGTCGAGGGCGATGCGCGCCGCCGCGTACAACTCGACGCCGTAGCGGCGCTCGGCCAGCACCGCCGCGGCGGCGGCCCGGCGCAGCAGGTGGGCGTCGAGGGCGCGGGCGGCGAGCTGGGCGCGGTCCTGGAGCCGCTCGACCCGGCCGGCGGTCCAGATCAGGTATACCGCGACCAGGGCGACGACCACCGTCGCGCCCACCACCCACCACATGCCCGGCATCGTAGTGCTGCTCCCGTTCCTCCCGATCAGGTCAACCCCACCCACTCCTGGTCGATCACCCGCCCGTCGGTGGCCTCGATCGCCGCTGCGTATACCTCCAGAACCCGGCGGGCAACCACGGGCCAGTCGAAATTCGCCACCACCTGATCACCGCAGGCGGTCAACTCGGCCCGCTGAGCCGGGTCGTCAAGCAACTGCGAAAGCGTCGCACGCAGGGTCGCCGCGTCGCCGGTCGGGAACAGCCGGCCGGCCCGGCCGCCGTCGAGCACCCGGCGGAAGGCGTCCAGGTCGCTGGCGACGACGGTGGTGCCGGCCGCGAGCGCCTCGGTGAGGATCATGCCGAACGACTCGCCGCCGGTGTTCGGCGCGACGTAGAGGTGCACGCTGCGCAGCATCCGCGCCTTCTCCTCCTCGGAGACCAGGCCGAGGAAGGTGACCCGGTCCCGCAGGTCCGACGGAAAGCGGGCGAACAGGTCGTCCGGGTCACCGGGGCCGGCGACCAGCAGGCGCAGGCCGGGACGCTGCCGGGCCAGCTCGACGAAGGCGTCGCGCAGGATCGGGAACCCCTTGCGGGACTCGGTGAAGCGGCCGAGGAAGCCGAGCGTGCCGCCGGTGCCCGGCGCGCACTCACCCGGCCAGCCGGGCAGCGGCTCGACCCCGGCGAACTTGACCACCGCCACCCCGTTGGGAATCTCCACCGCCCCGCCGTCCAGGTGCTCGACCTGCACCTTGCGGGCCAGGGCGCTGACCGCGATCCGCGCGGTGATCCGCTCCAGGACGATCTGGAGCACGCCCTGGGCGGCGGCGAGCATCCGGGAGCGGGTCATCGCGGTGTGGAAGGTGGCCACCACCGGCCCCCGGGCGGAGAGCACGGCGAGCATGGACAGGCTCAGCGCGAGCGGCTCGTGCACGTGCAGCACGTCGAAGTCGCCCCGGGTGATCCAGCGGCGTACCCGGGCGGTGGAGACCGGACCGAACGCGATCCGGGCCACCGAGCCGTTGTACGGCAGCGGCACCGACCTGCCGGCCGACACCACGTACGGCGGCAGCGCCGAATCCTCGTCCGCCGGGGCGAGGACGCTCACCTCGTGCCCGAGCCCGATCAGCGCCTCCGCCAGGTCCATGACATGGTTCTGCACCCCGCCGGGTACGTCGAAGGAGTACGGGCAGACGATGCCGATCCGCATTGCGCCCGTCCCCTCAGTCCAGCCACATCCGTTGCAGCATGTGCCAGTCTTCCGGATGCCGGGCGATGCCCGCCGCGAGACCGTCGGCGATCAGCTGGGTCAGCGACCGGACCCGCACGTCGAGGGTGCCCGCCTCGGGCCCCGGCACCGCCAGCGGGCCCACCAGCGAGGCGCACGCCGCATCCGGTTCGTACCACATCGAGGCCACGTACAGCGGCGCGCCGGTGCGCAGCGCGAGCAGCGCCGGGCCGGCCGGCATCCGGGTCCGGCCGCCAAAGAAGTTGACCTCCACGCCACGGGTGGAGAGGTCGCGGTCGGCCAGCAGGGGTACCACCGCCCCGGCGGCCAGCCGGTCGGTGAGCACGTCGATCGCCGGCCGGGCGCCGCCGTTGGTGGGCAGGATCTCCATGCCCAGGCCCTGCCGGAAGGCGACGAAGCGCTCGAAGACACCCTCCGGCTTCAGCCGCTCGGCGACGGTGGACAGCGGCCAGCCGTTGGCGGCCACCCAGGCGCCGGCCGTGTCCCAGTTCCCGGCGTGTGGCAGCGCCACCACCGCGCCGCGCCCGGCGGCCACGTCCGCGGCGAGCACGTCGGCGCGGTCCAGTCGGAACCCGGCGAGGAGCTGCTCGCGGCTCAGCGCGGGCAGCCGGAACGCCTCCATCCAGTAGCGGGCGTACGAGCGCAGGCCCCGGCGGGCCAGGTCGTCGAGCTCGGCCTCGGGCAGTTCCGGACCGACCACACGGCGGAGGTTGGCGCGTAGCCGGGTGGCGCCCGGCCCACGGCGGCGGTGGGCGCTGTCGGCCACGGCGTCGAATGCGGCGGCGGCGACCGGCCGGGGCAGCACGCGGACCAGCCGCCAGGCGGCGGCGAATCCCAACTCGGTGAGGTTCACCGGATGCTCCGCCCGGCTGTGCCGCTCACCCGTGGCCGCCCGGCACGTCGACCTGCTGGGCCTGCCGGTACACGTGTCGCATCCGCTGACCGACGGTGAACAGGGACACCGCCGCGAGCAGCCAGAGCGCGATCGGCAGCGCCACCGTCAGGCCGAACCCGGCGAGCAGGCCGCCGACACCGACGATCAGCAGTCGCTCCGTACGCTCGGCGATGCCCACGTTGCAGGTCATCCCGAGCCCTTCGGCGCGGGCCTTGACGTACGACACGAGGCCGCCCGCGGCCAGGCAGATCAACGCGGCGGCCACGCCCGCCTGGTTGCCCTCGGTGGCCAGGTAGAAGGCGACCGCGCCGAACACCGCGCTGTCGGCCACCCGGTCCATGCTGGAGTCGAGGAACGCGCCGAACCGGGTCGACCCGCCGCTCATCCGGGCCATCGTCCCGTCGAGCAGGTCGGTGAGCGCGAAGACCGTCACGATCAGCGCACCGGCGACCAGATGGCCGCGGGCACCGAAGCCGAGCGCGCCGACGAGCACGCCCAGGGTGCCCGCGACGGTGACCGCGTTGGGAGTTACGCCCGCGCGCAGCAGGCTACGGGCGATCGGCTCGACGACGCGGGTCATCCCCGCGCGGGCCGACACTTGGAAGATCTTCGCCATGGCGGTCCCACGATAACGGTCGGCGTTCGACCGGCGACACCGCCCGTCTGACCAGCCACGCTCAGCTGGCGCGGCGGCCCGGTCGGAGAGGGTTGTGTCGGGTCGTCATCGGGTGTGAGATCGAGCCAGAAGGGTGACCCAGCTCACCCCGCCGCCTGTTGACTGCCCGGTTCCCAGCGAATCACCGGAGGATATCGCCGCAGCACCCCGCCCGGGCCGCATCCCCGTCGCGTGCGGCGGTCGCCACCCACCACCACCGGCTGAGGGAGGTGCGCCCGATGGCGCAGAGGAGTCAGGACAAGGGGGCCGCCGGCGTACCGGCGGTGACCGATCCCGCCAGGATCCGCAACGTGGTGCTCGTCGGGCACTCCGGGGCGGGCAAGACGACGCTCGTCGAAGCGCTGCTCGCGGCTACCGGAACGATCGCCCGGGCCGGCTCGGTCACCGACGGCACCACCGTCTGCGATCACGATCCGGCCGCCGTACGCCAGCAGCGTTCGGTCGCGCTGGCCTGCGCGCCGCTGGAACACGACGGGATCAAGGTCAACCTGCTGGACACGCCGGGCTATGCCGACTTCGTCGGTGAGCTGCGCGCCGGGCTGCGGGCCGCCGACGCCGCGCTGTTCGTGGTCTCCGCCGTCGACGGGATGGACGCGGCCACCGCGGCGCTGTGGGAGGAGTGCGCGGCGGTGGACATGCCCCGGGCGGTCGCGGTGGCCCGGCTGGACCATCCCCGCGCCGACTTCGACGAGGCGGTGGCGTTGTGCCAGCGGGTCTTCGGCGACAACGTGCTCCCGCTCTACCTGCCGATGCTCGGTGACGACGGCGAATCCACGGTCGGCCTGCTGGGGTTGATCACGCGGCGGGTCTTCGACTACACGGGCGGGCTGCCGGCGCAGGTGCGCGAGCCCGACCCGGAGCACCTGCCGGCCATCGTCGAGTCCCGCAACGAGCTGATCGAGGGGATCATCGCGGAGAGCGAGGACGAGACCCTGATGGACCGGTACCTCGAAGGTGAGGAGATCGACGCCGGCATCCTGGTGGAGGACTTGGAGAAGGCCGTCGCGCGGGGCCACTTCTATCCGGTGGTACCGGTCTGCGCGGCGACCGGGGTCGGCCTGGACGCGTTGCTGGAGGTGCTCACCGCCGGTTTTCCCGCCCCGCCGGAGCACGCACTGCCCGCGGTCACCGGGGTGGACGGCTCCCCACGGCCGCCGCTGGCCTGCGACCCGGACGGCCCGCTGGTGGCCGAGGTGGTGCGGACCACCATCGACCGGCATGTCGGGCGGGTCTGCGTGGTCCGGGTCTTCTCCGGCACGCTGCGCCCCGAGCAGACCGTGCACGTGTCCGGGCACGGTCTGGCCGAGCGCGGGCACCCCGACCACGATGCCGACGAACGGATCGCCCATCTCTACAGCCCGCTCGGCGCCGCCCTGCGGGAGGTCGGCGTGGCGGTGGCCGGTGACATCTGCGCGATCACCAAGTCCGGCAGCGCGGAGACCGGCGACACCATCTCCGCCAAGGAGAGCCCGCTGCTGATCGCGCCGTGGGAGATGCCGGAGCCGTTGCTGCCGGTGGCGATCGTGGCGAAGTCCCGGTCCGACGAGGACGCCCTGGCCCGTAACCTCGGCCGGCTGGTGGCCGGCGACCCGACGATGCGGCTGGAGCGCAACCCGGAGACCCACCAACTGGTGCTGTGGTGCATGGGCGAGGCGCATGCCGACGTGGTCCTCGACCGGCTGCGCGCGGGCGGGGTGGAGCTGGACACCGAGCCGGTGCGGGTGGCGCTGCGGGAGACGCTGACCGTGCCGGCCCGGGGGCACGGCCGGCACGTCAAGCAGTCCGGCGGCCATGGTCAGTACGCCGTCTGCGACATCGAGGTGGAGCCGCTGCCGCGCGGTGGCGGCTTCGAGTTCGTCGACCGGGTGGTCGGCGGCGCGGTGCCGCACAACTACATCCCCTCGGTGGAGAAGGGGGTACGCGCCCAGCTGGAACGCGGCCTGGTCGCCGGCCACCCGGTGATGGATCTGCGGGTCACCCTGGTCGACGGCAAGGCGCACAGCGTGGACTCCTCCGACGCGGCGTTCCAGACCGCCGGGGCGCTGGCCCTGCGCGACGCCGCCGACCGGGGGCAGCCGGCGCTGCTGGAGCCGGTCGACGAGGTGACGGTACGGGTGCCCGACGTCAACGTGGGCGCGGTGATGGGCGACCTGTCCGGGCGGCGCGGCCGGGTGCTCGGCACCGAACCGGACCCGGCGTCGGAGGGCCGCACCCTGGTACGCGCCGAGGTGCCCGCCACGGAACTACTGCGTTACGCCGTGGAGCTGCGGGCGATGACCTCGGGCGCCGGCACCTTCCGACGTCACTTCGTCCGCTACGACGCGATGCCCGCCCACCTGGCCGACCAGCTGCGCAAGGAGCACGGCTGACCCGGACGGTGTCCGGTCGAGCCCGAGGCGGCCCCTGGTCAGGGGCGGGCGGTGGGCAGCATAGGGCTGGGCCAGTAGGGGCGATCCGCCTCCCGTAGCGCGGCGGACCGCACGGCGGCGAGTCGCCGTTCCACCTCGGCGAAGTGGTCGGGGGCGAGCGGGCCGAGAGCGAGCGCGGCGGCGTTCTCCTCGACCTGGGCGACGGTGCGGCAGCCGGGAATCGGGACGGCCCGATCGCTGCGCGCCCAGATCCAGCCCAGTGCCCCCTGGGCCAGGGTGCGTCCGTCGGCGGTCAACGCCGCCCGGACCGAGTGCACCCGGCGCAGCCACTCCGGCGCCGGCCGCCCGCCCCGGAACCACTCCAGCCAACCCGAGGTCATCCCCCGCACGTCGTCGCGGGGCAGCACCGACTCGGGGCGGTACTTGCCGGTGAGCAGGCCCATGCCGAGCGGACCACGGTTGACGCTGGCCAGGTCGTACTTCTCGCAGACGGCGAGCAGGTCGGGTGCGTCACGCAACACCGACAGGCTGTGCTGCACGGCGGCGGCGTGCGGGGCATCGTGCCCGAAGGCCGCCGCCCGGTCGGCCCGGTCGGTGCTCCAGCCGTACGCGCGGACCAGGCCATCGGCCACCAGCTCCTCCAACGCGCCGATCAGCTCGTGCGCCTGGGGCACCGGCAGGTCGGCCAGGTGCAGCTGGTAGAGGTCGATCCGGTCGGTCCCGAGGCGCCGCAGCGACTCCCGCACCGCCCGCCGCAGGTGTGCCGGTGAGGCGTCGGGACCGATGGCCTGCCGGGTCCGCTCGTCGAACGTGTATCCCCACTTGGTGGCGATAACCGCCGTGTCACGGCGTCCGGCCAGGGCCCGCCCGAGGACCCGTTCGCCGTGTCCCGCGCCGTAGCTGTCGGCGGTGTCGAAGAGGGTCACCCCGAGGTCGAGGGCGCGGCGGACCGCCCGCACGGACTCCTCGTCGTCGACGGCGCCCCAGCCCAGCGGCATACGCCCCTCGGCCCACGGGCCGGCGATCGCCCAGCAGCCCATACCCAGGGCGCTGACCTCGATGCCGCTGCGGCCCAGCGTCCGCGTCGACTCCACCACCGGCGCATCGTGCCATTTTCCGGACAGACGTTGACGAAGTTCCAGCACGATCATCCGTACGGGTCCCGGTGTGCGCGCGGATCACCCGACTGGCGGCGAATCCGCGGTGATCCCGTCCGCGCCGCGACGCGGGACTGCGGGAGCGACGTCAGGGCGGGGTGGGTGCCTGGGGTCAGGAGGGCCAGGCGCGGGCGAGCAGGTCGCGGGTGTCGCCCAGCAGCTGCGGCAGGACCTTGGTACGCCCGATCACCGGCATGAAGTTGGCGTCACCACCCCACCGCGGTACCACGTGCTGGTGCAGGTGGGCGGCGATGCCGGCGCCGGCCACCCCACCCTGGTTCATGCCCAGGTTGAAACCGTGGGCACTGCTCACCTTGCGGATCACCCGCATCGCGGTCTGGGTGTACGAGGCCAACTCGGCGGTCTCCGGCCCGTCCAGGTCGGTGTAGTCGGCCACGTGCCGGTACGGGCAGACCAGCAGGTGCCCCGGGTTGTACGGGTACAGGTTGAGCACCACGAATACGTGGCCCCCGCGCGCCACGACCAGGCTCTCCTCCGGCGGCCGGGCCGGAGCCAGGCAGAACGGGCACCCGGAGGGTCGCTCGTAGCCACCCTCGGGTCGGTCCTCGCCGGAGATGTACGTCATCCGGTGGGGCGTCCAGAGCCGGTCCAGCCCGTCGGCCATGTCCCTGTCGGTGTGCTCCTCCGCCCCAGTCACACCGGCGATCCTACGGCCCTGCCCGACCGTCACATCTCGGCGGAGGGGCCGGTGTTGGTCCGGGAGGTGACCACGTCGAGGACGTGGGTGACCGCCTCGGCCAGCGGAACCCCGTTGCGCTGGGACCCGTCCCGGTAGCGGAACGAGACGGTGCCGGCGGCCACGTCGTCGTCGCCGGCGATCACCATGAAGGGGATCTTCTGCTGCTGCGCGGTGCGGATCTTCTTCTGCATCCGCTCGTCACCGGCGTCGACCTGGGCGCGGATGCCCTCGGCACGCAACGCGGCGACGAAGCCGTGCAGGTGGTCGGCGTGGTCGGCGCGGATCGGGATACCGACCACCTGCACCGGGGCCAGCCAGGCCGGGAACGCCCCCGCGTAGTGCTCGGTGAGCACGCCGAAGAACCGTTCGATCGAACCGAAGAGCGCTCGGTGGATCATGACGGGCCGCTGCCGGGTGCCGTCGGCGGCCTGGTACTCCAGGCCGAACCGCTCCGGCTGGTTGAAGTCGACCTGGATGGTGGACATCTGCCAGGTCCGGCCGATGGCGTCCTTGGCCTGCACGGAGATCTTGGGGCCGTAGAAGGCGGCGCCGCCCGGATCCGGCACCAGGTCCAGGCCGGAGGTCTCGGCGGCGGTGCGCAGTGCCTCGGTGGCCTCGGCCCAGTCGTGGTCCGAGCCGATGAACTTCGGCGAGTCGTCGCGGGTGGACAGCTCCAGGTAGAAGTCGTCCAGGCCGTAGTCGCGCAGCAGGTCCAGCACGAACGACAGCAGGGTGGTCAGCTCGCCGGGCATCTGCTCCCGGGTGCAGTAGATGTGCGAGTCGTCCTGGGTCAGGCCCCGCACCCGGGTCAGGCCGTGCACCACACCCGACTTCTCGTACCGGTAGACGGTGCCGAACTCGAACAGCCGCAGCGGCAGTTCGCGGTAGGACCGTCCGCGCGAACGGAAGATCAGGTTGTGCATCGGGCAGTTCATCGCCTTGAGGTAGTACTCCGCTCCCTCCAACTGCATGGGCGGGAACATCGTGTCGGCGTAGTACGGCAGGTGGCCCGAGGTCTCGAAGAGCTGCGCCTTGGTGATGTGCGGACTGTTGACGAACTCGTACCCGGCCTCCTCGTGCCGCCGACGCGAGTAGTCCTCCAGTTCCCGGCGGATGATGCCGCCCTTGGGGTGGAAGACCGCGAGGCCCGAACCGATCTCGTCGGGGAAGCTGAACAGGTCCAGGTCCGCGCCGAGCTTGCGGTGGTCGCGCCGGGCGGCCTCCTCCAGCAGCTTCAGGTACGCCTTCAGCCCGTCGCGGGTCGGCCAGGCGGTGCCGTACACCCGCTGCAACTGCGGGTTCTTCTCCGACCCACGCCAGTACGCGGCGGCCGAACGCATCAGCTTGAACGCCCCGATCAGCCGGGTGTTGGGCAGGTGCGGCCCCCGGCACAGGTCCGACCAGCAGACCTTGTCCTCGTCGGCGGCGAGGTTGTCGTAGATGGTCAGCTCGCCCCCACCGACCTCCATCACCTCGGAGGAGTCCAGCCCTTCGCCCTTGACGTCGATCAGCTCCAGCTTGAAGGGCTCGGCCGCCAGCTCGGTCTTCGCCTCGTCCAGGCTGTCGAAGCGGCGACGTCGGAACCGCTGCCCCGACTTGATGATCTCCTGCATCCGCTTTTCGAGCTTGGCCAGGTCATCGGGCTGGAACGGCTTGTCCACCGCGAAGTCGTAGTAGAAGCCGTTGTCGATCGGCGGGCCGATGCCGAGCTTCGCCTGGGGGTAGATGTCCTGCACGGCCTGGGCCAGCACATGGGCCGTGGAGTGGCGCAGCACGTTCAGCCCGTCCGGGGAGTCGAGCGCGACCGGCTCGACGGCCGTCTCCTCGGCCGGTCGCCAGTCCAGGTCGCGCAGCACGCCGTGCGGGTCGCGGACCACCACGATCGCCCGGGGGCCGTTGGTGGGCAGCCCGGCCGCGGCCACCGCGTCGGCCGCCGTGGTCCCGGCGGCGACGACGACGGGGTCGGCCACGGCGGGGGTACGGGGTGCGGACACGGATGACTCCTCGCAGCAGACGTGACGGATGGTGCCGATGCCGGCGCACTGATGCTATCGGGCGCCCCGGGCGTCGCCGTCGTCGACACCGACAGCACACGATTGCCGCGACCGTTGAACCTTTCCGGCCCGGGATCCGAACTACCAGGTGTGGCCGGAGCCGGTTCCGGCCACGTGGACACGGATGGGAACCCAGATGGCGATGACGCACGGCGGCAGCCGTCGACGCCGGGGCGTGCTGGTGGCCGCCCTGGCCACGGCCGTGGTGCTGCTCTGGCCCGCCACGGCGTGGGCCGACGGGGTGACGTTCACCCCGGCCGAGGCTCAGCAGGGCAACGCGGTGAAGCTCGAATTCGTGGTGCCCGACGAACGGCCCGGCGTCCGGACCGAACGGGTCGAGATCAAGATCCCTGAGAATCCGCCGATCGCCGAGGTGTACCCGCTGTCGGTCGAGGGCTGGGCTCCGACGATCACCACCCGGAAGCTGGACCGGCCGGTGTCCGGCCTGCACGGCCCGGCCACCGACGTGGTGACCGCCTCGCTGATCTGGTCGCGGGCGAAGGGCCAGGCGGGCGAGGGTCCGGCTCGGCTGGTGTTCTCGATGGCCCCGCTGCCGCAGACCGAACGGCTGGCCTTCGAGCTGGTGCAGACGTACGCCGACGGCCTCCAGGTGCACTGGGGCAGCGGCCCCGGCCAACGGCCGTTGGCGGCGCTGACGTTGCTGCCGGGTGACCCGGCCTACCCGGGCGCCCACGCTGGGCACGGTGCGGCCCCCGGCGGCGCGGCGCCTGCCGAGGCTCCGCCGGCCACCGCCGGTTCCGACGGTGGCCCGAACGCCAACAGCCTGCTCGCCGCCGGGCTGGTCGCCGGCCTCGGCGGCGGCGCGGTGGTGGGTTGGCTGATCAGCCGCCGACGTCGCGCGACGACCGAGGAGATCGACCGCTCGGTGCTCGACGAGGAGCGGCCCGGCGAGCAGCCGGCAGCCAGCGCCGAGGCGGACGACTCCGGTGCGGCCGGGACACCCACGGGTGCCGGTGCCGAGGTGGTCGAGGCGGGCGCCCGGCGGTGAGCGACGGGCACGGCGGGGCGGGTGAACGTCATGGTCGCACCAGCTTGGCGGGTACCCGGGTGGGCCGCAATGACGCGGCGCTTGCCGCTCCGAGTACCGTGCTTGGGTGGCCACCGTCCTCCTGGTCGAAGACGATCATGTCGTACGCGGCGCGATGCTCCGTTCCCTCACCGACCGGGGCCACGCCGTACACGCGGTGGGCACCGCCCTGGACGCGCTGCGTCGGGTCGCCGCCGAGACACCGGACCTGGTGGTGCTCGACCTCGGCCTGCCGGATCTGGACGGCTCGGACGCGTTGCGGATGCTCCGGGGGATCACCGACGTGCCGATCATCATCGCCACCGCCCGCGACGACGAGCAGTCCGTGGTCAAGCTGCTTCGGGCCGGCGCGGACGACTACATGATCAAACCGTTCACCGGCGCCCACCTGGACGCCCGGATCACCACCGTGTTGCGCCGCGCGGGCCGGGCCAGCCGCTCCGCCCAGCCGGCGGTGCACAGCGTCGGTGGGCTGAAGGTGGACGTCGGTGAGCGCAGCGCTCACCTCGACGGTGCGGCGCTGGCGCTGACCCGCAAGGAATTCGACCTGTTGGCGTATCTCGCCGCCCGCCCTGGCCGGGTAGTGTCCCGGCGGGAGCTCTTGGAGGAGGTATGGCGGCAGCCATCGGTCGGCGAGGATCAGACCATCGACGTTCACCTGTACTGGCTACGGCGCAAAATGGGCGAGTCCGCGGCGAAGCCGCGCTACCTGCGCACCGTGCGGGGGGTGGGCTTCCGGCTGGTGGCGCCGGACTGAGAAGGGCGCTGGCCCTGTTGACGGCCGGTGTGGGCACGTTGCTGGCGCTGGCCTTCCTGGTACCGCTCGGGCTGACCCTGGGTGGGCAGGCGCGCGAGGAAGCGATCGCCGACGCGGCCCGGCGCAGCGCGCTGGTGACCGGGGCCCTGGCGATCAGCACCGATACGCAGGTCGTCTCGCGGGCGATCGAGGCCAGCGGCGGCGACCCGGCCACCCGCCCGGTCGTCCACGGGCTGGACGTGGACTCCTCCACCGGACGGGCCGACGCGGCGCACCTGGCGCAGGCCCGGGAGCAGGGCCGTTCGCTGGTCGTCGACGTCGACGGCGGAGTGCTGCGGCTGGATCCGGTGGTGCTGGGTGAGCGGACCGCCGTGGTGGAGGTCTTCGTCCCGGACGCCGCGCTCGACGCCGGTGGCGGCCGGTGGTTGCTGCTGGCCGGGGTGGCCGTCGCGCTGGTGGGTGCCGCGATGCTGGTGGTGGACCGGCTCGCCGCCCGGGCGGCCGACGCGAGCCGGGCCCTGGTCAAGGCGGCGCTCGCCATCGGCGACGGCGACCTGGGGGTACGCGTCGAGCCGCACGGCCCCCGCGAGCTGGTCCAGGCCGGCCACGCGTTCAACCGGATGGCCGAACGGTTGGTGGCGGCGCGCACCGAGGAGCGGGAACTGGTGGCGGACCTGTCCCACCGGCTGCGCACCCCGCTGACCGTGCTGCGGCTGGACGCCGAGGCGCTGGAGTCCGACGACACGAGTGTCGGCTCGTTCAGTCAGGCCGAGCTGGACTACCGCCGCGGCATCCGACGGATCCGGCAGGCGATCGTCACCCTGGAGGGTGAGATCGACGTACTGATCAAGACCACCCGTAAGGCCGTGGCGACCGAAGCCGCGCCCCCGGCGATGTGCGACGTGAGCGAGGTGGTCCGGGACCGGATGGTGTTCTGGGCCGCCCTCGCCGGTGACCAGAATCGTCCGCACCGGGTCTCCGGCGCCCAGTTGCGGATTCCCGCGCCGGTGCCCCGGGCCGAGCTGGCCGCCGCCCTGGACGCCGTGATCGGCAACGTGTTCCGCTACACCCCGCAGGGCACCGCGTTCGAGGTGGCGGTGTCGCGCCGCGACGGGTACGTGGCCATCCGGATCGACGACGCCGGCCCCGGTATCGCCAACCCGGACCGGGCCCTGCGACGCGGCGCCAGCGACCAGGGCTCCACCGGGTTGGGGCTGGACATCGCCAAGCGGGTGGCCTTGCAGGCCAACGGCTCGGTCAGCATCGACCGGGCCCACCTGGGCGGGGCGAGCGTGGTGATGCTGCTGTCCGACCCGGAGGCGGCGCCGCGCCAGGTCAGCCGGTTCGGCCTGGTGGGCCGGATGGCTCGGGAGGGCCGGGAACAGAACGCCCGTGGCCGCCGCTGGCCCCGGCAGCGCCCGACGGACGGCTGAGGCCGGGCGGTCCGGAACGCGGCCGGTCGCTTCGGGTTGTGCGACGGCACAAGTCTTTCTTAGATCCGAATTAACCCCGTTCCGGCCCGACCGGTCCGGCTGACAGGATCGCTGCGAACCCAGCAGTTCCATCGGCCTATCGCTCCCAGCGCATTCGGCCGGTGGAGCCGTGCGCGCGGCGGGAGAAACGGTCCCCCCACACCTCCTCCCGCCGCGCGCCACCTGGCCGGGTGACCCGAGGGCGACGGCGTCAGCCGCGCCGGTCGGCGAGGTAGGTGTCGATCTCCGCGAGGATCCGCTGCTTGCCGGTCTCGTCGAGGAACGACGCGGTCACCGCGCCACGGGCCAGTGCGGCCACCCCGTCCGGGCCTATGTCGAGCAGCCGGGCCGCGACCGCGTACTCGTCGTCGAGGGTGGTGCCGAACATCGGTGGGTCGTCGGAGTTGATGGTCACCAGCACTCCCGCGTCGACCAGCCGACGCAGCGGGTGCTCGTCGATGTCGGCCACGGCCCGGGTACGCACGTTCGACGTCGGGCAGACCTCCAGCGCGATCTGCCGCTCGGCCAGGTACGCGAGCAGTCCCGGATCCTGCGCGGCGGAGATGCCGTGGCCGATCCGTTCGGCGCCCAGCTCGTGCAGCGCGTCCCAGATCGTCTGCGGGCCGGTGGTCTCCCCGGCGTGCGGCACCGACCGCAGCCCGGCCGCGCGGGCCCGGTCGAAGTAGGGTTTGAACTGTGGCCTCGGCACGCCGATCTCCGGGCCGCCGAGGCCGAAGCTGATCAGCCCGTCGGGGCGCTCGTCGAGCGCGATCCGCAGGGTCTCCTCGGCGGCCGGCAGGCCCGCCTCACCGGGAATGTCGAAGCACCACCGCAGCTCGATGCCGAAGTCGGCGGCGGCCCGCTTGCGGGCGTCCTCGATCGCCTCGCAAAAGGCCGGCGCCGCGATGCCGCGCCGCACGTGGGAGTAGGGCGTCACGGTCAGCTCCGCGTAGCGGACCTGCTGGCGGGCCAGCTCCCGGGCCACCTCGTGGGTGAGGATCCAGACGTCGTCCGGGTCCCGGATCAGGTCCACCACGCTGAGGTACAACTCGACGAAGTGGGCGAAGTCGCGGAAGACGAAGTAGTCGGCCAGCAGCTGCGGGTCCGCCGGGACGGGGCTGCGTCCCTCGTGCCGGGCGGCCAACTCGGCCACGATGCGGGGCGAGGCGGAGCCGACGTGGTGCACGTGCAGCTCCACCTTGGGCAGTCCGGCGATGAAGGTACGCAGATCGGTCACGAGTTCTCCTGGGCGGTACCGGTACGGGCGACGAGGAAGATCCGTCGGAACGGGAAGTACACCTGGCCGTGCCGCACCGGGTACGCCTCGGCGAGGCGTACCGCCAGCGCGGCCCGGAAGGCGGACCAGCCGGCGACGTCCAGCGCCGCCCGGACCGGGCGCAGGGCGGTGCCCTCCAGCCAGGTCAGCACGGGGTGGTCCAGGTCGGGACCGGCCGCCAGCAGGTGCACGTAGGTAGTCTCCCAGGCGTCGACGGTGCAGCCGGCGGCGACCAGCGCCCCGGCGTAGTCGACCGGGTCGGCGACCGGCGTCTCCCGCAGCAGCGGGGTCAACGCCGCCCGCCACGGTGGGCGATTGGCGACCTCGCGCAGCGCCCGGTGCGAGGGCGCGTCGAAGTTTCCCGGCACCTGCGCCGCCAGCCAGGCGCCGGCCGGCAGCTCGTTGGCCCACCGGACGAGCAGGTTCCGGTGGCCGGGGACCCACTGGAGCACCGCGTTGCTGACCACCACGTCGGTGTCCGGTCCGGGGCGCCAGTCGCGGACGTCAGCCACCTGGAAGCCGACCGGGACGTCGAGCGCGGTGGCCCGCGCGATCATCTCCGGCGAGGAGTCCAGGCCGACGACCCGGCTGCCCGGCCAGCGGGCGGTGAGCACCGCGGTGAGGTGGCCGGGGCCGCAGCCGAGGTCGACCACCTGCCGGGGGCGGTCGGCGCCCACCCGGGCCAACAGGTCGTGGAAGGGTCGGGCTCGTTCGTCGCCGTAGCGCAGGTACGCCGTCGGATCCCACATGGCCGCCCCACCTCACAAACCGTACGTCCGTCTTTTTTACCGTACGGCCCGCTCCCCGCGGGGGCAAGCCGGGTCACTAGGCTCACCGTATGGAGCAACGCACGTTCCCCCGAATGGATCGCCAGGTCGGCGTGGTCGGGCTCGGCGCCTGGCAGCTCGGCGCCGACTGGGGCACGGTGACCGAGGACGACGCCATGGCGGTGCTGACCGCCGCGGTCGACGCCGGGGTCACCTTCCTGGACACCGCCGACGTCTACGGCGACGGGCGCAGTGAACAGCTGATCGGACGCTTCCTGGCGGCACGGTCCGACGCCGGGCTGACCGTGGCGACCAAGATGGGCCGGCGGGTGGCGCAGACACCCGAGGCGTACACCCTGGACAACTTCCGCCGGTGGACCGACCGGTCCCGGACCAACCTCGGCGTGGACACGTTGGACCTGGTGCAGCTGCACTGCCCACCGACGGCCGTCTTCGCCGCCGACGAGGTCTTCGACGCGCTCGACACCCTGGTGGCCGAGAAGCGGATCGCCGCGTACGGCGTCAGCGTGGAGACCTGCGACGAGGCGCTCACCGCGATCGCCCGGCCCGGGGTGGCCAGCGTGCAGATCATCCTCAACGCGCTGCGCCACAAGCCGCTCGAACGCGTGCTGCCGGCCGCCTCGGCCGCCGGGGTCGGCATCATCGCCCGTGTCCCGCTGGCCAGTGGCCTGCTCTCCGGCCGGTACGACGAGCACACCACCTTCGCCGCCGACGACCACCGCAACTACAACCGGCACGGCGAGGCGTTCGATGTCGGCGAGACGTTCTCCGGGGTGGACTTCACCACCGGCCTGGCCGCCGTGCGACGGATCGCGCCGCTGGTGGGCGAGGCGCGCACGATGGCCCAGTTCGCGCTGCGCTGGGTGCTCGACCAGCCGGGTGTCACCGTGGTCATCCCCGGCGCCCGCGACGCCACGCAGGCCCGCGGCAACGCCGCCGTGGCCGGCCAGCCGGCACTGTCCACCGAGGAACTGGCCGAGGTGGCGGCGGTCTACGACGACCTGATCCGCCCCGAGGTGCACCACAGATGGTGAGCGGCGCGCCCGGCGGCGGCCCGTCCGGTTTGCCCGGCGGCGGACAGTCAGGGGGCGGGCCACAGCGGAGGGAGAGCACGATGAACGGCTGGCTCCGACTCACGCTCGGCCTGCTGGCCGTGGTCGTCGGTGCGGTGTGGACGGTGCAGGGCCTCGGTTACGTCGAGGGCAGCGTGATGACCGGTCAGCGGATCTGGGCGGTACTCGGTCCGTTGCTGATCCTGGTCGGGTTGGCCCTGCTCTGGCTGGGCGTACGCGTCCGCAACCGTCGCTGAGACCAGCGCACCAATGAGATGCGGAAAGCCCCGCGTCCGGTCGGGACGCGGGGCTTCGCACTGATTCGGGGACTGCCTCGCCACTGGCCGGCGGTCGCCGACCGGTGCCTCAGAGGGGGCGGACCTGCTCGGCCTGCGGACCCTTCTGGCCCTGGGCGATTTCGAACTCCACCCGCTGGTTCTCCTCCAGCGTGCGGTAGCCGCTGGTCTGGATGGCCGAGAAGTGGACGAACACGTCAGCCCCCCCGCCGTCGACGGTGATGAAGCCGAAGCCCTTGTCAGCGTTGAACCACTTCACGGTTCCCTGCGCCATGTGTATCTCCTTCTAAAACTGGCGGCCGAGCACACCGTGCGGCCGGTTGGCCGTTTTCGAGCAGCGGTGTCTGAGGCGGCCCCCAATGAAGGAGACTTCTCTCAACCCACGCCATCTCTCAACAGCGTGGAACAGCTTAACCACGTACGCAAAAACTTCGCACAGCCGAACCGACGAAATTCTCCGACATGTGACCTGACGGATGCGTGAGATCCGTCGGGTGGAGGCGATGGGATAAGGCGAAAGGCCCCCTCACCGGCAACTGGTGAGAGGGCCTTGACACGTGGACCTTCAGTCCGGCCAGCTACCGGTGATCCGGCGGACGCCGACCGCACCGCCCCGGTCGACGGCGGCCCGGACGACCGAGAAAATGGCTCCCTGCAAGGCAGCCGCCGCGAGGATCTCCCCCCAGCGGCGGTCCTCGTCGGTCGGGTTGGGCGCCTCACCGTCACCCGCGGTCATCTTCCACACCTGGCGGAAGACCGCGCCCGCGATCGCACCGGCGGCGAAGCCCATCAGCACGCCGACCGGCTTGTAGGCGGCCTTGCCGATTCCCTTGCTCACGCACGCCTCCCTCTAATGATCATCAACACCACGGCGGCGGCGACCGCACCGGCCGCGAGCGCGATGAACGGAGCGGGCCCCTGCCGACCCGGTCCCTGCTGATGGTGGAGACCGGCCTGGGCACGCACCCGGGCCACGGTCACCGCAGCCTGCTCGCGCACCCGCTCACGTGCCTGGTCCGCCGAGGACTTCAGCCGCTTCTTCACGTCGGCCTTGGCGGCCAGCGCCTCCATCGTCTCGCCCAACTCGACGCGGGTGCGCCGGATCTCCTCCCGCAGAGCCTCCGTGTCACCCGTACCGTTGCCTGTCATGCCCGTCCCCTGTCCTTCACCGCAGCGCTGACCACGTCGACGTCGGCCCGCAGGCTGCGCACGGCCGCCTCGGGCACCGGCGGGACCGCGCGACTGACGCGGCGCTTGCCGATCAGCGCGAGCACTCCGGCGACCAGGAACAGGGCCACGGCCACGATCAGGGCGGCCGCCCACGCCGGCAGCACCAGAGCCAGCAGGAGGATCGCGGCGGTCACCAGCGCCCCCAGACCGAAGAAGGCGAGGGCGCCGCCACCGGCGAACAGGCCGGCGCCGATGCCCGCCTGTTTGCCCTTCTCGGTCAGCTCGGCACGGGCCAGCGCGAGTTCGTCCCGGACCAGGCGCGAGACCTGCTCGGTCGCCCGCTGAACCAGTTCGGCGGTGGACGGCTCCGTCCCGTTGTGGGACATACGCCCGTTGTGGGACGTACGGGCGTTCGCCACGTCAGCCATGCTGTCCCCCTCTCGTCATCACCGCGCTGTATGCCCGGAGTCGCCGCTCGTCAATCCTGTTCCCGAAAAAGGGGGCAGAAGCGTCGGGCAGCACGTCCCCGCCGGACGCCGCGCCAAACCTCCACATCCGAGTGGATAACGAGGTGGTCAGCGGCGAGGTTCGGCGGTCTCCCGAGGTTCGGCGGTCTCGTCCGGGCCGACGAAGGCCTCGTTGCGGGCGTGGCCGTCGTCGCTGCCACCGAAGAGCCGGGCGTCGTCGGGCATCTCGGCCTCGGACCGACGCCGCGTCGAATGGCGCGGCTGGATCCACTGCCACGCCAGGTCGCTGCCGCCGTCGCCGACCTCGGTACGTAGGCGGGGCATCGCGGTGGGACGGTGATCGCGCACCCACGCCACCAGATTTTCCCGCACGAGACAGCGCAGGTCCCACAGCGCGCCCGCGTTGGCGGCACTCACCAGCGCGCGAACCTTGATCATCCCGCCGGTCGCGTCGGTGACCTGGAGGACACACACCCGGCCGTCCCACAGCTCGGTGCTCTCGACCAGCCGGCGTAGCTCCTCCCGCATGGCCTGCACCGGGATCGACCAGTCGACCTCGAACTCGGCGGTGCCCAGCACCTTCGCCTCGGTACGGGTCCAGTTCTGGAACGGCTTGCTGGTGAAGTAGGAGGTGGGCAGGATCAGCCGCCGGTCGTCCCAGATCTGCACCACCACGTAGCTGAGGGTCAACTCCTCGATCCGACCCCACTCCCCCTCGATCACCACCACGTCGTCGAGGCGTACCGCGTCGCTGAAGGCGAGTTGCAGGCCGGCGAAAACGTTGCCCAGCAGGCTCTGCGCGGCCAGGGCGGCGACGACACCGACCACACCGGCGCTGGTCAGTACGCCGGCACCGATCCCCCGCACGGAGGGGAAGGTCATCAGCATCACGCCGAGGGTGATGACGACGATCACCACGATGGTCACCCGACGCAGCATCACCACCTGGGTGCGTACCCGCCGGGCGTGCCGGTTGTCCGGCACGTCCACCCGGAACCGGGCGAGCGCGGTGTCCTCCACCACCACCAGCAGCGAGGCGACCAGCCAGGCCGCGGTGGCGATGACGGCGAGCACCAGCGAGTGCAGCAGTGCCTGACGCCAGCCGGTGCCGATCGCGTATCCGGTGCTGAACCGGACGGCGAACTGCACGGCGAGCACGGTGGCGGCGACCTGGAACGAGCGGTGCGCGTGCTGGGTCAACTCGGTCAGCAGCAGCGATTTGCGGCCCCAGCGACGGGTGAGGCGGTGCACCACCTCAACCACGGCAAGAGCGATCGCCGCCGCGGCGAGCGCGGCGACGACGGTCACGAGGTAGCTGTGCACGTGTTGCTTCTCCTTCCGGCCCGACGGCGATCCCCGGTGGTGGTGTCCGGTGTGCGGGCAATCAAGATCCGGCAAAGGGGCAATGGTGCCCTGGATCGCCGGCCCCGGCCACCGCGGGGGTGGCCGGGGAGGAGAAGGTCATACCTTGCGGTAGCGGGACTGGAGGAAGCAGTAGACGCCGAAGGCGGCGATGCCCAGCGCGATGAGGGTCAGCAGAATAGTGCCGAACGCCTGGTCACGCAGGGTCCGCAGCGCGGCGTCCAGACCACGGGCCTTCTCCGGGTCGTAGTTCACCGCGGCCAGTATGACCAGCAGGCCGGTGACGGCGAAGGCGACACCCCGGGAGGCGTAGCCGGCCATGCCGAGCCGACGGGCGAGCTGCCGGGTCTTGGCACTCATCTCGCCGGTCTTCAGCCGCTTCATGAACTTCTTCTTGAGGCCGTAGATCGTCATGCCGACACCGATGCCCGCGAGCACCAGACCGGCGAGACCGACCAGCCAGCGACCCCCGGTGGACTCCATCAGCCGGGCCGACAGGTCCTGCTGCTGGGAGGCGCTGTCGGAGTTGGCGTCGGAGACGACCTTCCAGGCGGTCCAGGCCAGCCAGAGGTAGATCAGGGTGCGGGCGGCGGAGATGATCCGTTCCTTGAGCCGGTCGTTGCCCCGCTCGGTGCGGTGCCCGACGGCCGCCTCCAGCGCCTGCCAGATCGCCATCGCGAGCATGCCCACGGCGATGGCGATGACCAGGAACTGACCCATGGGTTGCGCGGCGAGGGTACGCAGCGCGCCGGACTGGTCGCCGTCGTCGGACGAGTTGCCGAACGCGATCTGCAGCGCCAGCCAGCCGAACAGCAGGTGCACGATCCCGTAGCCGATGAAACCGGCCCGGGCGAGGAGTTCCAGCCACCGGCTGTCGGCCGTACGGGCGGCGGTGGCTTCGGCGTTCCGGGTAAGAGGCATGGCGCCTCAATCTCCGAACGCGAAGATTTCCAAACGTGCTGGCCGCCGCCCGGATGCCCGTCAGCCGCCGTTACGCGCGATGCGGACCTTCACCTCGCTGTCGGTGACGCTGTCCAAGGTCACCGCGAGGCCACCGACGTCGGCCGCCTGCTGGCCGACCGTGAGGGAGAGTTGCTCGCCGCCCACCTCGATGGTGACCACGTCGTCCTGCGCCTCGACCAGACGGGCCTCGACGCCGAGGATGTTGGCCTGGGCGTCCACGCCCCGGTCGAAGGTCACCGTGCAGGCGTCCAGACCGCAGTCGGTGCTGGCCCCCTCGGAGCTGCAACCGGCCAGCAGGGCCGCGCCGAGCGCGAGACCGGCCAGCAGGCCGGCGAGTCGGGTGGGGGTGCCACGGCGAGAGGTGAGCGGGGGCTTGCCGGCGGGGGATCGGTTCGTCACGCCGTCAAGCGTACGAGACACCGGCGAACCGACCGGCCGGGCCGACCGGCGGTGGACAATGCAGGAGTGAGCATGCTGGTCGAGGACAATCCCGCCAAACACCGCTACGAGATCCTGGTCGACGACGCGTTGGCCGGGTTCACCGCATACCTGCCCCGTGACCAGGTGTTGATCTTCACGCACACCGAGGTGGACTCGGCCTTCCAGAACATGGGCGTCGGTTCGGCGCTGATGCGTGGCACCCTCGATCAGGTCCGCGCGCAGGGGCAGCGGGTGGTGCCCCGTTGCCCGTTCATGGCCGCCTTCATCGAACGCCACCGGGAGTACGCCGACCTGGTCACCAGCCCGGAGTGACCACGCCCCCGGCGAGCAACTCGGCCGCGGCCCGACCGGCGGCCCGGGTGGCGCCGTGGGTGGCGACGTGCACCGCGCCGGTGACCAGCGCGGGCACCCCGAGTTCGACGACCACCGCGTCGGGGCGGACGGCCAGCGCCCGGTCGACCGCGTCCCGCATCCAGGCGTGCCGGTGCAGGTCGCGGACCACCAGCACGAGCGGCCGGCCGGTGGCCTCGGCGGCCAGGTCGGCCGGCACCGAGTTCTCGACGTACCGGACGCTGGTGGTGCCCGACACGAGAGCGGCCAGCGGCGCGGCCACCCCCCAGGGGGTCTCCGACCCGATCGCGATGTTGTGCGGCGGCTGGAACTCGACCACGTGCGGCGGGGCGGTCAGCGGCAACGAGGTGGCCGCGGCCTTGCCCGTGGTGATCCGGACCGCCAGCCGGGCCGCCGCCAGCCCGACCGTCGAGCCGGCCGGCGCGGCTGGCGTCGCGGAACGGGCGGCACGCGCCGCCACCGTCCAGGCGGCGAGTTGGCCGACCCGCTTGGCCGCCTCGGCCAGCCGCTCCTCGGGCAGCTCACCGGCGACCACCGCGCCGACGATGGCGTCGCGCAGGTGCCGGGCCGCCGCCTCGTCGGCGTGCTCGCCGCCCACGCAGATCGCGTCCGCTCCGGCGGCCAGGGCACGCACCGCGGCACCGGCGAAACCGTAGCGGTCGGCCACCGCGCCCATCTCCACCGCGTCGGTCACCACCACCCCGTCGAAACCCATCTCCTCGCGCAGCAGGCCACCCAGGATGCGGCTACTCAGGGTGGCCGGCAGGTCGGGATCCAGGGTGGGCACCAGCAGGTGCCCGGTCATCACCGCCTGGACGCCCGCCGCCACGGCGGCCCGGAACGGGGCCAGTTCGACGGCGTGCAGCCGGGCCCGGTCGGCGTCGATGCGGGGCAGGTCGTGGTGGGAGTCCACCCGGGTGTCACCGTGACCGGGAAAATGCTTCGCGCAGGCGGCGACGCCACCGGCCTGCAGGCCGCGTACCCAGGCGGTGGTGTGCCGGGCGACCAGCGACGGCTCCGCGCCGAACGAGCGGACACCGATCACCGGGTTGTCCGGGTTGGAATTGACGTCGACGTCCGGCGCGTAGTTGAGGGTGATCCCGGCGGCGGCGAGTTCCACGCCGAGGTCGCGGGCCACCTGCTCGGTCAACGCCGGATCGTCCACCGCGCCGAGCGCCAGGTTGCCCGGGCGGGAGCTGCCCCGGCCGGACTCGATGCGGGTGACGTCACCCGCCTCCTCGTCGATGGCGACGATCACGTCCGGCCGCTCCGCGCGCAGCGCCGCGGTCAGCTCGGCGACCTGCGCGGGATCCACGACGTTACGGCTGAACAGCACCACCGAGCCGAGCCCCTCGCCGAGCCAGCGGCAGATCCAGGCGGGTGGGACGGTGCCGACGAAACCGGGTTGCAGGACCGCAGCCGCCAGGGCCGCCAGGTTTGCGTTGCGCTCGACCCGCTCGCTCATGCCGGCACTCCGCTTCGCTGCGTGCCGCCATGAGGCACCGCCGCCCCGAGTTGATGATTCGCTCGCTGCCGCTCGCTCATTCGGCGCTGTACCCCCGCGTGTTCCGCCGTGGACTCCCGCCGGCCGGCGGTGCAGACATGGTCACACCGCGCCACTCAATAGTCAATAAACCTTACAGTTGCCTTGGGAGCGCTGCCCCGCAACAGTGCGGGTATGGACCCCGTGCTACTGGCCGACGCGACAAGCCCGGCCGACGTCCCCGGCGTACGCCTGCTCGGTCTGGTGGTCGGCGGTCTGCTGCTGCTCCTCGCCATCCGGGCGATGTTCCGCCGCTGACGCCCGCCGCCCCACGCTTATCGACTCGGGTTTCGGCGCGGATGCGCCCGGGTACCTGCGGCCTTCGATGAAGCTGACCACGCACTCGATGTCGTTGCGCCGCGCCGCGCGCAGCCTGTTCGGTTGGACCGCCCTGCGTCCCAACCAGTTGGCCGCGATGCGGGCCGTGATGCGCCGCCGCGACGCCCTGGTGGTGTTGCCCACCGGCGCCGGCAAGTCGGCGATCTACCAGATCCCGGCCAGCCTGATCCCCGGTCCGACCGTGGTGATCTCACCGCTGCTGGCGCTCCAGCAGGACCAGATCGCCGCGCTCAACGAACGCCAGCGCGCGGAACTGCGGGCGGTGCGGATCAGCTCGGACGAGACCGCCGCCCAGCAGGCCGAGGCGATCGCCGAGATCCGCGACGGGCGGGCCGAGTTCCTCTTCATCACCCCGGAGCAGTTGGCCAACCCCGACCGGCTGGCCGAGGTCCGGGACCTCAAGCCGGCGCTGGTGGCGATCGACGAGGCGCACTGCATCTCGGCCTGGGGCCACGACTTCCGCCCGGACTACCTGGCCCTCGGGCAGCTCATCGAGGGCATCGGCCGGCCACCGGTTGTCGCGCTGACCGCCACCGCCTCCCCGCCGGTACGCGACGACATCGTCAGCCGGCTGCGGCTGCGCAAGCCCGAGATCGTGGTGTCCGGGCTGGACCGGCCCAACCTCTTCTTCGAGGTGGCGCACTGCCCCACCGAGGACTACCGGTGGCGGCGACTGATCGCCCTGCTGCGCGACGACAAGCGACCCGGCATCATCTACGTGCCCACCCGCCGGGCCGCCGAGGAACTTGCCGACCGACTGACCGGCGCGGGCTTTCCGGCGCAGTACTACCACGGCGGGATGCCGGCCAGCGCCCGCGCCCGACTGCACGAGGCGTTCCTCGCCGATCAGGTGCCGATCATGGTGGCGACCTCGGCGTTCGGCATGGGCATCGACAAGCCCAACATCGCCTGGGTGGTGCACATGGCGCTGCCCGACTCGCCGGACAGCTACTTCCAGGAGATCGGCCGGGCCGGTCGCGACGGCCAGCCGGCCCGGGTGCTGCTGCTCTGGCAGGCCGAGGACGTCGGGCTGCAACGCTACTTCAGCGGTGGGCTGCCCGACGCCACCGAGCTGCGCGATCTGGCCGCGTTGCTGCGCCGCGAACCGACGACCCGCAAGGAGCTGCGCGAGGTGACCGGGCTCGGCCCGCGCAAGCTCGGGCAGTACCTCGCCCTGTTGGAACAGGTCGGCGCCGCCCAGCAGGTCACGGGACAACGCGTCGGCGCACCCCGTTACGCTCCCACTCCGGTCGACGCGGCGGCGGCTGCGGTGGCCGAGGCGGAACGGCAGCAGAGCCTGACCCGGTCGCGTACCGACATGATGCGCGCCTTCGCCGAGACCAGCGCCTGCCGGGGTCAGACGTTGCTGGCCTACTTCGGCGAGCAGATGAGCGAGATCTGCGGGCACTGCGACAACTGCCACGCCGGCACCAGCGTGCCCGACGACGGTTCGGTGGGACCGTTCCCGGTACACAGCCAGGTGCGGCACGCCGAGTGGGGTTCCGGCCTGGTGCTCAGCTACGAGGAGGATCGGATGACGGTCCTGTTCGACGAGGTCGGGTACAAGACGTTGTCGGTCAGCGTGGTGTCCGAACAGGGTCTGCTGACCCTGGACTAACCTGAGCCGGCCACTGCCGGTGGCCCGGTCTGCCGGGCCCGGGCGGGTCGGGCGGGTCGGGCGAAGGACCAGACCGACCGCCACTGGCGGTGCGGCTGACGAGAACGTGAACGACGAGCGGGAGGGGCGGGTCGTGATCGAAGAACCGGCGTACACCGGGTTCGGTTTCTCCGACGAGGAGTGGGGGCTGCTGGTCGGCCTGCCACAGTCGGTGCTCACCGCGGCGAGCGCCGCCGAGTCCGACGGCACCAAGGCGACGATGGCCGAGGGGGCCGCCGGCCTGGACACCATCTCCGGCGGGCGGGAGTCGGCCAGTCCGCTGGTGGCCGCCGTGGCGGGCGAGATCGTCAGCCGGGTCGGCGACCCGGAGGCCGGCGAGGAGCTGCCGGTCATCGAGCCCGCGGACCCGCGCGGCTACGCCGAGGACGTACTGGGCCGGGCCAAGGAGGCGTCGGCGCTGCTGGCGGCCAAGGTGGACGAGGGCGAGGCGGGCGCGTACCGGCACTGGCTGGTGGAGATCGCCGAGCAGGTCGTCGGCGCGGCCAGCACCGGCGGCGTACTCGGCCTGGGCGGCACCGAGGTCAGCCCGTCCGAGCGCCGCTTCCGCGACCGCCTGGCCCAGGTCCTCAACGACTGATACCCCACCCCCACCCACCCTCACCCCCGTTGATCATGAGGTTAGCGGCAGTTTTTGAGATCAACACTGCCGCTAACCTCATGATCGACTAACTAAAGGTGGGTGGGTGGGTGGGTGGAGTTAGGCGATTCGGCGGGGGAAGAGTAGGGCGGAGAGGAGCATGGCGAGGGCTAGCAGGCCGAGGCACCAGGCGGCGGCCCGGGTCGGTGCGGTGCCGACCGGGGTGTCCAGCAGGAGGCCGCGCAGCGACTCGATGACCGGGGTGACCGGTTGGTGCTCGGCGAAGCCACGTAGCCAGCTCGGCATGGTCTCGACCGGTACGAAGGCACTGCTCGGGTACGGCAGGAACATCACCAGGAAGGTGTAGCCGTTGGCCGCCTCCGGGGTCCGGGCCAGCAGGCCGAACGCCGCCGAGAGCCAGGAGACCGCCAGCAGGAACAGCAGCAGCACCCCGGCGGCGGCCAACCAGCGCAGCGGCGCGACGGCCGGCCGGAACCCGATTGCCACGGCCACCCCCAGCACCAGCACCGTGGAGACCGCGTTGCGGGCCACGCTCGCCACCACGTGCCCGGCGAGGATCGAGGTGGCGCCCACGTCCATCGTGCGGAGCCGTTCGATCATGCCGTTGGTCAGGTCGGTGGTGACGCTGACCGCCGTGCCGGCCGCCCCGAAGCCGGCACAGAGCAGCAGCACCCCGGGCACCACGTAGGTCACGTACGCCGAACCGGTCTCGATCGCCCCGCCGAAGAGGTAGACGAAGAGCAGCATCAGGATCACCGGCAGCAGTAGCGAGGTGAGCAGCGCGTCGATGTTGCGCCGGGACAGCCGGACGCAGCGGCCGATCATCACGGCGGCGTGCGTCGGCCGGACGGTCAACTCAGACACCGGCCACCTCCCGCTCGGTGCCGGCCGGACGGCCGGTGAGGGTGAAGAAGACGTCATCGAGGGTCGCCTCCCGGACGGTGAACCGGACCACCCCGTGCCGGTCCGGATCGACCTCGTCGAGCAGGCCACGTACCTGCGGTGCGGTGCCGTCGGTGGCCACGGACAACGCCAGCCGGGCCGACTCACGATGGGTGACCCGGTCACCCAACCGCCGTGCCGCCTCGGCGAGACCGGCGGCGTCGCGCCAGGTCAGCTCCAACCGCTGGGCACCGAACCGGCGTTTGAGGTCGATCGCCGTACCCTCGGCGGCGAGCCTGCCGTCGTGCAGCACCATGATCCGGTCAGCGAGCCGGTCGGCCTCCTCCAGGTACTGCGTGGTGAGCAGCACCGTCACCCCGGCGCCGGCCAACTCGCCGATCACCTCCCACAGCCCTTGCCGGCTGCGCGGGTCGAGGCCGGTGGTGGGCTCGTCCAGGAAGATCACCGAGGGGGCACCGACCAGGCTGGCCGCCAGATCGAGGCGGCGCCGCATCCCGCCGGAGTAGGTCACCACCCGTCGCCCGGCGGCGTCGGCCAGGTCGAAGCGATCCAGCAGCGCCGCGGCGCGGGCGCGGGCCGCCGGTGCCCGCATCCCGGCGAGGCGGGCCAGCATGGTCAGGTTCTCCACGCCGGTCTGCCCGTCGTCGAGCGCCGCGTGCTGGCCGGCGAGGCTGATCGCCCGGCGTACCCGCCGCCGCCTACGCACCACGTCGTGGCCGACCACCCGGGCGGTACCCGAATCCGGCCGGGTCAGCGTCGCCAGGATCCGCACCGTGGTGGTCTTGCCGGCCCCGTTCTGACCCAGCAGGGCGTGCACTCCACCCGTGGGCACCCGCAGGGTCAGCCCGTCGAGCACCACGTGCTTTCCGAAGGACTTGCGCAGCTCGACCAGCTCGACCGCTGGCGGTCCATGCACCATGACCATCCTCCCTAATCTGCGTACGTCATACGCTCTTATGCGTAGACCATACGCAGAAGATATGCTGGCGGTCAACGCCGGCCTGGGAGGTGGAGTGGGCGAAGACGTCGAGCTGCCCGAGAACGTCGCGCTCGCCTGGGGGCTGCGCGACCGCCCGAGCCGTGGCCCGAAGCGCAGCCTCAGCCTGGAGCAGGTGGTCGCCGCCGGCATCCAGATCGCCCAGGCCGAAGGGCTGGCGGCGGTGTCGATGAGCCGGGTGGCCAACGAACTCGGCGTGGCGACGATGTCGCTGTACCGGTACGTGCCGACCAAGCACGACCTGCTCGACCTCATGGTGGACACCGCGTACGGCCCGCCGCCACGTGCGCGCGGGGTCGACGAGGGCTGGCGACCGGCACTGTCCCGATGGGGTGAGGGGAACGTCGCCGCGTTGCGCCGACAGCCCTGGATTCGGCACGTGCCGATCAGCGGCCCGCCGATCAACCCGAACCAGGTGCGCTGGCTGGAGTACGGGCTAGCCGCGCTACGCGGCACCGGGCTGCGCGCCTCCGAGCGGATCTCCACGATCATGCTGGTCGGTGGGTACGCCCGCAGCTGGGCCACGCTCACCGCCGACATCGCCGAGGCCGCCGCCCGGACCGGTCGGACACCGGAAGAGGTGGGCCTGCGTTACTGGCAGCACCTCGCCGTGCTCACCGCGCCCGGCCCCTACCCGGCAATCCACGAGCTGTTGACCGAGGGCGATGCATACGACGACGACGTCGACCTCGAATGGCGGTTCGGGCTGGGCCGGATCCTCGACGGCGTGGCGGCCATGATCGAAAGCCGGTCCGCCGGCCCGTCCCACGATGCTGATCCGGCGCACGCTGCTGATCCGGCCCGCACTGCCGGCCCGTCGGATGGCGGCGGTCCACCCCACGCTGGCTGAGGCCCTCGGTCAGGCCCGCGCCAGCAGGGTCAGCACCGCCCGTTCGGCCTGCTCGGCAGAGACAGCCTCGGTCACCGGAACCACCACACCGTCGTGAAAAAGATCCACCACCCTCGGATCCACGTACGAGGCGCGCGCCACCGTCGGTGTGTTGCCGAGCAGCTCCGCCACCTGTCGCATCACCGCTGCCACCGCCCGGCGGCGAGCGGTGACCGACCGGGCGGAGGTCACCGCGGCCAGTTCCGTCGCCGCCCGTACCGTCGCGTGCCAGGTGCGGAAATCCTTCGCGGTCATCTCGCCGCCGCTGGCCTCGCGGAGGTAGTCGTTGACCTCGTCGGCCCGTACGTCCCGCCACTGCCGGCCGTCCCAGTAACCGAACAACCGGTCGGCCGTCCGCCGCCGTCGGCGCAGGTCGGTCAGTACCCGGCACAACTGGGGGTCGGAGATCAGCCGGGCCTGCTCGATGCCGCCCTTGGCCGGGAACTCGAACAGCACACAACCCCGGCGGAGCCGGGCGTGCTCGGGGCGCAGGGTCGCCACCCCGAACGTCGGGTCGTCGCCCGCCGCGTACTGGTCGCTGCCGACCCGGAAGGTGCCCATGTCGAGCAGCCGGGTCACCGTCGCCAGCACCCGCTCGCGGCGCAGCCCCCGTACCGCCAGGTCGTGACCGACCCGCTCGCGCAGCAGCGGCAGCCGGCCGGCGACCTCCAACACGTGGTCGAACTTCGCCTCGTCCTGCCGCTGTCGCCACAGCGGGTGGTAGAGGTACTGCTTGCGGCCGGCCGCGTCGACGCCGATGGCCTGGATGTGCCCGTTCGGATACGGCGAGATCCACACGTCCCGCCAGGCCGGCGGGATGACCAGAGCACGCAACCTGGTCAACTCGTCGGGGTCGCGTACCGGCTCGCCGCGCGGGTCCAGGAACGACCAGCCGCTGCCCCGCCGGCGTCGCCGGTACCCTGGCCGGCCCGGATCGCTACGCCGCAACCGCACGGTCCACCCGCACCGTCCACTCCACCTCGTCGACGGCGGCCAGCACCTCGTCCACAGCGAGGGCGACCATCGTGGGATGGTCACCTACCCCGTCCCACGCCGGCCATGCCCGTGCGCCGGCCCAGAGCGCCCGGTGCCGTCGGCGCTCGGGCGGCGGACCCCAACGAGCCGGCGAAACCGGGCCGAACAGCACCACCGACGGGGTGCGGTAGCCGGTGGCCAGATGCGCCACCCCGGTGTCCCCGCTGACCACCAGGCGCGCCCCGGCGATCAGGGCGGCGAGTTGGGCCAGGTCCGTCCGGCCGGCCAGCACCGCAGCGGCCGGCAGCCCGGCCTGGTGGGCGATGCGCGTGACACCGGCCCGCTCCGAGGCGCTGCCGGTCAACACCACCCGGTGCCCCCGTCCGGCCAGCTCCCGGGCCAGGGTCGCGTACCGGTCGGCCGGCCAGCGCTTGGCCGGCTCCTTCGAGCCGGGATGCAGCACGGTGACACCGCCGGCAGCCCGGTTCGGCTCCGGCCGGCGCAGGTCCAGGTCGGCCGGGTCGGCCGGAACCCCGTACCCCCGCAGCAGCCGGCACCAGCGCCGCACCTCGTGCTCGTCGTCGTCCCACTCCGGCCCGTCGGCGTGCGACGCCTCGGCGTTGGCGAAGGCTAGCAGCCGGCCAGGGCGGACGGCGGCCAACAGCCGGTGCGACAATGGGCCCCGGCCGTGCAGGTTGACCGCCACCTCCACCCGCGCGGCGGGCCGGTCCAGCCGGTTCAGGCCGTCGGTGGGCAGCAGCCGGTCCACCCCGCCGACCAGCTCGACCAGCGGCCCCAGCCAGGCCGGCGCGGCGAGCACCAGTTGCTGGTCCGGGTATGCCGCCCGCAACGCCCGCAACGCCGGGACCGCCGTGGCGAGGTCACCGACGCCGAGGGCCCGCAGCGCCAGGATCACGGGTACGACGCCTCCTGATCGGCGCAGACCACCATCTCGCGGATCGCGCAGCCGGCCGGCTGGGACAGGGCGAACATGATCGCGGCGGCGGTGTCGGCCGGGTCGTTGAGGATGGCGTCCGCGCCCGGGCGGTACTGCGGGTCGCGTTCGTCGAAGAAGGCCGTCCGCATCCCGCCCGGGATGAGCAGCGTGACACCGACCGTGCCGGCCAGTTCGGCGGCGAGCGCCCGGGTGAAGCCGACCACCCCGAACTTCGCCGCGCAGTACGCCGTCGCGTCGCTGACCGCCTTGATGCCGAGGGTGGAGGCCACCGTCACGACGGTGCCCCGCGACGCCGTCAGGAACGGCAGCGCGGCCCGGATCACCGCAGCCGTCGCCAGCAGGTCGACGGCGACGATCCGGTCCCAGGTCTCGCCGGGCACGTCGGCGAGCCGACCGGGTACGTCGATGCCGGCGGCGGTGACCACGGCGTCCAGGCCGCCCACGCGTTGGGCCAACTCGCGGGTGGCCGCCTCGGCACTGCGGGTGTCGGCCAGGTCGCACTCCACCCAGGGCACCCCGTTCACCGGTGCCTGCCGGTCCAGCACCAGCGGCCGACCACCGGCGGCGGCCACCGCCGCCACCACGGCCGCGCCCAGTCCGCTGGCGCCGCCGGTGACCAGCACCGTGCGCCCGGTGGCCGGCGCGCTCACCGGACAACCTCCGCCCGGGTGGCTGTCGCGGCGATGATCTCGGTGGTGGAGCGCCCGTCCAGGTAGGGCACCACCACCGTGTTACCGCCCCACCGACGCAGGATCTCCGCCTCCGGCAGGCCGTCGCCGTCACCGCCACCGCCGTAGTCCCCGCCCTTGACCCAGACATCTGGGCGTAGCCAGGACAGCGCCGCCTCCGGAGTCGGCTCGTCGAAGATCATTACCGCGTCGACACAACTCAGGGCGGCCAACAGGCGACTTCGGTCGTCCTGGCGCATCACCGGCCGGTCCGGCCCCTTGAGGCCGGTGACGCTGGCGTCGGAGTTGAGGCACACGATCAGGCAGTCGCCGAGCTGCCGGGCGGCCTGCAACGTCGCCACGTGGCCGGCGTGCAGCAGGTCGAAGCAGCCCCCGGTGGCGACGACCGTGCCGCCGGCGGCGCGGACCCGGGCGACCACGGCGGCGGACGCGGCCACCCCGACCCGGTCACCGGCGACTGCGGCGTGCACCGCCTGCGGGGCACGCCGCACCGGCGTCGGCAACGCCGTCGCCACCCCACCGTCCGCCACGTACGCCGAGGCCTCCGCCACCGCCTCCTGCACCGCCTCCGAGACCAGCGCGCCACGAGCCAGGGCGAGGCTGGCGGCCACGGCGAACCGATCGCCCGCGCCGCAGGTGTCCCCCTCGGCGGCCACCGGAGCCGGCACCATCAGCGGGGTCGACCCGGTGTGGCTGACCAACGCGCCGTCGGCGCCGAGGGTCACCGCGACCGCCCCGGCGCGCCACCGCTGCCGCAGCCGCTGCGCCCCCTCGGCGGCGGTGGCCAGCCGGGTGCCGCCGACCGGCGCCTCCGTCAGCTCCCGCACCTCCGCCTCGTTCGGGGTGACCAGGTTCGCCCCGGGTACCGCGGCGGGCCCACGCGGGTGCGGATCCCACACCAGCGGGGCACGGATCGAGGCCAGGGCCTCCCGTAGCGCCGGCTGCCGCGCCACCGCGCGGCCGTAGTCGCTGACCAGCACCACCGAAGCCCGGTCCAGGAGACGCAGCACCGCCTCGCCCGGCTCACCCAGCTCCCCCACCCCACCGCCCCGGTCATGACGCAGCAACACCCGCCCGCCGGACCGCAACCGGATCTTCTCCGGGGTCGCGCCGGCCAGCCGCAGCGGATACACCTGCACCCCGGCGGCGGCGAGCAGCACGCTCAGCCGGGCCCCACCGGCATCGTCGGCGAGCGCGGTCACCAGCACCACCTCGGCACCCTGCGCGGCGGCGAAGACGGCGGAGAGCCCGGCACCGCCGGGCCGGTCCACGTGCGCGATCTCGTCGAGCACGGGCACCGGCGAGTCCGGACAGAGCCGGTTGACCACACCCTCGACGTCCCGGTCGAGCAGGGTGTCGCCGACCACCACCACGGGTCCCGTCACGCTTGCCTCCTCACGCCTGCACCGGCCGGACGGCACCGCCGTCCAGCACCACCTCGACACCCGCCCGCACCGGACCGGCCGCTGGCGCCGCCGGTGTCAGCTGACCCGCCATCGCCTGCTCGACGTACTCACAGAGCAGGTGGCTGGAGACCAGGTGCAGCTCCTGGACCACCTGGCTGTCCGGCGAGTCCACAGCGAGCACCTCGTGACACGCCTCGGCGAGCGGGTTCGGCGCCGGCCCGGTGAACGCCCAGCAGCGCAGGCCCGCCTCCCGACCGGCCCGGGCGGCGGTGAGCAGGTTGCCGCTGCCGCCGCTGGTGGACAGCAACAGCAGCACGTCGTCGGGTCGGCCGTGGGCGCGGACCTGCCGGGCGAACACCTCCTCGTAGCCGTAGTCGTTGCCGATCGCGGTCAGCGCCGACGTCTCGGCGTGCAGCGCGATGGCGGACAGCGGCTGACGGTCGTCACGGAGCTTGCCGACCAGTTCGGCGGTCAGGTGTTGTGCCTCGGCGGCGCTGCCACCGTTGCCGGCGACGAGCAGCCGGCCGCCGTCGGTAAGCCGCCGGGCGAGCACCGCGCCCCACCGGGCGAGCAGCGGCTCGCAGCGCCGGAACGGCGGCAGGGCCGCGGTCAGGTGCGCCAGGTGCGCGTCGAGCAGACTCATCAGGCCACCACCCGGGTCGGTCGGTGCACCGCGGCCACCTCGTCGTAGACCTCGGCGAGGCGCTGCGCGGTGACCGCCCACGAGTAGTGCCGGCGGGCCCGGGCCCGCGCCGCGCCCGCATAGGCGAACCGGCGGATCCGGTCGTCGAGCAGCGCCCGCAGCGCCTCCCCGAGCGCGCGCGGGTCGCGCGCCGGCACCAGGTCCCCGGTGACGCCGTCGACCACCGTGTCTCGCAGGCCACCGACGGAGGTGGCCACCACCGGCACCCCGCACGCCATCGCCTCCAGCGGGGTCAGCCCGAACGGCTCGTACCAGGGCGCGGCGACCAGGATGTCCGCCGAGCGGTACCAGCGGCCCATCTCCTCCCGGGGCACCGCACCGACCAGGCGGACCCGGTCGGCGACGCCACAACTGCCGGCGAGGGCCCGCAACCGCCGGGCGTACGGGTCAGTTTCCAGCAGGCCGGCCGGTGGACCGCCGACCACCACGCACTCGGCCTCGGGCACGTGCGCCATCGCCCGTACCACCGTCTGGAAGCCCTTGCGCTCCACCAACCGACCCACGGTGAGGATCCGGGCCCGCCCGGGCTCCCGCTCGGTGGCCGGCCCCAGCGGGGCGAAGGTGGCGAGGTTGACACCGGACGGGATCACCGTCATCGCCGTGCGTGGCACCCCCATCCGGACCAGCTCACCGACCTCGTCGCGGCACTGGGCGATCACCCGGTCGACCGAACAGCCCAGCTGGCGTTCGTAGCCGATCCGCCGGGCCGGGCTGGTGTCCTGCACACCCTGGTAGCGACGCTTCACCGTGCCGAGCGCGTGGTACGTCTGCACCACCGGCACCCCGGTCTGCCGGCCGGCCTCCAGCGCGGCCAGCCCACTCATCCAGAAGTGTGCATGGATCACCTCGGGGGTCCAGTCCCCGCCCCGCCAGCGGTCGATCAGCCACGCGCCGAACGGGCGCATGTGCGGCAGCAGGGCGTCCTTCGCCACCGGCTCGGCCGGCCCGGCCGGCACGTGCACCACGTCGTAGCCGTCCGGGCTGCGTACGGTCACCGGTAGGTCGACCGCGTCGCGGCGGGTGTAGACCCGCACGTCGTGCCCGGCGGCGGCGAGCGCGGCGGAGAGTTCCGCGACGTGCGTGTTCTGGCCACCGGCATCCTCGCCGCCCAGGATGGCGAGCGGGCTGGCGTGCTCCGAGATCATCGCTATCCGCATACTTCCTCCTCCAGCAGCCGGTCCCAGTCGGTGAGGAAACGGTCGAGCCCGTAACGTTCACGAGCGGCGGCGCGGGCCTCGGCGCCGGCCTCGCGCGCCCGCTGCGGTTCGGCGACGAAGCGGGCGGCGGCCGTCAGCAGGGCCTCGACCCGGGTGGAGAGGGCGTTGCCGCCCGGTGGCACCGCCATCACCGCCTCGGTGGTGGCCAGCGCCACCACCGGCATGCCCATCGTCATCGCCTCGATCAGGCTCAGCCCCAGCGACGTCCACCGGCACAGGTGCAGGTACGCCCGGCGGCGCGCCAACTCGGCGTGCATCCGGTGCTGCGGCACGTCGTCGTGGCTGGTCAACCGGTCGGCCGGCAGACCGAGGTGCTCGGCCAGCCCGGCGACCTTCATGCCGAAGACGTCCAGCGGGGCGATCTCGGCGAACCGGGGCAGCAGGTCGGTGCCGGTGACCCGCCACCGGCGCACCGGTTCGTTGATCACGACGGCCAGCCGGTCGAGTTCGCCGGTCCAGGCCGTCGTGGGCGCCACGATGCCGTGGTCGACGACAGTGGTGCGGGTGGTGCCGGTGTCCCAGAACAGCTCGTTGAAGGCGGTCACGTGGGCGACGAGCAGGTCGTCCCGGTCGGCCATCGGGTGACGGCTGTTGGGGACCTGGCCGTCCTTCGGCGTGTTGTGCTCCACGTAGACGGCCGGCAGGTCCCGGCCGGGCCGGCGGCCGAGCCACTGCTCGGCCAGCTCGATCTCCTCCGGACGTTGCAGGATCACCAGGTCGACGTCCGCGGTGCGCAGTTGCTCCGGGCTCACCTCCGCGGCGCTCTCCGGCCAGGTGTACGTCCGGGCGCGGCCCAGCCCGTACGGTCCCCGGTCCGGGGTGGCCGGGATCAGGTAGCGGTGCTTGCCGTGCACGAACGAGGTGGTCCAGGAACCGTGCACGTGCCAGAGCAGGATGTTCATCGGCCGCCCCCACCGCCGACGGTGGCCACCTCGGGTGCCGCCCGGGGTCCGGCCGGACCGGTGGCCACCCGGTCCGGCGTTACGCCGAGCAGCCGCAGCGCGTCGAGCACGGCGTCCGGCTCTATGTCGCTGAGGCAGGGATGTCCGGGTACCGGACACCGGGCGGCCCGGGTGTCGCGACAGGCGGCGGTGGCGTCGCCGAGGCGTACCGTCGGCACCCGCCACGGCCCCCACTGTCCGAAGGGGACTGTTGGGGCGAAGAGGCTGACCACCGGCACGCCGTACGCGGCGGCCAGGTGCGCCGGCCCGGTGTTGCCGACCACCACCGCGCCGGCCCCGGCCACGATCCCGGCCAGCTCGGCCAACCCGGTGCGGCCACCGAGGTCCCGGCCGTGCCGGCCGGCGACCCGCGCGGTCAGCTCCCGCTCTGCTGGACCGCCGGTCACCACCACCCGGTACCCGGCGGCGCTCAGTTCGTCGGCGATCCGTTCGGCCAGCTCGGGCGGGCAGCCCCGGGCCGGCGCCGCCGAGCCGGGATGCAGCACCACGTAACCCGGGTCGCCGGCCTCGGGTCGCGGCGGAACCGGCCGCAGCCGCAGGCGCGGTTCGTCGTCCTCACCGAGCGGGTAACCGGCGGCGGCGGCCAGGGAGAGGGCCCGCTCCGCCTCCGGCACGCCGACCGGCACCCGGTGCCGCACGTCCAGCAGGCTGCCCGGGTAGTCGTCGCTGATCGCCGCGATCCGGGTCACCCCTGCCATCCGCAGCAGCAGCGCCAAGGGCAACGGCGACTGGTGAAACGAGGTGAAGATGACCGCCTCGTCGGCGGCCACCGCCGCCAGCCGGCCGACCAGAGTGGCCATCTCCTGCGGGTCCACCGGCGCGGGGGCCGGGTCGATCCAGGGCAACCGGTGCTCGATCACCTCGTCGACGCCGGGCAGCAGGTCGGCGGCGGCCCGCCCACGGGGCCCGCAGAGCAGCACCACCCGCTCGGCTCCGGTGGCGACCGCCCGGATGCCCGGTCCGGTCACCAGCACGTCCCCCGCCGAGTCCGACCGCACCACCAGCACCGTGCGACCGCCACCTCGGCGTCCCACGCCGGCTCGCCGGACGCCCGTGGCGCCGGACCGGTGCTCCGTACCCGACATCGGCTCCACCGGGTTCAGTGCCGCCTGGCGTCGAAGGATCTCCGTGACGGCCGTGGCCAGGTCCGCGGCCACCCACGGGGCCGCCGCCACCTCCTCGGCGCGGGTCACCGGCGTCGGAACCAGCACGCCGGCCGCACCGGCGGCCAGGGCCGCCGTGACGTCGCGGCCGATGTCACCGATCAGGGCGCAGCGGGCAGGTACGGTGCCGAGCGCCCGGGCTGCCGCGTGCACCAGGCCCGGCCTCGGCTTGCGACACGCGCAGCCGTCCCCGTCGTCATGGGGACACACCTGCCAGGAGTCGAACGGGCCGAGCAGCGCCTCGATCCGGCGGTGCACGAGGTGCAACTGCCGTTCGGTGAACAGCCCCCGGGCCAGCCCGGACTGGTTGGTCACCACCGCGAGCTTCAGTCCGGCCGCCCGCAGCCGGTCCAAGGCCGCGCGGGCACCCGGCATCGGGCGCACCTTGTCCGGATCCGAGTTGTACGGCACGTCCTCGACCAGGGTGCCGTCGCGGTCGAGCAGGACCGCGTCGAACAGGGCCGGGCGGGACATGGTCCGGCCGGCTCCGGCCAGCAACCCTGCTGACCTGCGGTGATCCGGCTCCCCATGGTCCTGTCGCACGGGCGGCGGGTTCCCGCCGCCCCGATGAGTAAACGTCACCCGCGACGCGGCCGAGGACACCGCGCGCCGACGGCACCCGCACGGCCGCCCGCGGTTGGCCTTACCCGCGGTCACCGAGAAGCTAACCCGGCCACCTCGTCAGCCGAGGCCACGCGTCGGGTACCGAGGGCGGTCGCGTCGTCCCGCCGGGCTGAAGGAACCGGACTGATCGCGGGGCACGGCGTCGGGGAGCCATTTCACCCCGGAAGGGACAAGTGGCTACGCTCACGGGTGACCCTGTCCGCAGACCGAGGATGTCCCCCATGATCGAACCCGTCCAGTTGCCCTCGCCGTGGCGGGACGTGCGCCTGACCGTCGTGGTCCCGACCTACAACGAGGCCGGCAACCTGCCGGTGCTGGTCGAGCGTCTCCTCGCGCTGCCACTGCCCGGCCTGAAGGTGCTGGTCGCCGACGACAACTCCCCCGACGGCACGGGCGAGGTCGCGGACAAGCTCGCCATAGAGCATCCGGAACGCGTGCAGGTCGTGCACCGGCCGGGCAAGGAGGGTCTGGGCCGGGCGTACGTGGACGGGATCAGCCGGGCCCTCGACGGCGGCGCCGAGTACGTGGCCCAGATGGACGCCGACCTGTCTCACCCGCCGGAGGCGCTGCCGGGCATGCTCGGCGCGCTGCTGTCCACTCAGGCCGGCGTGGTCATCGGGTCACGCTACGTGCCCGGCGGAGAGCTGGACGAGAACTGGCCGCTGTACCGGCGGGCGCTCAGTGGCTGGGCGAACCTGTACGTGCACACGCTGCTGCGGGTACGGATCCGCGACCTCACCGCCGGTTTCAAGATCTGGCGGGCCGACGCGCTGCGCGACATCGGGCTGGAGCGGGTGCAGTCCAACGGCTACAGCTTCCAGGTGGAGATGCACTACCTGGCCACCAAGCTGGGGCACACCATCCTGGAGGTGCCGATCCGGTTCGAGGAGCGGCGTGACGGCGCCTCGAAGATGACCACCGCCACCAAGATCGAAAGCGCTCTGATGCCGTTCAAGCTCCGTACCCGGCACCGCAACATCGAGCCCTGACCGCTCGGCGCGGCGCTCAGGCGTAGACGGCCCGGTGCGCGGTGGCGATCGCCCGTTGATACACCCCACCGGTGAGCGCCCGGTCGCGAGCCAGGGCGGCTCGGGCTGCGTTCGCGCCGGGTGCGCCGTGCACCCCGCCGCCCGGGTGTGCCGACGCGCTGGCCAGGAAGAGCCGGTCCACCGGAGTGTCGGCGCGACCGAGCCCGGGCACCGGCCGCAGGAACAGCTGCTGGTAAGGGGCGGCGGTGCCGCCGCCCAGCGCGCCGCCGACCAGACTGGGGTTGGCCTCCTCCAGCTCGGCCGGGCCGGCCACGTGCCGGCCCACCACCAGGCTGCGGAACCCGGGGGCGGCGGCCTCCAGCACCGTCTCCATCCGCTCGACGTGCGCGATGACGTCGTCGGCCCGCCAGTGCCGACGAAACGGCAGGTGCGTGTACGACCAGAGCGACTCGGTGCCCGTCGGCGAGTGACTCGGGTCCGCCACCGACATCTGCCCCACCAGCAGGAACGGATCCGGTGGCAGCTCGCCCAGGGCCAGCCGGGCGGCGTAGCCGGTCAGCCCGTTGAGATCCGCGCCCAGGTGCACCGTGCCGACGGTGGACAGGCGACGGTTCGTCCAGGGCATCGGGGCGGACAGCGCCCAGTCCACCTTCAGCGTGGACCCGTCCCAACGGAAGTGTTCCAGGTCGGCCACCAGGCGCGGGGGCAGCACGGTGGGGCCGACCAGATCCAGGTACAGCGCGGGCGCGGGCACGTCGGCGAGCACCGCCCGACGGGCCCGCCAGTTGGTGCCGCCGACGGTGCGGACGCCCACCGCCCGACCTCGGGCGACCAGGACCCGGTCCACCCGGGCACCGTAGGCAATCCGGCCGCCCCGCTCGGTCAACCGGGCCACCAACGCGTCGGTGATCTTCTGCGCGCCGCCGGCCGGGACCGGCCAGCCGACCTGCTGGCCGAGCATGACGAGCAGCCAGCCGTAGACACCGGAGCCGGCCTCCTCGGTGGACAGGTCGGTGTGCAGGGCGCAACCCGCCAGCAACGCCGGCCCGCCGGCACCGGCGAACAGTTCCGCACCGAGCCGGCTCGCCGGCAACACCAGCCGCCGGGCCAGCCGCAGCGCACCGCCGACCCGCAGCCGGCGTAGCAGGCCGACGCCGCCGCGTACCGGCGGAAACGGAGTGGTGATCAGCTCCAGCATCGGCTCGGCGACCTGCTGCCACTGCTCGTACGCGGTCAACCAGCGCGCACCGTCGCCGGGAGCGAAGGTCTCCAGCGATGCCGCCGTGACGGCCGGATCCCGGTTGAGCACGGCAGCCCGGTCATCGGGAAACAGGTGGGCCAGCACGTCAGGGGCGTGCCGCCAGGCGAGCCCGTACCGGGTCAGGTCGAGCCCGCGCAGCACCGGCGAGGCGTAACCGATCGGGTAGAACGAGCTGAAGAGGTCGCTGAGGTAGCCGGGCGCGGTCACCTCGGCCGAGCGCACCGCCCCGCCGGGTGCCCCGGTGGCTTCCAGCACCAACACGTCCCAACCCGCGTCGGCCAGCAGGTTGGCGGCGACCAGGCCATTGTGTCCGGCACCGACGACGACTGCGTCGGCCCGCTCGGCACCGAGAGAGCCTGGCGACATCATCCGTGGACGCTACCCCGGGTCGTTGCGGCGAAACGTTTGCCACGTCCGACCCCGGGCATGCAGCGCGCCATGTACACGGTCACGCAGCTCATCGGTGGGGTCTGGGGTGCCGGCGGGGAGGCCGGCGAGTTGACGGTGCACGATCCGGCTGACGGCGGCCCGGTGACCAGCGCCCCGATCGCCACGACCGACGAGGTCGACAAGGCGGTGGCGGCGGCGCGCGGAGTGGCGTCCGAGTGGGCGGCGACGGCCCCGGCGGAGCGGGCCGCGGCACTGCACCGGATCGCCGACGCGGTCGCCGAGGCCGCCGACGACCTGGCGCAGGCGACCACTGCGGAAATGGGCAAGCCGCTCGCCGACGCCCGGGGCGGCGTCGAGGCGGGCATCGCCACCCTGCGGCAGTACGCCGAACTCGCGCCGGCCCGGGGCGGCCGTACCCTGCACGGCGACCCCGCCGCGCTCGACTTCATGACGCCGCAGCCGCGTGGTGTGGTGGCGGTCATCACGCCGTGGAACGACCCGGTCGCCGTGTCGTGCGGGTTGCTCGGCGCGGCCCTGGTCACCGGCAACGTGGTGCTGCACAAACCCAGCGAGCGCACTCCCGCGACCGGGTGGTTGCTGGCCCGCGCCTTCGACGCCGCCCTGCCGGCCGGGGTGCTGTCGCTGCTCAGCGGCGGTCCGACGACCGGCGCGGCGTTGGCCGCCGCCGAGGTGGACATGGTGGCCCAGGTCGGGTCCAGCGCCACCGGCCGGGCGGTTGCCGAGGCCGCGGCCGGCACCGGCGCCAAGGTGCTGTTGGAGAACGGTGGCAGCGACCCGCTGATCGTCGACGCCGATGTCGACCCGAGCTGGGCCGCCGGCGAGGCCGCCCTGGGCGCCTTCGCCAACGCGGGGCAGATCTGCGTCGCGGTGGAGCGGATCTACGCCCACCGCGACATCGCCGAGGATTTCGTGGCCGCGCTGGTAGAGCGGGCCGCCGCGCTGCGCGCCGGACCGGGACGGGACCCGGACACCCAGCTCGGCCCACTTGTCGACCGGCGCCATCGCGATCAGGTCCACGGGCAGGTGATCGCGGCGGTGGCCGACGGCGCGCGGCTGCGCATCGGCGGCACCCTGCCGGAGGGGCCGGGCGCCTTCTACCCGGCCACGGTGGTCGACCGCTGCCGGCACGACATGGCGTTGATCCGGGAGGAGACGTTCGGCCCGGTCGCCGCCGTGGTGGTGGTCGACTCGTACTCCGAGGCGCTGCGGTGCGCGGCCGACTCGCCGTACGGGCTGGCGGCGACCGTGCTGACCGGGTCGATGAGCCACGCCCAGCGGGCCTGGCGGGAGCTGCCGGTGGGGACCGTGAAGGTCAACGCGGTCTTCGGCGGCGCGCCGGCCGGTGCCGCGCACCCGCGCCGGGGCAGTGGCCAGGGCTTCGGCTACGGCCCGGAGCTGCTCGACGAGTTCACCGCCACCAAGGCGGTACACATCCAGGCGCCCGGCGGCGGCCACTGGTGATCCGGCGCGCCGGACCGGACGTGCCGCCGGGCCCGGTCCGACGCGTACGCCGGCCGGGCCGCCGACCAACGAGGGGCTCGACCCCTCGCGCACCTGGCGGGTCGAGCAACGTCGGCTCAGCCGCCGCGGGCCTTGCGGGTCTGGCGGTCGTTGGCCTTCTGAATGGCCTTGACCAGTTCCGGCTTGGTCATGCTCGACCGTCCCGACACGTCCAGTTCGCGGGCCACCCGCAGGAGATGTTCCTTGGCGGCGTTCGCGTCCACTCCACCGGCGGTCGGTGCCCGCCGCGCCGGCCCACCGCCGGCGGCCTGCTGGTCGCTGGGCCCCTTGCGGCCCTTCGGTTCCCAGTGGTCGCCGACCTTCTCGAACTCGTGTTTCACCGCGGCGAACGCGGTGCGGTGCGCCCGTTCGCCCTCGCCGTAGGTCTCGACCGCAGAGTCGTGTGTCTTCTCCCAGGTGCGCTGGGCCTTCTCCGGGGAGCGCCGCAGCGTGCTGGGCAGTACTTCGCGCCCGGGCATCTCGATCCTCCTCCGTGTGCGAGCTATTCGGATTGGCGTACCCGGGCGACGTCCCGGCAAACGCCGGCGGCGTTTGTGGCGAGAGCGGGTCGGGTACCGGCGGAACCAGCTATGGTGCCCACAGTGCCCAGGGAGCGGTCATGACGACGACGAACCCCGACGCCCCGTCGACCGATCCGCCGGTGCCACGCCTACCGGGGATCCGCCAGCTGCGCTGGCAGACCTGGCGTGGCGTGCTGGTCCGGGCCGGGCGCAACTACCTGCGGGACAACTGCACGGACTGGGCCGCCGCGCTCACCTACTACGGGGTGCTGGCGCTGTTCCCCTCGACTGTCGTGGTGGTGGCCCTGGTCGGGCTGGTGTCCGACGGTGAACGCACCGTCGACACGGTGCTCGATCTGGCCCGCGACGTGGGCGCCGGCTCGGTGGTGGCGAACGAGAGCTTCGTCGGCGTGGTCCGCGAGGTGTTGGACCAGAACAGCTCCGCCGGGGTGTTGCTCAGCTTCGGTCTGCTCGGTGCGCTCTGGTCGGCCTCGAACTTCATCGCCTCGTTCACCCGGGCCTCGAACGCGATCTACGGCGTCGTCGAGGGACGGCCGGTGTGGAAGTTGCGCCCGTTGCAGATCGGACTGGCCGCCCTTTCGCTGGTGTTGCTCGCCACCGTGGCCGCCGGTCTGATCGTCAGCGGCCCGGTCGCCGACGCGATCGGTGACCTGGTGGGGGCGGGCGGCGCGGCCCGCACCGCGTGGGCGGTGGCCAAGTGGCCGGCGCTGGCGCTGATCGCGATGCTGTTGATGTCCCTGCTGTTCTGGGTCGCGCCGAACGTGCGTCAGCCGCGTTTCCGCTGGCTCACCCTGGGCGGGGCGGTGGCGCTGACCACCTGGGCGCTCGGCTCCTTCGGCTTCGGGTTGTACGTGGCGAACTTCGACTCGTACGACACGACGTACGGCAGCCTCGGGGCGGTGATCGCGTTCCTGGTCTGGCTCTACCTGTCCAACTCCGCGCTGATGCTCGGCGTCCAGATCAACGCCGAGCTCCAGCGGGGGCGGCGGCTGCAGTCCGGCCGGGAGGACGCCGAGGAGCCGATCCTGCCACCACGGTCGCCGGCCGGTGGTGACCGCTGAGCGGTTTACCACCCGTGCCGTCGGGTAGCGCAGAAGACATGGATCGCGGCAGCAGCAAGCACTCACCGAGGGTCGACGAGCAGATGAGCCAGGAGGTCAGCGGCCTCGTGCAGGGGCCGGGGACCGGCGGATCGCGGGTCGACGAGTTCCGCGTCCCGGAGCCCGCGGGAGAGGACCAGCCGGAGCCGACCACGGCGCCGGCCGGCGACCTGCGCAGCGGCGCTCCCCAGGGCATGACCTCCGAGGACGTCGAGGCCCGCAGCCGGTTGGGGCGGTTCATCACGATGAACGCCCTGCCCGGTGACCGGGCCGCACTGCTCGCCAACGCCCGTGCAAACGAGGCCCCCGACGACGTACTGGCCGCGCTGGAGCGGCTGCCCGAGGACACCCGGTACCAGACGGTGTCCGAGGTGTGGGCGGCGCTCGGCCACACCAACGAGACGACGCGCTGGTAGGTGGACCGACCGGTCCGCAAGCCTCACCAAGTGCAGGGAAGGATGCTGATGAGCGGCGTAACGGAGCATGTCGACGTGGCCGTCCCGGTGCGGACGGCGTACGACCAGTGGACCCAGTTCGAGGAGTTTCCACAGTTCATGGAGGGCGTGCAGGAGATTCGCCAGGTCTCGGACACGATGACCCACTGGACCGTGGAGATCGCCGGGGTGAAGCGGGAGTTCGACGCCGAGATCACCGAGCAGTTGCCCGACGAGCGGGTGGCGTGGCGCTCGACCGGCGGCACCCAGCACTCCGGGGTGGTCACCTTCCACCGGCTGGACGAGAACAGCAGCCGGGTCACCCTCCAGTTGGAGTTCGACCCGCACGGCGTCATCGAACAAGCCGGCGACAAGCTCGGCGTGGTCGACCGCCGGGCCAAGGGTGACCTGCAGCGGTTCAAGACGTTCATCGAGCGGCGTGGCCAGGAGACCGGCGCGTGGCGCGGTCAGGTCGACCGTCCGCAGCCGTGATTCCGCGCTGAAACCGTCGACGGCCGCCGGGTACTTCCGGCGGCCGTCGACGCATGCACCGGATGCCTCCCGCCTGCCTAACGATCACGCCGGACCGGACGCGCCGTTTGCGACGACCGGGCGGGGGTACCGCGATGGCATGACCGACGACAGGGCGTGGCGCAATGAGGAACGACTTCCGCTGGAGGAACTGGACCGGGCCGTCGCCCGGTCCACGCTCGACGGGCAGGCCGACGACGTGACCGGTAACGACGCCGGGGAGGAAGCCGCCTTCGGGCACGGCCCCGAGGCGGCCGACCGGGGCGGCGAGGTGCCCGGCACGGGACGCGAGCCCACCGACCCGGACCGCGCCTACCGCCCCTCCACCACCGGGCGCACCGGCCCGGACACTCTCTGACGCCGTCGCCGGATCTCGCACCGCGACCCGGGAGGCACCCGGATCGCTACATTCACGACCGGACGCGAGCGTGGGCAGCGGAAACACCTCAGCCGAACGGGCGGTGAATTCGGACAGCTCAGCCAGAATCGGCCGTTCGGCTGACGGCAACGGCCGCGTCGCGCGCAAGACTTTCGGAATGCATCAGGGCTCCGGCTTCCTCTCCACGCGTCAGCGCCGCCTGGCATGGCTCGGTTTTCTCCTCGCCGCAGTGCAGGCACCCGTCTCCGCCAGGCTGGTCGACGACAGCTCGTGGCTGTTCAGCCTCTGTGTCGCGCTGATGGTGGCGACCGTGATCATCGCCGACGACGCCGCGCGGCGCCGTCCGGCGGACGCGTCCTCCGCCGAGTAGGGGTCACCCGAGGTCACCCGCCGGGTGGGACAGCCCGCGTCGGCCGGGCCGAGGTTCATGGTCCACCGGCCGGGCGCGCCTCGTGGCCCGGACGCCCGGGTGTCCGGCGGCGCTCCTTCATCTCCGCCTCGTAGAGGTGCCGTCGGCCGCCGACCAGCTGGTCGCGGGCCGACCGGTCCAGGTCGCGGAACACCGCGTGGTAGCCGTCGTCGAAGTCCTCGACGATCTGGAACGTCCACCTACCGGCGATGACGTTGCGGCCCACCAGTTCGTCGGCGATCCGGTCGGCGATGCCCGGGTGCCCGGCGTCGCGGAACATCCGCACCGCCTCGTCGAGCATCAGATCGGCGTGCCCGATGAGCTGGTGCAGCGAGTAGAGATGGCCACGGGCGCGTTCCACGCACTCCAGCGCCTCGCTGAGCTTGCCGAGGGCGGCCACCGTGTCATCGCTCACTCCGGCCGGACGCCGGTGCTGCTCGTCGGGTCCGTCGGTGGTGTCCATCCGTGCCTCCTGGTGCCGGTCGTGCCGTGGCGTCCGCTTCCCCGCCGTCCGCCGCGCCCGACTCGATCCCCCCGGACACCTGCCGGACACCGCCGTGGGCACCCGGACCGTCCGAGCGGCCGAGGTCGCGGCGTCGCGGGTTGGCTACATTCGTTCCCCATGCGCGTGCCGTCGAACCGGGTCGTCTCCCCCACCGCCGTCGACTGGGCCCGGTCCAGTCTGGTCACGCTCGCCAACGCTGTGGGGCTGGACGGGCTCGCCGCCGCCTCCACCTTGCCGGGGCTGCTCGCCGCCGTCGACCAGCACGCCGCCTCGGTGCGTGACAGCCTGCGTGGGGACCGACGGCCGTTGACCGCGGCGGCCCTCGCCGGCTACGCCGACGGCGTACGGGTCGCCGCCGAGGAGTACGGCTGGCAACCGGCCGATGCCCCGATCGACTGGGCGGAGGCGGACTGGGTGACGCTGCGCCTGCTCGCGGTCTGCGCGCTGACGGCCGCGTTGGACACGCCGGCCCCGCAGCCGCCACCGCTGTGAGACGGGACGGGTGCCCACCTTGCGGCGGACACCCGTCCCAGCGCGACCGGTAACGCGACCGAATTACCGTCACGGACGGAACTGCTGGGTCTCGTCGCCGGCGTTGCCGGACTGGTAGGTGCCCCGTCCCCCAGCCATCGAGGACTCCGAACCCCGGGCGGCCGGCTGGGCGGCACCGGGCCGGTCGGCCATCTGCCGCTGCATGTCACTGCGACCGGCCTCGGCACCCTGCCGCTGATCCCGGATCGCCCGCGACTCCTCGGCCGCTCGGGTGAGCCAGCCTTCCCAGCGGTTCTGCATCGGTCGCACCAAACCGCCACCGACGCCGACGATCAGGATGCCGGCCACCGTGGCGAGCACCGCGATCAGCACGGGCTGGGTGACGGTGGTGGCGATACCCACCTGGTTGAGCGCCGCGATGACACCCAGGGCGAGGATGAAGATCGCCGTCACGTCGGCCAGGAAGCGGCCGTACGACAGCCCGCCGAGCGCCCCGGTGACGAGATCCCGCACCGCGTTGGCGATCGCGGCGGCCACCACCACGATGACGATCGCGACGAACGCCCGGGGCAGCCACGCCACCACGCCCGCGATCAGATCGCTGATCGCGTTCGGCCCCCAGACGCCGAAGGCGAACTGAAGGGTGAACAGCAGCACCGCGTAGTACGCGAGCCTCGCCAGGATGTCACTGGCGTCGTACCGCGTCCGCTCCAACGCACGCTTGATACCGCCCCGTTCGACCCACCGGTCGAACCCCACCCGTTCCAGGACCGTATCCACGATCTTGAGCACGGCTCTGGCGATGAGCCATCCGACCACGAGAATCGCGATGAACGCGATGGCCCGGGGCACGAACAGCAGCACCGACCTCCACATGTCGGCCGCGGCGTCACCGATGTCAACCTGCCTGGCCGCGAGGGTTTCCGGCATGACGTCCCTCCTGTCGCATGGATTGCCCCGCGCGCTTACCCCATCCCCCGGCCAGCACGCCGCTCCGATCACCCCCTTTTTCTGGACACACCCCACCGGAGTGGCTCTGACCTGCTCTGATGTCCTGGTCCGGCGCGCCCGGCCGATGATCGGGAACGCGGTTCGAGCGGGCGGACTAGGCTGCGTTCATGCCAGGAACGGTCGGGCGAGTACCCACGCCATCAGGCCCGCTGCCGGGCACGCCGGCGCCGGGCGCCACGACCGTCGCCGGCCACCCCCGCTGGGGTGCCACGGCGCTCGGCCCGTACGAGTCGTGGGATCCCGCCGTCCGGGCGACCGTCGAGGTGGTGCTCGCCTCTCCGGCCCCGATGGCCCTGCACCTCGGCGCGGAGTTGCTGCTGCTGTACAACGACGCGTACGCCGGCCTGATCGGCGACCGGCACCCGGACGCCATCGGCCGTCCTCCCGCCGAGGTCTTCGCCGAGGTCTGGCACCGCCCCGGCGTCGGTGACATCGTCGAGCAGACCTATCGCACCGGTGTGCCCGTCCTGGACCGGGAGATTCCGCTCCCGCTGCATGCCGCCGTCACCCTCGACCAACCCGTCTACACCCGCGCCTGCTCGCCGGTGCGGGACAGCCACGGCCACGTCGTCGGCGTGCTGTCCGTGGTGGCCGAGACCAGTCCGGCCACCCGCCAGTTGCAGGGCCTCAGCGAATTCGCCGCGACGCTCGCCGGCACGCTCACCCTGGACGACGTGGCCCGGGTCGCGTTGCGCTACGCGATCACCTCGTTCGACGCCGACCGGGTCTCCTTCGCGGTGGACGACGGGGGCGGCGGCACCGGGTGGCGAATGGTGCGGCGGGTCCGGGGCGAGTTGGTGGACGAGGCGGACGAACGCCTCCCTCCGCTGTGGCGGCGCGGCCCGGCCGGCTGGTCGGCGCCGGCGGTGGTGAGTGCCCGCACCGGCCAGGCCAGCTTCATCGACGACGGCCAGCCCCTGCACGAGATCGCGGCGGACCGGCACGACCAGAAGATCCGAGCCCTGGCCGCAGTACCGCTGCGGGCGTCCGTGGTGCGGGGAGCGCTGACCGTCGGTTACCGCTCGGCGCATCCGTGGTCGGCGGCGGAGCGGGCACTGCTGGCGGCCACGGCCGAGCTGGTCGGGCAGGCCACCGAGCGGGCACGCCGCTTCGAGACCCAGCACGGCACCGCCCAACTGCTGCAACGCAGCATGCTGCCGGAGAATCTGCCGGTCCTGCCCCGCCTGCGGATCGCCGCGCGGTACGACCCGGGGGTCGACGGCAACGCCGCGGGCGGGGACTTCTACGACGCGTTCGTGCTGCCCACCGGCGACCTGGGGGTGGTCCTCGGCGACGTCGCGGGCCACGACGTGCAGGCCGCCGCTCGGATGGGCCAGGTACGCGCCGCGCTACGTGCGCTGGCGCTCAACGACCCCCGCCCGGATCAGGTGCTCGCCGGGCTCGATCGGCTGGTGGGCAGCCTCGGTGCCGAGGCCGGCACGTACGAGTTGTTCGTCACCGTGGCGTTCGGCGTCATCGACATTGGCCGGGAGGAACTGACCCTGGCCAGCGCCGGCCATCCGGCACCGCTGGTGCGTCGCTGTGGGCCGGCGGGTGAGCCGAGGGCCGAGTACGTCGATGTGCCCTCCGGTGCCCCGTTGGGGATCGGCTACCGGGCGGCGACGCGTACCATCGCGTTCTCGCCCGGCGACACGCTGCTGCTGTTCAGCGACGGTGTGGTGGAACGACGCCGGCACGGGTTGTCGGAGGGCCTGGAACGCCTGGCGGAGTCGGTGGCCGGAGCGCCCAGCGGCGACCCGAGGTCGTTGTGCGCGGTGGCCTCCGCCGCCGTGCCGGGCGCGACCGAGGACGACGTGGCGGTGCTCGCCGTCGAGTACGCGGTGCGGCCGAGCCGGTCGGCCCGGATGGAGGTGCCCGCCGAGCCGACCGCGCCGAGCCGGGTACGGCACTGGATGACCGCCCAGCTCAGCGAGTGGGAGGTCGCGGAGTCGGTGATCGGTGCGGCGGTGCTGTGCGCCAGCGAGCTGACCACCAACGCGTTGCTGCACGCCGGCACGGCGGCCCGGGTGGAGGTCGATCTCAGCCCGGAGCGCCTGCTCGTGTCGGTGGCCGACTCAGGTTCCCGGGGCACGGTGACCCGGGCGCGCACGGAGACGCTGAGCAGCCGGGGACGCGGGTTGGGTCTGATCGAGGAGCTGAGCGACGCCTGGGGGACCGACCCCACCGTCCGCGGCTCGACTGTCTGGTTCGAGATCCTGCTCCCACCCGCCTGAGCACCCGGCCGACGATCCAGGCCACTCGGGGTACGGCTGGCACCGGCGCCGCAAATCTTCCCGGATTACCGCGACCTCGGCCGGGGCACGTTGTGCGCCATCTGTCCGCGTGCTGCGGACGTGGCGAGAGGCGGTCCGGTGGAGACGGTAGACGTTGCGTTCGCGGTGCTCGGTGTGGCGGCCCTGCTCGCCGGCATCCTGCCTCGGCTGTTGGAGCGGCGACCGCTGTCCATGCCGCTGGCCTTCCTCGGCCTCGGGATGCTGGTCTACACGCTGCCCACCGACCTGCCCGTGCCCGATCCCCTGACGCATCGGGACATCGCCACCCATCTCACCGAGATCTGCGTGATCGTCGCGTTGATGGGTGCCGGCCTGAAGATCGATCGCCCGTTGAGTTGGGCGCGATGGTCGTCGACGTGGCGGCTGCTCGCCGTGGCCATGCCGCTGTGCATCGCCGCCGTCGCCCTGCTCGGGTGGTGGTGGGCGGGCCTGGTGCCGGCCAGCGCGCTGCTGCTCGCCGCGTCGCTCGCGCCGACCGACCCGGTCCTCGCCAGTGACGTCCAGGTCGGCGAGCCCAACGCTGATGAGGATGCCGAGGACGAGGTTCGTTTCGCGCTCACCTCGGAAGCGGGGCTGAACGACGGTCTGGCGTTCCCGTTCGTGTACGCGGCGGTCGCGATCGCGGGCACCGGCCTCGCGCCGGGTGACTGGCTGGCCCGCTGGATCACCGTCGACCTGCTCTACAAGATCGGCGCCGGGCTGGTCGGTGGACTCCTGATCGGTTGGCTGCTCGGCAAGCTCTTCTTCCGGGCGCCCAGCGAGCTACGGCTGGCCCGGCACGCGGAGGGATTCCTGGCACTGGCCGCCACCTTCCTGGCGTACGGCCTGGTCGAGGTGGCCGGCGGGTACGGCTTCCTGGCGGTCTTCGTGGCTGCCCGCGCGATCCGGGCGGCGGAGCGCAACCACAAGTACCACGCGGTGCTGCACGACTTCGCCGAGCAGGTGGAACGGCTGCTCACGGTGCTGATGCTGCTGCTGCTGGGCGGCGCGGTGATCAGCGGGCTGCTGGCCGCGTTGACCTGGCCCGCCGCACTTGTCGGTCTGGCCCTGGTGTTCGTGGTCCGACCGCTTGCCGGTTGGCTGGCGCTGCGCGGCGCTCCCGGAAGACCCGCGGAACACCTGGTGATCGCGGCCTTCGGCATTCGCGGCATCGGCTCGTTCTACTACCTGGCATACGCCACCACGAAGGCGGACTTCCCGCAGGCGGAACTCGTCTGGGCCACCGTCGCCCTGGTGGTGATCGTCTCCGTGGTGGTACACGGCGTCGCGGCGACCCCGGTCATGCGGTTGCTGGACGCGTCCGGCAATCGCACCAGGACGAAGACCTCAGCGGCGCCCTCGGAACCCGTCGCCGCCTGAGCCACCCACCGGCGGCGGGCGGCCGCCGGTGGGGTCAGGCCAGCCGGCGGGCCAGGGCCCGACCGAGGTCTCGGCCGGAGCGCCAGGCGGTCTGCACCCGGGGTGCCCCGAACACGTCTCCGGCCAGCCCGATGCCGTCGTCGTCGAGGTGGAAGCCGGTGTCCGGGTCACCACCTTCGGCCGGCCTGGCGTACGTCCAACGGTGGACGTGCACATGATCTGCCCGGTCCGGCAGGGCGAGCAGGTCCCGTACGGCCGCCTCGATCTCCGGCGCGGCTGCGGTGGGTTGGGCCAGGTGCCCGGCCGCGAACCCTTCGGTGGTGTGTGCGACCAGAACCGCCGCACCGTCGCCGCGCCGGTCGCCGTCGTCGCAGACCAGCCCGAGCAGTGGATGGTCGTTGACGAACGCGCCCCGGAAGTCGGTCCACCGTCGGGTCGGAAACCGCAGCATCGCCGCCAGGGCCGGCGACCAACGCTGCCGTGCCACGGCCTCGGTGGCCGCGGCGAGTCCCGGGTCCAGCAGCCATGCGGCCTGCGGACCGGGCATCGCCAGCACCACCGCCGCGCACTCCTCGCCGTCCACCGTCGGTCCCGGCCCGACACCGAGCACCAGCCGGTCGACCACCACGGGCAGGTCCCGGGCGAGATGTTCCACAAGCGAGCGCAGCCCTCGCGGCGCCGCCCACCGCATCGGCCCGCGGACCTCGCGGCGGCCCCCACCGTCGTACGCGACGAAGGTGTCGGTCCACTCGCGGGCCAGGCCGGCCATCTGCCAGCTCTGCACCACCTCGGCGAACTCGGGATCACTCACGGTGAAGTAGGCCGCACCGAGGTCGGCGGGCCGGCCGTCAAAGCGCCGGCTGGCCATCCGACCGCCAGCCACCCGACCCCGTTCCCGGATTTGGACCGGCACGCCGGCCTCGCGTAGTTCCCGAGCGCAGGCCACGCCAGCGATCCCGGCACCGATCACCATCACGCCCGACCGTTCACCATGCACCCCATGATCGTAGGGCCGGCCTGGGCGACGACCCGGCGTCGCCCGAGCGGCAGCCCATCGGAATTGTTCCGGAAACTCTTCACAAGCCGGCAATCGGCCCGTACTTTGTCGGACATGTGGGAGCGCTTCCACGCACTTTCTTCGATGGGTACGAGGAGCAGACCATGAGAACCCGAAGCACATTCGCTCTGGTCGGCGTCGTGGCCACGGCACTGACCGTGGCCGGCAGCGTCGGCGTGGGCGCGCTGCGCCCCGCGCCCGCCGCGGCCGCCGACTCCGCCTTCTACGTCGACCCGCAGACCAGCGCCGCGCGCTGGGTGGCGGCCAACCCGAACGACTCGAAGGCCGCCGTGATCCGGGACCGGATCGCGAGCGTCCCCCAGCCCCGCTGGTACACCACCACCAACACCTCGACCGTCCGCGCCGAGGTGGACTCCTTCGTCGGCGCGGCAGCCGCCGCCGGCAAGATCCCGATCCTGGTGGTCTACAACATCCCCAACCGTGACTGCAGCAACCACAGCGCGGGCGGCGCCCCGAACCACTCGGCCTACCGACAGTGGGTGGACCAGGTCGCCGCAGGTCTCGGTGGGCGTCCGGCCAGCATCATCCTGGAGCCCGACGTGCTCCCCATCATGACCAGCTGCATGAACGAGAGCCAGCAGGCCGAGGTGCGGGCCTCGATGGCGTACGCCGGCAAGGCGCTCAAGCGGGGTTCGTCGGCGGCGAAGGTCTACTACGACATCGGCCACGGTGGCTGGCTCTCCGCCGGAGAGGCGGCCGCCCGGCTGAACGCCGCGGACATCGCCAACAGCGCCGACGGCATCTCGGTGAACGTGTCGAACTACCGCCGCACCGCCGACGAGGTCTCGTACGCCAAGCAGATCATCGCGGCCACCGGCAACTCCCGGCTGAAGGCGGTCATCGACACCAGCCGCAACGGCAACGGCCCCGCCGGCTCCGAGTGGTGTGACCCGCCGGGACGGGCGATCGGCACCCCGAGCACCACCGCCACGGGTGACTCGGCCATCGACGCCTTCCTCTGGGTGAAGCTGCCGGGCGAGGCGGACGGCTGCATCGCGGCGGCGGGGCAGTTCGTGCCGCAGCGGGCGTACGACCTGGCCATCGCGGCCGGTCCGGCGCCCACCACCGCCCCGCCGACCACCACCCCGCCCACCACGACCCCGCCCACCACGACTCCGCCGACCACCACCCCGCCGACGACCACCCCGCCCACCACCACCCCGCCCACCACCAACCCACCCGGCGGTGGCTGCTCGGTGACGTTCACCCCGAACACGTGGACCGGTGGCTTCACCGCCGAGATCCGGGTGACCAACCGCGGCGCGGCACTGAACGGCTGGAACCTCACCTTCAACGTCGCCTCCGGGGTACGGCTGAGCAACGGCTGGAACGGTGAATGGAGCCAGTCCGGCAACCAGATCACGGTCCGCAACGCCCCCTGGAACGGCAGCCTGCCCAGCGGCGGCACGCTCAGCGTCGGCCTCCAGGGCACCTACACCGGCAGCAGCCTGGCCGCGCCAAGCGGCTACGCGCTGAACGGCACCGCCTGCGCCTGATCGCCCGTCCCGTGGGCCCTCGGCCAACCGCCCCCGTACCGGGCGGTGCCGGGGGCCCACCCCTGTCTCCCCGCGACGCTTGCGCGGGTCGTGCCGCTGCGTCCGGGCAGGTGTCCCAGGGCTCGACCGCGGACTTCGACACAGGGTCCATCCGGCGGCCACCGGGGTGTTACCGCTGCGCCGACGCGGGAAGGCGACAGGTGACGAAGGAGGAGACCCATGACCACACAGTCGAACCCCTCGGCCTGGCAGCCGGGTGTGACCGGCGGCGGCACCCTCCCGTCGGGCCCGGGCGGCCGCCCCGCCGCTCCAAGTGGCGACGGCCACGGACCACCGACCGGGCCACCGACCGTGACGATCGGCGCGTTTCCGGACTATCCAGCCGCTCAGCGGGTGGTCGACCACCTCGCCGACAATCGGTTCCCGGTGGAACGAACCGCCATCGTCGGCACCGACCTGGCCCTGGTGGAGACCGTGCTGGGCCGGATAACCACCGCCCGCGCGGCGCTTGTCGGTGCCGGCACGGGGGCGTGGTTCGGTCTGTTCATCGGCCTGCTGTTCGGCATCTTCACCGTCGGGAACTGGGTGGCGGTGATCCTCGCCGGCCTGGTCATCGGCGCGATCTGGGGTGCCGTCTTCGGCGCCGTGGCACATGCGATGACGGGCGGGCAGCGTGACTTCACCTCCGCCAGTTCCCTACGGGCCAGCCAGTACGCGGTCACCGTGGAGGCCGACGTGGCCGACCAGGCCCGGCAACTGCTCGGCCGGCTGAACCTGGGTGGACGCGCGCCGCAGACGGCGGGCTGACGCCGCCCGTACCCACCGACCGGGCGTCCCGCCGTGGGTGGGCCGCCCGGTCAGTCGGTGGCGAGGCGGGCGTGCAGGTGCTCGTCGTAGCGGCGACCGTCGCCGTAGCGGTGCGACTGCCGCAGCGTGCCCTCGGCCACAAAACCGGCCCGCTCGGCGACTCGGCAGGACGCGGGATTGGCCACCGCGTGACACAACTCGATCCGCTCCAGCCCGAGGTCGGCGAAAGCCCAGCCGGTGAGCCGCACGACCGCCGCCGTGGCGACCCCGCGACCACGGGCGGCGGCGACGGTCCAGTAACCGATCGAGGCGTCGCCGCCGTGGATGCGGTGCAGCGACACCGAACCGAGCAGAATCTCCGGGTCGACCGGGTCGGCCGCCGCCAACGACACGTGGCCACCGCCGGACCAGTCGGCCCGCCACCGTAACCAGCGCAGCGCGGCGTCCAGGTCGAGCGGGTCGCCCTGCGGGTTCCACTGCGCGATCGCCGGATCACGCCAGGCGTCCAGAACGGCGGGTGCGTCCGCATCCCGCCAGGGACGCAGCAGCAGGCCGGGAGCGGTCAGTTCCACGGCGGCAGAGTCTCACACCAGCCGCGGCGAACGCGCACCGGATATCCGTCGAGGGCCCGGCCAGCACACTCCTTCAAAGCTTTACTATCCTCTCCGATCTCTCCCGCCCGTCCCTATTCACGATCACAGCGACCTGTTGTTCAAATTTTGAATAAGTGCTACCTTGGCGGCGTGACCGAGAGCCTGGACCGCGATCGCCTGGCAGCCTGGCGGACCTACATCGAGGCCAGCCAGCGGTTGTTCACCCGGCTGGAGGACGATCTGCGCACCGCCAGCGACCTCAGCTTCGCCGACTACCACGTGTTGGTGCTGCTCTCCGAGGTGCCCGGGCAACGACTGCGGATGGGTGAGCTGGCCGACCGCCTGGTCTTCTCACCCAGCCGGCTGACCTACCAGGTCTCCTCCATGCAACGGCGGGGCCTGGTCGCCCGACAACCCTGCCCGCAGGACGGGCGGGGCAGCGAGGCGGTGCTGACCGCTGCCGGGCTGCTGGCGCTGCGGGAGGCCGCCCCGCACCACCTGCACTCCGTGCGTACCCAACTGATGGACGACCTCGACGACGCCGAGGTCGCCTTCCTGACCAGGATTTTCGGCCGGCTCGGCCGACGGCTGCGAGGGGCCGCCGGCGACGCCACCCTCGTCACCGCCCCCGGCGACAACTGAAGGAGCCCCGATGCCCGCCATCACCGTCGACAACGTCCTCGTCCTGCCCCGGCTGCCCCGGCTCGACGAGTCCACCGCGTTCCGGCCGGTCCGCCGGCTCACCACCGCACCCAGCGGTTTCGAGGGTGAGGGTTTCCCGGTGCGCAAGGCCTTCGCCGGGGTGCCGATGAGCGAGCTGGATCCGTTCATCATGCTCGACCAGATGGGCGAGGTGGACTACGCGCCCGGCGAGCCGAAGGGCACCTCCTGGCACCCGCACCGGGGCTTCGAGACCGTCACCTACATCATCGACGGCATCTTCGACCACCAGGACAGCCACGGCGGCGGCGGCACGATCACCAACGGCGACACCCAATGGATGACCGCCGGCAGTGGCCTGCTGCACATCGAGGCCCCACCGGAGCACCTGGTGGTCAGCGGTGGGCTGTTCCACGGCACCCAGCTGTGGGTCAACCTGCCGAGCGCGGCCAAGATGAACCCACCGAAGTACCAGGACATCCGGGGCAATCAGGCCGCGCTGCTCAGCACCCCCGACGGCGGGGCGCTGATCCGGGTGATCGCCGGAGAGATCGCCGGCCACCGGGGGCCCGGCTCCACGTACACCCCGATCACCGTCACCCACGTGACGATCGAGCCGGGGGCGCAGGTGGACCTGCCCTGGCGGCCGGACTTCAACGCGCTCGTGTACGTGCTCGGCGGGCGCGGCACGGTGGGCGCCAACGGCCGCGGCGTACGCACCGGGCAGTTGGCCGTGCACGGGCCGGGCGACGCGTTGCGGTTCAAGGCGAACGCGCGCCAGGACAGCCGCAACCAGACCCTGGACCTCTACATCATGGGCGGCCAGCCCATCCGGGAACCGGTGGCGCACTACGGGCCGTTCGTGATGAACACCCGCGACGAGCTGATCCAGGCGTTCGAGGACTTCCAGGCCGGGCGGCTCGGAGTGGTGCCGGCGGAACGGCTGCCGCACACCGAGGGTCAGGGCGAGCGGCCCTGATCGACCACTGGACGCAGGGCGGCTCCGGTGACCGGGGCCGCCCACCCGGCTCAGGAGACGGCGAAGATGCCGGCCAGACCGAGCAGGACCATCACCAGTACGGTCAACAGCGCCCCCCGCTCACCCTCCACCGCCTGCTCGCGGTGCTCGGTCGCGGAGTTCGTCGGCTCGCCGGACATACTTCGGCTCCTCGCTGCTCGGGGTGCGGGTCGGTCGCCAACAGCCAGCAGCCCACCAGCGTGCGAGCCCGACCACGGGTTCGTATGGTGAGGACGTGAACGACCTCTCTGAGGGCGGGAGCGTGCCGCTACAGGACTGGTTCCTCACCGCACCGGAACGCGCCAACCCGGTCTCTGAGTTACCCGTCTGGACCAGTGGAAACCTCGCCGAGCCGCTGATTCACGGTGCCGCGTACTTCGACCGGCTGGTCACCGAGGTCGAAGGGCTGGGCGCCGGTGACCACCTCTTCTTCGCCGACTGGCGGGGCGACCCGGACGAGCGCCTCCGTCCGGACGGGCCGACCATCTCCCAGCTGTTCGCCCGCGCCGCCCAGCGCGGTGTGGTGGTCAAGGGGCTGATCTGGCGTTCGCATCTCGACGTGCTCTCCTACAGCCACCAGGAGAACCGCAACCTCAGCGAGGCGATCTCGGCCGCTGGCGGCGAGGTGCTACTCGACCAGCGGGTCCGGCGAGGTGGATCACACCATCAGAAGCTGGTGGTGCTGCGCCGGCCGGCCGCCCCCGATCAGGACATCGCCTTCGTCGGCGGCATCGACCTGTGCCACAGCCGTCGCGACGACGACGCGCACCACGGTGACCCGCAGCCGGTACGGATGGCCGCCGCGTACGGTGACCATCCGCCATGGCACGACGTGCAGCTCGCGCTGCGCGGCCCGGTGGTGGGCGCGCTGGACACCACGTTCCGCGAGCGGTGGACCGACCCGATGCCGCTGGATTCGGAGAATCCCCTGGCCTACCTGCGCGACCGGCTCCGCGGCGCGGATCTCACCGCCGGGCCGCTGCCGGAGCAGCCACCCGACCCGCCGATCTGCGGGCCACATCACGTCCAGGTGTTACGCACCTACCCGGCGGTCCGTCCTCGGTACGCGTTCGCCCCGGACGGCGAACGCACGGTGGCCCGGGGCTACACCAAGGCCGTACGCCGCGCCCGTCGGCTGATCTACCTGGAGGACCAGTACCTGTGGTCCGCCGAGGTCGCCGAACTTTTCGCCGGAGCGCTGCGCGACAATCCGGAACTGCATCTGGTCGCCGTGGTGCCCCGCCACCCCGACGTGGACGGGCGGCTGGCCCTACCGCCGAACACGGTCGGTCGGGAGCAGGCCCTGGCCCTGTGCGAGCAGGCCGCGGCGGGACGGGTGCACGTCTTCGACGTGGAGAACCACGCCGGCACCCCGGTCTACGTGCATGCCAAGGTCTGCGTGGTCGACGACGTGTGGGCCTGCGTCGGCAGCGACAACTTCAACCGGCGGTCCTGGACCCACGACAGCGAACTGTCCTGCGCGGTGCTGGACGACACTGCGGACGAGCGCCACCCGCACGATCCGGCCGGCCAGGGTGACGGGGCCCGGCGCTTCGCCCGGGACCTTCGGTTACGCCTGCTCCGCGAGCATCTGGACCGCGATCCGGCCGGCGACGACGACGCGGACCTGATCGACCCGGACGACGCGGTCGCCGCGATCACCGCCGCCGCCGAGGCGTTGCAACGCTGGTACGACGGCGGTCAGGTGGGCCCGCGCCCACCCGGCCGGCTACGACCGCACCGGGCCAAACGCCTGCCCTGGTGGACCCGGGCCTGGGCGCTGCCCGCGTACCGCCTGGTCTACGACCCCGACGGCAGACCGCTGCGGGCCCGCCGGTCCGGCACCTGGTAGCTCGGCTCCAACTCGCCGAGCACCGTTAGCCCACCGGGGTAGGCGAACGAGGAGCGCGGTGAGTAGTAGCCCCAGGCGATGGTGAGCGGGTTTTCCGGGCGCAACGCGTACACCGGGTGGTCCGGATCGAGGAACTCGACCGATTCGATCTCGAACGAGGTGGACGGTTCGGCGATCACCGGGTAGATGCTGCTGATCAGTTGACCGTGCAACTCGGTCAGGTAGCGGTGGTGGCCGTTGTGCATGGCGTGCCCGGTGTCGCCGACGCGCACCTGGGCCCGGATCACCGGCACGCCCTCGATGTCCGTCCCGGTGACGATCGTGCCGCCCTGCTCGGTGATGCTGGTGCGGCCGGGCACGGCCGGGGCGCCCCGGGCCAGGGCGTAGCCGCGTACCCGCTCGCTGGAGGTGACGTAGTGGGTCCACCAGCCACCCGGGGTCACCCCGTCCGGGGCGTCGACACCGACCAGCGTGACGCCGAGGTAGGTCAGGGAGTAGGCGCCGAAGCCGGAGGTCTGGCTCTCGTCGTCCACCACGTACTGGTTCATGAAGACCTCGCGGTCCGGGTGGGGCCGCAACCCCGGAGGGAGCAGCGCCGCCACCGCGTCCGGGTCCGCCGGCAGCCAGCTGAAGTACAGCGTCCGGCTGTTCACGACGAGGTGGGGAACGGCAGGATCGAGCACGGCACCTCCGGATCAGGGATGTACCCCGCGACGCTAAGCCCGGTCCCGTTCACGGGACAACGACGGATTGGTGACACTCCGCTTGCCACCTGCGGCGGTCATCGTCCGTTCGGCGCCCAGACCACCCCATCCGGATCGGTGTCGGTGGACGTAAAGGCTTTCGCTACTGGTCCGATCGGACGTCGACACGACGCACCCGCGAGCGATCTGACGGCTGGCGGCGACCCGACCTGCACCTTTTGCGGCCTTCATGCCCAGAAATAACCTAAGTACATCGTCCTTTCGGCTAGATTTCCAGGAGACGATCGGGCTAAGGTGACTCCCGAACGTACTAACAGAACCAACCAAAGCGTCACGTCTATATCCGCGGACGAGGTGCAGGGAGGACCACCATGACCGCGTCAACGATCACCGAGTCGGCGACCACTCCGGCAGCCCCGGCCCCCAAGCTCGACCCGCGGGCGCTCACCGACAGCGCCGCCGAGCTGCTGAACGCCATGGCGGCGCTGCCGGCCGGGCATCCCTCCCGGGCCGCGCTGCGCGACCGGGCGATCGAGGCCTGGCTGCCGCTCGCCAACCACCTCGCCCACCGCTACAGCGGTCGCGGCGAGCCCACCGACGATCTGGCGCAGACCGCCGCCGTCGGCCTCATCAAGGCCATCGACAAGTTCGACCCGTCCCGCGGGGTCGACTTCGCCGGGTACGCGATCCCCACCATCATCGGCGAGCTGAAGCGGCACTTCCGCGACCGGACGTGGGACATCCGGGTTCCTCGCCGGCTGCAGGAGCTGCGGCTGGCCATCTCCGACGCCAACAGCTCCCTGCTGCAGTCCCTGGGCCGCTCCCCGACCGTGGCCGACATCGCCGCTCACCTCAAGCTCACCGAGGAAGAGGTGCTGGAGGGCCTGGAGGGCGCCCGCGCGTACAACGCCGTGTCGCTGTCCACCCCGACCGGTGACGGCGACCGCGCGACCGAACTGGGCGACATGCTCGGCGGTGAGGACAGCGAGTTCGAGCTGGCGGAGCTGCGGGTGGCACTGGGCCCGGCGCTGGCCACGCTGGACGAGCGCGAGCAGAAGATCCTGACGCTGCGGTTCTACGGCAACCTGACGCAGTCGCAGATCGCCGAGCAGATCGGCGTGTCGCAGATGCACGTGTCGCGGCTGCTGGCCCGGGCCCTGACGAAGCTGCGGGGTCAGCTCGACGGCACGTACTAGCAGGGGGTGACGATGGTGGCCGGGTCCGTCGGACCCGGCCACCATCGTCTTCGTGCCTCAGCCGGCAACCGGCTCCCGCCACATCGGCCAGAACGGCGTGCCGTCGGGCAGCCGGAACGGCTCGGCGACCCGGTAGCCGTGCCGCGCGTACAGGTCGCGGCTGGTCTCGCTGCTCGCCTCCAGGTAGCCCGGCATCTTGTTGGCGTCCAGCCAGGCGTGATGGTGGCGCAGCAGCGCGCTGCCGACGCCCTGGCCCTGGCGGTCCGGACGCACGGCCAGCAGCGCCAGGTGGTGATGATCGTCGTGCGGATGGTTGGCCGCGAACAGCTCGTCCAGATGCACGAAGTTCGGCGTCCACTCCCCGCACGCCGCGGCCAGTCGGGCGTCGTAGTCCTCCGGCGGCGGCAGCGCTTCACCGACCGACGGCAGCCAGACCGCGACCCCGGCCCGGTCCTCGGTGCCGAACACCAGGCCGTGCCGCAGTGCGTGGCTGACAATGATCTCGAAGTTCCCGGCCAGCACCGACTCCCGCTTGGCCTCGTCCGGCACCAGCCAGCGAGGCTGGTCCAGCACCATGAATGCCTCGGCGATCCGCGCGGCGACCCACCGGGCGTCGTCCTCGCCGAGCCGGCCGATCTGCGGCGCGATCACCGCCGCGCCTCCGCCGTGGGCGTCGGTTCGGCCACCGGCGCGGAGGTCACCACGGCCGCCGCGCTCTCCGCGCCCAGGCCGATCCGGGCGTACGTGTCGGGACGTCGCCGCCGCAGCGACAGGCCCCACAATCCGCCCAGCAGCGCCGCCACCGGATAGGCCAGCGGGATCGCCCAGCGCAGCGGCGAGTCCGGCTCGACCCCGAGCAGGTTGGCGAAGTTCTGCACCGCCAGCACGATGATCGCGATCAGCGCGAGCACGGCGATGCCCGGCGCGACCAACCGCCGCCAGAGCGTCTCCTGCACCTCGCTGCGGGCGAAGTAGGCGATGATCGCGACCGCGGTGGTGGCGATCAGCAGCAGCACGCCGAAGCCACCGCTGGTGCCCAGCCAGAAGAACAGTTGCAGAACCGGGTCCCAGCCGTTGGCCGCGTACAGGATGATCACCAGCAGGCCGAGCGCGCTCTGCGCGAGCGAGGCGGCCCGGGGAGCGCCGGTGATCGGTGAGGTACGGCCGAACATCGCGGGCAGCACCCGCTCCCGGCCCAGCGCGAAGGTGTAGCGCGCGGTGGTGTTGTGGAACGAGATCATGGCCGCCAGCACCGAGGTCAGGAAGAGCGCCTGCCCGATGGTCAGGACCGTGTCACCCAGGTGCGCACCGGCCAGGTTGAAGATCAGCTCGACGCTCTGGGTACCCGCTTCCTCGACGATCCGGTCCGGCCCGACCGCCACCGTCATGCTCCACGAGGAGAGCGCGTAGACCACCGCGATAATCGCCACGGACAGGTAGGTGGCCATCGGCACCGTACGCTTCGGGTCCTTGCTCTCCTCGCTGAAGACCACCGCCGCCTCGAAGCCGACGAATCCGAGGATCGCCAGCACCAGCACCGCGCCGAGCCCCGGCACGAAGAAGTTCTCCGGCGAGAACGCGGCGAAGCTCACGTCGCCGCCGGCCGGGTTGCCCAACTGGCCGAGGTCGAACACCACGATGATGGCGATCTCGGCGCAGAGCAGCGCCGCCAGCACCATGCCGTTGATGTCCACCCGGAGAAGGCCGAGCATCGCCACCAGCGCCCACGCCACCAACGCCACGATCCACCACTGCGGGGTGATCCCGAACAGCCGGTCCAGCACCGGTGCCGCCGCCGCGCCGATGGTTCCGTAGAGCCCGACCTGGAGAGCGTTGTAGGCGATGAGCGCCACCCAGGCCGTACCCACCCCGGCCGGGCGTCCCAGCCCACGCGCCACGTACGCGTAGAAGGCCCCGGCGTTGGCCATCCGACGGGCCATCGCCACGTAGCCGACGGAGAACACGGCGAGCACCACGGCCACCGCCAGGAAGGCCAGCGGAATGCCGAGCACGCCGATGACGCCGTAGCCGGTGGTGACCACGCCGGCGACCACGGTCAGCGGTGCCGCCGCGGAGAGGACGAAGAAGATGACTGAGGGGACGCCGAGCCGGCCACGGGCCAGCGCCTCGGAGACGTTGCTCGGTCGTTCGGTTGTCGCTGTCGAGGACATGAACTGCTCCGGTCTGGGGAAGGGGTGTACCGGGTCAGGGAGCGCCGCGCAGCACCGCAGCACCGACGGCGGCTTCGGTGTGCGCCACGAGTTCCTTCAGCGGGTCCGGCAGGGCTGGGATGATCAGGTTGAGTCGGTGGTGTGCGCGCGGACCGGCGCTCCACAGCACCTCCCGGGTCAGTCCCGCGGCGGCGACCAACCCGAGCAGCGTCGCGTCGGGCACGCTCGGCGGCTCGGCGCGTTCCAGCAGCGCACGCAGCCTGGTTGCCGGCCAGGCCACCACGTTGAGGTCGATCGGCTGATAGGTGACGGTGGTCCGCAACAGTCGCCGGCTCTCCTGCCGGCGTAGTACGCCGGCCCGGGACAGTCGCTCGCCCACCGAGGTCACCGAGGTCTGCGCGAGAAAGCTGAGCCAGGTACGCACCGACTGGTGCTGGGCCTCACCGATCAACTGATCCAGCACGGTGTGCGCCAACGCGTCGGCCGGTGGCCGACGGTCGATCACGCCGACCTGGCCGGCGACGACCGTGATGTGTCCATAGAGGATCAGCTCGCCGAGAAGCCCCCCGGCCAGCCCGAGGCCGGTGGCCGCCGGGTGCAGCTTCGCCTTGCCGCGGGTGTCGTTGTGCGCGATCAGAAAGAACTCGTCGGCGGTGAGCACACGTCCTCCCGAGCCGGCCGTCCACAGTGATCGCTAACCGGGAAAGGATGCACCGAGCGCAACTGCAACGCAACTCCCGTTTTGGCCAGTTGCACTCCGTGGTGAAACGACCTGCGCCTTTTCCCGTGACAGACTCGGAGGGTGACCGCGAGCCCCACTGTTCGACGCCGCCGTATCGCCCGGGAACTACGCCAGTTGCGGGAACGCGCCGGAATGACCTTGGATGTCGCCGCCCGACAGTTGGACATGTCCAAGAGCAACCTGTCCCGCATCGAGAACGCGCAGATCGGCATCAAGCCGCGCGATGTCCGGGCCGCGCTCGCGCTGTACCAGGTCACCGGCAACGATGCCGAGGCGCTCATCGAGATCGCTCGGGGCGCACAGCAACGCGGCTGGTGGCAGCACTACAGCGACGTACTCCCGGAATGGTTCGAGTTCTACGTGGGACTGGAGGCCGAGGCCGCCACCCTGCGCACGTACGAGGCCGAAGCGGTGCCCGGCCTGTTGCAGACCGAGGCGTACGCCCGCGAGGTGTACCGGTTGACCGCCGGCGAGGACGATCTGGACCGCAAGGTGGCCGCCCGGCTACGCCGGCAGGACGTGCTGCGCGGCGACGAACCGGTGGAGCTGTCGGTGGTGCTGAACGAGGCGGCACTGCTACGCCCTGTCAGCGATCGCACCGTCATGGCGGGCCAGACGAGCCACCTGGAAACCCTGGCCCAATTACCTAACGTAACTATCCAGGTACTTCCATTCGACGCCGGGGGACATCCGGCCATGAACTCGCCGTACGTGATCCTCACGTTCGCCGACGCGGCCGACGCGGCCGTTGTCTACCTGGAGAATCTCTCCATGGGCCTGGCACTGGAGGAGGCCGCGCAGGTGCGCTCGTATAGCCTTGTGCACGAGAGGCTGTGCAGTCTGGCACTCGATCCAGCGGCGTCCCTGATCCGCCTGAAGGAAGCTTCTCGTTACTTTACGTGACCGCTGCATCGCGGTCACTCTCGGTATCGACGAAGGGATCGCGATGACCGCGCTCGACCTATCCCGGGCGGAGTGGCGCACCAGTACGCGCAGTGTGGGCAACGGCAACTGCGTCGAGGTGGCCACCATCGACGGTGGGGTCGCGGTTCGGGACAGTAAGGACCGCCACGGCTCCGTGCTGACCTTCTCGCCATCGGCGTGGAACGCCTTCGTCATCAGCGTCCACACCCGCTGACCCACCAACGCCCCGGGTCGGGTCGCGGCCAGAACAGCCCAGCCATCACCATCTGTAACCTATACACGATGCATGGCAGCTAACTCTCCGCAATCGGGCCGCTCCCCCACCCACATCCCTCCCTCCGCCCTTTGCTCTGCTTCAACCCACGCAACCCCCCACCGGCCTGCCACATTGTCCGGGCCTGGCGGACCGCCGGACGGCGATGACCGTTGCGGAAAGTAACCGTTGCGTGGGTTGAAGCAGAGCAAAGGGGCAGAGGACCCTATGCGGGCCCGGAGAAGCGGCTACGAGATGTGACGGGCATGCCCAGGTCGACGGGACCCCGCCGCCCAGCGACGCAACCAACGCGGGACGGGACGACGTGGGGCCCGAGTCGGGCAGGGGCGGAGGTACGGCGAGGGCAGGGGCCCAGGCGGTGCGAGACTGGGCCGTGCTCTCCGACGTGCCTATCGACCTGCCGGTGCGGGCGGTGCTGCCGGCGCTGGTGGCGGCGCTGGGCTCGGCGGGCAGCGCGATCCTGGTCGCCCCGCCGGGCACCGGTAAGACCAGCCTCGCCCCGCTCGCCGTGGCCGACGCGGTGGACGGGCGGGTGATCGTCGCTCAGCCTCGCCGGGTGGCCGCCCGGGCTGCGGCGCGCCGGATGGCGGCGCTGCTCGGGGAACCGGTCGGCGGTCGGGTCGGCTACGCGGTTCGGGGTGAACGGCGGGCCGGACCGCGTACCCGGATCGAGGTGGTCACGACCGGGCTGCTGGTACGCCGGATGCATCACGACCCCGAGTTGGCCGGCGTCGATGCGGTGCTGCTCGACGAGATTCACGAACGTCAACTCGACGCGGATCTGGCGCTCGCCTTCAGCGTCGAGTCCCGGGCGACCCTGCGGCCAGAGCTGTGGCTGTTGGCCATGTCGGCGACTCCGGAGGCGGACCGCTTCGCCGCCCTGCTCGGCGGCACCGTGCCGGCGCAGGTGGTTCGGGCCTCGTCGGCGCTGCATCCGGTGACCCGCGTCTGGGCGCCACCACCCCGGCCCGTGGTGCCACCCGGTGCGGGCCCGGTGGACCGGGCACTGCTCGATCACGTCGCGGCCACCGTCCGACGGGCTCTCGTCGAACAGGACGGCGACCTGCTGGTCTTCCTGCCCGGCGTGGGCGAGATCGCCGCCGTCGCCGGCCGTCTTGTCGAAGTGCAGGACAGCGTCGACGTGCTACGCCTGCACGGCCGTCAGAGCGGCGCCGAGCAGGACGCGGCACTGCGGCCGGGAAGCCGGCGGCGGGTGGTGCTGGCCACGGCGGTGGCCGAGAGCAGTTTGACCGTGCCAGGCGTACGGACGGTGGTGGACGCGGGCCTGTCCCGGGTGTCGCGGCTGGACCTGAACCGCGGGTTGGGTGCCCTGGTCACCGTGCCGGTGTCCCGCGCGGCGGCGACCCAACGGGCTGGCCGGGCCGGTCGGGAGGCACCCGGCCAGGTCTACCGGTGCTGGTCGTTCGGGGCGCACGAGCGGTTGCCTGCGCAACCGGAACCGGAGATCGCCACCGCCGACCTGACCGGGTTCGCCCTCGAACTCGCCGCCTGGGGCGCCCCGGGTGGGACCGGGCTCGCGCTACCCGATGCGCCGCCGGCTGCGGCCATGACGGTGGCGGGCGAGACCCTGACCGCCCTCGGTGCGATCGACGCGAACGGGCGGATCACCGAGCGGGGCCGGGCCGTGGTCGCCGTCGGAGCACATCCGCGACTGGCCCGGGCGCTGCTCGACGGGGCCGACCGGGTCGGTGCCGAGCGTGCCGCACAGGTGGTGGCGCTGCTCGCCGAGTCGACCGTGGCGGGTTCCGGCGACGATCTCGGTGCCGCCTGGCGCCGGTTGCGCGCCGGCACCGACCCGGCCGCCACCGCCCGCTGGCGCTCGGAGGTTCGCCGGCTGCGCACCGCCCTGCTGTCCGCCGAGGCAGCCCAGGCGGGCGACGGCCAGACCGGCGACGGCCAGTCGAGCGGTGGGACGCACGACGGCCGAGCCGGCGATGGCGAGGCCCGCGACAGCCGAGCGGGCGAGCGGACGGCGTGGTTGCCCGACGAGCTTGCCGCCGGGTTGCTGGTCGGATTGGCGTACCCGGAACGGTTGGCCCGGGTGCGGCGGCCGGGGGGTTCGGCGTACCTGATGAGTGGCGGGACCGCGGCGGAGCTCGCGCCCGGGTCGGGGCTGGCGGGCGTCGACTGGTTGGCCGTCGCGGTGGCCGACCGCGCCCCCGGGGCACCGGCCGCCCGGATCCGGCTCGCCGCCGTCCTCGACGAGGCGACCGCCCGCGAGGCAGCCGGTTCGCTGCTGCGCGCAACGCGGGAGATCGGCTGGTCGGGTGGGGACGTGGTGGCCAGGGAGGTGCTCCGGCTGGGTGCCATCGAGCTGGTCGACCGTCCGCTGGCTCGCCCCGACCGGCAGGCGGTGGCCGACGCGCTGCTGACCGGACTGCGCGAGACCGGGCTCGACGTGCTGACCTGGACGCCGGCGGCCAGGGCGCTGCGCGAGCGGCTGGCGTTCTGCCGGTACGCGCTCGGCGACGACTGGCCCGATGTCTCCGACGAGGCGTTGCTTGCCGGCGCGCCGCACTGGCTCGGGCCGGAGCTGGCCGGCGCCCGACGCCGGGCCGACCTGACCCGCATCGACGTGACCGGTGCGCTACGCCGGCTGCTGCCCTGGCCGCTGGCCGGGCGGCTGGACGAGCTGGCACCGGAGCGGATCGCGGTGCCCAGCGGTTCCCGGATCCGGGTCGACTACGCCGACCCGGCCGCGCCAGTGCTCGCGGTCCGGCTCCAGGAGACCTTCGGCTGGCCCGAGGCGCCCCGAGTCGGTGGCGGTCGGGTGCCGGTGCTGCTGCACCTGCTCTCCCCCGCGGGCCGACCGGTGGCGGTCACCGCCGACCTTGCCTCGTTCTGGCGTTCCGGCTACCGCCAGGTCCGTGCCGAGCTGCGCGGACGCTATCCGCGCCACCCCTGGCCGGAGGATCCGACCACCGCCACGCCGACCCGACGGGCCGGGCGGCGTTCCTGAGGGCTCACGGCTCGTCGACCACGTCGGCGATGACGACGGTGATGTTGTCCGGGCCACCGGCCTGCAACGCCAGGTCGATGAGTTGGCGCGCGCAGGCGTCCCGCTCCGGCTGGCCGACCAGCACCTCGGCCAGAGTCTCGGTGCGTACGACGTTGGACAGTCCGTCGCTGCACAGCAGCCAGCGGTCACCGGCGCGGGGCACCATCGTCGCGTACGTCGGGGATACCTCGTCGCCCTGCAACGCCTGGGTCACCACGGCCCGGCGGGGATGGCTGCCGGCCTGGTCCGGCGTGATCAGCCCCTGGTCGACGAGCATCTGCACGAAGGTGTCGTCCCGGGTGATCTGCTTCAGTACACCGTCGCGGAACAGGTAGGCCCGGGAGTCACCCACGTGGGCCAGCGCCAGGCAGCTGCCGGTACGCGCGAACAGCAGCGCGGTAAGCGTGGTGCCCATGCCCTGCCGCTGGGGATCCTCGGCGACCGCCTGACGGATCCGTTCGGTGGCCAGCTGGATGCCGTTCTGCAACGCGGCGACCAGCACGTCCTCCGGCGTCTCCAGATCGAGCGGTGCGACGGCTCCGATGGCGATGGCGCTGGCCAGGTCACCGGCGGCCATGCCGCCCATGCCGTCGGCGACGGCGACCAGCCAGGTGCCGGAGTGCAACGCGTCCTGGTTTCCGCTGCGGATCAGCCCACGGTCGCTCGTCCCGGCGGAACGCAGCTTCAGGGTCATGGCACGCAGCCTGCCAGGAGTAGGGCTCGGTTGTCTCTAGGAGATCAGGACCGCTCGGCGTGGCGCGGCAAATCTCACTCAGGGTGAACATGAATTCTCATCGGATGCGATCGATTGACATGTCCTGCGCGTCCTGGAAACATGCCCGATACCTGGGAGCGCTCCCAGCCTAAACCACTCACCACGCCCATTCCGTCCCGCTCGTCGGAAGGACTCCCCCGTGACGCCATCCCGACGTCGTCGTCTCGCGGTGCTCGCCGCGGCGACCGCCGTGGCGCTGGTCGGCGTTAGCGCCGGCACCGCGTTCGCAGATCCACCCGCCGACGCACCCGAGCAGATCCGCAACGGTGACTTCAGCGAGGGCTCGTCACCCTGGTTCTCGTACGGCACCAACACGCTCGGCGTCGTCGATGGCGAGCTCTGCGCCACCGTGGCCGGCGGCCTGGCCAACCCCTGGGACGCCGGCATCGGTCACGACGCGCTCCCGTTGATCGCCGGCGCCGAGTACACCCTCGGCTTCGACGTCACCTCCACCCCCGGTGGCCCGGTGGCCGCGGTGCTGCAACTCGGCAGCGAGCCCTACACCGGCTACTACTCGGTCACCGCCGCCGCGACCCCGACCCAGCAGCGGGTCGAGCGCACCTTCGTCGCCCCGAACGACGACAGCCGCGCCCAGCTGATCTTCCAGATCGGCGGCAGTGCCGAGCCGCGGACCGTCTGCCTGGACAACGTCTCGCTGCGCGGCGGCAACCCGCCCGAGCCGTACGTGCCGGACACCGGCCCCCGGGTCCGGGTCAACCAGGTCGGTTACCTGCCCGGCGGGCCGAAGAACGCCACAGTGGTCACCGAGGCCACCGAGGCGCTGCCCTGGGAGCTGCACTCCGCCTCCGGAGCCGTGCTGGCCAGCGGCACCACCACCCCCCGCGGGGTCGACGAGGCGTCGGCACAGAACGTGCACTCGCTGGACTTCTCGTCGTACCGCACCCCGGGACAGGGGCTGACGCTGGCCGTGGACGGCGAGGTCAGCCACCCGTTCGACATCTCCGGCACGCTCTACGACCAGTTGCGGTCGGACGCCCTGCAGTTCTTCTACATCCAGCGCAGCGGCATCGCCATCGACGGTGACCTGGTCGGCGAGGAGTACGCCCGCCCCGCCGGTCACCTCGACGTCGCGCCGAACCAGGGCGACACCAACGTGCCCTGTGTCGCCAACTCCTGCGACTACCGACTCGACGTACGCGGCGGCTGGTACGACGCGGGCGACCACGGCAAGTACGTGGTCAACGGCGGTATCGCCACCTACCAGTTGCTGAGTGCCTTCGAGCGGACCAAGAACGCCGCCACGGCCGGTTTCGGCGCCGACCTCGGCGACGGGACGCTGCGGCTGCCTGAGCGGGACAACGGGGTGCCGGACATCCTCGACGAGGCCCGCTGGGAGCTGGAGTTCCTGATGCGGATGCAGGTGCCGGCCGGCAAGCCGCTGGCCGGGATGGCCCACCACAAGATCCACGACCGGAACTGGACCGGCCTGCCGATGCAGCCCGAGGACGACCCGGAGCCGCGTGAGCTGCACCCGCCGTCCACCGCCGCCACCCTGAACCTGGCCGCCACGGCCGCCCAGTGCGCCCGGCTGTTCGCCCCGTACGACAAGGCGTTCGCGCAGCGCTGCGGCAGCGCGGCGAAGACCGCCTACGCGGCGGCCAAGGCCAACCCGGCCCGGTACGCCCCGTCCACCGGCAACGGTGGTGGCCCGTACGACGACACCAACGTCACCGACGAGTTCTACTGGGCCGCCGCCGAGCTGTACCTGACCACCGGCGAGACCACCTACCTGACCGATCTGACCGCCTCGCCGCACCACACCGGCGACGTCTTCGACGCCCGGGGCTTCGGCTGGCAGAGCGTGGCGGCGCTGGGCCGCCTCGACCTGGCCACCGTGCCGAACGGCCTGCCGGCCGCCGAGCGGACCCGGATCCGCGAGTCGGTCGTCGCCGCCGCCGACAGCTACCTCGCCGAGATCCGCCGACAGGCGTACGGGCTGCCCATGCCCGGCGACCCGAACAGCTACTTCTGGGGCGGCAACGGCGCCATCATCAACAACGCGGTCGTGCTGGCCACCGCGTTCGACCTGACCGGGGCGGCGAAGTACCGCGACGGCGCGGTGCAGACGATGGACTACATCCTCGGCCGCAACGCGCTGAACATCTCGTACGTGACCGGGTGGGGCGAGCACGCGGCGGAGAACCAGCACAGCCGGATCTTCGGCTTCCAGCTCGACCCGAGCATGCCGAAGCCGCCGGCCGGTTCGATCGCCGGTGGTCCGAACGCCGCGCTCCAGGACCCGTTCGTGGAGCAGCTGCTCGAAGGCTGCGCACCGATGTTCTGCTACGTCGACGACATCGCCTCGTACTCCACAAACGAGGTGGCGATCAACTGGAACTCGGCGCTGGCCTGGATCTCCTCGTTCCTGGCCGACCAGGGCGATTCCGCTGCGGTGCCGGCGCCCACCTGCACGGTGTCGTACACCAACTACGGCTCGTGGCAGGGCGGCACCGGCTTCACCGCCCAGGTGAACATCCGCAACACCGGTACCGCCGCGGTGAACGGCTGGACCGCCCGGTTCGCCTTCACCGGCGACGCCAAGGTGCGCGATGCGTGGATGGCCAAGGTGACGCAGTCCGGGGCAACGGTGACCGCGAAGAGCGAGTCGTACAACTCGCGGATCAACCCGGGCGCCTCGGTGATGTTCGGTTTCAACGCCACCACCGGCGGCGGCGCGAACCCCTCGCCCAACCTGGTCACGGTCAACGGCGCGCCCTGCACCGTGTCCTGATCCCCGGGTGGGGTGCCGTCGGCGACCGGCACCCCACCCGGCCCCCGTCCCGCAGAGGTGATCAAAAAGTTCTGGTCCGGATCCGTCAGGGATCCGGACCAGAACTTCTTGGTCGTCGGGGCTAAACGGTGCGGTCGGGGCCGTGCGGCAGGATTGGACGCGTGGCTGACGGGGTGGTGCTGCGCAGGGGTGGTCCGGCGGACGCGGGGGCGGTGCTGCGGCTGCTCGACGACGCGACCGCCTGGCTGGTGGCGCGGGGCCGGAGCGGGCAGTGGGGCACCGGGCCCGCCTCGACGGATCCCCGTCGCATCGCCCAGGCCGACGCGTGGGCCACCGGCGGCGGACTGTGGCTGGCCCAGGCGCAGGATCGCCCGGTCGGCGCGCTGGTGGTGGGTGCGGCCACCGAATACGTGCCGGCGGCGACCGAGCCGGAGCTGTACGTCAACCTGCTGGTCACCGACCGGGCGTACGCCGGGCGGGGCATCGGTGCGCTGCTGCTGGCGCACGCCGCCGACCTGGCCCGGGAACGCGGGGTCGGGCTACTGCGGGTGGACTGCTACGCGGGCGACGACGGCGCGTTGGTGCGCTGGTACGAACGCCAGGGCTTCACCCCCACCGACCCCTTCACCGTGCCCCGCCCCAACCATCCCCCCTGGCCCGGCCAGGTCCTCACCCGTCCCCTCCACCCCACCCGCCCCCACCCTCACCCACCCCTGCGTTGATCATGAGGTTAGCGGCGCTTTGAAGATCGACAAGTGCCGCTAACCTCATGATCAACCCGAGGTGGGTGGGGGGTGGGTGGGTTGGGGGGTCAGGGGCGGAGTTTGGGGAGGATCTGGTCGCCGAAGGTGTCCAGGAAGGGGCGTTGGTCCTGGCCGACGTGGTGCAGGGCGATCTGGTCGAAGCCGAGGTCGACGTACTCCTCCAGCCAGGCTACGTGCCGGCCCAGGTCGGCGGAGATGTTGACCACCTCGGCGAGCCGGGCCATCGGCACATCGGCGGAGACCACGTCGAAGTGTTCCGGGGTGGTCAGGTCCCAGCAGACCGGCGGCGCGAACACGTTGCTGCGCCACTGGTCGTAGGCGATCGCCTCCGCTTCGGCCTGGGCGGGTGCCCAGCTCAGGTGCACCTGGAGGTGCACCGGTCCACGACCGCCGGCCTCCCGGTAGGCGTCGATCATGCGGCGCAGGTGGTCGGTCGGCGCGTTGACCGTGATCAGGCCGTCCGCCCACTCGGCGCACCAGCGGGCGGTGGCGACGCTGACGGCGGCGCCGACCAGCGCCGGTGGTTGCTCCGGGCGGCTCCACAGCTTCGCCCGGTCGATCCGGACCAGGCCGTCGTGGCTGACCTCCTCGCCGGCCAGCAGGGCGCGGATGACGTCCACGCACTCGCGCAGCCGTGCGTTACGGACGTCCTTGCGCGGCCACGCGTCGCCGGTGATGTGCTCGTTGGCGGCCTCCCCGGAGCCCAGGGCCGCCCAGAACCGGCCCGGGTACATGGCCGCGAGCGTGCCGATCGCCTGCGCGATGATCGCCGGGTGGTAACGCTGCCCGGGCGCGTTGACCACCCCGAACGACAGACCGGTGGCCTGCAACGCCGACCCGAGCCAGGACCAGGCAAATCCGGAGTGGCCCTGCCGCTCGCTCCAGGGCGCGAAGTGGTCCGAGCACATGGCGGCGTCGAAACCGACCTGCTCGGCGTGGACCACCGCCGCCAGCAGCTCGCGCGGGTGGATCTGCTCGTGGGAAGCGTGAAACGCGATCGCCGTCATGCCGCGCTTCACTACCCACCCGAAGGCAGGAGTAAGCAGCGGCTACTCGGCGTGGGCACCGGCGCCGGCGGTGGCGGCGCCCTCCCCCATCCAGACCGTCTTGACGTTGCAGAACTCGTGCATGCCCTGGGCGGAGAGTTCCCGGCCGTAGCCGGAGTTCTTCACCCCGCCGAAGGGCAGCTCGGGGTAGGACGTCGTCATCCCGTTGATGAAGACGGCCCCGGCCTCCAGGTCGGTGGCGAACCGCTGTTGCTCCTGCGGGTCGCGGGTCCAGGCGTTCGAGCCGAGCCCGAAGCTGGTGCCGTTGGCCAGCTCGATCGCCTCGTCGTACGACGCGGCCCGGTACAACCCGGCGACCGGCCCGAACACCTCCTCCGCCCACATCCGCATGCCCGGGTTCAGATCCGTCACCACCGTCGGCGGGTAGAACCAGCCCTCCCCGCTCGGCTTCTCCCCGCCGCAGAGCACCGTGGCTCCCTTGTCGACCGCGTCCCGTACCTGCGCGTCGATCTCGTCGCGCCCCCGCTCGGAGGCCAGCGGGCCGACGTCGGTGTCGCCGTCCATCGGATCACCCACCCGCAGCGCCGACATGCGATGGGCGAACGCCTCGGCGAAGGCGTCGTAGACGTCGGTGTGCACGATGAAGCGCTTGGCCGCGATGCAGGACTGACCGTTGTTCTGGCAGCGGGCGGTGGTGGCGACCTGCGCGGCCAGGTCCACGTCGGCGGAGGGCATCACCACGAAGGGGTCGCTGCCACCCAGCTCCAGCACCGTCTTCTTCAGTTCCCGACCGGCGATCTGCGCGATCGACCGGCCGGCCACCTCACTGCCGGTCAGCGTGGCGGCGCGTACCCGGGGGTCGCTCAGGATCCGGTCCACCGCCTCGGAGCCGACCAGCAGCGTGGTGAACGCGCCCTCCGGGAAGCCGGCCCGCCGGAACAGGTCCTCCAGCAGCAACGCGGTCTGCGGCACGTTGGAGGCGTGCTTGAGCAGGCCGGTGTTGCCGGCCATCAGGGCCGGCGCGGCGAAACGCATCACCTGCCAAAGGGGAAAATTCCACGGCATAACGGCCAGCACCGGGCCGATGGGCTGGTAGCGGATGAAGGCCCGGGTCGCCGAGACCGCTTCGGCGTCGACGGGCTCGTCGGCGAGGAACTCGGCCGCCCGGGTGGCGTAGAAGCGGCAGGCGGTGGCGCACTTGATGACCTCGGCCTTGGCGGCGGCGAGCGTCTTGCCCATCTCGGTGGTCATCAGCCGGGCGATCTCGTCCCGCTCCGCCTCCAGCAGGTCGGCCGCCGCGGTCAGCCACCGCCCGCGCTGCTCGATCGTGGTGCCGCGCAACTGCCGGTACGCCAGGTCGGTCCGCTCGATCGCGCCGTCGATCTGTTCGTCGGACATCGCCTCGTACGTCTTGAGCACCTGGCCGTTTACCGGATTGGTGGTGGCGATGGTCATCAGTGCTTCTCCCGTCACTCGAACAGCGAGTGCCGCGCGCCGGGCTCCTCCCGGCGGCGGGCGGCGCGACGACGTTGAATGATGATCAGGTCGACCACGGCAACCACCGCGAAGACGGCGCAGACGACACCCAACCAGACCACGTCGGCACGGAACGCCAACACCGCGAAAACGGTCAAGGTGACGAGCCCGAAGCTGGCCAGCGCCAGCCGCAGGTTCAGTGCGCTGTACGCGTGACCGACCGTGCCACGGGCTCGCCGGGGCTGTGATCTCGTCATCACCTCCACCTACCCCGCCCCGCCAGAGCTAACCGTCGTTCGGGACGGCCCGTGCCGGCCGATCAGGAACCCCAGGCGCCACGGGCCGCCGCATCGGCGGCGTATGCGGCGAAGCTCGTCGGATCGTGGCCGGTCACCTCCCGGACCGTCCCGGTCGGCTGGCCGTCGCCCAGGGCGCGCAGGGCCCCGAAGGCGGCGATCTCGCCCGCCACCTGCTCGGCCGGCACACCGAGCGCGAGCATCATCGCCCGATAGTCGTCGGCCGTACCGAGATGACGTACCGGGCGGCCGACCTTCTCGGTGAGGATCTCCGCGGCCTCGCCGAAGGAGAGCGCGTCCGGGCCGGTGATCTCGTACGTCCGGCCGGCGTGCCCGGCACCGGTGAGGGCGGCGACCGCGACGCCCCCGATGTCGTCGGCGTCGACGAAGCACTGACGGGCGTCGCCAACCGGCATGGCGATCTCTCCGGCGAGCACGGACTCCCGGAAGAAGCCCTCGTCGAAATTCTGGTCGAACCAGTCGGGGCGAAGGATCGTCCACTGCGCCCCGCAGGCACGCACCGTCTCCTCCGCGGCCATCAGTCGCTCGTCACCCATCGCCTCGATCGCCCGGCTGGAGAGCAGCACCACGCGGCTCACCCCGTGCTCCACCGCCAGCCGGACGAAGTCGGATTCGACCGGCCGGTCGTGCGGAGCCATCAGATACATCGCGCTGACCCCGGCAAGGACTGGCCGCCAGGAATTCCGATCGGCCCAGTCGAAGCGCGCCTCTCCCGAGCGGGACGCGGATCGGAACGGGTGCCCGGCGTCCCGCAACCGGCGGACCACCCGCCGACCGGTCGTGCCGGTGCCGCCGAGCACGAGAATCATGTCCTGGTTCGTCATGCGCCCAGTCGAGCAGCCGCGTGTGACAAGGTCGGCCGGCCAGCAAGGTCATCGGGCGCCACGGAGCCGGGCGCCACGGACTTGCCGTGCGTTGCGTTACACCGGCCCCGCGTGACCCGGCCGATCGGGACATCGGCGGGGAACATGGACCCATGACCGTGAGCCATGCCGAGCCGGTGACCGTCGCCGTCGCCCGACACGCCGACCCCGCCCGTACCGACGAGATGGTGGCGTGGATGCGGGCCGGCACGGCGCTGGCCGAGGCGTTCCCGGGTTTTCTGGGTGCGGGCTGGGTACGCCGCGCCCCCGGATCGGGCGACTGGCACATGCTGTACCGGTTCGCCGACCCGGACACCCTGCGCCGTTGGGAGGAATCGCCGCAGCGACACTGGTGGCTGACGTCGGCGCAGGGCATCGTCGAGCACACCCACGTCGAGCGGCGGACCGGCATCGAGGGCTGGTTCGACCCCCCGCGCGCGGCGGCCGTCGAGCCGCTCGACGCGGAACCGACGGTGCCGCCGTCGCCTCCGCGCTGGAAGCAGGCGGTGACCATCTGGCTGGCGTTCTTCCCGCTCAGCCTGACCGCCACCCTGCTGACCGGCCAGTTGCTGCCCGGGCTGCCGACCGCGGCGCGGGTACTGGTCATGACGCTCACCCTGACCCCGCTGATGACCTACCTGGTGCTGCCCCGGATCACCAGGGCGCTGCACTGGTGGCTGCACGGTCAGCGGGCGCCCTGGCGTGGCGACCGACGGGCACTCCGGCACCGGTAGCGGCTGGCCGTCATAGCACGCCGGCCCGGGGTACGACAGGGCACTGCCGCATCCCCGACAGCAACGCGCGCCCCACCCGGCCCGTACGCGTAGAGTCACCGTGCTGTCGCGCTGTGCTGTGAGGCTGGGGAAGTCATGCCTGGACGCTGGACCACCGCCGCCGTCTGCCTGCTCGCGCTCGTCGCGTTGGCCTGCGAGGCGGGCGGGGACGCGGCGCCGCGACCGTCGGGTGGCACGGCCCAGCCCGGCTCCCCCCGGGTCGTCGCCGCCCTCGGTGACTCGATCACCACGGGCTTCGGCTCCTGTCTGGTCCTCACCTCGTGCCAGCGCAACTCCTGGTCGACCGGGGACGGACTGCGGGTCGACAGCCACTACCGTCGACTGCTCGACCGTAACCGGGGCCTGCGCGGCAAGGCGCACAACCACGCCCGGGCGGGAGCCCGTGCCGCGGCGTTGGCCGGCCAGGCGGAGGCGGCGGTACGCGACCGCGCCGACTACGTCACGGTGCTGGTCGGCGCCAACGACGCCTGCCGGGCCACGATCGACGCGATGACCCCGGTGGCCGACTTCCGAACCGAGATCGACCGAGGGCTGCGGGTGCTACGCGAGGGGCGACCGAAGGCCCGCGTCCTGGTCGTCAGCATCCCGAACCTGTACCGGCTCTGGGAGGTTGGCCACGACGAACCCCGGGCGGCACGCGCCTGGCGGCGGGGCGTATGCCCGGCACTGTTGGCCGAGGCGACGTCGACCGCACCGGCGGATCGCAGCCGCCGCGCGGCGTTCCGGGAACGGATCAGCGCGTACAACGGTCAACTGAGGGCGGCCTGCCGGGCCTACGGCTCGCGATGCCGCTATGACGGCGGGGCCGCGCACCGGGTCCGCTTCGACCTGGACCTGGTCAACCCGCTGGACTACTTCCACCCCAATACCGCCGGCCAGTCCCGCCTCGCCGAGGTGACCTGGCGCTCCTCCGGCTACGCCGACTGACCGTCGGTCTCCTCGGAACGACGTGGCAACGGGATCCGCGACTCGCCGTGCTGACGGTAGAGCGCGCGGGAACGCTCGGCCAGCTTCTTGGTGGCCGACGAGTTCGCCCAGGTGCCGAGGATGATCGCCGCTCCGGGGACCACCTTGGCGAAGAGCCGCTTCGCCGCGCGCACCCCGGCCATCTGGGCGAGCCGGACGCCGAGGTGCAGCACCACCCGGCCGAGCGGCGCCTGCCCGCCACCGCCGAAGAGCGCACCCGCCCGTTCCCGCCCGGCCGCCACTCCCAGCGCCACCCGGGCGCTCGCGGCAACCTTGTGCACCTTCTGCAGGACCAGCAGGTCGGTGGCGCGGTCCGGATGCGTCGGGTCAACGCCGTACGCGGCGGCGACGTGCAGGACCATGCGGGACTGGGTCCAGGCCAGCACGCCGACGTCGACCACCGCACCGGGCAGTCCGGCCGCGCCGGAGACGGCCCCGGATAGCCGGGCCTGGTTGACGAACCGACGTACCGCCTGCTCCGCCAGGGCCTCGGCGCCGATGCCGGGCTGCGCGGCCCGGATCCGCTGCACCCACTGTGCGGCCTCCGGACCGAGCCGGCGCACCGCCTCCAGCGCGAGGTGCTCCGGAGCGTACTGCGGATCCTGGCGCATCCGGTCCCACAGGGTGGCCGGCGGCGCCTCGACGACCCGGCTGCCCGGGGTCGGCGGAACCGGGGTGACGGGTTGGCCCTCGGCGGGCACGGGATCGCTCATCACCTCTCCTTTCGGTGGCGACCATCCATGTGTACCCCGCCGGGGCAACGGCGTACCGTCGGCCGATCGCACGGCGAGGCCGGGCCGGCCGGACCGGCACGGCAGGAATGCACGAGGATGGCAGGTACGTTCTGGCGATCGGGGCACCGTGAATCCGGTGGCCCCGTTACGCACATGCAGGGAGGCCGCACCGGTGCTCGACCCACACGAGCTCTACGAACTCAACGACGATCTGCCCGACCTCGGTCAACCGGTCCTGATCCAGGCGCTCACCGGTTTCGTCGACGCCGGTAACGCGAGCCGGCTCGCCCGCGAACAGCTGCTCACATCACTGGAGTCCCGCCCGATCGCCCGGTTCGACCTGGATCAGCTCTTCGACTACCGCTCCCGCCGACCGGTGATGACCTTCGTCGAGGATCACTGGGAGAGCTACGACGACCCGGAGCTGGAGCTGCACCTGCTCCACGACGACGACGAGACCCCCTTCCTGCTGCTCACCGGCCCGGAGCCCGACCTTCAGTGGGAACGGTTCACCGCCGCCGTCGCCGGGCTCGCCGCCCGACTGGACGTCCGGCTCACCGTCGGGCTCAACGCGATCCCGATGGCGGTGCCGCACACCCGACCGACCGGCGTGACCGCGCACGCCACCCGGCGCGACCTGATCTCCGGCTACGAACCGTGGCTGCAACGGGTGCAGGTCCCCGGCAGCGTCGGCCACCTGCTGGAGTTCCGCCTCGGTGAGGCGGGCCGCGACGCGCTGGGCTTCGCCGCGCACGTGCCGCACTACGTGGCGCAGGCCGAGTATCCGGCCGCCGCCGAGGTGCTGCTGGCGTCGGTGTCCCGCAGCACCGGGCTGCTGCTGCCCCGGGACGGGCTGCGCTCGGCCGCCGAGGTGGTGCGGGTGGAGATCGACCGGCAGGTCGCGCAGAGCGACGAGGCCACCAGCCTGGTCCAGGCGCTTGAGGAGCAGTACGACGCGTACGCCCGGGGCCGGGGTGAGAAGAACCTGCTCGCCACGGAGAACGGTCCGCTGCCCACGGCCGAGGAACTCGGCGCCGAGTTGGAGCGTTTCCTCGCCGAGCAGACCCGCCCGAACAACGACAGCCCGGGAAGCTGAGCGGGGGCCTTCGGGCTGACCAGGGCGGCGCCGACGACCTCGGCGCGTGTCGGCCGGCGGTGGCCGAGCGGGCCCAGCGGGAATGGGGCAGGCTGGCATCATGCGCCTGGCGACGTGGAACGTGAACTCGGTGAAGGCCCGGCTGCCCCGGCTGCTCGACTGGTTGGCGGGCACCCGCCCGGACGTGGTCTGCCTTCAGGAGACCAAGTGCCCGGACGGCGCCTTCCCGGCGACCGAGGTGGGTGAGCTGGGGTACACGGTGGCCAGTCACAGCGACGGCCGGTGGAACGGGGTCGCCGTCCTGTCCCGGGTCGGTCTGGCCGATGTCACCGTCGGGTTCGCCGGCGAGCCCGGCTTCCCCGACCCGGAGGCCCGCGCGATCTCGGCCACCTGCGGCGGGCTGCGGGTCTGGTCGGTGTACGTGCCGAACGGCCGCACGCCCGACGACCCGCACTACGCGTACAAGTTGGCCTGGTTGGCGGCGCTGCGGGACGCGTTGGACACCGAGCTGACCAGCCCCGCGCCGCTGGCCGTGTGCGGCGACTTCAACGTGGCTCCCACCGACGACGACGTGTGGGATGCGGCGCTGTTCGTCAACTCCACCCACGTCACGCCGCCCGAGCGGGCCGCTCTGGCGGCGCTGCGCGATCTCGGCCTCACCGACGTGGTGCCCACCCCGATGAAGGGACCGCACCCGTTCACCTACTGGGACTACCGGGCGGGCATGTTCCACCAGAACAAAGGCATGCGCATCGACCTGGTGTACGCCTCGGCCCCGCTGGCCCGCGCGGTCCGGTCGGCGTACGTGGACCGGGAGGCCCGCAAGGGCAAGGGTCCTTCAGACCACGCCCCCATAGTCGTCGACGCCGACCTGACCCCCACCGTCGAGCCCCTCTGAGCACCGCGCCGCGCCTGACCACGCCTCACCCCGCCCTCAAGATCCGTGCAACTTCAGCGATGTTGCGGCCTCAATGCCTCGCGAGGCAGCACTATCAGGGAAGTTGTAGGGATCATGAACACCTACCGGGGCAGTGTTGGTTCGTCTGGGCCCGGTTAGGGTGGGGGTATGGCAGTTGTGAAGATCAACGCGATCGACGTTCCGCCCGGTGGCGGCGAGGAGTTGGAAAAGCGGTTCGCCGCCCGGGCCCGCGCGGTGGAGAACTCCCCCGGTTTCCTCGGCTTCGAACTGCTGCGTCCGGTGGCCGGCGACAACCGCTACTTCGTCTACACCCGTTGGGAGACCGAGCAGGCGTACCAGGACTGGGCCGCCGGCCCCGCCCGAGCCGCCCACGCCACCCCGCCCGGAGCCGAGCGGCGGCCACCCGTCGCCTCCGGTGCCACCCTCCTGGAGTTCGAGGTCGTCCAGCAGGTCCCCTGACCGACGGCCCTTCGTAGTCGCCGGACCTCAGCGGTAGCGGCGGGTACGTCAGGATGGGCGGGTGGTGGTGAGGGTGGCGAAGGCTATGACGTTGTCGGCATAGCCGGTGCCACCGCCGAGCCACTCGCCGCCGCAGGTGATGAGCCGCAGGCCGGGCGGGCCGTCGTGGCCGTAGACCCGGTCGGCCGGCAATTGTTCCTTCGGGAAGTGCTCCACCGAGTTCACCGTGAACACGGCCACCGAGTCGTCCTCCCGGGCCACCTCGACGGTGTCACCCACCTTCAGCTTGCCCAGGTGGTAGAAGACCGACGGGCCGCTCTTGGTGTCAACGTGCCCGACGATGACCGCCGGCCCCGGGTCTCCGGGCACCGGCCCACGGTCGTACCACCCGGTTTCCTCGTGCCGGCTGAGTGGCGGCACGGCTATCGAGCCGTCCGGTGCGTCGCCGACCGGCTTCACCGGCGCCGAGACGTCGATCGACGGAATGGACAGGCTCACCGGCCGCGCGGCGGTACGCCCAGCGGACACCGTCGATGCTCCGCCGGAGCCTCCCTCTCCCCCGGTGGCCGTCCAGTCGAGCGGTCCCCCGACGGTGTGCCCGAGCCCGGCGCCGGTGGCGAACACGCCGGCCAGCACGAGCACCACCGCCAGCGGCAGCGACCACGGGCTGCGCCCAGAGCGCGTCGTGCGGGCGGATCCGCCGGCGCTGCGGGGTGCCCGACGCCGATCGGTGAACGGTGCTGCGGCGCGAGCCCGCCGAGAGCCGAGGTCCGCAGCCCGGTCACCGTGAGACGGTGGCGGGCCGGCCGCGGGTACGAACAGGTCGGGGCGGTGGGTGGGGCGGGGCGAACTACCGGCGGGGCGGGGTGTGCGGGCGGCGGTCACTACGGGCTCACCGTCGACTGCCGCGACGGCGGGTCGCGGTGACCCAGAGGACCATCCCGGTGACGGTCAGCGCCAGACCGCCGGGGAGCAGCAGACTGGCGGTGATATTGCCGGCACCACCGCCGAAGCCGGTCGCCGGCCCTCGGCTGGGCTTCATCTGGCGTACGACCTGGATCATGGTGGAGGCGGTCTCGCCGCCCCGGCACTCCAGCTTGACCCGGTAGTTGCCGGGGAGGACCCGCTCCTTGACCATCGCGGTCCCGGTCAGCAGCCCGCGCTGCGGCTGCACGGCGACCCGGCCGAACGCGTCCGAGACGACGATGGCCCCCACCGAGTTGTCGTGGCAGCTGGCCCGGAGCCCGACCAGATGGCCCGGTTCCACCATGCTCGGCGAAACCTCCACGAACACGGTCGGGCCAGGCTGCGGCGCGCCCTCAGGCGGACCAGGCTGCCCACCGCCGGGTTGCCCGACGACGACCGGCACGACGGCGGCCCGAGCGGGTGACGCCGTCAGCAGCGGGGTGACCAGGACGATCGCGAGCAGCGCAGCGACGGCCACGAGGGCACGCAGCGGAGCGGCGGACAGCGCCCGACGAGTGCGTCTCGCTGCTGACACGATGCCCCCTCCCGGTGCGCCGGAGCGGTCGCCGGGCACTGCCGGACACCCGGTCCTGCCTTTCACCGATGATGGTCTCACCACCGGGCGTACATCACATCCGGTCCTGCGCGGTGCTCGCGTAGGCTCGGTTGGTGGTGACCTCCACCGACCCGACTCCCGCCGTCGCCGCGCCGCACCTGGCGCGGGCGATCCGTACCTACCACCCGCGTCGCGGCCGGATGAGCGGCCGGCAGGTGACGGCGTTGGAGCAACTCTGGCCGCGGTACGGGCTGCGCGTCGCCGACGCCGACCCGTTCGACCCCGTCGGCCTGTTCGGCCGTCGGGCTCCACTGGTGGTCGAGATCGGTTCCGGCATGGGCGACGCGACCGCCGAGATGGCCGCCGCCGACCCGGATCGAGATTATCTGGCGGTCGAGGTGCACACCCCGGGAATCGCCAACCTGCTGGACCTGATCCACCTTCGTGACCTGGGCAATGTCCGGATCGTCGACGGCGACGCGATGGAGTTGCTCGATCTGCTGCCGCCCGCCTCGCTGGACGCGGTGCACGTCTTCTTTCCGGACCCGTGGCCGAAGTCCCGCCACCACAAACGGCGGCTGATCCAGCCGACGCACGTGGCGCGGTTGCGTTCCCGGCTGGCGGTAGGCGGCACGCTGCACTGCGCCACCGACTGGGCGGAGTACGCCGAGGCGATGCGGGCGACGCTGGACGCCGACCCGGGCCTGGTCAACGCCTACGACGGGTACGCTCCCCGGCCCGCGTACCGGCCGGTGACCCGGTTCGAGCGGCGGGCGCTGCGCGCCGGCCGCCCGGTCGCCGACCTGATCTACCGCCGCCGCTGAGCCGACCCACCGTCCCGGGCTGGACCACCCGCCGGAGCCCGGTTGGCGTCACGGCGCGTGATCCAGGCACCATGGACCGGCCATGACACTCACCGCCGCGCTGCCGAAGACCGCCGACCCCGACACCCTCTACGACGCGTTCGCCAGTTGGGCGTCCGAGCGCGGCCTGGACCTCTACCCCCACCAGGAGGAGGCGGTCATCGAGATCGTCTCCGGGGCCAACGTGATCATGAATACGCCGACCGGCTCGGGCAAGAGCCTGGTCGCCATCGCCGCGCACTTCGCCGCCCTGGCCGACGACCGGACGACCTTCTACACCGCGCCGATCAAGGCGCTGGTGTCGGAGAAGTTCTTCGCGCTGTGTGAGGTCTTCGGTGCCGAGAACGTCGGCATGCTCACCGGCGACGCCAGCGTCAACGCCGACGCCCCGATCATCTGCTGCACCGCGGAGATCCTGGCCAACCTGGCGCTGCGCGAGGGCAGCCGGGCCGACGTCGGTCAGGTGGTCATGGACGAGTTCCACTTCTACGCCGAGCCGGACCGGGGCTGGGCCTGGCAGGTGCCGCTGATCGAGCTGCCGCAGGCCCAGTTCGTGCTGATGTCGGCCACGCTTGGCGACACCACCCGGTTCGTCGACGACCTGACCCGGCGTACCGGCCGGGCGACCGCCGTCGTCCGCTCGGCCCAGCGGCCGGTCCCGCTGCTCTTCTCGTACGCGATGACGCCGCTGCACGAGACCCTGGAAGAGCTGCTGGAGACGAAGCAGGCCCCGGTGTACGTGGTGCACTTCACCCAGGCCGCCGCCCTGGAACGCGCCCAGGCGCTGATGAGCGTCAACGTCTGCACCCGGGCCGAGAAGGACATGATCGCGGCGGCGATCGGCGGGTTCCGGTTCACCTCCGGCTTCGGCAAGACCTTGTCCCGGCTGGTCCGGCACGGCATCGGCGTACACCACGCGGGCATGCTGCCCAAGTACCGCCGGCTGGTGGAGACCCTCGCCCAGGCCGGGCTACTCAAGGTCATCTGTGGTACGGACACCCTCGGCGTCGGGATCAACGTGCCGATCCGCACGGTGCTGTTCACCGGCCTTTCCAAGTACGACGGGGTGCGCACCCGGCTGCTCAAGGCCCGCGAGTTCCACCAGATCGCCGGCCGGGCCGGCCGGGCCGGCTTCGACACCATCGGCCGGGTCGTGGTGCAGGCGCCCGAACACGTCATCGAGAACGAGAAGGCCCTCGCCAAGGCCGGCGACGACCCGAAGAAGCGACGCAAGGTGGTACGCAAGAAGCCCCCGGAGGGCTCCATCGGCTGGGGAAAGCCCACCTTCGACCGTCTGGTGGAGGCCGAACCGGAACCGCTCACCTCCAGCTTCCAGGTCAGCCACTCGATGCTGCTCAACGTCATCGGCCGCCCCGGCGACGCGTTCGTGGCCATGCGGCACCTGCTCACCGACAACCACGAGGACGCCGCAGCCCAGCGCCGGCACATCCGCCGAGCCATCGCCATCTACCGCGCGCTGCGGGCCGGCGGCGTGGTCGAGGAACTGCCCGAGCCGGACGAGACCGGGCGGCGGGTCCGGCTCACCGTCGACCTGCAACTCGACTTCGCGCTCAACCAGCCGTTGTCCCCGCTCGCGCTGGCCACCATCGAGCTGCTCGACAGCGAGTCGCCGTCGTACGCCCTGGACGTGTTGTCGGTGATCGAGTCGATCCTCGACGACCCGCGTCAGGTGCTCTCCGCGCAGCAGTTCAAGGCCCGCGGCGAGGCGGTCGCCGCGATGAAGGCCGACGGCATCGAGTACGAGGCCCGGCTCGAACTGCTCGACGAGGTGACCTGGCCCAAGCCCCTCGCGGAGCTGCTGGAGAACGCCTACGAGATGTACCGGCGGGGCCACCCCTGGGTGGCCGACCACCAGCTCTCCCCCAAGTCCGTGGTGCGGGACATGTACGAGCGGGCGATGACCTTCACCGAGTACGTGCAGTTCTACGGCCTGTCCCGCTCGGAGGGGCTGGTGCTGCGCTACCTCGCCGACGCGTACAAGACGCTGCGGCAGACGGTGCCCGAGGAGGCCAAGACCGAGGAACTGGTCGACCTGATCGAGTGGCTGGGTGAGCTGGTCCGCCAGGTCGACTCCAGCCTCATCGACGAGTGGGAGCGGCTGCGCAACCCGACCGACCTGCCCGAGGTCGCCGCCGCCCTGGACGACCGGCCGGCGCCGGTCACCCGCAACCCGCGGGCGTTCCGGGTGCTGGTGCGCAACGCCCTGTTCCGGCGGGTCGAGCTGGCCGCGCTGCGGCAGTGGGACGCGCTGGGCGAGCTGGACGCCGACTCCGGTTGGCCCGCCGACGCCTGGGCCGACGCGTTGGAGCCCTACTTCGAGTCGTACGACGGGATCGGGACCGGTCCGGACGCCCGCGGCCCGGCGCTGCTGATGATCGAACAGGGTCGGGAGCGCTGGACCGTACGGCAGATACTGGACGACCCGGAGGGCGACCACGACTGGGGCATCAGCGCCGAGATCGACCTCGCCGCCTCCGACGAGGCAGGCGCCGCCGTCGTCCGGATCACCGACGTCGGCCAGCTCTGAAATTTCCTACGAGGGGCCGTCCGGGATGCCCGGGCGGCCCCTTTCGTGCCCTGGGCGATGTCAGGGTCGTCGATTAGAATGTATGTACTAATCGAGTTCCTGACCTGGGAGGATGCTCGTGACCGCGCCCATCTCCGCCCCCCTCACGCCGTACGCCACCCTCCTCGGTTTCACCCGGTACGTCGACCGCACCGGCCCGACCAAGGCCAGCTTCGTCGGTGGCCTGCGCCGACAGCGGGCGAGCCGCTCCGGGTTCAACCCGCACGGCCAGTTCGTCAAGGCCCTCAAGGCCGACATCGCCTTCCACACCGGCGGCACCCACCTGGCGCAGGTGGTCGACGTGGTCAAGCCCCGGTGGCGTCCGCTCTACCAGTCGCTCGTGCCCGGCGCGACGGCGTGGCTGCACTCGCTCGGCGAGCCCGCCGGGGTCGACCTGGCCCAGACCCGCGACGCCCTGGCCATGCTCGGCGACCTCCCCATCAAGATCAACCCCCATTTCGGCATCCGGTACGCCGACGGCCGTGCCGAGGCGGTGCGCCTGCACTTCGACGAGGCCCCGCCCAGCGAGGAGGCGACGCTGGCGGCACTGCACCTGACCGCCCGTCACATGGACGCCGTGCTCCCGCACGCCGAGCCGGTCCTGGTCGACGTACGCCGGGGCAGCACCCTCCGGATGCCCGACAACGCCAGGCCCGACGAGATCGAACGCTGGCTGGCCGGCGAGGCAGCGGCCTTCCGCGCCATCTGGTCCGCCGCCGCCTGACCCCGCCCCCGCCCCCGCCCCGCCACGTCCCGCACACCACGTCGCGTCACGTCGCGTCGCGTCGCGTCGCGTCGCGTCGCGTCGCGTCGCGTCGCGTCAAGATCCGAGCAACTTCGGGGAAGGTGTCGCCTCCAGACTCGCTGAGGCGACACCTTCCCCGAAGTTGCTCAACCAGTGCCTCGTGTGGCGGCGCGGCGGGTTATCCACAGGGGTGTCGGGGCGGGCTCACACTCGTCCATCGTGGACGACATGCCAACTTCCGCTCGGCGTCCACCGCAACTGCGTGGGCGCGTCTTCCGTGGTTCCCGTGTTGTGGCCCGTGGGCTGTTGACTCGGGGCGAGCTGCGCAGCAGCGCATGGCGCCCGGTCTTCCGGGACGTGTACGCCGACGTACAACTCACCCTCTCGCACCGCACCCGTTGCCTAGCTGCGGCGCGCTGGGTTCTACCACCCGGCGCGGTGATCGCCGGTCGGAGCGCCGCTGCACTGTTCAATGCCGGGTTCATCGGGGATGCCGAACCGCTCGACATCCTCGTGCCGACCGGGCTCCGGTTTGGGCCGGTCGCCGGTCTCGCTGTGCACACCGGCGAGGTCACCGAGATCGACGTGCTGGCGCACGCTGGTATGCCGGTCACCACGCCGCTGCGTACCTGCTGGGATCTGGCTCAATGGCTGAGCGTCGAGGAGGCCGTGGTCGTGGTGGACCGGCTACTCGGCCAGCGACTCGTACGCGTTGATCAGCTGCGGGAAGTGGTGGACCGTCGTCGCGGTACCCGAGGCTGGAGACGCATGCTTCGGGTGGCGCAGCTGGCCGACCCGGGCGCGGAGTCGGCCCAGGAATCGCGGCTGCGGGTGCGGATCGTGCTGGCCGGTCTTCCCCGGCCCGTCACCCAGTTCGTGGTGGAGCGCGACGGCAGGTTCGTCGCCCGGGTCGACCTCGCCTGGCCGGAACTCAAGATCGCGGTCGAGTACGACGGACTCTGGCACGACGACCCGCAGCAACTTCATCGCGACCGGCGACGCCTCAACCGCCTGCTCGGCGAGGACTGGATCGTCCTGCACGTGACCGCCCAACGGCTCCGCGAGGACTTCGACGGCTTCCTCGCCGAACTCCGCCAAGCCCTCCGTACCCGCACGCGCTAACCCCGCCCACAGACACCCCCGCCGCAAGGCCACCACCCACAAGTCGCCGCGCACAGAGTCGCCGCGCAGTCGCCGCCAGAGTCGCCGTGCAGTTTCGGGGAAGATGCTGCCTCCGCCCGCGGCGAGGCAACATCTTCCCCGAAACTGCACGGCTCGTGAATCACGGCTGGGAGCGGGGCGGGCTAATGGGGGGTGGTGGGGGTCAGGTTGGTGACGGGCACGACCTTCGGGTCGTCAGGGTTGCCGACGATGACGCGTAAGGCGGGATAGCGGTCGGCCAGGACCTGGCGGCAGGCGTCGCAGGGGGTGACCAGGGCTCGGCCCCGGTCACCGACGGTGACGATGGTGTCCAGCTCTGCCACGCCCTGCGTGGCGGCGGTGCCGAGCGCTACCGTCTCGGGGCAGGCCCCTCCCGTCGCGTGCACCACGTTAACTGCGGAAATCACCCGACCATCGGCGGTACGGGCCGCCGTAGCGAGGGTGTGGGTGGCACTGCGGCAACGCAGCTTCGCGACCGCACTGGCGGCCTGCACCAGCGCCCGATCGGTGTCACGCATCATCATCGACGTCCCCGTGTCCCGCTCCCAGCCCGGCGCCCAACGATAGACCTCCCCGTCGGCGGTGGCACCACGCCACCGCCCCACCCTGGTACGCCCTGTGCGACATGTCGGGAAGGTCTACGTCGTCGGTGAGGTGTACGTCCCCCTGCCGCTCTGCTTCAACCCACGCATCAGTTACCCGCCGCACCCGTTGCGCCGGGTGAAGCAGAGCAAGGCCGGGCAGAGCAAGGCCGGGCAGAGCAAGGCCGGGTGACGAAGAGCAAGGCCGGGTGGAGCAAGGCCGGGTGACGAAGAGCAAGGGCAGGAAGAGCACGGCCGGCAAGAGCACCTCAGAGCAAGGGAGGTGCCAAGGCCAGCCGACCCGAGCACGGGCGGGTAACCGGCACGCCCGGCACCAGCGGGTAACCGCCACGCCCGGCACCACCGGGTAACCGCCACGCCGGGCACCAGCGGGTAACCGGCGCACCGAGCACCAGTGGGTAACCGGCGCACCGAGCACCAGTGGGTAACCGGGAGGCGGACCGGCGGTCGGCTGCCTATTCTTGGCCACGACATGCAGAATCCAGCCTCACCCGCCGCGACCGAATCCGTCCGCGAGTTGCAGCGTCGCCTCTCTCCGCTGATGTTCCGCGACCAGCGTCACCTGCGCCGTCGGCTCGACGGGCTGCGGAAGCTACGCGACCCGCAGCGACGCGAGTCGGTGCTGGCGGAGATCGTCGCGGAGACGGCTGCGGCGGAGGAGCGGCTGGAGCGGCGGAAAGCGGCGGTCCCGAAGATCGTCTACCCGGCCAGTCTGCCGGTGAGCGAGCGTAAGGACGACATCGCCGCGGCGATCCGCGATCACCAGGTGGTGATCGTGGCGGGCGAGACCGGCTCGGGCAAGACCACTCAGCTGCCGAAGATCTGCCTGGAGCTGGGGCGCGGCATCGGCGGCCTGATCGGGCACACGCAGCCCCGGCGGCTGGCCGCGCGTACGGTGGCCGACCGGATCGCCGAGGAGTTGGGGACCGAACTCGGTGACGTGGTCGGCTACAAGGTGCGCTTCACCGATCAGGTGGGCGAGAACAGCCTGGTCAAGTTGATGACCGACGGCATCCTGCTGGCCGAGTTACAGACCGACCGAACGCTGCGCCAGTACGACACGTTGATCATCGACGAGGCGCACGAGCGCAGCCTCAACATCGACTTCATTCTCGGGTACCTCCGGCAGCTCCTGCCCCGCCGTCCCGACCTCAAGGTGATCATCACCTCGGCGACCATCGAGACCGACCGCTTCGCCCGGCACTTCGCCGGACCACCGACCGCCGAGCATCCCGACGGCGAGCCGGCGCCGGTGGTGGAGGTCTCCGGGCGAACCTATCCGGTCGAGGTGCGCTACCGGCCGCTTGTCGAGGTCGCCGAAGGCGACGAGGAGGAAGCCGACGAGGAGAACGTCCGGGACCAGATCCAGGCGATCGGTGACGCGGTAGAGGAGCTGGCTGCCGAGGGGCCGGGCGACATCCTGGTCTTCCTCAGCGGTGAGCGGGAGATCCGGGACACCGCCGAGGCGCTGGGCAAGCTGGTGCAGAACAAGCGGTCGCTGCTCGGCACCGAGATCCTGCCGCTGTACGCCCGACTCAGCGTCGCCGAGCAGCACCGGGTCTTCGCCCCGCACGGCGGGCGGCGGGTGGTACTGGCCACGAACGTCGCGGAGACCTCGTTGACGGTGCCCGGCATCAAGTACGTGGTGGATCCCGGCACCGCCCGGATCTCCCGCTACTCGCAGCGGCTGAAGGTGCAGCGGCTGCCGATCGAGCCGATCTCGCAGGCCAGCGCCAACCAGCGCAAGGGCCGCTGCGGGCGTACCTCGGACGGCATCTGCGTCCGGCTCTACGACGAGCAGGACTTCGACTCCCGTCCCGAGTTCACCGACCCGGAGATCCTGCGGACCAACCTGGCCTCGGTCATCCTCCAGATGACCGCCATCGGTCTGGGCGACATCGCCGCGTTCCCGTTCATCGACCCCCCGGACCGGCGCAACATCACCGACGGCGTGAACCTGCTGCACGAACTTGGCGCGCTCGATCCGGCCGAGGCAGAGCCGACGAAGCGGCTCACCACCCTCGGCCGACGGTTGGCCCAGTTGCCGGTCGACCCCCGGCTGGCCCGGATGGTCCTGGAGGGCGAACGCAACGGTTGCGCCACCGAGGTGATGGTGATCGCCGCGGCGCTGTCGATCCAGGATCCGCGCGAGCGGCCGGCGGACAAGCAGGCGCAGGCCGACCAGGCACACGCCCGGTTCGCCGACGCCGAATCCGACTTCGTCGCGTACCTCAACCTCTGGCGGTACCTGCGGGAGCAGCAGCGGGCGCTCTCCTCAAGCGCGTTCCGCCGGATGTGCCGGGCCGAGTACCTCAACTACCTGCGGGTCCGGGAGTGGCAGGACATCGTCAGCCAGTTGCGGCAGGTGCTGCGTACCCCTGAGGACAGGAGCCGGGGGCGGGGCCGGCGGGGCGGCGCGGACGCCGCGCCCGACGGCGGCGGGCGGCGGCAGGTCGGCGCGGATCTGCCGGAGGAGATCGACACACCGAAGGTGCACCAGTCGCTGTTGCCGGGCCTGCTGTCGCACATCGGCCTCAAGGACGCGCAGAAGCACGAGTACCTGGGCGCGCGCGGGGCGAAGTTCGCCCTGTTCCCGGGCTCGGCACTGTTCCGCAAGCCGCCCCGCTGGGTGATGGCCGCCGAGTTGGTGGAGACCTCCCGGCTGTGGGGGCGGGTGAACGGGCGGATCGAGCCGGAGTGGGTCGAGCCGCTCGCCCAGCACCTGGTCAGGCGCAGCTACAGCGAGCCGCACTGGGAGAAGAAGCAGGCGGCGGTGATGGCGTACGAGAAGGTCACTCTTTTCGGCGTCCCGCTGGTCACCTCCCGCAAGGTGAATTTCGGTCGGATCGACCCGACGCTGAGCCGGGAACTGTTCATCCGGCACGCGCTGGTCGAGGGCGACTGGTCCACCCACCACCAGTTCTGGCGGGACAACCAGCGGCTGCTGACCGAGATCGAGGAGTTGGAGAACCGGGCTCGGCGGCGCGACATCCTGGTCGACGATGAGACGATCTTCCAGTTCTACGACGAGCGGATCCCGGCCGAGGTGGTCTCCGGGCGGCACTTCGACAGCTGGTGGAAGAAGACCCGCCGGGAGCGGCCCGAACTGCTCACCTTCACCCGGGAGCTGCTGGTCAACGCGGGCCGGGGCGGGCTGGACGAGGCCGACTACCCCGACGAGTGGCGGGCCGACGGGGTGGCGCTGCCGCTGACCTACACGTTCGACCCGGGTACGGCGGCCGACGGCGTGACGGTGGACATCCCGCTTCCGTTGCTCAACCAGGTGCCCGCCGAGAGCTTCGACTGGCAGGTGCCGGGGCTGCGTGAGGAGTTGGTCGTCGCGCTGATCCGGTCGCTGCCGAAGCCGGTACGACGAAACTTCGTGCCGGTCCCCGACTACGCCCGCGCCGCGCTCGCCGCGATCACCCCCGGCGAGGAGCCGCTGCTGGACGCGTTGACCCGGCAGTTGCGGCGAATGACCGGGGTCACCGTGCCCCGGGACGCCTGGGATCTGAGCAAGCTGCCGCCGCACCTGCGGGTCACCTTCCGGGTGCTCGGTGACGACGACAAACCGGTCGCCGAGGGCAAGGACCTGCCGGCCCTGCAACGTCAGCTCAAGGCGGAGGTACGGCAGGTGGTGGCCGCCGCCGCGCCGGAGGTGGCCCGCACGGGGCTGACCGGCTGGGAGATCGGCACGCTGCCACGCACCATCGAGCAGGTACGGGCCGGGTACGCGGTGACCGCCTACCCGGCGCTGGTGGACGAGGGCGCCACGGTCGGGGTGAAGGTGTTCGACTCACCCGGCGAGCAGGAGGCCGCGCACTGGGCCGGCACCCGTCGGCTGCTGCGGCTGACCGTGCCGTCGCCGGCGAAGTTCCTCCAGGGGCGGCTGAGCAACGAGGCGAAGCTGGCGTTGTCCCGCAACCCGCACGGCGGGGTGCAGGCGTTGATCGAGGACGCGGCCGGCGCGGCGATCGACAAGCTGATCGCCGACGCGGGCGGGCCGGTCTGGGACGAGGCGGGTTTCGCCGCGCTGCGCGAGAAGGTCCGGGCTGAGCTGGTCGACACGGTGGTGGCGGTGATGGACCGGGTCCGGGCGGTGCTCGCCACCGCGTACGCGGTGCAGCAGCGCCTCGGCGCGACGAGGAACCTGGCCGTGGTGGCCGCCCTGGCCGACGTCCGCAACCAGCTCACCGGTCTCGTGCACGCCGGCTTCATCACCGAGGCCGGCTACGCCCGGCTGCCCGACCTGCTGCGCTACCTGACCGCGATCGAGCGTCGGCTGGACCGGCTGCCGGGCAACCCGGCGCGGGACAAACAGCAGCAGGACCGCGTCGCGGTGGTGCAGCGCGAGTACGACGAGTTCCTGGCCGCCCTGCCCCCGGCCCGACGCTCCTCGGAGCAGGTACGCCAGATCCGCTGGATGATCGAAGAATTGCGGGTCAGCATCTTCGCCCAGGCCCTAGGCACCCCCCACCCCGTCTCCGAACAACGCATCTACCGCGCCATGGACGACGCCGAAACCCCCCAGCCTCGTTGATCATGAGGTTAGCGGCACTTTTGAGATCAAAAACTGCCGCCAACCTCATGATCGACAAGAGCTAGGGCAGGGGTTCGACGCCGGGGGGGAGTTGGGCGGTGGCGGTGGCGGTGTGGATGTAGTCGAGGAGGATGCGGCGTAGTTCGCGGCCGGCGTGGGTGGGCACCGCGTCGCGGCGGCGGGCCACGGCGATGGTGCGGCGTACGCCCGGAGGAGCGAGCCGGGTGACGCGGACGCCGGTCCGGCGGGCCACCACCATGCCGGGGACCACGGCGATACCCAGCCCGGCCTCGACGAAGCTGAGCACCGCGTCCATCTCCCCGCCGTCCACCGACAGGGTCGGTTCGAAGCCGGCGTCCCGGCACGCCTGGAGGGTGGCGTCGCGCAGGTCGTACCCTTCGCGGAACATCACCATCGGCTGGTCGCGCAGGTCGGTGATGCGCAGGTCGGCACCGGGTGTGGCGGTGGGCACCGGGTCGACCGAGGCGACCACCAGGCTCTCGGTGAGGATCGGGTCGGCCCGCAGGCCGGGATCGGTGCCCTGGGCGGGCATGATGATCAGCGCGAGGTCGAGATCACCCCGGAGCAGGTCACGGACGAGATCCTGCGAGCCGCCCTCCTCCATCCGCAGGTCGACGGTCGGGTGGGCGTCACGGAACCGGCGGAGCACCGGCGGGGCGAGGGAGGTGGCGAGGCTGGGGGTGGCGCCGAGGCGTACCCGACCACGCCGCAGGCCGGCCAGCTCCTGCACCTCCCGGGTGGCGGTCTCGACGTCGGCCAGGATCCGCTTGGCCAACGGCAGCAGCACCTCCCCCGCCGCGGTCAGGGTTATGTTGCCCCTTACCCGCTCAAACAGGGGTGCGCCGAGGGTGTCCTCCAACGCGTGAATTTGCTTACTCAATGAGGGCTGGGTGATGCCGACGATGTCGGCCGCCTGGGTGAAATGTCGTACTTCAGCCACCGCGACGAAGTACTTCAGCTGATGGAGCTGCATCTACATAGCTTATGGCTATCAAGACTGCGGTGTCGATGCATTGGACGACTGATCGAAGTCCTCCTAGCGTCGGTCGAGTGGTAGTCACGACGAGAACCCGGTCGCCCATCCGCTCCAATGTCGGCCTCAAGGCCGTCATGGCGGTGACGGGCATCCTGCTGGTGCTGTTCCTCATCGCCCACATGCTGGGCAACCTGAAGATCTTCTCGGGCGCGTCCTCGTTCGACCACTACGCGCACTGGTTGCGCGAGATCGGCGTCCCGCTGCTGCCCAGCGCCGGGTTCCTGTGGATCCAACGGGTCGGCCTGCTGGCGGCGGTGCTGCTGCACATCTGGGCCGCCACGGTGCTGGCGTTGCGCGCCCGCGCCGCCCGCCCGGTGCGCTACGCCCACCGCAAGAAGGTCCGGGGCAGCTACGCCGCCCGGACCATGCGCTGGGGCGGCGTGATCATCCTGCTCTTCGTGATCTACCACATCCTCGACCTGACCACCGGCACGCTGAACCCGGTCGGCGACCCGTCCCGGCCGTACGCGAACGTGGTCGCCGACTTCGCCCCGGAGCGCTGGTACGTCACCGCCTTCTACACGCTGGCGATCGTCGCGCTCGGTTTCCACCTGCGGCACGGCGTGTTCAGCGCGCTGCGCAGCCTGGGCCAGCAGACCCCGCGCGGCGAACAGCGGGCCCGGGCGGTGGCGCTGGTCTTCGCCGTCGCGCTCTGCGCCGGCTACCTCGTGGTCCCGTTCGCCGTACTCACCGGATTGGTGTCCTGACCATGGATCTGTTCACCGAGGGCGACCCGATCGCCGACACCAGGGCTCCCGATGGGCCGATCGAGACCCGCTGGGAACGTCGCCGCTTCGAGGCGAAGCTGGTAAACCCGGCCAACCGCCGCAAGATGACCGTGATCGTGGTCGGCACCGGCCTGGCCGGTGGCTCCGCCGCAGCCACGCTGGCCGAGCAGGGCTACCGGGTCAAGTCCTACTGCTACCAGGACAGTCCCCGCCGGGCGCACTCGATCGCCGCGCAGGGCGGCATCAACGCCGCCAAGAACTACCGCAACGACGGCGACTCGGTGCACCGGCTCTTCTACGACACCGTCAAGGGCGGTGACTTCCGCTCCCGGGAGTCGAACGTGCACCGGCTGGCCGAGGTCTCGGTCAACATCATCGACCAGTGCGTCGCCCAGGGGGTGCCGTTCGCCCGCGAGTACGGCGGCCTGCTCGACACCCGGTCGTTCGGTGGCGCGCAGGTGCAGCGCACCTTCTACGCCCGGGGTCAGACGGGCCAGCAGTTGCTGCTCGGCGCGTACCAGGCGTTGGAGCGGCAGATCGGCCTGGGCAACGTGGAGATGAACGCCCGGCACGAGATGCTGGAGCTGATCGTCGTCGAGGGCAAGGCCCGGGGCATCGTGGTCCGGGACATGGTGACCGGCGAGATCACCACGGAGTTCGCCGACGCCGTGGTGCTCGCCTCCGGCGGCTACGGCAACGTCTTCTACCTCTCCACAAACGCCAAGGGCTGCAACGTCACCGCCACCTGGCGGGCGCACCGCAAGGGCGCGTACTTCGCCAACCCCTGCTACACCCAGATCCACCCGACCTGTATCCCGGTCTCCGGCGACCACCAGTCGAAGCTGACCCTGATGAGCGAGTCGCTGCGCAACGACGGCCGGGTGTGGGTGCCGAAGGCCAAGGGCGACGACCGCGACCCCCGCGACATCGGAGAGGACGAGCGGGACTACTACCTGGAACGCATCTACCCGTCGTTCGGCAACCTGGTGCCCCGGGACATTGCCTCCCGGGCCGCGAAGAACGTCTGCGACGAGGGCCGGGGTGTCGGCCCGACGAAGCTCGGGGTCTACCTCGACTTCGCCGACGCCATCGACCGGCTGGGTCGCAAGGCCATCGAGGCCAAGTACGGCAACCTCTTCGAGATGTACGAGCGGATCACCGGCGAGGACCCGTACGCGGTTCCGATGCGGATCTACCCCGCCGTGCACTACACGATGGGTGGCCTCTGGGTCGACTACGACCTCCAGTCGACCATCCCGGGCCTGTTCGTCATCGGTGAGGCGAACTTCTCCGACCACGGCGCGAACCGGCTCGGCGCATCGGCGCTGATGCAGGGCCTGGCCGACGGATACTTCGTGCTGCCCAACACGATCGCCAACTACCTCGCCGCCGGCTCGTTCGACAAGGTCGACGCGACCCACCCGGCGGCCGTCGAGGCCCGTCGCGACGTCGAGGACCGCATCCAGCGACTGCTCGCGATAGACGGTGACCGGACGGTGGACTCGTTCCACCGCGAGCTGGGCCAGATCATGTGGGAGCACTGCGGCATGGAGCGCTCCGAGGCCGGGCTACGCAAGGCGATCGACGAGATCCGCGCCCTGCGGGACCAGTTCTGGCAGCGGGTCCGGGTGCCGGGCAACGGTGAGGGCTTGAACCAGTCGCTGGAGAAGGCCGGCCGGGTCGCCGACTTCTTCGAGCTGGCCGAGCTGATGTGCATCGACGCCCTGCACCGGGAGGAGTCCTGCGGCGGCCACTTCCGCGCCGAGCACCAGACCCCCGAGGGCGAGGCCCAGCGCGACGACGAGCGGTTCGCGTACGTCGCGGCCTGGGAGTTCACCGCCACGGGTGAGCCCTCGGTGCTGCACAAGGAAAACCTGAACTTCGAATACGTCCACCCCACGCAGCGGAGCTACAAGTGAACCTGACCCTGCGCATCTGGCGTCAGTCCGGCCCCCAGGACAAGGGTCGGATGGTGAAGTACCAGGTCGACGACGTCTCCCCGGACATGTCGTTCCTGGAGATGCTCGACGTACTCAACGAGCGGCTCATCCTCGCCGGTGAGGAGCCGGTCGCCTTCGACCACGACTGCCGTGAGGGCATCTGCGGCATGTGCGGTCTCATGATCAATGGGGACGCGCACGGCCCGCAGCGCGGCACCACCGCCTGCCAGCTGCACATGCGGCAGTTCTCCGACGGCGACACCATCGACATCGAGCCGTGGCGGGCGCGGGCCTTCCCGGTCATCAAGGACCTGGTGGTGAACCGGAACGCCTTCGACACGATCATCGCCGCCGGCGGGTACGTCACCGCGCCCACCGGCAGCGCACCGGAGGCGCACTCCGTACCGGTGGCCAAGGCCGACGCCGACGCCGCCTTCGAGTCGGCCGCCTGCATCGGCTGCGGCGCCTGCGTGGCGGCCTGCCCCAACGGCTCCGGCATGCTCTTCACGGCCGCCAAGGTCACCCAGCTCTCGCTACTTCCCCAGGGCCAGCCGGAGCGGTACACCCGGGTGATCGGCATGGTCGACGCGCACGACGAGGCCGGCTTCGGCGGCTGCACCAACGCCGGCGAATGCACAGTGGTCTGCCCCAAGGGCATCCCACTCACCACCATCGGCCGCCTCAACCGCGACTACCTGGCCGCCACCACCCGCCACGCCGACACCCCCGGCACCTGACCACCCCGACCAGATCTCCTCCGTTGATCATGAGGTTGGCGGCAGGTTGAAGATCAACGACTGCCGCCAACCTCATGATCAACCTTGCGGGAGGTGGGGGTAGGTCCGGTTGAAGGGCGTTGTTGCGGGTAGCAGGTCAGCTACGGGACGGCGGCGACGTAGGGGGCGACATGCGGGCACTGACCTGGCACGGCAAGCGGGACGTACGGGTCGAGGAGACGCCCGACCCGAGGATCGAGGATCCGACCGACGCCATCGTGCGGATCACCTCGACCGCCATCTGCGGCTCGGACCTGCACCTCTACGAAGTCCTGGGGCCGTACCTCAAGCCGGGTGACATCCTCGGTCACGAGCCGATGGGCATCGTCGAGGAGGTCGGACCCGGGGTGACCCGGCTCAAGCCCGGCGACCGGGTGGTGGTGCCGTTCAACATCTCCTGCGGATCCTGCTGGATGTGCCAGCGGCAGCTCTACGCCCAGTGCGAGACCACCCAGGTCACCGCCGAGGGCAAGGGCGCGGCGCTGTTCGGCTACACCTCCCTCTACGGTGCGGTGCCCGGCGGGCAGGCCCAGTTTCTCCGCGTCCCGTTCGCCGAGTTCGGCCCGATCAAGGTGCCGGACGAGGGTCCGGACGAGCGTTGGCTCTACCTCTCCGACATCCTGCCGACCGCCTGGCAGGCGGTGAAGTACGCCGACACTCCACCCGGCGGCACCCTGGCGGTCTTCGGCCTGGGCCCGGTGGGCCAGTTCTGCGCCCGGATCGGCCGTCACCTCGGCGCGGACCGGGTGATCGGCCTCGACGTGGTGCCGGAGCGGCTGGAGATGGCCCGTCGGCACGGTGTGGAGGTGCTGGACATCTCCCAACTCGACGACGTGCCCGGCACATTGATCGACCTGGTGGACGGACGTGGGCCGGACGCCGTGATCGACGCGGTCGGGATGGAGTCACACGGCGCGCCGCTGGGCAAGCTCGGCCAGGCCGCCGCCGGGCTGCTGCCGGACAAGCTCGCCCAGCCGATGATCGACAAGATCGGGATCGACCGGCTGGTCGCGCTCAAGGCCGCGCTCAAGGCCGTCCGACGCGGCGGCACCGTCTCCATCTCCGGGGTGTACGGCGGCGAGGTCGACCCGTTGCCGCTGATGGAGATGTTCGACCGGGGCATCCAGGTGCGGATGGGTCAGTGCCACGTGCGGCGCTGGACTGACGAGATCATCCCGCTGCTCACCGACGACGACCCGCTCGGTGTGACCGACCTGCGTACCCACCGGCTGCCGTTGGAGCAGGCGCCGCAGGCGTACGAGATGTTCCAGAAGAAGCAGGACGGCTGCGTGAAGGTCGTCCTCGCCCCGTGAGCCCATCGATGGGATCACCTACGTCGATCCTTCGGCCTAGGGTGTGTGGCGGACACACCAGGGGACCGATGGGAGAGACGAGTGACCATCCGGATGGACCGCAGGACCGCGCTCGGCCTGGGCACCGTGGCGACGGCCGGCACCCTGTTCGGCACCGCGGTGCCTGCCGCCGCTGACCCCGCCGGGGAGGCGACCACGGAAGTCAGGCCGCGCGACCTGGAACGGCTCGCCGCCCGGATCGGCACCGTCTTCCAACGGGAGAGCACCCGGGCCGGCGGCAACTGGCAGGCGTACGTCAGTCTGGCCGGCCCGGACGGGCCGTTGGTCGCGGTGAACGAGTCCGCGGACCTGCGGATCGAGGCGTACAGCGTCAACAAGATCGCCGTGGCGGTCGCGGTGCTGGACAAGGTCGACCGGGGCCTGCTCACCCTCGACCACCAGGTCGAGGTGACCGAGGCGATCGTGGTGACCGGCGGGGACGGCATCTTCAGCCTGGACGGCGCCTACCCCAGCCTGGTCACCGTCGGCCACGTCCTGGCGAACCTGCTGACCGTCTCCGACGACACCGCGGTACGGCTCTGCGGGCTGGTCTGCCCGGCCGCCGAGGTCAACCAGATCCTGGTCGCCAAGGGCTTCCCGAACACCCAGGTGCAGCCGGTCGCCAACCCGAACCGCTTCTTCCTGGGCACCAGCACCCCACGGGAGACCCACGACCTGCTGCGGGCGCTGGTCGCCGGCACCCTGCTCTCCCCCGCCTCGACCGACCGAGTGCTGCGCCTGCTGCGCTCGCCGGTGGCCTTCACCGACGGGGTACGCCGGGAGATGTCCTCCGCCGAACGGGCCCGCGTCGCCACCAAGGCCGGCTGGTTCGTCGACGCCCGACACGAAGCGGGAGTGATCTTCGACACTGCCGGTGCGCCACTTGTGACCTACGCCCTCTTCGCCGACGGGCAGACCGGCGCGGACGACTTCGGCGCCACCCACCCCGCCGTGCAGGCACGGGCCCGGTGGGGTCGACGGGTCATGGACCTCACCGCCGGTTTCGGCGGCGCCGGCACCACCCACCGCAGGCACCCGTACCGCCCCAGCAACGGCGGCTGAACCCGGCCGGTGACGGCTACCGTGGACCTCGGGATCAACCGAGGGGGAACCATGCGGGCGCCGAACAAGCCGAGCGGACGGACGACCGGTCGGCGGATCACCGGGTCGGTGGCGGGCCTGGCCGCGTTGGCCGGGCTCGCCGGAGCGGCCTGGGCCGCGCGGAACGTGCCGGCCGCGATCGGCGGCCGGCTGGCCGGCGCTCGCGCCGAACGGGCGGCCCGGTCGCCGCAGTTCCGCGACGGCACCTTCCACAACCGGACGGACACCCGCACCATGGTGCCCGTCAACGACCGCAACCTGTTCCGGGAACTGCTCTTCGGCAAGCAGAAGCGTCGGCCCGGCGCACCCGTACCGCTGCTGCGGCCGGCCACCGAGACCGGCATCGACCCGGCGCGCGAGCTGAACATCGTCTGGTACGGCCACGCCTCCGCCCTGATCGAGATCGAGGGTCGACGGGTGCTGCTGGACCCGGTGTGGAGCGACAGGTGCTCCCCCTCCACCGCGGTCGGCCCACGCCGGCTGCACAAACCCCCGGTACGCCTCGACGAACTGCCCCGGATCGACGCGATCCTGATCTCGCACGACCACTACGACCACCTCGACATGGGCACGGTGCGGGAACTGACCGCCCGGCAGTCTGCGCCGTTCCTGGTGCCGCTCGGCGTCGGCGCCCACCTCGACCGGTGGGGCGTACCGGCGGAGCGGATCATCGAGCTGGACTGGTCGCAGACCCGCCGGGTGGCCGGGCTGGAGATCACCTGCACCGCCGCCCAGCACTTCTCCGGCCGGGGCCTACGCCGCAACGGCACGCTGTGGAGCTCCTGGGTGGTGGCCGGCCAGCAGCGCCGCGTCTACTACACCGGCGACTCCGGCTACTTCGGCGGGTACGCCGAGATCGGTGCCGCGTACGGGCCGTTCGACGTGACGCTGATGCAGATCGGCGCGTACGACCGGGCCTGGCCCGGCATCCACATGTTCCCGGAGGAGGCGGTCGCCGCCCACCTGGACCTGCGCGGTGGGCTGTTCCTGCCGGTGCACTGGGCCACGTTCAACCTCGCCCTGCACGACTGGTCCGAGCCGGTGGACCGGCTCTGGGCCGAGGCGAAGGCCCGCGACGTGCGGCTGGCCGTGCCGCGCCCCGGCGAGCGGGTGGTGGTCGACGACCCGCCGCCGGTCGACGGCTGGTGGCAGGCCATCGCCTGACCCGCCGCTGCCCCGGCGGACCCGAGCCGGTCGCCTCAGAGGACGAAGGCGTCGGTCCAGAGGGCACCGGAACGGCCGGAGAGCGCGTCCAGCATCGCCACCGCCTGACCGTCGGTGAGCTGGGCGACGAAGTCCACGATGGCCCGCCCGCGCGCCTTTCCGAGCCGGTCCGGCGTACGCGGATGCAATTCCGCCTCGGCCAGCTCCACCAGGTCGTGCAGCCGTCGGGGCAGCCGGGACTCCTCCTCCGGATCCAGCAGCCACTCCCGCAACGCCTCGACCAGGGTGTCGAGCAGCCGGGCCTGACCGCGCTGGTGCAGCGCCAGGTCGGGACGGGCCAGCACGAACCGGTGGTGGACGAACTTGAGCACCTGCACCTCGTGCCACTGGGCCGGGGCCAGCAGCACGTGCCCGGAGCGGACGGCGGGCTGCTCGCCCACGGTGATCGCGTCCACGAGACGGGTGGTCCACCGGGCGGAGAAACGGGCCACGTACTGTTCCGCCTCGATCGAGCCGTCGAACGGCAACGCGAGCAGCCCCTCGACCAACTCCTCCCGGACGTGTTCGACGGCGGCGGCGAACGCCTCGTCGTCGGCGATCCAGGCGTCCTTGTGGTGCAGCTGGCGACGCAGCCGCTCGATCGACGAGCCGGGCCGGCGGGCCGAGGTGGCCAGCGCCGAATCGGTGATCGCCCGCAGCTGGCCGACCTCGCGCTGCCAGGCCATCAGCTCGGCGGCCACCGCGCCCTGCTGGAGCACGCCGACCCGGTAGAAGTCCTCCACGTCGTGGATGGCGTACGCGATGTCGTCGGCGGTGTCCATCACCGACGCCTCGACGGTCTGCTGCCAGTCGGCGATCCGGCCGGCGAACGGTGCCCGGGCCTGCCGCAGGTCGTCCAGCTCCGTGCGGTACGCCCCGAACTTCAGCGAGCCGCTGTCCGGGTCGTCCGGCGGCGGCGTCGCGCCGCGCGGCGGCGGATCCATCGTCCGGGGGTGCGGGTCGGGATGGTCCAGCCGGGTCCACGGGTACTTCAGCATCGCCGCACGCACCGCGGCGGTCAGGTCCAGGCCGGTGGTCGCCGCGCCCCGGATCTCGGTCGAGGTGACGATCCGGTACGACTGGGCGTTGCCCTCGAACCCGTCGGTCAGGCCCAACCGGTGCCGGGCCAGCCGGTCCAGCACCCGCTCCCCCAGGTGCCCGAAGGGCGGGTGCCCGAGATCGTGGGCGAGCGCGGCGGCCTCCACCACGTCCGGATCGCAGCCGCCCAGCTTCTCCACCAGGTCACGTTGGTGGCCCTCGGCGGTGAGCCGCTCGGCGATCGCCCGGGCCACCTGGGCGACCTTCAGGCTGTGGGTGAGCCGGTTGTGCACCAGCAGCCCGGACCCGCCCGGGCTGACCACCTGGGTGACGCCGCCGAGCCGGGTGAAGAACGGCGAGCCGACGATGCGGTCCCGGTCGGCCCGGAACGGGCTGGTCGCGAGGTCGCCGAGGGCCCGCGCGCTGCCGCCGAAGAGTCGGCGCGCCCGGGGGTCCACAGGTGGTTCCATGATCGCCACGGTAGCCCGGCAGAATGCACCACGGAACCCACACCCGAAGGCGGAGCGACATCGTGACCCTCTCTGTTCATCAGCGGATCGCCGAGGAACTCGGCGTCGCCGAGCGCCAGGTACGCGCGGCCGTGGAGCTGCTCGACGGTGGTGCCACCGTGCCGTTCATCGCGCGGTACCGGAAGGAGGCCACCGGCCTGCTCGACGACACCCAGCTGCGCACCCTGGAGGAGCGCCTGCGGTATCTGCGCGAGTTGGACGAGCGGCGTGCGGCGGTGCTGGAGTCCATCCGCGCCCAGGGCAAGCTCGACGAGGCCCTGGAAGCGCAGATCATGGCGGCCGACTCGAAGTCCCGCCTGGAGGACATCTACCTGCCGTACAAGCCGAAGCGGCGGACCCGGGCACAGATCGCCCGCGAGGCCGGGCTGGAGCCCCTCGCCGACACACTGCTCGGCGACCCGAGGCAGGATCCGCGCGCGACCGCCGCGACCTTCGTCGACGCCGACAAGGGCGTGGCCGACGCCGCCGCCGCGCTGGACGGGGCGCGGGCCATCCTGATCGAGCGGTTCGCCGAGGACGCCGACCTGATCGGCACGCTGCGCGAGCAGATGTGGTCGCGGGGCCGGCTGGTGTCCCGGGTACGCGAGGGACAGGAGAGCGCCGGAGCCAAGTTCGCCGACTACTTCGACTTCGCCGAGCCGTACCCGAAGCTGCCCTCGCACCGCATCCTGGCCATGTTCCGGGGCGAGAAGGAGGGCGTGCTCGACCTGACCATGGACCCGGAGGCCGAAGGCGACGTCGACGCGGTGGTGACCGGGCCGACCCGGTACGAGGCCGCCATCGCCGGCCGGTTCGGGGTGAGCGACCAGGGGCGGCCCGCCGACCGCTGGCTCATCGACACGGTCCGCTGGGCCTGGCGTACCCGGATCCTCATCCACCTCGGCGCGGACCTGCGGATGCGACTCTGGCAGGCGGCCGAGGAGGAGGCCGTCCGGGTCTTCGCCACCAACCTGCGGGACCTGCTGCTGGCCGCGCCGGCCGGCGCCCGGCCCACGATGGGGCTGGACCCGGGCCTGCGTACCGGAGTGAAGGTGGCAGTGGTGGACGCCACCGGCAAGGTGGTCGCCACCGACACGATCTACCCGCACGAGCCGCGCCGGCAATGGGACGCCTCGCTGCACACGCTGGCCACGCTGGCCGCCGCACACGGGGTCGAGCTGATCGCCATCGGCAACGGCACCGCCAGCCGGGAGACCGACAAGCTGGCCGGTGACCTGATCAAGCGGCACCCGGAGCTGAAGCTGACCAAGGTGGTGGTCTCCGAGGCCGGCGCGTCGGTCTACTCGGCGTCCGCGTACGCCGCGCAGGAGCTGCCCGGGCTGGACGTGTCGCTGCGCGGCGCGGTCTCCATCGCCCGCCGCCTCCAGGACCCGCTCGCCGAGCTGGTGAAGATCGACCCGCGCTCCATCGGCGTCGGGCAGTACCAGCACGACCTGTCCGAGGTGAAGCTCTCCCGGTCGCTGGACGCCGTGGTGGAGGACTGCGTCAACGGCGTCGGCGTGGACGTCAACACCGCCTCCGCGCCGCTGCTGACCCGGGTCTCCGGCATCGGTGCCGGGCTGGCCGAGAACATCGTGCTGCACCGCGACGCCAACGGCCCGTTCCGCACCCGCACCGAACTGAAGAAGGTGGCCCGGCTCGGCCCGAAGGCGTTCGAGCAGTGCGCCGGCTTCCTGCGCATCCCCGGCGGCGACGACCCGCTGGACTCCTCAAGCGTGCACCCCGAGGCGTACCCGGTGGTACGCCGGATCCTGGCTTCGACCGGCCAGGATCTGCGCTCGGTCATCGGCAAGTCGTCGATCCTGCGGGGGCTGCGCGCGACCGACTTCGTCGACGACACGTTCGGCCTGCCCACCGTCACCGACATCCTCGCCGAGCTGGAGAAGCCGGGCCGCGACCCCCGACCCGAGTTCAAGACGGCGACCTTCGTCGAGGGTGTCGAGAAGATCAGTGACCTGACGCCGGGGATGGTGCTTGAGGGCGTGGTCACCAACGTGGCGGCGTTCGGCGCGTTCGTGGACGTCGGGGTGCACCAGGACGGACTGGTGCACGTCTCGGCGATGTCCCGCACCTTCGTCAAGGACCCGCGCGACGTGGTCAAGTCCGGCGACGTGGTGAAGGTCAAGGTGCTGGACGTCGACGTGCCGCGCAAGCGGATCTCCCTCACCCTGCGCCTGGAGGACGAAGCGGAGCCCGGCGCCGGACGTGGTGGCGGCCGGAACGGCGCAGCCGGGCCGGACCGCGGTGGGCAAGGCGCTCGGGGTGGTCAGGGCCCCGGTAGGCCGGCCGGCCAGAGCCGCAACGGCCAAGGCAGGCAGGGCGGGCAGGGCCGCGACGGCCAGGGCGGTCAGCGTGACGGGCAGGGTGTTCAGCGTGGCCAGCGCCGTGACGGGCAGGGCGGTCAGCGTGGCCAGGCCCGCGAGGGGCAGGGCCGAGGCGGGCAGAGTGGCCAAGGGCGCGGCGGACAGGTACGCCAGGGTCAGGGCGGTGCCTCCGCGCCAGCCGACGGCGCGATGGCCGACGCGCTACGCCGCGCCGGCCTGCTCTGACACCCAGCTCAAGACCCAAACAATCTCAGGGACGTCGCTGTCTCGGCGCGGATTGAGACAGCAAAATCCCCGAAACTGCTGCCTCTGCGCGGATTGAGACAGCAACATCCCCGGAACTGCTGCCTCTGCGCGGAACGCGGATTGAGACAGCAACATCGCCGAAGTTGCTGGCCATGCCGGGGGTGGCGGGGGGGGGAGCAGGTCAGCGGGGTGAGGGTTGGGGCGGGGCGGGGGTGGGCGTACCGTCGGGTCGTGGGGAGCGACGGCGGCGCGGAGTGGCGGGAGACGCGGCAGCAGGCGGTGCTGGCGCACGCGGCGGCCGCGCAGCGACGCCGTGAGGCCGAGCAGGCGGAGGCGGCGGCGCTGGTCAGCGCGTTCGTCGCCGAGGCGCGGCGGCGCGACCTGGCCACCACCCGACTTGTCGCCCGGTCGCATGATGGCCGGGCCCGCTACCGGACCGGCCTGCACGGCTGGTACATCGACCGGGCGCGCAGCCGGGCGGTCGATGTGGAGGGTCGTTTTCACCTGCTGACCGTGCCGCGCTCGCTGCGGGCCAGGCTTCTCGGTGCCGATCCGCAGCCCGACCCGGCCCCGCTGATCGTCGGTGAGGGTGCCCGGGACGGCGAGTCGCTACCGCTGCGGATCATGTTGCAGCGGCGGCTCGACGCGGGCAACACAGACCTCTGACCAGGGGCTACGCGACACACCCGGGGTGACGCGGCACGCCGGGACGCGTGTCCTTTGCGTGTCCTCGCGGGTTGACGTGTCGGAATCCGTGTCGACTGTCGCCATTTTCCGATGTCGGGAGCGATCAGTCTGATACAACCCGTTTATCCGCTTTAGCCCGGTTGATGTACGGAGGTCAGAACGGTGTCCGTATCCTCGGTGACCGCGCCGCCGCGCCCGCCCCGGCCAGCGCGGCCGGACGACCCGGTCAAGCGGCTGTTCGACGTGGTCGTCGCGACCGTGCTACTGCTACTCACCGCGCCAATGATGGCCGTGGTCGCGGTGGCGGTCGCCGTGCGGCTGGGCCGACCGGTGCTGTTCCGGCAGTGCCGCATCGGCCGGGACGACCGACCGTTCGAGTTGATCAAATTCCGCACCATGCGGGCACCGGACTCGGCCCGGGGGCTACTGACCGACGCCGACCGGCTCACCCCGCTCGGGCGCTGGCTGCGGGCCACCAGTCTGGACGAACTGCCGACACTCTGGTGCGTGCTGAAGGGTGACATGAGCATCGTCGGTCCCCGACCGCTGCTGCCGGAGTACCTGAGCAGGTACTCGCCCACCCAGGCGCGACGGCACGAGGTACGCCCGGGCATCACCGGGCTGGCCCAGGTACGGGGGCGCAACAGCCTCGACTGGGACGCCAAGTTCTCGCTCGACGTGGAGTACGTGACCAGCCGCAGTCTCCGCCTCGACCTGTCGATCCTGGCCGCCACCGTCGGCACAGTGCTGCGTCAGGACGGCATCTCGGCCGAGGGCAACGCCACCATGCCCGAGTTCCTCGGGAGCCGACGATGACCGACACCATTCACCTGTCCTCGCCGGACATCGGCCCGCTGGAGGAGTCGTACCTGATCGCGGCGCTACGCTCCGGCTGGGTGGCGCCGGCCGGTCCGGATCTCGACGCCTTCGAGCGAGAGGTCGCCGCCCGGGTGGGCACCCGGGGCGCGGTGGCGGTGAGTTCGGGCACCGCCGCACTGCACCTGGCGCTGTTGGGGCTGGGCGTCGGCCCGGGGGATGTGGTGCTGGTACCGACGCTGACGTTCGTCGCCACCGCCAACGCGGTCCGCTACACCGGGGCCCGACCGGTCTTCGTCGACTGCGATCCACGCACCGGCAACATCGATGTCGCCCTCGTCGCTGAACTGCTACAGGACCTGCGCAGGCGTGGGGAGCGAATCGGTGCGGTGGTCCCGGTCGACCTGTTCGGCAGTTGCGCCGACTACACCGCGCTGCTGCCGATCTGCGCCGCCGCCGACGTCGCGGTGATCGAGGACGCCGCGGAGGCGCTCGGTGCCACGCATCTCGGCCGGCCGGCCGGTTCCTTCGGCCGAGTCGGGGCCCTCTCCTTCAACGGGAACAAGATCATGACCACCTCGGGTGGTGGCATGCTCGTCGGTGACGACCTGGCACTGCTCGACCGGGCGCGGTACCTGTCCACTCAGGCACGCGAGCCCGTCCCGCATTACGAGCACCGGGAGACCGGTTACAACTACCGGCTGAGCAACCTGCTCGCGGCGTTGGGCCGGGCACAGCTGATTCGGCTGGACGGGATGATCGATCGGCGACGGCGGCTGCGCGATCGATACGCCAAACTCTTCGCCCCGGTAGCGGGGGTAGACCTGGTCGGTGCCGAGGATGTCGGCTCGAACTGCTGGCTCACCAGCATCCGGGTCGACCCGCACCGCTCCGGCTGGGCCGCGGCGGACCTGGCCGCCCACCTGTCCACCCGGAACATCGAGACCCGCCCGGTGTGGAAGCCGATGCACCTACAACCGGCGTACGCCGATGCGGAGAAACGGCTCACCGGTGCCGCCGAGCGCCTCTACGCCGAGGGTCTGACCCTGCCCAGTGGGAGCGTCCTCACCGAAGCGCAGATCACCGCCGCCCTCTCGGCGATCGACGAATTCCTGGCCGTGCGAACGGGGGTCCCGGCGACGTGACTCTCCCCCTGGTCATCGTCGGCTGCGGAGGACACGGTCGGGATGTCCTGAGCATCGTCCGCGCCGTGAACGCCGCCGCCCTGCTGCCTCGCTGGCAGGTGCTGGGCTTCGTCGACGACCGCCCGAGCGAGGTGAACCTCAAGCGGGTGCAGCGACTCGACGTGCCGTACCTCGGCGGTCTGTCCTGGTTCGCCGAGGCACCCGTCGACACCCATCACGTCATCGGCATCGGTGACCCCCAGGTCCGCCGGGCGGTCGCCGAACGGGTCGATCGGTACGGGACGCCGGCGGCCAGTCTCGTACACCCCGACGCCACGCTCGGCCCGGACCTGCGGCACGGACCCGGGCTGGTCGCCTTTGCCGGGGTACGGATCACCACGAACGTCACCCTCGGGCGGCACGTGCTCCTCAATCAGAACTGCGTCGTCGGGCACGACTGCGAGCTGGCCGATCACGTCTCGGTGAACCCGCTGGCCGTGATAGGCGGCGAGAGCCAGCTGGCGGAGGGCGTCCTCGTCGGGACCACCGCCGCCATCCTGCAGGGGTTGCGGGTGGGACGGGACAGCACTGTCGGCGCGGGCGCCTGCGTGGTGCGTGATGTGCCGGCCGGTGTCGTGGTCAAGGGCGTACCGGCCCGCTGAGCCGCCGGTTCGCCAGATCCGACGGTCCGGCCGGTCAAGATTAATCATCAATGACTCAAAAGCCCACGAAACGCCCATCTGGCATGTAACAAGGACAAGAGCGCATTGCTCCTTCCCGCTCGCCCCGGGCGGAAGTGGTCGACAGCACAGGAGCCGCAGATGCGGGACACACAGACCAGCCGGCACCCTGGCCCGACGGCACGCCGGAGCAGGATCCGGTGGCGCACCCTGGCGTTCCTCGCCACCGACGCCACGGCCTGGGTGGGCGGGTTCGTCGCCGCCGCCTGGACCCGTTACGAGTTCGCCCTCACCACCACCCAGCTGACCCGCGCCGCCGGCTGTGGACTGATCGCCGCCGGGCTGCACGTGGCGGTGGCCGGGGCGCGCCGGGTGCGCTCGGGACGCCACCCGCTCGGCAGCCTCCAGGAGGTTCGCGGGCTGGCCGGAACCGCACTCACCACCGTCGCGATCGTCCTGCTCGGCTTACTGCCGGCGCCGGAACGGCCGGTGCCGGGGAGCACTCCGCTGGTCGGCGGCGCGCTCGCCCTGCTGTTCATGCTCGCCGTCCGGTTCGTCTACCGCCACCGACGTGACCTGGCCCTGCGTCCGGACGTCCGATCGTCGGCCCCGGTGCTGCTGTTCGGGATGGGCGATGCCGGCCAGGGACTGCTCCACGCGCTGCTCACCGACCCACGTGGCCGCTACCGGCCCGTCGGGGCTCTCGACGACGACCCGGACAAGCGCAACCTCTGCGTCGACGGCATCCGGGTGCTCGGTGGTCGCGGTGACGTCGCCGAGGCGGTACGCCGCACCGGTGCGACCACCGTGATCTTCTCGGTCGCCAACGCCGATGCCGCCCTCATCCGGCAGATCCGGGAGGCCACCCTGAACACCGGCGCGGCGTTCAAGGTGATCCCGCCGGTACGCGATCTGGTCGATCACCGGATCACCGTGACCGACGTACGCGACGTACGGATCAGCGACCTGCTCGGCCGCCGGCAGATGGTCGCCGAGATGGCGGTCCGGACCAACGGCCTCACCGGCCGACGGATCCTGGTCACCGGCGCCGGCGGCTCTATCGGCTCGGAACTGTGTCGACAGGTGATGAAGGCCGACCCGGGCGAGCTGATGATGCTCGACCGCGACGAGTCGGCGCTGCACGCCCTCCAGATGTCGCTCAACGGTCGAGCGATGCTGGACGGACCCGAGCTGATCCTGGCCGACCTGCGCGACGACGAGGCGATCCGGCGGATCATCCGCGACCGCCGTCCGGAGATCATTTTCCACGCCGCCGCGCTCAAGCATCTCACCCTGCTCGAACGACACCCGGGCGAGGCGGTGAAGACCAACGTGTGGGGCACCCTGTCGGTGCTCGACGCCTGCCAGGACGTGGCGAAGTTCGTGAACATCTCCACCGACAAGGCCGCCGACCCGATCAGCGTTCTCGGCTACTCCAAGCGGATCACCGAGCGGCTCACCGCGCACGCCGCCTCCCGCTTCCCCGGCACCTTCCTCAGCGTCCGCTTCGGCAACGTGCTGAGCAGCCGCGGGTCCGTGGTCACCGCCTTCCAGCGGCAGATCGAGGCGGGTAACCCGCTCACTGTCACCCACCCCGAGGTGACGCGGTACCTGATGACCATGCAGGAGGCGGTGCACCTGCTGCTTCAGGCCGCCGAGATCGGCCGCGACGGTGAGGCACTGGTCCTCGACATGGGCGAGCCGGTCCGGATCGCCGACCTGGCCCGGCAGATGGCCGAGCAGGCCGGCAGCGACGTGCCGATCGTCTACACCGGCCTGCGTCCGGGCGAGAAGCTGCACGAGGACCTGCTCGGCATCGGTGAGACCGATGCCCGACCGTTGCACACGCTTGTGTCACACGTCGCGGTTCCTCCACTCGATCCGCTGGAGGTGAGCGGCCTCGACCCGTTCGACGAGCCGGAGAAGGTCATCGCCGAACTAGCCCGCCTCTGTGCCCAACCTGCCGGTCGCGTCAACGACACGGTCCTGGGCGGCCTGCCGCTGCCCCGGTAGTACTCGCGTACCGACCAGGGGCTGGTGACCGGATCGGTCACCAGCCCCTGGTGGCATCGCTCAGCGGCGGATGCCCGCCCAGTCGTGGTGCCGCCGCACGGTGGACAGGATGAAGTTCACCACGGCGCGGGACGTCCCGGTGACCTGGTAGTCGGCCGGACAGGGGACGCCAGCCACCGCCACCTGCTCGACCGCGACCCGGACAGCCTCGACGATTCCGTCACGGTCGAGACCCGTCATGATGATGCCCCCGGCGTCGAGCGCCTCCGGCCGCTCCATGGCGTCGCGCAGGGTCACCGCGGGGAAGCCGAGGATCGCGGCCTCCTCGCTGATCGTGCCGCTGTCGGACAGGACGCACCGGGCCTGGGTCTGCAGGCGTACGTAGTCGAAGAAGCCAAACGGCTCGTGGAAGGCGATGCCGTCAAGGTCCGTCCCGTCGTCGGTCAGTGACTCCAGCCGTTTGCGGGTACGTGGATGGGTGGAGACCAACACGGGCAGGCCCCACTCGGCGCGGACGGCCCGCAGGCAGTCGAGCAGCCGCCGCAGTCGGGCGGGATCGTCCACGTTCTCCTCCCGGTGGGCACTCACCACGAAGTAGCCCCCGGGTTGCAGCTCCAACTGGTGCAGAACTGGCGACGCCTCGATCTCGGTCCGGTAGTGATCGAGCACCTCCCGCATCGGCGATCCGGTGTGCAGGATCCGTCGGGGGTGGAGTCCTTCGGCGAGCAGGTTGCGGCGAGCGTGCTCGCTGTAGACCAGATTGAAGTCGGCGACGTGATCGACCAGACGACGGTTGGTCTCCTCCGGCACGTTGAGGTCGAAGCATCGGTTGCCCGCCTCCATGTGGTAGACCGGCACCCGCATCCGCCGCGCCATCACCGAGGCGATGGCGCTGTTGGTGTCGCCGAGCACCAGCAGCGCGTCCGGTCGTAGCTCACGGATCGTCTCCTCGACGCCGACGAGGACGCCGCCGAGCACCCGCCCGAGCGAGGACGTGTCCACCCGGAGGAAGCGGTCGGGCTCCCGAATCTTCATCTCGGCGAAGAAGACGTCGGACAACGAATGGTCCCAATTTTGTCCGGTGTGGATGAGTACATGGTCGACCGTACGATCCAATCGCTCGATGATCCGGGACAACCGGATGATCTCTGGTCGCGTTCCCACCACGGTCATGACCCGTGTCATCGCCTCACCCTTCGCTGAGCCGACCCCTCGAACGGACCGGCAACGGACCCAATTTCAACGAGCCACAGAAAGACAGGTGATGCACCAAAAAGCGCGAACGACTGTCACATAAGCACATTGCCCAACCGCCCTTTCGAATTACCACCCTCACACAACCGATGAGTTGTATTGTCTGATTCGACGCGAATCTTCAGCTCCCCCGGGGGCCACAAACGACGGAGGAAGCGTGAACTCCTCACTTTCGGGCCGCCATTTCCTCATCACCGGCGGCACCGGCTCCTTCGGGCAGACGATGGTCTCCCGGCTGCTCGACGCCGGCGCGGCCGGCGTGCGCGTACTCAGCCGCGACGAGTCCAAGCAGGACGTCATGCGGCACCGGCTGCGCGACGACCGGGTGCGCTACATCGTGGGGGACGTTCGGGATCTCGACAGCGTCCACAAAGCGGCGCGGGGAGTGGACTTCGTCTTCCACGCCGCGGCTCTCAAGCAGGTGCCGTCCTGCGAGTTCTTCCCGCTGGAGGCGGTCCGGACCAACGTGCTCGGCAGCGCCAACGTCGTCGACGCATGCGAGCGCAACGGCGTCGAGACACTTGTGCTGCTCAGTACCGACAAGGCCGTCTACCCGGTGAACGCCATGGGCATGACCAAGGCGCTGATGGAGAAGGTCGCCCAGGCACACGCGCGGATCAACCCGTTGGCAGAAACCCGGGTCTGCTGCGTCCGCTACGGCAACGTGATGTATTCGCGAGGCTCGGTCATCCCGCTGTTCATCGAGCAGATTCGCAACGGTGTGGCGCCGACGGTGACCGAACCGAGCATGACCCGGTTCCTCATGTCGCTGGGCCAGTCCGTCGAGCTGGTCGAGCATGCGTTTCGGCAGGGACAGCCCGGCGACATATTCATCCGCAAGGCCGGTGCCTGCACCATCGCCGATCTCGCCATCGCGCTGTGCAATCTGTTCGGTGTGCCGGCAAAGTTCGAAGTACTCGGCATCCGGCACGGCGAGAAGCTGTACGAAACCCTGGCCAGCCGCGAGGACCTGGCCCGAGCGCAGGACCTCGGCGACTTCCTGCGGGTGCCGATCGACAGCCGAGACCTGAACTACGCCCTGTACTTCGACGAAGGCGACACCCGCCAGGAGCACATCGCGGACTACCACTCGCACAACGCTCGGCGACTGGACGTCCCCGAGATCATGTCACTGCTGCTGACCCTGCCGGAGATCCGAGCGCAGTTGGACGCGGTCGGCCAACCGACCGAGATGCACAGCAGGTGACCAGGTCCGACGCTGTCGACCCGGTCTCCACACGGGTCGCGCTGGTCAGCCAGTTCTTCCCACCGGAGCCGGTGCACCTTCCGCTGGGTCTCACTCGCTGCCTACAGCGGCAGGGCTTTGAGGTCGACGTGCTGACGGGGGTGCCCAACTATCCGACCGGCATCGTTCATCCGGGCTACTCACACCGTCGACCGGTCGTCGATGAGGTAGCCGGTCTCCGGGTGCTGCGGACCCCGTTGCATCCGAGCCACGACCGGTCCGCCGCCGGTCGCGCCCTCAACTACCTGACCTGGGCGACGTCATCGACGCTGCTTGGCTCCTCGCTGCTGCGTACTGCGGATGTGGCGCTCGTCTACTCGTCACCGGCCACGGCGGCTGCCGCGGCCCTGGCAGCCCGGCTTCGGTGGGGACTGCCGTACGTGCTGATGGTGATGGACCTCTGGCCCGACTCGGTCTTCGCCACTGGTTTCCTCACCCGCGGCCTGGCTCGCCGGGCCGCCGAGACGGCGTTGAGCCGATTCACCGATCTCACCTATCGCTGGGCCGAGCACGTCACGGTCCCCTGCCCCGGGCTGCGGGACACCCTCGTCGCGCGGGGTGTGCCCACGGAAAAGGTGTCCGTCGTCTACAACTGGACCGACGAAAAGCTCATGCAGCCGACCGAGCCCGACCCGCACCTGCGCACCAGTCTGGGCCTGTCACCCGACGACTTCGTGGTGCTGTACGGCGGGAACCACGGCCCGGCGCAGGATCTCGGTGTCGCGATCACGGCCATGGCCCGACTCCGGGACCTCACCGACGTACACCTGGTGCTGGTCGGGGACGGGGTCAGCAAGCCGGCCCTGCGTACGACGGCTGCGGAACTCGGCCTCCGCACGGTCCACTTCGTCGACCCGGTCGCGACAGAGCGCATGGCCGCCGTCATGGCCGCCGCCGACATCCAGCTCGTCTGCCTCGCCGACGAGCCGCTGTTCCAGATCACCATGCCGAGCAAGGTGCAGACCATCCTCGCCTGCGGCCAGCCGGTTCTGTCCTGCGCGCCCGGTGAGGTAGCCCGAGCGACACACGAGGCCGGCGCCGGATTCACCACTGCCCCGGGCGATCCGGAAGGGTTGGCCCAGACCATCCGGCTGGCCCACGCCACCCCCCGCGCTCAGCTACGGGCGATGGGGCGAGCCGGTCTCGACCATTACCGACTTCTCATGAGCGAGGCGGCCAACGCCCAGGTCCTCGCCGAACTGCTGGCTGCCGCGGCTGCGAAGGGCGGCCGCAGGCCCAACCGCCGAAGGGTACCCGCGTGAACGACACTCATCGTCGCCACCTTCCCGATATCGCGGCGCAAGACAGGCTGGCGCCGCAGAACGAACCGGAGATTTCCAGGTCATCAAGCTCGACGCTGCCCTTCCGGGTGCTTCTTGTCTGCGAGTACTTCGAACCAGGATTCCGGGCCGGTGGGCCGATACGGTCGATCGCGAACATGATCGACTCCTCCTCCGACGCCGTCGACGTACTCGTGGTGACCCGTGACCGCGACCTCGGCTCGGCCGAACCGTATCCGGGACTTTCGGGTCGCATCGTCCGCCGTCGCAACGCTCAGGTCTGCTACGTCGACTCGCGTCGTCTCCGGCACTGGTGGTTGCTTGTCAAGACACTGACCCGCCGCAGGTTCGACCTCCTTTACGTGAACAGTTTCTGGGCGCCCTCGTCGCTTCTCTCGGTCCTTGGCGTACGTACGGGGTTGATCCGGGCTCGAAGAATCCTCGTCGCACCGCGCGGCGAACTGGCCGCGAGCGCGCTGGACTGCAAGTCGACCAAGAAGAGCCTCTTTCTGCCGTTGTGGCGTCCCTTCCTTCGCCGACGTGACGTGCTGTGGCACGCGACGTGCGAGGCCGAGGCCGAAGCCGTCCGACGGATTTTTAGGGAGGCGCACGTCCACGTCAGCCGAACCAAGGTCGCCCTGCCCCCGGAGCCGCTGCCGCCGACGCTGAATGATGGCCCGCTGAGGCTGGTCTTCATCAGCCGAATCCACCCGATCAAGGGTCTCGACATCGCGCTGGCCGCTCTGGAGCAGGTGACGGGCCGAATCGTCCTCGACATCTACGGGCCGATTGAGGACCGCGCCTACTGGGCGGTCTGTCAGGACCTGATCCGGCGGCTGCCGCGCTCAGTCACCGTCAGCTACCGGGGGGTGCTTGCCCCTGACCAGGTCCGCACCGCTCTCGCCGGCTACGACGCATTCGTCTTCCCCACCAAGGGCGAAAACTTCGGCCACATCATCGCGGAAAGCCTCTCGGCTTCCTGCCCAGTCATCTGTGCGGATCGGACACCGTGGACCCCGGTGATTCAGGCCGGCGGCGGCGAACTCCTGAACGATCTCGATGTACAAACTCTCGCCCGTCACCTTGACGTGCTCGCCACCGCCACTCCTGAGCAGTGGCTGCACAAACGTCGGGCCGCCGGAGATGCCTACCGCGGCTGGCGGGCGGGAGACACCGGAGCGAACCTGCTGGACCAGATCAGGCTGGCCGGCGGCGGCTGATCGGTCGGAGTGCGACGGGCGCAGGGCTGCCTGCGGAATCAACGCTCTGCGCTCACCTGGCGCTCAGCGAGCGACCAAGCTTGCGGTAGACGTTCACGACGGTGCGCGAGGTCTGGAGTCGCAGCTTGTCTCCGTCAGTCAGTACCGCCCGGGTCACCGGTACCTGTCCGGAGAGGGCCCGCCGCAGCCACCCGGACACCACCTCGGCTGCCCGAGGAACCCAATCCTCGTCGACCGCCGGCTCAAGGATCTGGTCGTAGATTTTCAGCCCGTCGAATGGCTGCCCGAAGAAGGACGCAGTCTTCGGCGCATAGGAGATTGGATAGATCGGCACGTCCATGGCCGCCCAGAGGGCGCTCGAATGCAGCTTCATCGAGATCGCAACGGAGCACTCAGCCATCGCGTCCGCGAAATCGAGTAGATCCACACCGACGTACGGCAGCACCGTGGCGTCCCTGGGCCCGAGCTGGCGGCACACCTCTTCGGTGAAGGTGACGTCAGGTCCGCCGGCACCGGCTTCCAGCACGAAGAGGCACACGGTGTCGACACCGTGGGCCTCCGCAACCCGGCCGATGTGGCGAGCGGTATCGGTAACCCCGAGTCCGGGCCAGCGGCGCAACGCCACGCCCAGCGACCTCGGCCGGCCCGGTCGCCCCGATCTGGCGCGTACGCCGAGATGAGCCAGGAAGGCTGGATCGACAAAATCGCGACACCGCTTGACGCGCCAACCCAGTTGCTGTTCGGCAAACGCCACCGAGTCGGCGTCCCGCAGATAGCACTCGTCGAACGGGAGGCCGCGTTCGCGTAGGCGGCGTCGCCAGTCCGCACTCAACGGTCCCAGCCCCAGTCCGGCAGCAAGCACCGGTGCGGCTGGCAGATGTCGTGGCAGGAAGCTCAACCACTGGTACGGGGTGTGTGGATGGTGACTGGTCTGCAACAAGCCGCCACCGCCGAAGAGAACGGCTCCACAACCCTGGAAGCTCATCTCGTTTCGGCGCGACCCCGGCAGGTCGCGTCCCGGCCGGATTGGGGTGGGATCCAGCGGGATCCGCAGACGAGTCGAGATCGTGGACCAGTCGACGGGCTTGCCGAAGCTCAAATACCGAACCTTCACGTCATCCTGGGCGGACGCTATCGCGCTCACCCCAGCGATGAGGATCAGGTCGTCTCCGAAATTGCCTGCCTCACCTAGACAGACCAGTCCGACGGTCGAGCGCAACTCGGGTTCCTCCTCTGTCGAGCGACAAATAGCTGAGCCACCAGGAACCGGCGCTCAGGACGGCGAGCACGGCCAGCGCCCCAGCGGCTCCGCTGGCCCCGAACAGGACGCCACCCACGACGATCACCGCGATTCGGACCGGTCCGAGGACCCCACCGATCAGAAGTGCCCTCGTGCTGGCAGCCTGCACGCGGTGCCCCGCGAACGCGACAAGTGCCACCGGCGCCAGCAATGCCTCCACGGCCAGTAGCGGCAGCAGCGGCCGAGCCGCGCTCCAGTTCTCACCGAGCACGGCCCGGCCGAGCCCGTCCGGCAGCAGACACACCGCGAGCACCAGCGGCAGGGCGAGTCCAAAGATCAATACGGCCACGGGACCGGCGGTACGGATCCGGGCTCGCGTCGTGGTCGGCCGTCTTCTTGCCAGATACGGGACGATCAGTGAGGAAAGCGTGGTGACCAGGAGCGCTACCGGTCCGAAGACCGTCCGGGCCGCACCGACGGCACCGACGACGGCCATGCCGGCCGCCGACGCGAGCCCGGTGAGAGCGAGTTGGGCGGCACCGTTGGTAACCAGGAACTGCGCTCCGAAGGTGGCTGCGACGTGAGTCTGGTGACGGTCGAGTCCCCACCCGGGCAGGACGTCGTACCGCTGCCGCAGAGCAGCCGCCAAGCCGATGCTCGCCCCGGCCCCCGCCCAGCTGGCGAACACCAGGACGGGCGCGACCGGTGCCCACAGGGCGGTGACCACGGCCGCCGCGACGCAACCGGTCCAGAGGGCCTCCTGCGCCAAGGCAACCTTGGTCACGCCGACACCGAGGCTGATCGCCTTGACGTAGTCGTAGATCACCAGGCCAGGTAGGGCCAGGCCGATGATCGCGAGGTAGGGGGATCCGAGCAGCATGCCGACCACTGCCGCCAGCGCACCGATCCCGACCGCTACGACGCACGCCCGGCGTGCGCCGTCGACAGCCGTCCGTGCTGCCGATTCCACCCGCCCGGCAAGGACCGTCTCCGTGATCGCCGTACGTACCAGACCGACGGCCAGCACATAGATCGAGAAAGCCAGGGCGAACTGGCCCAGCCTCGCCAGGGACTCGCCGCGGGCGATGGTGACCGAGACCATCAGGTTGCCCATGCTGGACAGCCCGTTCACCGACAGGGCCACTACCGCCCGCCGGCCGAAGCCGCCGCGGCGCCCCAGGCTGGGCAACACGCTGCGCAAGGGCGTCCGCCTTACCAGCGCCGTCACGTCCTGGGCCGAGGAGCAGGGCGCTCTGCCCGCGGCCCTCCCCGCTGCCGGGTGAGGTGCAGAAGCAGCAGAACCGGCAGCGCGGCCACAGAGAACTGGATGAACCCGATGAGGCTCTCCGGATACACCTTCAACCACATCAGCGGACTAGCCGTGGCGAAGCAGAAGAGGGCGAGCCGCACCGGGCCGGGTGCACCACCAGCCCGGAGCAGGAGGACACCGATGAGCGCCCACGCGGCGTAGAACAGGACGATTCCCCAAGGCCCCTCCAGGAAGTACATCGTGCCGAGGCCGAGAAAGGTGTAGGCCGACGTGGAACTGCCGCCGAGGTACTCATTGATCCGCACGCCGGTCGACAGGGTTGGCCGGCCCGGGTCAAGGATCCTGGGCACGACGCCGTACCGGACGATCTGCGACAGGTCTGGCTTGTCGATGTCGGCCGGCACGTCGTACCCGCTCGCGCGAGTCACCTGCAGGTCGAAGCGGAGGCGGTCGGCGGAACTCACCGCCTCATTGACCGCCACGCCACCCTCGACTCTGACCTCGTTGCGCAGTGCGAAGATCGTGGGCCAGGCGAGGAACAGGGCCAGGATGAGGACGACCACGAAACGGGTTCGGAGTACGCCGCAGATAGCCGCCACCGCGACGACAAAGGACAGGTAGCCAATCATCGGTGCGGTCCGTGCGGTCATGATGACCAGCACCGTCTGAGTGCCGACGAGGCCGCCCGTCCAGCCCAGACAGGCAACCCGGCTGGCCCGACCGCCGAGCAGGCTGGACAGCAGCAGGGCGAACGCGAGGTAGCGCCAGCCCGAGAAGAGAGCGCTCACGGTCGCCGCAGGAGACGCGGCGATCTCGCCCGAGACCTGCGTGAAGATTGTTCCATGGCCGAACGAGGCGCCGACAAGGTCCGCGACGATGCTGACCATCGCGACCAGGCGGGCGACCCTGAAGAGTTGCGGATAGCCGGCGTTGGAGCGGGCCATGCCGCGCTGCCACTCACCGCGCCGGCCGGCTCCCCCGAGCGACGCCAACTCCACCGCCACCGTGCCGGCCAGCGCCAGTGCCAGCAGCGTGGCGATGAAGCCGATCTGCGGATTGTCGTGCACCACAGCCATCGGGATGACCAGTACGGCGTACGGGGCCAGCACCACCATGCTCACCGGAAAGAGCTGCAGAATCCAGGTCAGTCGGGGAATCTGTCGTCGTCTTCCCCGCCGGGGGCCGACGACTGAATGAGCGGGTGTGGTGCTGCGGCGGTCGAGGTCGCTGACCGCGGTCACCGACGTCACCGATCACCCGCCCGGGACATCAGCCGGTCGTATGTGTCGGTGAAGCGCCGCAGCGCCACCTGCCGCGAGAAGAGTTGCTCACAACGAATCCTGGCCGCCACCGCCATGCTCTCACCGCAGCCGTCGAGGACGTCGAGGAGACGCGCCGCGACCGACCGGCCGACCTCGCCCGCCGGTTCCAACGGGACCAGCCAGCCGGTTCGCCCGTCGGCCACGCACTCCCGCGCGCCGTGGGTGGCGGTGAGCACGACCGGAAGTCCGCATGCCATCGCCTCCACGGCGGAAAGGCCCAGCCCTTCCTCGTACGAGGTCTGTAGAAAGACGGAGGCGCCTTGATACAGCTCCACCAGTTGCTCGGCCGGCACGTCGGGACGTATCACCACCCGCCCGTCAAGCCCGAGTCGCCCGATCAGAGCAGTCACGGACGGCTCCGGCCGGCCCTTGCCGGCCATGATGAGCTGCGGCAGGCCCGGGCGAGTCCGCAGGGCCTCGGCGTAGGCGTGGACCATCCGGTCCAGCCCCTTCCGGGGGTCTCCCAGGCGGCAGACCGAAAGCAGGTAGCCATCGGCACGCCAGCCGCCGGACGGCGGGGTGAAGCGGTAGGTGTCGATGCCGGGCGGCGCGAGTACGACGTGCGACTGGTCGTGCGTCTTGAGCCAGTCGAAGATGGCCTGGTTCTCCACCAGGATCGCGTCCGCCGAGCGCAGCACGGATCGCTCGATCCGCGAGGTGAGCCGCGTCATCCCGGCCCGCCAGGCAGCAGACCCCCACCCCTGCGCGCGTGGATGGGATCCCCGTTCCCATCGAGCGAGCGTCGCCATCTGCACCACCACAGGTGGGCCGGCACCGAGCACCGGCGCCGCCCAGGCGGGCGTTCCGCAGACGACCTGGATGCAGTCGTATTCCGACAGGGCTGCGGCCAACTCGCTCCGCGGCCGGTAACGCATGAACTCCAGCTCGACGGCGTTCGCGCCCCAGTACCGTTCGTGAGGGGTGGCACCGGAGCGGGTGAGCAGGCTCGCGCGCGACCACGACCTCGGAGCGAGGATCCGTCGGCTCGACGTGTCGCGTGCGGACGTCGCCAGGTCGTGGACGTCCACCGTGTAGCGTCCGGTCGCGGTGAGCCCTTCGTACAGCCAGTTGACCACCGTTCCCACTCCACCGTTGCGGTGGAGACCGTGCGTCACCAGGGCGATCCGCCTCGTCCCTGCCGCCCGCCGCCCCGCGGGTGCTGGATCAGACGTCTCTCGGACGAGAGCCTGGCCGGGCTCATTCCCCATCGGAACCCTCCCCTGGACCGAATCAGCGTCGGAAACGACAAATCAAGCTAACACCGCACATCATCACTAGCGGCCAATTCACCCATAGCGAAACGTCTTCATGGATTCCCACTCCAGCACATTTCGTTTCCATGGGTATCCGAGGCCGATGCACGGATTGACATGGATCACGGGCAACGACAAGGCTCACCTGAGGCTCTGACGAAGGGGGCAGGATGAGGCGCACACGGCTGGCGATCGCCGGCGTGTTCACTCTGGTCGGTGCGCTGGTGCTGACCGCACCGGCGAGCGCACGGCCACCGTCCGATCCGGGCGGCCGCGACGGCCGAGACGGCATGGAGGTGTATGTCGGCACGGTCGATCCCGCGCAGCTGCACCAGTTGCGGGAGGCAGGTGTCGACGTCGGGCACGGCTCGACGCCCGATCGGTCCGGCAAGACGGAGATCGAGACGGTACTCAGCCGGGGCCAGGCCGATCGGCTGGCCCGCAAGGGCGTCGATCTCGAGGTCAAGAAGGTACGCGGCAAGGACGCCTCGCAGGTGCTGCGGGAGCAGACCGTGGCGGGTTGGCGGGCCTTCCGGTCGTACAGCGAGCCCGGCGGTATCCGTGACGAGATCACCGCGACTGCGGCCCGTTACCCGACGCTGACGAAGGTGCAGAGCATCGGCCGTTCGGCCCAGGGTAAACCGATCCTCGCGATCAAGGTGACCAGGAACGCGAAGAAGATCAAGGACGGCAAGCGGCCGGCGGTGCTCTACGGCGGCGCCCAGCACGCCCGGGAGTGGATCACGCCGGAGATGACCCGCCGGTTGATGCACCACGTGCTGACCAGCTACGGCTCCGATCGAGAGATCACCCGGCTGGTGGACACCACCGAGCTGTGGTTCATCCCGGTGCTCAACCCGGACGGCTACGACCACACCTTCACGCCCGGTAACCGGCTGTGGCGCAAGAACCTGCGTGACAACAACGGTGACGGCCAGATCACCGGGGCCGACGGCGTCGACCTGAACCGTAACTTCAGCTACAAGTGGGGCTACGACAACGAGGGGTCCTCGCCGGATCCGGCCAGCGACACCTACCGGGGCCCGAGCCCCAACTCGGAGCCGGAGACGAAGGCGCTGGACGCGTTGTTCAAGCGGCTCAAGTTCGAGTTCTTCGTCAACTACCACTCCGCCGCGCAGTTGCTGCTCTACGGCGTCGGCTGGCAGGTGGCCACACCAACCCCGGACGACGTGATCTACGAGGCGATGGCCGGGGACGACGCCCACCCCGCGGTGCCCGGCTACGACCCGGACATCTCCGCCGAGCTGTACACCACAAACGGCGACACGGACAGCCACGCCACGGTGCGCTACGGCACGCTGGGCTTCACCCCGGAGATGTCCACCTGCCAGGCGGCAGCCGAGTCGGATCCGGACGACCAGTGGCTGCCGGAGGATTGCGTAAGTGTCTTCACCTTCCCGGACGACGAGGAGCTGATCGCCGCCGAGGTGGCCAAGAACCTTCCGTTCGCGCTGTCGGTGGCGAAGTCGGCGCACCATCCGGACGATCCGGTCTCGGTGGTCGGCCGCAGCACCCCGGACTTCGTGGTGGACGCCTTCGACGTGTCGTACGGCCGGACCCAGCAGGTCGCCGCGATCACCCGGCGGTCGCTGAAGAACGTCAAGCTGAACTGGTCGATCAACGGGGGCCGGGCGAAGTCCACCCGGGTCCGCGAGTGGCGGGGCGGTGAACGCTACGGCGACACCCACAACGACTACTACGCCGAACTGCGCGGCAAGGTCACCGGGGCCCGACCCGGCGACCACGTGCGGGTCTGGTTCACCGCGACCAGACCGGGTCGGGGCAAGATCAGCAGCGAACGCTTCACCTACCGGGTGCACGACGACATCGGTGGGGACGTGCTGGTGCTGGCCGTGGAGGACGTCACCGGCGTGAGCCCTGCCCAGGACACCACCACCGCGAAGTACGCCGACGAGATCGCCGCCTCGCTGAAGGCGGCCGGGCGCAGCAGCGACGTGTACGACTTCGACGCGATGGGGCGTGCCGCTCCGCACCATCTGGGGGTGCTGTCGCACTACGACGCGGTGGTCTGGGAAACCGGCGACGACATCATCCTGCGGGAGCCGGGTCAGGTGCCGGGCACGGTGGCGAAGGCGGCGGTGGACATCGAGCTGTCCGTCCGGGACTACCTCAACGAGGGCGGCAAGCTGCTGGTCAGTGGCAAGTACGCGCTGTACGCCCAGGCGGCCAACGGTTCGTACGGCTACCTGCCGGACGCCCCGCCGGAGTGCACGAACGCGAACGATCCGAACTGCCTGCCGCTGCTTAACGACTTCCAGCAGTACTGGCTGGGGGCCTACAACTACGTCAGCGACGGCGGCACCTCGCCCGACGGGCAGCCGTACCCGGTCCGGGGCGACGATGGAGCGTTCGCCGGATTCGCCGGGGCGCTCAACGCCGACGGCTCGGCGGGCAACCAGGACCACACCGCGTCGTTCCTGACCACGTCGAGCTTCCTGCCGCCGGCCCAGTTCCCGCAGTTCACCAGCTCCGCACCGGTGGGTTGGGGGCGTCCGGGCGGGGCGCCGTTCGACCCGCGTACGGGTGAGTGGTACCTGTTCAGCGGGCAGTCCGACGAGTCGTACAAGCGGCTCACCCGGACGGTGGACCTGACCGGGGCGAGCAGCGCCGAACTGAGCTTCCATACCTCGTTCGACATCGAGACCAACTGGGACTTCATGTTCGTCGAGGCGCGTGCGGTCGGCACCGACAACTGGACCACCCTGCCGGACGCCGGTGGCCTGACCACCCAGGAGACCGGGGACAGCTGCGCCTCCGGCTGGGTGGCTCAACTGCACCCGTTCCTCGCCCATTACCAGGCCGCGGACTGTTCGCCGACCGGCAGCACCGGCCAGTGGCACGCAGCGACCGGCACCTCCAACGGCTGGAAGGAGTTCGTGGCCGACCTGTCCGGGTACGCGGGCGGGCAGGTGGAGGTCTCCATCAGCTACGCCAGCGACTGGGCCACCCAGGGTCTCGGCCTGTTCGTCGACGACACCCGGGTCGTGGTGGATGGGGCCACCGTCGCCGAGACGTCGTTCGAGACGGACCTCGGTGGCTGGACGGTGGCCGGTCCGCCGGAGGGGTCCGCCCCGGCGGCTGCCAACGACTGGTCGCGCAGCCAGCAGGCGTTCGAGGAGGGCGCGGCGGTGGTCACCAAGGACACCGTCTACCTGGGCTTCGGGCTGGAGGGATTGGCACCGGCGGCCCGTGACGAGTTGGTCGCCCGCTCGCTGACCCAGCTGACGGGCCGACCGCGCCGGTAGCGGCGGTCCAGGGCGCGCCGGCGGTCGGGACACCGCCGGCGCGCCTTGCCGCGTACCGGCATGTGGGGCGTCCGGACTGTGATGAGCTGTCGGTATGGACCGCATCCGGCTCGGGCTGGTACTGCACCCCACCCGGGACGTGTCCCCGGTGGTGGACACCATCGCCGCCTGGGCCGCGCGGCACGAGGTGGCCCTGACGGTACGCGAGCAGGACCGGCAGCGGGTGCCCGAGTCCGTCCGCCCGGTACCGGAGGACCAGCTCGCGGCCGGGGCGGACATGCTGGTCAGCATCGGCGGGGACGGCACCATGCTCGGTGCGCTGCGGGCGGCCGTGCCGGATCCGAAGCCGGTGCTCGGCGTACACCTGGGCAAGCTGGGGTTTCTGGTGGAGGTGGAGCCGCCGGAGCTGCCGGCGGCGCTGGATCGGCTGCTGGCCGGCGAGTACACCGTCGAGTCGCACAGCTGTCTGGCCTGCGACGTGTGCGGCGACGACGTGGTGGCGTTCAACGACATCGCGCTGATCCGCCGACCCGGGCAGGGTTTCGTCAGCGCGACCCTGGCGGTGAACGGGCAGCAGTACGGCTACTACCGCTGTGACGCGTTGGTGGTGAGCACCCCCAGTGGGTCGACCGCCTACAGTTACGCCGCCGGCGGGCCGCTGATCTCCCCCGCGACGCGCGCCGTGGTGATCACCCCCAGCGCGCCGATGTCCGGCATCTCGCGATCGGTGGTGCTCTCCTCCGACGAACGGGTCCGGCTGGAACTGCGTCCCGGGTCAGCGCCGGTCGCGATCGAGGTGGACGGGCAGGTCATCCGGGACGGGTCGACCTCCGGCGCGGTGGACATCGGCTACCGCACCGACGCGGGCCTGGTGGTCCGCCTCGACCCGCGCCGCTACCAGGAACGCAGCCAGCTCAAGCTGAGCCTGCTCGACCTGCCGCTGCTGCCGGAGCAGCTCCGCGAACTGCTCCCCGAGAACCTGCGCCGTCAGCTCGGCCGCCGCGAGATGCCCCCTCCGCGCTGATCCGGCGTCACGGCGGCTGACTTTCCCCGCATAAATCGATAGCCTTAACTACGTCCGCAACCGGTGTCGGTGGCCGTCCCGATCGGGCCCCTTGTCGCGACCCTCCCCCGCCCGACCCCACCACCGCGCCGGATCAGTCTGGAAGGAGGCACATGACCCGCGCACTCCTGCGGGCGGCGACCGTCCTCGCCGCCGCGCTTCTCGCCACCACCGTCATGGCCGGCAGCGCAGCCGCCAGCCCGATCTCCCAGCGCTTCTCCGTCCCCTCCGGAGACAACTGCACCTACGGCTACACCGAAGGCGTCCTGGAGTGGCGTTCCACCGCGCCCACCAAGGCCGTGCGGCTGACCGGCGTCGTCGTGGACCGGCCCAGCGCCAACGAGCCGATCGCCTGCCGCGACGACCGTCGATACACAATCGCCAGCTACGTCGCGTACGCGGGCGAACGTCCGATCGACCGGGCAGCGCAGCGGGTGGACAACGGAGCTCTGCGGTTCGACTTCGTTCTCGGCTCCGACGTCTCGGCGGTGGGCATCGAACGCGTGGTGATCCAGGTCTGCCGGACATCGCTCGACAGGCCCAGCACCGTGCCGGACTACTGCGGTCGGGAGCACACCTTCCGCCCCACGTCGATCGGCCCCAACAGCCTGTGACAGGGCTAGCCGGGTGTGGTCACCCACGGTCACCACACCCGGCACCGCGGCTTGGACGCCGCCCCGACCCGGCGGAGTGGTAGCCGACCGGGCGGCGAGGGCCGGTCGCTGGCCCGCGCTTCCACGACGACCTCAGGCGCTGCCGAGCACGTCGGTGACCAGGGCCTGAGCTTCCTGCTGCACCCGGGTCAGGTGGTCGGGGCCCTGGAAGGACTCGGCGTAGATCTTGTAGACGTCCTCGGTGCCGGACGGGCGGGCGGCGAACCAGCCCGACTCGGTGGTCACCTTGAGGCCGCCGATCGGAGCACCGTTGCCGGGGGCCGTGGTCAGCGTCGCGGTGATCGGTTCGCCGGCCAGCTCGGTCGCCTTGACCTGCTCCGGAGAGAGCTTGCCGAGCACGGCCTTCTGCTCCCGGGTGGCGGGTGCATCGATGCGGGCGTACGCGGGAGCGCCGAACCGGTCGGCCAGCTCGGCCCAGTGCTCGCTGGGCGTGCGCCCGGTCGCCCCGATGATCTCGGCGGCGAGCAGGCAGAGCAGGATGCCGTCCTTGTCGGTGGTCCAGGTGCCGCCGTCCCGGCGCAGGAAGGACGCGCCGGCACTCTCCTCGCCGCCGAAGCCGACCGCGCCGTCGAGCAGGCCGGGCACGAACCACTTGAAGCCGACCGGCACCTCCAGCAGCGGGCGGCCGAGGTCGGCGGCGACCCGGTCGATCATGGACGAGGAGACCAGGGTCTTGCCGACCGCCGCGTCGGGCCCCCACTGGTCCCGGGTGCGGAACAGGTGGGCGATGGCGACGGCGAGGTAGTGGTTGGGGTTCATCAGCCCGGCGTCGGGGGTGACGACGCCGTGCCGGTCGGCGTCGGCGTCGTTTCCGGTGGCCACCTGGTAGTCGGTACGCCTGGCGATCAGCGAGGCCATCGCGTTCGGCGACGAGCAGTCCATCCGGATCTTGCCGTCGCCGTCGAGGGTCATGAACCGCCAGGTCGGGTCGACGGTCGGGTTGACCACGCTCAGGTCGAGCCGGTGCCGGTCGGCGATCTCGCCCCAGTAGTCGACGCTGGCACCGCCGAGCGGGTCGGCGCCGATGCGGACCCCGGCGGCGCGGATCGCGTCGAGGTCGAGCACCGCCGGCAGGTCGTCGACGTACGCGCCCAGGAAGTCGTACGTGTCGGTGGTGTCGGCGGCGCGGGCCCGCGCGTACGGGATGCGGCGCACCTCCTTGAGCCCGGCGGCGAGGATGGCGTTCGCGCGGTCCTGGATCCATTTCGTGACGTCGGAGTCGGCGGGGCCGCCATGGGTCGGGTTGTACTTGAATCCGCCGTCGTCGGGTGGATTGTGCGACGGGGTGATCACGATGCCGTCGGCGAGGCCGGCGGTGCGTCCCCGGTTGTGGGTGAGGATGGCGTGCGACACCGCCGGGGTGGGAGTGAAGCCGTCCCGGCTGTCCAGCAGCACGGTGACCTCGTTGGCGGCGAGCACCTCCAGGGCGTCGACGGTGGCCGGCGTGGACAGCGCGTGGGTGTCCCGACCGAGGAAGAGTGGGCCGTCGACGCCCTGCTCCCGTCGGTAGTCGCAGAGCGCCTGGGTGACGGCGAGGATGTGGTCGGAGTTGAAGGCGTTACGCAGGCTCGACCCGCGGTGCCCGGAGGTGCCGAAGGAGACCTGCTGCGCCGGGTCGGTTGGATCGGGATGCTCGGCGTAGTAGGCGGTCACCAGCCGTGGTACGTCGACCAGGTCGGCGGGCTCGGCGGGCTGGCCGGCACGGGGATGACTACTCACGGTTCTACCTTCTGTCCTTTGCCGATGACCACGATGCCGTTGTCGGAGACCGTGTAGCGCTGCCGGTCCCGTTCCAGGTCCACGCCGATCTCGGCACCCTCGGGAACGTAGACGTTCTTGTCGAGGATGGCCCGGCGGACCACCGCGTGCCGGCCGATCTCGACACCTTCCATGAGTACGCAGCCGTCCACGTGGGCCCACGAGTGCACCTTGACCTTGGGCGAGACGATCGAGTTCTCCACCAGGGAACCGGAGATCACCGCCCCGGGCGAGACCATCGAGGCGACCGCCCGACCGACCCGCTCACCCCACTGGTGCACGAACTTGGCCGGCGGGAACGGCGGCTGCTCGGTGTAGATCGGCCAGTCGAAGTTGTAGAGGTTGAACACCGGGTGGACGTTGATCAGGTCCATGTGGGCGTCGTAGAACGAGTCGAGCGTCCCGACGTCGCGCCAGTAGCCGCGGTCCCGGTCGGTGCTGCCGGGCACCTCGTTGTCGCGGAAGTCGTAGACGTTTGCCTCGCCGCGCTCGACAAGCATCGGGATGATGCTGCCGCCCATGTCGTGCTTGCTGGTCTTGTCGTCGGCGTCGCGTTCGACCGCGTCGATGAGCGCCCGGGTGGTGAAAACGTAGTTGCCCATCGAGGCGTAGATCTCGTCGGGCGAGTCGGGCAGGCCGACGGCGTCGGTGGGCTTCTCCCGGAAGGCCCGGATCCGTCGGCCGTCCTCGCCGACCTCGATGACACCGAACTGGTCGGCCGTCGACAGCGGCTGCCGGATGCCGGCGACGGTCACCCCGGCGCCGGAGGCGATGTGGTCCTCCACCATCTGCCGGGGGTCCATCCGGTAGATGTGGTCGGCGCCGAAGACGATCACGTAGTCGGGCTGCTCGTCGTAGATCAGGTTGAAGCTCTGGTAGATCGCGTCGGCCGAGCCGGCGAACCACCAGGGGCCACGACGCTGCTGCGCGGGCACCGGCGTGACGTAGTTGCCGAGCAGCGTCGACATCCGCCAGGTCTTGGTGATGTGTCGGTCGAGGGAGTGGGACTTGTACTGGGTCAACACGACGATCTTCAGATAGCCGGCGTTGGCCAGGTTGGAGAGGACGAAGTCGACCATGCGGTACATCCCGCCGAACGGGACGGCCGGCTTGGCCCGGTCCGTGGTCAGCGGCATCAGGCGCTTGCCCTCTCCGCCGGCCAGGACGATCGCGAGCACCTTGGCAGCCATGAACAGACGCTATCCATACCGCTGCCGGTTCACCACTCGTACGGGACAGTTCCGCGGCCGGGTGCGGCACCGCATTCTGCACTAGGGTGCCGGGCATGACCGACTCCGCACGGCTGCGCGTGGACCTGCTGACCCGGGAGTACCCGCCGGAGGTGTACGGCGGCGCCGGGGTGCACGTCGAGTACCTGGCCCGGGAGCTGCGCCGGATCACCGACGTGCGGGTGCACTGCTTCGGCGCGTCGCGTACCGAGCCGGGGGTTCGGGCGTACGCCGAACCGGCGGCCCTGACCGGCGCGAACGCCGCGCTGCGGACCATGGGAGTGGACCTGGAGATGGCCGCCGGGTGTGCCGGCGCCGACGTGGTGCACAGCCACACCTGGTACGCGAACCTGGCCGGGCACACCGCGAAGCTGCTCTACGGGGTCCCGCACGTGGCGACCGCGCACAGCCTGGAGCCGCTGCGGCCGTGGAAGGCCGAGCAGCTCGGCGGCGGCTACGCGCTCTCCTCGTGGTGCGAGCGCACGGCGTACGAGTCGGCCGACGCGATCGTGGCGGTCAGCGCGGGGATGCGTCGGGACGTGTTGGCCGCGTACCCGTCGGTGGATCCGGACCGGGTGCACGTGATCTACAACGGCATCGACACCGCGCAGTACGCCCCGGATCCGGGCACGGATGTGCTGGCGCGACTCGGCATCGACCCGGCCCTGCCCAGCGTGGTCTACGTCGGGCGGATCACCCGGCAGAAGGGCCTGCCGCACCTGCTGCGGGCCGCCCACGAGCTGCCGGCGGACACCCAGCTGGTGCTGCTGGCCGGCGCGCCGGACACCCCGGAGATCGCCGCCGAGGTGGCGGGCCTGGTCGCCGAGCTGCGGGCGAGCCGGACGGGGGTGATCTGGGTGGCGGAGATGCTGCCCAAGTCCGAGGTGATCCAGGTGCTCACCCACGCAACCATCTTCGTCTGCCCGTCGGTGTACGAGCCGATGGGCATCGTCAACCTGGAGGCGATGGCCTGCGAGACGGCGGTGGTGGCCACCGCCACCGGCGGCATCCCCGAGGTGGTCGCCGACGGCGAGACCGGCCTACTGGTCCCGCTCGACCAGGCCGGCCTCGACGGCACGCCCGTCGACCCGGCGCGCTTCGAGGCCGACCTGGCGGCCCGCCTCAACGAGCTGCTGGCCGCACCCGAACGCGCCGCCGCGCTCGGCCGGGCCGGCCGGCACCGCGCTGTCGAACACTTCTCCTGGGACGCCGTAGCCGCCCGCACCCTAGACCTCTACCGCTCCCTGCTGAAGTAGCGCGATCAACCGGCCGGGCTGATCAACTTTAGCTTCGGGAAGTACGTCCGGTACCGGGCCCCGTCGCGGGTGAGCAGACGGTATCCGCACACGGCCGCGTGGGCCCCGATGTAGAAGTCGGCTATCGGCGACCTCTTGGTGCCGCCCTGCGCGCGGTAACTCGCGTACGCCTTACCCGCGAGGAAACCGGCCGCATACGGGAGTTCCTCCCGAAGGAAGTCACCGGCCGGCAGCGCCTCGTCGAGGTCCTCGATGCGCTCGAAACGGACCGACACCTCGGCGTACACAATGGGGTTGATCACCAGGGCCCCGTTATCCCGTGCCTCGGCCAGTGACTCGCTGGACCAGTTCGACCACCGGGCGTCGTCGGTGAGGATGTCGAGCAGCACGTTCGTGTCGACAAGGGTCGTGGCCGAGTCAACGGGCCGGTGGGCGACGGCGCGGAGTCGATCAGTCCCCACGCAGCAACTCCATGAGGTCGTCGGTGGACATGCCGGCGGTCTGCTTCGTGCCACCGCGCCCGCGCATGTGTCGCACCAGGCGCTGCCCTCGACTCTCCGCGCCGCTCACCCGGACGATCCGGAGCGCACCGCCGTCCTCGATCACGTCGACCTCGTCGCCCTCGTGCAGGCCGTACCGGGCGCGCAGCGCAGCCGGGATGGTGACCTGCCCCTTGCTGTTGAGCCTCATGGCGCCTCCGCGTATCACGTAATACGAACGATACGTGTCAGCAGCCGGATACGCCCTCAGAACTTCGGACGCAAGACGACCGACCCAGGGTGCCGTGGCGACGAGCAACTACGGGGATGGTGCTGCGTCGATCGGCGCGGAGGCAGCACCATCCCCGAAAGTGCGGGGATCAGTGGATCAACGACGGAGCAACTGCGGTCAGCCGAGCGCGAGAGGATCTCGGGCAGTAGGTTGGGGCGGTGAGCGGACGGTTCCCGATCGAAGACGTCTCCCCCGTCGTCTCCTGCGGTCGCTACCTGGCCCGTGCGGTGGTCGGCGAGGTGGTGCCGGTGTCGGCGCGCGCCTACCGCGAGGGGCACGACGCGCTCGGCTGCAACGTGGTGTGGCTCGGCCCGGACGGGGTGGCCCGCCCGTTCACCCGGATGCGTCCGGGTGAGCCCGGCCAGGACAGGTGGCACGCCAGCATCGTGCCGGACGCGGTGGGCGAGTGGATGTTCACCGTGGAGGCGTTCAGTGACCCCTACCTGACCTGGCACAACGCGGTCACCAAGAAGGTCGCCGCCGGCCAGGGGCCGGCCGAGCTGGCCAACGACCTGGCCGAGGGCGTACGCGTGCTGAGCGCCGCCACCAAACTGGTGCCGAAGCCCGATCGGCCCCGCCTCAAGACGGCCGCGAAGGCCCTGGCCGATGTCGCCCGGCCGCTGCCGCAGCGGGTGAGTCCGGCGTTGGAGCTGGCCGACCTGCTCTGGGCGCACCCGGTCCGGGAGCTGGTCACCACCGGCGAGGAGTACCGCCTGTGGGTGGACCGCGAGCGGGCCCTCTTCTCCGCCTGGTACGAGTTCTTCCCCCGGTCCGAGGGAGCGGTCCCGGCGACCGTCGACGCGCCGGCCCGCTCCGGCACCTTCGTCACCGCCACCGAGCGGCTGCCGGGTGTCGCGGCGATGGGCTTCGACGTGCTGTACCTGCCGCCGATCCACCCGATCGGCCGGGTCAACCGCAAGGGCCCGAACAACAGTTTGCTCGCCGGCCCGGACGACCCGGGTTCGCCGTGGGCGATCGGCGCGGCCGAGGGCGGGCACGACGCCATCCACCCCGATCTGGGTACGCCGGAGGACTTCCGGGACTTCGTTGCCGCCGCCGCCGAACACGGCCTGGAGGTGGCGATGGACCTGGCGTTGCAGTGCGCCCCGGATCACCCGTGGGTGACCGAGCACCCGGAGTGGTTCACCACCCGGGCCGACGGCAGCATCGCGTACGCGGAGAACCCGCCGAAGAAGTACCAGGACATCTACCCGCTGAACTTCGACAACGACCCGGACGGCATCCGCGCCGAGGTGCTGCGGGTGGTACGGCACTGGGTCGGCGAGGGCGTGAAGATCTTCCGGGTGGACAACCCGCACACCAAGCCTGTCGACTTCTGGCACTGGCTGATCTGGGAGGTCAAGCGGGTCGACCCGGACGTGCTCTTCCTCGCCGAGGCGTTCACCCGGCCGGCGATGATGCACGGACTGGCCAAGGTCGGCTTCACCCAGTCGTACACGTACTTCACCTGGCGGACCTCGGCCGCCGAGATGCGCGAGTACTGCACGGAGTTGGTCGCGGCGGCCGACTACATGCGACCGAACTTCTGGCCCAATACGCCGGACATCCTGCACGCCTCGTTGCAGCACGGCGGGCCGCCGATGTTCAAGATCCGGGCGGTGCTGGCCGCGCTGCTCTCCCCCTCCTGGGGCATGTACGCCGGCTACGAACTGTTCGAGCACGTGGCGCGCCCCGGCGCGGAGGAGTACCTCGACAACGAGAAGTACGAGCTACGACCCCGGGACTGGGCCGGCGCCGAGGCGCGGGGCCGCTCGCTGGCGCCGTTCATCGCCACCCTCAACCGGGTACGCCGGGAGAATCCGGCCCTGCGCCGGCTGCGCAACCTGGTCTTCCACGACATCGACAACCCGGCCCTGCTGTGCTGGTCCAAGCACGATCCGGAGACCGGCAACACGGTGCTGGTGATCTGCTCGTTCGACTCGCACACAGTGCAGTGGGGCAACACCACCCTGGACATGCCGGCGCTGGGCCTGGACTGGCATGACCGGTTCACCGTGCATGACGAGCTGACCGGCGCCCGCTACGACTGGGGGCAGCGCAACGCGGTCCGGCTCGACCCGTACCTGCAACCCGCGCACGTGCTCACCCTGCGGCCGGTCGCTGCGGCGTCGCCGTCGACCGGCCCGGCCGCGGGCGGGCCGACAGAAGCCGGGACGCCGGGTCAGGGCGGCACCGAGCCGGTCACCCTCACCGTCCAGGACGTGCCCACCGACCTGTCGGGCGGCACCGCACCCACCGCTCCCGCTCAGAAGGACGACGCCCGATGGACCAGCTGATTTCCGGGGAGATCCATGACCCGCACGCCGTGCTCGGCGCGCACCCGGCCGGCGGACGTACGGTGATCCGCACCCTGCGCCGGAACGCGGGCGACGTGAGTGTGCTGGTCGGCGAGGAGCGGCACCCGATGAAGCGGGTGCACGACGTCGGTCTGTTCGAGGCCACCGTCCCCGGCGAGGTGCTCGACTACCGGCTCGACGTCGACGGGGCGCGCCACGACGACCCGTACCGTTTCCCGCCCACCCTCGGCGAGCTGGACCTGCACCTGATCGCTGAGGGCCGACACGAACGGCTGTGGGAGGCGCTTGGCGCCCGGGTCCTCGACGGCGGGGTGGCGTTCGCGGTGTGGGCACCCAACGCCCGGGGCGTGCGGCTGGTCGGCGACCTCACCGGCTGGGCACCCGACGACGGCTGGCCGATGCGCTCGCTCGGCTCGACCGGCGTGTGGGAGATCTTCGTGCCCGGCGCCACCGCCGGCAGCCGGTACAAGTACCGCGTGCTGGGCGCGGACGGGTACTGGCGGGACAAGGCCGATCCCCTCGCGGCGTACGCGGAGGTGCCGCCGGCCACCGCTTCGGTGGTGCACCGGTCGACGTTCGAGTGGTCCGACGCCCAGTGGCTGGGCCGACGGTCGCGGCGACAGCCGCACCAGGAGCCGATGAGCGTGTACGAGGTGCACCTGGGCTCATGGCGGCCCGGCCTGGGCTACCGGGAGTTGGCCGAGCAGTTGACCGCGTACGTGGTGGAGCTGGGCTTCACCCACGTGGAGTTCCTGCCGGTGATGGAGCACCCGTTCGGCGGCTCGTGGGGCTACCAGGTGACCGGCTACTTCGCCCCGACGGCCCGGTTCGGCGACCCCGACGACTTCCGGTACCTGGTGGACCGGCTGCACGCCGCCGGGATCGGGGTGATCCTGGACTGGGTGCCGGCGCACTTCCCGAAGGACGAGTGGGCCCTCGCGCGGTTCGACGGCACCCCGCTCTACGAGCATCCCGACCCGCGCCGGGGTGAGCACCCCGACTGGGGCACCTACGTCTTCGACTTCGGCCGCCGGGAGGTGCGCAACTTCCTGGTCGCCAACGCGCTGTACTGGCTGGAGGAGTTCCACGTCGACGGGCTGCGGGTGGACGCGGTCGCCTCGATGCTCTACCTGGACTACTCCCGCCAGGACGGGCAGTGGGCGCCGAACGTGCACGGCGGCCGGGAGAACCTGGAAGCCATCGCGTTCATGCAGGAGGTCAACGCGACGGTCTACAAGCATCACTCCGGGGTGATGATGATCGCCGAGGAGTCCACCGCCTGGCCGGGGGTGACCCGGGCGACAAGCGACGGCGGGCTCGGCTTCGGGTTCAAGTGGAACATGGGCTGGATGCACGACACCCTGCTCTACACCTCGAAGGACCCGATCTACCGGCAGCACCACCACCATCAGCTCACCTTCTCCCTGGCGTACGCCTGGAGCGAGAACTACACGCTGCCGATCAGCCACGACGAGGTGGTGCACGGCAAGGGCTCGCTGGTGAGCAAGATGCCCGGCGACACCTGGCAGCGGCTGGCGAACGTCCGCGTGCTGCTGGCGTACATGTGGGCGCATCCGGGCAAGCAGTTGTTGTTCATGGGTTGCGAGCTGGCCGACGACCGGGAGTGGAGCGAGGAACGCGGCCTCGACTGGTACCTGCTGCACGATCCGGCGCGGGCCGGTGTGCAACACCTGGTGGGCGACCTGAACCGGGTCTACCGGGACACCCCGGCGCTGTGGGCGCAGGACACCTCCCCCGCCGGTTTCCGCTGGCTCGCCGGAGACGACGTCGCCAACAACACCATCTCGTTCGTCCGGATCGCACCCGACGGGGCGACAGTGGTCTGCGTGGCGAACTTCTCCGCGCTGCCGCTGGAGGACTACCGGATCGGGTTGCCGGCGGCCGGCGCCTGGGCGGAGGTGCTGAACACCGACGCCCACCACTACGGCGGCTCCGGTGTCGGCAACCTGGGCACGGTGCACGCCGAGGATGTCCCCTGGCACGGCCAACCCGCCTCGGTGGCGCTCCGCGTGCCGCCCCTGGGCGCCCTCTGGCTCCGCGCGGCCTGACCGGCGGCCCGCGATGACCAGTCGGACGACCGGCGTGGTCGGGGACGGCCCAGACTAGTGCGCCGCTGCGACGGGCGGGATCAGTGGGTCGAGCCTGCCCGGCCATCGAATCCGTATCGACACATCCCTTGTGCGACCAATAGTACGCTTTATCCAATATGGGGGTTATCGGGGTAACGCGGGGAGCGCCACGTCTCAAAGGCGTGGAACGGCGCCCTGCCCTGCGCCTTTCCCCACTACCGGGTGACCGCCTTGTCTAGGCCCGACCTCGCGCCCGGCGGGCCGCCGGGCATTCCAGCCGCCGGTGCGGTCGGCGTGTCCCCTGCCCCGAACACGTCAGGGCACGCGAAGACCCCCGGACGTTCGACCGGCCGGCCACCGGCTCCGGCGGTCGCTTCCTGGATAGCCACCGCCGTGATCGGACGCGTGGTCAGCGCCATCGTCCCGCTGGCGTTGATCCCGGTGACGCTGTCGTATCTCGGCCCTGATCTGTACGGGCTGTGGATGGCAGTGATCGCGCTTACCGGCATGGCTGCCTTCGCCGACCTGGGGCTCGGTAACGGCCTGCTCACCCGGCTGGCGCCATGTTGCGCCAGTGGTGACAGTCGGCTGGCCCGCCGCTACATCACCAGCGCGTACGCGATGGTGACTGGCATCGCCCTGAGCGGCTGCGCCGTGCTGTGGCTCACCTCGGGGCTGGTTCCCTGGCGAACCGTCTTCAACGCGCCGACCTCGATCGCAGCCGCCGATGCGCGGGCGTTGACCCTGACCTGCCTGACCGCCTTCCTGCTGAACATGCCCCTGGCACTTGTCAACCGGATCCAGTTCGCCTACCGGCTGGGAGCGACAAGCAACCTCTGGCAGGCTGCCGGAGCGGCATCGTCGCTGCCGCTGGCCCTCGGAGCGGTGCACATCGACAGCCCCGCTGTCGTGGTCGTCGCCGCCGCCGTCACCGGCCCGGTGCTGGTCAACATCGTGAACACCGGCTGGACCTTCGGCCGCAAGCTGCCCCAGCTCGCCCCGACATGGCAGGCCCTGGACCCGACCATCGGCCGACAACTGCTGAAGATCAGCGGTTTGTTCGGCGTCGTCACGATCCTGATGACCATCGCGGACAACGCGGACAGCCTGATCATCGCGCACGCACAGGGCCTCGCCGAGGTCACCGCGTACGCGGTTCCGGCCCGGCTGTTCATCCAACTCGGCGTGATCGTGATGCTGGTGAATCAGCCGTTCTGGCCGGCACACGGCGAAGCGCTCGCCGCCGGGCGGGTGAGCTGGGTCCGCCGGACTTCGCGGCGGATGACACTGGTGTCCACGGTCATCGTGCTGCTGCCCGCCGCCGCTCTGGTCCTGTGGGGTGAGTGGCTGTTCGCCACGTGGTTGTCGGTGCCGCTGGTGGGCGACCGGTGGCTGTTGCCGGGCCTGGCCCTGTGGTGGCTGATCGTGGCAGCCACCTCGCCGATGTTCATGGTGCAGAACGCCGCCGGAGTCGTCCGCCCGCAACTGATCGGCTACGCCGCCTACCTCGGCCTGTCGCTCGTCGGCAAATGGTACGGCGCGCAGTGGTTTGGGATTTCCGCCGTGCCGTACGTCGGCGCGGCCTGCTACCTGCTGACGGTCGTCCCGGCGGCGGTACACGGCTATCGCCGCGCACTGGCGTCCCGGGCACTACCCGAACATTCGAAAGGTGATCTGTGTTGATACAGCATCGTGACGACTCGTCACACGTAGACAGGTTTCCCAAGGTACTGGTCGTCGGGCACATGCCGTTCGACCGCTCCACCGGCACGACGATCACCTTGTCCAACCTGTTCCACGGGTGGCCGAAGGACCGGCTGGCGCAGATATACACCTCCGGCACCGAGCCGTCGACGGAGGTATGCGAAGACTTCCTGCATTTTCCGCCCCGCGAGCACTACCCGCGTCCGCAGTATCTCGCGCTACGGATGCTTGGCTGGAACGGCACCGGCCCGGTGCAGAGCATGCCGGCACTCACCGCGGTCCGCGATGTCGCCGACCGCCGGACCACTGTCGCGAACTGGTACTCGCATCTCGTTGCGCTTGGCGACCTCAGCCCGCTGAACCTTCCGCCGCGGGTCGAACGCTGGGTGCGGCAGTACCGGCCCGACGTGGTCTACTCGATGCTCGGCAGTGTCCGATTGACCCGGTTGGCCGCCCGCGCCGCCCGGCTCTGCGGGGTGCCGATGGTTCCGCACTTCACCGACGACTGGCCGGCGACCCTGTACGGCCGCCGCGAGTTGGGGGGCGTCGCGGCGTCACGGCTGCACGCCGCGGTCCGTGACCTCGTCGGGCTCGCCCCCTGCGGCATGGCGATCAGCGAGCCGATGGCCGAGGAGTACCAGCGCCGGTACGGCATCCCGTTCGACATCTTCACGAACTCGGTGGACGCGGAGTTCTTCTCCGCCCCGCAGCCGCCGGTGGCACCGGAGCCGGACCGACCGACGAACCTCGTCTATGTCGGAGCGCTGCATCTGGGTCGCTGGCGGTCGCTGCTCAACATCGCGGCAAGTGCGGCATCGATCAGCACCGCGGCCACCCCGGTCCGGCTCACCGTGCACTGTCCGGCCGAGGACGCCGAGCGCTACGGTCGCGAGTTCGCCGGGTATCCCGGCGTGCACTTCGGGCGGTCGCTGGCCAGTCACGAGGTGCCCGCCGTGCTCGCGGCAGCGGACATTCTGGTGCACGTCGAGAGCTTCGCCGAGGACACCCGACGCTACACCCGCTATTCGGTGTCCACCAAGATCCCGCAGTACCTCGCCGCCGGCCGGCCCATCTTCGGGCACGGACCGCACGAACTCGCCTCGATGGCGTACATCCAGACGGCCGGCGCCGGAATCGTGGTCGGCACACCTGAGCCGGAGATGGTGACCGAGCAGCTGTGGAAGCTGTGTCTCGACTCGTCCTCCTGGCACGAGTACGGACGCAACGGTCGGGCGCACGCCGAGCGCCATCACCGCCGGGAGCGGGTGGCGAGGCGGTTCGCCGAGGTACTCCGACGGGCCGCGCGATCGAGCCGCACACCGAGCGGGACGAGGGAAGAAGCGTGAAGCGCTCAGGAGAGTGGATCGCCTGCGTCGGCCCGTTCCTGTTTCCCTGGGGCGACGCGAGTTCCCGCCGGGTCTTCGGCCTAGTCGGCTCGTTGGCGGCCGCCGGTCAGCAGGTGGTGGTGGCCAGTGGCGACGCGCAGCCGCGCGTACCGACGCCGGTGCCCGGCTTCGACGGGCCGGGCACCGTGTCCCACGTGGGCCTCGGTGAGGCACCAGCGGCCGGTGCGGGCCTGCTCCGCGTCTCGGTGCGGGCCTTCGTCACGTGGGGCCGACGCACGGTGCGTTGGCTGGAGGAGCAGCCGACGAAACCGTCGCACGTGCTTCTGCACGGCGGGCAGGCGCAGTACGCCCACCAGCTCATCCGCTGGTGCACCCGGCACCGGGTGCCGCTGGTGGCCGACGTGGTGGACTGGTACAACGGACGCTACGTCAGGGGTGGCAGGTTCGGGCCGTTGAACGCGAGCATGAAGCTGGCGCTGCGGCATCACTACCCGCGCTGCGACGGCATCATCGCCATCAGCGCCCTGCTCACCGAGTACTACGAGGCGCGCGTCCGGGCGGTGGTGCGGGTACCGTCGACGGTGGACGTCGCGAATCTCCCTCTCCTTGCCCCGAAGCGTCGACGTGGAGCCGCACTCGTCATCGCCTACGCGGGAAATCCCGGCCGGAACAACAAGGACCTGCTCTCCCACGTGGTGCTCGCCGCGCAGCGAGCACACTGCGCGCAGGCACCGGTCGAGCTGCGCATCCTCGGCCCGTCTCCCGACGAGGTACGTGCGCTGATCGGTGGGGCGCTGCCCGCCAACGTACGCGCACTGGGACGGCTGGCACAGCACGAGGTTCCGTTCGCGGTGCAGCAGGCCGACTTCACCGTGCTGCTACGCCGGCCGGAGCGGGCCTCCAACGCGGGCTTCTCCACGAAGTTCTGCGAGAGTCTCGCCAACGGGGTTCCGGTGATCGCGAATCTCACCGGCGACATGGCCGAGTATCTCCACCACGGGGTGGAGGGGCTGGTCTGTCCCGACTACTCCGTGGAGAGCGTGACGCAGACGCTCCGCGCTGCGGCGCGGCTCAGTGATGGGGACCGGGCGCAGCTTCGGGTGGCGGCGCGGGAGCGGGCGCTGAAGTCCCTCGACTACCGCGTCCACGCCGTCGCCCTCGGCGAGTTCTTCGATCGCCTACGCGCCTGACCTTCCGCGCACGCAGCGGCCGGGCCACGAACCCAGCAGTGGCTGGTGCGATGACTACTGCGGATTCTCCATCAACCAGTGATCCAACTCGTCGTTCTTGACCGCCTGGTACAGCTCGGCGGCGGCGGGTCGGTTCGGTAGGACGACGCTCTCGTCACCGATCATGCCCACTCCGGCGGTGGGACTGGTCAGCGTCGCCACCCGGTCGGCCCTGATCTTGCGCAGACGCCAGGCGGTGTCCCCGACGGCCAGATTCGCGTCGAGTTGCACGGCACCCGCGAGTCCTCGCAGGAAGGTGTTGAGGCGAGCCGGTTCGACCAGGATGCCCGCGCGGGTCACCTCCTGTAGCACGGCGGTAAAGATCGCCTGTTGGTGACGGATCCGGCTGAAGTCGCCATCGGCGAACTGGTAGCGCTCACGGGCGTACTCCAGGGCGACCGCGCCGTTCATCCGGTGCGTACCCGGAGGAAGGACGGCACCGCCCGCGGCAATGGACCTGAACGGCGCGTCGACGACGACGTCGATCCCGCCGAGCCCGTCGATGATCTGAGCGAACCCGGCGAAGTCCACGACTGCGACGTGGTCGACCCGGACACCTGTGAATTTCTCGACGGCTCGTACGAGCAGCGGTGCGCCACCCCAGGCGTAGGCAGCATTGATCTTGGCGTTCCTGGGTTGGTCCCCCGGGCTGGCCGTGGGGACGTTGACCCAGGTGTCACGGGGGATGGAGATGACGTACGCCCGGTCCTGGCTCGGCGGGACGTGCACCAGAAGAATGCTGTCGCTACGTTGCGCCGCCCCGGGCTGTTCAGCCTGGTCCGTACCGATCACGAGGAAGTTGAGAGCCTCATCCGGCGCCGGTCGCTGCTCGGCGGGGATGCGCTCGAAGGCGTCGACGCGCCGGATGTCGGAATCGAACGAACGAAGGTAGAGCCAACCGCCGACGCCGGCGCCGGCGATCACCAGCAGGGCCAGTATGGCAACCAGTGCCACCGCTCGGGTCCAGCGGTTGCGTAATGAACTGGGCATCCGCAGTTCCATCGTCGTCACCTCACTTTCGACGCCGGATGCCCGCCCAGTCGTGGTGCCGCCGGACCGTGGACAGGATGAAATCGACCACCCGGCGTGAGGTGTCTGGAATCCGGTAGTCGGCCGGGCAGGGCACCCCATCGGCGGAGACCTGGTCGAGCGTCGCCCCGATCGCCTCGATCACACCCCACGGCTCCAGGCCGGTCATGATTATCCCGCCGGCATCCAGCGCCTCCGGGCGCTCGATCGACTCGCGCAGGGTGACGGCCGCGAAGCCGAGGATGGCGCTCTCTTCGCTGATCGTGCCGCTGTCCGACAGGGTGCAGCGGGCGTTCCGTTGCAACTGCACGTAGTCGAGGAGACCGAAGGGTTCGTGAAACTCGATTCCGTCCAGGCCAGTCGGGTCAGCCGCGAGCGCCTCCAGCCGCTTGCGGGTCCGCGGATGGGTGGAGACCAGCACTGGTAGTCGCCACTCGTCTCGGACCGCACGCAGGCAGTCGAGCAACCTGGTCAGTCGCGCCGGATGGTCGACGTTCTCCTCCCGATGCGCGCTGACCACGAAGTACCCGTCCGGTGCCAGGTCGAGCTGGTCCAGGATGCGCGAACCCTGGATGTCCCCGGCATAGTGATCGAGCACCTCACGCATGGGCGAGCCCGTGAGCAGGATGCGGCGCGGATGCAGTCCTTCGGCAAGGAGGTTACGCCGGGCGTGTTCGGTGTAGACCAGGTTGAAGTCGGCAACGTGATCGACCAGGCGGCGGTTGGTCTCCTCGGGAACGTTCAGATCGAAGCAGCGGTTACCGGCCTCCATGTGGTAGACGGGCACCTGCATCCGCCGTGCCATCAGCGCGGCGATGCAACTGTTGGTGTCGCCGAGCACGAGCAACGCGTCCGGCCGCACCTCATCGATCGCCTGCTCGACGCCCGTGAGCACCCCGGCGAAGACCCTGGCCAGGGAGGAGGTGTCGACCCGCAGGAACCGGTCGGGTTGGCGCAGCCGCAACTCGGCGAAGAATACCTCGGACAGCGCCCGGTCCCAGTTCTGCCCGGTGTGGACAAGAACGTGATCGACCGTGCGGTCGAGCCGGTCGATCACGCGGGAAAGACGGATGATCTCGGGGCGGGTGCCCACCACGGTCATGACCCGCGTCATTTCGGCGCCCCCGTCGTCTGTGCCGCCGGAATGCACACCAACTCCGGGTAGGTGTCCGGACGGGCCGGGTCGAACAGCTCGTTGGTCCAGAACAACGTGAGCAGATCATTGTCACCGGTGTTGACGATCTCGTGGACCCACATGGTCGGCATGTCGACCACCACCGGGGAATCTCCGCTGACCGGGAAGCTGACCACATCTCGGCACCCGACCCGGCGCAGCCGGATCTCGGCGGTGCCGCGAACAACCGCGAAGCGTTCGACCTTCGCCAGGTGGAAGTGATTCCCGCGACTGACTCCGGGCCGGGTCGTCGACACGAAGGTCTGCCCACCGCCACCTCGTGCCCTGACGACCTCCGTCAGGCTCCCCCGGTTGTCGCTGCGGTCGGTCAGCGGCAGCGGCATGTCAGCTGGGAAGCAGTGCGATCGGTAGGTGTTGAACATCCGCACGGCGTGCCGGTCGGACAGCGCCGGGAACTCCCCGGACCGGTAGATGGTCGCCAGATCGGTCAGCCATTCCGCGAGGCGTGGCACGTCGATCCGTAGTGCCGGCATGGTCGAGTCCCAGGTGTGCCCGGGCGGTAGACCGATGAGCCGGGCCGCGGCATCCTGCACGTGCACCAGTGCCAGTTCGTGGTCGCCGCTCACCTCCGGCCGGCCGCCGTCGGCGAGGATCCGGCAGAAGGTCGCCACCACCGAGTTGTAGAAGGGCCGACCGTGTTCGCCGTAGAGGTTCGGCAACGGGACGTCGTCGAAGTCGTAGCCGAGGCCCGAGGCAGCGGCAAGTGTCGTGGCCGCCGCCGCCTTGCTCTCGCCGTACGGTGTCGCGTTGCCGGCTTGCACCGAATTGGCGAACACCACTCGTTTCGGCGGGGCGGGACACCGCCGGAGAGCATCGGCCAGGGACCGCGCCGAATTCACGTTCCCGGCAACCACGTCGGCCGGGCTACCCCGATTGACACCCGCGAGATGCAGGAGCAGATCCGCGCCGGCGATACGGTTGGCAACGACCGCCGGATCAGCCAACTCCGCTTGCGTCAGCACCGTCGGTGCGGGCCAGCCCACCGCCCGGAGCAGTACCCGGACATGCCAGCCGAGAAATCCGCCGGCACCGGTCAGCGCGACCTTCATGACACCAGCACCGGCTCGCGCAGGGCCAGTTCTGCTCGAATCTGCGGAAGGTTGAGCAGCACCTCCCTGACTCCCGACACGTCCAGGCGCGGTGCGTTCGCCGAGTTGAGTTCCGGAACCACGGCCGCTCCCGCGAGGGCGAGACTGTGCGGCAAGGAGTGCAGGCCACGGCCCTCCATCGGCACCCGCAGGAAGTCACCGAAGTCGTCCGCCCGCGCCACCTCTTCCGCGCTGGCCAGGCACTCGTGCAGCTTCTCGCCGAGACGGATGCCGACCACGTCGAGCTTCTCCGGGACGTCGAAGAGCTGGCACATGGCCGTGGCCAAGTCCCCCACCCGGCAGGCGCTGGCCTTGTGGATGAAGACGTCGCCGGGGTGGGCGTGCGTGAACGCGTGTTCGACCAGTCGCACCGAGTCCGCCAACGACATGAGAAAGCGTGTCATGTTGGGATCGGTGACGGTTGGCGCCCGTCCGGCCCGGATCTGCTCCACGAACAGTGGAATGACCGAGCCACGTGAGTACATGACGTTGCCGTAGCGGACACACGAGACGATCGTGTCGCTGGCGGGATGATTGCGGGCGTGCGCCTGGGCCAACTTCTCCATGATGGCCTTGGTCATCCCCATGGTGTTGACCGGCTGGACCGCCTTGTCGGTGCTCAGCAGTACGACGGAGCGCACCCCGTTACGCTCGGCCGCCTCCACCACGTTGGCGCTGCCGCACACGTTGGTCCGCACCGCCTCGATAGGGAAGAACTCGCAGGCGGGAACCTGCTTGAGAGCGGCGGCGTGGAAGATGTGGTCGACGTCGCGGGTGGCACGTAGGACAGTCTCGAAATCCCGGACGTCACCGAGGTGGTAGCGCACGCGATCATCGGTGAGCGCGTGGCGCATCGCGTCCTGCTTGGCCTCGTCCCGGCTGAGAACCCGCACCTCGGCAACGTCCCTGTCGAGCAGTCGACGGACCATCGTCTGGCCGAACGAACCGGTGCCACCGGTGACGAGAACCGTCGCGTCGGGCTCAAATGGTGTCATCAAGATCCCCTTACAGCTGTCACTACTGCCAGAGCGGAGGGCGCTCCCCCTGAAGGAGATTTACCGGATGTAGCGGCACTAAAGGAACAATCAGCCAAAAAAGGCACTTTAAGGTGGATTACGCTCTGGCTTGGTGGCGCCGCACCGCAGCAGAGGTCCTGAACCGGTCCCGCGCGGCGGCGGCCTGCCGCGACCGACCGTGCACGATCCGTGTAGCGGGGCGAGGCCGACCGGAAGGCGCTGTAGGTGGCATCTGTAGCTGCGGAACGCGACGGGGTCCGACGACCATACCGTGACGGAAGGATCGAACCGGCCCGGCACACCGATCCATCGGAGTCCGACCCCCGGGAGCAACCCGATCAACTGCGGATCTGGCTTCCCCTGCTCCTGGCCCTGTGCTGGATGCTCGGCACCTTCGCGTTCTTCTGGCTCAGCGACCTTGACCAACAGGTGCAGAACAAGACTCAGCTGTGCGTCTTCGTGTTCAGCGCCACGGCCCTGTTCGCTCTCGGATACGCCCTCCAGGTCTGGCGCTGCCCGCCAGACAGACTCCGCTGCCTCACGCCGACCGAGTTCACCAGGGCCCGGAAACTACTGGTCGTCGGAGCCAGCTACTACATCGTCGTGAGCATCGTCGCCATGGCCACGCTGGGGGCGACGGGTTCGACAAGCGTCTGGTCCAATGTGCGCGATCCGGCCACTGCCTACCTCCACAAACTGGACGCATACGAGCAGGGCATCGGCCAGAGCAGCGGGATCCTGACACTGTCTGTGCTCCTGGGCGTCTGTGGCACCATGCTGGCACCGCTTCTGGTGGTGTACTGGCAACGCCTGTCTTGGCCGCTACGGGCGGTCGGCCTGCTGGGCCTCGCCTTCCACGCGACGTACTACCTCTTCATCGGCACGCTCAAGGGCCTCGGCGACGTCGCGGTCATGCTAGGGGCGGGGCTACTCGTCGTCGCGGCAACAGCCCGCCGCCGCCGTACGCGTACCCGACGAGGAAAAGTGCTCACGGTCGCCGCGATGATCGCCATCACCTTCACGGGCTACATGGTCTTCAGTCAGGCGGCACGGAGTACCGCCTTCGGCACCAGTGACCTGGTCAAGGCGAACCCGGCCGTGGTGAACGTGGCCGGTCCCCACGTGGCCAACGGCATCGCCGCGATGCTGGTCTACCCGACCCACGGCTACCTCGGGCTAGCGCACAACCTACAGGTGCCGTTCACCTGGTCACACGGCCTGGGCAGCGCACCAGCCGCAGCCGTCCTCGCCGAGCAGCAGTTCGGCGTGGACCCATCCGCCCATCCCAACTACCCGCAACGCACGCAGGACGAGACCGCCTGGCCCGCAGATTTGTACTGGGCGACGATCTACCCCTGGCTCGCCTCTGATCTCACCTTTCCTGGGGCGGCCCTGTTCATGGGCCTGATCGGCTGGTTCTTCGCACGGGTGTGGCTGGAGGCCGCCCTCGCCCGGCGCGTGCTGCCACTACTGATCTTCGCTCAGCTCGCCATTCTCATCGCCTATCTGCCGGCCAACAACCAACTCGGCATGTCCCCGGAGTCCGTCATCGGAATGATCACCCTGTTGGCGCTCTACCTGTGCCGACCTCGACGACGGCCACCGGTCCAACCGGTTCGTCCCGCCCCCGGTCGCGCGTTGTCCGCGGCACGTTCCCAGCTGTAGGTCCCCGGCGGGCTCAGACCAGGCCGGCGCCGTGCAGCAGGGTCCACAGGCCGGCGCCGTCGGGCGCGGAGAGCCACTTCTGCCCGACCGGCCCCTCGGTGGGGCTGTCCTGCGGGACGGGCAGGCTACCGGCGAGCACCGCCTGGGTGGGTGACAGCCGGCGGATCGCCACCCCGGCGACGCTGTCCGGGTGGGCGGCGACGAACTCGCGGTAGATCTCCTGGTCGTGTTGGCCGTCGTCGCCGACGAGCAGCCAGCGGACGTCGGGGAACTCCTTGGCCAGGCGGGCCAGCGTCGCCCGCTTGTGTTCCCGGCCGCTGCGGAACCAGCGGTCCTGGGTCGGCCCCCAGTCGGTCAGCAGCAGCGGCCCGGCCGGGTAGAGGTGCCGGGACAGGAACCGGGTCAACGTGGGAGCGACGTTCCACGCACCGGTCGACAGGTAGAACACGGGCGCACCGGGGTGGGCGGTGACCAGTCGCTCGTAGAGCACCGCCATGCCGGGCACCGCCGCGCGGGCGTGCTCGTCCAGCACGAACGTGTTCCACGCGGCGAGCAGCGGCCGGGGCAGCGCGGTCACCATGACCGTGTCGTCGATGTCGGAGATGATGCCGAACCGCACCTCCGGGTCGAGGATGCGCACCGGTGCCTCGACCGGCTCGGCGTCGGGCATGCTCAGCCGCACCGAGCCCCAGCCGGGTGGCAGGGTCGCGTCGAGCACCGTGTCGATGAAGCCACTGCGGTCGGCGCGCGCCTCGTGCACCACCCCGCCGGTCTCGATGGTCACGGTGACGTGCTTGGCCGGCAGGGTGGTGAAGCTGCGCCAGCCCCGGACCTTCTCCAACCTGCCACGCTGGCGGGTGTCCGGCCGCCCCAGCAACACCCGGCACATCACCCGTACCCAACCGGGCCCGCCGTAGCCGGTGTAGGCGATGATGTTGGTCCGCCAGCCGGTACGCCGCAGCCGGCGTTCCACCAGGGCGTGCACGGCGTCCTCGATCCGCGCGGCCCGGTGCAGGTTCGGTATGGCCAGCTGGCCTGCGGGAGTCGGTGGCACGGAAGCAACCCTGCCACAGACCAGCCACCTCGGCCACGCGAGCTGAGCCGATCCGCCACGCCCGACGTCGCCGCCGTGACACACTCCGGTCGGGACGGCGACGGGGGCGAGGTCGTGCCACAAGCAGGGGCGGACCCAGTGCGACAGCGCGGGCGTTGGCGGCCACGGCTGGACCGACCGGCGCTGGTCGCGCTGCTGTTCGGGATGCTCGGCGTCGGGTACCGACTGGTCCTGGTGCTGACCACCGTGCCCGTCTCCAACAGCGACGAGGCGACCTTTGGGCTGGCCGCGCTGCACATCGCGCAGGGCCGCGAGCAGCCGATCTTCCTGTACGGCCAGCGGTACATGGGCACCCTGGAGTCGTACCTGGCCGCACCGCTGCTCGCGGTGACCGGGCCGAGCTGGCCGGCGCTGCGGTTGCCGGTGCTCGCGCTCTACGCGCTGTTCCTCTGGCTGATCCACCGGCTGACCCGGCGGATCGGCTCGCCGTGGTTCGCCGCCGTGGTCGTCGGGTTGCTCGCGCTGGGCTCCGAGCGGGTCGTCCGCGACCAGGTGACCGCGGTCGGCGGGCGGCCGGAGGTCAAGGTGGCGGTGCTGGCGATGCTGCTGGTCGTGGTGGCGCTGGCCCGAGGCACGGTACGGCGCCGGGCGCTGGCCGTGGGCGGCTTCGGGCTGCTCGCCGGGGTGGCGATCTGGTCGGACTGGCTGATCGTGCCGTACCTGGCGGTGGCCGCGCTGGCGTTGGCGTGGACCCTGCGCCGGGAGCTGTTCGGCTGGGCGGGGCTGCTGCTGGTCGCCGGCTTCGTCGTCGGGCTCGCCCCGATGATCCGGGACAACCTGGTGGCCCCACCCGGGCAGGACTCCCTGTCGGTGCTGCGTGGCATCAGCGGCGAGGACGGGCCGGCGCCGCCGTGGCCGCAGCGGCTCGGCGGTGGGCTGTTGGAGGGCGTGCCGCTGGCCGCCGGGCTCTGCCCGGTCGACGGTTGCGCCCGGTGGCAGGCGTGGTTCGGCCTGCTCTACCCGCTGCTGCTGGTGGCGGCGGCGACGCTCGCCGGGCTCGCGTACCGGCGAGGGGTCGGGCGCAGTCAGCGGGCCGGCCCGGTCGTACACCTCGCGCTGCTCGCGGGCGCGGCGCTGACCCTGCTGGCGTACGTGCGCAGCCCGCTGGCGGCCACGGATCCGCTGGGCAACGCCCGCTACCTGTCGGTGCTGCAACTGTCGCTGCCGGCGGTGCTCTGGCCGCTGTGGGTCGCGGCGGTCGCCGCCCGACGGGGCACCGCCGGCATGGCGGGCCGGGCGGCGGGTGCGGCGGCCACCGCCGTGCTGACTGCTCTCGCCGCCGGCTCGCTGGTGGTGACCGTGCTGTTCGCCTCCACCGGCGCGGCTCCGGGGCGCACCGAGGAACGCCAGGCCCGAAAGCTGGCCGACACGGTCCACGCGGCCGGCCTGCGTGAGGTGTACGGCGAGTACTGGACCTGCAACCGGCTGATCTTCAACACCGACGAGGAGGTGGTCTGCGCAGTGGTCGACGGCAGTCTGCACCCCGGGCAGAACCGCTATCCCGCGTACTGGTGGCGGCTGGCGCGGGCGCAGCGGCCCGGGTACGTGCTGGCCGCCGACGCCCCGGCGGACCGGCGGCTGCGGGAACTGCTCGGCGACCGGGCCGGCGCGGCGCTGCTCGCCGAGGTCGGTGGTTTCCGGGTGTACCACCCGCCGGAGCCGCTGCGACCGTGGCGTTAGAGTCACCCATGCTCATCCTGCTGCCGCCCTCGGAGGGCAAGGCCGAGGCCGGCTCGGGCCGCCGGCTGGACCTGGACCGCCTCTCCCTGCCGGAGCTGAACCCACGGCGGGAGGAGGTGCTGTCCGCTCTGATCGCCCTCAGCGCCGGGCCGCCGGAGGCGGCGCTGACCGCGCTCGGCCTCGGCGCCGGGCAGCACGGCGAGTTGCGGCGCAACGCCCGGCTGCGGCAGGCCGCCACCGCACCTGCCAGCCGGATCTACACCGGCGTGCTCTACGAGGCCCTCGGCCTGGCCGGCCTGCCGGCGACGGCGCAGCGGGCCGCCGGACGGCACGTACTGATCGCTTCCGGTCTGTGGGGCGCGGTACGGCTGACCGACCGGATCCCGCCGTACCGCTGCCCGATCGGTGCCCGGCTGCCCGGCATCGGTGCGCTGCCGGCGCTGTGGCGGCAGGACCTGGGTGCCGCGCTGACCACGGCCGCCGGTCGTGGCCCGGTGCTGGACCTGCGTTCCGGAGCGTACGCGGCGGCCTGGACACCGCGCGGCGAGCTGGCCGAGCGCACCGTCACCGTGCGGGTGCTGCATGAACGGGAGGTCGACGGGGTGCCGGTGCGCTCGGTGGTCAGCCACTTCAACAAGGCCACCAAGGGGCGGCTGGTCCGGGACCTGCTGCTCGCCGGTGCCCGGCCGCGTTCCGTGGCCGCGCTGGTGACGACGCTGCGGGACCTGAAGTATCAGGTGTGCGCGCAGGCCACCGCGCCCGGCCGGCCGCGTCAGGTCGACGTGATCGTTTCGGAGCTGTAACCAGGCGCAAGATTTCCTCAAAGCTGGACCGGATCGGTACCACCGGTCGGTGTCCCGGGTCACCGTAAGAGGACCCGACGCGACGAGGAGGCCCTCCGGTGGTTGCCGAACCGATCCTGCTCGACCGGTCCCGTCCGTCATCGGCCCTGCCGGGGTCCACCACGCCGCCGTCGTCTCGGCCCCCGTCGGCGCCGCTGGACTGGACGACGTTGGCCGACGCCTTCGAGACGGCCTGCCTGCTGCGCTGCATGCCGCCACCGGCCACCCCCGGGCACCGGCACCCCGGACAACAGCCCGTCCGACCGACCACGATCGAGTTCAACCGGGAGGAGGCGGCGCGGCGCACCCGGCAGTTGCTGCACCGCCTCGACATCCCGGTCCGGCACGAGGTGGCGGTCGGCGGGCTGCGCCGGCGGTACGAGCTGCACCGGCTGCACGTGGGGCGGGAGCACCGGCCGACGTACGCGGCGATCGTCGAGAACGGCTGGCGGCGGGGCCGGCGGGAACTGCTGGGTGGCCCGGTGCCGGGTGCCTCGACGGCGCGGCGGTTGTGGCGCACCCGGTTGGCCGCCGCCGCCTGGCGGGCCGCGCTGCTGGCCGGCGGCCGGCATGTCCGGCGGCACATCCTCGGGGTGCGGATCACCGACCGGGAACTCGGCGCGGTGCTGGTACGCGGTGCCGCCCTGCTGGACGTGCCGGCGCTGCTGCGTCCGAGCACCGGCTGCTTCCTGGTCAGTGTGGCCCACGGTCGGGATCGGGACCGGATCCTGCGGTACGCGGCGGAGGAGGCGGTGCAGCGGCCGGTGGCCTGACCTGCGGCCGAATCGCGGCCGCACCGCTCCGCCGTCCCCGGGGTTGCGTCATCGGGGTCCGGCGGCGCACAGTGCTGCCCGTGACCCGTACCCGGTATCCCGCCCGAGCCTGGTGGCGTGGCGCCCGCGTGGTGGTGGCGCTGACCGTGCTGTTGGCCCTGCCCGGCCTCGGCGGCTGCCGCGACGACCTGGCTGAGCCGGTGGTCATCCGGATCGCCACGGGCAGCCCCACCGCCGTCTACCACGCCTTCGGCTCGTCGCTGGCGGCCATCCTCAACCGGGAACTGCCCCAGGTCCGGGCGGAGGTGCTGGTCACCGCGGCCTCCGCGGAGAACGTGCAACTACTCAACGCCGGTGCGGCCGAACTCGGCTTCACCCAGGCCGACGTGTTGCAGGCAGACCCGGGTCCGGATCCGCCCGTGGTGGCGGTCGCCCGGGTCTACGACGACCTGCTGCACCTGGTCACCACCGCCGACAGCCCGGTGCGGACCCTGACCGATCTGCGCGGCCGGCGGGTATCGGTGGGCGCGGCCGGCTCGGGGACCAAGATCACGGTGGACCGGCTGCTCACCGCCGCCGGCCTCGACGGCACCCAGGTGCGGCAGGAACAGCTCGGGCTGGACGATTCGGTGGCCGCGCTGCGCGCCGGCCGGATCGACGCCTTCTTCTTCTCCGGCGGGCTGCCCGTACGCGCGGTCGCCCAGTTCGCCCAGGACACCCCCACCCGCATCGTCGACCTCGGCGAGTGGACCGCACGGCTACGCCGGGGCAACCCCGAGGTGTACGTGCCACGGGACATCCCCCGCTCGGTGTACGGCGTGGACCCGGTGACCACGGTGGCCAACCCGAACTACCTGGTGGTGCGGGCCAACCTGCCGGAGGCGCTGGTGCGCGAGGTGACCCGGCTGCTGATGGAACGCCGCTCCGAGCTGGCCGAGGCGCACCCGGCAGCCGGCCGGATGAGCCCCCGCTCGGCCATCGCCACCTCACCGCTGCCCCTGCACCCGGGCGCCGTCGACTACTACCGGGCCAGCAAACCCTGACCCGGGCCGATCAGCCGGCCCGCGCGGCCGGCGGCCTGGGATCGCCCAGGCGTGGGAACGGGTCGGTGGAGAAGACCACCTCCACCGGCACCTCGAAGTGCCGGGCGATACGCAGCGCCAGGTGCAGGCTCGGGCTGAACTCGCCGCGCTCCAGGTAGCCGATGGTCTGGTAGTGGACGCCCAACGCCTCGGCCAGCTGACGGCGGGAGATCCCCCGCTCGGCCCGGAGCATCGCGATGCGGTTGTGGACGTGCTCACTCATCTCGACGGCCCATCCTCAGGTCACCCGCTGCATGGCCTTCTCGCGGCGGGCCGCCACGCTCGACCCGGACTCCCGGCGGGCCATCCGGCGCAGCACCACCGGCGCCAGCACCAGCCCGGCAAGCGCCCAGCCGCCGAGCACCAGCAACGTCTCCAGGTGCCGCCACGACTCGCCGAGCTCGACGGCGGCCATGGCCTCGGGCAGCAACGCCGACCGCATGCCGAGGCCGAGCCAGTAGATGGGGAAGACCTGCGCGACCGCCTGCAACCAGCCGGGCAGGGCGGTGATCGGGTAGAAGATGCCCGACGTCGCGATGAGTCCCATCATCGGTAGCATGATCAGCCCCATGTTGCGGGGGTTGGACAGCAGCGAGCCGAAGACCGCACCGACCGGCATGGTCGCCACCATGCCGACCAGCATCACCCAGGCCAGGGTCAGCCAGGCCGCCACGCTGTCGAGCGCCAGGGCGTCAAAGAGGAGAAGACCCGGTACGAGCAGGAGGGCGACGCTGACCAGCGTCATCCCCGCAACCAGGGTGATCTTGCTGATGAGGTAGCCGAACATGCCGTTCGGGGTGGCCTTGGCCCGCAGCAGGGTGCCGTCCTCGCGTTCCACGGTGAGGATCGACGCCACGGTGACCAGCCCGCCGAACGCCACGGTCATGCCGAGGGTGCTGGGCAGCGTCTGCGCGCCGAGCGAGAACTCGGTGCCCGGCACCTTGGCGCCCCGCATGAAGAACATCACCACCAGCAGGATGACCGTCGGGAAGAGGTATCCCCAGAGGGTCTCCGCGTTGGTGAAGCTCTGCCGCAGCTCGATCCGGCCCCGGGACAGACCGGCCCGGGCGGCCACGACCAGTGGGCTCATCGAGCCACCTCCTCGAACGCGCGGTTCGCGCCGTCGGCGCGGCCGGACTCGTGATCGCGTACCAGTGTCATGTAGGTGTCCTCCAGGCTGGCCCGGCGCACCTCAAGGTCGGCGATGTCCTCGCCGTGCTGGGCGAACAACTCCCGCACGAAGCCGGTCGCGTCGGCGGTGGAGTGCACGAATCGTGCCCCGCCCTGGCTCCAGCGCACCTCGGCGTCGGCGGAGATGCGGCGGGACAGTTCATCAGCGGACCCGCTGGCGATGATGCGACCACCGGCCAGGATGAGAATCCGGTCGGCCAGTTTCTCCGCCTCGTCCAGGTCGTGGGTGGTGAGCAGGATGGTCGTGTCGTCGATGTCGGTGAGCCGGTGCACCAGATCGTGGAACTCGCGGCGGGCGGCCGGGTCGAACCCGGCGGTCGGCTCGTCGAGGAAGAGCACCTCCGGCCGGCCGACGATGCCGATCGCCACGTCCACCCGGCGACGTTGGCCACCGGAGAGTTGACCGACCTTCTTGTGCGCGTGCTCGGTCAGCCCGACCACCTGGATCAGCTCGTCGATGTCCCACGGCCGGCTGGTCCGCTCGGTCGAGTAGGGCGCGTAGTAGGAGCCGAGGTGCGCCAGCAGCTCCCGCACCCGCCACCGGCTGTGGTCGCGCCAGGACTGGAGCACCACGCCGAGTCGGGACCGCCACCGCTCGTCGCCGCGCGCCGGGTCGGTCCCCAGGACGACGACCCGGCCGCCGGACCGCATCCGGAAGCCTTCCAGGATCTCGATGGTGGTCGTCTTACCGGCGCCGTTCGGGCCCAGCAGGGCCAGCACCTCGCCGCGTCGCGCGCTGAACGACACCCCGGTGAGCACGTCGGTCGAGCCGTACCGCATGCGCAGGTCGTGCACGTCCAGGGTGAGGCCCCGGTCGGTCGGCGACGCGGTACTGGTCGGGGTCTCCGCCCCGGCGCTGACCACCATGGACCACCACCTCCGTATGATCTATGCATTGGAAGATAGCACTCATACTACGGATCGGAGCAAACCTCGGCTGCCCTGTCGTACCGCCCTGCTCAGGCCACTGCGGAGGCGGACGACGCCGCATCGGTGGGTGCCGGTGGATCGGCCTCGGGATCCGGGCCGGTGGGTTCGGCCGGCTCCGCCGGCTGTGGGAACCACAACGCGGCGACCAGGCCGCGCGGTGAGTTCGGGTGCATGGTGAGCCGGCCGTCGGAGGCGTCGACCAGCACGGCGGCGATGGTCAGGCCGAGCCCGGCACCGTCGACGTTCTGCACCTCCGGGGCCCGCCAGAACCGTTCGGTGGCCCGGCCGAGCTGGCTGCGGGTCATCCCCGGGCCGGTGTCGCGTACCTCGAGGGTCGTCCCGCCGTCGCGGGCCGCGACGGTCACCGTCACCTCGCCGCCCGCACCGCTGAACTTCACCGCGTTGTCGATCAGTGCATCGAGGGCCTGGTCGATGGCGGTCGGCACGGTACTGGCGTACACCGGGCCGGGGTCGGCCGCCAGCCGCAGGGTGACCGACCGGTGGCGGGCCAACGGCTCCCAGGCCGCGACCCGTGACCCGGCCGCGGCGGTCGCGTCGACGGTGACCCGCTGGTTCTCCCGGCGTTCCGCGCGGGCGAGGGTGAGCAACGCGTCCAGGAGCAGAGCGAGCCGGTCGGTCTCCTCCAAGGCCAGCCGGTGCTCGGCGCGGCCCTGCTCGTCGGTGACGCTCGGCCCCAGTTCCTCCACCCGCAGCCGCAGCGCGGTCAACGGATTACGGAGCTGGTGGCTGGCGTGCGCGACGAACGCACGCTGCCGGTCCATCACGTCGGAGACGACGTCCGCCATGTGGTTGAAGCTCCTCGCCAACCGGCGCAGTTCCGGTGGCCCCAACCGGTGCTGCACGCGGGCGCCGCGATCACCCTCGGCGATCTCGTGGGTGACCGCGTCCAGTTCGGTGACCGGACGCAGCACCCAGCCGGCCAGCCCGAACGCGGTGAGCACGCAGGCCAGCACGGCGAGCAGACCCAGCGCGGCGACAAGCGTCCACCAGGTGGCGACGGTACGCCGGACCCCGTCGGCCGGGGTGGCGGTGACCACGGCGCCGAGAACCTCGCCGCCGTCGTTGATCGGCACCGCGACCACGATCGGCCCGTCGACCCACGGCCACACCGAGTCGGGTCCGCTCGCCTGCTGCCCGGAGAGCGCGACGTCCAACGCCTCCCGGGTGCCCGGGGCCGGTCGCCAGCTCGTCGAGGCCACCACCTCCCGCCGGTCCCGGTCCACCACCGCCGCGCCGATGCCGTACAGCTCGTCGTAGCTGCCCAGCTCGTGATCGAGTGGACCGGGCGTGCCGTCGCGTAACGCCGGCCCGGCCAGCGACGCGAAGCGGGTGGCGTCGGCGAGCCGGTCGGCCCGTACCCGGTCGGTCTCCCGGGTGGTCAGCGTCACCGCCAGCGGCGTACCCAACGCCACCACCACCAGCACCATCAGCAGCAAATAGCTGATCACCAGCCGCCGTCGCACCCGGGCTCCTCACTCGCCCCGGAGCCGGTAACCGACGCCGCGCACGGTCTCCACCAGACGCGGGTCACCGAGCTTGCCGCGCAACGAACCGACGTGGACCTCGACGGTGTGTCGATCGGTGAAGGTGGTGCCCCAGGCGTCCAGCAGGATCCGGTCGCGGGGCACCGCGACGCCGGGTTGCCGGGCCAGGGAGAGCAGGACGTCGAACTCCTTGCGGGTCAGCGACACCGGCCGCCCGGCCACCGCGACGGTACGGGCCGCCACGTCGATGTAGACCGGCCCGACCTCGATCAGGTTGCGCTCCGGGGCCGCGTGCGAGGCCCGCCGCAGCACCGCCTCGATGCGGGCCTGGAGTTCCACCATCGAGAACGGCTTGACCACGTAGTCGTCCGCGCCGAGTCGCAGGCCGAGCACCCGGTCGCGCTCCTCGCCGCGCGCGGTCACCGCGATGATGCCGAGCTGGTTGCTGCGCCGCCGCAACTGCCGGCACAGGTCGGTGCCGTCGCCGTCGGGCAGGGTGAGATCGAGTAGCACCAGGTCACAGGGGGCGGCGGAGAGCGCGGCGGCAACCGTGGCGGCATGCTCCACCTCGTACCCACGTCGGGTCAGCGCCGACGACAGTGCGGCGGCCACCCGTCGGTCGTCCTCGACCAGCAGGATGCGCACCCGGCCTCCCCGTTCGGTCTGCTAACCCTGATGGTCGCAGACGCGCGGCCGGGTGCACAGGCCCGGGGGGCACTGTCAGAGGCCGAAGGTCTCGTCGGAGGTGCCGTCGCGCACCCCGTCCACGAAGCCCTTGAATCCGGGGTCCTCGTGACTGGCCGGCACGGTGGCGACGACCTCGCCGGTGGCCTCGGTGACCGCGTCGATCAGGGGCGCGAAGTCGATCTCAGCGTCGGCGAGGGTGTCGTCGTCGGCCTCCGCCAGATTGATCACGTGCTGCACGTCCTCCGAGGGCGTGTCGGGGTCCTCGGCCCAGTCGGCACCGGCGCGGTAGCACTCGTCGTAGAGCGCGCGCTGGCTGTCGGTCCAGTCCTCGTGGTAGCTCTCCATGCCCATCCCCCTCGCCGGCGGCCTGCCCTTCGAGCATGCCCGCCGGGGCGGCGGACCGGGCCGGTACCGGACAAAACCGGGCTCAACGGCGCGGGGCAAGAGCCTCCGCCCGGGCACCTCGCGGCGTCAGCGGCAGAGCCGATCGACCTCCTCAGCGAACCGGTCCATCGGGTTGGCGTCGCTCGGGCCCAGCAGGTAGGTCCTCAGCTCCCGGCGGGCCTCGGTCATCGGGTCGTCGCCCGCCCGGGCGACCGCCACGATCTTGCCGAGTTCCCCACAGTCGGCGGCCAGCAGGTACGCCGCCCTGGCGGTCGGGAAGGTGCGGCGGAACTCGTCCTCGGGCAGCCCGGCGGGGTTGGTCACCGCGTACGGCCGTCGGGTCTGCACGAAATCGGACACCACGCTGGACACATCGCTGATCAGCAGATCGGTCTGGTCGAAACAGTCGAAGAGCGCGGGCACCCGCCCACTGACGACCCGGTGGGCCGGTCCGTCCAGGTTGCTCGCGTCGACCTCGCCACCGGCCGCCCGGATGCGCTGCACGATCCGCTCGTGCGCTGCCCGGACCCGCCCCGACCGGCTTCCGGTCAGCGGGTGCGGCTTGTAGATCACTCGGACCTCCGGCCGGAATGCCAGCAGCCCGCCGACGATCCGCTCCCCCATCAGCAGCACCGAGGTGTGGAAGGGGTCGTCGGCGAGCCAACCCTCCCAGGTGGGCGCGTAGAGCACGGTGAAGGGGCGTTCGGCCGACCCTCCACCGGCGGTGGGCAGCCCGGCCAGTTGCGGCCGACCGATCTCCGCCACGTTCACGTCGCGTACGCCGGTCCCGGCGCGCGCGAGGCGTTCCCGGCCGGCCGGGCCGGCGACCCAGACCTCGTCGTAGACCTTGCAGAACGGGTTGACGCTGGCGGCCTTGTCGCTGTCGCCGTGCCCGACGAAGACGTGCTTCGTCCCGGGCTCCCGCAGCATGTGGATGTTCTCCCCGGCGTTGGCGGGATACAGCGCCACCCGGACGCTGGTCTTGCCGAGATTCATGAAATCCGCACCGGGCGGGACGCAGACCACCGGCAGCCGGGTGTCGGCCAGCTCCGCCAGAGCCTCCCGGTTACGCAGGAAGACCACCGTCGGCCGGTCCAGCGCCTCGACCGGGGCGAGCCACATGTTCGCCTGGTAGATGTCCTTACCCGGGCCGGCGAAGTAGAGCGCGACCTCCGGGCGGTGACTGTCGAGCCACCGCTGCACCGCCGAGAGCCGGGCGCCGTGCCCGGTGCCCCGGCCCCGCAGCCAGATCGACGCGACAGTTGCGCCGACCACCGCGGCCAGCCCGACGGCGATCACGCCGGCCAGGTGGACGGGTATCACCGTGTCAGCCAGCGCCGCGGCCACCGCCGCCGGCACGAGCAACACGTTCACCCAGGGCAGCCGGTCCCCGCTGAGGGCGACGGCCCACCGGGGCAGCGGCGCCCCGCCGAGCCGACCCAGATCGATGTTGCGCACCATCGAACCACCGGGACTGCGCCGGTCGATGATGCGCTCGAACGCTCCAGCGAACACGGCGATCACCCACACCAGGGCGGGCAGCAGGAGCAGCAGGGTCAGTGCGCCGCCGGCCGGTGCCACCTGGGCGACGACCAGCAGCACGACCGACACGTCACGGGCCAGCTGCCGGTAGCCCAGGCCGAGGCCGGCCTTCTCCATCAGGGTCGCGGTGGCCGGTGACCACCGCTGCACGGCGACCTCGCCGAGCACCGCCGCCAGGGCGGCGACCACGAAGCCGGCGACCTGACCGAACGCGCCAACGACGAGCAGGAGCAGGTACGCCCCCACCAGCAGGGCCCCGCGCGCCGCCACACCGACCCGCACAGTCAACTTGCTCAACAAGGGATGGCTCTCCCTACCGCGATCGACGGCCGGCCAGCAGCCCGGCGGCACCGAACGCCACGGCCCGGCGTCAGCGCAGCTGCGACCTTAACGCGAGACATCGACGCGGTGACGCCCGGGTGGCTACCCGCGACGCAGGCAGGTGACGGCGTTCGGGTGCACCGGCGGATCGGCCTTCCGCCTGGCGAACGTGGCGTAGCCGAACCGTTCACCGGTCTGCCGGGCGTAACGGTTCTGGCTGTAGACGCAGATCGTGCCCACGTCCAGCCGCTCCAGCGCGGCGCCCACCTCCTCGGCGGCGGGCCGTTGGGCGGCCGGGCCGCCGTTGGCGAACCGGGTCAGCAACAACCGGTCCTGGGAGAACTGCGAGTTGATGTCGTACTCGATCAGGAAGAAGTCACGGGGCAGGACCACCCGCGCCTCGGTGGTGAGCAGCGGAATGGTCCGCATGATGCTCTCCGGGGCCAGCACCAGACCGTCCGGTCGGTCGAGGCCCACGACGAACCTCCCGATGGCCAGCTGTTTCGGGCGGATCTTCCACGTCGGCTCGCCGTGCACCAGCACCCCGCTGCGCTCGTCCCACATCGGCACCGCGTAGCCGGCGAACGAGCCCACCATCGCGCCGGCCAGCACCACACCGGCCAGCGCCCGCACGGCCGGCAGCCGGGTCGGCAACCAGACGGTGCACAGCAGACCGATCAGCGCCGGCAGGGCCAGCAGCCACGACACCCGCCACAGCACCACGGAGATGCCGGTGAGCGCGCTGAGCCACTCCAGCACCCCGGGCACCAGTAGCACGCTCAGGGTGACCGTGCCGCCGGCCGCCAGCAGCGCCGGGCTGCGGCGGCGGGCCAGCAGCGGGCCGCACCACAGCGCGAGTCCGCCGATCACGCCGACGATGCCGACCTCGAACGTCCGGCGGTAGGTGTGGGCGGCTTCGTAGAAGTTGACGTCGGCGGCGGCCTCGTTGGCCGAACCGAGGATCAGCTGGCTGATCACCACCGCCCCGATCGGATAGGTCAGCGCGGCCGCACCGACGGCGAGGGCCGACCTCCACCGGCCCACCAGCAGCATCATCAGCGCCGCCCCGCCGACCAGCAGCGGCAGGACGATCGCCGCCGAGGTGGTGAGTCCGGTCGCGGTGATCGACAGCGCGGCGATCAGCAGCAACCCCCGCCGGGACCGGTCGTCGAACCAGCGGGTGAGATAGAGCCACATCAGCGGCACCACCGCGGAGACGAACATGCCCTTGCCCTGGTAGAGCCGGGGCAGGTGGAAGTTGCCCAGGGCGGCGTCCGGGCCGCAGACCAGCGCGAGGAAGGCGATGGCGACGGTGAAGGCGAGCACCGGACGCCGGGGCGCCCAACGCTGCACCAGCCGCCAGAGCGCCAGCACGGCGAGCACCGCCATGATCGGCAGCAGCAGGTACCAGGTCGCCGACGCGGCGGAGATGCCGAGGAACCGGGCGAGCGCGCCGGCCAGCACCTCGATGCTGGCGATCGGGGGTTGGGACGCCATCGCCGGCAGGACGTTCTCGCTGAACAGGAAGTCGTTGAGCGGGACGTTGTCGCGTTCCGCGACCCACACCGACCGACCGACGTAATAGATGTCGTCCGGGGTGTTGCGGGCCAGGAACAGCGAGGCGGCGGCGGCACCACCGGCGATCAGCAACGCGTACGCCGACTGCCAGCCGGTCGGTGCCGGCGGCCGGGTCGCCGGGGCGTCCTGCCAGGTCCGCCAGGTTCGCCGGGTCAGCAGCACCAGCCCCGTGGCCGCCACGATCCCGGCCGAGGCGGGCACCCACCAGGACAGGTCTGCGCCGACCGGCGTACCGGCCAGCCCGGCGGTGATCGCCGCGATGGTGCCGAAGACCAGGACCAGTGCCGTCAAGCCACGTCGGACGACCGCCGCCCGGCCGGTGCGTCCCGCCGCCGGGTCGGCGTCGGACGCCGGGCCGGCGCCCGACGCATCCGGCGCACCGCCCGCAGTGTCCGGCGCACCGGTGTCGGGCACACCGCCCGCGGTGTCCGGCACGCCGACGTGCCGGTGACGCCAGCGGGTCAACGCGATGAGCAGGAGCAGCGCCAGGCTGGCCACCAACCAGACCCGGAACGTCCACGACGGGGCGAGGCCGAGCGGGAGCGCGGCGTGGTACAGCAGCGTCCAGAGCGCGAACACCAGGACGGCGCCGTCGGTAAGCGCCGCGGGCAGCCAGGCGACGACCGTCCCGACCCGGCCCACGGCGAGCCGCCCCCGGCCCGGAGCGGCAACGGGAGCGGTCGGTTCGTCGCGCGCCGCCGAGGGTGCGGCAGCCTGGTCGGTCATCGACACGGGGCGTCCTTGTCGTCGTACGGGCGGGTCCGGCTCGGCACGTTCGCGGCGTGTGCTCGGCCGATGCTGCTGGCGGATCGGCAAGCAGCGTAAACGGAGTCGGGCGCGGAACCGGTCATCGCACGGCCCGGTATGCTGCGCCGAGTTCCGCCAGACCGTGCACACCCGATGGGATCTGAAGGTTGACTGACAACAGCGCCCCCTCCGTCTTCGTCCATCCCACCGCCGACGTCGAGCAGGGGGCCACGGTCGGCGACGGGACCAAGGTGTGGCATCTGGCCCACATCCGATCGTCGGCCCGGGTGGGTGCCGGCTGCGTCATCGGTCGTAACGTCTACGTCGACGCGGGCGTGACGATCGGCGATCTGGTGAAGATCCAGAACAATGTCTCCGTCTACCAGGGAGTGCTCCTGGAGGACGAGGTGTTCGTCGGCCCGTGCGCGGTCTTCACAAACGATTTCCGTCCCCGCGCCCAGAACCCGGACTGGAAGATCACTCCCACGGTGGTGCGCCGTGGCGCGTCGATCGGCGCGAACGCCACGCTGGTCTGCGGCATCGAGGTCGGCGAGTACGCGATGATCGCCGCCGGTTCGGTGGTCACCAAGGACGTGGCGCCCTACCAGCTGGTCGCCGGCAACCCGGCCCGGCCGAAGGGTTGGGTCGACGAGCGGGGCGAGGTCGTCTCGCGGGACCTGGACAACCCACCCCGACGGGATCACTGACCCGGTGAGGCGAGCGGGGACCGACCGGTAGCCGCCGGCCCCCGGGTACGGCTCGGTCAGCCCCCGATGACCACCCGACGGACGCCGGTCCACCGGGCTGGTTCGGTGGCCCGTCGCCCGTCGACCAGCACCGTCACACCGGGCAGGTCGGCGGAGCCGAGGGTCCGGTACTCGGCGTGGTCGGCCTGGATGACGGCGGCGCTGACCGGCTCCCCGTCGTAGGCCGGCAGGCCGAGCGCCACCAGTTCCTCGTTCGTGTACATCGGGTCGGTGACGTACGGCCTCGCGCCGCGCCGACGCAGCGCCGCCACCGTCGGGAAGACACCGGAGAAGGCCGTCTCCTTGACGCCGCCCCGGTAGGCGGCGCCGAGCACCAGCACACCGACGCCGGTCAGGTCGCCGTACGCGGCGGCCAGCAGGTCGACGGCGTACTCCGGCATGGCGACGTTGGCCTCCCGGGCCGAACGCACCACGGTGGCAGCCGGGTCGTTCCACAGGTACATCCGGGGATAGACCGGGATGCAGTGCCCGCCGACCGCGATGCCCGGGGAGTGGATGTGACTGTACGGCTGGGTGTTGCACGCCTCGATCACCTTGATGACGTCGACGCCCACCGTGTCGGCGAACCGGGCGAACTGGTTCGCCAGGCCGATGTTGACGTCCCGGTACGTCGTCTCGGCCAGCTTGGCCAGCTCGGACGCCTCGGCCGAGCCCAGGTCCCAGACGCCGTTCGGGCGGTTGAGGTCGGGCCGCTCGTCGAAGTCCAGCACCGCTTCGTAGAACCGCACCCCGTGCTCGCCGGACGCCTCGTCGACGCCGCCGACCAGCTTCGGGTAGCGGCGCAGGTCGGCGAAGACCCGACCGGTGAGCACCCGCTCCGGGCTGAAGACCAGGTGGAAGTCCGCGCCGGCGGTGAGCCCGGAACCCGCCTCCAGCATGGGCGCCCACCGGTCTCGGGTGGTGCCGACCGGCAGCGTGGTCTCGTAGCTGACCAGGGTGCCCGGCTTCAGGCCGGCGGCGATCGCCCGGGTGGCGTCGTCCATCCAGCCGAAGTCCGGTACGCCGTCGGCGTCGACGAAGAGCGGCACGACCACCACCACCGCCTCGGACGCGGCCACCGCGGCGGTGGTGTCGGTGGTCGCCGACAACAGGCCGGCGGCCACCACCTCCTTCAGCTTGACGTCCAGGTCCGTCTCGCCCGGAAACGGTACGGCCCCGTCGTTGACCAGCCCGACGACCCGCTCGGAGACGTCGGCGCCGACCACCCGGTGTCCCTTCGAGGCGAACTGCACGGCCAGCGGCAGGCCGATCTTCCCGAGGGCGACGACGCAGATGTTCATGGGGCTACTTTCCTTTCGAGGGCCGCAGACGGGCCAGACGGGTGGCGGCGACCTGGCGGTACCGGACGCGCTTGATCGTCAGGATCACCTGGTGCTTGCGGTCCGTGTCGGCGGTGACGCGGTGCAACCGGAGCCCGCGCCACATCGCCTGGCGCGCTGCGGTGAGCTGGTGCTTGGACCGCAGCGGCACCATGCTGAGCCCGCCGAAGACGCTGAGCTTGGCGCCGACCTTCCACCGTTGGGCGCCCGCCGCGAGCAGCTGCTTCACCGGGAATTCCGCACGTAGCAGCGTACCGGCCTGGTCCGGGCGCAGCGAGACGGCGGCGGGCTGCTCACCGATGGTGACCCGCACCGCGTCGCCGCTGAGGTCGACCAGGCGTGCCCAGGGGTTGCGCGCCGTGATCACGAGGGTCAACCCGCCTGCGGCGTCGCGGCCCCAGGCGAGGTCGGTCACGGTGGTCTTGGCCGCCAGCTTGGCGGCCCGGTCGGTGATGTCGTACCACTCGTCCGGGAAGCCCAGTTCCGGGTCGCGGAAGCCGACGTAGCCGGCGAAACAGCGGTCGCCGTCGACAGTCAACGCGGGCAGCAGCTTCTCGCTCTGCTGACGGATCAACCCGCGTAGCTGCTCCAGGCTTCCGTGCCGGGCGACCACCAGGCGCAGGCGTACGTCGGGAGCGAGTTGGTCCCGGATGGCATCGGTCAGGAAGCTCTCGGTCAGCGAGCGGATCCGCTGGTGGCTACGCTCCTGCGCCGATGGGTCGAGATCGAGGAAGTCGGCCCGCAGCAGCTTGGCCACCTCCCAGCTGAAGTGCCGCACCAGGACGGCGTCGCGCCGGGAACCGGGCTCGATCAGCCCGGCCACGAAATTGATCAGCTCCTCGGCGCAGCGCAGCCGCTCCTCGAACCGACTCGCGTAGGTGATGTTCTGCGCGTTGTCCCGTTTGACCGCGTAGTAGTAGACGTAGTCGGCGAGCACCGAGATGCGTGCGGCGCGTACGCAGGCCTCCAGGGTGAAGGGCTGGTCGCTGCCCATCCGCAGGTCCTCGCGGAACCGCAGCCCGTGCCGCTCGATCAGCTCCCGCCGGAACAGCTTGGTGTTCGACATCGACCAGGGCAGCGCGCTGTCGAACAGGTCGACCTGCTCCTCCGTGCTGGCGTAGATGGCCTGATGCACGTAGCGGTTGTTGGTGCCGACCATCCGGCCGAGCACCACGTCCGAACCCCACCGGTCGGCGGCGTCCACCAGCCGTTCCAGCGCCTCCGGGCCGAGATAGTCGTCCGAGCCGATGAAGAAGACGTACCGCCCCTGCGCCACGTCCAGGGCCCGGTTGCTCGGCCCCGCCGGGCCACCCGAGTTGGGCTGGTGCAGCACGGTGACGGTGCCGGGGTAGCGCTTGGCGAAGCGGTCCAGTTCCTCGCCGCTGCCGTCGGTCGAACCGTCGTCCACCGCGACCACCTCAAGCCGCTCCAGACCGATGCTCTGCCCGACAAGCGATTCCAGGCAGGTGGTCACGTACGGCATGGTGTTGTAGACGGCGACAACGACCGTCACGTCCGGCGTACTCATCTGCCCACCGCCGAGGTCAGCCGAGGCTGCGCCGGGCGCAACCGGGAGTAAATTGTGTCGTCGAGCACCTGCTTCTGCGCCTCCCAGGTCCAGCCGGCCCGCGAACCAGACCGGTAGTACGCGGCGCGGTAGCGCGCCCGATCGGCGAGTACATGGTGCTCGCCCCAGCGAATCCGCCATGTGTGGTCCGCAACACCGTGTTCTTCCCGCCATCGGACGGTCGCCGCGCCCGCGAACCCGAGCGAGTTTACGACACGGTTTCCGGCGAGAAAGTTTTGCGCCACCAGTCCGCCACCTGCCACGCCGGTTGCTACCCTCCATCGGTTCCAACGGGCTCGATGGCCCAGCCCCGGCCGGTACCGAGACCCATCCGATCAAACAACCGCATCCGGACGAGGACGGCACGATGCACGTCGCGACTACCGAAGAGCCGAACCCGTCGGCGTCGGCCGGGTTGCCGGCGAGCCCCCGGCCAGCCCGGCCCGATCGGCTCCAGCGCCTGCGTGTCGCGGCCCGCCAGGCCCTGCCAGCCCTGGCCGCTTACGCGGCGATCCGCCTGGTCGGCGTGCTGACCGTCTACGTCTGGGCCCGTAGAACCGGGCGCGCCCCCGGTGAGCACCTGGCGAGTTCGGACGGGATCCGCTATCTCAAGATCGCCCAGCACGGGTACGACGGGTTCGCGGAAGTACAGAGCGACATGGCGTTCTTCCCGCTCTACCCCGGGCTACTCGCCGCACTGGACCGGATCCTGCCGCTGAGTGCCCGGGACACCGGGCTGATCGTGGCCTGGCTGGCCGGGCTGGCCGCCGCCTGGGGCCTGTTCGCGATCGGCGCGCACCTGCACAACCGGCGTACCGGCGTGCTGCTCGCCGCGCTCTGGGCCGCCCTGCCGCACGCCGTCGTACAATCCATGACGTACAGCGAGACCCTGTTCACCGCCCTCGCAGCCTGGACGCTCTACGCTCTGCTGCGCGGCCACTGGGTCACCGCCGGTGTGGTCTGCCTCTTCGCCGGCCTTACCCGGCCGACCGCCTCCTCGTTGATCCCGGTGGTGGGGGTGGCCGCACTGGTGGCGATCGTCCGGCGCCGGGACGGCTGGCGTCCCTGGGTCGGCGCCCTGCTCGCTCCCGCCGGCTGGCTCGGGTACCTGGCCTGGGTGGGCAGCGAGGTCGGTCGCCCGGACGGCTGGTTCCACATCCAGTCCGCCGGCTGGGGTAGCACCTTCGATTTCGGCGTCGACACCGTCCGCCGCGGCCGGGACGTGCTGGCGGACCCGACCGCGGCGCAGCTGTTCGTGGTGAGCGTGGTGGTCCTGCTGGCGCTGATGTTCTTCGTACTGAGCCTGCTCGACCGGCAGCCGTGGCAGCTGCTGCTCTACAGCGGCCTCCTGCTGGTCACCACGCTGGGCGCGGCTGGCTACTACCACGCCAAGGCCCGGTTCCTGCTGCCGGCCTTCCCGCTGCTGCTGCCAGCCGCCGTGGCGTTGGCTCGGGCCGGCCGGGCGCACGCCGTCACCGTGCTGGTGGCGATGACCGCGTTCGCCACCTACTTCGGTGGGTACCTCCTGCTGATCTGGCCATGGTCGCCCTAAACCGGTGGCCGGGGCGCAGCGCTCATCGGGTGAACGGCCGCACGTCCCACAACCAGACGTCATCCACGCGCTGTCCCGGGCCGTACAGGACGTCGAGTACGGTCTTGAGCGCGTCGTGCCGTCGGGCTCCCCGGTCGGGCAGCACCACGGCGTCGGCCTGCCAGTAGCGGACGTCAGCTCGGGCCTGGGCGATCTCGGCGGTATCGACCGTAGTGTCCCGCTCGCCCTTGGAGACCGCGGTGAGCAACGCTGCCGTGGGCTGCGGATCGACTCCCCAACGGCCGGTGGCGTCGGTCGCGGAGACCGGCCCGAGAAAGTAGCCCTCGGGCACTGCGAAGCCGGCCAGCGCGGCGGAGCCCCAGTAGACCGAGGTCATCTGGGTGACCGGCACCGGCACCAGGGTGCGGCCGGGTGCCACGTGCTCGCGCCAGGCGCCACTGGCGACGAAGTCCGGCACCGGAGCCCGCCCGGTTGCCGGTAGCGGCATCGGCAGAATCGGCAGGAGTGCGGTGGCGACGGCCACCACACCCGCCCCGAGGGCGAGCCGGCCGTGTGGTCGAGTCCGGACGGCGACGAGCCGGTCCGCGGCCACCGCCAGCAGCACGCCGACCGCCACGGTGGTGATCAGGGCGAACCTGGCCACCACCACGGCGTCGAGTACCGGAAGGTGCTGCACGAGCGCGAACGGCGCGGGAATATCGGTACGGCGGGTGCCGACAGTCCAGGTGGTACCGATCGACAGCAGCGCCGTTGTCAGCCCGACGATGCCCAACACCCATGCGACGGCCTCGCGGCGCAGCCAGCAGAACGCACCGACGGCGAGCACCAGCACGGGCCAGCCGTAGAAACTCGCCTGCTCAGTCGTGTTCGGCGCCCAGCCCAGCGCGCTGGTCGGACCGCCCGCGATCGATTGAGTGGCGAACCGCACATACGAGCCGAGTGTCAGGGCGTACATGTCCGGGGTACCCGGGTGACCGACCCGATGCTGCGGACCGGCGAAGTGCATCCAGAGCGGGTACGCAGCCACGACCGCCACCAGCAGGGTGGCTATCACCAGGCCCGGCAGCAGAGCGCGCCAGCGTCGCAGCGCGTCCCGGGGACGGACGACGAGGTACGCCAGGACCAGCAGCAGGCAGCCGAGCGCGGTGAGGAAGAGGATCTCCAGGCCGATGAAGAACTGCACGGCCACCAGCGCGCCCAGCACCAGACCGTGGCGCACCGCCTGCCCGCCTCGGCAGAGCGCGATCACCCGCCAGACGATGAACGGCACCAGCCACTGGGCCGTGATGTGCGGATGGCCGTTGCTGTGTGAGACCAGCGCCGGGGCGAACGCGCAGAACAGCCCTCCGAGGAAGGCCGCCGCCCGGGAGTCGACCAGGTGCCGGGAGAGCACGTGGTACCAGGCGTACCCGGTGCCGGCCAGGTTCAGGGTGATGAGCAGCAGGTAGGCGACCGGCGCGCCGAACAGCAGGGTGACCGGGCTGAGCAACAGCCCGGGGAGTTGCATCCCGACGTTGGCCATCAGGTTGACCCCGTTCGGGGCGTTCTGGAGCGTCGTGAAGAAGGGGTTCTCCAGATTGCTGACCGCGTGCGCCGCGTACGCCAGCATCCACTCGTTGAAACCTTGATCGTTGGGGCGGCTGCCGAGCAACCGACCGGTTGGGTCCAGCCAACCGCGGCCGGTGACCCAGCCGGCGCCGACGAGGAAGACCACGGCCACCAGCGCGTCGACCAACCACCGCCGGCTGTCACCGCGGCCGGCGCCGGCCGCCGCCTCGGTGCCCTTTGCCGGGGCGGGTGGGTCGTTCTCCGCCGCCCCGGTGGGCACGATGGGGACCGGCTCGCGGTCGCGGGTGTCGGGCATGGTCATGGTGCAGGAGCTTACGAGACGGATGCGCCGACGGGGATTCAGCTCTTGAGGAACGGGGCGAGTTGGCGGGCCGTCCAGGTGCCGTCGTGGTACGTCCGGGCGTACTCGGCGGACGCCAAAGCGATCTTGACGGTAGCCTCCCGGTCGTCGAGCAGCGACTCCAGAACCTCGCCCAGGTTGCTCGGGTCGGCGTTGACGATCGGCAGGTCACCACCGACGGTCTTGATGACCTGGTCGCTCAGGTACGCCACCACCGGCTTGCCGGCGGACATCGCCTCCACGGCGAAGGTGCCGAAGCTGCCGCTGGTGAACTGGTCCAGCACGATGTCGCTGCTCTGGACGAGGCTACGCATCTCGGACCAGGTGACGCCCTCGGCGAGGCGCAACTCGATGAGGCCCTTGTCGTGCATCGCCTGCACGATCGGCAAAATCCGGTCGGTGCCCTTGGTCCACCGCTTGGACGGCGCGTGCAGCACCAGCGGGCGGCTCCGTTCCATCACCGGCCGGTCACACGCCCAGGCTTCGACATCCACCACGAGCGGTGCCCAGGTGGCTGCGGGCAGGTCCACCAGCAGGTCCGGAGTGGTCACGAAGGTCGGTAGACCGGCCTCCTCGGCCACCCGCCGGTTGCGTACCGCCTTCTCCCGCAGCTTATCCACGAAGCCCTCCGGCGCGTCCGCGAAGAGGGAGAACCGGTGCCGCTCCCGGTGCCGGTCAGGGTGGCGGATCTCGCTGCCGTGCGCCAGCAGCGCCACCTTGATGCCGGCCTGGAGCAGTGCCGGCAGGTCGCCTTCGATGTTGTCGCCGTTCAGGTGCCCGAACAGCGGCAGGAAGGCATCGGCCAGCACGTGCGTGTACGAGCTGAGCACCCGCTTGAGTTGCTCAACCTGGTAGTCCAGTTCTTTCTTGCGCGCCGGGTCGAGATAGATGTCCGCCGGGTAGTCGAAGGAGGCGGGAGGCTTGTTCATCATCACCTCGATCGACACCTCCGGGTTGTCGCGGCTGATCGCCTTGGCGAACCCCGCGGCCTGTCCGGCGTAGTTCGCCGGACCGATACCGAGCCGGACAGTGGTGTCAGACAGAGGTCTCCAGGCCGGCAGCTCGCGCCGCGAGGATGCCGGGCCGGTCAGCACGCCGACCGGACGCTCCTGCACGGACCACGGGACGGCCACGCGGGGGGCGGTGGGCGCGAGACCGGAGATGTCCCGGTAGAGCCGAAGCAGCTTGCTGCTCTGCCGCTCCCAGGACAGGTCCTCCAGGATGGACTCGGTGATGTTCGCGCCCATTTCCTGCCGGCGGGCGGTGGCCCGGGTGACCGCAGCCACGAAGCTGGCCACATCACCCGAGGTGAACACCTCGCCGATGTCGTGCTGCCGGACGTACGCGCTGACCACCTGGACGTCGCTGGTGACCAGGGGAAGCCCCGCGTGAAGATACTCGGAGATCTTGGTCGGCAGGGACAGCTCGCAGTTTGGCGTCCGCCGGAACGGGGTGAGTCCCAGGTCGGCCGAGCTGAGGTAGTCGGCCACCTCGTACGGTGCCACATAGGGCAGCAGGTGCACCCGGTCGCGTACGCCGAGCCTTTCAGCCTCGGCCAACAGCTCCTGTAGCAGCGCGGTCATCCGCCCGGTGACCAGGGCCAGGTGGTGCTCCGGCAGCTTCGGCAGGCCGGCGACAACGGTGTCCAGGCCCCGCTCCGGGCCGATCCAGCCGGCGTACACCAGCAGCGGCGTGTCCTCAGCGAGGCCGGCACGGGCCCGAACCGAGGCCTCGACCTTACCGCTGCGGATGCCCTCCCGGACCGGCGAGTTACCCACCACGAGCGGAGTCTGCGGCAGCTTGTAGCTGCTGCGGAGCAGCTCGGCGATCTGGTCGGAAACGGTGACCACCGCGTCCGCGCGACCGATGAACTCCCGTTCGGCGGCCTTGACTCCGCTGGCCTGCTGCGGCTTGGGCCACTCGATGCCCTGGACGTACTCGTGGGCGTCGTAGAGCCAAACACACTTCTTGCCGCGAGCGATCAGCCGCGCCGCGCTCATCGCCGCAGTGGGAATGGTGTTGATGTCGTTGGCGTGGATGACGTCCGGCTCCAACTCTTCGATCACCGGCCCGAAGGCCAGGTCGATGTCGAGCAGGATCGGCCAGTCGGAACGCCAGTCGCCGCTCGGCGGCGCCGGCTTACTGCCGTGGAACTGTTCCCAGCCCCAAGCCTTGACCCGCAACTCATGCACCGCCTCGTGGGCCTTGATCCAGGCTTTCGGCGGAGGGTTGTCCTTGCCGGTCTGCATGCGCAGCCACGCCTGGTGCCGGGCCCGGTAGCGGTTCAGCGCCGACTTGTCGGGGATCCGGAACTGGGTCAGGGCCCGGCGCATCCGATGCCGGTCGGCCTGCGAACGAGACAACACCGTCGCGACGGGTACCCGGATCACCTCGACCGGCCCCATCGTCGACCGCTCGATCTCCTTGCCCTTCTTGGTCGAGCTGCGACCCATCAGGATGACGTCCCAGCCGTCGCGGGCGGCGGCGATGGCGGTCTTCTGGACCCGGGAGTCTCCAGTGATGCCGTTCGTTACCAGGACTACCAGTCTCGGCGGGCGGGAGTGCGATGGCATTCGCGGTCCTTTGTAAATGGGAGTGCGGGTCGGGAAGGTGAACGGCCGTCGCTCACCTGAGCGGGCCGCGGTCGCCGGTTCAGCGGGCGGGGACGTCCTTGGCTGGAGCGTCCTGCGGCGCCTCGAACGTGACCGTGCTGCCGTCGGAGGCCGAGCGGAGCACCATCCCGGCCACTTCGACAGTACGCAGGCCCTGTCGCAGAGTGACGATATCGCTTTCCTTGCCCTCCACGGCGTCCCGGAAACGCTCGTGTTCGACAAGCAGCGGTTCGCGCTTGGGAATTGCATAGCGGATCATGTCGCCCTCGGCGACGCCGCGGAAGGCCCGCAACGCCTCCCACTCGGTGTCGATCGCGCCGTTGGCGTAGAAGGTCAGGTCGGCGGTGAGCGTGTCGGCGACGAAGCATCCCTTGTCACCGGTGATCACAGTGGACCGCTCCTTGAGCGGGCTGAGCCAGTTGACCAGGTGGTTGACCATCGTGCCGCCGGAGAGCTGGCCGACGACCGCGACCATGTCCTCGTGCAGTCGGCCGCTACGGGAGACCGTCCGGGCCGACACCGAGACGTACTCCTGGCCGGTCACCCAGCTGGTCAGGTCGATGTCGTGGGTGGCCAGGTCCATCACCACGCCGACGTCGGCGATCCGGTGCGGGAACGGTCCCTGCCGTCGGGTCACCACCTGGTAGACCTCACCCAACTCGCCGGCCTCCAGGCGGGTCCGCAGGTTTTGCAGAGCCGGGTTGTACCGCTCGATGTGACCGACCCCGGCCACCAGGCCACGGCTTTCGAACGCCTCGACCAAGCGGGTCGCTGCCTCGACGGACTGCGCGAGCGGCTTCTCGATCAGCGCGGGCACCCCGTGGGCGGCGAGTTCCAGCCCGACCTGCTCGTGCAGCGCGGTCGGGCAGGCGATCACCGCGTAGTCGATGCCCAGCGCCAGCAGCTCGCTGAGGTCGGGCAGCACCGGTGCCCGGAGCAGGCCGCTCTGGTCACCGATCGGATCGTGGATCCCGACCAGCTCGACCCCGTCCAGACCGGACAGTACGCGGGCGTGGTTGCGCCCCATCGCGCCGAGGCCGATCAGGCCGGCGCGCAGCTTGCCGCCCTGCCGTGCGCTCACCGGGCACCCCCGGCGAGGTTGGCGGCCTCGACGATCCGCTCAAGGTCGTCGGGGTTCAGCGAGGGGTGCACCGGCAGCGAGATCACCTCGGCGGCGGCCCGCTCGGTTTCCGGCAGCTCCCAGGGGCCGGGCTCGCCGTCCTTGTCCAGGTACGGCTTGAGCCGGTGGATCGGGGTCGGGTAGTAGACGGCGTTGCCGATGCCCAACTCGTGCAGGCGCGCCTGGGCGGCGTCCCGGTCGCCCCGGACCCGGACGGTGTACTGGTGGTACACGTGCCGGGCGGCGTCCGCCACCGGCGGGGTGACCATGCCGGTGATGTTCGAGTCGAGGTACTTGGCGTTGGCCCGGCGCTGCTCGGTCCACTCACCGAGCTGGGTCAACTGCACCCGGCCGATGGCCGCGGCCACGTCGGTCATCCGCATGTTGGCCCCGACGATCTCGTTCGCGTACCGCTGCTCCATGCCCTGGTTGCGCAGCAGCCGCAGGGTACGGGCGAGCCCGGCGTCCGCAGTGCTGATCATGCCTCCCTCCAGGGAGTGCATGTTCTTGGTGGGGTAGAAGCTGAAGCAACCGGCGGTGCCGAACGCGCCGACCGGGGTGCCGTGCAGGCTGGCGCCGTGGGCCTGGGCGGCGTCCTCGACGACGGCCAGGCTGTGCCGCTGCGCGACCGCCATGATCCGGTCCATCGCGGCGGGGTGGCCGTACAGGTGGACCGGCATGACGGCGACGGTCCGCGTGGTGACCGCGGCGGCGACCGCCTCCGGGTCGAGACAGAAGCTACCCGGCTCGATGTCCACGAAGATCGGCTCGGCGCCGACCAGCCGCACCGCGTTGGCGCTGGCCGCGAAGGAGAACGACGGCACGATGACCTCGTCGCCCGGGCCGACGCCGAGCGCCAGCAGGGTCAGCTGGAGGGCGGAGGTGCCGGAGTTGACGGCGACGCAGTGTCGGCCGGCGACGAGTTCGCCGAACTCCTGCTCGAACGCGGCCACCTCGGGTCCCTGTACCACCTTGCCGCTGCGCAACACCCTGACAGCCGCCTCGATCTCGGCTTCGCCGATGATCGGGCGGGCTGGCGGTATGAAGGCCGGGTGCTGCCCCGTCATGTAGGTCCTCCCGTTGCAAGACTGTTTCGCGAGTTCGGGAAGCGATACTAGCCCGCCGTTAACGGGCGACGAGAAGAGCGTTCACGGGGCGTCCAGCCGGCGTTCACGATTCGGTGGGCGAACGCCGCGCAGCTCAGGCCAGATCGTCCTGCGGCACGGCGCAGGCCACCCGCAGGGCAGCCACGGCGGCCCGCGCCATCCGGTCCAGTTCGGCTGGGTCCAGCGGCGACCGGGCGATGGCCATCCGCCAGTAGATCGGCCCGACGATCAGGTCGGCCGCGATCCGCGGGTCGGCTCCGCCGGGCAACTCACCACGCTCCACCGCCCGCCCGATGACGATCTTGCCGATCCGGTCCTGGTAGTCCTTCAACGCGCCCTGCAGGGTCCCGGCGATCTGCGGATTGCGCGCCGCCTCGGCGAGCAGGTCGGGGATGATCTGCGACGCCACCGGGTGGCCCAGCGCCCCGCTCACGACCAGCAGCAGCAGCCGGACGTCACCGTCGAGGGTGCCGGTGTCCAGCATCGGCAGCTTCCGGCTCGCGGCGGCCGAGACCACGTCCAGCACCAGGTCGAGCTTCGAGTTCCAGCGGCGGTAGATCGCGGTCTTGCTGACCCCGGCCCGGCGGGCCACCGCCTCGATGGAGAGTCGGCCGTAGCCGACCGCGGCGAGTTCCTGCATGAGGGCCCGACGGATGGCCGAGGTGATCTCACCCCGGAGCACCGCCGCACCGGCCGGAGCGCGCCTCTTTTCGGCCGTCACCTGGGACTCTTCTCGACTGTCACCGGGCCAGCGTAGCGCAACGACGCTACGGTTGCGTCCCGACGTATTTCGGACTACTGTCCAGCCAGCGACCGGGGGCGGCGCTCCCGCACTGACCCACGCTAGATTCACTCACCGCGAGACATAACGCCGGCCCGACAGATCGGAGCGCCCATCCCCATGGCCAACCTGCTGGCCGACCCCGACTCCGGCCTCACCCCAGCCCAACTGGCCGCCCGACACGGGCTACGGGTGGCCGGCGAGCGGCCCTCGTTCGGTCGTTACAGCGTCGAACTGTGGCGCTACCGGCACTTCATCTCCGCGTACTCCCACGCCAAGCTGACCGCCTCGTTCAGCAACGCCCGCCTCGGGCAGCTGTGGCAGGTGCTCACTCCGCTGACCAACGCGGCGGTCTACTTTCTGATCTTCGGTCTGGTGCTCGAACAGACCCGGGGCATGGACAACTTCATCGCCTACCTGACCACCGGGCTGTTCATCTTCAACTTCACCCAAACCAGCCTGATGCACGGCACCCAGGCGATCAGCGGCAACCTCGGCCTGATCCGCGCCCTGCACTTCCCCCGGGCGTCCCTGCCGCTGGCCATCACCGCCACCCAGCTCCAGCAGATGCTCGGCTCGATGGTGGTGCTGATCGGCATCGTGGTCGCCACCGGTGAGCCGATCACCCTGAGTTGGCTGATGCTGGTGCCGGCGTTGCTGGTCCAGACGGTCTTCACCGCCGGGCTCACCATGGTGATGGCCCGGCTGGGCGCGAAGGCAACGGACCTGAAACAGGTCATGCCCTTCGTCCTACGGGCCTGGATGTACGGCTCCGGCGTGCTCTACAGCGTCACCCTGTTCGCCGAGAACCTGCCGGGCTGGGCCACCACCGTCGTGCAGTTCAATCCCATGCTGGTCTACATCGAGCTGGCCCGGATCTCCCTGCTGGAGAACACCCACCTGCTCACCGACTCACTGCTCCTGACCTGGCTGATCGCGCTCGGCTGGGCGCTCGTCGCAGGCGTCGGCGGATACCTCTACTTCTGGCGTGGCGAACAGGAGTACGGCCGTGGTTAACCTTGAAATGTCCAATGATGTGACGGTGACCCTCCCCCGGATCCAGGAACGGATCCCGACCGTGGTGGTGGACGACGCGCACGTCGTCTACCGGGTGCACGGAGGCGGCACCAACAACCTCAGCGCGGTCGCCGCCCTCAAGCGGATGGTCACCCGCAGATCCGCGCCCAACGTCCGGGAGGTGCACGCGGTCCGCGGGGTCTCGTTCACCGCGTACCGGGGCGAGGCCATCGGGCTGATCGGCACCAACGGCTCCGGCAAGTCGACCCTGCTGCGGGCCATCGCCGGACTGCTGCCGGTGGAGCGGGGGGCCGTATACACCCAGGGGCAGCCCTCGCTGCTGGGCGTGAACGCCGCCCTGCTCAACGACCTGCCGGGCGAACGCAACGTCACGCTCGGCTGCCTGGCCATGGGCATGGCACCGGCCGAGGTGCGACGCAAGCTTCCGGAGATCATCGAGTTCTCCGGGATCAACCAGCGCGGTGACTTCGCCTCGCTGCCGATGCGCACCTACTCCTCCGGCATGTCGGCCCGGCTGCGCTTCTCCATCGCCGCCGCGAAGCAGCACGACGTGCTGCTGATCGACGAGGCCCTCGCCACCGGGGACAAGGCGTTCCGCAAGCGCAGCGAGCAGCGGGTACGGGAGCTGCGGGAGAGCGCCGGCACGGTGTTCCTGGTCAGCCACCAGCTCTCCTCCGTACGGGACACCTGCGAACGGACCATCTGGCTGGAATCCGGCGAGATCCGGATGGACGGCCCGACTCGCGAGGTGCTGGCGGCTTACGAGGCATTTACGAACGGCAAGTAGAGTCTGGGTGAACGAGCGGCGACGTCGCCGAGCGTGCCCAGGATCTTGGGCCGCGTTGTCCCGTTGGGACGACGCGGCCCGCGCGTTATGGTTCACTCCGTCGCCGCGTCGGCGGAACCTTCCGTTCACCTGCCCACCACAGTCATGCACCCCCGAGAGCGAGGACCGGCAATGACGCAGGACCAGACCACCGATCCGGGTACCACGTCGGAGGACCGGACGCCGTGGCGACCCTCACGGACGGTGGCGGTGGTGCTGGCCGGCGGCACCGGCACCCGGCTGGGTCTGGGCATTCCCAAGCAGCTGCTCAAGATCGCCGGTAAGCCGATCATCGAGCACACGCTGGCCGTCTTCGAGGCCGCGCCCGAGATCGACGAGATCATCGTGCTGATGGCCACCGGGCACGTCGCCGAGGCGCAGAAGATCGTCGACAAGGCGGGCTTCCGCAAGGTCACCAAGGTCATCAAGGGTGGCGACACCCGTAACGCCACCACCCGCGTCGCGCTGGACGCGGTCGGTGAGGGCGACTGCAACATCCTCTTCCACGACGCGGTGCGCCCGCTGCTCAGCGGCCGGATCGTCCGGGAGTGCGTGAACGCGCTGTGGACCTACTCGGCCGTGGACGTGGCGATCCCGTCGGCCGACACGATCATCCAGGTCGACGAGAACGAGTGCATCACCGACATCCCCGTGCGCGCCACGCTGCGCCGGGGTCAGACCCCGCAGGCGTTCCGCTCCGGCACCATCCGGGAGGCGTACCGCCGGGCCGAGGGCGACCCCAACTTCGCCGCCACCGACGACTGCGGAGTGGTGCTGCGTTACCTACCGGAGACCCCGATCAAGGTGATCGACGGCTCCGACGAGAACATCAAGGTCACCCACCCGGTCGACGTGCACCTGGCCGACAAGCTGTTCCAGCTGGCCGCCGCCAAGGTGCCGCGGCTGACCGACCACCGCGCGTACAGCGAGGAGGTCTCCGGCCGCACGATCGTCGTCTTCGGCGGCAGCTACGGCATCGGCCACGACCTGACGGAGCTGGCCCGTCGCTACGGCGCCCAGGTGTTCCCGTTCAGCCGTTCCAGCACCGGCACCCACGTGGAGCGCCCCGAGGACGTCGAGGCCGCGTTGCGGACCGCCTTCGAGGCCACCGGGCGGATCGACCACGTCGTGGTCACCGCCGGGATCCTGGAGAAGGGCGCGCTGGCCGAGATGGACCAGGAGACCATCGACCGGGTGCTCCAGGTCAACTTCGTCGGCCCGGTCACCGTCGCCCGGCAGGCCCTGCCCTACCTCCAGCAGACCAAGGGCCAGCTGTTGCTCTACACCTCCAGCTCGTACACCCGTGGGCGGGCCGACTACGCGCTCTACTCGGCCACCAAGGCCGCGCTGGTCAACCTGACCCAGGCGCTCGCGGACGAGTGGGCGGAGTTCGGCGTACGGGTCAACGTCATCAACCCGGAGCGGACCGCCACCCCGATGCGGACGAAGGCGTTCGGCGCGGAACCGGAGCACACGCTGCTCGCCGCCGAGACCGTCGCCCAGTCGTCGCTGGACGTGCTGATCTCGGATCTCACCGGCCAGGTGATCGACGTCCGCCGGCCGCCGGGTGAGGCGCCGGTCGCCGTCGCCGTGCCCGCCCAGACCGACCGGGCGGCCAGCGCCGCTGCCGTCGGCTGACCTGTCCGACCACGACCGCGAAAGCGACACCGAGATGCGTGGTGAGCTGGTCCGGAAGTTGACCGCACGGGGCCTGGCCACCGGTGGGGCGGTCCTGGTGTTCCTGGTGGTCGCCCTCACCGGAGCGACCGCCTGGGGGCTCTGCCTGGCCGTGGTGGCGCTCGCCGCCACGGTCTGGGAGCGCCGGGTGCGACCCGGTGCCGACAACGTCGCGGAGACCGCGCTGATCGCGGCCGGGGTGCTGGTCGGCTACGCTCGTCAACTCGACGCCGGTTTCGACCCGGCCCTGGCCGCGACCGCCCTGGTCCTGCTGGGCCTGGTGCTGCTCACCGGTCCGCTGCGCCAGGCTGGGAACCTGGAGATCCGCGCCGCCAACCTTCCGGTACGCGCCTGGGTGCCGCAGGTCGCGGCGGTGCTCGGCGACGCGGTGGCCGTACTGCTCGGTCTGCTGGCCCTGGCCGCGCTGACCGGGCTGCCCGCGGGCGTGGCCCTGGCGGCGACGCTGCTGGTGGGCGGCGCCGCCGCGGCCGTCGCCCTCGACCTGGCCCGGCGTCGGTTCCGGCCGTCCCCGACCGGGTCGGCGGTGGCCCGGGCGCTGCGCCGGCACCAGCCCGAGTTCGTCCTGCACTTCTCCGCCCCGCCCGGCTCCGAGTACCAGGTCACCATGTGGCTGCCGTACCTGGAACGGATCGGCCGACCCTTCGTGGTGATGGTGCGCGAGCCGGAGTTCCTGGTCACCATCGCGGCGGCCACCACCGCCCCGGTGGTCTACTGCCCCACCACCCGGAGCATGGACGAGGTGCTGGTGCCGAGCCTGCGGGTGGCGTTCTACGTCAACCACGGCGCGAAGAACAGTCACTGCATCAGGTTCACCCAACTCACCCACGTGCAGTTGCATCACGGTGACAGCGACAAGGCCCCCAGCGCCAACCCGGTCTCGGCCATCTTCGACCGGATCTTCGTCGCCGGTGAGGCGGCCATCGATCGGTACGCCCGGGCTGGGATCGACATTCCCGCCGAGAAGTTCGTGGTGGTCGGCCGTCCCCAGGTCGAGGCGATCGAGGTGCGTTCGCGGCCGACGCCGGGCCTGACGAACCCGACGGTGCTCTACACCCCCACCTGGACCGGGCACAACGCCGACGCCGACTACTGCTCGCTGCCGGTGGCGGAGCCCCTGCTCCGACGCCTGCTGGACCGGGGGGCCACGGTCATCCTGCGGGCCCACCCCTACACCGCGCAGAACCCGGCCTCGTCCCGCCAACTGGCGCGGCTGCACGACCTGCTCGCCGCCGACCGGGCCCGCACCGGCCGGACGCACCTCTACGGTGCCGCCGCGAGCAAGCTCACCCTGACCGACTGCGTCAACCGCGCGGACGCGCTGGTCTCCGACGTCTCCGGGGTGCTCTCCGACTGGCTCTACTCGGGCAAGCCGTACGCGGTGACCGACATGGGCACCGACGGCGACCGGTTCGTCGAACGCTTCCCGCTGGCCGCCGCCGGCTACGTGCTGAGCCGGGACATGGCCGACCTGGACGACGTGCTGACCCGGCTGCTCGACACCGATCCGCTCGCCGAGGCCCGCTGGGCCACCCGCAGCCGCTACCTGGGCGACTTCCCCGCCGACTCGTACGCCGAGGTCTTCCTGGCCGCCGCCCGACGCGAACTGGACCCGGCCTGGACCGCACCGGCGCAACGCACCGCGGTCGCCGCGCCCGTCTCTCCCACCACTTGAGGTCACCGGCCCTCGGCGGAAACCTCCTCGTCCACCCGGGCCGCACCCGCGACCTCGTGGACCTCGCGAACCGCGGCCATCGGCAGCGCCGCGTAGACGTGCGGAAACGGTCCAGCGTTAGGGGCGTCCTCCCACCGCAGCGCGGCACCGAGCAGGGAGACGTCGAGCGCGACGATGACAAGCTGCGGCTGGTCGCCGAAGACCCGCGCCGCCGTGGCAGGCAGTTGGGATCGCGACGAGCAGTGGATGAAGCCACTGTCCCGGTCGAACGGTGAGCCGTCGAACCGGCCCGCAGCCTGGAACTCGGCCCATTCGCCCGGCAGCAGGATCTTGTAGATCAGCACGTCGCCATGCTGCCAGAGCGGCACGCAGCGGGTGCGCCGTCAGTCGAGGCGTACGGCGATCTGGAGGGTGTTCAGGTAGTGCTTGCGTACCGTCCCGGCCGGGCGCGCGGCGATCATCTCCCGGATCCCGTCGAAGAGGGTCCGCCGCTGCCAGGGCGCGGCGGCAATATGACCGGAGTACGTGGAGAGCAGGGTCAGGTACTCCTCGGCGGTGTAGTCGCGACTCCAGACGTAGCGGTGCACGGTCGGACGGGCGAAGAAGTCGCTGCCCGCCATCGCCGCCGCATCGGGGGCCGCGATCGCCTCCGGTGGTTTCGGCCCGCCCTGCCCGTCACCCATGCCGACCTCGTCGTAGATCCGCTCGACCTGCCGGAAGAAGTCGTCGCCGCCGGGTGGTGACACGTGCTCGGTGGCCACGATGGCCAGGTGACCGCCGGGGCGCAGCAGTTCGGCGGCGCGGCGGTAGGCGACCTCCGGAACCAGCCAGTGCCACGACGTGGCAGCGAAGACGAGGTCGAACGGCGCGAGGTCGCCGGCTTCCCACCGCTCGAAGGGCGACACCACGACGCGTACGTCTCCGCGACCGGCGAGCACGCGGCGCGCCACCGCGGCCAGTTCCCGTCCCGGTTCCAGGGTGACCACCTGCCAGCCGCGCGCCAGCAGACCACGGGTGGCCTGGCCGGTGCCCGTGCCGATCTCCAGCACCCTGGCCGGCCCGGTCACCAGGCCCGTCGTCGCGGCCAGGTCGACGAACAACGGCTCCGGATAACCCGGCCGGGCCTGCTCGTACAGCTCGGCGGCCGTGTCGAACGTCGTGGCCAGCCCCGCGTACGGCTCCTGCTCCCCCATAACTCCCCCGCACATGTGTAAACGTCGAGGCCGATGTCACCCTGATCGTCACATCACCCCCACCCGCCGTTCCCACCCTCACCGCACCCACCGCCGCGCCGCCCTCACCGCACCCACCACCGCGCCGCCCTCACCGCACCCACCACCGCGCCGCCCTCACCGCACCCACCACCGCGCCGCCCCCGCGCCCCCGCCCCCCCGCGCCCCCCGCGCCAAGATCCGGGCAACTTCCCTGTTGCTGCTGCCTCAGCCGGGCCCGAAGCAGCAGCAACAGGGAAGTTGCCCGGATCTTGGCGCGACAGGCCCTGCCGGAACGGCGCACTTGCTCTGCTTCACCTGGCGCACAGGATCCGCGACGATCCGCCGAGATCTTGGACATTTTCCGTTAACGAGGAACTGTGCTGTCCCGAGACATGTGTCAAGGGGGAGTCCCGATAGATGTGTCATGAGTTGTTGATCATGCTGCTCGGGTGAGGCTGATGTAGTTCCGGTCGGGGGTGAGGTGGAAGTGGCCGAGGGGTTGGCCGTCGTGGTGGTAGACGGTGATCCGGTTTTGGTCGCGGATGGCGGTGACGGTGGTGCCGGCGTGGGTGGTGCCGACGCTGGTGCGGTGCCCGGCGACGCGGATGGCGCCGGTGCTGTCCACGAGGCAGCGGTGCAGGGTGGCGTCGGTCTGCAGGGGCAGGCTGGCGGGCCCGCCGAGGCTGGGCGCGTCTGTCCATGCCTGGGCGGGGGTGGCGCGTCGTGGTAGGGCGCTGTGGCGTCGTTCGGTGTTGTAGTAGCGGCGGTAGACGTCCAGATGGGTTTGCAGCTCGGCGCGGGTGCCGGGGGTGGGTTGGGTGCTCAGCCATTTCTTGAGGGTTTGGTGGTGGCGTTCGACCTTGCCGCAGGTCTGTGGATGGTAGGGGCTGGAGTTGATCGGCCGGACATTGTGGTCCAGGAGGCACTGGACGAACGTGGAGATCGATCCGGGCCGGGTGAGTCGGCTGGTGAACGCGGTGCCGTTGTCGGACAACACGATCGCGGGGACGCCGTACTCGCCGAAGGCCTGCCTGACCGCGGTGACCGCACCTTCGGCGGTCTCCGCGATCGTCGCGTGACAGCCGACGAGGGTTCGGGTGCAGTCGTCCAGGACGTCGAAGACCGCGGCGAGGCTGCCGTCGGCGAGCCGAACGTTCGTGGCGTCGATCTGGTAGCAGTCCCTGGGCCGGGCGTAGACGAACCGCCGGAACGAGCTGCGCGGCCGTTTCGCCGGGTTCCGTTCGAGCAGGTCATGTCGGGCCAGGACCCGGTTGATCGTCGACCTTGCAGGCACCCGCCATGCCGGACCGGTAGCGGCGTGCACCTCGATCAGGGCGTCACGGATGAAATCGGCCCCATTGTCCAGACCGAGTTCGGCGCGCAGCTTGCAGATCCAGGCATCCAGATCCGGCGGCGTCACCCGCGGACTGCTGTGCGGCCGCCGGGAACGCGCATGCCACTCACCCTCGTCCCGGATCCGCGCCTGATGCCGATACACCGTACGGACGGACACACCATGCTCGCGCGCGAACTCGGCCACATTGATCCGCACCCCCGCAGCCAACTGAGCATCGAGCAGGTTCAAGACATGCCGCCGAGAAGCCATGCCAGGCACCATGTACCAGCCCGCCCAAGATCCCTACCAACTGACACATGTATCGGGACTTCATCACTGACAGATGTCATGGGACTGAATAGTTAACGAGGAACGGAAGATGTCCAAGATCTCGAGTTCTGCGCTGCTTAGTCGTGGTGGTCGGGGTGGCTAGGGGGTTGGCGGCGGGTCCAGGCTATGAAGCGGGTGAAGAGGGTGGTGGGGGTGGGGGCGTTGTGGGGGTTGAGGTGGTAGAGGTCGCGCATGGCGTCGTACATCAGGCCGGCGAGGTAGATGGACAGGCCGGGCAGGTTGGCGTCGTACTCGACGCGCAGCAGCAGCCGGGCCTGCCCGCAGGGCCAGGGTTGCCCGTCGGCGCGGCAGCACCATATCGGCCGTAACGGGGTGTGCGGCACCTCGCCGTCAAAGGGGTAAGGACGTTGGGGACGTGGACCCCGCTCGGGTGGGAACAGTCGGCTGGTGATGGCGCCCGAGCCGCCGGCGGTCACCACCGGCCCCCGTTGGCGCGCCACTGCTGCCCCGGGGTGAGCCAGCCGGGACGCCCCGGACGCGGCATCGGCAACGGCCGGGTCGGCTCCCGCATCCAATCCGGCAGGTGCGTACCCCGCCGACGCTGCGGCAGGCACGTGCCGTGCTGATCCTCCGGCACCCCCGTGTCCCCCTGCCAGCCGAGCGACACCTGCCCACCCCGCGACACCTGCCCACCCCGCGACACCTGCCCACCCCGCGACACCTGCCCACCCCGCGACACCTGTCGGCCCCGCGACGCCTGTCGGCCCTGCGACGGCGTTGGGTCATGCTGAAATGGGCAGCGGCCAATGCGTGGTTGAGGCGGTGGCAGCCGGGAGCCGCGCTGCTCCTGCCGCTTCGGCGAGGACTCCGGCAGTAACGGCTGCCCCGGCGAGAACACCGGCAGCAGCGTCGTCGGGCACAGGTGCCAGGCAACCCGGGTACGCACATCAACCTCCCAGTCGGCGATCGGAGGGGCCGCCCGGACGCGGGGGAAGGCGCACGGGCGACCCCGGGACAGAACCGCCCCGTCCCCTGTGGATGGGAGCGGCCCCGTTGCGTGACAGTCTGGTGAGGACGGCACTACGGTCGGAAGGCATCGACGCTGGCCACGGTGGGGTCCGGGTGCCCCGATCCGGCGCTGGGCGGCCTCTTGGCGATCTTGACAGACCCGGTGGAGGGGACATGGAACGCGAGCAGCCTTCCGACCTGCATGAGTTGATCCGTACGCAGCTTCGCCGGCTGCGTACTGCCGCCGGCATGAACCAGGAGGAGTTCGGTCGGCGGACGAACTATTCGGCGTCCCTGGTGTCCGCTGTGGAGGTGGGCACCCGCCCGCTCGATCGGCCGTACGCGAAGCGGGCGGACGAGGTCCTGGAGACCGGGGGCATGTTCGAGGAGTTGCTGCGGACCGCCGAGGTGCTGCGCCAGCCGGCGTGGTTTCTGCCCTACCTGGAGGCCGAACGCAACGCCCGGCAGCTCCGCTGTTACCAGCCGACGCTGGTGCCGGGCCTGCTCCAGACCGAGCGCTACGCCCGTGCGGTGATCCGGACCGACGCCGCGTTGACCGAGGCGGGGGTGGAGCGTCGGCTGGCCAACCGGATGGCCCGGCAGACGGTGCTGGAGCAGGACGACCCGCCCCAGCTCGTCGCGGTGATCGACGAGGTGGTGCTGCGGCGGGTCGACGAGGAGCTGAAGGACGTGCTGGTCGAGCAGGTGCACCATCTGATGGAGCTGGCCACCCGGCCCAACATCAGCGTGCACCTGGTGCCCACCGGCGTCGCCATGCACGATGGACTGACCGGCCCCTTCATACTGGCGAGGAGCGCGGACGGCGGCTGGGTGGGTAATCTGGACACTCAACTCGGCGGCGTCCTGGTCGACAAGGACGACGACCTGAGTGTCCTGCTGTCGAAGTGGGAGACGGTGCGCAACGAGGCACTGTCCGGCCGCCAGTCGATCGAGCGCATGAAGGATGTTGTGAAGCCATGGATCTGAACGGCGCGACCTGGCGCAAGTCCACCCGCAGCGGCTCCAGCGGCAACGACTGCGTGGAGGTCGCCGACAACCTGCCCGGCATCGTGCTGGTCCGCGACACCAAGAACCGCGACGCCGCCACGCTGGCCTTCACCCCGGCGGCCTGGGCGAGCTTCGTCGGCCTGGCGAAGCAGCACCGCGCGCACGCCTGACGAACCCCGAGCTACGTCGACCCGGCAACCAGCATGACCCGCCGCTTGACGTACCCGAAACGGAAGCCCTCTGCCAGCGGGCCGAGGGCTTCCGGGTGCAGCGGGACGATGCGATCAGGCCGAGTAGCCGCGGGTGGCGGCCCAGTTGGCGAGGTCGATGGTGCTGATCCAGTACGACGGGTACGAGGCGTCGGCCGAGTCGGCGATCTTCACCAGGCGGCCGGAGTCCTCATAGCCGACCACGGCGATGTAGTGGCCTCCCGGGAAGGAGTGCCAGCGGCCTGCGTTGTCGGTGACGGAACCGGCGACGTTCACCACGACGCCCCGCCCGTCGGTGATGGCGGCGACGACGTCCGCCTGGAGCTGGTCCATCTGGGCCGGGCTGGCCGCACCGCCACGGATCATCGTGGTCTCGTACGGGTCGCCCTTGACGACGGCGTTGAGGACGCGGGTGGTGTCCTCGGCCGAGTTGGTGCCGGCGAACGTGGTGCCGAGCTGGCTGGCCAGGGCGTCCTGACTACGCGCGACACCGGCGGCGCTGAGCGCGTTACGCACGGCGGCGGGACCGCAGTAGTAGCCGTTGGTCTGGGCCTGGTGGTCGTACTTCAGAACCTTCGAGGCCGGCGGCTTCGGTGCCGCCTTCTTGCTTACCAGGTCCGGGTCCGAGGTGGCCTTCGGCGACGGCGAGGCGGCTGCGCTGGCCGGCGCGGCACTGCTGGATGCCGCGCTGCTGGGTGCGGCGGTCGTCGGCGCGACCTCCGCCTGACTCGTCGCGGCCACCGTGTCGCTGCGCAGTTCGGCGGCGGTCGTGGCCTGCGTGGGTGCCGGGGTGTTTCCGGTGCCGGCGAGAGCCGCTCCGGTGCCGGTGGCCAGGACGAGGGCCACGGCAGCGCCGGCAACGAGCTGATAGGGGCGTTCGGTGACCAGCCGGCGGAGCCGGCGGGAGAGGGTGTGCTTCACGGTTCCTCCACGGGCTGAGGGGAGAACGGCACACCGGCTCCGGCGGTCGGGTCGGCAGCAGGGCGCCGACGACCGCCCGGGTGAGCGGGACAGGCCGTTCAAGGGGTACGCCCGGAAAGGCCGGGCGGTGGCGATGACCGGGGGTCAGCTCGCGGCGATCGGGCCGGCGAGCACGGGCACCGCAGTGCCGTGGAGGCGGGGGAACGGGGGGATCACATCGGACTGCACGAGGGTTGGTACTCCTTCCGTCACCGCCGACCGGGTTAGCTGACGGATTCGGGCGGGAAGACGCCCTACCGCGAGTCGAGGCTCGCGGATTCACCCCAGTGGTGCAGTGGGTCCCCGGTTCGTGAGATCACGATTGAGCGGGTCGGTACGGCGTCGCTTCCTGCGATCGATTACCGCACCGGACGCGCTGACACTACTGGCCGGTCACCTCGAAGCCAACCCACCCTGACCTGCTTAAACATCATCTGGGGCGGCGATTTTCGGGTACCGGGGAACTGCCGTCGCCCAATGGGACCGATGGCATTTCGGGCACCTTCGGGTAACAACCGGACGGCCGGTGGAAATCTCAGTGGAGATTACTGCGGTAATCGCCTTACCTACGATCAGTGACCGAATTTCCGGCTAATGTGACTCAGCTCACGGAATTTCAGCCGAAGCGAGCCGGACGCCAGCGCGGGAGCAGGCCGGGTCGCCCGACGGTGGCCCGACCGGAGACGGGCAGCCGGTTCGGTCGGAGCCGCTCGGCGGCCGCGTACGCCTCGGCGGAGAGGGCGCGAGCCGCCTCGGCGGCCAGTTCCGCCGCCCGCCACAGTTCCCGCTCCCGCTCGGCGGCCGACCGATAGGCCGCCAGGCGGTTGTCACGCACCACCCGGGCGAGGACCACCTCCTGCTCCGCCGGGTGACGCCGGGGGTCCCAGCCCGACCGGCGTGCCAGCACGTCGCTGAGCTGGCGGGCGGTCAGGTCACCACGCCAGTGGGCGGCCATCGCAGCCCGGCGCAGCCAGCGTTCGCGGGACGCGTACTCGGCCGGGGTTCGGGGGGTGCGTGGGGTCGGCAGTCCGGCGACGTCGGCCAGCCGCCGGGCGGCGGCCTCCGCCTGGTCGTACGCGGCCCAGGCGCGGTCCAGCTCCGTCTGGGCTACCCGCCACGCCGTACGCCGTCGCTCGGCGTTCTGCCCGGCGCCGGCTGCCGCGACCGCCACCTCGTCCGCGTATCGGCGCAGGTCGGCCTCCTCGGTCGCGGCGCGGAGCGCGTCCTCGTCGGCGGGTCTTTCCACCGGCTCGGCCGGCTCCGGACGGGCGACCAGCACGGTGAGTACGCCCAGCGCGAGCACGAGCAGGCCCGACCAGATGGCGGCGGCGCGTGGCACCTCGATCAGGAACTGGTAGAGAACGGTCTTCTCCATGTCGGCACCTCGGGGAAATCGGTACGGCGCCGGTGGCCGTACCGGCAGCGGATCGCGAATGGCGTTGCGGCGCGATTGCGGGTTCGCGCGGCGGTGTCGCTCGTTCTGGCAGCTGCCGACGGCGCGGCTGACGCAACGGGCTGGCAGGTGCTCGGCGCGGGTGCGGCACCGAGCGGTGCGGACGCGACGGAAGGTCGCCGGAGATCAGGCGTGCGGTGGGGCGCGGGCGGCCTGGACGCCCCCGACCGGGGCCGCCGGCACCCGCGTGACGCGCGCAGCGACGCTGCCGAGCGCCGTCAGCCCGGACCGACCACAGGCCGTCGGCTGTGTCGCGGACACCCCGGCCGGGTCGGTGGGATCGTCGGCGCCCCGCGCGGTCGACGAGGCGCAACCTCCGGCCGGGTCCGCTGAGTGACCGGCACACCGCGAAGTAGACGTCGCCAGGCCAACCAGGTCGAGGCAGGCGGCCAGATCGAACGGCACGGCCAGATGGAGAGCGGTGGCCGGGTCGAGGGGTGCGGCTTGGCCGCGAGCGGCGGCCAGATCGAGCAGTGCGGGCAAATCGAGCAGTGCGGGCAGATCGAGGGGTGCGGCCAGATCGAGCAGTGCGGCTTGGCCGCGAGTGTCAGCCAGGTCGAGGGGGGCGGCCTGGTGCCAGTCGGCGGACGTCGGTGGTACGAAGGTCTCGATCGGTGTTGCCGTGGCCGTGAACCGGTCGGCGGCGGCCGGGTGCCCCGGCAGTGCCCAGGGGCCGAGGGTGAAGGCGGCGGCGACCGCGAGCCCGGTCAACAGCCGCGCGGCCCAGCGCGCCAACCACCACAGAGGACGGGCGGGCGCGGCGGGAAGCACGTCGTCACGCTACCGCCACGACCGGCCGGGACGCACCAGCCACGGGCGTGTCGAAATCGCCCGGCGCGTCGCCGGGTACGTCGATACGGGCAGGTCAGGCTACTCCAAACCTACCGTCCGTGATGGACGGTCGCCGCTATGATCAACGCCGCCGGCAGGGTCCGCACCGTCCCGGGATGCCCGCTGTCGGGGCAGTCCGACCACCGACGGTCCGGGCGACGTCTCGGAACCCGCCGCGCCCGGCGACCCGGAGCGCGCCGCGCCGCCCGGCGGCTCGGAGCGCGCCGCGCCGCCCGGCGACTCGGAGCGCACCGCGCCGCCCGGCGACACAGGTCGCGCCGCAGCGCCCGATGATCTGGTACGCGCCGCGTCCGGCGGGCCGGGTTGCGGCGGTCGGGATGGGGCCAGGCGACGCATCATCGGCTGTTCCACGTACCTGTGCAACAGAGCGGCCAGTCCCAGGGTGAGCAGCAGGAACCCGACCACCGCGAGCGGACCCCACCAGCCGGGCAGGCCGGTACCCCAGTCGCCGGTCAACCGCAGGATCGTCATGATCACGAAAACGTGCACCAGGTAGAACGCGAACGAGACCTCGCCGAGCCAGACCATCGTCCGGGAGCGCAACGGCGAGCGCCGCCCGTGCACGTCCGCGTCGGCCGCAGCGGCGATCACCAGGACGTACGCCGCCGACAGCAGCGCCGCCCAGAACTCGGCCCGGATCCACTGGGAGGCCGCCACCCAGGTCAGGACGAAGATCAGACTGGCCACCGGGAGCCGGGGCCCCCGCCAGCGGCCCCGCAGCATGAGTTCGGCCGCGGCCACGCCCATCCAGAACTCCAGCGAACGAACCAGCGGGAAGACCTGGGTGAACCACCACCGATCCGGCTCCGGAACCAGAGCCTGCCCGGGCCAGAGCGCCAGGATGAGCAGCGGCACCGCGATCACGACAGCCCACAGCAGCCACGGTCGGGCCCGTCGCACCGCCGGCAGCACCAGCGGTAGGCACAGGTAGAAGAACAGCTCGCAGGAGAGCGACCAGCTGACGTTGTTGATGCTGTAGAAGTGGCCCGGCCGCGGATCCCAGGCCTGCACCAGCAGGAGATTCTCCAGCGCCGCCACCGGGTTGATCGGATCGGCGAACCAGAGCATCGCCAGCATGGCCAGCGCCCACAGCACCAGATGATTGGGATAGATCTTGGCGAACCGACGCCGCCAGAACCGGCGCCGGGAGGCACCAGGCCGCGCGGACCAGACCAGCACGAAGCCGCTGAGGATGAAGAAGAACTGCACCCCGGACAGGCCCAGGGTGAAGATCTCGCCCACCACCGCCTGCGGACCGGGATCGGCGATGATGCGCATGGTGCCGGCGTGGAAACCGAAGACCAGCAGCGCGGCGATCCACCGCAGCCCGGTCAGCGACGGCAGACGGTCCGCGTCCGTACGCTCGCGTGGGGTGGTCGCCGACGGCGCGAGGGACGTGCTCGTCATGCCCACCTCCCGGTTGTCGACCCCGTCACTCGTACGCCAATCTCCTCGTGGCCGCCGGAATGACGGCAGGAGCCGTTCTCCCGTGGAGGCAACCGGTCGGCGCGGCCCGCCGGGCACCCTACCTCGGGTAGCTGGCAGGCAACTGCCTGGCTCGGCCGCCCCGCCGCACTCCGGAGCAACGCCTGCTGCGACATTTGTCCAGATCGATCACCGGCAGCCCTCCAGTCGGACAGGTGCCCCCTCGTTAACCTGGCACTCATCGGCTGTTCAAAAACTCCACCGTGCGCGGCCACGTCAGGTTCCAGGTTCGTCAACCCGGATGGCCGAAGGTTTCCGGGTGGTCACACCGCCGACGCCAACGCCGCTGCTGAGCATCGTCGTGCCGGTTTACGGCGTCGAGGCGTACCTGCGCCAGTGCCTGGACTCCATCCACGGCGACATCCCGCCTGCCGAGGCGGCTCAGGTCGAGGTGATCGCCGTCGACGACGCCTCGCCGGACCGGTGCGGCGACCTGCTGCGCGGGTACGCCGCCGAGCATCCCGGGCTGCGCGTCCTGCACCTGGACCGCAATGTCGGCCTCGGACCGGCCCGCAACGCGGGCCTGGACGTGGCCACCGGCCGGTACGTCTGGTTCGTCGACAGCGACGACTGGCTGCCGGCCGGCACGATCCCGGCCGTGCTGGACCGGCTACGAGCGGACCGCCCCGACGTGATGATGGTCGACCACCTGCGGGTGCACGAGTGCGGGCGCGAGGAGGTGGACGCCAGCAGCCGGCTGCTGCGCGCGATCCCCGGCGTGGTCCGGCTGGCCGACCGGCCGCACCTGCTACGCGTGCAGCACACCGCCTGGAACAAGGTGGTACGCCGGGAGTTCATGGCCGAGTTGGGGCTGCGCTTCCACCCCGGCTGGTACGAGGACATCCCGTTCAGCCACCCGCTGCTGATCGGCGCGGAGCGCATCAGCGTGCTGGACCGGGTCTGCTATCTGTACCGTCAGGGCCGCCAGGGAGCGATCACCTCCACGCGTAGCGGTCGGCACTTCGACGCCTTCGAGCAGTACGACCGCCTTTTCGCCTGGCTGCGGCACCGGCATCCGGACGGACGCTGGCACGCCGAGCTGTTCGACCTGATGGTGAACCACTTCCTGGTGGTGGTCGGCAACGACGACCGGTTGCATCCGCACCTGCGCCGGGACTTCTTCCGTCGGGTCGCCGCGCACTACCGCACGTACCTGCCCCGCGGCGGCTACCCCCGACCAGGCGGAGTGTCGGGGCTCAAGCACCGGCTGGTCGGCCGCGACAGCTACCTGGCGTACGCGGCGCTGCGGCGGGCCCATCGGCTCGCCGGCCGGCTCCGCGGCAGCACCGGCGGGGATCCCGCGACAGGCGGGTCGGCCCCGGCACCGGGCAGCCCGGCCCAGGACCGCACCTTGGTAAGCACGCACGGAAACGGATCGGAATGACGTTCAAGATCGGGTCGCATCTGGTCGGCGCCGGAGAGCGCCCCTTCGTGGTGGCCGAGATGTCCGGCAACCACAACGGAGACCTGGACCGCGCCCTGTCCATCGTGGATGCCGTGGCGGCCAGTGGCGCGCACGCGCTGAAGCTTCAGACGTACCGGCCGGACACCATCACCATCGACGTGGACACGCCGGAGTTCCGCATCTCCGGCGGGCACGAGCTGTGGGGCGGGCAGAACCTCTACCGGCTCTACGAGAAGGCGCACACCCCGTACGAGTGGCACCGGCCGATCTTCGAGCGGGCCCGCGCCCTCGGGCTGACCGTCTTCTCCTCCCCGTTCGACTCCACCGCCGTGGAGCTGCTGGAGGAACTGGACGCTCCGGCGTACAAGATCGCTTCGTCGGAACTGGTCGATCTGCCGTTGATCCGGCTGGTCGCGGCCACCGGCAAGCCAATGGTCATCTCGACCGGGATGGCCACCCTGGCCGAGATCGACGCCGCCGTGCGGACCGCCCGCGACGGCGGTGCGGGCGGGATCATCCTGCTGGCCTGCACCGCCTCCTATCCGGCACCGCCGGCAGACAGCAACCTGCGCCGGATCCCGGTGCTGGCCGACGCGTTCGGCGTGCCGGTGGGTCTTTCCGACCACACCCCGGGCATCGGGGTGCCGGTGGCCTCGGTGGCGCTCGGCGCCTGCTTCATCGAGAAGCACGTCACGCTGGACCGCGCCGACGGCGGGGTGGACTCCGACTTCTCGCTCAACCCCAGCGAGTTGGCCGCCCTGGTGGTCGAGTCGGAGCGGGCGTACGCGGCACTGGGCGGCACGGCGGTCGGGCCGACGCCGGCCGAGCAGGAGGGCCTGCGCTTCCGGCGCTCGCTGTACGTGGTGGCGGACGTACGCGCCGGCGACGAGGTGACCGTGCAGAACGTCCGCTCGATCCGACCGGCCGGTGGACTCCCCCCGGTGGAGATCGACCGGGTGCTGGGCCGCCGCTTCACCGCCGACGTGGCGCGTGGCACCGCGCTGAGCTGGGATCTGATCTGACGGTGCCGGGGTGCGTCGTGGCGGTTCCCGGCCGGCGGGTATACCTCTGGGTATGACCCTGGTGGCGGTGACGGCGGGCCTGACATTGATCGCCGTGGTGGTGTTCGACGTCTGGCTCACCGTGCTGCATCCGGACGCGGAGGGACCGGTCGCCCGTACCGTCCGGCGGCTGGTCTGGCGAGCCTCGTCGCTGGCCGCCGGCCGACGTCGTACGCCTCGCCGCACGCCGCTGGTCTGGGCGGGACCCATCCTGGTCACCGCCACGTTTCTCGCCTGGCTCGCGCCGCTGGCGCTCGGGGTCGCGCTCGTCGTCTGGCCGAACCTGGACGGCTACCACCGGGTCGCCGGCTACGGGCCGGCCGGGTTCGTCGACGCCCTCTACTACGCCACCGGGCTGCTTACCGTACTCGGCTTCGGTGACATCACCCCGGACACCGGTGCGCAGAAGCTGTTCGCCGTGACGGCCGGTGCCCTCGGCTTCGGCTTCTTCGCCGCGCTGGCCACCTATCTCATCGAGCTGATCACCGGGCTGACGGTCCGCAACCGGTTCGCGCTGACCATCCACGACCAGGTGCGCGGCACCGACGGGGTGGGCCTACTCGCCCGAAGCCTGACCGACGAGGGGGTCGACGTGGCCCGGGAGCGGTGTACGGCCTGGGCGGCGAGCCTGCGGGAGGTCGACGACACCGTTCGTCGGTATCCACTGGTCGCCCTGACCTACCGGCCCCGACGCCGTGACTACGACATCGAGCCCGCCCTGGAACAGATGGCCGCCGTCACCGTCGCGGCGCTGCTGGCCGCCAGGTGCGAACCGTGGCGCGGCCTGCGACCCCGGGCGGAGGAACTGGCGTACGCCCTGCTTCGACTCCAGGACACCATCACCAGTCGTTACCTGGGCCGTCACCTGCTCCCGGCGAGCAGCGAGCCGGCAGCGGACGACGCGGATCCCGACGAGGTTCTACGGCGGCTGCACGCCCGGCTGGTCGCCGAGTTGGGGCCCCGATTCGATCAACTGCCGGGCGGCGACGAATTGGTCCGCGAGTTGCTCTCCCAGTCGCTGCCGTTTTTCGCGGCGCTGCGCGGCTGGTCGGTGCTCGGGGTCGCCGGGGACGGCCCGCCGATCGGCTTGACCCGTCCGGACGAACAGACGCGACCTTGACACACGAAGCTTGCTTCGTGAATACTGGTACGCAGTTCGAGGGGGAGTACCCGACGTTCCGCGCGTCGCCGTCAGTACGGGTCCGGCCATCCGGACCCCGGTGACGCGGCCACCGCATCGGTGGCCGGGAAGACCTTCGTCCGGCAACGCCGGGTTCGGCGACGGATCCGGCCGGACGAGAGGTATTCCCGTTGTCTGTCTCCTGGTGGGTCTGGGCCCTGCTGATGCTGGCGATCGCCGCGATGCTGGCCGTCGACCTGTTCCTGCACCGCGACAACCATGTCATCGGCTTCCGCGAGGCCGCGATCTGGTCCGGTATCTGGATCGCCGCCGGCCTGCTGTTCGGGGTGACCCTGTGGGCGTGGCAGGGCGGCGACGTGGCCGGCACGTACTTCGCCGGCTATCTCATCGAGAAGGCGTTGTCCATCGACAACGTGTTCGTCTTCGCGATGATCTTCGCCTACTTCGGGGTTCCGGCCGCGTACCAGCACAAGGTCCTGTTCTGGGGGGTCATCGGTGCGCTGGTGTTCCGCCTCGCATTCATCTTCGTCGGCGCGGAGTTGCTGGAGACGTTCTTCTGGACCGCGTACCTGTTCGGCGCGTTCCTCATCGTGACCGCCTACAAGATGGCGTTCCGGCACGACGAGCAGACTCCGCCGGACCGTAACCCGGTGGTACGCCTGGTCCGCCGCCTCGTGCCGACCGAGCCGGTTTACCACGGCGACAGGTTCCTCACCCAGGTCGACGGCAGGCGGGTCGCCACCCTGCTGTTCGTGGTCCTGATCGCGGTCGAGACCACCGATCTGATCTTCGCGATCGACTCGGTCGCGGCGATCCTCGCCATCACCACCAGCACGTTCATCGTGTGGACAGCTAACGCGTTCGCGATCCTCGGGCTGCGTAGCCTGTACTTCTGTCTCGCTGGGCTGCTACGCCGCTTCGTGCACCTGCACTACGGCCTGGCGGTGCTGCTGGCCTTCGCCGGGATCAAGCTCATCCTGTCCGAGACTCCGGTCGGCAAGCTTCCCATCCCGGTCACCCTTGGCGTCATCGTCGCGACGATCGCCGTGTCCATCGCCTGGAGTCTGCGCAGCACCAGCGCCCGAGCGGAGACGCGGCAGCCCTCGCAACTTCCCTGAAGGTGCGGCCTCAACCGGAACCGGACACCGCAGTATCAGGGAAAGTGCGCGACCCCCGGCGCGGTCCCCGGTCGGCGCGGTCGGCGCGGTCGGCCGGGTTGGTGGGGGTGAAGGCGACGGTGACGACCAGGTCGGTCAGCGGCAGGGTGCGCCACAGCCACGCGGTGCCGGACGGCACCTCCAGGCCGTGCCGATGCCACCAGGTGGCCACCGGTACGTCGGCGAGTTTGGCCAGACACTCCACCCGGGTCCACCGGCCCCAGAAGTCGGTGGCCCCGAACCGGCGGGCCAGCGCGGCGGGTAGCGCGGCGGCGGCGTGCTCGGCGTCGATCGCGACCCGCCAGCCGGGCACCGGCGGGGCGTACCAGCCGACACAGCGTCCGTCGCCGAGGTGGCTGCGGGTGACGGCGGCACCCGAGTCGGCCGCCGATGCCACCCGCAGGTGCTGTGGTGCGGCGGCGAGCAGGGCGCCGACCCGTTGTCCCGCACCGTCGTGGGTGCGGGACAACGGGTGCGGCGGATCAGATCGAGGCGGCACCGTCGACCACGATGACCTGGCCGTTGATGTTCGTCTGGTCGCGCAGCAGCAGCCGCACCACCGGCACCACCTCCTCCGGCTCGGTCAGCTGACCGGTCGGCGTACGGCGCACGATCTGGTCGAGCTGGGTCTGGCCAAGCACCGCCGACATCTCCGAGGCGAAGAAGCCCGGAGCGACCGCGTTGACCAGCACCCGCCCGCCGAGTTCCCGGGCCAGCGACCGGGTCGCCGCGTCCATCCCGCCCTTGGTGGCGGAGTACGCCACCAGGCCGGGAAAGCCGCGCTGCGCGCAGATCGAGGTGATGTTGACGATCCGCCCGCGTCGCCCCTGGGCCAGCATCCGCCGCACGGCCAGCCGGGTGAGCTGCAACGGCGCGGTCAGGTTGGTCTCGATGATCCGGGCGATGTCGGCATTGGCGGTGTGCACGTGCAGCGAGTCCTGCCCGACGGCCGCGTTGTTCACCACGCCGTCGATCGGGCCGAGTCGCTCCTCGGCCGCCCGCACGAATGTCTGCGCGGCGGCGAGGTCGGTCACGTCGACCGAGCCGACGTGCGTCCGCTCCGGATGGGTGTCGGCGAGCTTGGCCAGCTCGGGCGTGACGGTACGGGCGAAGGCAGCCACCTTCAGGCCCGATTCGAGCAGGTCGGTGACGATGGCGAGGCCGAGACCGCGGGAACCGCCGGAGACGAGCACCACGGTGCTGGGCGGTACGGGTCGGGCGGGGGTGGTGGGGTCAGACATCGCTCTTCAGGGTCTCCTTGACGGGAATCTCGGTCAGCACGCGGATCCGACGCGGCACCGCGTACTCGGGCAGTTGGTCGGCACACCAGCGCACCAGCGTCGCCTCGTCCAGCCCGGCCTCGGCCGGCGCGGTGGCGCTGCCGACCGGCACCACCTCGGCGACGACCATGTGACCGAGCAGCGGGGCGCGTCGACCGGCGACCCGGGCCCAGGCCACCTGGGGATGCGCGGTCAGCACGTCGCGGACCACACCGGCGGAGACCTTGCTGCCACCGACGTTGATCTCGTCCGCGTCGAGCCGGCCGGTGATCAGCACTCGGTCACCGCTCACCTGCGCCCGGTCGCCGGTGCGGACCGGACCGTCCAGCCCGACACCGTGGTACGGCGAGGTGATCACCAGCTCTCCGTCGCGCACCCCGAGGGTGGGACGGCCCGGAGCTGCCCGGTCCAGCCACTCCACCGGGAACCCGGCCCGCCCGTCGTGCACCACGATGGCCGCGCCCACCTCCGAGGAGGCGTAAATCCAGGAGATCCGGGCCGCCGGGAACAGCTCCCGCAGCCGGTCCAGGATGGTCTGGTCGACCGGTTCCCCGCCGAGGGTCAGCTGACGCAGCGGCACCCGGGCCAGCCCGGCCGGATCACGGTGCAGGGCCCGTCGCCAGAAGGTGGGGGTGCCGGAGGCGGCGTCCACACCGTGCTCGGCCGCCAGCGCCGGCCAGTCGTCGAGCTGATCGGGTTCCACCACCACCAGATGCTGACCCGGCTGGGTCAGCGACAGCGTGACCACCTGCCACCAGGCGTACGTGCCGGGGGCGTACGGGCAGAGCCAGGTCCGCGCGGGCTGCTGTCCCCGGACGGTGGTGAGCGATTCGAGGGTGTGCCCCACCCGCTTGGGACGACCGGTGGAGCCGGAGGTCAGCAGCCACAACCGGCCGGGCTCGGCGGCCCGTGGGGCGGGCGCGGTCGCGTCCCCGTCCGCGCGGTCGTCACCCAGTTCCGTCACCGCGAACCCGGCGTCGCGAAGTTCCGCGCGCATCGCCGCGTCGACCCGGCTGGCCGTGCTGAGCAGCAGCTCAGTGCCGTGCACGGCGTGGTGCCGGGCGGCGGCGAGCGCGTGCCGGGCCGAGTGGGCCAGCGCGGCAGCGGGCCCGGGAAGGGTCAGCTCCGGCAGGTCACGCCAGGTGAGCGTGGCACCGTCGACGACGATCCGATTGTCCACTCCGGCCGGCTGGACGGGGGCCTGCGGGGCGGTCTCGACGCTCACTGCCGCTGCAACTCGACGAGGAAGTCCAGCACGTCGCCGACGGTGGCGATCCGGCGCAGCCCGGGCGCGTCGAAGTTCAGCTCCTCCCCCGTGGCGTCCTCGACGCGCAGCGCCAACTCGGAGAAGTCCAGCGACCGGAAGCCAACCTCGCGCAGATCGGCGGCGTCGTCGGCGGGCAACGCTTTGCCCTGGTTCTTGAGCACCTCGCCCATGAGGTCGCGAATCTGCGCCCGACTCAATTCCTTCATGCGGCGGAGTGTACAGCCAGGTGAATCGTGATTAGGGTGCCCGGTGACCAGGTAAACGGGACGGAAAGCGAGCGGTACGTGTTGCGTGACGCCACCGAGGATGACGTTAACCTGATGTTGTCCTGGCGTAATCAGGAGGTCAACCGACAGGTCAGCAAGACCAGTCACGTCATCACCGCCGAGGAGCACCGCCGGTGGTGGTCGGCGGTGCGTCAGGACCCCTCCCGTCGGGTGCTGACCTACCTGCGCGACGGCGTGCCCAGTGGCGCGGTCACCTACTTCGACCTGCGGCTGTCCGGCCCGCGTACCGGCGGGTGGGGTTTCTACCTGGACGCCGAGGGGCTGGCCGAGCGGGGCGAGACGCTGCCTGCCTGGCTGGAGGTGATGCGGGAGGCGGTGGACCACGCCTTCGACGTGCTGGCGCTGGACCGGCTCGACGGCGAGGTGCTCGCCCACAACACGGTGGTACGGCAGATGAACCGGCGGCTCCGTTTTGTCGAGGGGCCCAGCCGCCAGGAGATCCACGACGGCCGGGAAATCACCGTGATACCCATTTTCCTGGAGCGCGCCAACCGCCGCGTTCGCTGATTTTTTGTTTCCCGTCCACGCATTGTTCACGTGGCCGACGAGTTACGTTGGCCACCACTGCGGAATCACCCGCGCCGCCACCCGGCCCATTTACGCTGCGGGTCGCCGCCCAGCCGGACAAAGCCGTGCCGGGTGCCGTCCCAGTCGTCGGGTTCGCCGGGCGCCCAACGGGCGAAAACCACCTCCGCGTCGGCCGGCGGCCGGTCGCGGAACCACGGCACCTCGGTCCAGGTCACCTGGTGGCTGAGGTTGTACCGGAGCTGGTAGGGCACGCCGGTGGAGGCGGCGACCCGCTCCGGCGCCCGGACCCCCAGTTGGGTCACGCTGGGCACGGGCGTGTCGGCCGTCGCCAGTGGGCGGATCAGCCGCTGCGTGATCACCTGCATGGTCGCCACGTTGACCACGATCAGCGCGGTGAGCACGACCGCCAGCACGCGGGTACGCGCGACCCGGTGGCGGGTCGCGAGCACGAGCACGAGCAGCAGGCAACCGGCGACCCCGATCGCGGAGCCGACCAGCGGGCGCATCTGTCGCCACCCGCCGGTCAGGGCCATCAGGTCCGGCGCGCTGAACCCGCCCCAGCGCAGCGGCGCACCATCGGCGGCGGCCTGCGACAGACGAAGGTGGATCAGCACACCGCCCGCCGCCAGCAGCAGCACGGTGGCGCCGGCCCGGCGCAGCAGCGGACGGTACGCGGTACCGAACAGCAGCCCGATGCCGACCAGCAGCCAGAACGGGGCGAACATCTGCACGTAGCGGGCGTAGATGGCGTCCGGCACCCGGTCGGGTACCCCGGCCAGGACGACCTCCGCGCCGACGGCGACGCCCACAGTGGTCAGCAGAGCCACCCCGAACGTCCACCTGGCGGCGGCACCGCCCCGGCGGCACAGCCGGGTGACCGCCTCGGCACCGGCCAGCCCGGCCAGCCCGAAGGTGACCACCGTCAGGTACCACACCTGCGTTCCGACGGACGCCAGCACCTGCGACAGCCCTCGGACCGAGGTGACCGCCCGCACCACGTTGCCACCGGCCGGGCTGCCGAGCAGGTGCACCGTATCGCCGAGCAGCCGTACGCCCGCCTCGTTGCCGAGCACCCCGGCCACCACCGGCAGCACCGCCGCCAGCAGCGCGGCCGGGGCCAGCCGACGGCGGACGACCAGCGCCAGAGCCAGCAGCGCGAGCCCGACGACAATCACCACCCCGCGCGAGTGCACCAGATACGCCGCCCCGGCCAGGGCACCGCACATCGCCGCGGCGACCGCCCCGGGCCGCTCGACCAGCCGGTGCACGGCGAGCAGCCAGGCCAGCAGCAGCGGCCCGAGCACCGCGTCGGTCATCGCCATCGTGGCGTGGAAGGCCACCGCCGGCAGTGTCGCCGCGCCGGCCGCCGCCGCCAGGGCCGGACCGGGCCGCAGTCCCAACAGCCGGCGACCGAGCAGGTACGCCAGCGGCAGGACCGTCGCGTTCAGCGCCGCGTTGATCACCCGCACCAGCAGGTAGGTGTCGGGGAACTCCCGGTCGAGGAGGAAGGCCGGCGCGATGAGCAGCGGGTACCCGATCCGGCGCAGGGTCTCGTTCTCGCTGCTGAATCCGCCGGGACCGCCGGCCAGGGCGCGGGCGGTGGTGAGGTAACTGTCCTCGTCGGTGTGCGCGAACGGCATGCTGGCGTGGCGGGCCACCCAGATCCGCCAGGCGGTGCCGAGCAGCCAGCCGCCGACCAGCAGCAGCGGGACCAACCAGCGTCGGCGGCCGGGGCGCGCCGGCTCACGCCGGTCCACCGACCCGCCCGTCTCCCCGGCCCGGGTCGTCTCGGCCTCGACGGTCATCTTTTCCTCCCAGGGGCGGTCCCGGGCAGGCAGCCGCCGTCTGGACGCGCCACGGTTCCCGGTCGGGGCGAGACGCTAACGGTCCGGTCGACGCGGGTCGGCGGGCACGCCGTGACGACGGCAGGTGTTCGCCAACCGGGTGCCCGCCATTCACCGCCGCACGGCACGTGGTTAACCGCGGGGCATGGGCCCGTTAACCCGCCGCGTCTAGCGTTCGCACCCGGCCGGCCGAGGCCGACCGCGAATCCGACACACACGGGAGCACCAGTTGAGCGAGCTGAACGGATCGTCCATCCTCGTCACCGGGGGAACGGGTTCCTTCGGCAGGACCTTCCTGCGGCACCTACTCGCCGAGACCGATCCGGCCCGGGTGGTGGTCTTCTCCCGCGACGAACTCAAGCAGTACGAGCTGCGCCAGCAGCTCGGCGACGACCCCCGGCTGCGCTGGTTCATCGGCGACATCCGGGACCGGCACCGGCTGACCCGGGCCATGCACGGCGTGGACCACGTCGTACACGCCGCCGCCCTCAAGCAGGTCGACACCGCGGAGTACAACCCGTCGGAGTTCATCGCCACCAACATCACCGGTTCGCAGCATGTCGTCGACGCGGCGATCGAGGCCGGCGTGCAGAAGGTGGTCGCCCTCTCCACCGACAAGGCGTCCAGCCCGATCAACCTGTACGGCGCGACCAAGCTGGTCGGCGACAAGCTGTTCATCTCCGCCAACCACTACGCGGCGCAGCACCCGACCCGTTTCGCGGTGGTGCGTTACGGCAACGTGGTCGGCAGCCGGGGCTCGGTGGTTCCGCTGTTCCGCCGGCTCGCCGCCGAAGGCAAGAGTCTGCCGATCACGGACAAGCGGATGACCCGCTTCTGGATCACCCTGGACCAGGCCGTGCAGTTCGTCATCGACTCCTTCGACCAGATGCAGGGCGGCGAACTGTTCGTGCCCCGCATCCCCAGCATGCGCATCCTCGACCTGGTCGAGGCGGTCGCCCCGGACGCCACCACCCATGAGATCGGCATCCGGCCCGGCGAGAAGCTGCACGAGGAGATGATCGCCCCGGACGACAGTCGGCGGACGCTTATCGCCAAGGACCGGTTCATCGTGCAGCCGACCATCGCCACCTGGGGTTACCAGCCGCCCGTCGGCTGCGAGCCGGTCGCGGACGGGTTCGCGTACCAGTCGGACACCAACGACCAGTGGCTCACCGTGCCCCAGCTGCGTGAGATGCTCGGCATCGCGGCATGACCTTCTCCTTCCTGCCGTACGGACGCCAGTCGGTGACCGACGACGACGTGGCCGCCGTGGTCGCCGCCCTGCGCAGCGACTGGCTCACCACCGGCCCGGAGGTGGCCGCCTTCGAAGCGGACATCTCCGCGTGGGCCGGTGGCGCCGGGGTGGCGACGGTCTCCAACGGCACCGCCGCGCTGCACGTGGCGTACGCGGCGGCCGGTGTCGGCCCCGGCGACGAGGTGATCGTGCCGCCGATGACGTTCGTGGCCACCGCCAGCAGCGCGGTCGCCCTCGGCGCGCGGGTCGTCTTCGCCGACGTGGAGGAGGAGACGTTCACCCTGGACCCGGCTGCGGTGGCCGCGGCGACCACCGGGCGGACGAAGGTCGTCGCCGCGGTGGACTACGCGGGCCACCCGGCCGACTACGACGCGCTGCGCACCGCGCTGGACGGCAGCGACGCGCTGCTGCTCGCCGACGCGGCCCACTCGATCGGCGCCACCTACCGGGGCCGGCCGGTGGGGTCGCTGGCCGACCTGACCACGTTCTCGTTCTTCCCCACCAAGAACCTGACCACCGCCGAGGGAGGCGCGGTCGCCACCACCGATCCGCAGCTGCTGAAGCGGGCCCGGCGGTTCCGCAACATCGGGCTGGTCCGGGAAGCCGACGAGCTACGGTGGCCGGACGAGGGCGGCTGGCACCAGGAGGTGCACGAGTTCGGCCTCAACTACCGGCTGCCGGACGTGTTGTGCGCGCTGGGTCGCAGCCAGCTGCGCCGGCTCGACGCCTTCCTCGCCCGCCGCGCCGAACTGGTGGCCCGCTACGACGCGGCCCTGGCCGACCTGCCCGGCGTGCTCGTGCCCGGCCGGCGGGAGTGGGCGGCACCGGCCTGGCATCTGTACCCGATCCGGGTGCTCGACGGGCGCCGCCGCGAGATCTACGAAGGGATGCGCGCGGCCGGCATCGGCGTTCAGGTCAACTACATCCCCGCGCACTGGCACCCGGCCTTCGCCGATCTCGGCTACCGGCGCGGCAGTTGCCCCGTGTCGGAGGCCTTCTACGCCCAGCAGTTGTCGCTGCCGCTCTACCCTGGACTGCGCGACGCCGACCAGGACCGCGTCATCGACGCGTTGGCCGCGGCCCTGCGCGGCGTCTCGCTCCGGCCCGCCGCCTGAGGGATCCCCGATGCACCACGCCAACCACTTCTACGGTCACGCCCACGTGCTGGCCCGCTACGCGGGTCTGGGTGACGGCCACCCACCCCGGATCAACGGGTACCTCCAGCACGGCTGGAACATCGGCGACGGCCTGGCCTCCGGCCACCCGTACGCCGAGCGCACGCCGAGTCTGCTCTGGTCCGAGCAGACCCGGCGGCGGGCCTGGTCGGTCGGGCGGCGCAACGTCACGGTGATCGGGGCACCGTTCGTCTACCTGCTGGCCATGCGGCCGGAGGAGGAGCCCCGGCCGCCCCGGGAGGGCACCATCTGGTACCCGTTCCACGGCTGGGAGGGCCAGCACGTCAAGGGTGACCACAAGGAGCTGGTCGCCCGCATCCGGGACACCGAACCCGGCCCGGTCACGGTCTGCCTGTACTGGCACGAACACCGGATGCGGCGGGTGCGGCGGCTCTACGAGAACGCCGGCTTCCGGGTCATCTGCCACGGCTACCGCGGGCACTGGTGGAAAGACACCGACCCGCAGTTCCTGGACCGTCAGCTCGCCGAGCTGCGCCGGCACCGCCGGGTCGCGTCCAACCGGCTGACCAGCGCCATCTTCTACGGCATCGCGGCCGGCTGTGAGCCGGCGGTGTACGGCGATCCGATGGTGCTGGCCGACGAGGACCCCACCTTCGGCGGCACCGCCCGAATCCGCCGGCAGTGGCCGCAGTTGCACGGCGAACAGGTGCACCTGCCGACCGCCGTCGCGATCGCCCACGCCGAGCTGGGCACCGACCACCGCCACCCGCCCGCCGCGCTGCGGGAACTGCTGGGGTGGGCGTACCCGCAGGAGGAGACGACGTGACAACCGAGACGGCGTCGGCGGTGACGCTGCCCGGCGGTGAGATGCTCGCCTGGTCCGACCGGACGGACCCAGCCGGTGACGGTCCGCTCGCCGCATTGGCCGCTCGCCTGGTGCCGGCCGGCGCCCGGGTGCTGCTGGCCGGGCCACACGGTCCGGCGCTGCTCGACGCGCTCGCCCATGCCCGGATCACCTGCCTGCTGCGCGGCTACCCGGACGCGGCGGTGCTCGCCGACCGGGTGGACCGGGTGCTGGTGAGCGGCCCACACGGCCTGCCTGCCGGCGAGGAGTACGACGTGGTGATCGCCGGTGCCGGGCTGGACGCGGTCGAGTCGGTCGAGGGTGAGCGGCTCGGCTGGGACGGTCTGCTGGCCCGCCTGGTGGCGGCCGTCCGCCCCGGCGGTGAACTGCTGCTGCGGCTGGACAACCCGCTCGGCGTGCACCGGCTGGTCGCCGCCGAGAGCTGGTACGCCGGCCGGGCCGATGCCGACTGGACCGTCGGTGGGGTGCTGGACGTCGCCCGTCCGGCGAGCCTGGGGCAGGCCCGCGAGCGGCTGGCCGCCGCCGGGATGCGCCCCGGCACCTGCTACGCCGGGTACCCGCGTCCCGACCTGACCACCGCGTTGCTGGCCGTCGACGAGCTGGCTCGGCACACCGGCAGCGGGTTGTTCGACGCGGTGCTGCACGCCGCCTGCACCGACGGGTACACCGGCCGGTTCGTCCTCGCCGATCCGGCCCGGCTGGCCGTGGACGCCCTGCACGCCGGTCGCGCCGCCGACCTGGCCCCGTCCTGGCTGGTGCTGGCCCGCCGGCCTCACGTCGAGCGGACCGACGGCGAGCCCGACGACAGCGGCGGCACGGCGCACCCGCTGCCGCGCGTCGCCCCGTCGGCACACCCGGGACCCGGCGTGCCCGCCCCGCTGCCGGTGGCGTTGGTCGCCGACGCGGCGGCGGGCGGCACGGTCGTCGAGGTACGGGACGGGCCACAGGGCTGGCACTGGCACCGTACCGACGTCGCCGTGCCCGACGCCTCGTACGCCGGGCGGGAGCTGACCGACCGCGAGCCGGCCGCCCCTGACGGCCCGGTGCCCGACGGGCGTCTGCTGCGCAGCCTGCTGCTCGACGGGTGCCTGCGCCGCGACACGGCGCTGCTGCGCCGGCTGCTGCGCGGCTATGCCGACTGGCTCGACAGCCAGGCCGAGCAGGGACGGCTGACCGGGGCGGTCGCCCTGGCCGGGGCGGACAACCTGGTCGTCGACGGTGACCGCTGGGCGGTGCTCGACCCGAGCCATCCGGCCGAGGCACCGTTACCGGTCGAGGTGGTGCTGGCCCGGACGCTGTGGCGATTCGCCAGCGACCTGCTCACCGGCGGTTACGCCCACCCGTGGACCTCCACGCTGGACGTGGCGGGGCTGACCGTCGTGCTCGGCGGGGTCGCCGGACGCGATTTCGACCGGGCCGTCGTCGAGGCCGCGAAGGAGACGGCCGCGAAGGACACGGCGGCGGCGGTGGAGGTGGAGTCGGCGCTCAGTCCGACCGACCCGCCTCCTGGCCCCCGCAGCTATCAGCAGCTGCGCGAGGCGTGGCTACGTCAGCAGGATGAGAACACCCGGCTGACGGCGCTGCTCAGGTGGACGGAGAACCTGCTCACCTCGCGGGAGCGGGCGCTGCGTCGGGCCGAGGCGAAGATCAATCTGTTGAGCGGTTCGCTGAGCTACAAGGTCGGGCGGCTGGCCATCACCCCGGCCCGGATGGCCCGGCGCGGCGCCCGCGCCGCCAAACGCCGGGCCCGCGCCGCCATCGCCGCGAAGCAGGGAGGACAGAAGTGACGGACCGAATCGTCGGCATCGTGCAGGCGCGGATGGGCTCGTCCCGGCTGCCCGGCAAGGTGCTCCGCCCGCTCGCCGGGCGCAGCGTGCTCGGCCGGGTGGTCCGGGCCGCCCAGGACAGCGGCGTGCTGGCCGACCTGGTGGTGGCGACCAGCAGCGACAGCAGTGACGACGCGGTCGTCGCCGAGTGTGACCGGCTCGGCATCGCCTGGCACCGTGGCCCCGTCGAGGACGTGCTGACCCGCTTCGTCGGCGCCCTGGACGCCCATCCCGCCGACGCGGTGATGCGGTTCACCGCCGACTGTCCGCTGCTGGACCCGGAGATCGTCAGCCTGGTCGCCTCGGTGTACCGCGCCGTGCCGGGGCTGGACTACGCCAGCACGTCGATCGCCCGCACCCTCCCCCGGGGTCTGGATGTCGAGATCATCCGGGCGGACGCGCTGCGTACCGTCGACCGGCTCGCCACCGACCATCACCGGGTGCACGTGACCTCGTACGCGTACGCGCATCCGGAGGTGTTCCGGGTGCTCGGCGTGACCCTCACCCCGGACCGTTCGCAGCTGCGCCTCACCCTCGACACCGCCCGCGACTGGGATCTGGTCCGCGCGGTGGCCGACCACTTCGGTGATGTCAGCGTGCCGCTGGCCAAGCTCGCCGACTGGCTCGACGGGCAACCGGCGCTGCGCGCGATCAACGCCGACGTCCGGCAGAAGCGGTTGGAGGAGCGCTGAGCACGTTACGAGTCGGACTGCGCTGTGACGCCGGGCCACTGCGCGGTGTCGGGCACCTGGTCCGTTGTCTCGCCCTCGGTGAGGAGTTCCAGGCCCGGGGCGCGATCGTCGAGGTCTTCGGCACCGTCGACGGCGTCGGTTGGGCGGCCGACCAGCTCACCGCCCGGGGTATCCCGTTGCACCCCGGCCCGGACCGCCCGGACGACCTGGTCGCCACGGCCCGACGACACGACCTGGACGTGCTGGTCCTCGACTCGTACGAGCTGGATCCCGCAGGTGCGGGAGCGCTACGGGCCGCCGGGGTGCTGACCCTGGCCATCGTGGACGGGGACACCCGGGGCCAGGACGCCGACCTCTATCTGGACCAGAACTTCGCCACCGACCTGGCGGTGCCGGCGGGCAGGCTGCTCGCCGGTAGCGGGTACGCCCTGCTGCGTGAGGGTGTCCTGGCCGCCCGGCCGGCGGCCCCACGGCCGGCGGTGACGGTGCAGCCTGCCTCGGTGCTGGCCTTCTTCGGCGGCACCGACGCGGCCGGCGCGGCACCGGTGCTGACCGAGGTGCTGCTGTCGACCGGCCGGCCGATGGAACTCACAGTCGTCGTCGGCCGGCCCGAACTGGCGGCGCGGATGGCCCGACTGACGCCGGGGGCCGGGCAGTCGCTGCTGCCGGTGCCACCCACCGGTACGCTGCCCACCCTGATCGCCGCGGCGGACCTGGTGGTCAGCGCCGCCGGCACCTCCACCTGGGAACTGTGCTGCCTCGGGGCGCCGTCGGCGCTGGTCTGCGTGGTGGACAACCAGCGCGAGTCGTACCACCGGGTGGTGGCGGCGGGCCTGGCCGCCGGGCTCGGTGAGCTGCCCGCGTTGGCCGGCGACGCTGCGGCGACCCGGGCCGCCGCGCATACCCTGGCGGGGCTGCTCGACGACGGGGCACGCCGGGCCGAGCTGTCCGCCCGCGCCTGGACCGCCGTGGACGGACGCGGCCGGTCTCGGGTGGTGGACGCGGTGTTGGAGGCGTTACGGCACGTCGCGGCTGGCGCCCCAGTGCAGTGACAGGCCCCGCGCGGCGCGATCGGTGTTGATCTCCATCAGGCTGCCGAGGATCGTCGCCCGGTCGGCGAGGATGGCGGTGCCGTCCAGTGTGTAGGTGGTCCGGTCGCTGATCAGCACGGCTGCACCGGGTGCGTCGTCGAGGTGCGCCGCCAGCGCCACGTCGAGGATGCCGGGCCGGATCGTCTCGGTGGCCCGGGCAACCGAGACACCCCGGCTAGCGAGCGCCTCGTACAGGGAGGTCGCGGTGAAGTCCACCTCACGCAGGCCGGCGGCGTGCGAAGCGCGTACCCACGAGACCTGGTGCACCGCACGGCGGCCGGCGAACGCGCGGACCCGTTCCAGCCGCAACCCGGATTCGCTGGCGCCGGCCCGCAGCGTACCGGCGACTCGCGCGGGCAGGCGACGCACCGCGCAGCCGACCACGGTGGTACGCACCTCGTGGCCCTGATCCCGCAGGTCGTCGGCGAAGCTGCGCAGCGAGCCGAGCCGGTACGCCAGGTGTGGCGGGGTGACGAAGGTACCCCGACCGGGCTGCTGCTCGATCAGCCCTTCGTCGCTGAGCTGCCGCAACGCCTGCCGCAGCGTCATCAACGTGACGCCGTAGGCGGCGCTGAGGTCACGCTGGGAGGGCAGCGCCGCGCCGGGCGGATAATCCCCGGATCGGATCTTGGCAGCGAGGTCCGCGGCGATGGTGCGGTAGCGCGCCGTAGGCACGTCAGGCCCGGTAGCCATGCCGCCGCCCCGCCTCCTATCCTCCGGCGTCCGCCGTCGTCCGTGCCGGCACGCCGTCCAGCGCCGCGCGCAGGGACCTGACGAATCCGGCGGTCGACGCCGGGTCCGCGCCGTCGAGCAGGCGTCGCATCAGCGCCGCGCCGACGATCACGCCGTCGGCGTCCCGTGCCGCGGCAGCCGCCTGCGCCGGTGTCGAGATGCCGAATCCCAAGAATACGGGCCGGTCCGTGACGCCCCGCAGGCGCCGCGCCAGTCCGGCGGCCGAGGCGGCGAGTTGCTCCCGTTCGCCGGTGATTCCCATCAGGGAGACGGCGTAGACGAAGCCGCGGCTGCGCTCGGCGATGTCCCGCAGCCGTCGTGGTGGGGTGGCGGGCGAGGCCAGCAACGCCAGGTCGACGTTCGCGGCCCGCGCGGCCGCGCCTGTCGGGCCGGCCTCCTCCAGCGGCAGGTCGGGCACGATCAGGCCCTGCACGCCCGCCTCGGCGAGGGCCCGGCAGAACCGGTCCGCGCCGCGACGCAACGCGAGATTGGCGTACGTGCTGACGACGACCGGCACCTCGATCCGGTTCCTCGACAGGTCGGCGAGGATGCCGGCCGTGGTGGCACCCCGGCAGAGCGCGACGTCGGACGCCTCCTGGATGGTGACGCCGTCGAGGGTGGGGTCGGAGAAGGGGATGCCGACCTCGATCGCGTCCGCCCCGGCGTCGGCCAGGGCGCGCAGGTGGTCGGTCCAGTCCGGGGTGATGCCCCCGGTGAGATAGGGCATGAGCAGCTTGCGCCCGCGGTCCCGGCGCAGCCGCAGCCGGGTCTCCAGAGCTGTCATTCCGCCTCCCCGTCACCCAGGTACGTCATCAGCATCGGTATGTCCTTGTCGCCGCGTCCGGAGAGCGTGACGAGCACGCTGCTGCCGGTGGGTAGCTCGGTGGTGCCGGCGGCCCGGATGACCCAGGCGAGCGCGTGCGCCGACTCGATCGCCGGGACGATGCCCTCGGCGCGGGCCAGCCGGACCGCCGCCGCCAGCGCCTCCTCGTCGGTGGCGGTGACGTATTCGGCCCGACCGAGATCGCGCAGGTGGGCGTGCTCCGGCCCGACCCCGGGATAGTCCAGGCCCGCCGCCACGGACCGCGCCTCGCGGATCTGACCCTGCTCGTCCTGGAGGAACAGCGACTGGAATCCGTGCAGCACGCCGACCTCACCCCGCGCCGCGCCGGCACCGCCGGCCGCCTCGACCCCCACCAGGCGGGCCGAGGTGTCCGCGAACCCGGCGAAGGTGCCGGCGGCGTTGGATCCGCCACCGACGCAGGCGACGACGTGCTGCGGTGTGCCGGCGGGCAACTGCTCGGCGCACTGCTGTCGGGCCTCCTGCCCGATCACCGCCTGTAGCTCGCGAACCATCCACGGGTACGGGTGCGGTCCGATGACCGAGCCCACGCAGTAGTAGGCGTCCTCGGTGACGCTCACCCAGTGACGCATCGCCTCGCTGGTGGCGTCCTTGAGGGTCCGGCTGCCCGACCGCACCGGCACGACCTGCGCGCCGAGCAGCCGCATCCGGAACACGTTGTGCGCCTGCCGCTCGATGTCGCGCTCGCCCATGAACACCGTCACCGGCAGGCCCAGCAGGGCACCGGCGGTAGCGGTGGCGACGCCGTGCATTCCCGCGCCGGTCTCGGCGAGCAGTCGCCGCTTGCCCATCCGGCGCGCCAGCAGCGCCTGCCCCAGCACGTTATTGATCTTGTGGGAGCCGGTGTGTGCCAGGTCCTCGCGCTTGAGCAGCACCGTCACGCCGAGTTCGACCGACAGCCGCAGGGCCGGGGTGAGCGGCGTCGGTCGGCCCGCATACCTCGACTGCAGCCACGCCAGGTCGGCCCGGAAGCCCGGATCCGCCCACGCCTCGGCGAAGGCCGCCTCGACCTCCTCGCACGCGGGTATCAACGGCTCGGGTACGAACCGGCCACCGTGACGCCCGAACCGGCCGGCCACGGGCGCGGCGGTCCGGCCGCGCGGTGCCAGAGCCTCCATGACAACTCCCAACTGTTCTATAACTCCTTCCAAAGTTATAGAACAGTTGGCGGCCACTTGCAACTCCCCCGGCCGCCGATCCCGTAGCACTGGTGTTCTAACTACCTGCTAGGCTGCGGGCATGTCGCAGACCGCGTACCAGCCGTCGATGCTGGAGGTCACCGACGCGGCCCCCATCCTCGGCCCGCTGGCCGGGCAGCCGCGCCGGCACCCGCTGAGCCGGGGCGCCTGGGTCGACCACCTACCCGGCTGGGTGCACGGCTCCGACCAGGTCCTCGACGTGCTGCTGCGCGAGGTGCCGTGGCGGGCCGAACGACGCACCATGTACGACGCCGAGGTCGACGTGCCCCGGCTGCTCAGCTGGTACGGCGCCGGCCGGCCGCTACCGCACCCGGTGCTGACCGCCGCCCGCGCGGCGCTGACCCGCCACTACGCCGACGAGCTGGGCGAGCCCTTCGTCACCGCCGGGATGTGTCTCTACCGCGACGGCCGGGACAGCGTCGCCTGGCACGGCGACACCCAGGGCCGCTCCGCCCACATCGACACCATGGTCGCCATCGTCTCCTTCGGCTCGCCGCGTCAGCTGCTGCTGCGCCCGCGTGGCGGCGGGAGCAGCCTGCGTTTTCCGCTCGGCCACGGCGACCTGGTGGTGATGGGCGGCTCCTGCCAGCGCACCTGGGAGCACGCGATCCCCAAGACCGCCCGCCCGGTCGGCCCCCGGGTCAGCGTCCAGTTCCGCCCGGCCGGCGTCGCCTGATCCACCGGCTGGGAAGCGCAAGTAGACGGTGGCGATGTGCGTCCGGTTGCCCGCCGCCGGCTCCGGCACGCCGCAGTCGAGCAGCAGGCGGCTACTCGCGGTCGATCTGGTGGCCCACCACGGCTGGGCCGAGCATGACGGCGAAGCCGGAGCCGTCGCGGCGCGGGTCGGCCGCCGGCAGCTCCACCGCCTCACCGTTGGCCGTCGAGCCCACCGGCCGGGGACCGACCCAACCGACCACCACATCGGTCTCGCCCTTGAGGAACCGATGAGCACGCACCCCGCCGGTCGCCCGTCCCTTCGCCGGGTACGCCGACAGCGGCGTCACCTTGACCGTCGCACCGGTCGAGGTGACCACCATCGGCTCACCGTGCTCAGGATCGTCGGTGCGGACCGCGCCGAAGAACACCACCCGCGCCCCGGACGACAGGGCGATCCCGGCCATCCCGCCGCCCTTGAGCCCCTGCGGGCGGATCGTCCCGGCGGGGAACCGCAGCAGCGCGGCCGCACTGGTCAGGAAGGCGAGCGTCTCGGCGCCGTCGGCCAGCCAGGTCGCCCCGATCACCTCGTCGCCGTCCCGCAGCCCGATCACCTCGAACTCGTCGGATCGCACCGGCCAGTCCGGGGCACAGATCTTCACCACGCCCTGCCGGGTACCGAGAGCCAGCCCCGGAGAGCCCGCCGCGGAAGCGCCGAGCGGCGCCAGGCCGACCACGGTCTCCCCCGGCTCCAGCGGCACCAACTCTGCGGCCGACATCCCGCCCCGCAACGACACCGTGCCGGCCTGCTCCGGCAACACCGGCAGCGGCAGCACATCCACCTTGAACGCCCGACCGGCACTGGTCACCAGCAACACCCGCCCCCGGGCGGTGGAGTGCACCACGGCGCGTACCGCGTCGTGCTTCACCCGGCCGTGCCGGCGACGCCCCTCGGCGGACTCCTCCGACTCGGCCGCGGTGCGGGCCACCAACCCGGTCGCCGACAGGATCACCTGGCACGGGTCGTCGGCCACCTCCAACGGACCGGCCGGCACGGACGCGGCCAGCACCTCCTTGAGGTCACCGTCGACAAGCGTCGTCCGCCGGGGCGCGGCGAACTGCTTGACCACCGCGGCCAACTCGTCGGAGACGACCTTCTTCAGCACGTTCTCGTCGTCGAGGATGGTGGACAGCTCGGCGATCTCGGCCCGCAGCTTCTGCTGCTCGGCCTCCAGCTCCAGCCGGTCGTACTTCGTCAACCGGCGCAGCGGGGTGTCCAGGATGTAGTTGGCCTGGATCTCGGAGAGCTTGAACTGGCGCATCAGGCCACTCCGGGCCGCCTGGGCGTCCTCGCTGCCCCGGATCAGCTTCACCACCTTGTCGATGTCGAGCAGCGCGATCAGCAGCCCGTCGACCAGGTGCAGCCGCTCCTCCCGCCGGCGCTTGCGGTACGCGCTGCGCCGGGTCACCACCTCGTAGCGGTGGGCCAGGAACACCTCAAGCAGCTCCTTGAGCCCCAGGGTGCGCGGCTGCCCGTCGACAAGCACCAGGTTGTTCACGCCGAAGGACTGCTCCAGCGGGGTCAACCGGTAGAGGTCGGCGAGCAGCGCCTGCGGGTTGACCCCGACCTTGCACTCGATGACCACCCGGGTGCCGCTCTCGCGGTCGGTGAGGTCCTTGACGTCGGCGATCCCGGTCAGCCGCTTGGTCTTGGTCACCTCGTTGGTGATGGCGGCGATGACCTTCTCCGCACCGACGCCGTACGGCAACTCGACCACCGTGATGGCCTGCCGGCCCCGGCTGCCCTCCAGTGGCCCGATCTCCACCTTGCCGCGCATCCGCACCACGCCCCGGCCGGTCTCGTACGCCCGGCGGACCTCGTCCAGACCGAGCAGCATGCCGCCGGTGGGCAGGTCGGGGCCGGGCACGAACTCCATCAGCTTGTCGAGGGTGGCGTTCGGGTGCCGGATCAGCCAGCGGGCCGCCGCGACGACCTCGCCCAGATTGTGCGGGATCATGTTCGTCGCCATCCCGACCGCGATTCCGGCGGCACCGTTGACCAGCAGATTCGGGAAGGCGGCCGGCAGCACGGTGGGCTGGGTCAGTGAGCCGTCGTAGTTAGGCTCGACGTCGACGGTGTCCTCGCCCAGCTCACCGACGAGCAGCATCGCCTCCCGCGACATCCGGGCCTCGGTGTTGTGGTTGACGAAACCACCTGCGAGGAAGGAGTGGTCCTCGGTGTCGACCTTGATCGAATAGACCTCGGCAGGCTCGCATGTCGTCACTTCTGCGATCCGCTCGAAGCGGTATCCCGAGTCCATCACCGGCAGAATCGTCGCGAGGATCTCGGGATCCTTGATCCGGTCGATGATGCGTAGCCGCTCCGTCTCCCACCGCTCCACGCGGTCAAAGTTGTGCTGAGTCAGCCACTTTCGGCCCGAACCACGCTTGTCGAAGGCGAGCGCGCCGCGGACATACTCGGCCACGAACGGAACGTGGTCTTGACTGAGTCGATGGGGTCGCAGCGGAGAGCGCCTCAGCACCCTGTGCAGTACCGCCTGTTTCGTGCGGAGAAAGCCGACCCGGTTCGCGAACGCGGTGATGTTGCGCATCCCCGAGATGACCAGCCGATGCTCCACCGAGCCGCTGGGGCGCGTGTACTGCCGCCAGCAGGCGATGACGCCGAACTCCGCCAACAACTCCTGAACGTCCCGAGTAAGGCGTTCGCTGTAGCTCGTGTACTGGATGGTGAAGCTGTCGTTTGCCACCCGGACGCCGCCGTCGCCCTCGAACAGTGCCATCAGGAAAGCACGCTTCACACCCCATCCGCCAGCCCAGACGAACTGTGGGACGGACTTGTCACGGGCCTGGTGACCGATGAGTTCGGCCAGCGGGCTGGCACGGAAAGCGGTCATCCCTCCGGCGTACTCCTGGACATCCAACTCTTGAATGCGTTTGCGATCACGGCGGGTCTGCCGCTCACTGACGTAACGCCGCCCGCCCACGACCTCGTCATAGGCATGCAGAACCTCGCCGAAGAAGTGTTCGTCCGTGTTGTTGAAACCCGCTCGCGATTCACTTGCGAACCCCTCGGAGACCCAGGCACCTCCGAGAACTCCCAGCATGTACTCCCTGGCAGTGGGGGTGGTCTGATACCACGCATTGCGCGCGATGCAGACCACCGTGCCGGGTACGACCTCGTCGAGCCGTCGCCATTGGAAAACTGGAACGCCCAGCGGCATCTCCAGACACAACACCAGGTGGTTCTCACTACCTCGGAGTGAAAATCCAGCTTCTGTCCGGATCTGCATGGTGGGATGGATGCCCGAGTTGAAAACCTTACTCGCCCGAACAGCCTTGCCATCCTTGTCGAGCACATCGAAATCGACATCGGCTTCGCTGTCGGGGGCGAGATCCACCAACTCGCCGATTCGAGGACTCGAACCATCCGCGAGGCGAATGCGGGTATCGCCCGTCACGCAGTATCTCGCCGCCGCCGGTCCATCGTCTGGGCTGCCAAAATTTCCATGCCCGTCGATAAGTGGCGCGTTGAGTGAGAAGTCCTGCGCCAGCCGGACCATCGCGTCGTAGATCGCGGTGTCGCCGTGCGGATGGTACTTACCCATTGCGTCGCCGACGATCCGGGCGGACTTGACGTGCGCCCGGTCCGGGCGGTGACCCTGCTCGTACATCGACCAGAGGATGCGCCGGTGCACCGGCTTGAGGCCGTCCCGCGCGTCGGGCAGGGCCCGGGAGTGGATGACCGAGAAGGCGTACTCCAGGTAGGAGTCGGACACCTCGGTGGTCAGCGGGTTGTCGATGATCCGCGCGCCGGCCCGGTCGAACGCGGAGTGGTCGACCTTCGTCTCCTTGCGGCGTGCCATGGCTCAGCTTTCCTTCCGAGAGACGCGATGGTCAGGCGTCGATGGCGTCACGGTCGACCCGGTCGGCGGAGTCGATCAGCCAGTTGCGGCGCGGCTCGACCTTCTCCCCCATCAGCAGTTCGAGGATCCGCTCGGCGGCCTCGACGTCGTCCAGGGTGATCCGGCGTACCGCGCGGGTGGCCGGGTTCATGGTCGTCTCCCACAACTCGTCGGCGTCCATCTCGCCGAGACCCTTGAACCGGGGCACCGGGGTGACGATCTGCTTGCCGGCCTTCTCGAACCGGCGCACCGTCGACTCCATCTCCGCCTGGGTGTAGGTGTAGACGGTCTCCGGGTTGCGCCCCTTGGTCGTGATCTTGTGTAGGGGCGGCATGGCGGCGTAGAGCCGGCCCGCCTCGATCAACGGTCGCATGTACCGGGCGAAGAGGGTGATGAGCAGTGTCCGGATGTGTGCGCCGTCGACATCGGCGTCGGCCATGATCAGCACCCGCCCGTAGCGCAGCGTCGACAGGTCGAAGGTGCGTCCGGAGCCGGCGCCGAGCACCTGCACGATCGCCGCGCACTCGGCGTTGTCGAGCACCTGCTGAAGGCTGGCCTTCTGCACGTTCAGGATCTTGCCCCGAATCGGCAGCAGCGCCTGGAATTCCGCAGAACGGGCAAGTCGCCCGGTGCCCAGGGCGCTGTCCCCTTCCACGATGAACAATTCACTTCTGTCGATGCCTGTGGCGCGGCAGTCGACGAGTTTGGCGGGCATGGCCGCGCCTTCGAGGGCGGTCTTGCGGCGGGCCGCGTCCTTCTGCTGCTTCTGGGTGAGGCGCACCCGGGACGCGTCGACGATCTTCTGGAGGACGGTACGCGCTTCGGTGCGCGTCTTGCGATCGTCCAGCCAGGACTTGACGTGCTGCTCCACCAGGCCCTGCACGACCTTGGTGATGCCGGCGGTGGAGAGCTCGTCCTTGGTCTGCGAGGTGAACTGCGGCTCGGGCACCCGGACGTGCACCACCGCCGTCATGCCCTCCAGGACGTCGTCCAGCGTGGGCGCGTCCTCCTTGGCCTTGAGCAGGCCCCGGGTGTTGCGTACGGCGTCGGCGAGCGTACGCGCCAAGGCCCGCTCGAAGCCCTTGCGGTGCGTGCCGCCGTGGGCGTTGCGGATCGTGTTGGTGAAGCACTCGACCGTGCGGTCGTAGCCGGTGCCCCAGCGGAAGGCGATCTCGACCTCCGCCCGGCGCTGCACGTTCGACTGCATCACGCCGTTGGCGTCGGCGGCGTTCTCCCGGTATGTCCCCTCGCCGGTGACCAGCAGGGTGCCGGAGACCGGCCGGTCGCCGGCCGGTGCCAGGAACTCCACCATGTCGAGCAGGCCGTTGGGGTAGTGGAAGCGCTCCTCGGTGGGCTCCTCCGTGGTGCGGTCGCGCAGCGTGTAACCGACGCCGGGGACCAGGAAGGCGGTGTGGCGCAGCTTGGCCCGCACGGCGTCGTGGTCGAGCGTGGCGCCGGTCTCGAAGTAGCGGGGGTCGTGCCAGTAGCGGATCGAGGTGCCGGTGCGGTGGCCGCGCTTCATCGCGCCGACGACCTGGAGCCCGGGACCGGGGGTGAAGGGGGCGTCGGGGCCGTCGCCGTCGAAGATGCCGGGCACGCCGTGCCGGAACGACATGGCGTGCACCTTGCCGCCCCGGCGCACGGTGACGTCGAAGCGGCGGGACAGGGCGTTGACCGCCGAGGCGCCCACGCCGTGCAGGCCGCCGGAGGTCTTGTAGCCGGAGCCACCGAACTTGCCACCGGCGTGCAGGCGGGTGAGCACCAACTCGACGCCGGAGATGCCGGAGCGGGCGTGCACGTCGGTGGGGATGCCCCGGCCGTCGTCGTCGACCTGGACCGAGCCGTCGGCGTGCAGGACGACCTCGACGGCGGCGGCGTGGCCGGCGACGCCCTCGTCGGTCGAGTTGTCGAGAATCTCGTTGACGAGGTGACCCACGCCACGGCTGTCGGTGGAGCCGATGTACATGCCGGGCCGCTTGCGTACGGCGTCCAGCCCCTCAAGGTGTGTGAGGTCGTCGGCCCCATACAGGTTGTCAGGCTCTGCGGTCAACTGGTCGTACTCCCCGGTCTCGGCGATGTGCTCCCCCGCGCCGTCGGCGGTCGGCCCGGCGCGGGCACGCCGCAGCGAGCGTAGCCGCACGCCCCGACAACCTGTGCGGACACCCGCCCGGCACGCCGAGGGCCGCTGCTGGCGGACCTGTTGCCGTCAACGTCCCGGCTGCCGGCCTTATGCCCGGCGGCGGTGCGCGACGCCGGCCACGGGAGCGCCGCGACCCCGCTGGACCCGTACGTCACAGATGTTTCCCACTGTTGACGTTCGTCACACCCGCGTGATCTCATCACCGCACCAGAGGATCTTTCACATTTCTATGAACGGATGGGGATGCCGATGTCCGCGTTGCGTCGTACCGCCGCCGCGATGGCCCTGGCCGTCACCGCGGCGACCCTCTCCACCGCCGTCGCGGCCCCCGCCGCCTCGGCCGCACCACCCACCGCGGCGGTGGCCCTCGGTGACAGCTTCATCAGCGGCGAGGGTGCCGGCTCCTATCAGCCGGTGGTCGACGCGACCGGCGTGGCGCGGAGTTTCCCGGGGTGGACAGCGCCCAACAGCGACGCCTTCTTCTGTCACCGTTCGGCCAACGCCTCGCTGCACCGGGCGACGCTGCCCGGCATCCAGAACCGGTTCAATCTGGCCTGCTCCGGCGGCCAGCCACACGACATCGCCGCCGCCTCGTCGGCCCGGACGAACGGTCGGCAGGTCGCCGCCCAACTCGACCAGCTCCGCGCGGTCGCCCAGACCCACGACATCGACCTGGTGCTGATCGGGCTCGGCTCGAACAACAGCTCGTTCACCTTCGGCGGCGTCGCCGAGAAGTGTGCCAACCGGTTCATCGCCGACGCCTGGACCGGCTGGTGGGAGTTCTGGGCGTACCTGAACGGGCCGGTGGAGCAGAAGCCGTGCACCGACGCCGACCTGGCCACCGCCGCTCAGATCACCGCTGCGACGGCGGAGACCACCGCAGCCGTACGCCAGATCCTGACCACCCTGCGCGAGGTGGACGCCGACGGTCAGCACCGGGTGGTGTTGCAGGACTACACCAACCCGCTGCCGCTGGACCTGGCCCCCACCTACCACTCCGAGGACAACCGGGACGACACCCGGGACAAGTTCCGCGCGCTGGGCGCCGAGCGGTACGCGGCCGGCTGCCCGATCCACCAGGCCAGCCTCGCTCCCGGTCACCGGTTCTCGCAGGGGCTCGGCACCATCGTGCGCTCCGCCCGGGACACCCTGGCCACCGAGTTCACCGGTGCCGACCTGGTCTACCTCAACGTGCAGCGGGCCTTCGACGGCGCCCGGCTCTGCGAGAACACGAACAGCCCGACCGGCACCCTGGCCACCCCGATCCGGCTGATGGACAACCCGCCGAACGGAACCTTCGTGACCAGCCTCTCCGGCAAGGACAAGATCGCCATCCAGCGGATCGCCAACACCTGTGTGAGCTACTTCCAGACCTGCCAGGAGTCGTGGCACCCGAACGCCGCCGGGCACGAGGTACTGGGCCAGTGCCTCTCCGGCGCGGCCACCACCGCCGCCCGCTCGGTCGCCTGCGTACGCGGCTCCAACGGCGCGATAAGCGTTTCCTGACCGCACCAGACGGGTCACGGTGTGCCCCGGAACCCCGGCCGGGTTCCGGGGCACCCATCGCTGCGATGCGGTGCCGGCGGGGGTGGCCCCCAGCCGCACCTACCCGCCGGTAACCTGTTGCTGTGAACGCGGTGGAGTACCAGCAGGAGTTCGTCCAGGTCGACGGTGCCCGGCTGGGCATCCAGGTCTACCCGGAGCCCGTCGCAGTGGCCGACGCCCCGGTGGTGCTGATCGCGCCGGCGATGGGGGTCCGCGCCCGTTACTACCGACCGTTCGCCGCCGCGCTGCGCGCCGCCGGGCTCGCCGTGGTCGTGGCGGACCTGCGCGGCACCGGCGAGAGCACACCCCGGTCGAGTCGTAGCTGCCGGTACGGCTACGCGGAACTGGCCGCCGACATCGGGGCGGTACGGGCGGCGCTCAAACCCCGACTGGACGGCCGGCGGACCCTGCTGCTGGGGCACTCCCTCGGCGGTCAGGCCGCTGTGCTGCACCTGGCCCTGCACGGCGAGGACGAGGTTGACGGGCTGGCCCTGATCGCGGTCGGCATCCCCTACTGGCGCGACTTCACCGGCACCCGGCGGTACGGGGTACTGCCGTACACGCAGGGCATCGCTGCCACCGCTCGGTTGCTCGGGGTCTGGCCGGGGTGGGGCTTCGGTGGCCGACAGGCACGCGGGGTGATCCGCGACTGGGCGCACACCGCCCGCACCGGGCGCTTCCCCGAACTGGACGGGGTGGACACCGAGGCGGCGGTACGCCGGATCCACACCCCGGTGCTGGCGATCAGCGTCGACGGCGACCAGTACACCCCGCATCCCACCCTGGACCGGCTCTGCGCCAAGCTGACCGCAGCTCCCGTCGAACGTGAGCGCTACGGCGCGCCGGGCACCGACCTGGACCACTTCACCTGGGTACGCGCCGGCGGGCCGCTGGCCGCGCGGGTGGCCGCCTTCACGGCCAGCCTGCCGGCCCGCTGACGGGGCACCGCCGGGCAGCCGAGAAGATCCACTCTGGGATTGACATTAATAGGACCGTCAGGGATATTCCTAGCGGTTTGTTGGCGGCCCAGCCCGGAGGTTTCCGGCCGACACACGACCCAGGCGAGCAGACACCGGATCAACCTCGTCTCGCAGGCACACGGATAAGGTTCGGACGATGATCAATCGAACGCTCGATTTCGCCAAGCAGCACGCACCCAATTCGGTACGTGTCGTCATTCGACGCGCACAACTGGAAGCCCACAACACCCGGATGCGGCTGACAGTTCCGGTGGTCGCGCACTGCGAATACGACAACATCTATCACTGCACTGTGCACAAAACGGGCAGTCAGTGGGTGAAGGCGCTGTTCAGCGACCCCGTCGTCTACCGCCACTCCGGCCTGCTGCCGTACGATCCACGCTTCTACAAGGGCCGTCTCCACAACCTCCCGCCGGGCCGTGCGGCATTGGCCGTCTTCCGCTCCTACAAGCGCTTTCAGGCCATTTCGAAATCCGACAACCATCGCGCTTTCTTCGTCATCCGGGATCCCCGTGACATCGTCGTCTCGAGTTACTTCTCGCTACGTAACTCGCATGCCCCGATGGGCGACATTCCGCAGGCTCGGAAAATCTTGCAGGACAAGTCAATGAAGGAGGGGATGCTGTACGCCATCAACCGCCTCTCCGAACGGAACCTGTTCAAGAGTCTCCGGTCGTGGGCGATCGCGAAGCCGTCGGACAAGTTCCGCCTGTTCCGGTACGAAGCCCTGACCGGCGAGCGGCAGCTCGACGAGGTGGATCAGCTCATGCGGCACTGCGGGATTGTCCTGCCGCCGTCCGAGCTGGCGGACCTCCTCGACCGTTACAGCTTCTCGCGGATGCGGAAGGAACAAGAGAACTCCGGTCGGATCTCCCACTACCGGAAGGGTAAGGCCGGCGATTGGCGCAATCACTTCGATGACGAGATCTACGAGGCTTTCACCGCCGCCACCGGCAACCTGGTCGAAATCCTCGGTTACCCAGCGCGTGACGGAGCTACCGGCACCTGAGGCGGGGAAGTGTCCCACCCCGACTCGCTCACCCCGCCCCAACCGGGCGATTAGCGGTCCCGAACCTGGGTAAGCCGCTGCGCCCGACACGGTGGAAGGGGACCAGATGTCTGACAGCCACACCGCACTGCGTTCGATGCACGACCTGGGCCTGGCGGCCTGGTTCGGCGGCTCCCTGATGGGTGCCTTCGGCGTCAACGGTGCCGCGGCCCGGATGGGCGACTCGACCCAACGACTCTCGGTTGCGTCGACCGGTTGGAGCCGGTGGACGCCGGTCAACGCGGCGGCCATCGGCGCCCACCTCGCCGGGGCGGTCGGCGAGCTGGTGACCGAGAGCCCACGCATGGCCGCCCAGGCCGGGGTCGGCCGGGCCAGCACCGTGAAGACCGCGCTGACCGTCAGCGCTCTGGCGGTCACCGGGTACAGCCGACTGCTCGGCATGCGGCTGGCCAAGGCCGGACAGCCGTCGGTCGAAGGGGTCACCGAGCCGAACCAGCAGACCCCGGCGAACGTGGCGTCGTGCCAGCGCCAGTTGAAGATGCTGCAATGGGCGATCCCGGCCCTGACCGGCGCCCTGATCGTGGTCACCGCCTACATGGGTGAACAGCAGAAGCCAGGGCAGGTCCTGCGCGGCATGCTCGGCCGCGTGGGCGGCATGGGCCACGCGTCGAAGGCGATGGGCAAGGGCGCCGGCGGAATGGCGGCGGCCAAGGCGATCCGACAGATGACGATGTCCGGCCGCTGACGGCTGAACCACACGAACGCCAGCGCACCACAGGTGCCCGGCGCCGGTGTCGCCCAGAGCGGCCACCGGACACCGATCAGCGAGGTGGCCATGACGGACAGGGACAGGCAGGACCGGGCACCCGAGGGTGTCGCACCCTGGGGGACCACCGACGGCTTCGACGCGGATCCGCCGTGGGGTGCCGACGAGGACTCCCCGATGGACGAGGGCAGCGAGGAGACCGCGGTGCCCGAGGGACGACGCGGTGAACGACGCGCGGACGCCCCCCTCGCCGACGGCACGACGGACCGGCCCGCCGGGCGGCACGGGTTCGGCTCGGTGGAGCCGACCCGTACGCCGGTGGCCGGGCCCGGGGCGCCGCCGGACCCGGCGCCGTCGCGGCGCAGCTTCCCCGACGACGTCGCCGATGGGGACCTGCCGGACAACGCGCTGGAGGAGGCGACCGGGATGCACCCGGAGGGGACCTGGCACGGGTGAGCGCCACCGCGTCGTCCGGTCAGGACGGTACGGCCCGCCGGGTGGCCCCGTCGAGCAGGCCGGCGAGCCGTTCCGCGTCGCGTTGGGCCTGACCGGCGCAGCAGTTGTTGAACAGCACGTGCAGCTCGTCGGCCTGGCCGGCGAGGTCGAGCAGCAGCTCGGACCAGCGGCGCAGTTCCTCGTCGCCGTAGGCGTACCGGAACCGGTCCTCCTTGTCGCCGCTGGTCCAGGCGCTGCTGTGGCCATGGAACCGGATCATCGCCAGGTCTGCGGTGGCGACCGGAATCGGCGGCACCGAGTCCTGATGCCCCTGCGGCATGTCCACGCAGCAGAAGGTCAGCTCCTGGTCACGGAGGAAGGCCAGCGTCTCCAGCGCCGCCGTCCCGTCGAACCATGAGGCGTGCCGCAACTCCACGGCCACCCGCCACGGCCGGCAGCGCGACGCCAGCTCGATGATCCGTCGCCGGGCCGCCTCGCCACGGGCCAGCCACGGCGGAAACTGCAACAGCACCGCACCGAGCCGGCCGGCCGCCGCGATCGGCGTCAGCGCCGCCCGGAACCGGCTCCACAGCTCGTCGTACGCGGCCGTCGGCAGGTCGCGCCGGCGGATCCGGGTCGGTCCGCCGGTCGGGCGCAGGTCGGCGGGCAGGGTGGCGACCGGCGTCGGGTGGCCGGTGAAGAGGCTGAACGCCTTGACGTTGAAGGTGAACCCGTCGGGCGTGGCGTCGACCCAGCCCTGCGCGGTCTCCGGTGCGGGCACCGCGTAGTACGACGTGTCCACCTCGACCAGCCCGAACCGGTCGGCGTAGTGGCCCAGGCGACCGGCCGGGGTGTTGACCTGGCGCGGATACCAGCCGGAACGCACAAGCGTCCGGTCCGCCCACGAGGACGTGCCAACCTTGATGACACCCATGTAATTCAGTGGACCGCCGAACGGACAGATCGGCAACCGCTGGGACGGTCGGCGTCGCCGCGGCCCGGGCCGTGAGGTGACCTACCTCGGACGCCGCCCTAGAGTGATCATGTGGTCGCCGCGTTGGAGCTGTACCTGGACACCGTCGCCACCCGGCGGATCCGGGTGCTGTGGGACGCGCTGGAGGGCGAGGGGGTGCAGAGCATGCGCTCCCTGCTGGAGCAGCGGCACCGCCCCCACGTCTCGCTCGCGGTCGCGCCCCGTTTCGACCCGGAGCAGGTCACCGCGGCGCTGGCCGGCACCACGGTGGCGGCACCGCTGCGGCTGTCGTTCCAGCACGCCGGTCAGTTCGTCGGCCGGGTGCTGTGGTTGGGTCCGGTACCCACCCCGGAACTGCTGGCGCACCACCGGCGGGTGCACGACCTGCTCGTCGCGGGCGGGGTGACGCTGGTGGAGCACTACCGGCCGGGCCGGTGGGTGCCGCACTGCACGCTGTCCATGCGGGTGCCGAACGCGTTGATGGCTGCCGCCGTACGCCGCTGCCTCGAAGTGCTCCCGGTGGAGGCGACGGTCGTCGCCGCCGCCCTCACCGACCACGCCCGCAACATCTCCCACCCCCTCCCCTGACACCCCCACCCCACCCCCGCATTGTTGATCATGAGGTTGGCGGCAGTTTCGGAGATCAACACTGCCGCCAACCTCATGATCAACAGGGGAGGTGGGGGTGGGGGGTCAGGAGGGGTCGGGGCGGCCTTCGCGCCAGTAGCCCATGAAGGCCACGGCGCGGCGGTCCAGGCCGCGCTCGGCGACCAGGTGCCGGCGGAGGGTACGGATCACGCCGGCCTCGCCGGCCAGCCAGGCGTAGAGCGGTGCTGCCGGGGGTACGTCGGGCACCTCCCAGAGGATCTCGTGGTCCACGTCCACCTCGTCGACCAACTGCGGCCGGCTGCCGTCGAGCGGGGCGCTGGCGAGCAGGTCGTCGGCGGCTGCGGCCACGGCGGCGACAAGCCGACTGCCGTACCCACCGGAACCCCGGGGCAGCCAGGTCACCTCGACGCCGGGCGGCGTGATCAGCGACTGCGCGTCACCGGCCTCCGGGACCTCCAGCAGCACCCGGCCGCGCGCGTCCAGCGGCAACCGTTCGCAGATGCCGCTGATCGCCGGCACCGCCGTCTCGTCCCCGGCCAGCAACAGGCACCCGGTCGACGGGGGCCGGAACTCGATCCCGCCGTGGTCGCCGCCGTACGCCGAGTCAGGGCCCACGATGGCGATCTCGTCGCCGGGGCTGACCCGGCGGGCCCACCGGGTCGCCGGTCCGCCGTCGCCGTGCAGCACCAGGTCGACGTCGACCTCGCTCAGGTACGGCCGGACCGCGCGAACCGTGTAGGTCCGGATCGGGTTGCGCTCGTGATCCGGCAGGGCCCGCCACTGCGCGTACCAGTCCGGCCCCTGCGGAAGGTGGACGCCGGTCTGGCCGGGCAGCGGCAACGCCAGTTTGATCCGCTGGTCGTACCCGTTGTCGGCGAAGCGGTCCAGGTCGGGGCCGGTGAAGGTGACCCGGACGAAGGACGGGCTGAGCCGGCGTACCGCGCGAACCTCGACGGCGAACAGCCGCCAGGGTGCGACGGGCAGGGTGTGGGTCATGGTGCCTCTCCGGGTCGGGTCGGTGCGCTTACCGGGGTGGGGCGGCGGCGCGGGAACGCCACAGCAGCCAGACGAAGTAGGGGGTGCCGATCATGGCGGTGACCAGCCCGGCGGGGATCTGGGCCGGAGCGATCACGGTGCGGCCGAGGGTGTCGGCGAGACTGACCAGGGCCGCGCCGAGCAGGGCGGCGACCGGGAGCACCCGGGTGTGCCGGCCGCCGACGAGGGCCCGGGCCGCGTGCGGTGCGACCAGGCCGACGAAGCCGATCACGCCGACGGCGGAGACTGCCGTCGAGGTGAGCAGGGCTGCCGCGCCGAGCGCGACCAGTCGGGTGCGTTCCAGCCGCACGCCGAGCACCCGTGGGGTGTCGTCGTCGAGCGTCATCAGGTCCAGCTCGCGCCGGGCGGCGACCACGGCGGGGGTGAGCACCAGCAGGGCTATCGCCACCGGCAGCACCTGCGTCGCGGTGCGGCCGTAGGTGGAGCCGGAGAGCCAGGTGAGGGCCTTGCCGGTGTTCCAGGGATCGAAGGCCACGATCATGAAAGTGATCATCGCCATCCCGCCCTGCCAGGCCCCGAAGCCGATCAGGACCAGCCGGTCGGAGCTGAGTCCGCCCCGCCAGGCCGCGCCGTAGACCAGGGCGAAGGCCAGCATGGCGCCGAGCCCGGCGACCCCGGAGACGGCCCAGACGCCAGCGAGCGGCACGAAGGTGAGCAGCGAGACCGCGCCCAGTCCGGCACCAGCGGTGATGCCGAGAATGCCGGGCTCGGCCAGCGGATTGCGGCAGACCGCCTGCACCGTGGTGCCGGCGACCGCCAGGGCCGCGCCGGCCAGCATCGCGGCGGCGACGCGCGGCCACCGCTGGTCCAGCACGAAGGTGTACGCCGGCCCGGTGCTGCCGTTGACCCAGTTGACGATGTCGCCGAGCAACAGCCAGGTGTCCCCGGCGAGCATGCCGAGCAGCACCGCCCCGGCGACGACCGTGGCGGCGACCGCCAGCACGGTGCGGTGGAAGGCCGCGGAGCGTACGGCGGCGTGACCGCCGGCTGGGCGGCGGGTGGGTCCGGCGTCGCGGTGCCGGCGGGCCAACCAGATCAGGATTCCCGCGCCGAACAAGGTGGTCACCACGCCGGTGGGAATGTCGACGCCGGCCTGGCCACCCATCAGGGCCCGCAGCAGCACGTCGGAGCCGAGGACGATGATGATGCCGGCCATGCCGGACAGCGGCAGCAGGATCCGGTGCCGGTGAACTCCGGGCACCAGCGGACCGAGCAGCCGGACGATCACCGGCGCGCAGAGGCCGACGAAGCCGACCGGTCCGGTGAGGGTGACCGCCGCGGCGGACAGCAGCACGGCCAGCACGGTGACGATCAGCCGGGTCCGGCGTACGTCGATGCCGAGCACGGTGGCGGTGTCGTCGCCGAGGGCGAGGATGTCGAGACGGTGGCCGAACAGCATCAGCGCCGCGACGGCGGCCACGATCACGGGGGCGAGTTGAGTGAGCGTGTCGAGGTCGCTCTGCACCAGGGAGCCGTTGCCCCAGGCGAACAGGCCGATGGTGGCCTGCTCGAACAGCAGGAGCAGCAGCATGGTCACCGAGCTGAGCGCCAGCGCGGTGGCCGAGCCGGCGAGGATCAGCCGGGTGGTGCCGGCCTGACCGCCCGACGACATCGCCATCACCAGGCCGGCGGCGGCGAGGCCACCGCAGAAGGCCAGGCCACCGGCGGGCAACGCGGGCAGTGCGATGCCGAACGCCGCGACCGAGACGATGGCCAGGTGCGCACCGGCGTTGACGGCGAGGGTGTCCGGGGACGCGAGCGGGTTACGGGCGATCGACTGAAGTGCCGCACCGGCGAAGCCGAGGGCGACGCCGATGGTCAGCCCGGCGAGCAGCCGGGGCACCCGGGACGCGACGAGCACCCGGGCGGTCTCGTCGTCCCCGCCGGTCAGCAGGCGGAGCAGGTCGAGCGCACCCACGGCGGAGGTGCCCTGGGTCAGGTGCACCGCCACGACCACCAACGCCAGCGCGGTGGCGGCGACGAAGATCCCGACGACGCGGGGAGTGGAGGGGCGCTCGGCCGGAGCCGGCTGGACAGCCGGCTCCGGACGCGGGGGCGCGGACAGCGTGGTCACACCGCGTAGGTGCTGACGAGCTGGTCGATGTACTGCTTGCCGGAGAGCGGCCCACCGAAGGTCCAGATGCCGTCGGGCATCCGGTGCAGGTTGCCCTGCTTGACGAAGGGCAGCGACTTCCAGATGGCGTTGCTGTTCAGCCCGTCGGCGAAGACGTCGACGCCGTCCGAGGCGTTGTAGAAGAAGTGCAGGTCCGGGCTCTTGAGCGCGGTCAGGCCCTCGACGTCGGTCTGGCCCAGGCCCCACGCCGGGTCGGTCTCGCCGGTCCAGGCGTTGGTGAGGCCGAGCTGGATGCCGATCTGGGAGACCAGAGCGCCCTCGCCGAACATCCGGATGCTGACCGTGCTGCCTTCCTTCCAGCCGTCGGCGATGGCGAACGGCTTGCCGGCGGCACCGGCGTCGGCGATCTTCTTCTTGCCGTCGGCGATGGCGGCGTCGAAGTCGGCGAGCAGCTTCTCCGCCTCGACGGTCTTGCCGACCGCGGTGGCGATCATGTTCAGGTCGGTCCGCATCCGGCCGAGGTTGTCCGAGGCGTCGCTGCCCTTGGTCACGATGACCGGGACGTACTTCTCCAACTGCGTGATCACGTTGGCGCCGCGGTCGTCCTCCATGACCACGAGGTCGGGTTGCAGCGCCACGATGGAGTCGATGCTCGGCTCACCGCGCGTGCCGACATCCTTGACGCCCGCGTCGAGCTTGGCGGCGCTGACCCAGGTCGCGTACCCCTTGGGGTCGGCGACCCCGACCGGCATGACGCCGAGGCTGACCAGCATCTCGACCTCGCCCCATTCGAGACCGACCACCTTGGTCGCGGGGGCGTCGAGCTTGACCTCCTTGCCGCGGCTGTCGGTGACGGTGACCGGGCCGCTGGCGGCGGGACTGGTGGCGGCGGGCTCGGTGGTGTTCTCGGTGGTGCCGCAGGCGGCCAGCAGCACTGCGGTGGCGGCGGCCACCAGGGCGGTTACACGGGTACGGGACATGATGTTCTTTCTCGGGTGGGTGTCGTGATCGGTAGGTGCTCAGACCGGGATTCGGGCCAGGTGTCGGCCCACGGGGCGGGTCGTCACCAGCCCGCTGAGCGGGTCGGTGCTGACCTCGATCCGGATGCCGTAGGTCTCGGTCAGGTCGTGTTCGGTGAACACCTCGGCCGGGGTGCCGGTGGCGCGTACCCGGCCACCGTGCAGCAGGACGACCTCGTCGGCCACGGCGGCGGCCTGGTTGAGGTCGTGCAGCACGACGCCGACCGCGACACCGTGATCGTCGGCGAGGTCACGCATCAGGTCGAGAATCCCGACCTGGTAGCGCAGGTCGAGGAAGGTGGTGGGCTCGTCGAGCAGCAGCACCGGGGTGTCCTGGGCCAGGCAGGTGGCCAGCCAGACCCGCTGGAGTTCGCCGCCGCTGAGTTCGTCCACCGGCCGTCCGGCCATGGCGTTGACGCCGGTGACCTCCATCGCGCGGGCGACGGCGGCCGGGCCGTCCGGGTCGTCCGCGCGCCACCGGCCCCGGTAGGGGTGACGGCCGTAGCCGACGACGTCGCGGACGGTGACGCCGTTGGGCACCGGCCGGCTCTGGGCGAGCAGGGTGACCCGGCGGGCGTACTCCTTGGCGGGTAGACCCGCGGCGGCGATGCCGTCGGCGAAGAGCACGCTGCCGCTGTCGAGCGGATGCAGCCGGGCCAGCGCCCGCAGCAGGGTGGACTTGCCGCTGCCGTTGGGCCCGACGAGTGCGGTCACCCTGCCGGGACGCAGGGTGATCGCAGCGCCGTGCACCACCGTGGTGCCGTGGTAGCCCAGGCGCAGGTCGACGCCGCGTAGGCTCTGCTCGGCGTCGTTCGCCATCAGTCCGCTCGACATGCGGTTAGGTTAACCTAACCTAAGTACCTGTCAAGACGCGGGCATGGTTCACTTTCCTCGCGCTCACCCGCCCCCTCTCCACGCCGGCGACCAGGGTCGATACGTCAAACCGCGTCACCCGGCCAGGCCCCTGGCGCGATCCCGGGATGAGCAGCCAAGTGCGGTCGGGCGGGACGCCGGTGCCGGGCCACACCCGTCAGGTGCCTCGAAATCCGTACCGGGGTGGGAGGACAGAGCAGTCGGAGCAGCGGTAACGTTGCGCGTCATCCGTCGCCGGCCCGCCGGCGTGGCGCTCTTCGATCCTACGGAGGATGGGGCATGTCCATCGGCGAGGAGCCGTTCGCAGTCCGCGACGACCTGGCCTCGCGGCCAAATTTCGAGGTCGCCCTGCGGGGGTTCGACAAACGGCAGGTCGAGCGCTATGTCGAGCAGATGGACGGCCGGCTCGCCGCCATTTCTGCGGAACGGGACCGGGCCACCGCACACGTACGGGAGTTGAGCGGAAAGCTCCAGGCGGTCCAGAGCGAGATGGTCGAGCTGCGGCAACGACCGGCGCAAGTGGACAAGGCCACCTTCCAGGACGTGGGCCCGATGGTCGGCCAGATCCTGGACCTGGCCGAGAAGCAGGCCGCGGCGATCATCGACACGCACACCCAGCGGGCCACCAAACTCCAGGCGGAGGCGGAGAAGACGCTCGCCAGCGCGCGGGAACGCACCGTCAAGGCGCTGGCCGACCTTGAGGAGGAACTGGCCGCCCGGCGGGCCGAGCACGAGAAGAAGTACGACGAGCTGCGGGCGGCGGCCGACGCGGAGCTGGCCGAGACCCGCGAGCGAGCCGACAGGTTGCGCGCCGACGGAGAGGCCGCGCACGAGCGTGCGCAACAGGAGGCGCAGCGGATCGGCGAGCAGTGCCGACAGCAGGTCGAGCAGGCCCGTTCGGCGGCGGAGGCGTTGACCACCTCGGCGCGTACCCAGATCCACCAGGAGATCCAGGCGGCCCGGTCGAAGAGTCAGCAGGAGCTGGCGCAGTGGCGGGCCTCGGTCGAGGAGGAACTGGCCGAACGGCGGGCCACGGCCGAGGAGGACCTGACCGAGCAGCGGGCTGCCGTCGAGCGTGAGCTGGCCGCGCAACGGACCGCCGCCGAGCAGCGGGTCAGCTCGATGATCGCCGACGCCCAGCAGTACTCGGCGGAGATCCGCAAGCGCGCCGACGAGCAGGCGACCGAGGTACGCAAGCTCAGCGACGAGCAGGCCGCGGCAGCCGAGGAACAGTTGCACGCCGTCCAGCTTGAGGTCGGGGAACAGCGTCAGGCACTGGCCCAGTTGCACGAGCAGTTGGACGACGCCGAGCAGCAGCTCGACGAGGCGCGCCGCGCCAAGGACACCACCGAGGCCGAGCTGACCCGGCTGCGGCAGCTGCTGGAGGAGACCAGCCACGAGCTTGTGGCGGAGCGTCAGCGGCTGGACGAGGTCCGTCGGGCAGCCGAGGCCGCCGAGCGGCACGCCAAGGAGACCCGGGCCCGGGTGCAGCGGGAGGCCAAGCGGGTCGCCGATCTGGCGGCTGCAGCGGTGATGGCAGCCGCGGCCGGCGGCGGCGAGACCGCCGAGTATCCCATGGTGGCCGCCCGACTCGGGGTTACCCGGACCGGTGCCGACGCGGCCACTGCGGGCGGCGGCGAGGTGACCTCGGCGGCCGGTGGTCAGGCCGAGGGGGCGGCCCCCGCTGCCGAGGTGGACGCCGAGCCGGCCGGGTCGGACCCGGAGCGGACGGTCACCGACCCCGCCGACCCGGCAGGCCAGGACCGCAACGGAGCCGCGCCCGGCAGGCCGGGCAACCCACAGCCGGGCGCGGGCAAAGTCGGTGCCGGGCCGGAGCACGGTGCCCGCCCGTCGGTGGATCCGGTGGCTCGCGCGGCGGCGGCGGTGGCGGCCGGCGGGCCGGGCGGCATCGACTGGTTCGCCGGCCAGCCGGCGAACCAGCAGTCCGACCAGGACGAGCCGGCGGCACCAGCCGCAAACGACACCGACCGGGCGCCCGAGCCCGCAGCGAACTGATCGGGCCACCCGAGCGGAGCGGGGTGCCGATCGATCTGTCCGGGCACGCCTGCCGGACGGCAACCTGAGCCCGTCCGCCGGTCGACCACCGGCGGACGGTTCCTCAGCACGGCCGGCGGGGCAGCCAGCCGAGAAAGCGGTTACGCGCCCGGGCCAGCGGCAGCCCGGGTAGGTCCCGGGCGGCGGCGAGCAGACAGGAGCCCAGGTAGACCGCGAGCGCGGCGCGGGCCCCGCCGAACTCCGCGAGCAGTTGGCTCTGCTTGACCGCGCACGGCCACTCCTGTCCGCAACCGGTGCAGGTCCAGCTCGGCGGCGAGGGCAGGTGCTCCGGCGGCTTGGCCGAGCGGTAGCGGACAGCGGCGCTGTTGCCTCGGCCGACCCGGCTGACCGGCCGGGGTGGATCACCAGGCGCGGAAGGTTGGCAGTTGAACAGTTCCCGTCGCGCAAGGCCGAGCGCCCCGCCCACCCGGACCAGCGCGTCCGGCCCCGGGCGGTAGCCGACCAGGGCACCCAGCAGGTGGTGACCCAGCAGGTCGAAGGCGTCCGGCCCGAGGGCGAGGTCGCGACAGAGCGCGATCAGTCGCGTCGGTGCCGACACCCGCTGCGCCACCAGGGCACCGCGCAGCACGTCCCGCAGGGCGCCACCCAGGTCGGACGTACGAGATCCCACGATGCCGGTCAGGTCTGTCTCACCGGCGATCCGCCGGCGCGCCTCAGCCGTCGCCAGTCGGACGATGTCAGTCGGATCCTTGGTCTCCAACACCCCACCCCTTCACCCGTTGGTCGATCAGCTACCCCTCGTTCGACACCCTTCGCATGATCATGGCCACGGAGGGTCGTCGGCTAGCCCGGTGCGCGCACGCCGGACCGTACCGATTAGCCCGAAAACGAAAACTCCCCTGACATCGACAACGAGCGAGATCCACCGGCGCGACGGATGCGCCGCGAAAACTTCATGGGACTTCCTCCTTTGTGGATACCATCGATGGGAATCCTGGCTCTGCATGTCCTATCGCTCTCCGGATCCACCACGTCTCGCCGGGCGTCGTCCCGGCGTGCCGAAGCGCCCTCCGTCCAGGTCGATGGAGACGTATTGAAGACGAAGGTTCCGACTGCCCACCGGTTCGACAGCCGCGACCCGGAGACGATCCACGACTTCCTGGCGTACGCCTACCACGCCAAGGTCGCCTTCCGCGCCGCCCCCGGCGTCCACTACCGGCTCCGCCACCAACGGGTCGACGCGGGCCCGTTCTGGTTGGAGTCGGTGGACCAGTCCACACAGCTCGATCTCGATGTCGAACCGCCCGGCGCGCTGGTGATCTGCGAGATCCTCAACGGACGCGTCGACCGCTCAGGCGCCGGTGCCTACGGCCGGTACAACCCGGGCGACGTCTTCCTGGCCACCCTCCCCGACCTTTCCTGCTCGCTGCGCTGGCTGCCGGGCAGGGTCAGCGTCTGCCTGCTCGACCTCTCCGTGCTGGACCGGGTGACCGGCACCGCGTCCGCCGGGCGGGTGAGGGCGGTCCAGTTCTGCGGTCTGTCCCCCGCCTCCCCGGCGCTGGCCGGACTGTGGCGGCACACCACCAGCTACCTCAACCACGTCGTACTGGGCAACCCGTACGCGTACCGCGAGCCCCTGATCATCGCCAACGCGGCCCGGATGCTGGCCGCCTCGGCCCTGGCGGTCTTCCCCAACTCCACTGCCGGCTGGCCACACGCCACCGACCGGCGGGCCGCGACCACCGCCACGCTCCGCCGTGCCACGGCCTTCATCGAGGAGTACGCCGACCGCGACATCGGTGCGGCCGACATCGCCGCCGCGGCCCAGGTCTCGCTGCGGACCCTGCAACTGGCGTTCCGTCGACACCTCGACACCACCCCGATGGCGCACCTGCGCCGGGTCCGGCTCGACCGCGCCCACCGCGACCTGATGCAGGCCGACCCCCGCCAGGAGACCGTCTCCGCGATCGCCTCCCGGTGGGGGTTCCTCAGCCACAGCCGGTTCACCGCGCGTTACCACGCCACCTACGGATTTCCGCCCAGCCGCACCCTGCACGCCTGACGCCCACCCTGACCGACCACCCGCGGCGGGCCACCGTCCGCACGATGGCCGCCCCGCCTCATAAGTGCCAGAATCGCACCATGCGGGGTACGCTCGTCGGCCGCGACGGGGTGTTCGACCAGGCCTGGCGCGCACTGCGCGAGCCGGGGTCGGTGCTGTTGGAGGGGCCGGCCGGCATCGGCAAGACGACGTTGCTCCGGGAACTGGTCACCGAGGCGACGCGGGCCGGCTGGTCGGTGCTGACCTGCGCGCCGACCGAGTGCGAGGCCGAGCTGCCCTTCGCCGCCCTCGCCGACCTGCTCCGGCCGCTGGCGGACCTGGTGGTGGAGTTGCCGCGCCCGCAGCGTGTCGCGGCCGAGATGGTGCTGCTCACTCGGGACAGCGACGAGACCGTCGACGAGCGGGTGGTCGGCGCCGCCACCCGATCACTGCTGGAGGCGGCGCTCGCCGCCGGCCGGCCGGTGCTGGTCGCCGTGGACGACTCGCCGTGGCTGGACCGCCCGAGCGAACGAGCGCTACGGTTCGCTCTGCGCCGGGTCGCGCCCGGGCTGTCCGCCCTGGTCAGTTGCCGCACCGACAACACGTCGGCGCTGCGGATCGCGCCACTCGGGCTCGACTCCGGTCCCGGCCGACTGACCCGGCTGCCACTGGCCCCGCTGGGAGTGGGTGCCCTGCACCACGTCCTGCGCGAGCGGGTCGGCGCCACCCTGAGTCGTTCCCTGCTCGCCCGGATCGCCCGGGAGGCTGCCGGCAATCCACTGGTCGCCATCGAGGTCACCCGCGCGGTGCAGCGCCTGCCGCAGCCACCGGAGCCGGCGCAGGATCTGCCGGTGGCCTCGTCCATGCACCAACTCCTCGGTGAGGTGCTCGCCCGGCTGCCGGCCCGCTGCCGGGACGCCGTACGGCTGGCCGCCCTGCTCGGCGTGCCCCTGCTTCGGGACCTGGCCGCGGCGGGGATCTCCCCCGCCGCGTTCGATGCCGCCGAGGAGGCCGGCCTGCTGGTGGTCGGGGCGGCGCGGGTGGAGTTCACCCATCCGGTCTACGCGGGCGCGGTCCGCGCCGGCATCCCGCCCGGCGTCCGGCGCGGCCTGCACCGCCGGCTCGCCGAGGTGGTGACCGATCCGGACGAACGGGTCCGGCACCTGGCCCTGTGCACGACCACGCCGGACCCGGTGGTCGCCGACGCCCTCGCCGCGGCTGCCGCCCGGCAACACGCGCGGGGCGCGCCGGAGGCCGCCGCGAACCTGTACGAGTCGGCCGCACGGCTCACACCGGCGGACGATGAGGCCGGCCGGGGCCAGCGGCTGCTGGCGTCGGCCCGCTGCCGCTTCGGGTGCGGCGACCACCCGGGCGCGCGCGTCGCCGCCGAGGCGGTGGCCGCCGAGTTCGGCGGCGACGTCCGCGCGGAGGCGCTGCTGTTGCGCGCGGTGGTCGCCTGGAGCGCCGACGAGTCCGGCGGCACGGCGGTCGAGGCCGCCGGGCGGGCACTGGCGGCAACCCGCCCGGATTCACCGCTGGCCGGCCGGATCCACGCCCACCTGGCGCTCTTCGTCGACCTGCCGGATCCGGCGCGGGCCCATGCCGAGGCAGCCATCGCCCTGCTCACCGGCCCCGGGGGAGACCGCGCACTGCTCGCCGCGGCGCTGCTGCACCTGTTCTTCAACGAGGTACGCGCCGGCGAACCACCTCGCGTCGGACTGCTCGACCGGGCGCTGGAGATGGAGGGACCGGAGCCGTCATGGCTCGCCGGCACGATCCCGGCGATCTGGTGGAAGTCGATCGACGATCCGGCTCAGGCCCGCCGACGGCTGGGCAGACTGCTGGACCTGGCAGCGGCGCGAGGAGATGAACCCTCGCAGTACGACCTGCTCAAACACCTCGGCGAGACCGAGCTGCTCGCGGGACGGTGGTCGACTGCCGAACGGCACATCGCGGCCGCCCGCGAGCTCGGTGAGCTGCTGGGCACCGAGGCGACCGCGGAAATCTGGCTGGCCGGGCTGCTCGACGCGCTCCGCGGCCGACTCGACGTGGCGCAGCGGGTGGCCGAGGCGGGGCTCCGACTGGCCGAGCAGCTCGACGACGACTGGTGCCGGCGGATCCACCTGCAACTGGCGGCGTTCGTCGCGCTCTGCGCCGGCCGGATGGCCGACGCCGCAGCCGGGTACGGCCGGCTCGCCGCGACGGTCGACCGGATGGGGCTGGCCGAGCCGCTTGCCCAGCGCTTCGAGACCGACTGGATCGAGGCCTGTGTGGGCGCCGGCGACCTGGTCACGGCAAGCGACGCCCTGACCCGGCTGGCGGAACGTCACCGGCGGTTGCCCCGCCCGTGGACGCTGCTGGGGCTGGCGCGCAGCCGCGCCCTGCTGGACAGCGCCAGTGGTGTCGATCCCTCGGCCGCCCTGGACGACCTCGCCGCCGCGCGGGCCGCCGTGCCGCCGGAGGTCCTGCCGCTGGACCGGGCCAGGTGTCTGCTGGTCGAGGGCATGGTGCACCGCCGGTCCCGCCGCAAGCGGCCGGCCCGGGAGGCGCTGGCCGCCGCGGCGGCCGAGTTCGACGCCCTGGGCGCGGCGGTGTTCGCCGGGCGAGCCCGCGCCGAGGCCGCCCGACTCGGGGGGCGCCCGCCCGCGCCGTCGGACCTCACCGCCACCGAGGAGCGGGTTGCCCGGCTCGCCGCGCAGGGACGGACCAGCCGGGCTATCGCCGACGAGCTGTTCGTCAGCCCGAAGACAGTCGAGACCAACCTGTCCCGGGTCTACCGCAAGTTGGGCATCTCCCGCCGGGCGGAACTGGGTGCCGCGCTGGCGCGGGTAGGTGGACCCGACGAACGGTCACGCCGACCGGCGGCCACGGCCGGTGCGCCGACCGGCACGGCCAAAGGCTAGGGAAACGCCGGATTCCTCGACGGCCGTCTGGTCGTAGCGTCGAGACGTCACTACCGGCGGACCGGCTTCCGGACGGGCCGCTGCCGGCCCTGGTCGATCCGTGCCGCGAGCAGCGCGGCGATCGTCCGTGCCGGGTGCTCGAACAGCCCGGCCGGTAGCGGCCTGGTGTCAGAAGGGAACCGAACCTGTGCGTCGACTGATCCTGCCCGCAGTGCTCGCGGCCGCGCTCGCGCTGACCGGCTGCGACAGCGCCGAACCTGCGCCGCCGACGGCCGGCCCCGGCGCGGACGTGGAGACCGAGTCGGACGTGCCCGCCGACGGTGCCGGCACCGAAGCCCCGCCCTGCCCGTTCACTGCGGCCCAGATCTCCGAGTTGATCGGCGAGTCCATGGTCGACGACGGCAACTGCAGCTTCGGCGACGGCAAGGGGGTGGCGGCGCTGTCCGTGACGACCGCATCCCAGTTGGCCGGCGAGACGACCTACGACTTTCAGCGCCAACAGGCCGAGCAGACCTACCGGACGGTGACGGACCTCGACGGCGACGGCAAGGGCTATCTGGCGGTCAAGGACATCGGCGCCGAGGCGGTGCTCGTCGGCGGCGCTGGCAGTTTCACCGTGACGTTGAGCAGCTTCGAGCGCCTCGGCGCCCAGCCCGACGGCTACGAGCAGGCTGTACGCCGGCTGCTCGACGCCCTCCCCCGGTGACACCAGGCCCCGAGGAGACGACCGTGAGGTACCGCAAGCTCGTCGCGACGGCCGTCGCCGTCGCCGCTCTCACCGCCTGCGGCGGCAACGCCGAACCCGCCGCCGCGCCCCCGCCACCGACCGAGGCAGCGCAGCCGGCGCCGCCCGTCGAGGCGACCGAGGCAGCGGAGCCGTCGACCGAGGCGCCGCCTGTCGACGCCTGCGCCCTGGTCCCCAAGGAGGACGCCGAGAAGCTGGCGGGCACCCCCCTGGAGGATCCGGTGCCGGTCCGCGAGACCTGCACGTACAGCGGGCCGGTCTCGGGCCCGTTGGCGCAGGTGGAGGTCTACGTGGGCGACGGGGCCAAGAAGATCCTCGACGTCGACCGCGATCTCGACCACGAGTTCGAGACGCTGTCCGGGATCGGGGACGAGGCGTACCTGGAGGACGGCGCGGTCTTCGTACACGCCGCCGGGGTATGGGTGGCCATCCGACTGGTCCGGCTGGACGACCCGGCCAAGTACGACAAGCCGCTGACCGAGCTGGCCCGGACGGTCGCCGGGCGGCTCTGAGCCCGGCCGGGGCCGCTCACGCCGCCTTCCGCTCGGCTGGCGATCCTTCTCCCTCGTGACGCCGCAGCTCGTGACGCTCTGCCTCGAAGCGTCGCCGGATCACGGCGACGGCCTCCTCGTCGTGGCAGCCGAGGCTGCGTAGCAGGTCGGTGGCGACGGTACGGATCTGGGCCACCACCACGCTGCCGGAGAAGCCCACCCCCTCGTCGTACGCCTCGGCTGCCCGGTCGACCGCCTTGAGGACCAACTGCTCGGACCGGTTCGTGTGCTGCCCGCTCTCCGCCTCGACCTGGAGCAACGCCAGGGCGTCGCCGAAGTAGTGCACCGCGGCCGACAGCCCGGCCGGATTCGGTTCCTCGTCGCGCACCGCGGTGGCCGCCCGGCGCAGCATCTCCTGGCCGCCCCCGACGGCCAGGTCGAGGTAGCGGGTACCTCGTTGGTAGTGCTCGAACTCAGCTCGTCGGTGCCAGCGGGCCGGCGACACCGCCACCGCCTCCCGTGCACCGGAGACCGCGTCGTTGAGCAGGGCCAGTTGCGGGCTCAGGCCGTACAACCCGTCCCGGGCCGCGGCCACTGCCGCGGCGTCGCCCCGGGACATCCCATCCGCGGCGTTGTGCAGGTGTTCGATCAGGGCGGCGAAGAGGGGGCGGGCGGCCCGCTGGATGATCCGCACCGGATTGACCGGCAGCACGGCCACCACCACCACGGCGGAGATCGCGCCGATGACCGCGTCGATGACCCGGGGCACCTCAAGCCCCCGCTGGATCGGCGAGAGGGTGGCGATCAGCACCGCCGTGCCGCCGGCCTGGGTGACGACCGCGCCACCCCGGCTCATGCTCAGCGCGAGCAGGATGGCCAGGGCGACCACGGTGCCGATCTGCCAGGGTCCGGTGCCGATCACCATGATCAGGGCGTCACCCACCAGTAGACCGGCCAGCACGCCGACCAGCAGTTCGAGGGTGCGGCGGGTCCGCCGGCCGATCGCGGCGGCGATGGTGCCGACGGCGGCGCTGGGGGCGAACACCGGCGACGGGTGGTTCAGCAGCTCGTGCGCCAGCGTCCAGGCGAGCGCGGCGGCCGCGCCCGCCTGAACGGCGAGGATCGCGTACAACTCCAGGCTCCGGCGTCGCTCCCGCCAGCCGATGCGTCGACTGAGGCCGCCGACGGTCTCGGCGACCCCGGCCTCGATCCGGCCGCCGGCACGACGCGCCCAGCCCCTGTCGTCGTCCTCCGCCGCCACGCCGCCGACTACCCCGCCAGGCCACGCTCATTCGCTGCCCGCCGTACCGGCCGCCGGGACCGGGCCAGCGTGCCGTCGCCGATCCGCCGGACGCCCAGGTCCCAACCGTTCCGGTGCGCCTCGCCGGTGCGCTTTCCCGCCGAACCACCGCCCTCACCTGCACAGAAAGCAGATAAATCGTGGTACGTCGATTGACAAAGTTCATGATCCCAACTTATGGTGCGAGCCGGCCGGGTGTTTCCGGTGGCCCGGCGACGCCCGGCCAGCCACCCCGTTGACACCATCACCACGCGAGGAGCGTCATGGCTGGGCTGAAGGGCACACTACGCAGGACACGTTGGCGATTCGGCCTGGTCGTCAGCGGCGTCGCCGCACTACTGGCCGGAGCCGGCCTGATCACCGCCGGCACCGCGCACGCGGCGGCCGGATGCCGGGTGGCGTACTCCGCCCCCAGCCAGTGGCCGGGCGGATTCACCGCCAACGTCGCCGTGACCAACCTCGGCGACCCGCTCAACGGCTGGCGGCTGACCTGGACGTTCCCCTCGGGGCAGCGGGTCACGCAGGCGTGGAACGCCACGGTCACCTCCTCCGGCAACGACGTCACCGCCAGCAACGTCAGCTACAACGCCGCGCTGGGCACCAACCAGACCGTCTCGTTCGGCTTCAACGGTTCGTGGTCCGGCAGCAACACCGCACCGACCACCTTCGCCCTCAACGGCGTCACCTGCACCGGCAGCGTCGGCACCACCCCGCCGCCGACCACCACCCCGCCGCCGAGCACGCCACCGCCGAGCACCCCGCCACCGACCAGCCCGCCGCCGGCCGGCGACCCGATGGCCTACGTGGCCGCGATGCAGCCCGGCTGGAACCTCGGCAACACCTTCGACGCGGTCGGCGCCGACGAGACCGCGTGGGGCAACCCACGCGTCACCCAGGCGCAGCTCGACGCCATCCGGGCGCAGGGCTTCAACAGCATCCGGATCCCGGTGACCTGGAGCAACCACCACGGGCCCGCGCCGTCGTACACCATCGACGCGGCCTGGCTCAACCGCATCAAGGAGGTCGTCGGCTGGGCCCTGGACGACGGCTTCTACGTGATGATCAACCTGCACCACGACTCGTGGCAGTGGATCCACGAGATGCCGACGAACCGGACCACGGTGCTCAACCGCTACAACGCGCTGTGGACCCAGATCGCCGCCGCGTTCCGGGACCACTCGCCGAGGCTGCACTTCGAGAGCGTCAACGAGCCGCAGTTCGCCAACAGCTCCGGCGACGCCCAGAACGCGGAGCTGCTGCACGAGCTGAACGTCAACTTCCACCGGATCGTACGCGCCTCCGGCGGCACCAACGCCACCCGGATGCTGGTCCTGCCGACCCTGCACACCTCATCCGAGCAGGCCCGGATCAACGAGCTGACCACGACGATCAATCAGCTCAACGACCGCAACCTGATCGCCACCGTGCACTTCTACGGGTACTGGCCGTTCAGCGTCAACGTCGCCGGTGGCACCCGCTTCGACGCCACCACCCAGCAGGATCTGACCGACTCGTTCGACCGGGTGCACAATGCCTTCGTGACCCGCAACATCCCGGTCGTCATCGGCGAGTACGGGCTGCTCGGCTTCGACCGGCACACCGGCACCATCCAGCAGGGCGAGAAGCTCAAGTTCTTCGAGTTCCTCGGGCACTACGCGCGATCCAAGCGGATCACCACCCAGCTCTGGGACAACGGCCAGCACTTCGACCGGGTCGCCTTCCAGTGGAAGGACCCGGAGCTGTGGGCACAGATCAAGTCGAGCTGGACGACCCGCTCCGGCACCGCGTCGTCCGACCAGGTGTACGTGCCGCGTACCGGCTCGATCACCGCGAAGTCGCTGACCCTGAACCTGAACGGCACCACCTTCCAGGGTTTGCGCCAGGGCAGCACCAACCTGGTGCAGGGCACCGACTACACGGTGTCCGGCAACCAGCTCACCATCACCGCGAGCGCGCTCACCCGGCTGGTCGGCAACCGGGCGTACGGGGTCAACGCCAGCCTCCAGGCCCGCTTCTCGGCCGGTGTGCCCTGGCGGATCGACGTGATCAGCTACGACACGCCGGTGCTCTCCAACGCCACCGGCACGACCGCTGCCTTCGCCATCCCGACCCAGTTCCGCGGTGACCAGCTCGCCACCATGGAGGCGAGGTACGCCGACGGCAGCAACGCCGGCCCGCACGACTGGACGTCGTTCAAGGAGTTCGACGTGGCCTTCAGCCCCGACTACCCGGGTAACCGGATCACGTTGACCGACACCTTCTTCGGCGAGGTCCGCGACGGGGCAGCGGTCACCCTCACCTTCCACTTCTGGAGCGGTGCCCAGGTCACCTACCGCGTCACCCGGTCCGGCGGCAACGTCACCGGGGTCACCGGCTGACCCGCCACGCGCCACCGGCCGCCCACCGGGTGGCCGGTGGCGCGCGGCGGTCATCATGGGCTCATGATCCGATTCCTGCTGAACGTGCTCTGGCTCATCTTCGGTGGCGGCCTGGTGCTGGCGGTCGGCTACGGCATCGCCGCCCTGATCTGCTTCGTACTCGTCGTCACCATCCCGTTCGGCGTGGCGTCGCTGCGGCTGGCGTCATACTCGCTGTGGCCCTTCGGCCGGACCCTGGCACCCAAGCCCGGCGTCGGGGTGGCCTCGGGTCTGGCCAACATCATCTGGGTGCTGCTGGCCGGCTGGTGGCTGGCGCTCTCGCACATCGTCGCCGGCGTCGGCCTCTGCCTGACCATCATCGGCATCCCGTTCGGCGTGGCCAACTTCAAGCTCGTCCCGGCGGCCATCTGGCCGCTGGGTCAGGAGGTCGTACCCGCGCCCTGATAGTCGACACATCGCCGAGCACGAGCTGGGCACGGTCGACATCCTGGTGAACGATGCCCAGCTGCGCTGACGATTCACCAGTGGGCGCCGCCGCAGATGCCTTCGGCATCGCGTGGCTCGACCTGCAACGTGGCGTGCTCGATGCGAAAGCGGTCGTGCAGCAGCTGCCGGGCGGCGGCCAGCACCGGGGCCAGGTCCGCACCGGTGTCCAGGGTGAGGTGCGCCGAGGCCACCTCCATGCCCGAGGTCAGGGTCCACAGGTGCAGATCGTGCACGTCGGCGACGCCGTCGAGCCCACGCAGGCCGTCGCGTACCTCGGCGACGTCCACGTGCGGCGGCGCTGCCTGCACCAGCACCCGCAGCGCGGCGCGGGCGAGGCGGTAGGTGCGGGGCAGGATGAACAGGCCCACCCCGACGGCGACGATCGGGTCCGCGTACCACCAGCCGGTCAGCGCGATCACCCCGGCCGCGACCAGCACGCCCACCGAGGCGAGCAGGTCACCGAGGACCTCCAGGTAGGCGCCGCGCACGTTGAGGCTCTCCGTCGACCCGGCGCGCAGCAGCAGGAAGGCGACCACGTTGGCGACCAGCCCGCCGGCGGCCACCGCCAGCATCGGGCCGACCAGCACCTCCGGTGGCTCGTCGAACCGCCGCAGCGCCTCCACCAGCACGTAGAGGGCCACCCCGGAGAGCAGCACCGCGTTGGCCAGCGCCGCCAGGACCTCCATCCGGTACAGGCCGAAGGTTCGCTGGCCGTCCCGGGAGGCCCGGCTCGCGGCGGTGATCGCGGCGAGCGCCATGCCGATGCCCAGCACGTCGGTGAACATGTGCCCGGCGTCCGACAACAGGGCCAGGGAACCGGTCACCCAGGCTCCGACCGCCTCCACCAGCATGAAGATCGCCAGCAGGGCGAAGGCCGCCCACAGGCGCCCGCGGTGCTTCTCCCCCGCCCGGGCAACCTGCTGCCCGTGATCGTGCCCGGCACCCACCCGTGCCCCCTCTCGCCGCCCCCAAAATATGCGTACATTGCTATGAGCGCAAGCATTGGGCCGGACCCCGACGGCCCGGCGAGGAGCCTCAGCGGCTCGGCGAGCCGTCACCATCGGCGGTCACCTGGCGGCGGACCGTCTCGGGCAGGTCGACTCCGGCGACGCGGAGCCAGGTCCCCCGGAGAGCCGCGAGCCCCAACCGGTCGACCAGGCGACGCAGGTGGCCCGGGGCCGGGCCGGTGGCCGGGTTCGGAAAGTCGTCGAACTGGGTCACGCAGCGCACCACATGTTCCAGGGCCGCCGCCAGATCGCCCCGCCGCTCCGCGAGCAGCCCCAGCGAGCCGTGGCAGGAGGCGACGCCGATCCGGTTACCGGCCCGGGTGAAATCGGCGAGCGCCCGGCGGTACCACTCCTCCGCCGTCACGTCCCGTCCCCGAGCCTCGGCCAGGGTGCCCAGCGCGTGATGGGTCAGGCCGAGCTGGCTGCTGTCCGCCGCGATGGTGGCCGCCGGAATCGACCGCCGATACCACTGCTCGGCGATGTCCCACCGCTGCCGCCGTTGCTCAAGCGCACCAAGTTCGTAGCAGACGAACGCCGCACCCAGCAGATCGCCCGCCTGCTCCCGGGCCACCAACGCCTGGCTGTACCAACGCTCGGCGGCGTCGAAGTCGCCTCGGTAGTGGGCGACCTCGCCGAGAGCGACAAGCACCGTGGCCGTCCCGCGCTGGTCGTACATTTCTTCCCGCACCGCCAGCGCCTCGCGGTACCACCGCTCCGCCGCGTCGAAGTCCTGCCGCATCCACGCCACCTTGCCCAGCGACTGGCACGAGGTGGCGACACCGGGCTGGTCGCCGGCCTCCCGGCTACCGGACATCGACTTCTCGTACCACTGCTCCGCCTCGTCCCACCTCCCCTTGGCCACGGCGATGTCGCCGTACCACTGGTGGACGCTCGCCACGCCGTGCGGATACCCGAGTTCCTGCGCGATGCCCAGCACCCGCTCGAACCAGCGCAGCGCCTCGTCGTGCCGACCCGCCCGCATGCACAACTGGCCCAACTGGCCGGCCACGACCGCCAGCTGCCGTTGGCGCTGGCTGCTCTCCGGCTGATCGAGCAGCACATCGTGGACCTTGTGGTACATGGCCTCCGATGCCACCGGGTCGGCCTGCGGGGACCGGTTCAGCTGGGCGCTGACGAAGAACAGCCACAGGGAGCTGCCCTGCGCCGGGGTCCTCGGCGGCTCACCGTCGGCATCCTCCACCGCGAGGCGTACCCGGTCGGTCCAGCCGTCGGCCTCGTCGGTGCGCCCACTCCATCCCCACTCCTCGTTCATCAGCAGGCCGAGATGCAGTGCCTGCGCCCACATCCCGGCGTCGAGCGCCCCACGCAGCGCCTGGCTGAGATTGGACCGGTGCAGGTGGGCGATGGCGTGTCCCCACAGCGGCTCGCCGCGCAGCAGCTGTTCGTAACCCCAGTTGGCCAGGACCGCCATCGCGTCGACAAGCGCGCGGCGCGCGGCGGCGAACTCGACCGCGAAGCTGTCGGCGGCTGCGGCACGCCACTCGCCCAGGAAGTACGCCGGCAGCGCCGGGTGCAAGCGGTAGGTGCCCGAGCCGCTGTCGACGAGCAGTCCGACGTGGGTCGCCTCGTTGAGCACCGCCACCCACTCGTCGGCGGTGACGTGGCGGAAACGCTCGGGAGCGTCGGGGTTTGCCGACAGCAGCACCAGCACGTCGGCGTCGGTGATTCCCTGGAACAGCGCGGTCACGGTCAGCAGGCGACGACTGTGGGACGGCAGCCGGGAGCTTGAGTAGGACAGGCTGGCCGCCAGCGAGCCCGTACGCCCGGTCCCGTACCCCTGGGGCAGCTCCGCCATGCCGCGCAGGCCGGCGAGCAGTACGTCAGGGTCGGTGGTCTCCAGATGCGGCAGCACCAGCCGCATCGTCAACGGGTGCCCGTCGAGCCAGTCGAGCAGTTGCTGGAACGCCGGCTGACTGCGTCTGCGTACCGCGTCGGGATAGGGCGCCAGCAGTCGGTCGGTATACTCCGCACTCTCCTCCGGCCCGAGACCACCCAGCTCGATCCGCCGCACCTCGCCGAGCCGAGCCTCGTCGGTCCGGCTGGTCACCAGCACCACACTGCGACCGAGGCCGGCCAGGAAGTCCTGGAGTTCACGCCTGTCGCGTTCGCCGTCACGGGCGTCGTCGGCGCCGACCGCCTCGAAGTTGTCCAGGATGATCAGGAGGCGTTCGCGGCGTAGAAGTTGGTCGACCATGGCCCGTCGCCGCCCGTCCTCGGCGGACGCGAAGGCGGGGCCGAAGACCTGTAGGCCGATCTCCGTGACGAGGCCCACCACTCCGAAGGTGGGCCCGCCGGGTTCGAAGGAATACCAGACCACGTGCTCGGGCGACCGGACACCAGAGGTGTCGCGCCACCACCGCCCGAACGCCTTGGCCAGCTCCGACTTGCCCACCCCGGCCGGTCCGTGCAGCAGGATCACCGGACAGGTGACGGCGGACGCCTCCAGCCGGTGGAACTCGTGGTCGCGCCCGACGAAGGCGCCGACGGCGGTGAGCGCGCGGTGCTCCGCCACGGACGCCGGCGGACCCGGCCGGTCCGGGAACCGCACCTCCGCGCGGGCGTAGTGGACCGGGATCACCCAGTCCTCCAGCGGTCGCCGACCGGCCGGGCTCGGTCGCTCGGGGTGACGCGCCATCCGGGCCCGGCCGGACAACACCGCCTCGGCCACCGTGGCGCCCGAGAACAGCCGCTGGTAGAACGCGGTCATGAACTCGGCGGCGGCGACCGCGTACACCGTGTAGGCCATCGCCACGACTGCGGTCGCACCACCGGCGACCAGCCGGGTGGCGACGGCCGCCTCCACGGTGGACCCCATGGCCCCGGACTGACAGGCGTTGAGCACGACGACCGGCACCCGGGCGTCGGCGAGTACCCGGGCCAGCTGTGCGGCCCGTACCCGCTCTGCCCCGACCCCTGGCTGCTCCAGCAGCAGCACCGCCTCCTCGGCCAACTCGCCATGGCAGTCCAGATGCACGATGTGGAAAGGTCTGCCCGCCACCCGTGCCCCGATCAGCGTCTCCGCGAGACGTTCCAGCGTCGGTGGTCGCAGCACGACCACCTCTGCCCGGTGGTCGACGGCGGCGAGCATCGGCCGGGCGATGCTGCGGAACGCCACGTCCCGCTCGCCGTCGGGGCGGGCGATGACCATGAGGACCCGCGGTTGCTCGTCGGCGACCGCGATGCCCGCGGCCCGCTCATCGGACGCCAACATCCGGGTGATGCGTACGCCGTCCAGGGCCAGCGGTGTCGGCCGGGTCGGGTCGGCGAGAAGCTCCCACGGCAACCCCAGCCAGTCGGGGCGGTCCGACCGGAAGACGACCTCCGGTGCCGACGAGGCGCGCAGCAGTTCGTACTCCTCGGGTGCGGTGCCGAAGACCACCGCGAACATGGCCCGGCCCCACTCGATCAGCCGGGTGGCGACCCCTTCTCCGCGCTCGGCGTACGCCCCGAACGGGGCCCGTAGGAAATCCTCCAGGTACCACCGCAGGTCGGCGAGAGCATCCTCGTCGAGGAGAGTGAGATCCTCGACTTCAGGTGACACGACGGCCCGGCGTGGCTCGGGAAAACTGACTCGCACCGGCGCGTCACCGATTCTCACCCTCGGTGATGATCTTATCGACCACCACCTCGATGACCAGATCCCGTTGCTGTGTCGGCACCCCGCCCGTCTCCGACAGCGCGACCCGGATCTGTCGTGCGACGACCTCCCGGTTGGCGCTGCTCCGGTTGTCGCGCCGGTTCTGGTAGATGGTCCAAGCGAGCGTCGCCGCCGCGACGATCAACGACGCCACGGCCACCACGTCCACGTACCGGTCTGCGTTGCGGTCCGGGGCGTGCAGCTCGGCGAGCACGTCGGCACGGAGTCGCTCGTCACCACCGATCCGGTCGACGGCGGCCAGCGCGGCTCGCTCCACAGCGACGGGTACCTCGGCCATGTCGGGTGCTCCTCTGCTCTGGTCCACGGCCTCAAGTGTCGTCGATGGTGGCACCCCACGGCGGTGTCGCTACCGGTCGGTCCGGCACCATCGCGCACGAGCGGCAGGCACGGCGCGGAGGTCGTCAGCGGGCGCGCCGGTTGGCGCGCAGGGCGCCGAGGATCACCTTCGGTGCGGCCAGCGAACTCGGGTGCTTGCGCATCGAGACGACGTCGTTGAACCGGCGGGCTGTGGTCACGTCGGTGACGGTCGCCGCGACGATCTGCCGGCTCACCCAGCTGGAGAACCGGTAGCCGCGTGGGTAGGGACCCTCGACGTGCGGCAACGCCAGGTCGGCCGAGGTCGAGATCGACCAGGCGGCATCGACCACGATCTTCTGAAGGGCGAAGAAGTGGCGGGCCGGCAGCGCGAGGTCCGGACCGGGCCGCAGGTAGTGCGCCAGGCAGGCCGCGTGCAGCGCGGCGGCGGTGATGCCCTGCCCGTACACCGGGTTGAACGAGGCGACCGCGTCACCGACGCTGACCAGCCCGCCCGGCAGCCGGGTCACCGCGTGGAAGTCCCGACGCCGGCTGTCGGCGTGCCGGTAGGTCTGCACGTCGCCGAGGATCTCGCTGTCGGCGACCGTCGCGAACTCCGGCGGGAACTGCTCCCGCAGCCGGCGGACGAAATCCTCGGCGGTACGGCCGGGACGGTGCTCCCCGTAACCGGCCATCATCGCCATCCATCGACCGTCCTCGATCGCGAAGAACGCGGCACCGGCGACGTCCACGGACCTCGTCGGGCTGTGCAGCGCCAGCACCACGGTGTGCTCGGGCTCCGCCTCGTCGCGTCGGAACAGGGCGGTCGCGTAGTTGAGGTGCACCGTCATCCGCCGCAGCGCCGGCCGCTCCCACCCGGCCTCCGCCAGCCACTCGGAGAGCCGGCTGGACCGCCCCATGGCGTCCACCACCAGGTCGGCGTGCTCGACACCGGGCGAACCGCCGACCTCGCACCGGACCCCGCTGGTCACCGCACCGTCGAACACCAGCCCGGTGGCCCGCGCGGTGACGGTCTTGACATTGGGTAGCCGCAACACCTGCTGTCGGATCAACGACTCCAGCAGCGGCCGGCTGCCGGCCAGGCTGTCGGCGTCGTCCGGTACGACGACCTTCAGCCGGCCGTCCAGGTAGTTGCGCCGGGCCGCGGGCGGTGCCTCGATCGCCCCCTGCGCCAGCGCCTGGTCCCGGAAGCCGGGGAACAGCTGCTCCAACTGGAGGAAGCCGCCGGGCAGCAGGGCGTGCAGTTGTGTCCCCTGTGGCACGCCCGGTCGTCCAGCGGTCGCCTGCAGGTCGTCGCGGTCGATGACCACCACGCTCTCGGCGTGATCGGAAAGCACCCGGGCGGCCAGCATGCCGGCGATGCTGCCGCCGATCACCACCGCCTTGCCCATGACGGGGGACGCCTGGTCGGGCGGTCGCACCGCGTTCAGCGCGGCGAGGACCCGAGCCGGAGAGAGGGACATCGTGCTCTCCAAAGGGGTGCGAGGTATGGCGCCTTCCCGCCTGCCTGCCAGCGACCGATGCTCGGGGCAGACCGACGGGGCCGGGCGGTAGGCATGACGCCCAACGATCGTTGCACAGCGAGGGAACGCCAACGGTGATCCATGCCACGCCCGCTCACCCCTGTCTCCGGCCGGCTCAGCTGCGGACGGCATCTCCCCGCGCCGGTTCCCGGCCGGCACCCACCCGGTTGACCAGGTAACCGAAGGCGGCGGCCGTGAAGAACATGACGATGCCGTAGACGGCGCCGGGAATCGCCATCTGGGTGCTGTTGAGCAGCGCCGGGCTGAGCGCGACGGTGATGGCCAGCGTGCTGTTGTGGATGCCGATCTCGAACCCGGCCGCCTTGGCGGCGCTGGGCTCGACCCCGGCCAGCCTCGGCACGCCGTACCCGATGCCGAGGCTGAGCAGGTTGAACGCCAGCACGGCCAGCCCGACGGAGACGAAGTAGTCGGCGAGATTCTCCCGCTCACCGAGCACCGCACCGGCGATCACCGCGACCAGAACCACCACGGACAGCACCCGGACCGGGCGATCCAACCGCTGCGCGACCCGGGCCGACCGTGCCCGGATCAGCATTCCGAGGGCGACCGGGACCAGCACGATCGCGAACACCTGGAGCACCTTGTCGAACTGCAGTCCGATGCTGCGCGCGTCGCCGAGGAAGTACGCCGCCGACAGGTTGACCACGATCGGGAGGGTGAACACCGCCAGCACCGAGTTGATCGCGGTCAGGGTGATGTTCAGGGCCACGTGACCGCCGAAGAGGTGGCTGTACAGGTTGGCCGTGGTGCCGCCCGGCGACGCGGCCAACAGCATCATCCCGACGCCCAGCTCGGGCGGCAGGTCGAAGGCGAGCACCAGGCCGAAGCAGAGCGCCGGCAGCAGCAGCACCTGGCAGACCAGGGCGATGACGGCGGCCTTCGGGTGTCGGGCCACTCGGCGGAAATCGCTTGTGGTCAGGCCGAGACCCAGACCGAGCATGATGATGCCGAGGGCGACGGGTAGTCCGATAAGGGTCAGGGCGGAGTCCATGACACGACATCGTTACTACCTGGTAACGCACTCGCAATCCTCCATGTGGCTGGGCTGTCGTCAGAGCTGGACGACCTGCCCCACCCGGGGCGGGGTACGGCCCGCGAGCACGTCGAGCCAGGCCCGCTCCAGGGCGGCCGGGCCGGTGCCGAGCTGGACGTCGAGCCATCCGCCGGCCAACTCGGCGAAGCGTCGCCAGGCGGCGGCGAAGCGTCGGTCGAGCCCGTCGCGACCCCAGTCCAGTCGGCGTTTGCGCATCTGCACCGGAGCGAAGAAGACCTCCCCTGCCGCATCGGCGTTCGGGATCTGGTTGGTCAGACCGACCGCGATGTCGCGGACCAGCCGGTCGCCGAGGCGACGCCGCAGGGCGACCCGGGTCGCGGGCGCACCGGACAGGTCGAGGTAGGCGGTCGGCACCGGATCGAGGGCGGCGATCCGGTCGTACGACAGCACCTCGTCGTAGCAGCCGAGCGAGCGGGTGAACGCGAGGTTGCCGGGCGAGGTGAGCCCGACCAGGCGCGGGCCACGTCCGCGCAGTTCGACGGCGGCGGCGTACGCGGTCTTGCTGGATGCCGAGGAGAACACCAGCGACGTCGCGCCGTAGCAATCGTTGTCGACGATCTGGTCGGCCAGCATGAAGGAGGTGAAGAAGAGCGGCCGGAACAGGGTCAGCAGGTCCTCCTGGTCGGCGCGGTACGCCGGGTCGCCGACGGTCGAGCGGTATCCGTTGTACGGCGAGGGCAGCTCGGCCCGGTGCGCACTGGCGTCCCGGAACCCGGTCGCGTCCACCCTCGCCGGCCGCACCACCAGGTGCCCGGCCGGCGGAAGATAGCCGTACACCCGCTGCCCCACCTCGACCTCGCTGACGGTCGAGGCGACCACTTCGGCGAAGCCCCACAGCGGCGGCAGGCCCCACTGCCCGTCCAGCCCGTGCCGGTCGGGCGGGAAGAACTCCCAGTAACGCATCGACTCGCCGAGCACCGCATAGGTGACGTTGTTGGCGGTCAGTCCGACGCGGTCCACGCGCAACAGCGCCTCGCCGTCGGACAGCTCCGGCACGGCACGCTCCACCAGGGTGGTGCGGCTCAGCTCGGCACGGTCCACGGCGAACGTCCAGGAGGCAGCCATGCTGAGACGCTAGGCAGTCAACGCCACCGAAACAAGATGCACTGCTAGTGCAAAATCCCACTCCGCGTGACTACCCGGCCGCCATGCGGCGGGTCAGTTCGGCCGCCCGGTACGCCGCGACCTGCCGGGCCTGGCCGGCCACGAACCGCCGCAGCGGTGCCGGTGCGTGCGCGGTGATCCATTCGTCGACCCGGGTGCCCTCCGGTACCGGGGTCAGCTCCACCACCGCGCGCAGGGACACCCAACCCGGGCTGCGCACCTCGCTGACCAGCGGGCCGTGTGGTGGCGTCGAGACCATGCGTACCCGGATGCGGTTGTCCCACCGCAACGGCCCGACCAGCCGGAACCGCTCGACGGCGAGGTAGTCGGCGGTCGCGCGGCCCTCGGCGTCGTGACCGTGCCACACGTCGTCGACCGCCACGATCAGCGGCGACAGTCCGATATAGCTGCGCGGATCGGCCAGGTGCGCGCACACCACGTCGGGCCGGGCCGCGACGGTGTAGGTGGTCTCGAACGCGATCGACGGCTTCCGGTCCTCGGGCACGCCCCATCGTGGCACGCCAGCGACACGACCGTGTCCCGCCGCCGGCGTGCCCGACAGGTCAGGACGGCCGGGCCGCCTTCGCCAGGCCGCGTTCGACGGCCGCGATGAGCTGCGGGCGCAGTTCCTCGGGTCGGACGATGGCGTCCACCGAGCCGACCTCGACCGCACGTTGGATGCTGTGCACGCCGTCGAACTCGGCGGCCACCTCGGCCAGCTTCTCCGCCCGCACCGAGGCACGCACGTCCATCAACTGCGTCACCAGCGCCGCCCGCTGCCCGCCGCTCGCCGCCGCCACGCGCGCCTCCAGGTCGGCCACCCGCGGATCCTTCGCGGTACGGGCGTTGACATCACCGGCGAACACCACGGCCGCGGCCGGCGCGCCGCCGATGACGGAGGCGAACGAACCCTCCACGGCGAGGACCGTCATGTTCGGGTTGAGCGCCTTGGAGAAGACCACGAACGCGCCACCGTGGTACCGCGAGATCACGCAGAAGACGATCGGCCCATCGAAGTTGACGATCGCCCGGCCGATCTCCGCGCCGTACTCCAGCTGCAACTGTCGCATCGACTCCGGCGAGCCGTCGAAGCCGGAGAGGTTGGCCAGCACCACAAGCGGCCGGTTTCCGCTGGCCGCGTTGATCGCTCGAGCGGCCTTCTTCGACGAGCGTGGGAAGAGCGTGCCGGCGGTGTAGGTGTCCGGACCGTCGGTGGGCGGGAACCCGCGCCGGGGCACCGAGCGGGATTCGATGCCGAGCAGGCACACCGGGATGCCGCCGAGGTGCACGTCCTGCACGACCGCCGTCTCGGCGTCGGCCATGCCGGCCCAGCGTTCCAGGACCGCGTGGTCCTGGTCGGCCAGGGCCCGCATCAGCGTACGGATGTCGAACGCCTTCTTGCGGTCGGGGTTGCGCTCCCGGGAGAAGATCTCGCCGACGGTGGTGAAGTCGCTGTCCGGTACCGCGTGCGGGTAGTCGGAGATGTCGCGGTCGACCGGGTCGGCGGTGACCGCCCGACGGGGCCGGCGCTCGCCAGGTGCCACGTAGGCGTGATCGTGGTACGCCATCAGGACCTGGTGGGCACCGCGCAGGTTCGGCGCCCAGTACTGGGCCTGCCCGTTGGGGCCCATCACCCGGTCGTAGCCGCCGATGCCGAAGTTGTCCTCGGCGGACACCCCACCGGAGAAGTCCAGCGACTGCTTGCCGGTCAGCACCATCGCCGAATCCGGCGTCATCACCAGGATGCCCCGGGTGTGCATGAGCATCGTCGCCTCGGCGTTCCAGTACGGCTGGGCGCCCACGGTGATTCCCGCGACCACGATGTTGATCTCACCACCGCCCTGGGTGAACTCGACGATCCGCTTGAGCGCGGCGGCCACCCAGTCCATGTTCTCGGTGCCCGAACTCATCGAGATCCGCGCGCCGGCCGACAGCGCGAACCAGTCGACCGGTACGCGCAGCCGCTCGGCCAGGTCGAGCGCGGCGATCACCCGGGCACACTCCGGCTCGGCCAGTGCGCCCAGCGCCCTGGTCGGGTCGCCGAGCAGCACCACCCGGGTGACACCTTCGGGATAGCGCTCGGTGGGCGTGCTCGCCACACCAACCACGATGCCCGCCCGGTTGTGCCCCTTGGGCCGCTGTACCGGGACGAGTTCGCCGGAGTCGGTCAGGTCGTACTCGACGAAACTGCCGTTGCGGCCGGCCAGCATCTCGGTCAGCTCGTACGGGTAGGTCGTGCCGCGCCGCCGAGCCGACAGCACCTTCTGCCGGTAGTCGTCGAGCGGCTGGATCAGCTCCGCCGTCGGCTCGGTGACGGAGATCCGCATGCCCTCGTCGTAGGAGATCTCCACCGCGATGTCGGTCAGCTCACCGGTGTCCTCGTCCCGCTGGCGGCCGAGGAACAGCACCTCCTCCAGCCCGGCGTCCGCCGTGATCGGCAGCACCCGCTGGGCGACGGTGTTCAGCTCCTCGATGCTCAATTCGTTGGGCGGCCAGACGAAGAGGGTGATCCGGTTGGTGTCGAATCGCTTCTTCGCCGGGCGCTGCGCCTGTACCTTGCGGATCGCGTCGAGGCAGGCGTCGAGCGCGCCCTCGACGGCGGGCAGCGCCAGAATCCGGCCGTCGGTGTCGCGCAGCGGGGTGAGGTCGCGTACCTGAGCCATCGCGGCCAGCCGCTCGTCGGCCGGATTGTCCGGCGCGACGCAGTGGAAGAGGTACACCTCCTCGTCGGCCGACGGCAGCCGGGTCAGGTCGAAGTTGCGTAGCCGGGGCAGTTGCAGACGCTGGGCGATCAGCGGGTGCAGGCCCCGGATCACCCGGTCCTCACCGAGCTCCGGCCGGAAGGTGAAGTGGTGGTGCATCTCGGCGCCGTTGCGCCCGGCGACCGAGATCGTCACCCGCTGGAGCAGGTCCAGCAGCCCGGCCTGGTCGAGCACCTCCCGCAGGGTCGCGGCCATCGCCTCCACGTCGGGTTGCTCGGCCCAGGTCAGGTACACGTCGGCGACCGACGGCGCGGCATTCCGGCCCGGCACCGGCGACGCCGAGCCGGCACCGTCGCCACCCGCGCCGACCAGCGCGGCGACCTTCGTCAAGGTCGCCGGCAGGCCGGCGAAATCCGTGGCCGCGGCGACCAGGCGGAAGCGTTCGCCGTCCCGGTCGTACCCGGCGGTGAAGAACGACTGCCCGGCCACCTCGACGGCTCGGGCGCTGTCCGCGCCACGGCTGCCGTAGTAGCGGCGGCTGAGCACCTCGAGCATCGGGCCGTGGTCGACTCCCGGCCGGCCGATGCGCTGGGCGAGCAGCCGGACCAGGGGCTCGGGTGAGGCGACCATAGTCGCGATCCGCTCGGCCCGGTCCGCCGCGTCGGGGTTGTGGTCGAGATAACGCAGGTTGCCCCGGACGTCGGCGTACACCTCGGCCCGCTTGCGGCGCAGCATCGGCTGTGCCGCCCAACGGAACACCACGCTGCGGGCGAGGTCGCCGACCACCGGGAAGCGGCGCTGGGTGGCGAAGATCAGATGTTCCAACGCCTGACCGACCAGCTCGCGCAGGCTCTCGGCCGGCGGCGGCTCGGTCAGCCACCGTTGCAGGAAGGTGACGATCACCTTCACGTCGGCCGCCGCCCGCTGCTGGGCCAGGAAGATCCGGAAGACGGCGTCCTCCAGCTCCGGCGTCCGTTCGAAGTCCTCGACACCGTAGTGGGCGAGCACCCGGGCGAGGCGCTGGCGGAACGTCTCCGGCAGGGCCGCCCGCTCGACGTCGAGGAACTGGAGGTAGCTGTGGAAGTACTCACGCGGGCTGTGCACCCGGGTGTCGGCCTTGGTCTCCTCGCCGGCCGGACGATTGCGGCTGAGCTCGGACAGGTCGGCGAAGACCTGGAGCAGCTCGACCTCCTCCTCCAGCGGACGGTGCGGCAGTTCGGCGCGGGCGGCCAGGTACCCGGCGAGGGTTCGGCGTTCGTCACGCGGATCCAGGTCGTAGCCGAGCAGCAGGCTGCGCAGCTCGGCGATGCCACGTGCCACGCGGTCCCCGGCGGACAGCTCGGTCGGCTCGGGTGGCAGCTCCAGGTCGACGGCCGTGGACTCGGCGGCCTCGCTCGCGGCCCCGTCACCGAGCGGTTCCAGACGCAGCAGTGGTGCGGCGGTCTCCACCTGGCTGCCGACGGAGACCAGGCACTCGCGCACCTTCGCCGCGAACGGGGCACGCAGCACGGTCTCCATCTTCATGCTCTCCAGGACCAGCACCGGCGCGCCGGCCTCGACCTCGTCGCCCACCGCGAGCGGGGTCGCGACGACCAGCGCGGGTGACAGGGAGCGCAGGACGCCGCCCTCGTCCCGGCTGACCCGGTGCGTGACGCCGTCCACCTCGACCAGGTGGATGGGTCCGTGGGTGTCGCAGACCAGCCGGTACCGCCGGCCGTTGACCAGGATCCGGCCACTGTGCTCGTCGAAGCGCTCCAGCTCGACGTCCACCGTCGACGTGTCGGCGACGCCGACCCGGAACCGGTGCGGGCCGGTCTGCGCGACGGAGACCCGGTAGGTCGCGCCGCGCAGCTTGAGGTCGATCGGCCGGCCGCTGGCGTGCTGGACCTGGGGACGGCCACCGTGCGCGGTGGAGAGCAACCGCTGCCGCTCGACGTGCGCCTCGTCCTCGTACGCCTCGATGGCGGCGGCGGCCAGCGCTACGCCGGAGTGTCGGGTGGAGACCAGGCGGCCCTGAGCGCGGACCCGGTCGATCCAGCCGGTGTCGGCGCTGGCGTCGATCACCTCGGGCTGATCCAGCAGGTCCAGCAGGAAACTCTTGTTGCTCGCGCCGCCCTCGATGATCACCGTGGTCTCGGCGACCGCGCGACGCAGCCGGCTCAACGCCTCGTCGCGGCTACGACCGTACGCGATGATCTTAGCGATCATGGAGTCGAAGTCGGCGGGGATCACGTCACCCTCGCTGACCCCGGTGTCCACCCGCACGCCGGGCCCACTGGGCAGCACCAGTCGCACGATCCGGCCGGGCGACGGCGCGAAGTCCCGGTCGGGGTCCTCGGCGTTGAGTCGGGCTTCGACGGCGTGCCCCGCCTCGGCCGGGATCCGGTCGCCGAGCCGGCCACCGGCGGCCACCTGGATCTGCGCCTTGACCAGGTCGAAGTCGGTGGTGGCCTCGGTGATCGGGTGCTCCACCTGCAACCGGGTGTTGACCTCCAGGAAGGCGAACATCCGGTCACCCGGGTGGTAGAGGAACTCCACGGTGCCCGCACCGCGGTAGTCCACGGCCAGCGCGAGCCGCTCGGCCGCCTCCTTCAACTCGCGAGTCTGCTCGCCGGAGAGCACCGGCGAGGCGGACTCCTCGATCACCTTCTGGTTGCGCCGCTGCACCGAGCAGTCCCGTACGCCCAGCGCCCACGCGGTGCCCTGGCCGTCGGCGATCACCTGCACCTCGACGTGCCGCGCACCGGTGACCAGCCGTTCCAGGAAGACCACACCGCTGCCGAAGGCGCGTTGGGCCTCCAGGCTCGTGCGCTCGTACGCCTCGGCAAGTTCGGTGTCGCTGCGCACCACCCGGATGCCCCGGCCGCCCCCGCCCGCGGTGGCCTTCAGCATCAGCGGGTAGCCGATCTCGGCCGCGGCACGCTGGGCCGCCTCAAGGCTCTCCACCGCGCCACGACTCCACGGCGCCACCGGGACGCCGACCTCCTCGGCGATCAGCTTCGCGCCGATCTTGTCGCCGAGCTTGCGCATCGCCTCCGGGCTCGGGCCGATGAAGGTGACGCCGTTCTTCTCGCACAGTTCGGCGAAGGCCGGATCCTCGGCCACGAAGCCCCAGCCCACCCAGGCCGCGTCGGCGCCGGTGTCGTGCAGCGCCCGTTCGAGGACCCGATGGTCCAGGTAGGGTCGCGCCGACGCGGGTCCGAGACAGTAACTGTGGTCGGCCTCGCGCACGAAGGTGGCCGAGCGCTCCGCCTCGGTGTAGAGCGCGACGGTCTCGATCGGCGGAGCGTCGGTCTCGGCGTTGAGCTCGCGAACAGCGTGGATCAGCCGCATGGCGGCCTCTCCCCGGTTGACGATGGCGATGCGGCTGAACACCGAGCAGGCCTCCGGAAGATCGTCCCTGACAGGAGGGACTCTCCCGCAGAGGGGGTCCCGTTGAACCAACCTTCGTGGCTACCGGCGAGTAAGGAAGACGTGGGAACTGCCACCTCCGGACAACGGATTTTGTGGAAACCCGCCAACCCCAGCGCTCGACGCCCACTGCGGGTCGCTCGGGTCACCCCTGCCGAGTCACGGACGAACACGTCGAGTCGAGGCGACAAACACCCTGCGTGGCGGTGACATCTCCCAAGATCATCAACGTTTCCCTCGCGGACCTGGTGCTATACGGTCAGCGGGTGAGAGTTGAGCGTCACTGGTGGAACGGCGACCACACCCCGCGCGGACGTCGCGACGTCTACATCCGCACCGACGGCGAGTCGTGGGAGGTCGAGGCCCGGGCCGGCGGCGGCACCGGGCGCTCGAAGATCTACCCCTGCCCCGGTCGTAAGTCGGCGGAGATCCTGGCCGGGGCGTGGATGGGCGGTCAGAGTCGATGGCGGGTCGTGGCACCCTCCTGACCGCACCGGCAGCCTGCCCACCGCCGGTCGGGTAGGCTCACCCTCGGACCCGCCTGACCGCGGGTCCGATTCGATGTCCCGGGCCCCACGCCTTCGACGCGCCAGGCCACGGCCGGCACCGCAGCGCCGGGTGGGACATCCCCTTCTACGTTCGGAGCCTTCATGGCGGCACGCCGCCCGCAGCAACAGACCACCCCGCCCGCCGTTTCGACCTTCGCCGAGCTGGGCGTGCCCGCCGCACTGACCCGCGTGCTGGCCGCGACCGGAGTGGACCGACCGTTCCCGATCCAGGCCGCAACCCTGCCCGACGCCCTGGCCGGTCGCGACGTGCTCGGTCGGGGCCGCACTGGTTCGGGCAAGACCTACGCCTTCGTCCTGGCCGTGCTCACCCGGCTCGCCGCCACCGCCGCGCCGCGCCGACCCGGACGTCCCCGGGCGCTCATCCTCGCGCCCACCCGGGAGCTGGCCACTCAGATCGACAGCGTGATGGCGCCGCTGGCCGAGGCACTGTCGCTGCGCACCATGACCGTCTTCGGCGGCGTCGCCGCTCGGCCGCAGATCACCGGATTGCGCGCCGGGGTCGACGTCCTGGTGGCCTGCCCGGGCCGGCTCGCCGACCACGTGCAGGCCGGTCACGCCCACCTGGACGCCGTAGAGATCAGCGTGCTCGACGAGGCCGACCACATGGCTGACCTGGGCTTCCTGCCGACGGTACGCCGGCTGCTGGAGCTGACCCCGCGCAACGGGCAACGGCTGCTCTTCTCCGCCACCCTGGACTCCGGGGTCGATGTGCTCGTCCGGCGTTTCCTCACCGATCCGGTGGTGCACAGCGTCGACTCGACCAAGTCGCCGGTCGCCGCGATGACGCACCACGTGCTGCACGTGCACGCCGAGGACCGGTTCGCCGTGCTTGTCGACCTGACCGCCGCGCCCGGACGGACGGTGGTGTTCACCCGCACCAAGCGAGGTGCCAAGACCCTCACCCGCCGGCTGGTCGCGGCCGGGGTGGCCGCGGTGGAGTTGCACGGCAATCTGGCCCAGGGCGCCCGCACCAGGAACCTCAAGGCGTTCTCCGACGGCACGGTGCGGACGCTGGTGGCCACCGACATCGCGGCGCGGGGCATCCACGTCGACGACGTGGCCCTCGTTGTGCACGCCGATCCACCCGTGGAGCACAAGGCGTACCTGCACCGCTCGGGGCGTACCGCCCGGGCCGGCGCGGCCGGGACGGTCGTGACCCTGATGACCGACACCCAGGCCCCCGAGGTACGCGAACTGACCCGCAAGGCGGGCATCGCGGCGACCACCACTCGACTGCGCCCGGGGGACGCGCTGCTGCGTGAACTCGCGCCCGGGGAACGGACGCTGGCGGTCGCGCCGGCCGCCCGACCAACTACCGCCCGACGCGAGACGTCACCCGCCCCCGCGGGCCGCAACCGGCGCAGCGGCAAGCCCGCCCAGGCCGGCTCAGGGCGGTCCGTTGCGGCCAGTTCGGGGCGGTCCGCTGCAACCGGCTCAGGGCGGTCCGCCTCGGCGCGCTCCGGTGCTGCCCGTTCGGGTGCGGCGGCCTTCTCCGCCCGGGCCCGGCCCGGTGGGCGTGGCGGCGGTCGCTGAGCGACACAGCCGCCCGGGGACACCCCGGCCAACTCTGAACAGCGCTTACGAGAAGCCCGCCGGTGATGCCGGCGGGCTTCTCTTGCGCCCACCAATACCTAGAACTACTATGCCTAATAGTTCTAGGTATTGGTGGTGGGAGAATCTCATGAAGATCACCAAGGATCTCGTCGCCGCCTCGGCGACGCCGATGGTGCTCGGCATCCTGGCCGACGGGGAGAGCTACGGGTACGCGATCCTCAGACGCATCAACGAGCTGTCCGACGGCGAGTTGGACTGGACCGAAGGGTTGCTCTATCCCCTGCTGCACCGGCTCGAACGGCTCGGTCACGTGGAGTCGAGCTGGCAATCGGTCCCCGGGGAGCGACGACGCAAGTACTACCGCATCACCGACAGCGGCCTCGCCGAGCTCGCCGAGCAACGTCGCCAGTGGGACACCGTGGTGAGCGCACTCAAAGCGATCTGGGTCGGCCCCGGCGACGTGCGCCGCTCGACCACGATTCCCCTCGGAGGTCTGGCATGACCACGCCCGGCAGCCCGGCGTCCCCCGGCCCGGACGGCACGACCGCGCCACGCGATCCGGAGGGCGCGACGACCGCGCCGGGCCAGGAAGCGTTGGAGGCCCAGTTCGCCCAGTGGCGTCGCTACGTGCGCCACCGCCCGGAACTGCAACGCTCCGACGCCGAGGAGTTGGAGGACCACCTTCGCGGCTCGGTCGACGAGCTCATCGCCACCGGCCTGCGCCCCGACGAGGCATTCCTGGTCGCGGTGAAGAGGCTGGGTGGCCTGGACGAGTTGTCCCGCGAGTTCGCCCGGGAACACTCCGAGCGACTGTGGAAGCAATTGGTGCTGACCGGCGGCACCGACGACCCGGAGACGGACAACCAGTCCCGGCGCGACCTGATCGCGATGATCGTGTGCGCGGTCGGCGCGGCCGTGTCGATCAAACTACCGGCGTTGTTCGGTCTGGGTTTCGAACAGGACGGCACCTTCTACGCGCCCAACTTCGCGCTGTTCACGCTGCCCTGGCTGGCCGCGTACCTGGCCTGGCGCCGCCGGGCCGGCACGGCGGTGATCGGGGTGATGGTCGCTCTGTTCGCGCTCGGCGCGGTGGCCGCCAACATCTACCCCCTCGCGGAGGACTCCCAGTCGCTGGTCCTGACCACCATCCACCTGCCGATAGCCCTGTGGCTCGTGGTCGGCCTGGCCTACGTCTCCGACGAACTACGCTCGTCGCGACGGCGGATGGACTTCATCAGATTCACCGGCGAGTGCTTCGTCTACTTCGTCCTCATCGCTCTCGGTGGCGGCGTGTTGACCGCCTTCACGGTCGGCACCTTCCAGGCCATCGGCATCGACCCGGAGGGCTTCGTCTCGCAGTGGTTGCTGCCGTGCGGCGCGGTGGCCGCGGTGGTCGTGGCAGGCTGGCTCGTCGAGGCCAAACAGAGCGTCGTCGAGAACATCGCCCCGGTACTCACCCGCCTGTTCACGCCGCTGTTCACCGCCGCGTTGCTGGCCTTCCTGGTGGCCATCGTCTGGACCACCGCCGGCATCAACGTCGAGCGCGAGGCGCTGATCCTGTTCGACCTGCTGCTGGTCGTGGTGCTGGGGTTGCTGCTCTACTCGATCTCGGCCCGCGACCCGCTGGCCCCGCCCGGCCTGTTCGACAGGTTGCAGCTCGCCCTCGTGGTCAGCGCGCTCATCATCGACGTGCTGGTGCTGTGGGCGATCACCGAGCGGATCACCGAGTACGGCACCACCCCGAACAAGGCCGCGGCCCTCGGTGAGAACGTCATCCTGCTGGCCAACCTCGCCTGGTCGGCGTGGTTGATGCTGAGCTTCCTCCGTCGGCGCACCCCGTTCGCGGCCCTGGAACGCTGGCAGACCCGCTACCTACCGGTGTACGCCGGTTGGGCCTGGATCGTGGTGCTGCTCTTCCCCCCGCTGTTCAGCTACCTCTGATCCGCCGCGCAACCCGAGCGTCCACCGCGTGCGGACGAGCGCCATCGCGACCCGTCCACCCTCTTCGGCGACGATGCTTGGCTCATATAGCATCGATGCTATGGCTTGGGGTGCCATTGAGTCAGAGCCGGAAGTCGAAAAGTGGTTGGAGGGCCTGCCGGTTGCACTGTTTGCTCGTGCGGCATTCTACGTCGACCCACTGGCCGAACAAGGGCCACTGCTGGGCGAGCCGTACACGAAACAGCTGGATGGGAAGCTACGCGAGTTGCGGTCCTACCTGGGGCGGCAAGCAGTCAGGATCACCTACTGGATCGCGTCGGACAAGCGGATCACCTTGCTGACCGTCTTTCACAAGACGCGTATGCGCGACGAGCGAGAGGTCGACCGAGCACGCCGGGTCTGGCCAGATGCATTGATGGGGCGCACCGCATCGTGGAGAAGGAGAGCTAGATCATGGGCGAGCGTGGTGATTGGGCCTCGCTGCGGGAGCGGCGGATGGCCGAGCCGGGGGCGGCGGAGGCGTACGACGCGACGCAGTTGGCGTTCGAACTCGGTCGTGCGATTCGGGAGCTTCGTGAGCGCCGAGGTTGGAGTCAGGCACAGCTTGCCAAGGAATCGGGGATGACGCAGTCGGCGGTCGCACGGTTCGAGGCCGGCGGCACCGTCCCGACCCTGCCCGTGTTGGAGCGGTTGGCGGCGGCCTTGGACGTGAGCCTCAGCGTCAGTTTCAAGCCACGCGACGCGGCGGCCTGAGTCGCCGGCGATCGCCTGCTGATCAGGCTCTGGGCTGATGCACGCTGGTCGGCGGGCCGAAGGCGACCGGCACCCCCGGTGAGTAGAGCACGCTTGTCGGTGGCCCCTGCGATGCCGGCAGCCCGGCGGCGGTCAGCCCGTCGAGCGTGTCGGGGCGGGTACCGGCCGGCAGCAACGGCGCGATCCGCGGTCAGGTGCCGGGGTGGCGGCTGCTCATCCGGTTTCCGCCCGCCCGCTTCGCCGCGTACATCGCGCCGTCCGCGTGGGCCAGGGTCTCTCCGAGGGTGTACGCGGAACCGCCGGCCACCCCGACGCTTACCGTCACCCGCCACGCCGCCATCCCGGCCACGGCGTCGACGGCCCGCTGGGCGACCTGCTCAGCGGCGCCGAGATCCGCCCCCGGCAGGATCGCGACGAACTCGTCACCGCCCAGCCGGGCGACGAAGTCGTCCCGGCGGACACTCGTCGCGACCAGCTGCGCCACCGCTCGCAGCACGTCGTCGCCGATGGCGTGCCCCAACGAGTCGTTGATGTCCTTGAACCGGTCCACGTCCACGATCAGCACCGCCACCGGATCGGTCCCGGCCGCCGTGGGGGTGGCCAGGCGCTCCAGGAAGCTGTCCAGACCCCGCCGGTTGGCCACCCCGGTGAGCGGGTCGATCCGCGCGGCCCGTTCGGCCCGCTCGTGCTGCCACCGCAGCACGTCGTAGGACTGCATGGTCACCGCCGCGTGCAGCCAGCGGTGTCGCTGACGCCACAGCAGTTCCGCGAGCGCGTCTCCGTAGGTGAGGCCCGGCAGCGCGTCGCGTGCCCCGGTCTTCGCCAGCAGCACCGCGTGCGTACGGTGCAGCGCCGCCGTGATCAACCAGTCGTTGTCGGGCGACAGGCCGGTCACCGCCTCCTGGATGACGCGCAACGCCTCACCCGGCCGCCCGGACCGGCTGAGCGCGACGGCGTGGAACGACCGGCACAGCAGTTGCTCCTGGTGTCGCTGCTCGACGCCGTGCTCCTGTAGCGACGCCAGGACCCGGGGGATGTCCTCCGCCGCACCGGCCGGGTCCTGGCGGTCGGCGCGGGCGCACGCCGCGAACAGCGACGCCGCGAGCCGCCACACCTCGGCCTTGGGGCCGGAGGCTTCCGTCATCGCCCGCACCGCGTGCTCCTCGGCCACCGTGGTGTGCTTCTCCGCCTCGGCGACCCGACCCACCTGGTACAACTCCAGGGCCCACATGAGGTTGAGTTCCGCGAGGTTGCACAGCCACATCGCCCGGTTGCCATTGTCCGGGTACCCGGGTCGGCAGGTCGTCTCGTATGCCGCCTGGAACTGTGGCGCCGCCAGCTCGTAGAGGCGCAGCTTCGCGTATCCGATCGCCAGCCCGGTGCGGGCGTTGCCCTCGATCACCGGATCCGGTTCGCCGGCCAACAAGGCCGTCTCCGCGCGGACGAGGTCCCGCAGGACGGCCTCAATGTCGTACTCGGCGATGTCCTGGTCGCCGAGGCGAAGCCGCCGGTCGGCGCGAAGTGACAGTGCGCAGGAGCGCCACCCGGCGCTGTTCTCCCGCTCGGCGGCGACAAGCATCAGATCGGCGGCGGCGATCGCGGCCCGCAGGTCACCGAGCCGGGTCAGCGCCACGACACGGGCGAAATGCATCGCCGCCGGGCCGTCGCGCAGTTCGCCGGTCGGTGCCTCCAGCGCCGCGACCGCCTCCGCCAGCACCTGGGACGCGCCACCGGCCTGCGCCTCCTCCAGCAGCCGCAGGGCTCGGAGGTTCACATCGTCCATGCGGTCTCCTCCGCACCCGCCCAGGGAAGAACAGCCCGATGGTACGGTAATCAGCTCTCTTCGATAGTCTCCGACCGGTTTGGACTCTGGGTCAGCGGCCGCCAGGCGGCGAGAACGACGACCGCCATCGTCACCCCGGCGATCCAGAACGGGGTCGTGACGCCCCACACGGCGGCGATCAGGCCACCCAGGAGGGAGCCGACCGCCGCCCCGCCAAGATCGAGCACCGCGTACGCGCTGCCGACCCGGCCGAGCAACCGGGACGGCACCAGCCGTTGCCGCAGCGACGCGACGGTGACTCCCCAGACCATGCCGTGCGCGCTGAACACGACCAGGACGACCACCACGACCCATACCGCGGTCGTGGTCGCCAGGATCAGGTGCGTGACCATCTCGATGACCAGCCCGCCCCGCAGCACCGCGGTTCGTCCGACCCTCCGGACGAGTCGGGTCGCCGCCGCCGTGCCGGCCAGCCCACCGACCGCGAACGCGGTGAGCAGGAAGCCGTAACCGACGTCGGAGACGCCCAGACGCTGCCGGCAGTAGAGCACGAACACCGCGAAGGCGACGCAGAAGGCGACGTTAGCCACGCCCATGCTCAGGGCCAGAGTCCGCAGCAACCGGTGCCGCCACAGCCAGCGCACCCCCTCGCCGATCGAGCGGACCACCGCCGCGTGCGTCGTGGCCGCCGGTGCCGGGGCCGGTCGCATCCTCGTCAGCAGCAACGCGGCGACGGCGAACGTGAGTGCGTTGAGGCCGAACGGCGCCGCCGCGGCGATGACGAACAGCCCGGCACCCAACGGCTTGGCCAGGAACTGGTTGCCGATGGTGAAGGTGGCGTAGAGCCGCGCGTTCGCGCTCGGCAGCCGGTCCGGGGCGACCACCGACGGCAACAGCGCACCCATGGCGGTGTCGGCCAGCGTCTCCCCCGTACCGAGCAGGAACAGCACCGCGTAGCAGACGACCACCGTGACGGTCTCGGTGGCGACGGTGACGGTAAGCGTGGCGAGCGCGACGGCCCGTGCCAGGTTCACCGTCACCACCAGGCGACGCCGGTCGAGCCGGTCCACGTAGGCACCACTGAGCAGGGCGAACAACAACCAGGGCAGCTGTTGCACGAAGACGGCACCGGCGATCAGCGCCGGGCTGTCGGTGATGGAGGCGACCAGCAGCGGGCCGGCCGCCATGGTGATGCCGTCGCCGACGTTGGACACCGCCGAGGCGGTCCAGAGTTTGGCGAAGTCCGCGCCGAGACGCGCGGATATCAGGGCACGCAAGATTGCTCCTCGATCGGGAAGGGAAACGGCCGTCAGGGGACCGCTCCGCAGCGAGGAGCACCGCCGCCGCCGGTGGACCGACGGCGATCCGCAAAGGTCAGCGCACGGTGGACTCTCGCGCCGGAGCGGGGGCCGTGACCAGGTCGAGGCGCATCTCAACTCCTGTCCTTCGACGGATGTCGACGCGACGATAGTCACCCGAGTCCGTTTGCCGACACCGGTTTTCGCCCGGGTCGCGACGCGTCCATGGACACGACGTCGGTCGATACAGTGACCCGGTGGAGCAGATCAGCCGGCGGCGGTTCCTCGACGAGATCGTGGCCGTCACCCAGGAACGGCAGGCCACCACTCACCTCTACCTGATGCTGCGTGAGGGCGGTGCCATCGGCGTGCAGTGGGAGCAGCCCGGTCTCGACCAGCTGCGGGAGTTCCGCGTGATCGACCCGGACGGGCCCGTCTGCCCGCACTGCCTGATCATCGAGGCGGTCCTGAAACTGGCCCCGGTCCTGCCGCTCGACATGTTGCGGACGGCCCGGGCCCGGGTGCAGTACGAGCGGGTCCTGCGCGCCGGCATGTTGCCGGCGCCGGCGTTCGCCCGGCAGTCGGTGAGTCGTGAGGCCACCTGGCTGGGAGACTGTCACGGCGCGACCGGCGATCCGCACACCGATGCGGACTGCGCCGAACACGCGGCGATCGGTCCGTCCGTGGTCACCGATCCGCTCGACGTGGATCCCGTGGCGGCGCTGCCTCGGGGGTTGCTGGAGGTGACCGACGCCGCCGACGTCCGGGAGCGGCTGCGGCTCGCCCGCGACTGGCGGGACACCGCCGCCGAGGTGGCCCGGCGCAGCCGATGGGCCGCAACGACGTGGGGCTTCCTGCGGAGTTCAGCGGTCCTGGGTGTCCCTACGGCCGGCCTGCCCGGCATGGTCTACGCCCTCGACCCGGGCGCACCGGCCGACGACCGTCCCTTCGACGAGGTTGCCGCGACGGCGATGCGGTCGCTCTCCGGTCGGCATGACCTGGTCTACGCGGATCGGGTGTGCCTGGTACCCGATCCGGTGCCCGGCGGCGAGCGGATGCCCAACTTCGCCGGTGCGGTGGACGTGGCCGCCGGACGACCGGTACGCACGTTGCGGCTGCCGTCGAGCCGCCGGCCGCTGAGTCGGCTCGGCCGTGGAATCCTGCTGTTGTTCGAGGCGCGGCACGTGATGCTGATCCGTCACGTCCAGCGTGATCCGGACTGGGAGTCGGAGGCGGCGCTGCACCTCTTCGAGTTCGGCATGTTGGAGGAGCTCGGCGGTCCCGCGTACACCTCGGCCGTGGCCGCCTACCTCAACGCGCTGCGCCGCGAGGGCGAACTGCTCGCCCGACCGCAGAAGGTCCTCGACCGCCGCGCGCGCAGGGCCCTCGCCGGCATCTTCGGCGGCCTCGACGACGAGGAACTGCACCTGTGGGCGTCGGTCGCCTACCGCAACGCGATCATGGTCATGCTGGGCAGTCAGTCCGCCTTCGCCGAACACCTCCGACGTCAGGCGTCCTGATCCGGCGGCGTACCGCCTGCACCGCTGACCCGAGCGCGGCGCGACCGACGGGCCCGCCCCCCTGGCTCACGCTGGTGTGCACGCCAGCGCCAGGAGGCCGGGGGTCGTCGCTGTCGGCCCGGTCAGGCGAGGAAGTGGTACAGGGCGGCGGTCAGGTCCTCGGGGTTCTCCTCGGCGACGTGATGCCCGGACTCGATCGGATGGCCGCGCAGATCGTCGGCCCAGGGACGCCAGACGGCGAGCGGGTCGCCGTAGAGATCCTCCAGGTCGTCCCGAGTCGACCAGAGCAGCAGGGTGGGGCACCGGACCGTACGCCCGGCCCGCCGGTCGGCCTCCTCGTGCATCCGGTCGACCCCGAGGCCGGCGCGGTAGTCCTCCAGCATCGCCCGTACCGTCGCCGGGTCGTGGATGGCCTGCCGGAACTCCCGGTGGTTGTCAGTTCCCATTCGATCCGGTCGCGCCTTGTCGCCGTACCAGGCGTCGGGATCGGCGCCGATGGCCCGTTCCGGCTTGTCCGGCTGGGCGAAGAAGAACCAGTGGTACCAGTTCCGGGCGAACGTCGCGTCGCACCTGGCGAGAGCCTCGCTGATGGGTACGCCGTCGATGACCACCAGCCGGCTGACGGTGTCGGGATGGTCGAGCGCCAGGCGCAGCGCCACGTAGCAACCGCGATCGTGCCCGACGGCGGCGAACGTCGGGTGGCCGAGTTTGTGCATGAGTCGGACCATGTCCGCCGCCACCACGCGCTTGGACTGCTGGGAGTGATCCGGCAGGATCCGCGCCTTGCCGGACCGGCCGTAGCCCCGCATGTCGGGGCAGACCACGGCGAACCCGCGATCCACCAGCCTCGGGGCGACGCGGTGCCAGGTCGATCCGGTACGCGGATGTCCGTGCACGAGCAGGACGGCGGGACCACGCCCGGCGTGCCGGACGCGCAGCTCCACCTCGCCCACGTCGACCCGCTCGTCAGTGAAGCCCTCGAACATGTGCCTCCAGTACCCAGATCGGCTCTACGTCAACAGACGGGCCGAGAGGCGGTATTACTCATCGATTATCTTGCATACATCGATCAGCTTCGGTATGAAGGCTTAGGAATCGTTCAGGTTCCGCTTCCTGGGAGGAGCGACGATGAAACCTGCCCTGCGCCGCCTACGCACCGCGACCGTCACACTCGCCGCCTGCACACTCGGCCTGTCCCTGCTGTCGGCCCCGGCCGCGGCACAACCGGTGCGGCCGATCACGCCACTGTCCGACCGGGCGCCCGAGTCCGACCAGTTCTCGGCCGAGGGCGTGACGACCGTAGGCGAGCTGCGCACCGTCGACAGTTCCCTGTCGTACGCCCGCGCCAGCCGGACCCAGGTCATTCAGCACCCGGGCGCCACGTACATCAAGGTGCACTTCAGCTCGCTGCGGCTGGCTCCCGGGGAGTACGTCACCGTGTCGAGCCCGGATGGTCGGGAGAGCTACCGGTACGACCGCCACCTGAACCGGGCGACCGGCGCGGACTACACCACGGACGGGCGGCCGGGTTTCTGGGCGATGTCGGTGGAGGGCGACACGGCGGTGGTGACGCTGCACAGCAACCGTTCCTCCCGGGGCAGCGCCGCGACCATCGACCGGTTCTGGCGCGGCTACGACCGCACGGAGATCGGTCAGCACAACTTCTCCACCCAGTCGGTCTGCAGCACCGACGCCCGCCGCGACGTGGTCTGCTACCAGAGCAGCCACCCCACCGAGTACGCCCGGGGCAACGCGGTGGCCCGGCTGCTGATCAGTGGCGGCGGCATGTGCACCACCTGGCGGGTCGGCAACACCAACCGCATGCTGACCAACAAACACTGCTTCTCGACCCAGTCCGCGGTCAGCGGCAGCGAGATGCAGTTCAACTACCAGTGCGCCACCTGCGGCGGCGCGAACCCCGGGCCCGGCACCAAGGTGAGTGGTGCGACGCTCTACCGGGTGAGCAGCGGTGGCTCCAGCCAGCTCGACTACGCCCTGTTCTCGGTGAACAACTTCGCCGCCATCCAGGGCTTCGGCACGCTCTACCTGGCGACGTCCGCCACCACCACCGGGACGCAGATGTACATCCCGGGGCACGGTGACGGCAGCCCGAAGCGTCTGTCCATCTTCGAGGACACCCAGAACGGCGCGCGCTGCACCGTCCGGAACGCCAACTACAACACCTGGAACATCAGCTACAGCTGCGACACCTCCGGCGGCAACTCGGGCTCACCGGTGCTGAACAGCAGCCATCGGGTGATCGCCCTGCACCATCTCGGTGGCTGTCCGTCCAACCAGGGGGCCAAGGCGCACCTGATCTACAACGAGATCGCGAGTCTGATCGACAACGGCTGACACCGCCGTGGCGGCCCGGTGGCGGACCACGCGACCCCGGGCCGCCACCGGTCGCACCGGCCCTCGTGGGGCCGCCCACCCGAGGCCGCCGTACCATCCGGTACGACGGCCTTCGCCAGGCTCGCCACGGGCACGGGGGGTGCATGATGAATTCGGTCGAGCGCGTACCAACCCGCTGGGACGTCCTGGACGAGCGGTTCCAGGCGGTCAGCGGGGACCACGCGATGCAACGACTGTTCGACGGCGGGCGTTGGCTGGAGGGGCCGGCGTACTCCCCCGCGTGGCGCTGCCTGCTGTTCAGTGACATCCCGAATGACCGGGTGCTGCGTTGGGACGAGCTGACCGGGCGCTGCGACGTCTTCCAGACGCCCGCCGGCTACCCCAACGGCCGTACGATCGACCGCCTCGGCCGCGTCGTGACGTGCGAGCATGGCCACCGCCGGGTCACCCGTACCGAGCCCGACGGGTCGCTGACCGTGGTGGCGGACCGTTGGCAGGGCAAGCGGTTCAACAGCCCGAACGACGTCGTGGAGACCAGCGACGGCTCGTTGTGGTTCACCGACCCGAGCTACGGCATCGACAGCGACTACGAGGGGCACCGGGCGGATTCGGAGCTGGACGGCTGCCACGTCTACCGCTGCCGGCCCGACGGTCGGGTGGAACGGGTCGCCGACGACTTCCTGCGCCCCAACGGTCTGGCGTTCTCGGCCGACGAGCGTCGGCTGTTCATCGCCGACACCCGACGCCGGCACCTCCGGCACTTCGACGTGGACTCCGACGGGACACTGCGGGACCGTGGCGTGCTCGCCGACTGTGACGCCGGGTCGTTCGACGGGATTCGACTCGACCGGGAGGGGCGGCTGTGGGTCGCCGCCCACGACGGGCTGCACTGCTTCGACCAGGAGGGCACCCTGCTCGGCAAGCTCCGGCTACCGGAGATCTGCTCGAACCTCGCCTTCGGTGGCCGTAAGCGCAACCTGCTGTTCGTGACGGCCACGACCTCGGTCTACTCACTCGCCCTCAACGTCACCGGCGCAGGCCCGACGACCGGCCTGGCCACCGGGTAGACACATCGAGGTGCGCTGGTCGGAGCACCCGGACACCAGCGATCGGTCCGGTGCGGCGGACCGGGGAGCCCTGGAGCGTTGGATGACCCCAGGTCATCGCCGACTTCGCCGCCCGCGCGCAAGCCACTGCCGGAGGCGCTCAGATCGTGAGTGCCCGAGCGGCGCCGGTCACCCGTCGTCGGACGCCGACGGTGATCGCTGGGCCGCCTCGGCGACGACCCGCCAGACCTGCGCGGCGAGCCAGTCGTTGAGCTGCTCCGGCCCGACCTCGTCCCGGTGATCGAACCACCAGATGATGCCGGCGTCGACCATGCCGACGACGCTGGCCACCACGTACGCGGGCAGGTGTGCCGAGTACCCGGCGGCACGCAGGTTGGCAACGGCGGCCTCGGTGATCTCGGGAACGGCGTACGCGGTGCCGAGGCGGGCCCGGAACCGGTAGAGGTTGGGGTGGGCCACCGCCCAGCTCAACACCCGGCCGACGATGCCGTGCACCACCTCCGGCGGGGTGCCCGGGGCCGACAGCGACGGACGGATCCAGGCGCTCACCAGGCGGGCGGCGTGCCGGGCGACGGACTGGTCGAGGTCGCCTTTGCTGGCGAAATGGCGGTAGACGTGCGGTCTGGGCAGCCCGGCTCGGTCGGCCACCGTGCCCAGCCCGGTGTCGGTGCCGTGTTCCTCGATGACGCGGACCGCGGCCTCGACGATCGCCTGCCGCCGCCGGGCCCGCTCCTGCGGGATGCCGCCGGCACGGCGGGCGGCGATGGTGTCCCGTTTCACCGCCGCATTGCTCACCTGATCACTGTAGCGGCTCGGTACCCTGGATTGGGTACGAGCTGTACCCAACCAGCATCCTGCGAGGTAGCCATGCCCAGTCAAGCACCCGGCCCCGTCGACCTCGCCCGCCTTCAGCAGGTGCTCGACGGACCGTGGGCCGAGGTCCGCAACGCGCACCGCAAGCACCTCGACGAGCGTTTCCTCCCGGTGTACGGCGAAACCGGCGATCAGGCGCGTGAGCGGATCACCCGACTGCTCGGCGAACTGCCCGTCAAGTTGGGTATCGCGTCGGCCTTTCCCACCCAGTACGGCGGCGGATCCGACGTCGGCGGCTCGATCATCGCCACCGAGATGCTGGCGCAGGTCGACCTCTCGCTGATGGTCAAGGCCGGCGTGCAGTGGGGTCTGTTCGGCGGCGCGGTGGCGGCCCTGGGCACCAGACGTCACCACGACGCCTACCTTCGGGACATCATCTCCGGCCGGATCCTGGGCTGCTTCGCAATGACCGAGACCGGGCACGGCTCCGACGTCCAGCAGCTGCGCACCACCTGCACCTACGATCCCCGGACGCAGACCTTCGACCTGCACACCCCGCACGAGGCGGCCCGCAAGGACTACATCGGCAACGCGGCCCGGGACGGGCGGATGGCGGTGGTCTTCGCGCAGCTGGTCACCGAAGGGCGGCGGCACGGCGTACACGCGTGGCTGGTGCCGATCCGCGACGAGCGGGGCAACCCGCTGCCCGGCGTGACCATCGGTGACGCCGGGCCCAAGGCCGGCCTGCTCGGGGTGGACAACGGGCGACTCAGCTTCGACCACGTGACGGTTCCCCGGGACATGTTGCTGGACCGGTACGGCCAGGTCGCCGAGGACGGCACCTACTCCAGCCCGATCGAGAACGACTCCCGACGCTTCTTCACCATGCTCGGCACCCTGGTCCGGGGCCGGGTCAGCGTGGGTGGCGCCGCGTCGTCGGCCACCAAGTCGGCGTTGACCATCGCGGTCCGCTACGGCGACATCCGCCGCCAGTTCAGCACCAGCGACGCGGAGCGGGAGGTGCTGCTCAACGACTACCTGGCCCACCAGCGCAAGCTGCTGCCCGCCCTGGCCACCACGTACGCGCTGCACTTCGCCCAGGCCGAACTGGTCGCCGCGGTGCACGAGGTGCAGGGCGGCGACGGCCCGCTCGACGAGCGCCGGCAGCGGGAGCTGGAATCCCGCGCCGCCGGGCTCAAGGCCGCACAGACCTGGCACGCGGCCCGCACCATCCAGCTGTGTCGCGAGGCGTGCGGCGGCGCCGGTTACCTGGCCGAGAACCGGTTGCCGGGCCTGCGGGCCGACACCGACGTGTTCACCACCTTCGAGGGCGACAACACGGTCCTGCTGCAACTGGTCGCCAAGGGGCTGCTCACCGGCTACCGGGACGAGTTCGGCTCACTGGACGGCTGGGGTCGCGCCTCCTTCGTCGCCGAGCAGGTCCGGGAGATGGTGCTCGAACGCACCGCCGCACGGTCGCTGATCCAACAACTCATCAGCGCCGTGCCCGGCCGCGACGAGGAGGTCGCCGTGACCGACCGGGGCTGGCAGCTCAAGATCTTCGACGACCGTGAGAAGCACCTGCTCGAAGGGGCCATCCGCCGCCTGCGCAACGGCGCGAGCAGCAAGCAGGACCGCCCCTTCGACATCTTCAATGACGTCCAGGACCACGTCCTCACCGCCGCCGCCGCGCACATCGACCGGATCACTTTGGAGGCGTTCGTCGCCGGTATCGAGGACACCGCGGACCCGGCGGTCCGGGCGCTGCTCTCCCGCGTCTGCGACCTGTACGCCCTCAGCGTCATCGAATCCCACAAGGGGTGGCTGCTGGAGCACGGCCGACTCACACCGGCCCGCTCGAAGGCGATCACCGCCGTGGTGAACAGCCTGCTCAAGGAGCTGCGCCCGCAGATGCGGACACTGGTGGACGGGTTCGCGATCCCGGACATCTGGCTGCACGCCGCCATCCTGCGCGAGGAACCCGGCCGTCAGGACACCATGACCGCTCACGACACCACCATCGCGTAGGTCGCGACCGCCACCGCACGGCGCGCAAACGTCGCAAGCGCACCCGGGCGCACCTCGCCATCAGGGTGAGGCATCTCGCATTCGGTTCAAGCTTGAACCCTTGCCGGCTATCGTCGGGTTCAAGCTTGAACCTAACACGTATGGGAGTTGTCGTGACCCTGTTCCGGCTGGATGCCAGCATCCGCACCCACGGCTCGGCGAGCCGCGAGATCGCGGACATCGTGGAGGCGGAGTGGCTCGCCGCGCGCCCCGGTGACACGATCGAACGTCGCCACATCGGCGTCGATCCCCTGCCCGCGACCGTCTGGGCCGCGGCGGTCACCGCCGGGATGACCGCGCCGGAGGAGCACACCAGCGAGCAGCGCGAGGCCGTCGACCTCGCCGCGACACTTGTGGACGAGCTGCTCGCCGCGGACGCCATCCTGTTCGCCGTGCCGCTCTACAACTACGGCGTCTCACAGCACTTCAAGGCGTACGTCGACCTGGTCAGCACCGACCAGCGAGCGTTCGCCCAGCCGTTCCTGGCGGGCAAGCGGGTCGTGCTCGCGACGGTGCGTGGCGGGGCGTACGGCGGTGGCACGCCCCGGGAGGGTTGGGACCACGCGACGCCGTACCTGCGCCGCATCATCGCCGACTGCTGGGGCGCCGAGCTCACTGTGATCGAGCGCGAGTTCACCCTCGTCGGCGTCAACCCGGCGCTCGACTCATTCACCGAGCAGGCCGCGCAGATGCACGCCGAGGCCCTGGAGGCCGCTCGGGAGGCCGGGCGCGCCCTCGGCGACCTGCCGGTCTCGGTCTGAGCTGGTCCGCCGAGAACCGACCGGGACGCCCGGTGCCGCACCCCCTGGTGCGACACCGGGCGTCCGGCCGTCGGGGTCTTGCCCGACATCGCCCCTCAGCCGTCCCGGTCGGCGGCTGCCGCCGGTCTGGCACTTGCCTCGACTCGGGGGTCGATCGGCGGACACGCCGGCCGACAGTTTCGCCGGGTTCGCCGGTGGGCAGGAGAGCCGCAATCCGACAAGGGGGGCGACGCGATGGGCCTGAACGTGAAGCAGCGGGCCGGACGGACACGCCGGGTCGCGGCGCTGGTGCTGCCGTTGGTCGGTGCCCTCGCGGTCACCGCCGGATGCGGAGGCACCGACGCGACCGACGGGCCGACGACCCCCACCCCGCCACCTTCGACGTCGAGCGCCGCGACGGAGCCGGCCGCAGCCTCCCCCACGGCCGATGTGACCGTGGTCATCCCCAAGTCGGCCTTCCTCGAACTGCCGGCGGAGCTGCGGAAGCTTCCCCCACGCACGATGCCCGTCGCCGACGCCCTACCCGAATTGTGCGAGGACGGGTTCGGCACCGGCGGCCGGTCGGTCACCGCAAGCGCCGCGATGATGACCGGTTACCGGCAGCCCGACGACCCGCCCTCCAACGTGCCGTACGGCACGATCGCACAGACGATCTTCACGTTCTCGGACGACGGCGCGGCGGACTACCTTCGGCGGCTCCGCGCGACGCTCGCCGACTGCGCGTCCTTCACCATCGGCAACGGGGACACCGTGAAGGTCCGCAGCGAGGGGTTGCCCGACGCCGGTGACGGGGGACTGCTCGTCGTCCAGGTGCGGCCGGCGCGGAACCTGCCGGGCGACCTCGTCGAGGGCGAGACGACGACCACGCAGATCGCCGTGGTGCGGGTGGCCGACGCGGTGACCCTGCTGCACGACGAGGGTTGGGAGGGCACCAGCGGCGACCCCGCGCTGGTGGACGACTTCGTGCGGGCGGCGGTCGACGCCCTCGACACGTGGCAGCGCTAGTGCCGCTACCGGTCAGGTCAGGGCGGCACGCCGCTCCATTCATCACTCGGTAGGCCGAACGAGGTACGCGCGCCACCCCGGCGACCATCAACTGGCCGAGGACCTTCTCCAGAGCGCACTCGCGCGGACGAACCGGCACTGGCGGCGGATCCGCGACGGTGACCCCGAGGCGTACGTGGGCACGACGCGCTGGTCCGGCTTCGCGCGGTGGCCCCGGACCTGGTCGACCTGGTGCCGGAGAGGAGCGCGCGATGACCACGCGGCTGCGGGAAGTGCTGCGCGTCACGGCGGCGCAGGTTCCCGCGTACCAGGTGGAGCAGCGGGCGTTGGCGACGGCCGCGCGGCGTGGGCGGCCGGTTCTGGATCTGGACCGCCCTGATCGTCTGTGCGGTGGGCGGGATCGCCGCATACCGGAGCCGGAGCAACTCGCCCTCTGGTGGGAGAACCGCCAGCTGCGGCGGTGACGGAGGTGGTCGGCTCGCCTCGGCGAACCGACCGCCTCCGTCCCGATCGGTCAGAACAGCCAGGTCGGCAACGCCGGTTCACTGCGCAGTGGCACCGGCGGCTGCGCGACGGGGCCGGAATCCTGGCTCGACGCCCGGCCACGGGCCGACGTCGTGCCCGGCGGCGGGGCTGCCGCGCAACGGGTGCCTTCCGCCGGCACCACCTGGTCGATCAGATACGCCTCGATGGCCTCGTCCGCGCAGCTGACGCGGCCGTACACGATGTGCCCCCAACCCTCGTAGGTCAGCAGTTCGGCATGGTCGGCGAACTGGTCGGCGGCACCGAGTGCCCAGTTGTAACCGGTCGCCGGATCGTGCAACGAGTTGACGAGCAGCAACTGCGACTCGTTTGTCGGGTTGATCCGCCGCTGCGGGTTGTCCGCCGGGGTCGGCCAGCCCAGGCAGATCGCGCCGACCGACGCTCGGGGCGGGTCCGGTAGATCCGGCGCGACGCGCTGTGCGTCGGCGAGGATCGACCGCCACTGGGTGACGTTGGCTGCCTTCAGGTTCCAGTCCTGACAGAGCACCGCCTGGTACGCGAAGGGCACCACGGTCGGCGGTTCCTCGGCCGCCGCCCGCGCCGCCGACGACATCCCCGACGGCCGTCCCGCGTCGACCCGCTCCAGCTCGGCCGCGATCTCCAGCCAGTACGGCTGATAGTTGAGGTTACCCAACACGAAGTTGACCAGATCCCGCTGGGTGATCTTGTAAGTGTGATCATCCGGGTCCGGCAGCTCACCTCGGGCGGCGCGGTCGAGCAGCCGCTGCCAGAACTGGCGGATGTTCCGGCCGTACAGGGCGCACTGCGGCAACCGGGCGCAGCCCGCCACGAACTCGTCGAACGAATCCTGCCCGGTGGCCGCCTGGGTGACGGCGAAACCGCGCGCGTCCTGGCTGTGATCCATCACGCTGTCGGCCACGACGGCGCGTACTCGGGTCGGATACATTTCCGCGTACTGCTGGGCCATCAGCGTGCCGTACGACATTCCGAGAAAATTCAGCTGGGTGTCGCCGACCGCGGCGCGTATCGCGTCGATGTCCTGGATCACCTGGAGCGTGTCCACGTGGTCGAATACCGGCCCACTGTTGGCGCGACAGTCATCCGCCAAAGCGCGAGTCGCGGACACCATCCGGGCAAATGCGCTGGAGGTTTTGAGCGGCTCGACCGGCAATTCGTTGATCTTCTCCAGCGTACACATGACCGGTGAGCTGCGGGCCACCCCGCGCGGGTCGAATCCGACGATGTCGAAATGGCGGCGCAGTGCGTCGCCGTAGGTGGCCCTCAGCGCCGAGTCGACGCCGGAGCCGCCGGGGCCGCCCGGATTCACGATCAGCGACCCACGGCGCACCGTCGGGTCCGTCGCCGGCCGCTTGGCCAGCGCCAACTCGATGGTCGGCCCGTCCGGATCGGCCCAGTCGACAGGTACCTCCAGGGTGCCGCACAGGGCGCTGGCGTCCTGCTCACACGGCGTCCACTGCACGTCCCCGGCCGGGGCCGCGGACGCGGACGACGTGGCGAGCGGTGCCAGCACCACCCCCACAGTGACCCCGGCGAGCAATCGCCGGATCAGTTTTCTGCGCATGCTCCCTCTCCCAGATCGTTTTCCGGCTTCCCGCCGGCCGGTGCTGAACGTAGCGACCACGCCACGGCCCGGGGTTACCAGGAAATGTCGTCGGCAATACCATTCGGGACGCGGACGAATTGACCGGGACGACAGGCTTCTGCGCCGTTCCGCGCGGCGCGCGTGAATGGCGAGGTCACCGGGAAGGCAGCGGTTGCCGCAGGACGCGGATCGACATCCAGTTGACGAATGTCAACATGACAGAGGTCACAAGCGGCCTCCGCGTTTGCACTAACCCAAGAGGCATCCAATCGCAACGTGCGGTCAAATTGCGTGATGAATAGGAAACCCCGGATTCATGTGTCCAACCGCCCGGCGGTCGCACGACTCCGAACGGCCCGGCGTACGGTCGACCTGGACGGCAGAGCTGGCACCGGGGCCCGCTGGCCGATCGGTTCGGGAGGGCGAGATCCTCAGCCGGCATGCGGCCGGCGCGTCGGCAACCGAGATCGCCGCCGACCTGCACCTGTCCCGCGGGACGGTGCGCAACTACCTGGCCTCGGCCGTCACCCTGGAGTACCCACGCTCGGATCTCCAGTTGTCCGGACCGGGGTGGCCATGGTTGTTGACCCTGCGCCCGGTGCTCCTCGGCCTGAGCGTCAACTGCCTGTTGTGGTCGCGCCTCGGCAGGAACGGATAAACTACGCCCATTAGGTTTTTGTCTACAGGCTGTAGGGTGTGGGTATGGCACGAGCGAACCTCACTCCGGCGGTCGTCATCGCCGCAGCGGCGGAGCTGGCAGACCGGGAAGGGTTCGACGCCATCACCCTGTCGGCGCTGGCCCGTCACTTCGGCGTTCAGACCGCGAGCCTCTACTCGCATGTCCGTGACCGGTCTGCGCTGCTCGACAGCGTCCAGGAACTCGCCCTCGGCGAGCTGGCCGATCGGATCGCGATCGCCATCGGCGGCCGCGCGCAGCGAGACGCGCTCACCGCTCTCGCCGACGCGCACCGCGACTACGCCCGCCGGTCTCCCGGCCGTTGGGCCGCCCTGCAACGTCCGGCGGCGGCGGCGACCGTGCGGTCGGACGCCGCCGGCCGGCTGGTCGCGCTCACGCTGGCGATGCTCCGTGGTTACCAGCTGCCGGAGACCGAGCTCGTGCATGCCACCCGGCTGCTCGGCGCGACCATCAACGGCTTCCTGGCCCTTGAGGTGGCCGGCAGCTTCGGGCACCGCGAGCCCCCCGCCGACACCTCCTGGCAACGAGCGCTGAGCGCGCTCGACACCGCCTTTCGCTCCTGGCCCACCGAAGGGAACCACTGATGTCCGTCCCGTCCGACCTTCTCCGTGGCATCGCCGAGACCGAGCTGACGCCGCGCGGCATCCGGCCGCACCGGCTGCCGACCTGGGTACGGGAGCAGTTCCCGGACGGCCAGCTGCTCGCGATGGAGAGCCAGCCGTCCGGCGTACGCATCGTCTTCCAGACTGCGGCGAGCACGCTGGAGCTGGTGACCCACCCGACCCGGGTCGCCTACCTGGGCGCCGACCGGCCGCGTGGCCGCATCGACGTGTACGTCGACGGCGTGCTCGCCGCCCGCGACACGCTGGGCGGTGGCGACCGGATCGCGGTCGATCTCGCCAGCGGCCAGAGCGCCTTTCATCCCGGGCAGGCACACACGACCACCGTTTCCGGGCTGCCCGCCGGCCGGCACCGGATCGAGATCTGGCTGCCGCACAACGAGAGCACGGAACTGGTCGACCTGCGGGCCGATGCCCCGATCGAGCCGGACGACGCCGCGTCGCCGCTGTGGGTACATCACGGCAGCTCCATCAGCCACGGCTCGAACGCCCTCGCGCCCAGCGAGATCTGGCCGGCCGTCGCCGCCCGCCGGGCCGGTGTCCAGCTGCGCAACCTCGGCCTGGGCGGCAGCGCCTTCGTCGACCAGTTCCTGGCCCGCGTGATCCGCGATGCCCCGGCCGACTACATCAGCGTCAAGCTCGGCATCAACGTGGTGAACCTCGACGGGATGCGGCTACGCACCTTCGTCCCCGCCGTCCACGGCTTCCTCGACACGATCCGCGACGGCCACCCGGAGGCCCCGCTGCTGCTGATCTCACCGCTGTTCTGCGGGATCCACGAGGACACCCCCGGCCCGGGGGCGATCGACCCCGAGTCGATCGGCACCGACCAGGTACGCTTCGTCGCGACCGGCACACCCGGGGACGTCACGCTGGGACGGCTGACGCTCCAGGTCATCCGGCGCGAGTTGCGCTCGTTGGCGGACCGCCGCGCCGCCGACAAGAACCTGCACTACCTCGACGGCACCGCGTTGTACGGCCCAGCCGACGCCACCGAACTTCCGCTACCGGACGGCCTGCACCCGAGCGCCGAGGCCCATCAGCGGATCGGCACGCGGTTCGCGGAACACGTCTTCACCGCTCCCGGCCCGTTCGCCCGAACGGCTAACCCGCCAGCCGCCAGCTAGTGTGGTGTCCACGATCGTTCACCGGGCCGCGCCGGGTCCGGCCGGCGACACCGCCAACGTTCCTGGACACCGCACTACTAGCTGCTACCGGTCGAGGGAGTGGCGCCAAGCGGCGGGCGGCCGGTGTTCTTTCTCGGCGGCCTGACTGCGGGCGGCAACCTCGCCGGTGCCCGCCACCTGGCCAAGCATCAGCCCGAACTCCACCGCAGGTTCGGTGCCGACCGGCCGTTCGCGCTGGTGCTACGGATCGTTGAACCGGCCGCGTACGGCACCGACCTCACCGAGCTGGTCGCCGACGTGACAGACGTCGCGTTCCAACCGGAGGTCCCGACAACCGCCACCGCAGGGGCCGAACCACCCGACCGCCGCGGGTCACCGCCAACCGGGTATGTCATGGAGACATGATTATGTCTTACTGACATACGCTTTCGTCGAATAGCGACTCTCGCCCAGAGGGCCGCCTCACCCGCCGGCGACTCCTGCGGCTCGCCCACTCACTGCTGCTGAAGTACCCGGGGTTCGCTCAGAAGCCCGGCGACGCCGCGGATGTGGTAGGTGCTCATGAAGTCGTAGACGTCCAGCGCCGTGCCGAACTCGTCCTCGATCTTCGCAAGGACCTCGACCGCCACAATCGAGTCGCCGCCGAGGTCCAGAAAGTCGTCGTGCACGCCGATCCACTTGAGGTTCATGGTGCTGGTCCAGATCGACAGGAGCCGCTCTTCGACGCCGTCGGCCGGACCTTCGAACAGGGTGCACGTGCCCGCGATGACGGCGGACCGGACGTATTCGGTGTCGAGCGTGTTGCCGGCGAGCGGCATGGCGTCGACGAGTAGCACACCGTCCAATCCACAGCCCGCACCGAGCCGGTCCCACACGTGGCCACGAAGCTCCGGCCCGCTCACGTACTGGGAAAACTCGACCACGCCGATCGTGACGTCCCGATCGTCGTGGCGGATCGTCGTCGCCCGGGCATCACGCACGGCCGGATGCCCCAGCAGGGTGGATGCGAGCTCTGCCAAGCCAACCATCAACCGCTCCTTCAATAACGGCGGCAATCCGAGCCGGCGGCGCGGATTGACAACAGTCGCCAATGTGCCATGGAAGCCTCGGTGGTCGCAGAGAAGAATCGGCAGAAGTTCCGGAAGTGGTTGACTGCCGTTGCTTCTTGCCGCCCACTCTTGTCCGCACCGGCCGATCGAACCACAATTCTCCCGAGAGTGGCGAGCCTGCGACTGTTCGCTATTCGACGCCACGATGTCGCCGCCAGGGGGTAATGGACGATGAACGAGATCAGCTATGCACAGTCGTCGCTCGTCGAGGAGGACAGGCCAGTCACTACTACCGAGCGGGTCGTCGCCGAGGTATGGGCCGAGGTACTGAATCTCGACGAGGTCGGGCGACACGACAACTTCTTCGACCTCGGCGGCCATTCGGTGCTCGCGACGCAGGCCGTAGCCAGGTTGTGCGTCGCCCTGGATCGGCAGCTGCCCGAGCGGGCATTGTTCGACTGGCCGACCGTCACGACTCTGGCCGCGGCCGTGCCCGGTTACCCCGCCGCCGAACAGGTTGCGCCCATCCGACGCCGATGAGCGACGGGTCCGGTGGGTTCCGGAGCCGAGGCAAGGCTGCCCCCATCCCGCGGGTCGGACAAACCGATCAAGCCGGAACCACACGACATGCCGGATCCGCACGACATTGAGCAACCAAACTATCGTTCAGAATTTTCCGGGGTTTCGCCCGTCACAGGTCAGCAGTAAGACGATCTGTAACCCGCCGAACCGTCTGCCGACGAATTGAGGTTACTCGCGGTATCCCTGCTCCGCGGCCCGCTCCAGTGCGTCCGGTTGCCGCCCGAACGGCTTCCGGAACAAACGTGATTGATGATCGTCGTTCCGTGGTACCGTATGCTGGCTGACATGGTGCGAGTCGAGTTCCGGGTTCTCGGAACATTGGAAGCCGTGGTCGATGGTTCCCCCGTGCCGATAACCTCCCCGCGGCAACGTATAGTGCTGGCCAATTTGCTGATGGCCGCCAACCATGTCGTGACCGTGGAAAAGCTGATCGGCGCAGTTTGGGACGATTCTCCGCCGCCCAGCGCGCGTGGCCAGATCCAGATCTGCATCTCCGCGTTACGCCGGGTTCTCGGCAGTCCGGAGATCATCGACACCAGCCCTCTCGGGTACTCCATCCGGGTGTCCCGTCAGCAGCTCGACTACCTGATGTTCGACGACGCTCTCGCCCGGGGCCGGGCCGCCGCGGCCAAAGGTCGGCTGGACGAGGCGCTGACGCACCTGGACCGTGCCATCGACATCTGGTCCGGACCGGCGCTGGGCGGAGTGCCCGGCCGGGCCGCCGAAGTCGTCTCCCACCGTCTGGAGGAGCGGCGGATCATGGCGCTGGAGGATCGCGCCGAGATCCGTCTGGGCCTGGGTGGTCATCGGGAGTTGGTCGAGGAACTGGTCGCACTGACCACGGAGTACCCCCTGCGGGAACGCCTGTGGGGGTTCCGCATGCTCGCGCTGTATCGGTCAGGACGACAGGCGGAGGCGCTGGCAACGTACCGTACCGCCCGCACCAACCTGGTGGGCGAGCTCGGCATCGAACCAAGCCAGTACCTGCGCAAGCTGGAACGCGCGATCCTCAGCCAGGACAGCAGCATCAGCGGTGAGGTGGACGACGGGCGAACCGAGACCGCCACGAACGTGCACCGTCCGCAGGAGTTGCCCGCAGATCTGCCGGACTTCGTCGGCCATGCCGCGCTGATCGAAACCCTGACCGCCAACTTGACCAGCGAGGACACCAAACAGGTGCCGATCGCGGTCATCACCGGCGCGCCGGGCTGCGGGAAGACCTCGCTGGCCCTGCGCGTCGCCCATCTCTTACGCGCCAAGTTCGTCAACGGCAGCCTCTATGCCTGCCTCTACGGCAGCACCACCCAGCCACGCTCGACCGAGGCCGTACTCAGCGATCTGCTGCACGGACTCGGCGTCGCTCCGGCGGCGATCCCGGTCGCACCCGGTCAGCGGATCAACCTGCTGCGGAGCCAGCTCGCATCGCGGCGGCTGTTGATCGTGCTGGACGATGTGGGCAACGAGGACCAGATCGCCGACCTGCTCCCCGGCGTGCCAGGCCCAGCGGTGCTGATCACCAGCCGCCGTCGGCTGGCCGGTATCCCAGGCGCTCGGGCCGTCGATGTCGACATGATGTCGGCCGACGAGAGCCTCACCCTGCTCGGCCAGATCTGCGGGGAGCAGCGGGTCGCCGCGGCGCCGGAGGCCGCAGCGGAGCTGACCGAGATGTGCGGCGGCCTGCCCCTGGCCGTGCGGATCGCCGGGGTCCGACTGGCTGCGCATCCGCACTGGGCCGTCGGCACCCTGCTGGACCGACTGCGCGACGAGCGGTCTCGGCTGGACGAACTGTCCCACGGTGACGTCGCGGTCCGCTCGCTGCTCGCTGACGTGCACGAGTCCCTCACCGCGCCGACGCAGACCCTGTTCTGGCTGCTCAGTGCGATGGAGCTGCACGAATTCAGCGCCTGGACCGCGGCGGCCCTGCTGGACTGCGACTCCATGCAGGCCACGGCGCTCCTCGACGAACTCGTGGACGTCCGGTTGCTGGAGGCCCACCTGTCCGCGCTCACCAAGCAACCCCGCTACCGATTCCACGAGCTGGTGCGGGTGTTCGCCAGTGAGCACCGGTTGACGCAGGACGACCGGGAGACGTGCACAGCGGCGGTCACCCGGTCGCTCGGCGCCCTACTCGCCTTCGCCGAGGAGGCTCATCATCGCATCTACGGGGGGCGGTTCGCGGTTCTGCACGGCACGGCACCCCGATGGGCCGGCGCACGTGCCGAGTTCGACCGCTTCCTCGGCGATCCCACGGCCTGGTTCGACGAGGAGCGCATCACGCTGGAGGTGGCGATCCGCCAGGCGGCGGAGCTGGGGCTGGACGAGCTGTGCTGGGAGTTGGCCACCATATCGGTCGCCATGTATGAGCGACGCGGCCTGTTCGCCGAATGGCGTACGACTCACAACATCGCGCTGGAGGCCACCAGCAGGGCCGGCAATCGCCGGGGTGAGGCCGCCGTGTTGGCGTCGCTCGGCTCGCTGGGCCTGGCCCAACACGCCGAGGACGATGGCGAGAACCTGCTGCACGCGATGAGCCTGTTCGATGCGGTCGGCGATCAGGCCGGGTCGGCGTTGACCCTCCGCAACCTTGCCCACCTGGACCGGATCCAGGGACGCCCCGACATGGCGGTGCTCCGTTACGAGCAGGCGCTGGAGAAGTTCCGGGCAGTGGGCGACCTGGGCGCGCAGGCTCATGTACTGAGTGGACTCGCACGTAGCCACCTGGATCTTGGAGCCCCCGAGCGGGCCGAGATCCTGGCCAAGGAATCGCTCGCACTGGGCGAGCAGCTGGGTAACCGCCGCCTTCAGGCGCAGGCGTTGTACCGGCTCGGTGAGGTGTTCGCCGACTCACGGCAGTCACTGGCCGCGAAGGCCGTCTTCCAGTCGGCACTGGATCTGGCGAGGGCGCAGGACGACCGCATCGGCCAGTCCTATGCCCTGATCGGCCTCGGCGGGGCCATGTTGGAGCAGAACGAGTTCACCGCGGCCGAGATCCACTTCAGCGAGGCGGTGGAGATCTGCCGGCTGACGCAGGAGCGGAATGTCCATGCACACGCCCTGTTCGGCCTCGGCCGGGTGTACCTGGGTCGGGGTGAGTTCGATACCGCGGAACACTTCTTCGTGCAGGCCGCGAACGCATTCGCGATGCAGGAGAACAACCCGTGGCACTCACGCTCCATCGACGAGCTGGGTGCGCTGCGCCGGGCCGCCGGCCGGCTGACGGCGCAGAGCAACAGGGACGAGCCGACCGGCGAGGTGAGGACCTGACCCTGATCAGCCCCGCTGGCCGGCCAGCCGCCAGCGTTCGAGCTTCCCGGCGGCCGAGCGCGGCACCTGATCGACGAACGTCACTCGCGTCGGCACCTTGTAGTTGACCAGACCGGACCGGCAGTGCGCCATCAGCTCACCGGTACTGACCGAGGCTCCCGGCCTGCAGACGACGTAGGCGCCGACCGTGGAGCCGAGCACCTGGTCCTCGGCCGCCGCCACCACGGCGTCCAGCACCGCGGGGTGTTCCAGCAACTGCGCCTCGACCTCGTTGGGGTAGACCTTCTCGCCGCCAACGTTGATCACGTCGTGCCGGCGGGGCGCGAGGAACAGATAGCCGTCCTCGTCGAGCCAGCCGAAGTCGCCGACGCTTGCGAAACCGTCGGCCGTCGTTTCCAGCACCTGGCTGCCCAGATAGGCGTCTCCTCTGGAGACCCGACCGGCGCGCATGAACACCTTGCCGGTCTGCCCCGGGCCCAGCCGGTTCCCGGCGTCGTCCCTGATGCTGATCTTGGTGAAGAATCCCCGACCGACCGTCCCGGGCCGCTGTTGCCATTCGTCCCCACGCACCAGGGTGCCGCCGATGTTCTCGGTCGAGCTGTACACCTCGTACAGGTGCTGCGGCCCGACCAGCTCGATCCACCGCTTCTTGGTGAACGAGTCGCATGACGCTGCCGTGTGCATCACCGTACGCACGCTGGCGAAGGAGGCCGGGTCGGGCTGGAGAAGCAGCAGGATCGTGCGCATGTGCGCCGGGGTGAGCTGAATCCATTCCACCGCGTAGCGCTCGACCAGCTCCACCGTCCAGGCCGGCAGGAAGTACGGCGGCAGAATTGTGGTGTTGCCGTCGAGGAGCCCGTCCAGCAGCGTGGTGAACGGGGCCGCGTGGTGCAGCGGACCGAGGATCAGTTGGCGCTGGCCGGCTCGCCAGCCGGCGCGACGGCGCAGCGGCAACGGCACCTGGTGCGGATCGTAGCCGAGTGGTCCGGGCCGAATTGCGATCTTCGGCCGGCCGGAGCTACCGCCGGTGGGCAGCAGGTAGGCGATCCGGCTGGCCGCCGGCGACCGCGCCGGTCGGACGTCGGCGTCGGCCTCGGCCTCGGCCTCGGCGTCGATGAGCTGCGCCCGTCCGTACGTCTGGCCGATGAAGTTGAGGAGCTTCTCCCGCTCGGGTCCGGGCGAGGCCGGGTTCAGCGGCAGCAGTGGCAGTTGCGCGGAGAGGACGGCCACGATGTCGACCACCGACTGGATCGTGTTGTTCGCCTCGATCGCGACCACGCCCGGGCCGGTCCCCCGGACGGCGGCATCCACCAGCGCGTCCGCCCGCCGACCGCTCCGCTCGGCCAGCTCCCGCCACGTCAGTACCTGCTCGACGGAGTTCTCGTCGAAGCCGACGACCGCGGGCCGATCGGCTGACATCTCCGCGATATCAATGATCCGCTGACGGATCGATACGCTCATTCGGGCCTCCCACAATCGAGTGCGTCGTCATCCACCCGGCGGTCGGGGACCTGCCGGACGGCCGGCCGAGTGGACGAGACGCAGATCCACCCGGCAGACCTGCCGGCGCACACCTGATGGACGCAGGTCGATGATGGCCCCGCCAGGGCCGGCGTACGCAGAGAACAACCGGCAGAACAACGCACACGACCCGCCCCCGAGTCGCTGCCGGTCCTTCTCTACTGCGCGGCGCGGACCGCTCAATAGCCTGTCGCACATGGTCTCACCAGGGCACCTCGACAGTGCCGCGCCGAGCACCCGGACGACGCGGACCCACCAGGCAACCGGCACCCGCGCGCCCCGGCGTCGGGTGCGATCGGTGAGTCTGGTCCCGTGGCCATCGGTGACCGTGCGGTTCAGCGGGACGCGATCGGCCGAAGGACCCCTCAACATCGGCCAGTACAACATCCTGCAGTGGCTGCGTCGCGAGTCGGAGCAGTTCTTCGCGGCCGTCGCGGGGGAACTCGACGTCCCGGCCGCGACCGTGGTCGACGACGTCGCCCGGGCACTCGCGGTCCTGATCGAACGGCACGAGGGACTACGTACGACCTACCTCGACGGCGTCGAGCCGCAGCAGTTCGTGCACGCCACCGGCGAGCTTGTCGTGGAGGTTTACGCGATCGAGGCCGCCGACCCACAACTCGTCGACCGGGCCAGCCTGGCCAGGGACCTCACCCGGCGGTTGCGCGGCGCGGGCGCGTACCGCATCGGCGAACTGCCGGTCCGGGTCGCCCTCGCGGTGTCACCCGGAGCGGCGTCCACCAGCTCCGCCGGGGTGGTGCAGGCCGCGGTGATCGGCTGCTCGCATCTCGCGGTCGACTACCAGGCCATGGAGATCATCAAGCGGGAGTTCGCGGACCTGATCCGTGACCGCGACGCGCGGCCGGCCGGCGGACCACCGATCCAGCCGTTGGACCTGGTCGCCCTGGAACGCACGCCCAAGGCCCTGCGGCACGAGGAATCGGTGCTGGGCTACTGGGAAGACCGCTTCTCCCGCATGCCGCAGTGCCTGTACCCGGTCCCACGGGTCGCCGCGGGCACCGGGTCGGTCGCCGTCGAAATGACCTCCACCGCAGCCGGGATGGCATTGCGAGCGGTGACGGCGCGCACCAGGACGAGCCGCGCCAGCGTCGTGCTGGCGGCGATCGGCGCGGTGCTCTCGCACCGGACCGGCGTCCGGGACCTCGTGCTCCCCACGCTGTCCGCCAATCGTTTCGAGCCGCACCTTCGGCAGCACGTCGGCAGCCTCGCGCAGCTCGCGTCGATCACGCTCACGATCAATGACACCACCTTCGACCGGCTGGTCCGGCAGGCGTGGGCCGCAGTGGTCGACGCGAGCCGGCACGGCCGTTACGACGTGGACCGGCAGAGTGCCATCGCACGCCGGATCGAGCACGAGCGTGGCGTCGTGTTCGACTGCGAGCCGCTGTTCAACAACCTGGTCATCGAGTCCGGTCGGGCGGCCGGTCGGGCCACGGCACCGGTGCCCACGCCGGCTGAGCTGGTTGCCGCGCGACGCACCACGCAGCTGCGACGGCAGCCGATGCCCGCCGGGACCACGCTGATCCGCTTCGACCTCTACGGGACCGACGGACAGTTGCGTCTCGGCTGTTGGAGCAGCGACACCGGCCGCATCCCCGACGACGAGGTCGAGTCGCTGCTCCTGGCGGTCGAGAACCTGTTGATCGCGGCCGGGTCCGCTGACCTCGGCGCCCGCGGGATCCGCGACTCGATCCCGCTCAGCCCGGTGCGGCGGGGCCCCGACTGGCGGCTCGTCGACGGCTGCTGGATCGAGGTGGCCGAGGTGCAACGGTTGCTCGACGACAACCTGCCGTCGACAGGTGCCAGGATCTTCGCGGAGGCGGACGGACAGCCGTTGGTCGCTCATCTGGCGCGGACCGAGGCCATCCGCACCCCCGAACAGGCCCACGCCGCTTGCCTGGCAGCGGTGAAGGCGTATCCGACGGCGATGGCACCACGGCGCTACGTCATCTGCGAACGCGTCCCGGACAACCCCGACGACCCGGCCGCCTGGGTCGACGTGTGCTGCCGGGGATCCGGCCGGAACGTCGCAGCCGCCGCCCCGGAGCCCTGCTGATACCCCCGACCACCAGATGCAACGAAGGGAGCCGACGGTGACCACGAGCAACATCACGCCCGCGCGCCTCATGCCCACGGTGTCAACCGACGAGTCGGCACTGCCCGCTGTGCTGACCCCGACCGGCAGTGGCGGACCGGCCGAGAGTCAGATCGCCGCGATCCGGGACTCGGTCCGTCGACAGCTGCGCACCCACGGCGCGGTCCTGCTGCGCGGCTTCGACATCGGCGGTGTCAGCGGATTCGAACGGGTCGTCCGGGCGGTGTCCGGCGCGCCGCTGTCCTATGCCGAGCGGTCGTCACCGCGTAGCACCATCGAGGGTCAGGTCTACACCTCGACGGACTACCCACCGACCGAGGAGATCTTCCTGCACAACGAGAACTCGTATCAGGCGACCTGGCCGCTGACGCTGTTCTTCTACTGCATCACCCCACCCGACACGCAGGGTGCGACGCCGCTGGCCGACACCCGCCGGATCCTACGGTCGATCGATCCGGACGTGCTCGAGGAGTTCACCCGGCGCGGCTGGACGGTGGTCCGCAACTTCACCGAGGGCTTCGGGGTGCCGTGGCAGCAGGCGTTCAACACCACCGACCGGGCCGAGGTCGAGCGCTACTGCGCGCGCAGCGGCGTGGAGGTCCAGTGGGTCGGGCGCAACGGTCTGCGGACGACGGCCCGCCGCCGGGCGGTGCATCAGCACCCGGTGACCGGCGAGACCGTCTGGTTCAACCACCTGACGTTCTTCCACGTGACCACGCTGCCCGAGGAGGACTGCGAGGGACTGCGGGAGATGTTCGACGAGGCGGACCTGCCCACCAACACGTACTACGGCGACGGCGGGCGAATCCCCGACGAGGTCGTGGCGCACCTGCGCGACTGTTACCGAGCCGCCCAGCGCCGCTTCGACTGGGAGCGCGACGACGTACTGGTCGTCGACAACATGCTTGCGGCTCACGCCCGTGAGCCGTTCACCGGGCCACGCAAGATAGCCGTGGCGATGGCCGAACCTTCTCCGGCTGCGTGAGGAAGGTGGCACCTGACCGACGGAGGGACACCGCTGCGGCGGCCCTCCGTCGGCCGGCCCGGGAGAGACTGATCAGCCCCACGGCGTGTCGCCGGCAACAGCGACCACCGAGGTGGTCGACGACGAGACGATCAGGCGCGGACCGGAAACCATGGAAACTAGCAACTCACTACCCCTTGTCTGCTTCGGCTCTTGTGCCGGCTGGCGCCGACAGGAACGAAGCTATGGCCGGCCGTTTTCGGCTCCCCATCACGACGCTTTCCTCGCCGGCCGCTGCCTACCCGATCGGCGATAGCGGTGTGGAGGTGCCCGGGACGACGGTTGAGCAAGAATTGCCTACTCTCCGTCAACGAAGGCGACCCTCCTCATGGCCTCATGGTTGAACCAGCGGACCGCTCCGCATGTCGGCACCGCGACGCTGATCTGTATACCCAGTGCCGGTAACGGTGATTTCCAGTTCGATCGGTGGCCCGACACCGTCGGCCCGTGGTGCGTTGTCCGCCCGCCGGCGGTGGCCGACCTGGGCGGCGACGCACCGGCAACGCACTCTGCGGCCCCGGCCTCTTCAGGGCTGCCGGAGCGGGCCGCGGAACTCGTGGCGGACCTCAAGCGCCGAGGAGTCGAGAAGTTCGCGTTGTTCGGCCACGAGGGTGCCGCGCTGCTCGGCTATCAGGTCGCGGTCGAGCTGGCCCGGCGGGGCGCGCCGGCACCGCTGCGCCTGTTCGTCTCGGGCTGTCCCGCACCCCAGCACCTCACCGGCGAGGCACACGCCGAACCGACCGACGACGAGCTGGCCGAACGGGTGCTGGCGGGCGCGGTGGCCATGGGCACCATCCCGCTGCCGTCGATCCTCGCGGCCGGTGTCCGGGCGCTCCGGGCCGAACTGACCGCGTTGCGGGCCTATCAGGTGCCCCACCCGGTGCCGCTGCGCTGTCCGCTGACCGCGATCCGATGGCTGGACCAGGGCATCGAGGCGGAGGCGGTGGCCGGCTGGTCGGCGTACGGGGACACCGACGTGGTGCAGCTGCCCGGATCCGGGTTGAGCTATGCGACCGAACCGGCCGATCTGTTGCGGGTCATCGGTGACCGGATGCCGGCCGGTGGCATCCGTCGGCCAGCGGGGTGGTGACGAGGGCACGGATCGCCTCGCCCGGGCGTCCTCCGCTGACCCGCAGCCGGCCAGGGGAACGACCAACCGCACCCGAGTGACACGTCCGTCCGCGGCTGCACGCCGATGGGCACCCGCGGACGACGCACTCAGATCAACCCGGCCGCCACCCCGCAGGCCACGGCGTGGGCGCGGTTGCGAACCTGCAACCGCGCCATCATGTCGTAGATGACGTTCTTCACGGTGTGGTTGGAGCACAGCAAAGACCGGGCGATCATCGCGTTGTCCTGGCCCTCGGCCATCAACGCGAGCACCCTCGTCTGGCGTGGCGTCAGCGGTGACCGGCCGGCCGCGCGGGACGTCTCGACCTGCTCCGGCGCACCGGTGCCACCGAGCACCCCGACCAGCACCTCGTGCGGCAACCGGACCTCCCCGTCCCGGGCGGCCCGCACCGCGGCGGCCAGTCGGCTCGGAGTGACGTCGGCGAACCGGAGCATCACCAGAGTCCCCGACCGCAGTACGCGTACCACGTCCGTCGGTGAGAAGCGGTCCGCGACCAGCAGCGTCCGCTGCGCCGTGGACCGCGGTCGCGGCGGGCACGCCGTGAGGGCCTCATGCACCGTGTCGACCGCCGTGACGATGACGGCGTCCGGTGATTCGTACGGGTCGGGCACGGCGGTGACGCCGGCCCGCCGCAGCGCGGTCAGCACCTCGGCCCGGACGGTCGCGCTCGGGGCCACCACGTGTGCGGTCAATGCGTTCATGGTCTCCTCCTGTTCGCCGTTCACAACATGCCGGCCCGCAGGGCGAAGGCCACCGCGTGGGCCCGGTTGCGCAGCCGGAATCGTCGCGTGATGTCGTGTACGACGCTGGTCACCGTGCGTGTCGAGTAGCACAGCTCCTTGGCGATCTCACCGGTCTCCCGGCCCTCGGCGATCAGCCGCAGCACCGCTCGCTCGCGGTCGCTGATGTTCGATGCCAGGGCGCCGGCCGGAACCGCCGGCGCGGCGAGCAACCGGTCGAGCATGTCCGGTGAGACCGTGCAGTCCCCCTCACCGGCGGCCAGCACGGTGCGGGTGAGCCGCTCCGCGGTCGCCTCCCGGCGCCGAAGCAGGCCGCGCGCACCCGCCGCGATGGCCCGCAGCGCGTCAGCCGGCTCCACCTCGGGCACGACGAGCACCACCTCGGGCCGGTCCGCCCCGGTGCGGATGGCCCGCACCGAATCCAGCGCGTCCTGTCCCAGCTGGTCGACCACCAGGACGGTGACCGCCGCCTTCTCCCGCGTCGTCACCACAGCGATGTCCGGGCTGCCGAGCATCGCGCTCGTCACGCCCGCCTCCAGCACGGGGTCGGTCGCCATGACGTTGACCCACATCGGTTCGCCCATCACGCCTCCTTCTTCGTCACGCCGGGGCGGGGCGTGGCGTCGGAATGTCCTGGGCGGATGGTTCCGCGACGAACTAACTGGTCGCTGTCGACCCGCTGTCGGCTCGCTGTCGGCCTCCGGCGCGGTTCGATAGCGGAGCACCGACTCGCCATCGTCGCGCAGCGTCGGTCGTGCTGGCCGGTACGGCGACGACCGGCTGCGCCGACAGCCGACCCGGTGGCGGCAGCCTTCCCGAATGTCTGCCGATTCTTCTCTGCAGGTGGTCCGTCTTTCCGTGACACATTGACAACCGTTGTGGAGCCGTGTCGAGAACGTCGATTACCGCCGTTACGGAGGGAGCGGTTAGTGGAGGCCCACCAACTCGTCGCCAGCCTCCCCACCTGTACGGACACGAACCGAAAAAGCAAGGGTTGATACCGAGAAATCGCCGAATCGGCAGGACGTGGGTGAACAAGTGATTAGTTCTGACGTCAGTGGCATCGCTGCGGACCTCGCGGCGAACGCCACTCTTCTGGAGATCGCCGAGAATCTGGGACTTTCGCCGCTACTCGATCGCGGTACGCCGATCACGCTGGCCGAGGCGACGACCGCGACCGGCGTTCCAGCAGCTCGCGCTCTGCTCCTTCTACGCGCCATGTCCGCCGCCGGCCTGCTGGAGCGCGACGCGGAGACCGGGCCGTTCACGCCCTGCGCGGATCTGGCGGACCGGCGGTACGAGGCGGGCTACCTCTCCTGGTCGCTCAGCGCGAACCGGCCGTACATCGATCACGCGGAGCGGTTTCTGCGGGAGCCGGACGCGGCCGGCCGCGAGCACCAGCGCGACGGCCGACGGGTGGCGGTCTCGTCGCGCTGGATCGGCTCGCGCGGCTTCTATCCCGGGGTGCTGTCCGAGATCATCAGCCGCAAGCCCGGACGCATCGTCGATCTCGGCTCCGGCGCGGGCGCGCTGCTGATCCGGCTGCTGACGGAGCTGCCCACCAGCACCGGAGTGGCGCTGGACCTCAGCCCGGGGGCGTGCGAGGAGGCCGAACGCGCCGGTCGCCGCGCCCAGGTCGACGACCGCCTCACGGTGGTCAACCGGTCCGTCGAGACGCTCGTCGACGATCCCGCTCCCCTCGACGGCGCGGACGTCATTCATGCCGGCTTCGTCATGCACGACGTCGCCCAGCATCCCGAGGTCTTCGCGGGTGTCCTGCGGGCCTGCCGCGAGCACCTCGCCGACGGCGGTCGCCTGGTGGTCACCGACGCGGTGCCGTACGTGGACACGCCGGGCGAGCGGGCTTTCAGCGCCCTGTTCAGTTACCTGCACGAGAGCTCGATGGGCGTACGGCTGCCGACCGAGGACCGCTGGTGCGAACTCTTCCGGCAGGCCGGTTTCTCCGCGGTGACCAGCACCGCCCTGGGGATGCCCGGCAGTCGCCTCTTCGTGGCCACGCGATGAGCCGGAGCGGCGCAGCAGCGACCCTGGCGGAGCACGACGCCGAACGCATGGCCGCGGCCCTGTACGAGGCGCGGCGGAACCGCGTGCCGATCGCCCCGTTCACCGACGCCTGTCCCACTCTCGACGCGGCCGGCGGATACGCCGTCCAGCGCCGGCTGACCGAACTGCTGATCGCCGACGGCGATCGGGTGATCGGCTACAAGGCCGGGCTCACCTCCGCCTCGATGCAGGAGATGTTCGGGGTACACGCCCCGGACTACGGCCCGGTGTTCGCCTCGACCGTCCGCGCGGACGGCGCGTGCTTCGCCCGCGGGGAGTTCATCTCACCGAAGGTGGAAGCCGAGATCGTCTTTCGGCTGGCGAGGCCGTTGACCGGCCCTGGCATCACCGTGGAGCAGGCCCACGCGGCAATCGGAGAGGTATTCGCCGGTCTGGAGATCGTCGATTCCCGGATCACGGACTGGCGCATCCGGCTGGGCGACACGATCGCCGACCTCGCCTCGAACGGCGCGGCCGTACTGGGACGCTCGATCCCGGCCAGCGCGGAGCTGGACTACCGGCTCGTGCGGATGGCCTTCCGCCGCAACGGGGAGTTGGTCGCGTCCGGTCAGGGCGCCGACGCCCTGGGCGACCCGGTGGCGGTGGTGGCGCTGCTGGCGAACCTGCTGGGCGACAGTGGCGTCACGCTGGAGTCCGGTCAGCTGATCATGACCGGCGCCCTGCACGCCGCGGTTCCGTTGAGCCCCGGTGACACCTACACCGCCGAATTCGATCATCTGGGCTCGGTCACTCTGCACGTCCCGAACACGTAGCCCCGACGCGGGTAGGAAGGCGATCCCCCCGATGAAATCAGAACGACGGCTGTCAGTTGGGGTGCTCGGTGCCGGTCTCATCGGCGTCGACCTGGCGGTGAAAGTCGAGCGGTCCGCTGCACTGGACCTCCGCCTCGTCGCGGGCCGGACGGCCGACAGCCCGGGCCTCAAGCGGGCCGCTCGGCTGGGGCTGCCGGTCGCCAGCCGGGGCCTGTCGTCCGTGGCCGACCTCGACGAACCGCTCGACGTGGTCTTCGACGCCACCAACGCCGGCTCGCACGCCGAGCACGCCGAGGCGCTGACACCGCTCGGCACGCTGCTGATCGACCTCACGCCCAGCCGGATCGGCCGCATGGTCGTCCCCACCGTCAACGGCGCGGAGGCCGCCGCACACCGCGACCTGAACATGGTGAGCTGCGGTGGGCAGGCATCGGTGCCGATCGTACGAGCGATCACCCGAGCCCACCGCATCGACTACGTGGAGGTGGTCGCGACCGCCGCGACGCTGAGCGTCGGCCGCGGGACCAGGCTCAACCTCGACGAGTACGTGGAGACCACTCAGGACTCGCTCCGCGAGTTCACCGGCGTCGGGGACGTGAAGGCCATCCTCAACGTCAGCCCGGCTCGTCCTCCGGCGACCTTCAGGGTGGCCATGTCGCTGGTCGGCGAGGGGCTGACCCGCGAGTCGGTGCATCCGCTCGTCGCGTCCGCCGCCGCCGACGTCCGTGCCTTCGCCACCGGCTACACCGTGACGAGCTGCATCGTGAACGACACCAGGGCGTTCATCGCCGTGGAGGTGACCTCCGCAGGCGACCAGATACCCGCCTACGCGGGCAATCTCGACATCATCAACTCGGCTGCGATCCGGGTCGCCGAGCGCTGTGCGGTGGAACGCCGACCGATCGAGGCCATGGAGGTCGCGTCATGAGCCAGCAAGTTGCGGAAAGTTCGCCGAGACAACCGATCCTGATCCACGACCCGACGCTGCGCGACGGGCACCACGCCGTCCGCCACCAGCTCGGGCGGGAGCAACTCCGGGCGTACGCCGCCGCCGCCGACGCCGCCCGGGTACCCGTCGTCGAGGTGGGGCACGGCAACGGCCTGGGGGCCTCGTCCCTGCAGGCCGGCCGAGCCCTGCTCAGCGACGAGGCGATGCTGTCGGTGGTCCGGGACGCGTTGACCACCACCAAGCTCGGCGTCTTCATGCTGCCGGGCTGGGGCACGACCGAGAGTATCCGGCTGGCCGTCTCGTACGACGTCGACATCGTCCGGATCGGTACCCACTGCACCGAGAGCGACCTGGCCGAGCGGCACCTCGGGCTGCTGCGCGACGCGGGTGTCGAGGCGCACGGTGTACTGCTGATGAGCCACATGGCCGGTCCCGAGCGCCTCGCCGAGGAATGTGCGCGGCTCGTCGGGTTCGGTGCGACCGGCGTCGGCATCCTCGATTCCTCCGGCCACTACCTGCCGCCGGACGTGAGCACGCGGATCGCGGCCATCCGGTCCGCCGTCAGCGTGCCGGTGATGTTCCACGGGCACAACAACCTGGGTATGGCGGTGGCGAATTCCATCGCCGCCGCCGAGGCCGGCGCCACCATCCTGGATGCCTGCGCCCGGGGGTTCGGCGCGGGCGCCGGCAACACGCAGCTGGAAGTTCTCGTTCCCGTGCTCGAACGGCTGGGCTACGACACCGGCATCGATCTCTACCGACTGCTGGACGCGGCGGACATCGCTGAGCGGGAGCTGATGCCCGCGCCGCCCACCATCGACTCGATCGGCGTGGTGAGTGGTCTCGCCGGAGTGTTCTCCGGGTTCAAGAACCGGGTGCTGGACGTCGCCGCCCGCGAGGGCGTCGATCCACGTGACGTCTTCTTCGAACTGGGCCGCCTACAGGCGGTGGCCGGGCAGGAGGACCTCATCGAGGACGTGGCGCTCGCGTTGCGTGCCGGGTCCACGGGTCAGCTCGAACGGACGGCAAGCCATGTTTGACCAACTCAAGACCATCCTGGTCGAGGATCTGCAGATGCGGACCGAGGACATCGTGGCCACGGCCGATCGGGCCGAGGTGGGCCTCGACTCCCTCGCCGTGGTCGAGCTGTCGGACCTGCTCAGCAAGCGGCTGGACATCCACGTCTCCGACTACGAGCTGCTGGAACTCGCGACGGTCGGTGACATCGCCGAGCTGGTCGCGGAGCGTTGTCGTGCGTGAGGCCGCGAGGCCGATCGCCGGAGCGTCCCATGCCGCCACCCGGCCCCTGTCGCGCAACGAGTCACCGTACGGACCGTTACCGGACATCGTCGCCACGGTCGCGGCGAGCAGCCGGGACGTCAACCGCTATCCCGACCCGGCGTGCACCGACCTGACCCTGGCGCTCGCCCGGCGGCACGGTGTCGAACCGGATCGGGTGGCGGTCGGCGCCGGATCCTGTGCGTTGCTCCAGGCGGTGTTCCAGCTCGCCGGGCCGGGCGCGACGGCCGTCTACGCCTGGCGTTCCTTCGAGTACTACCCGATCCTCGCCGGCCATCTGGGGATCCACTCGGAGCGGGTGCCACTCGCCGACGACGGGCACGACCTCGCCGCCATGGCCGATCGCATCACCGCCACCACCCGGCTGGTCGTCATCTGCAACCCCAACAACCCGACCGGAACGCTGCTCGACCTGGACCGGCTGCGCGGGTTCCTCGATCGTGTCCCGCCGACCTGCCTGGTCGCCCTCGACGAGGCCTACTTCGAGTACGTCGACGAGCCGGTGGGAACCGGCGGCCTCGCGTTGTGCGACAGGTATCCCAACCTGGTGGTCCTGCGCACGTTCTCGAAGGCGTACGGCCTGGCGGGGCTCCGGGTCGGCTATCTCATCGGCGCGGCGCGCATCGTGGCGTCGCTGCGCGAGATGACGCTGCCCTATGCGGTGAGTGGGCCGGCCCAGCACGCGGCGGTCGCCGCCCTCGCCCTTGAGGACGTGCTCCTGGCGCGGGTTCGGCAGACGATCGCCGAGCGGAACCGGGTGCGGGCGGCCCTGCTGGCCGACGGCTTCGCGGTCCCGGCCAGCCAGGCCAACTTCCTGTGGCTGCGGCTCGGCGAGAACACGGGCCCGTTCGGCGGTTGGTGTGCCCGGGCCGGAGTCGAGCTGCGGGTTTTCGACGGGGAGGGCGTCCGGATGTCGCTCGGCTCCCCCTCGGACAACGACGCGTTCCTCGCGGCGGCACACCGGTGGCGCGTCCGCAACGCACCGGAACTACTCACGACTGGAGCGCTGAGATGATGCCCGAGAACACAGCCCTTCACCGGAAGGTGGTCGTCGCGCCGGGAATGTGCAGCGGCGGCTCTCTGATCTTCGGGCGGATCGGCGACTGGACGTGGGAGTCGGTGGCCGAGACCTGCCGCACCAACGTGCACGCCGCCCGCACCGCCGAGGGTCAACCGACCTACCTCTCGTTCTACTACTACCGGGTGCGGGGCGGGAAGGTCGTTCATCCGCACGGCCTGGCCTTCGGTGACGAGCTTGAGGTGACGTCGAGGGTCTTCCAGTTCGGCGGCGGCTCGGTGCTGACGTTGCACCGGCTCGCGCCCGCCGGATCCGGCCTCGGCAGCGCGTTCCTCGATCCGGCGGAGGTCTACGAGACGCCGGACCCGGAGTGCATGTACGCGGAGACGCTCAACCGGTGGATCGCGCGCGGCAATCCGGACAGCAACCGTGGCCTGTCCGAGACCGTCCCCCACGACTTCGACAACGCCGGCCTGCCGCGACTTCCCAACCAGTTCTCACCGCGTACGCTCGTCGGTCGCGCCCGCGGCGCGGGCAGCTTCCTCACCCCGGCGCCGCCGGGATTCGCGGTCGCCGGGGGCGAGCTGTCCTTCGAGTACGCACTGGACGCCGTACGCGACATCAACGGCGCCGGGCTGGTCTACTTCGCCTCGTACTTCTCGATCTTCGACACGGCGCTGTTGCGACTGTGGCGTGGGCTCGGCCGCACCGAGCGGCAGTTCCTCCAGCGGCGGGTGATCGATCAGAGGGTCGGCTTCTTCGGCAACGCCGACCTGGGTTCGCTGTTCACCGTCACCGCCCGGAGATGGCAGAACGTCGCCGACCCGCTCTCCGAGATCGCCGACCTGGAGCTGCGCGACTCCGCCAGCGGTCGGCTGCTGGCCGTCGCGGCGATCGAGACGGAAACGCCGTCGACGCTGACCTGAGGACGACGACCCGACAGGTCGCGGGCCCCGGGCCCGCACCCCACCGGCCACCTGATGGGCGCGGTTGCGAACCGGCAACCGCGCCCATCATCGCGTAGCTGACGTTCGTCACCGAACTCCAACGGCCCAGGCAGCCGGCCTCCGGGACCGTGACCGCGGCGATCCCGCAACACGGTAATGTCCGGGCCGACGTCGGCCCGGACATCACACTCTCGGCGCATATCGGGTGGACTGCCCCACGCGGCTCTGCTGCCCGCTCCGGCCCGCCGCTGGCAGCGCGCCGGAGCGGGCTACCGAGCAGCTGCCGCCGCCGGCTCGGGCTCGGGCTGCGGGCTGGTCGGCGCCGCCGGCTCGAAGTGCCGCAGCGCCACCACCAGGTTGACCGCCGCCAGGGTGGACAGGGCCGCGAGGACGAGCAGGGTCGTCGTCACACCGAAGCGGCCGATCGCCATCCCGCCAGCCAGGAAGCCCAACGGGCCGGCGATGTTGCTGATGGTCATGACCGCCTGGATCACCTTCGCTCGGATGTCGACCGCGAACCGGGTGGCCAGGATGCTGAAGAACGGGGCGTTGGACAACGGAAGCGCCGCACCGGACACCGCGAGCGCGGCGACCAGGACCGGAACCGGCACCTCGAACAGCAGCACCCACCAGGGCAGGACGAGCTGGAAGGCAGCCAGCCCGAAGACCATCGTCGGGGACAACCGGCTGCCGATCAGATAGCTGACGGCCGCCCCGGCGATCGCGCCGGCACCGAAGCCGGAGAGCAGCAGTCCACCGACCCTGGCGTCGCCGGCGAAGCGGGCGAACGCCAGCAGCGGCAGCGCGAGCATCAGCACCCGCATGAGGAAGCCGAAGCTGACTGTCGTGACCATCACTCGTCGTAGGAAGTCGTCCCGCAACAATGCGCGTACCCCGGCCAGGATTCCGGCGTGGTCGGGGGCCTGCCGCTCCTGGGGTGCCGGCGTCGCCGGCGCCGTCCGCCGCATCCGCGGGACGAACCACCACAGCAGCAGGCCGGACACCCCCGAGGTCACGGCGTCGAACAGCAGCACCTGCTCCGCGCCGAGCGTCGCGATCAGCACGCCCGCTATTGCCGGGCCGGCCAACGCGGCGATGTTGAAGCACCCCTCCAGCACGCTGTTCGCCCGCATCAGCGCCTTCGGGTCCGGACCGACGAGCTCGGTGGCCAGGTCGCGTTGCGCGGCAAAATAGGGCACCCCGAGCACGCCGATGACCGCGACGATCGTCAGGAGCAGGGGGAAGCTGAGCAGCCCCATCGCAGCCAGCGCGGGTATCGACGCGATGGCCACGAACTGCGCGAAGTCGATGGCCACCATGGTTCGGCGTGCGCCGTACCGTTGGATGACCTCGCCGCCCGCGAATCCGAGCAGCGCCATGGGCAGCACCGACACGGCGAAGACCAGGCCCGCCCGCGGTGCCGAGCCGGTGCTCTCCAGCACCAGCCACGGCAGCGCGAGCGTCGTCATCTGGGTCCCGACGGCGGAGCCGGCACCGGCGGCATAGACCGCCCCCAGTGCCCGCCTGGTGGTGCCCGGTGCGAAAGATGGCGCGGTCGACATACCGTTCACCGTCGCCCGGCCGGCTTGTCGATCAGCCCCGTCAGGATGCCGGCGAGGTCCGCCACGTACTCCTTCATGACCGAGAAGTGCTCACCCTTAGCCCGGTGCACCCCCAGCCCGGCGGTTCGTTCGCGCCACCGTTGGAGGTAGTCGCTGAAGCTCTGGCCGGAGCTGACGACCTCGTGCTCACCCTGCGCCAACTCGTCGCTGACGATCAGGTCCAGGTGACCGGCGTACGGGCGGTCCCGGTAGGACAGCACCATCTCCATCACCTCCTCCCACATCCGCGCGGCGGGCAGCCACATCGTTCCCGCGCCGCGCTCGGGCAGCGTGATGCCGTCGTTGCCGACGATGTCGTCGACGATGTGTTCGAGCAGGGCCAGCGTCTCCTGCCGGAGCACCGAGGTGTCCTCGTCCGGCGGCGCCGCGTCGAGCCGCTCCAGGTTCGTCACACACTGCTTGATCAGCGCGTACTCCGACCAGAGGTGCTCCTTCTGCCAGGCGTCCTGGCCCGGATCGAGCAGGATGAAGGTGACCTCCTCACCTTCGGCCATCAGCCGGCTGGCCATCTCGCTGCTCACTCCGCTGCCGCCACACCAGCTGAAGATCCGGTACGGCCCCTGCGGGACCGCCTCCCGCAATTCCGCGAGGTAGCGGACCGCCATCTCCTCCGTGGACGGCACCGAGCCGGTCGAGGGGTCGGGACCCGGCCATTCGAAGGCGACCACCGGCAGATTCGGATCGAGGTGTTCGGCCAGTCGCCGGTACCAGTGCGCGCTGCCGCCGCCGGGGTGCACGCACACCAGTGGGGGCTGGTCGCCGGTCCGGCGCAGCCAGAGCAGCGCCGTCGTGGGCTGCCGCTCGCCGTCGATCGACGCGGCCAGCGCCGCGAGCGTGCGGTGCTCGACGAAGGTTCGAACGGTCGTGGAGATGCCGTGCCGGTCCCGCAGCATCGCGATCGCCCGCAGGGTCAGCAGCGAGTGCCCGCCGAGGTCGAAGAAGTCGTCGTCGCGGCCGACCCGGGGCAGGTGGAAGACCTCGGTCCAGACCTCGGCGACCGCCAGCTCGGTGGGGGTACGCGGCGCGCTGTATTCCCGTACCGACGTTCCCACCGCCGGCCGGGGCAGCGCGGCCCGGTCGAGCTTGCCGTTGTTGTTGAGCGGGAGCCGGTCCAGGCGTACCCAGGCCGTCGGGACCAGGAAGCCGGGCACTCTGCTGCGCATCACGTCACCGAGCCGGGCGGGGTCGGCCGCGCCGTCCTCGTCGAGCACGACGTACCCGACGAGCTGCTTGATGCCGTCCACGCCCTGGTACGCCGCCGCCGCGGCGGCCCGCACCGTCGGCAGCTCGGCGATCGCGGCCTCCACCTCGCCCAACTCGACGCGGTGCCCACGGATCTTCACCTGGTGGTCGCGCCGCCCGATGAAGTGGATGGTGCCGTCCGGGTCCTGGCGGACCATGTCACCGGTGCGGTAGAGCCGGTTCCCCGGCGCGTGCCCGGACGGGTCCGGTACGAAGCGTTCGGCGGTCAGGTCCGGACGGCTCTGGTATCCGCGCGCGACGCCCGGACCACCCAGCAGCAGCTCGCCCGGCACGCCGAACGGGACCGGGTCGAGGTTCTCGTCGACGACGTGCACGTAAGTGTGGTTGATCGGCTTACCGATCGGAATGACATCGGTGATCGCCGGCAGCGGGATCCGCGGGTGGACGGTGGCGAAGGTGGTGCTTTCGGTCGGGCCGTACCCGTTGCTGACCAGCACGCCGTGCTCCATCGCCTTGCGCACCTGCAGCGGCGGCAGCACCTCACCACCGACCACCACTTCCCGCACCCCGGCCAGTGCCTGCGGCCGGACGTCCATCATGGTGTTGAACAGACCGGTGGGCAGGCACAGCACTGTCACCCCGTGCCGGCGCAGGATCTCGTCGAGCTCGTCCGCGGTCGGTGTCTCCGGGGAGACGACCAGCCGCGCCCCGTTGCACAGCGCGCCCCAGACCTCGAACGTCGACGCGTCGAAGGCGAGCGTGCCGGCCTGGAGCATGACCTGGTCGGCGTCCAGTTGCGCGTACTCCTGGCCGTGCACCAGCCGTACGACGCCGCGGTGCGGGACCAGCACGCCCTTCGGACGTCCGGTGGACCCCGACGTGTACGTGAGGTAGGCGAGGTTCTCCGGTGACAGCGTCACCTGTGGCGCGGTGGTCGGCCGGCTGCCGTCCGACCACCAGTCGGAGCCCAGGTTCAGCGTGGTCAGTCCGGCACGGGCCGCGAAACGGTGGGCGTGGTTCGGCCCGCTCACCAGGATCCGGGCGCCGGAGTCGTCGAGGAGGTACTCGATGCGGCCGTCCGGATACTTGGGGTCGAGCGGCAGGTAGCAGCCGCCGGCCTTGAGAATGCCGAGCAGCGCGACCACCGTGTCCGTGCCACGGTCCATGCAGACCGCGACCGGCGATTCCAGGCCGACACCGTGCTCCCGAAGCGCCCACGCCAGCTGGTTGGCCCGCACGTCGAGCTCTCCGTAGGTCAGGCGCGAATCGCCGCACTCAAGTGCGACGGCGTCCGGCCGAGCCTGCGCCTGGGCCCTGAACAGGTCGGTGACGCACGCCTCGGGCAGGGCGGGCCAGTCCTGCTGCGGCTCGGTGAACCGGTGTGCCGGGGTCGAGCTGAGGTCCACCGGGCTCGCGCCGTCGTCGGCGATCATCGCGGTGAGCAGTTCGAGGTAGGTCTCGCCCAGGGCGGTCAGCCGCTCCTGGGTCGCCCAGCCGGCCCGGCACTCCAGTCGCAGCTCACCCGGGAAGGTCAACGTGACCAGGGTGAACTCGTTGGGGCTGTCGTCGACGACCGTGCCGAACACGTCCTGCTGCGCGTCGAGCACGTGGAAGTCGAGGTAGGAGAAAATGCTGCTGATCAGCGGCGTACCGGCGCCCCAGGCGCGCTGCATCGCGGGGATCGGGTAGCGCCGGTGCGGCCAGACGGCGAGTTCCTCGGCGAACACGGCGCGCACGAGGTCGCGCCAACGGGGCGTACGCAGGTCCACCGCGAACGGCACGGTGTTGAGGTACATGCCCATCACCTCGTCGCCGCGCAGCAGTTCGGGCCGGCCGTTGACGACCAGACCGCTGAAGAACCGCCGCTGGCCGGTGATGACACCGATCATTGCGAGGTGCGCGGTGTGCAGCACGGCCTTGAGCGAGGTCTGCGTGCGCGCGGCCAGCTCACGCAGCCCCGGTTCGAGATGCCGCCAGGACATCCGCAGCTCCGGCACCGCGCCGTGGCCGGCCGGGGCGGTGTCCGCCGGCAACGCGATCCGGTCGTACTCGCCGACCCGGCTGCGCCAGAACTGTTCGTCCGGCCCGGCCGACAGCGATCGTCGTTCCAACCTGACGAAGTCGGCGTACCGCCCCGGGGGCGGGGGCTTGAGCGCATCGGGGTCCGCGTCCCGGATTGCCCGGTAGGTGTCCCGCAGCTCGGCGATGAGGGAGTGGTGGCTCCAGCCGTCCAGGATGGCGTGGCACTCGGTGTGGGTGAGCACCCACGTCTGCTCTCCGATGCGGTGCACGTGCCAACGCAGTTGCGGGGCGTGATCGATGGGCAGCGCCGACAGCTTCATCGTCTCCCGGTACCGCTCCAGGATGTCCTGCTGGTCGGTCTCCGGCAGCCCACGCAGATCGTCGAAGCCGACCTCGACCCGCGCCTCGGCGTGGACGAGCTGCATCGGCTCGGTGTAGCCGGACGGGTGGAACGTGGTGCGCAGGATCTCGTGCCGGTCGACCAGCCATTGCGCGGCCTGCCGCAACGCGGCCAGCGAGAACGGGCCGTCGTCGGCGATGTCGAAGCTGGTGACGTTCTGGTAGGCCGGGTGCGAGCCGTTGACCAGCATCTCGTACACCATGCCGGCCTGCACCTGACCCATCGGGTAGGCGTCCACCAGGCCGTCGGGAAGTCGGTCACGGTCGGTCGGGTCGAGTTGCTCGAACGGGCCGACCGGCGGCTCGTCCGCACCGGTCGTCGGGCGGTCGGCGAGGGTCGCCAGCTGCGCCGGGGTCTGGTGCGTGAAGATGTCCTGCACCGACAGGTTCAGCCCGCCCCGGCGCAGGGTTCCGATCGCCCGGATGGCCCGGATCGAGTCACCCCCGACGTCGAAGAACCGGTCGTGCACACCGATCCGTTCGATGCCCAGCGCCGCCGCGAGCGCCTCGGCGACGACGCCTTCGGCCTCGGTGCGGGGGGCGACGTACGCTCCGGCCGCCCAGCCGCGGCCAGGCGTCGGCGCCGGCAGCGCGCGCCTGTCGGTCTTGCCGCTGGTGGTCAGGGGCAGCGCGGGCAGCAGCTGCCAGTGGCTCGGAACCATCGCCTCGGGCAGTCGACCGCGCAGGAACGACGCCACGTCGCTCACCTCGACGCCGGCTTCCGGGTCCCGGGCGACGAGGTAGCCGACGAGCTGACCGTCGTGCACCGCGACGGCGACCGCCGACACGCCCGGGTGCTCCGCCGCCACCGCCTCGATCTCGCCGAGTTCAACCCGGTGCCCACGGATCTTCACCTGGTCGTCGAGCCGGCCGAGGTAGTCGATCCGGCCGTCCGGCAGGTACCGCGCGAGGTCACCGGTGCGGTACAGCCGCCCTCCCCCGCCGGACTCTCCGAACGGGTCGGGAACGAACCGCTGCGCCGTGAGCCCCGGCCGGCTGAGGTAGCCGCGGGCCAGCTGCACGCCGCCCAGCAGCAACTCACCCGGCACGCCGATGGGAACCGGTCGCAGGTTCTCGTCGACGATGTAGGTGCGCGTGTTGGCGATCGGCCGTCCGATGGTGACCGGCGTCCCGGTGGTGCACCGCACCGCCGTGACGTCGACGGCCGCCTCGGTCGGTCCGTACAGGTTGTGCAGCTCGCAGCCGATCCGCTCGTGGACGGCGGCGACCAGGTCGGCGGGGAGCGCCTCGCCGCTACAGATCATCCGGCGCACCGACGGCAGCGGCCCGAACGACTCGGCCAGGAAGACCCGCAGCATCGACGGTACGAAATGCAGGGTGGTGACCTGTTCGGTGGTGATCAGCTCGGCCAGGTAGTGCGGGTCGCGGTGGCCGTCGGGTCGGGCGATCACCAGCGTGGCCCCGGTGATCAGCGGCCAGAAGAACTCCCACACCGAGACGTCGAAGCTGTACGGGGTCTTCTGGAGCACCCGGTCGGAGTCGTCCAGCCGGTACGCGTCCTGCATCCAGCGCAGCCGGTTGACGATCGCACGGTGGGTGACCACCACGCCCTTGGGCCGGCCGGTCGAGCCCGACGTGTAGATCACGTACGCCGGATGGTCCGGCCCCGCCGGGGTCGTGCTCGCCGGTGCCGACCCGCCGTCGGTGCTGGCCGGTTCGGTGTCGGTGAGCACGATGGTGACGCCGGCGTCGGCGCACATGTAGTCCCGGCGCTCGGCCGGGTGGTCCGGGTCCAGCGGCAGGTAGGCGCCGCCGGCCTTCTGGATCGCCAGCAGGGCGACCACCAGCCCGACGCCGCGTCGGCGACACACCCCGACGATCGACTCCGGCCCGACGCCCGCGTCGACCAGGTGCCGCGCCAGCCGGTCGGCCCGCCGGTCCAGCTCGGCGTAGGAGACATCCTCGCCTGCGAAGCGGAGGGCGACGGCGTCCGGGGTCCGGGCCACCTGCCGCGCGAACAGCTCCGGCAGGGTGCCGGCCGGGTACGCCACCTCGGTCTCGTTCCACGTCCGCACCACCAGCTCCCGCTCCGCCGGTGGAGACTCGACCAGCCGGCTGATCGGTGCGTCCGGCGTGGCCGCGATGCTGCCGATGAGAGTGGTGAAGTGGCTCGCGAACCGCTCGACGGTGTCCCGGTCGAACAGCGCGGTGGCGTAGTTCAGAAAGCCGCTGAGGGTGTCGTCGGGCTGGTCGACGACCACCAGGGTCAGGTCGAACTTGGCGTCGCTCTCGCCGACCGGCAGCTCCTCGGCGCGCAGTTCGCCGACCCGGCGAGCCGTGGCGTCTCCGCCGGCCCACAGGAACATGGTCGAGAACAGTGGGGTCCGGGACGCGTCGCGCACCGGGGCCAGCTCGTCGACCAACCGCTCGAACGGGAGTTCCTGGTGGGCGTACGCGCCGAGCGCCATCTCCTTCACCCGCCGGAGCACCTCCCGGAAGGAAGGGTCGCCGGACAGGTCGGTGCGCAGCACCAGCGTGTTGAGGAACAGCCCGATCAGGTCCTGCACCTCGGCCCGATCACGACAGGCCACCGGGGTGCCGATCGTGATGTCGTTGCTCCGACCGAACCGGCCCAGCGTGATCGCGTACACGGCCATCAGCACCATGAACGGCGTCGCGCCGGACTGACGGGCGAGTTCGTGCAGGGCTCGGGCGTCCGGCGCGGACACCGTGAACGGCACCAGGTCGCAGGCGCTGTCCCGGACCTGCGGGCGGGGCCGGTCGAGCGGAAGTTCCACCGCGCTCGCGCCGGCCAACGCCTGCCGCCAGTAGTCGAGCTGACGATCCAGCTTGGCACCGGACATCGCATCGCGCTGCCACGCGGCGAAGTCCGCGTACTGCACCGGTAGTGGCGCCAGCGGGGACGGCCCGCCGGTCAGCGCGGCTGAGTACAACCGGTCGAGCTCACGCCACAGCACCTGCTCGGACCAACCGTCGAAGGCGATGTGGTGCAGGGTCAGCACCAGCGCGTGCTCCTCGTCGGCCAGCCGCGCCAGGGTCGCGGTCAGCACCGGGCCGGCCGCCAGGTCGACGGGTGCCCGGTCGTGGGTCATCCAGCCGGCGATCCGCTCGTCCCGCGCGGCGGGGTCGAGGCCCCGCAGGTCCACCTCGTGCAGGTTGGCCGGCTGCGGAGGGTCGATCACCTGACCCGGTTCACCGTCGACCACCACATAGCGGGTGCGCAGCACCTCGTGCCTGGCCACGATCGCGTCCAGCGCCGCCCGCAGGGCGCCGGGCTCCAGCGGCCCGAACAGACGCAGGCCGGCGCTGGCCAGATACTCCGTGCCGCCCGGCCGGACCTGGTCGAGAATCCACAGCCGGCGCTGCGCGAACGACAACGCGGGCGGCGTCTCCCGCGAGACCCGGATGATCCCCTCGTCCGGCGCGGCGGTCCCGGCACCTACGAGCCTGCGCCGGAGCAGTTCCGCGCGCAGACCGGCTCGATCGATTGTCTCAGTCACAGGGCACCATCCTGGGAAAGCAGTTCACTCATCTGGGCGTCGGTCAACTCGTCGAGTTCCGCCGTGATCAGGTCGCTCACCACCACCGCCAGCTCGGCCACGGTGGTCGCCTCGAACAGGCAGCGCAGCGGGACCTCCACGGCGAAGGCCGCCCGCAGCCGGGCCAGGACTCTGGTGGCCAGCAACGAGTGCCCACCGAGTCCGAAGAAGTCGTCATCGACGCCGACCCGCTCGACGCCGAGAATGTCCGACCAGATCCCGGCGATGGTCTCCTCCGCCGGATCCCGCGGCGCCACGTAGCCGCGGGCGCCATCGATCTCGGACGGTTTCGGATCCGGCAGCGCCGCCCGGTCGACCTTCTTGCTCGGTGTCAGTGGCAGGGCCGCGACGGTGACCCAGGCCGACGGGATCATGTACGAGGGCAGTGACTCCCGTAGGTACGCCCGCAGCTCGTCGAGGTCGGGGCCGGTGTCGTGGGACCACTCCAGGTAGGCGACGAGCCGCTTGTCGCCGGGCCCGACGTCCCTCGCGACGACGGCGGCCGCGGGCACCGCGGGATGCCTGGCCAACACGGCTTCGATCTCGGCGAGTTCGATCCGGAAACCGCGGATCTTCACCTGGGTGTCGAGGCGGCCGAGGAAGTCGACGTTGCCGTCCGGCCGGAGCCGGACCAGGTCCCCGGTGCGGTAGAGGCGCGCTCCCGGTTCGGTGGCGAACGGGTCGGGCACGAACCGCTCCGCGGTCAGCTCGGGCCGGTCGTGATACCCGCGGGCCAGGCGCACGCCGCCGAGGTACAGCTCGCCGGGTACCCCGACCGGGAGCGGACGCTGCTCCGCGTCGAGCACGTACACCTGCGTGCCGGCGGCAGCGCGGCCGATGTGCAGGGTTGCCGTGCTGCGCTCGTCGGCGAGGTCACCGGAGACCGGGTTGAGCATGCAGGTGACGGTCGCCTCGGTCGGCCCGTACGTGCACAGGAATCGGCCGGGCAGGCCGCCCGCCGCCCAGCGTTGGGCGTCGGCCACGGTCACCACGTCCGAGCTGATGTTGATCAGCTTCAGCCCGGCGAGCTGGTCCACGCCGGACTCCATCATCTCCCGGTAGTACGCCGGGGTGATCTCCATGATCGTCACGCCGTACTGCGCGAGCTTGGCCGGCAACTCGTTCGGCGTCCAGAAGACCGGGTCGCTCACCACGATCGTGGCCCCGGTGGCCAGGGTGGCGCCGATCTGGTCCATGGCGACGTCGAAGGTGAGCGCCGACAGCTGCACGACCCGCTCGCCGGAGCGGATGCCGTAGTAGTCGGCAATCACCCGGCAGTGGTGCGCGTACGCCCGGTGCGAGATCATCACGCCCTTGGGACGGCCGGTCGACCCGGACGTGTAGATGATGTACGCGAGGTTGTCCGGAACCGTCACCGGTGCCGGATCGGTCACCGGCCGGCCGCTCGCCCGATCCCCGTCTTCGACGATCAGCACCGGGCGGTCGTGCCCGGCGAACCGGTCGGCGAACTTGCCGCTGGTCACCACCAGCTGCGCCCCGGCGTCGGCGAGCATGTAGCGCAGCCGCTCCGGCGGATGTTCCGGGTCGAACGGCACGTACACCCCGCCGGCCTTGAGCACGGCCAGCAGCACCACGACCGGTGCGATCCCGCGCTGAAGGCAGGAGCCGACGACGACCTCCGGGCCGACACCCATCGCACGAAGCCGGTGCGCCAGCTCGTTGGCCCGGGCGTTCAGCTCGGCGTAGCCGAGCCGGTCGGCGCCGAACACCACGGCGGTCGCGTCCGGGGTCCGGGCCACCCACTGTTCGAACAGCTCCGGCACCGACAGGTGCCGTTCGCCGGGCGGGTCGAGCAGGTCCAGTTTGTCCGCGTCGGGGTCCGCCCATCGGCGCACGATCGTGTGGCGTTCGTCGACCGACAGCAGTTCCAGCTCGCTGATCCGGGCCTGCGGGTCGGCGGTGACGCCGCCCAGCAGACGTAGGTACTGGCCGGCGAGGCGTTCGATCGTCGCGCGGTCGAACAGCGCCGTGGCGTACTCGAACCAGCACTCCAGCCGGCCGTCCGGCTGCTCCATGACGGACAGGGTGAGGTCGAACTTGGCCACCGAGAGGCCGCTGTCCAGGCCGGTCGCGGTGCACCCGGCGAGGGTGGACGCCGCGTTGCCGGCACCGGTGTGCTGAACCTCGAACATGATCTGGAACAGCGGGTTGCGGGACAGGTCGCGGTCCGGTTGCAGGGCGTCGACGAGGTGCTCGAACGGCACCTCCTGGTTGGCGAACGCCTCCAGGGCGGTCCGGCGGACCCGGTCGACCAGGTCGAGGAAGGTCGGGTTCCCGCTCAGGTCGGACCGGACCACGAGGTTGTTGACGAAGAAGCCGATCAGGTCCTCGGTCTCCGGCCGCGTCCGACCGGCGACCGGGGTGCCGATCGCGATGTCGGTGCGGCCGGTGTGGCGGCTCAGCAGCACGTCGAACGCGGCCAGCAGCACCATGAACAAGGTTGCGCCGGTCTGGTTGCCCAGTTCGCGTACTGCTGCTCCGGTGGCCTGTGGAATATCGACGATCAGCAGCTCGCCGCGCAGGTCACGCCCGGGCTGGCGGGGCCGGTCGGGGGCCAGCTCGACCGGCACGAGTCCGGTGAGCCGGCTTCGCCAATGCTCGATCTGGTTGCCGATGGTGCCGTCGGCCTGCCGGTCGCGTTGCCAGGCGGCGAAGTCGGCGTACTGCACCGGGAGTGGCTGCGTCGACCAGGGGGCACCGGCGAGTTCCGCCGCGTACGCCTCGTTCAGCTCACGCAGGAAGATGCCCAGCGACCAGTTGTCGAAAGCGATGTGGTGCAGGGTCAGCGCGACCAGGTGTTCGTCGACCGCCGTGTGCACCACCGTGACCCGCAGCGGACGCTCGTGGGTGAGATCGAACGGACGGGCGCTCGCCGCTTCGATGATCGTCCTGGCGCGCTGCGCGGCATCCGCGGTGCCGGTCAGATCCACCACGTCGAAGGGCACCGGGCCGGGTGGATCCACGAGTTGCCGCGGGACACCGCTGTCCCCGACGTACCGGGTGCGCAGCACCTCGTGCCGGGCGCTGACCTGCTCCACCGCGCGGCGCAGCGTCGCGGTGTCGAGCTTTCCGGTGAGGTGGTACACCATCGGGATCAGGTATTCCGCGCTGCCCGGTTCGAGCTGGTCCAGGAACCACAGTCGTTGCTGGCCGAAGGAGGTCGGCAGGGCGCTATCACGGGGTACGGGCACGATCTGCGGCTCGCTGTCGGGTGTCGTGTCCGCGTCGATCGCCGCGGCGACCCGCTCCACGGTCCGTCCTTCGAACAGGGTGGCCACCGTCAGCTCCAGCCCGAACCTGCGGCGCAACCGGTGCGCGAGCCGGATCGCCAGCAGCGAGTGCCCGCCCAGCGTGAAGAAGTCGTCGGACACGCCGATCCGCTCGACCCCGGTCAGCTCACTCATGAGCGTGGCGACGGCCCGCTCGGTCTCCGTCCGGGGGGCGACGTGGTCGGGTGCCACGTCGTCGGGCGCGACGTGATCCGGGTCGTCGCCGGGTGGGCGGGTGCCGGGGGCCGGCAGCGCCGAACGGTCGACCTTTCCGTTGGGCAGCGACGGGAGCGCGGCCAGCGGGACGATGCTGGCGGGGACCATCGCGGCGGGAAGCCGGGCGCCGAGGAATCCGGACAGCTCGTCGGTTTCCACAGTCGCCCCGGCGGCCGGCACCACGTAGCCCGCGAGCTCCAGGTCACCGCTGACGGACCGGTAGGAGGTGACCACGACCGCCGCGACCGACGGGTGCGACCGGAGCGCGGCCTCCACCTCGCCCGGTTCGACGCGCACCCCCCGCACCTTGACCTGCGCGTCGAGGCGGCCGAGGAACTCCAGGACCCCGTCGTCACGCCATCTGGCCAGGTCTCCGGTGTGGTACCACCGCTGGCCGGGCCGGGTGGCGAAGGGGTTCGGGGTGAACCGTTCGGCGGTGAGGTCGCCGCGCCCGGCGTAACCACGGGCGAGGCCGACACCGCCGATACGCAACTCGCCGGGTACGCCGATGGGCGCGAGCCGGCCGGCGCAGTCCACCACGTACAGGTCGACGCCGGGCAGCGCGGCACCGATCGGAACCGTACCGTCGGTGCCGCCCCGCCGGTAGCGCCACGCGGTCACGTCGATCGAGGATTCGGTCGGGCCGTAGGTGTTGTACAGCTCCACCTCCCGCACGCCGAGCAGGCGCTCGCACAGTTCGGTCGGCAGCGGCTCGCCGGCCGAGCACACCAGCCGCAGCGCGTCGCAGGCGGCCAGCTCCGGCTCCTCGACCACGGTGCGCAACACGGACGGGACGAGTTGCACCACCGTGATCCGGTACGCGGCGAGCGCACCGACCATCACGGCGGTGTCGCGGTGCGCGGCCGGCGGCGCCATCACCACACAACCGCCGGACACCAGCGGTGCCAGGAACTCCCACATCGACGCGTCGAACCCGATGGTCGTCTTCTGCAGGACCCGGTCGGCACTGGTGAGCCGGAACTCGTCCACCGCCCACAGCACCCGGTTCCGGATCCCGTCGTGGCTGATCACGACGCCCTTGGGGCGACCGGTGGACCCGGACGTGTACATGACGTAGGCGGCGTTCGCGGCGTCGAGCGCCACCGGTGACGGTAGTGGTGTGGCGCGAGCGATGTCGTCCCACTGCTCGTCGAGCACCACCACCGGGGACTGCTGAGGAATCCGCTGCCGCAGGGCCGTGTCGGTGAGCACCAGTTCGACACCCGCGTTGTCGATCATGAATTCGAGCCGCTCGTCAGGCAGGTCGGGTGCGAGCGGGACGTAGACCGCGCCGGCGGTGAGCGTACCGAGCAGCGCCACCACGAGATCGGTACCGCGGTGCAGGGCGACACCGACGGCGGTTTCCGCGCCGACTCCCCGGGTGTGCAGGAAGCCGGCCAGGCCGTCCGCCCGGGACCTCAGCTGGGCATAGGTCAGCTCGACGTCCCCACAGACCACGGCCACCGCGTCCGGCGTGGCGTCGGCCTGCGCCCGGAACAGCTCCGGCAACAGCGCGTCGGTCGCGCCGCGCCGTGCGGGGCACCAGCCGAGCAGTTGCCGCTGTTCCACGGCCGTCACCGTCGGCACCTCGCGCAGCGGTGTGTCCGGGGCCGCCGCCAGCTTCTCCAGGAGCGCCAGGTAGTTGTCGGCGATCCGCTCGATCCGGGTCCGGTCGAACAGCGCGGTCGGATAGGTGATCCGGCCGACCCAGGAACCGTCCGGCTCCTCGGTCATCTGCATCGACATGTCGAAGGTGGCACTGCGTACCGGGGTCGGCACCCAGTCGACCTCGATGCCGGGCAGACTCAGCGGCTCGCCCTGGCCGTTGAGGACCGCGAACCCGACCTGGAAGAGCGGGTTGCGGGACAGGCCGCGGTCCGGGGACAGTTCGGCGGCCAGGCGTTGCAGGGGTACGTCCTTGTGCTCGAAGGCGTCCAGGGCCGTCTCGCGGACCCGGCCGAGCAGCTCGACGAAGGTGGGGTCGCCGGACAGATCGGTCCGCAGCACCACCGTCTGCGCGAGGGAGCCGATCACCGGCTCCAGCTCGACCCGGTTCCGCCCGCTTGTCGACACCCCGACACCGAAGTCGAGCTGGTCCGCGTAACGGCTGATCAGGAGCTGGTAGGCGGCCAGAAACACCATGAACGGGGTCGCCCGGGCGGTGCGTCCCAGGGAACTGAGCCGGGCCGCCAACGGGGCCGGCACGGCGAACGCCACCACGTCGCCGGCCGGCTCCCAGGTGGCGGGGCGCTGCCGGTCCGTGGGCAGTTCCAGTGACGGCAGCCCGGCCAGTCGTTCACGCCAGTAGTTCAGGTGCCGGACGAACGCCGCGTCGTTCGCGTCCCACCGGCTCCGCTGCCAGTCGGCGAAATCGGCGTACTGAAGGTCAAGCGGCTCCAGCGGCGACTGCTCGCTGGCGGCGTGGGCCGCGTAGAGCACGCCCAGTTCGCGGGCGAGGATGCCCAGCGACGGGCCGTCGAAGGCGATGTGATGCACCACGATCACCAAGATCGCGTCAGTGGGGGACAGCTGCACGAGGGTGAGCCGCCAGGGGGCCGATTCGCGCAGGTCGATCGGCGTGGTGACCGCCGCCTCGCCGATCTCCCGTACCCGTCGGTCCTGTTCGGCGGCGGAGTACCCGGTGAGGTCGACCACCGTGAGGTCGGCCGCCGCCGGCTCGTCGATGATCTGCACCGGTTGCCCGTCGACCGTGGCGTAGCGGGTACGCAGAATCTCGTGCCGGCCGGCGATGTCAGTGCAGGCGGCGGTCAGCGCCCCCCGGTTCAGCGGCCCGCGCAGTCGGAATCCCCAGTGCAACAGGTACTCCTGGGTGCCGGACCGCACCTGGTCGAGGAACCACAGCTGCTCCTGTTCGAACGACAGTCGAAGCTGATTGTCGGTTTCGAGGATGTCAGTCATGCGCACACCTGCTGCTTCGTCGGTAGGAAGTCGTCCAATGTGGTGCCCAGGCTGCGGGCCGACGCCGAACGTCGGACCAGGTCGGCCACCGCCAGATCCAGGCAGCCGAGTCCGAACGGGGAGAACACCGTCACGGCGTCGTCGCTTCTGACGTACCGCTCGCCGGCCACCAGGACCTCGCCGAGCGAGGCGGCGATGAAGTCGCGGTGGCCAGCTTCCTGTTGGGCCAGGTCCAGCGAGGTCGCGGCCCGGCACACGTGGTCCGCGTCATCGACGATGTTGACGCTGGCGCGGATCGATTCGGTGGTGAGGTCACGCAGGGACAGGTGCAGCACCAGCGTCCCCGGGCGGCAGTGTTCGGTACCCAGGTGCGGGGCGCTCGCCGTCGTCGCCAGGCAGACCAGTTTGTGGCGGGCCATGGCGTCGGCCGGGTGCTCGGCCACGTCGATCTTCAACGTCGGCCAGGCGGACCGGGCCTCGGCGGCGAAGGAGTGCGCCCGTTCGGCGCTGAGGTCGTACAGGGTCACCGTGTCCAGCGTCGGCAGCACGGTGAGCAGATACCTCAGCACCTCGAAGTTGATCGGGCCGCAGCCGACGAGCGTCACCGCGGATTCCGGGCTGGACGAGGAGAGCGTGGACGCGGCCAGGGCGGCGCTCGCGGCCGTCCGCCCGGCCGAGATCGCCGACGCTTCGAGGATCGCCTCCGGTACGCCGGTGTGCACCGAGTTCAGGATCATCACGGCCGACGCCCGGTGCATCCCCCGGTCGAGGTTGCCGGGGAAGGAGGACACCCACTTCACCCCGCAGGTCGGCGTCGCACCGCCCAGATAGGCCGGTAGCGCGATGATCCGCTCGCGCTCTCCGTCGGGGAAGCGGAGAAAGACCGACTGCGGTACCCGCGTACGGCCCGTCGCGTGCGACCGGTACGCCGCCTCCACCGCGGACACCACGTCGTGCTCGCCCCCGTCGAGGACGGCACGGACCTCGCCTGCTCCCAGAATCAACATGGCGCCGCCTCCAGGTCGGGCTTGGTCCACAGGTGCGACACGTCGCCGAAGTACCGCATGACCCAGTCGTCGTCGTAAATGGTGTCGAGGTACCGCTCACCGCGGTCGGGAAAGACCATCGCGCAGGTGGCCCCGGGTCGGATCTGATCGCGCATCTGATCCAGGCCCGCCACGACCGCACCCGACGAGCCACCGACGAGAATCGCCTCACGGGCGGCCAATCGGCGGCACGCCACAATCGCGTCGAGATCGTCGACCCGGACCACGACGTCAGCCAGGTCGTTGCGGTACAGCTTCGGACGCACCGATGCGCCGTGGCCGGGAATCATCCGCCACCCGACCGCTGGGCCGAATATCGCGCTGCCCAGGGCGTCCACCGCCACGATGGTCACCGGCAGTTGGTGCGTCCGGATGTATTCGGCGCACCCCCGCAGGGTGCCGCAGGAACTCGTGGCGCAGAACAGGTAGTCGACTTCCGGCAGGGCCCGCACGATCTCTCGTACGGTCGTACGGTGCGCCTGCGGGTTGAGCGGGTTCGAATACTGGTCCGGGCAGTAGGCGTGATCGATCGTCGCGACGAGTTCACGCACCCGACGGATGCGAACGGGCAGGTACTCTCCGGTGGCCGGGTCAACATCGGTGACCACCTCGACCTGCGCGCCGAGCGCCCGCATGATGGCGATGTTGTCCTTGTTGGTGCGCGGGTCGACCACACAGATGAAGCGAATTCCGTAGTACCCGCAGACCTGCGCGAGCCCGATTCCTAGATTTCCGGAACTGGACTCGATCACCACCGATCGTCCGGGTACGAGCCGCCCGTCGCGTATGCGTTCTCGCAGCATCTCCAGCGCCGAGCGGTCCTTGATACTGCCGCCTGGATTGTGCGACTCCAACTTAGCGAACGTCCTGAACGGACTCTCGGGGTCGAGCTTCACCAGCTCGACGATCGGTGTCGCTCCGATGGTCGCCAGCACTCCTGACCCGGTGGGGGTTTGTTCGGTCATAGAGCCGCTCCTCGAATTGCATCCGCCGCGATGCGCCTACTACGAGATTCCTCCGCACCAGCGGGACAGCGCAGGGAAGAACATGCAGACTCACCGGTTGACGCCGGCAGCAGTTCTGCCGGGGGTTCTTTTGTTTGCCTCGTACCGCTGCTGCCGGTCGCGCCATTTCCACCCGAGACGATCACCACCGCACGGTCGGCAGATTCGCGCCGTAGCGCGCCGGCCAGCGCTACCGCACCGCTTGGTTCCGCGCTGACCCCGGCACGGCGAAGGACACCCAGCGCGTGGGTGATCGCCTCGTCGGTCACGCCGATCAGATCGTCGACCCGGTGCCGAATGATCGGCCAGGGAACCACACCCGGTCGTTGCCCGCGCAGGCCGTCGGCGATCGTCATAGACGGTGGCAGTTCGGTAGGCGCACCCTCAGCGACGGAAACGGCGTAGCGGCGTGCGGACATCGGCTCCACCCCGACCACCCGCACCCGCCGGGACAGCGCCGACGCGGCCAGGCAGACGCCGGCCAGCAGGCCACCACCGCCGGTCGGCACGAAGATCGTGCTGACGCTCGGCACCTGTTCGAGCACCTCAAGCCCGACGGTGCCGGCCCCGGCCACCACCAACTCGTCGTCGGAGGAGGGCACGAAAACCGCCCCGGTCGCCGCGGCGATGTCCGCGGCCCGGCGGTCCCGTTCGACCACGCCGCCGGTCACCTGGACCACGCTCGCGCCGAGCGCCCGGATCGTCCGGGCCTTGCCGTCGCTGGCCCCGGCGGCCATCACGATCGTCACCCTGATGCCCAACGCGGCACCGAGCATGGCGACCGCAATGCCGTGGTTACCGGAGGAACCCGCCACCACCTCGTCCGCGTACCGGGCCAGCATCGCGTTCGCCGCGCCCCTGATCTTGAACGAGCCGCCGCGCTGGCGATGCTCGGCCTTGACCAGCACCCGCGAATCCAGCGCCAGCACCGGGGTGCGATCCACCAGGCCGCTGATCCGGCCGGCGGCCAGGCGCACGTCCGCGAGGGTGGGCCCGACGCCTGTCGTCCTCATGGCCCGTCCACGGTGACCGCCCTGCGGTCGGTCTTGCCGCTGACCGTCGTCGGCAGGCGGTCGATCCGGGCGAACCGTCGGGGGATCATGTAAAGGGGCAACGTCATCGCCAGGTGGGCACGCAGCGCCGCGTCCGTCACCTGCGCCGGCCCGGCGGCGACGTGCGCGATGAGGAAGACCCGACCACCGGCATCGGTACCCGCGGTGACCACCGCGCCGGTGACGGCGGGATGGGCCAGCAACGCGCCCTCGATCTCGGCCGGGTCGATCCGGTAACCACGGACCTTGATCTGCCGGTCGACGCGACCGAGGTACACCAGGCCACCGTCGGGCAGCCGACGCGCCAGGTCCCCGGTGCGGTACATGCGCGCGCCGGGCGCGCCGTGCGGATCCGGCAGAAACCGGTCCGCGGTGAGCGCCGGCCGGCCGCTGTACCCTCGCGCGACACCACATCCACCGATCCACACCTCACCGACAGCGCCGTCGGGCACGGCGTGCAGCTCGTCGTCGAGCAGGTGCACGCTGACACCGTCGATAGGTGTCCCGATCAGGTCGACAGTCGTGTCCGCGACCGGCGGCACGTCGAAGCGGGTCGAGGTCATCGTGGTCTCGGTCGGGCCGTACTGGTTGATCATTCGTCCGCGCACGAAGTCCCGGCCGCCGGCGACGAGGAACGGTCGCAGCGACTCACCGCTGGACACGGTCAACCGCAGGTCTGGCAGATCGCTGCGCCGCAGCGACGTCAGGAAGGTCGGGGTGGCCGACAGAATCGTGTTCACCCCCCACCTGCGGAGGGCCGCCACGAACTCACCGGCGCGCAACAGGGTGGAGCGCGGCACCAGGATCACCTGCCCGCCGGCGACGAGCGGGGCGAACGTGTCGCGGATCGAGGCGTCGTACCCGAACGGCGCGAGTTGCAGCACCACGGTGTCCGGCCCGAGTCGGTAGTCGTCGACGATGAACCGTAGGTAGTTGGTGACGCCGCGGTGTTCCAGCAGTACCGCGTTCGGCGGCCCGGACGAACCGGAGGTGTGACTGACGTAGGCCAGCGATCGGGGCGACACCGGTCGCAGAGGCGCCGGCACGTCAGGCGCGTCGACGAACACGGTGGGGCCGTCGATGGCGAGGTCGTGCTGCCCGGCCCGGGACGGCGTGGTGACCAGGAACCGGGCCCCGGCGGTACGGACCATCGCCGCCAGCCGCTGATCGGGCAGCTCGGTGTTGAGGGTGAGGAAGGCGCCGCCGGCCCGAAGCACCGCCGCCATCGCGATGACGGCCTCCGGACCTCGGTCGACCATGACCGCGCAGACCTGCTCCGGGCCGACGCCCCGGGCGACCAGCGCCCGGGCCAGCCGGTCGGTCCGGGCGGCGAAGTCCTCGTAGCACAGCGCGGTGTCCGGGGTGACGATCGCCGGCGCGTCGGGCCGGGTCGTGGCGTGGGTCAGGATGTCGTCGAGAAAGCTGGTCACAGCCCCGCTCCGCCGCTCGGCCGGTCGGCGGCGCACCACTCCAGGACCGCCCGGGCGCTGTGGTACTTGTTCTCGGCCTGGGCGAAGGCGATGCTGTCGGGTCCGTCGAGCACCCCGGCGGTCACCTCCTCGCCCCGGTGCGCCGGCAGGTCGTGCATGAAGATCGCGTCCGGGCAGGCGGCCATGAGCGCCTCGTTGACCTGGAACGGGGCGAACTCGGTACGCCAGTCGGGCGTCGGCTTCGTCGAACCTGTGGTCTGCCAACGAGTGGTGTAGACGACATCTACCGGCGGCAGGTCCGACACGTCGTGCCGTTGCTCGACGCGCGCGCCGCTGCGCCGGGCGGACACCGCCGCCTGGTCGAGGTAGCGCTGTTCCACGCCGTACCCGGCCGGGGTACGCAGGTGCAGCTCGGCACCGGGGTACCGGGACAGCGCGAGGGTCAGCGCCGAGGCCGTGTTGTTCCCCTCCCCCACATACAGCACCCGCACGCCCTCGACCCGGCCGAAGTGCCGGAGGATCGTGGTGAGGTCGGCAAGGGCCTGCGTCGGATGTTCGACCGCGCTCATCGCGTTGATCACCGACATGCGCTTCTGCGCGGCGTACGCGCGCAGCTCGGACTCCGGCCCGACGGTGCGGGCGACCAGGACGTCGAGCATGCCGGACAGCACCGCGCCGGTGTCCTCCACCGACTCGCCGGTGGCCAGTTGCAGGTCGTTCGGGCCGTACGAGATCAGGCTGGCGCCGAGACGCAGCGCACCGGCGGAGAACGCGGTCCGGGTACGGGTGGACGTCTTGCGGGACAGCACGCCGACGACCGCCCCGCTCAGGGGCTGGTCGGCTCCCGCGGTACCGCGCGAGTACTCGGCGCCGCGCTGGACGATCCAGCGCAGTTGGTCGTCGGGAAGGTCGTCGATGGAGATCAGGTGGCGTCGCTCGGTCATGCCGAGCCCCCTTCCAGGTGGCGATCGGCCGTGACCCCAGAGCCTGCGCGAGGTGCGGACCGTGGAACAGGGACGGAGCCGCACGACGCGTCTGCGTGTTCGTCTCTACGGACGGTGTGGGCGTGCCCGGCAATATCGGGCTCAGCTATTCGGATCACCCGACCATGCCGGAGGGGCCATGACTGACGACGGTGTCTACCGCGTCGTGCGCAACGACGAGGAGCAGTACTCGATCTGGTGGGCCGACCGGGAACTGCCGCTCGGCTGGACCGCCGAAGGGACGTCCGGGTCGAAGCAGGAGTGCCTGGATCACATCGGGAAGGTGTGGTCGGACATGCGACCGCGCAGCCTGCGGGAGCAGATGGCTGCGGCCTGACGGCCGGTGTTCGCACCGCACCGCACTGCCCGCCGCCCCGCCGCCCCGCCGCCGCGCCGAACACGGTGCGCGGCGGGGCGGCGGACGACGTCCCGCCGCCGCGGCCCGGCGGCTCAGCGCCGTGGAGGCAGACACCTACATCGACGCGATTCCGAGACCGTGGTGGACGGGCAGCTCCAACTTCGAGGAGAAATCATGATCGCCCCGACAATCGAGTCCGAGGTACGTAGTTACTGCCGGAGCTGGCCGGTCGTGTTCGACCACGGGCGTGGCAGCCGACTGTTCACCGACGACGGCCGCGCGTACCTTGACTTCTTCGCCGGCGCCGGCGCCCTCAACTACGGCCACAACCATCCGATCCTCAAGCGAGCCCTGCTGGACTACCTGGAGCGGGACGGAGTCACCCACAGTCTCGACATGCTGACCGCCGCCAAGCAGGACTTCCTCACCGAATTCGCCTCGCAGGTACTCGTCCCCCGTGGCCTGGACTACCGCGTGCAGTTCACCGGGCCCACCGGAACGAACAGCGTCGAGGCCGCTCTCAAACTCGCCCGCAAAGTGACCGGGCGCCACACCGTCGTCGCCTTCACCGGCGCCTTCCACGGCATGTCACTCGGCTCCCTGGCCGTCACCGGAAACGCCACCCTGCGCGCCGGCGCCGGCGTCCCACTCGGCAACACCTGGCGCATCCCGTACGACGGTTTCGCCGGTGGTCAGATATCCGGGCTCACCCTGCTCGACACCATGCTCGCCGACAACAGCAGCGGCATGGACCTACCGGCCGCCGTCATCGTGGAGACCGTGCAGGGCGAAGGCGGCATCAACCCGGCCCACACCAACTGGCTCGCCGACCTCGCCGAGCTGTGCGCCCGCCGCAACGTGCTGCTGATCGTCGACGACATCCAGATGGGCTGTGGCCGCACCGGCCCGTTCTTCAGCTTCGAGCACGCCGGCATCACCCCTGACATCGTCTGCCTCTCCAAATCGATAAGCGGATACGGCCTGCCGATGTCCCTCACTCTCTTCCGCCCCGAACTCGACGTGTGGCGACCCGGTGAGCACAACGGAACCTTCCGCGGCAACAACCTCGCCTTCGTCACCGCAGCCACCGCTCTCAAGGAATTCTGGGTCGACAGCAAACTGGAGAAGCAGACAGCGGAACGGGACATCCTGCTCGACGCGAGGTTGGCGGAACTCGCCGGTCGACACCAGGCACACATCGCCACCTCACGTGGTCGGGGCCTGGTGTGGGGTCTGGTCTTCCGGGAACCGCAGCTGGCCCGACGGGCCGCCCAGGCGGCGTTCGCCCGTGGACTGCTGGTGGAAATGTCCGGCTCCACGGACGAAGTGCTGAAGCTGATGCCGCCCCTGACCCTGACGGACGGCGAACTGGCCGAGGGCCTCGACATCCTGGAGCAGGCCGTGGCGACAGCCGTCGCCAACTGAGTCGCCCTCGACGGGACCCACCACCGCACCAGTTCACCCGACCCCGACGACGCTCCCCTACCGAAACCAAGATCCGGGCAACTTCCCTGATACTGCTGCCTCAACCGGGCCGGATACAGCAGGAGCAGGGAAGTTGCCCGGATCATGAACTCTCGGCGGGGTCGACAACTGGCGGGGTGTAGGCAGGCGGGATGACGGGTACCTCGCGCCGTACCCCTACCCCCGCCCAGGAGGACCCATGACCGTCGTACTCGCCGTTGTCTGCAGCGACGGGGTGGTGATCGGCGCGGACTCCCAGATCACCGACAGCGACCGCGGTCTGAGCTTTCCCGCGCAGAAGCTACACCCGCTGGGCTCCTGCGCCGCCTGGGGCGGCAGCGGCGCGCGGGGAGTACTCAACGACCTGCGCCCCCTCCTTCAGGACTCCGCCACCGCCATCCTCGAAGCACCCGACATCGGCGACGAGTTGCAGGAGCGCGTCCTGCCCATCTTCAGGAAGCACTACGAGAACTACATCCCGGACGTGCCCGGCGAGGACGACGGCGGCGGAGTGTCGGCGTACCTGCTCGCGGCCGGCTACAGCCAGGGCGCGCCGTGGATCGTGGAGATCAACCCCAACGGGCTCATCGGCCGTTACGAGGACGTCGGCTTCCACGCCATCGGCTCCGGCGCGCCCATGGCCCAGCAGGCCGGCGCGCTGCTGTCCCACTTCCGGATGACCACCCGTACGGTCGAGTACGGCGTGGTGGGCGTCATACGGGTGCTGGAGGCGCTGGACCTGACCTCGCCGTCGGTCGGCCGGCCCTTCAACGTCGCGTGCATCCGCGAGGAGGGCGCCCACCACCTCGACGAGAAGGAGATCGCCAAGGCGCTGAAGGACGTCCAGCGCTGGCGCGACCTCGAACAGAAAGCGCTCGACCGGCTGTTCAACTGACGGCGGCGGGTGACGACGACCCGCCCCACGTCACATCGCCGCGCCGTGTCCGAGGCCGGTGACCGTACTCCCGCTCGGTCACGGCGGGCGGTCTCCGGCGCGGAGGTGTGGACCGCGGAACGATACGGTGGGGCCCATACAATCGCGGCACAACTGACGTATGGACCACCAACTCGCCCCCGTCATCGGGGTACGGTGCACCCGGTGACAGCGCCCACGTTTGAGGTGCTTGTGCGTTTCGACCTCCTCGGCCCGATCCGCGTCTACCGCGATGGCCAGCCGGTTCCGCTGGGCTCGGTGAAACAACGCCTCCTCCTGGCCACTCTGCTGCTGCGTCCGAACGAGATCGTCAGCACCAACGAGTTGACGTCGATGCTGTGGGGCGACGATCAGCCGGCATCGGCCGCGGCGAACCTGCGCACCTACGTACGCGGCGTGCGGCAGTCGCTGGGCGGCGGGACGTCCTGGGAGGGGGTGACCGCTGCGGCCGGCGGCTACCTGCTGCGGGTGGGGCCAGGCGAACGGGATCTCGACCTGTTCGACGCCGCGGTGGCGCGGGGCCGCGACGCCCTCGCCGCCTCGGATGCGCACCGGGCCGAGGCCGAACTCGCCGCGGCGCTGGGACTGTGGCGTGGGGACGCGCTGTCCGACCTGCCGCTGCGTCCGGCGCTGTCCCGGCGGGTGGCGCAGTTGGAGGAGCGCCGGCTGCTCGCCGAGGAGGACTACGCCGGGGCGCTGTTGGCGCTCGGTGCGCCGGCCGAGGTGGTACGCCGGCTGCGTGCCCTGCTCGACCGACACCCGCTGCGGCAGCGGGCGTGGGGGCAGCTGATGGTGGGCCTCTACCGCATCGGAGACGTGGCCGGCGCACTGGATACCTTCCGGCAGGCTCGGCAGGTGCTGGCGGAGGAGACCGGCCTCGATCCCGTGCCGGAGCTCACCAAGTTGTACGACGACATCCTGCATCACCGCCCGGGACTGGCAGCGCACCCGCCACCGGAGCCGAACGGGCCGGCATCGGTCACGACACCACGGCCTTTCATCCAACGCCCCGAACAGTTGCCGCGTGCGGTGCCGGAGTTCGTCGGCCGCGGCGTCGAACTGGCCAGGCTCGACGCTCTCCTGGACAGCGGGGCACCGGCGCCTACGACAGTGGTCATCGCCGTGGTGTCCGGCATGGCCGGAGTCGGCAAGACCGCCCTGGCGCTGCACTGGGCGCACCGGGTGGCCGACCGCTTCCCCGACGGCCAGCTCTACGTGAACCTTCGCGGGTACGACGAAGCCGGGGTGGTGTCGCCGCCCGACGCCCTGTCCGGCTTCCTCGAGGCGCTCGGCGTACCCCACGCCCGGATACCCTCCGACCTGGAGGCCCGGACGGGTCTCTACCGGAGCCTGCTGGCCTCCCGCCGGATGCTCGTGGTGCTCGACAACGCTCGCGACTCCGCCCAGGTTCGCGCCCTGCTGCCCGGTGCCGGCGGCTGCATGGTCGTGGTCACCAGCCGCGACCGGCTCGGCGGCCTGATCGCCACCGAGAGCGCGGCGCCGTTGACCCTGAGCGTGCTCACCGCCGATGAGTCGACGAGCCTGCTCGCCAGCCGGCTCGGCGCCAGCCGGCTCGCCTCCGAGCCGGCCGCGGTGGCCGACATCGTCGAGGCCACCGGCCGACTCCCGCTGGCACTGTCGATAGTGGCGGCCCGCGTCGCCACCCATCCCACATTTCCGCTCGACGCCATCGCCGCCGAACTGCACTCGGCCGAGGCGAGGCTCGACGCGTTGGCCGACGGCGACGTACGGCGCGTCTTCTCCTGGTCGTACCTGGCCCTGGGGCAGGACGCCGCCCGGCTGTTCGCCCTGCTGGGGCTCCATCCGGGCCCCGACCTGACCCCCGCCGCAGCCGCGGCGCTCGCCCGCGTGTCGACCGCGGCCGTCACGCCGCGACTGCGGGAGCTGACCCGGCTCCATCTGCTGGCTGAGCACACGCCCGGCCGCTACGCCTTCCATGATCTTCTGCGGGTCTACGCGGCCGAGCTCGCGGAGTCCCCGGAGCGCGCCGACGAACACGAGGCGGCCCGAGCGCGCCTGTACGACCACTATCTGCACGACGCCTATCCGGCCGCCCTGCTGCTCCAACCGCAGTGGCCCCCGATCGAGCCGGTGCCACCGCTGCCCGTACCGGCCAGACGGCCGGTGACCGATCACGACGGCGCGCTCGTCTGGTTCACCGCGGAGCACCGGGTGCTGATGCGGGTGGTCCAGCAGGCCGCCGAGAACGGCTTCGAGGCGTACGCCTGGCAGATCGCCTGGGCGTTGAACACCTTCCTGGCGCCGCGTGGCCTGTGGCAGGACCAGCTCGCCACCCAACTGGTCGCGCTGGCCGCGGCAGAAAAGATAGACGACCTCGCCGGGCAGGCCGCAGCCAACCGGCTGCTCTCCCGGGCATTGACCCGACTCGGCGACCACGACACCGCCGAGCACCGGCTGAAGCGCGCACTTGAGCTGCACGAGCGCCTCGGCGATCCCACCGGTCAGGCCCAGACGCTGCACAACTACTGCGAACTCTGCTACCTGGACGGCCGGATCGACGAGGCGCTCACCCACGGTCGCGAGGCGCTGCGGCTGTACCGGCTGGTCGGCAACCGGTCGGGGGAAGCCCGGACGCTCAACGCGATCGGTTGGCTGCTGGCCGCCAACGGCGACTATGTCCAGGCCATCGAGAGCTGCACGGAGGCACTCGCTCAGCAACGACGGAGCGATGACCGCAACGGCCAGGCCGCCACGTTGGACAGCCTCGGCTTCGCCTACGACCGCCTCGGTGATCGCGACCGCGCGGCCGACTGCTACGAGCAGGCGATCCAACTCTTCCGCGACTCCGTCGACCGGTATCACGAGGCGGAAACTCTCATCCGGCTCGGAGACACCCGGGATGGGATGGGCGACCGGGCCGCCGCCTCCGCCGCCTGGCGTCAGGCCGTGCGGATCTACGAGGACGTGGGTGACCCCGCCGCCGAGGAGACACGTCGCCGCCTCGAACGCTACGAATCAGAAGGTTAGGGTTCCGCCGAGCTTGTACGCCGCTTGTACCCGGGATGTACGTCAATCGCCATACCCTTCTGCCGCACGGACACCCGAAAAGCGCAGTGGCATCCGTGTCGTGTCCGATCCACCGGCCTTCGCTGGCACTCCATCGGAGGGCGCGGGGCCATCGGCCTCGACCGGGCGTTGCGCGACGGATTAAGCGACGCCGCCCAACCGATCCAGGAGCCCCGGTGCACACGGTCCCGTCCTCAGCAATCGTCACCCAACCAGAATCGGTTCGCGGTCTTCGACGGAGCACCCGGGCAGCACGATGACGCTGCGCTTCACGGTGCTTGGTCCGGTCGGCGCAGCTGTGGATAGTGAGCCGGTCGACGTGGCGCGGCCCCGCCGCCGTGCGGTGCTCGCTTACCTCCTCCTGAACGCCAACCGCGTGGTGTCGGTCGACCAGCTGACCACGGCGATCTGGGAAAGCACGCCGCCAGCCACGGCACGGGCGCAGATTCAGTCCGAGATCTCGGCGCTGCGCTGGACGTTGCGGCGTACCGACGGCGCACCGGCGCCGCTGCTCACCAGGCCCGGCGGCTATCTGCTGGACCTCGCCTCGCACGAACTCGACCTGACGGCCTACAGCAGGCTCACCGAGTTGGCGCGGGCGCAGCGCAACCACGGTCGGCTGCCCAACGCCCGTACCCTCATGCGCGACGCGCTGGCACTCTGGACCGGCCCGGCGCTGACCGGTGCCCTCGCCTCGTTCGTCGACCCGACCCGTGCGGGTCTGGAGGAGACCCGGCTGGCCGACCTGGAATGGCTGCTCGATATCGAGCTCGAGCTCGGTTGCCACCGCGACCTGATCCCGGAGTTGACCCAGTATGTCGCCGAGCATCCGTTGCGCGAGCTGCTGCGCGCCCAACTGGTGGTGGCGCTCTACCGAAGCGACCGGCAGCCGGAGGCGCTCAGCGTAGCTCGACACGGTCGCCAGCTGCTGCGGGACGAGCATGGCCTCGACCCTGGCCCACTCCTGCGCGATCTGGAACACGCTGTTCTCCGGCAGGATCCGAGCCTCGACGTCACGGTCGGTTCGGTGCCGACCCTGCGCTTCGCCGACCGGCCCCGGCCAGCCCAACTGCCGCCCGCGTCGTCGCTCTTCGTAGCCCGCCAGGACGACCTGACGGACCTGGTCAGGCGCTTGGGCGGCACCCCGGACCGGCCGGCCAACGTCGGCCCTCAGGTCGTTCTGCTGCACGGCATGCCCGGGGTCGGCAAGTCTGCCCTGGCCCTCCAGGTCGCCCACACCGTCGCCGCCGCCTACCCCGATGGCCAGCTGTACGTCGACCTCGCTGGCAGCGGGCAGCCGCAGCACCCGGACCAAATGCTCGACGAACTGCTACGTGTGCTCGGCGTCCCCGATCTGGCAATTCCAACCGAGCGGACGGCCCGGGTGGCGCTGCTGCGTAGCCTCTTCGCGGAGCGGCGCTGCCTGCTGCTGCTCGACGACGCCCGCGCGGTCGACCAGGTGCTGCCGCTGCTGCCGGCGGGGGCTGGCTGCGCGGTGCTGGTCACCGCCCGCTGGCAGCTCGACCTTCCCGGGGCGCACCGGCATGCGGTGGCGCCGCTGTCGCAGGCGCAAGGGCTGGAGGTCCTCGCCGCTCATCTCGGCCCCGATCGTCTGTTGGCGGAGCCGGCCGCGCTCCGCGCGCTGTCCGTGCTCTGCGACGGCCTGCCGTTGGCCCTGTGGTTCGCTTCCTGCCGGATGTACCGGGGCCGGTGGGCCGCCGACCTGGTGGCCCTGTTGCGGGACCCGCAGCACCGGCTCGACGCGCTGAGTACCGAGGACGGGTCGATGCGCGACAACCTGGCGCCGTCATTCCGGGCGCTGACCGCGGCGGCAAGCCTGGCGCTGCGTCGGCTCGCCGTACTTCCGACAGCCACCGTCCCGGACTGGGCGCCCACGATCTGTGCGGGGCTGGCACCCCGCGAGGCGATGCAGGCGCTGGACGAGCTGGTCGGCAGCCACCTGCTGACGCCGGTGCCGCGGCAGACCGTCGGCCCGCACCGCTACCTGCTGCCCAACCTGGTCCGGACCTACGCGCTCACCACAGCGGCGGACGGATCGCCCCACGCGGACGTGCCCGTCACCCAGGTGCTGGCCCGTGCGGCCGACGGTTGGAGTGTGCTGGCCCAGGAGGCCGTGCGTCGGCTGGCGCCGTGCCCCGGACGGCCGGCGCCCGATTGGCCCCCGCCGCCGGGCACGGCCTCTCGGCTCCTTTTCTCACCGGCCGAGTTGGACCGGCTGCTTGTCAGGCCGCAGGACTGGCTACGCGACGAGTCGGAGAACCTGGCCACGATGGGGGCGGTGGCTGGCGAGCGACGCTGGAGCAGGCCGGCAGCGGCGATCGCCGACGCCGTGAGCCGTGCCACCGGACGCGTTCACCCCGGCGACGAACCGAGCACCGCCCGGTACGCCCGGACGCTGTCCGACGTGGCGCGGGACAGCAGCGCCGGTTGACGGCGGTGAGCGCCGCGCAGCCCGGTGACCACGGCCGCCAGCCAGGCCCTGACCTCGGCCGTGGTCATCCGGACCTGGTAGTCGTCCTCCCACGCCGGCGGTGGCAGGCACTGTCCCCCGGCACCGACCGCCTGTGGCAGACCGCCGACCCGGGTTGCCACCACCGGCACGCCGTGGATCACGGCTTCGCGGGCGACCATCCCGAAGCTCTCCTGCCACAGGCTCGGTGCGAGCAACAGGTCGGTCTCGGCGTAGAGCGCACAGGTGTCGTCGCGGTATTCGACGATCTCCACCCCGGGCAGGTCGGTGGGGCCGATGCCGAGCCGGGCGAGATGCTCCCTGGTCCACCGCCCCTCGACGAACCGGAACCGGAACGGCAGCCCCGCCCCGCTGGCGGCCATCACGAGGTGCATCACGATCCCGAGCCCCTTGGCCGGCTCCGGGTTGATGAAGGTCAGCTGGTACGGCCCCTTGGACACCGGTACGCGGGACGTCGCCGGCGGGCAGGCACAGCCACGCAGGCACGGTTCGATCGCGCGGGCCTGACGGCCGGTCTGCGACTGGAACAGCCGCCGGGCGAACTCGGACGGCACCACCACCTCGTCAACCAGCCGGAGTGTCTCCGGCACCGGCTCAAGGTCAGCGGCCGGATGTTCCAGCACGGTCGGTATGTCCGCCGCTGCCAGCCGCCGCGCCAGCTCGGTCTCCTCACCGAGGTGCCCCCAGAGCAGGGCGGCATCGGGCCGATCCCGCGTCAACAGGGTGACCAGCTGCTCGGCGATCGACCGCAGTCCGGCCCCGTGATCGGCCCCGGCCGTCCCCGGGTCCATCGGACCGTCGAGGACTGTCACGCGTTCGCCGGCGGCGCGCAGCGCCTCAATGAGCTGGCGCAGGTGGACCGCCTCGCCGGACCGGCCGGTGTGGATCCGGTGGACGCTGACGATGAGAACGTGACTCATCGGTGGCTCCGTACCGCGCCGGACCGGTAGGCCGGAACGGCGAACTCATCGCGGAGCCGGGCAACGGCGGCCACCCGACGCCGCAGTAGTGCGACGCTGTCCGAGTCCTGCTTGCGGTACACGAGCGGCGCCAACCAGACCAACGCCCGGGAATCGAGCGGACGCAGCGTCCACGGGATGTCCGCCAGCACCGGGTCCGCCCGTACCGCCCGCGCGAAGGCTGCCACCACCGATGGGGCGAACGGTAACGCCGCGGTGTGCCATTCCAGCCCTTTCGGGAGTTTGCCCACCAGCTCCGGTTGGCTCTGGTCGCCGCCGAGGATGCTCAGGTCGTCGTGGCCGCCGACGACTCGTACGGCCAGCCGCTGCCCGTGCTGACGGGCCAACCGCTGCACGTCGACGACCTTGGCCCGCAGCATCACGGACGAGCGGGCGCCGACGCACAGTTCAAGGACGAGCCCGTCGTGGCTGACCCTGATGCCCTGAGCCCGGCGGCGGGCCGGCGAGAGAAGGATGCTGGAGGTCACCAGCTCCTCCATGAGCACGTCCCGCCAGCACCGCACCAGTTCCTCGGTCAGCTCGGCACCGGCCAGCAACACCGGCGTGGCCGTCAGGTCGGTTGCCAGCGGCAGCACGTGCGTCAGCTCCACCACCACCGGGCCGTACCCGGAGGTTTGGAACAGCGACCCTTGCCGGTGCGGACCGGGTGGATACGGCAGCGCCCGCCGGACCCGGTCGTCGGTGGCATCCGGCCAGCCCAGGCGATCGAGTTCGCCGTCGCGGCGCAGGACGAGAAAGTCCCTACAGTGGCGTTCGCGCTCGCCGAGACCGGCGAGCAGGCCACGTTCCAGCGCGTTACCGAGCACCGAGGTGTGCGGGCCGGAGCCCGGCGCAGGCAGCTGGAAGCGGGCGTCGGCCCGCCGCAACGCCTCGTTCAGCTGCGCGAAGGTCACCCCGGGCTGCACCGTGGCGAGGCCGAGGTCGACATCGAGATCCAACCGATCCAGCCGGGCCATCCGGACGATCAGCCCCGGCTCGCGTACCCGGGCATCGTCGTATCCCCAGTTGCGACCGTGGGCGTCCACCCGCCAGTCCGCGCCGGCTGCGTGCAGTACCCGGACCAGGGTGGTCAGCTGAGCCAACGACTCCGGCTCCACCACCCAGTCCGGAGAATGCCCACCCGATACGGTCGATCCGGCTGGCTGGGTCAGCCCGGCGCCGGTGTTCGCCAGCCGGTCGAGCAGGTCGGTCGAGATCATGTCCGCTCCAAGACTGCGCGTACCCGGTCCGGGTCGACGCCGTACTCGTTCCACAGCTTTCGGGTGACCGCCACGTACGCGGCCAGCAGTTGCTCGGCGGTCCCCCCGCGTTTGAGGTTCCACAGGTGGCCGAAGCGGGGTGGCTCGGTCAGCCAGCGCAGCGTCCGTGGGCACCACAACGCATTGAAGAGATTGACCACCTGCTGCCCGGCGACGGTGGTCAGGTGGGTGGCGAGCACCTGCTCGGCGACGGTCATGTGCAGGTGGACGTCGCGGCCGGGTGTGCTCGGGTTTCCGGCCAGGAAGCTGAGGCCGGCGTGGCTGATCCGGCGGGCCAGGCCCGCATCGGCCGCCCGGAACAACGACGTGTTGCCGACCGTCGGCAGCGAGTCGGGCAGCTCCACCTGTGCGGGGTTGCGCAGTTCGCGCAGCCGGGAGTAGAAGTCGGCGGCGCCGTGCTCCAGGTGTGCGAAGACCGAGCCGGTGGCCGGCAGCCGCAGCCGGTGGTACAGGTAGGCGTCGGTGTCCACCAGCACCGCGTCGGGATACCGCTCCAGGGCGAGCAGCTTCGGCAGCGCGAAACAGGCCACCCGGTCGTAGTGCTTGTCGAGATCCCGGTCGTCGATCGTCTCGGTCTGGTCGTAGCAGTTGAGCCAGCCGAGTTGGTCGAGCCACTCCATGGTCGGCGGGTCGGCGTAGAGCGTGATCGGCCCGGCGTGCCGTTGCCACGAGCGGATGCTCAGCAGCCAGGTCGCCCGGGACAGCTGCTGGTAGGCCCGGGGTAGCCGGCTGGGCAGCTGCCAGTAGGCGTGGACGCCGCTTACTCCCTCAGCCACCGACGACCGCCGCGACCGCCGCCGATTCGAGCCGGGACACGCCGCTGTCGTCGCGCACGATCCGCACGTGACGGCTGCCCAGGTGGTCACCGATCGGGCGATGACTGATCACGACAAGCGTCTCGACCCGGCGCTGCATCTCCGAGAGCAGCCGCAGCTCAAGATCCCGATCCAGGGAGTTGGTGGCCTCGTCGAGGATCAGCAGCGACGGCCGGCGCAGCAGCGCCCGGGCCAATGCGAACCGCTGCACCTCTCCCGCGCTGAAGGTCGAACCGTTGATGCGCAGGCGGGTACGCAACCCCAGCCGCAGGGGCCGCATCACCTCGGTCAGCTCCATCGCGGCGAGCACGTCGTTGATCTCCTGGTCGGTGACGTCGGTGGAGCCGCTGGACAGGCTCTCCCGGATCGTCGTGTGCAGGAAGTCGGACCGGGGCGGTACGTAACACACCAGCGGCCGAAGGCAATCCGGGTCCCAGTCGCCGATCGGTACGCCGTAGACGGTCACCTGGCCGGTCGGTACCGGGTCCAGGCCGCTGATGATCTGGGCCATGGTCGACTTGCCGACCCCACTCGTACCGCTGACGGTAACCGTTTCACCCCGCTCCACCCGCAGGTCCAACCGAAGGTCGAAGTGCTCCCTCGGGCGGTGCACCCGAACCCCGTCCAGCACCACTGCCGACGCGGCCGGCACCGGCTCGGTGCGGGTTCCCCGTTCCATCACGGGCAACGTGAACACACTCGTCACGTAGCGGAGTTGCCGTTCCAGCGTGGCGGCGTTGGTGAGGCTCTGCGCGATGGCGGTGACCGAGAACAGCACCGTACCGCCGAGGGTGAGGAACCCGAACAGCTCTCCGGTGCTGACCAGACCTGCGGACAGCAGCACCGAACCCACCACGAGAATCACGTACAGCCCGGCGAACCGCAGGGCGTTGCTCGGCCCGTACACCCAGGCCAAGCGGTACTCCAGCCCGCGGATCGACTGCTGCAACCGGTCCAGCCGCTGGGCGTGCTCGGCCTCCAGGTGCCGGACCGCTCCCAGCCCCCGGTAGGTGGTCAGACCGCGAGAGACGCTGATCAGCAGATCCTGGAGTTCACCGTCGAGTTGCAGCTGCTCCTCGAAACGCCTGTTGATCGGGATCCGGCCGAGGACCGTCAGGACGATGTGTAGCGCGGCCACGCCGGCCACCACGCCGGTCAGCGGCAGCGACATCGTCGCCATGAACGCCAGCAGGATCACCACGGCGACCGCGTCGGTGAACAGCGACAGCGCCAGGCCGGTGCCGGCCTCCCGGACGGCGCGGGCGCTCTGCACCCGATGCAGCACGTCGCCCGAGGTCAGCTCGGTGCGCGCCGACGTACGGGTCAGGCGGTCGATCAGTTCACGCAGCATCGCCCGGTCGAACGACAGCCCCAGCGAGGTGAGTTGCCGATGCCGGAGCCAGAACAGCGCGCTGGCTGCGACGCTGAACGCCACCAACACGGTGACCAGGGTGCCGGCGGCGACCGTACCCGCGACGGTGACCTCGTTCAGGTAGGGCAACAGGACCATGTTGAGCAGGGTCAGGCCGGTGTAGAGCAGCAGGCTCATCGCGAGGACCGGCACCACCTGCCGGAACTTGATCTGCCCGGACCGCAGCATCGGCCACAGCCAGTCGGCCCGGGTGGCCGCGCGTGGACGTCGGGTTGCGTTCGCCGCCGGTGCCGGAGTGGCCGGTGCCAGCACCCAGCCGCTGGCCTGCTCCTGGTAGGCGGCCTCGGTCAGCCATCCGTACCCGACCGATGGGTCGAAGATCCGTACCCGCCGCCCGCGCCATCGCTCCACCGTCACAAAGTGATCCATACGCAGGTGGACGATGGTGCCCGGAGTCAGTTCGGCGAACGGAAAGTCCCGCCGGCCGCGGTAGCGCACGCCCACCACTGCCGCGCAGGTGTCCCGCAGGTCCTGAAGCGACAGGGCGCCCCGGGTGGCCAACGCATCCCGCAGCAGCGGCTCGGAAAACTGGTGTCCCTGTAGGCGCAGGCTGGCGACGAGTGCCGACACGCCGCAGTCGTTGTCCTCGGTCTGAAGGTTGGCTGTCATCGACTGCTCCCTACTGCTTGGCTGCCGGCCACCGCGGCCGACCCGTCACCGAGACTCACGCAGACGCCCCACCAGGGCCGTGACGTCGTCTCGCACTCCGCCAGCGCCAGCGCCGCCCCGAGCGTCCCTTCGATCACCGACAGCAGGAAAGGCGTGTCGAAGATGGCGGCCACCGCCTGGTCGTCGGCCTGGTCCAGGTGGTGCGCGAGTCGGGCCGCCAGCCGGGCCCGGCGGTCCGGACCGACCAGTTCCCGCCACCCGGGGGCGAACCTGGTGACCAGGCTCAGCCCGGCCAGGCCGTGGCAGACCGAGATGTCGGCCCCGGCGTCGGCCAGCAGCCCGTCCAGACGGGCGAGGGCCGGGCCGGTGATCGCCGCGTCGACGAACCGCGCCAGCACCAGCGGGTCGACCTCCGGCCCCAGCGCGGTAAGCATTCCCGGCTGGCCGTAACACATGGTGACACCGCCGACACCCAACCAGCCGCGGTCGAGGCTGGCAGGGCTCAGCTGTTCCAGATGCCGTAGCAACGCGTCGACCGCCGCGGTTACCAACCGGTCCTCGCCGTAGCGGCGACCCAGCATCCGCAACAGCAGGATGCCACCGCTGCGACCGTGGTATAGACCGGGCGAATCCTGCTCCATGATGGACAGCGCGATCCCGGTGATGGGTTGGGCCAGCCTGGCGCGAGTCGGTTCGTCGGCGAGGTCCCACAGGCTCATCACGACCCCGCCGGCGCCGTTGACCAGATCTGCGTCGGCGGCCTCGACATGGTGCCGATAGAAGGCATCGAGCATCTCCACCGCCTGCGCCCTGGTCCGGGCCAGGGTCTCGGCGTGGCCGGGGCCAACCGGGAGGCACTCACCCACCAGCCGGTGGCGCAGCCAGCTGATCCGGAAGTCGGGCACCTGCCCGCCCCGCACGGCCAGCTCGGTCAGGGACGCCGCCAGACCCCGCTGACCCAGCCGGGACGCGAGCAGGGCGAGGGCTGTCGCCGCTTCCGAGCTCACGTGCCCCCGCCGCCGTAGCTCGACGACGAGTCGACGCAGCAGTCGCCGCGCGGCGTCGGCCTCAGCCATCGGCCGCTCTGCCTCGGGTGGCCCGCGCCTGCCGACCCTTCAACAACCGTGCCGCCGCCAGCACGAGCTCTGGTTCGCGGTTCACCGCCTGCCCCATCGGCAACCCACGATTGACGCTCATGTGGATGAGGCTGCTCAGCGCCGTGGCATAGGCGTCGCTGTCCAGACCGGTCAGATAGTCCAGGGCCGGCTCCGGCTCGGTCAGCGCGGCGTCCAGGGCCTGTTCCAGGTCCAGTCGAGCGGCCCGGAAGGTCGCCATCCACTCCCGCTGGCCCCGCGAGCTGGGCAGCCGGGGGTCCAGCCCGCGTAGCTCGCAGAGCAGCGCCAACGCCTGCTCCTCGCCGGCCAGCTGCCGGCACCAGGCGGCGATCCGGGCAACCGCCAACGTGTACCGGCCAGCCCGGTCCGGGCCAGCGGCGAGCCGCTGCGTCCACCAGGCCGAGTCGGCGCAGAACAGCCGTACGGCGTCGGCCCGGCTCGCCACACCGCCGTACCGGTAGTCCTCAGGTGTCCAGGTCCGGAGTTCGACCTCGCAGGGCTGCTGCGGCACCATCGCGGCCAGGTGGGCGCGCAGGCCGGCCAGCAACGACTCGGCCTCGACGCCGTGCTGCACCCGTATCCGCAGATGCGGCCGATCGTCGTGATAGCGGATGTAGAACAGCTGCGCCTGGCGCATCAACGTCATTCTCTCGGCGCCCGCCAGCCAGAGCTCCACCACCCGCTCCGGGGCGTAGACGAACCAGCTGGTCCACTCCGGGTCCTCGGTCGGCTGCCGGTCCACCAGCCGGGTGCGCGACATCGGCCTGACTGCATGCGGATCAGGACGCAGCCACGGCACCCAGACGTCATGGATGTGCCCGCCCAGCTCCGACTCGACGAGCGGCGCCACCGGCAGGGCCTCATGCAGCATCAGCCGGCCCTCGCGGCGCAGCCGCCGAGTGAACCACCACCGCTGGGTGGGGTCGGTGAGGTCCAACCGCATGGTCGTGTCCGGCCCCTCGCTCACCTCCACCTGCGGCCCGAGCCCCACCTCGGTGAGTACGTCGCACAACTGCGCCGGACTCTCCGCCAGGTTCAGAAGATCGGCGCGGTGCTGTGCGTCCAGGACGACGCTGCGCCGCGCCACCAGACAACGGCCGGCGGTGATGCGGGGGACCATCTCGCCCGGCGGCGCCCACAGGCTGGGGTCGGCGGCGAGCGCCGGACCGTGCGCCTCATCCAGCAGCAACCCCAGCAGCTGCACCGACCAGGGGTTGAAGCTGTTACTGAGCGTCAATGGGCTGTCCCACCGCAGCTGCACGTAGCGCCCGTCGGATCGGCGAACCAACTGGAGCCGCCCCGCCATCATGGTCACGGCCAGGTCCGCCAGTTGCACGTCGTCGGCACGGTGCGGCAGGTTGAGGTTGAGCCGGGGCAATCCGCTCTCCGGCCGGCGGACCAACGGTGCCCGCCGATCCGGCGGCGCCCACCCGATCTCCACCGGGAGCCAGCCGGGGACCGCCGTACCCAGGTCGGGCGTGCTGATCCCCAGCTGCTCACTGAGCCGGGCGCCGGGGCCGCCCCAGAAGCCTGGCAGGACCATCTTGAGCCAGGCGTCCGCGCCGGCCACCGGCTCGGCCAGCAGCGCGCCGTTGGCCATCCCGAACTGTGGCTGGGTCACCACGGCGCTGTCGGGGGTGGGCAGCGAGCGGCGGGACCGCCACTGGTCCAGCGTGAGGGCTTCCGCCCACCATCGCACCGCGCCGTTGTCGCGACGGGCCTGTGGCACGAACAGGCGTCGCGCCGGTACCCGGGTCTCGGCGCCCTCGACCTCGGTCTCCGGCCGCCGCCAGCTGCCCAGCGGATGGTCCACCGGGGCGGTCAGCAGCCACGCCAGCGGGATCGCTCCGCCGCTGTAGCTGCCGGCGACGTGGTCCCGCACCCGGTCGAGCCGCCCGGGCCGCCAGTGGCCCCGCAGAAGCTGGGCGGCCCCGTCGAGCAGCGTCGCGGTGCGCCCGCCGGACAGCCGGGCCCGGACCTCGCTGAAGGCGTCCACGAACTGGTCGTCCCGGAACGGCCGCTCGACAGCCAGCGCCGCCTTGACCGGCTCAGTGGGCACAGCCGGTGCGGCCGGGCCGACGATCATCTCTGGCTCATGCTCCGGCAGCAGCAGCCGGTGCCGTACGCCCAGGTCGAACTGGGTCTCGCCATCGAGCACGACGGCCCATGCCGCCGCCGATCGGGGTACGGCGGCGAGCTGCGCGGCGAGACGCTCCGCGAGCTGGCGCACGCCCGGATTGTCCGACATCGACGTGACGCCACCCTTGTCCGGGTGCAGGTACGACCACCGGCCGTGCTCGACGGCGAGGGACGGATTGACGAACCACCGACCGGTCTGCTGCGGCAGATCGAGGCGGCGCAACCGGACATCGGTCACCAGATCGAGCCGGGTGGCCGACGCCACGTTCCGTTCCTCGACTTCGGCGAGCAGGCTGAGGCTGAACATGCCGAACGGGGTCGGGCGGTACCGGGCCCGACTGCCGTAGACGGCCAACCGGGTCGCCGGGTCCTGCCAGTCCCGGTCCTCCTCCCCGGCCCGCTGGAACACGGTCGCGTAGTCGACGGCCAGGTCCAGCAGTTGCCGCGCCAAGCCTTCTGGGGCAGCGGCGTCGGGCACCGCCGGCAGCAGCGGAATCCGCAGCAGGCACCAGCCCGGTGTCGACAGCATTGGGGCAGCGTTCATCGGAGCCTCCCCACCGGGATGGCCGACACCTGGCCGACCAGCCGGGACGATCGCATCGCGGCGTGCGGTCGCATGGTCGCGATGTCGACCCGCGCCTGGTCGAGCTGTTGCCGGATCTCCGCGTCCGTCGTGTCGCAGCTTTCGGCCAACGCGAGGGCGGCATCCAGGCCGAGGTGGTACGCAGCGCTCAACATCAGCAGGAACTCCTGCCGCAACGCCGGTGAGAACGGCGTCAGCTGCCCTGCCCGGGCCAGCGCGTCGAAGCTGTGCAGCATCCCGACCAGGCCGCGTCGGGCGAGCGTGTTACGGGCGACGGCGTCGGCGTAGGTGGCCCGCCAGGAACCGGGCACCGAACCCGGTTCGAGCAGCGCCAGTAGCCGTTCGGCGAGCCCGAGCGCCACCCCGGGCATGTTGGCCAGGAACAGATCCGGATCGGCGTAGATGCCGACCGGTCGACCGGCCGGCACGTCGGTCATGTCGACCACATCTGCGGGTGAGACGCGAACACCGCTGGCCCGCAGGGTGTGGCTGGCGGTCGCGAGTAACCCCGGCCCCTCCCACGGGTGCGTCACGTCGAGCCGCGCACGGTCGACGAGGACGGTGACACGACGGCCCGCCATCGGCTCGCACCCCATCGCCATGACGGCGGCCCGATCAGACCCGGAGCCGAACCGCCAGCACCCGTCGACCACCAGCTCGCCATCGGCACCGGTGCGCAGCCGGCCGACCGGGGCGACCACGCCGTACAGTTCGTTTCCGCCGGTGTAGAGCCTCGACAGCAGCTCCGTCGGCGCGTAGGTGGACAGGTAGTGTGCGGTGCCATTGGCAATCATGCAGAGCCACGCGTGGCTGGCGTCCTCGTGGGCGGTGGTCCGAACGAGGTCCAGGCCCGCAACTAGGCTCTGGACCTCCTCCGGACCGTCCCGCAGCCACAGCAGTGGAGAGCTGAGCTGTTTCACCGGTCGTTAACCAACCTCAGGAACTCAGTAGCTGCCACCGGGCGGGGGCGGGCCACAGTCGGCGGAACCGCAGGCAGCCCGGGTGACCACCGTGATGGTGCGTACGACGCAGGGCCAGCTGGTGCCGCCCGCGGTCTTGTCCCAGGTATCGATGTCGACCCCGGCGAGGTCGAGGTCGTCCAGGTCGAGGAAGTGCTCGGCCTGTCCGCCCGCGGTGTGATCCGCAATCTTGTTGTCGGCCATACCAGTCCTTTCTGGTCAGGGCGATCCGTCACGCAGGGTTTCCGCGCCACGCCCTGTCGACGGCCAGTGTCATCGAGTCGCTTATGCGTCGGCTACGCGTTCTCTATCGGCTCGGCCGCCTCGTCCCGACGCCATCCCGGGCGCGCTGCTCCGAGCCCGCATCTGCCGGTCGGCTGGCGCTCACCGTGGGTCGTGCGTGTCGTCGGGAGGTGCGGCAGCCTGGTGCGCCGCGAGTTGCTCGCAGGTCCCGACGGATGTGCGCCGTGACCGTACGAATTCGTCAAGTCCGTCCAGACGGCGCTGGTCCCGGTGCGCTACCGGATCAGGCAGAACGGGTGGCCGGCCGGGTCCGTGAAGACTCTGAAGCGCTCACTGCCGGCGCTGAGCCGGCGGGCGCCCAGTTCCAGTGCCCGGGTCTCGCCTGCGTCCAGATCGTCGACGAGAAGGTCGAGATGGGCCTGCTGCGGGTACGCCGGATCCGGCCAGCGGGGCGCGTTGTAGGCGCTGATCTGCTGGAACATCAGGCTCCTACCGCCACCAGCGACGAGCGCACCCTCGGGGCCGTCGTAGGTGACCTCCATACCGGTGAGGCTTGCGTAGAAGCGGGCCAGCGCTGACGCGTCAGGGGCGTCGATCGTCACCGCGAACAGCCTCATCACCGGCCCGACGCCGTCTGCCTGGCAGAGATCGAAGGGATGACCGGCCGGGTCGGCCAGGGTGATCCAGGTAGGGCCGTCGGCCAGCCGGACCGCACCGAGGGCGACGGCCCGCTCGGCCTGCGACTGGGGATCGTCGGTCTGCAGGTCCAGGTGGAACTGCTGCGGGTGCTCCTGCCCGGGCCACCGCGGCCCGACATGGTCAGGAGCGCGCTGAAATTCGACCTCCTGACCGTCCGGAGTCCGAACGCCGAACCGGTCAGGACCCTGACGGACGATGTCCCAGCCGGCCAACTCGGCGTAGAACGAGCCGACCCTGTCGATGTCCGCGGCGTCGAAGATGGCCAGGTCCAGGCGGGCTGTCACGGTCATGGCCACATCCTGCCCCAACCCACCGACACGAACTCGCCAGCAGCGAGAACGCCACCGCGGTGCTCGACGCAAGCGCTTCATCGATTAGTCGCCGAGTTGCTCGTTCATCGCAGCGAGAGGAATCCACCGCACGGGAGTTCGCCTGAGAACGCGTCCTCGCGCGGACGGCAGCGAGATCGAAGCCGACCGAGTAGTAGCAGACGGTCGATGCGCCGGCTTTGAACGCGCGACCAATCCCCGGACCTGCACCTCGGGAATGTCGCATCGGTTCGCGTCCCGAACTGCGATGAGCGCACGTCGTACGGTCGGTAGTAGCGTTCGGACTATGCGTCACGCTCCCGGTAGCGTCAGCGTTGTTGTGGCCGTACAGGCTTGGTCAATGATCGGACCAGGCGCTCGCCGTCGGGCCACCCACCGAACCCAGTCTTCGAGTCCAGGTGCCCGACCACGCCCGCGTCGAAAAGCTCCGAGCCCCAATCCCGCGCGTACGCCTCGAACTGCTCGAACGTGGCATGTGGGTCGTTGCGACTGGCAACCAAGATCGAACGAAAGGGCAGTGGCTCGCGTGGCACATGATCGATGAAGACATCGGCGATCTCGTCAGGACCAGGAGTCCAGTCCGGATCCAGATACGGTGGAGTAACCAGCAGGGCGGCATCGACGGGACCGGTGTGTTGGCTGGCCCAGACAGCGACGGTCAGGCATCCGGCGCTGTGCGCCACGAGGATCACCGGCTCGCCATCGGCGCTTACGGCAGCGTGCAGCGCGGCGACCCGTTCGGCAGCCACGTACGGCGGCCCTGGCGGTTCAGGCGCCCATTGAAACTCCGGGATCTCCCTGACCCAAGTGCGCGACCAGTGGCCAGGGAGTGGAATTCCTCGACCGGGCACGACAAGGTAACGCGTCATGCTCAGTAGGTTAGGCCGCGGCCCCGGGACTCGTGCAGGACCAAAGTCGTGGCTGAGGCAACGACCGCAGCGCCCAGACGAACTGACAGCCCAGGATCTCGTTGGTTGCCGTGTCAGGCGGCGATCATGAGCCGTCGGGGCCGGTGGACAACCACCCGACCGACCACCCTCCGGGGCGCCGGCTGTTCCTCTCGCGGCACACCGTCGAACTGGAGCTGGATCCGCTCTTCCAACAGGTCAGCCGCCTTGCGCTAATGCATGCCAGTCTATAGATGCCGGCGAGTCACCATCAGCTTGGGAATCAGCTTGATCTACCCCCAGGGTCACTTCCTAAGCGACCAGTGACTACGCCCTGTCGCATGGGACCGAGCGGTACGTCGAGGCGGACCCTGTTGACCCCTTCGTAGGGGCCGTGGGAATGCTTGCGGTGTGGTGGCGAGAGAAGTGGTAGCGCGAGCCCATCCCCCGAGGAAGCCGACCTCTTCGGTGTGAACTCACGGCAGGCCGGTCGGATCGGGCTCGATGCGAGGTCATCCGGCCTGGTGACGCCCGTTCCGGTCGGGTCCGGTCGGCACGGTTGCTGTACTCCGCTGCTGTACTTCCGCCGGCTGCCGCGTCCAGCCGACGAAGCGGCGGTGCAGCGCGCCGGCGGGTGCCCAGGGCAGGTCCTCGGCGGCCTGGACGAGATAGGCACCGAGGTAGAGAGCCAGCGACACCGGCGCGTCCACGTACTCCGCGCGCAGCTCCCGCCGCCGCGTCGGACACGGCCACGGCAGGTCACAGCCGCCGCAGCTCCAGATCGGCATGACCGGGCCGTGGGTGGTCATCGCGCACCGCCACGAAGTCGGACGACGCTCGCGTGAGCTACCCGGCAACCGACACACAAGCCGGTGAGCCCTTGAACATGCGCCGCGAGGATTACCCACTCCGATCCGCCGCTCATTGCTCACCCGCCTGCGGCCAGTGCCCACGATTGATCGGTATTCGGTGCCGGGCACGGCACGGCAGGTCGGCTCCGCACTGGCAGATGCGCCGCCAGTGCTGCCAGGACCACACTGGCCGATGTCGGCGGGCGAGGGTCAGCGCAACGGCTAGGACGTACTCGTCGTAGGAGACCCGATTGACCGGCTCGTTGCGTACCCGGCCCATGAGCGTTCCTCTCGGCCCTGTCGAAGGGAGCACTGCCACCTCCTTGTGCCGCAGCTACTTGAAGACGTGGATGCCCGAGCGCGGGGGAATGCGCCGGACATCCACGTCGGCGAGGACGGTCCAACAGCGCCAACCGAGGGAATCGACCTCCCCGCCAACCACCCATGGGTAGCGTTGGGTAGTCAAGGGCTGACGTAGGTGGTCTACTCGTGTTGCCAACCGAGGAGAACCACGTGCCACCGCGTTACCGCTACGAGCAGATCGCCGACGACCTCGCTGAACGCATCGCATCCGGCGAGTTCCCACCGGGCTCCAAGCTGCCCAGCCGACGAGAGCTGATCGAGCACTACGAGGTCACCGAGCCGGTGATCGACCGCGCCATGCAGGTACTACGGATCAAGGGAATGACCGAGACGCTGCCAGGGGTCGGTGTCTTCGTCGCCGAGTGACGCTCCTACACCCAACCTGTTCGGAATGGATCCCTCGCTTGTAAGTTCTGGGCGCTCCGTCCGGCAGGGTCTGTCCATGTCTGCCACCTCGGAGGGTCTGTCCGCGCTTGGCTGCCCGAGGCCGCCCCCGTCTCGGCCGGTTGCTGTCAGCGCTGCTGTCGACAGTATCGACGCCGGAGGGCACCATCAGCAGTTCCCGGCTACAAGTAGGCGACGCTCCAGCCGCACCCTGGAAAAACTCTCCCTCGAAGAGGGAAGGAAGGTCTGCGCCGCCTTGGCAAAGACGCAGGGCGGCGCATACCCTCACTACTACCCTTACCTGGTCAGCAGGTGAAAGCAGGTCCAGCAAGCGGCTGCAACCGCAAGCAGGACACTCAGTCGAGCGATCCGGGCCCAGTCACCCGAGGCTTCCCGGATTGTCTCGCCGAGCTGCCGGAACAGTTCGTCCACCAGTCACCCCCTCTCCGCATCCGGCTATCCGGATGGGGGGGGGTTGGCTGTGCGGCAAGATCGCGAAAGCTGGCCCACCATCTCGGAGCCACTCGACGAGCGGCGGGACCAGCGTAGGAAAGAGTCTACTCCTCGCGATCGCGTGCACGCACGCGCGTAGTCAACCATACACAGCCTTCCTGATCATGCGTAGACCAGCCCGAACGATGAGATTTCATCGTCGCAAGTCAATCTGTTCCGTATCACTGAGGTGTGATGATTTGCTACCCTGCCGAGGTGCCTCAGCGTCCTGATCAACTTTGCGCAAATGGCTTCTGCTACAAGCTGATACCGAGCGACGCGCGCCCGAATGCTCAGTACTGTTCCCCTAAGTGCCGGGTTGCGTCGTGGCGACGGTCACAGCATCGCGTGCGGATCTCCGATCGCAACCGCGAGCGATGCGACTACTGCGGCGGTTGGATGCGCCCGCTGTCGCCGAAGCTTCGGTTGCGCCGACGGGATGCGCTCTACTGCTCGGATGGATGCCGTCAAGCACATCATCGTCGCTGGAAAGCTGGCGAGGCGCTCCGGAAGCACCATGGGTTGTAGCGCGTTGGCGGCTCGACGAGCCAGCACCCACAGTTGCAATCATGACGCACTAGGTGACATCGCCTAGCATCGTTGTATGACCCACCCCAACGGATACGTGATCGCCGAACGACTGGCAGTCGCGTCCTACGCTGAGGCTCCAACGATTGCCGGGCATGGTTCCCGAGAGAACTTGCTCCTTCGCATGTACCACGCGCTGGAGGCGTCCGGGTTGGTCGACGATGGCGTCACAAGTGACCGTGACGAGCACGGTCGATGCCGCTACTGCTCTCACGGACGCGGGGAGCCACACGGTGAGCGGTGCGCGATCCCGCGTTGCGTCGTCACCGGCCATCAGCGGCTCGTGTGCGACCAGAGGCACAAAGAGGATCACGACTGTGGCGTCTCGCTCTGGGCTGGCGGAGACGACTGATGACACCAGGGACGCGGCATGATGTTGCCCCTGCTCAGGAAGTTCCTCCGGACCGAACTGAGACCGTCCGTGACATATGGATTAACGGCTGTCGCTGCACCCTGCAAGTCACCGCAGCAGGTGAGACGGTGCACGTGCGCTTTGATGCCATTGACGACCAGGGGCAGACTGTCGGCCTGATGACTGGCACTCTGCGGCGAGCCGATCTCCTCACGGTGACGAAGGCGATCACGACCACGGTCGGCGGTGTTGCGGTGACGCTCGGACTGGCTACACCGCACGCCAGCCTTGACCTCGACGAGATCCGGAAGGACTACCCCAACGCCTTTGAGCCGTGGACTGCCGACGACGACCGTCGCCTGATCCGCCGTTTCCATGAGGGTGCCTCTATGGCTGAACTCTGTTCCGAGTTCGGCAGGAACGTTGGCGGGATCTCGTCCCGACTGAAGCTGCACAAGCTCACCGCGCCGAAACCGCCTCAGCCGGCGTCCCGCAATGAGGATTACGCCGAGCCACCGAACGAGCCGAACGGTGAGGAGTGGGCGTAGCCGACCCTGCTTCCGCAGTCTGACCCGGTGACTGTCGGTGGCGTCAAGGCCACCTTGACGGATGCTCTGGGGCGCGCACCGGACAATGGCGGTGCCGCGACGAGGCCGTGGTGGGGATGCGGCGCGAGCATCACGGGCAGGCCCCCGCCTGCCGGCAACGCCGGCCCGAGGGGTCGCAGAGGCTCCGGGGTCAAGGGCGGCCCGCAGGGCCGTCGCGCAGCGATGCGAAGCACCCTTGAGGCTGGAGGGGCGGCCCCGCATCCTCCGCGCCGCATCCCCACCACGGCCGGCGGTGACTCGACCTACGGCGCGGCGGTGCGACGGCCGCCGCGTCCCGGCCGGCTGCCGGCCCACGGACCTCGACCACCCTTTTGCCGCTACCGTCTGCGGCGGTCCGGGGTTCCCGCTCTCCGCGCCAGCCGATGGGCACTGGGCGTGCTGCGCAGCTTTGGGCTTGCCCGCTGCGCAGCGCGACGCCCAATCGGCGGCGCGTGCGGCCCGTCAAGGGCCGCCTTGATAGACGTACAGAAAGTCCTCCCACACCACCCGGCAGCCGGTCCGGACCAGCTCGGCACCGAGGTTCACGACGGGTTGACGCGTCGGTACCCGGTGCTACTCTGGCGGTCGTCGAGCACGCCAGTGCGGCCTTCCTGCCGGATCGCTGGGCTCGACCACGGAGTTGCTGAGCGGCCGTCCTGCCGCTGATGCGGGCCAGATCCCGCCGGTTCTCGATCACCTCTGGCCGCGATGTCGGCCCGGAATCCGCTGAGTGGCCCAGCACGGCCTTCCCGCCGTCACGATGGCCCGGATTCGCATTCCCTCGACGGGTGGGGCTCGCCTGCGGCAACCCGCCGGATGCCGACCTCCAGGCACCCCGCCCGTCCCGGCCTCACCCAGCACGGCAACCGGAAGGACCACACCCCAACGGCGGTCAGCCACACCCGCCCTCCGGCGTCAGCCGCCCTCCACGGCGGTGCCAGGAGACACCACGAACACCACCTACGGACAGCGATCCGGCCACCGGTGGCGTTTCGTCGCCCGTCCCTGCCACCCGCCCTGAGGAGAGATCGTGTCCACCCTGCACCGTCCCGGCGTCGCCGCCGGACGTGACGCCCAGGCCCTGCACCGGGCCGCCATCCCTGACTACTTCGGCTGGTTGGAGCACACCCGGACCGCCGGGGGTTGTGCCCGTCCGATCCGGCTGACCGGCACCATGACCGCCGTCGACCGGGACACCGGGCGGGTCCTGGGCGAGCAGCACACCGACGAGTTGCCCGATCGGGTGCTCTACAAGGCGTGCGGCAACCGGCGTGCCGCCCAGTGCGCGGACTGCTCCTGGGTCTACGCCGGTGATGCCTTCCAGGTCGTCCGTTGTGGCTTGACCGGCGGCAAGACCGTCCCCGCCTCGGTGTCCCGGCACCCGGTCGTCTTCGCCACCTTCACCGCGCCGTCGTTCGGCCCGGTCCACCACCGGAACGTACCCCTCCACACCTGTGCCGACCGGCGGCACTGCGACTGCCGACCGGCCCCCTGCCACGCCCGCCGTGACGCTGTCACCTGCCCGCACGGGCGGCCCGGGGCCTGCTTCGTCCGTCACGACGGTGCCGATCCGCAGCTCGGTCGGCCGCTCTGCCTGGACTGCTACGACCACGATCACCAGGTCATCTGGAACGTCTTCGCCGGTGAGCTGTGGCGACGCACCAAGCAGGCTGTCGAACGCCAGCTCGCCGCCCTCTGCCGCCGACGCGGCATCCCGAGGGTCGAGGTCGTCACCGACTCGGGCCGGGTTCGGCGGGTGCCGCCAGTGCGGGTGTCGCACGGGAAGGTCGCCGAGATGCAGCGCCGGGGCGCGGTGCACTTCCATGTCCTGCTGCGTCTCGACGGGGTCGACCCCGGTGACCGGCACGCCCTGGTCCCGCCACCGGCCGGGATCACCGTGGACGACCTCGACGCCGCCGTGCACGCCGCCGCCCGGCAGATCACCTTCGCCACCCCGCCGCATCCCGACCGGCCACAGGGTTGGGCGATCGCCTGGGGCGAGCAGGTCGACGTGCGCCGCATCGGCACCGGCGACGGGGACGTGACCGACGCCAGGGTGGCCGCCTACCTGGCCAAGTACGCCACCAAGGCCACCGAGGTCACCGGCCACTGCTCCACCCGACTCACCCCGGGCACCGTCGACTCCTACGCCGATCCGGAGGGCGACCACCTGGCCCGGCTCATCGACGCCTGCTGGCGACTCGGCCGCCCCACCCGGCACCGCACCAGCGACACCGCTTCCCAGGCCGAGGACCGTCAAGGCGACCTTGACACCACACTCCATCCCTACGGCGGGCTGCGACGGTGGGCGCACATGCTCGGCTACGGCGGGCACTTCCTCACTAAGGCCCGCCGCTACTCGGTCACCTTCGGGCTGCTCCGCGACACCCGCGCCACCTACCGCCGCGCCGATGACGGCTCCGTCACCGTCGGCACCCTGGCCTTCGTCGGCTCCGGATGGCTGACCGACGGGGACGCACTGCTCGCCAACACCGCCGCCGCCCAGCACCGGGAACGCCGCCGCGTCGGCCGGGAGGAACTCGCCCACGAGCTGTGGTCGGGGGTGGCGGCATGACCCGACCCCTCACCCCACGCTGGTACTCCCCCGCCGAGGTCGCCGTCCTACTCGGCTTCGGCATCTCCAAGGTCAAGATGAAGATCGCCACCGGTGAACTGCGTTCCATCAAGGACGGCAAGTACCGCCGCATCCTCCCCGAATGGGTCGACGACTACATCCGCGAGCAGATCGACCGGCAGGAGGCCGCCTGATGCCCGCCCGCGCCCGCGCCAACGGCGAAGGCTCGATCTTCCCCTACCGCAACGGCTTCGCCGCGTACGTCTGGGTCACCAAGCCCGACGGCAAGCGCACCCGCAAGTACGTCTACGGCAAGACCCGCGACGCCGTCCACGACAAGTGGATCAAACTGCACCAACAGGCCAAGGCCGGACCCGTGGCGACCAGCGTGCCGACCGTCGGCAGCTTCCTCGCCTACTGGCTGACCGAGATCATCGAGCCGAACCGGGCGCCGCTGACCTTCGCCACCTACGAGACGTTCGTCCGTCGCTACCTCTCCCCCGGCCTCGGCACCAAGCGACTCGACCGGCTCCAGGCACGCGACGTGCAGACCTGGCTCAACCAGGTGGCTCGCACCTGCCAGTGCTGCGCCCAGGGCAAGGACGCCGCCCGCCGCAAGGAGAAGCGGCGCTGCTGCGCGGTCGGCCGGTGCTGTCAGGCGGTCCCGTCGACGCGCACGGTCAGCGACATCCGGGCCGCGCTGCGGGCCGCCCTCACCCACGCCCAGGCCGAAGACCTCATCACCCGCAACCCGGCCGTCCCGGTCACCCTCGCCACCGTCCGCCGGCGGCGGGGCAAGTCCTGGTCCAGCGACGAGGCCCGTAGGTTCCTCGAATCCGCCCGCGCCGACGCCGATCCGCTCTACGCCGCGTACGCCCTGGTCCTCGTCACCGGCCTACGTAAAGGCGAAGCCCTCGGCCTCACCTGGGCCGACGTCGACCTCGACGCCGGAGAGCTGACCATCGGCCGGCAACTGCAACGCGTACGCGGGCAACTCCTTCACCGCGACACCAAGACCCAGGCGTCCGACGCCACCCTGCCCCTGCCCGACATCTGCCTGACCGCTCTCAAGCTCAGACAGCAACAACGCGACGAGGCACGAGCAGCCGCCGGCAAGGCGTGGCACGACAACGACCTGGTGTTCACCACCCGCTACGGCACACCCATCGAGCCGCGCAACTTTCAGCGTTCCTGGCAGACCCGCTGCGACAAGGCCGCAACGAAGCCGATCACTGTGCACGACGCGCGGCGGACCTGCGCCACCCTCCTGGCCGACCTCGACGTCCACCCGCGAGTCGCCATGCAGATCCTCCGGCACGCCCGCTTCTCCGTAACGATGGAGATCTACACCCAGGTCTCATCCAAGGCGACCCGGGACGCCCTCAAGCGCCTCGGCGATTCACTCGCGCAATAGCCGTGCTGCTGTACTTCGCTGCTGTACGGGCAGCAGAAAGGCCACCTCCCGAAGCTGGGAAGTGGCCTGAGCTGCGTGGGCGATACTGGGATCGAACCAGTGACCTCTTCGGTGTGAACGAAGCGCTCTCCCGCTGAGCTAATCGCCCTCAGCGCGGATGACTCTACCCGATCCGGCGCGCGGACCGCGAACCCGGGGTCAGTGGGTCGCGAGGTAGTGCAGCACCTGGGCGATCACGTCGATGCCGAGGCTGTACTTGATCGACAGCAGGGCGACGGCGCCGACGAAGACGAGGCCGACCGAGCCGATCACCAGGCGTACGGGCAGTGACTGCTTCTTCACCCAGGCTGTCCAGCCGTGGACGTGGCGGCGGGTGAAGGCGAGCAGGCGCTTGGCCCAGTGGAATTCCACGGCCCAGATGCCGAGGCCGGCGATCACCAGCAGCCAGCCGGGGCCGGGCAGCGGGATGAGGGCGATGCCGATGGTGACCACGAGGGCGCCGAGCACCCCGAAGATGATCTTCAGTGCGATTCGGCCGGTGGGGTTGGCTCGGATCAGGGCGAGGGTGGTGGTTATCCGCTGCCGCCACGCTGGCGGGTCGCGCCGCTCGGACACGGCGACACCACCCCCCTTGCGCTGCGCACCACCGGTCATCTCCCCACGATGCCCCGTCCCGGTCGATCTATCCCGACTTCCCCCCGGGTAGCCCCGTCCGTTGCGCACCCGGACGGCTGCCGCGCCGCGTTCACCTACCCGACCGCGGTCGATCACTGACCGACCGTGCCGGCTTCTCCGCTTCTTCGGCACCCCGTACCCCCGCTGTTCGGCTGTGCGGACCGCGACGTTCGACGGGTCTCGCCGGGTCAGCGCATCCACTGAGGATGGCGTCCGCGACCATTTCACGCCCCAGTGTGGCGCGGGCCCGTCACTGCAACCGCCGACTGGACGTTACCGGAGTAAGTCGACGACTCAACAAACCCGATGCCGGGCAGGATGAACCCACTGGGCAGAATCGGAAATCCTACATGAACGTTCACGTTCGCGAGGCCCTTCCGACCCCCTTCCCACCACTGGGTGAAGTCAGCGCATGGCGGAGCGTAGCCAGGAGTAGCGGCTGAGTATGGGAAAAGCGGGACACGCGCGTTCCGCAGCGGTGCCGGGGGGAGAACGTTCATGAGTGTCATCCGACCGACGACCGTAGAGGTCGAGACGTCGCTAAGGCTCGTCGCACCTGACGCCACCGCCTTGCCGGTGCGCGCCAGTCTGCGCTACGACCCTGCGGACCCGTATGCGGTCCATGTCCTGTTTCATGCCGAATCGGCTGGCGGCGAGGCGGTGAGCTGGTCCTTCGCCCGCGAACTGCTGGTCACCGGGCTGGACGAGCCGGCCGGCATCGGGGACGTACGGGTCTGGCCCTGGGCCACCCCGCGCGGCGACTTCGTCGCGCTGGCGCTGTCGTCGCCGGACGGCAACGCCCTGTTCGAGGTACCCCGCAGCGTGCTGGTGCGCTTCCTGCGGCGGACCTACGTCGTCGTTCCGCGCGGCCGGGAGGCCGAGCACCTGGACGTCGACACCGCGGTGAACCGGCTGCTCGCCGGTCGCTGACAGATCGACAACCGGGGCCGCGCGAATCTGCCGAGTTCGCGCGGCCCCCGCCTATCCTCCGTCTCGCTACCACCCACCGCCTCGTCGATCATGCAGTTGTGGCACGTGGTATCCGCATCTTTGCCCGTTATGGCAAGTACCTCAACTGCATGATCGACGAGACACCCGGGAAGACGAGCCGCGAGACAAAGCGGGGAGGCGAGGGCGGGAGCGGTCAGCCGTGGGTGGTCAGGCCGCCGTCTACCGGGATCACCGCGCCGGTGAGGTAGGCGCCGGCTCGGGAGGCGAGGTAGATCGCGGTGCCGGCCATGTCCTCGGGGCGGCCGATGCGGCCGAGCGGGACCTGGGCCTCGATGGCGGACCGGGAGCCGGGGTCGTCGAGCGCGAACGCCATCATCTTGCTCTCGAACGGTCCGGGGGCGATCGCGTTCACGGTGATCTGTTCGCCGGCCAGCTGGTGAGCCAGGCTGCGGGTCAGCATGTGCACCGCCGCCTTGGTGGCCGAGTAGGCGTACACCTCCATGAGCGGCACCCGGATGCCGTCGATGGAGCCGATGTTGATCACCCGCGCCGGGTCGTCGGGACCCGCTGCGGCGCGCAGGGCCGGCAGCAGGGCGGTGGTCAGCCGGAAGACGGACTTGACGTTCACCGCCCACAACTTGTCGAACGCGCTCTCCGGGTAGCTCTCCAGCGGCGCGCCCCAGGTGGCGCCGGCGTTGTTGACAAGTACGTCCAGCTTGTCGGCCCGATCCTGAACGCTGGCGGCCAGCTGCTGCACGCCCTCGTCGCGGCCCAGGTCGGCGGGGATCGCCTCGCAGCTGCCGTGCGCGGACAACTCCTTGGCCACCGCCTCGCAGACATCGGCCTTGCGGGAGGAGATGATGACGTGCGCACCGGCGGTGACGAAGCCCCGGGCGATCATCAGGCCGATGCCCCGGGAGCCGCCGGTGACCAGGACGGTCTTGCCCTCGACGGAGAACAGATCCTTCATGCCATCCCCTTGCGTCCCCGGCCTGGGACAGCCGGTGTCGGGGCCGCCGTCACGGACCGCACGGGCGCCACGACGACCAGGTCACTACCGATCAGTAACCTAACCGTCCTGCCGCATCGGGGACAACCCTGTGCGCCCAGCGGCACCGCGACCTCGCGATACCCGGGTGGCGAGGGATGCGTACGAGCCAACCTCGGGCTAACGTCGCAGGTGATGGTCCCTTCCGGTCACCTAGCCACGGCGCTGTCCGATGCTGCCGCCAGCCCGGCCGAGATCGACACGATCACCCTCGGCGATCTCGCACCCGATTCCGGGTGGCGACGACCGGTGCTGCTGGACAGCGAGCTGATCGTGCTGACCACGAGTGGTCACGGGATCGCCGAGGTGGATTTTCGTGCCCTGCCGTGCCGGCCCGGCACGCTGCTGCGGATCCGGCCCGGCCAGGTGCTGCGCTGCGCCGTGCCCCAGCTGGACGCCACGGTGGTCCGCTGGCATCCGGAGGCGCTGCACGGGCTCGACGTCGACGCCGAGGAGGTGCCGATCTGGTTCCAGCTCGCCGGTGAGGACGAGGACGCGATCATCAACGAGGTCAGCCAGCTGACCGTGGACGCCGGCCGGCACCGGGACACCCGGATCGCCCGCAGCCTGTTGCGTCATCAACTGAGCGTGCTGCTGCTGCGGTTGAGCATGCTGCCCTCCGGTGCGAGGCGGACGTCGCGCCCGGAGGAGGAGACCTTCCGGCGGCTGTGCCGCGAGGTGGAGCGGAGTTACCAGGCCAGCCGCCGGGTCGAGGACTACGCCGACCGGCTGGGCTGCTCGGTGCGTACCCTCACCCGGGCCTGCCTGGCGATCACCGGGCGCAGCGCGAAACAGGTGGTGGACGAGCGGGTCGCGCTCCAGGCCAGCCGGATGCTGGCGGCCACCGACGAGCCGATCGCCCGGATCGGCCGACAGCTCGGCTTCACCGAACCGACGAACTTCGGCCGGTTCTTCACCCGCGAGGTCGGTATGAGCCCGGGTGCGTTCCGGGCCGCCCGCGAGCGGCCCGCGCCGACACCTGTGGTGCGCCCCCGCCCACCCGTGGACGGCCGAATCGACGTTCACCGGGCCTGACAGCGCACGTGACGCGCCATTGGGCGATCCGGCCGGCTCGACGCGACACCGGCCGCCGCCCATTGGGCATGATGGCGGAGTGCAGATCTCGGCGCGTGGCGACTACGCGGTACGGGCGACACTGAGCCTCGCCGCCACGTACCCGGCGTTACTGTCCACCCAGGTCATCGCCGCGGAGCAGGACATGCCCCGCAAGTTCCTGGAGGCGGTCCTGGCCGACCTGCGCCGGGCCGGCATCGTCCGGGCCCAGCGCGGTGCGGAAGGCGGCTACACCCTGGCCCGACCGCCCGGCGAGGTCACCGTCGGCGCGGTGTTGCGCGCGGCGGAGGGCCCATTGGCCGGCGTACGCGGCCGGCGTCCAGAGGAGACACGGTACGAAGGGGTGGCAGCGCACCTGCCCGAGTTCTGGGTGGCGGTCCGCGCGGCACTGCGCCGGGTCGTCGACGAGGTGAGCCTGGCCGACCTGATCGACGGTCGACTGCCGCCCCACATCCGCAACCTGACCACGCAGCCGGACGCCTGGGAACCCCGCTGATGCCCACCCCCACCCTGCGGACCGAGCGACTGCTGCTGGAGCCGTACCGGCGGACAGACCGGGACGACTTCGTCGCGCTGTTCACCGACGTCGAGGTCGGACGGTTCATGGGTGACGGACCACTCGCCCCGGCTGCGGCCGAGGCGCTGTTCGAGCGGGTGTTCAGCAAGGTCTACGCCAATGACCTGTTCGACGTGTGGGCGGTCCGCAGCGCCTGCCGGTTCGTCGGGCACGCCGAGATCAAACCCACCGACGAGGTGTCCGGCCACGAGATCGTGTACGCCCTGGCGAAGCCGGCGTGGGGCGGCGGTCTGGGCACGGAGTTGGTCCGAGAGCTGCTCCGGTACGGGTTCGACTGCCTCGGACTGTCCCGGATCCATGCCACCGTGGACGAGCAGAACAGCGCGTCACTGGCCCTGCTGGCGCGGCTCGGTTTCGGCCACGAACGCGATGTCGCCGAGTCCAACGGCAGCATCACCCGGGTGTTGTTGGTCGATCAGTCGAGCGACTGAACTCCACTGCGGATTCGGCCTGGTTTGGCGAATCGACGCAACGGGCATCTTCGAGCCCGTACGGGAAGTCTCGAAGGGAGCCCCACAATGGGTGTGATGTTGCGTAAGCGCAAGAAGTTCGGGCCGCTCATCCTGCACTTCACGCAGAACGGCTTCTCGTCCTGGAGCATCAAGCTCGGTCGGTGGTCCTGGAACTCGCGGGCCAAGGCACACCGCGTCGACCTGCCGGGGCCGCTGCACTGGAAGCAGGACAAGTCCTGAAGCGCCGACGTTCAGCGGGGCGCCGGCATTCCCGGCGCCCCGGCACTGTCTCCGGCTGCTCGTTGGCGGTCAGGTGTTTGACGGCACGGGCGTGACGAGCACGTCGCCGCCGAGCCGGCCGTCCGGCGGGAACCGGGTCGCTTGGCCGCTGTCGAGCAGGTCGGACAGCGCCCGGACCGCGTCCACCGCCCGGTAGGCGGTCTCCGTCACCGCGTGCCGGCGCAGCTCGGTGACCGTGCGCGGGCCGTGCCGGGTCAGCTCGGCCAGCAGGGCGCGGCCCAGTGGCGCCGGGTCCGCCGGGAGTGCCGGCGACAGCGGCTCGCCGTCCGGGTCGCGGAACCGCAACCCGCCCGCCCACAGGGTTTCCTTCAGCTCCTCCAGGCTGCGGTCCGAGCCGGTGCCGAAGCCGAGCCGCCGGTCGGCGTCGACCAGCTCGACCTCGGTGGCCAGCGCGAATCCGGCGTCGATCAGCCCCGGTCGCAGGGCGGTCGCCGCCGCGGCGACCACGAACGCCTCGGTGCCCCGCCCGGTCGCGGCGGCGGTGAGCGCCACCGGATCATCCGCCTCCAGGTAGGACAGCACCGGCGCGCCCGCCGCGCCGGCCGCCCGCAGCGCCACCGGCAGCCGGGTCGCCGGGCCGGGCATCAGGTGTACGGCGACCTCGGCCGGCAGTCCGGCCTCGGCGGCACCGAGTCGGGCCGGTAGTTCCTCGGTGCCCTGGGCGAGCACGAGCACGGTCAGCCGGCAGCCGCGCGGCCGCGCGGCGTGCTCGCCGGCCAGGCGTACGGTCTGCTCGGCCAGGTCCGGGACGCTGCCGTCGTACCCGAGGGCGATGGTGGCTCGCCGGGCGCGGCGCAGTGCGGCCGGCAGCCACCTGTCCAGGTGTCGGAGGAACGGCGCGTGCCCTACGGCGTCGGTCGGCATCCTGCCGTTCTACCGCAACCCGTCACGCCGGCCGGCACTGGCGGCGTGTCACGCGGGGACCGAGATGCCGACGCCACCCCGGGTGTCGCCGCCGTAACGCTGGATCTCGGCGGTCAGGTCGAGGCGACCGATCCTGGTCCGGGCGGCGAGGGCGGCGTCGTCGAGCCGGTCGGCGGGCACCAGCCAGACCACCTCGAACTCCAGCCCGTCCGGGTCCTGACCGTAGAGGCTCTTGGTGGTGCCGTGGTCGGAGGTGCCGACCAACGCGCCCACCTCGGTCAGCCGCCGGGCGGTGGCGGCCAACTCGTCGAGAGTGTCCACCTCCCAGGCCAGGTGGTAAAGGCCGACGGTGGCGCGGCCTGCGGTCGACCGACCGGCACCCGCACCGATCTCGAACAGGCCGAGGTCGTGGTCGTTGGTGGAGCCCGGCGCCTGGAGGAAGGCCGCGCCCCGGAAACCCTCGGGGGTCATCGGCACCCGGCGGAAGCCCAGCACGTCGCGGTAGAAGGCGACGCTGCGGTCGAGGTCGCTGACGTAGAGGACGGCGTGGTTGAGGCGATGGATTCCCATGCGCCAAGGCTAGCCCGCTTTAGTTGAGTGTTCAACTATCAGGCTATGATGCTGGTCATGACCCGCTGGCTGGACCCGGACGAACAGCGCACCTGGCGGGCGTTCCTGACCGCCTCCCGGGCGCTGATGGACACGCTCGACCGCGAGTTGCAACGCGACGCCGGGATGCCGCACGCCTACTACGAGATCCTGGTACGACTCTCCGAGGCCCCCGAACGTCGGCTGCGGATGAGCGAGTTGGCCGAGTCCAGCGGCTCCTCGCGCAGTCGGCTGTCGCATGCGGTGGCTCGCCTGGAGGCGGCCGGCTGGGTGCGTCGCGAGGAGTGCCCCACCGACCGGCGCGGCCAGATCGCCCACCTCACCGACGAGGGTTTCGCGAAGCTGGCCGCCGCCGCGCCCGGCCACGTCGAGGGGGTACGCCGGCACCTGTTCGACCCCCTCAGCCCGGCGCAGGTGGAGCAGTTGCGCCGGATCAGCGAGGTGCTGGCCGAACGTCTGAGGTCAGCGTGACCGGATCCTGACCGAACCACTCCGGCGCGGGTCTTGTACTAAACGTCGCTGAATGAGCACGATGGGGCGTGCCTTCCGGCTTCGGTGAACTGACTGATCAGGCGCACGACCTGGTCTCCGCCGGCGATCTCGCCGGTGCCCAACGGCTGCTCGCCGACGCGCTGACCGGCGCGGACCCGCGCCCGGCCAACGCCACGTCCGAGTTGGCCGAGGCGGCCAGCCTGCACGCGCGGGTGCTGGTCGCGCTCGGTGAGCCGCACTCGGCACGGGGCTGGGCCGCCTACGCGTACGCCGCCAGCGGCCGGCTCTACGGCCGCTCCGATCCGCGTACGGTGGCCGCCGCAGCCACCCTCGCGGCGGTGCTGCACCGGGTGGGCAGCTGGTCGCGGGCGGCGCGGCTGTACCAGGAAGTGATCATCGAGCTGACCGCGTCGGACGGACCGGAGTCGCTGCGGGTGCTCGCCGCGCACGCCGATCTGGCCACCGTGGAGTATGCCCGGGGTCAGTGCCAGGTCGCCCGTGACCGGCTCCAGGACGCGTGGGAGCTGCACCGGGAGGTCTACGGCGACGGGCACCCGAGCGGCATCAAGATGCTCGCCCGGCTCGGTTCGATGCAGCGCGACTGTGGCCAGTTCGCCGAGGCGCAGGACAATCTGGCCCTGGCCCGGGAACTGGCCCGCCAGCACCTTCCCGCCGACGACCCGCTGGCCGCCCAGGTGGCCACGCTCGCCCGGGCGGCGGCCAACCCGGACCACGTCTGCGCCGAGACTCCACCGGTCAGCGTGGAGGAACCGGTGGTACCGTCCGCCCGTACCCCGCCGGCCGACGACATCCCAGCCGCGCCGACCTGGCCGCACCCGCGCCTGCCCGACGACGACACCGCCTCGGCGTCGTCGCCGCCGACCGGGGCCGAGTCGCCCGGTTCACCGACCGCCTGGCCAGACGACCCCGAGCCGCCGACCGACACCTGGCCCCCGACCTGGGCGGCGACATCGGAGGAACCACCGCCGGAGCAGCCCTCCGGGGCCGCTGCCGCGCCGTCCTGGGCCACGGACGAGGACGACCAGCCGTGGCGGGCGGCTCACCACGCCGCCCGGGAGGAGCACCCGGCGGAGGGCTACCACCCGAGCCACGGGTACCCGTCGGCTGATCCCTCGGCCACCGGTACCGCCTCAGCGGTCCCCACGCCCCGGCAGCCTGTCGACGGTCCGGCCGGGCCGCCCGAGGACTGGTGGGTCGGGCCGACGACCGACCAACCCGGTCCGAACCCGTATCCCGAGCCGCCGCCACCGGCGGGCGGTGCGGTACCGCCGAACGTGGTCGGGCTGACCGGCACGCCGCAGGCGCCCGGGGTCTACCGGCTGCGCCGGGTCGAGCCGGAACGCCCGGGGCCGCCGTCGCGCCTGCTGCCGGTGCCGGTACGCCGCACCGCCGCACCGGCGTCGGAGGCTCGGCCGAACCGACTGGTGCTGATCGTCGCGGCCGGAGTCGTCGTGGTGCTGCTCGGTGCCGCGGCGGTCATCGCCGGGGTGTCCCGGGTCGGCGGCGGCGATCCGGCGCCACCGGTGGCCAGCGGCGATCCGAGCGGCGCGGCACCCCCGGCGGCCACCGCCACGGCCGGCGAGCCTTCCCCCGCCTCCCCCGGCGCACCGCCGACCGGGCTGTCGCTGCGTGACAACCGGGACAGTGTGACGTTGCGGTGGACCTACCCGGCCGGAGCGGAGGGGCCGGTGATCGTCTCGGGTGGCCGGAACGGCCAGCCGCAGAGCCCGTTCGCGGATCTGCCCGCCGGCAGCGACAGCTTCGTTGTCTACGGACTCAACCGCAGTCTCGACTACTGCTTCACGGTCGCGGTCGCGTGGTCCACCGAGACCGTGGCCCGCTCAGACGAGGTCTGCACCGAGCGCCGCTGACCGTCGGAGCGCGCTATCTTTGGCAGTTCAGGCATAAAAAAGAACGGCTCAACAAAGCCGTTCTGAATGCGAATTCTAGCTAATCGGGAGACGGATTGTCAAGGCACTCCGGCGGTTCGCCGTCCGACGACGAGATCGGCCGCGAGCAGGAGTACGTCTCGATGCTCTACCAGCGCCTCGACGACCTACGTGACCAGGCGGCGACGCGGTTGACCGAGCAACTGAGGTCCGGCGGTGGCACGTTGCAGGCCCGCTCACAACGCGACAGCTCGGTACGCATGTACGCCGACCAGGTCGAGCAGTTCTCGGCGGTGGAGAACGGTCTTTGTTTCGGCCGGCTGGACACCGACAGCGACCAGCGCCACTACATCGGCCGGATCGGCATCTTCGACACCGAAGGTGACTACGAGCCGCTGCTGATGGACTGGCGTGCCCCGGCCGCCCGCGCCTTCTACCTCGCCACCGCCGCCAACCCGCAGGGCATCCGGCGGCGTCGGCACCTGCGTACCCGGCAGCGGAAGGTGGTCGGCCTCAACGACGAGGTGCTCGACCTGGCCACCGCCTCCCCCACCGCCCACGAGGAGCTGACCGGTGAGGCGTCGCTGCTGGCCGCGCTGAACGCCGGGCGCACCGGCCGGATGCGGGACATCGTCGAGACCATCCAGGCCGAGCAGGACCGAATCATCCGGGCCGACCTGCCGGGCGTGCTGGTGGTACAGGGCGGCCCCGGCACCGGCAAGACCGCCGTCGCGCTGCACCGGGCCGCGTACCTGCTCTACACCCACCGGCGGGAACTGTCGACCCGGGGTGTGCTGCTGGTCGGCCCGAACGTGACGTTCCTGCGGTACATCTCGCAGGTGCTGCCCGCGCTGGCCGAGACGGGCGTGCTGCTGCGTACCCAGGGCGATCTTTTCCCGGGCGTCAGCGCCCACCGGGCCGAGCCGGCCACCACCGCCGCCCTGAAGGGCCGCCTGACGATGGTCGAGGTGCTGGCCGCCGCCGTACGCGATCGGCAACGGGTGCCCGACGAGCCGGTGGAGATCGAGCTGCCGCAACGGGAGGTCCTCGTCCTCGACCCGGCCACCGTGCGGGCGGCGCGGGACCGGGCTCGGCGAAGCGGCCGGCCGCACAACCTGGCCCGCGCGGTCTTCGACATCGAGGTCATCCACGCGCTCGCCGACCAGGTGGCCGAACGCATCGGTGCCGACCCGCTGGGCGGGGAGAACCTGCTCGAAGAGGCCGACCGCGCCGAGATCCGCCGGGAACTGCGCGAGGAGCCGGAGGTACGGGCGGCCCTGGACGAGCTGTGGCCGGTGCTCACGCCGCAGCGCCTGCTCGCCGACCTGTACGCGGCGCCCGAGCGCATCGACACCGCCGCGCCCATGCTCACCGACGCGGAGCGGGCCGCGTTGCACCGCGAGCCGGGCGGCTGGACACCGGCGGACGTGCCCCTGCTCGACGAGGCGGCGGAGCTGCTCGGCGAGGACGACCGGGCCGCCGCCGCCCGCCGGGACCGGATCCGGGCCCTGCAACGCGAGTACGCCGAGGGTGTGCTGGAGATCGCCCGCGGTTCCCGCTCGATCGACGTGGAGGACGAGGCCGAGGGCGGCGAGATCCTCGGGGTGACCGACCTGCTCGACGCCGACCGGCTGCTGGAGCGGCAGGAGGAGGCGGACCGGCTCACCACCGCCCAGCGCGCGGCGGCCGACCGAGGGTGGGCGTTCGGCCACGTCATCGTCGACGAGGCGCAGGAGTTGTCGCCGATGGCGTGGCGGCTGCTGATGCGCCGCTGCCCGAGCCGTTCGATGACCATAGTGGGTGACGTGGCGCAGACCGGTGCGCTGGCCGGCACACCGTCGTGGGCGGAGGCGCTGGCGCCGTACGTGGCGGACCGGTGGCGGCTGACCGAGCTGACCGTCAGCTACCGCACCCCAGCCGAGATCATGGAGGTGGCCGCGGAGGTGCTGGCCGAGATCGATCCGGCACTACGTCCGCCCCGCGCCGTACGCTCCAGCGGCTTCCCGCCACAGCAGCGGGCGGTGCCGGCGGAGTCGCTCGGCGCGGAGCTGGTGGCGCTCGCCACCGCCGAGGCGGCCGGGCTGACCGACGGGCGGCTCGGGGTGATCGTCCCGGCCGGCCGGCTCGACGACCTCGGTCCCGCGCTGACGACGGCACTGCCCGAGGCGGCCGTCGGTGAGCAACCGGAGCTGGAGAGCCGGGTGGTGGTGCTGACCGTCGCCGAGGCCAAGGGCCTGGAATTCGACTCGGTCGTCGTGGTCGACCCCGACCGCATCATCGCCGAGTCCCCCCGAGGCCCCAGCGACCTCTACGTAGCCCTCACCCGCGCCACCCAACGCCTAACCACCCTCACCCCCACCCGCCCGACCGCTTGACGGCGTTGATCATGAGGTTAGCGGCACGCACAGAGATCAAACTCACCGCTAACCTCATGATCAACAAGGTGGGACGGGGTGAGGCCCGGGGTGGGCGGGTGGTTATTCGAAGTTGCCTTGGTGGGTGGTGGGGGTGGAGTTGTCGCTTGTGGGGCCGGCGGGTGGGGTGGTCAGGCCGCCGGTGGTGGCGTCGCCGGTGGTCGTCGGGGCGACCTTGCCGCGATGGCGGGCCACCCGACGGGCGCTGGCCGGGCCGGCGGTGCCACCGGTCGTGGTGATCGCGCCCTGGCCGCCCGTCGGCCCGCCGTCGCGCAGCACATTCGGGTCGATCGGCACGTCCGCCGGGTCGTCCGGGTCGTCGCGCTGCAACTGGCTCTCCACGTCGGTCGGCGGCACGGTCACCTCGTCCAGGGCACCTTCGCCGTACACGCCGCCGGCGATCCGCTCCTCGGCCCGGCGGGCGGCGTCCTGTCGCATCTCGTCCTCACGCACGATTCATCACCTCGCTGAAGGGTCGGTCTCGGTGCGTGCCCGGTGACCGGCACGGCAAACCCGCACCACCGGTTCACCGGGCCGTCGCACTGCGCTTGCCTGCCCGCCGCGCCGGCTGCCGATGCTGTGCAGCGGATTCGGCGGGAGATCCCCGCAGGAGGGAGAGGACAGCGTGCGCACCGTACGCCGTACCGCCGTCGCGGCCCTGGCCGCGACGATCGTGACGACCATGCTGGCGGCACCCGCCGCGGCACATCCGCGACCAGACCGGGACTTCGACCTACAGGCCCACCGCGGCGGACTCGGGTTGCGGGTGGAGAGCAGCCTGGCGTCGTTCGGCAACGCCCTCCAGCTCGGGGTGAGCACCCTCGAACTGGACGTTCAGATCACCGAGGACCGACGGGCCGTGGTCACCCACGACCGGCGGGTCAGCGCCGCGAAGTGCACCGACACCGCCCCGGTCGTACCCGGTGACCCCGAGTTCCCGTACGTCGGCAAGTACGTCAACACGTTGACCCTGGCGCAGGTGCGCACCCTCGACTGCGGCTCGCGTACGCTGCCGGACCGGCCCGGCCAACTCGCCGTGCCGGGTGCCCGGATGCCGCTGCTGAGTGAGGTCTTCGCCCTGGTCAAGCGGTACCGGGCCAACGACGTGACGCTCAACATCGAGACCAAGGTGGAGGCGGGAGCGCCGAGCGAGACCGCGCCACGGGAGCAGTTCGTCCAGGTCACCGCGAAGGAGATCCGGGCCGCCGGGCTGCTGCGGCAGGTGACCATCCAGAGCTTCGACTGGGGCGCGCTCAAGCGGATGCGTCAGGTCGAGCCGCGGCTGCCGCTGGTGGCGCTCACCAACTACGACTTCCTCCAGGTCGGACAGCCGGGTGCCTCCCCGTGGCTGGGTGGGCTGGACATCGACGACTTCGGCGGCGACCCGATCCGGGCGATCCGCAGCCTGGGCGTCACCGCCTTCTCACCGGTGCACGGCTTCCCGCAGAACGGCACCGTCACCGACCCCGGCTACCGGCCGTACGTGACGCGGGAGGTGGTGACCCACGCGCACCGCAACGGCATCCGGGTGATCCCGTGGACGGTGAACGACGTGCCGACCATGGCCAAGCTGATCGACGACGGGGTGGACGGCATCATCACCGACTACCCGGACCGGCTGCGTACGCTGCTCGCGCAGCGCGGCTACCGGCTCCCACGGGCGTACGCCTCGCCGTTCGACATTCAGGCGCACCGCGGCGGCCGGGCGACTCGACCTGAGAACACCCTGCCCGCCTTCGCCAACGCCCTGGCCAACCCGGCGATCTCCACCCTGGAACTGGACACCGGCGTGACCTCCGACGGCCGGCTGGTCGTGCTGCACGACCGTACCGTCAACGGTTCGCACTGTCTCGACACCGCACCGGTACGGCCGCGCGACCCGCAGTTCCCGTACGTGGGCAAGCTGGTGCACTCGCTCAGTCTCGCGCAGCTCAAGACCCTCGACTGTGGCACGAAGACCGCCGCCGACATGCCCGACCAGGTGCCCGCCCCGGGCGCCCGGATCCCCACCCTGGAGGAGGTCTTCGCGCTGGTGAAGGCCAGCGGCCGGACGGACATCCGGTTCAACATCGAGACGAAGATCAGCCCGTTGGTGGACGACACCGAGCCGTACCGCAGCTTCACCCGTAAGCTGGTCACCGCCGTGCAGCGCGCCGGCCTCACCAGCCGGGTCACCGTCCAGTCGTTCGACTGGCGCACCATCACCTACGCCCGGCACCTGGACCGGCGGATCGAGACGGTCGCCCTGGTCTGGCAGTACGGGCCGGCGGAGTGTGCCGGCCTGGCCGACGAGTGCTCGCTGCGGGCGGCGTACGGCGACCCGTCGGTCAAGAGCCCGTGGACCGCCGGACTGGACTGGTGGAAGTACCGGAACCTGGGCAAGCTCACCCGGGCGGCCGGCGCTGCCACGGTCTCGGCGAACTGGCAGGTGCACGACCCGGCGCAGGGTTCCGTCACCCACCCGGACTGGTACCTGCGGCAGGACCCGACGTACTTCCACGGGCCGGACGTACGCACCCTCCAGGCCCGGTACGGCCTGAAGGTGATCCCCTACACCGTCAACGACGCCGCGGTGATGCAACGGGTGATCGACCTCGGAGTCGACGGCATCATCACCGACGACCCGGATCTGCTGGTCGGCGTGGCCATCCGCAACGGTCTGCGGTGAGTCTCCGCGCGGGCGGCGTACGTTGTGCGCCGCGCGCGCAGGCGGAGCGCCGAGCGGGCGACCTGGGCGGGAATCGCGGACTGGACGGCGTTACTGTCCCCGCCGGCAGGGGTAGACGCGGGGTGTCCCCGCCAAGTGTGCGAACCGCGCCGTGGCCGACACGCGGTAGCGGGGCGAGGGTCGCAGGTTACGACTCATCAATCCTGAGGAGGACAGATGAGCACGCAGGCTGCATCTACCAGGCCGATGAACCGCCCGGCGCAGGACGTACAGAACCGTGCGGCCATGCAGGAGGCACCGACCCGTCAGATGCCGATGATGCAGGACGGGCACCGGGAGCCGATGCCGGCACCGGGTACGGAGACGAAGCAGGCGTTCCTGACCACCGAGTTCTGGATCTACGCCGCTGCCGTCACCACCGTGGTCATCGCCGCCTTCTGGCGTGGCACCAGCTCGTACGGCCTGAACCTGAACAACCCCGGCCAGGCGTGGTTCTTCATCACCCTGCTGACCCTCGGTTACCTGGGCAGCCGTGGTCTGGCCAAGGCCGGCAGCGCCAAGCGTTCCGGTGAGGAGCGCAAGCGGGGGCGGTGACCTCCGCACCGGCGGGGCCGCTACCGGCCCGCGTACGCACGGTGGCCCTTCGGGATCTCTCCCGAAGGGCCACCGTCAGGTCGTGCCTAGAACTCCTCGAAGCCGCCGAAGTCACCGCCACCGAAGTCGCCACCGAAGTCACCGGCGGCCTCGGTCACGTCGTCCTCGGCTCCCTCGAACGCGTTACCGATCATGTGGCCGGCGAGCATGCCACCGGCGGCACCCAGCGCGGCGCCGGCCACCACCCCACCCATGCCGGAGCCCCGGCGCTGATGCGGGTGGCCGAACTTCTGCGCGCCGCCGTAGCCCTGCGGGCCGAACGCCTGGGCGCGCATGGCACCGAAGCGGCCGATCGTCTCCTGCAACCAGCCGTCGACCACCTGCACCCAGTCGGAGCGCTCCGCGTCGGTGTGCGCCACCTGGTAGCGGCCGAAGACATCGTGGCCGGGCGCCAGGAAGCCGCCGCGCTTGTCGCATTCCAGCACCACGTCGACGCCGTGCGGGTTGGTGACGAAGGTCAGTTCGAGTTCGTTGATGGTCTGCGCGTACTGCGGCCCGGCGAAGAACTCGATCTCCTGGTAGAACGGCAGGGTCTGCTGCACCCCGTGGATCACACCCCGCTCCAGGTCGGCCTTCTTGAACTGGAAGCCGAGCTGGAGGAACGCCTCCAGGATGCGCTCCTGCACCGGCAGCGGGTGCACGTTGATCTCGTCCAGGTCGCCCTTGTCGACCGCGCGGGCGATCGCCAGCTCGGTGCGCAGCCCCAGCGACATGCCGGGCAGCCGCTGGCCGTACACGGCGGTGATTGGGGTCTCCCAGGGCAGCGGAAGCTGGAACGGGATGGACAGCGCCTGCTTCGGCGCGAGTTGCAGCGGCCCGCTGACCACCTGGCGGTGGAACTCCATCACACCGGCCTGCTCACCGATCTCCACCCGGGTGACCAGACCGATGGCGATGTGCTCGATGTCCGCCGCGGCGTCCCCACCGAGCAGGTTGACCTGACCGTCGAGGGCCAGGCCAGGCCGGGTGTTCGGGTTGGCCAGGACGGTGTCCACACTGGGACCGCCCACGCCCAACGCGCTCAGCATCTTCTTGAAGACCATCGGTACTCCTGCGGGGTCTGGTGCCCGAACTCCCATGCGGGACCGGACGCGGACCAGCGCACCTTATCGAATGGGCCTGTGAGGTCGCTGAAAACCGGCGATCCCGGTGCCTCCTGGTGCGCCGGACGCCGACTGGCCGGGCGGCCCGAACCCGGGCCGCCCGGCTGCACGCGCTACCGTCAGGGACGCCGAATGCTCTTGGTGTTCGGCGAGGAGTACGGACACTGGCTGGAGTATCCGGTACCGACCACGACGTAGCCCGACGGAACGGGCGAGACCCCGCAGACGACGGTGGTGCCGCTGGCGGACGGGATACGGATGGTCCAGGTGTTCGGCCACGCGTACGGACACTGGGTGGAGTTGCCCTGGGCCAGAATCACGTAGCCGTCCGGCAGCGGCCCGGCCTTGCATACCACGGTGGTGGTGGTCGTGGACGGAATCCGAATGGTCATCGTGTTCGGCCACGCGTACGGGCACTGCGTGGAATTGCCCTCGCTGAGCATGACGTAGCCGGCCGGAATGGTCGACACCTTGCAGACCGTGGTGGTGCCGGTGGTGGACGGAGTGGTGATGGTCCAGGTGTTCGGGTATGCGTACGGGCAGGAGCTCGACGACCCCTCGGCGATGATCACGTAGCCGGCCGGTACCGGGGAACTCTTGCAGATGGTCGTGGTCGCCGCGCTGGCCGGCGACGACGCCGCCAGGTTGACCCCGATTGCCGCGGCGAGTACGACCAGCATGGTCAGTACCGCCCGCAACCTCGCATGACCCGATTGACGCAACAACTGCACTGACGCCTCCACTTGTCAAGGCTTCCATCGCTTTTCCGGGAATCGGCCGCCGCGGCTTGACGCCAATGACAATGATGCAAGTTAATGCTGACATGAAGTCAAGATCTGGTGGGCGATCGATGACTATCGGCGAGTTGGCCGCCCGGTTCGGCCTGGCTACACACGTACTGCGGCACTGGGAGGCGATGGGTCTGCTCGCTCCCGAGCGGCAACCCAACGGGCGACGCCGCTACCAGCGAGAACACGCTGGCCAGGTCGGCCTGATCCTCCTTGGCAAGGATGCCGGGTTCAGCCTCAGCCAGTTGCGGGCACTGCTGACCAATCAGGACGACCCGACGGTATGGCGGCAGCTGCTGACGGAACAGCAGAAACTGCTGCGCCAACGAATAAGCGACTCGCAAGCCTCGCTGGCAATTATTTCTCAGGCTCTGGACTGCGATCATCCGGACCTCACCGAATGTACCGAACTGGTGAATTCGGTGAACAACACTGCCGGCGAGCCGGCCCACTCCCCCACTTTTCGCGGATCCGACGGGTCCAACTGAGCCCATTTCGCCGGGTCGTACGACGCCGGAACCCTGCTGCCCCTGGCACCGGCGCACCGTCGACGGGACGGCCCGACAAGCAGAGATGGCCGGGCCCGCACGGGCCCGGCCATCGACGGTGCGATGTCAGCTTGCGGTGCAGGCCACCGCAGGGGCCGAGTTGGTGCCGTTCCAGCTGCCGAGGAAGCCGAAGGTAGTGCTGGCCCCGGCGCCGAGACGGCCGTTGTAGGAGACGTTGCGGGCGGTCACGGTGGAACCGCTGCTGGACACCGTCGCGTTCCAGGACTGGGTGACCGTCTGGCCGTTGGCGTACGTCCAGCGCACCGTCCAGCCGTTGATGGCGCTGGCGCCCGCGGTCACCCGCACCTCACCCTGGAAGCCGCCCTGCCACTGCCCGGTGATCGAGTAGGTCGCCGTGCAACCGGCGCTCGGCGGCGGGGTCGACGGGGGCGGCGTAGAGGGCGGCGGCGTCGACGGGGGCGGGGTGGACGGTGGCGGGGTCGACGGCGGCGGCGTGGTCGGCGGGGTCGAGTCGTAGACGCTGGCCTGTCGCGCGGTCTGCCGGATGCCGTTGGTGCCGTTGAACAACCGCTCGCCCCAGCTGGTCAGCTGGTTCGGGTTGAAGTTGGTGGCCATGTCGAGGTACTCCACGCCACCGCTGTTGCCGCTCCACGACCAGCCCAACCAACCGATGCCGTTGGCCTGGGTGTAGGAGAGGATGGCGTCCTCGTCGGGGTTGCCGTCGGAGTGGTTGTGCCCGAACTCGCCGACCACGATGGGCAGGCCACGACTGCGGAATCGACCCAGGTAGTCGCTGATCTCCGCGGCGGTGTCGAAGACGCCGTACATGTGGACCGAGAAGACCGTGTTGCCGGCCGGGTCGGCGGCGAACACCGTGGGGGCGCTGTCGCGCATGGTGAACGACCAGTCCTGACCCCAGTTCGGGGCGTCCACCATGATGGTGTGCGTGAGGCCGCCGGTGCGCAGCCGACGGATCGCGTTGGCCGTGTCGGTGGCGTACGACGAGTAGTTCTGGTTGCCGTACGGCTCGTTGCCGATGTTGACGATCACGTACGCTTCCTGGCCGTTCAGCGCGCTGGCGATACTGAGCCAGTAGTCGACCGCGCGGTCCAGGGTGATCGCGCCGCTCTGCTCCCCGTACCCGGTGGTGTCGTGCACCTCCAGCACGCAGATCAGCCGGTTGGCCTTGCAGAGCTGGATCACATTGGACACATCGCTGGCGCTGTTCCGGGTCCACCGGTCGCCGCTGGAGAGCACGACGCGTACCGAGTTGGCGCCAAGTGCTTTGATGTTGGCAAAGGAACTGGTCTGGCTCGTGTACCAGGTGTGCGCGTGGTTGACCCCGCGCATGATGAACTCGTTGCCGTTGGCGTCGTAGAGCCGCCCGTTGCTGACCGTGAAGCCGGCGGCGGCGTGTGCCGAAGGTCCGAAGGCGAAGACTGCGGCGACGGTCGCCAGCAGAACGGCGCCGACGGCCGCGAACAGTTTTCTCATGCGTTCCTCGCAGGAGGTGTCTCCCCCGTGCCCAGGGGGTGCGGTGAGTGACAGGTGAGCGGCTGCAGCCCGACAGCCGCGTTCAGACCCGGCGAGGCATCAGCGTATGCCGATGGGATGGCGAAAGCAACCGGTTCAGTACGCCGGCTACCCGTGACGACCCAGGAGACACCGAGTCGTCACGGGCGCGGACATCCCCACCACAGGATGCACACCACGCCGGCATCTGAACCGGTTCAGACAACGGTAGGCACGGGTCAGGTACACCGTCAAGCATCGGGCAGGGTTGACCGATCCCGGCCGGGGTATCCGGAATGACCCGCACCGGCCCGAAGGAGACGTCAATGGTCAGCATCGGCTACACCCTGATGTGCGAGCAGGCAGGTCCGAAGGAACTCGTCGACCACGCCGTGCGGGCCGAGGCGGCCGGCTTCGACCACCTCGTCATGTCCGACCACTACTACCCCTGGCTGGAGTCGCAGGGGCACTCGCCGTACGCCTGGTCGGTGCTGGGCGCGGTCGCACACGCCACCTCCCGCGCGGCGCTCATGTCGTTCGTCACCTGTCCGATCCGCCGCTACCACCCGGCGATGGTGGCGCAGAAGGCGTCGACGCTGGGGGTGCTCTCCGACGGTCGGTTCACCCTCGGCCTCGGTGCCGGGGAGAACCTCAACGAGCACGTGGTGGGCGGCTGGCCGCACGTGCAGCAGCGGCACGAGATGTTCGAGGAGGCGTTGCAGATCATCCGTCCGCTGCTGAACGGTGAGACGCTCACCTTCTCCGGCAACCACTTCGACGTGCCGGACGCCTACCTCTGGGACCGCCCGGACACGCCGGTGCCGATGGCGGTGGCCGCCTCCGGCCGGCAGTCGGCGACCCTGGCCGCCGAGTACGCCGACGGCATGATCGCCACCGATCCGGAGCCGCACCTGGTCGAGATGTACGAGCAGGCCGGCGGGGCGGGACGCCCGCGCTACGGGCAGGTGGCCGTCTGCTACGGACCGGACGAGGCCGAGTGCCGCAAGATCGCCCACGACCAGTTCCGCTGGTTCGGACTGGGCTGGAAGGTCAACTCCGACCTGCCCGACACCGACTCCTTCGCGGCGGCCACCCGCAGCGTCCGCGAGGAGGACGTGGCGGCCGAGCTCTCCTGCGGCCCGGACGTGGACAAGCACGTGGCGGCGTTCAAGAAGTTCGTCGACGCCGGCTTCACCCACGTGGCACTGGTCCAGGTCGGCGGCGACACCCAACCGATGTTCCTCGACTGGGCGCAGGACGAACTGCTCCCCCGCCTACGCGACCTGTGAACGACGAGGAGTGATCGATGCGCATCGGCAACACGGAGATCCGCCCCGCCGGCGGCGGCATCGGCTGCCTCCTGATGATTCTCTTTTCCCTCATCGCCTCGATCGTCCTGACCGTGCTGCTCAATCTGCTCCTGTGACGGGTGGGGTGAGGGCGAACTCGGCGAGCAGAGGGTAGTGGTCGGAGGCGTGCTCGGTGTCGGGGTCGCGGACGACTCCCACGTGTGCGCAGCGGGTGGCCAGGGTGGGGGTGGCGAGCTGGTAGTCCAGGCGCACGTCGGGGAACTCGGCACCACCGTGGGCGGTGGGCACCGTCGGGCCGGCGTCCGCGCCGAGATCCACCAGCCCGGTGGCGAGCAGCCGGGCCACCGCGCGGGTCTCCACCGTCCGACCGTCCCGACGCAGATGCCGACGCCGGTACGCGGGCGGTAGCCGACCCACCCGGTCGGCGTGCTCGGCGTACGGGTCGAGGGTGTTCAGGTCACCGGCGAGCAGCGCCAGGCCGTCGTGGCTGGGGCGCAGCGCGGCGACCGCCCACCCCGCCTCGACCAGCCGTCGGGTGCCCGAGTACGGGTCGAGGTGGGTGCCGAGCACCGTCAGCGGACCGGCGTCGGTGCCCACCACCACGCGTTGGGCCGCGTGGTGGAACGGCCGACGTACCGGTGCGGCGGCCAGCACCGGCCACCGCGGGGCCACCAGCAGCGCGACCGGTTGCCCCAACCAGGAACGGGCCAGGAACGGGCGGAGCCCGACGCCGCTGGCGAAGCCCGCGATGTCGAAACCACCAAGCTCCTGCAACGCGAGCACGTCCGGCCGCTGCTGGGCGATCACCCGGGCCACCAGCTCGCGCCGGTCCGGACCGCCACGGTCCCGGCCACCGGTGCGGATGTTCCAGGTCATCACCCTCAGCACGGCCGGCTCAGCCTGGCTGGCCGGCCCGAGCCAGCTCGTCGTCGAGCGTGTCCACGTCCTCCGACTCGATGGCCGGTTGGTTGCCCTGCCGGACGTCCTCGTTGGGGCGCAGCACCCAGTACAACAGCCCGATCCAGAGCGAGGTGAGCAGGATCGCGCCCATGAAGTCCGTCGGGTGGTGCATGCCCCGGTACATCCGGGAGATCGCCACCCCGACCGGCATCACCACGGCGAGCACCACGAAGACCCACCGCCACCATCGATCGGTCCGCGGGAAGACGATGACGGCGATCGCCACCCAGATGCAGAGGCTGGCCGCGATGTGCCCGGACGGGAACGACGAGGTCGGCATCGGGCCGTCCAGGTTCTCCACCGGCGGGCGCGGCCGGTCCACCGCCGCCGCGCTGGCCAGGAAGAGGGTCAGCTCGCCGAACATGGTCAACGCCACGAACAGCACCGGCCGCCAACGCCGCCAGATCGCCAGCAACAGCGGGCAGAAGACCAGCGAGATCGCCATGATGGCGTGGGTGTCGCCGACCTTGCTCCACCACCAGCTGAGATCGTCGAGCGAGGCGGTACGCCGCTCGGCGAACCAGTTGGGCACCGTCTCGTCGAGGCTGGCCAGGAAGGTGTTGTCGGCGTGATAGCTGACGAACATGCCGAACCCGTACAGGGCGCCGAACACCAGCACCCAGCCGACGATGATCTCGGCGACGCCGGCCCGGGCGTGCGGCAGCAGCTTCTCCTCGTCCGGCGCGGGCGCGACCTCGTGCCCGGCCTCCGGCTCCAACCCCTCGGTCAGCGGCACCGCGGGCCGGCCCCGCTCCAACCGCCACAACCGGAAGGCGTACGCGGTGACGCCCAGCCAGGCCGCGCCGAGCAGCCAGGCACCGATCACATCGGAGAGGAAGTGCACGCCGAGCGCGACCCGGGTGAACCCGATCAGGAACACGACGGTGGCGACCAGGGCCATCGCCGGCCGACGCCAGCGGGGTGCCATCGCCGGCAGGAACACCAGCAGCAGCGCGCCGTAGGCCACCATCGACCCGAGCGCGTGGCCGCTGGGGAAGCTCTGCCCCGCGTACGCGCCGATCGGCACCTCCACCTCGGGACGCAACCGGTCGACGAGCGTCTTGAGCGACGGGTCGAGGACCAGCGCGCCCACGCCCGTGACGATCAGGAACACCGCGAGTCGACCCTGCCGGCGGATCAGCAGCCCGACCACGGCCACGGTCACCAACCAGATGATCACCGTGCGCCCACCGAGGCCGGTGATGGCGTTGAGTACCGTAACCAGCGGCCCGATCGGCGCGATCTGGTCGTTGAGCCACTCGGCGACACCGTGGTCCACGTCGTACAACGGTGACCACCGCACCCGGACCAGCACCAGCAGCAACCCGAATCCGACCCCGGCACCGAGCACGAGCGCCAGGCCGGCGAGCGTACGTTCGGTGAAGTGTCCGAGGGGTCGTCGCAGTACGTCCCTGACCGCGCCCACGGCAGCCTCCTTCGCTTCTGGCGTGCCGCAGTACCCGGTCCGCCGCCGCGGTACACCCGGCGACACCGTGGGTCAGAGCGCCGTCATCTCACCGGTGTCGTGCACGGGGATCCGCTGCGCGTTCGGTTCCCACAGGTCCGGCTGCGCCGGCTCCTGCACGCCGATGCGTACCGCCTCGAGCTGCGCCGCGAACGAGAGCCCCCCGAACAGCGCTATGCCGGTGAGGTTCGCCCAGAGCAGCAACGCCATGATGCCGGCCAGCGCGCCGTAGGTCTGTCCGAAGTCCTCGCTGAACCGCACGTAGCCGGCCAGCCCCAGGCTGGCCAGCCACCACAGCGCGGTGGCGATGCCGGCGCCGAACAACAACCACGACAGGCCGGGCTGGTGGCGTCGGGGCGCGTGGCGAAACAGCACCGCGACGGCTAGCACCGTCAGGCCGAGGCTGAGCGGCCAACGCACCAGATCCCACACCATGCTGGCGAGATCACCCCAGGCGTAGTGGCGTTCCACCGAGTCGCCCATCGGGCCCCCGCCGACCAGGATGAGGAACCCGGCGAGGGCCGGCAGGCCGGCGCTCACGGCTAGCACGGCCGCCCGCAGGTACTTCCACAGCGCCGGCCGGTCCCGTTCGACGCCGTAGATGCGGTTGGCGCCCCGCTCGATCTGGGCCATGGTGCTGGTCAGCGCGACCAGACCGGTGATCAGACCGAGGACGAGCGCCACCTCGCCGGTCTCCTCGACCTGCTCGGCGCCCGCGTCGTCGCCCCCGCCGAGCAGCTCGGCGACCATCTCGTCACTGGTGCCGGGCGTCAACGCCAGCACCGTGTCGGCGACCACCTCACCCCCCTCGGCCACGCCCAGCTCGGAGATCAGTCCGGTGAGGGCGATCAGGAACGGCACCACCGCGAGACAGAGCTGGAACGCGAAGGCTCGGGAGTGACTGAACCCGTCGCCGTAGCGGAACCGGGTGAAGGCGTCACGCAACAGGTGCCAGCCGCCCTCCCGGCGCAGGGTCTGCCAGGCATGGTCGGCGCAGAGCTGCTCGTCGGACATCAGCCGGGTCTCCGGCACGATCTTGGTGCTGCTCACCGTGCGGCCCCTTCGTTCGCGACTGCGGGGCTCGCAAGCTCACTCCTCGCGCTCACCGAGCCACCCTCCGTTCGCGACTGCGGGGCTCGCAAGCTCACTCCTCGCGCTCACCGAGCCACCCTTCGATCGCGACTGCGGGGCTCGCAAGCTCACTCCTCGCGCTCACCTCGGCCCTCCTCGACGAGGCGTTCGCCCCGCTCGGCGGCGGCCGACGCGTCCTCGGCCAGGTCGGGAGCCTGCTCCGGTCGCGGTACGCACAGCCACAACGCCCGCCGCCGAATCTGCACCCGCAGCTCGCGGCCTGGTTCGATCAGGTCGCCGTCCAGCTCCCGGGGCTGACTCCGGTTGCTGGTTATCTCCACTCGACGGGCGCGGTACACCTCCATCCGAGGCACCCGGTCACGGCGGCGCAGCACCGCCCAGCCGAGGGAGAACCAGTGCCGTAGCGTGCGCGGAGTCAGCACGGCGACATCAAGGTACCCGTCGTCGGGCTCCGCCTCGGTGAGCAAAGTAACCCCGCCCTGGAGCCGGCCGACGTTGGCGACCAGCACCGAACGGGCGCGACGGCGCAGCGGTGCCTGGTCGTCCAACCGGATCCGCACCCGCATCGGCCGGTCCCGCAGATGTCGTGCGGCTCCCACCACGTACGCGGGCCAGCCGATCCGGCGCTTGGTCGTCTCGCTGGTGGCATCGAGCATCTGGGCGTCGAAGCCCATGCCGGCCATCACCGCGAAGTGGTGCCCGTCCACCTCACCGACGTCGAGCAGGCGCCGACCACGCTCGATCGCCACCGCCAGCCCGGCGGGCAGCTCGTCGGAGAGTCCCAGGTTGGCCGCGAGCAGGTTGCCGGTGCCCTGGGGCAGCACGGCGAGCGCCACCTCGCTGCCCACCAGGGCGTCGACGCAGGCCATCACCGTACCGTCGCCGCCGCAGGCGAAGACCACGTCGACCCCGGCGGCGAGGGCCTTCTCGGTCTGGCCTCGACCGGGATCGTCGGGGGTGGTCTCGAACCACAGCGGTTCCGGCCAGCCGGCCGCGTCGAGCGTGTCGCCGACGGTACGGCGTAACGCGTCGAGGTCGGTCACCTTCACCGGATTGACCACCACCGCGCTGCGCAGCGGCCCTTCGTCCCGTCCAGCTTTCACCGCGTCAGTGTGCAGCACCGTGCCGCGTTCAGCGACCCGACACCGTCGCGCCTCGCCCCACCCGCCCCCCACCACCACCTCCCCCGGCGGTCTTGTACTTTCCGTCGGCGCAATAGCCGCGAGAAGGGGCATCTCGGCGACCGAAACTGCAAGATCTGTGACGAGGGGGTTCGGGAGGAGGGGTGGGGTTATGCGCTGGCGCGTAGGGCGAGTTCGACGCGGTGGCGTACGTCGGCCAGGTCGACCCCGGCCTCGGTGAGCGCCAACGCGGCGAGTCCGTTGCCCTCCCGCAGCAGGCCGAGCAGGATGTGTTCGGTACCGATGTGGTGGTGACGCAACCGAATCGCCTCACGTAGCGACAGCTCCAGTGCCTTCTTCGCGCGGTCGGAGAAGGGGCCACCGGCCCGCCGCCGTCGGCCCCATCGGCGGCGCGGTGCCGGCACCGCCTCGCGCAGGGCGTCCGGGCCGAACGACTCCTCGATCCGGGCGACGATGGCCGACAGGTCGATGCCGATCTCGCGCAGCGCCGCCGCGTCGGCCTCGCCCAGGCCGCTGCCACCGGTCTCGGTGTGGCGGCGGATCCGCTCGCGTAGGTCGTCGTCGGTGACCCCCGCGTCGCGGAGCACCCGCACGGCCAGGCCGTCACCGTCGGCGAGGATGGCGAGCAGGAGATGCTCGGTGCCGACGGGCCGCCGCCCCTCGGCGTGGGCCTCCTCGCGTGCCCGCCGCACGACGGTGCGGGAACGGTCGGTGAATCGTTCGAACATCACGCCTCCCAGGAGGATTCGACCGCCGGTCGCCCGGCATGTTTCTTGTGCACCGCCTGCCGGCTGACCTCGAGCGCGTCGGCGATCTCCTGCCATGACCAGCCCTGTCGTCGGGCGTTGTCGACCTGGACCACCTCAAGCCGTTCGAGCAGCCGGCGCAGGGCGCGGACGGCACGCAGACCGACCCGGGGGTCGGTGCTGCCGGCCGCCGCCGCGAGTTCCGTCGCCTGACTCATCGTGTCAACCTACATTGACACCACGAGTGCGTCAACCCCAGTTGACACCCACCGGGCCGGCTACCCGTACGGCGATCACGCCCCGGGACGGCACCGGCGCGACTAGCCTCAGACGCAGGCCGGGTGCCACAGCTGCGGGGGTGATGCGGATGGCCGCCGCCAGCGATGCGCCGGTGCTCGTCGGCGTCGGCCCGGAGGACGCCCTGCCGGTGGCCCGCCTCGCCGCCCGGGTCGCCGCCGCCCACGGACGCGGGCTGCACCTGCTGCACGCCTTCAACTGGGCTGCCTTCGACGCGCCAGCGGTCTCCAGCTCCCGGGCGACCGCAGAGCAGTTGATCGCCGAGGCGACCGCGACGGCCAACGAGAACGAGCCGGGCGTAGCGGTCACCGCCGAGATCGCCGAGGGCTCGGCGGTGGCGAACCTCGTCCGCAGGTCGGAGTCCGCCTTCCTGGTGGTGGTCGGCGACGGCGGCATGGCCCACTGCGACCGTTGCATCCCGGCGGACAGTCCCGCCGTGCAGGTGGCCGCCCGCGCTGAATGCCCGGTGCTGGTCGCCCGGCGGGAACCCCCACCCGCCGGCCCGGTCCTGGTCGGGGTCGACGGTTCGGCCTCCGGCGAGATGGCGCTGGACTGGGCGCTCACCTGCGCCACCCAGCACCAGGCACGCTTGCTGGCGATCTGGGTGGTCGACTCCGACGGCATCGTCGAGGATGCCACCGAACGGCTCAGCGAGATGGTGTCCCGCCACCGGGCCGGCCATCCCGACGCCGCCGTCGAGTGTCACGTCATCCGGGGCGAGCCCAACGACGTGCTGGTCGACCAGTCCCGCTCGGCGCAACTCGTGGTGGTCGCCGCCCGCGGTGAGGAACCGTCGCGCGGGATGCTCGGCGCGGTCAGCCAGTCGCTGCTCTACCACGCCCCGTCCCCGGTGCTCGTGATCCGGGGCGTGACCGACACACCCGACTTCCACGGGTCGTGACACCCGGGCCGGCGGGACCAACGGCCCTGATCCAGGGTCGCCGACTCCGCCAAGCTGACAGAGGAAACCGCGCGTTGCGGATGCAGGATTCACCGACCCGCGAGAGGCTCGAGCAGTATGGACACCGCCGTAGACCTGCGAAGCCCCCTGACCGATGACGAGCTGCGCCGGCTGGACGCCTACTGGCGAGCGGCGAACTACCTCACCGTCGGGCAGATCTACCTGCTGGACAATCCCCTGTTGCGTGAACCGCTGGCCCCCGAGCACGTCAAGCCCCGCCTGCTCGGGCACTGGGGCACCTCCCCCGGGCTGAATCTGATCTACGCGCACCTGAACCGGGCCATCGTGGCGCGGGACCTCAGCGCCATCTACATCACCGGGCCCGGTCACGGCGGACCGGCACTGGTGGCGAACACCTGGCTCGAAGGCACCTACAGCGAGCTGTATCACGACATCGGCCGCGACGAGGCCGGCATGGCCCGGCTGTTCCGCCAGTTCTCCTTCCCCGGCGGCATTCCGAGCCACGTCGCGGCGGAGGTGCCGGGCTCGATCCACGAGGGCGGTGAGCTGGGGTACGCGCTCAGTCACGCCTACGGCGCCGCCTTCGACAACCCCGACCTGCTGGTCGCCTGCGTGGTCGGCGACGGCGAGGCGGAGACCGGTCCGCTCGCCGGCAGCTGGCTGTCCAACGTGTTCCTCAACCCCGCCCGCGACGGTGCGGTGCTGCCCATCCTGCACCTCAACGGATACAAGATCGCCAACCCGACGGTGCTGGACCGCATCCCCGAGTCCGACCTGCTCGACCTGATGCGCGGCCAGGGTTACCAGCCGTACGTGGTGGCCGGCGACGATCCGGCCGAGGTGCATCAGAGCCTGGCCGCCACCCTGGACCGGGCGCTGGACGAGATCGCGCAGATCCAGCGCCGAGCCCGCTCCGGGTCGACCGTCGAACGCCCGCGCTGGCCGATGATCGTCCTGCGTACCCCGAAGGGCTGGACCGGGCCCCGCGACGTCGACGGCAAGCAGGTGGAGGGCACCTACCGCGCACACCAGGTGCCGCTCTCCGCAGTCCGCACCAACCCGGAGCACCTGGCCGAGCTGGAGCGGTGGCTGTGCAGCTACCGACCGCAGGAGCTGTTCGACGCCACCGGCGCGCCGGTGGCCGAGGTGGCCGAACTGCCGCCCCGGGGGCCACGGCGGATGAGCGCGAACCCGGTCGCCAACGGCGGCTCCCTGCTGCGCGATCTGGTCCTGCCCGACTTCCGCGACTACGCCGTCGAGGTACCCCGTGCCGGTGCCACGATCACCAGCGCCACCGGTGAACTCGGCAAGTGGATCCGCGACGTGATCACCGCCAACCCGCAGACGTTCCGGCTGTTCGGCCCGGACGAGGTCGCCTCCAACCGGCTCCAGGCGGCCTTCGAGGTCACCGGCCGGGCCTGGATGGCCGGCACGGTCGACGGCGACGACCACCTCTCCCCCGACGGGCGGGTGATGGAGGTCCTCTCCGAGCACCTGTGCCAGGGCTGGTTGGAGGGCTACCTGCTCACCGGCCGGCACGGCATCTTCACCAGCTACGAGGCGTTCATCCACATCGTCGACTCGATGGTCAACCAGCACGCCAAGTGGCTGAAGGTCACCCGTGGCATCCCTTGGCGACAGCCGGTCGCCTCGCTGAACTACCTGCTCTCCAGCCATGTCTGGCGGCAGGACCACAACGGTTTCTCCCACCAGGACCCGGGCTTCATCGATCACGTGATGAACAAGAAGGCCGAGGTGGTACGGGTCTACCTGCCGCCGGACGCCAACACATTGCTCTCCACCATGGATCACTGCCTGCGCAGCCGTCACTACATCAACGTGGTGGTGGCCGGCAAGCAGCCCGCGCCCAGCTGGCTCACCATGGACGAGGCCATCGCGCACTGCCGGCGCGGCGTGGGTATCTGGGACTGGGCCAGCACCGACGACGGCAGCGAGCCGGACGTCGTGCTCGCCTGCGCCGGTGACGTGCCGACGCTGGAGACCCTGGCCGCGGCGGACCTGCTGCGCCAGCACCTGCCCGAGCTCAAGGTCCGGGTGATCAACGTCGTCGACCTGATGCGGCTCCAGCCGGCCGCCGAGCACCCGCACGGCCTGCCGGAATCCGAGTTCGACACGCTGTTCACCCGCGACAAGCCGATCATCTTCGCGTACCACGGCTACCCGTGGCTGATCCACCGGCTCACCTACCGCCGGACCAACCACGACAACCTCCATGTACGCGGGTACAAGGAGGAGGGCACCACCACCACGCCCTTCGACATGGTGATGCTCAACGACCTGGACCGATTTCACCTCGTCATCGACGTGATCGACCGGGTGCCGGGGCTGGCGGCCCGCGCCGCGCACCTGCGGCAGGAGATGACCGACGCCCGCGAGTCCGCCCGCGACTACACCCGCCGGTTCGGCGAGGACGACCCGAAGGTGGCCGAGTGGCGCTGGGTCCGCGAGACCGACCCCACCAACCCGTGAGGAGATGCCCTTCATGAGCGAGCACGGCGCAGACACGGAGATTCTGGTGGGCTACGACGGCTCGCCGGACGCCGCGGCGGCCCTGGAGTGGGCGCTGGACCAGGCCCGCCACGACGGCCGTCCGGTCCGGTTGGCGTACGTCTTCGAGTGGCTGACCGTGGCCGGCTGGGTCGGTCCGGGCGTGACGCCGGGGATGTGGCCCGACGAGCAGGCCCGTCGGCAGGTCGAGGAGCTGGTCGGCAAGGCCGCAGCGGACGCCGCCGCCACCCACCCGGGTCTCAACGTACGCGGCGAGGTGCTGGACGGCCCGCCCGCGCTGATCCTGGAGGAGGCGTCGACGCAGGCCGGCCTGCTGGTGTTGGGCAGCCGCGGGCACGGCGGATTCGCCGGACTGCTCGCCGGCTCGACCGCGGTCAACGTCACCGCGCACGCGCACTGCCCGGTGGTGGTGGTCCGTCGCCGTCCCGCCGAGAGTGACCGGGCCGGGCACGTCGCGGTCGGCGTGGACGGCTCGGAGCATTCGCTGCTGGCCCTCGGCTTCGGCTTCGAACAGGCGGCCCTGCGTCGGGTGCCGCTGCACGTGGTGCGGGCCTGGCAGCCACGACGTGAACAGTGGAGTCTGCGCGGCGAGCAGGCCCGCGACGCGGCGCTGGCCGACCAGCGCGCCGAGGTGGACGAAACGCTGCGTCGCGGGCAGGACAGCTTCCCCGACGTCGAGGTGACCGTCGAGACGGCCGCCGCCGCGCCGGCCGGTCTGCTCATCGACGCCAGCCGCAACGCGCAACTGGTCGTCGTCGGCAGCCGGGGACGCGGTGGGCTGCGGGGCATGCTGCTCGGCTCGGTCAGCCAGCAGCTCCTCCAACACGCCCACTGTCCGGTCGCGGTGGTCCGCGAACGCTGAGGCACGCCGTGGGCCGGCCGCTGTCAGGCCGGCCCACGGCGCCCGCCCCGGAGCGCGCGCAGCGCGTTGAGGATCACCAGCACGTCGATGCCCTCCTGAAGGAACGCGCCCGCCACCGGGGGCAGCCGACCGGCCGCCGCGAATCCCATCGCCAGTAGCGCCAACCCCATCCCCACCGTGGCGCTCTGCACCGCGATCCGGCGGGCGTACCTGGCCACCTCGACGGCGTCGGCCAGCGGATCGATGCGGTCGAGGCTCAGCACGGCGTCGGCGACATCGGCCGAGGCGGTCGCCCCGGTGGCCCCCATCGCCACGCCGACATGCGCCTCCGCCAGCGCCGGAGCGTCGTTCACCCCGTCACCCACCATCACGGTCACCGCCCGGCCGGCCTCGGCTCGAACCCGGCTCACCTTCTCCTGCGGGGTGCACCGGGCCAGCACGTCGTCGACACCCACCACGTTGGCGACCCGGCGGGCCTCCTCCGGCCGGTCCCCGGTGACCATCACGATCCGGGTGAGCCCGGCGGCACGCAGCCGAGCCACGGTCCGGTGGGCGTCGGGGCGTACCGGATCCTCCAGCAGGACCACGCCGAGCGGCCCGCCCTCGTCGGCCACCCAGACCAGCGAGTGTCCCGCCGGGCCGGCCCGGTGGCCGGCCTGCTCGGCCCACTCCGGCAACGTCCCGGAGAACTGGCCGACCCGGATCCGCCGCCCGTCGATCCGCCCGCTCACCCCCCGGCCCGGCTCCTCGGTCACCTCAGCCGGGGTGACCAGTCGCAGGCCGCGCTCACCGGCGGCGCGCACCAGTGCCGCCCCCAGCACATGCGACGACAGCTGCTCCACCGATGCGGCCACCCGCAGCACCTCGTCGGGATCACCGCCGGGAGCCACGATGGTGTCGGCGACCCGGGGACGGCCGGCGGTGAGCGTGCCGGTCTTGTCGACCAGCAGGGTGCTCGCCCGACCGAGGAGCTCCAGCGAGCCGCCGTCGCGAACCAGCACCCCGCGCCGGGCCACCCGGGACAGCCCGGAGACGATGGCGATCGGAGTGGCCAGCAGCAACGGACACGGTGTCGCCACCACCAGCACCGCCACCGCGCGGAGGAACTCGCCGGAGAGCGCCCAGCCCAGCCCGGCAATCACCAGCGTGAACGGCACGAAAGCGGCAGCGTACCGGTCGGCCAGCCGCACTGTCGGCGCCTTGCGGGCGGTCGCCTCCTCGGCCAGCCGGACGATTCCGGCGTACGTGCTGCGCTCGGCGCTCTCCGTGGCCCGCAGGCCGAACGCGGCCCCGGCGTTGACCACACCGCTGGACACCCGGGCCCCGGCCGCCCGCTCGACGAGCCGGGACTCCCCGGTCACCACCGACTCGTCCAACGTCGCGGCGGCCTCGGTGACGCCGTCGACGGCGACCACGTCACCCGGGCCGACCAACAACCGGTCACCGACCGCCACCCGGGCCACCGGCACCACCTCGACGCCACCTTCGGCGGTACGCCGCCGCGCGGTACGCGGTGCCCGCTCCAGCAGCGCCCGCAGGTCCCGGGTCGCCCGGCGCTGCGCGTACGCCTCCAGGGTCCGCCCGGTGGCCAGCATCAGCGCGACCACCGCACCGGCCAGGTACTCGCCGACGACAAGTGCGCCGCCCAGCGCAAGCACGGCGATCACGTCCACACCGAACCGCCGTCGCAGCAGCTCCCGCAGCACCGACGCGGCAGCCGGCAGCAAGGCGACCAGCGTGGCAGCCGCCCAGAGCGCGTCGGCGGCGCCCGGCTGCCCGGCCAGTCGCGCCGCCGCACCGGCCAGCACCAGCAGCGTGAGTCCGGCCAGTGGGGTCCACAGCCACCAGGTCCGGCGCTGCGCACCCGACCCCTCCGGTTCGGGTCGCGCCGGCTGGTCCGGCAGGCACTCACCCGCGCCCGGGTCACCTGCCGACCGCCGCTGCCCCACTTGCGGATCGTCTCAACCCGGTCGGGCGGGCGGAGCGGAACGCGGGTCACAGGTCCCGCCCGGTCGGGACGTGCGGATCCTGCGTGCCGCCGACCGATGTCGCACGATGAACCGGACCGCGCCCGCAGCCGTACCGGGGTGCGGCACGATGGGCAGAGACGGAAAGGTCGTGAGGATGAGCCACCAGACGCCGGCTACCCACCGCCCGCTGACCACCGCCCTCGCGGAGGCCGCCGCGATGGCCGGTCACGCGCCGTCGGTGCACAACAGCCAGCCGTGGCGCTGGCGGGTGCTACCCGACGCGTTGGAACTGCGGATGGTGCGTGACAGCAGGTTGGCCGCCACCGATCCGCAGGGCGAGCTGGTCACCCTGAGCTGCGGTGCGGCGCTGCACCACGCGCGGCTGGCGTTGGCCGCCGAGGGGTGGGCGACAAGCGTGCAGCGGGTGCCCGACCCGCACGATCCCGACCTGCTCGCCCGGCTCACCGAGCCGCGAGCCACCGGCGCCGACCCGGACGCGATGCGGTCGGTGCAGTGCATGCAGGTACGGCACACCGACCGGCGTCCGGTCAGCGACGAGTCGGTCTCCGATGACTCGTTGAACGCCATCGTGTCGGCTGCCGGCCGGGAGGGTGCCCGGTTGGAGATCCTCGACCGCGACCAGGTGCTGCAACTGGCCGCGTCCGCCTCGCACGCCGCCACCGTCGAGGCGGAGGACTCCCGGCTGCGGGAGGAACTGGAGTACTGGACCAGCCGCGCGGGCGGCGCCGGGCTCCCTCCGGAGGTGCTGCCGGAGCAGCCCTCGCAGACCACCGTGCCGGGCCGGGACTTCGGTCGCCCGGGCACCCTGCCGGTCGGGCCGGGGCACGACCAGGCGGCGTCCTACGCGGTGCTCTACGGCGACCAGGACGAGCCGGCCGACTGGTTGCGTGCCGGCGAGGCGCTGTCGGCCGCCTGGCTGGCCGCCACCCGACTGGGTGTCTCGATGGTGCCGCTCAGCGGCGTGGTCGAGGTGCCGGCGACCCGGCAGACCCTGCGCCAGCTGCTCTCCGGTCTCGGTCACCCGTACCTCGGCCTGCGCCTGGGGGTCGCCGACCCGGCCCACGCCGGTCCGCCGCACACCCCGCGACTGCCCCGCGAGCAGGTGGTGGACACCTCGGCGGTGTCCGGCGACGCCGCCTAGCGCGGCGTCCGGGCCGCTGTCTAGCGCGGCGTCCGGGCCGCCGCGTCCGCCAGCCTCGGGGCGTTCCGCGCCGCCGGTCGCCGGATAGCATCGCCGGGTGACCGTCGGTGCACCCAATCCCCGGCACGAGCCGCCGTCGCTCGGCCTGAGCCCGCTGTCCCGCGTCCGCCTGGACGAACTGCTCCAGGAGATGCTGGATCGCGTCGGCGAGGTGGTGACCAGCCGGGAACGCCTGCGGGCGCTGCTCGACGCGGTCGTCGGCATCGGCACCGATCTGGATCTGCGCAGCACTCTGCGGCGCATCGTGCAGGCGGCCTGCGACCTGGCCGGGGCCCGCTACGGCGCGCTCGGGGTGATCGGCCCCGACCGGATGCTGCACGACTTCATCACTTACGGCATCTCCCCCGAGCTGCACGCGAAGATCGGCGACCTGCCGCACGGCCGAGGGGTGCTCGGCCTGCTCATCGACGAACCGAAGCCGGTACGGATGCCCGACATCACCCAGCATCCCAACTCGTACGGCTTCCCGCCGCACCATCCACCGATGCACACCTTCCTCGGCGTGCCGGTCCGCATCCGCGACCAGGTCTTCGGCAACCTCTACCTCGCCGAGAAGCAGGGCGGCGCCGAGTTCACCGAGGACGACGAGGAGATCGTCGTCGCGCTCGCCGGAGCGGCCGGCGTGGCGATCGAGAACGCCCGGCTGTACGCGCTGGCCCACCGGCGGGAACGCTGGCTCGCCGCCACCGCAGAGATCACCTCGCTGCTGCTCGGCGAGGTGCGCCGTACCGACGCGCTGACCCTGGTGGCGCGGCGCGCCCGCGAGGTCGCCGAGGCCGAACTGGCCCTGGTGCTGCTCTACGACGAGGAGGCGGAGCACTTCACCGTCGAGGTCGTCGACGGTGTCAGCGCCCAGGCCCGCGCGCTGGTCGGCACGGTGCTGCCGGCCGCCGACACCAGCTTCGCCGGTCCGGTCGCCCAGGGGCGGCACGACTCGGTGGAGGATCTGGCCTACGCCGCGCCCTGGCCGGCGGTGCTGCACACCGGGCCGGCGGTGATCTCTCCGCTGGCCACCGCCGACACCCTGCACGGTGTGCTGGTGATCGCGCACAGCCCCGACCACGGCGGCGCCACCGACGACGACGTGGCCCTGCTGGGCAGCTTCGCCGGTCAGGCGGCACTGGCCATGGAACGCGCCCGTGGCCAGGAGGAACGCGAGCAGCTGGTGGTCCTGGAGGACCGCGAGCGGATCGCCCGGGACCTGCACGACGTGGTGATCCAGCGGCTGTTCGCCACCGGCCTGCAACTACAGAGCGCGGTGCCGCTGACCGCGCGGCCGGAGGTCGCCAGGCGGATCAACGCCGCGGTCGACGACCTGGACACCACCATCAAGGACATCCGCCGCACCATCTTCGAGCTGCGCACCCCGATGAGCGCGGCGCTGCGCACCGAGATCCGCGAGGCGGTGGAGGCCGCCGCCGAGTCGTTGGGGTTCCGGCCGAGGCTGGAGCTGACCGGGCCGATCGACAGCGCGGTGCCGGACGAGGTCCGCCCCGAACTCGCCGCCGTGCTCCGCGAGGCGCTGTCCAACGCGGTACGCCACGCCGGGGCCACGGCGTTGTCGGTGGCGGTACGCGTCAACGCCGCCCAGGTCGCCGTCACCGTCACCGACAACGGGGTAGGTTGCGACCCGGCCGCCGCCCGGGGCGGGCTGGTGAACCTGCGCGAACGCGCCGAACGGCACGGCGGCACCTTCGAGGTACGCGGCGCCGAGCCGCGCGGCACCGAGCTGCACTGGTCGGTCCCGCTGGTGGCCTGAGCCGCTGCGGCTCGCCCCTGCCCCTGACCGCGCCGCGCCGCGCCGGGCCGCGCCGCGCCGCGCCGGGCCGGGCCGGGCCCCTCGGGTCGGGTCAGTGGGTCTTGCCGAGCAGGCGGGTGGCCAGCACCGCGGCCTGGGTACGGCGTTCCAGGCCGAGCTTGGCCAGCACGCTGGAGACGTAGTTCTTCACCGTCTTCTCGGCCAGGAACATCTTGCTGGCGATCTCCCGGTTGGTCAGCCCCTCGGCGACGTACTCCAGGATGCGCCGCTCCTGCTCGGTGAGGGACTGCAACTCACGGGGCTGCTCCACGCCGCTGCGGATGCGATCCAACACCCGGGTGGTGATCGCCGGGTCGAGCAGCGACTGGCCGGCCGCCACCCGGCGTACCGCGTCGACGAGGTCGGTGCCCCGAATCTGCTTGAGCACGTACCCGGAGGCACCCGCCATGATCGCCGCGAACAGCGCCTCGTCGTCCTCGTACGAGGTGAGGATCAGGCCCTTGATCGAGGAGTCCACGGCCCGGATGTCCCGGCACACGTCGATGCCGTTGCCGTCGGGCAGCCGGGCGTCGAGGATCGCCACGTCGGGTCGCAGCGCCGGAATCCGACGGGCCGCCTCCGGTGCGGAGCCGGACTCACCGACCACCTCGATGTCCCCACTGGCATGCAGCAGGTCGGCCAGACCACGACGGACCACCTCGTGGTCGTCAAGCAGAAACACCCGGATCATTCCCCCTTTCTACCCTCTCCCCCCAACCCCCACCCGGGCCAAAAGTCCCAACCTCCCCACCCACCTCGACCCCGTTGATCATGAAGTTGTTACCACTCGCGGCGGCCTGGCGCGACAACAACTTCATGATCGACCCTTCGGTGGGTGGGCAGGGGAGGGCGGGGGGTCCTGGGAGGTCGGGACGTGTGGCCCTGCTGGGTGGGGGTGCGCGGGGCGCACCGTGGGGAGGTACCAGGCGAATGCGAGGGGGCCCGACCATGGAGACCGGCTACACCGTCGAACAGCTGCGGGCTGCCGTGACCGACGCGGTCCGGGCACCGTCCCTGCACAACGTCCAGCCGTGGCGGTTCCGGCTGCGCGACGGCGGGATCGAGGTGCTCCTCGACCCGACCCGACGCCTGCCCGCCACCGACCCGAGCGGCTGGGGTGCCCGCGTCGCGGGCGGTGCGGCGCTGTTCAACCTGCGCCTCGCCCTGGCCGTGGCCGGCGCCCCGGCTACGCTACGACTGCGTCCGTACCCGTCGGAACCGGACGTGCTGGCCCGGCTGGTGCCGGACCTGCCGCGCCGACCCAGCCCCGCCGAGCAGAGCCTCTACGCGGCCGTTCCACGCCGGTTCAGCAACCGTGCCCCGTTCTGGCCCGACCCGGTCCCGGCCGACTCCCGCTGGCGGCTGGGTGAGGCGGCTCGGGCCGAGCACTGCTGGCTGGAGTTGCTCATCGGGGTGAGCGCCGTCAACGCCTTCGCCGAGATCGCTCGTGGCGCACACCGGGTGCTCGAACGCGACCCCGCCTACCGGGCGGAGCGTGAGGCGTGGGTACGCGCCGGGGACGAACCGGACGGCGTCCCGGTCACCGCCAGCGGTCCCCTGGCCGAGCCGCAGGACCTGCTTCCGTCGCGTGGCTTCGGCGGCACCCAGCGGGCACCGGGACGCGACTTCGAGCCGGAGCCGCTCGTCGCGGTGCTCGGCTCCGCCGGCAACACCGCAGTCGACCAGGTGGTCGCGGGCCAGGCGTTGCAGCGGGTGCTGCTGACCGCCACCGACGCCGGGCTGTCCGTATCGATGCTGTCCCAACCGATCGAGGTGCCGTCGGCCCGGGAGCAGCTCCGGCTGTCACTGGGACGGTTCGGCACCCCGCAGATGGTGATGCGGATCGGGTACGGCCAGCCGGGCTGGCCCACCCCGCGCCGCCTGGTGGACGAGGTGCTGGATCTGCCGGTGCACCTCGCCTAGCGCGGGCGTCCAGAAGCGTTCCACGGTTTCACGCCAGATCCCACTCCCACTCGGCCAACGCGGCCAACCTGCCGACGGCGGTGCGGTCACCCACCAGGTGCCATACGCCATCCGGGGGCGCCCCGTGCCGCCCCCGGTTGAACGCCGTCACCGCCCAGCCCGGTGGATCGCCTCGGCTACCACCGCCCCGCCCACGAATCCCGACCCGCCCCAGCATGAGGAGTTGCATGTGAGCCACCCTGCCCCGTGTCGACGGTGTCGGGGTGGCTCGTTCACCGTCAGCGGATCTGCCAACGGCAGAAGCCGACGACGACCTGTGCAGGGCCGGGTGGAAGGTGGGTGCCGTGTCCGGCGGGCGGCGTGGGCGTCCGCCGGACACGGCCGGGCGGTGCCGCGGGCACGGCGGGCACCACCAGCCAGTTCCTTGGTGAAAGGACGGCGAGTCCCATCGTCGGTCCCCTCCGGATGCGGCGTCAACAACTTCCGGAAAAATATCGGTAGCTCATTGGGTCGGGGCCGCGCTGTCGCGGATGACGAGTTCGGTGGCGAGTTCCACCCGAGGGCTCTCCACCTTCTCCCCGCGGGCCAGCCGTAGCACCGTCCGCGCCGCCAACATGCCCATCTCGGCCAGCGGCTGACGCACCGTGGTCAACGGCGGCGAGCACCAGCGGACCTCCGGCAGGTCGTCGAAACCGACCACGCTGATGTCGTCCGGTACGCGCAGACCGCGCTGCCGGACCGCCTCGTACACGCCCAGCGCCATCTGGTCGCTCGACGCGAAGATCGCCGTCGGCGGCTCGCTGAGTCCCAGCAACCGCACCCCGCCGTTGAAACCGGCCTCGTGGTAGAAGTCGCCCGGGCAGATCAGATCCTCGTCGAAGGAGATCCCGGCGGCTTCCAGGGCCGCCCGGTAGCCGTCCATCCGAGCCCGGCTGCACATCAACTGCGGCGGACCGGCGATGAACCCGATCCGCCGATGCCCAAGCCCGATCAGATACTCGGTCGCCCGCAGGCCACCTGCCCAGTTGGTGGCACCGATAGTCGTCGCCTCCCGGGCCGGCAGGCCGTCCGCGTCGACGATCACCACCGGGATGCTCAGCCGGCGTAGTTCGGCCTGCAAGGGTGGCTCGACCATCGAGGTCACGAAGATCACGCCCTCGGTGCCCCGGCGACGCATCCCATCGAGCCACTGCTCCGCGGAGGAGGTCTGCCGGTGGATGGCCGACACGACGGTGCCCACCCCCGCAGCGTGCGCCACATCCTCCACACCCCGGATGATCTCCACCGCCCACGGACTGTCCAGGTCGTTGAAGACCAGATCCACCAACCCCGAACTCGCCCGCATACTCGGCGGCCGACGCCGGTAACCATGCCGAGTCAGCAACTCCTCCACCCGCTCACGGGTCTGCGGAGCCACATCCGAACGACCATTGATCACCCGGGACACCGTCGGCACCGACACCCCCGCCAGGTCCGCTATCGCGGAAATAGTGATCTTCCGGGTGTCTCTGGCAACCACGGCACTCCCCAACCAACCGGTACGGCGACAGCCCGCACCATGCTGCGGGCGGCCAGGGCGGGCAACCAGCCGCCCGCCCACACCCTAGTGCCGGAAATTTCACTCGCCTATCGGTAGTTGGCGCAGTTCACTCCGACGACCCGCGATCGACCCGCGGCGCGGCCGCGCTGTCGCGGATGACGAGTTCGGTGGCGAGTTCCACCCGGGGGCTCTCCACCTTCTCCCCGCGGGCCAGCCGTAGCACCGTCCGCGCCGCCAACATGCCCATCTCGGCCAGCGGCTGACGCACCGTGGTCAACGGCGGCGAGCACCAGCGGACCTCCGGCAGGTCGTCGAAACCGACCACGCTGATGTCGTCCGGCATCCGCAGACCGCGCTGCCGGACCGCCTCGTACACGCCCAGCGCCATCTGGTCGCTCGACGCGAAAATCGCCGTCGGCGGCTCGGTCAGCCCCAGCAACCGCACCCCGCCGGAGAAACCGGCCTCGTGGTAGAAGTTGCCCGCCTGAATCAACCGGTCGTCGATGGGGATCCCGGCGGCTTCCAGGGCCGCCCGGTAGCCGTCCATCCGAGCCCGGCTGCACATCAACTGCGGCGGACCGGCGATGAACCCGATCCGCCGATGCCCAAGCCCGATCAGATACTCCGTCGCCCGCAGGCTTCCCGCCCAGTTGGTGGCACCGATGGTCGGCGCGTCCTGGGCGGGGACACCCGCCGGGTCGACGATCACGGCCGGGATGTTGAGCCGGCGCAACTCCGCCTGCTGCGGCGGTTCGAGGGTGGAGGTCACGAAGATGACCCCCTCGGTGGACCGGGTCCGGATGTTGTCCAGCCACTGCTTCGCCGAGGACGAGCGTCGGTGGATGGCCGACACGACGGTGCCCACCCCCGCAGCGTGCGCCACATCCTCCACACCCCGGATGATCTCCACCGCCCACGGACTGTCCAGGTCGTTGAAGACCAGATCCACCAACCCCGAACTCGCCCGCATACTCGGCGGCCGACGCCGGTAACCATGCCGAGTCAGCAACTCCTCCACCCGCTCACGGGTCTGCGGAGCCACATCCGAACGACCATTGATCACCCGGGACACCGTCGGCACCGACACCCCCGCCAGGCGGGCGATGGCCGCGATGGTCACTGTCCGGTTGTCGTTGGCAGCCATGCGCCCTCCCTACTTCGCTCATCCTCCGACACCGCCGGCGGGAGCGCCGACGGGCTGACGTACGGCGACGGCGCGGTGCCCGAGCGCCGACGACGCCCGTTACTGCTTCTTCGCCACCCTGGTGATGTCCTTGACGATCTGGTCCGGGCGCTTGGTGCCCGCGATCAGCTGCGCCACGCTCTCGTTGACCTGCGCGCCCACCGCCGGCGGGTACGCCTGGTCGAGGTAGAGCTGGAAGCCGGTCGCGATGCCCAGGTTCGCCGCCACAACCTGATTGTTCAGGTCCTTGATCCCGCCGACTGCGGCCTGGTTGGTGGGCAGCACCGCGCCGGTCTGCGCGGCCCGGCGCTGGTTCCTCGCCTGCAGCAGCGTCCGCAGGAATTCCACGGTTGCGGGCGGCGCGTCGCGGCCGACCACGAAGCCGTTGCCGCCACCGAACGCGTCGGTGGCCGAGCCCTTGCCGTCCTCGACGGCCGGGAAGGGGAAGAAGGCGAGCCGGTCACCGAGGCCCCGCTGGCTGGTCGAGGAGGACGCCTGCACCGATGGCGCCCACTGGCCCATCAGCTCCATGGCGGCCTCCTCGTTGCCCATCGTCGCGGCCTGCCCGGTCTCGGACCCGTACTCCGCGCGCAGGTAGCCCTTCTGGAACGGCTCCATGTCAACCAGTTCCCGGAGGCGTTCACCGGCGGCGATGAAGGCCGGCGTGTCGAAGTTGCGGTCCTCGGCCGCGCGCTGCAACGCCTCGAGACCGCCGATCCGCATCGCCAGGTACGCCCAGTAGTAGTGCCCGGGCCACTTGTCCTTGCCGGCGAGCGCGATCGGGGCGATGTTGACGGCCTTGAGCTTGTTGACCACTTCCAGCAGCTCGCCCCAGGTCTTCGGCGGCGTCTCGATGTTGGCCTTGGCGAAGTGGTCCCGGTTGTACCAGAAGCCGACCATGCCGATGTCGAACGGGATTCCGTAGATCTTGTCGTTCACCGTGTACGGCTGCAACGAGGCGGGCAGCAGCTGACCGATCCAACCCTGGACCTCGCTGGTGATGTCCTTGACGAGGCCGGCCTCGACCTGCTGTTGCAGTGCGCCGCCGCCCCACGACTGGAACAGGTCCGGTGGCATCGACGCCTCGACCGCCCCGTTGAGCTTGGTCTTGAACGCCTCGACCTCCAACGGCTGCACCTCGACGGTGACGTGGGTGTGCTCGTTCTCGTACTGTCGAGCCAGATCAGCCCAGACGCTGAGCATCGGCTCGGCGTCCTGGACGTGCCACCATCTGATCTTCTGCGGGCTCGCGGAGGCGCCGCTGTCCCCATCCCCGCAGGCGCCGAGCAGGAGTGCGCCGGCGCCCGCGCCGGCCAACCCCAGCAGCGACCGGCGGGAGAGGTGCGATGTCATGGTTCATCCCTTCGGGAAGGCGTAGTTGCGCGGAGGGAACACCACCGCACGCGGCGGCGGCCATGAAAACGGGATCGCAAGTTTCGCTTCGATACCGGTATTTTCGACGTGATGGCCGGCACGTTACGACGGGCTTGCGTCGCCGGTCAAGGGGGTGTCGCGAGGGGACACCAGCCGATACCGTGAGCGCAATCTTGGCACTTCCGGAGTATTTCCGGGAATATACCGGGATCGTGACCTGAAGGAGTGGAACATGTCGACCGAGATCGCAGACGTGGCTATCGCCCGGTCGATCCGCAACCCCGTCCTTACCGGCTTCCATCCGGACCCGTCCATCCTGCGGGTCGATGACGACTACTATCTGGCGACCTCGACGTTCGAGTGGTACCCCGGCGTACGGGTGCACCACTCCAAGGATCTCGTCCACTGGCGGGAGCTCGGCGGGATCATCACCGAACGACGCCTGCTCGACCTGCGCGGGTGCGGCGACTCCAACGGGATCTGGGCGCCTGACCTCACGTACCACGACGGACTGTTCTACCTGGTCTACAGCGATGTCGCCAGCTTCGCCAGCGGCTACTGGGACGCACAGAACTTCCTCACCACCGCGCCGACCATCACGGGACCGTGGTCGGACCCGGTACGGCTGCACTCGCACGGCTTCGACGCCGCGCTGTTCCACGACGACGACGGCACCTCCTGGCTGCTGGCGATGAGTGCTGACTGGCGGCCGGGGCGCGACCGCTTCGGTGGCATCGAGATTCAGCAGTATGACCCGGCCCGGCGGCAACTGGTCGGCCGACCCCGGATCATCTTCACCGGCACCGAGGTAGGGCTGACCGAGGGTCCACACATCTACCGGCACGACGACTGGTACTGGCTGGTGACCGCCGAGGGCGGCACCAGCTGGGAACACCAGGTCACCGTGGCCCGGTCGCGAGACCTGTTCGGGCCGTACGAAGTGGACCCGGCCGGGCCCCTGCTCACCTCGGTCGGCCGCCCCGAACTGACGCTACAGAAGGCCGGCCACGGCAGTCTGGTCCGCACCCAGCGTGGTGAGTGGTATCTGGCCCACCTGGCGGCTCGCCCCTACACGCCGCTCGGCAACTGTGTCCTCGGGCGAGAGACCGCGATACAGAAGGTCGACTGGTCACCGGGAGGCTGGCCGTGCGTGTCCGGCCGGGTTCCGGCCGACGAGATCCCCGCCCCGGACCTGCCGGCCCATCCATGGCCCGACGAGCCGACCACCGACCACTTCGACGCTCCGCAGCTGGGCGCCGGCTGGTCGACCCTGCGGCGGCCGGCGACCGACGACTGGATCGACCTGCGCGCCCGTCCGTCGCACCTGCGGGTGCACGGTGGTCAGTCTCCCGTCGGTAAGCAGACGCCGAGCCTGGTGGCGCGGCCGGTGGGTGCGGTCCGTTGCTCTCTGGAGACCGTCGTCGAGTTCGACCCGGGCGACCACCGGCACCTGGCGGGCATCACCGGCTACTACAACACCGAGAACTGGCACCACCTCTACCTGACCCGGGCCGACGACGGACGGTCGGTGCTGGAGCTGCTCAGCTGCGACGGTGGCCACCGCACCGCGTACCCGAACCTGACCGTCGACACCGGCGGCCGGCTGCGGGTCGGCCTGCGGGTCACCTTCGACGGTCCGGTGCTGAGCTTCGCGTACGACCTCGGCGACGGTTGGCGGCGGCTGCCGGTGGAACTGGACGCCACCATCCTGTCGGACGAACACGCGGCCCGGATCGTCGACGGCGAACCGGCGGCGTGGGGTTTCACCGGCGCCCTGCTCGGCCTCTGGGTGCAGGACATCGGCGGCGACGGGCGCTACGCCGACTTCGACCACGCCACCTATCTCGAACACTGATCCCGCATCGGTCGACGGCGCGCATCGTCCGACCGACCCGCCGCGGCGGGCCCTGGACCCGGGCCGGCTCGAACCCGTCCACGGAACCCGCGGGAGCGAGTCGGCCCGGCCACTTCGTACCGGGGTGGGGTGCCGATCAGCGGCCCCGAAGCCGGAGTGGATCCGGAAGTTCCCGGTTGTAAACCGGACGTTCCAGCAGTGCACAAAGGCCGCTTCCGGAAGTCTTCGTGGTTGACTGCGGGCATCGATAGCCCTAATGTTTCGACCAAGTTACCGATCGACATCCGGAAAGATATCGGCGCCCTCCGCGACCACGTGACACGTCCGACCATGGCGCCGCGTACCGCTGCCAACCTGCTCAGCACCGGCCCGAACCGGCGCTTCATGATCGACGTATGTCGATTGAAGATCGAGAGGAATGCAGATGAAGTTGAGACGGTGGATGGCCGTCGGTGCGGTCGCCGTCGCGACCGCTGCGACGTTGAACATGGTGCCGGCCACGGCCGGCCGGCCGTACGACCCGACCGCGAAGACCCTGGGCGCCCTCGGCCTGCGCCACGGTCTACAGATCGGTACCGCGGTAAGCGCGGACGCCCTCAACGACGCCGCCGACCCGGAATACCGCAAGATCGCCGGATCCGAGTTCGTCTCGGTCACCGCTGAGAACGCCATGAAGTGGGAAAGCCTCGAACCCACCCGCGGCACCTACAACTGGGAGCCGGCCGACCAGCTCATCAACTTCGCCAAGCGCAACCGCCAGAGCGTACGGGGCCACGTGCTCGTCTGGCACAACCAGCTGCCGCAGTGGCTGACCGAGGGGGTCGCCGACGGCTCCATCAGCAAGCAGGAGCTGCGCGAGCTGCTGCGCAAGCACATCACCACGGTGGTCAAGCGCTACAAGGGCAAGATCTGGCAGTGGGACGTCGTGAACGAGGCGGTCAGCGACCCCTGGGACACTCCGCCCACCCTGCGCTACAAGGGTTTCTGGGCCGAGAACCTCGGGCCCGGCTACATCGCTGACGCGTTCCGGTGGGCCCGCGCCGCCGACCCCAGGGCGCTGCTGTTCTACAACGACTACAACATCGAGGCGTTCGGCTCCGGGAACCCGGCCGACGACAAGACCCAGTTCGTGTACGACATGGTCAAGCGGCTGCGCGCCCAGGGCGTACCGATCGACGGTGTCGGCGCGCAGGGCCACCTCGGCACCCAGTACGGCAACTTCAACACCTTCCAGGTGACCGAGGCGCTGAAGAAGTTCACCTCGCTCGGGGTGGCGACCGCGTTCACCGAGGTGGACGTCCGCAGCCAGATGACCGAGGCGGTCCAGGCCGGCAACTCCGAGGAGATCAACCCCAGGTTGCAGGCGTCGGCCGCCAACCACAGCGTGCTGATGAAGGCCTGCCTGGCCGTGCGCAGCTGCCTCTCGTACACCGTCTGGGGCTTCAGCGACAAGCACTCCTGGGTGCCGGGCTGGTTCGACGACCCGCCCGAGGGCCTGGCCACCATCATGGACGAGAACTACCAGCCCAAGCTGGCCTACCACGAGATCAAGTCCGACCTGATCCTCGCCGGCCCGCCGTACGTCCTGCCCCGCATCGCACCCAAGCCTCGCCGCTGACCCTCGTCACGGCGGCGGACCAGCCATCCACCACCAGCGGGCCGTGTGGGGCGCTCGGCGCCCCACACGGCCCACCAGCGGAAGGTCCGATCGATGTCGTCCACCACGCAGCCCCTGCGTCCCCCGCGTGCCGCGTCCAGGCTGGGCGTCGGACCGCCACCGGTACGGCCCACCGAGGTGATCGGCACCGAGCGGGTCGTGTGCCTCACCTTCGACGACGGACCACACCCGGAGCACACCCCGCACCTACTCGACATCTTGGCCGCCCACGCCATCCGGGCGGTCTTCTTCCTTCAGGGCGATCGGGTCATCGAGCACCCCGAGCTGGTACGCCGGATCGTCGCGGCCGGACACGCGCTGGGCAACCACAGCATGCACCACGACGACATGGGCGCCTGGGCCGCCGGGCGGATCGCCTCGGACCTGCTGGAGACCAACGCCGTCATCCGGCACGCCGTCCCGCACGTCCGGGTCCCCTACTTCCGGGCACCGTACGGCGCCTGGGGCCAGACGCCCAGCGTGGCCACGGCGCTCGGGATGCGGCCGATGGGCTGGCGGCTCGCCGTGACCGACTGGGAACCGCCCGGCACCGACGAGCTGCTGCGGCGTCTCATCGAGGGCGTCGCCCCGGGCGCGGTGGTGCTGCTGCACGACGGCGGTGGCGACCGCAGCCAGACCGTGGAAGCCGTCGACCGGGCCATCCCCACCCTGCACGCGGACGGTTGGCGCTTCGCGCTACCGGCCAGCGCGGACGGCCGCTGACCGCGCCGTCACCGAGGTACCCCCAGTCACTGCCTATTGGCGCGCCGCACGCCTAACGACTTCCTCGCTGGTCAGCGGACTGCGGGGGTGATGGCTCAGACACATCGGGGCCTGCATCTTGACGAATCGGCTGCCCTCTACCGCGGCGTAGAACTGCCCGGTCCGCATCTTGCCGACGTCGGGCACGTCGGCGCCCTTGGCCCGGGCGACGTCCCGGGCCGCCTCGATCTGCACCGGCGCGGTCAACAGGCCGAAGAGTTGGGTGGCCGCGTTCCCGGGGATCTGATTGTGCAGTGCCTTCGGTGACTGGGTGGCGAAGACCAGACCCAGCCCGTACTTGCGCGCCTGCGAGGTCAAGGCCAGGGTGCTCTGCGTGCACGCGGTGACGGTCCCGGAGGGAGCCAGGGTCTGCGCCTCGTCCATCACGAAGAGCCCACCCAGCGGCCGGTCACCTGCCGGATGACGCTTTATCCAGGTGAACAGGGCGAGCTGCAACTGGTTCACGAAGCTCTGCCGCTGGTGGTCGTCGGGTAGACCCACGAAGCTGATCACCGATATCCGGGCCCGCCGGCCCGGCGGCGGGGTGAGCAGTTCACCAGGGTCGACCGGCGTGCCGGCACCACCGAACAGCGGATCGTTGATCAATGCCGCCTTGAGCAACTGCGCCATGCTCGCTGCCAGCTTCGGCGCGCCATCGAGCTGACTCATCCCGTCGGGCAACTCGTTGAGCAACTCGGTGAACTCGGGCAGGTCGTTGCCGCCGGTGTGGGCGTAGCCGATCAACGCCTCGCGCAACACCGCCCGGCCGAGCCGGGCCTTGTCCGTCCCGCCGTCTACCCGGGCGTGCGGCGCGAGGGTGGCGACGGCGGCGTTCACCGCGGCGGTGAATCCGTCCGGATCGTCGAGTACGTCGGCGAACCGGGGCAACGGCTGGAAGCTCAACGGCCGGCCCGCCTGTCGACCCGGCGTCCAGATCACCACGTCGGTGCCGGACAGGTAGGCGTCAGCCAGGTCCGCGTCATCCGACCCCCACCCGTCCGGGGTTGCCGGCCACGCTTCGCCGAGCCTGGCCAGGTCGTTGTTCGGGTCGAGAACGATGGCAGAGACACCGCGCAGGGCACACTCCTCGACCAGCCGGCGGATCAGGACGGTCTTGCCGGAGCCGGAACCGGCGAAGATGACCGTGTGCCGACGCAGCGATTCGAGACCGACCCGTACCGGATCCGGTCGCCCGGTGACGGTGCCGAGCACCAGGTGCTGCGGATCCACACCTGCGGCGGGCGGTCCGGCGGCGGACCCGATCACCGGCACGTCGTCGGGCCGCGGCAGGTCGGTCACCGGCCGCACGGCAGGCGGCGGATGCACAGCAGGCGGTGTCGAGACCGATGCCCGGCCGACCACTCGGTGTGCTGCCCCCTCGGAGGCCTGGTGACGGCTGCCCAGCGCGTCGCGCAGGCAGCCGATGTCCGCCGCCGGTCGCCGTTCGGCGAACCACGGCCGCAGCGTCTCCAGCCCGTACGTCTGGATGAGCTGCTCCAGGGCGGCCAGCCGGCTGATGTCCGCGGCCGGGAAGCCGAGCGTCCGGCCTCCGGCCCGCTCGAAAGCGTCCAGCACCTCCCGGGTACGCGCACCAGCCGACCAGTCGTCGCTGCGGAGCAGGAAGAGCCGCCGCTTTGCGACACCCTCGGTGAGTCCGGCGGTGGTGATGGCGTTGCGGATCCGATTGAGCGCGGCGATGTGGTGCGGCGCGCAGATCGCCCGGAACGACCAGTGCTCCTCGTCCTCGCTCTCGTCGTCGAGGCTGTGCCGCAGCCGTGCGTGCAGTGCCGGCTTTCCGCCCGCCGGTATCGGGTCGAGGCTGAACGCCTCGACTGCGCTGCCCTGCTCGGCGATCCAGGCGGTCAGCCCAGCCTTGAGCAACTCCGGCACCCGGGCGTCCTCGGACTGCTGGTGTACCGCGGGCTCAGGGTCCGCTGCGGCAATCAGCTCCGCGTACCGGGCGTCGATCTTCCCGTACTCGTCGGCCAGGCTCGCCGCCGTTGCCGGCCGGACCGGCGTCGCCTCTACCGCCGGGGCCCGCTGACCGACGGCGGAGAGCAGCAGGTGCCGGAGTTCGCGTACCTCACCGGCCGCCAGGCAGGCCCGGACGTGCGTGTCGATGCGGCGCAGCAACTCGCGCGGGGTGAAGCCGACGACCTCGTCGAATGCGGACGGATGGATGGGCCAGGTCGGGTACGGCGGTGAGAACCCGAGCCCGTCGAAGAGCACGGCGAACCGCTTCTCAACCAGTTCGCGTCCGACCTCGACGGAGGGGATCTCCTTGAGGAAGGCTGCCTCCCGGAACCGGTCCTGCACCGTGTCGGTGGCCTGCTCCTTGACGTCCTGCCAGGTCTGCGGGAGGCAGGAGACCACGGAAAGCGACCTGCGGGTGGTTTCGCGCAGCGCCATCAGGCCGCTGGCGACCTGCTCCAACAGCAACGACGTCTGCCAGTCGACCTCGCCGCGGACGTCCTTGTGAGTGGTCTTGACCGACTGGGCGACCATCAGGTCGATCTGGTCGACCGCGATCACCGTCGGGCCGACCATGGCGAGCAGTCTGGAGGTGTCCTTGACCACCTCCTGTGGGGCCCGCCGGCTGCGCCGCAGACCCCACCCGGCCCGCAGCCCCGGCTCCTCCTCGTCGTTGGAGCAGAGGAAGTAGTAGCCGATGTCCTGCAGCGCCGGCTGCTCGGCGGCGTAGAGGACCAGCGCCCTGGCGGTGTCCTGGCACTCGGTGCCGATCTGCCGATTCGTCTTGCGGATCAGGTCGACGAAGGCGTCGAGCGCGGGTCGGCTGAGCTCGGTCTCCCCGGTCACCGCCCGCCGTACCGTCCGCGGAGCATCCATCTGATCGGCCAGCCGGCGCAGGAACGTACGCAGCTGTGTCGCGCCGTCGGGCATCGGCCTGGCAAAACCCGCGAGCATCGACATCGCGGTGCTGTGCCAGAACGCGCGGGCCTCCAGCAGCTCGACCAGGAAGAAGAACCCGTTGCGCTGCTGCACCTGCTGACGCACCGTGCCGAGCAGGTGGGTCTTGCCGGTGCCCCGCTGGCCGAGGACTGCGACGCCGACAGGACTGGAGTCGGCGCTGTGGTCCGCCTCCGCGAAGCTGTCCAGCACCGTGGCGACGACGTCATGGTGCAGTCCGTCGACATGGAACGGCGTCGGCTTCCACACATCGTCCGGGGTCGGGGCCCAGTTGAACCTCAGCGCGGCCAGGGCCCGCCGTTCCTCCTCGGTCATCATGACGAGATGGCGATGAGGTGCTTGTCCTGGTTGCCGATGTTCACCGCAGCGGCCCGCTCCTCCGGTCGGAGCACCTTCTGGTTGGACTCCGGCACCAGGTGCACGTTGCGGTCCCGGTTGAGTTTGACCAGAGCGGCGTCCACCTCCGCACGCCCCAGGCTGTCCAGCGCGGCACGCAGATCGGACAGCATTACGTAGGCCCCCGGTCGACCGGCCAGGCCGTGGTACGCCTGCCGAACCAGCGCGACGGCGTCGACTGTCGGGGCCGTGACCGGCGACGGCACGGTGAGCGCGGAGACGACGGCTTCTCCCTTGATCTGGAGTCGAAACAGGTCGTCGACGGCACTGCCGGAGTGGTCGATCAGGCGGCGCAGGAAATCCAATGCGACGTAGAGCACCCCGCCGGCCGTACCCGCGCCCTTCGGCGGCTCCGAACCCAACTCCTCGGCGGCCCGACGCCACCCCTTATCGGTGAGTTCCAATGTGATCCTCGGCTTCTCGACGACGTCGATAAGGTCGAGGGACCGTAGGCGGCGACGGTGATCGGGTTTCAGCGAGATCTTGGCGACGTTGGTGAAGTACGTCTGCGGCAACGGGGTCGCCTTGATCATTAATGTGATCAGAATGCACCGTTCAACGAGGGTCAGTTCTCTTTCCGACATGCGGATGCTCCTCTGTGGCACGAGCTCTCACCACGTCGACGGTGATGATCGAAGACTCGGAGGGGTGGCCGTGATCCTGGCGCGGCAACGGGAATGGCCCCACGCCCGGGCCGATTCTGCCGACGGTCACCGGCAAGCGCAAGGTCGTCATTCGAGCTGACGAAAACCGACAGCACGGCTGAGCGGATCTTCAGTGGCGCAGCCTGGGCCGGGTGGCTGAAACACCTGTTCGGAGCGTTGTCGGGTAATCAGGTAATCGGCCGTTGCCAAATATCCACGACAACAGGCAGCATGGCTGATCGGCGAGAGGCCAGCCGCGAGTGCACGAAACCGCGGCCTCTCCTGCCGTATCGGAGAAGCGCCACGGAGAGGTGACCGGTGCAGTCTGAGATGGTCCGCTACCAGGTCGACGACAAGACGGTCGCGCTGATCGAAGTCGAGCCGCCTCCGGGCTTTCAGCCTGCGGGCACCGGCGATGTCGCCGGATGGGTGCGGGAGTCCGCGGCGCCGGCTGTCGCTGCCGCGCGGGAGTTACTCGAGCAGGTGAAGGCCGCGGCACCGGACGTGGTCGAGGTGCGATTCGGGATCAAGGCGACCGGGACGGCGAACTGGGTTATAGCCAAGGCGACCGGTGAGGCGAACTTCGAGGTCACCCTGACCTGGCACGGAGGCGGCTCACCGGCTCACGGCACCGTGTCGCGGCTTTGACGGATGGGGTGATCCGTGACAGCAGCCCCTGACGGAAGCCCGTGGTCGGTAGCCCTACATCGCGGACCCGATCAGCACATCCCGGTCGGCGCCGGAATCGTCATCGACACGAATCTCGTCCTCACCTGCCATCACGTCGCCTTCGGCGCGGACGGAAACTTCCACGACGATCTGTGGGTCGCCTTTCCGCTCGCATCGAAGGTCAGCTACTTCGATCGACGTAAGGTCCGGCAGTGTCTGCACGACGGCAAGCAAGCCGCACACGTCGATCTGGTCGTGCTCGAACTCGTCGAGCCGGTGCCGGCCACGGTCTCGGCAGCCCGGCTACGCTGCCTGGAACCCCGGCCACTGGTCGATCGCCCCTTCTGGGCGTACGGCTTTCCTACCGCGATCCCCGGTGGCACCTCGGCCACTGGCACCTTCACCAAGATCGGCGGTTACGGGCACGTCATGATCGACAGTGGCGCGAGCGGCGGACTGAGCAGAGGCTTCAGCGGCGGTGCCGTCTGGTCGCCGGAATACCAGGCGGTGATCGGCGTCGTGGTCTCTGCCGACAGCCAGGGCAAGGGCCAGGCCGTGACCCTCCACCACGCGGACGAACAGCTACCCGAGATGAAGCTGGGCAGCCTGTCCGCCTGGCGGGTCGAGGACGCCGACGACAGCGCCCTGTCCGCCTGGGGATGGGCGCTGAGCAGCGACGGCGAGGCCGGTCGGCACTGGCTTCCCCGGGCCCGGGGTGTGGGAGTGGACACCGAAGGCGGCGCCTGGTTCCGTGGCCGGACCGCAGCCCTGCGCAGCATCGTGAGCTGGCTTGACGATTCGGGGCCTGTCGAACGACCACTGATCGTCACAGGCTCACCCGGCGTGGGTAAGTCCGCTGCCCTCGGCCGGGTCGTCACCACCGCCGACCGGCAGATCCGGGCGACGCTGCCGCGCGACGACGTAGCCGTCCGGGCCAAGGTCGGCTCGGTGTCGTGTGCCGTGCATGCCAAGGGCAAGACCGCCATCGAGGTTGCCACCGAGATCGCGCAGGCAGTCGCCGTCGACCTGCCCGGTGCTCCCGCCGACCTGATGCCGGCGGTACGCGACCGGCTGGAGCGCCGGCCCAACCGATTCGCGCTGATCATCGACGCGCTCGACGAGGCCGTCGACCCCGGCCACGCCCGGCAGATCATCGACGACATCCTGCTGCCGCTGGCCCGCGACTGCGGCCGGTACGGGGTCCGGGTGGTGGTCGGCACCCGACGCTCCGACGACCAGGGCAATCTGGTCACCTGTTTCGGCGACGACGCGGAGCTGATCGACCTGGACGCACCGGAGTACTTCGCCGAAGCCGATCTCGTCAACTATGCCCAGGCGACCCTGCAACTGCTCGGTGTCGAGCGGCCCGCCAACCCGTACGCCGATCCGGGGACCGCCGCCCCACTCGCCCGCCGCATCGCCGCCCTGGCCAAGGGCAACTTTCTCGTCGCCGGCCTGGTCGCCCGGACACACGCGTTGCGCGACACCGAACCCGTCGACCCGGCAACGGTGTCGTTCACCGCCACCGTGGCGCACGCGCTGGACGCCTACCTCGCCGGGCTGCCTGCGGCGGGCTCGACACCCGCCCGACTGGCCCTGACCGTGCTCGCATACGCCGAGACACCGGGACTGCCGCTGCCACTGTGGCAGGCGGCGGTGACAGCATTGGGCGGGACCGTCACCGAGTCGGAACTGCTCGGGTTCGCCCGTACCGCCGCTGCGAACTTCCTGGTCGAGAGCGGCGGAGGCGCGCAGCCCGCGTACCGGCTGTTCCACCAGGCCCTCAACGACGCGTTGCTGGCCGACCGCGACGTGCGGGCCTTGCGCCGCGACGACCAGCGCCGACTGGTGTCCGCCTGGGTCGACCTGGCCGGCGTCACCGGATGGGCGGCCTGTCCGGATTACCTGCTGCGCTCGCTACCGCAGCACGCCGCCCGGGCCGGTCTGGTGGAACGGCTGCTCACCGACGAGGGTTACCTGCTGCACGCGCACCTCGACCGGTTGCTCACCGTGGTCGACGCAGAACACACGCCTACCGCACCGCTCGCGCAGGCCCGAGCAAGGCTGCTGCAACGCACCCCGCTGGCGGTGGCGGCGGAACCGGCCGAGCGCGCCGCGCTCCTCTCGGTCGTCGACCGCCTCGATGGCCTGAACAGCGGAATCGTGGCGGACGAGGCACCGTACCGGGCGCGGTGGGCGCACACACCGCCGCGACAGGAACGCAGCGTGCTGGACGGGCACTCACAGGCGGTCTACGACGTCGCGGCCATCGAGATCGACAACCGCCGGCTCCTCGCCTCGGCCGGTGACGACGGCACCGTCCGGCTCTGGGATCCGCTGACCAACCAGGTCGAGTCGGTCTTCACCTGCCACGCTGACACGATCCGTGGCGTGTGCGCGGTCCGGACCGGTGCCGGCGAGGTGCTGATCGCCACCGCCAGCCACGACGGCACGGTGGGGTTGTGGGAACCACGGACCGGCCGCCGCCGGCATGAGTTGCGTGGGCACCACGACTGGGTACGCAACATCTGCGTCATTCCGCTGCCCGCCGGTGATCTGCTCGTCTCGGCCGGCGACGACCGTACGGTACGCGTCTGGGATCCGGATACGGGCGATCAGCGGTACGTGTTGACCGGACACGTCGGCTGGGTGACGGCGGTGACGTATGTTCCCGCCGGCGGCCGGCACCTGTTGGCTTCCACCGGCTTCGACAGTGTGATCCGGATCTGGGAACCGAGCGCCGGTGGCCGACCAATGCTGACCCTCGTCGGCCATGCTGGCTGGGTCACGACCCTCTACCCCGTCCGCTCGCCCGAGGGCACGTTGCTCGCTTCGGCGGGCTACGACGGCACCGTCCGCCTGTGGAATCCCCTGACCGGCCGGCTGGTACAGACCCTCGACACCGGCGGACCGATCACCGACCTGTGCACTGTCGACGTCGACGGCGGATGCCTGCTGGTGTCGACAGGCGAGGACGGTTTCATCCGGCTGTGGGAGGTACAGACCTGGGTCAGCCGTCCCAGCCTGCAGGGGCATGCGAACTGGGTCCGTGCGGTCTGCGAGCTGCGTACCGCGAAGGAACGGATGCTCGCCACCGCCGGCGACGACGGCACGGTGCGGCTGTGGGATCCGGCCGGCGGTCAGCCGGACACGGTCACCGACCCGGACCGGTACGGTCCGGTGAGCGCGCTCTGCCCCGTGCCCAGTGGGCAGCCAGCACTGGTAGCCGCAGGCGGGGTCGACGGCCAGGTGCGCTGTTGGGATGTCAGCACCGGCGAGCGGGTCCTGGAGTTCAAGACGGAGGGCAGCGCGGTCAACGCGATGTGTGCGGTCGCCGACGACGAGGAGCCGCTGATCTTCACCGCGCAGGAGGACAACACCGTCGGCGCGTGGAACGCCCGGGACGGCACGTTGGGTTGGGAGATGACCGAACACCACGCCCCGGTGGCCGCGGTCTGCCCGATCGTCGTCAAGGGTGAAACCCTGATCGCCTCGGCCGGCGACGACCAGGCAATCCGGTTGTGGAACCCGCACACCGGCACCGTACGCGCGGTGCTCCTCGGCCACGTCACCCGCGCCTGGGTGACCGCCTTGGCCACGGTCAGGTGGCCGGGTTTCGAGGCGCTCGCCTCGGCGGACAAGAGCGGCACCGTGATGCTGTGGGCCGGTGGAGATACCCCGCTCTGGTTACAGCAGGGACATCAGGATGCGGTCAACGCGCTGTGCGGAGTGGTGGTGGCCGGTCGCCCGATGCTGGTATCGGCCAGCGCGGACCACACGATCCGGATGTGGGACGCGGAGTGGGGCCAGCCGGTTCGATGGTTCACCGGGCACCGCGGCCCGGTCACCGGGCTGAGCCTGGTGCGGATCGGCGGTCGCAACTTGATCGCATCGACCAGCCGGGACCGCACGGTCCGAGTCTGGGATCCGACGACCGGCCGGGCGGTGCACACCATCCCCGTCTACCATCCGGCGCTGACCTGCTGCGCCATTGGCGACACCCTGGTGGTGGGCCTGGACCAGGGTCTGCTCGCGCTCGCGATCGCCCAATGACGCAGGGCCGTGCCCGAAACGCGATCTCGGGCATCCGCCATAGCGGATGCTCTTCGGCTACAGGTGTCCGGTGTCGTTGAAGCTGACCAAGGTTGGCGGTCGATCGGAATCCCACTGCACGATGGTGATAGCGCAGTTGGCTTGATTGAGGCCTATCCACCGCCACACCGGGGCGTCAAGCACGTGGCGGACGAACCAGCCGATCACTAAGTTGTGCGTGATCAGCAGTTCATGCCGGTCCTCCTCGCCGGTGACCCCGAAGTGCTCAACGGCGGCCCGTAGGGCCACGGCGTCTTCGTCGCGCTCGTCGTCGAGCACACCGTCAAGCCATGCATGCCACCGTCCCGGGTATCGGCCACGTTCGGCGGCAGAAGGCACCGGCGTACGGTCTGCGACGAAGTCGCAGTCGTGTCGTGGTACCTGTGGGAGGTAGCGGGCGACGATGTCGGCGGTTTGGGCCGCCCGGGCCAGTGAGCTGTGGTGGACGGCCGAGAAAGGCACGGTGCGGAGCCGTCTGCCCAGCCGGTCGGCCTGGTCGCGGCCGAGCTGCGACAGACCTTCGTCCGGGGCGTGGTCGGAGACCGAACCCTGTTCGCCGTGGCGGACGAGGTACAGCTGTGTACGAGCCATCGTGCGCCGCCCTCCGGGTCCTTGTGTGACGAGGAGCACCATAGATCACGGAGGCACGGACGACCCGGCCCAGAACACCGCCCGGTGTACTCGTTCGGCCGCCGACCGCACGTCAGAGAACGTGACCATGGACGGCAGCATCCAGCGCGATCGCGCCGAGTTCAGTGCGTTGCCTGATGCTCAGATTGCGGCACCGGGGGTTGCGCGTCCTGAAAAGACAAGAAGGTGGTGGCGGCTGTGCACGATCGCCGGTGCGGCTGTGGGCACCCTGGCCGGGCACCGAGTGACGGGCGCCCGGCCAGAGGCATCTGCTACAGGTACGGGCGGGTGATCAGTTCGATCGCGTGGCCTGCGGGGTCTTTGAAGTAGACTCCCCGGCCACCGTGCTCGTTGTTGATCTCGCCAGGGCGACGCATCTGCGGATCGGCCCAGTGCTCTATGCCGTGCTCGCGCAGTCGCGCGTATGCCCGATCGAACAGGTTGTCGTCGATCAGGAACGCGTAGTGCTGCATCTGAATCTCCACCGGCGGTTCGGCGAACTGGAGTAGCACACCGTCGCTGAGCTGGATGTTGGTGAACACACCCCAGGGCGGCGCCTCCGGAACTTCAAGCAACTCACGGTAGAACCGGGCTGACTCGTTGCGATCCTTGGCGGCGATGATGGTGTGGTTGAACCTGACTGCCATTCGGCTGACCTCGCTGTTGTTCGACACGGCTATGACGGGACCTGGTGAGCGTTGATTGCTTGGAGGCCCGCGTGCCGAATCAGCGGGGTGCCCACCAGGCACCCGCCGGTCGGTCAGCTGTCCACCGGGTCGCCGATCCGTGTGTGGCGTTGCGCCGGTCCGGTGTTCACGACAGGCGACAGTACCTGGCGTGGTCGACTACGACAACGGAAGCGGATCGGCCGGCCGGGCCACTCCCGCCCGCAGCAGATGGATGATCTCCACGCACAGATCGTCCGATATTCGGCACGTTGTCGGGCAACCTGTCGGAGCACGCTCCCACCGAGGGGACTGCGCCAGCCTCCACCCCTGCCGCACCGACACCTGGGCTGCTGTACTGCCGGGAAGGTCAGCGGTTGGGCTATCGTGCCTGGCGTTTCGGGGCACGGATGGCGGCCTCCAACCGCAGGCCGGTACCGACGAGTACGAGCAGCCAGGCCAGCGTAAATGGACGGTCGGTGGTTGTGCCGAGAGTCAACAGGGCGATGAGCAGACCGACGACGATTGCGGCGGTACCGACGTTCCCGAGGGTGATGGTGGTCAACACGCGGCTGAGTTTGCCAGGGCACGTGGCCGTGCAGTCATCCGGACGCACTGATCTGCCGCAGATCGGGTGCGAGATCGGCGCAAGCTTGCTGGGAACAGGGGCGGCGCTCGGTCAGGTGCCGGGATTAAGAGGGTGTTTGAGAAGTTCTCGTGATGGGTGGCGTGTCGCGCCGTCGGTTAGCGGCCGTTGGTCCATAGTGGCTCGATGTCGCGTCAGCGTCGCTACCCCTCGGACCTGACCGACGCCCAATGGGCGCTGGTCGAGCCGCTGCTGCCACCACCGAGAACCGGTGGCCGGCCGGAGAAACATCCACGCCGCGACGTGGTGAACGCGATCCTGTACGTGGTGCGGACCGGCTGCTCGTGGCGGCAACTGCCGGTCGACTTCCCGCCGTGGCAGACGGTGTACTGGTACTTCACCCGCTGGGAGGAAGACGATGTCACCGAGCGGATCCTCGTCGCGCTGCGCCGAAGGGTCCGCGCCGCCCAAGGCCGCGCCGCCGAACCCACGGCAGGCATCATCGACTCCCAGAGCGTCAAAGGCGCCGACACCGTCGGCCGGGACACCCGTGGCTACGACGCGGGCAAGAAGGTCAACGGCCGCAAACGGTTCATCGTCACCGACACCCTGGGTCTGCTCCTAGTCGTGTGCGTGATGGCCGCGAGCGTGCAGGACCGCGACGGAGCGAAGACGACTCTGCTGTCGGCGTACCTGTTCACCCCGGTCCGGTTCGTCTACGCCGACGCCGGCTTCGCCGGAACCCTGGTCGACTGGTGCCAACGCATCCTGCGCACCACCCTGGAAATCGTACGCAAGGCCCCAGGCCAGAAAGGATTCGCCGTAATCGCCCGCCGATGGGTCGTCGAGCGCAGCCTTGCCTGGCTGACCGGCCACCGCAGACTGGCCCGCGACTACGAACGCCACCCCGCCACCTCCGAAGCCATGATCCGCTGGGCCGCCATCAACGGCATGCTCCGCCGCCTCACCCGCGGCCGACCCGCACGCCGTCAACGAGCCTGGACCCTCGACAACCTCAAAGCCTGACCCTTCTCAAACACGCTCTAAGCTCGCCCTGTTTTTCCTCGCCGGTGTCGAAAAACCTCGTCAGGTAGGCCGGTGGATCCAGTTCGCTTGCCCGCACCAGCGAGAAGACCTCCGCCCCATGCCCGGGATCATCAAACAGGCGATACGCCTGGGAAAGCCCTACAAAGTCCATGTCGGGCTGCTCCGCCGCATAGCCGAGGGCCTCGTCCTCGGCTAACACGATCGCCTCATCGAAACCTGCGGCGCGCCACAACGTCAGCCGTTCTTCATACAACTGGCTCGACGAGTCGCCGCCCACGCGGAAGACGCAGCGAACGCAGAACCAGCCGACCTCGTCCTGCTTCTCTTCGTTCGGTCTGGCCATCGACACATCGTCTCGCTTCGGCTCGCCGGAAGCGAGCCTACCGAGGCGACGGCCTTCCGCAGAGCGCCCGCTGCGGAGACGACGTTGGTGCCCGACCGCTGTGGCGTAAGGACGCGGTCATGGCCGGGCGGCCTGGGGTATCGCCCAAGGCTAGGCTCGCCATGTGCCGGCGCTCATCGAGGTCGTGTCCGTCATCAACGCCGCCCCGAGTGTGGTATTCGACCTGACCCTCGACGTGGACGTCCACACCGCGTCCCTGCCCGCCAGCCGCGGGACAGCCACGACCAGCACCGGACGACGCCAACTCGCCCTCGGCGACGAGGTCGCCTTCCGCGCCCGTCATTTCGGACTGCCCTGGCGCATGACCAGCCGAATCACCGCCTACGAACGGCCGTACCACTTTGTTGACGAGCAGACGCGAGGCCCCTTCCGCGCTCTGCGCCACGAGCACCACTTCCAGGACATCGACGACCTACGCACACAGATGACCGACCGCATGACCATCAGCGCGCCCCTGGGGCCGCTGGGCGCAGTAGTGACCTGGGCGCTCATCGCGCCGTACCTACGCCGACTGTTGATACAACGGGCAGCCCGCATCACGCATCTGGCACAAGCCCACGAGCCGTAACTCGCCGAAGCCGGGACATGCAATCACCTTCGAGTCGGGGGACGATCTGGTGGTGGACGAAGCCGGCATCCAGACCGCGTTCGACGAGGTGTTCGACCAAGCCATCGTGTTTCACGGCTTCGCCGACCACCTGCGCGACTATGACATCTTCATCTACGCCACCGCCGACCCGCGTACCGGAATCGCCTCACAGCACCTGCGGTACCGGTTCACGTACTGCGTTCGTGCCACGGCGGTATCCGCCGTCCCTGCACAGGTGTGGCGCGAGTCGCTCGACGACCGGCTCATCGACCACGACCAGGGCCGCGACCTCGACGGATACGTATGGGGCGTGAGATGGCAGAACCTGTACCCGGGAATGAGGCTTGTGACGGAGTCGCCTGACGCCGACCGCTGGTCTCGCTCCATCGGGATCCCGTTCCACGAAGTGGCCATCGAGACAAACGGACACAAACTCTCACTCGTCTTCGCCGACCTCGTCGTTGACATCATCGGCGAAGGACATTCACCGTTCGTCGTGCCGGGCACTGGGCCGGACTTCAAATTCCCTCCGTCCTGAGTGCCTCAGCGAACTGTGACGACGAAGTGCACGGATCTGCCGCCAACCGTGCGTCACAGAACGTGACCAAGGGCGGCGGCATCCAACATGCGGTCGTGCCGATGAGCGAGCGAGCCCGACGCTGCGAGCAATCCTATTGCGCGCCTCAGGAGCCTCAGCAACGCTCGACCCATGGAATTCTTCTGCTACCACCGCGATCGCCCCGGTTCGACGCCGCTGCGGAGCCAGATGGTGGAGCAGCATTGGTCGTACATGGATCAGTTCGCCGCGACGATGATCGCCCGCGGCCCTACCTTCACCAGCGACGGAACTCTGACCGGCAGCGTGCACATCCTCGATCTGCCAGATCCCACCGCTGCCCGCACCTTTGCCTTCGAGGAGCCCGGTTACCAGGCTGGTGCCTACCGCGACGTGCTGCTGCGACGGTGGCACAACTCCCTGGGTCGCACGATGTGGGATTTCAGTGGCGGCTGGCCTGACGACAACCGCTACCTCGTCCTCGGGTTCACCTTGGAACCAGCAGCGGACGCCACCGAACTACCGCTCCGCGACGAGCTGATTGCCAGTGGGCCGCTCTTGTCCGACGACGGTTCCCTGGTGCTCGGGGCGGCAGTTCTGCTGGAAGCGCCCGACGGAGACGGCGCGCGGGAAGTCCTCTCCGCTGATCGATACGCCGGAATCGAGGTGCATCAGTGGCGGTTCGGTGGGCGACCGAACTGAGACGGGCGACCGAGATGGGCGCCCGATCATGCCGCTGTCCGCTCACAAAGGGCCTGGGGAGGCCTCGGCTGAACCCTTCTCAGGCATATCCTTCGCCGCAAGCAGCAGACGCCGGACACCGGGTACGGTTCGGACTTCAGTGCCCACCGGACAATGCCTGCGCGATGTCCTGCCGTAGCTGCACCGCCTCGTCGTCGCCGTCGGACAGCAGCAACACCATGAACGGGGTCACCTGCCCTTGCGGTCGGCCGAGCGGGCTCGCCCAGTGGCGAACTGCCCGGGCGAGGACACGGAAGAGCGTGTGCCGGTCCTGGATGCTGTCCGACAACAACTGGGTTGCGTTGTCGACGATCACCAGGTAGCCGTCCGCCGGCAGCCAGCGCAGATCTCGGAGGCAGTCGGACAGGGCGTTCCAGTTCCAGCCGAAGTAGCTGGGGAAGAACAACGCGTCCGAGAAGTCGTAGAAGACATGGCCGGCATCCGCCATCCTCATACCGTCAAGGCGGGCGACGACGAACCTGCCGGACGTCGGTAACACCGCCGCCAACTCCACCACGAAGCCGCGTGAGCAGACCAGGAGCGGATCACTCAAACCGTGCCACGCGTCGTCCGTCATCCTGTCCACCTCGATCGACGTCCTCCCCAGCTATCGCGGCCCATGGTGTCACCTGCGTCCGGATCTGCCGCGGATCGAGCGCGGCCACCCTTGCTGCTCCTTCGTGCCGTGGTCCGAGGTGAACCTCCGCAACCTGAAGATCGGCATAGGATCTCTGCGTGTTGGGAGTGCACTTCGCGATCGCGCCGGAGCAGGAGCGGTCGCTGCTCGCGGCCGGCGACAGCGACGCGGTTGACGAACTTATCGAGAAGATCGAGGAGTCGTGGGCCGAGGACGGCCTGAAGGTCGATACCGACAAGGCATGGGACGGCATCCACCGGTGCCTGACCGACGGCGCCCTCAAACCTGACGGTGGTGAGTATCCGTTGAGCCATGCGGTGCTCGGCGGGCGCCGGCTGCACGACGAGTACGTCGTGGTCTACCTCACGGTGGACAAGGCCCGGGACGTGGCCGCCGCTCTGCAGTCCGTCGACCGATGCCAGCTGCGCCAGCGGTTCGACGCAATCGACGACCCCGACTATCGCGGTGCCCTCGACGACGCCGACTTCGACTACACCTGGGACAACTTCGTCGAGGTTCGGGCGCTCTACAAGCGGGCCGCGGCCGCTGGGCGTGCCGTGGTCTTCACAGCCACCTGAACTGGGCACTGATCTGCCGCCAAGGCGGGCACTGAGGAAACCGCGCCCTTGAGGCAGCCTTCCGTAGCTGGTCGACGGGAGAGCCGACTGTCAACGACCGGTCGCGACGATGGTGGTCAGCACCAGCAGGACGCCGATCGTAATCTGTGCGCACAAGGCACCGAAGAAGAGCTTCGGGTGGTTGACGGACAGGCGAAGCACTCGGGAAGGTCCCGGCAGCGTTCTGCCTGCTCGTAGCCGGCGCTTGGCCCACAGCCACAGGATGACGTTTCCGAGGGTGAACGTCAGGAACAGAACCCCGAGGACCCCGAGCGGAGCCTGCGGTGATGCGTCTGCGCAGTTGCTCAGGCCAATGGGGAGCACAGACCGACGCTCGCACGACTTTCGATCCCTGTAAAGATCATCAGGGCGTCACCATCGCTTATCGACCGGACGGCGGCGTCCGTCCTGACGATCGACGCGGGCTGGCTGATTGCTGTTGTGCGTTACCGCTTCTGTGCTCGGTACTTCCGGAGCAGCGCCGTGATCTTGGCGTAGTCACGGGCACCGTTCAGCTCATTGAGCAACTCGTCTGGGCAGAGCTCATAAAGGTCGCCCCACCACCGGCGAGCCCGGTTGTCCCAGATCCGGTAGCCGCCATCAACGCCCCTCGCCACGTACCTCCGCCTCGCCACCGGTGGCAAGGTAGCAATGTCGTTACCCGACCGCATGCGGTTTGCGGCCACCCAGCTCGGCACGCTGATCTGCCGCAGACCGAGTGTCGTTACGAGCGGACGAGGTCGTAGGCCCGGGCCAGGTCGTCACCCCAGGACATAGCGTGGTCATGCTCGAACGCCCGATACAGCCGGTCGCGGACCGTCTCGCGGCGCAGCCAGGCGGCCAGAGTGGCCGGCCTCCGGTCCGCGAAGTTTAGTCCGTTCACCGTGTCGGCCAGGTGGCGATCTGCCGCCGGGCTGAGCGTGACGTCCCAGACGTCGAGGAATCGTGTGACGCTTTCACCGCCGGCGACGACCGCGTCGAGGAAGGTGGTCGGGTCGAGGAACGACCCGACCTGCGACGGGTACGCCGCCAGCAAGGACCGCCACACGGCATCCATGTAGCCGTCAATGGCGTCCTGCTCGGCTTCGGGCCAGGTGCGCCACTGCTCGCGAGGCAGCTTGCCCAACACGATTGCTGGGTCGAGTTCCGTGGAGGTGACCGTGCGCTCCAGCAGCAGGGGCAGCAGACTCTTCAGGTCGTTGCGGCTTCCGACCGTGTTGCCGAGGCTGATGGTCAAAGAGAACAAGTCATGATCGTCGAGGGCCACCTGCCCCCGGCAATGCGGGCAGCCATCGAGCACCGCCCTGCCCGGGCACCGGACGAACGCCTCCTGGAGTTGTGCTATCGCCGCAATCAGATCGCCGTCCACCGGCCGATCCTTACAGCACGCACTAGCTCAACATCGGCGACCCCGGCGAGGAACACGGCCTCCGTGTCTTGCGCGTGCGCGGCAAGGGAGGCAAAGTACTCCCTCCTCCTCGTCCCGCTGTCGCCAGCGATGGCCGGGGCTCTCGACTGGGCGTGGACGACCACGACGGTGGTACTGACCGGCGCCAACCTTGCGGCAGTGCGTCAATGGCTCAGACAGCGCCACGAAGCCGGTTGGTCAGCTGAGCACATCTGCCGCCGATAGTGCGTGGCCTGCACGTAAGTCTTCGTCACCAGGTTTCATCAACCTCAGTACCTCCGTCGGCGTGCGATCGGTTTCCGCAGCCAAGGCAGTGATCGCCGTTGCGGCGAGAGCGATGAGGTGTAACGCGTAGGCGAGCCCGTCGTCGCGCACCGCAGCGTCAGCAATGTTGTGGACGTCGGCGTCCTCGTCCGCGAGGTACGCAGCGACACCGCTGACAGCAGCCTGGTACGCATCGTCGCTGGCCCGTCGCCGATCCCGCCTCACGGCCCAAGTATCCCCACCGGCTCAAGTACTGCCTGCGGACGCCCGTATCTGCCGCAACCGGCGCGCCGATCTTGCTGCTCCGTCGTGCCGTGGTCCGGGCAATTGGAAGGCGGTAGTGATCTTCGCTGGGCATACTGGTGCCCATGAAGCTCGCTGAGGCTCTTGCGCTGCGCGCGGATGCGGCGCGTCGCGCCGAACAACTCCGTGCCCGCATCGTCGCCAGTGCTCGATACCAGGAGGGTGAGACGCCTGCCGAAGACGCCGCGGCACTTCTGGTGGAGGCGGGCGAGGTGCTTGGGGAACTGGAGTCGCTGATTCGGCGGATCAACCGCACGAACGCCGCTACGCATGTTGAGGGTGGCACACTCACCGACGCGCTCGCCCGCCGCGACGTGCTGCGCTTGCGGCACAGCGTGGTCACCTCTGCCGCCGACGCCGCAGCTGGGGAGGGCCAGCGCGGGTTTCGGCAGTTGCGGTCGGAGCTGAAGATGATCCCGGCGCTGCCCGTGGCGCAGCTGCGGAGCCAGGCCGACGACCTCGCCCGACAACTTCGCGAGGTCGACACCGTGATCCAGCGGACGAACTGGGAGGTCGACCTGCTGGACTGAGAGGTTGCGGAGCAGGTAGCCGACGTGGAGGCGTGCACGAACCCGAGAGCCGGCGGGTAATCCGGTTCACTCCTGGCGCGCCGAGGGCAGGCGCAGGGGTTCGACTCCCCAGCACACAACGCAGGCCCAGCACAGCACACAGGTGACGGCGCACAGGGCACGGCACACTACCGAGTGCAGATCCACGACGGTGAGGGTGGGGCAGGGGCATTCCGCAACCCATACAGATGCAGCTCGTTCCTTACAATGTTCGATGCCCGCACTGATCTGCCGCGACGCGTGCGGCAGGAACCAGGGTGACGTCTACGGCCGAATCGGCGATGGTGATGCGGTGGGGATCGCGGACGACATGAACGACAACGAGAACTGGACGGGTGGCTTCTACGAACTCTGCCTGGTTCTCGGCGCAGCTGACGATGACAACGTCGACCGGGCCCTACGGTCCCTGTGGCGCGCTGCCGGCGTTCAGGGTTGCCATGTGCGTCGGGCCGACGGGTCCGGGTTCGCGGTGGTCGAGCTTGGCGTGGCCGCCCTCCATGCGCATGGTCACTTGCGCGGCGCGCTGACGCTGCCCTCGGGCGCCCGCGTCGTCTGCGGTGGTTCCTGTCCCGGTACGAAGGCCTGGACACCTTGGAGCTGTACCTACCGCTGGGCGCGTTGGCCCGAGTCGACCGCCGCATCGGCGGCTACCCCTCGACGAATCCAGCGGCGTGGAATCGTTGACGTGGCGTAGCACGCTCGACCGGTGGCTGGCCGACGTCGCGATTGCCGTATACGACGCGGTGCCGTTCCACCGCGCGCTCATCGGCTTCGAGGTCGATGAGGACTGCGGCATCAGCGGCGACGAGCGGTATGCCGCGGTCCTGATGCCCCGCGCCGACGGCTTGGAGTACCACCCCGCCAACGCCTGAGCCGCGTCGAGTCATTCGACTCGACGTCGAGGACGCCTCGCCCAGTCGATCACCGCAACAACGCACGGATTTGCCGCGGATCGAGCGCGGCGGTGGCGACAGCGGATGTCCGGGCTCGGGGTTCGAGGCTGCTGCTCCTGATTCTCAGTGTTAACGAGTCCGCCACGGTAAGTAGGCGGCAGTCGTCCCCGCGAGGCTGCCGACGGACAGGGCGAAGGCCAGCGGGAAGAACAAGTCCCACGGCGCCCGCAGTCCGCCTCCGGCAACGATGCCAACTACCAGGCAGGCTGCCGTCGTGACCAGAAAAAGGAGCGCCACTCGTAGCCGGTATCCCCGGCGGACTTGAGGTATCCCAGTAGCGGCCAGGGCGGCTACGCCCGCATGCTCTGCCCACCCGAAGCCGACAGCCGTCAGGCAGATCACCAGGCCGACGGTGGTGCCCACCAGTGAGTTGCACACGGTGCCACGCAGCGCTCCGGGAAGCGGCGGATCAGGGATACCTGACTCTCCAGTGAAGATGAGGCGCCCACCTCGGCCATATGTCCAGCCCGGCACTGCCGAACCCGCAGGTTGCGACTCACGGTGCTTGGCGGCATCTGCTTCCATCCGCACAGTGTCAGTCGACGATCAGCGTGGTGTCGACCATGCCGACGAAATGTGGGGTTGACCCGGTTTGACGGACAGGGTCGATAAGTGGATCTCACGCTACCTTGCGGGTTGGCCTGCGGAAATAGGCGGTCTCCTCGTACTCGGCGGGACTCATGTAGTCCAGGGTGGAGTGGCGGCGGCGGGTGTTGTACCACCCCTCGATCCAGTCGAAGATCGCCGCGCGGGCGGCAGCACGGGTTGGCCACGCCCTCCGGTCCAACAGTTCGGTCTTGATCGTGGCGAAGAACGACTCCGCGACGGCGTTGTCCCAGCACTGTCCCCGGGAACCGACCGACAGCAGCACCTTGTGCTGTCGGGCGAGGCGGGCGTACTGCGTCGAGGTGTACTGGCAGCCTCGGTCGCTGTGGAAGATCACCTGACCGGTCGGGCGGCGGGTGGCGATGGCGTTGGACAGGGCTTGGGCCGGCAGGTCGGTGCGGAGATGGTCGGCGGTGGCCCAGCCGACGACCCGACGTGAGGCGATGTCGATCACGGTCGCGAGGTACAACCAGCCCTCCCACGTAGGATGTAGGTGATGTCACCGCACCAGCGGGTGTCGACCTCAGTCGCGGAGGTGGTGAAGTTCCGGCGGATCCGGTCGGCGGCCAGGGCCGCTGTCGGATCGGGCACGGTCGTGGTTCGCCACCGCTTCGGCATCCGTCCGCACAACCCGGCGCCCCGCATCAGTCGGGCGACCCGTTTACGGGAGTGCCGCCGGCCCTGCGCGGCGAGTTCGGCGTGCACCCGAGGCGCGCCGTAGGTGCCGGCCGAGACGGCGTGAATGTCGGAGATCCGGTCGATCAGCTCGGCATCGTCACGCTCCCGCCGCGACGGGCCGGCGCGGTGCTGGTAGTAGGCGGACCGGGAGACCTCCAACAGCTCACAGGAACGCTTCACATTCCCGTCGGGCCGTGCCTTCTCCGCCTCGATGAACGGATACACGTTCACCGGGTCTCCTTCGCGAAGAAAGCCGTGGCCCGCTTCAGGATGTCGACGTCCTCCCGCAGCCGACGGTTCTCCCGCCGCAGCCGCGCCAACTCATCCCGCTCGTCGCTGGTCAACCCATCCGACCGGGTGCCGGCGTCGAGATCGGCCTGCCTGACCCACTCCCGCACCGCGGTCTCGGTCAGATCGAAGTCCCTCGCGACCTGCGCCACCGTCCGGTCACCCCGCCGACACACCTCAACGATCTCCGCCTTGAACTCCGGCGTGAACGCCCGACGCGGCCGGCGTGGTTTCTTACCCATGCCTTCCATGATGAACATCCTCCCGAGGAGCACACAGCCCCTCTGAGCTGGGATGTCCGTCAAACCGGGTCAGGCCCAATGGGCCTCCCTCGTAGTCGACGAGTCGTCCGCACATGCCGCAAGCCGCGCGGGGTCTGGTCGGGGCGGTCGAGATCTGCCCGGCGAGGGACGAGCGTGCTGTCGCAGTGGGCCCAGGTGTGGGTCTGACGTCACGCTGCTGCGATCGGATATCCAATGGTGGCGATGTCCTCGTGCAGTCCGGCAACTGTTACTTCCGGGTTCAATGCCTGCACATCGGCGTCAGTGAGCGGGCGGGTGCGCGACGACGTGCTCGACCACCGTCCGGTCCACCTCGATCTCGTAGTATTCCTCGGCGAACGTGACGTACTGGTCGGCGATGTCGTCGAGCAGGATCTCGAGTAGGCCAGAGCCGTCCAAGGCGTTGTCGTCGTACGGCCTGTGGAGCGCGGGGAAGGTGATGTCTTCGCCTGCGTACCAGCGGTCGTCACCGCAGAGCCGCCACAATACGGCGGTGGCAAGGAACTGTCCCTCCTCGTCGCCGAACGCTGGTTCCTCGATCTGCGGACGGAACGCCGACGGAATGCCGTCGAGCAGTCCGGGCCACAACTCGTGGTCCGGATCGCGGTAGGGCGTCATCGCCGACTCGTGGGCGAACACCCGGATGAACGCGCCGTCGGCGGTGAACACGACCGCCCACTCGTCGCCGCTGCCGTTGTTCATCAGTGCCGCCTCGTCGTCACCCCAGGCGCGGGTGTAGGCGTAGTAGGGCTCGCCACCGTTGACGATGCATTCCAGCACGGCAAGCGCCTTGCAGCGGTCTCGCAGTACGTCGATGGAGGGCAGCATGGCGGCGATGTCGTACACGGTCACCCGGAGAACCTACGCCGAAACAGCACGACAACAACATCACGCACCTTCAGGGCGTCTCCGAGACCTCGGTGACAATGCACGCTCACGCTTGGCGCGCTGCGCCAAGGACGGGTCGCTGACGCCGATGAGCGGTACGGTTCGGCGGTGTCTGCCTGGGATGGTCGAGCGTTGATTTTTATCGACGTCGACGGTGTGCTCATTCCGCTGCGGGCCCGGCCAGCCGGAGCCTCTGACCGCCATAGGGGCAGCGCGGGTGATGGTCCCGACTGCGCCGGCAATCCTCTGCTGGATCGTCTCCAGCCCGACGACGGTCGCGGGCTGCTCGCCTTGCCGGGTGAACTGGTCTGGGCGAGTACGTGGATGACTGAGGCGAACGAGGTGGTGGCCCCTCGGCTCGGCCTACCCGTCCTGCCCGTGGTCGACTGGATCGACGATGACCGACAACCACCAAGCGGGGCGCACTGGAAGACCGCGTCGTTGGTGCGGTGGGCGGCAGGGCGTCCGTTCGTCTGGCTCGACGACGAGATCACCGACGGCGACCGGCGATGGGTCGCCGCACACTATCCACACCCGGCGCTGCTGCACCGCGTCGACCCGCACCTGGGACTGACCGACACCGACCTCACGGCAGTGCGGCAGTGGCTCGACCACCGAGGCGGGGCGGCTTGATCCGTTGCGCCGTCCATCGCGGGTTCGGCTCGTCCGCTCTTCGCCGCAGGTCGCTCGACACACCGTCACGGCATCTGAGTGGCTGCGTGGCCGGCGACGGTTCTGGCCGGTACCGCAGGTGCTTGGAAATCGGGGCATGCTGCGGGGTTGAGCCGACGCGTGGCTGCGTCGCCCTTTGCTGATGCGTCACATCGGCTGGCTTAGCCCGCCGATGTGGCCGACTTGCGGCGGGCCAGCGCCGTTGCGGCGAGGAAGGCGGCGAGGACGATCGCGGCTTCGGTTCCGATCGCCAGTGGGGTGAGCGGGAAGTCGAGCGCCCAGCCGAATGCGGCTGCGGCAGCGGTCGCGGCGGCGATCGTGGGTGGCAGTAGCAGTGTCATTCGTGTAGCGGTGTGTCGGATGCGGGGTACGTCGCGCAGGGTGATGCGCACGGCGAGGGCGGCGCCGGTGACGACGACCGCTGCGACGCCGGCGTAGAAGACACCAGCGGCGAGCCACACCGGTACGCGTACGTCGCGCGGCAGGTCGAATGCCGCCACGAATGCCTGGTGCAGGCCGATGACCAGGACGTATCCCACGATGAGGGAGAGCACAGCGCCCGCGCTCGCCACGCCAAGCACCTGGCCGTACCGCGGTGGGATCCGCTGCACGCCGGCTTCTTCGGCGATCCTCAGGGCGAACTCGGTGGGGTCAGTGCTGAGAAGCTGCGCAGGATCGATCCCGTCGGCAGTTGCGGCGTCGAGTTCGCTTCGCAGGTCGGCAGCCAGAGTGGCCCGGTCGCGGCGGTGTATGCCGAGAGCGCGCCATTCTCGGTCTGCGGCGGCGAGGAGGTTGTCAACGGCCGGCGTCGACGTGCTCATGGTCATCTCCTGGATTCAGTGGACGGACGGTGAGGGTTTCGTTCACGACGCTGGCGAACTGGGTCCACTGCTCGCGCCAGACGTTCAGTCGGTCATGGCCGGTGTCGGTGAGCCGGTAGACCTTGCGGGGTGGGCCGGTGGGGCTGGGCTGCATCGCGTTGGCCACGAGTCCCAAGCGGTGCAGTCGGGTGATCAACGGGTAGACGGTGCCGTAGCTCACCGTTCCGAATCCAGCGGTGTCGAGTCGGCGGACGAGTTGGTAGCCGTGCGCAGGCTCGGCGGCAAGCAGCGCAAGCAGGCACATGTCCAAGCAGCCGCGCAGGAGCTGAGCCTGCCGCTCGGCCGACTCGCCCGACTCGCCCGACTCGCCTTTCACTACCATGTGCCACATAGTACGGCCGGTACTATGCGTCGTCTAATAGGTGTCCCAGAAGAAGTCGTCCAGGCCGACCTCGCGACCGTCTCTCACCGCCGTTGAACAGCAAGAACCCCGACCCCAAGATGCGACTTGCGACCGAGGTCAGCGCCGAGACGGCCAGCCTCGGCTGCGCCTGCGATATGCCCGCTGAAGATCTGGACCCCACTGGCTGCCGGGCTCCCAGCGGCCTGTCATCGCCGCCTGGACAGGCATCCGGGTCTACCGCCCGTCCGAGTGTGGCGGCCGTCGGACGGGCGTTCGACCCGGTCAGCTCACGCAAGGCCGTCGAGATAGCCGACGTCGGTAGACCCCGACGCGACGCGGACGCGATACCCCCAGTGCCGCAAGACCTGGACGATCTTCGCGGCACCGGCCGGGTTGGCCGAGTGGACGTTGATGACGCCGACGTCAAAGGGACGCTTGTCGAAGGCGGACCGCTCCAAAACCTCCACGACCGGCCAGATCGTGTCATCCCCACCGAGATCGTGGTCCAACCACAGCTCGTCCAAGCGCCGGTCCCGGTACCGACCGAGAAGTTCAACCCCGGCGACGCTGGTACGGGCCACCTGGGCATTACGGCCATCCACGAACGAACGAAGATCATCGACCAGCACGATCGTTCGGCGGGCATCCACGCAATGATAATGACTGACAGCACCGCGATGCGACATCCGGATTTGCCGCCGACCGGGCGTCAGGGGGGTGCGGCGGGTGTCTACCGGTGGCGACGCGCGGACGTGCCGAGTTGAGTGCGTTCGCCAGAGCTCACGTAATCTCGTCGCTGCTCGAGCCGTGGGAGGTCTCCGCGCTGGGCATCGTCCGGACCATCGTGGGTGGAGGCGAGCTGAACATGGGCACTGATATCGCTGGTGGAGTAGAAATCCGCCCGCACGGTCGTGGCTCGCCGTGGCTACTGGCCGATGTCAATCCGGACGCCCTACCTCGCCACTATGATGCCTTCGGGCTGCTGTTCGGCGTACGAAACTTCGCCGGGTTCGAGCCCGTTGCGCCCGGCCGCGGTCTACCGGAAGACGCCAGCCCGGAGCTGCTTGGCCTCCGGTTCGGGGACAGCGAACACGGTCACACGTGGGTGTCATGGACGGAACTGGACCACATTGACTGGAGCGCACAAGCTCCCCGCGTGGACGACCGGATTCACGAGTACAGGCTGACAAGCGAGGGGCCGCGCCTCGTTGGCAAGGCCAGCGGTCATGAGCATCACTGGCGCGCGGTGGCCGGCGAGCATGCCGATTTCAAGGGCAGCGCCTACCCGGAGGGAACCGAATGGCGTGCCGGCGATCGGCTATGGCGGGTGGAGCGCCTCTCCCACAGTGACGTTCTACGCGCCGACCCTCAGTTGCGGGCACTGCTGGACACCATGCGTGATCTCGCCGAGCGGTACGGCGGCGACAACGTACGGCTGATTGTGTGGTTCGACAGTTAGCAACTGGCGGCCTGTACCTCTACCTCGGGCATCCGCCCTTGCCGCCGTCCGAGCGCTTAGGGTCGGCCACCTCGGACGTGGGTGGCCGATCCGCCGCCGTCGTGCCGTCCCCAGCGCCTGGCCGGCGGAACCTCTGCACATCTGGCGTATCTGCCTCGGCATGAAGTTGGCTCCGGCAAGATTTTCGTAGCCGGAGCTCGCCATGGCGTCCTGACCCGGTGACGGGCTCAGACTTCCTTATTGTCGACCCAGCGACAAAACGGGTCTGTCGTGTCGTCGTCGCCCATCTCGGCGGGCTCCGCCACGATCTCCAGCCCGGTCGCCGGGGCGGTGGCACCGAAGGTGCGGTGCAGCCAGTCCCGGTAGGGCGCGTTGACGATCTCGTGGTCGGCGTCCCACGGCTCGGGCGGCGCGCTGAACTCCTCGTTCCAGCAGATCTCCCGGTAACCGATCGCCAACAGCCGCAGAAAGTCGACCGCATCGTCGGCGAGCACACACGTCATCATGGAACCGCTGCCCGAACCGAGATGAACGGTCCTCACCTGTCCCTGACCGTCGCGCCACAGCGCGGCCATCGAGCCCTCGCCACCGGTCTGCGCGAACGGCCACAACCGTGCAGCCGCATCCGGGACCGACTCGTCGAACCAGGACCGTACGTACGACAGGGTTTGCTCGGCGGTGTAGCCACGCAACTCGATCGAGGTGCCCACCCAGCCGTTGTCGCTCAACGAGCCGTACAGGTCCCCGTCGTGCCCTTTCACCACGAAACCCTGCTCGTCAACCCAGGCGAAGAGCAGGCGCAGCGGCTCCGGCAGGTCGAATCCGTCCGGCACCCGGGCCAGCGTCGTCTTGAGGAAGTCACCCACGCCCGGCAACGTACGAGATCACCTCGCCCTCCCACATTCCCAACCGCACTGCACGGTCGCCGACGTGCATGGTGCCGCCGACCAGTTGGCCGACCTCGTCGTGCTCCGGGTTCCAACCGCTCAGCACTCCCGCGATCACCGAGGCGAAGGGCTCCTCGCCGGAGGCGTCCCGCCCGACCCAGCGGCCACCGTCGTAGTCGTAGTCGTAGGCCGACCGCCAGCCCTCGTCACCCGGAGCCGTCGGCACGATCGCCAGGGACCAGTCACTGCGCCCGTCGAACAGCAGGCCACGGCCGTCGTCCACGACGAGGTGGACCGGCCCGGTGGTGAGATCGACCGGGTCACCGGGCCAATGCCAGGCCAGCCGCGTGACCGCGGCCAGGCGGCAACCGATCAGCATGTCCATCAGAACTCGTCCAGAAACCCGTCCCGCCACCGACCGAGAAGCTCGACTCCGGCAGCACTCGTCCGAGCCACCTCGACGTCGCGACCGTCCACGATCGAACGCAGGTCATCGACCAAAACGACCATTCGGCTGGCACCCACACGAGAATCATGCCCCCCGCACCCCATGACCCGCCATCCGGATCTGCCGCCGGCCGTGCGCGCCGGCCGACGGGGAGACGCTCGCGCTCCCTGACCGGTGCAAGACCGTCCCGAACTGCCGATGAGCGGACCGCCCGGTCGGACTCACTCTTTGATCCCCGACCAACACCCTTGGCATCGAAATTCATCGAGGCTTGGCTCGTCCGTAACGCCGCAGGCGCCCATACCCGGGGGGTGCCCGGCCGTAGCCGGCACGCGGCGATCGCTGATTGGCGATGATGGAGCCATGCCACTCCTCGTCGACCCTGCCCTGCCCGCCGGGTCCCTCCGGACCACCGGCCAGCCCTGTCTTGGCATCGATGAGCACCTGCTCCTACGGCCGTGGTGCACCGCCGACGCCGCGACGGTGCGGGCCGCGTTCGCATGCCCCGACATACAACGGTGGCATGTACGCCGAATGGACAGCGACGACGAAGCGCACGGCTGGATCGCGCACTGGGCCGGACGGTGGGCGAACGAATCAGACGCCAGTTGGGCCATCGTCCGCAGCACCGATGATCAAGTCGTCGGTCAGGTCGGTCTTCGGACGATCATGTTGTCGGAAGCGTCAGCGCAACTTTCGTACTGGGTCCTGCCCGCTGCTCGCGGGAGAGGTGTCGCCGTACGCGCCGTCCACACGCTGACATCATGGGCGTTCGGCACGCTGCGGATGAACCGGCTCTTCCTGGTCCATTCGACCGCCAACTCGGCGTCATGCCGGGTCGCGCACAAAGCCGCGTTCGGCATCGAGGGCACCCTACGCGGTTACCTACGACACGCCGACGGGTGGCACGACGTCCACATACACGCGCGGCTGCGAACCGACGCCGGCACCCCTCCAGATCCTGGCTGGGGCGCATAGCCGATCGGCGACAGAAGCGGGTTCTGCACGGCGGAGAGAACCTCAGCGTGGCGCTCATCTGCCGCCGTCCGCTCGTGGCCGTGGCGGTGACGGCCATGCGGGGCTTCGGAGTGAGTGTCGTTCGCCAACGCTACGCGCTTGCGGTGAGCGCCCATCGTCGCCGTCCTCAGCGCGGTGTCAAGATTTCGGCGATCGAAGCAGTTCCTCGTATGGACAGACCTTCGTACATGGTGATCGCCTGACCAGAGCCGGACGCTACGCACCGTCCCGCCGAGCCAGCCCGAGTTCCGTACGGACGTGCCGAGTAGTGGGCGTCCGGCCGGGCATCGGGTGGCATTTCGGCGACTGAACAGTCGTCGGATGGACGAAAATAGGGCCTCCGATCGTCGTCGGACCTTGCCATCGATCGGCGCGACCGCGACTCGCCAGCAACACGTTGGCAGTGTGTCGCACACCCTGCCGAAAGCGTCACGCAACCTGCCCCGGCAGAGTTGACGTCGGCTGAACGCGACCTACGGCACCATCAGGTAATGCCGGTACCGCTCGGTACCCTCGGTGATGGAGATTGCGGACACCCCGCGTCCGACCGTGCCGAGTTGAGCGCGTCCCCAGTTCAGTTCATCGCTCAGGTCTCTTGGTTAGTTGCTGAAGGTCTGCACCAGACGGCGGCACCGCTCGGGATCCTCGGTGAGACCTGCGCGCAGGCCCCAGAGCCAATAGTCGACTGCCCGGAAGACCACCCAATCTCGCCCGTGGTCAACGCCGAACCCGGCCGCCTCCACCACGTCCTCGAAGTGACTCACGATGCTCCTCCGACCGGGCATCTCGTCGATGCGGGTCCAGAGCACTCGGGCGAGGTCGAAAGCGATGTCGCCGCGCATCAGCACAGGGTCTACCGTCGACCAGGGTCCCCTGACCCCTCGGAGAACCTGCGCTGAGTGCAAGTCAGCGTTAACCGCAAGCGCCGACTCGGACCGCCGCAAGGTTGATCCCGCGACCACGGCCTGACGGAGGAAGGACTCGTCGAACGGCCTGCCTAACTCCAGCCACTCCTGTCGTAGGGCCGCAGCTCGCCTATTCGCGACATCCGCGGTGCTGACCACGTCGATGGGGGCCGGCACCGCCAGGCGTCGCATCATCGCGCCAAGGACCACCATCGCCTCGCGGGCAGGTACATGCAGCAGCGATCGGGTGGAGTCCAGCTGCTCAAGCAGCATGGCCCCGGTACCCACGTCGGCGTCAACGAGTTCGACGGTGCCCCGACCGTCCCAGAAACGCAATGCCCTCACCTGCTCGGCGACTTCGTCTCCAGGCGGTGTCAAGCGTAGAACGAACATGGAGTCACCCTGCCGGACGGGGAAAACGAGAGCGTTCGACCCGTGAACAGGCTCACCAGCAATCTGAAGCCTCCACCTGCGACACATCACCGACGCGATACCCGGGATGCTGTCTAGCCACGATGGGTCGGTCCACCATCGAGGCACCCGTCTAAAAGAGTCGGGAACCTGGATGCTTCTCGATAGCTCCCTGGCCTCTTCCATCAAGCGTCCCCTCGTACACTGCCGGTCGAGCTCAACGCTGCCGTCAAGCGGCTCAGCCGGGGCAGCGGTGTCTACGCCTGGTGGGCTGCCCCGTCGGTCCTGCCCGATCTCCCCGGGCTGCCGAATGAGAACGTCCCGTCGTTACGGCTGCTGTACCTCGGACGGGCGACCAGCCTACGAGGACGGATCCTGCGCAACCATCTGAGGCGTTCGGGCAGCTCGACGCTGCGCCGTACCCTGGCCGGGCTTCTGGTGTCCGAGAGCTACCGGACGACCTGGACCGACCGGGTCGTCCTGGTCCCCGAGGACGAGGCGCGGCTGACCACGTGGATGCACACACACCTGCGCTTGACATGGGCGGAGGACCCGGAGCCGGGGACCATCGAGACCGAACTTGTCCGGCGGCTGCACCCGCCGCTGAACGTCCACGGCGTCGACCCCGAACACATCCAGCCGGCCGTAGTCGCCGCAAAAAACTCATACAACGCCAGCAGCCGCCCGGCCGATCCTCCGCAAACGCCGTAACTGGCTAGCGACGGGCACGGCTTTCGCGCTCATGCCGCCGACCGAGCGTGACTGAACGTGATGTTCTGGCGGTCGTGGCCGTGGAAGGCATCAGCCCCCGCATGCTCACCCGGACGTTACGCACACTGGAAAGCGACGGCCTGGTCGAACGGGAAGTCTTTCCGACGTTGCCGCCGAGCGTCGAGTACCGGGTGACACCACTCGGTGTCAGCCTTCTAGAACCACTCTCCGCACTGGCCGGCTGGGCGGTCGACCACCATGCCGAGATCGCTGCCGCACGTCAGGGACCCACCTAAGACATCACGCGACGCACTCTTCTGGCCGCGTTGAGGGCTCGCAGGTACGGCGAATCTCGTCGTCTTCGATGAAGGTGGGCATTAGCCTGCTGACCGCCGCGTCACGGGTAGCGGCTCTCGACGGCGTGCCGACCGGCGCGTTCGCCGTAGTCAAGGATGACAGGGATCCGGGCGGAACCGGACGACGGATCGACCTTCCGGTCGTCTGAACTGCTGGCTACACCCACCCGCACCAGGCTCTCTCTCCGACACCCGCTGTAGTCACCCTTGGGGACGTAGCGGTCTTGGCCGCAGCGACACCGGATCTCTCGGGAGGTGCTCGGCAAGCTCAGAGTTCGATCATCAACCCGGTGAAGACCCCTGGTGTGACAGCTTGTCCAGGTCACGCTCGCAGAACCGGTGGTGTTCCCATTCCTCGTTGAGCACAGTGCCGAGGCATTGCCGCACTGTCCGCCCCTTGGCGTACGGGGGCCACCTGTCGTCGTCCGGGACCGGCGCGGTCTTCGCGAGCTGATCAGGCGTGACCTCGGCCAGCCATGTCTCGATCGCTGAAGCCTGCCGGACTCGTACGGCGAGCACCTCGTCGAGGCTCGGTTGGGCGGACGGGTCGAGCCCGTCCTCCTGGGCCGAGACCAACGGTGGACCCAGTCCCATGGCCGTGAACGGCTCGGTGAGCCCGAGCATGCAGCGTCGGAACCAAGAGTCGTGCACGAAGACAAGGTGGCGCAGGGTCTCGACCATGGACCACTCGCCGTCGACGCCGCGGTGTTCGCTGTCCTCGGGCATGGACCGAACCCGCTCGGTAGTCCTCGCCCAATTGTCGCCCAGTTGCTGCCAGGCATCTCGCAGGTCGGCCGGCTGATCGGAGCGGATCAGCAGCCGCACCGGGTGACGACGGTCGAGTTCCGCCTCGACGTACGACATCACTTCGACCCCGTTGACCACAAGATTGGTGACCAGGCCGTCGATCTCGGCGTTCTGCATGACCACGCCGACTATCCGCGCTCTACTCAGGTCGCACTCGCGGAACTCAGCGTCGGTGAGGTCCTCATCGTGGAAGCGTCGCATACGAACAGGCTAGGTCGCACCGCACACGCTAGGCCCGGACCCAAACTGTATTGGTGGGCGATACTGGGTTTGAACCAGTGACCTCTTCCGTGTCAAGGAAGCGCGCTCCCACTGCGCCAATCGCCCGTGGTGCACCGGCGACACCAGCAGGTGCGCCGGACCGCGAGCGGACGACGGGATTCGAACCCGCGACCCTCACCTTGGCAAGGTGATGCGCTACCAGCTGCGCTACGTCCGCCTGCTCCCGTCAAGCGCCGGGAACGGGGCCAACTGTACCCGATGGCAAGATCGCCGGGGGCGCCACCCCCGGGTCCACCGTGATTGCGCCGCTAATCCCCCGGGTACAGAACTTCCCCGACAGCACACCGCACCCCCCGGACAAAGGAGGCTGTCATGGGTATCGGCACCAGCATCTTTCTGTTGGCGCTCGGCGCCATCCTCACCTTCGCGGTCAACGCCAGCATCGGCGGGCTCGATATTGACGTGGTCGGCTGGATCCTGATGGCCGCCGGCGTGCTCGGCCTGATCCTGACGACGCTCGTCTGGGGCCGCCGTCGCCAGACGGTCGCCACCACCACGGAGGAGCCGGTGGAGTACCGCCGGGTCGAGGAGCGGCGGGACGTCGCACCGCCGATGTGACCGACTGCGGGTGGTGGCGGCCACCCTCCGGAGGGTGGCCGCCACCGCCACGCGTCGGCGTCCCGGCGCGGCACGCACAGCTCGTCGACTCAGGAACGGCCGGCGGCCAGTTCCGTGGTGACCGGCGCGTCCCAGTCGATCCGGTAGCGCTGCTCCGGGCCGAGCGTTCGCTCCGGGTCGAGGAAGGTACGCAACGCCAACGGCATCATGAGCCGCATCATTCGCTTCGCGATCGGGCCGACCGTCTTGGTGGAGGTGGTCTGCCGTCCGCGCCGGAGCACCTTCTCGACCCGCCCACGGCGCAGCCGCTCGTACGCGTCGAACGCGGCCGGCACGTCGGAGTGGTCCCGCAGACAGCGGGCCAACTGCACGGCGCTCTCCACGGCCAGCGACGCGCCCTGGCCGGAACTCGGTGACGGCGCGTGCACCGCGTCACCCACCAGCACCATCCGACCGCCGTACCAACGCGGCACCGACGGCATGCTCTCGATCGATCCGATGGCCACCAGGTCGTCCGGCTCGGTGTGGGCGAGCACCTGCCGGGCCGGCACGTCGTCGGCGAACACCTCGCGGAGCCGGTGCAACCACTGCGACCGTGGGATCTGGCTCGCCTCCGCGTAGCTGGTCGGCCGGGGCTCCGGCACGTTGGCAAACCAGGCGGTGCGACCATCGGGCTGCACCCAGTAGCCGAAGAAGGCACGGGAACCGAAGACGAAGTACATCGCCTCCGGATCGGCGTCGGGCACCGCGTACCGGGCCGCGCCACCGAGGTTCAGCAGTGGCAGCACCTGCGGCCCGGGCGCCTGCGGGTCGATAAGGGTACGCACCCGGGAGCGGATGCCGTCCGCGCCGATCAGCACATCGGCGCTGGACGTGGAGCCGTCGGCGAACCGGGCAAGGACGCGGTCGCCGCGCTGCTCGGCGTCGACCAGGCGCTTGTCGTACACGATTCGCACGCCCTGCGCCTCGGCCCGTTCGCGCAGCACCCGGGCCAGGTCGTCGCGCCACAGCCCGAGCGTGACCGGTTCCACCGCCACGTGCGGAAAGGCACCGATGCGTCCCCCGCGACCGTCGGTCACCACGGTCCGTCGCATGGGCAGCCCCACGCCCTCGACGGACCGCGCGGCCTCGACCCAGCGCAACGCGGCAAGCCCGTTGGGCGCCATGGTCAGGGTGACTCCGCTCCCCTCGGCCGCCGACGGGTACGCCTCGTGGACGGTGGCCTCGATCCCGGCGCGGGCCAGCGCCATCGCGGTCACCGGCCCGGCTATCCCGCCGCCGATCACCAGCGCGGTTCGGACGGCTGTCATGCGCGACCCCCCATGGTCTCCTGCCAGGACTTCGCATAGTCCGGCTGCTTGAGTGACTCGATCAGCTCGGTGACGAACCGGCGCTCGGCCTCCAGCAGCGCGAGCGCGTACTGCTCCTCGACCAGGAAGATCCAGGCGACGCCGTCGGCGCGGGCCTCGTCCATGGTCGTGCGGGTCTCCTCGATCCGGCCGGCCAGCGCCGCCGACCGGCGACGCAACACCTCGACCGCCTCGTCGGGCGGGAGCAGGCTGAGCAGCGACAGCGCGACGGCGAAGTGCGGATATTCGTCGCGGGGCTGGGCGAGCAGGGAGCGCAGCCAGTCGTGCACCTCGTGCCGGCCCTCTTCGGTGATCGCGTACACCGTGCGCTCGGGCCGGGCGCTGTCCCGGACGGTCTCCTGCGCGGCGACGAATCCGGCCCGGGCGAGCTGCTCGACGACCATGTAGAGCGAGCTGCGGGTGTAGCGGATGTGCCGGTCCTTGCCGGTCTGCTTGAGCCGCCGGCCCAACTCGTAGGGGTGCATCGGCTCCCACAGCAACCAGGCCAGCACGGCCAGGGCCAGCGGGTTGGGCACTCTCCGACGTCGCTCCACCACAACTCCTTAGTCAGTGCTGACTATGCAGGACTGACCAATAGAGCGTCAACCCGCTCCCGGGGTGTGACGTGGACATGCGAAAGGCCCGCTACCGGATCTCCGGTAACGGGCCCTCATCTGCTGGTGGGCGATACTGGGTTTGAACCAGTGACCTCTTCCGTGTCAAGGAAGCGCGCTCCCACTGCGCCAATCGCCCTTGCCTGTTCTTACCGAGGTGGGGACGGGATTTGAACCCGCGTACACGGCTTTGCAGGCCGTTGCCTCGCCTCTCGGCCACCCCACCGAGGTTGCCCCCGTCACGCGTGGCGGCAGCTCCGAGCGGACGACGGGACTCGAACCCGCGACCCTCACCTTGGCAAGGTGATGCGCTACCAACTGCGCTACGTCCGCACGCCCCGGGCATTCCCGGTGACGGATGAGAACTCTAGCCGAGCGGTGGAACGGATGCCAAATCGGGCTCCCGTCCCGGCGAGTCCGGAACTGTCCGGCTTCCGACTGTCGCAAGCCGGATCAGCAGGGGTTTGGTGACCGGCCGTATCCGCCTCGATCGGATACGGTGACGGGCGTGACGAGACGTGCGGCCGAGATCCGCCTGGATGCCCTGCTGCGCACCGCATGTGACGTGATCGGGCAGCGCGGGTTGGCGAACACCCGCACTGCTGACGTCGCGCAGGCCGCCGGGGTGAGCCAGGCACTTGTCTTCTATCACTTTGCCACGAAGGAACGACTACTCGCCCAGGCCTTCGCGTACGCCGTCGAGCAGGATCTGGCCCGACTCGACGCGGTCACCCGCTCCAGCGCCCCGCCGCTGAGCAAGCTCCGCCGCATCCTGCGCCTCTACACCCCGGCCGGGCGTGCCACCTCCTGGTCCATGTGGATCGACGGTTGGGCGGAGTCCCTGCGTACCCCCGAGTTGGAGAAGGTCTCCCGCAAGCTGGACCTACGGTGGCGGCAGGACCTCGCCACGGTGATCGCCGACGGGGTCCGGGAGGGCAGCTTCGTCTGCACCGACCCGGCCGGCGCGGCCTGGCGGATCAGCGCCGTGATGGACGGCCTGGCGGTGCAGCTCGCGGTGCACGACCGGGTGATTTCCCGCCGGCAGTTCGCCGAGTGGGTGCGCCTGGTGACCGCCCGCGAGTTGGGGCTGGACCCCGAGCAGCTGGACTAGCCGCGACCGACGCCACCGAATCCGGCGGGTTACCCGAGCCACCGGCGGGAACAAAGGCGGCATGGAGCTGCTGAAGACGTACCGGCGCAGCCTGGCCGAGTTCACCGACCGGGTGGAACAGGTGCACCCCGGACAATGGTCGGCCGCCACCCCCTGCCCCGGCTGGGACGTCCGCACACTTGTCAATCACGTGGTCAACGAGGAGCGCTGGAGCGTGCCGCTGCTGGCCGGACGCACCATCGACGAGGTCGGCGACCGCTACGACGGCGACCAGCTGGGTGCCGACCCGATCCAGACCGCCCGTGAGGCCGCGGCGCAGGCCGAGGTCGCCGCGACCAGCCCGGGGACCCTGGACCGGACGGTGCACCTGTCGGCCGGCGCCACCTCCGCCGAGGAGTACCTGCACCAACTGCTGGCCGAACACCTCGTACACGGCTGGGACCTGGCGGTGGCGATCGGCGCGGACCCGACGATGGACGCCGACGCGGTCGCCGAGGCGGCCCGCTGGTACTCCCGCCACGTCGAGGACTACCGGAGCAACGGGCTCGTCCAGCCCGAGGTCGAACTGCCCGCCGGGGCCGGTGAACAGGACCGCCTCCTGGCTGCCTTCGGCCGCGACCCCGACTGGGCCCCGTGACGTGACCGGACGCCACGGTGGGGACGGACGGCAGCCGCCCGCCCTGCTGTGGCCCAGGTCAACTCAGGTAACCGCCGTCGCGGGGAACCGTCCGCCACCGGCTGCGCGGGTCCGACCGCCGTTCCCAACGGCCGGGCGTCGGACCGCCGGCGTCGACCGCGGCCTCGGGCTCCCGAGTCAGCTGCCGCAGCCGCAGCAGCAGGCCCACCCCGAGGAAGAGCAGCAGACCGCCGAGGAGGAAGGCCACCTCGGTCAGACCCAGCCCGCTGCCGGTCTGGCTACCGGCCGCATCGGCGTCCGGCGGGTCGGCCGCCCCACCCGCGTACCCCGCGTCGTCGGCGGGGTCGCTCTCCTCCTCGGTCGGATCCACCGTCGGCACCTCGACCGGCTCCTCCGTCGGGTCCACCGTCGGCACCTGGGACGGGGTGGGTGACGCGGTCGTGGGGCGGGCTTCCGCCCCCCGACCCACCACCTCGCGGGTCGCCGTCTGACGGGACAACAACCGCAGGTTCCGGTCGTACGCCTCAGCGGCAAGGCTCACCCGCCCCCGGTCGACGTCCCGGTCGAACGCGATCCGGTACTTCGCGGTGACCGTACGCCCCGGGCAGAGCGTGCCCGGGTCGAGCTGACGGTCGGTCAACCGTGCCGCGTCACCCTCGGCGCGCACCTCCACCGGGAACGATCCGGTCTCCTCGATCCGATCCACCCGGACCTGGTCCAGTCGCAGCCCCTGCACACCCAGCACCAGGGACCAGCGCACCTTGATGCAGTCGCCCTGGTCGTCGCGGGACACCACGGCGGAGACCGTCGCCACCCGCCCACCGGCGGTGAACTGGTCCGGCAGGCCGCCGAGTTCGGTGGCGAACGCCGCGTGCGCCGGCGCGGCCATGGCGAAGTCCACCCCGGTGAGACATGCCAGCGCCACCCCGATCCGTAGCGTGTAACGCCACAGCCTCTTCACGATCCGTCCTCCCGTTGGTCGCCTCCATTGGCAACGCTAGGAGCGCGGGAGGCCACCCGGTAGACGGGCGTGTTCGCACGTACCGTGAAGCGAGATGCCCGATTTCACGTACGGTAGTGAACCGTTCACGGCGCACCCGCGACACGCCGAGCCCGGTCCCGGTGGACAATCACCGGATGTCCGCCCTCTCCACCGCCTTCGTCCGGCTGCATGCCCGACTCACCCCCGTCGCGTTCGTACCCGAGGTGCGGCTGCACCAGGCGGACGAGCCGATCGGGTTGTGGGAGCTGACCGAGGGCGAGTTCCGTAGCGACCGACCGCCACCGTTCTGGGCCTTCGCCTGGGCCGGCGGCCAGGGCCTGGCGCGCTACGTCACCGATCACCCGCAGACCGTCGCCGGCCGCCGGGTGCTCGACCTGGCCTCCGGTTCCGGTCTGGTGGCCATCGCCGCCGCCCGGGCCGGCGCGACCGCCGTCCGCGCCGTGGAGGTAGACGAACTTGCCGTCGCGGCCGTCGCGCTGAACGCCGAGGCGAACGGGGTACGCGTCGACGCCGAACTCGGCGACATTCTCGACGGCGACGCGGGCGACGCCGAGGTGATCCTGGCCGGCGACGTCTTCTACAGCGGGGCGATGGCCAGCCGGGTGCTGCGGTTCCTGCTGCGCGCCACCCGGGCCGGGGCGTCGGTGCTGGTCGGCGACCCGGGACGGGCCTTCCTTCCCCGGGGACGCTTCGACGAACTCGCCGCCTACGACGTGCCGGTCAGCGAGGCGCTGGAGAGCGTACGGGTGAAGCGCACCACGGTGTGGCGGTTGCGCGCCGGGCGGCCGGAGGCGGCCGACTAGCGTGACGCCGTGCTGTTCCGCAGCTGGGAGCAGGTCCCGGCAGAATCCGGGGCCGGCGTCGGCCACTGGCCCGAAGTGGCCCGGGTCGCCGACCACGTGGGCGTCGAGCACCTGCTGGTGACCCGACACGCCCTGGTCCGGCAGGTGCTCACCGACCCCACGACGTTCCGACCCGACAACGCACTGGACGCGGTCACGCCGATGCCGGTGACCGCGCTGCGGGTGCTCGCCACCCACCGGTTCCGGCTACCACCGACGCTGGCCAACAACGCCGGCGTCAGCCACCCGGAGATCCGTGCCCTGGTCACCGAGGCCCTGCACCCGACCCGGGTGGCCGCCCAACGCGACTGGCTGGCCACGCTGGTCCGGCAGCGGGTCGCCGAGCTGACCACCGCCCTGGACACCGGCGCACCTGTCGACCTGCATGCGGGCCTCGCCGCCGACCTGCCGCTGCTGGTCCTGGCCCGGCTGGTCGACCTGCCCGACGCGCCCGTCGCGGCGGTGAAGGAGTTCGCCCGCGCGGCCCTGGAACTCTTCTGGGCGCCGCTGGACGTCGACCGGCAGCACCGGCTCGCCGTCGAGGTGAGTCGCTTCCACCGGCTGCTGCGGGAGTTCGCGGCCAGCGGCGACGGCCTGGCCGCGGCCCTGCGCGCCGCCGGGCACCCGCCCGACGTGGTCGTCGGCGCACTGTTCTTCCTGCTGGTCGCCGGCCAGGAGACCACCTCGCAGTTCCTCACCCTGCTGTTGCACCGGCTCACCGGTGAGCCGACGGTGCTCGCCGGGCTGCGCGACGGCTCGGTCGACGTCGCCGACGTGGTGGAGGAGGGGCTGCGGCTGGAACCGCCGATCGTCACCTGGCGGCGGGTCGCCGCCGTGGATACCACGCTGGGCGGGACGGGAGTGCCGGCGGGCACCAGTGTGGTGTTGTGGCTGGCCCGAGCCGGACGGGACCCGGCGATCGTCGAATCACCTGACGAGTTCCGCCCGGGGCAGCGCGGGTCGCGCCGGCACCTGGCCTTCGGGGCGGGCGCGCACCGCTGCGTCGGCGACCAACTCGCCCGGATGGAAGCCGCCACGCTGGTGCGCGAGGCCGCGCCGCTGCTGACCGGGGTACGCGTGGTGCGCCCACCCCACTACCCCGACAATCTCACCTTTCGGATGCCCGACGCCTTCGTCGTTCGTCGTCCGCCGCTGACCGGCGCCGCGGCTCAGGTGGTTTCGTCGGCCCAGGCGCGCCAGTCGTCGAGCACGCCGTAGAGCGCCGGGGTGAGCCAGCCCGGCGCGGAACGCCGGAAGACTCCCGGGTCCATCGATCCGGCGCCGGCCGGCAGCGCGCCGAGCAGGTTCGGCAGCAGGTCGCTGAGGTTCGCCCAGTGCACCAGTTCCGGCTCGGCCGGCCAGGCGCCGATGACCACGCCCGCCGGCACGGCCCGCCGGTCGAGGGCCTCCAGGGTGAGCGCGGTGTGGTTGAGGGTGCCCAGGCCGGCCCGGGCCACCACCACCGCCGGAGCGCCCAGTGACACGGCCAGGTCGGCGATCGTCCACGGCTCTCCCGACGGCCGCAGCCCCATCGGTACGAGCAGTCCACCGGCACCCTCGACCAGCACCAGATCGTGTTTGTCTGCCTCTTCCCGCACCGCGTCGACCGCGTTGTACAGCTCCAGCGGCGGCAGCTCGGCCACCCGGGCGGCGGCCAGCGGCGCGAGTGGGTCCGGGAAGCTGGCCAGCGTACGGCCGGTCATCGGGGCGGCCAGCCGGGTGACCGTCTCGACGTCGGCGGGGTCGCCGGTGGCCGTACCGGTCTGGCCCGGTTTGACCACCGCCACCCGCAGCCCGGCCGCCTGCGCCGCGGCCGCGATCGCCGCGGTCACCACCGTCTTGCCGACCTCGGTGTCGGTGCCGGTGACCAGCACCGGTCCGCGCCACTGATCCGTCATGGCGCACATTCCACGATGACCTCCAGGGCGTGTTCGAATTCCGCCCGCGGCACCCCGGCGCTGATCGTCAGGCGCAGCCTCGGCCGGCTGTCGGGGGTGGAGGGCGGGCGGAAACAGCCGACCGCCACTCCCCGGTCCCGGCAGGCGGTGGCCCACGCCGTCGCTGCCTCCGGGCCGGGTGCGGTGACCGAGACGACGGCGGCGTCGGCAGCGGAGACGTCCAGGCCGGCGGCGCGCAGCCGGCCGACCGCGAGGGCGGCCCGCTCGGCCAGGTCGGCGCGCAGGCCGACGCCGGAGCGGGCCAGCCCGACGGCGGCCTGCACCCCGGCCGCCACCACGGGCGGCAGGGCGGTGTCGTAGATGAAGGTCCGCGCGGTCTCCACCAGGTGCCGGACGAACTCGGCCGGGCCGGCCACCACGCCACCGGCCCCACCGAGCGCCTTGGACAGGGTCGCGGTGACCACCACGTCGGGTTCTCCGGTCAGCCCGGCCTCGGCCACCGCGCCGGCGCCGTCCGGGCCGACCACGCCCAGCGCGTGCGCGTCGTCGACAAGCAGCAACGCGCCGTGTGCGCGGGCGGTGGCGTGCAGCTGCGCCAGCGGGGCGAGATCACCGTCGACGGAGAAGACCGACTCGGTGACCACCACGGCCGGTCGACCCGGAGCGGCGGCGAGGGCGGCGGCGACCGCCGCCACGTCGGCGTGCGGGGTGACGACCGTCTCCGCACCGGAGATCCGGCAGCCGTCGATAAGTGAGGCGTGGTTGTGCGCGTCCGAGATCAGCAGCGTACGGGGACGCACCAGCGCGCGGACCGCACCCAGGTTGGCCAGGTACCCGGAGGAGAAGACCAGCGACCCGTCGGTGCCGAGCCAGTCGGCGAGCGTCTCCTCAAGCTTGTGGTGGGCGTCGGTGGAGCCGCGGACCAACCGGGAACCCGTCGCACCCAGCCCGTACGCGGAAAGCGCCTGTGCGGCGGCGGCAATCACCTCGGGGTGCGCGGCCAGGCCCAGGTAGTCGTTGCCGGCCAGGTCGACCACGCCGTCGGCGGCGGCGCGGGGATGCAGCCGGCGGGTCAGTCCCGCCTTCGCCCGCAGCTCGGCACGGCGGTCCAGCGCCGCCAGCCAGTCCGCCACCGCCACGTCCTTCCCGCCGGTTTCCGCCCGTCAGGCGCTTCCGCCGGGCGAAGTTACCACCCGGCATGCCCACACCGGCGTGGCGGCGTACGGCTCGCCGCGCTGTGCCACCGAGCGGCCGGGTCGGACCGGGCCGCGCGGCGGCCTTGTAGGGTACGTGCCATGCCAGAGATCCTCGACCAGGCCCGGGACCAGGTGCTGCACAACGGCGTCGGTCTCGACGAGGCCGGTGTCCTCGCCGTGCTGAACCTGCCCGACGAGCACCTCTCCGCCACCCTCCAGCTCGCCCACGACGTGCGGATGCGCTGGTGCGGCCCGGAGGTCGAGGTCGAGGGCATCGTGTCGCTGAAAACCGGCGGCTGCCCGGAGGACTGCCACTTCTGTTCCCAGTCCGGCCTGTTCACCTCGCCGGTGCGGTCGGTGTGGCTGGACATTCCTTCGCTGGTGCAGGCGGCGAAGCAGACCGCCGCGACCGGGGCTACCGAGTTCTGCATCGTGGCCGCCGTCCGGGGTCCGGATGCCCGACTGATGAAGCAGATGCGGGAGGGCGTCGCCGCGATCAAGGCCGAGGTCGACATCCAGGTCGCCGCCTCGCTCGGCATGCTCACTCAGGAGCAGGTCGACGAGCTGGTCGACATGGGGGTACACCGCTACAACCACAACCTGGAGACCTGCCGGTCGTACTTTCCGAACGTGGTCACCACGCACTCGTGGGAGGAGCGCTGGGAGACCCTGCGGATGGTTCGCGAATCCGGGATGGAGGTCTGCTGCGGCGGCATCCTCGGCCTCGGTGAGACCGTCGAGCAGCGGGCCGAGTTCGCCGCGCAGCTCGCCGAGCTGGATCCGCACGAGGTGCCGCTGAACTTCCTCAACCCTCGGCCCGGCACGCCGCTGGGTGACCGCCCGGTGGTGGAGGGCAGGGACGCGCTGCGGGCCATCGCCGCGTTCCGGCTGGCCATGCCGCGCACAATCCTGCGGTACGCGGGCGGCCGGGAGATCACCCTGGGTGATCTCGGTACCCGCGACGGGCTGCTCGGCGGCATCAACGCCGTGATCGTCGGCAACTACCTGACCACCCTCGGTCGGCCGGCCACCGACGACCTCACGCTGCTCGACGAGCTGAAGATGCCGGTCAAGGCGCTGTCGGCGACCCTGTGATGTCGGCCGTGGCAGGTCAGACCTGGTGCGACAGGTGCGGGGAGGTGGCGGCGTCCGGCGCGCACGAGCAGTGTGCGGCGGCCCGCGCCCTGGAGCCGCCCCGGTACTGCGCCCGGTGCCGACGCCGGATGAAGGTGCAGGTGCTGCCGGTCGGCTGGTCGGCGCTCTGCGTGGAACACGGCGAGATTCGGAGCTGAGCGGGTGCTGCGCGGCAAGGCGGTGACGCTACGACCGGCGACGGCCGCCGACGTGCCCGCATTGGCGAGGATCCGCGCCGAGCCTGAGGTACGCCGTTGGTGGCGCGGCGGCGACGACCTGGTCGCCGCCGTCGAGGCGGACCTCGCCGAGGAGGGCGTCTCGGTGTACGCCATCGAGCACGGCGAGCGGGTGGTCGGCGCGATCCAGTGGCACGCCGAGGACGACCCGGATTACCGGCACGCCGGACTGGACATCTTCCTCGACCCCTCGGTGCGCGGCGCCGGGCTCGCCGGGGACGCCATCCGCGTCATGATCCGTCACCTGATCGACGTGCACGGCCACCACCGCTTCACCATCGACCCGGCGGCGGCGAACACCGCCGCCATCCGCGCGTACGCCAAGGTGGGTTTCCGGACGGTCGGGGTGCTGCGCCGCTACGAGCGTGGCGAGGACGGCCGCTGGCACGACGGCCTGCTGATGGACCTGCTCGCCGACGACCTGCGCTGACGTCACGCCCGGCCGGACTCGTCCGGGCGGAGCCTGCTCTCCTTACCCGACGCGCTGCTCCTGACAGACGGTGACATTCCACCCCCTCCCGTCACCCACACTCGCACGCTTTGCTCTGCTTCAATCGACGCAACGCTCACCGAAGGTGACGGCAACCGTCGCCTGCCTGCTCTTCAGTCGATATGGAGCCCCTGCTCAGGCGCTGTTGCGTGGGTTGAAGCAGAGCAAAGCGTGCGAGTGTGGCAAAGGTCCGACGCCGCCCGTGCCACACAGAGTGAGCATCGCTCGCTGTGTCCGACCTGCCGGAGGCGTCCTCAGCCACAGGTCGGCCTGCACACCGCACTGCCAGCCACAGATCGGCCGCCGCGCAGCGGGTCCGGACGCAGCAGCGCTCCCGAGCGGACGCCTCTGCGCTGGCATGTCACACAGGAACGATCGCCCTGTGTGACATGCCAGCGTGGAGAGCTGTACAACGGCTAGGCTCCGACCGGGTGATCCAGTCGTCGCGTCAGCCGATGGTGCAGGTGGCGCCGTTGAGCGTGAACGTGGTGGGCTTCGGGTTGCTGCCGGTGTGCGTGCCGTTGAAGCCGATGCCGACCGACGCGCCCGGCGCCAGGTTGCCGTTGTACGACATGTTGGTGGCGGTCACCGCCGCGCCTGCCTGTGCGTAGGTGGCCGACCAGCCCTGGCCGACCCGCTGCCCGGCGTTCGGGAAGCTGAACCCCAGCGTCCAGCCGTTGATCGCGGTCGTGCCGGTGTTGGTGATGGTGATGTTCGCGGTGAAACCGGTGCTCCAGTCGTTGGTGCCATAGGTGACCCGGCAGGGCGACGTGGGCAGCGGCGCCGAGGTGGTCACCGTCACCCGCGCCGAGGGCGACGAGGCGTTTCCGGCCGCGTCTATCGCGACCACGTAGAAGGAGTACGTGGTCTCCGGTTGCAGGCCCGTCGCCGCGTACGTGGTTCCGGTGACGGTGGCGACAAGCACGTCGCCCAGGGCCGGCCCCCGGTAGATCCGGTACCCGGTCACCCCCACGTTGTCGGTCGACGGGGCCCAACTCAGCGTCGCACCGGTCGTGGTGATCGACGATGCCGTCAGCGAAGCCGGCGCGCTGGGCGGCACGGTGTCACCGTCGTCGACCGCCGGGACAGTCACCGTCAGCATCGGCGACGCGGTCGAGGTGTTGCCGGCCTTGTCCCGGGCCTGCACGGTGATCTCGTAGGTACGCGCCGGGGACACGTCGAGCACCAGCGAGTTCGTGGTGGAGGGGTACCAGCTGTAGGTGTCGCTGCCGACCACGTGGGTGTTGACGATGTAGACGTCGATCCCGCTGCCCGCGTCGGTGGACGCGGCCCAGTTCAGATTCACCGAACGGGAGGTGACCGAGGTCGCCACCGGCGTGCCGGGGGTGGTCGGCGGCGTGGTGTCCGCGCTGGTGGCCGGCTCCTGCCCCCACACCCGCTGACCGGCGACGTAGAGCGGCACGTTGCGGTTCGGTCCGGTGGTGGTCTGGAACGACGGATCGTCGCTCGGATCCCAGGGGACGCCCTCGGGCACACCGATCTTGAACTGCACCTCCATCCGGTGCTGTGACTGGCCGGCCGGAGCGATGGTGTGCCCGGTGCAGTCCACCTCCACGTACCAGAGGTCACCCTGGACGTTGCGGGCGGTGCTGGGCGCCGGGCAGCCCTGGGTGTAGCCGGGGGTCACGACCAACGGTGAGAGGCCGAGCCCGGGCACCCGGACGTAGTAGCGAAACTTCGCGTCGGTCAGCGCCCGGGCCGGGAAGGCCGACTTGTTGTAGATGATCGCCTTGATGCCGGTGGACCGGGCCTCGTTCTGCATCACCGTGGTCTCCACGGTCAGCTCGTCGATGTCGGGCTGCTCCGGGACCGGGAAGTTGGCCAGCGGGGTGCCGCCGTACTCCTGGGACAGCCGGGCCAACGCGGAGGTGAAGCCGGCGTTGTAGTCGGTGGCGACCTCGTTCATCACGTAGTCCGACCGGTCGTCGGTGTACGCGTCGTTCGGCGAGGACGGCCCGCCCACCAGCGCGCCGTAGAGGGTGTGCCGGGTCTCGGCGGGTACGGTCATGCTGTCCCACCAGGAGCCGTGCGCGGTGCGGTGGTGCGGGTTCTTCGGTGGGTTGGTGCCGAAGCCGATCACGTAGCTGGAGTTGCGTGGGTTGTCGCCGAGCGCGTAGTTGATCTGCCGGACGGCGAAGTCGTGGTAACGCGCCTTGCGGGTCGCGTCGGTGGTCTTGTCGCTGTAGACAAGCGCGGCGAAAGCGGTGTTGGCGGCGTACCGCAGGGCACCCCACGAGTCGAGTACCGCCATCCCGCCCGGCGAGTACCGGACCCGCTCGCCGTTGACGCCGACGGTCCAGAAGTCCAGCCACCGGTTGGCGTCGTCGACGTACTTCTGCTTGCCGGTCAGGTTGGCCAGCAGCACGTACGCCCCGAACTGCTTGTTGTCCCAGGCGACGGTCCACTTGTACGAGCGGGTGGTGGTCTGCGGCTCGGTGCCGAGCTTGTCGTACTCGCTCTCCGCCTTGGCCAGGTACGCGGCGTCACCGGTGGCCCGGTACAACCAGATCGCACCCCAGCACAACTCGTCCTGGTAGCCGCTCCACGAGCGGTAGAAGCTGGTCGCGTCGGTGATGCACTCGTGGTAGTTCTTCCGCACCGTGTCGGCGAAGGTGTAGAGCTGCTTCGCGTGGGTCAACAGCTTTTCGGCGTACGCGGCGTCGGTGGGCCGGAACACCATGGACGAGGCGGCCATCGCGGCGGCGGTCTCCCCCGCCAGGTCCGCGCCGCCACAACTCGCGTCGATCTTGTACGCGGGCCGCGCCATCGGCATCACCTCGGCCGGCCCCCACCACTTGTGGTCGGCGTCGCCGTTGCCCACCTGGCCGTAGAGGACGTTCGGCGACGGGTGTGCCTTGATGAAGTAGTCGTTGACGTAACGCAGGTTGTTCAACAGGTGGGTGAGCTGGCCGGAGGCCGCGTACCCGGCCCGGTACTCGACCGCACCCCAGGCCAGCATCGTGGCGCTGAACGCCATCGGGAAGCCGAACTTCACGTGGTCACCGGCGTCGTACCAGCCGCCGGTGAGGTCGAGTCCGACGTCCGAGCCATCGCGGAGCGCCGAGTCCCCGCGCCACGAGACGCGGTTCCAGTCCGGCAGTTCGCCGGACTGCTGCGCCTCGTAGAACAGCAGGGACTTCTGTAGCGCCTCGGCATAGTTGAAGGCCGGCGCTGCGGCGGCCACGGCACCGTCGGTCGGTGCGGCGGCGGCACCGGTCGCGGGTACACCGAGCGCAAGCGCGAGGCCGGCGGCGAGCGCGGTGACGGCGGCCAGCATCCGGCGGGGCCAGGGCTGGTCGAGACGGTGGCGCGGCAAGGGCCGCTCCGGCCGAGGTCGGTTGCCGAGGACGCGGCCCGACCGTGGGGGTAGATGCATGCGACTGCTCCTGTCGATGCGTGCCCGACGGCATCGACCGACGCGTGCCCGCGTCGGAGTGGACGGCTGCCGGCGGTGGTGGTGGCGAGGTGGCTCCATCAGGACCGGGAGCGCTCCCATGGATGATTGACAATGTAATCCCGGGCACCGTCGGTTGGGAAGCCCGCCCGGCGAAGCCGTCGGGCGTTGCCACCGCCGAGGAGCCGCGACCATACTCACCAGTAACAAAGGGGGAATGTTCACACCATCGATGTGCAGCGATATCCGGATAGGAGATCAGCTGGTGAGGGCGTTGATCGCGGAACAACGCGAAACGTCCATTGAGGTGTGAGCAACCCGGGTGTCCTGTGATGCGGACGGTACTGTTGCCGTCGCACTGGGCGGCACGCGACAGTACGCGGCACCTGGCGGCGCCCCTCGGTGGCCGCTCCCCCGCCCACCTGAGGAGATCGCGATGGCTCTTCGACTCGCCGACGGAACCTCCTGGCCAGACACCCTCACCCGGGCGGTGGCCGCCACCGGTGAGGCGTTCGACCACGAGGCCGGTGGCACCACCACATTGCGAAACCTGGTCGGCGGCGAATGGCGCACCGGCGGCACGCCCACGCCGACGCGTACGCCGGTCGACAACAGTGTGTTGCTCGACCTACCGCGGCTGGACGCAGCGACCGCCCGCGAGGCGGTCGCCCACGCCGCCGCGGCCCACGCCGCCTGGGCCGACACCCCGCTGGACGAACGCAGGTCACGGGTCACCGACGCCCTGGACGCCCTCACCGACCACCGCGACCTGTTGGCCCTGCTGCTGGTCTGGGAGATCGGCAAGCCGTGGCGACTGGCCTGCGCCGACGTGGATCGGGCCCTCGACGGGGTGCGCTGGTACGTCGACGAGATCGACCGGATGCTCGCCGACGGCCGTGCCCCGCTGCCCGGCCCGGTCAGCAACATCGCCTCGTGGAACTACCCGATGAGCGTGCTGGTGCATGCCGAAATGGTGCAGTTGCTCGCCGGCAACGCGGTCATCGCCAAGACGCCCTCGCAGGGCGGTGCGGTCTGTCTCACCGTCGCACACGCGCTGCTGCACCGCGCCGGACTGCCCGCCACCCTGCTCTCCGGCAGTGGCGAGGCACTGTCCGAGGTGCTGGTACGGGCACCGGAGATCGGCGCGGTCGCGTTCGTCGGTGGCCGGTCCAACGGGGGCAAGGTGGCCGCCGCGCTGCTCGACTCGAACAAGCGCCACTTCATCGAGCAGGAGGGCCTCAACGCCTGGGGCGTCTGGAACTTCTCCCAGTGGGACCTGCTCGCGGCCCATCTCAAGAAGGGCTTCGAGTACGGCAAGCAGCGCTGCACCGCGTACCCCCGGTTCGTGGTCCAGCGGGACCTGGTCGACGAGTTCCTCGACATGTACCTGCCGGTGGTCCGCTCGATCCGCTTCGGGCACCCGCTCGCGGTCGACGAGACCTGGCAGGCCGGAGAACCGTTGCCGGAGCTGGACTTCGGCCCGCTGATCAGCTCCGCCAAGGCCGACGAGCTGCACCGCAAGGTCGACGAGGCGGTACGGGGCGGCGCCGTCCCGTTGTACCGGGGCAAACTCGACGGCGCGCCGTTCCTGCCCGGGCAGGACACCTCGGCGTACGTCGCGCCGTCGGTGCTGCTCGCCCCGCCCGGCCGGTCCCGGCTGATGCACGCCGAGCCGTTCGGCCCGGTCGACACCATCGTCGTGGTGGACACCACCGACGAGTTGCTGGCCCAGATGAACGCCTCCAACGGCGCGCTGGTGGCCTCCCTCGCCTGCGACGACACCGACGAGGCGGCGAAGCTGGCGGTCGACCTGCAAGCCTTCAAGGTGGGCATCAACCGGCCGCGCTCCCGGGGTGACCGGCAGGAGCCCTTCGGCGGCCGGGGCGCCTCCTGGAAGGGCGCCTTCGTCGGTGGAGACCTGCTGGTCCAGGCCGTCACGGTCGGCGCGGACGACCACCTCTACGGCAACTTCCAGGACCGCACCGCCCTGCCCCCGAACATCTGACCGCAGGTGACCGACAAGCACGCGGTGGGCAGGACCCCCGCACCGGGAATCCTGCCCACCTCACCGGCCTCCGCACCGGAGGTCGGTCGTCTGAGCCGTCAGCCGGCGCTCTTCGCCGCCGCCGTTTCCTCGGCGACCAACGGCACGGTCATGGTCAGCAGGGCACCGTCCCGCTGGACGGTGGTCGGTCGGGACAACCGGCGCAGCGTACGCAGCATCGGTGCGTTGTCCGCCTGGACGTGCAGCACCATCGCGGCGTAGCCGGCCGACTCGGCCTGCCGGGTCAACCGACGCAGCAACGTCGAGCCCAGCCCACGGCGCTGCCAGTCGTCGCGCACCAGCAAGGCCAACTCGGCCTCGTCGCCCTCGGCGAGCAGGTTCGCCATCGCGACGACCGACTCCGCCGCCCCGCCGGAGCCGGTCGTCGCGGCGACCAGGGTCAGCCCACGGGCCGGCTCCAGGAGCCGGCGCAGTCGGGCTGGGGAGGGCAGGCCCGCACCCCCGAGGTAACGGCGCTGCCGGCTGCGCACCGAGCAGCCCTGGTGCAACTCGACGACCGCCGTCAGGTCGTCCGCGACGGCGGGGCGTACGGTCAGCTCGGCACCGTCGGGCAGGACCACGGTGACCTGTTCGGTGCTGCGGCGGGCGGCGGTGGCCCCCAGTTCGAGCAGCGCCTGGGCCCGGGCGTACTCGGCCGGGGTGAAGCTCGGCGCGACCCGGCGCAGGGTGTACGACCCGCCGTTCGGGTCGGCCAGCATCATCGTCATGCCGTCGATTCCGGGCCGGGCCAGCGCCGGCGCGGGTCGCCAGGTCACCTCGTCGGCGCCGAGCAGGGCCCGCAGCACCTCACCTGTCGCGTCCGGGTCGTGCACCAGCCGAGTCGCCAGCCCGAGCACCCGGGTCGGCTGATCGGCCAGACCGCGCGCCTCGCTGCGCGCCACCCAGCAGTCCCGCCCCCGGCCACGCTCGACCGCGGCGAGCAGTCCCGCCTCGTCGAGAGTGTCCGGCGCGTCGACGAGGAAATCGTCGACGGCACCGTGCTCGGTGGTGTGCACCTGCACGGAGAGGATGTTGACCCCACGCAACGCGAGGCTCGCCGTGAGCACCGACAGGTAACCCGGTCGGTCGTCCACGGTGGCTCGGATCCGCCACAGCGTCATCGTTGCCTCCCTTCGCGTGCCACCCTCGTCCGCGGCTGTTGCCGGTCGGTTGCCTCACCATGTCCAGCCGCGATCGGCCCTGCGGTCTGCGTCACACCCGCTCAGGGCTTGGCGCTGACCGGCGGAGCGCCCACCAGGTCGAGCCGATCGCCGAGAATCACGGCGCAGGCGCGGACCAGTTGGGCGAGCCGGTCCACCTCGGTGGAGTGGAAGGCGGCCGGCGTGAGGGTTTCGCTGTACTCGCGGGACACCACCAGCACCAGCCCGGCCCGCCCGAACGGTGCGACCGCGAAATGACCACCGTCGGGCGCCGTCATCGACCGGGCGCGCAGCGGGGTCACTTCCGGCAGCTTTGGCGGCACCGGGGTACGCCAACTGGCGTGCCCGACCGTCGCACCGCCACCCCCGGTACGCGATGCCCAGTCCACCGGCACCATCGCGGCGACGGACCAGTCGGCGGCGAGCAGCCCGGGCACCGCGTCGACCAGGGTCGCCAGCCCGTCGGCCGGGTTGGCCGCGACCTGGGCCAGCAGCTCGGCGTCCTGGCCGGTGGTGGTGGGCGCGCCGATCGCCCGCCAGACCCCGTCCACCCGCACGCCGGGGATCGCCGCGAGGCCGGCCAGCAGCCGCTCCAGCCGCGCGGCACCCGGCCACACCACCGTGAAGTCGTCGACCGCCCGCCCGCCGAGGCGTTCCAGCACGACCACCTGGACGATGTCCGCCCCGGACACGCCGAGGGTGCGCGCCACCTGACCGAGGGTGCCTGGACGGTCCGGCAGGGTGACCCGAACGCGCAGCAACATCTCAAACCCCTCCGCTCGGCGGGCCGGCACACTGGCCGGCAGGCTGGTGTCAGCCTGGCAGTTGACCATTTCGTCCCTGTTGCGGCGGCATGTCCCGAGGGTCAAACCTGACCTTGACAACCCGCCGGAGCTGCCATGAACTGTCCGGATGACCGAACCGACCGCCGGCTCGCCCGCCGGTCTGGATCTGGACCGGCTCCGCGGCCACCTGGCGGCGCACCGCCCCGATCTGGCCGCCGGCCCGTTACGGGCCGAGCTGATCGCCGGCGGCCGGTCGAACCTGACCTACCTGGTGCACGCCGGCGGTCGGGAGATGGTGCTGCGCCGCCCCCCGCTCGGGCACGTGCTGGCCACCGCGCACGACATGACCCGGGAGTTCCGAGTCATCTCGGCGCTCGCCTCGACCGATGTCCCGGTGCCCGGCGCCCTGCTGCTCTGCCCCGAACCGGAGGTGCTGGGGGCGCCGTTCTACCTGATGGAGCGGGTGCCGGGCGAGGTGTTCCGCAGCCGCTCCCGCACTGACCGGCTCACCGACGAGCAGCGACGCGGGCTGGCCATGACGATGATGGACACCCTGGCGGCGCTGCACACGGTCGAGCCGGCGGCGGTCGGTCTGGCCGATTTCGGCCGCCCGGAAGGGTTCCTGGCCCGGCAGGTCCGCCGCTGGTCGGGGCAGCTCGACCGGTCCCGCAGCCGACCGCTGCCCGGCATCGACGAGCTGCGCGACCGGCTCGCCGCCACCGCGCCGGAGGGGGCCAACGCCGGTCGGATCGTGCACGGGGACTTCCGGCTGGACAACCTGCTCGCCACCGTCGACCCGGTCACGGTGACGGCGGTGCTGGACTGGGAGATGGCCACCCTCGGCGACCCGCTGGCGGACCTGGGACTGCTGCTGACCTACTGGGACGTGCTCGGCGGCAGCGCGGCCTCCGACGGTAACCCGGTCGCCGACGGCCTCGGCCCGCGCGCCGGCTTCCCCGACGGCGACGAGCTGATCGCCCGGTACGCCGGCCGCAGCGACGTCGACGTCGGTCCACTGCACTGGCACATCGCGCTGGGCTGCTTCAAACTAGCCGTCATCTGCGAGGGCATCCACTACCGGCACACCCTCGGCCAGACGCTCGGCGAAGGCTTCGACACCATCGGCGGCCTCGTTGCCCCGCTGGTCGCACACGGACTGACCGCGGTGAGGGAGACCTGATGGACTTCGCGTACGACGCCCGGACCGAGCAGCTGCGCACGGAGCTGGCCGAGTTCCTGGAGCAGCACGTGTACCCGGCCGAGCCGGTGCACGCCGCCCAGGTGGCCGCCGCCGGTGACCCGTGGGCCCGCCCGCCGGTGCTGGCGGAACTGAAGGCCGAGGCGCGTCGGCGCGGACTGTGGAACCTCTTCCTGCCCGATCCGCGCCACGGCGCCGGGCTGACCAACCTCCAGTACGCTCCGCTGGCCGAGCTGACCGGCCGCAGCCCACACCTCGCCGCGGAGGCGCTCAACTGCGCCGCACCGGACACCGGCAACATGGAGCTGCTCGCCGAATTCGGCTCCCCCGCCCAGCAGGAACGCTGGCTCGCCCCGCTGCTGGCCGGTGAGATCCGCTCCGCCTTCTGCATGACCGAACCCGACGTGGCCTCTTCCGACGCCACGAACATCGCCACCTCGATCCGGCGCGACGGTGACCACTACGTCATCGACGGCCGCAAGTGGTGGTCCTCCGGCGCGATGGACCCGGCCTGCGAGATCTTCATCGTGATGGGCAAGACCGACCCGGACGCCGACCGGCACCGCCAGCAGAGCATGATCCTGGTTCCCCGCGACACCCCCGGGGTCACCGTACGCCGGGGCATGCGCGTCTTCGGCTACAGCGACGCCTCGCACGGCGGGCACGCCGAGATCGACTTCGACGGCGTCCGGGTGCCAGCGGAAAATCTGGTGGGTGCCGAGGGCACCGGCTTCGCCATCGCCCAGGCCCGGCTCGGCCCCGGCCGGATCCACCACTGCATGCGCCTGATCGGGATGGCCGAGCGGGCGCTGGAACTGCTCTGCCGCCGAGCCGTCGAGCGGGTCGCCTTCGGCCGCCCGCTCGCCGAGCAGGGCGTGCTACGCGAGTGGATCGCCGAGGCCCGGGTCCGCATCGAACAGGCCCGGCTGCTCGTCCTCAAGACGGCCTGGCTGATGGACACCGTCGGCAACAAGGGCGCCCACACCGAGATCCAGGCCATCAAGATCGCCACGCCGGCGATGGCCGAGTGGGTCATCGACAAGGCCATCCAGGCGTACGGCGCGGCCGGGGTCAGCCAGGACACTCCCCTCGCGGCGCTCTGGGCCCAGGCCCGCACGCTGCGTCTCGCTGACGGCCCCGACGAGGTGCACCGCAACAGCCTCGCCAAGCGCGAGCTACGCCGCTGGACCGCCCCCGCCTGAGCCCCGCCACCGCCCCACCTAGGCCCCGCCGCACCGCCTCACCTGAGCCCGCTGGGTCGCCCCGGCGGGTGCGGCCAGGCACCGCACGTGCGGACGCACCGCCGCCCGCCCGGCTGATCAGACCCGCGTCCGGCGAGCCCTCCGACGTGACTTTCCGTGTCCTTCACCGCTACCCCAGTTCCGATGTGGGGTGATAGTAGGGGCTGCCGGCGAGCGGTCACGCAGCGTCAGATGTACGGAGAGTTTTCGCTAGCGGGCGCGCGCCGGGTCCTCGTACGACGCGGAGTACCGCGGAGCACCAGAACCAGTCGGTGTCCGATGTCAGGCCGTACCGCAGCGAACCCGGTCACCTCGCCGACGACCGCCGCCAACACCAGCCCGCGCAAAGCGGTCCGCCGCTGCAAGGCCCGGGTGGCGCCGTGGCTCAGGCGGAGGCGCGCTCGACGAACTGGGTGTCCAGGACGACGTGTGGAGTGGCGAGCTCGTCGCCGCGGATCCGGTCGACCAGCAGCCGCGCCATCTGCCGGCCCATCTCCTCCACCGGCTGGAACACCGACGTCAGTGGCGGGTTGGCCTGCCGGGCGATCGGCTCGTCGCCGAAGCCGACCACGGCCACGTCCTGCGGCACCCGGCGGCCGGCCTCCCGCAGCGTACGCATGGCACCGAAGGCCATCAGGTCGGCGGCCACGAACACGGCGTCCAGGTCGGGGCAGCGCTCCAGCAGCCCCCGCATGGCTGCCGCCCCGCTCTCCTCGCTGAAGTCGCCGTACGCGATCAGGTCGGGGTTGACGCCGAACCCGGCGGTGCGGACCGCGTCCCGATAGCCGGACAACCGGGCCAGGCCGGCGCCCATGTCCTGCGGGCCGGCGATGGTGGCGATGCGCCGCCGTCCCCGGCCGGCGAGGTACTCGACGGCCTGGCGTGCCCCGCCGGCGTTGTTGACGTCGACGAACGAGGCCGGCTGCGCCTCGGGGTGCAGCATCCGCGCGGGCCGCCCGCCGAGCACGGTGGGCAGGCCCCGCTCCTCAAGCAGCGTGGGCAGCGGATCGTCGTCGTGCAGCGACAGCAGCAGTACGCCGTCGATGTGCTGGTTGGTCAGGTGGTGCTCGACCCGCTCCCGCTCCAGCGGCGATTGGGCCATGGCCAGCCAGAGCTGCAACGGCGTCTCCAGCAGGGCCGAGCTGATCCCCCGGACGATGCCGGCGAAGAACGGCTCGGCGAAGATCCGCTCGCCGGACTCGCTGACCACCAGGGCCACCGAGTCGGTTCGCTGCGTGACCAGCGCCCGAGCCGCGCGGTTGGGTACGTACCCCAGTTCGGCAATGGCCTGTTGCACGGCGGCCCGGGCCTCCGGACTCACCTGCGGGGAGCCGTTGACCACGCGGGAGACCGTGCCGCGGCCCACTCCGGCGCGGGCGGCAACCGCGTCGAGCGTCGGCCGCCCGAGCGACCGGGTGCGCTGCGTTGTCATCGTCTGCTCCTCCGACGTCAGGCGGCTCCGGCACCTTCACCAGCGCTGGTGCCGGGCCGCCCGTTACTGGCTGGCCATCGCCCTATTGTGCGGCCAGACCGTTGCGTCGGATCACCTCCGCGTACCACCTGGCACTGGACTTGGGGATGCGGGTCTGCTTGTCGTAGTCGACGTAGATCATGCCGAACCGCTTCGTGTAGCCCCAGGCCCACTCGAAATTATCCATCAGCGACCAGGCGAAGTATCCCCGCAGGGGGACGCCCGCGCTGATCGCCTCGTGCGAGGCGCGCAGGTGGGCGTCGAAATAGGCCAACCGATCGACGTCGTCGACCTGCCCGTCGACGACCTCGTCGACGAAGGCCGAGCCGTTCTCGGTCACGTAGAGCGGAAGTTCCGTGTACTCTTCGTGCACCCGGCGCAGCGTCTCCACCAGACCGGGGGCGTCGATCTCCCAGTTCATGTCGGTCACCGGGACTCCCCGGGTGACGAACCGGACGTCCTCGCTGCCCGGCCAGCAGGCCTGGTCCCGCCAGTAGACCTCCGGCTGCTCGCCGGGGATCGGCGCGGCCACCACGTGCCGGCTGTAGTAGTTGACGCCCACCACATCCAGCGGGGTGGAGATGGTGGCCAGGTCGCCGTCGTGAACGTGGTTGAAGTCCGTCACCTTCGCCAGGTCGGCCACCAGGTCGTTTGGGTACGCGCCGCGTAGCATCGGGTCGAGGAAGAACCGGTTGGCCAGCGCGTCGATCCGCCGGGCCGCGTCGACATCGCCCGGCGCGTCGCTGGCCGGGGTGACCGGGTACAGGTTGACGGTCACCCCGAGCTGCGCCTGCGGCACTGCCGTACGCAGCGCCTGCACGGCGAGCCCGTGCCCGAGCATCAGGTGGTGTCCGGCCCGGACCGCATCGGCCCCGTTGGTGCGGCCCGGGGCGTGAACCCCGGAGCCGTACCCGAGGAAGGCCGAGCACCAGGGCTCGTTGAGGGTCGTCCAGTACTTCACCCGGTCGCCCAGCGCGTCGGCCACCAACAGGGAGTAGTCGGCGAACCGGGCGGCGGTGTCCCGGGACGGCCAGCCACCGGCGTCCTCCAACTCCTGCGGCAGATCCCAGTGGTAGAGGGTTAGCCAGGGCTCGATTCCGTTGGCCAGCAGCTCGTCGATCAGCCGCTGGTAGAAGTCGAGCCCTTCGGCGTTCGCCGGACCCGACCCGCCCGGCTGCACCCGGGGCCAGGACACCGAGAACCGGTACGACTTCAGCCCCAGTTCGGCCATCAGCCGGACGTCGTCGCTGAGCCGGTGGTAGTGGTCGCAGGCGACGTCGCCGGTGTGCCCGGCGACCGTCCGACCCTCGGTGCGGCTGAAGGTGTCCCAGATCGACGCGGTCCGGCCGCCCTCGTTCGCCGCGCCCTCGATCTGGTACGCGGCGGTCGCCGCGCCCCAGAGGAAGCCGGGCGGGAAGGTAAGCGGCGGCCGCTCGTCGAGGACGCCGACGGCGGGCGGGGTGGCGGGGTTGCTCACGACTTGACTGCACCTTCCATGATCCCGCCGATGATCTGGCGGCCGAAGAGAAGAAAGACGAGCACCAGCGGGATGGTGCCGACCGCCGTGGCGGCGAAGACCTGGGAATAGTCCGTGTAGTAGGCGTACGAGAGGAAGGAGAGCGAGACCTGCAGGGTCGGGTTCTCCGGGCTGAGGATCGCGTACGGCCAGAGGAAGGAGTTCCAGGTCTCCATGAAGGTGAGCAGACCGAGCACGCCGGCCGCTGGGCGCAACGCGGGCAGCACGATGTTCCAGTAGATCCGGAAGGTGCTGGCGCCGTCCACACGGCCGGCCTCGATCAGCTCGTCGGAGATCGCCTGGCTGGCGTACTGCCGCATCATGAACACGCCGAAGGCGCTGACCAGGAACGGCACGGTCACCGCGTACAGGGTGTCGTACCACCCCAGCGACTGCATCATGCTCCAGAGCGGGATGAGACCCATCTGGGTCGGGATCATCATGGTGACGATGATCGCCAGCAGCAACACGTTGCGTCCGCGGAAGCGCAGCTTCGCGAAGGCGAAGCCGGCCAGGGAGCCGGTGAGCACCACCGACACGGTGACCACCGAGGAGACGATGATCGAGTTCATCAGGCCCTTGAGGAAGTTGGCCGCGTCGTTGTCGAGCACCCGCCCGAAGTTGTCACCGAACGCGCCGGCCGGAGTCATCGGCGGTGGCACGTCGTTGATGGACTCGAGGCTGCGGGTGCCGATCACGATCATGTAGTAGAACGGGTAGATCGACATCAGCGCCGCCAGGACGAGCGCCATGTAGGTAAGCGGACTGGTGCGCCACAGGCGCTTTGAAGCCGAGGTCATCGATCTCTCCTCACTTGGCCGCGCGGCGGACGAGTACGAAGTTGATCAGCGACACCAGGACGATGATCATGAAGATCGCCCAGGCGACCGCGGCTCCATAACCTGCGGTGCTCAGGTTGTAGATGCCCTTCTCGTACATGTACATCGCCAGCGTCTGGAACTCCCGCTGGTCGCCGCCGATGATGCTGCCGTTGCCGAAGAGCAGCGGCTCGGTGAACAGCTGCATGCCGCCGATCGTGGAGAGGATGACCACGAAGATGAAGGTGGGCTTGAGCATCGGCAGGGTGATCTGCCAGAACTGCCGCCACGGGCTGGCCCCGTCGATCGCGGCAGCCTCGTACAGGTCCTTCGGGATGGCCTGCATTCCGGCGAGCAGGATCAGGGTGTTGTAGCCGGTCCACCGCCAGTTGACCATCGTGGCGATCGCGGTCCAGGAACTCCACTCCTGCGTACGCCAGTCGATCTGGTCCACCCCGACGAGGCCGAGCAGCCAGTTGAACAGGCCGAAGTCGCGCTGGAACAGCATGCCGAAGACGATCGCGACGGCGGCCACCGACACCACGTTCGGCACGAAGATGGCCATCCGGAAGAAGGTCTTGGCACGCAGCAGGGTCTGGTTGAGCAGGTTCGCCAGGAACAGCGCCATCAGCAGCTGTGGGATGGTCGACAGGGCGAAGATGCCGAACGTGTTGACCAGCGCGTTCCAGAAGTACTCGTCGGAGATCAGCTCGGTGTAGTTGTCGAACCCGATGAACGTGTGCTCGCCGATCATGTCCCAGTCGTGCAGGGACATCCAGGCGGTACGCAGCATCGGGTACAGCCCGAAGGCTCCGAAGATCAGGAAGAACGGCGCGATGTAGAGGTACGGGGAGTACTTGAGATCCAGGCGGTTGAGGAGATATCCCCGACGACGCCGGGAGGGGGCGTCGGGAGGTGGTGCTGCTGGCGACGGCGGCGCCGTCGTGGCCGACAGGCTCATTCGAGTTTCCTTTTCCAGCGAGGCCCGGGGGCCCTCGCGCAGGATGCTGCGCGGTGGGGACCGACCGGTGGCGTTCGGGTAGTCCCGAACGCCACCGGAAGGGAATCACTCAGAAGACGCCCTGGGTCTGCGCGTCCTTAGTGAACTGCTCCCAGGCCGCATCCTTGCTGGCCTGCCCGTTCTCGAATGCCCGCATCGCCGGCTCGAACGCGTTCTCCTTCACCGCCTGGTGCTTCGGGCCCAGGTGGATCGGCTGGATCTGGGCGACGCTCTCGCCGAAGATCTTGCCGGTCGGCGCGTTGCTGAAGTACTCGTTGGTGTAGCTGAGGAATGCCTCGTTCTTCAACGCCTCCAGGTTGGTGGGCAGCGGACCCTTGGCCTTGAAGGCCTCCACCTGGCTGGTGGCGTTGGTCAGGAACTCGGCGAGCTTCGCCGCCTCCTCCGGGTACTTGCTCTGCTCCGGCACGGCCAGCCACGAGCCGCCCCAGTTACCGCCGCCGCCCGGCACGGCCGCCACGTCCCACTTGCCCTTGTTCTCCTCGCCGGAGTTGTCCGCGACGATGCCGAGCATCCAGGACGGGCAGAAGGTGGCCGCGAACGTGCCCTGCTTGAAGCCGCCGGACCACTCCGGCGACCAGGTGGACGCCTTGGCGGAGATGTCCACCATCGAGGTGGCGGTGTCCCAAGCGGCCTTCACCGCGGGGCTGGAGTCCGCGATGATGTTGTTCTCCTTGTCGTAGAACAGGTCGCTGCCCTGCTGGAACAGCACACCGTTCGAGACCGCGGTGATCGAGTCGATGAACCCCTTGCCGGTGGCCTGCTTGTACTTCTGGCCAGCCTGGTGGAAGCCGTTCCAGTCCGGCCAGAGCGCCGAGACCGCGTCGCGCTCGGTGGGCAGACCGGCCGCCTCGAACAGATCCTTGCGGTAGCAGACCGCGAGGCTGCCGACGTCGGTCGGCAGGCCGATCAGCCGACCGTCCGGCGCCTTACCCAGCTCCCACTTCCAGGGCAGGTAGTCGTCGGCGATCTCGGACGGCACCAGCGGAGTCAGGTCGGCCCAGTTACGCGGGTTGGCCTTGAACTCGTTGAGGATGCCCTCTTCCAGGGCGGTCACGTCAGCCGCGCCCTTGCCGGTCGCGAGGTAACGGACCAGCTTCGGCCGGTACTCGCCGAGCTGTGCCGTCTTACGCAGCTCGATCTTGATACCGGTCTGCTGCTCGTACTGCTTGACGAGTTCGTCGTAGCCGAACTCGCCGAACGTGTCGACGACCAGCTTCGCGGGCTTCTCGCCCTCGGCCGGCTCGTCGTCATTGCCGCAGGCCGCGAGACCGCCGACAGCGGTGATCGCGGCCAGGGTGGCTGCCGCCATGCGGGAACGCCGCGTGGTGAGGCTCATCCTGACCCCTCTTTCGATGGTGAGGCTGCATTTGTCTGTGGTGGGGGGTGCCGCAGCGTCTGCCGGCACCGGCTGGGTCAGCCGGTGTCGGCGCCCAAGCGCACGCCATGTGATCCACGCCTCTTGGGAACGCTCCCATGAGATTGCCGGCAGGTGTCGGGAGTGTCAATAGTCCAGTGGGAGCGATCCCAGATCGTTACCACGCAGCTCGTTTGCCCCGGCAAACAATCGGGAAAGGCGGTTGGGTTGCGGGCCCGGAAGCGGCGGTCAGCAGAGACGACGAAGCAGGGTGTCGACCCGGCCGGCGTCGAAGGCCGCCGGGTCGAAGCCGGCGTCCACCCAGTCCCGCATCGTCCGATGCTCCGGATGGCCCGGCTCGGCCAACGCGGCGAGCAGCACCAGGTAGCCCTGCGGTCCGCCGACATCCTCCGGTGGGCAGGCCCGCTCCCCGTCGAGGCAGCGCGGGTAGCGCTCGTCCGCCTCGGCGGTCAAGGCGTCCTCGACCAGCAGGTCGTGCTCCCACCAGTCGCCGAAGTCGTACGTGTAGTGGAACCGGCTGCCCTTGCCGAGCACCGCGTCCAACCGGACGTCCAGCTCGTCGTGCAGGGCCAACTCGCCGTCCGGGTCGGGTTCGCCGTACTGCACGCCGTCGATCTCGAACGAGTGCAGGTGGCAGTCGCGCCAGCCCATCGCGTGCTGCACCACCCGGTGCAGCCGGTCCAGGGTGTAGCCGCCGGGCACCAGCACCCGGCGCCAGATCGCCGGACGAACCCCGGCCAGGGACATCCTCAGCTGGAAGATCTGACGCGGCATGGGTGTCCCATCCTTCCACGGCATAGGCTGCGAGAATGATCTGCCGAGCGTGCCGGGCGCGACGGCACGACGACTGCCCGGGCCGGAACTGGTGCGACTGTCAGCACCGTACCCCCCGACCGACCCCTCCCGTCACCGGTCCGGCCGGCGAATGAGCGACAGAGCACCGATTTCCGTCCTCTGGCCGGACCCGTCACCGGAGCCGGTGGACGACGACGTGCTCATCGCCCGGTACGGCCGCGTCGAGCAGCCGCACCTGCGGATGAACTTCGTGACCAGCGTCGACGGCGCGGTCAGCCTCGACGGCTACTCGGCCGGGCTGTCCGGCCCCCCCGACAAGCGGGTCTTCGGACTGCTGCGGATGCTCTGCGACGCGTTGCTGGTGGCCGCCGGCACGCTGCGCCACGAGGACTACCGGGCGATCCGGCTGGACGAGCGACGCCGGGCCTGGCGACGCGCGCACGGGCTGACCGAGTACCCGACCCTGGTAGTGGTCTCCGGCACCCTGGACCTCGACCCGACCCAGGCCGCCTTCGCCGACGCACCCGTGCGCCCCGTGGTGCTGACCCGCCGGGACGCGCCCGCGCCGCCCGGCCTTACCGCCGTGGCCGACCTGGTACGCCATGGTGAGGATCGGGTCGACCTGGTCGCCGGGCTGGCCGACCTGCGTCGTCGCGGGCTCGGTCAACTGCTCTGCGAGGGCGGTCCACACCTGTTCGGCGCCCTCACCGCCGCCGACCTGGTCGACGAGGTGTGCCTCTCGATCGCGCCCATGCTCGCCGGGGCCGGGCCGGGCCGGATCACCGCCGGTGCCCCGAGCCCCGCCCGGAGCCTGCCGCTGCGGCACGTCCTTCGCGCCGACGACGGCACCCTGCTGCTCCGCCACGCCCGGCGCTGACCGGCCACCGCAGCGGTACCCGAGAAGGCCACGGAAGCGCACGTCAGCTCACTAGCGTCAACCGGTGCCGGCGGCCTGACGCTCGACGTGCCGCCTTCCACAGCCCGGACACCCGCCGTCAGCACCCCATCGCCGTGCGCGATCGGCGCGATGTCGTTACGTGGCCTGCGCCGCGTCGCGTGGCGACCTGTCGTACTCCTCCGGCAGGATGCAGGGCGTGTGTGCCGACCGCGACGATCAACCGAGCGGAGTTGCCCGATGACCGACCAGGGGTTCGACGGCCCGGGCGAGGGGGTGGGCCGGGTGCTGGGCACCGCCGACGCCACTCCCCTGCAGTTCTGGACGGCGGTCTCCCCGGGCAGCTATCTCCAGCTCGATGATGTGGTGGTCACCCGACGGGAGTTGCCCGACCGGGAGCCGGTGACCATCGCCGGGGTGGTCACCCAGGTCCGGGCGCGGCACGAGGGCGCGCAGTTCGACTCCGACGTCTTCGCCATCGCCGACGGCACGCTGCCGGCGCAGGTGCAGGAGGCCGCCGAGATCACCACCACCCGCGTCGACCCCGAGTTCTACGTGCCGCCGCAGCCGGGCGCCGTGGTACACCGGGCCGAGGGCGACGCCCGCGCCCGGGCACTGCACTTCGACCGGATGGAACGACGGATCCCGATGGGCACCGGCCGGGACGGCGTCCCGGTCTACCTGAACGCCGACTTCCTCGACGGCAGCCGGGGCGCGCACGTGTCGATCTCCGGCATCTCCGGCGTGGCCACCAAGACCAGCTTCGCCACCTTTCTTCTCTACTCGGTGTTCCGCTCCGGGCAGCTCGGCGGAGACGCGGTCAACGCCAAGGCGCTGATCTTCAACGTGAAGGGCGAGGACCTGCTCTTCCTCGACCATCCGAACGCCCGGCTCGACGATCCGACCCGGGCCGCGTACGCCCGGCTCGGTCTGGCCGCGGACGCCTTTCCCGACGTACGGGTCTACGCGCCGCCCCGGGTGGGCGACTCGTCCGGCACGCCGGACGTGAGCAGTCGGCTCACCGGCGTGGACAGCTTCTACTGGACGCTCACCGAATTCTGCGCCGACCGCCTGCTGCCGTACGTCTTCGCCGACGCCGACGACGAACGGCAGCAGTACACGATGGTGGTCCACTCCGTGGCCGCCCACCTGGCCCGCTACGCCCAGCCCGCCGACGGTGGCGTCAGCATCGACGGCGTCCGGCTGGGCAGCTACGGCGATCTGGTCGACCACGTCGTCGAGCAGCTCAGCGACGACGAGACCCGCGGCGACTGGGCGGGCAGCGCGGTGGGCCTGGGCACGGTGAACGCGTTCGCCCGCCGGCTGATCGGCAGCAAGAAGGACCTGTCCCGGTTGATCCGTGGTGACCTGGCCACCCGCCGACCGCACTCGATCAACACCTCGGAGTCCGCCCAGGTCACCGTCGTCGACCTGCACAACCTTCCGGACCGGGCGCAACGTTTCGTGGTCGGTGTGACGCTCAAGAGCGAGTTCGAGCGCAAGGAGAAGGCCGGCACCGCCAAGCCGCTGCTGTTCGTGGTGCTCGACGAGCTGAACAAGTACGCCCCCCGGGAGGGCTCGTCCCCGATCAAGGAGGTGCTGCTCGACATCGCCGAGCGCGGCCGCTCGCTCGGGGTGATCCTGATCGGCGCGCAGCAGACCGCCAGTGAGGTGGAGCGGCGTATCGTCACCAACTCGGCCATCCGGGTGGTGGGCCGGCTGGATCCGGCCGAGGCATCCCGCCCGGAGTACGGTTTCCTCCCACCCGCCCAGCGGCAACGCGCGTTGCTGGCCAAGCCGGGCACGATGTTCGTCAACCAGCCGGACATCCCGGTGCCGCTCTGTCTGGAGTTCCCGTTCCCCGCCTGGGCGACGCGGGTGTCCGAGGCCGGGGCCGCGCCGTCACAGACCCTGCGGTCGATCACCCAGTCCGCCGACCCGTTCGCGGTCGTCGGGTCCGGCGGCGGCACCGACGACGACATCCCCTTCTAGCGGAGGCTGATCCAATGAAGATCCTGCACACCTCCGACTGGCACGTGGGCAAGGTCCTCAAGGGGCAGTCGCGGGCCGAGGAGCACAAGCAGGTGCTGGCCGGGGTCATCGAGATCGCCCGGCGGGAACGGCCCGACCTGGTCGTCATCGCCGGCGACCTCTACGACACGGCGGCACCGACCCCGGAGGCGACCCGCCTGGTCACCCGGGCATTGACCGCGCTGCGCCGCACCGGCGCGGACGTGGTGGCGATCGGCGGCAACCACGACAACGGTCCGGCGCTGGACGCGCTGCGCCCGTGGGCCGAGGCCGCCGGCATCACCCTGCGCGGCGGCGTACGCGAGGATCCGGCCGAACACGTCATCGACGGCACCACCGCCGACGGGGAACGCTGGCGGCTGGCCGCGTTGCCGTTCCTGTCCCAGCGGTACGCGGTCCGCGCGGTGGAGATGTACGAGCTGACCGCCGCCGAGACCACCCAGACGTACGCCGACCATCTGGGCCGCATCCTGGCCCGGCTGACCGAGGGTTTCGACGAGCCGGACCGGGTGCATCTGGTCACCGCCCACCTCACGGTGGTCGGCGCGGCCACCGGCGGCGGGGAACGTGACGCGCACACCATCATGGGTTACGCGGTGCCCGCCTCGGTCTTTCCCGGTACCGCGCACTACGTGGCGCTCGGGCACCTGCATCGCGCCCAGCGGGTGCAGGGGCCGTGCCCGATCCGCTACAGCGGTGCCCCGCTCGCCGTCGACTTCGGAGAGCAGGAGAACGTCCCGGCAGTGACCCTGGTCGAGGTCACCGCGACCACGGCGGCGCGGATTCGCGAGGAGCCGGTGACCGCGGCGACCGCGCTGCGCACCGTACGCGGCACCCTCGCCCAGCTCGCCGAGATCACTGCGCCGGAGGGTTGGCTGCGGGTGTACGTGCGCGAGCAGCCCCGCGCCGGCCTGCGGGAGGAGGTGCAGCAACTGCTTCCCCGGGCCCTGGAGATCCGGATCGACCCGGAGCTGGTGCCGGCACCCGGCACCGGCACCCGGGTCGCCCAACGGTCCGGCCGTTCGCCCCGGCAGTTGTTCGCCGACTACCTGGACAGCCGGGGGCATGCCGACGAGGGCGTCCGGGAACTCTTCGACGAACTGCTCGAGGAGGTCGATCACTGATGCGGCCGATGCGGCTGGACCTGGCCGGTTTCACCGTCTTCCGCGACGACACCACAATCGACTTCACCGACGCGGACTTCTTCGCCCTGGTCGGGCCGACCGGTTCGGGCAAGTCGACGGTGCTCGACGCGATCTGCTTCGCGCTGTACGGCACGGTGCCCCGTTGGGGCGGCACGCGCGGGCTGGGCAACGCGCTCGCTCCGTCGGCCACCGAGGCGCGGGTCCGACTGGTCTTCGAGTCCGGCGGCGCCCGCTACGTCGCCACCCGGGTGGTGCGTCGGGACAGCCGGGGCAACGTCAAGACCGCCGGTGCCGGGTTGCAGCTGATGCCGGACGGGTTCGACGTCACCAAGCTGGACACCGGGCTCAGTCCGGAGGATCTCGGTGAGGTGGTCGCCGGCACCCCGGCGGAGATGGACGCGGCCGTGCTGGCGGCGGTCGGGCTGCCGTACGAGCAGTTCACCAGCTGCGTGGTGCTGCCGCAGGGCCAGTTCGCCGACTTCCTGCACGCCCGCCCGGCCACCCGGCAGCAGATCCTGGTCAACCTGCTCGGTCTCGGCGTGTACGAGCAGGTGCAGCAGCGGGCCACGACCCGGGCCGGGCAGGCGGAGGCGAAGCTGGAGGCGGTGGATCAGCTGCTCGCCGGGCTGGCCGACGTCGACGACGACACGCTGGCACGGGCCACCGGTCAGGTCGAGCGGATGCGGGAGCTGGCCGGGTCGGTGACCGCGGCCGTACCGGAACTGGAAGCGGCGCGTGCGACGGTGCGGGAGGCCACCGCGGCCCTGACCACGCTCGACGCCGAGCTGGCCGCGTTGGACGAGCTCCGGGCGCCGGACGGGGTGGCCGAGGTGGCTCGGGCGGTGACCGCGACGCGGGCCGAGTCCGACGCGGCGGCGGCTGCGGTGTCGCTGGCCGAGGAGCGCGAGGAGAAGCTGCGCGGCGAGTTGACCGCCGCGGGCGACGAGAGTGCCCTGCGGATGCTGCTGCGGGCGCACGCCGACCGGGAGCAGTTGTCCGCTCAGGCGGCGCGGGTCCGGGCCGCAGCGGAGGCGGCCGGCGTCGAACACGACGCGGCGGTGCAGGCACTGACCGGGGCGCAGGCGGCGGCCGAGCGGGCCGAGGCGGAGCTGGCGGCGGCATTCCAGGCGCACGAGGAGGCGAAGACCGCCGATCAGGCGACGGCGTTGCGGGCCCACCTGACCGACGGCGGAGCCTGCCCGGTCTGCGAGCAGCCGGTGGCCCGGGTGCCGGCGATTCCGGCGGGCTCGGCCGTGGCGAGGGCGGTGGCGGCCGGCAAGGCGGCCCGGGCGGCGAGCGAGGCGGCCAGGAAGGTCGTCGCCGAGCGCGACGCTGCCGCACGGGACCTGGAGCGGGTGCTGCTGCGCGCCCGTACCGAACATGACGGGCTGCGGGCTCGACTTGCCGAGTTGGACGAACGGCTGGTCGGCGCGGCCACCGCCGAGGCGCTGCGGACACGGCTGGCAGAGCTGGCCCGGCTACGGCAGGGGCTGGATGAGGCGACCACGGCGGTCCGTGCCGGCCGGGACGCCGCCCGGCAGGCCCGGGCGGCGGCGGAGGCAGCGCAGGATCGGCTGCGGACCGCGTGGCGCCGCTTCGACGACGTCCGCGACGCGGTGGCCCGATTCGGGCCGCCGGCCACCGACCGCGACGACGTCGCCACCGCCTGGACCACACTGGCCGGGTGGGCGCGGGACCAGGCGCAGCACCGCCGGTCGGAGCGGGCTGGGCTGGCCACGGCCGTGGCCGAGGCCGAGGCGGCGGCCGGCGCGGCGGTGGGCCGCATCGCCGGCATCTTCGCCGACGCCGGGCTGCCCGCCCCGGACGATCCGGTCCGCGCCGCCACCGTCGCGGTGGAGCGGGCCGAGGCCGAGCTGCGCCGGCTGACCGAGCGGCGTGAGCAGGCCGGGGCGTTGCGCGAGCAGCGGGCCGGGCACGAACGCGAGGCGCAGGTGGCTCGGGCGTTGGCGGGGCACCTGCGGGCCAACAACTTCGAGCGGTGGTTGCTGGCCGAGGCGCTGGACCTGCTTGTCGACGGCGCGTCGGGGATCCTGCGGGAACTCTCCGGCGGCCAGTACGACCTGGTCCACGACAAGGGCGAGTTCTTCGTGGTCGACCACCACGACGCCGGGCTGCGTCGCGGGGTGCGGACACTCTCCGGCGGTGAGACGTTCCAGGCGTCGTTGGCGCTGGCGCTGGCGTTGTCCGAGCAGTTGGCCGGGATGTCCACCACCGCCGCCAGCCTGGAATCGATCGTGTTGGACGAGGGTTTCGGCACCCTCGACGCGGCCACCCTGGACACGGTCGCCGCCACGTTGGAAAACCTCGCCGCCCGGGGTGACCGGATGGTCGGCGTGGTCACCCACGTGCCGGCGCTGGCCGAGCGCATCCCGGTCCGCTTCGAGGTGCACAAGGACGCCCGCTCGGCCCGGGTGGAACGGACCGGCCGGTGATGCGGACGTGAACCGCTTCTTCGTCGATGCCTGGGATCCGGGCTACGGGGCGTCGTTCGAGGCCGCGCCGGCCGGTCCGGCCGCGCCGAGCAGCGCGCAGGTCGAGGCGGAACACGAGCTGCCGGCGGTGGACTGGCGGGCGATCGGCCCCCGTCCGGGCGTCCAGGCACCCGACGTGGTGCTGCTTGTCGACGGGGTACGCCGGATCGATGCCAGCATCTGGACGGCCGAGGAGGACGGCGGCTCGTTTCCCGGTCTGGCCGCCTCGTACGCGGCCGGGGTGGTGCGGTGCGACCTGGATCGCGGTGCCGCGCAGCTGGCCGGTGCCACGGTGGAGCGCGGCCTGTTCACCGCCAGCCCGTCGGCGACCGACGTGGTGGCCGGCAACGTCCGCTACCCGGTGCACCGGGTCAGCGGCAGCGGTGAGCTGGCCAAGTTGCCGGCGGCGGTGCAGGGGCCGTTGACCGCCCTGGAGGTGCAGGTCTCGGCCGCCGCGCGGACCGACGACGACCTGCTGGTGGTGGACGGGCCGTTGCGCAACCGGCGGCAGCTGCCCCGCACGCTCGGCTACATCAAGACCCAGCACAGCCAGTACCTCGACGCCCGACTCACCGCCGTGGTCACCGGTCTCCCACCCGGCCACCGCTCGCCGGTGTTCCGGCTCGGCACCGCCTGGGGCGGCTGGTCGTGGTACCTGCGGCTGCCGGTGGCGGCGGGAGCGCCCTGGGCGGGAATCGTCCGGCTGGAGTGCTCCGCCGACCTGGAGATCACCGAGGCGGTGCGGTTGGCCGACCTGTCGTTGGTCACGCTGCCCCGGTTCGCGTCCAGCCCATACAAGGATCCCCGAGCCCCGCAGAATCTCGTGCCGATCGCCGGGCTGGAGCGGCTGCTGCGCTCCCGGCTGGGCGACGCACGGCTGCTGCACCGCGCGCTGACCGTGGCCGCCCGCACCACCGCCGCCCGGACCGGCCGCTGATGGGTCGGCGGCGCGACGCCGACCGGATCACCGAGCCTGTCGACACGGGGCTCGCCGAGTTGGTGCCGGATCGGGACCGGCCCGGCTCGTGGACGCTGCTGCTGGACGGCGCACCGCAGTCGCATGTGGACCTGACCGATCCGACGCACCTGGAGTTCGAGTACGTCCGTCGACTGGCCGCCGCGATCGACCTGGTGGCGCCGACGGGCGCTCCGCTGCGGGTACTGCATCTGGGCGGCGGTGCGCTGACCCTGCCGAGGTACGTCGCCGCCACCCGTCCCGGCGCTACCCAGCGGGTGGTCGAGGTGGACGGGGCGCTTGTCGATCTGGTGCGGCGGGTGTTGCCGTGGCGGGCCGATCCGCGCCTGAAGGTACGGGTGGGTGACGCGCGGACGGTGCTCGCCTCGTGCCGGGAGGCCAGTTACGACGTGGTGGTCGCCGACGTCTTCGCGGGTGCCCGGACACCAGCCCGACTGACCTCGGTGGAGTACGCGGCCGAGGCGGCCCGGGCGCTGCACCCGGCGGGCTGGTATCTGGCCAACATCGCCGACGGGCCGCCGCTGCGCCACGCCCGGGGACAGGTCGCCACCGTGCGGACGGTGCTGCCCCGGGCCTGTCTGGTCGCCGACGCCGCTGTGCTGCGTGGCCGGCGCTACGGCAATCTGGTGCTCCTCGCCGGCCGCCAGGACCCACCGGTGGCCGCGCTGACCCGCCGGGCCGCCGGTGACTGGTTTCCCGGCCGGGTGCTGGTCGAGGCGGAACTCGATCGCTTCACCGGAGGCGCCACGGTGGTGCACGACGCCGATGCGGTCGACTCGACGCCACCTCCGCCGGGGATTTTTTCCGTCGAACGTTGATCCGTTCGGTACTGCCTTCCGTACCAGTCAGCAGCCATGCCCGTGGGGGGACGGCTTTCTGTCCAGGGACGTCGGAGGTCTGCATGCACGCACTGGCGGTCGGTTGGCAGGGCGACCGGGTGCGGGTGGACTGGATGTCCGCCCGGTCCCAGTCGCGGCCCGCCACGTCCACCCGTGGGGTCGACTCTCGTGCGGCGGCTCGCCAGAATAGCCCGGTGACGCCGCGACCCACCCCTGGCCGCCACCAGGCTTCCACCACCGAAGCCGCCCATTCCGACCAGTTGGTCCGCACGCTCTACGCGGAACACGCCGGACCGCTGCTGATGTTCGTGATGCGGTTGACCGGCGGTGACCGGCAACGGGCCGAGGACATCGTCCAGGAGACGCTGCTGCGGGCCTGGCGCAACGCGCATCGGCTGGGCGCACAGGGACAGGGGTCGCTACGGCCGTGGCTGGTGACGGTGGCGCGACGGATCGCCATCGACGAGCACCGCAGCGAGCAGGCCCGCCCGGCCGAGACGTACGACCGGGATCTGACCGCGTTCGCCGAGGCCGACAGCACCGATCGGGTGCTTCGGTCGATGACGGTGGCGGACGCGCTGCGAACGTTGAGTCAGTCGCACCGGGAGATCCTGGTGGCGACGTACTTCCGGGGCCGGACGGTGCCGGAGGCGGCCGAGGAGCTCGGTCTGCCACTGGGCACCGCGAAGTCGCGGGTCTACTACGCGCTGCGCGCGCTGCGCACAGCTCTGCAGGAGAGGGGGGTGACGGAATGAGCCGGGTTGACCACATGGACGTCGCCGCGTACGCGCTCGGCGTGCTTGACGAACAGGACATGGAGCGGTTCGAGGAACACCTCGCGACCTGCTGGGCCTGTGCCGCCGAGTTGGAGACGATGGTGCCGGTGGTCGGGCTGCTCTCCGACATCGACGAGGAGTCGATCACGGCGCTGGAGCAGACCCACTCGGATCCGGTCCTGTTGGACCGGACGCTTGTGGCGCTGCGTACGCATCGTCGGCGGGCCCGGTTCCGGCAGGTCCTGGCGACCGCCGCGGCCGTGGTGGTCTTCGGTGGGCTGACCGGTGTCGTGTTCAGCAATCTCACCGACAGCAGCACGCCACCGCCGATCGCCGGGCCGACCACGGGTCCGGTGGATCCACCGAGCGACCGCCCCGGCAACCCCAGTGGTCCGAGCGTGGGTGGCAACGAGCAGGAGGGTGCGCAGGTCGACGTCACCGACCCGACCACCGGCGTGAAGGCGACGTTCTTCCTGATCGCGAAAGACTTCGGCACCAGGATGGACTTCAGCCTGAGCAAGCTGCCGGGGCCACGCACCTGCCGCCTGGTGGTGGTACGCGAGGACGGCTCCACCGAGGTCGTCTCCACCTGGTCCGTGCCGGACGGCGGGTACGGCACGAACGCCAACCCGCAGTTGCTCGCCCTGTCGGCGGCCACGTCGACGAAGCTGGACGACATCAAGCAGTTCGAGGTGCAGGAGATCGACTCGCGGGGCGCCACGGACACCCTGGTGACCGTCCCGACGGCCTGATCCACGTACCCGGAAGGCCCGCCTCGACCCGAGGCGGGCCTTTGTCATGACGCAGGCGTACCCGGGCGAGGGCGCACCGGACCTGCGGATACGGACTCACACGGACAGAGAACCCAGACGGTTCAATGGATTCTTGTGAGCTTGCCCACCCTTTTGGATTCAACCTTGACAGCGCTCGTCCCGTATCTCCCGGTGAACTTGCCAAGTATGAGGAGGGCACGTGGCACAGATGAAGCGGACCGTCATCGCCGTGGGCGCCATGTTCGCACTTACGGCCTGCGCACCCGCAGGCTACAACGGGGCGGACGCGGGCGCGGCCGAGCCGGTCGCCGTCGCCGCGGCCGAGCCCAGCGTGACCGCCGACCCCGAGGCCAGCGCGGAGCCGGGCGCCTCGGCGTCACCGGGCGCGGAGGAAGAGACCGACGCGCCCCTGCCCGACGGTGTCGAACTGACCGACAGCCTGACCGGCAAGAAGTTCCCCCGGATGGGCAGCGCCGTGGTCAACCAGGACGGATACATCCTGTACCGCTTTGACCGCGACACCAACGACCCGCCGTCGTCCAACTGCGACGGCCAGTGCGCCGAGGTGTGGCCGCCGGCGCTTACCGACGGCGCTCCGGAGCTGAAGGGCGTCTCCGACGACGCCGTCGGCACCATCACCCGCGAGGACGGCACCCGCCAGATCACCCTCGACGGATGGCCGCTCTACACCTACATCGGTGACAAGAAGCCGGGCGCCTGGAAGGGCCAGGGCGTCGGCGGCACCTGGTTCGTGGTCAACCCGGACGGCAGCAAGAACCTTGAGTGCCTGCCCAAGGGCACCCCGAAGGCGGTCGCCCCGCCGTCGAAGACCGAGTCGAACGAGTCGGACTCCGACTACGACTACTGATCCAGCAGCACTCCGGGTGGCCGGCCGCAGCCAGCGATGGCGCGGCCGGCCACCGACGTCTCTCGGACGCGTTCCCAGGGGCTGGTCCTGGTGGGGCCATGACGACCCGGCCGCACGGGGTGGCACAGTGACCAGGTGACCGGGAACGAACCGAAAGCGCGGCGGGTGCTGCGAACACCAGCCGGCTACCGCTTCGCCGCTTCGGTGCGCCCGCTCACCTTCAGCCCGTACGACCCGTGTGCGCGGATGATCGCGGGCGTCTTCTGGTGGGCGGCGCGCACACCCGACGGGCCGGGCACCCTGGCCCTGCGGCCCGAGGGCGGCGAGCTGGTCGCCGAGGGTCACGGCCCGGGCGCCGGCTGGATGGTCGAGCACGCCGACGCGGTCGCCGGGCTCCGCGACGACCTGACCGGTTTCAGGGAACTCGCCGCGGCCCACCCGGTGGTGGCCCGGCTCGCCGCACAGCAGGCCGGGCTACGGATGCCGACCACCGGGCTGATCTTTCCCCGGGTGCTGCGGGCCGTGCTGGAGCAGAAGGTCACCGGCAAGGAGGCCTACCGGGGGTACGCGGCGACCGTGCGCCACTTCGCCGAGCCGGCCCCGGGCCCGGTGCGGCTGCTGCTGCCGCCCGACCCGGCGGTGATCGCCGCCGCCCCGTACTGGGTCTTCCACCCGTTCGGCGTGGAACAGCGCCGCGCCGAGACGCTGATCCGGGCCGCGCGAGTAACCGACCGCCTGCAAAAGTGCGCCGACTCGACCGGGGCCACCCGGCTGTTGCGGTCGATCCCGGGCGTCGGGCCGTGGACCGCCGCCGAGGTGGTCCGGGTCGCGTACGGCGACGCGGACGCGGTGAGCGTCGGCGACTATCACGTACCCAACACGGTCGCCTGGGCCCTGGCCGGTGAGCCGCGCGGCGACGACGCCCGGATGCTGGAGCTGCTGGAGCCGTTCCGGGGCCACCGGGGCCGGGTCTGTTGGCTGCTGGAGGCCGCCGCCGTGCAGGCCCCGAAGTTCGGTCCGCGCGCCCCGATCCGCTCCTTCGCCCACTTCTGAGTGCGGGATCAGGCGGCCTCGCGCAGGTCGGCCAGGTTGACCGGGGTACGCCGACGCAGCAGCTCGGCCAGTTCGTCCACCGAACCGACCTCGCCGAGCACGTTCTTGCCGCCGCCGAAGTGTCGCGGATAGGTGTGCACCAACCGGTACACGTACCGGCCGTGGATCAACTCGACGCTGACCCGCCACCGCCCGCAACACCCGCACACCCACTCCGCCACCTCGCGAAAGTAGCTCTGACCTGCGGTTTTGCGATTCGCCCGGGTGGGACGTGGCAGGTCAGAGACGGACACGCCGCCCATCGGGCGGGACGTGATCCGGCTCACCACTGTCGGTGCCGTCTGGTTGACTGATGGCCGTGGACCTGCCGATCAACTCGCCGGTGGAGCCGATGCTCGCCCGCAGTGTCAATTCGATCCCCACCGCCCCGGGGATGACCTACGAACCCAAGTGGGACGGCTTCCGCTGCATCATCCTCCGCGATGGTGACGAGGTGGAGCTGGCCAGCCGGGGCGGCAAGATGATGACCCGCTACTTCCCCGAGGTGGTCGAGCAGGCCCGCCGGCAACTACCGCCGCGCTGCGCGGTCGACGGCGAGCTGATCGTGATCCGCCGCGACGGCCCGGACGGGCAGCCCCGGCTCGACTTCGAGTTGCTGGCCCAGCGCATCCACCCGGCGGCCTCCCGGGTGAAGCTGCTCGCCGAGACGACCCCCGCCGACTTCGTCGCCTTCGACCTGCTCGCGCTCGACGACGAGAGCCTGCTCGACGTCCCCTACCCGACCCGCCGGGCCCGGCTGGAGCAGGCGCTGGCCGGGGTGCGACCCCCGGTGCACGTCACCCAGATCACCACCGACGCCGAGGTCGCGCGCCGCTGGTTCGACGTGTTCGAGGGCGCCGGCCTGGACGGGCTGATCGCCAAGCCCGCCGACCTGCCGTACGAGCCGGGCAAGCGACTCATGTCCAAGGTCAAGCACGCCCGTACCGCCGACGCGGTGGTGGCCGGGTTCCGCTGGCACAAGTCCGGTCCGGTGGTCGGGTCGCTGCTGCTCGGCCTCTACGACGACGCCGGGGTGCTGCACCACGTCGGGGTGAGCGCCTCGTTCACCATGGCCCGCCGCGCCGAGTTGCTGGAGGAGCTGGCCCCCTACCGCGACGCCGGGCCCGAGCACCCGTGGGTGCACGGCGACCACGAACGCGGGCAGCGCATCCCCGGCGGCGTCAGCCGCTGGACCGGCACCAAGAACCTGGAGTGGGAGCCGCTGCGCCCGCAACTGGTGGTCGAGGTGGCGTACGACGCGATGGAGGGTGACCGGTTCCGGCACACCGCGCGCTTCGTTCGCTGGCGTCCCGACCGTGACCCGCTCTCCTGCCGATACGATCAACTCGACCGGCCGGTCCGGTTCGACGTGGACCAGGTGCTGCGCGGTGACCCGGCGGTCCCGGCCGAGTCCGCATAGCTTGGCCGTCGATCTGATCACGGAGGCTCGTTCGTGACCCGTACGCCCGATCGGACCCGCCGTTTCCGGCTCACCGTGGCCGGCCTGACCGCCGCCGTCGTGGTCACCGCCGGCTGCACGCTGCCGGCGTTCGCGCCGCGCACCGACGCCGACGGCGAGGCCGCCGCACCGGGAGCCGCGCCGACCTGGCGGTCCTGCCCGGAGGTGGCCGACGAGGTGGTCGGACGGCGCGCTCCGGATATCAGGTACGAGTGCACCCGCATCCAGGTGCCGCGCGACTGGGCGGGCGGCAACGCGGCCACGACCGGTCCCGGTGCCGGCGAGACCTTCGAGATCGCGCTGCTGCGCGTCCGCTCCACCAACCAGCGCGACCGGATCGGCTCCCTGCTGGTCAACCCGGGCGGTCCCGGCGGCTCGGGCGTCGACACCGCCGTCTACCTCACCTTCGGCGAACAGTACGGCGGCCTGCCCGACGCCATCCTCGAACGCTTCGACATCGTCGGCTTCGACCCGCGCGGGGTGGCCCGGTCCAGCCCCGTCGAGTGCATCCCCGACGCCGACCTCGACGCCGTCTTCGGCTACAGCCCCGATCCGGAGAGCCAGCCGTCATTCGACGACTTCGTCGCGCTCAACCAGCAGATTGGCCAGGGCTGCGGCGCCAAGTACGGCGACCAGTTACCGCTGTACGGCACCGAGCAGGCGGCCCGCGACATCGACGCGATCCGGGCCGCCGTCGGCGACGAGAAGCTGACCTACCTCGGCTACTCCTACGGCACCCTGCTGGGGGCCACGTACGCCCAGTTGTTCCCACAGCGGGTGCGGGCGCTGGTGCTCGACGGCGCGGTCGACCCCCGGCAAGACCTGATCGAGGGTTCGGAGAGCCAGGCGAGAGGCTTCGAGCGCGCCTTCGACAACTTCACCCGCTGGTGTGCGGCGAACGCGGCCCGCTGCCCCATCGCCCCCGACGCCCGGGCGGCGGTCACCTCGGCGATCGACAAGGCCGAGGTCTCCCCCGTCCGCTCCGCCGAAGGGCGGGAGGCCACCGCCGGCTGGATCTTCTACGCGATCGTCTCGTCGCTGTACTCCGAGCCCGGCTGGGAGCAGCTCGCCCAGGCCATCGACCGGCTGAACGAGGGCAACCCGACGGAGGTGTTCCGGCTCGCCGACAACTACACCGACCGAGACGAGGACGGCAACTACAGCAACCTCTTCGACGCCAACCTGGCCATCAACTGCGCCGACGAGGAGCAACGCCCCGACCTGGAGCGGATCCGCCAGCTCCAGTCCCAGTGGCGCACCCGGTATCCGCTCTTCGGCGCACCACTTGCCGCCGGCCTGGTCTCCTGCACCGAGTGGCCGGGCGGCAGCGACCCCTACCCCACCGGCCGCGCCGAGGGCGCCCCGCCGATCCTGGTCGTCGGCACCACCGGCGACCCCGCCACCCCTTACGAGCAGACCCCGGCGTTGGCCGAGATGCTGGGTGTCGGCCGGGTGCTCACCTGGGAGGGCGAGGGGCACACCGCCTACCCGCAGACGGCCTGCATCACCCAGGCGGTCAACGCGTACCTGATCGACCTGACCGTCCCACCCGAGGGCAAGCGCTGCCCAGCGCGCTAGCCGAGGAGGCGAGGCGGCCCTGAGGGCGGGCCGGGGCAGTGCCTCTCACGAGGGGGCTACGGCCGTGAGGTAGAGGCGCACGACGCCGAGGACGGTGTCGCGGTCGCCGTCGACGCGTACGGTGCCGGTGCGTTCGGCGTCGGTGAGCGGCAGGCCGCCGAAGAGCACCTCGCTCCAGGCCGTCGAGTCGGCGGTAACGGTCGCCGCCGGGTCGACTGCGGCACCGGGCCGGGCGTCCAGCAGCCCATCGATCGCGGCCAGCCGGTACTCGCGGACCGGTGGGTCGGGCTGGCGGGTGTCGTAGAGGCGCAGGGCGGTCGGCGGCAGACCCTGGGGAACCGGGGGCGCCATGGTGCGCATGGCGAGGATCATGGCGTCGGGTGTCATGCCTCCGCTGGTGCGGGGGTCCGGCCCGGAGGAGTACCACCGGCCCAGCGACGCCAGGACCGACTCCAGGCCACGACCCCACTCGGTGACGGCGTACGCGCGGGTGCGGGCCAGGTCGGGCAGGGTCACCTGGTCGACGATGCCGGCCTGCCGCAGGGATCTGAGCCGGTCACTGAGGACAGCCGGCGTGATGCCAAGAACGGCCCCTTGAAGGTCGGCGAAGCGTTTGGGGCCGAGGAGCAGCTCGCGGACGACGATGAGCGTCCACCTGTCACCCACCAGGTCGAGGGCGTTGGCGGCTCGGCAGGCGTCGCCGTGGTGCGCGTAGGTCAACTTGGCAGGCAATCCCAATCAACTTCTTTCACACGAGTAGGCGCTATGTTTATAGTAGCGGAATGCCGAGTATGGACACCCAACCAGCACCTCCGGTGGTCGACCGCGACACCTGGCTCCGGGAACGAAGCGCGCTACTGGTCCGGGAGAAGGAGCACACCCGAGCCGGTGATGCCATCGCCGCCGCCCGCCGCCGCTTGCCGATGACCGAGGTCAACCCGGTCAAACTGGTCGGCGAGCAGGGCCCCGTCCCGTTGCTCGACATCTTCGACGGGCGAGACCAACTCGTGGTCTACAAGCACATGTGGCACCTCGGCAAGCCGTTCGAGCAACAGTGTGAAGGCTGCACCCTCAGCATCTGGAACTTCCACGAGGCCAGCTACCTGGCGGCACGGGGCATCAGGTTCGCGGTCTTCGCCGAGGGACCGTATGAGGAGATTGCGCCGTTCCGCGAGTTCATGGGCTACCTCCACCCCTGGTACTCGACGTACGGCATCGACGAGCCCGCTGTCGCCGGCGGCGGCAACATCGCCTGCTACCTGCGCCAGGGCGACCGGATGTTCCTCACCTACGAGACGACCGGACGTGGCGTTGAGGCGATCATGGGCTCGCTCCAGCTGCTCGACATGACCGCATACGGACGGCAGGAAGCCTGGGAGGACTCCCCCGACGGCTGGCCGCAGGCCGACCCGGCGTACAGCTGGTGGCGCAGGGACGGCCGCCCGGTGGCCCAGTGGTCCCGCCCCGGCGCCACGCCCGTCCAATCGGACCAGCACGACTGCCACTGAAGCCTGAGCCGAATGGTTGCCACCTACCCGGGGCCATCGGCGGCAGAGACCACGCCACACCGACCGGCATGTCGCTAAGGGGTGGCCGTGGACATTACGGTTCTGATGGGTCGGGGTCGCACCGTTGTGGGACGCTCGCGGGATGAGTGAGGTGATCTTCCGTGAGGCGGTCCGGGCCGATCTGCCGGCCATCCTCGACCTGCTCGCCGACGACGTGCTCGGACGCACCCGTGACGTCGGGGAGGTCGACGCCACGTACGAGAAGGCGTTCGCGGACATCACCGCCGACCCGCGCAACCAGCTCATGGTCGGTGAGGCCGACGGCGAGGTGGTGGGGTGCATGCAACTCACCTACATCCCCGGGCTCGGCCGGCACGGCGCCGAGCGGCTGCTTGTCGAGGCGGTCCGGGTCCGCTCGGATCAGCGCGGACGGGGCCTGGGCCGGCAGATGATGACGTGGGCGATCGACCAGGCGCGGCAGCACGGCTGCGGCCTGGTGCAGCTCACCACCGACAAGAGCCGCCACGACGCGCACCGCTTCTATATCGGGCTCGGCTTCGTCGCCAGCCACGAGGGTATGAAGCTCAGTCTCTGACGCCGGCGGACGGAGGCCCTGCCAGCCTGGGTCGCCCCACGCCGCAACCGAGGATTGTGGCCCAGAAGGTCGTCTGCGTCGCCAGACTCGACCCCGTGGGTCAAGGACCGGGTGGACTGCCGGATCAACCAGAAGTCCCCCTCGGGCAGGACGATCGCCCAGCCGATCGGGACGTCGTTATCCGCCACGAGCACCAGCGGTTCCGGCTTGCTGTCGACCGCGATCTCGGGCAGGTCCTCTGCCCCAACGGACCCGATGCCCTGCTTCGCGCTCAGCGGGGGCGGTCGCGGTCCTTGGAGGGTTGGACCCGCTTCGGTTCGCCCGGCATCTTCGGGTGGTCGGGTGGGTAGGGCAGGTCACCCTCTCCGGCGGCGGCGTCCCGCTCGGCCCACTCCAGCAGCGGGGTGATGTCCCACCCGGCGTCGTCGATGCCGGCGTGCGGGTCGCCGCGCTGGGCCAACCGCTCCGGCACGGTACGCAGGTCGAAGTCGTCTGGCTCGACGTCGGGCAGCTCGTCCCAGGTGACGGGGGTGGAGACCGTCGCCCGGGCGTTGGCGCGCAGCGAGTACGCGCAGGCGATGGTGCGGTCCCGCGCCATCTGGTTGTAGTCCACGAAGACCCGCTCGCCGCGTTCCTCCTTCCACCAGGCGGTGGTGACCAGGTCGGGTCGGCGGCGGGCCAGTTCCCGGGCCAGCGCGATGGTGGCCCGGCGCACCTCGACGAACGTCCAGCGCGGCTGGATGCGCAGGTAGACGTGCACGCCTCGACCGCCGGAGGTCTTCGGCCAACCCGGCACGCCCAGCTCGTCGAGGATCGCCCGCAGCTCGGCGGCGGCCGTCGCCGCGTGGGCGAAGTCGGTGCCGGGCTGCGGATCCAGGTCGACCCGCAACTCGTCCGGCTGGTCGACGTCGGCGGCGCGCACCGGCCACGGGTGGAACACCACAGTGCCCATCTGCGCCGCCCAGGCCACATGGGCCAGGTCCGCCGGGCACAGCTCCGCGGCCTTGCGCCCGCTGGGAAAGCTGATCTCGGCGGTACGCACCCAGGGCGGCACGCCCCGGGCCGGCACCCGCTTCTGGAAGAACATCTCCCCCTCGATGCCGTCGGGAAAGCGCTGCAACGTGGTGGGCCGGTCGCCCAGCGCGCGCATGATGCCGTCGCCGACGCTGACGTAGTAATGGAAGACGTCGGCCTTTGTGAAGCCCCGCTCCGGGAAGATCACCCGATCGGGACTCGACAGCCGTACGCTGTGCCCGGCCACCTCGATCTGCTCGGCCGCAGCCTTCGTGCCACCCATTGCGCGACCATATGCGATGGGTCCGACCTTCGGCGTACCGTTGACCTGTGACTCTTCCCGACAGCGAACTGCCCCGCACCGAGGACGAGTGGCGGGTCCGGCTCAGCCCCGCCGAGTTCCGGGTGTTGCGCGAGCATGGCACCGAACCGGCGTGGACCGGCGAGTACGTCGACACCAAGACTCCCGGCATGTACCGGTGCCGGGCCTGCGGTGTCGAGCTGTACCCGAGCGACACAAAGTTCGACTCGCACTGCGGCTGGCCGAGCTTCGACGACGCGATCCCCGGCGCGATCAAGGAGATCGAGGACAACTCCCTCGGCATGAGTCGCACCGAGATCCGCTGCGCCCGCTGCGACAGTCACCTCGGTCACGTCTTCCGGGGCGAGGGCTTCACCCCGAAGGACACCCGGCACTGCGTGAACTCGCTCTCCATCCGCCTGGACCCGGCCGACGTCTGACCAGGACACCCCGCCCGCGGCCACTCCGGCCCGCGCCGCGCCGGCACCGCCCGGTTCGGCACCGCCCGGTTCGGCAGTGGGGCCGGCCCGACTGCTGATGCCGCGCCGGCCTGGCCCACGCACGCCAGGTCGGCCCGCGTCGACCCGCGCCCGCGCCGGCAGGAGTCCGCGCGGCCGGGCGGTCAGCTGGCTGCGGGCCGGCCGGCCATCAGCGCGACCTGAGCGGTACGCGACTGCTCGACGCGCCGGGCCAGGTCGAGCACCCGCGCGTCGGTGCCCGCCGCCTGATGTGCCCGGGCCAGGTCGGCTGCGGCCTGCTGGTGCGCGCTGAGCACCTCGATCAGCACCTTGTCGACCTCAGCGTCCGGGGCGTCGCGCAGCCGCGCCAGCTGCGCGGGTCCGGTGCCGTGCCCAGCGTGGTCGTCGGCGCGGGCGCTGCGCCCAACCTGCGCCAACCAGCTGCGTGCGGTGGCCAGTTCGTCGGTCTCGGTCGCCTCGACGGCGGCGACCAGGGTGCGCAGCTCGCTGTCGGCCAGCCGGTCCCGCGTAAGCCGGACGATCTGGAGGGTCTGCTCGGTGTGCCCGGTCATCATCGACAGAAACAGCAGGTCGATACCGGTCATCTCACTGGTGCCACCAGGCGTCGCGGCGGGGGTCGCGGCCACCGATGGCGTGGCCTCAGCAGGCGCGGGTTGCGCCGACGGCGCGGGGGAACCGCCACAGCCGGCGGCCAGCAGCACCGCGAGCAGGTGCAGCGGCAGCCCGCGCAGCGGGGCACGCCCCCCCACCCCCGACACGGCGACTCGTGCTCCCAGCACGCCGGCTCCGGCCCGCGACACGGCGGCTCCGGCCGAGAGCACACCAGCTTCCGCCCACAGCACGGCGGGCGGGAGCGACGGTACGGCGGGCGGGAGCGACGGTACGGCGGGCGGGAGGTGCGGCCAGCTCCGGCCGCACCTCCCGCCGGTCAGATCTGGCTCCACAGCGCCGGTACGTTCGGCGGCTCCCAGCCGGCGATGGCGGTGTGCGCCTGCCGGCAGCGGTAGCTACGGCCACCGTAGGTGACCTGGTCCCCGACCGCGTACGCGCGACCGGCCGCCCAGGTGCCGCCGGTCGGCGGGTTGGTGGTCGGTGCAACCGTCGGGGTGGGCGACGGAGCCGGCGGGTTGGTGGTGGGGCTGGGGCTGGGCGTGGGGTTGCCGCCGCCACCGCCGATCTGCAGGTCGACGCAGGAGTAGAAGGCGTTTGCGGTGTCGGAGATGTTCCACACCGCCAGCAGCTTCTGCCGGCCCGAGTAACCGGAAAGGTTGACGGTGTGCGAGACGGTCGCGCCGGGCTGGCGTCCGCCGCCGGAGAAGACCGCAACCCGGGTGCTGCCGATGAAGTACTCCCAGTCGCGGGTGGCGTGCATGGCCGTGTTGACCCAGGTGAACGTCACGGTGGTGCCGACCGAGGTGGCCGGCCAGCCACGGTTGTCGTCGTTCAGGACGGCGAAGTGCGAGATGTTGGCGTGGCAGTTGCGCAGCCCCTTCGGGCCTTCGACGCTCTGCGGCTCCCACCTGATCTGCCCACAGTCGGGCACCCGGTTCTGCGCGCAGAGGGCCTGGCGGCTCGGTGGTGACGAGACGTAGCCGTGGGCCTGGGCGGGGGTGGCGACGGCCAGGGTGGAGACCATGGCGCCCGTCGCGACGAGCGGAAGGGTGATTCTTCGGCGCATGGCGGCAGCTCCTTATCGGCGTGATGCCTGGTGAGGTGCCACCAACATAATTTAAACCTTGTTAACAGTAAAGACCACTGTCAATAAAACAAGAGCCGCTGAGCGTTGTGTCGCAAGATTGGACAAAAGGTCTACTTATGGAGGTACGGGGCGTGGCTACCTGCGAGGTCTGCGGCAACGACTACTGGCTGGCGTTCGAGGTGCGTACGGTCAGCGGCGACGTGCACACCTTCGACAGCTTCGAGTGCGCGATCCACCGACTGGCGCCGATCTGCGAGCACTGCGGCATCAAGATCTCCGGCCACGGGGTCGAGGTCTCCGGCCGGTTCTTCTGCTGCGGTCACTGCGCTCGGGCGGTGGAGACGGAGCAGGGGGCCGAGATCCGCGACGCGGTCGGTGCCCGCCCAGCCTGACGTCGTCCACCGATCATCCACAGCGGAACGAAGAGGCATTGTCGATCTTGGACAGTTCCCGTTCGCGAAGAACTATTCAGTCCCATGACATCTGTCAGTGATGAAGTCCCGATACATGTGTCAGTTGGTAGGGATCTTGGGCGGGCTGGTACATGGTGCCTGGCATGGCTTCTCGGCGGCATGTCTTGAACCTGCTCGATGCTCAGTTGGCTGCGGGGGTGCGGATCAATGTGGCCGAGTTCGCGCGCGAGCATGGTGTGTCCGTCCGTACGGTGTATCGGCATCAGGCGCGGATCCGGGACGAGGGTGAGTGGCATGCGCGTTCCCGGCGGCCGCACAGCAGTCCGCGGGTGACGCCGCCGGATCTGGATGCCTGGATCTGCAAGCTGCGCGCCGAACTCGGTCTGGACAATGGGGCCGATTTCATCCGTGACGCCCTGATCGAGGTGCACGCCGCTACCGGTCCGGCATGGCGGGTGCCTGCAAGGTCGACGATCAACCGGGTCCTGGCCCGACATGACCTGCTCGAACGGAACCCGGCGAAACGGCCGCGCAGCTCGTTCCGGCGGTTCGTCTACGCCCGGCCCAGGGACTGCTACCAGATCGACGCCACGAACGTTCGGCTCGCCGACGGCAGCCTCGCCGCGGTCTTCGACGTCCTGGACGACTGCACCCGAACCCTCGTCGGCTGTCACGCGACGATCGCGGAGACCGCCGAAGGTGCGGTCACCGCGGTCAGGCAGGCCTTCGGCGAGTACGGCGTCCCCGCGATCGTGTTGTCCGACAACGGCACCGCGTTCACCAGCCGACTCACCCGGCCCGGATCGATCTCCACGTTCGTCCAGTGCCTCCTGGACCACAATGTCCGGCCGATCAACTCCAGCCCCTACCATCCACAGACCTGCGGCAAGGTCGAACGCCACCACCAAACCCTCAAGAAATGGCTGAGCACCCAACCCACCCCCGGCACCCGCGCCGAGCTGCAAACCCATCTGGACGTCTACCGCCGCTACTACAACACCGAACGACGCCACAGCGCCCTACCACGACGCGCCACCCCCGCCCAGGCATGGACAGACGCGCCCAGCCTCGGCGGGCCCGCCAGCCTGCCCCTGCAGACCGACGCCACCCTGCACCGCTGCCTCGTGGACAGCACCGGCGCCATCCGCGTCGCCGGGCACCGCACCAGCGTCGGCACCACCCACGCCGGCACCACCGTCACCGCCATCCGCGACCAAAACCGGATCACCGTCTACCACCACGACGGCCAACCCCTCGGCCACTTCCACCTCACCCCCGACCGGAACTACATCAGCCTCACCCGAGCAGCATGATCAACAACTCATGACACATCTATCGGGACTCCCCCTTGACACATGTCTCGGGACAGCACAGTTCGCGAAGAACGAAAACTGTCCAAGATTCGTAATCAGATGCCCGCGACCACGCCGCAAAGCGCGCGCGAAGCGAGGCGGCGCCACCCTGTCTGTCAAGCTATGCCGGGCCGAGCCATGCCGAGCCAGGCCGAGCCGGGCCGAGCCGGGCCGAGCCGGGCCGAGCCGAGCCAGGCCGAGCCAGGCCACGCCGGGGCAGGTCGAGCCGGGGCAGGGCGCACCTCCGCGCCGGCGCCCGGCGGCGACAGCACTAGCCTGGCGGGATGTCTGACACGCAGCTGCACAGCGCCGGTTTCGCCGAGTTGGATACCCGCACCTTCCACGACCTGGCCCGGCTCCGGGTCGACGTCTTCGTGGTCGAGCAGGAGTGCGCGTACCCGGAGCTCGACGGACGCGACGTCGAGCCCGGCACCCGGCACCTGTGGCTGGCACACGACGGCGCTCCGGTGGCGTACCTGCGAATCCTGGCCGACCCCGGCGGGGTGGCCAGGATCGGACGGGTGGTGGTGGCCCCGGAGGCCCGGGGTGCCGGGCACTCGGGCCGGCTGATGACCGCGGCCCTCGCGGAGATCGGTGGCCGGCCGTGCGTGCTTGACGCACAGTCACATCTTGTCGACTTCTACACCCGCCACGGCTTCACGGTCAGCGGGCCGGAGTACGTCGAGGACGGCATCCCCCACACCCCGATGCGCCGGAAGTGGTGACCGACCGCGAAACCAGTGCTGGAAGCGCTTCGACGGGCCCGTGCACCCAGTGCTGGAAATCGCTTTCCTCATTGACTAATGCCGATTGAACGTGCCATCCTTCCGGGCGAGTCAGCACACGAGGGCCACGCTTACAGCGCGGGAGAGGGCAACTCCCGAGCGTCCGGGCGATGTCGAGATCCGACGACTCCCCCTGGGGGCTCCATGTCCAATTCGCTAAGATCATCGCGGGCACTCTGGCTGCTGGCCGTTGCGGCCATCGCCACATTGCTGCTCAGCACGGCATTCGTACGATCCGCCTCCGCGCACGGCTCGGTGGCCAGTCCCATCTCCCGCAACTACGGCTGCTGGCAGCGCTGGGGCGGCGACTTCCAGAACCCACGGATGGCCACCGAGGACCCGATGTGCTGGCAGGCGTGGCAGACCGACACCAACGCCATGTGGAACTGGAACGGCCTCTACCGCGAGGGCGTCGCCGGTAACCACCAGGCCGCCATCCCGAACGGCCAGCTCTGCTCGGGTGGGCGCACCGAGAACGGCCGCTACCGGGCGATGGACGTGCCGGGCGCCTGGCGGACCACCTCGGTCGGCAACAACTTCCGGCTGAAGTTCTACGACCAGGCCAGCCACGGCGCCGACTACATCCGGGTGTACGCCACCCGGCAGGGCTACGACGCGCTGACCACGCCACTGGCCTGGTCGCACCTGGAACTGGTCGGCCAGATCGGCAACACGCCTGCCTCGCAGTGGCAGCAGGAGCCCGGCGGGGTCTCCATCGAGATCCCGGTGAACGCCCCGGGCCGCACCGGCCGGCACGTCATCTACACGATCTGGCAGGCCAGTCACTCCGACCAGTCGTACTACATCTGCAGTGACGTGCAGTTCGGTGGCGGCACCACCCCGCCGACCACGCCGCCGCCGACCACCACCCCGCCCACCACTGCCCCGCCGACGACGCCGCCGCCGAGCACCACCCCGCCCACCACCAACCCGCCGGCGACGGGTGCCTGCTCGGCGACGTACCGGGTCACCTCGACCTGGTCCGGCGGATTCCAGGGCGAGGTGCAGGTGACCGCCGGCAACGCGGCCATCCGCGGCTGGCGAGTGAGCTGGACCAACGGCAGCGGCCAACAGGTCAACCAGGCCTGGAACGCCACAGTCAGCTCCAACGGATCCACCGTCACCGCCACCAACGTCAGCTACAACGGCAACCTCGGCGCCGGCGCCAGCACCACCTTCGGCTTCCTCGCCTCCGGCAACAGCACAAGCACACCGACGGTGACCTGCACGGCCACCACCTGATCCCAGGCGGGGCCGCGCCACACTCCCTCGGGCGCGGCCCCGCCCGGCTCAGTCGGGCAGACCCGCACGCCAGGCGTCGGCACCCGGCAGCCGGCAGCGCCGGCTGGCGGCGGTTCCGGAGCCCCGCTCCGGAGAGCGCCTGCCACGTTGACGTACGCCGATACTTCGTGGCACGCTTCCTGCGGAGCCAACACCACAGGGGCAACGCAGATCGGCCACGGGAGAGGCAACTCCCGAGCGTCCGGGCGCAGTCGCGAACTGACAATTCCCTTGGGGAGCTCCATGTCGAACGTACTCAGAACACCACGCGCCGCCTGGCTGCTTGCCATCGCGGCCGTCGCCTTGTTGCTGCTCAGCACCGCGCTGACCAACCCCGCCTCCGCACACGGTGCCACGGTCAACCCCGGCTCCCGCGCCTACGGCTGCTGGGAGCGCTGGGGCGGTGACCACATGAACCCGCGGATGGCCACCGAGGACCCGATGTGTTGGCAGGCATGGCAGGCCAACCCGAACGCCATGTGGAACTGGAACGGCCAACTCCGTGAGGGTGTGGGCGGCAACCACCAGGCGGCCGTACCGAACGGCCAGCTCTGCTCCGGCGGGCGTGCCGAAGGCGGTCGCTACAACGCCCTCGACACGCTCGGCGCCTGGCGGACCACCCCGGTCCCCAACAGCTTCCAGTTGAAGTTCTTCGACCAGGCCAGCCACGGTGCCGACTACCTCCGGGTGTATGCCACCCGGCAGGGTGTTGACACGCTCACCAAGCCGCTGGCCTGGTCCGACCTGGAACTGGTCGGCCAAATCGGCAACACGCCTGCGTCGCAGTGGCAACGGGAGGTCGACGGGGTGTCGATCCAGATTCCGGTGAACGCGCCCGGCCGCACCGGCCAACACATCATCTTCACCGTCTGGCAGGCCAGCCACTTCGACCAGTCGTACTACCACTGCAGCGACGTCCAGTTCGGTGGCGGCACCACCCCGCCGACCACCACCCCGCCGACCACGACGCCGCCCACCACCACCCCGCCCACCACGACGCCGCCCACCACCACCCCGCCCACCACCACCCCGCCGGCGACGGGTGCCTGCTCGGCGACGTACCGGGTCACCTCGACCTGGTCCGGCGGATTCCAGGGCGAGGTGCAGGTGACCGCCGGCAACGCGGCCATCCGCGGCTGGCGAGTGAGCTGGACCAACGGCAGCGGCCAACAGGTCAACCAGGCCTGGAACGCCACAGTCAGCTCCAACGGATCCACCGTCACCGCCACCAACGTCAGCTACAACGGCAACCTCGGCGCCGGCGCCAGCACCACCTTCGGCTTCCTCGCCTCCGGCAACAGCACAAGCACACCGACGGTGACCTGCACGGCCACCACCTGATCCCAGGCGGGGCCGCGCCACACTCCCTCGGGCGCGGCCCCGCCCGGCTCAGTCGGGCAGACCCGCACGCCAGCACCAGCCGGCTGGCCGGCGCCTCAGGCCAGGGCGGAGACGATGTCGGCGATCGAGCGGCGGCGACCGGTGTAGAACGGCACCTCCTCGCGTACGTGCAGCCGGGCGCGAGAGGCACGCAGGTCACGCATCAGGTCGACGATCCGGTGCAGCTCGTCGGCCTCGAAGGCGAGCATCCACTCGTAGTCGCCGAGCGCGAAGGAGGCGACCGTGTTGGCCCGTACGTCCGGGTAGCCACGGGCCATCTTGCCGTGCTCGGCCAGCAGTTCCCGCCGCTCGGCGTCGGGCAGCAGGTACCAGTCGTACGAGCGCACGAACGGGTAGACGCAGAGGTAGGCGCGGGCCTCCTCGCCGGCCAGGAACGCCGGGATGTGGCTCTTGTTGAACTCGGCGGGCCGGTGCAGCGCCATCTGCGACCAGACCGGAGTCATCGCCCGGCCCAGGGCGGTCCGCCGCAACCGCAGGTACGCGTCCTGGAGCGCGTCGCTGGACGCGGAGTGCCACCAGATCATCAGGTCGGCGTCGGCGCGCAACCCGGACACGTCGTAGGTGCCCCGCACCACCACGTCCTTGCCGGCCAGCTCCTCGATCAGCGACTCGACCTCGCCGGTGACGTTGTCGCGCAGCGACGGCAGCGGGGCGCTGGCCCGGAACACCGACCACATGGTGTAGCGAATGGTGGAGTTGAGTTCCTTCAGTCGGGCCGCGTTGCTCTGCTCGGTCATCTCCCCGATCCTTCCAGTGCCGTGATGATCTCCTCGGCCGCCGTCTCACCGGAGCGGACGCAGACCGGGATGCCGACCCCGTCGTAGCCGGCGCCGGCCAGCCGCAGCGTCGGATGTGTCGCCCGCAGCGCCGACCGGGCTGCGACCACCCGGTCGAGATGACCTGGGGTGTACTGCGGCAGCCCGCCGCCCCAGCGCTGCACGTGCCCGGCGACCGGGGCGGGCAGCGGCGCACCCAGCACCGCCGACAGTTCCCGGTGCACGGTGGCGGCAAGGTCCTCGTCGGTGCGCTGGAGCTGCACCTCGTCGCCGTACCGGCCGACCGAGGCACGCACCAGGGCCAGCCGGTCCGGCCGGCGCAGGTGCCCCCACTTGGTGGTGAAGAAGGTGGCCGCCTTGACCAGCAGCCCTTCGGTGGCGGGGACCAGGAAGCCGGAGAGGTCCGGCAGCACCGGTTCGGGCAGCGCGAGGGTGACCAGCGCGACGCTGGCGTAGTCCAGCCCGCCGACCTCCTTCGCCGCTTCCGGGGCGACCTCGGCGAGCAGGCGCGCCGCCGGCCGGGCCGGCACCGCCAGCACCACCGCGTCAACCTCGACGTGCTCGGGGTCGCGGGTCGGACCGACGGTCAGCCGCCAGCCGACGCCGGTCGGGACGAGCTCACGCACCGCCGCGTCGCGCCGGACCGTCGCCCCGCTGGCCGTCACCGCCGCGTCGACCAGGGTGCTCAGCCCGCCGTCGAGGGTGCCGAAGACCGGCTCGCCGGGGGCGCGGGGCGCGGCTGCCTGCGCGGCGCGTACCGCGGCGAGCAGCGTGTGTTCCACCCGGGCGGCCCGGGCCAGCGCCGGCATGGTGGTGACCAGGGACAGGTCGTCGGCGCGGCCCGCGTACACGCCGCCGAGCATCGGGTCGACCAGCCGGTCGACCACCTCGTCACCGAACCTCGACCGGACCAGCGCGCCCACGGAGACGTCGTCTCCGGGGCGGAGCAGCGGCCCACCGCCGTCGCGGTCGGCCTCAGCAGTGGGCCGGGCCACCGCCGAAACCTTCTCCAGATCACCGGGTACGCCGACAAGCGTGCCGCCGGGGATCGGGCGCAGTCCGCCGTCGACGGCCAGCGCCGCCTGCCCGACGGTGGGGTGGACGATCCGTCCCGCCAGGCCGAGCCGGCGAACCAGGGCCACGGCGGCGGATTCCCCGCCGGCCGGGTCACGCATCAGGAACGACTCGGCCCCGAACTCGACCGGCCCGCCGGCCAGCTCGCCGGTGCGCAGCTTGCCACCGAGCGCGCCGGACTGCTCGTACACGGTGATGTCGAGGCCGGCGGGGGCACGGTCGCGCAACCGGACCGCGGCGGCCAGGCCGGCGATGCCGCCACCGACCACCGCCACCCGCCGCCGCGTCGCCACGACGGTCAGCCCTGGTCGGCCGGTCGAGCGGACAGCTGGTGCACCAGCGCGACCACCCGGGTCAGCACCTCCGGGTCGGTCTCCGGCAGCACCCCGTGGCCGAGGTTGAACACGTGCCCCGGCGCGGCCCGGCCCTGCTCCAGGATCCGGCGTACCTCCGCCTCCACCACCGGCCACGGCGCCAGCAGCAGGGTCGGATCGAGGTTGCCCTGCACCGCCCGTTCCGGCCCGATCCGGCGGGTCGCGACGTCCAGCGGGGTACGCCAGTCGACGCCGACCACGTCGGCGCCGGCCTCGCCCATCGCGCCGAGCAGCTCGGCGGTGCCCACCCCGAAGTGGATGCGGGGGACACCGGTGTCGGCGAGACCGGTCAGCACCTTCGTCGAATGCGGCAGCACGAAGCGGCGGTAGTCGGCCTCGGAGAGCGCGCCGGCCCAGGAGTCGAAGAGCTGCACCGCCGACACGCCGGCCTCGATCTGCACCCGCAGGAACGCCAGGGTCACCTCGGCCAGCCGGCCGGCGAGGGCGTGCCACAGCTCGGGGTCGCCGTACATCAACGCCTTGGTCTTGGCGTGGGTACGCGACGGCCCACCCTCCACCAGATAACTGGCCAGCGTGAACGGGGCACCGGCGAAGCCGATCAGCGGGGTGTCGCCCAACTCCTTGACCAGCAGCCGGACCGCCTCGTCGACGTAGTCGACGTCATCGCGGCCGATCGGCCGGATCCGTTCGACGTCGGCGGCGGTACGCACCGGTTCGGCCACCACCGGGCCGGTGCCGGGCACGATGTCCAGGTCGACCCCGGCGGCGGCCACCGGCACCACGATGTCGCTGAACAGGATCGCCGCGTCCACCCCGTGCCGGCGTACCGGCTGAAGGGTGATCTCGGTGACCAGGTCGGGGCGGCGGCACGACTCCAGCATCCCCACGGTGGCCCGGATCTCGCGGTACTCCGGCAGCGACCGGCCCGCCTGGCGCATGAACCAGACCGGGGTGTGCGGGACCGGCCGGCGGCGGCACGCCCGCACGAAGGGCGAATCTGCGGGTCCGCCGGGGCGGGGTTCGTCGTCTCGGGCGGCGGTGCCCGTGGTGTCGGTGGTCATCGCGGCAATCGTGCCACGCGGCCGATCGCCGTCCCGCGCCCACCGCCACCTTTGTGACGCGAAACGAACGGCTGCCCGCAATCACCTCGGTACCACCCGCACCGCCCGCTTTCCAGCGGGCGGCCGGTGATCGTCGGCGCGCCTCGTGGGCCGGAACCGGACGGCGGAATAGGCTGCGGGCATGGCCCCCCCGATCGCGCTTCCCGACACGTTCGCCCGCGCGGTCGCGGGTCTCCGGTCGGCGACGCCCCGGCCGGAGATCCTGCTGGAGGAGGTGGGTGCCCCGCAACGGCTGGCCCCCTACTCGTTCGCGCTCTCGGCGTCGGTGCTGCGCGACGGTGACGAGGTGGCCAGCGGACGGCTGATCCTGCTGCACGATCCGGCCGGGCACGAGGCGTGGCAGGGCACGCTGCGGCTGGTCACCTACGTGACCGCCGAGTTGGAGGTCGACCTGGCCGCCGACCCGCTGTTGCCCGGGGTGGGGTGGACCTGGCTCACCGACGCCCTCGACGCCCAGGACGCGGAGTACCGGGCCATCGGCGGCACCATCACGCAGACCATGTCGACCCGCTTCGGCGAGCTGGCCGGCCCGCCCGCAGCCGGCGACGTGGAGATCCGCGCCTCCTGGACGCCGACCGGGGTCGACCTCGCCGCGCACCTGGACGCCTGGTGCACCCTGCTCGCCTCCACCGCCGGCCTGCCGCCGCCCGGCGTCACCGCCCTGCCCGAACGCCGCCCCGCCGCCACCGGCTGAGCCGCAGCGGCATCACCGCCCTGCGGCCGACACGCGGCGGGGCGGGTGGCGGCACTCGATCCACTCGCGCACTAGGGTTGTCAGGTGACCGACGAACCACCCCTGCGCCGTCGGGCCGCCGCAAGCCGTACGGGAAACGACACGCAGCACCCGCCATCGGCGCGGTCGGAGCCCTCGGACGCGGGGTCCGAGCCCACCGCCAGCCAGTCCGTGCCGCTGACCGCTCCCCGCGAGGGCACCCCCGAGCCCGTCGCCGCCCCGGAGCAGCTCGCCGAGGTCGTGGCGCGGTTCGCCAGCGGTGCCGGGCCGGTGGCCCTGGACGCCGAACGGGCCTCCGGCTACCGGTACAGCCAACGCGCCTACCTCGTGCAGCTACGTCGCGCCGGTGCCGGCACCGTACTGATCGACCCCCTGCCGCTGCCCGACCTCAGCGCCCTGGACGCCGTCATCGCCGAGACGGAGTGGGTGCTGCACGCGGCGAACCAGGATCTACCCTGCCTCGCGGAGCTGGGGCTGCGTCCCCGCCGGTTGTTCGACACCGAGTTGGCGGCCCGGCTGGCCGGCTTCGAGCGGGTGGGGCTCGCGGCGCTCACCGAGCAGTTGCTCGGGTTCAGCCTGGAGAAGCACCACTCCGCGGCGGACTGGTCGAGCCGGCCGCTGCCCGAATCCTGGCTGACCTACGCCGCCCTGGACGTCGAGCTGCTGACCGACCTGCGCGACGCACTCGACGCGGAGCTGACCCGGCAGGGCAAATCCGAGTGGGCTGCGGAGGAGTTCGCCGCGCTCGTGCTGAACGGCGCCCGACCGCCCCGGGTACGCGCCGAACCGTGGCGGCGCACGTCCGGAATTCACCGCGTCCGAGGCGCGCGGGCACAGGCCCGGGTCCGGTCCCTGTGGTATGCCCGGGACCAGATCGCCGCCCGGCGTGACACGGCGCCGGGCCGGGTGCTACCCGACTCGGCCATCGTCGCGGCGGCGGAGCTGGACCCGAGGGACGAGAAGACGCTGCTCACGCTGCCCGGCTTCGGTGGTCGCTCGGTGCGGCGGTTGGCGCGTACCTGGCTGGCGGCGCTCGACGACGCCCGGCAGTTGCCGGACGACGCGCTGCCGGTGGCGCCGACGGTGGAGGGGCCGCCCCCGCCACACCGCTGGGCGGAGCGGGACCCGGCCGCCGCCGCCCGGCTGACCCGCTGCCGGGAGGTGGTGCTGCGGGTGGCCGGCGAGCACAACCTGCCCCCGGAGAACCTGATCTCGCCCGACACCATTCGCCGGGTCGCCTGGCAGCCCCCCGAGGAGATCACCGAAGCCACCGTCGCCGAGGCCCTGCGCGCCCACCACGCCCGCGACTGGCAGATCACTCTCCTCCTCCCCCACCTCCCCACCGCCCTAACCCCCACCCCCACCCCCTAACCCCCACCCGGCGGTTGATCATGAAGTTGTTGTCGCCTGGACCGACGAACAGCGACAATAACTTCATGATCGACTAGGGTGCCCTGGGTGGTGTGGGGTGGGTTACAGGGGGAGGTGGTGTGGGGGTTATTACTGGCGAGTAGCATCGGGGAAACGCCAGTGCTGGCGACCTTGTCCGGTCCGTCGTGTGTATGCGACGCGACGAGCCGGATCGTGGTCGAATAGGAGGCTCATCGTGCCCCGTGAAGTCCGGGATGTCGTCTTCGTCGACGGCGTCCGCACCCCCTTCGGCAAGGCGGGTGGCATGTACGCCAACACCCGCGCCGACGACCTGGTGATCCGCTGCATCCGCGAACTGCTGCGCCGTAACCCCCAACTCCCGCCGGAGCGGGTGGAGGAGGTCGCGATCGCGGCCACCACCCAGATCGGCGACCAGGGCCTGACCATCGGCCGCACCGCCGCGCTGCTGGCGGGCCTGCCCAAGACCGTTCCGGGCTTCGCCATCGACCGGATGTGCGCCGGGGCGATGACCGCCGTGACGACCGTCGCGGGCGGCATCGCCATGGGCGCCTACGACATCGCGATCGCCGGTGGCGTCGAGCACATGGGCCGCCACCCGATGGGTGAGGGCGTCGACCCGAACCCGCGCATCATCGCCGAGAAGCTGGTCGACCCGTCCGCGCTGGTGATGGGCTCCACCGCGGAGAACCTGCACGACCGGGTCCCGCACATCACCAAGCAGCGCACCGACGCGTTCGCCCTCGCCTCCCAGCAGAAAACCGCGAAGGCGTACGCCAATGGCAAGCTCCAGGACGACCTGGTGCCGGTGGCGATCCGCGATGAGGAGAACGGCTGGGGCCTGGCCACGGTGGACGAGGCCCCCCGGGACACCTCGATGGAGAAGCTCGCCACGCTCAAGACCCCGTTCCGCCCGCACGGCAAGGTCACCGCGGGCAACGCGGCCGGTCTCAACGACGGCGCCACCGCCAGCCTGCTCGCCGACGAGGCCACCGCCCGCGAGCTGGGCCTGCCGGTGGCGATGCGGCTGGTGTCGTACGGCTTCGTCGGCGTCGAGCCGGAGGTGATGGGGGTCGGCCCGATCCCGTCGACGGAGAAGGCGCTGCGGATCGCCGGCCTGACCATCGACGACATCGGCCTGTTCGAGCTGAACGAGGCGTTCGCCGTGCAGGTGCTGGCCTTCCTCGACCACTTCGGCATCGCCGACGACGACCCGCGGGTCAACCCGTGGGGCGGCGCGATCGCCATCGGTCACCCGCTCGCCTCCTCCGGCGTACGGCTGATGACCCAGCTCGCCCGGCAGTTCGCCGAGCACCCGGAGGTCCGCTACGGCCTCACCGCGATGTGTATCGGCATCGGCATGGGCGGCACGGTCATCTGGGAGAACCCGCACTGGACCGGGTCCGCGCAGACGGAGGGTGGAGACAAGTGAGCGCGAGGAGTGAGCTTGCGAGCCCCGCAGTCGGGAACGAAGGAAATTCAGTGAGCGCGCTCGCCGCACCGAACGAGGTCGTCACCAAGGCTCTGCTGCGGCAGGTGAACGTGCCGGGGCTGGACCGGCCGGCCGCGTTGATCACCCTCGACAACGGATTCGACCACACCAAGCCGAACACCTTCGGCCCCGGCGGCCTGACCAGCCTCGACGAGGCGATCAGCGCCGCGCTGGCGGCCGACCCGGCGTTCATCGCGGTCACCGGCAAGCCGTACATCTTCTGCGTCGGCGCGGACATCACCGGCCTGCCGCAGCTCGCGGACCGCGCGCAGGCGCTGGAGATTGGCCGGCTGGGTCACCGGGTCTTCGCCCGGCTCAAGGACAGCTCGGTCCCGACCTTCGCCTTCGTCAATGGCGCGGCGATGGGCGGCGGCCTGGAGCTGGCCCTGCACTGCCACTACCGGACCCTGTCGGCCGGCGCGACGGCGCTGGCGCTGCCGGAGGTCTCGCTCGGCCTGATCCCGGGCTGGGGCGGCACCCAACTGCTGCCGAACCTGATCGGCATCCCCGCCGCCACCCAGGTGATCATTCAGAACCCGCTGATGCAGAACAAGATGCTCAAGCCGAAGCAGGCTGCCGAGCTGGGCATCGCGGACGTGCTGCTGGAACCGGCCGACTTCCTGGAGCGGTCCCTGGAGTGGGCCGCCGGTGTCGTCCGGGGGCAGGTCGAGGTGACCCGGCCCGAGGTCGACAAGGACATGTGGGCCGGGGTGCTCTACTTCGCCCGGCAGACGTTGGACCAGCGGTTGCACGGCGCGGTTCCGGCCGCGTACCAGGCGCTCGACCTGCTGGAGACGGCGAAGGACGCCGACTTCGCCACCGGCACCGCCGCAGAGGACGAGGCCCTCGCCGACCTGGTCTTCTCCGAGGAGTTGCGCAGCGGGCTGTACGCCTTCGACCTGGTGCAGCGACGGGCCAAGCGGCCGGCCGGCGCGCCGGACAAGGGCTTGGCCCGCCCGGTGACGAAGGTCGGCATCGTCGGCGCCGGTCTGATGGCCAGCCAGCTGGCGCTGCTGTTCGCCCGCCGCCTTCAGGTGCCGGTCGTGCTGACCGACCTGGACCAGGCCCGGGTCGACAAGGGCGTGGCCTACGTGCACACCCAGATCGAGAAGGCGGTCAGCAAGGGCCGGATGGACAAGGGCACGGCCGCGAAGCTGTACGGCCTGGTGTCCGGCTCGGTCGACAAGTCCGTCTTCACCGATGCTGACTTCGTCATCGAGGCGGTCTTCGAGGACCTGAACGTCAAGAAGCAGGTCTGGGCCGAGTTGGAGAAGGTCGTCAAGCCGGAGGCGGTGCTCGCCACCAACACCTCGTCGTTGTCGATCATTGAGATGGCGGCGGAGCTGGAGCACCCGGAGCGGGTCGTCGGCTTCCACTTCTTCAACCCGGTCGCGGTGCTGCCGCTGCTGGAGATCGTCCGGGGCGAGCGGACCGACGATGCCACCCTGGCCACCGCGTTCGCGGTCGGCAAGCAGCTGAAGAAGTCGAGTGTGCTGGTGAAGGACGCCCCGGCGTTCGTGGTGAACCGGCTGCTCACCCGCTTCCTGGGCACCGTGTTCGCTGCCGTCGACGCCGGCACTCCGCTGGAGGTGGCGAACCGGGCGCTGGACCCGCTGGGTCTGCCGATGCGCCCGCTGGCCCTGCTCCAGCTGGTCGGGCCGGCCGTCGCGTACCACGTGGGCGGCACCCTGCACGCTGCCTTCCCGGACCGGTTCGGGGTCAGCGAGAACCTCAAGCGGATCGCCGACTCCGGCCAGCCGATCGTCGTGGACGACGAGATCAACGCCGAGGTCGCAAAGCTGCTGGTGGTCGGCGACCAGCCGCTCACCGAGGAGCAGGTACGTCAGAACGCGCTGGACGCGCTGGCGCAGGAGATCCGGCTGATGCTCGACGAGGGCGTCGTCGCCGAGGCGCAGGACATCGACCTGTGCATGATCCTCGGTGCCGGTTGGCCGTTCCACCTGGGCGGCGTCACGCCCTACCTGGACCGGACCGGCACCAGCGAGCGGGTCACCGGCAGGCGGTTCCTGCCGCGCGGGGCGGCCAGCCTGTCCGGCTGAGCGGCGAGGAGACGACACCGATCGCGGTGGTCGCCCGACGAGGGCGGCCACCGCGAATCGCGTTCTCGTGGTGCTGCTGGTACGGATGCGACACCTGGCTACGATGACCGATCCACCCGAACCCAGGAGCTGACCGCATGTCCCACCCCTCGGACGAGCACCAGAACCCGCCGGCCGCCGGTCCGTATCCGCCCCCGGGCGGGTACCCGCCCCCGGGTGCGTACCCACAGCCGGGTGCCGTCCCGTACCCACCGGCCGGCGCCCAGCCGATGCCGCCGCAGCAACCCGGCCAGCCGGCACCCGGCGCCTACCCGCCGCCCGGCGCCTACCCACCACCGGGTCAGCCGTACCCCGTCGGTCAGGGGTTTCCCGGTCCTGCGCTTGCCGGCCCGGGACAGGCCGGTCAGGGGTTTCCCGGTCCTGAGTTCCCCGGTCCCGGGCCGGCCGGTACGCCGAGGAAGAAGTTCCGGGTCTGGCTGATCGTGCTGATCGTTCTCGCGGTCCTGCTGGTGCTCTGCGCCGGCGGCGGCACCGCCATCTGGTTCGCGGTCAAGGACGACGTCAGCGAGGCCGTGGACGCTTCCCGGACCCGGATGGTCGCCCCGGCCACCCTGGCCGGCCGCCCCAAGCTCACCGAGCCGGAGTTGCAGCAGGCGGCCGACGAGATGCTCAGCGAGATCCGCTCCACGGTGAGCAACGAGACAAGTGCGGTCGCCGCGTTCTACGGCAGCCCGACCGGCGAGAACCTCGTCATGATCGCGGGTGCGTCCGGCCTGATGTCCGACCCGAAGCAGGAACTCGACGCGGCGGTCCAGAGCCTCACCACCGGCATTGCGCTCCGCAACATGACCTCGGTGGACGCGGGACCGCTCGGCGGCGAGGCCCGTTGCGGCGACGGCCAGACGGACGGCGTGCCGCTCGGTGTCTGCACCTGGGCCGACCGGGGCAGCGTCGGGCTGATCGTGCTGTTCTTCTCGTCCCGCGCCGACGCCCAGGCCGAGTTCGTGACCATCCGCGGTCAGATCCAGCAGCGCGAGTGACCACGGCCGGCAGCAGGGCGGCGGACACGAGCGCGTCAGGAGGCAGCCGAGTCGTAATCGTCGCGGTTGGTGAGGACCTCGCTCATGTGTGCCTGAGCCCAGTACCTGATCTCGCGTGTCATCCGGTGGAGTGAGAGGCCGAGGTCGGTCAGCTCGTAGGAGACGGTGACCGGGACAGTGGGCGTCACGGTACGGGTGAGCAGGCCGTCACGCTCCAGCGAACGCAGGGTCTGGGTCAACATCTTCTGACTGACCCCGGCCAGCAGGCGGGCAAGCTCGGAGTAGCGCATCGCTCTCGGCGCGTCCGACCCGTCGGGTTGCGGGGAAGAGTCACCGCCCAACGCGCACAGGATCAGCACGACCCACTTGTCCGAGATCCGGTCGAGCAGCTGGCGGCTTGGGCAGGCTGCGAGGAACGTGTTGTAGTCCGCTTTGGCCTGCGCCTGCCGCTGGGCTGCCCTCATCGTGGTCATTGCTGCCCTCTCACTGTTGGGACGTTACGCACTTTGAAGTGCCTACTTCCCGATGGGAAGTGGCTCCAAGAATGATGCAGGCAAGCAAGACATGCCACCGTCTCTCCAGCGAGGAAGCGACACGATGAGCATCCGCACTACTTCCCTTCCCGGCGGCACCTGGAAGCTCGGCGATCGGGCGGTCACCCGTTTCGGGTACGGTGCCATGCAACTCGCCGGCCCCTGGGTGATGGGGCCACCCGCCGACCGCGACGGCGCGCTGGCCGTGCTGCGCGAAGCCGTCGACCTGGGAATCAGCCACATCGACACGAGCGACGCCTACGGGCCGCACGTCACCAACGAGCTGATCCGCGAAGCACTGCACCCCTATCCCGAGTCGCTGCTCATCGCCACCAAGGTGGGGGCGAATCGCGACGCACGGGGCGGCTGGCCGACGGCCCGCCGACCCGAGGATCTGCACAGGCAGGTCCACGAGAATCTGCGCTCCCTCGGGGTCGACACCCTCGATCTGGTCAACATGCGGATGGGTGACGCCGAAGGCCCCCAGCCCGGCTCGATCATCGAGGCGTTCGAGACCCTCGCCGCGCTTCAGCAGGAGGGCCTGATCCGTCACCTCGGCGTCAGCAACGTCACCGCCGAGCAGGTCGCCGAGGCGCGGGCGGTCGCCCCGGTGGTGTGCGTGCAGAATTTGTACAACCTCGCCCACCGCCACGACGACGACCTCGTCGAACAGCTCGCCGCCGACGGTATCGCCTACGTGCCGTTCTTTCCGCTCGGCGGTTTCTCACCGGTGCAGTCCGAGGCACTCTCGGCCGTCGCCGCCCGGTTGGGCTCGACACCGATGTCCGTCGCCCTCGCCTGGCTGTTGCAGCGCTCACCGAACATCCTGCTGATTCCCGGCACCTCAAAGGTGGCGCACCTGCGCGAGAACGTCGTCGGGGCGGGGCTGTCGCTGTCCGCCGAGGACATCGCCGCGTTGGACGGCATCGGCCGCTGATCGGTAGGCAAGACCGACATCGGAGCGGCGGCACCCCGCCGCTCCGATGTCACGGCCTCGCTCCCCTCAGGCGTCCGTCACAGTCTCCTCCGCCGCCTGTCGGGCCGCCGCCTTCTCGGCGGCGCTGCGCAGTACGCAGAACTCGTTGCCCTCCGGATCGGCGAGCACCACCCAACCGGCGCCGGTCGGCCCGATGTGGTCGGCGACGTGCCGGGCTCCGATGCCGAGCAGCCGCTCGACCTCCTCGTCCCGGGTCCGGTCGGTGGGTTCCAGATCGAGGTGCAGCCGGTTCTTCACCGTCTTGCCCTCCGGTACCGCCAGGAAGAGCACCTCCGGACCGCCCGGCGGCAGCAGCATGGCCTCCGGGTCACCCGGGAAGTCGTCCGGCTGGCGGGGGCACTCGAAGACCTGGGCCCAGAAACCGGCCAGGGCATACGTGTCGTGACAGTCGATTCCGATGTTGTGGATCCGTGTGCTCATGTGTCGTCCCTCGTGGTGTTCGCCGACGACGCCGCGGCCCTGTCGGCTTCCGGCCTTCGAATCGCCGAGCTTGCGCGAGGCGCTACCCGGCGTGGCGGATCGGAGGCGGACGTACGGGCGCGGACGTCGCCGCAGTCAGAACTGGCGTGTCTGGTCCGCTGAGTTGCGGGAAAGCGATCCCGCTACAGGTGCCCCGCGAGGATGAGCGATCAGCCGGCAGAGCGGGGCGCGGACAGCATCATCGTGAACATCGACGCACCCCCCTCCTTGGTCGGGCTGACCCGGCGATCTTCGCACCGCCACACCTGCCGCGCAACCCCGTGCCCCACTCACCGTCGAAGCTCGGCTACCACGCCCAGCCGTTCGAGCTTGTGCGGGTTGCGGACCGCATAGATCCGGGTGATCCGGCCGTCCTCGATGACGAACGACACGGCCGTGTCGTTCTCGCCGCCGGGGTCGATGCGGGCCGCGACGCCGCCGTTGAGGTCGACGACGAAAGCTCTGGCGTCGTGCGCGAGCTCGGCGAAGCGGGCCATCACCGGGGCGACCTTCGCGGCCCCGCGGACCGGCTTCGGAATCGCCGGAGCCAGACCGCCCCCGTCGCCCACCACGAGCACGTCGGGAGCCAGCACCTTGAGCAGTCCGGGCACGTCGCCGGTGGTCAGGGCGGCGAGGAACCGCTCGACCACCTGCTCCTGCTCGGTGCGGCTCACCGACATCCGGGGCCGGCGTGCCGCCACGTGCTTGCGAGCCCGCGTCGCGATCTGCCGCACCGCCGCCGGCGACTTGTCCAGCGCCGCAGCGATCTCGTCGTACGGCACGTCGAAGACCTCGCGGAGCACGAAGACCGCCCGCTCCGTCGGTAGCAGCGTCTCCAGTACCGCAAGCATGGCGATCGAGACGCTCTCCGCAAGCTCGATGTCCTCGGCGACGTCCGGGCTGGTCAACACCGGCTCGGGCAGCCACTCGCCCACGTAATCCTCGCGCTGGCGCGCGAGCGTGCGCATCCGGTTGAGGCAGAGCCGGGTCACGATCCGAACGAGGTACGCCCGAGGCTCCCGCACCTGGCCGCGCCCGGCGTCGGCCAGGGCCGCCCACCGCAGCCAGGTCTCCTGCACCACGTCCTCGGCGTCGGAGACCGAGCCGAGCATCTCGTAGGCGACAGTGAACAGCAGGCTGCGGTGGGCGACGAAGGGGTCTTCGCTCATGACGCGGACGCTACTCCCGGTCGCTCGGCCAGCGGCTTCAAGCCGCACGTGGCGGCGAAGCCGTCGGACTCGATGCCGAGCGCCACGTTGCCCCGCGTGGTCATGTTCGCGAACGCGATCACCGAGGTGAGCTCCACCATCGCGGCAGCTCCCAGCTCAGCGTGCAGCCGGCGCACCAGCTCGTCGGTCACTGTCGGTGGCGTCTGGCTCATCGCCTCGGCGTACTCCAGGACGTCCCGCTCCAGCGCAGTGAAGACGTCCACCTCGCGCCACCGCGGGATCTCGCGTGCCTTCTCCACGTCGAGTCCCCTGTTGCGGGCCTCGAAGTAGTTGAAGTCCAGGCACCACGTGCAGCCCACGAGCGACGCGACCGCCATGTGGGCGAACGACTTCAAGCCCTCGTCGCAGGCGTTCCACTTCTGCAGCTTGCCGCCGAGGCCGAAGCTGGCGAACAGCACCTTGGGGTTGTGCCAGTAGACGCCCACCGCCGTCGGCACCCTGCCCAGCTTCTTCTCGATCATCCGCTTGATCAACGCTCCCTTGACGCCGGTGATCTCGGCCGGGGGAATGCGGGTCGAGGGCTCCATGTCTCCTCCTGCGTCGGTGGCCGGTCCGACGGGTTGGTGGACCGCCATGCCATGAAGACACCAGCCGGGCCTCGGCTGTGACATCGCTGAGTCGCGTCACCGTCGCCGGCCTCGGAGCGGTCTGGGCGTTGCCGCCTGATCGTCGCCACGCACCCCATGCACCGTACCTCCGCGATGGGCTGCGCACGGCGCACCCAGCCGACGATCCGCGGCTGACGGGCGACGGGTCAGCGGGCGGCTTGCGCAGCCGGCAGGCTGACGGTCACCTCCAGGCCGCCACCGGGCTGCGCGACGGCGGTCACCGTGCCGCAGTGGGCGTCGCAGACCGCCCGCACGATGGACAAGCCCAGGCCCGAGCCGCGCGCCCCGGTACGCTCCCGGCCGCCCCGCCGGAAGGGCTCGAACAGCCCCGGCACGTCGGCCGGGTCCACCTCGAAGCCGGTGTTGCCCACCACCAGCCAGGATCGCTGCCCGTCCGAGCCGGTGCGCACCCAGAGCCGGCCGTGCAGGTGGTTGTAGCGGACCGCGTTCTCGATCAGGTTGCCGGCCAGCCGGTCCAGCAGCCCGGGGTCGCCCACCACCGGCGCCGGCTCCAGCGACGTCTGGACCGCCAGCTTGATCCGCTCCACCTCGCGGCGTACGGCGGAGAGCGCGTTGACGGTGCCGGCGGCCAGGTCGCACTCGCTGCGCCGGCCGAGCCGCTGACCGGTCTGCGCCTCGCTGCGCGCCAGCACCAGCAGTGCGTCCACCAGCCCGTTGGCGCGTTCGGAGGCGTCGCGTACCACTGTCGCCATCCGGCGGTACTCGCCGGTGTCCGCCTCGTCGTCGCTGAGTGTCACGTCGATCTCGGTACGCATCACCGCCAGCGGCGTCCGCAGTTCGTGCGAGGCGTTGGCCACGAACCGCCTCTGCGCCTCGAACGCGGCGGCGATCCGGTCCAGCATGGCGTCGAAGGTGTCGGCCAGCTCGGCCACCTCGTCGTTCGCCCCGGAGTAGCCGATCCGCTGGTCCAGCGTGGTCTCGCCGAGCCGGCGGGCGGTCGCGGTGACCTGGTGCAGCGGGCGCAGCGCCCGCCCGGCGACCGCGTACGCCCCGACCACGCCGACCACGCCGATCGCCAGCAGCGCGGCCAGCCCTTTGGCCAGCAGTTCCCCGGAGGCCGCGTCGACGAGCCGCTGTTGCCATGCGGCGGCCTCCAACGTGCTCCCGTCCGCGAGCACCACTGTGGTGCCGGGCAACAGCTCGTCGGTGGGGCGCAACGCGTCCCGCACCAGCAGCCAGGCCAGCAGTATCAGGATCGCACCGGCACCGACCAGCAACACGCCGTTGAGCAGGGTCAGTCGCAGCCGCAGCGTGGGACGTAGCCGCAGGGAGGGCCGCCGCAACGCGGGCAGCCAGCGACGCGCGACGCCCGTCACTGCACCACCTCGGCCGTCCGGTAGCCGGCACCGACCACGGTCTCGATCAGCGGTGGGTCGCCGAGCTTGCGGCGCAGCGTCATCACGGTGACCCGGACGATTGTGGTGAAGGGGTCGGTGTTGGCGTCCCAGACACGTTCCAGCAGTTCCTCACTGGACACCACGGCTCCCCGGGCCTTGAGCAGTTCGCAGAGCACACCGAACTCCTTGTTGGTCAGCTCCACCGGCACTCCGCCCCGGGTGGTGGTACGGCGGGCCGGGTCGACCACCAGGTCGGCGATTTCCAACACCGGCGGGGCCGCCGGAGTTGCCCGTCGGCCCAGTGCCTGCACCCGGGCGACCAGTTCGTCGAAGGCGAACGGCTTGGGCAGGTAGTCGTCGGCACCGAGTTGCAGGCCCTCGACCCGGTCGGCGACCGTGCCGCTGGCGGTCAACATCAGCACCCGGGTCAATTCGCCGGACGCGGCCAACTCCGCGCAGATCTGGTCGCCGTGCCGGCCGGGCAGGTCACGGTCGAGCACCACCACGTCGTACCGGGTCACGAACGCCATCTCGTGGCCGCTGTCGCCGTCGTACGCGACGTCCACCGCCATGCCCCGTTTGCGCAGCCCTCGCGCGATCGCGTCGGCGAGGTTGCGTTCGTCCTCGACCACCAGTACCCGCATGCCCGCCCCTTTGTCCGCCCACCGACCATCGACAACGTAACGCCGCCGACCAAGCCACCCGTGACGGGTCCGGCCTGACCGGCCCGGAGAAAGCCGAGCCAGCCGCCGTGACGGGCCTGTCAGTCGGGCAGTTGCCAGATGCCGTAGCCACCGTTGGACAGACGGCAGCCGACGAGGTCGTACCGGGTCTGGCAGTCACCGCCGGCGCCCGGCAGCACATCGAGCCGGCGGGCCGGTGCCCCCGTGGGGCCGAGCCGGGCCAGCACCAGCCCCTCCTCGGCCACCGCACGCACCATGAGCACCTGCGGCGCGTACTCGTAGCGGGCAACCATGTTCCACGACCCGTGCTCGGTCACCGTCGCACCGGTGCTCAGGGCGAGCGTGACGATTTCGTTGGTGTTCCGGGCCACCGCGAGGGCGTTGCCGTCACCCACCAGCACGATGTCGAGAATCTCCTCGCTGCTCCAGCGCACCTCCCCGGTGGCCGGGTCGAGGACCTGCAACCCACCGCCGGCCAGCCCGGCGCAGAGCAGTGGCCCGCAGCCGGTGACGTAGGTCGCCGTCGGCACGGTCACCTGCCAGCGCTCGGCCAGATCATCGACGGTGAGCGCGGCAATGGTACGGGAATTGCGCACCACCGTCACGAGATCGCCGGCCACGTACGCCTGCTGGTAGCTGCTCGAATGGTCGGCGGGCGGGGGAAGGCGGTGCCGCACCGTCCCGGTCATCGGGTCGATCAGCTGGACCTCGCCGTCGACCGTCGCCAGCACGATGCTGTCGAGCGTTCCGTCTTCCCGCTGCCAGTGGTCGACACTGGCCGCCGACAAGGTGATGGACCACAGTTCGTCGGCGGTCGCTAGATCGATCATCCGTAGTACGTTCGGCTCGCTGTCGCTGAACGTGCGCAACAGCGCCCGGTCGGGCATCTCCAGGATGGCGATACCGGGCACCCGCCAACGCTCCGCGCCGGTGTACGTGTCCAACCGTACGGTCTGGCTGGTGCCGGTGTCCTGGCGACCCATGGCGACCAGCAGCCCGGCGTCGGCGACCGGCTGCACCCGGTAGACCCGGTTGCCCAGCGGCACGGGTACCCGCCACAACGGCGTCAGCCGCTGCGGCGCGACGGTGGGACGGTCGGGCCGTGGATAGGCGAGCAGCTCCTGGCTACCGTCGGTGACGCCGGGCATCGGGGAAACCGTGAAGATCTGGTCGGCGGCGATGAACAGGTCGCTGCCCAGGGCAGCGGGCACGACCGCGTGGATCCGCCGGGCCGGCGGTGCGCCGCCGGCCAAGGTCAGCAGCGCGACGAGTGCCACCAACACGACCGCCACCCGGCGGCCACCCGGCCCGGAGCGGCGGCGCTGTGCCGGCGGCGGATCGGTCGGCTCGGTCAGCTCACCGAGGTCGATCAACGTCACGCCTGTCCTCCCCTGACACACACCAGACGCGCGGCGGGCGGGCGGGGTTCCGCCTGTACGATGGCCCGTCGTGGCTGTGCCGGTGGTGAATCCCTCGCTGAACCCCGTCTCCGAGACCGTCGAGACGCGATCAACGACAACCCGTGCCCGGCGACGGCCGACACGCGCCGACGCGCTGGCCATCGGAGCCTACGTGCTACTCGGCGTCATCGTCTGCCTCAACTACTGGGCCGACGTGAACAACCGGGTCTCGTCGCACCTGCCCACCGACCACAGCTGGTTCGAGTGGCTTTTCGCGCACGGCGCGTACTCGGTGCAGCACCTGGAGAATCCGCTCTTCACCGCCCGGCAGAACGCCCCGGACGGGGTGAACATGATGGCCAACACCTCGCTGCTCGGGGTGACCCTGCCGCTGGCCCCACTGACCATGCTGCTCGGCCCCCAGGTGGTGTACGCGCTCTACCTGGGCGGGGCGTTGGCCGCGACAGCGGGCACCTCGTACTGGATGCTGTCGCGGCACCTGGTGCGCTCCCGGGCGGCGGCCTTCGTCGGCGGCGCGTTCCTCGGTTTCGCCCCGGGCATCGTGCACCACGCCAACGGTCAGCCCAACTTCGTCTCCAACTTCCTGCTGCCGCTGATCGTGGTGCGGGTGTTCCGGCTGGTCGAGCCGGGCCGCTGGCGGCGCAACGGGCTGGTGCTGGGGCTGCTGGTGGCGTACCAGATCTTCATCAACGAGGAGATGCTGCTGCTCACCGCGATGGCCTGCCTGGTCGTCGTGATCGCGTACGCGGCGATGCGTCCCCGCGTGGCGTGGGCGCGGGCCGGCACGTTCGCGGCCGGGCTGGGCCTCGGTGGAGCGGTGGCGCTGCTGCTGACCGCGTACCCGATCTGGTTCCAGTTCAACGGGCCGCAGTCCTACCGGGGACTCCAGGGCGGGGTGTTCCACAGCTGGGGCGAGGACATCGTCGCCTTCGTCACCTTCCCCCGCGACACCATCGCCGGTGACGAGGCGGTGGAGGCGACCATCGGTATGACCGAACAGAACACCTGGTTCGGCTGGCCGCTGGTGCTGCTGTCGGTGGTGGCCCTGGCCCTGCTGGTCCGCCGCTCGCTGCTGGCCCGGATCCTGGCCGTGCTGGTGGTGGTCTTCTCGGTCGCCGCGCTCGGACCGGAGATCCGGTTCAACGGGGAGCTGACCGGTATCGCCGGCCCGTGGTCGTACATTCCGGAGGATCTGCCGCTGGTCGAGATGATGATGCCGACCCGGCTGACCCTGGTGACCACCGCCGCGCTCGGCGTACTGCTGGCACTTGCCTGGGACGCGGTGGCCGGCCGCCACCGACCGCCGGTGCCGGCTCCGCGCGCACCGGAGGGGGTGGCTCCCACCCGGCGGCGTCCCCGCTGGCAGCACCTCGTCGGGTACGCCGCCATCACTCTCGCCCTCCTGCCGCTGCTGCCCCGTCCACTGCCGGCCGAGCCGGTCGACCCGCCGCCGACCTTCATCACCTCGGGCGCCTGGCGGCCGTACGTGCCGAAGGGCCGCACGCTGGTGCCGGTGCCCATCCCGAGCAACGTGCACGGCCTGTCCACGCTGCGGTGGAGCGCGCTCACCGGGCACGAGTTCGCGATTCCGGCCGGCTACTTCATCGGCCCGAACGAGGACGGCGAAGGTGTCTTCGGCGCACCGAACCGGCCCACCAGCACCCTGATCTACCAGACCATGGACGCCGGTGAGCTGCCCGAGATCAGCGACGAGAATCGCCGGCAGGCGGTGGAGGACCTGCGCTTCTGGCGGGCGTCGGTGGTGGTGCTGGGCGCGCATCCCCGCGAGCCGGTGCTGCGGGAACTGCTGACCGCGCTGCTCGGTGGCCCGCAACGCGTCGACGACGTCTGGCTCTGGGACGTACGCGACCAGGTGTGACGGGCTGTCATTCGACGTCAGGAGGCAGCGGCTCGGAGACGTGGGCGGTGACGATGCGCCAGCCCTCCGGTAGGCGTACCCAGGTCTGGGTCTGCCGGCCGGTCGTGGCGGCGTCGGCGTACCCGAATCGGGTCGTGACGACCGCGAGGTCCGGGCCGAAGGCGGTGACCACCGTGTCGACCAGCCGGCGGCCCGGCGGCAGCGGTGGTTGCGCGGCCCGCCACTTGCGCTGTTCGTCGAGCCCGTACTGGTGGTCGGCGAGGCCGAAGCGCACGGTGGCCTCGGCGTCCCAGAAGTATCCACAGATCCGGTCGACGTCGCCGGCCACCAGCGCCTGCTCGTAGCCGGCGAAGGCGGCAGTCACCTCGGCGACCACGTCCGTCCGGTCGATCTCCATCCGGCGGTTCCTTCCTGGCTGGCGGGACGTCGTCGTGTGGGCGGGGGCATCCGGCCGGGCGGCGGCGGGCTGGTGCGGGCGCACCGCCGCCCGGCCGAACGGCATCGGCTCAGCCGTTCACCGCCGGCTCGCGCTTGTCACCGCCGGCCGACTCGTTGACCGGCTCACCTGTCGCCGCCGGCGCAGTGGCGTCCGGGGCCGTGACGGTGGTGGCCGGAGCCGTGGGAGGCGTCGAGGCGTTGCCGCCGTGCAGGCGGTCCAGTTCGGCCTCCTCCGGGTCGGGCACCCGGGGTGGGTACTTGCCGAGCGCGAAGATCGCGCAGATCACCGCCACGAAGAGGTAGCCCAGCGCCACCTGTCCGTTGGCGTTCCACCGCACCTCCTCGCCGTGGATCAGACCGATGAAGGCGAGCACCGCGCCCGAGGCGGCGAAGATCGCCGCCTGGACGAAGCGTTTGTCGATGATGAAGGCGACGATCGCGCCGAGCACCAGACCAGCGAGGATGGCGCCCTCGCCGAGGATCCGCAGGCCGTCGTAGACCACCCCGGCGCCGGCCAACGCCTCGTCGCCGACCTCGGCGGCGGTGGTGCCGGCCGCTGCCAGGGCGTTGTTCATCTGCCCGGTCGCCCACGCGGCGATGTTGGGTATCAGGGCCGCCACCACCGCCGCAGCATGTGCCCGGGGCGTCGCCTGGAACGCCTGGGCACCGATCAGCAACCCGATGTAGAGCAGGATCGGCACGATCGCCGCAGTCGGGAAGATCGCCCCGAGCAGGGAGAACATGCCCAGGAAGCAGAGCAGCGCGATGACGATCCCGGTCGCCATCGAGTAGCCGGTACGCCCACCGGCGGCCTTCCAACCCGGATGGCCGACGTAGACCGCCGGCGGGAACGGCGAGCCGAGGGCGGAGCCGATGACCGCGCCGGCCCCGTCGGCGAGTAGCACACTGCGCAGGTTGTAGTTGTCCCCGGCGGTGGCCGCGCTCTCCACGTTGGTCATCGCCTCGGTGAAGTTGTAGACCCCCAGCGGGATCGCGGTCGCCAGCAGCGGTGCCATGTCGGAGAGCCCGCGCAGCAGCAGATCGAGCTGGAAGGTGGGGAAGGCGAAGGCGATGTCCCGGGCCGCCGAGGTGACGTCCGGCACCGACATCGCCCCGCCGATCCAGCCGATCGCCGTGCCGAGCAGCAGCGCGGCCAGCCCGATCGGGAAATTGAACGGCAGTTTCACGTCGGTCAGCAGACCGATCAGCAGCAGCGCGAGGACCGGCAGGGCGATCCAGGCCAGCCGCCACATCTGGCCCGCCGGATTCATCGAGATGAAGGTGATGGAGATGCCGGCGAGCGTGCCGAGCAGCGCCGCACGCGGCGTGTAGCGGCGGATGTACGGGCCGACGAACGCGCCGATCAGCACGATCACGCCGATGATGAAGGCCCAGGCCAGCCCCGCCTCCCAGGCACGAACCGGGTCACCGGTGCTGAGGTAGATGGGCAGCATGATGACGAAGATGACGATGAACATGTGCGGCACGCTCGGCCCGTACGGCAGGGCGGTCACGTCGGAGCGGCCCTCCCTACGGGCCAGCCGACGGGCCAGGTGGGTGTAGTAGATGTTGCCCGCGACCAGGGCAATACCGAGGGCCGGCAGGATCGTGCCGAACACCTCCCGCTCGGGCAGGTTCACCACGAAGAGGCAGAGCCCGGTCAGGGTGAGCACGTTGACCAGGACGTTGACGCCGAAGCCGAAGAACGCGTTGGTGTCGCCGCGCACCCAGTACGGCAGTGGCACGACGGAGGGGCGGGTGGGGACCATGGCTGCTCCCGGTCAGGAGGAGGATTGCAACACGGGGGTGGTGGGCAGCAGGGCGAGCACGTCCGTCGAGTCGGCCACCCACCCGAAGATGCCGCCCTGGGCGGCGATCATGTCGAGCCCCACCCGGTGGAACTCGGGGAAGTAGGACCCGACGCAGTCGGCGAGCACGAGGCACTCGTACCCGCGGTCGTTGGCCTCCCTGACCGTGGTGTGCACGCACACCTCGGTGGTGACCCCGGTGACCAGCAGACTCCGGATGTGCCGCCCGGCGAGCAGGGCGTCCAGGCCGGTGGCGTGGAAGGCGCCCTTGCCCGGCTTGTCGACGACCGGCTCGTCGGGTAACGGCGCCAACTCGTCGACGATGTCGTGGCCGTACTCTCCCCGGATGAGAATCCGCCCCTTGGGCCCCGGGTCGCCGATGCGTTTGCTCGGCAGGCCCCGGTTGAGCTTGGCCGGTGGGCAGTCGGAGAGGTCGGGCAGGTGCCCCTCCCGGGTGTGCACGACCGTCAGCCCGGCGGCGCGGGCACCGGCCAGCAGCGCCGTCAGGGGTGCGATGGTCCGCCGCAGCTGGCCGACGTCGTTGCCCAGGCTCTCACCGAAGCCGCCGGGCTCCAGGAAGTCGCGCTGCATGTCGATGACGAGCAGCGCGGTGGTCGCAGGGTCGAAGGTGTACGGGAAGGGCCGCGCTGCGGCAACTGTCAACATGGCTCACCTCACCTGGTCGTGGCGGCGATGACGGCGTCGGAGGTGGCGACGCAGCCGAAGACGCCGCCCTGCATGGTCACCATGTGCAGCGCGGCGTCGTGGTTGTCCTTGTCGGTCGCCCCGGTGCAGTCGGCGAGGATCAGGCACTCGTAGCCCCGGTCGTTCGCCTCACGCATCGTGGTGTGTACGCAGACGTCGGTGGTGATGCCGGTGAGGATCAGGTGGGTGATGCCCCGGGTACGCAGCACCAGGTCGAGATTGGTGGCGTAGAAGGCACCCTTGCCGGGTTTGTCGACGATCACCTCGCCGGGCACCGGGGCGACCTCGGGCACGATCTCCCAGCCGGGCTCGCCCTTCACCAGGATCCGGCCGCACGGGCCGGCCGCGCCGATCTCGGCACCGATCTGCGCGGACCGCCAGCGCTTGTTCGCCGGCAGGTCGGACAGGTCGGGGTCGTGGCCCTCCCGGGTGTGCACGACAAGCATGCCGAGCGACCGGGCATGCTCCAGCAGCCGGGCGGTGGCCGGCAGACCGGCCCGGGTGAGGCCGAGGTCGTAGCCCATCGCGTCGACGTAGCCGCCCGGGCCGCAGAAGTCGGTCTGCCAGTCGATGCAGAGCAGTGCGGTACGCGCGGTGTCGGCCGAGCCGTCGTACGGCCACGGGTAGGGGTTCGCCGTTACCGGCCCGATCCTGCCCATCCTCTCCTCCTCCGTTGGTCAACTCCGGTGTGCGGTGGCCCGGCGGTAGGCCCGCCACCCGCCGGCAGCGCTGATGTCCTCGGCTCCCGAGTCGACGGCGTACGCCTCGCAGAGGAAGCCGAGCACGTCCCGCCCGTCGTGCAGCCGGACCCAGCCCAGCGAGAGCGGCACCGGCACCCCGGACAGCAGCTCGCCGACGGCGGCCACCGGCAGTCGCCACAGCTCGACCTCGATCGGATGTCCGTCCGGGTCGGTGTCGGCGACCCGGACCAGGCCGGGCAGCCCTTCGCCGTCGGCCGTCTCCAGGCGGTAGAGCCGGTAGCGCGGCGCGGTACGCGCGGCACCGGCGAGGGTTGCTCCCCGCTCGGTCAACTCCCGGTTGCGGGACTCGCCGGCCAGGTGCCGTCCGACGACGGCGATCAGCACCTGCGCCGGCCCGGTCGCCGAGGCGGTGCCCGCGGCCGGCGAGCGGACCCCGACCGTGACAGGCGTCGACACCGCCTCGGGCGCGGGCTGATCCGGGACGGTGCCGGCGGCGACCCCGGTGGCGGCTCGCCCGGCGGCGGCCTCGGGGGTGGCTCGGGTCGCGGCGGCGTCGGGGGTCGCCTGCGTCGCAGCGGTGAGGGCGGCGGCGAGGTGGGCCAGGGTGGTGTCGCTGAACGCGGGGCCGAGCAGGGTCAGGCTCGCCGGCCGGCCCGCCGCGGTGAACCCGTTGGGCACGGTCACCGCCGCCAGGTCGAGCAGGTTGGCGAACTGGGTGTAGCGGCCGAGCGTCATGTTGCGGCCGATCGGGTCCTCGGCGATCTCGTCGAGGGTGAAGGTCGTACCGACGGTGGGCACCACCAGCACGTCGACCTCGTGCCACAGCTGGTCGACCCGGGCCCGCAACTCGCGCAACCGGTGTTGGCCACGGAAGACGTCGATCGCGTCGTAGCGCCGGCCGGTCTCCAGCACGCTGCGGGTGACCGCCAGGACAGCTTCGGGATGTTCCCGCAGGAAGCCGTCCAGCCCGGCGAGTCGCTCGGCCACCCACGGCCCCTGGTAGAGCAGCTCTCCCGCCTCGAAGAAGCTCTGCAACGGTACCGAGCCGACCTGGCTGACCAGACCCCGCAGCGCCTGCACGCCCACGGCGAATCGGACCGCCTGTCCCGCGTCGCCGAAGAACTCCAGGTCTTCTGCGCGGGGTACGCCGAGGCGTAGCGTGCCCGGCATGCGGGCCACCACCCGCTCCGCCGGCAGCGGACGCCCCCAGGGGTCGGCCGCCGAGACCCCGCGCGCGGTGTGCAGCACGTCCACCGCGTCCGCGACGTTGGTGGTGAAGACCGAGACGCAGTCGAGCGAACGACAGGCCGGCACCACGCCGGCGGTGCTGAGCAGGCCCCGGGTGGGCTTGAGGCCGACGATCCCGTTCAGCGCCGCCGGCACCCGGCCGGAGCCGGCGGTGTCCGTACCCAGCGCGAAGCTGACCTGGCCGACGGCGACCGCGAGGGCCGAGCCGGAGCTGGAGCCGCCGGAGATCAGCCCACCACCGAAGACGCTCTCGCAGCTGCCGTACGGGGACCGTGCCCCGGTCAGGCCGGTGGCGAACTGGTCGAGGTTGGTCTTCCCGACGAGCAGGGCACCGGCGTCGAGCAGCCGGCGCACCACTGGCGCGTCCTCGGCGGCTGAGTACCCGAAGTCGGGGCAGCCGGCCGTGGTGATCATGCCGGCGACGTCGATGTTGTCCTTGACCGCGAACGGAATCCCGTACAGCGGCAGGGTCGCGGGATCGGTGGTGGCGGTCAGCCGCTCGGCGCGGGCGAGGAGCTGGCCGGCCGACACGGTGCTGATCCAGACCGGCCCACCGTCCGCTCCGGACAGCCCGGCCAGGACCAGTTCCGCCAGGTCGGTCGGGGTCAGGTCGCCGCGGCGGTACGCCGACCGCAACTCCGAGATCGATCCGATCCGCTCTGGCATACAGTCGATTGTCGACAGTTGTGTTTCGGCGAGCCGCGCGGTACGTAACGACGCCGTGACGGCCAGCCGGTGCAGCTACCCGAGGTACGACCGTGCCCCGTGCTCGGACAGCACGGCGAGCACCAGCTCCGGGTCACCGGCCGCGACCGCCTCGCAGAGTCGCTCGTGCCGGTGGACGCCGTCGTGCGGCTGCGCCACCTCTGCCTCGCGACGCAGGTTGATCGCCATGTAGAGCTGCAATTTCACCAGGATCGAGTCGTACACCGCGGAGAGTTGTCGATTGCCGGCCAGCGCCACCAGCGCGACGTGGAACGCCCGATGCGACTCGGCGACCGCCAGTCGGTCACCGGTCCTGGTGGCCTCCCGCATCTGGTCCAACGCCGCCCGCAGCCCGGCCAGATCGCTCTCCCGCTGCACCGGGATCGCCGACCGGACCGCGAATCGTTCCAGCACGTCGCGCAGCTCGTACAGCTCTCGCACGTCGCGGTCCGACAGGGTGGCGACCCGGACGCCCCGGCGCGGCACGTGCTCGACCAGCCCCCGCTGCGCCAGCAGCCGCAGCGCCTCGCGCAGCGGTGCCCGGCTGATGCCGAGCCGCCGGGTCAGTTGCTCCTCCACCAGCCGTTCACCGGGATCACTGCGACCGCTGAGAATCTCTTGGGTCAACCGGGAGACGGCGAGCTCCACCAGACTGACACTCTCCAGCTCGCCCTCCGCCGGCGATGCGGCCACGTCACTCACCCCGACGAGTGTGCCACCTGCCGCCGGAGCCCCCGCCGGACGCGTCAACCCACGAGGGGCCGGACGTCCCAGACGAGCGCGCCGCCGATCTCCCGGGCGGGCCCGAGCAGGGCCTCGACCGTCCGGCGCACCGGGTCACCGTGGTGCAGTCCACCCTGCACCACCACGGCCGCCCGCCAGTGCCGCAGGTCGGCCACCGCCTGCCGGCGGTCGGTCTCGCTGATCGGCGGCATCTCGCCGGTGTCGGCCACCCGGCGCAACAGCAATGAGGTGGGCCGGTCCGGCGCGCCCCAGCGGGCCGTCGGATCGTCCGGGGAACGAGGGCCGATGAAGAATCCACCCGGAGCGGTGAAGGCCAGCCCGGTCCGGGCGGACCAGAGCATCGCCGGGCTCTGACCCGCGTTGGTCACCGGCGGCACCGGCACCACCGTCCGCCCCGCCGGCACGTACGCCCGCCAGGTCCCCTCCGCCACGAACGCCGGGACCTGCCAATTCGGCACGGTGCGGATCGGGGTCGGTGCCAACGGCAGCAGCGCGGCGGCCACCGCACCGGCCCAGAGCAGTCGCACCGGCACCGCGTCCGGTTGCGCGCCGGCGGGGGTCGACTGCCGCTGTACCCGGTCCACCGAGAGGGCGAGCAGGATGCCCAGCACGGGCACGCAGACCAGCGCGAACCGGGCCGGCACCACATGGTCGAGCAGCGGCAGCTCGGCGATCAGCCGGTACGGACCGGGCAGCTCCGTCAACGATCCGTCGAGGCGTACCCGGGGGCCGAGGGAGAGCAGGGCGAACACCAGCCCGCAGGCGGCGAGGGCCCGGACCAGCGGTCGACGCCACAGCCACACCGTCACGACCACGGCCAACACCAGCAGACCCGGCCCGAAGAAGGAGTTCTCCTCGGTCGCGTTGGGGGCCAACAGGGCGGGCAGGCGATGGTCGCCGAAGACGGTCTGCCGGGCCGTGGCGGTGAACGAGGCGGCGTCCAACTGGAAGCCGTACGCGTGGAACGGCATCCCCCGGTAGTGGCCGGGGCCGAAGAACTGGAACCACAGCGGGTAGGCCAGCAGGGCCGTCGCGACCACCGCACCGACCGCGATCCGGCCGGCCGTGACCGGGGCGAGCCGGCGTGCGGCGGCCCGGTCGGCCAGCGCGTACCCGAGAACGAGGACACCGGCGGCGAGCGCCACCAGAAGCAGCACCTCCTCGCCGAGGAACGCCTGGTACGTCACGACCAGACCGAGCAGCGCACCGGGCCGCCACACCCGTGCCCAGGCGCCCATCGGTGCCGCTGTCGGATCTGCCGGGACGGGCGCGAACACCAGTGCCAGGATCACCGGCACCAGGAACTGGGCGGCCATGTGCAGGTGCGATCCGGCCTGCGCGACCATGCCCGGGGCGAAGCCGCAGACCAGCCCGCCGAGCGCGGCGGCCAGCCGGGACTCGACCAGGCGGCGGCGCAGCAGCACGTACCAGGCGGTGGCCGTGCCGGCCAGGCAGCCGACCACCGCCACCGCGAACGCCACCTGCGAGCCGAACAGCAGCGTGACCGGGGCCAACGGGACGCCCAGGCCGAGCACCGAGGTGTTGGCCATCAAGTTCAACCCCCCGGGCGCGTTCAGCGCGTCGCTCCACAGCGGATTGTCCAGGCCGGCCACCGCACGGGCGGCGTGGGCCAGCATCCACTCGAAGAGGATCTGGTCGCCGGCCTGGTGGAAGAGCCGGTCCGGCCGGCCCCACTGCCGGCTGGTCAGCCAGCCGGCCAGCGCCAGATAGCCGGCCACCACCACCAGGTCGGGCGTACGCGGGCGGAGCCGCCAACGGCGACCGGTGGTGCGGGCCGGCACGTCCCGCTCGACGGTACCGAGCGACATCAGACCCGGGGGTCGGTGAGTGACCGTACGTCCCACACCCAGACGTCCAGTTCGAGCCGGGCCGGTCCGACCAGTTGCTCGACGGTCTGCCGCAGCGGCTCCGAGTGCGGCTGCCGGACCGGCAGCACGAGGATCGCCGCCCGCCAGTGCCGCAACTCGTCCAGGGACCGACGCCGCTGCCGGTCGTCCAGTTGCGGCGTCCGGCCGGTGGTGGCGACCTCTTCCAGTAGCTTCCCGATGCCGCTGGGCCGGCCACCGAAGCGACCCGGGTCGCCGGTGTTGCCGTTACGTGGGGCGAGGAAGTAGCCACCGGGGATCTTGAAGTCGAGGTTGGTGGCGGCGGCCCAGCGCATGCCGTGGGTGTTGCCCATGCTCGGCACCGGGATCGGCACCAGGGTCTGGTCAGGCCCGACGTAGGCGCGCCACCGGTCGGAGGTGATGAAGTCCGGCACCGGCGGGCGGGAGGTCATCGGCAGCGGCATCGGGGTGATCGGCAGCAACGCGAGCACCAGACCGGCGGCGGTGAGCGTACGCACGGTCCGCCGGTCCATGGACAGGGTGCTGGTCCGCTCGATGGCCAGAGCCAGCAGGATCGCCACCACCACGCCGGTGATCATGCCGAACCGGGTCGGCACCACCGCGTCGAGCAGCGGCAGCCGGACCAGCCACTCCCACGGCCCGACGACCAGTTCCCGGTCCCACCAGCTGATCCGCTCACCGAGGGACAGAATCGTGTAGAAGGCGGCGGTCGCGGCGAGCGCCCGGATCAGCACCTCCCGTCGGAGCCAGAGCACGATGCCGACCGCGATCAACGCCAGGCTCCACCCGAAGAAGGCGTTCTCCTCGGAGTAGTTCGGCGCGAGATTGACGTTCGCCCGCTGGTTGCCGCCGATTGTGGGCGAACCGGGGGCGAAGTACGCGGCGATGTCGTTGCCGTAGTCACGGACGGCGTCGCTGAGCCCGTGGTACGCCATCGGGCCGGCGAACTGGATGTACAGCGGGTACGCCAACAGCGCGCCGGCGATCACCGTGCAGGTGACCAGCGACTTGACCAACGGCCGCCAGGCCGCCGACCAGAGCCCGGGCCGCTGGACGACCACCGCGATCAGGAAGATCCCGCAGCCCATCGCGGTGAAGAGCAGGATCTCCTCGTTGATGAACGCCTGGGCGGTGACCAGCAGGGCCAGCAGCGCGCCGTCCCGGTACGGCCGGGTCGATCGGGTGATCACCATGACCCGCCACACGATGAACGGCAGCAGGAACTGGCTGATGATGTTCGGGTGCCAGCTGGCGTGCGACAACATCGCCGGTGAGAAGCCGCAGAACCAGCCACCCACCACCGCGGCGAGCGGGTTGCGCACCACGTGCCGGGACAGCACGAAATACCAGGCCGAGGCGGTCCCGGCGAGACCGAGCGTCACCAGCAGTACGAACGTCACGGCCGGCCCGAACAGCAGGGTCACCGGCACCATCGGGATACCCAGGGCGAGGATGGCCGTGTTGGCCATCAGGTTGACCCCGTCGGGATAGTTGAACTGCTCGGTGAAGAAGGGAAACTCCCCGTGCAGCACCACCCGCACCGAGTGGGCGAGAAAGAACTGCACCTGCGCCGGGTCACTGCTGTAGAGCGAGGCCACCCGACCGGCCGGGTCCATCCAGATCTGGCTGGTCACCCAGAGCGCGGTCAGCAGGAACCCGCCGAAGACCGCGAGGTCCCGTCGCCGGGGCGTCCACCGGCGTCGGCGCTCCGGAGCGGCATCGGCGGCATCGGCGCCCCGCGTACCGTCGGCCGGTGCGGTCTCCGTCAACTGCCGGTCCGTCCCACCCCCGGTCGCGGGTGCCTCGGTGATCGGCGCCTCCGTGACCGGCGCCTCGGTCGCGGGTGCCGGGGCCTCGGTCGCGGGTGCCGGGGCCTCGGTCGCGGGTGCCGGGGCCTCGGTCGCGGGTGCCGGGGCCTCGGTCGCGGGTGCCGCCCCGTCGATCGCTGCGGCCTCCGCCACGGCCGGCTCGGCGGCGGACGTGGTGGCCCCCGGCGCGGACCGCACGCGGTCGTGCGGCTGATCACCGACGGTGACGACTTCGGAGGGAGAGTCGGCGACGTCGGCGGATCTCGGCAGCGCGGCGGCGCGGGTCTCGGCAGGCGTCACAGTCGGCGGAGTCTACCCGAGTGGGGAAAATGCCCCAAGTCAACGCGGTGTCCCCTGTGGTCGGTGTGGTGGCCACGCGACGCAGCGTATGGCGACCCGAAGCGGCGACGGAACGTCTCGTACTATTGCCCTCCGACACGACGACGCGATCCGATCGGGGGCGTGACAGGTGGCTCCAGCCCGTTGGCGCGGCTTGACCGCCACCGGCCTGTCCACCCTGCTGATCGCCGCCACCGCCTGCGGGCCGGTCGTCGAGCGTCAGGCACGGGACCTGCGGGTCGGCTATGACAGCATGGACGGTTCCCTGACGGTGTGGCCGCCCCGCGGCTCACTCGCCGAGGACACCGCGGCGACCGCCGCCGTCACCGAGGCGGTACGCGACTGGCGCTCGCCCGTGGACGACCGGGTGCACGTACCCTCGTCCGGGATCCTCTTCTCCGGTGCGGTCGACGGCAGGCCGTTGGCCCTGGTCGCCGCGTCGGTGCCCGGTGAGGCCGCGTCCTGGCTGCTTCAACTCACCGGCGACGGCGACCGGTACACGGTCAGTCACGCCACCGAGTACACCGATCCCGGCTACCTGGTCTATTCCGACGTGTTGCCGGTCCAAGCCGCCGACGGCCGACGCTATCTGACCTCCGAGCGGGTTCGGCGACTGGTCGGGCCGAGCGGCCGCATCCTGTCCGACCGCGACGGCCTGACCGACCCGGTCGAGGTGCCCCGGTGCCGAGCGGTGACCGTCACCGCCACCCTGCGCTCCACCGAGTCGCTGCCCCGGGGCCGGGCCACCGATCGGCTACTCGACCTCGGCACCGGCATCACCGCCCCCCGCTACCCGCTGGTACGCGACGAGAGCGGCTCCGGCCGGCGCGCCCTGACCGGCCTCGACACCTGCCTGCTGGCCGGCGAGGACGGCCCGTTCGGCAGCATCCTCCGGCGTGCCGGTGACCGGGACGTGCCGCAGTCGGTGCCGGCGTCCTGGCCGATGGCTAAACTCGCCGTGCGTACGCTCGGCGAGCTGTCGCTCGACGGTGGCGAGCCGGCCGAGTTGGAGCAGCTCACCTGGGAGAGCGCCGAGGGCACGATGAGCGCGGTGGTGTACCGACCCGCCGACGACGGCCCGGTGGTGCTCTCCCCCGCCGACCGGACGAACCCGTTGCAGGTCTACGAGCTGCCGGTTCCGGACCAGCCGCTGGTCGTGCTGAGCTGGCGTGCCACCAAGGACACCACGCTGTCGGTGCCGCCGGACACGACCCGCCTGGTCGACCGCCCCGGACTGGTGGTGGCCCCACTGCCCGAGCGCCGCGAAACCTTCAGCCTCGCCGCCGACGAAAAGACCCACTACCGCTCCACCGGCTCCCCCCACCGCTAACCCCTCCCCCACCCCACCCCACCCCCCTCCCCCACCTCCCCCACCCCCCCTCCGTCCGCACGCGTTGATCATGAAGTTGTTGTCGCGCCACGCCGGACGCAGTGACAACAACTTCATGATCAACGCCGCGCGGCACCCGCGCGGGGCAGGGAGGCGGGGGCGGGTGGGTCAGTTGGGGGTGGGGTTGGTGGCGAGGTGGGGTGGGTCGACCGGCTCGGTGTCGAGGCGGGAGATCCAGCCGGTGACGTCGCGGGCCACGTCCTGGGCGGTCAGGCCGAGGTCGGTCAGGAGCTGGTTGCGGGAACCGTGCGGATACCACCCGGGCGGCACGCCCAGGTCCCGCAGCGGCACCCGGACGTCGGCGTCCCGCATGGCCTGGGCAAGCGCGTCGCCCACCCCGCCGGACCGTACGCCGTCCTCGATCGTGACCACCAGCCGGTGCTCGGTGGCCAGCTCGACCAGCTCCGCCGGGATCGGACGCACCCAGCGCGGGTCGACCACGGTGACCCCGTAACCCTGCTCGGCGACCCGGGCAGCGACCTCCATGCCGAGCTGACCGAAGGCACCCACCGCGACCAGCAGCACGTCGGTACGCGCCGACTCCGCCAGCACGTCGACCGGCCCGACCCGCCGCACGGCGGGCAGATCGGCGGCGACCGCACCGGTCGGGAAGCGGACGATGGTGGGGCCGTCGTCCACGGCGACCGCCTCGCGCAGCTCCTCGCGGAGCGTGGCGGCGTCCCGGGGCGCCGCGATCCGCAGGCCCGGTACCACCCCGAAGACCGACATGTCCCAGATGCCGTAGTGGCTCGGCCCGTCGGGGCCGGTGATCCCGGCCCGGTCCAGGACGAAGGTCACCGGCAGCCTGTGCATCGCCACGTCCAGCACGACCTGGTCGAACGCCCGGTTGAGGAAGGTCGCGTAGACCGCCACCACCGGGTGCAGCCCGCCGAGTGCCAGGCCGGCCGCCGAGGTGGCGGCGTGCTGCTCGGCGATGCCCACGTCGTAGGTGCGCTCCGGGTACTTGCGGGCCAGCTTCGCGATGCCGGTCGGCTCGGCCATCGCCGCGGTGATGCCCACCACGTCGGGCCGCTGGTCCGCGATCGCGACCAGCTCGTCGGCGAAGACGTGGGTCCACTTCACCGATGGTGCGGCCGTGGCCTTGCCGTCGGCGATGTCGAAGGCGCCCGGGCTGTGGAAGCAGTCCGCCTCGTCCTCCTCGGCGGGGCGGTAGCCGTAGCCCTTGCGGGTCACCGCGTGCACGATCACCGGGCCGCCGAAGTTCTTCGCCGCCCGCAGGGCCGTCTCGACGGCAGCCAGGTCGTGCCCGTCGACCGGGCCGACGTACTTGATGCCGAGGTCCTCGAACATCGCCTGCGGGGCGACCGCGTCCTTGATGCCCTTCTTGACCGCGTGCAGCACCTCGTACATCGGCTTGCCGACCAGCGGGGTCGACCCGAGGGCGTCCTTGACGGCGTCCAGGACCTTCTCGTAGCCGGGGTTGAGCCGCAGCGTCGAGAGGTGGTGGGCCAGACCGCCGATCGTCGGGGCGTACGAGCGGCCGTTGTCGTTGACCACGATGACCAGCGGGTTGTCGGTGGCGGCGATGTTGTTCAGCGCCTCCCAGCACATGCCGCCGGTCAGTGCCCCGTCACCCACCACGGCGACGACGCTGCGCGACTCGCCGCGCAGCGCGTACGCCTTGGCCAGCCCGTCGGCGTACGACAGGGCGGTGGAGGCGTGCGAGTTCTCGATGAGGTCGTGCTCGCTCTCGGCCTGGCTGGGGTAACCGGAGAGCCCGCCCCGCTGGCGCAGCTGGTCGAACCCGCCCTGCCGGCCGGTAACGATCTTGTGGACGTACGCCTGGTGGCCGGTGTCGAACAGCAGCCGGTCCCGGGGAGAGTCGAAGACCCGGTGCAGGGCCAGGGTGAGTTCCACCACGCCCAGGTTGGGCCCGATGTGCCCACCGGTACGCGACACCTTGGCGATCAGGAAGTCGCGGATCTCGGCGGCGAGGATGTCCAGTTCGGTGGCGGACATCCGCTTGACGTCCTGGGGACCGTGCACCGTGGCCAGCAGCCGGCCGTGGTTGGCCGTGTCCTCTTCAACACTCATGACCGCAGAGTCTATCGGCACTCGCGCACCTCGCAGCCCGGGCGCGGCGACCATCGGGACTGAGCGCCTGGTCAGTCCCGCACCAGCAGCCCGACCAGCTCCACGTGCCGGGTCATCGGAAACAGGTCGTACCCGCGCAACGCCGCCAGTCGCCACCCCAACTCGGCGAAGACCCGTACGTCCCGGGCGAACGCGGCGGGATCACAGGCGACGTACGTCACCGCGCGCGGCCCGGCGGCCACCACGTCGCGTACCACCCGCGCGCCGGCCCCCGTCCGGGGCGGATCGAGCACCACCACGTCGACCGGGCCGGTGATGCGGCGACGGGCCAGAGCGGTCTCCACCCGGGCCGCCACCACCTCGACGGTGGGCAGGTCGCGCAGGTTCTCCCGGGCCGCCGCGACGCCGTCACCGGCCGCCTCGACCAGGGTGACCCGCCCGGTTTCGCCCACCCGACCGGCAAGCGCGGCAGCGAACAGGCCGGCGCCACCGTAGAGATCCCAGGCCCGCTCCCCCGGCCGGGGGGCTGCCAGCTCCAGCACCGCGTCGACCAGGGCGTCCGCGGCGGCGGGGTGCACCTGCCAGAACGACGGGGCGGGCAGCACCCACTCGCGGCCGGCGGCCCGCTCCCGGATCCGTTCCGGGCCGCTGACCCGGCGACCGACCCCGGCCGCCACGGCGGTCACGGCCACGTCCCCGCCGGTGCTGGCGACGGTCTCCACCGCCTCGGCGTCCGGCCAGCTCACCCCGGCGGCGGTGAGCACCGGCAGCTCCTGGATCGCCGGATGGGCGATCAGACAGCGGTCGACCGGCACCACCTCGTGGGAGCGGTGCTTGAGCAGCCCGGCACGACCCGCCGCGTCGACCGCGTAGCGGACCCGGGACCGCCAGCCGAGCGGACCGCCCGGCAACGCCGTCACCCGCAGGTCCAGCTCGTCACACCGGGCCTCGTCCAGCCCGCCGAGGCGGACGAGCTGCTCGCGGACCACCGCCTCCTTCCAGCGCAGCTGGGCGTCGGGGGCGACGTGTTGCAGGTCGCATCCGCCGCAGCGCCCCGGTCGCGCGTACGGGCAGGGCGGGTCGACCCGCTCCGGTGCCGCCTCCAGCACGGTGACCGCGTCGGCCCGGACGAAACCGCGGTGCACCTCGGTCACCTCTGCCAACACCCGCTCGCCCGGCAGGGCGTGCCGGACGAAGACCACCTGGCCGTCCACCCGGGCCACGCAGTGTCCACCGGGGGCGACCGCCGCCACGGTCAGTTCGACCCGCTCGGCCTCCTCCAACCCGCTCGTCACGCCGAGCCCGACGACCCGCTCGCTCACCGGGGTTCCCCGTCCGACGGTTCGCGTTCCGGGCCCGGCGGCGGAGCAGACGGGGGCAGGGTGGCACCGCGCGCCGCCCGGGGACCACGGACCGGCCCACGGCCGAGCGTGGCGTCCATCCGGTCCAGGTCCTTGCCGGCCGTCGAGGCGAGCTGCCACGGCACGCTGGTCACCATCACCCCGGGCTCGAACAGCAGCCGGCCCTTGAGCCGCAGCGCGCTCTGGTTGTGCAACAGGTTCTCCCACCAGCGACCCACGACGTACTCGGGGATGAAGACGGTGACCACGTCGCGCGGCGACTCCCGGCGTACCCCGGCCACGTAGTTCAGGATCGGGCGGGTGATCTCCCGATACGGCGAGTCGATCACGGTCAGTGGGATCGGCACCTCCCGCCGGTCCCAGTCGGCCTGCAACTGGCGGGTGTCGTGGTCGTCTACGTTGACGGTCACCGCGGTGAGGGTGTCCGGCCGGGTGGCCTGCGCGTACGCCACCGCCCGCAGGGTGGGCTGGTGCAACTTGCTGACCAGCACGATCGCGTGGTTGCGGGCCGGCAGTACCGGCCGTCCGTCGTCCGGGGCCAGTTCGACCGCCACCCGGTTGTAGTGCCGGCGGATGGCCAGCATCAGTACGTAGATCAGGCCCATCGCGACGATGGCGATCCAGGCGCCGAGCAGGAACTTGGTGATCAACACGATCACCAGCACCGCGCCGGTCATCGCCATGCCGAAGGTGTTGATCGCCCGGGACCGGAGCATTCGGCTGCGCACCTGCGGGTCGCGCTCGTTGCGCAGCAGCCGGTTCCAGTGCCGGATCATCCCGGCCTGGGAGAGGGTGAACGAGACGAAGACGCCCACGATGTAGAGCTGGATGAGCTTGGTCACCTCGGCCTGGAAGCCGATGATCAACAGGATCGCGAAACCGGCCAGGAAGAGGATCCCGTTGGAGAAGGCGAGCCGGTCGCCCCGGGTGTGCAGTTGCCGGGGCAGGTAGCGGTCCTGGGCGAGGATCGAGCCGAGCACCGGGAAGCCGGTGAAGGCCGTGTTGGCGGCGACGAACAGGATCGTGGCGGTCACCCCGACGACCAGGAACAGCAGCACCGAGCCCGGCCCGAAGATCGTCTCACCGAGTTGCGCGGTGACCGTTTTCTGCACGTACCCCTCGGGTCCGGAAACGACCTGCAGGGCCGGGTTCTCGACGAACTGCAGCCCGGTGAGCCGGGCCAGCCAGACGATGCCGACCAGCATGGTCACCGCGACCAGGCCCAGCATCAGCAGCGTGGTGGCGGCGTTGCGGCTCTTCGGCGCCTTGAACGCCGGCACGCCGTTGGAGATCGCTTCCACGCCGGTCAGCGCGGCGCAGCCGGAGGAGAAGCTGCGCAGCAGCAGGAACGCCATCGCCCAGCCGGTGGTGTCGTGCCACTCTGCGGCGATGACCAGGTCGGCGCTGGGGGCGCGCAGGTCCTCGCCGAGTACGACGATCCGGACCAACCCGGTAAGGATCATGCCGACAATAACGATCATGAAACCGTACGTGGGGATGGCGAACGCGCTGCCCGCCTCCCTGATCCCGCGCAGGTTGACCGCGGTCAACAGCACCACGGCGGTGACCGCGATGAGCACCTTGTGGGTCGCCACGAAGGGGATCACCGAGCCGAGGTTGGCCACCCCGGAGGAGACCGACACCGCGACGGTCAGCACGTAGTCGACAAGCAGCGCGCTGGCCACCCCCACCCCGGCACGCGGGCCGAGGTTCACGGTGGCCACCTCGTAGTCGCCGCCGCCCGACGGGTAGGCGTGCACGTTCTGCCGGTAGCTGGCCACCACGGTCAGCATGACCACGACCACGCCGAGGGCGACCCACGGCGAGAACACGAACGCCGAGGCACCCGCGATGGAGAGCATCAGCAGGATCTCGTCCGGCGCGTACGCCACGCTCGACAGCGCGTCCGAGGCGAAGACGGGCAGGGCGATGCGCTTCGGCAGGAGGGTGTGCTTGAGCCGGTCGGACCGGAACGGCCGGCCGACGAGCAGCCGCTTCAGCAGGGAGGTGGATCGGGCCACAACGGCCAAGCGTACGACCACCGACAACGGGCACGTGGGGTGGCCGGGTACGGGCGGATCTGGAGCGGGAGTACCGTCGGTCCCCGTCCGCGGTCCCGACGTGGCAGGCTCGCAGGCGACGAGGCGCAGCGGTACGCACCGTGGGAGGCAGCGTGCATGTCGTGATCATGGGTTGTGGCCGGGTCGGGTCGACCCTGGCTCACAACCTGGAGGCCCGGGGGCACTCGGTCGCGGTCATCGACCAGGACGCCGACGCCTTCCGCCGGCTGCGGCCCGACTTCGCCGGTGTCACGGTCACCGGTGCCGGCTTCGACGGCGACGTGCTGCGCCAGGCCGGCATCGAACGGGCCGACGCCTTCGCCGCCGTCTCCAGCGGCGACAACTCCAACATCATCTCGGCCCGGTTGGCCCGCGAGACCTTCGGCGTGGTGCGGGTTGCGGCCCGCATCTACGACCAGCGCCGCGCGCAGGTCTACGAACGGCTGGGCATCCCCACCGTGGCCACCGTCCGGTGGACGGCCGACCGGATGCTGCGGCACCTGCTGCCCGAAGGCAACGTGGAGATCTTCCGTGATCCCACCAGCACCGTCTCGATCGTCGAGGTGCCGGTGCACAAGGACTGGATCGGCCGCCCGGTGCGGGCCCTGGAGCAGGCGACCGGCGCCCGCGTGGCGTACCTGATCCGCTTCGGCATCGGCACGCTGCCCACCGCGTCCAGCGTCGTGCAGGAGGGTGACCAGATTTTCATGCTGGTCACCGACGACCTGGTGGCGACGGTCACATCGGCGGCGGCGACGCCGGAAGGGGGTCAGTGATCATGCGGGTCGCCATCGCCGGTGCCGGCAACGTGGGCCGCTCCATCGCCCAGGAGCTGATCGAGAACGGCCACCAGGTGATGCTCATCGAGCGGCAGCCCCGGATGCTGCGGCCGGCCCGGGTGCCGGATGCGGAGTGGGTGCTGGCCGACGCCTGCGAGCTGGCCAGCCTGGAGGAGGCGGAGCTGGCCGGCTGCGACGTGGTGGTCGCGGCCACCGGCGACGACAAGGTCAACCTCGTGGTCTCGCTGCTGGCCAAGACCGAGTTCGCGGTGCCCCGGGTGGTCGCCCGGGTCAACCGGGCCGAGAACGAGTGGCTGTTCACCGAGCAGTGGGGCGTGGACGTGGCGGTCAGCAAGCCACGGGTGATGGCCGCGCTGGTCGAGGAGGCGGTGACCGTCGGCGACCTGGTCCGCCTGATGACGTTTCGGCAGGGCGAGGCCAACCTGGTCGAGATCACCTTGCCGCCGACCGCGCCCTACGTGGGGCACCCGCTGCGTGAGGTGCCACTGCCCCGGGACTCCGCGCTGGTGGCGATCCTGCGCGGCAAGCGCGTCCTGGTGCCCAGCCCGGACGACCCACTGGAGGCCGGCGACGAGTTGGTCTTCGTCTGTACCGCCGAGGTGGAAGACGCCGTACGGGCGGTGGTGCTCGGCCCGGACAGCGTCGAGCGCACCCGGGAATCACGCTGATGCCCAAGCTGTGAGCGCAGGGTCCGCCGCGCCGCCAACCCGTTGCGGTACTGCTGCCTGGCGGGCATTCAGCTCGGCAGCGGCTCCGTCCGGTGCTCGCGGGTCACCCGCCGCACCGTCCAGACCGTGATCAGCAACAGCAGCACATAGGGCGGGTAGCCCAGCGCGAGCCGTGCCACCCCGAGGGCGGTCTCCATGTCGGCGGCGGCGGCCTCGTCGCCGAGCTGGTCGAACCGGCGGGCCGCCAGGTAGATGCCGGCCTGCACGCCGACCTTGGCCAGCCAGACCACTCCCCACAGCACGGTCAGCCGGGTGAAGGTGCGGACCAGCAGGGGATCGTCACGCCACTGCGAGCTGCCCTTGGCCACCAGCACCGACCAGATCCAGCCGACCAGCGGTTGGCGGATCACTGCCGACAACAGCAGAGCCAGGCCGTAGCCGATGCCGTAGAGGATCCCCGGCAGGTAGAAGTCGCGCGCATCGCCGGTACGCCAGGCGATGGCGGCACCGATCCCGATGCCGAACAGTCCGTTGACCGCGTGCCGCACCGGCCGGCGCTGAGCCAGCCGCAGCCCGCCGATCAGCACCGCCACCGCCACCGAGGCGATCACGGCCGGCCGCAGGTCGGTGACGATGTTGGCGATCACGAAGACCACCACCGGAATGCTGGACTCGGCCAGCCCTCGCCAGCCGCCGAGCTGGTCGGCCATCTGCTCGGCGACGGTGGGCAGCCGCTCCTCGTCCGCCGGCCCGGTCTCCGGCTGGGTCGCCGGGTGTTGTCCGGTCGTCATCGCCCGCTGTCCATCCGCAACGCCCGCAGGTTCACTTTGACGGCTCCAGCTCGTAGTACGGGTTGTAGATCACCTTGCGGTCGTCGCGCACCGCGACCCGCCCGCGGGCCGTCAGGTGCCGCCCCGGCTCGATGCCGACGATGTGCCGCCGCCCGAGCCAGACCAGGGTCACGACGTCACTGCCGTCGTAGAGATCCGCCTCCAGCGCCGGCAGGTTGGTGCGCGGGGTGTAGACGACGGTACGCAGTCGGCCGCTTACCGAGACCACCTGCCCCCGCCCGCACTGCAACACCGGCACCGCGCCACAGCGGGCGCTCTCCCGCTGCAACTGCTGCGCCTCGATCTCGGCCTCGCTCGCGGTCAGCCGTCGCAACATCCGCCGCAGCGAACCCCGACCCTCGTCGGTGGTCATCAGCTCCGCGTCATCCTCTCCACGCCGGCCGGCTGGCGCCGGAAGCCACCGCCGCCGGGCGACCGCCGGCACGGCACCCGTCAGCGTACGCCGGAACGGCCCCTCCCGGCGCGACGGAAGCGCTCGTTCGGCCGCGCCGGCACCCGCGCCGGTGCCAGGCCGCCGTTGGCCGGTCAGCGGCTTCCGGACGCCGACGCGGCGTCAGCCTGTCCGGTGGCCGAATCGCCCGCCGCGGCCTGCTCGCCCGCCTCGCGTGGCAACCGCAGCGGCAGCGGCTCACGTACCGGCTTGGCCTCCACCCCTCGGTCGACGACCAACCCGTCCAAGCAGGTGGCCAGCGGGCCGGCGGCGGTCGGGTCGGTGGCCGCCGCGCCCTGGTAGACCGCACGGACCATCCAGCGCGGGCCGTCGACGCCGACGAACCGCAGATCGGTCAGCCCGTCCTCGGTGCGTACCCGGGCGTGCAACTCCGTGCCGTACTCACCGGTGACCTCCTGAGCGGCGGCACCGTCGGCGAACAGCGACTGGCGGATCTCCTCGCGCACCTCGTCCCAGATCCCCTCGGACCGCGGGGCGGCGAAGACACCGAGTTGCAGGGCGCTCTGGCCGTGCACCAGCACGATCTGCTGGACCACCCCCTGCTGGTCGGCCTGCACCCGTACCTCGACCTCGGGCACCGCCGGGATCTGCAGGCTGCCCAGGTCGAGCCGCTGCACCCCGGCCGGAGCCTCGGTGACGTCGTACGGCCCGCGCGCCGGCTCGGCCGGGGTCGAGGGGACGTCCTCGACGGTCTCGGGCATGTTGGTGGCCCGCTCGTCAAGGGCGTGCCGTCCCGCGGCCCGCTTTCGGGAGAAGATCACTGCGTCCAACCTCCGCTGTTCGCACTCACGGTGCCATCGTTTCCGTTCGCGCCGTCCATGGCCGGCGGCGGTACCAGCCCGGCGTGCCCGCCGGTGGAGCCGTGCCCACCGGTCCCGCGTCCGGACGCGGGCAGCTCGGCCACCGGCTGGAAGACCGCCCGTTCCACCCGCTGCACAACCAGCTGCGCGATCCGGTCGCCCCGGGAGATCTTCACCGACGCGACCCGATCATGGTTGATCAGGTTGACCAGGATCTCGCCCCGGTAGCCGGCGTCGACCGTACCGGGCGCGTTGAGCACCGTCACGCCGAGTCTGGCGGCGAGCCCCGATCGTGGATGGACCAGGCCCACGTATCCCTCGGGGAGGGCGATCGCCACGCCGGTCGGCACCAACGCCCGACCGCCGGGAGGCAGCTCCACGTCGGCAGCCGCCACCAGGTCGGCCCCGGCGTCACCGGGATGGGCGTACGTCGGCATCGGCAGCTCGGGATCGAGCCGCCGGACCGGCACGGGCACCACGTCGGTCACGATGTCCCTCTTTCGTCCGTTCCGCTGGGGTGACCCTGTCATCCTGCCCGGTACCCGGGGGCCGCCGCGCCGTACCCTGGCACGAGTGAGCCAGTCACCGTCACCCTCGTCAGTCTCGGCGCCCCCGGCGTACGCCGAGCGTCTGCGGTTGCCCTGGTGGTTGTGGTTCGCCGGGCTCGCGGCCGCCGGCCTGCTCGCGGTGGAGGTGTGGATGGGCGCGGCCGGTGTGCGCGCCTGGCTGCCCTTCGCGCTGCTGCTGCCGGCCGCCGTCGCCGGGCTGGCCTGGTTGGGCCGGATCCGGGTCGCGGTGGCCGACGGGGAGCTGCGGGTCGACGACGCCCGGCTGCCCGTCCGGTTCGTCGCCGACGCCGTCGCGCTGGATGCCGAGGGTCGCCGTGAGGTGCTCGGTGTCGGCGCCGATCCGCTGGCGTTCGTCGTCCAGCGCCCGTGGGTGCCCGGTGCCGTCCAGGTGGTCCTGAACGATCCGGACGACCCTACGCCGTTCTGGGTGATCAGTTCGCGACACCCGGTGGAACTGGCCGAAGCCCTGCTGGCCGCGCGGGACGCGGCACGCTGATCCGACCAGGTCTGACCGACGGCGCTTCCGCCGACAGCGCCCGGTCGACGATCAGGACGAGCCGGGCAGGGCCGGCGGCGCGGGCGGCGTGCCGGGCAGGACACGCCGTTGCCGGCGCAGGTCGCCGCGGAGCTGTTCGGCCAACGTCCGGGTGGCTCGCCGGTTCAGGTAGCTCGCCACCGCGGCTCCGGTCAGGAAGGGGCCCAGCGTGGTGAGGTTGCGGCCGAACCGCTTGAGCAGGGTGTCCCGCAGCTCGTTCCGGGCGGCCGTGCCCAGCACGGCGCCCACGCCGACGCCCGGCACCATCGGGTTGACGCCACGCTGGCTGGCCCAGGCCTGCACCAACGCGATCGTCCGTTCGGTGCCGCCGGCCGGCAGCGGTACGCCGTAGACCTCGTGCAACTCGCCGGTCAACTTCAGCTCCACCGCCACCACCGCGACCGTCTCGGCGGCGAGCAGTACCGGGGCGGACAGCAGGGTCGGGGTCACCGTCCACTGCACCGCCGAGGCTCCGCCGCCGGCAGCACCGACCCCCGCGGTGGCCCGCGACGCGTTGCGGACCAGCCGGTCGGCCAGTTCCTCGTCGGTCAGCCCGGGGAAATGCCGACGGAGGGTGGCCAGGTCCCGGACAGGCACGTGCGGGGCGATCTCCGCCACCGTGTCCACCATCCAGCGCAGCGCGGCCCTCGGCTTGAACAGGTCGCCGACCCCACGGGCCCGAGCCTGCCCGACCAGGCGGGTGAGCAGTTGACGCCGCTTCGCCGGCTCGATCTCGTCGGCGGTAAGTGCCGCCACGGTCTTCCCCAGCTCGTCCGGATCCTCGGCACGCTCGGAGTGCTCGCTCATGACCGCACCACGGCACCGAGCCGGCCGATTCGCTCGCTCATGGCTACCGAGTCAACCAGGTTGTGCGGCGTGGCGCTCGCCGAGCCGGGCGGCGGCGACTCCACTCGGGAGTCGCCGCCCTGGTCGTGGTCGTCGCCCTGCGATCAGACGCACTCACGGCAGATCAGCTCGCCGTTGCGTTCCACCGCCAGTTGGCTGCGGTGGTGCACCAGGAAGCAGCGGGCGCAGCGGAACTCGTCCTGCTGCATCGGTAGCACCTTGACCGTCAGTTCCTCGTCGGCAAGGTCGGCGCCGGGCAACTCGAAGCTCTCAGCCACTTCGGCCTCGTCGACGTCCACGGCGCCCGACTGCGAGTCGACGCGCCGGGCCTTGAGCTCTTCCAGGCTGTCCTCGCCGAGATCGACCTCGTCGCGGCGCGGGGCGTCGTAGTCGGTGGCCATCGGTTTCACTCTCCCATTTCGATGTTGTCGCTTCCGGTTGTAACGCCGGACGACGCTGTTTCGGTTCCGCTGGCCGGCCACCGCTTGTGTCGGCCACCTGACCCGACGACCGCTCGGACCAGACCGCCAGAGGATCTCCCCGGCGAGCGCGGAACCCTACCCCCCCTTTGGGCGAGGCATGTATACCGCCCTCGTGGCTGAGATGTACGCCCCTGCACGGGAAGTTGTTCCCAATGTGACTCAGGCGACACGAAGATAGGGGTAGTACTACCCCGTTCTCCGGTGGCGCGCCGGCATGTCGGACTGTTTCCACGCGACGGTCGGACACCCGTTAACCTCAGCGGCGTACCCGACGGCCGACGAACGGCCCGATCGCCGGCCGCTGCCACCCACCGATGCCCGGGAGTTCCCTGATGAGCTTTGCGCGAGTGCGAGCACTCGTTGTCGTCGGCCTGCTGGCGGTGATCGCCCTGGTCTTCGTGGTCATGGCCCTGGTCAGGGACACCCAGAGTAACGCCGGCGCCGGCGAGGGCTGCCCGGACGACTGGCCGCGCGCCGACGTCACCCTCCGCGACCGCATGAACGTCAAGATCAACGTGCTCAACGGTACGGACCGACCCGGCCTGGCCGCCGACGTCGGGGGCGACTTCCGCAACCGCGACTTCCAGGTGCAGAAGGAAGCCACCCAGAAGAAGAAGATCGACGACGTGGCGGTGCTGCGTTACGGCCCGAAGGGGGTCGGCTCGGCGCACCTGCTGCGGGCGTACTTCCTCGGCGACGCCGAGCTGGAGTACAACCCCAAGCGCGAGGACGACATCGTCGACGTGGTGCTGGGCGGCAACTTCCAGCAGCTGGCCACCACGACCGAGGTCAACCAGTCGTTGGGCGACCTCGGCGCCCCGGTGGCACCGCCCGGCTCCTGCCCGGTAGTGGTCGACAACTGACCGTCGGCCCGCTGTCGGCCGACGGCGGGCCACCAGTGCGGCCCCGGACCGACTGCTGACGGGCCGCGGACGGCGTCCCGCCTCGCGGGTCCCGCCTCGGCCGCCGAGCGGGTACCAGGCCGCCTCAGGGGCCGCCGGAGGCGTCCAACGCGGCCAGGTGGTCGTGCAACGCGTCAAACAGGGTCGGCGGCGCGGCGAGGACCATCTCCGGCCCGGGAGCCAGCCCCTTGAGCCCGCCAACCCGCAGGCCGGCCTCGGTTGCCACCAGCGCGCCGGCGGCTTGGTCCCAGGCCGCCAGGCCCTTCTCGTAGAAGGCGTCAGCCCGCCCCTCGGCGACCAGGCAGAGATCGACGGCAGCGGCGCCGAGGCGGCGGATGTCGCGTACGTGCGGGATCAGTTCGGCCAGCACCCGGGCCTGGTGCACCCGACGCGCGGCGTCATAGCCGAAGCCGGTGATCACCAGCGCCTGACCGAGCTCGGTCTCGGTGGAGCACTGCAACCGCCGGCCCTCGCGCCAGGCGCCCCCGCCGACTGTCGCAGTCCACTCCTCGCCGGTGTGGACGTTGCGCACCACACCCGCCACCACCTCGCCGTCCACCTCGGCGGCGATCGACACGCCGCAGTGCGTCAGGCCGTACAGGTAGTTGACCGTGCCGTCGATCGGGTCGACGATCCACCGCACCCGGGGGCGGGGGCCGTCGCCATTCGCCGCGGCGCCGTACTCCTCGCCCAGCACGGCGTCGTCCGGCCTCAGCCGGCGCAGCTCGGCGGTGATCTGGCGCTCCACGGCCCGGTCGGCTGCGGTCACCACGTCGGTGACGGTGCTCTTGGTCGCCGCCACCGAGACGCCCTCGGTGCGCATCCGGTACGCGGTGGCCGCAGCGCCCCGGGCCACCTCGATCGCGATCTCCAGCAGCTGCGGTGGCGGTGGCGCCGAGCGCTCCATGTCCGTCCCCTTCCCGCACGGCCAGGTATCCGGCGTCCGCGCAGGTATCATCCTTACAAAGTCCAAAAGCGCACCGAATCGGCGGTCCCGGCCGCCGATCAGCCGTGCGGCGCAGGATGATCGCCGCAGACGGCGTTACAATTCACCCCTGCCCACGCGCCACGGGCCGCCCGACAACCGGCCGGCACGGGACACGGGGGTTCCTCAACCACATCGCCCGGCGCGGTGCCCCACGCTGCGTCGGACGAACCCGGCCGTGCTCGCTCTTCGCCTCCGGAAGGTCATTCGTGACAGAACCCCGCCAGACCGGCGCCGACGTTCGCTCGCTCACCGACACCCTGATCGCCCACGCGCAGAGCGCTGGCGGCCAGCTCACGTCGGCCCAGCTCGCGCGCACCGTCGAGTCCGCCGAGGTGACTCCGGCCCAGGCCAAGAAGATCCTGCGGGCGCTCTCCGAGGCCGGGGTGACCGTCGTGGTCGACGGCTCGGCCAGCACCCGCCGACGGGTCGCCGCCGCCCGGTCCGCCACCCCCGCCTCCCGGGCCACCACCGCCAAGACCACCAAGAAGGCGGCGGCGCCCGCCCCGAAGCAGGCGCCTGCGGCCGAGGAGGCACCGGCGCCGGCGCCGCGGAAGGCGACCTCGCGCAAGGCCCCCGGCACCACTGCGGGAGTGGCCGCCAAGGCCGCCGCCCCGGCCAAGAAGTCCACCCGGGCCACCAAGGCCACCGTGGCGGCTGCGGCGGGTGCGGCGAAACCAGCCAAGGGTGCCGAGGGCGAGGCCGCCGAGGGCGAGGTCAATCCCGAGGAACTCGCCGCCGAGATCGAGGACGTCGTGGTCGAGGAGCCGGCGGAGCTGGCCCAGGCCGCCGCGACCGACGCGGCGAACTCCGCCACCGACAACGACTTCGAGTGGGACGACGAGGAGTCCGAGGCGCTCAAGCAGGCGCGTCGGGACGCCGAGCTGACCGCCTCGGCGGACTCGGTCCGGGCGTACCTCAAACAGATCGGCAAGGTTCCGCTGCTCAACGCCGAGCAGGAGGTGGAGCTGGCCAAACGGATCGAGGCCGGGCTCTACGCCGCGGAGCGTCTGCGGGCCGCCGACGAGGGCGAGGAGAAGCTCGCCCGGGACATGCAGCGCGACCTGCTGTGGATCTCCCGGGACGGCGAGCGGGCCAAGAACCACCTCCTGGAGGCGAACCTCCGCCTGGTCGTTTCGCTGGCCAAGCGGTACACGGGCCGGGGCATGGCCTTCCTCGACCTCATCCAGGAAGGCAACCTCGGCCTCATCCGCGCCGTCGAGAAGTTCGACTACACCAAGGGCTACAAGTTCTCCACCTACGCCACCTGGTGGATCCGACAGGCCATCACCCGCGCCATGGCCGACCAGGCCCGCACCATCCGCATCCCGGTCCACATGGTCGAGGTGATCAACAAGCTGGGTCGGATCCAGCGCGAGCTGCTCCAGGATCTGGGCCGCGAGCCCACTCCGGAGGAGTTGGCCAAGGAGATGGATATCACACCGGAGAAGGTGCTGGAGATCCAGCAATACGCCCGGGAGCCCATCTCGCTCGACCAGACCATCGGCGACGAGGGCGACAGCCAGCTCGGTGACTTCATCGAGGACTCGGAGGCGGTGGTCGCCGTCGACGCGGTCTCGTTCTCCCTGCTTCAGGACCAGCTCCAGCAGGTGCTGCAGACGTTGTCCGAGCGTGAGGCGGGTGTGGTACGCCTGCGGTTCGGGCTCACCGACGGCCAGCCGCGTACTCTGGACGAGATCGGCCAGGTCTACGGAGTGACTCGCGAGCGGATCCGGCAGATCGAGTCCAAGACGATGTCCAAGCTACGGCACCCCTCCCGTTCCCAGGTGCTCCGCGACTACCTCGACTGATCAGCATCCGTCAACTGATCGTGCCGTTTTGACCACCTGGCGTACAACGTCGGATGGTGATCAGGTGGTTGCACGAATGTGATCGTTGACGTGGCACCCTGGGTGCACGGCACACTATCCGTGCCAGGTGTGACCTCGGTCCCCCGCGGGCACACAGGGAAGGCGAGGCCCGACAAGGGTGTTGCACGATAGGTGACCAAGACCGAAGAGAGTGTTCATCGGTGACGACCAGAGGAGGAAGGCGATGACCCCGACCCTCACGCCGCCGCCCGAGACGGTGAGCCCCCCGGCCGCCGATGAACGGTGCGACCGCTGCAATGCCGCCGGCAAGCTCCGGATCACCCTGGCGGGTGGCAGTGAACTGGTGTTCTGTGGGCACCACGCCAACAAGTACGCCGAGGATCTCGTCAAGATCACCGTACGGTATGCGACGGACCCGGAGTTCACCTGGCGCGGCGCTGACCTGATGGCCAACTGAGGGCCCAGCAACCCGACAAAGCCGGCCGGAGACATCTTGAGGATGTCTCCGGCCGGCTTTTCGCACACCCGAACCAACCCCCCACCCCACCCCCACCCCCACCCGGCCCAACCCCCCACCTTCAGGCCGATCATGAAGTTATTGCCCCGGCAAGCGCTTACCCACCGCAACAACTTCATGATCAACCCGACGGGGACGGTGGGAGGCAGGGATCGGTCAGAGGGTTTGCACGGTGGCTATGCGTTCTTCCAGTTGCTCGATGGTGGCCTGGGCGCTGGGAGGGCCGCCGCAGATCCGGCGCAGCTCGGCGTGGATCTTTCCGTGGGGCTGGCCGGTGCGGTGGTGCTGGGCGGCGACCAGGGCGTTGAGCTGGCGACGCAGGGCCACCCGGCGCTGTGCGGCGCTCATCGGTGCCGGCGGAGCGGACGCGGGCGCTGCGGATTGCGTCGTCCGCTCGGTCGCCCGGCGTCGCTGGGCGGCGAGCTGATCGGCCTGCCGCTTGGCGAGCAACGACGCCACCTGTTCCGAGGTGAGCAGCCCGGGCAGGCCCAGATACTCCTCCTCCTCGGGGGTGCCGGCCTGAGCCGCCGTACCGAACGAGGCACCGTCGAAGATCACCTGATCAAGCTCGGCGGTGGCGGACAACGCGGCGAAACGCTTCTCCAGTTCACCACTGGCCTGCTCATCACGCTGGGCCCGGTCCAGCAACTCGTCGTCGAAGCCCTCGCGGTCCTTGGGCTTGCCGAGCACGTGGTCCCGCTCGGCCTCCATCTCGCTGGCCAGCCCGAGCAGGTGCGGCACGCTGGGCAGGAAGACCGACGCGGTCTCCCCGGGGCGTCGGGCCCGGACGAACCGCCCGATCGCCTGCGCGAAGTACAGCGGGGTGCTGGCACTTGTCGCGTACACCCCGACGGCCAGCCGGGGGATGTCGACGCCTTCGGACACCATCCGCACCGCGACCAGCCACCGTTGCTCGGACGCCGCGAACGTCGCGATCCGGGCCGAAGCACCCACATCGTCGGAGAGTACGACGGCCGCCCGCTCCCCCGTGACCTGCTCGATGAGCTTGGCGTACGAGCGGGCCGCCTGTTGGTCACTGGCGATGACGAGGCCGCCCGCGTCGGGCATGCCCGCCTCCCGCAGCACGGTCAGCCGGGCATCGGCCGCCCGCAGCACCTGAGGCATCCAGTCGCCGGCCGGATCCAGGGCGGTGCGCCACGCCTGCGCGATGAGATCCTGCGTCATCGGCTCGCCCAGCCGGGCCGCCAGTTCCTCCCCGGCGTTGGTCCGCCACCGGGTCTCCCCCGAGTACGCCAGGAACAGCACCGGCCGCACCACGCCGTCGCGCAGCGCATCGCTGTAGCCGTAGACCGAGTCGGCCCGGGAACGCAGCAGGCCGTCGCCACCCCGTTCGTAGCTGACGAACGGGATCGGGTTGTCGTCGGACCGGAAGGGCGTACCGGTCAGCATCAGCCGGCGCACTGCGGGCTCGAAAGCCGCCTTCACCCCGTCACCCCAGGTACGCGAGTCACCGGCGTGGTGGATCTCGTCGAGAATGACCAGGGTCCGGCGGGTCATGGTGCGCCGTCGGTGCACCTGGGGTGCCATCCCGACCTGCGCGTAGGTCACCACAGCGCCGTGAAAGTCCGCCGCGGAGTGCAGGTCGGCGTTGCGGAACGCGGCATCCAGTTGGATGCCCACCCGGGCCGCCGCCTCCGCCCACTGCGTCTTCAGGTGCTCGGTCGGCGCGACCACGGTGACCGCCTCCACGCTGCCGTCGGCGAGCAGTTCGGCGGCGATCCGCAGGGCGAAGGTGGTCTTTCCGGCCCCCGGGGTGGCGACCGCGGTGAAGTCGTCGGCCCGGCGGCGCAGGTACTCCACCAGAGCCTTGCGCTGCCAGGAGCGCAGGGGCGGGAACGTCTCGAGCGGCGGCGTCCGGACTGCCACGCGTTCGCTCCTCTCCGGCCACGGGATGTCCCGGCCGCAGGCCGGCGGACCCGGGCCGAGGGGCACGGCGGTCGCCCCACGAAAATGCCTCCGCGCAGCCGAGCCGCGAAGGCCGACTCAGCATAACCAGCAGCCGCCGGGCTGCCCACGCGACGCCACTCCCGTCACCGGGGTGCCGTTCGCCACTGCCTGCTCACTGCGGCGGTGGCCCCGGCAGACCGGTTCGCGGTGGTCGGACCGTCGCCACCGGCGCCGACCAGCGGCGACGCAGGGCCACCAGGCGTACGCCGAAGACCAGCACGACGGCGGCGGTGAGCGGGATCGGCCCGGTGTGGCCGAGGCCGTGAAGGAGCACCACCACGATCGAACCGACGAGCGACGCGACGGCGTAGATCTCCCGCCGCAGTACCACCGGTATCTCGCCGGTGAGCAGGTCGCGGACGAGACCGCCACCGATCGCGGTGATCATGCCGATCAGGCAGGCGCCGACCGCCGGGACCTGGGCGTCGAGGGCCTTGAGGGTGCCGGCGACGGTGAACAGGCCGAGCCCGGCAGCGTCCAGCACCAGGACGGTGGTGCGCAGCCGGGCGAACTGTGGATGCAGCCAGAAGATCGCCGCGGCGGTCACGGCGGCGGTGCCCGCGTAGCGCCAGTCGGCGAAGGCCAGCGGCGGTACCTCGTCGATGACCAGGTCTCGGACTATCCCGCCGCCGAGGGCGGCGACGAAGCCGACGAAGACCACTCCGAAGAGGTCGAGCCGCTTGGCCACCGCCGCAGAGGCCCCTGAGGCGGCGAAGACCGCGACCCCGGCCAGGTCAGCCAGGAGAAGGGCGGTGGAGGTGGTCACCGCCGCAGGTTACGCGGGCCGCCGCGCGGGCCGCGGGTGTCACTCGCGGTACGAGTCGTAGATCTCCTTGCACTTCGGGCAGACCGGCGAACCCGGTTTCGGCGTCTTCGTCACCGGGAAGGTCTCCCCGCACAGCGCCACGACGAAGGTGCCCATGACGGCACTTTCGGCGATCTTTTCCTTCCGGACGTAGTGGAACATCTCCGGACCGGTGTCGGCGTCCTTCAGCTCGGGACGCTCAAGAATCTGTGTACTCACGTCTGCACCTCCAACCGACAAGTCTGGCAGGTCACCCTCACCCGGTCCACCTGAGGTGACCCGGGTGGCGGGCGTACGGTGAGCGATTGTGACCGACTTTCACCTTCGCTACGGCACCGAAGTGGCCCGGGCCCTGCGCGAGCAGGGGCCCGTGGTCGCTCTGGAGAGCACCATCGTCTCGCACGGCCTACCCCGGCCGGACAATCTTCGGGTGGCCCGGGAGATCGAACAGGCCGTCCGGGACGCCGGCGCGGTGCCGGCCACGATCGGCATGGTCGCCGGCGAACTCGTGGTCGGGCTCGACGACGCCGAGCTGACCCGGCTGGCCACCGCCGACGGGGTGACCAAGCTCTCCGTACGCGATCTCGCGGTGGCCGCTGCCACCGGCGCGGACGGTGCGACCACCGTGGCCGCGACCAGTGCCGTAGCGGCCGCGGCGGGCATCGGCGTGTTCGCCACCGGCGGGTTGGGCGGGGTGCACCGCGAGGCGGCGCAGACCTTCGACGAGTCCGCCGACCTGGTCACCCTGGCGCGTACGCCGATCGCGGTGGTCTGTGCCGGCGTGAAGTCGATCCTCGACGTCGGCGCGACCCTGGAACGGCTGGAGACCCTGGGGGTGGCCGTGGTCGGTTACCGGACCCGCCGGTTTCCGGGCTTCTTCATCACCGACGGCGGTTTCGACCTGGACTGGTCGGTCGACTCCCCGGAACTGGTCGCCGACGTGCTGGCCGCCCGCGAGCAGCACCGCGCACACCACGGTGGGCTGATCGTCGCCAACCCGCTGCCCACCGACGAGCAACTCGACCCGGACCTGCACGACCGTACGCTCGCCGAGGGTCTGGCCCGGCTGGAGCGCGACGGGGTGACCGGCAAGGCCGTCACGCCGTACCTGCTGGCCCATTTCCACGCCGCGACGCAGGGTGCCAGCCTGGCGGTCAACGTCCGGATCATCCTGCGCAACGCCGACCTGGCCGCCCGGATCGCAGTCGCGGCTGCCCAGCGCCGGGCCGACGCATCGGCGTGACCGGGAACAGCAGCGGGGCGGGCCGAGCCGGGACCGGCCGCGTCCTGGTCGTCGGTGACGTGGTCACGGACGTGGTGGCGGTGCTCGCCGGCCCGTTGGCGCCCGGATCAGACACCCCGGCGGCGATCAGGTCCACCGGAGGTGGGCAGGCGGCCAACACCGCGTCCTGGCTGGCCGCCGAGGGAGCAGCGGTGACCCTGGTGGGCGCGGTCGGCGACGATGGCCCCGGCCGTGACCGGGTGACGGAGTTGATCAGCGCCGGGGTCGACTGCGCGGTGCAGCGGATCGTCGGGGTCGCCACCGGCACGGTGATCGTGCTGACGGCCGGTGGCGAGCGCACGATGGTCACCGAGCGCGGGGCGAACGTAAGGCTGCGTCCCGACCACGTGGATGCGGCCTTGGACGCTGCGCCGGACGCGACGCACCTGCACCTGTCCGGGTACACCCTGCTGGACGCGGACTCCCGACCGGCCGGCCTGCGGGCGCTGGCCGGCGCTCGCCGGCGCGGCCTCACCACAAGTGTCGACGCGGCCTCCGCGGCACCGCTGCGGGCGGTCGGGCCGGCGGCCTTTCTGGGCTGGGTACGCGAGGTCGACCTGCTGCTGGTGAACGTCGACGAGGCCACTGTGCTGGCCGGAGGGCTGGAACCGGCGGCGCAGGGAAGGGCCCTTGTCGCCGTGGCCCGCCGGGTGGTGGTCAAGCTCGGGGCTGCCGGCGCGGTCTGGGTCGACCGGGACGACACGGTCGTCACCTCGTCGGCGCATCGGGTGGCGGTGCGGGATGTGACCGGGGCGGGTGACGCCTTCGCGGCGGGCCTGCTGGGCGCCTGGCTGGCCGGGGCGGCTCCCGACGCCGCCCTGGCCCGGGCCGCCGATCTCGGTGCGGCGGCGGTCGCGCAGGTAGGTGCCCGGCCGTCCGGTTGAGCCGCGCCGGGCGGGTCAGGGCTCGGCGTCGATGATCTTGTGTGGCCGCTCCTCGGCGGCGAGGCTCATCGGGGGCGGTGCCGCCTCGGTGGCCGGGCGGGCCGAGTAGCGGCTGGCGAGGCGGTGGCGCTCCTTGGGCGGCCGATCGTTGGCCAGCAGCACCGCGAGCCACGGGATGAGCACCATGCCCAGCGCGACCAGGGGCAGCCAGAGCCAGAGCAGTGGTGCCCCCACGCCGACCAGGATCGCGCCGACGATCACGCAGGCGACGCGGACGCCCATCATCACGACGTAACGCCGCTGCCGGCTGGTCAGTTGATCATCCTGGCTGCGGGAGGCGTCGGTGATGAGGATCGGCTGGTAAGCCTGACGCTTCACCCGTGGTACCTCCTCCGGAGGGGTCGCACTCCATCCTGTCACTCTGACCGGGCGAGCGACGAGCTTCGTCGCCAGCGAATTTCGTGTTACGCCCGTGGTACGCTCGGCCGCGTGGGCAGCAGGTTCAGCTTCACCGACGAGGCGCTGGCCAATCTGCGGGTCTACGACGTCACGCCGGGGGAAGTCTGGGAGGCGCTGCACAGCGGGCGGCGGGTGATCCGCCACCTCGGCGACGACGTGATGGTGGTCTACGCTCCCACCGCCCGCGGACGCCGGGTGGCTGTGCTGCTGGCCGAGACCGACGGCGCCGACAACGACTGGGATGTCCTCTCCGCCCGCGAGTTGAGCGACGTCGAGGCGAAACGCTACGACGAGGCCGTGCGGAATTCTCCGGAGACGAGGAGGCGGTGACGATGGACCGTCACGACGCGATCAAGCAGTTCCACGGCGGCGGCGACCGGATCGCCGATCTGATCGACGAGAGCCAGGCGGTGGGGCTGCCCGCCCCCGACACCGAGACCCCGATGGTCAGCCGGTCGGTCCGGCTGCCACTGGAGACGTACGAACGGGTCCGGGCCGCCGCCGACGCCCGGGGCATCGGCGTGACGACGCTGATGCGGCAGTGGATCGAGGCGGGCCTGGCCGACCTGGATGACTCGGCGACCGTCTCGCTGGCCGACGTCCGGCGGGCAATCGCCTCCCTCGCTCATCCGAGCGCTGCCTGACGGGATCGTCTACCACCCTCGGTGGCCACCCGGCGGTCCATGGCTCGCGGGTCAGGCCGGGAAGTCGGCGTCACCCGGATCCGGGCGGTCCAGCGGGGAGGCCGACGGCTCCATCGGCTGGTCACGAGCGCGCAACCCGTCCAAGACGGCCACCACGGCCAGCCCACCGGCGACCACGGACAGCGCCAGCATCGGCGTTCCGAGCGGGAGCAGCGGGGCAGACCCGACCAGCACGAGCATCATCAACACCCGTCGGCGGGAGACCCGGGCGAAGATCTCGTACTCGAAACGGGTCCGCCCCAGCAGGAACAGGGCGGGCCCTCCGACGATGAAGATCAGCCACGCCGGCTCGACCCGGTCGAACGGCTTCACGATGACCAACTCGTAACCCACTCCGGTGAGCAGCACGCCGAGCACCATGACCAGGTGCGTGGTGGAGGCGGAGGCGCCGAGCAGACCGGGCGACCGGGCGATCCGCAGCGCCTCGACGAGCAGGTGACCGGCCCGGTGGAAGTAGATCCGCCAAAGCAGCGCGGTGGTGAGAAAGGCGACCGTGAAGGCCGCCGCCGCCAACCAGCCGAACCCCTCACCGCTGTAGGTGATCCCGATGACCAGGATCGTCTCGCCCAGCGCGATGAGAAAGATCTGCTGATAGCGCTCCGCAATGTGCTCGCCGGCGATCCGCCAGGCCGAGACCGGCGCCCGTCCCAGCCCGGGCACCGGCCAACCCAACAGGTATCCGGCCATGTCGATGGTGATGCCCAGCGCCCACAGCCCGAACCGCAGGTCGGCCGGCCCGAGCGCACCGGCCAGCCAGAACACCCCCGAACCCGCCGCCCACGCGGCCAGCCGCCACGGCACGGTACGACGCGGATGCCGGCCGAGCACGGCGGCGATGACCAGCGGACGGCCGATCACCGTCACCAGGTAGGCCACCACGAACGCCAGCGCCCGCTCCTCGAACCCGCGGGGCACGGTGACGGCCATCACCAGGCTGCCGAACATCGTCCCGACCACGACGAGCTGGATCGTCAGGGCGTCCGGCTCGTACCGGCTGGTGACCCAATTGATCAATGTCCAGACGTGCCACAACGCGAGGAAGAGGATCAAGGTCTCCAGGAAGCTCAGCACGGTCAGCCCGTGCTCGACCTCGTCGATGAAACGGACCGAGACCCGGGTCAGCGCGAAGACGAAGGCCAGGTCGAGAAAGAGTTCCAGGAAGGTGGCCCGCGATGTTCCGTTCCCACCACGCAGCAGCGCGCCGCCCCGCTGCGCCATCGACCGCCCCCTGCCATCGTCGCAGGCAGCCCGGTCAGTCCGCCCGCGCGCCCGCCTTCGCCGCCGCCTTCATCTGCTGTTTGTACTCCCGAACGAGACGCAGTGACTCGACATCGGTCACATCGGCGACGGAACGGTGGGCCTCCGGATCGCCATAGTGGCCGGCCGCCTCCCGCCAACCCGGCGGCTGCACCTCGAACCGCTTACCGAGCAGCGCGAGGAAGATCTGGGCCTTCTGCCGGCCGAATCCGGGCAGGGCGGTGAGCCGCCCGAGCAGTTCGCGGCCGTCGGCCGGGTCAGCCCAGAGCCGGGCGGCATCACCGTCGTAGCGCTCGACCAGCACCCGGCACACCTCCTGCACGCGGGCCGCCATCGCCTTGGGAAAGCGGTGCAGCGCCGGTGGCTGGGCGAAGATGGCCACCAGGGCCTCGGTATCGAAGTCGGCCAGCTCCCGGGCGTCCAGGTCGTGGCCGAGCCGCTGGGCCAGCACGTACGGCGAGGAGAATGCCTTCTCCATCGAGACCTGTTGATCGAGCACCATGCCGACGAGCAGGGCCAGCGGGTCGCGGGCCAGCAGCTGGTTCGCCTCCGGGTCGATGGGCAGTACGAGCGTCATGCCCTCATCCTGCCCGTACCCGGGGTCGGGACGTGCGCTGACACCCACCTCGACCCGAACCGGTCCGGGCGGGCCGAAGACGTGACTCGGCCCGGCGGGTCGGTTCGCACCGTCCGCCGGGCCGGTCGATCATTTGAGGATCAGTTCACCACGAACAGCAGGCGGTTCGGAGAACCGCTGCCCGGGCTGGACACCACGCCGGTGGTGGCGTTGTTGACGAGGTAGCTCTTGACCTGGGCCGGCGAGTAGGACGGGTTGGCGCCGAGCACGAGCGCGGCTGCGCCGGCCACGTGCGGCGAGGCCATCGACGTACCGCTGATGGTGTTGGTCGCGGTGTTGCTGGTGTGCCAGGCCGACGGGATGCTCGACCCCGGCGCGAAGATGTGCACGCACGAGCCGTAGTTGGAGAAGGAGGACCGGGCGTCGCTGCTGGTGGTCGAGCCGACGGTGATCGCCGTCGAGGTCCGGGCCGGCGAGTAGTTGCAGGCGTTGGCGCTGGAGTTGCCCGCCGCGACGGCGTAGCTGACGCCGGAGGCGATCGAGTTGCGCACGGCGTTGTCGATGGACGTGCTGGCGCCGCCGCCGAGGCTCATGTTCGCCACGGCCGGCTTCACCGCGTTGGCGGTCACCCAGTTCACCCCGTTGACCACGCTGGTGGTGGTGCCGCCGCCGGAGCAGTTGAGCACCTTCACCGCGATCAGGCGTACGCCCTTGGCCACGCCGTACGTCGACCCGCCGACGGTGCCGGCCACGTGGGTGCCGTGGCCGTTGCAGTCGGTGTTGTTGCTGTCCACGGTGTTGGTGCCCCAGGTGGCCCGGCCGCCGAACTGGCTGTGGGTGGTCCGGATGCCGGTGTCGATGATGTACGCCCGCACGTTCGATGCGGTGTTCGGGTAGGTGAAGGTGCCGCTCAGCGGACGGTTCCGCTGGTCGATCCGGTCCAGGCCCCAGGTCGGGTTGGTCTGGGTCGCCTGGATGGTCACCACCTGGTCCTGCTCCACGTAGGCCACCGCCGGGTTGGCGGCGAGGCGGGCCGCCTGGGCGGCGGTCATCTTGGCCGCGAAGCCGGTGAGCGCGGCGCTGTAGGTGTCGGAGACGCTGCCTCCGTACCGCTTGACCAGGGCGCTGGCCCGGTCCGGAACGGCGGACCGAGCCGTCGACGAACCGGCGGCGCCGACGGCGTCGGTGCGCAGGACGACCAGGTAGCTGCCGCTGACCGCGTTCGACGCGCCGGCGCCACGGATCTCGCCGGTGGGTGCGGCGACCGCCGCGGTGGTGCCGGCCGCCGAGACGGCCGCCGCGGTGGCGACGACGGCGAGCGCCCGGATGAGCTGCCGTCGCGCGGTGGACCCTGAGGACATCGTGCCTCCCTTACCTGGGCGGCCGACCGGGCTTCTGGCCGGGCGGTCCGCACCCTCCAACTGAGTTGGAGGAATGCTAGCGCTAGATCGACGGATATAACAGCAACGTTTGTCGATTGATTGGCAGTGTCACGGGCGGTAGTCTCCGGACCGACGTCACCAGGCAGGATGACGGTGTGGACGGACACGACATGCTGCTCTCCCCCGCCGGCGTCGAAGCGCTGCGGACCGCGTTGACCGAGGCCGCCTTCACCACCAACGGCATCGCCACCCGGCTCGGCCCGCAGGCGACCGGCGGTGTCGCCCGCAACGACTTCCGAGCCGCGCTGCGCGCCACCGAGGACCGGGATCCCCTCGCCACCCTGATCCGGGTGTTCATCTGCGAGCAGACCGAGCCGGAGAGCGCGGTCGCCGCCGCGCTGGCGCCACTGCCGCTCACCGAGGCGCTCGACGCGGGACTTGTCGAACGGGACGGCGACGGACTACGGATGGGCATGGACCTGGAGCCGTACGGCGACGACTGGTGGGTCCTCGCGGACGTCCCGGCCAGCGCCCGTCCCGGCCGCCCGCTGCACGCCGAACACGTGCTCGGCATCGGCGGGGCCACGCAGACGATGATCGGCGCGGCCGTCCGGCGACCGGTGGACAGCGCGCTGGATCTGGGTACCGGCTCGGGCGTGCAGGCGTTGCACCTGGGCACCCACGCCCGGCGGGTCACCGCCACCGACGTGTCCCGGCGGGCGCTGCGCTTCGCCGCCACCACCGCCGCCCTCAACGGCCAGGACTGGGAGTTGCTGCACGGCGATCTGGTGGCTCCGGTCGCCGGCCGGCGGTTCGACCTCGTGGTGAGCAACCCGCCCTTCGTGGTCGGGCCGGGCACCACCACCCATGTCTACCGCGACTCCGGTCGGGTCGGCGACGCGATCGGCGCCGAGCTGGCCGCCGCCGCCCCGGGCCTGCTCACCGAGGGCGGCACCATGCAGTACCTCGCCAACTGGGTGCACGTGGCCGGCGAGGACTGGGGCGACCGGGTCGCCGGCTGGTTCACCGGCACCGGCCTGGACGCCTGGGTCGTCCAGCGCGAGGTCGCCGACCCGATGGCGTACGTCAATCTTTGGCTGACCGATGTGGGGGAGGCCACCGACCCGCAACGGATGGCGGACTGGCTCGACTGGTTCGACGCGCACAAGGTGGAAGCGATCGGCTTCGGCATCGTCTCGCTGCGCCGCGGCGACCGTGCCGACCCGGTGCTGCGGGTGGAGGATCTGCGCCAGCGGGTGCAACCCCCGATGGGTGACCGGATCGCCGAATGGTTCGACCGGCAGGACTGGCTGCGCGGCCGTGACACCGACGGTCTGCTGGCCGCGCGCTACCGCGCCGCCGACGGACTCCAGCTGCGCCAGGAGGCGACGATGGGCTCCGAGGGCTGGGGGGTGGACCGACAGGTCCTCGCCCTGCCGGACGGGCTGCGTTGGACCGAGGAGATCGACCCATTGGTGCTGGCTCTGGCGGGCGGGGCCGACGGGCGGTTGCCGCTGCGGGACCAGCTGGCACTGCTCGCCGTGGCTCACGACGTCGCTGCCGAGGAGCTGGCCGAGGCCGCCGGACCGATCGTGGCGCACCTGGTGGAGCGGGGCTTCATCGCGCCGGTGCAGCCGTGAGGCGGCCGGTGCCGGCACGCTCGGCAAGCGCTCCCGCGCGGGTGGTCGCCTGATGCGGGCGGTGGTGCAGACGGTCGGCCAGGCCAGCGTGACCGTCGACGGCGAGGTGGTCGGCGCGATCGGCGACGGGCTGCTGGTGCTGCTCGGGGTGACCCACACCGACACCCCGGAGACCGCCCGGACGATGGCTCGCAAGGTGCACGAGCTGCGCATCCTGGACGACGAGCGGTCGGCGGCGGAGATGGCCGCGCCGATTCTCGTGGTCAGCCAGTTCACCCTCTACGGCGACGCCCGCAAGGGCCGCCGGCCGAGCTGGACCGCAGCCGCTCCGGCCGAGGTGGCGGAACCGCTCGTCGAGGAGACGGTCCGCACGCTGCGCCAGCGCGGCGCGACGGTCGAGACCGGCCGCTTCCGCGCGCACATGCTGGTGGAGAGCGTCAACGTCGGTCCACGCACCATCCTCCTGGACCTATAGAGCAACCGATGGTTGCACATCTCGGTCACGAGCCCTAGAGTCAGACGCAACCACAGGTTGCATGTCTGGAGGAACACGTGGAGTACGGCAGCATCGAACGGGAGATCCGGATCGACGCCACACCCGAGGTGGTCTACGAGGTCGTCACGGCACCCGAACATCTCCGGCAGTGGTGGCCGGACGACGCCGATCTCGATCCGGTCCCCGGCGCCACCGGCACCATCTCGTTCGGCGAGACACCCAACGCCGAGGTTCTGCCGCTGACCGTGGTGGCGGCCGACCCGCCCCGGCGCTTCTCGTTCCGCTGGGTGTACGACGAACTCGCCGTCGCGGCGCCGACCAACTCGCTCCTGGTGACCTTCGAACTGGTTCCGTCGGGCACGGGCACGCTGTTGCGCCTCACCGAGACCGGGTTCCGGGAACGGGGCTGGGAGGCCGCCGTGCTCGAAGAGCACTACCGTGACCATGCCACCGGCTGGGATCACTTCCTGCCCCGCCTCGTCGACTACGTGGCCCGGCTGGTGTCGGCTCGATGAGTGTCGGCGTCGACGACGACCTCTGGTCCGCCGTCGGGGACCCGACCCGCCGGCGGATGCTCGACCTGCTACTGGCCGACGGCGGCGGTACGGCGACCACGCTTAGCGATCAACTGCCGGTCACCCGCCAGGCGGTCGCCAAACACCTCGGCGTACTCGGCCGGGTCGGACTCGTGCACGGCACGCCGGCCGGGCGGGAACGCCGCTACGAGGTCGACGAGGCACAACTCGCCCGCGCGGTCGCACAGCTGTCAGCGGTCGGCGCGACCTGGGACGCACGGTTGCGCCGGATCAAGCGGATCGCCGAGGCGATCCAGCGCGGCCAGCAGAGCTGAACCACAGCGTACGAATCGCCGCCATGTCCGCGCGGCGCGACTCACCCTGCCCATATTCGGGCCGCTCACCAAGAAGAGAGGTATCAAGATGCTGGAAATCCTGCACCGGGTCGGCGTCACGTCGGATCCCGAGGACGTGTACGCGGCCCTGACCACCGTCGAGGAGCTCGCGAACTGGTGGACGAAGGACACGGACGGCGACGGGGATGTCGGCGGAGTGCTCCGATTCCGGTTCGTCCCGGGCGGCTTCGACATGAAGGTCCTGGAGAGCCGCCCGGCCGAGTTGGTGCTCTGGGAGGTCGTCGACGGCCCCGAGGAGTGGATCGGCACCAGGGTCCGCTTCGAGCTGAAGCGGGAGGACGACTTCACGATCGTGCTGTTCCGCCACGAGGGTTGGCGGGAGCCGGTGGAGTTCATGTACCACTGCAGCACCAAGTGGGCGATCTACCTGATGAGTCTCAAGCGGCTGGTCGAGACCGGTGAGGGCGAGCCCGCGCCGAACGACGTACAGATCAGCAACTGGCACTGAGGTACGGCGCGGGATCGCGGAGTTCAGCCGAAGAGGCCGCGGCGTTGCAGCGACTGACGCAACCAGCCGTCGAGCTGGGCGACAAGGTCGGTGTTGGCCGCCGAGGCGTGCTCGACGGCGAAGCGACCGAAGACGTCGCGGCCCTCGGTGAACAGCCCACCCCGCTTGTCCAACTCCAACACCACCTGCACCTGCCGGGGGTCGGTGACGAAGGTGACCTCCAGCTGCTTCATCGCGCCCGCGTACTGCGGGGGCGGGAAGAATTCGATCTCCTGGTAGAACGGCAACGTCTGGTGGACGCCGTAGATGTGCCCGCGCTCCACGTCGGCTCGCGCGAACCGGAACCCGAGCCGCAGCAGCGCCTCCAGCAGGCGCTCCTGGGCCGGCAGCGGGTGCACCGCCACCGTGTCCAGGTCACCCTTGTCGACGGCGCGGGCCACCTCCAGTTCGGTACGCAGACCCATGGTCATCCCGTGCAGGTGCTGCCCGTACAGCTCGGTGAGCGGGGTCTCCCACGGCACCTCGAACCGGAACGGGACGTCGTAGCGCTGCCCCGCTTCCAGCCGGAACGGGCCGGTGACCTGCTGCCGCTGGAACTCCTGGTTGGTGGCGTACTCGTTGTCGCCGCTCTCCACCTCCACCCGGGTGAGCAGCCCCAGGGCCACGTAGGACACGTCGACGCCGTGGTCACCGCCGGTGACCGCGATGCTGCCCTCCAGGTGGCCGCCCGGCCGGCAGTTCGGATTCGACAGCACCGTCTCCACCGACGGACCACCGACTCCCATCGCCTGCATGAGCCGTTTGAACACCACGATTGCCTCCGTCGCTCGATCGCCCGGCACCCGGGCGGGTACGCCGGCCCGACGGCCGACCGCTGGCACGGTAACCGGCGCCGACAAGCCGAGCCGGCCGAACCGCCGGGCCACCGCGTCGCCGAGTGCCGACTCAGCGGTCGTCGGGCAGCCCGGGCGAATTGTCCTGACAGTCGCGCACCGACTGTCGGTTCCCCGATCGCCTCACTCCCGTTTTACGCCCCGACGGCCAAGCTGTTTGTCACCGGCGCAACTGGCCGGCGGACACGGCACGGACGTGGACACGGGGAGAGACTGAGATGGCCCAGCAGATGACGGAGCACCCCACGCACGCCGGCACCGATGCGGAGCACGGCGTGGACACCCTGACCGACCTGGACGCCACCGACGAGCGCGGCGTCTCCACCGACCTGGTCCGGGCATACCTCAACGGAATCGGTCGGACGAAGCTACTCACCGCCGTGCAGGAGGTGGACCTGGCGAAGCGGATCGAGGCCGGCCTGTTCGCCGAGGAGAAGCTCAGCACCTGCGTACCGGTCTCCGAGGAACTGCGCGCCGATCTGGAACTTGTCGCGCGGCAGGGCCGGGCCGCCAAGAACCACCTGCTGGAGGCGAACCTGCGGCTGGTGGTGAGCATCGCCAAGCGGTACACCGGGCGGGGCATGGCCTTCCTCGACCTCATCCAGGAAGGCAACCTCGGCCTCATCCGCGCCGTCGAGAAGTTCGACTACACCAAGGGCTACAAGTTCTCCACCTACGCCACCTGGTGGATCCGACAGGCCATCACCCGCGCCATGGCCGACCAGGCCCGCACCATCCGCATCCCGGTCCACATGGTCGAGCAGGTGAACCGGATGGTCCGTGCCCGGCGTGAGCTGGCGGTGTCGCTGGGGCGGGAGCCCACGGTCGCCGAGGTGGCCCGCGCGCTCGACGTGCCGGAGTTCCAGGTGATCGAACTGATCTCGTACGACCGGGAGCCGGTGAGTTTGGACCAGGCTGTCGGCGAGGACGGTGAGAGCGCCCTCGGTGACTTCGTCGCCGCGGTTGATCCGGCCGCCGGACCCGGCGACGCCGCCACCCAGGGCGAACTGCGCAGCGAGGTGAGCGTCGTGCTGGCCACGCTCTCGCAGCGCGAGCAGGCCGTGATCCGGTTGCGGTTCGGCCTCGACGACGGTCGGCAACGCACCCTGGACGAGGTGGGCCGGGAATTCGGCCTGTCCCGGGAGCGGATCCGGCAGATCGAGAAGGTGACCCTGCTGAAGCTGCGCGCCCCGGAGCGGGCGCAGCGGTTGGAGGCGTACGCCTGCTGAGCTGAGCGTCCCGGCCATCGGCCCCGGCGGTTCGCCGGGGCCGATGCGTGCGTGCCGCTTGACGCGCGGCCACCAAGCAGGTACAAACCGGACGATCACGATGGCGCACCGACTCGTCTGCACCGAACGCTTCAACGACCAGTCGTACCCGGGCGACACCCTGGTCAGCCACACGTCCACCGAGCTGGCCGGGCGGACCACCGTCACCACCACCCTGCGCTACGCCACCCCCGAGGGACGCGACATCGCCCTGCGGTACCCGATGGTCCGTGGGGTCACCGAAAGCTTCACCCGACTCGCCGAACTGTTGGCGACGAGAACAGGAGGACAGCAGTGAACTGGACGCTGGAAGTGGTGGTCGTACCGGTCTCCGACGTGGACCGGGCCAAGGCTTTCTACGAGGACCAGCTCGGTTTCGCCGTCGACCACGACACCGTGATCGGCGACGACGTACGCATCGTGCAGTTGACCCCACCCGGGTCGGGCTGCTCGATCGTCATCGGCAAGGGCGCCGTGCCGCAGATGCCGCCGGGGTCGCTGAAGGGCCTGCAACTCGTCGTGCCGGACCTCGGCAAGGCCCGCGCCGAGTTGCTCGAACGCGGCGTCGAGGTGAGCGAGATCCAGGTGCTCGGCGAGAATCCGCGTCCGGTGCCGGAGCCGCTGGACAATGTCGGCTTCATCTACTTCGCCGACCCCGACGGCAACGCCTGGGCGGTGCAGCAGATCTCCAGCCGAGCCTGACCGGCCCCCACTCACAATCGACGGGGACCGGTGTCGGGGCGCGGCACAGCGGCGGAGCCGATCCGGACGTTCGCGTGCAGCACCGACAGGCCATCGGGTCGGGCCAGCACCGGGTTCAACGTCAGCGCCCGGACCCGGGGCTGGTCGTCGGCGAGGCGACCGACCCGCAACAGCAGGTCGGCCAGGGCGGCGCGATCGACCGGCGCGGCCCCCCGATGGCCACGAAGCAAGGGTGCCGCCCGGGGTGCGTCGACCAACTCGGCCGCGTCCCGGTCGGTCAGCGGCACCGCCCGCCACGCCCGATCGCCGAGCAGCTCGGTGGCGACCCCACCCAGCCCGAATCCGACCACCGGCCCGAACGCCGGATCCTCGACCAACTCCACGACACAGGCCACGCCGGGCGGCACCATCGGCTGCACCAGGACGTCCGGGCCGAAGGCCGCCACCAGTTCCGCACCGGCGCGGCGCACGGCGGCGGCGTCCGGCAGGTCGAGCCGGACCGCACCGAGGTCGAGGCGGTGCCGCAACCCCGGGGCCGCGGCCTTGAGCGCCACCGGAAACCCGAGCCGGGTGGCCACCTCGACGGCCTTGTCGACCGACGAGACCGGCACCGACTCGACCACGTCGATGCCGTACGCGGCCAGCAGCGCCTCCGCATCGGTGTCGTCCGCCCGCAGCGCCGCCTGCGCCGCCGCCGGATCGACGCCGGACAGCTCCGGCAGGGTCCCGGTCGGCCGACGCAGCCATTGCGCGTACGCGGTGACCCGGGCCAGCGCCCGGACCGCCTCCTCCACGCTCGGGTAGGAGGGCATCCCGGCCGGGGCACGGCCGACCAGGAAGGTGGCCACCACCGGCTTGCCACCGGAGAGAGCGGCAGGCACCGCGGCGGTGAAATCGGCCTCGGTGCCGGTGAACTGGCCGGGCAGCGGCGGGGCGAAGAACGCCACCAGCGCGTCGACCGCATCGTCGGTGGCCGCTGCGGCCAGCGCCTCGGCGAACTCGGCCGCGCTGGCCCTCGGACCGACGTCCCGCGGGTAGCCGTCGGCGACGGTGAGCCCCTGGGCTGCGCAGGCGGTGGCCGCGAGCCCGGTCAGCGCCGAGGAGTTGCCGACCACGCCGACCCGGTCACCGGCCGGCAGCGGCTGGTTGGCCAGTAGCACCCCGACGTCGAGCAGCTCACCGACGGTGTCCACCCGGATCACCCCGGACTGGGCGAACAGCGCACTGACCGCCGTGGCGTCCGGGCCGGCGACGTCACCGACACCCGACGGGCGGGCCGGTGAGGCCAACGCCACCACCGGTTTGTCCCGGCCGATCCGCCGGGCCAGCCGGGCGAACTTGCGCGGGTTACCGAAGGTCTCCAGGTACAGCATGATCACGTCGGTGCCGGGGTCGTCCTGCCAGTACTGCAAGAGGTCGTTGCCGGAGACATCGGCCCGGTTGCCGGCCGAGACGAAGCTGGACAGGCCGAGCCCCCGCCGGTCCGCCTCGGCCAGCAGCGCCACGCCGAACGCACCGGACTGGCTGAAGATGCCGACCCGGCCCGGCACCGGCAGGCGCGGGGCGAGGGTGGCGTTGAGGCGTACGCCCGGGTCGGTGTTGGCCACCCCCAGGCAGTTCGGGCCGATCACCCGCATGCCGGCGGCGTGGGCCGCGCGGACCAGCGCACGCTGCGCGGCGGCGCCCTCGACACCGGCCTCGGCGAAGCCGGCGGAGATCACGACCAGTCCGTGCGCCCCGGCCGCCGCGGCGTCGGTGACCACCGACGCGGCGGCCTCCGGGGGCACCGCCACCACCGCCAGGTCGACCGGCAGTCCGGCCTCGGCAGCCGACGGGTACGCGGGCAGCCCGGCCACCCGCGCGGCGCTCGGGTGCACCGGCACCACCGACCCGGTGAACCCGCCGTCGCGCAGGTGCCCGAGCACCGCCGCACCGACCCCCTGGCCGGTGGCGCTGGCGCCGTAGACGGCGACGCCACGCGGGGCGAGCAGCCGGGCGATGGACCGCGCCTCGGTACGGTGCTCCCGTCCGCGCTGCACCTCCAGGGTCGTCTCGGTGGGCGCGATCGGAAAACTCAGGTGCACCACACCGTCGGCGAACTGGCGCTGGATCTGGTACCCGAAGTCGGCGAAGACCCGCAGCATCTGCCCGTTGGCCGGGAGCACCTCGGCCACGAAGTTGACGATCCCGGCCCGGCGGGCGGCGTCGGCGAGATGCTCCATCAGCACCGATCCGATGCCCCGCCCCTGGTAGGCGTCCTCGACCACGAAGGCCACCTCGGCGTCGGGCGAGGCCGGGCCGAGCCGTTCGTAGCGGCCCACAGCGACGATCCGGTCGCCGGCCAGGACCACGAACGCCTCCCGGTCACGGTGGTCGACGTTGACGAAGCGGCGCAGGTCCCGCTCCGGGATCCGTGGGTACGGCGAGAAGTAGCGCAGGTAGCGGGTGCGTTCGGAGAACCGCGAGTGCATCGCCACGATCTCGGGCGCGTCGGACGGCTGGATCGGTCGCAACTGGACCGTGCTGCCGTCGCTGAGCAGCACGTCCACGGCGTGTTCGGCTGTGGTCACCTCGGACGGCCCTCCCGGCCGGCTCAGTCAGTCACGCGGATCGTGCGGGTCGAGGCCGAGCAGCGGGAAGACCGCTTTCCGGGTTGCCGCGATCGCCCGGTCCACCGGGCTCGGCTCCCCGGTCGGCTGCCACGGCTCGTAGCCCGGGTCGACGTCGTCGGTCATCCGCAGCGGTACGTCGAAGCCGGGCCGACGGGCCATGGCCAGTGACCGCCAGGCCGGCGGGGTCAGCGTCGCCGGATCCAACGGCACGCCGGTGGCCACCGCCAGCAGGTGCGTCCAGGCCCGGGGCACCACCTCGACCAGGGCGTACCCGCCACCGCCGGTGGCCACCCAGCGCCCGTCGCACAACTCGTCGGCGAGCGCCCGCAACGCCAGGTAGGTGGCGCGCTGCCCGTCGACGGACAGGTGCAGGTCGGCCAGGGGGTCGACGCGGTGGGCGTCCGCCCCGCACTGGGTGAACAGAAGTTGTGGACGGAACGCCCGCAGCACCGACGGCACGACCGCGTGGAAGGCGCGCTGCCAACCGGCGTCCTCGACCCCGGGCGGCAACGGGATGTTGACCGCGGTGCCGGCGGCGTTCGGGCCGCCTGTCTCGTCCGGGAAGCCGGTGCCGGGGAACAGGGCGAGCGGTGTCTCGTGCAGGCTTACCGTCAGCACCCGTGGGTCGTCCCAGAAGATCTGCTGCACCCCGTCGCCGTGGTGCACGTCGACGTCGACGTACGCGATGCGCTCAGCGCCCAGGTCGAGCAGCCGGGCGATGGCCACCGCCGGGTCGTTGTAGACACAGAAGCCGGCGGCGCGGGCCGGCATCGCGTGGTGCAGACCGCCGGCGACGTTTACCGCCCGACGGGCCGTGCCCCGCCACACCGCCTCGGCTGCGATCACGCTCGCTCCGGCGACCAGCGCGCTGGACTCGTGCATCCCGTCGAAGACGGGATTGTCCGAAGTGCCCAGACCGAACCCGGCGAAGAGCGGGTCGCGTGGCGCGATCCGCACCGCGTCGAGGTAGCGCGGGTCGTGCACCCGGGTGAGCAGGTGGTCGTCGGCGGGCGACGGCGGCACCAGCCGCACCCCGGCCCGCTCCAGGATGCCCAGCTCCCGAGCGAGGGCGATGGTCAACTCCACCCGCACCGGATCGAGCGGGTGGTCACCGAGGTCGTAGGCGAGCAGCGACTCGTCCCACACCACCAGCGTGTCGTCGGACATCTGCCCATGGTCGCACGGGGGCGGGTCGGCGGCTCGGCCGCCGGGCCGCGCGCTGGTCAGCCGTCACACCGGTCAGTCCCCGCACCGGGTCGGCGCCGGCCATACCGCCGATGCCTCCGGTCAGGCGGTGGGCCGTTCCGGCTGGGGGTCGGTGGCCACCGGTCGGGCCGGGTCGACCACCCAGTCGCTCCACGAGCCGACGTAGAGCGCGGCGTCCGTGCGGCCGGCCAGATGCAGCGCGAGCACGGCCTGCGCAGCGGTCACCCCGGATCCGCAGTACGCCCCGACCGGTGCCTCGGCGGCCACACCGGCAGTGGCGAAACGGTCCCGCAGCGCCTCCGCAGCCGGGAAGCGTCCCTCGGCGACGTACTCGGACGCGGGCAGATTCACCGCGCCGGGGATGTGGCCGGCGACCGGATCGACGGGCTCGTGCTCGCCCCGGTAGCGGGGCGCGGCCCGCACGTCGATCAGGACACCGTCGCCGGCCGCCAGACGGGCGGCAGCCGCCGCGTCCAGCACCGGCAGGGCTCCCGGGCGGACGGTCACGTCGCCCGACCTCGGAGCGGGTTGCTCGGTGCTGACCGGCAGGCCGGCCGCCGTCCAGGCCGGGTAGCCGCCGGGCAGCAGCCGGACCGACCGATGCCCCGCCCAGCGCAGCGTCCACCAGGCCCGAGCCGCCGACATGCCGTCGCCGCCGTCGTACACCACCACGGGATGACCGGCCCGCACGCCGGCCGCCCGCAACGCCGCCTCCAGCGCCGCCGGTTCGGGCAGCGGGTGCCGTCCGGCCGGGCCGGGAGCGCCGCACAGCGCGGTGTCCAGGTCGACGAAGACGGCACCCGGCAGGTGTCCCGCCAGGTAGTCGTCCCGTCCGGGTGCCCCGACCAGGCGCCAGCGGACATCGAGCAGGGTGGGTGGGTCGGTTCCTTCGAGTTCGGCGGCGAGCCGCTCGGCCTCGACCAGAAGATCCTCAGTAGCGGACATGGCCCACAGTCAACACCATGAGTGACATTCCCTACGGTTCGGCGACAGACGTCCGGGGCGGGGGAGGGTACCATCAAGGCTGGAGGGCCGCTGAAACCATGAAGTCTCACGACCTGGTCGATACGACCGAAATGTACTTGCGTACGATCCTCGAGCTCGAGGAGGAGGGCGTGCCTCCGTTGCGCGCCCGGATCGCCGAACGCCTGCGCCAGAGCGGCCCCACGGTCAGTCAGACCGTCGCCCGGATGGAACGCGACGGCCTGCTCACCGTCGAAGGTGACCGGCACCTCAGCCTCACCGAGCAGGGGCGCAGCGCCGCCGTCTCGGTGATGCGCAAGCACCGGCTCGCCGAGCTGCTGCTGGTTAACGTGATCGGGATGCCCTACGAGGAGGCCCACGAAGAGGCCTGCCGCTGGGAGCACGTGATGAGCGACGCGGTCGAGAAGCGGGTCTACGACCTGCTCAACCGGCCGACCCGGTCGCCGTACGGCAACCCGATCCCGGGGCTGGACGAGTTGGGCTCGCCCGGCCAGGCCGAGCCCGAGCCGATCGACGGCGAGCGCAACCTGGCCTTCCCCGGCCTGACCGGCACCGTCGTCGTACGTCGGATCTGCGAGAGCGTACAGACCGACGCCGAGGTGCTCCGTCAACTGCACGCGGCCGGGGTCGACCCGGGTGCCACGGTGACGGTGGCGCAGGAGCGCGATTCCGTGTCGATCGACCGCTCCGGCGAGAGCGTCCGGTTGCCCCGGGAGATCGCCTCTCGGGTCTTCGTCGCCGCCGCCTGACCCGAAGCGATCTCAGCTCTCGTACGGGCAGTGTCGACAGCCCCGGCCGCAGCAGGTGCCGCGGCGGGCCAGGAATCCGGCCGTGAGGACGAACAGGCCGGTGTCCGGGTCAAGGTAGCCGGCGTCACCGGCGGCCAGGGCGGCGGCGTGCGCTGCGAGGATGTGCTGTCGGCCGGGATGATCGGGCGGCAGCCGCGACGGGTGCGGCTCGGTCAGGGGCCGTGCCGCCAGGGGCCGTCGCTCTCCGCTCATCCCGAGCAGTCTAGGTTTTCCCGGGCGGCGTCAATCCGCACTGGCCCCGTCCATCGATGGGACAGAGGATGAAGTCGATCAAGGAGACACCATGGCTCAGTACGCAGTCCTGATCTACTCGCCGGCACCGGCCGACCCGATGGACCTCACCCCCGACTACATCGCCCTGCTGGACCGGTACCCCGCGCAGGTGGCGGAACTCGGCGGGCAGATCGTGACGGGCTTCGCCCTGCAACCGAGCACCACCGCCACCGCGGTACGCGATGACCTCGTCACCGACGGCCCGTTCATCGAGGCCAAGGAGGTCGTCGCCGGGTTCTTCGTGCTGGAGGCGCCCGACCTGGACACCGCTGTGCGGATCGCCAAGCTGAACCCGGCCACCATCGACGGCGGGGTGGAGGTCCGGCCGCTGTTCGAGCCGCCCGCCGAGTGAGCGGCGGCGAGCGCACCGTCGTGCCGGCCACGACCGCCGAGGTCGAACGGGCCGTCGCGGACGCGCACCGCCGCGAGTGGACGTTCGTGCTCGCCGCCACGGCTCGCGTCGCCGGTGACTTCGACCTCGCCGAGGAGAGCGTCCAGGAGGCGTACCTGGCCGCGCTCGGCGCCTGGGCCCGCGACGGCGTACCGGAGCGGCCCGGCGCCTGGCTCACCGCCACGGCCCGGCGCAAGGCCCTCGACGTGCTGCGCCGCCGGCAGGTGCTGCGCACCAAACTGCCCCTGCTGGTGGAACCGGACCAGGCGGAGCCGGACGTCCCGGACGAGGTGGCCGTGCCGGACGACCGGCTGCGTCTGGTCTTCACCTGCTGCCACCCGACGCTCGCCCAGGAAGCGCAGGTCGCGCTCACCCTGCGCCTGGTCTGCGGCGTGAGCACCGCCGACATCGCCAACGCCTTCCTGGTCCCCGAGCCGACCATGGCGGCACGCATCACCCGCGCCAAGAAGAAGATCGCCGCCGCCCGGATCCCCTACCGGGTCCCCGAAGCCGCCGAACTGCCCGAACGGCTCGACGCGGTGCTCACCGTCGTACACCTGCTCTACACCACCGGACACACGGCGCCGAGCGGCGGCGACCTGGTCCGTGTCGACCTGGTCGACCGCGCGCTGCACCTGGCCCGGATGCTGGCGGCCCTGCTGCCCGACGAGCCGGAGGTACCCGGTCTGCTCGCACTGCTGCTGCTCACCGACGCCCGCCGGGCCACCCGTATCGACGCCGAGGGCCGGCTGCTGCGGCTGGAGGACCAGGACCGTTCCGCCTGGGACCGGGACGCCATCGCCGAGGGACAACGCCTGGTGCTCGACGCGTTCCGCACCGGACGCGCCGGTCGGTACGCGCTGCAAGCCGCCATCGCCTCGCTGCACGCCCTCGCGCCCAGCTACCAGGCGACCGACTGGCCGCAGATCATCCGGCTCTACGACGCCCTGCTGGACCGCTGGCCCTCCCCGGTGGTCAAACTCAACCGGGCGGTGGCGGTGTCGATGGTGGACGGACCGGCCACGGCGCTCGCCGAGGTCGACACCCTCGCCCAGGACCACCGGCTGGCCGGCTACCACTACCTGCCGGCGATCCGGGCCGATCTGCTGCGCCGGCTCGGCCGCGACGCCGAGGCGGCGGGAGCCTACCGGGATGCCCTGGAGCTGGTGGACAACGACGCCGAACGCGACTTCCTCACCACCCGTCTCGGCGAGGTGCTCCCCGCTGACGATGCCCGGGTCAGACCACCGCGGGCGGGAAGGCCGCCCGGTAGTCGCGTGGGCTGACGCCGACAAGCTGCCGGAAGCACGCCCGGAAGGCCGTCGGCGACGTGAAGCCGACCAGCTCGCCGATCCGCTCGACCGGCTGGTCGCTGCGCTCCAGCAGATGCTGGGCCCGTCGGACCCGGTGCCGGCTGAGCCACCGCATCGGCGTGGTGCCCGTCTGATCTCGGAAGTGCCGGCTCAACGACCTCGGGCTCATCGTCGCGTATGCGGCCATCTCGGCCAGGGTGAGCGGGCGGTGCAGGTTGTCGGTCAGCCACTCCAGCAGCGAAGACAGGCTGTGCCCGGCCGGCGCGGGTGGCTCGTACGCGATGAACTGTGCCTGCCCACCGGCCCGTTCCAACGGCATCACGCAGCCACGGGCGGTTTCGGCTGCGACGGCGGCACCATGGTCGCGGCGTACCACGTGCAGGCAGAGATCGAGCCCGGCGGCGGCACCGGCCGAGGTCAACACCGGCGCATCCTCGACGAACAGCACGTCCGGGTCGACGATGACGCTCGGATACCGGCGAGCCAGCTCGGCTGCGGCAGCCCAGTGGGTGGTGACCCGCCGCCCGTCGAGCCGACCTGCGGCGGCCAGCACGAAGGCACCCGTACAGATCGAGAGCAGCCGGGCCGGGCTGGCGGCCAGTGCCGCGCGGACCGCCTCCGGCAACGGTGTGTCCAGTTCGGCCATCCCCGGTACGACCACCGTGTCCGCCTCGTCCAGCAGAGACAGGTCGTACGGCACCCGCAGCCCGAGCGCACCGGCCCGGACCTCGTCGGTCGCCCCGCACACCCGGACCTGGTACGCGGCACCACCGCCGGCCAGCCGGACCCGGCCGAACACCTCGACCGGCACGGACAGGTCGAACGGAACCACCCCGTCGTACGCGACGACCACCACTCGGTGCATCCGCCCATTCTGGCGAGAACCCGTCGGTCGATGGCTCGCCGGCCCCTGCTCGACGCCGCCGCCGGTACCTAGATTGACCGCTCATGAACATCGTCGTGCCGCTGCTCATCGGCGTCCTCTACGTCTGCCTCAACTCGTTGATCCGGGAACCGCACCGCCGCCGCTTCAACGCCATCATGATCGCGGGAGCGGGCGCGGCCTACCTCAGCGGCGGTGGGCTCGGGGCGTGGGAGTTCCCGTTCGTGGCCGTGCTGGTCTACGTGGCCTTCCGGGGGCTGGATTCGTGGCGGTGGATCGGCGTCGGCTGGCTGCTGCACACCGGCTGGGACGTCGTACACCACCTCAAGGGCAACCCGATCATCCCCTTCGCCCACGACTCGTCGTTCGGCTGCGCGATCTGCGACCCGGTCATCGCGCTCTGGTGCCTGACCGGTGGCTGGTCACTGCGGGACCTGCTCCACCTCCGCTCGGCCGAGCCCGTGGCAAGCTAGCCGAACCAGGTGATCTCCTGACCGTGCCCGCGGGTCCAGGCAAGCGGCTGCCCGTCGAGCGCGAGCACGTTGAGGTGCGCGTCGCTCGGCGGCTGCGGCAGTGCGGCGTACCGCAGCACGCTCGGCCCCTCGTTGGCGATCCAGTGGCCGGGCAGCCGGCGTACCTCCTCGGCGAAGGCCGACCGGCGCGGCGTCGGCACCATATAGAGCACGCTCGTGTGGAAGACCACCAGGGTGGCGTCGGCCGGTGCCTGCGCGGCCAGCGCCGGCAGGTCGTCGACCAGGTCGCCGCGGACCAGCAGCGGCGGATCGGCTGCGGCGATGGCCGCCGCCGACCGCAGCCGGGCCCGGCGATGCTCGTGCTCCGGCCAAATCAGGGCGTCGAGCCAGGTCAGGTCGGCCGGATCGGTCAAGTCGAGCGGATTCAGGTCCAGGCCGGCTCGCCACACCACCTCCGGCCGATGGTCCGGCGGCGTCAGGTTGGTGGCCACGCAGTCGAGCACCGGCTCCCCCGTGCCGATCAGGTGGCCACCGGGCGAGCTGCCGGCGTAGCGGTACGCGTACCGGTCGGGGTAGAGGCAGAGACCGGCGGAGGCACCGACCTCAAGCAAGGCAAGCGGCTGCGGGAGCGCCGCGAGCAACGGCAGCAGTACGGCGCAGCGACCGGCTTCGTTGGTTTGCGTGACCCGGGTACGGACCTCCGCCTCCACCGTCGACCAGTTGGCCACCAGGTAGTCATGAAACGCGTCCGGTGCGTCGACCGGCCCGCCGAGCAGGCGTACCACGCTGAACAACAGGTTCGGCTGCTGCTTGGCCTCCGGCAGGGTGCCCAGCAGGCCGAGCAGTTCCTGGTCTCGGGAGACCGAGCGGGCCAGTCGCTCGTACGAGGGAGAGACCCCGCGAGCCTCGCGCTCGGCGAACCAGACGTAGCGCTCCGCGATCGTCATAACCCGATCATCCCAACAACACGGTCACTGTGAACGGTGACCTCCATCGCCGCCGCTCGCCACGAAATCTTGGTGCGAAACCGCCCTCGGAGGGGCGGTTTCGCACCAAGATCCCATGGTTGTCGCTCGGTACGGTGCGGGGATGTACGCCGAACAGACTGGCTTCGCGCACGTCCACTTCCACGTGGTGCCCCGCCCGGCGGACATCCCGCTCGACCACCGTGGCCCGCGTGCCTCCGCCTACCTGAAGGCGCCACCCGACGAACGTGTCCCCGAGGCCACCATGGACTCCCTCGCCATCGAGCTGCGCGGCCACCTCGCCACCGAACCCACGCCATGAAGCGTCGGTGCAGCCAATCTTGGTACGGAAGTGCCCCTGGAACGGCGGTTTCGGTCCAAGATCGCAAGAGACGAACGAGCCCCGGGCGGTGTGATCCGGCCGGGGCTCGTCGCTTACTTGGGTCAGCTACAGCCGCTGGTGGAGCCGCAGCCCTCGCAGACGTAGCAGCTACCGGCCGGGCGCATCTTCGTACCGCAGGTGAAGCAGAGCGGTGCATCGGCGGCCTTGCCGATCACGGCCTCCAGCAGCTCGGTGCTGGAACCGACAGGCGGTGCCGGCTTGACCGCGGCGACGTCGGCGAGTTCCTGGGCCGGCTGGGCTACCGGACCGGCCTTCGGCTCCTCCGGCTTGGCCTCCACCGGGGCGGAGGCGGCCATCGCGGTCAGGTCCGTGCCGTTCGCCTCGGCCTCGGCCTCGGCGACGAGCTGGGCGGCCCGCTCCTTGGCGGTGAAGATGCCCAGCTCGGCACGGCGCTCGTAGGGCAGGAAGTCCAACGCCAGGCGACGGAAGATGTAGTCCATCACCGAGGCGGCCATCCGCACGTCCGGGTCGTCGGTCATGCCGGCCGGCTCGAAGCGCATGTTCGTGAACTTGCTGACGTACGTCTCCAGCGGCACGCCGTACTGCAAGCCGATGGAGATGGCCACCGAGAAGGCGTCCATCACCCCGGCCAGCGTGGAGCCCTGCTTCGACATCTTGAGGAAGACCTCGCCGAGACCGTCGTCCGGGTACGACGAGGCGGTGAGGTAGCCCTCGGCCCCGCCCACGGAGAAGGAGATGGTCTCCGACGGACGCTTCTTCGGCAGCCGCTTGCGCACCGGGCGGTACTCGACGACCTTCTCCACCACCGGCTCGACCGCGGTGGTGGTCGCCTCCGGCTCGGCGGCCTTCTTCTTCGCCGCCGACAGCGGCTGGCCGACCTTGCAGTTGTCCCGGTAGATGGCCAGCGCCTTGAGGCCGAGCTTCCAGCCCTCAAAGTAGATCTTCTCGACGTCCTCGACGGTGGCCTGCTCCGGCATGTTCACCGTCTTGGAGATGGCACCGGAGATGAACGGCTGGACCGCCGCCATCATCCGCACGTGCCCCATCGGCGCGATGGACCGCTCGCCCATGGCACAGTCGAAGACCGGGTAGTGCTCCGGCTTGAGGCCGGGGGCGTCCACCACGTGACCCTGGTCGGCGATGTGCTCGACGATCGCCTCGACCTGCTCCTCCGGGTAGCCGAGGGAGCGCAGGGCGCGCGGCACGGTCTGGTTGACGATCTGCATCGAGCCGCCGCCGACCAGCTTCTTGAACTTGACAAGCGCCAGGTCCGGCTCCACGCCCGTGGTGTCGCAGTCCATCATGAGGCCGATGGTGTTGTGGCTGACGAAGCCCGAGGCGACGTAGGTGACGTTCTCCGGCACCGACAGGTCGTAGGTCGGCTGGATGCCGCCGTCCTCGTTGGCCGCGACCGTCTCGAACAGGTAGCCGAGGGCATGCCCGAGCCGGTCGTCGCCGGTCTCGGCGAAGATACGCATCGCCACTGCCCGCGGCACTCCCCCAGTCCGGCGCAGCGACTGACCGACGGTGTCGCGCAACTCGTGCCCGGCCGGCACGAGCAGCTCCCACAGCGCCTCGGGCAGGTGAATCCGGTCCCGGTTCCCAGTCTGCGTCGGCTCGGTGACCAGCAGCCGAGCCTTGCGCTCGCCGATGAAGCCGACGACCTCCTCGAACGCCAGAGCGTGTTCCATGTTGCGCAGCCGAACCTGCCACATGTCCGAGCCCAGCCCGCTGGTCGTGCGGCGGGTCGTGGTGGCCATGCCGAGCGCGAGCAGCAGCGTACGCAGCTCGGCGGCGAACGATTCCGTCGACGTCGAGACCGACGGCACTCCGGCGGCAACTGACCCGTCCGCCTCAAACAGACCGCGCAGGAAGGCTCCGTAGACGGCGGGGTCGTTGGTCTCCAGGATCGCCGACGGCACCCGGGGCGACCAGCCCTTGCCAGTGTGGTCGACCTGCGGCAGGGTCTTGGCGAACCCGGCCGCCTGCCACCAGCGGGCCAGCCGCACCGACTGAAGGGTCACCTCCTGATAACCGGCCTGCGCCGTGACGACCGGCTCCAGTCCGAAGAGGCCCTTGCTCAGTACCCGGAGACGCTCGATCACATCGAGGTCGGTGTCGGCGACGCTGAACCGGACGCCCTTGGCGTGCAGGCTGCCGTCGCCCATGAAGTAGCCGACCAGCTCTGCGAGATCCCCGTCGACGTGCTCGGGGACGTACAGCCGACGGTCATCGGCGTAGTAGGCCTGGTCGAGCACCGGCAGCGGCACCTGTCGCGGTTCGCCGACCAAAGTGCCGAGCTGCATCGGTACGAGATCGCCCGGGGCGACCTCCGCCATCCGCTTCCACACCCACGCACCGCTCTGCGGTTCAACGACCTTGATCCGGTGGGCGAGGGTGCCCTGGATCGCGTAGCCGCCGTCGGTGACCACGCGCCGGGTCGGCTCCTCACCGTTTATGAAGAACTTGGTCGCCCGGCGAGCGCCCTCGTCGGTGGAGACCTGCATGTCGAGGTCCTGCCAGCGGTCGCCGTACATGTCGCCGATCTCGCCCAGCCGCATCAGGCCACGGTCGGTGGTGACAAGCGTGTCCGGGGTCAGACAGCCGGTCGGGGCGAGCACGCTGGCCTGCGAGTTGCGCCAGCCGTTCTTGTCGCCGATCTTGTTGCCCTGGGTCCACTGCTTGGTGGCCTCGCGGACCAGCGCGATGGCCACCGTGCCGGAGGGCTTGATCTCGTCGTTGGCCGCGGCGTGCTTGCGCATCACCCGCTTGTGCGGCTCCGCGTTGCGGGCGTAGCCGTCGTACGCGCCGACGATGCCGGCCAGTTCGGCCGAGCGGCGGTACGCCGTGCCGGTCATCAGCGAGGTGATCGCGGCCGAGAGCGAACGGCCCTGGTCCGAGTCGTACGGCAGGCCGGAGGCCATCAGCAGGGCGCCCAGGTTGGCGTAGCCGATGCCGAGCTGCCGGTACGCCCGGGTGGTCTCGCCGATCTTCTCGGTCGGGAAGTCGGCGAAGCAGATCGAGATGTCCATCGCGGTGATGACCAGCTCGACGCTCTTGACGAACTTCTCCACCTCGAAGCCGCCGTCGGCGCGGAGGAACTTCATCAGGTTCAGCGAGGCCAGGTTGCACGAGGAGTTGTCCAGGTGCAGGTACTCCGAGCACGGGTTCGACGCGGTGATCCGGCCGGTCTCCGGGCAGGTGTGCCAGTCGTTGATGGTGTCGTCGTACTGGAGGCCCGGGTCGGCGCACTCCCAGGCGGCCTGGGAGATGGTGCGGAACAGGTTCTTGGCGTCGATGGTGTCGATCACCGCACCGTCGAGCCGGCCGCGCAGGTCGAAGCTGCCGCCGTTCTCCACCGCCGACATGAACTCGTCGGAGACCCGGACCGAGTTGTTGGCGTTCTGGTACTGCACGCTGACGATGTCGGAACCGCCCAGGTCCATGTCGAACCCGGCGTCACGCAGCGCGCGGATCTTGTCTTCCTCGCGCGCCTTGGTGACCACGAACTCCTCGATGTCGGGGTGGTCGACGTCGAGGATGACCATCTTGGCCGCGCGCCGGGTGGCGCCGCCGGACTTGATGGTGCCGGCGCTGGCGTCGGCGCCGCGCATGAAGCTGACCGGGCCGGAGGCGGTACCGCCGGAGGAGAGCAGCTCCCGGGACGACCGGATGCGGGACAGGTTGACCCCGGAACCGGAACCACCCTTGAAGATCAGCCCCTCCTCCTTGTACCAGTCGAGGATCGAATCCATCGAGTCGTCGACAGCGAGGATGAAGCAGTTGTGCACCCGGAGGTTGCCGGCCAGGAACTCGCCGCTCTCGGTCTGGATGTCGTAGACCTCCATCGACCCGATCGGCTCGATACGGTCGATCTCCAGCCGCTTGACATCCGCGGCGGGCCGGCCCGGCTTGGCGAAGCCCGCTTCGAGCTTGGCCATCTTCTCCGCGCCGACGAACCCGATGTGGGTGGCGAAGAGGTCCCGGTCACCGTCGTTCTGGATGCGGACCGTCCACGCGCCCTTGCGATCCGGACGCGGATCAGCCTTGAACGACACCCGGGAGAAGATCCCGAAGCGCAGCAGCAGGCTCTGCACACCCCGGATCAGTTCTTCGGAGATCATGTCCGCCGCGACGAGCGTGGACCGCTCACGCGCCGAGACGTAGCCCTCGGCCTGGAAGATGCTGCGCAGGTACGCGGCGACCACCGGCAGCGGCGCGGTGAACAACCGCTGCGGCACCCGCATGTCGGTACCCCGGGTCAGCAGGTCCCACCTCTCCACGAACGGGCGAAGGTGCTCGCCGTAGAGGCGGGTACGCCGGCAGTCGAGGTTCTGGTCCTGGGTTGTCACCGAGCGCTCCTTGCGGTGCGCGCCAGGGAACACCTCGTCGAGGATGGTGGTGACCCACTCCAACTCGTCGTCGTTGACGGTCATCGCCTCGATCGTCAGCGACCGGTTGGTGCCCTCGGCGTACTGGCCGACGAACCCGTCCGACTGCAACCAGCCGGCCAACGCCGCCTCGCGGATATCCCGCAGGTCCAGTTCACTTTCGCCGTAGGCGTAGGTGCGGTGCCATTCGAGCTTGTCGCCCGGGTTGAGGCTGCCGGCCTCGACCCATTCACCGGTGCCGCTGCCCGTGCTCTTCCACACCACGTGGTCCGGCGTGACATCGAGCGTGTAGCCCGCCTTGGTGTGCAGTCGGAGGACGTCGCGCACCCCGTTCGCCTTGACGGCCACGATGCTGGTGAGACCGGTGCCGTCGTAGACCTTGGCGCCGACGGCGCCCTCTTCGACAAGCTTGCCGATCGGCACCAGCCCGCCGGGGGTGCTGACCAGCGAGTCGTACGGCAGGCAGGCTGATACCTGCTGGGGCGAGGGGGTGCCGACGTTGAACCAGACCGGGGAGTTGAAGCTGAACACCTGGTGCAGCAGCATCCAGGTCAGCTCGTGCGCGAAGACCTCGGCGTCGGCCGGGGAGGCGAAGTAGCCGTACTCCTCACCGGCGGTGCGGTAGGTGGTGACCACCCGGTCGATCAACTGCTTGAGCGACCACTCGCGTTCCGGGGTCCCCACCGCGCCCCGGAAGTACTTGGTGGTCACGATGTTGGCCGCGTTGACGCTCCAACTCTGCGGGTACTCCACGCCCCGCTGCTCGAAGTTGATCGAGCCGTCCCGCCAGTTCGTCATCACGACGTCGCGGCGTTCCCAGGTGACCTCGTCGTACGGGTGCACTCCCGGGGTCGTCCAGACCCGCTCGACCTTGAGCCCCGCGCCCGCCTTGCTTCGTGACCTGCTTGTTGTCACACCGTCCCCCGGCATCTCATCCGCCCCCTCGTCCACGCGGGCTCGCCGCGCGATCCGACTGTCACTGGTACTGCTGGAAAATCACTGCGCGCTGGCCGGCTCGGCACCGGCAGCCTCGCGGGCACGCGCGGCGGCCCGTAGCGTCTCGATCTCCCGTTCAAAATCGGCGAGCGAGTCGAACGACCGGTAGACGCTGGCGAACCGCAGATAGGCGACCTCGTCCAGGTCCCGCAGCGGGCCCAGGATGGCCAGTCCCACCTCGTGGCTGGGAATCTCGGCTGCTCCCTTGGCCCGGACGGTCTCCTCGACCCGCTGCGCCAGCAGCGCGATCGAATCCTCGTCGACCGGCCGGCCCTGGCACGCCTTGCGCACCCCACCGATGATCTTCGTCCGGCTGAACGGCTCGGTCACGCCGCTGCGCTTGACCACGGCCAGCACCGCCTCCTCGACGGTGGTGAACCGTTTGCCGCACTCGGGGCAGGATCGCCGCCGCCGGATCAGCTGGCCGTCGTCAGCCTCGCGCGAGTCGACCACCCGGGAGTCGGCGTGCCGGCAGTACGGACACCGCATCGCCCGACCTCCTCGATCGACCACAGGGCCGCCCACCCGCCCTCCGGGCACGCCTCGGTAGCCGGAGCCCATCCCCGCAGGATGGTCGCCGGCTCGGCGGTACGGGAGTGCGGTCGGTAGTCGAACCCAACCTGTAGGCAACTTACGCCCATGTGACTACTACATCTAGGGGTCGACCGTATGTCGCCGACGATCCCGGGTCAAGTTGGCCGGCGTGTCCGGCGCGTCACCCGAGCCCCTCCCGCACCACCCGTTCTCCGACAACCGGAGAGCCCAACGCGAACTGGGCCACGCCGGTTACCGCCCGCCCGGGTGAGCATCGACAATTCACACCCACTCGAACACCCGTACTATTTACCAGTACGGGCCGGCAACCGTGCTGATTTTCCGCATCGACACGCGGCAGAAGGTCGTACAGATGTTTGAAAAAGTCCGATCTCACCTATACGGTCATGAACAACCGGGGGTGACCATGGTCGACCCACCGGTCAGCAGATCACCGTGCGCACCACGAGCCGCCGAGGCACTCAGCGCCGACCAGGGAGGACGGACGTGACCGAGGACCGGGCCAACCGGCCACAGAGCCCGCAGCAGAGCATCGAGGCGGGTCCCCCGGCCGCCCGACGCCGGAGTGTCACCCGTGCCCGCTCCGGCCAGCCGGCCGTGCGCCCGGTGACCCCGGTGGTCAGCAGCTTCCCCGACCCGGCGACGGTCGACCTCACCGCCCGGCAGCGACGCATCCTGGACTTCATCCGCACCTGGGTCGAGCGCCACGGCTACCCGCCGAGCGTGCGCGAGATCGGTGAGGCGGTCGGGCTGGTTTCCCCGTCCAGCGTCGCCTACCAGCTCAAGGAGCTGGAGAAGAAGGGCTTCCTCCGACGCGACCCGAACCGCCCTCGGGCGGTCGACGTCCGCTCCCCGAACGACGTCGACGACGAGCTGACCCGCTCCCAGCGGCCCACCCCGGCCTACGTCCCGATGCTCGGCCGCATCGCCGCCGGCGGGCCCATCCTCGCCGAGCAGTCGATGGAGGACGTCTTCCCGCTGCCGCGTGAGCTGGTCGGCGAGGGTGAGGTCTTCATGCTCCAGGTCAAGGGTGACTCGATGCTCGACGCGGCGATCTGCGACGGTGACTGGGTGGTCGTCCGCCAGCAGCCGACCGCGGACTCGGGCGAGATCGTCGCCGCCATGCTGGACGGCGAGGCGACAGTGAAGACCTACCGCCGACGTGACGGCCATGTCTGGCTGATGCCGCAGAATCCGGCCTTCGACCCGATCCCCGGTGACGACGCCACCATCATGGGCCGGGTGGTCGCGGTGCTACGCCGCATCTGACTCGGCGGTCGACGGCGACCGGTACCGGCCGACGGTCAGTACCGGTCGCCCCGGTAGCCGTAGTTGCCGCCGCGCACCTGACCGTACGGCCCGTTGTCGTCCTCTCGGTAGCGCCCGGAGCGTCGTCCCCGATAGTCCGGTTCGGCCGGGCCACCACGCCGGGGTGGCTCCGCACGCCCTCCCCCGCCGGGCTGTCCGCCGCCGCGCGCTCCGCCGCCGCCGTAGACACCGCCGCCAGGGCGCCCGCCGCCACCGGACGCTCGGCCACCTCCCGGCCTCCCGCCGTAGACCGGAGCGCCCTCACCACCGGGCCGCCCACCGCCTCCGCCTCCGCCGTAGACGCCACCGCCGCCCTGCCCCGGGCGAGCACCGTTGCCGGTGGCCGGTCGGCCTCCGCCGCCGCCGTAGACGCCGCCCGGGCGTGTGCCACCGCCGGGCCGCTCCCCGGCCGGCGAGCCCCCGTAGACGCCACCGGCCGCCGCCCCGCCGTACACCCCGCCACGGCCCCGGTCCTGGCTGGAGCCGAAACCGTCTCCCTTGCGCTTCGCGGTGTCGTCGTCGCCGTCGGTGTTCCTGCCCGCCGGTGCCGGGCGCTTCCGGGCGCGCAGGATTCCGAAGATGCCCGCGCCGACCAGCAGGGCTCCGAGCACGCCGACCGCCGCGATCAGGTACATGATGTCGGTCGGGGTCAGCCCGTCGAGGAACGACTGCCCGGACTTCTGCTCCGCGTCGGGATCCTGCGCCAAGTCCTTCGGCCCCTCTTTGGAAGGGGTGTAGCTGAGGATGTTTACCGGGTCGTCGTCCTCCAGGTGGCCGGCGTCGGAGACGGTCAGGAAGATCTCACCGTCGGTCGAGTAGGCGATCGCCTCGCCGAACGGGTCGGCGAGGGCGGTGACCCGGGGGGTGGCCGTGGTGAGGGCGGCGACGATGTCGCCGTTTGAGACGTCGTACTCGAAGGCGTCGGCGTAGGTGCGCAGGACCACCCGTGACCCGTCCAGGGAGCGGGCCGCACCGGTGATCGCGACTCGGCCGAAGGTGCTCAGTGGGTTTTCGGTGTCCGTCTTCGGCAGTTCGATGTCGCCGAGCTTCTTCATCGGTACGGGCTCGGTGTTGCCGGTCTTGAGCGGCGCGTCCGGGGTGAAGATCTCGGCCTTGCCAGCGGTGACCTTGGTGATGATCAGCGGTAGCTTGTCGTCGCCGATCAGCAGCGCCTCGGCATCGCGCGGCTTGCCGTCCGGGTACGACAGCCGGTGCAGCTTCGGTTGGCTGCCACCGCCGATCGGCATGCTCCAGACCGCCACCCGCTCACGGCGCTCACGGCTTGTCACGTTGTCACCGGTGTCGGCGATCCACAGCGTCTTGCCGTCCGGTGAGACGGCGAGATCCTCGGTGTCGAACGGCCCCGCGCCGGAGTAGGGGACCTCGCGAACGACCTGGCAGTCCTTGTTGAGGTAGAAGACCCGCTTGCGGTCGTTCTGCTCGGTGCTGTCGTTGATGACGACGTAGCCGTTCTTCGTCGCCACCAGGCCGGACAGCTCACGCAGCCGCGAGTCGGTGACCGAGCACTGCTTCTTGCCCGCCGCCGTGACCGGCGGCCCCACGACGGCGGCCGGAGGGGCCACCGCCAGCGGAGGGGCTGCCTTGGCGGGTGTCGAGCCCGGCGCGGCGAGCGCGGCACCGGTGACCGTCACGGTGGCCCCGACCAGGCCGAGGGCAACCGTGACGGAGGAAACAGTGCGGAGCATGAAAGAAGTGTCGCATGCCGCAGGTTTCCGTCGGGTGACGCGGCAGTGCGGCCACCACCGGCGATTACCGCGTGATACCGGCCGCCTGCGCCGTGTCGGCGTACGGCACCAATTCGGCCGCGAGCGCCTCGTTGACCCGTACGTGCAGCATCGTCCCTTCCGGCAGGTGAGCGGTGCTGAGCACCTCGCCCTGCCGGTGCAGCCGGGCCACCAGGTCGCCCCGGTCGTACGGCAGCACCACGCGCAGCTCGACCGCCGGTCGGGGCAGCCGCCGCTCGATCGCCTCGCGCACGTCGCCGACGCCGCGGCCGCTGTGTGCGGAGACGAAGACCGCCTCGGGCCAGAGCCGCTTGAGTCGGAGCAGGGTCTCCTCGTCGGCCGCGTCGGTCTTGTTGACCACCAGTAGCTCGGGCAGCCGATCGGCGCCGACCTCGCCGAGCACCTCACGGACGGCTCGGACCTGCTCCTCCGGGTCGGGGTGGGCGCCGTCGACCACGTGCACGACGAGATCCGCCTCGGCGACCTCCTCAAGCGTCGACCGAAACGCCTCGACGATCTGGTGCGGCAGGTGTCGGACGAAGCCCACCGTGTCGCTGAGGGTGTAGACCCGCCCGTCGGAGGTGGTGGACCGGCGGGTGGTCGGATCGAGGGTGGCGAACAGCGCGTCCTCCACCAGCACGCCCGCCCCGGTCAGGCGATTCAGCAGGCTGGACTTTCCGGCGTTGGTGTAGCCGGCGATCGCCACCGCGGGCACCGCGTTGCGGGTGCGACGGGCGCGCTTGGTTTCGCGTACCGTCCGCATGGCCTTGATTTCCCGGCGGAGCCGGGCGATGCGGTGGCGGATGCGCCGCCGGTCGGTCTCCAGCTTGGTCTCACCGGGCCCACGGACGCCGACGCCGCCGCCCGCACCGCCGCCCCGGCCGGACCCACCGGTCTGCCGGGACAACGTCTCGCCCCAGCCGCGCAGCCGGGGCAGGAGGTACTCCAGCTGGGCCAGCTCGACCTGTGCCCGGCCCTCCTTGCTCTTGGCGTGCTGGGCGAAGATGTCGAGGATCAGCGCGGTGCGGTCGACGACCTTGACCTTGGTGCGCTGCTCCAGGTTGCGCAGTTGGGACGGGGACAGCTCACCGTCGCAGATCACCGTGTCGGCGCCGGCGGAGAGCACCACCGAGCCAAGGTCGTCGACCTTGCCGCGACCGATGTAGGTCGCCGGGTCGGGGCGGTTGCGTCGCTGGATGAGCCCTTCGAGCACCTGCGAGCCGGCGGTCTCGGCCAGCGCGGCCAGCTCGGTGAGGGAGTTCTCCGCGTCGAGGAGGGTGCCCTCGGTCCAGACGCCGACCAGAACCACCCGCTCCAGCCGGAGCTGCCGGTATTCGACCTCGGTGACGTCGGTCAGCTCGGTGGAGAGACCGGGGACCCGTCGTAGCGCCTGCCGTTCGGAGAGCTCGTACTCGCCGGTCGTGGCGTCGAGCTCGTCGTCGGGGATGGAAACGTAGGTCTCCTGGTCTCGCAAGCGATCTCTCCTGTCCGTTCTGTGCACGTACCGAGTAATCCTGACATGTGTCAACGCCCGCTGCACCTGGTATATGCCCGCCCGCAGACCGGTGAGAGCGGGGGCGGGTGCCGGCTGCCCGGGGCGGGCGAGTAGAAATGCGGACGAGCCGTTCAGCGCCGACGGAGGGACCTGCGTGGCCACGACCCGACTGCCCAGTGCCGGATTCTCGATCACGATCCGGATCGCCGTGCCCGCCGATGCCTCCTCGATCGGCCGGCTCACCACGTCGGTGGGTGAGGCCGGGGCGATCGTCACCGCGCTGGACGTGGTCGACTCCGACCCGACGAACGTGATCGTCGACCTGACCTGCGACACCGCCGACGCCGGTCACGCCGACCAGGTGGTCGACGCGCTCAGCGCGCTCGACGGTGTGGACGTGCGCAAGGTTTCCGACCGCACCTTCCTGCTGCACCTCGGCGGCAAGATCGAGGTGAGTCCGAAGGTCGCGCTGCGCAACCGGGACGAGCTGTCACGCGCGTACACCCCCGGGGTGGCCCGGGTCTGCCAGGCGATCGCCGACAATCCCGCCGACGCCCGGCGGCTGACCATCAAGCGCAACACGGTGGCGGTGGTCAGCGACGGCTCGGCCGTGCTGGGGCTGGGCAACCTCGGTCCCGCCGCGTCGCTGCCGGTGATGGAGGGCAAGGCGGCGCTGTTCAAGCGCTTCGGCGGGGTGGACGCCTGGCCGGTGGTGCTCGACACGCAGGACACCGACGAGATCGTCGCCATCGTCAAGGCGATCGCGCCCGCGTACGGCGGGATCAACCTGGAGGACATCGCCGCGCCGCGTTGCTTCGAGATCGAGGCCCGGTTGCGTGAGGCGCTGGACATCCCGGTCTTCCATGACGACCAGCACGGCACCGCCATCTGCGTGCTGGCCGCGCTGACCAACGCGTTGCGTGTGGTGGGCAAGCAGCTCGCGGACGTGCGGGTGGTGGTATCCGGCGCGGGTGCCGCCGGCACCGCGATCATGAAGCTGCTGCTGCGCCAGGGGGTCGGCGACATCATCGCGTACGACCGGCAGGGCGCCCTGCACCGTGGGCAGACCGATCTCAACCCGGCCTGGCGGTGGCTGGCCGACAACACCAACCGGGACGGTTACTCCGGTGACCTGCCCGGTGCGCTGGCCGGCGCCGACGTCTTCATCGGGGTGAGCGCCCCGAACCTGCTCACCGGCGACGACATCGCCACCATGGCGAAGGACGCCATCGTGTTCGCGCTGGCGAACCCGGACCCGGAGGTCGACCCCCGGGAGGCGCGCAAGCACGCCGCGGTTGTCGCCACCGGCCGCTCCGACCAGCCGAACCAGATCAACAACGTGCTCGCCTTCCCCGGCGTCTTCCGCGGCATGCTCGACGCGCACGCCGAGGAGTTCACCGAGGAGATGGCGATCGCCGCCGCCCGGGCCATCGCGGACGTGGTGGGCGAGGACAAGATCAACCCGACGGTCATCGTGCCCAGCGTCTTCGACTCCCGAGTCGCTCCGGCGGTCGCCGCCGCCGTCCGCGCCGCCGCCCAGAACCCGACCACCACCCCACCCCCCGCCGCCGACCCCGGCCCGGCCGACCTCCCCGAGATCGCCGCCACCGCCTCCGCCACCCCCTGACGCGAGGAACCCCCTCCCACCCCCCACCCCACCCCCACCCACGCCACCTGCGTTGATCATGAGGTTAGCGGCAGATTGAAGATCGATAACTGCCGCTAACCTCATGATCAACGCAGGTCGGGGCGGGGAGGAGGGGTGGGGGGTGGGGTTTGGAGGGTCAGGTTGGGAGGGTGAGGGTGCCGGTGGCGATGAGGAGGGCGGGGCCGGAGAGCCAGCTGGAGTCCGAGGTCACGGTCACGGTTAGGCGGCCGCCGGGGACGTCTACGGCGACCGTCCCGGTCTCCTGGTCTGCGTCGCGTAGGGCCACCGCGGCGACGGCGCAGGCGCCGGTGCCGCAGGACAGGGTCTCGGCGGAGCCACGCTCGTAGACACGCATCAGGGCGTGCGCGTCGACGCCGGGCACCGGTCCACCGGTGGTGGTGAATTCGACGTTCACCCCGGCGGGGAAGACCGCCGGGTCGACGTCGGGGGCGCGGGTCAGGTCCAGTCCGGCCAGGTCCAGCCCGGCCGGCACCGGGCAGACCAGGTGCGGATTGCCGACGTCCACCGCCGTGCCGGGCAGGGTCAGTCCGCCGAGGGCGGCGGCGGAGGCGCCGTACAGCCGGGGTCGTTGCATCTCGACGGCGATGGCGTCGCCCTCGACCCGCGCCCGCACCACGCCGGCTCGGGTGGCCACCGGCAACGCGTCACCGGACGGTACGGCCAGCCCGTTCGCCAGCAGGTAGCGGACGAAGACCCGGGCGCCGTTGCCGCACATCTCGGCGAAGGAGCCGTCGGAGTTCCAGTAGTCCATGAACCATTCGGCCTCGCCGGCCAGAGCGGCGCCGTCGGTGTGCTTCGCGGCGCGGATCACCCGCAGCACGCCGTCGCCGCCGAGGCCGCGCCGCCGGTCGCAGATCGCCGCCACCAGCTCGGGCGTCAGGTCGAGCGCGCCGTCCGGGTCGGGCAGGATCACGAAGTCGTTGCCGGTGCCGTGCCCCTTGGTGAACTCCACGCCTCCATCATCGCGCAGTCTCGCCGAGGATCCGCATCGCGGCCCCGACCAGCCCCGGGTCGGCCGAGTCGAGCCAGTGCACCCGAGGATCACGACGGAACCAGGAGCGCTGGCGGCGGACGAAGCGGCGGGTGGCCCGGACCGTCTCGTCGTGCGCCTCGGTCTCGGTCAGCTCGCCGCCGAGGAAACGCAGCACCTGCTGGTAGCCGAGCGCCCGGCTCGCGGTACGCCCCTGCGGCAGGCCGCGCTCGACCAGCCTGCGGGTCTCCGGGACCAGCCCGTCGGCCCACATCCGGTCCACCCGGACCGCGATCCGCTCGTCGAGCAGGGCGGTGTCCAGGTCCACGCCGATCTGCACCGCCGGGTAGTGGGGCGTCGGCTCGGGCAGCGCCGCGGTGAACGGCTTACCGGTCAGCTCGATCACCTCCAGTGCGCGCACGATGCGTCGGCCGTTGCCGGGCAGGATGCCGGCCGCCGCGCCCGGGTCGGCCTCGCGCAGCCGCGCGTACAGCGGTGCCGGCCCGAGCGCGGCGAGCTCGCCTTCCAGGCGTTGTCGCAGTGCCGGATCGGTGCCGGGAAACTCGAACTGTTCGAGCACCGCCCGCACGTAGAGCCCGGACCCACCGACCAGCAGCGGCACCCGGCCCCGGGCGAGGACGTCGTCGACCGCCGCCCGGGCCAGCCGCTGGTACTCCGCCACGCTGGCCGGCTCGGTCACCTCCCAGATGTCGAGCAGGTGGTGTGGCACACCGTCGCGTTCGGCGACGGTGAGCTTGGCGGTACCGATGTCCATGCCCCGGTACAGCTGCATCGAGTCGGCGTTGACCACCTCGCCGTCGAGCGCGTGCGCCAGCGCGATGCTCAGCGCCGACTTGCCGGCCGCTGTCGGCCCGACGACCGCGACCACGGTGCCCGGGGCGGTCACGACCGCTCCCAGTTCGCCACGAGGTAGCCCACCCCGTAGGGCGCGGCGTGATAGCCCAGTTCGCCGCGCCAGGGGCCGCCCGCCGCCCGCGCGGCACCGGCGAGCACCTGCCAGGGGGCCCGTCCCGCGACCTTGAGCTGCGTCGACAGGCCGGCGTCCAGGCCGAGCAGGGCGTCGCGGTCCGCGTCGGCCAGGGCCCGCGCGACAGTCCCGTCGTACGCCTCGGCGCGCGGATCGGCGTGGCCGGGCGCCTTCTCCCCCCGGCAGGCCGAGCCGTCGCCCATCACCAGCAGCGCCCACGGCTGGGCCGGGCCGAGCCGGGCACCGAGATCGGCGCAGGTCTCGACCGGTTCGTCGGCCCGGACCGTCGTCATCCGCCAGTCCGTGCCACGGGTCCTGGCCGCCGGTTGCCGGTCGAGCAGCCAGGCGCCGACCAGCAGGCCGAGTGGGAGGTGGTCGGTGCCCGCCAGCCCGTCGGGGTGGTCGCCGAGGCGCACCTCCAGCGGCACACCCCATGGCGCGAAACTGCCCCGGAACGGGAAGTCGAGGTCGGCGCTGCAATCGCCGGCTCCGATCACCAGGACGGTCCGCGCTGCCGAGTCGAGCAGCCGGGAGACGGCGGCGTCGCAGGCGGTACGCAGGTCGTCCAGCTCGGACGCGGCGGCGCCGGCGATCTCGGGGACGAGCAGTGGCGGGTGGGGGCAGACGGCGGCGGCGACCAGTGGCACCAGGCAACCGTAGCGGCCCGGTTCGGCCAGGTGGCCGCGTGCCGCCGGCAAGGACGACCGCGCCGCACGTACACCGTACGGTCGGAAGCGGCACGCCGGTCGGATGGCCCAGACAGCCCCTAGGACACCGTATGGTCACGGTCGGCGATAGGCGCTCGACGCGGACCGGGGCGCACCTGTGACAATGCCCGGAGAAAGTTGGCTGCGCCGTGGCGGCGCCCGGGAGGCTGCTCCCTGGTGCCGGGAGAACGAGGATGGGCACATGAGCGACTGGACTGCCTTCGGACGGGTGGACGCGGACGGCACCGTTTACGTCAAGACCGCCGAGGGCGAGCGGGTGGTCGGATCCTGGCAGGCGGGAGCACCTGAGGAGGGGCTGGCACACTTCGCACGCCGCTTCGCCGACCTGGTGACCGAGGTGGACCTGACCGAGGCCCGGCTGAACTCCGGTGCGGCGGACGCCAACCACTCGCTCGCCACCATCCGACGGATCCGTGCCTCCCTCGCCGAGGCTCACGTCGTTGGAGACATCGACGCCCTGGCGACCCGGCTCGACAAGCTCGCCACCGTGGCCGAGGAGAAGGCCGGTGAGGCCCGGGCGGCGAAGGAGGCCGCCCGCGTCGAGGCCCTCGCCCGCAAGACCGCCCTGGTGGAGGAGGCGGAGAAGCTTGCCGCCGAGTCGACCGGCTGGAAGACCGCCGGGGACCGACTCAAGGAGATCCTCGACGAGTGGAAGGCCATCCGGGGAGTCGACAAGAAAACCGACGGCGAGCTGTGGAAGCGGTTCGCCGCCGCGCGGGACGGCTTCACCCGCCGCCGGGGCGCCCACTTCGCCTCCCTGGACGCCCAGCGCAAGCAGGCCCAGACGGTCAAGGAGGAGCTGGTCGCCGAGGCCGAGAAGGTCGCCGAGTCGACCGACTGGGCGGCGACGGCCAACCATCTCAAGAACCTGATGACGCAGTGGAAGGCCGCGCCGCGCGCGTCGAAGGAGGCCGAGCAGAAGCTCTGGGAGCGGTTCCGGGCCGCCCAGGACGCCTTCTTCAGCCGGCGCAGTGAGGTCTTCTCCGCCCGGGACAACGAGCAGCGTGCCAACCTGGAGCGCAAGCAGGCGCTGCTGGCCGAGGCCGAGGCGCTCGACGTGGACGGCGACCCGAAGGGCGCCCAGGCGAAGCTGCGGGAGATCCAGGCGCAGTGGCACGAGGCCGGGCGGGTGCCGCGGGAGGCGGCCGCCGGGCTGGAGCGCCGGCTGCGCGCGGTCGACGAGAAGGTCCGCGAGGTGATGGACTCTGCCTGGCGGCGCACCAGCCGGGAGGACAATCCGCTGCTCGCCCAGATGCGCGCGCAGGTCGCGGAGGCGGAGGAGCGGCTGGCCCGGGCGCAGGCCGCGGGCGACACCCGGCGGATCAAGGAGGCCGAGCAGGCGCTGGAGTCCAAACGCCAGTTCCTCAAGCTGGCTGAACAGTCGAGCTGAGCCGCGTCAACGACGGAGCCCCCGCCTCGTGAGGCGGGGGCTCCGTCGTGTCCGTCGCACCGGTATCTGACGACCAGACGGAGCGCGTTCGGGCGGCACACCCTTTACATCGACAATCGTCTGTGGTTCGCTGAGGAAAGCGCTTACCTATGGGAACGGCACGGGAGCCATCCGTACAGCGCAGCCAGCAAGTCCATTGGCAGGGACGGCCTGACCGGCACGCCCGTCTGGGCACCGGGCGAACGCGGGTCGAGTCGACCATCTCTGCGCACCCTCTCCGAGAGGACGCAACCATGCGCACCGCACGGCGTCGTACGACGCTGCTCGCCACCACCGCCTCGGCTACCGCCGCACTGCTCGCCGCCGGGGTACTCACCGCCGTCACCGCCCACGCCGCGGCCGGCTGCCAGGTTAACTACTCGGTCGCCGGCGAGTGGCCGGGCGGCTTCACCGGCAACGTCGTCGTCACCAATCTCGGCGACCCCATCTCCGGCTGGACCCTGCGCTGGTCGTACAGCGCCGGGCAGCAGGTCGTCAGCCCCTGGAACGCGACGATCTCGCAAAGCGGGAGCCAGGTGACCGCCACCAATGTCGCCTACAACGGCGACATCCCCACCAACGGGAACGTCTCGTTCGGGTTCAACGGCTCCTGGAACAACTCCAGCAACCCGGCCCCGACGAGCTTCACCCTCAACGGTGTGACCTGCACCGGCGGCGTCACGCCGACCACCCCCGGCGGAACCACGCCGCCACCCACCACCGCGCCACCGACTACCCCGCCACCCGGCCCGGTACCGACGGGTCTGGTCGGCTGGGCCACCCAGAACGGTGGCACCACCGGCGGAGGTAACGCCTCCTCCACCACGGTCACCAGCGAGTCGGCGCTCCGTTCCGCAGTCAGTTCGTCAAGCGCTGCGGTTATCCGGGTCTCCGGCACGATCAGCTGCTCCGGCATGCTGAGCGTGGGCAGCAACAAGAGCATCCTCGGCGTCGGTTCGTCGGCCACGATCTCCGGCTGCGGCTTCAACATTAACGGCAGCCGTAACGTGATCATCCGCAATATCAACTTCCGCAACTGGAACGACGACGCCATCAACGTGCAGGAGTCGGCCACCAACGTCTGGGTGGACCACAACTCGTTCACCAACGGCTACGACGGCGCGGTGGACATCAAGCGCGGCTCCGACTACATCACGGTGTCTTGGAACCGGATCTTCAACCACGACAAGTCCATGCTGCTCGGTCACTCCGACAACAACAGCAGCCAGGACCGCGGCCACCTGCGGGTGACCTACCACCACAACTGGTTCGACGGTTCCGGTAGCCGGCACCCGCGGGTGCGCTTCGGTAACCCGGTCCACGTGTTCAACAACTACTACTACAACAACGACTACGGCGTCGCCTCAACCATGGGCGCCGGCGTGCTCGTCGAGGGCAACTACTTCGAGTCCGTCGACGACCCGACCCTGGTCGGGTACGCCTCGTCGGGCCCGGGGACGTTGGTCCAGCGCAACAACCACTTCGTCAACTCCGGCAGCCCGCAGTCGTCGGGCAGCGTGGCGAGCATCCCGTACTCGTACTCGCTGACCAGCGCCAGCCAGGTCAAGTCGGTCGTGACCAACGGCGCAGGCACCGGCAAGATCGGCCTGTAACCGTCGGCTTCACAGTGTTCCCCGACCACCCCGGTGGTCGGGGAACATGCCTGTCTCACGCCGGTAGACACCTGCCGAACTCGACCCGGCGCGCGGTCAGCGTACGCAGGCCGACTCGGCCGGCGGCGCGGCCGGCGGCACGCCCACCGTGGGCAGCCCCAGCGGCACCCCGCCGGTACGCGGCACCCGTCCGGCCTCGACCGCGTCACCGGCCCTGGTCCGCCGGTGCGACAGGGGTTGACCGTCGGCGTTCAGATGGTGCGGAGCAGCGTAGGTGACCGTGGTCCCAACGAGGTCACCCGGGCGGATCGCACCCGCCAGTGACCCCACGTCGAAATGCACCAGGCGGCCGTCGCGGGCCCGACCGGACATCCGGCCGGTGCGCTCGTCCTTGCGGCCCTCACCGACGGCGACAAGCACCTCCACCGTCTCGCCGACGAGCTTCTTGTTCTCCGCCCAGGTGATCTCTTCCACGCAGGCGATCAGCCGCTCGTACCGCTCCTGCACGACCTGCTTGGGCAACTGACCGTCCATCGTCGCGGCCGGCGTGCCGGGCCGCTTGGAGTACTGGAAGGTGAAGGCTGAGGAGAAGCGCGCCTCGCGGACCACGTCCAGGGTGCGCTCGAAGTCCGCCTCGGTCTCGCCGGGGAAGCCGACGATGATGTCGGTGGTGATCGCCGCGTCGGGCATCGCCGCGCGGACCTTGGAGATGATCCCCAGGTATTTCTCCGACCGGTACGACCGGCGCATCGCGCGCAGCACGTCGTCCGAGCCGGACTGCAACGGCATGTGCAGCGAGGGGCAGACGTTGGGCGTCTCGGCCATCGCCGCGATCACGTCGTCGGTGAAGTCCTTCGGGTGCGGGCTGGTGAACCGGACCCGCTCCAGCCCGTCGATCTCGCCGCAGGCGCGCAGCAGCTTCCCGAACGCGTACCGGTCGCCGAACTCGACGCCGTAGGAGTTGACGTTCTGCCCGAGCAGGGTCACCTCCAGCACGCCCTCGTCGACGAGTGCGCGTACCTCGCTGAGGATGTCGCCGGGGCGGCGGTCCTTCTCCTTGCCGCGCAGCGACGGCACGATGCAGAAGGTGCAGGTATTGTTGCAGCCCACCGAGATCGACACCCAGCCGGCGTACGTCGACTCGCGGCGGGTCGGCAGCGTCGACGGGAACACGTCGAGGGCTTCGAGGATCTCCACCTCGGCGGCGGCGTTGTGCCGGGCCCGCTCCAGCAGCACCGGCAGCGAACCGATGTTGTGGGTACCGAAGACCACGTCCACCCAGGGTGCCCGGCGGACGATGTCGCCCCGGTCCTTCTGGGCCAGGCAGCCACCGACGGCGATCTGCATCCCCGGGTGCCGGTTCTTGACCGGACGCAGGTGACCGAGGTTGCCGTAGAGGCGGTTGTCCGCGTTCTCGCGGACCGCGCAGGTGTTGAACACCACCACGTCGGGGGTGTCCTCGGCCTCGCCCGCACGGACGTACCCCGCCTGCTCAAGCAGACCGGAGATGCGCTCGGAGTCGTGCACGTTCATCTGGCAGCCGTAGGTGCGCACCTGGTAGGTGCGCGGGCCGCCCGCCGCTGCGGTAGTCATGACGTGCACAGCGTAGCCGGGCCCGAGGAGTCGGACGCAAACGAGCAGAGCCGGGGGCCGCGGCGTCGTGAGACGTCAGGCGGCGGCCAGGGCGGGGTTGACCGAGTCGGGCGCCCAGCGGGAGCGGTGGCAGCGCGACCAGCCCCGGCAGCGCGGGTCGGCCTCGGTGCACAGTCGGCGGTCGCTGAGCACCTCGCCGTCGTCGGTCTCCCGTACGTCGAAGTGCACCGGGCGGATGCTGCCGTCGGGAGCGACAAGCAGGTGCCGGGTGTCGTCGAGCGTGTCGTCCCGCAGCAGGCAGTTGCGGCCGAGCAGCCGGGCCAGCGCCGCGATGCTGGGCAGCTCGGGCAGCTCGTCCGGTACGCCGTAGCAGTCCACGATCGTGGCGAACTCCCCCGGTGCCTGCCAGACGTCGCAGACCACCGCGTACGTCGGCAGCCGCAGCGGATCCGCCACCGCCAGTGGCATCACCACCCGACCGAGCGCGTCGGCCAGCGCCGGGTAGACCTCCACCGGTCGTACCTGGTCGATTCTCCAGTTCCACAGCTCGGTCATGCCGTCTCCTCGCTGTGCTCGTCCCCACCGGCCTCCGGATCGGGCCTTACCGACGATGGTGGGGGGCATTTGCCCCCAGCCGGGGGCAAGTTACCGGTCTGTGACCATTCTGGCCCAAATTTCCCGGAGCATCGTCGCTCCAGGTAGCGGGAAGATGACAGTTTATCGGGTATGGTGCGCGTTCCCACGCAGCGGCACGCGTACCGAAACCTGCGTTCAGCGCAGGATGACCCGGTGTTCGCCGGAGGGCAGCAGTTCACCGATCACCGGGGCGCCTGATATCTCTCCGGCGATCAGCAGCCCGCCCGAGGTCTGCGCGTCGGCCAGCAACAGCGCGTCCTGCTCAGCCGCCGCGCCGAAGTCCGTCCACGGGGTCACCCACTCCAGGTTGCGGCGGGAACCACCGCTGACGTACCCGTCCCGGACCGCCTCGCGGGCACCGGCCAGGTACGGCACCCGGGCGGTGTCGATCGCCACCGTCAGCCGGCTCGCCCGGGCCAGCTTCGAGGCGTGCCCGAGCAGTCCGAATCCGGTCACGTCGGTGCCGCAGCGCACGCCGGCCGCCACGGCCGCCCGCGCGGCGTCCCGGTTCAGGGTGGTCATCGCCGCCACCGCCGCCGGGAAGCTTTCGCCGGTGTTCTTGTGGCGGGTGTTGAGCACGCCGACGCCGAGCGGCTTGGTGAGCGACAGCGGCAGGCCGGCCCGCCCGGCGTCCAGGGTGATCAACTCTTCGGGCCGGACCAGCCCGGTGACGGCCAGACCGTACTTCGGGCCGTCGTCGTCGACGCTGTGCCCGCCGGCCAGATGACAGCCTGCCGCGCGGGCCACGTCCAGGCCGCCACGCAGCACCTCGCGGGCCAGTTCCAGCGGCAGCACCTCGCGAGGCCAGCAGAGCAGGTTGAGCGCGACCAGCGGGCTGCCGCCCATGGCGTACACGTCGGACAGGGCGTTGGTCGCGGCGATCCGACCCCAGTCGTACGCGTCGTCGACGACCGGGGTGAAGAAGTCCGCAGTGGTCACCAGGCCGGTGCGCTCGTCCAGCCGGACCACCGCGGCGTCGTCGCCATGGTCGAGCCCGACCAGCAGGTCGGCGGTGCCGGCCGGCGGGCCGAGGCCGGCGACCATCGCTTCCAGCTCACCGGGCGGGATCTTGCAGGCGCACCCGCCGCCACGGGCGTACCGGGTCAGCCGCACGGGCTCGGTCATGTCCACATGATCTCCGTCACCGGGACGGGACGCCAGCCGGGCGGGTCAAATTCGGACGCCGGAGTCGGATCATCCAGGGTGTTACCGCTCCGTGACCATCTGAGTTGTGTTCCGCCACTTCACCCCGCCTACAGTGGCCGCTACCGGGGGTCGACCGACTTCCCGACAGCGACGAGGAGGACAGACGACGTGGCGACGGGCGAACCGCTCATCGTGCTGGACTCGGTCAACAAATGGTTCGGGCCGTTGCACGTACTCGACGACGTCTCGCTGTCGGTGGGCCGGGGTGAGGTGGTCGTGGTGATCGGCCCGTCCGGCTCCGGCAAGTCGACCCTGTGCCGCACCATCAACCGGCTTGAGCCGATCAACTCCGGCACCATCACCTTCGACGGGCAGGCGCTGCCGGCCGAGGGCAGGGCCCTGGCCAGGCTGCGCAGCGAGGTCGGCATGGTGTTCCAGTCGTTCAACCTCTTCGCGCACAAGACGATCCTGGAAAACGTCACCCTCGGCCCGATCAAGGTCCGCAAGGAGAAGCCGGCGGCGGCCCGCGAGCGGGGTCTCGCCCTGCTCGACCGGGTCGGCATCGCCAACCAGGCCGACAAGTACCCGGCCCAGCTCTCCGGCGGCCAGCAGCAGCGCGCCGCGATCGCCCGCGCGCTGGCCATGCAGCCCAAGGCGATGCTCTTCGACGAGCCCACAAGCGCGCTGGACCCGGAGATGGTCGGCGAGGTGCTGGACGTGATGACCTCGCTGGCCCGCGACGGCATGACCATGGTCGTGGTCACCCACGAGATGGGCTTCGCCCGGCACGCGGCCAACCGGGTCATCTTCATGGCCGACGGCAAGCTCGTCGAGGATGCCGCTCCCACGGAGTTCTTCGCGAACCCGCGCAGCGAGCGCGCCAAGGACTTCCTCTCCAAGATCCTCACCCACTAGGCGTCCGGTAGTGGGGCGGGCCGTGACCCGGCCGGCTCCAGTCGAAGAAGGAGAACAGGTATGCGAATGAAGCGGATGGCGGCGGTCGCCGCCGTTGCCGGCCTCGCGGTCGCGATGACCGCCTGCGGCGGGGACAGCGACGAGGGCGGCTCCGGCACGGGCGCCGGTGGCATCGTCGGCAAGGCCGAGAGCCAGAACAAGCTGGTCATCGGCGTCAAGGCCGACCAGCCCGGCCTCGGTCTGCAGACCGGCAGCCAGTACGAGGGCTTCGACGTGGAGATCGCGAAGATCATCGCGAAGGGCCTCGGCGTCGAGGAGAGCGGCATCGAGTGGAAGACCACCGTGTCGGCCAACCGGGAGCCCTTCATCGAGCAGGGCACCGTCGACCTGGTGGTCGCCACCTACACCATCAACGACGAGCGCAAGCAGAAGGTCAACTTCGCCGGTCCGTACTACGTCGCCGGCCAGGACCTGCTGGTCAAGACGGACTCCACGCTCACCGGCCCGGACCAGCTGGCCGGTAAGACGGTCTGCTCGGTCACCGGCTCCACCCCGGCCAAGCGGATCACCGAGAACTACCCCGACGCTCGGCTCGAGCAGTTCGACGCGTACTCCAAGTGCCTGCCGCTGCTGGAGAACGGTCAGGTCGACGCGGTGACCACCGACGACATCATCCTCGCCGGCTACGCCGCGCAGGACCAGTACGCCGGCAAGTTCAAGGTGGTCGGCCAGACCTTCTCCGACGAGCCCTACGGCATCGGCCTGAAGAAGGACGACACCGACGGCTGCGAGAAGGTCAACGAGATCCTCAAGGCCGCCGCCGAGGACGGCAGCTACAAGGCTGCCTGGGACGCCACCCTGGGCAAGAGCGGCACCCCCGCGCCCGAGCTGGACACCACCAAGATGACCCACTGCGGCGCAGTCTGACCGGTACCGGAGCCGGCACCCCGTGCGGGTGCCGGCTCCGGCCTGTCACCGGCCGCCGCCACGTGCCCCGGGAGCCGACGCATGCACGTATTCACTGATCCGGAGAACTTCGACGCGTACCTGTCGGGTTTCCTCTGGATCCTCAAGCTGACCGGCGCGTCCGCGGTCTGCGCGCTGGTCATCGGCGTGCTGCTGGCCGCGATGCGGGTCTCCCCCGTTCCCGTGCTGCGCGGCTTCGGCGCGGCCTGGGTCAACATTTTCCGCAACACCCCGCTGACGCTCGTCATCTTCTTCTGCTACTTCGGCCTGTACTCGACCCTCGGGCTGAGCCTGGCGCAGGACCTCGACCTGAACCGCTACTGGCTCGGGGTGATCGGCCTGTCGACCTACACCGCCGCCTTCGTCTGCGAGGCGGTGCGCTCGGGCATCAACACCGTGCCCACCGGCCAGGCCGAGGCCGCCCGCGCGATCGGGCTCTCCTTCGCCCAGACCCTGCGGATCGTGGTGCTGCCGCAGGCGGCACGGTCGGTGATCGCGCCCTTCGGCAGCATCCTGATCGCGCTCTGCAAGAACGCCACGATCGTCGGCACCATCGGGCTGCTGGAGTCCTCGAACGTGATGAAGGACCTGATCAACTTCAACGGTGACGCCGTCATCGTGATCTTCCTGGTCTTCGCCGGCACGTTCGCCGCACTGCTCATCCCCACCGGCTACTTCTTCGGCTGGCTGGCCAACCGTCTGGCGGTGAAGCGCTGATGAGCACCAGCAACGTCCTCTACGACCACCCGGGCCCCCGGGCCAAGGTACGCAACGCGGTGCTCAGCGTCGTCTTCGGCGTCGGGCTGCTCGCCCTGCTCTACTGGATCTACACCCGGTTCGACCAGGCAAACCAGTGGGAGCCCCGGCTGTGGGAGCCGTTCACCCAGTCGACCACCTGGACCCAGTTCATCCTGCCGGGCCTGTGGGCGACCCTGAAGGCGGCCGGCGTCGGCATGGCGCTGTCGCTCGCCTTCGGCGTCGTCTTCGCCTTCGGCCGGCTCTCCGACCACCTGTGGATCAGCGTGCCGACCGGCATGGTGGTGGAGTTCTTCCGCGCCGTACCGCTGCTGTTGATGATCTTCTTCATCTTCTACGGCGTGCCGTTCCTCATCCAGGGACCGGTGACCGCCTTCTGGGCCGTGGTCATCGGGCTGACCCTCTACAACGGGTCGGTGCTGGCCGAGGCGTTCCGGGCCGGCATCCGGGCGGTGCCCGGCGGGCAGTCCGAGGCGGCGTACGCGATCGGCATGCGCAAGAGCCAGGTGATGCGGATGATCCTGCTGCCGCAGGCGGCCCGCGCGATGCTGCCGATCATCGTCAGCCAACTCGTGGTGCTGCTCAAGGACACCGCGCTCGGCTACATCGTGGCCTACCCGGAGCTGCTCCAGCGCGGTGTCAACGACCTCGCCGCCAACTACGGCAACATCATCGCCTGCGCGATCGTCGCCGCCGTCATCTACATCGTGATCAACTCACTGCTCACCTGGTTCGCCGGCTGGCTGGACCGGCGCACCGGCGCCCGGGCCTTCCGGCTACCGAGGCAGACCGCGCCGGCCGGAGCTGCCGACTCCACCCCCGAGGGCGGCGCCACCGTCTCCGAGCCGCAGGGCTGAGCGGCCACCGCTCCGGTGCGGCGCGGGCGAGTCTCGCCCGCGCCGCGCCACTGCCGGCGGCCCGTCGGTAGTGGCGGCCGTCGACGCACCGCTGCAAGCACGCTCTGAACGGTGTCAAGAATGGGCCCCCGCTCGCCACGAGACGTCGAGCAGGGGCCCTCCCTTGACACCTAACGGGCGATCTCGGTCACCCGGGACTCGCGGACCACCGTCACCCGGATCTGACCCGGATAGGTCAACTCCTCCTCGACCTGCTTGGCCACGTCCCGGGCCAGCACCGCCGCACCGATGTCGTCGACGTCGTCGGGCTTGACCATCACCCGGATCTCGCGGCCCGCCTGCATCGCGAAGACCTTCTCCACCCCGACCTTGCCGGCGGCGATCTCCTCGATCCGTTCCAGCCGCTTGACGTACGCCTCCAGGCTCTCCCGCCGCGCTCCCGGCCGCCCGCCCGAGCAGGCGTCCGAAGCCTGGGTCAGCACCGCCTCCACGGTCTGCGGCGGCACCTCGTTGTGGTGCGCCTCGATGGCGTGCACCACGTCCTCGCTCTCCCCGTACTTGCGGGCCACGTCCGCGCCGATGAGGGCGTGGCTGCCCTCCACCTCGTGGGTGAGCGCCTTGCCGATGTCGTGCAGGAACGCCGACCGCTTGATCAACGGCACGTCCAGCCGCAGCTCGGCCGCCATGATCCCCGCGATGTGCGCGGTCTCCACCAGATGCTTGAGCACGTTCTGCCCGTACGACGTGCGGTAGCGCAACCGGCCCAGCAGGGTGACCAGCTCCGGGTGGATCTCGGTGATGCCGACCTCCACCAGGGCGTCCTCGGCGGCCCGGTGGCAGAGCTGGTCGACCTCCTGGCGGGCCAGCTCGTGCACCTCCTCGATGCGGTGCGGATGAATCCGGCCGTCCAGCACCAGCTTCTCCAGCGTCAACCGGCCCACCTCCCGGCGGACCGGATCGAAGCAGGACAGCAGCACCGCCTCGGGAGTGTCGTCGATGATCAGGTTCACCCCGGTGACCGACTCGAAGGCCCGGATGTTACGGCCCTCCCGGCCGATGATCCGACCCTTCATCTCGTCGCCCGGCAGGTGCAACACGCTGACCACGCTCTCGGCGGTCTGCTCGCTGGCCACCCGCTGGATGGCGTCGACCACGATGTGCCGGGCCCGCTGCTCGGCGGTCGACCTCGCGTCGGACTCGATGTCCCGGACCAGCAGCGCGGCCTCCCGCTTCGCCTGACCCTCGATCGCCTCGACCAACTCGGCCCGGGCGGCGTCGGCGGTCAACCCGGCGACCCGCTCCAACTCACGTCGTCGCTGGTTCTCCACCTCGGCGAGATCGGCCTCCCGCTCGACCAACGCCGCCTCACGGGCCGCCAGCGCCGCGTTGGCCGCGGTGAGCTGGCGTTCCCGCTCCGCGAGCCGCTCCACCTCCTCGGTGTGCAGCCGCTCCCGCTCGTCCATCCGGGTCGCCCGCCGCTCCACCTCGGCGGCCTGCTCCCGAGTGGTCGCGGCCAGCACCGCCACCTCCCGCTCACCACTACGCCGGGCCGCCGTGCGCAACTGCTCGGCGTCCGCCTCGGCCTGCTTGTGCGCCCGTTCCAGCACCGTGTCCGCCTCGGCACGGGCGTCGTCGAGCACCCGACGCGCCTCCGCCCGGGCGGCCTTCGCCTCGGCCCTGGCCGCCGCCGCCTCGGCGCGGGCCGCCGCCGCCGCGGACTTCGCCACGTCGATGGTGCTGTTCGCCTCGTCGGCGGCCGTACGCAGCGCGGCCAGCGACTGTTCCTGTCGATCCTTCTCCGCGACGTACGCCGGATCCTCCGCCGCCGGACGCGACATGAAGCCCCGCATCAGCCGTACCCCGAACAGAACCGCACCGAGGACCACGAGGGTCAACACCAGCACGGCGACGAGGATCACGACGTCGAAGGCGCTCATCGAACGGCTCCGTCCGGCCGGTCGCCGACCCCGAGGGCGACGGCAGGTGGGCCGGAACTCTGCTCACCGTCGTCGCTGGCCCCGGACTCCGCCGCGCCGGGCGTGCCCGCCCCCGCGCTCATGCCGGCACTCCGTTCCGAGACGTGCCCCTGGCGGGCAACGCCGAACGAAGCCTCAAGATCGGCCCGCTCCGCTCGCTCATGCCGGGACTCCGGTGAACCTGTGCCGCCTCGCCATGGCGCGCCTCCCCTGAACCGTCGCGCCGCAACAGCCTGCCGGGTGGGCACGCTCCTGCGACTCTGGACGCCCGACCGGAGCGCATGGCCGTGGGTTGGCTTCCTCCGCCGACGTCCCTGACGGCCGTCGGCGGGCCGGGTGCACTGTCGCGTGAGCCCGGACCGGCCTGTCCGGAGCTGACGTATGCGGCCGAAGGTGCCGGCCAAAGTGATGCTGTTCTGTTACGGGATCTATGTTGTGCGCTTAGCCTGCGCTTGGTCGGGCAATGTGAGCCTTATGGCGAGGCTAGGTCTCAACCGGCCTCCGGTCAAGGACAGATGATCAAACCACCCGGACGGAGAGAAGTTAACTCGTCACCCTCCGCCAATGAACACTCGGACGCCAGCGGGCAAAAAAGACGAACAACCATGCCGAGTTGACTCATCGGAGCTGGTCACGTTGCGGAGGTGATCGTCGCACCCCGCCCGCAGCTTCCGGTAGGGACCCGGGCCGGGATCACGGTTGGTGGACGAACGACAGCGCGAACGCGCGGTCAGCGGTCGCGCGGTCAGCGGTCGATTTCGCCCTCGGCGTCGGCGAGAGCGTCGGCGTCGATCTGCTCGGCGAACTCGGCCGCCTCGGCGCTCTGCGCGGCGATCGCGTCCTTCACCGCCCGGATCGCGACACCGGCCGGGTAGCCCTTGCGGGCCAGCATGCCGACCAGCCGCCGGAACACCGCGTCCGGCTCGCCCCGGGCGGTACGCAGCTTCCGCTCCACCAGGGCGCGGGCGGTCTCCGCCTCGGTGGTCTCGTCCAGCTCGTCCAACGCCTCACTGGCCGTGTCGCCGTCCACGCCGCGCTGACGCAGCTCGTTGGCGAGTGCCCGGCGGGCCAACCCCCGGCCGGCATGCCGGCTGCTCACCCAGGCCCGGGCGAACGCCGCGTCGTCGATGATGCCGACCTCGTCGTACCGGTCGAGGACCTGGTCGGCGGTCTCCTCCGAGATGCCCCGCCGCGCCAGCGCGGTGGCCAGCTCGGCACGGGTACGCGGACGCACCGCGAGCTGTCGCAGGCAGATCTCCCGGGCCACCTCGGCCTCGTCACGCGGCGCGGATGCCGCGTCACCGCGCGCCCAACCGCCGGCCCGTCGAGCGGAACCAGCCCTGCCCGAGGCCGGGGAACCTGGAGCCGACACGTCCGGGGCCGACGGGTCACCCGCGTCGGAGGTGTTGCCGGCGGCGCGGCGGCCTCGGCGGGGTCGTGGTGTGGCGTCACCCGCGCGGGGCGGGCTGGCATCCCAGCCCCGCCCCGTGCGGGCACGTCGTCCTGCCACGGATCGTCGATCAGAAGTCGACCGGCGGCAGCTCCGGGCCACCGGCGGCGTCGCCCGCGCCGACCCCGACGCCGAGCTTCTCCAGGATCTTCTTCTCGATCTCGGCGGCCACGTCCGGGTTCTCCCGGAGGAACTCGCGGGCCTTCTCCTTGCCCTGGCCCAGCTGGTCGCCCTCGTAGGTGTACCAGGCACCGGACTTGCGAATGATCGACTGCTCGACGCCGACGTCGATCAGCGAACCCTCACGGGAGATGCCCTTGCCGTACATGATGTCGAACTCGGCCTGCTTGAACGGGGCAGCGCAGTTGTGTACGACGATGTCGTCAGCGACCAGCGTGTGCAGCTCATCGACCTCGACATCAAAGGTCCTCGTACGCCGCGCGGGCAGGATCTCCTTGACGGTCGAATAGCGCACCTGCTCGGCGAGCAGTTCGCGCAAAAAAGCGTCGTCAAGCGCGTCCGCCAGCAGTTGCAACCGATCCCGCCGGATCTGGTGCAGCCCTAGAACCTGCTTCATGCCACCACGCGAATTGCCGGCCGTCGCGCCGATCAGTTGAGCAGCGAGCACAGCCGTGACGCCCTTACCCGCCAGGTGTGCCAGCACCGACTCGGTGACCGCAGGCGACAGGTAGCCGGCCTGCGAGCCCCGCCGACGCCCTTCCTGGCTGTTGAGCGCCTCGCGAAGGATGATCCCGCGCGGTCCCCACAGCGGAACCGCTTCGGCGAACGCCTCCACGTTGTCGCTGCCGGCCACCCGGACCTCGTAGCACAACCGCTTTGCCTGGATGCGACGCCCCTTGATAAGGCTGGGGCGCTGACCCGTCGGGTCGTAGCGACGAACCGAACTCGTGATGCCGTATCGCAGCAACAACCAGTGGAGTTGGTGGGCCAACTGCTCCGAGGTAGTCGTGTAGCCGACCCGAATGGCACCGGTCTGCTCGATGCTCACCCAGCCGTCGCTTTCGAGTAGACCGAAAAGCAGGTTGCCTGCCACCTCGCGGGAAAGACCCGGATCGAAAAACTCGGCGGGGATGGTCTTCTCCCAGGCCAGCTTGCCGTAGATCCCCGCTTGTCGGCACAACGCCAGCAACTCGTTGCGCTCACCCTGACGGTGGGAGAACGAGATGGCCAACTTGCCGTCATGCTCGTGTGTGTCGCAGCCGAGCCCTGCGGCGATGCGCGCCGCGTCGGCCTTCAGCGACTCCTGGATGTTGATGAACTGCAGCGGGGTCTTCCCACCGACATATCCGTCACCAATCAGGTAGCCGAGCATTCGTGCCTGCTCGGGCGAGTAGGGCTCATGCTCGCCGAAACCCAGGAACTGTCGAGGCTGCGCAACCCGGTCTCCGGCACCCAACTCGCCGGCCACCTTCCAGCCCCGATCGGTCAAGACCTTGTGATCGGGGGTGGCCCAGACCGTGGCACCGCCACGCAGACGTACCCCGATGACATCCTGTTCTCCCTGGTCGAACCAGGAGACGACAGGGCGGGCGTGCAGCATGCCGTCCTTCGCCGCTGCCACCACGGAGACAGGCATCCGCCCGTCGACGATGTCCTCGATCCGGTTGGCGCGGCCGGTGACCGGGTCGAACACCATGGTGCCCTCGGCGAGGCACTTGTTCTTCACGACCTTGACCCGGGTGCGGTTACCGACCACGTCGGTGCCGTCCTTCAGGCTCTCGATGCGCCGCACGTCGAGCCGGACCGAGGCGTAGAACTTCAGCGCCCGACCACCCGTCGTCGTCTCGGGTGATCCAAACATGACGCCGATCTTCTCGCGGAGTTGGTTGATGAAGATCGCGGTGGTGCCGGTGTTGTTGAGCACGCCGGTGATCTTCCGCAGCGCCTGGCTCATCAGCCGGGCCTGGAGACCGACGTGGCTGTCGCCCATCTCGCCCTCGATCTCGGCGCGCGGCACCAGCGCGGCCACCGAGTCGATCACGATGATGTCGATCGCGCCGGAGCGGACCAGCATGTCCGCGATCTCCAGCGCCTGCTCGCCGGTGTCCGGCTGGGAGACCAGCAGGGCGTCGGTGTCGACACCGAGGGCCCTGGCGTACTCCGGGTCGAGCGCGTGCTCGGCGTCGATGAAGGCGGCGATGCCGCCGGCCCGCTGGGCGTTGGCCACCGCGTGCAGGGCGACCGTGGTCTTACCGCTGCTCTCCGGGCCGTACACCTCGACGACCCGGCCACGGGGCAGACCGCCCACGCCGAGCGCCACGTCGAGCGCGATGGAGCCGGTCGGGATGACCGAGGTCTGGATGACCGGTCGCTCCCCCAGCCGCATCACCGAGCCCTTGCCGAACTGCTTGTCGATCTGAGCGAGAGCAAGGTCGAGCGCCTTCTCCCGGTCAGGTCCTGCCGCCATCGTTGCCACCCCTGCCTTCGCCGGCGTCTTTCCTGAGCTTCGCGTCACGCGGGACACGCTAGGCGCTGGGTCCGACAGAAAACCAGCCGACTGGCCGTGGCCTGTGGACGAGCACCCCGCTGTGGACAATAGCCGAACAGGTGTACGACTGGGCAAGAGACACGCGGAAGTAACGAATCGGCTGCTCAGCGTAGCCGGGCGGGGACCCGGTCCGGATAGGCCGCGACCACGGCACGCCACACCACGTGGGTCTCCACGCCGGCCTTGAGCGCCTGCTCGATGGTCCGCCCGCCGAGTTCCGACAACACCTGGTCGCTGGCGATGCTGGCCGCGTACGCCGGACCGAACGCCTCGGCCAGGCGCGCCCAGAAGTCGGTCAGCCGCACGTGATCAGCCCTTCCTGTCCGGTGCGCTCATCGGCACCGCACGCAACGCTAGCGCCAGCAGGGGTGCCACCGCGACCGCGGCGAGCAGGGTCAGCACCGGATAGCCCGCGAGTTGCATGACAAACCCGCTGAGTGCTCCGGCCAGCGCGCCGGCCAGCCCCATGAGCAGGTCGGACAGGCCCTGGGCGCTGGGGCGCACCGCGTCCGGCACCGACTCAGACAGCAGGGTGGAGCCGGCCACCATGGTCGCCGACCAGCCGAGCCCGAGCAGGATGAGCCCGACGGTGAGCCGGGGCGTGTGGTGCCCGGCGGTGCCGGCGACCGCGCAGGCGGCCAGCAGCGTGCCGACCCCACCGAGGATGACCGGGCGCCGGCCGACCCGGTCGGCGAGCCAGCCGACCACCGGCGCGAGCGCGTACATGCCGGCGATGTGCAGGCTCAGCACCAGCCCGACCACCGGCAGCACCTCGTCGACGGCGTAGTAGTCCCGCAGGTGCACCGGGGTCATCGCCATCACCGCCACCATCACCAGGTGGCCCACGGCCACGGCGGACACGCCGAGCCGGGCGGCCGGTCGGGCGCGTACCACCGACCAGGCGGCGCGCATGCCCACGCCGCGCCGGGCCGGCGGCGCCGGTGCCGGGACCGGGCCGGCCGGGGCGAGCGCGGACGCCGCCTGGGCCGGCTCGGCCGGTGCCGGTGGCGGACCGGGCGGGGTCGGCTCGGACGCGCCGGCCCGGGCCGCCGCGAGCCGGCGCGCGGTGAGCAGCGGGTCGGGCCGCAACCACAGCAGCAGTACGCCGGCGGCGAGCACGAACGCGACGGCGCTGAACGCGAACGGGCCGGACAGCGCCGGCAGCCCCCAGCCGCTGGTGGTGCGGTCGGCGAGGGCGGCGAAGTTCGGGGCGGCCACCGCGCCGATGGTGGTGGCCCAGACGATAAGTGACAGTTGCCGGGCGCGACGGTCCGGTTCGGCGAGGTCGACCGCGGCGTAGCGGGCCTGGAGGTTGGCGGCGGCACCGCCGCCGAACAGGAGCATGCCGAGGAAGAGCAGCGGAACCGACCGGGTCGCCGCGGCGAGCACGACGAGCACCCCGCCCAGCGCCCCGACCAGGTACGCGACGGCCAGGCCGGGGCGGCGGCCGTACCCGGTGATGATCCGGGTGACCGGCACGGCGAGCAGGGCCGCGCCGACCACGGCGGCGCTCTGTGCCAGGCCGGCCACGGCGGTGCCGGCGATCTCGGCGGCGAGCAGGGCGCCGACGGAGATGCCGATGGTCACCCCGATGCCGCCGACGATCTGGGTGGTGAAGAGCAGCCGCAGGGTACGCCGCTGGATCGGCGCGACGTCCGGGTGCGCCGTCGGCGTGGTGGTCAGGTCAGTGGCCAACGGGAGGCTCCTTGGCAAGGGGTGACCATCCTTTCGCACCCGACCGACAGTCGGCAGCCCGGTTTCGTCACAACCCCAGGCCGCGACCGATGATCTCCTTCATGATCTCCGTGGTGCCGCCGTAGATGGTCTGCACCCGGCTGTCCAGCCAGGCCCGCGCGACCGGGTACTCCGCCATGAAGCCGTAGCCGCCGTGCAACTGCACGCATCGGTCGGCGACCCGGTTCTGCAGCTCCGTGGTCCACCACTTGGCCTTGGCCGCGTCGGTCACCGAGAGCCGGCCGGCGTTGAACTCGGCCACGCAGTGGTTGACGAAGGTCCGCGCGATGGTGACCTCGGTGTCCAGTTCGGCGAGGAGGAACCGGTTGTGCTGGAACCTCCCGATCGGTCGGCCGAACGCCTCCCGGGTTCGCGCGTGGTCGAGGGTGAGGGCGAGCAGTCGTTCCGCGGCGGCGACCGCGGCGACGGCGATGCTGAGCCGTTCCCGGGGCAGGTTGGCCATCAGGTGGTAGAAGCCGTGGTTCTCGGTGCCGATGAGGTTGGCGGCCGGCACCCGACAGTCGTCGAAGAAGAGTTCGGCGGTGTCGTTGGCCTTCAACCCGACCTTGGCCAGCCGGCTACCCCGGGTGAAGCCGGCCGTTCCGGTCTCCACCGCGATCAGGCTCACGCCGTGGGCGCCCTCGTCGGCGGTACGGGCCACCACGATCACCAGGTCGGCCAGCTCACCGTTGGTGATGAACGTCTTCTGCCCGTTGAGCAGGTAGCTCTCCCCGTCGCGGACGGCGGTGGTGCGTACGCCGGCCAGGTCGGAGCCGGCACCGGGCTCGCTCATCGCGATGGCGGTGACAAGGTCGCCGGAGCAGAATCGGGGCAGCCAGCGCTGGCGCTGCTCCTCGGCGGTCAGCTCGGTGAGGTACGGCGCGACCACGTCGTTGTGCAGGCCGAAGCCGAGCCCCGAGCAGCCCGAGTTGACGATCTCCTCGACCAGGACCGCGTTGTACCGGAAGTCCCGCTGCCCGCCGCCGCCGTACTCGGGGTTGACGTCCATCCCGAGCAGCCCGGTGGCACCGGCCTTCCGCCACACCTCGCGGTCGACGATGCCGTCGGCCTCCCAGCGGTCGTGGTGCGGCACGGCCTCGCGGTCCAGGAACCGCCGACACAGGTCACGGAACTCGTCGTGGTCGGACTCGTAGAGGTGCTGCTGCATGGCGGCAAGTGTGGCACCACTCACCTGGGCAGCCCAGCGGCCTCCTCCGGTCGCTGCGGGCCTGCCGGGGTCGGGCGGGTGGTGATCGCCGTTCAACCGTCGGCCGAGGCGGCCCGCCCCGACCAGAACCCAGCCGGCCCAGCCGCCGTACGAACAGGGCCCACATCACCGGCCAGGACAGCTCCACACCACCGTGCCAGCTGAGCAGGATCAGCCCCGCGAGCAGCGGCAGGCCCGCGACGAGCGCGAGCACCGCGCCCCGGACGCGCCAGCGGAGGTACGCCGGCAGTTCGACGCAGAGGCTCCTTCTCGGGTGGTTCACCGGCCCGTAGGGCGCGGGCCAGGGCCCGCTCGTCCGCGCGACGCCGGGCACGCTCGTGCTGACGTCGGATCACGTCCGGCACCGGTCCGGCACCGGACCACGTCGGCTGCCTCGCGCGCGACTGTGGCTGGACCGACAACCAGAGCCAGACGGGCAACTGGAACAGGACGAACATGGCACCGCCTCGGTCCAGGAGTCGTCAAATGCGGAACAGCAGCCGGAACCCGACGGCGAGCGGAGTCAGGGCTGCCCACAGCACCACCGGCCGCAGAATCGGCGGGACGCGACGGAACGCCACTGGTCCGGTCCGATCACCTGCCATTTGCTGGTTCTACCCCGCCGGCAGCGAGCCAGGCGACCTGGGCCGGGTCCAGCGACGGGCCGCGGACCCGACGGCGGCGGCCGACGACCAGCCCGGTCCGTCGCGGCCAATCTCCACTGGGGACGGTCAGCAGCCGGGGCGGCCGGTCAGCGCGCGGGAGACGACGGTGAGGTCGGCGACCAGTCCGTCGTACGCCACGTCCTGGTTGTCGGCCCGGAGCACGGCGGACGGGTGGATGGTGGCCAGCAGTTGGGCCGGTGGTGCGTCGGCGGTGTGGCCGGTGTTGTCGACCGGTACCTGGTGGAAGTCCTGCGGGTGTTGGGCGGCGGCCGGCCAGGGCAGCAGTTCGCCGCGCTGACGGGTGACCCGGAACGTCGGGCCGAGCAGCGCTTTCGCGGCGGTCGCTCCGAGTACCACGATCACCTCGGGGGTCAGCTGGGCGAACTCGGCGACCAACCAGGGCCGGCAGGCGGTGATGTGCACCCGGTCGGGGGTCTGGTGGATCCGGCGTTTTCCGCGTAGCTCGAAGCGGAAGTGCTTGACGGCGTTGGTGAGGTAGATGTGGGCCGGGTCCAGCTTGGCGTCGTCGACCGCCTTGCGTAGCAGCCGGCCGGCGGGGCCCACAAAGGGCAGCCCCTTCTGATCCTCCATGTCGCCGGGCTGCTCGCCGACGAAGACCACCCTGGCGCTGGCGTCGCCCCGACCGAAGACGGTCTGCGACGCGTCCCGGTACAGCTCGCAGCCTCGGCAGCCGGTGGCGGCCGCCCGCAGGTCGTCGAGGGTGTCGGCCTGTGGCGGAATGAACCGCTGTGCGCCGGGCGCGGTGTCGGTGTCGGCCATGGCGACTGTTCTACCCGCTGTGGCGCGGCCCACGCGAGCAGAAGAGCGGGTTGGTATCAACTTCCGCCTCCCGCGTCCGGGATCGAGCACCCCCGGGGCCGCAGCCCAGGTCCACCCGCCCCACCCAGCCCAAGACGCCAACCCACGTCCGCCAGCCCAGGCCAGCCGGGACGCCGACCCACGTCGGCCAACCCAGCACGCCAACCCATGTCCGCCAACCCAGGCCAACCCAGCACGCCAACCCATGTCCGCCAACCCAGGCCAACCCAGCACGCCGACCCGTGTCCGCCAACCCAGGCCAACCCAGCACGCCGACCCGTGTCCGCCAGCCCAGGCCAGCCCAGGCCGCCAGCCCAGGCCGCCAGCCCAGGCCGCCAGCCCAGGCCGCCGGCCCCGGCTAGCCCAGCACGCCAACCCCCGTCCGCCGGCCCAGGATGCCGGCCGTGCCGGCCCGACATACCGCACCTTGGGGTATCCGCTGGACGGGAGAGCCCGAGATGCCGCAAGCTGTGCCGCCACAACTGCTGAGGCCCACCTCCTACCGCAGACCCACGCCGCATCAACAACATCGGCGACGTCGCCGGCCCCGGGCCCCGCCTCAGGCTGCAACATCAGGGATGTTGCTGCTTCGAACCCGCCTCAGGCTGCAAAAACAGGGATGTTGCAGCGTCGGCGGCGGTGTTGGGTTGCAGCGGCGTCGGCGTTGCAGCGGCGCTGGCCTGGCAGCGGCGCTGGCCTGGCAGCGGCGCCGGCGTTGGGTGGCACCGTCGGCCTGGCAGCGGCGCCGGCCTTGCGGCGGCGTGGGGTGCACCGTCGGCGGCGTCGCGGCGTTGGCGGCGGCCGTGTGCGGGGGCCGAGGGTGGTGTGGGGGTACGGGGGTGGGTCAGGCGGTGAAGCCCGGTGACGGGGTGGGGCGGACGGCACGGGCGACCGCGTCGGCGAACGCGGGGATCTCCTCCTCGTTCAGGTCGCTGACGGTGATGCGCAGCCCCGGCGGGCCGGCGATCCGGTAGAGCGCGCCCGGTGCGACCGCCCAGCCGTGGTCGCGCAGGGCGGTCAATGCGCTGGTCTCGTCGTCCACCGGCACCCAGACGTTGATGCCGGTGCGGCCGTGGGCGGGCAGGTCACGGTCGGCGAGGGCGGCGATCAGGGCGTGGCGTCGTCGTTCGTAGCTCCCGGCGGCCCGGTCGACCAGGGCGGTCACCTCCGGATCCTCCCAGAGTGAGAGCACCAGCCGTTGCAGCACGGTGGAGACCCAACCGGTGCCGACCCGGGTCCGGCCGGCCACCCGCGCCACCGTGGTCTCGTCGCCGGCCAGCACCGCCAGGCGCAGGTCGGGGCCGAAGGGTTTGCTGACCGAGCGGAGGAAGGCCCAGTGGGTGGTCGCCCCGGCCAGCGGGTGCAGCGGTACGCGAGCCAACTCGGCGGCGTGGTCGTCCTCGATCAATAGCAGGTCGGCCCGGCCGGCGAGTAGGGCGCGCAGGGCGCCGGCCCGGTCGGCGGAGATCGCCGCGCCGGTGGGGTTCTGGGCCCGGCTGGTGAGGATGAGCGCTCGCGCTCCGGCGGCCAGTGCCGCGGTGACTCCGGCGACGATCGGCCCGTCGTCGTCGATGGGCATGCCGATCGGCCGTAGCCCGAGCGCGGCCAGCAGGTCGAGCAGGCCGGTCCAGCCGGGGTCCTCCACGGCTACCGCGTCGCCGTGCCGCAGGTGTGCGCCGAGCAGGCGTTCGATGCCGTCCAGCGCGCCGCCGGTGAGGGTCAGCCCGGGGGCCGGCACCCCGTCGGCGGCCAGCCGCGTCCCGGCCACCTCGGTCATCTCGGGCAGTACGCCGAGGTCGGGGTAGCCGACCGGGTCGCCGACGGCATCGGCCAGGTCAGCCAGGTGTCGACGCAGCGGCGGCAGCAGCCGTCGGTCGGGTTCGCCTCGGGACAGGTCGCGCAGCCCGGGCGCGGGCGGTGGGCGCAGCGCGGCTCGGCGGGCGGCGACCGGTGGTCGGGGGCGTACCCGGGTGCCATGCCGGCCGGCGGTGACGACGAGCCCGCGACGGCGCAGTTCGGCGTAGGCGCGGGACACGGTGGCCGGGCTGACGGCCAGGTCGGCGGCGAGCGTGCGGACCGGTGGCAGTGGGTCGCCGGGTGCGAGGGCGGCGTCGCGGATGCCGGACTCGATGCTGGCCGAAATGTCGACGGCCGTCACACCGGTCACCTGATAGCGTGCTGACACAAACACAGTATTGTACTAGAACAAAGGTGGAAGCATGTACCCGCAGACCACCCGCACCACCGCCAGCCGCTCCCGGGACCGGATGAGTTACGACCGCACCGCCACCCACGCCGTGCTCGACGAGGCGTACCACTGCGTGCTCGGGTTCACCGCGGACGGTGAGCCCCGCGTGCTGCCCACGCTGCACGTACGCATCGGCGACACGCTCTACCTGCACGGCTCCACCGGCAGCCGGCCACTGCTCGCCGCCCGCGCCGGCCTGCCGGTCTGCGTCGCGGTCACCCTCCTCGACGGACTGGTCTACGGCCGCTCCCAGTTCCACCACAGCGCCAACTACCGGTCGGTCGTCGCGCACGGCACCGCTCACCTGGTCACCGACCCGGGCGAGCGGGCCGACGTACTGACCGCCCTGGTGGAGAAGGTCGGCACCGGCCGCGCGGCGGACAGTCGCCCGCCGAACCGACGGGAACTTGCCGAGACCGCAGTGCTGGCGCTGCCGCTGACTGAGGTGTCACTACGCACCCGCACCGGCGGGGTACGCGACGAGCCGTCCGATCTCGACCTGGCGCACTGGGCCGGGGTGGTGCCGCTGCGGCTGATCCCCGGCCTGCCGGAGCCGGCCGCCGGGGTCACCGCACCGTTGCCGGGGTACCTGCGTCCGCACCGCTCGCCCTGGTACGAGCCGGCGACGCTGCGCGGCGCACACGTTCTGCTGGAGCCGCTCGACCTAGCGCACACCGACGAGTTGTACGCCGCCACCGCCGACGCCGAGGTCTGGCAGCACCTCACCCGACCGCTGCCGACCGAGCCGGGACAGCTACGTGAGATGATCATCGAGGCCCTCACCGACAGTCACCGGGTCGCCTGGGTGCAACGCTGCGCGGTCACCGGCGCGGTGGTCGGCACCACCTCCTACTACGAGATCGACCCGGAGCGTCGGTCGGTGGCGATCGGGCACACCATGCTCGGCCGGCCGTGGTGGCGCACCGGAATCAACACCGAGGCGAAACTGCTGCTGCTCACCCGCGCCTTCGACGAGCTGGGTGCGGTGCGGGTGGTCTGGCACACCGACATCCGCAACGAGCGTTCGCAGCGCGGCATCGAGCGGCTCGGGGCGACCCGGGAGGGGGTGCTGCGGATGCACCGGTTGCGGCCCGACGGCTCGTGGCGGGACACCGTGCAGTATTCGATGACCGTCGACGAGTGGCCGAAAGCACAGGTCAGCCTGCGGGAAAGGCTTCGCCCACGACCGGTGTCGGCCCGATGATGTCGGGCGTGCTGGGAATCACCGACCTCTGGACGTACGTGCTGGGCACCGTGGCCATCGTGCTGCTGCCCGGCCCCAACTCGCTGTTCGTCCTCTCCACCGCCGCACGGCGCGGCGTCGGCGTCGGCTATCGGGCGGCGAGCGGCGTCTGGGTCGGTGACGCGATCCTCATGTTCCTCTCCGCCGCCGGAGTGGCCTCGCTGCTCAAGGCGTACCCTCCGGTCTTCCTCGTGATCAAGTACGCGGGCGCCGCGTACCTGGGCTATGTGGGGTTGACCATGCTGCGCGGCGCGTGGCGGCGCTGGCGGGACCGCAACGACCCGGCCACCCCGCGGCTGATCGACGCCGCGGAGCCGGCGGCGACGCGCAGTCCGTTCCGTAAGGCGCTGGTGATCAGCCTGCTCAACCCGAAGGCGATCCTGTTCTTCGTCTCGTTCTTCATCCAGTTCGTCGACCCGACCTATCCCTGGCCGGCGCTGTCGTTCCTGTTGCTCGGGCTGATCGCCCAGGTGACCAGCGCGCTCTACCTGACCGCGCTGATCTTCGCGGGCACGTTCCTGGCTGCCCAGTTCAGCCGGCGCCGCCGGCTGGCGGTCGGCGCGACAAGCGCCGTGGGCGCTCTCTTCCTCGGCTTCGGCCTCAAGCTCGCCCAGGGCTGACAAGACACACGGGAAGCGCTCCCGGCAGCTGTGCCGTTGCGGTGCCGCCGCGAACGGCATCAGGCGGCCGTGCGGACGGCGTCAGATGCCGCCACCACCGCCACCGCCACCGCCCTCGCCGCCACCGACACCGGCGCCTCCCGCGTCGCCACCGGGCCTCGGGCTGGAGGGTGGTGGCCGGACCGGTGGGCGGCTGACGTGGGCCGACTCGGTGATGCTGGCCGACCAGTCGGCATGGGCCGCCGCGGCGGCGTGCCGGTTGATGGTCTCGCGCAGCCAGGCGTCCACGGTGCTCACCCAGTCCCGCTGGTCGGCGTCGGCGTGCCAGATCCGGAACCGGCTGATGCTGGTGTGGGTGATCCCGGCCAACGCCAGCCGCCGGTCACACCAGAGGATCACCTCCAGGCCGGCGGAGTTGGCCACGAAGATCACCTCCAGTTCGGTGATCGGCCCGGCGTACAGCGGACCGACCCAGAAACCCCACCGCTGGTGCAGCGGCAGAGCCTGCTCCACGCCGGGCAACCGGCCGTCGAGCAGGCCGGACTGGCGGACGTTGAAACCAAGCGTGTCCAGGGCGGCCAGGATGTGCTGCTGGGTCGGCAGCGGGTGGACGAAGACCGGCACCATCGCGCCCTGGTCCAGGGTGGTGTCGATCGCCACCTCGGTACGCAGTCCCATCCGCAGGCTGAGCAGCGGCACCCCGCCCAGCGTGGTCACCGGCGTCTCCCACGGGATCGGGAACTCGAAGGGGATCGACCGGGCCCGCCCGGCCCGCAGCACCAGGGCGCCGGCCACCTGGGCGTGGTGGAACTGCACCAGCCGGCGGGGAGCCTCCGGGTCGTCCGGCTCGACCGTGCTGACCAGGCCGAGCCGGACGTGCAGGACCGGTACGTCGACGGAACCGGCGATCAGGTTCACCCGCCCCGGCAGGCGCAGGCCGGGGCGGGTGCTCGGATTGGCCAGCGCGGTCTGCACCGTCAGGCCGGTTCCGCCCGATTCCGGTGACACCCCCGTCAGCCGCACCCGTGGCTCCTATCTCAGCCGGCGTACCGAGCGCGGGATCGGATCGGTCTCGTCGTCGAACTCCCCGATGACCTCCTCCAGCAGGTCCTCCAGAGCGACGAAGCCGACCGGCCGGGTGGGACCACCGCCGTTGCGGACCAGGGCGAGCTGCGACTGGCGGGCCCGCATCACGGCTACCGCCTCGGTAACCGTGGCGTTGTCGGGCAGCGTGATGGCCTCGTTCATCAGGTCGGCCGCGGTGGCGTCGGGTCGGCCGGCGGTGGCCCGCACCGCCTCCCGTACGTGCACCAGACCGCAGACGTCACCGGCGGCGTCCAGCACCGCCAGCCGTGACCGGCCGCTGTCCCGGCTGACCTGCTCGATGTGGCCCGCCGAATCGTCCCGGCGCACGGTCACCATCCGGTCGAACGGCTCCATCACCTGGGCGACCGTCGTGCCCTGCAACTCCAGCATGCTGGTGAGCAGCTCGTGCTGGGCGGCGCCGAGCAGCCCGTGTTCCCGGGACTGTTCCAACAGCATCCGCAGCTCGTCGGGGCCGTGCACCTGGGCCAACTGGTCCTGCGGGTTCACCTTCACCAGCCGCAGCATGGCGTTGGCCACCGCGTTGAGCACCGACAGCACCGGGCGGGCCACCCGGGCGAAGGCCCGGAACGGCAGGGCCAGCAGCAACGCGGAGCGTTCCGGGTGGGTGATCGCCCAGGACTTCGGTGCCATCTCGCCGACCACCAGGTGCAGGAAGGTGACCAGGCTCAGCGCGAAGATCAGCGCGATCACGTGGCTGGCGCCGTAGGGCAGACCGACGGCGTGCAGCAGCGGACTGAGCAACCGCTCGATCGCCGGCTCGGCCAGCGCGCCGAGGCCCAGCGTGCACAGGGTGATGCCGAGCTGCGCACCGGCCAGCATCAGGGACAGCTCGCGTACGCCGTCGAGGGCGGCCCGGGCGGCTCGGGTGCCGCTGGCGGCCGCCTGTTCCAGGCGGTACCGCTTGCTCGCCACCAGGGCGAACTCGGCGGCGACGAAGAAGCCGTTGAGCGCCAGCAGGACCACCGAGATGATCAGCGCGAAACCGGTGCTCATGCCGTCACCTCCGCAGGCCCGTCGCTGACCTGGAGGCGGACCGAGTCGGCCACGTGCCGGTCGACCGCGAGCACCTCGACCAGGGCGCGCGGTGGCACCTGCCCGTTGTCGCCGTCGGCCGGCAGGCTGATCTCCAGTCGGTCACCGACCTCAGGCACCCGGCCCAGCTCCCGCATGACCAACCCGGAGATGGTGTCGTACTCGGGGCCCTCGGGCAGGGCGATGCCGGTGCTGTCGGCGACCTCGTCGATACGCCAGCGGGCGGGTACCACCCAGGAGCCGTCCTCCTGCCGCGCCGGGGCCCGCTCCGGCGGGTCGTCCTCGTCGCGGATCGGGCCGACCAGTTCCTCGGCGATGTCCTCCAGCGTGATGACGCCCGCGAAGCCGCCGTACTCGTCGACCACGCAGGCGAGCTGGCGGTGCCCGGACCGGAGCCGGTCCAGCACGGTGGGCAGCGGCAGCGTCTCGGGCACCAGCAGCGGCGGTACGGCCACCGCGCTGACCGGGGTGGTGGCGCGCTCGGCCGGCGGTACCTGGAGCACATCGGCGATGCCGATCACGCCGACCAGGTCGTCGACCCCTTCCGCGCCGCGCACCGGGAAGCGGGAGCGGCCGGTGTCGAGCAGCTCGACCACCCGGCTGACCGGCTCGTGCGCGCGCACGGTGTGTACGTCGACCCGGGGCACCATCGCCTCACCGGCGGTCAACTGCCGAAAGTCGAGCCCTCGGTCCAGCAGCTCCGACATGTCGGCGTCAAGGTGCCCCTCCAGCCGGGACTCGGCGATGATCTGTTCCAGGTCCTCCGGGGTGGCGCCGCTGGGCAGCTCCTCGATCGGCTCGATGCCGACCCGGCGCAGCAGCCGCACCGCAGACTTGTCGAAGAGCTTGATCAGCGGGCCGGCGATGGCCAGGTAGACCAGGGTTGAGCGGGCCAGCGCCCGGGCGACCGGCTCGGGTCGGGCGATGGCCAGGTTCTTCGGGGCCAGCTCGCCCACGACCATCTGCACCACGGTGGCGATGACCAGGGCCAGCGCGACCGACAACGGCAGGCTGACGCCGGTGGAGACGCCGGCCACGCCGAGCAGCTCGGCCAGGCCGGCACCGAGGTAGGGCTCGGCGACGTAACCGACCAGCAGGGCGGTGACGGTGATGCCGAGCTGCGCGCCGGAGAGCATGAACGACAGCCGCCCGGCGACCTCAAGGGCCCGGGCGGACGCCTGGTCACCCTCGGCGGCGGCTTGCTTCAGCTTGCCGCGGTCGACCGCGACGTAGCCGAACTCCTGCGCGACGAAGTACCCCGTCGCGACGGTCAAGACAACGATCAGAAGAAGTCCGACGAAGATCAACACGGGAGTTTCAGGGCTCCCGGGGTCGTCGGTGCGTGGGGATGCCGGGGCCTACCCGGCTGGCTACTGCTGCCCTCCTGGGCAGAGGAGTCGATCATGCAGCCATTCTACCGGCGTCGCGGCCCGGCCCGGGTGGGTGTGCCCACTGTTTCTGCCGGCCGGGGTGGGCTGGCTCAGCGGTCGGCCAGCTCGTCGGCGTCGAGCAGGTTCCGGTCCACCCGTCCCGCCCGGTACGCGGCCCGACCGATCATCTGCGCGGCAACCGGAGCGGTGGCCAGTTGAAAGATCCCGACGAGAACGATCATGCCCAGATCGGCCGGGCTGCGCAGCCGGAGACCCACCCCCAGCAGCAGGAGCAGCACGCCGAGCACCTGCGGCTTGGTGGCCGCGTGCATACGACTCAGCGTGTCCGGAAAGCGCAGCACCCCGATGGCGGCGGCCAGGCTCAGCAGCGCACCGGCGGTCAGGCTGACGACAGCCAGCCAGTCCGCGACGGCACCGGGTGTCACGGCCGGTCCCGGACGGCGAAACGGACCAGCGACACCGATCCGACGAAGCCGAGCAGGGCGAGCACCACCAGCACCGGCAGGGTGGTGGCGTGCCGGTTGACCGCCGCCTCCGCGCCGACGGCACCGACCATGGTGGCGAGCAGCATGTCGGCGGCGACGACCCGGTCCAGCAGGGTCGGGCCCCGGTAGAGGCGGACGAGGGCCAGCAGGGCGGTCACCGACAGCAGGCTGGTGAGCACGACGGCGAGAAAGACGGTCACGGGAACTCCTTGTCTACGGATCCGGAGCGCAGCCGGCGCAACTCTGCGTTCGAGCCGATCGCCGCGATGATCCGCCGTTCCACGGCCCGGACCTGGTCACGGCTGGCGGCGAGGGCGGCGGGGCCGCGTACGTCGAGCACGTGCACGTAGAGGATTCCGGCGTCCCGGTCCACCTCCACGATCAACGTGCCGGGCACCAGGGAGAGCACCTCGGCGGTGAGGGCCAGGTTGAGATCGCTGGGCAGCCGCAGCCGTGCGCCGATGATGGCGGAACGGGGCGTGTAGCCGGGTTGCACCGCGATCCGGGCGACGTGTGCGCTGGCCCGGACCAACTCGACGACGAACCGGCCGCCGAACACCAGCAGACCCCATGGCCGCAGCCGGCCGTCGAAGGTCACCGGCGGCAGCGGAAAGAACAGCAGCACCACACCGGCGGTCAGCAGCCCGCCCAGCAGGTTGCCCCAGGTGAACTCCCCCCAGAACAGGTTCCAGGCCAGCACCAGCCAGCCGTAGGCCATCAGCTGGTCACGCCACCGGCCCGTCCGGGTCCGCCGGTCCGGCGACGCGGGCGGCTCGGCGCCGGGCGCGGTCATGACGCCCCGCCGGGCAGGACCGCGCGCACGTACGGGGTGCGCTCGATCAGATCCTCCGCCGCCCGCCCGGTGAACTCGAACAAGGGTCCCGCCACGAAGGTGAGCGCCACCCCGAGTGTCACCAGCGCGACCGTGGCGCCGACCATCAGCGCGGGCAGCGGTGCGGTCGGCGCGACCGTCTCGCAGGGTGAGCGCCAGAAGGCGATGTTCCATACCCGGCTGGCCACATAGAGGGTGAGCAGGCTGGTCACGGTGCCCACGGCCACCAGCGTCCAGGGCAGCGGCCCGCCCGCGGCGACACCGGCCTGGAGCAGGCCGAGTTTGCCCAGGAAACCGGAGAACGGTGGGATGCCGGCCAGATTCATCGCGGAGACGAAGAAGAGCACGCCGACCATGGGTGCCAGCCGGGCCAGCCCGCCGAGGCGGCGCAGGTCGGTGCTGCCGGCCCGTTGCTCGACCAGTCCCGAGACCAGGAACAGGGTGGTCTGGATGGTGATGTGGTGGACCACGTAGAAGATGGCACCGACCAGCCCGGCGACCGTGCTCAGCCCCACCCCGAAGATCATGTAGCCGATGTGGCTGACCAGCGTGAACGACAGCAGCCGCTTGATGTCCGACTGGGCCACCGCGCCGAGGATGCCGACCAGCATGGTCAGCCCGGCCGCCACCATCAGCAGCTCCCCGGCCTGCTGCCCCGGGAAGAGCAGGGTCTGGGTACGGATGATCGCGTAGACGCCGACCTTGGTGAGCAGCCCGGCGAAGACCGCAGTGACCGGGGCCGGTGCCGTCGGGTAGCTGTCCGGCAGCCAGGCCGACAGCGGGAAGACCGCCGCCTTGATGCCGAAGGCCACCAGGAGCATCAGTTGCAGGCTCAGGCGTACGCCGTCCGGTAGCGCGTCCAGCCGCGCGGCGAGCTGAGCCAGGTTGAGGGTGCCGGTGGCCGCGTAGACCAGGCCCACCGAGATCAGGAAGATCATCGACGCCAGGATGTTGACGACGACGTAGGTGGAGCCGGTGCGGATGCGCAGCGCCGTGCCGTTGAGGGTGATCAGGACGAAGCTGGCGGCGAGCAGCATCTCGAAGCCGACGAAGAGGTTGAACAGGTCACCGGCGAGGAACGCGTTGCACACCCCGGCGGTCAGCACCAGATAGGTGGGGTGGAAGATCGCCACCGGGGCACTCTCCGCCGTCTCCGCCTGGCCCTGCCCGATCGAGTACAGCAGCACGCAGAGGGTCACCGCCGAGGAGACCACAAGCATCAGCGCCGCCAGTTGGTCGGCGACCAGCACGATGCCCACGGGTGCCGGCCAGCCGCCGATCTGCACCACCAGCGGTCCCTGCCGGTACGCCTGCACCAGCAGCACCACCGCCACCGTCAGGCTGATGCTCAGGCACCCCACGCTTACCGTCCGCTGGGTTTGCGGCCGGCCCGCCAGCAGCAGGGTCAGCGCGGCCCCCAGCAGCGGTAGCACCACCGGCAGCGGCACGAGTGTGCTCATCGCCACCACCGGCCCGACCCGGCCGGCGCGTACCGGCTCATCCCGGGCCCTCCTCGCGGGGTGGGGCCGGCGCGTCGACCTGCTGAGGGTCGGCCGTCGGCGGCTCGCCGGCGAGGTCGGCGGCGGACATCTCCCGTTGGGCGGTCCGACGGACGATCTCCCGGTCCTCGACGTCGTCGGGCACCTCGTCGTCGCCGCTGAGGTACCAGCTGCGATAGCTGATCGCCAACAGGAAGGCGGTGAAGCCGAAGGTGATCACGATGGCGGTGAGCACCATGGCCTGGGGCAGGGCGTCGCTCATCGACGCCTCGTCGCTGACCCCGACCACCGGCGCCTCCCCGGATCGGCCGCCGAAGACGATCAACAGGTTCACGCCGTTGCCGATCAGGATGACGCCGAGCAGGACTCGGCTCAGGCTGCGCTCCAGCAGCAGGGTCACGCCGCAGCCGACGAGTATCCCGATCGTGACGAAGGAGACCAGGTTCGCTCCGGCGGCCCTCACCGGGCCTCCCCTCGCCGGCCGGCCAGCCCGCCATCGGCTGCCTCGATGTGCCGGTCCACCTCCGCGCCGAGGCTGCGCATCACGTCCAGCGCCAGACCGATCACCACCAGGTACACACCGACGTCGAAGAAGAGGGAGGTGACCAGGTAGAAGTGGCCGATCAACGGCAGCCAGAGGTCGACGGTGGTGCTCCCCAGCACGGTGCCGCCGACGATCAGGGAGACCACCCCGCTGCCGACCGAGAGCAGCAGGCCGGCACCGAGCACCGTGCCGGCGCCGATCGGCGCCGCCTCGACCAGCTCGTAGCGGCCACCGGCGAGGTACCGCATGGTCAGCGCGAGGCTGGCCACCAGACCTCCGGCGAAGCCGCCACCGGGCGCGTTGTGCCCGGAGAAGAGCAGGTAGAGCGAGAACAGCACGGCGGTGTGCGAGATCAGTCGGGTGACCACCTCCAGCACGATCGAGCGTTGCCGCTCGTGCAGCGTGGCCCCGCCGCGCAGCCAGACCGCCCGACCTGCGGGCGCCTCTTCCTCGGCGACCTCCCGCCGCCGGGGACGCGGCCCGGTGCGCGACTGGTGGAAGATCAGGCTTGCCACGCCGGTAGCCGCGGCCACCAGCACCGCCGCCTCCCCCAGCGTGTCCCAGGCGCGGATGTCCACCAGGGTCACGTTCACCACGTTGCGGCCGTACCCCTCCTCCACCGCCAACTGCGGAAAGTCCTCCGAGATGGAACGTGCCTGCCGGGCCGCCGCGGCTCCGACGGCGAGCGCGGCCACGGTGGTACCGACGATCACCCCGATCGTCCGCCGGATCAGGCGACTGCGCCGCAGCGGCCGCATCGAGAACCGCTCGGGCAGTCGGCGCAGCACCAGCACGAAGATCGCGATGGTCATGGTCTCCACGAGGAACTGGGTCAGCGCCAGGTCGGGCGCGCCGTAGAGCACGAACAGCATGGCCGTGCCGTAACCGGTCATGCCGACCAGCAGCATCGCGGTCAGCCGCCGGGTGGCGCCCACGGCGAGCAGCGCGGCGACGCACACCACCAGCAGCACCACCGGCTGCGCGGGGGTGGCCCACAGGTCCAGGGGCTGCTCCCACGGCCGGATGAGGATCACCGATCCGCCCGGCACCGCGGCCAGGACGATCAGGATCAGACCGAGGTACTGCGGCAGCGACCCCCGCTGGGTGACGCTTGTGACGCCCACCGCGGCCTGGTCGAAGCGGTGGGTGATCAACTCGTACCCCCGTTGGCCGGCGATCGGCCACCGCAGCCGGGCCAGCGCCGGCGCCAGCGGACCGCGCAGCGCGAACAGCGCCGTACCACCCGCCAGGGCCAGCGCGGACAGACCGAGCGCCGGGGTGAACCCGTGCCACAGGGCCAGGTGTTTCCCGACGCTGCCGAAGAGTTCCGGGTACGGGCGGAGCAGGTGATCCAATGCTCCCGCGGCCGGGCCGGCGACAAGTCCGACGACGGCCAGCAGGGCCGGTGGAGCCAGCAACGACGGCTCGATCCGACCCAGGTCGGTGGCGGCGACGCCGGGGCGGTCGGCGAACGCGCCCCAGATGAACCTGATGCTGTACGCGACGGTGAGCACGGTGCCGACCACGAGCACCGCCAGGACCAGCGGCTGCTCGGCGAAGGCGGCGAACACGGCCTCCTTGGCCACGAAGCCGAGCAGCGGTGGCAGTCCGGCCATCGAGGCGGCGGCGAGCACGGCCACCCCGGTCAGTACCGGCGCGGTGTGCCGCAGTCCCGACAACTCGCGGAGGTCCCGAGTTCCGGCACCGTGGTCGATCACGCCGACCACGAGGAACAGCGCCGCCTTGAACAGCGCGTGGGCGAGCAGCATGGCGACTCCGGCGAGCGCGGCGTCCGCGGTGCCCACCCCGACGACCACCGTCAACAACCCGAGCTGGCTCACCGTGCCGTGTGCCAGCAGCAGCTTGAGGTCGGTCTGCCGCAGCGCCGCCCAACCGCCCACCAGCATGGTGGCCAGGCCAGCGAGCAGCACCGCCGGGCGCCACGGGCCGACCACGGCCAGCACCGGGGTGAGCAGGCCGAGCAGGTAGACGCCGGCCTTCACCATCGCCGCCGCGTGCAGGTACGCGCTGACCGGCGTCGGTGCGGCCATCGCCCCGGGCAGCCACGAGGTGAACGGCAGCACCGCCGACTTCGACAGCGCACCGACCAGGATCAGCAGTACCGCGACGACCAGGTACGCCCCGCCGGGCAGCGGCTGCTGGGTCAACTCCGACCAGCGGTAGGTGCCCGCGTGGTGACCGAGCATCAGGAACCCGACAAGCATGGCGAGGCCGCCGAAGGTGGTAACGGTCAGCGCCTGGGCAGCGGCCCAGCGGCTCGACCTCCGCTCCGTGCTGTGGCCGATCAGCAGGTACGAGAAGACGGTGGTGAGCTCCCAGCAGACGTAGAGCAGCAGCAGATCGTCGGCGAGGACCAGCCCGAGCATCGCCCCGGCGAAGGCGACCATCACCCCGGCGAACCGCGAGTTGCCAAGCGCGTCCGGCGGGAGGTAGCAGGCGCAGTAGGCGAGCACCAGCGCGCCTACCCCCCCGACCAGCAGGGTCATCAGCCAGGACAGGGTGGTCATCCGCAGCGCCAGGTCCAACCCCAGTTCCGGAATCCACGGGTACGTCTCGACCACCGCGCGGCCGTGTGCCACGTCGGGCGTGCGTACCAACGCCCAGCCGAAGGCGGCCGCCGGCACCAACGCCAGCAGGTAACAGGCACGCGGACCCCACCGGCGGACCAGCAGCGGCCCCACGACGGCCGCCACGAGGTGCAGGATCAGCAGTACGAGCACGCGCGCTCCCGGTCGAGGTGGCCGAGACGCCCCACGGGGGTTGGGGGTCTAGCAGCGATCAGACGACAGTTCAGCGCGCCTTGGATGCTTTTCCCGAAATAAGCACACTTTCGCCGTCAATGCGACGAACTACCGGGAAGGGCCGAATCAGCTGTGCGTGGCGGCATCCGTCGCGGCGCTTCCGCCGCCGCGTCCAGGGCGGCCCTCGACGACCAGGTCCGGCCGGCCCAGCTGGAACGCGGCCCGGTTGACCAGTCGCTGCGCGGCGGCCAGGGACCGGACGGACAACAACCGGCCACGGCTCTCGCGACGCAGGACGAAATAGTGCACGGCGGCCCGCACCTGGGCACGGTCGGCCGCGCTGGCCTGCGCGGTGGAGACGACCAGCTCGCGCAGGCAACTGGCGAGCTGCTCGGCCAGTTCGAGCTCTGGGCCGTGCAGCCCGGCACGCAGGGCGGTGACATGGCTGTCGACCTTGCGGATCAGGATGTCGGTGCCGGGCCTCGTGCTCCGCTCCTCGACGGCCATCCGACCCCCTCCACCGCCCGCCACACCGCGGGTGAAGTTACTTTATGTTGCCTGGCAAGAGCAAGCAGTTAAGTAAGACTTAACGGATTCTAGGCGCAAGTAACTTTAAGCGCCCTAACAGGGCATACGGCACCGGGTACGCGCCGGACGAATGTCGGTACCCGGGGGCAGGATTGGTTCGTGGCGGATTCCAGCACGGCCTCCGGCGAGCAGGTGCTCTCCCGGTTCGGCCCGGCGACCCGGGAGTGGTTCGGCGCGGCGTTCGCCGCGCCCACGGCGGCGCAGGCTGGCGCCTGGAACGCTGTCGCCGCCGGCCGGCACGCCCTGGTTGTCGCACCCACCGGCTCCGGCAAGACCCTCGCCGCGTTCCTGTGGTCACTCGATCGGCTGTCCCGCGCGACGGCACCGGCGGATCCTCGACAGCGCTGCCGGGTGCTCTACGTCAGTCCACTCAAGGCGCTCGCGGTCGACGTCGAACGCAATCTCCGTGCCCCGCTCACCGGCATCCGGCAGGCCGCCAGCCGGCTCGCCCTACCCCCGCCGGACATCACTGTCGGAATGCGCACCGGTGACACGCCGGCCGACGAGCGGCGGGCCTTCGCCCGTACCCCGCCGGACATCCTGATCACCACGCCGGAGTCGCTGTTCCTGCTGCTCACCTCGGCCGCACGGGACTCGCTGCGTGGTGTGGAGACCGTGATAGTCGACGAGGTGCACGCGGTCGCCGGCACCAAACGCGGTGCTCACCTGGCGCTCTCCCTGGAGCGGCTCGACGAGTTGCTGCCCGCCCCGGCACAGCGCATCGGGCTCTCTGCCACCGTCCGGCCGCTGGACGAGTGCGCCCGCTTCCTCGGCGGCGCCCGCCCGGTCGAGGTGGTGGCCCCGGCGACCGCCAAGACAATCGAGGTCAGTGTCCAGGTGCCGGTGGAGGACATGACCCGCCTCGACGAGCAGCCGACGCCGGAGGACGACCTCGCCGGCCCCCGCACGGCGTCCATCTGGCCAGCCGTCGAGGAACGGGTCTTCGCCCTGATCAGGGCCCACCGATCGACGATCGTCTTCACCAACTCCCGACGCGGTGCCGAACGTCTCTGCGCCCGGCTCAACGAACTGGCCGCCGACGACACGGCCACGGCGACGTCACCCGTCGCCGGCCCGGCCGCCCGGACGCCGGCCGAGATGATGGCCCAGGCCGGCGCGGTTTCCGGTGCCCCGCCGGTGATCGCCCGGGCGCACCACGGCAGCGTCTCCCGGGAGGAACGCCGGCAGATCGAGGAGGCGCTCAAGGCGGGCCGGCTGCCGGCCGTGGTGGCCACCTCCAGCCTCGAACTCGGCATCGACATGGGCGCGGTCGACCTGGTCGTGCAGATCGAGGCGCCGCCGAGCGTGGCCGCCGGCCTGCAACGAGTCGGCCGGGCCGGACACCAGGTCGGCGCGGTGTCGCGGGGGGTGGTCCTGCCCAAGCACCGGGGCGACCTGCTCTCCTGCGCCGTGGTCGCCGAGCGGATGGGCGAGGCCGCCATCGAGGAGTTGCACCATCCCCGCAATCCGCTGGACGTGCTGGCCCAGCAGGTCGTCGCGATGGTGGCACTGGACGAATGGCGGATCGGCGACCTGGCGACCGTCGTCCGTCGGGCCGCGCCCTTCGCCGAGCTGCCCGACTCCGCGCTGCACGCCGTACTGGACATGCTCTCCGGCCGCTACCCGTCGACCGCCTTCGCCGAGCTTCGCCCCCGACTGGTCTGGGATCGCGCCACCGACGTGCTGACCGGCCGTCCCGGCGCTCAACGGCTCGCGGTGACCAGCGGCGGCACCATCCCCGACCGGGGGTTGTTCGGCGTCTTCCTGGCCGGGGCGGAACGGGCCGCCCGGGTCGGCGAGCTGGACGAGGAGATGGTCTACGAGTCCCGCGTCGGTGACGTCTTCCTGCTCGGTTCCTCGTCCTGGCGGATCGAGGAGATCACGCCGGACCGGGTGCTGGTCTCCCCCGCTCCCGGGCAGGCGGCGAAGATGCCTTTCTGGAAGGGCGACCAGCCGGGCCGGCCGGTGGAACTGGGCCGGGCGATAGGTGCCCGGGTGCGGGCCCTGCTTCGGCAGGACACCGAGCAGGCCACGGCCGCACTGCGGGACACCGGGCTGGACGACTGGGCCGCCGGGAACCTGGTCACCTACCTGCACGAGCAGCGGGTGGCGACCCGGGCCCTGCCGGACGACCGGACGATCGTCGTCGAACGCTTCCGCGACGAGCTGGGTGACTGGCGGCTGGCCGTGCACAGCGTCCTGGGCGCCCGGGTCAACGCACCCTGGGCGTTGGCCATCGGCCGCCGGCTCGCCGAGCGCTACGGGGTCGACGCGCAGGTGATGCCCGCCGACGACGGGATCGTGGTCCGGTTGCCGGACACCGCCGACACTCCGCCCGGCGCCGACGTGGTGGCCTTCGATCCGGAGGAGATCGCCCAGCTGGTGGAGGAGTCGGTCGGCACCTCGACACTGTTCGCCGCCCGGTTCCGCGAGTGCGCCGCTAGGTCGCTGCTGCTGCCCCGCCGGGATCCACGCCGCCGCCAGCCGCTCTGGCAGCAACGACAGCGCGCCGCCCAACTGCTCGACGTGGCCCGGGAGTACGCCGACTTCCCGGTCACCCTGGAGGCGGCGCGGGAGTGCCTCCAGGACGTCTTCGATCTGCCCGCCCTGACCGAGGTCATGCGCGACCTGGCCGGCCGCCGGGTACGCCTGGTCGAGGTGGAGAGCGCCCGGCCGTCCCCGTTCGCCCGCTCGCTGCTCTTCGGCTACGTCGGCGCCTTCCTCTACGAGGGCGACGCCCCGCTGGCGGAACGCCGAGCCGCCGCCCTCACGCTGGATTCGGCCCTGCTGGGTGAGCTGCTCGGCCGGGTCGACCTGCGCGAGCTGCTCGATCCGGCGGTGCTCTCCGAAACCGAGCGGCAGTTGCGCTGGCTCACCGCGCAGCGCCGCGCCCGCGACACCGAGGACGTGGTCGAGCTGCTGCGGCAGCTCGGCGACCTGAGCATGGCTGAGCTGGCCGAACGCGGGGTGCCCGAGGCGTGGCTGACCGACCTGGCCGCCGCCCGGCGGGTGCTGCGGGTCCGCATCGCCGGTCAGGAACGCTGGGTCGGCGTCGAGGATGCCGGCCGGCTGCGGGACGCCCTCGGCGTCGCCCTGCCGGTCGGTGTCGCCGAGGCATATCTCGAACCGGTCGCCGACCCGCTCGGCGACCTGGTGGCCCGGTACGCCCGCACCCACACCCCGTTCACCGCCGCCGGCTGCGCGGCCCGGTTCGGGTTGGGGGTCTTCGTGGTCGAGCAGACGCTGCGCCGGCTGGCCGCCACCGGCCGGGTGGTGTCCGGCGAGTTCACTCCGGACACGGCCGGCACCCAGTGGTGCGACGCCGAGGTGCTGCGCCTGCTGCGCCGCCGTTCCCTCGCCGCGCTGCGCCGCGAGATCGAGCCGGTACCACCGCAGGCCCTGGCCACCTTCCTGCCCCGCTGGCAGCAGGTGGGCTCCTCGGCTCGCGGGGTCGAGGCGGTGGCCGCGACGGTCGAGCAGTTGCAGGGTGCCTCGGTGCCCGCGTCGGCGCTGGAACGGCTGGTACTCCCCGCCCGGGTCGCCGACTACTCTCCCGCCCAGCTCGACGAGCTGTGCGCCAGCGGCGAGGTGCTGTGGGCCGGCGCGGGCGCGATCTCCGGTGGGGACGGCTGGGTCAGCCTGGCGTACGCCGACTCGGCTCCGCTGCTGCTTCCGCCGCCGGATGACACGGCCACGCGTACGCCCCTGCACGAGGCGGTGCTGGCCGCCCTCGACGACGGGCAGGCGCTGTTCTTCCGGCCCCTGGCCGACCGGGTCGGTGCCACCGACGATGTCGAGCTGACCGCGGTCATCTGGGACCTGGTCTGGGCCGGTCACCTCACCAACGACACCCTGGCACCGTTGCGGGCGGTCCTGGGCGCGGGTGGCGCGCACCGCGCCCGCCCGACCGCGGCCCGGGGTCGTTACCGCCGCCCGGGACGGGCGGCGCTGCCGAGTCGTGGTGGGCCGCCCACGGTGGCCGGGCGCTGGTCGCGGTTGCCGGCGCGGGACACCGACCCGACCCGCCGCGCCGCCGCCCTCGCCGATGTCCTGCTCGAACGGCACGGTGTGCTGACCCGGGGCGCGGTCGTGGCCGAGCAGGTGGTGGGAGGGTTCGCCGCCGTCTACCCGGTGCTGTCCGCGCTCGAGGAGCGCGGCGCGGCGCGGCGCGGCTACTTCGTCGACGGGCTGGGCGCAGCGCAGTTCGCGGTGCCCGGCGCGGTGGACCGGATCCGCGCCGGCGCCGATCCGCTCGACGGCGGCCGGCGGGGCGGGGCCACCGTGGTGCTGGCGGCCACCGATCCGGCGAACCCGTACGGCGCGGCGCTGCCCTGGCCCGAGCGTGCCGTCGACTCCGGTGACGCGACCTCACCGCCGGCCACCGGGCACCGGGCGGGTCGCAAGGCCGGGGCGCTTGTCGTGCTGGTCGAGGGCGGGTTGGCGCTCTACGTGGAGCGGGGTGGGCGGACGCTGCTCTCCTTCACCGACGACGTCGACGCGCTGGCCGCGGCCGGCAAGGCCCTGGCCGACGCCGTCCACTCCGGCGCGCTGGGCCCGATCTCGGTGGAACGCGCCGACGGCGAGTCCGTACGCTCGTCGCCGCTGCGCGACGCCCTGACCGCCGCCGGCTTCCGCACCACCCCCCGCGGCCTCCGGCTGCGTACGTAGAGCGGCTTCAGCGGAGTTTGTCGAGGACCTTCTCGTAGCGGGGGCGGTCGGCGGGCGGGGTCGGTGCCTCAAGGTAGTTGAGTACCACGGTGCCGTTGCGGTAGGCGGCGCCGCTCCACCGCTCGGCCAGGTCACCGGCGCTGCTCTCGTCCGGGAAGACGTAGACGGCCACGTTGTCGGTCACGACCAGCTCCGAGCAGCCCAACCCCAGCCCGTCCGGCCCACAGTCGACGGAGCGGTCCCGGACGTTGGCCGCCTTGAGCCCGGCCGCCCGGAACGCCGCCACGACCTCCCGGCCGGTCGGCTCGCCGGCCTGCCGCGGCGGTAGCTCGACCGGAGGCGGGCTCGGCGGGCGCCGCTCGGTGGTGCCGTCGGGCTTCGGCCCGGTGGTCGCCGGTGGGGTCGACGGCGGCGGCACGGCACTGCCCGGGGCGGTCGGGCTCGCCGCGCCGGTCGACGGAGTGGCGGCGTCCGGGCCGGCCGGTGGGGTCGGATCCGCCGATGGGTTGCCGACTGTCGGTGCGGCGGCGGGCGGGTCCTGATCGGCCCCGCATCCGGCGAGGGCGATGGTGACCATGAGCAGAACGACGGTTGGCAGCATCCGGTGACTCACCCCCGCAGTCTGTCCAACCAGGATCGCCACCGGCAGTGGCCGGTCGGTCAGCCACGCTGTCGGCAATCCGGCATCAGGAAACGCCGGAGTCACGGCTTCCGCAACGGTGCCATCCGTCGTGTAGCGGCGGACACCGGCGTACGATCCGGTGCCGTGACCAGCAGCGCTGCCCGCAAGTCCCAGCCACCGGCCGAGGCCCTCTCGCTGACCACCGACTACGGCCTCGCCGACGGCTTCGTGGCGGTCTGCCACGGAGTGATCGCCCGCGTCGCGCCAGCGCTGCGGGTCATCGACGTGACCCACCTGGTGCCGCCGGGTGACATCCGGCGGGGCGCGGCGGTGCTGGCCCAGACCGTGCCGCAGCTGCCGCCGGGGGTGCACGTGGCGGTGGTCGACCCCGGTGTCGGTACGAACCGCCGGGGTGTCGCGCTGGGCACACCCGGTGGTCTGCTGGTGGGACCCGACAACGGCCTGCTGCTCGACGCCGCCGAGGCGCTCGGCGGGGTTACCGAGGCGGTGGAGCTGACCAATCCGCGCTGGTTGGCGCCCCGGGTGTCGGCCACCTTCCACGGGCGCGACGTCTTCGCCCCGGTCGCGGCCCACCTGGCTCTCGGCGCCCCGCTGGCCGAGGCCGGCCCGCCGGTCGAGCCGGCGACGCTGGTGCGGCTACCCGAACCGCTGGTCCGCCGACTGCCGGACGGGTTCGTGGCCGAGGTGGTGACGGTGGACCATTTCGGCAACGTCCAGTTGGCCGCCCCGGCCGAGCTGCTGGACCCGCTGCCGGCGCGGGTGCGGGTAGACCCGGCGACCGGCGAGCCGGCGCACGACCCGGCCGCCGAGGACGGCCCGACGGGTGTCGGCAGGTGGGAACGGGACGTGGTGCACGGACGTACGTTCGGCGACGTCCCGGTCGGCGCCCTGGTGGCGCACGCCGACTCCGCCGGCCGGGTTGCACTTTCCGTCAACGGTGGACACGCCGCCGAACTGCTCGCGGTGGTCCCGGGTACGCTGCTGCGGGTCCGGGGTTACGGCGTCGTGGGGGACGCTCCCGGACAACACGGATGAAGCGTCTACTGTGGAAAGCTGTCAAGGTGGATGATCGCTGGGTTCCCGCCGCTTGTCCCTGCTGCGCGTACCGGACCGGCGGCGGCACCTGCCCGGTCTGTTTCTGGACAGATGACGGTCAGGGCGACGCCGACGCGGACGTCGTACGCGGCGGGGCGAACGGGGACCTGAGCCTGTCGCACGCCCGCCTCAACTTCGCCGTCTACGGCGCCTGCCACCCCCGGTACCAGGAGTTGGTGCGCCCTCCGAGACCGGAGGAGTTGCCCTGAGCCGGCCAGCACCGGCAGCCAACAGCACCCGCTGACGCGGCGAGCCGGGCCGGCCTGGGAGGACGCCGACCCGGCTCTGGTGCCGGTCTCAGCAGAGCGGCACCGACCCACCCCAGACCGTCGAGATGTACGCGTGGCTGACGAACTGCCCGCTGGCCAGGCGGTTCCACCGGTTGGTCGTCCGGTACGGACCGGCGATAGTCTGCCCGATCACGTAACACTGGATCGGCACGTTGGCGTACTGGGCGGCCAGGCCCCGGGACTGGTAGCCGGTGCTGGGACCAGACCGCACGGTCAGCGGCCCGTCACCGACCACCCCTCGGGGGCCGGTGCCGGTCCACAGGTACGCCACGTCGACCCAGGCGTTCGTGGACAGTTGCAACCCGTCCCAGAACGTTCCGTCGGCGAGGTCGATGCCGGCCGGGTTGAGCACCACCCGGCCGAACTGGTCCCGCCCGCCGTTGTAGCCGTCCTGGTAGGCGGCCTGCGCCTGCGGTCTACCCTGCGGCAGCGCCTTCCAGTTCTCCCGTACCGAACTGAGGTTCCAGTAGTCGTCCCGGGTGTTCCACGGCCCGACGTCCCAGACCGGGGCGTACTCGCAGCGGCTGCCGGTGGTGGTGCAGACCCGCACGGTGTAGTCGCCGGTGTTGCGCGGAGACAGCCCCCGGCGGGAGGGCAATGCGACGAAATGGTCCCGGGTGCGGACCGTGTGCCCGTTGGCGGTCAACTCGCCGACCAGCCCGATCCGGGTCGCGTACACCCGGTAGGTCAGGCCGGGGGTGGCGGCGGTGACGGCGGCGACGGTGTCGGCGGTGAGCCGGACGGCGCGGACCTCGGTGCTGGCACCGGAAGGGCTGCCGGTCAGCACCACCCGGGCCTGCACCCGACGGACGGGCCGGTCGAAGACGGCCGACGGCGCGGCGTCGCGCCACTCGGTCCAGCCGGCCGTGCGCCAACCGCGGACCTGGACGGTCGCGGTGGCACCGGGCCGGCTGGCGGTGGTGACCTGGGCGCGGATCCGGGTGGCCGGGCGACTGAGGGTACGGGGTGCGGTCACCAGCATGCCTTCGGCGACCGCGCTGCGCCGGGCCGGCACACCCGGGGGCCGGGCGTCGGCCAGTCGCAGGCCAGTTCGGCCATGTCGCACGTTCACGTCGTCGGCGTCGACGACCGACAGGTCAGCGGTCCACCGGTCGGCGCGGCCGGCCGAGGAGGCGGAGTGAGGATGGAGGGTGACGGCGAGGACGGTGGCCAGGACGACGCCCAGGACGGAACTGCGGGGATGATTCATCGGCATTCTCCTCAGAACTCCCCGATAGTGCCTATATCCGTAGATCGAACAGAAGCGCCATACAAATGGCGATACATGTGAATTGCCTTCGGGTGAGGGAGAATGGGGCCGTGCCCGAAGGTGACACCGTCTGGAACACCGCCCGCGTCCTGGAACGCGCCCTGGCCGGGGCCCGGCTGACCGGCAGCGACTTCCGGGTGCCGTCGCTCGCCACCACCGACCTTGCCGGCTGGTCGGTACGCGACAGCGCGAGTCGGGGCAAACACCTGCTGCTCCGGCTGGAAGCCCCCGCCGGCACCGGCGAATCGCGCTGGACGCTGCACTCGCACCTGCGGATGGACGGCACCTGGCGGGCCTACGCCCCCGGGGCGCGGTGGACCGCCCGCCCGGCGCACCTGATCCGGGTGGTGCTCCGCGCCCCGGTCGCGACCGCCGTCGGCTACCACCTGCACGAGGTGGCGCTGGTGCCCACCACCGACGAGGAACGCCTCGTCGGTCACCTGGGCCCCGACCTGCTCGGCTCGGACTGGAACCCGGCCGAGGCCGCCCGTCGGCTCACCGCCCACCCGGACACCCCGGTCGGCATGGCCCTGCTCGACCAACGGATCCTGGCCGGCGTCGGCAACCTCTACAAGTGCGAGGTGCTGTTCCTCCGCGGCGTGCACCCCCGCACCCCCGTGCGGGAGGTGCCCGACCCCCTCGGCCTGGTGACGCTGGCGCAGAAGCTGCTGGCCGCGAACCGGGGTCGCTGGACGCAGAGCACCACCGGCTCGCTCGGGCGCGGCCGGACCAGCTACGTGTACGGGCGACGGGCACAGCCGTGCCGGCGCTGCGGCACCGCCATTCGCAAGGAGGAACTGGGCGACCGGGTCACCTACTGGTGCCCCGTCTGCCAGCCCGGTGACCCGACCTGAGCCGTCACGTGCATCTTCCACGCGACGGTCTGGGCAGGTCGGAGCCGGTGAACGGCCGGCCACACGGCCAACGCCGGAGTGGCGGCGGCGACACGCCGACAGCTCGGCAGATTGGCACGAAAGGGGACTTCCTAACCGGCCACCACACGCCGCATGCTGCGGTTGAGGCTCACGGAGCGTCAGCACGCGCGTCCGCGCCGCCACGTCGGGGTGGTGGCCGCCACGCCCCGATCACCGGGAGAGCCATGGCCGTGTTCCGCAGACTCCGGTCGACCTGGCTGGACCGCGCCGCCCGCAGCGACCAGGCGGGCACACCGAACGCCGTCCCCAGCACCCGAGCCGCCCCGGACACGGAGAACGGCACACCCACCCGTCCCGACCCCGACGCTCCGAGGCGTTCCGACACCGTCGGGACGGCAGGTCCCGACGGCACCGGCCCGGGGGTAGCGAGAGCGCCCGAGCAGCCGCGTCCGGAAACGGCATCGTTCAGGCCACCGGGGCCGCGCCCGGGGCCGGCGAGTCTGGACCCGGCCGCAGCCCCCCGCTGCTTCGGCCCAGTGCCGAACCACGCCTACAGTCCACTGCCCGTGCCCGACGAGGACGGGAAGATTGTGGTTGCCGGCACCGGGTTGCGTAAGTTCGTCGACCCGCTGCCCGGCCTCGGCCCGCTGGGGCGTACTCCGCTCGGCGCGTACCTGCCGGTCGCCGTACCCGACACGATCACCTATCCCGGTTGCGACTACTACGAGATCGGGTTGCAGGAGTACACCCAGCGGCTGCACCGGGACCTGCCGGCGACCCGGCTGCGCGGCTACCGCCAGCTCAACCTGGGCACCAACCCGGACGGTCACAACACGGTCAGCCCGCCCCGACGGCCGTGGCATCTCGGTCCGGTCCTGCTCGCCCGACGTGGCCGGCCGGTACGCATCAAGTTCATCAACCAACTGCCCACCGGCGATCTCTTCCTGCCTGTCGACCCGACGGTGCCCGGTGCCGGCCCCGGGCCCCTCGACGGACCGGCACCCTACCCGCAGAACCGGGCCGTGCTGCATCTCTGCGGCGCGCTCACCGGCTGGATCAGTGCCGGCAACCCAGCACAGTGGATCACTCCGGCGAGTGAGATCACCCCTTATCCCACCGGTGCCGGGCTGGCCCACGTGCCGGACATGGCCCACCCGGGACAGGGCGCCACCACCCTCTACTACCCGAATGACCAGAGCGGGCGTCTGCTCTGGTTCCACGACAACACCATCGGGCTCTCCCGGCTGACCGTCTATTCCGGCCAGCTCGCGCTCTACCTGCTCACCGACGAGGCGCAGGAGCGGTTGATCGCCGACGCGACGCTGCCGGCCGAGCAGTTGCCGCTGGTCTTCGAGGACAAGACTTTCGTGCCGGACGACGCCCAGCTCGCCGAACAGGACCCGACCTGGGACCGCGACCGCTGGGGCACCCGCGGTGCCCTCTGGCACCCGCACATCTACCAGTCCCGCCAGAACCCGTACCGCCGCGACGGAATCAACCCGACCGGTCGGTGGGACTACGGGCCCTGGTCGCGTACCGCCACCGCCGACCCCGACGCGCCCGCCACCGCCGTACCCAACCCGCACCACGATCCGGTCACCGACCCGGACGAGCCCCCGGAGACTCCCGGCGTGCCGCACCCGAGCGCCGTACCCGCAGCGTACGGCGACACGGTCCTGGTCAACGGTGCCGCGTACCCGTACCTGGAGGTGCAGCCCAGGATCCACCGATGGCGCATCCTCAACGCCTGCACCGACCGCTGGCTGAATCTTCAGCTGTACCGGGCCGCCTCCGACGCACCCATGTGGACGGCGGAGGGCACCCTCGCCGACGCCGCCGCCGGCGAGGTGCCGATGGTCGACGCGGTACGCGCCCCGGACCGGCCGGCGGACTGGCCCACCGACGGGCGGCCCGGTGGCGTGCCGGACCCGGCGGCGGCCGGCCCGCAGATGATCCGGATCGGCAACGAGGGCGGGCTGCTGCCGGCACCCGTGGTGGTGCCGAACCGCCCGATCGGATTCCGCTACGACCGACGTGACCCGACAGTGCTCAACGTCGACGGCCACGCGCTGCTGCTCGCCCCCGGCGAGCGGGCCGACGTGCTGGTGGATCTCGCCACCGTCGACCCCGGCACCACTCTGATCCTCTACAACGACTGTCCCGCCCCGCTGCCCTGCTTCGACCCCCGCTATGACCACCACACCGGTGGCCCCGACCGCACGGCCGAGGGCGGCGCACCACCGACACTGCCCGGCTACGGACCGAACACCCGCACCCTGATGCAGCTACGGGTGACTGGCACGCCGGCAGGGCCGTACGACCTGGACCGGCTGCGGGACCTCCTGCCCGCCGCGTACGCGGCCAGCCAACGCCCCCCGGTCGTGCCGCAACCCGCCTACGATCCCTGCTTCGGCACCACCAGCGCTCCCACCCGGATCCCGGTGCGCGCCACCACCGTCGAGTTCACCCCGCCCGGCGGCGCGCCGGTCAGCCTGCCGCTGAACGTCAAGTCCGTCCGACAGGTCTTCGAGCCCGAGTACGGTCGAATCACCGGCCGGCTCGGGGTGGCTCACCCGCACGGCGTCCCCTGCGGCGAGGCCACCCTGCCGCTCGGCCCCACCGATCCGGCGACCGAGGTGGTGCACGCCAGTGACCCGGCCCTGTCGGTCGGCACACCTGGCGACGGCAGCCAACTCTGGCGGGTACGCGGCTCCGGGCGGCAGAGCCATCCGGTGCGGTTCGACGGCCTGGACGTTCAGGTGGTCGGCCGGGTCGGCCGGGACGGCACCATCCGGCCACCGCACCCCGCCGAGCTCGGCTGGAAGCAGGTGGTACGCGTCGATCCCGGTGAGGACGTGCTGCTCGCGTTGCGTCCCGAGGCGCCGGTCCTACCGTTCAAGCTCGGCGACAGCGTACGGCTGCTCGACCCGACCCGGCCGGCCGGTATCCGGCTCGGATCGACCCCGATCAGCCCCGTCGACGGGCGACCCGCCACGGTGGTCAACCAGCTGGTCAACCTGGGCTGGGAGTACCGCTGGGGCAGCGCGGCGGCCGGCCACCGGGACCACGGCATGAGCCGGCCGTTGGTGGTCCGGGTCTCGCCCCGGGCGCCGACCGGGCTGACCGCCGCACCGGCCCCCGGCTCGGCGACCGCGCTGCCGGCGATCACCCTCGCCTGGACCGGCAACGGCAGCCGGCCACCCGCCACCAGTCACCTGCTGCACCGGGCCACCGACGCGACCTTCACGAACGGGTTGACGACCATCACCGTCGCGGCCACCGCGACCCGCTACACCGACGCCACCGTCACCCCCGGCGTCACGTACCACTACCGCATCCGTGCCGAGAACGCGGCCAGTTGCTCCACCTGGTCGAACAGCGTTCCCGCATCGGTGCAGCTCATCGCACCGGCCAAGCTGACCGCCAGCATTCCGCCCGCCGCGCCATTACGGGTGGCGCTGCGCTGGGTCAACCATTCCTTCGCCACCGGCATCGACGTGCAACGCGCCACCAACCCGACCTTCACCAGCGGGCCGGGCACCACCGCGATCAGCGTGGGCGACAACCACCTGGACCCGACGGTCGCTCCCGACACCACCTACTACTACCGGGTACGCACCACCTACCTGGGTGCCGCCTCGCCCTGGTCCACCGTGGCGACGGTGGTCACCCCACCCGCGCCCGGCACACCGACCTCGGTGAGTGTGGCCACCACCGCTCCCGGTCCGGACACCGCGACCGTGGTGCTGGGCTGGTCCGCCAGCACCCCCGCCGGCCAGGGCGCCGGCTTCACCGTGGAGCGGGCGCTGGACCCGGCGTTCACCCGGGAACTGGCCACCTTCACCGTCACCGGCCGCGGCTTCACCAACACCGGCCTGGCCCGGGGCGTCACCTACCACTACCGGGTGCGCTCGTTCAACGTGGTAGGCGCCTCCCCGTACACCGGTCCCGTCCCGGTCACCACACCCTCCTGACCGGCGGGCTCACCCAGCCCAGTCAGGTTGTTGACCAAGAGGGTCTGGTCGCGGTCGTGGCCCGATCCCGACGCAAACTTCTTGATCGACGCGGCGGGGGCGGTGGTCAGGCTGAGGGGGCGGGGCGGGAGACGGCGCGGAGTTCCGACAGGGCGGAGGCGAAGCCGTGGAGGAGGTCGGTGGCCTCGGTCAGGCGGGCGGCGGCGGGGTGTTCGGATTCGGGGCGGTACTCCTCGGCGAGGTAACCGGCGGCGGCGACCACCAGGCGCTCGTACGCCGCCACGCCCGTCTCCAACTGCCCGGTGAGCGCCCGCTGCGCCTCGGCCAGCGGCGGCTTCGCGTCGGCGGGGGCGAGACGGACCGCGCGTTCCACGCTGGCGACCCGGTTGGCCAGCTCGCGCAGCGACTGCTCGGCGGCGGAGGCTTCGGCGACGGCCGGTTCGGCGAGGCCGGTCAGCCGGCCCGCCATGGAGGCCATGGTCGCGGCGGCCCGGTCCAGGCGCTCCCACGGCCCGGCAGCGGTGGTACCGCGCAGCGCGGTGCGGGAGCGGACCCGACGCACCTCGGCCAGCACGCCGGCGCCGGCGGGGAGTCGTTCCACGGCGGCGACCAGGCGGGCCCGGTTGCGGGCGGCCACCTGGGCCGGATCCAACGGCGGCGGAGCGGGCTGGGCCGCGAGGGCGCGTAGGTCCACCCAGCGCCACGCGGCCAGGGCGGTGGCCGCGCCCGCGGCGGCGGCCCAGGCCGCGTCGGCGAGACCGATCCCGGCGTACGGGGTCAGCACCGCCGTCGCGCCGCCGAGCCCACCGGCCAGGACGCTCCACCGGCGGGCGGAGCCGCGCAACCTGCCCAGCCGGCGGAAATACCGGGTGCGCTCGTCCGCTGCCACCGTCGCCTCCTCGATTCTCCGCTCAGCCAGCGGCCGTCGTGTCGCCGGTGCCGCGCTCACGGCTCATGCTGGCGCGGATCTCGTCGAGCCGGGCCACGCCCGGATCGGCCGTGGCCGGCTGGTCGGCGACGGCACCACGGTCAGCGCCCGTGCCGAGCTGCTCGCCGGCCATGCTGGCGCGGATCTGGTCCAGCCGGGCGGAACCGGCCGTGTCCAGCGTCGCCTTCTGGATCTCCAGCATCCGGCCCTCGGTCGAGTTGCCGGCCAGTTCGGCGCGGCCCATGGCGTTGGCGTAGCGGCGTTCGATGCGCTCGCGTACCTCGTCGAGGGTGGGGGTGCTGCCGGGGGCGGTGAGCGCCGACATCGACTCCAGCGAGGCGGCGACGCTCTCCTGCATCTTGGCCTGCTCCAGCTGGCTGAGCAGCTTGGCGCGCTCGGCGAGCTTCTGCTGGAGGATCATGGAGTTGTTCTCCACCGCCCGGCGGGCCTGCCCGGCGGCGGCCAGCGCCTGGTCGTGCAGGGTCTTCAGGTCCTCTGCGGACTGTTCGGCATTGACCAACTGGGTGGCCAGGGTCTGCGCGGACTGCTCGTACCGCCCGGCCTCGGTCTCGTCGCCCTTGGCCCGGGCCTGGTCGGCAAGGACCAGCGCCTGACGGGCGTTGGCCTGCAACCGCTCGACGTCGGACATCTGCCGGGACAGCTTCATCTCCAACTGCCGCTGGTTGCCGATCACGGCGGCGGCCTGCTGAACGAGCGCCTGGTGCTGCCGGTGCGCCTCGTCGATGGCCTGCTGGAGCTGCACCTTCGGGTCGGCGTGCTCGTCGATGCGGGCGCCGAAGAGCGCCATCAGGTACTTCCACCCCTTGACGAACGGGTTCGCCATCTCCGCGGTATCCCCTCAATCACGTCGCTGCGCCTGCCCCACCCCCGGGGAACCGGCTCGGCTACCGGCGATGGTGGCTCCATCGTCCCAGCCGGGCGCCAACACGGCATCCGTACCGGCGAGAGGGGACGTCCGCGATCAACCCTACGCGGCGGGAGCTACCGCGACCATCGGCCGCGAGGCTCAGGCGGCGCAGACCACGTCCCGGTCGCTGCGGTCGGCGGGCCGGACCCGGGCGCTGCGCAGTGTGGCCTTGAGCGGGGAGTCCTGTCGCACGGAGACGGCGACATTGCCGTCCGAGGTGACCTGGCGTACGCCCCGACCGGTGGCCTTGTGCACCGACGCGGCGGCGACCGGCGTCGAATCGGCCGACTCGTCCTGCACCGGCACCAGCACACCCGGCATCTGTTCGGCGAGCGCGACCGTGTCACTGACCTCACGCAGCAACTCGGACAGGCGAGCACCCAATGCGTCGCAGATCGCCGCGAGCAGCTCGCTGGAGGGCTCCTTCTGGCCGCGTTCGATCTCCGACAGGTAGCCCAGGCTGACGTTGGCTGCGGACGAGACCTCACGCAGCGTGCGGTGCTGCCCCTGCCGGCGCGCCCGTAGTGCGTCACCGATCACCCGGCGTAGCAGGACCATTCGCACCTCCCCTGAGGGACACAGTTCGCCCGGCCGACCGGACTCACGGGAGCACCGGCTGTCGGAGCTTTCCCGCAACCGTACCCGCTGTGCGCCGCCACGACATCCCGCCCCGCCCGGTCGTCCCACGGTCGCCGCCCGCAGCGGGGTCAGGTCGGAGCCTGGATATGGTCGGCCAGCAGCCGCAGGGCCTCGGTCACGGCAGCACCGCGCACCTGGTCGCGACCACCGTCGAGGTTCAGTTGCCGCACGTCGGTGCCGTCCGGGCCGGCCACCGCGACGAAGACCAGGCCGACCGGTTTGCCGGCCTGAGGTTCCGGTCCGGCCACACCGGTGGTGGCCAGACTCCAGTCGGCGCCGCAGCGACGCCGTCCACCCTCGGCGAGCGCCTTCGCCACGTCGGCATCGACCGGGCCACGCTCCGCCAGCAGCTGCGCCGGCACATCGGCCAGCCGTTGCTTCAACTCGGTGGCGTAGACCACCAGCCCACCCCGGTAGACGGCGCTCGCCCCGGCGATCTCCACGACCGTGGCGGCCAGCAGGCCCCCGGTCAGCGACTCGACGGTGGCGAATGTCTCCCGCCGATCGGCGAGGCGGTGCACCACGCCCGCCGCCGCGGCGCCCATCGACCCCTCGCCCTCGCGTACACCCATGATCTGCATCCTTCCCGGCGCGGGCGTGGTCTACGCGTCGCAACGCCGGTGGCCGGTCGTCAGCCCTGAGTGCGACGCAACCGGGTGGCCTGGGCGATGTAGTCCAGCCCGGTGACGAGGGTGACCGCGACCGCCGCGCCCATGATCCACGGACCGATCGGGGTCAGGGCGGCCGGCATCGGCCACAGGTACCAGGTGATGGCCAGCACCTGGAGGGCGGTCTTGATCTTTCCGCCCCGGCTCGCGGCGATCACGCCGCGCCGGATCACCCAGAACCTCAGGGCGGTGATCCCCAGCTCCCGGGCCAGGATGACCGTCGTCACCCACCAGGGCAACCGGTCGTACCAGGACAACAGCAGCAGGGCGGCGCCGGTGAGTGCCTTGTCGGCGATCGGGTCGGCAACCTTTCCCACGGCGGTGACCAGCGCGAACCTCCGGGCGATCCACCCGTCTACCAGATCCGTGACCGAGGCCACGGCGAAGATCACACAGGCGATGACCTGCCATCCGGCATGGGTCATCCCCGACATGGCCACCGAGGCGGCGAATACCGGTACGAGCACCAGCCGCAGCGCGGTCAGGGCGTTGGCGGCGTTGACCACGGGTACCCGGGCCACCACCGGCACCGGGGGCGACTCCGTCGCCCCGGTCATCGAATCGCCCCGCTCGGGTGGCGCACCCGACACCGCACCTCGCGCCTCCTCCGCCTCGTCCCAGCCCACCGTCACCGCGCCGCGCCGGGCGCGGCGGAGATCATCTCATCCGGCACGGCGAGTAGGTCGACGCCCTCGGTACCGGTCACCGTGGCGCGGACCAGGTCTCCGGGGCGCAACGCGGTCAGGTCGACGCCGCCGCCGTCGGGGGCGACCAGGGTGGTCGACCCGTCGACCTCCGGCGCCTGGTGCGCGGCCCGTCCCTCGACCACCCCATCGTCGACCGAGTCGACGAGCACCTCCACCGTCGAGCCGAGGCGGTCCTCGGCCCGCTGCGAACACAGCTCGTCGGCGAGCGCGCTGAGCCTGTCGTACCGGCGTTTGATGGTGGCGGTGGAAACCTTGCCCGACAGTCCGGCAGCCTCCGTGCCGTCCTCGTCGCTGTAGTCGAAGACGCCGATCGCGTCGAGCCGGGCCTCGGTGAGGAACCGCACCAGCTCGTCGACGTCGCCCCGGGTCTCGCCGGGGAACCCGACGATGAAGTTGCTGCGCGCCCCGGCCTCCGGTGCCAGTTGCCGGGCGGTGCCGAGCAGTTCCAGGAAACGGTCGGTGGAGCCGAAACGACGCATCCGGCGCAGCACCGGCTCGCTGGAGTGCTGGAACGACAGGTCGAAGTAGGGTGCCACCCCCGGCGTGCCGGCGATCGCCTCGATCAGCCCGGGCCTTGTCTCGGCGGGCTGGAGGTAGCTGGCCCGTACCCGCACGATGCCATCGACGGCGGCGAGCTGGGGCAGCAGCTTCTCCAGCGCGCGCGGGTCGCCCAGGTCCTTGCCGTAGGAGGTCGAGTTCTCGCTGACCAGTACGAGTTCCCGGACGCCGCTCTTGGCCAGCCACTCGGCCTCGGCGAGCAGCTCGTCGGGGGTACGCGAGACGAAGGCACCCCGGAAGGCGGGGATGGCGCAGAACGCACAGCGCCGGTCGCAGCCGCTGGCCAGCTTGAGCGAGGCCACCGGTCCGCTGTCCAACCGGCGACGCAGCACCGTACGCAGGTGGGCCGGGGTGTGCTCGTCGACGTCGGTGCCGCGGCCGTGCCCGGGCAGGGAGACCGCGCTGTCCCGGCGCGCGACGGGGGTCAGGGGCAGCAGTTCACGCCGGTCGCGGGGGGTGTGCGCGGCAACCTCCCGGCCGGCCACCACCGCGTCCAGCCGAGCGGCGATGTCGGGGTAGTCGTCGAAGCTGAGCACCGCCTGCGCCTCGGGGAGGCTGTCGGCCAGTTCCCGGCCGTACCGCTCGGCCATGCAGCCGGCGGCCACCACCTTCGCCCCGGTGTCGGCGGCGGCCAGCAGCGTCTGGATGGAATCCTGCTTGGCCTTCTCCACGAAGCCGCAGGTGTTGACGACCACCACGTCGGCGCCCTCGCCGTCGGTGGTCACCTGCCAGCCGTCGGCGTGCAGGCGGGCGGCCAGTTCCTCCGAGTCGACCTCGTTGCGGGCACAGCCCAGGGTCAGCAGTGCGACCCGGCGACCATCGGGGGAAGGTGAGGAGGTGGCAGACACCATCCGAGGGTACCGGGCGGCGGTGCCCGCACCGGCGACGGCGGTCTGAGCCGGTCGGGTCAGACCGCCGTGGCGAGGATCCGGACCACGCGGTCGAGCAGGAAGACCTCGGTGCCGGCCAGACCGACCGAGCAGAAGACCGAGATCTGGTCCGCACCGGTGCGGCCGGGTGCCATGCCCGCCAGCACCGCGCCCAGGTCGCGCAGCCGGGAGGCGTACGGCGGCAGCGCGGCGAGCATCGGCGGGGCGTACGACCGCGCCTGCGGCACCGAGTCACTGGCCAGCACGGTGGCGGCGTCGAGCAGGTCGGTGCCGAACTCCGCGCGGTCCACCTGTTTGAAGCCGACCGCGTTGACGTGGGTTCCGGGGCTCAGGTCGGCGGCGCTCAGCACCGGTGTCGGGCTGCTGGTGGCCAACACCACCACGTCCCGGTCGCGTACCGCCTCGCGGGCGGTGTCCACCGCGCGGGCCGGGATGCCGAGTTCGGCCCGCACCCGGGCGGCGAACGCCTCCCGACGCGCCGCCGAGCGGCTGTGTACGGTCACCTCCCGCAGGCGTCGCACCGCGGCGGCGGCCCAGACCTGGGTCCACGCCTGACCGCCGGCGCCGATCACGCCGACGGTGACCGCGTCCTCGCGGGCCAGCACGTCCACCGCCACCCCGCCCAGCGCGCCGGTGCGCCGGGAACCCAGTTCCTCCCCCACGGCCACGGCCCGTACCGCCCCGGTCCGCCCGTCGTGCAGCACCACCACCTGCTCGGTCTCCGGGTGCCCGAACGTGTCGTACGCCCGGTATCCGTACCACTGCCCCACCAGGTGGCCGGCGGTGAGCACCATCCGGCCGGCGCCGAGCGACGCGGCGGCCCGGGGCGGGGCGACGAGCCGCCCGTGGTACGCGGCGAGCAGGGCCTGACGCATCGCGTCGACCGAGGTCGCTGCGTCCAGCGCGGCGGCGACCTCCGAATCGGAGATGAGCACGGTCACGCGTCCATGGTGCAGCTTGAAGCGGACTTGAGGTCCATCCGGGGTGATCCGTCTCACCCGGACGACCCGCGCCCGGTGCTACGGTCGGTTTCGGCGGTCCGCGTGGCCGCCCCGGACGAGTCGTGGGCGTACCCGGTCAGGCCAAGACGCCCCGGAAGACCGACCCGACTCGTCCCGGCCCCGGTGGCCGGGCCACCCCTGAAGAGGTGACCCGATGGCCTGGATCGTGCTGGTGCTCTCCGGACTGCTCGAAACGGCCTGGGCGATCGCCCTGGACCGCTCCGCCGGCTTCACCCGACCCGTCCCCTCGGTGGTCTTCGCGGTCACGCTGGTGCTGAGCATGGCCGGCCTGGCGTACGCGCTGCGGGAGATCCCGGTCGGTACCGGCTACGCCGTGTGGGTCGGCATCGGCGCGGTCGGCACCGCCGTCGTCGGCATGGTGGCGCTCGGCGAACCGGCCAACCTGCCCCGCCTGCTCAGCCTGCTGCTGGTGGTGGCCGGAGTGATCGGCCTCAAGCTATTCCACTGACTCGCGGGCGGGTGTGCGTGGCGATCGTCCGTAGTGGGTAGAGATCCGGTCAGCAGACCTGAGACTCGTCCCCTTGGAGGAAGACATGGCCACCGGCACCGTCCGCTCGACCAGCGCCGCCCGCATCTGCACCATCGTGGGTTTCGTGTGCGCGGTACTCGCGCTGCTACTCAACCCGATCCTCTTCGGAGTCATCGGTCTGGTCCTCGGCGTCGTCGGCGCGGTGCTCGGTGACAAGCCGCTCGGCTGGTACGCCGCCGCGGCCAACGTGGTCGCCATGCTGCTGAGCATGCTGATCCTCAGCGCCCTCTGATCCCCGGCTATTTCGATGGCCCGCCGCATTCCCGCGGCGGGCCATCTTCATGACCTCTTCCACCCCTGCGTCGACGTCCCACCCTCGTCCCCGCACGACTGTTCCGCTACCAAGAAGCCCGGCCGAGCACCGCTACGGACAGCAACATCGTCGGCTGAACACGAACCGTAGCGCCAGCGGGGTAGCCGCCCCTTACCCCTTCCACCGCTTTGCTCTGCTTCAACCCACGCAACAGCTTCTGAGCTGGGGCGATAAAAACGCATCCGCCGCCAGCAGACAATCGATCATTACCTTCGGTAACCGTTGCGTATATTGAAGCAGAGCAAAGGGAGCAGAGGGGTAGGTGAGTTCCCGGGCAGGAATTCACCTTGAGTAACGAAGGTTGGTCAGCCGTGGTCGGCGATCAGGACCCGGTCCCCGTCCGGGTCGCGGACGATCGCCATCCGCACACCCAGAGGGTCGCCGGGCCGACGGCCAGCTGGGCAGGGACGTCGGCTCAGCCATCGCCGCCCCGCAGGTCCTCCAGGACCTCTTCCAGCTCGTCCGGCTTGACCAGCACGTCGCGCGCCTTGGAGCCCTCCGACGGGCCGACCACGCCCCGGGTCTCCATCAGGTCCATCAGCCGGCCCGCCTTGGCGAAGCCGACCCGCAGCTTGCGTTGCAGCATCGAGGTCGAGCCGAACTGCGAGGTGACCACGAGTTCGACCGCCTGCACCAGCAGGTCCAGGTCGTCGCCGATGTCCTCGTCGATCTTCTTCTTGCTGTCCTGCGCGGGGGTGAGCACGTCCGGGCGGAACTCCGGCTCACGCTGGTCCTTGCAGAACTTGACCACGTCGTTGATCTCGCGCTCGGTGACCCAGGCGCCCTGGATCCGCACCGGCTTCGAGGCGCCCATCGGCAGGAACAGCCCGTCGCCCCGGCCGAGCAGCTTCTCCGCGCCCGGCTGGTCGAGGATGACCCGAGAGTCGGCCAGGGACGAGGTGGCGAACGCCAGCCGGGACGGCACGTTGGCCTTGATCAGGCCGGTCACCACGTCGACCGAGGGCCGTTGGGTGGCGAGCACCAGGTGAATGCCGGCGGCCCGGGCCAGCTGCGTGATCCGCACGATCGAGTCCTCGACGTCGCGGGGGGCGACCATCATGAGGTCGGCCAACTCGTCCACGATCACCAGCAGGTACGGGTACGGACGCATCTCGCGCTCGCTACCCGGTGGCGCCTTGATCTCGCCGTTGCGCACCTTGCGGTTGAAGTCGTCGATGTGCCGGACCCCGTTCGCGGCGAGGTCGTCGTAGCGCATGTCCATCTCACGGACGACCCACTCCAGCGAGTCGGCCGCCTTCTTGGCGTTCGTCACGATCGGGGTGACCAGGTGCGGGATCCCCTCGTAACCGGTCATCTCGACCCGCTTCGGGTCGATCAGCAGCAGCCGCACCTCGTCCGGCGTGGCGCGGGTCAGAATGGACATGAGCAGGCTGTTCAGGCAGCTCGACTTGCCGGCACCGGTGGCCCCTGCGATCAGGATGTGCGGCATCTTCGCCAGGTTGGCCACCACGTAGCCACCCTCGATGTCCTTGCCGAGGGCGACCACCATCGGATGGTGGTCGCTGGTGGCGGCGCGCGAGCGCAGCACGTCGCCGAGGGCCACGTTCTCCGGGTCGGTGTTCGGGATCTCCACACCCACCGCGCTCTTGCCCGGGATCGGGCTCAGGATGCGTACGTCCGGGGACTTCACCGCGTACGCGATGTTGCGGGAGAGCTGGGTGATCCGCTCGACCTTGACGCCGTGGCCCAGCTCGACCTCGTAGCGGGTCACGGTCGGCCCCCGGGTGAAGCCGGTCACCGCCGCGTCGACGTCGAACTGGTCGAAGACGCCGGTCAGCGCGGCGATCACCTCGTCGTTCGCCTTGCTGCGGGTCTTCGGGGCGGCCCCGCTGCCGAGCATGTTCGACGGGGGCAGCGTGTAGTCGCCGGCCAGGCCGGTCAACGCGAGCTGCTCGGCCCGGGTCGGCGCGGGCGAGTGCTCGGGCGGCTCGGCGGGTTTGCGGCTGGCCGGCACCCGGGACGGCGCGTTGCGCGGCAGGACCATTGTCTCCTGCAGGTCCGCGCCATCCAGGTCGTCGAACTCGTCCGGGTCGACCGGTGGTGCCGCCCGCTTGGTCGGACGCCGACGAGTCGGCGTCGCGGTGGCCTCCGCCGGCTCCGTCTCGTCCTGCCCGACCACCCCGCCGGCCAGCAGGCCGAGCCGCTCGGGGATCTTGTTGATCGGCGTCGCGGTGACCACCAGCAGCCCGAACACCAGCAGCAGGACCAGCAACGGCACCGCCACCCAGGCGGTGACCGCGCGCTCCAGCACGCTGCCCACGCCCGCGCCGATCAGGCCACCGGCGAAGTCCCGCTCGCCCGGGCCGGCCGGCTGCTGACCGATGTGCAGCAGCGCTGCGGTGGAGACCAGCATGGAACCCCAACCGACCAGCCCGCGCCCCCGGTGCTCGGGGTCGCCGGGCTGCCGCATCAGCCGCCAGGCGCCGATGCCCAGCAGCACCGGCACCACGATGGAGATCGCCCCGAGGAAGAGCCGCACCGTGTCGGCCAGTCGGGCACCGACCGGACCGGCCGCCGAGAACCAGATCGCGCCCGCGCCGAGCAGGGCGAGACCGATCAGCAACAGGCCGGCGCCGTCGCGGCGGTGCTCCGGGTCGAGATCGCGGGCCGAGGCGGCCTGCCGACCCGCCGCGCGCACCGCCCAGCCGACCCCGTGGGCCAGCCCCATCCACAGTGCCTGGATCGCCCGACCGACGTACGCGGCAGGGCCCGGCCCCCTCGTCGAGGTGCGGCGCCGCACCGGCGCGCGGGTCTTCTTGGCCGGCTGGCGGGCACGACTGTTCGTGCTGCCACGCGGCGACGCGCCGCGCCGCCGACTCGCCTGAGGGGTACGGCCCGCCATAGCATCACCGTAACGGCGGGCCGGGTGATTGGCCGGTCATCCTGGTCGCTCCGCGTGTCGCAACGCGGTCCCTGCCGCCTGCCGTGATATTCGCCTCGCGAGGGAGTGTCCGATGGGGTCGCCGGAATTCGAGGACCGTGCCGGCCACCCGTTGGCGGGCCATCCGTCGACGCTGCGACCGCTCACCCGGGAGCTCGTCGCCGCCGTGCTGAGCAACCGGGGTCACACCGTGGCCGCCGACGCCGACGGTGCGCTGGTGGGCAGGTGGGCGCAGGGGCACATCTGGTTCCTCCGCGCCGGAGACGCCGGGGAACTGCTCCAGGTGCGTACCGTCGCGGCGCCCGCCTTCGCGGTCGAGGACGTGCCGTGGCTGCACGACTTCTGCAACACCTGGAACCGTGACCGGTTCTGGCCGAAGGCGTTCGTGCACGTCCACGACGCCGGTCAGGCCCGGGTCTGCGGCGAGGTCATCACCGACCTGGAACGGGGCGTCACCCCGCACCAACTGGACCGGCTGCTCGACCGGGGCATCTCGGCCGGTTGTCGGCTGGCCGACGAGGTGGGCCGGCTCGCGGGGACGGGGCGCCCGTGACCGGGCCGGTCCCCGGCGCCCGCCGGAACCGCAGCCGAGCGCGAGGCACCGCCGGGCCGGCCGACGGCGTACGCGCCGATCAGCGGATCGCCGACGCCCTCGCCGACGCGAGGGACATGCCCGACGGCGAGGTGCGCGTCGGCGAGTTGGAACGGGTCGCCGCGCTCGCCGAGGCGGACGGCGACCGGCGTACCGCGCTGCACGCCTGGTCCGAGCTGGTCGAGACGCACCTGCGCGGCGGCGAACGGTGGCGGCTGTTCGAGCCGGTCCGGCGTTGCCTGCGGGCGGCGGAGCCGGACGACGACACGTTGCGCAGCTATCGGCGGTACGCCGTCGAGGCGCTGCTCGGCACTCCCCGCATCAGTCTGGACCAGGCTCGCGGCGTGCTGAACGGACTCAGCGAGGAAGGCGGCGAGGCGAACGCGGCGCTGGTGGCGCAGTTGCGGTGCCGGATCGCCGATCACGTGGGCGACGAACCCGCCGCCCGCCGCTGGCTGGCACGGTGGCCGGCCGGGGCACCCGACCCGGCCGCCGGTTGCGCCGACTGCCTGCCGGTACGACAGGCGGAACTGCTGGCCGGCTGGGGCGACTGGGCGGCGGCGCTCGACGTGCTCGATCCCCTGCTCGACGCGCCGGCCGGCTGCACCGCCCAGCCGGAGGCGGCCCTGACCGCGGCGCTGCTGCCCTGGCTGCGGGCGGGCGACGCACGGCGGGCTGGGCAGGCGCACGTACGGGCGTACCAGCGGCACCGGACGGAACCCGACGGGTTCGGCCATCTCGCCACCCACCTGCGCTTCTGTGCGCTGGGCGGGCACCTCGATCGCGGTGTGGAGATCGTCGTCGAGCAGTTGCCCCGGCTGGACCGACCGCACGATGATCTGTCCGTGCTGGAGTTCACCGCGGCGGGGGCGCTGGTCTGCGCGCTGGCGGGCGAGAGGACCACGGGTCGCGCGGTCCGCCGACCGGCGTACGGTGGACGACCGGCCGCCGAGGTCACGGTAGATCAGCTCGGTGCCGAACTGCTCGCCGTCGCGACCAAGCTGGCCGGTAGCTTCGACGCCCGCAACGGCACCGGCCACCAGTCCGGCCGGATCGCCGCCTGGCTGGCCGAACGTCCACTCGTCCCGCCGGTGCCGCTGCCGGCCGACGAGGAGTTCGAATCGGCCGACGAGTTCGCCACGGACGGCGTTCCCGGTCCCGACGACGTACCGGGGGCGGACAGCGGGACCGCCGAGTTGGCCGTGGACGAGATCGGCGCCCTGACCGTGTCGATGATCACCGATGCGCTGGACCGCCGGGGTGACGACTACACCGTCGACGCCGCCGGCACGGTGCTGGGACGCTGGGGCGACGCGGTGATCCAGTTCCGGCGGGCCGGAGAACGCCACGACATCCTGCACACCCGGGTGGTGGCCGGGCGTCGGCTGGCGGCGACCCGGCGTACGGAGGCATTCGCCTTCTGCAACGCCTGGAATCGGGACCGGCTGCTCCCCAAGGCGTACGCGCACGACCCGGGTGAGGGTGGCCTGGTGCTGGCCGGCGAGGTGACCACCGACCTGGCGTACGGTGTCGCCCCGGACCAGGTCGCGGTGCTGGTCGACGCGGCCGTCCGAACCGGTGTCGCGTACGCGGCGGCGGTCGCCGCCCTGCCCTGACCCGGCCGGGCGCGGAACAGCACCCGGCCGGGTGGGCTGATCAGCGCCGGCCGCTCAGAGCGCGGAAGTTCCGCGTGGTGAGCAGCGTCAGGTTGTTGCGCTGGAGGATCTCGTTTACCGGCTGGTAGAACGTGGTGCCACCGCGCACGCAGTCGCCGGATCCACCGGAGGTCACGCCCTGCGCCTGGTTGCCGGAGATCCATGAGCCACCGGAGTCACCGGGCTCGGCGCAGACGTTGGTCCGCACCAAACCGCTGACCAGCCCTTCGGGGTAGCGGACGGTGGCGTTGCGGGCCTGCACCGTGCCGCAGCTGACTCCGGTGGTGGAACCGGAGCGGCAGATCGACGAACCGACCGGCACCTCCTGCGAACCGGCCACCCGGGCCACCCCGCCCCGGAAGTCGGTCACCTCCGGCAGCACCCTGGTGTTGTTGTTCACCTGCACGAAGGCCCAGTCGTCGCCCGGGAAGGACGAGGCCCGGAAGACGCCCTGCGGCGCCCGGTCGGCACCCGTGGTGCGGGCACCCACCCGCCCGCAGTGGCCTGCCGTGACGAAGCCACCGACCACCGCGAAGCCGACCGAGCAACGGCCGCTGCCGATGAAGTAGGGCTCGCCGCCGCGTACGTCGGCGAAGAGTCGGGGCTGCTCCTCGGTGGCCATCCGCACCGCGGTTCGCGGCACGCCGGCACGGGCCACGAAACGCCACCCGGCCGCTTCCGCACCCGGCTCGGCGAGCACCACCACGTTGTTCGAGGCGACGTCTACGTACCAGCCGGAGACCTGCTCGGCGCGGGCGGCGGTACGGTCCATCCGCGTCTTGAGGGTGTCGAGCTGACGTACCCCACGCTCGACCACCTTCGGAACCGCCCCGGCGGCCCGGACCCGCTGCGCCTGTGCCTCGTCGGCGACCGCCACGTTGAGTTCGCTGCCGTCGGCGCTGAGCCAGCTGCCGCCGTAGGCCGCGCCCAGATCCGCCCGGAGTTGGTTGACCACCCCGGAGGCCCAGCGTTCGGTCTTCAGTCGGGCGGCCACCTGCGACTCGTTCAGCCGCAGGTCCCGGCGCATCGCCTCGACCACGTCCGGGTCGGCGCCCTCGACCGCCCCGCTGGTCGGTGCGCCGACCGGCGCGCCACCGTCACCGGCGAACGACGGCAGGGCGACGGCCGCCGCCGCGCCCACGGCCGCCACCACGACACCGATGGCTGTCAATCGTCTGCGGTCCATCCGCCATGCTCCTCCCGGCTGGCGCGGTCACGCCTGCCGGCTCGGAGTACGGGCAAAACGCGCGATCGGTTGAACTCGCACGCGACCAATCGATCTGCCTACGCCGATGGGCCACCACCCGCCGGGTGTGGTGGCCCACCGAAATCGGTCCGGTACGCCCGGTGTTCAGACCTCGACGACGGTCGGCACGATCATCGGGCGACGACGGTAGGCGTCATTGACCCAGCGGCCCACGGTGCGCCGGACGATCTGCTGAAGCTGGTGCGGGTCGGTGATCCCGTCCGCGGCGGCCCGGTTGAGCGCCTCGGTCACCAGCGGGATCACCGCGTTGAACGCCCCAGGGTCCTCGGAGAAGCCCTTGGCCGAGACGGTCGGGCCGGCGACCACCTTGCCGGTGACCGAATCCACCACGACGGTCGCGGCGATGAAGCCACCGTCGCCGAGGATGCGCCGCTCGGTGAGCAGTGACTCGCTGACGTCGCCGACGGCCAGGCCGTCGACGTAGACGTAGCGGCTCTTCACGTGCCCGACCAGGCTGGCCCGCCCCTCCACCAGGTCGACCACGTCGCCGTCCTCGCAGAGCACCACCCGGTCCGCCGCCACGCCGGACTCGATGCCCAACCGGGCGTGCGCGCGCAGGTGCCGCCATTCTCCGTGCACCGGCATCAGATTGCTGGGCCGGACCACGTTGAGCAGGTAGAGCAGTTCCCCGGCCGGGGCGTGCCCGGAGACGTGCACCTTCGCCACGTCCTTGTGCACGACCACCGCACCGGCCCGAGCCAGCCGGTTGATCACCCGGTAGACGGAGGTCTCGTTGCCCGGCACCAGCGACGAGGCGAGCACCACCGTGTCACCGGGTGCGATGGTGATGTGCCGGTGATCACCGCTGGCCATCCGGCCCAGGGCACTCATCGGCTCGCCCTGCGAACCGGTGGACATCAGCACGATCTGCTCGGGTGGCATCGAGGTCGCCTCGTCGAGACCGACGACCAGACCGGGTGGGATGTTCAACAGGCCCAGATCCCGTGCGATGCCCATGTTGCGGACCATCGACCGGCCGATAAGGGCGACCTTGCGGCCGTGCTCGACGGCCGAGTCGAAGACCTGCTGCACCCGGTGCACGTGCGAGGCGAACGAGGCGACGATGATCCGGCCCCGGGCCTTGGCGAAGATCGCGTCGAGGACCGGACCGATCTCCCGTTCGGGCGTGACGAAGCCCGGGATCTCCGCGTTCGTGGAGTCGGACAGCAGCAGGTCCACGCCCTCGGCACCGAGCCGGGCGAAGCCGGCCAGGTCGGTGATCCGGCCGTCCAGCGGCAACTGGTCCATCTTGAAGTCGCCGGTGTGCAGCACCAGCCCGGCCGGGGTCCGGATGGCCACCGCGAGCGCGTCGGGAATCGAGTGGTTCACGGCGAAGAACTCGCACTCGAACGGGCCGAGCCGCTCCCGGCCCCCCTCCCGCACGGTCAGCGTGTACGGCTGGATGCGCCGCTCGGCCAGCTTCGCCTCCACCAGCGCGAGGGTGAACTGTGAGCCGACCAGCGGGATGTCGGGCTTGTGCGCGAGCAGGTAGGGCACCGCGCCGATGTGGTCCTCGTGGCCATGCGTCAGCACGATCGCCTGGATGTCGTCGAGCCGGTCGAGGATCGGACCGAAGTCCGGCAGGATCAGGTCGACACCGGGCTGTTCCACGTCCGGGAAGAGCACGCCGCAGTCGACGACCAGCAGCTTGCCGTCGTACTCGAAGACGGTCATGTTCCGGCCGATGGCGCCGAGCCCGCCGAGCGGTATGATCCGCAGTCCGCCCTCCGGCAGCGGCGGTGGAAGTTGGGCCTCCTCGTTGTGCGCCTCGGTCACGCGTTCACCTCATTCTGTGACGCCGTCACCCGGCGTCCGTCGTGTCGTTTGATCATTCAGGGAGCGGTAGGCCCGCCGCCGCGCAGTCGGCTCGTAGCTGGGCGATCTCGCCAGCGGTGGCGTCCACCAGCGGTGGACGTACCGGACCGGCCGGCAGGCCCTGCGCTGCCAGGCCAGCCTTGACCAGGATCACACCCTGAGTACGGAAGATCCCCGTGTACAGCGGTAGCAACCGGCGATGCAGCGCCAGTGCGGTGGCCGTGTCCCCCGTGTCGTACGCCTCGATCATCAGCTTGGTCTCGGCGCCGGTGAAGTGCGTGGAGGTGCCCACCACGCCGACGCAGCCGACCGCCAGGGCGGGCAGGGTGAGCGCGTCCTCACCGCTGTAGTACGCCAGCTCGGCCCGGCTGGTCACCCAACTCGTCGCCGTCAGGTCACCCTTGGCGTCCTTGACCGCGACGATGCGGCCGTGCTCGGCGAGCTGGACCAGGGTCTCGGTCTCGATCGCCACACCGGAGCGGTGCGGGATGTCGTAGAGCATCACCGGCAGCCCGGTGGCGTCGGCCACCGCGGTGAAGTGGCGTAGCAGACCGGCCTGCGGCGGCTTGTTGTAGTACGGAGTGACCACCAGCAGCCCGTGCGCACCGGCCTTCTCCGCCGAGGTCGCCAGCTCGATGGTGTGTCGGGTGTCGTTGGTGCCGACCCCCGCCACCACCCGGGCCCGGTCGCCGACCGCCTCCACCACTACCCGGATCAGGCGTTCCTTCTCGGCGTCGGTGGTGGTCGGTGATTCGCCGGTGGTGCCGTTGACCACCAACGCGTCGTTGCCCTGCTCCGCGACCAGATGATCCGCCAGCCGTGCCGCGCCGTCGAGGTCGAGCGCCCCGTCGGCGGTGAACGGGGTCACCATGGCCGTGAGCACCCGGCCGAACGGGCGCGAGGCCGTTCGAACCGGAGCGTCGAGGTGGTCGTGCGTCATGGTGACAACCTATCGGACGGCCGAGGGCCGGCCACCGGGGAAGGGGCTCACCACCCCCGGGCGGGCGGCCTCACGACCCGTTCAGGACACCTGGGCGTACGGGCTCCGCGCCACCTCCGTGCCGTCGGGCAGCGTCGAGATGGTGAAGTCGGCGAAGACGTTCGGCGCCACCCGCTGCAACTGTCGGAGGCATTCCACCGCCAGCTCACGGATCTCCACGTCGGCGTGCTCGGTGGCGCGCATACCGACGAAGTGCCGCCAGGCCCGGTAGTTGCCGGTCACCACGATGCGGGTCTCGGTGGCGTTCGGCAGCACCGCGCGGGCCGCCTGGCGGGCCTGCTTGCGCCGCAGGGTCGGGTTCGTCACGTCGGCGAAGCGCCGCTCCAGCCCCTCCAGCAGGTCATTGTAGGCCCGCACGCTCGCCTCGGCGGCCTCGACGAACCGCTTGTGCAGCTCCGGGTCCTCGGCGATGACGGTCGGCTCCACCATCGCGGCGTCCCGCTCCGGCACGTACCGCTGCGACAGCTGGGAGTACGAGAGGTGCCGGTGCCGGATCAGCTCATGGGTGAACGAGCGGGACACGCCGGTGAAGTAGAAGCTCACCGAGCCGTGCTCCAGCACCGAGAGGTGACCGACCTCCAGGATGTGCGCCAGGTAGCCGGCGTTCGTGGCCGTCGCCGGGTTCGGCTTCTTCCAGCTCTGGTAGCAGGCCCGTCCGGCGAACTCCGCCAGCGCCTGCCCCCCGTCGGCATCGGTCGACCACGGCACGTCCTCCGGCGGGTCGAACTGGGTCCACGCGATCAACCTGACCTGGGGCTGCACCATCTCCGGCATTCCTGGGACTGTAGCCGAGACCGACCGACGACCAGAAAACGCCGGCCCGGGCCGCTACACGTAGAGGGCGGTGAAGGGGACCCAGGGCAGGTTGCGGACCACCGAGAAGGCCAGCCAGGCGGCGAGGAAGCCGCCGATCAGCTTCGGGCCGATGCGTAGCTCGGGCAGCCGCCAACCGAACGCCTGCCGACCGGCCCAGGCGACGAAGAGGTACGCCAGGAAGGGCAGCGCGAAGACGAAGAGGAAATGGTGGCGGGCGGCGGCCGGCAGATCGGCGTGCAGCACGTACCAGAGGGCGCGGGTGCCGCCGCACCCCGGGCAGTCCAGCCCGGTGAGGAACTTCAGGAAACAGGTCGGCAGGGCGTCGGGCGCGGACCGGGTGGGCTCGCTGAGCAGCGTGTACCCGATGCCGGCGGCGACACAGCCGACCGCGGCCAACGGCGCCACCCAGCGTGGCGTGCGAGCGTGCATCCGGGTCACGAACCGGGTGAGCCGGTCGGACTCGACCACCGGATAGCCGGCCGGATATCCCGCCGGCCAGTCACCTTGCTGCGCCGGACCCGCCGGCCCACCGGACGGGTGACCATGTGGCTGATCGCCGTGCAGGTCGGGCTGCGGCTGGGCGCCCGGTCGGTCAACGCTCGTCACGAGCCTCACCGTACACCGGCCACGCCCACCAGCGCGGCGGCCAGCGGCGCCGCGAGGTCACCGGCGACCGGCGACGCGACCGTGTCCAGTCCGAGCCAGCCGGCCAGCCGGTACAGCTCGGCCGCCAGGGCGATCGCCGTCTCCCCCGGGTCGACGCCCGGCTCCACCCAGGCGGCCGGCACCAGCAGCACCCCGGACTTGCGGTCCGCCTTCAGGTCGACCCGGGCGGTGAAGCGCTCGCCCTGGCGGAACGGCAGCACGTAGTAGCCGTACACGCGTTGTGGTGCGGGCACGTAGATCTCGATGCGGTAGCTGAAGCCGAACAGCCGCTCGGTGCGGGCGCGTTCCCAGACGAGCGGGTCGAAGGGGCTCACCAGGCCGTTGCCGCGTACCCAGCGGGGCAGCCGGGCCCCGGCGTGCAACCACGCGGGCTGCCGCCACCCCTGCACCGTGACCGGCCGCAGCTCGCCCGCCTCGACCAACTCGGCGATGGCCTGCCGCGCACCGGCCACCGGCAGCCGGAAGTAGTCGCGCAGCTCCGGCTCCGCGGCCACCCCGAGTGACCGGGCCGCGACGCCCACCAGGGTGCGGTACGCCTGTGCGTCGGTCGGCGTCGGGGCGGCCAGGACCTCCGCCGGCAGCACCCGTTCCGGCAGGTCGTAGCGGCGGGCGAAGGAGCCGGTGCGCTGCGCTGCGCACACCTCGCCGGCCCAGAAGAGATATTCCAGGGCCTGTTTCACCGCCGACCAGTTCCACCCCCAGTTGCCGGTCTGGCGGGGTGCGTCGTGCTCGATCTCGGCGACGGTCAGCGGGCCCCGGGCCGCCACCTCGTCGCGTACCCAGGCGACCAGGGCGGGCTGCTCGGCGGCGATACGGCGCATTCCGCCCCAGGCGTCGGTGTGCGCCCGCGCCATCCGCCAGCGCAGCGCGGGATGCAGGGCAACCGGCACCAACGACGCCTCGTGGCCCCAGTACTCGAACAACTCGCGGGGGCGGCGGTAGGCGGCGGAGTCGAGCAGGTCGGTGGGGTAGCGCCCGAGCCGGCTGTAGAGCGGCAGGTAGTGCGCCCGTTGCAGCACGTTCACCGAATCCATCTGGATCAACCCGACCCGGTCGAGCACCCGACGCAGGTGCCGGCGGGTGGGCGCCCCGGTGGGCGCCGGATCAGCGAAGCCCTGTGCGGCCAACGCGACGCGGCGGGCCTGGGCGAGCGAGAGCGATTCCGGTGCGACCATCGCAGGCAGGCTACGACAGGCGTACGACATCGGTGCGGACACTGGACCTGCCCGCCCCGGCAGCCTAGAACTGGTTGCATGCCCAGCATCCGCCGTGAGCAGCCCGACGACGCCGAGGCGGTGGCCCGGGTGCACGTGCGCGGCTGGCAGGCCGGCTACGCCGGGATCATGCCGGACGAGGTGCTGAACCGGCTCAACCCGGCCGCCTGGGCGCAGCGCCGCCGGGCCCTCGGCACCGCCGACCCGGATCACCCCTTCACCACCCTGCTCGCCGAGGAGCACGGCACGCTCGTCGGGTTCGCCACCTTCGGGCCGTACCGCAACAACCAGGATCGCGGCGACCTCGACCCGGCCTACGGCGAGGTGGTGAGCCTGTACGTCACGCCCGAGAACTGGGGTGACGGCACCGCTCGCGCCCTGCTCGCGGCGGCGCGGGCGGGCCTGCGCGAGTCCGGCTGGACGGAGTACCGGCTCTGGGTGCTGGCGGACAACGACCGGGCCCGTCGGTTCTACGAGCGGGCCGGGTTGTCACCGGACGGTGAGCGGTCGACCTACCCGGTGCCGCTGTCCGGCGGCCGACCGGCGATCGGACTGGTCGAGTTGCGGTACACCGGCCGACTCGACGGCGGCTGAATCCGACGTCGACGCTGAATCCGACGGCGAGCGCGGTGCGACCGCACGCACCGGCAGGAAGGCCAGCAACGCCAGGCTGATCCAGACGTAGGTGTTGCCGAACAGGAAACCGTCGAGCCCGGTGAAGTCCTTCTCCCACGCCCAGACGATCCGGCTGATCAGGAACGCGTACCCGATGGTCGCGCAGGCCAGCAGCACCCGGCGGCGACGACCGCCCGGTGGCGCGGCCATGCCCCGGTCCACCAGCAGCAGCAGGCCCGGCAGCAGCCAGACCAGGTGATGCACCCAGGTGACCGGGCTGACCAGGCACATCACCGTGCCGGTCAGGGCCAGCCCGGTGGCCTCGTCGCCCACGGACGCCGCGACCCGGGACCGCCAGGCCCAGAGCACCAGCGTCGCGGCGACCAGCAGCAGCCAGGCCAGCGTGCTCGGGCTCTGCGGGTCGAGCCGGGCCACCACGCCCCGCAGCGACTGGTTGGAGACGAAGGCCAGCTCACCGACGCGCCCGGTGTTCCACAGCGCGCTGGTCCAGAACTCCCGGGAGGCGTCCGGGAACAGCGCGGCGGCCAGCAGGGTCGCGGCGGTCGCGGCGCCAGAGGCGGTCACCGCCGCGCGCCAGCGCCCGGTCACCAGCAGGTAGACGATGAAGATGCCCGGCGTGAGCTTGATCGCGGTGGCCAGGCCGATGCCGATCCCGGCCCAGCTGCTGCCGCGCGGCAGCAGCCGGAGCAGATCCACCGCCACCAGGAAGAGCAGCAGCGTGTTGACCTGACCGAAGTTGATCGTCTCGCGCATCGGTTCGAAGGCCGCGACCAGGCAGAGCACCACCGCGAAGGCGAACCAGCGGGTCCAGCCGGCCCGCCGGGACACCGGATCCAGCAGCCACCAGATCAGCACCGCGCTGGTCACCACGCCGGCCGCCACGCTCACCACGATCGCCGAATGCCAGGACAGGTACGCCATCGGCAACATCACCAGGGCGGCGAACGGTGGGTACGTGAAGCCGTACTGGGTGCCGGGCTTGAGGTAGTCGTAAATTTCGCCGCCGTCGTGCACCCACCAGACCAGGGCGCCCCGGTAGACCTGAAGGTCGAAGAAGCCGTGCCGGACGGCCGCCACGGACAGGAACCCGGCCACCACGACGGCGAGCACGATCACCGCGGCGACCTGTCCGACCGTCCGCCTGGCACCCTGCGCCACCGTCGCCTCCCTCGCCCTGCGTAGGCTGTCGTGCCATGAGTCTCGGGTACGTCCGCCCGGCGCGTCCGGAGGACGCCGCCGAGATCGCCCGCATCCAGCTCGCCACCTGGCGGGTCGCCTACCGGCGACTGCTGCCCCGGGAGGTGCTGGACGGCCTCGACGAGGCGTCGCTGGCCGAGCGCTGGGATGCCTCGGTGCGCCAGCCGCCCAGCGACACCCACCGGGTGCTGGTCGCCGTCGAACAGGCCGAGCAATCGTATCTGGTGGGCTTCGCCGCCTCCGGCCCGGCCGACGCCGAGGCGCTGGCCCCGAACGAACCGGCCGACGCGCTCGGCGCCGACGTGGTGGCCGTGACCGACCTGCTGGTCGAGCCCCGCTGGGGCCGGCGCGGGCACGGCTCCCGGCTGCTCGCCGCCAGTGTCGACCTGTGGCGGGAGTCCGGCTTCGACCGGGCCGTGGCGTGGGTGTTCGAGGGCGACCAGGCCGCCCGGAAGTTCCTCACCACCGCCGGCTGGGAGCCCGACGGCGCGGGACGCGCGCTGGACGTCGACGACATGCTGGTCCCCCAGCTGCGCCTGCACGTCGCCGTGCCCACCGAACCGCCCCAGGCGGGTTGAGCGCGGGCGGGCGGCCCACCCCGGCCGCGCTCAGTCGAGCAGGGCGTCCAGGCCGAGGGTCAGGCCCGGCCGGTATCGCACCGCGCGTACCGCGAGCAGCACGCCGGGCATGAACGAGACCCGGTCGTACGAGTCGTGCCGGATGGTGAGGGTCTCGCCGGTGGTGCCGAAGAGCACCTCCTGGTGGGCGACAAGTCCGGTGGCGCGTACGGCGTGCACCCGCACCCCGTCGACGTCGGCACCCCGGGCACCGGCGATCTCGTCCTTGGTGGCGTCCGGCACCGGGCCGAGGCCGGACTCGGCCCGGGCCGCCGCGACCAGGCGCGCGGTGTGCATGGCGGTGCCGCTGGGCGCGTCGAGCTTGCGCGGATGGTGCTGCTCGACGATCTCGACCGACTCGAAGTAGCGGGCGGCCCGCGCGGCGAACTGCATCATCAGCACCGCGCCGAGACCGAAGTTGGGGGCGATCACCACACCCACGTCGGGCCGGCCGGCCAGCCAGCCGCGTACCTTCTCGATCCGCTGCTCGGTGAAGCCGCTGGTGCCGACCACCGCGTGGATGCCCTGGTCGATACACCAGTGCAGGTTGTCCATCACGACGTCGGGAGTGGTGAAGTCGACGAGCACCTGCGCCCCCGCCTCGGCGGCGTCCACCAGCCAGTCGTCCTCGTCGACGGTCGCCACCAGTTTCATGTCGCCGGCCGCCTCGACGGCCCGGCACACCTCGGCACCCATCCGGCCACCGGCACCCAGCACGCCAACCTTGATCGACTCGGGGGCGGCCTTCTCCTGCTCGTCAGTCACGCGGCACAACCTATCCCAATCGGGACGCGGACACCCCGAGGGTGGTGCGCAGCCGCTCGGCCGGACGGATCAGGCGCTGAAGTCCCGGCCGGCGAACGGGCCGACGACGGCGAGGGACATCGGCCGGCCCAGCAACTCGGCCGCGAGGGCGTTGACGTCGTCGAGGGTGACCGCGTCGACCCGGTCGAGCAGCTCGTTGACCGGGACCAGGTCCCCGTAGAGCAGTTCGCCCTTGGCCAGCCGGCTCATCCGGGAGCCGGTGTCCTCCAGGCCGAGCACGAACGAGCCCTTGCTCATCCCCTTGCCCCGGGCCAGCTCCGCCTCGGTGATGCCGTGCGCGGCGGTACGCGCCAACTCGGCGCGGGTCAGCTTCAGCACCTCGTCGACCCGGCCCGGGGCGCAGCCGGCGTAGACGCCGAACAGGCCGCTGTCGGCGTACTGGCTGGCATAGGAGTAGACGGAGTAGGCGAGGCCACGGCGCTCCCGGATCTCCTGGAAGAGCCGGCTGGACATGCCACCGCCGAGCACGTTGTTCAGCACGCCGAGGGCGAAGCGCCGCTCGTCGAGCCGGTCGATGCCCGCGCAGCCCAGCATGATGTGCGCCTGCTCGGTCTCCTTCTCCTCCACCACAGTGGCGGCGGTCCGGGTGCGTACGCCCGGAGTGGCCGGCCGCTGCGGCGCGGGCGCCGCCGGATCGGTGTCCAGCGGAGTGCCCCGCAGCGCCTGGCGGACCAGCCGCACCACGGCGGTGTGGTCCAGGTTGCCGGCGGCGGCGATGACGATCTGGGGCGCGACGTAGCGTCGCCGGTAGAAGCTCTGGATCTGCCGGCGGGACATCGGGGTGACCGTCTCCGCGGTGCCGGAGATCAGCCGGCCCAGCGGGTGGTCGCCGTAGACGACCTGGGCGAACAGATCGTGCACCTCGTCGCCGGGTTCGTCGTCGTGCATGGCGATCTCTTCGAGGATCACGCCGCGCTCGGTCTCCACGTCGGCCGGCTCCAGCACCGAGTCGGCGACCAGGTCGCACATGACGTCGATGGCCAGGGGCAGGTCCTCGTCCAGCACCCGGGCGTAGTAGCAGGTGTACTCCTTCGTGGTGAAGGCGTTGGTCTCGCCGCCCACGGCCTCGATCGCCGAGGAGATCTCCATCGCGTTGCGCTTGTGGGTGCCCTTGAACAGCAGGTGTTCGAGGAAGTGGGCGGCACCCGCCTGGGTGCCGGTCTCGTCCCGCGAGCCCACCGCCACCCAGATGCCGAACGAGACGCTGCGCATGGCCGGGATCGCCTCGGTCAGCACGCGCAGCCCGTTCGGCAGCACCGTGCGGCGCACCGTGCCGCCCAGCGGATCGTCGCTCAGGGTCCGGGTCACCGCCCGGGTCGACCCACCGGCGGCCCGCGCGGTCGTGGTGGCCGAACGGCCGGCGCGCGGCGTCGGCCCCGGTCGGGCCCCGAGGAAAGACGAATGCCGGGTCCGGGTCACGGCCACCTGCTTCCAGTACGACGAGGGGTGGATGAGTTGACGAACGAACCGGCCGGGCGACGGTGTCGCCCGGCCGGTCAGCGGTTCACTTGTCAGCTGTGCCGGGTACGGCGTCGGGGACGGTCGCCGCCCTCGCCGCCCTCGCCACGCTCGGGGCCACGACCGCCCCGGTCGCCACCGCGCTCGCGGTCGCCCCGGTCACGCGGACCCCGGTCGCCACCCCGGCCGGCGGGGCGCTCCTCGCCGGCTGCGGCGGCCGGCGCCTCGGCGCCCTCCGGGCGGACCTTGTCCAGGTAGATCTTGCCGCGCTGGTCGATGTCGGCGATCTCGACCTCGACCCGGTCACCGACGTTGAGGAAGTCCTCGACCTTCTCGACCCGCTTGCCGTCGCCCACCTTGGAGATGTGCAGCAGGCCGTCGCGGCCCGGCAGCAGCGAGACGAACGCGCCGAACGGAGCCGTCTTCACCACCGTGCCGAGGAAGCGGTCGCCGACCTTGGGCAGGGTCGGGTTGGCGATCGCGTTGATCCGCTCGACCGCGGCCTGCGCCGACGGACCGTTTGTCGCGCCGACGTAGATGGTGCCGTCGTCCTCGATGGAGATCTCGGCGCCGGTCTCGTCCTGAATGGCGTTGATGGTCTGACCCTTCGGGCCGATCACCATGCCGATCTTGTCGACCGGGATCTTGACCGTGGTCACCCGCGGCGCGTAGTCGGACATCTCGGCCGGTGCCTCGATCGCCCGCTGCATCACGTCGAGGATGGTCTGCCGCGCCTCGTGGGCCTGCTGGAGCGCGGCGGCCAGCACGTCGGACGGGATGCCGTCGAGCTTGGTGTCGAGCTGCAACGCGGTGACGAAGTCCCGGGTGCCGGCGACCTTGAAGTCCATGTCGCCGAAGGCGTCCTCGGCACCGAGGATGTCGGTGAGCGTGACGTACTGGGTCTTGCCGTCGACCTCGTCGGAGATGAGGCCCATCGCGATGCCGGCGACCGGCGCCTTCAGCGGCACACCGGCGCTGAGCAGGCCCAGCGTCGAGGCGCAGACCGAGCCCATCGAGGTGGAGCCGTTGGAGCCGAGCGCCTCGGAGACCTGCCGGATGGCGTACGGGAACTCCTCCCGCGAGGGCAGCACCGGGATCAGCGCCCGCTCCGCGAGGGCACCGTGCCCGATCTCGCGACGCTTCGGCGAGCCGACCCGGCCGGTCTCACCGGTGGAGTACGGCGGGAAGTTGTAGTTGTGCATGTAGCGCTTGGACTTCTCCGGGGAGAGGGTGTCCAGCGCCTGCTCCATGCGCAGCATGTTGAGCGTGGTGACGCCGAGGATCTGGGTCTCGCCGCGCTCGAACAGCGCCGAGCCGTGCACCCGGGGCAGCACGCCCACCTCGGCGCTCAGCGGGCGGATGTCACGCGGACCCCGGCCGTCGATGCGGACCTGCTCGCGCAGTACCCGGCTACGCACCTCGGACTTGGTCAGCGACCGGAACGCGGCGGAGAGTTCCTTCTCCCGGCCCTCGAAACGGGAGCCGAGCTCCTCGTGGACCCGCAGCTTGATCGCGTCCAGGGCCTCCTCGCGGTCCGCCTTGCCGGCGATCTGCAGGGCCTCGGCGACGTCGGCGCGGGTCAGTTCGGCGACCGCGTCGTACGCGTCGTCCTGGTAATCCAGGAAGACCGGGAACTCGGCGACCGGCTTGGCGGCGACCTCGGCCAGCTCGCTCTGCGCCCGGCACAGCTCGCGGATGGCGGGCTTGGCGGCCTCCAGGCCGCTCGCCACGACCTCCTCGGTCGGTGCGGGCGCCCCGCCGGCGACCAGCTTCACGGTGTGCTCGGTGGCCTCCGCCTCGACCATCATGATCGCGACGTCGCCGTCGGGCAGGGACCGGCCGGCCACCACCATGTCGAAGGTGGCCCGGGCCAGCTCCTCGTGGGTCGGGAAGGCGACCCACTGGCCGTCCACGTGGGCCATCCGGGTGGCCCCGATCGGGCCGGAGAACGGCAGGCCGGAGAGCTTGGTCGACATCGACGCGGCGTTGATCGCGACCACGTCGTACGGGTGCTGCGGGTCGAGCGCGAGGATGGTCTCGACGACCTGGACCTCGTTGCGCAGGCCCTTGACGAACGACGGGCGCAGCGGCCGGTCGATCAGGCGGCAGGTGAGGATGGCGTCCTCGCTGGGCCGGCCCTCGCGGCGGAAGAACGAGCCGGGGATCCGGCCCGCGGCGTACATCCGCTCCTCGACGTCGACGGTCAGCGGGAAGAAGTCGAACTGCTCCTTCGGCTGCTTGCCGGCGGTGGTGGCGGAGAGGACGACCGTCTCGCCGAGCTGCGCCGTGACGGACCCGGCGGCCTGTCGGGCCAGCCGGCCGGTGGAGAAGGTGATCTCACGGGTGCCGAACGACCCGTTGTCGATCACGGCGGTGCGGGTTTCGGTGCCGAGTTTGGTCTCGGTCATGCTGTTTCAATGCTCCTTCGCATCGGGGGCCACGACGCGGGAGCTGTACGGACGGCCGGTCTTCGATCGAAGCGCCCGGGACCACCGGCAGGATGCCGGGGCGCCCGGAGGCCACTACCGGAGACCGGTACGCCGACGCTCCCTTGTCTGGGTGGTCGTGGCCCGTTTCTCGGTTGGGACGCCGACGGGGGAGTGACCTGGTGGGCCACTCCCCCGTCACGTCACCGGCGCAGGCCGAGCCGCTCGATGAGCGACCGGTAGCGGTTGATGTCCTTCTTCTGGACGTAGTTGAGCAACCGGCGGCGACGGCCGACCAGTAGCAGCAGCCCACGGCGGCTGTGGTGGTCGTGCTTGTGCACCTTCAGGTGCTCGGTGAGATCGGCGATCCGCTTGGTGAGGACCGCGACCTGCACCTCGGGCGACCCGGTGTCGCCCTCGGCGGTCGCGTACTCCTCGCGGATCTTGGCCTTGGCCTGCTGGTCGAGCGCCATGTTCTCCCTGTTCTGATGGGTTGTCTCGATGCGGTCCGTCGGGCCGGGCTACGGCACCGGTGACGGACGGTCCTCGCACCCGCGGCGTCGAGCAGGCAGGCGAGGCCCCACGTCGGTCAGCCGACGTCTCAGCCAGCCTACCAGCACCCAACCGACCCGGCCGGTCAAGGGCCACGGGCGGGTCGGTGACCGGTCAGCCCAGCACCCGGCGGGTCCGCTCGACGTCCTCGGCGATCTGGGCGATCAGCGGCTCGATCGAATCGAAGCGGGTCTGCCCGCGCAGATGCGCCACGAAGTCCAGCGCCAGCCGCTCGCCGTAGAGGTCGCCGTCGAAATCCAGCGCGTACGCCTCGACCCGGCGCTCCCGGCCGGAGAAGGTCGGGTTCGTGCCGATCGACACGGCGGCGGCCAGCGGCTGCCGCCGCCCCCGACGGATCATCCGGGCGGCGTAGACGCCGTCGGCCGGTACCGCCGCGTACCGGTGACAGAGCAGGTTCGCGGTCGGATAGCCGAGTTCCCGCCCACGCTGGTCACCGCGGACCACCACACCCTCCAACCGGTGCGGGCGGCCCAGCGCGTCGGCGGCGGCGGTCACGTCACCCGCGTCGACGCAGGATCTGATGTACGTCGAGGAGTAGACCGTGCCCGCCGCGGCGACCAGCGGAGCCCCCTCGACGGCGAACCCGAACGTGCGACCGAGCCGCTCCAGCAGCGCCACGTCACCGGCGGCCCGGTGGCCGAACCGGAAGTTCTCCCCCACCACCACGAGCGCGGCGTGCAGGTGCTCGACCAGCACGTCGTGCACGAACGCCTCGGCCGACAACCGGGAAACCTCGGGCGTGAACGGGATCACACAGAGCACGTCCGCGCCGAGGGCCTCGATCAGCTCAGCCTTGCGGGACGGCTCGGTCAGCACCGCCGGATGGGAACCCGGCCGCACGACCTCGGCCGGGTGCGGGTCGAAGGTCACCACCACCGACTGCACGCCGAGTTCCCGGGCACGGGCCACGGCATGGCCGATCGTCGCCTGATGACCCTTGTGCACACCGTCGAAGACGCCGATGGTGACGACCGACCGTCCCCAGCCACCGGGCACCGCGTCGTACCCCCGCCACCGTTGCATGCTGCTCCTCCGCTGTCGTTGGCCCCGACCGTCGGCGGTCGGCTGTCGGGCACCCGGCATCAGGCCGGGGCGAGCACGATCTCCGCGCGGGCCCGGCCGGCCCGCTCGCTGACGATAGCGATCAGCCCGCCGGTCGGATCGAAGACCGCGTACGGCCCGGTGTGGCCGACCGGATCGAGCGGACCGCCGTGGGAAAGCACCTTCGCCTCCTCGGCGGTGGCGTCCCGGCGGGGGAAGAACCGTTCGGCGGCGGTGGCGAGCGGCAGCCCCACCACATCCGGCGCGCGGCTCTCCAGCTCGTCGAGGGTGGCGGCCTCCGCCAGGGTGAACCCACCCACGGCGGTACGCCGCAGCGCGGTCAGGTGGCCACCGACCCCGAGGGCCAGGCCCGCGTCGCGGGCTATCGCCCGGATGTACGTCCCGGTCGAGCAGGCCACCTCCACGTCGACGTCGACCACGTCCGGCCGATCACGTCGGATCGCCAGCACGTCGAGCCGGGAGACGGTGACCCGCCGGGCCGGCAGGTCGACGCTCTCCCCCGCACGGACCCGCTTGTACGCCCGCTGTCCGTTGATTTTGATGGCGCTCACCGCGCTCGGCACCTGGTCGATCTCCCCGGTCATCCCGGCCAGCACGTCCCGGACGGCCTCGTCGGTGACCATCCCGGCGGGCGTGGTGGCGATCACGTCGCCCTCCGCGTCGTCGGTGACGGTGGTCTGGCCCAGCCGGACGGTCGCCGCGTAGCTCTTGTCCGCACCGATCACGTACGTCAGCAGCCGGGTTGCCCGGCCCACCCCGATCACCAGGACCCCGGTTGCCATCGGGTCGAGCGTGCCGCCGTGGCCGACCCGCCGGGTCCGGGCCAGCCGGCGGACCCGGGCGACCACATCGTGCGAGGTCATACCGCCGGACTTGTCCACCACGATCAGGCCGTCTGTGCTCACGGCGTGCAAGCCTGCCAGACCGGCCCGCTGGCCCGAGCACCGGACAGGCCCCCGGAAATCGGATGTTCGGGCTGGGACCCCCCTGACACGATGGACACATCGGCGACGGCGAGTGCCGTGCCGGCAGGCCACGGGGAGAACGACATGAGCACGGACCGCAGTCCCGATCGAACGCGCCGGCCCGACGATGAGGTCCGCCTGCGTACGCCCGAGCAGCCCAGCGCGCTGCCGGACTGGATGCTGAATCCGCCACCGGCGAGGCGCACGTTGGGTGTCCGGCTGGCCGAGGGGCTGGCCGCCCTGCCCGGGGCCGGGGCGGTCCGGCGCCGCTGGTGGGCCTGGCAGCGACGGCAGCCCCTGCGTCAGCGCTACCCCAACACCATGAAGATCATCGCGTTGCTCGTCTCCTTCGTGGCGAGCCTGGCTCTGGTGCTCTTCATCTACGCGCTCTACGGCCAGGTCTTGTCAGGCGGGTAGACGCTCCTCACCGATGACCGCCCAGGCACCGCTACGAAGCCGCAGCAACAGCCCGATCAGGCGGATCACGGTGAACAGCATCAGCCCGGCCCAGATGCCACCGAGACCCAGATCGAGGGCGTACGCCAGCCAGATCGCCGGCAGAAAGCCGCCGAGCGCACCGGCCACGGTGAGGTTGCGCAGATAGCGGATGTCACCCGCGCCGATCAGCACCCCGTCGAGGGCGAACACCACTCCGGCCAGCGGCAGCATCGCGGCGAACCAGGGCCAGGCCACCAGCGCCTGCTCGTGTACCGCCCGATCCGAGCTGAACCAGGCGGGCACCACGCCGGCGCCGGCCGCCGCGAGCACCGCGAACGCCGTACCGCAGATCGCGCCCAGCCGGCCGATCCGGCGGGCCAGCGCCCGGGCCGTCGCGTCGTCACCACCGCCGAGCGCCGCCCCGACCAGCGCCTGCGCGGCGATGGCCAGCGCGTCGAGGACCAGCGCCGCGAAGAACCAGAGTTGTACGGCGATCTGGTGGGCGCCGACCGTCGCGGCACCGAACCGGGCGGCCACGGCCGTGGCGGACAGGAAGCTGGCCTGGAAGGCCACCCCGCGGATCAGCAGGTCCCGGCTGAGCACCAGTTGCTGGCCGATGATCCGGGGACGCGGGCGCAGCGCCACCCGCTCGGCCACCAGGGCGGCGGCGAAGAGCGCGCCGGAGAGGGTCTGCGCGATCACGTTCGCCACCGCTGAGCCGACCAACCCCAGGCCGACCGGGTAGACCAGCACCGGACACAGCACCGCGGAGAGCACATTGGGGCCGACCACGAAGAGCAGCGGGCGGCGAGTGTCCTGCACGCCGCGCAGCCAGCCGTTACCGGCGGCGGCGAGCAGCAGCCCGGGGGCACCGAACGCGGCGACACGCAGCCACTCGGCGGCGGCGACGGCCACCTCACCACCGCCGGCCAGGGCACCCGCCAGGGCACCACCGCCGAACTGCATGCCGACGAGGACCGCCAGCCCCACGCCAAGGGCCGACCAGGAAGCCTGGACCCCCTCGGCCACCGCGGCGGCGCGGTCCCCGGCACCGAACCGGCGGGCCGCGCGACCCGTCGTGCCGTACGCGACAACGGTCCCCAACCAAGCGGTGAGGGTCATCACGGTGCCGCCCACGGCCACCGCCGCCAGCGGCACCCGGCCCAGGTGGCCGACGACCGCGGTGTCGACGAGCACGTAGAGCGGTTCGGCGGCGAGCACCACGAGGGCGGGCAGGGCGAGCGCGGCGATCCGGCGCGGCGACGCGACCCGATCGGTGACAGTGGTCGGCTGGCTCATCGCCGCCGATGGTGACACGCGAGGCGTAAGGGGAGCAATACGGCCCACCACTTACCCCCGGCGATCGTCAAGCGGGGACGGTGCCGGTCCGGCCCAACGACGCAGAAGAACGAACGGACCGGCGGTGACGTCGTACGCGTCGGCGGCGGGACGTCACCGCCGGTCGAACACCGTCACTGACGGGTGTCCATGGAGGTCTGCAGGGCGCGACGGGCCTGCTCACGGGCCTCGTCAGTGGTCTCGGGCTTGGGCTTGGCGGCCATGGTGAAACCCCTTCCAGGGCACGCGTCCACCGAGCGCGGCGGCGCGTCACGGGCGGTGCTACGACTGTCGCCCGAGAGCCGGTACCGGGGTCGCCGGAACGGCGGATGGGCGGCCTGGTGGCCCGGGTCGATGAACCCTGGAATGGAGCGGCACCGGATATGGCTCCGCCCCTGACCTGCGCCGAAAGCGGCGCCAGCCGTTTCCCAAGTTATCGTTCAGGTCCACATGGTGCGCCCTGTTCCCGCAATCTGGACGGGTCGAATTCCGTCAACGAGCCAGGAAGTGCCAGCCGATCCACCACCAGAAGCCGAACAGCCCGATCCGGCCCACCGGCACCGGACCGACCTCGTACCGCATGACGTACGCACAGAGTTCGCCGAGGGTCGGAATCTTCGAGCCCTCCCGCCGGGCCAGCCACTCGACCAGCCCGAACAGTGCCATCCCGAGCAGGAAACCGCCGATCGCCAACGCCCGCATCATCGCCGCACCAGCCCCCAGAACGCCGACAGCCACACCAACCAGGCCGCGGAACGGACCAGACGGTCCTCCAGCAGCGGGTCGGCCAGCAGCGAGAAGGTGGGGAAATCGTCACCGGCCGCCGCGATGAAGGTGGCCCCCTCGAAGATCCCGAAGACCATCACCGGCAGCGCCCACCAGACCGCGCCGGATGGCAACCGCTCGGGCGCCGGACGGGCCTGCACGCGCTTGGTCAGGCCGAGCCAGATCAGCACCCCGCCGGCACCGAACACATAGACGTTCGCCTCGGTAGAGAAGGACGTGAAGCGCCCGCCCACCAGGGAGAGAGCGACAAGCACCGGCACGCAGACGACCGGCCGCTCCCAGGTGCGGGGGGTGTCGACGGTGAGATCGTGGGACTGCTCCATCATCCGATTCTCCCCGCCCTGTCCAGGTGCCGAAGCGTCGACGCCCCGGAGCCGACCCTGAAATCACCCCTGCTGGTCGGTGCCGCTCCTCGGGGCGTACGCCCGCAACTGGCTCCTGATTTGCTCGATGACCTCGTCCACCGTGCCCCGGCCGGTGAAGCCGGCGGCCAGCCGGTGCCCACCGCCGCCCAGCGCAACGGCCACCCGGCTCACGTCCGTCGCGCCCTTACTGCGCAGGGACACCGCCCAGACGGCCGGCGCGGTCTGCTTGACCACGCAACTCACGTCGGCCTCGGCGGTGCAGCGCACCGGATCGATGAGCGCCTCCAGGACGTACGGCCGCTGCTCGTGGCGGGCCAGGTCGTCCAGGGTCGCGTACGTCCAGACCAGGCCGTGCCCGCCGGCCTCGTCGGGCTCCAGCCGGGCTCGCCCGAGCACCTCACCGAAGAGCCGTACCGCGCCGAACGGCCGGCTGTCGAACACCCGCCGCGAGATGTCACCCGGACGGATCCCGGTCGCCAACAGCCGGGCTGCCATCTCGTGCACCGCCGGGGTGGTCGCGTCGAACCGGAACGATCCGGTGTCGGTGCTCAGCGCCACGTACAGACATTCGGCGATGCCGGCGTCCAACGGCACGCCGAGGCGGTCCAATAGCTGTTCGGCGAGCACGGAGGTCGCCGCTGCCGCCGGGTCGACCAGGTTCACATCGCCGAAACCACGGTTCGAGGCGTGATGGTCGAGCACCAGCGCGGTGCCCTTCCCGGTCAACCGGTCGGCCAGCTCACCGAGGCGCGACTCACTCGCCGCGTCGAAGCAGATGACCAGGTCCGGCTCGGGTTCCACCGCGGCCTCGGGCACCAGCAGCTCCAGACCGGGCAGGCCGGACAGCGGCTCGGGCACCTCCGGCGGACCGGGAAAGGTGGCCTGCAATCGGCGTACGCCGAGTCGCCGCAGCCCGAGCGCGAAGCCGAGCATGCTGCCCAGCGCGTCGCCGTCCGGGTTGACGTGGCAGATCAGCAGCACCCGACCGTCGGCGGGCAGCTGGCGGATCGCGGTCACCGCAGCGGTCCAGTCGGCCTCGGTCGGCCCGGCGGACGCCGGCGCGGAGGGATGCGACCCGGCCGGTTCGACCGGGCCGCGCGGACCGGCGGGCGTCACCGGAGCCGGCCGACCGTCGGCGGCCCGGCCGGGGCCGGGCTGCCGCCGCACGGCGGGATCCGGCTCGGTCACGGCACCACCGGAGGGGGCGGTCACCGACGATCCCCGCCCCGGGCATCGTCAACGGTCCCGCCGGGCTCGTCCTCGTCGTCGGCGCCGTCCTCGTCCTCGTCCTCATCGAGGCGGTACGGCTGTGCCTCACCGGCGTACTCGGCCCGCGCCGCCAGGCGCTGCACCTCGGCGTCGGCGTTGCGGGCCGCGGCGAGCAGGTCGTCGATGTGCTTGACCTGATCCTGCACGTCGTCCAGAACGAAGGTCAGCGTCGGCGAGTGGCGCAGCCCGAGCGCCTTGCCGACCGTGCTGCGCAGCATGCCCTTGGCGCTGTCCAGCGCGGCGGCGGTGCCCGCCTGGGCCGCCGCGTCGCCGAGCACGGTGTAGAAGACCGTGGCGTCCCGCAGGTCGGCGGTGATCCGGGCGTCGGTGATGGTGATCATGCCCAGTCGGGGATCCTTGATCTGACTCCGCACCACCGACGCGACCAGTTCGCGTACCCGCTCCGCGTGCCGGCGTACCTTGGCCGCATCCGTCATCTCCGCCACCTCCACGGCGTCCCGCTACCGGCCGGGACCGGCGACGCCGGCGTCACCGGAGCCCGCACCGACCCCAACACTCGAACCCTACCCGCGCCGTCCGCCCCGGCGTGCGGGGCGGCGGCCAACGGCTCAGTCGTCGTCGCCGTGCAACCGGCGGCGCACCGACAGCAGTTCGACCTCCGGACGACTCGCGACCAGCCGCTCGCACGAGTCGAGCACCTCGCGGCCATGTGCCGCCTCGGCGGCCACCACCGCCACGCCGATCTCCGCTCGTCCGTGCAGGTCGAGCGCCCCCACCTCGGCTGCCGACACGTCGAACCGGCGGAGCGCCGCGACGATCGGCCGTACGTACGACCTCTTGGCCTTCAGCGACCGGGAGTCCCCCGGCAGCAGCAGGTCGAATACTGCGGTTGCGGTGTACATCGTCTGGGGACACTACCCGCACCCCACCCCGCATGATCAAGGGGTTTACGCCGGTCGGCGTAAACCCCTTGATCAGTGCGTCACCGCAGGATCAGGCGCGAACCTTCTCCCGCATCTCGAAGGTCTCGATCACGTCGCCGACCTGGACGTTGTTGTAACCACCCAGGGTCAGACCACACTCGAAGCCCTCCCGGACCTCCGTCGCGTCGTCCTTGAACCGCTTGAGCGAGCTGATCGTGAGGTTGTCCGCCACGACCGTGCCGTCGCGCAGCAGGCGCGCCTTCGCGTTCCGTCGGATGACACCCGACCGGACGATGCAACCGGAGATGTTTCCGATCTTGGACGAGCGGAACACGTCGCGGATCTCCGCGGTGCCGAGCTCGACCTCCTCGTACTCCGGCTTGAGCAGGCCCTTGAGCGCCGCCTCGATCTCCTCGATGGCCTGGTAGATGACGGTGTAGTACCGGATCTCCACGCCCTCGCGGTCGGCCATCTCGCGGACCTTGTTGGAGGCCCGCACGTTGAAGCCGATGATCGTGACCGGCTCGGACGAGGCGCTCGCGAGCATGATGTTGCTCTCGGTGATCGAGCCCACGCCCCGGTCGAGGACCTTGAGCTGAACCTCCTCGGGAATGTCGAGGTTGAACAGCGCGTCCTCCAGGGCCTCCACCGAACCGGAGACGTCACCCTTGAGGATGAGGTTGAGCGACGTCTTCTCGCCCTCCTTGAGCTGCTCCATGAGCGTCTCAAGGGTGGCCCGGCCACGGGAGTTGGCGAACGCCGCCGCCCGCCGACGAGCCTGCCGCTGCTCGGCGATCTGCCGCACCGTGCGGTCGTCCGCCGCAGCGAGGAAGGTGTCGCCCGCCCCCGGCACCGCGGTCAGACCGAGGACCATGACCGGACGCGCCGGACCCGCCTCGGTGACCTGGTTGCCGTTCTCGTCGAGCATCGCCCGGACCCGGCCGTGCGCCCCACCGGCGACGATCGAGTCGCCCGCCCGCAGGGTGCCCTTCTGCACCAGCACCGTCGCGACCGCACCACGGCCCTTGTCCAGGTGTGCCTCGATGGCCACACCCTGCGCCGGCCCGTCGGTCGGAGCGGTCAGCTCCAGCGACGCGTCGGCGGTGAGCAGCACCGCTTCGAGCAGTTCCTCGATGCCGATGCCGGGCTTCGCGGCCACGTTCACGAACATGGTCTCGCCGCCGTACTCCTCGGCGACCAGGCCGTACTCGGTCAGCTGCTGGCGGACCTTGTCCGGGTTCGCCTCCGGCTTGTCGACCTTGTTGACCGCGACCACGATCGGCACCTCGGCCGCCTTGGCGTGGTTCAACGCCTCGATGGTCTGCGGCATGACACCGTCGTCGGCCGCGACCACCAGGATCACGATGTCCGTCACCTGGGCGCCACGGGCACGCATGGCGGTGAACGCCTCGTGACCCGGGGTGTCGATGAAGGTCACCGCGCGGTCCTCGCCCTCGTGCGGCACGTGGACCTGGTAGGCACCGATGTGCTGGGTGATGCCTCCGGCCTCACCGGCGACGACGTTCGCCTTACGGATCGCGTCGAGCAGCTTGGTCTTACCGTGGTCGACGTGACCCATGACGGTCACCACCGGCGCCCGGCTGACCAGGCGGTCCTCCGCGACCTCGGCGTCAAGGTCGATGTTGAACTGCGCGAGCAGCTCGCGGTCCTCGTCCTCCGGGCTGACGATCTGCACGTTGAAGCCGAGGTGCTCGCCCAGCAGCAGCAGCGTGTCGTCGGAGCACGACTGGGTCGCCGTGACCATCTCGCCCAGGTTGAACATCTCCTGGACCAGCGAACCCGGGTTGGCGTTGATCTTGTCGGCGAAGTCCGACAGCGAGGCGCCACGGGAGAGCCGTACCGTCTGCCCCTGACCCCGGGGAGCACCCGAGCTCATGGTCGGAGCCGACAGGTTGTCGAACTCCTGTCTGCGCTGCTTCTTGGACTTGCGACCACGGGTCGGCTTGCCACCCGGACGCCCGAAGGCACCCGCGGCGCCGCCGCCACGGCCACGGCCACCGCCACCGGGACGACCGCCGCCACCGGCCGGCGCGCCCGGGCGGAATCCGCCGCCACCGCCGCCGCCGGGACCGCCGCGGTAGCCACCACCACCGCCACCGCCGCCGCCGGGACCGCCACGGTAGCCACCACCACCGCCGCCACCCGGACCGCCACGGTAGCCACCGCCACCGCCGCCACCCGGACGACCGGCGCCGCCACCGGGCCGACCGGCGCCCGGACCACCGGGACGACCCGGACGCTGGCTCGGCATCGAGGCCGGACTGGGCCTTGGCGGCATCGAGGCCGGACTGGGCCGCGGCGGCATCGAGGCCGGACTGGGCCGGGACCCACCGCCACCAGCGGCCGGTGGCCGCTGCTGCTGGCTGCCCTGGATACCGAACGGGTTGTTACCGGCGCCGCGCGCCGGCGGGCGACCCTGCCGGCCGCCCGGGCCCGGGTTGGTTCCACCGGGTCGACCCGCGGCCGGAGAACCCGGGCGGGGCGGCATCGCGCCGGGACCGGGTCGGGGACCCGGACGGGCACCACCGTCGGCCGGGGGCTCCCGGCGGACGTTCTCCCGCTGCTGCTGGCGGGCGGCCTGGGCGGCCTTGACCGCGGCCTCCTGCTCAGCCTTCAATGCGGCGGCACGCGCCTCGGCGGCGGCCACCTCGATGTCGTGAGCACTCGCCGGCTTGGCGACCGGGGCCGCCGCTGGCGGCGGACCGGGCACCGGACCCTTCGGCTTCGGCCCGGGCACCGCCGGACGCCGAGGCGGCGTCGGTTTGGCGGTGACCCGAGGCTCGCCGGGGGTCGGCGACGGGGTCGGTGCTGCCGCCGTCGGAGCCGGTGCGGCCGGCGGCGCAGCCGCCGGTGCACCGGGGCCACCCGAGGCGACGAAGGCGTTGCGCAGCCGTCGGGCGACAGGCGCCTCTACGGTGCTCGACGCGGACTTGACGAACTCGCCCATCTCCTTGAGCTTGGCGAGTACGGTCTTGCTTTCGACCCCGAGCTCTTTTGCAAGCTCGTGTACGCGGGCCTTACCTGCCACTGCACTCCTCACTCCGAGGTCGTGCGGGCAGCACCCGCAGCGACCTCACTCGTGCACTTGAAGCCTGATCATTTCTGGGACTTCATCGTGTGCTCATGTCGGTCGTCCTACCTTGCTAGCGGCCCTCGTCCGGTCGGGTGACCGGACGTGGTGGTTGACGCGTCAGGTACTCCGCGAGGGCCCCGTCATCCGGGGCCCCGGCGATGCGCAGCGCGCGCCCGAAGGCACGACGCCGCACTGCCTGCGCGAAGCAGGCCGGATCCGGGTGCATGTTCGCTCCCCGACCCGGCAGTCTGCGGGCCGGATCGGGTCGGAGGCTGAAACCAGCCTCGTCGCCAATCGCGACGATCCGCAGCAATTCACTGGCCGGTGCGCGCCGTCGACAACCCACACAGGTGCGCTCCGGCAGCGCGCGTCGTGCCACTGGTGGAAGTCTACCCCTAGCTACCCGACACCGCTCCGCCCGGTTCCCGGACGTGATCAGCTTCGGATGGCGCGGCGGGCATGGCCGGTTCGGCGTCGGAGCGGATGTCGATCCGCCAACCGGTCAGTCGGGCAGCAAGTCGGGCATTCTGCCCCTCCCGCCCGATCGCAAGCGACAGCTGGAAATCCGGAACCGTCACCCGCGCCGCCCGGTTTGCCAGGTCGACCACCTCGACGCGCAGCGCCTTGGCCGGGGAAAGCGCGTTACCGACGAAGGTCGCCGGATCGTCCGACCAGTCGATGATGTCGATCTTCTCTCCGTGCAGCTCACTCATCACCGCCCGGACCCGCTGACCCATCGGGCCGATGCAGGCGCCCTTGGCGTTGACCCCGGCCGCGGTGGAGCGCACCGCGATCTTCGTACGATGACCCGCCTCGCGGGCGATCGCGCCGATCTCGACCGTGCCGTCGGCGATCTCCGGCACCTCCAGAGCGAAGAGCTTCTTCACCAGGTTCGGGTGCGTACGGGACAACGTGATCTGCGGACCACGCATTCCCTTGGCCACGTGCACCACCACGCAACGGATCCGCTCGCCGTGGGTGTACCGCTCGCCGGGCACCTGCTCCGACTGCGGCAGCACACCCTCCAGCTTGCCCAGGTCGACGGTGACGATGCCCTTCTCGGCCCGTGCCTCGTGCGCCTGCACCACCCCGGTGACCAGGTCACCGTCGCGGCCGACGTACTCACCGAAGTGCACCTCGTCGGTGGCCTCCCGCAGCCGCTGGAGGATCACCTGCTTGGCGGTCATGGCGGCGATCCGGCCGAAGTCGTGCGGGGTGTCGTCCCACTCCCGCTCCACGGTGCCCTCGGCGCCCAACTCCTGGGCGTAGACGAGTGCCGCGCCGGTCTTCCGGTCGATCTCCACCCGGGCGTGCGGCTGGGCACCCTCGGTGTGCCGGTACGCGGTCAGCAGCGCGGTCTCGATCGCCGCGAGGATCGTGTCGAACGGGATCTCCCGCTCGCGCTCCAGTGCGCGCAGCGCCGCGAGGTCGATGTTCACCTCTCCTCGTCCTCCACATCGTCATCGTCGTCGACGTCTTCTGATTCGGTCAGCTCGTCGAGGCGGGTGAACTCGACCTGCACCCGGCCCGGGCCGAGGTCGGCGTAGACCCACTCCGCACGGTCCGCGTCGGTCTCCAGCACCACCCGCTCGGCGTCGGCGTCGACCACCCGGCCGGTGACCTGCCGGTCACCCCCGGGCTGCCCGGACGACGCGCTACCGCGCACTGTCACCCGGACCAGTCGTCCCACGTTGCGGCGCCAGTGCCGGGGCAGGGTCAGCGGGCGGTCCACGCCCGGCGAACTGACCTCGAGCTGGTACTCGCCCGCGACGATGTCACCGCCGCTCTCCTCGGCCGCGTCCAGGGCGGTGGAAACCGCGCGCGACACGTCGGCCACCGCGTCCAGGTTGATGCCGCCGTCGGCGTCGACGATCACCCGCACGACGTGCCGGCGGCCGGCTCGGGCGACGGTGAGATCCTCCAGGTCGTAGCCGGCGGCCCGCACCACGGGCGCGATCACCGAACGCAGCCGCTCGCGGCGGGCGGCGAGGTCACCACGGGAGGTCTGACCCGGGCGTGCAGCCTGGCCACCGCGGGGTCGCCCCGTCGTCCTGGTGGCACGGCCACGCTGCGTCATCCGTAGAACCCTTCCGCTGCTCGCCGACGCCATGCCGGCACGCCACCGGCGCGGACGCGCCGGTGGCTGCGCAGAGCGTAACGCGCCGCCCGGAGGACGGCCCGGGCGGCGCACCGAGCGCCACCGCCGGACACCCGTCACGGCGATGGTGTTGACTTGTCCGGTGGCGATGGGCAGAACGACTTGGCAGGACGAATCGTCCGCACTTTCCCGACGCGGCCTGCTACGGGCCGGTGCGCTGCTGGCGCTCGGCGGGGCCGCCGCTGGGCTGACCGGTTGCGGCCTGCTCGACCGCGACGAGCCACCGCCGCAGCCCGATCCGCTCGCGCCGCTGCTGGACGAGTCGCTGCGGCTCGCGGCGGGGCTGCGCGCCGCCGCCACCGCCCACCCCGATCTGGCCACCCGGCTGCTCCCCCTTGCCGAGTCGCACGAGGCGCACGCCGCAGAGCTGGCCGAGCTGACCGGTGCGGCAACCGCCTCCGCCACGCCCACGGCCGCCCCGTCGGTCGCGCCGCCGACGGATCGCTCGGCCGCGCTGGCCGAGCTGCGGAAGTCCGAACGCGCCGGCCGGGAGTCGGCGATCGGGGCCTGCGCGGCGGCGCCCGCCGAGCGCGTCGCGCTGCTCGGCTCGATCGCCGCCGCCCGCGCAACCCACCTGGAGGCGCTGCGGTGAGCGAATCCGCCGAGGCGCTCGCCGACGCCCTGACCGCCGAGTACGCCGCCATCTGGGCCTACGGCCCCGTCGGGGTACGACTGACTGGCGCCGAACGCAAGGCGGCGGTGGAGGCGGAAGCCGCCCACCGGGCCCGCCGGGACGCCCTGGTGGTGCAGCTGAGCACCGGCGGCGGCAGTGTCCCGCCGGATCGGGCCGGATACGCGTTGCCCTTCCCGGTGACCGACCGGGCCAGCGCGCTGCGCCTCGCCGTGCAGGTGGAGGAACGTACTGCGGCCTTCTGGCGTGCGGCGCTGCCGGTCAGCTCCGGCGCCGAGCGGGATCGCGCCCTGGCCGCCCTGGTGGAGTACGCGGTACGGGCGACCCGCTGGCGGCGCAGCGCGGGGATCACCCCGGTGACCGTGGCGTTCCCGGGCCGCCCCGGCTGAGCCGGGACCGGCTGACGCACCCGGCGTAGGCGAACTCACGTCCACGCCGGTTGCGGTCCGCATACCAGGTATGCATACTCCGGTCCATGTCCATCCGCCACGGCCTGCTCGCCCTGCTCGAACGCGGGCAGATGTACGGCTATCAGCTCCGGGCCGCCTTCGAGGAGTCGACCGGCGCCACCTGGCCGCTGAACATCGGGCAGGTCTACACCACCCTGTCGCGGTTGGAGCGGGACGGTCTGGTCAGGTCCCTGCCGGAGAGCGAGGCCGGACAACGTCCGTACGAGATCACCGACGCCGGGCGGGCCGACCTGACCCTGTGGTTCGCCACGCCGATCAGCCGCAGCGACCGCCCACGCGACGAGCTGGCGATCAAACTGGCGCTGGCGTTGACCACCCCCGGCGTGGACGTCCGGGCGGTGGTCCAGACGCAACGGACCGCCACCATGCGTACGTTGCAGGAGCTGACCCGGCTGAAGTACTCCAGCGACCGTCCGGAGGATCTGCCCTGGCGGCTGGTGCTGGACGCGATGGTGTTCCAGGCCGAGGCCGAGGTGCGCTGGCTCGACCACTGCGAGAGCAGCCTGGTACGGCACCGCCCCCCGGCCGCCGGCCCAGCGCCCCTCTCCGAGGCGGTGGGCCACAGTGGTGAGGAGGCACGACGGTGACCGCTCCCGGGGGACGCAAGCCAGCCGCCCCCGATCCGCGGGCCGCGTCCGACGCCGCCGCGTCCTCGCCCGGAGCTGGCCCCGAACCAGCCGGCGACACCGTGCTCGACCTGCGTGACGTGCATCGCACCCACGGCAGCGGCCCGGCGGCGGTACACGCCCTGCGCGGGGTGAGCCTGGCCGTCCGCCCCGGCGAACTCGTCGCCGTGATGGGTCCCTCCGGTTCCGGCAAGTCCACCCTGCTCACCCTGGCCGGCGGACTGGACAGCCCGACCGCCGGTGAGGTGCACGTCGAGGGGCAGCCGCTGCACGCCCTGGATCGGCGTGGGCTGGCCAGGCTGCGCCGCCGCCGCATCGGGTACATCTTCCAGAACCTGAACCTCATCGGCAGCCTGACCGCCGTGGAGAACGTCGCTCTCCCCCTCGAACTGGACGGCACCGGGGTACGGGCGGCCCGCCGGCTGGCGCTCGACGCGTTGACCGAGGTGGGTCTGTCGGAGTTGGGTGACCGGTTCCCGGACCAGCTCTCCGGTGGCCAGCAGCAACGCGTCGCCATCGCCCGGGCGTTGGTCGGGCAGCGGCGCCTCGTGCTGGCCGACGAGCCGACCGGCGCGCTGGACTCGCAGACCGGGGAGGCGGTGCTGCGGCTGCTGCGCCGTCGGGTCGACGCGGGGGCCGCCGGGGTGCTGGTGACCCACGAGGCGCGCCATGCGGCCTGGGCCGACCGAGTGGTCTTCCTGCGCGACGGCGTGACTGTCGACTCGACGGCCCCGCTGGCCGGCGTGGAGGCCCTGCTCAGCGGCCGCGGCCGGTGAGCGATCGACCGTCCCGGCCGGCCGGCGGTGCACGGCTGGCCGAGGCGCTCGGATCGTGGCGGGCCGCGCTGCGCATCGCCCGTCGCGAGGCGAAACGGGCCCGCGGGCGTACCGCCCTGGTGCTGGCGATGATCATCCTGCCGGTGCTGGCGTTGAGCTTCGTCGCGGTAAGCGTCGACATGGCCCAGCTGACCCCGAGCGAGGAGTTGGATCGTCGGCTCGGCAGCGCCGACGCGGAACTTCGGGTGGTGGGGCGCGGCCCGGTCGAGCAGAGCTCCGACGGCAGCGGCTGGACCTCCGGAGACCGGGACCAGCCGCTCACCGCCCCGGTCGCCGCGGAGCAGGTCGCCGCGCTGCTGCCCGAGGGCAGCCGGGTGCTGCCGATCCGTCGCTGGGTGCCGTTCAGCGCCTGGCAGGGCGACCGGATCCGCGACGACATCGCCGCCACCGCGATCGACCTGACCGACCCGCTCGGGCGCAGCCTCGCCCGGATCCACCGGGGCCGGGCGCCGGCCGCCGACGACGAGATCGCGGTGAACCTGGCCGCCCGACGCAGCCTCGGTGTCGACCTCGGGGACCGGATCGCCGCCGGGGACGGCAGCCGCACCTGGACGGTCGTCGGCGTGGCCGAACTCCCCGAGCAACTGGCCGCGATGGTGATCCTGCACCCCGCGGGGGCGCCTCCGGAGACCAACCCCGACGAGGTGTTCCTGGCCGATCTGTCCGGCCCGCTCACCGACGACGTCTTCCGGCAGCTCAACCACAACGGCGTCGTGGTCGTCGCCCGGGTACCCGCGCCGCCCGGAAAGCTGTCCCCGTACCTCGACTCGCGAGTCGACGAAATGAACGTGGAGGCGGTCAGCGCCGGCGTCCTCGTCGGCGGACTCGGCCTGCTTGAAGTGGTGCTGCTGGTCGGGCCGGCGTTCGCCGTCGGGGTACGCCGTCGGCGACGGGAACTGGCTCTGGTGGCGGTCGCCGGTGGCGACGCGGTGCAGCTGCGCCGAGTGGTGCTCGCCGACGGCGTGGTGCTGGGTGGGGTCGGTGCCGTGACCGGGATCGTGCTCGGCGTGACCGCCGCCATCGCCGGCCGGCCCCTGGTCGAGGAGTTCGTCTTCTCGCAGCGGTTCGGCGGCTACCGCGTCTGGCCAGCTGCCCTGGTCGTGATCGCGCTGGTCGCGGTGCTGGCCGGAATCCTGGCCGCGCTGGCACCGGCGTGGACGGCCGCCCGGCAGGACGTCGTGGCCGGCCTCGCCGGACGGCGCACCCCGCCCGTGCACCGACGCCGGTGGCTCGCCATCGGCATCGCGCTGGCCGCCGGCGGAACCGTCGTGGCCGCGATCGGCGCGGTCGTCACCTCGCAGCCGGTCATCCTCGGCGGGCTGGTCCTGGGCGAGCTGGGTCTGGTGTTCGCCACCCCGACGCTTGTGGGCCTGCTGGCCCGGCTCGGTCGGTTCCTGCCGCTGGCCCCCCGGATCGCGGTCCGCGACGCCAGCCGCAACCGTGCGTCGGCCGCGCCGGCCATCTCCGCCGTGATGGCCGCGGTCGCCGGCAGCGTCGCCCTCGGCCTCTTCCTGGCCAGCGACAACGCCCGCGCCGACCAGCGGAACCAGCCGCTGCTGCCGGAACGCACAGTGCTGGTCACCACCAACGGCGATCCCGCGTCGGACCGGCCACCCACCCTCCACGAGATCAGCGGCCCGGCGCGGAAGCTGCTCGGAGCCGGCACGATCGCCCCGCTGGTGGCGGCCGGCTGCGCGCCGGACTTCTACGCCTGCACGATCACCGCCACCATGCCTGCCGAGCGGGTCTGCCCCTGGCAGCCGTACCAGCCGCTCACCGCAGCCGACCAGCTGCGGGCCCGCGCCGACCCCCGCTGCCGGCACAGCGACGACGAGCCCCAGGGCCCGTACCTGCGGGTCGCCGTGGACGACGGCGCCACGCTGCCGCTGCTCACCGGGGTCGCACCGGCCGAGGTCGAGGCCGCCACCGCCGCGCTGCGCTCGGGCGGCGCGGTGGTCACCGACGCCCGCTTCCTGCGCGACGACCGCCTGGATCTCCGGGTCGAACACGGCGACGAGAAGCGGCCGGCGGAAACCGCCACCGTACCCGGCTACGCGCTGCACACCGGGCTCGGTGAGCACTGGCTGTTGCTCTCCCCCGCCGCCGCCGACCGACTCGGGCTCGCGACCTGGCAGGTCGGCTGGGCGTTGGACGCCCGGCAGCCACCGGACCAGCAGCGCCAGGACGAACTCGTCGCGGCGCTGCGCCCTCTCAGCTCCACGGGGGTCGGGGTGGAGCGCAACCAGAACCACGACGACACCCGGCCGCTGCTGCTGTTGCTGGCGGCGGTCTCCGCGGTGGTCACCGTCGGCGCCGCTGGCATCGCCACCGGTCTGGCCGGCGCCGAGGGACGGGCCGACCTGTCCACCCTCGCCGCGGTCGGCGCGGGGCCAGCCGTACGCCGGCTGCTGTCACTCTGCCAGGCTGGCCTGATCGCGGTGCTCGGCTCCACGTTGGGCATCGTCGCCGGACTCGCCTCGGCCCTGATCGTGCTGGCCTTCACCAACCGGCGGTACGCCGACAGTTGGCCGATCGAGCCGCCCTACCCGTTGGTGATGCCCTGGCTCACCCTGGGTGTGCTGGTGGCGGTGCCGATGGTGGCGATGTTCGGCGCGGCGCTGTTCACCCGGTCCCGGCTACCGATGGAACGCCGTCTGGACTGACCGGCACCCCACCCTCCAGACTGTGCGGATGTCCGTGCTGGGAAGCCTCACCCGCCGGGTCGGCCGGCACCGCTGGTTCGGCGCCACCATCCGGCTGCTGGTACCCGTCGACCGGGCCGTGGGGCGGCTGACCCGGGGCCGGGTGGTGGCCCTCGGGCTCGTACCGTCGCTGGTGATCACCACGACCGGCCGTAAGTCTGGTCGACCGCGCAGCAACCCGCTGCTCTACGTGCCCGACGGCGACGGTTACGTGGTCGTCGGGTCGAACTGGGGCCAGCCCCACCAGCCGGCGTGGTCGCTGAACCTGCTCGCCGAACCGAGGGCTGAGGTGGACGTCAAGGGTCGCCGCATCCCGGTACGCGCCGAGGTGGCCACCGGCGTCGAACGTGACCGGCTGTGGCGGCTGCTGGTCGACGAGTGGCCGGCCTACGAGACGTACGTGGAGCGGGCTGCCGGCCGGGAGATTCGGATCTTCCGGCTGGTGCCCGACGACGCCCGACACACCTGACCCCCGTCGCGGCTCGACCGGGCGCACCGACACAGGCGTTAGGGTGTGCGTGACCAACAGGTCGCTGTGAGTGGCGCGAACGCGGGGTGGTCGGCGTGGGCGATGTCCAGGAACGCCGGGACGATCCCCGCTGGGACGTGGCCGAGCGGGTCGCCGCCGCCGTCCGGCGGCGGTTCCCGGCCGAGGTGCTCGCGGTCGCGGTCCACGGCCCGTTGGCCCACGGCGACGACGACGGTGGTGGCGACGGTGAGGTCGGGATGCTGGTGGTCACCTACCGGCCCGGCACCGGCCCTCCGGCGGCGACCCGCCGGGTGGACGGCGTACTTGTCGACCTGACCGTGATGGCCGCCGAGGAACGGCTGCGCCAGGCCCGGCAGTTGACCAGCCGGTGGCCGCTTACCGCCGACCGCTACGTGACCACGCGGGCCCTGCACGACCCGACCGGGTGGCTGGCCACCCTGCGCGACGAGCACCTCGGCCGCCTGGCCCGGGCTCGCCCGGCCGAGTTCACCTCGGCCGCCCGCAGGGCGTGGTACCGGGGCAGCGCCGCGCACTCCCGGGCCGCCCGGCTGGCCGAGTGGTACGAGACGGACCAGGCCCTGCTGATGCTCGGCGAGGCCCGGCTCGGCGCGGCCACGGTCAGCGGACTGCTCAGCCGCACCTACTTCCGGGACCCGGGCGACGCGATACGGCGTACCGGGCTGGCCGGGGCGGACATGACCGAGGTGGGTGCCGTGCTGGCCCGCCAGTCCGCGGAGCTCACCGCGCGTGGCCGCCCGGTCGACGGCACCATCGACGATCTGCTGGACGGCTGACTCAGCCGAGGCCGCCCGGTACCCCGATCAGCGCGCCGATCAGGTATGTCGCCACCGCGGCGGCGCCGCCGAGCAGCAGTTGGCGCAGCCCGCCGGACCACCACCGACGGTTTGTGAACCGGGCGACGACCGCACCGGCGACGAAGAGCCCGAGCCCGCCGACGGCCAGGGCAAGAGCCAGGCTGGTCGCCCCGAGCAGGTACGGCAGCAGCGGCACCAGCGCGCCGACGGAGAAGCAGAGGAACGACGAGAACGCCGCCGTCCACGGGTTGGGTTGCTCGTCCGGGTTGACGCCCAACTCCTCCTGCACGTGCATCCGCAGCGCCTGCTCCGGCTGGCGGCGTACCGCCTCGGCGACCTGGACGGCGAGGTCCTCGGGCAGCCCCCGGGCAACCCACATGTCGGCGAGCTCGCGGGCCTCGGCCTCCGGGTGACGCTCCAGCTCCCGGCGTTCCTTGGCCACCTCGGCGGCGATCTGCTCGTTGGCCGACCGCACGCTTGTGTACTCACCGAGCGCCATCGAGATGGCGCCGGCCACCAGGCCGGCGGTGCCGGTGAGCACGATCGTGCGGGGCGAGACGCCACCGCCGCCGACGCCGGCGATCAGGGCGATGTTGGTGACCAGGCCATCCATCGCACCGAACACGGCCGGGCGCAGCCAGCCCCCGGACACGTCGGCGTGATGGTGCTCGCGCAGCGCCGCAGGGGTCTCGGTCACGGCAGCGTCAGGATCTCGTGGCCGTCCTCGGTGACCAGCACGGTGTGCTCGAACTGGGCGGTCCACCTGCGGTCCTTGGTGACCACCGTCCAGCCGTCGTCCCAGAGATCGTACTGGTGGGTGCCGAGCGTGATCATCGGCTCGACGGTGAAGGTCATTCCCGGCTCCATCACGTCGGTGGGGCGCGGGCTGTCGTAGTGCGGCACGTAGAGCCCACTGTGGAAGGACTCGCCGATCCCGTGGCCGGTGAAGTCGCGGACCACGCCGTAGCCGAAACGCTTCGCGTACGACTCGATGACCCGGCCGATCACGTTGATCTGCCGACCCGGGGCGACCGCCCGGATCCCCCGCATCATCGCCTCGTGCGTCCGCTCGACCAGCAGCCGATTCTCCTCGGCGACCTCGCCGACGCAGAACGTCGCATCCGTGTCGCCGTGCACCCCACCGATGTACGCGGTGACGTCGACGTTGATGATGTCGCCGTCGACGAGCGGGGTCGAGTCGGGGATGCCGTGGCAGATCACCTCGTTCAGGCTGGTGCAGCAGGACTTCGGGAAGCCCCGGTAGCCCAGGGTCGACGGGTAGGCGCCGTTGTCCACGAGGAAGTCGTGCACCACCCGGTCGATCTCGTCGGTGGTCACGCCGGGCTTGCAGTGCTCGCCCGCCAGCTGCACCGCCTGGGCGGCGATCCGCCCCGCCAGACGCATCTTCTCGATGGTCTCCGGTGTCTGCACATGCGACCCCTGCCAGGGCCGGGGGGCCTTCTTGCCGACGTACTCCGGGCGGGCGATGTGGGCGGGCACCGGCCGCCACGGGGAGAGCGTGCCGGGGGTCAGCGGCGCACGGACGGTCATGACGCAAGCCTATCGCCGCCCGCACAGTGACCCCCACCACCGGCCGGTCCGGGTGGTTGTTGCCCTACCACAAGCGCTGTGTCAAGGTGTCTGCGTGGATCAAGGGGGCGCACCTCCCATCTTCTCCGCCAACGCGGAGACCGATGGTGATCACCTGAGCGTGGTGGTCACCGGCGAGGTCGACATGGCGACCGCCGACACCATGCTCCAGACCGTGCTAAGCGAGCCGGCCGGCCGGGTGACACTCGACCTGCGGGCGGTCACCTTCTTCGACTCGGCGGCCATCCACGCGGTGGTCCGGCTCGCCGGCCACTACCCGGACGCGTTGACGGTGCTGCCGTCCCGACAGGTCAGTCGGGTGTTGGAGATCGCCGGTCTGGGGACGCAGCCCTGGCTGCACCCGGCCTGAGCCGCTCGACCGTCGCTGGCTACTAGCTCAGCTCCCGACGCAATGTGAGCCGTGTCCCCTGCGGGGTCTGCTCGACCGAAAGATCCCCGAGTGCCCGGATCAGCGACAGCCCGCGACCCCGGAAACCCGATCCGGTCGACTCACGCCACCGCCCGCTGTCCGACACCGTCGCCACCACCGTGCGGTCCTCGACCCGCACCTCGACCTCCACCACCGGCTCCGCCGGGTCGACCGGGTGCTCGATTGCGTTGGCCGCTGCCTCGGAAACCGCCACGGTCAGGTCGAACAGGTCCGTCTCGCCCACCCGGTGCGCGACCAGGAAGTCCTCCAGCCGCTTGCGCAGCACACTCAACCGGGTCGGGTCGGCGGGGAGCCGCAGCGCGAACCGGTTGAGTTCGACCGCCTCCAGGGCCAGGACCGCGACGTCGTCCCGTCGGGGCCGGCCGGCGACCCGCGCCACCACCGCGTCGATCAGGTCGGCCACGTGCTCACCGGAGCGGGCCGCGTCGGCGCGCAGCAGGGCCAGCGATTCGTCGATGCCGACCTGACGGTCCTCGATCAGGCCGTCGGTGTAGAGCAGCAGCCGGTCACCGGCCCGCAGCTCGCCGGCGACGGTCTCGTACTCGGTGCCCGCGATGGCACCGACCGGCGGACCGAGCGCCCGGCCGTGCAGGAACGCCACGTCGTCGCCCTGGATCAGCAGGGGCGACGGGTGCCCGGCGCTGGCGTAACGCAGCCGACCCGTGCGGGGGCTGAACCACAGACAGAAGACCGTCGCGAACGAGCGTGACTCGGTGGACCCCACCAACCGGTTCAGCCGGGTCAACGACTCACCCGGGTCGAAACCCTCCAGCACGTACGCGCGCAGCGCGTTGCGGAGCTGACCCATCGCCGCTGCCGCCGGCACGCCCTTGCCGACCACGTCACCGATGATCAGCACGAGTTCGTCGTCGTCGCGGGCCACCACGTCGTACCAGTCGCCGCCGACCTCGACGTCCGCACTGCCGGGCAGGTAGCGGCTGGCCACCACGGCACCGGGCAACTGGGGCAGGGTGCGGGGCAGGAAGCTGTGCTGAAGAGTGGTGGCGATGCGGTGCTCGGCCTCGTAGAGCTGGGCGTTCTCCATGCGTACCCCGACCAGGCGGGCGAGCTGGGTCAGCGCGGCCTCGTCGGCGTCGGCGCTCTCGGCGGCCGGATGCCACACCCGTAGCTCGCCGAGCGGCTGGTCGGCCACCCCGGTCAACGGCAGGACGAAGGACGGCTCGACGCTGCTGGCCCCACCGGCGTCGGCCTCGTAGCGCGTGCCACCGGCGGAGACCGCCACCCGGACGGCCTCGGCGAGACTCAACGCGTGACGGGCGGCGACCTGAAGCACGTCGGCGGTGGATCGGGCGGTGTTTACCGCGACCGCCGCGTCCGCGAGGGCACGCAGCCGGCGGATGATCTGGTTACGCAGCTGGCCGAGGGCCATGTTGGCCCGGACCCGGGCGATCAGCTCCTGCCCGGAGAAGGGCTTGGTGAGGTAGTCGTCGGCACCCACGGACAACCCGGCCACCTCCTCGGCGGAACCGGCGCGGGCGGAGAGCAGCACGATCGGCACGTACCGGGTACGCGGGTCCGCGCGCAGCGCGGCGACCAGACCGAAGCCGTCCAGGCGCGGCATCATCACGTCGGTCAGCACCAGGTCGAAAGGCCGCTCGGTGGCGAGCCGCAGCGCCTCCACCCCGTCGGCGGCGGTACTCACCTGCCAGATGGGCACGAGCAACCGGGTGACGTGCTCGCGCAGGTCGGGATTGTCGTCGACGACCAGCACCCGGCCGGCGGGCGCGGTGCTGAGCGGCCGGGGTCCCCGCGCCGTCGAGACGTCGGCATCCGGCACGGTCGCGGTGTCGGCCGGCGCCGGGCGGGACGCGGCAGCGACCGGACCGGCGGTCCACTGGACGGTCTCGGCGACGAAGAGCGGGGCCTGCCGCGGCTCGCGCTCGCTGTGATCGACGTCGGCCAACCGGTCGGCCGGCAGATGCCCGGTACCGAACGGGATGGTGACCACGAAGGTGCTGCCGACGTCGATCTGGCTCGTGGCGCTGACCCGTCCGCCGTGCATCTCGACCAGTTCCCGCACCAGGGCCAGGCCGATGCCGGTGCCCTCGTGGCTGCGGGAGCGCACCCCCGGCACCCGGTGGAACCGCTCGAACACGTGGGGCAGCTCCCGCGCGGCGATACCCACCCCGGTGTCGGAGACCTCCAACTGGGCGATGCCGCCGACCGCGCGGACCCGGATGCTGATCTCGCCTTCGAAGGTGAACTTGAGGGCGTTCGAGACCAGATTGAGGACGATCTTCTCCCACATGTCCGGGTCGACGAAGACCGGCTCCGCCAACGGCGGACAGTCCACCACCAGCCGCAGCCCGGCGCGCTCGGTGGCGGAGCGGAACGTGCTGGCCAACCGGGAGGTGTAGTCGGCCAGGTCGGTGGGCTCGTAGTGCGCCACCAGCCGCCCGGACTCCAACCGCGAGAAGTCGAGCACCGTGTTGACCAGCTTCAGCAACCGCAACGCGTTGCGGTGCATGACGGTCAGCCGCTGCGTGTGGTCCTCGCTGAGCGCCGGGTCGGCGAGCAGGTCCTCCAGCGGACCCAGCACCAGGGTCAGCGGGGTACGGAACTCGTGGCTCACGTTGGCGAAGAAGTTGGTCTTGGCCAGGTCCAGGGCGGCCAGCTCGGCGGCCCGGGCCCGCTCCTGCTCGTACGCCCGCTGTTTGCCGACCGCCCGGGAGATCTGGGCGGCGACCAGCTCGCAGAAGGTGCGGTAGTCCTCGGTGAGCGGCAGCCGCCGGGCCACTCCCAGCACCAGCAACCCGGCGGGGTCGTTGGTCGCGCTGATCGGCAGCACCATCGCCTCGTCGGCGGCATCGGGCGGAACCTGGCCGAGCAGATCGGCGACGGCCACCGTCGCCGCGACGCCCGTCGCGGCCACCTCAAGGAGCCGGGTGGGCAGCTCGGCCGGGACGGTCGCCGCGCCACTGGCTCCGGCCGGGCGCAGGTGTCCCTCGCTGTCCCGCAGGTAGAGCAGCCCCAGCGGGACGTCGGCCCGATACCTGTCGAGCACCGCCGCCGCAACCCGGCCGAGTTGGTCGGTGTCGACCGGATCGGCCAGTTCCGAGCCGAGTTCGGCCAGCGCGCGCAGCCGGCGTTCGCTGAGCACCCGCCCGGTGGTCTCGCTACAGATGCAGAGCACCCCGCTGATCGCACCGCTCACGTCGCGGATCGGATCGTACGAGACGTCGAAGTAGACATCCTCCACGAAGCCGTGTCGATCAAGCAGGAAGTGATGATCCTGAGCCTGGTACGACTCGCCGCTCCGCAGCACCCCGGTCAGCAGCGGCTCCAGCACGTCCCAGGTTTCCACCCAGTGCTCCCGGGCAGGCTCGCCCAGCACGGCGGGATGCTTGTCGCCGATGGTGGGCCGGTACGCGTCGTTGTAGAAGGCGCGCAGGTCCTCGCCCCAGAACATGGCGATCTGCGCCTTCGAAGCGAGCATGGTGCTGAGGGCGTTGCCCAGCGAGGTGGGCCAACGCTCCGGTGGACCGAGCGGGTTGGCCGACCAGTCGCGGTCGCGCAACAGGGCACCCATCTCGCCGCCACCCGCGAATGCCGCCGCGAGCAGCAACGACATTCCACTTTCCGCTGCGGAAGGCCGATCACTGTCCACGCCCCCCTGGGCCGAGTTCATGCAGCCTCCCCGGCCGTGTCCACGCCGCTCCCGATCACCAAATGCCCTGACCGCCTTCTACCCAGACGGATCAGCAACGTAACGCATACGGCGGCTGGGACGCTGTTCAGCTCCAGGTGAGCGTCGGTGGCGACCCGACCCAGCAAGCTTGCTCACTTTGGGTGCTGGGAAGATCACAGAGGGGTGACGTACGCGCCGGTGATCCCCCCGTCGACCACGAACTGCGCGGCGGTCATGAACGAGGCGTCGTCGCTGGCCAGGAAGGCCACCGCAGCGGCGATCTCGGTCGGTTCACCGAATCGACCCATCGGCACGTGCACCAGCCGGCGGGCGGCCCGCTCCGGATCGGCCGCGAACAGCTCCCGCAGCAGCGGCGTGGCCACCGGCCCCGGGCAGAGGGCGTTGACCCGGATGCCCTCCCGGGCGAACTGCACGCCCAGTTCCCGGGTCAGCGCCAACACACCGCCCTTGCTCGCGGTGTACGCGATCTGGGACGTCGCCGCACCCATCAACGCCACGAAGGAGGCGGTGTTGATGATCGAGCCCCGGCCCTGCCGGCGCATGTGCGGGATGACGTGCTTGCAGCACAGGTAGACGCTCGTGGTGTTCACCCGCAGCACCCGTTCCCAGGCGTCCAGCCCGGTCTCCAGGATGGAGTCGTCGTCCGGCGGGGAGATGCCGGCATTGTTGAACGCCACGTCCACCTGCCCGTACCGCTCGACCACCCCGTCGAAGAGGTCGCGTACCGCCGTCTCGTCGGCCACGTCCGCCGCGACGAAACTCCCGCCCACCTCGTCGGCGGCCCGCTGACCGGCCTCGGTGTCCACGTCGACGCAGACCACCCGGGCGCCCTCGGCAGCGAACCGCCGCACGGTGGCCAGCCCGATACCGCTGGCCGCCCCGGTCACCACGGCCACCCGGTCCTGCAACCGTCCCGACATGCTCACTCCTCCGTGTTGACGAAGACGTTCTTGACGTCGGTGAACGCGTGCAGGGCGTCCGGCCCCAGTTCCCGGCCCAGACCGGAACGCTTCATCCCGCCGAACGGCGTCCAGTACCGCACCGAGGAGTGGGAGTTGACGCTCAGGTTGCCGGCCTCCACGGCCCGGGCCACCCGCAGCGCCCGGCCCACGTCACGGGTCCAGATCGAGCCGGAGAGACCGTACTCGGTGTCGTTGGCCAGCCGGACGGCGTCGGCCTCGTCGTCGAACGGGAGCACCGAGACCACCGGGCCGAAGATCTCCTCCCGCCAGTGACGGTCGCCGGGCGATTCGGCGAGCAGCACGGTCGGTGCGTGCCAGTAGCCGGGGCCGTCGGGCCGTGAGCCGATGAACGCCACCCGCGAGCCGTCGACGTACCCGGCGACCCGGTCCCGCTGCCCGGCCGAGATCAGCGGTCCCATCTCGGTGCTCTCGTCGGCCGGGTCACCCACCCGGAAGGCCCGCACCGCCGGTTCCAGCAGTTCGAGGAAGCGGTCGTACACCCCGCGCTGCACCAGCAGTCGGGACCGGGCGCAGCAGTCCTGGCCGGCATTGTCGAAGACGGCGTACGGCGCGCTGGCCGCGGCGCGCTCCAGGTCGGCGTCGGCGAAGATCAGGTTTGCCGACTTGCCGCCCAACTCCAGGGTCAACCGCTTCACCTGGCTCGCGCAGCCGGCCATGATCCGGGTGCCGACCTCGGTGGATCCGGTGAAGCAGATCTTGCGTACGGCCGGGTGGCTGACGAACCGTTCGCCGACCACCTCGCCCCGCCCCGGCAGCACGGTGAACACACCCTCGGGCAGACCCGCCTGCTCCGCCAGCTCGGCCAGCCGCATCGCGGTCAACGGAGTCAGCTCGGCGGGCTTGAGCACCACCGTGTTGCCGGCCGCGAGCGCGGGAGCGAAGCCCCAGGCGGCGATGGGCATGGGAAAGTTCCACGGCACGATCACCCCGACCACGCCGAGCGGTTCGTGGAAGGTGACGTCCAGCCCGCCCGGCACCGGGATCTGCCGCCCGGTGAGCCGTTCCGGCGCCCCCGCGTAGTAGTCCAGCACGTCCCGGACGTTGCCCGCTTCCCAGCGGGCGTTGCCGATGGTGTGGCCGGCGTTGGCCACCTCCAACCGCGCCAACTCCTCCAGGTGCTCGTCCACCACCGCCGCGAACCGCCGCAGCAACCGTCCCCGGTCCCCCGCGCTTACCCCCCGCCACCGCTCGAACGCCCGCCCCGCCCGCGCAACCGCCGCATCAACCTCCCCAACCGAACTCTCCCCCACCTCCCGCAAAACCACCCCACGAGCCGGATCCCATACCTCACCCACCCACCCTCACCCCACCCCACCCCACCCCACCCTCACCCCACCCACCCTTCGCCCACCCATTCTTCGCTGATCATGCAGTTGTGGCACGGGAGAAAAGCCACCTACCGCCGCACTTCGGGTACCACAAGTGCATGATCGCGGTGGTCGGGCGGGGTGGCTAGAGGCGTTCGAAGCCACGGGTGAGTTCCCAGTCGGTGACGGCGGCGTCGAAGGCGGCCAGCTCGACGCGGGCCATGTTGGCGTAGTGGGCGGCCACCTCCTCGCCGAAGGCGTCCCGGGCGGCCGTCGAGTCTTCCCAGAGGGTGAGGGCGTCGCGGAGGGTGCCGGGGACGCGTTCCGCGCCCGGGTCGTCGTACGCGTTGCCGGTGCACTCCTCGCCCAGCTCCAGCTCGTTCTCGATGCCGTGCAGCGCGCCCGCCACCAGGGCCGCGATCGCCAGGTACGGGTTGACGTCGGCGCCCGGCACCCGGTTCTCCACCCGCATCCCCTGGCCGTGCCCCACCAGCCGCAGCGCGCAGGTGCGGTTGTCGGTGCCCCACCGCAGTGCGGTCGGCGCGAACGAGCCCGGCTGGTATCGCTTGTAGGAGTTGATGTTCGGCGCGAAGAACAGGCTCATCTCGCGCATGGTGGCGAGCAGCCCGGCGAGCACCCGCTGCCCGGTCGGGCTCAGGTGCGCCGGCCCGTCGCCAAGCATCGCCGAGCCACCGGAGGCGTCACGCAGCGAGAAGTGGATGTGGCAGGAGTTGCCCTCCCGCTCGTTCGGCTTGGCCATGAACGTGATCGACATCCCCTCCTGGGCCGCGATCTCCTTCGCCCCGTTCTTGTAGATGACGTGGTGGTCGGCGCAGGCGACCGCCTCGTCGTAGCGGAAGGCGATCTCGTGCTGGCCGAGGTTGCACTCGCCTTTCGCGCTCTCCGGAACCAGCCCCGCAGCGGCCATCTCGGTGCGGATCCGGCGCAGCAACGGCTCCACCCGGGCGGTACCGAGCAGCGAATAGTCCACGTTGTACTGGTTGGCCGGGGTCAGTTCCCGGTAGCCGCGCCGCCACGCCTGCTCGTACGAGTCACGGAACAGCACGAATTCCAGCTCGGTGCCGGCGTACGCGGTCAACCCGTGCGCGGCCAGCCGGTCCAACTGCCGGCGCAGGATCTGCCGTGGCGAGGCGATCACCGGACCGGCGCCGTCCAACCACTCCAGGTCGGCCAGGAGCAGCGCGGTGCCGGGCTGCCACGGCACCCGGCGCAGGGTGCCGAAGTCCGGCTTCATCGCGAAGTCGCCGTAGCCGCGTTCCCAGCTCGACATCGCGTACCCGTCGACCGTGTTCATGTCCACGTCGACGGCGAGCAGGTAGTTGCACCCCTCACTGCCGTGCGCGACAACCTGGTCGAGGAAGTACGGGGCGTGGAACCGTTTGCCCTGCAACCGGCCCTGCATGTCGACAAGGGCCAGCACCACCGTGTCGATCTCGCCCTCGGCGACGGCGACCCGCAGTTGTTCCAACGTGAGCGGCGGCTTTCTCATCCGCGAGCCTCCATCACCAAGGTCTACCGGCCGAGCCGATCACCGTCAATAAGACGCTCCGCCCGTACCCCCATCCGATCCCCCGCCAAACCGTCAGGGACCGACGACCGGTCGCCACCCGCGCACCGCCACAACCTCGACACCGGCGGTGGTGAAGTAGGGATCCTCGGCCATCAGCCGGTCGACCTCCGCCCGGTCGCCGGTGAAGACCAGCAACGCACCGGAGTCGCCGTCCCAGGGGCCGGCGAGAAGCAGCGCACCCTGCTCGTACAGCGCCCGCAGGCGGTCCCGGTGCGCCGGTCGGGCCGCCAGCCGGGCAGGCTCGTCGGTGAAGGAGAGTTCCACACAGATCATGGCGAGGAGCGTAAGAACCGGGCGGTCGTACGGCTGTATCCCGCGATACGCTCCGCGAGATGGACCAGGTCGAACTGGCGGCGGTGCCGCTGTTCTCGATGCTCGACGAGGCACGCCTGGCGCGGCTCGCCACCGAGTGTCCGCCCCGCGACCTTTCCCGGGGCGCCACCGCCGCCCGCGTCGGCGAGCCCGCCCGACACCTCGTCGTCGTGCTTCGCGGAACGCTCTCGGCGGGTTATGACACCAGCCACGGCTCGCGGGTCCGATTCACGACGGTGACCGGCCCATGCGTGATCGACAAGGCCGCCGTGCTCGGCGGCGGATCGCACACGGCAACCTGGACCGCGTCGACCGCCTGCCGGATCCGCCTGCTGCCGGCCGTTCTCCTGCGAGATCTCATTGATCAGGTTCCGGCGCTCCGCGACCACGTCCTACGCCACCTCGCCGACCAGGTGCACCACGACCGTCGGGCCCAGGTCCGCCGCGCCGCGCCGCAGCCCGTCACGCGGGTCGCCGCCTGGGTCGCCGAGTCCATGCGTACGCGGGGCAGCCGGATCACCCTGCCCGGGGCACAGCAGGGACTGGGCGAGGAGATCGGGCTGTCCCGGGTGACCGTCAACCGCGCACTACAGGTCCTCGTCGGCGCGGGCGCCATCCGGGTCGAGCCCGGCGCCATCATCGTGTTGGACCCGAGCCGCCTCACCGCCGGCGACGGCAGGTAGCAGCGTCAGGGCCGCAATTGCGTTGCCGGCGCGGCCCGCGTACCCCATCCTTGGGCTTGTGACCAGGCCCGATCGCGACGGGCCGACCACCGGGCCCTCGGAACGGCCCGGCCGCCGCGGCGGCGCGGGAAAGCGTCACCTCTCTCTCGGGTACGGCGTCGAGCCCTACCCCGACTCCGCCCCGCGCCGCTTCGGTCAGCACCCGTGCCACGACCGGTCAGGCCATCACCAGGCCGGCCACCCACAGCGCACCGATCACCAGCCCGGAGAGGAACTCCACAAGCATCGACAGCCCCGCTGCGGCGACCGCCCGTTTGGTCGCCGGCCAGGCGAGTCGGGTGTCACCGAGCCGCAGCCGCTCCATCGCGAAGATCCCGCCGACGAAGCCGATGACCAGTCCGACCACCGGGATGATGAAGAAGCCGACCAGCCCGAGCACCGCGCCGGCCAGCAGCGACGTGGTGGGCACCCCGGCCCGCTTGAGGTTCCGCCCGGGCCAGGCGTACTTGACGACGGTGCCGGCCACGGCGACCAGCGTGGCTGCGGCGAGCACCAGCCACCGGCCGGCTCCGGCGTCACCGAACAGGCTCCACACCAGTACGCCGCCCCAACACAACGGCAGCGCCGGCAGGCCGGGCACCACCACCCCGGCCAACCCGGCGAGGATGGCCAGCGCGGCGACGACCGACACCGCCGTTCCGGTTTCCGTCAGCCCCACGTCGACTCCCCACCCGTTCGCCTCGACCCTGATCCACGGGCCACGTTCGTACCCGGAACGGTCACGGTCCGATCATCGCGGTTCGTCGCCACGCAACCGGGCCACCACCGTCTCCGCCGGACCCGGCGGGCCGAACAGCCGGCCCTGCGCGGTGTCGCACCGCAGCGCTCGCAACCGTTCCGCCTGTGCCTCGGTCTCTACCGCCTCCGCCGTGACCCAGAGTTCCAGCGCGTGGGCCAGCCGCACCAGCGCGTCGACGATGCGTTCGTCGCGGTGGTCGGCGTCGGCCGGCTCGGTGCCCCGGATTCCCTCCACGAACGGACCGGCCAGCTTCAGGCAGGTGATCGGCAGCCGGCGCAGGTACGCCAGATTCGAGTACCCGGTGCCGAAGTCGTCCACAGCCAGCCGTACGCCCAGCGCGGCGAGCCGGTGCAGGGTCCGCAGCGGCTCACCGGCGGACCCCATCACCGCGCTCTCGGTCAGCTCCAGTTGCAGCAGCTCCGCCGGCAGGCCGCTGCTGGCCAGCGCATCGGCCACGGTGTCCACGATCGCCGGGCGGTCAGCCTGACGGGCGGCCAGGTTGACGCTCACCACCAGCCTGGCGTCGGGAAACTCGGTGTGCCACCGGTGGGCGTCGCGGCACGCCTGCCGCAGCACCCACTCGCCCAGACGGACGATCAGGCCGGTCTCCTCGGCGAGCCCGATGAACCGGTCCGGACCGACAAGTCCCAGTTGCGGATGCTGCCAGCGGACGAGCGCCTCGACGGCCAGCACGCGCCCGTCTAGCAGGGACACGATCGGCTGGTAGTGCAGCACGAACTCGCCCCGGTCCAGGGCCGCCGGCAGCCCGGCGCTCAGCTCCGACCGGGCGATGTCCCGGGCGCTGCGCTCGGGATCGTAGACCGCCCACCGGTCACGCCCCTCCGCCTTCGCCCAGTAGAGGGTGGTGTCGGCCGCCTTCATCAAATCCACCACGCTGGTGCCGGCGACCGCCGAGTCGACGATGCCGATGCTCGCCGAGACGGCGAGCTGCTGGTCGCCGACGCACACCGGCGCGGCGACGGCGGCCAGGGCCGACTCGGCCACCGCGATCACGTCCTCGATGGCGCCGATCCCGTCGACCAGGATGACGAACTCGTCGCCGCCCATCCGGGCGACCAGATAGCCCTGCTCGGCCACGCAGTCGGCCAACCGTCGGGCGATCATCACGAGCAGCCGGTCGCCGAGGGCGTGCCCGAGACTGTCGTTTATCGCCTTGAATCCGTCCAGGTCGAGGAAGCAGACACCAACCCGGCCCGGCGCGTCGGGTTGCTCCACCAGGCCGGCCAGCGTGTCGAAGAACAGCGTCCGGTTCGGCAGGCCGGTCAGCGGATCGTGCAGCGCCTGGAAGCGCAACCGCTGCTGGAGTTCGTACCGTTCGGTGATGTCCTCGACCACGGCCACGGTGAACCGGGGCCGGCCGTCGTCGTGCCGGATCAGCGAGACAGCCAGGTCGGTCCAGACGGCGCTGCCGTCCTTGCGGTAGTAGCGCTTCTGGACCCGGGCCGCGTCGTGCTTGCCCTCGATCAGTTCCTGGTACAACTCCCACATGCCGGCCGCGTCGTCGGCGTGGAACAGCGACGCCACATTGAGCTGCCGCAGTTCCTCGACCGAGTAGCCGAGCATGTCGGCGAAGGCGTGGTTGACGTCGATGATCGTCCCGTCGACTCCGGCGATGCCGATGCCGATGGCCGCGCCGTCGAAGACCGCCCGGAAGCGGGCCTCGCTGTCACGCAGCGCGGCCTCGGCGTCGTCGCGCGCCTGCCACATCGCGCGGGCGATCCCCTCCTGCTCGACGAAGGTCCGCTCGCGCAACGCGCGGGCGAAGCCGGCCGCGAGGGCACCCTGCACCACCGCGATCCGCTCGTCCAGCCCCGGCCGCGCGGCCAAGGCGGCGAGCACCTCGGTCCGGAACCGCTCGCCGAGGTTACGCACCGACCACTCGATGACGCCCGGTTCGGTGAGGTGCGCGCCGACGAGTGAGCGCCCGATCTCCTCCGCAGCCGCAGCCGGCGACTCGGCGGAGAGCAGCACCTCCGCCAGCCGGACGGTGTGCCCGAGCATCAGCCGCTCGGTCTCGGCCGCGCTCAGCGGCACGAAACCGAGCCGGCGTACGGCCCGCGCCCAGTCGGCGGCGTACCGCTGGGCGCCGGCCGGATCGACGGTGTTCCCGCCGGAGGCACCCACGGCGGCCATCGGATCAGCCGGCGGGCCGGTCGTTCCGGGCGACACCACCGAAGGCACCGAAGCGCTGCCCGTCGGCGGTGACCTCGGACGACGAGTCGGGTCGCCACAACTCCATGTGCACCACCCCGGGGTCCACGATGGTCCAGTCGCCGAAGAATGCGGTTATCTCGGCCCGCGAGCGGAGGGTGATCTCCGTGGCGGTACGCGCCGACAGTCGTTGCGCGTCCAGCATCTCCTGCGGCTGGTCCTCGAAGGTGGAGTGTGAGATGACCAGGTGGCTGCCGTGGGCGGCGGCCGCACGCAGGGTGGCCAGGATGTCACCGGGGTGGTCGGTGTCCGGCACGAAGTGCACCACCCCGGCGAGCAGGATGCCCAGCGGCCGGTCGAAGTCGAGCAGGTCGAGCTTGCGGGCCTCGGCCAGGATCCGTTCCGGGTCCCGCAGGTCGGCGTGGATGACGCCGGTCGACTCGTTGCCGGCGAGCAGTTCCCGGCTGTGCGCCACCGCGACCGGGTCGATGTCGACGTAGACCACCCGGGCCTTCGGGTTCGTGGCCTGGGCGACCTCGTGCACGTTGCCGACCGTGGGGATGCCCGAGCCGATGTCCAGGAACTGGTCGATACCGGCGTCGAGCAGGGCGCGCACGGCCCGGCGCAGGAACTCCCGCCCGGCCCGCATGGTCGCCGGCAGGTTCGGCGTCATGGTCGCGATCTGCTCGGCCAGTTTCCGGTCGATGTCGAAGTTGTGGGCACCGCCGAGGAAGTAGTCGTACACCCGCGCCGCGCTGGGCCGGGAGAGGTCGATCTCGGCGGGGAGTTCGTCCGGCTTCTGCACTGGCTGCACCTCACGTCGTCGCCGTGGATCGTGATGCTGACCACTCTAGGCGGGTCCGTGGCGCGGGGGGAGATCCACAACGGCCTTTTCCCGATCTACCGCCGGCACCGGCGGCTCAGGCGGCCTCCAGCAGCAGCGCGATGCCCTGCCCCACCCCGATGCACATGGTGGCCAGCGCCCGCCGCGCACCGCGTCGGCGCAGCTCCAACGCGGCGGTGAGGGCGAGCCGGGCACCGCTGGCACCGAGCGGGTGGCCAAGGGCGATCGCGCCACCGTTGGGGTTGACGTGCTCCGCGTCCTCGGGCAGGCCGAGTTCGCGCAGCACCGCGACGGACTGGGCGGCGAACGCCTCGTTCAGCTCGATCACGTCGATGTCGGTGAGCGCCAACCCCTGCCGGTCCAGCAGCCGCCGGGTCGCCGGAACCGGCCCGATGCCCATGACCCGGGGCGGCACGCCGGCTGCCGCCGTGCCGGTCACCCGGGCCAACGGAGTCAGACCGTACGCGGCGACGGCCGCCTCCGAGGCGACCAGCAGCGCCACCGCGCCGTCATTGACGCCGGAGGAGTTGCCCGCGGTCACCGTGCCGCCGTCGCGGAACGGGGTGGGCAGCGCCGCCAGTTTCTCCAGCGAGGTCTGTCGGGGGTGCTCGTCGACCTCGACCAGCCGGGTCTCCCGCCGGCCCGCCGGCACGGTCACCGGCACGATCTCCTCGGCCAACCGCCCGTCGGCCTGGGCCTTGGCGGCCCGCAACTGCGAGCGGTACGCGAACTCGTCCTGCGCCGCCCGGTCCACGCCGTACTCGGCGGCCACGTTCTCCGCCGTCTCAGGCATCGAGTCGATGCCCCAGCCCCGCTCCATCAACGGGTTCACCAGCCGCCAACCGATCGTGGTGTCGTACATCTCGGCGGACCGGGAGAACGCGGTGGTCGCCTTCGGCATGACGAACGGCGCCCGGCTCATGCTCTCCACCCCGCCCGCGACGACCAGGTCCGCCTCGCCGGCCACGATCGACCGGGCGGCGGTGGCCAGCGCGTCCAGGCCGGAGCCGCAGAGCCGGTTGACCGTGCTGCCCGGCACCTGCTCGGGCAGCCCGCCGAGCAGAGCCGCCATCCGGGCCACGTTGCGGTTGTCCTCACCGGCCTGGTTGGCGCAGCCGAGCACCACGTCGTCGGTACGCGCCCAGTCCACCGACGGGTGCCGCGCGACCAGCTCGCGGATCACGTGGGCGGCCAGGTCGTCGGGGCGTACGCCGGCCAGCGCGCCGGCGTACCGGCCGATCGGGGTGCGGACACCGGCCACCAGGTATGCCACGGTCATCGCGAGTCCTTCGGGGGGATGGGAAGGGGTGCGGGGGCGCGTCCACCGGGTCCACGGGGACTCACCGACGGCCAGGATATCCCCGGCGGGTGCCGATAGGTTGTGGGCATGGCACGGGCCCAGTTCAGCGCGGAAACCAGCGGCGGCGGCGCGTTCGTCCGCCAACCCAACCGGTTCACCGGTCGGGTCACCCCGCACTCGACCGCACCGCCTGGCGGCGGGCCGGACGAGCAGGACCGCTGGCCGCTGGAGCCGGGCCGCTACCGGCTGATCTGGTGCCGGGCCTGCCCGTGGGCGCACCGGGCCCTGATCGTGCGGAACCTGCTCGGGCTGACCGACGCCATCTCGCTGGGCACCGTCGATCCGATCCGGGACGATCGCGGATGGCGGTTCGCCCTCGACCCGGACGGTTTCGATCCGGTGCTGGGCATCGGCTTCCTCTCCGAGGCGTACCTGGCCACCGATCCGGACTACACCGGCCGGGTCACCGTGCCGGCGCTGGTGGACACCCGCACCGGCCGGGTGGTCACCAACGACTACCCGCAACTGACCCTGGACCTGTCCACCGAGTGGCGGCAGTTGCACGCCCCGGACGCGCCGGACCTCTACCCGGTCGAGCTGCGCCCGGAGATGGACGCGCTGATGGCCGAGATCCACCGGGACGTCAACAACGGCGTGTACCGGTGTGGCTTCGCCACCACCCAGCAGGCGTACGACGAGGCGTTCGAGGCGCTGTTCGGCCGGCTGGACGCGTTGTCGGAGCGGTTGGCCGGCCGGCGCTACCTGATGGGTGACTCGATCACCGAGGCGGACGTGCGCCTGTTCACCACGCTGGTCCGCTTCGACGTGGCGTACCACGGACACTTCAAGTGCAATCGGCAGAAACTCGCCGAACTGCCGGTGTTGTGGGCGTACGCCCGGGACCTGTTCCAGACCCCCGGTTTCGGGGAGACCGTCGACTTCGACCACATCAAGCGGCACTACTACGCCACCCACAACGAGATCAACCCGACCGGGATCGTCCCACTCGGGCCGGACCTGCACGGCTGGACGACGCCGCACGGGCGTGGCTGAGCGAACGGCGGCGCGACTGGCCGCCGGTGCCGCCGCCGGCTGCGTCGGCGTCGGGGTGGCCGCGGTGACGCTCGCCGTGGTCGCCGGTCCGGGTCCAGGTCTGACCGGGTACGTCAGCGAGGCCGGTGTCGTCGGCAGCGGCTACGCCTGGACGTACCGGATCGGCGTCTTCGCCCTGGCCACGGCGTTGCTACTGCTGGCCGCCGCGCTGCGGTCCGGCGACCGAGGGCCGCGCGTCGCGGCCGGGTTGCTCGTCGCGAGCGGTCTGGCGACGCTCCTGTCCGGGGCGGTGACCTGCAGCGCCGGCTGTCCGTTGCCGCCGTTCGAGCGGGCCACAGTTGCCGACCTGGTGCACGGCGGGGCCAGCATCGCCGCCACGGCAGCTGTGGTCTTCGCGATGATCACCATCGTTCTCGCCCCGACGGCGCGGCGCCCGCTGCGCCGGATCGCCGTCCTCGCGGCCACCGTCGCGCTACCGCTCGCGGGCGCGGTCGGCCTGGCCATGCTGTTCGCCGGGCGGGGTTCCCTGGTCGGGGTGCTGGAGCGGCTGCTGCTGGCGGTGGCCGCGCTCTGGGGTCTCGCCACCGCCCTCACCCTGACCGCGCCTCGGCCCGCCGTCACACCGACCGCCCCTGCGAAGCGGACCACCCGTCCGCCGTGGCCGACCGGGCCATCGGTCCCGTCAGGACGGCGGCGAGACGACCCGCAGCGGTGACCGACTCGCCGTTCCCGCCGCCGCAGGCCGAGACCCGCCGGCAGGTCAGCCGGCCAGGTGGCCCCAGTGCTGTTCCAGGTCACGCCAGGGGCCCTGGGCGGCCACCGTGCCGGCGACGAGCACCACCACGTGGTCGGCCCGCACGAGGGCGGCTCGTTTCGAGGTGGAGCCGACCACTGTGACACCGCGGTCCCGCAACGCCTGCCACAGCGCCAGCTCGGTGGTGACGTCCAGCGCGGAGGAGACGTCATCGGCCACCAGCAGCTCGGTACGTGGAGCCAGCGCCCGAGCCAGCGCCAGCCGTTGCAGCTGCCCACCGGACAACCGGGTGCCCTTGTGCCCGATGAGCAGGCCCAGCCCGCTGCCGGTGGCGGCCAGGTCGTGTTCGAGCTGGGCGGTGCTGACCGCGTGCGCGGCGTCCACCTGATGCCCGAGGGTGATGTTCTCGGCGACCGTGCCGGAGAGCACCCGGGGCAACTGACCGACGTAGCCGACCTGGTTGGGACGCAGGAACAGCTCCGGCTCGGTCACCGGCTCGTCGTTCCAGCTCAGCAGCCCGGTGTGCGGGGCGATGCCGGCGAGGGCCCGCAGCAGCGACGACTTGCCCGAGCCGACCGGTCCGACCACGAGGACCAGTTGACCGCGTGCCACGGTGAGGTCCACGTCGCGTACGGCGACGGTGCCGTCGGTGTGCCGGACGCCGAAACCGACCAGTTCCAGCCGCCGCAGCGGGTTACGCGGTGGCGCCGTCGGGGCCGGAGCCGTGCCGGCCGCCAGGTCTACCCCGGGCACCCGGGCCGAGTACGCCTCGATCCCGGTCATCTCCGCCGTCCGCCGGGTCCATACCCGCGCCGACGGCACCTGGGAGATCAACGAGGCGGTGGTCCAGGCGAACCAGCGGGCCGCGCCCAACGTGGCGACCGAGACCAGAGCCGCCCCGGCGGAGAGCCCGCCGGCCAGGAACAACGCCCACACGCCGATCGGGAACAGCCCGCTGGCCACTGCCGGCGTGGAGCGCGCCCAGACCTGCACGGCGATCTCCCGGCGCTGCCGTTCGCTGCGCACGGTGTCGAGGTTGGCGAGGTGGGTCAGCACCGGTCGGGTGGCCCCGGCCAGCTTCACCGTGCGCGCCGCCGACAGGGTCGAGACCAGGGCGGTGGCGAAGGCCGCCCGCGCCGCGACGGTGTCCCGTGCCGCCCGTTCCAGCCTCGGCCCGAACGCCGTGGCGGCCAGCCCGGAGAGCACCATGGTGCCGAGGAAGAACAGTCCCGGCACCACGCTGTCGGTGATCAACGTCATGGCGACCAGCAGGATCAGGCCGACGGTCTGGTCGAGCACGTTGTCGGCGAGTTGGACGACCCGCTCGGTGTCGCCGCCCTGGGCCACCACCTCGGCGGGGGTGTGCCGGCTGACCCGGCGCGGGCCGGTCTGGCCGTGCACCAGGCGCGCGCTTATCCGCAGCATCTGCCGTACCCACCAGGCCGGGAACCACAGGTGGGTCCAGTAGTGCGCCGGGATGGCGATGATCAGCCCAGCCGCGATGCCCAGGGCGGGCAGCCAGGGGTCGCCGGTGCCGTCGACCACGTCGGCCCACAACCAGGCGAGCACCGGCCCGTCCAGGCCGAGGATCGCCAGCACGGCGAAGATGCCCACCGCCGCCGCGCCGTACCGGGGATCGTTGAGGCAGAGCCGACCGATCTCCCGCAGGGTCCGTGCCCGGGAGGCGGGTCGCTGGTCGCCAGTGCCGCCCGTCCTCTGGTCGAGTGGCGGTCCGCCGAGCTCACGTCCGCCCACCTCGTGTCCCCCGGTCTCCCGGCCCTCCGCCGGCTCGACCGGCTCGGGTCCGACCACGGGTGTGGCAGGTACGACGGCTCCGGTCGGCGGGTCCGTCCGCACGGCGTCGGCCAGCGGATCGCTCGCCTCCGGCAGACCGGGGGGCCGGATGTCCGCGATCAGCAGCCCTCTCGGGTCGCCCGAGTCGGCTGCGATCGCCGCGTCCGCCGGATGGGCACCGACCAGCACCGGTTCCGGCCGCGACCAGCCCGACCCGGCCAGCAGGTCGACCTCGACGTCGCCGGCAGCACCACCCGCATGACCGGCAGCATCTCCCGCGACACCACCCGCGTGACCGGCGGCGAGGAGTTCGGCGAAGCGCCGCGACTCGGCCAGCGGTGCGGCCTCGACCACCGCGCCGTCGGCCAGCACCACCACCTCGTCGCAGCGGCTCACCGACGACAGCCGGTGGGCGATGACGATGCCGATCCGGTCGTGCAGCAGGCGCTCGGTGGCCTGCTGCACCCGGGTCTCGGTGACCGGGTCGAGCCGGGCGGTGGCCTCGTCGAGGATCACCACGTGCGGATCCCGGACCAGGATCCGGGCGAAGGCGACCAGCTGCTCCTGACCGGCCGAGAGCACGTGGCCGCCCTCGCCGAGGCGGGTGTTCAGGCCGGCCGGCAGCTCCGCGATCCAGTTGGCCAGCCCCAGCTCGTCCAGGGCCCGCGCGGCGGCGTCGAGCAGTTCGGGATCGAACAGCGCCACATTCTCGGCGAGGGTGCCGGCGAGGATCTCGGTACGCTGCGGCACCACGGCGATCCACCGGCGCAGCTGCTCCACGTCGAGGTCGAGCACGTCACGCCCGCCCAGCAGGACCGTCCCCGGTGGCACGTCGACCGCCCGGGTGAGCAACTTGGCCAGCGTCGACTTGCCCGACCCGGTCCGGCCGACCAGTGCGTACGAGCGGCCCCGCACGAAGGTCAGGTCGATGTCACGCAGCGCCGGCCCGCGATCGGCGTCCGGGCCGGTGCTCGGGTACCGGTAGGTGAGGTCGCGGATGACCAGGTCGCCGTCGCTGGGGGCGGCACCGCCGATGGGTTCCTGCGGCGCCGCCGAGAGCAGTTGGACCCGCCCCCACGCGCCGAGGGCGTACTGCACCTCCGGCACCATCCGGCTGACGTGCTCGACGGTCATGCCGAGGGAGAGCGCGAGCAGCCAGATCGCGGTCATCCGGGCGGCGTCGACCCGGCCGGTGGTCAACGCCCACACCCCGCCGAGCACGACCACCGCCACCCCGGCCCGGGTCACCCCGGCGGCGACGGTGTTGACCTGCGCCGACATCTGCCACACCCGCAGGCCCCGGCGCAGCACCTCGGCTGCCCGGCGGGCGTACAGGCGAAGCACGTACGGCCGGGCCAGACTCGTGCGTACGTCGTCCTGGCCGTGGATCGCCTCCTCCATCACCGCCGCGAGATCCGACCAGGCCGCCTCCTCGTGCATCCGGGCCGGGGCGATCCGGGCGGCTGGACGGCGCAGGGTGACCGCGAGCAGGACGCAGAGCAGCAGCATGCCGATCCCGGCCGGCCACCAGACGGTGAGCGCGACGAGCGTGGACAGCAGGCCGACGGCCAGCGCCTGGGCCAGCCGTACGCCGGGACCGCGCACCCCGGAGGCGACGTCGTAGACGTCGCCGTCGATGCGGTCGAGCATCTCCCCCACCGGGGTCGTCTCCAGGGTGGGTACGGGCTGCCCCAGCGCCACCCGGCACAGTCGGCGACGCAGGTCGGCGGACCAGTCGGCGGTCACGCCGGCCATCACCAGGCTGACCACCAGGTCGCTGACGACCGCCGCGACCAACGCCACCGACAGCAGCAGGAAGAACCCGACGGAGCGATTCAGCAGCACCGGCCCGGCGAGCGCGGCGGTGGCCGCCTGGCCGATGCCGCCGAGCAGGATCAGGACGACCACCAGGGTCATCCGACGCGAGGAGGTGACCCACAGATCACGGAGCAGGCGCATGCGTCGGTTTCCTCCGGTCTGGTGGCGGAGTTTCCAGCCTGCTTCGCCCGGCCGCCTGACTCAACGCATTTTCGCCGGTGGCGGGGCGTGACGAGGATCTCCGCCGACCGGCGGGCCGGCTCAGAACAGCACGGTCGCCAGCGCGCCGACCGGGCGGAAGCCGCAGCGCTGGTAGACCCGCCGGGCGGGCAGGTTGAAGTCGTTGACGTACAGGCTGACCGTCGGGGCGACCCGGGCCAGCGCGTCACGGACCACCGCCGCCATCGCGGCGGTGGCGATGCCCCGCCCGCGCCACTCGGGTGCCACCCACACCCCCTGGACCTGCGCGGTGCGCCGGGTGACGACCGCCAGTTCGGCCTTGAACACCACCCGGCCGTCGACGAAGCGGGCGTACGCCCGACCCGAGCGGATCATCTCGGTGACCCGGCGCCGGTACCCGCGCCCGCCGTCGTCGACCAACGGTGAGATGCCGACCTCCTCGGTGTACATCGCCACGGCCGCCGGGAAGAGCCTGTCGAGTTCGCCGCTGTGCACCCGGCGTACCTGCGGGTCGACGGGGATCGAGGGCAGCGCGTCGGTGACCAGCAACGGCTGGTTCGGGCGTACGTCGCGGGCCGGTCCCCAGGTGTCGGAGAGCCGCTCCCACAGTTGCAGCACGGCGTCGGCGCGCCCGACGATCGAGGAGCAGAGCCGTTCCTCGCCGGCCAGCAGGTCGGCGAAGGCGGCAATGGCCTGTGGGCCGGCCAGCACCGGGGTGAGGTTGCCGCCGAGCCAACAGACGGATTCGAGGTGGCGGCGGGAACCGTACCCCAGGACCCGGCCCTCGGCCCGCCACCAGGCCAGCCCACGCGCGGCGACCCGCTCCGCGACCTGCGCGCTAGCGAACGGGTCGAGATCGAGCAGCCGCTCGACCGCACGCCGTTCCGATTCCCCGATTTGCCGCACCGGCGCCGTCAGCACGGTTACCAGCCTGCCAGATTCGTTCACTTTCTGTCGGCAGACCGCAACCCCACCCCACCCGCTCCCCCTCCCACCCCCTTGATCAAGGAGCTTTCGCCGTCCGCGGGCCTCCATCTCGACCCAAACTTTTGGTCAACAAGGCGGGGCGGGCGGCAGTGAGTTGTCGGCGTTGTGTTGGCGATATATCGTTGATGCATCAGTGATAGTGTCGCGAAGGAGAACAGTCTGATGAAGTTCCATCGACGTGGGCATGGGCTGCACGAAGGGCGGATGCGGGGGTTCGGTTTTCCGCCCTTCCCGCCGGGGCCGCCGTTTCCGCCGGGCGGGCACGGGTTCGGGCACGGTCGGGGCGGTCGCGGACGGGGCCGGGGACGCCGGCCCAACGTCCGCAACGCCGTACTGGCTTTGCTCACCGAGCGGCCGATGCACGGCTACGAGATGATCCAGGAAATCGACTCGCGCACCGGCGGAAGCTGGCGGCCGAGCCCCGGTTCGATCTACCCAACGCTCCAGTTGCTGGAAGACGAGGGCGTCGTCGTCGCCACCGAGGAGTCCGGCGGTGGCCGGAAGCGGTTCACCCTCACCGAGCAGGGCCGCGCCGAGGCCGACGAGGCGGCCCAGACGCCGCCCTGGGCGGAGGTCGCGGAGGACACCATCAACAGCTGGCACGACATTCGTCACGCCGGCATGCAGGCGATGCAGGCGCTGCGCCAGGTGATGATGACGGGCACCGACGATCAGCGGGAACGCGCCGCCCAGGTGCTCGACGAGACCCGCCGCAAGCTGTACGCGATCCTCGCCGAATCCGAGTGACCCGGTACGCGCCGAGGGCGGCCACCCAGTGGATGGCCGCCCTCGTACGTCCGGCCGCGCCCGCGCCGCCCACGACCCTGCCGATCGCGCTCGGGCCGGTCGCCCTCGCCCGCCTGTCGCGTCGTCAGTGCACGGTGACGGTGGCGCCGGGGATCAGGTCGCGCAGTTCCTCGGGCAGTTCGGCGCCCATCTCGTCGGCCAGCCGCAGCGCCTCCTCGATGAGGGTCTCCACGATCTGCCCCTCGGGCACCGTCTTGATGACCTGGCCCTTGACGAAGATCTGCCCCTTGCCGTTGCCGGAGGCCACCCCCAGGTCGGCCTCGCGGGCCTCACCGGGACCGTTGACCACGCAGCCCATCACGGCGACCCGCAGCGGCACCGGCAGCCCTTCCAGGCCGGCGGTGACCTCCTCGGCCAGCTTGTAGACGTCCACCTGGGCCCGCCCGCAGGACGGGCAGGAGACGATCTCCAGGCCGCGCTCACGCAGGCCGAGCGACTCCAGGATCTGGTTGCCGACCTTGATCTCCTCGACCGGCGGCGCGGACAGCGACACCCGGATGGTGTCGCCGATCCCCTCGGCCAGCAGCGCCCCGAAGGCGACCGCGGACTTGATGGTGCCCTGGAACGCCGGCCCGGCCTCGGTCACGCCGAGGTGCAGCGGGTAATCGCACTGCTCGGCGAGCTGCCGGTACGCCCGGATCATCACCACCGGGTCGTTGTGCTTCACCGAGATCTTGATGTCCCGGAAGCCGTGCTCCTCGAACAGCGAGCACTCCCACAGCGCCGACTCGACGAGCGCCTCCGCCGTGGCCCTGCCGTACTTGGCCAGCAGCCGCTTGTCCAGCGAGCCGGCGTTGACCCCGATCCGGATCGGCGTACCGGCGGCGGAGGCCGCTGCCGCGATTTCCTTGACCTTGTCGTCGAACTGGCGGATGTTGCCCGGGTTGACCCGGACCGCCGCGCACCCGGCGTCGATCGCGGCGAAGACGTACTTCGGCTGGAAGTGAATGTCCGCGATCACCGGGATCTGCGACTTCTTGGCGATCGCCGGCAGCGCCTCGACGTCGTCCTGGCTGGGCACCGCGACCCGGACGATCTGGCACCCGGACGCCGTCAGCTCCGCGATCTGCTGAAGGGTGGCGTTCACGTCAGCGGTCAACGTGGTGGTCATCGACTGGACGGACACCGGCGCGCCGCCGCCGACCGGCACGGACCCGACCATGATCTGGCGGCTGGCCCGGCGGGGCGCGAGCGGCGGCGGCGGTACGGGCGGCATACCGAGACTGACAGCGGTCACTTCAGGCACTCACTTTGGGAAGAGGGTGATCGGGTTGACCACGTCCGCGGTGATGGTGAGCAGGGTGAACACCCCACCGATCAGGATCACCACGTACGTGAAGGGCATCAGCTTGAAGTAGTCCACCCGACCCGGGTCGGGCTTGCGCAGCCGCGCGTACAGCCAGGAACGGGCCCGTTCGAACCAGGCGATGGCGATGTGGCCGCCGTCCAGTGGCAGCAGCGGCAGCAGGTTGAACACCCCGATGAAGAAGTTCAGCGAGATGAACAGCATGACGAAGATTTCCCAGGCGTTGTTGGCGACCGCCTCGCCACCGAGGACGCTCGCGCCGACCACGCTGATCGGGGTGTCGATGTCCCGCTCGCCGCCGGTGATGGCGGTCCACAGCGCGGGGATCTTCTCCGGCAGCCGCTGCAACGCCTGCGCGGTGGCCACCGCCATGTCGCCGATGAAGGTGCTGGTCGCGCCGACCGCCTCCACCGGGCCGTAGCTGACCAGGCCGGGGGTACTGATGATCAGGCCGATGCCGAGCGCGGGAACGTCGGTGACCGGCCCGTCCGGGTTGTCGATCGGGGGGCGCTTGGTGGTGCCCAGCACGGTGTCGACGGTGCCGGCCTGGCCGTCGCGCTCGTAGCCGAGGGTGGCGGTGGCACCCGGGCTGGCGGTCCGTAGGGCGGTGAGCAGGTCGCCGTAGTTGGTGACCGGGGTGCCGTTGAACGAGGTGATCCGGTCGCCGTTCCGGAGCCCGGCCGCGGCGGCCGGGCTGGCGGCGTCGCTCGGGGTGCACTCGCGGTAGGTGGTGTCCGGCAGGACGCAGTCCTGGAGGGCGATCACCGCCGGCTCGCTGCGGATCTGCTCCTCGGTGGTCGGGCGGTCCGGGTTGGGCAGGCCGAAGGTCATCGCGGCCAGCCAGGCGGCGAAGATCGCCAACCCGAAGTGGGTGACCGACCCGGCGGACATCACGATGGTGCGCTTCCACACCGGGTAGCGCCACATGGCCCGCTTCTCGTCACCGGGCTCGACGTCGTCGTCCTGCGGCGTCATCCCAACGATCTTGCAGAAGCCACCGAGCGGGATGCCCTTGATCCCGTACTCGGTCTCGCCGCGCTTGAACGACCAGAGGGTGGGGCCGAAGCCGACGAAGTAGCGGGTGACCTTCATGCCGAAGGCCTTGGCGGTGAGCATGTGCCCGGCCTCGTGCAGGCTCACCGAGATGAGAATGCCGAGGGCGAACAGCACCACCCCGAACGCGAACGACATCAAGCTCCTTCCACCGCAGCAGCGATGATCTCCTGCGCGTGTGCGCGCGCCCACGACTCGGCTTCGAGTACGTCCTCGACGGTACCCGGTTCGCCGAAATCGGGAGCCTCCTCCAACACGCGCTGCAACGTGTCGACGATGCCGAGGAACGGCAGCCGCCCGGCGACGAACGCCGCCACGCACTCCTCGTTCGCCGCGTTGTAGATCGCCGGCCGGCATCGACCGCCCTCCCCGGCCGCCTTGGCCAGCGCCACCGCCGGGAACGCCTCGTCGTCAAGCGGCGCGAACTCCCAGGTGTGCGCCGTGGTCCAGTCGACGGCGGCGGCGGCCTCCGGCACCCGGTCCGGCCAGCCGAGGCCCAGGGCGATCGGCAGCCGCATGTCCGGCGGGCTGGCCTGCGCCAACGTCGACCCGTCGACGAACTCGACCATCGAGTGGATCACCGACTGGGGGTGCACCATCACGGTGATGTCGGCGTACGGCACGTCGAACAGCTCGTGCGCCTCGATCACCTCAAGCGCCTTGTTGACCATGGTCGCCGAGTTGATCGTGACGACCGGCCCCATGGTCCAGGTCGGGTGGGCCAGCGCCTGCTCCGGGGTCACCGCCGTCAGCTCGTCGCGCCGCCTACCCCGGAACGGCCCACCGCTGGCGGTCACCACCAGCCGGCGGACCTCACCCCGGGTGCCGCCGCGCAGGCACTGGGCCAACGCCGAGTGCTCCGAATCGACAGGGACGATCTGCTCCGGCCGCGTCACCGCGCCCTTGACCAGCGAGCCGCCGGCCACCAGCGACTCCTTGTTGGCCAGCGCGAGCGTACGCCCGGCGCGGAGCGCCGCCAGGGTCGGCGCCAACCCGAGCGACCCCACCACCCCGTTGAGCACGACGTCACACGGCCACTGGGCCAGCTCGGTCATCGCCTCCGGCCCGGCCACGATCTTGGGCAGCTTGAACTCGCCGCTCGCCCAGCCCCGCCGGCTCGCCTCGGCGTAGAACGCCAGCTGAAGGTCCTGCGCGGCGGACGCCTTGGCCACCCCGACCACGTCGACACCGAGTTCGAGCGCCTGGGCGGCGAGCAGCCCGATGTTGCCGCCACCGGCACCCAGCGCCACCACCCGGAATCGCTCCGGGTTGCGCCGCACGATGTCGATGGCCTGCGTACCGATCGACCCGGTACAACCCAGCAGCACAAGATCACGGGGGGACGTCACGCCGCCCATTGTTACGCACCGCCGCTGAGCGCAAGGCAGGGCACCTTGTTGCGCCTGAGGTCGCGCAAGGGCGTCTCTGAAGGAAGGAAAGCTACTTCCCTTCCCGGTCCGCCTCCGGCGGGACCGGGCCTTCCGTCGAGTCAGCATCCTGCGGTGCCTCGTCGTCGAGCAGGTCTGCCGGGTCGACCGAGAAGTCGAAGGGCCGATTCATCGCGAAGGTGGTGCCAGCGGCGGCTGCCGCCAGCGGTGACCACGAGACAACCACGCGAGACCCCGACCCTCGGTCCCACGCGAGACCCCGATCCTCGGTCCGTTGCTCTCCAGCAGCACGCCCGACGCAGCGCTCGCTCTCCACCGCGAGTCCCGGACGGCACCACCTCAAAAAGGCAGATGCGATCCTCGCTCGCTGCACGCCGTCAACCTTTCACAGCGTCAACGGGTCAAACTGAGGACTCGCCAGCAAATCTTGGACAGTTTCCGTTAGCGCCTAACGGAAACTGTCCAAGTCACCCGGTCTTTCGGGACGCCTCGCAGGCGTGAAAATGGTGGGTAGGTCGCCCGCCGACGTCGTGAGATCTTGGCCTGTTTGAGGCCGTGTCCAAGTCTGACGCCGGGGCCCGGACCTGAAGGGTCACGCACTGTTGCTTCGAGCACGCCGGTCAGATTTTCGGTTCCCGACCGAGGCCCCCGGGCGACCGCCTTTCATATCGATTGCGCGGTGAGTGAGGGGGTGTGGGTGAGGATGCGTGGAGTGCCCGAGGAGATTGCGGACGCGGAGTCTGAGCAGGTCCTGGCGCGGGTGTGCGCGGTCGACGTGGCCAAGGAGTCGGGGATGGTGTGCACCCGCGGGTCTGGTCCGAGCGGGCGGCGTGTCAGCCGGGTGTGGCAGGTGGCGGCGACCACGAAGGCGGTCAGTGACCTTGCGGGGAATCTGGTGGCGGCGGGGGTGGAGAAGGTCACTGTGGAGAGCACGTCGGACTACTGGCGGATCTGGTTTTACCTGTTCGAAGCTGCCGGGTTGGATGTGCAACTGGTCAACGCCCGTGACGTCAAGAACGTGCCCGGGCGGGCGAAGACCGACAAGCTGGACGCGGTGTGGTTGGCCAAACTCACCGAGAAGGGCCTGTTACGGCCGTCGTTCGTGCCCCCGGCGCCGGTGCGGGTGTTACGCGATTACACCCGGATGCGGGTGGATCTGGTCCGGGACCGCACCCGTTACTGGTCGAGGTTGGAGAAACTCCTCGAAGATGCCCTGATCAAGGTCTCGTCGGTGGCGTCGACCCTGAAGACGGTCTCGACGCGGGACATGGTCGAGGCGTTGATCGCCGGCCAACGTGATCCGCAGGCCCTCGCCGGCCTGGCCCGTGGCCGGATGCGCGGCAAACACACCGCCCTGATCGAGGCACTCACCGGCCGGTTCGACGCCCATCACGGTGAGCTGGCCCGGATCCTGCTCGACCAGATCGACCGCCTCGACGCCGAGATCGCGAAGCTCACCACACGGATCGGGCAGTTGCTCGACGACATCGATCCACCCTCCCCCGACGGGGACATCCCGCGGCCAGACGCCCGCACACGGCTGGCCGAGATCCCGGGAATCAGCACCGAGTCCGCACAACTGATCATCGCCGAGATCGGCCTGGACATGACACGGTTCCCCACCGCCGGACACCTGGTGTCCTGGGCGAAACTATGCCCACGCACCATCCAGTCCGGCACCACCCACACCCCGGGCAAGACCGGCAAAGGCAACCCCTACCTCAAAGGCGCACTCGGTATCGCCGCCGCCAGCGCCGCCCGCGGCAAGACAACGTTCCTGTCCGAACGCTACCGACGCGTGGTCAAACGCCGAGGCAAAGGCAAAGCCCTCGTCGCCGTCGCCCGATCCATACTCGTGACCATCTGGCACCTGCTGGCCAACCCCACCACCCGTTTCCACGACCTCGGCGCGGACTACCACGACCGCCGCGTCAACACCACCCGCAAGATCAACAGCCTGATCCGGCAACTCGAAGCCCTCGGCCACACCATCACCCTGCAACCAACCACCTGACCCACACCCACCCCAACCCCAGCCAATCGACACAAGGCCAGTCCCGCACGCCCCAAACCCGCCGCGGTACAGGTCATTTACCGGTCAGATCTCACATCCATGTCCCGCCTTGGCACCGCGCATAGCCCGATTCAGGTTGTGATCGACACCGTTGCGGCCATCCGGCAGCCTCCCGGCGCCGTGGAGACCACAATTCCACCGAACCGGTTTCCTGATCATGCTCCGACCGGCCCGGCACCGCGAAGACACGGCCCGGTGCCGACCGGGTTCGGTCGGCACCGGGCGGGTCATGCCAGGTTCAGGTGCGGGGGGCGAAGCGGCCTGCGCGGGTGGCGGCGACGAACCGGGTCCAGCTTGTCGCGGCGAAGCTCAGCTCCGCGCCCTGCCGGTCCTTGCTGTCGCGTACGCCGACCGCGTCGACAAAGCCGGCCACCTCGACGCATTCACCGCTGCCGGACCGGGACGACGTGCGCCACGCTCCGTCACGTCTCATGGGTCATCTCCTTCGCGATTGCCGTGATCAACTCACGGGAGTCATCGACGTCGAGCGCCCGCTCGCCGAGCGAGCGCCAAACTTCCTCGTAGGTCCGGATCTCGTGCGGCTTGTCAAGGTAGACCGCGCCGCACGGACCGTCCATGTAGATCGTGGTCGGCTCCGGTTCCCGCACGTCGGCGGGGAAGTCGAGCATGGTGAAGGTGCCCGTATCGGCCGAGCGGAACAGCCCGGCGGCCAACGGAAGTACCCGGATCTTGATGTTGTGCTGGCGACCCGCCACCACCAGCGCGTCGAGTTGCCGGGCCATCGCCGCCCGGTCACGCAGCGGCCGACGTAGCACCGCCTCGCTGAGAATCACGTCGTAGTAGGGCGCGCGGGGTACCGCCCGAGCCAGCAGACGTTGTCTGCGCAGTCGAACATCTACCTTGACCTGCTGTTCGGCCTGGGACAGATCCGGATGGTTCGTCGCGATGACCTCAGTCATGTACTCGACCGTCTGCAACAGGCCGGGTACCAGGTCGGCCTCGTACTTTCGGATCTTTGTCGCGGCGGCCTCCAAGCCGACGTACAGCTTGAACCAGTCCTCGATCGCCTCGCCGTAGCTGTGCCACCAGCCGTGCGCCTTGGTTTCCCGGGCCAGCGACCGCATGGTCTGGATGGTCTCGGGGGTCGCACCGTACACCCGGCACATGGCCTCCACGTCGTTCGGGTGCATGGGGACCTGGCCGGTTTCGTACCGCCAGATTCGCGGCGTCGACCATTCCAGTTCCTTCGCGGCCGCGACCACAGTTACGTGCGCGTTTTCGCGAAGTTCTCTCAAATACCTGCCGAGTTGCCTACGCGGGACGGTGCTTCCCGGGTCGTCCACGTCATCTCCTCTGCTGTTGTCGCGTAAGGCACCTCATCCCTTGATTCGCATTCTCGCGCAAAACATTGCGCCAGGCCAGTAGTGAAATGACCATCGTGGATGACCAGCCAATCCCCCTGGCAGGTCAGGGCCGGAGCGGACGCCTCCCACGAACCTCATCCCGGCATCCGCTCCGGCCCCGCGACCATTCCACAGAGGAGGACCATGGATTCGATCGACGAAGCCTTCGGCGAGATTCCGCTGCCTCCCTACATCACCGCCGAAGATGTCACATTCGCGCTCCGGGCGATAAGCGTGCACGCCGCAGAACAATGGCCCGACGGCCAACGCTGCCGCAACGACCGGGCAACCCACCCCTGCCGCCTGCACCGCTGGGGCCGCCGCATCCTCACCATGCGCGGCCTCACCGATCAGGAAATCCAGACGATGCTCGCCGAGCAGGAAGCCTCCCGCCCATGATCTACCTGTCCGGGGAGCGCCCACTTCCCCAGCACGCCCGCGCTACCACCTTCGACACCCGTTGGCGCGGCCTCGACCCAACCCAGGTGTACGCCTACCTCAACCGGCTCGCCGACGAGCTGGAACGCCTACACCGCGAACTGACCACCGCCAACACCGAAGCCGAACGCATCCGCCAGGCGCTGCGCCAATGGCAGTCCCGCCAGGCCGCCCACCGCCACCACAGTCGCGACTCCCGATGAACCCGCCTCGGTGGGTCATCCACCTACCCACCACACTGATCCGCTCCGACGAGGCGACCGCACTCGCCGTGGCCCTCCGAGATTCCCTCGGCCACCTGACGGTCATCGACTTCGGCGAAACCACCCTCAGCGAGGAAGACCACCAAAGCCGGCGTACCCGAGTCTGGTGCGACACCCCACTCGACGGCCCCGGACGCTGCCCCCGCCCCAACGACCACCCGGGCACCTGCGCGCCAGCTCCGACGGCCTACGAGTAAACGTCCTTGCGATGCCCGACATCGTGGATGGTGAGTTCGTCGTCGTCGAGCCGGTAGAGGACCCGGTAGTCGCCGACGCGCAGACGACGCCCAGATCCATCGCGCATCTCGGTTGAGTTCTGCGGCGAAGGATCGGCGACCAAGCCGAGGATCGCACTCAGGACGGTCAGAAAAACGTGGCGAGGTTGCTTGTGCAGCCAGACCAGCACGTTCCGGTCGATCTGAACCTTCACGCCGCCGCACCGCCGGGCCGGTCAGCCAGCAGCGCCTCCACCTCGCGAGGATCGACCCCTAGCGACTCCAGAGCCGCCGACAGCGGCACGAACTGACCCTCGGCACGGGAACGAGCGATCACCGCCGAATCCCGGCGGTCCCGGAACGCCTCGATCTCCTCCCACTCGTCGATGCCGATCAGGACAGCCACGGGTCGCTCGTACTTGGTGATGATCACCGGATCACCGGTGCGCTCGATCCCCTCCAGCACCCGACCCACGCCATCGCGAAACTCCCGCAGCGTAATCTTCGCCATGTACCGCACCGTACCACGCGGTACCATTCCGACGCCCCCACATGCCCCGCCGCCACCTTCGACACCCGCTGGCGACGCTGCCCCGCCCCGGCGACCACCCGGGCACCTGCCTGGCCGTTGGGCACCACCCGATCAGGCGGTGCGTGGCTCGTCATTGGTTTGCGGCCACGGTGGGTCGGGTGGTGTCCACGGCGGTGTGCCTGCCGATGAGGAGCCTCGCCTCGGCACCCGGCGTACGGCGTAGCGGATGGCCCACGGGATGCCGCCAAACATCACGACCACCGCGACGATCGGCACAACGATTACCGCTACACGTTGCGGAGGCCAACCGGTCAGCAAACGCAGCAGCAACGGCAGTGGCACCATCGCCCCAGCGAGGATGCCCGCAACGCAGATCCGGCCGGTCAGGGCCGGCAACGGCTCCGTGGCGTTGGCGACGAGCACCGGACCACTCCGAGGAGCCCTGTTGGTCTGGAGATTGGCCGGCGTGTCAGCCAATCCGTCCTTCACAATTAGGAGCAGGCACCCGCACCGGGCGGCCATCAGGATTACCTGTCCGTCTGCGACTCCGTCATCAGCGTCGGCCGGTATCCACGCTCCGAGGCCCATCGTTCAGCCTCGATTAGGAGCTGGCTTACCTCAACTTTCGAAAGACCTCTCACGCTTGCCATTCCGGCAAAAATAAGCATCTTAAGTCCTTCCACCCTTCCACTTGGAATGGCGGACAAGTCTGCGCTTTCCCCCAGCGCGGAACGAACGACTAGCTCCACCTCCCCTTCTTTCATTCGAGGATCCGGGAACTTTTTGACAATTTTTCGGGACAGCTTCTTAACGTCAGACAACTTCGGGGGAGTCGCGAAATGCCCAGCTAGCGCCACAGCCAGCGCGCCGTCAACCAAGCCATCCGCGTCCCGCCAGCCCGTCGATACCAACTTCGCTTTGACCCTATCCCGGGACTCATTGTCACGAAGGATCGTGGCCATCATAAATTGCGCCATCAGCGACCTGGGACCAAAAACGTCACTCATCTTCGATGCTTTCCCTTGTAGCCACCCTGAAGGATGCGCTTTACCCCCAAACCAATTGCGTACAATACGATACCGATATTTCCGACAGCGTCCCCGACGGCCACATCGGCCACTGGCGGAGCTCCGGTGTTCTCATATACTTGCGCAAAGAACTCGGCACCTTCCTGAATGCTGTCGACCTTCTTTTCGACACCATCGCGCCGACGTTGGTTGGGCTCGTCGTAGTCGGTCTTCTGCCGATCAACCGTGACCCCGTCCCCATCCACCTCAAAGCGAGGGGCTTTGTCGCACTGGCAATCGTCAGAATGCCCCGCAAGCGAACCCCCACAGTTATGGACGAGGATCGAAGTTCTGTCCGCTACCACATGGTACGTGTGGGTGTTGGCGACGGTTAGGTTGTGGACGGTGGCGCGGGGGACGCTCCAGCGGTCGATCGCGGTGATCTGGACGTAGGTGCCGGCGCTGGTTCGAAGCCACTGGCCGGGCTGGAGGTCGGTGGCGTCGATCCACTCGCCCAGTTCGGGTACCCAGAACGGGTGACCGTCGGTGGCGGTGACCTCGGCGGTCTCGCTGCCGTGATCGCCGTCGGTGTCGATGACGACCTTCACCAGGTCCTTGACGCCGTCGCCGGTGATCGTGGCGGTAACCGTGTCCACCTCGGTACGGCCGGTCTCCGGATCGGTGACCACCACCTTGTCGCCGGGCTCGACGTCCTCGATCGCCTTGGTTGAGCCGTCGGCCATGAGCACCCTGGTGCCCGGCACGAAGCTGTTGCCGGGGCGCTCACAGGATCCACCACCCGACGAACCGCCATTGTTGCCGCTGGAGCCGCCGTTACTGCGGTTGGAGGCACCGGAGGAACCGCCCGGCTTTGAGTCGCCCTTGCCACCGCCACCGCTACCGCCGCCGCCCTTGCCGCCGGCGCCGCCGGACGCCGCCGACGAGCCCTTCGGGTTGGACTTGGCCTGGGCTTCCTTCTGCGGGCCGTTACCCGTCTTCTTCGCCGACTGGGTCGCCTTGTTGCTTGTCGAGTTGACCTTGTCGGCGGCCTTCTTCTTCGCCGCCTGGGCAGCCTTCTTGGCCCGTTCGATGGCGAGCTTCTTGGCCTGCAACGCGGCGGCCTCGGCAGCTCGTGCCGCCGCCAGCACCGCCTCGGCGGCCCGTTTCGCCGCCTGCCATGCCTGGATCGCGTTGATCGTACGGTTGACCGCCCGGATCACCGCCGGAATCTTGGCGACCTTTGTCCAGGGGATGGCGTTGAGGATGAGGCTGCCGCACGCCCACATGTCACCGCCGAAGCAGTTCAGGGCGTCGTTGATGCCGATGAACTCCTTGAGGATGTACCACGCCGAATCCAGGATGACCGAGATCAGCGAGCGGCCCATGTTGGCCTGCGCCTGAGCGATCATCGCCGACGACAAGCCTGCACCAGCCAGCGCCGCCGCCGTCTCCGACGCGGTCAACGCCACCGACAGGCCCGACGGGTCGGAGTGGGTGACCGGGTTGTTGTGGGCGTACGTGAAGCCGTTGTTCTGCACCGGGTCGGTCAGGTCCAGCACCGGGTCCGCGGAGAGGAACCGACCCACCTCCGGGTCGTACAGCCGGGCACCCAACGGTACGAAGCCCGACGTGTCGTCGCGGACCGCGCCGAGGAAGCCCCGGTTGGTCTGGAGATTGGCCGGTGTGTCGGCGATCCGCTGGTTGCCGAACGGATCCTGCTTACGGATCCGGATCTGCATCCCGTTGGCGAGGGCCACCTCGGCGGACGGGCTGCCCTGGTGGTCGCTGGCGACGGCCACCAGGTTGGATCCGGTGCTGGTGCCGTAGGCGTACCGCGTCACCATCCCGCCCGGCGTGGCGTAGCTGCGCTGGGTGTTGAGCAGCATCCCGCCGCTCTGCACGGAAACCTGGGCCTCGCCGAGGTCGAGGGTGGCCTGCTGACCCTGGATCTTCAGCAGGCGGGTGCCGCCCGGCCCGTAGATGTGCCGCGTCTCGTCCTGCGCCTCCCACAGCTGCTCGGGAGCACCACCGGCGCAGGCCGCGAGCACGATCGGCGTGGAGTCGGCGATGGCTGCGTCCTGCACCGCCAGGCACAGGCCGGAGGTGGGATGCTTCAACTGCCCCGTCGACAGCCGCTCCAGCTGCTGCGCCGCCGTGCCGTCACACCGTTGCAGGCGCAGCGCCGACCCGGCGGTGGTGCCGGCCGGCTGGGCGCACCAGGAGTCGAATATCGACAGGGTGCCCAGGTTCGCGTTGGTCTGCTCCGGTGCCGGGACGAAGGCCCACTTCTGCGCGATTGTCGCGTTGCACGTGTACAGCTGGATGGGTCGATTCGGCTCGGCCAGGCTGGAACTCAGGTCTATGCACTTGCTCGCCAGACCCAGGTACGCGGTGCGGCCCTTGGTGCCGGAGCCGGTGATCCGCTCGACCTGGCCGTCGTACGTCCAGGACAACTCCTGCTGGTCCCCGTTGCGGGTGGAGGTGACCGACTTCGTCTCGCCGGTCAGCTCGTACAGCCGCTTCGCCTCGGAGACGATGGCCGCGCCCTGCGGCGTGGTGTAGGTCTTGGTGACGGCGTCGAGGGTGCGCGGCTGGTCGCCCTCCTCGGTGCCGTAGCCGTACCCGTAGGTGGTCTCGATCGGGCCGGTGGAGGTGCGGCCGGTCAGGTCCCGCTCGACCAGCTTGGTCCGGTTGCCGAGCAGGTCGTACTCGTACTCCTGCCAGTAGCCGGTGCCGTCGACGCCCGCCGCCGCGTTCGGTGCCGTCGCGGTGCCCGGACCGGCGCTGCACGACGCCTGGTCCTGGGAGGTCCAGGCGTTGCGGAGCTGGCCGAGCGGGTCGTAGGTGAAGCACTGCCGCTCGGCGATTCCGGCCGCATACTCACGGATCGCGGTCACGTTGCCGGCGGCGTCGTACCAGTAACCACGGTTCGAGACCAGGTGGTTGCCCTCGATCTCGCGGAACACCTGCTGCCGGGTGAGGGCGCCGCTGGCGTCGTCGTACGAGGCCATGGTCCACACCCGGTACGGGTGCGCGCCCAGCGTCGAGCGCAACACCTGCCCGTACGGCGAGTAGACCGTCTCGGAGCCGTACCAGTCCTTGCCGGACACCGACAGCGGCAGGCCGTCCCTGGTGTACCGGACCAGCAGCTTCTCGCTGGGCAGCGAGCCGACCGCCGGCAGCGTCGCCGACTCGGTCAGTCCGGTGTCGGTGTACGTGTGGTCGTAGCGGTAGTCCCGGTTCAGACCCCAGGTGGTGGCGATCGACTCCGGCAGCGTCAACGTGGTCGAGGTCGGCTGGTAGTCCTCGGTGTAGCCGCCGACCGACTGGGTGTACGGCAGGCCGTCGGTGTACCGGGTCGACGTCGCCGGCAGGCCCTTACCGCCGGCCACCGTGTCGTAGGTGTACTCGGCCAGCAGTTCACCGCCGCTGCCACCGAGCCGCTGCTGGGTGGGGCGGGACAGCTCGTCGTACCCGTTCCAGACCGTGATGCCACGGGCGTTGGTGCTGGTCAGCGGCCGGTCCCGGTGGTCGTACGTCATGGTGGTGGCACCGGTGTCCGGGTCGGTGGTCCGGGTCAGCCGGCCGCGCTGGTCGTACGTCCAGGTCCACGGGACCGGGTTGGCCGAGTGGGTGGCCTCGGCGAGTTGCCCGCGCGTGTCGTACTCGTAGCGCATGGAGGTGAAGTCGGTGCGGGCGGCGTCGCGGAAGGTATCGACCCGCGTGGTGCGGCCCAGGCCGTCGGTGTAGAGGCGGTACGAGGCCGCGCCCGCCGGGTTGATGACTGTGGAGTGGTCGAGCCCGTAGCTGTACTTGGTGGCGCGGCTCGGGTACTCCGTGCCGTTGAGCAGTGGCAGTTCCTCGACCACCCGACCGAGGCCGTCGTAGGTGTAGCGGGTGGCGTTGGGCACCACCGTGTCCGACTCGGGGGTGAACAGCCGGCCGATCGGCGAGCCTTCGGCGAAGTAGACGTTGTTGGTCTACCAGACCTCGCCGGCCGAGTTGTAGAAGCGTTGTCCAGGCTGGTGTCCTTGAGCATCTGCACCGTGGACCCGTCACCGTTGGCGGTGGTCCAGGTCCCGGTGGTGTCGTCCCGGACCAGCTCGGTGGTCATCCCGCCGAGGGAGAGAGTGGCGTTCTTCGACCCCCAGCAGAGGTCCGCGGTCCGGTGCTCGCTGTTGTTCGAGCCGGGCTTCTTGGAGCCCTGCCGACAGTTGACGTAGGTCGTAGGTGCGGGTGATCGCGCCGGCCGCGTAGTCCCAGCCGTCCGCTCCCGGCCAACGCGCCGAACCCGTCGACCTGGACCCAGATCAAGGCGGTCGGCGACATCACCGGCGACAAACGGCCCGACCTGGCGCTACGCTCCGGCGCGGAGTTCTGGGTGCTGTCCGGTACACCGGGGCCGCCTTTGCGGAGGCGACCCTGATGAACCACGACGCCTGGGCGCGCCGCGATGTCGTCAATCATCGACATCGACATCGACGGGACACCCGACCTGCTCTGGCGTTGTTCTCTCCGCCGACTGGCGACTGTACCGGGCATTCGGCTGACCGAACCGAACGGCGACGGGCCTGAGCAGCCGCATCCCTGCCAGGCCCGTCGCCGGGCGCCTTCTCACTACCTCACGACCCGGTCCACCGAACAGACCCGGCCGCTGATCCGTCGGCCGGGTGCGACCCGCGCAACGGGGATGGTTGCCAGCGGGAATGACGGGGAAATGGAGCGCGATGGGCGGTGCGTGGGAGCGGACGAGGCGGATCACCAATGGGGCTTTCCGCCCGGTCCGAGGCCGGGATCTGTCACTGCACGCCGCCTCGATCACGTTCTACGGTGCGATCGCCGTGGTGCCGGTGGCCCTGCTGGCGATCTGGCTCACCTCGCTGCTGGCGGGAGCGTCCCAGGTTCGGCGGCTCACCGGGTACGCCGTGGAGGCCCTGCCGGACGCGATCGGTGCGCCGCACGCGGTGGCCGCACTGGTCGAGGCGGGGGTCGGCCTGACGCCGTGGCTGGCGCTGGCCGCGCTGTTGCCGGCGTCGCTGTACGGCGAAGGGCTGCGCCGGGCGTTCGTCTCGGTCGCCGCGCCCCGCTCCGACGAACACCTGATCGGCTGGCGTGGCCGGCTGTTGCTGCTGCCGCTGCTGGCACCGGCCCCGGCGCTGCTGCTGTCGATCCTGCTGGCCCTGCCGACCACCACCGGGCTGGTCCGGCGCGGCGGTTGGGCCGGCGCGCTCGGGGTGGTGCTGTCGTTCCTGGCGGTGTGGCTGGTCCTCACGCCGGTGCTGATGTGGGTGTTCCGGGTGGTCGGCCCGGCCTCGCCGGACTGGCTCTCCACGCTGGGAATGGGCTCGTTCACCGCGGCGAACCTGTCCGGCTTCCTGCACGGTTTCGTGCTCTTCGCCTCGTTGCCACTCGACCTGGGCGTGCCCTTCGGCGGCCTCGACGAGGTGGGTTCCGCCGTGGCGATCCTGCTCTGGCTCTACCTGTTCCACGTGATCGTGCTGGCCGGCTACTCCGCCACCCTGGCCCTCTCCGCCTGGCGCACCCGCCGCCGACAGCGCGGATGACAGCGCGGATGACAGCGTCGGTGACAGCGTCGATCATGAAGTTGTTGCCCTGAGCAAACGCTCTCCGAGACAACAACTTCATGATCGACGGAGCTGGGGGCAGGGACGGAGCTGGGGGCAGGGACGGAGCTGGGGGCAGGGACGGAGCTGGGGTCAGCGGCGGAAGGGGCCGGTGACCTCGTAGGTGATGCCGCCGGAGCCGACCGAGTTGCCGCTGGTGCCGCGCTGGGAGGAGAAGTAGAGGCGGGAGCCGTCGGGGCTGAACGCGGGGCCGGTGATCTCCGAGGAGGACTGGCCGAGCAGGCGCAGGAACGGCGCCACCACCCCGGCCGGAGTGATCACGCAGATCTCCATGTTGCCGCCGTCCTCGGCCACGTAGAGGTCCCCGCCCGAGGTGCCGGTGATGTTGTCGACACCGGTCAACGGCGCGGTGCCTGCCGGCACCAGCGAGTCGTCGTACGCCAGGTCGATGCGCTGGTTGACCGCGTCGTACGCCCACACCCGGTTGTCGCCCTTGGTGGTGAACCAGCAGGTGCCCCGGTCGTACCAGCAGCCTTCGCCACCGTCGAAGTGCTTGGCCGCGCCGACCTGCCACCGGGTCGGGATCGGGAAGCCGTCCCGGTCCGGAATGTCCTGCCAGGTCACCGGGCCGGCGGTGGCGTTGGCCGGGGCGCACAGCACCTGCACCTGGCCGGTGCGCAGATCGCCCCAGGTGTCGGGGACGAAGCGGTAGAAGCAGCCGTCGCTCTCGTCCTCGGTCAGGTAGATCACCCGACGGTCCGGGTCGCAGGCCGCCGCCTCGTGGGTGAACCGGCCCATCCGGGTCCGCTCCTCGGCGCTACGGCTGCCGTCCGGCCAGGTCTCGAAGACCCGCCCCAGCGGCACCTCCTCGCAGGACAGCCAGGTGCCCCACGGGGTAGCCCCACCGGCGCAGTTGACGTTGGTGCCGCCGAGGATCCGGTACGAGGTGGCGATCGACCCGTCGGCGCGGAACCGCACCGCGGAGGCCCCGCCGATCAGCGGCACCTCCGAGTTCGAGACGTAGATCCAGCCGTCGCCTGCCGGGAAACAGGCACCGCCGTCCGGTGCCCAGTGCCAGACGTACGAGGTGCCGGCGACCCGCTGACCCGAGCGGGCAATGACCCGGCTGGTGAAGCCGGCCGGCAGCTGGATGCCGTTGGCGTCGGCGGCGAGCAGGCCGCCGTACGGGCCGGGGCCGGGTTGGGCGGGCGCGGCCAGGGCGGCGCCGGCCCAGAGACTTCCGGAGAAGGCGGCGGCACCGCCGACGACGGTGGCACGCAGCACGGTACGACGGTCCACGGAGAACCTCCCAGGGGTGACGGGGGCGGGCCTCACGACGCTAAGCCCCCCACCCCATCGACAAAACCCACTCCCCCATGAACACCAATCGAACCCTCCACCCTGTTGATCATGAGGTTAGCCGCACGAATGGAGATCAAGAGTGCCGCCAACCTCATGATCAACAAGCGTGCGGCGGGGCGGGAACGGGTTAGGGTGCGGGGATGGTGGGTGGTGAGGTGCCGGGGCGAGCGGACGTCGTGGTCGTGGGGGCGGGGCACAACGGGTTGGTGTCGGCGATCCTGCTGGCTCGGGCCGGGCTGGACGTGCTGGTGCTGGAGGCCGCCGAGGTGATCGGTGGGGCGACGCGCACCGAGAACCCGTTCCCCAAGGTGCCGGGGCTGCGTCACTCCACCGGGTCGTACCTGCTCGGGTTGATGCCGCCGGAGCTGCTGGCCGCGCTCGACGTCCGGATCCCGGTGCTGCGCCGCGACCCGCACTACTTCCTGCCCACCCCCGGCGGGGTCGGCTCGCCGTACCTGCTCTTCGGCACCGACACACAGGCCACCCGGGCGCAGCTCACCGAGTTCTTCTCCCCCGCCGACGCCGGCGCCGACGAGGCGTTGCAGGCCGAGCTGGCCGCGTTGCGCGAGGACCTCGCCCCGGCCTGGCTGGCCGAGCCGTTCAGCGTCGAGGAGACCGCCGAACGCTACGTCCGCCCCGCGCTGCGCCAGGTCTTCATCGACCTGGTACGCGGCTCCGTCGCCGACTACCTGGCCCGCTTCGACTTCCGCTCCGAGCTGCTGGTCAGCATGTACGCGGTCACCGACGGCCTGTCCGGGCTCAACGCCGGCCCCGACGACCCCGGCACCGGGCACAACTTCCTGGTGCACAACATGTGCCGGCTGCCCGGCTCCGGCGGCACCTGGATGATCGCCGAGGGCGGCATGGGCACCGTCTCGCGGATCTTCGCCGACGCGGCCCGAGCCTCCGGCGCCCGGATCGTCACCGGTGCCCCGGTCACCGCGATCACCCTCGACCGCGGCGCCGCCAGTGGCGTGGTGCTCGCCGACGGCCGCCAGATCGACGCGGAGGTGGTGCTCGGCGCCTGCGACCCGTACCGGCTGATGGAGCTGCTGCCCGACGGCGCGCTGCCGACCACGCTCAGCGGACGGATGGCGGCGGTCCGGCGCACCGGCAGCACCCTCAAGCTGAACCTGGCGCTGCGTGACCTGCCCCGCTTCTCGTGCCTGCCAGACGGCGCGCCGAGCCCGTTCGGTTCCACCATCCACCTGCTGCCCGGCTCGGCGACGCTGGCCGGCGGCACCGGCGAGTCACCGATGGCGGCGCTGCGCGCCATGTGGGCCGACGTGCGGGCCGGGCGACTGCCGGCGGAGCCGACCATCGAGTGGTACCTGCACACCACCGTCGACCCGTCGCTGGCCGACCCGGCCGGGCACCACTCATCGGCACTGTTCGTGCAGTCCGTGCCGTACGAGTTGGCCGGCACCACCTGGGACGCGGAGCTGCCCGGCTACGTCGACCGGCTGGTCGGAATCTGCGAGCGCTATGCACCCGGCACCGGCGACCTGATCGCCGACGCGGTGCCGCTGCCGCCGCCCGGCATCGAGGCGCATTTCGGCATCACCGGTGGGCACATCCACCACGTCGACAACACCGTCTCGTTCGCCGACCGGATGCCCTATGCCACCGGCGTGGACGGGGTGTACGCGGGCAGCGCCGGCTGTCACCCGGCCGGCAGCGTCATCGGTGCCGCCGGCCACAACGCCGCCCAACGCATCCTCGCCGACCTCGGTCGGTAGGCGACGCCTCAGCTCGTCGGCTGGGTGACCTCCGTGGCGGGAGCCTCCTCGCCGACCCGGTGGGCGCGGACCTTGTGACCGACGCTGGTCAGGCAGCGCCCGCTGGGTAGGTCGAACCGCCAGCCGTGCAGCTGGCAGGTGAGCTGGTCGCCGTCGACGATGCCGAACCGGCTCAGGTCCGCCTTCAGGTGCGGGCAACGCCGCTGCACCACCCAGTCACCGATGGTGATGTCCTCGGCGTCGACCGCCCGCTCGTGCTCGTCGTACCAGCCCTCGGCGTACTGGAGTCGCTCGCTGGACAGGCACTTGAAGAAGGCGTAAACGAACTCGTTGTACTGCCCGATCCGGGCGGCGGAGAAGCGGCAGGACAGGAAGAGCGAGTTGACCCAGTCCACCTCGCCGATGTGCAGCAGGTGCTCCACCAGCGCCCGCTCGGTACGGAACCGGTAGCGCACCTTCTCGTCGGCGTACGGCCGCACCTGCTTGCCGGGGAAGTCGACCACGATCGACTCGACGCTCTCGCCGTCGTAGCCGACCAAATCGAAACGGACCGGACCGCCGACCCCCTTGGCCAGGTAGATCGACTCGTCGAGCAGCGGTTCGACACGCCGCTTCAGCTCCTTGAGCACATCGACCTCGGGGTGCCGCCAGGACGCCTTCTCCGCCTCGATGACGGGCCGCTTACGCTCGCGCATCTCCTCCAGGTGGGCGACCTTGTTGGCGAAGAACTCCGCCACCGGCACCGGGTGGGTGGTCGTGGCCCCGGTGGTGGTGACCTCGGTGACGCTGCCGGGCAGCAGCACGATGCCGTTGGTGCCGCCGACCTTGGCGTACTCGGACAGGAAGACCGACTGGTCGGGAAAGATGTTCCCCTCGTCGCCGAAGATGTCGTTGAACTGCCACAGCTCGTCGTCGAGGAAGCACGGCGGGCCGGCGATCGGGAAGACGTGGTCGGCCTTCAGGTCGTCGATGTAACGCCAGGTACGGTCGAACTGCCGATCCCGCTTCTGCTTGCCGAAGGCGGTCTTTGCCGCGTTCGGCAGCTCGTAGACCATCGGATACCAGATCGCGCCGGAGAACTGGAGCAGGTGCGCGTGCACGTGGCCCAGCTCGGCGAAGGTGCTCAGGTCGGTGGGGCGGGCGTCGTTCTGGTTGAGCAACCGGACGCCGTCGTACTCGACCCAGAGCGAGGAGTCACCGATCGGACCGTCGGTCGGGCTGGTCAACGCCTGAATCATGATCTTCAGGCCGCCGTCCAGCTCGACGACCTCCTCGTTGCGGGTCTTCAGGAACTTCGTGAAGCCCAGCTCGCGGAACTCGTCCTCCATCTCGGAGGTGGGGAACTCGGGCAGCAGCACGGTCGCCTTCTTCGACACGTACCGCCTCAGGTGCGCCGCGTCGAAGTGGTCCCGGTGCAGGTGGGAGACGTAGAGGTAGTCGACGTCGCCGAGGGCCTCCCAGTCGAGCTGGGAGTTGTCGGGGAACGGGAACCAGGAGGCGAAGTAGGCCGGATTGACCCACGGGTCGCACAGGATGCTGCCCGCGGCCGTGTCGATCCGCATGCTCGCGTGCCCCGTACCGGTCACTCGCACCGCAGTTCCCCCTCAAAAAGACAATCAAGGTGTACGCCCCAGAACGCTACCGGAGGCAGTCTGGTCCTCGCCCCGCGACGCCGGTAGTGCCCTGCCACCCACCAGAGCGGGGCCCATCGGCCCTGGCCGGGAACCTTCACGGGGGACGTGCCAGACTAGCCGCAGATCCGTTCGCGAGGAAGGACCGACAGTGGCAGGCAGCGAGCCGGTAACGTCGCCAGACCAGCACAAGCCCGGGCATCGTAAGGCCGGGCGGATCGGCGCGGTGGTCACCGCGTTCGCGCTGCTGGCCATGCTCTGCGGCAACCACGAGGGCAGGGTCGAAAACCTCTGGCTGATCGGCTTGGCCGCGCTCCTGCTGCTCATCGTGATCGGTGACGTGGTGCTGCGCCGCAACGGCCTGCGCTCCTGACGACCTGTTCAGCCGCAACGGCCCGCGCTGCTGAGCGACCGGACCCGGCGCGACGACCTGACGGCCGGCCGGCGCACGCACCTGGGTAGGCAAGCGCGAGGGCCCGCTCTCCGTTCCCGGAGGCGGGCCCTCGCGCATCGCTGTCTGTCAGCGGCCGAAGAGGATGTCCTGCACGTTCTTCAGCGCGGCGTCGACCTCGGCCTCGAAGTAGCCGCCCTGCACCAGCCCGAAGCGCAGCGTGTCCAGGTCCTTCGGGTTCACCGGCATCTGGTTGCGCCCGGCCATCCCGCCGAGCAGTGACTCGAAGAACCGGTCCACCTGGTCCGGGTCGTATCCGCTGCCGAAGCGACGGACCTGGAAGCTGCGCCGGATCTGGTCCACCCGGTAGAGGTCGCTGCCGGGCGGGCCGGCCATCGGAGGCCCACCCATCGCGGGCGGACCGCCCATCGCCGGAGGGCCGCCCATCGGAGGGCCGCCCAGCGCCTGCTGCGGCAGGCCGGGAGGGCCCGCCGGGCCACGCCGGGGATCGCGGTCCGGCAGCCTGATCTCGGCGGTCATGTCCGTACGGCCGTGCCGACCCGCCTCGAACCCGTCGAAGCGCTGCTCGTCCGGGGGACCGTAGCCGCCGGGACCGTCCGGCGGACCGTAGCCACCCGGCGCGTCCGGTGGACCGTAGCCGCCGGGGCCGGCGGGCAGTCCGCGCGGCGGAGGCCCGCCGTGACCCATGCCGCCGGGAGGAGGACCCATCGGCGCGCCCGGGCCCATCGGCGCGGCGGCACCGCGCGGGCCGTCGTAACCACCCCGGGGAGCGTTGTCGTACCCGCCGGCGAAGGCGCCCGTCGGCTCGTCGTAGCGGCCATAGGGCGGGCCGGCCTGTGCCGGCATCGTCCGGGGCGGCATCGGTGGCTGCGGCACCGGGGACATGCCGCGGTCCTCGCGCATGCCGGGGCCCATCCGCTCCATCGGGCCCATCCGGCCGTCGCCGCGAGCGGACACCCCGCCGCGCTCCTCCAGCTCCGCCAGCTGCCGTTCGACCCGGTCGAGGTGCAGGTCGACCTGCCACTCGTCATAGCCGTTGAAGCGAACCCGGAAGACGACGTCATGGACCTCCTGCGAGGCCACCGGCGCCCCTACCGGCTGCCCGGCGAGTGTCGCCTCGACCCGGTCCAGGAAGGCGTCCACCTCGTCAACCTTGTATCCCCGGCGGAGCGCCTTACGCCGGAAACGCTGACCCTGACTCGCCACTATGTCTCCTGGTCTCGTTCGCCACGCCCGGTCACGCCGTCATCTCCCCGGCCGGGTCGGTGCCACTGTCCTCCGCGGCGGCCAGTTGCCCACATGCTCCGTCGATCTCGCGACCCCTGGTGTCCCGCACCGTGGTGGGCACCCCGGCGTCGCGCAACCGCCGGACGAACTCCCGCTCGACCGGCTTCGGGCTGGCGTCCCAGCGGCTGCCCGGAGTCGGGTTGAGCGGGATCAGGTTCACGTGGGCCAACTTGCCGGCCAGCAGCCGGCCGAGCAGGTCAGCTCGCCACGGCTGGTCGTTCACGTCCTTGATCATCGCGTACTCGATCGACACACGACGGCCCGTGCGGGCCGCGTAGGCCCAGGCGGCGTCCAGCACCTCGGACACCTTCCAGCGCTGGTTGACCGGCACGAGTTCGTCGCGCAGCTCATCATCGGGGGCATGCAGCGACAGCGCAAGAGTCACGGAGAGGTCTTCGCTGGCCAGTCGGTGGATGGCCGGCACCAGCCCGACCGTGGAAACGGTGATGTGCCGCTGCGACAGGCCGAGCCCCTCGGGCGGCGGCGCGACCAGGCGGCGGATCGCGGCGATCACCCGGTTGTAGTTCGCCAGCGGCTCCCCCATGCCCATGAAGACCACGTGCGACAGCCTCGGCGGTGACCCCGCGACCTTGCCGGAGGCGGCCACGCCCGCCAGGTAGACCGCCTGGTCGACGATCTCGGCAGTGGAGAGGTTACGGGTCAGGCCGGCCTGACCCGTCGCACAGAACGGGCACGCCATGCCGCATCCGGCCTGGCTGGAGATGCAGACGGTGACCCGGTCCGGGTAGCCCATCAGCACGCTCTCCACCAGCGATCCGTCGTGCAACCGCCACAACGCCTTGCGGGTCGCGCCGTCGTCGCAGGCCAGCTCGCGGACCGGGGTGAGCAGCCGGGGGAGCAGCTGGTCGGCCAGGCGGTCGCGGGACGACGCCGGCAGGTCGGTCATCTGGGCGGGATCGCGGACCAGCCGGCCGAAGTAGTGGGTGGAGACCTGCCGGGCCCGGAACGCCGACTCGCCCAGCTCCGTGACCAGGTCCTTCCGGCCGGCGAGGTCGAGGTCGGCGAGGTGTTGCGGTGGCATCGCCGCCCGGCGCGCGCCAGGCGCGTCCGGGTCGACAGGCATCAGGGGAAGACTCGTCATGGCACGTCCAGTCTGGCACGCCCGGCTCGAAACGCACCCCTGCGGAGGTGCCGGATCCGCTGCCGCCTCGTCCGTGCCCCGATCCCGTCGGCGTGGGCCATGCCTCAGCTCACCGCCGGAACGAACACCACGAGCAGCAGGTACGCCGTCGGCACCGCGAACAGCACGGAGTCGAGCCGGTCCATCAGGCCGCCGTGGCCGGGCAGCAGGTTGCTCATGTCCTTCACGCCGAGATCCCGCTTGATCATCGACTCGGCGAGGTCACCGAGGACCGCGGCGCCGGAGACCGCCATCCCGAACACCGCACCCCACCAGGGCGCCACGTCGAACAGCAGCCAGAGCAGTACGGCGCTGCCCAACGCCGCCGCGCCGACCGAGCCGGCAAAACCTTCCCAGGACTTCTTCGGGCTGATCGTCGGGGCCATCGGCCGCTTGCCGAAGTTGGCACCGGCCGCGTATCCACCGGTGTCGGAAAGCACCACCGCGACCAACGTCACCAGCACCCGCAGCGCACCGTCACCGGGAGACGAGGCGAGCAGAGCGGCGAAGCCGCCGAGAAACGGTACGTACACCGAGATCAGGGTCGCGGCGGTCATGTCCCGCCGAAGGTTGGCCGTACCGTCGCCGAGCCGCCAGACCAAGGTGCCCGCCACGGTGACCAGGAGGCCCAGCAGGAGCGCGTCCAGCCCGGCGAACCAGGCCAGGGTGACGGTGAGCACCCCACCGGCGACCAGCGGCACCAGCGGCACCTCGGCGCCGCCACGACGCACCGCGCGGGACATTTCCCAGATGCCGACGCCGAACGCGGCGGCCAGCACCAGCAGGAACGCCGGGGTATAGAGGAACAGGGGCAGCAGGACCGCCGCGCCCAGGCCCACGCCGACCGAGATGGCCGCCGGCAGGTTCCGCCCGGCCCGGCTCGCGCCCGGCTGCGTGGCCGGCCGGCCGGCACCGGCCCGACGCCGGCCCCGGTGACGCCGGCCCGGGGCGTCCGCCCCGTCAGGCTGTGGTGCCTCGGGGTCCGCGGCACCGGGCGGCACGGCCGCGAGCTGGGTGGTGGGCGCGTCGTCATGGTCCCGACCGGCGCCCACCCGTACCGGAGCGATCTGCGCGGTGGGCGCGTCGCCGTGGTCCAGGTCGCGGACTCCGTTGCGCCCGTGCGGTGGCTGGTCCCAGCTGGCGGGTCCGCGCCCGTTGCGGCTCTCCTGGGTCGGCCGGTCGCCGACGTACCGACCGCGTCGATCCGGGTCAGCGTCGTACGGCTCGCCGAACTCCGCGCCGACCGGGCCACCCCGGTCGTCGGGGCGATGGGCGTATGGCTGCTCGGACTGCGGGCCGGGTCGGGTGCGCGGGTTGGCGTACAGCTCGGCTGCGGGCTGCGGGCCGCGGCCCCACGGACCGGGTTCCACGTCCGGATCCGGCCAGGGCAGCGAGGTGGGTCGGTCCGGGCGATCCCAGTCACGGGCCTCGGCGCCGCCGTAGGGGTCGAGGTGGGACATCACGCACCAGGGGCGAGCGGTACGAGATCCACCACTTGACGCACAGCCACTACCATCCCCTACCCGCGCGAGACGCTCCGTCTATGTGCCGGCCTGTCGGCTGGCCGATCCCCACCGTTCACCGTCGGGTCACCGGGAATCGTGCCGAGCCTACTGCACCCGCCCGCCCGACAGGACGTACCGGTGTCCGTCCCCACCTCCTTGATCATGAAGTTGTCACCACGCCACGCCGGTGACGAGGACAACAACTTCATGATCAAGGAGGGGGTGACCTCGGCGTCAGACTTCCAGGAGTTCGGACTCCTTGTGCTTGACCAACTCGTCGACGTGCGACACGTAGCGCTGGGTCAGGTCGTCCAGTTCCTTCTCCGCGCGACGGCCCTCGTCCTCGCCGACCTCGCCGTCCTTGACGAGCCGGTCCAGTTCTTCCTTGCCCTTGCGGCGGATGTTGCGGATGGCGACCTTCGCCTCCTCACCCTTGTGCCGGGCCACCTTGATCATGTCGCGACGGCGTTCCTCGGTCATCTGCGGGAGCAGGATGCGCAGCTGGTTGCCCTCGTTGTTCGGGTTGACCCCGAGGTCCGAGTCGCGGATCGCCTTCTCCATCGCATTGATCTGCGAGTTGTCGTACGGCTTGATGATGGCCATCCGCGGCTCGGGGACGGCCACCGACGCCATCTGCGTCAGCGGGGTCGGGCTGCCGTAGTAGTCGATGATGACCTTGGAGAACATGGCTGGAGTCGCGCGACCGGTGCGGATGGCGCCGAACTCCTCCTTGGCGTGCTCGACCGCACGCTCCATCTTCTCCTCGGCCTCGAGGAGGGTGTCGTCGATCACCGGTCTCCTCGCCTCCTTCTTGTGCTCGTCGTGGGCTTGTCGGGTCACCGGGGACCGCCGCAATCGCCGTCGGCGGTCGGCTCAGGTGGTGATCAGCGTGCCGATCTTGTCGCCACCCACGGCCCGGACGATGGTGTCGTCGCCCTGCGCGCCGAAGACCAGCATCGGCAGGCCGTTCTCCATGCAGAGGCTGAAGGCGGCCGCGTCGGCGACCCGGAGGTTGCGACGCAGCACCTCGGAGAAGGTGATCGAGTCGAACTTGCTGGCGGTCGGATCGATCCGGGGATCGGCCGTGTATACGCCGTCCACGCCGTTCTTGCTCATCAGCACGACGTCCGCGTGGATCTCCAGCGCGCGCTGGGCGGCCACCGTGTCGGTGGAGAAGTACGGCATGCCCGCACCGGCGCCGAAGATGACCACGCGGCCCTTCTCCAGGTGCCGGATCGCCCGCAGCGGGATGTACGGCTCGGCCACCTGGGCCATCGTGATGGCGCTCTGCACCCGGGTCTCGATGCCCTCCTTCTCCAGGAAGTCCTGGAGGGCCAGGCAGTTCATCACCGTGCCGAGCATGCCCATGTAGTCCGCCCGGGCGCGGTCCATGCCCCGCTTCTGCAACTCGGCGCCCCGGAAGAAGTTGCCGCCGCCGACCACCACGGAGACCTGCACACCTCGGCGTACCACGGTGGCGATCTGCCGCGCGATGGCCTGCACGACATCCGGGTCGACGCCGATGGCGCCCCCACCGAACACCTCACCGGACAGCTTGAGCACCACCCGCCGGGCCCGGCCGGGCGGTGGTGCCGTCGGATCGTCCGCCGCCAACGTCCGGTCACTCACAACCTGCGTCATCCGCCCGTCCTTCCCCCACTGGCGCGCTCAGGTGCGCGTACCTGCCGCTGCCGACCTTATGGGACGAGGAGGCCGCGGTGTGTATCGCATACACCGGCGGCCTCCTCGTCTTGTCGTTGCTCCCAGCCCACGGGCGCGGTGCGCCCCGAGCCGGCTCAGGCCTGGCCGACCTCGAACCGCACGAAGCCGGTGACCTCGATGCCGGCCTCGGCCAGCACCTGCTTCACCGTCTTCTTGTTGTCGGTCACCGAGGACTGCTCCAGCAGGACGAAGTCCTTGAAGAAGGAGTTGACCCGACCCTCGACGATCTTCGGCAGCGCGGCCTCGGGCTTGTTCTCCTCGCGCGCGGTCTGCTCGGCGATGCGCCGCTCGGACTCGACGACCTCGGCCGGCACCTCGTCCCGGGTGAGGTACTGCGGCCGCATCGCGGCGATCTGCATCGCCGCACCGCGCGCGTCGGCGTCGCCCGCCTCGTCGGCCTTGCCGGTGTACTGCACCAGCACGCCCACCGCCGGCGGCAGGTCCTGCGCCTTACGGTGCAGGTAGACCGCGACGGTGCCGTCGAGCTTGGCGAAGCGGTTGAGCACCAACTTCTCGCCGATCTTGGCGGACTGCTCCTGGACCAGGTCGGCGACCGTACGGCCGTCGATCTCGGTGGCGAGCAGCTCCTCGGCGTTGCTGACGCCGGCGCGCTCGCCGTGCTCCACGAGCTGCTGCGCCAGGGCGATGAAGCTGTCGTTCTTGGCGACGAAGTCGGTCTCGCAGTTGAGTTCGAGCAGCGCCTTGCCGGAGTGCGCGACCAGACCGTTCGCGGCGGTCCGGCCGGCCCGCTTGCCGACGTCCTTGGCGCCCTTGACGCGCAGGATCTCGACGGCCTTGTCGAAGTCGCCCTCGGCCTCGGTCAGGGCCTTCTTGCTGTCCATCATGCCGGCGCCGGTCAGGTCGCGGAGCTTCTTGACGTCCGCGGCGGTGATCTGGGACATGGCTCTCTCTTCGGTGTTGAGACTGCGTGGAATGGTCTGAGGTGACAATTACCCGGTTCCGAGAGGTTCGTGCCCGGTCTACCCGCCGCCGGTCACCGCCGGTGGAACGGACGGTGACCGGACGGCGGTACGGTCACTGGCCGGAGACGGCGGCCGGCTGCTCGGCCGCGGGCTGCTCGGCGGCCGGCTGCTCAGCGGCCGGCTGCTGCTCGTCGGCCTTCTTCGGCTCCTCAAGCAGCTCGCGCTCCCACTCGGCGAGCGGCTCGTCGGTGGCGACACCCGCCTCCGGCTTCTCGTCGCCGCCCCGGCGACGACCGGAGCGGGCGATCAGGCCATCGGCCACGGCGGCGGCGACGACCTTGGTCAGCAGCTCGGCCGAGCGGATCGCGTCGTCGTTACCCGGGATCGGGAAGTCGACCTCGTCCGGGTCGCAGTTGGTGTCGAGCACGGCGATCACCGGGATGCCCAGCTTGCGGGCCTCGTCGACGGCGATGTGCTCCTTCTTGGTGTCGACCACCCAGACCGCGGCCGGGAGTTTCTGCATGTCCCGCAGACCGCCCAGGGTGCGGGTCAGCTTGATCTTCTCGCGGGAGAGCTGCAGGGTCTCCTTCTTGGTGTAGCCGGCGGCGGTGCCGCTGAGGTCACCGAGGGCCTCCAGCTCCTTCATCCGCTGCAGCCGCTTGTACACCGTCTGGAAGTTGGTCAGCATGCCGCCGAGCCAGCGGTGGTTGACGTACGGCTGGCCGACGCGGGTCGCCTGCTCGGCGATCGCCTCCTGCGCCTGCTTCTTCGTGCCGACGAAGAGAATGCTGCCGCCCTCAGCCACCGTGTTGCGCACGAAGTCGTACGCCTTCTCGATGTAGTCGAGGGTCTGACGCAGGTCGATGATGTAGATGCCGTTACGCTCGGTGAAGATGAAGCGCTTCATCTTCGGGTTCCAGCGCCGGGTCTGGTGCCCGAAGTGAACACCACTTTCCAGCAGCTGACGCATCGTCACGACGGCCATGATTCGTACTCCTAGCGATCCCTGGTTGTCTCGCCCGGCCGGCGGCCGGGCGTCCTGGTGCCCGGTCGTCGACCATGGTGGGCCCGACCGAGGTCGGGACCAGGGAGGCCGCCGCCACACGACGACTCGTGAGGAGGGCACGCGAGGTCGACCGCACGAGGCGGTCGCCGGTTGACCAGTGTACGCGCCCTCCCGACCGCTCCACCTCCGGGTGCGGCGAGGCGCCGGTCAACCAGCGGCGATCGCGGCCACCAGGAAGAGCGCCAGGCCAACCGTCAGGTATGCGGTCGGCGGTCGCAGCCACCCTCGCGCGCCGTCGCTCAACGAGAACCCGGTGGTCCGCAGCCCGTAAAGACCGGCCGCGAAGATCGGCAGCCCGCAGACCAGGAACGTCCCCGCCAGCACGTCCCCGGCGGCAACCGGGTCCACGGTCGCGCCGTGCAGCAGCACCCGCAGCGCGGGCAGCTCGAAGATCACGACCAGCACGGCGAAGAGCACCGCGAGCACCGGACGTCGTGTCCGGTAGACGCCGTCCCCGGCCGGTGCCCCCGGCTGGACGCCACCCACCGGGTGACCAGGTGTCGGGTGCCCCGCCGCCGGGTGGCCCATCATCGGGTGACCGGCCGTCGGGTGACCGGTCACGGCGTCGGCGGGGCCGGACGGAGCCTCGCCCGACGGCGGCTCCGTCCGGGGTGCCACCGACGGCACCGGCCCGGTCGGCTGCTCCAACGGGTTGGTCACCTCGGGCCCGCGCTTGGCCTCGACGATCGGGTATCCGGCCAGCGCGGCGCGGGTCGGCTCCGTCGACACCGGTGCCCCGCCGCTGGTCGGGACCACCTCGCGGGCGGCACGCCGGCCGGAGCGATCGACCGGCAGTTCACCGGAGACGTCCGGTTCCATCGGTTCCGCCCGGCGGGAACGCGACGCCCGGTAGCGCTCAGTCTCCGCCACCACATCACCGAGCGGGTCCGTCAGGGCACCACGTCGCGGAGAGCCGTACCGGTCGTCGTCGTCACCGCGCTGCTCGGGCACCGCGCGCGACTCGTCGCCGGGATAGTGCCCCTCTCCCGCCGGACGCCACTGCGGGTCGGCGTAGCCACGGTCATGATCGCCTGGATACCAGCGCGACTCCTGGTCGTCGAAACTGCGTCGTCCGTCCACGCCGGGCACCGTATTCGACCAGCGGTTCGTGCGCCATTCGACCCGGCGGCTGACCAGCACACAAAGGCCGCTATAGCACATCTAGGACATGATCGTCCGTTCGTCCACACCACCCTCGGCTGTCCACAGGCCAGCGCGGCGGGGTCGCTGCGAGACCCGGTACGGGAGCAGGGTGCCGCTCATGACCAAGCGGAATCAGGCGATCGGCGGGTACGGGGAACGCTGCGCCGTCCGGCACCTGATCGAAGCGGGACTACGCCCGGTTGCCCGCAACTGGCGCTGCCGCGCCGGAGAGATCGACATCATCGCCTGGGACGGGCCGGTGCTCGCCTTCTGCGAGGTGAAGACCCGACGCACCGCCACCTTTGGCAGCCCCGCCGAGGCGGTGGTGCCCCGCAAGGCCCGCCGACTGCGGGGGCTCGCGGCCGCCTGGCTCGCCGCCACCGGCACCACCGCCGACGAGGTCCGTTTCGACGTCATCTCGGTGCTGCTGCCCCGCCTCGGCCGGGCACACGTCGAGCACGTCAAGGACGCCTTCCGATGAGCGAGCGCAGCGAGCGAATCAGCCGGCACAGCGTGTTGGAGCCTCATCGGGACGCCGAGCGAAGCGAGGTGGCGCGGATGAGTGAGCGCAGCGAGCGAATCATTCGACGCAGGGCGGTGGTGCCTCATCGGGACGCCGAGCGAAGCGAGGTGGCGCGATGAGCTACGCCCGGGTGCTCTGCGTCGGTCTGGTCGGGGTGACCGGGCAGTTGGTGGAGGTGGAGGTGGATCTCGCTGCCGGCCTGCCGGGAGTGGTGATCTCCGGGCTACCCGACACCGCCCTGCACGAGGCGCGCGACCGGGTTCGAGCAGCGGTGGTCAACTCCGGCCAACGATGGCCGAACCGCCGGATCACGCTCAACCTGCTGCCGGCCACCCTGCCCAAATTCGGTTCGACGTTCGACCTGGCGATCGCGGTGGCGCTGCTCGGTGGCTCCGGCGAGCTTCCGCTGTTACCGCTGGACGGCGTGGCGGTCCTCGGGGAATTGGGCCTGGACGGCACCGTGCGGCCGGTCCGGGGCGTACTGCCGATGGTCGCCGCGGCGGCGAAGGCCGGCGTCCGACGGGTGATCGTCCCGGTGGACAACACCGCCGAGGCGGCGGTCGTCCCCGGGCTGCTGGTACGCGGCGTGGACACCCTGCACCGGCTGGTCGCCTTCGTTCGCGACGGCACGCCGCTGATCGAGCCGCCGGTCGACGCTCCACCGCCGGCCGCGCCCGGTCCCGACCTGGCCGAGGTCGCCGGGCAGGGTCTGGGCCGCCGCGCGCTGGAGGTCGCCGCCGCTGGCGGCCACCACCTGGCACTGATCGGGCCGCCGGGAGCGGGCAAGACGATGCTGGCCGAGCGCCTGCCGTCGATTCTGCCGGAACTGGACGACGAGGCCGCACTGGAGGTCACCGCGCTGCACTCGATCGCCGGTCTGTTGCCGGCGGGTGGCCGTCTGATCCGGCGCCCACCGTTTCAGGCGCCTCATCACACCGCGACCGTTCCCTCGATCGTCGGTGGCGGTTCAGGGCTCGCCCGGCCCGGTGCGATCTCGCTCGCCCACCGCGGGGTGCTGCTCATGGACGAGGCACCCGAGTTCAGCAAGGCGGCGCTGGAGGCGCTGCGTCAGCCGTTGGAGCACGGCCGGGTGCTGCTGGCCCGCAGTCGGGGCAGCGCCGAGTTCCCGGCCCGCGCCCAGCTGGTCATCGCGGCCAACCCCTGCCCGTGCGCGAACCCGGCCGGCGACGACCGCTGCGAATGTCCCCCGCTGGCCCGCCGCCGTTACCTGGGCCGGCTCTCTGGTCCGCTGCTCGACCGGATCGATCTCCAGGTGCGGCTGCCACCGATGCGCGCCGCCGAGCTGATGGAGACGACCAGTCACGAGTCGTCAGCGGTGGTCGCCGGGCGGGTGGCGGCGGCACGGGCAGCGGCGGCCGGGCGCTGGGCACCGCTGGGTCGGCGGCTCAACGCCGAGATACCGGGACCGGACCTGCGTCGGGCCCCGTGGCGGCTGCCCGGCCCGGTCACCGCCGAGCTGCGGTCCCGGCTCGATTCCGGGTCGCTGTCCGCCCGCGGCTTCGACCGGGTCGTCCGACTCGCCTGGACGATCGCCGACCTCGACGGGCGGGCACGGCCGAACGCGGGAGACGTCGGCGAGGCCATCGCGCTCAGGACGGGAGAGAGCACATGAGCACCCACGAGGAGTTGACCCTGGCGCGGGTGGCGTTGACCTGGCTGGCCGAACCGGGTACACGGTCGGTGCACGGGCTGGTCGACGAGTACGGGCCGGTGGGCGCACTGGACCTGTTGCTGGACGGCGGAGCACCGCAGCAGGCCCTACGCGAGTCCGTGGCGGCGCGCAACCGGGCAGCTGATGCCCGAGTGGTCGCCGCCGAGGCGTTGCACCGTGCCGACCGGCTCGGTGTCCGGGTCGTCATCCCCGGCGACGACGAGTGGCCCGGGACGGTGGAGCACCTGCGCACGCTCCGCCTGACCGACGCCCGTCGCCGGGTGGACGTCGAGACCGCACCGCCGCTCTGCTTCTGGGTACGCGGCTCGTGGCCACTGGCCGAGGCGCTGGACCGGTCCGTGGCGGTGGTGGGATCCCGAGCCGCCACGCCGTACGGCACCCACATCGCCACGGATCTGGGCTACGGCCTGGCCGACCGGGACTGGACCGTGGTCTCCGGCGGCGCGTTCGGCATCGACGCCGCCGCGCACCGTGGGGCGCTGCACGCTGGCGGGCGCACTGTCGCGGTGCTCGCCTGCGGCGTGGACCGCGCCTACCCGATGGGCAACGCGGCGCTGTTCGACCGGATCGCCGACACCGGCCTGCTGGTAAGCGAGTGGCCGCCGGGCGCTGAGCCGCTGCGCCCCCGTTTCCTCATCCGTAACCGGGTGATCGCGGCGGGCACCCGGGGCACCGTGCTGGTGGAGGCGGCGGCTCGCAGCGGCGCGACGCAGACCACCCGGCGGGCCATCGCCCTGCGGCGACCGGCGATGGTGGTGCCGGGCCCGGTCACCTCGGCGATGTCGGTGGGTGCCCACGAGGTGCTTCGGGAGCATCCGGAGGCCCGGCTGGTGACCGGCCTCGCCCAGGTGTTGGAGGAGGTGGGGCGGATCGGCGAGTTGGCCCCGGTGCCGCGTGGGCCCGAACGCCCCACCGACCTGCTCGACGACGACGCCCGCTCGATCGTGGAGGCGATGCCGCGACGCGGCCGCATCGGTGTGGACGCCCTCGCCGCCCGGGCGGGCCTTGCCGTCCGCACGGTGTTGCGCAAACTGCCGCTGTTGGAGGAGTTGACCCTGGTGGTGCGGCGGGAAGACGGATACGCCCTGGTCGCGCCGAGCCAGCGGTCCACCCGGGCCGGCCCCGCCGAGCCGGCGGTCCACCCGGGCGGGCCCGCCGCGCCACCGAGCGGGCCGATGGGCGGTGACGCCCCATTTTCCGCCTGATCGCCGTTCGGTTGAGCGCGCCGCCTGTTCGCACGTCCGAGCATCCCGATCGTAGGCTGGTCCTCGTGGGCAGCAGCAGCGGGCAGCGGCGGGTCGCCAGCAGCACCCGGGCGATGCACGACGCGCTGCCGGCGCCGCTGCGGGACGCGGTGGACGAGTTCGCGGGCTATCTGGCCTCGGTTCGCAACCGCTCGGCACACACCGTGCGGGCGTACGTCGCCGATCTCGTGTCGCTGTTGGATCACGCTGCACGGATGGGCTGCACCGAGGTGGCCGAGCTGAGCCTCGACACGGTACGCAGCTGGCTGGCCCGGCAACGCACGACCGGCGCCGCCCGCACCTCGCTGGCCCGCAGGGCCGCCACCGCCCGGACCTTCAGCGCCTGGGCGCACCGGCAGGGGCTACTGCCCAACGACGTCGCCGCCACGCTGGCCAGCCCTCGACCGCGCCGGACGCTGCCCACGGTGCTTCGTCCCGAGCAGGCCGCGCTGCTCGTCGAGAAACCCGCCCACCATCCGGCCATACCGCCACCCAGCGGGCCGGCATCCGCCAGCGATCCGGCGACCGCCGAAGGCGCACCCGCGGCCACTGCGTCCGACAGCACCACTCAGGCGGTACGGCTACGCGACCGGATGCTGCTCGAACTGCTCTATGGCACCGGGGTACGGGTCAGCGAGGTGTGCGGCATCGACATGGCCGACGTGGACCAGGATCGACGGGTCGTCCGGGTACGCGGTAAGGGTGGGCGGGAGCGGGCGGTGCCGTACGGGCTGCCAGCGCAACGCGCTCTCGATGACTGGCTGCGGCATGGACGACCGGTGCTGGCGGTCCCCGATTCCCGGGATGCGCTGCTGCTCGGTGCCCGCGGTGGCCGGCTGCATCCGACCACGGCTCGCCGGATCGTCGGTGGCCACGCTGAGGCGGCGGGTCTGCCCCGGACGAGTCCGCACGCGCTGCGCCACTCGGCCGCCACCCATCTGCTCGAAGGCGGGGCAGACCTTCGGGCGGTGCAGGAACTGCTGGGGCACTCCTCACTGGCCAGTACCCAGATCTACACACATGTCTCGGTGGAACGGCTCCGGGCCGCCTACCGTCAGGCCCACCCGCGCGCCTGACAGCCCGCCCCGCACGCAGGCGGACCGAACGAGACCGCCCGAGCGAGGGGCGCCAAGCGGCAGCGGCAGCGGCAGCGGCAGCGGCAGCGGCAGCGGCAGCGGCACACCGTCCCGCGGCGACGCCGCCACCGCAAGCTCTCACCAGGCGCGTCGAGGCCGACGGCTACGATGATCAGGTGAGCGTCCCGCCGCCGCCCGAGCCGATCACGGGCGCCCGTCTGCTCTTCTCCCTCGACCCGGCGGTCAGTCATCTCAACCACGGCTCGTTCGGGGCGGTCCCGATCGTGGCGCAGCGGGCCCAGCAACGGCTGCGTGACGAGATGGAGGCCGACCCACTGCGCTTCTTCACGCAGGGCCTGGTCGACCGGATCGCGCACACCCGTCGGCATCTGGCGGGATTCCTCGGCTCCGATCCCGACGGCACCGCCCTCACCACGAACGCCACCACCGGTGCCGCCGTGGTGCTCCAGTCCCTCGGGCTGCGGCCTGGGGACGAGGTGCTGACCACCGACCACGGATACGGTGCCGTCGAATACTCCATCCGTCGGGAGTGCCGTCGCACCGGGGCCACGCACCGGGTCCTGCGGGTGCCGCTGACCGCCACCGACGAAGAGGTGGTGCGGATCGTGCGGGTCGGGCTGCGGCCGGGCCGTACCCGCCTGTTGGTGGTCGACCAGCTCACCTCGGCCACGGCTCGGCTGTTTCCGGCCGCCGCGATCGTCGGGGTCGCCGGAGAGCACGGCGTGCCGGTGCTTGTCGACGCCGCGCACGCTCCGGGCATGCTGCCGTCGACGGTGAGCAGCATCGGCGCCGATTTCTGGGTGGGCAACCTGCACAAGTGGGGGTACGCGCCGCGCGGCACCGCCGTGCTCGTGGTGGCAGCCCCGTGGCGGGACCGGATCGAGCCGCTGGTGGTCTCCTGGGAACAGGACTCGGGGTTCCCGGCCCGCCTGGAGTGGCAGGCCACCTCGGACTACACGTCCTGGTTGAGCGCGCCGGCGGGTCTCTACACGCTGCGCAGTCTCGGCGTCGACCGGGTGCGTGCGCACAACGCCGGACTGGCCGCGTACGGGCAACGGGTGGTGGGGGACGCGCTCGGCGTGCCACCGGCCGACCTGCCCGACCCGGGTGGACCGACGGTAGCCATGCGGCTTGTTCCGTTAACGGCGGGCCTCGCCACGGCCCTGGACGGTGCCCGGGCGTTGCAGACCCGGATCGCCGAGCGACTCGCCACCCAGGTCGCGGTCACGACCTGGAACGGCCGCGGCTGGCTGCGCCTGTGCGGCCAGGTCTACAACGCGCCCGAGGAGTACGAGCGACTGGCGGTCGGACTGCCCGGTCTGCTCGCCCAGCGTTGAGCGGACGCACCCCGCCGACAGTGAGGTCACCGACGGGCAGCAGTCGGACTCGCCCGAGGCCGAGCAGGGCCAACGGGTCGAGATAGTCGTCTCCCTGGCGCAGTCCCCAGTGCAGGCACGCGGCGGCGGGACACCCGGCGTGCCCGGGCAGCAGCGTGCCCAGAGGTGCCCCGGCCGGCACCGTCATGCCTGCCGTGACGGCCGGTTGGACCGGTTCGTAGGTGGTCCGTAGGCCGTCCGGATGGCCGACGGTGACCACCGGCCGGTTGGCGACCATGCCGGCGAACAGGATCGTGCCGGCGCCGGCCGCCCGGATCGTGCTGGCGGAAGGGGCGAGCAGATCGACTCCCCGATGACCGGCCAGCCACGGCCGGGGCGGCGGGTCGAACCGGCGAACCGGCCGTGGCACGCCGTCGACCGGCCAGCGGAACGGCCCGGTGGCACCAGTGCCCGCCTGGGGTGTGGCTGGGAAGAACGATCTCTCGTTCGGCAGGGCCACTCCGCCCGCCGATCCGGATGGTGTCAGCAGCAGAAGCGTCGTGAGTCCGCCAAGTATCGGCATCCGTGGTCGCATACCGTCGAGCCTGGCGGGGTCCTTCGACCCTTGCCGCCCCAGACAGTAGACCTGTGGATGACCGGACATCCTGTGGACAGTCCACGCACGAGCTGATGATCTGCTATGAGCGGCCGTCGGGCATCGACCATCGGTAGGAACACAATGGACGGAGAATGCGGTCGATCATGGCGGGTGGGGGTCCGCCGTCGCCGCACTCAGCCGGTAAGCGGCTCAGCCGCCGCGCTCAGCCGGTACGCGGCTCAGCCGCCGAAGCCGGAGTCGGCGGGCAGGGAGATGTCCGGCTTCTCCAACTCCTCGACGTTCACGTCCTTGAACGTCATCACGCGGACATTCTTCACGAACCGGGCGGGCCGGTACATGTCCCAGACCCAGGCATCGTGCATCTCGACCTCGAAGTAGACCTCGCCGTCGGAGTTGCGGACGTGCAGGTCCACCTGGTTGGCCAGGTAGAACCGGCGCTCTGTCTCGACCACGTAGGAGAACTGACGGACGATGTCGCGGTACTCCCGGTAGAGCTGGAGCTCCATCTCGGTCTCGTACTTCTCGAGATCTTCCGCGCTCATCGCACTCCGCCTTCCATGACCACATCTTCCCCCACCGGCGCCGGAGGCCGAGGCTGCTCGCCCAACGCCACGCCGACGGTACCCCCTGCCGCGCCCGAGCGCTCCATCGGCTCTTCCCGGCTTGCGCCCAACGGTCGCCGCGAGCGGGGTGGCCGGTCGTCGAGCCCGGAGACGGCGGCCACGTTCACGTACGAGAAACGGTGTTCCCGGCACGGCCCGCGCTCGCGCAGCGCGGCGGTGTGCTCGGCGGTGATGTACCCCTTGTGCTCGGCGAACCCGTAGCCGGGATGCTCGGCGTCCAGATCGACCATGATCCTGTCCCGGGTGACTTTCGCCAGCACGCTCGCCGCCGCCACGCAGGCGGCCACCCGGTCACCCTTCCACACCGCGAGCCCGGGGACACCCAGTCCGTCGACGCCGAACCCGTCGGTCAACACGTACTCCGGCCGGACCGTCAGCGAGGCCAACGACCGGCGCATCGCGGCCAGATTGCACACGTGCAGCCCTCGGGCGTCGACCTCGTCGGCCGGGATGACCACCACCGCGTACGCCAGCGCGCGCTCGACGACCTCGTCGTGGATCCGCTCCCGGCTGGTCGGGGTCAGCAGCTTGGAATCGGCCAGCCCGTCGATCTCCCCCCGCCGGCCCTCCGGCAGCACCACGGCGGCGGCCACCAGTGGCCCCGCGCAGGCACCGCGGCCGGCCTCGTCGGCACCGGCGACGTAGCGGAAACCGCGCCGTTGCAGGGCCCGCTCCAACGCGTAGAGCCCGGCCTCCCGGCGTACCACAGTGCGCGGTGGAGTCAGCATGCCCGTCCCTCGATGACAGCCGTCGTACCGGCCAATACACGGGCCAGCACCTCTGCAAGGTCAAGTGGGTAGCAGCGCTCCCCGGTGCCGCGCAACTCGTCCGCCGACCACCATCGGTGACCGTCGACGCTGCCCCGCTCCAGCTCGCTGAACCCCGCCGTGTCGACCTCGTGCGCCGCCACCCTTACCAGGAAGAACTGCTGCTCCTGCCGGTACCAGACGCCGTCGAAGGAGAACTCGATGAGGTCGGCGTGCACCGGCTGGCCGACATCGGTCACGGTCAGCCGCAGCCCGGTCTCCTCGGCCAACTCGCGGACCGCGCCCTCGGCGTACGTCTCACCCGGGTCCAGTCCCCCACCGGGGGTGAACCACCACCGGCCGCGCTCCGGGCGGGCCGGGTCGGAACCGCGGAACAGCAGCAACCGACCGGCCGCGTCGACCAGCAGGACGCGCGCGGCACACCTCGGGGTGTAGACGGTCACCGCACCAGACTGCCAGACTCCTGCGACGTCGCCCACGCCCCGGCGCAACCGGTGCTGCCCGTCGTCGACGGGCAGCGCACCGGCCCTGGTCAGGACTTCGGAATCGCGTCGAACTCGTCCGGCACCGTCAGGATCCGGGCGCGGTCGAACGGCCAGAAGATGGTGAACGCCCGTCCCACCACGTCGTCCTCGGGGATGGTGGCCGACTGGATGTTCTGCCCCGACTGCTGGTAGTGCTCCAGCGAGTCCCCGGAGGCGGACCGGTGGTCGCCCATGACCCAGAGCCGACCCTCGGGCACCTGCACGTCGAACTCCTGGTCCGCCGGCTTGTCCCGCTGACCGTCGATGGAGAAGATGTACGGCTCGTCCAGCGGTACGCCGTTGATCAGCAGGCGGTCCTGGTCGTCGCAGCAGACCACCCGGTCACCACCGACGCCGATCACCCGCTTGATGAAATCCTCCCCCGCCGGATTGCCACTCCACTCCAGCGGCGCCTTGAAGACGATCACCTCGCCGCGGTGCGGCGAACGGGTGTGGTAGACGAGCTTGTTGACCAGCACCCGATCGTCGATCTTCAGAGTGTTCTCCATGGACGGCGAGGGGATGAAGAAGGTCTGCAGTACGAAGGCACGTACCAGTACCGCGACCAGGATCGCCACCCCGAGGAGGATGGGCAGTTCCTTCCAGAACGAGTGGCGCGGCTTGTCGGTCTGCTCGTCAATCACGGGAGGAGCCTACGTTGCCCGACCGAGCGCCACCGTCCGGAACTCGCGAGAACGGATAGTGCGGCCGTAATCGGGAGGAGCAGGACGACACCTCCGTCGGGGTCGGGGCGTACCGGGGCCGCGCCACCCGCCGTCGGGGGCGGGGCAACGGTGGCGAAGGTCTCCGGGATCGGCAGCGAATGCCACCTGTCGGACGGCCAGACCACCGCGAATGCCCGCCCGACCACGTTGTCGATCGGTACGGTGCCCTGGCAGCGCGCGTCAAGCGAGACCTGCCGGTGGTCGCCGAGGACGAACATGTGACCGGGCGGCACGACGATCTCCTCGAACCGCCGGGAGCGACACTCCTGCGGATTCGGTGCGAGATCCAGTGGCGAGTCCCGCAGCACGTACGCCGACTCGTCCAACGGAGTGCCGTTGACCAGCACCCGCCCCTGGTCGTCACAGCAGCTCACCCGGTCCCCGGGCAGCGCGATGACGCGCTTGATGAAGTCCTTCTCGCCCGGACGACCGACGCCGATCAGGTCACCGATGGTGCGGCCCAGCTTGTCAGCGAAGGTGGTGGGCGGCTGCGCATCCACCTGCGGAACCCACTGGTCGGTGCCCCGGAAGACCACCACCTCGCCCCGCTGCGGGTTCCGGACGTCGTAGACGACCTTGTTGACCACCACCCGGTCCCCGACGAGCAGGGTGTCCTCCATCGAGCCGGAGGGGATGTAGAACGCCTGGAGCAGGAAGCTACGGATCAGCACCGCGAGGCAGAAGGCGACGATGAGCAGCAGCGGCAACTCCTGCCAGAGCGGCATCTGCCGCTTACCGCGCCGGGTGCGCCGACGCCACGGATCGGCCGCGCCGCTGTCGTCAAGCGCCTGTACCACGCTCACTCCCCGGTCCGCAGAAACAACTACCGCCCGGGAACCTCGTCGAGGCTCCCCGGGCGGTAGTGGAGGTCACCCGCCACACAGGAGGCGGGTCACCGCCGCGCTGCGCCCGTACGACCAGGGTAGTGCGGACTGGGCAGTACGGCATACGCGCAGCTCGGGCGGCGTGGCGTAGCGCGATGTCAGCTCGGCTGCTTCTCGCGCAGCTCCTTGATCTTGGCCTTCTTGCCGCGCAGCTCACGCAGGTAGTAGAGCTTGGCCCGGCGGACGTCACCGCGAACCACGACCTCGATCCGGTCGATCGCCGGGCTGTTGATCGGGTAGGTCCGCTCGACGCCGACGCCGAAGCTGAGCTTACGGACGGTGAAGGTCTCGCGCAGCCCGGCGCCCTGGCGACGGATGACGACGCCCTGGAAGATCTGGACCCGGGACCGGGCTCCCTCAACCACCCGGGCGTGCACCTTGACGGTGTCACCGGCACGGAAGTCGGGCAGGTCGGTGCGCTTCGACTGGGCGTCAAGGGCGTCCAGGATGTTCATCGCTGTGTCCTCGTGAGGCTCACGGCGCACCGTCACTCGGCGCGCGGATGGGTGATACTGATCCCCGGGTGGTGGCCGGTGCGAACCGACCCCGGTCGAAGATCCTCGCAGCCGCCCACGGGCGCAGACGACTGCGGCAACCCCCCTACTTTGCCACATCCGATCCGGGCACCTGAAATCCGGCCCGGTCCAACGCCGCCGCGTCCCGTTTGTCCAGGCTCTGCGGGTCCAGGCCGGTGAGCATGTCCGGCCGGCGGCGACCGGTGCGGACCAGCGCCTCGTCGCGACGCCAGCGGGCGATCCGGCCGTGGTCGCCGGAGCGGAGCACCTCCGGCACCAGCAGTCCGCGCCAGCTCGCCGGCTTCGTGTACATCGGTGCCTCCAGCAGCCCGTGCGCGTGGGACTCCTCGGCCAGTGAGCCGGCGTTGCCGAGCACCCCCGGCAGCAGCCGGGTCACCGCCTCCAGGATCACCAGCACCGCCACCTCGCCGCCGAAGAGCACGTAGTCACCGAGGCTCACCTCGGTGACCGGCATCCGCGTCGCGGCGTGGTCGAGGACCCGCTGGTCGATGCCCTCGTACCGGCCGCAGGCGAACAGCAGGCGCGGCTCGTCGGCCAACTCGTGGGCCATCGCCTGGGTGAAGGGCACGCCGGCCGGCGACGGCACCAGCAGCCGCGGCGGGGTCAGCTCCGCTGGTGCCAGGGCATCCAACGCCTCACCCCACGGCTCCGGCCGCATCACCATGCCGGGCCCGCCGCCGTACGGGGTGTCGTCGACGGTGCGATGCACGTCGTGGGTCCAACCCCGCAGATCGTGTACGGCCAACCGCAAGGTGCCGTTGGCCCGCGCCTTGCCGATCAGCGACAGGTCGAGCGGGGCGAAGTACTCCGGGAAGATCGACACGATGTCGACGCGCATCAGGGGCTCCGCCAGCTAGAGATCGAGCAGGCCGCCGGGTGGATTCACCACGACCCGGCCACCGGCGAGATCGACCTCGGGAACGATCGCCTTGACGAACGGGATCAACGCCGTGTGCCCCTCGGGACGCCGCAGCACCAGCAGATCGGAGGCGGGAGCGTGGTCGATCCGGGCCACCTCGCCCAGTCGCTCGCCGGTCGGCGTGACCACCGCCAGCCCGACCAACTGATGATCGTGGAACTCCTCCGGATCCTCCGGCGGGGGGACGTCGGCGCTGTCCACCGCGAGCAGGGTGCCCCGCAGCGCCTCGGCGACGTCGCGGTCCAGCACCCCTTCGAAGGCGACCAGCAGTCGCTCCTGGTGCCGACGCGCGGACTCGACGGTCAACGTGTCGGGCGTCCGGAACAGCACACCGGGAGCGTCCGGTGCGGGCTGGGCGGCTGTCACCCCCGGCACGGTGCTCAACACCATGCCGGGGGCGAAGCGCGTCTCGGGCTCGTCGGTACGCACCTCCACGGTTACCTCACCACGGATGCCGTGCGGCTTACCGATCCTGCCGACGATGAGCAGCATCAGTACGAGTCGACGATGTCGACGCGTACGCCGCGCCCACCGATGGAGCCGATCACCTGACGCAGCGCCTTGGCGGTCCGGCCGGACCGCCCGATCACGGTGCCCAGGTCCTCGGGATGCACCCGGACCTCCAGCCGCTTCCCTCGACGGGAATCGACCATCCGGACGCGTACATCGTCGGGGTGGTCGACGATGCCCTTGACCAGGTGCTCCAACGCCGGCCGCAGCGCCATGTCAGGCCTGCTCGCCGGAGTCCGCGGCGGGCTGCTCCTCGGCCTTCGGGGCCTCCTCGGCCTTCGGCGCCTCGGCGGCCTTGGCGGCCTTCTTCGCCGGCTTGGCAGGGGTGTCGGCCACACCTGCGGCGGCCTTCGCCTCGGCCTCGTAGGCCGCCTTGCGGTCGGCCCGCTCGGCAGCCACCTTCAGCGGAGGCGGGGCCGGCAGGCCCTTGAACTTCTGCCAGTCGCCGGTCAGCTCCAGCAGCCGCTGCACCGCCTCGCTGGGCTGGGCGCCGACGGAGAGCCAGTACTGGACCCGCTCCGACTTGACCTCGATGACCGAAGGGTCCTCCTTCGGCTGGTAGATGCCGACGAACTCGATCGCCCGGCCGTCGCGCTTGGTACGCGAGTCGGCGACGACGATGCGGTACTGCGGGTTGCGGATCTTGCCCATCCGCAGGAGCCGGATCTTTACGGCCACGGTTGTTTCGCTCCTGTTGCGATCTCACCGACCCGGTACGGGTGGTGTGCACGGGTGAGCGCCAACCGGCACAGTGGGGTTGGGCCGGAGACTACTCGGGTGGACTGGCGACGTGCCCGGGTTAGAGGGCGCCGGACGCGCGCCGGATACCAGCCAGCCATTCTGCCAGATCCCGAGCGGAACGCTCACACCGCACCGGCCGGCATCACCCGAGGCGGCACTCATGTGACGAAGGACACACCAAACTCGTCAACGTGCCGGGGGGCGGTCCCAGCCTTCGGGCAGGCGATCGGGAGCGGTCCAGCCCGCCGGCGGGGTGAAGTCACACCAGGTGCCGTCGAACGGAAAGACCCCCGCCTCGGCCAGTGCGATCACTCGTTTGCCCTCGGCCCGCACCGCCGCCTCGTCGGTCACCCAGTAGTGCTCCGGGAAGGCCAGCCGCTCGACGAACTCGTCCTCGTCCTTCCACTCCCAGCTGCGGTCCGGACGGACCCACACATCGAGGTCCTGGTCAATGATGTCCACGCCGGCCAGCCCGCCGTCGTCCCACCGGACGCCCGGCTCCTCCAGGTTGACGTACCAGCCAGCGAAGCGGCCCCGCACGTCGCGGAACCACCAGACGGAATGAGAGGCGCCGACGGGCAGGAACTTCAACAACGGTGGACCGTTCCAGCGGCCCTGCGCCAGCCGGTAGGTCGGGGTCAGCCATTCCCGGAAGGGCACCGCCCGCATGCCCAGCCCGGCCTCGTTGACCTCGCCGGCCACCGGCGTGCCCTCGGCCACCCAGAGCAGCAGCCCTCGCTCGTCGTCGCTGACCACCCGGGCCGGCCGGACCCAGCCGATCCGCCCCCGCCGCACGTTACGGTGCACGACCAACCGCCCCGCCGTAAACCCCACACCCCGACCCTACCCCCACCCCCAGACTCACCGTTGATCATGAGGTTAGCGGCGTGTTCGATCTCTGAAACTGCCAATAACCTCATGATCAACCGAGGTGGGGGTGGGGGTGGGGGTGGGGGTGGGGGTGGGGGGGTTAGTAGGCGCGGGCGAGGATGGTGATGAGGTTGGGTTCGGTCTCGGTGTCGGGGACGGTGCCGTCGGCACGGACCAGGCAGCGAACGGTGACGCCCTGGGCGTTGGCCTTCGCCTCGCCGTCGACGCCGACCGCCGACCACGGGACGCGGGCCCAGCCGGTGGCTGCCGCCTCCAGCGCCTCGTCCAGCGTCGCCACGTCGACCGTGCGCGACTCACGGAAAGCGAGCGCCTGGTCGTGCAGCGCCCGCTGGTCGGCGTCGAGGGCGGCGAGCACCGCACCGACCACGTCCGCCACCGGCGTGGGGGCCTTCGAGCCGTCGGTACGACGGACCACCACCGCGTTGCCGGCGGCCAGATCGCGGGGGCCGACCTCGACGCGTACCGGATAGCCGCGCAGCTCGGCGTCGACGGCCCGGCGGCCGAACGGGGTGTCGGTGCGGTCGTCGAGCGCGACCCGGACACCGGCGTCGCGCAGCGCGTCGCGCAGCTTGGCCGCCGCCTCGGTGACACCGTCGCCGTCCTTGACCACCATGACATACGCCTGGGTCGGTGCCAGCCGTGGCGGCACCCGCAGCCCGTTGTCGTCGCCGTGGCACATGATCAGGCCGCCGAGCATCCGGGTCGAGGTGCCCCAGGATGTCGTCCAGGCGTGCTCCCGGCCGCCCTCGGCCGAGGAGTAGCTGATGTCGAACGCCTTGGCGAAGTTCTGGCCCAGCTCGTGGCTGGTGCCCAGCTGGAGCGCCTTGCCGTCGCCCATCATGCCTTCGCAGGTGTAGGTGGCGGTCGCCCCGGCGAAACGCTCGCGGGCGGTCTTGAGCCCGACCACCACCGGGATGCCGAGCACACTGACCATCAGGTCCTCGTACGCCTCGTGCAGGATCTTGCGGGCGTAGGCGCGGGCGTCGGCCCGGGTGGCGTGCGCGGTGTGCCCCTCCTGCCAGAGGAACTCGCTGGTCCGCAGGAACACCCGGGGGCGCAGCTCCCAGCGGACCACGTTGGCCCATTGGTTGAGCAGCAGCGGCAGGTCCCGGTAGGAGTCGATCCACTTGGCCATGAACTCACCGATTACCGTCTCGCTGGTGGGTCGCACCACCACCGGCTCGGCGAGCTGCTTGCCGCCACCGTGGGTGACCACCGCCAGCTCCGGCGAGAAACCCTCGACGTGCTCGGCCTCGCGCTTGAGGTAGCTCTCCGGGATGAACAGCGGGAAGTACGCATTCTCCGCACCGGCTGCCTTGATCCGGTCGTCCATCTCGGCCTGCATCCGCTCCCAGATGGCATAGCCGGCCGGCCGGATCACCATGGTCCCTCGCACCGGCCCGTTGTCGGCCAGCTTCGCCTTGGCGATCAGATCCTGGTACCAGCGAGGAAAGTCCTCCGCCCGGGGAGTAAGCACGCGCGCCATGACCGCACATCCTATGCGCCCACCGTCCGCCACCCACGCCCAACCCACCCCCACCGCCGAGCCCACACCTCCGCGTTGATCACGGGGTTTGCGTCGCCCGATGGCTCGGAACCCGACGCAAACCTCTTGGCCACCGCGGGCGGGCAGGCGGCACGGCGGAACGGGCGTGGGTTCAGGGGAGGGGGTGGCCGCGGAGGATGAGGTGGGTGGGGGTGCGGAGGGTGGTGAGGTCCTGGCGGGGGTCCTGGGGGTAGATGGCGAGGTCGGCCAGGCCGCCTTCGACCAGGCCGGGAAGGCCGAGCCAGGCGCGGGCCCCCCAGGAGGCGGCGGCGAGCACGTCCAGGGCGGACATGCCGGCCTGCTCGTGCAGCAGGAGCATCTCCTCGACGGCGAGACCGTGGTCGATGCCGCCACCGGCATCGGTACCGACGTAGATCGGCACACCGGCCTCGTACGCGGACCGCACCACCTGCGGGAAGCGGTCGCGCAGGGCGAGCATGTGCTCGGCGTACCCGGGAAACTTCGCCCGGGCCTGGTCGGCGATGTGGCCGAAGGTGCGGATGTTGATCATCGTGGGGATCAGCGCGGTGCCCTGCCGGGCCATCAGGTCGATCAGGTCGAGGCTGAGCCCGGTGCCGTGCTCGACGGAGTCCACCCCGGCCCGCACCATGATCTCCACCGCCGACTCGCTGAACGTGTGCACGGCGGCGCGTGCCCCGGCGGCGTGCGCGGCGGCCACGGCGGCGGTCATCGTGTCGGCGTCCCAGGCCGGTGCCAGGTCACCGACGCCCCGGTCGATCCAGTCCCCGACCAGCTTCACCCAGCCGTTGCCGGCGGTGGCCTGCTCCGCCACGGTGGCGGCCACCTCGGCGGCGCCGACCTCCACACCGATGTCGCGCAGGTACCGCTTGGGCGGTGCCACGTGCCGGCCGGCCCGGACCAGCCGGGGCAGGTCGGGTTCGTCGTCCAGTTCCGGGTACGGGAAGGGCGATCCCGCGTCCCGGAGAGCGAGGACGCCGGCGTCCCGGTCGATCCGCGCCAACGCGCGCGCCTGGTCCAGCGAGGTGATAGGTGCGCCGCCCCGGGCGATGCCGATGTGGCAGTGCGCGTCCACGAGGCCGGGCAGGATGAACCCGCCGTCGGCGACCGTCTCCGCGCCGGGCACCGGTTCGAAGGTGACCCGGTCGCCGACCAGCCACAGGTCGCGTACCTCGTCGTCGGGCAGGAGCACACCGCGCACATGCAGAGCCATGCGCACAGTCCTACCCGATCACTCCCCGTCGCGTGCGAGAAGCCCCGCCCGCCGCGCGGTCAACGCGGGCAGGTCGACGGACACCTTCCACAGTCGCTCGGTGACGAAAAGGGAGGGGCGAGTGGTTGGCGTGCTCGCGGCGGATGGCGACCACGTCGGGCCCGACCACCTGGCGTCACCGACACGCTCAGCGCGGCGGCTTGCCGTCCTTGCCGAACTTGTTGAAGTCGATCTTCGGCAGCTTGAATCCGGGCGGCAGGCCCTGACCGGCGGCCAGGTCGTCGGGGTTCATCCCCGGGGGCAGCTGCGGCATCCCGCCCGGGAAGCCACCCTGCACGCCCCGGGTGCCGGCGCCGCTGCGCGGCCGGTTGCCACCCTTGGTGCCCTTGCGCTTGTTCTTCGGCGACTTGGTCGCCTTACGCCGCCCGGCACCGGGCAGGCCCATCATGCCGCCCATCTGCTTCATCATCTTCTGTGCGTCGGTGAAGCGGTTGAGCAGCTGGTTGACGTCCATCACGGTGACGCCGGAGCCGTTGGCGATCCGGGCCCGCCGGGAGCCATTGATGATCTTCGGATTGGTGCGCTCGGCCGGGGTCATCGACCGGATGATCGCGGTGATCCGGTCGAAGTGCTTGTCGTCAAGCTCGGCGAGCTGGTCCTTGACCTGCCCCATGCCCGGCATCATGGCCAGCACGTTGGCGATCGGCCCCATCCGGCGTACCGCGATGAGCTGGTCGAGGAAGTCCTCCAGGGTGAACTGCTCGCCGCCCATCAGCTTGGCGGTCATCTTCTCCTTCTGATCGGTGTCGAAGGCCGCCTCGGCCTGCTCGATCAGAGTGAGTACGTCGCCCATGCCGAGGATCCGGCTGGCCATCCGGTCGGGGTGGAAGACGTCGAAGTCCTCCAGCTTCTCGCCGGTGGAGGCGAACAGGATCGGCTGCCCGGTCACCTCGCGGACCGACAGCGCGGCACCACCACGGGCGTCGCCGTCGAGCTTGGAGAGGACCACGCCGGTGATGCCGACGCCGTCGCGGAACGCCTCGGCCGTCCGCACCGCGTCCTGACCGACCATGGCGTCGATGACGAAGACGACCTCGTCCGGGTTGACCGCGTCACGGATGTCGGCGGCCTGCTGCATCATCTCCGCGTCGATGCCGAGCCGGCCGGCGGTGTCGACGATGACGACGTCCCGGGCGGCCCGGCGGGCGTGCTCGATCGAGGACTTCGCCACCTGCACCGGGTCACCGACGCCGTTGCCGGGCTCCGGGGCGTACACCTCGACACCGGCACGGCCACCGAGCACCTGGAGCTGCCCGACGGCGTTGGGACGTTGCAGGTCGGCGGCGACCAGCAGCGGCTGGTGCCCCTGGGCCTTGAGCCAGCGGGCCAGCTTGCCGGCGAGCGTGGTCTTGCCGGAGCCCTGGAGGCCGGCCAGCATGATCACCGTCGGCGGCTGCTTGGCGAACTGGAGCCGCCGCCCCTCGCCGCCCAGCACGGCGATCAGTTCCTCGTTGACGATCTTGACGATCTGCTGGGCCGGGTTGAGCGCCTGGGATACCTCCGCGCTGCGCGCCCGCTCCTTGACGTTCGCGATGAAGCCCTTGACCACCGGCAGCGCGACGTCCGCCTCCAGCAGCGCGAGACGGATCTCGCGCGCGGTGGCGTCGATGTCGGCGTCGGTGAGACGTCCCTTGCCGCGGAGCTTGGTGAAGATCCCGGAGAGGCGGTCACTCAAGGTGTCAAACACGCGAACATCCCGTTTGTCAGTGTTCCGATGAGCACGAACGAGGCCGGGTGAGCTGTCCGACCACCGCTAGGGTAGCCCGCCACCCACATACCCGCTCCCGCCCGCCCGGCTCCTGCGGGAGCCCGGGCGCCGCGATCTGTGGCAGTTCGGGTGTCCGACACGCCGATCAGTTGACCCTGCACTGCCACAGATCCCGGGCGGATTACACGGCGGCGAGGACGGCCGCCTCCAGGCGGGCCCGTTCCTCCTCCGGAGGCCAGCCGCCGACCAGGTAGAAGGCATCGACCACGTCGCCGCCGAGCGTGGCGATCCGGGCCGCGCGGACCTGGGCGCCGGCCACGTCGAGCGCACTTGTCACCCGGTAGAGCAGGCCGGCGGCGTCGGCGGCCCGCAGTTCCAGCAGCACCGCATCGGTGGCGGCGTCCCGGTGCCACACCACCCGCGGTTGGGCCCCGGCCCCCCGCGCGGCCAGGGCCCGACCGCGTAGCCGCTGGGTCACCGACACGTCACCGCGCACCGCACGGCGCAGGTCGGCGCTCAACGCCACCGGATCCGGGGCCAGTCCGTAGCGCGGCTGCACCCGGCACTGCACCAGAGCCCGCCCGTCCACCGTCGAGGCGTCCGCGGCGAGCACTTCCAGCCGGTGCAGGGCCAGGCAGCCGGCCACCGTCGCGAGCAGGCCCCGACGATCGGCCGCGGCCACCGCCACCCGGTCTCCGGTCAGGTGTACGACCGGCAGTGGCCCGGCCACCAGCGCCGGGTCCGGTGCCGGCGGAGCGGGTACGTCGCCCGTGTCGAGGGTGGTGCGGACCCGGGCGACCAGCTCGGCGACCAGCCGGCCCTTCCAGTCCGACCAGGCCGCCGGGCCGGTGGCGGCGGCGTCGGCGCGCACCAGCGCGTACAGCAGGTCGAGGGTGGTGACGTCGCCTACCGACTCGGCCACCCGGGCGATGGTGACCGGGTCGGACAGATCCCGCCGGGTGGCCACCTCGGGCAGTACCAGGTGCAGCCGGACCAGCGTGCCAATCAGCGTCGCCTCGGCGGCCGGCAGGCCGATCCGGGTCGCGATTCCCGCGGCGATCGGCGCACCCACCACGCTGTGGTCACCGGGGAGCCCCTTGCCGACGTCGTGCAGCAGCGCCCCGAGCAGAAGCAGGTCGGGACGATCCACGTCGCGGGTGTGCCGGCTGGCCTCGGCGGCCGTCTGTACCAGGTGCCGGTCCAGGGTGAACCGGTGCACCGGGTTGTGCTGGGGCAGGCTGCGCAGCCGGGTCCACTCCGGCAGCCATCCGTCGATCAGCCCGTACCGATCGCAGGTCTCCCAGGCCGGGATCATGCCGGCCCCGGCACCGAGCAGCGTGGTCAGGGCGGCGCGGCCCTCGGCCGGCCAGGGTGTCGGCAGCGGTGGGCAGTACGCGGCCAGCCATTCGCAGGTGGCCCGGGCGATCGGCAGCCCGGTGGTCGCCGCGGCGGCGGCCACCCGCAGCGACAGGCTGGCGTCGGGGCGGGCACCGATGGCGGTGCGGGCCAGCACCAGTTCGCCGTCGTGCTCGACCACGTCCCGGGCGACCGGGCGGCGCAGCGGCCTGCCGTCGGCACCCCGCCGACGACCGGAGCGCAGCCGGTCGGCGGCGCGGAAGGCGTCGTCCAGGGCGTGACTGATGGTCCGGGCGTCACCGGCGACCCGACGCAGCAGGGTGTCGCCGTCGCCGTCCTCGGCCCGCGACGTGGGGTCGGACCGCTGGTCCGGTGACGTGCCGGCCGGCTGCGGCGGCACCGCGTTCGGCTGGCCGACGTCGGCGCCGGATGGCGTCCGGCGCAGACCGAGCAGGGCAGCCACCCCGTCGCGTTCCTGGGCGAGCAGCCGGTCGACGCGGCGGCCGACCTGCTGGTGCAACGCGTCCCGGGTGTCCAGCAGCCGCAGGTGTGCGGCGTGCACGGCGGGTCGTAGCGCGTCGGTGATCCCGGCGGTGGCGATGGCCCGCAGGATGCCGACGTCACGCAGTCCCCCGGCCGCCTCCTTCAGGTCGCCCTCCAACAGGTGGGCCAGTTCGCCGTGGGCCTGCCAGCGGGCGGCGGTGCTCTCCCGCAGCGGCGCGAGTTGGCGGACCGCGGTGCGCCGCCAGTGGTCGGTCGCGCTACCCGCCAGCGTGTCCGCGAGGTCCGGGTCACCGGCGACGAGCCGGGCGTCGAGCAGCCCGAGGGCCACCTTGACGTCGTCCTGGGCGACCGACAGCGCCTCGGCGACCGTCCGGACCGAGTGGTCCAGCCGCAGCCCGGCGTCCCAGATCGGATACCAGAGGGCGGCGGCCAGTTCGTCGATACCGGGCACCCCGGCGTGCACCAGCACCAGGTCCAGGTCGGCGTAGGGAGCACACTGCCGCCGGCCCAGCCCGCCCACCGCGAGCAGCGCGACGCCCGGCCGGTCCGGCAGCAGCCGGGCCAGCCAGGCGTCGTACGCGTCGGCCCGGGCCCGACGCGCCGTCGCGCCGACCCCGGCCGGTGCGCCGACGACCTCGTTGACCAGGAGGTCAGCGCTACCGGGGAGTTCCGAGGCTGTCCTACTGGTCAACGAGGTCATCGATCATCGCCCTACAGTGCGTCCAGGCCGCGCTCGCCGGTGCGGACCCGGACGACCTCCTCGACGGCGGTCACCCAGACCTTGCCGTCGCCGATCTTGCCCGTCCGGGCGGCCGATACGACGGCGTCGACGATCTTCTCGACGTCGATCTCGTCGGTCAGCACCTCCACCCGGATCTTGGGCAGGAACTCGACGGTGTACTCGGCGCCCCGGTAGACCTCGGTGTGGCCCTTCTGCCGCCCGTAGCCCTGGACCTCGCTCACCGTCAGACCGGCCACGCCCAGCGTGTGCAGGGCCTCCTTGACGGCGTCCAACTGGTGCGGCTTGATGACCGCGGTCACCAGCTTCATGTCCAACCCCTCCATTCCCGAAACGTTAGCCGGCGACCTTTTCGCTTACCGGTTCGGTGGGCTCGGTCTTCGACGACGCCGAGGTACCGATGCCCGCGGCGGCGAACGCGCCACCGCCACCACCCGTGGAGCTGAACTCGTACGCGCTCTCCGCGTGCTCGGCGTTGTCGATGCCCTCGACCTCGGCGTCGGCGCTGGCGCGGAACCCGATGGTCTTGTCGATCACGAAGCCGATGAGGTACGCGACCACGAACGAGTACGCCAGCACGGCGGCCGAACCGAGAGCCTGCTTGCCCAGCAGCGTGACGCCGCCGCCGTAGAGCAGACCGTCGTTGCCCTCACCGGCCAGCACCTCCATCGCCAGGAAGCCGATGAGCAGCGAGCCGATGATGCCGCCGATCATGTGCACGGCGACCACGTCGAGCGAGTCGTCGTACTTGAGGCGGTACTTGAGGCCGACGGCCAGCGCGCAGACGACACCGGCGATGACACCGAGCGCGATGGCGCCGAGCGGCTCCAGGAAGGCACAGGCCGGGGTGATGGCGACCAGACCGGCGATGGCACCGGACGCCGCACCCAGGGTGGTCGGCTTGCCGTCACGGAACTTCTCCACCAGCAGCCAGCCGAGCACCGCGGCGGCGGTGGCGACCTGGGTGTTGATGAAGGCGATCGCGGCGGTGCCGTTGGCAGCCAGCGCCGACCCGGCGTTGAAGCCGAACCAGCCGAACCACAGCAGGCCGGCGCCGAGCAGCACCATCGGCAGGTTGTGCGGCTTGAAACTGTCCTTCGGCCAGCCGACCCGGCGGCCGAGGACCAGGGCCAGGGCCAGGGCCGCGGCACCGGCGTTGATGTGCACCGCGGTGCCGCCGGCGAAGTCGAGCACACCCAGCTCGAAGATCCAGCCACCGCCCCACACCCAGTGCGCCACCGGGAAGTAGACCAGGGTGGCCCACAGACCGGCGAAGAGCAGCCACGGGCCGAACCGGGCCCGGTCGGCGATCGCGCCACTGATCAGCGCGACGGTGATCACGGCGAACATCAGCTGGAAACCGGCGAACAGCAGGTCGGGGATGCCACCCTCGGTCCCGCTCTCCAGCATGCCGCGCAGGCCGGCGGCGGAAAGATCACCAGTGATCCCGCCGACGTCCTCACCGAACGCGATGCTGTAGCCGTAGAACACCCACAACAGGCTGACCAGGCCGATCGCCCCGAAGCTCATCATCATCATGTTGAGCACGGACTTGGACCGGGTCATGCCCCCGTAGAACAGCGCCAGGCCGGGCGTCATGAGCAACACCAGCGCGGCTGAAGTCAAAATCCAGGCGGTGGCACCAGAATCTAGCTCCGGCACGCTGCCTCCTCTCGGGTTGTTTTCTCCCTCCCTCCCGGCACCGCGCAGCATCGCCCGTACGCCGGTTGCGCGGAAGCCTGGTAGTCCGCTGTTTCACCCAGGGTCCCCGGCTGGTTTCCGAACCGTGACGGCTTGTTTCGGACGTGTGAAGAAAGACGCACACGTCAGCGCTTCGACGGGGACGGATCGGCCGTTTGGTGCCGGTCTATCCCCCCGACGGCCCAGAGACCGTCGGGAGACCCCGCGCGCCCGCTCAACGCAGGGCGTGTTCGAGGGCGTGTCGCTCGTAGTCGAGCAACCGCAGATCCCGCATCGGCCGGCGCAGGTGGCCCTTGTGCACGATCCGGACGAAGGCCGGCTCCCCCGCCGCGGCCATCCGGCGGATGCCCTCGACGTGGTCGACGATCCGCTTGCGGATGGTCCGGATCAGCCGGTGCCGGTCGCGCGGGATGAGCCCGTACGCGTCGGCGAAGAGCCGCAACCGGCGCGGCCGGTCGGGGCGCTTCCAGCCGAGGGTGATGGAGTCCCGGTCGGAGAAGATCGGCACCCAGGTCCACGCGGCGTACGCCACGTCGTAGATCCGGGCACCGGGCGAGGCGAGATCGAAATCGATCAGCCCGAGGGTGCCGTCCGGCCGCCAGATCACGTTGTGCGGTGCCGCGTCGTGATGGCAGATGACCTCGGTGTCCGGCGGCGGCGGACCGAACGAGCGCCACACCGCCTGCGGCGGCGGCACGAAACCGTACTGCGCGTCGTGGAACATCCGCAGCATGGTGGCGACGGTGACCAGGGCCTCGTCGGTGACCCAGTGCGGAGCCAGCGGGTACTCCCCGCACTCCCCCTCCAGGTACGACAGCACCTCCCGGTTGCGCTCGTCCATGCCGAGGGCACGGGGGGCACCGGTGAACCCGACGTACTCCAGGTGACGCAGCAGGGCGTGCACCGACGGGGTCCACGGCCCGGCGTTGCGCCGCACCGTGTCACCGACCCGCACCACGGTGCTCACGTTCCCGCCGTGCAGCGGGATCTCCTGCGAGGTCACGTACGGTCTCCCGAGGCGCTGCGACGGGTGGCTCGGGTCGCGCCAGCCCGCGTACGCGCGATCGTCTCTGGTCACCCGAGGTTACGCGGTCTGACCGGAGGACTCGGTACCCAGCAGGGCGTCGACGAACTGCGCCGGGTCGAAGGGCGCGAGGTCGTCCGGGCCCTCGCCGAGGCCGACAAGCTTCACCGGGATGCCGAGCTTGCGCTGCACGGCGATGACGATGCCCCCCTTGGCGGTGCCGTCGAGCTTGGTCAGCACCACACCGGTGACGTTCACCACCTCGGTGAAGACGCGCGCCTGCTCCAGCCCGTTCTGACCGGTGGTGGCGTCGAGCACGAGCAGTGTCTCGTCGATCGGGCCGTGCTTCTCCACCACCCGCTTGACCTTGCCCAGCTCGTCCATCAGGCCGATCTTGTTCTGCAACCGGCCGGCGGTGTCGACGAGAACCGTGTCCACCCCGGTCTCGATGCCGCGCTTGACCGCGTCGAAGGCGACGCTGGCCGGGTCGGCACCCTCCGGACCCCGGACGGTCTCGGCCCCCACCCGCCCGGCCCAGGTCTGCAACTGGTCGGCGGCGGCGGCCCGGAAGGTGTCGGCGGCGCCGAGCAGCACGCTGCGGCCGTCGGCGATGAGCACCCGGGCGATCTTGCCGCAGGTGGTGGTCTTGCCCGCGCCGTTGACCCCGACCACGAGCAGCACCGCCGGCACGCCCTCCTTCGGGGCGGTGTGCAGCGACCGGTCCAGCCCCGGGTCGAGCGCGTTGACCAGCTCGGCGGCGAGCAGGGCGCGCAGCTCGGCGACCGACCGGGTACCCAGCACCCGGGTGCGCTCCCGTAGCCGGTCGACGATCTCCCGGGTGGCGTCGACGCCCACGTCGGCGGTGATCAGGCTGTCCTCGATCTCCTCCCAGACGTCCTCGTCGAGCCGGTCCCGGCTCAGTAGGCCGAGCAGGCCCTTGCCGAACACGTTCTGCGATCGCGACAGCCGGGAACGCAGCCGCACCAGCCGGCCGGCGGTCGGCTCGGGCACCTCGACGGTCGGTGCCGGCGCCTCGATCGGCGGCTCGACCAGGACACCTGTGGACAGATCGGCCTCCGGTGCCTGCACCGGCGGACCGGCGAGGTCCTCCTCCGCCCGGGTGTCGACCTCCGTACGCGGCAACGGCGGCTGCGGCCGTCGACGCAGCCGCGGCACGACCAGCCCGATGCCGCCGAGGATCAGCAGACCGAGCAGGGCGAGAGCGATGAGGAGGTATTCCGTCATGCCGGAATCCTGTCAGATGCCGGCGATCACGTCTCAGCCACCGCTCCCGCCGGGCTCGGCAGTTCCCTGGCGCCCGACCGCTCCCGGCGTCGGCCCAGCAAGCGGCGGTAGTCTCGGCCACAGTTGGCAGTGGTGCGCCGCCGGCCGGGTAGTAAAGGATGAAGTTCTCTCGTCTGGAGGTCCCGTATGCCCGCCGAGCTGCTCATCGGCCCCCTGCTGCGCCGGGTCGTCGGCACTCGGGCCACCGTCTGGGTGGAGACCACGACGCCGGCGGTGGTCACCGTCCGCACGGCCGCCGGCGGCACCGGCACCGCCCCCACCTTCAGCGCGTACGACCACCACTACGCGCTGGTGGTGGTCGACGGGCTCACCCCGGACAGCACGACGCCGTACGAGGTGTTGATCGACGACGAGGTGGCCTGGCCGCAGCCGGATAGTCGTTTCCCGCCCAGCGTCATCCGCACCCGGGCCGACGACGACCGGGACCAGCCGGTCCGGCTGCTCTTCGGTTCCTGCCGGGAGACCACCCAGCACGCGACCACCCGGAAGTTGCCGCCGGACGCGCTCGACGCGTACGCCCGGCGGGTGATGGCCGATCCGGACCCGGCCGCCCTGCCCGACCTGCTGCTGCTGCTCGGTGACCAGGTCTACGCCGACGAGACCTCGCCGACTGTGAAGCGCCTGCTGCGCCGCCGCCGGCGACGTCCGGAGGGTGCGCCTAAGGACCAGGTGGTCAGCTTCGACGAGTACACCAAGCTCTACCTGGAGTCGTGGCGCGACCCGGAGATCCGCTGGCTGCTCTCCACCGTGCCGAGCGTGATGATCTTCGACGATCACGAGATCATCGACGACTGGAACACCTCGGCCTCCTGGCGCGCCGAGATGCGCGAAGAGCCGTGGTGGGCCGAGCGGATCGCCAGTGGGTTGGCTTCCTACTGGGTCTACCAGCACCTGGGCAACCTCTCGCCGGACGAGATCGCCGCGGACCCGGTCTTCGCCAAGGTGAGCGCGGCGGAGGACGCCACCGGCGTGCTGCGGGAGTTCGGCGCGCGGGTCGACACCGAGGCCGACCTGGCCCACGACACCGAGCGCTGGCGGGCGGTGCAGTACCAGTGGAGCTACGCGCTCGACCTGGGGCGCACCCGGCTGGTGATGTTGGACAACCGGTGCAGCCGGGTGCTGCTACCCGGTCGGCGGGCGATGCTGCCGCCCGGGGAGTGGTCGTGGTTCGTCGACCGGGCCCACGGTGGCTACGACCACCTCGTGGTCGGCTCGTCGCTGCCCTGGCTGTTGCCGCCCGGCATCCATCACGTCGAGACATGGAACGAGAAGCTTGCCGACTCGCCCCGGCGCTGGGTGGCCGGGCTGGGCGAACGGTTGCGCCGCGCGCTGGATCTGGAGCACTGGGCCGCGTTCCGCCGCTCGTTCGACGCGCTGGCGGAGCTGTTCGCCCGCATCGGCGCCGGCGCACCCGGCGCGCCCGACGACCGCAAGGGCGCCGGGCCGGCGTACCCGCCACCGGCGTCGATAAGCGTGCTCTCCGGCGACGTGCACCACTCGTACGTGGCGAGAGTCAGGTTCACCGACCCTGGTGTGCGTACACCGGTGCACCAGCTCACCTGCTCGCCGATCCACAACCAGGTGCCGGCCGGGATGCGACCGCTGATGCGGCTCGGCTGGGCGCGGGGGCCGGCCGGGGCGGCCCGTGCCCTGGCCCGCACCGCCGGGGTCCGCCGCCCGCTGGTCAAGTGGCGCAGGCTGGCCGGGCCGTATTTCGGCAACGCGGTGGCGACGCTCACCCACGCCGGCCGTGGGGCCGAGGTGGTCATCGAGGGCACCACCGGCGACGGTCACCTGCACGAGGTCGCCCGGCAGCGGCTCACCGACGGCCGCTGAGCGCACCACAAACCTGTCGCAGGTTGTCAGACATCCGGGCCAGAATCTCCGGATGACTTGGACAGCACCGGCGATCGACCGCACCCCCGAGCCCTACGTCGGCGACGAGCGCACCATGCTGGCGGGCTGGCTGGACTGGCACCGGCAGACCCTCCTGCTCAAGTGTGCCAACCTCACCGCCGAGCAGTTGCGCACGGCCAGCGTGGCACCGTCCGGCCTCACCCTGCTCGGGCTGGTCCGGCATCTGGCCGAGGTGGAGGCCTGGTGGTTCCGGGAGAACGTCGCCGGTGAGCAGGTGGACTACCCCTACTACACGCCCGACGATCCGGACGCCGACCTCGACGTCAGTGCCGCCGACGCCGAGGCGGACTTCGCCACCTTCCACCGCGAGGTGGCGCTGGCCCGCGCCGCCGTCATCGGACGGTCGCTGGACGAGACGTTCACCGAGGTGGGTCCGAAACAGCGCACGTTCAACCTGCGCTGGGTCTACGTCCACATGATCGAGGAGTACGCCCGGCACAACGGGCACGCCGACCTGATTCGCGAGCGCATCGACGGCGTCGTCGGCGAGTGACGGAGAGCGTGACTGGTCGGCACCGGTGGCGGCACGTCGCGGTAACCCGTCGGCGGGGCACCCCGGCTTGCCGCGACCCGGGCGCGCAAAGGAGCGCCCGGGGTCGGTGTTGGCTCAGCCGGCCAGGGCGGCGCGCAGGTAGCGCAGGTCGGCCGGACCATTCCAGCGGTACGCCGACAGCCCGGCGGCCCGGGCCCCACTGATCGCCCGGTCCTCGTCGTCGACGAAGAGCACCCGGGCCGGCGGCGTGTCCAGCGCCGCGCAGGCGGCCTGGAAATACTCGGGTGCCGGCTTGTGCACCCCGATGGCCGAGGAGTTGACCACCACGTCCAGCTCGCCGGTGAGGCCCAACGCGGCCAGGTCGGCGTCGAGCAGGTCGGTGGCGTTGGTGCCGAGCCCGACCCGGATGCCGGCGGCCCTCGCCGCACGGACGAACGCCAGCACCTCCGGGTCGACCTCACCGCGATAACGCTGCCACTGCGCCACCGCCGCCCGCGCCCGCTCGGGGTCACCCACGGACGGCGTGAGCGCGTCGGCCACGCTTGTCATCCAGTCGGCGTGGCTGACCTGGCCGGTCAGCACCGGTTGCAACCGCCCCCACTGCATGGCGATCTCGCCGAGCACACCGGCGGAAAGGCCGTACTCCCGCTCGACGGCGGCGGCGACCGCCGGGTCCCAGCGCCGAAGCACACCGTCGAAGTCCACCAGGAGCGCCGTCGCGCGTTCCCGAGCCACTACCCGTTCTCCTCGCCGCGGCCCTGCCGCTCGTCATCCCCGTCGGCCCGGTTGAGCCGTTGACTGATCACCTGGGTCACTCCGCCGCGCATGGTCACACCGTAGAGCGCGTCAGCGATCTCCATCGTCCGCTTCTGGTGCGTGATGACGATCAGCTGGCTCTTCTCCCGCAGCTGAGCCAGCAGGGTGATCAGCCGGCCCAGGTTCACGTCGTCGAGGGCCGCCTCCACCTCATCCATGATGTAGAACGGGCTCGGCCGGGCGCGGAAGATCGCCACCAGCATCGCCACGGCGGTCAGCGACCGCTCGCCGCCGGAGAGCAACGACAGCCGTTTGATCTTCTTGCCCGGCGGGCGGGCCTCGACCTCGACGCCGGTGGTCAGCAGGTCGTCCGGGTCGGTGAGGATCAGCCGGCCCTCGCCACCGGGGAACAGCACGGTGAAGACCTGCTCGAACTCCCGGGCGGTGTCGGCGAAGGCGCTGGCGAAGACCTCCAGAATCCGCTCGTCGACGTCCTTGACCACGGTGAGCAGGTCCCGGCGGGTCGCCTTGAGGTCCTCCAACTGCTCGGAGAGGAACTTGTACCGCTCCTCCAGCGCCGCGAACTCCTCCAGGGCGAGCGGGTTGACCTTGCCCAGCAGGGCCAGTTCCCGTTCGGCCTTGGCGGCCCGCTTCTCCTGCACCGGGCGTTCGTAGCGGACCGGCTCGGGCACCGGCAGGTCGTCCCGCTCGGCGGCGGCCACCTCGGCCTCGGTGGGCGGCACCAGCTGACTCGGGCCGTACTCGGCGACCAGGGCCTCGACCGTCAGGCCGAAGTCCTCGGCGGCCTTGGCCTCCAACTGCTCGATGCGCAACCGCTGCTCGGCCCGGGCGACCTCGTCCCGGTGCACCTGGCTGGTGAGCCGCTCCAGCTCCGCACCGAACCTCTTCGCGGCGGCCCGCACCTCCTGTAGCTCCGCCTCGCGGGTGGCCCGTTCCCGCGCCACCGCGTCGCGGTGCTCCTCGGCCCGCGCGATGCTGCTGGTCAGCTGGGTCAACGCCGTCCGCGCGCCACCGGCCACCGCGCGGGCGATGGCGGCGCCCCGGGTGCGCGCCGCGCGCCGGGCCGCCGCCCGTTCCCGGGCCGCCCGCTCGGCACCGGCCTGCCGGCGCAGCGAGTCGGCCCGTCCGGCGATCGAGGCGACCCGCTCCTCGGCGGTACGCACCGCGAGCCGGACCTCCATCTCGTTCTGTCGGGCCTGCGGCACCATGGCGGCGAACTGGTCACGTTCCTCAGTGGAGGGTTCCGCGTCGAGCGGGGTGGCCTCGGCCAACCGCAGTCGCTCCTCCAGTTCGGCCAGGCTGGTCAGGTCCCGTTCCCGGGCCGCCTCGGCGCGCGATCGGGACTCACCGAGGCGGTCGGTCTCCGCCTTCGCCGATCGGGCGGCGGCACCCAGCTCGGCGAGCCGCCGTGCCGCGGCGTTGCGGTGGCTCTCCGCCTCCCGCTTGGCCGCCGCGGCGTGCTGCACCGCCTCCTTGGCCGTGGCCACCTCGGCACGCGCCTCGACCAGCTGATCCCGCAGTTCGGCGCTGGTCCGCTCGGCAGCCAGCCGATTGGCCCGGGCCTCCTCGACAGCCGCCTGCACCTCGATGTAACTCGGTGCCTTCGCCGACCCGCCGGCCGCCGCGTACGCGCCCACCACGTCGCCCTCGCGGGTGACCGCCCGCAGTTCAGGATTCGCGCTTACCACCTCGGTGGCGGCGGACAGGTCCGCCACCAGCACCACGTCCCGCAGCGCCCGGTACACCGCAGGCCGGATCTGGGCGTCGCATTCGACCAGGTCGGGTGCCCAGTGCGCGCCGTCGGGCAGTTTCGGACGCAACGCGTCGGCCGGGCCGGACATGCCCGGCCCGGCGGGACTGCCGACGAGCAGGCCGGCCCGCCCGGCGTCGGAGATCTTCAGCAGCCGCATCGCCTCGACGGCCTCGTCCACGCCGGTCACCGCGACCGCGTCGGCCAGCCCGCCGAGCGCCGCGGCGAGCGCCGCTTCGTGGCCCGGCGCCACCGTGAGCAGGCCGGCGAGGCCGCCCAACAGGCCGGGCACCTCATCGGCGCGGGCCAACAGGGCCCCGGCGCCGTCCTTGCGGCGCAGGCCCAGGGCGAGCGCCTCCTCCCGGGCCTTCCAGGTCGCGGCGTCCTTCTCCGCCGCCCGTTCCGCGTCCGACAGGGACCGGACCGTGGCCTGAGCCTGTTCCTGGGCGGCGACGGCCTCGGCGTGCCGGGCGTCCAGGTCGGCGTTGTCGCGGTCCGCCTCGGTGGACTGCTCGGCGACCGCGTCCAGCTCGGCCTGGGCCCGCTCGGCACGCGCCATCGCGTCGGTGTGCGCGGCGGCGAGCCGCTCGATCTCCTCACCGGCGCTTGTGGTCCGCGCCCGGGCAGAGTTCACCTGCCCGGTCAACCGGGCCAGGCCCTCCCGCCGGTCCGCGATGGCCTTCGCGGCGGCGACCAGTTCCCGCTCGGCGGCGGCAAGCTGCCGCTCCAGCTCCTGGCGGTGCTCGACCGCCTCGGCGAGCCGGACCTGGTCGTCGGTGAGTGCCGCGCGCAGCTCCTCCTCCTGCTCGCGGACCCGTTCGGCCTCGGCCTCCAGCTGCTCCGGGTCACGACCCGGGCGCTCGTCGTCCGGCGTGGCGGTCAGGTGCCGCAGCCGTTCGACGGCGAGCTGCTCGATGGAGCGGAACCGCTCCTGCAACGCAGAAAGCTTGTACCAGGTGTCCTGGGCGGCGGCCAGCAGTGGGGCGTCGGAGGCCAACGCCTCCTCCAACTCGCCGAGGCGGGACTGCACCTCGGCGTGCTCGGCCTCGACCTGCTCACGCCGCTGCCGAAGCGCGGTCTCGTCCGCGATCTCCTTGTCCAGCGTGGTCCGCAGAGTGGCGAGGTCGTCGGCGAGCAGCCGCAGCCGGGCGTCGCGCAGGTTGGCCTGGATGACGGCGGCCCGACGGGCCACCTCGGCCTGCCGGCCGAGGGGTTTGAGCTGTCGGCGCAGCTCGGCGGTGAGGTCGGTGAGCCGGTTGAGGTTGGTCTGCATCGCGTCGAGCTTGCGCAGCGCCTTTTCCTTGCGCTTGCGGTGCTTGAGGACGCCGGCCGCCTCCTCGATGAACGCCCGCCGGTCTTCCGGCTTGGCGTGCAGCATCCCGTCGAGCCGGCCCTGCCCGACGATGATGTGCATCTCCCGGCCGATGCCGGAGTCCGACAGCAGCTCCTGAATGTCGAGCAGTCGGCACGAATCGCCGTTGATCTCGTATTCGCTCTCGCCGGAGCGGAACATCCGGCGGGTGATCGAGACCTCGGTGTACTCGATCGGCAGCGCGCCGTCGGTGTTGTCGATGGTGAGGGTCACCTCGGCTCGGCCCAGCGGGGCTCGCCCGGCGGTGCCGGCGAAGATGACGTCCTCCATCTTCCCGCCACGCAGCGCCTTGGCGCCCTGCTCGCCGAGCACCCAGGCGATGGCGTCGACGACGTTGGACTTGCCCGAGCCGTTCGGGCCCACCACGCAGGTGATCCCCGGCTCCAGCTTGAGCGTCGTCGCGGAGGCGAAAGACTTGAAGCCCTTCACCGTCAGGCTCTTGAGATGCACCTTCTCGATCCTCGTCCGGTGGCCGCCGTACCGTCGCCAGGCTGCGCGGACCCTGGTAAACCCGCAGACTAACCCGGGACCGGGTGGCGCACGCGACGCGACCCACCTGCCGGCCGTCGGACACCGACCGGACCACGCCGCCGCACCGAACGGCCGAGGCGATCGGCTACGCACAGAGCTGCGCGCCGGCACATCGTGTCGGCGCGCTGTGTGCGGTGGTGCTATTCAGTTGTGGCGACCAGTTGGGTCCAGTCGCTCTTGCGGCGACCAGGTAGATCCAGTCGCCTTGCGGCGGCCAGGTAGGTCAGGTCAGCGCGGGCTCGGCCAGACGAAGCAGATCGTCTGCCTCCGCCGCAGCCGCCGCGAGCCGATCGTTCTCGGCACGCAGCCGCGTGACCTCGAACTCCAGTGACTGAACCCTGGCACGCAGTCGGGTGACCTCGTCGAGCAGGCGCCGGTCGGGCGCCGCACCTACGTGGCCGTAGAGGGCCTTCGCCATTTTTACTCCTTGATGTGCGCTGCCGGAGAGGCCGGCCAACGCGCGCCCATGTGAACGCGACTACCATTCCCACAATTTCTGGGCATGGCCGGGCGCGACTGGCGACATCACCATATTGAGCCGACAGCCCCTGCTTCGTCAAGTTCACGCAGGCCGTAGATCATCTCGGCGTCGGCCACACCCGTCTCGGGGGACTGCCACGAGGCGCGGACACGCTCTGTCCGGACGCCCCGACTCTACGCTCCGGATTCACCGAACACCTCACCCGGACGTACAGGCTCCTCTTAACTCTTCCTTAGCCAGATTGCTGCTGCTCAGACACAACACGTAGCGTCACCCCGGCCCGTAACTGACCCGTGGAGGCGACAGGCGTGCACGGCTGGAATGATCCGATCGACCCGGAGCACACCCCGCGGCGGGCGGAACCACCGACCGACGACCCGGTCTGGTTGACCGACCGGCCGGCGCCACGGTCGTCCTACCTGTTCGGCGACGATCCGGAGGGCCCGGCCGACGGGTGGTACCGCGACCAGCCGACCGAGCACTGGCGGTCCGACGCCACGCAGTCCTACCAGGCGACGGAGGCGCACCGGCCGGCGGAGCAGTCGTACCCGACGGCGGGTCAGGACTGGTACGACACCTCGGGCTCGTTCCACCACGAGACCGGCTCGTCTCGCCAGGAAAACGGCTCGTTCCGCCAGGAGACCGGGCGGCACCACCGCGACGACGACCTCACCACCGTCCATGCCGCCGACTGGCCCACGCACCACGTGTCGCCGCAGGAGAGCCCGTACGCCTACGATGATCGGCTCGACCGGTACGCCGATCAGGCCGTCGGGTACCCCGACCGGAGCAGTGCGTATGCCGAACCGGTCGTCCTCCCTCACTACGGGCCGCAGACCGGGCACCGGGAGGTGGCCGGGGTCGACGAGCCGCCGCTCGAACCGACCACCCGGGCCCGTCGGTCCCGCCGGCTGCCGCGTCCCCTGGTGATGGGTGGCGCGGCCGCAGCCGCCACCCTCGTGGTGAGCATCGGCGTCGCGGCCCTCGCGCTGCCCGGTGACGACGACCCCACCAACTCCACGGCCGGCGAGGCACCGGTCGCCAGCGCGCCCGCCGCGCCGGAGGAGGACGCGGCGCTGGCGCTCGACCTGCCCGAGAGCCAGAGCCCGAGCGCCACTCCCAGCCCCAGCGCCTCGCCCAGCACCGCGACGGCGTCGCCGTCACCGAGCCGGACGACCCGGCCCGAGCCCACGCCCTCGCGCAGCACGGCCCCCTCCCGGCTCAGCGCCGACCGCCAGGGCAGCCCGAGCCGGGCCGCCTCGGCCAGCCCGTCGCCGCCCTCCGGCGACGTCGCCTCGGAAGCGGCCGAGGTGGTCTCGTTGGTCAACACCGAGCGGGCGAAGGCCGGATGCGGCGCGCTGAGCATCGACGACAAGCTGATGACCGCGGCCCAGCGGCACAGCCAGGACCAGGCCGACAACCGGAACATGTCGCACACCGGCAGCGACGGCAGCGATCCCGGCGACCGGATCGACCGGGTCGACTACGCCTGGCGCACGTACGGTGAGAACGTCGCCTGGAACCAGCGGACGCCGGCGGCCGTCATGGACGCCTGGATGAACAGCGACGGACACCGGGCCAACATCCTCAACTGCGCCTTCACCGAGATCGGCGTCGGCGTGGCGAGTAGCAACGGCCCGTACTGGACGCAGGTGTTCGCCGCACCACGCTGAGCTGAGTGCGAGTCCTTGTCGGGTCTGCGCTCGTTTGACCGGGTGGGTACGCCGAGACCCGGCGTACCGGCTCGGGCGGCCCGACGTCGCCCCCGCGACCTGCGGAGCTGGCGATGCGGTACGGCCTGGGCGGGCGACCGGCGCGGTGGATGCACCGCCGGGCGCTGCCGGCCGGCCTGACGTTCACGCTGCTGGTCACGGCTGCCGCCTGTCGGCCTGACCTCACCCCGCCCGGGGCGCCGACCAGTTGGCCGAGCAGCTCGGCGCGGCACTGGCAGTGGCAGTGGCAGTTGGACGGAGTGCTCGATCCGGACGTCGAGGCGGACGTGTTCGTCCTGGACCCGGTCGACACCACCGCCGCACAGACCGCCGAGTTGCGCTCCCGGGACCGTCGGCTGGTCTGCCAGGTGCACATCGGGTCGGTGCGTCCGGCCGACCCCGACGCCGACCGCTACCCGGCCCGGGTGCGCGGGGCGACGATCGCGCGCAGCGGGCGCGTCTGGTTGGACGTACGCCGGTGGGACGTCCTGCGGCCGGTGCTGGCCGACCGGTTCCGGCTCTGCCGCGGCAAGGGTTTCGGCGCGGTGGTGTTCGCCGACGCCGACGGCTACGACCAGCGGTCCGGATTCGCGCTGGAGTTCGACGACCAGTTGGCGTTCAACCGTCGGGTCGCCACGCTGGCCCGCTCGCTCGACCTCTCCCCCGGCCTGCTCGGCGACTTGGCGCAGGTCACCGCGCTGGCACCGGACTTCGACTTCGCCGTCAACGAGGAGTGCGTACGGCTCGGCGAGTGCGACAAGCTGCTGCCCTTCGCCGACGCCGGTAAACCGGTGTTCCATGTGGAGTACACCGGCGCCACCACCGAGTTCTGTGTGACAAGCGTCGGCTACGGCTTCGCCTCGATCCGCAAGAACCGCACCCTGGACGCCTGGCGCCTGCCCTGCCCGTCCCCCTGACTCCCCCACCTTCCTCGTCGATCTTGCGCTTTGCGTCGCCGAAACGCCCCTCTTCGTGTTTCTCGTCGGGGCAGAAAGTGCAAGATCGCGGGGAAGGGAGGGTGGGGTCAGGGGCGGGGGCGGGGGCGGGGTTGGCAGCGGGGGCAGCTGTAGGACGACCGGTTCATGAACGCCTCGCGGCGGATCGGGGCGCCGCAGCGGGGGCAGGGCTGCCCCTCGCGTCCGTACGCGTTCAACGACCGGTCGAAGTAGCCACTCTCGCCGTTGACGTTGACGTAGAGGGCGTCGAAGCTGGTGCCGCCCGCCGTGATCGCCTCGCCGAGGACGTCCCGCACGTGCGCGAGCAGCCGCTGGGCGGCCGGGCCGGTCAGCGCGTCGGTGGACCGGGTGCCGTGCAGCCCGGCCCGCCACAGCGCCTCGTCGGCGTAGATGTTGCCCACGCCGGAGATCAGGCTCTGGTCGAGCAGCGCCCGCTTCACCTCGGTACGCCGCCGACGCAGCGCGGCCACGAACTCCGCGTCGGAGAACTCCGGGTCCAGCGGGTCGCGGGCGATGTGGGCGATCTCCGCCGGCAGCGTGCCGCCGCCCTCGCTGACCGAGAGCCCGCCGAACGTGCGCTGGTCGACGAAGCGCAGCTCGGGCCCACCATCGTCGAAGCGGAACCGGACCCGCAGGTGGGTCTCGTCGGGCGCGTCCATCGGTTGCAGCAGCAGTTGCCCGGACATCCCGAGGTGTCCGACGACGGCGTCCCCGCTGTCCAGCGGCAGCCAGAGGTACTTTCCGCGCCGACGGACGTCGAGCACCTTCCGGCCGGTCAGCACGTCCGCGAAGTGCGCCCCGCCCGGCACATGCCGACGAACCGCCCGGGGGTGGCGCACCTCCACGCTGTCGATCCGGCGGCCGGTGACCCAGCGGGACAGACCCTGCCGGACGGTCTCCACCTCCGGCAGCTCAGGCATGGTGGGCCGGGGCTTCGACCTCGCCCACCAGGTCCCGCTGGCCGTCCACCGCCGCGTTCACCCGCTCGTCGGCCGAGCCGTCGGCAATCGTCTCGGCCTGGCCGTCGTCGGTCGCCTCAGCCTGCTCGGTGAGGGTCCGCCAAGCCGATTCCGCGGCCCGTTGCTCGGCCTCCTTCTTGCTCCGTCCGTCGGCGCCGCCGTACCGGTTGCCGGCGACCACCACCCAGGCGGTGAAGGTCTTCAGGTGATCGGGTCCGGTGCCCTCGATCCGGTATTCCGGGACGCCGAGGCCGAGCGCGGCGGTCAGTTCCTGGAGGCTGGTCTTCCAGTCCAGCGCGGCGCCCCGGCCGGCGGACTCGGCCATCAGCGGGTCGAACAACCGGTGGATCACGATGGCGGCGGTGTCCAGGCCGTACTGGAGGTAGATCGCGCCGAGCAACGCTTCGAGGGTGTCGGCGAGGATGCTGGCCTTGTCCCGACCGCCGGTGGTCTCCTCGCCCTTGCCGAGCAGCAGGTAGGGGCCGAGCCCGTCCGGGCCCAGGCCGCGTGCCACGTCGGCGAGCGCGCGCATGTTGACCACGCTGGCCCGCAGCTTCGCGAGCTGACCCTCCGGCAGGTCGGGGTGGTTCTCGAAGAGCGCGGTGGTGATCACCACGCCCAGCACCGAGTCGCCGAGGAACTCCAGCCGCTCGTTGGTGGGCAGCCCGCCGTTCTCATACGCGTACGAACGGTGGGTGAGGGCACGTTCCAGCAGTTCCGGATCCAGTGAGACGCCGAAGGCGGCCTCCAGGTGGCCGATTGCCGGCCGCCGACGCTTGTCGTTGCTCATGATGTGCGTACCTCGGTGTCGGTCGTGCGATCGGTGCGGTTCGCGGCGAGCAGCGCGGCGACCCGCTCGGTGGCGTCGCGCCGCCAGAGGTGGGCGGCCAGGGCGATGCCGGAGGCGATGTCATCGGCGCGGGCGGCACCGTGGCAGACGACGACGGTGCCGGCCACGCCGAGCAGCGCCGCCGCCCTGGGCGCGCCGCCACCAGGCGGCGTCCCGCCGGCCATGGCGTACGCGCCTTCGACGGCTTTGAGCAGCACGTTACCGGTGAAACCGTCGGTGACCACCACATCGGCCCGCGTGCCGACGCAGACGTCGTACCCCTCGACGAGCCCGACGTAACGGGCCTCGCCGGGCAGTGCCGCCGCACTGAGCATGGGATCGGTGAGCCGCCGGGCGCGGTCGCCCTTGCCGGGCTCGGTGCCCACGGAGAGCAGGCCCACCCGGGGCGCGGCGACGCCGTGGGCGACCGCGGCGTAGGCGGCACCCAGCGCGGCGTGCCGGGCGAGAGTCGCCGGGTTCGGTTCCAGTGAGCCACCGACGTCGAGCAGGACGACGGTGCCGGAGACGGCGGGCAGCGCGGCGGCGAGGGCCGGACGTCGCACGTCGGGCCAGCGGCCGAGGCCGAGGGCGGCGGCGGTGACGGTCGCGCCGGTGGAGCCGGCGGAGACCAGCGCGTCGGCGTACCCGGCACGGACCGCCGCCACCGCCGCGCGGACGGTGGTCTCGGCGCGTGCCGCGCTGGGCTCGTCGGCCATATCGACGACGGAGTGCGACGGGCGGACCGTGATCCGGTCCCGTTGTGCCGGTTCCAGGGCGTCGATCAGCGCGCCGGCGGCCCTGGTCGGCCCGACGAGAAGCAGGTGCAGGTCCGGGTCGTCGCACACCGCCCGCAGAGCGCCGTCCACCACGACGGCGGGAGCCTCGTCCCCGCCGAGGAGGTCAACGGCGATCCGTGCGACGCCTGACTCCGTCTCGACGCCGACCGGCCTGGGCCGGCCGGCGTCGGCCGGAGTTGCGGGCGTCCGCCGGGGGGTGTGCGTCGCCCGACCTGTGGTCGGAGACGTCACGCGCCGTCCGGGTCAGACCTCAAGGACCTGGCGGCCGTTGTAGGTGCCGCAGACCGAGCAGGCGGCGTGCGGCAGCTTCGCGGACTTGCACTGCGGGCAGGCGACGGTCGCGACCGCCGCGGCCTTCCAGTTCGCCCGGCGGGACCGGGTGTTGCTGCGCGACATCTTGCGCTTGGGGACGGCCACGGTTCTTACTCCTCTGTACGGGTCAGTTGCGACAGGCCCGCCCAACGCGGGTCGATCTGCTGGTGGCTGTGATCGGCCGGCAGATCGTCCCGGTGCACCCCGCATTCGGGGCACAGACCTGGGCAGTCCTGGCGGCAGAGCGGATTGTTCGGCAGCGCGAGCACCACCGCGTCCCGCAACGCCGGTTCCAGGTCGATCAGGTCTCCCTGCATTCGACCCACTTCGTCCTCTTCGGTGGTGGCGTCCGTGGTGCTGTTCTCGTACGCGTACAGCTCCTGGATCGTCACCGTCACCGAGTCGTTGATCTCGCGCAGGCAGCGACTGCACTCGCCCTGGATCGGACCGTTGACGGTCCCCGAGACGAGCACACCCTCGGACACCGACTCCATCCGCAGATCGAGGTCGAGGCCCACGCCCTCCGGCACGCCGATCAACTCCACGCCGAGGTCCGACGGTGCCGGGACCACCCGTTCGACGGTACGCAGAGCACCAGGTCGACGCGGCAGCTCCCTCGTGTCGAGGACCAGCGGCGACCTGGGGTCGAGTGAAGTGGGTGAGTTCTTGGGCATAGTCAGACTCCGGCCGGTGAGAGGCCGACAAACGAGGTTACCTGGACGGACGCTCCAGCGTCGAATCGGGGTGACCAGCCGTCCCGGCACCGGGAGCAGCGGACGATCCCGGCGCTGGCGGACAGTCCGGCCGGCAGCGGACGATCCGTTCGACAGCCTCCCGGTAGGTCAGAAGGGCAGCGGGCGCTCCGCCTCGTCCCCGGCGAAGGTGCCGATCTCCCGCAGCGCATGCATCTTGTCCCGGCCGCGCTCTATCGAGGCCAGCGCCCGGGTGAGGAACTGCTCGAAGTTGGCCAACGCGGTGTCGACGTAGTCGTCGACCTCCTCGCGCAGCCGCTGCGCCTCCGCCCGCGCCTCGGCGATGATCCGGGCGCCCTCGTGCTCGGCGGAGACGGTGATCTCGTTCACCGAGACCAGGCGGGCGTGTTCCGCCTCACCCTCACTGATGATGCGGTCGGCCTCCCGCTTGCCCGCCTCCATGATCTTGTCCCGCTCCTCCAGCAGAGCGGCGGCGCGGCGCAGGTCGGCAGGGAGTTCGGCGCGTAGTTCGTCGAGGGCCGCGATCATCTCGCCCCGGTCGACCATGCAGTTGTTGCGCGACATCGGTACGGAGCGCGCCTGCTCCACGATGGTGATCAGTTCGTCGATGCGGTCGAGCGGGTCCACCGGTACCTCACTCCTGTCGTTCGTCGGGCCGACCTACATCATGCGGGCTGCGGCCGGTTTCCCGCTTCACCCATGATGTCGTCCGCCACCAAACCCGCACCGCCCCCTCCCCGGGCGTGTCGCCCCACCCCACCTCGCGATCTTGCATTTTCCGTCCCCGCAAACCACATCGGAAGCGACAGAAGGACGACTGGAACTGCAAGATCGCGTATGCGAGGGCGGCTCGTGGTCAGGCTGGTGGGGGGACCAGGCGGGCTTTGAGGGCGTCGCGGACCACGTCCGGGACGTGGGGCGTGACGTCGCCGCCCCACTTGGCCACGTCCTTGACCAGGCTGGACGAGAGGAAGGAGTAGAGCGGGTTGGTCGGCATGAACAGCGTCTCGACCCCGGCCAGGCCGATGTTCATCTGGGCCATCTGCAACTCGTAGTCGAAGTCGCTGACCGCCCGCAGGCCCTTGATGAGCACTGTCGCCCGCTGCGCCCGGCAGAAGTCCACCAGCAGGCCCCGGAAGGATTCCACCCGCACGTTGCCGTAGGAGGCGGTCACCTCGCGGAGCATGTCGATGCGCTCCTCGACGGTGAACAGGCCACTCTTCGACTGGTTCACCAGTACGCCCACGATCACCTCGTCGAACAGCCGGCTGGCCCGGCCGACGATGTCGAGGTGACCGTTGGTGACCGGGTCGAACGATCCGGGACACACCGCACGTCTCATGATCGGCGACCGTACCAAAGGGTGGTCTCGCCGTACCGTCGACTGCGCTGGCCAGTGATGCCTTCCACCCACTCGACCGGTCCGCCACGGCTGGACCGCTCCACCACCACCAATGCCTCCGGCGCCAGCCAGCCCCCGTCCAGCAGAGCGCCGAGCATCGCGCGGATGCCATCGTCGGGCAGGGCGTACGGCGGATCGGCGAAGACGACGCCGTACGGGTCACCCTCCGCACCGGCGGCCAGCACGGTGGCGACCTTTCCGGTGACCAGTCGGGCCGACGTACCGACCCGCAGCGCCGTCAGGTTCTCCCGGATCACCCGAGCGGCGCGCGGGTCGGACTCGACCAGCAGCGCGTACGCGGCGCCCCGGGACAGCGCCTCCAGGCCGACGGCGCCCGAGCCGGCGTAGAGGTCGGCGAAACGGACCCCGTCGAGGTCCACCTCGGCTTCGACCGCGCTGAACAACGCCTCGCGGACCCGGTCGGAGGTGGGTCGGGTGCCGGCACCGGACGGGGCGGCGATCCGCCGGCCACCCAGGCTGCCCGCGACGATGCGGGTCATCGCTCGCTCCTGCTCACCTTCCTGACGCTACGCGACAGCGGACCGGCCACGGGCCGACGGAGCCCCATCGCCGCGGCGGGCCGGTCCAGACGGGACAGCTGAGCGCGCCGCCCCCGAGTGATCACTGCGGGTATATCAATGATCTCGAATTGACAACATCTCACTTAAGCTTGCCTGAGGGCTGTTTCGTTTCTCGCGATCTCGCTAGGGTCTGCCCGGTGCCGGCGCATCGCCGCCGGTCATCGGCAAGGGAGGCACCCTTACTCAGGCGCGGCGCCGTGCCGCCAGCGCCGACCGTCCCGCCCGCGCCGACCCTGACGCATCTTCACCCCGGGAGTACGCGTGATCCGACCCAAGCTGTCGCTGCGGCGGCCGCTGGCTGTCCTGGCAGCCGCCCTCATCGGCCTGACCGGAGCAGCGGCGGTGGCCACCCCCGCCAGCGCTCACCACACCACCATCACCGCCACCGTCGTCTGCGACCAACTCAGTGGTGAGCGGGTGATCACGTGGAAGGTGGTCAACAGCGAACGTAACAAGGCCGCCACCGTCAAGCAGGTGACCGCCGAGCCGTCGACCCCGGTCGAGGTGCTCATCCCGGGTGCCGGCAACGTCCCCCTGGAGGGTGTCGCCATCGCCAAGGGCGGCTTCGTCGAGGCCGTGCAGCGGGTACCGGGCGACACCGCCAGCGCCAAGCTCATCGTGAAGGCCCGGTGGGACAACAACCGCAAGCAGACGAACGAAGGCAGCATCGACCTCGCCGCCGACGGTGCGTGCACCCCGGCGCCGAAGTGCGTCGACGCCAGCGAGGCGAAGTACAGCCACACCTTCGACGGTCCGAAGGGCACGGCGACGGTCAAGCTGGAGGGTGACCTGCCGCTGTGCGGTGACGAGAAGCAGTACTTCACCCTGGTGTCGTACTTCGCGCCGCGCCCGCAGTTCGCCACCCCGCAGTACGTCTACGGCGAGCCGGACAGCGACTTCCTCGGTGCCGGTCAGAACGAGATCGAGCTGAACGTCGGTGTCCCGGACTGCCACACCCAGGTCGACCTGATCTGGGGCGGTGTCGACGAGGTCATCGACCCGCTGGTCGAGGACGGCCCGCGCTACGGCTCCAAGAAGCTCGGCGACAAGGGTGCTCCCGGCAACCGCTCCTCGGGCCCGCAGGGCTGGTACAACGGCGGCAGCAAGAACTGCACCACCCCGGCGTCCACCTTCTCCTCCGCCTGCGACGGCAGCGTCACCGTCTCGCTGAGCAACGACGGTTCGATCTCCAAGTACCCGGTCGAGTTCGAGGTCCGGGCCGAGAACGGCTGGTCCAAGACCGTCACCGTCGCGCCGGGCAAGGCCGACAACGAGACCGTGGTGCCCGCCGAGAACGCCGGCAAGATCGAGGTGCTGGTCGACGGCAAGGTCATCGAGAACGGCACCTACTCCTGGGAGCGTCCCGAGGACTGCCCGCTGCCCACGGTGACCACCGAGGCGGACTGCGAGACCTTCGGGCTGACCGCGTCGAACCCGGAGGGTGGCATGCCGGTCAAGGTGGAGTTCACCTACGGCGACAAGACCGAGACCCGTACCGTCGCACCGGGTTCGTCCGAGGAGGTCACCTTCCCGGCCGGTGACGAGGAGGCGGCGCTGGTCGTGCTGCCGGAGCTGGGCCTGGAACTTGAGGTCGTCTATGCCCCCGAGGGCTGCGGCGGCGGTGGCGGCGGCGAGGAGCCGGGCCTGCCGGTGACCGGCGCTGCGGCCGGCGGCATCGCCGCGGGCGCGATCGCCCTGCTGGCGCTGGGCGCGGTCCTGTTCGTGATGGCGCGGCGGCGGCGGATCCACTTCACCGCCTGAGCCGAGCTGAGCGTGCCCGCCCCGGTCACCCCGTTCCACGGGTGACCGGGGCGGTTCGCCGTCCCGCCCCGGCGACCGGCGCGAGGGCGTCGAGAAGGCCGGCGGCTCGGAAGCTGGTCAGCCCTTTTCGAGGTACTCGGCGCGGTCGGCGTCGACCAGCGCGGCCACCGAGGCGGCGAGCGCCGGATGCCGGGTCAGCTCCGGATCCTCCTCGACCAACGCGATCGCCTCCGCCCGGGCGTCCCGGATCAGGTCCGCGTCGCGCAGCAACGACAGCAGGCGCAGGTGCGAACGACGGCCGGACTGGGTGGCGCCCAACACGTCGCCCTCCCGCCGCTGTTCCAGGTCCAGCTCGGCGAGCTTGAAACCGTCAGTGGTGGAGGCGACGGCGTCCAGCCGCTCCCGTGCACCGCTGCCCTCGGCCGCCTCGGTCACCAGCAGACAGAGCCCGGGTGCGCTGCCCCGGCCCACCCGGCCGCGCAACTGGTGCAGCTGCGAGACGCCGAACCGGTCGGCGTCCAGCACCACCATCATCGTCGCGTTGGGGACGTCCACCCCCACCTCGACCACCGTGGTGGCCACCAGCACGTCCAGCTCTCCGGCGGCGAAGGACCGCATCACCGCGTCCTTCTCGTCGGCCGGCAGCCGGCCGTGCAGAACCCCGATCCGCAGACCGTGCAGCGGCCCGTCGGCCAGCAACGGCGCGACCTCGGTCACCGCCAGCGGTGGCCGCCGTTCCGAGTCGTCGAGCGTCGGCGGTTCCTCCTCGGCCCCGGAGGTCGAGTCCCCGATCCGGGGGCAGACCACGTACGCCTGGTGGCCGGCGGCCACCTCCTCCCGCAGCCGCCGCCAGGCGCGATCGAGGAAGGCCGGCTTCTCCGCCGCCGGTACGACGTGTGAGGCGATCGGTGAACGACCGCGCGGCAGTTGGGACAGGGTGGAGATCTCCAGATCGCCGTAGACCGTCATGGCCACCGTACGAGGAATCGGGGTGGCGGTCATCACCAGTACGTGCGGCGGCTGATCCGCCTTGGCCCGCAACGCGTCCCGCTGCTCGACGCCGAACCGGTGCTGCTCGTCGACCACGACCAGACCCAGATCGGCGAAGTCGACCCCCTCGTAGAGCAGGGCGTGGGTGCCCAGCACGATGCCGGCCGCGCCGCTGGCGACCTCGGCCAGCACCCGACGCCGAGCGGCCGCGCCCAACGATCCGGTGACCAGTTCCACCCGGGTGGCATGCTCGGCGGCACCCAGCTCACCGGCCTGGGCGAGCGGACCGAGCAGGTCGAGCATGCCCCGGTGATGCTGGGCGGCGAGCACCTCCGTCGGGGCCAGCAGTGCGGCCTGCCCGCCCGCGTCGACCACCTGGAGCATCGCCCGCAGCGCCACCACGGTCTTGCCGGAGCCGACCTCGCCCTGCAACAGCCGGTGCATCGGATGACCGGTGGCGAGGTCGGCGGCGATCTCCACACCGACGTCACGTTGACCGGCGGTCAGCTCGTACGGCAGCCGGGCGTCGAACGCGTCGAGCAGACCACCTGATGTTCCGGGCCGGGGACGCGCGGGCGACGCGGCGGCGTCCCGCTTGCGCCGGACCAGGGTCACCTGTACGGCGAACGCCTCGTCCCACTTCAGCCGCCGACGGGCCCGGTACAGCTCCTCCCGGCTGGACGGCCGGTGGATCTCCCGGAGGGCAATGCTCAGGCCCACCAGACTCCGGCTGGCCCGTACCGTCGCCGGCAACGGATCCTCCGGCGGGGCCACCGTGTCCAGCACCACCCGGACGCAGCGGGCGATCACCCAGGTGGGCACCGCCGCAGCGGCCGGGTAGACCGGAATGAGCGCCCCGGCGAACTCCTCGATCTGCTCGCTGGCCGCGACCTCGGTGTCGGTCTGCTCCCCCAGCAGGACGTACTCCGGCCCGTTGAGCTGCCGCCGACCGCGGAACTCGGTGACCTTCCCGGCGAACAGCCCCCACCGGCCTGGGCGCAGTTCACGTTCGCGCCACGCCTGGTTGCCGAAGAAGGTGAGTGTGAGGCTGCCGCCGGAGCCGTCGCCGACGGTGACCTCCAACAGGTTGCCCCGCCGCTGACGCATCGGGCGTACGGCGGTGCGCTGCACCTGAGCCAGCACGGTGACCTGCTCGCCGACGTCCAGCGCACGGATGTCGGTGTGCTCGCCACGCTCGTCGTAGCGGCGGGGAAAGTGGTAGATGAGGTCGCCCGCGGTGTGCAGGTCGAGGTGACCGGCCAGCGCCTTGGCGGTCTTCTCACCGACCAGCTTCTTCAACGGAGTGCCCAGGTCGGACGGATCGGCGGTCATTCGACACCGACCAGCAGGGGATGGTGCGGTTGCCCGCCCGGGTACGCCTGCACCTCCACGAAGGGCCAGCGCGCCGCGAGGTGCGCCCGCACCGCGTCCACCAACCCGTCGGGCGCGTCGGCACCGACGAGCAACGTGACCAGCTCGCCGCCACCGCCGAGCATCCGGTCGACCAACGCGACGCAGGTGTCCACCAGGTCGGCGCCGATCAGATTGACCTCACCCTCTACCAGGGCGAGCACGTCACCGGCACGGCACGGGCCGGCGACGGTGAGCGCCTCGCGGCCGGCCCGGCACACCTCCGCGTACCGGCAGGCACCGGCGGCCTCGGCCATCGCGATCACGTCGTCGGCGAAGCGGCGCAGCGGATCGCGCACGGCTAGCGCCGCCAGCGCCTGCACCGGTGACCGGGTCGGTACCACCGCCACCTCCACCCCCAGCCGGCCCGCCTCCTCGGCGACCTGGTTCGCCACCGCCTGCGCGTCCGGGTCGTTGGGCAGCACCACCACCCGTGCCGCCCCGGTGGCGCGTACCGCGTCGAGCAGCTCCCCGACCGAGGGGTTGCCCGGCACCACCACCGCTCCCTCGGCGGCGAGCAGCTCGGCGATCCCGGCGCCGGCGGCCACCACCACGGCGGCCCGCCCGTCGGGCAACCGGGGCGGTACGGGTTCCGGATGGTCGACGAAGCGGGTCACCGCGATCTGGTGCGGGCGGCCGGCCACCACCCCCGCCTCGATCGCCGCGCCGACGTCGTTGACGTGCACGTGGACCTGCCAGGTGCCATGGTCGCCGACGACCACCAGGGAGTCGCCGATCGTGGCCAGGGTCTCCCGCATCCGCTCCACCGCGGCGGGCTCGGCGTCGAGCAGGAACTGCACCTCGTAGGCGTACTCCGGGGAGCCGGTCTCCCGGGCGACGGTGACCGCCGGCCGCACCGGCGGAAGACTGGGCGCCGGCCGCACCGGACTCTCCCCCGCGACCACCTCGACCAGGGCGTCGAGCAGCAGGCACAGCCCCTGCCCACCGGCGTCGACCACCCCGGCACGGGCCAGCGCCGGCAGCTGCTCGGGAGTGCGGGCCAGCGCGCCGGCCGCGGCGTCGGCCGCCGCCCGGGCCACCACGCGCAGCTCGTCGCTGCCGGCCTGATCGGCCGCGTCGGCGGCGGCCGAGACCACGGAGAGCAGGGTGCCCTCCACCGGGCGGGCCACCGCCGTGTACGCCGCGTCGGTGGCCTGGCGCAGGGCTGCGGCCAGCTCCCGGCCCCGCACCTGCGGGGCAGCCGCCAGTGTGTCGGCGAGACCCCGCAGGATCTGCGACAGGATCACCCCGGAGTTGCCCCGCGCGCCGAGCAGGGCGCCCCGGGCCATCAGGCGCAACGCGTGCCCGTGCGCGGTCGAGACGCCGTCGGCGTGGGTGTCGAGATCCATCGCCAGCGCCTGCTGCGCGGAGGTGAGGGTGAGTACCAGGTTGGTGCCGGTGTCACCGTCGGGCACCGGGTAGACGTTCAGCTCGTCGATCTCACCCTGGTGCCGCTTGAGCGCAGCCAGGCCGCTGGCGCACCAGCGGCGCACGGCGGCGGCGTCGAGGGTGTCCAGCACGGTGGCAGCCTACTGGCGTACGCTGACACTCGCCCGGCACCGGGCGGGTGCGGTCCGGATCAGGTTCGCGGGCCCGCTGCCGTCCGCGTCGCCTGCCGCGCGGCGGCAATGGCCGAGCCCGGTTGGGCAGGCGACTTCCGCATCGGGTACCCTGGCCAGGTTGCCCGGGCTGCGCCTGGTGCCGACCTCATGAACGTTTCAATCCCAGGAGTATCCCGTGGCTAGCGTGTGTGACGTCTGTGGCAAGGGGCCGGGCTTCGGCCACAACGTGTCCCACTCGCACCGGCGGACCAACCGCCGCTGGAACCCGAACATCCAGTCGGTGCGCACCCCGGCCGGTGGCGGCACGACCAAGAAGCTGAAGGTCTGCACGTCCTGCATCAAGGCCGGCAAGGTCGCCCGCGCCTGACGCGGTAGCACCCGACATCACGACTGTCAGCAACCGGCGGGCCCAGCGGGGCTCGCCGGTTTTGTCGTGTTCCGCAGGCCGGTGTGGTGTCCCTGCGAGCGGATGCTCAGAGCGTGCGGCCGAACGACAGGCAGCCGGGCTCGTCGGCGTAGAAGCCGAAGTTGGGGATCCGCTCGTAGCCGGCCGCCTTGTACAACGCGATCGCCTCGGGCTGCCGGTCACCGCACTCCAGGATGATCCGTCGGCGGCCGTGCTCACGGGCCGAGCGCTCGATGGCCGCCAGCACCGTGCGGGCCACCCCCCGCCCCCGGGCCTCCGGCGCGGTGTACATCCGCTTCACCTCGGCTGCCTCGTCGCCGTGGCTGCGCCAGCCGCCGCAGCCCATGGGCTGACCGTCGATCCGGGCGACCAGGAACGCCCCCGCCGGTGGAACGAACTCGCGCGCGTCGACCGGGGTCTCGTCGCCGCTGCCGCCGTACCGGGCGCCCAGGTCGGCCAGGGTCGCGGTGATCAACCGCCGCGCCTCCGGCGAGTCGAACGGCACCCGGTGGATCTCGATCTCGTGCACCCGTGCAGGGTACGACGCGGCTGGCGGCGCACCGCGGGGTGGCCTGCGATCAGCGAAAATGGTCCCATCCGGCCGGTCCGTCGAACGGTCGGCCGTCCACCGTCACACCGGAGCCCTCGGCGACCCGGCCGATCACCCGCCAGCCCGGTGGCAGGGCCGTCGCCGGGGGAAAGGTCGCGGCCAGCGCGTGGTCGTCGCCACCGGCCAACAGCCAGGCGTACGGGTCGACACCGAGCGCCTGCGCGGCGTCACGCATCTGCGGCGGCACCTCGAAGGCGTCCCGGGTGATGTCGATGGCCACCCCGCTGGCCTTCGACACGTGCCCGAGGTCGGCCAGCAGCCCGTCCGAGACGTCGATCATGGCGGTGGCGCCGAGCCGGGCGGCCTGCGGTCCGGCCGGGTAGGGCACCTCCGGTCGCCGGTACGCCTCGACCAGCAGCCGGGGCGTCCGGAAGCCACGGGAGAGCACGGTGAACCCGGCCGCCGCGTACCCGGTGCGACCGGCCAGGGCGAGCAGGTCACCGGGTCGGGCACCGGCCCGGGTCACCGGCGACCGACCGCCCAGGTCGCCGAGCGCGGTGACCGCGATGGTAAGCGTGGGGCTGGCCGACATGTCCCCGCCCACCACACTGGCCTCGACACCGGCTGCCTCGGCACCGAGCCCGTCGGTCAGCTGCTCCAGCCAGCCGGTGTCGACATCCCCCGGCACGCAGAGCGCCACCAGCAGGGCGGTCGGCTCCGCGCCCATGGCCGCCACGTCGGCGAGGTTCGCCGCCGCCGCCCGTCGGCCGATGTCGTGCGCCCCGGACCAGTCCCGGCGGAAGTGGCGCCCCTCGACCAGCACATCGGTGGTGGCGACCACCCGGGCGTCCGGCGCGGCGACCACCGCCGCGTCGTCACCGGGGCCGAGCAGCACCGTCGGGCCGTACGAGAGCCGGGCGGTGACCCGGTCGATCAGCCCGAACTCGCCGACACCCGCGACGCTCACGACGCCACTCCGCTGCGCCTGATGGCTCGCTCGCTGCGCTCGCTCACTGCTTCTCCTTGGCCACCGATCGGGGTCTGCGCTGGTCCGTAAGGTACTTTCTCCCTTCGGGCCGCCTGGCAGGCGGCGACGGAGGGAGGTCGAGTCGTGGTACAGGCGTACATCCTCATCCAGACAGAGGTCGGCCGGGCACGTGACGTGGCCGGTCTCATCGCTGATCTCGCCGGCGTGGTCCGCGTCGACGCGGTCACCGGGCCGTACGACGTGGTCGTGCTCACCGAGGCGAACACCGTCGACGAACTCGGGAAACTCATTGTCAGCAAGGTGCAGATGGTGCCCGGCATCACTCGCACCCTCACGTGTTCGGTGGTGCGCCTGTAAGTGGACGAGCACACTGAAGCCCCCGTCGCCCAGGCCGACCGCCCGGACGCGAAGGCACCCGACCGCACCAACCGGAGTGCGGCGCTGATCGCCACGGCGGTGGCGGTGCCGGTGGCCCTGCTGGTGGGTGTGCTCGCGCTGAGCAACCTCTCGCCGGCGGAGCCGACCGCCGCGCCGCAGCCGTCGGCGACCACGCCCGGGCCGGTCTCCACCGCGCCGGTCGAGATGGCGGCCCCCCAGCTCGGCGAGCGGCCGACCGTCGTCTGCCGCGCCCTGCTGTCCCAACTGCCCGACTCGATCCGCGACCTGCCGCAACGACCGGTCAGCGCCGGGCCGGAGCAAAACGCCGCGTACGGCGACCCGGCGCTCACCGTCGCCTGCGGTGGCGACGAGCCGGAGGTGCGGCCCGACGACCACCTCTACCTGGTCAACTCGGTCTGCTGGTACGCGGTGGAGGGGCCCGACGCGACGGAGCTGATCACCGTCGACCGGGAGACCGCGGTGACCCTGCGGGTGCCGCACAGCTACGGCGAGGCGTTGCAGTGGGCCTCCCCGGTCTCCGCCACCATCGTCGAGTCGATCCGGTCGTCCGGCGCGGCACCGTCCGGCTGCACCTCCTGACGCAGCAGGTCAGCGCCGGGCCTGAAGTCAGTGCTGCCCCGGTCCCCGGGTCAACGCGGTGCGGATGAGCCGGTCGACAAGCTTCGGATACTCCAGACCGGCCGCCGCCCACATCCGGGGGAACATCGACGTCGGCGTGAAGCCGGGCATCGTGTTGATCTCGTTGAGGTAGACGTCGAGTTCGGGTGTGACGAAGAAATCGACGCGGGCCAGGCCGGCGCAGTCCAGCGCGGTGAAGGCGCGAACGGCGTAGTCGCGCACCTGCCGGGTGACCCGCTCCGGCAGGTCGGCCGGAATGTCGTACTCGCAGGCGGACTCCGCATCGATGTACTTGGCCTCGAAGTCGTAGAAGTCGTAGTCCCCGACCACCCGGACCTCGGCCAGCACGGATGCCTCCGGCGCACCGCCGGCCTCGCCCTCCAGCACGCCGCACTCGATCTCCCGGCCGACGATGGCGCCCTCGACCAGGACCTTGCTGTCGATCTCCCGAGCGGTGGCGAGGGCCGTGTCCAGGTCGGCCCAGTCGTTGACCTTGGTGATGCCGAAGGAGGAGCCGGCCCGGGAGGGCTTGATGAAGACCGGCAGACCCAGCCGCTGTTTGTCCGCCTCGCTCAGCGTGGTTCCGCTGCGCAGCACCGCGTACGGGCCGACCGGGATGCCGTCGGCGGCGCAGAGCTTCTTGGTGAACTCCTTGTCCATCGCGGCGGCCGAGGCGAAGACCTTCGCCCCGACGTACGGGATGCCGGCCATCTCCAGCATGCCCTGGATGGTGCCGTCCTCACCGTAGGCGCCGTGCAGCACGGGGAAGACCACGTCCACGTCGGCGAGCGCCCGGGGTCCTTCGGTCGGGTCGAGCACGAGCAGCCCGCCGCCGGTGGGGTCGGTGCGCAGCACGATGTCCGTGCCGGAGTCCGCGGTGATCTCCGGCAGCCGACGGGCGTTGATCGCCAACTGACCGGGGTCGCCGCTGGTCAGTACCCACTGACCGGCCCGGGTGATACCGACCGGCACCACCTCGAACTCGTCCGGATCCAGCGCGCCGAGCACACTGCCGGCGCTGACGCACGAGATGCCATGTTCCGGGCTGCGGCCGCCGAAGACGATCGCCACGCGGGTCTTGCCTGGGGTGGTCACTGTGATCACCTTTCCGGGACGCACTGCTGGCGCTCTCCCGGATGACCTTACTGTGCGTGGCGGATGCGGGTAGCCGATACCCTGCGGGAACGCGACACGGCCGCAAACGGTCAACGAGTGATATACAGAAAGTAATCGGACGATCGAGGTCAGCCGGCCAGCTCACGCTCGCCGTACGCATGCCGGCGGCCGATGGCGAGCACCTTGACCCGCTGCCGGCCGGCCCGCACCATGCCCAGCGCCATGAAGGCGGCGGCGATCCGTTCGGCGGCCTCGCGGCTGCTCGCACCGACCACCTGGCGGCGACGCTCCGGGGCCAGTCGTTCGTTACGACCGTCCACCTCGAACGGACGGACGTCGGTCAGCACCACCAGGAAACGTGTCATCGCCGGCCGTCCCGGCGCTCGCCGAAAACCCGCTGACCAGTCTGCACGTCGATTCCCTTCCGGTGGCCGACCTACTGGCGTGGCACGCGGCGATCGGGTACGGGGGAAAACCCGACCGCCGCGCGCCTCATCCCCTCCGGTCGCTCACCACCACCGTCGCCACGACAACCGGCGGTGAGGACGCGCTAACAGATTGACAGCTCCATGGGCATGAATGCAACTCTCACCGGCGTTCTCTCATGTACAGCTTCCCAAATACGTGCGACCATCTATACATGGCTCCGAAGACCGCACGTGCCCGTCGGTTGGGCATCGCCCTGCGCCACCATCGGGAGGCCGCCGGGCTCACCCTGGAGACTGCGGCCGACGAGATCAACAGCACCCGCAGCACACTCTCCCGCTACGAGAACGCACAGACCCTGGTCAGCCCGGCCACCGTGCGCGCGCTGCTCACCCTCTACGGGGTCGGCGCGGACGAGGTCGCGGCCGCCGTCCAGCTCGCCAAGGACGCGCGCAAGCCGGGCTGGTGGGTGTCCTACTCGTACCTGCTCGACCGACGCACCATCGACTTCATCGCGCTGGAGGCCGAGGCCGTCGCCATCGCGAACTTCGAGCCGTCGGTGGTGCCGGGGCTGTTGCAGACCGCCGACTACATCCGCGGCGTCATGCGGGGCGGGCCGCACACCCTCAGCGACAACGACGTCGAGGAACGGGTGCGCATGCGGCTGGACCGGCAGCAGCGGGTCTTCGAGGAAGATCCGCCGATCTTCGACGCGATTCTCGACGAGGCCGCGCTGCTGCGCCCGGTGGGTGACGACTCGGCGCAACAGGGTCAGCTGAGCCACCTGCTCAAGATGAGCGAGTTGCCGAACATCACGGTTCAGGTGATCCCGCTGGTCGCCGGCTACCACCGCGGCACCCGAGGCTCCCTGCACATCCTCGAATTCGCCGACCCGGAGGACCCGATCATCGCCTCCGTGGAGACGGTCGCCGGGCAGATGATCCTCGACCGTCCCGGCGACCTGCGTACCTGCACCAAGATCATGGAGCACCTGCGCACCGTCGCGCTCAGCCCGACGGACAGTCGCGAGGCAATCTTCAAACTCCTGAAGGGACGGTAGTGCGATGACACCGACGACCAACGCCGCAGAGGCCGTGACGGGCTGGCGCAAGAGCAGCCACAGCGGTGACGAGGGCGCCTGCGTCGAGATGGCGGTCGTTCCCGGCACGGTCGCCGTACGCGACTCCAAGGACCCGCACGGCCCGCTGCTGACCTTCCGGCCGTCGGCGTGGACCGCCTTCGCCCAGGCGCCGCCGACCAGCTGAGCTGCGGAGGGACCGCATCCCAGAGCCGCTGACCGGGCCGGTAAGGGCACCGCCGGCCCGGTCAGCCCCTCCGCTGTCGTCGGTTCAGTCGCCGATCAGCGGTGGCGGCGACGGCAGCACCCGGATCGTCTCCAGCGCCGCCAGCGCCACCCCGCGCGCACCAGCCATGTCGCGGTCCGGCACCAGCGCGAAGGTGGCCAGGGCGGTCTGCTCCGACCGGAGCAGGGTGTGCTCGCGCACGGCGGCCAGGAACCAGTCGCGGAACGCCGGGTCCGTCTCCACCACCCCACCGCCGACGAAGTACGCGTGCGGATCGGTGAAGTTCGATGCAATCGTGAACAGCGCACCGAGCGCCCTCGCCTGCTGGGCGAAGATCTCCCGGGCCAGTTCGTCGCCCCGCTCGCCGTAGCCGCGTACCAGCTTCGCCGCGCGCTCCGGCGACTCGCCGACCAGCGGATGCCCCGGAAAGCGGGTCAACCAGTACGGCAACAGGTTGTGCTCGATCGCGGTCAACGACACGACGCTCTCGACGTCACCGGCGAAGCCGCAGGCGCAGGTCGGCACCGGTTGGCCCGGTGCCAACACGGTGGTCATCGGAATCTGCACATGTCCCAACTCACCGGCCATTCCCGCCGCGCCGGAGATCACCCGGCCGTGCTCGACCAGGCCGCCACCCAGTCCGGTTCCGACGATCGCCGACACCGACGAGCGCCGCATCGCGTCTGCCCCGAAGTGAACGTGATGGGCGTAGAGCGCGGCGGCGTTGCCGTCGTTGTGGTAGATCACCGGCAGCCCCAGCCGACGTTCGAGGCCACCCCGCACGTCGTAGCCGCGCCAGGCCGGCTGGGAGAAGTTCGTGGAGCCCTTCGACGAGATGACGCCGCCGGCACTGGCCGGACCGGGCGTGTCCAGACCGATCGCACCGACCTGTTCGCGGGGTACCCCGGTGAGAGCCAACACACCGTCGAAGGCGTCCGCCATCGCCGCTATCGCCGCCTCCGGGCCCTCCTGCACCCGGCTCGGCGTCTCCACCAGGCGGTCGACCAGGAACCGTCCGTCAAGCGTGAGCACGGTGGCGTTGTTGGTCGTGCCACCGTTGTCGATCCCGACGACCACCGTTGCGCTGTCCACCCGAGTTCCGCCTCCCGCCGTCACACTTGACGTGAGGCTAGTTCTCGTACCGCGCGCCCGCCATGTCGTCCGGGTATCGGCCCAGCATCGCGACGGCGTCCGAGGCTTCGTCACGTGCCACCGACGGCACCAGACCGACCTCGGTCAGCACCGCCCGGAACCGGTCCACCTGCCCCTGGCCGACTTCCACCACCAGATGCCCGCCCGGCGCGAGCCAGGTCGGCGCGGCAGTGGCCAGCCGGCGCAGCACGGCCAGCCCGTCGGGTCCGCCGTCGAGCGCCGCGGCGGATTCGTACCGGCGGGACTCCGGAGGTAGCAGCGCCATCGCCGCCGTCGGCACGTACGGGGCGTTGGCCACCACCAGGTCGAGGCGACCACGCCAGGCCGCCGGTAGTGGATCGAAGAGGTCCCCGGCGAGGACCGGCGCACCCACGGCGGCCAGGTTCCGCCGCGCGCAGACCACCGCCGCCGGGTCCACGTCGACCGCGGCCAGCAGCCGGGGCGCGGCGAGCCGACGCGCCAGCACCCGGGTGATCGCACCGGAGCCACAACACAGCTCCACCACGGTCGCGGCCGGTCCGGTCACCCGGGCCGCCACCGAGACCAGCAGAGCGGTACGCGCCCGGGGCACGAAGACGCCCGGATCGACGTCGATCCGCTCACCGCAGAACTCCGCCCAGCCCAGCAGGTACTCCAGCGGTTCACCGGCGACCCGCCGGTCCACCAGCGCGGCGAGCGTCGCCGGGCCGTCAGCGGCCTCGACGAGCAGCCGCGTCTCGTCCTCAGCCCAGACGCAGCCGGCCCGGCGCAGCCGGGCGACCAGGGCGTGCTGGTCGGCCGGGGAGACGGGCGCCATCAGGCGGCGGCGTCCAACGCGGCCGTGACGTCGGCGACCAGGTCGGCGGGGTCCTCCACCCCGCAGGAGAGCCGGACGAAACCGGGCGCGGTGTCGTCGCCCCACTGGGCCCGCCGGTCCGCCGTGGTGTGCAGGCCGCCGAAGGAGGTCGCCGCGGTGACCAGCCGGGCCGCGCCGAGGAAGCGGGCGACCCGGTCGGCGCTGCCGAGATCGAAGGAGAGCACGCCCGGCATCCGGCGCAGTTGCCGCACCGCCACCGGATGCGCCGGGTCCTCCGGCAGGCCGGGCCAGCGCAGGCCGGAGACGTCGGCGCGGTCGGCCAGCAGCCGGGCCAGCGCCGCCGCGTTCGCCGTCTGCCGGGCCAGGCGCAGGTCGAGGGTGGCCAGCGACCGGTGGGCCAGCCAGGCGTCGAACGCCCCGGGCACCGCACCAGTCGCGGTACGCCAGGCGGTGACCGTCGACAACAGCTCCGCCGACCGGGTGGCGACGTAGCCGAGCAGCAGATCGGAGTGTCCGGTCAACGCCTTGGTGCCGGAGGCCACCACCACGTCCGCGCCGAGATCCAGCGGCCGCTGTCCGAGCGGGGTGGCGGTGGTGTTGTCCACCGCCAGCAACGCACCGCAGGCGTGCGCCCGCTCGGCCAGCGCCGGCAGGTCCACGACGTCCAGCCCCGGGTTGGCCGGCGTCTCCACCAGCACCAGCCGTACCCCGTCGAAGTCCGGGTACGGCCCGATCGTCGGCGCGAAGAGCACCCGTACGCCGTTGCCGGCGAGGGTGTCGGTGGCGAACGCGCGCACCGGGAAGTACCCGTCGGCGGGCAGCACCACCACGTCGCCGGCCCGCAGCACCGCCAGCAGCAGCCCGGTTATCGCCGCCTGACCGCTGGCGAAGACCCGGCAGTCGCCGCCCTCCAGCTCGCCGACCGCGGCCTCCAGCAGCCGACGGGTCGGGTTGTCCGGACGCCCGTACCCGTTCGGGGCCGCCGCCGGCCCCTGCCGCGGGTCGAGATGGTACGGCGCGGCGAACACCGGACCGGGCAGGAACGGCGCGCCCGGGGTCGGCGCGGGCAGGCCCGCGTGCACGCACCGGGTGCCGTCCCCCAACGACGGATGGTCCTGCGGCTGCGGGGCGTCACGCTCGCTCATGGTGCTGCTCATTCCGGCTTCGTGGTGCGGCTCATCAGGGCCTGGACCGCCAACCGTGGGTCCACCCCCTCGTGACATACCAGCTCGACCTGCTCGGTGATCGGCATTTCCACCCCGTGCGCGCGGGCCAGGTCCCGGATCGCCAGCGCGCTCTTCACCCCCTCGGCGGTCTGCCGGGTGGCCACCCGCGCCTCCTCCAGGGACGCGCCTCGACCGAGGTGCTCGCCGAAGGTGCGGTTGCGGGCCGACGGTGACGAGCAGGAGGCCACCAGATCACCCATCCCGGCGAGACCCGCGAAGGTGAGCGGGTCCGCGCCGAGGGCCACCCCGAGCCGGGCGGTCTCGGCCAGCCCACGGGTGACCAGCATCGCCCGGGTGTTGTGGCCGAAGCCCATCGCGGTGGCGATGCCGTACGCCAGCGCGATCACGTTCTTGACCGCCCCGCCCAGCTCGCAGCCGATCACGTCGTCGTTGGTGTACGGGCGGAAGTAGGGCGTGGTGATCGACCGCTGCACCAGGGTGGCCCGCTCGGAATCGGTGCAGGCGACCACGGTGGCCGCCGGTTGCTCCGCCGCGATCTCCGGTGCCAGGTTGGGACCGGAGACCACCACCACCCGGTCCGCCGCGACCGCTGCGGTCTCGACGATCACCTCGCTCATCCGCTTGGTGGTGCCCAGTTCGATGCCCTTCATCAGTGACACCAGGGTGGCCTCGGGGTGCAGGTGCTCCACCCACTCGGCGAGGTTGCCGCGCAGCGTCTGCGACGGCACCGCCAGCACCACCATCTCGGCGCCCTTGATCGCCTCGACGGGGTCGCCGGTTCCGGTGACCCGTTCCGGCAGCACCACCCCGGGCAGGTACTCCGGGTTACGCCGGTCCGTGCGGATCACGTCGGCGATCGGCTGTCGCCGCGCCCAGAGCGTCACCTCCCGGCCGGCATCGGCGAGGATCTTCGCGAACGCCGTACCCCACGACCCCGCCCCCAGCACCGCCACGTGCCCACTCACGCCGCCGCCTCCCTGCGGTCGGCGCCGTCGTGAGGCACCACCGCACCGCACCGATGATTCACTCGCTGACGCCCGCTCATGCCGGCACTCCGCTGACGCTCGCTCATGCTGCCGCCTCCGGGCGCGGACGGTCGGGCTGCGGGCGGGTGGTGCGCTGCCACAGCGGCGGTGGTGTCCCGCCCCGGATGTCGGCGAGCATGTCCCGCAGGCGCAGCATGATCACGTCAGTCATCTCCTCCAGCACCTGGCGGCTCGGGGCGGCGCCGGCCCAGCGGCTCAGGTCGATCGGCGGCCCGGCGACCACGGTCACCGGAATCCGGGGGCGCAGGTTGATCCGGGCCCGGCGCGGATCGAAGATCCGCTCCGGTCCCCACATCGCCAGCGGCACCACCGGGGCGCCGGTGGCCAGCGCCAGCCGGGCCGCGCCGGTCTTGCCCTTCATCGGCCACAGGTCCGGCTCCCGGCTGGTGGTGCCCTCCGGGTAGATGATCACGGCACCGCCCTCGTCGAGCGCCTTGACCAGGGCGTCCAGCGACTTCACCGCGTCGACCGAGCCCCGCTCGACCGGAATCTGCTTACACCGGTGCAGGATCCAGCCGATCACCGGCACCTTGAACACGCTCGCCTTGCCGAGGAACTGCGGCCACCGCCCGGCGTCGTAGACGAAGTGCGCGGAGACCAGCGGGTCGGCGTGCGAGATGTGGTTCGGCACGATGATCACGGGACCGTCCTGGTCCAGGTGTTCCATGCCCCGCCAGGTACGCCGGGTCCAGATGGTCATCACTGGCTTCACCAGCACCACGGCGAACCATTGCCAGAATCCCAGCCTCCGCCGACCCACCGTGCCTCCTCGTGCCCGCCCCGACCCGACCACCGGAGAAGCCCGGTGAGGTCCGCAGCCGAAATCATGCCTGCTCGCCCCGGGTACGGCCAGTGAGGGTACCGCCGTCCGGCTGGCAGGATGGCAGGCGTGACACAGCCCTGGACGGTGGTGGTGCCGGTCAAACGCCTGGCAGCCGCGAAGACCCGACTGCGTGGCGGGCTGCCGGGCGTACCCCATCAGGATCTGGCCCTGGCGCTGGCCGCCGACACGCTCGCGGCGGTGCGGGCCTGCCCGGGGGTGGCCGAGATCCTCGTGGTGACCGACGACGCCCAGGTCGCCGATGCGGCCCGGTCCGCTGGTGCCCGGGTACTGCCGGACGTCGCGGACGCCGGGCTCAACGCCGCGTTCCGGCACGGCGCGGCGGGCGTCGCCGGCTGGGTGGCCGGGCTCACCGCCGACCTGCCCGCGCTGCGCCCGGCCGAGCTGGCGGCGGCGCTGCGCACGGCGCTGTCCGGTCCGCCGGAGGTACGTCAGTTCGTGGCCGATGCCCCGGGCACCGGCACCGTGCTGCTGGCCGCCCCGCCGGGCGTACCGCTGGACCCGCGCTTCGGACCTGGCTCGGCCGCCGCGCACGCGGCCAGCGGTGCCCGCCCGCTCACCGGCGACTGGCCGAGCCTGCGGCGCGACGTGGACACCGCCGGCGATCTGGCCGCCGCGGCGCGGCTCGGGCTCGGCCCGCGTACCACGGCGCTCACCGCCGGCTGCCTCACCGAGTCCTTCTGCACCTGACGGCGCGGGCGGACACGCCACCCGCCGGAGGATTCGGTACGGTGCTGGCATGCAGGGCACGGTGGCGACCTTCGACGCGGCGACCCGCAGCGGGCTGCTGCTGCTGGACGACGGCACCGAGCTGCCCTTCCCGGCCCGGGCGTTCGACGCCTCCGGGCTGCGCCTGCTCCGCCTCGGCCAGCGGGTCCGCGTGGAGACCGACGCCGCCGGCGTCGTCGTACGCGTGACACTGCCGACGATGTCCTGACAACCCGCCGCAAGTTCATTTTGCGTTAACCGAGTTCGGGTGATTATGGGCGGGTGAGCACCCCTCGCGAACGCCCCGCCAGCCCCGCCGCCACCGACCACACCACCAGCCGCAACGGAGGTCGCCCTCGGGGGACCGACGGGCGGTTCCGCAGCACCCGCCCGATCCCCGACGACGCCCCGGCCAGCGACCCGGCGGCGGCCTCCGCCGGCCTGGAGGAGGTGCTGGACCCGGTCTCGGAACCGGGCCTGCCGCAGCCCGCCGACGACCCGGCGCCCGCCCATCCGCTGCCGGAGGACCGGTTCCTCAACCGGGAGCTGTCCTGGCTCGACTTCAACGCCCGGGTGCTCGCCCTGGCCGAGGACCAGAGCAACCCGCTGCTGGAACGGGCCAAGTTCCTGGCCATCTTCGCCAGCAACCTCGACGAGTTCTACATGGTGCGGGTGGCCGGGCTGAAACGCCGGCTCTCCGCCGGCCTACCCGTGCGGGGCGGCGACGGGCTGCCCCTGCGTACCCAGCTGGCGCTGATCTCCGAGAAGGCCGCCGCGCTGGTGGCCCGGCAGGCCGCCTGTTACGTCGACGACCTGGTGCCCAGGCTCGCCACCGAGGACATCCGGGTGCTGCGCTGGTCCGACCTGGGCGATGCCGAGCGGGAACGGCTGCGCACCTACTTCCGGGAGAAGATCTTCCCGGTGCTCACCCCGCTGGCGGTCGACCCGGCCCACCCGTTCCCGTACATCTCGGGCCGATCGCTCAACCTGGCCGTCGCGGTACGCGATCCGGACGGCGGGCCGGAGCTGTTCGCCCGGGTGAAGGTGCCCAACAACGTGCCCCGGTTCGTCCGGGTCGACCGCGACCAGCCCGGGGTCCGCATGCTGCCGGTGGAGGATCTCATCTCGGTGCACCTCGGTCAGCTCTTCTCCGGCATGCAGGTGGTCGAGTGCCACCTGTTCCGGGTAACCCGTAACGCCGAGGTCGAGGTCGACGAGGACCGGGACGAGGACCTGCTCCAGGCGCTGGAGCGGGAGCTGGCCCGCCGCCGCTTCGGCCCGCCGGTACGGCTGGAGGTGGCCGCCTCGATCTCCGACCACATGCTGGAACTGCTCGTCCGGGAACTGGACATGGACACCCAGGACGTGCTGCGGGTCCGGGGCCTACTGGATCTCTCCGCGCTCTGGCAGTTGTACGGCGAGGCCGACCGGCCCGACCTGAAGGACCCGCCCTTCGTCCCGGCCACCCATCCCCGGCTCGCCGAGGGCGAGGTGCCGCGCAGCGTCTTCGCCACCCTGCGCGACGGCGACGTGCTGGTGCACCACCCGTACCACTCCTTCGCCACCAGCGTGCAACGCTTCATCGAGCAGGCCGCCGCCGACCCGAACGTGCTGGCCATCAAGCAGACGCTCTATCGCACCAGCGGTGACTCACCGATCGTGGACGCGCTTGTCGACGCCGCCGCCGCCGGCAAGCAGGTGGTGGTGCTCGTCGAGCTGAAGGCCCGCTTCGACGAGGTGGCGAACATCGGTTGGGCCCGCACCCTGGAACGGGCCGGCTGTCACGTGGTGTACGGCCTGGTCGGCCTCAAGACCCACTGCAAGACCGCCCTGGTGGTACGCCAGGAGGGCAACCAGATCCGCCGCTACTGCCACATCGGCACCGGCAACTACCATCCGAAGACCGCCCGGCTCTACGAGGACTTCGGCATGCTCACCGCCGACCCGGAGATCGGCGCCGACCTGACCGACCTGTTCAACGTGCTCACCGGGTACAGCCGGCAGACCGCGTACCGGAGGCTGCTGGTGGCACCGCAGGGCATTCGCAGCGGCCTCATCGAGCGGATCGAGCGGGAGATCAACCATGTCCGGCTGGGCATGCCGGGGCTCGTCCAGTTCAAGGTGAACTCGCTGGTCGACGAGGAGATCACCGACGCGCTGTACCGGGCGTCCCAGGCCGGTGTGCATGTCGATCTGATCATCCGAGGGATGTGCACGCTGCGACCGGGGGTCCCCGGCCTGTCGGAGAACATCCGGGTGCACTCGATCCTCGGTCGCTTCCTGGAACACTCGCGGGTCTTCCGCTTCGGCAACAACGGCGACGCGGAGTTCTGGATCGGCTCCGCCGACCTGATGCACCGCAATCTGGACCGGCGGGTGGAGGCACTGGTCCAGGTCACCGACCCGGTGGCCCGGGCGGAACTGGACCATGTGCTCGGTGCCGCGATGAGCCCGGACGTGGACGCGTTCGAGCTGGCCGGCGACGGCACCTGGAGCCGCCGGGCGGGCCGGCCGGAGGCGCCCCTGAGCCACCTTCAGCACCTGCTGCTGCGTCGCGTCGGCAGCACGGCCGGCTGACCGGATCGGAATAGGCTGAGCAGATGGTCGAGGAGGAACGGAAGTTCACGGTGGAGGCCGGGTGGCTGCTGCCCGACCTCTCCCCCGCCGTGCCGCCGTCGGGGAGCGTCCGGGCGCTGCCGCCGGCGACCCTCGTCGCCACCTACCACGACACCGTGGACCTGCGGCTGGCCCGGGCGGGTGTCTCGCTGCGCTACCGCGAGGGTGACGAGGTGCCGTGGACGGTGAAGTTGCCGACCGGCAGTCCCGGTCTTCGCCACGAGATCTCCCGCCCCGGCACCGCCGACGCGATGCCGGCGGAACTGGTCGAGCTGGTCACGGTCTTCCACCGGGGTGCCGCGCTGGCCCCGGCGGCGGTGGTGCGTACCGTCCGGCACGCCCGGGAGGTCGTCGACGAGGCCGGCCGGGTGCTGGCCGAGGTGGTCGACGACCAGGTCACCGTGCTCGACGCCGAGGGTGCCACCACCGGCGCCTTCCGCGAGGTGGAGGTCGAGCGCAAGGCCGGTGACGCGGCACTGCTCGACCGGCTCACCGAGCTGCTGAGCGCCGCCGGCGCCCAGGGTGGCGACTTCACCCCCAAGCACGTACGCGCGCTCGGCCGGGCGGCCACCGCCGAACCGGACCTGGTGACCCCGGACGAACTGCCGGCCGATCCGAGCGCCGCGACGGTGGTCACCGAGGCGGTACGCCGCGAGGTGGCCCGGCTGTTGGCGCACGACCCGCTGGTCCGGCTGCGGGCACCGGTCGGCGACGACGACACCGCCGTGCACCAGATGCGAGTGGCCTGCCGGCGGTTGCGCAGCGACCTGAAGACCTTCGGTCCGCTGGTCCGCCCCGCGTGGGCCCGGCCGCTGCGCACCGAGTTGAAGTGGCTGGCGGACGCCCTCGGGCCGGCCCGGGACGCCGAGGTGCTGCGGGAACGGCTGCGTCGCACCGCCGCCGTCGACCCGGTCAGCCCGGTGGATCCGGCGGCGGTCGACCGGCTGGACGCCGTACTCGCCGACTGGCAGGAGGAGGCGCTGACCGGGGTCGACGAGGCGCTGCGCTCAACCCGGTACCTCGCCCTGGTCGACGCGCTGGTGCTGGCGGCCAGGGCGCCGCGACTCACGCCGAGGTCGGACGCACCGGCCCGGCGGGTGCTGCCTCGAATCGTGGCCCGCCCGTGGCGACGACTGGCCGGCACGACGAAGAAGCCCGGCGGCGTCGCGATGCTGCATCCGACCGGACCCGACGAGCAGTGGCACACCGTACGCAAACAGGGCAAGCAGGCCCGCTCGGCGGTGACGGCGGTGGCGCCGGTGCTCGGCGGCGACGCGGCGAAGTTGGCCCGGGCGCTGGCGAAGGTGCAGAACCTGCTCGGTGAGCACCAGGACGCGGCGGTGGCCGCCGAGACCTGGCGAACGGTGGCCGAGACTCGACCCGACGACCATCAGTTGGCGGTGGCCGCGGGACGGCTGCTGGAACGCGAGCGGGCGGCCGTGCGGCGGGCGCGCGCCGACTTCCCGTACGCCTGGCGGCGAGCCAGCCGGCGGCGGCGCACCCGGTGGCTGGCGTGACCGAGATCCGGGCGGCCGGCGGCGTGGTGTGGCGCCCGGCCGGCGCCGACAGCGTCGAGGTGTGCCTGGTGCACCGGCCCCGGTACGGAGACTGGACGCTGCCGAAGGGCAAGTTGGAGCCGGGCGAGCATCCGCTGCTCGCCGCCGCCCGGGAGGTCGCCGAGGAGGCCGACGCGCAGGCCGCGCCGCAGCTACGGCTGCCGTCGGTGCGGTACCGCAGCGAAGGCCGGCTCAAGGTGGTCGACTACTGGTCGATGCGGGCGGTGGGCACCGGCGGATTCCAGCCGGACACCGAGGTCGACGAGGTCCGTTGGCTGGCCGTCGACGACGCGATGACCCTGGTGAGCTATCCGCACGACGTGGAGGTGCTGGCCGCGTTCGCGGCGCTGCCACCGGTCACCGCGGTCCTGGTGCTGGTGCGGCACGGCCACGCGGGCAAGCGGCTGGCCTGGCCCGGCCCGGACACCGGGCGGCCACTGGATGCCCGGGGCTGGTCCGAGGCGCAGGCGTTGGCGCCGCTGATCGGGCTGATCCGCCCGGCACGGCTGCTGTCCGCATCGCCACGCCGGTGTGTGCAGACCCTCGATCCGGCCGCCGCGTCGTTGGATCTGCCGATCGAGGTCTGCGGCGACCTGGACGAGCCGAGCGCCGGCCAGCAGCCCGACGAGTGCGTGCTGGCCGCCGCCGCACGCCTGGCGGCGCTGGCCGCCGCCAGGGAACCGGCGGCGGTCTGTAGTCAGGGCAAGGTGATTCCGGGCGCCCTGGAGCGTTTGGCGGGGCGGTGTGGTGACTGGACCACCGGCAAGGGCGGCGGTTGGCTGCTCGCCTTCGCCGGTGACCGCCTCGTCGCCGCCGACCGCCTCTGACAGTGCCGCTCTCAGCGGTTGGGCAGGGTGAGGGTGACGGCGACCGGCAGGTGGTCGCTGGCGGTGCTCGGCACCGCTACCGCCTCGGCGGCGATCAGGTCGGGCGAGACGAACACGTGGTCGATCTGTTCGTGCGGATCGTCCGCGGGGCTGGTCGGCAGCGGGCGGGCGGCGGCGAGCGCATCGACGAGGCCGGCGCCGGTGAACGCCGTGAAGGCCGGATCGCCCGGCTCCGTGTTGAGGTCACCGGCGACCACCAGCGGCGCGCCGTCGGCGTACCCGGTGGCGAAGTCCGCGACGGCGCGAGCCTGGACCACCGGGGCCGCACCGGGCGGCGGTTGCAGGTGGGTGCTCACCACGGCCAGGCGTACGCCGGCACCGAGGTCGACGGTGACGCCGAGCGCCTGCGCCCCGGTGGGCGCGCCCACCGCCGGTAGCGGACGGGTACGCGGCCGTTGCACCGGCCACCGGCTGAGCACCGCGTCCCCCCACAGCGGGTCGGCGGCGGGCGCGAAGACGTAGGGCATCCCCAGCCGGGCGGCGAGTAGGCCCAGCGTGTCGTGGCCACCGTTGAGCAGCCAACCCCGGTCGACCTCGCTGAGCACGACCACGTCGGCCCGACCGACCGCCCGTTCCAGTGCGGTGAGGTCGAGGCGGCCGTCGAGGCCGAAGCCCATCCGGATGTTGTACGCCACCAACCGCACCCGCTCCGGCGGCCCGGCCCGGTTGCTGGCCACCAGCCACGGCCCGTGCAGCCAGGCGGCGGCGAGGGCGACCACGGCGGCCAGCACCGCGAGCCGCCGCCGGGGAAACTCTGGCGCGGGTGCCGCCCGAGGTGGCCGGTGCCCGCCGGACGCGGCCACGCCGCCCATCGCGACCACCCCGGTCAGGGCGGCCACCAGGGCCGGCACCCACTCGTTGGGGTAGCCGAGGTCGTAGGCGGCGTAGTAGACCAGCGCGGCGACGGCGAAGACGAGCATCCCGCCCACCGCCGCGTACCCCGGGCCGGTGCCGGGCCGGCCGGCGCGCTGCGACGACGGTCCGCCACCGGCCAGGCCGAGGCAGCCGCCCAGCCCCGCCGCGCCGGCCAGGATGGCGAAGGTGAGCAGCGTCGGCGGGCCGTAGCCGAACAGCAGGGCCCCGGCCAGCAGCAGCACCGGCGGCACCGCCCGCCATCGTGGCTGCGGCGGAGTCAGCGCTCCGAGCAGGAACAGTGGTGCCGCGACGCCCAGCGGCGCCAATGCGAACGGCGGCGGCGCGGCGGTTCCCGCCTCGCCGTACCAGTAGGACATGGCGCTGATGGCGACCGCGGGTGACAGCGCCACCATGCCGCCGAGCAGCAGCGCCGGTCCGACGAGCAGCCAGCCCCGGCGGGTCGGCGGGACCTCGACCGGTGGAGCGCTGGCGCGTCCGCGCCCGAACGCCGTCTCGGCGGCCAGCAGCGCCGCCACCACCGCCACGCTGGCCGCCCACGCCGGCCACCGCCCCCACCACACCAGGTCGTACGTGCCGAGCAGGGCGTGGCACAGCGCACCCGCGGTCAGCCCCAGCACCAGCCCGGGTACCGGATACGCGACCCGGGCGGCCGTGGCGGCCAGCCAGACCAGACCGGCGAGCAGACCGGCGGTGGCCAGCCACAGTTGGGCCCGGCCACCCGGCGCGGCGGTGAGGGCGAGCCGGGCGGCGCCGAGCGCCAGCACCGCCGTGACACCGACGGTGGCAGGGCCGACCCGCGCGACGAGGGCCGGCGCGGCGAGCGCCAGCACGAACCAGCCGACGGCGAACGCGCCGAGCAGCTCGGCCGGGGTCGACGCGGCCTGACCGAAGATGGTGATGACCGACGGCAGGAAGACCCGCAGCACGTCGGTCAGGACGACGAGTCCCAGGGCCAGGGTGGCGGTGCCGAGACGACGCTGACTCAACCCGGTCCTCTTTCCGGCGAGGGGTGGTGCGGCGATTCTGCTGGCCGGGTTCCGGGCCGGTCAACGGTTGGCCGCCATGGCGGCCAACCGTGGGGTGGACATGGCGAGGGCGCCCACCGTACCGGCGGGCGCCCTCGTCGTACGACCGGCTCAGCGCCGGGTCGCAGCCTTCCTGGCCGGCGCCTTCTTCGCCGGTGCCTTCTTGGCCGTCGCGGTCTTCCGAGCCGCCGTCGCCTTGGTCGCCGCGGCGGTCTTCTTCGCCGGGGCGGCCTTCTTGGTGGCAGCCTTCTTCGCCGGAGCGGCCTTCGCGGTCGTCTTGGTCGCGGTGGTCTTCTTGGCCGCCGCGGTCTTGCTCGCCGTGGTCTTCTTGGCTGCGGTGCTCTTCGCCGCGGTCGTCTTCTTCGCCGCGGTGCTCTTCGCCGCGGTCGTCTTCTTCGCCGCGGTCGCCTTGGCACCTGTGGTCTTGGCGGTGGCTCCGGCGGTCTTCTTCGCCGCAGCCGTGGCCTTCGGCACCTTGCCGCTGGCCACCATCTCCTTGAACCCGGCGCCGGGGCGGAACGTCGGCACCGAGGTCTTCTTGACCTTCACCGCCTCCCCCGTACGCGGGTTGCGGGCTGTTCGCGCGCCCCGTACACGCTTCTCGAACGCTCCGAAACCGGTGATCGCCACCTTCTCGCCCTTGGTGACCGCCGCCTGGACCTCAGCGAGGACCGCGTCGAGCGCGGCCGTCGCCGTTTTCCGGTCCCCCAGGCGAACGGCGAGCGCCTCGATGAGCTCGGCCTTGTTCACGACTTCCTCCTGATTGTGCAACTGACTCGACGCGAGCCATTCTGCGCGCACGGTATGCCCTGTGCTGGCGGGACACAAACATTCGGCGGAAAAAAGCCCTTGTGTCGTAACGGATTCGCCCCCACCGGTGGCACCGGTGGGGGCGAAATCGGCTGCGGATCGGGGCGTCCGGGCTACGCGACCCGGGGCAGGAAGGCCGGTCGGTCAGCCTCGAAGGCGCTGATCCGGTCCTCGTGGCGGAGGGTGAGTCCAATGTCGTCCAAGCCCTCCATCAGCCGCCATCGGCTGAAGTCGTCGAGCGGGAACGACCAGATGGCGGTGCCGACCCGCACCTCGCGCGTGGTCAGGTCGACGACCACCGGAGTGGTCGGATTCTCCTCTACCAGGCGCCAGATTTCCTCGACGGCTTTCAATTCGAGCTCAACCGGAAGCAGCCCTTCCTTGAGGGCGTTCCCGCGAAAGATGTCACCGAAGCGCGGCGAGATCACCACCCGGAAGCCGAAGTCACGCAGCGCCCACACGGCGTGCTCCCGTGATGACCCGGTGCCGAACTCGGGGCCGGCCACCAGAATCGACGCTCCCGAATAAGCTTGATCGTTGAGCACGAATGCCGGGTCCTCACGCCACGCGCTGAACAGCCCGTCGGCGAATCCGGTCCGGGTCACCCGCTTGAGGTACACGGCGGGGATGATCTGATCAGTGTCCACGTCGGACCGCCGCAGCGGCAGGGCGGTGCCGGTGTGCACGGTGAACTTGTCCATGTCGCAGCCCTTCTTACAGGTCGGCGGGAGCGGCCAGCCGGCCGACGACGGCGGTGGCGGCGGCCACCGGCGGGCTGACCAGGTGGGTACGCCCACCCCGGCCCTGGCGGCCCTCGAAGTTCCGGTTGGAGGTGGAGGCGGCGCGCTGCCCCGGCGAGAGCGTGTCCGGGTTCATGCCCAGACACATGGAGCAGCCAGCGAAGCGCCATTCGGCACCGGCGTCGGCGAAGACCTTGTCGAGCCCCTCCGCCTCGGCGGCCTCCCGCACCGCGGCCGAGCCGGGCACCACCAGCATGCGTACCCCGTCGGCCACCCGGTGACCGCGCAGCACGTCGGCGGCGGCCCGGAGGTCCTCCAGGCGCCCGTTCGTGCACGAGCCGACGAAAACCACGTCGACGGAGAGGTCGCGCAGCGCGGTGCCGGGGCGCAGGTCCATGTACGCCAGGGCGCGACGGGCGGCGGCCCGCTCCGGCTCGGTGACGAACTCCTCGGGATCCGGCACGGCCGCACCCAGCGGCGCGCCCTGCCCGGGGTTGGTGCCCCAGGTCACGAACGGCGTGATCTCGGCGGCGTCCAGCGTCACCTCGGAGTCGAAGGTCGCCCCCTCGTCGGTGGGCAGCGTCCGCCAGTACTCCAGCGCCGCGTCCCAGTCGGCGCCGCTGGGCGCGTTGGGGCGCCCCTTCAGGTACGCGAAGGTGGTCTCGTCCGGCGCGATCATGCCGGCCTTGGCACCCCACTCGATGGACATGTTGGCGATCGTCATCCGTCCTTCCATGGACAGCGCCCGGATCGCCTCGCCCCGGTACTCCACGATGTGCCCACGCCCGCCGCCGGTGCCGACCTTGGCGATCAGGGCGAGCACCAGGTCCTTGGCGGTGACGCCGGGACCGAGCTGCCCGTCGACGGTGACCGCCATCGTCTTCGGTCGGGCCTGCGGCAGCGTCTGGGTGGCCAGCACGTGCTCGACCTCGCTGGTGCCGATGCCGAACGCCAGGGCCCCGAACGCGCCGTGCGTGGCCGTGTGCGAGTCGCCGCAGACGATCGTCATGCCGGGCTGGGTGAGGCCGAGCTGTGGACCGATGACGTGCACGATGCCCTGGTTGGCGTCGCCGAGCGGGTGCAGCCGTACGCCGAACTCGGCGCAGTTGCGCCGCAGCGTCTCGATCTGCGTACGAGAGGTGGGGTCGGCAATGGTGAGCAGGTCGCCACGGCGCTGCTGAAACGAGGGATCGGCGTACCCGGTCGGGGTGTTGTGATCCTCGGTGGCCAGCGTGAGGTCGGTACGCCGCACCCGACGGCCGGCCATGCGCAGTCCGTCGAACGCCTGCGGGCTGGTCACCTCGTGTAGCAGGTGCAGGTCGATGAAGAGCAGATCGGGCTCACCATCGGCGGACCGGACGACGTGTGCGTCCCAGACCTTCTCGGCCAGGGTCCTCGGCTCAGGAGTGACTCCCACCATCTGGACATCCTAAATTCTGGGAGGTAAATTTCGGCTTGTGGGACACAGTATGAGCGGTGTCGGCGTTCTCGACAAGGCGGTGGTCATCCTGGCCGCCTGTGTAGACGGCGCCAGCCTGGCCGAACTCGTTGAACGCACCAAGCTGCCCCGAGCCACCGCGCACCGATTGGCCCAGGCGCTGGAGATCCACCGGATGCTGGTCCGGGACACCCAGGGTCGCTGGCGTCCCGGTCCACGCCTGGGTGAGCTGGCCAACGCGGCGCCGGATGTGCTGCTGACGGCGGCCGAGCCGCTGCTGGCCGCCCTGCGGGACGCCACCGGCGAGAGCGCCCAGCTCTATCTGCGCCGGGCGGACGAACGGATCTGTGTGGCCGCCGCGGAACGCGCCAGCGGGCTACGCGACACCGTGCCGGTCGGCTCGGTGCTGCCGATGACCGCCGGGTCGGCGGCGCAGATCCTGCTCGCCTGGGAGCCGCCCGAGGCGGTGATGCCGCTGCTGCCCCGGTCGAAGTTCACCGGCCGCACCCTCGCCGAGGTACGCCGCCGAGGCTGGGCACAGAGCGTCGCCGAACGCGAGGCAGGTGTGGCGAGCGTCTCGGCCCCGATCCGCGACCGCACGGGACGGGTGATCGCCGCCATCAGCATCTCCGGCCCCATCGAGCGCCTGGGCCGCCGCCCCGGCGAACGCCACGCCATGGCCGTGGTCCGAGCCGGCCAACGCCTCTCCGGCCTCTAACTCGAAAATCGACCGTAACTTAACGTCGCGCCGCCGTCGCGGCCGGCCCGACAGGGGGTGGCGCGACGGCGGGCCAGGCAGGACGAAGGGGGACCAGGCGCGACGGCGGGTGGATCACGGCGACCAGCGCTGCACCACTCAAGCAGCGCTGCACCACTCAAGCGAAACGCCCTGTTGAAAGCGAAACGGCCCGCTCCGCAGCGGCGGAACGAGCCGTGAACACCTGTAGCCCCGACCGGATTCGAACCGGCGCTACCGCCTTGAGAGGGCGGCGTCCTGGGCCGCTAGACGACGGGGCCAGAACACTTCGCGGCACCACCCTTTCGGGCGGTGCCGCCGAACTCTACCAGACCTCGCTACCGGAGCCCCTCGCGGTGCATCGGTGCCGAACTCCACCAGAATCCAGCGACCTCGATTCGTGACGAATCTCGGCTGCGCTGGGGTACCAGGACTCGAACCTAGACTAACTGAACCAGAATCAGTCGGGCTGCCAATTACCCCATACCCCATTGGCCCCTTGCGGCGCCGGGAACAAACTCTACCCTCCCGGCACCGACAGGCCAAATCGACTTCCCCAAACTGCCCTTGAGCTGCCAAAACGGCGATCAGGCCGCCGACACGACCGGGTTCGTCAGCTCACCGATCCCCTCGATCCGGACGCTCACCGTATCCCCGTCGGTGAGCGGGCTAACCCCAGCCGGCGTACCGGTCAACACGACGTCACCGGGAAGCAGTGTCATCACGTGTGAGACGTACGACACCAGAGCCGGCGCGTCGAAGACCATGTCACCGGTGCGGCCCAGTTGGCGTACCTCCATCTCCTCCGGGTCGCGACCGACCTCGCAGCGGATCTCCAGGTCGGTGACATCCAGCCCGGTGGTGATCCACGGCCCGATCGGGCAGAACGAGTCGAACCCCTTGGCTCGGGTCCACTGGCTGTCGGAGCGCTGAAGGTCCCGGGCCGTGACGTCGTTGGCGCAGGTGTAGCCGAAGATGGCCCGTTCAGCCGCGGCCCGGTCCGCCCGGCGGGCGCCCAGCGCGCCGATCACCACCGCCAGCTCGGCCTCGTGCTCGACCTGCTTGCTGAACTCAGGTAGCCGGATCGCGTCCCGCGGACCGATGACCGAGGTCGAGGGCTTCAGGAACAACAGCGGCTCCTTCGGCACCTCCGCGCCGTGTTCGGCGGCGTGCTCGGCGTAGTTGCGGCCGACACAGACCACCTTGCTGGGCAGGATCGGCGAGAGCAGCCGGACGTCGGACAACGCCCAGCGGACCCCGCTGAACGTGATCTGGCCGAACGGGTGGCCGGAGATCTCGGCGATGGTGAGCCCCTGCGGACCCGCCTCCGGCTCTCCCTCGACGACGCCGAACGACATTCCCTTGGCATGAGCGAAACGAGCGATACGCACCAGGCCAATGTAGTGCGGCCGGCGGACGATCGCCGCAGCTTACCCGCGCCGCCCACCGCCGGGGCCAGATTCGTCGCTTCGTACCCGCCCGACGCGCGCCCGCACCTAGCGTCGGCTGCGGAGGTTCGTTCGTATGCCTGCATCGACACGACACCACAAGACCCTCGCCGCGATCGTGCACTGCGTCGGTCTGCTGACCGCGCTGCCGGTGCTGCCGACCGCCGCCGCTCCGGACGCACCGGCGGCCACCGTCCCGCACGCTTCACCGGCCGGGCGGCTTCAGCCCGCAGCGGCGGCACCCGACCCCAGCATGCCGGCGGCACCACCAGCGGTACCGACGCCGACCCGGGTGGTTTCGCCGGCCGCCAGGCCGAAGGTGAGCGTACGGGTCGCGCCGGAGCAGAGCGCCGCTCCCGGGTACCGGATCGAGGTCCGTAACGCCGGCAGCACCCCGGTGGAGACAACAGTCCGTCAGGAACTGCCTGAGGGCGTCTCGGCGACGACGGTAAGCGCCGGAGGTCGGGTGGTACGCCCCGGTGGGTCGCCGGCCACCGAGGTGACCTGGCGGCTGAAGCTGCCGCCGGAGAGCACCACCACGCTGGGCACCACGCTCACCACGACCGCGTCCCGACAGCCGGTGACCGCCCCGACCTGCGCCTTCGCCAGGGACGGCGGGCAGCCGTACGACTGCGCGAGCGCCACCTGGACGGCACCGGGGACGGCGGCGTCGCAGTCGCAGGAGGCCACGGGCTGGCGTCGGCAGGCACCCGCGCTACTGGCCGCCGGGGCCGCGCTGCTGGTGCTGGGCGTGGTGGCACTGCTCACCTGGCGACGCCGCCGACGGCCGGTGGCCGCGGCACTGGCCTCGGACGGGCCGGGCACCATCTATCCACGCCCGGCCGCTCCCCGGCCGCCGGCCCGACGCCGCAAGCCACCGGTCTGGATCGTGGTGCCGGTGGCCGCGATCGTGCTGGCCGGCACCGTCGGCGCCGCCGCCTGGTCCGCCACCCGCCGGGTCACCGCGATCGACACGGACAGTCAGCCGACCAGCGGCGCCTGGAAGGGCACCGGGGTCGCCGGGAGCTTGGGGATGCCGCTGCGCGAGGACGCGTTCGAGTTCACCGTCTACCGGATGACCTGCGATCCGGGCCGGGGCGCGCGGCAGTGTCAGGCGACCGTCGGGGTCCGCAACCTCACCCCGGAGCACCAGAGCTGGCACGGAAAGCTGCAACGGGTGTACCTGGCCAACGGCAACTGGGTCACCACCGACGAGCCGGCCACCCGCCGGGCGAACCAGGGACGCGACGTGTTCGCCGACCCGGTGGCCGCCGGCAGCCGGGTGGTGCTGCCGCTGGTCTTCACGATCAACGGGCGGGACGCGCCGCAGCGGCTGGAGCTGCGCAGCGGCGTCTTCTCCGCCGGTGTCCGGGTCGACGTGCCCTGACCCGGACACCAGACGGCGGTCGTACCCTTGGTGCCGTGACCGCCGCGCCCGCCCCCGCCACACCCGCCGTCGTCGACGGGGCCGGCGGGCGGGTCCACGCGCCGGCCGGTCGGCAGGTGACCCGCCTCCCCGCCGCCGCCTGGCAGCCTTTACTGGCGGGTCACGAACGGCGCGCCGACTCGCTGACCGCCGGCCACCGGGCTCGGCGGGCCACCGGGCAGCGCCACGCCATCGACGATTTTCTGTACGACTACTACGGCACCCGACCGTCGGTGCTACGCCGTTGGCACCCGGGTGTGGGTGTTCGGCTGGAAGCCGGCCCGGACGGCCCGGCACCGCACCGCCGGTGGCGCTGGTACACGACGGAGGCGGACGGCACGGTACGGCTCGACGTTGACGTTCTCCTCGCCGACCGGGGCGACTCGGTGCGGTTCATCCACCGGCTGCTGACCGCGATCGCGTCCCGCCCGGCCTTCACCGGCTGTTTCGGCCTGCACGAGTGGGCGATGGTGTACCGCCAGCGTGAGCACCGCCACCCGCTTCCCCTTCGCCTCGGCCAGCAGGGCACCGACGCGGTGGTCGAGGCGCACCAGATCCGGTGCACACACTTCGACGCGTACCGCTTCTTCACCCCCGACGCGGTCGAGCGCAACCACCTCCGACCGACCCGGGCCAGTCAGGTCGACCTCGACCAGCCGGGCTGCCTGCACGCCTCCATGGACTGCCACAAGTGGGCCACCAAGCTGGGCCCGGCCGTCCCCGGTGAGCTGGCGCTCGACTGTTTCGCGCTGGCCGGCGACATTCGACTGCTCGACATGCAGGCGTCGCCGTACGACTTCTCCTCGTACGGTCAGCCGTCGGTGGCCATCGAGACGCCGGAGGGCAAGGCCGAGTACGTGGCGCGGCAACGGGAGTTCGCGCGACGGGCCGGCCAGTTGCGGGCTCGACTGATCGAGGTCTGCTCGACGCTGCTCGACCGCGCCGAGCCGGCGCGAGTCGAGGCATGACGACCGGCGGCCTTGCGGGGGGCAGCCGGGGGCCGCGCCACTGGCCGGCCCTCGGGGCGACGCTCAGGAGCGGGAACAGGTGACGGTCGGTGCGGTGACGACGCCACCGGTGCTGCCGAGGAAACCGAAGGTGGTACGCGCGCCGGGGGCGAGGACACCGTTCCAGCCGACATTACGGGCCGTCGCCGTCGACCCGTTCTGGGTGACCTCGGCGTTCCAGGCTTGCGTGATCCGTTGGCCGTCGGCGAAGACAAGCCCCACACTCCAGCCCCGCATCTGCGTGGTGGAGTCGTTAGCGACCGTGACCTCGCCCTGGAAGCCGCCCGACCACTGCCCCACGGTCCGGTAGGTCGCGACACAGCCGGCCGGACCGGGGCTGGACGTCGGCGTCACGGTCGGGGTCGGGGTCGGGGTCACGGTCGGAGTCGGCGTCGGAGTCGGAGTCGGGGTCACGGTCGGAGTCGGCGTCGGGGTCGGGGTGCCGGCCAGGGCGGCCACCAGTGCCGGATACCAACGGTCGGAGATCTTCTGGTCGCCCGCCGCGTTCGGGTGCACGCCGTCATAGGTGTCGGCGGCAGGGCTGAAGCCCGTCCACTGATCCACCACCACGATCGGTGAGACGGTCGTGGTCTTACCCGCCGCCCACGCGTCGATGGCGCCGTTGAGGGCCACCACCCGCTGACCACAGTCGGGACAGGTGCTCGGCGCCATCGGAATGATCTTCGCAACCAGGATGCGCATGCCCGGGTTGCTCGCCCGCATCTGGTCCACCAGCCGGCTGTACGCGGACAGGATCGTGGCGGGAGCGATGTTGCTCCACACGTCGTTGGTGCCGAGATGCATCAGCACGATGTCCGGCCGGGTCGCCGCGAGCCAGCCCGGCAGCAGGTTCTGGTTGGCCACGTTGGTGGCGAGGTAGCCTCCGTGGCCCTCGTTGTCGCCGTCGTACGGCTGACCGCAGCCCTGCGGACCGAGCGTGCCGACGAAGTCGATCCCGGTGTGTCCGGCGGACTGGAGGCGGTTCCAGAGCAGGGACCGCCAGCAGCCCGGCGAGCCGGTGATCGAATCACCGAGCGGCATGATCCGCACTGGGTCGGCTGCCGAGGCCGGGGCGGAAATGGGACGTACCGCCGTGCCGTCGCGGGCCGGCGATGCGGATCGGGCCGGCGCGACGAGCAGCGTCGACCAGGCGAGTACGACGAGCGCGACGGCCGCGAGCGAGGCGGCCGGAGCACTGGGCAGGGACCTTCGGAGCATGATGGAGGAACTCCCGTCGCATGTCGTGGGTTAGGTGTCCAGCCCGGTGCTCCCACGCGAATTCAACCACGTGACACTGACGGTCATCAATCAAACGGGGGCAACCGCTACTCGCCGTCCACCCGCCGGTCGCGCTTGCGCTGCCCGCGACGCTTCTTCTCGGCCAGCCGCCGCTCCTTGGCCGCCCGCGACGGACGGGTCGGACGGCGTGGTGGCGGTGGCGGGGCCACCGCCTCGCGCAACAACGACACCAGGCGTTCCCGGGCCGCTTCCCGGTTGGCCAGCTGAGCCCGGTGCTCGCTGGCGGCGATTGTCAGCACGCCGTCGACCAGCCGTCCGGCGAGCCGGTCCAGGGCCCGGGTGCGCAGCGACTCGGGGATGCTCGGCGAGCCGGCCAGGTCGAAGCTCAGCTCGACCCGGGAGTCGGCGGTGTTCACGCCCTGCCCGCCCGGTCCGGAGGACCGGGAGAACCGCTCGCGCAGTTCACCGGCGGGAACCATCCACCGGTCGGTCACCCGCAGTCCGTCGTCCACGCCCTGAGGCTAGCGCGGGGTGCGGAACGGGTTCGCACCAACGCCGCGGGCACACCTTCAGTTGAAGGACCCGGTGTCAGCGGGCGGGTCACTCGTCCGCGCTGCTGCTCGGGGCCGGCGCCGGCGCCGGCTCGTCGCTGCCACCGACGGCGGCGTACGCGACCGCTCCGACCAGGAGCAGGGCGATGACGCCGACCTTCGTGGTGACGACTTTGATCAGCATCCAGGCGGCGCGACGCGCTCCGGGCACGGTCTTCTTCGCCGCCTGATAGTCGTTCCAGCCCCGCCGGGCGCGCGCGTACGACGACCCGACGCCACTTCCGATGATGAGCCCCACCAGCAGGAGGGCCGCGATGAGAGGACGCTCCACCCACGCCAGTATTCATACCGAGCGTAATATTTCCATTCTCCGATCATCGAGCGCCGGAATCCGACAGTTGCCCCGATCTCCCCGTAATCGGACAGTAGCTCTGGGTAATCAGCCACCCTTTCCGATGATCGTGTCGGCGGTCTGCTGCACCTGCTCGATCGGGATGGCGAACCCGATACCGATGGAGCCGTTGCCGTCGATGGTCGCGATCGCGGTGTTCACCCCGACCACCTCGCCCCGGGCATTGACAAGTGGTCCGCCCGAGTTGCCGGGGTTGATCGAGGCATCGGTCTGCACCGCCCGGTGCCGGTTGTCGCCGAGCCGCACCTGGCGGTCCAAGGCGCTGACGATGCCGGCGGTGACCGTGCCGGGCAGTCCCAGTGGCGACCCGACCGCCAACACCGGTTCGCCCACCCGGGTCGAACCGGGCTTGGCCAGCGGCAGCGCCGTGAGGCCGGCCGACGCCGGCACCTTGAGCACCGCGAGATCACTGCCCGGCTCCCGGCCCACCACCTCCGCCGCGAACCGCCGGCCGTCCGGCAGTTCGACGGTCACCGGTCCGCCCCGGCCCTTGGCGATGATGTGGTCGTTGGTGATGATGTGCTGCTCGGCGTCGACCGCGAAGCCCGAACCGCTCGCCGAGCCACTCGCGTTTCCGCCCACCAACACCGACACCACGCCGGGCACGGTCTTCTCGGCAGCGGTCACCAATTCGGCCGGGACCGGGGCTGCGGAGGCGGCGGACGGTCCCGCAACGCCGTCACGACCGGCCACCCAACCACCGGCCAGCGCCCCCGACCCGGCGGAGATGGACACCATCGCCAGCCCGGCCAGCAGTCGGCGGCGCCAGCCGCCGAGCAGCCGCGCCCGTGCCTGCGACGCCGCGTCCGACCCGCCCCGCCCGTCCGGGTCGAGATCGGGCGAGACGAACCAGGGCCCGCGTGGCTCACCCAGTCCGGTCTGCACTGCCATACGTACGCTCCTCACGTGTGCCGCCGGCTGCGGCCGTTGTCGCGGATCGGGCGGTCGGATTCAGGGCAGGCGGGAGAACCAGCGCATCGAGCCGACCGCCGCGCCCATCGCGAAGACCAACCCGAGCCCGATGAACCGGGCCGAGATGTCCTGGCGCACCTCGCGCCAACCCACCGAGCTGCCGATGTCGTCGTAGACGGCCCGCAGTTCGGCGCTCGTAGCGGCCTCGTGGAAGCCGCCCCCGGTCTGCTCGGCCACGGCCCGCAGCGTCTCCCCGTCCACCGGCACCTGGATCGGCCGCCCGCCCCGGTCGACGAAGCCGCCCGGAGTACCGAACGAGATGCTGTGCACCGGTACGTCGAGGGCCACCGCCTCGGTGGCGGCCTCCACCGGATCCATGCCCGAGGTGTTAGCACCATCGGAGAGCAGGATGATCCGGGCCGGCGGCGGCTCGGTCGCGGCCTTGTCGTCCAACGCCTTCACGGCACCCAGCGAGGTGCTGATCGCCTCGCCGATCGCGGTGCCCTGCACACCCGTCGTCCCCTCGGCCAGCCGTTCGATCCCGTCGTGCAGCGCTTCCCGGTCGGTGCCCGGTGGCACCAGCACCGCCGCGCTGCCGGCGAACGCGACAAGTCCCACGTTGAACTCCCGGGGCAGGCCGTCGGCGAACCGCCGGGCGGCGCTCTTGGCCGCGCTGAGCCGGTCCGGCTCGACGTCACCGGCGAGCATCGAGGTGGAGACGTCCACCGCCACCATCACGGTGGCGCGTTCCCGGGGCACCCGGACCTCGGCGGTGGGACGGGCGAAACCGACCACGAGCAGGGCCAGCATCGCCAGGAAGAGGCCGGCCGGCAGGTGCCGACGCCAGGTCGGACGCCGGGGTGCGACCCGGTCGAGCAACCGCAGATTGGTGAAGCGGACCGCGTACCTGCTGCGTCGCCGCTGCGCCACCAGGTACGCCGCCGCCAGGGCGAGGACGCCGAGCAGCAGCCAGAGCCGGACGGGTGACTGCCAGATCACGCCGCACCTCCCCGTCGCGCCGGTGCCGGTGCGGACGCCAGTCGGCGCTGCGTGTGCACGTGCCGAACGATGTCCACGGTCCAGTCCCGGTCGGTACGCAGCGCCAGGTGCGTCGCACCGGCCCGGCGCAGGGCGTGCCGGACCTGGTCACGTTGGGCGGCAGCCGCCGCCGCGTAACGTTCACGCAGGTGGCGATCGCCGGTCCACACCTCGCGGCGCTCGCCGGTCTCCGGGTCGACCAGGGTGATCAGACCGACGTCCGGCAGTTCCCACTCGCGAGGGTCGGTGACCTCGACCGCGAGCACCTGGTGGCGCACCGTGAGCCGACGGAGCGGACGCTCCCACCCGGCCGGCAGCCGGGCATCGTCGGGCAGGCCGTCGAGGAAATCGGAGACCACCACCACCAGACCACGCCGGTGGGCGACCCGCAGCACCTCGGCCAGCGCGTCAGCCAGCCCGGCGGCGGGCGCGGCCTCGGGCGCGCCGTCCGGGTGGTCGCGGACCCGAGGTGCGCCCAGCAACGCGCGCAGCAGCCCGAACAGGTGGGTACGCCCGCCGCGGGCGGGCACCCGGTGCAGCCCGTGGGGCGTGAGCACCTGCGCACCGAGCCGGTTGCCCGGTCCGGCGGTGAGGAAGCCGATGGTGGCGACCGCAGCCACCGCCAGCTCGCGCTTGTCCAACTCGGCGGTGCCGTACTCCATGCTGGGACTGGCGTCGACCAGCAGCCAGGTGGTCAGCTCCCGGTCGGCGTCCACCTCCCGCACGTGCGGCACCGCGGTACGGGCGGTCACCGACCAGTCCATCCGGCGCACCTCGTCCTCGCCTGGCCGGTACTCGCGGCTGCCCGCCGGTTCGCTGCCCGGGCCGGGCAGCAGACCATGTCGCTCGCCGTGCAACAGACCGTCGAGGCGCCGGGTCACCGTGAGTTCCAGCCGCCGCAACCGCTGGTCCGGGGTGAGATCGGTGAGCATCGGGTCCGCCGCCACGGGCGGCGTGGGGTTCCGGCGGCCCATCAGGCGACTGCCAGGTCGGCCGCGTACTTCGGCCTGGCGGTGGCCACCCGGGGCGGCGGAACCGCCTCGACCAGCCGATGGACGACCCAGTCGGCGCTGACCCCGTCGGCGACCGCGTCGAAGGAGAGGACCAGCCGGTGAGCCAGTACCTCCACGGCGAGTTCCCGGACGTCGTCGGGCAGGACGTAGCCCCGTCCCCGGAGCAGGGCCTGGGCGCGGGCGGCCGCGACCAGGCCGAGGGTGGCGCGGGGACTGGCACCGTAGGCGAGCAGCCCGGCCATCTCCGGCAACCCGAACCGGCCCGGTTCACGGGTGGCGAGGATGAGCCGGACCACGTACTCGGCGATGGCGTGATGGACGAACACCTGCCTGGCCTGATGCTGGAACTCGCGCAGCCGGTCCGGGCCGAGCACCCGGTGCGCCCGGGGACGGTCGGCGCTCATCCGGTAGAGAATGGCCAACTCGTCGGCGACGTCCGGGTAGTCGACAACGATCTTCATGAGAAAGCGGTCCCGCTGCGCCTCCGGCAGCTGGTAGACCCCTTCCGATTCGATGGGGTTCTGGGTGGCCAGCACCAGGAACGGCTCCGGTACCGGGTGGCTGCGACCGCCGATCGACACCTGGCGCTCGGCCATCGCCTCCAGCAACGCCGACTGCACCTTCGCCGGCGCTCGGTTGATCTCGTCCGCCAGCACCAGGTTCGCCATCACCGGACCCAGTTCCACGTCGAAGCTCTCCTTCGAGGCGCGGTAGATCCGGGTGCCGACGATGTCGGAGGGCACGAGGTCGGGAGTGAACTGGATGCGGGAGAAGCTGCCACCGACCACAGTCGCGAGGGTCTGCGCGGCGAGGGTCTTGGCCACTCCCGGTACGCCCTCCAGCAGGCAGTGCCCGTCGGCGAGCAACGCGACCAGGAGGCGTTCGACGAGCCGATCCTGCCCGACGATCACGCGTTTGACCTCGAAGAGCGTCTGGTCCAACTGCGCCGCGGTCGCGTCCGGATCGGCCGGGGTGGGCAGGCTGGCCATGGTGTCCGAGATGTCCGTCACGGTGCTTGCTTCCCGAGCCGACCGGCGGACAAACGTCGGAATTTCCGGCCCTCCGCCGCCCAGAACACGTGATCGGCCCCATTACCGGACAGCACCTGCGGCCGGTCCCTGGAGGGCCACCGCACCCGCAGCCACCGTCACCTTCGGCAACGGCGGTAGTCGGGCGTCCTCCGCTGGCCCGCCAGCACGGGCCCGGCACGACACCGGCCTCCGTCGAGCGACGGAGGCCGGTGACCGGGCACGGTTCAGCGGTGCACGAGGAGGTAGAACGGCAGGTCGGCGGGGACACCTGCGGAGTCGCGGGTCTGGATGAAGACCGCGCTCGGGGTGAGCAGCCGCCGCGCGACCGAGATCTCACCGGCGGGCGGGACACAGCACGAGTCCGGCCGACCGATCGTCGCCACGTAGATGCCGTTGGTGACGTTGCTGCCGAACTGCACCTCGTACTCCCCGACGCCGTACTTGATGACAACGCCGGCGCCGCGGGCCTTGGTGCCGTTGGCGTTGACCGCCGTGGCGTAGAAGCCGCTCACGGCCTGGGCGCTCATCCCGTCACCCTTGGCGAGGGTGGCCTTCGCGCTGTTCAGCGAGGCCGTGGTGACGGCCGGCTGCTGGGCGGAGCGGGCGGTGGGCTGGGCCGACTCGGCGGTCGGCTTCGCCACGGCGATGCCGCCGCCGGCCAGGGCGAGCGCCAGGGCCGCGATCGCCACCGCAGCCGTCTTACGTCGGAACAATCTGGTCATGACGGGTCTCCCTTTTTCGGGCGTGGAAATACGGCCGACCCGTGGCATACGGGGTCGGTTGTTGCCATTTTCGAGTCGGGCGACAATGAGCGCTCACCGCCTGCACATTGCGCCCGGGAGCGCACCCGCAGACGTATCCCGCTTGTCGACTGTGATGCGCCCTGAGCTGGGGATTATCGCCAGAACGCGGCCTCCTGAGCAGCTGAAACGTAGCACCGAAAAATGCCGTGGGTCAATAGTGCAAATACTGTCGGCGAGTTGTCTGATCAGCGCCGGCAATCAGCGAAAAGTGAAGGTGCCGGCAATCGCGAAATCGATTCTGGAAGCTGTTGGCGGATCTTCCTCGGGGACGCTCGGGCTGGGCGCCCCGACGCCGGGGCGTGCTCGGGCGTGCCCATCGGGCGATGTTCAGTAATCTGCGTGCCGTGGAGATCACCAACGGTCGCCGGGTCTGCCGGCCGTCAAGTATCAGCCTGCTCTGCTGGCTGGTCGTCGCGCCGGGTGCCGGGTGGGTGCTGGCGCGGTCGTTCGGTCTGGACCAGGGACCGCTGGTGCAGGCGTTGGCGTTCACGCCGTACGTGACGCTCGGGAGCCTGGCCCCGCTGGTGCTCGCGCTCGCCCTGCACCGCCGGGCCCCAACGTTCGTCGCGGCGCTGACCGCCCTCGCCCTGGTCGCGCTGGTGGCTCCCCGCGCCCTGCCCGCGCCGCAGCCGGACGTCGCCGGACCGACCGTGCGGGTGCTCACCGCCAATCTGCTCGCCGGTGCCGCCGATCCGGCGGCGGTGCTGGAGCTGGTGCGCAGCCGGCAGGTCGACCTGCTGCTCGTGCAGGAACTCACGCCGGCGGTCGAGGCCGAGCTGGACCGGCTCGGCCTCGACCGGCTGCTGGCGCACCGTCAGCTCAACCCGGTCGTCGGCACCCCCGGCTCCGGGCTCTACGCCCGTCACCCGCTCAGCGACGGCGGCATCCGTCAGCTGCGCGGCGCCTGGGGCTTCACGCAGGCGTACGCGACCGTCGCGGTGCCCGGCGCACCCCCGGTACGCGTCGAGTCGGCGCACCCAGCGGCCCCGTACGCGATCGACCAGGTGGACGCCTGGCAGGCCGACCTGGCCGCCCAGCCGACGGCCACTCCCGACGGACCGTTGAGCGTCCTCGCCGGGGACTTCAACGCCACGCTCGACCACGGTCCGCTGCGCACCCTGATCGACACCGGCTATGTCGATGCCGCCGCCTCGGTCGGCGCCGGACTCACCGGCACCTGGGGGCCGTACGACGGCGACCTCATCCCGCCCGTGGTGATCGACCACGTGCTGGTGGACCGTCGCATCGCCGTGCGGGACTTGACGGTCCACCCGTTGCCCGGCAGCGACCACCGCATGGTCCTCGCCGAGCTGCGGCTACCCACTGCCGAGGGCCGGTAGGCCACGGGGGCGGCAGACACTAGACCCGGGCGCGGTCCAGGCCGTAGGTGAGCGCGTCGACCAGGGCGTGCCAGCTCGCCTCGACCACGTTGGGGTGTACGCCGACGGTGGTCCAGCCACCGCCCCGCCCGTCGGCCGTCTCGACAAGTACCCGGGTCACCGCGCCGGTGCCGTGGCTTCCCTCCAGGATCCGCACCTTGTAGTCGGCCAGCTCGAAGTCCCGCAGCTCCGGGTAGTGCCGGCCGAGGCCGACGCGGAGCGCCTCGTCCAACGCGTTGACCGGTCCGTTGCCCTCGGCCGTGGCGATCACCCGTTCACCGCGTACCCGGATCTTGACGGTCGCCTCGGAGACGACCGAGCCGTCCTCGCGGTGCTCGACCAGCACCCGGTACGACTCCAGCGCGAACGGCCGCACCGGCGCGGCGTCCGGCAGCTCGGAGCGGACCAGCAGCTCGAACGAGGCGTCGGCGGCCTCGAACGACCACCCGCCGGCCTCCAGTTCCTTGACCCGGCTGGTGACCCGGGACAGGGTCTCCGGATGGCCGGCCAGATCCAACCCCAGCTCGCGGCTCTTCAGCTCGATGCTGGCCCGGCCGGCCATCTCGGTGACCAGGATCCGCATGTCGTTGCCGACCACCCCGGGCTCCACGTGGTTGTAGAGCAGCGGATCCACCTTGATCGCGCTCGCGTGCAGGCCCGCCTTGTGAGCGAAGGCCGCAGCCCCGGCGTACGCCTGGTGGGTGTCGGGGGCGATGTTGGCGATCTCGGCGATGGCGTGGGAGACCCGCACCATCTGCTCCAGGCAGCCCTCCGGTAGGACCGGCAGCCCGAGCTTGAGTTGGAGGTTCGCGACGACCGCGAAGATGTCGGCGTTGCCGGGCCGCTCGCCGTACCCGTTCGCGGTGCCCTGCACGTGCTGGACCCCGACCTCGACGGCGGCGATGGTGTTGGCCACCGCGCAGGCGGTGTCGTTCTGGGCGTGCATGCCGAGCAGCTCCGGCGCGACGCCGATCCGATCGGTGAGGTCGACGATGGCGGCGGTCACCTGGGACGGCAGCATTCCACCATTGGTGTCGCAGAGCACGAACCGCTCGGCGCCCGCCGCGAGTGCGGTCTCCACCACCGACGCGGTGTACGCCGGGTCGTGGCGGTAGCCGTCGAAGCTGTGTTCGCCGTCGACGAAGACCCGCCGTCCCTCGGCGACCAGGTGGGCCACCGTGTCGTGGATCATCGCCAGGTTCTCCTTGGCGGTGGTGCGCAGCGCCCGCTCGACGTGCCGCAGGTCGGCCTTGGCGACCAGGGCGATCGCCGGGGTCTGTGCGTCGAGCAGACCCCGCACCTGCGGGTCGTCGGCGGCCACCGCACCGGCCCGGCGGGTGGCGCCGAACGCGACGAGCACCGCGTGCCTGAGGTCGAGTTCGGTGCCCGCCCGACGGAAGAACTCCGTGTCCTTCGGCACCGCGCCCGGCCAGCCGCCCTCGATGAACCCGACACCGAACTCGTCGAGCAGCCGCGCCACCGCGAGCTTGTCGACCACCGAGTAGCTGAGCCCCTCGCGCTGGGCGCCGTCGCGCAGCGTGGTGTCGTAGACCTGAAACGTCATGGTGATCCCTTCGTCAGGCACCGGCCGGCGCAACAAAAAGACCCCCCGCGGCTGCGGGAGGTCTGCGCGCTCGGCGAGGGGAAGGCCGGCGCGCTAGTTGCCAATAATGCGGGCGGTGCTGGTCACGACCGGTACTCTGCCACCTCCGGATCGCCTTTGGGAGGCACAATCCACATCTCGGGACAGCCGGTGACCCCTGTGCCGGGTGGTTTCCCTGGTGTAGACCGCGCGTCCAGGGGTAGGAACTTTCGGGACAACGAAGCACCTTCCTCCGAGACGGCCCACCACGGCCGGGGCAGGAGACATCCCATGGACAGGCTCAACCCGAACAACACGAACGCCACACCGGACCCGGAGCTGCGCGCCGTCGACCAGAGCGTCGTCGCGGGCGGCGCCCCCGCCGGTGCCTTCGACCCCTGGAGCTACCGGGACGAAGCCGGAGTGGCCGACACGAACCTGGTCGGCTACAAGGTGGAGGCCAGCGACGGCTCGATCGGCAAGATCGACAGTGACAGCGCCGAGGTCAACGCCAGCTACCTGGTGGTGGACACCGGGCCGTGGATCTTCGGCAAGAAGGTCATGCTCCCGGCCGGGACGGTGAACCACGTCGACCACGAGGAGCAGAAGGTCTTCGTCGACCGCACCAAGGACCAGATCAAGGCCGCGCCGGAGTACGACGAGACGGCCACCGACCCGGCCTACCGGGACAAGCTCGGCGGCTACTACAACGACACGTACACGGCCATGCCGCCCGGCGGCCCCCTGCGGTAAGGGCACCCGACAACGTGACGGCCGGTGGGACGCTGTTCCACCGGCCGTTACCGTGTCCGGATGGACGCCACTGAGCAGACTCGCAGAATCCCCTTCACCAGGATGTTCAACTTCCGGGACGTGGGCGGCTACCGCGGCCTGGACGGACGGACCGTCCGTACCGGAAGGCTCTACCGCTCCGACTCGCTGCACGGAATGGACGAGTCCGACCGGGAGGCGTTCGCCGCGCTCGGCGTGCGGACCGTTGTCGACCTGCGCCGACCGCAGGAGGTCGAGCGATACGGCCGGGTGCCCGACTTCGACGGCCTCACCTACCGGCACATCCACCCGGAGCACGCGCACTGGGAGGAGCAGCCGTACCGGCCCGACACCGATCTGGCCCGCTACCTGGCCGACCGGTACGCCGACCTGGCCCGCACCGGCACCGCCGGTCTCGCCGAGGCGATCGGCCTCATCGCCGACAGCGCGAACGCGCCGGTGGTGGTGCACTGCGTCGCGGGCAAGGATCGCACCGGCATCGTCTGCGGCCTGACCCTCGCGGTGCTCGGCGTCGAGGACACCGAGATCGCGGCGGACTACGCGCTCAGCACCGAGGCGTCGCAGCGCTTCGCCGCCTGGGTGGCCACCGCGCATCCCGAGGTGCCCGAGCTGCCCATGCCGTACCTGTCCTCACCGGCCGAGACGATGTTGCTCTTCCTAACCGAGATCCGGGAGGGGCACGGCTCGGTCGACGACTACCTGCGGCACGCCGGGGTCACCGACGAGCAACTCGCCGCCCTGCGTGATCACCTGCTGACCTAGGCCCTGGACAGACGCGCCCGCCCGAGCTTCATCAGCACGGCGTGGGCAGTGCGGGGGCCCCGCGCCACGCTCGGCGTGACGACGGGGCCCCGAACGAACCGCTCAGAACACGCGGTGGACCCAGTTGTGCGGATCCTCCGCCTTGCCCCGCTGAAGATCCACGAGCTGTTGGCGCAGCGCCATGGTGACGGCGCCCGGCTCCCCGCCGGCCACGGCGAACTCCCCGTCCGGGAAACGCACCTGCCCGATCGGCGTGATCACCGCCGCGGTGCCACAGGCGAAGACCTCGCGCAGCCGGCCGCTGGCGGCGTCCGCCCGCCAGTCGTCGAAGGTCACCGGTCGCTCCTCGATCCGGTGCCCGGCCGTCGCCGCCAGGGTGAGCACCGACTCGCGGGTGATGCCGGGCAGGATCGTGCCGGTCAGCGGCGGAGTGGCGATCGACCCGTCCTCGTAGACGAAGAAGACGTTCATGCCGCCCAGTTCGTCGACGAACCGGCGCTCCACGGCGTCGAGAAAGACCACCTGGTCGCAGCCGTGTTCGAGGGCCTCGGCCTGAGCGGCCAGCGAGGCGGCGTAGTTGCCGCCGCACTTGGCCGCGCCGGTGCCGCCGGGCGCCGCCCGGGTGTAGTCGGGCGAGACCCAGACCGTCACCGGCTTGACCCCGCCGGAAAAGTACGCCCCCACGGGTGAGGCGATCACCGAGTAGAGGTACTCGTTGGCCGGGCGGACGCCGAGAAAGACCTCGCTGGCAAACATGAACGGCCGCAGGTAGAGACTGCCGCCGTCCGCGCCGTCGGGAATCCACTCCCGGTCGATCTCGATCAGCCGGTGCAGCGAGTCCACGAAGGTCTGCTCCGGCAGCGCCGGCATGGCCATCCGGGCGGCGGAGGTGTTGAACCGGGCCGCGTTGGCGAACGGGCGGAACATCGTCACCCCGCCGTCGGCCGCCCGGTACGCCTTCATACCCTCGAAGATCTCCTGCGCGTAGTGCAGCACGGCGCTGGCGGGATCCATCGGGATCGGTGCGCGCGCCTCGACCCGCGCGTCGTACCAGCCCTTGCCGTCGGCGTAGCGGATGGTGACCATGTGGTCGGTGAACACCCGGCCGAACCCGGGGTTTGCCAGCAGCGCAGCCCGGTCGGTGGCCGATACCGGTGCGGGATTCGGACGGATCTCGAAGTCGATCTTGTCACCACCGCTCATCGCGCTGACCTCCCTGGGGACGACGGCATGCGCCGACCGCACGCCGGAAACATGGTTGTGCCAGAACCTACCCCGAACGGTCGTTCAGCGGATAGGTCCACCGGTGGACAGGTGGCATCTCATCGGTGGCGACCGCCGCCCCTGCCGGCCGGGGGCGGCGGAGCATCGACGGCCGGTGGGACGTGACCGGTTCAGCCGCCGGCCTGCGCCGCGATCCGGTCGCCCACCTCGGCGGTGCGTACCGTCACCTCGGGGCTCCGGGCGGCCAACTCCGCGCTGACCGCTGCGGTGATCCGGGCGGCGGCGTCGGCGTGCCCGAGCTGATCGAGCAGCAGCGCCGCCGAGAGCACGGCGGCGACCGGGTCGGCGACGCCACGGCCGGCGATGTCCGGCGCGGAGCCGTGTACCGGCTCGAACATCGACGGGTACGTCCCGTCGGGATTGATGGAGCCGCTTGCGGCCAAGCCGATGCCACCGGTGACGGCGGCGGCGATGTCGGTCAGGATGTCGCCGAAGAGGTTGTCGGTGACCACCACGTCGTACCGCTGCGGCTGGGTGACCAGGAACATCGCCGCGGCGTCGACGTGCTGGTACTCGGTGGCGATGTCCGGGTGCTCGGCGGCGACCGTCTCGAAGGTGCGTGACCACAGCGAGCCGGCGTGGGTGAGCACGTTCGTCTTGTGCACCAGGGTCACCTTGCGCCGCTCGCGCCGGGCCGCGCGAGCGAAGGCGTCCCGGATCACCCGCTCCACACCGTGCCGGGTGTTCAGGCTCTCCTCGGTGGCGATCTCGGCCGGAGTGCCCCGGTGCAGCGAGCCGCCGGCACCGGCGTACAGGCCCTCGGTGCCCTCCCGGACGACCACCAGGTCGACCTCACCCGGCTTGACCGCCGCGAGCGGGCTGGTCACCCCCGGCCAGAGCCGCGACGGACGCAGGTTGACGTACTGGTCGAAGGCGAAGCGCAGCTTGAGCAGCAGACCGCGTTCCAGGACGCCGGGCGGCACGGTCGGATCGCCCACCGCGCCGAGCAGGATCGCGTCGTGCCCGGCCAACTCGTCGAGCACCGAGTCGGGCAGGACCTCGCCGGTGCGGTGGTAACGTGCCGCACCGAGGTCGTACTCGGTCACCTCGACACCGGGCAGCACCGCGTCGACGACCTTGCGGGCCTCCGCGACCACCTCGGGGCCGATCCCGTCCCCGGCCACCACCGCGATGCGTGCCACGTTCGTCAGCTCCTTCGCTCGAATGGCTCGACGGTACGCCGCCGTCCCGCCCCCCGGTACGAGTGTTCCATATGTCGGGAATTCGGTGACGCACAGCAGCTTCCCAGGCGGCATTCATGGCTCGGTCATCTCCGCTGCCTAGCGTGAGCGTGACGGGCTGTGGGCCCGGGTGGGCGCTGCGACGGGGCGGTGGCCGCCGAGGAGGGGACGGACGCGATGTGGACCGACGAGCAACCACGAACCCGCTGGGTGGACCCGGCGGTCTTTCGCTTCCGCCGGCCCGACCTGCGACTGGGCGCCCGGGAGCAACGGCCGGACCGGGCCGATCTGGTGGCCGGGAATCGGATCGCCGTCCGGCACACCGTCCGCACCTCGACGGCGGCGTACACCCTGCTGCTGAACGCCCCCGAGTGGTTGGGTCGGCGCGGCACCGGCGCGGCGCTGCGGGACGCGGTGGCCGAATTGCGGGCGATCGACCTGACGTACGGCCCGAACCGCCCGGACAGTCTGGTGTCCCGGCTGCGCCGGGGAGAGATCAGCCCAGAGTCGTACCCGCCGTTGACCGATCTGGTGAATCGCTGTGCGGCGATGCGCGCGGCCACGGACGGTTGGTTCGACGCGTGGGCGGTGCCCGGCGGCTTCGACCCGGGCGGCCTGCTCGGCGGGTGGGCGGTCGAGCGGGCCGCAGCCCGGTTGCGCGAGGCCGGCATCCACGACTACGCCGTGCTCACCGGCGCTGACCTGGTGGTACGCGGCCAGGCCGCGCACGGCGGCCCGTGGCGGATCGCGGTGCACCACCCCACCGACCGAGGCCGAGCACCGCTGCTGCTGGAGATGACGGCCGGCGCGCTCGGCACCTCCGGGGTGACCGGACGACAGGGTCACGTGGTGGACCCGCACACCGGCGAGCCGGCGGCGCAGCTGGTCGCCGCCACCGTGATCGGCCCCGACCTCGCGGTCGCCGACGCCTACGCCACCGCCCTGTACGCCGCCGGACGGGCCGGGCTTGCCTGGTTCCGCCCGGAGTCGGACTACCGGGTGCTCTTCGCCGCACCGCGCTGATCCGCACCGTTCTGCGTGTCCGGCGGAGCGTGCGGCGGAAGTCGACCGGCAATCCGTGGCAGGAACAGCGATCGGCCTCCACGGTCGCGGCAACGACCGTGGAGGCCGATCGACGACGAGTGCGCGTGGCTCGCGCAATCGAGGGGTGCGGGCCGCTCGGCCGGGCGTCGACCTCGCCACCCGAAGACGGGCCGGCGCCACGTGCTCGGCAGGTGACCGCATCCGTACGTTATCGAATTGACGCGTTTCGCGGCAAGGGTTCCACAGGGGAGCATCTGCGCAAACCTGGTACTCCGGCATTCGCCTGCGGCGGGGCCCTTTCGACAAGGTGAACCGCAGATGGCACGCTGTCCGCCGTGAGTTTCGATCTGAGCGTGTGGGCCCTGGCGGACGGGGCGACGCCCGAGGATGTACGAGCGGCGGTGCAGCAGTGCCGCAGCGGCCGGCACCACGAGCGTCAACCGGACCCACGATGTGTGGCCTTCTACCGGGCGATCACTGCCCGCTATCCCGACCAGCCGGCCGGCCCCAACACTCCCTGGGCGGTGGCGCCGCTGCACAAGGCGGCCGACCACATCGAGCTGAACCTGGACCCGGCCTGCCCCGACCAGGTGCTGCTCGACATCGAGCGGCTGGCCGGCGAGCACCGGCTGATGCTGTTCGACGCCCAGGACGGCTCGGTGTACCCGCCGCCCGGGGTTCGGCTGCCCGGCTGACCGACCCGCCGTGCCGGACGGCGGACCCGCGACGGCAACCCGGCTGGCCAGGTCGGGCGGATCTGAGGTCGAGCCGGCAAGCCCGTCACGGCGGGCACGACAACCCGACCGTCTGGTGCTCGACGGTCGGATGACGAGGGGCCCGGCGATAGGCCGGGCCCCCGTCGTGGCGTGTCTGGAACGTTCCGGTGAACTACTCGTCGCGCAGGTCGGCAGCGCTGGCCGAGGTGGCCCCGATCGAGTCGGCGGCCGAGGTGAGCAGGTCGGCACCGAGCGCCTGGTCCACGGTGAGGGTCATCAGCGTCTCACCGCCGGCCTCCCGACGGGCCACCTGCATCGCCGCGATGTTGACGCCGGCCTGACCGAGCAGGGTGCCGACGGTGCCGACCACGCCCGGACGGTCGGCGTAGCGGAGGAAGAGCAGAATGCCCTCGGCGCCGATCTCCACGTCGAAGCCGTCCACCTCGGTCAACTTGATGACGTCGCGGGCGCCAGCCTGGGTGACGGTGCCGGAAACACTTACCGTACGGCCGTCGGGCAGCGCGCCGCGCACGGTGACCAGGACCGGGTGGTCGGCGGTCTCGGTCTGGGTGTCCAGCGACACCTCCACCCCGCGCTGCGCGGCCAGGTGCGGCGCGTTGACGTAGGTCACCTGCTCCTCGACCACCGAGCTGAACAGCCCCTTGGTGGCGGCGAGCTTGAGCACCGACACGTCGTGGTCGACGATCTCGCCGCGTACCTCGACGGTGACGCTGGCGGCGACCCCGCCGGCCACCGCGGTGAAGGCGCGGCCGAGCTTCTCGGCCAGCGGCAGCAACGGCCGGACGTCCTCGGCGACCACGCCGCCGGCCTGCACGTTCACCGCGTCCGGCACGAACTCGCCCTGCAGGGCGAGCTTCACGCTCTTGGCGACCGCGAGGCCGGCCTTGTCCTGTGCCTCGGCGGTGGAGGCGCCCAGGTGCGGGGTGGCCACCACGTTGTCGAAGGCGAACAGCGGCGAGGAGGTGCACGGCTCCTTGGCGTAGACGTCAACCCCGGCACCGGCGACCCTACCCTCGGCGAGCGCGTCGGCGAGGGCCTGCTCGTCGATCAACCCGCCCCGGGCGGCGTTGACGATGCGTACGCCCGGCTTGACGATGGACAGCTCCTTCTCACCGATCAGGCCCACGGTCTCGGGGGTCTTCGGCAGGTGGATCGAGATGAAGTCGCTCTCCCGCAGCAGCTCCTCCAGGCCCACCAGGCGTACGCCGAGCTGCGCGGCCCGGGCCGGCTGGATGTACGGGTCGTACGCGATGAGCCGGGTGCCGAAGGCGGCGATCCGGGAGGCGAAGAGCACGCCGATCCGGCCGAGGCCGACCACGCCCACGGTCTTGCCCTGAAGCTCCACACCCGTGTACTTCGACCGCTTCCACTCCCCCGCCTTGAGCGCTGCGCTGGCGCTCGCGGTGTTGCGGGCTACCGCGAGCAGCAGCGCGACGGCCTGCTCGGCGGCGGAGACGATGTTGGAGGTGGGGGCGTTGACGACCATGACGCCCCGCGCGGTGGCGGCCGGTACCTCGACGTTGTCCAGGCCGACACCGGCCCGGGCCACGACCTTGAGTCGGGGGGCGGCGGCGATGGCCTCGGCGTCGATCTGGGTGGCGCTGCGGACGATGACGGCGTCGGCCTCGGAGAGCGCCGAGAGCAGGGCCGGGCGGTCGGTGCCGTCCACGTGCCGGACGTCGAAGTCGTGGGCGAGCACCTCGATGGCGGCGGGGGCGAGTTCTTCGGCGATCAGTACGACAGGAGTCATTGGTCCTCGTAGATGTCGTCAGAGCGGTCGGCCGGGGGCTGGGCGCTGCGCTGCGCCCGGCGCGCTCCGGGCCATGGCCGTCAGGTGCCGCCTGGAGCACCTACCCGCGATCGTAGGGCGCGGGTCGCCCGACGCGCCTCGGAGAGTGGGGTGAGTGCCCTCACAAACCGGACGTGACGTGCGTGTTAACGATCGTTAGCCGGGTGGAGACAGCACGGCGCCCGGCCCCGGCGTCGGGGAGAACGCCGGGGTCGGGTGCCGTTGGGGAAAGCGCTCAGGCGGTCTCGGTGATCGGCCGGTCCACCCAACTCATCATGCCGCGCAGCTTCGCGCCGGTCTCCTCGATCGGGTGCGCCGCGCCCTCGGTGCGCCACTTGTTGTAGTTGGGCCGCCCGGCCTCGTCCTCGGCCACCCACTCACGGGCGAACTCGCCGTTCTGGATCTCACCGAGGATCTTGCGCATCTCCTCCTTGACCCGGCCGTCGATGACCCGCGGCCCACGGGAGAGGTCGCCGTACTCGGCGGTGTCGGAGACGCTGTAGCGCATCCGGGCGATGCCGCCCTCGTACATCAGGTCCACGATCAGCTTCAGCTCGTGCAGGCACTCGAAGTAGGCCACCTCGGGCGCGTAGCCGGCCTCGGTGAGCACCTCGAAACCGGTCTGCACCAGCGCCGCCGCACCACCGCAGAGCACCGCCTGCTCGCCGAAGAGGTCGGTCTCGGTCTCCTCGGTGAAGGTGGTCTTGATCGCGCCCGCCCGGGTGCCGCCGATGCCCTTGGCGTACGACAGGGCCAGCGCGAACGCGCTGCCGCTGCCGTCCTGCTCGACGGCGACCAGGCACGGCACGCCCTTGCCGTCGACGTACTGCCGGCGGACCAGGTGACCGGGGCCCTTCGGGGCGACCATCGCCACGTCCACCCCGGCCGGCGGCTTGATCAGCCCGTACCGGATGTTGAACCCGTGGCCGAAGAACAGCGCCTTGCCCGCGCTGAGGTTCGGCGCGATCGACTCGGCGTAGATGTGACGCTGCGCGGTGTCCGGCGCGAGGACCATGATCACGTCGGCCTCGGCCGCCGCCTCGGCCGGGGTGAGCACCCGCAGCCCCTGCTCCTCGGCCTTCGGCCGGCTCTTCGAGCCCTCCGGCAGACCGATCACCACGTCGACACCGGAGTCGCGCAGCGACAACGCGTGGGCGTGGCCCTGGCTGCCGTACCCGATCACGGCGACCTTCTTCGCCTGGATCAGGCCCAGGTCGGCGTCGTCGTCGTAGTACACCTCAACGCTCATGACTTCCCTTTCGTACGGCGGCCACAGTGGCCCGTCGTGGCTGGTGGTCGACCCGGGCACGCGGACCCGGACCGAGGTGGGGTCAGGCGGCCCGCAGGGCGGGGCCGGCGGTGATCGCACGCGAGCCGCGCCCGATAGCCACCAGGCCCGACTGGACCATCTCCTTGATGCCGAAGGGCTCAAGGTCGCGCAGCAGCGCGTCGAGCTTGTCCGGGGTGCCGGTCGCCTCGACGGTGAGGGTGTCGGCGGCCACGTCGACCACCCGGGCCCGGAACAGGTTCACCGTCTCCAGGACCTGGCCGCGGGCGTTCCGGTCCGCGCGCACCTTCACCAGCAGCAACTCGCGGGCCACCGAGGTACCCGGATCCAGTTCGACGATCTTGAGTACGTTGACCAGCTTGTTGAGCTGCTTGGTGACCTGTTCCAACGGCGAGGACTCCGCGTTGACCACGATGGTGATCCGCGAGACGTCCGGGTTCTCGGTCTCTCCGACCGCGAGACTGTCGATGTTGAACCCACGCCTGGAGAACAGCCCGGAGACCCGGGCCAGCACGCCCGGCTTGTTCTCCACCAGGACGGAGAGGGTGTGAATGGTCACGGCTGTGCCTTTCTTGTCATGTCCTCATGGCCCTCGCTGCGCTCGGTGCAATCGGCCATGACCTAGATATCGTCCTCGTCGAAGGCCGGGCGGACGCCGCGGGCGAACATGATCTCGTCGTTGCTGGTGCCGGCAGGGACCATCGGCCAGACCATGGCGTCCTTGCCGACCACGAAGTCGATGACCACCGGCGCGTCGTTGATGGACATCGCCATCTCGATGGTCCGGTCCACCTCCTCGGCGGTCTCACAGCGCAGCCCGACGCAGCCGAGCGCCTCGGCCAGCTTGACGAAGTCCGGGATGCGGTGCTTGTGGGTGCCCAGCTCCGTGTTGGAGTAGCGCTCGTTGTAGAACAGCGTCTGCCACTGCCGGACCATGCCGAGGTTGCCGTTGTTGATGACGGCGATCTTGACCGGAATGCCCTCCAGGGCGCAGGTGGCCAACTCCTGGTTGGTCATCTGGAAACAGCCGTCACCGTCGATCGCCCAGACCACCGTGTCCGGCCGGCCGACCTTGGCGCCCATCGCCGCCGGCACCGCGTAGCCCATGGTGCCGAGGCCGCCGGAGTTGAGCCAGGTTTGCGGCTTCTCGTACGAGATGAACTGGGAGGCCCACATCTGGTGCTGGCCGACACCGGCAACGTAGATCGTGTCCGGACCGGCGATCTCCCCCAGTCGCTTGATCACGTACTGCGGGGAAAGGGTGCCGTCGGACGGCTCCTCGTAGCCCAGCGGGTAGCGCTCGCGCAGGTCGTCGAGCTGCGTCCACCAGTCGCCGAGATCGGTGGTACGGCCCGCCGCACGCTCGGCGGTGACCGCCGCGACCAGTTCGTCGATGACGTGCCGGGCGTCGCCGACGATCGGCACGTCCGCGTGCCGGTTCTTGCCGATCTCCGCCGGATCGATGTCGGCGTGCACGATCGTGGCGTCCGGCGCGAAGGAGTCCAGCTTCCCGGTCACCCGGTCGTCGAACCGGGCGCCCAGCGCCACGATCAGGTCGGCCTTTTGCAGCCCGTAGACCGCAGCGACGGTGCCGTGCATGCCGGGCATGCCCAGGTGCTGCCGGTGCGAGTCGGGGAACGCCCCGAGCGCCATCAACGTGGTGATCACCGGGATGCCGGTCAGCTCGGCCAGCCGGCGCAGCCCCTCGGTGGCACCGGCCTTGAGCACGCCGCCGCCGACGTAGAGCACCGGCCGGCGGGCGGCACTGATCAGCCGTGCCGCCTCACGGATCTGCTTGCCGTGCGGGTGCAGCGTCGGCCGGTAACCGGGCAGGTCCAGCGTGGGCGGCCAGGCGAAGGTGGTCGACGCCTGAAGGATGTCCTTGGGGATGTCCACCAGGACCGGCCCGGGACGCCCGGTCGAGGCCAGGTGGAACGCCTCGGCCAGCACCCGGGGAATCTCGCTGGCCTCCTGCACCAGGAAGTTGTGCTTGGTGATCGGCAGCGTGATGCCCTGGATGTCCGCCTCCTGGAAGGCGTCCGTGCCGATCGACGGGCGGGCCACCTGACCGGTGATCGCCACCAGCGGCACCGAGTCCATGTACGCGTCGGCGATCGGGGTGACCAGGTTCGTCGCGCCTGGACCGGAGGTGGCGATACACACCCCGACCCGGCCGGTGGCCTGGGCGTAACCGGTGGCGGCGTGACCCGCGCCCTGCTCGTGCCGGACCAGGATGTGCCGCACGGTCGAGTCGTAGAGCGGGTCGTACGCCGGCAGGATCGCGCCACCCGGGATGCCGAAGACGACGTCTACGCCGAGTGCCTCCAGGGAGCGCACAAGTGAACCGGCACCGGACACCTGGGCCGGGGCGGGACGCGCCACCGGAATGGCCGGCGAGGCGGCGCGGGTGTGGTCGGCGTCACCCGGCGCCTCGGTGGCGGTGCGAGCGCGCCGGGCGGAGTGGGCGAGCGTCTCGGGCGTGGGTCTCGTCATGGCGGTTGGCCTTCGGCTGGATTGGGTGGGCTGCTCATACTGTGGAACGCGGGCGGGGGCCGGCGTTCGATTGGTTCGACGGCAAGAAAAAGGCCCACGTGCCAGATGCACGGGGGCCAGCGCACTCTCAGTCAGGGAGAGTGCGCTCAGGTAAGTACTCGCAGCGACCGGTACGACAACATGGGGTCAAGACTGACGCATCTCATGCGATGAGTCAACTGATCCCACATTTTGGTTCACGGACGTCGGCGAGTCGCCGCCCGGCGCGCCGATCGGACCGGGCATGACCTGCCCGGAGACGCTTTCGACCCGGCGTTGGGCGGGCGGCCCGACGGGTCGCGGAAGCGGGTCGCCCGCGGCCGGACGGGCCGGACGGGCACCCGGCGACGTGGCCGCGTCCAGCATCGCCTCCAGATGCTCGGCCGGTACGCCCCAGCCGAACAGGGCGCCCTGGCCGAACCGGCAGCCGGCGGCCACCACAGCGGCCATCTCGGTGGGCGTGGTAACCCCCTCGGCGATCACCTCGAGGCCGAACTGGTGGCCCAACCGCATCACGATGTCGACCATCGGGGCGAAGGCCGGGCCGTCGCGCCCTTCCGGCTGGACCGGCTCGTGCTCGGCCACCAGCCCGTGGTCGATCTTGAGAATGTCGATCGGCAGCCGGCGGAGCTGGTTGAGCGAGGAGTAGCCGGCGCCGAAGTCGTCCAGGGCGATCCGCACACCGGTCAGCCGCAGCGCGGTCAGCCGCCGGATCAGCTCGTCGAGGTCGGTGGCGACCGCATGCTCGGTGATCTCCAACACCAACCGCTGCGGCGGCACGTGGTGGGCGCGCAGCGCCTCGGCGACCTGCACCACGTACTCGGGGGCGTGCAGCTCACGCGGGGAGACGTTAACCGACACCCAGACGTCGTGGCCCTCGGCCAACCAGCGGGACAACTGATAGCAGGCCTGGTGCAGCACCCAGGCGCCAAGCTTCGCAATCATCCCGCTCTCCTCGGCGAGGGGGATGAACTCGTCCGGCCGGACGTTGCCCAACTCGGGATGACGCCACCGCAGCAGCGCCTCCGCGCCCACCGGGCGCACCGACGGCAGCGACGCCACCGGCTGGAACACCAGCCGCAGCTCGTCGCGCTCGATCGCACCGCGCAGCTCGTGCTCCAGCGTGGTGCGCCGGCGCAGCACCCGGTCGTACGCGCCGTCGTAGCGCTCGATCCGGTTCTTGCCGCGTTGCTTGGCGTAGCGCAGCGCCAGATCCGCGTGCCGCAGCAGCAGCTCGACGTCGGGCTCCTCGGCCCAACCGGCCAGGCCGATGCTGACCGAGAGGAAGACGGGCGCCTCGGGCTGCTCGTAGGCGCCACCGAGCACCCGCAACAGCCGCTCCGCAACCACCCCCGCACCGGCCGGACCACCGTGCATGAGCACCGCGAACTCGTCGCCACCGAGCCGGGCCGCGAGATCACCGGGGCGCAGATTGCCACGCAGCCGGCGGCCCACCTCGGCCAGCACGGCGTCGCCGACGTCGTGGCCCCGCATGTCGTTGACGTTCTTGAAACCGTCCAGGTCCAGCCCGAGCAGCACGCACGGCACCCGCTCCTCGGCGCAGCGGTGCAGGGCCCGCAGCAGGCCGCGACGGTTGGCCAGGCCGGTGAGCGCGTCGGTGTGCGCGAGCTGCCGGAAGTGCGCCTCTCGGTCGGCCAGCCGGCGGGCGTAGGCCCGCACGTCGTGCAGGGTGAGGTACTGCCGGGCGACCAGGGCGAAGCCCTCGACGCTGCCGGCCACGATGGCCAACCCGTCGAACCGACCGTCCTGTAGGAGGTGGTACATCGCCGAGGCGGCCATGGCGCCCATCGGCACGAAGGCGTACTCGCCGTCGTGGCGGATCACGTCGATGGCGAGATGGCCCGGCGGGTCGATGCGGTAGGCCGCCACCGCGGCGATCAGCAGCCCGACGGCGAGCACCGCCGCACCGGCCAGCGCCAGCCCCGGCCCGGCCTGGCAGAGCCCGGCCGCGACACCCAACCCGCCCACCGACGCGGCGGTGATTCCGGTGCCCAGCACGGTGAGGCAGCGGCGGGGCGCGGTTGCCCGGAGCACCATGATCGCGGAGAGGCCGGCGCTCAGCGCCGCGCTGACCGAGGCGAGCAGAATCGACGGGCAGGCCGTCGGCGTCGCGTCGCCGAGCAGCCGGGTCGGCTCGGAGAACAGCACCCAGCCGACGAACCACAGCGCGGCGCCCACGACCACGCCGTCCAACGCCAGCCGGGCCGCCGAGGGCACCGACCCGGTCACCCCGGGCAGGCGGAGCAGACCGAAGCAGAACAGCAGGCCGCCGGTGGCGGTGCCGAGCGCCACCAGGGTGGCCCAGGTGGTGCGCTGGTGCTGTTCGTGCGCCCAGTGCTCGCTCGTGGTCACCGCGACCACCGCCCCGACCAGCGTGGTCACCATCGCGAACGCGCCGCCGACGGCCAGCACCGCGTACGCCGGACGGTGCGGCGCGGCCCGGCGTCGGACAGCGGCGGCGAGCAGCACGCCGGCCGTCAGAGCGATCAGCGCGCTCAGCACCGCAGCGCCGATCATGGCCGGGGGTGTGTGCACGACCTCAACTCTGCCGGATCGATGCCCGCTGTGGGGATCGGGTGTGCATCTGTTGGGACACGGCGCGATGCCCGTGTCCGGGCGGCGCGAGCGGTGTCAGACTGGTACGCATGCCTGAGCTGCGGTCGAAGACCTCCACGCACGGTCGGACGATGGCCGGCGCCCGGGCCCTCTGGCGGGCCACCGGGATGACCGACGACGATTTTGGCAAGCCGATCGTCGCCATCGCGAACAGTTTCACCCAGTTCGTGCCGGGCCACGTACACCTCAAGGACATGGGCGGCCTGGTCGCCGACGCGGTGGCCGAGGCCGGCGGGGTGGGCCGGGAGTTCAACACCATCGCGGTCGACGACGGCATCGCCATGGGGCACGGCGGCATGCTCTACTCCCTGCCCAGTCGGGAGTTGATCGCCGACGCGGTCGAGTACATGGTCAACGCGCACTGCGCGGACGCCCTGGTCTGCATCTCCAACTGCGACAAGATCACCCCGGGCATGCTGCTGGCCGCGCTGCGGCTGAACATCCCCACCGTGTTCGTCTCCGGCGGCCCGATGGAGGCCGGTAAGACGGTGGCGATCGAGGGGATCGTGCACAGCAAGATCGACCTGATCGACGCGATGATCGCCTCCTCGAACGAGGCCGTCACCGACGAGCAGCTCGGTGAGATCGAACGGTCCGCCTGCCCCACCTGCGGCTCCTGCTCCGGGATGTTCACCGCGAACTCGATGAACTGCCTCACCGAGGCGATCGGGCTGGCGCTGCCGGGCAACGGCTCGACGCTGGCCACCCATGCCGCCCGCCGGTCGCTCTTCGTCGAGGCCGGCCGCACCGCCGTGGAGATCGCCAAGCGGTGGTACGACGGCGACGACGCCTCGGTGCTGCCCCGCGAGGTGGCCTCCCGGGCCGCGTTCGAGAACGCCGTCGCGCTGGACGTGGCGATGGGTGGGTCGACGAACACGATCCTGCACCTGCTGGCCGCCGCCCGCGAGGCCGAGCTGGACTTCTCCGTGGCGGACATCGACGCCATCTCCCGCCGGGTGCCGTGCCTGGCCAAGGTCGCCCCGAACTCGCCGCAGTACCACATGGAGGACGTGCACCGCGCCGGCGGAATCCCGGCCATCCTCGGCGAACTCGACCGCGCCGGCCTGCTGCGCCGGGACGTGCACGCGGTGCACTCCCCCACCCTGGAGGGCTGGCTGGCCGACTGGGACGTGCGCGGCGGCACCTCCCGCCCCGAGGCGATCGAGTTGTTCCACGCCGCGCCGGGCGGGGTGCGCACCACCGAGCCGTTCTCCACCACAAACCGCTGGTCGTCGCTGGACACCGACGCGACCAGCGGCTGCATCCGGGACCGCGAGCACGCGTACTCCGCCGACGGCGGGCTGGCCATCCTGTACGGCAACCTCGCGCCGGAGGGCTGTGTGGTGAAGACCGCCGGGGTGCCCGAGGAGTGCCTGACATTCCGGGGCCCGGCGAAGGTGTACGAGTCCCAGGACGACGCGGTGACCGCCATCCTGGCGAAGGAGATCGTCGCCGGGGACGTGGTGGTGATCCGCTACGAGGGGCCGAAGGGCGGCCCTGGCATGCAGGAGATGCTCTACCCCACCTCGTTCCTCAAGGGACGGGGCCTGGGTCGGGCCTGCGCGCTGCTCACCGACGGCCGGTTCTCCGGCGGCACCTCCGGGCTCTCCATCGGGCACGCCTCCCCCGAGGCCGCCTCCGGCGGGCTGATCGCGCTGGTCGAGCCCGGTGACGAGATCGTCATCGACATTCCGGCCCGCTCGATCGAGCTGAACGTGCCGGCCGACGTGCTGGACGCCCGGCGGGTCGCCCAGGAGAAGCGGGACCGCCCGTACACCCCGGTCGACCGGCAACGCCCGGTGTCGGCGGCGCTGCGCGCGTACGCCTCGATGGCCACCTCGGCCAGCGACGGCGCCTACCGCCGCGTCCCGGAGTGACCGACCGGATGGCTCGGCCTGCCGGCGGCGAGACCAGGCTCGTCGCCTGGAGTCACGAGCTGCGCGGCGTGCACGATCGGCTGCGCGAAGCCCTGAACCTGACCCGCAACGCGCTGGCCAGTGGCGACGCGGCCGGACCAGCCACCCGTGACCTGCTGCTGTTCTGTCACGGCTTCTGTGCCGCGCTGACCGGGCACCACGAGGGTGAGGACCGCGAACTGTTCCCGGCGATCGCCGCCGCCCATCCGGAGCTGCGCGACACCCTGCGACAGTTGAAGCAGGACCACTCGATGATCGCGCACCTGCTCGGGGGACTACAGGCCGCCGTGGACCGGGCCGCCTCCCCGGCCGAACTCGACCGCCACATCGAAGGCATCGCCGCCATCATGGAGAGCCACTTCCGTTACGAGGAACGCCAACTCCTGGCGGTCCTCGACACGCTCGCCCTGACCGTGGACCCGCACGACGTCCTGGGTCCACTGTGAGCAAGCCCACCGTCAATAGTACGACGTACGTCGAGCCCGGCGCGGTGGGGCATGCGTCAGGCTCGACGTACGTCGCGCTCACTGCCCCGACCCGAAGCGCGCCCGCCCTGGGTCGTTGCTGGTCAGGGGCTGGTGCAGGTCAATGACGGCGTGGACGGGGAACCGGAACCCAAGAAGCCGAACGTGGTGGTGCCGGTGGCAGGCAGCGATCCGTTGTAGTCGACGTTCCGCACGGTGACGGATGATCCGCTGGTGCTGAGGCTTCCGTTCCAGAGCTGACTGATTCCCTGACCACCGCTCAGACTCCACCGGACGGTCCAACCGTTGATCGGCGCGTTGCCCGCCCGAACGACGACCTCGCCCTGGAAGCCGCCGGACCACGAGCTGACGGTCCGGTAGGTCGCGCTGCACGCTCCGCTCGGCGGATTCGTGGTCGGAGGCGTCGTGGTCGGAGGCGTCGTGGTCGGAGGAGTAGTGGTCGGAGGAGTCGTGGTCGGAGGAGTAGTGGTCGGAGGAGTAGTGGTGGGCGGCGTCGTGGGGTTCGAGAGCTTCGGCCCGGCGCAGTTGCTGACGATGCCGGGTACATCGTTGGCGTTGTCCAGTGCATAGCTGTAGGGCGGGTTGGTGAACGGGGTCACACCACTGCCCTGCGCTCCGGTGTCCCGCCTACCGCTGGTGCCGTCGTAGACGTTGCCCCGGGCGGTGATGTATGTCGGGTTGGAGTCCTGGAAGCGGTGCGGGTTGTTGACGTTCTTGAAGTAGTTGTTCTCAACCAGGACCGAAGCGTACGAGCCGGTGCCGATCGAGTACGCGTTCCCGGCAGAGGTGTAGTAACTGTTGTAGACGTGGCCCTTGCCGAACAGCATGCGGGGGCCCCGCTGGTCAACGAGTTCGGCGAACCAGTTGTGGTGGTAGGTGGCGTTCAACTTCCCGCTGTCGGTGTCACCGTGGGTCGATCCACCGCCGACCAGGCTCGCGAGTCGGTGACTGTGCGAAGAATTGGTGTACCAGAACTTCGACCAGGACACCGTGATGTAGTCGACCCCGCGGGTCAGGTCCAACAGACCGTCGCTGGCGTCCCAGAGGTTGAGGTGGTCGAACCAGAGGTGGTGGGCGTTGCGCGCGGCGATCGTGTCCGCCGGACTGCTGCCCTGGCCACCGCCCTGCACATTCAGATTCCGTACGATGATGTTGCCACCGCCGTTGATGTTGATCCCGCCGCGGATCGTGGCGTTCGCGTCCGCCCCGACGAGCGTCTTGTTGCTACCCACCTCCACCGCCGACGATCCGGTGCTGATGGTGCCGGAGATCCGCAGCACCCGGGGCGTGGAATCGCCCGCGTACTGACGCAGGTCAGCCAGTGATGTGATGTTCTGCGTCGGAGCATTGCCGCCGCCGGTCGTCGTGCTGACCCCGTTGGCGGACACCGCCGCCCAGCCGTACAGCCGGTCGTCGCAGGCGACTGCGGCGGCCACGCTCGCGCCGAGCGGCGTCGGCACCGCCACTGACACGCTCGGAATTGCCAGGGCTCCTGCCACGGTGAGGGTTACTGCCGAGGCGACGATCGCGGATGTCCGCAGGCGTCGTGGCCGGACAGAGTTGCCAGATTCAATCACTGCATTGCCTCCGTGTTCGGTGCACGGCCGGTTAGCCGGCCGTACACGACCAGTGCGGGTCAGGGGCAACCGCCCCACGAACCGGCATCACGCGCGCGACAACTCCGCCCGGCTTGTCGCGCGGCCAGCGGCCTACGTCGCTGCATGCCCTACCGCTTGATGCTCGGCGCGCACCACGGCGAACCCACGCGTGATGCTCGAATCGGTGACCCGGTGACCCGGTGACCGGCTGGGGCTGCCCGTGCCCGACGGCCCGTGATTCCGCCTCCGGCTCACCTGCGGAACCCGAACGAAAGTCTATCTGTCGCTGTCTATACATGGCAAACGCTTTCCTCGCCTGCTGTCACACCGCACATGTGTGGCTTAAGCCCGATCTTGAGTACGCGACCCCGGGCGCCGCACCCGGAGAACGAACCTGTCGACCATGATTCACCCGACTGTCATGCCACCCCAGGTAGCGTGGCGCTGGTCGATCGAGATCAGGGAGGATGTCGATGGGTGCCAAACGGATGGCATGCGCCGCGGCCATGGCGGGAGTGCTCGTGATCGGGGCCGGGATCACCGCCGCTCCGGCGAGCGCGGGCGGACAGCGACCCGGCACCCTGCGGGTGGCGACCTTCAACGCCTCGCTGAACCGGGGGGCCGCCGGCGGGCTGGTCGCCGACCTGTCCGGGCGGGGCGACGCGCAGGCCGGCAATGTCGCCGAGGTGATCCAGCGGGTACGCCCGGACGTGCTGCTGATCAACGAGTTCGACTACGACCCGGCCGGGCGGGCATTGGCGTTGTTCCAGGACAACTACCTGTCCGTGCCGCGCAACGGCACCCGGGCGATCCGCTACCCGTACCGCTACGCGGCTGCGTCGAACACCGGTGTCCCCTCCGGACACGACCTCAACAACGACGGGACCGTCGGTGGGCCCGACGACGCCTACGGATTCGGGCTCTTCCCCGGCCAGTACGGCATGGCGATCTACTCGGCGTACCCGATCGACCTGCCCAGGGTGCGCACGTTCCAGACGTTCCGCTGGCGGGACATGCCCGGCGCGCTGCTGCCCGACGACCCGGCCACCCCGGCACCCGCCGACTGGTACTCACCCACCGAGTTGGCTGACGTGCGGCTGTCCTCGAAGAGCCACTGGGACGTGCCGATCCGGCTGCCCGGCCGTACCGTGCACCTGCTGGCCAGCCACCCGACGCCGCCGGTCTTCGACGGGCCGGAGGACCGAAACGGCCGGCGCAACCACGACGAGATCCGCTTCTGGGCCGACTACGTCTCACCGTGGCGGGCCGGCTACATCTACGACGACGCCGGGCGGCGCGGGGGCCTGCGGCCGGGTGCGGCCTTCGTGATCGCCGGGGACCTCAACTCCGACCCGTACGACGGTGACAGCATCCCCGGCGCGGCGCAGCAGCTGCTCGACCACCCCCGGATCAACGACCGGATCGTGCCAGCCAGCGCGGGCGGCACGGCGGCGGCCCACCGACAGGGCGGGGCCAACCTCGACCACCGTGGCGCTCCGCGTTTCGACACCGCCGACTTCGCCGACACCAGCCCCGGCAACCTGCGGGTCGACTATTTGCTGCCGAGCCGGGGCCTGCCGGTCCGCGCCACCGGAATCTTCTGGCCGGTGCCGGGGGACCCGCTGTTCCGGCTGGTCGGCGACTACGACCCGGCCCTGCCGGGCGGCTTTCCGACCTCCGACCACCGGCTGGTCTGGCTCGACCTGCGGCGCTGAGATGTCGCCTGCCCCGGCGTCGGTGACCGGCGCCGGGGCAGATAGACCCACGAGCGTGCTCGGCCTACCGGTCGAACATCTGCCCGATGCGGATCCGGTTGCCGAACGGGTCGCGGATGCCGAAGTCGATGCCGTACGGCCGCTCCATCGGCTCGTCAGTGATGTCGACCCCCTTGGCGACTAGCTCCTCGTACGTCTTGTGGGCGTCGTCGGTGGTCATGAAGAGGAAGCCGCCCGCGGCGCCCTTGGTGAGCAGTTCGCGGACCTGCTCGGCGGTGGCCGGGTCCAGGTTCGGCGGGCCCGGCTTCTCCAGCAGGATCTCCCGCTGCCGGTCGCCGGGGAGGTTCACCGTGAGCCAGCGCATGAAGCCGAGATCCTGATCCGTGTTCAGCTCCAGACCGAGCTTGCCGATGTAGAAGTCGAGCGCCTCGTCCTGGTCGAGGACGTAGATCTGGGAGCGGCTGATCGCGTTCATCGTCATGCCCGAGACGCTAATGCAACGCTCTGACCTGCTGCTTATCCAAAACTGCTCGGTCTGGTCCACGCCTTCGTGAAGCAGCTCGGCACCGGCGCTGCGGGCGCCGTCCGCCGCTTACGGTAGTCGGTGGGCGACTCACCGACGATCTGCCGGAAGGTACGACTGAACGTGCCGAGACTGCCGAAACCGACGGCAGTGCAGATCTCCGTCACGTCCCGGTCGCTGTGCAGCAGCAGGTACATGGCCCGCTCCACCCGACGCCGTTGCAGGTAGCGGTGCGGGGTCTCGCCGAAGGTGACCCGGAAGGTACGGATGAAGTGCGCCTCGGAGACGTGTGCGACCCGCGCCAGGGTCGGAATGTCGAGCGGTTGGGCGTACGCCCGGTCCATGGCGTCCCGGGCGCGCAACATCGCCCTATTCGTCTCTTCGATCGCTCTGCCCACAGCTGATTACGGTGCCACAGCCTGCCGCCCCGGTCACGACACCGGCCCGCAGACGGGGTCCTGGAGCAGTTCCTGCTCCTTCAGGCCAGGAACTGCTCCAGGACCTGCACGAACGTGATGTCAGCGTGGACCAGGCCAGGCTACGCATTGATCGGTGCCGCTGAGCTTTTCTCGCTTCCTGAGGAAATCGCCCGCCCCCTCTGCCCCCTCTGCCCCGAAGCCGTCCCAACCCAACAGAGCACTACCAGGGTGCCTCCCGGGGACATGTCCTAGATGTAGGCGCCGACGTTCGCGCCGTTGGCCGGGCGTAGGAAGTTCGATGACGGGATCGACCCGTCGGCGTTGCGTGGCCCGGTGATGGTGCCCTGGTTGGTGCTGGCAAGCGACCAACTACCGCCGATGTCCCAGGAGTTGCCACTGCCCCGGGAGCTGCTGCCCAGTGACACGTTTGTGCCGTTGCTGACCGCCAGGTTGCCGGTGAGGGTACTGGTGGAGCGGTTGACGTTGAATCCGGTGCCCGGGTGGTTCCAGGCGGTGCTGCGCTCGATGCGATGCTGGCCGGGATTGTTGTTGTCGACGAATCCGCTTACCGCGTTGCTCCAGGCCATGCTGTTGCGAACGGTGTGGTCGGCGGAGACCCCGTTGCCACCGAGCTTGAATCCGTTGCCGTCACCGGTGTAGTCGGGCAGGTTCCACCGGTTGAACCCGTTTCCCCAGGTCAGGGTGTCTTCGGTCAGGATGGGCGAGCTGAACATCCAGTAGTCCAGGCCGTCGTCGGAGTTGTTCCACAGCCGGGCACCGCGCACCACGTTGCCGGTGCCGGAGCCCTCCTTGATAGCCAGTCCGTCGGCACTCTCACCGTTCTTGCGCGGGTCCCGGTTGCCGTAGGCGTCCAGGTTCAAGATCTGGTTGTTGCTCGACGCTCCCTGGATGTGGAAGCCGGACTCGTAGTTGTCCCGGGTCACCAGTCGTTCGAAGACACCGTTGTTGACATCCAGGCCGAAGACGCCGTACGGGCCGTTGATGATCTCCAGCCCGATCAGCCGCCACCAGTCACCCTCGATGTGGACCGCGCCCCGCTCGGGGCGAGGGATGCTCCCGCCGATCGGAGCCGGTGTGTGCGGCATGTTTTCCCCGTCGATGACGACCCGCTCGTTGGCGTGGTTGCGCATCGTGATGGGCTGGCTCGCCGTGCCGTTCTTAAGTAGTTGGATGTTGCTGCCCGGCGCGTACGTTCCACCCCTGATGACGATCGTGTGGCCCGGCCCCGCGAGGTCGACAGCCCGTTGGATGGTGGCCAGCGGGGACCCGATCGTGCCGGGGTTGCTGTCGTTGCCGTTGGTCGCGACGTAGAGAGTGGCTGCCGGCGGAGGTGGTGGTGGTGCGTTGCCAGCCTCGACGTCGATGAAGTCGACGTTGGGTAGACCGTTGGACGAGGTGGGGTCGAGCCTGACGGTGTTGGTGCCGGCGTGCAGATCCACCGACAGTGCCTTGGTGCGCCAGGAGTCCCAGGCGGCGGTGCCCTCGAACGAGACGTTCGAGGCGGTGGAACCGTTCACGACCAGGTTGGCCGGACGGGAGCTGCTCGTGCCGTTGGCGAACCGGACGTGCAGTTCGGCGGTCGCGGCGGTGGCGACGGACACGGTGAACTCGACGTACGCGCCGACGGCGTTGGTGCCGTTGCAGAAACCGTTGCCGGAGTAGCCGGACCAGTTGGCATCGATGGTGCCGGTGCACCTTGCGGGACTGTTCTCGGCCTCGTAGCGGACAGGTGCGGCCATCGCCGGTGCGGCGATCGACACCGTGGCGACACAGGCCACGAGCGCGAGGCTGGTGGCGAGCGGCTTGAACGTCATGACTTCTCCAGGGTCGGTTGTGCTTCGACGGCACGGCGATCGTCAGGTGTGGTCCCTGAAGCGGCCGTGCCGGCGCTGCGTGGTGGCCACGATCGGCCGGCCCGCGCTGCCCCTGCCCAGAGGGCCCCACGACGACTCGCAGGACCTCGCGCCACCCGGACCCGGCGCGAGGAAAGCGCTTTCCAGCGTGCCCAGATGCTAGCAATTCCCCGCACCACCGTCAATGCATATCATTCACCGGCGACATGCGACCGAAGTGTGAATGAGTGCTCGCGACCACAAATCACAGCGATACTGAAATCACTAAGAGAAGAAGGCTGTAATGTTAAGGCGGGCGGTAAGATTTAGGACATTGTCGACCCGGGAATGAGTTGTACTCTCGCTCTGCGGGTGAAGAAATACTCACCTGCGGGACGAGGGGAGAGCGTGACATGCCAGACGTAGACCTGGGGTTGGCCACCGACTGGGACGAGGGCGACACCCATGGCCGCATCCGGCTGCGCCAGAATCAGTTCTATCCGGATGCACCGAAGAAGGACGTGCTCATCAGCTCGCCGGTGAGCATCGAGCTGTCCGTGAACACCAACTACAGCACCAGCCAGGAAGCCGACAAGATCTTCTTCACCACCCACCACGGCAGCACAAAGCGCATCATCGCGATCCTCGACTCCGAGGGCAATTTGCAGATTGCCGGCCGCGTCATGGAAATGCAGCGGGACCTCAAGTACAGGTGATCTGAACACCCATCCGGCCGGCGATGGAGCGCAATTTTCGGCCCATCGCCGACCGGTCAACCTCACCCGAGGAAATACTCACTGAATTGCCGAGGTATCGCGGCCGACGACGTGGCCGTACTGCACGAACGCGATCTGCTCACGGACGTGGACTGCCGCACGGCCCATGCCGACGACCGATTTCCGCAGGAGAACCTGGCCCGCCCGGTGAGCGGATCAGGGCACTGGGCGGACCTGCGTGGCGCCGCGCCAGCAGCCGGTGCGGCCCACGGCTGACCGCCATCTCTCACCGAAGAGCTGCACCATCGCGTAGACACAGGTACGCGTACTGGTCAGCAGGTTGCCGTAGGCGGAGATACCGGCGTAGTCCATGCTGAACTCTGCGGTGCGCGATGGATCATCACCGTCGGTCACGGTTAGCCGCACCTGTGCGGGGCTGGGTACCCGCACGGCCGGTTCCGGCGCCGGCACGAAACGAGGCCAGCTCGCACCGCAGGCGGGCGCGTAGCGAAGCTCGACCGTGCCTATCACTCGATCACCGAGCAGCACCGCGTTGCTGTCCAAGGTGGTCACTGCGGGATCGGCCGCGCAGCCGGCGTCCTTCGGATCGGCACCGTCTCGGGCCGTCGCGCTGTTGTACTCCGTCGCCGAGTCGGACGCGGCGGCGGAGGGATTCACGGGTGCGCCGGAGGGCGGGCGGAAGGCCCCGGCGAGCCAGGGCACGGTGACGAAGGCGGCAAGCACGACTACGGCGAGCCCGACAGCGGACCCGGTCCGCTTGACTGTCCTGGGAACCAGGTCGACAAGACTGTCCCGGGGCTGATCGATCTTGGCGGGTTGAGCCGTGTTGGCCACCGGACCGGCAACAGTGTCCCTACTCTCGTCGACGCCGGCCGCTGCACCCACGCGCCGCTCGGCGCTGGGCACGCGTTCGGCGGAAGACGGATCGAGAGTTCCATCGCCTCCGCCGTGGACGGCGGCCCGCAATGCGTGCCAACGTTCGGCCCATTCCCGCTCGTTCCCACCCAGCGCGCGAACGTAGGCGAGCGTGGTGTCCAGGGTGGGCATCCGCCGGCCGCCGGCCGCTTCCGACAACGAACTCGACGATCGGTGCGCTCGTCGGGCCAGAGCATGATACGTGGGACGCCCTGCCGCTTCCCTGAGCAGGCGCAACTCGGCGGCAAACGCCTGGAGAGGGTCGGCGGTGGGGTCTACGGGACGTTCCGCCCGAGCCATGGGCCGCTCCTCGAATTGATTGACCACGTCCGGGATTCATTGTCCGACGCGACACAGCGTAGAGATCAGTGTGGACGGACGGTAGAGATGAGGAGCCGAATCCCGGGGCTGACACGGCCCACCAGAGGTCAGGAGAGACAATGATCCGGAACGCCCGCAGGTTGGCCGCCGTTGCCGCAGGCGCCCTCATCGCCGCCAGCCTCCTGGTCGCGACGCCCGCCAGCGCCGCCACCTGTAGCGGCCACGGCTGCGACGGCCTCGACCCGATCGCCACCGGCTGCTCCGCGAACGCCCGCAACGCCACGACCTACCCGAAGTACATCATGCAGGGCGCGACCACCCTCGCCGTCGTGGAGCTGCGCTGGAGCGACGCCTGCAAGACCAACTGGGGCCGGATCTCCAACCGGGTCAGCCCGAACAACACCGTCCAGGTACACGTCTACCGGTCGAATCCGTACGCCACCACCGACTGGTACGGCGGCACCGGCCAGCAGTACTACGGGGACCAGCTCTACGGGCACAACATGACGGTCTGCGCGGTCGGCAAGGTGACCACCTCCTCCGGCACGACGTACACCAGCGACCCGCTCTGCGCCTGACATCTCCGGACGCCGGCCCTGCGGTGCGAGCAGGACCGGCAGGTAGAGCCACCGGGTCGGCGCGTCATGGGACCACGCGCCGGCCCGGTGACCATCCACCACGGCGGCGGCGACGACCCCTTCGCCGGCCGAGGCGTCATGCAGGTGCCCGTGCCGGCAGGTCGTTGACGCAGCGCAGCACCGGGCGGGTGGTGAGGGCGGTGGGGTCGAGGGGTGCTGCCGACCGCACCGTGAAGGTCGCCGACTCGCCGGGGAGCAGGGTCACCAGCGCCGTGTCGACCTCGGCGGACGGGTCGAGACGATCCGGGAACAGGGTCACGTCGCGCAGGATGGTGCGGGCGGTGACGCGTACCTGTTGGCCGCCGTCGACCCGCTGCACCGCCGCGTCGAGGGCCGCCGCCGGCCATCGGACGTCGCGGTCCTCGGCAAAGAACCACCAGGCCCGTTCGGCCGGGTCGCCGGTGTCGGCCACCAGCAGTTCGTCCCAGGCGTCGTCGGGTCCGGCCAGCTCCGCTGCCAGTGCCGAGGTCACCGATTCGTACGCGGGCACCTTCAGCTCCACCGTGGACTTGGCCTTCGGCTCCCCGGCCAGGGTGAGCCGGGTGACCGTGATCGACGCCCGCCAGGGCTGCCCGCCGTCGTTGACCGCGACCAGGGCCAGCCCACCCTCGCGGGGCTGCACGGTGAGCAGCCGGTCGGCGTAGCAGCGGCGCAGCGCGTACCAGAGTGGCTTGCGGCGACCGTCACCGTCGATGGCCGCCCACGAGGTGACCGGCCAGCAGTCGTTGAGCTGCCAGACGATGGTGCCCATGCACCAGCCCCGGTGGGAGCGGAAGTGTTCCACCCCGAGGGCGATGGCTCGGGCCTGGTTGAGCTGGGTCAGCCAGTGCCAGTCGTCGAAGTCGCGTGGCTCGGGCAGGTGCGCGTCCAGCCCTTGGCGCAGCTTCCGGTCCCCGTCGGCGGCCTTCTGGTGGTGCGCCATGCCGGGCGAGTCGTGGGCGAGCGGCTCGTCGGAGAGGGCCCGGCGGAGCGTCGCGTACGCGGGTGGCCCCTGGTAGCCGAATTCGGCGACGAACCGCGGCAGGTACTCCCGGTACTTGACGTAGTCGTCGGTATTCCACACGTCCCAGATGTGCGTGGTGCCGTACGCCGGGTGGTTGGGGTGGATCTCCTCGCTGCCCGACCATGGGCTGCCCGGCCAGTACGGTCGGGTCGGGTCCAGCCCGGCCACGATGCGGGGCAGCAGGTCGAGGTAGTAGCCACGTCCCCAGGTGCGCCCGGCCAGCGGGGCCTGCCAGCCCCAGTCGTGCCAGCCCCAGATGTTCTCGTTGTTGCCGGTCCACAGCACCAGCGAGGGGTGCGGCGCGAGGCGGATCACCTGTTCGGTGGCCTCCGCGGCCACCTCGGTGGCGAACGGCTCCTCCTCCGGGTACGCGGCGCAGGCGAAGAGGAAGTCCTGTTGCACCAGCAGTCCGCGTTCGTCGGCCAGGTCGTAGAAGTCCTCCGACTCGTACCGGCCGCCGCCCCAGACCCGCAGCAGGTTGATGTTCGCCGTCTCGGCCTGGTCGAAGCGGTGGGCCAGGCGCGGGCGGGTGACCCGGTGGGGGAAGACGTCGTCGGGGATCCAGTTGACGCCCCGGACGAAGATCGGCATGTCGTTCACGTACAGCGTGAACGGGGCACCGTGCTCGTCGGGGGCGGTGTCCAGGCGTACCGACCGGAAGCCGATCCGGCGGTGCCATTCGTCCAGCGGGCCGCCGTCGGCATCGTGCAGGGTGACCGTCAGTTCGTGGCGGTGGGCCGCGCCGTAGCCCCGGGGCCACCAGAGTTCCGGCCGGTCGACGGTGAGGGTCAGCACCGCGGATCGTTGCCCCGCCGGGATGGTCACCTCGGCGCGCTGGCCCGCCACCCGCGCCCGGACGGTGAGCGGCCCGTCGGTGGCCCGTTCCGCCTCGACGTGCACCTCGACCCGGCCGGTGTCGCCGTCGACGGTGACAAGTGGGCGTACCGTCGCCAGACGGGCGAGCGACCAGCCGTGCAGGGCGATCTCCTGCCAGCTGCCGGCGGTGACCAGCGTCGGCCCCCAGTCCCAGCCGAAGTTGCAGGCCATCTTGCGGATGAACTGGAACGGCTCCGGGTACGCGTTGGGTCGGTCGCCGAGGCGGTCGCGCTGCGCCTCGGCGTACCGGTAGGCGGAGTCGAAGCGTACGACCAGGTGATTGTCCTCGGCGCGGAGCAGCGACCCGACGTCGAAGCGGTGACCCCGATGCATGTTCTCGGTGCGACCGACCTCGACGCCGTTGAGTGTGATCGTCGCGACCGTGTCCAGGCCGGCGCAGACCAGGTCGAGGCGGGAGTGTTCGCCGGCCGGCCGGTCGAAGGTGGTCTCGTACGCCCAGTCGGTGCGGCCGATCCAGGCCAGCGCGGTTTCGTTGTCGTCGAGGTACGGGTCGGGAATCAGCCCGGCGTCCAGCAGGTCGGTGTGCACACAGCCCGGCAGGGTGGCCGGCACCGTCGCCCCGTCCACCTCTGGCGGCACCTGCTGGCCGGGCAGCGCCCGCATGGTCCACCCGTCGTGCAGCGCCAGCCGGATCGGACCGGTCCCCCGCGCGTCACTCAAGACTTCACCGCGCCTTCCATGATTCCCCGGACGATCTGCCGACCGCCGATGACGAGCATGATCAACAGTGGGATGGTGGCCACGAACGCACCGGCCAGCACCCGGCGGTAGATGACGTAGTTGCCGCTGGCCAGGTCGGAGATGGCCACCATCGAGGTGGGATAGTCGGTGCCGTTCAGGGTGATCAGGGGCCACTGGAAGTCGTTCCAGGTGGCGACGAAGGTGAGCAGACCGAGCACCGCCAGCGCCGGCCGCACCGCCGGCAACGCGATGTTCCAGTACACCCGCATGGTGGTGGCGCCGTCCACCCGGGCCGACTCGACAAGCTCGTCCGGCACCGTGTTGACGATGAACTGCCGCATGTAGAACACACCGAAGGCGGTGACCAGGCCGGGCACGATCACCGCCAGCAGGGTGCCGTTCCAGCCCAGCTTGCCCATCACGATGTAGAGCGCGACCACGCCGAGTTGGTTGGGCACGGTCAGGGTGAGGATCACGAACAGCATCAGCGGCCTGCTGCCCCGGAACCGCAGTTTGGCGAAGGCGAAGCCGGCCAGCGAGCAGAAGAAGAGCACCGACGCGGTGACCACCGTCGAGACGATCACGCTGTTCACCAGGGATGCGGCGAAGTAGACATCCTGGAGGGAGAAAACCTCGTCCAGGTTGACCAGGAACTGGTCGCCGGGGACCACCACCGGCGGCAGTTGCGAGGTCGCCTCGTCGGTGCTGGTGGAGATGACGAACATCCAGTACAGCGGGAACGCCGCGAACAGCGTGCTCAGCGCCAGGAGCAGGTAGGTCCAGAGGCCGGCCGGGGTGTCCTGCGGCGCCCGGCCCAGCAGCACGGCCCGCTTGCGCCCGCCGCGCGGCGCCGGCGGTGTCGGCCGGGGTCGCTCCAGAAGGCTCACCGCGTCACCTCGCTACGCTCGCTCATCGCGCCGAGCCGATCGATTCGCTCGCTGCGCTCGCTCATTTGCGTCCCCCCGAGATGCGGTTGGTCAGCACGGTGTTCAGCGCCGCGACCACGAGGATGATCAGGAACAGCGCCCAGGACATCGCGGCGGCGTACCCGAGGTTGAGGTCCTTCCAGCCGACCTTGTAGATCAGCTGCGCGACGGTCTGCCACTCGCCGCCGGCACCGCCTGTGGCGGCCTGCGCGTTCAGGTCGAACAGCATCGGCTCGGTGAACAGTTGCAGCCCGCCGATGGTGGACAGCACCACGGTGAAGATGACCACCGGCCGGATCATCGGCACGGTGATCCGCCAGAGCTGACGCCACGGGCCGGCGCCGTCGAGCGCCGACGCCTCGTAGACGTCACGCGGGATGGACTGCATCGCCGCCAGATAGAGCAGGGCGTTGTAGCCGATCCACTTCCAGTTGACCATGGTGGCGATGGCGATCCAGGAGTGCAGCTTGTCGGCCCGCCAGTCGATCGGGTTGTCGGTGCCGATGCCGATCAGGCCCAGCGCCCAGTTCGCCATGCCGAGGTCACGGGCGAAGAAGACGTTGAAGACCAGCGTGGAGGCGGTGATCGGAGTGATGTAGGGCAGCAGCGCGCCGACCCGCCACCAGGTCTGCGCCCGCAGCCGGCGGTTGAGCAACGACGCGATGATCAGCGCGAGCAGCAGCTGCGGGACGGTGGAGAGCAGGAAGATGCCGAAGGTGTTGTAGAGGGCGTTGCCGAAGTCGCCGTCGGTGAGCAGCCGGCTGAAGTTCTCGACGCCGGCCCAGCCGGTCAGCTCCGGGTCGTCGAGCCGCCAGTGGCGCAGCGCCACCACCCCGTTGAAGATCATCGGAAAGAGTCCGAAGACGAGGAAGAGCAGGAAGAACGGCGCGATCATCAGGTACGGCACGTACCGCATGTCGAAGCGGTGCAGGCGGTCACGCCAGGTCATCGACCGGCCGGGGGTGGGCCGAGGGCGGCGGGTGACCGGTTCGGGGGCCGCGCGCGTGATGGACATTATCTGCTGGCCTTCTCGGCTTCCTTGATCGCCTCGGCCCAGGCGGCGTCCGAGGCGAGCGTCCCGTTCTGCACCCGGTTGATGACGTTCTCCACGGCGACCCGGGTGGGGCCGTTCTTCTTGCCCAGGTACTGCGGCGTCAGACCCTCGGCCATCCTGGGGAAGATCTGGCCGACCGGCGCGGAGTTGAAGAACTCGTTCTCGAAGTCGGCGATCGCGGGGTCGGCGTAGAGTGCCGGCTGCGACGGCAGGTTGCCGACCGTCTTGAAGACCTCGATCTGCTGCTCCGGCTGGATCAGCCATTCCACGAACTTGTACGCCTCGTCGACGTTCCTGCCCTGCTTGGGGATGGTGAGGAAGGATCCGCCCCAGTTGCCGCCGCCGCCGGGCACCGCGGCGATGTCCCACTTGCCCTTGGTGCCGGGAGCGGTGTTCTGGATGTGCCCGAGCATCCACGCCGGGCAGGCCAGCACGGCAAACGAGCCGCTGGTGAAGCCCTTGTCCCAGTCGGCCTGGAAGCTGGTGAGGTTGGCCGACAGACCGGCGTCGGCGGCCCGGACCGCGTAGTCGAAGGCGACCTTGGGGCCGCCCTCCAGCCGCAGTTGCTCGTTCTCGTCGTAGAAGCCGACCTGTTGCTGCCCGAGGATCGGGTTGAACAGGTTCGTCGCGTTGTCGACGAACTTCTTTTTGGTGTTGGCGGTGTACTGCTGGCCGACCTCCAGGAACCTGTCCCAGGTGGGCCAGAGCGCCGAGACCTGGTCCCGCTCGGTGGGCAGGCCGGCGGCGGCGAAGAGGTCGGTGCGATAGCACATGGCCAGTCCGCCGACATCGGTGCCGAGGCCGATCTGGGTACTGCCGTCGGCCGACAGGGACTGCTTCCACTTCCACGGCAGATAATTGGTCTCGTACTTGCCGGCACCGGAGTCGAGCAGGTTTACGAACTTGTCGGCCTGGCTGCGGAACTGGACCATGAAGCCCTCGTCGATGGCCGCGATGTCGGGCGCGCCCGAGCCGGCGATCAGCTTCTTCTGAAGGTCCTCGTGCTGGGCGTTGTACTCGCCGGAGTTGAGGGCGATCGTGACGTTCTGGTGCTCCGCCTCGTACTTCGCCTTCAGGTCCTGAAGCCCGAAGTCGCCCCAGAAATTGATCGTCAGCGTCACCGCGCCACCGCCGTCGCCACCGCCCTGGGTACTGCGCCCGCTGCACGCGACAACCAGGGAGCCGACCGTCAGACCTACGGCTGCGACCCGCAGCCACCGAGGCGTGGACCGTGTCATGACTCATCCTCCAAGACCGTTGGAAACGTTCCAGAGATCGAGGAACGTTGACTGAACCGGATAAGTGAAGCCACCGTACGGGGGTGGTATCGGCCTGTCAACGGCGAGTCAACACCGAAGCAGGCCGGTAACCTCGCTTCCGTTCGTATGCGCGGAATCGCCTACGGGGAAGCGGTTTCACGCGCCAAAGGACGCAGGGCAGGTCAGGGCGCGGGCCGGCACCGGCAAGCCGTTGTCGTAGGCTGAACCGCACAAGTTCGTTCTCGGCCGACGTCGAGTCGCCCCGTACCGCCCCAGCGGGCAGGCGGACGGGTAGCGTGTCCCACGCCGCCCGCGCCATCGAAACGGCCGGCAGGACGAACTGGTTCAGGAGGACGTACGCCGGTGAAGCGGCCCACGATCGCGGACGTCGCCCGCCGGGCGGGAGTCTCCAAGGGCGCGGTCTCCTATGCGTTGAACGGCCAGCCGGGCGTCTCCGAGGCGACCCGGCAGCGCATTCTCGCCATCGCCGCCGAGATCGGGTTCAGTCCGAGCAGTGCCGCCCGCGCCCTGTCCGGCGCGACCGCCCGCGCCATCGGCCTGATCCTCGCCCGACCGGCGCGCACCCTCGGCATCGAGCCCTTCTTCATGGAGCTGATCAGCGGCGTCGAGGCGGAGCTGTCGGCCCGGTCGTACGCGCTGACCCTTCAGGTGGTGGCCGACCAGAACGCCGAGATCGCGGTCTACCGGCGCTGGTGGGGCGAGCGGCGGGTCGACGGCGTACTGGTCTGCGACCTACGAACCAACGACGGCCGAGTGCCGGTACTGGAGGAACTGGGCCTGCCGGCCGTGGTGATCGGCGGCCCCACGGGCACCGGCGGGCTGCCGAATGTCTGGTCGAACGACGCGGCAGCGCTGGTGGAGACCGTGGAGTACCTCTACGCCCTCGGTCACCGGCGGATCGCGCGGGTCGGCGGCCTACCCGAGCTGCTGCACACCGCGATTCGCACCGAGGCGTTCACCGACGCGTGCCGGCGGCTCGATCTCGTCGAGGCGGTCACCGCCTCCTCCGACTACACCGGCGAGGAGGGTGCGCGAGTCACCCGGCGGCTGCTCAGCTCCCGGGTCCGCCCGACCGCGGTGATCTACGACAACGACGTGATGGCGATCGCCGGGCTGTCGGTCGCCCAGGAGATGGGGCTCGCGGTCCCCGCCGACCTGTCCATCGTGGCCTGGGACGACTCGCCGCTGTGCCGGCTGGTGCATCCGCCGCTCACCGCGTTGGGTCGGGACATCCCGGCGTACGGGGCGCACGCCGCGCGCCAGCTGCTACAGCTGATCGAGGGTGCCCCGACGGTCGGGCTGGAGGACGAGGCACCCCACCTGACCCCGCGCGGCAGCACCGGCCCCGCCCCCACCAGCAGATGAAACGGTTAAGCCCTTGCGCTCAGCGCGACGTCGAGGGGAACTCCTCGAAGTACGCCTCGACCCGCTCGGCAGTGGCCGGCCGAGCCAGCTCGAAGCCCTGGCCGTACCGGCATCCGGCCCGATGCGCCCCGTCGACCTGGTGAGCCGATTCCAGCTCCTCGGCCACCACCTCAAGGCCCAACCGTTCGGCCACGGTGACCACCACGTCCAGCAGCGGCCGGTGCGGGTCGCTGCCTGCCGTGGCCACCTCCGGCCCGACCTTGAGCAGGTCGATCGGTAGTCGCCGGAGCTGAGCCAGAGAGGCGTGCTCGGCCCGGAAGTCGTCAAGCGCGGTGCGGATGCCAATCGAACGCAACCCGGCCAGCCGGGCGACCACGGTGGGCAGCTCGGCGGCGACCTTCGGCTCGGCAACCTCGATCACCAACTGGTCCGGCCCCACCCCGTACGCCTCCAGCACCGCTGCCGTCCGGGGTACGAAGTCCGGTGAGGTGAGCTCCCGGGTGGTCACGTTGACCGCCATCCACAGCCGTCGGCCGCCCATCGTCCAGTCGGCCAACTGTCGACAGGCCCGGTCCAGCACCCACACCCCCAGCTCGCCCACGATGTCGAGATCCTCGGCCACCGGCAGCAGCTCCGCCGGGAACACCGTGCCCAGCACCGGGTTGCGCCACCGCAGCAGCGCCTCCGTACCGACCGGCGCCCGATCGGCCAGGCCGAGGACGGGCTGGTAGACCAGGTCCAGCTCACCCCGGGCGACCGCGCCGGGCAGTTCCCGCTCCAGGTCCAGCCGGCGGACCAACTGCTCCTCCAGGTAGGCGTCGTACCACTCGACCCGGTCGCGGCCGAGCTGGGCCGCGCGTCGTCGAGCCAGGTCCGCCTGGCGGAACAGATCCTCCGGCCGGCCCCGGCCCAGCTCGGCCAGCCCGACGCTGGGTCGCGACCGCAGCACCGCCCCGGAGACCTCGTAGGGTCGGCTCAGCGCGGTGAGCAGCCGGGCGCCCAGCGCGTACGCCAGCACCGGTCCGGACCGGCTGACCACCGCGAGCCCACTCCCGGCCAGGTCGAACACCTCGTCCTCATCGGCCGCCACGGCTCGGGCCCGACGCACGGCCTCGGCGGCCACGTCGTCGCGCACCAGCCGGCCGGGCAGCTCGGTGAGGTGCAGGTCGATCACGAGCAGAGCGCCGCAGACCGGCTCGGGCCGGGCCGCCAACGCCCCAAGCAGGGCGACGCGACCGGCCGAGCCGCCCGGCTCGGCGGGTGCCGGTGCCGGGGCGGTGTCGGTCGGCTCCTCCGACACCGTCGGGATGGCGGCACCGAACAGCTCACGCACCACCAGCGGCGGGATCACGGCGAGCGCCAGCAGCACCGCCGTACGGTCGGGCAGGAGGCCGAGCTGCAACTGGTGGACGACGGCGAGCACCACCGCGACCGCGGGAAGCACCGCCCGTGGCCAGACCAGCGCGGTCTGCCGGATGGGCGCGGCCTGTGCCACCTGCGGAACCCCGACGGCGACCAGCAGCACGCCGACCACCAGTGGCGGCACGGCCAGCAGCGCCGCCCGCCCGGCGGCGGGACCGGCCGGCAGCGCGGCCAGCAGCACCAGGGCGAGCAAAGTCAACCCGGCGCCAGCGCGACAACGGGCGGCGCCGCTGTCGCGGCCGGGTCCGGTCAGCGCGGCCAACGCGTCGACGGCGAGCAGGCCCAGCAGAACCGCGACCGTCAGTCGCAGTGGGGCCGGCACACCGGCGTACGGCAGTAACAGCCAGGCGGTGAGTATCAGGCAGACACCGGGCGCGGCCTGGTCCAGTAGGCGGCGCAGGCGTCCCCGGATCGACGGCCGCGACCGATGCAGGCTGAACAGGCCACCGCCGAGCAGCGCGGTGGTGCCGGCGAGCCCGGCCGCAGCAGCCGCCGGGCGGTATCCGGCGGAGGCCAGCGGCAGCACCGCCGCCGTCAGGCCAGCGGTCACCACCGCGGCGTGCAGCAGGGCAGCGGCCCGACGTGGACGCGCCGCCCGACGGCGGGCCACCCGGCCGGCAGGTGGGCCGCCGGCCGGCGAGCCGGTGTCGAAGGTCAGCCGGGACAGCCGCACCCCGGCCAGGGTGGACGCGGCCGCACCGGCGAGCGCCACCACGGCGAGGGCGGGAACCGGACCGACGACGCCGAGGGCGATCAGCATGGCGGTGACCGCGAGCACGCAGATCTCCGGCAGGAGCGGACGGTGTGCGCTGGCCCGCAACGGGGCGGCACGGAACACAGACGCGACGGGCACGACGGTCGCCTTCGTGAGGGGGCACGGGGGCGGTGCGCGGACGACGGACATGGTCCACCGCCCACCATCGATGAACGAGTCGCTCGGCGGGAAGTGACGGCCAGTCGACAGTGAGTCAGGTCACGGCGACTGAGTGTCGGGGTGGGTGGCCGCCGGTACCACCTTGCGGCCGTGCCGCTCGCTACCTCGGCCCACCGCCGGCCGTCCCGGACCGGGTGGGATCATCTGGTCATGCCTCGCACCGACACCGCACGATTCCGGCACAACCAGGCCATCCTGGTCGGGGCGATCGTCGCCACCATCGGCGCCCTGCCGCTGGCCAGCTCCCGCCCCTATCTGCTGCCGGTGCTGCTGGTGCCGCTGGGGGTGGCCGTCTGGGCCTGGCGGGCCGGCACCGACGCCGACGCCAGTGGCCTACGGGTACGGGCGCTCGCCGGAGAACGCCGGTTCTCCTGGGAGCAGGTGGTCGAGCTGGCCGCCGATCCGCGCGGGCGGGCGGTGGCCCAGCTCGACGACGGTCGATGGTTCGTGCTCCCGGCCGTGCGTGGCGCGGACCTGCCTCGGCTGGTGGCGGCGGCCGGACGTGACGTCGCCGACGCGGATCAGTAGCCGTCCACCACCACGTTGCGCGGCGGCTCACCGGCGGCGAACCGTCGGATCTGCTGACCGACCAGACGGTATGCCCTGGGCAGCAGGCCCCGCACCGAGCCGGCCACGTGCGGAGTGATCAGCACGTTCGGCAGCTCCCAGAGCGGATGGTCGGCGGGCAGCGGCTCCGGATCAGTCACGTCCAGCGCGGCGGAGATCCGTCCGGTGGCCAGCTCGGCGACCAGGGCGTCGGTCCGGGCCACCGGGCCCCGGGCGGCGTTCACCAGCAGGGCACCGTCCCGCATCGCGGCGAGGAACGTGGCGTCGACCAGCCCCCGGGTCTGCTCGGTCAACGGCACCAGCAGCACCACGACGTCGGCCTGCGGCAGCAGTCGCGGCAGCTCGTCGACGCCGTGCACCCCCTGCTCGGGCCGGGCGGTCCGGGCCACCATCACGAACTCCACCTCGAACGGCGTCAGCCGCTGCCGTAACGCGGTACCGATCGACCCCGCACCGACGATCAGCACCCGTTTGCCGGCCAGTTCGTCGGTCGGGGCCACCTCGTCGTACGCCCACCGTCGCCGGGCCTGCGCCCGGGCCATCGCCGGGAAGGCACGCAACTGGGAGAGGATGGCCGCGACCACCCATTCGGCGGTGGACGGATCGTGCACCCCACGGGCGTCACATAGCGTGACACCGGCCGGCACCCGACCCACCCAGGCATCCGCGCCGGCCGAGAGTAGCTGCACCACCGCCAGGTCGGGCAGCTCGCGCAGCACGGCCACGGCGTCCTCGCCGGCCAGGAAGGGCGGTACCCAGAATCGGACGCCGGCCATCGGCGAGGGCAGCTTCGCCGGATCCTCCATCGTCTCGACGGTGACCTCCGGCGGCAGCTCGCCGAGCAGGGCGTGGCCGGCCTCGTGCGGGATCCATACCTTCACCCAGCCGACGATAGGCGTCGGCGCAGCCCGACCAGCCGATGGGGGCAGCACGGCGTCGCCTTCCACGGGCCCGGCCCGGGCGGGCTACTCTGGGCCGGGTGAGCGCTCCCCCGCACCTCCGCGCCCGTCAGATTCGTGCCGCCCTCGTGGCGTCCTGCGCGACGCTGCTGCTCGTTGCCAGCGGTTGCAGCCTCGGGGACCCGGAACCCGACCCGGCCGGCGCGCCGCCGAACCTGCCCAGCCCGACGGTCACCGCGGACAACGGCGACCAGGAGGTTGTCGCCACCGTGCTCGCCCAGGGGCTGCGGGTGCCCTGGGGGATCGCCTTCCTGCCCGACGGCGGCGCCCTGGTCACCGAACGCGACAGTGGCCGCATCGTCCAGGTCGGGCCCGAGTCGACCGCGGACGGTCTGAAGGTCACCGAGGTGCAGACCATCGACGACGTGGTCGCCTCGGGTGAGGGTGGCCTGCTGGGCATCGCGGTCTCCCCACAGTTCGCCCAGGACCGGACGGTCTTTGTCTACTACACCGCCGAACGGGACAACCGGGTCGCCCGGCTGCGACTCGGTGAGGCGCCGACCCCGATCCTCACCGGCATCCCCAAGGCGGGCATCCACAACGGGGGCGGCCTGGCGTTCGGTCCCGACGGGCAGCTCTACGCCAGCACCGGCGACGCCGGGGACACCGACCAGTCACAGGACGTCAAGCAGCTCGGCGGCAAGATCCTGCGGATCACGCCGGACGGGAAGCCGGCTCCCGGAAATCCCTTCCCGGACTCCCCGGTCTGGTCCCTGGGTCACCGCAACGTGCAGGGCATCGCCTGGTCCGGCGACCGGATGTACGCCGTCGAGTTCGGCCAGAACACCTGGGACGAGATCAACCAGATCACCAAGGGCAAGAACTACGGCTGGCCCGAGGTCGAGGGACGCGGCGACGACGACCGGTACGTCGACCCGATCGTGCAGTGGTCGACCGACGAGGCGTCCTGCTCCGGCCTGGCTGCGGTGGAACGGATGCTCGCCACCGCCTGCCTGCGCGGTCAACGACTCTGGCTGGTCGAGCTGACCGAGACCGGCACGGTCCTCGGTCAGCCGCAGGCCCTGCTGACCGAACGGTACGGTCGGCTGCGCGGCATCGCCGCCGCCCCGGACGGTTCCCTCTGGGTCGGCACCTCCAACCACGACGGGCGAGGACGGCCGGCGCCCGAGGACGACCGACTGCTGCGCCTCGTCTTCGCCGGTGGGGGTGCCGGGCGCAGCTGAGGCGCCAGCGCGCCGCCTCATTCCAGGTTTGCCAAGATCTTTCGGCGGGCAGGTCAGAATCTCATCATGAACGGTCAGCAGAACGACGAGCCGCGCCGCGATCGGGACGGGGAAACGACCCCGGGTCGGCCGCGCCGTTTCCCATCTCTGCGGCGCTCCGCCGCACCGCAGCGTGACCGGGAGTCGCACCGGGGCCTGCGCCGCCTCGCTCTCGCCCTGGCCGTCCTGGCCGTGACGCTGGTCGGCGTACTCGCCGGGGTCCTGGTGGGCGGGAACGTGGACACCGACATCGGTCCGTTCCGTGCTCAACTGTCCGTGTCGCCGACGACCGATGGCGGCACCACCGTCGACATCCCGCCGCTGGGCTCGCTGCTGCTGAACAGTCACGACGGGCCTACCAAGCTGACTGTGGAGCTGGGCGCGCTGGAGCAGAGCCGCGTCGAGGCGCTGATCGGTGATCCGGCGAGCCTCAACCGGGCCACCCAGTCAGCGGTCGACGAGATCCGGGAGGGGGTGCTGCGGCTCGGGCTGCGCACCGTCGGTTCGTCCGTACTGGCCACCCTGGTGCTGGCGCTGCTGGTGTTCCGCGACACCCGCCGGGCGGCCTGGGCCGGCGGCCTGGCGCTGCTGATCACCGCCGGCAGCCTGGGTACCGCCGCGGCGACCGTCCGGCCCCAGTCGATCGAGGAGCCCCGCTACGAGGGCCTACTGGTCAACGCCCCGGCGATCGTCGGTGACGTACGCAAGATCGCCGACGACTACACCCGGTACGCCGAGCAGCTCCAGCGCCTCATCGGCAACGTCACCCAGTTGTACACGACGGTGTCGGCGCTGCCGGTGTACGAGCCGGACCCGGACACCACCCGGGTACTGCACATCTCCGATCTGCATCTCAACCCGAGCGCCTGGCAGCTCATCCGGACCGTGACCGAGCAGTTCGGCATCGACGTGGTGATCGACACCGGCGACATCACCGACTGGGGCAGCGAACCGGAGGCGTCCTACGTCGGCTCGATCAGCCTGCTGGAGAAGCCGTACGTGTACATCCGGGGCAACCACGACTCGGGGCGTACGGCGGCGGCGGTGGCCCGGCAACCCAACGCGGTCGTGCTGGACAACACCACGACCACCGTCGCCGGGCTGACCATCGCCGGGATCGGTGACCCCCGCTTCACCCCGGACAAGAGCACCTCACCGGCCAGCGGCGGGCTCAACCAGACCACCGCCGACCAGGTGATCACCAACGGGGAGACACTCGCCGCCACGATCCGCAGCTCACCCCGGCCGGTCGACATCGCCCTGGTGCACGACCCGGCCGCTGCCGGCCCACTGTCCGGCACCACCCCGCTGGTGCTCGCCGGGCACACCCACGACCGGCAGGTCAACACGCTGCCGGAGGTGCCCGGCCAGCAACCGACCACGCTGATGGTGCAGGGCTCCACCGGCGGTGCCGGGCTGCGCGGGCTGGAGCAGGAGGAGCCGACCCCGCTGGCCATGACGGTGCTCTACTTCGACCAGGAGAAGCGACTCCAGGCGTACGACGACATCACCGTGGGCGGCACCGGCCAGGCCCAGGTGAACCTCGAACGCACCGTAATCGCCCCTCCCCCCACCACCCCCCTGAGCGCCACCCCAACCCCCACCCCCACCATCACCCCCACCCCCACCCCCACCCCCACCCAGTAACCCAACCCGCCCCAACCCGCCCAACCCGCCCCAACCTGTTGATCATGAAGTTGTTGTCCGGGAGAGCGCTTCCCGGGCACAACAACTTCATGATCAACGGGGAAGGCGGCGAGCGAGGGTGGGGGTGGGGGTGGGGGGTGGGTCAGCGGAGGGAGAGGGCGGCGAGGGCGGCGTTGACGATGCTGCCGGGGAGCAGGTCGTGGAGGTCGTAGAGGTCTTGGACGCTGCCGGACTGGCCGAACTCGTCGACGCCGAGCGGCACCGCGGGGGCACCGACCGCCGAGCCGAGCCAGGCCATGGCGTGCGAGGCGGCGTCGTGCACGGTCACCACCGGCACCCGGTCGGCGAAGGCGGACCGCAGCGCGCCCGGCACGCTCGGCACGGTCGCCGTGCGTACGCCCTGACGCAGGGTGCGCTGCCACGCCCGGTAGAGGCGGTCCAGGCTGGTCACGTCCACCACGTGGGCGGCTACCCCCTCATCGGCCAGTTCCGCCGCCGCGGCCAGCACCTCGGGTAGCACCGCCCCGGAGGCGGCCAGTTGCACCGTCGGCGCGTCCGCCAGCTGCGGGTGCGCCTGGTGGGCGTCGACCAGTCGGTACGCCCCGGCGAGCACCTGCCGGCGCAGTACCGCGTCACCGAGCCGGGCCCGGGCCGCCTCGAACGGCGCCTGGTCCACCGGCCGGGTGCTGAGCCGGAAGTAGTACGCCCCGTCCTCGGCCGGCACCGCCGTCGGCGTCGCCCGGGTCGCACCGGCGATGTGCCCGAACGCGTCGCAGAGCAGCCAGTCCAGGCTGGCCGCGTACGCGGGCTCGACGAAGGTCACCCCGGGCAGTTCCAGGCCCACGCTCGCGGTGATTGTCGACTGGTGAGCGCCACCCTCCGGCGCGAGGGTCACCCCGGACGGGGTACCCGCGACCACGAAGCGGGCACCGGAATAGGTGCCGTACAGGAACGCGTCGAGTCCGCGCAACACGAACGGGTCGTAGACGGTGCCGACCGGCAGCAATGGCTGCCCGGACAGGTCCCACGCCAGGCCGAGCTGGCCGAGCAGCAGGAACAGGTTCATCTCGGAGATGCCCAGCTCGATGTGCTGCCCCTCGGGGCTCTCCGTCCAGCGCAGCACCCGGTCCTCCGACCAGGAACGCTGGGCGGTCGGTGCGAACACGCCGGTCTTGTTGATGAACCCGGCCAGGTTGGTGGAGGTGGCCACGTCCGGCGCGGTGGTGACGAGATATTTCCCCACCTGCGGATCACGGGCCAGGTCGACAAGCACCCGACCGAAGACCTCCTGGGTGGAGATCGGCTTGTTGGCGCGTACGTTCGTGGCCTGGGGCACGGTGGCCCCCAGCGCACGCTCGCGGGGCGCGCGGGACAGCGCCTCGCGGCGCTGCCCGGCTCGGATCCCGGCCGGCGAAGCCGGGTCGAGCCGGTCCCACTCGGTGTCCCGGGTCAACCCCTGCGCGGCGCGCAACGCGTCGACCTGTTCGCCAGTCAACAGGGCGGAGTGGTTACGCGGGTTACCGGCGATCGGCAGTCCCCACCCCTTGACGGTGTACGCGAACACCACGCTCGGGCGGTCGGTCACCGCGTCGCACTGGGCGTACGCGTCCAGCAGCGCGGCCAGGTCGTGCCCGCCCAGGTCGGTGACGAGCGGGCCGAGATCGGTGTCGGAGACGTCGGCGATCAACGCGGCGATGCCCTCGGGGGCACCGTCCAGGAACTGCTTGCGCAGCGCCGGGCCGGTCAGCCCGAACAGCGACTGGTACTGCTCGTTCGGCATCGCGTCGATCCAGTCGCGCAGCGCCGCGCCGCCCGGCCGGTCGTACGCCTCGGCGAGCCGGCGGCCGTACTTCACCTCGACGACGTGCCAGCCGGCGGCCTCGAACTGGCCGCGCCACTGGTCGATCCGCACCCCGGGGACGACCCGGTCCAGCGACTGCCGGTTGAAGTCGACCACCCACATCACGTTGCCGAGCCCGGTGGTGGCCGGGTCGGCGACGGCCTCCCAGATGTTGCCCTCGTCCAGTTCGGCGTCACCGATCAGGGCGACGAACCGGGAGTGCGGCCGGGCACCGAAGTGTGCGTCGACGTAGCGTCGGGTCACCGCGGCGAACAGCGGCGCGGCGGCGCCGAGCCCCACCGAGCCGGTGGAGAAGTCCACCTCGTCCGGGTCTTTCGTCCGCGACGGGTACGACTGGAGTCCGCCCCGCGCCCGCAGCCGGGGCAGGTACGACCGGTCCAGGTTGCCCAGCAGGTACTGGATGGCATGGAAGACCGGGGAGGCGTGCGGCTTGACCGCCACCCGGTCCTCGCCGTCCAGGTGGGCGAACCACAACGCCGTCATCGCGGTGACAAGCGAGGCGCTCGACGCCTGGTGCCCGCCGACCTTCACCCCGTCCCCAGCACCCCGGTCGTGATTCGCCGCGTCCACGATCCGGGTGGCAAGCCACAACACCCGCCGCTGAATCTCGTCAAGCACACCAAGTTCATGCTCGTCCACGCTGGAACTCCATCCAGGCATCTCCATTGACGCCCTCGATCGGGGTGGCGCACCCGTTGATCATGGGAGGTTAGCGGCAGCGCAAAGATCGACAACTGCCGCCAACCTCATGATCAACGCGGTCGGGTGGGGGTGGGGTGGGGTGGGGTCAGGGTTGGGTGTTGAGGCGGTCCAGGATCAGGGTGCGGACGGTTTGGGCGTCGGCCTGGCCACGGGTGGTCTTCATGACCGCGCCGACCAGGGCGCCGGCGGCAGCCACCTTGCCGCTGCGGACCTTGTCGGCGATGGCCGGGTTGGCGGCGATCGCCTCGTCCACCGCTGCGGTGAGCGCACCGGTGTCGGAGACGACCTCCAGGTTGCGGTTGGTCATGATCTCGGTCGGCGAGCCCTCCCCGGCGACCACGCCCTCCAGCACCGTACGGGCCAGCTTGTCGTTGAGCTTGCCGGCGTCGACCAGACCCTGAAGCTCGGCGACCTGGGCCGGAGTCGCGCCGATGTCGGCCAGTTCCACACCCGTCTCGTTGGCCCGCCGGGACAGCTCGCCCAGCCACCACTTGCGTGCGGCGGCCGGCGAGGCACCAGCGGCGACCGTCTGCTCGATCAACTCGACAGCACCGGCGTTGAGCACCGACTGCATGTCCGCGTCCGACAGGCCCCACGTCTCCTGGAGGCGACGGCGGTGCAGCCGGGGCAGCTCCGGCAGGGCGGCCTTCAGCTCCGCCACCCAGGCCGGGTCCGGGGCGAGGGGAACCAGGTCCGGCTCCGGGAAGTAGCGGTAGTCGGTGGCGGTCTCCTTGGACCGGCCCGGGGTGGTGTCCCCGGTGTCCTCGTGGAAGTGCCGGGTCTCCTGGGTGATCCGACCGCCGGCCTCCAGTACGGACGCCTGGCGCAGCATCTCCGAGCGGACCGCCCGCTCGACCGAGCGCAACGAGTTGACGTTCTTGGTCTCGGTGCGGGTGCCCCACTCCTCGCCGGGCAGGTTCAGCGAGGTGTTGACGTCACAGCGCAGCGAGCCCTCCTCCATGCGTACGTCGGAGACGCCCAGCGAGCGGATCACGTCACGCAGCTCGGTGACGTACGCGCGGGCCACCTCGGGGGCGAGCGCACCGGTACCGGGAATCGGCTTGGTGACGATCTCGACCAGCGGAATGCCGGCCCGGTTGTAGTCGACGAGCGACTCGGTGGCGCCGTGGATGCGACCGGTGGCGCCGCCGACGTGCAGCGTCTTGCCGGTGTCCTCCTCCAGGTGCACCCGCTCGATGCCGATGCGCACCAGCTCGCCGTTGACCTCGACGTCCAGGTAGCCGTCGAAGCAGAGCGGCTCGTCGTACTGGCTGATCTGGAAGTTCTTCGGCATGTCCGGGTAGAAGTAGTTCTTCCGGGCGAACCGGCACCACTGCGCGATGGAGCAGTTCAGCGCCAAGCCGATCCGGACGGTCGCCTCGATGGCCGCGGAGTTCGCCACCGGCAGGGAGCCGGGCAGGCCGAGGCAGACCGGGCAGACCCGGGTGTTCGGCTCGCCACCGAAGTCGGTCGGGCAGCCGCACCACATCTTGGTGTTCGTGCCCAGCTCGACGTGGGTCTCCAGGCCGATCACCGGCTCGTAGCGCGCGACGACCTCGTCGTACGCGGGCAGTGTCGTGGTCATCTGCGCTCCTGCCTCACAGTGCCGGTGGGGTGAACGTGCCGACGGCGCTCTCCAGCGCGGCGGCGATCCGGTACATCCGGTCGTCGGCCATGGTCGGGGCCATCACCTGCAAGCCGACCGGCAGCCCGTCGGAGAGCCCGCACGGCACCGAGATGCCCGGCCCGCCGTACAGGTTGGTCGGGATGGTGAACAGGTCGGCCAGGTACATCTGGTACGGGTCGGAGGTGCGCGCGCCGAGCGGGAAGGCGACGAACGGGGTGGTCGGCGAGATCAGCGCGTCGACCCGCTCGAACGCCGCGGTGAAGTCGCGGGTGATCAGCGTACGCACCTTCTGCGCCTGCCCGTAGTAGGCGTCGTAGTAGCCCGAGGAAAGCGCGTACGTGCCGAGCATGATGCGCCGCTTGACCTCGGGACCGAAGCCGGCCTCCCGGGTCAACGACATGACCTCCTCCAGCGACCGGTTGCCGTCGTCGCCGGTCCGCAACCCGAACCGGACGCCGTCGAAGCGGGCCAGGTTGGAGGAACATTCGCTGGGCGCGATCAGGTAGTACGCCGGCAGCGCGTACCGGAAGTGCGGGCAGGAGATCTCGACGATCTCCGCGCCGAGCTTGGTCAGCGTGTCGACGGCCTCGTTGAAGGCGGCCGTCACACCCGGCTCCGCGCCCTCGCCGCCGAACTCGGTGACGATGCCCAGCCGCACCCCGCTCAGGTCGCCGGTCGCGCCGAGTTTCGCCGCGGCCACCACGTCCGGCACCGGGGCCGGGATGGAGGTGGAGTCACGCGGGTCGTGCCCGCCGATCGCCGCGTGCAGCAACGCCGCGTCCAGCACGGTACGCGCGCACGGGCCAGGAGTGTCCAGCGAGGAGCAGAAGGCCACCAGCCCGTACCGGGAGGTGCCGCCGTAGGTGGGTTTCGCGCCGACGGTGCCGGTGACCGCCCCGGGCTGGCGGATCGAGCCGCCGGTGTCCGAGCCGATCGCCAGCGGCGCCTCGTACGCGGCGAGCGCCGCCGCGCTTCCCCCGCCGGAACCACCCGGGATGCGGTCGGTGTCCCACGGGTTGCGGCTCGGCCCGTACGCCGAGTATTCCGTGGAGGAACCCATGGCGAACTCGTCCATGTTGGTCTTGCCGAGCATCACCGTGCCGGCGGCGCGCAGCCGCTCCACGATCGTCGAGTCGTACGGCGGACGCCAGCCCTCAAGGATCTTCGACCCGACGGTGGTCGGCACCCCCTTGGTGGTGAGGACGTCCTTGACCGCGACCGGCACCCCGGCCAGCGGCCCCAACTCCTCGCCGGCCGCCCGGCGAGCGTCGATGTCGCGGGCGGCGGCCAGCGCGCCCTCGGCGTCGACGTGCAGGAAGGCGTTGACCCGGCCGTCGACGTTGGCGATCCGGTCCAGGTGAGCCTGGGTGACCTCGACGGCGGAGGCCGCGCCGGTGGCGACGAGCCCCGCGATCTGCGTCGCGGTCATTGCGGTGACGTCGGTCATGAGGCCACATCCTCGTCCAGGATCCGCGGTACGCGGAACCGCTGCTCCTCCGCGTCGGGGGCACCCGACAACGCTTCCTCGGGCGTCAGGCACGGCGACACGACGTCCTCGCGGAGCACGTTTGTCAGCGGCACCGAGTGGGAGGTCGGCGGGATGTCCGCGGCGGCGACCTCGCCCACCTGCGCGACCGCCTGGAGGATCACGTCGAGCTGACCGGCGAAGGTGTCCAACTCCTCCTCTGTCACGGCGAGCCGCGACAGTCGCGCGAGGTGCGCGACCTCCTCGCGGGAGATGGCGGCCATCGGTGCCCCCTTCGTGGCTGTGCTGCGTCTGCCTGACCTGCGCCCACCGCTGCCGGGTACGCGACGCGCGGTGACCGCAGCGAGTCTATTGTTTCCCGCCCGGCCGGCCGTTGCCGCCTCCCCGGGGTGCCCGACCCGGCCGGTCCCGGCCCCGCCGGATCAGCGGGCGTGCCGGCGGGGGATCTCCGCCTCGTCGTGGCCGCCCAGCGGGCGGAGCGGACGGTACCGGGCCAGCCAGGCGACCAGTTCCTCGGCCGGCATCGGCCGGGCGTAGAACCAGCCCTGGGCGGCGTCGCAGCCGGCCGCGTGCAGCATCCGCCAGGTCCGCTCGTCCTCCACGCCCTCGGCCACCACCCGCAGCCCCAGCGCCTTGGCCAACTCGATCGTCGAGCGGACGATCGCCGCGTCGTCGGCGTCCTCGGCCATGCCGAGGACGAACGAACGGTCGACCTTCACCTCCGACAACGGCAGTCGGCGCAGGTGCTGAAGGCTGGAGTAGCCGGTGCCGAAGTCGTCAAGCGCGATGCCCACCCCGATCCGGTGCAGCCGGGTGATGGTGGTCAGCACCCGACGCGGGTCGGCCATCAACGCGCCTTCGGTGATCTCCAGTTGCAGCCGCTCCGGCGCCACGCCGTAGCGGGCGAGCCGATCGGCGATCTGGTCGGCGATCTCGCCGGTGTGCAGGTCCCGCACGCTGACGTTCAACGCCGCCCGCAGCCCGAGGCCGGCCGCCGACCACTTGGCGAGCTGCTCCACCACGTCGTCGACGACCCGGCGGGTGAGCAGCCGCATCACCGCGCTCTGCTCGGCGACCCGGATCAGTTCCTCCGGATCGACCATTCCCCGGCGTGGGTGCCGCCAGCGCAACAGCGCCTCCACCCCGACCACCTCGCCGGTGACGATGGCGACCTGCGGCTGGTAATACATCATGATCTCGCCCGCGTCCGTGACCGGCTCAGCGTCGGAGCGGTCGCAGCCGGGATCCGCTCCGCCACCGCCGGGATCCGGCTGGCCACGCGTCCGCGACCACACCGCGCCGTCGGGCGGCGCAGCATCCGAACCCCCGTCCCGGGCCGCCCGGCGCAGGGTCGGGTCCGCGCCGGTGATGATCCGGGCGATCAGCTCGTCGTCGTGGCGCAACACCCGGGGGCGACGTCTCCGCCGACTCCACCGCCGGATGCCGCCCGGCTCCTGAAGCGGCGCGGAGGTGGGCAGCACCGCGCCGTCCCCGCCGCGCACGGTGGTCGCCTCGGCCGACGCGGACCTGTCGGCCCGCGCCGACGCACCGACCTCCAGCACCCGGCGCAGGTCGGCCAGCAGCCCCAACCGCTCGGCGGAGTTGTGGTCGGACTCGGCGGTGTAGACGGCGACGGTGTCGTTGCGGTGCTTCGCGTCGTACATGGCCACGTCCGCGTGCCGCATCAGGGTGGCGAAGTCCTCGCCGTGATCCGGAAACAGGGCGATGCCGATCGAGCCGCCGACGTCCAGCGGCAGCCCGTCCAGCGGCACCGGCTCGGCGAGGGCCTGGACGACCTGGTCGGCCAGCGTACGGGCCTGGTCTACACCGGTTAGCGCGGTCATCACGATCGCGAACTCGTCGCCGCCGAGCCGGGCGACCATCTGCGGTGGCGCGACCACGTCGGTCAACCGGGCGCTCACCTCCACCAGCAGCCGGTCGCCGACGGCATGGCCGAGCGCGTCGTTGACGTTCTTGAACCGGTCCAGGTCGATCAGGAGGAGGGCGAGGCGCGTCTCGGGCTCTCCTCGGGCGGCACGCTCGGCGTGCCGGTGCACCTGCTCGTTGACCTCGGCCAGCAACGCCTTGCGATTGGGTAGCCCGGTGAGCGGGTCGAGTCCGGCCAACTGGTGCTGCTCCACGGTGAGCCGGGCCATCCGGTAGACCGCGAACAGCGGCACCAGCACCAGCGGCACCAGGGCGGCACTGGCCCTGGCGGCGGTTACCAGCACCGGCGCGAGCAGCAGCAACGACCCGGTGGAGAGCAGCTCGAAGGGCAGGCCGTGCCAGGCGTTGGGCCACCACCGCTCCCCGAAGCGCAGCCGCACCGCGGTGGTGACCAACCCGTAGTTGACCGCGAACCAGGCGACCCCCGCGCCACCGATCGCGACGATGTCGCTCCAGCCCAGCGCCGCGCCGTCGTAGATCCCGCCGGGGCCGAGCCTGGTGATCGCGTACGCCGCCGCCAGCGAGCAGGCGTACTGCCCGGCGTTGAACGCCGTCCGCCAGGGCGCGTGTCGCATCCGGACCCCGGACACCACGACGGCGACCGCCTGCACCGCGACCGCGGGGCCGAGCCCCCAACCGAGCAGGATCGCGAAGGTGAAGCAGGTCGAGGGGAAGACCGCCGAGGAGGATTGCCCGCGACCGGGCGGCAGGAATGGCCGGGCGTCGCAGGCCACGGCGAGCACCGCCATCGTCCAGAACGCCGCCGGCAGGTCGGGCAGGGCCGAGGCGAACGACACCAACCCGTTCGCCGAGACGAGCACGGCCACCACGAGCACAGCCGCGACGAACGTCGCGAACTGCGCCGTCCGCCCGGGCGGGACGAGGTTGCGCGGATCGGGCGACTCCATCACACCTCCCGGCACGAGACCGGCCCGTGGTTCCACGCGCCGTGCCCCAATGAAACGCCCCCACCATCACTTACCCGCCGCGACAGTCACGAATCGGTCGTAGTCGTAATTAAGTTGGTATCCGACAGAGTGCCGTAAAGATCATCACTCCTCGACGCGGGCCACCTGCCGGGCCGCTTCGGGGCCGGCGTCGAGGAGCACCTGGAAACCCTCCTCGTCGAGCACGGGGACCTTGAGGCTGGCCGCCTTGTCCGCTTTGGAGCCGGGGTTGTCGCCCACCACGACGAAGCCGGTCTTCTTCGAAACCGAGCCGCTGACCTTGCCACCCCGGGACTGGATCGCCTCGGCCGCCTGATCCCGGGAGAAGCCGCCGAGCGTGCCGGTGACCACCACGGTCACCCCTTCCAGCGGGCGTGGCCCCTCCTGCACCGCCGCCTCCGCCATGCGGACGCCCGCCCCGGCCCACTTCCGAACCACCTCGCGGTGCCAGTCGACGGCGAACCACTCGCGGATGCTGGCGGCGATGGTCGGGCCGACACCGTCGACTGAGGAGAGTTCCTCCTCGGTCGCCTGGTCGATCGCCTCGACCGAGCGGAAGTGTCGGGCCAACGCCTGGGCGGCGGTCGGCCCGACGTGCCGGATGGAGAGGGCCACCAGCACCCGCCACAGGTCACGTTCCCGGGCCGTGGCGAGGTTGTCGAGCAGCTTGACGGCGTTGCTGCCGAGGCTGCCGTCCTTGTTGACGAAGAACGGAGCGCGGGCCAACTGCTCGGCGTCGAGCGAGAACAGGTCGCCCTCGTCGGTGATGATCTGCGCGTCGAGCAGCGCGGCGCCACTCTTGTAGCCGAGCGCCTCGATGTCGAAGGCGCCGCGCCCGGCCAGGTGGAACACCCGCTCCCGCAACTGTGCCGGACAGCTGCGCGAGTTGGGGCACCGGATGTCGACGTCGCCCTCTTTCGCCGGGGCGAGCGGGGTGCCGCAGGCCGGGCAGGTGGTCGGCATGACGAACGCTCGGGCATCCGGCGGACGCAGGTCGACCACCGGGCCGAGCACCTCGGGAATCACGTCACCGGCCTTGCGGATCACCACCGTGTCGCCGATCAGCACCCCCTTGCGTTCGACCTCGCGGGCGTTGTGCAGGGTGGCGTACTCGACCGTGGAGCCGGCCACCCGGACCGGCTGAAGCACCGCCCGGGGCGTGACCCGGCCGGTCCGCCCGACCTCGACCTCGATGTCGAGCAGGGTGGTGTTCACCTCCTCCGGCGGGTACTTGAAGGCGATCGCCCAGCGTGGCGCCCGGCTGGTCGAACCCAACCGCCCCTGGATGGGCACCGGGTCGACCTTCACCACCACGCCGTCGATCTCGTGCTCGACGTCGTGCCGGTGCGCCGCGTAGTGCGCGATGTAGTCCCGAACGCCGGCCAGGTCGGGCACCACCCGCCAGCGGTCGCTGGTGGGCAGCCCCCACGCCGTCAACGCCGCGTACGACTCGGACTGGGTGGCCGGCTGGAAACCGCGACGGGCGCCGATGCCGTGCACCACCAGGCGCAGCGGGCGCGAGGCGGTGATCCGTGGGTCCTTCTGCCGCAGGCTGCCGGCCGCCGCGTTGCGAGGGTTGGCGAAGGGGGCCTTGCCCTGCTCGACCAGGCCGGCGTTGAGATCGGCGAAGGCGGCCACCGGGAAGTAGATCTCGCCCCGCACCTCGATGAAATCGGGGGCCGGGCCGAACTCCGTCGAGTCGGTCAGCCGACCGGGCACGTCCCGGATGCTGCGCACGTTGGCGGTGACGTCCTCGCCGGTGCGGCCGTCGCCGCGGGTGGCCGCCCGGACCAGCCGGCCACCTTCGTAGGTGAGGTTGATCGCCAACCCGTCGACCTTCAGCTCGCACAGGTAGGGCACCGGACCACCGGCGTCCCGCTCGACCCGCTCCGCCCAGGCGGCCAACTCCTCGTCGGCGAAGGCATTGTCCAGCGACATCATCCGTTCGGCGTGGGCGACCGGAGTGAAGTCGGTGGAGAACGTGCCGCCGACCCGCTGGGTCGGTGAGTCCGGGGTGCGCAACGCGGGGAACTCCGCTTCCAGCGCCTCCAACTCGCGCAGTTGGCGGTCGAAGTCGGCGTCGGAGATCGTCGGTGCATCGAGCACGTAGTAGCGGTACTGGTGCTCGGTCAGCTCCTGACTGAGCGTGGTGTGCCGCTCCCGCGCCTGCGGCGTCGGCTCGGGGCCGGCGGCCTCCTGCGCCGCATCGACCTGCTGGGGAACCGCTTCCTCCGACACCCTGCCGCCTCCGGACACCGCTGTCGACCTCCCGTGATCGTGCTACCTCCGCACGGTAGTCCCCGGGTGGGACAACCGTGCGGCCAGCGCGGCGAGTTGATCGGCGTACTCGATCCGGCCGGCCCAGTCCACCGGCCAGCCGGCCATCCCGTTGGCCGCACCGACGAAGGCTCCGGCGAGGGCGGCGATCGAGTCGGAGTCACCGGCGCTCCGCGCACCCCGGGCCAGCGCGTCGACCGGGGCGTCCGGGTGCCGGAGCGCGCAGTACAGGGCCGCCGTGAGCGCCTCCTCCGCGATCCAGCCCGCGCCGGTGACGCGACACGGGTCGTCGCCGTCGTCCGGGGCGGCCAGGGTCACGTCGAGCCGGCCCAACGCCACCAGGCACTCGTCCCAGCCGCGGGCGATGAACTCCTCCGGCGTCCGCTCGCCCGGCCGTTGCCACAGCTCACCGAGCCAGTCGGCCCGGTAGACCGTGCGCTGCTGCCGGGCCCGGGCGGTGAGCAGGCCGGGCAGGTCGGTCAGCGGAGCGCCGTCGACCAGCAGCCGCACGGCGTACGCGGTCAGCTCGCTGGCCGCCAGTCCGGTGGGGTGTCCATGGGTCAGGCCGGCCTGGAGCTGGGCCAGCCCGGCGAGGGTGTCCAGGTCGATGTCGAGCAGCCCGACCGGGGTGACCCGCATGTTAGCCCCGCACCCCTTCGAGCCGGCCTCGGTCGCCTGCTGCCAGGGCAGGCCCCGGGACAGTTCGGCGCAGGCCCGCAGGCAGGTCATCCCCGGGGCGCGGTTGTTGTCCGGGCTGGCCGCCCAGTCCAGGAAGCGGCGGCGCAGCAGCGGCTCCACCGCCTCGGCGGTGTACGTCGGCGCGTCGTGCAGCGCCCAGCCCACCGCCAACGCCATCTGGGTGTCGTCGGTGACCAGCGCCGGATCACCGACGAGCTCACGCGGGCCGGTCGGCCCGTACATCTGGTCGATCTCGGCGACGGTGCGGAACTCGGTGGGTTTGCCGAGGGCGTCACCGAAGGCGAGCCCGAAGAGCGAGCCGGCGGCGCGCTGAGGTGCAGGGCTGATCATGACGGTGATGATGCCCGTCGCCCGCAAGTCCGCGCAGCGCCCCATCGGACCACCACGGTCGGCCTGCCGGCCCGGCGGAGGTCGGCACCGGCAGGCCCGGCGGTCAGTCCCAGCAGAGGCAGAACGGGTGGCCGGCCGGGTCGGCGTAGACCCGGAAGCCCTCGCCCTCGCCGGGTAGCCGGCGGGCGCCCAGGGCCAGGGCCGCCTGCTCCGCCACCTCGATGTCGTCCACCGTCACGTCGAGGTGGAACTGCTGGGGCCGTTCCGGGTCGGGCCAGGCCGGCGGACGCAGGTCGGGGGCCCGCTGGAAGGCCAGCCGGGGTAGGTGGCCGGGCGGGCCGCCGAGCACCACCCAGTCGTCACCGTCGGAGTTGTCCTCGATCAGCGGCAGGCCGAGCAGCTCCGCGTAGAAGCCGGCCAGCGCACGCGGGTCGGGACAGTCGATCACCGTCGAACGCAGCTGTCCAATCATGGCGAGCATGGTGCCCGACGGGTACGACGAGAAACCTCACTCCTCGGACAGCCGACGCCCGGCGTCCCGACAGGCCGCGAGAACCGCCCGGGCGTAGGCCGCGTCCGCCCCGGCCAGGCCGCAGGCGGGGGTCACCACCACCTGCTCGGCGAGGCGGCGGCGCGGAAACCCGAGGCGGTCCCAGAGGGTGCGTACCCGGGCGGCCAGCTCGGCGGAGGTCGGCGCGCGACCGGTCGGCGTCGTCGGCGCGGCACCGGCCAGCAGCCCGAACCCGGCGTCGAGCGCCTCGCCGAGCGGGTCGAGGTCGGTGAGCAGACTCAGGTCGAGCGCGACACCTATCGCTCCGGTGGTGCGAAGCAGCTCCAGCGGCACGTCCGGGGCGCAGCAGTGCACCACGGTCGGCACTCCGACCGCCTCGACCACCGTGCTCAGCAATCCACGGGCGTCGCCCGACTCCACCGCCCGGTAGGCACCGAGACCACTCTCCGTGGGAACCCGGCCGGCCAGCACCGCTGGCAGGGACGGTTCGTCCAGTTGGAGCAGCACCGACGCCCGGGGCAACCGGCGGGTCACCGCCTCGACGTGGCCGCGCAGCCCCTCGGCCAGCGAGCCGGCGAGGTCCCGCAGCGCGCCGGGGTCGCGCAGCATCCGACCACCGATCGGTAGCTCGATCGAGGCGGCCAGGGTCAGCGGGCCGGCGGCCTGGATCTTGAGTGGGCCGGCGTACTCCTCGGCCTGCTCGGCGAGTTGGTCCAGGTCGCGCTCCATCAGGTCGCGGGCCCGGCGGAGGTCGCGGCCGGGACGCGGGGCCACCCGCCAGCGCGCCGCGTACAGCTCGATCGGCAGCTCCACCAGCAGACCGCCGGTACGTCCGATCACGTCGGCGCCCGGCCCACGGGCCGGCAGCTCCGGCAGATGAGGCAGGTCGGATAGCTCACCGAGAACGATCCGTTGCGCCTCGGCGATGTCGGTCCCCGGCAACGACCCCAGCCCCGTCGCCGCACCCACTCCCCACGGCAGCCCCTGATCACTCACCGCCGCAGGGTACCTTTCGCGATCCGGACCACAGTGCGGTCACGGCTTGCGGCATGTCGGGCCATCACGGCGACGGGAAGGCCCGACATGCCGCAAGCCGCGACTCGATCCGGCGGTCCTCCGGCGACCGGTTGCGTCGCCGGGCGGCGGGCGGGTGGCGGGCGGCGGGCGGCCACGGTCAGTCGGAGATGGTGGCGGAGCCGAGGACGATGTCACCGGCGGGGTCGGGGCGGTACGCGACGACGGCCTGGCCGGCGGCCACGCCGCGCACCGGGTGGCGCAGGTCGGCGTGGAGGGTGTCGCCGGCCACCGTGACGGCGGCGGGCACCACCACGCCGTGGGCGCGCAGCTGCACCTCGCACTCGATCGGGCCCTCAGGTCGCCGGCCACCGGTCCAGACCGGGCGGGTGGCACGGACCGTCGAGACCTCCAGCGCCTCCGCCGGGCCGACCGTGACGGTGTTCGTCTTGGGCGTGATGGAGAGCACGTAGCGGGGCCGGCCGTCCGGGGCCGGTCGGTCCAGGTGCAGACCGCGCCGCTGGCCGACGGTGTACGCGTACGCACCGGCGTGCTGCCCCACCACCGCACCGGTGCTCGCGTCGACCACGTCGCCGGGCGTCTCGCCGAGCCGCTGGGCCAGGAAGCCCCGGGTGTCACCGTCGGCGATGAAGCAGATGTCGTGCGAGTCCGGCTTGTCGGCGACGGCGAGCCCGCGCTCGGCGGCCTCCTGCCGGACCTGCGCCTTGGTCGAGTCTCCCAGCGGGAAGATCGAGCGGTCCAGCTGCTCCCGGGTGAGCACGGCCAGCACGTACGACTGGTCCTTGGCCGCGTCGACGCTGCGGCGCAACAGGCCGTCGGGGCCGAGCCGGGCGTGGTGACCGGTGACCACCGCGTCGAACCCCAGGGCCACCGCCCGGTCCAGCACCGCGGCGAACTTGATCTTCTCGTTGCACCGCAGGCACGGGTTCGGGGTACGCCCCGCCGCGTACTCGGCGACGAAGTCGTCGACCACGTCGGCGTGGAAGCGGTCGGCCATGTCCCAGACGTAGAACGGGATGCCGAGCACGTCGGCGGCCCGCCGGGCGTCCCGCGAGTCCTCAAGCGTGCAGCAGCCCCGCGCTCCGGTGCGGTAGGTCTGCGGGTTGCGGGCCAGCGCCAGGTGCACCCCGGTCACGTCATGCCCGGCCTGCACCGCCCGCGCCGCCGCCACGGCGGAATCCACGCCGCCGGACATCGCCGCCAACACCCTCACCCGGACCACTCTCCCTTCCCACCGAGCCTATCTCCGCCCGCCACCGATTCAGCGGGGCGTACGCGGTGCCGCCGCCCGCCGGGCCCGTTCCACGGCCCCCGGGAGTGCGCCGATGAGCGCGTCGACGTCCTCGGTGGTGCTGGTGTGGCCGAGGGAGAACCGTAGTGACGAGCGGGCCCGGTCGTCGTCCGCGCCCATCGCCAACAGCACGTGGGAGGGCTGTGCCACCCCGGCCGAGCAGGCCGAGCCGGTCGAGCAGGCGATGCCCTGCGCGTCCAGCAGGAGCAGCAGCGCGTCCCCCTCGCAGCCGGGGAAGGAGAAGTGCGCGTTGCCCGGCAGCCGGTCGGTCGGGTCGCCGTTGAAGACCACCTCGGGGACCGCCTGGCGGACCCGCCGCACCAGGTCGTCGCGGAGCGTGGCCAGCCCGGTTGCGTACTCCTGCTGGCCCTTGACGGCCGCTTCGACGGCGACCGCGAAGGCGACGATGCCGGCCGCGTCGAGGGTGCCGGAACGCACGTCCCGCTCCTGTCCCCCGCCGTGCAGCAGGGGTACCGCAGCCACGTCCCGGCCCAGCAGCAACGCGCCGACCCCGACCGGGCCGCCGAGCTTGTGGCCGGTCACGGTGAGCGCGGCGACGCCGCTGGCGGCGAAATCGACAGGCACCTGACCGACCGCCTGGATGGCGTCGGTGTGGAACGGCACGCCGTACTCGGCGGCCACGGCGGCCAACTCGCCGATCCGCTGGACGGTGCCGACCTCGTTGTTGGCCCACATGGCGGTGACCAGCGCCGCCCGGTCGCCGTGTTCGGCCAGCTCCGCACGGAGCGCGTCCGGGCGCAGCCGGCCGGCCCCGTCGACGGGCAACCAGCCCACCTCGGCGCCCTCGTGCCGGTCCAGCCACTCCACCGCATCGAGGACGGCGTGGTGTTCGACCGCACTGGAGATCACCCGACACCGCTCGGCGTCGGCGTCCCGTCGCGCCCAGAAGATGCCCTTCACCGCGAGGTTGTCACTCTCGGTGCCGCCACCGGTGAAGATCACCTCGGATGGCCGGGCACCCAGCGCGGCGGCCACCCGCTCCCGCGACTCCTCCACCCGGCGACGGGCGCGCCGGCCGGACGCGTGCAGGGAAGACGCGTTGCCGACCTCGCGGGCGGTCGCGACGTACGCCTCCAATGCCTCGTCGAGCATCGGAGTGGTCGCGGCATGATCCAGGTAAGCCATCACGGTTCAGCCTAACGACCACTCCGGTGCCGACCGCAGACCGGATTGCCTGGCGGGACGTCAGGCCGGTACGGCGGTGACCACAATGTTGTCCCGGTAGCGGCGGGCGTCGGCGTCGAACGGCCCACCACAGGTGATCAGCGTCAGCCGGGCACGGCCGTCGCGGGCGAAGTAACGTTCCAGCGGGATCTTCGTCTTGTCGTACTCTTCGCGGGCCACCACCCGGTAGGTGCGCTCGGTGCCGTCGTCGCCGGTGGCCGTCACGGTGTCGCCCGGCGCCAGCTCCCGCAGCTGGTAGAAGGCACCCTTGCCCTGCTCGGCGCTGTCGACGTGCCCGGCGATCACCACCGAGCCGGACTCCGCCTCCAGTCCCGGGCCATAGCGGTACCAGCCGATCTCGTCGATGCTGGGCGGTACGTCGAACTCCTGGGTGCGCTCGTCGACGCCGACCGGGTCGACCCGCGCGGTGACCCCGATCGCGGGGATGCGCAGCCGGACCGGGCGTACCGGTTCGGCGGCGTCGGGCAGCGCACCCGGGGCCACCGCCACGGCGGGTCCGGCGCGCGACGGCGTGGGGCTGGCCAGGGCGGCGGCCTGCTCGACGCCGACGTTCCCCGCCGGCCTGGACACGACCGCCCCCACCGCCGCCACGGCGAGCGCGGCGGCGCCGGCGGCCACCGCCGCCAGCGCCCCACGTTTGCCGACGGTCACCGGCGACCCGACCGGACGACAGCCGCCCGCGCACCGCCCGCGACCAGCAGCAGGATCCCGGTGCCCGCCAGGGCGTACCACCAGGTGCCGAGGCCGGTGTCGGCCTGCCCGCCGGTGCCGCTCGGCACCCCGGACGGCGCCGAGTGCAGGCCGTCGATGGTCTGCGCCACGACGGAGAGGTTCTCCGCCTCGGCGGAGCCGATGGCGTAGACGATCGTCGCCGTACCCTCCCGCAGGTTGAGGTCGGCCGGCCCGATCACCACGGTGTCGGTGCCGGCGAGCACCACGTCCGCCGAGACACCGCCCGCGTCCACGTCACCCTTGGCCTCGTTCGGGTTGGTGAGGCCCTCGAAGACCGGGCTGCCGCCGGCCCGCACGTCCACGGCCGGCGCGGCGGCGGTGTGCCGGACGATCAGCCGGGCCTTGCCGGCGTCGACCTTCGCGGTGTCGTTGACGAACGGGGTGATCGTGGGCTCACCGTCGGCGTCGAGGTGAGCGGCGATGCTGATGTTCGCCCCGCCGGGCACCTCGGCGTCGTCGGCGGTGAGGATGGCCTGATCGATCGGCTCTCCCGGCCTGGTCAGGGCGAGGTCGTACTGCCCCTCGGGCAGGTCCAGCGGCCCGGCCACGTCACCGGGCTCGAAGTTCTCCAGGGTCTTTTCTCCGTTGACGTAGACGTCGACCGGGGTGTCCGGAATGCCGTGCACGACGGAGACCTTCGAGTCGGCGGCGTACGCCGGGGTCGCCGTCGCGATGCCGGCGCCGACGAAGGTCAGCGCGGCGACCGCGCCACCCGCGGCGACGCGGCGAAGGTACGCGAATTGCATGTCTGCCTCCTGGTGTTTCATCACACTTCGTCATGCTTGCTGGGCACCCCGAGATACGCCGGCTCCGCGCCGCCCGGATGCGGGCCGGTGCGACTTTCTTTTTCCGCTCGTGACCGCATCCGTCGGGCATCGAGCGGACGAAGAGAGGCCGAGAAGACACTGGGCTGACAGAGGGGACGGCACCGGTGCGAGCTACAGTCGGGCATGCCCCCAACCAGGCGAACCGTCCCGTGACCGGGGTCCGGCAGCAACCGGGCACACCCGAGGACGAGCTGGCCCGCCGCTTCCGGGCCGGCGACGAGCTGGCGCTGCGTGAGGCGTACGACCGTTACGGTCGGGCCGTTCTCCACCTGGCCACCAGCACGCTGGTGAACCGCAGCGACGCGGAGGACGCGACGCAGGCCACGTTCGTGGCCGCCTGGCTCGGCCGGGAGACCTTCGATCCGACGAAGGGTTCACTGGTCGGCTGGCTGCTCGGCATCGGCCGGCGCAAGGTGGTCGACCGGCTCCGGTCCGCGGCCCGGGAGAGCCGGGTGGTCGAGACCGTACGCCAACTGCCCGAACCGGCACCCGCCGGCAGTGACCCGGACACCGTGGTCGACCGGCTGGTGGTGGCCGACGAGTTGGCACGGCTGCCGGACGAACAGCGACGCATGCTGGAATTGGCCTTCTTCGACGACCTGACCCACCAGCAGATAGCGACAGTGACCGGGGTGCCGCTCGGCACGGTCAAGAGTCACATCCGGCGGGGCATGGCAAGTCTGAAGCGCAGATGGGAGGTGGACGGTGCAGCACCTGGAGCACGACCGGCTGGTATTTCTGGCGCTCGGTGAGAGTGAGGTGGACACCTCCGACCGCACCCACCTCGACGCCTGCCCGCACTGCCAGGCGGAAGTGGAGAGCCTGCGCCACGTCGCCGGCCTCGGTGCCGCCAGTCAGGAGCTGCGTGATCTGCCCGACCCGCCGGAGCACGTCTGGCAGGGCATCATGGCCGAGATCACGGCGGCGAAGGGCCTGCCCCGGCTCGCCGCCGACCGGCCAGGACCGGACCCGGCCGACCCGGTAACCACCGACCCGCCGACCGTGTCACGCCGGTCGCGGCGCGGGCGCTGGTCCCGGCTGGCCACGACGGCGGTCACAGCGGTCGCCGCCGCCACCGTCGGTGTGGTCGGCACGGCCGCCCTGCTGCGCGACGGTACGCCCGCCGAGCCGACCGTGGTGGCCAGCGCTCCGCTGGCGGCGTACGGGTCGACGCCACCGACGGCCCGGGGCGACGCCCGCGTGCTGGGCAGCGGCGAGTTGCACCTGCACGTGGCGAATCTCCCGGCCGTACCGGGGTATTACGAGGTCTGGCTCATCAACCCGCGAAACATGGAGATGTTCTCGGTCGGTGTGCTCGGCGACGGCTCCGACGTGCTGCTGCCGTTGCCGCCGAACGTCGACCTGGGGCAGTACTCGGTCGTCGACGTCTCGGCCGAGCAGTTCGACAACAACACCGCCCACTCCGGCGACAGCCTCCTGCGGGGCTCCCTGACGGGCTGATCGGCGGGCCGGTTCAGCTCCCCGGCCCGCCGATCAGCTCCCCGCGTGCCACCGACGACACAGCCGCCGCCCGCAGTTGCGGGCGGCGGCTGTGTCGGTACGACTCACTTGCGCTTGCGGATCTCCTCGGCGGCCTGCGGAACGATCTTGAACAGGTCGCCGACCACGCCGAAGTCGGCCAGCTCGAAGATCGGCGCCTCGCCGTCCTTGTTGACCGCGACGATGGTCTTCGAGGTCTGCATGCCGGCCCGGTGCTGAATCGCGCCGGAGATGCCCAGCGCGACGTAGAGCTGCGGGGAGACCGTCTTGCCGGTCTGGCCCACCTGGAACTGGTGCGGGTAGAAGCCGGAGTCGACCGCGGCCCGGGAGGCGCCGACGGCACCGCCGAGCAGGTCGGCCAGCTCCTCGACCAGCTTGAAGTTGTCCGCGTTACCGACACCGCGACCGCCGGAGACGACCACGCCGGCCTCGGTCAGCTCGGGGCGGGAACCCTTCTGCTCGGCCACCCGGTCGACGACCTTGGCCAGCTTGTCGCTGTCGGTGACGGCGACGGTGAGCTGCTCGACCGCGGCGGTGGCCGCGGCCGGCGTCGGGTTGACCGAGTTCGGCCGGACGGTGACCAGCGGCAGGCCCCGGGTGACCTTGGACTTCACGATTGTCGACCCGGCGAAGGCCACCTGGGTGGCGGTGCCGTCGGCAGCCAGGCCCACCACGTCGGTCAGGATGCCGTTGTCCAGCTTGACCGCCAGCCGGGCGGCGATCTCCTTGCCCTCCTGCGAGGAGGCGAGCAGCACGGCGGCCGGCTGCACCCGCTTGACCAGTTCGGCGACCACGGTGGCCTTCGGCGCCACCAGGTAACCGTCGATCTCGTCACTCTCGGCCGCGTAGATCTTCTCCGCGCCGTACTCGCCCAGCTTGCCGGCGAGAGCCTCGGCGGCGCCGGCTCCGCCGAGCACCACCGCCGACGGGGAACCCAGCTCACGGGCGAGGGTGAGCATCTCCAGGGTGACCTTCTTGACGCCGAACTCCGCAGTGGCTTCGACGACGACGAGAACCTCAGACATGTCCCACACCCCTCACACGAACTTCTCGGTGGCGAGGAACTCGACGAGCTGCGTGCCGCCGGAGCCCTCATCGGTGACCTTGACGCCACCCGAACGCGGCGGACGCTTGCTGTGCTCGACCACGGTGCTTGTCGCTCCGTCGAAGCCGACCTCGTTCGCGGCCACGCCCAGGTCGGTCAGGGCGAGCGTCTGCACCGGCTTCTTCTTGGCGGCCATGATGCCCTTGAACGAGGGGTACCGGGGCTCGTTGATCGTGTCCCACACGGAGACGATGGCCGGGGTCGAGGCGGTGACCACCTCGTAGCCCTCCTCCGTCTGCCGCTCCACGGTCAGCGTGGCCCCGTCGACGGTGAGCTTGCGGGCACCGGTCAGCGCCGCGATGCCGAGCCGCTCGGCGAGCATGTGCGGCATCACCTGCACCCGCCCGTCGGTGGACTCCGAGCCGCAGAGCACCAGGTCGGCGTTGAGCTGCCCCAGCGCGGCGGCGAGCACCTTCGAGGTGGCGACGGCGCAGGAGCCGTGCAGGGCGTCGTCCACGACGTGCACCGCTTTGTCCGGGCCCATCGACAGCGCCTTGCGGATCGACTCGGTCGCCCGGTCCGGACCCATGGTCAGGATGGTCACCTCGCCGCCGTGCGCCTCCTTGATCTTCAACGCCTCCTCGATGGCGTACTCGTCCATCTCGTTGATGACGTTGTTCGCCGAACCGCGGTCGACAGTGTTGTCGTCAGTACGCAGGTTGCGGTCCGCGCCCGAATCGGGCACCTGCTTGACGAGTACGACGATGTTCATCGCGCTTCGACGACCCTCCTGCTGTGGTTATGTGATCTTTTCGCCCCAGATCTGGGCGCAGCCTCGCGCGTGCGGTGCCGTCCGGTCAACCATGAGCTGCTGTGCGGTTGCCCACGGCGTCATGTTACCTGTCAGTAGCATCGGCGCCCAGCACGCCCCTGATCCGTTCGATGACCTCGGCCTCGGCCGGACTCACGCCGTCGTGGGCGCGGGCCGTACGATCGGCCGCCGCCAGCACCACCGCGCGGTAGACCGGGACGTCCTGCGGGACCTTCTCGGTCAGGATCTCGACCCCCCGGCGCAGCGCCGGCAGCACCACCGACTCCACCTCAAGCGCCGAGTCGCGCGGCAGCTTCGGCAGCGGCCCGCTGGTCAACGCCTCCTTCACCACCCCGCTGGCGTCGGCCATCGCCCCGGAGGCGGCGAAGCTCTCCCGGAACAGCGCGAGCACCCCCGGGTCGGCGTTCGAGACCATGAGCACCGCACCGAAGGCACCCGTCTTCAGGGTCATCTTCTCGTCGTCCGTCAGCCGCTGGCCCATGATCACGGAGTGTAGACGTAGGGCGTGGTGGTGGTGACCGGGACAAGCCCGAGCCGCTCCAGCACCGGGCGGCTCTCGTTGGACGCGTCGACCTGCACCAGCGTCCGGCCGCGCGCCCCGGCCAGCCGCGCCCGGTAGGTGACCAACGCCCGGTAGATGCCCTTGCGTCGCCACTGCGGCAGCGTCGAGCCGCCCCACAACGTGGCGAACGTGCTGTCGACCGGGTACCGCACCCAACCGGCGCTGACCATCGCCTCGCCCGCCTCGGCCACCACGACCGTGATCGCCTGCGGATCGGTGGCGATCTCCCGGGCCAGCGCGTCGACCAGTCCGGACAGGTCACGCCCCCACACCCGCAACTTGAGCGCCGCGATCCGGTCCAGGTCCGCGCGCCCGGTCACCTCCCGCAGGCGTACGCCCTCGGGCAACACCGGCAGCGCGGAGGCCAGCGGGGCGACCGGGCCGACCACGACGGTCTCCTGCTCTTCCGGCACGAATCCGGCGGCGCGCAGCCGCTGCGGCAGGTCGGCCGGCTCGTCATGGCCGTGCAGCTTCCACTCGACCGGCTCACCCCGCTCGCGGAACACCGCCACCTGCCGGGCGATCAGCTCGTCGAGCTCGGTACCGGCCAACCCGCCGAGGTCGCGGTAGGTCACCATGCCCCGCTGATCCAGGCCCCGCACCCGGAACACCGGACCGTCCGGCTCGATCACGACGCCGTCAGGCACCGGGTCGGGCAGATCCGGCCGCAGCTGGGTGTCGTACGCCACCCTCAGGGTGGTCGCGTCAAGATCCGTCATGCCCCCAACCTATTCCCGTCGGAAACCGGATAATCACCACCGTGTGGCAGATGATCAGGAACTGGTTCGATCCGCAGGAGATGCGGTCGGTGGGTAGCACCCCCGACTACCGCTTCTCCCTGGCCAACGAACGCACCTTCCTGGCCTGGCTGCGTACCGGACTGGCGTTGATCGCCGGCGGACTCGCCGCCGCGCAGTTCCTGCCGACCCTGTCCCTGGTCCACCTGCGCGAGGCGATCGCCGTGGCGTTGCTGCTGCTCGGCGGCGTGGTCGCGATCCGGGCCGTCGACCACTGGGCCCGCACCGAACGGGCCATCCGGCTCGGCGAGGAGTTGCCCGCGTCCCACTTCCCGGCCGTCCTCGCCCTGACCGTCGGCCTCGGCGCGCTGGCGCTGGTGGGGGCGGTACTGGCCGGCGCGATCAGCGGATGAGCACGGTCCGCGACCCGGGGCTGCAACCCGAACGCACCCGGCTTGCCTGGCGGCGCACCCTGCTCACGCTGACCGTGGTGGCGCTGCTGACCGTCCGGCTCGCGCTCACCGGCGGCCCAGGCGGGGCCGCACCGGCCGCGCTGACCATCCTCGGCTGGGGCATGGTCGTCACGCTCTGTTGGCGACGGGCCACCGGCAGCGGCGTACCCCGTGTCGGCGGTCGACTCCTCGCCCTGGTGGGGCTGGCCGCCGCCGGATTCGCACTCCTCGGAGCGCTGCTGGTGCTGCGCGGGCTGTGACCGCTGTGCGAGGTAGGTAATGATGGTTACATGGCCCGGCTGTACATCCTTCTCTTCCTGGTGCAGGTCGTCCTCGCCGTCTGTGCCCTGATCAGCTGCCTCTCCGCCGAGGAGGACGGCATCCGCCACCTCCCCCGGATCGCCTGGCTGCTGATCATCCTGTTCTTCCCGCTGGTCGGCTCGATCGCCTGGTTCGTCGCCGGCCGGGAGCGCAAGCCCGTCGGCGGATCGACGTCCTGGGCGGCGGGCGCACGCCCGGCCGAGCGTCCCCGGCCGGTCGCCCCGGACGACGACCCGGAGTTCCTTCGCTCGATCGAGGAGCGTTCACGCCGGGAGGACCAGGAACTCTTCCGCCGCTGGGAGGAGGACCTGCGCAAACGCGAGGACGACCTGCGCAAACGCGAGGGCGAGCCACCGCGCGAGGAGCCCCGCCCCGAGCTGTAGGGGCCGAGGCGGGGCTCCCGACTCACGCCAGGTTCGAGGAGCGGGGGTAAGCGTCGGCCGGGTCGGTGAGCACGTTGACCAGGTACGGCACCCCGGCGTCGAAGGCCCGTTGCAGGGCCGGCCCCAGCTCGGCGGCCTTGGCGACCGTCTCGCCCGCACCGCCGAGCGCCCCGACCACCTGGTCGTAGCGCAGCTCGGGCTGGAGATCGGCGGCCACGTCGTAGCCGTACATGGCCCGCATCGGGTGCTTCTCCAGGCCCCAGATGCCGTTGTTGCCGACCACGATGACCACCGGCAGTTTCTGCCGGGCCAGCGACTCCACGTCCATCAGCGAGAAGCCGGCCGCGCCGTCGCCCATCAGCACACAGACCTGCCGGTCCGGGTGGGTGACCCGGGCGCCCATCGCGTAGCCCATGCCGGTGCCGAGGCAGCCGTATGGTCCAGGGTCGAGCCAGGTGCCGGGCTGGGCCGGCTCCAGGTACCGCCCCGCGTACGAGACGAAGTCGCCGCCGTCGCCGATGGTGACCGCGTCGCGGGCGAGCACCTTGCGCAGCTCGCCGTAGATCCGGGCCGGGCGGATCGGGTCGGTCTCGGCCGCCATCTCCTCGGCGTCGCGGGCCTTCGCGGCGTCCTCCGCGGTCCGCAACTGGGCGACCCAGTCGTCGTGGTCGACCCGGTCGCCGGGGTGCTCGGCCAGGGCGGTGAGGATGCCGCGCAGGTCACCGGCGGGGGCAGCGGCGGGCTGTACGTGCCCGGCCCGCTGGCTGGGCGCGTCGACGATGTGCACCACCTGGGCCTCGCCGAAGTCACCGAAGGATAGCCGGAAGTCCAACGGGGTGCCGATCACCACGACCACGTCGGCGTTGGACAGGGCCACCCGACGGGCCTTGGCGAACGCCAACGGGTGCTCCGGTGGCAGGGCGCCCCGACCCATGCCGTTGGTGAAGACCGGCACGGTGAGCGCCTCGGCCGCGGCCCGCAGTTCGTCGACGGCGTCACCGGTCCACACGTCCGATCCGGCGATGATCACCGGACGTGCCGCGCCCGCGATCAGCGCGGCGGCGCGGGCCACCTCGGCGGGGTCGGCTTCGAGCGGGCTGAGCTGCGGCCCGGCCGGCAGCTCCGCGTCGCCGACCGAGAAGATCGCCTCCAGCGGGAAGTCGAGGAACACCGGCCCCCGGTGTGGGGTGAGGGCGGTGGTCAGCGCGGCGGCCACCGCCCGGGGGATGTCGTCCGCGCTGAACACCGTCTCCGCGTGCTTGGTGACCGGGGCGACCAGCGGGAGGTGGTCCATCTCCTGGAGGCTGCCCGAGCCCCAGCGGAACTGGGGTGCCCGGCCGCCCAGCACGAGCACCGGCGAGGCGTTGAAGAAGGCGCTGGTCAGACCGGAGATGCCGTTGGTCACGCCGGGACCGGCGGTGAGCACCGCCAGCCCGGGTCGGCGCTGGAGCTTCGCCACCGCCTCGGCGGCGAAGACGGCGGACTGCTCGTGCCGCACGTCGTAGATCGGGAAGTCGGTCTTGTGCGCGGCATCGTAGAGCGGGAACACGTGCCCGCCGGAGAGGGTGAACATCTCCCGCACCCCGTACGCGCGCAGCGCCGCGATGGCGAGTTCCCCGCCGTGGCCTTCGATCCGCTCCGTCATTCCCGCTCCTTCTCGTCGCCTGACCGGAGTCACACGCTACTGGCCGGTAGGAGGAATGTGAACCATTCTCGGCGCGCTCAGCGTCCGGTGAAGTCCGGCTTGCGCTTCGCCACGAAGGCCGCCATCCCCTCGCGCCGGTCGTCGGTGGCGAACAGCGCCGCGAAGAGCTGGCTCTCCCAGGCCAGACCCGAGTTCAGATCCATGTCCAGGCCACCGTCGACGGCCAGCTTCGCCGCCCGCAGCGCCTGCACCGGACCGGTCAGGTACGGCCGCACCATCGCCACCGCGGTGTCGTACACCTCGGCCGCCGGGGCGATCCGGTCGGCCAGGCCGATCCGCAACGCCTCCGGCGCGTCCACCATCCGACCCGACATGATCAGATCCTTGGCGCGGGCCGGCCCGACCAGCCGGGCGAGCCGCTGGGTGCCTCCCGCACCGGGGATGATGCCCAGCTTGATCTCGGGCTGGCCGAGCTTGGCGTCCTCGGCCACCACCCGCCAGTCACAGGCCAGCGCCAGTTCGCAGCCGCCGCCGAGGGCGTAGCCGGTGATCGCGGCGACGACGGGCTTGGGGATGCGGGCGATCGCGCCGAGCGCGCTCGACAGGTCGGCGGCCCGCCCTGCCATGTCCACGTAGGACATGTCCGCCATCTCCTTGATGTCCGCGCCGGCGGCGAAGACCTTCTCGCCGCCGTACACGATGACCGCACGGACGCCGTCGTCGGCGGTCGCGGCGGTGGCGGCGGCGCGCAACTCCTCCTGCACCTGGGTGTTGAGGGCGTTCATCGGCGGCCGCTCCAGCCGGATGGTGCCGATGCCGTCCCGGGTCTCCAGCCGCACGAACTCGCCCACGCTGAGCCTCACTTCCTCGTCGAAGTCGCGTGCCAACCTTACGACCCGGGTCGTTGGGGTAAGTAGTCTGGTGCCAGCCCCGTCAGTCGGGAGTCGCACGATGAACCCTCGTCAACCCGAGCCGCGCGCTGGCCGCGCCACGACGCCGTCGCCGCACCCCGGCGGGACGCACGGGCACGGCGAGAGGCGTTCCGTGGTCACCTACTACGACGACCGGTCGGTGCGGGTCACCTCGGCCGCCGTGACCGTCGAGGGCCGGGTCTACCCCCTGCCCGAGATCAGCGAGATCTGGCACCAGCACGGCACCCGCTCCTGGCGGGTGCTGGCCGGGCGGGGTGCCATCGGCGCCGCGCTCGTCGCCCCGCTGGTGGCCGCCGCTGCCGGAGTCGCGCTGGCCATCCGGCTGGACCGGTCGGCAACCGTGACGATCGCCATCGTCGGGGCGTCCGTGCTGGTCGGGCTGGCGATCGGGCCGGTCGCCGACTTCCTCTTCGAACACCTCGACCGCTCCTACGCCCGGGGCAGCCGGCAGCGGGAAGTCTGGATCCGCTGGCGGGGCGGCCCGGTGCAGTTGCTCCGCACCCCGGACGCGCTGCGGTTCGGGCAGATCTACCGCGCCGTGCAACGCGCCATGGAGGTCGGCCGCCCGATACCACCCCGTCGACGCTGAGCGACGGCACGACAGCACCACGTTGCCCAACGGTGCTTAAGCTTAGTGATGGCGCTCTATTACCGGGACGACGCGGTGCAGGTGACCTCCGAGGCGATCCGGGCCGGTGGGCACGTCATTCCGATCACCGAGGTCACCTACGTCTGGCATGCCAAGGGGCGCACCACCCTCGCCGTACGAGGGCGGGTCATCGGTCGGGGCGTCCTGGTGCTGCTGCTGTCGCTGCCCCCACTGGTGGGGCTGGTCTGTGTGCTCTCGCTGGCCTGGTCCGCACAGGACCGGGGCGAGTGGCTGCCGGCGCTGGTCGTGCTCGCCGCGTGCGTCATCGTGCCGCTCGCCTTCGTCCCGTTCCTGGAGATACCCCTCGGCTGGCTGGACCGCTCCTACGAGCGCGGCAACCGGGTCCTGGAGCTGTGGGTGCAGTACCGGCGGCAGGAGGTGCTGGTGCTACGCACACCGGACGCGCTGCGGTTCGGCCAGATCTACCGGGCGGTGCAGCGCGCCGTCGAGCAGCAGGGCGATGGTTGAACCCGTCGTCGGGCGGTGCTGGCCCGCCCGACGCACACTTGATCCCATGGCACTCCCCCTTCCCCGGCCGACCGCGGTCCTCGGTCTCACCCGTTCTGCCCTCGACCAGGCCGCGTCCTTCGCCGCCATCCCGGCCCGCGCGTTCGCGGTGCTCGACGAGGTGGAGGCGCTGCTGTCCCGGATCAACGGCGTGGTGGACCGGGTCGAGCAGACCCTGGACCGGACCGACCAGATGGTCGTCGACGCCGAGGTGGCGGTCCGTGAGGTCGCGGTGATCAGTGCCGCCGCCACCGCTGCCGTGGACAATGCCACCGAGGTGGCCGCAGCGGCGGCCGTCGTCGTGGAGTCGGCGCGGTCGGTGGCCGGGCGGGCCGCCGAGACCGTGGGTACGGCGGCGGAGGCCGCCGCCACCGCTGCCGAACTGCTGAAGGCGTACGAACCGGCGCTGCGCCGGGCCGCCCCGATGGCCAGCCACTTCGTCGAGCAGCTCAGCCACGAGGAGGTGACCGCGGCGGTCCGGCTGGTCGACGAATTGCCGAAGCTGCGGCAGCACCTCACCGCCGACGTCCTGCCGATCCTGGCCACCCTGGACCGGGTCGGCCCGGACCTGCACGACCTGCTCGACGTGACCCGGGACCTCAAGCTCGCGGTGGCGGGCATCCCCGGCCTGTCGATGCTGCGCAGGCGGGGCGAGAAGCTCAACGACGACGCCGGCTGACCAGCCGGCCCGCGCCCCGCCGGTTCGGCCGGGGCCGGGCCGTGTCCGCTGGACGGGCCGGGTGGTCGCCAGCGGTCAACAGTCGCAGGCGACGGCGGTGCGTGGGGCGGTCAGGTCGTCGACCGGCCGGTGGGTGAGTCCGGTGGCGGTCACCACGGGCAGGCCCTCCCGGACCCAGTACTCGTAGCCGCCGCGCATCTCCTTGACCGGGTAGCCGAGCCGGGCGAATTCCAGCGCGGCCCGGGTGGCGCCGTCACACCCGGGCCCCCAGCAGTAGGTGACCACGCGCGCGCCGGCCGGCACCGCCCCGGCGGCCCGCTCGGCGATCAGTTCGGTGGGCAGGTGTACCGCGGCGGGCAGGTGACCCTGCGCCCAGGCCGCGTCGCCGCGCGAGTCGACCACGACCAGGTCGGGCACGCCGGCGGTGAGATCGGTGTGCACGTCGGCGACGTCGGTCTCGAAGCGCAGTCGGGCGAGGAAGTGGGCGACGGCGGTGGACGGATCGGCAGCCGGTACGGCGAAGGCTCGGGTCATGCCCTGGATCATCGACCGACGTCGGCCGGTGGCACGAGTGGCGACAACGCCGTACTCCGCTAACATCCGGCCATGGAACCGGTCGACCGTAGCGTGGCCGTGCTCGCGTACCCCGGTATGTCGGGTTTCGAGACCGGCATCGTCACGGAGGTCTTCGGGCTGCCCCGGCCGGAACTCGACGTGCCCTGGTACGACCTGCGACTCTGCGCGGAACGGCCTGGCCCCGTTCCGCTGCTCGGCGGCGCCAGCCTGCACAGCCCGTACGGCCTCGACGTGCTGGCCGCCGCCGCGACCGTCATCGTTCCCGGCGTGCCCGACGTGCACGGCACACCGTCGCCGGAACTGGTCGCGGCGCTGCGTCTGGCCCACCGAGCCGGGGCCCGGCTGCTGTCCATCTGTTCGGGCGCCTTCGCGCTGGCCGGTGCCGGGCTGCTCGACGGTCGACGGGCCGCCACCCACTGGCGGTACGCGGACCTGCTGGCCCGCCGGTACCCACGGGTCACGGTCGACGCCGAGGTGCTGTATCTCGACGACGGGGACATCCTCACCAGCGCTGGCAGCGCCGCCGGCCTTGACCTGTGCGTACACGTGGTGCGACGGGACCACGGCTCGGTCGTGGCCAACGCGGTGGCCCGCCGGCTGGTGATTCCGCCGCACCGCGACGGCGGCCAGGCCCAGTTCATCGAGGCGCCGGTGACGCTGGACCCGGACGACGACCGGATCGCCGGCAGCCTCGACTGGGCGCTGGCCCACCTGACGGAGCCGCTCACGGTGGCCCGGCTGGCCCGCCAGGCGCACATGTCGACCCGTACCTACCTGCGGCATTTCGCGAGAGCCACCGGCACCAGCCCCATCCGGTGGCTGGTCGAGCAACGGGTGCGGGCCAGCCTGGCGCTGCTGGAAACGACCGATGCACCGGTCGGGCAGATCGCCACGGCCGTCGGCTTCGACGCCGCGGTCACCTACCGTCACCACTTCACCCGGGCGATGCGGACCTCACCGTCGGCGTACCGCCGCGCGTTCCGTACCGGTGACGCCGCCGCGCGTTCCGTACCGGTGACGCCGCCGCGCAGGTGAGCCGGGCGGGGCGGCCGAGCCCGGCCGAGCGGCGCTGATCCGGTCAGGGAGCGGGCACGTACAGCTGGTCGATCTCGACCCGGTGCGGCAGCGAGACGCTGGCGCCGAGCCGGCGTACGCAGCCGGCACCGGCGGCCGAGGCCCAGCGCACCGCGTCCGCCAGGTCGCGGCCCTCACCCCAGGCCACCGCGAGCGCGCCGGTGAAGGCGTCACCGGCGGCCGTCGAGTCGACCGTGTCCACCCTCACCGCCGGCACGTGCACCGCCGCGCCGTCCCGGTCGCCGTACCAGGCGCCCTGCGCGCCGAGGGTCAACACCGCCCGGGGCACCAGGTCGAGCAGCGCACGCGGGTCCTCCCGACCTCGTCCGGTGTACGCCTGCGCCTCGCTCTCGTTGACGACCAGCACGTCCACGGCGGCGAGCAGCTCCGGCGGAAGCGGCACGGCCGGTGCCGCGTTGAGCACCACCCGGGTACCGGCGGCGCGGGCGGCCACTGCCGCTCGGGTCACCGTCTCCACCGGGATCTCCAGCTGCGCGACCAGGACGTCGGCGTCGCGGACGGCGTCGAGTTCGGTCTCGGTCAGGTCGGTCAGTGACGCGTTGGCTCCCGGAGTCACCAGGATCGCGTTCTCGCCCTCGGCGTTGACCATGACCAGGGCCACCCCGGATGCGCCGTAGGTGGTGCGCAGCTGACTGGTGTCGACCCCGGCGGCGGTGATCCGGGCGCGCAGGGTCACCCCGAAGGCGTCCGAGCCGATCGCGCCCAGGAAGACGCTGGCGGCACCGGCTCTCGCGGCGGCGATGGCCTGGTTGGCCCCCTTGCCCCCGGGCACGGTGACGAAGTCGGTGCCGAGCCTGGTCTCCCCCGGACGGGGCAGCGCCTCGGCGGTGGCGACCAGGTCCATGTTGGCGCTGCCCACCACCACGACGCGGGTCTGTGGCACGGGCACCTCCCGAGGGTGGCGGGCGTCGCCTCAGGCGGCGCGAGCGGTGTAGCGGTCGCCGTTGCGCTCGACGAGCAGCGGCAGCCCGAAGGTCTTGGTGAGGTTGTCGGCGGTGAGAGTGTCCCGCAGCAGGCCCTGCGCCATCACGGCGCCGTCGCGCAGCAGCAGCGCGTGGGTGAACCCGGGGGGAATCTCCTCGACGTGGTGGGTGACCAGCACCAACGCCGGCGCGTCCGGATCCTGCGCCAGGCCGGCCAGGCGGGCGACCAGGTCCTCCCGGCCGCCCAGGTCCAGCCCGGCCGCCGGCTCGTCGAGCAGCAGCAGCTCCGGGTCGGTCATCAGCGCCCGGGCGATCTGCGTCCGCTTGCGCTCCCCCTCCGACAGGGTGCCGTACGCCCGGTCGGCCAACGCGCTGACGCCCAGTTGGTCGAGCAACGCCCGAGCGCGGGCCTCGTCGGCCGGGTCGTAGCTCTCCCGCCACCGACCGACCACCGACCAGGCGGCGGTCATCACCACGTCGACGACCCGCTCCTGGGCGGGCAACCGCTCGGCCAGCGCGGCGGTGGACAGGCCGATCCGGGTCCGCAGCTCCATGACGTCGGTGCGGCCGATCCGCTCACCCAGCACGTGCGCGGTGCCGGTGGTCGGGTGCAGGCGTCCGGAGGCGATGTTGAGCAGGGTGGTCTTGCCGGCGCCGTTGGGCCCCAGCACCACCCAGCGCTCGTCCAGTTCCACCCGCCAGTCGACGTCGTGCAGCAGGGCGGTGCCGGACCGGCGTACGGCGACGCCGTCGAGGCTGACCACCAGATCCGCGTCCACGGGCGAGGGGGCGGGTGCGGCGCCGGCGGCGCCAGGGATCAGGTCACCAGTCACCAGTCCATCCAACCACGCACGCCCGTGGTGCCCCCACGGGCGGGCGTCGCCGCCGTGGGGTGAGGCGCCGTGTCGTTGCTCACCCCACCCGGAGGACCACCCATGACCAGTGGGGTCATCGAGATCGAAGGTCTCCGGAAGACCTTTTACAGCCTGCGCCGTGGGCGACGGGTCGCGGTCGACGGCTTCGATCTGCTGGTCGAGGCCGGCCAGGTGCACGGCTTCCTCGGGCCGAACGGATCGGGAAAGACGACCACCCTGCGCGCGCTGCTCGGTCTCGTTCGCGCCGACGACGGGCGGCGGATGCGGGTGCTCGGCGCCAGCGCGCCGGAGCAGTTGCCCCAGGTCGCCGGCCGGGTCGGTGCGATCGTGGAGAGCCCGCAGTTCTACGGCAACTTCACCGGCTACCGGACGCTACGGCTGCTGGCCCTCGCCGGCGGCGTACCGGTCACCCGGGTCGACGAGGTGCTGGAGCAGGTTGGCCTGGCCGACCGGGGCCACGAGCGGGTCAAGGGCTACTCGCTTGGCATGAAGCAGCGACTGGCGGTGGCCTCGGCCCTGCTCAAGCGACCCGAGTTGCTGATACTTGACGAGCTTCACCCGCCAGGCCGAGCCGCTGCTCTACTTCCTGGTGGCATATCTGGTGCTCTTCGGGTTCCTGGTCGGCGCCTCGTACATCGGCGCCGACCTGAACTCCGGCGGAGTGGTCAACCTGCTGCTGTGGCGACCCCGCCGGCTGACCGTGCTCGGGGCCAAGCTCGGCACGCTGCTCGGTGCGGTGCTGACGGTGTCGGTGCTCGCCACGCTCGCCTATCTCGTCACCTTCTGGGTCATCGCGCAGGTCGCCGGCTATCCCGGGCCGACAAACACGGCCTTCTGGGCCGAGTTGGGCGCGATCTGGGGTCGTGGGTTGACGCTGGTGCTGCTCGCGGCGGCGATCGGCTTCGCCATCGCGACGAGGGCCGGCACACGGCGGCGGCGCTCGGCGCGGTGGCCGCGTACCTGGTCGTGTGGGAGCTGGGTGGGCGGATCGTGTTGCAGATCCTGGAGGTGGCCCGGCCCGAACAGCTCATGCTCGCCAGCTACGTCGGCGCGTGGCTGGCCGGCGAGGCCAGATTCTGGGACAGCACCGCCTGCCGGACCGTCGTCGACGGCTACTGCGACGGCAGCTACACGCTGACCTGGCAGCCGGCGCTGGCGGTGCTCCTGCTGCTCACCGCCGGCCTCAGCGCCGCCGCCTTCGCCCTCTTCCGCCGCCGCGACCTCATCTGACCCACCCACCCACCTGCCTCACCCACCTCCACTCCGGTTGATCATGAAGTTGTTGTCGAAGGCAAGCGCTCTCCCACACAACAACTTCATGATCGACGGGTGAGGACGGGGTCAGGTGACTGTGGAGCCGAAGACCTCGTCGCGGACGGCGTCCAGCGCCGTGCGCAGGGCACCGTGCAGGATCGGCTCCTCGGTCAGGCCGGTCGGCACCACCCGGGGGCGTACCAGGGTGATCGCGGCGACCTCGTGCTGCACCCGCTCGGCCAGGGCCGCGCCGCCGGCCTGCCCCACCTCACCGGCGAGCACCACGAGCGGCGGGTCGAGCACCACGCAGGTGCTCGCCACGCCGAGGGCGAGCCGGCGGGCCACCTCGTCGAGCATCGGCCCGCCCGCGGCGCCGGCAGCGATCGCGGCCCGGACCGCGTCGGCCGCGGCGTCCGGGTAGCCGTGGTCCCGGGCCAGGGCGCTGATCGCGTCCGCGCCGGCCAACTGCTGGAAGGCGGGCTTCGCTCGACGCGAGACGTCGCGTGGGATGGGTGCGCCGGGCACGGGCAGGTAGCCGATCTCACCGGCCGCGCCGCTGCTGCCATGGTGTAGCCGTCCGCCCAACATGATCGCCAGACCGACGCCGGCACCGACCCAGACCAGGACGAAGTCCGCCAGGCCCTGGGCCGCACCGGACTGCGCCTCGGCCACCGCGGCCAGGTTCACGTCGTTCTCGAAGACGACCGGGGTGTCCAGGTCGTCCCGCAACGCGGCGAGCAGACCACGATGCCAGCGGGGCAGGTTGTACGCGAAGGTGATGTCGCCGGTGCCCGGGTCGACCAGGCCGGGGGTGCCCAGCACGATCCGGCGAACGCTCGACAGCTGCGCCCCGGCGCTGCCGGCCACCCGGACGACCGCGTTGTGCACCACGCCGACCGGGTCGTCGGTGTCCTGGGTGGACTGTTCGACCCGGCCGAGGACCGTGCCGGTGATGTCGGCGCAGGCGGCCACCACCCGCTCCGGGCCCACATCGACGCCGACCACGTGTGCGCTGCCGGGGTGTACGGCGTAGAGCTGGGCGTTCGGGCCTCGCCCGCCGGCCTGCTCGCCGACGCGGGTGACCAGTCCGCGTTCCTCCAGCCGCTCCACCAGTTGCGAGGCGGTGACCTTGGACAGGCCGGTCAGCTCGCCGATCCGGGCCCGGGTCAGTGGCCCCTGCTCCAGCAGCAGTTCCAGCGCCGCGCGGTCGTTGAGGGCCCGCAACAGACGTGGGGTGCCGGGCAGCCGGGTCGCACTCATGCCATCTGTCCTCAAGTTTTAGTTAACTTTGCTAACTGTATAGCCTTTGAAACCGTGAACCGAGCTGTGAACGGGTAAGCCGTAGCGTATCGGCCACGCGGGAACGCGACCCTCCGCCGACCCGGTACGAGATCCGCGCCGCCCGGCGTCGAGAGGAGAGAGCACGTGGGGCTTGATCCAGGACTGCGCCGGCTGGCGTTGGGCACCCTGCTGGCCGCGTACCCCGGCCCGGTCCCGCCCGGGTGGGCCGTCGACCTGGTCGCCGACGGGCTCGCCGGACACACCCTGTTCGGCAGCAACGTGCACGATCCGGCGCAGGTGTCGGCGAGTACGGCGGCGTTGCGGAGCGGCCGGCCCGACGTACTGGTCGCCATCGACGAGGAGGGCGGCGACGTCACCCGGCTGGCACACGCCACCGGCAGCCCGTACCCGGGCAACGCCGCACTCGGCGCGGTCGGCGACGTGACGCTGACCCGCCAGGTCTACCAGGCCATCGGCACCGAGCTGGCCGGCCTGGGCATCACCCTCGACCTGGCGCCCACGGTCGACGTCAACACCGCAGACGACAACCCGATCATCGGCACCCGGTCCTTCGGCGCCGACCCGGAGAAGGTCGCCGCGCACGCCGCCGCCGCGACCACCGGGCTCCAGGCCGCCGGGGTGGCGGCCTGCGCCAAGCACTTCCCCGGCCACGGTGCGACGGTGGCGGACTCCCACCACGAACTGCCCACCGTGGACGTCGCACCCGACCTGCTGCGCCAGCGGGATCTGCCGCCGTTCGCCGCGGTGGTCGCCGCCGGAGCGCAGGCGGTGATGACCGCACATATCCGGGTACCCGCGCTGACCGGAGACGGGCCCGCCACGTTCAGCCGGACCGTGCTGGTGGACCTGCTGCGCCACGAGTACGGCTTCGACGGCGTCATCGTCACCGACGCGCTGGAGATGAAGGGCGCGGCCCTGGCCGCCGGAGGTATCGCCCCCGGCGCGGTACGCGCCCTCGCCGCCGGCGCCGACCTGCTCTGCATCGGCGCCAAGGTCGACGCCGACCTGGTCGAGCGGGTCGCCGCCGAGATCGTGGACGCACTCGGCGACGGACGCCTGGAACGGTCCCGCGTCGAACAGGCCGCCGGCCGCACCGCGGACCTCGCCGCCTGGACGCGGACCGTCGATCGCCCCACCGCGACCCCCACCGACCTGGGGTACGCGGCGGCCCGCCGAGCCGTGCGGGTGGAGGGCGTGCCGGCCGGGCTCGACCGGTCGCTCGTGGTGCACCTGCACGCCGACTCGACCATCGCCGAGGGCCGGGTGCCGTGGGGGCTCGGCCCACACCTGGGCGGCACCGAGCAGATCCGGGTGGTGGCCGCCGAGACGGACCCGGCCGACCTGCTGCGACGCGCCGCCGAGCGTCCGATCGTCCTGGTCGCCCGTCATCTGCACCGGCTGCCCGGCGGCCCGGAGCTGGTAAACGCGCTGGCCACCACGCATCCGGTGGCCGTGGTGGAGATGGGCTGGCCGGCCGCCTGGCGGCCTGACGGCGTCCGGGCCTTCGTCACCACATACGGCGCGAGCCACGCCAACGGCCGCGCCGCCGCCGAGGTACTCGGCCTGGTCCGTTAAGCCGCACCCCCGACTTCGCCGCCCGGCTGGCGGGAGTGCTGCACGCGGGCATCGACGTGCTGACCCCGTTACACGAGTTCGCGGCGAGCTTCTTCAAGACCGCTGCGGAACCCACCTCCCCGCTGAGCCCCTTCTCCGCGGAGTCCTCCGGGCCCCGCGAGGCCGCCATCGACCTCTACGCCGAGGTGTTGGCCGGCTCCACCGCCAAGATCGACGCGGAGCTGCGCCCGCAGCTGCCCGAGCTGCTCTGGCTCGCCTACATGGGAATGGTGCTCTTCTGGGTCTACGACCGCTCGCCGGGACAGACCCGGACCCGGGAGCCGATCGACGGCGCGGTGCCGCTCGTCGACCGACTGGTGAGGCTCTCGCGACTACGCGTACTGCGGCCGGTGACCCAACAGGTCATCAGCCTGATCCACACCCTGCGTCACCGACCGAAGCGAGCGGGGAAAGGCACTCCTTCCCAGGTCAAGTCCACAATTGGACAGCAACAAGACGGTGGCGGCGGCTTGCCGAGCGGGTTCTGGATACGTAGCGTGATCGGCATTGAAGCCTGATGCGGACCTGGGGGGGGGAGGCTGCGGACCGTGGATCCGGCCCGGGATCCACGGTCCGCGCCCTGCCAGCCACCGTTCAGCTCGGGTAGACGCCGTAGGACCGCCAGCCGCGGTCGAGGAATCCAGCAGCCTCCGCCACCCGCGCCGAGGCGCCGTTGCGCCGGTCGTGCAGGTAGGTGGGGACGGCGCCGTCGTCGAGCACTCGGCGGGCCGCCTGGGCCACCAGCCGCCGAGCCAGCCCGCGCCCGCGAGCCGCCGGGACGGTGCCCACCGCCAACTCGTGTCCGTGCCGGTCATGCCGCTTGATCCCGACGCCGGCCAGATAGCGACCCCGGTGGTCGCGCACGATGAGCACCGACCGGTCGAACAGCCGCAGCCAGGAGGGCAGGCCGGCGGTGGTGGGCGGCACCCACTCGCCGACGTCCGGCAGTGCCGTCGGCGCCACACTCCACCGGAACACGTCGTCGTGCACCACCCAACTCGGATAGCCGACGGCGTTCGGCAACGCGTTAAGCAGACCGTCCGGATGCCGCGCCAGCTCACGGACGGTCGCGACCCGATCGGGCGCCACGGAAAGCACGCCGCTGGCTCCGGCGTGGACCGCGATGGCGGGGCGCGGCCGGCCGTCCCAGGCGGGTCGGGTGCGCCGCCCGGACCCGACCACGTGCAGGCCCGGGCCGGCCGGCCACTGTCCCAACCAGGTCGCCAGGTGAAGGTGGAGCCGCCGGTCGAGCATCAACACCTCCCCGTCCGTCACCGCCGACGCCGCTCACCGTACGACGACCCGGGTCGGTTCGGGGCGTAGGTAGGCCCGATCCGGGGAACTTGAACGATCGATCGACCGTCATATCCATTTCCATACATGGACAACTTTATTTGGAACGGTGGGGGCATGCAGAAACAGCCGCAGGACCGTGATGAGCAGGACCCCGAGCGCGCCTGGCGCCACCACCGGCTCGCCGGCCGCTTTCCGGCCCAGGCGGCGTACCGCGGTCACCGCGCCCGTTCCGGCACGCTCTCCTGGCGCGAGCTGGACAGCCTGCCCGCCGGCCCCGTTCGGCACCACCTGAACCCGCACTGAAACACCAGCCGGTAGGACGGCGAGCCACCGCGCGCTTTCGCACACCTGTCGGGTAACGTCTGCTGGTCCTTCGACGGGTCACGACGGGAGCTGGCACATCCATGGGCAAGAAGACGATCCACGTCTCCGACTTCAGCGGCACGGTGCTGGGCGCCGACGACGAGGCCGTCCGCGTCGTCGTTGTCGAGCACCCTGACCTGGTCGCCGGGCCCGTGCAACTGGACGCCACCCCGGTCGAGGTGGAGAGCATCGACGACGCGGCGCTGGACGTGGCGGTGGTCGAGATCCACGATCGACACGGCCACGGTGAGCCGCGTCGGGTGGTGCTGACCGCGAGCGAGTTCGACGCGATGGCCACCGACGTGCCGATGGCGCAGTTGCTGAAGACCGCGGAGCGGGTACGCCCGCCAAAGGTCCGCCGCAGCGCCGAGAAGGTCGACTACAGCACGATCGAGTACGCGGGCCGGCCACACCGCGGGCGGGTCACCGAGGAGGAGGCCCGGTTGGTGCGCGAGCGACTCGACGAGGTGAACAAGCATCTCGCCGACGCCGGGCTGCGCCAGATCGAGCCGACCGACCCGGAACACGCAGCCCGGTACGGCTTCCCCGTCGAGCCGTGATCGACTATTCGAACGTCCGCAGTTTGGCCAGGGCCGCCGCGATGTTCGCCTCGGTGGCAGCCTTGTCCACCCCGAGGCCGGTGAGCACACCCTCGCCGTTCTCCTGTTCCAACAGGGCCAGCAGGATGTGCTCGGTACCGATGTAGTTGTGCCCGAGCCGCAACGCCTCACGGAAGGTCAATTCCAGCGCCTTCTTGCCTGCGGTGTCGTACGGAATCAGCTCGGGAACCTCGTCCGACGGCGGCGGCAGCGCGGCGGTGGCGGCCTCCCGTACCGCGTCGGCCGAGACACCACTGGCGGCCAGCGCCTTCGCGGCCAGCGCCTCCGGCTCGGCCAGCAGTCCGAGCACCAGGTGGGTCGGGGTGATCTCGGCGTTGCCGGCGGCCTTCGCCTCGTTCTGCGAGGCGATCACCACGTTGCGGGCTCGGGGCGTGAACCGCTGGAAGCCCTCCTGAGGGTCCATCGCCGCACCGACGAAGCGCTTCTGGGCGGCCTGCTTGCTCACTCCCATGCTCCGGCCGATCTCGGTCCAGGACGCTCCGGAGCGCCGGGCCTGGTCCACGAAGTGGCCGATCAGGTGGTCGGCCACCTCACCGATGTGGTCGGCCACCATCACCGCGCCGGACAGTTGATCAAGGGCGTCGGAGTGGGCCTGCTTGATGGCCTGGATCAGGTCGTCGAGCCGGACGGGGTTGTTCATCTGCACGGGTTCAGTCATGCGTCAACTTTAGGTTGACGACACGATTTCGTCAACCGCAGGTTGACGGCACCCGAGCCGCGAATCGATCGATGATCGCTGTTAACAACCTTGACTAATTCTTCCCAAATCGACAGACTCGGATTCGGAGAGCGCTCTCCATCCGCCTCGCCAGCACATCCGTCCCTCCACCCCCGAGGAGATCCGATCGTGTACGCCATCTCCCGCAGCCTCCGGCGGGCAGCCGCCGCCCTGGGCGCGGCCCTCGTCACCAGCGCGCTCCTGCTACCCGTGCAGTCCGCACCGGCCACCGCCGCGATCGGCGGGATCACCTGGCAGGACGAGTTCAACTCGCCAGCCGGCACCCCGGTCGACCAGTCCAAGTGGCGCTTCGACATCGGCGGCCACGGCTGGGGCAACAACGAACGGCAGTACTACACCAACAGCACCAGCAACGCCGTGCACGACGGCCAGGGCAACCTGGTCATCACCGCCCGCCGGGAGAACCCGGCCAACTACCAGTGCCACTACGGGCGGTGTGAGTACACCTCGGCCCGGCTGCTGACCGCGGCCACCTTCAGCCAGGCGTACGGCCGGTTCGAGGCACGCATCAAGATCCCCCGTGGGCAGGGCATCTGGCCGGCGTTCTGGATGCTCGGCCGGGACTTCGGCGATGTCGGCTGGCCGGCCTCCGGCGAGATCGACATCATGGAGAACGTCGGACGGGAGCCGAACACCGTGCACGGCACCATCCACGGGCCCGGTTACTCCGGCGGCGGCGGGATCACCGGCAGCCGCACCATCGGGCAGCCGCTTGCCGACACCTTCCACACCTACCGGGTGGACTGGGAGCCGAACTCCATCCGCTGGTATCTCGACGGGTCGGAGTTCTTCCGGGTCGACCCGGGCCGGCTCGGCGGTAACCGCTGGGTCTTCGACCACCCCTTCTTCATGATCCTCAACGTGGCGGTCGGCGGTAACTGGCCCGGCTACCCCGACGGCAGCACCCAGTTCCCGCAGCAGATGCTCGTCGACTACGTCCGGGTCCACGGCTACGTCCCGGACGGCAACAGCGGCACCACCCGGATCCGGGGACAGCAGAGTGGCCGGTGCATCGACATCCCCAGCGCCAACCCGGTCGACGGTGCGCCGCTACAGGTTTGGGACTGCAACACCACCGCCGCGCAGGCGTGGACCTTCGCCGCCGACGGCACCATCCGGGCGATGGGCAAGTGCATGGACCCGGCCTGGGCCGGCACCGCCAACGGCACCGAGGTCAATCTCGTCACCTGCAACGGCAACCCGGCGCAACGATTCACCCTCAACGCCGCCGGTGACCTCGTCAACCTCAACGCGAATCGCTGCGTCGACGTACGCGACAACAACCCGAACAACGGCGGCCGGCTGCAACTGTGGGACTGCGCCGGCACCCCCAACCAGAAGTGGTCGCGAGCCTGAGACCACCCTGCACCCGGCCTGGGATCGCATCCCACACCGTCCGTAGTGGGCACCCGAGCCAGTAAGCTTCTGCAACATGTCTGAGCGACATGATCATGTCGCTCAGACATGTCTGCTCCAACCATGTTGCCGCTGAGCCGATCCCGCCGGGCGTGACACGCGTAAGAGTCGGTGACAGGCGGGTAGTAATCCGTGCGGTCATCGATGTACGGGAGGCGACGTGGAGAACACTCAGGCGGCCGGCGGACGACGGACGTGGTGGTGGATCGGTGCGGCCGTACTGGTCATCGTCGTGGTGGTGGTCGCCACCTGGACGTGGGTGACGGTCCGGGGTGACGGCCGCAACGGGCACGTCGTCACCGGTGCCGTCGGCGATCTGCGGGAGGCGACCTTCGTCCTACTCGACGGTGCCGACGTGATCCAGGTGCGCACCGCCGACCTCGGCGACGACGCGTACCGGGTGTCGACCCCCCGCGACGCCAACGTCCGTCCCGCGGTCTCCCTCACCGACGGCAGCCTGCTGACCAGCCTGCGCGGCACCGACCGGGACGGCCCGGCGGTCGTGGAGGCGGTGCTGGCCGAGTCGGTCCGCTGGCACGTCCGACTCAACGGTGGCGCCAAAGAGCAGCACCTCGACCTGCGCGGCGGGCAACTCGGTGACGTCGAGTTCACCGCCGGCGCGAACCGGATCGAGTTGACGCTGCCCGCACCGGAGGGGACGCAGCGCACCCTGCTCGGCGGCGGAGCGAGCCAGGTCGTCGTCCGCCTGGCCGGCGACGCGCCCGTGCAGGTACGCGCCGGTGGCGGCGCCGGTTCGGTCACCATCGACGGCACCACCCACTCGGGGGTGGCCGGCGGTACCACCTTCACCCCGCCGGAGTGGAACTCGGCAACGGACCGCTACGACATCGACGCGACGGCGGGCGTTTCCGCAATCACCGTCGAACGCGTCGACGCCGGCTGACCAGGTGGCCATGCGACTGCACGTCGGCTGCGCGATGTGGACCCACCGGTCTTGGCAGGGGCGACTGCTTCCCCATCCCCTGCCGGCGCAGGAACGGCTTAGGCACTACGCCGGCTGGTGCGACGCGGTCGAGGGCAACACCACCTTCTACGCCACCCCGGCCCGCGAGACGGTCGCCTCCTGGGCGGAGCAGACCGGACCCGACTTCCGCTTCGTGGTGAAGCTGCCGAAGGTGGTCACCCACGAGCGCCGCCTCACCGACATCGACCAGCCGATGCGCGCCTTCCTCGACGCGATCGAGCCGCTCGGCTCCCGGGCGTACGCCCTCTGGGTGCAGTTGCCCAGCTCCTTCGGCCCGGACGACGTACCCACGCTCGCCCGTTTCCTGCGCCGCCTGCCCGCCACCCACCGACCCGCCGTGGAGGTGCGCGACCCGGCCTTCTTCACCGAGCCCCGCGCCACCCGGCTGCTGGAGACGACGCTGGCCGAGACGGACGCCGAGTGGATCCCGTTCGACACCACCGCGTTCTTCACCGACCCGCCGACCAGCGACGCCGAGCGGGATGCCTGGACGAAGAAGCCGAGGATGCCGCTGCGTACGGTCGCGCTCACCGATCGGCCGATCGTCCGTTACCTCGGTCGCGACGACCCGGCGCGCACCGTCGAGGGCTGGCGGCGCTGGGTGGACGTGACCGCGGCGTGGCTGCGCGAGGGCCGGTCGCCGACCGTCTTCATCCACACCCCGGACAACGCCGACGCGCCGATGCTGGCCCGCCGCTTCCACGACGAGGTACGCGCCCAGGTGCCGCAGCTGGACCCGCTGCCCGAGCCGATCCCGGTCGAGCCCACCACACTCTTCTGACCGAACCCGCCGGACTCGGTCAGCGGTGGTCAGGCAGTCTCCTCGACGAAACCGGCGATATCCTCGGCGATCCGTTCGGGCTGCTCGCCGTTCACGGCGTGGGAGGCGTTCGGGTAGAGCCGGACGGTGCCCCGGGGCAGGGTTTGGCGTGCGGTCCCGGCGGCCGACTGCGAATCGTGCATCACCGACTCCCCAGCGATGATCGCCAGGACCGGCAGGTCGAGTCGACGGAGTCGTTCCTCGCTGATCCGGGTGGGCTGCGGCAGCCGGAGCTTGTAGTGCTGCATGCCGGCTTCGATCATGTCGGCCACCGGCTCGTCCTCGACCGGAGCGCCGCCAGCCGTGTACGAGTTGAAGCTGTCCCGCCACGATCTCGGCAGCCAGGGCAGTGCAGCCGGGATGGAGCGCACGATGGTGCCGAACGGCAGGTCGGCGAAGACGTAGACCGGGTCGATGAGGGTCATCGACGCGATGCGCTCCGGTCGATGCAGCGCGAGGTTGACCGCGGTCCAGCCCCCGATCGAGAGACCGACCAGGTGAAACCTGTCCGGCGGGAGCGCCTGGAGGGTCTGGTGCAACCACTCGGCCTGCGCCGCGTCGCTGTCGATCGGGCGATTCTGCACGCTCATGCCCGGCTCGCCGAGCAGATCGACGGTGTAGACGTCGCCGATCGCCAGCAGCAGGGGCATGTTGTCCGCCCAGACCGGCGTGGCCGAGGCCCGCCCGGGCAGCAGCAGCAACGGGCTGGTCGCACCGCCTTGCGCGCCGGTGCCGGCGAAGCGGTAGACGCGCACGATGCCGAAGTCGGTGCGTACGTCGATGGTCTCCGCCGGGGTGGGCAGAGCGGCGAATGCCTCCGTGTAGGCCCGCAGGAACCGGTCCTGCCCGTCGGCACTGTCCCAGTGACCGATCGGAGCGGGCTGGCGAATGGCGAAGGTGACCACCAGCGCGATCAATCCGAGCCCGGCCAGGACCAGCCGTGACCACCGTGACCTGGGCCGCAACCGGTTGAGAGCCCTCATCAACCAGGTTCGCATGGCACCTCCTAACCGATCGGTAGATTTTTCGACCGTACGGTAGAATCTGCCTTGTGACAAGGAGACGAGACGGCGCGACGGGCGAACCGACCCTGATCGAGCGCGCCCGCCGCGCCCAACTGATCGAGGTCACCATCGAACTGGTCGCCGACCGGGGTTACTCGGGTGCCTCACTGGCCGCCATCGCCGAGCGCGCCGGCATCACCAAGGCCGCCGTGCTCTATCACTTCCCCACCAAGGCCGCCGTCGTACGTGCCGCGCACGAACACGCCCTCACCGCCCTCGTCGGAGACGTCGCCGCCGCGGTCGAGGCCGCCGACACCGCGAACCGGCCCGCCGCGTACGTCAGATCGATGGTCGGGCACCTGCGGGAGCATCCCCGGCACACCCGCATGATCATCGAGGCGATGGTGCACGACGACGGCGACCACGATCCAGCCGCCCGCTGGCAGCCCCTGGCCGAGCTCATCGACGCAGCCCGACTCGCGCGCGGCGGCGGCGACATCGACACGCGCACAACGGCGATCATCGTCGGTGGCGGCATCGACGCGATCGTCGCCGAGCAGCTCCACGATCCCGACTACGACACCGCGGCAGCGGCCGAGCACCTCGCGACGATGCTCGACGCGACGCTCTCGCAGTGACCCGGAGCACAGCGCAGATGCCCGCCACGGTTACGGTTTCAGCCGCTGACCGTCCCCAGGTCACCCGTTGCCGTGCGTACGACGGCGGTGCCGGACCGGTCAGGCGGCCGGTTGTTGCGGTCTCGGCCGCCTGTGGTACCTCGGTCCGTCCGGAGCGTGCATCGCGCCCCGGTAGATGCCGTGCCGCAACTCCGAGACGTACCCCGCCAACTCGGGCATGCCCAGCCGGGCCGCCACGGCCAACTCGGCCTCGAAGTCGTACGGCACGCGGACGAACTGGATCGAGAACGGCGCGTCGGCCGCCGCGTCGAGGACACCTTCGAGGATCACGTAGACCGGGGTCGGATCGCCCATGGCGTTGCCGACGCTGCCGGTGTTGAACAGGGTGCGGCGGTCCCGGTCCACCTCGTAGAACGGATCGTGGGTGTCGCCGTAGCCCACGACCGAGGGCGCCGGTCCGTCGCCGGTGGCCGGGGTGTTGGCGAACATGCCGAGGAACTCGGCCTCGTCGTGGTCGAACCGGACCCGACGGTGCACGCTTGTCGCCGACGCGTGGAAGAGCCGCACCCGCCGCCCGCTGAGCACAAAGTCGTGGCTGAACGGCAGGCCGCGCAGCCAGTCGCCCTGGCCGGCGGCGAGCTGCGCCAGCCACCAGGCCATCGCCTCGTTGTCGTAGGTCCGGTCCGGGTCGGGGAGAAAATCGTCCCAGTTGCCGAGGATGTTGACCTCGCAGCGTTCCCGGCAGATCTCGACCACCTCGCGACCGCGCGGCCCCTTGCCGACGTAGTCACCGAGGTTGAAGATCCGCTCGATGCCGCGTACGTCGATGTCGGCGAGCACCGCCTCCAGCGCGGTCAGGTTGCCGTGGACGTCGGAGATCAGGGCGATGCGATCGAGGGACCGGGCCACCGGCCGATCGTAGCCGCGCCGTTCCGGCGGTGGGGGTGACGGTCGCGCGCTGGCGGCCCGGCCCAGCCCGTTGTCGTACAACGCGATCCGGTTCACATGCTTTCGGGCGTCGGGCGGCAGATCGCTGACCCGCAGGTCCGGCGAGCACCTCGCCCTCAGCTCGGTACGAAGACCACTCCACCGGGCCGCCGACTCCGCGCCATCGGTTAATGCATTGATGATGATTGATGTAGTGTTGGACGCGCTCCCAGACCGCGTACTCCATTCCACCTGCTCAAGGAGCTGAAAAGATGTCGCGACGGCGTTGGCACCCAGCCCCCACGCTGGCCGGGTTGCTCGTTCTGGTCCTGTCCGCGCTCCTGTCGGCGTCGGTCGCCGGCACCGCCACGGCCGGCGCATCCCGCCCCGGCCCGGTGCCGCTCACCGAGTTGACCGTGGTATCCGAGCAGGTGGCCTTCGGTCTGCGGCGTCCAATCGCACTCGCCGGGCTGCCCGACGGCCGGATGCTGATCGCGGAGAAGAGCGGCACCGTCCGCGTCTACCACCCCGACACCGGCTTGGCGGCCGACCCGGTGCTCGACCTGACCGCCCGGGTCGACACGTCGGGCAACGAGCGCGGTCTGCTCGGCATCACCCCCGCGCCGAACTTCGCGCGGAGCGGGATGCTCTACGTGGCCTACACCAGTCTTCCGGACGGCGAACTGACCCTGGCGCGACTGCCGATCAGCGCTCCCGAACGGCTACAGGTGCTGCTCACGCAGGAGCACGCCGAGTACAACAACCACAACGGCGGACAGGTGGCGTTCGACCGCGACGGCTACCTCTACTGGTCCCTCGGCGACGGCGGCCACGCCAACGACCCGTACAAGGCCGGTCAGGACCTGGGCACCCTGCTCGGCAAGATCGTGCGGATCGACGTCAACCGCAGCTGCGGCGCGAAGCCCTACTGCGTACCCCGCGACAACCCGTTCGTCCGCACCCCCGGCGCGCGGCCGGAGATCTGGCTCTACGGGCTGCGCAACCCGTGGCGCTTCTCGGTCGACAAGGTCGACAACTCACTGTGGATCGGTGACGTGGGCCAGGGCCTGGTCGAAGAAATCAACCACATCCGCCCGTGGCAGCGTGGCGCGAACCTCGGCTGGTCCTGCCGCGAGGGCACCCCGGTGTTCGACCCGGAGCAGTGCCGGCCAGGCGTGAAGTACACCGACCCGGTCTTCGAGTACGAGCACTACATGACGGAAAGCTGCTCGGTCACCGGCGGTGTGGTGTACCGGGGATCCGCCACCCCGGAAGCCTGGGGCACCTACGTCGCCAGCGACTACTGCTCGACCCTCGCCTTCGCCGTACGCCCCAAGCCCTGGGGTGGCTACGAGTCCGCCATCATCGGCAACTTCCCCATCCAGCCGACCGCCATCGACGCCGACGTGCACGGCGAACTGTACGCACTCAGCGACCTGCCGGGCTGGCTGAGCCGGATACGGTTCGAGCGCGTCCAGCCGACTCCGACCAGCGAGCCGGCGACCAGCTGAAACCTGGGCGGGGGCCGGCGGCGCAGTGCGTGATCTGCGCCGCCGGCCTGCCTGCGTGGCCTACCCGGGCCAGTTGGCCAGGTAGTCGTCGAACGGAACATCGTCAGGCCGCTGGCCGCCGATCTCGACGTAACCGTCGATGTCCCGGTCGTACGGTGGACCGACGATGATCGGCAACTCATGGGTGGAGTGCCTGGCCAGAAACCGCCAGGCCGCCCGGTTGAGCACCGGCTGCCGGGAGTTGGCCGGAGCCTCCGGACCCCCACGGTGGAAGCACAACACTCGGCCGTCGGCGTCGCGCACCGCCTGCCCCAGGCAGAGCCGTTCCCGGGTGCGGGCGTAGCCGGCGAGGTCGGTGAAGAAGCCATTCACCCCGAGCCGGTGCTCCAGGGTGCGGCTCGACGTCCACCGTCGCCGCTCCACCCGGGCGTGATCACGACGTGGTGGCCGCTCATCGCGGCCGGCGGCCACGACCTCCGCGCCGAGTTGGTCGATGACGTAGTGATACGGGTACGAGCCGCCGTCGGCGCGCTGCGGCCGGAACCGCCCGATCAACCGCAGCCGGTACAACGTCAACAACCGGCGCTGACAGAAATCCAGCGACGGGAACAGGGCATGCGCGATCTGGAACGACGTCAGCACCCCGTGGTCGTACAGCCAGCCCAGCAACACCCGATCACGGGCGGTCAACTGCGACTGCACCCGCAGAACCGGATCATCCATCCACCATCACCTCCTTCTCCGATACGCATGTGGTCTCCCCAGGGGGAGAGACCCGAGACCAGCAGGGGTCTGTCGCAGGACAACCAGCCACCGCTGGCAGACCGGCTGACCTGCGATGTGAGAACGGACCAGGGGTCCGTCCGGGAGTCCGGTCGAAGACCGACACCAACCCGGACGGCCAGCCCGACCCCGGAACGGGGGCCAAGCCGGGAACTGTCACCACCAGCGGCCACGGCGGTGGTCGAAAGCATGGGGAACAACAACGGAACTCCTTGTCGATAAGGTCACCGACGCCGGCCAAGCACGGCATCGGGTGGAAACACGAAGATCGCCCGACAGACGCCCAGCAGCGGACGAGGGGCACGGGCAGCGGCAGCCCTCCCAGACCCGGAGGTCAGAGTGGGCGAGCGCTACCACTGTGGAGTTGTCAAGAGACAAGCCCGCCCCCAGGAGGCGCATAGACGGGTACGCCACGGAGCCACGCCAAGTGACCCTGACAGCGACGCACGGAAGGCGTACATCAGCGAGAAGTGCGTTCAGACGCGATCACGCTGGGCTCGGGCCTCGCGCGAGGGGTGGACAGGGGCGGCGCCGAACCCGGCAGCCACCGACGGTGAGGCTGCGGCGGCGCACCGGCTCAATCAGCCGGGGAAAGATCCTTCATCGCGGTCCCCCTGTCACTCAGAACCCTTTGACCTGCCCGCCCAGTCCTGAGCCCTCGAACGACAGGCGACGCTCCAAAGGAGCGCCACCACATCGGCCGATCGAACCCGGCAGGCAGACCGTCAAGCGGTCGCGTGCATCCCAGTACGCCTCCGCCAGCAGCGCCCTGTCAACCACATACACCAGCGGTCGATCATGACGGCAGGACGCGTCAGCACGGGCTGACCCGCATTGGTCTCCGTCAGCACGAATTCCCCGCGATAACAGGTGAAAGAATCTTGAAGCGCAGACGCCCGTATCTCATCTTTTGAGATGAATCCCCCGCCAGCCCCCTGGGCTCGGAGCGAAGCTGAGGGCCACACACTACGGTCGCCAGCCCAGCTCGATCCGGGCGAAACGCACGAGGCGAGGCCGTAGGGTCGGTCGCGTGGCCGAGACACAGACCAAACCTGATCTTTCGTACATTGCCAACGTGACGCGCGTCCGCGCCGCCGCCGGCATCGTCCTGCGTGACGAGGCCGGTCGGGTGTTGGTGGTCCACCCGACCTACAAGGACGTGTGGGAGATTCCCGGCGGGACAGTGGAACCGGACGAGTCCCCGGCGGACGCATGTGTCCGCGAGGTCAGGGAGGAACTGGGCCTGTCGGTGCTCGCGGGAGCGCTGCTGTGCGTCGACTGGGTGCCGGCCAGCCCACCGTGGGACGGCGGACTCATGTTCGTATTCGATGGCGGCGTGCTGACAGCGGACCAGATCGCGACGATCCGCCTGTGCCCAGACGAGCTGAACCGGTACGAGTTCGTCGAACCGGAACACCTCGGCGAGGTTTTGATTCCTCGGCTGGCTCGGCGGGTAGCCGCAGCGGTCGCCGCCATCGGACGCGGTGGTGTCTACCTTGAGGACGGAGTCGCGACCTCAAGCAGGTAGTCCGCCGTACTGGCCCGGCTCGTGTTGCACGTTGATCCTGATGGGAGCACCGGGCACAATCGCCGGGTGATCGCGAGCGTGTTCTGCGATGTGGGCGAGACCATCGTCGACGAGTCCCGGGAGTACGGCACCTGGGCGGACTGGATCGGGGTGCCGCGCCACACGTTCTCGGCGGTCTTCGGGGCGATCATCGCTCGCGGCCTCGACTACCGGGAGACGTTCCAGGTCTTCCGGCCAGGCTTCGACCTGGCCGAGGAGCGGGAGCGTCGGACGGCGGCGGGCCAGCCGGAGTCCTTCACCGAGGGGAACCTCTATCCGGATGCTCGGCCGTGCCTGGCCGCGCTGCGCGAGTCAGGGCTACAGGTTGGCCTGGCCGGCAACCAGACGGCGCGGGCGGAGACGATCCTGCGTGCCCTGGACCTACCGGTCGACGTGATCGGCACCTCGGACGGCTGGGGTGTGGAGAAGCCCTCCGCAGCATTCTTCGATCGCGTGATCGCCGAGGCAGGATGCCCGGCTGACCAGGTGCTCTACGTCGGGGACCGGTTGGACAACGACATCCGGCCGGCGCAGGAGGCGGGTATCGCGACCGCCCTGGTCCGGCGCGGCCCGTGGGGTTACATCCTCGGTGACGAGGCGGTCAGCGACCGGTGCCTGTTCCAGCTCGACTCACTGGCCGAGCTGCCCGACCTCGTCCGCAAGCACAACGAGTCGGCGCGCTAGCTACCCGGCTACGGGACCAGGTGTTTCTCGGCTTCGGTCAGCCCTTGGGGCGGACGACGATGTTCAGCGCCTCAACGGCTAAGCGGGTGAGGTCAGGAATCTGGTCTTCACCGAGAACGACGCCGTGAAGGTTGTCCAACGGTGTCCTTAAGTGGTGCAACCGGCTGCCCCGCAGATCAGCGCCGTCGAGGCGGCAGGATTCCAGCTCCAGGTCGCTAAGATCGCAGGAGCGCAGGGCGATGCCGGACAGGCGACAGGACGACCAACTGCCGTGGCCGAGGGTGCAGTTAGTGAAGGCAACCGAGCCGACAGTGCTGACTCGGTTCAGGGTGGCGTAGTCGAACCGGCAATTGTCGAACAAAACGTCTTTGAGGCGGACGTCGATGAACCGAGTGCCGGTGAACCGGGATCCCGTGAACGAGCATCGCTCGATGCTGATGCCGGTCAGGGTCGCGCCGGACAGGTCCGTCCCGACAATCTCGCACCCGTAGAAGGCGCCGGCCTCCCAGCTGATCTCACCGAGGTCCGCGCCGGTGATCCGGCTGCCTCGGATGCTCTGATCCACAAGCTGCTCACCACGCCAGGAGACCCCATCGACAAGGCCGTCGCGGACGTCACTGTCGGACAGATCGCTGACCTGGTCGAGATCTTCCGGATCGAGGTCCGGCAGGAGAATGGTGACGTCACCCACGATCGTCGTCCGCATGTCTCCTCAACCTGTTCGAGCGCGGGGTGGACGCGCCACCCCGCGTCGGACGATGCTGCCAGCTGCCGAACTACTTCTTCTTGCTCCTGACCGGATGACTGCTGTTCTGCTGGGCGATCGATTCGGCGCAGGCTTGCGCGACGGCATCGGTCATCAGGCGGATGATTCTGCGGTCGGGCAGATAGCAGTAGGTGCAGTCGAGGTTGCAGAAGCTGGTGGGCTGCACGACCAGTGTGTGGAACCTGCTGGCGATCGCCGGCTGACGATTGACGCTGATGAGGCCGATGCCGTTCACGAAGTCTCCTCGTTCCCGATCGCCGTGGCGGCGTTGGCTCGGTAGGCGTGGGTACGGGCGGGCCACCCGAGGAACCGGTCAAACAGTGAGGCGGTACCACCCGCCTCACTGGGATTGAGCCGGTGCAAATCATCGATCGCGTCGTGCAGGCAGCTGGCCAGGTAGAGGAACAGGCTCACCGGGCTGTCCCGGTACTCGACCGCGAGGGCGAGCTTCGCCGCGCCGCACGGCCACGGCTGACCGCACCGCCGGCAAAGCCACAATGGCTGCATTGGCAGATGTTCCTGCCGGAACACGGCTGCACCATTCGCTCGGGCCGGGCCCTGGTCCCGGTCGCCGGTCATCGGCGGCCGGCTTCCCGGACCTGCCGCTCGAACAGTTGACGCCAGGCATGGGTGAGCAGCGGCGGATCAGCCGGGCGAGTCGTTTGTGGCGCGGGGCCCTCGGCGATCAACGTCTGTCGCCAGAGGTGGTCGGCTTTCGCATGACGCGAGACGTACACCGTCATGCCAGCACGTCCGTTCGAGACGGTGAGCGGTGGGCTCGCCGGGGGAAGGGCGAGCCCACCGCCGCCGCACGGCGGCCTCGGGCAGACCGCCGATCACTCACCCACGCAGCCCCGATGGCGGTACGCAGGCGAGGAAGACTCCGATACGGTGCGCTCCAGGACAGTCCGAGCCGGCGATTCGAGCCGCGCTTTGGTAAGCCGGTCATCGATTCCTCCATCCGCAGCTCTCTGTCAGGCGATCCAGGCCTAGGCATCGACATGCGAAGGTGACCTGGGGTGCACTGAACGTAGGGGCGACCTGTCGAAGGGACCGGGAAAATTCGTACCGGGTCAGGCGGACATCAGCGGGCAGGGTGATGGTGTGCGAGGAATGACGGACGACATGACCATCGGCCAGCGCGTCGCCTTCTACCGGCGGCGGCGAGGGCTTTCCCAGGAGGTGCTGGCCGGACTGGTCGGCAAGACCCAGGAGTGGCTACGCAAGGTCGAGACGAACCGCGCCGACCTGGACCGCCTCTCGGTCATTCGGGCAATCGCCAGGGCCCTCGATGTCTCTCTTGGGGACCTCATCGGCGCACCGAGCTTGTTCGAGTGGTCCGACGACTCAGGGCGTGAAACCATTCCCGCGTTGCGCGCCGCGCTTCACGACTACCGGCACCTCGCGCCAGCTCTGGCCAGTCCGGCTGCTGTCGATGCGCCTGCCATGCGTGAGATCGAGAATGACGTGGCCGAGATCTGGACCGCTTACCAGCATTCGCGATACGGCACCCTCGCTCGCCGGCTTCCGTACCTCATCCACGACTGCCTGACCGCCACCGAGGCCTACGACGGAGACGACGGCCAGCGTGCACACGCGATGACCGCCTATGCCCACCAGCTCGCCGCGCTGTTCCTCACCAAGCTCGGCGAAGGTGATCTCGCATGGACCGCGGCCAGTCGAGGGCTGGCCGCCGCCAACGCCAGCCACGACCACGTCGTCATCGGCTCGCTCAGCCGCTCCGCCGCGCACTCTCTGATTGCGATCGGTGAATACGCGCAGGCCCGAGGCCTCGCCGCCATCGCAGCGCAGTTCCTCGAATCACGGCTGACCAAGCCCACACCGCAGTTGCTGTCGGTCTACGGCAGCCTGCACCTCGTCTGCGCCCTCGCCGCCGCCCGCGACGACGACCGCGCCTCCGCAGACATCCACATCGCCGAAGCCGACGCCGCAGCGACCCGACTCGGCGCCGACGACAACCACGTGTGGACCGCCTTCGGCCCCACCAACGTGTCGATCCACAAGACGACCGTGGCGATGGAACTCGGCGACGTGCAACGCGCCATCGCCATAGGTACCCCACTCGATACCGGTGCCCTGCCCATCGAGCGGCAGGTCCGCCACGCCATCGAGACCGCGCGAGCGCTGGCGCGCTGGAACCGCATCGACGACGCCCTCGGCGCGCTCTTGGACGCGGAGGTCATCGGCCCAGACCAGGTGCGCTACCACCGGCTCTCCCGCGACCTCGTCCGGGACATCCTCATCCGCCCCCGCCCGCCCCGTCTGGCCGTCGAACTCAGTGAACGAATGGGCGTCCGGTCGGGTGGACCGCGCTGGTAGCCGTCGTCAGACCAGCCGGCTCGTGTAACCGGCCGCCACCAGTCGCTCGAAAGCGACCCGGACCTCGTCCGGCATCTCCTGTGGGATCGCGAACCCGCGCTCGGCGTACACCTCGATCCGCTGGGTGTCACCGACCAGCATCTCCACCACCCGCCGCGGGTCCCCGATGCTGCGCACGTAGTCGTCGAGTGCCAACGGGTTCGACGCGCAGACCACGTCGACCTCCGGCCACATCAGCCTGCAGGTGGCGTACGCCCGGCGCTGCTGGTACGGCCGCGACATGATCAGCGCTGACCGCACCGGGATACGCCGTTCGGCCAGGAGCTGCCGGGTGTACTCCAGGTTCTGGGCGGTGTTCGTGGCACGTGGCTCCACGAGAATCGAGTCCGCCGGCACGCCCTGCTCCATCGCGTATTCGCGGTAGTGCACGGCCTCGCCACGAGGGAACCGCTCCACCGTCGTCGGCGCGTTCGCCCCGGTGAACACGATCCAGGGAAACAATCCCTCGTGGAACAAGCGCGTCGCGATCACCGCGACACCAAGGTCATGGCTGCCCAGCCCGATCCCCACGTCACACGGCCTCAGCTCGTGGCCCATGTCGTGGTAGCGCCACAGCGTCTCCACCTCGACACGGATCTCGTCAGGGATCGACTCGGCCGGCGCCGCCGGGCGCTGATTCATCAACAGGTACCAGGCAGGACCGTCACCGCAGCCCTTCGTCGGATCGGCCCAACGCCGCCAGGCCCGCCCTCGCTACCTCCAGCGGCACGACAGCGGCGATCGGTTCATCCTGCTCGCTGAGGTAGACGACCTGCCCCTCACGAACACTTCGCAGCAGCTCAGGCAGCAAAGCCGAGACCGGGAGGTCATCCGGCGTGGCGTAGGTCCGGTCCGCACTGGGTTCCCTCATGCCGCCAGCGTAGGGGTTGTGCGGCAGCGGGGCGACGCCGACTCCAAGCAAGGATGCTCTGCCGAGCTGCCTACACCGAGAGCAGAGACTCCCTGTTGGAGGTGATGAACTCGGTCAGCCCTTCCGGCTTGAGATCCACCGCAGGCAGCTTCTCGATCGTCACCCGGTCGAGCTGGTAGCCACCACGCGACGGATCATCGAACTCCGGCCCGCTTCGAGCATCTTCCCGCAGCTCAAGTAGCCGACAGACGAAGAAGTGCTGCACAGAAACGCCCTCACCAGCGGGTGCGGTGAACAGGAACACCTGGACGAACCGGTCCGCCTCGGCACCGAGTTCCTCCTGCAACTCCCGACGGAGCGCAGCCTCCAGAGAGACATCCGTCGACTCCACGCCACCACCCGGCGTCGTCCAGTACGGCGCCTGGCCGGGCTTGTTCCGCTTGATCAGCACAAGGCGGTCGTCCTCGTCCACAAGAATGGCCCGCACCGACCTGCGCACGACCCGACGCATAGCTAACCCCCTATCCACGCCCAACAGCCACTGCCTACAGGGCACCCAATCGGCACAGGTCGGTCGCACCGCCCATGGCTAGCGCCCAGCAGCTTGATATGCGAAGCTATCTATGTAACGAGAAGTGCACAGATGGCCACATTAAGCGATGCTGGTGGTTCTGTTGGGACAACTTCCGTTGTGGGGACCGAGCGCGAACGAGCACCCGTCGTCCAAACCAGTACTGACACGACCAGTGACACTTCGCCTCTTGATCACCGTGAAGGCGGCGCCCAGTCCCTCCGCCCGTTACGGGGAGACGGTCTGCGTCGGTGCGCTCGGGCTTGACCCGCCCTGGACGCGTTGGACGCGCCTCTACCCGATCCACTTTCGGGAACTCGCTGCCGACAGCAGGTTTCGCAAGTACGACATCGTCCGGCTCCAGGCAATGCCCGCCAAGAAAGACGTGCGCCACGAGAGCTGGACGCCGATCGTGGACACCATCACCACCGAGCAGCACCTTGCCAACCAGCAGTCACGTCGCAATCTCCTCGATCCACTCGTCGAAGACTCCATGTGCCGGCTCAACGAGCAGACCCGCGACGCCCCGAGCGCCCGATCGATCGCCCTGATCCGCGTCGCCGATGTCTCGTCCATGCAGATCAAGCGCCATCGCGGCTGGTCGGCGGAAGACCGCAGAAAGATAGCGGGCTACCTCAACCAGCTCGACCTGTTGGAGCCGTCCAAGCCCACCCCTCTCCAGGCACCACGATTCACCGGCTCCTACCGCTACCGGTGCGCAGACCGCCGCTGCCGCGGGCACCAACAGACACTGTGGGACTGGGAGTTCGTGGCCCTACAACGTCGCCTGACCCAGCTCACCGACGCGGAGGCTGCGGATCAGCTCAGACGAAAGTTCCTCGGCCAGCTCTGCGCGTCCGACCGCGACGTCGCCTTCTACGTGGGCAACCAGGCGGCAAGACCGCATTCCTTCAGCATCGGCGGCGTCTACGCACCCAGACGACCCACCACTCGATACCGACTACACGTCAACCGATGACCTCGGCCAGCACATCAGCGTGGCAGGCATCCTCAACGCGGCACCAACACGCCAACTGCTTCCCGGCGAGTTCCCGACGCGCCCGCTCGACAAGCGCCGGCTGGCTCACAAGCCACTGCCGATACAGGCGCAACGCCTCGACCCGATCATGCTGTCGAAGACTGAACGGATTGGCCCAGGGCGAACGCCGCAGCCCGAACCCCTGCCGCCCGACATAGACCGCACCGGACGGCACGACCGGATGGTAGAGATCCCCCTGCACACGAACCCGGGACTGCGCCACCACGCGGTCAGCCTAACGGCCAACGAGAGACTTCGACGGGAGCTCGCTCATCGGTACATCGCGTCCAGGACACGCCGACCCGGTCCAACGGCTCCCGAGCACCCAGCGAGCGACCACCCACCACCGGCGTACGCGAAAAAGGCCCCGACTGGCAGAGTTCTACCAGGTCAGGGCCTTGCTCGTTGGTGCGCCGCCAGGGACTCGAACCCCGAACCCGCGGATTAAGAGTCCGCTGCTCTGCCAGTTGAGCTAGCGGCGCTCGCTGACAACGGGGGAAACACTAGCACGCACTCTGAACCGGGTTCCAATCAGATCCCGGGGTCCTACCTTCGGTCGAGCTTTCCGGACATTTGACGAGAACCCCTTGCAAAGTGTGGGACCGGGGTGATGCCGGGCGGCAGCGATGCGGCACGATGTCCGCCAGGTGCGCAACGACAGGGGTGGGGATGGGCAGGTTCGCGCGGGCCGGGGCGTTGTTTAGCGCCTTGGGGCTGGTGGCGTCGCTGGCATTGTCGGGCTGCGGCGAGGATCGCGCGCCGGCCGAGTTCGTACCCGGTCAGACACCCGGAGCGTCCGGCACCGGGACGCCGGACACGTCCGGAGCGCCGGAGGTGCCGAGTGGCCCGCCGCTGACGGTGAGCCCGGCCGACGGGGCGAAGAATCGGCCGGTCAGCGTGGAGATCGGCGCGAAGCTGCCGGGCGGCGGCGAGGTGTCGCAGGTCACCCTCAAGACCGAGGACGGCAAGACGGTCAAGGGCAAGCTGCGTACGGACGGGTCGTCGTGGGTGCCGTCGGCCCCGTTGACGTGGTCGACCCGCTACATTGCCACGGTCTCCGCGAAGGGGCCGGACGGCGCGGTGAGCGAGGGCACCAGCACGTTCACCACGATGGCGAAGCCGGGCTCGATGATCACGTCGGGGCTGTACCTGTTCGACGACCGGACGTACGGGGTGGCGATGCCGGTGGTGGCGGAGTTCCACCCGGGCATCCCGGAGAAGGACCGGGCCAAGGTGCAGAAGCGGATGTTCGTGCAGTCCGACCCGCCACAGCCGGGTGCCTGGCACTGGGTGAGCAACGGTACGCAGGCGTACTACCGCGCGCCGGATTACTGGAAGGCCGGCACCAAGCTGACCGTACGCATCGCCCTGGCCGGCATTCCGCTGAGCAACGGCCGGTTCGGCAACGTCGACCGCAACGCCACCGCGAAGATCGGCTCGGCTTTCGAGATGAAGGTGACCAACTCCGACAAGCGGATGCGGGTGTACGAGGACGGGCAGCTGATCAAGACGCTGCCGGTCAGCCTGGGCAAGAAGAAGACCCCGTCGTCCAGCGGCACCCTTGTGGTGATGGAGAAGAAGGAAGCGACGGTCTTCGACACGATGGACGACCCGGATCCGGAGAACCGGTATGTTACGGACATCGAGTTCGCCCAGCGACTCACCTGGGGCGGCGAGTACATCCACGCGGCACCCTGGTCGGAGCACGTCCAGGGGCGGCAGAATGTCTCCCACGGCTGCGTGAACGTCTCGATGGCGAACGCCCGCTGGCTCTTCCAACGTACGAAGATCGGTGATCCGATCACCATCACCGGCACCGAACGTAAGCTGGCGGCCGGCAATGGTTGGACCGCTTGGAACCTGAGCTGGTCGGAGTTCGTCAAGGGCAGTGCGCTGCCAGTTCCGGACGGTGGCGCCGGTCCGGCCGTCTGACCGGACTAAATATGTCACCATCCGGACATCCCGCTCGACGTGTTTCGGTTCACTTGTCGCAACGGGTACGTGAACTCGTGCGTCAGTGATGTGGACGGGAAGCGGACCACGACTGTGAGGACACCATGCGGATTCGGGACCAGCGCAACCGGAGGCGGGGGGTGCTCGTCGCGGGCCTGCTCGCTCTGACGTTGGCACTGACCTCCGCCTGCACCGGCGGTAAGGATGGCGACAAGGGGCCGGGGTGGCAGGACGGCGCCGATCAGCCGGCCGCGAAGGCGACGGTGAGCATCAGCGAACCGGCCGCTGACGCCAAGGACGTGCCGGCGTCGGCGGCGATCGCCTTCGCCGCCGAGCAGGCCGAGGACGTCACTGTCGAGTTGACCGACGCCGAGGGTGAGGCGGTCGAGGGTGACCTCGCCTCCGACGGCCGCAGTTGGCAGCCGTCGGCGGCGTTGACCTACGGCGCCTCGTACACCGCCACCGTCACCGCGACCGGCGACGACGGCCTGCCGGTGACCGCGACCAGCGCCTTCACCGTGATGGAGGAGCCGGAAAAGCAGGTACGGATCAGCAGTTTCCTCGGCGACGACCAGACGGTCGGGGTGGCCATGCCACTGATCGTGAAATTTGGCCGGGACATCCCGGAGAAGTACCGGGCCGACCTGCAACGCCGGATGACGGTGACCTCGGAGCCGGCCCAGGAGGGCATCTGGCACTGGGTCAGCCCCACCGAGATCCGGTACCGGCCGAAGGAGTTCTGGCAGGCCGGCAGCAAGGTGTCGTACCGGGTGCAGGCCGGCGGGCTGCCGTTGGGCGACGGCTGGTACGGCCGGGCCGACCTGACCGTCGACATCGCCATCGGCCCGAAGCTGCTGATGACGGTGGACAACCGCACCAAGCGGATGACCGTCACCAAGAACGGCGAGAAGATCAAGACGATCCCGGTGAGCCTGGGCAAGAAGAGCACCCCGTCCTCCAGCGGCACCATGGTGGTGATGGAGAAGCTGCGCAAGACGGTCTTCGACACGTACGACGAGCTGGGTCCCGATGAGGGGTACCGGACGAAGATCGACTACGCGCAGCGGCTCACCTGGGGCGGCGAGTTCATCCACGCGGCACCGTGGTCGGAGGGGCAGCAGGGCACGACGAACGTCTCGCACGGCTGCGTGAACGTCTCGATGGCCAACGGCGCCTGGCTGTTCAAGAACACGAGGGTCGGTGATCCGATCGTCGTCAAGGGCACCGAGCGCAAGCTCCAGCTCGGCAACGGCTGGACCGACTGGAACATGAGCTGGGAGGAGTACGTCAAGGGCAGCGCCCTGCCGTACGAGCCGATGGAGTCTGACTCGGCCGACCCGGACCTCTCGCCCAGCGAGGCGCCCACGACCTGAGCACCTGCGCGACGGCGGCCGTTGCCGGTAGGAGGCCGCCGTCGCCTCGCCTGTCTCACCGGCGGGAAAGAACTCCCCTACCAGCCCCCTACAACGCGTCAGGCCCCGTCTGAAGACGGGGCCTGAACTGCTGTGGAGCAGATCCACTAGCCGGGTGACTGATGGGAATTGAACCCACGACAACCGGGACCACAACCCGGTGCTCTGCCAACTGAGCTACAGCCACCATGCCGCCGCGCCCGGTCGATCGCCCGGGGCGGGTGCGGTGAAATCATACCCCCACCACGGCCGACCACGTCCAGCGGGTTGCCGCCGAGCCGCGACAGGCAAACCGCGGCAGCCTGGGGGCGGTCAGAGTTCGCCGGCGATGGCCTTGGCGCTCTCCACGTCGGGCCCGGGCAGGGGGACGAAGATGGTGCGCCGGTAGTACTCCAGCTCCCGGATGCTCTCCCGGATGTCGGCCAGTGCCCGGTGCGCCAGGCCCTTCTGCGGCTGACCGAAGTACACCCGGGGGTACCAGCGGCGGCACAGTTCCTTGATCGAGGAGACGTCGATCATGCGGTAGTGCAGGTGGGCGTCGAGGCGGGGCATGTCCCGGGCGATGAAGCCACGGTCGGTGGCTATCGAGTTGCCGCAGAGCGGGGCGGTACGCGGATCCTTGACGTGGCGGGTGACGTAGTCGAGCACCCGGTCCTCCGCCTCGGCCAGGGTGACGGTGGAGCGGCGTACCTCGTCGGTCAGCCCCGACTTGCCGTGCATCGTCCGGACGATCTCGGGCATCGCGTCCAACGCGGCGTCGTCGGCGTGGATCACCACGTCGACGCCGTCACCGAGCACGTTGAGATCGGGATCGGTGACCAGCGCGGCGACTTCGATAAGTTTGTCACCGCCGAGGTCCAGCCCGGTCATCTCACAGTCGATCCAGACGAGAAGATCAGCCACCGGGACAGCCTACGCGCAGGCCAAGTCTCGTGGCTCCGCGCCGCCACGGTCACCGACCGCTAAGGTCTTCCCCGTGTCCGCCGAACCCGCCACACCACCGAGCGTCGAGCTGGACGATTCGGGTAGCCGTACGGCCCGCCGGATCGTGGGAGCGCTGGCGTTGGCGGCGGCACTTCCCGCCCTCTACCTGCCGGGACGCACCCACGACTTCTTCGACCTGAAGATCTACATGGCGGCCATGGACTGGTGGGCTGCCGGCAATCCGCTGTACGACTACGTGCAGCCGGACCGGGTGCAGGGCGAGTTGTACTTCACCTACCCGCCCTTCGCGGCTCTGTTCCTACTGCCGTTCTCCTGGTTGAAGCTGGGTGCCACGGTGGCGATCTTCACCGGGCTGACCCTGCTCGGCGTGGTGGTCACCACCAAGTGGCTGCTCGACCCGGTGATCCGTCGCCACCGCCTGCCCCACCTGTTCACCCTCGTGGTCGGCGTGCTGATCGTGCTCGGCGTGGAGAGCACCCGGGAGACGATCACCTTCGGGCAGATCAACATGCTGCTGGTGGTGCTGATCCTGGCCGACCTGCTGTTCGCCGTACCCCGCGACAGCCGCTGGGCCGGGGTGGGGGTCGGGTTGGCGGCGGCGCTCAAGCTGTTCCCGGCCATCTTCGTGATCTACCTGTTGGCCATCCGGCGGTGGCGGGCGGCGGTGGTGGCCGGGGTGACCGCGGCCGGGGCGACCCTGCTCGCCGCGGCGGTCGCGCCCGGTGACTCGTGGCGGTTCTGGACGCACGAGCTATGGGCGACCGACCGGGTCGGCCGCACCGACTACACCGGCAACCAGTCGCTGTTCGGTGTGCTGAGCCGGCTCACCGCCCCGGAGGAGCCGGGCCGGCTGGTCTGGCTGCTGCTGGTCGCGGTGGTCACCGGGTACGGGCTGTGGCGGGCGGTACGGGCGTCGCAGGCCGGGGACGCGCTGACCGGCCTGACGCTTACCGGCCTGGTGGCGGCGCTGGTCAGCCCGATTACCTGGACGCACCACATCTACTGGTTCATCCCGGCGATGGTGATCCTGGCCGACGCGGCGCTGGGCGCCGATCCGCGCACCGTCGCCGGGGCACGCCGACGCCGCCGGCTGCTGACTCTCGCCGTCGCCGTCACCGCGATCATCGTGTACGGGGTGGTGTCCTTCTACGACTGGGGAATCACGCCGTCGCCCACCGGCAGCCCATGGGAGTTCCTGCTCCGCAACGCGTACGTGTGGCTCTGTCTCGTGCTGCTGGTCGTCCTGCCGGTGCGTCCCGACACCCGGGCCCAGCGCCGACAGCACGCAAAGTCGGACACTCTTCCCGAGACCCCCATTCATCGGTAATCTGGCCCAGGGTTACCAAAGCCCCACGGACACCGATATCCCCCGGTGAAGGGCGGCCCTCCGCGTCGGCAGCACGGAGGGCCGCCCACCCCCACCTTCCCCACCCCCACCCCCCACCCCCACCCCCTCGCCGATCTTGCAGTTTTGGTCGCCAATACGCCACCTTCGCACCCTTTGCCGGGACCAGAACTGCAAGATCGCGGGCGAGACGAGCGGGCGAGGCGCCAGGGTGGGGGCGGGTCAGGTGGGTGGGGCGGGTGGGCGGAGGGGATGTGGTGGGGTGGGCGGGGTGGGGAGTTCGGCGAGGGTGGCCGGGCGTGGGACGGGGCCGATGGCGGGGCGGCTCGTGGTGGCGGGCACGGTGGCGGCGACCGGGACGAGTTGACGTGCGGGCAGCCTGCGGGGACCGGGCGGCACCGGAGCTCCCAGGCCGGCGAGCGAGCTGACTCCGAGTCGTCCGGCGAGCACCGGCACCTGGTCCGGCTCGACCACGATGACCACCTCGCGCGGGCGCACCGGCCGCAGCAGCACCAACGCGGCGAGGATCACCAGCAGCGTCCCGCCGGTGAGTGAGCCCCAGGTGGCCGGGGCGATCCAGCCGGCCCGCAGTTCCGCACGCAGGTCGAGGGTCACCCCCGCCCCACCGTCGGGTCGCATCAGCACCAGACTCAGTCGCTGCCCGGCCAGGTCGTCGGGGTTCCATTCGAGCACGCCGTGGTCGGCGCGTACCCAGAAGGTCTGTGCGGCGGGTGCGGCCGGGACGGTGGGCGGCGTCCCCGCCGCCGGGGTCACCTGCGCCAGCCGGACCGGCAGCGGACCCCGGGCCAGCGACATCCGGAGCACCGCGGCGTGCGGCGCGCCGGCCAGCCACCGCTGCGCCTCCTCGGCCGGGGCCAGGCCGACGAACGCCGGCCCGTCGGGAGTACGCGCGTCCAGCCGTAGCCGGGCCTGCCCGCCCCGGGCGAACGGCACCTCCTGCCGGACCAGGGCGTCGAGGTCGGTCACCACCACCGCGTGCCCCGGAGTCTGCACGGTCTCGAACCGGGCGGTGAATGCCCCGTCGGGGCCGGCGTGACCGGTCAGCAGACCGAGCGCGGCCGCGCCGAGCAGCGCGGCGGTGCCGACGGTCAGCAGCAGCATTCCGGTAAGCGTCCACACGAAACGCATGCGCCCTGTTCCCCTCTGTAGCCAGACACCCGGCCGACCTTACCTACGCCGACCCGTCAATCAGCGGATATCCACGGCAGGGACGCCGAAAGCGGACAGGCCCGCCGGGGATCACCCGGCGGGCCTGTGACTGCGGTGACGCTCAGGAGGTCGGAGTGGCCGCCTCGTCGCCCGGCACCGCGCCGCTGGAACGCCGGGTACGGGCGAAGGCCAAACCGCCGAGCACCAGGCCACCGAGGCCGGCGAGCAGCCCGGCGACGCCGAGGCCCACCGCCAGGCCGTTGCCGTCCTCGTCATCGCTGTCGTCAGACGGTGCCGCAGCGGGCGCGTCGGTGGGTGCGTCCGTCGGCGTGTCGGCACCGGCGGCGGTGAGGGTGAGCACCGGCGCCGGAGCGGCCGGCTCCTCGCCCCCGGGCTGCTGCGGCGGGTCGATCCAGCGCACCACGGCGCCGTCGGAGTAGGTCTGCAACGCCTTGAACACGATCTGGTCGATCTCGGGCAGCGGGCCCATGGAGACCGGGAACTCCTGGAAGGTGCCGGGGGCGATGGCGGCTCCGTCGCCGGCCGTCCAGGTGATCTTCGACACCACCTCGGTGATCTCGCTGCCGTGCACCTGCACCGGCGGGTCGACCTGCCGCTTCTCGACGGCCACCGTCCAGCCGGGCACCGGCATGGTCGACACCGAGCCGAGCGGCGCGTTCTCCGGCAGGAAGACCTCCAGCTTCGTGGTGGAAGCGGTGTCGCTCTCGTTCGGTACCCGGAACGCCAGCCGGCCGTAGCCGCCCTGGGTTGCCTCGCGCGGATTGACCGTGACATGCGCGGAGGCCGGGGCCACGAAACCGAACACGGCTGTGGCGACGGCGCCGAGCGTCAGAGCGGCAGCGGTGGCGGCGAAACGCCGGTGACGGAACATCGGTGGAACCTCTCTATCGGACGGGCACGGTGGCGGTCACCGTGGCCTGGTCGATCTCGGTGGTACGGGCGGTGACCCGCAGCTCCCACTCGCCCGCGGCGGGCAGACTGATCTCGCCGGTGGCGTGGTTGTCGGTGAGCGGCAGCAGGGGCACCTGGATCGCCTCGATCCCGGCCGCCGGCAGGGCGACCGTGACCTGCCACTCGACGACCGGTAGTGGTTGGTTCTCCAGCGTGTACGCGTACAGGTGCACCGAGTTGTTGCCCCGGCGGGCCGGTGACACCTCGATCTGCATGGAGTAGAGCGAGCTGGTCGCCGTGGTGCTGAAGTATCCGCTGTCGGCGGCGGACACGTCCGTGGAGACGCTACGGGCGGGGGTCGTCTGGACCAGGGTGGCCGACACCCCCAGCACGATCGCGGTGATCGTCAGCTCCGCCCAGATCGCTCGGCGTACCGGGGCCGGTCGGCTGGCCGCGACCCGGGTGCGCACCAGGTGCCGGGAGTAGGCGGCCACCGCGATGACAAGTACGAAGAGCCCGATCTTGGCCAGCACCAGCCGCCCGTACGTGGTGTTCACCAGGGCCGCCGGGGTGGCCACCTCGATCAACGCCTGGACGGTGCCGGCGAGCAGCAGCGCGGAGACCGCCAGGGCCGCCCACCGGGACCAGATCGGCAGGATCGCCCCCAGTTCCCGCTCGTCGGCGCGGGGCAGCAGGAACACGGCGAGCATCACCAACCCGCCCAGCCAGACGGCCATGCCGCCCAGGTGCACCGCGTCCACGAGCACCGACACCGCCGGAGCGGGCGAGGCGGCCGGGTGCCCGGCCATCGGCCAGGTGAGCAGCGCACCCACGGCAAGCACACCGAGGATCACCAGGTCCGTCCGGCCGACCGGGCCGGCCAGCAAGGGCCGGAGCAGCAGCGCCACCGCAGTCAGCAGACCGAGGCGGACCAGGTGGGCGGCGCCGAAGGTGCTGCCGAGCACCAGGCTCAGCCCGTCCCCGGTGATGTCGAACAGTCCACCGCCGTTGGTGTACGGCACCTGGAGCAGGACCGCCGCCACCGTGGCCAGCGCCACCAGCCCGAGGCCGGCCCAGGCCAGCCGGCCCGGCCCGCGCCGGGACAGCCGGCGCGGCCAGAGCAGGGCGAGCACCAGCGCCGGCCCGATGGCCAGCAGCAGTCCCGCGTAGCCGATGAACTTGGCGACCTTGACGGCGGTGCCGACCACCGGGTTGGCCCGGCCGTCGTCGCCGCTGTCCACCGGCGGCTCGGAGGGTGCCCCCACGGAGTAGGTGAACGCGCCGGAGACCGGGTGGCTGTCCGCGGAGATGACCCGGTAGGTGACCAGGTAGGTGCCGTTACCGCGACCGGTGTCGACGGGGATGTTGACCACACTGCCGGCGAAGGTGGGCTCGCCCTGGTCGGCACGGGACCCGTCCGGCGCGATCACCCGGATCCGGTCCGGCACCTTTCGTACCGTCTCGCTGAAGGTGAGCACCACCTCGGCCGGCGCGGCGGGCACCACGGCCGAGGCGGCCGGGCTGCTGCTGGACAGCACGGCATGGGCACTGGCCGGGCTGGCGGGGACGAGCAGCAGCGCCACGACGGCGACCAGCAGGCCGGCGGTCGCGGCCAGCCGGGCGCACCGGCGGCGATGGGCGGCAGTCATGCCGCCCATCGTCGCCGACGACACCCGTTCCGGGCGAGTCAGGTCCATCCATTGATCCCGATTTTCCAAGATCGAGCGCTGGCGCGCGGACACCGGACCGGGAGTCATGGGCGGATAGTCGGCCGAAACGCCGGAAAAGTTCCCGGAGTGGCGCATCCCATGGAAGGGCCGAAGGACCCTGCTGCTCGCCACGCCGCCGCGTAACCTGGACTGTCGTGATCCCCGCCCCGCGCGACACCCCCGCCGCCGCCGACACCGGCATCGTCGGCCCGGACCGCGCCGACGGCCGACCCCGGCGAACTGCCCCAATGTCGCAGCACGGGGAGCCGGACCCGACCGACGACCCGGCCACCCGGTGGGCGCTGGCCGCCCGGAGCGGCGACCCGGTGGCCCAGGCCGCCTTCGTGCGCGCCACCCAGGCCGAGGTGTGGCGCTTCGCCGCAGCGTTGATCGATCCGGACAGCGCCGACGATCTCACCCAGGAGACGTACCTGCGGGCGTTCCGCGCGCTGCCCGCCTTCGCCGGCCGGTCCAGCGCGCGCACCTGGCTGCTCGGCATCGCCCGTCGGACCTGCGCCGACCACCTGCGCACCGTGGTACGGCGGCGGCGACTCGATCAACGCCTCACCGCGCAGGCGCAGACCGACGTGCCGCACCCCGACCCGGCCGGTCAACTCGGCGCGAGCGACCTGGTCCGCCGGTTGGCCCCCGAACGGCGCGGGGCATTCGTGCTCACCCAGTTGCTCGGCCTGTCGTACGCCGAGGCCGCCGCGGTGGAGGGGGTGCCGGTCGGCACCATCCGCTCCCGGGTGGCGCGGGCCCGGGCCGAGTTGGTCGACGCGGTCGGCGAGGCGCTGGCCGGATGAACAGCAGCCTGCGCACCTGGCGTCCCTGGCTCGGTCTCGCCGTCCGGCTCGGCCTGGCCATCGTGTGGCTGTGGGCAGGCTGGTCGAAGGTCGGCGACCTGGCCGCATCCGGTCGCGCGGTGAACGCCTACCAGGTGCTGCCGTACGACGTGGCGATGGTGGTTGGCGCGGCACTGCCCTTCGTCGAGCTGGCCTTGGCCCTGCTGCTGCTGATCGGGCTGGCCACCCGGCTGACCGCCGGAGTCTCCGCGGCCCTGCTGCTGGTCTTCATCGCGGGCATCGCCTCGGCCTGGTCGCGGGGGCTGGCCATCGACTGTGGCTGTTTCGGGGTGGGCGGCGAACTGCCGGCCGGGGAGAGCCCCAGCTATCTCCCGGAGATCCTCCGGGACATCGGCTTCCTGGCATTGGCCGGGTTCCTGCTGATCTGGCCCCGTACCGCCGTCTCCGCTGACGGCGCGCTGACGGGCGAACCGGTGGAGGACGACAATGAGTAGTCGCAAGGGACGCAAGGACGCGGCCCGGGTGGTCCGGGAGCAGATGGCCCAGGAGCGACGCCGCAAGCGCACCCTATGGATCTCCCTGAGCGCGGTGCTGGTGCTGGTCATCGCCGGCCTGATCGGCTGGAGCGTCTGGTCCAGTCAGGAGTCCGACGAGTTCACCGCGCCGCCGGGCGCCAACGAGGCCGGCACCGGCGTCGTGGTCGGATCCGGGCCGGTGACCGTCGACATCTACGAGGACTACCTCTGCCCCGCCTGTAAGCAGTTCGAGGAGACCAGCGGCGCCACCATCGAGCAGTTGATCGCCGACGGCAAGGTGCGGGTGGTGTACCACCCGGTGGCCTACCTCAACCGTTACTCCAGCACCGACTACTCGACCCGGTCCTCGGCCGCGTCCGGCTGCGCGGCCGAGGGCGGCAGGTTCACCGAGTTCAGCAAGGCGCTGTTCGAGCGGCAGCCGCCGGAGGGCGGCGCCGGCCTCAGCAACGACGAGTTGATCGACATCGGGGTCGAGGTGGGACTGGACCGCGACGCATTCGGCAGCTGCGTCCGGGACGGCAAGTACCAGCCGTGGACGGCGCACGTCACTGCCGAGGCCAGCCGGGCCGACGTCTCCGGCACGCCGACCATCCTGGTCGACGGGGAGCCGGTGCGGGAGTGGACGCCGGAGAACATCACCGCAGCGGTGGAGGCGGCCGGCCGGTGACCCCGCTCACCCGGGCCGGGCTGCTGCTCGCCGCCACGGTCACCGCGCTCCTCGCGACCGCCGCCCCCGCCCTGGCGCACGGGGCGGACGCGCCGAATGGGACGGACTACCGGGTGACCGTCACCGACGCCGGCCGCCCGGACCTGCGGGTACGGGTCATCGAGGCGGGTGCCCGGCTGGAACTGACCAACACCGGCGACACCCCGGTCGAGGTGATCGGCTACTCGGGTGAGCCGTACCTGCGGGTCGGTCCGGACGGGGTCTACGAGAACTCCCGCTCGCCCGCGACGTACCTCAACCGCACCATCGTCGGTGACACCGCCCTGCCGGCCGAGGCCGACCCGGCCGCCGAGCCGCGCTGGCGTCGCGTCGACGGCGGGACCACGGCCCGATGGCACGACCAGCGGGCCCTGTGGCGCGAGCCGTCACCGCCCGCCCAGGTCCGCGCCGCGTCCGACCGCGAGCACCGGGTACGCGACTGGGTGGTACCGCTGCGCGACGCGGACGGGCCACTGGAGATCCGCGGCACCCTGGACTGGGTACCACCGCCGGACGCGTACACCTGGTGGGTGGTGGCGATCGTCGGTGCGCTGGCGGTCGGCGCGCTCGGGGTGCTGCCGGCGGCCTCCCACCCCGGCCGGCGGGCGCTGGTCGCGCTCGGCGGGCTGCTGATCGTCGGCGGGGCCGCGGCGGTCGCGCTCGCCCTCGGACGGGCGCTGGACGCCGGGGCGCAGGGGCTGGGTGGCGTGCTGGCCGGCCTGCTGACCGGTCCGGTGTGGACCCTGCTGACCGGCCTGGCGGCGATCGCCGCCGGGGCGCGGGCGATGACCGGCGGCGGCCACGCGTCGGCCGGTGCACCGGCACCGCACTCCCACGTCGATTTCCTGATCGCGCTCACCGGGGCGTGCCTGGCGTTGTTCGCCGGGGTGACGAATATCGCCGGGTTCGCCCGCGCGGTGCTGCCGGTGCCGTGGCCGCCCACGATCGCCCGGGTGCTTGTCGTCCTCGTGCTGGCCGGGGGTGCCGGCGCGTTGGCCGCCGCGTTGCTGCGCCTGCACGCCGCCGGCCGCCACGCGACGGCCGCTACTCGCTGATCGGCGTGCGCCCCGGGGCGGGACGGAACGGGTAGGGCAGTTCGAGCCGGTGCCGGGCGAGCAGATCCTCGTCGTCCAGCAGGACGGGGGTGGGCCCGTCGGCCACGATCCGCCCGCCGTCGAGGATGACCGAGCGGTCGCAGAGTTCGTACGCGTACGGCAGGTCGTGGGTGACCATCAGCAGGGTCACCGGCAGGGTGCGCAGGATGTTGGCCAGCTCCCGCCGCGCCGCCGGGTCGAGGTTGGACGACGGCTCGTCGAGCACCAGGATCTCCGGCCGCATCGCCAGCACGGTGGCCACCGCCACCCGGCGACGTTGCCCGAAGGAGAGATGGTGCGGGGTGCGGTCGCGGTGCTCGGACATGCCCACCGCGGCCAGCGCCTCCTCCACCCGGGCGGCCAGCTCCGGCCCGCGCAGCCCGAGGTTGGCCGGCCCGAACGCCACGTCCTCGCCGACGGTGGGCAGAAAGAGCTGGTCGTCCGGATCCTGGAAGACGATACCCACCCGGCGGCGGATCTCCGCAAGCGTCGCCCGGTCCGGGCCGACGGTCAGCCCGCCGACCACGATCTGCCCCTCGGTGGGCGTCAGGATGCCGTTGAGGTGCAGCACCAGCGTGGTCTTGCCGGCACCGTTGGGGCCGAGCAGCGCGACCCGCTCGCCACGCCCCACCGTCAGGTCGACGCCGTCCAGCGCCAGATGGCCGTCGGGGTAGGCGTACCGGACGCCGCGGACGTCCAGGCTGGGCGGGGTGGGCTGCACGCTTCGATCATGTCAGGACGGCGGCCGTGGCGGCGACGGTGCCCGCCAGGACCGGCACGGTGGCCGCCATCAGCCACTGCCCGGTCGTCGCCACCGAGGTCGCCTGCCACACCGTCGGCAGGCGACCGGTGTAGCCGCGCGACAGCATCGCCAGGTAGACCCGTTCGCCGCGCTCGAAGGCGCGCAGGAACAACGCCCCGATGCCGGCGGCGAAGCCGCGCAGCTGCCACACGAAGCGCGGGTCGTCGCCCCGGGAGATCCGGGCGACCCGCATCCGCCGTGCCTCGCCGACCAGCACGTCGAGGTAGCGCAGCATGAAGGTGGCGATCTGGGTGAGGATCTGCGGGCAGCGCAGCCGGTCCAGCCCCACGATCAGGTCACGGGTGCTGGTGGTCGCCGCCAGCAGCAGCGACGCCCACACCCCGAGGGTGCCCTTGGCGATGATGTTCCACGCGCCGTAGAGACCGTCGACCGACAGGTGCAGCCCGGCCACGTCCACCCGCTCGCCCGCGCCGAGGAACGGCAGGGCGAAGGCGAAGAGCACGAACGGCAGCTCGATGGTCGATCGGAGCAGCAGCCAGCGGGCGTTCACCCGGGCCAGCGCCGCGACGGCCGCGATCAGCAGGGCGTACGCGCCGAAGGCCCAGAGCGCCTCGCGGGGGGTGGCGACCACGGCGATGGTGAACGCCACCATCGCCGCGATCTTGACCTCCGGTGGTAGCCGGTGCACCGACGATTCGGACGCCCGGTACAGCACGTCGGCGTGCCCGGCCCCCACCTCGGCTACCCGCCGCTCGTGGTGGCCGGGTCGGTGCGCTCCGCCCCGGTCGCGTCCTGCGCCGCCGGCTCCCGGCGGCGGACCAGCCAGAAGCCGCCGCCGGCCACCGCGAAGGTGAGCAGTACGCCCAGCACGCCGGCGAGCCCGGTGGAGAGGAATTCGTGGTCGATGCCCGTGATGCCGTAGTCGGCAAGCGGTCCACCGATCTCGTGCTCCCGCTCCTGCTGCGCCGGGCAACTGCCGCCGGTGATCTCGTCGTCGGCGTCGAAGGTGCAGCCCTCCCGCAGCGACGAGTCCAGCCCGTCCGGATGCGACGAAGCGAAGTTGCTGACCACTCCGGCCAGCAGCAGGGCGACGAGGAGCCCGCCCACGAGGAAACCCCACTTCTTCACCGGACACCTCCGACGGTCGGGACGGCCGCCGGCGCGGCCGGCTTCAGGGCGCGTAGCGCGTACACCAGGTCGGGGCGGACCTTCGCCACGGTGACCACGGTGGTGGCCGTGATCAGCCCCTCGCCGATGCCGATGAACAGGTGGGACACGGCCATGGTGCCGGCCAGGCCGGCCAGGTTGCCGCCGAGGTCGGTGGTGCCGCCGAGCTGGTACTGCAAGACGAAGCCCAGCGCCGCGACGACCACGCTTACCAGCGCGGAGACGAAGGCGGTGACCGCCAACCCGGCCGGGGTGCGTGGCAGCACCCGGAGCAGCAGCGCGACGAGCAGGTATGCCACGGCGATGCCGATGACGGCCATGTTGGTGATGTTGAGCCCGAGCATGGCCACGCCGCCGTCACCGAAGACGAGAGCCTGCACCACCAGCACCACCGCCACGCAGAGCGCGCCGACCCAGGGCCCGACCAGCATGGCGGCGAGCGCACCGCCGAGCAAGTGGCCACTGACCCCGGCGGTGAAGATCGGAAAGTTGAGCATCTGCACGGCGAAGATGAACGCGGCGACCAGGCCGGCCATCGGCGCCAGCCGGTCGTCCAGGTCCTGCCGGCCACGCATGACGCAGTACGCCATCGCCGCCAACGCGATCACCGCGAAGACCGCGGCGACCGGACCGTTGATGATGCCGTTGGAGATGTGCATCGCCAGGGTTTCCACGTGACCTCCCACGTGCCGGCAGACCCCTGTCCACCGGCCGAGGTGAGCGTATTTCCCGTACGGCACTGTTGCCAACAGCTGGCAACAGTGCCGTACGCCTCGCTCCCGTGCGGCGCCGGCCGGGCCGACGGCGCCCGACGGTAGGGTCGTGCCATGACCGCACCCACCCGCCTCTCCCCCGGCGACCCCGCGCCCGGGTTCAGCCTGCCCACCGACACCGGCGGGCAGCTCGCCCTGGCCGACCTGCGCGGTCGCAAGGTCATCCTGTACGCCTACCCCGCCGCGATGACGCCCGGCTGCACCAAGCAGGCCTGCGACTTCCGCGACTCGTTGGCCTCGTTGCAGGCCGCCGGATACGAGGTGGTGGGCATCTCACCGGACAAGCCGGAGAAGCTGGCGAAGTTCCGCGACCGCGACGCGATCACCTTTCCGCTGGTCGCGGACACCGACAAGACGGTGCTGACCGCCTACGGCGCGTACGGCGAGAAGCAGATGTACGGCCGCACCGTCACCGGCGTGATCCGCTCCACCTTCGTCGTCGACGAGGAGGGCCGGATCGAACGGGCGCTCTACAACGTCAAGGCCACCGGCCACGTCGCCAAGCTGCGCCGCGACCTCGGCCTGGACTGAATCGAGGGAGGGCCGGGCTCGACACGGCCAGGTGTCGCTCTAGAATCACTCTGCCGGCGGGAGTGGCGGAATCGGCAGACGCGATAGGTTTAGGTCCTATTGTCCGAAAGGATGTGGGGGTTCAAGTCCCCCCTCCCGCACCACTGGACGCTCCCCACATCAGGAATCGAAGCGCTGTCTGGCTCGTCACCATCGCGCGCGGCGAAGACTACCGGCGGGTCAGGATGAGCGGCGTGAGCCTACGCTTCGTCCTCAACCCCGAACTGACCACTGAGCTGCGCGAACAGATCGTCGCGCTCTGGGTCGACGTGACGAATGCCGGCGGCGCGGTCGGCTTCGTGGCACCGGTCACCGCCGACGAGGTCCGCACCATCGCCGACCCGACGCTGATGGGCATCGCGGACGGGCCGGACCGGTTGCTGCTGGGCTACGACGGCCACCGGCTGGTCGCCATGGCGATCCTCACCGATCCCCGATTCCACCTGAAGCCGCACCTGCGGGTACTCACCCGGGTGATGGTGCATCCGGACACGCAGGGGCGTGGTTTCGGCGAGGCGCTGATGCGCGAGGCCGAACGGGTGGCCCGCCGCCTCGGGCTGGCCGCGCTGCACGTCACAGTGCGCGACGGGCTCGGGCTCGACCGGTTCTACCAACGGCTCGGGTACCGGGTGGTGGGTCGTTGGCCCGCGGCGATCCGGGTCGCCCCCGGCGATGACCGCGACGAGATCCTGATGTGGCTCGGCCTGACGGCCGACCGACAGGATCAACACACCAGCGCCTGACCGGCTTCCGGCGGGGCCGGGGGCGGGCTGCGAAGCGTCGTTGTCGCCGACCCACTCGCCGCCCGCGACTCCGGCGGGCCGGCCGGTCGAAGCTCCGACAGCCGGTGCGAGCCCGCCGATCGCAGCGTCAGCCGCAGGCGGGCGAGGGCGCGGCGGGCGGCGCGGCAGCGAACGCGTCAACCCCGGTCGACTCGACCGACGCGGTCGCGTCGATCGGCACCGCGACCGACGGCGTCGGCCGGGCCGAGGCACGCGTCGACGCGCTGGCGGACGGTTTCGGCCGCTTCGACGGCGTCGCGGTGGCCGCGACCGACCCGAGTGAGCTGCCTCCGTACATCCGGACGGAGCTGCGCTGCACCTTCCCCGGCGCCATCCGGATGCCCGCAGCGGTGACCCGGTGCCCCCTGGTGTCGGTGACCCGGAGCTGGTACGGCCCGGGCCCGGCACCAGAGTCGATCAGCCAGTAGTTGTAGCTCTCCCGCGCGGCCGCCCGCCACGGCCCCGAACCGCCCTGACGCACCTCGACCGAACGCAGCGGATTGCCGTGGCCGGCAACCAGCACGGCGAACCACCACTGCGACGCGCCCTCCTTGATCCGGAAGGTGAGCGGGCCGGACAGCGTCGGGTCGATGACCAGCCGGTAGCTGACGTCGACGATGCCGCGCACCGGGTCGGCGATGCGGGCGAAGGCCTCCCGGGACAGGTCGAGATGGCCGGGAGCGCACTCGGGGCACTGGTCCATCACCATGACCCGTACGGTGCCCTTCGGGCCGGTCACCTCCAGGTACCCGCCGCAGGCGGCACCGTCGGCGTACTCGGACGGGCCGAGCGCGACGTAGCGTCGGTCGGCCGGCGCGGCGGGGTAGGAGCAGTTCCCGCCCGCGCCCTTCGAGTCGTAGAAGGTGGCCTTTCCCTTGTGGAGGGTGCCGGCGGCGGGCGGGGCGAGCAGCGCGCCGACAGCCGGGAGCGCGGCAACCGGACGGGCCGGTGCGGCGCAGGCCGGCGCGGCACCGGAACGGAGGGCGAGGCTGAGCCCGACGACCGTGGCGAGAGTTGCCACCGCCCCGCCGGCCAGCCAACGACGCAGCGCGGAACGCTGAGTCGTTGCCTGGTCGGCGGGGCCGTCGATTCCGTCGGTCACGTGCAGACATGCTGCCGGAGACTCGACCGCCCGGACAAGCGAGCTAAGCGAAAGCTAAGACGAGATCCATCTCGGCTGGGCGGTGGCGACCAGTCGGCGCAGCGGTTCCACGGCGTCCGGCTGGCTGCGCAACGCATCCTCGATCCGGACCCGCCACACGCCGGCCTCCACGAGGTCCCGGCCGTCGTGCGGAGCCGAACGCAGCCGGTCCCGCGTCTCCCGCAGCGCCTGCGCCATCCCCTCGCCCAGCAGTCGTTCCAACTCACCGGCGATGCTGCGGAAGCGCTCGTCGTCGGGTACCGCCCCGACCAGCGTCCGGGCCGCGTCCCACGCCACCCGGGGATGATGGATCACCGACATCTCAGACTCCTTGGTCGAGGTCCCCTTCGGCCATCATCGATCCGCTAGCGGCCCAGCGGCAAGGGCTGTCCACCGCTCGTCGCCGAGCCGTGTCCACCTGGTCAGTCGCACAGTTCCACCGGGTCGCCGAGCTTCACCTCACCCGCCTCCAGCGGCACCAGGTTGAGTCCGAACAGGAGCTTGCGATCGATGTTCCGGTGCCGGGCCAGGGTACGCAGCGGCTCCCGGCCGCGTACCCCAGTCTCCTGGTCGATGCTGATGACCAGACAGCGGGCCGATAGGTCGGCGGCGCGGAAGCGGACGGACCCGATCCGCAGCCCGCGCCCGACCCACTCGTCCTCCGCCCAGGCAGGAGCGCCGTCGACCACGAGGTTCGGCCGGAAGCGGGTCATCGGCACCGGTTGCGCACCATCCGCGACGAGCCAGTCGCCGAGCACGGCCAGCGACGCCGTGCTGGTCAGCAGCACCGGGTACGCGTCGGCGAAGCTGACCTGGTCACCGGGGTCGTACTTCCGGTCGCCGCGCGGGACGTGCCGGGCCGGGCGAGCCAGCCGGACCAGCCGGACCGGCCGGTCGAGCACCGCGCCGAACCAGGCGTCGGCGGCCGGGCCGGCGGGCAGCGCGTCGACAGTCAGCACCCGCCTGCGGAAGGTCCGCACCGCAACCGGCGGGACGTCGGTCGGTACCGGCACCACCAGCTCGGGCTGGCCGTCGGCGCGCAGCAGCAGCCCGTCGGGGCCGGGGCGGGCGTCCACCCGGGCCAGTGCCGTGACCTCACGCTGGGTGACGCCGACCCCGGCGGCGTCGACAAGCATCCAGCGTCGGTCGTCCTTAAGCCCCCACGGCTGTACGACGGCCGCGTCGTGGACGAGGCCACGGCAGCCCTTGACCGGATAGGTGGTGATGCCGCTCAGCCGCACCTGGTTACCATGCCACGCCGATGCCGTCGCCCGGGTACCAGTGGGGCCGGGGACAGGGGCCCACGGCCGGAACATGAAGTCAGTAGCATCTCCGCCATGTCGAGTGGAGAGCAGGCGGGGACCACCTCCCCGGAGCAGACCCTGCCGACGGGGGACAACGACGGTTCGGAGAAGATCGGCGGGCCGGCAGGAAAGCCGCGCCGCCGGTGGCTGCGGATCACGCTGATCGTGCTGCTGGTGCTGTCGCTGCTCGGCGTGGGTGCCGTGGTGGCGAGCGGCTTCTATCTCAAGTCCGTCGAGTCGGACATCGAGCGGGTCGACGCGTTCGACAACGTACCCGAGGAGACCCGACCCGAGGTGGTCGTCAAGGGTGCCTTGAACATCCTCATCCTGGGCAGCGACTCCCGCGACCCAGAGAGCACCGGTGGCTCCCGAGCGGACACCATCATTCTGGCGCACGTGCCGAAGGACCGGTCCACCTCGCAGCTGATCTCGATCCCCCGCGACACCTGGGTCGCCGTGCCCCGCTCGAAGGAGGGCCGGGGAGGGCGCGATGCGAAGATCAACGCCGCGTACGCCTGGGGTGGACTGCCGCTGATGGTGCAGACCGTGGAGCAGTACACCAAGGTCCGGATCGATCACGTCATGTTGGTGGACTTCGCCGGATTCAAGGAGATCATCGACGCTCTCGGCGGCATCGACGTCACCTCGGAAAAGCGTTTCACCTCGATCCATCCTCCGTTCCGCACCTTTGAGCAGGGCAGGCAGCGGCTCGACGGTGCGGCCGCCCTCGACTTCTCCCGCCAGCGCAAGCAGTTCGCCGACGGCGACTTCACCCGGATCAAGCATCAGCAGCAGGTAATCAAGGCGATCCTCGACGAGGCCGCCTCCGGCGGCATCCTGACAAACCCCGCCCGGCTCAATTCTTTCGTACGCGCCACGTCGAGCTCAGTCTCTGTTGATCGGGACATGTCGCTTGTGGACATGGCGATGGAGTTGCGGAGCCTGCGGGGAAACGATCTGACCTTCATGACCAATCCGACCAGGGGAACGGGCCGGGTCGGCAACGAGAGCGTGGTCCTCGCCGATCCGGAAAGGGCGAGGCAGTTCTACGAAGCTGTGCGGCGTGACTCAGTCGAGGACATCCTCCAAAGCGGAAAGTCGGGCTGATTTGCCCTAGCGGCTCTGGCGGCCGTCACCGGCGCGGTCGTATCCTTCGATCGCTCCGGTGGCCCTTTCTCAGGTGTCAGTGGTGCCGCATCACGGGGGAGGAACTGTAGATGTCGAGGCAACCTGTCGCGGGTTACCCGGCTACGAGCGAACATGGCAGTCTCGGGACAACACCTCCGGCGGGCCGAAGCCGCAGGGTCGAGTCCGGCGTGAACACTCCGACCAGCGGTCTCGGTGCGGACGGCGTGACGGAGATCGGCCCCGGCGCCGGCGACGAACGTCCGGGTCTCGACGTGACCACGGTGCTGCCGTACGCCGGCTCGCGCGCCTCGACCCGGACGCGGGCCCTCCGAGCCTGGATGTTGACGGCACCGGTCGACGTCGTCGCGTTGCTGTCCCCGCTTGCCGTCACCCAGCAGCATTGGCGCGGCACTCTCGCCATGACCGTGCTGACCGTGGGGGCTTTCGCCACCGGAGGGCTCTATCGGGCCCGTCGTCACGTCAGCATCCTCGACGAGTTGCCCAGCCTCTGCGGTCGGCTGCTGGCCACCGCGGCCGTGGTGGCCATCATCGCCGCGCTGCGACATGATTCACCGGCATATCTGGTCGGCTTCATCCGCGGTGTGGCCATGGCCGCCGTCCTGGTGATCGTCGGGCGACTCGTGACGCGGGAGGCGGCCACCCTCGCCCGCCGGCGCCGCTGGGTGGAGCACAACGCGATCGTCATTGGCGCCGGTGCGACCGCCGTGGAGGTCGCTCGGCTGCTACGCCGGTATCCCCGCTACGGGCTGCGGTTCGTCGGGCATGTCGACAGTTCCCCTCCGTCGGACACGCAACCCGCTCCGACCATCGGCACCCTCGACCAGCTACCCCAGCTCGTACGGCTGGCCGAGTGCGATGTCTTGGTCATCGCCGATCCACAGTGCCCGGAACCCGCGCTGATGGAGGTCCTGCGTCACCCGGTGGTGGCCGGATGCGATCTGTGGGCAGTCCCCCGGCTCTGGGGCTCACGCTCCCATGGCGACCACATCGGAGCCATTCCCATCGTGCGGGTCGGTGACACCACGCTGTCCGGGCCACGCTGGGCGCTGAAGCGCAGCTCGGATGTGACGTTCGCCGCCGTGGCTCTACTTCTGCTGAGCCCGATCCTGCTGCTCTGCGCAGCGCTCGTACTCATGGACGGCGGTCGCGGCGTCTTCTTCTACCAGGAACGGATCGGCCGGCACGGGCGGCCGTTCAATATCATCAAGTTCCGCACCATGCGACCGCTCGATGAGCACGAGTCCCAGACCAACTGGTCGATCGCGCACGACCGGCGGGTGTCCCCCATCGGGCGCCTTCTGCGCCGCACCTCCCTCGATGAGCTGCCTCAACTGTGGAACATCCTCAAGGGCGACATGAGTGTCGTCGGACCACGACCGGAACGTCCGTACTTTGTCCAGAAGTTCTCCGCGGAGTACCCGAGCTATGCGATGCGTCACCGGGTTCCGGTTGGCCTGACCGGTCTCGCGCAGGTCAGTGGCCTGCGCGGAGACACCCCGATCTCCGACCGTGCCCGGTTCGACAACTATTACATCGAGAACTGGTCGCTCTGGTTGGACGCCAAGGTGCTGCTGCGAACCGTGGCCGAGGTGTTCCGCGGCGGTGGTCGCTGAGCGACCTGTCAGCCACCCGGCCGCCGCCCCGGCCGACCGGGCGGCGTGTCCATCCCGGCCCTTGACGCATCCCGGCGTCCGAACTCGGACGCAGCAGAGGTCAGCGGCCGGGGTTCAGCCGAACTGCTTGGAGTATCCCGATGCCGGACGTTTCGGTAGTCATCCCGACGACGGGCAGGCCCAGCCTCGCCGAGGCGGTCGCGTCAGCCCGCGCCCAGGTCGGCGTCTCCGTGCAGGTGGTGGTCGTGTGTGATCTCGCCCGCGTGCCGGACGGTGTCGCGGCGATGCGTGGCCAGATCGACGAGATCGTTTGCACCGGCGGTGGGCGACGCGGTTCCCATGCCCGCAACCTCGGTGTCAGGCATGCCGCCCCCGACAGCCACGTGGCCTTTCTTGACGATGATGACGCCTGGCTCCCGGGCAAGTTGGCCGCTCAGTTGCCGGTCCTGGAGCGGCTGGCGGCAGAGAACTGGCTGCCCGTGGTGTCATCGCGGACGTTGCAACGCAGGGCGGGCGGCGCTCCGTTGCCCACTGCCGTGCCGGCCACGCTGATCGACGACGGCCAACGTCCTGAGGATTACCTCTTCCGCCGACGGCAGCTGGGCGTCGGGCGTCAATCGCTACCCACGTCGACGCTGCTTACCACCATGGACCTCGCTCGGCGGTGCCCATGGGACGAGTCGCTGCCCCGGCACCAGGACTGGGACTGGCTGATCCGGGCGGCCCGGATCCCCGGGGTGAGGATCGTGCAGGTCGAGGAGGCGACCGCCATCTACACCGTGGGCAGCCCCGGGTCGGTCTCAGCCGGTGCTGACTGGCGGACCTCCTGGTCGTGGGCGCGCCGCTGGGAGGGGGTGTGGGCACCTGAGACCTTCTCCGACTTCATCGCCGCCCAGACGCTGCGGTACGCGCTACAGGCCCGGGATCTGGCCGGAGTACGGGAGATGGTCGCCGCCATCCGCCGCAACGCGACGCCGTCTGCGCGCAACGCGCTGATCGCGGCTCTCGGGCTCGTGCCGCGTGCCGCCCTCGAACGGGTGGCGATGCGCCGATCGCAGTCCGCCGACCAGGCCACAGCTGCTTCGACGGGCGGGTCCCACTGATGCGTCTGCACTTCGTGCTTCCTCAGGTGGAACCGCTGTACGGCATGGAACTCGCCGCCGCGCTGCTGATGCGTGACCTGGTTGCCCAGGGCGTCGAGGTCTCGGCGACGGTCGTGTCCGGGTCGGTGCCCCCGGCGATGCAGGATCTCACGGTCGACACACTCGGCCTGGGCACCCGGATCACCCGTCTGATGGAAGCGGTTCCGCCGTTACGGCGCCGGCTGAGGGACCTTCCATCGGACGTGCAGATCGTGGCGAGCGGGCTGTGGGGCAGCGTGCCGGTCGGTGCGGCTCTGGCCGGCTCGGCTCGCACCTACGTCGCCTGGGAGCACTCGATACTCCCGGAACGGCTGCGCATCGACGGCCGCGTCCGCACCCTGGCTCGCCTGGTCCGGACTCGGGGTCTTCGACCCCGACTCGTCGTCGCCGTTTCCGAGGGCGTGGCACGGAGCGTCCGGCAACTCGCCCCCGGTCAACCGGTGACGACGATCGCCAACCCGGTACCGAATCGGCCGTTCGTCGCTCCCCGCGCCGTCGTGAACCGGGACCGGATGAGACTGCTCACCACGGCCGCGTTCCGTCCGTACAAGAACCATTCCTGCGCGCTCGAAGCGTTGGCGCTGCTACCCGCGACGTACCACCTGACGCTCGCCGGTGACGGCGAGGAACGTCAACTCCTTCATGACAAGGCGCGCGACCTGGGGCTGTCGGACCGGGTGACGTTCCTCGGCCGGGTGCCCGGGGTGGCGGGGCTCCTCAACGAAGCTGACGTGCTGGTACATCCGTCCCGCGCCGAGACGTTCGGATTCAGCCTGGTGGAGGCCGCCGAGGCCGGGCTGCCCGTCGCCGCCCTGCCGGTGCCGGCGCTGGACGAGATGATCCCTACATTCGTGCCGGGCACTCTGGCCACGGACACCACCCCACCGGCCCTCGCCGCCGCGATCGTGCGCCTGACCGGGGACGAACGTCCCACCGTCGCGGACTTTGAAAGGGCCTGGCGCGCACGGAGCGCAAACCTGGACCCGGCCGAGGTGAGCAGGCGGTGGGTGGTGGCGTTGTCGTGACGCCCGTTCCCGGTGGAGCGGACCGGCCCATCCCCGGCCACCCCGATCCGCAACCACGCCGAACCGATGCCCGGCGAGGCGATGGATTCCTGCGCAAGTCCGGCACATTCTTCGCCGGGACGTTGCTGCGTACCCTTGCCCAGGGCGCTCTCTTCGTGCTGCTGGCGCGGGAGATGGCACTTGACACCTACGGGTTGTTCGTCGGCGTCACGGCACTCATCGCGGTGGTGTCCCCGTTCGCCTCGGCCGGCGCGCCCAGCCTCATCATGCAGAACCATGCGGATTCGCCGGCCGAATGGGACCGGCACCTTGTCCGTGGCCTGTTCGTGTCCACGGTGTTCGGCTGCGGCGCCACCGTGCTGGTGACCGCCGCCGGTCTCGCCATCTGGGGCGCCGACGTCGGTCTTGTCGATCTGCTCTGTCTCGCCTTCGCCGATCTGGTCGCCTGGCGTCTCATCGAGGCCGTGGCCGCCTCGATCCAGGTCCGTGGCCGAATTCTGCTCGCCGCGCTGGTTCCCGCCCTGCTGCACCTCTGTCGGCTGGCCGCTGCGGTGGTGCTGGCCGTGTCGCCGGGGGCGATCGCGCTGCACGACTGGGCGGTGGCTTCGGCGGTGACCTCCACCGTCGTGTGCGTACCCGTTCTGCTGGGTGGGCTGCGAGGTGCCCGACCAGCGGCGATGAGGTTCGCGGGATCGCTCGCGCAGGCCCGGACCGGAATGCTGTTCGCCGTCGGTCTGTCGGCTCAGTCCGTCTACAACGACAGTGACAAGGTCATGCTGTCCCGCCTGAGCACCCCGGAGAACGCCGCCATCTACGCCGCGGCCTATCGGGTGGTCGACCTCGCGTACACACCGGCCCGGTCCATGAGTGCCATCGCCTACCCCCGGTTTTTCCAGGCCGGGCGGAGCGGCCCGCGGGAAACCCTACGGCTGGCCCGCCGACTGCTGCCGCGCTTCCTGGTCTTCAGCGTGCCGATGAGCCTGCTGCTGATCGCCTTCGCCTGGCTGATGCCGCTGGTGTTCGGCACCGAATTCGCGGCAGCCATACCGGCGTTGCAGTGGCTCAGTGTGCTGCTCGTGCTGAAGTCACTGCACTATCTGGCCGCCGACGCACTGTCGGGTGCCCGGATGCAGGGCCGGCGGACCGTCTGCCAGATCGGCATCGGCGTGGCCAACGCCCTGCTGAATCTCTGGCTCATCCCGGCCTACGGATGGCAGGGCGCTATCGTCTCAAGCCTGGTGTGCGACGCGCTGCTCGCCATACTGCTCTGGGGATGCCTCGCCGTCTCAGTCCGCCGCGACCCGGCCGGCACATCCGCTTCGGCACGTCCCATGGAAAGGGTCTGAGGTGACCACATTCTTCGGTGTCCTGCTGAGCCTGGGCGGCCTCGCGGTGGCCGGATGGCTGTTCCGCGCCCGGCGAACCGTCGCGGCCTCCTTCGGCAGTGGTGGGCACGCCGTCGCGCTGATCGGATTCGCGGTACTAACGAACGCAGCGCCCGTCATCGCAGGCGACCGTTCGTCCGCCCTCATCGGTGTGCTGGTCCTCGCCCTGGTCGGCTGGCTGCTCGTCGTAGGTCGGTCCCGCTTCACGGGCCCGCCGGGGATCTGGCGCCGAGCCTGCCTCGCGCTGGCCGCCGTGGTACTCGTCTGGTGCGTCGGCGTCGACGTGTTCACCGGCGACGGTGTGTACGGGTCGCGGCTGCCGGCGTACGCCGCCGCGGCGCTGCTGCTGCTCGCGGCGTGGCTGGCCGCGGGTGGCGCCACGGTGAGGCTCGGGGCCATGGCGTACACCGGGCTGGCCGTGCTGTCGTTGCTGACGATTCCCACCATCCTGTACGGACAGGCGTGGCGGCCCTGCACCTCCGGACAGTTGGAGAAGTGCTCGCTCGCAGGGGGGCTGTTCAAGAGCTTCTACGAGTCCGAGAACTACATTGCGCTGATCACCTCTTTCACGCTTGTCGCCATCGTCTGCGCGCTGCGGGGCATGGAGCGGCTGGCCACCGCCGCGTTCTGCTTGCTGGTGATCGTCGCCACCGGCTCCCGGACCAGCTACCTGGCCCTCGCCGCGGTGGGCATATGGGTGGCCGGGGCCCTGCTGATCGAACGGCGGCGGCAGTACTCGCGGATCCACGTAGCGCTCTGCGCGGGACTCGTCGCCGCGGCCACGGCCACGGCCGCCTACCTGACCTGGAGCGCATCCCGGACGACGCTGAGCAATCGTGGCAACATCTGGATCCACGCCCGGGAGCACATCGCCGGGGCGGAGATCACTGGCGTCGGTGTCTCGAAGTGGTACCAGCTGCGCGACCTCGGTGAGGCTCCGCACCACTTCTTCCACTCGGGCTACGTCCTGGCCATCTTCTCCGGTGGCTTCGTGGCGTTGGCACTGTGGGGACTCGTCCTCGTCACCCTGCTGCGGGCCCCCGTCGTCGACGGCCGGGTCCTCTCCGCCAAGGCACCGGTGGCGCTCTTCGTGATCTACTCCTTCACCGAGGTCGTCTGGAATCCGCTCTCCGTCGACGGACTCACCTGGATCTTCGCCCTGATGGTGCTGACCACGTCGGCGCTGTCTCCCGCCGACGCGTCCGGCGGGTCAGCGGAGGGCACCGACCAACCGGACGCGCTGGCTGGGCTGCGTCGGCTGATCGGACAGGGCACGCGCCGGGACGCCGTGGAAACGCCAGACTGAACCAAGGACCGCCGAGAACACCGAGCGCGGTCCGCACGGACGCGGATCCGCTGGCATGAGGAAGGACCCGATGTCGTCAGGCCCCCTTGCGACGCCGGTTCATGATGCCGCCCCCGGGGCGGCGGGAGGCGACCGCTCGGGTTTCCGCCCGGACATTCAGGGACTGCGCGCCTTCGCGGTCGTGGTGGTGATCCTCGAACACATTCTGCACTGGCCTGCCGGCGGGTTCGTCGGCGTCGACGTCTTCTTCGTCATCTCCGGCTTCCTGATCACCGGTCTGCTGATGAACGAACACGACCGGACGGGGAGCATCTCCTTCGCGAACTTCTACCGCCGACGCCTCCGGCGAATCCTGCCCCTTGCGGTTCTGGTGTTGGTGACCACGTACCTCGCGTCATCGTTGCTGTTCCTCGGTGAGCGGGTCCGCTCGACTGCCTGGGATGCCCTGTGCGCGGCGCTCTTCGCGGCCAACTGGCGGTTCGCGTCCGTCGGCACCGACTACTGGGAAACCGATGGACCGGTCTCGCCACTTCGGCACTACTGGTCGTTGGCCGTGGAGGAGCAGTTCTACCTGGTATGGCCGGTCCTGCTCGTGTTGATCCTGGGTTATGCCGCTCGACGCGGCCGGTACCGGGTCGCCGCCCGGTGGGCGGTGGGCGTAGCCCTGATCGTGATCGTTCTCGGCTCGATCGGGTTTGCGCTCTGGGAGGTCGAGCACCGGCCGACGGTCGCCTACTTCTCGACCCTCTCCCGTGCCTGGGAGCTGGGGATCGGCGCGCTACTGGCGGTGACCACACCGCTGCTGGCCCGCATACCGGCAACGGTTCGTCCCGCGTACCAATGGTCGGGGCTGGTCGGTTTGATGGTGTCGGTCTTCGCAATCACCGCGCAGACCCCGTTTCCGGTACCGGGCGCGTTCCTCGCGGTGATCTCGACAGCCCTGGTGATCGCCGGTGGCGTAGGTGGACAACGCCTGATGGCCCCGCTGACGAATCGCGCCGTGCGCTACGTCGGGGACATCTCCTACTCCCTCTACCTGTGGCACTTTCCGCTACTGATCCTGATCGGCGCGGCACTGCCCGGCGCCGCGACCGCCACGGTGGTGCTTACGCTGGGCGGTACCGCACTGCTGTCGGTACTTTCCTATCACCTGGTCGAGGATCCGATCCGCCGGTCGTCGTGGTTGGAGCGGCAGCGGACCGCCGGCACCCGTCATCGGAGCCGCAGCGCGCTGGCCCTACGGGGTGCCGGGCTGGTGGCCCTGGCCGTCACGGTCGCCGTGGTCACCACGGTCACCGTGCGTACGCCATCCTCCCAGGCACCGGCCGACTCGTGGGTGGTCACCTCCCGGTCCGAACTGGCAGCACAGGTCCGTGTGGCGCTTGACGCACGCGACTGGCCGGTGCTGACGCCTCCCCTGGGCGAGCTGGGCGCGGCAAGCTTCGCCTCGGGGGACGGGCGGGGTTGCCGACCGGCGGTCCCGGACGGCAACGACTGCGCCGTGACGGCTCCACGTCCTCGGCGACTGGCTGTCGTCGTCGGAGATTCGATCGGCGCCGCCTGGCTACCGCTGGTGCGTTCCGCTCTTGAACCGGCCGGCTGGGTGGTGCAGGACCTGACCTACGCCGGATGCCCGTTTCTCGCCTCGGACACCGTCTCCCCGATCGACAGCATCACCCGATCGTGCCCCGGTCACCGACGGACGGTGCGCACCCTCATCGACAACCGGAGACCCGATCTGGTGATCGTGGGTAACGCCTACCGGCAGCGGTTCATCAGGACCGGCGGCAGCCCGTCGCAGGCCGAATGGGAGCGGGCCGCCCGTACGGCCAGGCAGCAGTGGCTCGCGGCCGCCGGAAAGGTCGTGGCCCTGCAACCGCCACCCCTCGGCCCGGATCCCAAGACCTGCATCACTCGGCTCTCCACCCCACGCGACTGTGTCTCGACGCTGGCCGCGGAGCACCACGAATACGCCGAGGTCGATCGGAGGGCGTGGGGCGGCGGCAACTCATGGCACATTCCGACGGTCGACTGGTTTTGCGCCGCCGGGCGGTGTCCGATCTTCGTAGGCGGAATCATCGTCCGGCGCGACGGCAACCACATCACCGCCGAATACGCCCGCAAGCTCACCCCGCTGCTCGGCGAGGCCCTGGCACCGGTGCTCAACGGAGCGACGGACTAGGGCCCAGGAACCTCGGGAACTTACCGGGGGTTTCGACGCAGCCGCAGCCAGACCAATGCCGCGATGCCGCCGATCAGCGCGACGCCTGCGGCGATGAGCAGCGGCACCGCCCAGCCAGGACGGGACGGCTCGTCGCCGCCCGCAGCGACGGCGGCTTCCCGGTATGCCTCTGCCAGCGCGTTCGCGGGTAACTCGGTGGCGACCTCGGCGAATTGCGCGGCGGCTTTCGAATCGTCACCGCCGAAGTAGGCGTCCAGCGCTTCCCGGTAGAGCTGGTCCGGCCCACCGAGGGCATTCGCCACACCGGCGGCGTCGAGTACTCCGTTCACCCGCGACACCGGCACCACCAGGCGGTTCGGTCGGTCAGGCTGGAGCACGTCGTTGTCGAGGATGCCAACCACCCGCCCCTGTGGGTCGACGACTATCCCGCCCCGGGAGGAGACCCCGATGTCGTCACTGATGCGGTAGGTGGAGGACTCCAGGTCCACTTCGGTCACCTGCACCTGCTTGGACTCGACGCTGTAGGTGGCGGACTTGTAGTCGGTGTCGGCGGTGGCGTACCCGAGGGCGTGTAACTGCGTCCCTGCGGCGATCGTCGCCGAGGCATTCACCTCGGCCGCGGGTAGGTTTTCCTGGTCGAGCTTGACCAGCGCCAGGTTGCCCTCTTCGAGGGTGAGCGCCCGCACGACGCTGCCGGTAATCGCGGGGCTGCTGTTCAGGTCGCCCGTGGCCACGTTCAGCTGCCCGTACAGACTGGCCTCCGGTTGGGTACCAGGCTCGGAGCCGGTGAAGACGGCGGTCGCCATCCGGGTGCGGACGTAGCTGTCGACGTCCCCGGTCTTGAGGTCGCCGTCGGCGACCTGAGCCTTGGCCAGCTCACCGAGTGCGTGTTCGAGCAGGATGTCCGGGGTCGGCTGGACGCACTGGGCGTTGGTGACGACGTGCCCGTCGTGATTGACCACGACCCCGGTGCAGCGGCGGCTGAACGTGAACGGGTCAGGATGCAGCAGGTCGTTTCCCTGCTTACCGCGCACGTAGCCGGTGACGATGGCCTCCAGGAACACCATCGACGGCGCGGCGGTGGCGAGCGCCCGCTCCTCGTCGCTGCGGGGCGAAGCGGCCGCCCACGGCTTCAGACCAGGGGCGAGCGGGGAGGCGGACGGCGCCGGGGCGGGCGGCACGGTTCCGGGTCCGCTTGCCGAGATGGCCCAGACGCCGGCTCCCCCTCCGACAGCGGCCACCAGAAGCAGCGCGGAGATCGCGACCCAGAGGCCGGTCTGACGCTTGGGTGGGGCGGAGGGTTGAATCCGGCGTACCGGAGCGGTGAACGGGTCGTGCTGCGGCGCGTCGTCGAAGGGTGTTCCAGAGCCGGGCGACGCCGGGGTACCCGAGATCGGCTGTGACGGGCCGGAGACGGGCTGTGGTGGGCCGGAGGTGGGCTGCGGCCCACCCGACACCGGCTCGGGTGGAGAGGAGACCGGTTGGGGCGCCCCGGATACCGGCTGCGGCAGGCCGGAGAGCGTCGGTGGGGTGGCCGGCACGGGCTGGTAGTCCACGCCGAGGGCGCGGAAGAGACGCTCCGCGCCCGGTCCGGCCTCGGCCGGGTAGGCCACCCAGGGTGCGGCGGCGGAGAAGTCCGCGTAGACGAAGGGCATGCCGCCGGTCTGGGCGAGATTGTTCGTGATCGCTGCGAACGCCTCACGCCAGCCCGACGTGGCGGCCACGGTGGCATCCAGCACGGCCACCGTGACGAAACGACCCTGCCCGTCCACGGCCGCCCACGCTTTACCGACCGGTGACCCGCCCAGCAGGTGGGTGTACCGGTAGGGGCCGTCCGGCTGCATGGCAACTCCTCTACTCGACCGCGGTGCGGATCCTATCCACCTGCCGCACCCTTATCTGCCCGCCGGTCACCCCACCTCCGGGGACCGGCCCGAAACCGCAGACCAGCACCCGTCCACAGTAGAAACGAGCGATCGGCTTGCCGAATGAAAGTTTTCATGCATAGAGTCGCGGGGTGAATGAGGGAGTTGCCATGGCGTCGACGGAACGGGTCGTCGGCCTGTTCGACGGGGTCCGGCTCACCCCGACGCAGCGGCGCATCGCGCACTGTCTGGTGCAACACGCCCCCGCCGTCGGTTACCTCTCCGCCGCCGAGGTCGCCGAGCTGGCCGGAGTCAGCCAGCCCTCGGTCACCCGGTTCGCGGTGGCGCTGGGCCACGACGGCTACCCGGCGCTGCGTCGCCGGCTGCGCGAGCTGACCGCCGCCGCGCCCGGCCCGGCCCCCGCCGGCAACGAACTTCAGCAGGCGGTACGCGCCGAGATCGGCAACCTGGACCGGCTGGCCGGCCAGTTGGCCGACCGGGAGCGGATCGCCGAGACCGGACGCCTGCTGGCGACGAGCCGGCCGCTGCCGGTGCTCGGCCTGCGCTCCGCCGCGCCGTTGGCCGCGTACTTCGCGTACTTCGCCGCCAAGGTGCATCCCGACGTGCGGGTGCTCGACGACGGCGGCAGCCTGCTCACCGACCGCCTCGAACAGGCCGCCGAGGCGGGTGCGCGGGCGCTGCTGGCGTTCGTGCTGCCGCGCTACCCCCGGGAGACCCTGGACGCGCTGCGCGAGGCCCGCGCGGCGCGGTTGACGGTCGTCGCGATCACCGACTCACCGGTGAGCCCGGCGACCGAGTACGCCGACGTGGTGCTGCCCGCCGCGGTCGGCGCGCAGCTCGTGTTCGACCTGCACACCGCTCCGATGACCCTGGCCATGGTGCTGCTCCAGGCGATCTGCGACGCCGCCCCGGCCGAGACCCAGCGGCGGCTGGAGGCGTTCGAAGCCTCGGCGGCCCGTCGACAGTTGTTCCTCGGTTAGGAGGAGTCCCAATATGATGCGATCCGACCAGGCCGGGCCCGGCCCGGGAGCCAGCATCCGCGCCGCACACGGCACCGGACGCACCGCCCGAGGGTGGCCGCAGGAGGCCGCCCTGCGGATGTTGATGAACAACCTCGACCCCGAGGTCGCCGAACGCCCCGACGACCTGGTCGTGTACGGCGGCACCGGCAAGGCCGCCCGGGACTGGCCTTCGTACCACGCCCTGGTGCGGACGCTCACCGAGCTGCGTGACGACGAGACGATGCTGGTGCAGTCGGGTCGCCCGGTCGGCGTGTTGCGGACGCACGAGTGGGCACCCCGGGTGCTGCTGGCCAACTCGAACCTGGTCGGCGACTGGGCGAGCTGGCCGGAGTTCCGCCGCCTGGAGCAACTCGGCCTGACCATGTACGGGCAGATGACCGCCGGCTCGTGGATCTACATCGGCACCCAGGGCATTCTCCAGGGCACCTACGAGACGTTCGCCGCCGTCGCCGCCAAGAAGTTCGACGGCACCCTCGCCGGCACGTTGACCCTCACCGCCGGCTGCGGTGGCATGGGCGGAGCGCAGCCGCTCGCGGTCACCATGAACGGCGGCGCCTGTCTGATCGTCGACGTGGACCCCGGCCGGCTGGCCCGCCGGGCGCACGACCGCTACCTGGACGAGATCGCCGACGACCTGGACGACGCGGTGCGGCGGGTGCTCGCCGCCAAGCGGGAGCGTCGGGCGTTGAGCGTCGGTGTGGTCGGTAACGCCGCCACGGTCTTCCCGGAGCTGCTGCGCCGGGGCGTGCCGATCGACATCGTCACGGACCAGACCAGCGCCCACGATCCGCTGTCGTACCTGCCGGAGGGGGTCGAGCTAACCGACGCCCGGGAGTACGCGACGGCCAAACCGGCCGAGTTCACCGACCGGGCCCGGGCGTCGATGGCCCGGCACGTCGAGGCGATGGTGGGGTTCCTCGACGCAGGCGCGGAGGTCTTCGACTACGGCAACTCGATCCGGGGCGAGGCCCGGCTCGGTGGGTACGAGCGCGCCTTCGACTTCCCCGGCTTCGTGCCGGCGTACATCCGGCCGCTGTTCTGCGAGGGCAAGGGGCCGTTCCGGTGGGCGGCGCTCTCCGGCGATCCCGCCGACATCGCCGCCACCGACCGAGCCATCCTGGACCTCTTCCCGGAGAACGAGTCCCTCGCCCGGTGGATTCGGCTGGCCGGCGAGCGGGTCGCCTTCCAGGGGTTGCCCGCGCGCATCTGCTGGCTCGGCTACGGCGAGCGGGACCGCGCGGGCGTACGGTTCAACGAGATGGTCGCCTCGGGTGAGCTGAGCGCGCCGGTGGTGATCGGCCGCGACCACCTGGACTGCGGCAGCGTGGCCAGCCCCTACCGGGAGACCGAGGCGATGGCCGACGGATCCGACGCGATCGCCGACTGGCCGCTGCTCAACGCGCTTGTCAACACCGCCAGCGGGGCCTCCTGGGTGTCCATCCACCACGGCGGCGGGGTCGGCATCGGCCGGTCCATCCACGCCGGTCAGGTCTGCGTGGCCGACGGCAGTGCGCTGGCCGGGCAGAAGATCGAGCGGGTGCTGACGAACGACCCGGCGATGGGCGTCATCCGGCACGTCGACGCGGGCTACGAAGACGCGCGCGAGGTGGCCACCCGCACCGGCGTCCGCGTCCCGATGGCGGAGTGAGGAAGGCTCTTGTTGACACACGCGGTGGAGGAGGACGGGCACCTGCTCGGCAGGTTCCGCGAGCTGTGGGGACAGATCGCCCCTATCGGGCGGGACGAGCCCAGCGGCGGCTACCTGCGGTACGCCCTGACCGAGCCGGAGCTGCGGCTGCGGGAGTGGTTCCGGGCGCAGGCCGACGAGCGGTCCATGCCGGTGACCGAGGACGGTAACGGCAACCTGTTCGCCTGGTGGGGTGACCCGGAGGCCGGGGAGGCGGTGCTGACCGGCAGCCACTTCGACTCGGTGCCGCACGGTGGGGCGTACGACGGTCCGCTGGGCATCGTGAGCGCCTTCCTCGCGGTCGACGAGTTGCGTGCCGCGGGTGTCACGCCGGCCCGGCCGGTGGCGGTGGCGGCGTTCGTGGAGGAGGAGGGCGCCCGGTTCGGCGTACCGTGCCTGGGGTCCCGGCTGCTCACCGGCGCGCTTGACGTCGAGCGCGCGGCCGGGTTGCGCGACGCCCACGGGGTGAGCTTCGCCGAGGCGCTGGGTGACCGGCCGGCGGGCGCCCGCCCGGAGCTGCTCGGCCGCTTCGCGGCCTTCGTGGAACTGCACGTCGAGCAGGGCCGCGCGCTGGTCGAGCAGGACGCGCCGGTCGCCGTCGCGAGCGCCATCTGGCCGCACGGCCGCTGGCGCTTCGACTTCACCGGCGAGGGCAACCACGCCGGTACGACGCGGATGGCCGACCGCCGCGACCCCATGCTCACGTACGCGTTCACCGTGCTCGCCGCGAACAAGGAGGCCCGGCTGCGCGGTGCCCATGCCACCGTCGGTCGGGTGGCGGTGGAGCCGAACGCCACAAACGCGATCCCGTCGCGGGTGACCGGCTGGCTGGACGCCCGGGCGGCCGAACCGGAGACCCTGACCGGGATGGTCGACGCCGTCCACGGCAAGGCCGCCGAACGGGCCCGGCGCGACGGTACGCAGGTGACGCTTACCGAGGAGTCGGCGACCCCGCTGGTGGCCTTCGACGGCGGGCTGGCCGGGCTGCTGGCCGGGCTGCTGGGCGCGCCGGTGCTGCCCACCGGGGCGGGGCACGACGCCGGGGTGCTCGCCGCCCACGTACCCACCGCGATGCTGTTCGTCCGCAACCCGACCGGGGTGTCGCACTCCCCCGCCGAATCCGCCACCGACGCCGACTGCGCCACCGGGGTGACCGCGCTGGCCCGGGTGCTAGCGGAGTTGCTCCGATGACCGCCACCCGCTGGCTCGCGGAGTACGCCTGGCTCCCCGAGGAGGCCGAGCCGACCCCGGACGTGCTGATCGAGACCGTGCACGACCGGATCACCGGCGTCACACCCCTCGCACCGGACGGCCGGCCCGACGCCGGTGTCGAAGTGCTGGCCGACGCGGTACGGCTGCCGGGGCTGACCCTGCCGGGGCTGGCCAATGCGCACTCCCACGCGTTCCATCGGGCGTTGCGCGGGCGCACCCACGCCGGGCGAGGCGACTTCTGGAGCTGGCGCGACCAGATGTACGCGGTCGCCACCCACCTCGACCCCGACTCCTACCTGGCGCTGGCCCGGGCGGTCTACGCCGAGATGGCGCTGACCGGGGTCACCTGCGTGGGCGAGTTCCACTACCTGCATCACGGGCCGGGCGGCAGCCCGTACGCCGAATCGAACGCGATGGGCGCGGCACTGGTCGAGGCGGCGGCCCAGGCCGGGATCCGGCTGACCCTGCTGGACACCTGCTACCTGACCGCATCGGTGGACGGTCGGCCGCTGACCGGGCCACAGCAACGGTTCGGCGACGGCGACGCGTTGCGCTGGGCGGAACGGATCGACGGATTCCACCCGGACGGCGGGCACGTGCGTCTCGGTGCCGCGATCCACTCGGTACGCGCGGTGCCGGCCGAGCAGCTCGCCACCGTCGCCGGCTGGGCGCACCGCCGCGGCGCCCCCCTGCACGTGCACCTGTCGGAGCAGCCCGCCGAGAACGACGCCTGCCGGGCGGTCCATGGGTGCACGCCGACGCGCCTGCTCGCCGAGCACGGGGCGCTCGGCCGGGCCACCACCGCGGTCCACGCCACCCATCCGACGAGCGCCGACGTGAGTCTGCTCGGCGACAGCCGCACCGGGGTCTGTCTCTGCCCCACCACCGAACGGGATCTCGCCGACGGTATCGGTCCGGCCCGCCGGATGGCCGACGCCGGCATCCCGCTCAGCCTGGGTAGTGACAGCCACGCCGTGATCGACCTGTTCGAGGAGGCGCGCGCGGTCGAGCTGGACGAGCGGTTGCGTACCCGCAAGCGGGGCCACTTCACCCCGGTGGAGCTGCTGACCGCCGCGAGCAGCGCCGGGCACGCCGCGCTGGGCTGGACCGACGCCGGCCGGATCGCCGTAGGTGACCGCGCCGACCTGGTCACGGTGCGGCTGGACAGCGTACGCACGGCCGGGGTGACCCCGGCGGCCGTCTGGTTCGCGGCGAGCGCGGCCGACGTCGTGCAGGTGGTGGTGGACGGTCGGGTGCTGGTCCGCGACGGCCGGCACGTGCGCGTGGATGTACCGCAGGAACTGGCCAACGCGATCACGGAGGTCACCCGTGCCTAGTCTGCTGGTGGACGACATCGGTGAGCTGGTGACGAATGTGGCCGGTGCGGGCGAGGGCGGGCCGTTGGGGATCCGGCGACGGGCCGCGGTGCTGGTCGAGGACGGCGAGGTGGCCTGGGTCGGCCCGGCGGCCGACGCACCGGCGGCGGACCGGCGGATCGACGCTGCCGGTGCGGCGGTGTTGCCCGGCTTCGTGGACAGCCACGCGCACCTCGTCTTCGCCGGGGACCGGGCCGCCGAGTTCGCCGCACGGATGGCCGGCGAGCCGTACACCGGCGGCGGTATCCGCACCACGGTCGGCGCCACCCGGGCGGCCTCCGACGGCGAGCTGCGGGCCACCGTGCGCCGGCTGCACGCGGAGGCGCTGCGCCAGGGCACCACCACCATCGAGATCAAGAGTGGGTACGGCCTCACCGTCGCCGACGAGGCCCGCTCGCTGCGGATCGCCACCGAGGTCAGCGCGGAGACCACGTTCCTCGGCGCGCACGTGGTCCCGGCCGAGTACGCCGACCGCCCCGACGAGTACGTGGGGCTGGTGTGCGGGCCGATGCTGGCTGCCGCCCGGCCGTACGCCCGCTGGATCGACGTGTTCTGCGAGCGGGGCGCCTTCGACGCCGACCATGCCCGGGCGATCCTCGCCTGTGGTCAGGCCATGGGGCTCGGGGTACGGGTGCACGCCAACCAGCTCGGCCCCGGCCCTGGTGTGCGACTCGGGGTGGAGCTGGGGGCGGCCAGCGTGGATCACTGCACCCACCTGACCGACGCCGACATCGACGCGCTGGCGTCGACCCGGTTCGACTGCATGTGCCACGAAGGCGGGCACACCACGACCGTCGCCACCCTGCTGCCCGGTGCCGAGTTCTCCACCCGGTCGCCCTATCCCGACGCGCGTCGGCTGCTGGACGCCGGGGTCACCGTGGCACTGGCCACCGACTGCAACCCCGGCTCGTCGTACACCTCGTCGATTCCGTTCTGCGTCGCGCTGGCCGTCCGCGAGATGGGGATGACCCCGGCGGAGGCGGTCTGGGCCGCGACCGCCGGTGGCGCGCGGGCGCTGCGCCGCGACGACATCGGTGTGCTGCGGCCCGGTGCCCGGGCCGACCTGATCATCCTCGACGCACCGTCTCACCTGCACCTGGCCTACCGGCCCGGGGTGCCTCTCGTCCGCCAGGTTCTGCACAACGGAGTACCGCGATGACCGTCACCGTCCGACCCACCGGAATCACCCCCGCCGACGTGCTCGCCGTGGCGCGGGGCGGCGTCAAGGTGGTCCTCGACCCGGCCACCGTCGAGGCGATGGCCACCAGCAGGTCCATCGTGGACGATATCGAGGCCGCCGGCCGACCCGTGTACGGCGTGTCGACCGGTTTCGGGGCCCTGGCAAACACCTTCGTCACCCCCGAGCGCCGCGCCGAGTTGCAGCACGCGCTGATCCGGTCGCACGCCGCCGGCGTCGGCGCGCCGATGCCCCGCGAGGTGGTACGGGCGATGATGCTGCTGCGGGTCCGCTCGCTGGCGCTCGGCCACTCCGGGGTACGGCCGCTGGTCGCCGAGGCGCTGGTGGACCTGCTCAACCACGAGGTCACCCCCTGGGTACCCGAGCACGGCTCGTTGGGTGCCTCCGGCGACCTGGCTCCGCTGGCGCACTGTGCGCTGGTGCTGCTCGGCGAGGGCTGGGTGCTCGGCCCGGACGGTGAGCGGATGCCCGCCGCCGACGCGTTGCGCCGGGCCGGCCTCGCCCCGGTGGAGCTGGCCGCCAAGGAGGGGCTGGCGCTGATCAACGGCACCGACGGCATGCTCGGCATGCTGCTGCTCGCCATCGACGACGCCGCACACCTGTTCACCATGGCCGACGTGACCGCCGCGCTGGCGATCGAGGCGATGCTCGGCTCGGAACGGCCGTTCCTGCCGGAACTGCACGCGATCCGTCCGCATCCCGGGCAGAGCGTCTCGGCGGCCAACATTTACCGGTTGTTGCAGGAGTCCGCGGTGATGGACTCGCACCGCGACGACCTGGCGCACGCGGTGCAGGACGCCTACTCGATGCGCTGTGCGCCGCAGGTGGCCGGCGCGGCCCGGGACACCCTGGAGTTCGTCCGGACTACCGCGGCCCGGGAGATGGTCTCCGTGGTGGACAACCCGGTGGTGCTGCCCGACGGTCGGGTCGAGTCGACCGGGAACTTCCACGGCGCGCCGCTGGGCTTCGCCGCTGATTTCCTGGCCATCGCCGCCGCCGAGGTGGGCGCGATCGCCGAGCGTCGGGTGGACCGGCTGCTCGACGTCACCCGCTCCCGGGACCTGCCGGCGTTCCTCTCCCCCGACGCCGGAGTCAACTCCGGGCTGATGATCGCGCAGTACACGGCCGCCGGGATCGTCGCGGAGAACCGCCGGCTGGCCGCGCCGGCCTCGGTGGACTCGCTGCCCACCAGTGGCATGCAGGAGGACCACGTCTCGATGGGTTGGGCGGCGACCAAGAAGCTGCGCACCGTGCTGGACAACCTGACCAGTCTGCTCGCGGTGGAGCTGCTCGCCGCCGTACGCGGACTGCAGTTGCGGGCGCCGCTGGCCCCGTCGCCGGCCGGTCGGGCGGCGATCGCCGCGCTCGGCGAGACCGCCGGCGAGCCCGGCCCCGACGTCTTCCTGGCCCCGCTGATGGAGGCCGCCCGCACCGTGCTGGCCGGCCGCGACCTCCGCACCGCCATCGAGCAGGAGATCGGCCTGCTCGGCTGACCCGAAGGCCGAGGCGGAGTGGTCAGGTAGCTGGCGGGAGCACCTTGGCGACCAGGGCGGCCAGCTCGCGCAGCGCCTTACCACGGTGGCTGATCGCGTCCTTCTCCTGCGGGGTCAGCTCGGCGTTGGTGCGGTCCTGGCCGTCGCCGAGGAAGATCGGGTCGTAGCCGAAGCCACCGTCACCGCGGGGGGCGCGCAGCAGGCGACCCGCCTGCCGGCCGTCGACCAGGTGTTCCTTGCCTCCCGGCAGCACCAGCGCGACGGTGCAGACGAAGGAGGCGCCCCGGTGCTCGTCCGGCACGTCGCCGATCTGGTCGAGCACGAGTTGGAGGTTGGCCTGGTCGTCACCGTGCCGCCCGGCCCAACGGGCGCTGAACACCCCCGGCATCCCGTTGAGCGCGTCGACGGCCAACCCGGAGTCGTCGGCGATCGTCGGCAGCCCGGTACGCCGGCAGCCCTCCCGGGCCTTGATCAACGCGTTCTCGCCGAAGGTCAGTCCGGTCTCCGGCAGCTCCGGGTACGCCTCGACGTCGTCGAGCCCGATCAGGGCGACCCGGTGCGCGCCCAGCGCCCCGTCCAGGATGCGCTGCAACTCGATCAGCTTCTTCTGGTTCCGCGTGGCGAGCAGCACCTTGTTCATGGGAGTAGCGCCTTCCGCTGAGCTTCGGCCAGGTCCAGACAGCCGGCCACGGCCAGGTCGAGCAGAGCGTCGAGCTGTTCGCGGGCGAAGACGCCGGCCTCGCCGGTGCCCTGCACCTCGACGAAGTCACCGGTGCCGGTGCAGACCACGTTCATGTCGACCTCGGCGGCCACGTCCTCGTCGTAGCACAGGTCCAGGCGCGGCTCGCCGGCAACGACACCGACACTGACCGCCGCCACCGAACGGTGCATCACCTTCTCCGGCTTGCCGGTCAGGGCCTTGCGGGCGGCGAGCCAGTCCACCGCGTCGTGCAGCGCCACGTAGGCGCCGGTGATCGCGGCGGTCCGGGTGCCACCGTCGGCCTGCAGGACGTCGCAGTCCAGCACGATCGAGTTCTCGCCGAGCGCCTTGAGGTCGATCGCGGCCCGCAGGCTCCGGCCGATCAGCCGGGAGATCTCGTGGGTACGCCCACCGACCCGGCCCTTGACGCTCTCCCGGTCCGACCGGGTGTTGGTGGCCCGGGGCAGCATCGCGTACTCCGCGGTGACCCAACCCAGCCCGGAACCGCGGCGCCAGCGCGGCACCCCCTCGGTGACGCTCGCGGTGCAGAGCACCCGGGTGCCGCCGAATTCCACAAGCACCGATCCTTCGGGATGGGTGCTCCAACCGCGGGTCAGGGTCACCGGTCGAAGTTGGTCGGGTCGCCGCCCGTCAGGTCGCGCCATCCCTGCACCCTATGTGGTCCGCTGATCGACCCCTCCCCGGGTGTCCGCAGCCGGCCTCGACGCGGTAGGTCCTGCGGCACCGACACTGGTCAGCGTTCGGCGTCGTGCGCGCGGAGGAACCCGGCGATCGCCGACGGCCAGCCGAACTGCTCCGCCCGATCCCGGGCGGCGGTCCGCCGCCGCACCTCCGGGCGATCGAGGAGCTGACGGACGGCCTCGGCGAACGCCGCCGGGTCGCCGTCGGCGGCGAGCCCACCCGAGCCGATCACCTCGGGCAACGCGCTGGCCGCGTTGACCACCACCGGGGTACCGCAGGCCAGCGCCTCCAGCCCGGCCAGCCCGAAGGTCTCCACCGGACCGGGGGCCAGGACGACGTCGGCGCTGGCCAGCACCGCCGCGAGGGCACGACGATCGGGCAGGAAACCGGTGAAGGTGACCGGCAGGCCAGCCGCGCGCCGCCGCAACGCGGCGCGGCGCGGACCGTCGCCGACCATCACCAGCACCGCCGGCACACCGGCCCGGCGCAGCTGCGCCAACGCGTCGACGGCCAGCTCGGGTCGCTTCTCCACGGACAGCCGCGCGCAGTGCACCAGCAGCACCTCGCCCGGGCCCGCGTACCGGTCCCGGACCGCCGGGTCGGCGCGGCCGGGATGAAAGGTGTCCAGATCAACACCGAGCGGTACCAGGTCGACGTTCGGCACGCCGATGCGGGCGAACTCCTCGGCCGCCCATCGAGTGGTGCAGACGATCCGGTCGTAGCGGCGGGCAGTGTCCGCGTTCAGCCGGTCGGCGAGCCGCCGCCCCAACGCGGCGGGTACGCCCCAGGCATCCAGCAGGCCGGTGAGCGACTCGTGCGAGACCATCACCGACGGCACGCCGTTCGCCCGGGCCCAGTCGCCGGTCCAGCGCAACGTGGCCCGGTCGGACACCTCCAGCCGGTCGGGTGCGAGCGTGCTCAGCAGCCGTGCGAGCCGGCGTCGGGCGGTGAGCAACCGGTAGCCGCCACTGTGCGGCAGCGGCGGGCCGGCCACCGTGACGACCCGGCCCCACGGGTGTCGTTCGTCGTCGTCGCGACGGCCGGGCACCACGAGCACCGGTTCGTGTCCGGCCGCCAGATAGCCCTCCCCGAGGTGCTGCAACGCGGTGCGCAGTCCGCCCGAGGTCTCGGTGACGAAGCTGGCCAGCCGGACGATCCGCAGGGTGCCGGTGGGCGCGCTCGCGGTCTCGGTCCCGGTGGTGGTGCCGGCGGACCGGAGCGCGGTGGTGACGTCGCTGATGCGGAGCGTGCTGGTGCGGTCCGGGTGGGTGCCGGTCACGATGCCGCCGGCAGATCGATGGCGGGCATGCTGGAGCGGGCCGCCCGGTAGTGCCCGACGAGTTCGTCGCCGACCGCCGTCCAACTGCGTCCGCGCACCGCGGCGCGGGCGGCGATGCCGTACGCCTGCCGGCGAGACCCGTCGGCGGCCAGTCCAGCCACCGCCTCGGCGATCGCCGTGTCGTCCCCGGGTGGCACCAGTACGCCGGTCTGCCCGGGCGTGACCAGATCGACCGGTCCGCCGCTGGCCGGCGCGACCACCGGCACCCCGCTGGCCAACGCCTCCTGGACGGTCTGGCCGAACGTCTCGTGCGGACCGGTGTGCACGAACAGGTCAAGGCTGGCGTAGAGGCGGGCCAGGGCCTCGCCGTGCTGGACGCCGAGGAACCGCACGCCGGGCAGGTCCCGTTCGAGCTGGCGGCGGGCCGGGCCGTCACCGGCGACCACGACCCGGACACCGGGCAGGCGGGCGGTGGCGGCGAGCAGGTCGACCCGCTTCTCCGGGGCGAGTCGCCCCACATAGCCGACCAGGAGCTCACCGCCGGGCGCGAAGGCTCGGCGCAGGCTCGGGCAGCGCTTGTCCGGGTGGAATCGCTCGGCGTCGACGCCCCGACCCCACAGCCAGATCCGCTGCACGCCGTGCGCGGCGAGATCCTCGGCCGCCCCGGTGGAGGGGGCGAGGGTGCGGGCGGCCGAATTGTGGATCTCCCGCAGCCGCCGCCAGGCCGCGGCCTCTCCCCAACCGACCCGGTACGCCCGGGCGTAGGCGGCGACGTCGGTCTGGTAGACGGCGACCGTGGGCAGCCGGTGGCGGGCCGCCAGCACCGCCGCCCGGGCCCCGAGGATGAACGGACTGGCCAGGTGGACCACGTCGGGCGCGTGCTCCAGCAGCACCCCGGCCAGTCGGTTGTTCGTCGGCACGCCGAGCCGGAAGCCCTGGTAGCGCGGCAACGGCACGCTCGGGATGCGGACCACCGGGTACGGGTACCGGTCGGTGTCGCGGCGCAGCGTGCCCGGCGGGGCGGGTGCGATCACCAACGGTTCGTGGCCCCGGGCGACGAGGTGCTCGGCGGCGCGCACGACCGAGTGTGCGACTCCGTTGACGTCGGGCGGGAACGACTCGGTCACGATGGCGATCCGCATGCCTTCACCGTGGTGGTGACAGCGAAGGTCCAGGAGACGTCCACTTGACCGCCCGGCGAACAGTGCGGCACGAAACCCGCGCCCGGCGGATCAGACCTCGTAGCTGGCGCCGGGACGGACCACTTCCAGCGGGCCGGCGTACGCGGCGGAGGCGGCCGCCACGGTGAGCGCCTCGCTGCCCCAGGCGGGGACCAGATGGGTCAGCAGCAGCCGCCCGACGTTGGCCTTGGCTGCCGCCTCACCCGCCTCACCGCCGGTGAGATGCAGATCCGGCGGGTTGTCGACGCCGTCGAGGTAGCTGGCCTCGCAGAGGAACACGTCGGCGTTCTGGGCCAGCCGCAGCAGCGCCTCGCAGGGGGCGGTGTCCGAGGAATAGCAGAGCACCCGGCCGCCGTGCTCCAGGCGTACGCCGTAGGTCTCCACCGGGTGCAGCACCCGGTCGACGGTGACGGTGAACGGGCCGATCGGGAAGGTGCCGGGTTGCAGCGCGTAGAACTGGTAGACGTCCTCGACGGTGCTGTCCTCCTGCCCGTACGCGGTGGCCAGCCGGTCCGGAGCGCCGGCCGGCGCGTAGACCGGCAACGGCGGGTACGGCCCGTCCGGGGCGTACCGCCGCACCACCACGTAGGTCGCGGCGTCGAGGATGTGGTCGCAGTGCAGGTGGGTCAGGAGGATGGCGTCCGGGGCGTGCAGCCCGGCATAGCGTTGCAGGGTGGACAGTGAGCCCGAGCCGAAGTCGACCAGGAGTCGGAAGTCGTCGGCCTCGACCAGATAGGCCGAGCAGGGGGACTCGGGTCCGGGGAAGCTGCCCGCACAGCCCAGGACAGTCAGTCGCATCGAGTTGTCTCGCTGTCACGGTAGGTAGTGATCGTGCCGGCCGCCGCTCCGGCGGTGATCACTACCGACGCGTACGCCACGCTGGGCAGCCTACGCCCGCGCATGCAAGCGCAAGAATGATCTGCTGGAAGTTGTCATCAACGTGACACCGGTTTCGCCCGTCCGATCGACCACCCGTCACCGAAGTGGTCGGTTCGGGCAGACCGACGCGACGAGGGCCACCGCACGTCGCCGGTGGCCCTCGTCACATGTTGATGCTGCCGCAGGTCAGGCCCAGAGCTGGCCGTCCAGCGCCTCCTCCGCGTCGGCGAGCGTCCCGCCGTACGCCCCGGTGCTCAGATACTTCCAGCCGCCGTCACTGACCACGAACGCCACGTCGGCCCGGCGTCCGGCCCGGGCCGCCTCGTGCGCCACGGCAAGCGCGGCGTGCAGGACCGCGCCGGTGGAGAAGCCGACGAACAATCCCTCGACCTCCACCAGTTGCCGGGTACGCAGCACCGCGTCGCGGGTGCCGACGGAGAAGCGCCGGTTCAGCACGGTCGCGTCGTAGAGCTCCGGGACGTACCCCTCGTCGATGTTGCGCAGCCCGTAGACCAGCTCGCCGTAGCGCGGCTCGGCGGCGACGATCTGGATGCCCTCGACCTTCTCGCGCAGATAGCGCCCGGTGCCCATCAGGGTCCCCGTGGTGCCGAGTCCGGCCACGAAGTGGGTGATGGTCGGAAGATCGTGCAGCAGCTCGGGCCCGGTCGTCTCGTAGTGCGCCCGGGCGTTCGCCTCGTTGCCGTACTGGAAGAGCATCACCCAGTCGGGGTGCTCGGTGGCGATCTGCTTGGCCGTGGCCACCGCCTGGTTGGAGCCGCCCGCCGCCGGCGAGAAGATGATCTCCGCGCCGTACATCCGCAGCAGCTGCACCCGCTCGGTGGAGACGTTCTCCGGCATCACGCAGACCAGGCGGTACCCCCGCAGCTTGGCCACCATGGCCAGGGAGATGCCGGTGTTGCCGCTGGTCGGCTCCAGGATGGTGTCCCCGGGCCGGAGCCGGCCGGCGGTCTCTGCGGCCCGGACCATGAACAGGGCGGCCCGGTCCTTGATGCTGCCGGTCGGGTTCCGGTCCTCAAGCTTCGCCCAGAGCCGTACCGGCGGCGCACCCTCGGGCACCGTCGGCGACAGTCGGGGCAGCCCCACGAGTGGCGTCCCGCCGCAGGCATCCAGCAGGCTGTCGTACCGCGTCATCGCGGCCGCCTCAGCTCGCGGTGACGCGCGTCCGGCCCTCGGCCGGCGCGGCCGCGGCGTGCTGCGCCATCGCCGCCGCCGCGGCGAAGCCGAACGCGCCACCGGCCACCGCGGGCAGGATGGTCACGCTGTCGCCGTCGTTCAGCTTGGCGTCCAGCGCGCCGAGGAAGCGGACGTCCTCGTCGTTGACGTAGACGTTGACGAAGCGGTGCAGCGCGTCGGCCTCGGTGACCAGTCGGCCACGCAGCCCGGCGTGCCGGGAGTCCAGGTCGGTGAGCAGGTCGTTCAGCGTGTCGCCGCTGCCCTCGACGACCTTCGCGCCGCCGGTGTAGCTGCGCAGGATGGTGGGGATGCGAACCTCGATGGCCATGGTGTCGTACTCCTCGCTCGGGTGGACTGCTCGGTGACGGGGAAGGGCGTGCGGGGGCTGAGGGTGGTCAGCGGCCCGAACACTCGTAGTCGACCGTCGCCGGGCTCTGCCCGAACATGTATGACTGCACGGCGTGCGGATCCACCCCGGCGTCGAGGATCCGCACCGGCTCTTCGGTCACCACGCCGTCCACGATTCGGAAGGAGCGGATCTCCTCCGTGTCGGGCTCCCGCGTGGAGACGAGCAGATAGTGCGCGCCGGGCTCACCGGCGAAGGAGATGTCCGTCCGTGACGGGTACGCCTCGGTGGCGGTGTGCGAGTGGTAGATGACCACCGGTTCCTCGTCCCGGTCGTCCATCTCGCGCCACACGCGCAGGTGCTCCATCGAGTCGAACTCGTAGAAGGTCATCGAACGGGCGGCGTTCTCCATGGGGATGTGCCGGGTCGGCGTGTCACTGCCGACGGGACCGGCGACCACACCGCAGGCCTCGTCGGGGTGATCCCGACGGGCGTGGGCGACGATCGCGTCGACGATCGACCGGTCGATGCTCAGCACGTCGCCAAGAGTAGCGTCCGACAGCGGTCAACCGCGAGGCGGTGCCGGTCACAGTCAGTCGATCAAGGCGTTGAGCAGGGACTCCTGGAGATAGCCGAGATACGCGTAGACCGAAAGCTGGAACACCCGGCTGGAACTCGGGTCGTCGGCGACCGCGTCGTCGAGTTCCGCGCCCAGGTCCGTCCCGTCCTTGATCTCCAGCCGTACGCCCATCGCCAGCCGGGCGTCGTTGAGCGCGCGCAGCCACGCCTCCGCCGCCTCGGCGTCCAGGCGTACCTCCCCGCCGCTGTCGCCGGGCAACGCGGCCAGGATCGCGCCGGCCTGATCGATCTTGGCGGTCTTCAGGTCGCCTTCGGTGTACCGGCGGAACTCCGCAGTGCCCGCCGCGTCCTCCGGGTATGCCTCCGGGAAGAGCCGGCAGACAACCGGGTCGGAGTGGTCGAAACCGTCGGTGAGCAGGCCGACCACCTCAGAGGCGACCTTGCGGAGCACACGCACCTCGTCCACTGCGAAGGTGGCGACGTACCGGTCACCGCGGCGGCGGAACATGCTCACGACCGGTCCACCGTCGCCCAGAGCCCGTACGCGTGCAGCTGAGAGGCGTCGTGCTCCATGCGTTCCCGGGCCCCGCTGGAGACCACCGCCCTGCCCTTGTGATGCACGTCCAGCATGAGCTGCTCGGCCTTCTCCCGGCTGTAACCAAAAAGCTTCTGGAACACCCAGGTCACGTAGGTCATCAGGTTCACCGGGTCGTCCCACACGATCGTCACCCACGGTCGGTCAGCTGCCGGCACCTCATCGGTGTCCGGGGTCTCGACCGGTGCAACCTGCGGAGCCGCCATGCCCCCCATCGTGCCACCGGATCCGGGGAATCGAGGAACCGGAACGCCGGACCGGCCCGGATCACCAGCCGCAGCCGCGCCCACGCTCCGACCGGCCGCGTCCCGGACGTGCGCGGATCCCCCACCGGCACCGCCGGCAGGGTGCGGGGCGGCCCGATCAGGCGAGCAGGATGCCGTGTTCGGCAGCATCGGACAGCACCGTGCCGAGCGAGAGACGGACCGCCTCGAACCGGCGGGCGACCTCCCGTGACAGCTCCAACTCGATCTCCCGCAACGCCCGCTGCGCCCAGGCCCGCGCCGCGCTCGGGTCGTTGTTGCCGGGCGAACGCCAGTGCTGCCAGCAGCCGCCCGACAACGCCACGGCCACTGGCGGAAGCACAGCCGTACGGGGCGGTGCGGGGTAGACGGACAGCATGTCGATCGCCGCCGCACCGGTCAGCGAGGCCACGCCCGCCGTGCTGGTGACGAGGAACGCCCGTTCCAACTCCTGCCCGGTGGGATCGTCGACCAGGCTCCAGCGGACCGCCGTGTCGATGCGCCGGCGAATCCCCTGCGGCAACGGTGAGCCGAAGAGTCGACCGGCGGCGTCCTCGACGAGTTCGCCGGCATGGTGGTCGCACTGGGCGGTGGCCAGCAACGACAGCGCCGCCATCTCCCGGTCGAGCAGTTGGGGCAGACCGGCGCAGCCGACGCCGAAGACGATCTCCTGCACCAGGCGCATGTGCATGTTGGCCAGTTCCAGGGCGAGGTGCTGGCGGATGCGTCGGGCGGCGGTGCGGGCCTGCCGGTCGAGCTGTTCCGACCATTCGTTCGGTTCGGTCAGCACCGGCACCCGGCCGCGCTCGCCCGGCAACTCGGGCGGTTCCAGACTGCCCCGCCGTAGCTCCTCGCCGGAGGCCCAGTCCACCAGCGCCCGCCGCAGGTCGATCTCGCCACCGGTGACCACGGGAAACCAGCCGGCATCGGCCAGTCCGGGCACGGCGGCGAGCAGCGCGGCCCGGTGTGCCTCGACGGTGACCGTCACCGGGTCGACCACCGAGTCGCCGGACTCCCCCGACTCCCGCACCGCCGCCGTGCCCTCGCCGGCCGCCCAGCCGTCGGCGCCCGGCGTGACCGCGAAGAAGACCCGGACCGGTGTCCCGGCAAGGTCGGACAGCAGATTCAGCTCGGCGGCTGCGAACGACTGATCCGCCGCGATCACGAACAGAAGCGCGCCGGCCCGACCCACCGCCTCACGCAGGAGACCGCAACCGGTCGGCCCCAGCGTGGCGATGTCCGGCGTGTCGACCAGCACGAGGCGTTTCAACAACGGCTGGGGCAGGCTCAGTTCCACCCGGCGTGGCGGCCTGGCCAGCGCCGGCCCCGCGGCCGGCAGGTCGGGCCGGTACGAGTGCGGCGTGCGGTAGCCGGGCACATAGGCGGCCCGGGTGGGCTCGACACTGTGCCGTACCACCAGCCAGCTACCGCTGGGCACGGCGAGTAGCCCGGAATCGAGTTCCAGCAGCGTGGCGAGCACTCCGGTGCGGGAGGCATCGGCGGGACCGGCCGCGACCACCGCGACCGGCTCATGGGCGTCGGTGCTGGACACGCCGAGCCGCTCCGGGAAGGGCCGGCGACCATGCGGCCCGGCCGCGTCGTCGGGCGTACCGAGATGGTGGAGCGGGCCCGGCTTCATCAGGGGGCGGCCTCCGAGGCAGGGCGACCGGCGAGCCGGCCGCGGTGAGCATCCGGTGTCGACACTCGGATTCCGGAAGGGTAAGGGCGCGAGCGTCGGGATCGGGACAATTGCGATACTCAGCGGTAACTCCCCAACTACTCAAGTTCGCCCTCGCGCCCTGCCGTGCGAGCCACAGTTCCGTCGATATGCTGCGCGAATGAGTCGGTGGAGCTTCGTGGGCCGGGCTGAGCAACTCGACCGTCTCCGGATGGCGGCGGCCGGCGTCCGCGGCCGGGGAATCCTCTTCACCGGCAGCGCCGGCATCGGCAAGAGCCGACTGTTGCACGAAGGTGTCGACGCGCTGCCCGGGGAGAAGTACGCGGTCTGGCGGATCGCGGCCAGCGCCACCACCTCCGCGATGGCCTTCGGCGGGCTGGTCCAGGTGCTTCCGGAGCAGCCGCAGGGCCTGTCCCCGGCCGGCATCCTGCGCTGGGCCGTCGACGTGTTGCAGCAGCAGGCCGCCGGCCGGCGGATCGTCCTCGCGGTCGACGACGCGCACCTGCTCGATCCGCCGTCGGCCGCGCTGGTGCATCTGGTGGCCCGCGCCGAGAACGCCTCGGTGGTCGGCACCCTGCGCGACGGGGAGCAGATCCCCCTGCCGATTCGGGCACTGTGGACGGACGGTCTGGTCGAGCGGGCCGAGCTGGGCCCGATGACGCCGGACGAGACGGCCGCCATGCTCACCGCCATCGTCGGCGGCCAGGTGGACAACGGCTCCACCGACCGCCTGGGTCGGCTCAGTGCCGGCAATCCGCTGCTGCTGCGCGAGCTGGTGTACGCGGCCACCAACAGCGGTGAACTCGTCGAGAGATACGGCGTCTGGACCTGGACGGGGCGGCTGGAACTGGCACCCAGCCTGACCGAGCTGATCGACTTCCGGATCGGCCAGCTCACCCCCGGGGTACGGGCGGTGGTCGAGCTGGTCGCGTTCGGCGAGCCGCTCGGCCTGCGGCTGCTGCACCAGGCCGTGGAACAGCACGACGTGGAGTACGCCGAGGAGCGCGGCCTGATCACCATGGTGGAGTCCGACCGGCGGCTCGACGTCCGCCTGGCGCACCCGCTCTACGGCGAGGTGGTACGCCGGCAGTGTCCGGTGAGCCGGACCCGTCGGTTGCAGGCGCACCTGGCGGACCTGCTGGAGAAGGTCGGCAAACGGCGGCGGGAGGATCTGCTGCGGGTGGCCCGGTGGCGACTGGCCTCCGGCACCGCGCAGGACCCGGCGATGCTGATCTCCGCGGCCGGCGAGGCGTTCGCTCGTTACGACGTGCCACTGGCGACCCGACTGGCCCGCGCGGCGCTCGACGCCGGGGGCGGGTTCCACGCGGCCGAGTTGCTGGCGACCATTCTGATGTTCGCCGACCGGCCGGCCGAGGCGCTCGGCGTGCTCGACGCCGTCGCCACCGACGCCGGCCAGGAGGAACGACTCAGCCGGTGGCTGACGGTACGCGGCATGGTCAGCTACTGGGGGCTGAGCCAGGCGTCCACCGTGGAGGAAATCGCCGCCGAGGGTACGAAGCTGACCGACGCCGCCGCGCAGGCCCGGGTCCGCGCGTTCGAGGCGATCATGCGGCTACACCGGCTGGACGCGCCGGCCGCGCTACGGCTCGCGCAGAGCGTGCTGGACCGGCCGGCGGCCAGTGTCGCCGCCCGCGAGCTTGCCCGTTGCACGATCGCGCACCTGCAGGCCGTGCAGGGGCAGCTGAGCCGCAGTGCGGCCGCGGTGGACCTGGTACAGGCGAAGGTGGCCAACTGGCGGGCCGACATGCCGTACCTGCAACTGGCGGTGGAGCTGGCCCGGGGCACCCGGCTGGCCCTCTCCGGCGATCTCGCCGGCATCGACGCGCTGGTCGCCGACGAGTTCGCCGACCTCGCCGACGCGGGTGACTTCCGGCTCGGCACCGGCTACCTGGCGATCCTGCGGGCGTACGCGGCCCGGCTGCGGGGACGCAGCGACGCCGCGTTGCAGGCCGCGCTAAGTGCCTGCGCGGTCCTGGCGACCAGCCGGGTCTACGCCGGGCTGGCTCAGTCGGAGCGGGCTCAGGCCGCCGCGCTGCGCGGCGACGCCCGGCAGGCTGTCGAGGCGATGGCCGAGGCGGACCGGCTCCACTCGCCGAGTATGGGTGTGCTGTACCCGTGGCTGGAGCAGGCCCGGGTGGCGACGCTGGCGGCCGGCGGTGACCTCGCCGCAGCAGTGGGCCGGCTGCATGGCCTGGTGGACCGGCTGCGCGCCGACGGCTTCGCCGGACACGAGGCCCTGGTGCTGCATGACCTGGTGCGGCTGGGTCAGGCCGGGACACAGACCGGGCCGAGGTGTTCCGACGGCGGCCGTCGTACCATCGCCCAGCGGTTGACGGAGCTGTCGGAGCAGGTCGACGGGGAGTTGCCGCCGCTGCTGGCCCGGCACGCCCGGGCGTCGGCCGACGGGCTTCCGGAGGGATTGCTCAGCGCGGCCGACGGCTTCGCGGAGCGCGGGCTGGACCTGCTGGCCGCCGAGGCCGCGGCGGGGGCCGTGCAGCTGCTGCGGCAACGCCGGGCACCCGAGGTCGGGCACGCCCGGCAACGGCTCGGCGCGCTGCTCGCCAGGTGTGACATGGTGCACACTCCGGCGCTCCAGGCGGCCACCCCGACGCTGACCGAGCGGGAGTGGCAGGTGGCTCGACTCGCGGCGGTCGGCGGCACCAGCCGCGCCATCGCCGAGCAGCTCTTTCTCTCCGCCCGCACGGTGGAGAACCACCTGCAACGCGTGTACACGAAGCTCGGGGTGACCAGCCGGGCGGAGCTGAGGACGGCCCTCGGCACGATCCCGGGGCACGACGGCACGACAGCGGTGTGAACCCTACTCTGAGGGGGTGCACACCTCTCGTCCCGCGTTGCTGACCGACCATTACGAGCTGACCATGGTCAGCGCCGCCCTGCGGGACGGCACGGCCGACCGGCGCTGCGTGTTCGAGGTGTTCAGTCGTCGGCTTCCCGCCGGCCGCCGGTACGGCGTGGTCGCCGGCACCGCACGCCTGGTCGAGCTGATCCGCGAGTTCCGCTTCGACCCGGCCGACATCGAGTTCCTGCGTCGCACCGGCGTGGTCGACGAACCGGGCGCCGAATGGCTGTCCCGGTACCGGTTCACCGGCGAGATCGACGGGTACGCCGAGGGGGAGCTCTTCTTCCCCGGCTCACCGATCCTGACCGTCTCCGGCAGCTTCGCCGAGTGCGTGGTGCTGGAGACGCTGGTGCTGTCGGTGCTCAACCACGACTGCGCGGTGGCTGCCGCCGCGGCGCGCATGGTCACCGCCGCCCGCGGTCGGGCGCTCATCGAGATGGGCGCACGCCGGGCGCACGAGGAGGCGGCGGTCGCGGCGGCCCGGGCGGCCTACCTGGCCGGCTTCCGGTTCACCTCCAACCTGGCCGCCGGCCAGCGGTACGGCATACCCACCGCCGGCACCGCGGCGCACGCCTTCACCCTGCTGCACGACGACGAGCGGGCCGCGTTCGCCTCGCAGGTCGCCACGCTGGGCAAGGACACCACGCTGCTGGTCGACACGTACGACATCAGTCAGGGCATCCGTAACGCGATCGAGGTGGCCGGCCCGGAGCTGCGGGCGGTCCGCATCGACTCCGGGGACCTGGCCGTGATCGCCCACCAGTCGCGGCAGCTGCTGGACTCGCTCGGCGCCACCGAAACGAAGATCATCGTCTCGGGTGACCTCGACGAGTACGCCATCGCGGCGTTGGCCGCCGAGCCCGTGGACATGTACGGCGCCGGCACCGCCGTGGTGACCGGCTCCGGTGCGCCCACCGCAGGGCTGGTCTACAAACTGGTCGAGGTCGAGGGCCGTCCGGTGGTGAAGCGCTCCGAGCAGAAGGCCACCATCGGCGGACGGAAGGTCGCCGTCCGCCGACACAAGCCGACCGGTACGGCCACCGAGGAGATCGTCGTACCACAGGGGGTGCCGGACCACCGTCCCAACGACCGGATGCTGCAACGGTCGTACGTCGTGGACGGCGAGCCGATGGCCCTGCCGACGCTCGACGAGTCGCGGGAGCACCTGCGGCAGTGCCTGATCTCGATCCCGTGGGAGGGTCTCAAGCTTTCCGCGGGCGATCCCGCCATCCCGGTCACCGTGGTACCCACCGAGTGAGAGGAGTGGAGTCGGTGAGCAACGCGCTGATCATCGTGGACGTGCAGAAGGACTTCTGCGAGGGGGGCTCGCTGGCCGTTGCCGGCGGGGCAGGAGTCGCGGCGGGAATCTCCCGGCTGCTGGCTGCAGAGCCGGACCGCTGGGATCACGTCGTGGCGACGAAGGACTACCACATTGACCCCGGCACGCACTTCGCCGACTCACCGGACTACGTGAGCACCTGGCCCCGGCACTGTGTGGTCGGCACTCCCGGTTCGGAGTTCCACCCGGAACTGGCCACCGACCGGATCGAGACGATCTTTCACAAGGGCGAGTACGCCGCCGCGTACTCCGGCTTCGAGGGGCACGCCGACGACGGCGAGGGCCTGGCCGACTGGCTGCGGCGGCGTGGTGTGGAGCGGGTGGACGTGGTCGGCATCGCCACCGACCACTGCGTACGGGCCACCGCCCTGGACGCCGCCCGGGAGGGTTTCGCCACCACCGTGCTGCTGGACCTGACGGCGGCCGTCGCGCCGGACACCACCGACGTCGCGTTGCGCGCCTTCGAGGGGGCCGGGATCACCACATCCGGCGCCCCTGTGATCAGAGCCGCATGAGCCGTTAATTCGTTGGCAGCCGGGCCCCAGCCGGTCGAGGATGTCCGGCGGAGGTACGGACCGACGTGAACATGAAGCCTTACCGGGAGGCACTCGCCCTGCCCGGTCTGCGGTCACTGCTGTTCGTCGCGGTGCTGGCGCGGGTTCCGCTGACCGCCACCGGCGTCACGTTGACGTTTTACGTCGTACAGGATCTCGGGCGGGGCTACGGCGCGGCCGGTCTGGTCGGCGCGGCGATCACCGTCGGCGCGGCGGTCGGTGGCCCGCTACTCGGCCGGCTGGTGGACCGCCGTGGCCTGCGGCCCGTGCTGGTTCTCACCGCCGTGGCCGAGGCCGTCTTCTGGTCGACCGCACCGATGTTGTCGTACTACCTGCTGCTGCCGGCCGCCTTCCTGGCTGGCCTGCTGGCGCTGCCGATCTTCTCGGTGATCCGGCAGTCAATCGCCGCGCTGGTGCCGCCGGAGAAGCGCCGACCGGCGTACGCGCTGGACTCCATGTCGGTGGAGCTGTCGTTCATGATCGGTCCTGCCCTGGCCACGGTGGGTGTCACCACCATCTCGGCCCGCCTCACGCTCTACCTCGTCGGCGTCGGCATCGTCGCCGCCGGAGTGGTGCTGTGGCTGCTCAACCCGCCGGTGCGCAGCGCCGCCGAGGCGTCGACCGGGCCGCAGCCACGGGTCGCCCGCCGGCAATGGCTCACCTCACGGTTGGTGGCCGTGTTCGCGGTCAGCGCCGCAGCGACCCTGGTGCTCGGCGGCACCGACGTGGCGGTCATCGCGGTGCTGCGGGAGAACGGCGACGCCGGTTTCACCGGTGCGGTGCTCTCCGTCTGGGCGGTAGCCTCACTGCTGGGCGGATTCGCCTACGGCGCGGTCCGCCGCTCGTTCTCGCCGGTGGCGCTGATGGGCCTGCTGAGCCTCTGCACCATTCCCGTCGGGTTGGGTGGTTCCCACTGGTGGTTGCTCTGCCTGGCGTTGATCCCGGCGGGGGCGCTCTGCGCCCCGACCATCGCGGCCACCTCCGACACCGTCAGTCGGCTCGCCCCGGCCGGCGTGCGCGGTGAGGCGATGGGCCTGCACGGCTCGGCGGTCACCGTCGGCATCGCCGTGGGCGCCCCGCTAGCCGGTGCGGTCATCGACGCCTCGGCACCGCTGTGGGGGTTCGCGGTCACCGGCGCGATCGGTGCCCTGGTGGCCCTCGCGGTGTTGCCGATCGAGCTGCGCCACCGCCGCGCGGACATCGCGGCCACCACCCGGCCCGGCGACGAGCACACCACGACCGCCCTCACCTCGGCCGCCTCCTGACCCACCCCCGACGCGACGCGCTCCCGCTCCTCCGCCCGCCCGCCCCACGGCGCTCCCCGCCCCCGCCCAGTGCCGGAGCGCCCCACCACCCGACCGACCGCCCCACCCAACCAACCGCCCCGGCCGAACGCCGCCCCACCCAAACGCCGCGCCGGCATTGTGCCCCCGACCCAGGCCCGCACGTTGCGTAACCACCCACGCCACCCACCCTCCCCCATCGACTCCCTTTGCTCTGCTTCAACCCACGCAACGAATTACGCTCCGTGTCACACCGGGCCGACACGCCCTCACCAGGCCACCACATCACAGCAGGTCAATTGCTATTGCGTGGGTTGAAGCAGAGCAAAGGATGGAAGGGGGACGGGTGGTGTCCGGCCAAGGCCATCACGCAACGTGAGACTCTGCGCCTACGGCCGCTGGCCACAGAGAGCGATAACCGGTGCGGCGGTAGCGGTGCGGATGGAGTCGCGGACCTGCCACCGGCCGGGCAGCGGGGCAGCGTGATGGCCGGGCAGCGGGGTGGCCGGGCAGCGTGATGGCTGGGCGGCGGGGCGGCGGGGCCGGCATTGGTGGGAATGCCCCGGCCCGCGGCACCGGGCAGTACGAGACGGGCGCCGATCCCGCCATGGGGATCGGTGCCCGTCGTACGACGCGGTGGGTCAGCGGCGGTCGGTGTCGCTGGCCACGTCCTCGGTGTAGCTGGCGCCGCCGTCGGACTCGCTGGTGAGCGGCTTGGAACCACCCTCGGGCGGACCGGCCAGGGTCTGCCCGGCGGCCAGCTCGGGGAATTTGTGGTCGAAGGCCGGCCGCTCGGAGCGGATCCGTGGCATCCGGTCGAAGTTGCGCAGCGGCGGCGGCGAGGTGGTGGCCCATTCGAGCGAGTTGCCGTGACCCCACGGGTCGTCGACCTCGACCACCGGGCCGGCCTTGTACGACTTCCAGCAGTTGTAGATGAACGGCAGCGTCGAGATACCAGTGATGAACGCGCCGATCGTCGAGATCATGTTCAACGTGGTGAAGCCGTCGTCGGGCAGGTAGTCGGCGTACCGCCGGGGCATGCCCTCGCTGCCCAACCAGTGCTGGATCAGGAACGTGGTGTGGAAGCCGATCATCGTCAGCCAGAAGTGAATCTTGCCGAGCCGCTCGTCGAGCATCCGGCCGAACATCTTCGGGAACCAGAAGTAGATCCCGGCGAAGACCGCGAAGACGATCGTGCCGAAGAGCACGTAGTGGAAGTGCGCCACCACGAAGTACGAGTCGTGCAGGTGGAAGTCCAGCGGCGGAGCGGCGAGCAGCACCCCGGTCAGGCCACCGAAGAGGAAGGTGACCAGGAAGCCGACGGACCAGAGCATCGGTGTCTCGAAACTGATCTGCCCCCGCCACATGGTGCCGATCCAGTTGAAGAACTTCATGCCGGTGGGTACCGCGATCAGGTAGCTCAGGAAGCTGAAGAACGGCAGCAGCACCTGACCGGTGGCGAACATGTGGTGCGCCCAGACGCTCATCGACAGGCCGGCGATGGCGATGGTGGCGGCGACCAGGCCCTTGTAGCCGAAGATCGGCTTGCGGGAGAAGACCGGGATGATCTCGCTGATGATGCCGAAGAACGGCAGCGCGATGATGTAGACCTCGGGGTGACCGAAGAACCAGAACAGGTGCTGCCACAGCATCGGCCCGCCGGTCTCCGGGCTGTAGACGTGCGCACCCAGCAACCGGTCGGCGGCCAGCGCGAACAGCGCGGCGGCCAGCAGCGGGAAGACCAGGATCACCAGCAGGCTGGTGACCAGCATGTTCCAGGTGAAGATCGGCATCCGGAACATGGTCATGCCCGGCGCGCGCAGGGTCAGGATCGTGGTGATCAGGTTGACCGCGCCGAGGATGGTGCCCAGACCGGAGATGGCCAGACCGACCACCCACATGTTGGCGCCGACACCCGGGGCGTGCTCGCTGGTGCTCAGCGGCGTGTAGGCGGTCCAGCCGAAGTCCGCCGCTCCACCCGGGGTGAGGAAGCCGGCCGTGGCCATGGTGCCGCCGAACAGATACAGCCAGTAGGCGAAGCTGTTCAGCCGGGGAAAGGAGACGTCGGGCGCACCGATCTGGATGGGCACGACGTAGTTGCCGAAGGCGAACACGATGGGCGTCGCGAAGAACAGCAGCATGATCGTGCCGTGCATCGTGAACAGCTGGTTGTACTGCTCCGGCGACAGGAACTGCAGCCCGGGCCGGGCCAGCTCGGCCCGCATGATCAGGGCCATCAGGCCACCGATCATGAAGAACACGAACGCGGTGACCATGTACATGATCCCGATCTGCTTCGCGTCCGTGGTCCGCAACAGCCGCGCGATGGCCGACCCCTTGACCGGCTCCCGGACCGGCCAGGGCCGGGTCACGACCGGCTTGGGTGCGACGGTGGTCACGAGTGGCCTCCGGTTCTGGGTTGTCCCGCTCGGCACGCGCTGACTCGGCGGGCCGTCATCCGCAAGGAGGATAGTCCCCGGCAGGTGACAGCACCGCGTGGGGTCGCCCGGCGGTGGATCACAGCGGGCCGAGAAGCAGCCGGTAGTGCTCTCCGAAGATGCGGCCGCCACGCCCGCGCAGCAGCGGGTCGCGGAGCGCCGGCGGCACGTCGCGGGTGCGGTTGCGGTCCCGGGTCCGGTCCTGCACCCATCGGGTACGCGGCCGGCGGCGACTCTCGTACGCGGTCAGCGCCGCCTCGACACTGCCCGCCGCGTGCAGCGACTCGGCGAGCACCACCGCGTCCTCCAGGGCCATCGCGGCCCCCTGGGACAGGGTCGGCGCGGTGGCGTGAGCGGCGTCGCCGACCAGCACCACCCGTCCGCGGAACCAACGCCCGAGCTCAACCTCGTCGGTGGTCGTGGCGTGCACCCCGTCGAGCGCGTCCAGCACCTCCGGCACCGGTCCGCCGTACTCGCCGAAGAGTTCGCGCAGCCGGGCCGGCGGGTCCGCCGGCAGGTCGGTGCCGGCCTCGTCGGCATAGCAGTGCAATCGGCCGGCGCCGATCGGCACCACCAGGAAGCCGCAGCGCTGCCCGAGCAGGGCGGTCCACTCGTCGACCGGCGGGCCGTCACGAACGACGCCGCGGTAGACGACCTGCCCGGCGGGGCGGGGTGGACCGCCGAGCGCGGCCAGTGCCCGGATCGAGGAACGCCGGCCGTCGGCGCCGATCACCAGGTCGTACTCGGTCTGGGTGCCGTCGACGAAGGTGACGCCGACAGCGGACGGCAGCAGGTCGATGGTGCGTACCTCCGCGCCGTGCCGGACCGCGCCGCCGGCACCGCTGAGCAGTACGCGGTGCAGATCGGAGCGGGCCAACGCCCGGCACTCGCCGACCTCGGCCCAGAGTGCGTCGAGGTCGACCTCGCACAGTGGCGCGCCTGTCGAGTCGAGGAACCGCTGCCGGTGGATGACCTTTCCGTACGGACGGACCGGGTCGTATAGGTCCAGCCGGCGCAGCGCGCGGGCCGCGTTGCCGGGCAGGTAGAGCCCGGCGTCGGTGAGGTCGTGCGGCGGCGCCTTGTCGGTGAGGTCCGGCCGAAAGCCCGCCAGGCGCAGCGCCCGGGCCACGGCCAGCCCGGCGATGCCCGCGCCGACGACGAGGATGCGCAGGGGGGAGCCACGCATGGGGGTGTACGCCTCCGGAGGGGTTCGGCACGCGTTGAAGGCAAGAGACTACTCGGCGCAATCGGCACACACCAGAGGCAACCGGCCCACCTCCGACATCCCTCGGCACCCCCGGATCAGCCCGTCGGCGCCGGCCATCAGCGCGTGGAGTCGGCGAATGTCCGATCGTGGCGGCCACGACACACGTAGCAATTGACACCAATCACCCGTACCAGTTGCGCGCATTGTTTCAAGGATGTAAATGTGGCAATGAGCATGGGAGCGCTCCCGTAACGATCGACGGCGCGATCCCGACCGCTCCGTCCGCATCCGTCCCGGCGTCCGTACGGCGCCGCAGCGCTAGGAGCATCATGAGACGTACCTTGCGGGCCATCGTGGCCGTCGGGCTGGCCGCCGCCAGCTCGATCGTCGCCGTGACCCTCGGCGGAGCCGCCTCCGCCGACACCCAGATCTGCGAGCAGTACGGCTCGACCGTGATCCAGAACCGGTACGTGGTGCAGAACAACCGCTGGGGCACCACCGCCCAGCAGTGCATCAACGTGACCAGCAACGGCTTCGAGATCATCACCCAGAACGGCAGCAGCCCGACCAACGGCGCCCCGACGGCCTACCCGTCGGTCTTCCTCGGCTGCCACTACACCAACTGCTCCCCCGGCACCAACCTGCCCATCCAGGTCAGCCAGATCAGCAGCGCGACCAGCAGCATCAACTACCGGTACGTGAGCAACGGCATCTACAACGCCTCGTACGACATCTGGCTCGACCCGTCACCCAAGCGCGACGGGGTGAACCAGATGGAGATCATGATCTGGTTCAACCGGCAGGGCCCGATCCAGCCCATCGGTTCCCCGGTCGGCAACGCCAACATCGACGGGCGCAACTGGGAGGTCTGGCGGGGCAGCAACGGCTCCAACAACGTCATCTCGTACGTCGCCCCGTCCGCCATCAGCAGCGCGAACCTGAACCTGCTCGCGTTCATCAACGACACCCGTAACCGGGGCGCGATCACCAACTCCTGGTACCTGACCAGCATCCAGGCCGGGTTCGAGCCCTGGCAGGGCGGCGTCGGGCTGGCCGTGACGAACTTCTCGGCCGCGGTCAACGGCGGCGGCAACAACCCGCCGCCGAGCAACCCGCCGCCCACCACGCCCCCGCCCTCGGGCAGCGGCTCGTGTGCGGTGAAGTACACGGCCAACGCGTGGAACAACGGCTTCACCGCCGACGTGCAGATCACCAACACCGGCTCCAGCACGATCAACGGCTGGGCGCTGGCCTACTCGCTGCCGTCCGGGCAGCAGGTGACCAACTCCTGGAACGCCACGGTGAACCAGAGCGGTTCGTCGGTGACCGCCCGCAACGTCGGTCACAACGGCACGATCTCGCCCGGCGGCACGGCCAGCTTCGGCTACCAGGGCACGCTCAACGGTTCGTACGCCAACCCCACCAGCTTCACCCTCAACGGCACCACCTGCTCCCGCTCCTGACGAACGTCCGCTGGGGGTGTGGCACCCGCCGCACCCCCAGCACTGATCCGGTCGCGGTCGGCACGGTCGGTGCCGAGGCGCGACATGCGGCGTCCCGGGCTCACACCACGTCGAGGGAGCCCGGGACGCCGGATGTCGCGACGGAGGCCGGGTCGCGTCAGGAGCCGAGGGCGTCGATGTCGCGCATCTCCTCGGCGCTCAGCGAGAAGCCGAAGATGTCCGCGTTGGCGCGGATCCGCTCCGGTGTCACCGACTTGGGGATCGCCACGATCTCGTGGTCGAGGTGCCAGCGCAGCACCACCTGGGCGGGCGAGACGTTGTGTGCGCCGGCGATCCGGGTCAGCACCGGGTCGGACAGGTCGGTGGTCTTGAACGGGCTGTAGCCCTCCAGCACCACCCCACGGTCCCGGTGCTCGGCGTGCCGCTGTCGGTCGTAGAGCCGCGGCCCCCATTTGATCTGGTTGACCGCGGGGTTCTCCTCGGTCGCCTGGATCAGCGTGTCGATCTGGGCGGTGCTGAAGTTGCTGACCCCGACCGCCCTGGCCAGGTTCGCGTCGCGGGCAGCGAGCATCTCCCGCCAGACCGGGATCAGGTCACCGGGATCGTTCGGTGGCCAGTGCACCAGCCACAGGTCGACGTAGTCGACACCGAGGGCACGCAGGCTCTCCTCGATCGTCTTCCGTTCCTGGCCGACCCGCTCGGGTGGGAGCTTGGTGGTGATGAAGACGTCCTCCCGGCGCAGCCCGCTCTCCCGGATCGCCCGGCCGACCTCCTCCTCGTTGCCGTACATGGTGGCGGTGTCGATGTGCCGGTAGCCGGCGTCGAGCGCGGCGAGGACGGCCTTGTAGCCCTCCTCGCCGGTCGCCTGCCAGGTGCCGAAGCCGAGCAGCGGGATCCGGACGTCTCCGGGGAGAACTGCGGTGGGGTGGTCACTGTGGTTCATGTAGACCGTTCTACCCCCGATGACCCCCGGCATGCCCGAGATCGGGCGCGTCGAACCCCGCCCGCCGGGCGCGTCGGCGCGATTTGCCGGAGAATGCGGGACGTGGCTGACCGGCTGGAGGAGTACCGGCGCAAGCGGGACGCGGCGCGTACCCCCGAACCGGTGCCGGCCGAGCGTCCCCGACGGGTCCGGGCCGCCGACCGCGCCCGGTTCGTCATCCAGCAGCACCACGCCCGCAGCCTGCACTGGGATCTTCGGCTGGAGCGCAACGGCGTGCTCGTCTCCTGGGCGGTACCGCGTGGGCTGCCCCGCGATCAGGGGCGCAACCACCTCGCCGTGCACACCGAGGACCACCCCATGGAGTATCTCGACTTCTCCGGCGAGATCCCGGCCGGCGAGTACGGCGGCGGCCGGATGCTGATCCACGACCGGGGCACCTACCGCTGCGAGAAGTGGCAGGACCGCGAGGTGGTGGTCGAGTTGCGGGGGAAGCGGACCAACGGACGGTACGTGCTCTTCGCCACCGGCGGGCGCGACGGGCGGGACTGGATGGTGCGACGCACCGACCCGCCACCGCCGGGCTGGACCGGCATGCCCGACCTGGTCGCGCCGATGCGTCCCACGCCGGCCGGCCGGCTCCCCACCGATCAGGCCGCCTGGGGGTACGAGCTGCGCTGGGACGGGATACGCGCGGTGGCGTACGTCTCCGGCGGGCGGCTGCGGCTGCTCTCCGACACCGGCGAGGAGATCACCGGCGGCTACCCGTGGCTGCGGGCGATGGCCGAGGCGCTGGCACCGACGGAAGTCGTGCTGGACGGTGTGCTGGTCCGCATCGATCGTGCCGGGAAGGTCCGGCCGGCGCGGGGTGGGCGCAGCACCGTCGATGCCCAGTACCTGCTGGTCGACCTGCTCTGGTTGGAGGGGGTGAGCAGCCTGGAGTTGCCGTACCCGCAGCGTCGGGAGTTGCTCGACTCGCTGGCGTTGGCCGGGCCGCACTGGCAGACTCCGCCGTGGTTTCCCGGCGCCGGTGCCGAAACCGCGCGTGCGGCGCGGGAGCAGGGCCTGCCCGGGGTGCTGGCGAAGCGGCTGGACTCCGGTTACGAGCCGGGTCGCCGCAGCCGCGCGTGGCGCAGCGTGGACGCGAGCTGAGACGGCGAGGAGTGGCGTGTACCTGACCCACCTCGAATGCCCGCGCTGCGGCCGGGAGCATGACGCTGGCGTACCGCAGAACCTCTGCGAATGTGGCTCGCCGCTGCTGGCGCGCTACGACCTCGCGGCGGCGGCGCGGGTGATCGAGCCAGAGCGGTTCGGGCTGCGCCCGGCCGATCTGTGGCGTTACCGGGAGTTGCTCCCGGTGGCCGACCCCAGGAACGTCACCACGCTCGGCGAGGGATGGACGCCGATGCTGCGCGCGCCGGCCCACGGTGCGGACATCGGCATCGACGACCTACTGGTCAAGGACGAGGGGCTGACCCCGACCGGCTCGTTCAAGGCGCGTGGGGCGGCGGTGGGCGTGAGCCGCGCCCGGGAACTGGGCATCCGGCGGATCGCCATGCCGACCAACGGCAACGCGGGCGCGGCGTGGGCCACCTACGCGACCCGGGCGGGGCTGGGCGCCACCATCGTGATGCCGCTGTCCGCGCCGGCCATCTGCCGTCGGGAATGCGTGGCCGCCGGTGCCGACCTGCGCCTGATCGACGGGCTCATCGGCGATGCCGGACGCCAGGTGGCCGCGTTGGTCGCGGCCGCCGAGGGCACCGTCTTCGACGCCGGTACGCTGCGCGAGCCGTACCGCCTCGAAGGCAAGAAGACGATGGGGTACGAGATCGTCGAGCAGCTGGGCTGGCAGGTGCCCGACGTCATCATCTATCCGACCGGCGGTGGCGTGGGGCTGATCGGTATCCACAAGGCTCTCGGCGAGCTGCGGGAGTTGGGCTGGGTCGAGGACAAGCTGCCTCGTCTGGTGGCGGTGCAGGCCACCGGCTGCGCGCCGATCGTGCGGGCGTTCGCCGCCGGGGACGACCGGGCACAACCGTGGGAGGACGCCCACACGGTGGCGTTCGGCATCACCGTTCCGGCACCGTTGGGCGACGAGTTGATTCTCGACGCGCTGCGGGCCACCGCCGGCACCGCGATCGCCGTGGACGACACCGAGATCCTGACCGACCTGCGGGACTTCGCCGCCCGGGAGGGCCTGCTGCTCTGCCCCGAGGGGGCCGCCTGCCTGACGGCGGCGCGTCGGTTGCGGGCCGGTGGGTGGATCCGGGCGGGTGAACGGGTCGTCGTGCTGAACACCGGCGCGGGAGTGAAGTACCCGGAGACGATCGACGTCTCCGGCGTCCCGGTGTTGCCACGCTGACGGGCGCCGATGCCCCGCCGTCGATGCGCGACGTCGCGGGCGTCACTCGGCGGTGGGGTCGGTCAGCCGCCACGCGGCGTTGACCTGACCGATGTGGGACAACGCCTGCGGCATGTTGCCCAGGTGTGCCCCCGTGGCTGGATCGATCTGCTCGCTGAACAGCCCGACGTCGTTGGCGTGCCCGCTGATCCGCTCGAACAGCTGGGCGGCCCGCTCCCGTTCCCCGGCCAGCACCAGGCATTCCACCAGCCAGAACGAGCAGAGCAGGAAGCCCGCCGGGTCGTCGGCCCAGCGGCGGATCAGTCCGTCGTCACCGCCGAGTTCGCGCTCGACCGCCGCGATGGTCGCCCGCATCCGTGGGTCGGTGGCCGGCAGGAAGCCCACCACCGGCAGATACAGGGCCGCCGCGCCCAGTTCCCGCGACCCGAAGGCAGCGGTGAAGACGCCTCGGCGCTCGTCGAAACCGTCGCGCAGTACGGTGGCCCGGATCTCGTCGCGGATGCCGGCCCAGCGCCGCACATCCGCCTGCTCACCCAACTGCGGGGCGAGCCGCACCGCGCGGTCCATCGCCGCCCAGCAGAGCACCTTGGACGACAGGTAGTGCCGCTCCCGGTCACGCGATTCCCAGATACCCCGGTCGGGCAGTCGCCAGGTGGCCTCCACCTACTCGGTGAGGCCGAGCACCATGTCGCGCAGCTCGTCGGGGAGTTGCTCGCCGAGGTGCTCGTGCAGCCGCCACACCGCCGTGATGACCTCGCCGGCCGCGTCGAGCTGCAGTTGCCGCCAGGCGTCGTTGCCGACACGCACCGGCCCACTGCCTGCGTACCCCTTCAGGTGGGGACAGACATGCTCGGAAACGTCACGTTCCCCCTCCAGCCCGAACAGCACGGGCACCGGATCGGAGCCGACCCGACCGATCGAGCGGGCCGCCCATTCGAACAGGCGGGACGACTCGGTCGGGCAGGCCGCCACCCACAGCGCCCGCATGGTCATGGCGAAGTCCCGCAGCCAGCAGAAGCGGTAGTCGTAGTTGCGGTCGGCGCCGAGCTGTTCCGGCAGCGAGGTGGTCGGTGCCGCGGCGACCGCGCCGCTGCGGGTGTACGTGAGGCCGGTGAGCACCGTGGCGCTGTGCCGTACCACCTCGGGATAACACCCCTCGTACCGGTGGCTCTCGCGGAACGCCTCCCAGGCCAGCACCGTGTCCGCCAGCGTGCGGATCGGTTCCAGGCGGGCCGGTGGTTCACCGTACGCCGGCGCGTAGGCGAGATCGAAGCCCAGCACCTGCCCCGCGTCGACGGCAAACGTCCGCCGTACCCGGTCCTGTTCGGCGCTTAGGGGTAGCCCGGCGCAGCGCAGCACCAACGTCACCGAGCCGCCCATGGCCGCCACCGAGCCGTCGGGCAAGTCTCTCAGGTACGGGGTCAGCAGGCTGTACTCCGGTCGCGGGCGGTAGTCCAATGTCATCGGCACTCGGCCGGAGAGTCCCTCGACGACGCGCAGCAGCACGGCCGGGGAGCGCATGCCGAAATCGTGGGCGCGGGCGCCTACCTCGGCAGCGAGGGCGTCGGTGATCGCGACGCTGCCCTCCGGGGTGTGGTGCACGGTGCGCAGCACCAGCGTGTCCGGCTGGTACGAGCGCTCCACCCGGTGCCCGGCCTGTCCCGCGGCCGCCGGCGCGAGCTGCCAGTGACCGCCGTTCGGGTCGAGCAGCCGACCGAAGACCGAGGGCGAGTCGAAGCGATTCGGGCACCACCAGTCGACCGAGCCGTCCCGGCTGACCAACGCGCCCGAACGGCAGTCGGAGAGGTACCCGTAATCCGAGATCGCCGGCTGCTCCATGCGCCCGGCGTACCCGGGATTTCGGGCCTCATCACGCCGCCTCGCCGGTCTCCGCCTCCCGGGGCGGAGACCGGCGAGGTGATGGGCTCAGGAGGTGGGCGGTTCGTCCTTGCCGGCGGCCTCGGCGGCGTCGGCCTCCTCCTTCGTCCGGTGTACGGCCTGGTCGGCGTGCTCCGGCGGCCCGTAGACGGTGTAGAGCACCAGCGGGTTCGGCCCGGTGTTGACGAAGTTGTGGCGGGTGCCGGCCGGTACGACCACCAGGTCGCCCTGGACGACGTCGCGCTTCTCCCCGGCCACTCGCGCCTCACCGGTGCCGCTGACGAAGGTCAGGATCTGGTCGATGTCCTCATGGACCTCCTCACCGATCTCGCCGCCCGGCGGGATCGTCATGATCACCAGTTGGGTGTGGTTCCCGGTCCACAGCACCCGCCGGAAGTCCGGGCTCTTCTCGGCGACGGTCGCGATAGTGAAGTGCTCCATGCCCCGACACATACCCCATCGCGGGCCGGTCCACGCCGCGCTTTGCAGATGGTGGAATTCCCCACCGCCCGACGGTTTGGACCGATGCAGATCGGGGATCGACACCAGCGACCGGTGCGACCGGTCATGCCAGGTCCCCGCTGACGTACCGCCGTACGGCTGCGGCGGTGGGAGACGGCCGAGCGCGGCGCGGTTTCGACCCTCGGGTCAACGGCGCCGCGCGCTCGTGTGCGCCGTGCTCGTGTCGGCGTGGCGGGTGTTCAGGAGAGCACGGCCAGGTGGAAAGGGCGGTCGGCGGCCGACCCGACGCCGTCGAAGGTGGTCACGAAGACGGCGTTCGGAATGCCCGTTCGACCGGCCACCGCGATCTGGCCGGCGGGCGCCAGCCCGGTGCTGCCCGTGAGGCCGATGGTGCCGACCAGGCTGGCGCCGGTCACGTCCTGGTCGAAGACCACCTGGTACATCCCGGTCTGTAGCCGGTTCGCCGCGGCCGCGCCCAGTCCGCGGACCAGGAGGCCGTCGGCGCTGACCACGGCGAACAGAACTCTCGCGGTCAATGGCATGCCGACGCCGGCGCAGGTGGTGTGTTCGGCCTCGGCGTGGGCCGTGGCCTCGTCCCCCGGCACCGGCTGTGGTGCCCCCCTGCTCCTGGCTCTCGCGCTGGACATCGGACTCCTTCCCCGACCCGGCCGAGCGGCCCAGGCGTGTTGAGTTGTTGCGGCGGCTAAAGGAGGATCAGCGCCGATCAGCCCCCTTTGTTCCTCGAACGTATGTTGCGTTCCTGTCGGCAGCCAGGCGAAGAGCTGTCCGATAAAGGACATTAGATACTGCCGATCATGCCCTTGACCTGCGGTGACGCCCCGGAGCGGCACCAGCCGCCCGGGGCGTCGGCGTTGATGTGTCGGCTCGGTGCAGCCAGGCCAGCAGGTCCGGCGGTGCCAGGGTGGCGACCCGGGCGCGGTAGCGGGCACGCGCCGCCGCGTCGAGCAGTTCGTTGCCCTGGCCGGACCGACCGCTGCGAAAGAAGGCATGGCGCTCCTTCAGCACGCCGGCGGCGTCGGGCGCGAGCCGGTCGGCGCGGGCCCGCATCTGGTCGAAGGTGGCCGCTTCCACCAGGTCGGATCCGGGAGGTTCGAGGTCCAGGCGTTCGGCCAGGTGCCACATCTGCCCGGCCAGGTCGGCCCGGAGGTCGTCGTAGTGGACGAGGTGCACGTTCGGCTGGTGCCGGCGGGCCCAGGCGTCGCTCAGATGCCACAGGAAACCCGGCAGCGAGTCCAGTTCGGTGCGGGGCTCCGGATTCGCGTCGATCCACCGTACGAGCGCCTGCTCGATCGGTGGACGAGGGCTCTCCGCCTCCGGTGTCGTGGGCTGACCGGTCAGCTCGGCGAGCCGGGCGCGATCGAGATTGGCACTCTGATGGTGCAGCGAGACCGCCGCGTCGAGCGGATGCCGGGCCACCACCACGTAGTGCACCCGGGAGTCGATCGGTACCCCGTCCAGCGGGGTGTGGGTCTTGATGAAGCGACGGTGTCGCTGGGCGGCCAGCCGGGCGTACACCCGCTCCTGCGGCTCGACCAGCCAGTCGAGCCAGGGCGACAGCTCGGCCAGCGGTGCCGGCAGTTCCGGCGTACGCAGCACCAGTAGGGCGCAGATCATCTGCATCCAGGTCGTCCCGCTCTTGGAGCGGGTACTGATCACGATGTCCCCCGGACGGAAAGGAAAGCCCTGCCAGCGGGCGCTGTCCTCGTCGGCGGACCGGTAACGGATCGGTGCGTCAGACACCGCGCGAGGATAGTCGGGGAGTTGACACCTGTCCGGCGAATTGCCGCTGCTCCGCTCTGGGTGGTGGGTAATCGTCTGGCTACATTGAATTATGATGCCCGCCCCCGGAGGTCGGGCGGAGGAACCGGTCTACCGTCCCGTCCTCGCCGCACGGCGCGGAGAACTGGAGGCGCTCGGCCACCTCGACGACGCCCTCGCCCCGATGCTCAGCCCGATCCTGCAACTGTCCGAAGTCGACAAAACCATCATCGACCCGCTGACCCGACTGCCGCCCGGGCTGCTTCCCGCCGTCGACATCGGCGCCCTGCCCGACGCCACGGCATCCGCGTTGGCCTGCCGGGGCGTACCGCTGGTGCCGGTGATCGGCCTGACGGACGGTGAGCGGCGGCTGGCGGCGCTCGGCGCCGTGGCTCACGCACAGACCCAACGAGCCGTGGTGCGCATGCGGCTACGCCGGGACCGGGCCGGCCCCCACGCCACCACCACAGCCGTGGAACGGATCGGACGGCACGCAGGGCTGGCCACCGAACAGTGTGATCTGGTGCTCGACTGTGATGACGTCTGCTGCCCGGCCGACGTCCGGTTGGCCGAGCCCCGGGTCCGGCGGATGTTGGACTGGACCCGCCGGCACGCGTGGCGTTCGGTGAGTGTGGTGGCCGGTGGCATGCCGCCGGCCCTGTCCCGACTGCCCATCGACGAGCCGGTGCGGGTGGATCGTTGGGACTGGCTGCTCTGGCAACGGCTGGCCGACCTGGGTGTCACCTTCGGCGACTACGGCGTCAGCTCGGCCGCCGCCCAACCGAGTGTCGACCGGCACCTGACGGTCCCGTACACCGGCGACGGCGTCTGGTTGATCCACCGCTGGTCGCGCCGCCGTGGCCAGGGCGACCAGCGAATCGCCGACCTGTGTCGCACGCTGGTGTCCGGCCCACACTGGCCGACCACCGGGGCGAGCTTCTCCTGGGGCGACCAGGAGATCTCGCGCCGAGCCAGGCGGGGCGCCGGCGCCGGCTCGGCAACCAACTGGATGGCGTGGAGCACCTCGCACCATCTGGCCCACGTACTGAACGCGCTGGCCCGAGCTACTCCTTCTCGGTGAACCCGAACTGCACGACACCCTCGTCGTCGACTGTCGCGTCGACCGAGGCGTCACCGAGCAGGTCGGCCGCGTCGGAATCGAGGAAGATCCGGGCACCCTGGTTGTCGACCACGTGGTCGCCCTCGATCGGCGCGGGCACCAGCTCGACGGTGAGCGAGCCGGCGGTGGTGTCCGCGGCGATGCGTACGCCTCCCCCCTCGGAGACGTCCTGCTGCGCGGCGAGATCACGGATCACCAGCACGGCATTGTCGGTCATCGTGAGCATGGTGGGACTCCTCGTGGGTTTCTGGGCGCCCAGGCGGTGCCACCCACCGCCACATCGGGGCAGCTCAAGGCCCTTCCAGCACCCAACGGTGCCCGCTGTCGAGGCGTCCGTCAAATAGAGCGATGTCAGCACACCAGGAGGCATGACGGCCCCCTGTGCGGGTATCCGAGCAGGTCGCGCCCCCGCACTCCGGTCAGGCCGGAGGCCGGGGCGGCAGCGGGGCGGCGGGGTCACCCCGCTCGATCAGCGCGGCGATGTCGGCGTCGTGCAGACCGCGGAGCGCGAGCACCCGGGTGCCCCACCGATGCAGCCGGCACGGGTGCGGGCTGGCGTCGTTGCGGCAGACCGTGCCGCCCGACCAGCTTCGCGGCGCGTGCACCACGACAGCCCGGACAGCGAACTGGGCATCCTCGGCGGTCACGTAGGGCGGCAACGGGATCTCCCGCAGCCCCACCCCGGGCCGCTCACCGGTGGGCGGAGCGTGTCGGACGGTACTGCTGCTGCTGTTCATCGGCCTGGGCCTCCACACAGGACGGTCGAACACGGACAGCAGGACGTTACGGCCCGGTTGACCCGGAGTGACGGACAAACTGTCCCGTGGACTCAGCCGGTCGCCGCCTGCGCCCGCAGTGCCGCTGCGGTCTGGCCGGGGTCATAGCCCGGCCCCACCCCGTCGAAGATGATCGCCGAGGCATCGATGTGCCGGGTACGCAGCGGTAGAATCTCCTGGTAGGCCGGCGAGTCGTACCAGGCGTGCGCCTGCTGCCGGTCGGGAAATTCCAGGATGACCACGCTGCCCGGCCACTCTCCCTCGCGTACGTCCACCTCCGGGCCGTGCACCACGAACCGGCCGCCAAAAGGCTCCAGCGTCGCCTGGATCCGCTCCAGGTAGGTCAGAATATCCTCGTTGACCTGCGGGTTCCGCAGGTGCGCCAAAGCGAACGCGGGCATCGTTCGTCCTCCCGGTCGGGTGGGATGGTCGCCGACCAGGCTACTGCCGAAGCGGGCCGCCGGCCGGCCGGCGGCCCGCGCTCAACCGAGCGCTGCGGTGAGCCGGGCGATCTGTGCGGCCTCCGTGAGCGTGCTGCCCTGACCACGGACGTACCGTACGGTGCAGAAGAGCGTCACCCGGTAGCCGCCCACGATTGCCGCCACGGTCGTGCCATCGCAGTCCGGGCCGCCGGAGAGTCGCATCGCCACCAGTTCCCGGGCCTCGGCCGCGGCGTCCGTGAGATTGCTGCCGAAGCCGTTGGTGTAGGACCCCGGGCAGTAGATCTGCACGTCGAACCCGCCCACCAGCGAGTCGACGAGCGAGCCCCGGCAGCTCACACCGTAGGTGAGGTAGAGCTGGTACAGACGCAGCGCCTCCAGGTTCGCGTCGGTCAGCGTACGACCGAAGCCGTGGATGTAACCCGCGTCGCCACAGCGAAGGATGATCCGGTAGCCCCCCACGATCGCCTGCGACGACGAGGTCGAGCAACTGGCGGCCGCCGCAGCCGGCCCCGCCGGGACCACCACCGCGACCACGGTCAGCACGGCCGCGACGAGCGCGGCCCGAACGGCACGGAACATGGATGCCACCTCCTGGTCCGGATCGAACGGTCAGGTTCGCTCAGCTGAGCACCCGTCCATTAGACGCAGCTTTCATCGACACAAGGCGCGGGTTGCGCATAGACGACAGAGAATGGAAGGACGATGGCGCGGGCGGTCAGCCGTGGATGTCGAAGCCCAGGGCCCGGGCCAGGGTCGCCGCCTGCATCAGGTCGATGACCGCACCGGCGCGGTGCACCGTGGCCGGGTCGAGCCCGGCCAGGTCACTGCCGCGCAGGTCCGCCCTGGAGAGCCGGGCGCCACGCCACTGCACGTCGGACAGGTCACACCTGGTCAGCGACGCGCCCGTCAGGTCGGCCCCGGACAGGTCGATCTCCCGCATCCGCACCCCGGTGAAGCGCGCGCCGCGCAGGTCACCACCGGCGAGCGTGAGGAACGACCAGTCGCCCCCGGTGACGGTCAACGGCCGCAGGTCGCACCGGTCGAAGGTGCTGCCCAGCAGCTTGCAGCCGGTGAACTCCGCCTCGAAGAGATTGCACCTGATGAAGGCGCACCGGGTGAAGGCCGAATCGGTGTGCCGGGACACGTTGAACGCCACATCACCGAAGGTGCAGCCCTCGAAGGTCGCCCCCCGGCTGGTCGCCTCGGTGAGATCCACCCGGTGGAAGGTGCAGTTGACGAAGTGCCGGTCGACCAGCTCCTCGGCGTACCAGTCCTCGTCGTGGAAGGTGACGTCCTCGGTCGGCTCCGGCATGTCCCGCAGGCTAACCAGTGACCCCGACAACAAGCCTTCCCGCCCCGCGTACCGGCCGGTAGGTTCGCTGGGGTGAGCATGGCACCCAGCATCGAGCCGTCGCAGGTCGGATTCGACCCGACACGACTGGCCCGGATCGACGAACACTTCGCCAGCTACGTCGACACCGGCCGGCTCGCCGGCTGGCAGGCGGTGGTCACCCGACGCGGCGAAATCGCACACAGCTCGACGTACGGGCTGCGGGACCGCGAGGCGGGCACGCCGGTGCAGCCGGACACCCTCTGGCGGATCTACTCGATGACCAAACCGATCACCTCGGTCGCGGCGATGATGCTCTGGGAGGAGGGCCGCTTCGAGCTGACCGACGAGATCGAGCGCTGGCTGCCCGAGTTCGCCGACATGCGGGTCTACTCGAAGGGTTCGACGCTCAAGCCGTACACCGTGCCGGCGATCGAGCCGATCCGGGTCTGGCACCTGCTCACCCACACCGCCGGGTTGACCTACGGCTTCATGCAGACGTCGGTGGTCGACGGGCTGTACCGGGCCGCCGGCTACGACCTCTACCCACCGGCCGAGGTCGACCTGGCCGAGGCCTGCCGGGTCTTCGGTGAATTGCCGCTGCTGTTCCAGCCCGGCACCGCCTGGGGCTACTCGGTCGCCACCGACGTGCTCGGCCGGCTGATCGAGGTCGTGTCCGGGCAGAGCCTGGACACCTTCCTGACCGAACGGATCCTGCGTCCGCTGGGCATGGTCGACACCCGCTGGCACGTCGACGGCGCCGACGCCGAGCGGCTGGCCGCCCTGTACGTGCCGAACCCGACGTCCGGTCGGGCGGTACGGCACGACGCGCTCGGCGCCCTGGCGTACGAGAAGCCGGCGCTCCTCTCCGGCGGCGGTGGGCTGATCTCGTCTGCCGCCGACTACCACCGCTTCACCCAACTGCTGCTGCGCGGCGGCGAGCTGGACGGCACGCGTCTGCTCGGTCCCCGGACGGTGCGGTTCATGAGTCGCAACCACCTGCCCGGCGGGCGGGACCTGGGCACCCTGTCCACCGGCGGGTTCGCCGAGACCAATCTCGACGGCGTCGGGTTCGGTCTCGGCTTCGCGGTCGTCGACGACCCGGTGCCGAGCCGGGTGCCGAGCAGCGTCGGCGAGTACTACTGGGGCGGCGTGGCCAGCACCGCCTTCTGGGTCGACCCGGTCGAGGAGATCACCGCCATGTTCTTCACCCAGCTGATGCCGTCGAGCACCTGGCCGCTCCGCCCGCAGCTGCGCCAACTGGTCTACTCGGCACTTGTCGACTGAGCCGTTCCACCGACGGCCGCGCGATGAGATCCCTAGCCTGTAAGGCGTGAGTGATGTCGTCGTGTTCGGTGCGGCCGGCACTGCGGGTTCCCGGATCGTCAGCGAGGCGTACAACCGAGGGCACCGGGTGGTGGCCGCGGTACGGCGTCCCGAGGCGGACGCGTCGTACCTGCCGGCCGGGGTTCGGGTCGTCACCGGTGACGCGACAAGTGAGCGGAGCGTGCGGGAGCTGGCGCCGGAGGCGGATGCGCTGGTGGTGGCGATCGGCGGCGGCGACCGTACGCTGTGGCCCGACGCGGCGCGGACCCTGCTCGCCGCGTTGCGCGGGATGCCGGCGGCACCCCGCGTGATCCACGTCGGCGGCGGCGCCACCCTGCTCAACCCGGCGGGTGACCGGCTGCTGGACGACCCGGAGTTTCCCGACGAGTACCGCGACGCCGCGTTGGGGCAGGCGGAGGCGCTGGACCTCTACCGCGCCTCGGCCGACGGGGTGACCTGGACGTACGTCTGCCCGCCACCGCTGGAGTTCCACCCCGGCGAGCGCACCGGCCAGTACCGCACCGGCACCGACCAACCGGTGACCGACGCGCAGGGCCGCAGCGTGCTCAGCTACGAGGACCTGGCGGTCGTGGTGGTCGACGAGATCGAGAACGGGCGCTTCCCGAACATGCGGTTCACCGCCGGGTACTGATATCTGATCTTGAGCGACGGCGGTCCGCCGGATAGATTCGAGTCACTGTGACCCGGACGTCACACCCTGACGCGCGGGTCGGACCTCGAATCAGGAGGGCGCCGTCTTGGCCTCGCTCGACGACACCGTGACAACCCCGCACGAATCGTCCCGCACCACCGGATCAGGCTCGCTCGACCGGCGACGGATGCTGACCGTCGCGCTCGGTGGCGCCGCCGCCGTGACGCTTCCCGCCCCCGCCTGGGCGGCCTCCGACCGGCGTCCGGGCGCGCACCGGCCCCCGACCCTCACCCCCCACGACCGGATAGTCGTCGCGCAACTGTCGGCCAAGCGCGCCCTGCACCACCTGAAGGTGCTCTCCGAGGACATCGGCCCACGCATCGGCGGAACCGACTCGGAGCGCCGGGCGGCGCACTACATCGCCGGCCAGCTCGACCGGCTGCGCTACGACACCACGCTGCAACCCTTCCCGGTCGCCGACAAGTTCCTCGCCCAGCTCAGCTCGCCGGCCGGGCTGCCTCGGGACCTGAACTGGCAGGTCGGCGCGAGCGGACAGGCCGCGCTGGACACCAGGATCACCGCACCCGTGGTCGACGTCGGCGCGGGCACCCCCGGCGACTACCCGGCCGACGTCAGCGGCCGGATCGTGCTTGTGGACTACGTCGCGGCGCAGCGCGAACAGCTCGCCGCCACCGCGGTGGCGGCCGGGGCGGCGGCCGTGGTCTTCCTGCCGGCCGACCTGGTGGCACCACGTCGGGCGTCGGCGTTCTCGCCCACGCTGCCGGGATCCGCCGCCGCGCCGCTGCCGATCCCGGTCGTCGGGGTGGCCCAGGCGCAGAAACACCGGCTGCGCGCGTTGCTGGCCGCCGGGCCGCTCACCCTGACCGTGGCCACCACCGCTCACCGGGGTCTGACCTCGCACAATGTGCTGGCCGAGCGGCGCGGTCGAGCGGGCCGCGACGGCCCGGTCGTCATGGTCAGCGCACACTACGACTCGGTCATCGGCGCGCCGGGCGCCAACGACGACGGCTCGGGCACCGTGCTCTGCCTGGAACTGGCCCGGGTGTTGCGGGCGTTACCGATCAACGCCACGGTGCGGTTCGCCCTGTGGGGCTCGGAGGAGCAGGGGTTGATCGGTTCGCGCTACCACGTGGCTCAACTGCCGCAGCCCGAGCGGGACCGGATCCTCGCCGTCTACCAGAACGACATGGTCGCCACCAGCTGGGACCCGGCGACCCGGTACTGGCTGTTGTCGTTCACCGGCGAGAGCAACCGGGCCACCGACGAGGTCTCCGCCGCGGCCCGGCGACTCGGCTACGAGCCACGGATCTCGCCGGTCACCCAGCGTGGCGCCAGCGACCACCAGTCGTTCCAGGAGGTCGGCATCGCCAGCGCGAACTTCTCCTGGCGCGGTGAGGAGTCACCGGCGCTGCTGGAGCCGCCCTATCACAGCCCCGAGGACACCATCGCCAAGAACATCAGCCTGGAACGGCTCCAGGTGTCGATGGAACTGATCGGCTGCGCCGCGTACGCGACGGCTCGGCGCTGAACCCCGGCGGGGCGCGGCGTGCACCGCGCCCCGCCCACGTCATTCGGCCAGTCGGGCCGGGAAGCCGCCGGTCGCCACCGGGCCCCATCCGGTGATGGTGATCCTGATCAACGACTTGCCCTGCTGCCGCATCGCCTCCCGGTACTCGTCCCAGTCCGGATGCTCGCCGGAGATGCTGCGGAAGTACTCGACAAGCGGTTCGAGGGACTCGGGCAGGTCCAGCACCTCCGCGGTGCCGTCGACCTGCACCCAAGGGCCGTTCCAGTCGTCGGAGAGCACACAGGCAGATACGTGAGGGTCGCGGCGGATGTTGGCGATCTTCGCGCGCTCCGGATAGCTGGAGATCACCAGCCGGCCCTCAGCGTCCACCCCAGCGGCGACCGGCGAGGACTGCGGCCGGCCGTCGGCGCGGGTGGTCATCAGCACCACCCGGTGCCGGGGGCGGAGAAAGTCGAGTAGGTCGTCCCGGTCGACCCGGGTGTTACGAGCGATCATGCGTGCCATCGCTCGTTTCTACCAGCACTCAGGCGTGCTGACCGGCGGACGGCTGGCTGGGTACGCGGGGGCGCAGCGACGGTCGCCAGGCCCGGCCATTGGCGTAGATGATCCGGAAGCCCAGGTACGAGGCGAGCGGCGCCCAGTGCGCCGAGCCCATCCGCAGCTCGGCGGCGTTGTGCCGGCGGCCGTTGGCGAGCACGTCGAGCAGGACGGTCTCGAACGCCGCCGACTCGACCCAGTCCACCTCGCGGGTGAAGCCGCAGATCAACGCGGCGCCGGTGACCGCAAGGAAGTCCCGCAGCACCGGCTCGGGGGCGCGCAGCACCGAGCAGCTGCCGAAGTAGAGGCGGCGCCCCTCGCAGCGCCCGGCCATCAGCTCGGCCACCTCGGTGAGTTCGACCGAGTGCCAGTCGGTGAGGCACAGCCGGTTCGGCTCGCCGTGCATGGCGAAGAAGCCGAGCCGATGGTCGGCGTACTGCTTCAGCAGCCAGCGGTCGATGAAATAGAACAGCTCGTCGCGGGTGGCGGCGTCCTTGTGAATGAAGCGGACCTTGCCCAGCCGTTCGAGCAGTTCCAGGGTGGGCAGCACGGACCCGCGCTCGTTGAGATCCCGGTGCCACTGGCCCTCGACGCAGAAGATGCCACCACGCGCCACGCCCACCTCCCCGTCGTCGCCGGCGCTGACGTTACCGGGCCGGCCGGCCCGGGGAACATCACCCTCCGTGTCATCGGTTGCGGCATCCGCGCCGAAATGGCTGCTCTACGACCCCACGTCACCGATTGCCGGGTTCACAAACGGGTCCAATTCACAGCCAATGCTCAGGTACAGCGAATTGTGAGGACAATTCTCGTTAATCCCCTCCAATCGACAGCTCCGGTGCGAGGGTGGATCCACGGGACAGCCCGGTCGAAGTCCCGGAGGCCATCCCATTCACTCTCCTATCGGGAGGACTTCTGTGCGCGTACACACCTTGAAACGGGCAGTCGTCGCCCTCGCCCTGGCGCTGCCGGGCGCCGCGATCGCCTCGGTGGTCGCCGCGCCAGCGGCCCATGCCGACGGCTGCTACACCTGGGACCGCAACCTCTACCAGGGGCGCTCCGGCAGCGACGTGCGCGAGCTGCAACTACGGATAGCCGGCTGGGCCGGCAACAACAACGTCGTGGAACTCGACGGACGGTTCGGCCCGAAGACGGCCGCCGCGGTTCGTCGCTTCCAGTCCGCGTACGGCCTCCGCGTCGACGGAGTCGCCGGCCCGGAGACCTACCGGAAGCTCTACCAACTCCAGGACGACAACTGCACGCCCCGACACTTCGCCTACCGCGAGATGGACGACGGCTGCGGCGGCAGCGGGTGGGACGGCGGCCCGCTGAGCACCACCCAGACGCGGCAGAACGCGCTGCGCACCATGTGGAAGCTGGAGGCGCTGCGCAAGAGCCTTGGCGACCAGCCGCTGATCGTGACCAGCGGGTTCCGCAGCCGCACCTGCAACAACCGGGTGGGCGGAGCGTCGGACAGCCAGCATCTCTACGGCAACGCCGCCGACCTCATCTCCCGCGACAGGTCGCTGTGCCAGATCGCCCGGCAGGCCCGCAACCACGGCTTCAGCGGCATCATCGGGCCCGGTGTGTCGGGCCACAACTCCCACGTCCACGTGGACTCGCGGCGGGAGAACAACCAGGACCGCAGCGCGAACAACACCTACTGGGCGGCACCCGACTGCGGAATTCCCGCCGGGAACCGCTGATCGCACGACGCATCGCGACGCCGGCCCGGGCGCGGGCGGGGAATGGCCCCGCGCTCCGGGCCGGCGTCGTACCGCCGACGGACGAGCCCGCTCAGCTCGCCCGCGGCCAGCGCGGCGCGGTTGCGGGGGGTGCCACCGGCCGGCCGGAGCCGGGCGTCCGCACACCGGTACGCCCGACCGGGGCGGCCACCCGGGGTGCCGGGCCACGCGCCGGGTAACCGGCAGCCCGGTCGGGCCGCCCCGGATGCCCGGCGGCCCGCGGCGGGTAACCGGCGGCCCGGTCGGTGCCCGCCGGACGCGCGGCGGGAGTACGTCCCGCCGACGGCCCGTTGATCAGAAACGGGAACGGCACGTGCACGAACGGATTGCCGTGCCGGATCAGGGCGTCGAGCTGTCGCTCGTTGAGCCCGTGGTTCAGCAGTACCTTTCGACCCCAACGATGCAGCCGGCAGGGGAACCGGGCGCCGTCGTTGCGGCACAGCGCCCCGGACGGCCACTCCTCGGCCGCGTGCACGACCACCGCCCGGACGGCCAGCCGGACGTCCTCGGGGGTCAACGGCGTCGGGACCGGCAACTCGCCCAGAATCTGATCGATGGGATCCATCGACTGCTCATCGACTCGCACGGCAGACCTCCCGCAGCTCCGGTGGCGGTGCGCTTGAGCACCGCACCTCGAGCAGTGGTACGGCCACCGCGACGGGATGGTTCAAACGGTTTTCAGACCAGCCCGGCGTCGTGAACCAGCAGGGCCACCTGCACCCGGTTGTTGAGTCCGAGACGGGTCAACAGCCGGGAGACGTACGCCTTGACGGTGGCCACGCTCATGTACAGCTCGGCGGCGATCTCGGCGTTGGTACGCCCCATGCCCAGCGCCACGGCGACGGCGCGTTCCCGCTCGGTCAGGCCCTCGATCAGCCGCGCGGCCCGGTCCCGCCGCGGGTCGGCCGCCGGCCCCGCGGTGACGTGCTCGATGAGGGTCCGGGTGACCGTCGGTGACAGGGTCGCCTCGCCGGCCGCCACCCGACGCACCGCCCGCACGATCTCCACCGGCGGGGTGTCCTTCAGCAGGAACCCGCCGGCACCGGCCCGCAGTGCCCGCAGCACGTGCTCGTCGGCGTCGAACGTGGTCAGCACGAGCACCTCCGGCGGCTGAGGCAGCGCACGCAGCGCCTCGGTGGCGGCCAGCCCGTCCAGCCGGGGCATCCGGATGTCCATCAACACCACGTCCGGCCGGCACGCGGCGACGGCCTGGACGACCTCACTACCGTCGGCCGCCTCCCCGACCACCTTCAGGTCGGGCGTACCGCCGAGGATCATCGACAGACCGGCACGTACCAGCGCGTCATCGTCCACGATCAGGATCCGCACCGTCTGCTCGCCGCCGCCGGCGGCGGCCGCGCCACCGCCCTCGGCGGCGGCCGGCACCGGGCCGGTCACGTCGCCGGCCACGGCAGCCACGCGGCCAACCGGAAGTCGCCCTGGTCGTCGCAGCCGTGCTCCAACCGCCCACCGGCGAGACTGACCCGTTCGGCGATGCCGACCAGGCCGGTACCGGTGCCGGGGATGGCCGTCTCGGGCAGCTCACCGACCGGCCTGCGGTTGCGGATCTCCACCTGTAGCCCGTCGCCGGGCGCTCCGTCGAGGCCGACGGTGACGGCGGCGCCGTGGGCGTGCTTGCGGGCGTTGGTGAGCCCCTCCTGCACGATGCGGTAGACGCTGCGCCCCACGGCCTCCGGTAGCCGGTCCGGCGCGGCGACCCGTTCCCGCAGGTCGACACGGGTTCCGGCGGCCCGGGACTCGGCGATCAGGGCGGGTAGATCGTCGAGGGTCGGCTGGGGGCGTTCCGGGTCGCCGGGCAGCGCGGTCTCGGCGCGCAGCACGCCGATCACCTCGCGTAGGTCCTGAAGGGCGGAGTGCGCACTGTCCCGGATCACCCCGGCCGCCCGGGCCACCTCCGGTGCGGGCGCGTCGGGGCGGAACTCCAGCGCCCCGGCGTGCAGGCTGAGCAGCGAGATCCGGTGGGCGAGCACGTCGTGCATCTCCCGGGCGATGCGGGTGCGCTCCAACTGCCGAGCCTGCGCGACGCGTAGCTGCTGCTCGGCCTCGGCCCGCTCGGCGCGCTCCCGCAACGACAGCACCAGCTGCCGGCGCGCCCGCACGAACATGCCCCAGGCCAACACCAGCAGGGTGATCACCACCCCCCAGAGGGCGGACATCCAGTAGGGGCTGCCGGGCTCGGGACGCAGCAGGGCGAAGACCGTGTTGGTGACGAGCCCGGCAGCGGTGACGGCCAGGGCGACCGCCGTCCGACGGTGCACCACCGCCGTGAAGTAAATGATCAATAGGGCGATGCTGGAGGTGATGGAGACGAGCGCCACCGGCAGCGTCGCCAGCACCAGACCCACTGGCCAGCGACGCCGCAACCAGAGCGCCGCCGTACAGGCCAGACCGAAGACGGCGTCCGCGAGAATCATCCAGTCGTACGGCAGCTGTTCGGCCAACGCCGGGCTCGGGGAGGCGGCGTCGAAGGTGGCCAGCACCACCCAGGCCAGGGAGACCAGGAAGGCGAGGCTGTCGATCAGCCAGTCGCGGGGGGTACGCCGCGGCCGGCGGCCCACCCCAGGGTCCAGCGCCCCGGGCAGCAGACCCGGGTGTTCCAGTACGACGGCGCTGGTCACAGGCGCAATGGTAGGCAGCCGGTCGGATACCGGACCAGCTACCAAAGTCGAGACCTCAGCATCGACCTTGGTCTGCGCGGGCCAGACCGATGGCCGCTGCGGATGGCCGGCTGGCTCGGACAGGCTGGCAGCCATGATCGCCGTACACCAGCTCACCAAACGGTACGGGCGGCACACCGCCGTCGAGGACGTGTCGTTCCAGTGCGAACCGGGCACCGTCACCGGCTTCCTCGGCCCCAACGGGGCCGGCAAGTCCACCACCATGCGCATGATCTGCGGGCTCACCCCGCCGACCGCCGGCACCGCCACCGTCGATGGTCGGCCCTACCGGCAGTTGCCCAACCCGGGCCGCACGGTCGGGGTGCTGCTGGACGCCTCCGCTCAGCACGCCGGGCGGACCGGCCGGGAGGCCCTGACCGTGGCGGCGGCGACGATGGGCGTCGACCGGCGTCGGGTCGGTGAGGTGCTCGACCGGGTGGGGCTGGGCCCGACCGCGGCCCGGCGGCGGGTGCGGGCGTACTCGCTGGGCATGCGTCAGCGGCTCGGCCTGGCGCACGCGCTACTGGGTGACCCCCGGGTGCTGATCCTTGACGAACCGGCGAACGGCCTGGACCCGGAGGGGATCTTCTGGATGCGCGGCCTGCTGCGCGACTTCGCCGACCGGGGCGGCACCGTGCTGCTCTCCTCCCACCTGCTGCGCGAGGTGGAGGCGGTCGCGGACCGGCTGGTTGTCATCGGGGGCGGCCGGATCGTGGCCCAGGGCGGCAAGGATGAGCTGCTGGCCGGTACCGGCACCGTGGTGCGGGCCCGCGACGGAGCGGCGTTGCGGGCCGCCCTGCACCGGGCGGGCCTGACGGTCAGTGAGGGCTCCGAGGGCCTGCTGGTCGGTGCCGACACCCACGCGGTCGGCGAGGTCGCCCTGACCGCCGGGGTGGTCCTCAGCGAGCTGCGTCCGGCCGGCGGCGGTGGCCTGGAACAGCTGTTCCTCACCCTGACCGCCACCGCACCGGGTCCTGTCCTGCACTCCACCACCAGCGCCGAGCCGACCGGGGAGGTCGTCCGATGACCACTGTCAGCACCGCACCGGAACTCGCCCCGAGCCATCACCGCCCGAACGAACACCGACCGTCGCTGGGCCGGCTGACCGCCGTGGAGCTGCGCAAACTCGTCGACACCCGGGCCGGTCGCTGGTTGCTGATCACCATCGGACTGGTCAGCGCCGTGATCGTCACGCTCCTCCTGGTGTACGCCGAAGCGCCGGAACAGAACTTCACCATGTTCTTCACCACGTCCCTGTTGCCGGTCGGCGTGCTGCTTCCGGTGCTCGGCATCCTGTCGATCACCAGTGAGTGGTCACAGCGCACGGCGCTCACCACCTTCGCCCTGGTGCCTCGGCGGGAACGGGTGATCACCGCAAAGCTCGTCGCGGTGGTCCTGGCGGCGCTCGGAGCGGTGCTCAGCAGCCTGGCGTTCGCCGCCGCCGGCACGGCGATCGCCGGTGCCACGGGCGGCGCGGGCACCTGGCGGATCGAGGCGGCCCTGGTGGCGCACGCCGTGGTGTTCCAGGTGGCGAGTGTGCTGATGGGCGCAGGATTCGGTCTGCTGCTGTTCAACACTCCGTTGGCCATCGTGGCCTATCTGGTGCTGCCGATCATCTGGTCGATCGTGGGTGAACTGGTCCGGCCGCTGAACCGCGCGGCCGAGTGGCTGGACACCGGGCGGACCATGGAGCCACTGTTCACCGCCGAGGTAAGCACCGGACAGTGGCAGCGCCTCGCGGTCTCACTGTTGCTGTGGTTGGTCGTGCCGCTGGTCGCCGGTATGGTCCGCACCATGCGGCGGGAGGTGGCGTGAGGGCGTACGGGACGCCGACCGTGGTCAGTGGGGGCATCACCGAGCTGGTCGTGCTCTGGGGCGGCATCCCGCTGGTCGGCGGCGTGCTCGGTGGATTGCTGGTGGCCGGGGCGGGTTGGGTGGCCGACCTGCCCTGGGCTCCGGTGCAGGGCCTGTTCCGGGCGGTCGACGGTCTGCCCGACCAGTACGCACTACCCGGTGGGGTGGGTGTCGGTGTCCTGGTCGGGCTGGTGATCGGCGCCATCGGCACCGCCGAACGGGTACGGGTGACCGTGTCCGGCACCGAGGTGCGGCTGCGTGAGGGCAGCTCAGAACGGGAGTTCGATCGGCGGGACACCCGGGTGGTCTACCTCGACGGCAAGAACCTGGTGCTGCTCGACGCGGACGACGCCGAGCTGGCCCGGCAGTCGGTCGACCTGCCGGCGGTGGAGTTGGCCGACGCCTTCCGGGGGCACGGTTGGCCCTGGGCTGAGGCGGATCCGCACCGCGAGGCGTACCGGCTCTGGGTGCCGGACCTGCCCGGATTGCCGGCGGGCGCGGATGCGCTGCTGCGGGCCCGGCGGGAGGCGTTGAAGCACGACCGGGGCGGCGAGGCCAGGGAGCTACGCGCCGAACTGTCCCGCTACGGCGTGGTGGTCCGCGACGACGGCAAACGACAACACTTCCGGCTCACCCGCCGCGCCGCACTGCCCGACTGACCAGGCCGGGCATCCACGCCGACTGGTCGGGCAGACGGCCACGCCGACTGGTCGGGCAGGCGGCCCGCGCCGGACCGGCAACAGGGTCGCCGGTGCCGGGCGGGCGCGAGGCCGGACAGGCGGTCAGTTCAGCAGGGCGGCGGTCAGTGCCGTGGCGAAGGCCAACGAGCCGGCGGTCGCCGCCACCCGCAGCCACGGCCGGGGTGCGCCGTTGACCGGCAGGTGCCGCCAGCGGTACGCGGCCAGGGCCAGCCCGGCGCCGGAGACCGCGAGCCCCAGCGGCCAGAGCCAGCCGGGCACGGCCGACCAGTCACCGAGTTGGTGGCCCAGAGTCGGGTAGACAAGCGCCCAGACGGCGCCCGACAGCACTGCCAGCCGGTCCGACGCGGTACGCAGCACGGTGCCGAGCAGCGACAGGCCACCGATGAAGGTGAACAGCAACGCGATTCCGATGCCGATCAGGGCGGGTCGCCCCGGTGAGGCGTCGCCGGCCTGCTCGCGGGGTACCCCGAGCAGCCGCAGCCCGATGGGCTCGACGCCCCGGTCGGTGTTGCCGAGCACCACCACGCCCTGGCCGGTGGCCCGATCGAAGCCGACGTACGAGTGGAAGCCGCTGGTGGCCCCGTTGTGCCAGGTGATCTCGCGGTCGCCGTAGCGGGTGGTGAACCAGCCGTACCCGATGCGGCGGCGCTCGGTGTCGTCGAAGCGCGGGTCGCGGGCGTCGGTGCCGGGCGCGGTGCCGGCGGCGGTGGCCGCGACGAGCCGGGCGAGATCCGTCGCGGTGGACCAGTAGCCGATGCCGGCGGGAGCGTAGCCGGCGCCGGTCCAAGGGTCGGGGGTACGACCACTGCTGGCAGCGCCCTCGGCCCGCTCGGCGGGCAGCGCGTCCGAGCCGGTGACCTGGATGGTCGCGGTCATGCCCAGCGGGGTCAACAGTTCCCGGTCGAGCAGCTCGGGATAGCCGAGGCCGGCGTCGGCCGCGAGAGCCTGGCCGAGCACCGCCATCCCGAGATTCGAATAGCCGACCTCACCTCGGCCGTCGCCGGGTGTCTGGTCGTTCGCCCCGGCGCGGACCCGGTCGACGCCCTGCCCGGCGTACGGGTTGCCGGCCGCGAAGTTCGCCCAGAACAGGCGCGCCCAGTCGGTGACCGAGCTGAGTACGACCCGGGGCAGCCCGGAACGGTGGCTGGCCAGTTCGGCCAGGGTCACCTCCCGGGCGGCACCGGTGATCGCCGGCCAGGCCGCGCCGAGGGTGTCGTCGGGGCGTACCGCGCCCGCGCCGGCCTGGTGGGCCAGCAGCATGCCGGTGAGCACCTTCGGCACCGATCCGATCTCGAACGGGGTGTCCGACTCGACCGGGTTGCCGGCGCGGTCCCGTTCGCCGAGTCCGGCGGTGCGGATCTGACCCCCGTCGATCAGGGCGACGGCGAGCCCGCGGTAGCCGCCAGGATCGTCCACGACGGCCCGGGTGGCGGCGGCGAGGTCGGCGTCGCCGGTGGTCTGTGCGATGAGCCGGGGCTCCCGGGGCATGACGCCGAGCCCGGCCAGGCCAGCGACCACCCCGGCGACGAGAACGATGACGGGCGTCTTGCGCATGACGTGCTCCTTTCCGTTCCGGCGGAGGCGAGGGCCGCACCGATCCCCGATCCGGCTGGGCGTGGCCCGCTGGGGTCTGCGGACGGGTGATGACGGAGGTGCGGTCAACGACCGGCGGCGGTGAGGATGGCCAGCAGCGACACCACCCGCTCGGCGGGGATGGCGTACCGGCCCCGGCCGACGCTGCGCAGCCAGCCGGCGGCGGTGAGCTGGCGCAGGTGGTGGTGCAGTTGGCCGGTGGTGCCGAGATCCTCGATCCCGGCCAGCTCGGCGGTGGCCTGCCGGCCGCCGAGGATCTCCCGCAACAGGCGCAGGCGTACCGGGTGGGCCAGGGCGGACAGGACGGCCGGCAGGTCGGCCCAGTCGTCGGCCAGCAGATCCTCCACTCCCCGGCCGTACTGCCAGTCGTAGTGCTGCCCGTCGAGGCGGACGGTGCCGGTGTAGAGCACGCCGCCGGCACCGTCGCCGGCAAGTCGCTGCTTCAGCCCGTCGAGCGCCCAGAAGACCCCCTCCGGCGGCGTCGGGCGGTCCGCGCCGTCGAGCCGCTCCACCAGACCGGCGACCTGTTCCTCCAGCGCCGCCAACCGCTCCTCCACACTCGCCATGATGCGATAGTACGAACTTACGTAGTTACGTGCAAACGGAGGATGATCGACTTTGCGCCGGACGGCCCGCTACCGTCAGTCGTCTTGGGGAGGTACGTCGATGTACGTCGTGTCCGTGATCAACTACAAGGGTGGGGTCGGCAAGACCACGGTGACCGCCAACCTCGGTGCCGAACTGGCCAACCGGGGGATGAAGGTGCTGCTCATCGACCTCGATCCGCAGGCAAGTCTGACCTTCGGTTTCTACGACCCGGACGACTGGCGGGAGCGGCTGCGCGACACCCGGACGGTGAAACGCTGGTACGACGGCCTGCGCGAGGGCGGCCCGTCGGTCACCCTCGGTGAGCTTGTGGTCTCGCCCGGCCCGGCGAACGCCCGGCTCAGCGGCGCCGGCCGGCTCGACCTCATCGCCTCACATCTGCAACTGGTGGACATCGATCTGGCCCTGGCCCGCAGCGTCGCCGGTGGCGAGGAGTACGACGCCGAACTGTTCCGGGTCCGTGGTTCGCTCGCCGAAGGGTTGCTCGCCGACGGGCTCGACCCGTACGACATGGTGCTGATCGACTGTCCGCCGAACTTCAACGTGGTCACCCAGTCGGCCATCATCGCCAGCGACCACCTGGTCATTCCGGCCCGGGCCGACTACCTGTCCACGCTCGGCATCGACTACCTGCACGGCAACGTGCGGGAGCTGGTCGAGCAGTACAACGCCGACGCCCGCCGATTCGCCACCGTACGTCGGCACCAGAAGGTCGCTCCCGGCGTGGCCGGCGTGGTCTTCACGATGATCCAGTTGCTGTCCCAGCAGCCCATCGCCACCCACCAGAGCTACATGGACCAGGTCCGCAACCTGGGTCTGCCGGTCTTCCCCACCGCCCTGCGGGAGAACGTCACGCTCTACGCGACGAACACCCCGCGCGGCGTGCCGGTGGTGCTGCGCGACCGCGTCACGGTGCCCGCCGTCCGCGACGAGCTGCGTCGCCTGGCCACCGAGTTCCTCGACCACCTCCAGCCGGACCGGCAGCCGGCATGAGCGAGCGCCAGCGAGCGAATCATCAACTCTGCGTCTTGGTGCCTCGTGGCGGTCCGCAGCGCAGCGGAGGGCCGGCATGACCAGCCGGGGCGTGACCGACGCCGTCGACCGGTTGGCGACGATGACCAGCCGCGCCGACGGTACCGCGTACCTCTCCCCCTGGCCGCTCCGCGACCTGCGCGACCTGGCCACGGAGCTGGGATTGCGCGGCGTCGCCGGGTTGCGCAAGGCCGACCTGGTCGAACGGCTGGTCGAGCACACCATCGGCTACCGCCTCACCTCCTCCGCGCTGCGCCGCCGCTGATCCGGCGCAGCTCAGCCGCCGGTCCGCACCGCCTGGCGTGGCCGGCCGCTGCCACCGGTGGCCTGACGGCCGATCACGGTCCGCTCGGCGGTACGGGCCGTCGGTGCCCGGTCGAGCAGGGCCCGGTACGGGTTACGCAACGCCCGCTCCCGGCGGCTGGTCAAGCGCACCAGCACGACCCGCTCGAACCGTTCGTGCTCCGCGGCCCACCGCACCATCGAGTGAGTGCCGCGTACTCCAAGCCGCATGGCAGGTCCGGCAGCTGCGGCACCGGCGACTCCTCTACTCAGTGACATCGGGCAGGAACACACCGTATGGGTAGGACTGCCGATGCGCACCGGGTTCAGGTGCCACCGTCGATGGACCTTCGGCCAAGTGGGCAGGGTCGAGGGGTTGACCTCGAGTGCGCTCGAAGACGCAGGCTGGTGCCGCGTCCATCGGTTCGGACGCGCGAGAGGAGTTTCCATGCGGTACCGCACGATCGGCAGCGACCCGCGTACCCGGCGCGAGGTCAGCGTGCTCAGCCTCGGGGCGATGCTGTTCGGCACGAAGACCGACGAGGCCACCGCCTACGCGATCCTCGACCGGTTCGTCGAGGTCGGCGGCACCTTCATCGACACGTCGGACAACTACGCGTTCTGGATGACCGGCGGGCAGGGCGGCGAGAGCGAGGAGTTGCTCGGTCGGTGGCGGCGCAGCCGGGGCGTCGGCGACGAGATCGTCATCGCCACGAAGCTCGGCGCCCGGCCACTGGCCCCCGGCACCAGCTACCTGGACAACCCGGAAGGGCTGTCGGCCAAGGTGATCCGGGAGTCCGCCGAACGCAGCCGGGAACGTCTCGGCATGAACCGGCTGGACCTGCTCTACGCCCACATCGAGGATCACCGGGTGCCGCTACGGGAGACCGTGGAGGGTTTCGCCGAGTTGGTCGCCGAGGGCACCGTGGGGCTGCTCGGCGCGAGCAACCACCGCACCTGGCGGGTGGAGCGCGCCCGAGCACTGGCCGCCGCGGCCGGCCTGCCCGGGTACGAGGTACTCCAGTACCACCGCAGCTACCTGCCGGCCCGACTGGACGGCCCGACCGACCTCGACCCCGACGGCAACGTGGGCGCGGTCGGTGGCGAACTGGTCAGCTACCTGCGGGCCGAGCCTGGCCTGACCCTGGTGTCGTACGGGTCACTGCTGTGGGGCGCCTACGTCCGCGACGACAAGCCGCTGGGGCCGGGGTACGACCTGCCGAGCGCCCCGGTGCGGCTGGCCGCGCTCCGCGAGGTGGCGGCGCAGACCGGCGCGACGGCCAACCAGGTGGTGCTGGCCTGGCTGCTCGACGGCGACGTTCCCACCATCCCGCTGGTGGGAGTCTCCTCGGTGGCGCAGTTGAACGAGAGCCTCGCCGCCGTGGACCTGGAACTCACGCCCGAGCAACGGCACCGGCTCGACACCGCCTGGTAACGGGGGCCGGCAGCGCGGCTGGCCGCACTGCGGGTGGGTGGCGCGCGGACCGGTGCCGCGGGCGTCGGGACGGCCGCCGCTAGATCTGATCTAGCGGCGGCCGTCCGCTGTCTCGCGCCTCTGGGTTGAGCCGACGACTCCCGCCGGCCGGTGTCGTTGTAGCTGGCGGGTGGTCACAGGGAGGAGCATTCTGTCGTACCCGTGGGGTGTGGTGGGGCGCTGGGTCCCGGCGGCCTGGCTCATCGGCGTGACGAATGGAAGGAAACTTCGCAATCATGAGTAGACGCACCACCGGCCTCGCCATCGAGGCCGAGGGTCTGACCCGGTCGTTCGGCGAGACCCGCGCGCTCGCCGGCATCGACCTCCAGGTTCCGGCCGGCGCCGTGTACGGACTGCTCGGTCCGAACGGGGCCGGCAAGACCACAGCGGTACGCGTACTGGCCACCCTGTTGCGCCCGGACGGCGGGCAGGCCCGGGTGTTCGGTCACGACGTGGTCGGCGAGGCCGACGCGGTACGCGCCCGGGTCAGCCTGACCGGCCAGTACGCCTCGGTGGACGAGGACCTGACCGGCACGGAGAACCTAATCCTGCTCGGCCGGCTGCTCGGGTTGCCCAAGTCCGCCGCCCGGCAACGGGCGGAGCAGTTGCTTACCGCGTTCGGGCTGACCGAGGCGGCCGGACGGCAGGTGAAGAAGTACTCGGGCGGCATGCGGCGACGCATCGACATCGCGGCGAGCATCCTCAACACCCCGGATCTGCTCTTCCTCGACGAGCCGACCACCGGGTTGGACCCACGCAGCCGTAACCAGGTGTGGGAGATCGTCCGGGCCGTCGTCGCGCACGGCACCACCGTGCTGCTGACCACGCAGTACCTGGACGAGGCCGACAAACTGGCGAGCCGGATCGCGGTGGTCGACCACGGCCGGGTGATCGCGGAGGGCACCCCGGGCGAGCTGAAGTCATCGGTCGGCTCCGGCACGGTTCACCTGCGGCTGCGCAACGCCGACCAGCGGCCCGAGGCTGAGCGGTTGTTGCAGGCGACGCTGAGCGTGCCGGTCCAGCTGGAGGCCGACCCGGTGGCGATCACTGCCCGTGTCGGTGGCGACGGCAGCGAACTGGACGCCAGCGCGCAGGCCGCCCGGGCACTGGGCGAGCTGTCCCGGGCCGGGATCGTGGTCGACGACTTCTCCCTCGGCCAGCCGAGCCTGGACGAGGTCTTCCTGGCCCTGACCGACCACCCCGCCGGTGCGGCCACCGACGAACGGGACGACGAGCTGGAGGCAGCCCGATGAGCAGCGACACCGCCACCTCGACCGGCCGCGCGCCGACGGTCTTCGTACCCTCCTCCGAGGCGCTCGCGACGGTCCTCGCACCGGGCGCGCGACCGCCCCGGCCGAGCCCGCTGTCGGCGTCGCTCACCTTCAGCTGGCGCGCCCTGCTGAAGATCAAGCACGTGCCGGAGCAACTGTTCGACGTGACCGCGTTCCCGATCATCATGGTGCTGATGTTCACGTACCTGTTCGGTGGCGCGCTCGCCGACAGCCCCCGTGACTATTTGCAGTTCTTCCTGCCGGGCATCATGGTGACCAGCGTCGTGATGATCACGATGTACACCGGGGTCGGGTTGAACACCGACATCGAGAAAGGGGTCTTCGACCGGTTCCGGACGCTGCCGGTCTGGCGACCTGCCGCGCTGGTCGGCATGATCGTCGGCGACGTGCTGCGCTACGTCCTCGCCGCGCTGGTGATCCTCGGCGTCGGGCTGGTGCTCGGCTTCCGCCCCGACGGGGGCGTGATCGGCGTCCTCGCCGGGATCGGCCTGCTGGTGGTCTTCTCCTTCGCGTTCTCCTGGGTGTGGACGTTCTTCGGGCTGGTCCTGCGCAGCGAGAAGTCGGTGATGGGGGTCAGCATGATGGTGCTGTTCCCGCTGACGTTCCTGAGCAACGTCTTCGTCGACCCGTCCACCATGCCCGGCTGGCTCCAGGCGTTCGTCAAGGCCAACCCGATCACCCACCTGGTGTCGTCGGTACGCGCGGCCATGGCCGGCACCACCGACGCCTCGGCGATGATGTGGATCATGCTCTGGAGCGCCGCCTTCATCGTGGTCTTCGGCACCCTGACCATGTACCGCTACAACCGCCGCTAACCCACCCACCCCATCCCCCTGCCCCCACCCGCCCCCTGAATAGCCCCGTTGATCATGAGGTTAGCGGCACTCGTAGAGATCGAATACGCCGCTAACCTCATGATCAAACTTATTGGACAGGCGAGGTGGGGCAGGGGCGGGTGGGGTTAGAGGTGCCAGGGGAGGGGGGTGGGTGGGAGGTAGCGGCAGGCGGCGCCGGTGGAGATCGTGGCTCGCAGGTGGATGGCGAGGGGTGGGTGCCGTTCGTCAAGACGCCGTAGGGTGTCGCGGATACGGGCGGTGACCGTCTTGCGGGCCCGTTCCGCCTCGTCACCCAGCCGACGAGTACGACCGGCCAGCCCAGCGGCAGCCTTCAACTGGTCGATCAATGCCTGCCGCTCATTGTCCAACGCCACAACCCTGCGCTCGTCACCGCGCCCGGCCGCCAGGTCGATCTCGTCGTCGAGCCGTGCCAGGTGGCGCCGGTAGCGGTTCTTCGCCTCGTCGTCGAGCACCTGATCTCCGCTCATCCGACGGGCAGCGACAAGTTCCGGCCCGGCAGCCGGATCGAGCAGCTCGACCGCGGGCACGTCGGCCCCCGGGCGGCCGAGCAGGAGTCGCAGGTCGTGCAGCCCCTTGGCATCGGGTAGATGAACCGTGCCGCCGTCGAAGGTGAGCCGCCAGACGGCTCCGTCGCGCCGGAACTCGTACGCCGGTCCCACCGCACCACCGTTGCCGGCCGTCCCTACCGGTGCCGACCCCATAGCCGACCCGCCCGGCCCCCACCCGGCTGCGGCCGTCCACGCCGGGCCAGCCGCCAACCCCGCCGCTGTCCCTGCCACCGCCCCGTCGGCCGCCACAGAGCCCGCCGCCACGGAGCCCGCCTTCGCAGAGCCCGCCGCCACAGAGCCCGCCGCCACAGAGCCCGCCGTCGCGGGGCCGGCGGCCGGGAGCGTCGCGGCGTGCCGTTCGGGTTGCTCGACGGCTGGCAAGGCCGGGGCGGCGGCGAGTCGGGCCAGGATCTGCGGCATGTCGAGTTCGCGGGCCTCGCGCTCGGTCTCGACGCGCAGCGCGGCGGCGCTCGTGGCGTCTCCCGGGCCACCACGGGCGTCCAAGGCGTCGGCGAGTGCGGCCCGGGCGATCAGCGACCAGGGGCGGGCACCCATCCGGTCAGCGGCGGCGCGGGCGGCGGAGGAACCGGCTACGGCGTCGTCCCAGCGTTGCTCCACGGCGTCGACCACGGCGAGCCAATGATCGACCGGGCCGCTGACGTCGCAGCCGTACAGCGAGACGAGCCACTGGCCCCGGTACGGCAGCAGCGCCGCACGGACTTCGGCGCAGCGGCTCGGGTCGCCGACCGTGGCCTGCGCGCGCAACCGCAACCACAGCGGCGAGATCGACCCGGTGATCCGAGTACCCGCCGCTTCGAGTTCCGCGGTGAGGTCGGCCGCCGCCCGGTGGTCGCCGCGTTCGGCGGCGGTGATCGCCCGCAGCAGGCCGAGATGCGGATGATCTTTCGCGGCGAGCCCGTCGAGCAGTGCGTCGGCGTCGTCGAGCCGGCCCCGCAGCAGCTGCAACGCCCAGCGCAGATGGTGGCCGAGAAAGGCATGGTCGGCGTGCTCCCAGTCGTCCAGCTCACCGAGCTCGGCGTAGCAGTTTTCCGCCCCGGCGAAGTCGCCGCGGAAGGCGCCGATTATGCCGCCGTCGATGGCTGCCGCCATCTGGTGCCGAGGCTTGCCGGTCTGTCGTCCGCCGGTGACGAAGGCGGTCAGTTCGTCGAGATAGCGCGGATCGCCGAGTTCCAGCAACGCCACCCAGCGCAGGGAGGTGGACCACAGCTCGGTTTCCCGGTCGCCGCCGCGACGCGCGACGTCGCGGATCTCGCCGGTCAGGGCGGCCCGGTCGGTGGCGGTGCCCAACCCCCAGGTGGAGTCGTGCCGCACCCAGAGGCTGAAGGTGAGCGCCTCGTCGTCGCGCGTCGACCGGGCGAGCGTCTCGGTGGCGGTGATCAGGTCTGCTTCGAGGACCGCCGGCCCGGCGGTGTCGTCGGGCTCGCCGATCAGCCGCCGGTACGCCTCCCTCAGCAGCGCCTCGCCGTCGATGCCGGGTATCGGCTCGAGCTGCCAGTGGCGACGTACGTTGAGCGCGAAGCGGGCCAGCGTCGCCTGGTCGTCGACCGTCAGGGCCAACGCCGTGGCGTCGCTGAGCAGTTGGCGAGCCTCCTCGCGGGCGCCACAGTGAAAGAGCTGGTCGGTCAACGCCGTCATGATCTTTACCCGCTGAAGGTCGTCCCGGGCCACCTCCAGCGCCCGCCGGAGGTGCACGGTGGACTCCTCCAGCGCCAGCCGGCACCGGGCGTCCCGCGCCGCGTCGAGCAGCAACTCGGTGACGCGGAACGCCTCCAGGTGCGCACCGGCCAGCCACGCGTGGCGGGCGACATCCGCCGGGATCAGCAACCGGTCCAGCGTTTCGTGCTGCTCGACGGCCCGCACCACGGCGGCGTGCCGCGCCCTGCGGTCGTCCTCGGTCAGCGCGTCGTAGAGCGTCTCGCGGACCAGGTCATGCACGAAGGCGTAGCGGCCGTCACCCAGGCCGAACAGCAGTCGCGCGGTGACCGCGACCGCCAGCAACTCATCGACCCGGGTCGGCGGCAGGCCGACACCGGCCGCGAGGACCTCGCCGTGGAACTCCCGCCCCAGCACGGCGGCGACGGTGAGCGCCTCGGCCACCATGGCGGGCAGGTGATCCAGCCGCCGCCGCACCACCTCCCGTACGCCGGGAGGAATGGCCGCCAGCCCGCCGTCGGCGTGCCAGAGCCGGGCGGTCTGCTCCACGAAGAAGGGGTTTCCGCCGGTGCGTCGGTGTACGTCGTCGACGCAGTTCGCATCGGGCACCCGGCCGGCGGTGCGGGTCATCAGCTCGCCGACCTCGTCGCGGGTCAGGCCGGCGAGGCTGATCGTGGTGGCCTTGGCCACCAGTGACATCAGCAGCGGCCGCAGTGGATGGTCGGCGGCCTCCACCTCGGCGTCGCGGTAGGTGCCGACGAGCAGCAGCCGCTCGAACCAGGTGTGCTGCGCGGCGAACCGCAGTAGCCGCATCGACGCCGCGTCGGCCCAGTGCAGGTCGTCGAGGATCACCATGACCGGCCGGCGCTGCGAGACGGCGACCAGCGCGGTGGTGACCGCGTCGTAGAGGGCGAAGGCTTCCTGCTCCGCCGCATCGCCCTCGTCGGCGACGCTGGCCGGCATCAAGGGGGCCGCCTCGGCGTGCGCGATGTCCGGCACCGGGGAACTCGTCGCGGCGCGAGCGGTGCCCGGCGCGAGGGAACTCGCCTCACCGAGCAGCAGGGCGAGCGCCGGCTCGGCGGATTCCCTGGCGAGCGCCCAGTCCTCCGGCGACCGGCGCAGCCGGCGCAACACCTGCGTCCAGGGCCAGAATCCGGGGGCGCTCGCCGAATCCCAGCAGGCGCCACCAAGCACCAGTGCGCCCCGTCGACGGGCCTCGTCGGCTGCGGCGGTCACCAGGGTCGTCTTGCCGATGCCGGGCTCCCCGGCGACCAGCACCAGCCCGCCGTGGCTGGCGGTGGCCCGGTCGACCTCGGCCCGCAACAGAGCGGCCGGATGATCCCGCCCGATCATGAATCCACCCGCCTGCACGCCCATGGCAACCGACGGTAGCCGACCGGACCGACACGCCGGGGCGTCGCGGCTCAGCGGGCGTCGGTGACCACGTGGGCGCAGGCGGCGCAGGCGGCCGGTCCCTGTTCGGCGAACCAGCGGCAGGTGCGCCGGATGGCACAGCGGGGCAGTTCCACCTCCGGTTCGCCGACGGTCTGCGCGTACGACGCGACGAGGCGTTCGCCGAGCCCGCAGTGATCACCGGTCCAGAAGCCGCACTGGCTGGTGACGCAGGGACCGGCGAGTCGGTAGCGGGCCTCCACCGGGGCGTCCGACGTCGCTGCGGCGACGGCCACCTCGGCGGGCAGGGCCGGGGTCACGTACGCGACCCGGCCCGCCGGGGTGATCATGCCGAGGAACACCGTGGCGTTGCCCGCGGGCGTACTCGGGCACATCCGCTCCCCCGACGGAGCCGGTCCCTGCGGCGGTCCGGTCACTTCTGCAACCAGAAGCCGATGTCGTTGATCTTCTCACCGAGGTCCTGGGCGAACGGACCGTCGATCACCCACAGGCCGTACCACTCGGGCCGCAGCCGCAGGTTGGCGTGGCCGAGGGCGAGTGGATTGCTGAGTTTGGTGCCGGCGACCGAGAGCGCGGCCAGGCCAGCCTTCTGGATCTCACCGGCAATCTGGCTCTGCTGCTCGGATGTGAGGTCGACGCCGTCGACCACGAAGCGGAACTCGTGGCGTGCCATGGTGTTTCCTCCGGTTCGTTCAGTAGGTGTCCGTACGTAGCCCGCGCCGAAGTGCCGCCCTGGTGAAGGCCGCCCAGCCGGAACGGGAGACGGCGTCGAGGCGGCCCACCTGGTGGTGCCACGTGTTGGCACCGGCGGTACGCACGCCCCACAGCTCGCGGCAGGCCGCGACCGCGAAGGCGACCTGCTCGGGTGCGCCGGTGAACCCGGCCGCCGCGTCGACCACGCGCAGCCCACCATCGGCGGCGACGCTCACCTGGCCGCAGTGGTGATGCAGGCTGGCCAGGGTGCCCAGGTGCGTCCGGTCGCCTCGGCCGGCGCGGAACGCGTCGAGCGGCCGGTCCTCCAGCACCACCCGGATGGCGCGCAGGGTGAACGTCGCCCCGGCGGCGTCGGCCGTACCGACCACCTCGACGGGGACGCTCCAGCGATGCGGTGAGTTCGCCGACCAGAACGCCAGCCAGACGCCCAGCCGCTCGTGCAGGTCCGGTTGCAGGGCCGCCGGTGCGGCCAGTCGTGCGGTGGCGATCCCGTGGCGGACGACCGCCGGTGCTGCCGGGTGGACCGGGCCGGCCGCCGCAGCGGGCGAGGCGGCGACGGTTGCGGTGACGGCTGCGGCCGAGGCGACCACGGTGCCGGCGAGCAGCCTGCGCCGGGACAACGAAACAGATGGGGATGTCATGGTCCGCCTTTCTCCGACGGCCTAGGCATCCCACGCTATAGACGGCGGCAGATCATCTGAATCGCCGTTGTATCGGGACGCCGACACGAATCCCGGTGATCGACGACGGCGTGAATCCGTTCATGCTGCATGTCGTCGCCGCTGGTCAGGCCGGCGGCTGGGGCACCGCGGCGAGGTGGGCGAGAATGGCCTGGTTGGCCTCCCAGCCGTCGGGGAACCGGACCGGCACATCCAGTTGCGGCGCCTCGGTCGAGGGGTGGGCGTCCAGCAGTTCGCCGATGCCGGCCCGGGCCACCACCAGGCAGGCGTGCCGGTGCCGGGAGGTGAGCACGCAGAGCCGCCCCGATTCCAGGTGGAAGGCGGTCGCGTCGCGCCGGCCGGAGAGCGGATGCAACACGATCGTCACGTCGTACTCCCGGCCCTGGAGGCGGTTGGCGGTGTCGACGGTGACGTCCGCACCGGCCTCGCCGAGCCGCGCCCGGATGGCCGCGACCTGGTCGCGGTGGGCGGCGCCGACGGCGATCCGGTCCGCGGTGACCGGCGCGCCACCGGGCGCCTGCTCGGCGACCGCGACCGCCCCGCGCCGCAGCACCCGCAGCGCGAGCGCGGCGCACGCGGCGGCAGCTTCCCCGTCGGTACGCAGAGTGTGCCGGGCCGGCAGCTCGTACAGCGCCCAGCCGGTGGCGGCGGCCGACTCCACCGCCCGGTCGACGGCGTCACCCGACCCGGACTCGGTCAGGTGCAGGGAGCGATCGTCCGGGCCGGTGCCGGAACGGAAGCCGGTGAACGGGTAGAAGGCGCGGGAGACGATCGGGGCCGCCGAGGCCGGCAGCCGCCAGGAGACCGGCAGCCGGTGCACCGGCAGGTGCGGGTTGTGCCGCAGCAACACCGCCACCGCCGACTGCATCGGATCCCAGGTCAACCCCGCCCACCGGCCGCCTTCCACAGTGGAGAATGGGTCGAGCTGCCCCGGATCACCCACGAACAGGGCCCGCTCGAACCTGCCGGCCACGCGCAGCAGGGCGTCCGAGCGCATCTGGTACGCCTCGTCCACGATCGCCCACGGCCAACAGCCCTCGGTGACCGTCGCCCACTTGGCGGCCGTACCGATGACCACGGCCGAGGCGGCCAGGTCGCCAACCTTCGCGGCGACCCGGACCTGCGGGTGCGCCCGCACCCGGGGCGACGCCCGGTAGTCGCCTGCGGAGAGCCGCCCGACGCGCAGCTGCGGCGCCTTGGTGGCGAGCCGGTCGATCAGGTCATCGACCTGCTCATTCGTCTGCGCAATGACCATCAACGGCGCACCGGTACCCGCCAGCTCGATGGCGGCCCTCACCACCAGGGTCGACTTGCCGGCACCTGGCGGCGAGTCGACCACCACGCCCCGATGCTCGCCCGACCGCAGGTCGGCCAGCACGGCAGTGATCACCCGCTCGGCCGCTACCGGCGGCGGCACCGCCAGCTCCGGCGTCAGCCCGATCTCCCCCACCGACCGCACCCTACCGGCCCGATAGCGCTGACGAGATGCGGCATCGGATGGCCGCCGTGGCCCGGAGTGCCGCTGGAACTCGCTACCTGCGCTCGGCCCCACCGCCCCGCGACGCTCACGGCTTGCGGCCGTACCGCCCCGCGCCCCTCGCGGCTTGCGGCATCTCGGGGCCTCCGGGCACCCGGAAGCCCCCACATGCCGCAAGCCGCGAGGGGCGACGCCAAAAACGCCCTCGTGCCCGCCCCGAGGCCGAACGCCGCCCCGCCCGCCCGACGCCGAGCGCCGCCCCGCCCGTCGGACGCCGAACGCCGTCCCGCCCGTCGGACGCCGAACGCCGCCTCGCCCGCCCTACGCCGAACGCCGCCCCGCCCGTCGGACGCCGAACGCCGTCCCGCCCGTCGGACGCCGAGCGCCGCCTCGCCCGCCCTACGCCGAACGCCGCCCCGCCCGTCGGACGCCGAGCGCCCCGCGCGATATGCGGCATGTCGGGGCTTCCCCCGGCCCGGAAGACCCGACATGCCGCAAGCTGCGGGCCAAGCTGTGGGTCGGTAACGCCGAAGCGGAGCCGACCCGAGCGGGCCGGCTCCGTCGAGACGGGCGAAGCGGTCAGTGAACGATGACCGGGACCTTCGGCTGGTCGCCCGGCTGATCCCCGGGCTGGTCGTCGAGCAGGTGGGACCGTTCCCGCCGCCTGGGCAGGAACGCGGCCGGGATGAACGTCGCCGCCACCAGGGCGAACGCCACCCACAAGGTGGTGGCGAAGGAGTTGGCGGCGAAGTCCAGCCCACGCTCGATGAGTGACGGGTCGGGCAGCTGCTGCGCCAGCTCCGGCCGCTGCTGGGCGGCGATGGCCAGGCCGGCCTCGGTGACCGGGTTGCCGGCCTCGTCGGTGAGGCCGGGGATCTGCCGGGAGCCGTTCAACTCGTTGGTGAGGATCACCGACATCACCGCGGCGCCGACGGAGCCGCCGATCTGCTGGAGGATGTTCACAAGCGTGGAACCTCGGGCCACTTCGTGCCCGGTCAGCGTCTTCAGTGCCGACGTCATCACCGGCATCATCGTGCCGCCCATGCCCAGGCCCATCACGAACAGCGAGCCGCAGAGCAGCACGTACGAGGTGTCCGCGTCGAGCTGGGTGAAGGTGAAGAACCCGGCGAGGATGAGCAGCAGCGCGAACGGCACCGTCCGGCCGACCGGCACCTTGTCGGCGAGCATGCCGGCGATCGGCATGGTGACCATGGCACCGATGCCCTGCGGGGCCATCAGCAGGCCGGCGTGCAGCGTCGACTCACCGCGTACCTGGAGGAAGTAGCTCGGGAACAGCAGACCGGCACCCATGAAGGCGATGATGAAGACGAACATGGTCAACGCCGCGATGGTCAGCCTGCGATTGCGGAACAGCCGCAGGTCGAGCAGCGGGTGCTGAGGCTTGAACGAGTAGAGGACGAACGCCACCACCAGTGCGGCACCGATCAGCATCGGGCCCCACACCTCGGCATCGGCGAAGGTACCGGCCTCGGGCAGCGTGGAGACGCCGTAAAGGAAGAGGGCCAGGCCCGGCGAGAGCATCAGCATGCCGACGAAGTCGAACGACTCGGAGGGCTGCGGGCTGTCCTTCGGGAGAGCCAGCTGGGCGTACACCAGCGCGACGATGCCGATCGGCAGGTTGATCAGGAAGATCCAGTGCCAGCTCGCCACGTCGATCAGCCAGCCGCCCAGGATCGGGCCGCCGATCGGCCCGAGCAGCATCGGGATGCCGAGCACCGCCATCAGCCGGCCGATCCGGTTCGGCCCGGCCGCCCGCGTCATGATCGCCATGCCGATCGGCATGAGCATGCCGCCGCCAAGACCCTGCAAGACCCGGTACGTGATCAACTCGCCGATCGTGTCGGCGGTGGCGCACAGGCCCGAGCCGATGGTGAACAGCGCCAGCGCCATCATGTAGAGGCGTTTGGTGCCGAACCGGTCCGCGGCCCACCCGCTGAGCGGAATCACCGTGGCCAGCGCGAGCGTGTAGCCGGTCATCGTCCAGGCGACCCGGGCGTACGAGGCGTCGAACTCGCTCTGGAACGTCGGCAGGGCGACGCTTACCACCGTCACGTCGAGGATCGACATGAGCGCACCAAGCACGACGACGCCGGCCACCTTGAGTACCGCGGCGTCGAGCTTGTCCGAAGTTGGGACAGGCTGCGGTGCCGCGACGGATTGCTGTGTCACGAGGTCTCCTGTTGTCGGAACTGTCCGGGAGGACGAGCGGTGGTGGCCGACGTGGCGCCACTGGCCGGCGCGACGGCGGTGGTGAAGCCCGCACGGCACAGTAGCCCCCGCCAACGACACTTCGCCGCCCGTTTAGCGACCAGCAGAGCTTTCTGTGAGCACGGCCACGGTGACTCTGCGCCGCCAGGCGTGACCGGACGGGAAACGGGTAGGCGCGGCACGCGGTGAGGGCCGGGCAGACGACGGGAGAGGTGGTGCCAGCGTGGCGAAGTACCTGGTCACAGCGATCTACACGATCCCGGGCATGGCCGGGTTGGCCAAGGACGGCGGCACGGCGCGGGCCGAGGTCGTCAGGGCCCTGATCGAGAACGCCGGTGGGCAGGTCGAGGCGCTGTACTACGCGTTCGGCCAGTTCGACCTTTACGTGCTCTGCGACGTGCCGAACAACGTGACCGCCGCGGCACTCGGCATCGCCGTACGGGCGGCAGGCGGCGTCGACGCCCGGATCGTGCCGCTGCTCACCACCGCCGAGATCGACGCCGCCGTCCGACTCCCCATCACCTACCAGCCACCGGCCGCGTGACCTGACCAGGCCCGGTGTGAGCTGCCACCCAACACGAGATGCGGCATCTCGCGGCCTCCTGCGCATCAGAAAGCCCGACATCCCGCAACGCGGGACAGGATCGAGTCCCGCCGAACTGGGCCATTGATAGAGATGCATGTCGACCTCTAGCATGCGCACTATGCGTGCTCGTGGGGTCACCCTGGTCGCCGTCCTCGGCATCGTGCTCGGGCTCTCCGGTACCGCCGTCGCCCACGCGGCGGACGATCCGGTGTTGACCACTCCCGGCGCACCGGTCGTGGTGGCCAACGAGCCACACCGGCTCACCCTGACCTGGGCACCGTCGACCTGGATCGGCGAGCCGGGCGGAACGGCGATCCGGCACGAGATCCGAGCGTGGCTGGGCCCCAACGTGTACCGCAGCCTCGGCACCACCACCGGCACCGACCTCACCCTCACCGATCTCGCGCCGGGCACCCAGTATCGGCTCACCGTCTGGGCGTACGCCGACACCGGGTACTCCCTCGACTCGCCCGTGACCCCGGTGCGCACCGCCTACGGGAAGGCACGGGTCAGCTACCGGAACCTGAGCTGGTCACCGACAGACAACCAGATCCAGCACGTCCTCCGGGTCGTCAACACGGGCACCACCCCGCTCGACCTGGCGGACGTGCGGATCCGCTACCACCTGACGTTCGAGGGCGGGAACACCTCGCTGACCACCAACTGCGACTGGGCGGCGATCGGCTGCGCCAACGTGCAACACCACATCCAGTTCTTCCCACCGCCCCTGCCGCCAGGCCCGCCGGGTACGCCACCGCCGGCTGCGCCATCGCCGTCCGCCTCGGGATTGTCAATGGCCCCCGCGACGACCACGTCGCCGCTGCCGCCGACCCCGACGCCCACTCCGACGGTCTTCCCACCGCCCGGCACCCCGATCCCCGGCTGGATCGAACTGACCTTCACCGCCGGGCAACTGGCCCCCGGCGCCTCGACCGGCCCCATCTACCTCCGCCACCACCGGCCAAACTGGTCCGCGATCGACGAACGCGACGACCCCAGCTGGCAGCACGCCACCGGCGAGTGGGCCGACAACAGCCGGATCACCCTCGACGTCAACGACATCCGCGAGTACGGCGACACATACGCGTGAGCCAAGCGATGCCGCGCGGTGATCTTGCACTTCCTGTCGGGACAAAAGCATGCAGCCCGATCATTCCGCCGACCGAAAGTGCAAGATCTGTGGGGCGTGACAGCGGGGGGGCGACGGATTAGCCTGTCAGCGCTTGCTTCACGGCGCTGAATCGGATTCGTTCCTGTTCCAATCGCAGGGCGGGTGCGTAGTGGTCTGCGATCAGATCGTGGTGCACCTGGGACTCGGCGGGCGTCAGGTGGGTCAGCTCCGCCTTGGCCGGAGTGGCCTCCCGGCCCCAGTGGGCCCGGTGCCGCAGCAGCGTGTCGGCGTCCATGAGCGTCGACGCGGTGTGCGGAAACACCTGGCGAAGCCGGTCGAGAATGGCGAACCCGTGGGTGTCGATGTCACCCCAGTAGGTCAGCTCCCGGTCGTGCAGCCAGGCCAGCGGTGCCAGGGCGCGCACCGCGTAGCCGCCGCCGAAGACCGCGACCGTGTCGGGGACCGGCGGAAGCGCGAGGTAGGTGGTCTCGTTCTCCACGACGAGCACCCGTACGGCGTCGAGCGGGCAGGCGGCCAGCTCGTCGACGCGTACGGTCACCTCGCTGAACGGACCGAGCGCCGCCGGCGCAGGCCGGGCGAGGGCCCGCAGCCGCACGTACGCCGGCTTGGTGCGGAACCGGTACCGCTCGGCGAACCGGGCCGGCGGTTGCGCCGAGTCGACCCGTTCGGGTGCCAACTGCCGGTCCAGCAGCTGGGCCAGGACGCCCCGGTGCTGCTCGATGAACTTGGTGTCGACCCCGGGCACGTCGATCTGCCGCACATAACGCTCGGTGCCGGGGTGGCGGTCGATCCAGCGGACGACGTCGACCAGGCGGGGCCAACTCGGCTCGTGGTCCAGCACCTTGATCGGTTCGGCGATCATCAACTCGACCAGGCCGGGCACGCTGGACCGGGTGGCCTCGACCAGCCGCAGGAACGTCTCCACCTGCCGCTTCACCCGCAGTAGGGCCCACACCCGGTCGGCACTGTCGATGACGGCCCGATGCGGCACCTCGTTGCTGCCGACGAGCCGCCCGCCGACGCGTTTCCACTCCAGACGGACCAGGGTCGGGTCGACGGCCTGCCACGCGGCGAGCCAGTCCTGGGCGGCACCGAAGTTCTCGGCCAGCTCGACGGCGGTGGGCGCGCGCAGCGGCACGACGATCGGCTCCCACCGCTGCCGCGCGTACGCGGTGAGCAGCTCGCCGGAGTTCCACCGACGCCGCAGCTTCGCGACGAGGTCTGTCGGGGTGGACCAGCGCGTAGCCGGCACTGTCATTCCCCGACAGTGACCAGGTGGGCGAGCTGGTGCGTCTCGCGCTGGTGGAGGTACTCCTCAATGCTGAGACTGCGCAGCCGCGAATTGCTGCCGCTGGGGTTGTCGACGAAGCCGACGGCCGAGACGTACGGCTCGATAATGTGGATCTTCTGCAACGGAGTGACGATCAGCAGCTGCAATCCGAGCCGCTGAAACAGCGCGAGCGCGAACCGGGTCGACTCGTCGGAGCCACGGCCGAACGCCTCGTCGATGACCACGAAGCGGAAACTCTGGTCGCGGTCGGTGGTCAGGTCCAGCTTGAACTGGTACGCCAGCGACGCGGCGAGAATGGTGTAGGCGAGTTTCTCCTTCTGCCCACCGGACTTGCCGCCGGAGTCGCTGTAGGTCTCGTGCTCGCTGTCGTCCTCGCGCCACCGCTCGGAGGCGGAGAAGACGAACCAGTTGCGCACGTCGGTCACCCGCCGCGCCCAAGCCTTGTCGATGTCGGTGAACCCCGGCCGGCCCCTGAAGCGTTCGATGAGCTGCTTGACCTGGAGGAACTTCTGCTCCGAGTACTGGTCGGCGTCGTCGCGCGCGAGCGAGTTCTCGGTACAGGCGCGCAGGTCGCTGATGAAGTCGCGGATCTCCACATTGGGAGTGCGGTTGCCCTCCAACCGGATGTACCGGCCGTTGTTGTAGTCGATGTCCACGAGGGACCTGTTGATCGTGTCGATCCGTTCCCGGATGAGATCGGCCTGCTTGTGCAGCTGGGAGTGGAAACCGGCGATGTCGCGGATGGTGTTGGTGTTCAGGTACGTCTTGAACTCGTTCTCGAACCGCGGCAGGTCGTCGCGGACCAACCGCTCGTGCATCGTCCGGTACTCCGGCGCGGACTGGATGGAGCTGTCCAGCTCGGCGGCCTCCACCGGGTAGGTGTTGCGGAAGTCCTCCATGGCCCGTACCGCCCGGTTGCTGGCCAGCGCCGACCGCCGGGCCGACTCGTCGCGCTCCCTGGTGAACTGCGCCTCGGCGGTGCCGCGCAACCGGTCGTACTCCTGCGGGCTGGACAGCGGGGTCTCCCCGGCCAGCTCGGCGATGGCCGCGAACCAGCGTTCCGCGTCGCGCGCCGCCGGCTCCCGCAGCAGCGCCTCGGCGTCACGCTGGCCGTGCGTGGCCTGTTCCAGATGTACGTCGGTCTGGGCGATCCGGCGCTGTAGGGCGTCGCGTTCGGCGCTGCGGGCGTCGATCTCCTCCAGCACCGCGTTCAGCCGAGCGGTGATCCGCTCCAACTCTTGGGACGCGCCTTCGAGCTGCTGCTTCTCCTGGCGCAACGCCTGCACCCGCCGGGCGGAGGACTGCCAGTCGACGTCGGCGAAATCGGTGGCTTCGGCGAGCTTGCCCAGCACGCCGAGCCGGCGGTTGAGGGCGTCGAGCCGGTCGACGACCGCGTCCCGGTCGCTCACCGCCCGACCCTTGTCATGAGTGAGTACCCGCGCCTTGGCCAGCAACGCGTCGATCTTCGACTCGATGCTCCAGCCCAACACGTACGTGCTGCGGTCGTCGATGTGGCTGCGGTCGTCCTTCTCGTGCCGCCCGCCGGCGTCCTTGACCTGGCCGGCTCTGGTGATCGCCCGCTCGGCGCGACGGAACTCCTCGACCGTCTGCACGCACTCGTAGCCGGCGCGGCGGCGCAGCTGCCGTTCCAGCCAGGGCCGCAACGGCGACTCCTTCAACTCCAGCTTGGCGAAGAGCTGCCGCCCGGCATCGGCGGGCAGCGGCTCCGCCTGCCGGGGCACGGTCGCCGGCACCCGGTAGTAGACGAGTCGGCCGCCGAGGTGGTGCCGGTCGACCCAGCCGGCCACGGTCGGGTAATGCTCGTCGGGCACCAGGATCGACAGCGCGAAGCCGCGCAGTAGCCGCTCCGCCGCTCCCTCCCAGTCGGCGGCGTCCGCCCGGACCTGGATCAGCTCGCCCGCGAACGGCAACGCCGCCTCGGGCAGTTCCAACTCGGCACAGATGCGTGATCGTAGGTCGAGGTTGCGCCGGGGGATGTTGCTGCGCCGCTCCTGGAGGCTGCGCAGCTCGGCGTTCACCTCGCTCTCCTGCTGCTCCAGCTCCCGCACCCGCACCGCGGCGTCGGTCAGCTCGTTCTGCAGGGCGGCGCGATGCTCCTCGGCACCGGTCAGCTCGTCGGTGATCTCCCGTTGCCGGGCGGTGAACTGCTCGATCGTCTCCACCGGCGCGAGGCCGGCGTCGGCCAGCAGGCCACCGAACCGGTCGGAGCGGCGGCGCCGTTCGTCGCGGGTGCCCTCGGCGTCGGCGATCTGTCGTTCCAGCTCGGCGATCCGGTCACCGCCGTGCCCGGCGCGTTCGAGCTCCAGGCGTTGCCGCTCGGCCCCCAACTCGGTAAGCGTCGTCCCGGTCGCGGCCAGCTGCCCGTGCAGTTCGGCGAGCTCGGCGGTGTGCGCGGCAGCCCGGGCAGCGTACAGTTCGGCCTTGCCGCGCGCGCAGAAGTACGGCAGGGCCTCCCGCTTCGCGTCCAGCTCGCCGATGGCCTGACCGTAGGTGTCGTAGGCGTCGCAGGCGTCGAGCAGCGGTTTGAGCGCGGCCAACTGTTGGCGGGCCTTGACCACCGCCTCGTGGGCCTTGGTCAGATCCTGAAAGTGCTCGACGAGGCGACGGATCCAGCCGCCGGTGTCGAACGGCTCCAGCATGTGCTGGCGGACGAAGTCGTTGAGGTCACCTACCGCCTTCATCGACACGGTCTGGTGGAACAGCTCCATCGCCTGGTCCGAGGCGATGCCGAGGCGGCGGCGGAAGTCCCGGCCGTACTCGGGGAAGTGGTCGTACACCTTCGCGCCGGACTGGCGCAGCCGCCGCTTGAGCTGGCCGATCTCAGAGCCGAAGTCGGCGAAATCATCCGCGATGGTCAACTCCTGGCCGGCGGTCAGGTAGAAGCGCTCCGGCTGGCCCGGGTTACCGTCGTGCAACCAGAACACCTGCGCCAGGCTGGCCGCCGCCCCGCTGGCCGGCTCGACGAAGACACCGAGCAGCACCGAGTAGCAGGAGCCGCGGCGCAGGCCGACCGGCTCCGAGGCACCGGTCTTCTCGTTGCGCTCCGACTTGTAGTGCCCCAACACGTAGGAGCGCAGCGAGCGCTCCCGGCTGTCGGCGCCGGCCGCCTTGTTGTACGAGATCCGGTTCGCCGGCAGCAGCAGCGTGGTGATGGCGTCGACGACAGTGGACTTGCCGGAGCCGATGTCCCCGGTGAGCAGGGCGTTGGCCCCGTCGAGGTGCAGCGCCCAGACCCGGCCGTCGAACGTGCCCCAGTTGTGCAGCTCCAGCCGGCTGAGGCGGAACCCGCTCTCTGCGGTCATCGGGTCGTCTCCAGTTCGGCGGCGTACTCGGCCAGCCGGGCGTCGAAGTCCGCCAGCCACTGCGCGTCGACGAACGCCTTGATGATGCGCCGCACCTCGTACGTCGCCTCGGTGTCGTCGATGCGGCGCAGGAAGCCGAGCTCTACGATCTTGTTGAGGTGGCTGTCGATCTGGTCGATCAGCCGAGCCTCGCTGGTCGAGGTTGGCAGGAAGACCGCGCACAGGTCCACGATCTGCTGCCGGGTCAGCACCAGCCGGGTGTCGGCGTTGCTGGCGTCGAACTCGGCGAGCTTCTTGCGCAGCAACGCCAGCAGCAGGCTGGCGTGGAACGACAACGCCCGGCGCGGGATGAGCCGGGGAATGGCCGGCTGCGTCTCGTCGTCGCCGGGCTGGGAGCGCAGAAACGCGTACCCCTCGGCCTCGTCGATGACGACGGTGAGGCCGAGCACGGTGACGTAGTCGCGGACCTGTGCCTGCAACTGCGTCAGGTGATGCCACGGCACCGGATGCGTGTCGCGGTAGATGACACCCTTCATCAGGTGGGCGGCGGCCACCGAGAGACTCGGCTCCTCGCTTCTGGTCGTGGCCATCACACCTCCTGCGGCACGGGCACCCGGCGGACGAAAGAGACGGCGGGCAGGAGCGCGGTTCGCATCCGGCCGTCGGGGTCGCACCACCGCACCTGGTCGCGCCGGCCGTCGTCGAAGACCACGTCGAATCCCGGGTCGCGCAGCGACAGGTACGTCACCAGCTCCGCCAGACCCTGCTCCAACGGGCGGTCGACCAGCACGTCCGGCAGGGACACCTGAGAGCTGCGGCGCAGGGCTCCGCGTACCGCGTCGGTCAGCCGGGCCGGGTCGACGTGCACCTGCTCGAAGAGCCGGGATACGTCGATGTCCGTCTCGCCGGTGTCGACCGTGCTGTCCAGGGTCTGCTTCGCCCGGGGCCGGTACAGCGGGCGCTCCATCGGCAGCACCACCTGCGGGGCGGGCGCGTCGAGCGCAAAAACCAGGTCGTTGGTGGGCTGGTCGCGCAGCGCCAACGCATGCGCCTCGATACCGCGCAGCAGGTCCATCACCCGCCGGTTCTCCAGCCACACCTGGTCGTCGAGGAACCGGCGCAGCTGCTCCGACAGCAGCCGTACCGTCGCCTGGGTGCGCTCCGCCGCGTCGAGCCAGTCGTAGTGGATGCGCCGCATGCGCGGATCCGCCTCAGCGATGACGTCGAGCGACTGCACCCGGGCGAGCAGGTCGGTGAACTCCTGCTGGCGTTGCGGAGACAGCAGAAAATCATAGAAGGCGTGGAAGCTGCGCCCCTGGTCGGAGTCGGCGATGGCGTGCCGGTTGCCGACCACCTCGTCGAGCAGTTCACCCTTCGAGCCGCTCCAGGTGGCGATCTTCTCCCGCAGCGCCCGATCGAGCGAGCGGAAGTTCGCCTCGACCTCACGGAAGTCGGCGAGCAGCCCGCGCGCCGTCGACACGAACTGCTGGTAGCGATCCCGCTGCGCGGCACCGTCGAGCACCTCCACCTGCCCGCCGCGTACCTTGGCGATCTCGGCGTCGATCGCGTCGCGGCGCGCCTGCAACTCCGCCAGCCGGGCATCCGGGTCGGTCTCCGCGCCGTAGGCCATCTGGCGCAGCAGCTCCAGCACGATGTTCAGCCGGGACTCGGTGCCGACGAACGACCGGTCCTGCAACGACTGCACCCACGACAACGCCCGCTCCACCGCTGGCGTCGCGTCGAAGTGCACCTCGTCCGAGTCGGGCGGATAGTACTTCCGCAGCCAGCCCACCTCCGGCTGCGCCCAGTCGTCCAGGTACGCCTTGGCGGTTCGCGGGAACGTGCCGGCACCGTGCCGCTCGTTGAGCGCGAACAGCTCGTCGGACAGCCGCGCGGCCAGCTCGACGCCGGAGATGGAGCGTACGTTCTCGTCGACGAAGACCCGCCCCAGAAAGCTCAGCACGAGCGCGGCATGATCGGCACGCAACAACCGCCACGCCGCGTTGTTACGGCGCAGCCACTCAACCTCGTCGAACTCGCTCGTCACCGCCCCATGCCCACACCTGACCGCCCACCTCAACCGCCGCCCATGCTAAAGCCCGCCACGAACAACCCCGCACATCACTCCCAACCTCCCACCCCACCCCGTCGCGCTATTACCAAAGTGAATCTTGGACCCGGAGCGCCCTTCCAGGGGCACAAGCTGCCCAAGATTGCTACAAGAAGCGGGGGTGGGTCTGCTCAGGGGTTGGTAGCGGTTGGTTCGAGGATGAAGACGGGGATCTGACGGTCGGTCTTGCGCTGGTAGTCGGCATAGTCCGGGTACGCCTCGACCGCCCGGCGCCACCAGACGGCCTTCTCGTCGCCGAACACCTCACGGGCCCGGTAATCCCCTGTCTTTGTCCCGTCCTGAAGCTCGATCACCGGATCGGCGACCAGGGCGGCGTACCACTGCGGGTTCTTGGGTGCGCCACCCATCGAGGCGACGGCCGCATAGTGTCCCTCGTGCTCGACCCGCATCACCGGCGTCTTGCGGAGCTTGCCGGTCTTGGCACCCCGGTAGGTCATCAGCACGATGGGCCGGCCGGCGATCGTGACGCCGTCGGTCGTGCCGGTACGCACGATCCGCTCGACCTGCTCGCGGACCCACTCCAACGCGCTCGGCTCGTAATCACCGCTCAATCCCATGTCCCCAACCTACGCGACCTCTATGGACGCCGCCCCGCGCAACCGCCGACTGTCAAGGCTGATCGCGTCGGCAAGGTGACCCCACGTCGATCTTGCAGTTTCTGTCGAGGCAAACACCAAGATCCCGGTCATCTCGCCGACCAAAAGTGCAAGATCTGTGACGTGGCACAGGCGATGTCGAGGCTGCGGCCGCCGTCACCGTGGCCTCCGCAACCAGCCGGCCACGTACCCGCCTGCGGCGATCGCACCGGCGGTGACGGCCACGCCGACAGCAAGAGGAGCGAGCTGTCTCGCCGCCTTCCGCACAACGTTGGCCTGGTCGGGGGTGGTGACCGGAGCTGGCTCGCCCGTCGCTCGACCGGGCTGTGCGCTGTCTTCGGGCGAGCCTGCGGCAAGCGCGGCGAGATATCGCTGGTCAAGGACTGCGGTAAAGCGACGCGCCCGCCGGGACGTCTCAGCTTTCATCCGTGGTCCCCGGGCCTCGGCCCAGAAGCGCCGCCCCGATTCGCCCTTGAAGAACTGGTCGGCGAGGACTTGCAGGTGCGGCTCGCTGAGGACGTCGACCTCCCACATCAGTTGCCAGTGGGAAACGATCAGATTGGTGTAGACGTGCTTGCGGAACCACCCGACGTCGGACGGCTGCTCAATCGGGCCCCAGCACTCAAGCAGGCCGGGGTCGTCGATGGCCATCTTCAGCAGGTCAGCGTGCAGTGCCCGCAGCGTCTGTTCGCGGGCCGCCTTCGCTTCCCTGGCCTGAATAATCAGCGAGGTGACCACGCCGGTGAGCGCGAGACCGGCGAGGATCGCCGATGCCGCGCCGTACGCCTCTCCGACACTGCCCAACAGCGGCCAGTCGTAACCGGGCCGTTCACCGATCCAGAGCAGACCCAAAGGAGACAGCAGGACCGCCACGAGGATCACCAGGATCACCAGCAGCAGCGCGGTCGGCATCGCCGATCTTCGTACCCGGCCGGCAACCGTCCGCAGTTGGGGCATCACGCCTCCACGCTCACAGGTGGAGGCAGGCTACTACAGGTGCCCGCCAGGCGGCCTGCGCCCATCGACCTCCCGGTCGTAGAAGGAGTCGAACGGCTCCGCCTCGGCAAGTAACGAAGCGACCCGCTCCCGGCAGCCGTCCACCACCGCCGCGTCGGTGAACTTGTCCGCTCCGATCGGTGTCCCGCTCTCGTCGTAGCGGACCTCATAGACCGCCCGGCTGCCGACAACCATCAGCTCGGGGACGATCCCGTGTTCGCGCTCATGCTCCAGGATCGCCTCCGTGGTAGTGGCAAGCACCCGGATCAACTCCCCCACCTCGGCTCGGAAGCGGAGGAAGTGCAGCTCCCAGATCAGATAGGGACTGAGGGGCAGTGTCACGACGCGAAGCCGATGCAGCCCGGAGCCCAACTCGGCGAGACGGTCGAAGAAGCGCTTCAGCTCCGGGTTGGGCTCGGCGGCGATGCGCAGCGACTCCTCCCACTGGCCAGCGGCGAACGCCTCCCAGCTCGGGCTGCCCGGCTCGCGAAAGGTCTGCAGCCGCTCGGTCTTGAGGATCGGCCCGTCCACCGACTCGACCGCGGCATAAAAGTCGGCCTCGTAGTCGGGCAGGCTCAGCCGCTGACCGGAGCATGCCCGCAGCAGGTCACGCATTCGGGATGTCCGGCTTCGCCGCGATAATCATGCTACGTGGCAGGACCACGAGCCGCTCATCATCGCCGACGCTGACGCCTGAGGGCAGCCGACCCGCGTAGTGCGCCGTCAGGTCCCGGCCAATCACCGCGATGTCCCCGTTGGACAGCTCCCAGATATCGGGGCAGGTGGTCGTGCCTCCGCTCTCCCCGAGCTCAGCCGCCGACCGTCCGAGACGCCGCGCGAACGTCGCCGCGCGATCAACCTCCCACTGAGCTACCATCGCCACCTCCCAGAGTGATGGAGCGAGCACCCAGAATAGTTGCCATCGGGTTGCAGCCCCGGCGAGAGCGTTTCCGATTTATCGCAATCAGAAGCCGATCTCAGCACATGACGGGGTACCGAACCGTCACCGGATGTTGGGCAGGTGAATCCGGTAGGCGGGTATCCCGGTGGCGGGAAGTCGGTGGTGGGCGAGGTCGAGCATGGCGGGTGGGCCGCAGACGTAGACGTGCTGGTTGGGGCGGTAGCGGTCGAGCGCGAGAGTCAGGGCGTCGGCCTGTTCGGCGGGGGCGGCGATCGGGTCGTGGGAGAAGGTCGGCACGACGGTCAGCCAGGGGTTGGCCTGGTCGAGCTTGTCCAGGGTGATCGCATCGTAGAGGTCGGCGATGGTGCGTACGCCGACGATCAGGGTCACCCGACGACCGGCCGGTGCGGCGGCCACCTGCTCGACCAGGGCGCGCAGCGGGGACAGCCCGGTACCACCGGCCACCAGCAGCAGGTCCCGGGCAGTGGCTCGTCCAGCCCCGACCGGCGCAGCCCCGGCAGATGCCGCCTCGTCGGGGCAGTCAGGAGGGGACGGCTCCGGGGCGGTGGGCAGGCTCAGGCCGATGTCGACGGGTGGGCCGAGGTGGAGCAGGTCGTCGGGGCGTACCTCATGGACGAGGGTGCGGGAGACGGTGCCGGCGGAGACCGCGCGGACGTGCAGCTCGACGGTGCCGTCGGGGCGCGGCGCGTTCGCCGGGCAGTACCAGCGCCACCGGCCGGGATGCTGCGGCAGGCTCACCGGCACCGCCTGGCCGGGGCGGAACGGCAGCCGCCGCGACGGGCGTACGGTCAGGATGACGATGCCCTGGGCGGCCAGGTCGCGGCCGACCACCTCGGCGGGCCAGAAGGCCGGCCCGTCTCCCATCCGCCCGGCGGCGCGCTCGATAAGCGCCCAGGCCCGCCGCCACCGTCGCTCCCAGCCGACCTGCGGCGGGCACAGTCGCGGCGCCACAGGTGCCAGCGCGGCACCGATTAGCGGGCCGTGCTCGGGGCGCAGCCGGTACCGGCGGTGGACCCGGCCGAGCACCGCCAGCAGCGCCAACCGCCCGGCCCGGTCACCACCACCGCCGACCAGGCGGGCCAGCGCGGCGACGACGAGCGCCGTCGCCCGTTCCGGCAGCAGCCCCGGGGAGTACGCCTCCAGACCGGACCGGAAGCTCGCGGCAACCTGGCTGATCACCGCCTGATCACCCGTCGCCAGCACCCCGGCCAGGTAGTCGGCGGCCCGCCGCCGCTGCGCCTCCGGCAACCCCGGCCAGCCGTCGAACGCCTGTCCGCCGGCCGCGAGCTGCCGGGTCAGGTGCGCGGCGAGCCGGTCCCGATCAACCCCGATGAGGTACGCCGACAGCTCCGCGTCCGCCTCGACCAGCCGCAGCCAACGGGCCACCGCCTCCCGGCTCACCGCCGCTCCCCCGTCGGGTGGCCGTGGGTTGCCGGCCGGCAATCGGTGTGCCGGGACTGCCACTGCCGCAACGCCTGCCGGATCCGTTCCGACTCGGTGTTCGCGGTGGTCAACTCCCGGTGCAGCCGGGCGAGTTCGTCGGCGACCCGGTCGAGATAGTCGTACACCTGGGCGGGGTCCAGGCCCCGCCAGCGCCTGTCGAAGTCGACAGCTCGAACCTGATGTGCGTGGAGGCGTTCCCCGGACAGGTAGATCATCGCCGCGGTGCCTCCTGCTCGGCGATGAGCGCCTGCACCTGCCGGTCGCTGAGGCCGCGCCGGTCCAGCACCCGCCGCCCCCACCGATGCAGCCGGGACGGATGCGGCGCGCGGTCGTTCCGGCAGCGCGGCCCCTCGGGCCACTGCTCTGCGGCGTGTACGGTCACTGCCCGCACCGCGAAACCGACATCCTCTGCTGTCACGTACGGCGGCATCGGCAGCTCGCCGAGCACCTGGTCGATCGAATCCATGTCCCTCCCCTGCTGTGGTTGCGGCACCGAGGCGGGCGGGGACGGCGCACCGTCGGGGGTCGGCACAGCCGGAGCCCAGCACCCGCCCCGGGCCATGTCATGCAGAGTTGTGGATCAGCAGGGCGGGCCGTATGACGTGGGCGAAGTAGGCGACATGCACATGCCGTATGCGGTCGGGCTACCGACTGTTGCGAATCACCCGGTGGTCTCGCCATCGGCGGGCAGCATCAATCAGTGGTCCATGATGCGGGCCGGGTGCGGACCGTTGCTTGCGTTGCCACAGGCGCACGAGCGCGTCGGCGAAGGCGTGCAGCGCTTCGTCGGAGGCGTGCGCCCATGTCGGGATCTGCGCGGCCCATGCCTCGGCTCCGGCGGGAGGATGGCCGGCGCGGACGAGACGGACCAGCATGAGGGCGGTGTCGATCCACGCCGCTCCGCGCGCCGGGCTGGACCAGTCGACGAGCCGCAGCCGGTCACCGACGAGGAAGTTCCGCGGCGTCATGTCGGTGTGCAGAAGCGTTTCGCCGTCGACCAGGTCGGGAGCGATCAGCCCTCGCCAACGGTCAGCGAAGTGCTGCACCTGGACGGGCGGGCTGGGAGTGAGCAGGCGACTCTGGGTGGCGAGCAGGTCCGCGACCGCAGTCAGGTCCGGCGAGCCTGGAGCAAGGTCGGGATGCCGGCCGGCAACGTACTCGAAGCCGAGGATCAACCAGCCTTCTGCTTCAACCGTCCAGCGCAGGCGGGGTGCCACATCGGGCAGACAGGGGTTGACGCGGGCCTCGTTCCGGTAGAGCCAGCCGGACGGCCCTTCCGCCTCGCCACCCTTGCAAAAGACCCGGCCGGTGTCGGTGTCGACAACGGCGGCCAGGTCGCAGGATGCACCGGTCGGTACGGAGTAGGCCGCATGGACAGCACCGGTGCGTTGTTCGATCTGCCGGCGTACCTCCCCGGGAAGCTCGTGCCAGTCGCGGCGACGCGGCATCCGGTGGCCTCCCGAGGGCGAGCGGTCCCGGGCAGTGTATGCCCGGGACCGCTGGTGGCCCGCCTATCGAGTCGGGCTGTCGGTGCAGCCGGCGTGGCACTGGGTGCAGTCAGCCAACCGGCCGCCCCACAGCTCATGATCGACGGCGAAGCCGGCGGCGGTGATCGCGGCGACCGTCCGGGAGATTGGAGCGCCGATCGGCTCAGGTCCGGAGGGCGGCTCCTTCGATGTGGGCTCCGGCTGGTGGTGGATGAACCGACCGGCGATGCGCTCGCAGAAGTCGGCGTACTCACGGGTGTGGAGGATGAAGGTGTGCCAGCCGATGTCGACCAAGTCACTCGGCCCGAGCGGTCCGGTGGCGGTGGCGCAGGTCCCGAGGAAAGCGAGCGCCTGATCGAGGATCCTGGCCGGCAGGTCGGGGGCCAGTTCGGTGTGGTCGTGGGCGATGCGGGCGGTCAGCTGGGTGAACAGCTCGTCGGAGACGAGCGCGCGGCCGGTGCCGACGCGGTCGATGGTGAGCATCCTGCTCCTTCCGTTGGTGGTCTCACCGCAGGCTGCGCCCGGATGCCCTCGATCCTCATAGCGCTGTGGGCATTGTCGATATACGTGGTGCGTATACCGCGAGCCCAGGAAGGCGTTTGAATGGTTAGGCTCGACGGAGCGCAATGGACACAGCCGCCCGCGAACGGCGAGGTTGCCGGTGACACCTGCGAACTGCCCCCGCTGCGGGGCGCGCCTGGCCCGCGACAACGACAGCGGGCGCTGCGCGCCCTGCCAGGCCGCCGAACGCCACCGCCTGAGCGTGCCACCGGAGGTGCCGGCGTCGTTCTGGTCGCATCCGCCGCTGCGGGCGGCCCTGGTGGAACGACACCTCGGACGGGTGATCCGGGCGTACCGACACCACCCGTACCACGGTCGGGCGGCGTTACCGCAGGCCGTGGTGGCGAGTTGGCTGGGCATCACCCAGGCGCAGCTCAGCCGCGTGGAAAATGGACCCCCTCTGGTGCATCTGGACCGGCTCTCGCATTGGGCGGCCCTGCTACGGGTTCCTGAGGTTCAGCTGTGGTTCAGCCTGCCCTCGCGAACGCTGACGATGCAGACCGGGCAAATCTCAGTCGAGGTTCCGAAAGACGAACCTCCTACGATCGATGTCCCCGCCGTGGTGCCAATTACCCTGGAGGCGGCTCCCGATGAAGGAGGTGGCACCACGGACCGCCGCCGGTTCACCGCGCTGGCCGCCCTAGCTGGTCTCGCCGGCAACAGTCTCCTTGACACATTGGCGAAGGCGGACCGGAAAGCTGACGCCATCGGAATGGAGCACATACGTCTCGCCGGCTCGCTGGTCGAGCGGTTCAGGCAGGCCGACGCCGCGCTTGGGGCCGATGAGTTGTGCGATGTGGCGATGGGTATCCACACCCACCTTTCTGCCTGGGCAGCGGCCTCTCAATACGGTCGCGGGCTCGGCGAAGCCCTTCAATCCGCGCTGGCTGATCTTGCTAACCAAGTTGCCTGGCTGGCAGTCGACGCAGACCGCCGCCAGCAAGCACGCCCGTACCTGAACGACGCCATCACCCGTGCCAGGATCGCCGACGATCCGCGCGAAGAGGTTCGTGCGCTGGCCTGCCTGTCACTGCTGACTCGCGAAGATCATCCCGCCGAGTCACTGCACTGCGCCGAAGCCGCGCTCCGGGCCTCCCGAGGCTGGGCGACCCCCCGACTGAGGACTCTGTTGCGGCTGCGAGCGGCCCACGCCTACGCACATCTCAACGACGTGGGCGGGTTCAACCGGGAGATGACGAAGGCGCGTCACGAATTCGACCACGGGCTCCATGAGGACGACCTGCCGTTTCTTCAGTTCGTCACCGCCCAGGAGCTGACCGGCATCCAAGGGCTGTCATTCCTCGCTCTCGGCAAGCCAACCCGTGCCGCCGAGTCCTTCAGGGCCATCAGCAGCGGCCCCCACGCCGCGCATCGCCGCAACCAGGTGCACTACACGGTCCGCCTCGCGGAGGCCGAATATCGATCCGGTGATGTCCAGTCAGCCGCGCTGACTGGGCTTCAGGTACTGCCAGCGGTCAAGGGGCTCTGTTCGGGGCGCACCATGCGTCACTTTGCCCAGGTCAAGCAGCACCTCGGTCGCGAACAGTCGAACCCGGCGCGTACGTTCGTTGAGGCATACAGCAGGGTGTTCCAGCGATGAACGAACTAGAGATACGACAGCACGACGCCGTCGAGGCACAAGCCCTGGTTGACGTCATGGTCCAGGTCTACCTCGACGCCCATGCCGGCGACGGAGCGTTCTACAACGAAGAACGTTACCGACAGCAGCTTGCCGGGCACATGAAGGTTGCTGGCTGGACGTTGGTCACCGCCGAGGTCCGCGGACACCTAGTGGGCTATGCGTACGGTTTCCCCCTGTCGTCAAAGACTCGCTGGTGGGAGGGGATCCGGGGCGACGTTCCCCCGGACTTCACCCACGAGGACGGCCGTCGCACCTTCGCCCTGAGCGAGCTACTCGTACGCCCAGCCTGGCAGCGGAGAGGTATCGCCCGAGCGCTGCACGACAACCTGGCCGAAAGCCGACCCGAAGAACGACTGACCCTTCTCGTCCGTCGCGATAATGCCCCTGCTCAGGCGGCATACCGATCATGGGGCTGGAAGAAGATGGCGCAACTCAAGCCGGCATGGGAAGGTGCACCGATTTTCGATGTCCTGGTAGGCGGTTTCAACGATGACCGACAAATCTAGAGGCTCGCCATGACCGACAGCCCTCTCTACGAGAACGGAACAGCTATCAGCTACACCTTAAGCCGTCCATGAGCGAGTCATCGACATAAGCCTCAATCAAATTCCCACACTGCGCGTCGACGACCTGAGGTAGTGTCGCCCTCGCTCAAGAAGCCTCTTTGTCACGTCCTCGTCCTTAGCAAGCTGGTCTAAAAGATATACCCCAGAGATCCGACTACTCTGATCATATTCCTCCTGAACTAGGGTAAACATTTCCTTAGCAAGAGAGGTTCGGACTTCCACTCCCTCCAGCTTTGCTACGTCCCGCATGGTCGGCTGATTCTTCCTCGTCATCGCGACCGACAGTAGCATTGTCAGTTGATACTGGAAGTCTTCTACAGATATTTGCTTCCGATAGGCTGACAAAAAATCGCGGGACGACTGAAGCAACTGAACGCATGCATGGTAGGCGGCAAGCGGATGCCCTGGATGAAAGACCAGCTCATAAACATCTTCATCAAAGACTCGACCTGCATTCTTCCTCGCGACATGAGGGGTCTGCACAGTGGCACTAAGAACCGCCTGGCCCATCGCATCAATCGATACAATACGATCAACAGGGAACTGCCTGTTGAAATAGTGCCGCCTCCGGCGCTCGTAAAACAAATTCTTGTCGAGCAGGTACTCTTCTATCTGACGCTGCACAAGATCGGTCGCACGCAAAACGCTCGGACCGAACGCGGTTTGGCTATTTGTTGCCCGAATAATTCTGTCGCGCACGGCGTCGTCTGGCGCCTCTATAACCTTCACAAGTACGCTGCGTGAATCAGAATCCCCCTCTGCTCGCTTCTTTCGTTTGTATATCTCCGTTGATGTTTGCAGGCCGTTAACTATCTGAGGCGAATCCAGTTCAAGCATTTTATTGGCAGGCTGAACGCGGGAAGCGACTATCGTCACCCCATTATTGAGCCACCAGAAGTCGATCTCACTTTCGCCCTGCTCGAGGGTTTGCTGGATACTCCGATTGACAGCGGTTTCACCCTCATAGTCTCTAACGTTTGCCTCGAACAACCCTGCGTCCAGGTCTCCGGCAGGACCGGTAATGAAACGTTCGTAGTCGTCAAGCCTGACAACACCTACGTAACCTCCAGCCTTGTCGGTCGAAATAGGATTCTCTGCCAACTGAAGCCGTCGAACAGTTGGAGGATTGTCTCGAACTAGTGCACAAACCTCACCTGCACCCAGGAATTGGACGGACGTCTCGGAGCCACCGAAAATCCGGCCAACGGTCGTGCACAGATCATTCCCACGGAACTCAATCTGCGGGTGAAGATGAGTGGCGCGCAGCGAAGCGAAAGCAACAAAAATGCGCAACTGCGGCAAATCGAGACTCTTGTAGGTTTCAAGAAAACGGCGCGTCACTTCAATCAACTTCGGATTTACGTACTGCGCCAAGGCCTCTTCGTCGCGTCCAAAATCAAGCAGCTTAGGGAGGTTCAGCGCCAGCTTATCGATTGCGGGCTCGGCGAACCCGGAGGTGTTCTTGACTTGCAAAATTATCAGATCGAGGTTTGCCCGTCGCCCCAAACGCCCAACGGGTTCGTCATCACGAATACAAAGCGAATCGACGAAAACGTAAATTCCGTCAATGCCGCAGTCTTTCCCTCCATCCACCAAACCAGAGAGGAGATCATCGTGTGTGGGACTATATGCCTTTAGGTATTGCCGGGCGAAGAAGAAGGTATGGAAGTCGCTTATCTCAAGCTTGGAGGCGGTCTTCTTGCGCTCTCGCTCAAGCGTCGCTCCAAGCAACACGATGTCGTTAGTACTCATCTTCCTCCTCCGTCCGCCACGACCCACTCCCGACGGAATGCCCGCCGCGCGCCTGCCAGATAGGACGCTCACAGAGATCTGCACGCCGCGCCTCCACAGGGCGTGTCGGGCAGGTTACCGAACGAGTCACAGCGATGGGAGTCTTCGCAAGCCATTCGATCGGACCGAACCTCCTCGGAGTCCTTCCGGAGGTAAGCACCACACAGACAGCCGATTGCGCTGTGCAGCTTTGACCAGCGAGGAACTCAGCGCCGCCAGCCACGGCCGGTCGAGACTGTCGGCAAGGTGACATGGGATTACACTGATGCAGGTGGTGCCAAGTGCGGCAGATGTCGCTAAAGTGCGCGCGTGACGCACCTTGGCCGGGGGGTTTACGACCATCTCATCACCAGTCAGCTAGGCCAACAACTAAGCCGCATCAACCCGGCTCTCGTTCAACTGCGCTCTATGGACCCTGTCGAATCTCACGTGTACCTGACGCGACACATCGCCAAGTTGATCGATCGTGTGCTGCGTGCCGTGCCGGGGGGCGATGACAAGCTGGCTCGCCAAGTCGAACTCGCAAACCGTCTCGCGGCAGTCGCGGCCAGCCTGATATCGGACTATTCCGACACCAACGAGCAGGTCATCGATTTCGAGAACCTCTTGCACTCCATTGCACCCTCACCGGTCCCGCCCGCGCAGCCCACCTTCCCGCGACATCCCACCACCCCGCTTTCGACCGGTGCGCTCCTCGTCAACGGTCGTCACCAGCCGCGCATCGGCCACGAGGTCACCCACGAGATGGCTTCCGCCGACCAGGTCGACCTGCTCTGCGCGTTCATCAAGTGGCACGGCCTGCGAATTATCGAGCCCGCCATCCGCGACCTCATCGACCGAGGCGGTCGCCTCCGGGTCATCACCACGACCTACCTCGGCGCGACAGATCAGCGCGCCCTCGACCGCCTCGCCGAACTCGGCGCTGACATCAAGATCTCCTACGAGACCAGGACCACCCGGCTGCACGCCAAAGCGTGGCTGTTCCGCCGCAAAAACGGCATGACGACGGCGTACGTCGGGTCGTCGAACCTGTCGAAGGCGGCGCTTGTCGATGGGTTGGAGTGGAACGTCAGGATCTCGAACGTCGAGCAGCCGTACGTCATCGACACGTTCACCGCCACGTTCGAGGACTACTGGCACGATCCGGCGTTCGAGGATTACCAGCCGGGCAGGGACGCCGAGCGGCTCCGCACCGCGCTGCGCGGGGAGCGGCGCGACGAAACCCCGACCGAGATCGCCAACCTGGATGTAAGGCCGTACCCATACCAGGCGGAGGTCCTGGCGGACCTGGACGCCGAGCGGAGGGTCCACGGGCGCTGGCGCAATCTGGTGGTGATGGCCACCGGTACGGGCAAGACGGTGGTGGCGGCGCTCGACTACCGCCGGCTGCACCGGGAGAAGGCCGTCGACTCGCTGCTGTTCGTGGCGCATCAGGAGCAGATTCTGCGGCAGAGTCTGGCGACGTTCCGGCAGGTCATGGGGGACGGTAGCTTCGGCGAGACGCTCGTCGGCGGCCGGGCGCCGCAGCACTGGCGGCACGTGTTCGCCTCGGTCCAGTCGCTGCACCGGCGGGAGATCGACCCCGAGGCGTACGACATGGTGATCGTCGACGAGTTCCATCACGCGGAAGCGCCGACGTACGCCCGACTGCTGGAGCAGCTACGGCCGCGCGTACTGCTGGGATTGACGGCGACCCCCGACCGCAGCGACGGCGGCGACGTGCGGCGGTGGTTCGATGGTCGCGCCGCCGTTGAGCTGCATCTGTGGGAGGCGCTGGAGCGGCAACTGCTCGCGCCGTTCCAGTATTTCGGGCTGCACGACGATGTCGACCTGTCGCAGCTGCGGTGGAAGCGCGGGCAGGGGTACGACCCGGCGGAGCTGGACGGCGTCTACACCGGCAACGACGCGCGGGCGCGGATGGTGCTGCGGGCGGTACGGGACAGCGTCGATGTCGACCGGATGCGGGCGCTCGGGTTCTGCGTGAGCATCGGGCACGCCGAGTTCATGGCCGGCTGGTTCGGCAGGCATGGTGTGCCGTCGGCGGCGATCACGTCGCGGGTCGATGCGGCGGGGCGGCAGGCTCTGCTGAAGGAGTTCCGGGACGGCAGGCTCAAGGTGCTGTTCACAGTTGACCTGTTCAACGAGGGCGTCGACCTGCCGATGGTCGACACGATCCTGATGCTGCGGCCCACCGAGAGTGCCACGATCTTCCTTCAGCAGCTCGGCCGTGGGCTGCGCCTGGACGACGACAAGCCGTGCCTGACCGTGCTCGACTTCATCGGCGGGCAGCACGCCAACTTCCGCTTCGACCTACGGTGGCGCGCGCTGACCGGGGTCAGCCGCCGCGCGATAACCGAGGCGGTACGCGACGACTTCCCGTCCCTGCCCAGCGGCTGCCACATCCAGCTCGACCGGGTGGCCAAGGACATCGTGCTCGCCAACCTGCGCTCGGCAATGCCGACCTCGAAGACCGGGCTGGTGAAGGAGCTGCGGCTGCTCGGGGACGTGAGCCTGGGCGAGTTCCTACGCGAGGCGGGCGTGGAGATCGAGGACGTCTACCGGTCGGCGACCATCGGCGGGTGGACCGGGCTGCGGCGGCTCGCCGGGCGGGAAGCCGCGCCGGGCGGGGCGGCTGACCGCGAGTTGGGCCGGGCCATCGGCCGGATGCTGCACCTGGACGACCCGCACCGCCTCGACCTGCTGGCCCGGGTGGCGGCCGGCGAGCGACCGGCGGTCGGGCGGCTCTGGGACATGCTGCACTTCGACCTGTGGGGGCCGAACGCGCCGATTGCCGAGCGCGAAGAACGGCTCACCCGGCTCTGGGCCGAGCCGGCACGCTGTGCCGAGCTGCGGCAGGTCGCCGAGGTGCTGCGCGATCGCATCCACCGGGTGACGGTGCCGGTCGGCGGGCTACCGCTGAACGTGCACGCCCGGTACAGCCGCAACGAGGCGTGCGCCGCCTTCGGCATGCCGAACCCGGGATCGTTGCGGGAAGGGGTGAAGTGGCTGCCGGACGCCAAGGCCGACATCTTCTTCGTCACCCTGGTCAAATCCGAACAGCACTACTCCCCCACCACGATGTACGCCGACCGGGCCGTCACCGACACCCTGTTCCAGTGGGAGTCGCAGAGCACCACGTCGTCGTGGTCGGCGACCGGGCAGCGCTACATCAACCACGCCGCGCGCGGCTCCACTGTGCATCTCTTCGTGCGGGAGACCCGGGTACCGGATCGTGACCTGGGCGCACCGGCCTACCTGTACGCCGGCCCGATGACGTACCAGGACCACACCGGCGACCGGCCGATGCGGATCATCTGGCGGCTACGCCACCCGCTACCCGCCGACATGTACGCCACAGCCCGCGCCATCGCCGCATAAGCCCGTGTAGCTACGGAACGGCACGACTCCCCACCCTCAACCCACCGATCTCCTGACAACTACGGGGAAAATGTCGCCTCCCGTCGCGGCGAGGGGACACCTTCCCCGAACTTGCACCCATCCGGCCTCCCACGGCAGTCGGCGTAGTCGGCGGAGCACGCCCTTCCCTGGCGTTGGCCATCGCCATCGCTCGCCATTCCACCGCAACGTTGAGGAGATCGTCCATGCCGACTGAGGGTCGCAACACGACACGCGTGATGAACCACTACCGCTGCCGACGGTCGGCGCGAATCAAGCACCTCCCGATAATTGGCTCGAGTCTCCGCAAAAGGATGCCACTCAGTTTGTTCTGTCTGATCGATGTTGGTAGAGGGTTGCCTGATCGGGGGCGACGTGCACAGGATACGGGGACGCTCGATCAGCGTGCGTAGATCCACTGGTGCCCGGGCCACCCCGGGCCTGGTGGTCTTCCACCTATGAGGAGGTTTCGTGGCACGACGCCGCTTCGCGGGGATAGCAGCCAGCGCCATCGTCCTACCGTTACTCGTCATCGCCCAGCCGGCTCCGGCCTCGGCCACCCCGGAGGCCGCGACCGTGAAGCCGGTGCCCGCGCCGGCCACCGGGATCGCCAGCGATGTCCGGGAGCTGACCCGCAAGGACTTCACCTTCAACGGGCAGCGCCTGGAGGCCCCGACCCAGTATCAGCCGCGTACCCAGGCCCGGTCGAAGGCGGCGGCGGCCGAGACGCCGCCGGTCGGCACGGTGCGGCAGTGGCTCGCGCTGGACGACTATCAGGGCATCATCTACCTGAAGGACTACACGCTGCGCGGCGTGGGCGACAACATCGAGGTGTGGGTCGCCAACGACACGGAGTTCCCGGAGGGTGACTGTCGCCGGCAGATCGCGGACTCCACGGTGGTCACCGATGAGCAGGTCGCGGACCTGGTCAACGAGTTCGAGACCAACATGTACCCGAAGTCGACGGCCGCGTTCAGCACCCCGCCGGAGCGGGACGGCAGCAACGCGCAGATCGCCGGGGACTTCACCGGTGCCGGCAACCGGACGGTCACGCTCGTCGACAACGTACGTGACGACAACTTCTACGACTTCCCGGCCGCCCCGACCTACATCGCCGGCTTCTTCTTCTCGCTCTTCAACGAGCTGCTCGACCGCAACATCATGACCGTCGACGCGTTCGACTGGGCGCACCGTACCGGGGCGAACCCGCCGAACGAGCCCACCGACGACCTGTGCACCAGCCGGCCCGCCCGCCCGCAGCTGTACGAGGGCACGTTCATCCACGAGTGGCAGCACCTGGCGCACTACTACACCGACCCGTTCGAGACGACCTGGCTGAACGAGGGTCTCTCCGACTTCGTGCAGACGCTCGCCGGGTACGTCGACGCCACGGCCCGGGTCGACGAGCCCGGCACGGACAGCCATATCTACTGCTTCCAGGGCTTCGGCATCGTCCGGACGGACTACAACACGAATCCACGGGACTGCGGTGGCCCGGAGAACTCGATAAACCTGTGGAACGAGGGCAGTACGTCAAGTGGCGTGCTGGCCGACTACGGCAACGTCTACTCGTTCGTGCTGTTCCTGTACGACCGCTACGGCCTGGACTTCATCACGCGGTTGCACCGCGACGGTGAACTCCAGGGCTTCGCCAGCCTTGAGGCGGCTTTGAAGGCCGAGGGCGTCAAGGACATGTACAAGGTGATCCACGACTACCAGACGATGAACCTGGTGGACCGGATCGTCGGCAACTCCAAGTTTGGCGTCATGCTCGGGGTGGACAAGCGCCGGGTCACCACGGCCAGCCTCGACGCCACCGTCAACCTGGCCAACCCCGCCTCGTACGCGGCTGGCGGCGCAGCACCAAACGGCGCCGACTACGTCACCTTGCAGAAGGCCAACGGCAAGCCGCTGGGCCTTGGCGATCTGCGTTCGATCAAGTTCCAGGGCGCGAAGACGCTGCCGGCGGTCCCGCTGGCCTGGCAGATCGTCAGCGACGACCCGGATCGCAGCGGCAACCCGGTGCTGTGGTCCGGCAACGGCAACAGCCTGGACGTCGCGGCGGTCACCCCGGTGACCGTACCGGCCGCCGACCCGACGCTGACCTTCCTGGCGAAGTACGGCGCCGAGGCCGGCTACGACTACGGCTACGTCAGCGTCTCCACCGACGGCGGCGAGAGCTACACCGTCATCCCCGGCGAGGAGACCGTTGCCGGTCCGCTCGGCCCGGCGCTGAACGGCACCACCGACGGCTTCCAGCCGCACTCGTTCGACCTGTCCGCGTACGCCGGTCAGGACGTGCTGGTCAGCTTCCGGTACGTCAGCGACGGCGGTGTCAACGAGGGCGGTCTGCTGATCGACGACATCGCGGTCGGCGGCACGCCGATCAGCGACGGTTCGAGCCTGGAGCCGTTCGACTCGCCTTCGGAGATCAACCCGACGCCGGTGGCGAACTGGAACGTCCGCTTCGTCGGCATCAACGAGAAGCTGAAGCTGGCCTACCAGGTGGAGGTTGACGGCAAGTCCAACTTCACCCTCGGTCTGATCCAGACGGCGCTGCTGTCCGCCTTCCCGAAGGTGGTCGCCATCGTCGCCTACGACGAACCGACCGAGCAGGTCACGCAGTACGCCCCGTACACCCTCACGGTGAACAACGTGGTGCAGCCCGGCGGCGCACCGCTGAGCTGACCCTGAGCAGGTAACTCCCGGTGCCGCGCCACGCGGCACCGGGAGTTCTCTGTGCCGGGCGAAGCTGCCGGATCCGGCGACGCGGCCCGGCGTCGGTCCCTAGCCTGGCCAGCAGAGGTATCGTCGGGGGCAAGCAGCCGGGGGAAACCATGACCAACGCGATCGGTGACGCACTTGATGGCGTACAGGAAGTCGAGCTGACCGTGACCGGCCGCAGGACCGGGCGGCAGATCACCCATCCGGTGTGGTTCGTGCAGGAGGACGACAACGTCTTCCTGGTGCCGGTGACCGGCTCGGACAGCCAGTGGTACAAGAACGTCAAGCAGACCCCGATGGTCCAGTTGGCCGTCAACGGCACCGCGTTGAGTTCGAGCGCCACCCCGATCACCGAGGCCGACCGGGTCGATCACGTCGTGACGATGTTCCGCGACAAGTACGGTGCTGACCAGATCGCCTCTCTCTACCCGAAACACGACGTCGCCGTCCAGGTCCCCCTCGGATAGCCGTCGCAGATCCGGGCTAGGTTGCGCTGATGGAACAGCGACTCAGCCTGATCACGCTCGGCGTCGCCGACCTGGCCCGGTCCCGCGACTTCTACCGGCAGCTCGGCTGGCAGGGCCAGGAGGTCGAGCAGACCGTCTTCTTCCAGGCCGGCGGGCTCGCCGTCGTGCTGTGGTCGCGCCAGTCGCTGGCTGAGGACGCCGGTGTCGAAGACCGGGGCGCGGGCGGGTTCGCCGGGGTCGCGCTGGCCCACAACGTACGCGAGCGCGCCGAGGTGGATCGGCTGATGGTCGCCGCCGCCCGGGCCGGGGCCAAGGTCACCCAACCGGCCCGCGACACCTCCTACGGCGGGTACGCCGGCTACTTCACCGACCCGGACGGTCACCTCTGGGAGATCGCCTGGAACCCCGGCTTCCCGATCGCCACGGACGGCACGATCACCGTCCCCGACTTCGGCGCACCCTGACCCGACCCGGCGACCCCGCGACATGTCACAGCGACATGAATGCGTCTGTGTGTCAGGGATCAGCGGCGGCCGACGCCGACAGGGTCAGCGCTGGTTGCGGCGGCGTGGCTTGCTCTGCACGCCACTCAGCTGATCGAGGTGTCGCCATGGAGCTGCGCAGGAATCGACGTTCGCTGGCACCCGGGGTGTTGCTGCTCGCGTTCGGGCTCTCCCTCCTGCTGGGCTCTCCCGGAATGGGCACATCAATCTTCGCCAGTGCCGCGCTCCTGACGGGTGGTTGGATCACCGCTCGGTCGCTGCGACCGTTCCGCTTCCGGATCGGCCCCGACGGGCTGGACCTGAGGGTCGCCGGGCTCAACCGGTTGGCGTCGTGGGCCGAGATCAACACGATCGTGCTGGGCCAACCCGCCCGGGCAACGCCGGCGGGGACTGGACACGCTCGCCTCGGGGACGGCGCAGCGTCAGGCGGTCAGGGCGGAGCTGGACCCCACGACGCTCACGGCGCCCTGCGCGGCTACGACATGGGGCAGGTCGACGCCTACCTGGAGCGGCTCTCCGCCGCGCTCGCCAACGAGCCGGGAGAGCCAGCACAGCCACGACAGCCCGAGTAGCGGGCGCAGCCGGAGCTACTACCGGCCGCGGGCGGGGCGGGCGAGGGTCAGCAGCATCAGCAGGGAGGCGGCTGCTGCGGCGCTGAGGACCACGGCCATCGGGAGCGCGCTGCCCTCTCCGCCGAGCCCGACAAGTGGTGCGGCGCTGGCGGCGACCACGGCCTGAATGCCGCCGAGCAGCGCTGCGGCGGTGCCGGCGCGGGCGGCGTGCCGGTCCAGGGCTAGGGCGGTGCCGTTGGGCATCACCAGGCCGAGCGAGCCGAGAAAGACGAAGAGCGCGGCGACGACCACCGGCAGGTTGTTCAGCAGTGCCCCGGCGAGCACACCGAGCGCGGCGAGCAGACCGAGGCCGAGGCCGCTGACCAACAGTGGGCGGGGATCGTGGCGGTCGAGCAGGCGGGCGTTGAGCTGGCCGACGGCGACGAAGGCGAGCGCGTTGCCGCCGAAGACGAGGCTGAACGTGCCGGCGGAGAGACCGAAGACGTCCTGGAGGACGAACGAGGAGCCGGAGAGGTAGGCGAAGAGTCCGGCGAAGGCGAGGCCCTGGGTCAGCGCGTACCCGAGGTAGACGCGGTCGGCGAGCAGCGTGCGCCCGGCGGCGGTGGTCGCGGCCAGGCCACCGGTGCTGCGCCCAGTGGCGGGCAGGGTCTCCGGTAGCCGCAGCGCGACGGCGGTGGTGAGCAGGGCACCGACCAGGGCGAGGGCGACGAAGATGGTACGCCAGTCGCCGACGTTGAGCACCAGGCTGCCGAGGGCGGGGGCGACCATCGGCGCGATGCCGAAGATCAGGACGAGTCGGGAAAAGTACTTTGCGGCGGCCCGGCCGGAATACAGGTCACGCACTACGGCACGGGCGACGACCGTGCCCATGCCACCGCCGAAGCCCTGGGCGAAGCGGGCCACCGCGAGCGTCTCCGCCGACGGCGCGAGGGCGCAGACCAGCGACAACAGGGTGTACGCGGCGACGCCGACAAGCACCGGACGGCGTCGTCCCCAGCGGTCGCTGAGCGGACCGGTGACGAGTTGGCCCAGGGCCATGCCGATCAGGCAGGTGGTCAGGGAGAGCTGGATCTGTGCCTGGCTGGCGGCCAGGTCGCGGGTCATCCCCGGAAACGCCGGCAGGTAGGTGTCAAGCGACAGCGGACCGATCGCGGTGAGCGAGCCGAGCAGCACCAGCAGCGCGAGGGCGGCGCGACCGGTGGGCGGGGTGATGCGCTCCGGCGGGCGTACGGGCACGTCGGTCTGCGGCATCGGCGGTCCCCTCGGCGATCGGCGCCACCACGGCATGGCCGACTGCCGGGGGCGTTCGGCTACGGTAGCTCTGCCCACAGAGGTGTTGCAGCGTGAAGGGGCGGCATTGTGACCGACGAGACGCTCGACCAGCTCGGCGCGGCCCTCAGTGACCTGCACCGGGTGCTCCGCCGTCGGGCCATCCAGCGGACCGGGCGTGCCGCCCTGCCGGACGCGCAGGTCGAGGTGCTGCGGCTGGTGCAACGCCAGCCCGGGATCAGCGTCCGGGAGGCCGCCGAGCGGCTGGGTACCGCCGCGAACACGGTGAGCACCCTGGTCGGCGAACTGACCGCCGCCGGTCTGCTGCGCCGGGATCGCGATCCGGCCGACCGGCGTACCGTCCGGTTGACGTTGACCGACGTGGCGTACGAGCGCATCGCCGCCTACGGGCAGTACCGCCGCGAGCTGCTCGCCACCGCCCTCGACGCCCTCGACGCGACCGACCAGGAGCGGCTGCGCGCCGCCGTGCCCGCGCTGTGCCGTCTGGCCGACCGCACCGCCGAGCTGCCCTGACCCGGGCCGGCCGCGCCGCCCTCCGTCAGCTCCGGGCCCGGATCACCTCGTACAGGGCGGTCCCGCCCATCATCCGTACCGTGCTCAGGTCGCCCGGGTGCTCGCCGGCTACCAGTGCCCGCGCCAGCGGTTCATGCGGCCGTGTCCCGTGAGGTGTCGGGAGTGTCGGAGCTGAGGTTGACCAGGGTGCGGTCGGCCAGGGCGCCGGGCTCGCCGGCCACCGGGCCGAGAATGTCGTACATCGCCGGGTAGGCGGTGAGGCTGAGGATCGTCAGGCCGCTGGCGGCCACGGCCGCTGCCGGCAGCGGCCGCTGTCGGCGTCGGCGTCGGCGTCGGCGTCGGCGTCGGCGTCGGCGTCGGCGTCGGCGTCGGCGTCGGCGTCGGCGTCGGCGTCGGCGTCGGCGTCGGCGTGAGGGTGGCACCGTCGTCGACCAGGCCATCGGCCCGGCTCGGGGTACGGTTTCACAGGGTGACAGGATGTCCGGCCCGGATCAGGGCGGCAGCGATCGCCCGCCCCATCGGACCGAGACCGATGACGGTGACCGGTCGGAGTTCGCTCTTCCCGCTCATCTGACGCTCCGCAGTTCCTCGAACATGCGAGCGGTGCCGTGCTCGCCGAACCCGGCGGTGATCTGCCGCCGGACGAGATCGTGCACCGGCCTCAGAACCTCGTCGGTCACGCCCTGCCGGGTGCTGGCCCGCATCACTGTGGCGAGCGCCGTCTCGGTGAACCGCAAACTCTGCTGGCCCGGCCCGAGATAGTCCTGCTCGTCGATCGTCGCGGCGTAGTCGGCCAGTTGCTCAGTCATCGCGGCGAGGAACGGCGCCTGCCGCCGGACGAAATCGCCGGCCGGCACCCCCTCGGAACTGACCATGGCCGCGCCGTGCAGGAAGCCGGCGAACATCGCGTACATGCCGGCGAGCATCGCCGTGTCGTAGAGCGCCGCCATGCCCGGATCCGGCCCGAGGTAGCTGCTCTCGCCCCACAGGTCGAGCAGGAGCCGGTGTTGCGCGAAGCCTTCCGCCGAACCGCTGTAGAAGATCACCGACTCGGGGCCGCCGATCGTCTCCGGCACGGCCAAGATCGCACCGTCGAGGAGATCGATGCCACACTGACCGGCCCATCGGGCGAGGTCACGGGACTGCTCAGGCGTGGTGGTGGTCAGGTTGATCACGATGCGACCGGCCAGATCGGTCGCCACGGTTTCGAGCACCTCGCGTACGGAGGCGGCGTCGAAGAGGCACACGACGACCGCGCCCCGGCCGGCCACCGCTTTCTCGACGCTGTCGACGATGGTGGCGCCGCGTGCGCCGAGGCCGTGCGCCCGGTGGCCGGTGCGGTTCCAAGCGACGATCCGGTGGCCGGCGTCCAGTGCGGCGTTCGCGAGGGCGCTACCCATCGCGCCCAGTCCCAGGAAGGTGGTGCTGACAGTCATTTGCGATGGTCCCCTGCCTTGTTCGGTGATCTGACGGGCGCGCCGATCACCATCGTTGGCGACCACAATCCAATGGGCAAGTACCTACTATTCTGTTCAATACTTACCTAGAAGTAAGTATTGAAGATCGGTTAGTGGAAGGCGGATCCATGGCATCGAGTGAGCGGTGCGGCCCGTACATCTGCGGGATCGATGCGGCGATGGACGTGGTGTCCGGAAAATGGAAGTCGCTGATCCTGTGGGAGCTGGACAACTACGGCACCCGGCGGTTCGGCGAGCTGAAACGGAGTCTGCCCGGGGTCAGCGAGAAGATGCTCATCCAGCACCTACGTGAGATGGAGCAGGACGGTCTGGTCCACCGCGAGGTCTACCGCGAGGTCCCGCCCAAAGTGGAATACTCCCTCACCGAGCACGGCCAGTCACTCAACGAGGCGCTCGGGCCCCTGGGCGAGTGGGGGCAGCGTCGCGCCGAGCGTCTGGCCGCCGAAACCCCGGCCCCCTCCTGAACGCACCCCGTCGCCCGCCGGCCGGGTCGCACACCACTGAGCACCTTCGGGGAAACTGCGCCCTCACCCCCGTGACACACGAGCAACTTCGGGGATAGCGCGGCCTCGCACCTGGCATCACCCAGCAACTTCGGGGATAGTGCGGCTTCGCTTGGCGCTCTTCTCCACGTTGCGGATGGGTGGGGCGAGCGGATGCGTGGGGTGGGGTGGGTCAGGTCCAGATGGTGCGGCGGACGCCGCCGTGCAGACCGCAGGCCCGGGGGCTACCGCCGGCCAGGCTGACCTTGCCGTTCTCGCACTGCACCAGGTAACCGCGTCCCTCCCAGAAGCCGGGCACGCAGTCGAAGTGGTCGCACACCTCGCGGGCCGGCTCACGGACCCGTTTTCCGCCGCAGAAGTCGTACCCCATCGGGTTTTCGGGGGCGCCGCAGCGCCGCTCGGGTTTCGGGTTGGCCTTGGCTGGGCCGGTGGCACGTGGTGCCGGCGTGGAGCCGGTGGCACGCGGTGCCGGCGTGGAGCCGGTGCCGCGCGCTGCGGTCGAGGCGCTGGTCGCGGCCGGCGCTCCGGGGGCGGCAACCGCGGTCTCGGTGCTGGTCGGGTCGGACGGGCCGGAGTTGGCCAGGGCCACCGGCACCATCACGGCGAGCGCGGCGGCGACCACGGCGGTTCGTCGGCCCCCGGGAATGAGTGCCAACAACCGGGCCTGCCCGGGGGTGGCGATGCCGGGGCGGGACGGACGCAGCCGGGCGTGCTCGTCGATCAACTCGTCGAGCTGGTCGATGACCGCCTGGCGCTGTTCGATGGCGTCGGCGAAGGCCAGGGTGAGCACGAACCGGAACTCGGCCGCCACGTCCGGTCGCAGCAGCACCCCCGAGGTCCGCCGCCGGTCCAGCACCTGGATCAGGGTCACCGACGCGTGCGGGTCGTGGGCCAGACCGGTCATCCGGCCGTACGCCCAGTCGCGCCGGCCCCGCCCACCGAGCAGCACCAGCCGACGGTTGGTGATCACCGCCATGCCGGCGTCGGTGACCCGTACCCCGTCGGGCAGACGCCGCCGCAGCCGGCCGGTCGGCGCGCCCACGGTCAGATCCGGGGCGGGCAGTACGGCGTTGTGCCGCAACTCCACGAGTTGCGCCGCCGGCACCACCCGGAGCACCACCTCGTCAGGGGCCAGTTCGAGCGGGAGGCCATCGCCGGCCGTGGCCGAGCCCTGGCACTGCTCGGCGAGCGTACGCAGGCGGCGCAGTTCGACGTCGCGTCGCCGCCAGCCTCCCTCGACGCTGCGGAACAGCCGCAGCCGGCGCTCGTTCTGCCGGCGCGCCCACCGGTACCGCCATGTCGAACCCGTCGAATCAGTCCTCGCCACGCCGAACTCCTTCGCCGTGCATGCCACCAACCGCAGGCCACCAAATGGGGTGTCACAGTGTTAACGGCTGCGAGCACCGGCATGGACACGGGCAGAAGCGGTCGAATTACCCGATCGGTGGAGCAACAAGGACGAGATGGTGGTTTCGCGACGCCCGAAGAATGGCCCGGCGGCACCGGCCTCAGGGTGATTCGACCGTGCTGACCAGGAACTTGTGGACCTCGGCCTCGACGATCGCCACCCGCTGCTCCGGCTCCGGGCCCGAACCGCGGAAGTCCAGCATCTGTTCCTCGGACTCCCACCGCTCGTAGACGTTGATCCGACCCGGTTCCACCAGGTCGGGACTGATGGCGAAACCGAGGCAACCGGGCGCCTCGCGCGCCTGGCGGACGATCTCGGCGCAGGTGGCCAGGTAGGCGTCCCGCCCGGCCGGGTCGACCTGTAGCGTGCCGGCGACGATCAGCAAGGCAACCTCCGAAGATCGGGAGAGCGGACGCCAGTCATACTCTCCCGATCCTTCACGGTCCGCACGCCCGATCAGGCACGGGTGATCGCGTTGGCGTGGATCGCCTCAGCCAGATACTCCGTCAGACCGGGAGCCATCGCCTCGTAGTGGGCGGTGAACCGTTCGTCGGCCAGGTACAGGTCGGCCAGCCCGGTGTGGATCTCGTACGAGCACTCGTAGAACCACCTGCTGATCTGCTGCCGGTGTTCCTCGGCCAACTCCATGGCCGCCGGCCCGTCGGCCGGTGCGCCCGAGGCCAGTAGCGCCACGATCCGCCGCCCCCAGTCCTCGGTCTCGGCCTTGAACCGTTGCCAGTCCTCCTTGCGGTAGCTCGACGTCCGCCGGGTCGACTCCCGGTACGCCTCGGTGCCGCCCCACCGCCGCTCCGCCTCTTCGGCGTGCGCGTCCGGGTCGAAGCCCCCGAAGACCTCGAACCGCTCCTGCGGGGTCAGTGGGATGTTCATCTTGCTCGCCTCCATCGCGAATTCGATCGCCGCGACCATCTCCTGGAGGCGCTTGATCCGCACCGTCAGCAGCTCGTGCTGGCGGCGCAGGTGCGCTCCCGGTCCGCTCGCCGGGTCGTCGAGGATCACGGCGATCTCGTCCAACGGGAACCCCAGCTCGCGGTAGTACCGGATCAGCTGCAACCGCTCCAGGTCCGCCTCGGAGTAGCGGCGGTAGCCCGAGCCACTGCGCCCGCTCGGCGTCAGCAGACCGATCTCGTCGTAGTGGTGCAGCGTCCGGACCGTCACGCCGGCGAGCTTCGCCACCTGACCAACCGTGTGGGCCATGGTTCCCCCTTTCCGGAACCACGGTCCCGCCTGCCGTTACGTGAGGGTCAAGCCCGATTCTGCGACGCCGGGCACACCCGGAGGGTCAGCCTTCACCAGGAAGGTACGCAGCTCGGCCAGGGCGGTCGGGCGACCGTAGCGGTAACCCTGCCCCTGCACGCAGCCGATCGCGGCCACGGCCTCGTGCTGCCGCTCGGTCTCCACCCCCTCGGCCACCACGCTCAGATCGAACGCGTCGGCCAGCCGGGTCACCATCTCCACCGTCGCGTACGCCCGGGTGTCCTCGGGAATCCGGGCCACGAACGACCGGTCGATCTTCAACTCGGTCGCCGGGATCCGGTGCAGGTAACTCAGTGACGAATATCCGGTGCCGAAATCGTCGATGGCGATCCGGATGCCCAACTCGCGCAGCTGCCTCAGCCGGTCCAGCACCGCGTCGCTGCCCTCGATCAGCGCCGACTCGGTCAGTTCCAGGGTCAGTGCCCGAGGTGCCAGCCCGGCGCCCGCGGTGGCCTCGGTGACGGTGGCGATCAGGTCGGGGCGGCGCAGGTGCGAGGCGGCGATGTTCACCGCGACCGTCGCCGACGGAACCTGGTCCTGCCAGGTGGCCGCTGCCCGGCATGCCTCGTGGATGACCCACCTGTCGATCGGCAGGATCAGTCCGGTCTCCTCGGCCAGCGGCAGGAACCGGGCCGGGCTGAGCACGCCCAGCCGGGGATGCCGCCACCGCACCAACGCCTCCGCGCTGCGCACCGTTCCGGTGGCCAGGTCCACGATCGGTTGGAACTCCAGGTGCAGCTGCTCCTCGTCGACGGCCCGCCGCAGGTCGGCGATCAACTCGGCCCGGCTCACCGCCGACTCCCGCAGCCCCTGCGTGCACCTCCGGTACGCGGACTTGCCGGCCGCCTTCGCCGCGTACATGGCGATGTCCGCGTCGCGCAGCAGGTCGGTGTGGGAGATGTGCTGCGGTCCGTACTCGGCGATCCCGATGCTGGCCGACGGGTGCACCCCGACCAGTTCCTCCCCGGGCGACGGTTGCAGTGCCGCCAACAACCGCTCGGCGAGTCGTTCCGGCGCCAACGGCCGCCCATCGGTGACCAGCACCGCGAACTCGTCTCCGCCGATCCGGGCGATCATGCCGTCGTCACCGACCGCCCGACGCATCCGCCGGGACAGGCCGGACAGCAGCGTGTCGCCGGTGGTGTGCCCGAACCGATCGTTCACCTGCTTGAACCCGTCCAGGTCAAGCAGCAGCACGGCGACCCGATCGGTGCCGCGCAACGCACCCCGCAGCCGGCGGGTGAACGCCAGCCGGTTGGGCAGCCCGGTGAGCTGGTCGACGTAGGCGAGCTTGCGTAGCTGCACCACCAGACGCAGGTTCTCGTTCGCCGCCAACCCCTGCCGCAGCGCCAGCATGGCCAGCAACGCCATCATCGCCAGGAAGATCGGCATCGGGGTGTGACCGCTGGCGTCGCGGGCCAGCATCGTCGCCACGATCGCCCCGCCCACCGGCAGATAGGGCAGCACCACCCGCCACCACTGCGGCAACGGCGCCTCGCCGTCCTCCTCGGCGGCACCGTGGTCCCGGGGCGGGGGCATCCGGGTGGCCACCACGATCAGCAGGTAGCTCAGCGGCCAGAGCACGTCGACCGGGGTGCCGGGCTGGTAGGTGCCGGCAGCCACCAGCGACACGTAGACCGTGTCGGCCACCGCTCGTACGGTCAGGCTCGCGCCGAGCAGCGCCATCGGCCGCCACACCGGCCGGCCCGGGCCGACCACCGCGACCAGGATGGTCAGCTGCATCAGGTCGAACATCGGGTACAGCAGGCCGGCGGTGCGCAGCGGCTCGTCCAGGTCGGCCTGACTGACGTTGCGGAAGATCAGCAACCAGCCGATCGGGATCAGCGCCAGCCCGACGATCACCCCGTCGAGCAGGGTCCGGGCCCGACCCACAGTGGTACGTGGCGCGGTGACCGAGCAGAACAACGCGGCGGTGCCGGTCAGCAGGCTTGCCACGAAGATCAACCCGATGGGCAGGGTGTGTGGCAGGCTCTCCCCGAGCAGCCGCTGGGACGTCCACAGTGCCCGTCCGGCAAGCGACATCGCCATGGTGGCTGCCAACAGCAGCCAGAACCGGCGTACCGTCGGATGCTGGCGGGACGCCGCGACGCAGGCGATCGCGGCCCAGCCCGCCACGGTGAGCGCGCCCAGGTCGCTCACCAAGGCGCCGGCGGGCAGCCCGAGCATCAGCCAGAGCGCCTCGACCGCGACGACGACACCGGCACCGACCAGCCCCACACGGCCGACCCGGTCCGTTCCGGGCGAGCGCGCGGCAGCCCGCTCGACGTCCTTCCGCGACACAGCGATCGCTCCGGCTCTCTCTCGTGCGTACACCCTCGACGGCGAGGTCCTGCCCTGGCAAACCCCGAAAGCCTAGCCACGCCCGCAGCCACCCCGCCAGATCCACCGATAGGCGAGTCCGCAACCTGACGACTCCCGGTGCGGCGGCGCGGGCAACGACCCGCTCGCGGTCGCCCGTAGTCCCCTGTCGCGCTGGTCGCACCCGCACCGGGCGGAAAGGGTTCCCTCGGGGCCGGGCCTCCCGCTCCACCCGCCGATCGCGACCCGCCGCAACGCGACAATGACGCAGGGTGACCGCAACGACATATCACTAGACGTAACCGTCTGGTCCGCCAGCGACATTGCTGTCTTCCACCTTTGCTCTGCTTACCTATACGCAACCCCACGTTGAGCTGGTCTTAGCAGCGTTCACCCCAGTCACGCAGCGCAACCTGTGCGTATAGGTAAGCAGAGCAAAGCGTCCGAGGTGGCAGTGTCCCTACCGAAGGATGGTTACGATCCGCGATCCGCGCTCACGCCCATTCCTCGTCGGGCGCCGCCGCTGCGGTCGCGGGTGGGCCGCCGTGGGTCCACGGGGTCTCCTCGACGGCCGGAAACGCCGCGCCCGGCACGTAGGCATCGCTGAGCGTGGTGTAGCAGAGTCGCTCCCCCACCTCCGGCACGCTGCCCGGGTTGGCCGTCAGGCCGCGCCCCATCCCGCCGGACAGCTCCAACACCACCTCGGTCTTGCTGTCGGCCGTTGGGGTGAGGAACACCAGCCGCGCCTTCTGCCCGGGACGGGACGGGCTGGACAGGGTCGCGCCGACCGGCACCAGCACCGGGTCGGTGGTCATCAGCTGGATGCGCGGGCGCAGCACCGGCCGTCGGCCACTGTCGTCTACCCGGGTCGGGTCGGCCAGCAGCACCTCACCGACGAACGCCTCGCCGGTCAGCCGGTACTCGGCCATCACCAGCGGATCGTCGTAGGCGCGCTGCACCGCGTAGGTAGCGGCAGCCCGCTCCAGGCGGTGCAGCCGGGCGGCGGCGGCCACCGCGCCGTCCCGGCGCGGCTGCGGCGCACCGTCGGAGTCGAGGTGGTCGGCGTGGGCGGTGAAGGCGTCCCGGTCGCCGTCCCACCGCCCGGCCACCCGGGTGCCGGGCGGCAGTGCCCGAAGCAGCCCCAGGCCGCGCCACATCAGCTCCCAGGTGGGCGTCAGCTGGTCCCGCAGCAGCCGTTCCAGCTCCGCGTACGCCTCGACGCGCGTCGCCTCGTCCGTGCCGGCGGCGGCGTACGCCTCGATGGCCGGCGCCAGCAGCCGGTTGTCGAACCCGGGGTCGGTGGCCGGCCCGGCCGGCGGGCAGATCGACGGGTCCTCGGCCCGGGCGGCGGCCTCGGCTCCGGACAGCCCGGTCGGTGGGGCGATCCAGCCCAGCAGCGCCGGCAGGTGCAGATCCTCCACCGCGCTCTGCCCGGTCGCCCAGTGCAGCGTCAACGCCTGCGTCATCGCCATCAGCGCCGACGAGCCGGGATGTTCGGCCCGTTCGGCGAAGAAGGTGAGCCAGCGGCCAAGCAGTGGCACCTGCGGCGGCACCGGATACTCGCCGTCGACCCGACGGAACCGGGTGGACCGGCCGAGCAGCCGCAGGAACGTCACCCCCGCCGGGTTTGGTACCAGCAGCTGCGGGGCGTCGAGGTACCGGTAGCGGACGTCCCGGCCCCGGTCCACGGCGACCGCCTCGTTCGCGGTGCGGTGTGCGTCCACATAGGGCAGTACGATCGTGGCCAGCTCGGCGGCGAACGCGAACCGTTGGTCCCGGTTTCGCGGCTGCGGCACGATCAGCAGTCGTCCCTCGCCGGGGGCCGAGCCGACCATCGCGGCGAGCGGTGCGTTGGCCTCCCCCGCCATCGCCAGCGGTACCAGCACGAGGGGCCGCCTCGACAGGTGCAGATGCCGCACGGTGGCCACCGGTTGGGCGACTCCCGTGGCCACCGCCTGCGCCGCCGCCAGCGCCCGCAACGTGCTCAAGTCGGCACTCCGCTGCGCCGCACACCGACCTGAGGCACCACGACGCCGCGCCTGATGCGCTCGCTCATGCGGTGGCGAGGGCGTCGGCGCGCAGGCGGGCCGCGGTCCGCAGCAGCGCGGCGGCCTCCGCTCGCTCAGGGTCGGTCGCGGCTTCTCCAGCGGCGAGCGCCAGCACCTCACCGACGTCAGCGATCCCGCCGAGCGCCTCGCGGACCGGGCGGCCGAGCGCCCCGGTCTGCCCGCGCGCCTCGTGCCGGCAGAGGTACGCCAGCTCACAGCTGGCCAGGCAGTCGGGAGCGTACCGGGCCGGCACCCGGGCCAGCGAACTGGCCAGGGCCGCCGGATCGGCGGCGGGATCGGCGGTGAAGTCGGCCGGAACGTCGGCCAGCAGCGCGTCGAGCCGGTCCATCCGATCCAGTTGCCGGCGCACCACAAGCAGTTGCCGGCGTACGTCGAGCAGATGCGCCACCGGCTCGTTGCTGAAGTCCCGAGGACAGACCAGCACCACCTCGTGCGACACCAGGTACGGGTCGTGGCCTCGGGCGGTGAGCAGCTCCCGCAGCGCCAGTACGTAGACGGCGGACTGCACCGCCGCGGCGGCCAGCTTCGCCGGGTCGGCCTGGCCGTCGATCACCGGGAAGGACTTGATCTCGACCACGTGGAACCGGCCGCCCAGCCGGGCGGCCACCAGGTCCGGCTCCAGGTGCACCCGCTGCCCGGCGACCGTCAGGGCGAGCATCGGATGGTCGAACAGCGCCGCCGGCCCGCCGGTACGCGGCGGCTCCTCGGCATTGGGTGGGTCGGCGGTGTCGGCTTCGACAGAAGGCAGCGCCTCGGTGAGCAGGGTCGCCGAGCGTCTGGCTCGGGCTGCCGGTTCCTCGCCGTCACCGAGGTCCGTCCAGCCGGCCGCCGCCGGTACCGGTACGCCGAGCCGCTCCGCGACCAGCCGCAGCAGTTCGGCACCGCCGTCGGCCTTCACCTGTGCCTCGAACGTGTTGCCTCGGGTGATGGCGAAGCGGGACTGCCCGAACCGGGCGGGAAAGCCGACCCGCTCGGCCAGCGCCGGCTTGTCGACTCCGGCACCGTCCAGGACCGCCCGGCGGGTGCAGGCCGGGTTGCCGGTCAACGCCGCGATCGTACGGGCGTTGTGTCGTTTCGGCGGCGCGTCGCCCCGGATCGCGGCCAGTCGCTGCTCGATACCCGTCACGACAGGCCACGATAGCCGCGTCCGCGAACTCCGGCCCGTCGCGCCAGCCCATCAGGCGATCCGTTGCACGCCGGGTGACGCGTCGCGGGGCCGGGCGGCCACGGGGGATGTCCGGGTGGCCGCCCGCACCCGTGGGACTCAACCGGCAGTCGCGACGCCGCTCTCCTCGGGCAGCCAGATCGGCTGCCAGTCGGGCACCTCGTGGAAGCGACGCAGCTCGGCCCACCCGGACACGATGCCGGACCAGGACGCGTACGGCGGGTTCTGCTCGTCGAAGCCGCTCTGCACGAAGGTGAGCTTCGTCCTCCCGTCCGACTCGGCCAGCTCCCAGCTCGTCACACCGGGCGCTCCCCAGTCGATGGACATCTTGCGGCCCGGCTCCAGGTCGACCACCTTGGCGGCGAAGCCGCTGTCGAAGCCACCCATGGCGTACCGGCCGCCGACCCAGGGCTCGATCCCGATCGGGTAGCCGAACCAGGCGCTGGCCTGCTCGGAGTCGGTCAGGGACTCCCATACCTTGTCGGCCGGCGCGGCGATCTCCAGCTCGCCACGGAAGTCGGCGCTGGTGAAGTCCGTCCTGGGCAGCAACGGCTGGCCGGCAAGGTGGGCCTCCAGGTTGGCGATGGTGAGCGCCCAGTAGGTCTGGAGGACACCCCGGATGCTGGTGCCGTTGATCACGTCGTTGAAGTCGAAGTGGGTCTGCGACAGCCGCAGCACGGTGGCGTCCGGCCCGTCCGCGCTCAAGGTGATCTCGGTGGTGGTCTCCACCCCGTCGAGCAGCCAGGCGAAGCGCAGCCGGTCCTCGTCGGCGTGCAGCACACGCTGATGTGGAGCGTCGCCCTCGGGCGTGTAGCGGCCCCAGAACTCGTATCGCTCGGGCAGCTCGACCTCGGCATGCTCGGCCAGCCAGATGCGCAGCTCGGCGGGGTCGGTGAGGGCCTGGCGCACTCGCGCGATCGGCGCGGCGAGGCGGGCGGCGACGGTCATCGGTTCAGTCACTGTCGGTTCCCTTCGGGTAGCAGGCCACGGCGAGCTTGAAGGCGTCTCCCTCGGCGCCGCCGTAGCGCGTGAACAACTCCTGCAACGCGGACTGCAGGTCGTGCAGGAACTCCTGCCGACGCTCGGCCGGCACGCGGATCTCGCCGGAGACGCCGATGGACGGCAGCTCCGGGGCGGTGCGGTCCAGGGCGGCGACGTCGGCCTGGACCTCTTCCATCAGGTCCAGCAGGTAGCCCAGGCTCAGCTCGTCGCGGGCGCGGCGCAGCCCGATCCGACCGACCAGCCGCGGTGAGAGCCAGTACGACCGGGCGGCGGCCTGGTAGATGCCCTCGGTGATGCCGCGGACCTTGCGCCTGTCGACCTGCTCGACCAGCCCGGCCGCGACGAGTTGCTTGACGTGGTAGTAGACGCGCTGGGGCGTCTGCTCCAGCCGGGCGGCCACCTCGGTGCAGGTGCGTGGCTCGGCCAACTGCCGCAGGATCTCGACGCGCTGCGGTTTCAGCAGCACCTCGGCCTGCTCGATCTGCTCCAGGTACAGGACGTCTCTCATGGCAAAACCAGCTTGTACGTAAAAAACTTCTTTGTCAATAGCGTCGAGAAAGGCCGCGCCGGGAGCGTCCGGCGCGGCCTCGCTCAGTCGCGCGGTGCGGCGGTCAGGGCAGCCAGTCCGGGCGCAGCGGATAGCCGTTGACCGCGTCCGGTCCGTTGCGCGTCGCCACCACCTGATGCAGCTGGATGCCGTTACGCTCGAACGCCAGCCGGGATCCGGCCATGTAGAGCCCCCACACCCGGGCCGTACCCGCACCCACCTCGGCGACGCAGAAGTCCCAGTGCTCCACCAGGTTGCGGCACCAGGCGGCCAGGGTCAGCGCGTAGTGCTGGCGCAGGTTCTCCTCGTGGTGCACCTCCAGCCCGGCATCGTGGATCTCACTGATCACCCGCCCCGGGCCGGCCAGCTCGCCGTCCGGGAAGACGTACCTGTCGATGAACGCGCCGGAACGGTGCGGCGCCCGGTTGTCCGCCCGGGTGATGCAGTGGTTGAGCAGCCGGGCCCCCGGGCGCAGCCGGTCCCGCAGGAACCCGAAGTAGGCCGGATAGTTGCGGACTCCGATGTGCTCGGTCAGGCCGATCGAGGAGACCGCGTCGAACTGTTCACGCGGTGCGTCGCGGTAGTCCAGGTGCCGCACCTGCGCCAACCCGGTCAGCCCCTCCCGCTCGATCGCCGCCTGTGCCCACTGCGCCTGCGCCCTCGACAGCGTCACGCCGAGCGCCTTGACGCCGTACTCCCGGGCCGCGTGCCGGACCATGCCGCCCCAGCCGCAGCCCACATCCAGCAGCCGCATCCCCGGCCGCAGCGCGAGCTTGCCGGCGACCAGGTCGTACTTGCTCGCCTGCGCCTGCTCCAACGTGTCGTCCGGGCTGCGGTACACCGCGCAGGTGTACGTCATCGACGGGCCGAGCACCCGCTCGTAGAAGGCGTTCGACACGTCGTAGTGGTGCGAGATGGCGCTGCTGTCGCGGGTCCGCGAGTGGCGCAGGCCATCCATGATCCGTTTCCAGCGGGGCCGGGCCTCCTGCGGCGGCGCCGGCGGCGGCAGCAGCCGCTCCCAGCCCAGCTCGCGCACCAGCGCCAACCCGTCGGCCAGCGCGGGAGCCCGCATCCGTACCCCACCGAGCACCCGCAACGCCTCGTACGGGTCGCCCGGGTGCACTCCCTCCAGGGCCAGGTCACCGCTGACGTAGGCACGGGCCATGCCCAGGTCGCCAGGCGCGGTCAGCAGGTAGGACAGCCCGCGCTCGGAGCGGATCGACAGGGTGATCCCGGCGTCCGCCGGACCGATCGAGCTGCCGTCGTACCCGGTGACCCGCACCGGCAGGGGGCCCGAGGTCACCGCCCGGACGATGTCCGCCACGGTCGACCCACGCCGCCGGCCCCCGGGGGGCGGCGTGGCGGGAGCGCCTGCCGCTCCCTGGCTTCGGTCGGTGAGACTCATGCCGGCACTCCGCTTCGCTCGCTCATGCTCGTGCTACTGCCTTTTCGTACAGTCCGGTCAGCCGATGCTCCGGGTCGTACCGGTCCCGCACGGCGCGCCAGGTGCCGCCGCCGTAGAGCCGGTCGAACGCATCCCGGTCGTAGTACGCGTCGGAGTAGAGCGACTTGTGCCCGCCCGTCTCCGACACCGCGCGCTCGATCTCCCGGTTGACGTCGCCGTCGGAGGCGCCCTCAGGGATCGGCACGCTGCCCCAGAACCCGATGTTTACGTAGTCCTGCCCCGGCCGTAGCGGATACAGCGGCCAGGACCGGGCCGATCCCGGGCCGCCCGGCTCGCGCAGCCGCAGCGGACACAACCACACCGGCGTCATCCCGACGTTCGCGGCGAACCAGTGCAGGAACTCGGCGGTGCGCTCCAGCGGGATCTCCACGTCCTGCACGACCCGCTCCCGGGCCGGCTGCCCGCGCCACCTGTCAATCCGGGCCGCGACCCGGTGCCGGTGCTCCAGTCGCACGATGCGGTGGTAGACGTCGCTGCGTCGCCACCGCGCCGGCCACAACCGGCGCACCACCGGATGCTGCGCGCCGAACGCCGCCGAGCACCAGAACCAGTCGGTGTCCCAGCGCCACAGGTAGTCGTGGACGGTCAGCGCGTCGTGCGGGCGCTGGCGTAGCGAGCGGTAGTAGATCTCCTGGCCGGTGTAGTCGGAGACCGCCGGCACGTCGTCGCTGAAACTGCCCAGGACGAGGTACGCCTCATCGGGGCTGAACATCACCCCGTCCATCGCGTCGACGCTCGCACCGGCCCACCGGCGGGTCGCGGTGATCTCGCCGATCGCCTCGGTCAACGCGGTCAGGTTGGTGAACCGCAGGTTGCGCAGGCCCACGTACCGGCGGACCGGTTGCAGCTCGATCCGCAGGCGGGTGGCGTACCCGAGGCTGCCCAGCGAGTTGGGGAAGGCCGCGTACAGGTCGGCGTGTGGGCCGTCGGGCCGGGCGGTGACCACCTCACCGGCGCCGGTGAGCACGTCCAGCTCGGTCACCGACTCGTGCGGCAGTCCGTTGCGGAACGAGGTCGACTCGATGCCCAGCCCGGTCACCGCCCCGCCGAGGGTGATGGTGCGCAGCTGGGGCACCACCAGTGGCATCAGGCCGTACGGCAGGGTCGCGGCGACCAGCCGTTCGTAGGTGCACATGCCCTGCACGTCGGCGGTGCGGGCGGTCGGATCGACGCCCAGCACCCCGCCGAGACCACTGACGTCCAGGCCGGAGGCGGGGGCGCTGCGCGGACGGAACAGGTTGGAGGTGCGCTTGGCCAGCCGCACCGGCTGGCCGGGTGGCACCGCCGCATACGACCGTCTCAGCTGGGCCACCGCCAGGTCATGATCACGCACGGCGTGCATGGCATCACTTTACGCGGACCGCGACCGCCCGGCGGGATGTCCATCAGAGGCGTTTCGCACCCAGATCAGGTTTGACGCTGGGGGCGACTGGTCGCCGCCGCGCACCGTGGGACAGGATGCCGGGATGTCGGAAACCGATGGATCGGGCAGCGTCTACGGCACCCGCCGAGCCGGACCGTCCCGCGATCCACTGCTCGTGGCGGCGCTGGCGGTCGGGCTGGTCGGCGTACTGCTGGGGGTGCTGTTCGCCACCGGCGTGGTCGGCGGCGAGAAGCCGGAGCCGACGCCGACGGTGGCCGCGCCCGCCCCGAGCACGGTGCGGGCCAGCCCGACCGAGAGCGAACCGGAACCCAGCCCCACCCGGTCCGAGCCATCCCCCACACCGAGCCCCAGCGAGGATCCGGACGCGGTCACCGGACCGAAGGTGTTCCGTGGGGTCGGTTCCGGTCTCTGCCTCGGCCTCGACGGCACCGGCGAGAAGGCCGTCGCCAAACTGGCCGACTGCGGCGGCGGGCCAGAGCAGCAGTGGGTGGTGAACGCCTTCGGCCCGGACACGGTGACGCTTACCAACGCCGCCCACAACCAGTGCCTCGACGTCGAGGGCGGCAGCGGTGACGACGGTGCCCGGTTGCAGCAGTTCGGCTGCCACGGCGAGGGCAACCAGCAGTGGCGGCTACGACCGGTCGACGGCGGCGCGACCGTGCTGGTGGCCGTACACAGCGGCAAGTGTGCCCAGGCCCGCGACGGCGGCGCCGGGGCCGGCACCGACATCGTCCAGGCACCCTGCGACGGCAACCCGGCCCAACGCTGGACGCTCCAGTAGCCCCAGTTCCGGCCGGTGGACCTCGTCCAGTCCGCGTTTCATCGAACCGTGCCCGGCTACGCCGGACTAACGGCGGCCCCGGCGGGCCCGCAGGTAGTCGCTGACCACGTACTCGCCGAGGTCGTCGGCGTCCGGGGTGAACACCCGCCCACCGCTGCGGCGGGCCACCGCGTCGACGAACCGGCGCAGGCCGGGATCGTCGCCGAGCATGAAGAGGTTCAGGGTGGCCCCGTAGCGGGCGAGCCGGTCCACCTCCCGGACCGTCGCCTCGATCGTCTCCGCCGACGACGGCCAGGCGAACAGCGCCTCACCGTCGTCCGGATCCAGGTGGGCGGTCGGTTCCCCGTCGGTGACCACCAGCACCACCGGCTCCGCGTCCGGATGACGCCGCAGATGCCGGCCGGCCAGCCGCAACGCGTGTTGCAGGTTGGTGCCCTGCATCATGTCCGGCTCGATGGCGGCCAGTTCCTGCTGGGTAAGCGTCTCGGCCCGCCGGCCGAACCCGATAATCTGCAACGCGTCCTGCGGAAACCGGGTGGCCATCAGATGCGCCAGGGCCAGCCCGGTCTGCTTCATCGGCCCCCACCGCCCCTGCGAGATCATCGAGTACGACAGGTCGACGCAGAGCGCCACCGCCGCCGACGCCCGCCGTTCGGTCTCGACCACCTCGAAGTCCTCGACGGCCAGTTGCACCGGCACCCCGGGGCCGGCCCGGCGGACCGCCCGGGTCAACGTCCGCACCACGTCCAGCGGCTGCTCGTCGCCGTACTCCCAGGGCCGCGACGCCCCGGTCACCTCGCCGGCCGCCCCGGCCGAGCGCAGATCGTGCTGGCCCCTCGGGCCGGCGGTCAGCTCGGCGAAGACCTGCCGCAGCGCGGTGCCGCCGAGGCGACGCAGCGCCTTCGGGCTAAGGGTCAGACCATCGGCGTCGCGGGTCACCCAACCCTGCCGGCGCAGCTCCCGCTCCAGCTCCCGCAGCCGGCGTACGTCGTCGGCCGCGTCGCGGCCCAGGGTCCGGGTCACCGCGTCGACGTCGATGTCGTCCAGGGTCGCTCCGGGGTGCGCCTGACCCAACTGGTCGAGCAGGTCGTCCAGCTCGGCGATCTCGTCGAGCGCCCCGGTCGCCTCGCCGTAGCCCAGCGGCTGACCGCCCTGCATCCGCTCGCCCCGACCCCAGCGCAGGTCGGGCCGCAACGCCCGCAGGTTTCCCTCCAGCGCGTCCAGCTCGGCGGCGAGCCGGTCGCCGAGGGACTCGCGCATCAGCCCGGCGAGTTCCTCCCGCTGCCGCTGCGACAGCGAGTTCAGCAGCCGCTGCCCGGCCGCCGACCGTCGAGCCAGGATGTCGATCAGCTCGTCCACGTCACGCGGGCGCTCCGGGAAGAAGTCGCCGTGCCGGCGCATGAACTCGGCGAACGCGTCGGTGGTGTCCTCGGCGCGCGCGTGCCGGGCCAGCAACGCGTTGAGGTCCCGCATCATCTCGGCGACCCGCTCCTGCACCGCCGGGTCTCCGGCCAGCCGCGCCGAGTCGCGCAGCCCGGCGAAGCGCTGACCGAGCACGTCGTCGCGCAGCCCGTCGAGGATCCGCTGGTAGTTCTGCCGGGCCTCGTCGCTGGCCCACCGGTAGTCGGACAGGTCCCGCACCGCCTGCGCGGTCGAGCGGGGCAGGTCGTCAAGCATCGTCTCGGCGAACCGGGCCGCCTCGTCGTCGCGGCGGGCCAGTTCGTCCCGCTCGGCGGCCAGTGCCTGATCGAGCAGCGCCCGCGCCCGGGTCACCGCACCGTCCAGCTCCCCGCGGCGCAACGCCTCGCGCCGCAGCCGGCGGGCGCGGGCGGTCAGCCCGTCCAGCCCACCACGCCCCTGCGGGCCACGGCGCAGCAGATCCCGCAACGCGTCCCGCAGGCTGCCGCCGGCCAGCACCTCCGCGCCGACCTGATCCACCGCGGCCTGCACGTCGTACGGCGGCGCGAGCGGATCGGGGCCGCCGCGCCACTGCCCGTACCGGAACCGGTTGCCGGCCATCTCAGTCCCGGCCTCCGTAGCGGGTCCGCCCGGCGTCGGTGACGTCCTTGCCCAACCGGCGACTCAGATACAGACCTTCGAGCACGAACTCGACGGCTGCCGCGGCCTGCCCGGTGCTCGGCGCGTCACCGATGCCGAGCCGGTCGAGCACCTTGGCCAACCCCGGCACCGTGCCCACCTGCCGCAGCAGCTCAGCCGCCGACACCAACTCGCCGGTCTCGACCGCCTGCCCCTCCTCGACGAGTGCGGTGAAGCCGGACAGGTCCAGCCCGGCCAGCCGGGCCCGGAACGTCTCGGCGGTGGCCGTACGCAGCAGGTGGCCGAGCAGCTCGATCTCCCGGCCCTCCTCGCCGCTCTCGAACTCCACCTTGCCGCGCAGCGTGGACGTCACCGACACCGCGTCACCCACCCGGGCCACCGCCTCGGCCGACGGCAGTTCCGAGTCGCTGCCCAGCAGGCACGCCCGGCGCAGCGCGGCGGCGGCCACGGTCTCCGCGGCGGCGATGGCGAACCGGGCGGAGACACCGGAACGTGGGTCCACCGACGGCGACTCGCGCACCGCCCGGGCGAACCGGGCCAGCACCTCCAGCACGTGCTCCGGCACCTCGGCGACCAGGTCGGCCTCCTGCCGGATCAGCGCCAGCTCCAGCTCCAGGTCGGTCGGGTAGTGGGTGCGGATCTCCGCGCCGAAGCGGTCCTTGAGCGGCGTGATGATCCGCCCCCGGTTGGTGTAGTCCTCCGGGTTGGCGCTGGCCACCAGCAGCAGGTCCAGCGGCAGCCGCAGCTGGTAGCCGCGTACCTGGATGTCCCGCTCCTCCAGCACGTTGAGCAGCGCCACCTGGATCCGCTCGGCCAGGTCGGGCAGCTCGTTGACCGCGAAGATGCCCCGGTTGGTACGCGGCACCAGCCCGAAGTGAATCGTCTCGGGGTCGCCGAGCGTACGGCCCTGGGCCAGCCGGACCGGGTCCACGTCACCGATCAGGTCACCCACGCTGGTGTCCGGGGTGGCCAGCTTCTCGCCGTAGCGCATCGAGCGGTGCAGCCAGCCGACCGGCAGGTCGTCGCCGGCCTCGGCGACAAGCGCCCGCGACGCCGGGGTGACCGGGTGCAGCGGATGCTCGTTGAGCACCGAGCCGACGATCACCGGCGTCCACTCGTCCAGCAGCGCCACCAGCGACCGGATCAGCCGGGTCTTGCCCTGGCCCCGCTCGCCGAGCAGCACCATGTCGTGCCCGGCGAGCAACGCCCGCTCCACCTCCGGCAGCACGGTGTCGTCGTACCCGACGATGCCGGCGAACCGCGGCGCGCCGTCGCGCATCCGGGCCCGCAGGTTGTCGCGTAGCTCCTGCTTGACGGTGCGGTAGCGGTGCCCGGCGGCGCGCAACGCGCCGAGCGTGGCGGGCAGGTCGGCCGGTGGGAGCGGCGGAACAGACGAAGACTCACTCACCCCGCCCACGCTAGCGCGCACCTGCCGCCGTTGACCCCCATCGACCTGGCATGATCATGAACTCTGCCTGGATGAAGAGGAGGCGGCGGTGCTCACCATCGATCGCGAACCCTGGGAGTCGACCGACGCCACCCGGCTCCGCGCCGCCCAACGGGCCGAACTCGACGCCCGCTACGGCTGCGACGACCATGAGCCGGGCGAGGAACCCACGGCCGACACGGTGAGCGTCTTCCTGATCGCCCGCGACCCGGACGGCACCGCCGTCGGCTGCGGCGGCCTGCGCTTCCTCGCCGCCGGTTCCGCCGAGATCAAACGGATGTACGTCAGCCCGCCGGCCCGGGGCACCGGCGTCGCGACCGCCATCCTGCACGCCCTGGAACAGGCCGCCCGCGACGCCGGGGTACGCACCCTGCTGTTGGAGACCGGCACCGCCCAGCCCGACGCGATGCGCTTCTACGAGCGGGAGGGCTACCGGCGTATCGACAACTTCGGGCCGTACCGGGGCGAGACGCTCTCCGTCTGCTACGCCCGCGACCTGCCGTGACAGCCCGATCCGCCGCCCACCCCCCGTGTCGGACGACGGACGGGGCCCACCGTCACCCCTGATGGCAGCGACCGCAGGCGCCCCGCCGCGCCGAGCCCTCGGCCCGGCTCCCAGAGCTCGGGCAGGCTCAGCGTGTTGAGACCGGCCGCGGTGGCCAGGACCGCGACCAACGGACGCAGCGGCGCAGGAGTTCGCATCACCTCATGATGCCGATGCCCCGCCGGCCGGACACCGCCACCTGGGATACGACAGTTCCGCGGGCTGCCACGCTTCGTTTCCGCCCCTATACTCGCGGTGAAGCTCCCGCCGCCACGGCCGCTGGCACCTGGCCCACCGGCGACAGCCACGACCCAGCCACCCCATGGCCAGAGTCCCAGGCGCGGAGGTGCGGTGCTGTACTTCTTCCTCAGCTACGCCAGAGGCGACGAGGACGCACTCGTCCAGCGGTTCTACGAGGAGCTCAGTGCTGAGGTCCGGCTGATCGCCGGCTTGTCCCGGGACGAGAAGGTCGGGTTCGTCGATCGGACGATGCAGGTCGGCGAGCGGTGGCCGCAGCGGTTGGTCGAGGCGCTCGGCAGCTGCCGGTCCTTCCTCGCCCTGATGACGCCACGGTATTTCCAGAGCCGACCCTGCGGCCAGGAATGGCAGTTCTTCGCGGAGCGCACAGCCCGGTTCGAGAACCAGCGACAGGTGGACACCTCGCTACTCAAACCGCTGATGTGGATTCCGGCGCAGCCGGGACGGATCCATCCGGTGGCCCAGCCGCTGCAATATTCCTCCGACAGCTTCGGCGACCCCTACCAGCGCCTCGGGGTACGACAACTGATGCGCCTGCAGCGACACAGCGACGACTACCGGACCTTTCTGTTCGAGCTGGCCAATCAGATCGTGAGCAGTGTGGAGGCACATCCGTTGCCGGAGCACCGTCGCCCGGTCGAGTTGCAGGCCGTCGAGAGCGCATTCCACGCCCGGCAGACCGCGAACGGCGCTCTCCGTCTCACCGCCACCGACGGTGACGCCGAGTCGATGCTCGTCCACTTCGTCATCGCCACGTCCGACCGCGAGGAGATGCGCGACGTGCGCGAGCACCTGACCGTGTACGGCGACGATCCGTTGCAGTGGTCCCCGTACCGGCCCCCGATGCGGGAGCCTCTCGTCGAGTACGCCCGGGAGATCGCCGCGGAGCACAGTTACCGGTCCACTGTGGTCGAGGTGGAGGAGCTCTCCCGTAGCGCTGACCTCGCGGCTCGTTACAACCAGATCCTGGTGCTGATCGTCGACGCCTGGCTGACCCGCCTGCCACAGCGGCGACAGGCCCTGATCGAGCAGGCTGCCGTGGCGCTGAGCGGCCAGCAGACCGCCGCCGCGATCCTCATCCCCAGCAGCCGCGAGGACCCGGAGACCCGCGAGCACTGGCAGGCCCTGTCCCGTGCCTGTCGGGAGATCTTCGGCGGGTACACCTCCGACGACGAGCTCTACTGGTCGAACATTTTCACGCACCGGGCCTTCGAGGAGTTGCTGTCGCAGGTGCTGGAGGTTGCCCGGAACCGTCTGCTGAAGCGCAGTTGGGCACACCGGCCGATCGACTCATCGATGGACACCTCGCCGCCGCGGCTGGACGGTCCGTGGGTGCGTGACGAGAACAACGCGGAACGGGAGGACCAGCGTGACGAGCAGTGACCCGGTCGCGACGGCCACCGGCAGGGAAGGCCGGATCATCACGTTCTACTCGTACAAGGGCGGCACCGGACGCACCATGGCGCTGGCGAACGTGGCCTGGATCCTCGCCGCGAACGGCCACCGGGTGCTCGCCGTGGACTGGGATCTGGAATCCCCCGGCCTGCACCGCTACTTCCACCCGTTCCTGCTGGACAAGGACCTGCGCACCTCACGCGGGGTGATCGACATGGCGCGGGACTACGCCGACGCCGCGATACGCCCGGTGGACGAGACGGAGGACCCGGACTGGATCAGCACGGCAGCCGATGTGCTGCGACACGCGGTCTCGCTGGACTGGCCCTTCCCGCCGCCGCACCGCGACATCACCGGCAGCGACCGTCCCGGGCGGCCCGGGTTCCTGGACCTGCTGCCGGCCGGGCGTCAGGACCCGTCGTACACGAAGGCGGTAAGCACCTTCGACTGGCAGGCCTTCTTCGAGAAGCACGGCGGCACCACCTTCCTGACCGAACTGGCCGCCAGCATGCGAGCGAACTACGACTACGTGTTGATCGACAGCCGTACCGGGGTCGGTGACAGCGCCGGCATCTGCACGGTGCGGCTGCCCGACGCGGTCGTCACCTCCTTCACGTTGAACGAGCAGAGCATCGACGGCGCCGCCGCGGTGGCCCGGTCGATCGTCCGGCAGCGCGGTGACCGGCCCGTGCGGATCCTGCCGGTGCCGATGCGGGTCGACAACGCCGAGCAGCTCAAGCTGGAGGCCGGCCGGGACCAGGCACGTCGGCGCTTCACTCCGCTGCTGCCTCGGCTCTCTCCCGAGGAGAGCGACAGATACTGGGGTGAGGTCGAGATCCCCTACCAGCCCTACTACGCCTACGAGGAGATCCTGGCCGCCTTCGGTGACCGGACCCACCACGAGGCGACCCTGCTCGCCGCCTACGAGCGGTTGACCCGAGCGATCACCGATGGCGAGGTCGAGGAGCTGCCGCCGTTCGACGATCGACTGCGCCGCACCTGGCTGGCGAAGTTCGAGCGGCAACGGCTGGTAGGTGCCGCTCCCGACGTCTTCGTCAGCTACACGGCGCTGGACCGCGCCTGGGCGGAGTGGATCTGCGACGAGCTTGACGCCGCCGGGCTGCGGGCGGTGATGCGGGAGATCGACTTTCCCGCCAATCCATCCGGCGGTGACTGGGCCGTCGGCCTGGACGACGCCGCGCGGCTCGTCGTGCTGCTGTCTCAGGAATACATGCAGTCACCCAACGCGGTCGAGCTGTGGGGCCAGGCCATCAATCACGACCTCACCACCGGTTACCTGGTGCCGGTGCGGCTGGACAATTCCCGCGCCCCCGGGTTGTTCGTGGACCGCGTGCCGCTCGACCTGGTTGGGGTCAACGACGAGCAGGAGGCGACGGCCCGGCTGCTGGAGGCACTCGGACACCCCGGCCGACCCGCCCCCGACCCGGAGGACGCTCAGCGGCGTCACCGTTTTCCGGGCACCGAGCCACCGGTCTGGCGGGTGCCGCTGCCCCGCAACGTCCAGTTCGTCGGGCGCGGTCCGCTGCTGGAGGCGATGCGTGACTGGCTGTCCGGTTCGGATGCCGGGCACGTGCCGCTGGCGCTGCACGGTCTCGGTGGAGTCGGCAAGAGCCAGATCGCGTTGGAGTACGCCTACCGGTTCCGCGCCGAGTACGACATCGTCTGGTGGATCTCGGCGCAGCAGCCGAGCGTGCTGCGGCTCGCGCTGGGTGCGCTCGCCGACCGGCTGGCCGCCGAACTCGACACCCCGCTGAGCGGCAACGTCAGTGAACGGGTCACCTGGGTCCTCGACGTACTGCGCCGCGGCGTGCCGTTCCGGCGTTGGCTACTCATCCTCGACAACGCCGACGAGCCCACGGAACTGCTCGACCTCATCCCCCACGGTCCGGGGCACATCCTGGTCACCACCCGCAACCGCGCCTGGGCCCGGCCGGCCAGGATGTTGGAGGTGGGCGCGTTCGATCGGGAGGAGAGCCTCGCCCTGCTGCGCCGCCGGGCCGGACATCTGGCCGACGGCGACGCCGACCTGATCGCCGACCGGCTCGGTGACCTGCCGCTGGCCATCGAGCAGGCCGGCGCGTGGCTGGCCACCACCGGTGAGTCACCCGCGCAGTACCTCACCCGGATCCGACGTTATCTGCCGGACATGCTCGCCGAGGAACTGCCGCCCGACTACCAGAAGACCGGTGCCCAGCCGTGGCTGGTCTCGCTGGACAGCCTCCGCGAACGCAACCCGGCGGCGGCGAAGCTGCTGGAGGTCTGCGCCTTCTTCGCCAGCGAGCCCATCCCGATGTCGTTGATCACCGGTGACCGCTTCACCAGCGTGTTGCTCCCCTACGACCCGTCGCTGCGCGATTCGCTGCTCCGGGGCCGGATGCTGCGCGACATCGGCCGGTACGCGCTGGCCCGTATCGACAGCGTGCGCGGCGGCAGTCGGGCGCGCGGCCAGGGGAGCGCCGACGAGGCGGGCCAGACCAGCCTGAGCATGCACCCGTTGGTCCAGGAGTTGATCCGGGAGTCCCTCTCCGATCAGGAGAAGGAGCAGAACCGACAGCACGTGCACGCCATCCTGGCCGCCGCCAATCCCAAAGACCCCGACAACCCTCGATACTGGCCGATCTACGCCGAGTTGTGGCCGCACCTGTTGCCGTCGCGGACGCTCACCTCGGACCACCCAGAGGTCAGGCAGCTACTGCTCGACGTGGCACGCTACATGTGGATCCGGGTGGACTTCGCCACCTGCGCCGAGCTTGCCGAGCAGGCGATCGCGCTGTGGCAGCAGCGGTACGGCCCGGACGATCCGCAGACGTTGATGATGCGTTTCCAACTGGCCAACGCCCTGCGCCTGGAGGCGCGCTACCAGGACGCCTACGACATCGACTGCGACGTCTACGACCGGCTCCGCAGCGGCCTCGGTGAGTACCACGAGTACACCGTGATCGCGGCGGGGAGCCTCGCCGCCGACCTGCGCGCGCTCGGCCATTTCGAGCGGGCCCGGGAGTTGGACGTCCGCACCGAGGAACTGGCCCGGGAGGTGTTCGGTGAGGATCATCCCCGCGCGCTGATCGCGGCCCACAACCTGGCGATCTCGTTGCGCCTCGTCGGCGACCTGCGCGGTGCCCTAAGTCGCAACAAACGCACCCTGGCCCGGCGGCGGGAGACGCTCGGCCCGATGCACCCGTTCACCCTCTTCTCCGCCGGCGAGTACGGTCGCGATCTGCGCGACACCGGTGACCTCATCGAGTCCCGACGGGTGTTGGAGGCCGCGGTGGAGGCGACCCGGCTGGTGCTCGGCGAGGAGGACCCGGAGACGCTGCGGGCGTTGAAGAACTACGCGGTGACCCTGCGCAAGCTCGGCGAGTTGGAGCGGGCACACGCGCTGAGCACCGACGTGCTCATGCGGTCCCGCCGACGGCACGGCCCGGACCACCCGGACGTGCAGGCCAGTGCGATGAACCTGGCCTGCGACGAGTCGGCCCTCGGCAACGACGCCGGAGCACTGCGCCGGGCCCGCCCGGTGCACCGCTGGTACCACGACAACATGGGCGAGGACCACCTGTTCACCCTCGCGTACGCCAACAATCTTGCGATCTTCCTGCGCAAGGCGGGCGACGCGGAGGCCGCCTTCGAGGTCTCCGTGGAGGTGGTCGCCCGGCTCAGCGAGCGGATCGGGGCGGATCATCCGTACACCCTGGCGGCCAACATCAACCTGGCGAACTGCTGGTTCGGTCGGCGGCAGTTCACCGAGGCCCTGGCCAGCGACCGAGAGGCGTACGAGCGCAGCCGGCGGATCCTCGGGCCGGGGCACCCGGACACCCTGGCGGTGGCGAACAATCTCGCCACCAGCCTGAGCGTCACCGGGGACCACGGCGGTGCCCGGTCGCTGCGGGAGCAGGTCATGCCGCTGTTCCGTCGGGTGCTCGGCGAGGAGCACCCGAACACCATCGCCCTCGTCGAGGCGAACCGGCTCAACTGCGATCTTGAGCCGCCACCGACCTGACCGGTGCCGGTCCGACCGCCTGCGGACCGCCCTGCCGAACCGTCCCCGGTGCCACGCCCGGGGACGGCTCGCCAGGTGAGCGTCCGCTCGGTGCCGACCCGTCTGGTGGCGGCTCGTCCGCAGCGGGTACACACGTCACCGGGGCGAGCCAGCGGGACAGCTCAAGCGGGTCCGGTGCCGCCGTGGTCTCCGCTACCGTGCACAGGACGGCCCGGCACAGTTCCGGGTCGGCGCGCATCGCCGCCTCGCCGGTCGGGAGCCGGCCGTCGGCCAGGGTCAGGCCGACCCACGCCGCCACCTGATCGGGCTGCTGCCGCAGTTGCCGCTGGTACCAGGCACGCGCGGTGAGGTGGTCACCGGCGGCCAACGCCAGGTCGCCGGCCGAGGCTTCCGGGAGCACGTCGGCGAGGCGTTCGATGCCGCTGCGCAGCCGCTCGAAGCGCGCCGGGTCGGCCAACCGCAGCCGGACCAGATCCAGTCGCGGGCTGCGGCTCAGCCATCTGCCGTCGGCGGGGCGCACGGCAACCGGAACGGTGATCGCGGGGCAGGCCGCGCCCATGCGCCACGCCTCGGCGAGCCGCCGCACCAGCCGCGCCTCCGGCCGCCGGTTGCGCAGCCGCCACACCGTCCAGTGATCGTCGGCCGCCTCCCGGGCCAGCGCGGCGGCCTCGGCCGGCACCGCCTCGTCCCGCCAGCCGTCGATCACCTCGCCCAGCCCGGCCACGAACCGGCGGCCGGCCACCGTCAGCCGCCCGTAAGCCCGGATGTCGGCGCAGGTCCGGGCGACCCGGTCCCGCCAACGGGCAAACTCCACCTCGGCCAGTCGACTCCGGCCGGGCGGCAGCACCCGCCGTCGGGTACGCCAGAACTCCGTCACCGCGACGAAGGCGTAGACCCCGTGCAGCGCGGCACCGAGCGGGCGGGGATCGTCCCGCCAGGGCGCGTAGTAGTACCTCCGGTCCTCGGCTTCCTGCAACGGCTCGATGTCGATGGCGGCGCCGAGTTTCGCGTGCTGGAACTCGTGCAGCAGGCCGAGGGCCAGCGCCGCACCGTCGGCGGGCGGGGTCATCGAGACCGCACCGAAGGCGTCCATGCTTGTGACGTTCACCCCGGCGCTGGCCGAGTCCGCCTGTAACGGCACCACGATCCGCAACCCCTCGGAGATCGCCTCCGCATGCAAACGGTGATGCCGGACCAGGATCGGCCAGGCGTCGTCGAGGAGCCGCTGCCACCGCCCGACCACCGCCGCGTCCAGCCGCCCGGTCGCGCAGAGCCGGTGACAGTCGCGGTACGGGTCGAGGTCGTCGAGCCAGAGTGCGACGGTGAGGCCGTCGGCGCTGCTGGTCAGCCGGTGCAGACCAGACCAGCCGTCGCGGTCCACACCGGCACCCGCCGGCAGGTCACCGTCGGGGGTGGGAACCTCCACCGACCCAACCCGCACCCGGCCTCCGGACCGGGAAACGGTCACCGGGTCGACGCCGCCGCAGCGTGCCCGGCCCAGAGATGGCAGGAAGACCTCGCCCTCCGGTGCCGGGAGGGTCAGTTCGAAATCCAGGCCGGCGCGGATCGCCGCCGTGGCGGCCAGCGCGCCGAGATGTCCCAGGTCGACCTCGGCCGGATGGTCCGCCTCGGCCGGCGGCTTCAGGCCGGCGGTGGTGCGGCCGGACGCCGCCGGCACCGGGGGGCGCTCCCGCCGCTGCCGTAACCGTCGCAGGGTGACCGTGAGCCACGCGCCGGTGTGCGGCAGGGCGAGCAGTTCCGGCCCGACCGCCGGATCGTGCCGTACCGCGGCGGTGAGCAACGCGAAGTACGCCGAGGTCCGTGCCGGGTCCGCCAGGTCGAGCACCGCGCGCAGGAGCAGCATCCGTTTGCTGACCTGCCCGGCCCGCAGCGTACGCACCAGGTCGGCGCTGCCCGGGCCGGCCGCGAGCGCGTCGAGATCGACCGGCCGCAGCCGGTGGTAGCCGCTCATCGGCCCCGGCTCCGCAGGCCGGTCAGATCGGCCCGCAGCCGGCGCGACACGTGCCCGATGAGCAGCCGCAGATCATGGCAGTAGACGGAGGGGTTGCGGAAACTGCCGGCCCGGTACCGGTGCGGGTAGTTGCCGCCACCGCAGACCAGGTGGACGGGACAGGCCCGGCACTCGGCGGCCAGCGCCGACAGGCCCGCCTGACGTACGGCGACGGCAGGGTGCCGCAGCACGTCGTCGAAGGAGTGGTCGAAGACCGTCAGGTCGGTGTCGACCGCGCCGGAATACGTGGACCGTAACGTGTCGACCTGTTCGTACCCGCCGTCGGTGTTGACCACGACGGCGGCGACCGGGCTCAACCCCACCGACTCGGTCCGGCTGCTCCCACCCAGCAACAGGTTGATCAGTTCTTCGAAGAGCCGGACCCGGGTGAGCCGCACCGGCACGTCGTACCACGCGTCGAAGGCGTCGCAGAGCCAGCTGCCGTACGCGGCCTGACCCCGACCGGGCGGCGGGGCGTCCCAGTTGGCGTGCGGCAGCAGAAAGTCCACAATCGGCGGCCGATACGCCAGCAGGGCCTCGTAGGTCCGCCGGGGGTCGGCGTCGAGGTCGACCACGCAGAGAATGCCGGCGTACGCCCCGGGACGGTCGGCCAGCAGCCGCAACGCCCGGTCCACCTCGTCGAAGCTGCCGCGTCCCGAGGCGTACCGTCGGCGCCGGTCGTTGACGGCCCGGTCACCGTCCAGGCTGACCCCGATCAGCACGCCCGCGTCGGCCAGCACGGACAGCGCCCGTTCGTCGAGCAGGGTGCCGTTGGTCTGCACACTGACCCGGGCCGAGGTGGGTTGCACGGCCGCCCGTAGCCGCTCGGCCATCCGCGCCAACGTCGCGGCGCCGGCCAGCAGCGGCTCACCACCGTGCAGCACGATGCGTGCCGTGCTCAGCTCGTGCGCGCGGACGTGCTCGGCCACCCGCCGGCAGGTGAGCTCGAAGATCTCGGCGGACATCAGCGGCGGGTCGGTGCGGGCGCGGCGATCCGCCAGCTCGTACATGTAGCAGTAGTCGCAGGCCAGGTTGCATCTGCTGTGGACCTTGAGGATGAACTCGGAGAAGGGCACCGGCCGCACCGCTGCCGGAGGGTCCACCACCGCCTGACCACGCCCCTCGGCCGGCATGGTCACATCGCCGAGTTCCACCCGGCGACCGCGTCCTGCGGGCGGTCGATTTCTTCCAGGATCCGACGTAAAGAGCAGGCGAACGGCGATCCGTCCAGCTCCGGCAGATCGGCGAGGCTCACGTCGCTGAGGTCCACCAGGACTCCCAGGAAGCCGTCTTCGGTCGTATCCATAGTGATCCGTCCACCCGCGAAGGAAACTCGCGCCCGAATGAGCGATGACTTGTGCGGGAGCCGCCGGACCAGAGCCCGCCCCTACCGCCGAACCCGCCAACGAACCGGGCCATCGTAGCGGCATCGTGCAACGCGGCGACTCGGGTGGGTCATCTGGTTCAACGCTTCCGACGGTGCGGCGGACATCGGCCGCACGGTCAGCCGCGGGCCCGGGACCTGACCAACCTCGGGATCGCGGCCAGCCCGGTGACCGGTCGGAACGCTCGGGCCGCGTTGACCAGTGCGGCGTACTCGTCCTCGGTCAGATCGATCTCCGCGGCGGCGGCGTTCCGCTCCATCTGCTCCAAGCTGGAGGCGCCGGGAATCGCCACCACGTTCGGGTGACGCAGCACGTACGCCAGGGCGATCTGGCTCGGCGTCGCGTCGTGCGCGGCGGCCACCTGGCGCAACGTCTCGATCAGCGCGCTGCCGCGCTCCAGGTTCTCCGGCAGGAAGTACGGGTTGGCCCGGCGGACCGCGCCGACCGGCGGATGGTTCGCGTCGTACCGCCCGGAGAGAAAGCCCTGTGCCAGCGGGCTGTACGCGATGACCAACCGGCCGGCCTGCTCGGCGTACCGGAGAAGATCCTCCTCCGGTTTGCGGTCCAGCATGCTGTAGCGGACCTGGTTGCTGAGCACCCGCCGGCCCAGCGCCGTCTCCGCCACCTGCCAGCGGCGCAGGCTGTAGTTGCTCACCCCGACCTCGGCGACGAGGCCGACGTCCTGCAACGCGCGCATCCCGCGCATGGTCCGGTGGTGACTGACCAGCGGGTTGGGTTGGTGCACCTGGTAGAGGTCGATGCTGGTGACGCCGAGCCGCGCCGCCGAGGCGACCGCCCGCTGCTGCACCACCGACGCGACCGGCAGCACCGGAAGAATCTTGGTGGCGACAGCGACCTTGTCCCGATCCGTGGCCAGCGCCGCGCCGAGGAGCCGTTCGCTGCGACCGAAGCCGTAGACCTCGGCGGTGTCGAAGACAGTCACGCCCAGCTCGACGGCGCGCTTGACGATGTTCGCCGCCAGCCGCTCGTAGTCCGGGCCGTACCCCCACTCCCGCGAGCCGAACTGCCATGTACCGAGACCGATCCTGGACAAAGGCTTCGGAGTGTCGAGCCGCACGTAACGCATGGGTCGACGCTACCCGTCGCGGCGTACCACGGCCGCAGCTCGACTCGACGACGGGACCTCGGGTTATCGTCATGATCGTGACCTACCTCGCCGCTGACACGCGCTATGACCAGATGACCTATCGGCGCAGTGGAGCCAGCGGGCTTCGGCTGCCCGCGATCTCGCTCGGCCTGTGGCACAACTTCGGCCCGGACCGCCCCTTCGAGCGCCAGCGGGACATCGTCCGGCGCGCCTTCGACCTCGGCGTCACCCATTTCGACCTGGCCAACAACTACGGGCCGCCGCCCGGCTCCGCCGAGGAGAACTTCGGCCGGATGCTCGCCGGTGATCTCAAGCCGTACCGCGACGAGTTGGTCATCTCCAGCAAGGCTGGCTACCTGATGTGGCCCGGACCGTACGGTGAGTGGGGTTCCCGCAAGAATCTGATCGCCTCGCTCGATCAGTCGCTGCGCCGGCTCGGCCTGGACTACGTCGACATCTTCTACAGCCACCGGTACGACCCGGACACCCCGCTGGAGGAGACGATGGGTGCTCTGGACGCCGCCGTCCGCGCCGGCAAGGCCCTCTACGTCGGCATCTCCAACTACAACTCCAAGCAGACCGAACGGGCCGCCGCGATTCTGCGCGACCTGGGCACCCCGTTGCTGATCAATCAGCCCGCGTACTCGATGTTCAACCGGTGGACCGAGCAGGACGGGCTGCTCGACACGCTGGAGCGGGTCGGCGCCGGATGCATCGCCTACAGCCCGCTGGCCCAGGGGCTGCTCACCGATCGCTACCTCGACGGCATCCCGGCCGATTCCCGGGTCCGCACCAGCGTCTTCCTCGACGAGGGCGATGTGAACGAGCAGCGCCTGGCCACCATCCGGGGGCTGGCCGCCATCGCCCAGCGCCGGGGCCAGTCCCTCGCGCAGCTCGCCCTCACCTGGGCGCTACGCGACCCGCGGATGACCAGCCTCATCATCGGCGCCAGCAGCGTGGCGCAGCTGGAGGCGAACATCGCCGCGGTGGAGAACCTCGACCTGACCGCCGAGGAGTTGGCCGAGATCGACTCCCGGCTCACCTGAGCGGGCCCTCTTCGACACGAGCCCGGGCCGCCCGTCACCGATCGGCGGGTCGTCGGACCCTGCCCCCCGGGCCGGTGCCCAGTCTTAGCGTGGACGGTGGAGGTGGGCCATGCGAGTGGCAGTGTTCAGCACCAAGCCGTACGACCGGACGTTCCTCACCGAGGCGAACGCCACGGCCGGTCACGACCTGAACTTCCTGGAGCCGAGGCTCACCCCACAGACCGCCCGGCTGGCCGAGGGGTCGGACGCGGTCTGCGCCTTCGTCAACGACGACCTCTGTGCCGAGGTGCTCGACCAACTCGCCGAGATCGATGTCCGGGTGGTGGCGCTGCGCTCGGCCGGTTTCAACAACGTCGACGTGGCCGCCGCCCGCAAACGGGGCCTGAGCGTGGTGCGGGTGCCGGAGTATTCACCACACGCGGTGGCCGAGCACACCGCCGGCCTGATCCTCGCCCTGAACCGCAAGATCTACCGGGCCTACAACCGGGTACGCGAACACAACTTCGCCCTCGCCGGCCTGCTCGGCTTCGACCTGCACGGGCGTACGGTGGGCATTGTCGGCACCGGGCGGATCGGTGTCTGCGTCGCCCAGATCATGGCGGGTTTCGGCTGCCGGGTGCTGGCCACCGACCCGTACCCGAACGACGCGGCGAGCGCCGCCGGCGTGGAGTACGTGCCGCTGGAGCAGTTGCTCACCGAGTCGCACATCGTCACCCTGCACTGCCCGCTCACCTCGGACACCCGGCACCTGATCGACGCCGAACGCATCGCCCTGCTCCGCGAGGGCGTCATGCTGATCAACACCGGCCGGGGCGCGCTGGTGGACACCCGGGCCGTGATCGACGGCCTCAAGAGCGGCCGGATCGGCTACCTCGGCCTCGACGTGTACGAGGAGGAGAGCGACCTGTTCTTCGAGGACCGCTCCGAACGGGTGCTCGGCGACGACGACTTCGCCCGACTCACCACCTTCCCCAACGTGCTGATCACCGGGCACCAGGCGTTCTTCACCGATGACGGCCTGCACAACATCGCCACCACCACCCTCACCAATCTCTGCATCGTCGAACGAGACGGTCCCGACGCCGTCCCCACCCCGGCCCGGGTCTGCTGACCCCACCCCGCGACCGTGCACTTCCGGTCGCCGAGATGCCGGACAAGGCGGATCTGCCCCGACAGAAAGTGCACGATCGCGGGGGCTAGTGGGGGTGGCGGCGGTAGGCGCGGGGGGTGTGGCCGGTGGTGCGTTTGAAGGCGACACTCAGGGCGCTTTCGGAGCCGTAGCCGACCAGTTGCGCGATGCGGGCCAGGGTGTCGTCGGTCCGGCGGAGCCGGTCGGCGGCGAGTTCCACCCGCCAGTCGGTGAGGTACTCCAGCGGAGCCCGGCCCACCACCGTCCTGAACCGTGCGGCCAGGGTCGAGCGGGAGACCGAGGCGGCCCGGGCCAGTTCCGCCACCGTCCACGGGTGCGCCGGCCGCTGGTGCATCTCCCGCAGCGCCACGGCGACCACCGGGTCACCGAGGCCGGCCAGCCAGCCGGTGGCCGCTCCGGCGGCACCGGCGAGGTGGTGGCGGAGCATCTGGATCAGCATGACGAGAGCGAGATGGTCGGCGACGAGGCCGGCGGCGACCCGCTGCTGTCGCAGTTCCCTGTCGACCTGGTCGATGGCCCAGTGCAGGATGGCGGCCTCGGCGGCCGTCCCGGGCACGTGCACCACCGGGGGCAGCGCGTCGAGCAGCAGCGTGCGGGCCCGTTCGCCGAAGTGGAACGCACCGCCGACGGCCGCGAAGTCGTCGCCCGTCCCGGCACGGGCCACCCCGCCCGTCGCCGCCAGGAAGATCGGTCCCGCCGGCACCGGGACCGCCTCCGGGTCACTGAACAGGGTGTACGACCAGGAACGGGTCAGCAGGTAACAGTCGCCGGCGACCAGGGGCAGCGAGTCGGCGGAACCGTCGAGGCGCAGCCAGCAGCGCCCCCGGCGGACCGCGTTGAACTTGATTCCCGCGGGCGCCTCGAACTCGACCGCCCAGCTGCCGCCCGCCTCCATACTGGCGGAGACGTGGCCGCTGGCACCGACCAGAGCCAGCACGTCGTGCAGTGGATCCACCCCAGCTCCTGGACTGACTCGAAAGAGAACTGGACGCAAAACCATAGTACGTCCGGCAGCGGGAACCTAACGTTGCTCTCGTGAACGACAACACGAAGACCCACGCCCGGGTCGTCACCCCGTTCGGACCCCGGACGACCGCAGCGGAGGTGCTGGACGGCGTCGACCTCACCGGTCGCCGGATCATCGTCACCGGCGGCGCCTCCGGCCTCGGCACCGAGACCGTACGCGCCCTGGTCGGCGCCGGGGCGGAGGTGACCGTCGCCATCCGTAGACCAGCCGCCGCAGCCGACCTGGTCGAGGAGACGTCGGCCCTGCCGGGCTCGGCCCGGGCCGCCCAGCTCGACCTGTCCGACCTGACCTCGGTAGCCGCGTTCGTCGCGGACTGGCAGGGACCGGTGGATGCCGTCGTCGCCAACGCCGGGATCATGGCAGTGCCGCAGCGTGAGCTGACCGCGCAGGGCTGGGAGGCGCAGCTCGCCACCAACCACCTCGGGCACTTCGCGCTCGTCACCGGCCTGCACGACAACCTCCGCGCCGCCGGTTCGGCCCGCGTCGTCCTGGTCAGTTCGGGTGCGCACCTGCGGGCACCCTTCGATTTCGCCGACCCGCACTTCGAGCAGCGCGGGTACGACCGTTGGGCGGCGTACGGCCAGTCGAAGACCGCGACGGTGCTGTTCGCCGTCGGCATCGCCAACCGTTGGGCGGACGAGGGAATTATCGCCAACGCCGCCAATCCCGGCTACATCCTGACCAACCTCCAGCGGCACCTCGACGACGAGACGATGCGGGCCTTCGGGGTGCTGGACGAGGCCGGCAACCGGGTGCCGTTGGACTACTACAAGACGCCCGAGCAGGGCGCCTCGACCTCGGTGCTGCTGGCCGCCTCCCCGCTCGTCGAGGGCGTCACCGGTCGGTACTTCGAGGACAACCAGGAGGCCGAGGTGGTTCCGGTGCCCGCGGAGGCCGAGGCGGGGGTCGCCCCGCACGCCCTGGATCCGGCGGCGGCGGAGCGCCTGTGGGCGTACTCGGAGCAGGCCATCGCCGCCTGAACGGCAGCACGTGTCATCCGGGCCGTGGCCCGGGGAGGAACAAGTGTTCCTCCCCGGCCACGTCCGCCCCGGTCAGAACTGCACTGCCAGGTCCTCGTCGACCCCGACCAGTCGCAGTTGCTACAGGTCTTCACCGCCGTCCCGGGCAGCGGGCCGGCACGATCACGGCCGCAACGCCGCCACCGCCTTGACGAACCGCTCCACCAGTTCGCGGCAGTCGTTCGCGGTGACCGTCAGGTGCGGTAGCAGCGGCATCACCCCGATCGAGTAGCTGGTGAGCAGGCCGTACTCGCGGCACATCCCGCGCAGTGCGCTGACATCGCGCAGCGACCAGAGTTGGCCGTCGGCATCGTGCAACTCGACGCCGAGCATCATCCCCGTGCCCCGGACCGCACCGATGCGGGGTTCCGACTTCGCGGCGACCATCAGCATCTCGACCAGCTCGGCGGCGCGTCGACGCACCCTCGTGAAGAAGTCGTCCGCCGTGAGGATGCCGAGCACCGCCAGGCCCGCCGCCGCACCAACCGGGTGGCCGTCAGTGGTCGAGCCGTTGGGGAAGCCCAGCCGTACCGGCGGGTCGGCGAGGGCGTCGTAGATGTCGCTGGCGACGACCAGCGCGGCGAGCGGGAAGTAGCCGGCGCTGAGGCCCTTGCCGAGCACCAGCATGTCGGGAACCTCGGTGAGCCGCTCGATGTACGTCATCGCACCGACCCGGCCGGCTCCGGTGGTCACCTCGTCGGCGATCGAGTGGATGCCCCGACGCCGGCACTCGACGATCAATGTCTCCAGGTAGTGCGGCGGAGCAGGCCGGAACGAGGTGCCGGAGACCGGCTCGAACATCACGGCGGTGACTCGTTCCGCACCGACCGCCTCGACGGCCTCGATGACCGGGCGTACGCATTCACCGGTGCAGGTGGCGGGGTCACAGCTCACCGGCGGTGGGGTCGACACATGCACCACGTGCGCGTCGATCGGGGCGGAGTAGTCGTGCAGGATCGGTTCGTCGGTCAGCGCGGTCGCCAACGGTCCGGTTCCGTGGTACGCCTCGTGCAGGGCAATGACCGTGTGCCGGTCGGTCTCGCCGGTCATCCGGCGGTAGAACCGGGACAGCATGGCCGCCGACTCGGTCATCTGGCTTCCGGTGTTACCGAACCGCACGTGCCGCAGCGGTGCCGGCAGGACCGCCACGAGCGCCTCGGCATAGTCGACGGTCACCTGCGGTGGGTGCTCGTAGCGCAGGACCGTGCCGGAGGGCAGCAGATCGAGTTGACTGGTCATCGCCCGCTTCACCGGCTCGCACGAGTAGCCCAGCGTGACGTTCCACATCGACGAGCGGGCGTCGAGGTAGCGGCGTCCGGCGGCATCCACGAGGTGACTGTCGGTGCCGCTGACCAGGAACAGATCCGGACCGTTCTCCCGCAGGTGCGGGCCCATCGGGGTGAGGCCGTGCCATACCGCGTAGGGAGTGTTCGTCATGCTCATCTCCGCTGGGTGAGTGGGGCAAGGGAGTCCAGTGCCGTGCGGACGATCCGCGCCGCATCCGGTAGCAGACCGTCGAGCAGTGCCGCGCTCACCGGCGCGGGGATCGGGGCCCCCGTGAGCAGCTCGATGTGCTCGGCCCGGGCCACACCCGTGCGTACGAGGTGGTACGCCACCTCGGTCAGCACGGACCCGGTCTGTGGCTGCTCGTCCACCAGGATCACCGGTCGGTCCGGCAGCACCATCGCGGCGGCCCCGTCCCGATCCAGTGGGGCCGTGGTGCGCAGGTCGATGACTCTGGCCTGGATGCCGTGCTCCGCCAGCCGACGCGCTGCCAGCAGACTCTCGATGACGGTGTTGCCGATCCCGATCAGCGTCAGGTCGGTCCCGGGCCGGGCCAGGCCGGCGACACCGAACGGCAACGCGGCGGTGGAGGGCTCGGGCTCCGGCAGTTCCGCCCAGGTGGGAGTGAACAACCGCGGCGATTCCAGGACGACGACCGGGTCGGGGTGACGCAACGCGGTCCGCAGCAGTCCGCCGAGGGAGTTTGGCGATCCGGGTACCGCGACGACGAGACCGGGGATCTGGCTCAGCATGCCGTACGGCACGTGCTCATGCTGTGCGCCGAGCTGCTCACCGCCCCGGGTCAGCCCCCGGATCACCAACGGCACACAGAACTGACCGTCGCTCATGTACCGCCAGGTGGCGACCTGGTTGACCAGTTGGTCGAAGGCGCTGAACAGGAATGCCACCCGGTTGACGCTGAACAGCACCCGCCGGCCCACCAGTGCCATGCCCAGCGCCATGCCGAGCATCGCGTTCTCCGCGATCGGCATCCGGACCATTCTGTCGGCACCGTACTCGGCGATCAGGTCCTGCTGCTGGTAGGTGCTGAAGTGGCTCAGCGCCGGCTGGTGGTCGAACGCTTCACGGATCGCCTCGGCGGCCGGGTGGCGGCGGGTCACCGGCCCGCTCCGACCAGATCCGCGGTAACGCTGACCCCGGTCGTCGCGGTCGCCTGGTCCGGCTGCCCGGCGGCGAGCGCGGCCAGCAGTATCGCGTCGATCTCGGCGGCGACCTCGGCGCGCAGGTCGGTCAGGTCGGCCGGAATGCGTTCGGCCGCCACGGTGAGCGGATCACGCTCGGCCCACCGTCGTCGCTCCTGCTCCGGCCGGTACGACGGCGGCGGGTGCTCGCCGAGTTGGGCGTGAAAGTCACGCAGGTAGGTGTGCGCCACGATGACCTGCGGCCCGGCGCCGGCCCGGCAGGCGTCCAAGGCGACAGTGGCCGCGTCGCGTACCGCCTCGACGTCGTTGCCGTCGACCTCGACGTGCGGCACCTTCAGCCCCCCGACGAGATCGGCGGGGCTCAGATGGCGGACCCACCGGCTGTCGGTCTGGTCCTGCCAACCGTTGTCCTCGCAGACCACGAGCAGCGGGAGCCGCTTCGCGGCGGCTATGGTGAGGGTCTCGTACGCGCCACCGGCACCGAGCGCGCCGTCACCGCAGAAGACCAGTGCGGCGCGGCCGGCACCGTCGAGCCGGGCGGCCATCGCGGCGCCGGCCGCGATCGGAAGCTGGGCGGCGACGATCGATGTGGAGCCGAGCAGCCGGTGGGCCCGGTCGGCGAGGTGCATCGAGCCGGACTTGCCGCCGCAGAGCCCACCCCGGCGGCCGAGGACCTCACGGATTATCGACTCCGGCGAGCAGCCCGCAGCCAGGGCGTGACCGTGGCAGCGGTAGAAACTGACCACCCACTCATCCGGATGCCGGGCGCCCAGCACACCGACGGCGATCGCCTCCTGGCCGGTGTACGGGTGGATCGTGCCGGGCACCAGGCCCTGCTCCGCACACCGCAGCAGGCTTTCCTCGAAGAGTCGGATGGTGAGCATGTCACGGTAGGCGGACAACAGGTCCATGGCGCTTCCCGTCGTTGGCTTCTCGGCGAGTGCGGTCCCGGGCGGAGATCGCAGAGCGCGGGGCGCCATACGTGATGCCGGTTCAACTGTCGGGTCGGCGAGGTGTGGCGTCAACGGCTGGCTTCGAGGATGGCGCGTTGGTGCCAACCTGCGGGCCGCCGTCGGCGGCGTCGATTGGCGAGATCGTGCCAGAGTCCTCGACGGGCAGCACCGGGCCGACGCCGCGTAGGCCACTCACACAGCCGCCGAGCAGCGCGGCGGTGGCGAACAGGATCAACGTCGGTGTCAGACCCCACCACTGCGCGAGCGCCCCGCCGAGCAGGGCGCCGACCGGAATCGCGAGGGTCGTCGCGGCCCGGCCGAGCGCGATGACCCGGCCCAACTGGTGGGCGGGTACGAGCGACTGTTGGAGGGTCGTGGTGGCGATGAACCAGATGGTGGCGCAGAAGGAGAAGAGGGCCTCGTAGACCACGAGGGTGAGGAAGGGCGGGGCGACGACGGCCGCCGGGATCAGGAACAGCGCGGCACCGGCCAGCGGCGCGAACATCGGCACGACCCGAGCCATGCCGAGGGTGCGGATGACCCGACCCGCGATCGTGACCGCGATAATCGACACGACGCTGCTGACGACGTAGGTGATGCCAACCAGCCCGGGTGAGAGGTGCAGGTGCTGGTAGGCGAAGACGAGGTAGAGCGCGCCGAGGGCGGAGCCGCCGAAGTTGAGCGCCGCCGCCGTCACGGCCACCCGTACCAGGACCGGACGGTGCCGCAACGCCGCGATACCCTCGCGCAACTGGTCGACCATCCCACCCACGACGGCGGGAGGCACGCTGGCCGGGTCGGCGACGGCGACGGGACGCAGCCTGGCGTACCCGACGACGCTGACCAGTCGGGTAGCCGCGTCGACGCCCATCGCCACGGCGGCTCCGGCCACCTGCACCAGCCAACCGGCGAGGGCCGGACCGGCGACCTGCCCGACCGAGCGCGCCCCGGCCATGGCCGAGTTCGCCGCGACCAGTCGCTGTGGCGGCACCAGGGTCGGCACGGTCGCCTGTAGGCCGATCGTGACAAGGGCACCGAGTCCACCCGCAACCACGGCGACCACCGCGAGCAACGGAATCACGAGTACGTCGAGCAGGGCGGCGACCGGCACCGTCGATACCACGGCCGCGTAGCCGAGGCTCCCGACGACGAGCAGCCGGCGCGGCGTACGGGCCCGATCGACGAACACGCCGAGTACCGGCGATGCCAGCGCCTGGGTACCGAACTCGATGGCGAACAACGCGCTGGCAACCAGCGGCGACGCCCCCAGGTGGAGGATCGCCAGGGTGGGCAGCGCCAAGGCGGTGATCTCGGTACCGACGACACCGATGCCGTGCGCCGCGACGAGTGGGCCCAGCCCTTTTGCCCGGTGCCGCAGTCGCTCCAGTCCCGCAGTCATCAGCGCAGGGTAGGCCGGACCGGATGGCACATCTGTGCCACGACCAGGTACGGACTCCTTGACCATGATTGATGCCGTCGTTACGGTGGCGCCTAGCTCCGGGCGGAGAGGTGGCTGGCAGGACCGGCCGCAGGCAGGACGCGAGGCACCCCGAACGGTTCGGCCGAACCCATGGATCGCCGCCCGGCCTTCCCTGGCGAACGTGCTGCCGAGAACCTTTCTCCTGCTGCGTTGGAGCTGGTCATGGCACTCATTCGGCACGACGAACTCGACAGCGACGCCGTCGCGTACCGGGTCTTCGGGGTGACCCGGGACAAGAGGGCCTGGCGGGCAGCCGACATCATCGGCGATGCCTTGCGTCGCAGCGACTGGGACCGCACGGAGATCGCCTGGCGGGCCGCCTCACGTGGCTACTACGCCGAGCAGGCCGGGCTGGTCGCCGCGGCCACGCTCGCGGCACACACCGAGGATGCGCCGTTGCGCTTCAGCCTCGCCCTGGCCACGGCCGACGAGGCACGGCACGCCGACGCCTTCTACCAGTACGCCCGCGCGATCGGCGGCGATGTCGAGCCGGACGCGCAGGAGACGATGGAACCGCTGGACGAGATGCTGCTGAGCCTGCCGCACATGGGCCGGGCACTCGTCCACACGATCCTGGAAGGACTCGCGGCCGACGAGTTCATCCTGTTCAGCGAGATCTTCGCCGGAGATCCGCTCGGTCGGCTGTACCAGGCGGTGCGGACCGACGAGATCCAGCACATCGCCATCGGGCTCAACTACCTGTCCCGGGTCTCCGCCACCCCGGCCGGCGCCGAACTGTGGCGCGAGCACGGTCAGCAGTGGCACGACATCGGCTTCGACGTCACCGCACTGGACAGCATCTCCACGTCCTGTGCCCGGTTGACCGGCCGCGACCCGGAGCAGGTGCGGGCCTGGTTCGTCCGGCGGCACCGGGCCCGGCTACGGGCCGCCGGTCTGTCCTTCGTGAGGGGAGGTGAACGGACATGAAGATCAAGAAGGTGGCCATCAAGAAGGTCACGCACGGCTCGTGCAAGTACCACGTGATTCTCAAGCAGCAGGGCAAGTGAGCCCGGTGGTCCGGGCGGGACTCACCCGCCCGGACCAGCGCGGTCGCCCCTCGGCACCCACCACCTCCTGTCAACCGTGCCGGACCTCGGAGACGATGACGATGACCATCTGCCTCGCGGCCATGCCGTGGCAGTCCCTGGACTGCCCCTCGCTGCCCATCGGACTACTCAAGGCCGTCACCGTCGCCACGGGCCGACCGGAACCGCTGACCTACCACGGTGGGATCCGGTGGGCCGAGTTCCTGATCGAGGCCACCGACGGTGACCTGGGGCCATCGGAGTACACCGAGATCGCCGAGGAGGGCCTGTTCCATGGGCTCGGCGACTGGGTGTTCGCCGGGGTGCTGCACGATGACGAATCGTTCGGGATCGCGCAGTTGCGCTGCTATGCCGAGGAGCGCGGCGTCGACATCGAACGGGTCGTTCGAATGCGCGCACACGCCGCGGCCTTCGTCGAGGCGGCGGCCCGCGAGATCATCGCGACCGGGCCGGCCCTCGTCGGGTTCACCACGACGTTCATGCAGAACGCGCCGAGCCTCGCGACGGCCCGGCGGATCAAGGCTTTGGCACCGCAGGTGCCGATCGTCTTCGGCGGTGGAAACTGTGACGGCGCGATGGGTGCGGCAATCCACGCCAACTTTCCGTTCGTCGACTACGTGGTTCGCGGTGAGGGTGAGGTCGCCTTTCCGGCGCTGCTGGACGCGCTCGACGGCCGGATCGACTTGGCCGGCGTACCGGGGCTGTCCTGGCGCGGCCCGGACGGTCGGCACGACAACCCACAGGGCCCGCTGGTCCCACCGGCGCTGATGCCGATGCCGGACTACGACGACTGGTTCCAGCTGATCGCCGAGTCGCCGGTCGGTGAGTACGTGGAGCCAAAGCTGGTGCTGGAGAGCGCCCGGGGCTGCTGGTGGGGCGAGAAGCACCACTGCACCTTCTGTGGTCTCAACGGCACCGGCATGCAGTTCCGCGCCAAGCCGCCGCAGACCGTCATCGAGGAGCTGACCTCGCTGGTCCGGCGCCACCAGACGCTGGACGCCATCATGGTCGACAACATCATCGACAACCGCTACTTCCGAGAGCTGCTGCCGAGCGTGGCCGCGCTCGACTGGGATCTGCGGATTCACTACGAGGTCAAATCGAACCTGCGCCCGGACGAGATCGCGGTGTTGCGGCAGGCCGGCGTCACCCACGTCCAGCCGGGCATCGAGTCGCTGGTCAGCCCGGTCCTCAAGCTGATGGACAAGGGCGTCACCGGGGTACGCAACGTCCGGACGCTGCGCGACTGCGAGGCGGCGTCACTGACGGTCTCGTGGAACTGGCTCTACGGCTTTCCCACCGAGTCCACCGCCGACTACGAGGCGGTGCTGCGGCAGCTGCCGGCGCTGGTCCATCTGCAACCACCGGCCAGCGCGGCCCGGATCCTACTCGAACGTTTCAGCCCGTATTTCGAGAACCCGCTGCTGGGCTTTCCCACCCGCCGGCCCGCGAAGCTGTACGAGCACGTGTACGCGCTCGCGCCGGACCGCCTGATGGACATGGTCTACCTGTTCGACACCGATCCGGCCGGGCTCTCCGACGCTGAGGCCGAGGGTCTGCACAAGCTCATCGAGGTGTGGATCGACGCGTACCCCTCCAGCTCGCTGCGGATCCTGCACGCCGACGACCAGGAGATCGTCCTGGAGGACCGACGGGTCGGCTGGCCGGAACGGGACCACCGGATCACCGGATCTGGGTTCGTGGCCGCGTACCGCGAGTTGGAGAACGGGCGAACCGCCAAGGCACTTGCCGCCCGGGTGGCCGGGTACGGCCTCAGCGCGGACGACGTTACCGACTGGTTGGCGGGACTGGCCGGGAACGGACTGGTCTTCACCGAACAGAGTCAGTGGATCACCGTGGCGACTTCCACCGAACCATTGAAGGTGAGCTGATCTGCGATGACGACGGCGACGAGTACGGCCGTTACCTTCGATGCGCTGCGCGATGACCCGGCGGCCTACAGTCTGCGTGCCGTAGAACTGCCGGAGCCCCTGCGGTTCGGACACTCGCCAACGCAGGACCTCGACCTGCTGCGGCTGCTCCGCGCGGTGACCAGCCACGCGGTTCGGCTCCGGTGGGCGCTGAGCGGTCGCCCCGCGTTCCCCTTGCACACCTACTCGCACCTGCTGCCGCCATGCCTGGGGATGGAGTTCGACGACGTCGCCCACACCGTGGCCTGGGCTCGCGACTACCGCTATGGCTCGTTCTACTACCGCCGAGGGCCGGGGATAGTCACGATCAAGGATGTCCGACCCGGCCAACCCGCCGCTCGGATGGTCATCGAAGAGGGCGCTGACCGGTTCGCCCGGCTCGCCGAGTCGGTGGACGGCCGCTCGGACATCGTCGACGCGGACCTGGTCGCGGACGCGGTCGAGGCAGGCCTGGCGGTCCAGGCCGACGACCGGACGCTGGTTCTACCGTTTCGGATGCGGCACTGGCCGGTGCCGTACCTGTCGGTCTGATCAGATCCAGCCGCGACGGGCGGCATGGACACCGGCCTGGAAGCGAGTGCTGGCATCAAGTCGGTGCATCATGTCCGATACCCGCCGGGCGAAGGTACGCCGGCTCATGTGCAGGGTGACGGCTGCCTGATCGTCGGTCAGGCCCTCGCTGAGCGCGCGGATCAGGTCGTCACCCTCGTCTGACCGGGCGGTTGTCCGGGCGGACCGGGCCCGTTGCAGCGCGGTGTCCCACATCAGGCCGAACACCGTCGCCAGCGAGTCGCCCATCACGACACTGCGGATCCGCGTCAGTCGATCACTGCTCGGCCGCACCGGATCCTGGTGCGGTAAATAGACCACCGCCCGGTCCCGGACAACGAGAAAGTACGGCAGGTGCAGCGGGGTCGGCAGCGCGACCCCGTCGCGGGCGAGAGTCGCCACCGGGTCGGCCAGTGGTTCCCCGCCCGGGGTGAAGAGCACCCGTACCTTCAGGTTGCGGGCGCGAAGCTCGCCGAAGACCCCGGACGGCAGCGGCATCTGCCCGAGGGCGGGCGCGATGACCAGGAGTTCGGTTCGGGTCAGGTCGACCAGCTCGGCGCTGAGCAGGACGGCGCTGATGTCGGCGCTGAGCACGCGTCGATCCTGATAGGCGGCGCGCTGCACGAGGTTTCTGTCGGTTACGGTGGAATGTGTGACTGGATTATCATATATCACTTCATGTGCCCATCGATAACGGCAGGGGTGACCGACCGACTGCCCGGCTTTGGCGGCTTCACTTCTTCCCTGCGACCGGACATTGTCTCGACGCCTATGGTTTACGCGTCGTTCACAGATTCCACTGCCGCATGATTTCCCAGCCGTCGAGCCGGGCAGCGGCCCGCCCGCATAGATCAGCCAGATTGTGGTCGGCCGACTCGGTGTCGCAAATGGCGACGTAAGCCCCTATCCACATCAATCCGGCACGCTCAATGACCTTGACGTGTTCAACTCGGTCACCGTCCACCCGACAGCCGAGGATCAGGTCTTTGAGCCGTTCGGGCGTCAAAGGCGTCCGTGCCGTCGTCATTGGAATGAGCGTTACGGCTGACAGCTGCACGTTTCCATCCAATTGTCGTAGGCATCCCCCACCGACACCCCCGGTACACGTGGACTACCTCAGCGGCATGCCCCAGGAGAACCCGGCGGCCGGGTCCTCGACGTCGTTCACCGGCTGCCTGGGGTGGACGATCGGTGCGGACGCGCCAACCACGAGGGCCAGGGCAGCAAAAGCGATCTTGATGCGACGAGACATTGCGCCTTCCTTCCCGAATCAGGTGATTTGCCTTGCCGGTGCCAATGAGCACCGTTGATGGAGCCAGTCTCTTGACCAAGACGAAGGTGGTCAACAAGATCCAGGTGACGGGATCGCGCCAGGCGGGATTCCGTCAGCGCGATCGGATCTTGCCAGCCCTCATTGCCATCTGACAATCTCTTCCGGCAACCGCCGCAGGGCACGCACACTGAGTGGGAGGCGCAGAGTGTTCAGCACCCTGGGTATATCGACCACCGCCGAGGCCGTTTACATGACCATGTTGCGCCAGTCGACCTGGGGTATCGCCGAGATCGCCGAGTCGTTGGAGATCGACACCCAGCAGGTACACGACGCGCTCGACGAGCTGATCGAACTCGCTCTGGTCAGCGAGTCGCCGGTCAGCCCGGGCAGCCTGAGGCCGACCAGCCCCAAGGTGGGTCTCGCGGCGCTGCTCGCCCGCGCGAAGGCGGAGATAGCGCAGCAGCAGTACGAGATCGAGGCCACTCAGGCCGCCATCCATGCCCTTTCCGAGGCGCACCAGGCCGACCACCAGGACCAATTAATTCAGATTGTCCAACTCGAATCGGTACGTCAACGCTTGCAGCAACTCGCCCGGTTGACCCAGAAGGAATGCTTGTCGTTCAACCCGGGCGGCGCGCACCGGCCGGACGCGATGGCCGCCAGCAAGCCGGTCAACCAGGAAGCGCTGGAGCGGGGTGTCACCATCAAGTCGATCTACCAGGAAAGCTTCCGCAACGATCCGGGCACCCTCGCGTACGCCCGCTGGTTCAACGGCCTGGGCGGCGAGACCCGTTGTCTTCCGGTGGTCCTGTTCCAGATGGTCATCGTGGATCGCCGCATCGCGTTGCTTCCAGTCGACCCCAACGACGCCCGAAAGGGCGCCATCGAGATCCACAACGAGGGAATCACCGCGGCGCTCAGCGCGCTGTTCGACCACGCCTGGTCGACAGCCACGCCGTTCGGCGCCGCGGCGACTGTCGACGAGAACGGGCTCGAACCGACCGAACGCCAGTTGCTCCAGTTGCTCGGCGACGGCAACACTGACGAGGTGACCGCCCGCAAACTCGGGCTGTCGGTGCGTACCGTCCAGCGAATGATGTCCGACCTGACCGCCCGGCTCGGCGCGGAGAGCCGCTTCCAGGCTGGTGCCAACGCGGTCCGGCAACGCTGGCTGTGATCTCGCCCGCGCCCCCGCCCCGGAGGGGCCGTCATGCGGCACCCCGGGGCGCGGGCGCGGCCACTCACGCCGACGCTTCGCAGATCAGCCAGCCACCGTCCTCGCGGAGCAGTGACACCATCCGGTCCTGCGTCGTGCCGTCGGCGTAGTTGACGCGGACTCCCACGGTGCCGGTCGTCTTCCACGGTAGACCGTTGACCCGCAGCTCACCGGTCATCTCGTGGGAGCTTGGCAGCCGGGCATCGATCGCCGACGCGAACGCCTCCGGAGACTGGTCGGCGCGGACCTCGGGGCAGAGCATCCCGTACGCGTCGTCGAAGCGCCTCTCCTCCAGCGTGCGGTAGTAGTCGTCCACCAAATCCTTGGCGACGCCACCGCTGCGCGCGGTCAGGAAGACGATCGAGCCCGCACCGGCCAACACCAGAAACACCACCAAACCAGCCATCACCCACAACACCGTCTTTCTGGTCTGCGCCGACTCCCGCTGTCGTAGATTCATGCCAAGACCTCGTTCCGCGTCGCACCGTCATACGGCCCGACCACGCTCAGCCTGATGATCCGCTCGCTCATGCCACCGCCTCGACCTTCGTGCCGGTACCGAACACAGCGGTGGTCGCTCCGGCCGTTTCCGCGCCGTCGATGACCAACTCCTGGCCGGTGAGGAAACTCGCCTCTGCGGAGGCTAGGTAGTGAAACGCCGCAGCGATCTCGTCCGGCGCGGCGTGCCGTCCGGCCGGGATCTTGGCGTTCACGTCGTCAAGCATGGCCGGCGTGTACTCGGCCAGTTGCATCGGCGTCAGCACCGCCCCAGGGCTGACGCACGCCACCCGGATCCAGGGACTCAGTTCCAGGGCGAAAGTCCGACACAGCGCCACGATGCCGGCCTTGGTGGCGTTGTAGTCGGCGTAGAACGGGTACCCCCGTGCTCCATTGACCGAGGCGGTGGCCAGCAGGACCCCGGCCTGCTGCTGCACCATCACCCTGGCCGCAGCCTGCCACAACCCCAGCACGCCGAGCAGGTTGACGTCGACGACCCGGCGCGCATCGGCCTCGGTCAGCTCCAACACACCGTGCCGGACGCTGACTCCCGCGTTCGCGATCACCACGTCGATCGGCCCTGTCTCGGCCACCTGCCGTACCGCGGCGCGGGTCGCCGACCAGTCCGCAACATCGGCTTCGATCCACGTCACCGCAGGGTGGTGCGGAACGGTGGGAGGTCCTACGTCGAGGTTGATGACCCGGTCGCCGCCGCTGGCGAAGCGTTGCGCTGTCGCCCAGCCGATGCCACTGGAGGCACCGGAAATGATTACCGACCGCATCGGACTCTGCCCTTCCTGTGTGGCCGTGGTGGGCGCCACACCGCGCCCACCCCGGTGGTCCTGGTCTTTCCTGGTCAGACGAGCACCCGACTCCTAGCCGGCGCCCCGGTGGCCCTCCGCAGGTTGCGGCTGACCGTGATCTTCTTGAGCCACCGGTCGGTCCCGTCGTAGCGGGCCCGGAACGACTTGCGGCCGTGCACCGCCTGGTAGTTGTCCACGATCAGCAGCGTCCCGCGCTCCACCACCACATCGTGCTGATGCGCGAGCAGCTGCGTGTGCAGCGCGTCCAGCGCACGTTGGGCGGTGACGTCGTCGTCGCCCCCCACGCACTGCATGAACGGCAGGTCGATCCGCAGGTACGGCCGCGCCGGATCGCCGAACAGCACCGCCACCGGCTCCGGAGCGTCCCGCATCCGCTCGACCAACCTGAGCGCCGGGTGGTCCGGCTGGCTCAGGGTGAGCTGGCGAATGTGCTCGTCGTCGGGTCGGATGTGATACCGGGGCTGCCGGAGCACCTCGACGTCGGCCGCGTCCAGGGTCAGGTCCCGGACCGACGCCACCGTGGTGGCCACCTTGTCCTCGTTGCGCACGCCGAACAGCAACAGGTAGTCGCAACGGTGCGGATGGAACGCATCCTCGGTGTGGAACTCCAGCAACGCCTCGCTACCGTGCCCGTTCTGCCGCTCCTCGTCTCCGGCGATCGGCACGATGTTCTGCACCAGCCGTCCATCCTGAAGCGTGGCCCAGGTGAAAGGATCCCCCAACGCCATGCCGCACAGCGCCATGAACACCTCGACCTCGGTGACCTGGGCGCCACGCTGCTCGGCGTTCCAGTGCCTCGGCGTCGGCCCAGCTTCCCGATCGTCGATCGGGAAGCCGTGGACCGAGCAGGCCGCCGCCGGCTCGCCGTGCCGGAACTCGTCCAGGAACTCCCACAGGCCGGGCGGCAGGTGCCGCACCGCGTACCTGTTTCGGTCGTAGAACTCGGGGCGAAGAGGGTCAGCGAACGGTGCCGACCGGATCGTCTCGGCGATCGAGGCCAACGACGCGAGATCGGCGTCGCTGAGTTGATAGCGGGGCCAGTCGTTGCTCACTGCGACACTCCAGAGTCCGCCGCCATCGCCCGGACCAGGCTCGCCGGCCGCATGTCGGTCCAGGTGGCCTCGACGAAGGCGAGGCAGTCGTCCCGACCCGCCGGACCGTGCGCCACCGACCAGCCGGCTGGTACCGGGTTCGACTCGGGCCACAGGGAGTACTGCGTCTCGGCGTTCACCAGCACCAGGTAGGTGCCGTCCTGCCGGTCGAACGGGTTGGACATCTCAGGCGCTCCGAGGGGCGGACGGGACCAACTCGAACAGGATCCCGGACGGCGGCGCGGCCACCTGACGTTCGCGGACCAGCTGCCAACCGGCCGCGCGGAACGCCGACAGCCACTCCTCCCGACTCGGGATGTAGACGCCCATCAGCGCGTGGATCAGCTCGAAGCCGAGGGTGAAGATGGTGGTCGTCTCCGGGCTGGCCGGACCCGGGGTGCGGACCACGTCGCAGAGCAGCAGCCGCTTGACGTTCGGGAACGCCCGCCGCAGGTTCGCCAGCCCATCCACGCACCGCTGCATCGGCCAGAAGTCGTGCCCCATGAAGACACAGGTCACCACCTCCACGTCCGCGAAGACCTCGGCGGGCTCCAGGGTCAGCACGTCACCCCGCACGATGTGCACCCGACCCTCCAGGCCCGCGTCGGCCACCGACTTCTCGGCCAGTTCCACCGAGCCCTGAGCGATGTCGACACCGACTGCGGTCACTGACGGATCACGCTCGGCGATTCGGATCAGGCGTTGCCCGGAACCACAGCCAAGGTCGGCGATCGTGCCGAAGTCCAACCCGGTGATGATCTCGTCGAAGAGGGGTTCCACCTCGCTGTCGCCGATCAGGCGGGAACCGATCGCCACAGCTCGCATGTCGCGGTGGTAGAAGTCGCCGACCCGCTGCTCCGGTGCCGCGACGTCGGGAGCGATGGAGAACAACTCGCCGCAGCCCTTGACCACCCAGTAGAAGTAGCCGCGGGCGGCGAACACGTCCGCGAAACCCGGGCCGACGATGTAACGGTCGCCATCGGTGTCCACCACCTTCGCCCAGACCATGGTGTCCAGCAGGCGGCGGACGACACCGTGGTCCAGACGGTTGCCGGCCGCCGTGGCGACGTCGGTCCCGCCCTCGGCGTGCAGCAGGTCGAGCAGGCCGAGCTGGTGGCTGGCGGAGATGGCCGCGGTGACCACATAGGACGAGAAGAGGCTGGCGGCGGCACCGACCGTGTATGAGGGAGTCGTTGTCGGACGTGCCGCAGCAGTTGTGTCGGTCATTGTTTCCTCCTTGGTGGATCAGGGCGCCGCCGGAGCCGATTCGGCCCACAACGCGTCCATGGTTTCGTGTGAGATATGCCGTTCCAGATCCGTGGTGGCGGCATATCCCATATTGATGATCGTGCGGATCCCTGCGGTAATTGGATATACCCGGTGCAGGGTGGTGTCGGTGCGCATCAGATACAGGTCGCCGGGCACGAACGAGGCCGAATATGTCGGCCCGTCAAGGAACGCTCGATGAATTTGCGGGTCGTTCTTGTTCCACGTCGTGCCGGGCACGCACTGCACGAAACCGCCGTGCTCGACCGCCGGGCACTCGATGATCCACACTAATGCGAAGGCGTAGTCGTCCCAGTGCCAGCCGTGCGTGTCGCCGGACTCCTCCAGCCGGGTGATCACGTACTGCTCCGGCTCGTACGGGCACGGCAGCACGGCCTCCCCAGCCACCTCGGTGAGCAATTCGAGCAGTGCCTCCGAGTGATAGATCGCCGGGATGACGGTGCTGCGGCGCACTACCTCGTCGCGCCGCACGTTTCGCATTCTCCGTAGGGTGTTGCCGGTCGACGCGAAGCGCAGGTCACGGCGGACACCCGCCGCACCGACCAGCTCCAGCACCTCGGCCGCGACGGCAGCCTTCACCTCCTCCGGCACGATGAAGGACAGTTTCGCGAGACCGAACCGGGAGAGATGCTCGCGCGCCTCGGCCAACTGCTCCGAGTTCACCTCGTGCGCCGCGATACTTACCAGAGGATCCACCAATGAAGCTTCCATAATTACCTCCTATTCGCTTCGATTACGCATTTGTCGCCCTTTGCCGGCATCACGCTCGCGGCACGGGACGGCGCACAATCCATTGCAGGACGTGGTCATCGGACGCTTGACCGAAGAAACTCGACGAGCAAGGCGTTGACGGCTTCCGGGCGCTCCAGATAGCCGAAATGCCCGCACCGGGGGACTTCCTCGAAACGAGCGCCGGGAATGCTCTCGGCCACCTCCCGCCCCAGGTGCGGCGGCGTCACCAGATCGTCGGCGAAGCCGATCACCAGGCAGCCGTCCGGCGGCGGCGTGAGCCGGCGGTACGCGTCGAGCCGGTCAGCCATCCGTTCCAGTTCCGTCTGAGCTTCTGCTACCTCGATGGAGGGTGGAAAGAACTCCATCAGGTCCAGCCAGGAACGCGCCTGCTCCTCGTCGTTGAGCGTGTGCGGAGAAAGGCTCTGGATCAGCCGCCAAACGGCGTACGTCCGCGGTGGAAGCTTGGCCTCCCCCAGGGCGATGGTCGCCTCCGCCGAGGCGAGCACTCCCCGGAAGGTGTCGGTCCGGCCCCGGGTCGCCATCAGCACCGCCTGCTGCACGACGTCCGGACGGGCAACCATCACCTCCTGCACCACGTGCGCGCCCATCGACGTGCCGATCAGTCGGGCCCGACCGCCGCAGATGCGCTCCACCAGCGTGACGACATCGCCGACGATGTCCTCCACCGTTGGCTTCGCGGCACCCGGCGGCGACGGCGAGATCCCTCGGTTGTCGAAGGTGAGGACCCGGTAGCCGGCCGCCACCAGTGCCGGCACCTGGTGCAGTTGCCAGACGCTGCCCGGACTGCCGGTTCCCATCACCAGGACGACCGGCTCACCCGCACCACGCTCGGCATAGTTGATCCTCGTACCGTTGGCCACCACGATCGGCATGACTGGCTCCTTCGATCCGGGCCTAGGCCACGGGCACGGACAGATCCCGGATGTCCGGCGCTGGTCGGGTCGGCGACAGCGGTAGCGACCTCGTCCCACCGACCACGGTGCGGCGGGGCCGGGGCATCGGATCGACATCACTGTCGGAAACACAGAGACTCATCACCCGGTGCCCCTCGAAGAAGAGCAGCCGTCGCTCGCGCAACCCGGCCAGCCGGCTCTGAAGCACGTCCGCCAGGTGCGGCAACTCGGTGGCGAGCTTGTCCACCCGTACCGGCTTGTCGAGATGCAGCAGCAACTCCGTGTCGACGTCATCGAGCAGGTAGCTGTTTTCCTGGCCTGACCGCGTGTCTCGGATGGTGGTGACTCCGTCGGCCCGGGTGAGGCTCAGCACGGGCCCACCGCTCGCCACCCAGGCCGCGTTCCACTGGTCGACCCGGTCGCGCAGCGGACGTATCCAGGTCGCCGCCGAGATCATGTAGTCGGAGACGTTCTGGTCGGCGAAGTAGTAGGCAACGTCGCGTAGCCCCTCCGGGTCGAAGGGGTACGTGAGCCGGTAGTGATCCACCGGCTCAAGGTCGAGCCCGTACTCGGCCGCGTTGTTGAAGTAGGGGCTGAATCGGTCGAAGCGGACCGGGAAGCACCCCTGCGGCGGCGGCAGGTGGGACAGCAGCGGCAGATCCTCCACATACCGCCGGTAGGTCTCCTCCGCCTCACCGGGGAACCCGATCAACAGGTTCCACACCGGGGAAATGCCGAACCGCAGACAGTTCTTGAGGAACTGGATGTTCTGGAACGACGAGGTGCCCTTGCGCATCAGCTTGAGCGTCGGCGTCGCCATCGCCTCGATGCCGGGCTGGATCTCGTTGACCCCGGCGCGTTTCAGCACCGCCATGTCCTCGATGTCCAGACCCACCTTCACCTCGTAGAAAATCGAGATGTCCTCGGGCGGGTCGAGTTTCGGGAACACCTCGGTGAGGTAGTCCATCGGCATGATGTTGTCCGTGCAGCAGTACTTCGTCGCCCACGGCGCGTGCGAGAACAGCCAGTCGAACTGCTTGAGCGCGTTCTCCGGCCGCATCGCCCGGTAGGCCATGGTCTGGCCGTTGAGGCCGCAGAACGTGCAGTGCGCCCGCTCCCCCCACCAACAGCCACGGGAGGTCTCGAAGAACAACATCGGCTCCGCGGCGGCGGCCGGCAGCTGCACCATCTGCTCGAACGAGGCCCGGAACTCGGTGTAGTCCGGGTCGAAGTAGTCGTCGATGTCGGCGTTGGGGCCGATCGCCTTGCGGTACCGGCTCTCCATCTGGTTGCGCCGAGTCACCACGCCTCTGATCTGGTGCGCACGGTCCAGGTCGTCGTTCAGCACGCTACGCAGGAACTCGGGGAAGGTGACCAGGGCGGGGCCGGAGAAGACGAAATCGAGCTGCGGGCAGTGCCGCGCCAGAGCCGCGCCCATCGGCGCCTCGCAGTTCGCGCCCCCCATCAGCGTGGTCACCGCCGGGTTGCGCCCCTTGACCAGCCGGGCCGCCGCGAGGCTGGGCAGGTTCTGGGTGAACATCGAACTGAACCCGAGCAGTTCGGCCTCGTCGAGCCGATACTTGTCGATCATGCTGAGCAGGAAGTCCGTCAGGCCCTCACGACGGCGCAGCACCGTCCGCCGCAGGGCGGCCTTTGCCGGTCCGGTGAAGTAGCGACTGAAGTATTCGTCGACATTGTCGGGCAGTTCCGGAAAGGCGAGTTGCCGGAACATCCAGTCCCCCACACCGGCGACGTGAAAGTCCATGTCTCCGGCGATGGCGTCGTACTCCTGTGCGCCGAAGTAACGGACGAAGTCATGGTTGAGGTAACACACCCGAACGTCGAATTCGGTCGCGAAGTCGCGACGTACCAGCGCGGACAGCTGGCTGAGCCCGAACGACGGCCGACGCCGATCGGCAAACGGCATGTTGACGAGGGCTAGCTGGCGCATGTAGACCCTTCCACGGTCGAGGGCCGCCACGTCGAGTACTGGCGCAGCCCGTACAGCAGCGGCGTGTCGGCGGTGTACTGCACTTCGACGACCTGCCCCACCACCAGTGCGTGGTCGCCGACGACGCGGACGTCGGACCGGATGCAGGCCGCGAACCCGCACGCGTCCTCCACCAGCCACGGCAGGCGGTCATCGCCCCGGGGGCGCCAAACCACCTGGTGAAATCGGTCCGGCTGACCGGCGGCGAAGACCTCCGCGGTCCGCTGCCCCCGGGCGTGCAGCAGGTTGACCCCGAATCGCCCCCGGTCCTCGATGGCGGCCAGCGTCCGGCTGCCCACCCGCAGGCTCACCAGCAGCGTCGGTGGCTCCAGGGTGACGCTCATCAGCGACGAGCAGGTGAGTCCCCACGGTGCGCCCGCAGCGTCGACGCTGGTGACGACGGCCACCCCGGTGGGGAAGCCGCTCATGAAGGTCCGGCACCCCTGCACCAGGCCCGGTTCGGCAGCCGGCCGCGTCGGTACGACGGTCATGACTGAGCCACCGGTACCGGCTGAATTGTGTTTAGGTACTCGTACGCGCTGGGCAGCGTGTCGACCAGTCGCGCGGCGTCCGACCGGATCGCTGCCAACTCAGCCGCCGCCCGCGTCGGGTCGATGTGCGCCACAGCCGGACGGGCGGTCTTCGGAGCCAACCCCATGCCCAGCGTGATGGTGATCCACGAATACACCTCGAACCCGTGGTAATAGGGGTAGATCGTGCTCTCATCGAGCACCCGTACCGCGGCTGTCTCCAACCGCTCAGCCAGCCCGTCCGGAATGCTGCGCATTTTGGTTTCGCGCCAGTACGGGGTGTCCTGACGGGGCGAGGCGACGTAGTGCAGGACCAGGAACTCCTTCACTCCGTCGATCACCCGGGCGACCTTGTCGTTGTAGCCGCGGATCAGTGTTTGGTCCCAGGTGCTGTCCGGGAAGTGCTTCACCAGCTGCTCGATGGCGTGCTGGATGAAGAAGATGCCGGTGGACTCCAGCGGCTCGACAAAGCCGCTGGACAGGCCGACCGCCACGCAGTTGTTCACCCAGGACCGCTCGTTGCGGCCGATCCGCATCCGGATGTGATTGGCCTCCAGGTCGTCCTGACCGGGCGCGGCGAACTCACGCAGCGTGCGCTCCGCCTCCTCTGGCTCGCAGAACTCGTCGGAGTACACGTAGCCGGTACCGATCCGGCCGTACAGCGGGATGGTCCAGATCCAGCCGGCTCCCTTGGCGGTGGCCCTGGTGTAGGGCGCGATCCCGTGTTCAGCCATGTCCCGGGGTACCCGCAGCGCCACCGCGCGGTTGTTCGGCAGCACATCGGTGAAGGAGATGAACCGTTCCCGCAACGTCTGGTTGATCAGGAGACCCCGGAAGCCGGTGCAGTCCACGAACAGGTCGCCGGTCACAGGCCCCTGGTTGCGGGTGCTGACGTGGGTGATCCAGCCGCGTTCGTCCTGCCCCACGCCCACCACGTCGTCGACGACGTGCCGTACGCCCTGGGCGACACCCAGCTTGGTCAGGTAACGGGCCATCAGTGCGGCGTCGAAGTGGTAGGCGTAGGGAAACTGGGCCCGCTGCTCGTCGAGGGTGGAACGACCCAGGTCGCCGTCCAGGCTTGTGGTGAAGAGACTGCCGTCGAGCATCCGGGGCGAACGCTGGGCCTCGCACAGGTATGGCGTGATGAACGAGCCCCGGTCGAAGCTCTCGGTCGGGTCGCCGAGGGCCAGGTTCCACTCCGCCGCGGTGAACCCGTCGGAGGTACGCAGCCGCTCGAACGGGTGATAGAAGTGGCTGCCGTCGCCGCGCCAGTTGTCGTACTTGATGGCCAGCTTGTAGGAGCCGCTGCACTGCGGCATCCACTCGCGTTCGTCGAGGCCCAGGTAGTCGAAGAAGTGCCGGATGGTGCTGAAGGTCGCCTCGCCGACGCCTATCGTGCCGACCGCCGCCGACTCCACGAGGGTCACCGAGATCCGGTCCCGAAAGGCGGTCTTGAGGTAGGTGGCGGTCATCCAGCCGGCGGTTCCGCCACCGACGATGACAACGTCGCGAATCATCATCCCTACGCTCCCTGGGTCGCTGACTGAGCGGTCCGCACGCTGCGTGGCCGCATGTCCTTCCACACCCGGTCGATGTGGTCGAGGCACTCCTTGCGGGTGCCGTCGGTGCCCTCGTCCTGCCAGCCCGGCGGGTTGGGCCGGTCCGACCACCACACCGAGTACTGCTCCTCGTGGTTGATCACGACCTTGAAACGGATGTCATCCGACTGCGTCATCGGTGGTTCCTCTCTGTCCTGGGGATTTCAATGGCCGCGGGCGTCTCGCAGCCGGTCGGCCACCGCCGGGCCGATGCTGTCCAGCGCCGGGGCCTGCGTCATCCGGTCGTGTTCGCAGTCGACCCGCACCACGTCGACCTGACCCTCGACGTACGTCCGCCACACCGCGGCGGGGTCGAGCCGGTCGTCCCAGGTCCGCATGGCCACGAACAACTGCATGTCGCCGTGAAAGCGCCGAGGCGTGAACGCGTCCATCAGGCGGGCGTTGTTCAGCACCACCCCGGTCAGCGCCTCAACGGACTTGGCGTCGAGCAGTTCGTCGTCCGGTTTCGGCCGGAGTCCGCCGTCGGAGGGACCGGTCGCCTCACCCCGGTCGGCGGACGACTCCGGCAGACCGAGGGCGTCGAAGAGCAGCGCACGGGCTTCCACCTCGGTCTCGACCCGCACGTCCGCCACGTCGGTCGCCGGGTAGCTGTCGATCAGCGTGAGCACCGCGACGCGCTCGCCGTCGGCCTGCAGCCGGGTGGCCATGGCATGTGCAACCAGGCCGCCGAAGGACCAGCCGAGCAGGTGGTAGGGGCCGCGCGGCTGGATCCGTCGAATCTCGACGAGGTAGTCGTCGGCCATCTCCTCGACGCTGCCGGCCAGCAACGCGCCGCCGTTCGCGCCACGCGCCTGCAGCCCGTAGATCGGGCGAGCGATGCCCGCCTGCCGGAGCAGTCCCGAGTAGCACCAGCTCAGCCCACCGACCGGATGTACGCAGAACAGCGGCTCGCCGTCCCCGTGCGCACGCATCGGCAGGAGCACGTCGAACGGATCCGATGTCACCCCGGACTCGATGGCCGGGGCCAGAGTGGCGACAGTGGGATTCTCAAACAGCGTCCGGATGGTCAGCTCCACCCCCAGGGCCGTACGCACCCGCGACACCAGGCGGGTCGCCAGTAGGGAGTGGCCGCCCAGGTCGAAGAAACCGTCATCGACGCCGACCGAATCGATGCCCAGCACCTCGGCGAACAGACCGCACAGCACCACCTCACGGGGGCCGGCCGGTCCCCGGCCACCGGCACCGCCGGTCGACTCCGGCACGGGCAGCGCCGACCGGTCCAGCTTGCCGTTGGGGGTCAGCGGCAGCGAGTCCATCGACACCAGCGCCGACGGCACCATGAAGCCTGGAAGCTGCCGGCCGGCCCCGGCCCGCAGCGCGGCCACGTCGACCCGTCCGCCGGCGACCGGGCAGACGTAGCCGACCAGCCGCTGGTCACCGGGACGGTCCTCGCGCACCACGACCGCGACCTGGCCGACCGTGGGGTCCGCGGCCAGCACCGCCTCGATCTCGCCCAGTTCCACCCGGAAGCCGCGTACCTTCACCTGGTCGTCGGCCCGGCCGACGAAGCCGAGGTTGCCGTCCAACCCCCAGCGCACCAGGTCCCCGGTGCGGTACATGCGGGTGCCGGGTGGGCCGAACGGGTCGGCGACGAACCGGGTCGAGGTCAGCCCCGCACGCCCCCAGTACCCGCGGCCGAGTCCGGCACCCGCCACGTACAGTTCCCCTGCCGCACCCGGCGCCACCATCCGAAGAGCCTCGTCCAGCACGTACAGGCGGGAGTTGAGGATGGGCTTGCCGATCAGCGGTACGTCCCCGTCGGCGACCCGGTACGAGGCGGTGTCGTTCGAGCATTCCGTCTGGCCGTAGAAGTTGTAGCTGGCCGTGTCCGGCGCGGAGCGCATCGCGTCCCACAGCGTTTCGGTGACAGCCTCACCACCGACCATCAGCACCGTCGGGTGGTGCCGGCCGGCGGCGAACATGCCGGCCGCTACGAGTTGCTGCATGAACGACGGCGTGAGGTCGACGAAGCCGATCCGCTGCCGGTCGATGTAGTCGACGAAAGCCTCCGCGTCCCGGCGGACGAAGTCGTTGATCACGTGCAGCTCGTGACCGTCGAGCATCCACAGCAGGGAGTCCCACGACGTGTCGAAGGTCAGTGGCGCGGTGAAGCCGATCCGCAGCCGGCCACCGCCGGCGGCTGCCACCTCTGGCCGGAAGAATGTGTGTCGATGGCTCCAGTAGAGGTTGACCATGCCCCGGTGCTCGATCACCACCGCCTTCGGCCGGCCCGTCGACCCGGAGGTGTAGATGACATATGCGGGGTTCTCCGGTCGCAGCGGCTGGAGCCGCTCCGGGTCGGTCAGCTCCGCGTCGGAGAGCGCGGCCAGTTCGGCGCGTACCGCGTCGTGGTCGAGTTGGACCACGGGAGTGGCCAGCCGCGGCAGCGCGGCCAGGCCGTCGGCGGTGCCGAGAACGACCACCGGTGCCGCATCGGCCAGCATGAAGGCCAGCCGGTCCGCCGGATGCTCCAGGTCCAACGGCAGGTAGGCGCCGCCGGCCTTGAGCACCGCGAACAGGGCCACGATCATGTCGGCCGAGCGTGGCACGGCCAGGGCGACCACCAGCTCCGGGCCGACCCCCCGGTCGATGAGCAGCCGCGCCAGTCGGTTGGCCCGCCCGTCCAACTCGGCGAAGGTCATCCGCTGGCTGTCATGGACCACGGCGATCTCGTCAGGGGTACGGGACACCTGCTCGACGAGCAGGTCGACCAGCCGGACCGGCGGCGCGGGCAGGCTCGGGCCCATCCAGTCCTCGGTGAGTGCGCGGCGTTCGTCGTCCGACATCACCTCCAGCTCGCTCACCGGCAGGTGCGGATCGGTGGCGGCAGAGGTCAGCAGCCGCACCAGGCGTTCGGCCAGCGCACTCACGGACGGCTCGTCGAAGAGATCGGTCGAGTACTCCAGGTAGCCGCGCAGACCCGCTGGGGAGCCATCCGGGCCGTAGTCCTCGAACACGTCCAGAGTCAGGTCGTACTCCGACACTCCGTGCCGGACCGCCTCGTGGCTGACCCGCAGGCCCGCGAAGTCGAACGCGGCGGCGGCGTTGTTCTGGAACGCCAGCAGCACCTGGAACAGCGGGAACCGGGCCAGCGAACGGGTCGGACTGACCGCCTCCACCACACGTTCGAAAGGGACGTCCTGGTTGTCGTATGCGGCCAGGTCGGTGTCCCGAACCCGGTCGAGCAGTTCGGCGAAGGTGGGATCGCCACTGAGGTCGGTACGCAGCACCAGGGTGTTGACGAAGTAGCCGACCATCGCCTCCAACGCCGGATCGCCCCGGCCCGCCGACGGGGTGCCGATCGGGATGTCGGTGCCCGCGCCCATCCTCGACAGCAGCGCCGCGAGTCCGGCCTGCACCACCATGAACAGGCTCGACCGCCGGTCGCGAGCCAGTTTCAACAGCGCGTCGTGCTGGTCGGCGGCCAGGCTCAGGGCGACGGTGTCGCCCGCGTAGCTGGCGACTGGAGGGCGGGTCCGATCGGTGGGCAGGGCCAGTTCCTCCGGCGACCCGGCCAGATTCGTCCGCCAGTAGTCGAGCTGCCGGCTGATTTCGCTGTCGCGGTCAGCGTCGTCACCCAGGATCTCCCGCTGCCAGACGGCGTAGTCGGCGTACTGCACCGGCAGCGGCGGCCACTGCGGCACCCGGCCCTCGCGACGCAGCGTGTAGGCGTCGGCCAGGTCTCGGCTCAGTGGCGCGAGCGACGCCCCGTCGACGGCGATGTGGTGGATGACCAGCAGGAGGACGTGGAGTTCCGGATCAAGGCGGAACAGATGTGCGCGTAGCGGAATCTGCGCGGCAAGGTCGAAGCCGCCCGCGGTCGCCTTGGCCAGCGCGTCGGGGAGGTCCGCCTCGGTGGTGTCCCGCACCGGCATCGGCGGCCGGGTCGGGGGCAGCACCGTCTGGAACGGCGCTCCGGCGTCCTCGCCGAACACCGTCCGCAGCGGCTCGTGCCGCGCGACAAGGTCGGCTATGGCGGCGACCAACGCGTCCACATCGAGCGGGCCGGCCAGGCGCAGCGCGACCGGCGTGTTCCGGGCACCGGTGTCGGTTCCGTCCATTCGGTCCAGGAACCACAGGCGCTGCTGGCCGAAGGAAAGGGGAATACGCTCACCGCGCGGCACCGCGCGGACCGACGGGCGGGCGGGCAGGGTGGGGTCGACGGCCCTGGCGAGGGCGGCGACAGTCGGATTCTCGAACAGCGCGCGGACGGTCAGCTCCACCCCCAGCACCGACCGCACCCGGGCGACCAGTCGCGTCGCGAGCAGCGAGTGCCCGCCCAGGTCGAAGAAGCCGTCGTCGACACCGACCCGGTCGATGCCCAGCACCTCGGCGAACAGCCCGCACAGCACCGACTCCCGGTGACCGACTGGCAGCCGGCCGCCGCCCGTGCCCAGGTCCGGTGCCGGCAGCGCCGCTCGGTCCAGCTTGCCGTTCGGCGTCAGGGGCAACGCCTCCAGCAGCACGATGGCCGACGGCACCATGAAACCGGGCAGCCGCTCGGCCGCCGCTGCCCGCACCGCCTCCATATCGACCTGGGCACCGTCCGCCGCGCTCACGTAGCCCACCAACCGCTGGTCGCCGGGGCGGTCCTCGCGGACCACCACCGCCACCTGCCCCACCTGTGGGCCGGCAGCCAGCACCGCCTCGATCTCGCCGAGTTCCACCCGGAACCCGCGCACCTTGACCTGCTCGTCGGCCCGGCCCAGGAAGTTCAACCCGCCATCGGGCCGCCAGCACACCACGTCGCCGGTGCGGTACATGCGCGAGCCGGCCGGCCCGTACGGGTCGGCCACGAACCGGGAGGCCGTCAGGCCGGGTCGGGCCCGGTAACCCCGGGCCAGCCCGGGACCGGTCACATACAACTCACCGGCCGCCCCCGGCGCGACCGGGCGCAGCCCCTCGTCCAGCACGTACACTCGCACGCCCGCGATCGGACGGCCGATGTCGGCGCGTACGGTGCCCGGGTCCGGGGGGCAGGCCGGGTCGTAGCTTCGCGAGCTGACATCGATGCTCGCCTCGGTCGGGCCGTAGGCCATCACCATCCGACGGCCGGTCGACCAGAAGGCGGCCACGTCGGGCGGGCACCCCTCGCCACCGGTCACGATCGTGCTCAGGTGCGTCAGCTCCCGCTGCGGAACGGTGGCCAGCACCGAGGGCGGGATGTGCGCATGACTGATCTGGTGCTGGGCGAGATAGGCGTACAGTTCCTCGCCTGCGAGGGTGGCAGGCGCCAGCACGAGGCAGCCACCGGCCAGCAGCGCCATCGACACCTCCGCCACCATCACGTCGAAGCTCGGTGACACCAGCTGCGACACCCGCGCACCGGGTCCGGCGTCGTGCCGGGCGATCTGGTTGGCCAGCAGCCCAGCGAGGCCGCTGTGGGTCACCTCGACGCCCTTCGGGACACCTGTGGAGCCCGAGGTGTAGATGACGTACGCCGGGTGGGCGGCGCGCGACGGGCCGAGACGGTCCAGATCGGACAGGTTCGCCGGGGCTGCCGTGGTCAGGTCGAGCTCCTCCAGCACGACCCGCCCGGCCGCCGCGGCCACCGGCGGTACGGCCAGACCGGCCCGCGTGGTGAGGACCACCGTCGGTGCGCTGTCGTCCAGCAGAAAGGCGAGCCGTTCGGCGGGGTACGAGAGGTCCACCGGCAGGTAGGCGCCGCCGGTCTTGGCCACCGCTACGATGGCGACGATCAGGTCGATCGAGCGGGGCAACGCGAGCGCGACCGTCCGCTCCGGGCCGACCCCACGGGCGACCAGGGCGCGAGCTAGCCGGTTGGCCCGCTCGTTGAGTTCGGCGTAGCGGAGGCTCCGGCCGCCCGCCTCCACGGCGGGCGCGGACGGGGTGGCGGCGACCTGTGCCTCGAAGAGTTCGGCGAGTGTCGTGGCGGAGGGCTCGCCTGCCCTGCCCGCCCAGGTGCTGAGCAGATCACGCCGTTCCCGTTCGGCCAGGATCTCGACCTGGCAGACCGGTGTCGTCGGCTCGCTCACCAGGTTGCTCAGCAGGCGTACCAGCCGCTCGGCCAGCAGCGTGACGGTGCCACCGTCGAACAGGTCGGTGGCGTAGTAGAGCTCCCCGGTGAGTTGGTCACCGGAGAGGTGCATCATCAGCGCCAGGTCGAACTGGAGCGAGGTGAGCGCCAGGTCCTGCGTCCGCACCTCGACATCGACAAGATCGGCGGGCTCGTCCTCGGCGCCCGCCAGGGTGAACATCACCTGGAACAACGGCGACAGGCTCTGGTCCCGGACCGGATTGAGCCGCTCCACCACCTGATCGAAGGGCACCTCCGCGTGGCGCAACGCGCCGAGCACCGTGCCCCGTACCCGTTCCAGCAACTCGACGAAGGTCGGACCGTGCGGGGTGTCGCCGAGTTCGGTACGCACGACGACGCTGTTGACCAGGAATCCGACGACATCGGAGAGTTCGGGGCGGCTGCGGCCGGTGACCGGCGTGCCCACCGCGATGTCACGCTGGCCGCTCAGCCGTGCGAGGAGCACCTGAAAGGCGGCGAGTAGCACCATGAACGGCGTGACGCCTCGCGCCGCAGCCAGCTCTCGCAGCTGCCGTACGGTCTGCTCGGGCAACTCCAGGCGTACCCGGTCGGCGGCGAAACTGGGCATCGCGGGGCGCGGACGGTCGGTCGGCAGGCGTAGCACCGTGAGATCGGCTAGCTGCCGATGCCAGTAGCCGAGCGCTCCCTCGTACCGACCGTGCGCCTGCCGCTGCCGTTGCCACCAGGCGAAGTCGGCGTAGTGCAGGGCCACCGGGTCGAGCTGAGGTACGGTGCCGGCGCGGCGGGCTCGGTAGCACTCGGCCACCTCCCGCCACACGATCTGGTGGGACCAACCGTCGTAGGCGATGTGATGCAGCACGACGAGCAGGACGTGTTCGTGCTCGTCGACCCGCAGCAGGCAGCCACGCACCACCGGGCCCCCGGCGAGGTCGAAGGGTCGGGCCCACTCGTCGTGCAGGATCCGGCTCACCAGGTCGTCGGCGAGTCCGCCGACCGCGAGGACCGGCAGCGCGACCGGCAGCGGCGGGTCGACGACCTGCACCGGCCCCTCTTCGGTGGCGAGGTAGCGGGTTCGCAGGATCTCGTGCCGGGCGACCACGTCGCCCAGGGCACCGGCGAGGGCGCCCTCATCGAGCGCCCCATGCAGGCGCACCGCGACCGGCATGTTGTAGGCAGGTGACTCCGGTGCGTACTGCCAGAGGAAGTAGAGCCGCTCCTGCGCGTACGACAGCGGCATCCCCTCGGCCGGGCGCGGCGCCGGTGCCGGCGGCGGGCCGTCAGCGGGCCCGGCGGTAGCGAGCCGGGCCGCCATCGAGGCGACCGTCGGCGCGTCGAACACCGCCTGGACCGGCAGCTCGATCCCGAGCGCCTGACGTAGGCCGAAGACCACCCGGGTGGCCAGCAGCGAGTGCCCACCGATCTCGAAGAAGTCGTCGTGTACGCCGATTTCGTCGGCACGGCCCAGCACCTGCCGCCACACCTCGGCCACGGCGCGTTCGGTGTCATCTCGCGGGGCGACCCGGTTCACGGCATCGTCCTCGGGCGTGACCATCGGCAGCCGGGACTTGTCCACCTTGCCGCTGAGCGTGCGGGGTAGCCGGTCGATCGGCACGAAGGCCGCGACCCGCAACTGGGCCGGCAATCGTTCGTCCAGGTAGGCGCGCAGGTCGCCGGTGGACGCGGCACGGCCGGGCGCGGCCACGACGTAGGCGACAAGCCGGTGGTGGGACACTCCGTCGCGAATCGCCACCACGCACGCCTCGCTGACCGCGTCGTGCCCGCGCAGCACTGTCTCGATCTCGCCGGGCTCGACCCGGTGGCCCCGGATCTGCACCTGGTCGTCACTTCGGCCGATGAACTCGATGACACCGTCGGCGAGCCACCGGCCCCGGTCCCCGGTTCGGTAGAGCCGGCTGCCGCTGTCGCTGCCGTACGGGTCGGGTAGGAACCGGTCGGCGGTCAGTCCGGGCCGGTTGAGGTAACCCCGGGTCACCCCGTGACCGCCGACGTACAGGTCACCGACGACGCCGATCGGCACCGGACGCAACTGCTCGTCTAGCACGTGCACGGCGGTGTTCGCCACCGGAGAACCCACCGGGACGATGCCGGAGACGGTGGTGACGCCGGGCCGGGCCGCGAACATCGTGCTGTCGATCGACGTCTCGGTGGCCCCCCAGGCGTTGACGATCCGCACCCCGCTGGGCAGCACCCCCAGCGCGGCCGTGTAGTCGCTGACCGCGAAGCTGTCCGCACCGACCATCAGCAGCCTGAGGTCGGGCAGGGTACGGCCGGTGTCCGTCAGGTGCGCGGTGATCGCGGTCAGTACGGCGGGCACCGTGTCGAACGCGTCAACGCCTTCCACGGCGAGCATGTCCACCAGGGCCTGCGGGTCACGGGCGAGCGACCGGGGGCCGAGGATCAGGCAGCTACCGAAGGTCAGGCTGCGGACCAGGTCACCAACGAAGACGTCAAAAGCCGAGCTGGCGATGGTCATCCACCGGCGAAGCGACCCCGGTTCCCAGGTCGTCCAGGCCGCCCGAAGGTTCGCCGTGCCGCCCCGCGTCACCATCACGCCCTTCGGCGTACCGGTCGACCCGGAGGTGTGGATCACGTAGGCCAGGGCGGACGGGGGTGCGGTGCGGGGCGGCCGGTCGGCGGGCACCCCGGCGAGGGCGTCCGGGTCGTCGAGCCGGACCACCTGCCACGGGCCGGGTGGCAGGTCAGCGGCGGTGGCGGCGTCGCTGAGCACCACCGTGGGCGCGGCGTCGTTCAGGAGTACGGCCACCCGGGCCCGAGGCTGTTCCGGGTCCACCGGTACGAAGGCGGCGTCGGCCTTGAGCACGGCCAGTGGCGCGACGACCGTGTCGTGGCCACGGCCGACGCAGATCGCCACCCGGTCGTCGATGCCGACCCCGTGGCGACGCAGCAGGTTCGCGATCCGGTTCGCGCGCTCCTCGACGGCCGCGAAGGTGAGGACCTGACCGTCGCAGACCAGCGCGGGCGCGTCCGGTGTCGCGTCCGCGTACGCCTCGAAGTGCTGCTCGATCGAGATTGACGGCGAGTAGGTCAGCCTGGTGTTGTTCCAGTCCCGGATCTGGCGGCGCTCGTGGCTGGTCGACAGGTGGTAGTCACCGATCCTGCGGTCCGGTGTGGTGGCGATGCCGGCGAGCAGCTGCTTCAGGTGTTCCACGATCCGCTCGGCGGAGTCCCGGTCGAACAGGTCCACGCTGTACTCGAGCTCACCAGCCAGTCCGTCGGGGCCCTCGCGCAGACCGAGGGTCAGGTCGACCTGTGCGCCCTGCCCCGCCCCCGGGTACGGCTCGACGGCCACGTCGCCCAGGTTCCAGGCATCGTTGGCGGCGGCCGCGTCCCCGTCGGTGGTGAACATGACCTGAAACAGGGGGGTGGCGCTGGCGTCCCGCGCCGGGTTGATCCGCTCGACAACCTGGTCGAAGGGCACGTCCTGATGGGCCAGTCCATCGAGCACGACGGCCCGGATCCGGGTGAGCAGTTCGGTGAAGGTGGGATCGCCGGACAGGTCGCCCCGCAGCACGACGGTGTTGGCGAAGAACCCGACCAGCCCGGCGACCGCGTCCGAGTCCCGCCCGGCCACGGGGGTGCCGACCGCGATGTCCGACTGACCGGACAACCGCGACAGCAGCACCTGGAAGGCGGCGAGCAGCACGACGAACGGGGTACAACCGCTGGCCCGGCCGAGTTCACGCAGTCGGTCCGCGACCGGAGCCGGCACCCGTACCGGTACCCGATCCCCGTCGAAGGTGGGCACCACCGGCCGGGGTCGGGCGGTCGGCAGGTCCAGCACGGGCACCTGCGTCAGCCGTTCCTGCCAGTGACGCAGGCCCTGCTCGTACTCCCCGTCGGCTCTGCGACGCCGCTGCCACCAGGCGATGTCGGCGTACTGCACGGGCAGCGGTGGTAGCTGTGCCGCCGCGGCGACGCCGCCGCCGTAGACCACGGACAGCTCCCGCCACATGATCGGCAGGGACCATCCGTCGCAGGCGATGTGGTGCAGCACCAGCAGCAGCACATGCTCCTCCGGTGCCCGCCGGTACAGCATCGCCCGCAGGACCGGGCCCTCGGCGAGGTCGAACGGGCGCAGCGTCTCGGCGTCGATCAGCTCGCGCAGCTCCGCTTCCGTCCGGCGGCCGGCCGGTACGTCCACCACCGGCAACGGCACCGGGACAGCCGGGCCGACAATCTGTTCGGGACCCTGCGCGCCGTCGACGTAGCGGGTGCGCAGCACCTCGTGCCGGGCCACCACCGCCGACAGCGCCACGCCGAGCGCCGCCACGTCGACCGGCCCCCGCAGGCGCACCGCCACCGGAGCGTGGTACGCGGCCGAGGTGGTAGCCAGCCGCCACAGGAAGTAGAGCCGCTCCTGGGCGAACGACAGTGGGAGGGCGGCGTCGCGGGGTGCCCGTGGAACTCCGGTTGCACGCGCGTCGCCGCGGCCCAACCGCTCCAGCAGCAGTCGGCGTCGCTCCGGGGAGAGCTGGGCGAGCCGCTCGGCGAGGGTGTCAGACATGGCGGTCCCTTCGAACTGGACGGTCGGCGGGCCGGTCAGGAGTTCGCCAGGAGAGCGCGGACATCCGCTTCGGACATCGACTCGACACTGTCGAGCGCCTCGGCGAGGAGCTCACCCTGCTCGCCGAGGGCCTGGCTGATGGCCTTGGCCAGGTCCTCGACGTACGGTGCTTCGAGGATCCTGCGCAGTTCCAGATCCACCCCGAAGGTGGTGCGGATGCGAAATGCCACCTGCACGGCCTGGAGCGAGTGCCCACCAAGGGTGAAGAAGCTGTCACCGATACCGACCCGCTCGACGCCGAGGATGTCGGACCAGATGGCGGCCACTTCTCGCTCCAGGGCGTCGCGTGGCGCGACGTGCTCGCTGGCGAGGTCCGGGCGCTCGGGGTCAGGTTCCGGCAGCGCCGCCCGGTCGATCTTCCCGTTTGGCGTCAGGGGCAGCGCGCCCATCACCACGAACGCCGCTGGCACCTCGTACTCCGGCAGCCGTTCGGCCATGAACTCGCGTAGTTGCGCTGCGCCGACCGAGGCACCCGCCGCCGGCTCCACGTAGCCGACCAGACGCACCGCCCCGCCACCGGTACGCAGCGCCAGCACCGCACCCGACGCCACCGCCGGATGCGTCACCAGCGCCGACTCGACCTCGCCGAGTTCGACCCGGAAGCCGCGGACCTTCACCTGGTGGTCAGCGCGGCCGACGAACTCCAGCGTTCCGTCCGCACGCCAGCACACCACGTCTCCGGTCCGGTACAGTCGGGCGCCCGACGCACCGGAGAAGCCGTCCGGTACGAATCGGTCAGCGGTCAGCCCGGGACGGTTCCAGTAGCACCAGGCCACGCCCGGCCCGCCCAGCCACAGTTCGCCGGGAACGCCCACCCCCACCTGCCGACCCCACTCGTCCACCACGTAGGCGCAGGTGTTCGTGATCGGTGGGCCGATCTCGCCCGAGCTGGCCGGCACCTCGGGAAGCGGGTTGCAGGTCGAGATGCTGGTGACCTCGGTCGGGCCGTAGATGTTGTTGATCCGGGCCCCACCCGCCCGTACCGCGGCTGCGACCGAGCCGAGGTTGATCCGTTCACCGCCGACGTAGACCTGCCGCAGTGTGGTGAAGGCTTCCGGGATTTCGTTGACCGTGGAGTTGAACAGCGCGGTGACGATGGCGACCGCGGTGACCTGCTCGCGGCGCAGCAACTCGACGAAGCGCGGCGGGGAGAGCGCCACGTCGGTCGGTACGACGACCACCCGGCCGCCATTGAGCAGCGGCCCCCAGACCTCGAACAGCAGCGGATCGAAGGAGGCGTTGGAGACCTGCCCGACGGCGCGGAGGTCCTCGGGCCGGACGTAGTCGGTGTCGCGGAGCAGACGGATGATGCCACGGTGCGGCACGATCGTGCCCTTCGGCCTACCCGTGGAGCCGGAAGTGTAGATCAGAGTCGCGGCGTCTTCGGCGACCGTGCCGGGGGCGGTGGCGGCGTCCCGGTCGGCGGGCAGTGGCGTCGCGTCGGTGATGTCGACCGTCTCGCGGCCGGTCAGCGGGAGTTGGTCGAGCAGGTCCCGATGCCCCACCACCACCCGCACATCCGTATCCGCCAACATGAACTCCAACCGCTGCGCCGGATAATCCGGATCCAACGGCACATACGCACCCCCCGCCCGCAACACCCCCAACATCCCCACCACAAGATCAACCGACCGACGGCAACACAAACCCACCAACGAACCCCGACCCACACCCAAACCCGCCAACCGCACCGCCAACACATCCGCCCGAGCCAACAACGACCCGTACGACACCGACACATCCCCATCCACCACCGCCACCGCCCCCGGCGACGACCGCGCCCACCCCGCCACCACCGCATCCACGGTCAGCTCCGGGGAATGCTCCCGGCCGGTCCGGTTCCACCTGTGGATCTGGGCCAGTTCCGCTGGCGAGGTGAGGTCCACCTCGGCGAGCGGCCGGTCGGCGTCGGCCACGATGGAGCGCAGGGCGGCCAGGTAGTAGTCGCGGACGCGCCGGATCTGCTCCGGCGGGAACTCGGTGGTGTGGTAGTCGAGCCCCATCAGCAGGCCGTTGGCCTCCGGGTCGCGCAGGAAACCGCAGACGAACGGGTAGTTGGTCGGCTCCACCCGCATCGTGGTGAATGAGTTGATCTTCGGGTCGACGATCCGCACGTCCCGGTCGGCCAGGCCGCGCATGACGTGGAAGTGGTTGTAGACGAAGTGGGTCTCGTAGAGCGACTCGCCGCCGGCCAACCGTTGGATCTCGGCCATCGGGAAGCGACGGTGCGGCAGCAGCTCGTTCTCCTCGGCGAGCATCGCCCGGATCAGGTCCGCCCAACTGCCACCGGCCACGGTCGCCGACACCGGCAGCGAGTTGAGGAACAGGCCCCGCGACTCGGTACCGTCGAGCACTTCCAGCCGACCGTTGAAGGCCATCCCGGTGACGACCTCACGGCTGCCGGTCAGGTGGGCCAGCACCCGCATGTGCGCGGCGAGCAGCACGCTCTTCAGCGGTACGCCGACGCGGGCGGCCACCTCCTCCAGACCTGCGCAGAGCTCGTCGGGGATCTTCGTCTCCAGCCACCGGTAGAAGTCGGAGTGCCCCGGCGGCAGCTCCCACTCCAGCAGCGGCTGCCCGTCCGACCCGGGTTGCGGCTGCTCCAGCGCCTCGACCTCGGCGTCCTGTGGCCAGCGCGGCAGGCGGAGCCGGTTGGTCTGCCGGACCTTCTCCGTCCAGAACTCCCGCTCCGGCGCCGAGGCGAGGGCCTCGCGCTCGGCCTCGACGAACTCGCGGTAGGTCGACGCGGGTTTCGGCGCGGCGGTGCTCGACGGGTCCCGCACCAGCTCCATGTAGCGCTGGAGGATCTCGGTGATCGAGGAGTGCAGGCTCCAGCCGTCGAGGATGGCGTGGTGCTCGACCAGTGTCCACTCGAAGGACTCGGCGCTGCGCCAGTGGAAGACGAAACGCCACAGCGGCGGCCGGGCCAGGTCGAACGGGACGTCGCGCAGTCCCTCGATCACCGCGACGATCCGGCGGTCCTGCTCCGCCTCGTCCAGACCCCGTACGTCGAACACCTCGATCGGCAGCTCCGCCTCGCGGTGCACCACCTGGAGCATCTCGCTGTACTCGCTGACGTGGAAGGAGGTACGCAGGATGTCGTGCCGGTCGACGATCTGCCGTACGGCCCGCCGGATCAGCGCCTCGTCGAAGGGGGCGCGGACGTGGAAACTGTCGACGTTCTGGTAGAGCCGACGCCCCTCGTCGGCCTCCATGTGGAAGATCATTCCGGCCTGGAGCACCGCCATCGGGTACGCGTCCACCGCGTCCTCGGGCAGCCGTTGCCGGTCCGCCTCGGAGACCAGGGCGAAGGGCTGCCGGTCGGCGGCGGCCGACTGGGCGGTGGTGACCTCGCCGGCCAGGGCCGCGATGGTGGTGCGCTGGAACAGTTGCTGCAACGAGAAGTCCAGGCCCCGGGTGCGGGCCAGGCCGATCACCTGCACGCTGCGGATCGAGTCGCCGCCCAGGTGGAAGAAGTTGTCCTCGACGCTGACCCGGTCGAGTTCCAGCACGGTCGCCCAGATCTCGGCGAGGGTCCGCTCGGTGTCGGTGCGGGGTGCGACGTACGGCCGGGCCAGCACCGGACGGTCGGTGCCGGGGACCGGCAGCCGCTTCCGGTCGATCTTGCCGTTGGCGGTCAGCGGGAAGGCGTCGAGCACCGTCACCACCGACGGGATCAGGTGGCTGGGCAGGGTAGGTTCGAGGAACCGGTGGACGTCCTCCACCGTGAGGGCGCCCTCGGCGACGACGTACCCAACCAACCTTCGTTCGGTACCCGGCTCGCCGTGCGCGATCACTAGGCAGGCGGTCACCGCGGGGTGGGCCAGCAACGCGGCCTCGACCTCCGCCGGCTCGATCCGGAATCCCCGGATCTTCACCTGGTGGTCGAGCCGGCCGAGGTACTCCAGGGTGCCGTCGGGCCGCCAGGTGGCCAGGTCACCACTGCGGTACAGCCGGCCACCCGGGTTCGCCGGGTCGGCCACGAAACGTTGGGCGGTCAACGCCGGTCGCCGCCAGTAGCCGTGGGCGACGCCGTCGCCGCCGACATAAAGCTCACCGGGCACGCCGATCGGTGTCGGCCGACCGAACTCGTCGAGCACGTGCAGGCTCAGATCGGCGACCTGCCGGCCGATCGGGCTGTGCCGGTCGGCCAACAGGTCGGCGGTGAGCCGGCAGTACGTGGTGTGCACCGTCGTCTCGGTGATGCCGTACATGTTGACCATCTCGGGGGTGGTCTCCGGGTGCCGGGTCCACCAGCGACGTACCGCGTCCGGGTCCAGCGCCTCGCCCGCGAAGACGACGACCCGCAGGGCCAGTTCCTCCCGCCGTCGCTCGTCGACGGCCTCGAACTGTCGGAACGCCCCCGGCGTCTGGCTCAGCACGGTGACCCCGGCACCCGCCACCAGCTCGTAGAAGGCCTCCGGGTCGCGGCTCTCCCAGTACCGCACCACGGCCAGGGTGCCGCCGTGGGTCAGCGCGCCCCAGGTCTCGAAGACGGAGACATCGAAGGACGCGGAGTGGAACAGGCTGAACACGTCCTGCGGTCCGAAATGGAACTGCTCCTCGGTGGCCGCGAACAGCCGCAGTACGCTGCGGTGCGAGACCATGACCGCCTTCGGCCGGCCGGTCGAGCCCGAGGTGTAGATGAGATACGCGGGATCATCGACCGCCGGGGCGACGAGGACCGGGCCATCCGTCGCGTCGGTCCGCCGCGCCTCCTCGATCCGGACGGTGCGTACGCCGTCGGGCAGCGTGAGGTCGGCTGGGATGGCCCCGCTCTGCGCGACGACGACCCGCAGGCCGCTGTCCCGCACGATGAAGTCGAGCCGGTCGGCCGGGTAGTTGGGGTCCAGCGGCACGTAGGCGGCACCGGCCCGCAACGCGCCCAGCATGCCGACGACGAGGTCCGCGGACCGGCGGCAGCACACCCCCACCATGTCGCCCCGGCCCACGCCCGCGCGGCGCAGCGTGCGGGCCACCGCGTCGGCAGCGGCCACCAGCTGCTCGTACGTCATCCGGGTCTCGCCGTCGAGCACCGCGACATGGTCCGGGCGGTGGTCGGCGTGCCGGGCGACCAGGTCGCCGATGGGCGCGTCGACGGAGAACCTACGGTCGATTCCCGACCAACCCTCGATGGTGCGCAGCTCCCGCTCCGGCAGCCCGCAGACCTCGGTGACCGACCGGTCCGCGTCGGCTGCCAGCCGCCGGACGAGCGTGAACCACTGCTCGGCGAAGCGGTCCATGGTGGCGGCGTCGAACAGGTCGGTGGCGTACTCCAGCTCCACCCGCATGCCGCCGTTGCCGGCGTCGTACACGAGCAGGGTGAGGTCGAACTTGGCGGTGCCGGTGTCGATGCCGACCGGTACGGCGGTGACGTCGTCGCCGAACCGCCACCCGGCGAGGTCCTGGCGTTGCAACACGAACTGCACCTGCACCAGCGGTGACCAGGCCAGCTCGCGCTCCGGTGCCAGCGCCTCCACCAGGGCGGCGAAGGGCACCTCCTGGTGTTCCTGGGCGTCAGCCGAGGCGGCGCGGACCCGGGCGACCAGATCGGTGAAGCTCGGCGCGCCGGACAGGTCCACCCGCAGGGGGAGGGTGTTGACGAAGAAGCCGACCAGATCGTCCAGTTCGGGTACCGGTCGACCGGCGACCGGCGTGGCCACCACCACGTCGGTGCGGCGCGACCAGCGCCCGACCAGTAGGGCGAAGGCGGCGAAGAGAACGTCGAAGACGGTGCTGGCCCGCTGCCGGGCCAGCGACCGTACGGCGTCGGCCGCCTCGGGTGACAGTTCGGCGTGCAGCGTCCGGCCCGTGTGACTCTGCACCGGGCGGCGTACCCGGTCCGCGGGCAGTTCCAGCACCGGCGGCAGATCGGTGAGCTTCCGCCGCCACCACTGGACGCTGTCGCGCAGCCGGGCACCGGTCAGCTGCTCACGCTGCCAGGCGGCGAAGTCACCGTAGCCAAGGGCACGGGTGCCCGGCGACGGCTGCCTGCCTGCGACCAGCGTGCGGTACGCCTCGGCCAGCTCAGCCAGCAGGATCTCCAGCGACTGTCCATCACAGGCGATGTGGTGGATCGAGAGCCACAGCAGCCAGCTGTCATCGGCGTACCGGACCAACCCGCCACGCAGCAGTGGCGCCCGTGACAGGTCGAAGGGTTCGGCTACGGCGGCACGCGCTGCGTCCAGGGCCGCTGCCTCGGCCTGTGCCCCTGCCGTCCGCACGTCGCCGACACGCCAGGACACCTCGATCCCGGCGGGGGCCATGAGCAATCGCGGCTGTCCCTGCTCGGTGCCGATCGCGGTACGCAGCGCCTCGTGCCGGTCGACCAGGATCTGCACCGCGGCACGCAACGTGTCGGGGTCCACCGCACCTGTCAACTCGATGGCGACCGGCACGTTGTAGAGCGGCAGTCCGGGCCGCCAGCGGTCGAGAAACCACAGGCGTTCCTGCCCCGGCGACAGCACCGTGGGCTCGCCGTTCGCGGCGATGACCGGACGGGCTGCGGTGACGGTGATCCCCGCCTGGGCCAGTAGGTGATCGATGAGGTCATCCTCGGTCGGCCCCAGCGATCCGGTGGAATCAGTGGTCGTCACCAGTGTTCTCCTTCGTTGCTGCGGACGCGGTGCCGAGTCGGGCGGCGCGTTCGGTGGGGCTGAGTCGACGGACCTGCCTGACGACGGCGGCGATCTGGTCGAGCCGGCGCGCGTCCGGTCCGTCGGCGCGTAGGCGCCGGGCCAGGTCCGCGACAGTGGGTTGTTCGACGAGTTGGCGTACCGATACAGGGGTCCGCAGCGTGCGTTCCAGCCGCCCGCAGACCTGAACGGCGTGCAGCGAGTGCCCACCGAGCCTGAAGAAGTTGTCGTCGAGGCCGATGCCGTCGACGTCCAGCACCTCGCCCCAGACCTCGGCGATGATCTGTTCGAGTGGTTCATCCGGGACACGGAACGCGGCCTGACCAGGGGGGTGTCCGGCGTCCGGGGCGGGTAGCGCCGCCCGGTCGATCTTCCCGTTGGGGTTGAGCGGCAGCGCGTCCATCACCACGAACGTCGACGGCACCATGTGTTCCGGCAGCCGCTCGGTCAGGAACTCACGCAGCCGATCCACACTGACCGGAGCGCCCGCCACCGGTTGCACGTAGCCGACCAGGTGTAGCGGCGCACCGTCGCGCCGGACGGCGACCACCACTGCCGCCGTCACCGCCGGCTCCGCCAGCAACACCGACTCGACTTCGCCGAGTTCGACCCGGAACCCCCGGATCTTCACCTGGTGGTCGGTGCGGCCGACAAACTCCAGCGACCCGTCGGTACGCTGGAACACCACGTCACCGGTGCGGTACAACCGAGCGCCCGGCACCCCGGAGAAGGCGTCCGGCACGAACCGGTCAGCGGTCGGTCCCGGCCGGTTCCAGTAGCCCCAGGAAACCCCCGGTCCACCCAACCACAACTCACCGGGGACACCCACGCCGCTGAGGCAGCCCCACTCGTCCACCACGTACGCCCAGGTGTTTCCGATCGCGGAGCCGATGGCTCCGCCGCTGGCGGGCTCGGCGGTAAGCCGGGTGTACGTGGCGAAGGTGGTCACCTCGGTCGGGCCGTAGATGTTGTGCAACCGTGCGGGGCCCCGCCCACCGTCGATGACCCGTCCCACCGTTGCCGGGTCGAGGGTCTCGCCGCCAAAGTAGAGCTGGTCCACCGTGGCGAAGGCGTCGGGCACCGTGTTGACGGTGGCGTTGAACAACGCGGTGGTGATGAAGACCGTGGTCACCGACCGGGCACGCAGCAACGCTGTGAGCCCCACCGGGGAAAGCACCGTCTCGGTGGGCACGATCACCACCTGCCCGCCGTTGGCGAGCGCGCCCCACACCTCGAAGGTGATGGCGTCGAAGCCGGCGTTGGCGAGTTGCGCGAGGACGGTACGCGGGGTCAGCTCGACGTAGTCGGGCCGCCCGACCAGCCGGGTGATGCCCCGGTGCGGCACCACCACCCCCTTCGGCTCGCCGGTCGACCCGGAGGTGTAGATGACGTATGCGGCGTCGTCCCCGCCACGTGCCGACCGGTCCAGTTCGTCAGGGGTGACGGGGTCGATCTCAGCAGGCGCCTCGGGCAGGGTGACGGCGTGCCGACGGTCGAGTGGGAGTTGGTCGAGCAGGTCCCGATGCCCCACCACCACCCGCACATCCGTATCCGCCAACATGAACTCCAACCGCTGCGCCGGATAATCCGGATCCAACGGCACATACGCACCCCCCGCCCGCAACACCCCCAACATCCCCACCACAAGATCAACCGACCGACGGCAACACAAACCCACCAACGAACCCCGACCCACACCCAAACCCGCCAACCGCACCGCCAACACATCCGCCCGAGCCAACAACGACCCGTACGACACCGACACATCCCCATCCACCACCGCCACCGCCCCCGGCGACGACCGCGCCCACCCCGCCACCACCGCATCCACGGTCGACTCGGCGGGATAGTCACGGGCCTGCCCCGCCCGGTCCAGCAGCAGCCGCTCCTCCGACGCCGGCAGCGCGGACACTGTGGTGACCGGGGCGTCGACGTCGGCGAGCAGCCGCTCCAGCAGCACCGTCCACTGGCTGGCGAACCGGTCGGCGGTGGACTCGTCGAAGAGGTCGGTCGCGTACTCGACCTCCACCCCGAACTCTGCGTCGCCGGTGTCGATCACCGCCAGGGTCAGGTCGAACTTGGCGGTGCCGGTGTCCACCGAATCGAGTTCGGCGACCAGGCCGTCCGCTTCCCAGCGCCCCCGCGCGTGCTGATGCAGCGCGAAGGCGACCTGGGCGAGCGGGGCACGGCTCTGATCGCGTTCCGGGTCGAGGGCGTCCACCAGGGACGCGAACGGAATCTGCTGATGTGCCTGGGCGGCGGCCGAGACGCCGCGTACCCGGGCGACCAGTTCGGCGAAGGTGGGCGTGCCGCTCAGGTCGGCCCGCAGCACGACGGTGTTGACGAAGAAACCGACAACGGTGTCGAGTTCGGGTAGCGGTCGGCCGGCGGCCGGGGTCGCCACCACCACGTCGGTTCGACCCGACCAGCGGCCGACCAGCAGCAGGTACGCCGTGACCAGGAGGTCGAAGACGGTGACCGAGTGGGCCCGCGCGACGGACCGCAACGTCGACACGGTCGAGGAGCGCAGCCGGTAGCGCAGCGTCCGGCCAGCGTGGCTTGCCACCGGGGGACGACGGCGGTCAGCGGGCAGTTCCACCGTCGGCGGTGCACCCGCTAGTTGTTCCCGCCACCAGGCCACTCCGTCCGCGATCACCTGCGGAGTCAGCACGGTGCGCTGCCAGGCGGCGTAGTCGGCGTAGGACGCCCCGGTCCGAGACCGCACAACCGGCTGATCCCCGCGATAGCCGGCGAAGATCTCGGTGAGCAGGATGTCCAGCGACCAGCCGTCGCAGGCGGCGTGGTGGATCGAAAGCCAGAACAGCCACTCCTCGCCGGTAACGCGGATCAGCCCGCCGCGCAGCAGCGGGGCCGTCGCCAGGTCGAACGGCCGGGCGACGCCGGCGGCGGCCAACCTCCGCCCCTGTTGTTCGCCACCCTCGCTGGCGTCCGCGACGATCCAGTCGATCCCGGGCGGGTCGGCCAGGCGGGCGACCGGATGGCCGTTGACGGTTTCCAGGGCCGTGCGCAGCGCGGGATGAGCGGTCACCGCCGCCTGCACGGCGTCGTGCAGCCGCCGGACGTCGACCCGTCCGGTCAACCGCACCAGGACCGGCACGTTGTAGAGAGCCGAGCCGTGGCGCAGCCGATCGAGGTACCAGAGCCGTTCCTGCCCGAACGACACCACGGGATCACCTGTGTGCGCGGTGAGGGCGGGCATCGTGGCGGCCGGCTCGCTGGCGTCGACCAGGGCGGCGAAGTCGGCTAGGACCGGATGGGCGAAGAGCCGGTCCACGGTGAGCGTGACCCGTCGCACGGCCGCCGTCCGAGCCACCACCTTGGCCGCGAGCAGGGAGTGGCCCCCCAGGGCGAAAAAGTTGTCGTCGGCGCCGACCCGGTCCAGGTCAAGCAGCTCCGCCCAGATGGTGGCCATCAGTCGTTCGGTCGGGGTGGCGGGCTCGACCACGGCACCGGGCGGTTCCGTCACCGTCGCCGTGGCGAACGCCCCGCCCGCCGACGGCAGCTGCCCGGTGCCCGCCACCAGATCGGCCAGGATGTCGTCGAGGCGACGCAGATGGGCGGCGACGCTCACCGGGGCGTACCGGTCCTCGTCGTGGTCGCAGCGCACCACCAGCCGACCGTCGCGGGCGGTGACCTCCAGGACGGCGTCGCACCACACGGTTTCGTGCTCTAGGTCGGCGACATCGTGCGCGTTGAGTCCGTCGCCGAGGCGACCGAGCGGAACCACGGCGATCCGCACCTCACCGTCGGTCGCCGCCCGCGCCGCCGGTAACGCCGTCGCGGTTCGTTCGACCAGCCGCCGCAGCGGCAGCCCCGGTTCGACCGCGCAGCGCACCGCCCGCAGGGCGGCACCGCCGTCGGCGTGGGCGACGATCACGCCGACCACCACCGTCGTGGCAGCCGTCCGACCCCGGTCGCCGGCCACCAACGCCTGCGTCGCGGCGACCAGGACGGTCGCCGGCGTGGTGCCGAGTCGACCAGCGAGGGCGGTGAGGGCCGCCTCGGTGACATCGAGCTGCCGGGTCGCTTCGCCGCGACGGAACGACACGCCCGGTACCACCTCGTCGTCTGCGGCGAGGGTGGCGGCGACGAGCGGTTCCGGCTGGCTGACCCCGACGGTCATCGCCGGCCCTCCTCCACCTTCGGCGTCACGACGTGTCCACCGATGACCAAGCGGTCGAGCCCGCCCCGCAGCAACGTGTCGACGGCGACCTGCGGGGTCCGCACGATCGGTTGTCCCCGCAGGTTGAAAGACGTGTTGAGCAGCACCGGGATACCGGTCCGCTGCGCGAACGCCGTCAGCAGCTCCCACAACATCGGGTTGCCGTCACGGGAGACGACCTGCACTCGGGCCGTACCGTCGAAGTGAGTGACCGCACCGAGCGAAGCCCGGTGTTCCGGTCGGGTCCGGGTGGTGAAGAGCATGTGCCGGAAGCGGTCCTCGTCACCCGGCTCAATCTCGAAGTACGTCGACGCCGCCTCGACGGTGACCACCGGTGCGAAGGGACGGAAGTCCTCCCGGCGCTTGATCAACGCATTGATGTGATCGCGCATCCGCTCGTCCCGGGGATCGGCGAGGAGACTGCGGTTGCCCAGCGCCCGCGGCCCGAACTCCATACCGCCCTGGAACCACGCGACGACCTCACCGGCCGCCAGCGCCTCGGAGGTCTCGGCGAGCAGCCGCGCCCGCTCCGACACCTGGCGTACGACCACGTCGGTCCGTCCCCCGATGGCCGCACCGATCTCCTCGTCGGTGAAGGAGGTTCCCCAGTACGGCATCGACATCGCCGGAATCCTGGTCGCCGGCTCCTGCTGCGCCTGCACGTAGAGAGCCGCGCCGACGGCCGACCCGTCGTCGCCCGCGCCCGGCGGGATGAAGATGCGCTCGAACAGCCGGCTGCGGGCGATCACACCGTTGGCGGAGCAGTTGAGGGCGACGCCCCCGGCGTAACAGAGATCCCGCAGCCCGGTCTCGCGGCGGAAGTGGCGCAACACGTGCACCAGGCACAGTTCGACGACGGCCTGGAGGGCAGCGGCGATGTCCCGGTGCCGTTGCTCGATGGGGGTACCCGGCTCGCGGGGCGGGCCGAAGCGGTCGGCGAGCATGGCGAGCACGCCCCGGTGCGTCTCGCGCTCCAGCAGGTCACGATCAGCGGCCAGCGCGGCCACCGTAAAGGTGCCGCCGTCGAGCAACTTGACCAGCTTCGACATTTCAGCGAAGTGGGCCCGCCGGTCGCCGAAGGCGGCCAGGCCCATCACCTTGTACTCGTCCATCATCATGTCGAAGCCGAGGTACATGGTGAAGACGCCGTAGAGCGTGCCGATCGAGTGCAGGGCGGGGATGCGGTGCAGTACCTCGATCTTGCCGCCGGTGCCGACGGCCACGGTGAGGCTCTCCGTCTCCCCCATCCCGTCGGCCACCAGCAGCAGCGCCTCCTCGTAGCCGCTGGGGTAGTAGGCGCTGGCGGCGTGGGCGAGATGGTGCGGCACCGGTGTCAGCCTCGCCGCCCAGTCCACGCCGGGGAACTCCTGGCCCAGCCAGGTCAACTGCACCTCGGGGTGGTAGACCTCGGTGTACCGGGCGGCCAGGTAGGGGTCGGACAGGTCCAGGTCCGCGGCCCGGTGGGCGAACCCGTGGGCGACGACGTCGATTTCGTCCGGACTGATGTCGGACCGACGCAGCGCGTCGCGGATCGCGTGTACCGGAAAACTGCCAGTCGCCTTCTGCGCCGTGTACCGCTCCTCCGCGGCCGCAGCCCGGACGACGCCGTCGACCACCAGTGCCGCCGCCGAATCCAGACCCTGCACGATGCGGTACTCGCGGGCACTTAGGTCGGGCAGCTCGCTGCGTTTGAAGTCGACGCTGTTGTGCAGCCCGCTGAGGCCCAGAACCTTCATGATGGCGTCTCCCCGGAAGCGGTCCGACGGTTGAGGTATGTCAAGGCCGCCTCCCGTAACGCCCGTCGGTCGACCTTCTGGCTGGGCGTGAGAGGCAGTTCCGGTAGCGCGACGATCCGTTGCGGCAGCAGCGCCACGGGCAACGACGCCGCCAGGTGCTCCCGGAGGATCGCCTCGGTGACCGGCGCGCGGTCCGAGCCGGTCCGCACATACAGGAAGAGCCGCTGGTCGTCTGCGGCGGCAGCCACCACAACCGCCGCCGCCTGGCTGACCGCCGGGTGACGCTCGGCGTACGTCTCGATCTCTTCGAGTTCGACCCGGTGTCCCCGGATCTTGACCTGGTTGTCGACGCGTCCGTGGTATGCCAGCGTGCCGTCGGGACGCCAGGCACACAGGTCGCCGGTGCGGTACTCGCCGTCGCGGAACACCTCGGCGGTGCGCTCGGCGTCACCCAGGTAACCGACGGCGAGCTGCGGACCGCCGACATGAAGTTCACCGACCTGCCCGATCGGCACCGGGCGGCCGTTCCGTCCCCGGACGACGGCGGTGGTCCCCGGCAACGGCACCCCGATCGGTACCGAATCGGGCACCGGCTGGCCGACCCGGTGGGCGGTGCACCAGATGGTGGCCTCGGTCGGGCCGTAGACGTTCCAGACGCTCGCACCGGTGCCGACCAGGCGGCCGGCCAGCTCGGAGGTCACCGCCTCACCGCCGCAGAGCAGGGTCGATCCGGTGAGGTCCGGGGGCAGGTGCGGCAGGAGCAGACGCCATCCCGACGGCGTCGCCTGGATCAGGTCGGGTCGGCCGGCGGAAAGGTACTCGCCCAGCCGGACCGGGTCGCGCCGCATCGCGTCATCGACCAGGAGCAGCCGGCCGCCGGTGGCCAGTGGCAGGAGGATTTCGAGCAGCGAGATGTCGAAGGTCAGCGCGGTCGTGCCGGCGACGGTCGGAGTATCCAGTTCCAACACGTCGGCGAAGGTGGTGACGCAGTGCGCCAGCGCAGCGTGCGACACTCCGACCACCTTCGGTCGGCCAGTCGACCCGGAGGTCGATATCGCGTACGCCAGGTCACCGTCCGTCGGTGCGGCACCGCCGACCGGGTCGGCGCCGCCGACCGGGATCAGGTCCTCGGCGGGCGGGGCGACGGCTCGACAATCGGGCCGGGTGACCAACCGTGGATCGGTCAACACGGCGAAGCGCGCGTCCGCGGCGTCGAGCAGGGTTTCCAGCCGGGCGCGGGGGTGGGTGGGATCCACCGGCAGAAACACGGCCCGCAACGACCAGACCGCCAGCAACGTGACCACCAACTCGGCCCGACGGGCCATCCCGACGGCGACCGTGTCGCCCGGTCCGACACCAGCCTTGCGCAGGTCGTTCGCGTACCGGTCGGCCGCTCGCACGAGGGCGGCGTAGCTGACCTGTCGTACGGTGTCCTCGATCGCGATCGCCGTCGGTTGGGTGAGCGCCTGGGCGCGAACGAGGGCGGGCACACTGTCGCGAGGTGGGCCGCCGGCGCGGTGGGCCGCCGCGATGATCCGGGCGTCCTCCTCGCCGCAGAGGTCGATCGCGCCGACCGGTCCGTCACCCGCCTCGTCGAGGATCCGATCGACGCGGCCGGCCAGCAGCGCCGCGTCGGCCGACGGCGCGACACGTCCTCCGGTGACGACGATGTACGGTCCCTCGCCGTGGCCGACCCGGACCATGGTCGGCGGGCTGGCTCCGAGCCGCGTCAGCTGCTTCCCGACGGTCGCGACCAGCACCGCCCGGCGGGCCCGCCAGGGCAGCGAAACGGTTGCCGATCGCCCGGTCGTCAGGTCGGTCAACTCACCGGTCACCGCCTCCGCGGACCCGGCGTGTGCAAGCACCAGCAGACTGGCTGCCACCGTCTCGGCATTGACCGGAGCGCTCGTACTGACAGCGCTTTCCGCAGCCACCAGCGATCGGCTCATCGCGCACTCCCTAACACCGGGATCGACCGGATGAACAAATTCAACGCGCCACCATTCGTCCATTCTTGCGACGCGCGTGATGTTTGAATTACCGTCCGTTTCCGGCATTGGGGATCGAGTCCCGCCGGGGTTACGAGGCAGCACGCTAGGAGCGACTGCAACGGGGTGTCAACGGGCAGCACCGACAGGAACCAATCGGGACATGCAGCCGGAGATTGGGTCAGAAGGACCAGGAGACAGGGCATTCTTGTCCTGTTTTGCCTGGGTTCTTGAGCACTCTAGTCCCCCAAGTGGGCCGAGCCACGCTGGCAAGACTGTGCCAAGTGGAAACTGATTCACCCCTTCAGCTGCTCTTTTGTGTGACCCTTGGGGGCAGTCTTTAGGCCGCACCCGCGTCGGCGCCCAACAGACAGGGAGAAGGACATGTCACGGATTCTCGCCACGCGACGGATGCGGCTTTACGTATTGGCCGACACGGCATCGAATCTGGGTGACTTCGCCCTGTTCCTCGCCATGGCGATCTGGGTGAAGACGATAAGTGGCAGCACCTCGGCCGCGGCCCTGGTGATGTTCTCGTTCGCGGCCGGAAGTCTGCTGCTCCCCGCTGCCGGTCTGCTCACCGACCGGGTACGCCGACGCCCGCTGCTGATCGGCGCGAACCTCGCCCTCGCCACGGTCGTCCTGCTGCTGCTCCTGGTCAACGGCGCCGATCAGATCTGGCTGGTGTACCTGGTGATGTTCGCCTACGGCGCGTTGGGCAGCGTGACCGGTCCGGCACAGCTAGCGCTGCTGCCGTCTCTCGTGCCGAAGGACTCGCTGGGCGACGCCAACGGGCTCATCCAGTCGGTGCGCGGTCTGCTGCGGGTCTTCGCGCCCGTCATCGGTGCCGGCCTGTTCGCCTGGCTGGGCCCGCAGGCCGTCATCCTCATCGACGCCACACTGTTCGTCCTGGCTGCCGTGGCGCTGCTCGCCGTCGAGGTGAACGAGCCGAAGCCGACCCGGTCGGGCGAACACTGGCTGACCGAGATCAGCGCCGGCCTGCGCTTCATCGGCCGTACCGTGACGCTGCGCCAGCTCGTCATCTCCTGCGGACTGGCAATGCTGGTGCTGGGCTTCTTCGAGGCGATCGGGCTGGCGGTGGTCACCTCCGGCCTTGGTCACGCACCAACGTTCCTGGGCGTGCTCGGCATAGCCCAGGCGATCGGCACCATCGTCGGCGGGGTCACGGCGGGTGCGGTGATGCGCAGGACCAGTGAGGGCATGACCGTCGTCGTCGGCCTGGCGCTGGTCGCCGTCTCCAGCCTGCTGCTGATGATCCAGGTGACGGCGCTGGTGATCGCCGCGATGACTCTGCTCGGTCTCTGCGTCCCGTGGCTGGTCGTGGGTGCGACCACTGCGTTGCAGCGGCGCACGCCGGAGAGCCTGTTGGGTCGCACGTCGGCCGCCTTCGAGTTCGCGGTCACCGTCCCGCAGACCTTGTCGATCGCCGTCGGCGCGGCCCTGATCGCCCTGTTGGACTACCGGCTGCTGCTGGGCATCGTGGCCACCGCGGTCACGGTCTCCGCCGTCTACCTGGCCTCGCGTCCCGCCCAACGCAGCAGAGCCCTCGACCAGTCCGCCGACGTGCTGATCCCGACGGGGAGTCCCGTCGCGGTCACGCCCCCCAAGGGCTCCTGAGACGCCCGCAGCCTGTGGTCGGCCGAGGTGTCGACGACCGATTCGATCTTCGCGCAGGAGGCAGAGGCGATGCCGTCGCATCAGGTTCCGATGCTCCTCCTCGCCTTGGCGCTGATCTCACTGCTCGCTTTCGTGGCGGGTGCGGCGGCGCGGCGCCTCGGGCAACCGCCCGTCATCGGCGAGGTGGCACTCGGCATCCTGCTCGGTCCGACGCTGCTCAGCGGCACCATCTCGGACACCCTCTTCCCGGAAGACATCCGGCCGGTTCTGGGCGCGCTGGCCACTATCGGCGTCGTGCTGTTCATGTTCAGCGTCGGCGCGGAGCTGAACACCGACTTGCTGCACGGACGCCAGGTGGTCGCCGGCACCGTCGCCGCCGGCTCCATCGCGCTGCCGTTCAGCCTCGGCGTGCTATTGGCTCTCCACCTGTTCCCCCGGCATCCGACCGACAGCAGGCTCGGGTTCATGCTGTTCATGGGCGCTGCCATGTCGGTGACCGCGTTCCCCGTGCTGGCCCGCATTCTCATCGACCGAGGGCTGGACCGCACCTGGCTCGGCAGCGTGGCACTGGCCTGCGCCGCAATCGACGACGTGTTGGCCTGGTTGCTGCTCGCCGTCGTGGTCGCCGTGGTCGGTACCGGATCTCTGTGGACGTTGCTGTTCCTGCCGTACCTGCTGGCGATGTTCCTGATCGTCCGGCCGCTGCTACGGCGTCTGCTCGATGAGCGCGAGGCCGGCCCGCCCCGACCGGCCCCCCTGATCACTACCCTGGTGGGCCTGCTGCTGTCGGCGTCATTCACCGACTGGATCGGGTTGCACTTCATCTTCGGTGCCTTCCTGTTCGGCGCGATGATGCCCCGGGCCGTGCTTCCCGTCCGGTCCGCCACCGCTCAGGTCAGCGAACAGATCACGCACCTGAACGGCAGGTTGTTGCTCCCGGTCTTCTTCGTCGTCGCCGGGCTGAAGGTCGACCTGTCCGCCATGGAGATCGGCGACGTTGTCGAATTCGTCCTCATCCTCGTCGTCGCAGTGGGTGGCAAGTTCGTCGGCGCCTTCACCGCTGCGCGCCTCGGCGGGGTGCCCACCCGGCCGGCTGGGGCGCTGGCCGTCCTGATGAACACCCGGGGTCTGACCGAAATGATCATCCTCACCGTCGGCCTGGAACTCGGCATGCTCGACAGCCAGCTCTACTCGTCGATGATTCTGATGGCCGTGGCAACCACCGCGATGGCTGGACCGCTCCTTCAGATCCTGTACCCGCTGCCCCGCCCCGGGGGGAGCCCACCCTGGTCAGAGGTGTCCACCCGAACCCTCGCGCCAGACTAGAGCGATCTGTCTGGAAAGGGACGTAGCGGTGTCGACGGACAGACACACACGAGTGTGGATCAACCTGACCGATATAGCTTGCCCATCGGAAGCGTTCAGCTTCGATGAGGAGGGCTCTCGTGACGTCCACACCACTCAGCAGAACCCGGCCGGGGATCATTCTCGCGATCGGGATCACCGCCGTCCTGGCGTCGGCGCTCGCCGCCGCACCGGCCACCGCCGCACCGACCGCCGAGGCTCCGACCACCGCCGCCCGCACCGACGTGCACGGCGCGGTCGCCGACTCGGGCACCGTGCCCGCCGCCGCCGCGCAGCGCGGCCTCGATGGCGTACGGGGTTCCGGCACCACCGGGTCGGTCGGCACCGGCAAGGTCGGGCCGGGCGGCAGCCGGTTCGACGCCGGCGGTCGTCCCGCCGCGTCCGACGGCGACTCGATCGGCATCCAGAGCGTCATCGGCACCGACAACCGGGTCCGGGTCGACCCGACCACGGTCTTCCCGTCCAGCGCCATCGTGCAGATCGTCCGCACCACCAACGGCAGCACCTGGGGCTGCACCGGCTGGCTCTACGGCCCGAGCATCATCGCCACCGCCGGGCACTGCGTGCACCCGGGTGGCGGCCAGAACGGCGGCGGCGGCAACAACTTCTATCCGCGCGGGGACTTCCAGATCATCCCGGCCCGCAACGGGACGTCGACGCCGTACGGCACCTGCACCGCCACCCAACTCCTCTCGGTCACCGGCTGGACCCAGAGCGGCGACGAGACGTACGACTACGGGGCCATCCGGCTGAGCTGCGCCGCCGGCAACAGCACCGGCTGGTTCGGCATGTGGTGGCAGAGCGCCTCGCTCACCGGCACCGCGACCACCGTCAGCGGCTACCCGTGCGACAAGACCTTCGGCCAGCAGTGGCGACACGCCGGGCAGACCGTCGCGGTCACCCACGCCCGGCAGGTCTTCTACCAGAACGACACGTTCGGCTGCCAGAGTGGCAGCCCGGTCTACCAGACCCGGGCCGCCGGCAGTTCGTACTGTGTCGGGCAGTGCGTGATGGCGATCCACGCGTACGGCCTGCACGGCTCCTCGCCACACTCGACAAACAACCACGGCACCCGCATCACGGAGAGCGTCTTCAACAACCTGATCACCTGGCGTAACAGCTGACCCGAGCTGCCCGTGCGGGTGGGGCCGGCGAGCAGCTGCCCACCCGCACGGAACCGTCACCGCCTCGGGTACGTCCCAGCTACTGTCCGTCATCGCCAGTGAGGAAGCAGTCATGAGCCGTAAGCGCGTCGGGGTGCTCGCACTCCTGATCGCCGCGCCGTTGCTGATCGGGGCTGGCCTGCTGGCCTTCGGCGGAGACGACCCGGTCTCCGACGACGGGCCGCCACCCCCGCCCGGTCGCACCAGCCCGGCCGGCACGGTGACCGGCACCGTCACCACCCCGGCGGGCGACCCGGTGCGTCAGGCGTCCGTGCAGGTCACTGCCCTTGACGAGCCCGCGCCGGCGATCCCCGAGGTCGGCGTGCTGACCGGAGACGCCGGCCGCTACGAGTGGCGGCTTCCACCGGGCCGGTACGAGATCATCGTGAGCACCGGCGAACGGGACAGCGCCCCGCAGACCGCGACGGTGACCGCCGACCGGGTCACCCGACTCGACTTCACCCTTCCCTGAGCGGACCCGAGGTCTGCTGAACAGCCCCGAGGCGATGGCCGCAGCCGTTCACCGGGCCGCGCGGCGATGCGTACCGGCCCCGGCGTTGAACTGCCGGTAAGCGGCGATGACGTCGCCGAGAAACCGGGCGATTGTTCGTCGGTCCTCGCCCGAGTACGTCTCGAGGACCGCACTGAGCGCGTCTTCGAGTGGTCGCATCTGCCGCCGGACGCCGTCCAGTGCGTCGGCTGTGGGCTCCAGGGTCAACCTGCGGCGGTCGTGCCGGTCCCGACGACGAGCGAGATGACCGGCCCGTTCGAGTCGGTCGACGAGCGTGGTCGCCGCGCCTGAGGTGAGTCCGACCAGAGCCCCCAACTCGACCGGGCCGAGCGGACGCTCGGCTGTCATGAGGTGCTTCATCGCCTGGTACTCGCTCGGACCAAGGTCGAGCCGGCGGCCCAGCGTGGACGAGTTCGACACCGAGATCACCCCGCCCGACTACGCGTTCGCCGGCACCGCACACCGTCGCGCCCAGGCCGGCCAGCCACACGGTACCGACCATCTGGCCGCCCACAGCACCGGTCTGCTGTTCGGCTGGACAAGCGTCGCGTCCGTCGTCAACGTCTTCGCCGCCCGCAGACGCGGCAGGTTCGCGCCGAGCGCGTCCCGAGCCCGAGCAGGCGAGCGGCCCGCCTCCTGACCTCGAACCTGCCGATGCCGGCTGAGCTGCCGAGATAACGCTCTCACAAAGATGGCTTGAGCGCTTGACGCGCCCGTGACGCAGCCGTAACGATGTATGTACATGCCTCACGCTCGCACCGGCGACGGCGCGTTGAGCGGGCCGCGAGCATGCTCGGCTCCACCACCTGCACCCCACCAGGCGTGATCGGCGCACGCCGTCCTCGAAAGGACTCACCGTGCGCAGATCTCTGAGATCGTGGCTCGGCGCCGTACTGAGCGCAATCCTCGTGACGGGCGGCATCGTCGCCGTGCCGCCCGCGGCCAGCGCCGCACCGTTCACCGTGCTGGTCTTCAGCAAGACCGCCGGATTCCGGCACGGATCCATCGTGCCCGGCATCGCCGCCATCCAGCAGCTCGGCGCGGCCAACGGGTTCACCGTCGAATCCACCGAGGACGCGGCCCAGTTCACCGACGCCAACCTGGACCGGTTCGCCGCGGTGATCTGGCTGTCCACCACCGGTGACGTTCTCAACGCCACCCAGCAGGCCGCGTTCGAGCGGTACATCGAGGGCGGTGGCGGGTACGTGGGCGTGCACGCCGCCGCCGACACCGAGTACGAGTGGCCCTGGTACGGCGGGCTCGTCGGGGCGTACTTCGCCTCGCACCCGGCCAACCAGACCGCGACCATCAAGGTCGCCGATCAGGTGCACCCCTCCACCGCCGCACTGCCGCAGCGCTGGAACCGGTTGGACGAGTGGTACAACTACCGCACCAACCCCCGGGGCAGCGTGCACGTGCTCGCCACCCTGGACGAGAGCACCTACAGCGGCGGCGGCAACGGGTACGACCACCCGATCTCCTGGTGCCAGAACTACTCCGGCGGCCGGGCCTGGTACACCGGCCTGGGGCACACCGACGAGTCGTACGCCGAGCCGAACTTCCGTGCCCACCTGCTCGGCGGCATCATGAGCGCGGCCGGCGCGGCCGAGGCCGACTGCGGCGCTACCGTCACCAGCAACTTCCAGCAGGTCGAGCTGGCAAAGGGCGCGGCCGAGACGGGCGAGCCGATGAGCCTCACCGTGCTGCCGGACCGGGGTGTGTTCCACACCTCCCGTAACGGCGTCATCCGGCACACCGACGCGGCCGGCAACACCAAGGTCGCCGCCACGCTGCCGGTCTACACCGGCGACGAGGAGGGTCTGCAGGGCATCAAGGTCGACCCGAACTTCGCCACCAACCGCTGGGTGTACGTGTTCTACGCGCCACCGCTGGACACCCCGGGCGGCGGGGCACCCACCACCGGTACGCCGGCGGACTTCGCCCGGTGGGACGGCGTGAACCGGCTATCGAGGTTCACCGCCAACGCGGACAACACCATCAACCTGGCCAGCGAGACACTGATCCTGGACGTGCCGACCAGTCGGGGCATGTGCTGCCACGTCGGCGGCGACATGGACTTCGACGCGGCCGGCAACCTGTACCTGTCCACCGGCGACGACACCAACCCGTTCGAGTCGAGCGGCTTCACCCCGATCGACGAGCGAACCGGCCGCAACCCGGCCTTCGACGCCCAGCGCACCGCGGGCAACACGAACGACCTGCGCGGCAAGGTGCTGCGGATCAGGCCGAGCGCGGCCGGCGGGTACACCATCCCGGCCGGGAACATGTTCGCGCCGGGCACCGCGCGGACCCGTCCGGAGATCTACGCGATGGGCTTCCGGAACCCGTTCCGGATGAGCGTGGACAAGGAGACCGGCGTCGTCTACCTGGGCGACTACGGTCCGGACGCGGGCACCGCCGACCCCAACCGGGGCCCGGCGGGCAACGTGGAGTTCGCCCGGATCGACAAGCCGGGCTTCTACGGCTGGCCGTACTGCACCGCCCGCAACGACGCGTACAACGACTACACCTTCCCGTCCGGTCCGTCCGGCCCGAAGTTCGACTGCGCCAACGGGCCGGTGAACAACTCGCCCAACAACACGGGTCTCACCCAGTTGCCGCCCGCCATCCCGGCCTGGCTGCCGTACGGCGGTTCCGGCTCCCCGCCGGAGTTCACCGGTGGCGGTCTGTCCCCGATGGGCGGCCCGGTGTACCGGTTCGACCCGGACAGCACCTCCGACGTGGCTTTTCCGGAGTACTACGACGGGACGTACTTCGCCGGTGAGTTCGGCCGTCGCTGGATCAAGAACATCAAACTCGACTCGGCCGGCCAGCCGCTGAAGATCAACCCGTTCCCCTGGACCGGCACCCAGGTCATGGACATGGAGTTCGGCCCGGACGGCGCGCTCTATGTGCTCGACTACGGCACCGGCTGGTTCAACGGCGACGCCAACTCGGCCCTCTACCGGATCGAGTACGCCCGCGAGGGCAGAGCCCCACGTGCGGTCGTCTCGGCCACCCCGACCAGCGGCGTCGCGCCGCTGACCGTGCGGTTCTCGTCGGCCGGCACGCTCGACCCGGACGGCGACCCGTTCACCTACGCCTGGGACTTCGACAACAACGGCAGCACCGACTCGACCACGGCGAACCCGACATTCACCTACACCACCAACGGCACCTTCCGACCCACCCTGACCGTTCGGGACAGCACCGGCAAGATCGGTACCGCGAGCACCGTCATCACGGTCGGAAACAGCGCTCCGGTGGTCACCGTGAACACGCCGTTGAACGGGTCCACGTTCACCTTCGGGGACGCCATACCGTTCACCGTCACGGTCACCGACGCGCAGGACGGCCAGATCGACTGCGCCCGGGTGAAGGTGAACTACGTCCTCGGCCACGACTCACACGGTCACCAGCTCAGCAGCGTCCAGGGCTGCTCCGGGGTGATCCAGACCTCGGTCGACGGCGAGCACGACACCGCGGCGAACATCTTCGGCATCATCGACGCCGAGTACACCGACCTCGGTGGCGCCGGTCAGCCGCCGCTCACCACGCACACCCAGGCCGTTCTCCAGCCCCGGGTGCGCCAGGCCGAGCACTTCGGCGACTCGTCCGGCATCCAGGTCGTCAACGCGGGCAGCGCGCACGGCGGCGCGGCGATCGGCTACATCGACAACAACGACTGGATCTCGTTCCACCCGTACAACCTGACCGGCATCCAGTCGTTCAGCGCCCGGGTCGGTGCCCCGGCGGGCGGCGGTGGCACCCTCGAACTGCGGGTCGACTCACCCACCGGACCGCTTGTCGGTCAGGCGACGGTGGTGCCGACCGGCGGATACGCCACGTTCGCCACGGTCACCGGCGGGATCACCGCACCGACCGGCACCCGCACCCTGTTCCTGGTCTTCAAGGGCACCGGACCGTACTTCGACATCGACGAGTTCACCCTCTCGACCGGCGGCGGCCCCGGGCCCGGTCCGGAACCGGGCACCAACCTGGCCCGGGGCAAGCCGGCCCGCGCCTCCAGCGTGCAGGATGCCTTCGTCGCCGCCAACGCGTTCGACGGCGCGCCCGGCACCCGGTGGGCCAGCGCGTTCAGCGACCCGCAGTGGATCGACGTCGACCTCGGTGCCACGTACGACATCAACCGGGTCAAGCTGACCTGGGAGGCGGCGTACGGCAGCGGGTACCAGATCCAGACCTCGCCGGACGGGGTCAACTTCACCACCATCCGCACCGTGACCGGCGGCGACGGTGGCGTGGACGACCTCACCGGCCTGACCGGCTCCGGCCGGTACGTCCGGCTCACCGGCACCACCCGGGGCACCGGCTGGGGCTACTCCCTGTTCGAATTCGAGGTGTACGGCGGCACCAGCGGGCCGCCGCCGGGCACCAACCTGCTGTTGAACAAGCCGACGCTGACGTCCAGCAGCGAGGGGGCCGGCATGTCCGGCGCCCAGGCGGTGGACGGCAGCCTCACCACCCGCTGGTCGTCGGCGTTCTCCGACCCGCAGTGGATCCGGGTCGACCTCGGCAGCCCGACCGCCATCGGCCGGGTCAAGCTGAGCTGGGAGGCGGCGTACAGCAGTTCGTACCGCATCCAGACCTCGAACGACGGCACCACCTGGGTCGACGTGAAGACGGTGACCGGGGCCGACGGCGGGGTGGACGAGCACACCGCGCTCGGTGCCAATGGCCGCTATCTGCGGATCTACGGCACCGCCCGGGGTACGGCGTGGGGTCATTCGCTCTGGGAGCTGGAGGCGTACGCCAACTGAACGCATTACCACAGACGTGGCGATGCCCCCGTCCAACCCGGACGGGGGCACTCACGTTCAACAACCACCGGTTCGCACGATGCTGCGGTCGGTGGAGCCGAGGGGACTCGAACCCCTGACCCCCACACTGCCAGTATGGTCACAATTCTGTCACGCCATACCGCCGGATGCCGACAGGTGCTTTGATCAGGGAAAATTCTCTACGTCAAATCACACCCCCTGTCGCCACATGTCGCGCAATGATGACTATTTAATCTTGGGCTGTGACCACCAATGTGACCACGATCGGTGTGGGAGGCTTCGTGCCATCCCGTCCGCCCACCCTCCAAAAAGGTAGTCTGGTGGGTGGCCTTCCGGCGGGGTCGCTATAGATGGCAGTGGGTCGATGGGTTGAATGTCAGTTCTGGTCGTGACCGTCGGGCGGCTGTGGCGTTAGCCCGGTCATGGGTGATCGAAAGCCGTACCCCAGTGACGTCAGCGACGAGCAGTGGGAGCTGATCAGACCGTTTCTGCAGGCATGGAAAGCCAAGCGGGTCGCGGTCTCGGTATCGGGTCGTGAGAATGACTATGACCTGCGGGAGATCGTGAACGCGATCTTCTACCAGAACCGGACCGGGTGTCAGGGCTCGGCCGTAAGCGCGCGCGCTGCCTGGACGCTCAACTCCCCAACCAACTGCTCGGCCTGGTCGGCACCGGTGGCACGGGCCTGGATCCGGGTAGCGACCCCATCCCGCGCCAGCAACGCCGTGCAGATATATGTCGGCCGCTCCGGACCGTCCTCATCGACCACCTCGCAGAACATGAGCTGGCCGTCCAGCCCGGCCAACTTGGGCAAGTGCCGCTCGCCGAGGACACGGTGCGGTCCCTCGCGTTCCCGGTACGTGCCACAGCCCAGCTTGCCGCGGACTTGGGCGACAGCCTCGGCCGCCGGGATCACGCCCCAGGCGCCGGAGAACTGTTCGATCTCGAGATCCGGGCCGGTCCACTGACGACGCTGCCCGAACGCGCTCAGGTAGACCCCGCCGCCCGGGCGGTTCCCGCAGACAGGCGACAGGACGTCGTCGGCGTACGGCGACTCCAGCGGCACGCTCCGAACATCGACAACATCAAGATCTGGCCCGATCAGCGCCTCGCCGATCTGCTCCTCGACCCCTGGGGCGAAGTCATGAGGTGACTGCACCCCGGTAAGCGCAGAGCTCGTGCTGAGCGGGGCCGCCGACGACCGCTGCCCGCCGGCCGAGGAACTGCTGCTGCTGTTTAGCCCGCAGGCTGCGGTGAGGAGAATCCCCACCGCAGCCGCCAGGGCCGGCAGTGACCGCCGCAGGCTCGTCACCAGCGCTGCCTGTACGGTTCGGTCACCACCGCGCTCTTGGGCGATCCTGCTTTCCACACCACGTCCTTCACCATAGAGCCTGAGGAGTTGAAGCCCTTCGCCCAGCCCAGCTCAGCAAAGCGGCCGTTCTCGTTGTCAGAGATACCCGTCGCGAGGTCGTTCTCGTTCCTGTTGAAGTTCCACCGGTCCTCGGCGTGGATGGTAATCCGCATGGCGACGGTGTCGCCGGTGACGGTGACGTCGGCGCTGGCCCAGATGTTGAACGAGCCGATAGTCTTCTGCCAGCGTTCGGTGTCCGGATTCGACCTGATGTTCCGGTTCTTGCCGGTGATCTCGAACGAGCTGCTGCCCGATCTGCCTGCTAATTGCTCGGAGGCCCGTTGCGCTGCCGCGATCTCCGCGTCGATGACGTTGCGCAGGAAGGGATCCTGGTCGTAAGCGGGAGCGAAGTCGAAGACGTAGGGCTCGCCGGTTCCCGAGGCGAAGCGGTCGTACATGTAGGGGGCTTCGCCCCAATCAGCGCACTTACCGACCCCTGCCCGGACGGAAGCGATGCACCCATACCGGCGCGCCTGCCACTTGGCCCAGCTGGCGATGTCGGCCGGTGTGGCCTTGGCCTTCGGGTCGTACACGAAGCTATCGTTCCAGGGGCCGTGGTGCACTGGCTTGTGCGGCGCTCCGATACAGAAGCGGCCGGAACAGGAACCTGGCGGATACTTCTTTATCTTGGTCTTCTTCCCACCGGGCTCATGAACGATCTCTCCATCGGGGGTGGGCGTGGTGTACATGCTGCAATCGTCGTTGCCGCATACCTTCAACCCGCTAGGGTCGCTGGCATTGACCGGGCTGTTGTTGCTGTAGTTGTAGCCGTTCATCTGCTGCGGGTCGGACAGGTCCATCACCGGGTCGACGCTGATAAAGCGACCGATGGCCGGGTCGTATTCTCGGGCACCCAAATGAGTCAGGCCGGTGTTGTCCTTGGTACCCCCGAGGAAGCCCTTGTCGTTGGGCCACGCAGGGCTGAATCCACGCGGAGTGCCGAACGGGGTTTCCCGGCGAATCGTCGCCTGCTGGGTCGTGGTGTCGACCGCCACCCCGGCCGTGCCATGGTGGTCCCCGGTCAGCCAGCTCAGGCCGACGACCGTCCGGGACGCGATCGTTGCGCCGTTGTAGGAGTAGTAACGGGTGCAGGTGGTGGTGCTCGTGCCGGAGTCGTAGCGGATCTCTTGCCCCGGCAGATACAAGGTCTTGCCTGAAGGGTCTCGGCGGATCAGCCGGTTGCCGTTGGCGTCGTAGACAAAGCTGGTCTGGCCGGTGGAGTCGGTTGCCGTTTCGAGGTGGCCCTCGAAGTCCCAGGTCAGCGTCTGCGTTCCGGTTGAGGCGGCGGACCGTGTCAGCGTGTTGCCGGTCTCGTCGTAGGTATAGCTGCCGGTCTGTCCGCCAGTGGTGGAAGTCAGGCTGTGCGCCTTAGGCGCGCCGTCAGCCGGGTAGTTGTAGTTGGTCGTGGTGTTTCCGGTGGCGGTGTGCACGGTTTCCGTACGCCGGTTGCCGACGCTGTCGTAGGTCCACGACCGCCAGTACGGGGCGGGGCCACCCAGCGCTGTAGCCGAACGAGTCGCGGCGCAGTCACTTGACGATGGCGTCCACGCGTGGGTGAGCCGGCGCAGGTAGTCGTAGGCGAAGCACTGGGTGTCGTCGACCGGGTCAGGGGCGACGTCCACGACCTTGGTGACGTTGCCAGTGTTGTCGTATCGGTAATGGATGTCGGAGAGGATGTGCGGCGCAACCGAATCGCGGTCGGTTCGGATGCCGGTGAGGCGTCCCGTCTCCAACTCCCGGGTGTACTTCTGGTAGACTCGGCCGCCCGTGCCCGTATAGAGCTCCACCTGGTCGATTTCGGCTAGCGCGCTGTAGTCGGTGTCTGCGACGTACGAGGATTCGACTCCGCCGTACAACGTGCGTAGGCCGCTCTGCAGGCCGAAGCTGTTGTAATCGAACAGCAGTGTCTCCGCTGGCAGGTTACTATTCGTCGACGGCATGCTCTGCGATGCCACCGAGTTGTCCACGTTGTAGGTGGCGCCGAAGTGATATATGCCAGCGAGCCCGGTCTCGGATTCGGGGACCACGATCTCGCTGCCGGTCGGCTGGTACGTTTCCGTATAGCCAGTGATCTTCACCTGATAGGCGGCGCCACCGACGTAGCGGGTCGACTGGCTTAGCTGCCCCTTTGCCAGGGTGTCGTAGATCCACATTGCTCGTGTGGTGCCGCCGATCCGATCCTCGAAGACCGCGCGCTTGCGGTTGAGCGAGTCGTACCCGTACGCCAGCTTTTTGCCGCGGGCGTCCGTCAGGGTGGTGACCCGGCCACCGTTGTCGTAGGTGGAGACAGCCGTACCCTTGTCAGGATCGTCGACCGAAGTCTGTCGGCCCCGGATGTCGAAGGTGTACGTCCACGTGTTACCGCGGGAGTCGGTGACCGCCGTCTTCTGACCCTTGCGGTTGAAGGTGTACGTCATGGCGTCCCAACTGCCGGCGGTGCCGGGTGTCGGCGTGGCCCCATGGTAGTACCGCAGCTCCACAAGCTGTCCCCGGGCGTCGGTCAAACTGGAGGTGGCGGTGCCACCAGCCGCCGGGGTGACATCGGTGCGGTCACCGGCGTGATAGGTCGAGGTCCGCCAGCGCTCGGCGTCGTAGGGCTGGAATACCTCGGCCCTCGTCCGTCCGGCCCCGTCGTACACCGTCCGGGTCTGGTTTGGCACCAGGGCTCGCTCGGTGGTGGTCACCAACGTGATGCCGGCCGTCCCCGTCGTGTGATAGGAGCCGAAGCTCTTCGACTTGCGCCCCGCCGTGTCGTAGAACGTCTCGGTGATCAGCCGTCCGCCGGAGATCGACGGTGCCTGGGTCTGCCGTTCCCGCAGCATCCCGTCGTACAGGACGAACGAGGTCGAGTAGCCGCCGGACGGGGTGAGCTTGGAGGCGGCGACGGCCGATGCTCCGTCGGTGCGGACGGTGTAGCTGAAGGTCATGTTCGCGGTTTGAGTCGCCTTGTCCCGGTCCGGAAGCCACACTCCGGTCAACCGGCCGAGCCCGTCGTGGCTCATGTCGGTGCGCTTGCCGTTCGGGTCCACGACCGATGTCTCCATTCCGTAACCGGGCGAGAGGGTCGTGGTGGTGACGTGCAGCGCCGGGTTGGTGATCGTCTTGCCGGTTACCGGCCCTCCTGCCGCAGGCATGTACGCAGTCTTGGTCTCATAGTTGTTCGCGTCCCAAGTTGAGGTGATCCGGCCGTGGTTGTCGTAGGCGGATCGGGTGGTCGTGGTAAAGGTGGGCGCGCCGGCGTTCCAGGCGGCCAGCTCCTCCGTCCGCGTGGTCAGGCCACGGGTCGGTGCCTCCTGGAAGGCGTGGCCGTCGTACCAGGTGCGGACCTCGCCGATGACGTCGTCCTCGCCTAGGGACGCGGGGGTGGCGGCGTCGGCACACTTGACAGCGTACGTCTGGACCCGGTGCACCCTGTCCATCAGCCAGGCCTCAGTGTTGCGCGGACTGTAGTCGCTCTTACTACACCGCTCGTCGCCCGCGACGCCGTCCTCGCCCAGATCGTCCACGGCCACCGCCATGCCGTAGATGTCGTAGGTGGTGACGGCCTTGGTGACCCGCTCGCCACGCCCGGCGTCGAGTGTCACGTGCTTGGTGGTTGTACCGATCCGGTTGAACCTCGCAGTGACCGTGTCCCCGTTGATGGTCCGGGTGGCGGTCGGTGCCGAAGACCAGGGGGTGTTGCGCTCACGAGAGACGACCGAGCCACCCGGGCCGTCGAACACGATGCTCTCGCGCGTCACGCCGGAGTACCAGTCCTCGTCAGGAATCCCGTCAATGGTGACGACCTTGGTCCCGCCCGACGGAGTTGCGCGGTCACCATTCATACCGCGGAAGTAACGGGTTTCGCTGTACGTCTGCTCACCAGCGTCGCCCACCGTGACGCCAACCCGGCCATATCCCCGGTACTCCGACCACGTCTTACGCTTCTTGTCGATCAGCCCGTCGTCGTCGGTGTAGTGCCAAGCGGCTCCGTCCAGGTAGGTGTACTTGTAGGCGACCCGGGGACTGCCCTGCGGCGGGGCGCCACCGGTGTTGTCGTTCTCGTAGATCGTGTCGACTACATACTTGTGGAACCAGTCTGTAACAGGGCTGCTATAGCCCTCAGGTTCCCAGATGACCGGATAGCAGCGTCTCGTGTTCGTCTGGGGTGTGGGCATGGTCTGCCCCGCCTTGCAGTCCTGGTCCGAGTAGTTGACGCTGATCGTCCCGCCAGCCTCGTTGCGGATCTTCGTGATCCGCATCCAATTCATCGCCGCGGCGAAGTCGATGGTGTCCACCCGGTTCGGCAACTGCACGGGCGTGAATTCGATGTCCGGAAGGCTGGCAGTGCCACCTACGAGGCCGACGTGCGAAATCTTGGAGAGCCAGAGGCCGGCCCGGGTGCCGTCCCCAGGGTCGGGGAACGTGTGGGTCAGCGTCCAGCGCTCGACGTCGCTGTAACCGTTGCCGCTGCGCACCTGGGTCGTCACCTTGGAGAGCCGCTTGGTGGTCCAGAACGTCGGGGCGTACTTGTCCGTGCAGGACGAGCCGGTGCACTCGGAGTCCCAGGGGGTGTCCGGCCAGCGCGCCTCGTCGTGCGTGGTACAACCAGTCAGACAACGATCGGCCTCGGTGAGCTCGACGCGCAGCGGCGCCGGAATGCTCAGCACCGAGTCCACGCCGTTTGTCTGGCGGGTGCCGTAGTCGATTCGGTCAAGCCAGCCGCCCCGGACGTAGCTGACGGCGTCTTCGGCGTCGAGATTGCGCGCGTACTTGTTGGTCTCCTTGCCATACCAATAGGAGACGGAGTTGCCGTTCAGATCCACAACGTAGTCGAGGTTCCACCGCCATGCCTGTACGCAGTCGGAGTCAGCGAAGTCGGTGGCGTGACAGGGCTCGTTCGGCTCGTTACCGAAGACGGGCACAGTCCAGGTCGAGTTGGTCAGCGGGTTACCGGCGACCCAGCCAGGAAGTCGGTTGAGACCGAACCAGTACTGCGTGCCGGCAGTGGTGGTGAGCACCCAGTACTCACCGTTGTTGTCGCCGTTGCTCGCGCCGGTCCTCCGCTCAATCCGCGAGCCGTCGTCGTTGCGCAGGTGCCAACGCCCCTCGGTGGCGTTGTAGATCAGCTCCCCAGCGTGCCCAGCCAGGGATACGGTGGCGTTGTCCGTCTCCCAGCAAAGGTCGGTGGCCTTCTCGGTATTGTTCGCCGAGCCGCCCATGTCGTCAGAACAGTTCCGGTAGCTACGTTCTATGTAGCCGCCCGGCCAGCCCTCGAAGCCCTCGCCGATCCAAGAGGGCTGGTTGTTGGAGGCCGCGTGCCGACCGTCGACCGACTGGGATGAGTAGCTCAGCTCGACCTGCGGTTCGGGACCGCCGATGCCAGGCGGCACCCGCATCGGATACGACCAGGTGAAGGCGCCCGCGCTGCCGCCGGCGCTCCAGGTGGCGGAGGGCTGCAGGGAGGTAGCCTTGTAGTCGCCGGCAGGGCCGGAGTCGCCCGCCGCGAGCGCTACCAAGGTGCCGGCCGTGCCGACCGGAACACTCGCCGTCACCGAACGGGAACGCAGGTCGTGGCGGGACTTCACGGCGGTGCCCGAGCACTGCTTCTTCTCGGGCGTGCTCAGGGCGCAGTCGGGCAGCGTCACGAGCCGGAGTCGGCTGGCCCAGTCGGCGCCGTACGCGGTTGCGAACGACCCGTAGTCGACGGTGAGGTTGGCTCGGCCGCTCTCCGCGACCCCGTCCGCGCGCTTCACATTCAACAGCAGGCCTCGGACTCCAGCGCGCTCGGTGGCCGGGCGGTCGAGCACCTCGACGCGTACCCGGCCGGGGGCCGCCCCGCCGCGGGCGGCCGCGGTCGGCCTGGCGAGCCGCACCGGCAGGGTGCCTACCCGGGCTGCTGCGGCGTCGGGCCGGGCGGCGGTCAGGTCGACCACCGCGGAGCCGGCCGACGGCCAGACAGGAGCCGGCTTGGCTGACGCCGGTGGCGGCACCTCCGCCGTGGGCGCCGCTGCAGGCTTGACCGCCTTCACGGGTACGGGCGGCGTGGGCTTGGCGGAGGTCGGCTGGTAACCGGCCGGAATAGCCTCCGCAGGGACGGCTTGGAGCAGGCCAGCCATCAGGGTGACGGCGACGGCCGTCGCGAGCAACGCAGGACGGCGCGCCGGTACGCTGAGCGGGCGCAACATCACTGTAAGTACCGTTTTGGACGAATGTGAGGTCACCGGTCGCCTCCAGAGGCTCTGAGGATCAGCAGGTGTGGGCTGTGGAGGGGCCGCCTCATCCAGAGACGGCCCCTCGTGGTCACCGTGGCGGGGTCAGGGGGTGGGCGGGTTGAACCGCAGCCCCAAGCCGGGCCGGAGGACGGGTTGGCGGTAGGTGTACTGGATCGCGGCGGTCCCGTCGGCGTTCTCGATGCCGATGGTGGCGCCGCCGCCGCGTTCGAGGAAGGTGCCGTCGTTGTCGGTGTAGGCGAAGCTGTAGCCGCCGGCTTCGTCGAGGATCGCCTGGAAGGTGACGCGGGTGCGGGGGTCCTCGTAGGAGTGGACGTTGCGCCATTCGATGACGAACTGCCGGGCGGGTGCGCTGCCCCGCACGGCGGTGCGGACGCTGGCGTTGGCGTCGACGACCCAGTCGTGCCAGAACGGGTACAGCGCGGCGTTGGGTTCCTCGGGGCTGGCCGGCGATGGGATGGGCCAGGCGTCGGGTGACGGTTCGCCGGGGTTGAGGAAGCTGACCAGTCCGTTGGTGTCCACCCAGCCGGTGTTGTAGGTCTGCCCGTACAGGCTGACCGGGAAGGGCAGCGCGATCGAGGTGTAGGCGTCGTCGCCGGTCAGTGGCAGCACGGTGCCGTTGGCGGGGGTGTAGGTGACGGGTTGCTCGGTCAGCCGGTAGCCGCCCCCGGCGACAGTGTTGCCCAGGGTGTAGTCGGCGGTGGCCTGGGTGTTGGTGCCGACCACGACCTGCCGCACGTCCGAGCCCCGGCACGCCCCGGAGGGCACGGTGGCGATGACCGCCCAGCTGCCGGCGGGCACGGCGGTGATCTGGTAGGTGCCGTTGGCGGCGGTGGTCGTCGTCCGGTCCGCCACCGTGATCGTCGCCCCGGCCACCGGGGAGCCCTGACAGGTGACGGTGCCGGCGACGCTTCCCTGCCCGGGCGGGTTCGGGGTGAACGTGACGCCCTGCCCGGTGGCGAGCCACGGCTCGCGGAACAGGTACTGGAAACCGACGGAGCCGTCGCCGTTCTCGATCCCGACGGTGCCCTCACCGCCACGCTCGATCGACTTGTTTGGGTCGATGTCGGCGTAGGCCAGGGTGATCTCGCCGTTCTCCTTGAACACCGCCTCGAAGGTCGCGCGGGTGCTGGTGTCGCCGTAGATGTGCACGTTGCGCCACTCCACGACCCACTGCCGGTTCGGCGCGGTGCCGCTGACCTTGGTGGCGATCCGGGCCTGCGAGTCGACCACCCAGTCGTCCCACAGCACGTACACCGCCGCGTTCGGGGAGCCCTCCGCCGCCGGCGACGGGATCGACCCCGGCCAGGAACCGATCCACCCGAAGTACGCCGGATCCTTGAAACTGATCAGGCCGTTGGCGCTGATCCACGCCGAGGTGTACGTCTCCCCGTAGAGCTTCACCGGGAACGGCGGGTTCTTCTGCCACACCGTCTCGTCGCCCTGCCACGCTTCCACCGTGTCACCGGGCACGAACGTCCGCGCCCCGGCGGTGCACTTGTAGCCGAACTCGTCACCGTCGACCATCACCGACAGGTCCACTCCCGACACGCCGCCGGGGTGATTGATGATCTCGCGGGCGTACTGGCCGGCGCACCGGCTGTCGCCGGTCGACGCGGCGACCTTGTACTCCCCGACCGGCACCGCGGTGAACTGATAGCTGCCGTCGGCCGCGGTGGTGGTGCTGCGGTTGCCCGGATTCAACGTCACCGTCGCTCCGGCTACCGGGTTACCGGTCACCACCGTGGTCAACACGCCCTCGACCGATCCGGCCGGTGCGGGGGTGTAGGTGATCGAGCTGTTCGCCGTCAACGCCGCCTCGTGGTAGGAGTACAGCGCCGCGACCGTCCCCGAGGCGTTCTCCAGACCCACCGTCGCCGCCGCACCCTGCTGGGTCGGGGTGGACATCGCCCCGTAGTGGAACGCGATCCGCCCGTCCTCGTGGAAGATCACCTCGAAGGTGACCCGCTGCGCGTTCGTCGGCCGGAACCCGACGTTGCGCCACTCCACCACGAACGACCGGTTCGGCGCCGAACCCACCGTCTGCGTCCGCACACTCGCCGACGCGTCCACCTCGAAGTCGTCCCAGAACGGCGCCACCACCGCATTCGGCGCCGCCACCGTCGGCATCGTCGGGTTGACCCAGGTGTCCGGCTCACCCGAGGACGGACCGAAACTCACCAGACCGTTCGTGTGCACCCGACCGGAGGTGTACGACTCGCCGTGGAAACGCACCGGGAACGGCAACGCCACCATGGTCGCCGCGTCGTCACCGGTCAGCCCCAGCACCGTCGACGCCGACACGAAAGCGGACGGCCCGGTGCTGCAGGCGTATCCCAGACCCCCGTAGTCCGGCCCGAGTCGCAGGTCACGGACCACATCGGCGAACAACTCCACCTGGCTACGTACCAGCGCGCCACACCGTCCCGCCATCTGCGCGCTGACGGTGTAGCTGTCGGCGACCAGGCCGGTGAAGCTGTACGCGCCACCCGCGCCGGTCGTGGTGCTTACCCCGCTCGGGTCGAGGGTGACCGTCGCACCGACCACTGCGGCGCCGGCGGCGTTGGTGAGCGTGCCGGACAGGCTGTGCAGCTCCAACTCCCCTTCCGACTCGGGGCGGGTGAAGGTGATTGCCTGGCTGCTGGCCAGTACCGGCTCGGCGGTGGAGTACCGCAACCGGTCCTGGCCGTCTTCCGCTTCGATGCCGACGATGGCGTGGGCACCGCGCTCTGCGGCGTTGTCGAGCTGGTCGTAGTTGGTCGTCACGGTGCCGTCAGGGGCCAGGACCGTCGCGAAGGACACCCGCTGCCCGGTGTTGCCCTTGCGGTGCACGTTGCGCCACTCCACCACGAACCGCTGGCCGGCTCCCGAGCCGGTGGTCGCGGTGCGCACGCTCGCTGAAGCGTCGACGACAAGATCGTCCCAGAACGGAGCCACCGCGGCTGCCGGTGCCACCGGAGCAGGCTGCTGACCGGTGTACGGGTGTGAGCCACCCGGATCGGTGAAGGTCAGCAAGCCGTTGGTGTCCACCCAGGCACTGCGGTACGCGCCACCGTAGAAGGGGAACGCGAAGGGCAACGACACCGCAGCGACCGCATCGTCACCGGTCAAAGCGAGCACCGTACTGGCCCCGATGAAGGGCATGGTCTGCTCAGAGCAGGTGTGACCGAGGTCGTCGCTAACGAAGGCGAGGAAGATGTCAGTCGTCAGCCCTCGACCATCAATCTCGACCGGCTCGTTGAACGCCAACCCGCATCGCCCGCCGTACGTGACGGTGATCGTGTACGAGCCGGTGGGAAAGTTAGCCAGGGCGTAGGTGCCGTCGGCCTGCGATATCGCCTGGTAGCCACCAGGTTGCAGCCTTACGATGGCTCCCGCTTGCGGGAAGAAGTTCGGATCCCACACGGTGCCCGACAGGCTCGCCGCAGCAGACACCGTAATCACACCCTCGCCCATACCGCCGGCCCGGTTGCCGTCGTCAACCGCCACGGCGTAAACCGGCAGCTCGCCCAATGAACTGCCCAGGTTGATCGTGACGGTAGCGGTGCCGCCCGCCGTGGTGGCGTTCACCGTGCTTCCGAGCTCGGTGTCGTCGATGCTGTACCGGAACTTGGTGACGTTGGTGTCTCCACCGGCGTCGAACCTGACCGTCAGCTGGCCCCCGGCCGTGACGTCGGCCCCGTCGGGGAAGGTGATCTTCGGCTGCAGCGGCACGGCGAGTTTCGCCAGGTTGGCCGCGGTCTCGGTGAAGTTGTAGAACCGCACGTCGTCCACGACGCCGGTGAAAAAGCTGTCGTAGCCGCCGTTCCACTTACGCCGGCCGACGAAGAAGTCGCTGGTGGCGTTGAACCCGCCGGACAGCGTCGCGGTTTCGGTCTGCGCCACTCCATTGACATACAGGGTCAGCTTCTTGGACGCCCCGTCGAAGGTGGCGGCCAGATGTGTCCACTTACCCGCTGTGGGTGCGGCGTTGGAGTGCACGCTGACCATCGGGGCGTTGTCGATGTCAGCCGTGGCCATGGTGAACCGCCACCGTTGGCCACTGACGACGTAACCCAGGTGGTAGGCCGGCATGCGGGAACCGTTCGCACTCACCACCGCCTGCGCACCGGAGCCCGACAGTGAACTGATCTTGACCCAGGCGGCGACGGTGAAATCCGCGTCGGTGCGGACCGGCGTCGAGACTCCGGTGTCGGGGTTCGGCGTGTTGATCGCGCCGGCCCTGGTGGCCACGGCCGTGCCCGGCAGCGACAGCGCAGTTCCTACTCCGGACCGGCCGGCGACCCGCGTCGCCGACGCGCCGACGGTGAGGCTGTTGCCGTGCCCGGAGACGTCGGCGGCGGTGGTGCCGGTCTCCTCGAACGTCCACTCGGCGGCCGGACCGGACCCGGCCCGCACGCTGAAGGTGTACGTCACGGGGGTGGAAAAGCGTCCAGCGTGGTCCTTCGACCAGACGTACAGCACGTTCACACCGTCGTGCAACGGAGCCAGGTTGACCGACGCGCCGTAGTCCGTCGTCCGCGCCGCGACGGTTTTCGCCGCGGTCAGCACACCGGAGTCGAGGCTGTAGGCGTACTCCTTCACCTCGTAGGGGCGGGTGGTGGGCGCGGTGATGTTGAATGTGCCCGAGACACCTACGCCGCCCCGCGGCGTGCCGTCGTTTAGGTAGTAGGTGGAGCCGACGTTGGCCGGTGGCGGTGGTGGAGTGGCGTCCACGGTGAACTCGCACGTACCGGACCAGGCGCTGTGGTGAGAGCCGTCCCAGGTCCGGGCCTGCCACACATAACTGGTGCCATCGGTCAGCCGGCTCGAGGGGATGGCTTTCGACACGGTCGACGGGTTACCGGCCGCCTGTGCGACCTTGTTCGACTCGCTCCGCGCGCCACCGACCGGCCACCAGTAGAAGTCGGTGGTCAACGACTGCTGCGCGGAGTCCGGGTCAGAGTGCTTTGCGGCAAGTACCGGCGTCGTTGTCAGCACATACGGACGGCCGGACCCGGTAGCGCAGTTCTTGCCGTCGGACTTGCGGTCCGACGGAGCGTTCGGGCTCGTGTTGTAGGTGATCGCCAGCTTCGGTGATGAGTGGTTGAACCGCTTCCATTGGTTCTTGGTGCCCTCGTCAACCGCCCGCAGACCAACCGTCATGTTCGACCACTTGCTCGACGCCGCCTTGGCCACCATCGACTTCACGTTGAACTCGATGGTGCCGGTACCCAGGCAACCGTGCGCCGCGCCGTACTTGCGGTTGCCGACGGTCTGGGCCGTGTAGCTGCTGTTCCAGGTCGGCTGGTTGTTCCACGTCGTGCTCGACGAGATCGAACCCGTCAACCACAACTTCGCGTTGCTCTTCGGACTACACGTCCACGCGTGCCGCTGCTCGATACGGAACTGCGCGGCGAGGATGTGTTTGCCGGCCACCTTCGACGTGTTCATTCGGAACAGCGACCGGATGATGTGGTCCGCGCAACCGGAGCAGTCCTCCGTACGCCCGGCACCCGCCGAGCCGTACGTCGAGCCGTTGTTCAGCGCCGACGAGTTCTTCCAGAAAGAACTCGACTTGTACTTGCTCCACACCGACGTCCACGAGTTGCTGACGATCCCACCCGTCCACGACGGATCGATGTAGATCGGCAGCTTTGTCCGAGGGTCGGCCAGCATCTTCTTGTCCGGCAGCAACGTAATCGCGTCACCGTCAAGCCGTACCGGCATGACCGCCCGCCGCGCCGTCTCCGCCAACGCCGGTTCGCCCGGCGTCGCCGTGGCGGAGCGCTCCTGGCTCGACTGCGGCTCCTGCTCGATTGAACTGGGCTTGCGCTGACGATCATCGTTGCCGGGTGCCCGCTTCTCGTCCGGGGCGACCGCACCACCGGTGTCGCGGCCCGCAGCATCCGAGGAGTCCCACATCAGCGGTGCTGGAGCCGCGAACACGGCGGCACCTTTGGCATCCCGGGCTACCAGGCCGCCGGAGCTGTTCGGGCTCACCGTGACGCCCTTGGTCGCCAACCCGAACCGCAGCGTCGACAGCTTGGGATTCGCTGCCGCCTGACGCGACTTCACCACCAGAACCTCGGAGAAACCCAACGGCTGCGCGGTGACCCGCAGATCCACATCCGGCAGGACGTCCCGGTAGACCGCCGTAGCACCCTCCAACACGGGCTTCGGCAGTCGGCCCGGCCAGCTCATCGCCAGTTCCCGCGAGCCGTCCTTCAGCCGAGCCAGGGGAGCGTCACCACCGGCGGAGAAGACCATCGGCAGCACCGTCGCCCGCGGTTCCACCCCCTGGCCGGACACCTTGAGCGTGGCGTCCACCGGCGCCCAGGAATTTCCCTTACGCACCCGCGTCGGCTCGATGGTCTGCTCCAACGTGCGGGAGTCGTCGGCGTTGAGGAAGGTCTGCGACCACTCCGTCCGCTCGGCGAGGATCTCCACCCGCCGGCCGCACACCCCCACCATCCGCCGCGCCGAAGCCGCATCCGGCTGCTCATCCACGCATATCGGCGTCGGTGGCGCCGCCTCGACTCTCGCCGGCGCCGCCAGGCCGGTAGCCACAAACATCGCGACGACCGTCGCAGCCCACCAGCGACGCGACAGACCCGTACGTGCACCAGCCATCGGACACCCCCGTGCATACCAGCAGTGCACCGGACTGTAGGGATGCTCGATGATCTATGTAAAGGCCCGTCACAAGTTGGCACCACAAAGCAGGCAGGCAGGGTTAAATCACCCTACAAATTCACTGAAGGTAACTCCACAACTCCCACCTGACGCCACCATCGCTCGTCGAGTGCGCCAGCACCCCCAGGGCCGTCGGTCGACCTTCGCGTCGACAACGGTGGTCAGCGCCGGTGACACAGCACCTGGGCGATCTCCACGAGCGTGGCGCCCGTGACCAGCATCGACGTGGCGGCACTGCGCCGCAGCCGATGGGCGCCGCTCACCCAACCCGGCCCGCCGCGCGGCAGCGGCCACCGCCGGGGTGACACCCCCACCGGACAGGCCCCGATGTAGGGCCTGACCCGGATGAACACCGACCGGCCCAGGGCCGTGGCCGCCGACCCTCGCGCAGATCGTGCCGTACCCGACGGCACGGGCTGGCACCGGGTACCACACGGCTTTGCGCCCCACATTTCGCCCCCACAACGCCCGGGCAGCCAGAGCGGCAGAAGGATCCCTGCTCAGAGGCGTTTTTCTTCGAAATCTCAACACCGTTCGGCGAGGCGTAGTGTGGGGCGCAGTGTGACCACGGCTGTGACCACGAGATCACGAACAATCGGCATCGGTCGATGACCAATGCCGATTGACCTGCACAAACACAAGGTGGAGCCGAGGGGACTCGAACCCCTGACCCCCACACTGCCAGTGTGGTGCGCTACCAGCTGCGCCACGGCCCCTTGCTGTCACACCCGGTCGCCCGGGCACTGGAAGAACTATACACACGCCCGTCGGCATGGTCATCTCGCGGGGGTGCCCGCCGACGCCTGTCAGTTCAGCGCCACGTCCGGCGGGAAGTGTGCGACCGCGGCCATCATGCCGCCCTGTCGGCGCAGCACCATCGGCCAAAGGTCATCGGGCCGGTCGACGAACGCGTCACCGGGCAACGCGTCCAGCACGAACCAGGAACCGTCCTCGATCTCCTGCTCCAGTTGGCCGGTGCCCCAGCCCGCGTACCCGGCGAAGACCCGAATGCTCTGCACGTTCTCCCGTAGCCGCTGCGGATCGACCGACAGGTCGAGCGTGCCTACCGCGCCGGAGACCTGATGGAAGCCCTTGAGGCGGCGCACCGGCGCCCGCATGCGGGCCAGACAGATCGCGGAGTCGGGCTGCACGGGGCCACCCTCGAACAGCACCGCCGGGTGGCGGGCCAGGTCGCCCCAGTCCCGCAGCACGTCGGCCACCGGCACCTCGGTGGCCCGGTTGAGCACCACGCCGAGCGCGCCGCCGGGCTCGTGCGCGACCAACAGCACGACCGTACGGTCGAAATTCGGGTCCTTCAGCGCCGGTGTCGCCACCAGCAGCTTCCCCGCCATCGACTCCGTCGCCCGCCCGCCGATCGCCTGCCCCTCTCCCTGCATCACACGCACCCGTCAGTCGTGCACGGACAGGCGGAACCGGTGACACTCATCGACGGTGGGCCCAACCGGTGACATCTGCGCTGTCATCGCCATGCCTGGCACCATAGCTTGCGCCCCCGATCCAGGCGAAGGTCTGACAGTCGGGTGATCGACAGACGGTCGGCTGGGCCGGGGCGACGCCTCGCCGCCGGCGCGACGGCGGCCCGGTGCCGCCAGGAAGCTGACGTCACAGCAGCGGCGAAAAGGTCTTCACTCCCGACTTGCCCCGATACATTCAGAAGCGATGGCAACGGTCCGCGACACCACCTACGACCTGCTCCGGGCCCTGGGCATGACCACCGTCTTCGGCAACCCCGGCTCCACCGAGGAGCCGTTCCTGCATGCCTTTCCCGACGACTTCCACTATGTGCTCGCCCTGCACGAGGCGTCGGCGGTGGGCATGGCCGATGGGTACGCGCAGGTCACCGGGGCACCGGCGCACGTCAACCTGCACACGGCACCGGGCACCGGCAATGCCATGGGCAACATCGTCACCGCCTGGCACAACCGGACCCCACTGATCGTCACCGCCGGCCAGCAGACCCGGGAGATGCTGCTGCTCGAACCTCGGCTCACCGCCCGTCATCCCACCGAGCTCCCCCAGCCCTACGTCAAGTGGGCCCACGAGCCGGTCCGGGCCCAGGACGTCCCGGCGGCGCTCATGCGGGCGTACGCGACCGCGGTCCAGCCGCCGGCCGGGCCCGTCTTCCTCTCGCTTCCGCTGGACGACTGGGCGCAGCCCGCCGATCCGCCTCCGCAGGCCCGCACGGTGGCCACCCGCTTCGCTCCCGACCCGGAGCGGCTGCGTCAGTTCGCCGCGGCACTGGCGACGAGCCGGTCACCGGCCCTGGTGTTCGGGGCCGCCGTGGACCGGGCCGGTGCCTGGGCGGCCGGGGTCGCGCTCGCGGAGCGGCTGGTCGCTCCGGTCTGGTCGGCGCCCGCGCCCGAGCGGACCGCCTTTCCCGAGAGTCATCCGCATTTCCAGGGGGTGCTGCCCTTCGCGATCGGCCCGTTGGCCGACCAGCTCCGGGGGCACGACATCGTGCTGGTGGTCGGCGCCCCGGTGTTCCGGTACTACCCGCACGTGCCCGGCGAGACGCTGCCGGATGGTGCCCGGCTGCTGCACGTCACCGACGATCCCGAGGAGGCGGCCCGGGCACCCGTCGGCGACAGCCTCCTCGGCGATGCCGGTCTCACCCTCGCCGCGCTGACCGAGCTGATGCCACCGGCGGACCGGCCGCCACCACCCGCCCGGGCAGTACCGTCGCCGGTGGAGGATTCGGTTCCGCTCAGCGCCGATGCGCTCTTCGCCGCACTGGCCCGGCACTGGCCCGCAGACGGCGTGCTGGTGCAGGAGTCTCCGTCCAACCTGTCGGCACTGCGACGCCGGCTGAGGTTCGACACCCCCGGCTCGTACTTCACGATGGCCAGCGGCGGTCTCGGCTACGGCCTGCCGGCGGCCGTCGGCATCGCGCTGGCTCAGCGTGACACCGGCCGCCACCGGCCGGTCATCGCGGTGATCGGCGACGGCTCGTTCCACTACTCGGTCCAAGCGCTCTGGACCGCCAGCCAGTTGCGGCTGCCGCTGGTGATCGTCGTGCCGGTCAACCAGCAGTACGCGATCCTCAAGTCGTTCGCCGAACTCAAGCAGACGCCGGGGGTCCCCGGGCTGGACCTTCCCGGCATCGACGTCACGGCGATAGCCCGCGGTTACGGGTGTGCCACCACCGTGGTCGACGATCCCGATCAGCTCGGCGAGGCGCTGGCCACCGCGCTCCGGGCCGAGGGGCCGACGGTGCTGCCGGTGCCGATCCGCACCGACGTGCCGCCGATCCTCTGACCGGTGGCGGACGGGGCAGGGCAGCACCGGCCGACGCCGCCCCGGGACCGGACGGCGTCGGCCGGCACGGTCAGCCCACGGTGAAGCGCAGCGGCGTCGCGCTGACCACGTCGAGGACCGGTCGGTCCGCCAACGGCGCCCGCAGCGTCACCGTGACCGGCTCCAGCCTGAGCATGTCGTCGCAGACTCCGGTGCTCCGCACCACCGTGCCGCCGACCACGACCACATGATCGTGCTCCTGCACCAGTGGGGTGATACCGGTGTCGCAGCTACCGACGCCGAGCCGGAAGTTCAACGTCGTACCGTCGGCGGACTCGACGTCCTGCGCGCTGACCAGATCCTGCGGCGCGGGCGCGGACGGCTCGACCGGGTCGGGCAGGTCGCCCACGGCGTCGGGTGCCACCGCGAGCCGGGCCACCACGGCGTCGATCTCCTCGACGGTGAACAGCCAGGCCGGCACATGCGCCTCACCCCGGCTGGTCCGCACTGGCGCAGCACCCAGCTCGACGCCGGTGACGGTGAGCGGGATGCAGGCGGCCTGCGGGCCGCTGCTCACCGGGGCGTCCGGCCCGTCCGGCGGGTTCGCCGGCGGGGGCGTGCCCGGGTCCTTCGGCCGCCCGGGACAGGGCGGCGGGTCGCCCTGGTCGACCTGCCGATACGCCTCGGCGGCACTGACCAGTGGTACGCGGAGTTCACCGTCCGGGAAGCGGACGGTGCCGTCGGCTGGCGTCCCCGGCGGCAACGGCACCTGCTGCCGGTACCAGCCGGCGTGGAAGGCGAGCTTGGTCTCCTCGGTGAACGCGGGCTCGCCGACGAGCACCGTGGGCTCCTCAAGCGGCACGTAGCCGGTGGCCCACGCCGCACCCGGGCGCCACGCCTGGGCGACCGCCGTCGCACGCTGCTCGAACGCCTCGTGCCGGTCGTTCGGAATGCCCGGGCCGGTCGGTTCGGTGCCCGGACGGGCGCAACCGGCCATCATCATCAGCAGTGGCAGGCCCAACAGGGCGAGGACGCGGCGCATACCCACTTTGACGGCAGCGATCCCCCGCTGGTTCCCGTGCCCCCGATGCCGGCCGTCACCTCGCCCGGCCTTCGCGGCCCGCGGTTCTCCGCCCCGCTCGCCGGCCGGAGGCCCGCACGGCTTGTCGTCCTGATACCTCGCACGTCGGTCGACCGGTTCGGAAGACGACTGCGCGCCCCGGTCGGGTGACCGGGGCGCGCTGTCAGGTGGTGGAGGTGCCGGGAATCGAACCCGGGTCCTTCGCCGCCTTGTCAGGGCTTCTCCGAGCGCAGCTCGCTGTGCCTCTACTCGGCCCCTCCGATCACGCGAGCGAGTCGGTGTGACGGGCCCAGTCGCTGATTGATCTCGCCGCACGGACCCCGCGACCGGGTCCGGTTGGCCAGCCTTCTAGCTGATGCCGGCTAGCTGGGTCGAAGGCGCTCCCAGGCCGACAGACTTGCTACTCGCCTCAGGCGGCGAGAGCGAAGTCAGCGCGATTGTTCTTGGCGCTTATTGGTTTCCGACGAACGATTCTCGAGACGACGTCGGCTTCCTCGGCTCGCTTCCCCTGCCGCAACGTACGAAGTCGAAACCAGTCACCCCCTCGACAGGCCGCCGATCTCCGGCGGCTCTGACAAGACTAACGCCTGCCGCAATCGGATTCATCCCGAGCCCGGAGCGACACGTCGGATGCGACAAAACGGATAAATCAGTCGTTCATTCCTTTGCCTCGCCGGCCCACCGCCCGTTGGATCTCCCGGTCGGCGTCCCGCTTGGCGAGGTCCTGGCGCTTGTCGTACGCCTTCTTACCCTTGGCGAGGCCGATCTCCACCTTGGCCCAGCCGTCGGAGAAGTAGACCTGGAGCGGCACCAGGGTCAGCCCGCTCTCCCGGAGCTTGCCGATCAGTCGGTCGATCTCCAACCGCTTGAGCAGCAGTTTCCGGGTACGCCGGGGCTCATGGTTGGTCCAGGTGCCCTGCACGTACTCGGGGATGTGCATGCTGTGCAGGTAGAGTTCGCCGTCCCGCTCCTGAGCGAACGCGTCGACCAGCGAGGCCCGACCGGCCCGCAGCGACTTCACTTCGGTGCCGGTGAGCGCCATGCCCGCCTCGTACGTGTCGAGGATGGCGTAGTCGTGACGCGCCTTCTTGTTGGAGGCGACGACCTTGCGCCCCTTCTCCCGTGGCATCGCCGCGCCACCTCCTTTCCAGGCCGCCCGTGACCGACCTGGCCGGCCGCCGAGCGGAGATCATGCTACCCGAACGACAAGGGCCCTTCCGCGCCGTTTATTCCGGCGTGGAAGGGCCCCTGGTCGACGAACTAGACCCGCAGGTAGAACCGGAGCGTGACCCAGGCGGTGACCGCGCTGATCAGACCGCCGACGCCGGCCATCACCGGGAAGGTCAGGAACACCTCGCCCCAGCTCACCGGCGCGAAGAGACCCTGTAGGGCGCTGAGCGCACCATCGAAGAGGAATATCTTGAGCGCGATCAGGGCACCGAGGCCCAGGATCGAGCCGATCAGACCGGCGACCACCGCCTCCAGCACGAACGGCGCCTGGATGAACCAGTTCGACGCGCCGACCAGCTTCATGACCGCGACCTCACGCCGCTTGCTGTATGCGGCGACCTGGATGGTGTTGGCGACCAGCAGCAGCGCGGCGACGGCCATCGCGATCGCGGCGACCAGGGCGATGTTCTGCCCGGCGGTGAACAGGTTGAAGATCTTGTCGAGCACCTGACTCTGGTCGACGACCTGGTCGACCCCCTCGACCGCGGTGTACTGGTCCGCGATGGTCTTGTACTCCTCCGGGTTCACCAGCTTGAGCCGGTACGACTCCGGAAGCTGGTCCGCCTTGACCGCGCTGAGCAGGTCCGGCGAGTCGCGGAACATCTCCTGGAAGCGCTGGAAGGCCTCGTCCTTGTTGACGTACGTGGCCTGCGAGATCAGCGGGTCGGACTCCAGCTGGGCAGCGATCGCGCCGCGCTGCTCGTCCGTCACCTCGGCTTCCAGGAAGATCGAGACCTCGATGTTCTCGAAGTACAGCTGCTTCATGTCCGCGACCTTGGTGTAGATCAGGCCGCTGGCACCGAGCATGGTCAGCGAGACCGCCATCGTGATGATCATCGCGATGGTCATGGTCACGTTGCGCCACAGTCCGACCAGTACCTCGGACATGACGTATTTCATCCGCATCGGGATTTCCTCCGGCTCTCCGGCGTGAGGTGTTCGTCGTCAGATCGGGGTGCGGTGGGTAGGGCCGTCACCCGTAGACGCCGCGGGCCTGGTCGCGAACGATGCGGCCACTCTCGATCTCGATGACCCGGCGGCGCATCTGGTTCACGATGTTGGAGTCGTGCGTGACCATCACGACTGTGGTGCCGGTGCGGTTGATCCGATCCAGCAGGCGCATGATCTCGATCGAGGTGTCCGGGTCCAGGTTTCCGGTCGGCTCGTCCGCCAGCAGGATCAGTGGCCGGTTCACGAACGCCCGCGCCACCGCCACCCGCTGCTGCTCACCGCCGGAGAGCTCGTGCGGGTAGCGGTGCTCCTTGCCGCCGAGGCCGACCAGTTCCAGCACCTCCGGCACGACCCGGCGGGCCACCGCCTTGGTCTTGCCGATCACCTCCAGCGCGAAGGCCACGTTCTCGTACGCGGTGCGGTTGGGCAGCAGCCGGAAGTCCTGGAAGACGCAGCCGATCGAGCGGCGGAAGTGCGGGCGCTTCCAGGACCGCATCGACGTGACGTCCTTGCCGTTGACGACGACGCGTCCCTTGTTGGGGACCACCTCGTGCAGCAGCATCTTGACGATGGTGGACTTGCCGGAGCCGGATGGGCCGATGAAGAAGACGAACTCGCCCTTGTCGATCGACACGGACACGTTGTCGAGCGAAGGCCGCGACGCCTTCGGGTACGTCTTCGTCACTTGCTCAAGCTGAATCACGGGTGGTGAGTCTACGCCGTGTAACTGTCGTGCCAAGTCCCACGCCCCGCCGTTGCGGGGCAAGTCATCAAATCAGCACGTCAGGTGGAGATCGACGGCGCGCTCCGCCCACGATCGATCACGCACGGTCGCCAGCCAGTTGCTGTTGCTTGCGCCATCGGATGCCCGCCTCGATAAAGGAGTCCAGGTCGCCGTCGAAGACGGAACCCGGGTTGCCGGTCTCCTGCTCGGTCCGCAGATCCTTCACCATCTGATAAGGGTGCAGCACGTACGAACGCATCTGGTCGCCCCAGGACCCGGCGGCGTCGGTCTTGAGTCCCTGGAGCTTGGCCTGCTCCTCCTGGCGCTTGCGCTCCAGCAGCCGGGCCTGGAGCACCCGCAGCGCGGAGGCCTTGTTCTGCAACTGCGACTTCTCGTTCTGGCAGGTCACCACGATGCCGGTCGGAATGTGGGTGATCCGTACCGCCGAGTCGGTGGTGTTGACGCTCTGCCCGCCCGGACCCGAGGAGCGGTAGACGTCGACCCGCATCTCGTTCTCGGGGATGTCGATGTGGTCGGTCTGCTCCACCACCGGCAGCACCTCGACCCCCGCGAAGCTGGTCTGCCGCCGCCCCTGGTTGTCGAACGGGCTGATCCGCACCAGCCGGTGGGTGCCGGATTCGACGCTGAGCGTGCCGTACGCGTACGGGACCTTGACCGTGAAGGTGGCCGACTTCAAACCGGCCTCCTCGGCGTACGAGGTCTCGTAGACCTCGGTCGGGTAGCCGTGCCGCTCGGCCCAGCGCAGGTACATCCGCAGCAGCATCTCCGCGAAGTCGGCCGCGTCCACGCCGCCGGCGCCGGCCCGGATGGCGACAAGCGCCTCCCGCGAGTCGTACTCGCCGGACAGGAGCGTGCGGACCTCCATCTCCTGGATGGCCTTGGTCAGCCCGGCGATCTCGGTCTCGACCTCGGTGAGCACCCCCGAGTCGGACTCCGCCTCGGCCAACTCCAGCAGCACGTGGGCGTCGTCCAGCCGAGAGCGCAGGCTACCGAGCTTGTCGATCTCGCCGTTGACGTACGACAGCTGCGAGGTCACCTGCTGGGCGCGGGCCTGGTCGTCCCAGAGGTCCGGGGCGGACGCCTCCTGCTCCAGGCGGGCCTTGTCCGCGCGGAGACGGTCGAGGTCGAGCACCGCCTCGATGTTGCGCAGGGTGGCGTCGAGTTCCTTGAGCTGTTCGGCGAAGTCGGCAGCGGTCACGACAGACAAGGGTACTGCTCGGAGGAGGAGTGAGCTTGCGAGCCCCGCACTCCGAGCCAAACAAACCCAGCTCGGGCCGGTGTGCGGTCAGCCGGTGGCGGCGCTCTTGAGCCAGGACAGGGCGGCACGGTGGTACGCCACGGCGAACTCAAGCGCGCTCGCGTCGTACGTGTCGCCTTCCTTCTTGGCGTTCTTGACCTGCTCGCGGACCCGGGCCAGCGCGTCGGTGTGGTACTCGTTGGCTGCGGTCTGGAGGTTCTTCAGCTGGTTCGGGGAGTGCAGGTTCCCGAAGGCGATGCGTAGGGCGATCGGGTTGCGGATGGTGTCCCGCCCCGGATCCTCGGCCAGCCAGCGGGAGAATGTCCGTTTCCCGGCTGCGGTGATCGCGTACGGCTGACTCATCCGCGGCCCGGGCTTACCCAACCGGACGAAACCTCGCTCGGCCAGCACCGGCAACTCGCGGTAGACCTGGCTTCGGGTCATCGACCAGTACGGCGCCAGTCGGCGCTCGGCGGCGGCCATCAACTGGCCACCTGTCATGGGACCCTCGTGGAGCAGCCCGAGTAGGGCCGCCGCCGTGGGGTTCACTCCGGATTCCGCCATGCCCCTTACGCTGCCACTTTGCCGGGCCGGCGTCCAGGATTTCCCCTTTTCGCCACCGATCGGGGTTTCCTATGTGCACTGTCGGCGCGCGACGGTCCACCGGAGCCACCCACCTGCCGGATGCCGGGCAGGATTCTCTCCCCAAAAGCGTGGCGTGCGGAGGGCCCCTCCCGTAGAGGAGGCGTCGGGAGGGGCCCCTTCGTTACAACTTCAGCCCATGTGGGGGTAGGTGTGGTCGGTCGGCGGCACGAAGGTCTCCTTGATCGTCCGGGGGGACATCCAGCGGACCAGGTTGTGCCAGGAGCCGGCCTTGTCGTTGGTGCCGCTGGCCCGGGCACCGCCGAACGGCTGCTGACCGACCACCGCGCCGGTCGGCTTGTCGTTGATGTAGAAGTTGCCGGCCGCGTACCGCATCTTCTCGGCCACCGCGTCGACCACCCGCCGGTCGGTGGCGAAGATCGACCCGGTCAGTGCGTACGGAGCGATGGCCTCGGCCTGCGTGACCACCTCGTCGAAGCGGGCGTCGTCGAAGACGTGCACGCCGAGGATCGGGCCGAAGTACTCGGTCGTGAACGTCTCGTGTGCCGGGTCGCCACACTCGAAGATCGTCGGGCGCACGAACCAGCCGACCGAGTCGTCGGCGGTGCCACCGGCGATGATCCGGCAACTGTCGTCGGAGGAGATCAGCTCCAGTGCGGCGGTGTGCCGGGAGTACGCCTTGTCGTCGATGACCGCGCCACCGAAGTTGCGGAAGTCGGTGACGTCTCCGTAGGCCAGCCCGTCAGCGGTCGCGGCCAGCCGGTCACGCAGGCCACCCTCCCAGAGGGAGCGCGGGACGTACGCGCGGGAGGCCGCCGAGCACTTCTGCCCCTGGTACTCGAAGGCCCCCCGGATCAGCGCAGTGTGCAGCGCGTCGATGTCGGCGCTGGAGTGCGCGACCACGAAGTCCTTGCCGCCGGTCTCGCCGACCAGCCTGGGGTAGCCCCGGTAGCTCGCGATGTTCTCCCCGACCGTGCGCCAGAGGTGCTGGAAGACCTTGGTGGAGCCGGTGAAGTGGATGCCGGCCAGGTCGGGGTCGGCCAGCACCACGTCGGAGACCTCCTCACCCCGGCCGGTCACCAGGTTGATCACCCCGGGCGGCAGCCCGGCCGCCTCGAACAGGCGCATGGTGAAGTGGGCGGCGAACTGCTGGGTCGGACCCGGCTTCCAGACCACCGTGTTGCCGAGCAGGGCCGGCGCCGAGGGCAGATTGCCGGCGATGGCGGTGAAGTTGAACGGGGTGACCGCGTAGACGAAGCCTTCCAGTGGCCGGTGGTCGAAGCGGTTCCACACGCCGGGCGACGACATCGGCTGCTCGGCCAGCAGCTTGCGGGCGAAGTGCACGTTGAACCGCAGGAAGTCGATGAACTCGCAGGCCGAGTCGATCTCGGCCTGCACGGCGGTCTTCGACTGGCCGAGCATGGTGGCCGCGTTCAGGGTGTCCCGCCACGGCCCGGAGAGCAGCTCGGCGGCGCGCAGGAAGATCGCGGCGCGCTCCTCGAAGGGCAGCGTGCGCCAGCCCGGCGCGGCGTCCTTGGCGGCCTTGACGGCCGCCCGCGCGTCGTCGTGGGTGGCGTGCCCGGTGACGCCGAGGACGTGCGCGTGCCGGTGCGGCTGCACCACCAGGATCGGCTCGCCACCGGCCATCCGCTGTTCGCCCGCGATGGTCATCGGCAGGTCGATGCGCTCGGCGGCCAGCTCGGTGAGCCTCCGCTGGAGACGTTCGCGGTCGGTGCTGCCCGGCTCATAGCTGCGCACCGGCTCGTTACGTGGCTCGGGTACGGAGAACACGGCGTCCATCAGGGCTCCTGGCGATCTCGACGGCGGTGGCGAAACCGGCCCCGGGGTGGCGGGACCTGCGCCAATCCTCCCACGCCCAGCATCGGTCGATCACACCCCGGCCACCCGCAGGCCAATGATCAGGAGGCATTTCACGTCCACCGGAACCGATTCGTACCCGAAAGAGATACCTGGCCGAAGAAATGCAGGCCGTGCGGGCTTCAGGCGCACCCCTGTTCCGGCCGCGTACGCTGGGTTGCCGTGACGTTCCGGCCCGGTCGGGCCCGGCGGCGAGAGGGAGACCATGAGCAACGAGCCCGGTGGGCCGACCGCCGCGCAGCCCGACCAGTCCGCCACCGTCGACCCGGGCACGGACGACCAGTCCGAGGCCACCGGCCTCGACGCGGACGACCAGACCGGAGCTGTCGGCAACCACCTCGATGCCGGTCGCCCGGCACCCGCACCGGCAACGACGGCGCTGGCGCTGCTGGCGACCGGTTGGCTGGCCGCGATGCTCTGGTCGACCCGGGAGGCGATCAGTTCGGCGACGGCCGGGGTCACCGCGGTGAGTCTCTCCGCCTTCGCGCTGCCCGGCGTGATCTCGGCCGCGCTGGTGGCCGGTGCCGCCGTCGGGTTGGCGGCCGGGGAGCCGGTTGCCCGCCGGACCGACCGGGTGACTCTGCGCTTCGCGGTGGCGATCGGCGCGGGCCTGCTCGTCGGGCTGCTCGCCGCGCTCGCGATCGATCTCAGCTACGCGGGTGACGTCACCACCCGCACGATCGCCGGCACCACGGCCGCCGCGGCCGTCATCGGCGGCGCGCTCGCCGGGGCCCGCAACGGTGCCGTGGTGGGTGCCGTGGCCGCCGCCGCGCTGGGCACCCTGATCTTCGTGGTGGCCTTCAGCGTGGCCCGGGATCCGCTGTTCAACCTCTTCGGTGCCGGTGACAACCAGCAGTCGCTGGTCAACGCGGCCAGCTGGGTCTCCCGGACCGAGTCCCTGCTGGCTGGGCTCATCGCCGGTGGTTTGGCCTTCGGCTACCTCATTTGGGCACGGCGACGAGTCGTACGCGACGGCGGCGCGGCGGGACCGCGCTGGCCGGCGTACCTGGTGGCGGGCGCGGGACCGGGACTCCTGCTCTTGCTCAGCGAAGTGATCATCCGGATCGGTGGACGGTCGCTGATCGACCTGGCCGCCGCGCTCAGCGAGGCGGACGCCGTCGCGCAGACCTCACTCGGCACCTCACGGGTGGACAACGCCATCTGGGTGCTGTTCGTCGGCGCGCTGACCGCCGTGGTCAGCTTCGGCCGTACGCTCGGCTCGCCGACCGACGACGAGGCGTAGCCGGCGGTCGGCCGACCCGGACGGCGGTCAGCTTTCCGTGGCGGTGGCACGCAGCAGCGACTCCAGTTCGCTGGGGTCGTACCACTCCAGCTCATGGTCCTCGGCACCGTCGACGGTGAACTGGGCATCGGGGTCTCCGGCCAATGCCTCCAGTACCACCTGGACGGCGGCGGCGACGTCGGTGGCGGCGTCCGCCCCGTCCACGTGCACGGCCGCGACGGCTGCGACCGGCACCGGGGCCCGCAGCTCGACCACGCTGGAGCCGAGTTCCCCGTCGCCCCGGCCGATCGCCGTCGCGGGCAGGTCCGCCGAGACGACCACGCGTCGACGGGGTGCGGCCGGATCGTGCCGGATCAGTTGCAGGGCGTCCTGGGCGGCGCGGGTGAAGGCTACGTACTCCAACTCCTCCTCATCGCCTTCCGCATACCACTCGCGTAGCGTCGGGGTCACCGCGTGCGCCTGCGTCGCGGCGAGCCCCTGCTCCGGCAGCCCTGCCAGCATCGGCACGGTCGCCGGCACGTAGACCCGGACAAGCTCGTCGGTCACCGTGGTCTCCCCCGCTCTGCTCCGCCCGGCGACGACGCGCCAGGCCGGGCGTACGGCCCTGCCCGTCCGCCCTGACCGTCATACACCCCGTATCGCTCTGGTGGAAGTTCCGGCGACGGCCGGTGTGTCCCCGTCGGTCGACGAGCGGATTGGTCGGGAGGGGATGACCGGTGGCAAACTGAGGCGAACGACGTCAACCCGGGGAGTTTCGGTGGAACCGAGGTTCCTGCTCCTGTCCGACGTGGCCACCGAGCTGAACGTGTCGGATTCGCAGGTCTACCACATGGTACGCAGCGGAGAGCTGCCCGCGATCAAGATCGGCGGCCGGGGGCAGTGGCGGGTGGAGCGCGCCCGCCTGGAGGAGTACATCGAGCGCAAGTACGCCGAAACCGCCGAGTGGGTACGCGGTAACCCGTTGGCGGAGCGCGACTCCGACTAGCGGTAGCACCCCGGACATGGCATTGACCGCCAACTCTCTGATGCCCGACAATCAAGCCTGTCGAAAGCAAACGAAGGCAAACGCAAGCTTTGATGGCAGGGGGCAGCGCCATGACCGACCTCCGGCGGCCCGGGCCGGCACGCCCACCCGTGCGGCTGCGGCCAGCGCCCGCCTTCGAGCCGCCCTCCGTCGACGAGGACACCACCGGTTGGCCCAGACCGGCGGATGGGCAACTCGCCCTCGACCTCTTCGCCGCCGCCCGGCAGTGGCCCGGTAGCCGTGGCCCGGCCCGGCCGCCACTGCCGGGGGCGGCCTCGCGCTCCGGCGGCCGGCCGGTCGCGCCGGGAGTGCCGTGGTCGGGTGAGCCCGGCCGGCCCACCGGATCCGGGCCGCCGGGGCCCGGCCACGCGCCGGCCCGGCATCTGCCGGCCGGGGCCCTGACCACAGCCACCCCGGCGGCCACCCGGGTCGCCCACCGCTTCGTCGCCACCTGCCTGGAGGTGTTCAACGGCTTCCGGCCCCCGGTGCAGCTACGACGTCAGCTCGACCCGGCTCGGGTCGCCGTGCTGCTGCCCGAGCTGGCCCGCGCCACCGCGTACGGGACACCGGCCCGACGGCGCTCGGCGCGACCCGGGGTACGGCTGCGTCGCCTGCGTGTCTGCGAACCTCGCACCAGCGCCATCGAGGCCGCTGCCGTACTCACCGGCGCCGGTGGTCGTAGCTGGGCGATGGCGCTGCGCCTGGAGCAGCGGCGCGGCAACTGGCTCTGCACCGACCTGCGCGTCCTCTGACCGACCGCTGCGGCCTGACCGCCCCGGACGGCAGCCCGCACGAGATCGCGCCCGGATCCCGGGCGAGGGCTTCGCGGTGCGCGGCCACTCGCCCGGGATCGGGCGCGATCTTGCGAAGTCGGCGGGATCAGCCGGCCGAGGTGCCGCCGGGCGCACCGTGGCAGCGCTTGTACTTGCGACCCGAGCCGCAGGGGCACGGCGCATTGCGGGACGGTCCGTTGCTGGCGGTCGCCTGCCCCGGTGCGGGCTGGCGGGAGTTGCCGACCGGGACCGCCGGACCGCGCAGGCCGCCGGCCGGACGCTGCGGCGCGGTCGGCGCCGTGCGCCCCGGTGCCGCCGGGGCGGCCTGGTCCGGACGGCCGATGCCGAGTGCGGGAGCCCGCTGCTCCTCACGCTGCACGGCGACACCACCCGCGCCGGCCTCACCGTCGATGGTCGGCGCGGAGTACTGAAGCCCCTGCTGCTGCGGCGCACGACCCAGGCCCTTGGCCCGGATCTCCACCGGCTTGTCCAGCAGCTGGACCTCCTCGGCCTCCGGCTCCGGCTCGTTGACCTGCACCTCAAGGTTGTAGAGGAAGCCGACCGTCTCCTCCTTGATGCCGTCCATCATGGTGGCGAACATGTCGAAGCCCTCGCGCTGGTACTCCACCACGGGGTCGCGCTGGGCGTACGCCCGCAGCGAGATGCCCTCCTGGAGGTAGTCCATCTCGTAGAGGTGCTCACGCCACTTGCGGTCGATGACCTGGAGCAGCACCATCCGTTCCAGCTGCCGGGTGCCCTCGGCGCCGAGCTGCTCCTCACGCCGGTCGTACGCGGCGTTCGCGTCCTCCTTCAGCCGGGCGAGCAGGAAGTCGGCGTCGATGCTGGCCCGGGACCCGCCGGCCTCCTCCTCCAGCCCCTCGATGGTGACGCCCACCGGGTAGAGCTGCTTGAGGCTGGACCACAACTGCTCAAGATCCCAATCTTCGGCGTAGCCGTCCGAGGTGGCCCCCCGCACGTACGCCTCGATGGTGTCGTCGATCATGTTGCGTACCTGGTCGGAGAGATCCTCGCCGTTGAGCACGCGCAGCCGCTCGGCGTAGATCACCTGGCGCTGCTTGTTCATGACCTCGTCGTACTTGAGGACGTTCTTGCGGATCTCGGCGTTCTGCCCCTCGATCTGAGCCTGGGCGCTCTTGATCTGGCGGGTGACCATCTTCGACTCGATGGGCACGTCCTCTGGGATGTTGAAGCGGTCCATGACCGCCTCCACCGCACCGGAGCGGAACCGCTTCATCAGCTCGTCCTGTAGCGACAGGTAGAACCGCGACTCGCCCGGGTCGCCCTGCCGGCCGGACCGACCACGCAGCTGGTTGTCGATCCGCCGGGACTCGTGCCGCTCGGTGCCCAGCACGTAGAGCCCACCGGCGGCGGCAACCTCCTCGGCCTCCGCGTCGCACGCCTGCTTCCACTGCGGCAGGACCTCTTCGAGGGCCTTGTCGTACTCCTCGGCGTTCTCCAGCGGGTCGAGCCCACGCTGGCGCAGCTCGTTGGCCGCGAGGAACTCGGGGTTGCCGCCGAGCAGGATGTCGGTGCCCCGGCCGGCCATGTTGGTGGCCACCGTGACCGCGCCCTTGCGACCGGCCTGGGCGACGATCTCCGCCTCCCGGGCGTGGAACTTCGCGTTCAGCACCGAGTGCGGGATGCCCCGGCGGGTCAGCAGCCGGGACAGGATCTCGGAATTCTCCACCGAGACCGTTCCGACGAGCACTGGCTGACCTGCCTGGTGCCGCTCGGCGATGTCCTCGATCACCGCGTTGAACTTGGCCTGCTCGGTCTTGTAGATGACGTCGGCCCGGTCCTCGCGGATCATCGGCCGGTGGGTCGGGATGGTCACCACGCCGACCTTGTAGACCTTGTTGAACTCGCCCGCCTCGGTCTGGGCCGTACCGGTCATGCCGGCGAGCTTGTCGTAGAGGCGGAAGTAGTTCTGCAGGGTGATGGTGGCCAGGGTCTGGTTCTCCTGCTTGACCTCCACCCCCTCCTTGGCCTCGATCGCCTGGTGCATGCCCTCGTTGTAGCGGCGACCGTGCAGGATGCGGCCGGTGAACTCGTCGACGATCAGGACCTCGCCGTCGCTGACGATGTAGTCCTTGTCGCGCTTGTACAGCTCCTTGGCCTTGATCGCGTTGTTCAGGTAGCCGACCAGCGGAGTGTTGACCGACTCGTAGAGGTTGTCGATGCCGAGCCGGTCCTCGACCTTCGCCACGCCGCGCTCGGTGACCGCGATGGTCCGCTTGGAGTAGTCGACCTCGTAGTCACCCGCGCCGTCCTTGCCCGACTGGAGACGGGCCACCACGGCGGCGAACTCGCCGTACCAGCGGGCGGAGTGCTCGGCCGGGCCGGAGATGATCAGCGGGGTCCGGGCCTCGTCGATCAGGATGGAGTCGACCTCGTCGACCACGGCGAAGTTGTGGCCGCGCTGGACCAGCTCGTCCTTCGACCAGGCCATGTTGTCGCGCAGGTAGTCGAAACCGAACTCGTTGTTCGTGCCGTAGGTGATGTCGCACTCGTACGCCGCGCGGTGCTCGGTCGCCGGCCGGTTGGGCAGCACCACACCGACGGTCAGACCGAGGAACTCGTGCACCCGCCCCATCCAGGCGGCGTCCCGCTGGGCCAGGTAGTCGTTGACCGTGACCACGTGCACGCCCTTGCCGGACAAGGCGTTGAGATAGACCGGCATCACCGAGGTCAGGGTCTTGCCCTCACCGGTCTTCATCTCGGCGATGTTGCCGAAGTGCAACGCCGCGCCGCCCATCACCTGCACGTCGTACGGCCGCTGGCCGAGCACCCGGGCCGCCGCTTCCCGGCAGACCGCGAACGCCTCGGGCAGCAGGTCGTCCAGGGTCTCGCCGTCGGCGAGACGCTCCCTGAACTGCTCGGTCATGTCGCGCAGCTCATCATCGGTGAGGTTGACGTAGTCGTCCTCGATCGAGTTGACGGCGGCGGCGATCGCCTTGAGGCGGCGCACCATGCGCCCCTCGCCCGCACGGAGGACCTTTTCCAGAATCGACACGGATCAACGCTCCCCTAGACAGTCTCGAACCATCGTAGGCGTTCCATCCGGCCGATGGTCACTGGTGGCGGTGGTCGGCCGCCGCGAAACCGACATAACACTCCCCGCTCCCGTCCGCGTCCCGGTTATCCGGTTACGCCGTGCGCGAACGATCCGGCACGATGGCCCGGTGGAGCCCGTGGAGATCACCGAGGACGGTCTGCTGCTGCGGCCGTGGCGAGCGACCGACGCCGACGCCGTCTACCGCGCCTGCCAGGATCCGGATATCCAGCGCTGGACCACCGTACCTCGCCCGTACCGGCACGAACACGCGCAGAGCTTCGTCGCGGACCGCGCCCGTCAGTGGGAACTCGGCACCAGCGCGGGCTTCGCGGTCTGCGACGCCGCCAGCGGCGAGGTACTCGGTGCCTGCGGGCTCAACACCATCGACCGCGACCACGAACTCAGCGAGATCGGATACTGGACCGCACCGTGGGCGCGGGGCCAGCGGGTCGCGGTCCGCGCCGTCCGGGCCGTTGCCCGGTGGTCCTTCGACGAACTGAAGCTGCGCCGGCTGCTCTGGGGGGCCGAGGTGGGCAACCACGCCTCCCGACTGGTCGCCCTGCGCTCCGGTATCCGGATCGAGGGGCGGCTGCGGGCCGCCGACCCGGCCGGCAGCGCGCACGAGTGGTTCGGCACGTTGCTGCCCGGTGACGTACCGACACCCGGCGAGGTCGGCCCGGCCGGTGCGGGCACCCTGGACGCCCGACGCGCGGTCGTCTTCGGCCGGCCGCAACCGACCCTGTTCGCCACCACCGGCACGCGCGAGCTGAGCCTGCGCCCCATGGACGAACGCGACCTCGACGCGATCGTCACCACCTGCCGGGACCCGGAGACGCTGCGCTGGACGACCGTGCCGGAGAGCTACACGCGCGCGGACGCCGAGGATTTCCTGCGGTTCGTGCGAGCCACCTGGGCCGCCGGCACCAGCGCCAACTTCGTCTTCACCGATGCCACGGACCGGTACGCCGGCTCCATCGACCTCCGGCTGTCGGCCACCGACCCGCTCCTGGCCGATGTGGGCTTCATGACCGCGCCGCACGCCCGAGGGCGGGGCTACCAGCCGGCGGCGTTGGCGGCCCTCTGCACCTGGGGCTTCACCACCCTGGGGCTGGCCCGGATCGAATGGCGGGCCAACATCGGCAACGTCGCCTCCCGGCGGGCCGCCGAGAAGGCCGGTTTCGCGATGGAGGGCACCGCCCGCCGGGCCCTGAACCACCGCGGCACCCGGGTCGACGCCTGGGTCGGTGCGCTGCTCGCCGAGGACCTGTCATGAGCGAAGCGAGTCATCGAAGCAGCGCCTTGGACGCTCATGACGGCCCGCAGCGTCGCGAAGGGTCGTCATGAGCGAACCTCTGGGCAGCGGGCAGCGGATCGAGGCGCACGGGGTGCTCCTACGGCCGTTCCGCCTCGACGACGTCGAGGACGTCGCGGCCGGCTGCGCCGATCCGCTCACCCGGCGTTTCCTCGACGGCCTGCCCGACCCGTACACCTTGGCCGACGCGCGCCGGTGGGTCACCCAGGGCGCGTCGGCCGCCTTCGCCAGCGGTGGTGCCGCGTACGCCGTGGCCGACCCGGCGACCGACCGGCTGCTCGGCACCGTGGGCCTGAGCCATCCGGTGCCGCAGCGGGGGCAGGCGGAGATCGGCTACTGGGTGGCACCGTGGGCGCGGGGCCGAGGGGTGGCCACCGCCGCCACCCGCGCCCTGTCCGGGCACGCCTTCGCCAGCGGCACCGCCCGGTTGGAGCTGCTCACCCGGGTGGAGAACACGGCCAGCCAGCGGGTCGCGCTGGCCGCCGGCTTCCGGCCCGAAGGGGTACGCCGGTCCGCCACGCCGGTTCGGGGCGGGGACCGGCGGGACCTGACGGTGTGGGTACGGCTTGCCGACGACCCGCCCGGTCCGTCGCCGCGTCCGCTGCCGGACCTGCCCGACGGCCGACTCGCCGACGGGGTGGTCGTGCTGCGTCGGCTCGGACCGGACGACACCGAGCAGGCGTACCGCCTGCACAGCGATCCGGAGGTGGTGGCCAGCCGGGTGCCCCCGGGCGCGCCGGCCGGGAACGAGATCGAGCGACGCTGCCAGGGTGCGGAGAATCAATGGCTGGTCGGCACCGCCGCGGCCATGACCATCCTGGACGCCGTCTCCGGGGAGTTCGCCGGCAGCTGCATGCTCCTCCCCGACCAGCCCGCCAGCGACCAGGCGATGCTCGGCTACAGCCTGCTGCCCCGGTGGCGCGGACGCGGCTACGCCACCCGGGCCGTACGACTGCTCACCCGGTGGGGGTTCGACCACGTCGGCCTGTCCCGGTTGTGGGCCGGCACCCTGCCGGAGAACGCCGCCTCCCAGCGGGTGCTGGAGAAGGCCGGCTTCCGGCGGGAGGGGCTGCTGCGCGGCCGGCTGCCCGGCGCGGCCGGCAGCCGGGCCGACTCGACGATCTACGGTCTGCTACCGACGGATCCGATGGCCTGACGACGGCCGGTGGCGACGGCGGCCCAGGAGCGGTGCCGCGACGGCGGCCCGGGTCGGGTGGGTACCGACCCGGGCCGCCGTCACGGTCAGATGTCCAGCGAGATGATGCCGTAGTCGTACGCGTGCCGCCGGTAGACCACGCTCGGGCGGCCGGATTCCTTGTCCTGGAAGAGATAGAAGTCGTGGCCCACCAGTTCCATCTGGAACAGGGCGTCGTCGATGGTCATCGGCTCGGCGGGGTGCACCTTCTCCCGGGCGATGTGCCACGGCTGATCGTCGGCGTACTCCTCCTCGGGCCGTTCGGCCAGCGCGGTGGCGGTGCTGGTCTCCACGGCGGCGCTGCTGGTCTCCGCGGGGGCGGACAGCGCGGGGAGGTCGGTCACCGGCAGGCCGGCGGTCGCGGCGGCGACCGACAGCGGCGCGTGGCGGCCTCGGTGTACCCGACGCCGGTCGGCCGCGCGACGCAGCCGGGAGTCGAGCTTGGCGATCGCCGAGTCCAGAGCGCTGTAGAAGTCGCTGGTGCAGGCCTCGGCCCGGATCACCGGACCACGGGAATAGCAGGTGATCTCCACCCGCTGGCAATGATCGGCCTGGCGCGGATTGCGCTCGTGGAACAGTTCGACATCGACACGAATGAGCTTGTGGTCGTAGCGTTCGATCTTCGCAAGCTTGTCTGCTACGTGCACCCGGTAATGGTCCGGCACTTCGACGTTACGGCCCTTGACCACGATGTCCACGTGACCTCCCTCGTTCGGACGGTCTTCGATCCGGAACTCCGGTCGTGCCCGGGGACGGCCCCATTCGGCGCCGACCGGTCAATGCGGCTACGCCTCCTCTCACCGCCGGGGGTGGTGGGATGGCCTTCCTACCCCCGACAGCCAAACGCTAACTCCTGTTAGCCCACCAGTCACCCCCGGTCGCCAAGACCACCCGGAGAATTTCCACACCTCATACACGAAGGGGTGAAACGGAAACACGATCGGTCACTGTTGGTGCCTTTTCCGTGTCGCGGCAAGCACCGCCGCCCCGTACGGCGACAAACCGCGCACGGTCAGCACCCGACTGACCGCCGCGAGGGTCACCCCGGTGGTGACGATGTCGTCCAGCAGGACGACCCGCGCCCCCGCAATGGCCGGACCCCGGCCCGAACGGGCGCGGAAGGCCGCCGTGGCCGCCGCCGCCCGGCCGGCGCTGTCCAGCGTCACCGAGTCCGGACGGGGCGCGGCACGTACCGCGTTGTGCACCCGCACCGGCCAGCCCGCCGCCCGCAACCGACGGGCGCAGTGCCGGGTCAACCGGCCCAGGTGATCCCCGTAGCGGGCCCGGGCCGCCGCCGCGGTGTCCGGCACCGGCACCAGCAGCACCGGCCCCACCGGGCCGACCGCCGCGGCGACGACCTCGGCGAGCAGCGCGCCGAGTGGCCGGGCCAGACCGTGCCGGCCGTGTTCCTTGTACGCCAACAGCGTCTCCCGCAGCGGCCCGCCGTACCCGCCGAGGGCGTGACAGGGCGGTAAACCGGGTGGGGCCGCGACCGGGCGCACCGGACCGGGGCGCAGCGCCCGCAGCGCGGTGACGCAGTCCGGGCAGACCCCGTGCCGCAGCCCCGGGCGGCGTTCCCGGCAGCCGGCGCAGTCGGTGGGCAGCACCAGGTCGGCCAGGTCCGCCCAGAGCCCGCCCGTCACGGCCCGCTCAGTAGAGGAAGACGGGGGCGGTGGGGTTGCCCGGACGTACCCCCGCCGGGGGCGGTGTCACGTCCTGGACCTGGTCGCGGTTGATCCGGTCGAACGGATTGCTGCGGTACGCCACCCCGTTCGCCTCGTACATGAACGAGCCGGCCAGCGGGGACCGCTCGGCGGTGGCCGGGTACGCGGCAAGGTGGTCGACCTGGCTGCCGGTGTCCTCCCGCAGCGGGGTCTCCAGGGCGCCGTCGACGGTCACGTCGTAGATCGCCGGACGGCCCGCCGAGCCGGCCACCAGCAGGCGGTTCGCCGCCGACCAGTCCACCGCGGTGGCATCGGTCAGCGAGCTGACCAGCCGTCGGGCCGGTCCCACGGTGGGCACCCCGCCCTCCCAGTTGATCGCGGCGACGTGCAGCGTGCCGTCGACGATCAGCGCCAGCCGGTGCCCGTCCAGGGCGGGCGCCACCGCGGTCACTCGGCCCGGCAGGCTGAGCTGCACCTGCCGCGTCGCCGCCTGGCCGTCGAAGCGGTAGAGCCGGCCGTCGGCGACCACCAGGCCGGCCGGGCGGGCACCGTCGCTGCGGATCCAGACCGGGCGGCTCATCTCGGCGTACCTGCTGGGGCCGCTGGTGAGGGTTTCCACCACGCCACTGCTGCGCCCGACGGCCAGCCGCTGCCGCCCGTTCTCACCGGCCACCACGACGGCGACCAGGACGTCCGCGTCGACGCGACGCAGCCCGACCGAGACGATGTCGTGGTTGGCCTCGGGCGCCAGCGGTACCGAGCCGGCGGCCTCGCCGGCCACCGTCAGCGAGTGGATCGCCCCTTCGTAGACGCAGTATCGCCGGGCGTTGACCTCGATCAGGTCCAGCGGATTCAGCCTGCGCTGCTCCGCGAGGTCGATCACCTTGCGGGACTGGTTGAGGATCTTCACCTCGACGGTGCCGTGCAACTCCCGCAGGGACCACGCCAACTGGGTACCGAACTGCTCCAGCCGGCGCTCGTCAGCGCCCGGCATGTCGAGGTTGACCTCCCACCGGCCGTCCGAACCGGTGGCATTGTTGATCATCTCGGTGCGGTCGGGCAGACCGGAGACACCGATCCGCAGCCAGTCCGACGGGCCGGCGGTCAACCACCGGACGACCTCGCTCACCCGCCGCTGCGGGGGTACCGCCGAGGAGAGGTACCGCTGGTCGGGCACGAGCTGGGTGCGGTCGGAGTTCCAGAAGTAGATCGCCTCCGCCTGGTAGTACCGGCGCAGCGCATCGTCGCTGAGCAGCAGCACGTTCGGCGGGTCGCTGACGTAGTAGCCGGCATCGTCCTCACCGGCCGGGCCGGCACTGATCAGCCGGAACTCGTACGTCGGCTCGGTGGCCACCGGCGGCACCAGCATTCCGTTGGCCCGTAGCAGCCCGACCTGCTGCACGCTGATGGTGACCTTCATGCTGTCCACGTCAGGCTCGATCACCGGGTCGTCGGTGAGCCGCACCACCGACAGCGCCACCTCGCTGCCCTGCTTGTCCGGCAGCCCGCTGCGGTCTGCGGTCGCGATGAACCGCTTCACCCGCTCGTACGCCCGGTCTGGCTCGCCGGCCGCCGCGGCCAGAAAGTTGCGCACGAACGCCTCGGCGTCGCTGCCGCTGGCCTCCCGCGTCGGCGGCTCGGTACCGCGTCCCAGCGACCAGTTCGTCTCCGCGGCCGGCCCACGCTGCTCGATCTGCACCTCGCTGCGGTCGGGGATCCCGCAGCCGGCGGCGACGCCCAGCACCAGCACGCCGCCGAGGGCCCCGCTCAGCAACCGTCGCCTCACGAGCCCACCTCCGCGCGCGGCTGTCCGGCCGGCGGCACCGCGTCCGGGGCCGGACCGACGGCGAGCGCGCCGGCCGGGCCGGGCCCGATGGCCAGCAGCCCACCGGCGGGCGCACCACCGAACGGCAGTGTGGCGTCGGCCGGCACCAGCCGCAGCGGCGAAGTGGTGAGCCGGTCGCCGGCGCGCGCCGGCAGGGTGAGCCGGAACTGCGCGCCCTGTCCCGGCGCACCCCACGCCTCCAGCCAGCCGCCGTGCAGTCGGGCGTCCTCCAGGCTGATCGACAGCCCCAGGCCGGTCCCGCCGGTCTGCCGGGCCCGCGACGGGTCAGCCCGCCAGAACCGGTTGAAAACCAGCTTCTCCTCGCCCGGTTTGAGCCCGACGCCGTGGTCGCGGACGGTAAGCGCGACAGCGGTCTCGTCCATGCCGAGCGTGATCCGCACCGGCCGGCCCTCGCCGTGCTCGACGGCGTTGCCGACCAGGTTGCGCAGCACCCGTTCGACCCGTCGTGGGTCGATCTCGGCGATCACCGGCGCGGCCGGGACGTCCAGCTCGATGGCCACCCCGACCCGCTCGGCCAACCCCGCCAGCCGGTCGGCCACCCGGTGCACCACCGGCACCAGATCGGTCGGCTCGGCATCGAGCACCGCGAAGCCCGCGTCGAACCGGCTGATCTCCAGCAGGTCGGTCAGCAGTTCCTCGAAGCGGTCCAGCTCGGCCTGGAGCAGCTCGGCGCTGCGTGCCACCGCCGGATCGAACTCGTCGCGTTCGGCGAAGATCAGATCAGCGGCCATCCGTACCGTGGTCAGCGGGGTCCGCAGTTCATGCGACACGTCGGAGGTGAACCGACGTTGCAGTCGGGACATCTCCTCCAGTCGCAGGATCTGTCGTTGCAGGTTGGTGGCCATCTGGTTGAACGAGGCCGCGAGCAGCGCCAGGTCGTCCTCACCGTTGACGGCCATCCGCTGGTCGAGCAGGCCGGCCGAGAGTCGCTGGGCGGTCCGGGCGGCGACCCGTACCGGGATCACCACCAGCCGGGTCACCAGGGCGGCGAGCAGGCCGAGCAGCAACACCAGGGCGACTCCGGTGGCCACCACCGTGGCCCGCGCCTGCGCGGCCGTGGTGTCCTGCAGGGTCAGCGGGACGAAGTAGTAGAGCTCCACCTGGCCGAAGCGGGTCGGCACCGGAGAGCCGTAGACGAGGTACTTCGTCTCGGCGTCACCGGTCAGCCGGCCGGTACGGATCTGGTTGGCCACGTTCCCGTCGGCCACCGCGGCGCGCAGCTCGGGGCTGATCAGGGGCCGGACGTTCGCCGACGGTGAGGTACGCGCCTCGATCACTCCGGGCCAGTTGTCCGCGGTGAGGGCCACGACCACGCCGCTGTTCTGCTGGGGGTCGCCACCGGCGAGGTAGTTGACTGTGCCGTCGATCGTCTCCTGGAGCTGGGCCTCCTGGGGCTGGCTGTAGAGGCTGAACTGCTTGGCCGCGTACTCCGCGCCATTGAGCAGCCGCAGCTGGACGTCGGTCTTGGCGTTGTCCAGCAGAATGCTGGTGATCTTGTCGGCGATCAGGTAGGCGAAACCGCCGACCAGCAGGCTGGACGTCACCAACGTGATGGTCACCACCCGTACCTGCAACGACCGGCGCCAGGTCTGGTGCAGCCTCGCCAGTGATCGGGCCAGTCGCCCACTCACCCCACGCCACAACTCCCACGCGGCACCGTGCCGGCGGGAGGTCGGGTCGAGATCGGGGGTCGGGGAGGTGGTCACAGTGCGACCAAGGCTATCCGGTGCCCGCCTTGTAGCCCACGCCACGAACGGTGAGGATGATTTCGGGGCGCTCCGGATCCGGTTCGATCTTGGCGCGGAGCCGCTGCACGTGCACGTTGACCAGCCGGGTGTCCGCCGCGTGCCGGTATCCCCAGACCTGCTCGAGCAGCACCTCCCGGGTGAAGACCTGACGCGGTTTGCGGGCGAGCGCGACCAGCAGGTCGAACTCCAGCGGCGTCAGCTTCACCTCCTCGCCGTTGCGGCTGACGGTGTGCGCCGGCACGTCTATGGCGATCTGGTTGCCGGGCGGGCCGATGGTGAGCAGCTCCGGCGCGGCGTCCTCACCGCGACGCAGCCGCGCCCGCATCCGGGCCACCAGTTCCTTCGGCTTGAACGGCTTGACCACGTAGTCGTCGGCACCCGACTCCAGACCGAGCACGACGTCGACCGTGTCGCTCTTGGCAGTAAGCATCACGATCGGCACTCCGGACTCGCCCCGGATCGCCCGCGCCACGTCGATACCACTCATTCCGGGCAGCATCAGGTCAAGCAGGACGATATCGGGACGATTGTCGCGGAACGCGGCCAACGCCCGTTCCCCGTCCGCCACGAACGAGGGCATGAAGCCCTCGCTACGCAGCACGATGCCGAGCATCTCGGCGAGCGCGGGGTCGTCGTCGACCACCAGTACCCGGGCTCTCATGGGGTTAATGGTTCCATCCCGTCAGTTCGGTGGGCTCGGCGTCACCCGCACGCTACTGCCGTCAGGTGGGCCGTGCCCAGCACCGCTCGGTTGTACCGCCCGCGCGTGCCACCCGGGGGCGGGTCTGCACCCCGGGCGACCGCGCGTGTCAACATGATCCCCGGGTGCGCCGCAGCGCGCCACCATCACCGCCTTCCAGGAGTACGCGTGCCCGAAACAGGCCCGACCGTCGTACTCCCCGGTCGCCCGCTCACCAGCGGGGAACTGCTCGACTCCGCAGTGCTGCTGCTGCGCGGCCAGGCGGCGGTCCTGCTGCCCCTCGCCGCAGTGCTGGCCGCGGGCGAACAACTCCTGCTGCTGCCCCTACGGACCGTCGTGGGTGCCACGGGGCCGTTGTGGTGGCCGGCCGGCCTGAGCGAGTTCGGCGTCTTCTGGTTCCTGCTCGCCCTCGGCGCGGCGACCGAGGCGATGATCATCCTGCTGCTCGGCAACCCCGCCGCCCACGCCGCCGCCGGCGCGCTGGTCGGCCGCCGCCCCGCCGCCACGGACGCGTGGGGACCCGGCGGCCGCTGGGGCGCCACCGTCCTGCTCTGTCCCGCGGTCGGCGCGGTCATGCTGCTCGCGGCCCTGCTCGGCCCCGCCTGGTTCATCGGATTCGCCCTGCTGGGCGCGGTGGCACCGGCGCTCGTCGTCGACCGGGTCGCACCGGTACGCGCGATCACCCGCTCCGTCGCGCTGGCGCTGCGCCTGACCGGACGGGCCGCCGCGCTGCGGGTACTCGGATACCTCGTCTGGTGGATCATCAGGGTCGGGCTCGGTTGGGGGTTGTTCACCGGGCTGACCACACTCGATCTGGTCACCGAGGGCTGGGCCGAGGCCGTGGCGATGCTGGTCTGGGCGGCCGTGAACGCGGTCGCGTACGCCGCGCTGGCCTGCCTGGACGCGGTCGTGCATCTGGAGACCCGGATCCGCAGCGAGGGCCTGGACATCCGGCTCGCCCGTACGCCCGCCGCACCGCGCGCCACGGACCTGCTGGCGGTCGGCGGATGAGCGTCAGCCGGTGGTGGACCGAGACCACCGCAGCCCTCGGCGATCACCTGCCACTGCCGCTGGCCGCGCTGCTGCTGGTGCTGGCCACGGCGCTGACCGCAGCGGCCTGGTACACCTTCCCCGCCTGGCTGCCCCGCCGGCTTCCCCGGCCCCGCCGACGCCGCCGCGCCCCGGGCACCGCACGCGGGCCGGCGACCGTGCCGGTGACCGTCGCCCCACCGCCGTCTGCCGACCCGGTCGACTTCGAAGTGGTGGCCGACCGACTGGCCGCCGAGGGCCGCTACGGCGAGGCGGTCCGCGAGCGGTTGCGCGGCATGCTGCGCCAGCTCACCGACCGACGTGTGGTGCAGGTCCGGCCCGGCATGACCGTCGCCGAGGTGGTCACCGAGGCCGCCGCCCACCATCCACCGGCCGAACCACCGCTGGCCGCCGCCGCCACCATCTTCTCGGAGGTGTGGTACGCCCAGCGCCCGGCCACCGCCGAGCATGATCACCGGATGCGCGACCACGCCGGTCAGCTGGGCGACCTGCTCGCCGCGGCCCCGTCTGCGAAGGACGACGACCGGTGAGCGCACCCGGGCGACGCCATCGGATCATCGTTCCGGTGCTGGTCGGAGTGCTGCTGATGGCCGTCACACTTGTCACTCGTGAGATCGACCAGCCGGACCAGACGGACCGTGGCTTCCTCTCCCCGGTGGTGACCGACGACCACGGTGGCAGCCGGCTCGCCGCCAGCCTGGGTGAGCGCGGGGTGGTGGTGCAACGGGAGACCGACACGGTCCGGGCGTTGCTGGCCACCCGGTCCGCCCCGACCACCCTGTTCGTTCCGGCACCCGAACTACTGCACCCGCGCACCGTCGGCTACCTGGGTCTGTTGCCCGGAGGCACCCGGCTGGTGCTGGTGGACCCGCCCCGTCGGGTGCTCGCCGCCGCCGGGCTGCCGCTGCGCCCGGCGGGCCGGCGGTGGGCGACCCGGGCCGTGTCACCGCACGGCGTCGACAGGTCCTGCCCGCTGGCCGGGGTCGCGTCCACCGCCACCGCCGCCGTCGCCCGCCAGCGGTACGCATCGACCGGCGCTCCCGGCAGCGTCGATCTCTGCTATGCCGGCGGGCTGGCGCACCTGCCCGGAGCCGCCGAGAGCGTGGTGGTGGGTGCCAGTGACCCGTTCCGCAACGGCCGGATCGACGAATGGGACAACCTCGCCTTCGCCACCGGTCTGCTCGCCACCTCCGGCCGGGTGGTCTGGCTCGACCTGGACGGCCCGGCACCGCCGCCACCCGAGCCCAGCCCCGCACCCACCCGACCGCTGCCGGAACGCGACGACGGCATCGACGACCCCGGCGCGCCGGAGGACCTGGACAGCGGGGAGAACGGCGACCCGGCACCGGGTGGCCGTCCGGACGGTGAGGCGTCCGGCCCCGGCTCACGCGGCTCCTCCGCAGAGCCCAACCCGCTCTGGTCGGCCTTTCCGCCGTGGTTCTGGGCACTGCTGCTGCAACTCGGCCTGGCCGCGCTGCTGATCGCCATCGGCCGAGCCCGCCGCCTCGGCCCACCCACGCCGGAACCGCTGCCGGTGTCCGTATCCGCCGCCGAGACGGTCCTCGGTCGGGGCCGGCTCTACCAGCGGGCGCAGGCCCGCGAGAACACCGCCCGGGTGCTCCGGACCGCGACGCTCACCCGGCTGGCACGACGGGTGCACCTGCCCGCCGAGGCGCCGCCCGCCACGGTCGCCGCCACCGTCGCCGCCCGCACCGGCGACCGGCCCGACGCCATTCACGACCTGCTCTACGGCGACGCGCCACCAACCGACCGGGACCTGCTGGAGCTGGCCGGTGACCTGGACCGGTTGACGCGTACCGGCGGGCCGAGGCCCGGGCAGCCCGTCGCCGACCCGCCGGCCCCGCCCCGGCTGCCGAAGCCCCGATCCGAAGGAGACATCCGGTGACCCGACCCGCGACAACCGTGGACCAGCTCGCCGCCGACCCCACCCGGGCCGCGCTGCACCGGCTCCGCGCCGAGGTGGCCAAGGCGGTCGTGGGTCAGGAGGGCGTGGTCACCGGGCTGATCGTCGCTCTGCTCTGCCGTGGTCACGTGCTGCTCGAAGGCGTGCCGGGGGTCGCGAAGACGCTGCTGGTGCGTACCGTGGCCGCGGCGCTCGACCTGACCTCGCGGCGGGTGCAGTTCACCCCCGACCTGATGCCCGGCGACGTCACCGGCTCGATGGTCTTCGACGCGCGGACCGCGGCGTTCACCTTCCGGGAGGGGCCGGTCTTCACCAACCTGCTGCTCGCCGACGAGATCAACCGCACCCCACCGAAGACCCAGTCCGCACTGCTGGAGGTGATGGAGGAACGGCAGGTCACCGTCGAGGGCGAGCAACGCGTGCTGCCCGACCCGTTCATCGTCGCCGCCACTCAGAACCCGGTGGAGTACGAGGGCACCTATCCGTTGCCGGAGGCCCAGCTCGACCGGTTCCTGCTCAAACTCACCGTGCCGCTGCCCAGTCGGGACGAGGAACTGGGTGTGCTCCGGGCCCACCACGCCGGTTTCGATCCCCGGGATCTGACCGCAGCCGGCGTACGCCCGGTGGCGGACGCGGCCGACCTCGCCGCCGCGCGTGCGGCGGTGGGCGGCGTGCACGTTGCCGAACCGCTGCTCGGCTATGTCGTCGACCTCTGCCGGGCCACCCGCGCCACCCCGGCGCTGGAGTTGGGCGCCTCGCCGCGCGGTGCGACGGCCCTGCTCGGCACGGCGAAGGCGTGGGCGTGGCTGAACGGACGCGATCACGTGCTTCCCGACGACGTCAAGGCGATGGCGCGACCGACCCTGCGACACCGGCTCCGCCTGCGGCCGGAGGCCGAACTTGAGGGTGTCGGGGTGGATCCGATCCTGGACACGGTGCTGGCCACCGTGCCGACTCCGCGATGACCTGGCGGGTGGCGGCGCTGCTGGCGGCAGGGGCGTCGACCCTGCCGCTGTGGCCGGCACCCTTCGTCGGGGTGGCGGTGATGGTCGGCGTGGTCCTGCTGCTGGTCGGGCTCGACCTTGCGCTCGCCGTGCCGCTGCGGGCGCTGACCGCCGAACGGACCGGTCAGCGGTCCGTACGGCTCGGCGGCACCGCCACGGTCACCCTGTACCTACGCAACGCCTCCGGTCGGCCGCTGCGGGCCCGGGTGCGCGACGCCTGGGTGCCCTCGGCCGGGGCCCGGCCGGAGGTGCCGCCGAACCGGGTGGTGCGGGCCGCCTCCGGCGAGGTGCTCGCGCTGCCCAATCACCTCACCCCCACCCGCCGGGGTGATCGACCGGCCGTGGCCCTGACCGTCCGCTCGTTCGGGCCGCTCGGGCTGGCGTTCCGGCAGTGGGATGGCCGGCCGGGCACGCCACCGTGGACCCTACGGGTGCTGCCCCGCTTCGACTCGCGCCGGCACCTGCCGGAGCGGCTGTCGCGGCTGCGCGTCATCGACGGTACACAGGTCGGTCGGGGACGCGGACCGGGCACCGAGTTCGACGCGTTGCGGGAGTACGTGTCCGGCGACGACGTCCGGTCCATCGACTGGCGAGCCAGCGCCCGGCGGGCCGAGGTGCTGGTCCGGACCTGGCGTCCGGAGCGGGACCGGCGGCTGGTCTGCGTGCTGGACACCGGGCGCACCTCGGCGGTGCGGGTGGGCGACGAGCCGCGGTTGGATGCCTCGATCGAGGCAGCGCTGCTGCTCAGCGCGTTGGCGGCGCGGGCCGGCGATCGGGTGGACGTGCTCGCGGCGGACGCCGTGACCCGGGCCTCGCTGGGTGGCGCCGAACGGCCCGGGCAGTGGAACCGGCTGGCCCACGCGTTGGCCCCGCTGCAACCCGCGCTTGTCGAGACCGACTTCCGGCTGATCGCGGGCGAGTTGCTCCGGCGGCACCGCCCGCGCAGCCTGGTGGTGCTGCTCACCGCCCTGGAACCCGGCGCGCTCGGCGAGGGTCTGCTGCCGGTGCTGCCCCGGCTGGCCGCCCGGCACCGGGTGTTGGTGGCGGCGGCCCAGGATCCGGTGCTCGCCCAACTCACCGCCGCGCCCCCGCGACGTCCGGCGGACGCCTACGCCGCAGCCGCCGCCTGGCGCACCATCGCCGAACGCGACCGCCTCACCCAGGTGCTCACCCGCCACAACGTCACAGTGGTGGACGCCCCCGCCACCCACCTGGCCCCCGCCCTGGCCGACACCTACCTGACCCTCAAATCCCAAGCCCAGCTCTGACCCCACCCACGCCCCCGCCGACCACCCCGTTGATCATGAACTTATTGCCACCCGGGCGGCGTGTCGCGGGTAACAACTTCATGATCGACGGGGGTGTCGGTGGGGGTGCGGGGGGCAGCGGGGCGGGGGCCGAGGAGGAGGACGTAGGCGAGGAAGGCGAGCCAGGCGGTGGCGCCTAGCGCGATGCGGAGGGGCGCCGGCAGGGGGGCGGGGGTGATGAAGGCCTCGATCAGCGCTGCGACGGCGAAGAGGGCGACCAGGCCGACAGCGACCAGCACGCCGTCGCGTCCCGCCCGAGCCACCGCCTGTCCCCGGGTCAACTGCTCCGGCGGTGCGATCCACGCCCACCCGATACGCAGGCCCACCCCGGCGGCGACGAACACCCCGGTCAGCTCCAGCAGGCCGTGCGGGGTGATCAGGCCGAAGAAGACATCCGCCCGGCCGTAGGAGACCATCACCCCGCCGACCACGCCGATGTTCATCGCGTTCTGCCAGAGCAGGTAACCGACAGGCACGATCAGCACCCCCGCCGCCAGACACTTCGCCGCCAACCAGGCGTTGTGCGTCCACAGGTGGAAGGCGAACGTCGGCGCGGAGAACTCCGTGTAGTAGCCGGCGAAGCCGGACTCGACCAGGTTGGCGGCCTCGTCGTCGCCGATGAACGCCGCCGCCGTCTCTGGATTGTCCGCGACGAACCACATCAGGGTGAAGGTGAGCAGTGTGAAAGCGGTCGCCACCGCACACCACCACGGCGCCGCCCGCCAGACCGCTCCCGGCAGACCGGCCAGCAGGAATCGACGTACGGCCGACCAGGAGGGTCGGGGCCGGCCGGTGAGCCGCGCCCGCGCCCGTAGCACCACCTGGGAAAGCTCGCTGACCAGCGCCGGATCCGGCGAGCGGCTGCGCAGCACCGACAGTTGTGTGGTGGCCCGCTGATAGAGCGCGACCAGCTCGTCGACCTCGACCGGGTCGAGCCGTCGCTGATCACAGAGCTGATTCAGCCGACGCCACTGCCCGCCGTGCTCCGCGACGTACGCGTCGACATCCACCGGCCACCTCCGACGGCGCGATCATAGTGTTCACTGTCGGGGTGAGCACAGCGGCGCGAGCGTGGACCGCCCCGGGTTGGGGCGACGCCGGGCTGGTCAGCGGCGAAGCCGTCGAGCTGGACGTACGGGCCGCGCGGGTCGGCTCCCGGGCGCTCGCACTCCTGCTCGACGTGCTGGTGCAACTGGTGGCCGGGCTGCTACTCGCCACGTTGACCGGGCTGGTCCTGGCCGCCCTGCCGTACGGGGTGCTCGACGCCGCGATGGAACGCGCCCTGCTCACCGTCGGGCTCGTGCTGCTGCTGGTCGGCTATCCGGTGCTCTGCGAGCGGTTCAACGACGGCCGGACGCCGGGCAAGGCGGCGGTCGGGCTGCGAGTGGTGAGCCTCGACGGCGCCCCCGTCGGGCTCCGGCAGTCGCTGACCCGGGCGCTGGTCGGGGTCGCCGTGGAATGGCCGGGCCTGGTGCTGCCGCTGCTGTCCTGGGCGGTCGGGCTGACCGTGATGCTCAGCGACGCCCGTGGCCGGCGTCTTGGTGACCTGGCGGCGGGCACCCTGGTGGTGCACACCCGGCCGGCGACGAGGTGGCGGCCGGTGCCGGCGACGGTGCCGGAGCTGGCCGGTTGGGCGTACTCGCTGGACCTGAGCCGGCTGGACGCGAAGCTGGCGCTGGCCGTCCGGCAGTACCTGGCTCGGGCCCACGGATTCAGCGAGCCGGCACGCGGCGAGCTGGCCCGACTGCTGTGGCGGCAGGTCGCCACGGTGACCAGCCCGCCACCACCGGCCGGGCCATCGGAGGTGGCCTGTCTGGCCGCCGTCACCGCCGAGCGGCATCGGCGGGCCCGTCGTCTCCTCGCCGGTGAACGCACGCTCACCGAGGCGCTGTGGCCGCAGTTCCGGGCAACTCCCACCGAAAGTCAACCTGGGCGGTCGGCATGAGAGGTTTCGGACCCTGGCTTGCGGTGCTCGCGGTGGTGCTGCTGCTCAGCGCGCTGCGGCTGCGCACCCTGGCGGCACTGGTGTCGGTGGCCTGGCTGCTCTGGTGTGTCTGGACCTGGATCCGCCCCACCCGTCACCGCCGTTCCCGCTGACCATCGCGCACGGATGGTCGTGCGGTGGGCGGCGCGGCACCGCGCCCACCAGCTCGGGTGCCTCGCCGGCCGCCACGCCGCGACCGGAACAGCCACCTCCGGGGTCGGCCGGTGTGCTCCGGCCCCGGAGGTGACATCGATGCTCAGTAGCGGTAGTGGTCCGGCTTGAACGGGCCTTCCACGGCGACGCCGAGGTAGGCGGCCTGCTCCTTGGAGAGCGTGGTCAACTTGGCGCCGAGCGCGTCCAGGTGCAGCCGGGCGACCTTCTCGTCGAGGTGCTTGGGCAGCACGTACACGCCGATCGGGTACTCGTCGGTCTTGGTGTACAGCTCGATCTGGGCGATCGTCTGGTTGGCGAACGAGTTCGACATGACGAAGCTGGGGTGGCCGGTGGCGTTGCCCAGGTTCAGCAGCCGACCCTCGGAGAGCACGATGATCGCGTGACCGTCGTCGAACTTCCAGAGGTCGACCTGCGGCTTGATGTTCTCGCGGGTGACGTCCGAACGCTTCGCCAGGCCGGCCATGTCGATCTCGTTGTCGAAGTGGCCGATGTTGCCGACGATGGCCTGGTGCTTCATCCGGGCCATGTGCTCGTTGGTGATGACGTCGTAGCAGCCGGTCGCGGTGATGAAGATGTCCGCGGTCTCGACCACGTCGTCCAGGGTGGCGACCTGGTAGCCGTCCATTGCCGCCTGGAGCGCGCAGATCGGGTCGATCTCGGTCACCACGACCCGGGCGCCCTGGCCGCGCAGCGACTCGGCGCAGCCCTTGCCCACGTCGCCGTAGCCCATGACCACGGCCATCTTGCCGCCGATGAGCGTGTCGGTGGCCCGGTTGATGCCGTCGATCAGCGAGTGGCGGCAGCCGTACTTGTTGTCGAACTTGCTCTTGGTCACCGAGTCGTTGACGTTGATGGCCGGGAAGAGCAGCGTGCCGGCACGGTGCATCTCGTAGAGCCGGTGCACACCGGTGGTGGTCTCCTCGGTGACGCCCTTGATGCCGGCGGCGATCCGCGTCCACCGCTGGCCGCTCGCGGCCACCGAGCGGTGCAGCAGGCCCAGGATGACCGCGTACTCCTCGGAGTCGGCGGACTCGACCGGCGGCACGGCGCCGGCCTTCTCGAACTCGGCGCCCTTGTGGACGAGCAGCGTGGCGTCGCCACCGTCGTCCAGGATCATGTTCGGGCCGTTCCCGTCGGGCCAGTCGAGCACCTGCTCGGTGCACCACCAGTACTCCTCAAGGGTCTCGCCCTTCCAGGCGTACACCGGGACACCGGACGGCGCGTCGACGGTGCCCTCGGGGCCGACGACGATCGCGGCGGCGGCGTGGTCCTGGGTGGAGAAGATGTTGCAGGATGCCCAGCGGACCTGCGCGCCGAGCGCCACCAGGGTCTCGATCAGGACGGCGGTCTGGATCGTCATGTGCAGCGACCCGGTGATCCGCGCTCCCGCGAGCGGCCGCGCGGCGGCGAACTCACGCCGGATCGCCATCAGGCCGGGCATCTCGTGCTCGGCGAGGCGGATCTCCTTGCGCCCGAACTCGGCGAGCGACAGATCCGCCACCTTGTAGTCGCCCTCGGCGACAGTACGCGGCCGGACCTCGGACGACGTGCCACCGGGGGACGCCGGGAGGGTGCTGGTCATGAAAGCTCCTGTCGGACGATGGTGCTGCGCAACCTCCCACCTTACGCGCGTTGACGACGCGCGGTCGGGGCGGTTACGGACAGCGCACGGGGCGGCCGGTGTGGACGTGTGCCGTCCATCGCCGTCCGCCCCGTGCATCCCCCCGGTTTGGTTCCCCCGCGCGTTCTCGGACCATCGTCGCGATAACGCTACGCACCCTTAGAGTCACACTGAGCAAGACCGGCGTCAAGCTATTCCGGAAAAGTCGGACTTGTCGGTCGGCGCATGGCTTCATCCGAGGCTCGCCTGACTCAGAACTGACCGGTGGAGGCGATGTACGTCTCACCCGCACCGGTGACCGTGAGCGAACCGCCAGCGGCCGGTCCGACCGCGGCCCGACCGGGGCCGAGAGTCACCGGCGCAACCTCGTCGGTCACGGTGATCCGGCCGGCAGTGCAGAGCACCACCCGGGGGCCCGGCACCGGCAACGTCACCTCGCGCCGCCCGTCGCCGACGGTCACCCGGTGCAGCGCGAAGTCGTCCACCGGCACCGGCCAGGTCACCACCCCGTCGGCGACCTGGCGGGGCGCGACCACCGGCCGGTCGAGCACCTCGAAGCGGAGCACCCGCAGCAGTTCGGCGACGTCCACGTGCTTCGGGGTCAACCCGCCCCGCAGCACGTTGTCGCTGGCGGCCATCACCTCCACGCCGATGCCGCGCAGGTAGGCGTGCAGGTTCCCGGCCGGCATCCAGATCGCCTCGCCGGCGGCCAGCCGCACCCGGTTCAGCAGCAACGCCACCAACACTCCGGGATCAGCCGGGTACGCCTCGGCCAACAGCGCCACCAGGTCCGCATCCGGACCATCCGCCGCCCGGGCCACTGCCACCAGGCCGGCACGCTCCGCCGTCGGCCATTCCAGCAGCCGGCGTACGGCCTCGGCCAGCCCCGCCGTCCCGGCGGTCAACGCGTCGAGCACCGGCCGCAGCTGCGGTACGCCCAGCGCGGCGAGCGCCCGCGCCGAGGCTGCGGGGTCCCGAAAGCCGCACAGCGCCTCCATCGGCCCCAGCGCCACCAGCAGTTCCGGCTTGTGGAACGGGTCGACGTAGTTGCGGTGCCCACCGGAGCGGGCCAGCTCGGCGGCGTGACCGGCCCGCGCCTGTTCGGCGTCGGGATGGGCCTGAAGGCTCAGCGGAGCCGCCGCGGCCAACACCTTGAGCAGGAACGGCAGCCGGGGTCCGAACCGGTCGAGCACCGGGCGGCCGAGCCAACGGACGGGCTCGGCGGCGAGTACGTCGGTGAGCGCGACCCGCCCACCGTCGCGCTCGACGGCGGCCGGCGCGCCCGGATGCGCACCGAGCCAGAGCTCCGCCTCGGGTGCCGCGCTCGGCGCCGGCCGCCCCTGAAGCTCGGCGATCGCCGAGCGGGATCCCCAGGCGTAGTCCTTGATCGGCCCGTGTAGCGGTTCCACCGGTCAGCTCCCAGCAGGCCCGGAGGTGGTGGAGGACCCGGCCGGGAGCCGGTAGATGTCCGGTTCGAGATAGATGACGCGGGCGACCGGCACGGCGGCCCGGATCCGCTCCTCCACCGCGTCGATGCCCTGGGCCACCTCCTCGGCGCTCTCGCACCGCGACACCGCGATCTTCGCGGCCACCATCAACTCCTCCGGACCGAGGTACAGCGTCTTCATGTGGATGATCCGCTCCACCTCGGGTCCGGCGGTGACCGCCTGCTCTATGGCCGAGACGTCCGCCGGCTCGGCCCCCTCCCCCAGCAGCAGGCTCTTGGTCTCCACGGCCAGCACTATCGCGATGGTCACCAGCAGCAGGCCGATCATCGCGGTGCCGGCCGCGTCCCACCGGCCGTTGCCGGTGGCCAGGGTCATGCCCACCCCGAGCAGGGCGAAGACCAGGCCGACAAGTGCGCCGAAATCCTCCAGCAGCACCACCGGCAGCTCCGGCGCCTTCGACCGGCGGATGAACCTGGTCCACGACTCGCGGCCCCGGACCAGGTTCGACTCCCTGATGGCGGTACGAAAGGAGAACGACTCCATCACGATCGCCGCGAGTAGCACGGTCACCGGCACCCACTGCCAACTGGTGATGCCGTGCGGGTCGGACCACTTGTGCCACGCCTCGTAGAGCGCGAACAGGCCGCCCAGGCTGAACAGCACGATCGCGACGATGAACGCGTAGACGTAGCGCTCCCGCCCGTACCCGAACGGGTGTTGCGGGGTGGCGGCCCGCCGGGCCCGCTTGCCACCGAGCAGCAGCAGTGCCTGGTTGCCCGAGTCGGCGACCGAGTGGATGGACTCGGCGAGCATCGACGACGAGCTGGTCAACAGGAAGGCCACGAACTTGGTCACGGCGATGCCGACGTTGGCGAGCAGCGCCGCGATGATCGCCTTGCTGCCACCCTGGGTGCTCACTGGTTGGCCAGTTCCTTCATCTCGGTGATCGCCGGCACCGCCATCGGGTCCAGTCCGTGCGCCAACGCCAGGTAGATCGACGCGAAGTCCGGCACCGCCACCAGGGAGGCGAGCCGCTCCAGTGCCGAACCACCCTCGGCGGTGACCACGTCGCACCGTACGCCCCGGCGCTCGGCGAGGGTCTGCACCGCGTCCGCGCGCCGCTCCTCGACAGCGAGGGGCTCGTCGGCGTCGTCCTCGGCGTTCAGGCCACCGTCGCGCAGCAGCACCAACCGGAGTCGGGTGCCCTCACCGTCCGACTCGTCGGGATCGGCGAAGATGTCCCGCTCCCCCTCGGCCAGGCCCCCGAACACGCCGTCGAGCAGGCCGACCCGGCCGCGACCCGCCTCGCCGAGCGCACCGGTGACCACCGGGTACCGGGCGTTGGCGGACAGGGTGTCGCCGAAGCGACGCGCGGCGACCGCCGCCAGCGGAGACGAGCCCCAGACGATCGGGATCGACCCGGCCAGCCCCAGGGCGAGAGATTTCGCCGGATTGACGAACGATTCAGCGGTCGGACGACTGCGATCCGCGTCGGCGTCCAGCCGGGCCGCCGTCTCCGCCAGATCCGCCTCGTTGACCTTGACCAGGCCGAGGGCCCGGGCGGCGAGCAGGACCGGCACGGTAAGCCCCCAGAGGCTGGCCCGGGCGGGCGCCCGCCGGGGTACCGGAATGAACGGAGCACGGGCCCGCTCGGCGACCGAGTGCAGTTGCGAGTCCGCCGGACCCACCGCGACCAGCCGGGCACCCCGCCGGTGAGCGGCCTCGGCGGCACCCAGCGCCTCCGGGCTGCGGCCGGATGCGCTGACCGCGATCACCACGTCGGCCGCGCCCACCCAGCCCGGCACTCCGGCGAGGCGGTGCGCGATCACCGGTACCGGGCAGCGCGGCCCGGCGACCGTGGCCAGCACATCACCGGTACGCCCGGCGGTGCCGATACCGGCGATCACCACCGCCCGGGGACGTCCGTCGTCGGCGAGTACGGCGAGGTTCGCCTCGGCGGCCAGCGCGGCCGACTCGCGTACCTGTGCGCCCGCCGAGGCGGTGTGCCGCAGCATGCCCCCCGGATCGCGCTCGGCGAGCGCCTTTGGGTCGTCGAGCAGTCCTTCGTCGGCGTTGCGGTGCCCGCTGACGCCGGCCGTTCCGTCGATCACGATCCCTCCGCGGGGCCGCGCGCCTCGTCCAGCAGCAGCACCGGCACATCGTCGCGGACCTCGAAGATCCGGCCGCACTCGGTGCACGTCAGCGTCTGCGCCTGCGCGTCGTAGGTCAGCGGGGCATGGTGTGTGTCCGGGCAGGCGAGGATTTCCAGCAACTGCGGGTCGAGGGCCACTGCGCGGCTCCTTCCACGTGTGCGGCTTCACCGGTCGGGGGTGCCGACCGACGCGAGCGATCTTATCGGCGAACCAGGTCGAGCACCTCGTCGCGCAGTGCGGTCATCCGCTCGGCGGTCGGGGCCTCGACGTTGAGCCGCAGCAGCGGCTCGGTGTTCGAGGCGCGCAGGTTGAACCATGCCCCGTCGGCAAAGCGCAGGGTGAGACCGTCCATCTCGTCGGCCTCGGCGTCCGGGTACGCGGCACGCACCTCGGCGACCTTGGCCGCCTGGTCCGCCACCGTGGAGTTGATCTCGCCCGAGGCGACGTACCGCTCGTACTCGGCGGCGAGCGTGGACAGCGGCAGCGGCTGCTCGCCGAGCGCCGCCAGGGTGTGCATCGCCGCCAGCATGCCGGTGTCGGCGAACCAGAAGTCCCGGAAGTAGTAGTGCGCCGAGTGCTCCCCACCGAAGACCGCGTTGGTGCGCGCCATCTCCGCCTTGATGAAGGAGTGACCCACCCGGGCCACCACCGGCTCACCGCCGTGCTCCCTAATGATCTCGGGCACCGCGCTGGAGGTGATCAGGTTGTGGATCACCGTCGAGCCGGGATGCTTGGCCAACTCCCGAGCGGCCACCAACGCGGTGATCGCCGACGGGGAGACCGGCTCGCCGCGCTCGTCCACCACGAAGCAGCGGTCGGCGTCTCCGTCGAACGCCAGGCCGATGTCCGCGCCGTGCGCCACCACGGCGCGTTGCAGGTCGACCAGGTTGGCCGGATCCAGCGGGTTGGCCTCGTGGTTGGGGAACGTCCCGTCCAGCTCGAAGTACAGCGGCACGATCCGCAACGGCAGGGCTGCCAGGGCGGCGTCGCCGAGCACGCTCGGCACGGTGTGCCCGCCCATCCCGTTGCCGGCGTCGACCACCACGGTCAGCGGCCGGATGCCGGAGAGGTCCACCAGCGTGCGCAGGTGTGCCGCGTAGTCGGGCAGCAGGTCGCGCCGCTGCGTCGGCGCGGTCGGCTCGCCGATCGGCTCGTCCTTGTCGAGCAGGGCCTGCGCCCGGTCGCGGATCTCGGCCAGCCCGCTGTCCTGCCCGACCGGGCGAGCGCCGGCGTGACAGAGCTTGATGCCGTTGTACTGCGCCGGGTTGTGGCTGGCGGTGAACATCGCGCCGGGCAGCCCGAGCGCACCGGAGGCGTAGTAGACCATGTCGGTCGAGGCGAGTCCGATCTCGATGACCGGGCGGCCCTCGGCGCGTACCCCGGCTGCGAAGGCGGCGGCCAGCCCGGGACCGGAGGCCCGCATGTCGTGCCCGATCAGCACCGCCTGCCCCGGTTCACCGGCGGCGTCGAGCATCTGGGCGAAGGCGACGCCGAGGGCACCGGCGACACGCTCGTCCCACTGGTCCGGCACCGTCCCACGGACGTCGTACGCCTTCACGATCCGGGACAGATCAGACACCGATTCCACTCCTCGCCTGCGGGTCGTCAACGAACCTGAGCGTATCGGAGCGGCGGCACCCGCCCCGGCTCAGCCGCCGAGCCCGCGTCCGTACTCCGGCTCGTCACCCGTCCCGGCACCCGGCGACCGGTCCGGTCGCCCCGGCGCCCCGCCCTGAGCGGGCTCCACCGGCGGCCCGGAGGTCGGCGCGGCTGACAGGCCCGAGGCCGGCGCGGCCGGTGGACCCGACAGCGGCCTGGCCGACCCCGCGGGCGGTACGGCCGGGCCGGGGGTAGACGGTGCCGGTGGGGCGGAACTGGGCGGGACGATCCGCGCCGGCGGCACCGCCGCCCGGGCGGACGTGCCGGGTGGGCGGGTCGGTCCAGCCGGTTCACCCGGCCGGATCGCCTCGATCGGGTCGGCCGGCCGGGCACCGTACACCCCACCGGTCGGACGGGGCGCTGCGGTGCCGCCGTAGACCCGTGGCGTGCCGGCCCGGCTCGCCCCGTACGCCTGACCGGGCGGCGCCGGCGGCATGTTGCCCAGGCCGGGCGGCGATGCCGGCGCGGCATTCGGGCCCGGTGCAACCGGCACGGTGCCCGGGGCGGACGAGACCGGCGCGGCACCTTGGCCGGCGGATCGGTAGGTGGTGCCGCCCGGGTTGCGCGACGGTGGGATCGCGAACCCGTCGGTCGGTTGTCCGCGATTCTTGCGGTCTTTGCGGGAGCGGTGGATCAACACCCCGATGAGCAGTGCGCCAGCGGCGACCATGGCGATCCCGAAGTACATCACCGGCGACCCGCCGGAGGACTCACCGGCCGTCTGGGCGAGATCGTCCGTCGTCTCTGCGGCGAGCGCCACGGTGGGCGTGGCCTCGACGGTCGGTTCCTCGGCCACCTCCTCGCTGGGTGACGGTGACGGGGTGGGCGACGGGGAGGGCGACGCCGAGGCCCGCCCGCCGACCACCCGCGACGAGGCGGCGGCCCGGCCCAGCACGACACCGCGGGCCGTGGTCGCCTCACCGGTCACCACCAGTCGGCCGTTGGGGGCATCTGCGGCGAAGGCGACGCGGTACCGCATCGCCACACCCTTGCCCTTGCAGATCTCGTCCCGAGCCGGGGCGACCGGCGCGGTGGTGACCAGCCCTGCCGCGCCCGAGATGCCGACCGGCACCCAACTGCCTCCCACGTTGGCCTGCACCGCCACCTGGTCGGCTCGCACGTCGGGCAGGCTCAGACCCAGCGCGGTGCGCACCCGCACGCATCCGTTGGTGCGCTTGCGCACCTCGACGGTCACCCCCTGGACGGAACGGCCCGCGGTGAAGCTGCCCGCCGAACGCACCCGCACCCGGTCCTCGTCGGCGTGCGCGGGAGCGCCACCGAGCGCCACCAGGGCACCCAGGAACACGCATACCGTCGCGAGCCGCGCCGTGTGCCGACGTACCGACATGATCAACCACCGTTCCTCCCCCGACGGGGGAACGCCGGTCAGGCTACTACCGGGGCCTGACCTCGGCTGGCCATCGAGCACCCCGCATGTGCGCCGCGCCACGTCGCGCCGGTCATACCGAACGGTCCGGCCCCTTGCCGGGACCGAGCTCGCCGGGGCCGTCCGCGTCGCCGTCGCCACCCCCCGCACCAAGAGCCAGAGCGAGAACCACGCCGATGGCCACCCCGAAGGCGATGCCGGCGACACCATCCAGGGCCGCCATCCCGATCACCAGGCCGAGCAGGATTCCCGGCGGCCAGGCCCAGAGCCGTCGATCACGGCCCTTCCTCTCCGGAGCTGCCATTCCGCGAGGGTATTGCCCCCGGTCGAGACCCGCAGCGGGCACCGCTCGGCGCGGCAGGACGACCGCTCGCCTCACGAAGGGTAGGCTCCGCCGCACGCAGGGCCACACAACGACGTAGTCCGATAGGTTACCGGGTGTGATCGACCGCGAACAGGCCGAGCAGCTCGCCGCAGTGTGGGCCCGCCGCGACTCGCTGCGCCTGGGGCACGAGTGCCGACCGGCGGTCGTCGAGTTCGACCTCGGTTACGTCATCACCTCAACGGTGTCCACAGCGGTCAGGTCATTCTCCGGTGATCTGCCCACGACCGTGGTCGACAAACGGACCGGTGAGGTGACCACCTGGCCACGGGTCTCGCCCGACGCGGTGGCACGGCTCTACCGTCGCAGCCGGGCCACCCGCCCACCGGTCCCGCGCACTGTCGATCCGGCCGGTCAGCTGCTACGCGAGATCCGCCGGATGCCCGCACCGACCACCACCGCACGACTCACCGTCGAGGGGAGGATCTTCAGCGCCCAGGGGGCCAAGGGGGACGTGGACCTCAATCACCACCCGCTGGTCCGCGCGTACCTCGACGGTCGGCCCGTCGGTCATCTGGTGCGCGGCGGACCCCGGCACGCGGAGTTCGTCGTGGTCTCCGACGTCCTGCACGAGTACGACCACCGCCGCGCCGCCGAAGGCATCACCGCCATGAGCATGGGCGACGCGAGGGAGTTGCTGACCTCCGCCCGCATCGAGGTGTTCCAGGTCCGTGAGCCGGGCGATCCGCACGGTGGGCAAGCTGAGCGCCCCTGCGACTCCTGCCTGAACATGCTTGTGGAGTTCAACGTCCTGCCCCACGCCGAACGAGCCCACACCGAGCCCTGGTTTCCGCAACCGGCGCCGGATCCGGCGCCCGGCCGGTTTCCGTCAGAGGTGGCGCGGGCGCTGGTCGCCGCCGGTTGGCGGACCCAGACCGCCGACGCAGCCGCCGCGACCTCGGCAGGTCACCCGGCCGCCAGCAGTGCCAGCGCGCACGGGCCCGCCGCAGTCAACGCCCTTCCACGACTGTTCAGCCGGCGGCGCGGCCCCGGTGAGCAGGTGTGGATCTCCCGCTTCGACATCCATCCCCGTCAGGTCGCCCGATCCGCCGAATCGCTGCATGACTTCGCGGCGGTGCTCGGCGCCCGACTGTTCCCGATCGGCACCGAGAGCCGACACAGCATGATCGCAGCCGACGAACGGGGTCGGATCTTCGCCCTGGACCAGGCCGGTGAATGGTTCCTCGGAGTCGACATCGACGCCGCGCTCACCACATTGCTACTCGGCCGCGCCCCGGCCCGGGTACGCGACGACGGCGGCTGGTGACACCGCCGATCGTCGACCGAGCCGGCCGCGACGTCATGCGACATTGCGCCCCGCAGCTCAGCGCAGCACCTCGACGATGTTGTTGCGTACCAGGTTCTTGCCCGGCTCCCGGATCTGCTCCATGGCGGCGGAGTTCAGCAGCACGCAGCTGCCGGACGGGCCGGTGATGGTGACCGTGGTCGCCCTGTTGTTGTCCACGTTGGTCACCCGGAGCCGGGTGCCGACCGGGAAGCGGTCGCTCGTCGCGGCCGGTCCGGCGGCCTCCTCGAAGAAGGTGATCGCGCCCTGACAGGCCGACCCGGTGACCGGACGGGCCGCCGGCGGTGAGGCTGAACCTGGCCGGTCGCCGATCACGCCCGGCTGTCCCGCGCCCGGCTGCGCGGCGGCGCCGATGCGCTCGACCACGTTGTTCCGGATCACGTTCTTGCCGGGCTCGCGGACGAGTTCCATCGCGGCGGCGTTGAGCAACACGCAACTGCCCGACGGGCCGACCACGGTCACCTCGGCCGATCTGTCGTTGTCGAGGTTCGTCACCCGCAGCCGGGTACCGACCGGGAACTGGTTGCTGGTGGCCGCCGGTGCACCCGCCTCGGCCGAGAACGTGATCGATCCCGCGCAGACGCTCTGCCGATTCGGTGCGCTGTCAGCGAATCCCAGCCCGGTGCCGACCGCCACCGTCGCCGCGGCGACCACCGCCACCCCCGCCGCCAGCATGTGCTTCCGCTGCAGCTTCACCTGTTTCTCCCGTCCTCACATCTTTGTGTTCGCAGGCTGGTACGGCCAGGGAGCGCCTTCCAGTTCATCGCCGTGACACTTATCGAAACAATGCCCCGGGTGAACCAGCGACAGCACCGGTCATATCGGTCCGTATCGGGTGTGCGGCGCGCCGGTCAGCAACGCCCAGTAGCGATCCCCGTACGACCAGTGCCACCACTCGGTGGGGTAATTCACCAGGCCGACGCCGCGTAGGGCAGCAGCCATGATCTGCCGGTGCCGGCGGGCGTCGCGGCCGATCGACGACGCTGCGGTGAAACAGGCGTCGTCGCTCGCCTCCGGGGTGGCGTCCACCGCCGTGCCCATGTCCAGTTCGACGCCGTCCACGGTGCACAGGGTGAGATCCACCGCGCCACCGGTGCTGTGCGGCGCCACCTCCACCGGTGAGACGAACTTGGTCGTCTCCCGGTACAGCCGCTCCGGCGACCAGTCCGGGTGGGCGCGCCGCAACTCCTCCTGGTAGCCGGTGAAGATGTTCAGCTGCGCCTGGTAGGGCCGATACCCCTCGACGATCAGCAGGCGCAGGCCGTCGGGCAGCGCCCGCTGCGCCGCCAGCAACCGGTCCACCACCGGCTGGCGCAATCGGGCGTACGCGCCGGCCGGATCGGCCGCCCGAGAATCCAATCGCAGCTCGGGGACCTCGCGCAGGTCGACCAGCGGCTCACCGTCGTCGACACCGCGTACCGCCGCGACCCGCGGATCACAGAGGAGGATCATCGCTCGCCTCCCCCACGGGGCCGCTCCGCGTGCCAGGCGAAGGCCAGCGCGACGAGACGGTCCAGGATCTCCCGGTAGCCGATGCCGGCCGCCGCCCACACCTTCGGGTACATCGAGTGGGCGGTGAAGCCCGGCATCGTGTTCAACTCGTTGACGTACAACTCGCCGCCGGCCTCGTCGTAGAGGAAGTCGACCCGGGCCAGGCCCCAGCCACCGATCGCAGCGAACGCCCGCACCGACAGCTCCCTGATCCGCTCGGTCACCTCCCGTGACAGCGGGGCCGGGACGACCATCGGATCGCTGTCGCCGAAGTACTTCTGGCGGTAGTCGAACCAACCACCGCTGACCCGTACCTCGCCGACCGAGGACGCGTCCGGACGGGCACCGCCGAGCACCCCGCACTCCAGCTCCCGGCCGCTGACCCCCTGCTCCACCACGACCACCGTGTCGTGCCGCAGCGCCTCCTCGATCGCCGCCCCCAGGTCATCGCCCTCGGCCACCCGGGAGATACCGATCGAGGAGCCCATCCGGGCCGGCTTGACGAACAGCGGGCGACTCAGCCCCAGCACCAGCTTCTCCGGATCCTCCGTCGTCCGGTACGTGCTCGCGTCGAAGGAGACGTGCGGGGTGATCGGCACCCCCTCGGCCCGCAACGCGCGCTTCATCGCCACCTTGTCCATCCCGACGGCGGAGGCGAGGATGCCGCACCCGACGTACGGCACGCCCAGGGATTCGAGCACCCCCTGCACCACCCCGTCCTCACCGAACGGGCCGTGCAGCACCGGGAAGACCACGTCCAACTCGGCGTGCACCGCGCCGGGCGCGTCCATCCCGGTCACCACCGCCGTACCGGCACGCGGCCCGGCCCGCAGTTCCACGGCCGGCCCGATCACCGTCAGCCGGTCGTCGATGGCGCGCTCCGATGCCGTGCCAGCCAGGAACCCGGACAGCGCCGCGTCCGGAACGAGCCGCAGCCCACCAGCGCGGGTGACCCCGATGGCGACGATGCGGTAGCCGCCGCCGGCAAGCGCCCGGGCCACACCGAGCGCGGACGCGCAGGACACGTCGTGTTCCGCCGACGGACCACCGAACAGAATTCCAATGCGTACGGGTGCACTCATGCCACTGCCACCTCTTCCTCGGGTCGGGCGGCTGCCGCCAGTCGGGCGACCAGTTCCGCCTCCACGTTTCCGCCGGTCAGCACCACGCCAACCGTTCGCCGCCGTGCACCGGCGACGCCGTCCGGCAACCGCTCGGCGGCAGGCGCCCGCAGCGTGCCGACGGTGGCGAGCCGTAGCGCGCCCGCCAGGCCGGCTGCCCCCGACGGCTCGGCCAGCATCTTCAGCTCCAACAGGAGCAGCCGGAACGCCTCGGCGATCTCGTCGTCGTCCACCCGGACCACACCGCGCAGCCGGGTGCGCAGGATGGCGAAGGGCAGCTCACCCACACAGGAGGGGCGCAGTCCGTCGGCGATGGTCGGTGCGGGCCTGACCGGAACGGGCCGACCGGCCGCCAGGCTGCGGGCCAGCGAGTCACAGCCATGCGGCTCCACCCCGTACACCTCGATCGGCCGACCGGCCGCGGCCAGGCAGGCACCGGCCGCACCGCCCCCGCCACCGACCGGCAGCACGAGGGCGTCGAGTGGGGTACCGGCCCGTTCGGCTTCCTCGATCAGTTCGAGGCTGGCACTGCCCTGCCCGGCGATGACGTCCGGATGGTCGTACGCGTCGACGATCGGGTGGCCGGTCTCGTCCCGCACCCGGCGGGCCACGGCCAGCCGCTCCTCGACCGTCGTACCGGCGAGCACCACCCGCGCTCCTGCCGCGCGGGCCCGGGCCACCTTCGTCGCTGCCGCGTCGACCGGAAGTACCACCGTGGCGGCCAGTTCGAACCGCCGAGCCGCGAGCGCCACCGCCACCGCGTGGTTACCGGTGCTCTGGGCGACCACCCCGCCGTGCCCGGCCGCTGCCAGCCGGCTCACCGCGTACAGCCCGCCGCGCATCTTGTACGAGCCCCCGGCCTGAAGGTTCTCCGCCTTCAGCAGCACCCGGACACCGAGCAGCCGGTCGATGGCGGGTGCGCGTAGCACCGGGGTACGCAACACCCGGCCGGCCAGCCATCGGGCTGCCGCCGGCACGTCGATCGGAGCCGCGCCGGCTCCGGACGAATCAGTGTGGGACATGTCCTCTCCTCTGAAGTGATCAGCGAGACGCCGTTGGTGCGAGCGGTTCTGCCGCCGACGGCGTACCGGGAGGTCGGTCGCCGGGCGGCGCTGCCTTCGCCCGGCAGGTCGAACAGCCACGACGCCCGGACCGCCAGCAGCAGCCGGTGCAGGCCGAGGCTGATCGCCAGCACGGCGACGGTGAGCGAGAACGGGAAGCCGAGAGCCAACGCGAGCCGGACGGGTTCGTCCAGACCAGCGACCGGCTCGGCGATCAGTCGATGCAGCAGCGCCAGCACCGGCATGTGGAGCACATAGATCGGCAATGTCTGCCGGCCGAGGGCGGCAAGCGGCTCGCCCACCGCCGGCCGTCGGACCAGCCGGACCGCCACGGCGATGCCGAACAGCACCGCGAGGACGGAGACCAGCAACGCCACGCCGGGCAGCCGAGCGGTGCCGGTCGCCGCCACGGCAGCCAACGCGAGGGCGTACGCCGCTCCGGCCAGCAGCAATCGTCGGCCGGTGACGGCGTCGGCGAACCGAAGGACGTATCTGCGCAGGTACAGTCCGGCCAGGAAGAACACCAGGTTCTGGTACAGACCGCCCCGGTTACCGGGAGTGTCGACCAGCCCCGCCGTGGCGAGGGCACTCAGCGTGCCGGCGGCTACCAGCAGCACCGCCGGAGGAAACCGTCGCAGTGCCTTCGCCAGTACGAAGTACAGCGCCAGCGCGTACAGGTACCAGAGGTTCGAGGGGGTGACCGTCAGCTGCGCCAACAGGCCACCGAGGTCGCTCGCCCGGTCGGTCGGGAAATCCGGGGCGAGGGCCAGTACGGCAGTGTGGATCATCAGCCAGACGCCGTACAGGTAGAGGAAGCGGGCGGCCCTGGGCCGGGCGACCGACCGCCAGGGCCGCTGCACGGCGGTCGCCGCGAACATCCCGGAGATGGTGAAGAACAGCGGCATCCGCATGGGTAGCAGCAGTTCGCCGAAGGTCCCCCAGGCTCCCAGCACCGGCACGTCCAGCCGCCAGTCGATCTGGAGGTAGTCCTTGACGATCACGTGCCAGAGCAGTACCAACAGGATGCAGCCACCCTTGGCGACATCCGCCCAGGCCAACCTGGTGCCCGGCGAGACCGGCCTGGTGCCCGCACCGACGGGGGCGGACCCGCCCACGGCCGACTCGACCACGGTGTGTTCGCGGGTGGTCATGGGTCTCTCCTCTCCGTCTCTGGCACGCCGGCCAGGCGACTGGCATGCCGCTCACGTCCGCTGGCAGGCGGCCGAGGTCGCCGGCCGCCCAGTCAGGTCGCGCCCGCCGGACAGGTCACCGGCGGCCGGGTCGGTTCCCGGGCATGGCGGGAGCGCTCGTCTTTCGGGCCCGCCGGGGCCGTTTCACGGGCACGCTTCACGGGCACGCCGAAGGTCGGGGTGCCGCGGGTGCGGTCCCGTCCGTCGGGTGCTGGTTCGGATGCCGGCCGGGCGGCCGGGTCAGGGTGCGGTGGGTAGTTGGACGTCCACCCTCAACCCGCCGTACTCGGCGGGGCGGGCGGCGATCAGCCCGTCGTGGGCCTGCGTGATCGAGCGAGCGATGGCCAGGCCGAGGCCGGCACCACCGCTGTGGTTCGTCCGGTCCCGGGCCAGCCGCCGGAATGGTTCGAAGAGCCCGGCGACCGCCTCGGCCGGCACCACCTGGCCCGTGTTGACGACGGTCAGGGCCGGGTTGCGACCGACCGCGACGGTGAGGGTGCCGCCCGGCCGGTTGTACTTGATCGCGTTCTCCACGAGGTTCGTCACCAGGCGTTCCAGCAGCACCCGCTCGCCCATCACCATTCGCGGCTCCAGGTGACTGTGCACCGTCAACCCGGCCTCGGCGATCCGGTCCTGGTACGCGGCAAGCACCCCGGTGACGATCTCGTCGAGCCGCTGCGGGGTACGGGAACGCAGCCCCTGATCGCTCTCACTGAGCGCCAGCAGCCCCTCGATGAGCCGCTCGTTGCGTTCGTTGGTCTCCAGCAACTGCCCGGTCAGCAGTTCCAGCTGCTCACCGGTGAGCGAGCGGGCCATCCCGACCTCGATCAACGTCCGCTGCACCGCCAACGGCGTACGCAGTTCGTGGGAGGCGTTCGCGGCGAACCGCCGCTGTCCCTCGTAGCCGGCGGCGATGCGTTCCATCATCTCGTCGACGGACCGGGCCAGCCGGGCAAGTTCGTCGTTGCCGCGCGGCCGGAGCCGGTGACCGAGATTCTGCGGCCCGACCTGCGCGATCGGCCCGGCCAGGGCCCGCACCGGACGCAGGCACCACAGCGCGGCGGCCCAGATCCCGGCGATCGAGAGCACGAGGATGCCCAGCCCGGTGAGCGGGACGGCCAGGCCCACGAGTTCGCGTGCCGGCTGGCACACCAGACTCACGCCGGGCAGCCCGGTGTGGCAGAGCCCACTGGCACTCACCCACAGCTCGCTGAGCACCGACTTGGTCAGGCCGGGCAGGCTGTACCCGACCAGCAGGGCGAGCACGCCGACCAGCACGATGCGCCAACGCGGGGTCACTCGGCACCGCCGATGCGGTACCCGGCTCGGGGCACCGTGTGGATGACCTGAGGCTCACCGAGCTTCTTGCGCAGCGTCATCACGGTGACCCGGACAACGTTGGTGAACGGATCGGCGAACTCGTCCCACGCCTGTTCCAGCAGTTCCTCGGCGCTGACCACCCGACCCTCGGCGCGGAGCAGCACGTGCAGCACCGCGAACTCCTTCGGGCTCAGGCCGACCGGCCGCCCGTCGCGGGTGACGGTGTGCCGGGCCACGTCCAGGGCGACGCCATGCGCCTCCAGCACCGGCGGGACTGCCGGGGCGGAGCGCCGGCCCAACGCCTGCACCCGCGCAACCAGTTCGGCGAAGGCGAACGGCTTGGTCAGGTAGTCGTCGGCACCCAGCCCCAGGCCCTCCACCCGGTCCCTGATGCCGGCGGCAGCGGTGAGCAGCAGCACCCGCGTACCGGAGCCGGACGCCGCCAGGCTGCGACACACCTCGTCACCGGTATGTCCCGGCATGTCCCGGTCCAGCACCGCGACGTCGTACCGGTTCACCCCGACCCGCTCCAACGCTCCGTCACCGTCGTAGCAGACGTCCACCGCCATCGAGAGACGACGCAACCCCTCCGCGACGGTGTCCGCCAACAACCGCTCGTCGTCTGCCACCAGCACCCGCACGCTTCCGCTCCCCGTGTTCCTCGCTGTCGACCACACGCTCTCAGGCAGGAGTTAAGGGTTCTGTAAGTGCCCGCCCCACCAATACTCCACGTAACCGCACCCCCCTCCCCACCTCGCTCGCCGATCATGCAGTTGTGGCACCGGACAGGACGGACTAAACCCCACATTCCTGATGCCACAAGTGCATGATCGGCGGCGTCAGGGGTGGCGCGGGGATGACGGTGGTGGTGGTTAGGGGATGAGGAGGGTGCGGATGGTGGCAGTGATGTGGGTGGGGCGGCGGTAGAGATCGTGGGCAGTGAAGTGGCGCATGCGCCAGCCCTCGGCGGCCAGCCAATTCATCCGCGCTCGATCCTGCCGAAGACGGTCAGGGTCGAGGTGGGAGAGCCCGTCGTACTCGATACCGACCCGGTAATCACGGTAGGCCAGGTCGAGCCGATAGATCCCCAGGCCGTCCCGGTCGTAGACCCAGCACTGAGGCTCTGGCACCGGCAGCCCGGCATCCACGAGAAGTAATCTCAGTTGGCTCTCCTGCCGGCATTCGGCCCGAGGGTCGGCCAGATCGACCAGACGTCGCGCTTGGCAAATGCCCCGCAACGCGCGATGGGCCACCAGCTCGTTGCGCAGTCCACCGAGGTCGCAGGCACCGACCCGTAGACACAGATCCAGCACTGGCAGGGCGTCCATCCGCCGCAACGTCCTTGCGAGGTCTATCGCGCACCGGGCGGCAGGCGCACACGGTACGCCGCGAATCCAGATCGGATTCCGTACCGGCACGACAGACTCGTGCGTCACAACTCCTCTGAGGCGGGGCACCACCAGGCCAGCGGGCACGATCACATGAAGATCCTCGGAGCGGGCGTCACCAAAGCCGTGCAAGAAGGCGCCGCTGTGGTAGCCGAGGACGCACCCGTCGGGTAGCCGGTCGAACACCGCGATGAGCTGGTCGTCGAGGCCAGATTTGGTCATCGCCCCATAGACCCCTCGGCTCAACCGAGCGAGCGCCCCTGCCTCAACCCGATACCTAACCTGCCCGCGACTCCAGCCGGATGCCAACAACTCGGAGTACCGAAACACATCTGCCACACCGCCGCACTGTCCTCCGACGGCGAGCCGGTTTCCGCCCCCTGTGGACAACCACAGCCTCTGTGGACAACCCCCACCCCACCCCCAACTTCTGCTAGACCAAGGTCCCGCGCCCGTCGATCATGCAGTTTTGGCATGCAATAAAGGGGTGTATTGGGTACATATCGACGACCACAACTGCATGATCGACGCGAGGGGTAATCAGTCGCAGCCCCAGCCGTCGTTGTCGCGGTCGAGGTCGTAGATGTCCGTGCCGACGACTCTCACCGGGCCGGTCACGTAGGCGGGTCCGTTTCCGCTGCCGCCGGCGCAGTCGACATCGCTGGCGATCGGCACACATGGCGTGTAGTTCGGATCGCATCGGGAGGTCGGTTTGGTGCCCTTGGCGACGACCTCGGTGACGGGCTTCTTCGTCACGACGGAGCTGACCAGTTCCTTACCTGTCCGCACCCCATCCACCACGGTCACCCGGTAGGTCAGTGTGCGTACGCCATCCACGCCCCGGGTGCGGACCACCCGCTTCCCCTCGGCCAATGAGGAATCCTGCACCGTACGGGTGCCATGCCTGATGGTCTTCTTCTCCACGAGGCGGCGCGTCTGCACCACAGGGGTAGGGACGGAAGTCGGGCTTGCAGGATTGCTGCTCGGTCCAGCGGGTTCGGTCACGGCCGAGTCACCACTGGCGGCGGGCATCGGTGTCGAGTCACCGGAGATGGCGGGTACCGGCTCCGCACCACCAGTAGCGGGCGCGACCGGCTCGGGTACGACGATGGCCGGGGCGGGCTCCTCGTTGGCCGCAGCACCTGTTCGCCCGGGTTCTGGTTCAGTAATGAAGGCGCCCACGACGGTGCTGCCCGCGCAGCAGAGCAGGACAAACGACATGAACACTCCACCCAGGATCATCGTGGCTCGATGGGCAGGGCTGAGACGACTGAACCAACTCGACGGTGGAACGGGCTGAGGCGGACCAGGAAAGGTCATCGGAGTTGTCACATTCAATGAGTCTCATCGGCGGTACTCGCGGCGCTATCCCCTGCTCCGTCGGTCGCCCGCACCGAAATGCACCGGTCAGCTCACCAAGAGGTCATGGCTGGGTTCCGATCGTCACCCTGATGAAACAACTGGCTCCTGACCGCTATCGGCCCGGTAGCGCCACGCGTGCAAAGGTATGAGCCGGAACCGGTCGGCCTGTCGTCGGTGATCCGGGGGTCATGGGGCTGGTGGCCGCTGACCGCCGGCCCTTGCCGGTCGCGCCAACGAGGTGGCCAGCACCATTAGCAGCGCGACTCCGAACATGGTCGTGCCGATGACGTTGACCTGCGGTGGGATGCCCCGCTGGGCGGCGCCCCAGACGTACATCGGGAACGTGACCGTGGTGCCCGAGGTGAAGTTCGTGACGATGAAGTCGTCGAAGCTCAGCGAGAACGCCAGCAGGGCGGCGGCCACGATGCCGGGCAGCACCAGCGGCAGGGTGATCCGCCGGAACGTCTGCCACTCACTGGCGTACAGATCCATCGCGGCCTCCTCCAGCCGTCCGTCCATTCCGGACAGCCGCGCCTTGACGGTCACCACCACGAACGACACGCAGAACATGACGTGGGCGATGACGATGGTCCAGAAGCCGAGCGGCACCCCGCCGGAGACGAAGAGGGCGAGCAGCGAGGTGCCCAGCACCAGCTCCGGCGTCGCCATCGGCAAGAAGATCAACACGTTGAGCCCGGACCGACCCCGGAACCGGTGCCGGGCCAGGGCGAAGGCCATCAGCGTGCCGAGTACGGTGGCCGCCACGGTGGCGAGGAACCCGATCTGCACGCTGCGCAGCACCGCTTCGCACATCCCAGAACTGGCGCACGGATTGCGCCAGTTGTCGAGGGTGAACTCGTTGAAGTCGTACGACAGCCGGCTCGACGGGCGGTTGAACGACAGTGCGGCGACCACGGCGATCGGCAGGAAGAGGTAACCGAGCACCAGCAGGGCCACGCCCATCACCCAGTGCTCGGCGAGCCAACGGGAGATGCGGGTCACGGGGCCCGCCTTTCGTTCGCGACTGCGGGGCTCCGCTGCGCTGCACTCCTCACGCTCACAGGACTTCCTCCGCGCCGGCACGGCGCAGGTAGCCGAAGACCACCGCGAGGATCGCCGACATCAGCAGGAACGACAGCGCCGCACCCTGCGGGTAGTCGAGCCGGACCAGGAAAGCCGAGTCGATGACATTGCCGATCATGTACTCGTTCGGGGTGCCGAGCAGTTCCGCGTTGATGTAGTCGCCGGTCGCCGGGATGAAGAAGAGCAGCGTGCCGGCGATCAGTCCGGGCATCGACAGCGGCAGGGTGACCCGGCGGAACGTCCTCAGCGGGCTCGCGTACAGGTCGCGGGCCGCCTCCAGCAGCCGAGGGTCGAGCCGTTCCAGGCTGGCGTACAGCGGCAGCACCAGGAACGGCAGGAAGTTGTACGTCAGGCCGAGCACCACCGCGACCGGGGTGGCCAGCAGCCGACCGTCCGGGCCGAGCAGGTGCACGTCGCGCAGCAGCCCGACCAGTGCACCGTTGTCCGACAGGATCGTCTTCCAGGCCAGCGTACGCACCAGGAGACTGGTGAACATCGGCGCGATCACGCAGACCAGCAGCAGGTTCTGCCACCGACCGGCCTTCTGCGCGATCGCGTACGCCAAGGGGTAGCCCATCAGCAGCGCCAGCACCAACGCGCTGCCGGCGTACAGGAACGATCGACCGAACTGGGGCCAGTACGCCTGCAACGCCGCCGGATAGTTGTTGAAAGACCAGGTCAGCTCGTACCCGGTGGAGAGTGAGCCGGTGGGGTCGTAGAGGCTGGCTGCGGCAAGCTGCGCCAACGGCACGGCGAAGAAGAGGAACAGCCAGGCGGTGCCCGGCAGCAACAGCAGGTACGGCAGGAGCCGGTGCCGCCCCGATCGGGCCGCCCGGGACGACGCGGGCTGCCCGGACCCGGTGGGTACGTCAGCCAGCGTGGCCTCGCGTCCACGATTCACGGGGACGCGCCGACCGACTCGTTCCGGACCGGGCTGGTCGCGTCCGCCTCGTCGGCGTGGCGGCCGAGCAGGAAGGCGTGCTGCGGATTCCAGTACGCCACGGCCCGTTCGCCGACATTGAAAAGCTGCTGGGCACCGCTGTTGGCGACGAAGACGCTCAGCTCGGTGCCCCAGCCGGTACGGAGCAGGTACTGCGTGCTCACCCCGAGGTAGGCGGCATCGGAGATCGTTCCGGCGAGATGTTGGTTGCCGGCGGGCACCTGGACCGCCGCCCCGGCCAGGTGCAGCTTCTCGGGACGTACGCCCAGAAAGACCGGCCCCTGGTCGGCGCGGGACCGCGCCGACGGCACGGAGAACCGCGCGCCGTGCGCGGTGACCAGCAGGTCTTCCCCGCTACGGCTGGAGACGGCACCGGCGATCAGGTTGGACTGGCCGAGGAAATTGGCCACGAAGGCGGTCGCCGGGAATTCGTAGATCTCGGCCGGCGGGCCGAGTTGCTCGATCCGGCCGGCGTTCATCACCGCGACCGTGTCCGCCATGGTCATGGCTTCCTCCTGGTCGTGGGTGACGTGCACGAAGGTGATGCCCACCTCGGTCTGGATTCGCTTGAGTTCGATCTGCATCTGGCGACGCAGCTTGACGTCGAGCGCGCCGAGCGGCTCGTCGAGCAGCAGCACCTCCGGGCGGTTGATGAGTGCCCGGGCCAACGCGACGCGCTGCTGCTGGCCGCCGGAGAGCTGGGCGGGGCGGCGTCGCTCGTACCCGTCGAGCTGCACCAGATTCAGCATCTGCCGTACGTGGTCGTCGACCGAGCGGATACCGCGCCGCCGCAGCCCGAAGGCGACGTTCTCGAAGACGTCCAGGTGCGGGAAGAGCGCGTAGCTCTGGAACACCGTGTTGACAGGTCGTTTGTACGGCCGCAGCCGGGAGACGTCGCGGTCACCGAGCAGGACCTGCCCGCTGGTCGGCTCCTCCAGACCGGCGACCATCCGAAGCGTGGTGGTCTTGCCGCAGCCGGACGCGCCCAGCAGGGCGAAGAACGAGCCCTGCGGAACGGTCAGGCTGAGGTCGTCGACCGCGGTGAAGGTGCCGAAGGTCTTGGTGAGGTTGGCCAGCGTCAGGTCACCAGCCGGAGTCTCCCGCGCCATCTCACGCACCGACAACCTGCTGGAACTTGCTCTCGTACTCGCGTTCCTGCTGCTCGTCCAGCGCCATGAAGACCCGGGACCTGGCGAGCATGGTCTCGTCCGGGAAGATCAGCGGGTTCGCGGCCAGCTCCGGATCGATCTTCTCCATCTCCGCCTGTGCCCCCTGCACCGGGCAGATGTAGTTCACGTACGCGGCGAGCTGGGCGGCGACCGCCGGATCGTAGTAGTAATTGATCAGCTCTTCGGCGTTGGCCTTGTGACTGGCCCGGTTCGGCACCAGCATGTTGTCGGACCAGAGCAGCACGCCGGAGTCCGGCACCACGAACTTGATCCGTTCGTCTTCGAAGCCGAGTTGGATGATGTCGCCGGACCAGCCGACGCACGCGGCGATGTCGCCCTTCGCCAGTTCCGGGGCGTAGTCGTTGCCGGTGAACCGGCGGATCTGCCCCGAATCCACGGCCCGCTTGAGCTTGTTGAGCGCGTCGTCGAACTGGGCGGCGGTGAAGTCCGCCGGATCGTGGCCGTTGGACATCAACAGCAGGCCCATGGTGTCGTGCATCTCGCTGAGCGCGGTCACCCTGCCCTTGAGATCGGGGCGGGTGAGCAGCTCGTCGATGGTACGGATCTCCCCGGTGACCCGGCCGTTGTAAGCCAGTCCGGCGAGCCCGGACTGCCACGGGACGGCAAACTGGTTCTCGGCGTCGAAGGGGCGGTTCCGCAGCGACGGCAGGAGGTTGGCCTCGACGTTCGGCAGCTTCGCCCGGTCGAGTTTCTGGATCCAGCCGAGCCGGATCATGCGAGCGGCCATCCAGTCGGTGAGCACCATGATGTCCCGCCCGGTGCTCTGGCAGGCGGCGAACTGGGTCTGCACCTTGCCGAAGAACTCGTTGTTGTCGTTGATGTCCTCGGTGTAGGTCACCTGGATGCCGGTGCTGCTGACGAAACCGTCCAGGCTGGGGCGCTTCGACTCGTCGTCGGGGTCCACGTCCAGGTACTGCGGCCAGTTGGAGAACGCCAACATCTTCTCCGCGCCGGACAGGTCCTCGCTGACGCATCCCTCCTCGGTCTGCTGCGCGGCCGGGGTGCCGCAGCCGCCCAGGGTGCCACCGGCCGCGAGCAGCGCGGCCGAGCCGAGGGTGCCGGTGAGCAGGCCACGCCGGGTGAAGGGCCGGTGGGCACTACGCATGTGACGGTTCCTATCGATGATCGTCGGCGACGGGACGGGGGTAAGCCTGCCGGCTGGGGCTGAAGAGCCGGCGGCGACAGACGAATGATCCTGACACGAGGCGAGGGTGCCAACCACGCCCTGGGCACCCCCTGCCTCGCCCTGGGCACCCCCCTGCCTCGCCCTGGGCACCCCCCTGCCTCGCCGCCGCGGCCACCTGCTCCATCCACAGGCTGCGCTATGCGTGCAGGGCGCCGGCGGTCGGCTGCTTTCTTCATCCAGACCGCTTGATCCACTCGGGCCACCCGCTCACCCAGGCCGGCCCCTCCCGGGCCACCCGCTCACCCAGGCCGGCCCCTCCCGGGCCACTCGCTCACCCAGGCCGGCCCCTCCCGGGCCACTCGCTCACCCAGGCCGCCCGACCCACCCAGGCCGCCCGACCCACCCAGGCCGCCTGATCCAGTCGACATGCTGCTTGATCCACGCGACATGCCGCATCCCGCGTCATCCAGGTCGCGTAAAACCGCAAGATGCCGCATCTCGGGACGACCGAGCGGGGCGAGGGCAACCGGTGACGGAGCCGGGCGACCGAGGCCGGGCGAGGGCGACGAACCCGGGCTGGGACACCGAATGCGGCGACCGGGCCGTAAGGCGAGTGGCGGCTCAGACGGTACTGCGGACGGTGCTGATGACGAAGGCACGCCAGGCGGTCGGGGTGAAGGCCAGGGTGCCGCCGGTTCGGTCCTTGCTGTCGCGCACCAGGACCCGGCCGGGCAGGTTGTCGGCCACCTCGACACAGTTGCCGCCGTTGTTGCTGCTGCGGGTGGCGGTGCGCCAGCGGGCGTCGGTCAACTCCATGTCGTCGCCACTTCCCTGATCAGCTCGATGGACCGTCGGCGGGGCAGCGCCTCACCGGTGACGCTCTCCCACCTCGCGCCCAGGCTAGCAAGGTCGGCACTGTCGGTCACCACCTGACCGCGCAGTTGATTGTCCAGATAGGCCGCCTCCGCGCCGTCCGGCATCCGGGCCAGCACGAACGGCCCGGCCAGGCCGGTGTGCCACGGGTTCTCCGCCGGAATCACCCGGACCTGCACGTGCTCCCGCTCGCCCAGCGCGGCCAGATGAGCCAACTGCTCGGCCATCACGCTTCGATCGTGGCCGACCGGCCGCCGCAGCACCACCTCGTCGATCACCGCGACGAACTGGAGTGGAATCTCCCGCTCCAGCACCAGCTGCCGCGCCAGCCGCGCCGCCACGATCTCGTCGACCTCCGTCGGCGACAGAAGGCCGCCGGTGGCCAGCACCGCCCGGGCGTACGCCTCGGTCTGGAGCAGCCCCGGCACGAGCAGCGGCTCGTACGACCGGAGGGACCTGACGTCCTGCTCCAGTTCCGCCCACGCCCGGAACCAGGGCAGGTCCCGGCGGCGGAATGGCTCCGGCCAGAGTTCGGCGGCCCTGCGCCCGAGGAGGTTGGCGACGGCGATCCGGGTCCGTGGATGCGGGATCCGCCCGTCCGCCAGCCAGCGGGCCGCCGTCTTCGGGTCGACGCCCACCTTGCCGGCCAGGGACTCGGCCGTCTCGCCCTTGTCCGCCATCGCCACCCGCAGCGCCTCGTTGCCCACTGTCCCGTTGCCCATCGCAGCCTCCCGACTCGCGTCACCCTCCGGCGCACGCTAGTCACCAGGAGTGGCCATGTCCGCCGGCTGCCGGCGTGTTGCGGCCAGGACTGTTTCGCGCATCCGAGATGCGCTCCAGATGCCCCCGAGACGCCCCGCAAACGGCATCGATCACGGCCAACCCAAAAGCGCGGCGGCCGCCCACCCGACCCCCACCCCGCCACAAGCGTTGATCATGAGGTTAGCGGCATTTCTAGAGATCAAAAACGCCGCTAACCTCATGATCAACGCACGACAGCGACGCCGGGTAGCGGAGGGGGTGGGTTAGTGGGTGGGGGGGATTACGCGGAGGTGGCCGCGGCGGGAGGAAGGGGAGGCGGCGGGGGGTGCGGAGGGGTGGTTCTGGTCGTCCTGAGGTGGACGGGGGGCGGGGCGGGCGGCCTCCCGAACCGCCTCGGCCAGGGCCACCAGGTCGTCCGTGGTCGGCGGCGGCGGCTCGAACTCGCCCTCGTGCCGGACCACCTCCCAGCCGCGCGGAGCAGTCAGGCTGCGGGCGTGCGGCTCACAGAGGTCGTACGTATGCGGCTCGGCGAAGGCGGCCAATGGGCCCACCACGGCGGTCGACTCGTTGTAGACATAGGTCAGCGTGGCGACCGCTTGCCGGGGGCAGCCGTTGCGGGAGCAGCGCCGTGGTGACCTCACCGGCGCAGGGTATCTCCATTACCGGCTCCGGCGCACCGCTTCGCGTTACGACACGCCCGTCTTGGTGATCACATTTCTCGTCCGTGGCCGCAACGCGCCACGAGTTCGGCGCTGACGCGGCCAGCAGCGGGCCGGAAGCTACTCTTTGGCTCATGACGAGCCCGGAGAACCGCCGCCCCGGCACCGGCCGGCGGGCGCACCGCGACCGGCACGGCCGCGGTCTGCGTGGGCGGCTGGTGCCGGCCACCGTGCCGCTGGCGCGGACCAAGGCGGAGATCTTCGATGATCTGGTGCTGGACACCGTCGAGACGCTGGAGCGTCGGTTCGCCAAGGAGCTGGCCGGGGTGGAGTTCGCCGTCGAGGACGTCCCGCCCGACCTGAACGTCTACGACTCCGACGTGCTGGAGGATGGCGAGGTGCCGCTGGCCCGGCTGCTACCCGGGCGACCCGGCCGCCAAGAGGTTCCGCCCCGGATCGTGCTGTACCGGCGACCGCTGGAATTTCGGGCGATGGACCGGGAGGATCTCGCCGATCTGGTCCACGATGTCATCATCGAGCAGGTCGCGAACCTGCTCGGCGTCGATCCGGACGAGTTGGCCTGATCACCGCCGGGCCGGGTGGAACGACCTTGACCGCGCCGGGTGGGGACGGTCCCCAACCGCCCCGCCCCACGTCGACTCAGGCCGCCCGGCGCTTGAGCTTGCGCCGCTCCCGTTCGGAGAGTCCACCCCAGATCCCGAACCGCTCGTCGTGGCCGAGAGCGTATTCGAGGCATTCCGTCTTGACCTCGCACCGCGAGCAGATGCGCTTCGCTTCGCGGGTCGAGCCGCCCTTCTCGGGGAAGAACGCCTCCGGATCGGTCTGCGAGCACAGGGCCCGCTCCTGCCACTCCGGCGCGTTTCCGAGCAGGTCGGCCGCCTCGAGTTGGCCGTCCATTCAGTTGCCTCCTTGTCGCGCACCGGCGTCGTCGCCGCTGCAACCCCCCACGCGAAAGGCGTGCTTTTGTCCGTCCGGTCCCGTTATCGTGCGTTCCGTGCGAACAGCCCCATTCAAATTACACGCGTGTAATGCGTGCGCCGTCAAGCCAAACTTGATAATGGAGTCGCCCTCCCGACACGCCTCCCGGACGGTCGTCCGTACCACCCGGTCTCGCCCTGCCCTATCGATTCAGACCCCGGCCGAGTAACGCCCTCCCCGGCGAGTTGCCCGAGTTTTCTCCCGTGGCGCACCGAGCGCCGCCGGAGCGATCCGACTTCGCATCAACGTGGAGAGAGCCGCTGGACCAAGATCCGTTGATCTTGACGGGCAAGGCTATCCCGACTTCGCCAACCCTGCCCGCCGAGCGGGTGAACGACGCCGCGTCCCGCCCACATTGTGGACGGGACACGGCGGGCAGAAGCTCCAGCGGTCAGTCGGGTGGCGCGGTCAAGCTGGCCGGTAAGGCGAATTCGGCGGCCACGCCACCGGTCACGGTGACCGACCCGCCGGGCGTGTCACTGTCCCACCAAACGGTATAGACACCCGCCGTGTGGTCCGGATAGACGGCACTGTGGAAGGTGACGTCCCGGAGCGTACGACCCAGTGGGTACGCGTGCCGCCGTCCCGATCGGGCGCGGCCCACCTCAAGCTCCCGACCGAGCAAGTGCCGTCCGGTGTAGGTCCGCATCCCGACGACCGAGGCCGGCCCCCGCCAGCGGTAGCGGTCGGCGCGGCGGCGCAACCCGCGCGACCGGCCGAGCCTCCGAGCGGGGGGTGCCGGCGGCGGTCCTCGCCGTGCCGCCGCCGGCATCGACAGGTACGTCCGGCGGCGGGCGAAGGTTCGACGCTAGGCCGCGAGGTGACCGTACGCAGTCGTACGCCTACGCGCCGGCCGACCGGCCGCCGCCGCGATGGCCCGCAACTGCTCCTCGGTTCGCGCCGAACCATTACCGGACCCGGCCATCCGCGAGATGGTCTCCTCCATCAGCGTGCCGCCCAGGTCGTTGCAGCCACTGCGCAACAGCTCCGCGGTGCCGGCGTCGCCCAGCTTCACCCAGGAGCACTGGATGTTGTCGATCCGGCCGTGCAGCAGCACCCGCGCCATCGCGTGCACCACCCGGTTCTCCCGCCACGTCGGACCGGGCCGGGCGATGCCGGCAAGGTAGATCGGGGCGTTGGTGTGCACGAACGGCAGCGCCACGAACTCCGTGAACCCGCCGGTGCGGTCCTGCACCCCGGCCAGTACCCGGAAGTGCGCCAGCCAGTGCGCGGGGTGGTCGACGTGGCCGTACATCATCGTCGAGCTGGACCGGATGCCCAGCTCGTGGGCCGTGCTGACCACCTCCACCCAGGCGGCGGCCGGCAACTTGCCCTTGGTGAGCACCCAGCGCACCTCGTCGTCGAGGATCTCCGCCGCGGTGCCCGGGATGGTGTCCAGTCCCGCCTCACGCAGCCCCGCCAGCCACTCTCGCACCGGCACTCCGGCCTTGGCGGCGGCGGTGACGATCTCCATCGGCGAGAAGGCGTGCACGTGCATCTGCGGTACCCGGGCCTTGATCGCCCGGACCAGGTCGGCGTAGATCGTCACCGGCAGCTTCGGGTCGATGCCGCCCTGGAGGCAGACCTCGCCGGCACCGGCCGCCCACGCCTCCTGCGCCCGGTCCGCGACCTGCTCCACCGAGAGCCGGTACGCGTCGGCGTCCCGTTCCCGCTGGGCGAAGGCGCAGAACCGGCAGCCCACGTAGCAGACGTTGGAGAAGTTGATGTTGCGGTTGACCACGTAGGTCACGTCGTCACCCACGGCGGAGCGGCGCAGCTCGTCGGCGGTGCGGCACAGCTCGTCCAGGGCCGGACCGTCCGCGCCGAACAGCGCCAGCGCGACATCGGTGTGCCGGGGCTCCAGCAGCGCCGCCGGGTCGTCGGCGGCCAACCTCAGACCGGCGCGCAGGTCGGCGTCACCGGAGCCGGCGGTGCCCCGCCGGCCAGTCCCGGCCCGGTGCACCGCCTCGGGCGTCGGGCCGCCGTGGACTCCCGCCCGCGCCGGTGGCACGGCCGCCTTCGCGGCGACCTCCGTCCAGTCGCCGTAGACGTGGTCGAAGTCGCCCCGGCGGTCGTCCGTACGCCCCGCGGTGTCGATGGTGGCGTGCAGGTCGGTCCGTCCGCCGAAGGTCTCGTCGGGCTCCTGCCACGGCCGGCCCACCGGGCGGGCCGCCTCGACCGCCAGCCCGGTCGTCGGGTCGGCGAGCGCGGTCACGTGCGGCAGCAGGCGGGCGTCCAGCCACGGCTCGCCGGCCTGGACGTACTCCGGGTAGACGGTCAACCGTTCCCGGAGCGTGAAGCCGGCCGCCGCGGTGCGGGCCGCCAGTTCGTCGAGCTGTGGCCAGGGACGCTCCGGGTTGACGTGGTCCGGGGTCACCGGTGAGACGCCACCCCAGTCGTCGATACCGGCCCGCAGCAGCAGGTCGTACTCGCCGGCGATGAGGTTCGGTGGGGCCTGGATGCGGGCCTTCGGGCCCAGCAGCACCCGGGCCACCGCCACGGTGGCGGCGAGATCGTGCAGCTCGGCGTCGGGCATCCCACGCATCGCCGTGTCCGGCTTAGCCCGGAAGTTCTGCACGATCACCTCCTGGAGGTGGCCGTACTCACGCTGGGCACGCCGAATGGCGAAGATCGCGTCGACCCGTTCGGCGAGGGTCTCGCCGATGCCGATCAGGATGCCGGTGGTGAACGGGACGCCGACCCGCCCGGCGTCGTCGAGCACCCGCAACCGCACCGCCGGTTCCTTGTCCGGGGAGCCGTAGTGCGGGCCGCCGGGCTCGGACCACAGCCGGGTGGCCGTGGTCTCCAGCATCATGCCCATGCTCGGCGCCACCGGCTTGAGTCGTTGCAGTTCCGCCCAGGAGAGCACGCCCGGGTTCAGGTGCGGCAGCAGGCCGGTCTCCTCCAGCACCGCCACGGCGCAGGCCCGGACGTAGTCCAGAGTGGACCCGTAGCCCCGTTCGTCCAGCCACTGTCGGGCAGCCGGCCAACGCTCCTCCGGTCGGTCACCGAGGGTGAACAGGGCCTCCTTGCAGCCCTGCGCCGCACCCGCCCGGGCGATGGCGAGCACCTCGTCGCGGTCGAGGAAGGCCGCCGGCAGCCGGTGCGGCACCGTGGCGAACGTGCAGTAGTGGCAGCGGTCCCGGCAGAGCCGGGTCAGCGGAATGAAGACCTTCTTCGAGTACGTCACCACGCCGGGCCGGCCGGCGTCCCGCAGACCCGCGTCACGGATCGCACCGGCGATGCCGAGCAGTTCCTCCAGGGCCGCGCCCCGGGCGGTCAGCAGGGTCGACGCCTCGTCGACGTCGAGCGCCCGCCCGGCGGCGGCGCGACGCAGTGCCCGCCGTACGCCCCCGTCACCCGGCCCGCGCTCGCTCTGATCAACCATCCGCTCAGCCTATGCGCTGCGGCCCGGTCCGGTCCCCGCCCCGTGGGCAACCGCACGTCGCCACGAGGACGGCGAGCCTGGCACGGCCCGATTCCTGCGGTCTCGCTCAGCCGGGCTGGTCGCCCGGGTCGATCCGCTGGGTGCGGTCTGCCTCGCCGTCGCCCGGCCGGGGAACCGACGGGCCGGCGTCACCACCGCCCGGCCGCGGAATCGCCTGGGTCGGCTCGGCGCTCTGGTGCGGGATCGCCTGGGACGGCTCGACCCCCTGGCGCGGCGAGTGTCCGGCCGGGTCGCCCTGGCGCGGCATACCCCCGGCCGGGTCGCCCTGGCGCGGGATGCTCTGCGTCGGGTCGGCCGAGGCCGGCTGTCCGAACGGCGGTGCGGACGGCGCGGACGGCGATGCCGACTGCGGTGGCACCGCCGGCTGACCGTGCGGCGGCCAGGTGTGCGGGGACTCCGGGGGCCCACCGGCGGCGGGTGCCTGACCGGCCGTGGGCCAACCCGGGTGGCCGGAGCCGGGGTGAACGGCCGGATAGCCAGCGGATCGTTCGGCGCCCGGCCAACCACCCGACTGGCCAGGCGGCGCCCAGCCGCCGCCCGGGTGACCGGGCTGGCCACCGAACTGGCCCGGGCCTGCGGGCTGCGGCCAGCCCTGCTGCGGCGTGCCGTACAGGCCGGGCTCGGGCTTGGACCGGGGCACGTGGTAGAGCCGCTGCCACACGCTCCACACCACGTACGCGGCCGCCGCGAACAGCGCCACCCAGGCAACCCGGGTGAGCAGGCCGGTCATCGCGTCGAAGAGCTGCGCTTCGGCCAGCCGACCGACCACCCAGATCAGCAGGGTCAGACCGCCCAGCACGGCGCTTACCGCGTACTCGATCAGTGCCACCTGCGTGATCAGTTTCGCCCGTCCGACGGTCGGGGCGAGATGGGTGGCCAGCAGTACCGCCAGCACCGGCAGGACGACCGCCTCGACGCCGATGAAGGCGAAGAACGAGCTGGCCGCACGGCCGGTCACCGTGCTGTACGCGCCCTGCGGGGTGAGTAGCCGGATCAGGCCCACGAAGAGGAAGACGGCGTTCGCGCCCAGGAGCACGAGGGCGACGAGTTCACGCAGCGGCCCGGTCACCTGGCGGGCCGGGGTCGGATCGGTGGGTGGGGGCTCGGCGGGGCTGGTCACGAACTCTCCCTGGGGCGAAAGCGGACAGATGCCGACGTGAGCCTAGTCTCCCGGGGCAGCTGGGTTGCGGAGGCGTCACGTAGGCGAGGATGGGCGGATGCGCATCGTGGTTCTGACCGGCGGGATCGGCGGCGCCCGGTTCCTGCTGGGGGCGCGGGCGTACGCCCGCGAGGTGGGTGCCGAGGTGACCGCCGTGGTCAATGTCGGCGACGACCTCCGGCTGCACGGGCTGCGGATCTGCCCGGACCTGGACAGCGTGCTGTACACCCTCGGCGGCGGTGCCGACCCGCAGCGGGGCTGGGGGCGCGTCGACGAGAGCTGGACGGTCAAGGACGAGCTGGCGGCGTACGGTGCCGAGCCGAGTTGGTTCGGGCTGGGTGACCGGGACATCGCCACCCATCTGGTTCGCACCACCATGCTCGACGCCGGCTATCCGCTGCACCAGGTCACCGAGGCGCTGGCGGCGCGCTGGCGGCCCGGCGTACGACTGCTGCCGGCGACCGACGACCGCCTGGAGACGCACGCGGTCGTCGACATCGACGGTGGCCAGCGGGCGATCCACTTCCAGGAGTGGTGGGTACGGCACCGGGCGCAGATCCCGACCCACCGGTTCGTCTTCGTGGGGGCGGAGTCGGCGAAGCCGGCAGCCGGCGTCACGGAGGCGATCGCCGACGCCGACGTGCTGCTCGTCGCGCCGAGCAACCCGGTGGTCAGCATCGCGCCGATCCTCGCCGTACCGGGCCTACGCGAGGCGGTGGCAGGCGCTTCCGCCCCGGTGGTGGGCGTTTCGCCGATCATCGGTGACGCGCCGGTACGCGGCATGGCCGACCGCTGCCTGGCGGTCGTCGGGGTGGAATGCTCCGCTGGCGGCGTCGGCGGAATGTACGGCAGCCGGGCCACCGGCGGGCTGCTCGACGGTTGGTTGGTGGCCGAGGAGGATGCCGCAACTGTGGTGTCGGACGTGACGGTCCGCGCGGTGCCACTGCGGATGACCGACGAGGCGGCGACGGCGGCGATGGTCCGCGCTGCGGTGGAGTTGACGTGAGACTGGAGATCCTGCCGGTGCCCGGCATCGGGCACGTGACCGAGGGTGACGACCTCGTCGTACTGATCGGAAGCGCGGCGCCCTGGCTTCGCGACGGGGACGTGCTGGTGGTGACCAGCAAAATCATCTCGAAGGCCGAGGGCCGGCTGGTGGACGTACCCGCCGACGGCCCGGAGCGGCAGGCCGTCCGGGACGAGGTGTTGGCGGCGGAGACGGTACGGGTGGTGGCCTCGCGCGGCCCGACCCGGATTGTGCAGACCCGCCACGGCTTCGTGATGGCCGCCGCCGGCATCGACGCCTCCAACGTCGACAAGACCCGGCTGGTGCTGCTGCCCGAGGATCCGGACGCCTCGGCGCGCGCACTCCGCGCCGGGCTGCGCGCCCGGTACGGCGTGGACGTGGCGGTCGTGGTCAGCGACACCAGCGGTCGCCCCTGGCGCAACGGGCTGACCGATGTGGCTCTCGGGGTCGCCGGCATGGCCGCAATCCGCGATCACCGGGGCGAGGTCGACCCGTACGGCAACGAGCTGGTACTGACGCAGATGGCGGTGATCGACGAGCTGGCCGCGGCGGGCGAACTGATCAAGGGCAAGTGTGACCAGATGCCGGTCGCGGTCATCCGCGGTTACCTGACGACGCCGCTGTCAGGCGACGGCGAGGGTGCCCGGGTCCTGGTGCGAGACGCCTCGATGGACCTGTTCTCGCTCGGAACCGCCGAGGCGAAGGCCGCCGGGTTGGCTGCCGCCGCCACCCTGCCGGACCAGCCGGGGGAAGCCGCGCCCGACCCGGCCGCGGTCGACCGGGCGATCGCCTCGGTCGCCGCTGTGATCGCGCCCGGCACGGTCTTCACCCAGGTGACCGACGATGAGGTACGCGCTGCGCTTGTCCCCATCGTGCCGGGTTGGCCGGCCCACGCGACCGGCCTGGTGCTCTGCTCCCCACCCACCCCCGTAGGCGCGTTCCAGCTGGTCCGCTTCGGCACCGACGTGCAACGCCTGCGCACCGCCCTCGCGGCAGCAAACGTGCCCACCCAACTCCTCCCCCCACCCAACGGCACCACCGCCGCCGCCACCCTCGCCCTCTAACCCCCACCCCCCACCCCTCTCTCCCTCTCCCTCTCCCTCTCCCCCTCCCTCTCCCCCTCACCTCCTCGTTGATCATGGAGTTATTGCCGCCGGGGAGCGCTCTCCGGCGCAATAACTTCATGATCAACGGAGCCAGCCCCCGGGGGTGGGTTTCAACGGAGCCAGGCCCGGGGGGTTCCAACGGGAGCCAGCTCCGGGGGTGGGTGGGTCAGGGGTTGAGGACGGCGCGGCCGAGGGGGGTGAGGGTGTGTAGGACGGTGTTGCGGTCGCGGTGGCTGACCAGCAGGCCCGCGTTCCGCAGCACGGTGGTGTGCTGGCTGGCCGCGGCCGCCGAGATGTGCAGCCGGCGGGCCAGCTCGCCGGTGGTGCAGCCGTCGTCGCTGGCGGCGAGGACCGCAGCGCGGGTACGGCCGAGCAACGCGGCCAGCGCCTCCCGGCCGGTGTCGCCCGCCCCGACCGAGTCGGTGGTCAACCCACCCAGCTTGTCGACCGGGTAGACCAGCACCGGCGGCAGTTCCGGATCGAGCAGTGCGACGGGCGTGTTCGCACAGAAGAACGACGGCACCAGCAGCAGTCCTCGCCCCTCCAGGTGAAGTTCCCGGCTCCTCGGGTAGGCGGGGATCTCCAGCACCCCGGAATCCCAGCGCAGGCCCGGCCGCAGCGTGGTCAGCAGCCCTTCGACACCGCCGTCGAGCATGGCCCGCGCACGGCGGGCGCGGTCGGCCTCCACCGCCCCCTGGACCCGCGTCCAGTACGGCCCGAGGGCGAGCTCGCGGTAGCGGCCCATCGTCTCCGTCAGGTGGGTCAGGGCCGCCGGCTCGCCCCGGGCGATGGCGGCGACACCGACAGGCAGGTTCCGGTTGCTGTTGGCGAGCAGCGTCAGGTCGCGTTGCAGCAACGTCACGGGGGTACGCCGCAACGCCTCCATCCCCGCCTCGAAACCGTGCACGCTCTCGTACGGGGTCAGGAAATCCGGAAAGTAACCACGCGGCGGGTTCAACGTGGACAGTAATCGCAACGCCTCAGCATCCACCTGTCGACGCAGCCCCCGCGAAACCTCGCGACGCCAGCCGGCGAGCAGCGGGTCACGACTGCGCCCGGGCAGCAGGTGCAGGCTCAGCACCACTTCCCAGACCGGATCGGCCGCCGGCGCCACCCGGGTCCGGAGGATGTCCTCGCCGGAGAAATGGATCTTAAGCATGGGTACTCCCATCACCCGGCGAAGGGGGCACCCGGCGACCTTCGAACTCTACCCGGCCACGTCGGCCTCGGTCAGTTAAGCCTCAGCTAAAAGACCTCGACGCCCGTCATGTGAATCCGCCATGCTTCCCGTGCCACAGGGGGCGACGCACGTCGAACGTGCCGCCCCGCTGGGTGCCCGAGATCGGGCGGCACCATTCGAGGGTCTGCGGCTCAAGTTCCGCAGGGGGTGCCGCCCGATCTCTCTGCCCAGCCCCGGCACATCCGCCCGGCTCCACGCACCGCACCGAGGTGTCCACCAGCACCCCCGTACGCTGGCACGGACGAGAGGAGCGGCCGTTGTCGACGCCCCGAACAGTTGACGAATCCCCGCGCGGCGACGCGGACTGGACGGCGCTGCACGCCGACGCGGTGGCGGTGCTCAGCGGCTGGATGCCGACCAGCCCGGACGCGGCGGTGGCCCGGGACCGTACCCTCGGCCTGCTCGACGCCGGGCCGATCGCGATGGGCCGCGAACACCGGGCCGGCCACGTCACCGCGAGCGCATTGGTGTTCGACGCGACCGGCACCCAGGTGTTGCTCTGCCTGCACGGGAAGTTCCACAAGTGGGTGCAGTTGGGCGGGCACTGCGAGCCCGCCGACCGGACGCTGGCCGGCGCGGCGTTGCGGGAGGCCACCGAGGAGTCGGGCGTCACCGGTCTGCGGATCGATCCGATGCCGATCGACGTGGACGTGCACCCGGTGGCCTGCCAGGGCGGCTCACTGCATCACGACGTGCGCTTCGCCGTGTTCGCTCCGGCGGGGGCGACGGAACGGGTCAGCGCGGAGTCCGAGGCGCTCGGCTGGTTCCCACCGGATCGCCTGCCACATCCGCTGGCTGGCGGCACGGCCCGGCTCGTCACACCGGGCCTGGCAGCCTTCAGACGAGCCTGTCCTCACCCCGCCTCTTGAGTTCGTCCACGATCGACTTCACGTCCTGAGCGCGGTCACGCGGGCAGACCAGCAACGCGTCCTCGGTGTCGACCACGATCAGGTCCCGTACGCCGACGGCGGCCACCAGCCGGCCGGCCTGCGGCGCCACCACCAGGCCGCTGCTGTCGTGCAGCAGCACCTCGGGCTTGGCGTCGCCGGTGAGCACCACGTTGCCGTCGGTGTCCGCCGGCAACACCTCGCCGAGGGTGTGGAAGTCACCCACGTCGTTCCACCGGAAGTCACCGGGTACGGTCGCCACCCGGCCGGCCGCGGCAGCGCCCTCCATCACCGCGTAGTCCACGGAGATCTTCGTCAGCGTGGGCCAGACCGTTCCGAGCACGTCGTCCTGTTCCTCGGTGCCCCACGCCGCCGCGATCGCCGTGACCCCCGCGTGCAGGTCGGGCTGCTGACGGGCCAGCTCGGCGAGGAATGCCGACACCCGCCAGACGAACATGCCAGCGTTCCAGAGGTAGTGGCCCGACCGCACGTACGTCTCGGCCACCTCCGCGCTCGGCTTCTCCTTGAACTCGACCACCGGGCGCATCGGCCCGCCGTCGACGGGGTCGCCGGTCCGCAGGTATCCGTAGCCGGTCTCCGGCCGGGTCGGAGTGATCCCGACCGTCATCAGCAGCCCCTGCTCCGCACCCCGAACCGCCTCCCGGACGGTGTCCACCCAACGCTCAGGGTCACCGATCAGATGGTCGGCGGCGAACGATCCCATGACGGCGTCCGGATCGCGTACGGCGATCACCGCCGCGGCCAGCGCGATGGCGGCGCAGGAGTCCCGGGGCGACGGTTCGACCAGAATGTTCTCCTCCGGCAGACCGGTCAGTTGGCGAGCCACGGCCGCAGCGTGCGCGACCCCGGTGACCACCATTGTTCGTTCAGGAGTGGTCAGTGGCCCCAGCCGATCGACCGTCGCCTGGAGCAGCGACGCGGACGTGCCGGTGAACGGGTGAAGAAATTTGGGATGGCCGGCGCGGGACAGCGGCCACAACCTTGTGCCGCTGCCACCGGCCGGAATAACGACGTAGATCACCAGGACATCATGCCCGAACCACCCGGACCGGGCGCCTCGTTGCCGGCCTCAGGTCCGCGCCCTGGTCCACGCCGCGATGTGCACCTCGGCGCTGGACCCCCAGGTGAACTCCTTCGCCCGGTCGAAGCCGGCCTTGGCCAGCGACAACCGGCGCGGCTCGTCGTCGAGCAGCGCGGCCAGGTCCGTGGCGATCTGGTCCGGATCCTCGCTGGTGTACGCGACCGCGTCGCCGCCGACCTCGGGCAGCGACAGCCGGGGGGTGGTGAGTACCGGGGCGGCGCACGCCATCGCCTCCAGGATGGGCAACCCGAACCCCTCGCCGTAGGAGGGGTACGCGGCCACCAGGGCACCGCCGAGGAAGCCCGGCAGGTCGCCGTAGCGCAGGTAGCCGGGACGCAGCAGCCGCAGATGCGAGGGCACCTCGGCCACCGCACGGTCGATGTCGTCGTCGTGTCCCTGCCCGCCGGCCACCACCAGTGCCGGCGGGTCCTGCCGGTCGGCGACCGCCCGGACCCAGCCCCGGATCAGGTTCGGCACGTTCTTGCGGGGCTCCTTGGCACCGAGGAACGCGACGTAACTGCTACCGCCGAGCCCCAGGCGGGCCCGGACCCGGGCCTTCTCCTCGTCGCCGGGCGCGTGGAAGGCGTCATGGTCCACGCCGTGGTAGGCCACGTCGATCCGGGTCGGGTCAGCGTCCAGCAGCCGGATCAACTCGTCGCGGGTGGCCTTGCTGGGGACGATCACCCGGTCCGCTCGCCTCAGCGAGGTCTTGATGGCGCTGCGGAAGAACGTCCGGCGGGACTTGTCGTAGTGCTCCGGCTCGGTGAAGAACGTCGCATCGTGCACCGTCACGGTCACCGGACAGCCGGCCCGCAGCGGGCAGGTGTAGAAGGGCGAGTGCAGCACCTCAGCACCGACCTGTTGGGCGAGCAGCGGCAGCCCGGTCTGCTCCCAGGCGAGCCGGGCCGGCCGGTGCGCGACCGCGGCCGGCGCCGGGATGATCTCCGCGGGGGGCAGCTTCCGGCGGTAGCGCTCAAGATCGGTGCGGAGGCTGACCACCACCAGGTCCACCGCCGATCCGCACACCTTGCCGAGGGCGCCGAGCAGGCCATCGACGTATCTACCGACGCCGCCGCGATCGGCGGGAACACTCGTGGCGTCGATGAGCACGCGGGGCGGGCGACCGGCGGTCACGGGGCGACTCCTTGCGGTGGCGGGACTGTGGGGAACGACACTCCGGCAAGCCTACGCCGGAGCCCGGCGCGGACGCTGACTGCGACCCGACGGTACGCCGACTTGTCGTTGTCATCGAGTACGGCCGCCGGGCGCGTATCGTTCGCGCCGATGGCCGACAACATTGCCCGGGTCTTCACCGACGTGATCGCGACCGACCCGAACCGCCCGCTGCTGACCTGGTACGACGACGCGTCCGGCGAACGCACCGAGCTTTCCGGAGCGACCCTGGCGAACTGGGTGGCCAAGACCGCCAACCTGCTCGTCGACGAACTGGCCCTCGGGCCGGGCGGCACCGCGGCGGTGCTGCTGCCGCCACACTGGCAGAGCGCCGCCGTGCTGCTCGGCTGCTGGTCGGCCGGGTTGACGGTTCGGCCGACCGGATCGCCGGGCGCCGACCCGCCGGGCGAGGTGGACGTGCTCTTCGCCGCTGCCGACCGTGTCGCCGAGGCCGACGCCTGGTCGGCCGCCGACCGGTACGCGCTGGCGTTGCACCCGTTCGCGCTGCCGCTGCGGGAGGTACCGGCGGGCTTCGCCGACTACGTCACCGAGGTACGCGCACACGGCGACCACTTCACGGCGTACCCCCCGGGAGGGCCGGACCACACCACGCTGCGCGCCCGGGCCGCCGCCCGCGCCGCCGACCTCGGTATCTCCCGCGGCGGCCGGCTCCTCGTGGACGTCGACCGGCACCCGGACCCGCTCGACTGGCTGCTGGCCCCACTCAGCGCGGGCGCCACCCTGGTGCTCTGCGCCCACCCGGATCCGGCCCGCCTGGCCGACCGTCAATCGACGGAACGCGTAACCCAGACCCTCCGCTGACCTGCCCACCCCTCTCGGCCCTGTCCGCCCCCACCCATCCCACCTCGGCCCAGTTCGCCCGCGTATCCCGGTCTACCGGGGCTCGTCCCCTGCCCGATCCGACTGGCCCGCTCGGCCTGACCTGACTGGGTCGACCTCCCCTTGCGAGAACCCCTTCCGAGGCAACGATCGATCCACCGAGTCGAAACTTCGAGTCGAACCTCACCCTCCGTGGTTGTCACCCACCGTTGCCGTGCCCGCGCCCGGAGGCGTTCCCCCTCCCGTCCTTTGCTCTGCTTCAACCGACGCACAACCCGCTGAACTGCGACGACGCGGTTGGGGTCCGGCGACACTCGCGCGCCAGAAAACTGCGGAGAGTAACTGTTGCGTGGGTTGAAGCAGAGCAAAGGAGGAAGAGGGGTGTTGGTTGGGCGAGCTGCGACAGCACGCTGAGTGAGGACGGGTATCAACTCGTCTATGACCCCCGATCACCGCAGCGGGGGTCCTGGCTACCAGCGCGCCCGGCTCCTATACGCCAGAACCCGCGGCGAGACCCGGGGGCGGGCGGGTCGAGGGGGCGGCGTCTGGGGATCGGATCAGGTGGTGGAGCGGTCCGGGGTGCGAAGTTCAGCCAGGGTGGCGAAGGCGGCCAGGGACTCGGGGTTGGCCAGGGCGCCCTTGGCGGCGGCCTGGTCGACCGGGGTACCGGTGAGGATCTTCTTGACCGGTACCTCGAGCTTCTTCGCCGACAGGGTGCGTGGCACCGCGCGGACCTGGTGGATCTCGTCGGGTACGTGTCGGGGGGACAACGCGGTGCGCAGCTCGCGGCAGATCGTCCGGCGCAACTCGTCGTTGAGCGTCATTCCCTCGGCCAGCACCACGAACAGCAGCAGCTCACCGGCGCCGCCCTCGCCGTCCTCCAGGTGCACCACCACCGAGTCGACGACCTCGTCCAGCCCCTCCACGACGGAGTAGAACTCGGCGGTGCCGAGCCGTACGCCGCCCCGGTTGAGGGTGGCATCGGAGCGGCCGGTGATGACGCACCCGCCCCGGGCGTTGATGGTGATCCAGTCCCCGTGCCGCCACACCCCGGGATAGACGTCGAAGTACGCCTCCCGGTAGCGGACCCCGTCCGGATCGTTCCAGAAACCTACCGGCATGCTCGGCATCGGCTCGGTGATCACCAGCTCGCCCAGTTCCCCGATGACCGGGGTGCCATCCGGAGAACGGGCCTCCACCTTGGCGCCCAGGGCCCGGCAGGCGATCTCACCGGCGTGCACCGGCAGCAGCGGTACGCCGCCGACGAAACCGGTGCAGACGTCCGTGCCGCCGGAGAGCGACTGGAGCTGAAGATCGCTGCCGACCGTGTCGTACACCCAGGTGAAGCCCTCTGCGGGCAGCGGCGCGCCGGTGGAGCCGAGGCCGCGCAGCGCGGAGAGGTCGGCGATCTCGCGCGGGACCAGCCCGGCCTTGCGGCAGGCCAGCAGGAAGGGCGCGGAGGTGCCGCAGTACGTGGTGCCGGTCTGCTCGGCCAGCCGCCACATCTCGCCCAGGTCAGGGTGGCCGGGGTTGCCGTCGAACAGCACGATCGCCGCGCCCACCGCCGGCCCGGAGATCAGGAAGTTCCACATCATCCAGCCGGTGGTGGTGAACCAGAAGAACCGGTCCGCCGGGCCGAGATCGTGATGCAGGGCGAGCATCTTCAAATGTTCCAGCAGAATTCCGCCGTGTCCGTGCACGATCGGCTTGGGCAGCCCGGTGGTGCCGGAGGAGTAGAGCACGTACAGCGGGTGGTCGAACGGCACCGGGGTGCAGGCCAGCGGTTCGTCGGTCTCGGCCGCCAGCTCCGTCCAGGCCAGTGCCCCGTCCGCCGGGGAACCGTCGGGGTCGAGGTAGGGAATCGAGACGGTGTGCCGCAGCGACGGCAGCGCGGCCCGGATCGCGGCCACCTCGGCGCGCCGGTCCACCGGCTTGTCGCCGTAGCGGTAGCCGTCCACCGCGACCAGGATCTTCGGCTCGATCTGCTGCCACCGGTCGGTCACGCTGCGGGTGCCGAACTCCGGCGCACAGGACGAGAAGATGGCACCGAGGCTGGCGCTGGCCAGCATCAGCACGTACGTCTCGGGGATGTTCGGGGCGTACGCCGCCACCCGGTCGCCGGTGGTGACGCCGAGCCGGCGCAGCCCGGCGGCGACCCGGCGGACCTGCTCGCGCAGTTGCCCGGCGGTGAGGGTGACCGGCGCCCGGGTCTGCCCGTGTGCCACGACCACCGGCTCGTCGTCGGCCCGTCCCGGCATCCGCAGCACGTTCTCGGCGTAGTTGAGGGTGGCGCCAGGGAACCACCGGGTGCCCGGCATGTCCCGGTCGGTCAGGGTGGCGGTCGGCGGGGTGTGCGCGACGACGCCGAAGTGGTCCCAGATCGACCGCCAGAACGCGTCCAGGTCGGTGACCGACCACCGCCACAACGCGTCGTAGTCGGCGAACGTCAGCCCCCGGTGCTCGTCGAGCCAACGCAGGTAAGCCCCGATCCGGGACCGCTGGAGCACGTCCGCCGGTGGCGTCCACAGCACGTCCGTCACTGGTCCACTCCTCCCCTGGCCCGGCACGACGCTGTGCGGTGGGCCGTGGCGCCATCTTGCCCTACCTCGAAGCGTCATTCTCCGCACCCGCACCCTGCGGGCGCATGTGCCCGCACCACACCCCCGGCGGCAGACCAGTGTGGCCATGGCGCAGGGAGGGGCTGCCGATCGCCGCCGAAGCAGAGCCGGCCGGCGGCCTCAGGGTTCGCTGCGGGCCGCCTGGATGGCCTGACGGCGGGCCAGCCGGTGGGCGCGGCGGATCTCCGCCTCCCGCCAGCGCCGCTCGTCCTCCGGCGTCTCCGGTAGCACCGGACGCACCGGCCGGGGCGCGCCACCAACCTCGACCCCGACAAAGACGAGGTACGCGGTGGCCACCCGCACCGGCACCTCGTCGGCCGAGTCCCAGCGCTCCGCCATCACCCGCACGCCGACCTCCATCGAGGTCTGCCCGGTCCAGTTCACCTGGGCGTACGCGTGCACCAGGTCGCCCACCCGGACGGCCTCCGAGAAGACGATCTCGTCGATCGCGGCAGTCACCGCCGTACCGCCGCTGTGCCGTGCCGCCGCCGCGCCGGCCACGTCGTCGACGAACTTCATCAACACCCCGCCGTGCACCGTTCCGTACAGGTTCACATCCACAGCGGTCATGATCCGGCTGAGGGTTACCCGGGAGTACGAGGTCGGCTTGCCCGGCAGGGCGGTGGCGGGGTGCTCGGTCATGTCGGAAACGGTACGGTGCGCGGATGCGACATCTGTGGAGCTTCCTCGCAGGGCTGGTGGTGGTGCCGGTCACCTGGGTGCTGATCACCCTCGGTCAGGACGGGTCGGCCGGCACCGTCGACCGGTGGGTGGAGATCGGCACCTCCAACACGGCAAACCTCATCGAACCGGCCGTGTACCTCGCTGTCGGCGGCATCGTGCTGGGCCTGCTCGGCACGCTACGCATCTCACCGCTCGGCCCGCTGGTGGCCGGACTGCTGCTGGTCACCCCGTACGTCGGACTGTTCATCGCGCCCTTTGAGGTACGCGAACGCATCCCGTCCGACGGGGAGTTTCTCGGCGACCCGCTGCCGTTGGGGTTGCCGGTGGAGAACGGCACGCTCTTCCTGATCGGCATGCTGCTGCTGATCGCGACGTTCAGTGGGCAACGCTGGCGGCGTTGGCCAGCCCCGGTGCCGGCACCAGCGTCGGTGACACCCGACGCTCCGGCAACGGACCCGACGTCGACCGACTGGTCACCGAACCCGTCGACGGAACGGGACACCGCGCCGCTGAGCCTGGGCTATCCGGATCCGGATTCGACGCCGACCGAGCCGCTGCCCCGGCGTACCGGAGGTGGGTCGCCCTGGTCGGCGCCGCCGGGCAACCTGCCCCGACGCGACGACGCCACCAGCTGAACCCGCATCACCGATCGTCACCTCCGCCCGACAACCGCACGGGCGGAGGTGACGCTGGTTCTCCCCGGGCCGTCAGCCCTTGAGCAGTTGGCGGGCCATCACGATGCGCTGCACCTGGTTCGTACCCTCGTAGATCTGGGTGATCTTGGCATCCCGCATCATCCGCTCGACCGGGTAGTCACGGGTGTAGCCGTAGCCGCCGAGCAGCTGGACCGCGTCGGTGGTGATCTCCATGGCGGCGTCCGAGGCGAAGCACTTCGCCGCCGCGCCGAAGTAGGTCAGATCGGCGTCGCCACGCTCGGACCGGCCGGCCGCCGCGTACGTCAGCTGCCGGGCCGCCTCCAGTTTCATGCCCATGTCGGCGAGCATGAACTGCACACCCTGGAACTCGGCGACCGCCTTGCCGAACTGCCGGCGCTCGGCGACGTAACCCTTGGCGTAGTCGAGCGCACCCTGCGCGATGCCCACCGCCTGGGCGGCGATGGTGACCCGGGTGTGGTCCAGGGTCTTCATCGCGGTGGCGAAGCCGGTGCCCTCGGCGCCGATCATCCGGTCCGCCGGGATCCGGACGTTGTCCAGGTAGACCTCGCGGGTCGGGGAGCCCTTGATGCCCAACTTCTTCTCGGGCGCGCCGAAGCTCACCCCCGGATCGGACTTCTCGACCACGAAGGCGGAGATGCCCCGGGACCGGGCGGTGGGGTCGGTCGCCGCGAAGACGGTGTAGAACTCCGAGACACCGGCGTTGGTGATCCAACGCTTCACGCCGTTGAGCACCCAGTGATCGCCGTCACGTACCGCCCGGGTGGTCATCGCGGCCGCGTCGCTGCCCGCCTCCGGCTCGGAGAGGCAGTACGAGAACATCGCCTCGCCGCTGGCGACCGGAGTCAGGTACCGGCGCTTGAGATCGTCGGAGCCGGCCAGCAGCAGCGGCATCGTGCCCAGCTTGTTCACCGCCGGGATCAGCGACGACGAGGCGCAGGCCCGCGCGACCTCCTCGATCACGATTGCCGTGGCCAGCGCGTCCGCGCCGGCCCCGCCGTACTCGACCGGGATGTGCGGTGCGTGGAAGTCGGCGGCACGTAGCGCGTCGTACGACGCCTTCGGGAACTCACCTGTCTCATCGGCCTCGGCGGCGTGCGGAGCCACCTTGGCCGCACAGACCTCACGCACCGCTTCCCGGATCGCCTCGTGCTCCTCCGGCAGGCGGTACGCGTCGAACGACTGCTCTGCGGCCATGTCGGCCCCTCCCCTTCACCGCTATCATGCGCAGTCTGTAGCGTCACCTGGACACCCACCGCGCAGACTGAAGGATAACGACCACAGTTCAGGTGATGTTACCGGCGCGTAGGCTGGGGCAAGACGAAACCCTGAAGCCGCTCGGCGATGATGGAACCCAGCAGACGAACCACCACCTCTCCGGCGCCCCGCCTCGGCGCCGCAAAGGAATGCGACGCAGCCACGCGGCGCCAGTGCGAGCGGAGAAGACAGGCGTGACCATCCCGTACCCGAACACCCAGCCGGTGCCCGCCATCGCGGCGGTCACTCCCCCCTCGGGCGCCTCCCGCCCCCGGGTGACCTTCCTGGGCACCGGCTACCTCGGCGCGACCTACGCCATCTGCTACGCGGAACTCGGCTACGAGGTGCTCGGGTTCGACGTCGACGCGGACAAGATCGCCAAGCTGAACGCGGGTGAGGTGCCGATCCACGAGCCCGGCCTGGACGAGTTGCTGCGGCGTAACCTGGCCGCCGGTCGGCTGCGGTTCAGCACCGACATCGCCGAGACCGCCGACTTCGGTGACGTGCACTTCATCTGCGTCGGCACCCCCCAGCGGGCCGACGGGATGGGCGCCGACCTGTCGTACGTCGAGGCGTCGGTCACCGGCCTGGCTCAGCACCTGACCCGCAAGGCGCTGATCGTCGGCAAGTCCACGGTCCCGGTCGGCACCGCCGAATGGGTGGAGCAACTCGTCGGCAAGCACGCCTCCGCCGACCTCGGCGTAGAGGTCGCCTGGAGCCCCGAGTTCCTCCAGGAGGGCTTCGCCGTCGACGACGTGCTGCGCCCCAACCGGATCGTGGTCGGCGTCAAGAGCGAGTGGGCCAACGGCATGCTCTACGCCGCCCACAAGGGCGTATTCGACCTCGCCGCCACCGAGGACCGGGAAGTACCCCTCGTCGTCACCGACTTCGCCACCGCCGAGCTGGTCAAGGTCGCCGCGAACGCCTTCCTGGCCACCAAGATCTCCTTCATCAACGCCATGGCCGAGGTCTGCGAGGCCTCCGGCGGCGACGTCACCCAGCTCGCCAAGGCAATCGGCTACGACCCGCGCATCGGCAACCGCTTCCTCCAGGCCGGCCTCGGCTTCGGCGGCGCCTGCCTGCCCAAGGACATCCGCGCCTTCCAGGCCCGCGCCCAGGAACTCGGCGCCGGTGAGGCCCTGCGCTTCCTGCACGAGGTCGACCTGATCAACCTGCGCCGACGCACCCGCGTGCTGCAACTCGCCGCCGACCTGCTCGGTCGCCGCTCCGGTCCCGCCGGCCCCGACCTGTCCGGCACCCGCATCGCCGTGCTCGGCGCCACCTTCAAACCCAACACCGACGACGTACGCGACGCCCCCGCCCTCGCCGTCGCCGCCCTGCTGCACAAGGCCGGCGCCAACGTGCACGTCTACGACCCCCAGGGCATGGAGAACGCCCGCCGGGCGGTACCGGAACTGACCTACGAGCCCGACATGGCCGAGGCGGTGACCGGCGCCGACCTGGTCTGCGTCCTCACCGAGTGGGCCGACTTCCGCAACGCCGACCCCAGCCACCTCGGCGACCTCGTCGCCGGCCGCCGCATCGTCGACGCCCGCAACTGCCTCGACCCCGCACTGTGGACCCAGGCCGGCTGGGAGTACCGGGGCATGGGGCGACCTTGATCGCACCGTCCGGTGATGTTGGCGCTTGACCCGCCGACAACTGTCGAATTCCCGGCCCGCTTTGGGCATGCTGCGACAGTGGGAATCCACAGTGCGGGTGAAGGGGTGTCGTGGCGAACTTTCAGTGCCCTTCGTGTGGCCGGAAGATCAAGCCGGCGGTTCGCTGCCCGCACTGCGGCGCGCATCAGCCGCAGTGGGCCGATCACCTGACGGAGATCGAACGGTCCATCGCGGAGTTGAAGGCCCGCGAGGCCGCCATCGCCCGCGAGCAACGGCAGCTCGCCGCGAAGATGCAGGCCGCGCTCTTCCAGCGGGACATCCTCTCGCACGCCGGTAGTCAGGGTGACGAGCGAGTCCGGCAGTCCGCCCGCCCCCGCCGTGTGCTACGTCGTCGGCCGCCGCGACGACCCACGTCCGAGGGCGCCTCACCGCCCCGCGACGGTGCGACTCCGCCGCCCCGGGTCCCCCGGCAGGGCGCCGGCGCCCAGGAGCCACCGCCACCGACCGAACCTGTGTGGTTGGACGCCGACGACCCGGAGCACCCACCGGAAGCCTCCTCACGGGAGGTCCAGAACATCCCGCTCGGCCTCGGCGCGCTGCTGCTCGGCGTCGCCGCCGTGGTGTTCGCCGTGGTCGCCACCAGCTCGATGGACGCGTTGACCCGACTCGGCATCCTGCTGCTCGCGACGGTACTGATGCTGCTCGCCCCGCCGGTGCTGGTCCGGCGTGGGCTGACCTCCACGGCCGAGACCATCGCCGCGGTGGGCCTGCTCCTGGTGCCGCTCGCCGGGTACGCGTTGTGGGCCGTGGACCGGATCGGCAACGGCGGTGCCTCCGGTGCCGTCTTCGCTGGAGTGATCTTCGCGGTCACCGCTGCCGTCGCCGTCGGCTACGCCGGGTGGACCAGGCTGCGCGCGCCCCGGTTCGCCACCGTGCTGGCCGCCCAGCCGGTGGTGCCGCTGCTGGCGTACGACCGGATCACCGGTCCGGCGGGCTGGGCGCTGGTGTTGACCGTGGTAGCGCTGCTCGACCTGTGGCTGGCCCGCTCGCCGGTCACCGTGGAGCAGTCCCGCACCGACGGCATGGACGACGCCAGCCGGTCGACAGCGCCCCGACCGCGGACCGCCGAGGAGAGCCGGGCCGACCGCAGGCCGGAAGCCGCGCCGGAGGAGGGCGGCGAACTGCTTGACCTCGGCGTCGGCAGCACCGCGACCGCACCGAGCCGACCGGTGCCCGGGCTGCGGGTACTGACCTGGGTGCTGCACGGGGTGGCGGTCGCGCTAGCCCTGGCGTACGCGGTGACCGCCCTGCTGCGGACCACCACCGTGCCGGGCGCGACCGGCGCCGGCCTGGTCCTCCTCCTCGCCGCCGCGGTCTGCCTGGCCGGAACGCTGGTGCTCCGTCGCCCACCCCTACCGGACCTGGGGGCGGGCGTGTTCACGCTGGCCGTCATCGGCGCCCTGGGACGGATCGCCGCGGTGGCGCTGCCCGGTCGGGCCCTGCTGCTGATCGCGGCGGTCATCACGGTCACCGGTCTGGCGGTCCGGGCGGTACCCGAGTCGGCCCGCCGGGGACCGCAGCTGGCCTCTGCGGTGGCGCTCACGGTCAGCGGGGTGGTGGTCGCCGGCAGCGCGCTGCGCGCCGGAATCGCCCCCGTCCAGGCGGCGCTGCCGGCCTGGGCGGCGGACCTCGACCGGTACCCGGCCGAGCTGGCCGCCGCCGTGGGACCGGCCGCCTGGCAGCTCGCCGTCAGCGCCTTCCTGCTGACCGTGGCCGCGGTGCTGGCCCTGCCGCCGGAGATCCGCCGCGAGTTCGCCGTGACCGGTGCGGCGCTCACCGCGCTTGCCGTACCGGCCTCCTTCGGGCTGGCCTGGACGTTGGCGCCGTGGCCGATGGTGCTGGCGGCGATCGGCATCGGGGCCGCTGGCCTCTCCGCGCGGACGCCCCGCGCTGCGCTGGCGCACGCCATTGCCGCCGCCGTGGTCGGGCTGGTCGGCGCGGGCGCGGCCCTCGCCCGGCCGGCGCTGACCGCCGCCGTGCTGATCACCCTCGTCGTGGCCGGTGCCCTGATCGCCGCCGCCCCCCGGATCCGGCTCGCCCCGGCGGCGGCGGACAGTGTCTCCGCCTGGGCCGCCGGAGGTGCCGCCTTCGCGCTGCCCGGAGCGGTGGCCGCCTTCGTGGCGGCCACCCTGCCGGTAGACACCACGCCGACTCCGGCGAGCCTGCGCGAGGCGACCGTACCGGTGCTCGCGGCCAGCTTCCTCGCCTGCTGTGTCACGCTCGGCTACGCGGCCGTCGTGCAGGTGTCGCAACGCCAGATCCCGGTACCGCTGTCGGTGGGGACCGGTCTGGGCGCGTTGGTGGTCGCCGCAGCCGGCTTCGGCGCACCGGGCGCCACCGTCGCGGACGCCTGGGTCGGGGCGCTGCTGCTGGTCTCCGCGGTGCTGCTCTATCTGGCTCCGTCGATCGACACCGGCCGCCGCTCGGATCTCACCCTGGACGGTTCCGACCTGGCAGCCGCCGCGGTGACCGCCACGCTGGTCGCCACCCTGCTCCGGATCGGCGCCGTGCTCGCGCCGAGCGGGCAGCTCGCCGTCGCCGCCGCGCTGGTCCTGGTGGTCGCCGTGGCGGCCCGGGCGATGCCGGAGGAGTGGCGACGAGGCCCGGTGCTCGGCCTCGCTGTCGGTGGGGTGCTGATCGGGCTGCTGGCCGGCTGGATGGCGTTGCGCGGCGGCCTCGGCGTGCTGGCCACCCCCGGCCCGATCTGGAACGGTGACCTGAGTGGTTGGCCGGCCGCGCCGACCGGCGGTACGACCTGGCAGGGACCGATCGCCCTGGTGCTGCTCGCGGTCGCGGCCGGCATCCTGCTGCCACCGCCGTGGCGCTGGGACGTGGCCGGCGTGGCGGTGGTGCTCGCCACCATCGGCGCTCCCGCCGCCTTCGAGCTGCCCTGGTGGTCACCGGTACTGATCGGCGGCATGGTCGCCACCATCTTCGGGATGGCCGCGGTCGCCACGATCGAGCCCCGGGCGGCGCTGTCCCGGATCACGGTGGCCGGGGTGGTCGCGCTGCATGCGGCCGGTGCCGGCCTGGTGCGGCCGTGGACGACCGCGCTGGCCCTGGGCAGCATCGTCCTGATCGGCGCGGTGGTGGCCGCGCTGGCCCGTGAGATGGCCGAGCCACTCGTCGATGACATCGAGGCGGAGGGCATGCCGCCGCACCTGGCGCAGATCGGTGGCGCGGGGGTGTGCGCGGCGCTGTTGGCGTTGCCGGGCGCCACCGCCGCCCTCGCCGTCGAGTTCGGTCATACCCCTCAGGTGGTGCTCACCGCCGGCCTGGCCGCGTCCAGTCTGGGCCTGGCCGCGGTGGCCGCGGCCCGTCGGCAGGTTCCCCAGTACCTGCCCTGGGCCAGCGCCGGGGTCGTCGGCGGGGCGAGCGTGACCGCGCTCGCCGCCGTACCGATCGCCCTGCCCGTCGGGGTGTACGCCGCAGCGGCGGCCCTGCTCGGTGTGCTCGCCGAACTCGTACGAGGGGCGACCGAGCCGCCGGTCGGCGCGGCCCAACCGGTGCGCCGCTGGACGGTGCTGCTCGACGGGGCGCTGCGCCGCCTGCCCGACGACAACCGACGCCGGTGGCGGGTGAGCCCGGCCGCTGGCGCGCTGGCTGCTGCCGCCCTGCCGACCGTGCTGGCCCTGGTCTCCATCGCCCCGGCGCTGATCGCGGCTCTCGTCGACCCGCATCGCACCGTCGGCCGGATCTGGCAGGGACCACCGGCGGCCCTGCTGGCCCCGCCTCCGGCGGCGGTCAACCCGACCCATGTGCTCACCGCGCTGCTGCTCACCGCGACGGCGGCGCTGGCCGCCACCGGGTTCAGCGGCGGTCGCCGGTCCCGGGCGGTGCCGGTGGTGCTGCCCGGCGCCGCAGTCACCCTGCTCATCGCCCCGATCGCGCTGGGCGGCGGCTGGCCGGCGAGCACCCTGTCGGCGCTGGCGGTGTTCACCATCTCGATGCTGGGGCTGGCGTTGACGCCACCGCCGGCCCTGGTGGAACGAGCTCGTTCGCTGCGGCTGGCCCGGGTCCTGGTCTTCCTGATCGGGCTGGCGGCGGGCGGGGCCGGCCTCGCCGGCAGCCTCGCCACCCGGGAACTGACCCTGTTCACCCTCGGCGGTGCGGTCGGGGTCGGGCTGGTGGCCGCCCTGTACGGCCTCACCTCCCGGGCCCGTCTGCTCGGTTGGTTGTTCGCCTCGCTGATGGCGCAGCTGTTCGTGCTCACCGCTGGCCTGGTGGCCGGGCTCGCCCCGGTCTGGTCGGCGTTCGGGGTGCTGGCGGTCGGCGCGGCATTGCAGGTCTTCTCCGCCACGCTGCCCCGGCTCCGCCGTCCGGAGGCGCGCCGCGAGGCGGCGACCGTGGAGTGGAGCGGCCACGCCGCCGCGCTGATCGCGCTGGCGCTGGCCTTCGACTCACCTCGGCACATCGCCGCGCTGCTCGCCGCCTGGGGTGCGGTCCTCGGCCTCGCCGCGACCCGGCCCGGCCGCCGGCCGACGGAGCGACGGGTGCTGTTCTGGGCGGTGGTGCTCTGCGAGATCACCGCCTGGTGGATCCTGATGCGGGTCGCCGACGTCGCCCTGCCCGAGGCGTACACTCTGCCGTTCGCCGCGCTGGCCCTGCTGGTCGGGGTGCTGGAGCTACGTCAGCGCACCGACCTGAGCAGCTGGGTGGCGTACGGGCCGGCGCTGCTGGCCGCCTTCGTGCCGACCCTGGCGATCGTGCTGGCCACCGATTCGAGCACGATGCGCCAGGTGCTGCTGCTGCTCGGTGCGGTGGCGGTGCTGGTCTTCGGCTCGATGACCCAGCAGCAGGCGCCGGTCATCGTCGGTGCGGTGGTCACCGCCATCGCGGCCGTGCACGCGCTGTTCAGCCTCGGACCATGGCTGGCGCTGATCCCGGTCGGCTTCCTGCTGCTGATTCTCGGCGCCAGCAACGAACGCCGACGCCGCGCCCAGGAACGCCTACAGACCGCGCTCCGCGGCATGCGCTGAGTGTGGCGTCAGGCCAGGGAGGCGCGGAGGGCGGCGTCCTTCTCGGCGACCAACTGCTCCAGGTCGGCCTGGTACGCCGACATCCGGTCGAGCAGGGCACGGTCGGCGCTGGCGAGGATCCGCACGGCGAGCAGCCCGGCGTTGCGGGCGTTGCCGATGGACACCGTCGCCACCGGCACGCCGGCCGGCATCTGCACGATGGACAGCAGCGAGTCGATGCCGTCGAGGTGCTTCAGCGGCACCGGTACGCCGATCACCGGCAACGGGGTCACGGACGCGACCATGCCGGGCAGCGCCGCCGCGCCACCCGCCCCAGCGATGATCACTTTGACGCCCCGGTCGGCGGCGGCCCGACCGTAGTCGATCATCTTGACCGGGGTGCGGTGGGCCGAGACCACCTCGACCTCGTACGGCACCTCGAACTCGGTGAGCACCTCGGCGGCAGCCTTCATCGTCGGCCAGTCCGAGTCGCTTCCCATGATCACACCGACCGTGCTCACGCTGCTCATTCCTCCGGTGTTCCGTCCCGCAGCCAGCGGGCGGCCCGGGCGGCCCGGGCTCGTACCTCGTCCAGATCGTCGCCGAGCACCGTGACATGCCCGATCTTGCGACCCGGCCGCACCTGCTTGCCGTACAGGTGGACCCGGGCGGTCGGCTCGGCGGCGAAGAGGTGGTGCAGCCGCTCGTCGACCGACATGCCGCCCGGCCGACCACCGAGCACGTTCGCCATCACCACCACCGGAGCGGTCAACGACGTGTCACCCATGGGGTAGTCCAGCACCGCGCGCAGGTGCTGCTCGAACTGCGACGTCCGGGCACCCTCGATGGTCCAGTGCCCCGAGTTGTGCGGGCGCATGGCAAGTTCGTTGACCAGGAGCCGGCTACCGCCCGATGTCGCCGAATCGCCGACCTCGAACAGCTCCATCGCGAGCAGGCCCACCACGCCGAGCGCGGTGGCCAGGTCGATGGCGAGCTGCTGCGCGGCGACCGCCAGCTCCTTCGCCAGGCCGGGTGCCGGAGCCAGCACCTCGACGCAGATCCCGTCGCGCTGGACCGTCTCGACGACCGGGTAGACCGCGACCTGCCCGAACGGCGAGCGCGCCACCTGCACGGCCAGTTCCCGGCGCAGCGCCACCCGCTCCTCGACGATCAGCTTCGTGCCGCCGGCGAGCAGCCTCTGCGCCAACTCGATGGCGGACGCCGGATCGGTGGCCGGCCACACGCCCCGCCCGTCGTACCCACCACGGGCAGCCTTGAGCACGACCGGCCAGCCGACCTCGTCGCCGAAGGTGACCAGATCGGTGGGGGAAGCGACCGGTCGCCAGCGGGGATTCGGCGCGCCGAGGGCACCGAGCCGTTCCCGCATCACCTGCTTGTCCTGGGCGTGCACCAGGGCGTCGGCGGGCGGGAACAGCTTCACCCCCTCGTCGGTCAGCGTGCGGATGTGTTCGGTCGGGACGTGCTCGTGGTCGAAGGTGACCACCTCGCAGCCCTTGGCGAAGGTGCGCAGCGCGGCGAGGTCGGTGTGGTCGCCGTACTGGACGTCGGCGGCGACCAGGGCCGCACCGTCGTCCGGGGTGAGCGCGAGCACACGCAGTGACTGGCCGAGGGAGATGGCAGCCTGGTGGGTCATCCGGGCCAGCTGGCCGCCGCCCACCATGCCGACAACGGGCAGACCGGTACGGGAATCCATAGCGGCGTCAGCCTATCCGGGCCGGTCGCGGCACCGACCGGCGGTCCGACTCAACTCAACTGCCCGACCAGCTCCTCGACCCCGGTCACCGGCCGCTGACAGACGAAACCCCGACAGACGTACGCGGCGGCCCGCCCGTCGACCAGCGGACGGCCGGCCAGCAGCGGAACCCCCGGCTGGTCCGGGGTGCCCGCCACGACCACCGCACCGGGTGGCGCATGCCGATACGCCGCCGCCACCAGCGGGTCGCCCGCCGGGTCCCCGGTCGCCACCGCGATCTCGTACGGCCCGGAGAGCAGCGCCTCACCCACCGTCGCCGCGTACCCGGTGAAGCGGGCGTGCCGCCCGACGATCGGCGCGACGGTGGACAGGGCCGCCTCGGCGACCTCCCGGTAGCGGTTCTCCCCGGTCAGCGCCGCGTACGCGACAAGGGCGGCGACGATCGCGGACCGCCCGGAGGGGGTGGCGTTGTCGGTCGGGTCGGCGGGCCTCGCGACCAGCTGCTCCGCGTCGTCGGCCGTGTCGTGGAACGCCCCGCCGGGCGCGGCGAAGTGGGCCAGCGCGGCGTCGACCAGTTGACCGGCCAGGTCCAGCCACCGCCCCTCACCGGTGAGCTGGTGCATGGCGCAGAACGCCTCGGCCACGCAGCCGTAGTCCTCCAGCACTCCGGCCGGATCGCCGACGCGGCCGTCGCGGGAGGCCCGGCGCAGCCGCCCGTCGACGACGTGGACCCGGGCGAGGTACTCGGCGGCGTCCCGCATCGCCCCGTCGGCCACGATGGTGACCCCCTCCAGCAGGTTCGCCTCACCCTCGGTGCCGATCCGGCCGGTGGTCTCGACCAGCCGGACGAACTCGGCCAGCGCGGTGATCGCCAACCCGTTCCAGGCGGCCACCACCTTGTCGTCACGCGCTGGCTGGGGACGGGCGTCCCGGGCGGCCAGTAGTCGTCGGACCACCACCTGCCAGCGCTCCCGCACCGCCGGATCCGCGTCGTCGACGTCCCGCGCCAGCCGCAGCACGCTGGTGCCCTCTTCGAAGCTGCCGGTGTCGGTCACCGCGAAGAGGTCGGCGGCCCACCGGCCGTCCTCCTCGCCCAGCACCTCGACGAGCTGGGCCGGCGTCCAGACGTAGGTCAGCCCCTCGACGCCCTCGGTGTCCGCGTCCAGCGCGGAGGCGAAGCCCTGCCCGGGCCGGTGCAGCTCGTCGGCGAGGAACCGGGCGGTGTCCCGGGCCACCCGCAGCGCCAACGCGTCGCCGGTGAGCCGCCACAACTGGGTGTAGACCCGCAGCAGCAGCGCGTTGTCGTAGAGCATCTTCTCGAAGTGCGGCACGGTCCAGTGGCCGTCCACCGAGTAACGGGCGAAGCCGCCGGCCAGCTGGTCGTGGATGCCGCCGCGGGCCATCGCCTCGCAGGTGTGGCGGACGATCTCCAGGCTCCGCGCCGAGCCGGTCCGCTGGTGGTGGCGCAGCAGGAAGAGCAGGTTCATGTGCGGCGGGAACTTCGGCGCTCCACCGAAACCGCCGTTGACCTCGTCGTACTCCGTGGCAAGTTGGTCCGCGGCGGCGGCGAGCAGCTCGGCGGTGAGCGGGACGGTGGGGCCGCCGACGGCCTGGGCCCCGCCGATCGCCTCGACCACCGCGGCGCCCTGGCGCAGCACGGCCTCGCGCTGGTCCCGCCAGGCGGTGCCGACCGACTCCAGCAGCCGGACGAAATTCTGGCGGGGGAAGTACGTGCCGCAGAAGAAGGGGGTGCCGTCCGGCGTGGCGAAGACCGTCATCGGCCAGCCACCCTGACCGGTCATGGCCTGCGTCGCGGTCATGTAGACCGCGTCGACGTCGGGCCGCTCCTCGCGGTCCACCTTGATCGAGACGAAGCCCTCGTTCAGCAGCTTGCCGACGCCGTCGTCCTCGAACGACTCGTGTGCCATCACGTGACACCAGTGGCAGGCCGAGTACCCGACCGAGATGAGTACCGGCACGTCCCGCCGTTTCGCCTCGGCGAACGCCTCCTCGCACCAGGGCCACCAGTCGACCGGGTTGTCGGCGTGCTGAAGCAGGTACGGGCTGGTTGCCTCCGCAAGTCGATTCACCCGACGACCATATCCAGCCGCACCCTCGGTTGCCGGTCGGACGCCGTGTGCCGGTCCGCCTCCCGCCGTTCACATCTCTCTATTTAGATCTGTGCATGCCTGCCGGCGACGCCCGCCGGCTCGGCGACGAGGAGGTTCCCATGCGCAGACTCCGGCTCCTGTCCGTCCTCGCGATCGGTCTGCTGGCGGCCACACTGGCAGTGCCGGTGACCCCGGCCAGCGCCGCCGTCGATCCGGACGCTCGAATCTCGGCCACCACCGGCGTCGGCACTCACAACGCGTACGAGAGAGCCACCTACACCTATCTCGCGCAGTCGCTCGACGCCCGGCCGGGGCTGATCGAGTTGGATGTCTGGCCGGACATTCTCACCCGACAGTGGCGGGTCAGCCACTCCAACCCGCTCGGCAACGACAACAACTGCGTGGCCGCCGCCAGCGCCGCCCAGCTCTACACCGGCACCCGGAACCGAAACCTCGAACACTGCCTGGACAACATTCGACTCTGGCTGACCGCGCACCCGGACGCCGGGCCACTGCTGCTCAAGATCGAACTGAAGACGGGGTTCAGTGCCCGTACCGGTCAGGGCCCGGCGCAGCTCGACGCGGTGCTCGCCGCCCGGCTCGGCGACCGGCTGTTCACCCCGGCCCAACTGCGCGGCGGGCACGCCAGCCTGGACGCCGCCGCCCGCGCGAACGCCTGGCCGACCCGTCGCCAGCTGGCCGGGAAGGTGATCGTCTACCTGATCCCGGGCACCGTCGAGCACAGCAACCCGACCGACACGCTGCGCACCGACGTGGAGTACGCCCGGCACCTGGTCGCCTTGGACGCGGCCGGTAACCTCGGCGCCGCGAAGGCGTTCCCGGCCGTACACCGGGCCCGCACCGGCGACCCGCGTACCCAGTACGCGGAGACCAACCTGCGCCCCTGGTTCGTCATTTTCGACGGCGACGCCACCGCCTACGTCACCGGCAACATCGACACCGCCTGGTACTCCACCAACCACTACCTGCTGGTGATGACCGACGCACACAAGGTCCCGCCCGCCGTCGGCACCACCGACCCGGCCGCCGCCCGCGCCCGCCTCGCCGAGTTGGCCGCCCGCCACGCCACCATCGCCTCCGCCGACTGGGCCCCCATCCCCCAGGTCATCGCCGAAACCCTCCCCCGCGCCTAACCCGACCCCATCCCCCCGCGCCCACTCGTGTTGACCAAGAGGTTTGCGTCGGCGGAAGCGCTCTACTCCGGCGCAGACTTCTTGATCAGCCGGGTGGGGCGAGGATGGGTGGGGAGGGTCAGGAGGCACCGTCGGCGCGGAGGGGAAGGACGTTGTTGGGGGCGGTGTCGCGTAGGGAGTTGAGGACGGCGGCGATCTTGTCGGCGGGCATCGGTTTGAAGAAGTGGTAGCCCTGGGCGGCGGTGCAGCCCAGCTCGGCCAGGGCGGAACGCTGCGCGGCCGTCTCCACCCCCTCGGCCACCACCCGCAGGCCCAACTGGTGGGCCAGCCCGACGGTGCTGCGTACGATGGCCGCCGCCTGTGGTGAATCCGCCATCTGGAGCACGAAGGAGCGGTCCACCTTCAGCTCGTCCACGGCGACCCGGGTGAGGAACGCCAGTGACGAGAAGCCGGTCCCGAAGTCGTCCACGGCCAACTGCACGCCCATCGACCGCAACGAGGTGAGCACCTGGTCGATGACCTCCAGCTCGCTCATCACCACCGTCTCGGTGATCTCCAGGACCAGCCGGTCGGCGGGCACCTGGTGCCGGCGCAACGCCTCGGCGATCTCCGCCGGCAGTCGCGGATTCAGCAGGCTACGCGCGGACAGGTTCACCGAGATGGGTACGTCCAGGCCCTCCCGGGCCCAGTCGGCGGCCACGGCGAGCGCCTTGTCGAGCACGTAGCGGGTGAAGGCGCCGAGCTGCTCGCTGTTCTCCACCGGCCGGATGAAGTCGGCGGGCCCCAACCAGCCCCGCCTCGGGTGCCGCCACCGGATCAACGCCTCCACGCCGGTTGGCGCCCCGGTCACCAGGTCCACGGCCGGCTGCAACACGAGCACCAACTGGTCGTCGGCCTGCAACGCCTCCCGCAGCTCAGCGAGCAGGGCCAGCTGGTCGGTGCTGGCCGCGTCACGTGAGGTGTCGTACGCGGCCACGCTGACGCCACCCGACTTGGCCTGGTACATCGCGATGTCGGCCCGGCGCAGCAGCTCGGTCAGGTCGGCGGTGCCGGCCGGGGCCACCACCACCCCGACGGAGACCTCGACGGACATCCGCACCCCGGCCACCTCGGTGGGTGCGGCCAGCCGCTCGGCGATGTCCCGGGCCTGACGCAGCGCGTACGCCATGGGTGCGGCGCGGTCGCCGACCAGCGGGACCGAACTCAGCAGCAGGGCGAACTCGTCACCGCCGAGCCGGGCCAGCAGATCACCCGAGCGGGCCAGGGCACCCAGCCGGTTCGCGGTCAGCCGCAGCAGCTGATCACCGGCGGCGTGCCCGAGGGTGTCGTTGACCTCTTTGAACTGGTCGATGTCCAGCAGCAGCAGGGCGACCGGATGGTCATGGGCCAGTTGTCGCAACGCCTGGTCGCCCTTGCCGAGCATCGCGGCCCGGTTGGCCAGGCCGGTCAGCGGGTCATGCACCGCCTCGTACGACGATCGGGCCGTGACCAGGCGCAGCTCCCGATGGTTGGCGGCGTCGTGCAGAGCCCCGGCGAGGGCGTCGGCGAAGGCCGCGTGGGCGTCGCGTTCCCGGCCGGTGGGTGGCGCCGTACGGGGGAATCGCACCCGCAAGCGGCCTACGCGGGTTTCGCCGATCGACAGGTCACGGACCAGGTCCCCCGGTTCGGGCCCGTCGCCGCCGGGCGGGGCGATCTCCCGGTCGACCACCTGACCGCCCGGGTCACCCCGGTAGCGGCGCCACCGCCCGTCCCCCCGGGCCACCTCCACGTCGACGAGTTCCGCCTCGAACAGCGCCAGCGCCCCGGTGACACCCGCAGTGGCCACGCCCCGCTCGTCGAGCTGGTTGAGCGCCTTCGTGGCCTCGGCGAACGATCGCCAGGTACGCCGGTCGCGGTCCTGGAACAGCCGTTGCCGATAGGTCTGCTGTAGCAGCCACAGCGGAGCGGGCAGCAGCAGGAGCCAGTGCGGGTCGATCTCGATCAGTGCCACCACCAGCAGGCCGACCACCACGTTGCCGACGAACATCAGCAGCTTGCCGCGCAACGCGGCGAGCAATGGGCGCCCGATCGGCATGCCGTGCCGCAGCGCCAGCATCACCCCGCCCAGCCAGGCGCTGGCCAGGAGGTAGGCGACCGCACCGGCGGCCACCGCGAGGGTGAGTGACGGGGTCGGAACGGCGAGCGTCGGCTGCCCCAGGGCGGTGGTGACCGCCACCGCCAACGCGGTGGCGGCGGTGTGCGCGCCCGCGACGCGGATCACGTCCCAGGTGGTGCGCCCGTCGTCCACCACCGAGAGCGCCGTCCAGGCGAGTGTGACGCCGAGCAGCGCGGCCCCCGGCAGCCAGCCGGGCGGTACGAGGTAGAGGCAGACGATCAGGGCGGCTTCGGCCCAGGTGACACTGACCACGCCGGCCGCGGCGCGGAATCGGAGCCGGGCCAGCTGGGAGAGGGCGAACAGGGCGACCGCGAAGCCGAAGCGGGCGGGCCCGCCGAGCGGATCGTCGGCCGGCAGCCCCACCGGCAGACTCAGCCCCACCACCGCGGCAACCAGCGCGGTGGCCACGACGGCGGCGGTGAGCAGGTGCAGCCCTGTCGGCGTACCACGGCCTGCGGGCCGGTCGAGAGGTTGACCGGCCCTGCCGGAGGTCACCGACCCCCTCCCGCCGGCCGGGGACAGGCCACGCGGCGGGCGGACACGACTGACGTGGCCATCGGCGCCCCCTCCCGCGCAGCTTGAGGACTTTCGGTCCCCCCGGCGGAAGGCTAAGCCAAACCTGATGGTCGCAACAGGGGTCGACCATCCGGTTTGACGTGAATCATGCTCCGATCAGCCGTTGCGGCGCTGCTGGTGCCCGTTGGCAGCATCCGTGGATGAATCCTCCGTCACGATCCCACCTGTCGGATCATCGACCGAACGGTCCATCGGCTCCGCGCCGGGCGCCGCCGGCCCCTGGTCGGGGAACCGGTCCGGAAGGCGGCGCAGCCGGGCGTTCATGTTGCGGATCAGCAGCACGGTGGCGGCGCCGAGAACCAGGATCAGGAACAGGCCCATCGGCCCGGCCAGGCCACCCGTGCGGGTGTCACCGAAGTTGTTCTGGGCGAGCACCTGGGCAGCGGTCAGCATGGGATTCCTCCGGTTCGCGGTGTGCAACCAGGGTAGCCCGCCGCCCGCTCAGCGGGCATGAGCCGTCCCGCGTACCCCGGCGAACAGGTCGGACTCCGGCATGGGGCTGTCGACCGACGACCGGACCAACTCGAAATCCTCCGTCGGCCAGGCACGCTGTTGCAGCTCCATCGGCACCTGGAACCAGAAGCCGTCCGGATCCACCTGGGTGGCGTGCGCCCGCAAGGCGTCGTCCCGGACCGGGAAGTACTCGGCGCACGGAACCCGGGTGGTGATCCGTGGCCCCTTGTCCGGCCGGTCCTCCCAACGGGTCAGCCACTCCGCGTACGGCGACTCGGCACCGGTCGCGAGAACGGCCTCGTGCAGCGCCAGGATCTTGCCCTTGGAGAAACCGATGTCGTAGTAGAGCTTCAGCGGCTGCCACGGCGCACCCAGTTCCGGGTAGCGCTCGGCGTCGCCGGCCGCGTCGAAGGCCGCCACGCTGATCTTGTGGCACATGATGTGATCCGGGTGCGGGTAGCCACCCTCCTCGTCGTAGGTGGTGACCACGTGCGGACGGAACTCGCGCATCAGCCGCACCAGCGGACCGGCGGCCACGTCCACGTCCTGGAGGGCGAAGCAGCCCTCGGGCAGTGGCGGCAGCGGGTCGCCCTCGGGCAGGCCGGAGTCGACGAACCCCAACCACGCCTGCTCGATGCCGAGGATGGCTCGTGCCGCGTCCATCTCGGCGCGACGGATCTCGGCGATGTTCGCCCAGACGTCGGGCCGGTCGAGCTTGGGGTTGAGCACGCTGCCCCGCTCGCCGCCCGTACACGTCACGACCAGTACGTCCACCCCCTCCGCGACGTACTTCGCCATCGTCGCGGCGCCCTTGCTCGACTCGTCGTCGGGGTGCGCGTGAACGGCCATGAGTCGAAGTTGCTCTGCCAAGGTCGGCGCTCCTCGTCTCTGCCCACCGGCGACCCACCCCGGGCCCCCGTTGACCTGCCGGATTCCTCCCCGTAGCGGCACCGGACCGCGCCGGCCTGTCATATTTGACCCCAGCCGTACGCGACGCTGAGCCAGATCTGGCGACCGAGTCGAACAGGAATGGCGGACTCTGCCATTCTTGCCGATACCGCTGACAACAACGCCAGGGAGATACCCGACGGTGACCGAGACGCACGCCACACTTGGACCGAACGCGCCGGTCTTCCCGCCCGGTCGGTACGGCCACCGTCGCGCGCCCCGGCGCCACCGGCCGGTGCTGGCCGCGCTGCTGGCCATCGTCGTGGTCGCGACGCTCACCGTCGTCGCGGTCCGGCTCTACCGGCAGTACGGCGATCCGGCGTACGACGCCCAGGTGATCAGCTACGGCGACATCACGGACAATCAGGTGGTGGTCGACTTCCGGGTCAACCTGCCGGACGGCGGCACGGCGGTGTGCGTGCTGCGCGCCCGGGACCACGCCGGCGCCGAGGTGGCCCGCGAAGAGGTGCCGGTGACCGCCGCCGCCGGGCAGCGTCACGTCACCGTCCGGCACCGCCTCGCCACCACGGCACGGCCGTTCATCGGCGAGGTCGTGCGCTGCCGGCCGCCCGCCTGAGGCTCGGCGGCCCCACCTGCGGCCGGCGTGATCGCCGACACTCCTTGTCGTAGGGCACTGGTAACTTGGAGGTTCACCTGTCAGCCAGCACGCAGAAATAAGGAGGACCGCCTGTGTCCAATGGCAACGAGGCGCCCGCCACCTGGCTGTCCCAGGACGCGTACGACCGCCTGAAGGGCGAGCTCGACGAGTTGATCGCCAACCGGCCGGTCATCGCCGCCGAGATCAACGCCCGGCGTGAGGAAGGCGACCTGCGCGAGAACGGCGGCTACCACGCCGCCCGCGAGGAGCAGGGCAAGGCCGAGGGGCGCATCCTCTATCTGAAGGAGCTGCTCCGCACGGCCCAGGTCGGCGAGGCGCCGACCGTCGACGCCGTGGCGCCCGGGATGGTCGTGACGATCTACTTCGACGACGACGCCGACGACACAGAGACGTTCCTGCTCGGCTCGCGTGAGATCGCCTCGACCACGGACCTGACGGTCTACAGCCCCGAGTCGGCCCTCGGCCAGGCGATCCTGGGCGGCAAGGCAGGTCAGGCCTGCACCTACACCGCACCGAGCGGCGCCGACATCAAGGTGACGGTGGTCAGCTTCGAGCCGTTCTCCGGCTGACCGTCGTCCGCTGGCCGGGCCGGCGATCCGATCGACCGCCGTGCCGCCACCCCAGCCGGCAAGTCGACCGAGGACTGTTCCGCCACCCGGACCAGTAGTCCGTTCGTCCAGAGGCGTGACGCTGCGGCGTCACGCCTCTGGTGCGATCGTCACCTGATAGCCGCTGGCCCGCAGAGCGCTGATCAGCATGTCGGAGTGTTCGACACCCCGGGTCTCCACGGACAGCGCGACCTCCACCTCACCGAGACGCAGGTGCGGGTTGGCCCGCTGGTGGACCACGTCCACCACGTTCGCCCGGTGCTCGGCGATCTCGCGCAACAGCGAGGCCAACTGTCCGGGCCGGTCCGAGCAGCGCACCGTGACCCGCAGGTAGCGCCCCGCCGCCGCCAGGCCATGCTCGATCACGCGCAGCATCAGCAGCGGGTCGATGTTGCCGCCGGAGAGCACCACCACCGCTGGCGCGGTCACCTCGACAGCGCCGGCCAGCAGGGCGGCCACACCGACCGCCCCGGCCGGCTCCACCACCTGCTTGCCGCGTTCGAGCAGCATGAGCAGCGCCCGGGAGATGTCCTCCTCGGAGACGGTGACCATGTCGTCGACCAGCTTGCTGACGTGGCTGAAGGTGACATCACCCGGCCGACCGACCGCGATGCCGTCGGCGATGGTGGTGAAGGCCGGGAGCCGGACCGGCTCGCCCGCGACCAGTGACGGCGGGAAGGCCGCCGCGCCGGCCGCCTGCACGCCGATCACCCGAACGTCCGGCCGGAGCGCCTTGGCGGCCACCGCCAGCCCGGAGATCAGTCCTCCCCCGCCGACGCCGGTGACGATCGTGGTGACCTGCGGGCACTGCTCCAGGATCTCCAGCGCCACCGTGCCCTGCCCGGCGATCACGTCCCGGTGGTCGAACGGATGGATCAGCACCGCTCCAGTGCGCTCCGCGAACGTCTGTGCCGCGACCAGCGACTCGTCGACCGTGGCACCGATCAGCTCGACCTGGGCGCCGTACCCCTTCGTCGCCGCCACCTTCGGCAGTGGCGCGTTCACCGGCATGAAGACGGTGGCGTGGGTGCCGACCAGCCCGGCGGCGAGCGCCACGCCCTGTGCGTGATTGCCGGCGCTGGCCGCGACCACGCCCCGAGCACGCTCCTGCGCCGACAACCGAGAGATCCGCACGTACGCCCCGCGCACCTTGTACGACCCCGCCCGCTGAAGGTTCTCGCACTTGAGCCAGACCGGCCCACCGAGCGCGGCGCTGAGCGGACGGGACGGCTCCAGCGGAGTGGTACGGACGACCCCGTCGAGCAGGTCCCGCGCCGCGCGCACCTCGTCCAGGCTGACCAGTTCCGTCATGCCTAGATCGTGCCACCCGCTCCGTCCGGCGCCGCCGACGCCCGGCCCGGGCCAACCTCCGACGCCCGGCCCGGCCCAACCCCCGCGGCCTGGTCCGGTGCGGTCGGCACCGCGAGATCCGCCGTTGCGGCGATCTTCATGCCGGGCAGGATCGGACCGCTGGGCATCGACGGCACGGGAGCGTAGATGATCAGGCGGTGGCGGGCCAGCCCGTTCCGACGCGCGGGTAACCAGGGGCGTGCCGAGGCCAAGGGCTTTCCATCTCGAACTGACCGGCGACACCGAGCAGCAGCAGTTCCGAGCCGGGCGGTCCGACCAGCTGCACGGCGAGCGGCAGCCCGTCCGGGCGGCGGCCCACCGGCACCACCAGGGCGGGCAGCCCGGCGATGTTCCACGGTGCGGCGTACGGGGCGTACCGGATGCTGGCCAACATGTTGGCCTGCCAGGAGCGGGTCGACCAACTGGTCGCCGGTGGGGGCGCGCTGGCCAGCGCCGGGGTGAGCAGCAGATCCACCGAGTGGTCGGTGAAGAAGCCGATCGACCGTTCACGCCAGGCCAGCCGGTCGGCCTCCCGGACGTATCCGCGCCGCCACGCCCACTCGCCGAGCGCGACGTGCCGGCGACTGCGGCGTTGCAGGGCACGCCGGTCGACCCCGGCGGCGCGTACGTCCGCCGCGGCGGCGGCGAACCAGGTGGCGATGCCCTTCAGTCCCAGCGCGGTCGGGTACACCGGGTCGGCCGGCACGGTGTCGTGCCCGGCACGGGCGAGTAGCCGACCGGCGGCGGCGACCGCGTCCCGGTTCGGCGCGTCGGGCGAGACACCCCGCACCGGAGACCGTAGCGACACGCCGACCCGCAGGCGCTGCGGCGGAACGAGCTTGCCCTGGGCGCGACCGGCGAGCACCTGGAAGCCGACCGCCGCGTCGGCGACGGTGGTGCTGAGCATGCCGTGCTCGACCAGGCCGAACCAGTCCTCCGCGCCGAGCTGACAGGGCACCACGCCACGACCGGGTTTCAGCCCGACCAGCCCGCAGCAGGCGGCGGGGATGCGGATCGAGCCGAGACCGTCGTTGCCGTGGGCGATCGGGACCAGCCCGGCGGCCACCGCAGCAGCCGCACCGCCGGAGGAACCACCGGGGGTCCGGGAGAGGTCCCACGGGTTGCGGGTGACCGCCGTCTCGTCGTCGGTGATGCCCCACAGTCCCAGCTCGGGCATCCGGGTGACGCCGAGGATCACGGCACCGGCCCCACGCAGCCGGCGGACCACCTCGTGGTCGGCCTCCGCCACGCCGGTCCGGACGGCGGCGGAGCCGTTCCAGGTGGGCACGCCGGCCACCGGGGTGTTCTCCTTGACCGCGATCGGCACCCCGGCCAGCGGCAGGTTCGCCAGGTCCTCCTGCTCGTCGACCTTCTCCGCCTCGGTGACCGCCTCCCCGCCGCGTACCGCGCGGAACGCGGCGAGGTCGACGTCGGCCTTGGCGACGTGGTCGAGGTGGTCGGCAAGCACCTGGGTGGCCGAGACGTCACCCCGGCGTACGCCCCGGGCGATCTGTTTGGCGGTCGCCCCGACCCAGGTCGGCATGATGTCCTGCACGGCCACCCTCCCAAGCCAGCGGTCAGCCCAGCGCCTGCTCCAGATCGGCGAGCAGGTCTTCGACCGTCTCGATGCCGACAGACAGTCGCACGAGATCGGAGGGAACTTCAAGCGGCGAGCCGGCAGCACTCGCGTGTGTCATCCGACCCGGATGCTCGATCAGGGATTCCACCCCGCCGAGGGACTCGGCGAGCACGAAGAGCCGGGCCCGGTTACAGATCTCGACGGCGTGCTCCTCGCCCCCGGCGGCGCGGAAGGAGATCATGCCGCCGAACCGGCGCATCTGCTTGGCCGCCACCTCGTGCCCCGGGTGTGTCGGCAGGCCCGGGTAGAGCACCTGACCGACCTTGGCGTGCCCGTCCAGGTACGCGACGATCCGCTCGGCGTTGTCGCAGTGCCGGTCCATGCGTACCCCGAGGGTCTTGATGCCGCGCAGGGTCAGCCAGGCGTCGAACGGGCCGTTGACCGCGCCCATCGCGTTCTGGTGGTAGCGCAACCGCTCGCCGAGGTCGGCGTCGGCCGTCACGAGCGCGCCGCCGACCACATCGGAGTGCCCGCCGACGTACTTGGTGGTCGAGTGCACGACCACGTCCGCGCCGAGGGTGATCGGCTGTTGCAGGTATGGCGAGGCGAACGTGTTGTCGACCACCAACAGCGCCCCGGCGTCGTGCGCCACGGCGGCCAGGGTGGCGACGTCGGCGATGCCGAGCAGCGGGTTGGTCGGGGTCTCCACCCAGACCACCTTCGTGACACCGGGCCGGATCGCGGCCCGCACGGCGTCGGTGTCGGAGACCTTGGCCGGGGTGTACGCCAGCCCCCACCGCTCGGCGACCTTTGCGAAGAGCCGGTACGTGCCGCCGTACGCGTCATCGGGGATCACCACGTGGTCACCCGGACCACACACGGTGCGCAGCAGCGTGTCCTCGGCGGCGAGGCCGCTGGCGAAGGCCAGGCCGACCTGGCCGGCCTCCAGCGCGGCCAGGCACTCCTGGAGCGCGTCCCGGGTGGGGTTGCCGGAGCGGCTGTACTCGTAGCCGAGCCGGGGTGCGCCGACGGCGTCCTGGGCGTACGTGCTGGTCTGGTAGATCGGTGGGATCACCGCGCCGGTGCGGGCCTCGGGGTCCTGGCCGGCGTGGATGGCGAGCGTCTCGAAGCCGTGGGTCATTCCGCAGACGTTAGTCCTCCCGCCCGTCCCACCGGATTAAACCCACCCTGGCGGCGGGCTGGGTCATACTTGGCCGATGAGCCCGACGGAAATCCTGCCGTCTCGCCTTGCTGACGCGGCCGACCGCATCCCGACATCGCTGGATCAGCTCACCGGACCGGAGAGCGGTCACGTCGTGCTGCCGCTGCGGTTGGCCTGGTCGGGCCTCACCGAGTTCGAAATCGCCGATGCGCGGCAACGGCTGACTCTTTACCGGACGCTGCTTGACTGCGGCCAGCGTGACGACATCGTCCGCTACGTCAGTGCGACGCTGCTCCGCCACGACTGGCCCCGCATCAGGCGGCTCACCTCAAGGCGTCTGGTGGCGATCTGGGAACGTCAGCTTCCCGAACTCGTTTCCTGAGCGTGGATGAATTACACCTTCGGCTGCTACGGGTCGGCTTCGCTGCCGGCGAAGATCTCGGGCTGGTCCTGGCTGGCGGCTACGCCCTCACCGCGCACGAACTGGTCAAAAGACCGTCCCGGGACATCGACTTCGCGACAGCTACCACCCTTCCTCTACCGGTCGTCGCCGCCCGCCTTGTCGATGCGTACGTCGCAGCCGGATTCGACGCGCGCATCATCGAGGCGACCGCACGAATGGCACGGTTGATGGTCACCTCGCCGGAAGAAGCCTGCGAGGTGGACCTGTTGAAAGAGGCGATCGGGCCGCCGGCCGCGCTCAGTCTTGGGCCGGTTCTCGCCTTCGACGACGCGGTCGGCCTCAAGATGCGAGCGCTTCACGAGCGGGCTGCGCATCGCGACTACATCGACATCCACGCTGCCAACGACCGCCTCGGCAGGCGGGATCTGGAGCATCTGGGTGCCCGGCACACGGTCGGATTCTCGTTGGAGGAGTTGGCCGACCGACTCGGCGCCATCGGTGAGCTGGACGACGAGACGTTCGCCGCGTACGGACTGACCGACCCGAGGATCGTCGAGCTACGTGGCTGGGCCCTCGCCTGGGAGGCGGACATCCGGTCTCGCCTGGCGAACGGGGAGAGCGGTCCGGTCCCGGTCGCCGGCGACGAGTGGGACGCGTACCTCGACCGACTGTGACGGCGGTGCGGTGCGGGCGGCGGCGGCACCCGCCCAGGCTTAATCTGACCGGATGGCGGGGTGCGTGTTCTGCGGGATCGTGGCCGGTGAGGTGCCGGCGTTCCGGGTGACCGACGAGCCGGACGGGGTGGCGTTCCTGGACACCCGGCCGGTGTTCAAGGGGCACGTGCTGGTGGTGCCGCGCACCCATCTGGTCACCCTCGCCGACCTGCCGCCGGAGTCGCTGCCCGGCTACTTCAGGTTGGTGCGGCGGATCGCCGTGGCGGTCGAGTCCGGCCTTGGCGCGGGCGGCACGTTCGTGGCGATGAACAACCGGGTGTCCCAGTCCGTTCCGCACCTGCACACCCATGTGGTGCCCAGAACGAAGGGCGACGGGCTGCGTGGCTTCTTCTGGCCGCGTACCCGTTACGCCGACGACGCCGAGGCCACGGCCTACGCCGGCCGCGTGCACGCCGCGCTGCCGGCGTGAGCCCAGCGGCGAGCGGGCGCTGCGGTGCGCGGGCCTGAGCGGCGGCGCGGCGGGTAAGGAAGCGGGATCCGCCGGTGTTACACGCGGGGAAGGGTACGAAAGGAGTCCCACCGTGTTCCTCCGCCGCATGAAGGCCGAGATGATCTCACCTGACCTGGCCCTGCCCGGCCGTCCCATCGCGATGCCGGTGGCCGACCGGCACGAGGTGCTCGGGACCCCGCTGAAGGGCCCGTTCCCCGAGGGCTACCAGGTCGCCGTGTTCGGCATGGGCTGTTTTTGGGGGGCCGAGCGCCTGTTCTGGACCCTGCCCGGGGTCTTCACCACCTCCGCGGGTTACGCGGGTGGTTACACCGCGAACCCGACCTACGAGGAGGTCTGCTCCGGGATGACCGGGCACACCGAGGCGGTCGAGGTGGTGTACGACCCCACGAAGATCAGCTATGAGGATCTGCTGAAGGTCTTCTGGGAGAACCACGACCCGACCCAGGGCATGCGCCAGGGCAACGACGTGGGCACTCAGTACCGGTCCGCGATCTACGCCAGCACGGACGAGCAGCTGGCGATCGCCGAGGCGTCGCGGGAGGCGTTCGCGCCGATCGTGGCCCGCGCCGGCAAGGGCGACATCACCACGGAGATCGCCCGGCTCGGTGACTACTACCTGGCCGAGGACTACCACCAGCAGTACCTCGCCCCGACCAAGAACCCGAACGGCTACTGCAACCACGGCCCGAACGGGCTGAGCTGCCCGGTCGGCGTGGCCCGTACCGCCGGCTGAGCAGCGCGACACACCCAAGCGCCCCTTGACGGCCGGCCCGCCGATTTCGGCGGGCCGGCCGCCGCGTGGGCGTGGGACGGCAGACCCGTGATCGAGTCGATGCGACACGTATTGCGGCATTCGTCACACTTAACGCTGCTGCCCAAACGCCACAAGTGCTACGAGGCGGGCACGAAACATCACGTCGCTCGACCCCGAATGACAATGCCTTGATCGCGGGGCGCGGATTCTAGCAATGCTGTTACACGACCGTCATGGTCTCAACAGGCTAATCGCAACATCCTCTGGCAGCATGGGCTCACATGTGCGGACTGGCTGGGGAGTTCCGACGGGACGCGACGCGTGCCGACGTCGCAGCGGTGGAACGGATGGCCGCCACCATGTGCGATCGGGGGCCGGATGGCAGCGGGGTGTGGTCACAGGGGCCGGTCGCCCTCGGCCACCGCCGCCTGAAGATCATCGACCTGTCGGCGGCCAGCGGCCAGCCGATCGTCGACTCCGCCGCCGGCCTCACCGGCGTCTTCAACGGCTGCATCTACAACTACCGCGAGCTGCGCGCCGAGCTACAGGCCAAGGGTCACCACTTCTTCTCCAGTGGCGACAGCGAGGTCGTCGTCAAGGCGTACGCCGAGTGGGGGCTGAACTTCGTCGACCACCTGGTCGGCATGTTCGCGGTGGCGATCAGCGAGCGGGACACCGGCCGCCTGGTGCTGGCCCGGGACCGACTCGGCATCAAGCCGCTCTACCTCGCCGAGTCCGCCGGCGTGGTGCGCTTCGCCAGCACCCTGCCGGCGCTGCTGGCCGGCGGCGGGGTGGACACCAGCATCGACCCGGTCGCGCTGGGTCACTACCTCAGCTTCCACAGCATCGTCCCGCCGCCGCGCACCATCCTGCGCGGGGTCGCCAAGCTGCCCCCGGCCACCGTCCGGGTCTACGAGGCCGACGGCCGCAGCCACGAGCGCGTCTACTGGGACCCGCCGTTCCTCCGCCGCGACGAGCACGCCGGATGGTCCGAGCGGGAGTGGCAGGACGCGCTGCACGAGTCACTCATCACCGCCGTACGCCGACGGATGGTCGCCGACGTGCCGGTCGGCGTGCTGCTCTCCGGTGGTCTGGACAGCAGCCTGGTGGTGGCCCTGCTGGCCGGGGAGGGGCAGCGTGGGCTGTCGACCTTCTCCATCGGCTTCGACGCCGTGGGCGGCCGGGAGGGTGACGAGTTCCGCTACTCCGACGTGGTCGCCAAGACCTTCGACACCGACCACCACCAGATCCGGGTCGCCGCACAGGATCTGGTCCCGCCGCTGGAGGCGGCGGTCGCGGCCATGAGCGAGCCCATGGTCAGCCACGACTGCGTCGCCTTCTACCTGCTCAGTCAGGAGGTGTCCCGGCACGTCAAGGTGGTGCAGTCCGGCCAGGGCGCCGACGAGATCCTGGGCGGCTACCACTGGTATCCCCCGCTGGCCCAGGTCGGCCGGGAACAGGCTCTCGACACGTACGCCCGGGCCTTCTTCGACCGCGACGGCGCCGGCCTGGCCCGGGTGCTCAACCCCGACTGGCTCGCCGACGGCGACCCGGCCCGGGAGTTCGTCGCCGCGCACCTGGCGCGGCCCGGCGCGCAGACCGCGGTCGACGCCGGCCTGCGCATCGACACACAGATCATGCTCACCGACGACCCGGTCAAGCGGGTCGACAACATGACCATGGCGCACGGGCTGGAGGCCCGGGTGCCGTTCCTGGATCACGAGTTCGTGGAACTGGCCGCCGCCTGCCCACCGGAGCTGAAGCTGGCGCAGGGCGGTAAGGGTGTGCTGAAGGAGATCGGCCGTCGTGTGCTGCCGCACGAGGTCATCGACCGGCCCAAGGGTTACTTCCCGGTGCCGGGCCTGACACACCTGGAGGGCAAGCTCCTCGACCGGGTACGCGACGCGCTGTCCGCTCCGGAGGCCCGCCGCCGCGACCTGTTCCGCACCGATTACGTCAACGCCCTGCTCGACGCGCCCAACGCCGAACTGACCCCGTTGAACGGAAACAAGCTGTGGCAACTCGGACTCCTGGAAATGTGGCTCCAGAGCCACGGAATCGACTGACCGTGACCGACACCCTGGCCACCGGCGTCGCCCGGACAGACCGGGGCCGCGGCACGGGCAGACGGTACGAGCGGGTCGGGCCGGGCGGTGATCCGATCGCTACCGGCGGCGCCGACCCGACCACCGACGAACGCCCGAGCACCGGTGCGGATGTCATCGTCGACTGCGGTTGGGGGCGGCTGGTCTTCGGTCAGACGTTCGCCGACCAGTCCGCGGTCGCCGACGTGCTGCGTTCCGAGGCGGCCGGTGCCCGGGACATCTGCATCTACCTGCGGGATCCGCACGTGCTGGTCTCCCGGCTGCCCGACGAGTTGTTCATCGACCCGTCGCTGACCTTCCGGTTGCCGCTCGGCGGGGACCGTCGCGGGCCCCGTCCCGGCGCCGGTACCACCGAGGAGGCCGGCAGCGCCGAGACGCCGGCACCGCTCGACGGCCGCAACGAGCTGCCCGGGGTACGCATCCGTCGGTTGCGTGACGCCGCCGACGCCGATGCGGTCAACCGGATCTACGCCGCCAACGGCATGGTCACTGCCCCGGTCGACGTGCTTGTCGACAACGCCGCCACCGACCGGTTCCTGCACCTGGTGGCCGAGGCGGTCACCGGCGAGATCGTCGGCACCATCACCGGCATCGACCACGTGGCGGTCTTCGACGACCCGGACAACGGCGCCAGCCTGTGGTGCCTGACCGTCGACTTCAACCAGGCCCCGCCCGGCACCGGGCAGGCACTGATCACCGAGCTGGCCAGCCGGCTGGTCGCCCGGGGTCGCGCGTACGTCGACCTGTCCGTGCTCGCCGAGAACGCCGGTGCCATCCGGCTCTACGAGCGACTCGGCTTCTACCGCACCGCCACGCTCTGCGTGAAGCGGAAGAACCCGATCAACGAGCGGTTGTTCCTGCCGGCCATGCCGGTCGGCTACGACGGGCTCAACCCGTACGCGCGGATCGTCGCCGACGAGGCGATGCGGCGGGGCATCCGGGTGGAGGTGACCGACCCGGAGTGGGGCGAGCTGCGACTGACCAGCGGCGGCCGGACCATCCTCACCCGGGAGTCGCTGTCCGAGCTGACCTCGGCGGTGGCGATGAGCCGCTGCGACGACAAGCGGGTCACCCGCCGGATCCTGACCGAGGCCGGTCTGTCGGTGCCGCGCGGACGCACCGCCACCGGCGACGGCGCCGACGCGGAGTTCCTGGCCGAGGTGGGCCAGGTGGTGGTCAAGCCGGCGCGGGGCGAGCAGGGCAACGGCATCACCGTCGGGGTACGCACCAGCGAGGCGCTGGCCGCGGCCGTCGAACTGGCCGCCCGGTTCTGTCCGGAGGTGCTGCTTGAGGAGCTGTGCACCGGTGAGGACCTGCGGGTCGTCATGATCGATCACGAGGTGGTGGCCGCCGCCGTACGCCGGCCCGCCTCGATCACCGGCGACGGCGTGCACGACATCGCCGAGCTGATCGAGCGGCAGAGTCGTCGCCGGGCCGCCGCCACCGGTGGCGAGTCCCGCATCCCGCTCGACGACATGACCCGGGACGTGGTCACCGAGGCCGGATACGGGCTGCACGACGTGCTGCCGGAGGGGCAGGTGCTGGCGGTGCGACGCACCGCGAACCTGCACACCGGCGGCACCATCCACGACGTCACCGGAGAGCTGCACCCGGTGATCGCCGAGGCGTGCGTCGCCGCCAGTCGCGCCATCGACATCCCGGTCACCGGGCTCGACCTGCTGGTGCCGGCGCCGGACCAACCCGAGCACGTCTTCATCGAGGCCAACGAACGGCCCGGGCTGGCCAACCACGAGCCGCAGCCCACCGCCGAACGCTTCGTGGATCTGCTCTTTCCCGGGACTCGGGCACCGCAGAAGCTGTGGACGCCGGCGGGTGCGGCACCATCTGGGGCATGACCGTACGCAAGACCACTCCGCTCCCCATCGACCTGGACTATCTCCGTCAGGTGCTGGTCGAGCTGCTCGACATACCGAGCCCGTCCGGGCGCACCGACCATGTGCAGCAGTACGTGGGCGAGCGCCTGTCGGCGCTCGGCATCCCGTCGACGCTAACCCGCCGGGGCGCGCTGAGCGCCTGCCTGCCCGGACCTCGCGAGACCGGCGCGGACCGGGCCATCGTGGTGCACACCGACACCATCGGCGGCATGGTCAAGCGGCTGAAGGAGAACGGCCGGCTGGAACTGAAGCCGATCGGTACGCACAGTGCCCGGTTCGCCGAGGGCGCCCACGTACGGATCTTCACCGACGACCTGGACCGGGTGGTCACCGGTCAGGTGCTGCCGCTCAAGGCCAGCGGGCACCGCTACAACGAGGGTGTCGACCTGCAGGGCTTCGGCTGGGAGCAGGTGGAGGTACGCGTCGACGAGCCGGTGGAGGACATCGCCGGGCTGCGGGCGCTCGGCATCGACGCGGGCGACTTCGTGGCGTTCCTGCCCAACCCGACGGTCACCCCAAGTGGGTACGTCAAGTCCCGCCATCTGGACGACAAGGCCGGGGTGGCCGCGGTGCTCGCCGCGCTGAAGGCGATGGTCGAGGCCGGGGTGAAGCCCGCCGTCAGCGCTCACCTGCTGGTCACCGTGACCGAGGAGATCGGCCACGGGGCGTCCCACGGCCTCGACCCCGACGTGGCCGAGATCGTCTCGGTGGACGCGGCGGTGGTCGCCCCCGGGCAGCAGTCCCGGGAGCACTCGGCCACCCTGGCGATGGGCGACGGCGTCGGGCCGTTCGACTACCACCTGACCCGCAACCTGGCGTCGATCGCCCGGGAACACGACGTGGATCTCGTCCGGGACGTCTTCGACTACTACCGCTCGGACGTGGCGGCGGCGGTGGAGGCGGGGGCACACGCCCGGGTGGCGCTGCTCGGCTTCGGCGTCGACGCCACCCACGGTCACGAGCGCACCCACCTGGAAGGGCTGCGTCACCTGGCCCAGCTGATCTGCCTCTACCTCCAGAGCGACCTGGTGTTTCCCGAATGGGACGCGGAGCCGGAGGGCGACCTGGCCGACTTCCCGTCGCTGGCGGTGCAGCCGGCCAGCGCGGACGGCCCCCGCGAGGGGCCGATAGGCATCGCCCAGAGCGCCTGACAGCGGGGCCGACGGCAGTGTGATCGAAATCCGTTGCCGGTCGGCCGGCGGCTGGATAGCGTGGCGGTACACGGGAAAGGAGGTGGTCCAGACTTGTATAGCAATCGGACTCGTGAGGTGGCTGTCCGCTAGCCGCTGTCCTCGACAGTGACAGCCTGTCCCCCGGGACGGGCACGGTAAGAGTCGTCGAGACCGTGTGGCAGCGGTGCGGCGAAACCACGACAGCCACCCGACCCCCGGGGTGCCGGCCCAGTCCAGTCGGCCCGCGCGTCAGCGCGGAAGCCCCGGGGGTCGCTTCATTCCGTACCGGAGGCGGCCGTGTCAATGCGCGAGCTGGTGGTACTCGGCACGGCGAGCCAGGCACCCACCCGGACCCGCAACCACAACGGGTACGTGCTGCGGTGGGACGACGAGGTGATCCTCTTCGACCCCGGCGAGGGCAGCCAGCGGCAACTGCTGCACACCGGCGTCACCGCCAACGACCTGACCCGGATCTGCGTCACCCACTTCCACGGCGACCACTGCCTCGGCCTGCCCGGCACCATCCAGCGCCTGTCCCTGGACCGGGTGCCGCATCCGGTGGCGGTGCACTTCCCGGCCGGCGGCGCCGACTACTTCGCCCGGCTGCGGCACGCCAGTTCCTTCCACGAGACCGCCGAACTGGCCGTCACCCCGATCGAGTCGGACGGGCAACGAATCCTGCTGCGGCACGGGACGTTGGAGGCACGCCGGCTGTGGCACCCCATCGAGACGTACGGCTATCGGCTGGTGGAGCCCGACGGGTGCCGGATGCTGCCGGAGAGGCTGGCCGCGTACGGCATCACCGGGCCGGCGGTCGGTGAGCTGCAACGCACCGGCCACCTCGACCTCGACGGGCGGCGCGTCACCCGGGAGCAGGTGAGCACGCCACGGCCGGGGCAGCGGTTCGCCTTCGTGATGGACACCGGCCTCTGCGACGGGGTGTACGCGCTGGCCGAGCACGCCGACCTGCTGGTCATCGAGTCGACGTTCCTGGAGTCGGAGGCCGCGCTCGCCGCCGAGGTCGGGCATCTCACCGCCGGCCAGGCCGCGCGGGTGGCGGCCGAGTCAGGGGTACGCCGACTCGTGCTCACCCACTTCTCCCAGCGGTACGCCGACCCGGCCCGATTCGCCGACGAGGCCCGCCGGCACTTCGACGGGGATCTGGTGATCGCCGAGGATCTGACCACGATTCAGGTGCCACCCCGACGGGTACCCTCGGTCGAGTGACCGTCACGCTGCGTCCGGCAGGATCCACTGATCTCCTGCCGGTGGGGGCCCTGCACCAACGTTCCCGGGTCGCCGCCTACTCCTCGTTCCTGCCGGCGGAGGCGCTGGCCGATCCGACCCCGGAGGCGATGGGCGAATACTGGGTGCAGCGATGGACCTGGGAGCGAGCCGACCATGTGATGACGGTGGCCGAGCGGAACGGTGCCCTGGCCGGCTTCAGCTACTTCGGCCCCGACGACGCGGGCGATCCGGCGACCGGGCTGCTCAACGCCATCCACCTGGAGCCGTCCGAGCGGGGTCGCGGCGTCGGCCGGGCCCTGATGGTCGACGCCCTGACCAAGATGCGGACGCGAGGCTGGCGCTGGGCGGTCCTCTGGGTGCTGCGCGACAACACCCACGCCCGCCTCTTCTACGAGCGCGGCGGCTGGCACCCCACCGGGGTGACCCGCGACGAGATGATCGGCCCCGCGCAAACCCCCCAACTGCGCTACGAGCGCCAACTCTGATCCCCGCCCCACCCCACCCCACCCACTCCGTTGATCATGAGGTTGGCGGCAGTTTTCGATCTCCCCGATGCCGCTAACCTCATGATCAACACTGGTTGGGAGGGTGTGGGGGTTGGGGGGTTGGGTCAGCGGGCGCCGAGGTGGGCGAGCAGGTCCTGGCGGGTGAGGACGCCCTTGGGTTTGCCGTCGATCAGGACCAGCGCGGCGTCTGACTTCTCCAGCAGGTTCACCGCCTCGCTGACCGGCTGGCCACCGCCGACCATCGGCAGCGGCGGCCCCATGTGCCGCTCGATGGTGTCGTGCAGGTGCGCCTGGCCGGTGAAGAGCGCGTCGAGCAGATCCTTCTCGGCGATCGAGCCGGCCACCTCGCCGGTCACCACCGGCGGCTCGGCCTTGAGCACCGGCAACTGCGAGACGCCGTACTCGCGCATGTAGTCGATGGCGTCGCGGACCGTCTCGGTCGGGTGCACGTGGACCAGTTCGGGCAGACCGCCCGGCTTGCCGGCCAGGGCCTCGGACACCGTGGGCTCGGAACCGGAGGCGTCGAGAAAGCCGTAGCGGGCCATCCAGGCGTCGTTGAAGATCTTGGACAGGTAACCCCGGCCGCCATCCGGCAGCAGCACCACGATCACGTCGTCCGGACCGGCGGCGCGCGCCACCTCCAGCGCCGCGACCGCCGCCATCCCGCAGGAGCCACCGACCAGCAGCCCCTCCTCGCGGGCCAGGCGCCGGGTCATATCGAAGGACTGCTTGTCCGAGACCTCGATGATCTGGTCGGCCACGTTCCGGTCGTACGTCTCCGGCCAGAAGTCCTCGCCGACCCCCTCGACCAGGTACGGGCGGCCGGTCCCGCCGGAGTAGACCGAGCCCTCCGGGTCGGCACCGATCACCTTGACGGTGCCGTTGGAGGCCTCCTTCAGGTAACGCCCGATGCCGGAGATGGTGCCGCCGGTGCCCACCCCGGCCACGAAGTGGGTGATCCGGCCCTCGGTCTGCTGCCACAGCTCCGGGCCGGTGGTCTCGTAGTGCGAGCGCGGGTTCGCCACGTTGGCGTACTGGTTGGGCTTCCACGCGCCGGGGATCTCCCGGGCCAGCCGGTCGGAGACGTTGTAGTACGAGCGCGGGTCCTCCGGCGCGACGGCGGTCGGGCAGACCACCACCTCGGCGCCGTACGCCCGCAGCACGTCCTGCTTGTCCTGGCTGACCTTGTCGGGGCAGACGAACACGCAGCGGTAGCCCCTGAGCTGGGCCACCAGGGCCAGCCCGACGCCGGTGTTGCCGCTGGTCGGCTCGACGATGGTGCCGCCCGGGCGGAGGATCCCCGCCGCCTCGGCGTCCTCCACCATGCGCAGCGCGATCCGGTCCTTCACCGACCCGCCGGGGTTGAGGTACTCCACCTTCGCCAGCACCGTCGCCTGGATGCCCTCGGCGACGTTACGTAGCCGTACCAGCGGCGTGTTGCCGATCATTTCGACGACATTGTCGTAGTACTGCACCTCGTTGTGCCCTTTCGCTCCGGCACCGGCACGCCAGGCCGGGCGGGTGAACCAGGTGGAATTCCCGCCAAGGGTACGTCGGTCAGGGCACCACGTGGCCGGGGACCACGGTGCTGCGACGTGCCTCCCACTCCAGGAAGCGCTCGGTCTCGGCGAGCACCGAACCGGCCAGCCAGGTGACCATCACCGCGTCGTCGATCAGCCCGAACACGGCGAGGAACATTTCCGGCACCGCGTCGATCGGCGAGACGATGTACGCCGTGGCGGCGGTCATCATGGCAAGCCGCAGCCCGCCGTCGTACTGGCCCCGCGCGGTGGCCGCGATCATCCTGGGCAGCGCCCCGATCCGGGCGCCGAGCGACGGCCCTCCCCGGGAGCCGGCGGTCATCGCCCGCGCCAAGGCCACGAAGGCGGCACCTCGTTTCAACGTCTTAGCCATCGTCGTGCTCCTCTCCACGTGCAGCGTGACGCTCCGCCGCAACACCCTCCATCCAAGTACCCAGCGCGGTCGTTTTCCAGGCACCGGAGCGCCGCGACGATGACAGCAGGGCGTCAGACAGGCGCGCTAGTGTCACGGTATGGGGGTCGCTGGTTCCGTCGTACCGGATCGTCCGCGCTGGCAGCGTGCCCTGCGGGTGGCCCGTCTCGCGGCCATCGGCACGGGGGCCACGGTGGCGGCCGCGGCGGCGACGACAGGTGTCCTCTTCGGTCAGGCGAGGCAGGCCCGGCGCACCATTCCGATGGCCGAGGCACCGCCACCACGCTGCGACGGGGTCTACGGCGCGAAATTCACCGGGCCCGCGATCACCATGGTCATTCTCGGTGACTCGTCGGCCGCCGGTTACGGGGTGCACCGACGCCGGGAGACGCCGGGCGCGTTGCTGGCCACCGGCCTGTCCCGGCGTCTGCAGCGTCCCGTCCGGTTGCACCGCTTCGCGGTGGTGGGCGCCATCTCCGCCGGCCTGCGGTTCCAGGTGGAGGCGGCCCTGGAGTGCGAGCCCGAGGTCGCGGTCATCCTCATCGGCGGCAACGACGTCACCAACCGCACCCCGCCGGCCCTGGCCGTACGGTATCTCGTCGAGGGGGTCCGGGCACTGCGCGCGGGCGGTGCGGAGGTGATCGTCGGGACCTGCCCGGACCTGGGCGCGATCCGACCCATCCAGCCACCGCTGCGCTGGTTGGCCCGCCGGTGGAGCCGGCAGCTCGCTGCCGCGCAGACGGTCGCGGTGGTGTCGGCCGGTGGTTGGACGGTCTCCCTCGGCGACCTACTCGGCCCCCGGTTCACCGCCGAGCCGGGGCGGATGTTCGCCTGGGACCGATTCCACCCCTCCGCCGAGGGCTACGCGGCGGCCGCCGCCGCCCTGTTGCCGACGGTGCTCTCGGCGCTGGGCCACGGTGCCGAACGCAGGCCTTCGCCAACACGGCTCGAAGGCGTACGGTCGTTGCCGAAGGCCGCGCAGGAGGCGGCTCGGCACCCCGGGACGGAGGTCAGCGGTACGCAGGTCCGGGGCAGCGACGGCGGTCCGGCGGGCCGTTGGGCGCAGCTGCGCCGGCGGGGATTCTTCGGTGTCGGTCCGACGCCGCAGCCAGCCCGCACCGTCGACTTACCCGCAGTGGAAGGATTCTCATGACCGAGCGGATCAGGGGCCGTTCCGGTTCCGGCGTGGGGGCGGCATCATGACCAATCTGTCTGCCGGCACCCAGGTCGCCGTGCGGGTTGCCCGTACCGCCGCGTTTTCCCTCCTCGCGGGCGCACTCGGCGGGGCCGCGGTGCTCGCCGGCGAGGCCGTAGTGGCGCGCAACCGCCGCTACGCCCAGCCGGAACTCGGCCTGGCACTGCGGGCGACAGTCGGTCGGGCCGGTGCCCCACCGCTGCGCCTGGTGCTGCTCGGTGACTCCTCCGCCCTCGGCGTCGGGGTGGATCGGCTCGGCGACACCATCGGCGGGCAGTTGGCGGAGTTGCTCGCGGAGGGGCCGGGCGGCCGTCAGGTGCACCTGTCCAGCGTCGGTGTGTCCGGCTCGTGCTCGACCGACCTGGCTACCCAGGTGGCGCGGGCGCTGCTCGGCGAGCGGCCGGACGTGGCGGTCGTCCTGGTCGGGGCCAACGACGTCACCAGCATGCGCCGGCCCACCGAGGCCGCTGCCTATCTCGGCGCGGCCGTGCACCGGCTGCGTCAGGCCGGCGTCGAGGTCGTAGTCGGCACCTGCCCGGATCTCGGTGCCGTACGCGCGATCGCGTCGCCGCTGCGGCAGGTCGTCGGCTGGATGGGGCACCGCGTCGCCCGGGCACAGACCGGTGCGGTACTCGACGCCGGCGGGACGGTGGTGGACCTGGCCACCGAGACAGGCCCGGTGTTCCGGGCCGACGCCGGCACCTTCTGTCACGACGGCTACCACCCCTCCGCCGACGGTTACCGGGTCTGGGCCCACGCCCTGCTACCCGCGGTGGCCGCCGCCGCGGCCGTAACCCCACACCACTGACCGGGTCTACCCGTCCGACGCGAGGTGACATTTCCCGGCCAGCGAAAACTTCCGCCGCTAGTTACCGGCGAGTTAACGTGACGGTATGCCGATTGAGTCGTCCCGCGACGCCGTCATCGTCGCCACCGCCCGCTCCCCCATCGGCCGGGCCCACAAGGGGTCCCTACGTGATCTCCGCCCGGACGATCTGGCCGCCACCATCGTGCAGGCGGCCCTGGCCAAGGTGCCGCAACTCGACCCGCGACAGATTGACGACCTTTATCTCGGGTGCGGCCTGCCCGGCGGCGAGCAGGGTTTCAACATGGCTCGCGTGGTCGCCGTGCTGATGGGCCTCGACGGCCTACCCGGCGCGACCCTCACCCGCTACTGCGCATCCTCGCTGCAGACGACGCGGATGGCCATGCACGCGATCCGGGCCGGTGAGGGCGACGTCTTCATCTCCGCCGGCGTCGAAATGGTCTCCCGTTACGCACGTGGCAGCTCCGACGGCCTGCCGCCCGAGGCTCAGGCCCTGCTCGGCGGCGGCTGGGAGAACCCGCGCTTCGCGTCGGCCCGCGAACGCTCCCAGGCTCGTGCCGAGGCGGGCGCGCCGGTCTGGACCGACCCGCGTGAGAAGGACGCGCTACCCGACGTCTACCTGGCCATGGGGCAGACCGCCGAGAATCTCGCGCAGGTGTACGACGTCAGCCGCGCCGACATGGACGCCTTCGGCGTACGCAGCCAGAACCTGGCCGAGAAGGCGATCGCCGACGGCTTCTGGGCCCGTGAGATCACCCCGGTCACCACGCCCGACGGCACGGTGGTCAGCACTGACGACGGCCCCCGAGCCGGGGTCTCCCTGGCGGCGGTCTCCGAGCTGAAGCCGGTCTTCCGACCGGACGGCCGGATCACCGCCGGTAACTGCTGCCCGCTCAACGACGGGTCCGCCGCCGTGGTCGTGATGAGCGCCCAGCGGGCCGAGGAACTGGGTATCACTCCGCTGGCCCGGATCGTCTCCACAGGTGTCACCGCGCTGTCACCCGAGATCATGGGCCTCGGCCCGGTGGAAGCGAGCAGGCAGGCACTCGCACGCGCCGGTATGACCATCGACGACGTCGACCTGGTCGAGATCAACGAGGCGTTCGCCGCCCAGGTGATCCCGTCGTACCGCCAGCTCGGCATCCCGGAGGAGAAGCTGAACGTGATGGGCGGCGCGATCGCCGTCGGCCACCCGTTCGGGATGACCGGTGCCCGGATCACCGGCACGCTGCTCAACGCCCTGCAGTGGCACGACAAGACCATCGGCCTGGAGACCATGTGCGTCGGCGGAGGGCAGGGCATGGCGATGGTCATCGAGCGCCTGAGCTGACAGCACAAAGTCGCCGCCCCCGGTCTGCGCGGCCGACCGCAGCCGACACTAACCGCGGCCAGCGGTCACCGGCCCGCGGTCACCGGCCCGCGGTCACGGGGGCCGCGTCACGGGGCCGCGGTCACCGGGCCGCGACATGCGGCGACTCGGGCCATCAGCTCGGCCGGAGACCCCGACTTGCCGCATGTCGGACTGCTCGAGGGGGATCGGGCAGTCGAAAAGGGTCGTCGGGCAGCCGAAGGGGTCGTCGGGCGGGCGTGGGGCCGTTGGGCGGGCGTGGGGCCGTTGGGCGGGCGTGGGGCCGTTGGGCGGGCGTGGGGCCGTTGGGCGGGCGTGGGGCCGTTGGGCGGGCGTGGGGCCGTTGGGCGGGCGTGGGGCCGTTGGGCGGGCGTGGGGCCGTTGGGCGGGCGTGGGGCCGTTGGGCGGGCGTGGGGCCGTTGGGCGGGCGTGGGGCCGTTGGGCGGGCGTGGGGCCGTTGGGCGGGCGTGGGGCCGTTGGGCGGGCCGACGGTCTCTGAGGAGCGCCGCAGCTCGGTTCGGCCCGGTCGCTAGAGGGCGGTACGGGTCGCGGTCACCTCGGTAGCGGCCCGGGCCAGGGCCTCCTCGCTCGGGTTCGCGGCGAGTAGGTCGGCGGCAACCACCCGGAGCTGGTCGGGCAGGGCGAGGTCGTTGTCGAGCCGGGGTACGAGTCGTCGTGGCTGCCCCTCTGCGTCCGCGGCGAGGTTGGCGATCTCCTGCACCAGCCGGTGCACCAGATCCGCCCGGGACACGTTGCCGACCGATGCCGCGGCCGACCACCGTGGCTGCTGCCAGTGACTGACCTGCCGCACCAACAGCTCCACCCCCCGCACCACCCCCACCCCCACCCCCACCGTCACCACATCCATCCCCACCCCACCCCCACCGTCACCACATCCATCCCCACCCCCACCCCCACCCCCACCCCCACACCCTACGCACCCCCGCCCCACCGTCCCGCCGATCATGCAGTTGTGGTCGTCGATTCACCCCTTCCGCCCGTTATGGCGCGACCACAAGTGCATGATCGACAGGGCTGGGGCGGGGGTGCGGAGACGACGGCGCCCGCCCCGGGGTGGGGCGGGCGCCGGTCGTTCGGTGGGCGGCGAGGTCAGTCGTCGCCCTGGAAGTAGCTCAGCAGGCGCAGCATCTCGATGTAGAGCCAGATCAGGCTGACCAGGATGCCGAACGCGGCCACCCAGGAGTAGCGCTGCGGCAGGCCCATCCGGACACCGTCCTCGACCTCCTTGAAGCTGAGCACGAAGCTCAGCGAGGCGACCACGATGCAGACGATGCTGAAGCCGATGGCCAGCGGGCTGCCGTCCCGCAGGCCGGTGTTGACGCCGAAGAGCGCCAGCACCAAATTGATCAGCATGACGGCGAACAGGCCCGCCATCACCGCGATCATGCCCTTGACGAACTTCGGCGTCGCCCGGATGACCCGCGCCTTGTAGAGCATGGCCATCACGAAGAAGACACCGAATGTTGCGGTCACCGCCTGGAGCACGATGCCTTCGTACAGCGATTCAAAGAACTTGCTCACCGCGCCGACGAGGACACCCTCGACGACGGCGTACGCGACGACGAGCGCCGGGTTCGCCATCCGCGAGAACGAGATGATCAGGCCGAGCACCAGGCCGACGATGGCCGCGCCGATCCAGGCGACGCCGAGCAGCGCGTCGGGCACCAGCGCCCACGCCGCTGCGGCGGCGACGCCGACGATGGCCAGGAGAGTGACCGTCTTGACCACCACGTCGTCGATCGACATGGGGGTGACCGCCGGCGGGGCCGACGGAAAGCCGGGCGCGCCCGGGTAGCCGGCCTGCGGCGGAACCTGCTGGGGGTAGCCGGGCTGTCCGTACGGCCCGGACGGGGCGTACCCGGCGGCCCGCTCCCGCTCGGCCGCCTGACCGAGCCGGGCGAGCACCGGGTTCGAAGTCTTCACTGTCTGGCCTCCCTCAGGGGGTCTCGTTGCACGTCAACGTGCAACACAAGAGTAAACGTCCCGGCCAGCCCTTGGAGATCGCCAAGCTGAGGGAAAGCTGAGAGCTGAGTCGAACCGGCACCAAGCTCGGGACGAGAAAGGCCAGACCGTAGCCCAGAGTGCCGACGCGGAACAGGTCACTGATCGAGACCATCGCGTCGTCCAGGAGCGTCCGGGCCAGGACCGCGACGACGAGCAGCGCGATTCCGGCCCCTTTACCGATCTTGCGGCAGTCAACCCGCGGCCGCGGACCTCCGTGAGGTGGTGCCCGGGGCGGGGGTCGAACCCGCACGCCTTGCGGCAGCCGCTTTTAAGGCGGCCGTGTCTGCCTTTCCACCACCCGGGCGGGTGACACCGGCGTGCCGGCACGTACGGTGCAGTGCCACGGTAGCGGGTTCGTCGCCACTGCGGCGTCCCCCGCCGAGCACCGCCACTAGGGTCGAGGCCGTGAGCAGCCGCGCACCTCTCGCCCCTACCGACGACACGGCAACGCAGGCGGATCACCAAGTCGTACGGGTACCCGCACGGTGGCTGACCCGGCTGGTCCGAAGCACCGGCCGGAACCGGATCGACCTGCTGGTCGGGCTCTTCTACGCGGCGCTCGCCGGCGCGCTCACCCACCGGCTCTGGGCCGACCCGACCGGTCTGGTGCTCGCCCTCAACCCCGAGGACCAGGTGCTCTACGAGTGGTTCCTGGCCGTCGACGCGCGGGCGCTGCTGGGCGACTTCGGCCTGTCCACCGACCGGCTCAACGCCCCTGTCGGGGTCAATCTGATGGCCAACACGTCGGTCATCGCCCTCGGTGTGCTGTGCGCCCCGGTCACCCTGGCGTTCGGCGCTCCGGTCACCTTCGCCCTGCTGGTAACGGTCAACCTGGCCGGCACCGCGACCGCCTGGTACCTCCTGTTCAGCCGTACGCTGCGGGTTCACCGGGCCGCCGCGACGCTGGGCGGTGGGCTGTGCGGCTTCGCTCCTGGCATGGTGTCCCAGAGCAACAGCCACCTGCACATGACGGCGCAGTGGCTGCTGCCGGTCATCGTCTGGCTGGTGGTACGCCTGCTACGGGCCGCCGATCCCGCCGCCCGCCCCGGACCGGGTGGCCTGCCCGCCGCCGAGCCGCGCCGACGTCGGCTGATCACCTCCGCGATCGGGCTCGCCGCCGCTGTGTCCGCCCAGGTGTTCATCGGCGAGGAGGTGCTGTTCCTCGCCGCGCTCACCCTGCTGGTGATGGCGGTCACGATGATCATTACAGACCGCGATCTGGCCCGCCGGGCGATGCCCGCCTTCGCCGGCGCGATGGCCCTCGCCACCGGTACGGCCCTGCTGGTGCTCGCCCGTCCGCTGTGGTTCCAGTTCGCCGGGCCTCTCGGCGTCGCCGACGGCATGTTCAGCCCGCACTACTTCTCGGCCGACCTGCGAAGTTGGTGGGCGATCTCGCCGCTCTCGATGCTCGGCGACGACCGTTCCGCCCAGCTGAGCACCGGCCCGGCCGAGTACAACACCTTCCTGGGTTGGCCGCTGCTGGTGGTCACCGTCGGTTGCGCCGCCTGGCTGGGACGCCGCCCGCTGGTGCTGGCCTGCGCCGCCGGAATTCTCGTGATGGGTGCGCTGTCGCTCGGCCCCGAGGTGGTTCTCGACGGCGAAGGCTCCGGCCTGCCCGGGCCGTACGCACTGCTCGGCGGGGTGCCGGTGGTCGACGGCGCGCTACCGATGCGGTTCGCCCTGGCCGTACCGCCGCTGATGGCGACGCTGCTGGTGCTGGCGGTCGACCGGGCGCTGCGCGGCGCGGGCCGTGCCCGCCGGCTCACGCTGGTCGCGGTCGCCGTGGCGGTGGTACCGCTGCTCCCCGCGCCGCTGCCCACCGCACAACGCCCGCCGGTTCCGGAGTTCATCACCGCAGGCCACTGGAAGACCTGTGTCGAGCCGGGCGGCGTCCTGGTACCGGTGCCGCTGGCCACCCCCAAGGAACCTTGGCCGATGCGCTGGGCGACCGCCGTCAACGCCGAGTTCAGCATGCCGCAGGGTTTCTTCATCGGCCCGCACGGCCGGGGCGGCAGCGCCGCGATGGGCGTCGCCCCCCGACCCACCTCCGCCCTGCTGGCCGACGTGGCCCGCAGCGGCCTTCGGCCCGTCGTCGGGGACGAGCAGCGCCGCCGCGCCACGCAGGACGTCGCGCACTGGGGCGCCTCGTGCGTGGTGCTGGCGGCCGACACCGCGCACGCCGACAGTCTGCGGCTGACGTTGGAGGCGCTCTACGGACCTTCGACCCGACTCACCGACGCCTGGTACTGGCGGGTCTGAGCACGTGGGGAGCCATCGGCACCCCACGTGCGCTCACACCTTCGACGGTGGCTGGGACGCCTCGGCGAACTCCTCGCGCGGGTCGTGCAACTGGCCGAGGGCCACCACCTCGCGCTTGAGCACGAACGCCAGCGTCCAGTCGACCACGACCCGGACCTTCCGGTTCAGCGACGGAATCCGGCTCATGTGGTAAGTCCGGTGCATGAACCACGCCGGCCAGCCGGTCATCTTGATGCCGTAGACCTGAGCCACACCCTTGTGCAGGCCAAGGCTGGCCACGCTGCCGGCGTGCTTGTGCTTGTAGGGCACCGGCGCACGGCCCCGGATCACGGCGACGATGTTGTCGGCCATCCGCTGGGCCTGCCGTACCGCGTGCTGTGCGCTCGGCGAGCAGTAGTTGCCCGGCGGCTTGGTCAGATCAGGTACGGCGGCGCAGTCGCCGGCGCTCCAGGCGCCCTCGACCACGCGGTCACCGTCGACCACCTGCAACGTCGGCAGGCAGGTGACCCGGCGCCGCTCCTCGCGGGGGAAGTCGGTCGCGTCCAGCATCGGCGACGGCTTCACCCCGGCGGTCCAGACGATGGTGTCCGCGCTGAAGCTGTCCCCGTCGGAGAGCTTGACCACCCCGTCGACGCAGGACTCCAGCCGGGTGTCGAGCCGGATATCCATGTCCCGCTTCAGCAACTGCTGCACCGTGTAGGCGCCCATGTCCCGGTCGACCTCCGGGAGCACCCGCTGGGTGGCCTCGACCAGCACCCACCGCATGTCCGACGTGTTCAGCTCCGGGTAGTACTTCAGCGCGTGGCGGGCCATGTCCTCCATCTCGGCCAGCGCCTCGATGCCGGCGTACCCGCCGCCGACGAAGACGAAGGTCAGCGCCCGACGGCGTACCTCCGGGTCGGTGGTGGCGGCGGCCACGTCGAGCTGTTCGAGCACGTGGTTGCGCAGATAGATGGCCTCACCGATGGTCTTGAAGCCGATGCCGTGCTCGTGCAGGCCGGGGATGGGCAGGGTCCGGGAGACCGAGCCGGGGGCGACCACCACGTGGTCATAGGTGATCTCGCGGGGCGGGCCGATGATCGGCTGCACCGTGGCGGTCTTACTCGCGTGGTCGATCCGGGTGACCGCACCGGCCACCACCTTGCACCGGCGCAACTCCCGACGCAGCGGCACCACGGAGTGCCGTGGGGAGATGTTTCCCGCCGAAGCCTCGGGCAGGAAAGGCTGGTACGTCATGTGCGGCTGGGGGTCGACGACGACGACCTCAGCCTCACGGGGACTCAGCTTCTTCGACAGGCGCAGCGCCGCGTAGAGACCGACGTGCCCGGCGCCCACCACAAGGATCCGCTTCGGATTCACGCCTACCATCTTTCCCCCACCGACAGCGGTAATCCCGGGTGCGGCCCCCTTCTGTGACCGAGCACAAGGCGGCTGTGACCCCGGTAACGCCGGCCGATGTCGCCACCCTGGACGCGGGCACACCGCTTGTCACTCGGACCTCGGCGGCCCCGCGATCACCTGCGTCGCAGCAGCCCAGCCAGCAACGCGGTCATCCCGACGGCCAGCAACAGACCGGCCAGGGTGACCGCCTGCCAGCCGCCACCGCCGGCCCGGGCGCCGGAGAGTTCGAGCAGCAGCACGCCGAGCACCGACGTGGCGAGCAACACTCCGGCGGCCCGGGTGAGCCAACGCACTATCACGTCCGGATCCACCACGGCGTCGTACGGCAACACCGCCACCAGCGCGCAGAGCGTATGGGTGAGGTAGAGCGCCCCGGCCACCGCCATCAGCCGCCACAACGCGATAGGTCGGTCATATCCGTCGGTGGCGAGCAGCCATCCGCCGACCGTGACCAGGGCGGCGAAGGTCGGCCAGAGCCGGCGCGGCAGAACCGCCGGCAGCACCGCGACCGCCACCAGCGGGCCCAGCGCCTCCCCCGCCACCACCTCGGCGGGATAGGCCAGCAGCAACCCCACAAGTGCGCTGAGGAAGATCCCCACCCGGACCAGCACGGGAGCCAGGGAGATCCGTGCCGCGACGGTCCGCAACGCCCGAACCCGCCCGATGACCGCCCCCATCACCGGCCACCCACCCGGGGGGCGGTGGCCAGCCTCGCCACGTCGCGCAGCACCTGGTCGAGACTGCCGGCGCCGGCCCACGGCACCACCGGCACCCCGTGCTCCCGCAACTGCGCGATCATCGTGTCCCGGTCCAGTCGCCACAGCCGGTACGCCACCTCGGCCCAGCCCCGATCCTTCGGTGGTGACAGGTCCGCCGGAAGCGTGTCGACGGCCACCACGAACCGCCCCGAACGGGCCAACCGGGCCAGCATCTGGGCGGACCGCTCCTCCAGCAGCGGGGTGAGCACCACCACCAACGCGTCCGCGGAGAGCAGTTGCGGGCCGAACACGTGGTCGTACGGCTCGTGCGGGGAGGACTGGGCCTTCACGTCCAACAGCCACTCCAGCACGGTCAGGTACTGCCGTCGTCCGGTTGCCGGGCGCAGCCGCCGGGCACTCGGGCCGTACTCCAGCAGCGCCACCCGGTCACCCCGGTGCAGGTAGTGCTCGGCGATGGCGGCGGCCGCCCGGACCGTGGTGTCCAACACCGACGCCGTGCCGGTGACCCCACCGGAGCGACCCGCCTCGGCCAGCACGTCGAGCAGCACGACCACTTCGGCGTCCCGGTCGGAGAGAGTGGCCGCCACGTGCAGTTGCCGGGCCCGCAGCGACACCCGCCAGTCGATGCGGCGCAACCGGTCACCGGGGGCGAAGACCCGCACCCCGGCGAGTTCGCCTCCCTCACCGGGACGACGCGAGTGGTGGGCCCCGACCAGGCCGGCGGCCCGGGGCATCACCTCGACCGCCTCGAACGGCTCGGTCTTCGGGTACACCTTCGACCGGACCGGTTCGACGATCACCGCACGCGAGACGAGCAGGCCCTGCGCGGCGGCCACCCGGGCGCCGGCCGGGCCCAGCGGATGCCGACCCCACCGCAGCGCGGTACCGGCCAACTCCAGGTCGACGGCGGTGTCCGGCGCGACCGACGTGACGAACGGTCGATCCGCCACGGTCGGTCGACCGGCACCGGCGGCTCGGCCGGCGCCGACGACCGTGCTGCCGGCGACACCCGCGCGTTCGACCCGCAACCACGGTGAGACCCGGGTACGCAGCACCGCCACGTCGTAGGGGACCGTGCCCGGGTTGCCGACGGTGACCGTCCCGGTCATCGCACCGCCCTCCACCAGTGGGTCCTCGTCGGCGCTGAGCCACACCCGGGGCAGTTCGACGGGCCGGCGTCGCAACGCGTACGCGGTGCCGAGCGCGAACGGGACGGCCAGCACGATCAGATCCACCCGTCCCAGCAGCACCGCGGCGACCAGAAGCAGGCCGGTGATCAGCACCGCCCGACCGAACGCCCAGGTGGGCGTCCAGTTGGTGGGTGCCGTTCGCTCGCTCCGCTCGCTCACGCCGGGTCAGTCTCCCGGCCGGCCGGCGGCGTAGCTGGGCAGCGCGCCACTGGCCGGCGCCGGGGTGCCGTCGAGAACCTCACCGACCACGAAGGACGGATCGACCCGACGCAGCCACATCTCGGGCCGCAACGTGATCCGGTGGGCCAGCGCCGGGGCAGCGACGTCCTTGACGTCCTCGGGAACCACGTAGTCCCGCCCGGAGAGCACCGCCCGCACCCGGGACAGCAACATCAGCGCCAGCGAGCCCCGCGGCGAGGCGCCCACCAGCACCGACGGGTGCTCGCGGGTGGCCGCGGTCAACGCCACGATGTACCGGCCCACCGAGTCCTCCACCACGACGTCCTCCAACGCCGCCTGCATGGCGCGCAGCGTGCCGGCGTCGACCACCGGTTTGATGTCGGCCTCCTCCCGGCGGCGCGCCATCCGCCGACGCAGCACCTCCCATTCCTCGTCCTGCGCCGGGTAGCCGAACGACACCCGCAGCAGGAACCGGTCCAGCTGCGCCTCCGGCAACGGATAGGTGCCCTCGTACTCGATGGGGTTGGCGGTGGCGAGCACGTGGAACGGCTCGTCCAGCCGGTACGTCACGCCCTCCACCGACACCTGCTTCTCCTGCATCGCCTCCAGCAGGGCCGACTGAGTTTTCGGCGGGGTCCGGTTGATCTCGTCGGCGAGCAGCAGGTTGGTGAAGACCGGCCCGGCCCGGAAGGTGAAGTCACCGCTGCGCTGGTCGTAGAGGAACGAGCCGGTGACGTCGGCGGGCAGCAGGTCGGGGGTGAACTGGAGGCGCCGGAAATCAAGGCCCAACGCCTGGGCGAAGGAGCGCGCGGTGAGTGTCTTGCCCAGCCCCGGCAGATCTTCGAGCAGCACGTGGCCGCCGGCGAGGATGCCGGCCAGCACCAACTCCAGGGCGTCCCGTTTGCCGACCACGACCTGACCCACCGCGTCCAGTACGGCCCGGGCGAGGCGACCTACCTCGGCGGGGGGCATCGTCCGGCCGACGTCGTTCATCAGATTTTCTCCAGTTCGGCGACGATCGCCGCGAGGTCGCGCGGCGAAGGGGTGCGGCGGGGTGGGGTTTCCAGGAACGTCGACAGGTCATCGCCCAGCAGGGCGCGGGCCCGGGCCGGATCCGACTCGCGGGTGACGCCGTGCTTCAGGCGCATCCGCTCGTCCGCCAGCTCGGCCAGGCGGGGCAGGATCACAGTGGTGAACCGTTCGGGGCGGGTCTTGGACCACTCCAGGGGAGTCGCCCAACCGTTGATCGCCGCTCGCAGCGCGTCCCGGGCGTCCCAGTTGTAGGTGCCCGGCTCCTCACCACCCCGCGACGACGAACCGCCCTGGCCGGATTTCGGTGGTGGGGCGAGGGTGGCGACGATCCGGCGTACCACCAGCAGCGCGACCACGGCAGCGACCAGCACCAGCAACGACACCCGCAGGCCGACCGCGCGCAGCCCGGCGATGGCCACCACGGTCACCGCAGCGGTGACACCGAGCACGCCGGCGACGGTACGCAGCCGCCCGCCCCGGCGCGGCTCGGACTGGATCGGCCGCTCCTCGGAGAAGCTGAGCAGGTCGTCGATGCTCGTGCTGCTCACGTCGGCTCCCGCTCGGCCAGTGCGGTCAGTTCGCCGCGCAACCGGCGCAGCGCCGCCCGGGCCTGGTCCCTGGTCCGTTCGTCCACCGGGCGGGTGGCGTACCGGGCCTCGCGGTAGACGTCCGCGAACTCGGCCAGCACGTCGGCGCTCACGATCGCCGGCACGCCGGTGGACGGGTCACCACGAAGCAGCCGGGTGACCAGGTCGGTGGGGGTGTCGCCGGTCAGCCGGGGCACCCCGGCGACGGCCGCGGCCTCTTCGAGGCGTACCCAGCAGGCGATCACCGCGGTCCGCGGGTCGGTGGCGCGGTCGTCCAGGTCGACCAGGCCGGCGTCGACGGCCGCCACCACCTCCGCGGCGGTACCTTCGGCGCTGCGCCGGGTCGGCTGCGCGGGCAGTGCCCGGGTGACCCGACGCGCCACCCCCCGCGCCACGGTCCAGAGCAGATAGCTGAGGGCGGCGAGCAGCGCCAGCCCGAGCACCGCGACCGCTACCGCGCCGAGCCAGGACGGAATCCGGGTCCGGGTCTCCTCGGCGGCCTCGCGGGGCTCGGCCGGGATCGACGGACGCGGCTCCCCACTCGGGTACTCCAACACGAAGGGCGCATCCTTGACGGCGGGCGGTATCCGGCTCGCGCCGATCGACGAGTGCGCGGTGGCCAGGGTGACGGCGGCCAGCAGGGCGATCACCGCCGTCACCGGCCACCAGCTGCGAAGCACGTCCATCGGTTACCTCCGGGCCATCGGGGCGTACGGCGGACGGTACGCGTACCGTCCGCCATCGTCATCGCCCCGCCGCCTCAGTCCACCCCGGCCAGCAGTTTCGCCCGGGCGAACACATCGTCCAGCATCTCTGGTGTCAGCCGGCCGGTGAAGGTGTTCTGCTGGCTGACGTGGTAACAACCGAGCAGTTCCGGTCCGGCCGTGCCGGACCAGTGTGCCCCATGCCCGAACGACGGTCGCGGGCTGGGCGGAGGGACGCCGTACCCGGCGCGTAACGCCGGCCACCACGCGGCCCAGGCGAAAGCACCCAGCGCCACCACCACCCGCAGCGTCGGCCGGATCAGCTCGACCTCCCGATGCAGCCAGGGCGCGCAGGTGTCCCGCTCGCCCGGGGTGGGCTTGTTCTCCGGTGGGGCGCAGCGTACGGCGGCGAAGATCCTCGTCTCGCGCAGCGCCAGTCCGTCGTCGGCGGCCACACTCGTCGGCTGGTTGGCCAGGCCGGCCCGGTGCAGGGCGGCGAAGAGCACGTCACCGGACCGGTCGCCGGTGAAGATCCGACCGGTGCGGTTGCCGCCGTGCGCGGCCGGGGCCAGCCCGAGGATGCCGATCCGGGCCGTCGGATCGCCGAAGCCGGGCACCGGCCGTCCCCAGTACTCCTGATCGCGGAAGGCCGCCCGCTTCGTGCGGGCGACCTCCTCCCGCCAGTCGACCAGCCGGGGGCAGGCGAAACAGTCGGCGACAGCATCGTCCAGGTCGGCCAGATCCGTCGCCCGGGCGGCGCGGGCGACGACTTCGACGGGGGTACGCGACTCAGCCAAGCTTGGCCCGGAAGAGTTCCAGGGTGCGCGCCCAGGCGCTGGTGGCGGCCCGTTGGTCGAACTTCTCGGGCCGGTCCTCATTGAAGAAGGCGTGCGCGGTGCCCGGGTAGTCGTGCAGTTGGCAATTGCCGCCGGAGCTCTCGATTGCCCGGCGTACCGCCTGGACACCCGGGTCCGCGGAGGTGCCGTCCGCCTCGGAGCAGTGCACCAGCGCGTCCTTGCCCGCGTAGTCGGTCCACTCGGTACGCATGCCCTCCCAGGGCAACCGGGGATAGAAGGCGGCGGTGGCGACGATCCGCTCGGAGAAGTTCGCTGCCCACAGCGCCAGACTGGCTCCGGCGCAGAAGCCGGCGCAGCCCACCTTGCCGGTGACCTCGACCCGGCCGGCGAGGTAGTCGGCGGCGGCGGCGATCTCCCGCGCCGTCTCGTCCATCTGTGGCCCGTTGAGCAGGCGTCGCGGCTCACTCGGTTTCCCAGCCGGCCCACCGTGCCGGAAGTCGGGGGCGAGGGCGACGAAGCCCGCCTCGGCGAAACGGTCCACCACCGACCTGATGTGCGGCACCAGGCCCCACCAGTCCTGAATCACGATCACTGCCGGGCTTGCCGCGCCGGTGGCAGGTATCGCGAGATATCCCTCACCCGTGCCGCCATCACCACGGTAGGTCACCATCTCGCCCATCGGCCCGTCCTCCTAGCGGTCAGTCATCGTTGGCTGGTCGCCCAGTGGTCCTACGTGCGGGTAGCCTGCCACGCGGTGACCACCGCCGGGAAGATGCCGGAACAGTGGCATTCACCTCCTGTTCGCGCTAGCGCCGATACCTCCCGTTCGCGTTTGCGAGACTCCAGGCGATGCCGTCGAGGATGTCGTGCTCGGAGGCGACCACCGCGGCCATGCCGGCCCGCTCCATGGCGACGCGGAGCACCAACGCGCCGGCACCTATCACGTCCGCGCGGCCGGGATGCATCACCGGGATGGCCAGCCGCTGCTCGCGCGTCATGGCCAGCAGGTCGGCGGTCACCTCCGCCACCCGGTCGTACGACACCCGGGCGTGATGAATGCGGGCCGGGTCGTACCCGGTGAGGCCCTCGGCGATCGCGACCACGGTGGTGACCGAGCCGGCGAGCCCGACAAGCGTGGCCGCCTCCCGTCCCGGCACTGCCGTCAGCGCCCGATCCACCGCAACCGCGATGTCAGCTTGGGCGGCGGCGATCTCGTCCAGGCTCGGCGGGTCGCCGTGCAGGTGCCGCTCCGTCATCCGGACGCAGCCGATGTCCATGGAGATCGCGGCGTCGACCCCACCGTCCCGGGTGCCGACGACGAACTCGGTCGACCCACCACCGATGTCCAGCACCAGGTACGGCGACGGCGCGTCGGCGGGCAGGCCGCGCACCGCTCCGGTGAACGACAGCCGCGCCTCCTCGTCCCCGCTGACCACCTCCGGCGCGACGCCGAGCGTCTGCTCGACCATGGCGCGGAAGTCGGCCGCGTTCTCCGCGTCCCGGCTGGCCGACGTGGCACACATCCGTACCCGTTCGGCACCCAGCTTGTCGATTTCGGCGGCGTAGTCGGCGAGCGCGACCCGGGTCCGCTCGATCGCCTCCGGAGCGAGCCGGCCGGTGGCGTCCACCCCCTGACCGAGCCGGACGATCTCCATCCGCCGGCTCCGGTCGACAAGCGGGGCGCCCGGCTCCGCCGACGGATCCGGCAGATCCGCAATCAGCAACCGGATCGAATTGGTGCCACAGTCGATGGCCGCCACACGAGTCGTCACGCCGAAACCCTACCGCCGCACCCGTAAACTGGGCCGATGCGCCATCAGAGGCGTAGCAGCATGCGGGTGTTGCCCAGCGTGTTCGGCTTGACGCGTTCCAGGTCGAGGAACTCCGCGACACCCTCGTCGTACGAACGCAGGAGCTGTTCGTAGACCGGATGCGGCACCGGGGCACCGTCGATCTCGGTGAAGCCGAACGTGCCGAAGAACCGGGTCTCGAAGGTCAGCACGAAGATACGGGCCACCCCCAGCTCCCGTGCCGCGTCGATCAGCTCCGCGACGATCCGGTGCCCGATCCGCTGGCCCCGGCAGCGGGGATCGACCGCCACCGTACGGATCTCGGCGAGGTCCTCCCACATCACGTGCAGCGCGCCGCAGCCCACCACCGCACCGTCGGAGACCCGGCTGGCGACCCGGAACTCCTGCACGTCCTCGTACAGGGTGACCGTGGCCTTGCTGAGCAGACGGCGATCGTCGGTGTAGGTGTCGACCAGCTGTCGGATCGCCCGCACATCGGCGGTCCGGGCCCGCCGGACCATGACGTCGCCCTCGCTCACCCGGCCTCCGGGACGTCGACGCAGCGTCCGGTCGTCCACCACGGTTCGACCAGGTCGAGCGTCTCGTCGCCGAACGGGTTCACCCCCGGCCCGACGGCGAGCGCGTGGCCGAGCTGGACGTGCAGGCACTTGACCCGGCCGGGCATCCCGCCGGCCGAGATACCGGCGATCTCGGGCACCTCGGCGATGGCGTCCCGCCGGGCCAGGTAGTCCTCGTGGGCGGCGCGGTACCGGGCGGCCAGCTCCGGGTCGGTGGCCAGCCGCTCCGCCATCTCCTTCATCAGGCCGGCCGACTCCAGCCGACTGCACGCCGCGGTCGCCCGGGGGCAGGTCAGGTAGAACAGCGTCGGGAAGGGGGTGCCGTCGGCCAGCCGGGGAGTCGTCTCCACCACGTCGGGCAGGCCGCACGGGCACCGGTGGGCCACCGCCCGGGTGCCTCGGGGCGGGCGTCCGAGCTGCGCGGCCACCCCGGCCAGATCGGCCTCCGTGGCCAGCTCCCGCTTGGGCGCGGGTACGGAGGCCGCCGCCGGCTCCTGCGGTGGTACGACAGTCACGATGCCATCTCTCGTCGGGTGCTCAGTCTTCGGTCTGGTGGGCGTCGGCGGCCCGGACACTGGACCAGAGAGTGTCGTACCAGGGGTCGGGGGTGACCGGAGCGGCCGGACCCTGCTCGGTGCCCGCCTCGCGGGCCGCGCCGGCCGGGTCGTCGAGCAGAATGAGCATCTTCTCACCGGGCCGCCGCATGAAGAACCGCTCCCGGGCCTGGGTCTCGATGTACGCCTCGTCCTGCCACTTCTCCGCCTGGGTGGTCAGCTCGGCGATCAGCTTCCGCTGGGCCGCCTGCGCAGCCTCCATCCGCTCGATGTCGGCCTGCTGATCCAGGTAGACCCGGACCGGATAGGTGTAGGCCAGGGCGAGCGCGATCAGCACCGCGAACAGCACTGTGGCCCGGCCGGTGAGACCTCGGGATCGGGGTGCGGACAGCCGCGTCACCGCACCACCGGCAGCCGTGCGCCGGGCGGCGGCGGGGCGCTTCGCGGAGCGTACGCCCTCGGCGCCTCGGGCGGCCGACGGCGCCCGGCCGGCGGCGGACCGCGACTCGGCGCGGACACCGCCGTCGCGGGCCGTGCCAGGCCGGCCGGCGCGGGCCGGCCGACGGACCGGACGCTGACCACCCGGCGTGCGGCGCTGCTGCATCACACCCCTCCCCCGAGGTACGGCATCCGTCAGGCGGAACGGTAGCGCGGGAACGCGCCCGCCCCGGCGTACCGCGCCGCGTCGGCCAGCTCCTCCTCGATCCGCAGCAGCTGGTTGTACTTCGCGACCCGGTCCGACCGCGCCGGGGCACCGGTCTTGATCTGGCCGCAACCGGTGGCCACCGCCAGGTCGGCGATGGTGGTGTCCTCGGTCTCGCCGGAGCGGTGGCTCATCATGCACTTGAAGCCGGCCCGGTGGGCCAGGTCCACCGCGTCGAGCGTCTCGGTGAGCGAGCCGATCTGGTTGACCTTGACGAGCACCGCGTTGGCCGCCTGCTCGGCGATGCCCCGGGCGATGCGCTGCGGGTTGGTGACGAACAGGTCGTCGCCGACGATCTGGACCCGGTCGCCGATCGCCCCGGTCAGCGTCTGCCAGCCGGTCCAGTCGTCCTCGGCCAGCGGGTCCTCGATGGAGACGATCGGGTACGCGTCGGCCAGCTTGGTGTAGTACTCGCTCATCTCCGCGGCGCTCTTGGCCGCGCCCTCGAAGGTGTAGCTGCCGTCGGCGAAGAACTCGGTGGCGGCCACGTCGAGGGCGAAGACGATGTCGGTGCCGAGCCGGTAGCCGGCCTTCTCCACCGCCTCGGCGATCAGGTCCAGCGCGGCGGCGTTGGTCGGCAGGTTCGGCGCGAAGCCGCCCTCGTCGCCGAGCCCGGTCGACAGGTCCTTCTTCTTCAGCACCGACTTGAGCGCGTGGTAGACCTCGGCGCCGGAGCGCAGCGCCTCCCGGAAGCTCGGCGCGCCGATCGGCGCGATCATGAACTCCTGGATGTCGACGTTGCTGTCGGCGTGCGCCCCACCGTTGAGGATGTTCATCATCGGCACCGGCAGCAGGTGTGCGTTCGGCCCGCCCAGGTAGCGGAAGAGGCTCAGGTCGGCGCTGCCGGCCGCGGCCTTCGCCACCGCCAGGGACACCCCGAGGATCGCGTTTGCGCCCAGCTCGGCCTTGTTGTCGGTGCCGTCGATGTCGAGCATCTTCTGGTCGATCGCCCGCTGCTCGCTGGCTTCGTAGCCGATCAGCTGGTCGACGATCCGGTCCTCGATGTTGGCGACCGCCTTCTCCACTCCCTTGCCCAGGTAGCGGCCCTTGTCACCGTCGCGCAGCTCGATCGCCTCGAAGGCGCCGGTGGAGGCGCCGGAGGGCACCGCCGCCCGGGAGATCGTGCCGTCGTCGAGCCCGACCTCGACCTCGACCGTCGGGTTGCCCCGCGAGTCCAGGATCTCCCGAGCCTCGATTACCTCGATGGTTGCCACTGAGTCGCTCCTCGTTCGTGTGGTCTCGTCCGGTTTGGGCCGCGACGGTGCGGCAGCGGCAGGTGTTGAACGCAGCGTATCGGTCCCCGCTGCCCGGCACGGCGACCGGGCGGGTCAACGACCACGCTCCGGTACCCGACGGGTCGGACATTCCCGGATTCTCGTACCTCAACCGGCAACCGGTTTGCACGAGCGGGACCCGATCGACAAGGCTGGTCGCCATGCCCGCCGCCTCGACCACTCTCCGTACGCTCGCTGTGTCGGTCATCGCGTTGCTCACCGTTACCGGCTGTCAGGCTCTGGACGATGCCGGCCGGGCCATGGGGCGATCCGACATCGTCAACGACCTCGCCGCGCGGATGGACCGGGCACTGGAGCTGACCTACTCGGCGGAGTACCAGCTTCCCGGCGGGCGGAGCGCCTCGTTCGTCCAGTCACAGGACCCGGCCCGGTCCAGCTACACCTGGCCCGGCGGAAAGCTGACCGTCACCGACGAAGCGACCACCCGGTGCGACACCGACGGCGACCGGCCGGTCTGCACCCTGGAGGAACCGCCCGCGCCCAACAGCAAGCCCTCGGTCGTGGTCTTCGCCGAGGCCGAGCTACAGGGGCTGGTCACTCCTCCGATGGTGATGGGTCGACTGACCGCCGCGGCGCTGGATCCGGACGCGGTCATCACCGAGCGCAGCAGCACTGTCGTCGGCCACCACGCGACCTGTGTCGACGTACGACAGGCCGCGGAAAGCTTCACCGCCTGCGTCACCGGGGAGGGCGCGCTGGGCAGCTTCACCGGGCAGGTCGACGGGCAACCTGTCGAGTTGGCGCTGAGCCGCTTCCGCGATCAGGTCGACGGCGGTGCCTTCGACCTGCCGGCGGGCGCCGACGTGGTGGACCGACGCACCGAGGGTCCGTGATCCAAACCCGGGCAGCCGGGCTGCCTGCGGCCTACAGGTCGAGCAGGGTGCGCAGGTGACGCGGGGGTGGACTGCCGTGGGCGAGCATCCGGTCGTGCCAGTCCCGCAGCGACACGTGATGCGGTCGGGCGGCGGCGATCTCGGCCACCTCGCTGTAGCCGACGAAGTACGTCGACAGCTGCGCCGAGGTCAACAGCGCGCGACGCCACTTGCCGGCCGCCTCGCCCTCCTCCTGGAAGCCGCGGCCGGTCAGCAGCGCCATCGCCTCGGCCTCGGGCAGGTCCTCGGCGTGCGTCAGCTGATCGAGCAGCGCGTTGAGGGTCATCCGTAGCTGCATCTTCAGCTGCTGCAACCGCACCGGCAGGCCAGCGAAGCCGCGGCCGACCATCAGCTCCTCGGCGTAGACCGCCCACCCCTCGACGAACGGGCCGGAGCGGATCAACGCCCGTACCCGGGTGGAGCCGGCGTATCGTCGGGCGTGGGCGAGTTGGAGGAAGTGGCCCGGCATCGCCTCGTGCACGGTGAGGTTGCGGATCATGTGGTCGTTGTACTCGCGGTAGAACGACTCCACCCGGCGGGCGGGCCAGTCCACAGGCGTCGGCGCGATGCAGTAGAACGTCGGCACGGCAGCCGTCTCCAGACCACCTGGCGCATCGCAGTAGGCCACCGCCACGCCCCGGGCGAACTCCGGCATCACCTGGATGGCGCACGGATCCTCCGGCACGGTCACCAGGTCGTGCGCGCGGACGAAGTCACTCGCCTCGTCCAGGGTGATCGAGGCCAGGTCGACGATGGTGTGGTCGTCGGGATGTTCGGCAGCGAGCAGGTCGAGGGCCCGGCGTACGGTCTCGTCGTCGGCCGGACCGCCGACCAGCTCGACCGCCGCCGCACGAATCTCGTCGGTGACCCGGTCGAGGTTCGCCCAGGCCCGGCGCTGGATCTCGGCGGCACCCAGCTCGGTGTCGAGCGCATGCCACAGGCGTGCCTCCCAGCGCCGCCGGCCGAGCCGGGGGTCGCGACCCGGGCCGGCGTCGGCCGCCAGGCCGCCGCGCAGCCAGGCGACGAACTCGTCGAGCGCGGCCAGCGCCGCGGTGGCGGCCGGCTCGATCCGGCCGATGCCGGCGGGAGCGTGCGCCAGCAACGCGGGAACCTCGTCGCGGATCAGCGCGGCAACACCGGTGAACTGCCCGACCGCCGTCTCGGCGTGCACCCGGGGCATGTCCCGCAAGGTCGCGCGCGCGGTCGCCAGCGCGTCCGGTACGGCGGCGAGACGGCCGGCGAGGGCGGTCAACCGCACCTCCACCGGCGCGTACGGGCGGGACAGCAGGGCGTGCAGCAGTGGACCGGGGTTGTGCACGAGCGGGTCCCACTCGTGCCCCCGGATCTCGGTCAGCTCGAACAGCTCCTGGTCGACCAGGGCGGAGAGCAGGGCGTGGTCGACGCGCTCCTCGACGTCGAGGTCGTCGGGGTCGATCTCGACGAGGGCGCTCGCCGCGTCGATGAGCATCGCCCGGTCCGCCGCGACCGCGTCGCCCGAGAAGTCCGGCAGCCGATCGTCGACCCGATGGTCTCCCGCCGTTCCGGCGAGCCCCGGACGGCTCCCCAACAACGCCTCGACAACCCGCTCCCCCACCACCTGAAACCGCTCCACCCCCCGACCCTAACCACCCCCACCCAAACCCGCCCGCCAGCGCTCCACCCCAGCCCACCCCACCCCAGCGCAGCCCAGCCCGGTTGATCATGAGGTTAGCGGCGCGAATTGTCGGATTCGGTGCCGCTAACCTCATGATCAACTCAGCTGGGTGGGTGGGGTGGGTGGGCAGGTGGATTCGGTGGTGCGGATTGTTTGGGCGTGCCCCAGGGTGGTGCGGCGTAGGGCGGCTTCGGGGTCGAGGCCGGTCGTGCGGGCCTGGGCGACAAGCGCGAGCAGCTGGGCGCCGAGGGTGGTCTCGGGATCGGGTTGCGCCTCCGGTGACGGCAGGGGCGTCGTGATGCTGACCCGGGCGGCACGCTCCAGGATCTTCGCTGCCAGGGCGAGCGCCGGCTGGCTCAACGCGATGCCGTCGAGTACCGAGTCACGGGCCTTCTCCGCCTGCTTGATCCGCTCCCAGTTGGCGGTGATCTCCTCCAGGGTGCCCGCCTCGGCACCGGCGAAGACGTGCGGGTTGCGCCGGATCATCTTGTCCACCAGCGCACCGGCCACGTCGTCGATGCTCCAGCGTTCGTCCTCGGGCAACTCCTCGGCCAGCCGGGCGTGCAACACCACCTGGAGCAGCACGTCGCCCAACTCCTCGCGCAGCGCGTCGGTGTCCCCCGCGCTTATCGCGTCGTACGCCTCGTAGCTCTCCTCCAGCAGGAACCCGGCCAGGCTGCGGTGGGTCTGCGCCCGCTTCCACGGATCACCGCCGGGCGAGAGCAGCCGGTCGAGCACCGCCACCGCGTCCAGCAGCCGCGCGCCCGGTGGATCCCAGGAGCCGTACATCAGCTCCAGCTCCGCCAGCCCCGGCTCGCGGGCCAGGCGCAGCCCCAACTCCCGGGCCAGCGACTCGTCCCCGGCCGGGCCGGCCAGCCAGACCACGGTGTCCTGCGCCGCCGCCGCGTCCAGCAGTGCCGGCACCGGCGGTCCGTCGAGCACCCGTACCTCGGCGCCTGCGGACCGCAGCGCCGTGGTCAGCTCGCTCTCCTCGGCGACCAGCACCGGAGCGGCGCGTACCACGTCCCAGGCGGCTGCCGTCAACAGCCCGGCCGGCAATCGGGGCGAGGTCACCAGCAGGACGATCCGGGGCATGCTCAGCCGTCGGTCGGCACGGCCGGCTCGGGCCGTGGCCTCGGCGTGGAGATGTCGTTGACCGCGTCGGAGGCCGGCTCGCCCAGCGGCACGCCCACAGCGATGGCCTGCCCGGTGAAGCTCAGCACCGGGAACACCAGCGGCCGGTACCGGGGGTTCACCGTCACGTCGTACGTCTCGACGGCCTCACGCAGCGAGTTGCGGTTGGCCAGGGCCTGGCGCAGTTGATCCCCGTCAAGCTGGGTGGCGGCCTGCTCGACGGTCACCTCGGGTGGCACCGCGCCGGCCCGCTTGCCCGCCGCGACCAGGTCGATCAGCTCCTGCTCGGTGGGGGCCACCGGAGCGCCGATCGGAATCCCGGACAGGCAGGTGTACAGCTCGGCGATCTGCCGCACGTACCCGGTCTCCGGGTTCAGGCCGATGCCCTGTGCCACCTGCGCGGGGTCGACCTGGCCCTCCGGCCGGTAACCCTCGGCGGCGGAGATCCGCTCGCAGACCTCGCTGAGCACCAGGGTGCTCACCACCTGGCTACGCCCGGGCAACTGGGGCTCCTGGCCGGGCAACTGCGGCTGCTCGCCGGGCGGCGCCTCAGCCCCCTCGGTCGGGGTCGGGTTCTTCGCCTGAGCGTCCTCGATGACCTCGGTGACCGCGTCCTCGGTGATCCGGTGGTCACCGACGTACGCGGCGACACCGGGCTCGGAACGGCAACCGGCGAGGGCGATGAGGCCGACCGCCACGCTGGCGACGGCAACAAGACGGCGAGCACGCATGCCCGTCACTCTCTCATGCCCCACCCCAACCACCCCTGACAGGTCCCCGCGCCCGCCACCCCACCCGTCGATCATGAAGTTGTTGTCCCCCTGCTCGGCGTGGCATGACAACAACTTCATGATCAGCGAGGGGAGCCGGCGACGGCGGGTGCGCTGGCGACGAGGGGTGGGCCGAGCACGTCGGAGAGGAGTTGGGCGCACCAGTCCAGCAGGGGCTGGTCGCGCAGTGGCTCGCCGCCCACCCGGCGGGTCATCGGCCGGGGGACGCTGACCTGGTCGAGGGCGGCCTTGTAGACCGAGTCGGGGTGGTAGCGCTTGAGCCGTAGCTGCTTGGAGTCGGGCAGCGGCAGCGGACCGAAGCGGAGGTGCCGGCCCTGGAGGCTGACGTCGGTCAGGCCGTACTGGCGGGCCAGCAGGCGGAACCGGGCCACCGCGATCAGGTTCTGCACCGGCGCGGGCGGCTCGCCGTACCGGTCGGACATCTCGGCGGCCACCTCGCGCAGCCGCTCCTCGTCGCGCGCCTCCGCCAGCTTGCGGTACATCTCCAGGCGCAGCCGTTCCACCCCCACGTAGTCGTGGGGCAGGTGCGCGTCCACCGGGAGGTCGATCTTGATATCGGTCTCCTCCTCCGGACGCTCGCCCTTGAACGCCTGCACCGCCTCACCGACCATCCGCACGTACAGGTCGAACCCGACGCCCTCGATGTGCCCGGACTGCTCGCCGCCGAGCAGGTTGCCGGCGCCCCGGATCTCCAGGTCCTTCATGGCCACGTACATACCGGCACCCAGCTCGGTGTGCTGGGCGATGGTGGCCAACCGCTCGTGGGCGTGCTCGGTGAGCGGCTTGTCCGGCGGATAGAGGAAGTACGCGTACGCCCGCTCCCGGCCCCGGCCGACCCGGCCCCGGATCTGGTGCAGCTGAGCCAGGCCGAGCAGGTCGGCCCGCTCCACGATCAGCGTGTTGGCGTTCGGGATGTCGATGCCGGACTCCACGATCGTGGTGCAGACCAGGACGTCGTACTCCTTCTCCCAGAAGCCGACCATGACCTTCTCCAGGGCGTCCTCGCCCATCTGCCCGTGTGCCACCGCGACCCGCGCCTCGGGCACCAGCTCCCGCAACCGGCGGGCGGTCCGCTCGATCGACTCGACCCGGTTGTGCAGGTAGAAGACCTGCCCGTCGCGGAGCAACTCGCGGTGGATCGCGGCGGCCACCTGCCGGTCGTCCTGCGCACCGACGGCGGTGAGCACCGGGTGCCGCTCCTCCGGCGGGGTGGCGATGGTGGACATCTCCCGGATCCCGGTGATCGCCATCTCCAGGGTGCGCGGGATCGGGGTGGCCGACATGCTCAGCACGTCGACCGCCGCCCGCATCGACTTCAGGTGCTCCTTGTGCTCGACGCCGAAGCGCTGCTCCTCGTCGACGATGACCAGCCCGAGCGACTTGAACCGGGTGGCCGACGCCAGCAGCCGGTGGGTGCCGATGACGACGTCCGCGGTGCCGTCGGCGACCATGGCGAGGGTCTGCTCGGCCTCCTTCGGCGTCTGGAAGCGGGACAGCTGCCGGATGGTCACCGGGAACTGACTCATCCGCTCGGCGAAGGTGTTGTAGTGCTGCTGCACCAGCAGAGTGGTCGGCACCAGCACCGCGACCTGCTTACCGTCCTGCACCGCCTTGAACGCCGCCCGCACCGCGATCTCGGTCTTGCCGTAACCGACGTCGCCACAGATCAGCCGGTCCATCGGGATGCTCTGCTCCATGTCCCGCTTGACCTCTTCGATGGCGGCGAGCTGGTCGGGCGTCTCCTGCCAGGGGAAGGCGTCCTCCAACTCCCGCTGCCACGGGGTGTCCGGCCCGAAGTTGTGCCCCTTGGACGCCTTGCGGGCGGCGTAGAGCTGGATCAGCTGCGCGGCGATCTCGCGGACCGCCTTGCGGGCCCGCGCCTTGGACTTCTGCCAGTCCGAGCCGCCCATCTTGTGCAGGGTCGGTTGCTCGCCGCCGACGTAGCGGCTCAACTGGTCGAGCTGGTCGGTGGGAACGAAGAGGCGGTCACCGGGCTGGCCGCGCTTGCTCGGGGCGTACTCGATGACGAGGTACTCCCGGGAGGCGCCGTTGACGGTGCGCTGCACCAGTTCGACATACCGGCCGATGCCGTGCTGCTCGTGCACCACGTGGTCACCGGCGCGCAACTCCAGCGGGTCGATGGTGTTGCGCCGCCGGCTCGGCATCTTCCGCATGTCACGGGTGGACACGCCCCGGCCGCCGGTCACGTCACTGCCGGTGAGCAGCACGAACCGGGCCGCCTCGTCGACGAAGCCGCCGGACAGGCTGCCGCAGGTGACCAGCAGCTCACCCGGGGCGGGCGCGGCCGGCACCTCGTCGGTCAGCCGGGCACCGAGACCGCCGTCCCGGAGCACCTCGACGGCCCGCTGGGCGGGACCGTGCCCCTCGAAGACCAACGCGATCGACCAGCCCTCGCTGGCCCACCGCTTCAGGTCGTCGACCACCCGGGCGGTCTCGCCGTGGTAGAGCGGTGCGGGCTGGGCCGCCAGGGCCACCGCGATGGCGTCGTCGGGCGTGACGTCTACCGCCGCCGGCTCGTCCTCCCAGGGCTGCCGGGTCGCCGCTGGGCCGGCCGGCTCGGACAGGCCGAACGGGGACAGTGTCCACCAGGGCTGGCGCAGGGTCGCGGCGTGCGCGCGTACGTCGGCGAGAGTGTGGAAGGCGGCGGCGCCCAGGTCGACCGGGGCCTGGCCACCGACGGCGGCCGCGGCCCAGCTGGCCTGGAGGAACTCCTCCGAGGTACGCACCAGGTCGTGCGCCCGGGTGCGGATCCGCTCCGGGTCGCAGAGCAGTACGTGCGTGCCGGCTGGCATGCAGTCCAGCAGCAGCTCCATCGAGTCGTTGCCGATCAGTGCCGGGGCCAGGGACTCCATGCCCTCCACAGGCACCCCGCCGGCCAGCTTGTCCAGGATCTCGGCCAGCTCCGGGTGCTGCTGCGCGAGGGTGGCGGCCCGCTCCCGGATCTCGGGGGTGAGCAGCAGCTCCCGGCAGGGCGGGGCCCAGAGCTGGGGGATCTGCTCGATGGTGCGCTGGTCGGCGACGGCGAAGGTGCGGATCTCCTCCACCTCGTCGCCCCAGAACTCGACCCGGGACGGGTGCTCGTCGGTGGGCGGAAAGACGTCCAGGATGCCGCCGCGCACGGCGAACTCGCCCCGCTTGGTGACCAGGTCGACGCGGGCGTACGCCATGTCGGTCAGCCGGCGGGCGATCTGCTCCAGGTCGGCCTCGTCACCGGCGGCCAACCGGACCGGTTCCAGATCGCCGAGTCCCTTGAGCTGGGGTTGCAGCACCGAGCGGACGGGGGCCACCACCACCCGCAGCGGGCCGGTGCGCCCGTGCGCGTCCGCCGAGTCCGGATGCGCGAGCCGACGCAGCACGGCCAGCCGGCGGCCGACGGTGTCGGAGCGTGGCGAGAGCCGCTCGTGCGGCAGCGTCTCCCAGCTCGGGAAGATCGCCACCTGCTCGGGCGGCAGCAGGCTGCCCAGCGCGGCGACGAGGTCCTCGGCCTCGCGGCTGGTGGCGGTGACCGCCAGCACCGCCCGCCCCGCTCCGCCGGCAGTCGCGCCGTTGCGCTGACCGTCGATGCTGTGGCCGTCGATGCTGTGGCCGTCGGTGCGCTGGCCGTCGATGCTGTGGCCGTCGGCGCGCTGGCCGTCGGCGCGTTGACCGCCGGTGCGTTGACCGCCGGTGCGCTGACCACCGGTGCGGTGGCCGTCGGCGCGGTGGCCGTCGGCGCGTTGACCGCCGGTGCGCTGACCACCGGTGCGGTGGCCGTCGGCGCGTTGACCGCCGGTGCGCTGGCCGTCGGTCGGGTCGGCCGCGACGGCGGCGACCGCGAACGGGCGCAGCGCGGGCGGGGCGGTCAGGTCGAGCCCGTCGACCTGGGCAGCACCGGAGCGCGCCAGGTCACGGACGCGGGCCAGGCCCGGGTCGGCCAACGCGGCGGCGAACAGTCCGGTGAGCGCAGTCATGATCACTTCCGAGGTGGGGACACGACGATCACCCCGCGTCCAGACCGGACGGGGGGTGTACGAATGCCAGCCTAGCTCCACCCCCTGACCGCCTCACCGCTTCCCGCCGCCCGAACCGCCCGAACCGCCTGAACCGCGTGCGCAAGTTCGGGGAAAGTGCAGCCTGCGGTGCGAGGAAGGCCACACCTTCCCCGAAGTTGTCGCCTCGTCAGGGCGGCAGGGGGGCAGGGGGCAGGGGGCGGGGATCTTGACTGGTCGGGGCGGAGGGTGATCGGCTGCGGGGATGAGCGGGGAATATCGTGTGCGGTTCGACGCGGAGGTCGCGTTCGCCAACGGCGGGGGCCTGAGCACCCAGGGGTTCCGGCTGGACATCGCGGGCGACCGGATCGACGACGCCGACCTGGCGGCGCTGTTCGTCCGGCATCTCGGCCTGCTGATGGTCTCCGATGTACGGATCACCAACAAGACGGTCATCGAGGAACCGCACAAGGGCGGTCGCGCCGTCGGGGGCAGCCCGGACGGCGCCACCCGGCGGCTGATCGAGCTGAGTCACCTGGTCACCGACGGGATGATCACCCTGCCCGGTTGGCCGGCCCCGAAGATCACCGAGTGGCTGACCCGCGAGGCGTCCCGGAAGCATTACGCCGCGGGCACCGAGTTCCACGTGGCCCGGATCGACATGATCGCCAACACCGGCACCTACCTGGACACCCCCGCCCACCGGTACGCCGACGGTGCCGATCTGTCCGCTTTTCCGCTGGACCGGCTCGCCGACCTGCCCGGACTCGTCGTCCGGCTGCCCGCCGGCACCCGCGCGGTGGACCGGCTACTGCTGGCGCCGTACGACGTCGCCGGCAAGGCGGTGCTGCTGCACACCGGCTGGGACACGCACTTCGGCACCCCCGGGTACGGCACTCCGGAAGCCCCCTACCTGACCGCCGACGGCGCGCAGGCGCTGGTGGACGCGAAAGCCACCCTGGTCGGCATCGACTCGATCAACATTGACGACATGGGTCCGGCGGCCCGTGGTGAGCGGCCCGCGCACAGCCTCCTGCTGGCCGCCGGCATCCCGATCGTGGAGCACCTGACCGGGCTGGACGCCCTGCCCCCGGCCGGCTTCCGGTTCACCGCCACACCCCCGAGGGTTGCCGGCATGGGCACCTTCACCGTCCGCGCCTTCGGCGTCGTGGACTGAGGTAGAGGGGCCCAGCGCCAGTTGCGGCATGTCGCGGCTTCCACGGGGCGCGGACACCGCGACATCCCGTAACTGGAGTGGATGTTGCGTGTCGGCATGGCGGTCAGTAGCGGACCGAGACGTGTCGCCGGACCGCATCCACCGGACCTCACCGCCGCACGGAATTCTCCATCCGGGTGGTCGGGTACTCGGCCGGCTCCAGGCCGCACTCCTCACGCAGCCGGCACAGCCCCAGTTCGTACGCGTACGGGAAGAGACCTGGCGGGCCGGCGGAGGGTGAGACGATCGCCACTCGATCGCCAGGATCGAGGCTTCGAGGGCTGGACCAACGAGGTCATGTCCCGACGCTATCGGCCGTGAACAGCGGTTTTCGACCTCCGGAAGTCCTCGACCGGCGCGCCTCGGCAGCGTCGGCGTCCGGCTGGGGTCCCCCGGGAACGAAGGGCGTTATCAAGGGGCCCTTCCTTCCGGGTGGGTTCGCGTGGATACGATCGGGGCAGTCGGACAGCGCTGTCCTTCGTACTTGACGTGAGGAGCGCATGGTGACCGACCAGCATGATCATGACGGACCCGACGCCGCCCTCCGCGCCGACATCCGCAGGCTGGGCACGTTGCTCGGGCAGACCCTGGCCCGCCAGGAGGGTCGCCCGCTGCTCGACCTCGTCGAGGAGATCCGGGCCCAGGTCCGCACCGACGCCCCGGCCGCCGCCCGGCGACTCGGCGGCCTGGACGTGACCACCGGCACCAAGCTGGCCCGCGCCTTCTCCACCTACTTCCACCTGGCCAACATCACCGAACAGGTACACCGGGCCCGCGACCTGCGTCGCCGCCGCGCCATCCAGGGCGGCTGGCTGGATCAGGCGGCCAAGATGATCGCCGAGCGCGGGGTGCCGGCCGAGGAGATCGCGTCGGTGGCCCGCCGGTTGGCGGTACGTCCGGTCTTCACCGCCCACCCCACCGAGGCGGCCCGCCGGTCGATCCTGTCGAAGCTGCGCGCGATCGCCGACGAGCTGGACGCCGAGACGGCCAACGCGATCCTCTACGGCGCCAGCGACGAGGGCCCGGCGAACCGGCGGCTGGCCGAGTTGCTCGACCTGATGTGGCAGACCGACGAGCTGCGGCTGGATCGGCCGGACCCGACCGACGAGGCGCGCAACGCCATCTACTACCTGCGTGACCTGTACGCCGAGGCGGCTCCGCAGGTGCTCGACGATCTCGCCGAGACGCTGCGTACGCTCGGCGTGGAGACCTCGCCGACGGCCCGGCCGCTGACCTTCGGCACCTGGATCGGCGGCGACCGGGACGGCAACCCGTTCGTCACACCCACGGTGACCCGCGAGGTGCTGGCCATTCAGCACGAGCATGGCCTGACCGCCACCGAGGCGGCGATGGAAGAGTTGATCAGCGAGGTATCGGTGTCCCGCCGACTGCGCGGGGTGTCGCTCGACCTCTCCGCCAGCCTCGCCGCCGACCTCGACGCGCTGCCCGAGGTGGCGCCCCGGTTCCGCCGGGTCAACGCCGAGGAGCCGTACCGGCTCAAGGCCCGCTGTGTCCGGGCCAAGCTCGCCAACACCCGCGCCCGGCTGCGCCAGGGCACGCCGCACGTGCCGGGGCGCGACTACCGTGGTTCGGCCGAGCTGATCGCCGACCTGGATCTGCTGCGCGCCTCGCTGGCCCGCAACGCCGGTCAACTCACCGCCGTCGGCCGGCTCGCCTCGACCATCCGTACCGTCTCCGCGTTCGGCCTGCACCTGGCGACCATGGACGTCCGCGAGCACGCCGAGAAGCACCACGAGGTGCTCACCCAGCTGTACGCGGCGGTGGGCGAGGTCGACGACTACCCGTCGCTGAGCCGCCTGGAGCGCACCAAGCTGCTCGCCGACGAGCTGGCCAGTCGCCGGCCGCTGTCGACCTCGGACACCCCGCTGAGCGAGTCGGCCCGCAAGACCTTCGACGTGTTCAGCACCATCCGGGAGGCGCAGGACCGGTTCGGCTCCGAGGTGATCGAGTCGTACATCATCTCGATGACCCTCGGCGTGGACGACGTGCTCGCCGCGGTGGTGCTCGCCCGCGAGGCCGGCCTGGTGGACGTGCACAGCGGCCGGGCCCGGATCGGCATCGTGCCGCTGCTGGAGACCCCGGCCGAGCTGAACTCGGGCGGGGACCTGCTCGACGAACTGCTGTCACTGCCGGCGTACCGGGCGCTGGTGGCGGCCCGGGGTGACGTGCAGGAGGTGATGCTCGGTTACTCCGACTCCAACAAGGAGGCCGGCATCACCACCAGCCAGTGGTCCATCCACCGGGCCCAGCGCGCGCTGCGCGACGTGGCCGCCCGGCACGGCGTGCACCTGCGGCTCTTCCACGGCCGGGGCGGCACGGTCGGGCGCGGCGGCGGCCCCACGCACGACGCGGTCCTGGCCCAGCCGTACGGCACCCTGGACGGAGCGATCAAGGTCACCGAGCAGGGTGAGGTCATCTCCGACAAGTACACCCTGCCCGCACTGGCCCGGGAGAACCTGGAGCTGAGCGTGGCCGCCGTGCTCCAGGCGACGCTGCTGCACACCGGCCCCCGGCAACCGGCCGAGATGCTGGAACGCTGGGACGCGACGATGGACGTGGTCTCCGAGTCGGCGTTCCGGTCGTACCGGTCGCTGGTGGAGGATCCGGACCTGCCCGCGTACTTCTGGGCTTCCACCCCGACCGAGCTGCTCGGCGCGCTGAACATCGGCTCCCGGCCGGCGAAGCGGCCGAACACCGGCGCCGGGCTGTCCGGGCTGCGGGCCATCCCGTGGGTGTTCGGCTGGACCCAGACCCGACAGATCGTGCCCGGCTGGTTCGGGGTCGGTTCCGGTCTGGCCGCCGCCCGGGAGGCCGGGCTCTCCGACGTGCTGGCCGAGATGCACCGCAACTGGCACTTCTTCCGCACGTTCCTGTCCAACGTGGAGATGATGCTGACCAAGACCGACCTCGGCATCGCCCGCCGGTACGTGGAGACCCTGGTCCCGAAGAAGCTGCACCCGATCTTCGACAAGATCGAGCAGGAGTACGAGCTGACCCGGCGCGAGGTTCTCGCGGTCACCGACTCACCGGACCTGCTGGACAACTCCCCGGTGCTGCAACGCACCCTCGCCGTACGCGACACCTACCTGGAGCCGTTGCACCACCTTCAGGTGGCGCTGCTGCGGCAGTACCGCGACTCCGGTGCGGCCGGCCGGGCGGTGGCCACCGCACCGGGTGGCCGACGCGCCCCCAGCGACGGCACGGCACTGGAACGCGCCCTGCTCACCACCGTCAACGGCATCGCCGCCGGCATGCGCAACACCGGCTGAGCCACCGGATCGTGCCCCAAGATCCGCACAGTTTCAGGGATGTTGCTGCCTCAACTCCGGCCGAGGCGGCAGTAACAGGGAAGTTGCGTGGAACTCGCGGGCAGCGCGTTCCTGATCCCCGCTGCGACGAGCCCGGTGCTGCGGAATCGCTGCGCGCCCGGACGGGTGCGCAGCGCCCGTCTTTGGCAAGCTGCTGAGGATGGAGTTCTCGACCCTTGCGGTTGTCGTCGTCTGTCTCGGTGCCGGCGGCGCGGTCGGCTGGTTCGCCGCCCGGGCCCGCTCGGCGACCGAGATCGCCCGGCTGGACGCCACGCTGCGCGCCACCCGCGAGGGTGAGGGGCGGCTGGAGCAGTCGATGCGGGCGTTGAGCTACGAGGCGACGGCCCAGTCGCAGGAGGCGGTCGCCCGGGCGGTGGCCCCGCTGCACGAGACGCTGCGGCGTTACGAGCAGCGGGTCGCCGACCTCGAACGTGAGCGGGTCGACGCGTACGCCGAGCTGCGCGAGCAGGTCCGCGCGATGAGCACGGTCTCCGGCGAGCTGCGCACGGAGACGAAACAGCTGGTGGCGGCCCTGCGCGCGCCGCAGGTACGCGGGCGGTGGGGTGAGCATCAGTTGCGCCGCATCGTCGAGGCCGCCGGCATGTTGGAACACTGCGACTTCGCCGAGCAGGTGACCGCCGCCACCGATCAGCAGACGGTACGCCCCGACCTGGTGGTCCGCCTGCACGGCGGCCGGAGCGTGGTGGTGGACGCGAAGGCGCCGTTCGACGCGTACCTCACCGCGATGGAGGCGCGCGACGAGCGGGGCCGGGACACCCACCTCGACGCACACGCGAAGCATCTCCGGGCGCACGTCGACGCGCTGGCCGCCAAGTCGTACTGGTCCGCGTTCGAGTCCACTCCGGAGTTCGTGGTGCTGTTCGTGCCGGCGGATCCGTTCCTGGACGTCGCCCTGCAACGCGACCCGACGCTGTTGGAGCACGCGTTCGCCCGCAACGTGGTGCTGGCCACCCCGGCCACCCTGGTCGCGCTGCTGCGTACGGTCGCCTGGTCGTGGCGGCAGGAACAGTTGACCCGCAACGCGATGGCCGTGCACACGGTGGCGCGGGAACTGTACGGACGGCTGTCGACCCTCGGTGACCACGTCGGCAAGCTCGGTGCCTCACTCGGTGCTGCGGTCACCGCGTACAACCGGGCGGTGGGCTCGCTGGAGGCGCGCGTGCTGGTGAGCGCCCGCAAACTGGCCGAGCTGGGTGTGTCGGATCAGGAACTGCCCACCCCGGGGCAGGTGGAGCTGGCACCCCGACAGCCCCAAGCGCCGGAGCTGCTCACCGATTCCACTTCAGATGATCGAAGTCGGTCCAACTGAAATTGGCCCTTACCATCTTCGATGTGACAATGAGCGTCTCGCATATCACGAGATGGTCACAACGTACCCGACGGTAGTGACATCGACGGTCGGCACCACGAAGGATTTCGCTCACGCGTGCCCTGCTTCTGAGGGCGCCTGAGTTCTCTGGAGGAAAGAGAACGTGAGTAAACCCCGAAACCTGAGCCGGCGTACCTCCGCCGCGCTCTTCGCCTCGGTGATGGCGGCCAGCGCCGTGACCGTGGCGGGCGGTGCCGCCACCGCGAGCGCCGCTCCTGCCGGACCCGACGCCGCGCAGGCCACCCCCGCCGAGTCGTTGGATCAGCACGATGCCAAGCTGCTCGCCGAGGCGGAGGCGAAGAAGGCCCCCACCGTCACGATGATTGTCGCCACCGACAAGGGCAAGGCGAAGGACGTCGCCGCCGACCTCGAGGACCTCGGAGCGGCCGTCACCGAGCGCTACGACACCATCGGTTACGTGCTCGCCAAGGTGCCGACCGGCAAGGCGGTCAAGGCCGCCAAGCTGCCGGGCGTGGCCACCATCGACCTGGACGAGAAGATCCAGCTGCCCGACCCGAAGCCCGAGGTCGCCCCGGGCGGCACGAAGGGCGGCAAGCAGGGCGACACGCTCAGCGGACCGGGCGCCCGGACCAAGGCCGACAACCCGTACATGCCGACGAACGAGACCGGTGCGGTCAAGTTCGTCAAGCAGCACAAGAAGTGGGACGGCCGAGGCGTCACCATCGGCATCATGGACTCCGGCGTGGACCTGGAGCACCCGGCGCTGCAGGAGACCACCACCGGCGAGCGCAAGATCGTCGACTGGGTCACCGCGACCGACCCGTTCGAGGACTCCACCTGGCGTCCGATGCTCAACCAGGTAGCCGGGCCCACGTTCACCCTCGCCGGTCGTACCTGGACCGCCCCGGCGGGGACCTACCGGTTCAACCTGTTCAGTGAGAACATCACGAACCAGAGCGACCCGGCCGGTGATGTCAACCGGGACGGGGACAACACCGATCAGTTCGGCATCCTCTTCGACCCGGCGACCAACAACATCTGGGTCGACACCGACCAGGACGGTGACTTCACCGACGAGGCCGTGATGCGGCCATACAAGGAGAAGTTCGACGTCGGTTACTTCGGCACCGACAACCCGGCGACTCCGATCACGGAGCGGATGTCGTTCGTCGTCGAGTACCGCAAGAACGTCGACACCACTCCGGTCGGCGGCCCCGGCCTGGTGGACTACGTCAACATCGGCATCATCGAGAGCGCCCACGGCACGCACGTCGCCGGCATCACCGCCGCCAACGACATGCTCGGCAACGGCGCGTTCGACGGTGCCGCCCCCGGCGCCAAGATCGTTTCCTCCCGTGCCTGCTCCTGGGGTGGCGGCTGCACGGCTGCCGCACTCACCACCGGCATGGCCGATCTGGTCATCAACCGCGGGGTCGACGTGATCAACATGTCGATCGGTGGCCTGCCGGCGCTCAACGACGGCAACAACGCCCGCGCCACCCTCTACAACAACCTGATCACCACGTACGGGGTGCAGATGTTCATCTCGGCCGGCAACTCCGGCCCGGGCGTGAACACCATCGGCGACCCGTCGGCGTCGACGAACGTGGTGAGCGTCGCCGCCAGCATCAGCAAGGACACCTGGCTGGCCAACTACGGCTCGGTGGTCAAGAAGAAGAACGCCCTGTTCAACTTCTCCTCGCGCGGCCCGCGTGAGGACGGTGGCGCCAAGCCGAACATCGCCGCGCCGGGTTCGGCCATCTCCACCACGCCGGTGTGGCAGGCCGGCAGCCCGGTCGCCGAGGCCGGCTACGCGCTGCCGCCGGGCTACGGCATGTTCAACGGTACGTCGATGGCCTCTCCGCAGGCCGCCGGCGCCGCCGCGCTGCTGCTCTCGGCCGCCCGGGCGACCGACAAGGGCATCACCCCGGAGATGCTGCGGCGGGCGATCTTCACGTCCGCCAAGCCGATCGCCGACACCCCGACCTACGGGCAGGGCTACGGCATGTTCAACGTGCCGGGTGCCTGGAAGCTGCTCAAGAAGGGTGTCCAGACCCGCTCGTACACCTCCGACGCCCCGGTCTGCACGGTGCTCTCCGGCCTGCTGGCCACGCCGAACCAGGGCACCGGCGTCTACAACCGCTGCGGCTCCGCCGACGGCGGTCACAAGGTCAACCAGTCGAAGTCGTACCAGGTCAAGCTGACCCGGACCAGCGGCCCGGCCGGCAACGTGAAGCACAACATCGGCCTGCGCGGCAACGACGGCACCTTCTCGGCGCCGAAGAACGTCACGCTGCCGCTGAACACGCCCGTCACCATCACGATCATCGCCAAGCCGAAGACCGTCGGCGCGCACGGCACGATCGTGACCGTCGACGACCCGGCCACCAGCACGATCGACTTCGAGGTCTCCGCCGTGGTGGTGGCCTCGAACGACGTCAGCAAGCCCAACTTCGCCTACTCGGCGCAGGGCTCGGTGGACCGGAACAGCACCACGTCGTACTTCGTGACGGTGCCCCCGGGTGCCGGTGCACTCCAGGTCAACCTCTCCGGCATCGCCACCGGGTCGCAGACGCGCTTCATCGCGTTCAACCCGTGGGGCGTTCCGGTGGAGAGCACCTCCAGCCTGGCCTGCTTCACCAACCACAACAGCACGGTCGTCTGCAACGCGTTCGAGCGCGACTACCAGAACCCGATGCCGGGTGTCTGGGAGATCGAGGTCGAGTCCCGGCGGACCTCGCCGTCGCTGAACAACCCGTACCAGATCCAGGCACGGGTGCAGGGCGTCGCGGTCGAGCCGGCCGTGGTCGAGCTGCCGTCGGTCACCGCCGGCACCCCGACCCCGGTCACCTGGTCGCTGAAGAACACCTTCGGCCCGGTCACGGTGACCGGCCAGGGCGGCGCGCTGTCCAGCTCGCACGCGGAGCGGCCGACAATCGTCGAGTACGCCACGCAGGAGTACACCGTGGACGTGCCGGCGGGCGCCACGAGCTTCACCGCCCGCATCGGTAACACCTCGGACGCCGGAGCCGACCTCGACCTGTTCGTGTACCGGGGCGGCAGCCTGATCGCGTACAACGCGGACGGCGACTCGGAGGAGTTCGTGACCCTGAACAACCCGGTAGCGGGCACCTACACCGTCGTCGTCGAGGCGTACTCGGTCGACGGGGCCGGTGGCAGCACCGAGTACGACTACCGGGACTCGTTCTCCTCCCCGGCGCTCGGCACCCTCTCGGCGTCGAGCACGCCGCTCACGCTGGCCCACGGTGCCACCGGCACCATCTCGGGCACGGTGACGGCCCAGTCCGCCCCGTCCGCGGGTCGGAGCCTCTACGGTGAGCTGACCGTCGTGACCACCGAAGGCGCGGTCGTCGGCCGCGGCGCGGTGGATATCGGCGCGGTGAACTGACACCACCCCGCACCATCAGGAAGCCCGTCTCCGGTTCTCCGGAGGCGGGCTTCCGTCTGTTCATGGGCCGGGCCGGTCAACTGACCGGCCCGGCACGTTGCGGACGGCGGGCACGCAGACCCAACACAAGCAGCAGGTACGCGGCCAACTCCAGGGCGACGAGCGCGGCCGGTCGGGGTGCGGCGAGACCGGGCGCGGGATCAGCGGCGGCCGTGAACAGGCTGCCCCGGCTCATCAGATCCAGCGGCACCGGCAACGCACCGTAGACCACGTCGATCCGGGTCAGCGCGACAAGCACCAGCAGTACGGCGCCGCTCGTCGCGAGCCGTCGCCGCTGCTCGTAAAGCAGGACCACCAGGACGATCGCACCGAGCGCCAGCGCAAGTGGCAACGACGCCGCCACTCCGGTGGCGACGATCTGCTCGCCGGAGTCGTCGCCGAGCCCGGGTCGCTGTCGCCGCGCCTCCGCCAGTTCCAGGTGAGCACCGATCAGGCGGGCGGTTGCATACCCGGTCACCAGCACTCCGGCCAGCACCGCAGCCACGCGGACCGGCCGACCGAGGCGGACCGGCCGATTCGATCCGAGCCGCACCGTCAACGCCAACACCACGACGAAGACCAGGGCCGCCCAGTTCGCCACGAGTGCGGCGATGACCTCTTCAGTCGGGTCAGGCCGGCCCGCCACCATGAACGCCCAGTGCCCGGGACCGGCGGTGGGCATGGCGATCCATGCGTCGACCACCAACGCTGCGAGCGCCACCGGCATCCCCCAGTGCGAGACCCGCATCCGGGAGGCAGCGCTCGGCATGGGCGACTTACCCGGCAGGGCCGGACTGTCCGGCGCACCGGCCGACATCTCCGGATCCAGCCCGGCCCGGAGACCGGTCAGCGCGTACGCCGCCAGCAGTAGCAGCGCGAGCACCTCGGCCTGGCGCAGCAGGGCGACACCGGTGACAGTGCCGAGGACGTGGACGGCTGCGAGGATGCCGGCCGCCGTAGGAAGGATCGCTCGGTACCGCACCCGGGCATCCTGCCATCGATTGATCCACATTGTCGGCCCGTGCTGTCGCCGAGGCTGACCCGGAGCCGCGCGTCGGCACGCCTGACGGCCGGGTCTATTTACACGCCTAGCGGCTGGGTCTGCTTGGCGCGCCTGGCGGCCGGGTGCTCAGCCGCGCCTGGCCGACGCCACCACGAACGGGGTGCCCTGCTGGCAGGTGGTCATCATGGTCGGGTCGGGGCGGCCGGTCACCGTCACTGACGCGCCTGCGGTGAGCACGTCGCGGGGGCCACCGAGCAGCAGGTAACCGTCGAGCAGCAGGCAGCCGGGCTCGACGCCGGACTCGATCCGGCCGGTCACGGTGATCTCGCCGGTCACCGGTGGCTTCGACGGGGCGGTCGGCCTGACCGTCGGCCGGGTGGTGGGTACGGTCGGGTCCACCGGATCGGAGGGTGCGGGTGCGGATCCGGTCGGGTCGGGGGTGGGCAGCTCGGTCACCGGTGACGCTCCCGTCGGGGTCGGGGTGGTGGTGTCGTCCCCCGCGTCCTGGCCGGCACAGGCGGCGAGCGCCGTGCAGACGATCAACGCGGCGGCGGCAATCCGAAGGGTCCTCATGCCAAGCTTTGACGCACCTGGCCGGTGAACAGTTCCATCACACCAGCCCGGCATACTCATCGGCCTGCTCGGCGGGCTCACGGGCCTGCTCGGCGGGCTCAGTCGCGGGCCGCCGCTGCGGCGGCCTTCAGGTCGCGCTTGAGCTCCTGCGGCAGGGAGAAGGTGAGCCGCTCGTTTGCGGTCACCACCTCCTCCACGTCGGTGAAGCCGCGCTCGGCGAGGTGGGCCAGCACCTCCTGCACCAGTTCCTCGGGCACGCTGGCACCCGAGGTCAGACCCACCGTCCGCGCGTCGGCCAGCCAGGCGTCCTCGATCTCGTGGGCGAAGTCGACCAGGTGGCCGCCCCGGGCGCCGCCGTCCAGGGCAACCTCGACCAGGCGTACCGAGTTGGACGAGTTGCGTGAGCCGACGACGAGCACCACATCGCACTCCGGCGCGATCTCCTTGATCACGTGCTGCCGGTTGCTGGTGGCGTAGCAGATGTCGTCGCTGGGCGGTGACTGGAGCATCGGCAGCCGCTTCTTGAGCCGGGCGACCGTCTCCATGGTCTCGTCCACCGACAGCGTGGTCTGCGACAACCAGACCACCTTGTTCGGGTCCCGCACGGTGATCCGGTCGGCGTCCTCCGGGCCATCCACCAGCTGGATGTGCTCCGGCGCCTCGCCGGAGGTGCCGATGACCTCCTCGTGCCCCTCGTGGCCGATGAGCAGGATGTCGTAGTCCTCGGCGGCGAACCGCTTCGCCTCGTGGTGCACCTTCGTCACCAGCGGGCAGGTGGCGTCGATCGCCTTGAGCGACCGCTGCTTCGCCTGCTCGTAGACCTCGGGTGCCACGCCGTGTGCGGAGAAGATCACCGTTGCGCCCTCGGGGACCTCCTCGTTCTCCTCCACGAAGATCGCACCCTGGGCCTCCAGCGTCCGCACCACGTGCTTGTTGTGCACGATCTGCTTGCGGACGTAGATGGGGGCACCGTAGAGCTTGAGCGCCTCCTCGACGGTCTGCACCGCCCGGTCAACGCCCGCGCAGTAACCGCGGGGCTTGGCCAGGAGCACGCGCTTGCCGGTCCGGGGAGTCGCCTCAACCTCAGTCACCCCTTCATCCTACGTGCCACCCCCACACCCGGCAGCGACCCACAACCAACCCCCGCGCCAACCCCTGTCGATCATGAAGTTGTCACCCGCGACACGCCGCGCCGAGCACAACAACTTCATGATCAACGTGAAGTGGGGCGGTGGGTCGTAGGGTGGGCGGGTGGGTGTGGGCGAGGGGGCTGGAGGGAAGAGCAGCGCTGGAGGGAAGAGCAGCTCGGAGGAACCGTGGCCGGTACGCGTGGTCAGTCAGAAGATCGGCGCCTGGGTTGCCCGGCTCGGGTGGGTGTGGGTCGACGGGCAGGTGGCGCAGATCAGCCGGCGACCCGGCGCCAGCACCGTGTTCCTGACGCTGCGTGACCCGTCCGCCGACCTGAGTCTCACGGTCACCACCAACCGCGACGTGCTCGACTCCGGCGCACCGGAGTTGCGCGAGGGCGCCCGCGTGGTGCTGCACGCCAAGCCGGAGTTCTACGCCGCCCGGGGCACGCTCAGCCTGCGTGCCGACGAGATCCGCCAGGTCGGCCTCGGTGAACTGCTCGCCCGGCTGGAGAAACTCAAGAAGCTGCTGGCCGCCGAAGGGCTGTTCGACCGGGCGCGCAAGCGCCGTCCCCCGTTCCTGCCGCAGCGGATCGGGTTGATCACCGGTCGGGCCAGCGCCGCCGAGCGGGACGTGCTGACCAATGCCCGCCGACGCTGGCCGGCGGTGGAGTTCCGGACGGTGAACGTGGCCGTGCAGGGCCCGACGGCCGTATCCCAGATCCTGGACGCGCTCAAGGTGCTGGATGCGGACCCGAGCATCGACGTGATCATTCTGGCCCGCGGCGGGGGCGGCATCGAGGACCTGCTGCCCTTCTCCGACGAGGCGTTGTGCCGGGCCGTCTTCGCCTGTCGTACGCCGGTGGTCAGTGCGATCGGCCACGAGACGGACGCGCCGCTGGTCGACTACGTGGCCGACGTTCGGGCATCGACCCCCACCGACGCGGCCAAACGGGTGGTGCCCGATCTGGCCGAGGAGGTGCGCCTGATCAAGCAGGCCCGGTACCGGCTGCACCGGGCCGTGCACAACCTCGTCGACCGGGAGTCCCACCGCATCGACGCGCTATGCTCCCGACCGGTGCTGGCTAGGCCCCAGGTGATGCTTGAGCAGCGGGCCGCCGAGGTGGTCGCCCTACGCCAGCGCGCCGGCCGTTGTCTTGACCACCGCCTGGCCGCCGCTGGTGACGACCTCCGGCACACCCTGGCCCGGCTGCGCGCCCTGTCCCCGGCCGCCACCCTGGACCGCGGGTACGCCATCGTGCAACGCGCCGACGGTCATGTCGTACGCGCCGCCACCGAGGTGGCTCCCGGCGACCCGCTGCGGGTACGCCTCGCCGACGGCGAACTGTCCGCCACGGTCGACACCTGACTCGCCCGGGAACCGCTCCGGCGCGGGCGCGGGCAGATGACGGCTCTCGATCCCGGGGCCGGGTGCGGCCCGGGACCACTCGATCCCGGCTCCGGTGGCCGTGCTGCCTGGCCGGCGACAGCACCGCCTGACGCCCGGCGTGCCGAACGGTGGTGCGGTCGACGGTGGCGTCGGATGGTTGTGCTGAGATGGGTGCGATGACTGACGAGAAGACCAGTGGGTCGGACGAGCGGCTCAGCTACGAACAGGCCCGCGCCGAACTCGCGTCGGTGGTGGAGCGGCTGGAGGCCGGCGGCACGTCGCTGGAGGAGTCGTTGGCGCTGTGGGAGCGCGGCGAGGCGTTGGCGGTCATCTGCCAGCGATGGCTCGACGGTGCCCGCGCCCGGATCGAGGCCGCCCGACCTGATCCGGCCACCTGACCAGGCAGAAGGATGCCGCTCCGGCCGGGACAGGCGGAACGGCCGGCGTGCGGGTGAGCGGCACGCCAGCACGGCGCGACGGGAGCCGGTGGGCTCCCGCCGCGGTGCGTACGGTTCATGACGGGCGAGGCGTACGGTTCGTCCGCGCCGCCGCGCCCCGCTCTCAGTCGAACAGGTTGTACAGCTCCGGCGGCGCCTCGACGACCTGGTCGGCCGGTGGCTTGGTCGCCTCGGTCGCGTTGCCGTAGTCGGAGTAGGTCACCCTGATCTCCTGCCCGGCGGACTGGCCGCCCTGGGGCAGTTGAATCACCATCTCGGTGAGCCGCCCCTGGGTGTCGGTCTTCGCGGTGAACGGCACCGACTTCGCCTCCGGGCCGAGCGCGGTGATGACGCTCGGGTCGAGGGATCCGGCGTCGGCCGCCTTCGACAGATCGAGGGTGCCCGCGTACGCCCCGTCGCCGGTACGGCGGACCTCGGTGACTGCCTGGGTCAACGCCTCGCTGCCGGCGGGGTCGACCTTGTCGAAGTCGAAGCCGAGGCTGCGGTTGCCCTGAATCCGGCTCTGATCGAGGTGGTGGTACTTGCCGAGGTTGAGTCGGTCCGCCCCGGGCACGCTGGTGGCCGCCTGGCCCTGCAGATCCAGCTTCACCCAGCTGTCCGGTTTCGCGTGAACGAGGTCGAGGCGGATCGCCAGGTCGTCGGTCGACTCGCCGAGGCGTACCTGAATCTCGGCGCTCTGACTCGGCTGGTGCACCTGTCCCTCCGCCACCGAGCCGGCACCGGTCATGCTGAACCTGAAGTTGCCGTTGCGGATCTCCCGGGTCGAGTCCATCAGCGCCTGCTTCGCCTCGGTGTCGACCTCGGGCGCGGCACCGGTGGCGGTGGCGGACGGTGTGGCACTCGGCCCGGCCTCGCCGGTGGTGGTGCAGGCGGCGACTCCGGGGGTGAAGAGGGCGACGGCCACGAGGCCGGCGCTCAGTCGTCGAACGGTCATCGGTGTCTCCCAGCAGGGTCATCCGGTGCGTTCTCGCGCCGGAGGCTCCCTTCTCTGTTCCCTGCCGGCCACTCCCGCAATCACCCGAAACCGACCAGATCCCCCGGACCTTCGCCGCCGGCCCGACCGGCCCTACGGCACACGCGACCTGGGGTGCGGTGAAACGGTCCGCCGGAACGCGAACGGGGGTGGGCCGAGCCCACCCCCGCAGCAGTGCCGCTCGGCCTACTTGAACATCTCGTAGGTCTGCTCGCCGGCCTCGATGACCTGGTCCGCCGGCGGCTTCTGCACGGCGGTCGCCGCACCGTAGTCGGCGTAGGTGACCTTGATGTCCTGGGCCTTGGTCTCGCCCGCCGCCGGGAGGGACATGACCAGCTCACTCAGCCGGCCCTCGGCGTCCAGCTTCGCGGTGAACGGGATCGCCTTGGCCTGGTCACCAAGCGCCTTGAGCATGTCCTCGTCGGCGGCCACCGAGTCCTTCACGGAGGTGAGGTCGAAGGTGCCGCTGTAGGTGCCCTCGCCGGTCTCCTGCACCTCGGCGAGCCCCTCGAACATGCCGGCGGCGTCGGCCGGGTCGGTGCCCTCCTTGAAGATGTCGAGGTTCTTCGCCTCCTTGGCCTTGGCGGCGTCGAGGTGCTGGTACTTGTCCTTGATCGCCTCCATCCCCGGGACACCGGCGAAGAGGTCACCCAGGTCGACCTTCACCCAGGTGTCCGGCTGAATCTGGATGAGGTCGAAATTCATGGTGAAGTCTTCGTCGCCCATGCTCATCGTCATCTGAGCGCTGTTGCTGGGCTTGTGGAACGTGCCCTCGCCGGTCATCGAGTCAGCCGCGATGGTGAAGGTGAAGTTGCCCTCGGCCAGGCCCTTGGTGGAGGCGACCAGCGCCGCCTTCGGGTCGGCCGGGATGCCCGACTCGGTCGAGGAGCCCGAGGCGGGCGAGTCGCCGCTGGAGTTGTTGCAGGCAGCGAGCCCGGGAACGAGCAGCGTGGCGGCAATGAGGCCCACGCTCCACCGTCGAATGTTCACAGATCGTCTCTCTTCAGGCAGGAGACCCGACCGACGCAGCCGGTCAGGCATCGAACCGGGGGAGCGTAGCGGATCGGACCGACACGCAGGGGGCACCCGATGCGACGGCCCGCTTCCGCCGTCGGCCAGCGCACCGGCGTCGCCCGATGACACGACCGGATCGAGGGTGCTCAGTCGACGGCGGTGGCGAGCGCCCGCAGTTCGTTGTCCCGGGCGTCGCCGACGACGATCACCGTACGCTCCGGCCGGAGCAGCACCAACGCCTGCTCGTTGCCGCGTGCCGTGTACCGCTGCCAGGTGCCGGACCCGAGATCGGTCTGTCCCTGTGGCCGGCCCTTGTCGGTCAGCTCGGCCGGCAGCAGCCGGTCCGGCGGCACGTTGCTCTGCACCAGCTGCAGGCCCCGCCCTTCCGGAGTGACATATCCCACCCGGAGAATCGCCCCATCCTCGGCCGTGCGGTAGGTCGCGCGTACGGCCCGCCACCCGTCGCCGAGCTCGGCCGGTTCGCTCACCGGAAACACGCCGGCCGTTCTCGCCTGTTCGAAGGCGGGTGCCGGATCGACGGTGTTCGGCTCGTCCCCGCCGAGAAAGCCCCGGTAGAAGGCGAGTAACAGGGCGATCGGGATCAGCAGCACCAACAGCGAGATGGCCATGTCCCGGGGTGAACGCTCGGACCTCGCGGCGGCGGCGGACGGCGGCACGGGCTCATCGGCGGGCGCGCGGTCATCAGGCTGTGCAGGTTCCACCCGCCCATTGTCTCAGCAGCCCGACCGGCGGTATCCGTGCCATCACCGCCCCGACCCGGCCGCGCGTCCGCCATCGTGTGAGGATCAGCAACGAAGCCGGCAGCGCCGGCCCGCCCCGCACCGCCGCGAGGAGGAGCCGTTTCATGACCACCATCAGGACGCGAATTCCACAGAATCTCGACCGCAACCTCGCCCTCGATCTGGTCAGGGTCACCGAGGCGGCGGCGATGGCCGCCGGCCGGTGGGTCGGCCGGGGCGACAAGGAGGGCGGCGACGGCGCCGCCGTCGACGCGATGCGTAAGTTGATCAACTCGATCCCGATGAAGGGCATCGTGGTGATCGGCGAAGGCGAGAAGGACAACGCCCCGATGTTGTTCAACGGCGAGGAGGTCGGCGACGGCGACGGTCCCGAGGTGGACGTCGCGGTGGACCCGATCGACGGCACCACCCTGATGAGCAAGGGGATGCCGAACGCGCTGGCGGTGCTGGCGGTGGCCGAACGGGGCGCGATGTTCGACCCGAGTGCGGTCTTCTACATGGAGAAGCTCGCCGTCGGCCCCGCCTACGCCGACGTGGTGGACATCGAGGCCGGCACGGTCGAGAACCTGCGCCGCATCGCGAAGACCAAGGGCACCAGCGTCTCCGAGGTCACGGTCTGTGTGCTCGACCGTTCCCGGCACGACGGCCTGGTCGACGAGATCCGCCGCGCCGGGGCCGGCATCCGCTTCATCTCCGACGGCGACATCGCCGGTGCGATCGCCGCCGCCCGCGGCGAGTCGGACGTCGACGTGCTGATGGGCATCGGCGGCACCCCGGAGGGCATCACCGCCGCCTGCGCTCTGAAGTGCATGGGCGGGATGATGCAGGCCAAGCTCTGGCCAAAGGACGACGCCGAGCGCGAGAAGGCGGTCGCCGCCGGCCACGACCTGGACCGGGTGCTCACCACCGACGACCTCGTCACCGGCGACAACTGCTTCTTCGTGGCCACCGGCATCACCTCCGGCGACCTGCTGCGCGGCGTGCGGTACCGGGCCGGGGGCGCGTACACCCAGTCGATCGTGATGCGCTCCAAGAGCGGCACCATCCGGGTGATCGACTCGTACCACCGGTTGGAGAAGCTCGCGCTGTACTCCGCGGTGGACTTCGACGGTCGGCCGCTGGACGAACAGGCTTGAGTGCCCCCACGGCGACCCGGCCGGCGGTGTCGGCGGGTCGCCGATTCGGCGCGGTGGCGCTGGCCACCCTGGCCGGGGTCGCGGTGGCGACGCAGTCGCGGATCAACGGCGAGCTGGGCGTACGCCTCGGCGACGGGGTCACCGCCGCGGTCATCTCGTTCGGTTCGGGACTGCTGCTGCTGTTGGTTCTGGTCCCGGCCACGGGTGCCGGGCGACGCGGGTTGACGACGCTGCGTACCGCGCTCGGCCGGGGCACGCTTCGGCCCTGGCAGTGCCTGGGTGGTGCCTGTGGGGCATTCCTGGTGTTCACCCAGGGCGCCACCGTCGGCACCCTGGGGGTCGCGGTGTTCACCGTGGCCGTGGTGGCTGGCCAGTCCGCGAGCAGCCTGCTGGTCGACCGGGCGGGAATCGGCCCGAGTGGCCGGCAGGCGGTGACCGGTGCCCGGCTGGCCGGTGCGGCGCTGACCGTGGTCGCGGTGCTGCTGGCGGTCAGCGACCGGTTCCGCGAGCCGGCGACTCTCGGGCTGGCCGTGCTGCCGCTGCTGGCCGGGGTGGCGGTGGCCTGGCAGCAGGCGGTGAACGGGTGGGTTCGGGTGGTCACCGGGAGCACGCTGACCGCCACGCTCGTCAACTTCGCCGCCGGTACGGCGGTGCTGCTTGTCGCGTTCGTCGTCAGCCTCGCGCTGCGGGGTCTGCCTCCGGGCGGGCTGCCCGCCGATCCCTGGCTCTACCTCGGTGGGCCGATCGGTGTCACGTTCATCGCGGTGGCCGCTGCGGTGGTCCGCCTCACCGGTGTGCTGCTGCTCGGCCTGGCCACCGTCGCCGGTCAGGTGGTCGGTGCGGTGCTGCTGGACGTGCTGATGCCCTCCGCCGCCTCGCATCCTGACCCGACCACCCTGCTCGGCGCCGTGCTGACCCTGGTCGCCGTGGCGGTCGCCGCGCTCGGCGGTCGGGTCAGGGCATGGTCATCGGCGACTCGGAGCGGTACGGCCCGTCGAGGTCGGACCGGCGACGACGGAAGATGATGGCCGCCACGATGCCGCCGAGCAGCCCGAACAGGTGCCCCTGCCAGGAGATCCGTTCGTCGGTGGGCAGCACGCCGACCAGTTGGCCGCCGTAGAGGATCCCGACCAGCAGGAACACGGCGAAGTTCCACCAGCTCCGCTCGAAGATGCCCCGGGTGAGCAGGATGCCGAGGTACCCGAAGATCACCCCGCTGGCGCCGACCACGATCGTGCTGGACGAGCCGGTGAACCACACGCCGAGCCCGCTGACCAGGACGATCACCAGGGTGGACCAGAGGAAACGCCGGGCACCCGCCGCCAGCACGAACGTGCCGAGGAGGATCAGCGGGATGCTGTTGCTGTAGAGGTGGTCGAAGCCGTGGTGCAGAAACGGTGAGAAGAAGATGCCGTCCAGCCCGTCGATGCGTTGCGGGATGATCCCGGCGGCGGCGTCGAACCCGGCACCGAGCCAGACGTCGAGTCCCTCGATCAGGAACAGCACCGGAACCACCGCGCACATGGCGACGAACGCCCGGCCGATGGACGCGTAGAAGGCCACGGTGCCGAAGCGGTGGGCATCGCCGTTTCCGGGGAGCAGGGTCACCCGTCAACAGCTATCAGCAAACGCCGACAGCCGCCACTTTTCCCGACACGAGACACACGGCGGCGGGGTGCGGTCGCCCGCCCCCGCCGCCGTGACTCAGCTCAGTAGTAACCCTTGGCCTGCGAGTGGTTCCAGGCTGCGCAGGGTGTGCTGTAGCGGCCCTTGATGTAACCGAGCCCCCACTTGATCTGGGTGACCGGGTTGGTCTCCCAGTCGTCGCCGACCGAGGACATCTTGTTCCCCGGGTACGCCTGCGGGATGCCGTACGCCCCGGAGGAGCTGTTACGGGCCTTGTGGTTCCAGCCGCTCTCCTTGGTCCAGAGCTTGTCCAGGCAGGGGAACTGGTCGATCTTGAAGCCCGCGTCGACCATGAGCGCGCAGCCGACCTTCCGGTTGCCGCTGTATTCCTCGCAGGACTCGGGGATCGGGCCGTCGTACGGCTTGGCGGCTCGCGCCGCGGCCTCCTTGGCGGCCTTCTCCTCGGCCTTCCGGCGTGCCTCCTCCTCGGCCTTGCGGGCCTTCTCGGCGGCGGCCTTGGCCTGCTTGCGCACCTCGGTGGCCTGCTGTCGGGCAGTGCGGACCTGGCGCGAGACCGTCTCCTCTTGCCGGTACTCGACGTTGACGTCGATCTCGCTGACGCTGCCGGCCACCTGAGCGCCGGGGCCTGAGCGCTGGGACTGGCGGTCCTCACTGAGGTAGAAACCGCCGGCCACGCCCACCGAGAGCAGCGCGACGGCTGCGGTGCGGGCGGCGAACCGGCTCCACGGCCGACTCACGAAGTGATCCCTTCGTCGGGTTCAGGGACGCGGCGTGCTGCTACCGCAGAGCGGTCGTAGCGCGCCACGGGCGCCCGTGGCCGGCGTGCCGGCCACCGTGGACGCACCGCGTCGCCTCGCGGCGTCGCCCGCTCCGGTGTTGGAGTGACGAACGACCACCAACGATGCGTCGGGTGCGTGGGCGCCCGTGGGAAACCATCGCGCACAGTGAGGCCGATGGGAAACCACCAACCTCAATTGTGACATGCGTCACGCGAAGAATCGCCGCGAGGCACCCAAAACGGTCGTCAGGTTGGCACATCCTCCAACAGGTCCGTCACCATCGCGGCGATCGGCGACCGCTCCGATCGGCTGAGCGTCACGTGCGCGAAGAGCTGATGGCCCTTCAACGCCTCGATCACCGCGGTGACGCCGTCGTGCCGTCCGACCCGCAGATTGTCCCGCTGAGCGACGTCGTGGGTGAGTACCACCCGGGAACCCTGGCCGATCCGGGAGAGCACGGTCAGCAGCACTCCGCGCTCCAGCGACTGTGCCTCGTCGACGATGACGAAGGCGTCGTGCAGGCTGCGGCCCCGGATGTGGGTCAGCGGCAGCACCTCCAGCAGACCGCGCGAGGTGACCTCCTCCAGCACGTTCTCGTGAACCACCGCGCCGAGGGTGTCGAAGACCGCCTGCGCCCAGGGCGACATCTTCTCGGACTCCGAGCCGGGGAGATAGCCCAACTCCTGCCCGCCGACGGCGTACAGCGGGCGGAAGACGATCACCTTCTTGTGCCGGCGACGCTCCATCACCGCCTCCAGCCCCGCGCACAGCGCCAAGGCGGACTTGCCGGTCCCGGCCCGACCACCGAGCGAGACGATGCCGATCGACTCGTCGAGCAGCAGATCCAACGCGACCCGCTGCTCGGCCGAGCGCCCGTGCACACCGAACGCCTCCCGGTCGCCACGGACCAGCCGCACGGTCTTGTCCGGCAGCACCCGGCCGAGTGCCGAGCCACGGGACGAGTGCAGCACCAGCCCGGTGTGGCAGGGCAGACCGGCCGCCGCGTCCGCGTCGATGACCTCTCCCGCGTAGAGCCGGGAGATCTCGTCCTCGGCGAGATCCAGCTCGGCCATTCCGGTCCAGGTCGGGTCGCTGGCCTGACCGTGCCGGTACTCGTCCGCGTGCAGCCCGACGGAGGCGGCCTTGACCCGCAGCGGCATGTCCTTGCTGACCAGGGTCACCTCCCGGCCCTCGGCGGCGAGGTTCAGCGCGACGGAGAGGATCCGAGCGTCGTTGGACTCGTTGCGGAAGCCGGGCGGCAGCACCCCGTCATCGGTGTGGTTCAACTCCACGCGCAGCGTGCCGCCGACATCGTTGGCGGGCACCGGCCGGTCCAGCCGACCGTGGCGCACCCGCAGCTCGTCCAGCATGCGCAGCGACTGACGGGCGAACCAGCCCAGTTCCGGGTGATGCCGCTTGCCCTCCAGCTCGGAGATCACCACCAGCGGAAGCACCACCTCGTGCTCCGCGAAGCGGTGGAACGCCGCCGGGTCGCTGAGCAGTACCGAGGTGTCCAGAACGAAGGACTGGCCCGCTGGTCGGGGCTCCCTGGGGTCGGCCGAACCGGCGGCCACCGTACGGCGGCTCCGGGTGCTGCGGCGGGTCGTGGTAGTCGCGGCCGGGCCCTGGTCGGCACCGGCGGTCGTACGGCGAGTCGTCACAGGCCTGCTCCGGCGGATGGGCACCCGGCCACCCGCGGTCCGCCTCCTCCGGATGCCCGGCTGACACGGGGTCGGATGCGGGCCCCGTGCGCGAGGTCGCAGGCCGGGCGGGCCGGCTGGCTCGGGACAACCCCGCGCCATGCCTAGACGCTAGCTCCCCGCACCCGTCCGGGCTAGTGCCAAGTCGTTCATGAACGGCCGCTGGCCGGGGGTGCGAAGGTCAGGTAGCCGCGAGGGCCCACGACATGAACCGGCCGGGATGCATGCCCCCTGCGCGCATCCCGGCCGGTGGGACCACCGCCACCGGTCTGACGTGGCCCCGGCGGCGCCACCCGCAAGGGGTGTACGCGCCGCGCCTGTGGACGGGCCCGGAGCCCGTCGACCGGTTCAGCCGGTCCGTCGGACGAGGGTGCCGGTCGGGTGCCGCCCGGTGACCGAAGCGGCCGGCTCCGCGAATGACGATCCGGTGTACGTGGTGCCCGGGCGAGCCGTGGCAGCCTTCTCGATCTCCCCCGGTGGACCCTCGCCGCGCAGCGCCGGAGGTGGCGCGCACGCGCCACGTGGCGGCAGTGGATTCACGGTGGCCGAGACCCGAGCGGGAGTCGATGAGGGCGCCGTGACGGCGAGGGCGGAGGCGATGGCGGCCTGCGCCTCCCGACGACGTCGGTTCCATGCCCCACGGTCCCCGTCGAAGTAGCCCTGCCGGTAGCCGAAGCGATATCCGATCCGGTAGCTGAGCTGCCCGTGCAGCCGCCCTGCGGCGTAACTCGTGGCGGCGAGCACGAGCACCAGGAAGATCGCCAGGAACGGGCTCATCCGGCGGCCCCGGTACGCCGCGACGCCCTCATCGTTCCTCCGGTTCGACAGTGGTGGGGTCGACGACCAGCAGCCGGTCGAGGTCGTCGGTGCCGATCTCCTCCACCAGTTCCACGCTGATCCGGCAGCCGTCCATGACCACCTCCGCCATGGAGGAGCGGCGGATCTCGCCGCCGGCGTCGTAGACCCGGACACTCAGCTCGGGGCAGCCGAGATGGGTTCGCCAGGCGTTCCACTCGGCCCGGTCACCGACGCTGAGCGACAGGTAGCGGCAGCCGCGGGCGAGGTAGAGGCGCCACGGCGCACTCAGCCCGGCGGCGACCCCCTCGGCCACCAGGCTGAACGCCTGAGCACGGGTTGCGAGTTCGGTCACCGCGTCCACCTCGCACCGGGCGCGTGACGCAGGTGAGCACTGATCGTCTCATGCACGTGACACACCGTAGGTTGTCCCATGAACGTGACAGTATCAGCTTTTCGTTCGTTTGCCTCCGCACCTACGTACATCTATCCTGCCCAGGTGACACCCCTCAGGAAGAGTGCCGGACCCCCCTCCGGCCACATGTCGATGGCGTCACGCAAGCGTGACAGACGCGTGGCAGGCACCGTTATCCAGGCTCAACGGTCGTACGGTCACGAGGTGACCGAGACGGCCAACGCGCGGAAGATCGCCTTCGCCACCTTCGTCCGGCGCGCCCTCGACGAGGCCCGCGCGACGCGGGCATGGAGCGGCACTGAGGTCTCCCGGCGTACCGGCGTCTCGCGGCAGACCATCAACCGCTGGGTACGCGGCGACTGGGCCAGCGACCCGGAAGCCGAGCGGGTGGTGGCCTTCTGCGAGGGCCTCGGGCTCGACCCGGCGGCGGCCTTCGCGGCGCTGGGCTGGGACCGGACGGCCTCCCGCCGAACCGCGCCGGCGCCACCACCGATGGATCCCGACGTGGAGGCACTGCTGCGCCGGCTGGTCGACCCGGACGTCTCGGACGCGGAGAAGTTCCACATCCGAGAAACCATTCGTTACCTCGCATATCGCCCGACACTGCCGCTCGATGTCCGAAAACGAGGCGACGCCGCCAGCTAGTTCCTCAGATGGCGAAAGAACGGCAGGTCAGCCTCATTCGTTTCGCTACGGGGCGGGATCGGGCGCGCTAGCGTCCGTGTTTGTACTGCTTGGGCTCGTCGTCGGCGGGGGGACGGGACAAGGCCGAACCCAGCCCTGCGGGACAGAAAGGGGTCTCTCCATGACCCTGAAATGGTTGGCTGTCGTGGTCGCGACGGTCTCGGTGACGCTGTGCATCACCGGCAACGCGGTGACCCTGACCCTGAACGGCGGGCAGCTTCCGCTGCTCGTCAACCTCTTCGCGCTCGCCACCGCGGGCACCGCGATCGTGCTGGCCGTCGTCGCCGAACTGCACGACCGGCTCAACGACCGGCTCACCGCGCTCACCGAGTTCCTGGTGGAGCGGCTACGGGAGATCGAGGCGCACACCGGCGACCGGAACTCCGGCTTCGTGGAGGGCTACCTGCTCAGCCACGGCCAGGAGGCGGCGGTGGTGCCGTTCGGACGCCGGGGACGTGGGGCCGCCGAACGCTGAGTCACGCTGAATCACACCTGTCGCCCACACCGGATTCACGTCAGGATTGACCGGTGGAACCCGGGGTACGCTGTCGCGCGTGCCGCCGTTGAATCTGGGCAACCAGCAGCCGAAGACCCCGCTGAACGCCGACCGGGCCTGGCGGGCAACCGCCGACCGGGCGGCCGAGACCGTCCTCTTCTTCGACTTCGACGGCACCCTCGCGCCGGTCGCCGACGATCCGACACAGGTACAGCCCGCGCCGAAGGTGCTGGCTGCCATCGAGACACTGGCCCCGATCGTGCGGCGCATCGCGATCGTCTCGGCCCGGCCGGTGGAGTTCCTGCGCGAACACTTCGGCGGGCTCACCGGCGTCGACCTGTACGGCCTCTACGGCCTGGAACACAGCCACTCCGGCGGCGACACGGTCACCGAACCGGCCGCACTGCCGTGGGTGCCCACCATGGCCGAACTCGCCGAGCGTGGCCGCGCCGAACTGCCACCCGGCACCCTTGTGGAGTACAAGCGGCTGTCGGTGGCTCTGCACTGGCGTACCGCACCCCAACTCGCCGCCACCGTCGAGCAGTGGGGCCGGGATCAGGCCGAGCGACTCGGACTGCGGGTGCAGGTCGGGCGGATGGTCCTGGAGATCAAGCCGCCGGTCGACCGGGACAAGGGCATGGTGATCGACGAGCTGGTGCAGGGGGTACGCGGAGCCTGGTACTTCGGCGACGACGTCTCCGACATCAAGGCCTTCGCCGCGCTCCGGGCCCGCGCCGCCGCCGACCCGGATTTCCTCGGTGTCTGCGTCGCCGTCGCCAACCCGGAGACCGGCGACGAGGTCGCCGAGGCCGCCGACCTCACCATCGACTCCCCGGCCGCCCTGGGCGACTTCCTCACCGAGGCCACCCACCGCCTCAGCTGAGCGACCGTCCCCCGTCCCGCACCGCTCTCAGACCCCGTAGCGGCGCTGGCGGGTGGCGTACGAGCGCAGCGCGCGGAGGAAGTCGACGCGGCGGAAATCGGGCCAGTTCAACTCGCAGAAGTAGAACTCCGAGTGCGCCGACTGCCAGAGCATGAAGCCGGAGAGGCGCTGCTCACCGCTGGTCCGGATGATCAGATCCGGATCCGGCAGGCCCCGGGTGTACAGATGCTCGGAGATGTCGTCGACATCGAGCGACCCGGCCAGCTCCTCAAGCGTGCCGCCGTTCGCCGCGTGCTCCAACAGCAGGGAGCGCACCGCGTCGGCGATCTCCCGCCGCCCGCCGTACCCGACGGCGATGTTGACCTGGGCGCTGCCGGCGCGTTCCCGGGTCCGCTCCTCGGCGGCCTTGAGCGCCGTCGCGAGGCGCGTCGGCAGCACGTCGAGCGCGCCGACCATCCGCAGCCGCCAGGGATTGCCCTCCTCGGCCAACTCGGTGGTGAGGTCCTCGATGATCTGAAGCAGCGGATCCAGCTCCGCCGCCGGGCGCGAGAGGTTGTCGGTGGAGAGCAGCCACAGGGTCACGTGCCCGACGCCTGCGGCGTCGCACCAACGCAGTAGCTCCTTTATCCGCTCGGCGCCCATCCGGTGCCCGTCGTTCGGATCGACGAAGCCCATCTCCCGGGCCCATCTGCGGTTGCCGTCACACATCACACCCACGTGGCGGGGCACCGGCCGACCCGCGAGCTTGGCCGTGAGCCGCCGCTCGTAAACGGAGTAGAGAAGTTTCCGCAGACTCATCACCTAGCAGGGTAGCGAGCCGCCGTACGGATCATTGTGCCGGTGGCCGATGCCGCACCGACAGGCCGAGGGCGATCAGGCCGAGCGTCCGCCCGTCCAGCAGGCCATCGCCCAGTCCCAGCTCGGTCACCCTGCCGAAAACGCGTCCGTCACGACCGGCCGCCCGAACCGCCGCGTCCACCACCCAGCGACGCCGGGCCAGCCAGGCCGCCGTCGAACTGTGCCGCAGGTGCGTGCCGAGCCGGCGGCGCAGCGCGGTTCCGTACCGCCGCGCCGCGTGCTCCGGTGCCCCGAGCGCGGCGTGGCCGGCGAGCGCCCCGGAGCGCAACGCGTAGAAGATCCCCTCGCCGGTGAGCGGGTTTATCAGCGAGAGCGCGTCGCCGGCCAGCACCACCCGGCCCCGCCCCGGCACCGGCCGGAAGGTGGAAAGTGGCAGATGATGGGCGCGCAGCGAGCTGACCGCCGCCGGATCCGTGCCGGGCAGCAGCGCGGCCAGCCGGTCGAGCAGGTGCGCGCGGGTCAGCGACTCGCCCCGCAGCACCTCCCCGTACCCGACGTTCGCGCGGCCGTCCCCGATCGGGAACGACCAGGCGTACGCCGGCCAACGGGCGGACGAGGTGACGATGAGCTGCGTGGGTGGGCCGGGCGGCGCGGGCGCGTACCCCCGGATGGCCAGCGCCAGGTGACGGTCCGGATTGCTCGGCTCACCCAGCGCACGACGCACGACGGACCCGGCGCCGTCGGCACCCACCACCACCCCGGCGGAGATCTCCCCGTCCAGCACCACCCGGTCGGCACGCACCTCGACCCGGCGCACCGCCCGCCGACCCAGCGGCACGCCGTCCCGGACCGCCGCCGCCACCAGCCGCGCGTCGAACACCTCCCGCGGCACGGTGTACGCGGGCCTGGGCAACGCCCGCGCCACGGCACCGCCGTCCGGTGCCACCAGCCGCAGCGCCGGCACCGGCGCGAAGCCGGCCACCGCGTCGGGCACACCCAGTTCGGCGAGTACGTCCAACGCGTGTGCGGCGATCCCGTCACCGCAGGCCTTGTCCCGGGGAAACTCGGCCCGGTCCAACAGCAACACCTCCGCACCCGCCTGGCGGGCCGCCAACGCGGCAGCCGCCCCCGCCGGCCCCGCCCCGACCACCACCACGTCGAACTCGTCCCGCACAGCCCCTCCCCGCCGCTCAGCATCCCGCTGCTTCTCCGCCCCGCGCCCCCGCTGCCCCCGCTGCTTCTTGTCCCGCTGCCCCGCTGCTCCTTGTCCCGCTGCCCCGCTGTCCCCCTGCCCCGCTGCTCCGCCTCGACGGCGCGGCGCTTGCTGCTCTGCCGCCTTTGCTCTGCTTCAACCCACGCACCGCGATCGTCCCGGATCCAGCGCGCCCGTTGAAGCAGAGCAAGGGGGTCCGGCCCGAATTGTCGACCAGCCGCACGTCAAGATCCGGGCAAACTCGCCGCCGCGGGAACAGGAAGCAGCAACATCAGCGATGTTGTCCCCTCACGGGCGCCCGAGACAGCAACGTCGGGGAAGTTGCTGTCTCAAGACGTCCGGGCAGGGCCCACGAGAACAAGATCGGGGACGTTGTCCTACCGCGTCCGAGGCAGCAACATCGGCGATGGTGTCCGTTCGGGCGGAGGTCACGGCGGGACGGAGGTCACGGTGGCGTGGGGGTCACGGTGGGTTGGGTGGCGCGGTGGATGCCGTAGACGGTGAGTACGGCGGCGACGACCAGGGGTGCGCCATCGCGGATCAGGCCGTCGACGCCGAGCAGCCACCAGCACAACGGAAGGTCGACGGCGAGCACGGCGACTGTGACGACGACGAGCAGGGTGCCCGCCCAGCGCCGGCCGCGTAGCAGGAACGCCGTGCAGAAGAGCACCAGATAGCTGGTCGCGATGCCGGCCGCCAGCCAGAGCAGCACGGCGGGCACGGCGAGCAGTCGGCCGTCCAGGATCGCGGCCGTGGCGACCAGGGCCGGCACCAGCATCAGCGGGCTGTAGGTGAACGCCGCTACCCGGGCGGTCAGCAGCCAGGCGCTCGCTTCTGGGCGGCGCGGTGGCGTTTCCCGCCAGGAGATGCCGGAGCGGTCGATCACCAGCCGGGGTCGGTGCCGCACCAGGTGCTCGGCGAGCGCCGGTGACCGGTACAGCAGCCAGACCACTGTCGCGCAGAGCGCGGTGAGCAGAGCGAAGCCGAGCAGACCGGGCAGCGGCGGTACGCCCTGGCGGGGCACGATCAGCCGCCCGACCGCGAAGACCGTGGTGACGGCGAGGATCAGGCCGAACGGGCGGGCCACTGTCCGGCCGCGCCGCACATGTCCGATGAGCAGCAGGAAGCCGAACGAGCGCAGCATCGCCCAGCCGGTGCGTACGGCGAGTCCGAAGCCCTGCTCCGGCGCGTACCACCAGTTGAGCACCTCGACCGCGACGGTGGCCGCGGCCGTCACCGCCAACAGTGCGGTCAGGGCCCGGACGGCGGACGGCCGCCGGACCTCGGTCTCGGCGGCCGTCCTCATGGGATCCGATGATGCCCGGATCCGTCGTCGATCACACCCCCTGCTGCGGCTGCTCCGCGTCGAGTCGAGCCCGCAGCGCGTCCAGCTCCGCCCAGAGAACACCGGGCAGCTTGTCGCCGAACTTCTCGAACCACTCGGTGACCAGCGGCAGCTCGTTGCGCCACTCGTCCGGGTCCACCTTCAGCGCGATGCGGACGTCCTCCGGCGTCATGTCCAACCCGTCGACGTCCAGGGAGTCCAGGGTCGGCACCATGCCGATCGGGGTCTCCACGGCCTCCGCCCGGCCCTCGATCCGCTCGACGATCCACTTGAGCACCCGCGAGTTCTCGCCGAAGCCCGGCCAGAGGAAACCGCCCTCCGGGTCCTTGCGGAACCAGTTGACGTAGTAGACCTTGGGCAGCTTCGACTCGTCGCCGTCGGCGCCCTTGCCCATCTCGATCCAGTGCCGGAAGTAGTCGCCACCGTGGTAACCGATGAACGGCAACATCGCCATCGGGTCGCGACGGACCACACCTACCGCACCGGAGGCGGCGGCCGTGGTCTCCGAGGAGAGCGTGGCGCCCAGGTAGACGCCGTGCACCCAGTCCCGGGCCTCGGTCACCAGCGGTACGGTGTCGCGCCGCCGGCCACCGAACAGGATCGCGTCGATCGGTACGCCGTTGGGGTCGAAGTAGTCCTCGGCCAGGATCGGGCACTGGGTGATCGGGGTGCAGAACCGGCTGTTCGCGTGCGAGGAGAGGTTCTCGCTCTCCGGCGTCCAGTCGTTGCCCTTCCAGTCGATCAGGTGGGCCGGCGGCTCGCCCATGCCCTCCCACCAGATGTCACCGTCGTCGGTGAGGGCGACGTTGGTGAAGATCGAGTTGCCCCGGTCCAACGTACGCATGGCGTTGGCGTTGGTCTTCCAGTCGGTGCCCGGGGCGACGCCGAACAGGCCGTACTCCGGGTTGATCGCGTAGAGCCGCCCGTCCGGGCCGAACCGCATCCAGGCGATGTCGTCGCCGATCGTCTCGACCTTCCAACCGGGAATGGTCGGCTCCAGCATGGCCAGGTTGGTCTTGCCGCAGGCCGACGGGAAGGCACCGGCGATGTGGTAGACCCGCCCCTCCGGTGAGGTGATCTTCAGAATGAGCATGTGCTCGGCGAGCCAGCCCTCGTCGCGCCCCATCACGCTGGCGATACGCAGCGAGTAGCACTTCTTGCCGAGCAGCGAGTTGCCGCCGTAGCCGGAGCCGTAGGACCAGATCTCGCGGGTCTCCGGGAAGTGGGAGATGTACTTGGTGTCGTTGCACGGCCAGGCCACGTCCTGCTGACCGGGGGCCAGCGGCGCGCCGATCGAGTGCAGAGCGTGCACGAAGTCAGCGTCGTCGCCCATGGCCTGTAGGACGGAGGCACCCATCCGAGTCATGATCCGCATCGAGGCGACCACGTACGGGCTGTCGGTGATCTCGACGCCGAACATGGGGTTCTCGGCCTCGACCGGGCCCATGCAGAACGGAATGACGTACATCGTCCGGCCGCGCATCGAGCCGCGGTAGAGCTCCGTCATGGTCCGCTTCATCTCGGCCGGCGCCATCCAGTTGTTGGTGGGCCCGGCGTCCGCTTCGTCGACGGAACAGATGAAGGTGCGCTCCTCGACCCGGGCGACGTCCGTCGGGTCGGTACGCGCGTAGAAGGAGTTGGGCTTCTTCTCGGGGTTCAGTCGGATGAGCGTGCCGGCTTCGACCAGCTCGTCGGTGAGGCGACGCCATTCCTGGTCGGATCCGTCCACCCAGACGACCTGGTCAGGGGTGGTCAGTTCAGCGACCTCACGGACCCAGGCGAGGAGTTTCGGGTGGGACGTAGGGGCTTGATCGATACCCCGAACGGTAGCCGGAGCAACCATGACACATCTCCTTGTGGTCGACGCTGACCGGTCTATGGAGTGCACGAGTCTCGGCGCCGCGATGCGCGTCGCCTTCGTGGAAACCTGGGATTGGCCTCAGCGTAAACCGAGGGACCTCTCCAGTCAGTGGGACTGGTTGTGAAGAACTGCACAAGGTGCGGTCACGCTGCGGCATCACGAGCCTTTACCCGCTTTCACGCGCAGTTTCACGCAAATCCTTCGGTGGACCTCCTGCTGACGGCACCCGCAGCGGCGTTTTTCACCCGGCAGCGCCGGAGCGGCAAACAACACCTGATCGCACGGGTCCGGTTACGCTCCGTTCGTGCCCGTCCGTGCCGTGGCACCGGTGCACCCTGGTGTCCGTTGCTACCCGCTCCCGAGGCCGCCAACCGGTACGCTCGCACGGTGGCCGCCACGATGACCGGAGAGCCAGGCTCCCGGCAGACCCGCCCGGGTCTGGTTCACTCCCTGATCGACCGTTTCGGTCACCTCGTCCGGGAGATGAGCAAGTTCGCGACCGTCGGCGGGATCGCCTTCCTCATCGACTTCGCCCTGTTCAACTATCTGATCGGCCCGCAGGGCGTGGAGCAGATCACCGCCAAGACGATTGCCACGGTCATCGCCGCGACCTTCGCCTTCCTGGGCAACCGGTTCTGGACCTGGCGGCACCGCAAGCGCTCCCACCCGGCCCGGGAGTACGCCCTGTTCTTCTTCTTCAACACCGTGGGGCTGGGCATCGCGGTGGCCTGTCTCGCCATCAGCCACTACGGGCTCGGCAGCATCTGGCCGGCCGTCTTCCAGACCCGGCTGGCCGACAACGTCGCCAGCTTCATCGTGGGCACCGGGTTCGGCACGCTGTTCCGATTCTGGTCGTACCGACGGTTCGTCTTCGTCGAAGCGGGAACGCCATCCGTCGCGGAAGCGAACCAGGACCGCCGGGCGTGACCTGCCGCCCACTCGTTCGGTCGGAGCCAGCCGACCCCGACCCACTGCCTTAAGGTGTTGCGCATGCCTCTCGTCCGTCTGCTGCCTGAGCGCTGGCAGAAGTTCATCCACGAGGCACTCAAATTCGGCCTGGTCGGTGGCATCAACACGGTCATCAATTACGCCGTGTTCAACGCACTCGCACTCACGGTTTTCGTCGACGGTCAACTCAAAGCGACAGTCGTAGCCACCATCGTCGCCACGATCACGTCGTATCTGATGAATCGGCACTGGACGTACCGAGATCGACCGAAATCGGCGATGCAGCGGGAATACGCCCTGTTCTTCCTATTCAACGGAGCCGGCCTGCTGATCGAACTCGGTGTGCTCGCCGCCGCCAAGTACGGACTGGGCGTGACCGGGTTGCTCGCGCTGAACATCGCCAAGACCGGCGGCGTGGTGCTGGCGACGCTGTTCCGCTTCTGGTCGTACCGGACGTTCGTCTTCCAGCCCGCCGCGCCGGTCGAGGCCACGCAACGGTGGCACGGCCTGCCCCGCGACGAGTGGGACACGATGGCCGGGATGGACCCGGTGGCCGAACTTGCCGAGTCGGTGACGGAACTGGAGGAGGAGCAGCCGTCCGCCGCCCAACCCGGCGTGACCCCCCGGCCGCTCCAGCCGAGACCCGCGCCGCTGCCCGACGAGGCCCGACTGACCGCCGAGTTGGACGCCGAGCTGGAGGCCGAGTTGGCCGCCCAGTTGCAGCCCGCCCCGGCTCCCCGCCGTCCTCGTCGCCGCTGACCGGCCACCCGAACAGGCCGGCGGTGCCGGCTCGCACGCGCGGGCCGTGCCGGATCGGCCCGGGCGGTTACGCGCCGCCGCTCTTGTCCCGCTCGCCGAGAATCTCGCGCAGCTCACCGTCGCCGAGCGAGTGCCGGTCGTGAAACGCCTCCACCAGTTCGTAGAGCTTCGTCTGGACCCGGTCGACCTTGGGCACGTCGTGCAGCACGGACTGCCCACGCTCACCTGCCGACTCGATGGTGAGGGTGCCGTAGCCCAGCACCCGCCCGGCGAACTGCTGGCTCATCGAGTGGTCGTTGACCCGACTCAGCGGGATGTCCCGGCGCTCCCGGGAGAACACGCCGTGCTGAAGCACGACCCGTTCGTTGGTGAAGAGGTAGTGCGTGGTGCGCCAGGAGACGTACGGCCACACCGCCAGCACCATCACGGCCAGCAGGGCCAGCCCGCCGATCACCGCGAGCGTCACGGAACCGCCCCCGCCCGAGGGGAGGAACAGCACGCCGGCCACCACGGCGGCAACGGCGAGCACCAGCACTGCCACCGGCCGGATCAGCCCCTTCCAGTGCGGATGCAGGTGCAGCACGACATGCTCATCCTCACTGAGCACGTCCTCGGGAAACGCCACGGAACCCTCCTCGCCGAAACGGACGCCCAGACCGTAACCCCCACCCCCACCGCCCCACATCCGCCACGCGGCTCGTACCCCCACCCCACCGCGCCGATCATGAAGTTGTTGTCGCCCAGGCGTGATCCACTCGACAACAACTTCATGATCAACTAATCAAGGGGGCGGGGTCAGCGGAGGTGGTGGAGGTCGGCGGCGGCTAGGGGGCGTTGGCCGGTGGGGGTGGAGAGGAGGAGCTGGCCGGTGGGGTCGATGCCGGTGGCGGTGCCGGTGACGGAGGTGCCGTCGGGGAGCAGGGCGCGGACCTCGCGGCCGATGGTGCCGCACGCCGCCAGGTATGCCTCACGCAGACCGCTGGCGACCGCGTCCCCACCGGCGTCACGCCATCGGGCGTACCAGTCGGCGACCGAGCGGAGCAGGGCCCGTAGCAGCGGATCCCGGTCGGTGGCGGCCGCGCCGGCCAGTTGCAGCGAGGTGGCCGGCAGACCGGTCGGATGTTCCGGCAGTTCGTCGGCGCGCAGCGTCACGTTCAGCCCGATCCCGACGACGACCGCAGGTGGGTCGCTCAGCCCCGGCCCAGGCACCCCCTCGGCGAGGATCCCGGCGCACTTGGCACCCCCGATGAGCAGGTCGTTCGGCCACTTCAGGGTGGCCTCCAGCTCGGCCAGCAGCGCCACCGCCTCGACCAGCGCCACACCCGCCAGCAGCGGCAGCCAGCCGTACCCCGCCGGTGGTGCCGGCGACCAGCCACGGGCCGACACGGCCTCGCCGGGCCGCAGCAGCACGCTGGTGGCGATACCGGCGCGCGGCGGCGACTGCCAGACCCGCCCGCGTCTGCCCCGGCCGGCAGTCTGCCGCTCGGCCACCACTACCAGGCCCTCCGGCTCCCCGGCTCGCGCCGCCTCGGCGACGTCGGCGTTGGTGGACCCGGTCTCCGTCCGCAACTCCAGCCGGGACCACGGACCGTACGGCGCGACCAGCGCCCGACGCAGCCGGGCCGCCGACAGCGGCGGACGATCCAGATCGGTGTACGGAGAACCCGGCACACCACCAGCCTACGGGTAGCCCGGTGAGGCGAAGTGCACAGCAGCGGTGACCTGAACCATCGTTATATTCCCAGGGTGACTACCGAGACCGGGACCAACATCCACAGCACCGCGGGCAAGCTGGCGGACCTGGCGAGACGGGTCGACGAGGCGGTGCACGCCGGGTCGGCCCGCGCCGTGGAGAAGCAGCACGCGCGCGGCAAGAAGACCGCCCGGGAGCGCATCGAGATGCTGCTCGACGAGGGGTCGTTCGTCGAGCTGGACGAGTTCGCCCGGCACCGGTCCACGAACTTCGGGCTGGACCGGACCCGCCCGTACGGCGACGGCGTGATCACCGGGTACGGCACCATCGACGGCCGGCAGGTCTGCGTCTTCGCCCAGGACTTCACCGTCTTCGGCGGCTCCCTCGGCGAGGTCTTCGGCGAGAAGATGGTCAAGGTGATGGACCTCGCCATGAAGATCGGCTGCCCGGTCATCGGCATCAACGACTCCGGCGGCGCCCGGATCCAGGAGGGCGTGGCCTCGCTCGGGCTCTACGGCGAGATCTTCTTCCGCAACGTCCGGGCCAGCGGCGTCATCCCGCAGATCTCACTCATCATGGGACCGTGCGCCGGTGGGGCGGTCTACTCCCCCGCGGTCACCGACTTCACCGTGATGGTCGACCAGACCTCACACATGTTCATCACCGGACCGGACGTGATCAAGACCGTCACCGGCGAGGACGTCGGCATGGAGGAGCTGGGCGGCGCCCGCACCCACAACAGCCGCAGCGGCAACGCGCACTACCTCGCCACCGACGAGGCCGACGCGATCGACTACGTCAAGGCGCTCCTGTCCCACCTGCCCTCGAACAACCTGGACGAGCCACCGGTCTTCGAGGCACCGGCCGACCTGGAGATCAGCGACGCGGACCGGGAACTGGACACGCTGATCCCCGACTCGGCCAACCAGCCGTACGACATGCACCGGGTGATCGAGCACGTGCTCGACGACGAAGAGTTCCTGGAGGTCCAGCCGCTCTACGCGCAGAACATGGTGGTCGGCTTCGGTCGGGTCGAGGGTCGGCCGGTCGGCGTGGTGGCCAACCAGCCGATGCACTTCGCCGGCACCCTGGACATCGCGGCGAGCGAGAAGGCGGCCCGCTTCGTCCGCACCTGCGACGCCTTCAACATTCCGGTGCTCACCTTCGTGGACGTTCCCGGCTTCCTGCCCGGCACCGGTCAGGAGTGGGACGGCATCATCCGCCGGGGCGCGAAGCTCATCTACGCGTACGCCGAGGCCACCGTCCCGAAGGTCACCGTCATCACCCGCAAGGCGTACGGCGGGGCGTACGACGTGATGGGCTCCAAGCACCTGGGGGCCGATCTCAACTTCGCCTGGCCGACCGCCCAGATCGCGGTGATGGGCGCGCAGGGCGCGGTGAACATCCTGTACCGGCAGGAACTGGCTGCCGCCGAGGATCCGGCGGCGGTCCGCGCCGAGCGGATCGCCGAGTACGAGGACACCCTGGCCAACCCGTACGTGGCCGCCGAGCGCGGGTATGTCGACGCGGTGATCCCGCCGCACGAGACGCGTACCCAGATCGTCCGGGCGCTGCGGGTGCTGCGTACCAAGCGGGAGACGCTGCCGCCGAAGAAGCACGGCAACATCCCGCTGTAGGTGCCACGAGCGTGCCCCTTCCGAGCCCGGTTTGTCGGGAGGGGCAGGTCAGCACGGTGGATTGGCGGCGGCGCACATCCGCCCGGCGGCGATCACCGCCAGCCGGCGCAGCTCCGACTGACTCACACCGACGTCGACGTTGACGACCGTGACCAGGTCACCGACCCGCACCACGGCGATGATGTCCGGCGGCATCGGTCCGGCGAGCAGCTCACCGTCGGCGTCGCCCCGACGTGTCTCACCGACCGTGTGCCGGATCAGCACCGACTCGTCGCCGGCAAAGTGCCGGTCCACCACCTCCCAGTGCTGAATCGCGTGGAAATCGACCCACTCCGACATGTCGTCGATCGCGCCGACCTCGACACTCTCCCAGCGCGGGCGCGGCTGCGCAGGCTGCGCCAGCGGCTGACCGCGATCCGGCCGCCACCACGCGTACCCATGCCTCCGGGTCGTCGTAGCCGCCCACGCTGGACCAGCGCTGCCAGGCCCGGATGAACGCCTCCTGGACCGCGTCCTGCGCCTCGGTGAGGTCACCGGTCAGGACGTAGACGTACCCGAGCAACCGCTGCCGGCTGCCCCGGTAGAACTCGTCGAACCCCTCGACGTCGGCCACCCGCACCTCCCGTACCTGACAGAGCACACGCACCGGGGGGTGGGGCAGGTTGCCGACCGGCCGACGGAATCAGGTGAGTCCGGCCTCGGCGAGCAGCGGGCCGGCCAGCAGCAGGCCGCCGGTCGCCAGCACGGCGAGGTTGGCCAGGCCGAAGAGGACCACCCAAAAGAACGCCGGCAGCGGGGTGATCCCGGCCAGCTGGTCCGCGTCGGAGGCCGGCATGCCGCGCCGCGCGCGCATCCGCTGCAACTCCACCACCGGGCGTACGCCACCGAGCAGCAGGAACCACACCCCGGTCCACGCGAAGGCGGCCTGCACCTGCGGGCTGGCGTACCAGGAGACGGCGAGCACCGCACCCCCGACGATCACCAGAGTCAGCGCGCCGTAGAGGTTGCGGATCATCACCAGCATGGCGAGCAGTAGGAGCACCGCGATCCACAGCAGCAGGGTGATCCGGTTGCCGGCGAGCAGCCACGCCCCACCCAGGCCGACCAGGGGCGGGGCCAGGTATCCGGCGAGCAGGGTGAGCACCATGCCCGGGCCGGTCGGGCGGCCGGCGGACAACGTCAGGCCGGAGGTGTCCGAGTGCAGCCGGATGCCGTGCAGCTTGCGTCCGGTGAGTACGGCGACGAGTGCGTGACCGCCCTCGTGGGCGATGGTGATCGCGTTGCGGGCGATCCGCCACGGCAGCCGGGTGACCACGACGAGCAGCGCGACCAGCCCGGTGAGCACCACCAGCAGCGGAGGCGGATCCGGCTGCGCCCCGAAGAGGCGGTCCCAGAAGTCGGTCATGCCCTCGATCGACACCATGAGGCGGGAGCCTACCGCTCACGTTCCGCCGCCGGCGCCGAGCCGGGTGAGCGTTCCGGTGTCGGTCCCGGGCCGACCGGTCGTATCGTCTGAGACTGACCGGGCGGGGCCAAGGCTGGTGAGACGCTCACCCTCGCCGAGCCGTTCCGCTGGCAGATCGATCCGGCCACGCTGCGTTGATCGCCAGGTGGGTCGCCACCACAACCGGTACATCGAAAGTTGCCTTGATCCCTCTTGCTTTGGCCGACGATCGCCTTCAAAGATGTCTGTCTATCGACAGTCGTCTCAGGAGGACGCCATGGGTCGGACCAGATCGCTGCGTCGGCTGACCGCCGCCGCACTCGCCGTACTCGCCACCGCAGCCGCCGGGCTCGTCGCCACCGCGACCCCGGCCGCCGCCGCCACCGTGCCGGGCATCGACGTCTCGCGGTATCAGGGCACCATCAACTGGACGAGCGTCCGCAACTCCGGCATCCAGTTCGCCTTCATCAAGGCCACCGAGGGTACGAGCTACCGCGACCCGAACTTCAACACCAACTACGTGAACGCGTACAACGCGGGAGTCATCCGAGGCGCCTACCACTTCGCCCGGCCCAACATCTCCTCCGGCGCGGTCCAGGCGAACTTCCTTGCCTCCAACGGCGGCGCGTGGTCCGCGGACAGCCGCACCCTGCCGGCCGCGCTGGATCTGGAAGCGAACCCCTACAGCGGCGGATACTGCTACGGCCTGAGCACCACCGGCATGCGCAACTGGGTACAGAGTTTCCTCAACACCTACCGGTCCCGCACCGGCCGGTACGCGGTCATCTACACCACCACCAGCTTCTGGAACCAGTGCACCGGCTCCTGGAGCGGGCCGTGGAACAACCACCCGCTGTGGGTGGCCCGCTGGTCGTCCTCGGTCGGCTCCCTGCCGGCCGGCGCGCCGTTCTGGAGCTTCTGGCAGTACACCGACTCCGGCAGCGTCCCTGGCATCAGCGGCGGCGTCGACCGCAACTACTGGAATGGCGACCGCAGCCGACTGATCGCCCTGGCCAACAACACCTGACGTACGCCGCGACGGCGGGCCGACGTCCTTCGCTCGGAGCGGACGTCAGCCTGCCGTCGCGCCGTCCACGACCCACTGTCGTCGGCGCGCTGCGCGGCTTCGGCTTCGGCCAGTTGTTCAGGCCCGCCGCCGCGCGGTCATCGCGACCGGCACGCCCATGCCCGCGCTACGGGACACGCTGCCCCGGCGGGTGAGGTGCCAGCCGGCGAACGCGGCCCCGGCGAGCGTCACCAGGCTCAACATGGTCGCCAGCACCGTGACTCCGACGGTGGCGACAAGCAGTACGACGTTGCCCAGCACCACGGCCGTCCACAGTGCCAGCCGGGGCCGGGCATCCCTTCCTCGGTAACCCATCTCGGGCCTCCCTTCCGTCGTCGGAGATCAGATACCCCGGACGGTGGGAGGCCATGCCTGCCGATCAGTCCTGACGGTCGGGCACGAACTCGCGGAAGATCATCTCAAAGTTCTCCAACTGCTCGTCCCAGTCGCGGTCGGCGACCTCCCAGCGCAGCGCGAAGCCCCGGTTGCTGGCGGGCACGAAGGCCCGGTTGCGGACCCGGATCGTGGTGCCGTCGCGGGTTTCCCGCCAGTCCCAGTCGGCGCAGGTCCGCCACTTGCAGTCGAACGAGGAGATGTCGATGTACTCGTAGTTGCGGACCAGGTTCTTCCGGTTCGGCTCCTGCGACCGCCAGTCGGCCTCGGCGTCCCGCTTCGGCGTGTCGGTGCGGTCGATGAGCAGTTCCCGTACCCCGTCCGGCTCCCGGTAGATGACCGAAGTGCCGCTGGTGCTGCGTCGCCAGCCGTCGGGGATCGGCACCTTGAAGCCCACCGGGTCGGTCTTCAGCGTCCAGCCTTCGGGCAGGCCGCCGGCAGTTTCCGACGGGCTGGGCGAGGCCGACGGGCTGGGCGACGCCGACGGGCTGGCCGGCGGGTCGCTCGGTGGCGGGGCCGCCGGCTCCGAGCTGGCCGGCGGCGGTGCGCTGCTGGTGCCGTCCGCAGCCGGCGGAGTCCCGCCGTCCTGGTCGCCCCTGTTGAGCAGCGGAATCGCCACCACCACGCCAAGCAGCAGCAGCGCCACCACGGCACCGACGAGCACCGCACGCCGGGTCCGCTCCGAACGGAACTGCCCGGCCTTGAAGACGTGGCCGCGTGTCGGGGCGGGACTGACCGGGGCTGCCGGCATGACCGAGGTCGGCTGTGGCGTCCGCCCCATGCGGTCGCGGTGGCCGCGATCGGCGGCGTCACCACCTGTACTCCGACCGCCCGGTCCGGCTGCGCCCGCAGCGGTCCCGCCGCCGTGCGTACCGGCCTTCGTCGCGCTCGGCCCGCCTGAGGTTGCGTCGCCCGCGGTGGCCGCGCTTACGGCCGTCTCGGCCTCCGTCGCGCCCGGACCGGCCGTCGCGGTCTGGCCCACGCCGGCCTCCGGGTCCGCCCCGCCGTCGTCCGTCCGGTCCAGCGTCGCATCGGCACCGGCAGGCGCCCGGTCCGTCGGGTCCGAGCCGCCCCGGTCGACGGCGGCGGTACCCGATCCGGCCTGCTCGTCCAGGGACGCGGGTTGCCCGTCACCAGCGCCGTCTCCGGAGGCGTCGGCCGCCGCAGCGGCGGTGCCGTCCCCCGCCGCTCCGGCTGCCGCAGCCTGCGCGGTGGCGGCGCTGTCTGACGGCGCTCCGGCTGCTGCGGCGGTCGAGGCGGTACCGGCAGCAGCAGCCAGGGCGGCATCCCGATCACCCGTCGGCGAATCGACCCGGGACGATTCCTGCTCCGAGTCGTTCGGACCGGCCTCGGACCGTCCTGGGCTGGTCGGCGCAACCTTGGCCGTCGGATCGGCATCGGCGCGGCCGTCCGGATCGGCGACCCGCGCCGTCAAAGCGGCATCGGGGCGACCGTCCGACTGGTCGACCTTCGTCGTCGGGTCGGCACCCTCGCCGGGCTGATCACCTGTCGAACGGTCCGCTGTGGAACCAGCAGTCGCAGCACCGCCGGCCAGTAGTCCTGACGTGGGTGGCGTGCGGGGCGCGGGCGGGGTGACGGGGGTGGACGGCCGCTCACCGGAGGGGCGCGGCGCCGGCACCAGCGGCGGGCGCGGCTCGCGCGGGCCGTTCGGCCCGGGCCGGCGTACGCCGTCGAGCAGTGAGATGGTCCGTGCCCGCCGACCGCCGGCCTTGCGCAGCATGCGCTCGGCCGACTCGGCGGTGATCCGTTCCTGCGGGTCCTTACGCAGCAGCCCGGCGAGTACCTGCTTGAGCGGGCCGGCGTTGCGGGCCGGCGGCACCGGCTCGGTGGCCAGCGCGGCCAGGGTGCTGATCGCGGACGGGCGCGCGAAGGGGGACTTGCCCTCCACGGCGGCGTACAGGGTCGCACCGAGCGACCACAGGTCGGCCTCCGGGCCGAACGTGCCGTCCCGGGCGCGCTCCGGCGCGATGTACGCGGGCGAGCCGAGCACCATGCCGGTACGGGTGACGTTCGGGTCGCCGGGGATCGTGGCCAGGCCGAAGTCGGTGAGCACCACCCGGCCGTCGGTGCCGAGCAACACGTTGCCGGGCTTGACGTCGCGGTGCATGATGCCGGCCTTGTGCGCGGCCTTCAACGCGTTCAGCACGCCCAGACCGATCTCCACGGCACGCGCCGGCGACACCGGACCGTCCTCGGCGATGGTGTCCTGCAACGACTTGGACGCGACGTACTCCATGACGATCCACGGGTCACCGTCGGTGCGGAGCACGTCGAAGATGCGTACCACGTTGATGTTGTTGAGCCGGGCGATGGCGCGTGCCTCGCGCAGCGAACGTTCGCGCATCTCGCGGCGCTCGTCGCTGGTCAGGCCCGGCGGCGGAACCAGCTCCTTGATCGCGACGTCGCGGTGTAGCACCTCGTCGCGCGCCTTCCATACCCGACCCATGCCACCCTGACCGAGCGGCGAGAGCAGCCGGTACCGGTCGGCGACGAGTTGGGGGGCAGCTTCTGACATCGCTGAGACGGTACCCGGCAGCGCAGGCGGTCACACCGCCGGCACGCCACTGTGCGATGAAGGTCCACCTCTGCCCGCGTACCCTGAGGTCATGTCTGTCGAAGAGCCGCTGTTCCGGGTCGTGCGCGGCGTGCCGACCGCCGAGGAACTGGCCGCGCTGGTCGGCGTGATCGCCGTGCGGTCACGCCCCGCGGCCCGGCCGACGCCGACGGCGGTGTCGGCTTGGACGCGCAGCGGCCGGCCGGCGGCTGCGGCGCTGACGCCCGCTGCCGGTGCGTGGCGCACCTCCGGCCTGCCTCGTTGAACCACCGCTGGTACGTGGCAGCGCTGCCGGACGCGGCAGGGCTCCCGGAGGGGGCGTTCACCGTCTAACCTCACTCAGGGGAGCGAGCCCGTGACAGATTGGGAGGGCCGATGATCCCTGAGGAGGATCGACAAGCGTCCTGGCTACGCGGTTCCGCTGGCGTCGAGGCCGACATCCGTCAGCTACGAGATTTCGCCGAGCAACTCCGCGCCGAGGTGGAAGGCAGTTACGCACCGTACCTGCGACACATCGCAGATGACATGCTCACCACCGTGCCCAACCCGGCAGACGCGTTCGTCGAGCTGGTGCACTTCATGCGTACCCATTGGGAAACCCAACAGGCGACGACCAACGCGGTCTGGGGCGTCGGTGACGCCACCGGCCACCTCGCGGAAGCCGCCAAGCTCGTAGCCGAGCAGTACGCCGACACCGACGCCTTCTCCGCCGCCCGGGTCGCCGACGTCCACCGGGCACTCGGACAGCACGGTATGCCGCTCGCACCCGACAACGACGAGACGCGCGGGCAAACCTTCCCGCCGCCACCGGCTGCCGTGGCGTCACCACCGGCTGCCGTGGCGTCGCCATCACTCGGCGACCCGACCGGCACCGACAACATTGGCCCGGTGGTGGTGCCATGAGGGAACCGGGCGTCGGCCGCAGCGGCGGCCTGACGGAGTGGCAGCTGATGAACGTGGCCGACATGTGGGCCTGCCTTCAGGACCACCACACCGACAACCACTGGCGACACGTCGCGGGCTGGCGCAAAATCGCCGAGCTGGCGGGCCAACATCTCGCAAGACTGAGGACCTACCGCGAACGCCTAGCCCAGGCGTGGCCGCCCGAGACCAGCGCCGCCTCCCACGCCTACCTCGCCAAACTCGACGAGCTGATCAACCAGGTCCAGCACACCCACGACGCCGCCACCACCAACCAGACCGCACTGTCCGCCGCCACCCAGGCCCTCAGCAGCAGTCGAGACGAAATCGGAAAAATCTACCAGGAGTACGCCGACAAGTTGCAACAGAAGCGATCCTGGGAGGAAACCGCCGCCGACCCGAAAGCTGCCGCCGCCAGCCGAGCCATCCAGCCACCGGTGACGGACGCCGACCTCGAACGGCTGAACATCCAGGCCCGCAACGTCATGTACGCCCTCAGCACCGAACTCCACCAAGCCCAAACCCAACTCCGCCACCCACCCCCCACCAAAGCGATTGCTCTCGATGGCGCTGCCCCTGATACTTACGGCGGCGATGCGGCACCGATCATTCCGCCCATCGCGCCCTTCTCGCCGCCACGCAGGCAGACTTCATTGGGAGAGCAGAGTTTCCCGCCGGAGAAATTACTTCCCAACTCGTCGACGCCAGCTATCGGGCCAGTGCTCGGCGGAGTCGACTCTCATCTGATTCCCTCTCCGGCCCCACTCTCGTCACCCGGAACCACGCCACCTAGCCTGAACTCGCCAATATCTATTGCCGGGATTCCGCCGACGTCAGGATTGGTTATCCGACCGAGCCTTGGCGGCCCCAGCCAGGAGACTAAAGCGACCGGCAAGGTAACCAGCAGCTCGACCAGCAAGAGTTTATCGTCCTCAAAAACCCCGCAAAGTGGATGGATCGGAGGACCAACAGGACGCAGTGCCATCCATTCCGGGGCAAGCAACAATCAGCCGCGCTCGTTAAATCCCTTCGGTGGGCTCATCGGTGGGGGAGCAGCAGGAACTGCACCGACCGGAGGTGCAGGATCGCGACCAGGCGGAAAAAGCTGCTTCGGGATTATCCAAACGCCCGTCGGCGGCTCACCGAGGTTCGCTCCAGCCAGTGGGACGGGCCCTAGCAGGACCTGTTCGCCCTTCAGCCGCCAAGATCCCGTAGATGATAACGAAGCGCGCAGGTGGGATCCGGACGACCCTTGGGCAGTGGATACGGGGATCAGCCCAATTATCCGTCCACCAAGTGAAGAGGGACCAATTGACCCAGGCCCCGCCATCGGCCTTACGCAGTGATACCAATCGCAAATGGCAAGTGGCTTCCGGCATTTGCGCTAGTGATGTTCATCCTTCCGCTAGCGCCGCCTACCGCAGCTCATTCTCGACAAACGCCCGATGACCCCGACCGCGTGCGGACGGATCAATGGCACCTGCCGTACCTCAGAGTTCAGGACGTCCACGAAGAAACCCAAGGAGAAGGCGTCACCGTAGCAGTAGTAGACACGGGGGTTGATCCGCACCCAGACCTACGCGGGAATCTACTTCCGGGAACCGACCTTTTAGAGGGTGGCGGTAGGGACGGACGTCGGGACATAACTGGGCACGGCACTGGAATGGCAGGCATCATTGCCGCTCACGGCCGAAGCGCCAATACCGGCGCCTTAGGCATAGCACCAGAGGCGAAGATCCTTCCCGTCCGCTGTTTGAATAGCGAGCTCGAGGGCAACGTTGATTGCTTAGCCAGCGCTATCGAATATTCGATTCGGGCAGGTGCCGATATAATCAGCATTTCCGCTGGCGGCGGGGCAAGCCCGCAACTCCTCCGCGCCCTCGGCGCAGCACGGTCGTCCGACGTAGTCATCGTGGCAGCAGCAGGCAACCAGCCCAGAAATTCTGACGTACCGTATCCGGCGGCATCGGATGATGTGATTGCAGTAGGCGGAATTGACCGCAGAGGAAGTATTGCCGAGATTTCTACCATTGGATCCAGCGTGGACATCGCTGCACCGGCAGTAGATATTTTCAGTACGAGCATCCGCAGCCGATACAGAAAGGGCACGGGGACCTCTGGGGCGGCGGCGATTGTGGCGGGGGCGGCAGCTTTGGTTAGGGCCAAGTATCCGTATCTGCCGGCTGACGAGGTGGCTCATCGGCTGACTGCGACTGCGATCGACAAGGGGCCGCCGGGGAGGGATGACCAGTATGGCTACGGAGTCATCGATCTGGTGGCGGCGCTGACGGCAGACGTACCGCCGAGGGGTTTTGGGCCGGTGCCGACGGACGGACCGGACGCAGCTGGCCCTACCACGGCGGGGGCCGATGGGCCGCCGGCTGACGAGGGGTCGGCGGCGACTGTCCGCGGCCTGGTGACGCTGGGGGTGTTGGTGGCGGCGGGCGGCGCTTGGGCGCTGGCGATCCGTCATCGACGCCGCTCTGATGATCCGCCGCCTCGGATCACACGCTGACGCATCGGCATGGTGCCGGTATTTCATAGCGACATGAGTACGCGGCGCGGCGTACCCGGACAGGCGGTAACGTCGGCGGGGTGTCTGACGCCCTGCCGCTTCGCCTCGTGCTCGCGTCGGCGAGCCCAGCCCGCCGTAAGTCTCTCCAGGCTGCCGGCATCGAGCCTGACGTGCTGGTCAGCGGGGTCGACGAATCGCTCGTGGTGACCGAACGAGCGGAGGATCTCTGTCTCGAACTGGCTCGGCTCAAGGCGCAGGCCGTACTGGGCCGGCTGCGTCCGACCGACGATGAGCGCACCCTTGTGCTGGGCTGCGATTCGGTGCTCGCCTTTGACGGCGAGATTCTCGGTAAGCCCGACAACGAGGCTGACGCTATCCGCCGGTGGAAGCGGATGCGCGGGCGTTGCGGCGTGCTGCACAGCGGTCACTGTCTCGTCGACATCGTGGCCGGGCGGCGCGCGGAGGCCGTGGCCTCCACTGTGGTGCATTTCGCCGATATCAGCGACCACGAGATTTCTACCTATGTTGCCACCGGCGAACCGCTGGCGGTGGCCGGCGCGTTCACGATCGACGGACTGGGCGGGCCGTTCGTGGAGCGGATTGAGGGGGATCCGGGGACCGTCGTCGGACTTTCCCTGCCGTTGCTGCGGAACCTGCTGGCCGAGTTGGATCTGCGGATCACCGATCTGTGGACCAAGGTCGCGCCTGGTAACCAGATCGTCGAACCTCTCGGTTAGGTTCCGAGCATGACGCTGAAGTCGATTCCGCTCACCGATGACCTGCACCGATACCTCGTGGCGCACGGTGCCCCGCCCGACGAGGTCATCAGCGACCTGGCGCGGGAAACGCTGGCGCTGCTTCCCGAGCACGCGTCGATGCAGGTCGCGCCGGAACAGGCCGCTTTTCTGACGTTCCTGACCCGGCTGCTCGGTGCCCGGCAGGCGGTGGAAGTAGGCACCTTCACCGGACTGTCGTCGCTGGCGATCGCCCGCGGGCTGGCCGAGGGCGGGCGGTTGACCTGCTTCGACATCTCGGAGGAGTACACGAGCGTTGCCCGCCGGTACTGGGCGCGGGCCGGTGTCGACGACCGGATCGACCTGCGGATCGGCCCGGCCGGCGACACGCTGCGTGAGCTGCCGCACGAACGGTACCTGGACTTCGCGTTCATCGACGCCGACAAGACCGGGTATCCGGTCTACTGGGCCGAGTTGGTGCCTCGGATGCGGCCCGGTGGCGTGATCGCCGTCGACAACGTGCTGCGTAACGGTCGGGTGGTGGCACCGCAGAGCGCCGACGACCGGGCGATCGCAGCGTTCAACGAGGACGTGCTGGCCGACGTACGGGTGGATGCCGTGATGCTGCCGATCGCCGACGGGCTGACCCTCGCCCACGTGCACTGAACACCCGCCGCGAGGGGCGTCGATCCACTCCGGTTGCGGCATGTCGGGGCATCCCGCTGCGGGGAGACCCCAACATGCCGCAACCCGCCCGCCGAGCCGGCCAAGCCGGCCAAGCCGGGCAGGCCGGCCGAGCCGAGCCGGGCGGGCAGGCGGGCGGGCGGGCGGGGTCAGCGGACGCTGCGGGCGAACTGGCGGGCGGCCCAGTAGACGCCGGCTGCGGCGAGCACCGCGATGATGCTCAAACCCTGCCAGACCCGGTCGTCGCCGATGTCGCCGTTGAACAGGGCGCGGGTGCCGTCGACCGCCCATGAGAACGGGTTCCACTTGGCGACGCCCTGCAACCAGCCCGGCGCGAAGGCGAGCGGCAGGAGGATGCCGGAGAGCAGCAGCACCGGCTGGGCCACGGTGTTCATCAGTGGAGCCAGGGCGTCCTCGCTCTTCACCTTCAGCGCGACGCCGTAGGAGACCGCCGAGGTCATCAGCGCGATCAGGGCGAGCATCAGGTACGCCAGCAGCAGGTCACCGATGAACACCCGCAGGTCGAACAGGAGCGCGAGCAGCGTGATGATGACGGCCTGGGTCATCAGCGACACCACGTCGCGCAGCGACCGGCCGAGCAGCAGGGCGAGTCGGCTGACCGGGGTGACCCGGGAACGTTCGATGACCCCGGCCCGCAGCTCGGCGATGAGGCCGAAGCCTTGGAACAGGCCACCGAAGATGGCCAGCAGGACCAGCAGACCAGGCACGAAGATCTTGTACGCCTCGGCCTGGGTGGGCGCGCCCAGCGCGGGCTTGAGCAGCGGGGCGAACAGCAGCAGGTACATCACCGGCTGGAAGACACCGACGAAGACCCACACGGGGTTGCGCAGCAGCAGGTTCAGCTGCCGTTGGAAGATCAGCCAGGTGTCGCGAGCGAGCTTCATGAGATCTCCGGGTCGGGTCAGGACTCGCGCAGCGAGCGGCCGGTCTTGGTGAGGAAGACGTCGTCGAGGCTCGGACGGTGCAGCTCGATCGACTTGAGGTCGAGCCCGGCCGCGTCGACCCGGCGCAGGATCCGTGGAATCGCCGTGGCTCCCTCGTCGACGAAGAGCCGCAGCCCGCCCTCGTCGAGCAGCTCCAGCCGGTTCACGTACTCCTCGCCGTCGAGCAGCTTCTCGGCCTCGCCGGTGGCGGTGACGTCCAGGCCGACCTGGACCACGTCGCCGGAGATCTCCCGCTTGAGGTCGGCCGGCGTACCCTCGGCGACCACCTCGCCATGATCCATGATGGCGATGCGGTCGCAGAGCGCGTCGGCCTCGTCGAGGTAGTGCGTGGTGATGAAGACGGTCATCCCGTCGGCGCGCAACCGGCGGATCTCGTCCCACATGTGTGCCCGGCTCTGCGGGTCGAGCCCGGTGGTGGGCTCGTCCAGGAAGACGATCTTCGGCTCGTGGATGATGCCGAGCGCGATCTCGACCCGACGCCGCTGGCCACCGGAGTACGTCTTGCACTTACGGTCGGCGAACTCGACGAGTTGGAAGGCCTCCAGCGCTCGGGCGGCCCGCCGCTGCGCCTCGGTCTTGCGGATGCCGTACATCCGGGCCTGGAGCACCAGTTCCTCACGGCCGGTGGATTCGTCCCAGGTGCTCCCGCCCTGGGCCACGTAGCCGATCCGGCGACGCACCTCGCCCGGGTCCTTGAGCAGGTCGGCGCCGGCGATGGTGGCCTGGCCCCCGTCCGGCTCGATGAGTGTCGCCAGCATCCGCAGCGTGGTGGTCTTGCCGGCACCGTTCGGGCCCAGGAACCCGAAGATCTCACCGGCCGGGACGTCCAGGTCGACGCCGCGTACCGCCTCGACGGTTTTCGTCTCCCGACCGGCCCGGCTGCGGAACGACTTCCGCAGCCCTCTGGTCTCGATCATGTCCTGCTCCCCGCTCGTGGCCTTTGTCGGCCATCATCGTCACCGGCACTCGACCACATCGGTACGACACCACGCCGCTCAATTACCGCGCCCGCACAGTGCGCCATCCCACACTGAGCGATCGTTAGGGCCATCGGGGTGCCCGATAAACTCCCGGTCAGTAACCCGCCGGGAGGAGCCACCAGGTGCGCAAGGTACTCATCGCCAACCGAGGCGAGATCGCCGTCCGGGTCATCCGCGCCTGCCGGGACGCGGGCCTGGGCAGCGTCGCGGTGTACGCCGACTCGGACCGGGACGCCCTGCACGCCACGCTCGCCGACGAAGCGTACGCCCTGGGTGGTGACACCGCCGCGGATTCCTACCTGCGCATCGACAAGCTCATCGACATTGCCGGCCGTTCCGGTGCGGACGCGGTGCATCCCGGGTACGGCTTCCTCTCCGAGAACGCCGACTTCGCCCAGGCGGTCATCGATGCCGGCCTGACCTGGATCGGTCCGGCCCCGCAGGCGATCCGCGACCTGGGTGACAAGGTCACCGCCCGGCACATCGCCCAGCGGGCCGGCGCCCCGCTGGTCCCCGGCACCGCCGACCCGGTCGGCAGCCCCGACGAGGTGATGGCCTTCGCCGTCGACCACGGCCTGCCGGTGGCGATCAAGGCTGCCTTCGGCGGCGGTGGGCGCGGGCTGAAGGTGGCCCGCACGATGGAGGAGATTCCGCAGCTGTTCGAGTCGGCCACCCGGGAGGCGGTCGCCGCGTTCGGGCGGGGCGAGTGCTTCGTCGAGCGGTACCTCGACCATCCCCGCCACGTGGAGGCGCAGGTCCTCGCCGACCAGCACGGCAACGTGATCGTGGTGGGCACCCGGGACTGCTCGTTGCAGCGCCGCCACCAGAAGTTGGTCGAGGAGGCGCCGGCACCGTTCCTCACCGCCGCGCAGCGGACCCAGATCCACGACAGTGCCAGGGCGATCTGCCGGGAGGCCGGCTATCACGGCGCCGGCACGGTCGAGTACCTGGTCGGCAACGACGGCACCATCTCCTTCCTGGAGGTCAACACCCGCCTTCAGGTGGAACACCCGGTCACCGAGGAGACCGCCGGCATCGATCTGGTCCGCGAGCAGTTCCGCATCGCCGACGGCGAGAAGCTGCGGTTCACCGAGGACCCGACCCCGCGCGGGCACTCCATCGAGTTCCGGATCAACGGCGAGGACCCGGGCCGCAACTTCCTGCCCGCCCCCGGCACGGTCACCGCGCTGCGGCTGCCCACCGGCCCCGGGGTACGGGTGGACGCCGGCATCTCGGCCGGCGACGTGATCGGCGGCAACTTCGACTCGCTGCTCGCCAAGGTCATCATCACCGGTGAGACCCGGACCGAGGCGTTGGAGCGGGCCCGCCGGGCGCTGGACGAGATGGTGGTCGAGGGGATGGCCACGGCACTGCCGTTCCACCGTCTGGTGGTGCGCGATCCGGCGTTCACCGCCGAGCCGTTCACCGTGCACACCCGGTGGATCGAGACGGAGTTCGACAACACCGTGCCGCCGTTCACCGCCGCCGCCGGAGCGGTCGCCGGGGTGGCGGAACGCGAGACCGTCGTGGTCGAGGTGGGCGGCAAGCGGTTGGAGGTGAGCCTTCCCGCCGGTCTCGGCGCCGGTACGGTCGGTGCCGCCGCGCCAGCCGCCCGGAAGCCCACCCGCCGGGGCGGCGGGACCACGGCCGGCGCGGCGGCGAGCGGTGACTCGCTCACCTCGCCGATGCAGGGCACCATCGTCAAGATCGCGGTCGCCGATGGCGACACGGTCGCCGAGGGTGACCTGGTGGTGGTGCTGGAGGCGATGAAGATGGAGCAGCCCCTGAACGCCCACAAGGCCGGTACGGTCAGCGGCCTGTCGGCCGAGGTCGGTGCGGTGATCACCGCTGGCGCGGCGATCTGCACCATCGCCTGAGGTGTGCCTCGCGTCAGTCAGCGGAGGGTTTCGGCGGCGACGGCGCAGACGGCGGTGGTGAGCGCGGTGAGCACCTGCGAGTCGAGCCGCCAGTGCTGCCAGTACAGCGGAACGTCCAGCACCCGGCCGGGTGCGATGTCCACGTAGCGGCCGGCGGCGATGTCGGCTTCGGCGAGCTGCTCGGCCATCAGCCCCCAGCCGAGACCGAGCCGGATCGACTCGTTGAACGCCGGCACCGACGGGACGTAGTGCACGGGCGGGTCGAGGGCGCGCCCGGTCACCGTGCGCAGGAAACGATGCTGGATGCGGTCCTTGCGGTCGAAGACCATCACCGGCGCGACGGCGGCCGACGGCCGGGTCAGCCCGTCGGCGAACCAGCGGTCCACCAGCGCGGGCGCGGCCAGGGCCCGGTAGCGCATCGCCCCGAGACGGCGTACCCGGCAGCCCTGCACCGCTTCCCGCTGAGCGGTGACCGCGGCGGTGACCGTGCCGGCGCGCAGCAGCTCGGCGGTGTGGTCCTGGTCGTCCTGCCGGATGTCGAAGGAGAGTTCCGGCTGCTCGGGCAGCCGAGCCAGGGCGGTCGGGAACCAGGTGGCGAGCGAGTCGGCGTTGACCACGATGGCGACCCGGGTACGCCCCCGGTCGCCGCCGAGCGGCCCGCGGGCGTCGGCAAGCGCCTCCCGTTCCAGCAGTGCGAGCTGACCGGCCAGCCGCAGCAGTGGGCGGCCGGCCTCGGTGGCGTCGCAGGGCCGGTGGCGGCGGACGAGCACCTGCCCGACGGTCTCCTCCAGCGCCTTGATCCGTTGACTGACCGCCGAGGGGGTGACGTGGAGCAGCCGGGCCGCCGCCTCGAAGCTGCCCTCCGAGACGACGGCGGCGAGCGTACGAAGCTGGGTGGAGTCGAGCCCGTTCATGTAGCCGAGCTTAACCAGCTGAAGAATCTTTAGCTGGACTCAGGCAACGGGACACTTCTACCGTCGGCCGCATGCTCACCTCCGTCGTTGCCGGTTTCTCCCTGTCCATCGCCCTCATCGTCGCCATCGGCGCGCAGAACGCCTTCGTGCTGCGTCAGGGCCTGCGCCGGGAGCACGTGGTGCCGGTGGTGTTGACCTGCGCGCTCTCCGACGCGTTGCTGATCGGCGTGGGCATCGCCGGGGTGGGCTCGATCGTGGCCGGCCGCCCGGTCCTGCTCACCGCGATCCGTTGGGGTGGGGCCGCCTTCCTCCTCGGGTACGCGGCACTCGCCGCCCGCCGGGCGCTGCGGCCCGCCGCGCTCGCGCCGGCCGACCGGCCACCGGCCCGGCTCGGCCCGACGCTGCTGGCCTGCCTCGCCTTCACCTACCTCAACCCGCACGTCTACCTCGACACGGTGCTGCTGCTCGGCGGCATCGCCCAGCAGCACCCGCACCGGTGGCTGTTCGGCGTGGGCGCGACGACGGCCAGCGTGCTCTGGTTCGCCGCACTCGGTGCGGGCGCGTACCGGCTCGCGCCACTGCTCGCCCGCAGGCGGGTCTGGCAGGTGCTCGACGGCGTGATCGCGGTGGTGATGATCGCAGTGGCGATGGCACTGGTGCTGGGCTGAGTCATGATGGCCGGGTGCGGTTCCTCAACGGCGTGAATCCTGGCTACGACCTGACCTACAACGACGTCTTCATGGCCCCGGCCCGCTCGGAGGTGGGTTCGCGGCTCGATGTGGATCTGGCCACCGGCGACGGCACCGGCACCACCATCCCGTTGGTGGTGGCGAACATGACGGCGGTCGCCGGCCGGCGGATGGCCGAGACGGTGGCCCGACGCGGCGGCATCGCGGTGATCCCGCAGGACATCCCGATCGACGTGGTGGCGGAGGTGGTCGCCTGGGTCAAGCAGCGACACCTGGTGCACGACACGGCGATCGCGCTGGGCCCGAACGACACCGTCGGCGACGCCATCCACCTGCTGCCCAAGCGGGCGTACGGTGCGGTGATCGTGGTGGACGACGACGGCCGCCCGATGGGGGTGGTGACCGAGGCCGACACCGTCAGCGTGGACCGTTTCACGCAGTTGCGCCACGTGATGTCGACCGAATTGCACACCGTGCCCGTCGACGCGGATCCGCGTACCGGCTTCGACCGGCTCTCGGCGGGCCGGCGGCGGCTGGCGCCCGTGGTGGACGACGCGGGCCGGCTGGTCGGTGTGCTCACCCGTCCCGGTGCGCTGCGGGCGACGCTCTACAAGCCGGCGGTGGACGCCCGCGGCCGACTGCGGATCGCGGCGGCGGTGGGGATCAACGGCGACGTGGCGGGCAAGGCGAAGGCGCTGCTGGAGGCCGGAGTGGACACCCTGGTCGTGGACACCGCGCACGGCCATCAGGAGCGGATGATCTCCGCCCTGCGGACGGTACGCGGCCTCGACCCGGCCGTGCCGGTGGCGGCCGGCAACGTGGTCACCGCCGACGGGGTACGCGACCTGGTCGACGCGGGTGCCGACATCATCAAGGTCGGGGTCGGTCCGGGCGCGATGTGCACCACCCGGATGATGACCGGGGTCGGTAGGCCGCAGTTCTCGGCGGTGCTGGACTGCGCGGCGGCCGCCCGGTCCCTGGGCCGCCACGTCTGGGCGGACGGCGGGGTGCGGCACCCCCGGGACGTGGCGCTGGCGCTGGCCGCCGGGGCCTCCAACGTGATGATCGGCTCGTGGTTCGCCGGCACCTACGAGTCCCCCGGCGACCTCTTCACCGACGAGGAGGGCCGGCGCTACAAGGAGAGCTTCGGCATGGCCTCGGCGCGGGCGGTCAGCGCGCGTACCGGCGACGACAGCCCTTACGACCGCGCCCGAAAGGCGATCTTCGAGGAGGGCATCTCGTCGGCCCGGATGTACCTGGATCCGACCCGTCCCGGCGTGGAGGACCTGATCGACGAGATCATCTCGGGGGTGCGCAGCGCCTTCACCTACGCCGGCGCGCGCACCCTGGACGAGTTCCACGAGCGGGTGCTGATCGGCGTCCAGAGCACCGCCGGCTACACCGAGGGAATGCCTCTGCCGACCAGTTGGTGAGTGCCGCGGCAGCGTCGCTACGAAGGGAGCAGGTCTCCGGAGCGAGCCGCCACCACCGCGCCGATCAACCCGATCGCCTCGGCCGATGGCTGCGGCTCCAACGAGCGGCCGTCGCGCAACCGCAACGCCACCCGGCCGTCGGCCGCCTCCCGGGCGCCCACCACGGCGGCGTACGGGATCCGGCGGCGCACCGCGTCGCGGACCCGGGCACCGAGCGACCCGCCGTGGTCGACCTCGGCCCGCAGTCCCGCCTCGATGGCCCGCCGGGCCAGGTCGACCGCGGCGTCGACCTGGCCGTCCCCGACCGGCAGGACGACCAGTTGCACGGGGGCGTACCAGGGCGGGAACGCGCCCCCGTGCACCTCGATCAGGTACGCGAAGAGCCGCTCCATGCTGCCGGCCAGGCTGCGGTGCACCATCACCGGACGCCGGCGGGCACCATCGGCGTCGGTGTACGACAGGTCGAACCGTTCCGGCTTGTCGAAGTCGAGCTGGACGGTGGAGAGGGTGTACTCACGTTCGGCCGCGTCCCGCACCTGAATGTCGATCTTCGGGCCGTAGAAGGCGGCCTCGCCCGGCACCTCGGTGTACGGCACTCCGTCGAGGCCGGCGCGGAGCAGGTCCTCGGCCCGCGCCCACTGCGCGTCGTCGCCAACGTACTTCTCCCCCGACCCGCGTAGCGACAGCCGTACGCCCGCCGGCCGCACGCCCAGCGCCATGTGCGCGGCCCGGATCAGCCGCAGGATCTCCGACACCTCCTGGCCGACCTGCTCCAGCGCGCAGAAGTTGTGCGCGTCGTTGAGGCTGATGGCGCGCACCCGGGAGAGGCCGCCGAGCACTCCCGAGCGTTCCGCCCGGTACATGCCCCCGATCTCCGAAACCCGCAGTGGCAGTTCTCGGTAGGAGCGTCCACGGGACCGGTACACCAGGGCATGGTGCGGGCAGAGCGCCGGACGGAGCATCAACTCGTCGTCGCCCTCCCCGAGTCGCATCGCCGGGAACATCTCGGTGGCGAAGTAGCCGAGATGCCCGGAGACCTCGAACAGCTCACGTCGGCCCAGCGGCGGGCTGTACACCTGCTGGTAGCCGGCCCGGCGTTCCAGGTCACGCAGGTACTCCTCGACGGCCTGCCGGGCGGCGGCGCCGGCCGGCAGCCAGATTGGCAGGCCGGCGCCGGAGAGCGGATCGGTGGCGAACAGGTCCAGGTCCCGGCCCAGCCGGCGGTGGTCGATCATGTCAGGGCTCCTTGGTCCTACGCCCCGACACGACCCCTGACCCACGATGCACGAGTGCCCCGGGCGGATCGCCCGGGGCACTCGGCAGACGAAGACGTCAGTGCGACGCGCCAGGCTTCCCCGGCGTCGTCGTCAGCACCGCACTGCACATGTGCGAAAGCGTACGCCCGTCCGGCGCACCGCCGCACCTGATTTGACCGGGCCGCTGGCACGGGACCTGCCAGCGGCCCGGCGGCGGCCCGGGCGTCAGGAACGGGGGACCCGACGCTCGCCGGGCCGCGCGCCGACAACGGTACGCCGCCGAAGGAGATTTCGGCGACCGTGCCTCGCCGTCAACCTTCATCTATATGCTGCGGTGGGACGGGTGGCCCACCGCCGCCCGGGCGAGGTGTCAGTGGTCACGGCCGGCCAGGGCCGGTTGCGGGTGACCTCGGACACCGCGTCAGGCTCGGTACGTCCATTCGGAGAATTCCGCGAGGTGGCCCGGTGCCCGAACTGCTCACCCAGGTGGCATCGCCCCAACTGGCGTACCTCGCGCTGTTCACCCTGCTGGCCGTGGACGCTTTCGTGCCGGTGGTACCCACCCAGTTGCTGATGCTCACCGGTGGCGCACTCACCGTGTACGGCGGGCTGAACCTGCCGACGACCGTCGCCGTCGGCGCGCTCGGCGTACTCGCCGGGGATCTGGCCTGTTACCTGCTCGGTCGGTACGCGTCGGGACGCCGGCCACTGCGGCCGGTGGGCACCGGTCGAGCCCGCGGAATCGCCGGACGCCTGACCCGGGGTCTGCGCCGTCCGGGGCCGATGATGATCCTGCTGTGCCGTTTCGTGCCGGGTGGCCGGATGGCCGCCTGCTTCGCCGCCGGCCGCAGCCGGTACCCGATCCGGCTCTTCCTGCCCACTGCCGGCATCGCGGCGGCGGGCTGGGCGTCGTACGGCGGGCTGGTGGGGCACCTGGGCGGGGCCGCGTTGACCGGTTCCGGCTGGCGGATGGTGGTCGTCGCGGCGGTGGCCGCCGCCGGCTTCGCGTTGGCCGGCTGGGCATTGGCGTCGGTCAGCGCACGGCTGAACTCGACCCCGGCCGAGACCCCCGTCGACTAGCCGGTCATCCGGGGGAAATCCGGATGGGCGGTCGGGGTGGTCCCGGGGTCGGATTTCGGTGCTCGTCCCGGATCCGCCTGAGGTGCGAGTGACGACAGGCTGAAGCATGCCTGGAATCCGGAACAGTGGAGCACTGGCCCTCGGTGGGATCGTCCTCGCGGCGGTGCTCACCGTCATCGGGCATGCCGGAGTCAGCGACCTCGACCCGGTCAGCCTGACCGTCAGCGACTACGCCGTCTCCGACTCCGGCGGGATCATCCACGTGGCCATGCTGCTGCTCGCCGCCGCCTCCGCCGTACTCATCCCGGCACTCAGCCGGCTCAGCCCGCCGGGCGGTCTGCGAGCCGTCGCCGCCAAGCGGCGGGCCGTCGGCCCGACCGGCCCCATGGCAGGCACCCCTGAGTTCGGCACCGCGACGAGCGACGGTGGTCGGGGCCGGGCCGCCGAGTGGCTGTTGGCGGTCTGGGCGGGCGGGCTGCTGGTGTCGGGCCTGGTGCCGACCAACCCGCCGGGCACCGAGATGGGTACCGCCGCCTACGTGCACCGGTACGCCTCGGTGGTGGCGTTCCTGGCGCTGCCGATCGCCGGCTGGCTGCTCGCCACCCGGCTGCCCGTCGGTGCCCGCGCCGGGCGCTGGCTGCGCGCCCTGACCGTGACCAGCCTGCTGCTCGCCGTCGCCATGGCCTGGTCCGCCTATCCGGGCGACCGCGCCTACTACGGCCTGATCGAACGGGCCCTCATCCTCGCCGAGGTGGGCCTGCTCACCGTGGTCGCCGCCTACTCCAGCTCGTGGAGCATCAGTTGGCGGCCCGCTTCCGTGACGGACCCGGAGAGGCTGGGGTAGATGGTGATGGTCTGCGCCAGTTCGTTGACGGTGAGGTTGTTCTCCACGGCGAGCGTGATCGGCATGATCAGTTCGCTGGCCTTCGGCGCGACCACCACCCCGCCGATCACCTGGCCACTGGCCGGGCGGCAGAACAGCTTGACGAAACCGTCCGGGATCTCGTCCATCTTCGCCCGGGCGTTGCCGCCCAGCGGCAGCATCACCTGACGTGCCGGCACCTTGCCGGCGTCCACCTCGTCCTGTGAGACCCCGACAGTGGCCAGTTCCGGGTCGGTGAAGACGTTCGCGGAGACGGTACGCAGCCGCAGCGGCCGGACCGCCTCACCGAGCGCGTGCCACATCGCGATTCGGCCCTGCATCGCGGCAACGCTGGCCAGCGGAAGCACTCCGGTGCAGTCACCGGCCGCATAGATGCCGGGCACGTTGGTGCGGGAGACCCGGTCCACCGTCACGTAGCCGCCCCGGGCCAGCTCGACGCCGTACTCGGCCAGACCGAGTTCGGCGGTGTTGGGGATCGAGCCGACCGCGATCAGCGCGTGGGACCCGGAGACCGTACGGCCGTCGGAGAGCTCGACCTCGACGCCGTCGCCGGTGTGCCGGACGCTCTCGGCGCGGGAGTTGTTCAGAATGCTCATGCCCCGGGTGCGGAAGACCCGCTCGATCGCCTGCGCGGCGTCGGCGTCCTCGTGCGGCATCACCCGGTCGCGGCTGGAGACCAGGGTCACCTCGACCCCCATCGCGAGGTACGCGCTGGCGAACTCGGCGCCGGTGACACCGGAGCCGACCACGATCAGGTGCTCGGGCAGCTCGGGCAGGTCGTAGACCTGTCGCCAGGTCAGGATGCGCTCACCGTCGGGCAGCGCGGTGGGCAGCTGGCGGGGGGTGGCACCGGTGGCGATCAGCACGGTCGAGGCGTCGATGGCGTACGCGGCCTCCTCACCGTCCGGCGTGACGATCACCCGGTGGGTGTGACCAAGCGTGTCCTCGCCGAGGCGGGCGCGCCCGGACACGAAGGTGACCCCGGCCTTGACCAGCTTCGCGTGGATGTCGCCGGACTGTGCCAGGGCCAGCCGCTTGACCCGGTCGTTGACCGCCTGGGCGTCGACGGTGACCGCCTCCAGCCCGTCGGAGTGCACCCCGAACACCTCGGTGTCGCGGTAGCCGGTCACCACCTCGGAGCTCGCGATGAACGTCTTCGACGGGACGCAGTCGGACAGCACGCAGGCGCCACCGGCGCCCTCGGCCTCCACGACTGTGACGTCGGCGTCCAACTGGGCCGCGACAAGTGCCGCCTCGTAGCCCGCCGGCCCCCCGCCGATGATCACGATCCGGCTCACCACGACCGCCCTTCCTCCATGCTCACAGTGACTTTCTTCTCCCCGCCGCGTCCGACACGCACCGTCGTATTCTCCCCCACGCGCCGGCCGGGCTATCGTCATCGCCGTGCGTCACTACGCCGCCTACGGCTCGAACCTGGACCCCGCGCGAATGCGTGCCTACTGTCCGCATTCCCCGATGGTGGGCATCGGCTGGCTGGAAGGCTGGCGGCTCACCTTCGCCGGTGAGGATGTCATCGGCTGGGAGGGCGCGGTCAGCACCGTGGTCGAGTCCCCCGGCGACCGGGTGTTCGTGGCGCTCTACGACATCCACCCGTACGACGCGGCCCAGCTGGACGAGATCGAGGGCGTGACCTCCGGCACGTACCGGAAGCTGACCGTCCGCATCTCGACCCTGGACGGCGACGTGACCGCCTGGGTATATGTCTTCGACGGTTACGAGGGCGGCCTGCCCACGTCCTGGTATCTCTCCGAGATCGCCAACGCCGCCGAGAAGGCGGGCGCGCCGGACGACTACGTCATCGAGCTGCGGTCCCGACCCACCGGCACCGCCTCGGCGTGACTCGTCTCCCACCTCCCCAGTCTGCTACCGGGCGTGGTGGCCGCGGGCGGCGACCCCGGGTTGCGGGGAGATCGTCCCAGGATGGGCGGGTCTCAACCCGGTACGTGGGCCCGCGCCAGGGTCAGCAACTCGACCAGTTCCGCACCGTCGGCCGGACCGAGCGCCGTGAAGGCGGGCGCGACGAGCCGGTCGGTCATCGCCTCGGCCCACAGCCGCCGCCGGACCAACGGTCCGACCGGCGGGTAGGGCGGCGGCCAGCCACAGGCCATCGCGCCACTGGCCCCCTCGGGACCGGCCAGCACCGCCTCCAGCGGAGTCATCCCGCTGGCGCGTACGGCCACCAGGTGCGCACCGGTGAAGTGCTCGCGCAGCAGACGTAGGCCGGCGGCGACCCGGGCACCGGCGGTCGCCGCGTCCGACGGCATGGCCCGCCACGCCGCGAACAGTGGCATCGCGCTGGCATCGGCCGCCGCGACGGCCCGTTCCACAAGCACCGCGAGTCGGTCGACGCGGGGCAGGTCCCCGAGCACCTCCTCGCCCCAGCGGCAACACTCGGCGAAGCTGGCGGCGGCCACCTCGGACGGGCGGACCGCACGGGCGGCGGCGTCCCAGCCGTCGGCGACGGCGTCGGGGGCGATGAAGCCGAGGGCCGCCGCCACGGTCTCGGCCCGGACGTCACCCAGCGCGCCGGCCCGACCGGTGACGTAGAAGGCCCACCCGGAGATGCCCAGCAGCCGGGCCCGGCGCAGCGTGGTCGGACACCTGTTGTACGCCTCGCCGAGGGCGAGCACCGTGGGCTTGCTCGCCGCCGCGACCTGCTCCGGCGTCATCCCGCCCTGCCCGGCAGGAGGCCACCCGAAGGTCCGTACGTGAAGGATCCGCCCGACGGTCCGTCCATGGGGGATCAGTCTGCCGGTCGGCCGCCGGAGTCGGCATCCCCCTCCTCGGCGTCCAACGCCTCCATTGCGGCCTCGACCTCGCCGGCCCGTCGCCGGGCGGTGCTGACCGACCGCTCGGCGGCCCGACGGGCCAGCCGGGACCGGCTGAGTTCCTGCTCGGCGACGGCCCGGCGACGTTCCAGTTCGGCCAGTTCCGCCTCGACGGCGTTCAGCGCGGCCAGCCCGTCGCGCTCGGCCACCACCGCGCCGGCCAGGTCCGTCTCGGCCCGTTCCTGGTCGGTACGCGCCCGGTCCAGTTCCTTCTCCAGTGCCCTGCGACGACGGGACCGTTCGGCGCGGGCGGCCCGCTGCGCCTGTTCGGCCCGCAGCGCTCCCCGGTCCGGGGGACGCTGCCGGACCGGAGCGGCGGGCGGCGGTTCCTCGCCGCCGGTCACCAGACGCAACTGTGGCCGGGGCACCTCACCGAACCCGGCGTAGTGGGCCGGCCGCAGCAGTCTCCCGGAGCGCACCTGCTCGGCCACCTCGACGTCGGAGAGCGCGGCGTTGAGAGTCGCCTCGACCTCGGCCATCGGCAGCTTCCCGCCCGACGGGGCGCCCTCGACTCCGGCGGCGAGCCGGCGTACCTCGGCGACCAGCGCGCCGACCACCGCCCGCCGCTGCGCAGACAGCTCACGCAGGCGTGGGCCGCGCAGCTCGCGCTGGGCCTGTCGCAGCGCTTCGGCCAGCTGCGCCAGCTCGGCCACCAGCTCCGGCCGCTCCAGCGCCAGCAGATTGACCAGCCAGGCGGCGACGGTGGGCCGACGCAGCCGGGCGATCTCCCGGGCGGTACGCGGGTCTCCGGCCTGGCGGGCCTGCGCGGCGGCGGCGTCCCGGGCGGCGACGAACCGGTCCGGCGGCGTGCGGTACAACTGCTCGACGAGGTCGGGTGGGGGTTCGGGCATCGACTCAGCCGTCGATCCGGCTGCCCGGCTCCAGCCGCTGGTAATCGCTGCCGGACAGCGCCGTGTACTGCCGGTCGAGCACCGCGTAACCGTTGTCGTTGAGCAGGGCGTCGTGCAGCGCGAAGACCCGACGCGGCGCCATCCCCCGGATGAAGTCGACCACCTCGGAGAACTTCGACCAGGGGGCGTGGATGGGGGCGAAGAGGGTGTCGACCTGGACGTCGTCCGGAACGTACAGGGCGTCGCCCGGGTGGTAGACGACGTCGTTCAGCAGATAGCCGAGGTTGTCGAGCACGGGGATGTCCGGATGGATCACCGCGTGCCGGCCACCGTGGGCACGTACCGGAATCCCGGCGGCGGTGAAGGACTCCCCCGGGGTCACCGGGCGCAGCACGTCGGCCGCGTCGCCGAGCGCGCCGGCCAGCGACGCCGGGCCGTGGATGACGAAGGGACGCCGCTCCAACTGCCGGTTCACCGCCGCCTCGTCGAGGTGATCCGGGTGCTCGTGGGTGATCAGCACCGCGTCGGCCCCGTCCAACGCCACCGCCGGCTCACTGAACATTCCTGGATCGATGACCAGCACTCCCCCGTCGTGCTCGACCCGCAGGCACGAGTGGGCGTACTTGGTGAGCCGCATCGTGATGCCTCCCATATCGATTCGTGACGTCCTGAGCGCAGTCTGCCGGAACCCGTGCGGTGGTGTGTGGCGTCCGAGCCATTGCCTGTTCGGGCAGCAGAGAGGGGAACGGGGATGGAAATGCGAAGAGCCCGCCGTCACGGGACCACGGCGGTGGCGACACTCGCTGCGCTGCTGATGCTCGCCGCCTGCGGAAGTGGCGGCGGAGACGACTCGGGATCGACCGGCACCGCGGCCGACGCCGTGGCACCGGCCCGGGAGGGTGGCGCCGCCGCGCCCGGCGAGGCCGCCGCGCCCGGTAACGCCCAGGGCGGTGCCGGCGCGGCAACGGACACCCGGGTCGACCAGCGGTCCATCATCTACACCGGATCGATCCGGGTGCAGGTGGACGATGTGGACATCGCCGCCCGGGACGCCGTCGCGGCGGCCACCCGGGCCGGCGGCTTCGTCGGCGGGGACCAGCGCCGCAGCTCCGACGCCGACGCGGTGGCCGACCTCGAACTGCGGGTGCCGGCGGAACGGTTCTACGCGGTCGTGGAGGAGCTGGCAGGTCTCGGCACCCAGGAGCGCCGGGAGATCGGTACGCAGGACGTGACCGAGGAGACCATCGACCTCGACGCCCGGATCGCCAGCCAACGGGCCCGGGTGGAGAGTGCGCGACGGCTGCTCGCCCAGGCCGACTCGATCAGCGACCTGGTGAGCATCGAGAACGAGTTGGCCCGGCGGGAGGCCGACCTCGCCTCGCTGGAGGCGAAGAAGCGGCGGCTGAGCGACCTCACCGCGCTGTCCACCATCACCGTCACCCTGGTCGGACCGGGCGTCACGATCCCCGAGGAGGAGACCGAGATCGGTTTCCTGGTGGGGCTCAAGGGCGGCTGGCAGGTCTTCCTGTCCTCGATGACAATCCTGCTCACCGTGCTCGGTGCGATCCTGCCGTGGCTGCTGGTCCTCGGCGTACCGCTGGGGGCGCTGTGGTGGCTGGCCCGCCGTCGCCGCCGGAACCGACTCACGGTGCCGGCCCCCCGCGGGCCGGTAGCCCCCGCCCAGCCGGAGGCGCTCCATACGGCTCCGGGAACCGGAAGCACATCCTGACGGAGCACTGCGGACACGCTGGTGGCCGGTCCCGTCGGTGCGATCGGCCATCCCGTGGAGGGCGAATTCCACTGGCAACACGTAGAGCGGCGCTCTGACATACTTATCGTGATGGCCGCTCGGGAAGTGTGGCGTCGATGGGAGGTAGCGCCCTTGTCGAACGACCGCATTCCGCAGCCCAGGATGGAGGAGCTGGAAGCCCGGCTCATCACTCTCGCCCTCGTGGTGGCCCTGGCGGTCAGCATCGCCGACAACATCTTCAACTTCATCGACAGCGCGAACTGGGCCACACCGCTGATCTTCCTGACGATGTTGATCTTCTTGCGCTGGCTGGATGTCACGCGGCGGCGGGTCATGTCGATCGCCACCGGTGCGCCGCTGCGGGTCTACGACTCGTCGTCGGCCTTCTACGGGGAGGCGCTGCACGCGATCCAACGCAGCTCCAAGTCGGTCTACGCGGTGTTCTCGCACGCCAAGGCACCCCGGCAGCAGACCGACGAGTCCCGCCGTTACTACACCGCGACCATCCGCTGGGCCCGCAAGATGCCGGGCAAACGGCACCTGCACCGGGTCATCCGGCTGCCCCACCACAGCCCGGACATCCAGACATGGGTCGACGAGCAGGTCGACCTCGGCGAGAAGATAGAGAACTACCACGTGCGGGTGCTGCGTTACCCACCTGGGATGGAACTGGAGGGTGAGAACTTCGCGGTGATCGACTCCTCGGTGGTGTTCCTCGGCTTCGCTGTCGACGACCGAGGCGAGATGCACGGATTCAGCATCCGGGACGCGGGGGTCGCGGCCGCCTTCGAGCACCATTTCCGCGAGTTGTGGCGACTGGCCAACTCCACACCACTGGTGCAGCCGCCCCAGCCGCGACCGTCGTTTCCCCACCCGTCAGACGGGGTGGGCGACCCCCAGCGTCCGACCCGCAGCGCGTAGCAGGTCCGGCCAGCCGTCCGTGGCGGGCGGGTCGAGATAGGCCATTCCGTCGCGGAACGCCTCGGCCAGCACGGCCGGCTGCCTGGGGTGGTACGTCAAGCCGATGGTGGTGGCCAGGTCCCAGGCGTGCAGGTGCCACTCGACGGCGAGCACGCCGACGTTGCACCGGGCACTCCACGTCCGGCCCCGGAAGGAATAGGTGGGCAGGTCGGGTTCGGCGGTAGCCATCCGCAGGAAACGCCACGCGGCGGCCTGGAAGTTCCGCAGCGAGACATGCGGCGCCACGGCCGACAGTGCCGTCAGGGACTTGGCGTTGAACTCGGCGAGTTCCGCCGAGGTCATCAGCTCCTTCGGACCGAACTGGAGGGCGTGCAGGTGTCCGGTCACGCTCTCCTGCGCCGTCACGTGCAGATGACGTAGCAGGTCGAGCGAGGACCACGGCGCACATGGGCCGGTACGCGCCCAGTCCGAGTACCCGTAGCGGGCGAAGATCCGGGCGATCGCTGCCACGCCTTCGCCGTACGACCGCTGGTAGCAGGCAACGCATGCCATGACAAGATCGTAGCGACCGGGATCCCGTTATTGATCGTCCGATCTGTCCGGTCAGTCTTCCGGCACGGCCATCGCGGCGACGTAGCGGTCCGGGCGTCGACGCCACGGTCCCGTCCAAGCGGCTCGCAACGCCTCCGCCGGTGGACGCCCGGTCGCCGCCCATTCCCGGGCCGGATCGAGCAGCCCGAGCACCTCGGGAGACTCCGTCCCGTCGGCCACCCGGGCGGCCAGCCCTTGGTCAGCCAGCATGACAAGCTGCTCGGCGGTCTCCCGGATGGGAGCGGCGATCCCGTCCGGCCCGCTCTCCGCGGCCTTCAGGGTGATCAGGTCGAGGGCCTCGGTACGCAGGTCGGCCAGCAGGTCGGTCACCTTCCGGCGAACCGCCGGCTCCTCAGCCAGGCCGAGGAACAGCGCGGGAAGCACACCCAGGTGCTCCCACGCCTGCCCGTCGGGCAGGCGGGTCTCCAGTGTCTGACGCGGGCGCACCGCCGGCCACACCTGGCGTAGGTGGGTTTTCCAGTCGTCGAGGGTCGGCATCGTGCCATCCTCGAAGCCCTCGCGTACGACCTGCCGGAACGACCCGACCTGGCCGGCGACGTAACCAGTGCCGGAGCGGCGGTAGATCATGGGCAGGTCACTGAGCGTCTCGGCCAGCTCCGCCAGTGCCGACACCTCGTACAACCGGGCTGTGAGGTGCTGGCAACGGGCCGGGTCGATCCGCCGCCAGTAGGTCATCCGGCGCGACGCGGTGCCGTTGCTGCTGGCCGCCTCGCCCGTGTCCAGCGCCGGAGTGTTGGCGAGGATGGCGGCGAGGAACGGCGAGACGGCGAGCAGCACCTTCAGCTTGTCGAGGTATTCCGCTTCGTCCAGCGCGTCCAGGCTGAGCTGAGTGGAGAGGGTCAAGCCCATCACCTGGTCACCGAGCCGGCCACCGTCGCCGAGTCCGGCGAAGTAGCGCCGCATGATCTCGGTGCGCGACTTCGGCGTCCACCGGATCCCATCCGGCGCGTCGAAGGGCAGCTGCCCACCGGTCAGCAGCCGAAGACCGAGCGGAGCAGCTACCCGGGCCACCTCGGTCAGGCATTCCCGGGCCCGGCGCAGTCCCTCGGTGAGGCTGGCCGTCGGGGCGGACGAGTACTCGATCGCCCCGGCCATCTCCAGAGTGAGCGTGGCACCGTCGGGGAGCCGGAGCCCGACCAGGGACCCGTCCTCCAGGACCGGCTCGCCCGCCATGCCGTCGAGCAACGTCTCCAGCAGGGCCCGGGTGCCGCCGGGCTCGTCGTACCGGACCGACCTGCCCGAGTCCGGGCGCACCAGGCCGCACTCGACCTCGATACCGACCAGCCGCTCCGACTTTCCTGGCGGAAGGAAGGAGCGTACGAGATCGTCGAATTCCAGGCATGGACGATCGTGTGGTACCAGGCCCTGGCTCATCGGCAAACCGCCACTCCGGATCCTCCCAACTCAGCCCGCATTGGCGGAGGGGACGGCGTCCGTGTCAGAGGGTACCTCTGCTGGTCCCGCCGCCGGGAAGCGCCACGGCGCGGTACTCACCCATGAGCGTAGTTGCCGATCCGTGGCGAGCAGGTCCTTGCGTAGGTCGTAGACGAGGTGACGCGGGGAGTCCGCCGGGTCGCCGCGGCGCGTGCCACGGAATGGCAGCACCGGCAGCAGCAGTGGGTAGTCGACCTGGCCCGTGCCGTTGCCGACACCGATCTCCCGCTCCAGGAAGTTCCGGATGCTCTCGCGCACCCGCTCGATGTCCTCCAGCCGCGCCAGACCCGGGTCGCCCACGGCTGCGTGCTCACCGGCCCGGCGGACCAGCGGGCGACTCCAGATCAGCTGGAAGGCCGGACGCTTGGGCGTGAAGCCTCGGTCCCAAGGGCGAGGGCTGATCGAGTACACGTCGTAGGTGTGGTGGTGGTAGACGGAGCCCTGGCCACCCATCTCGCGCAGCATGTCGTCGACGGCCGCCAACCAGGGCAGCAGTTCCTCGTCGCGCAGCCGTAGTCCCTCACTGAGGTGGTAATCCCGGTACAGCTCGCCGCTGCCGGCGTACGGGTTCTCCGGGACCTGCTCGTGCACGGCGTCACGGTTGGCGTCGAGCATGATCCGGGACAGGTGGAATCCGGCCACCGCAACGCCCGGGGCCCGCCCGGCGACGATGTCCTCCACCAGCAGCCGGTAGATGGCGGCGGTGCCCAGGTCGAGGTTGTCATGCACGAGCTGGGCCAGCCTGCCGTAGTCCGCCGGATCGACGGCGGCAAGCAGGTCCGCGGGCAGCTCCGTGCCGCAGTGCGGAAGCACGTGCAGCTCCCGCAGCGGGCCCGAGGTGTCGGCCACGATCGTGCCGCCGCCTACCCGGCGTCGGCGCACGTGCGGACCGGCCCCGGTCAGATCAAGGTCGAGATACGGGTGACCGCAGTCGGAGCACTCGTGTTCCCGCTGGTGCTTCATGAACAGGTTCGCAGTGCCCGGATCGGCCATTGTCACCCTGGGATGCATGACCGCTCCTCCTCGTCTGCTTGGCTTGCCGTGACGGTGCCGTCCTCGGACAACAGAAGTCGGATCTCCTCCGGCGTCCAGCTGCCCACCGCACCCGGTCGGCTACTGAGGTAGGCGGCGATCCGGACGGGTGACCACTGGTGTGCCTCGGCCAACCCGACGGCCAGGTGGCGGAGGTAGACCGCAGCCGGCTTGCGGTGTTCTACCTCGTGGCTTCGCCACGGCGAGGTGAAGGTGAAAGCGGGCAGTCCGTCCAGCACGCCGAGGTGCAGCAGCGTCTGGTAGCAGCCGGGTCCGAGGGTGAGTCTCCCCCGGCCCATCACCCCGCTCAGGTCGATGTCGTCTCCGGGTTCGAGGCACATCTCCTGCGCCATGATGTCGGAGAACTGGGAGACTGTGACTCGGAAGGCGCGAGCGGGCGTGCCGCCAAAGTGATCATGGTCGTAAAAGGCCATCCCGCCGGTCCAGGCCCGCGCCTCAAGGGCGAAGTAGACGGTACCGGGCAGTCGGATCGCCCGGCTGTCACTGGGTGGGCTGCTGTCCCGGCAACCCGGGTAGGTCAGGGCACCTGCCGGGGGACGTCCACCTCCCAGGTAGTACGTCAAGCGTTGAAGGCTCATGTTGGAGCCGTAGCAGACGTACCAGAGGTGCGCTGGTGCTTCCGGCGAGCCCTCCGGCGTCAGCGCGTCGACCAGTTCCACAACCTGGTCGACGAGGTCCTCGGCGTGCGACGGAGGAGGCTTCATCGGGCACCTCCCGGGGCGGCGGTTCCGGGATCCGGGTGGCCGAGCGCGATCAGGGCGGTATGCGCGAGGACCCGTACGCCGTACTCGATCGACCGCTCGTCGATGTCGAAGCCGGGTTGGTGGGTGTCGCACTGCTCGCTGGTACCGGGGGGCGCCACACCGAGCCGGATCATCGAGCCGGGAACCCGCTCCAGGTAGAAGGAGAAGTCCTCGCCACCCATGCTCACCTCGGCCTCGAAGACGTTCTCGTGGCCCAACGCCCGCCCCGCCGCGGCCCTGATCAGGTCGGAGGCGTGCTTGTCGTTGACGACTGGTGGAAAGCCCAGGACGTACTCCACCTCGACGTCGGCACCGGTACCGCTGACCAGGTCCGGCACCAGCTTCGCGATCATCTCACCGGCGTTGTGCCAGGCCTCCCGGTGCAACGAGCGGACCGTCCCCCGCAGGTAGCCGACCGAGGGAATGGCGTTGAACGCGACTCCGGCGTGCACCGCGCCCCAGACGACCGAGACCGGCCACCGCGGATCCATGCGCCGGCTCAGTTGGGCGGGCACGTCGACGGCGAGACGGCCGAGCAGGTCGACCAGGTCGGTGGTCAGGTGCGGTCGGGCGGTGTGCCCACCCGGCCCGCTGGCACGGATCTCCAGCGTGGCCGAGGCCGCCGTCAGCGGGCCGGTACGCACGCCGACCGAGCCCACCGGAAACTGCGGCGCGCAGTGCACCGCGAAGATCATCGACACCCCGTCCAGGCCACCCGCCTCGATGACCTCCGGCGCGCCCGAGGGCACCGACTCCTCCGCCGGCTGGAAGATCAATCGAACCCGACCGGGCAACCCGCCCCGCTCGGCGAGGTGAGCGAGCAACTCCGCCAGACCGAGCAGGATGGTGGTGTGTGCGTCGTGGCCGCAGGCATGACAGACGCCCGGCACAGTCGATCGGTAGTCAACGTCCTTACTGTCGACAAGCGGCAGCGCGTCCAGGTCGGCCCGGAAGGCGACCAGCGGACCATCGCCGGAGCCGATGTCGCAGATGACACCGTTGCGCTTGGGGAGCAGCCGGGGCCGTAGGCCGATCCCAGTCAGCCGCCGGAACACCAGGGCCGCCGTCTCGAACTCCGCGCCGGACAGTTCGGGGTGTGCGTGTATGTGTCGACGGACAGTGACGAGTTCCGGCGCCAGTCGGGCGAGCAACCCGTCCAGGCCGTCCGGCAGGGGCTGCGGGGCCGGTGCGGTCGTAAGCGAGGTTGAGGCTGACGCCCAACCGCCGGCACACGGCGTCAACGCACTCGTCACGTCGAATTCTCTTCGATCACTAGGAATGGATGGATCATCGGGAACAGCAGACAGCGTAGACCCCCGACGGTGACTCTGCGCAACCTCGTTCCGGTGATGATCGGACCGCACAGCGTCACGTATGCCCTGCTGAGAGCGTCCGCAGGTGAGCGGGACAGCAGGTAGATCGTGGTCATCCACCGCCATCCACCCCTCACCTCCTACAACGCGTAATCGTTCGCCGGGCATCGAGAATCTTCCCGAAGCTATCGTCGCTGTTCCGAATTGTCGCATTAGTCGTGCCGATGAACTGACGGTACGACAATTACCCGACCACCGACGGCAACGATCACCCGTGGACGTTCACACGCACGGGAGCCGTCCAACCGCACACCGTGTGCGTCCGCGTGATCACCATGAGCGGGGTACCCGGCCAACGCCGGTTCGACACGCTGCGCGACGACGGGGGCGTGGCGTCCCCGCGACAGCGGCTGCGCATCCGCCAAGGACGGGCCGCCGCGCGCGGCAACGACCCGGAGCCGGGGTCAGAACCGGTCAGTGGGCTGGTAACGGCCCCAGACCTCGCGGAGCGCCCCGCACACCTCACCGACTGTGGCGCGCTCGCGCAGCGCCGCCTTCATCGGGTAGAGGACGTTGCCGGTGCCGGCGGCGGTCTCCCGCAACTCGACAAGCGCCCGCTCCACGGCGGCGGAGTCCCGCTCGGCCCGCAGCTTCGCCAGCCGGTCGGCCTGGGCCACCTCGATCGTTGGGTCGACCCGCAGCGGCTCGTACGGCTCCTCGGCGTCGATCGCGAACCGGTTCAGCCCAACCACCACCCGCTCGCCCGAGTCGATCTCCTGCGCGATCCGGTACGCGGACTGCTCGATCTCCCGCTTCTGGAAGCCGACCTCGATCGCGTCCACCGCCGACCCGTGCTCGAACACCCGGGCCATCAGCGCGTCCGCCGCCGTCTCGATCTCGGCGGTCATCGCCTCCACCACGTACGAGCCGGCGAACGGGTCGACCGTGGCGGTGAGATCGGTCTCGTACGCCAGCACCTGCTGGGTACGCAGCGCCAGCCGGGCCGCCTTCTCGGTGGGCAGCGCGATCGCCTCGTCGAAGCTGTTGGTGTGCAGCGACTGGGTGCCGCCGAGCACCGCGCCGAGCCCCTGCACCGCCACCCGGACCAGGTTCACCTCGGGCTGCTGGGCGGTCAACTGCACGCCCGCGGTCTGGGTGTGGAAACGCAGCATCATCGACTTCGGGTTCTTCGCCCCGAACTCGTCGCGCATCAGGCGGGCCCAGATCCGTCGGGCCGCCCGGAACTTCGCCACCTCTTCGAGCAGGGTGGTACGCGCGACGAAGAAGAACGACAGCCGGGGGGCGAAGTCGTCCACGGCCAGCCCGGCGGCGATCGCCGCCCGGACGTACTCCACGCCGTTGGCCAGCGTGAACGCGATCTCCTGCACGGGCGACGCGCCGGCCTCGGCCATGTGGTAGCCGGAGATCGAGATGGTGTTCCACTTCGGCACCTCGCTGCGGCAGTAGCCGAAGGTGTCGGCGACCAGCCGCAGCGAGGGCTTCGGGGGGAAGATGTACGTGCCCCGGGCGATGTACTCCTTGAGGATGTCGTTCTGGATGGTGCCGTTGAGCGCCGAACCCGGCACGCCGTTGTCCTCGGCGACGAGCTGGTAGAGCAGCAACAGCACCGAGCCGGGCGCGTTGATCGTCATCGAGGTGGAGACCTTGTCCAGCGGGATGCCGTCGAAGAGCAGCCGCATGTCCTCGATGGAGTCGATGGCCACGCCGACCTTGCCCACCTCGCCGTGCGCGATCGGGTCGTCGGAGTCGTACCCCATTTGGGTGGGCAGGTCGAAGGCGACCGACAGGCCCATCGTGCCGGCCCTCAGCAACTGGTGGTAGCGCGCGTTGGACTCGGTGGCGGTACCGAAGCCGGCGTACTGACGCATGGTCCACGGACGGGAGGTGTACATGGTGGGATAGACCCCACGGGTGTACGGGAACCCGCCGGGCACGCCGAGGCGGGAGTCCAGGTCACCGGGAAGGTCGTCGGCCGCGTAGACGCCCTTGATCGGAAAACCGGACTCGCTTGACCGCCGTTCGCTCATCACCGGATGGTAGGACGGGTGGAACGGGCGGCGGGTGAGGGATACCGCACATCGCGCCACCGGCCACGACAAGGCGCGACAAGAGGTGAGTGCCTGCACACGTACCGTCGAGTACTGGAAACGTCCGCCGCGCCGGCTTTCGCATCGGGCGTCTGAACCAGCAAGATAGGGGGGTTGTGTCCCAGCCCTCTCGACTTCCCCCGGTGGCTTTTCTGTGACTCAGATCCCGACGTGGAGCGGCGGACCAGTCAGCACTCCCACCAACGGACGCGCGACACCCGGCACCGTCATCGGTGACCGGTACTCGCTGCGCTCGGCGGTAGGTAACGGTGGCATGGGTACGGTCTGGCGGGCCACAGACACCCTGTTGCGCCGTGACGTGGCGGTCAAGGAGGTCGTCCTCCCACCCGGCCTGGCGCCGAGCGACCGCGACGCGATGTACGAACGCACCCTGCGCGAGGCCCGCGCCGCCGCCGCCATCGCCCACCCGGCGGTGGTCCAGGTGTACGACGTGGTCACCGAGGCCGGCCGCCCCTGGATCGTGATGGAGCTGCTGGACGCCCGCAGCCTCGCCGACATGGTGATCGAGGACGGTCCGATCGCCCAGCGCGTGGTTGCCAAGATCGGGATCGCGCTGCTCGGCGCGCTCGAGGTGGCGCACGCGATCGGCGTGCTGCACCGTGACGTCAAGCCCGCCAACGTGCTGATCTGCTCCGACGGCCGCTGTGTGCTCACCGACTTCGGTGTCGCCCGGATGCCCACCGACGTGCAGCTCACCACCCCGGGGATGGTGCTGGGCTCACCGCACTTCATCTCGCCCGAGCGGGCCATGGGGCAGGAGTTCGGCCCGCCCAGCGACCTGTTCTCCCTCGGCGTGACGCTCTACACCGCCGTGGAGGGCCGCCCGCCCTTCGACCGGGGCGACCCCATCGAGACCATGCACGCAGTGGTCGAGGATCCCCCCGCCCCGCCGCAGCGCAGCGGCCCGCTGACCCGGGTGCTGATGGGTCTGCTGGAGAAGGACCCGGCCCGCCGGCTCGACGTGCACACCGCCCGCGCCATGCTGCGCGAGCTGCTGGCCGGCCCGCTGAGCAGCAGCGCCGCCGGGGTCAACTCGCTGACCGACCAGTACTCCGTGATGCCGGTGCCGCAGCCCGCACCGATCACCGCGCCGGCCGCCCCGGCCAAGCCGGCCCCGTCCGGGCAGATCGGCGGCCGGGCGATGCTGGGCCCCGGTGAGTCGCTGACCGACCGGCTGGCCGCGTTGCGCCGGGGCGAACGTCCCGGCCAGGCTGCGGCGGCCAGCGCCGCCGCGATGGAGGACACCAGCGCCGACGCCCTGGCCCGTCCCGGGCAGCGGGGCGCCGCGATGTCCTCGCCCGCCGGCCGCACCTACGGCGGCGCCGAGGCGACCCAGCGAGTCGGTGCGGACACCACCCAGCGGGTCGGGCCGGAGATCTTCGGCTACGGCGCCCAGCCCGACGCGACCCAGCGGATCGGCGGCTACGGCGCCGGGCCCGATGCCACCCAGCAGCTCGGCGGCTACGGCGCCCAGCCCGACGCGACGCAGCAGGTCGGCGGCTACGGCGCTGCCCAGTGGCCGGCCGCGCCGAACCAGCCGTACGGCACGCCGGCACCCGCTACCGGCGGCGGCAGCCCGGTCGACCGGGCGAAGGCCGCCGGCACGCGGGTGGTCGACACCGTGAAGGGCTGGCCACGCAAGATGCAGCTGGCGGCGGCCGGTGGCCTCGCGGTGCTGCTGCTGATCGGCATCGTGGCCTTCGCCAACGGCGGCGACGAGACGCCCACCACCCCGGTCGCCGAGCCGTCCAGCTCGGCGGACGAGGGCCCCGGCCTCGAAATGCAGGAGCATTCGGCGCGCGGGGTGCAGGTGCTGGTGCCCAAGGGTTGGAAACGGGCCGCCCCCGCTGGCGGGGTCTACATCGACTACACCGACCCGGAGGACAGCGGCCGCCGGGTGCGCATCCTCAACGAGGAGTGGAGCGGCACCTCGGCCCGCTGGGCGGAGGTCGCCGAGAACGGCCTGAAGACCCGGTCGAAGTCGTGCGCCAAGCCGTACACCCAGATCGCCATGGCGGAGAAGGAGTTGGCCGGGAAGCCTTCGGCCGAGTTCGAGTACACCTGCGGCGAGGGCGGCGAGATGCGACACGGCATCTGGCACGGGGTGGCCCACGACGGCCGGCTCTACTCGTTCTACCTCACCTCGACCGACTCCCGCTTCGAGGAGAGCAAGCCGATCTACGCGGAGATGGTCGAGTCGTTCCAGCTCACGGCGTCCGGCTGAGCCAGGGCACCCGCCCATGGAGATCCGGGCCGTGCTATCAAGAGGCCATGGCGGCGGAGACCACTGACCTCGACACCATCCGCGAGCGGGCCGAACGCTGGCTCGCCGACGACCCGGACCCGGCCGGGCGGGCGGAGCTGCGGGCGGTGCTCGACCAACTGCCGGGTAGCGCGCCGGAACTGGCCGACCGGTTCGCCGGATCGCTGACCTTCGGCACGGCCGGGCTGCGCGGGCCGCTGCGGGCCGGCCCCAACGGGATGAACCTCGCGGTGGTCACCCAGGCCGCCGCCGGCCTGGTCTCCTGGCTCGCCGCCCAGGGCGGCACCGGCCCGCTGGTGATCGGGTACGACGCCCGGCGCGGTTCCCGCGAGTTCGCCGAGCGGACCGCCCAGGTGGCCACCGGCGCGGGCCGCGAGGCGCTGCTGCTGCCCCGCCCACTGCCCACCCCGGTGCTCGCGTACGCGGTGCGTCACCTGTCGGCGGTGGCCGGCGTGATGGTGACCGCCAGCCACAACCCGCCGCAGGACAACGGCTACAAGGTGTACCTCGGTGCCGAGCTGGGCGGGGAGCTGGGCGCCGGGGCGCAGATCGTGCCGCCGGCCGACGCCGGCATCGAGGCCGCCATCCGCGCCGTCGGCCCGCTGGCGGAGGTGCCACTCGGTCCCGCCGGGCAGGTGCTCGGCCACGACCTGGTCGCCGCGTACGTGGCGCGGGCGGTAGGTGTCGTCTCCCCGGGCGGCCCTCGGGAGCTGACCGTGGCGTACACCCCGCTGCACGGTGTCGGTGCGGCGGTGCTCACCGCCGCGTTCGCCGCCGCCGGTTTCCCGACGCCCGGCGTGGTGCCCGACCAGGCCGAGCCGGACCCGGACTTCCCCACCGTCAGCTTCCCCAACCCGGAGGAGCCGGGCGCGGTGGACCGGCTGGTCGCGCTCGCCGAGCGCACCGACGCCGACCTGGCCATCGCCAACGACCCCGACGCCGACCGCTGCGCTGTCGCGGTCCGCGAGGGGTCGGGTTGGCGGATGCTGCGCGGGGACGAGGTGGGTGTGCTGCTCGCCGATCACCTGATGCGACGTGGGGTCTCCGGCCGGTACGCCACCACCATCGTCTCGTCGTCGCTGCTGCGGACGATGTGCGCCGCGCGCGGGCTGCCGTACGGGGAGACGCTCACCGGGTTCAAGTGGATCGTCCGGGCCGGTGACGGCGGTGAACCACTGGTGTTCGGTTACGAGGAGGCGCTCGGCTACTGCGTCGCCCCGGACCACGTACGCGACAAGGACGGCATCACCGCGGCGCTGACCGTGGCCGAGCTGGCCGCCGGCCTCAAGGCGCAGGGGCGCACGCTCACCGACCGGCTCGACGAGTTGGCCGCCGAGTTCGGCGTGCACCAGACCGACCAGCTCTCGGTACGCGTCGCCGACCTGCGCCTGATCGCCGACGCGATGGCCCGGATCCGTGCCACCACCCCGACCACCCTGCTCGGCCAGCCGGTCACCGAGACGCAGGACCTGCTCCCGGAGGCGGACGTGGTGATCCTGCGTACCGAGACGGCCCGGGTGGTGATCCGCCCCTCCGGCACCGAACCGAAGCTCAAGGCGTACCTGGAAGTGGTGGAACCGGTCGCCGACGGCGACGTAACGGCGGCCCGCACCCGCGCAACGTCCGCCGTCACCACCCTCCGCACCGAAATCGCCCACGCCCTCGGCATCCCCAACCCCCCGGGTTGATCATGAGGTTAGCGGCAGTTTTAGAGATCAACTTCGCCGCTAACCTCATGATCAACGGAGGAGAAGGGGGTGGGTCAGCGGCGGGGACCGAGGGCGTGCTCGACGGCGCGGCCGAGGGCGGCCACCACGAGGGCTACCGAGGGGCGGATCACGCTGTCCTCCAGGTTCACCTCGCCGGAGAAGCCGGCACCGCTGGCGATCTCCTCCAGCCGGCGGCGGGCGGCGTCGGCGTCCTCGCCGGTGACCCCGAGAGCGGACTCCATCCGCAGCACGGCGACCAGGGTGGCGAGTGCGGCGGTCCGCTCGTCCGGTGCGGCGCCGGTGAGCACCACGGCGAGCCGCTGCCGGGTCTCCTCCTCCACCGTCGGGTCCACCACCGGGTAACGGTGTACGTGGATGAAGCCCAGCTCGGTCTCGTCGACGTCCCGGACGACGCCCTGCTCGCAGAGGTCGCCGAGGATGCGGTCGCGCAGACCGTGCCGCAGCCGCTGTACCCAGGACGAGGGGCTGTGCGGGGTGTCGGCAACGATCTTGGCCAGCACCGCGTCGGTGACCGGTTCGCCGGTCGGCGTCGGGTCCACCGCGGTCAGGGCACCGTCGGTGTACGCGATCCGCCCGGCCAGCGCCAGTTCGATGAGAACGGCGGCGGCCATGCCCAGGTCGAGGCTGATCCGGGGCAGGGTCGCCTTGCCCGTTTCGTCGTCGTACGCGAGCAGGAGCAGTTCCTCGGCGAGCGGGACACCAGTCATGGCCCGAGACGCTAGCCGCTGAACGCCACCGCCCGCAGCACAAACCGCCGCCGGGCCTGCGGTGGCCGTCCGCTCAGAAGCGGGGCATGCCACCGAACTGCCGGTCACCGGCGTCGCCGAGGCCCGGCACGATGAACATGCTGTCGTTGAGGCCGTCGTCGATCGAGGCGGTGACCAAACGCAGCGGCAGTCCGGAGCGTTCCAACCGCTGGATGCCGGCCGGGGCGGCGAGCACGCAGAGCACGGTGATGTCGGTGCAACCACGCTCGGCCAGCAGTCGACAGGAGTGCTCCAGTGAGCCGCCGGTGGCCAGCATCGGGTCGAGGACCAGCACGGGCAGGCCGGCGAGGTCCCGGGGCAGGGACTCCATGTAGGCGCGCGGCTCGAAGGTCTCCTCGTCGCGGGCCAGGCCGACGAAGCCCATCGAGGACTCGGGCAGTAGCCCCAGCGCGGCGTCGGCCATGCCGAGCCCTGCCCGTAGCACCGGCACCAGCAGCGGCGGATTGGCCAGCCGGGTGCCCTCCGTGCCGGTCACCGGCGTCTGCACCGGGTACGTCTCCACGGGAAAGGAACGTGCGGCCTCGTACACCAGCATGGTGGTGAGTTCGTGCAGCGCCGCCCGGAACGTAGAGGAATCGGTGCGCTCGTCCCGCATGGCGGTCAGCCGGGACTGGGCGAGCGGGTGGTCAATGACGAGTACGTCCACGATCGCTCAACCTACCCGGCCCGGATATCGGCGCGCCGGTCCCGGCCGCGACCAGCGACCTCGCTCACCCGTGCGCGCTCCGGCGAGCCCAGTGACCAAGATCACGCGACGTCAACCTGCGTAGACTTCGAGACATGACGGCGACAGCGACGTCGGCCCGCTCGGACCTCTCCGAGCTGGGACGATCCGAGACCGCTCTGCGGACCTTCCTGCACGGCCTACCGGGCGTGGACCAGGTCGGCGCGGAGCAGCGGGCAGCCCAACTCGGCACCCGATCCATCAAGACCACCGCCAAGGCCGAGGCCATCGACCTCGCCATCCGGATGGTCGACCTGACCACGCTGGAAGGCGCGGACACCCCGGGCAAGGTACGGGCGCTCGCCGCGAAGGCGCTGCGACCCGATCCGGCCGACCCGTCCTGCCCGCACGTCGGCGCGGTCTGCGTCTACCCCTCCATGGTCCCGTCCGTGGCTGAGGTGCTGCGCGGCAGCGACGTGCATCTGGCCAGCGTGGCCACGTCCTTCCCGTCGGGCCAGGCGCCGCTGGAGATCAAGCTCGCCGACACCCGCGCCGCCGTCGAGGCGGGCGCCGACGAGATCGACATGGTGATCAACCGGGGCGCGTTCCTGGCCGGCCGCTACGCCGAGGTGTACGACGAGATCGTCGCCACCAAGGAGGCGTGCGGCGGTGCCGGTGCCGATCCCCAGGGGCGACCGCGAGCCCACCTCAAGGTGATCCTGGAAACCGGCGAGTTGGCCACCTACGACAACGTGCGCCGCGCCTCCTGGCTGGCGATGCTCGCGGGCGCCGACTTCATCAAGACCTCCACCGGCAAGGTTCCGGTCGCCGCCACGCCGCCGGTGACCCTGGTGATGCTGGAGGCGGTACGCGACTTCCGCGCCGCCACCGGGCGGCAGGTCGGCGTGAAGCCGGCCGGCGGTATCAAGACCACCAAGGACGCGATCAAATACCTGGTCATGGTCAACGAGACCGTCGGCCCGGACTGGCTGCACCCGGACTGGTTCCGCTTCGGCGCGTCCAGCCTCCTCAACGATCTGCTGATGCAGCGCACCAAGCTGACGACCGGCGTCTACGCCGGCCCCGACTACTTCACCCTGGACTGACCGCGATGTTCGAATACGCACCCGCCCCCGAGTCACGCTCGGTGGTAGACCTCAAGCCCTCGTACGGGCTCTTCGTCGACGGTAAGTTCGTCGACCCGGCCGACGGTGGCAGCTTCAAGTCGATCAACCCGGCCTCCGAGGAGGTGCTGGCCGAGATCGCCGAGGGCGGCGCACAGGACGTGGACCGGGCGGTCCGGGCGGCCCGCAAGGCGTACGACAAGGTCTGGGGTCCGATGCCGGGCCGGGACCGGGCCAAGTACCTGTTCCGGATCGCCCGGATCATTCAGGAACGCTCGCGTGAGCTGGCCGTGCTGGAGTCACTCGACAACGGCAAGCCGATCAAGGAGTCCCGCGACGTCGACCTGCCGCTGGTCGCCGCCCACTTCTTCTACTACGCCGGCTGGGCCGACAAGCTGCCGCACGCCGGCTTCGGCGCAAACCCACGGCCGCTCGGCGTGGCCGCGCAGGTCATCCCGTGGAACTTCCCGCTGCTGATGCTGGCCTGGAAGATCGCCCCGGCGCTGGCCGCCGGCAACACGGTGGTGCTCAAGCCGGCCGAGACCACCCCGCTCACCGCGCTGCTCTTCGCCGAGATCTGCCAGCAGGCCGACCTGCCGGCCGGTGTGGTCAACATCGTCACCGGCGCCGGCGAGACCGGCCGGGCTCTTGTCGAGCATGACGGCGTGGACAAGGTGGCCTTCACCGGCTCCACCGACGTCGGCCGGGCCATCGCCCGCGCGGTCGCCGGCAGCCGCAAGAAGCTCACCCTGGAACTCGGCGGCAAGGCCGCCAACATCGTCTTCGACGACGCCCCGGTCGACCAGGCGGTCGAGGGCATCGTCAACGGCATCTTCTTCAACCAGGGGCACGTCTGCTGCGCCGGCTCCCGGCTGCTGGTCCAGGAATCCGTCGCCGAGCAGGTGCTGGAATCACTCAAGCGGCGGATGGCCCAGCTGCGTCTCGGTGACCCGCTGGACAAGAACACCGACATCGGTGCCATCAACTCCGCCGCCCAGCTCTCCCGCATCCGGGACCTGACCGCGGCCGGTGCCGCCGAGGGCGCGCAGCAGTGGTCGCCCCCCTGTGAGCTGCCCGAGCGCGGCTTCTGGTTCGCGCCGACCATCTTCACCGGAGTCACCCAGGCCCACCGGATCGCCCGCGAGGAGATCTTCGGCCCGGTGCTGTCCGTGCTCACCTTCCGCACCCCGGCCGAGGCCGTGGAGAAGGCCAACAACACGCCGTACGGGTTGTCGGCCGGAATCTGGACCGAAAAGGGCTCCCGGATCCTGTGGACGGCCGACCGGCTGCGCGCCGGTGTGGTGTGGGCCAACACGTTCAACAAGTTCGACCCGACCTCGCCGTTCGGCGGCTACAAGGAGTCGGGCTACGGTCGCGAGGGCGGCCGGCACGGGCTGGAGGCGTACCTCAATGTCTGAGCGGGTCGCGGTACGCAAGACGTACAAACTCTTCATCGGCGGGAAGTTCCCGCGTAGCGAGTCGGGACGGTCGTATCTCGTGCAGGACTCCAACGTGTCGCTGGCCTCCCGCAAGGATGCGCGGGACGCCGTGGTGGCCGCCCGTGCGGCGGTGAAGGGGTGGGCCGGGGCGACCGCGTACAACCGGGGTCAGATCCTCTACCGGGCCGCCGAGATGCTGGAGGGCCGACGCGAGCAGTTCGTCGCGCTCGGCGTGCCGGGCGACGAGGTGGACGCGGCCACCGACCGCTGGGTCTGGTACGCCGGCTGGTCGGACAAGCTCCCGCAGGTGTACGGGGGCGCGAACCCGGTCGCCGGGCCGTACTTCAACCTGTCGGCACCCGAGCCGACGGGTGTGGTGGCGGTGGTCGCCCCCGAGACACCGGCCCTGCTCGGCCTGGTCAGCGTGATCGCCCCGGCGATCGTCACCGGCAACACGGTGGTGGTGGCCGCCTCGCCGACGGCGCCACTGGCGGCGGTGACCCTGGCCGAGGTGCTGGCCACCTCCGACCTGCCGGGCGGGGTGGTCAACATCCTCACCGGCCGGCTTCCGGAGACCGTACCCACGCTGGCCGCGCACATGGACGTCAACGCCATCGACCTGACCGGCGTGACCGACCCGGAGCTGGCCGCCGACCTGGAGGTCAAGGCGGCGGAGAACCTCAAGCGGGTGCTCCGGCCGGCACCGGCAGGCCACGACTGGTCGGCGGATCCCGGTCTCGGCCGGATGACGGCCCTGCTGGAGACGAAGACCGTCTGGCACCCCAAGGGGGTCTGACTCTCCTCGCTCTTGGGGGGTTCTCGGGGGCTCCCGCTTTGTGGGTTTCCGGGGAGCCCCCGCTGTGGGGGTTTCCGGGGAGCCTTCGTTCTTGGGGGTTTCCGGGGAGCCCCGCCCGCTCCGGGCGGTCAGGCTTGATCCCTGCGCGGGCGGGGCTCCCCGGAAACCCCGACCTGGGCACGGCCATCCGTTGGTCACGGCTTACGGGCAGCCGCCAAGCGTCGGGCCTCCGCTCCGTCGTCTCCCCCGGCCTGCGTCTCCCCCAGTCCGTCGTCTCCCCCAGTCCGTCGCCTCCCCCGGCCTGCGTCTCCCCCAGTCCGCCCCCCCGGTCCGTCGTCTCCCCCCGGTCCGTCGTCTCCCCCGGCCTGCGTCTCCCCCAGTCCGCCCCCCCCGGTCCGTCGTCTCCCCCCGGTCCGTCGTCTCCCCCGGCCTGCGTCTCCCCCAGTCCGCCCGTTACCTTTTTGATCGTCCCCAGCCGGGGACTGCTCGGTCGCCCGGCTCGGTATGACTGATTGCCCCTGTCGTTCGCATGATCCGGGGGGTGTTGTCGCCGGGCCGGGTGGCGTCGGCGGACCGCTGATAGGGACCCGGCCACCCCCGCCCGTGGGGTAGGTCTCTCCGTAACGTGGATGCCGGCAGTCCGGCGCTGTGACCAGCGGCCGAGCCAGGACCTTGCGGTGAGGAGGGCAGGCTGTGCACGACGGGTTCGGCGTCTTCATCGGACTCGATGTGGGCAAGGAAGGACATCACGCGGTCGCGTTGAACCGTGAGGGCAAGCGGCTGCACGACGCGACCCTGCCCAACACCGAGACCGGGCTGCGGAAACTGTTCGACAAGCTCGCCCGCCACGGTCGGATCCTGGCCGTGGTCGACCAGCCCGCCTCGATCGGTGCGCTGCCTGTCGCGGTCGCCCGCGCCTGCGGCCACCAGGTGGCCTACCTGCCTGGTCTGGTCATGCGCCGGTTGGCCGACCTGCACCCGGGCACCGCGAAGACCGACGCCCGCGACGCCTACGTCATCGCCGACGCCGCCCGCACCCTGCCTCACACCCTGCGTCGGGTCGACACCGGCGACGAGACCCTGGCCGAACTGGAGGTGATGGTCGGCTATGACGACGACCTCGCCGGCGAGGTCACCCGCGTGGCTAACCGCATCCGGGGCCTGCTCACCCAGATCCACCCACCCCTGGAACGCGTCCTGGGACCGAAGCTGCAGCACCCCGCAGTACTCGAGGCGCTCTCGCGGTGCGGCGGACCCACCGGTCTGCGCAAGGCAGGCCGGGCGAAACTCACCGAGATCGTCAAGGCCCGCGCGCCACGCATGGGTACCCGCCTGGTCGAGCAGATCTTCACCGCACTCGACGCGCAGACCGTCGTGGTCCCGGGCACCACCGCCGCCGAGACCGTCCTTCCCCGACTCGCCGACAACCTGCGTGACCTGCTGCGACAACGCGACCAGGTCGCCGAACAGGTCGAAGGGATGCTCGATACGCACCCTCTTGCCCCGGTCCTGACCTCGATGCCCGGCATCGGCGTCAGGACCGCAGCCCGAATCCTGCTCGAAGTCGGCGACGGCAGCTCGTTCCCCACCCCCGGCCATCTGGCCGCCTACGCCGGCTTGGCCCCGGTCACCCGCCGCTCCGGCACCAGCATCCGCGGTGAACACCCACCCAAGGGCGGCAACAAGCAGCTGAAACGCGTGTTCTTCCTGTCTGCGTTCGCCGCGCTCGCCGACCCGCTCAGCCGCGCCTACTACGACCGCAAACGCGCTGAGGGCAAGAAACACAACGCCGCCCTCATCTGCCTCGCCCGCCGCCGCGTCGACGTTCTCCACGCCATGCTTCGCACCCAGCGGCCATACCAGCCCAAAACGGCGGACGAACCCCGCCTCGCTGCTTGACACAACCCATAGGGACACCCCCCGGTCCGTCGTCTCCCCCCGGTCCGTCGTCTCCCCCTGGTCCGTCGTCTCCCCCGGCCTGCGTCTCCCCGGGTCCGTCACCCGCTCGCCTCCTCCCGTTCCGTCCCCTGCTGCCTGTCGCCGGGGTGCTCGCTCAAGATCCGGACAACTTCCGGGAAACTGCTGGGTCGAGTGGTGACGAAGCAGCACTATCCCCGAAGTTGTCGCGGCGGAGATGGGTGTGGGGGTGGGTGCGGGGTGGGTGCGGGGTGGGTGCGGGGTGGGGGTGGGTGCGGGGTGGGGGTGGGTCTACTACGGGGGGTAGGATTGCGGGGTGACTCGGCTGGGGGATCTTGAGCGTGCGGTGATGGACGTGCTGTGGGACACGGTTCCCGCCACGTCGGACGGGGTCACCGTGCGCGAGGTGGCCGAGGCGCTGGACGGACGCGAGTTGGCGTACACCACGGTGATGACCGTGTTGGACCGGCTGGCCGGCAAGGGCATGGTGCAGCGCGAGCGGGAAGGGCGGGCGTGGCGTTACCGCGCCGCGGCCAGCCGTGAGGCGTACATCGCCCAGCTCATGCTCGACGCGCTCGACCTGGGCGGCAGTCGGGACGCGGCGCTGGTCCGATTCGCCCGCTCGGTGACCGGCACCGAGGCCGACGTGCTGCGCGCCGCGCTCGCGGCGGAGGCCGGGCTGACGGCCGACGCACCCGGGCAAGGCCAGCCGGCAGGTGCCGCACCGAGGCGGACCCCGACGACGGACGAGGCGCCCGGGCTGGACCGGACGACAAGCGACGTGCGAGGCGATGCCGGAAACAGCCCCGGTCGCGGGCTGACCAATCGGGTCGAGCCGCCGCCGGCCGACCGGACGTCGCGCGCCGGCCTGGCCGACGAGGCCGCGGAGCGGTAGGGGCGACGCCATGGCGCACACCCTGCACTTCGCCGCCTCGATGGTGGCGTGCTGGCTGATCGCCCAGGTGCTGGCCCGTTCCACCTGGACGTGGCGCAGCCCTCGGGTGGCGATCCTGTGCTGGCAGGCGATCGGTCTGGGGGTCGGTCTTTCCGCGATGGGTCTGCCGATCGCGCTGGGTCTCACCCCGTACCAGCGGGGTACCGGCAGCGCACTGCTGGCGCTCGCTGACGACCTCTGGCACGGCACCCTGCCGGCCGGTCTAGGCGCCGTGCACCTGGGGTTGGTCGGCGTCGGTCTCGGCATCGGGGCGGTGCTGCTGACCACTACGGTACGCAGCATCCACGGCGCGGTACGCGCCCAGCGTCGGCACCGGGATCTGCTCACCCTGGTCGCCCGACGGGATCCGACCGTGCCGGGCGCGCTGGTGCTCGACCATCCGGGTGCGGCGGCGTACTGCCTTCCCGGGGTCAGGCCCCGGGTGGTGGTCAGCGCGGGCACGCTCAGCCTGCTCGACCGGGCCGAACTGGCGGCGGTGCTGACCCACGAACGGGCGCACGCGCAGGAGCGACACGACCTGGTCCTGCTGCCGTTCACCGCGCTCTGCCGGGCGCTGCCCTGGTTCCGCTGGGTCCGGGAGGCACACGAGCGGGTCTCGCTGCTGGTCGAGATGCGCGCCGACGACAAGGCCCGCGAGTTGCACGCCGAGGCCCCGCTGGCCGGCGCGCTGCGCCGGTTCGCCGCCGCCGGGAACCGGATCACCCCGGCCGGCGCGCTCGGCATGGGCGACCAGGATCTGGACGTACGGGTGCAGCGACTGCTGGTCACCGCGCGCCCGCCCCGGCTGATCGGTGCCACCGCGCTGTCCGTGACCACGACCGTGGCCGCCCTGCCCGTCTTACTCTTCCTGAGCTGACCGACCCTGAACTAACCCTGATCATGCCGGCCCGACCCGTTCGCGGATCAATACGTAGCTTCGCTACGTGTAGGCTCCCTATCTGCATCGACCCCCGTCCCCGGGAGAGCCGACATGGACGCCCTGCTCCTCGCTCGTCTGCAGTTCGCCACGACCGCCTCGATCCATTTCCTCTTCGTGGCTGTCACGCTCGGCCTGGTCACCCTGCTGGTCGGGATGCAGACCGCCTGGGTGCTGACCGGCAACCATCACTGGGAGCGGCTCACCCGTTTCTGGGGCCAGCTCTACGTGATCAACTACGTGCTCGGCATCGCCACCGGCATCGTGATGGAGTTTCAGTTCGGGTTGAACTGGAGTGGACTGTCCCGCTACGTCGGCAACGTGTTCGGCGCGCCGTTGGCGATCGAGACCCTGGTCGCCTTCTTCCTGGAGTCGACATTCCTCGGCATGTGGATCTTCGGCTGGCACCGGCTGCGCCGCGGCACGCATCTCGCACTGCTCTACGGGGTCGCGATCACCGCGTACGCCTCGGCTTTCTGGATCATGGTGGCCAACTCCTGGTTGCAGAACCCGGTCGGCTACGAGGTACGCGACGGCGTCGCCCACCTGACCGACTTCGCGGCGCTGCTGACCAACCCGGCCCTGTGGATGGCGCTCGGGCACGTGGTGTCGGCGGCGCTGCTCACCGGCGGGCTGCTGATGGCGGCGGTCAGCGCCTGGCACCTCAACCGGCGTACCGCCGACCATGCGCTGTTCCGCACCTCGCTGCGGATCGGGCTGGTCACCGCCGCGCTGGCGATCACCCTCGTGCAGGGGTTCGGCTTTGCCCAGTTCGGGCCGGTGGGCGGGGTACAACCCACCAAGTTCGGCGGCAACCCCGAAGCCGACACGCTGATCGCCGACTGGACGGCCAGGTTCGGCCCCGGCGACTACCTACCTCCCCCGCTGTCCAGCGTCGGGCTCGGCTTCATGATCCTCATCGGTTTCGCCCTCGGCCTGCTCTGGCTGCTCGTCCCACTGCTCTGGCGGGACTGGATCATCCGCCTCCGGTTCCCGCTCTGGCTGATCATGCTCACCCTGCCACTGCCGTTCGTGGCGCTGATCCTCGGCTGGATCGCCCGCGAGGTCGGCCGCCATCCCTGGGTGGCGTACGGGCTGCTGCCGGTGGACCAGGCGGTCTCGCCGATCAGCCCGTGGCTGATGGCGACCTCGTTGGTCGGCTTCACCCTGCTGCTCGGCACGCTCGCCGTCACCAACTGGACGCTGCTCGCCCGGCACGCCGCCCGGGGTGCCGCCGACCCCGCGCTCGGCCGCCCGCCGGCCCAACCACCGGCCGACGAATCCCGTCCCGAACCCGCGTTCGTCTGAGGAGCCCGAGATGGAACTCGCCTGGTACGCCTTGCTCGGCCTCTTCTTCGCCGGCTACCTGGTGCTCGGCGGCTACGACTACGGCGTCGGTCTGCTGCTCGCCCGTGGCGCCGACGCGCCGCGCCGACGCGCCGCCCTCAACGCGGTCGGACCATTCTTCCTCGGCAACGAGGTGTGGCTGGTGGCCGCCGTCGGCATCCTGTTCGGCGCGTTCCCCGTGCTGGAGGGCGAACTGCTCGCCGGCAGCTACCCGGCGGTGGCCGCCGCGCTCGCCGGGGTGATCCTGGTGACCGCCGGAGTGCAACTGCGTAGCCGGCCGGGCGGCGGATGGGCCCGGACCGCGTGGGACCGGGTGATCGTGCTCGGCAGCCTGCTCGCCGCGCTCGGCTGGGGCGTGGTGCTCGCTGGGCTGCTTCAGGGGGTGCCGCTGCGGGCCGACGGACACGTGGCCGGGGTGACGCACCTGTTCACCCCGTTCGCCGCCGCCACCGGACTGGCCGTGCTGGCAATGATCGTGGCGCACGGTGCGACCTTCCTCACCCTCCGCCTACCTACCGTAGAGGGCGACCGGGTTCGTCAGTTGGCTCGCCGTCTGCTCCTCACCGCGCTCGTCGCGGTCGGCACGGCCACCGCCATCGCCCTGCTCTCCGACCGGGTACGCACCGCCGCGCAGCGCCCCGCGGTCGGCGTACTGCTGACGGTGTTGCTGGTGACGGCCCTGCTGGTGGCGCGGGTGGCGCTCGGGCGGCGTCGGCCCGGCGTGGCCTTCGCCGCCACCGCGACCGCGCTCGCACTGCCGGTGCTGCTGGTCGGGGCGACGCTCTGGCCGTATGTGCTGGTGTCGACCGTGGAGCCGAACGCGTCACTGACGGTGACCGATGCGGCCGCCAGTGGGCCGACCCTGCGGCTGCTGGGCTGGCTGGCGGTACCGCTGCTGCCGGCCCTACTAGGCTTCCAGGCGATGTGCTGGTGGATTTTTCGAGGACGAACCGACGGCAGGGCACCGGTGTACTGGTGAGCCGCCGCCCCTTCGACCCGAGGCTGCTGCGCCGGGTCCCTGCGGCCCGACGCGACCTCGCCCTGCTCGCGCTGCTCGGCGTGCTCGCCGCCGGGCTGGTCGTGGCGCAGGCGACAGCCCTGGCCGTGCTGCTGGCCACGGCCTTCACCGGGCGGCTCGACCGCGCCGCGCTGGTCGGTCTGCTGGCCACGGTCGCGGCCCGCTCGCTGGTGGTCTGGGCGCAGGGCGCGGTGTCGGCGCGGGTGGCCGCCACGGTCAAGGCGGCGCTGCGAGCCGACCTGCTGGGTGCCGTCGCCCGGCACGGACCCGGCTGGGTAGCCGGCCAGCGGGCCGGGCAACTGGCCACGCTCGCCGGTCGAGGTCTGGACGCGCTGGACGCCTACTTCACCGGCTACCTGCCGCAACTCGTGCTGAGCGTGACCGTGCCGGTTGCGGTGCTGGGCCGGGTCCTCTTCGCCGACTGGAGTTCGGCGGTGATCATCGCGCTGACGCTGCCGCTCATTCCGATCTTCGGGGCGCTGCTCGGCTGGCAGGCCCAGGCCGCCACCGAGCGCCAGTGGCGGCGGCTCTCCCGGCTCGGGGGGCATTTCCTGGACATGGTGGCCGGGTTACCCACGCTGCGGGCGTTCGGCCGGGCACGGGCGCAGACCGAGGCGGTACGGCAGATGGCCGACGGGCACCGCACCGCCACCATGAAGACGCTGCGGATCGCCTTCCTCTCCGCGCTGGTGCTCGAACTCGTCGCCACCCTGTCGGTGGCGCTGGTCGCCGTACCGGTCGGCATCCGGCTGCTCGGCGGCGGACTGGCCCTACAGACCGCGCTGCTGGTGCTGCTGCTGACCCCGGAGGCGTACCTGCCGCTGCGGGCGGCCGGTAGCCGCTTCCACGCCAGCATGGAAGGGCTCACCGCGCTGGACGAGGCGCTCACCCTCTCCGGCGCGGTGCCGCCGGCACCGCCGGGTCGGGCGAGCCCGCTACCGGACGGATCCGCCGAGATCCGCTTCGAATCGGTGACGGTGGCGTACGAACGCACCACGGCGTTGCGCGACGTGACGCTGACCATCCGGCCCGGCGAGCGCATCGCGATCATCGGGCCGAGCGGCGCTGGCAAGAGCACTCTGCTCAACCTGCTGCTCGGCTTCGTGCGCCCAACCGAAGGCCGGGTCACCGTCGGCGGGGTCGACCTGACCGACGTCGACTCGGACGGCTGGCGGCGACAGGTGGCGTGGGTGCCGCAGCGGGCCCACCTGTTCGCCGCGTCGCTGGCCGACAACATCCGGCTCGGCACCCCCGATGCCACGCCTACCGCCCTCGCCGCCGCGGTTCGTGCCGCCGCGCTGGACGAGGTGGTCGCCGCCCTACCCGACGGGCTGGACACCCTGCTCGGCGAGCGGGGGCACGGCCTGTCCAGCGGCCAGCGGCAACGGGTGGCGCTGGCCCGGGCGTTCCTCCGGGACGCGCCGGTGGTGCTGCTCGACGAGCCCACCGCACGCCTCGACGCCACCGCCGAGGCGGTGGTGCTGTCGGCCACCCGCAAGCTGGTCGCCGGCCGTACCGGCCTCCTGGTGGCCCATCGGCCCGCGCTGCTTAGCGACGTCGACCGCATCCTTCGGGTCGAGGACGGCCGGGTCACCGAACTGACTCCGGTACCGGCCGGTGAGCGCGCATGAGCGAGCGCGACGAGGTGGCCATCAGCGACGGACGCCCACCCGAACTGGTTGTGCTGCGGTTGGCCCGGCCGTACCTGACACGCCTGATCGGTGCCGGGCTGCTCGCCGCGGCCACCGAGTTCGCCGGACTGGCCCTGATGGCGACCGCGACCTGGCTGCTGATGACCGCCGCCGGTCAGCCCCCGCTGGATCGGCTCACCGTGGCGATCGTGGCGGTACGGGCGCTGGCGGTGAGCCGGGGCGTGCTGCGTTACACCGAACGCCTGGCCGGGCACGACGCGGTGCTGCGCCTGGTCACCGATGTCCGGGCCCGGGTCTTCGACACCCTGGCGACCCGACGCGGTGAGCCGCCGCGCAGTGGGGACGCGCTGAGTCGACTGGTCTCCGACGTGGACGCGGTGCAGGACCTGCTGCTGCGGGTGCTCGTGCCGGCCGCCGCGGCCGGGCTGGTGAGCGTACTGGCTGTCGGGCTGACCGCGCTGGTCTCGCTGCCGGCCGCGCTGACGCTCGCCGTCGGGCTGCTGGTGGCCGCCGTCGCCCTGCCGGCGCTGGCGACCGCGCTGACCCGGCGGGCCGGCGCGGAGGTGGCACCCCTGCGCGGAGCGCTCGCCACCGACGCGATCGATCTCACCCACGGTGCCGCCGACCTGGCCGCCTTCGGGGCGACCTCGGACGCGCTGGCGGCTGCCGGTCGGCGGGCCCGCCGACTGGCACGGCTGGAGCGCCGACTCGCCGCGCTCGGCTTCGCCGTCGACGCGGCCGGGGTGCTGGTGGCCGGCGTCACCGCCGGGGCGGTGGTGTACGTGGCCCTCGGCGCAGGTGTGGACGGGGTGCTGGTCGGCGTCCTGGCCGTCGGCACCCTGGCCGCCGTGGAGATCGCTCTCGCGCTGGTCGGCGCGGCCCGTCAATGGACCGGACTGCGGTCCGGCCTGGCCCGGGTCGCTCAGCTCCTGGCACCGGACGACGCCGATTCGGGGACCGCCTGGATCTCCGCCGACCGGCGTCCGGCCGGCACCGCGAGCTTGCGCGACGCCAGCACGCCGGGCTTGCCCGACGCCCACCTGGCGGGCGGGTACGGCGCTGAGCCGGCCGAGACCGCCGAGAGCGTGACGGGACCGGTCGACACGGCATCGACGGTTCGGTTCGAAGCGGTGACGGTTCGGTACCGGGCCGGTGCTCCCGCCGCGCTCGATGGCGTCGACCTTGAGCTGGCACCCGGACGTCGGGTAGCAGTCGTCGGTCCCAGTGGCGCGGGCAAGAGCACCCTGGCCGCCGTGCTGACCGGCGCGGTGTCCCCCACCGCCGGCCGGGTCACACTGAACGGACGGGACGTGTCGGCGTACCCGCCCCAGGAGTTGCCCTACCTGGTCGGCGGGTTGCTCGCCGAGGCGTACGTCTTTCACGCCACCGTCCGGGACAACATGCTGCTCGGTCGGCCGAACGCGGACGAGGACGCGCTGCTCACCGCCGCCACCGCCGCCGGGCTGGCGGACTGGGTCCGGGATCAGCCGGACGGCTGGGACACGGTGGTCGGCGAGGAGGGCGGACAGCTCTCCGGTGGCCAACGGCAGCGTCTCGCGCTGGCCCGCGCCCTGCTCGCCGCGCCGGGTGTTCTGGTGCTCGACGAGCCCACGGAGGGTCTCGACCCGGCCGCCGCCGATGCGGTGCTGGCCAGCGCATCGGCCGCGACCGTCGGGCACTCGGTGCTGCTGATCACCCACCGGCTCAGCGGCCTCGCCGAACTCGACGAGATCGTGGTGCTGGACGCCGGCCGGGTCGTGCAGCGGGGCCGACACGCGGCGCTCGTGGCGACGCCCGGCTGGTATCGGGAGCAGTGGGTGTTGCAGCAGGCCGCCGAGCACGGCTACCTCGCGTTGTCGGGCTGATCCGTCGGGGCCGCCTCCGGGATGTCCCCGAGGCCGGAACGTCAGGCGGCATGGCAGGGTTGGGGCCATGCAGGTCAGGGATGACGTGTTGGTCGAGGAGCACCTGCGGCAGCTCGCCGGCCGGCTCCGTGGGCCACGCCGGCTGCGGGCCGATCTGATCACCGAGGCCCGGCACGGGCTGCTCGACGCCGCCGAGGCGTACCAGGACAGCGGACTGCCGGCGGGTGAGGCGTCGCGCCAGGCGGTTGCCGACTTCGGTACGCCGGATCAGCTCGCCCCGGCCTACCAGGCCGAACTCGCGGTGGCCGCGCTGCGCGGGCTGTCCCTGCGGGTGGTCGCCTTCGCCGCGACCGCCTCGATCGCCGGTGACCTGACCTGGCACGGATCGAGCTGGAGCAGCGGGCCGCGACCACCCGCCGGTTACCTGCTGTTGTCACAGTCGGTGGAGTGGATCTGGGCGGCTGCCTTCCTGCTCGGTCTGGCCGGGCTCGTGCTGGTCGCGGCCACCGCCCGCTCGGCTCGTCCCGCACTCACCGCGCTGGCGCGCGGCGCCGGTGTCGCGCTGACCGGGACCGCCCTGCTGGGCGCGGTGGCCGGGGCCGGGCTGTTCTCCTGGTCGATAGTGCTGTGGGACGCGGCCCTGACCTGGCCGCCGATGATCATCGGAATGGTCGTCGGCGCCACAGCCCACGTATGGCTGGGCAGCGCCGCCCGCACCTGGCTGCTGGCCGTCCGCTGACGGGTCAGCCCGCCGGGGTGGGTGTGGTGCCCGGGTCCAGAAAGCGGCCGACCGTCGAACTGAACTCACGCCACCCCGACCGCTGGTCGGCCAGCGCCCGCCGGCCGGTGTCGGTCAACTCGTAGGTCCGCCGTTCCCGCCCGTTCACGGTGCTCCACGCACTGACCACGTGTCCGGCCCGCTCCAGCCGTCGCAGCGCCGGGTAGACGGTGCCGGTGGGCAGGTCGAGGCGACCGTCACTGCGCGCCCGCAGGGCCTCGATGATGGCGTAGCCGTGCAGGGCCCCCCGCTCCAGCACCGCCAGGAGCAGGGCGTCGAGGTGTCCGTGCAGCGCCTGGGCGTTCATGCGTAGACACGCTACTTGTTATCCGCGTGGTGAGCCATCGGGGTGCGGCCAGCGGTTACCGAGCGCAGCCAACTAGGGTATGTGCCCAGAGTCACTCACCGGCATCAGCGCCGGGGGTGGTAGCCCGACGCACACGGAGGTCACCGTGGCACGCCAGTCGCCCCAACGGCCGGACGCCGACGAGCCCGAGCTCGATGACACGACCGGCACCAGCGAGCCGGACGTCGCCGAGCCGGCCGACTCCGCGCCCGACGTCGCCGCGGCGGAGACCGCGAACCGCGCGCTCTGGGACGAGCTGCGGATAGCTCCGGTGGAGATCGCCCTGGCGGCCGGCACCGGCTTCACCCTGCGCGCGTACCGGGCGGCTCGCGAGCTGACCCCGACCGACGTGGCCGAGCGCGACGCCGACGACCCCTTCCTCGCCCGCCGGCAGGTCGGCCCGGCCGAGGGCCACGACGACGACGAGGAGGAGGGCGACGTTGTCATCCTCGACGAGGACGTCGCCCGGGAGTTCGCCGAGAGCGAGGACGAGGAGAAGCAGGCGCAGCGCGGCGACGACGCCACCGAAGACGACAAGAAAGACGCGGACGAGGTCACCGCGGACGAGGCCGGTGACGAGGAGGTGCCGGTCTTCCTGACCCACAAGGGCCGGCTGCTGCTGTTCAAGACGCCCGAGTCGCTTGTCAGTTTCGTCCGTTCCGGCGCACCCAACGATCTGTCCCAGCTGGACAGTTGGGATGAACTGTCCGAACGGGTGGAACCGGCCGACATCGCGCCGCTGGACGATGACGTCTACGAACTCGACCTCGTCGTGGAGAACCTCCGCGGCGGGCACGACACCTGGGACCCGACGCTGCTCATCGAGGCCGGCGAGGTCGCCCGCGACCTGGCGTACGCCCTGCGGCTGCCTGCGGTGCTGGACATGCTCTCCACCGGCTCCAGCCTCGACGACCTGGACGAGGCGCTACGGGCATCGGTCGGCGGCGGCATCGGCGGCTTCATGGGACGGCGTAGGCTGAAGAGAATCGGGGCACAAACCGCAAGTCTGGGTTGGCGGACCATTGTCGGAAAGATCTCTGCGGTCGTGGACTGGCGCGACTGACCCGCACCAGGGAGCATCAGTCTCTGGCAGAGAAAGCCCTGTGTCCCGGGAGGAGGACGACGCCGTGGCGCTCGTGCGCGTGTACTGCGGTCTGACCTCGGCGGACCCGGCCGACCGACCGGTCTCGACCGGATCGGCGCTGACGTCCGCTGTGGTCGACGACGCAGGCCGTCTGCTGCATGTCTGCGAGATCGGCGACGACCCGACGGGCTACGCCCGGCTGGTCACGCTGCTCGTGGAACGCTCGGGCGGGCCGAGCGGTGCGGCGATAGCGGCCGACAGCGACGACCACACCATCACCTCTCTGCTCAGCGCCGCAGGTCGCCCGCTGGCGATCGCCGACGACGACTCCGTCGACGACTTCGCCGAACGGTTCGCCGACGACGACTCGCTGGAGGAGATGCAGTCCCCGCCGGCCGTCCGGCGCGCCGTCGGTCTGGCCCGGGCGTTGCAGGCCGGGGCTCTGTCGGCGGTGACCCTGCCGGCTCCCCGTGACCTCGCCGGGTACAAGCAGGTCCTCGCCGCACACGCCGCGCTGGCCAGCGGTCGGCACTCCGCCGCAGTCGCGCTGCGTGAGGTGCTCCGCGAGCTCTACCCGGCCGCGTTGCGCGCCTACCCCGATCCGGCCGAGTCGATCCCGCTGGCCGTACTGGACGCACTGCCCGAGCCGGGCATGCTGACCGACGCGGCCGGCCGGGGCCGCGACGCCGCGGTCACCGCGGACGCCGTCACCGCACAGCTCACCGCCGAAGGGGCGGGGGACGCGGAGGCGATCGACGAGGCCGTCACCGCGCTGCGCGTCGCCATCTCCGAGACCCCACGGCGGGCCACCGTCAACCGGGCACTCACCTCAGCCGCCGCGGAGACCATTCGACAGGCGGTCGCCTCGGTCCGGGCCTGTGACGCCGGCTGTGCGGCGCTCGTCGGTGCGTTGCGCGCCCGTACCGCCGGCCCGACGGCGGCGCCCGGCCGGCGAGCCGCCGCGCGCCGCGGCGAACAGGTCGGCGAACTGTCGGCGAGCGTGCCCGGCATCCAGACCGGCCTGCGGTCGGTGCGCCCCAGCGGCCCTGAGCCGGCCGGTGGCCGTCGCAGCCGGCCGGAGCCGGTGCCGGGCAACGCCCAGCCGGCCTCCCCGCGTCCACTCGGCCCACCGCCGGTGGCGCCCGCGCCGGTGACGCCCCCACCGGTCGCGCCCGCGCCGGTGACGCCGGCCGCCGCGGCCGGCCCGCCCGCCTCGCCGTCGCGGGCCGAGTCGCAGCCGTCCTGGGTGGACGGCCCGACCAACCGGCCAATCTCCGCGCCGCCGCCACCGCCCCCCGGCATCACGCCGATCGCACCGACGCAGCGCGGTTCGATCCCGCCCGCCGAGGCGGGCGAGCCGTTCCGGCCGACCCTGACCACGGCGGCGATCAACAACGCCCGCGCCGAGCGTCAGCGCACGGTCATCCCGCCCCGGCCGAAGACGAACGGCGAACCACCGACACCGACCGGCGGATTCAGCGCCACCGACCTCAGCGTCCCGGTGCCGGCGCCTCGTCCCGAGCAGGAGAAGACCGCGCCCCCGGGAGCCCGCTCGAACTGGCCACTTGTCAACAACCCGGAGCACCCGGCCGACACCTCGCCCCGCAATCCGGTCGTCAGTTCGTACGACGACCGTGGTCGGCGCGCTGCCCCCGAGCCACCCACCGACCACGGTGCAGACCGCCGGGTCACCCCGCCGTGGCTCGCCGACGACCTGCCGCCGGAGCCGCCGGTACTGCGGCTGGTGGAGCCGCCGCCGCTGGCCGACCGGGCGCTGCGCAACGGGGCCCAGCCGCCACCGGAGACGCCGCCGCTACGGCTCGTCGACCGCAGCGGCACCGAACGCGGCAACCGGGGTGCGGAGCGGTCGGACCTCCCACCGGCCCGCCGTGCGGCGGAACCGCCGGTCGAGCACCGGCCGCCGCCGGTCTCCGACGAGGGCGATGGCGATCTGCTGATCTTCGCGCAGGCCCGTTCCGCCTGGTTCGTCGGGCACGGCGAGGAGGCCGACCTGGACTGGTCGACCACGGCCGACACCGGCTGGCAGGCCGCCGAGCAGGCGGCCCGTCCCGCAGTTGGTGCCGAGACGAACGCGGGGCTGCCCAAGCGCGTACCGCAGGCCAACCTGGTGCCCGGCTCGCCACTGCGGGAGGAGCGTCCGCTGCGGATAGTGCGCGACGCCGCCAGCCTGGCCGAGAACACCACCGGATACTTCCGCGGCTGGCGTCGGGGGCAGGAGATCGGTGGCTTCGCGGTCGGTGGTCGTCCCGGGCGGGAATCGGCCGGCGGCTGGGACTTCAGCCGCGACACCGGTGACCGCGACGACGATCGGGAGTACGAGTACCGCTCCGCCGGCTACCGTTCCTGACCGCGCCGCAGTGCCGCTGGTGGGCTGATCCAAGCCCCCTCACCTGCGTGTTTCTGCCCACACCCGGATAATTTGACGTCGGGTCGGCAGGGCCGGAAGCATACCCGCGGAACATCCGGCGGCAGTTCGCCGGGCGGAAAGGCGACTCATGGCGACACCGGTAACCGGCCCATCCGTGGTCACTCGACGCGGCGTACTGGCTGCGGCGGCGAGCACCCTGCTACTGAGCGCCTGCGGGCGTGACGGTGGCCGGGAGGACGCCGTCGCCCGGCCCACTCCGGGTCATGAGCTGGTCGTCGGCGCGACGCTGGAGCTGAGCGGCCCCGGTGCGGCGCTGGGCGTGCTCCAGCAACGGGCGCTGGCCATCAGTGCGGCGGCCCTCAACGAGAAGGGCGTGGCGGTCGGCAACCTCCGCCGGACGGTACGCGTCGAGGTGCTGGACAACCGCAGCGATCCCCGGCTGGCTGCCCGGCAGGCGACCGAGTTGGGCCGCCGCGACGACGTGCACGCCCTGCTCGGCACCACCCTGGCGGAGACCTCCATGTCGGTCATCGGGGTGGCGCAGAAGCTCCGGCTGCCGTTCGTGTCGTTGGCGTTCGGTGACTCCATCGCCGTGCCGCTGGCCCAGCGGGCCTACGTCTACAAGGTCACCCCGGACGCGGCAGACGTGGCGCGGCGGCTCGCCCAGCTGATCAGCTCCGAGGGGCTGCGCCGGGTCGTGGTGCTGGCCGAGGATGGCCTGCACGGCGACTCGGGTGTCCGGGCCATGCGGGGTGCGCTGCGCACCGCAGAGGTGGACCTGGCCCGCACCGTACGGCTGCCGGCCGGCAAGGCCGGCGTGGCCGGCGTGGCCGAACAGGCCGTTGCGGCCGGCGCGGACGGCGTGGTGGTCTGGGCCACCGCACCCCGTTCCGCTACCGCCGCACGGGCACTACGCGCGGCCGGACATGACGGCGAGTTGTTCTTCGATGCCGGGGCGGTGGCCGAGGAGACCCTGGACCGTTCCAATCTGCCCGCCATCGAGGGCGCCTACGCGGTCCACCCGTCCTCGCTGGGCGGCTCCACCATCGCCAACAGCAGCGCCGCCGGGCGCGCCTACCGCGACCTCGTGTCGGCGTACATCCGCGCGCACGGCGCCTATCGCGGCTTCGCCCCGTACGCCTCGGACGCACTGCTGCTCATCAGCATGGCGGCCCGGTCGGCCGACAGCGTGGACCGTGGTCGACTGCGGGCGTACCTACAGAACCAGGTCACCGATGGCCTGGCCGGGATGTACTCGTTCACACCCATCCGGCACAGCGGCATGGACCGCCACTCCCTCGGGGTGTACCGCGTCGACGGCGGTGCCTGGAACCGGCTCAGCTGACGACGGTGGGTGCCCGGGAAGGCACCCACTCACATCACCGGTCACCGACCAGCGTCCGGTGACGACGGTGGCCGTCACCGGACGCTTGGCACCGAGCGTCAGGCGGGCGCGACGGCCCGGGAGCGACGCATCGTGAGCACGTACTCGACAAGCGAGATCAGTACGTGCTTCGTCGACTCCCGGTTCCGGGCGTCGCAGGCCACCACCGGCACGTCGCCGGAGATGGCGAGCGCATCCCGGACGTCCTGCGGATCGTGGTACTGCATCCCGTCGAAGCAGTTGATGGCCACCAGGTACGGCAGCCGCCGGTGCTCGAAGAAATCGATCGCCGCGAAGCAGTCGGCCAGCCGGCGGGTGTCCACCAGCACGACCGCGCCGATCGCTCCCCGCACCAGCTCATCCCACATGAACCAGAAACGGGTCTGACCCGGCGTACCGAACAGGTACAGGATCAGGTCACGATCGATCGAGATGCGGCCGAAGTCCATGGCCACCGTGGTCGTCGTCTTGCCCGGCACCTGCCGGGTGTCGTCGACGCCGACTCCGGCGGAGGTCATGATGGCCTCGGTGGTCAGCGGCGTGATCTCCGAGACCGAGCCGACCAGCGTCGTCTTGCCGACGCCAAATCCACCGGCGATAACGATCTTCGCCGAAGTCACGCGCCCGCTCGGGGCCGGCGGCCGGTGCGACATGTCAGAGCCTGCGAAGTCCACTCAGCACCCTCTCCAGCAATTCAGTGCCCACCGCGTCGTCCGAGTCGTCCAGGATGGTCGGCTCGTGGACCGCGACCAGGCCGTCCGTCGCCATGTCGGCGATGAGCACCCGGGCCACGCCGAGCGGAAGCTGCATCCGCGCCGCGATCTCCGCGAGCGACTGCACGCGTCCGTCACACAGCGCGGCGATGTACTGGTGCTCACGGCCTTGGCCACCATTGCCAGTGGCAGCGGCCCGACCGCGCACCGTCGTCTCGACCAACGCCTCCAGGGCGATGTCGAGGCGGGGACGGGTACGACCGCGGGTCACGGCGTATGGACGGACCAGCGCGCCGGTCGGCTCGTCACGATCAGCCATGTTGCCGCTCACCTCCTTCGTACCCGGCACCGGTTGGACCGGTGCTACCCGTCGTATGCAATGTTGTCGCCCCGCCTGCCCCCACCGGCCGGCGCGACGATCAGCCCATCATCCCCACAGCCGTACGCGGCTGCGGGGTCAGGGCGTCGCCCACCCGGTCAACGAGCAGGGCCATTTCGTAACCGACCTGTCCCACGTCGCAACTACGCGCGGCGAGTACCGCGAACGACGAGCCGTCGGAAATCGACATCAGGAACAGGAAGCCATTGTCCATCTCGACCACGGTCTGCAGCACGGCGCCTCCCTCGAAGCAACGGGCCGCGCCCTGGGTCAGGCTGACCAGGCCGGAGGCGATCGCCGCCAGCTGGTCCGCCCGGTCCCGGGGGAGGTCTCGGGACGACGCCAGGAGCAGGCCGTCCGCGGAGACGGCGACCGCATGCGCGACACCGGGTACCCGATCGGCGAAGTTGGCCAGCAGCCAACCGAGATCCTGCGTACTAGTCATCCTTCTTGCTCCTTCTGCCCGCTCCCGGCCACCGGGCCAGAGCCAGACTGCGAGGATTGCTGCCCGCCCGGAGTTCCGTCCGGGCCGGTCGGGTTGCTGTCCGAGGGGTGACTACGTCCCCGTTGGACACCCCGGTGGTAGGCGGAGAGCAGACCGCGTACCGATTCCGGGTTACGGCGCTGCACCGAGGTGGTGGGCTTCTCCACCGCCCCCGGCACGAGCTGTGCCATCGGCGTACGCTTCGGCAGCCCCGTCTCGGTGGTGCCGGCCGCCGGCGCCTGGCTGGCGGCACTGGCTGCCCGCCAACCGTCGTCGGCCGCGGTCCGCCAGATGTTCTCCTGCGTTGTCGGGCGATGCGAGGGCGCGTTGTCGGCAGCGTTGGGCCGGGGCCCGCCAGTCGCTGCCGCGCCGTGCCCGCCGGACGCGCCCGCCCCCGTCGGAGTCTTTGGTGCCATCGGTGCGTTACCTGTCGTCCCGGTCTGGGTCTGCTGCTGGGCCGGCCGATTGACGACGTCGACCGTGGAGAGCTGCTGGGTCGTCGCGGCGGCCGTGGCGGACTGGCGCGCGCCCGCCGACTCCTCCGGGCCCGGCCGACGGGTACGGAACCACGCCGACTCCAGCTCCCGGAAGATCGGCAGTTCCATCGTCTCGTCGGCGTACCGCTGCCGGTTCTGGGCCTGCGGTGGCGTGGGAGCGGTGGGCTGGCTCTGCGCGGAAGCGGGTCGCGCTGCCGGGGTCTGACGCTGCACCCGAGGCAGTTCGGTGGTCATGTCCAGGGCGGCGGCCAGCCGCTCGGGCACGGGCGGGGCGGCCGGTTCTCCGGCGACCGGCGGCCAGGCCGGGGGGACCGCGGGCGCACCCGCACCGGGCGCCGCCGAGACGGGCCGCTGCGGCAGCGGGCCGCCGGGCGGCGTCGAGACGGGTGAGCCGGAGACGGGCGAGGCCGACACGGGGTGACCGGAGACCGGGGCCGCCGAGACCGGCGGGGCCGAGTACGGCGTACCGGAGACCGGGGGCGACGACACCGGGGGCACCGGCGGAGCGGACACCGCCGGTGGGGCGTACGGGCCGGTCTCGGGGCTGCTCGGCAGCTGACGCGGGATGGCCGGTGGCTGACCGCTCGGCTCGTCGGTGGACCGGCGCTGCGGCAGCGGATCGATCGGGTGACCGTTCGAGGTGAGCGGCGCGAAGCCGTTGCCGTTGCCGTTGCTGGTGCCGCTGGCACCGGTCAGGTCCGACCAGGCGGGCAGGTTGCCGCCGCTGCCCACGGTGGTCGGCGTCCCGGAGCCGTTACGGCTGGCCGGGTCGAAGGGCCGACCGCCGAGAGTCACCTGGTTACCCGAGCTGCCCGGGGTGCGCGCGGCGGGCGGGGCCGGCGGGTGCGCGCCGTTGCCGAGCGCGGCCAGCGCACCGAACGCCGGGTTCGGCCCGGACGACGGGCCGGCGGCGGCCGACAGTGCGGGAGGCTGCTGCCCACGGCCGGACAGCGCCCGAGGCACCAGCACGGTGGGCGGCAGCGTGACCTCGGCGACGGTGCCCCGGTCGCCACCGGGGCGCAGCTCCACCTTGACGCCGTGCCGGGAGGCCAGGCGGGCGACCACGACCAGGCCCATCATCCGGGAGACGGCGACGTCCACCTGCGGTGGCGTGGCCAGTCGCTCGTTCAGCTCGGCCAGCTGCTCGCCGCTGATGCCGATGCCCCGGTCCTCGACGTACAACGAGGCACGGTCGCCGACCCGGCGGGCCTCCACCAGCACCTGGGAGTCGGGCGGCGAGAAGGCGGTCGCGTTGTCGAACAGCTCGGCGACGAGGTGGACGAGATCGTTGACCGCGTGCGCGGCGACCTCGATGTCCCGGTCGATCACCCCGAACTCGATCCGGGTGTAGTGCTCGACCTCGGACTGGGCGGCCCGCAGCACGTCGATCAGTGCGGCCGGCTCGCGCTGCACGCGGGTCGAGTCGGCACCGGCGAGAACCAGCAGGTTCTCGTCGTTGCGGCGCATTCGGGTGGCGAGGTGGTCCAGCTGGAACAGCTCCGCCAGCCGGTCCGGGTCCTCCTCGCCGCGTTCCAGCCGGTCGAGGTGGCCGATCAGCCGGTCGACCAGGATCTGCGACCGGCGGGCCAGGTTGACGAACATCGTCGCGACCGACGACCGCAGCGCGGCCTGCTCGGCCGCGGTGCGGACCGCCTCCAGGTGGACCGCGTTGAACGCCTCGGTCACCTGACCGAACTCGTCCTTGCTGCGTACCGGCAGCGGCTCGGCGATCTGGTTGGCCAGCTGCACCGGCGAGAGCTGCCCGGTGACCTGCGGGTCACGCAGTCGGGCCACGGCCTGGGGCAGCCCGTACTGGGCGATGGAGAGCGCACCCTGACGCAGCTCACGCAGCGAGCGGGCCATCGAACGGGCCACCAGGAACGCCAGGAAGATGGCCAGCAGCAGCATCGTGAGCAGCAGGCCGGTCTCCAGGAACACCGTGCGCTGCACCTCGGAGCGCAGCTCGCCGGCCTGCTCCACCACGTCGGAGTCGAACTTCGACTCGACCGAGCGGATCAGTTGGCCGTTGGCGACCAGCGCCTCGTCCCACTGCTGAGGGGTGAACGAGATGCCGGCGAGATTCTGCGAGTTGTCGGCGTTGACCTGGCTGATGTAGATCGTCGCCTGCCGGCGGTCACCGCCGCCGATGGTCTGGGCGTGGAACTCGGCCTCCGCCTCGGTGGCCACCGCGTCGAAACTCTGCTGCGCCTGCTGCTGACCGGTCTCGCTGGAGATGTAGTCGGTCCGCAGCGTCGAGCTCATGCCGCCCAGGATCAGCGCCCGGTGCACGACCACCCGGCGGACGGAGAGCCACTCCTTCTCCCGGGCCACCGCGGCCGCGGCCCGCATCCGGTCGCTCAGGTCGTTGTCACCGGCGAGCTGGCTGGCCGAGTCGCGAACGGTGAGCAGCTGGTTGATCAGCTCGTCGTAGGACTGGATCGCGTCGGTGATCCGGAACTTGCCGTTCAACACCTGGCTGCGGGCGCCGGGCAGGTCACCGAGGCCCTCATCGATCTGCTGGAGCAGCCCGTTCAGGCTGACGGGCAGGTCACTGAGGTCGGACCGCTGCTGCGAGTAGGGAGCCTTCTCCTGGTCCACCCGCGACGAGACCTCGTTGTAGCGGGTGGCCGCCGCCTCCTTCTGCGCGGCAGTGGCCTTCTCCGGGTCCTGGCCCAGCAGCAGGACCGCCGCGGTCCGCTCGTCCTGCAGTCCGTCCACCAGGCCACCGGAGTGACTGATGAGTTCGGCGAGGTCGCCGGCCCGGTTGGCGTCGTCGAGCGCGTCCAGGTGGTCGACCAGACCGCTGGTACCCACGACGACCGTGGCGATGGTCGGCACGATCATGATGAGACCGAGCTTGGACCAGATCGGCATGTCGCGGAGCCGACCTGCCGGCCGGCGTAGACGCGACAGGAGAGAACCTGCCGTCTTCGGCCGTTTGCTCACGTCACCGCCCTCGTGATTGCAGCGTCCGCGTTGCCCCCGGACAACGCCCAGCAGCCGACCCGGCGGGTCGGACCATCCGAGATTCCATCACGCCGCCACGGAAAGAGAAAGCCCAGGTTGGCCGCAGCCGGAGGTGTGATGAGATGTTGATGCAATTTGATCGCGGTCCGTCTGTTCGGAGTTACTTCTAGTAATGAGCAACCCGCACCGAGTCGTCCTCCTGGCCGGCCCTTCCGGCTCCGGAAAGTCGTATATAGCGCAACAAACCGGGCTGCCAGTGCTCTGTTTGGACGATTTCTACAAGGACGGTGATGACCCAACGTTACCGAGACGGAACGGTCAGATCGACTGGGAGTCGCCCGATTCGTGGGACGCTGCGGCAGCGGTGGAGGTTATTGACCAATTGGTCCGACACGGCCGGGCCGACGTGCCGGTGTATGCCATCAATGAGGATCGACGGGTGGCCACTCGGCGCTTCGAGCTGGCCACTTCGCCACTTTTCGTAGCCGAAGGGATCTTCGCCGCCGAGATCGTCGGGGAGTGCCGGCGACGCGGGCTTCTCGCCGGGGCGTACGCCCTGCGCCGGCCGCGCAGCGCGACCTTCCTCCGTCGGCTCGCCAGGGATCTCGCCGAGCAGCGCAAGGGCCCCCGGGTGCTGCTGCTGCGCGGCCTGGCACTACTGCGCGCGGAGCCGGCCGTGCTGCGTCGGCAGACCGGCCTCGGTGCGGAGGCCGCCCGCGGCCGGGACGTGCTGCGCCGGGTGGCCGGTCTGCTCGCCGCCGGTCACCCGCCCCGGATCGGCTGACCGCCGACCGGACGTCGGTCAGCCCAGCAGCTTCGCGTACGCCGGCTTGATCACCTCGTCGATGATCCGTAGCCGCTCGTCGAAGGGGATGAAGGCGGACTTCATCGCATTGATCGTGAACCACTGAAGCTCGCGCCAGCCGTAGCCGAACGCGTCGACCAGCAGCGCCATTTCCCGGGACATCGAGGTGCCGCTCATCAACCGGTTGTCGGTGTTGACGGTCACCCGGAAACGCAGATCCCGCAGCAGCCCGATCGGATGCTCCGCGATGGACGCGGCGGCACCGGTCTGCACGTTCGACGACGGGCACAACTCCAGCGGGATCCGCTTGTCCCGCACGTACGCGGCCAGCCGGCCGAGCTGGGCCTGCGGGCCGGGGGTGATGTCGTCAACGATGCGGACTCCGTGGCCGAGGCGGTCGGCACCGCACCACTGGATCGCCTGCCAGATGGAGGGCAGCCCGAACGCCTCACCGGCATGAATGGTGAAGTGGAAGTTCTCCCGCTGGAGGTATTCGAAGGCGTCCAGGTGCCGGGTGGGTGGAAAACCCGCCTCCGCACCGGCGATGTCGAAGCCCACCACACCACGGTCGCGGTGCCGTACGGCCAACTCGGCGATCTCCTGCGAACGAGCCGCGTGCCGCATCGCGGTGAGCAGCGTGCCCACCCGGATCGGCGTGCCGGCCTCGGCCGCGAGCGTGCTGCCCTCCACGAAGCCGGCCAGCACCGCCTCGACCACCTCGTCGAGGGTCAGGTCCTGCTCCAGGTGCTGCTCCGGGGCGAACCGGACCTCGGCGTAGACCACCCCGTCGGCGGCCAGGTCGAGGGCACACTCCCGGGCCACCCGACGCAGCGCGGGAGCGGTCTGCATCACGGCGACGGTGTGCGCGAAGGTCTCCAGGTAGCGCTCCAGGGAGCCTGAGTCGGCCGCCGCCACGAACCAGCGCCCCAGTTCCGCCGGGTCGGTGGTGGGCAGTTCATGACCGATTCCCGTGGCCAGGTCGACGATCGTCGCGGGGCGCAGGCCGCCGTCCAGGTGATCGTGCAACAACGCCTTCGGCGCCCTGACGATGTCCTCGTACCCGATATCCGTGCTCATCGCCCCTCGCCCCGCTCCCAGCCCATGCTTCCGACCCTAGTCCGCCCGTCCGGCCGGGTGCCCGCGCAGGGCGTGTGTCGAGGCCCTCCGTCGGCCAGGATGGCTCCGATGCCCGCCCTAGACTCGACGCGTGAGGCAGCCGTGATGCATTCCGACGTCGTGGCGCGGCTGCGGTGCCCCGTCTGCCAGGACCCGCTCGCCGAGGTCGTCACCGGTGGATCCCGGGCGTTGCGGTGCCCGCGCCGACACAGCTTCGACATCGCCCGGCAGGGCTACGTCAACCTGCTCACCGGCCGCGCCCCGCACAACGGTGACACCACCGAGATGGTCACCGCGCGGACGGACTTCCTGGCCGCCGGTCACTACGACGTCATTTCCGACGCCCTCGCCGCGGCCACCGACACCGCCCTCGCCGCCGTCCCCGACCCGGCTGTCCCCGGCGCGTACCCGCTGGTGGTGGAGGCGGGCGCGGGCACCGGCCGGCACCTCGCCGCGGTGCTGGCGGCCGTGCCCGCGGCCGTCGGCCTCGCGCTGGACATCTCCAAGCCGGCGCTGCGTCGGGCCGCCCGCGCCCACCCTCGGATCACCGCCGCGCTGGCCGACACCTGGCAGCGACTCCCGCTGGCGGACGCCTCGACGGCGCTGCTGCTGAACGTCTTCGCGCCCCGGAACGGTGCCGAGTTCCGCCGGGTACTCGCCCCGGGCGGGCGACTGCTGGTGGTGACCCCGGCCGCCGACCACCTCACCGAGCTGGTCTCCGCACTCGGCCTGCTGCGGGTCGACCCGGCCAAGGCGGACCGGGTGGCCGCCAGCCTGGCCGGGCACTTCACCGAGGAGTCGACGACCGTGCACCGGCAGGAGCTGACGCTCTCCGGCCCGGAGATCGCCACCCTGGTCGGCATGGGTCCGAGCGCCTGGCACACCGATCCGGCGGGGCTGGCCGCCCGGATCCGTACCCTCGGCGAGCCGGTCCCGGTGACCGTCGCGGTGCGGCTGGGAACGTACCGACTTCAGGGCGCGTCTCCCGGAGACCCGCGTTAGGTGGAGAGGTCGACCTCTTCCCAGCCCGGGGGCGCGTCGTGGTACGGCCCGCGCAGGATCACCGCCCACTCCAGCGCCCACCGCCGCTGACCTATCGCGTTGGCGTCCACCAGCCCCGGCAGGCTCCGGCCGGCGCGGCTCACCTCCAGGTACGACCAGTCCAAGCAGTAATGCAGGTCGAGCAGGGCAGCCGCATCCGCCGGATGCTGCGGCGCGGCCAGGATCCGGGACCGCCACTGCCGGAAGGTCTCCCCCTCGGCGATGTGCGGCAGCCGCTCCACCAGCCGGTCGTCGGCCGGCATGGTGGGGTCCAGTTGCTTGGTCAGGCCGAGCACCCAGGCCAGCGAGAACAGGGCGTCATGGTGCAGCACGAAGGAGCGGTGGTCGCCCTTGGCCCCGGTGACGAACTGGAACTCCGGCGGGGTGACCATCTCCACCAGGTGCGAGGCGAGCAGCCAACTCATCGCGGCCTGGGGCGGCATGCCGAAGCACCGGGCCAGGATCAGGTGCAGCACCGCGATCCGCGCCTCGATCTCCGCCGTCGGCCGCAGCTCGATGTCGTCGCCCGGCTCCCAGACCAGCGGAAACTGCGGCGGGGGCAACGGCAGCCGCAACCGGGACAGCTCGTCCAGGCTCGCCTCACGCACCTCGCGGGGGTCGGGGGCAGGCACGATCACGGCAACATCCCTGTCTGATCACGGTGTCTCGGCGCCGACGGTCCCCCCTGGCCTGCGAGAATAGCGGCCCTCACGCTCCGACACCATGCCCGGGACCAGGGTTTCGTCACTCGACGCGTTCGATCACCAGCGGCACCGCGGCGGGTGGCCGGGCGGCGACGGTCACCGCCGGGGCGGCCTCCGCCAACGCCGCCGGGATCAGCTCCGCCCGTTCGGCGCGCAGCTCGTAGAGGGGTTCCCCGACGCGTACCGGGTCGCCGGGGCGCTTGTGCAGCAGCACGCCGGCCGGCACGCTCACCGGATCCTCCTTGCGCGCCCGACCCGCACCGAGCCGCCACGCGGCCACCCCCATGGCGTACGCGTCGACCGCCGCTACGTGACCGTCCGTGTCGGCGCGGACCACCTCGACCTCGGGTGCCTCGGGCATCGGAGCGTCCGGGTCCCCGCCCTGCGCCCGGATCATCGACCGCCAGGCGTCCATCGCCCGCCCGTCGCGCAGAGCGGCGGCGGGGTCGGCATCGGGCAGCCCGGCCGCGTCGAGCATCTCCCGGGCCAGCGCCAGGGTCAGCTCCACCACGTCGGCCGGCCCGCCGCCGGCGAGCACCTCCACCGACTCGGTCACCTCGATGCCGTTGCCGATCGCCCGGCCGAGCGGGGTGGACATGTCGGTGAGCAGGGCTACGGTCTTCACCCCGTGGGCGCCGCCCAGCTCCACCATGGTCCGGGCCAGCTCCCGGGCGTCGTCGACCGACTTCATGAACGCGCCGGAGCCCACCTTCACGTCCAGCACCAGCGCGCCGGTTCCCTCGGCGATCTTCTTGCTCATGATGGAGCTGGCGATCAGCGGGATGGCCTCGACGGTGCCGGTGACGTCACGCAACGCGTACAGCTTGCGGTCGGCCGGGGCGAGCCCGGAGCCGGCCGCGCAGATCACCGCGCCGACGTCACGTAGTTGAGCGGTGAACTCCTCGTTGCTCAGCGCGGCCCGCCAGCCCGGGATCGACTCCAGCTTGTCCAGCGTGCCGCCGGTGTGGCCGAGACCGCGCCCGGACAGCTGCGGAACCGCGGCCCCGCACGCGGCGACCAGCGGGGTGAGCGGCAGCGTGATCTTGTCACCGACGCCACCGGTCGAGTGCTTGTCGACGGTCGGCCGGGTCACCGAGGACAGGTCGAGCCGTTCCCCACTGGCGATCATCGCGGCCGTCCAGCGGGCGATCTCCGGGCCGGTCATCCCGTTCAACAGGATCGCCATGGCCAGCGCCGACATCTGCTCGTCGGCGACCAACCCCCGGGTGTACGCGTCCACCACCCAGTCGATCTGCCCGTCCGACAACACCCCCCCGTCCCGCTTGGCCCGAATAACATCAACCGCCGCAAACCCACTCATCAGAAGATCTTTCCTTAGTCGTCCGGCATTACCGGATATGTGCACCGCATCGCCGAGGGACCACCGTGCCGTGGCAGTCGCACGACCGCTGACCACGACGGGCCGGGGCCTGCCGTACCCGGCGGAGGGATCAAGCCTGACCGCCCGGAGCCGGGTACGGCAGGCCCCCGGCCCCAACCGCAACCGCGGACGCACCGTCGACCCCGGCCTCAAGCGCAACCAAACGACAAGCTCAACCCCAGCGAACCGGAATCTCCGTAGGCGGCTCGCCCTCACCGGCCCAGAAGATCGTGCCGGACGCGTCGACCACCACCACCCGGGGTGTACGCGCCAACCCCCAGCCGATCGCCTCCGCCGGGTCGTCCCAGCTCGGCCCCTCCTCCAGCACCCCGGTCTCGGCACCCGCGTCGTCACCGGCCGAGCGCTCCCAGTAGGCCGTCCAGACCTGCTGGCCGTCCGACAGGTCGGGGTGCACGAAGACGGTGCCCCGGCCGCGCCAGGCGGCCAACCGGTCGGGCACCACCGGCACCGGCCGCTCCCCGGTGACCGCCTCGATGTCGGCCACGTCGAAGGCGTGCGGCAGCAGTTCGGCCATCCGCAGCGGGCCAGCCTTGGCCTCCACGAGGCACTCCGGCCCGCCCTGCTCCCAGAGCAACTGCCGGCAGCGCCCGCACGGCATCAGCGGCTCACCGGTGGCGTCGACGCAGGACAGCGCGACGATCCGGCCACCGCCGGTGGCGTGCAGCGAGGAGACCACCCCGCACTCGGCGCACAGCGTCACGCCGTACGCGGCGTTCTCGACGTTGCAGCCGACCACGACCCGGCCGTCGTCGACAAGTGCCGCGGCACCGACCGGAAACTTCGAGTACGGCACGTACGCGTGCCGCATCACCTCGGTGGCGGCTGCCCGCAGCCGCTCCCAGTCGATCTCACTCATCCCGACATTCTGCCGCATACCCGCTGACCAGCTTCAACGCGCCACCACCCACGCCAGCGCCACCGACCCCACAACGCCCCAGAACTTCGAGCCCCCGTCTCACCACGCTCCCGAGAACCGCACAGTTTCCGGGATACTGCTGCCTCAGCCCCGGCCGAGGCAGCAGTATCAGGGAAGTTGCGTGGATCATGGACGTCGGCATTCGACGACCTCGTCGAGGGGTGAGAGCACGGGTCAGCCCTTGATGTACGGCTTGCCGTCGGCGGCCGGTGCCCGTACCCGACCGACCAGCCCGGCCACGGCCAGGATCGTCGCCAGGTAGGGCAGCATGGCCAGGAACTGGCCCGGGATCACGCTGTTGATCGCGCCGAGGTAGGTGGCCAACTGGTCGGCGAACCCGAAGAAGAGCGCGGCGAGGAGCGCACCCGTGGGGCTCCACCGCCCGAAGATCAGTGCGGCCAGGGCGATGAAGCCCTTGCCACCGATCATGTTCTTGGTGAACGAGAAGAGGGCCAGCGTGTAGGAGGCCCCGCCGATGCCGGCGACCGCCCCAGCCATGATCACATTTCGGTAGCGCAGTCCGAGCACCCGTACGCCCAGGGTGTCGGCCGCCGTCGGGTGTTCACCTACCGACCGGGTCCGCAGGCCCCACCGGGTCCGGAACAGCGCGATGTGGATCACGAGCACCAGGAGCAGGGCGAGGTAGAGGAAGATGTTGCCCCGGAACAGCGCCGGCCCGAGCAGGGGGATGTCCGACAGCAGCGGGATCTCCCAGTTGCTGAACCGCGGTGCGCTGTTGTACCGGGCGGCGTCGGTCTGCATCAGCCGCTCGTAAAGGAAGCCGGTGATGCCGACGGCCAGCAGGTTCAGCACGATGCCCATGACCACCTGGTCGACCAGGTAACGAATGCTGAACACGGCCAACAGCAGCGAGATGAGCGAGCCGCCGATGGCCGCGGCGACGAGTCCCACCCAGACGCTGCCGGAGATGCTGCCGAACAGCGCGCCGCTGAAGGCACCCATCAGCAGCTGCCCCTCGATGGCGACGTTGACCACGCCGGAGCGCTCACAGAGCACGCCGGCCAGTGAGCCGAAGATCAGCGGCAGGGCGAGCAGGAAGGTGCCCCGCACGATGTTGACAAGCGGCATGAAGTTCTGCCCGGTCGGTGCGGCGGAGACCTGCCAGCACAGGAACGACAGCACGAAGGCGACCAGGCCGACGGCGAGCACCGGGACGAACCACCGCTTCGGCAGCCCGGCGAGCATCGAGCCGCCAGCGGCGAGCGCGATCAGGCCGAAGATGACCGCACCGACGGTGCCGTCGACCTTCAGCGCGGCGCCGGCAGCATCCTCGCTGAGCGTGAAGCGGGCCGGCTCGCCGGTGGCGAGCGCGCCGAACAGCACGGTGGCCAGCAGCCCGAGAGCCACCAGCACCAGGCCGACCTTGCGGTTACGGGTCCAGAAGCCCTCGTTTACCGACGCGAGCGCGACGTCGGGAACAGCCGTGGTGGACATGCCTCACCAGCCCTTCGCGAGGCTCGTCTGCAACCGGGCGGCCCGCGCGGCCCGGAGCTGGAAGATCGCCTTCACCAGTGCCGGCGCGGCGATGAAGATGACGATCAGGGCCTGGAGCACGGTGACCAACTCCAGCGAAATCCCTGAGTACGACTGCATCCGGTTGCCGCCGGCCTGCAACGCGCCGAACAGCAGCGCGGCCAGCGCCACACCCCACGGTTTCACCCGACCGAGCAGGGCGACCAGGATGCCGTCGAACCCGATCTGGGCGACCACCAGGGGAGTCAGGGCCGCCGCGGTGGTGCCGAGCACCATCTGCGAGCCGCCGAGTCCGGCCAGCGCCCCGGCAAAGACCATGATCAGGACGTACGTCCGGGTGACGCTGATGCCGGCGGTGCGGGCGGCGTCCGGGTTGGCGCCCACCGCGCGCAGCTCGAAGCCGAGCGTGGAGCGGTTGAGCAACCAGGCGACCGCCCAGGTGGCCAGCACGGCCAGGATGATGCCGGCGTGGGCGCGCAGCCCGTCACCGAAGAGTCGCGGCAGTTGCGCGGAGGCGTCCACCGGCCGGCTGATCGCGTCGGTACGGTTCGGGTCCTGCACCCCGCTCTGCACGATCAGCCAGGTGAGGAAGTAGACAGCGATGTAGTTGAGCATGATCGTGTTGATCACCTCGTGGGCGCCGGTCCGCGCCTTGAGGATGCCCGGGATGAACCCCCAGATGGCCCCACCGAGCGCGCCGGCCAGGACGGCGACCAGCAGGTGCAGCCCGGGCGGCAGCGGCAGCAGGAAGCCGGCCAGCGCGGCCAGGATGACGCCCATCGTCGCCTGCCCCTGCGCGCCGATGTTGAACAGGCCGCCGCGGAAGGCCAGCGCCACCGACAGACCGGTGAAGACCAGCGGCGCGGTGTAGGTGAGCGTCTCCGAGATGGGGCTCAACGCCGCGTTGACGCTGCTCGCGGCCGGGTCGAAGACCGAGCCCTTGAACAGGTTCGCGTACGCCTCACTGACCAGGGTCCAACTGGCGTTTATCGCGTCCGACGGGCGGGCGGTGATGTAGCCGTAGGTGGCCAGCACCTCCTGATCGGAAATGATCATCAGGACGGCACCGACGACCATCGCCAGGACCAGCGACAGCAGGGTCACCGTGAAGGTGTTGGCGGCCCACAGGTTCTCCAGGAAGAGCCGCCCCAGCGTGGGGCGCTGGCCGGACTCACCGGGTGTGGTGGCCGCCTCGGCGCGTTCGGTGTTGCCGAGCGCGGTGTGGGTGGCCTGGTCCTCGGTCGCCGGTTCCTTGTCCGGGGAACTCGGCTGGGAATTGCGCTCGCTCATGCCGGCCCTTCGCTGCGCTGCGGGCCGTCATGAGGCTCCGGGACGCTGGGTTGGTGATTCGCTCGCTGGCGCTCGCTCATGCCTTCTCGTCCTTGCTACCTGGACCCTCGGGGGCAGGTGTCACGCCGTCGGTGGTGGCGGCCACGTCCCGGTCGGTGGTCGCCGGGATGCCCGCGTCGGACACGGCGTCCGCGTCGGTGGTGGCCGCCACGTCCGGGTCGGTGGTCGCGATCGGCGCGGATCCGTCCGCCGGCGAGCCACCCGTGGCGTCCGGGGTGATGCCGGCCATCAGCAGGCCGATCTCCTCGCGGGGGGTATCCGGGCCGACCACGCCGATGATCCGCCCGCGATACATCACCGCGATCCGGTCGGCCAGCCCGATCACCTCGTCGAGTTCACTGGAGACCACCAGCACGGCGGTGCCGGCGTCACGCTCACGGACGACCCGGCTGTGGATGAACTCGATCGAGCCGACGTCCACCCCTCGGGTCGGCTGGGCGGCGATGAACAGCGTCAGCTGCCGGGCGAGTTCCCGGGCCACGATCACCTTCTGCTGGTTACCGCCGGAAAGGGTGCCGACCGGCGCATCGGCCGACGAGGTACGTACGTCGAACTGCTCGATTCGTTCCCGGGCCGACCTGTTGATCTCGTCCGGCCGCAGCGACAGGCCCCGGCCGAAGGGCGGCTGGTCGTACATGTCCAGCACCAGGTTCTCGGCGACGGTGAACTCCTTGACCAGGCCGTCGACGCTGCGATCCTCCGGTACATACCCGACGCCCGCCCGGAGCACCTTCTTGGTCGACCAGCCGTCGATCCGCTGCCCGTCCAGGGTGATCGTGCCGGCGAGCACTGGGCGCAATCCCATGATCGCTTCGATCAGCTCGGTCTGTCCGTTGCCCTGCACTCCCGCGACGCCGAGCACCTCGCCCGCGCGTACGGTCAGGTCGACTCCGTCCACCGCGCGGACCTGGCGGTCGTCGTCGACGACCAGGCCGGACAACTCCAGGACGGGCCCGCCGGGGGTGGCCGGGGTCTTGTCCACGGTGAGCCGGACGGTTCGGCCGACCATCAGCGCGGCCAACTCGTCCCGGCTCGCCTCGGGCGACGCCGTACCTACAGTTTTCCCGCGCCGGATCACCGTGATCCGGTCGGCGATCGCCTTGACCTCGCCGAGCTTGTGGGTGATGAAGACGATCGACTTGCCGGCGGCCTTGAGCGACCGCATCACGGTGAGCAGTTCCTCGGTTTCCTGAGGGGTGAGCACGGCGGTGGGCTCGTCCAGGATGAGCAGGTCGACGTCCCGGGTGAGCGCCTTGACGATCTCCACCCGCTGCTGGACGCCGACCGGCAGGTCCTCGATCACCGCGTCCGGGTCGACCCGCAGGTTGTACCGCTCGGAAACCTCGGCGACCTCGCGCCGGGCGCGACGCCGGTCCAGGAAGCCGGCGATGCCGCCGCGCACCTGCTCCGCGCCGAGCATGATGTTCTCGGTGACGGTGAAGACGGGCACCAGCATGAAGTGCTGGTGCACCATGCCGATGCCGGCCGCGATCGCGTCGGAGGGGCCGCGCAGCCTCAGCGGCTTGCCGTCGACCAGGATCTCGCCCTCGTCGGGCTGGTAGAGCCCGTACAACACGTTCATCAGGGTGGACTTGCCCGCGCCGTTCTCGCCGAGCAGGGCGTGGATCTCTCCAGGCTCCACCGTCAGGTCGATGTGGTCGTTGGCGACCAGATCACCGAACCGCTTGGTGATGCCGCGCAGTTCGAGTCTCAGCGCAACCTCCTGGAGTGCGAAGCGATGGTGCAGCGTAGCTGCTGGCGGGCGGGCCCGGCGTCGGCCGGACCGGTGGCGCGGATCGGCCGCTGCGGCACGGCGGGTCTCCCCGCGCCGCAGCGGCCGGATCAGGTGTGGCTCTGCTCGCCGGCCGCCTCCGGTGATCGTCTCACCGGGGGCGGCCGGCGACGGGTCACTTCGGCTGGGCGGCCGACTCGACCTTGACGGTGCCGGCGGCGATGTCCGCCTTGAGCTTGTCGACCTCGGCCTTCAGCTCGGCCGGGACCTTGCTGTCGAACTCGTGGTACGGGGCGATCGAGACGCCGTCGTTGGCCAGGGTGCCGATGAAGCCCGGGTCCGCCTGGAGCTGCTCGCCACCGGCGGCCTTGAGCACGGCCTCCTTGACCGCGCCCGGGATGTTCTTCACCACGGTGGTGATGATCGCCGGGCAGTTCGGGGTGCTCTCGCAGCCGTCGACGTCCACCCAGATGGTGTTGTACTTGCCACCCGAGGCCTGGGCCGCACCGGTGGTGCCGAGGCCGGCGCCGCCGGCCACCGGCATGATGATGTCCGCGCCCTGAGCGACAAGCGCGTCGCTGACCTTCTTGCCCTCGTCCTGCTTGACGAAGTCGTTGGTGAAGGAGCCGTTCTGGGTCTCCTTGTTCCACCCGAGAACCTGGACGTCCTTGCCCTTGGCCTCGTTGTAGTAGGCGACCCCGTCGGCGTAGCCGTCCATGAAGATGGTCACCGGCGGGATCTTCAGACCGCCGTAGGTGCCCACCTTGCCGCTTTCGCTCATGCCGGCGGCGACGTAGCCGCCCAGGAAGGCAGCCTGGGCGGTGTCGAACTGCATCGGGTAGACATTTGCCACCCCAGGGTCGGCGTCGACGATGCCGAACTGCTGGTCCGGGTTCGCCTCGGCGATCTTCTTGGTGGCCTCGCCCATCAGGCCACCAACCGCCAGGATGAAGTCGCAGTCCTGGTTGACGTACTGGGTGAGGTTCGGCTCGTAGTCCGCCTCGGCCTTGGAAGCGACGTACTTGATGTCGATGTTGTCGTTCTCCGCCTTGGCGTCCTCCAGGCCCTTCCAGGCGGAGGCGTTGAACGACTTGTCGTCGATGCCGCCGACGTCGGTGACCATACAGGCGGTGTACGCCTCGCCGCCGGAGCCGGCGTTGTTGTCCTCATCCGGGGCCTCGCCACAAGCGGCGGCGCTCAGTACGAGCCCACCCGCCGCGATGATCGAGGCGATCCGCATCCCACGCACCGAGCGCAAGACGTCTCCTTCCCATTGCACACCGCGGGGTACGCGGTGGCAGCCCTTGAGCCGGCCTGCGCCTTGCCGCCGGCGTCCCACGTTACGGGAGCAGAGCGTACGCCCGCGCCCACCTGCCGACCGACAATCGTGCAGGACTGTTGGAGCCCTGTTACCCCTACGTAATGCTTGGGTGGGGCACATCACTCAGGGTGCCGGCAGGCGGGCGCTCTCGCTCCGGAAAAGCCCCTTTTTCCCGGTAGGGCCGGTGGTCGCCGGCTATCGCCAGAAGACCGCCACGGCCGCGTTGACCAGGGTCAATCCCACGATGGCGAGGAAGTGCCCCCGGTTGACCTCGGACCGCTTGCGGGAGAAGAAGACCATTACGAAGATCAACAGGGCGAGCACCAGCTTTGTCACAAGCTTCGCGGGTGCCGGCTCGTCGCCGTCGCGCAGCGGCGCGCTCAGGCCGATGCCGGTCAGCAGCTGGATCACCGAACCCCACAGCATGGCGGCGTTGATCCGGATCTTGCCAGTGAGATATTGGGCGATCGCGCCGCCGAGCAGCAACGCGAAGCCGATCAGATGGACGTAGAGGAGGATGAGTCGAAGTGCTTCCACCCGACCCATCCTGCCCTATCAACGACCGATCGTAGTAGAGGCATCTCGGCGGATCCGGGAGGCCACCAGCACCAGCGCGAGCCCGACCACCGCGTAGCCGGCCAGCACGGCGATCGGGCGACCAGCGCCGGCGCCGTCGAAGAACGCGACCGAGCGCAGCAGCGTGCCGCCGGCACCCACCGGTAACCACTGGCCGAACGCGCCCCACGGCTGCGGCAGCAGTTCCGGCGCGGCGCCGACCGCGGAGAGCGGGTTGCCGACCAGGAAGACCAGCAGCGCGCCCAGCCCGATGCCGGGCCGTCCGAGGAGAGCGCCGAGGCCGGCCACGATGGCCGACGCGGCCAGCGCGAACAGGCCGATGGCGGCGCCTTCGGCGAGCCGATCCCCGGCGATGACGCCCAGCCAGCCGTGCAGGACCAGCACGCCCACCAGACCCGCCAGTACCCCGGTCGCAGTCAGCCCGACCAGCCGGGCCCAGCCACCGGCGACCAGCAGGACGAGCAACGCACCGGCGAGCAGGCTCGTCATCGCCAGGGGCAGGAAGCCGGCGGCGAACCCGGCCCCCCGAGGATCGTCGGAGGTGGTCGGCACCACGTCGACGACGGCCACCGGCCGTCCTCCGCCCAACTGGCTGGCCGCCTCGGCGAGCATGGCGGCAACCGTGGGACTGGCGGCCGACGCGGTGTGCAGGGCGACCCCGTCGGCCCCGAGCACGAACGCGCCGTAGACCTCCCGGTCGCGCAACGCCCGGTCTGCCGCTTCCGCGTCGGGCAGCGTGGTCACCGCGAAGGCGCCGGGACGCGCGGCGGCGAGCCGCCCGGCCGTCTCGGCCACGGCGGGTGCCGGGCCGGCGACGGCGACCGGCAGGTCGCGCGGGGCCAGGTTCGTCGCCGGAGCCGCGAACAGGGGTACGAGCAGCGCCTGCCCGGTGACCGCGAGGGCGGCGACGAGGACGGCGAGCAGCAGGGGTGACCGGTTCCTGGTCGACATCGTTTCACTCTCCCAAAACGAATGCTCGTTCTTTATAGGATCCAGGCTCCTCCCGGTCATCGATTCCTGTCAAGAACGAACGCTCGTTCTAAGATGTAACCCGTGCCACGTGTCTCGGAGGAACACCTCGCCGCCCGCCGCCGCCAGATCGTCGACGCGGCTCGCCGCTGCTTCCTGCGTGAGGGCTTCCACCGCACGACGATGCAGGACGTGATCGCCGAGGCAGGGCTCTCGGTCGGCGCGGTCTACCGCTACTTCCCGAGCAAGGCGTCCCTGATCAGCGCCATCGCCGAGGAGACCATCGGCGGTGCCGAACAGGTCCTCGACGAGTTGGCCCGGCAGGATCCGCCGCTGCCGCTGGACAAGGCGCTGGAGTACGCGCTGGCATACATGGCGGACCAGGCCGGCGACGACGGAGTGCTGCGGATCGCGATCCAGGTGTGGGGCGAGGCCCAACGGGACCCGGCGCTTGGTGAGTTCGCGGCGACCAGGTACACCAAACTTCGCGGTTACTTCGAGGTGCTGGTCGCAAGGGCCCAGGAAGCTGGCGAGCTACCCGCCGACGCCGACCCGGCGGCCGTGGCCGCGGCCCTGTTCGGCCTGTTGCCGGGCTGGTTCCTGCAACGCATCATCACCGGCGGCCCGGACGTGGCGACCTACCTCTCCGGCGTGCGCGTCCTGTTCGGCCGGCGGCGCTGACCACCAGCGTCGGCGCCGGGTGGGCGCAGCTGACTGCGCCCACCCGCACTCCAACCGATCAGCCCTTCGTGCCGCCGGCGGTCAGGCCGGAGACCAGGTGCTTCTGGGCGAAGAAGAAGACCAGTCCGGCCGGCAGGGTGACCAGCACGGCCGCGGCGGTCAGGTACTCCCACTGCGGATTGAACTGCGGCACGAACTGCTGGAGCCCGTACGCGAGGGTGAACTTGTTGTCGGTCTGGATGAACGCCGACGCGTACGCCACCTCACCCCACGCGGTGAGGAAGGTGTAGAACGCGGTGACCGCCACGGCCGGACGGGCCAGTGGCAGCACCACCCGCCAGAACGTGGCGAACGGGCCGCACCCGTCCAGCGCCGCCGCCTCGTCCAGCGAGGTCGGGATGGAGTCGAAGTAGCCCTTCAACATCCAGGCGCAGAACGGCACCGCGATGGTCAGGTACGCGATGATCAGCGCGGGCATCGTGTTGATCAGCCCCAACCGGGCCATGATCGTGTAAATCGGCACGATCAGGATGGCCACCGGAAACATCTGGGTGACCAGGAAGACCATCATCAGCGGCCGACGGCCCGGGAAGTTGAACCGGGACACGGCGTACCCGGTGGTGGCCGACAGGAAGATGCCGATGCCCATGGTGAAGGCCGCGACGACCACCGAGTTCAGGAACCATCTGGGAAAGTTCGTCTCGGTCAACACGTAGCTGTAGTTGGCCAGGGTGGTGTCCCGGAAGAGAGTCAGCTCGCTGCTCTGGATCGCGTACCCGGGCTTCAGCGAGGAGAGCAGCACCCAGACTATCGGGCCGATCGCGATCAACGAGGCCAGGACCAGGGCGCCGTGCAGCAGGACGGAACGGGCCGGGCTGCGCCCGCCGCGTCCGGGCCGTCTCACCCGACTCATCACCACACCTCGCCTTGCTTGCGCAGCGCCCGCCGGTAGAACACCGAGAACACCAGCAGGATGGACAGGATCAGTACGCCGTAGGTCGAGGCCAGCGAGTAGTTACGGATGCCCTCGAAGGCGGCCCGGTAGGCGCCGGTCACCAGGATCTCGCTCTGCCCGGCCGGCTGTCCCTCGGTCACCAGGAAGATGATCGGGAACATGTTGAACGTCCAGATGGTGCCGAGCAGGATCACGGTCATGCTGACCGGCCGCAGGCCGGGCAGGGTGATGTTCTTGAACCGCTGCCAGGCGGAGGCACCGTCGATCTCGGCCGCCTCATACAGCTCCGACGGGATGGTCTGCATGCCGCCGAGCAGCGCCACCATCATGAACGGCACGCCGAGCCAGATGTTTGTGACGATGGCGGTGAGCAGCGCCGTCCACCGGTCGGCGAACCAGGAAACCGGGTCGATGCCGACCGCGGAGAGCAGGGCGTTGGCCAGGCCGAAACGCTCGTTGAAGATGAACTTCCAGGCGAACGCGCTGACGAAGGCCGGCACCGCCCAGGGCAGCACGAGCAGCACCCGGTAGAGACCACGGAACCGCATCGGGCGGTTGAGCATGGTGGCCAGGCCGAGGCCGAGACCGAAATGGAAGGCCACGCAGACGAAGGTCCAGATCAGCGTGGTGCCGGTCCACTGCCAGAACTCGCCCACCTCGCCGGTGAGCACCCGGACGTAGTTGTCCAGCCCGACGAACTCCCACTTGTTCGGGTTGTCGGCGCAGACCTCGCTTCCGGTGATCGACTTGGTGCAGATCTCGGCGACCTGATTGGCCTCGTTCAGGTTGGTGAAGGACAGCCAGATCCCGCGGAACAGCGGGTAGAAGATCAGAACCGCCAGGACGATGACGACGGGCAGCACCATCGCCCAGGCGTACCAGTGCTTCTCCCAGCTGCGGCGCAGCCGGGAGGGACGAGCGGATCGGCCGGACGGCGCCGCGGGAGGCGCCGGATCGGCTGTCACGGTGGTCATCAGCTGCGCTCCATGAGGGGAGGTCCGGCAGGGCCACGCGACCGGGGACGGTCACGCGACCCTGCCGGGTGCCGAGTGGTCACCGGCGGGGAGCCGGCGGTGAGATCACTTCTCGTAGGAGGGGACGACCTCGGCCTTGTACTTGTCGGCGACGGTGTCCAACGCGGCCTTCGGGTCCTTGTTCTGGATCAGAACCTCGGTGGCCATCTGGTCGAGCGGGCCGAAGAACTGACCGGCCTCGGGAATCCAGGGACGGCCCACCCCGGCCTCCACGACCGGCTGGAACGCGGCCACGGTCGCGTTGTCCTTGACCGCGTCGAGGTCGTACGCCGAGGTACGGGTCGGCAGCAGGCCCAGCTTCTCCGAGAGGAACGCCTGCGACTCGGCAGAGCTCATGAACTTGACGAACGCGACGGCGGCGTCGACCTTCTCCTGCGGCATGCCCGACCAGATCACGTAGTTGTGGCCGCCGACCGGGCCACCGGCCTTGACCGAGCCGCCCGGTACCGGTGCGATGCCCAGGTTCTCCAGGCCGCCGAAGCCCGGCGCCTGCTGGACGTTGTTGACCTCCCACGGGCCGTTGATGATCATGGCGACCTTCTTCTCCTTGAAGAGGGTCATCATGGTGCCGTAGGCGTCGTTGGCGGACGGCTTGGCGGCCGCACCGCTGTCGATGAGGTCCTTGGCGATCGCCAGTCCGGCCGCGTTCTGCTCCGAGTTGATGACGATCTTCTTGTTCGCGGTGTCGACCAGGTCGCCGCCCTCGCCGTACATGAAGGGCAGCAGGAAGTAGCCGGCCGGGTTGATGTAGACACCCTCGGCGTCGGTCTTCTCCTTGATGGTCTGCGCCGCGGTCTTCAGCTCGGCCCAGGTCTTCGGGGGCGCACTGATGCCGGCCTCGCTCAGCAGCTCCTTGTTGTACATCAGCGCCAGGCTGTCGGTGACCTGGGGAACGCCGTAGGTCTTGCCGTCGAACTTGTTGGAGGCGAGCGGGGTCTCCAGGAAGTCGGACTCGTCGGCGAGCAGCTCGGAGCCGTCCAGCGCGTACAGGTAGCCCAGCGAAGCGAACTCGGGCACCCAGGCGACCTCGGCCCGCAGGATGTCCGGGGCGCCGGTCTTGGCCTGGGCGGCGGTCTTGAACTTGTTCTGCGCCTCACCGAACGGGACCGACTGGTAGTTGATCTTCACGTTCGGGTAGGTCTGGTTGAACTTGGCGATCAGCTCCTGGAACGCCGGGCCCTCGTTCTTCGGATCCGAGGTGTCCCACCAGGTCAGTTCTGCGGTGAGGGAAGCGGGGTCGACCGCCGGCTGCTCCCCGGCCGCCTTGTCGTCCTCCCCGCCGCATGCGGCGACGGAAAGGGCGAGAGTGGCAGCGGCGAGTACGGCGATTCCCCTGGCTGTGCGGCGCATGTTCGCTCCTAGATTGCCTGCCGGGTAACGGCGGGGACAGTAGCAAGAACTTTCGTAACTAGAAACCCCTTGCGAACACCCCTGCAACAACCGTGCCCCATCCGCAACTTCACCGGCCGACAAGTGTCGCTCTCTGGGCATTTTGTGCCCATCTGCGGTGACCGAACTCCCAACGGCGGTCACCTAGCGCACACCGTCCCCCCACCCATCGTGCCCCTCACGGCCGGCCTGAACCGGGTTCGTGGGCACGCTCCCGAAGCCCGCTGCTCGATCCTGCAAGTTCTTGCTGGCTAATGCGCAAGAACTTGGCGGTGAGCTACAGTGCCGCCATGCGCGCTCGCCTGTCCGACATCGCCCAGCAGGCCGACGTCAGCGAGGCCACGGTGTCGCGGGTGCTCAACGACCGCCCCGGCGTGGCACCCGAGACTCGGCAGGCCGTCCTGACCGCCCTCGACGTGCTCGGGTACGAGCGCCCCGCCCGGCTGCGCAAGCGCAGCGCCGGACTCGTCGGCCTGGTGGTCCCGGAGCTGGACAATCCGATCTTCCCCGCGTTCGCCCAGATCATCGAGTCGGCCCTGGCCCCCACCGGCTACACCCCGGTGCTGTGCACCCAGACCCCCGGCGGGGTACGCGAGGACGAGTACGTCGAGATGCTGCTGGACCGGCAGGTCTCCGGGATCGTCTTCGTCTCCGGCCTGCACGCCGACACCGCCGCCGACCACGACCGGTACCGGACCCTGCTCGCCCGTCCGCTGCCGATCGTGATGATCAACGGCTACGCGCCTGGCATCCCGGCGCCCTTCGTCTCCTGTGACGACCGGGAGGCCGCCGAGCTGGCCGTGGCCCACCTGGTGGCGCTGGGCCACCGGCGGATCGGCCTGATCACCGGGCCGGACCGGTTCGTGCCGGTCCAGCGCAAGGTCGGCGGCTACAAGGCGGCGATGGAACGCCTCGCCGGTGTCGACGACGACGAGCTGGCCGAGCTGACCGAGCTGTCGTTGTTCGGCGTCGAGGGCGGGGAGGCGGCGGCCGGCCGGTTGATCGAGCGCGGCGCCACCGGCATCGTCTGCGGCTCCGACCTGATGGCGCTCGGTGCCATAAGGGCCGCCCGGCAGCGGGGCATGTCCGTGCCGGAGGAACTCTCGGTGGTCGGCTACGACGACTCGCCGCTGATGGCCTTCACCGATCCGCCGCTGACCACCATGCGGCAGCCGGTGGCCGCGATGGCGGTCGCCGCGGTACGGGCACTGGTCGACGAAATCAACGGACACGGCGCCCCGCACTCGGAGTACCTGTTCCGGCCGGAGCTGGTGGTGCGTGGGTCCACCGCCGTGGCCCGGCAGGATGCCACGCCGAGCGGCCCGGGCCGGCAGCGGCCGGCGCCGCCCGCGTTCGCGGTTCCGGCCTGACCGGCCCGGCCGGCGTGACGTAGCCCGCAGCAGGAGCATCACCGGCCTTCTTGCGCAAGATTTGCTTGACTCTTGCAGAGTCGGCGCGGCATTCTTCTCAGACACCCGTGCGTCCCCACCTCACCCAACGCCGGGTGGCCGCCGTCCCGCGCCACAGAACGGGGAACACCCGATGACCGTCAGCACCCCCTCGCCGCTGACCTCCGACGCCGACTGGTGGCGATCCGCCGTCGTCTACCAGGTCTACGTCCGCAGCTTCGCCGACTCCGACGGCGACGGCATCGGTGACCTCCAGGGCATCCGCGAACGCCTGCCCTACCTGCGCGAGCTGGGGGTGGACGCGCTCTGGCTGACCCCCTTCTACACCTCACCCATGGTCGACGGCGGCTACGACGTCGCCGACTACCGCGACGTCGACCCGATGTTCGGCAACCTCGCCGACTTCGAAGCGATGATCACCGACGCCCACGCGCTCGGCCTGCGGATCATCGTCGACATCGTGCCCAACCACACCTCCGACCAGCACCCCTGGTTCACGGCGGCGCTGGCCGCCGCCCCCGGCTCACCGGAACGAGCGCGCTACCTCTTCGCCGACGGCAAGGGCGACGGTGGTGCGCAGCCCCCCAACGACTGGGAGAGCATCTTCGGCGGCCCGGCCTGGACCCGGGTCCCCGACGGCCAGTGGTATCTGCACCTGTTCGACCCCGCCCAACCCGACCTCAACTGGCGGCACCCCGAGGTACGCACCGAGTTCGAGGACATCCTCCGCTTCTGGCTGGACCGTGGGGTCGACGGATTCCGGATCGACGTGGCCCACGGCATGATCAAGGCCGACGGGCTGCCGGACGTCGGTTTCAACTCGATGACCACCGGCCGACGCCAGTCCGAGCTGCTCGGCAAGGGCCGCCTACCCTACTTCGACCAGGACGAGGTGCACGACATCTACCGCGCCTGGCGGCCCATCCTGGACAGCTACCCGGGCGGCCGGATGGCCGTCGCCGAGGCGTGGGCCGAGACGCCGCAGCGGCTGGCCCGCTACATCGGCCCGGACGAACTGCACCAGGCTTTCAGTTTCGACTTCCTCGACGCCACCTGGTCGGCCGACTCGTTCCGCAAAGTGATCGACACGGCGCTGGCCGAGTCGACGGTCGTCGGCGCCCCGACCACCTGGGTGCTGTCCAACCACGACCGGCAGCGGCACGTCACCCGCTACGGCGACGGCGAGATCGGGCTGCGGCGGGCCCGGGCCGCCGCGCTGCTGATGCTCGCCCTGCCCGGCTGCGCCTACCTCTACCAGGGTGAGGAACTGGGCCTGCCCGAGGTACTCGACCTGCCCGACGAGCTTCGTCAGGATCCGGCCTTCCTGCGCACCGGCGAGAGCCGGGACGGCTGCCGGGTGCCGATCCCGTGGAGCGGCGAACTGGCGCCGTACGGCTTCGGGCCCGCCGGCAGCGAACTGAGCTGGCTACCAGCCCCGACGACCTGGCGTGCCCTCTCGGTGGCCGCGCAGACCGGCGACCCCACTGCCACGCTGGAGCTGTACCGCGCGGCGCTGCGGATCCGTCACACCCACCCGGCTCTGGCCGGCCTCGACGGCATCACCTGGCTGGAGACCGGCCCCGGCTTGCTCGCCTTCCAGCGCCGGGCCGGCGACACCGCGCTGACCTGCGTGGTCAACATCAGCGACGCGGCGGCGGTGATCGACGGATACGGCACGCCGCTCGTCGCCAGCGCGACACTCACCGAACGCGACGGCGGCCACCTGCTGCCGGTCGACGCGGCGGTCTGGTTCGAGCGGCGCTCCAACGGGTAGCCGCCATCGACTCGGCCGTCCGGCGTGCTCCGCGCCGCCGGGCGGCTGGGCACGACCCCTTGTGGTGGGGGGTGCGACGGTGCCGGTGTCCTCGGGGCGATCCCCCCCGGGGCACCGGCACCTGTGTCTCGGCCACCGGTCGACCGGTTCAGCCGCTGGTGAGCTGGGCCGCGATCCGGGCGAACCCGGCACGCAGTTCCGCCACGTCCGGCGCCGGCAGCGGGCCGGCGGCCCGGTCGTGCTCGGCCGCCTCCAACTCCTCCTGGTCGATGGTGTCCTCGTAGTCGCCGTAGAGGTCGGCCTGGTCCACCCGCGCCACCTCGTCCTGCGCGGCAAGTTGCGCGGCGGCGATCTCGCCCCGGATCTGCTCCATCGACACCGCCGGCACCAGCGGTTCCACCACCGCCATCAGCTGCTCCTCGGCGACCACCGCCTCGGCCAACGCCAGCGCGTGCGGGCGCTCGTACGGGCCGCACACCACCGGCTCCCACTCGTCGGCGTCACTGAGCGGACCGAACGTGATGATCCACGGCAGCTCCAGCATCGGCGAGTCGGCCGGCAGGTCCAACGTCACGAGTGCCCCCACAATCCCCATCATCGTCGGTGTCCGGGCAGGTGGGGGTGGGTTCGGCGGAACGTTCAGCCGGCCGGATCAGCGGCTCAGCCCGCCCCGCCGGGTGTGCCGGGATCGGTGTCCACGTCAAGGTCGACCGGCGGACGTCGACCGGCCAGGTCCACCGTCCGCCCGCGCCGGCTCGTCGCCGCCAGCGCGGCGCCGAAGAGCACCAGCTGATTGAGCAGGTAGAGATAGACCAGCAGCCCGACGGCGGTGGCCACCACCGTGTACGCGGGGTTGTGTTCTACCCGGCCCACCCAGAACCGGCCGACGGTGTTGAGCAGGGTGATGCCGACCGCGACGATCAGCACCACGGGCCGCAGCCGGGACCGGCTCATCCGCACCCGAGGGACCGCGACCAGCAGCAGCGTGGCCAGTACCGCGTTGACCAGCACGCTGAGCAGCGCACTGACCGTGGTGAGCGCAAACGAGCCGGTGCTGCGCAGCAGGAACCGCAGCAGCGTCTCCAACGCGTCCACGGCCGCCACCGAGAGGCCGAGCAGCACGAAGACGACCAGCAGCACACCCAGGTCGACCAGGCGGCGCACGACCAGGTTGCCCGGGTGCTGGTTGAGCCCGTGGATCAGCCGCTGCGAGGAACGGATCGCCTCCACCCAGCCGATCCCGGTCAACACCAGGATCAACAGACCGACCACCCCGGCGGTGCCGCTGCTGTCGGCGACCTGGGCCGGATCGAGGAACGGCAGGTTCTCGCCGAGGAACTCCTCCGCCGCCGCGCTCACCTCGTAGTTGTCCTCCAGTATCGCGCCGAAGATCGCGTACGCGACCAGGGCCAGCGCGAAGACCGCGAAGAAGCCGTAGTAGGCGATCGCGGCGGCCAGCCGGCCGCCCTGGAGGTCGGTGTAGAGCACCCCGGCACGCCACAGGTGGCCGAAGGCCGGGGAGCGGCGACGCGCGGCGGTCAGCCGGTTGTCGACGGCCGCCTCGACCCGACCCAGAACGTTCACGTCGTCATCCTCACCGATCCGTCGTCGCCGTGTCAGAGGTACCCGACGTGCCGGCCGGGACGCTCAGCCGCCCAGTCGGAAGTCCCGGCGTGGCTGCCAGCGCGCCTGTCCGCTGTGCGAGAAGAGCGTGAAGTGGTCCACCTCGAACATCGCGGAGAAGTCCGCCAGGTCCTCGTACGCCTGGTCCAACGCCTCCGGCGCGACGTCCTGGGCGACCGTCACATGCGGATGGTAGGGAAACCGAAGCTCCCGGCGTAGCTGCGGGGCGGCGTTGATCGCGGCGGCGAGCAGTTCGCACTCGCTGATGCCGGCGGCGACCGCGACGAAGACCACCTGGGTCACCGGCCGGAAGGTGCCGGTGCCGCGCAGGTGCAGGCTGAACGGCAGGTGGGCGGCGGCGACCCGGGCGAGGTGCCGCTCCACGGCCGGCAACGCGGCCACCGGGATCTCGGTCGGCCCGAGCAGGGTGACGTGGGCCGGCACCGCGTTCGGGTCACCGGCCTCCAGCCGACGCCGGGTCAGCAGACTGCCCCACGGCTCCGGAATGTCGACCGCGATGCCGATCTGGACGCTGTCACCGACCGCAGGCGCTCCGGTCCCCTGCTCCACGCTGCACGCCATCCCTCCGGCCATCGACCCCTGCCCGCGCCGCCGTCCCCGCTCGGGCGGTCACTCGCCGCGTACCGGTGGGAAGAAACCCACCCGCTCGTACGCGGTCCGCAGCGTCGGCGCCGCCACCGCGCGGGCCTTCTCCGCGCCGGCGGCGAGGAGCTTGTCCAACTGGGCGGGATCGTCGAGATACGCGCGGGTGCGCTGCTGGATGGGGCTGACGAACTCCCGGACCACCTCGGCGAGGTCCTTCTTCAGGTCCCCGTAGCCCTTACCGTCGTACGCCGCGACCAGGTCGTCGATGCCCCGACCGCTCAACGCCGAGAAGATGGTGAGCAGGTTGGCGATGCCCGGCTTGGTGACCTCGTCGAAGACGATCTCCCGGCCGGTGTCGGTGACCGCCGACCGGATCTTCTTCGCCGACCGCGCCGGGTCCTCGAGCAGGTCGACGATGCCGCCCGGCGACGAGGACGACTTCGACATCTTGGCGGTCGGGTCCTGCAAATCGGTGATCTTCGCGGTGGCCTTGACAATGTGCGGCGCCGGAACCGTGAAGGTCCGGCCGAACAGCGAGTTGAACCGCTGGGCCAGGTCCCGGGAAAGCTCCAGGTGCTGGCGCTGGTCCTCACCCACCGGCACGGCGTTGGCCTGGTAGAGCAGGATGTCGGCGGCCTGCAGGATCGGGTAGGTGAACAGGCCGACGCTGGACCGCTCGTTGCCCTGCTTCTGCGACTTGTCCTTGAACTGGGTCATCCGGCTGGCCTCGCCGAACCCGGTGAGACAGCCGAGCACCCACGCCAGCTGGGCGTGCTCGGGCACCTGGGACTGCACGAACAGGATGCAGCGTTCCGGATCCAGGCCGACCGCGAGCAGCTGCGCGGCGGCCACCCGGGAACGCTGGTGCAGCACCTTGGGATCGTGCCCGGCGGTGATGGCGTGCAGGTCGACCACGCAGTAGAACGCGTCGTGCGACTCCTGCAACGCCACCCAGTGCCGCACCGCGCCGAGGTAGTTGCCGAGATGGAACGAGTCGGCGGTCGGCTGGATGCCGGAGAAGACGCGGGGGCGGACGGGAACGTCGGACATGCCGGCAATTCTGTCAGCTGACCCGACGTACGTCATGGCGGGCCGGCGGGTCGTGCCCGGTCGGCGGCCGAGACCACCTCGCGCCGCTGTTCGGGCAGGCGCGCGACGGTGACCGCCAGCCGGGCCACCCGTCGACCCTCCAGGGTCAGCACCCGCAGCAGCCAGCCGCCGGCCGGCGGCTGCGCCGATTCGGCGGGGACCGGTATCTCGTCACCCGGCGCCGGCAGCCGTCCCAGCGCGGCCATCACGAACCCGCCGACCGTCTCGTACGGCCCCGTCGGCAGGGCCACCCCTGTGCGTTCGGCGAAGTCGGCGAGATTGAGCCGACCGTCCACCACCGCCGGCAGCCCGGTGTACGCGGGCTCCGGGACGTCCGCGTACTCGTCATGGATCTCGCCGACCAGTTCCTCGATCAGGTCCTCGCAGGTGACGATGCCGGCGGTGCCGCCGTACTCGTCGACCACCACCGCCAGGTGATGCCCCTCCCGTCGCATCTCGGTCAACGCGGCGAGCACCCGTTTGCTGGCCGGCAGCCGCTTCACCTCGCGGGCCAGTTGACCGACAGTGGTGCCCGGCGCCCGGTCCGGGCCGAGCAGCAGGTCCCGCAGGTGCACCACACCGACCACGTCGTCATGGGTGCCGTCCACCACCGGATAGCGGGTGTGCGGGCCGGCCCGCACCAGTGGCTCCGCCTCGGCGATCGTCAGGGCCGTGGAGAGGAACACCACCTCGGTGCGGGGCATCATCACCTCGCGTACCAGGCTCGCGCCGGCCACCAGCACGTCGTCGATGATGCGCCGCTCCACCGGATCCAGGACCGTGTTGGCGGCGACCAGATCCCGCAGTTCCGCCTCACTGATCCGTTCCCGGCCAGCGGTCGGGCCGGCGCCGAGCAGGTCGGTGACGAGCCGCAGGGCACCGTCGGCGGCCCGGACCACGACCCGGGCGACCGCCCGGGCCACCGGTCCCGGCTGACGGCGGTGCAGGTCGTGGCCACGCCGTCGGGGTACGCGCCGACGCGAGGCCCGCATGGGACTGATGGTAGCCAGCCCCGGGCCGTAGGGTGACCACCACGAGGCCGCTACCATGCCGGCCAGGCGGGAGGAACCGACGTGAAACTGCTCGTCACCGGCGGGGCCGGCTTCATCGGCAGCGTGGTGACCCGGATGCTGCTCGACGCCGGGCACGAGGTGGTCGTGCTGGACGACCTGCGCACCGGCCACCGGGCCGCGCTCGCCCCCGACGCCACCCACGTCGAGGCCGGCATCCACGACGCGGCCGCGGTGCTCACCCCGCAGGCCAAGTTCGACGGCGTGCTGCACTTCGCCGCGCTGATCGCCGCCGGTGAGTCGATGGTCGCCCCCGAGCGGTACTGGCACGTCAACACCGTCGGCACCCTGGCGCTGATCGACGCGGTGCGGGCCGCCGGCGTACCGCGGCTGGTGTTCTCGTCCACCGCCGCCGTCTACGGCAATCCCACCGAGCTGCCCATTCCGGAGACCGCCGTCAAGGCACCCACCAACACGTACGGGGCGACGAAGCTCGCCGCCGACATGATGCTCACCGCCGAGTCGATCGGGCACGGCCTGGCCGCCGTATCGCTGCGCTACTTCAACGTCGCCGGTGCGCACCTGGACGGTGACGTCGTCCTCGGCGAACGGCACGACCCGGAGACCCACCTCATTCCGATCGCGCTGGAGGTGGCCGCCGACCGGCGGGACAAGCTGCAACTGTTCGGTGACGACTACCCCACCGTCGACGGCACCTGCGTCCGCGACTACATCCACGTCGCCGACCTGGCCCGGGCCCACCTGCTCGCCCTGGACGCGGCCACCACCGGACAACACCGCATCTACAACCTCGGCAACGGCAACGGTTTCACCAACCGGCAGGTGGTCGAGGTCGTCCGCGAGGTCACCGGGCACCCGGTGCCGGTCGAGGTGGCACCCCGCCGCGAGGGCGATCCGGCCGAACTGGTCGCCTCCTCCGCCCTGGCCCGCGCCGAACTGGGCTGGGAGCCCCGCAAACCCACCCTGCACGACATGGTCACCGACGCGTGGGCCTTCTACCGTGCGCAAGTCCTGGACCGCCGGTGACCAACCACCCCGACGCGGTGGCCGACCGCGCCACCGCCTGCTTCCGGCACGCGTACGGCCAGACGCCCGCCGGCCGCTGGGCGGCTCCCGGCCGAGTCAACCTGATCGGCGAACACACCGACTACAACGACGGATTCGTGCTGCCGTTCGCCCTTCCGCTGTGCACCGTCGTCGCGGCGACACCGCAGCCGGCCGGCAGCTGGACGGTCTGCTCCGAGCTGACCGGTGAGACGGTCAGCTTCGGCACCGACGAGGTGACCCGCCCCGGGCGGGTGACCGGTTGGGCGGCGTACGTGGCCGGCGTGGTGTGGGCGCTGCGGGAGGCGGGACACCCCGTCCCCGGTGCCCGGCTGGCCGTCGCCTCGGACGTGCCGCTCGGCGCCGGGCTCTCCTCCTCCGCCGCGCTGGAGGCCGCCGTGCTCGCCGCGCTGGTCGACCTGGGCGGGTTGGCGCTACCGCCCGAACAGCAGCCCCGGCTGGCCCAGCGCGCCGAGAACCAGTACGTCGGCGCGCCCACCGGCATCATGGACCAGTCGGCGGTGATCCGCTGCCGCGCCGGACACGCCCTCTTCCTCGACTGCCGCACCCAGCAGGTGGAACACATCCCATTCGACCTCGACGACGCCGGCCTCGCCGTCCTGGTGATCGACAGTCGAGCCCCTCACCGGCACGCCGACGGCGAGTACGCGGCCCGCCGCGCCAGCTGCGAGAAGGCGGCCGCGCTGCTCGACGTACCCGCCCTGCGTGACGTGCCGCCCGCCGACCTCGACGACGCGCTCGCCCGGCTTCCCGACGACGAGACCCGCCGCCGGGTCCGCCACGTGGTCACCGAGAATCAACGGGTACTCGACACCGTGGCGCTGCTTCGCGACGGGCAGGTCCGGCAGATCGGGCCGCTGCTCACCGCCTCGCACACCTCCATGCGGGACGACTTCGCCATCACCGTCCCCGAGGTGGACGTCGCGGTCGAGGCCGCGCTGACCGCCGGGGCGCTGGGCGCCCGGATGACCGGGGGCGGCTTCGGCGGCTGCGTGCTGGCCCTGGTCGAGGCGGGCCGGACCGACCGGGTCGGCGCCGCCGTCACCGCCGCCTACACCGCCCGGTCCTTCACCACGCCCACCGTCATTACCGCCACCCCCGCCCCCGGCGCCACCCGCCTGGCCTAACCCCGACCCCCACCCCTCGCTAGGCCGCACGGGCAGCCCAGGGTTGATCAAGAAGTTTTTGGTCGGGATCGCGCTGGATCCCGACCAGAACTTCTTGGTCAACTAGGGAGTCACGGTGGAGGTCAGGGGGTTTCGACGATCATGCCGGCGCCGACGGTACGGTTGGTGGCCTCGTCGATGATGATGAACCCGCCGGTGGTGCGGTTACGGCGGTACTCGTCGGCCAGCAGCGGGATGGTGGTCCGCAGGCGAACCCGACCGATCTCGTTGAGCCGCAACTCGTTGGCCGACTCGTCGCGGTGCAGGCTGTTGATGTCGAGGCGGTAGTGCAGGTCCCGCACGATGGCACGCGCCGCGCGGGTCGTGTGTTTGATCGAGTACTTGCCGCCGACCTGCAACGGACGCGTCTCGTCCATCCAGCAGACCATCGCCTCGATGTCCTGCGCCACCGCCGGCGCGTTGTTCGGCCGGCAGATCATGTCGCCGCGCGAGATGTCGATCTCGTTTTCCAGGCGTACCGTCACCGACATCGGCGGGAACGCCTCCGCGACCGGCCCGTCGGCGGTCTCCACCGCGGAGATCCGGCTGGTGAAGCCCGAAGGCAGCACCATCACCTCGTCACCCGGCTTGAGCACCCCCGAGGCCACCTGGCCGGCATAGCCCCGATAGTCGGTCACGGTGGTCGACTGAGGGCGGATCACGTACTGCACCGGGAAGCGGACATCCACCAGGTTGCGGTCGCTGGCGATGTGCACCCGCTCCAGGTGATGCAGCAACGCCGGGCCTTCGTACCAGGGCATGTTCTCCGAGCGGCTGACGATGTTGTCACCCCGCAGAGCGGAGATCGGCACCACCGTCAGATCCGGCACGTCCAGCTTCGCGGCGAACGCGGTGAACTCGTCGGCGATCCGCTCGAAGACCTCCTGCGAGAAGTCGACCAGATCCATCTTGTTGACGCAGAGCACCAGGTGCGGCACCCGCAACAACGAGCAGAGGAACGCATGCCGGCGGGACTGCTCGACCAGCCCCTTGCGGGCATCCACCAGGATCAGCGCCAGGTCGGCCGTGGAGGCCCCGGTGACCATGTTCCGGGTGTACTGGATGTGCCCGGGGGTGTCGGCGATGATGAACTTGCGCCGGGGCGTGGCGAAGTAGCGGTACGCCACGTCGATCGTGATGCCCTGCTCCCGCTCCGCCCGCAGCCCGTCGGTGAGCAGCGCCAGGTTGGTGTACTCGTCGCCCCGGGCCGCGCTGACCGCCTCGACCGCCGCCAACTGGTCGGTGAACAGCGACTTCGTGTCGTAGAGCAGCCGACCGATCAAGGTCGACTTGCCGTCGTCCACGCTCCCGGCCGTGGCGAAACGCAACAGATCCATCGGCCGACCCTCGGCCACGTGAGCGGCGTCCAGAGTCTCGGTGCTCATCAGAAGTAGCCCTCCCGCTTGCGGTCCTCCATCGCGGCCTCGCTGACTCGGTCGTCACCCCGGGTCGCGCCACGCTCGGTGATCCGGGTCGCGGCGACCTCCTCGATGACCTTCTCGACCGTGTCCGCGTCCGAGCGCACCGCCGCCGTGCAGGAGGCGTCACCCACCGTGCGATACCGCACCCGGGCCTTGAACCGATCCTCACCGGCCCGCGCCGGCAGGAACTCGTTCACCGCGTAGAGCATCCCGTCGCGCTCGACCACCTCACGCTCGTGCGCGTAGTAGATCGACGGCAACTCGATCCGCTCGCGGGCGATGTAGTGCCACACGTCCAACTCCGTCCAGTTGGACAGCGGGAACACCCGGATCGACTCGCCCGGATGATGCCGCCCGTTGTAGAGCGCCCACAGCTCCGGCCGCTGGTTCTTCGGATCCCACTGGCCGAACTCGTCCCGGAAGCTGAACATCCGCTCCTTCGCCCGGGCCTTCTCCTCATCCCGGCGAGCCCCGCCGAAGAGGGCGTTGAAACGGTGCTTCTCCACCGCCTCCAGCAGCACCGGCGTCTGGATCCGGTTTCGCGTCCCGTCTGCGGACTCGCGGACCAGGCCACTGGCCAGAGCCTCCGGCACGCTGGCCACCACCAGTTGCAGGCCCAGCTCGGCCACCCGCCGGTCGCGGTAGTCGAGCACCTCCGGGAAGTTGTGACCCGTGTCGACGTGCATCACCGGGAACGGAATGTGACCCGGCGCGAACGCCTTCTGCGCCAGCCGGAGCATGACGATCGAGTCCTTGCCACCGGAGAAGAGCAGCACCGGCCGCTCCAACTCGGCGACCACCTCGCGCATCACGAAGATGCTCTCCGCCTCAAGCGCGTCGAGATGGGTGACCTGGTACGCAGCACTGGTCATGACACGGGCTCGATTCGCTCGGTCATCCGCTTTCCAGACCTTTCCGGTCGGGGATGTCAGGAAGTAGCGACAGGCTACCCGCAATGCCGATGCAACGCCGCAAGTAACCGGCTGGCGAGATCCTTACGGCACACCAACAGGTCCGGCAGGCGCGGATCCGCCTCGTTGTATTTCAGCGCAGAACCATCGATCCGGGAAGCGTGCAGTCCGGTGGCCGTCGCCACAGCGACCGGCGCCGCCGAGTCCCACTCGTACTGCCCGCCGGCATGGATGTACGCATCCACCTCACCGGTCACCACCGCGGCGATCTTCGCCCCGGCCGAGCCCATCGGCACCAACTGCGCCCCGACCTCCTCCGCGAGATCGGTCAGGAACACCGGCGGCCGACTGCGACTCGCCGCCAACCGCAACCGCCCCGCACCGCCCGCCGTGGCCGCCTCAGGTGTCATCGGCGGATAGGCCGGCGGCAGGTCCGTACCCAGCACCCGATGCTGGGCCGGCAGCCCGACCGCACCGGCGACCAGACCGTGCGAGGTGGTCGCGTTACGCGCCCAGAGCGCCACGTGCACCGCCCAGTCCGCGCGCCCCTCCTCGCTGAACTCCCGCGTACCGTCCAACGGGTCGATGATCCACACCCGATCGGCGGTCAACCGCGAAACGGCACCGGTGTTCACCTCGGCCGCCCACGCCAGTCGGGAACCCTCGTCCTCCTCGGAGAGCACCGCGTCACCCGGGCGCCACCTCGCCAACTCGGTGCGGATCAGGTCGTGCGAGACCTTGTCCCCCGCCGACTTCAACGCGCCGGCATCGGCGAACCCCATCTCCGCCCGCAGGCCCAGTAGCGCCTGCCCGGCACGATCCGCCAGCCACCGCGCGAACGCCCCGTCGATCATCGGTGGACCGCTCATGCTTCCGCTCCCGTCGCCACGATCCGCGTACGCCGAGCGGCCGGCCTCGCCCGACCGCCGAACCCGCACACTACCGGGCCACCGACGAACCCAACCGCCGCGGTCCGCCCCCGACACGTGTGTCGACACCCCCGTGGCCCCCAGGCCGACCCCGAGCGGGCACCCCGGCGCCCGCGCTAGACCCCGTGGTAGAGGTTCTGAGTCGGCTCCACACCCCGGCTGACCACGGATTCGACCACGTCCGCAGCCCGGTCCACCAGGAAGTCCAACTCCTTGCGTTCCGCCGTGCCGAAATCCGACAGCACATAGTCCGCCGGATCCTGCCGCCCCGGCGGTCGACCGATCCCGAACCGCACCCGCACGTAATCCTTCGTGCCCAACGACTTCGACATCGACCGCAGACCGTTGTGCCCACCCTCACCACCGCCGCACTTGACCCGCACCTGGCCGTAACCGATGTCCAGCTCATCGTGCACCGCGATGACCCGTCCCGGCGGCACCTTGTAGAACTGCGCCAGACTGGCCACCGGCCCACCGGAAAGATTCATGTAGGTCAGTGGCTTGGCCAGCAGCAACTTGGGCCCGCCCAACCCCAGCCGCCCCTCCGCGACCTCCGCCACCGCCCGCCGGTGCCGGCCGAACTTCCCACCCAGCCGACCAGCCAGCAGGTCGGCGACCATGAACCCGACGTTGTGCCGGTTGCCCGCGTACTCCCGACCCGGGTTACCCAGGCCGACCACGAGCCACGGCCCGGTCTCGTCCGTCACCGCCCGCCCCTCCCGCCCTCACCGGCGGCCAACCACCGCCCACGCCGCCGATCATCCGATACGCCGACAGGCGCCCCCGCAGAACCCGGGGACGCCTGTCGCAAACTGAGAGACTGTCAGGCCTCGGTACGAGCCTCGGTGCCCGCCTCACCCTCGGCGGACGGCGCCTCGGCAGCACCCTCGGTGACCTCGCCGACCTCGGCCTCGGCCTCCTCGGTGGCCTCCTCGACCTCGGGCAGCGTCGACTCCAGCTGCTCGGCGGTCGGCGCGGCGGTGACCGTGGCGATCGTCAGCTCCGGGTCGGCGACCAGCTCCACACCCGCCGGCAACGACACGTCAGCGGCGGTGACCTGGGAACCCGGCTCGGCGCCCTCGATCGAAGCCTCCAGGTGATCCGGCACCTTTGTCGCGTCCGCAGTCACCGAGAGGGTGTCGTGGTCGTGCACGATCAGCGTGTCGCGCGCGGCCTCACCCGTGAGCTGGACCGGCACGTCCACGGTGACCTTCTCGCCGCGACGCACCAGCAGCAGGTCGACGTGCTCGAAGGTGTCCTTGATCGGGTTCCGCTGGATCGCCTTCGGCAGCGCCAGCGCCTGCGTGCCGTCGCTGATGTCCAGCGCCAACAGCTGGTTGGCACCACCGTTACGGATGGCCGCCGCGAACTCGCGGGCCGGCAGCGCGATGTGCTTGGGCTTCTCGCCATGGCCGTACAGCACGGCGGGCACCTTGCCGGCCCGGCGGGTACGGCGGGCACCACCTTTGCCGAACTCGGTGCGGGGCTCGGCGCTGATCTTTACCTCGGACACGGGGAAACTCCTGATGCTTCGCTGCGGCAGCTTGTCGTCTGGCGGTGCTGGGCGGGGGGCTCGCAGGGGCTCATGCGTCAGCAGACTGCCCGGAGCACCGCGTCGATCACGGTGCCTCCGTGCGGCGCTTCTCAGCGGCCCGCAGGGCACCCTCGCCGTGGCAACCGCACCAGTCTACCCGAGCGATTTCCCGGGTTTCCGGCAGTCCCCGTACCCGCCCGGACACCCCCGCCCCGGCACCAGCCAGCCGGCTCAGTGGTGAACCGCGCTCAGCTCAGCCCACCGAAGAGCGTGGTCACCGAGCCGTCGTCGAAGACCTCGCGGATCGCCCGGGCCAGCAGCGGTGCGATCGACAGCACGGTCAGCTTGTCGAGCTGCTTCTCCGGCGGCAACGGGAGCGTGTTGGTCACCACGACCTCGCTGATCGGGCTGTTCTTCAACCGCTCCGTCGCCGGGTCGGACAGCAGCGCGTGGGTGGACGCCACGATCACGTCCGCCGCTCCCGACTCCTTCAGGATGTCCGCCGCCCGGCAGATCGTGCCGCCCGTGTCGATCATGTCGTCGACGATCAGGCAGACCCGACCCTCGACCTCACCGACGACCCGGTTCGCCACCACCTGGTTCGGCTTCATCGGGTCCCGGGTCTTGTGGATGAACGCCAGCGGGCAACCACCCAGCCGGTCCGTCCACCGCTCGGCCACCCGCACCCGGCCCGAATCCGGCGCGACCACCGTCATCGGCCGGCCCGCGTACTTGCGCTCCACGTACTCGGCCAGGATGTCCATCGCGAAGAGGTGGTCCACCGGACCGTCGAAGAAGCCCTGGATCTGCGCGGTGTGCAGGTCCACGGTGAGGATCCGGTTCGCCCCGGCGGTCTTCAGCAGGTCGGCGACCAACCGCGCGGAGATCGGCTCCCGGCCGCGGTGCTTCTTGTCCTGGCGGGAGTACGGATAGAACGGCAGGACGACCGTGATCCGCTTGGCCGAACCGCGCTTCAGCGCGTCCACCATGATCAAGGTCTCCATGACCCACGTGTTCACCCCGTGCGTGACCGACTGCACCACGAAGGCGTCCGAACCACGTACCGAGTCCTTGAACCGTACGAAGATCTCGCCGTTGGCGAACTCGTACGCGTCGGCCGGCGTCGGCGCGACGCCGAGCACCTCACCGATCTCCTTGGCCAACTCCGGAAAACCACGTCCGGAGAAGAGCATCAGGCTCTTGCGGTTTTCGGCGACGATGCTGCCCATGGGCCCGTCTGCTCCCGTTTTCGGTCGGCGGTACCCGGCCTGTTGGTGGTGGTCGGCCGGGGACTATTCGGTTGCAGTATCTCCCGGCTCGGGCGTACCGCCCACCGACTCGGCGGTGCCGTGGATTGCCTCACCTTCGCTTGCGGAGGACGTCGCGGCCGGAGCACCCTGCCCACCCCGAAGGGCACGCTCGGCCGCCTCGGCGGAAGCCGTGCCCGCGCGCTTGCGCGCCACCCAACCCTCGACGCTGCGCTGCGGCGCCCGGGTCAACCCCAACGCCCCCGGCGGCACGTCCTTGCTGATCGCGCTGCCCGCCGCCACGTACGCCCCGGCACCCACCTCGACCGGTGCGATGAGGCTCGTGTCGCAGCCCACGAACGCCGCCTCGCCGACCACGGTGCGGTGCTTGTTCACCCCGTCGTAGTTCACGAAGATCGTCGCCGCGCCGATGTTCGCCCTCGCTCCGATCGTCGCGTCACCCACGTACGACAGGTGCGGCACCTTGGCGCCGGCGCCCAGCTCGGAATTCTTCACCTCGACGAACGTGCCGACCTTCGACCGCTCCGCCAACCGCGCGTCCGGCCGCAGGTACGCGTACGGCCCGACGCTGGCGCCCGGACCCACCTCGGCGCCGACCGCATGGCTGCGCAGCACCGTCGCGCCGGGCCCCACCACCGTGTCGATCAACGTTACGTCCGGCCCGACCACCGCGCCGCTGCCGACCACCGACCCGCCACGTAGCTGGGTGTTCTGATCCACCACCGCGTCGCGGTCCAGGGCCACTGTCACGTCGATCCAGGTTGTCTCAGGGTCGAGCAGGCTGACGCCGGCCCGCATCCACCGCTCGTTGACCCGGTCACGCAGCAGCCGGCGCAACGCCGCCAGCTCCACCCGGTCGTTGCAACCGAGCGTCTCGGTGTGGTCGGCCGCCAGGTGCACCCCCACCGGCTCGCCAGCGGAGACCAGCATCTTGAAGACGTCGGTGAGGTACTCCTCGCCCTGGTCGTTGTCGGTCGACAGCTTGCCGAGCACGTCCCGCAGCCGGGCCGCGTCGAACGCGTAGATCCCAGCGTTGATCTCCCGGACAGCCAGCTGTGCGGCAGTGGCGTCACGCTGCTCGACAATCTGTTCCAACCGACCCGCCGCGTCCCGCACGATGCGTCCTAGCCCGGTCGGGTCCGGCACCTCCGCCGCGAGCACGGTCGCCGCGGCGCCCTTGCTCTCGTGAGCCGCCACCAGCGCACCGACCGTCTCGGGCCGCAGCAACGGCACATCGCCGTTGAGCACCACCACCGTGCCGGTGACCTCCGGGGCGGCCTCCAGCGCGATCCGCACCGCGTGCCCGGTGCCGAGCTGTTCCGCCTGATGGACCGCGGTGGCCTCGGGGGCGATCCCGGCGAGGTGGGCGCGGACCTGGTCGGCGCCGTGCCCCACCACCACCAGGGTGCGCGCCGCAGCCAGCGGGTCGGCCGCGTTGAGCACATGACCCACAAGCGTCCGACCGAGCAGCGGATGCAGCACCTTGGGCAACGAGGACTTCATCCGCTTGCCCTCACCGGCGGCGAGTACGACGACGGTACGGGTGTGGGGCTCGGGCACGACGTGGCTCCCGTCGGAACGCGGACAGTCTCGCGGCCATGCTAACCAGACAATCCGGTCTGTTCGGCAGGGGCACGAGGATCGGCGGTTGAGAGTGCTTGCTGGGGTGCCTGGATTCGAACCAGGAGCTCAAGGCTCCAAAGGCCTGCGGGTTGCCGTTACCCCACACCCCATAGAAATGTCAAGCCGACAGGCCGCATCAAACCGCCTAAGTGCGTTCAGCTGCGGACCGGAACAGCTCGGCGATCATACCTTCTATTCGCCAGTAGAGCTCGCGGCTACGCGGCACATTGATCACGAGACAGCCTCGGTACTCGTCACCGACGTTTCGCCGGACGGTGGTCGGCTTGTGCTTCTTGAGGGTCGCCGGGCGAAACTGCTCGCGTGGCACTTCGAGCTCGGCCGCCCACCACTGGGCCGCCACGTCCGGGTCGGCAGTCCCATGGATGCTCACCCGATAAGTCGGCACGGCGCGGTCGACTCCGCAGACTTCGAGGAAACGCGGGAAGAGAGCGTGCAGGCCCGGATCGCTGTTGACGAACTGCAGATGGTCATCGCGACGCCACGGCTTCGACTTGGTGCCCTCGCACCAGTAGATCGCCGCACCGAGGATGAGCAGATCACGTTCGCTGAGTCGACCTACCACCCGCCCGGCCATCGCCCGTGCCTCCTTCTGGGCTTCGTCCCGCGCCCGACGATGGTCCGCCCACCGCGCCTCGGCAATCGCCTTCGAGTGGGCACGTCGGCGCTGGCGTTCCTCCTCCGGGTCGCGTTCGAGCGGGATGTGCCGGACCCAGAGGTAAGCCGTCGACCGGCTCACCCCGAGCTGCCGCGCGATCTCCGGCACCGGACAACCCGACGAGCGTACGACCCATCAAGCATCCATTCGTGTCGCTGTCTGATGTGATCTTCCGGGCCCTTAAGTTACGGTGACGTAGGCGTAGATTGCGAACCGATCGTCCCCTGCGAGGTGCCATGTCCGCCGCCGTTCTCGACCCGCAACCGACCAGCCCGAAGCCCCTCACCCAGGGCACCCAGTCACGCGGCATCCTGATCGCGCTGTGGTCCTTCGTGGTGATCCCGTTCGCGGCGCTGATCGCCGCCGTGCCGGTGGCCTGGGGTGGCTGGCTCAGCTGGGTCGACGTGGGCATCGCCGGCTTCTGGTACGTGCTGTCGGGCCTGGGCATCACCGTCGGCTACCACCGCTACTTCACCCACGGTTCGTTCAAGGCGAAGCGGTGGCTACGCATCGCGTTGGCCGCCTCGGGCTCGCTCGCCGTGCAGGGCGAGATCATCCAGTGGGTGGCCGACCACCGGCGGCACCACGCCTTCTCCGATCTGGAGGGAGACCCGCACTCGCCGTGGCGGTTCGGCACGACGCTGCGCGGCCTGGTCAAGGGGCTGTTCCACGCGCACATCGGCTGGCTGTTCGGCCGGGAGTTGTCCAACCGGGAGCGTTTCGCACCGGACCTGCTGGCCGACCGGGACATCCGGCGGATGGACCGGCTCTTCCCGGTGCTGGTGATCGTCTCGGTGCTCGGGCCGGCCTTGATGGGCTGGTTGTTGACGTGGTCCTGGCAGGGCGCGTTGAGCGCGCTCTTCTGGGCCGGCCTGGTCCGCATCTCGTTGCTGCACCACGTCACCTGGTCGATCAACTCGGTGTGCCACGTGTACGGGGAGCGGCCGTTCATGATGCGCCACGGCGACCGGGCGGCGAACTTCTGGCCCCTCGCGCTGTTGTCCTTCGGGGAGAGCTGGCACAACCTGCACCACGCCGATCCGACGAGCGCCCGGCACGGTGTCCTGCGGGGGCAGATCGACATCTCGGCCCGGATAATCTGGCTGTTCGAAAGGGTCGGGGCGGCGTGGGACGTGCGTTGGCCGAAGCCGGAACGGATCGCGGCGAAGCTGGTCCAGCCGGCGGCCGAGCGGTAACCGGGCGGCCAACCCGCAAGTTACCTGGCAGTATGTTCGAGTGACCGGGCGGAAAGCAGGCAGCATCCCACGACAGGGCGTCACCGAGCGCCAGCGAGGCGACGAGATGGCCGATACTCCCCGCGCCGAGGGCGGCAGACGGCGGCGGTCGGTGCCCGCCGCGGCGGCCAAGCCGACGTCCCGGGTACGCATGTCCGCCGCTCAGCGTCGCGAGCAGTTGATCTCGATCGGCCGGCAGATCTTCGCCGAACGTGGTTTCGACGCCACCTCCATCGAGGAGGTGGCGTCGCGCGCGAAGGTCTCCAAGCCGGTGGTCTACGAGCACTTCGGGGGCAAGGAGGGGCTCTATGCGGTGGTGGTGGACCGCGAGGTGCGGTCCCTGCTGGACCGGATCACCACGGCACTGACCGCGGGTCATCCGCGGGAGTTGCTGGAGCAGGCCGCGTTGGCCCTGCTCGGCTACATCGAGGAGGAGACCAGCGGGTTCCGGGTGCTGGTACGGGAGTCGCCGGTGCTCTCCGCGACCGGCAACTTCAGCAGCGTGATGAACGACGTGGCGCACCAGGTGGAGCACATTCTCGGTGCGGAGTTCTCCAGCCGCGGTTACGACCCGAAGTTGGCCGAGTTGTACGCGCAGGCGCTGGTGGGCATGGTCGCGTTGACCGGCCGGTGGTGGCTGGAGGTGCGTAAGCCGCGGAAGGAGACGGTGGCCGCGCACCTGGTGAATCTCTCCTGGAACGGGTTGTCGCACCTGGAGGCCAAGCCGGGTCTGATCACCGCGGGCGGACGCTGAGCGGCGTCGGTGGGGCGCAGCCTCGGCTAGCGGCGGTGGATCTCGGCGACGGGGTGGTTCCGGCGGCTCCGCTCGGCCTCGGCGTCCTCGTGCGGGCCGACCTTGTCGTAGAGGCCGGTGCCGAGCAGGATCAGCCCGAAGAGCATCGAGACGATCACCGTCGACATGGAGAAGTTCAGGAAGTTGGCGTCGGTCTGGAGCACCGACATCATCAGGATGCTGGTGACCAGGAATACGGCTCCGGCGGTGAGGTTCATGTAGTGGCCGAGGTTGGTGCGCCGGGACGCGCCGATGATGAGCACCACCCCGAAGGCGATGGAGGCCAGTGAGAAGGCCAGGTTGGTGCGTAGGCCCAGAGCCCAGTTGCCGTTCCGGCCGAACAGCGGGTCACCCCAGGTGAGCGCGGTCCCCCAGACACCGAAGATCAGGATGTAGAGCCCGACCAGACCGGACAACGCCCGGTAGAACGGCCGCGCCGGATGGTTTACCGGAAAATGCGGCATCGACTCCTCCACGCAAAGCGGGACAACAAGAACATTGTCCCCCAGTCGCGCAGCCCACGTCCCCCGAACGCCAATCCGGCGGCATAGCCACGCCGGGATTCGACCGCGGGGCTGCCCGACGCGCAACCATGCACCTCAAGATCCCCACCCTCGGGCCCGACGTTCCGTACGGATGCGCAACCCCGACAGGTTTTCGCCGGAGCCCGACCCGCGCAGGGATCAAGCCTGACCGCCCGGAGCGGGTCGGGCTCCGGCGAAAACCCAACCGAGACAGCAAAACCTCAGAGCACGAGCCGAGCCTTCTGCCACGCCTCGTGCTCCTCGTCGCTGCCGACCTTGCCGTACATGCCGGCCATCAGCAGCACCAGGCTGAGCACCATCTGGACGATCACCGTGGCGACGCTGACGTTGAAGATGTTGGCCTCGGTCCGGATGAAGGCGAGACCCGCCAGGCTGACCACCATGATCAGATATGCCGACCACTGGTTGATCAACACGTCGAGGTTGCGTCCGATCGCGGTGCCGGCCAGCACGATCGCGCCGACCACGATGTTGAACAGGGAGAAGCCGAGGTTCGTGCCCTGCCCCAGGATCTGAGTGTCGCCCTGGCTGAAGAAGGGCTCGCCGGTGCTGGTCAGGAGGCCGATCACACCAAAGGCCACCAGGTACAGACCGATCAGCCCGCCGATCGCCCGGTAGATCGGCCGCGCGGGGTGGTTGACGGGGGTGTGGGCCATGTCTGTGTCTCCAACGCCGTTGGGTGAGGGTCGACGGGGATTCTCCCGCATCCGGCCCTGTGACGCCGCACACGGGGTCCCGGGATCGGCGCGGCAGCACACCGTGACCAGCCGGGTCAGCCGGATCAGCTGGCGGGGATCTCGTCAGCCAGGGTCAGCCAGGCCTGCTCGGCCTCCTCCCGCTCACCGCGTACCTGGGTGAGCTGGGCGTCCAGCTCGGCCACCCGGGTGTAGTCGGTGGCGTTGGCGGCGAGCTGGTCCAGCAGGGCGGCCTCCTTCTGTTCCAGCTTGCCGACCTGCCGTTCGAGGCGGGCCAGTTCCTTGCGGGCCTGCCGGGCCTCGGCGGCACTCATTCCGTCGCCGGCCGGGCCACCGGTCGGTGCCGAAGGTGCCGGGGTACGCCCGGTGCCCGGCCGGTCGTTGGCGCGGGCGAGGTACTCGTCGACACCACCGGGCAGGTGCACCAGCCGGCCGTCACCGAACATGCCGTACGCCGAGTCGGTCACCCGCTCGATGAGGTAGCGGTCGTGGCTGGCCACCACGATCGTGCCGGGCCAGGAGTCGAGCAGGTCCTCCAACGCGGCGAGGGTGTCGGTGTCGAGGTCGTTTGTGGGTTCGTCGAACAGCAGCACGTTCGGTTCGCCGGCCAGCAGGCGCAGCATCTGAAGCCGACGCCGCTCGCCGCCGGAGAGGTCACCGACCGGAGTCCAGAGGCGCCGGTCGTCGAAGCCGAACACCTCGGCGAGCTGGGCGGCGGAGATCTCCCGATCGCCGAGGCGGACCCGCCGGGCGACCTCCTCGACCGCTTCGAGCACGCGCAGGTCGCTGGGCAGTTCGGCGAGTTCCTGGGAAAGGAAGGCGGGCCGTACGGTGCTGCCGGTGGTCATCCGTCCGCTGTCGGGGCGGGTGACGCCGGCCAGCATCCGTAGCAGGCTGGTCTTGCCGGCGCCGTTGGCGCCGAGGATGGCGACCCGGTCGCCGGGGCCGACCTGCCAGGTGGTGTCGTCGAGGATGGTCTTGGGGCCGGCGTGCAGCCGGACGTGTTCCAGGTCGTAGACCTGCTTGCCGAGGCGGGCGGTGGCCAGCCGTTGCAGTGACATGGTGTCGCGCGGCGGCGGCACGTCGGCGATCAGCGCGTTGGCCGCGTCGATGCGGAACTTCGGCTTCGAGGTGCGGGCCGGCGGGCCACGGCGCAGCCAGGCGATCTCCTTGCGGAGCAGGTTCTGCCGGCGTGCCTCGGTGGCGGCGGCGATCCTTTCCCGCTCGGCGCGGGCGAGGATCCAGGCGGCGTAGCCGCCCTCGTAGGCCCGTACGGTCTGGTCGGCGACCTCCCAGGTGGTGGTGCAGACGGCGTCGAGGAACCAGCGGTCGTGGGTGACCACGACCAGAGCGCCCTTGCGGCCGAGCAGGTGCCGGGCCAGCCAGTCGACGCCGCTGACGTCGAGGTGGTTGGTGGGCTCGTCGAGGATGAGCAGGTCCGCGTCGCGGACCAGCAGGGCGGCCAGGGCCACCCGGCGGCGCTCGCCACCGGACATCGGCCCGACCGGGGCGTCGAGTCCCAGGTGCGGCATGCCAAGCCCGTCGAGGATGGCACGTACGCCGGCGTCACCGGCCCACTCGTGCTCCGCGCCCATGCTCTCGGCGAGCCACTCGGTGCCGAGTACGACGTCGCGGACGGTGGCCTCGGGGCTGAGGGTGAGGTTCTGCGGCAGCCAGGCGACGCGCAGGTCGCGACGGTGCGTGACTCGACCGTCGTCGGGCTGCTCGCTCCGGGTCAGCAGTCGGAGCAGGGTGGACTTGCCGGCGCCGTTGAGCCCGACGACGCCGATCCGGTCGGCGTCCTCCAGGCCGAGCGAGACCTCGGTGAGCAGTGGCCCGGCCGCGCCGTAGCCCTTGGACACCCGGTCCAGGTTGACGATGTTGGCCACGTACCCACCTTCCATGATCAAGGCGTCCCGGTGCCGGCGGGCACCTGGGGACGCCTGTCGTTCCAGGGTACGCCGGGTCGCCGCCGACGCGACCGACGCCGACCGGCTGGGCGAACTCGCCGACGGCGTGACCGCCATCTACAACTGCCTCAACCCGGCCTATCACCGGTGGCTCACCGACTGGCCGCCACCTGACCCACCGGCCGGTGATTGGTGCGGCGCGCGCCGGGTCGGCGGGTGCCGTCAGGTGATCCGGGCGCCGTGCACCGGGCCATGGGCGACGCGGGCCTGCCGGCACACCCCGGCGGCCTCCAGTTCGGCGGCGACGCGTTCGGCGTCGGCGGCGTCAGCGGTGAGGAACACGCAGGTGGGCCCCGAGCCGGAGACGATGCCGGCCAGCGCCCCGGCCGCCTCGCCGGCCTTCAGGGTGTTCGCCAGCGACGGCCGCATGGCCAGGGCGGCGTCCTGAAGGTCGTTGCCGAGGGTCGGTGCGAGCACCCGGGGGTCGCGCTGCCGCAGCGCGGCGAGCAGCCCGTCGGTGCTGCCCAGGGGCGGGCCGGCGGCACCGGTCTCGCGGAGCCGGTCGAGTTCGCGGTACGCCTGCGGGGTGGACAGGCCGCCGTCGGCGATGGCGACCACCCAGTGCCAGGAGGTGGGCCGGGCCAGCACCGGACTGACCGCCTCGCCACGACCGGTGCCCAACGCGGTGCCGCCGTGGATCAGGAAGGGCACGTCCGAGCCGAGGTCTGCGGCGATGCTCGCCAACTCGTCACGGGACAGGCCGGTGCCCCACAGGGCGTCGCAGGCGACCAGGGCGGCTGCGGCGTCCGCGCTGCCGCCCGCGAGCCCACCGGCCAGCGGGATCTGCTTGCGCAGGTGCAGCCGGGCGTGCGGCATGACGCCGGCGTACCCGGCGAGGGCGTGCGCCGCCCGAATGATCAGGTTGGAGTCGTCGAGGGCGAGTTCCCCGGTGCCCTCGCCCTCCATGGTGAGGGTCAGCGTGTCGCCGCGTCGCGCGGTCAGCTCGTCGTAGATCGAGATCGCGTGGTAGACGGTGTTCAGCTCGTGGTAGCCGTCCCGGCGCAGTGGGCCGACCCCCAGATGCAGGTTGACCTTGGCGGGCACCCGTACCCGGACCGGACCGCTCGCCCCGCGCGGCTCGTCGTCGTCCGGACGCCAGGCCTCGGTCACGGGGTGATGTCCCGGACGGGCAACCGCACGTCGAACGGCTTGGTCACGGTCAGCTCCTCGGCGGAGTCGGCGACCAGCTCGTAGCGGCCGTCGACAAGGTCGTACGCGTACACGTGCACGGGATTCTGCTCGATCCGCCAGTAGTGCGGGATGCCGGCGTCGGCGTAGTCGGCGGGCTTCTCCAACCGGTCGCGACGCCGGGTCCCCCACATGCCGGACACGTCGGGATCGATCGGCTGCGCGGTCACTGGTATACCTCCTCGGCGGGCACGGCCTCAGCCTACTGGGCTGCCGGCGTACGGCTCGGGGCCGACGCGGCCACGGCGGCGAACTGATCGACGGTGAGTGACTCGCCGCGTGCGCCGGGGTCCACGCCGGCGGCGGTGAGCGCGGCGGCGGCCCGGTCGGCGCCACCGGCCCAGCCGGCCAGGGCCGCGCGCAGGGTCTTGCGCCGCTGCGCGAAGGCGGCGTCCACCACCGAGAAGACCTGCTCGCGGGGTACGTCGGCGCGGGGCGGCTCGCGGCGGGTGAAGGCGACCAGACCGGAGTCGACGTTGGGCACCGGCCAGAACACGTTCGGCGGCACCTTTCCGGCGGCTCGGGCGTGGGCGTACCAGGCGAGCTTGACCGACGGTATGCCGTACACCTTGGAGCCGGGACCGGCGACGAGCCGGTCGGCGACCTCCTTCTGCACCATCACCAGCCCGTGCCGGAGGCTGGGCAACGCGGCGAGCAGATGCAGCACCACGGGCACGGCGACGTTGTAGGGCAGGTTCGCCACCAACGCGGTGGGCGGCGGGTCGGCCAGGTCGGCGGCGGTGACCCGCAGGGCGTCGGCGTGGTGCACGGTGAGCCGGGCGGCGGTCGGGCCGGCGTGCCGGGCGGCGGTGCCGTCGAGCGCGCCGGCCAGCGTGGCGTCGATCTCGACGGCGTGCACGTGGGCGGTGGCGGGCAGCAGGGCGAGGGTGAGCGAACCCAGCCCGGGGCCGACCTCCAACGCCACATCGTCGGGGGCGAGACCGGCGGTGGCCACGATCCGGCGGACCGTGTTGGGGTCGTGCACGAAGTTCTGGCCGAGCTTCTTGGTGGGTGCGACGCCGAGCCGGGCGGCGAGGTCCCGGATCTCCGCCGGGCCGAGCAGGTCTGCGGCCATAACCCGACAGCGTACGGGTCAGCCGCCGACGCCGGCCGGGTGCCAGGGACCGAAGGCCCGTTCCCCGGCGGCCGAGATGGCGGCGCAGAGTTCGTCGAGGTCGGCGCCGGTTGCGGCGGCCAGCGCCCGGACGGTCAGCGGGATCAGGTACGAGGCGTTGGGCCGGCCTCGGTGCGGAACGGGAGTGAGGTACGGGGCGTCGGTCTCCACCAGGATCTGGTCCAGCGGAGTCAGGGCGGCAGCCTCCCGCAGTGCCCCGGCGCTGGCGAAGGTGACCGTGCCGGCGAAGCTGAGCAGGTAGCCCCGGCGGACGCACTCGGCGGCGAACTCGGCGTCGCCGGAGAAGCAGTGCATCACCACTGTGTCCGGTGCGCCCTCGTCGTCGAGGATGCGCAGCACGTCGGCGTGCGCGTCCCGGTCGTGGATCACCAGCGTCCGGCCGTACCGTTTGGCGATGGCGATGTGCGCCCGGAAGCTCTCCTCCTGCGCGGCGCGGCCCTCGTCCCCGGTGCGGTAGCGGTCCATGCCGGTCTCGCCGACACCGCGGACCCGCTCCTGACCGGCCAGTGCCTCGATCTCGCGCAGGGCGCCGTCGAGGTCGGCCAGCCGGGGCGCCTCGTTGGGGTGCAGCGCGACCGTGGCCAACACCGCCGGGTAGCTGCCGGCCACCTCGGCGCCCCAGCGGGAGGAGGCGACGTCCACCCCGACCTGCACCAGCCGGTCCACCCCCACGGCGGCGGCGACGGCGATGGCGGCGGCGACCGGGTCGGCGGGATCGCCGCCACCGGGTACCCCGGCCTCGCTGACGGTGATGTCGAGGTGGGTGTGGCTGTCCAGCACCGGGCGGAGCAACGGCTCGGGTGCGGGTGGAAACTCTCCGGCGCGGCGGGCCGCACGCTGGCTACGGGACTCGGTCGGCTCACTCATGTCCTCGACAGGATCACACACCGGACGAGTCCACCCGGAGGCCACCCGGAGTTCACCTCGGCTACGCCCCACGCACCTACCGTCGCGGCGTGGACGCGCGAAGCGAGCTTTCCCGGACCGGAGGTGCGGTGCCGGAGCGGACCGGTCTGCGGGTGGCGTTCGGCGGCGCGGTGTACCCGGCGGAGGAGATCGCCCGGGGTGCGGCGTACGAGTTGTTCAGCGCCGACGAGGTGACCGGTTTCGAATGGGCGCCCCGGGTCAACTCGGCCCTGCCGTGGCGGCGGTTCGTGCACGTCACCGAGGTCGACGCCGTGCACGGAGCGACCGAACAGGCCGAGGATCCGGAGGCTCCCCTGCTGGTGCCGCTGCATCGGGAGCGGGGCTGGACGGAGGTGCACCGGCTCGCCCAGCAGCCGGCCGCCGCGGACGACCCGCTGATCACGGCGGTACGCGCCTCGGCCGGCGTACGGCGGGGCACCCGGATGATGAAGATCCTCTCGGCCCGGCAGCTCGCCGGATACGTACGCGGCTGGCTGCCGCACGGATTCTGCTACCGGGAACACGACGTCGCGCACCTGCGTACCCCGCTGACGACGAGTGTGCTGCGCACCGACGGCGGGGACAGCCGGGACGGCGCCGACGTGACGTACGCGTTGCGCTGGCGGGCCGCCGACCCGGGCGACTACGACGTGCCGGCGGGCGCGGCGTACCGGGGGCTGGCGGCGCTGGGTGCCCGGGACCGGTTGGGTCCGGCGGTGCTGGGCACCGGCTTCACGCCGAGCAATCACCACCTGATCCCCGAGTTCGTCACCCGGGACTTCGCCGACCTGCCGATGCCCGCGAACGCCACCCTGCTGGCCTACCCGGCGGAGGGCCTGGAGGTGGTGCTCTACGCCTACCAGGCCGAGCAGCGGGGCTGGCTGCGGATGGTCGGGCCACAGTGGCGACACCTGCTCGCCGCGGTGCCGGGTCTGTCTCCAGATCAGGAGTACGTGCCGACCGGGGAGGCGCCGCGGTCGACCCGCCTGGTGGGCACGTACGCGGGCGGGGAGTACGAGGCGGTCGCCGACCTGCCCGGCGATTTCCGGGTGCTGGCGCTGACCCGGGCCGCCCGGTACCCGGTCGACGGGGTGAGCCGACGGCTACGCCTGGCCGCCTGGCGGGGGGTGCCGTGTCTGGTGTTGCGTGAGGAGGCGGGCTGGCTGCGGTTGCGGCTGCGCCGCCCGGATCCGGACGCGGTCGCCGCGACCGGCGCACAGTGTCACGAACGGGGCGTCTACGAGACGTGGGCCCCGGGCGGTGAGGTGACCGACGACCAGGTGGTGGACCACCCGTATCTCCTCTGACCTGGCCCGTCAGGTCGGGCGGCGCAGGAATATCGGATGCCCGCCGGGGAAGCCTCGGTTTCCACCCTGACAGGAGGACGAGATGCCCTTCATCACCGTCGGCACGGAGAACTCCGCGCCCATCGACCTGTACTACGAGGACCACGGGTCGGGTCAGCCGATCGTGCTGATCCACGGCTTCCCGTTCAACGGGGCGACCTGGGAGAAGGTCTCCGGGCCGCTGCTCGACGCCGGCTACCGGGTGATCACGTACGACCGGCGTGGTTTCGGCAATTCGGCGCAGCCGGCGTTCGGGTACGACTACGACACCTTCGCCGCCGACCTCGACGTCCTGATGACCGAGCTGGATCTGCGCAACGCGATCCTGGTCGGTCACTCGATGGGTACCGGTGAGGTGACCCGCTACCTGGGCGCGTACGGCTCGGACCGGGTGGAGCGGGCGGTGCTGCTGGCACCGCTGGCGCCGTACCTGCGGCAGGCGCCGGACAACCCCGAGGGTGTCGAGGCGAGCCTCTTCGAGGGGTTCAAGCAGGCGATCACGCAGGACCGGTTCGCCTACCTCACCCAGTTCTGCAACAACTTCTTCAACTACGACGAGAACAAGGGCAAGTTGGTGAGCGAGGAGGCGTACCGGGCGCACTGGAACATCGGCGCGATGGCCTCCGCCACTGCCACGCACGACAGCGTGGACGCCTGGGGCACCGACTTCCGGGCCGACGTGTCGCGGATCGACGTGCCGGTGCTGATCGTGCAGGGCGACAAGGACAACGTGCTGCCGTACCCGAAGACCGGCCAGCGGTTGCAGCCGATGCTCGCCGACAGCCGGCTGGTCACCCTCAAGGGCGCACCGCACGGCACGCCGTGGACCAACGCCGACGAGGTGAACAAGGCGATCATGGAGTTCATCGGTTCGCCGACCATGGCCCGCGCCTGACACGCGCCGGGCCGACGCCCGGTGTCGCGTCGCGCCGGACGCGGGTCGGACGTTCACGGCACGGGCGCGACCCCGAGCGGGTCGCGCCCGTCGCGTCTGACCGGAACGTCAGCCTTCGAGGCGGGCCAGCTCCTCCTCGACGATCGAGGGGTCGAGCTTGCGGAAGACCGGCTTGGGCGCCGCGAGCGTCCGGCCCACCACGAGCGGTACGGACTCCCACCGCGCGCCCTGGGTGTAGTCACCGGTCAGCACCGGGTAGGCGGGCCCGACGTCGAGGTCGGCGACCTCCTCGATCACCGGCATCGGTGCGTGCACCCCGGTACCGCCGAGCAGCTCGTGGATCTTCTGCGCGGAGTGCGGCAGGAACGGGGTGAGCAGCGTGTTGGCGTCGCTTACCACCTGGAGGGCGACGTGCAGGATGGTGCCCATCCGGGGCTTGGCCGCCTCGTCCTTGAGCTTCCACGGCGCCTGCTCGGAGAGGTACTTGTTGGCCTCGGCGACCACCTTCATCGCTTCGCCGATGGCCTGCTTCTGCCGGTGCCTGGCGATCAGGTCGCCGACCGTGCCGAAGCCGGCGCGTGCCACGGCCAGCAGCGCCTCGTCGGCCTCGGTGAGCCCGTCCGGGCCGATGGGTGGGATCTCGCCGAAGTTCTTCGCCGCCATCGAGATGGACCGGTTGACCAGGTTGCCCCAGCCGGCGACCAGCTCGTCGTTGTTGCGGCGCAGGAACTCGGCCCAGGTGAAGTCGGTGTCGTTGTTCTCCGGGCCGGCCACCGCGATGAAGTAGCGCAACGCGTCGGCGTCGTACCGCTGGAGGAAGTCCCGGACGTAGATGACCACCCGGCGCGAGGAGGAGAACTTGCGTCCCTCCATGGTCAGGAACTCGCTGGAGACCACCTCGGTGGGCAGGTTGAGCCGGCCGAGCCGGCCCGGCTCGCCGTCGCGACCGCCCTCACCGGAGTAGCCGGCCAGCAGCGCGGGCCAGATCACCGAGTGGAAGACGATGTTGTCCTTGCCCATGAAGTAGTAGGCCTGCGAGTCCTTCCCCTCCCCATCGGTGGACCACCACTTCCGCCACGCCTCGGGATCACCGGTGCGGCGGGCCCACTCGATGGACGCGGACAGGTATCCGATGACGGCGTCGAACCACACGTAGATCCGCTTGTCGGTGCGGTCCCGCCAGCCGTCGAGCGGGATCGGCACGCCCCACTCCAGGTCCCGGGTGATGGCCCGGGGGTGCAGGTCGTCCAGCAGGTTCCTGGAGAAGCGCAGGACGTTCGGACGCCAGCCCTCCCGGGTGTCCAGCCACTGCCGCAGCACGTCGGCCAGGGCGGGCAGGTCGAGGAAGAAGTGCTCGGTCTCGACGAACTCCGGCGTCTCCCCGTTGATCTTCGACCGTGGGTTGATCAGGTCGATGGGGTCGAGCTGGTTGCCGCAGTTGTCACACTGGTCACCCCGGGCGCTGTCGTAGCCGCAGATCGGGCAGGTGCCCTCGATGTACCGGTCGGGCAGGGTCCGCCCGGTGGACGGCGAGATCGCGCCCATGGTGGTCTTCGGCACGATGTAGCCGTTGCGGTACATCCCCTCGAACAGCTCCTGCACCACGGCGTAGTGGTTGCCCGTGGTGGTGCGGGTGAACAGGTCGTAGGAGAGGCCCAGGCCGTGCAGGTCCTCGACGATCACCCGGTTGTACCGGTCGGCCAGCTCCCGCGGCTTCAGCCCTTCTGCGTCGGCCTGCACCTGGATCGGCGTGCCGTGCTCGTCGGTGCCGGAGACCATGAGCACGTCGTGGCCGGCCATCCGCATGTACCGGGCGAAGACGTCGGAGGGAACGCCGAAACCGGAGACGTGGCCGATGTGGCGCGGGCCGTTGGCGTACGGCCAGGCCACTGCCGCGAGAACGTGACTCATGGACAGAAAGCCTAGTGACCCCGGCGGGGTGACCGCGAACCAATAGGGGTCCCTGGTCGGCACGGTGGGTCAACCACCCTCGACAAATAGTCCGGATTGTCATCGACACGCTGCCTGAGCTGCCCGATCAACCCCGCTCAGCGGTGTCCAATGAAACGCGTGACTGGCAGCCGAGCCGCCCGAGACCACTCCGAGGGCCCCCTTGCCGAGCCCGGGGCGGATTCCGCCGCCTCGCCGCGTACCCAGACGGTGGCACCTCAGCCCCGCGCGGTGCCCCCGCCGACAGCGGAGCCGGAGAACGGCGCGGCCGGGCCGGAGCAGGCCGATCCCGTCACGGTCGAGTCACGCACCGAAGTCGAGGTGGAGCCGACGACCGGCGCGCCGGTGGACACGCTGCCACGGCGGGTCCCGGTCCGGCCGGCTGGACGTCGGGGCCGTCGGCAACGATCGCGCGACGACGGTACGCCGGACGAGGACACCTTCTGGGCACCGATCGAGCAGGTGCACTGGGACGGGACTCCGGTGCGGCAGGAGGAGCCCGGCGACGCCGAGCCGTGGTGGCGGCGGTTCTGGCCGGTGCACCGGCGTCGGGAACGCGCCAGCCACCCGCCCGATCCGCTGGCGGGGTTGTCCGCGTTGATCGGGCTGAGCCTCGCGGCGGCCTTCTTCGCCTGGGTCAGCGCCGGTCCGCTCTGGCTGGCCGTCGGGCACGCCACCTCCGGCACGGTGGTGGTGACCAGGTGCACCGGCGACGGTCTGACCCAGCGGTGCCGGGGCATCTTCACGGCGGCGGAGGAGGAGTTCCGGATCCACGGCGTACGGGTCAGCGGGGTGTCCCGGGACCGCGCGGTGCCTGGTTCCGCCCTGTCCGCCCGGGTGACCGGCCCGGACGGTCACGTCGCGTACGCCGACCGTGGGGTGGGTGCCCAGCTGCGATGGCTGCTCGGGGTGTTCGCGGTGCTCGGCTGCGCGGTGGGCATCGCCCGCTGGACCGGCGCGACCCGGCTGCCCGATCGAACCGAGCGGCGTTGGGCGATCGCCGCCTCGCTGGCCGGCCCGCTGCTGACCGCCCTCGGCTTCCTGATCGCCGCCTGGTAGCGCCTGGCCTCACTGGTGCACGAGCGTGTAGACGTCACGCCGGCGCAACCCGTACTCGGCCGCGACGTCAGTGATCGCGTCCCGGCGGCTCCGGCCCGCCGCCTCCCGCTCGGCCACCGCCGCGCGCAGCGCGGCGTCGTCGGGACGGACGGCAGGTGTGGCGGGCGCACCGGCCACCACGAGGGTGATCTCGCCGCGCGGGTCGCCGTCGGCGGCCCACCGGGCCAACTCACCGAGCGGGCGACGCAGCACCTCCTCGTACGTCTTGGTCAGCTCGCGGCAGACGGCGGCGGGCCGGTCGGGGCCGAACGTGTCGGCCAGGTCGGTCAGCGCGGCGGCGATCCGGTGCGGCGCTTCGAAGAGAACCAACGTCCGTTCCTCGGCGGCCAGTGCCCGCAACCGGGCGCGCCGGGCGCCGGGGGCACGGGGCAGGAACCCTTCGAAGCAGAACCTGTCGCACGGCAGCCCGGACAGGGCCAGGGCGGTGGTGACGGCGCTGGGACCGGGCGCGGCGGTGACCGGCACCCCGGCGTCCAGGGCGGCGCGAACCAACCGGTAGCCGGGGTCGGAGACGCTCGGCATGCCACCGTCGGTGACCAGCGCTACCACGTATCCCTCGCTGAGCACCTCGACCAGCTCCGGGGTGCGCCGGTCCTCGTTGCCCTCGAAATACGAGACGATCCGGCCGGGAATGGTCACGTCGAGATCGCGGGCGAGTCGGCTCAGCCGGCGGGTGTCCTCGGCGGCGACCACATCAGCGGCGGCGAGGGTGTCCCGTAGTCGGGTGGAGGCGTCGGCGGGATTGCCGAGCGGCGCGCCGAGCAGAATCAGGCGACCGGTTTCGGACATTTCACCCACGACAGCGCACTCCTTCATCGACGGGCGTACCGGATATGGGGACGACAGGCACCACCGACCCCCTTGGCAGCCTACGATCGCCGGGTGACGAGTGCGTCGACAGCACAGAGCGCGAGCCCCGACCAGCCCGCGGAGCCGGGAGCGACCACAGCCACCGCCACCGGTTCGGCGGGGGGTGGCGTCCCGGCGGCGATCCGCCGCCGGCTGGCCACCGTCGAGGCCGGGCTGGACGATCGTTCATGGCTGGCCACGGCGGTGGTCGTGGTCATCGCGGCGGTTCTCCGGTTCGCGAATCTCAGCCATCCGCCCGGCAAGATCTTCGACGAGGTCTACTACGCCCGGGACGGCTGGGGGCTGATCGACAAGAGCGTGGAGTGGAACTACACGAACAACGCGCCGTCGTACGTGGTCCACCCGCCGCTGGGCAAGTGGTTGATCGGCTTCGGCGAGTGGGCCTTCGGCTACAGCGACGCCGAACACGGCATCTCGGTACCCGGCCACCTGTTCACCACCGCGCCGGAATTCGGCTGGCGCTTCTCGGCGGCGCTGCTGGGCACCCTGTCCGTGCTGCTCATGGTCCGCATCGGCCGTCGGATGTTCCGCTCCACTGTGCTGGGCTGCGCCGCCGGCCTGCTGCTCGCGGTCGACGGGTTCCATCTGGTGCTCTCCCGCACCGCGCTGCTCGACATCTTCCTGCTCTTCTTCATCCTGGCCACCTTCGGCGCGCTCGTGCTGGACCGCGACGCGACCCGCCGCCGATGGGCCCGGGCACTGGAGGCCGGGCTGGATCCGACCGCCCGGGGGCGGGCCGGTCGCCCGGCCGGCGGGTGGCGGAACTGGCCCTGGTGGCGGCTGGCGACCGGGGTGCTGCTCGGTTGTGCCTTCGGGGTGAAGTGGAGCGCGCTGTTCTTCGTACCCGTCTTCGCCCTGCTGATGCTCCTCTGGGACGTCGGCGCCCGGCGGTCGGCCGGGGTACCCCGGCCGTGGCGGGACACCCTGCTCGACGGCGTGCCCTGGATGGTGCTCGCCGGTGTGCTGATGGCGGTGACGTACGTCGCCACGTGGTCCGGTTGGTTGTTGAGCCAGGAGGGCTACTACCGGCTCGCCGAGCGGTATCCGGACGCCGGGCTCAGCGACGCGCCCCTCGTCGGCCCGCTGTGGAACCTGATTCAGTACCACCAGGCGGCGCTGGGCTTCCACAGCCAGCTCGACGACCCACACAAGTACCAGTCGTGGCCGTGGCAGTGGCTGCTGCTGGGCCGGCCGGTGGCGTTCCACTGGACCGGAGAGGGCCCCTGTGGCGCGGCGAGCTGCGCCGAGGAGGTACTGCTGCTGGGTACCCCGCTGCTGTGGTGGTCCTTCCTGCCGGCGCTGGTGGCACTGGTCTGGCTCGGCCTGGCCCGCCGGGACTGGCGCGCCGGAGCGATCCTGCTCGCCGTGGCCGCCGGGCTGCTGCCCTGGTTCTGGTTCGCCCTCGACGGCCGGACGATGTTCTCCTTCTACGCCGCGCCCACGCTGCCGTTCCTGGTGCTAGCCGTGGTCTACGTGCTGGGCGCCATCGCCTCGCCGGCCGGTCCGAGCGGCGCCCTGGCCGTGACCGGCGCCCACGAGGAGGCCAGCCGGGACCGCCGGCTGGTCGGCGGGGTGATCGCCGGGGCGTACGTGGCGCTTGTCGTCCTCTGCTTCGCGTACTTCTATCCGATCTTCGTCGGCTCGGTGTTGCCGTACGAGGACTGGTCCGCACGGATGTGGTTGAACGGCCGCTGGATCTGACACCACGCAGGGCCCGTACGCCTCGGCGTACGGGCCCTGCGTCGGAAATAGGACGCGCCCCGATCGCCTGCCACGGGGGAAGCGGGCGATTGGGGCGCGCACCAGCAGCTTAACCACCCGCGACCAAGGGCACAACGGTGCGGCGTCAGTCAGATTTCCGACGAATGCTGAATGCGACAAGAAGTTGCGACCAGGGTTGTCGCAGCGTGACTCCTCGGGGACGTTGCGCCGCCCGGAGCCACCGTCCGACGGATGGCTGAACCGTTGCGTCCAGCCACTCAGCTCCCCGTGACATCGCCCGGGATCGAAGCACGTCCATGTCGTACGGACGAGATGGTCAGTGTCGTCTCGGGCGGGGCGGCAACCAGCCGAAGAACCTCTCCTGCAACGACGTCGACCCGGCGAGATGCAGATCCTCGGCGGCGGCGGCGAGACAGGCGCCCAGGTAGACACTGAGCATCGGCCGATCCACGCCGTATTCGGTCAGCAGCTGCTCCCGTTTCGGGGCACAGGGCCACTCGGCCCCACAGGTGCCACACGTCCATTCGGGGGTCACCGGGGCGTGCTCGCCCGCCCGCCCGGGTGACGCGGCTCCGTCCGCCGCCGCCACCGTGACACCCGAGCGATCCGTAACACCCGTCATCGCGCTCCTCTCCGTCTCCACCGTGACGGCGGGCTATGCCGCCCACCGCCGGGTCGAACGTGCCCGTGCTTATCTACAGCGCCCGGGAACGCAGCGGCGTTACGTCGTTGCGGTACGTTGACCAACCATGGCCGCCGCGACCCGCTCCGGGCACTGCATCGACCGGAAGCATCCATCGTCGCCGGTCGCTGGTACCGGCACCACCGGCCGAAAGCACTACTCCGGAGCCGCAGGTGCGTGATCTGCTCCCACCCGCCGTCGCGGTGGCCGTGGCGGGGCCGGACGACTGGTCCGGCCGGTTGCACGCGGCCGAGGCGGCCTGTCTCGGCGACCGCGCGGTGGACAGCCGCCGCCGGGACTTCACCGCCGGCCGGATGTGCGCCCGCCGCGCCATGGCCGCGCTCGGCCTGCCGCCGGCCGCCGTACCGGCCGCCGCCGACCGCTCACCCGTCTGGCCGGCCGGCCTGGTCGGCACCATCACGCACACCCGCGGCTACTGCGCCGCAGCCGTCGCCCGTAGCGACGAGATCCGGGCGGTCGGCATGGACGCCGAGCAACATCGCGAACTCAGTGCGGGGGTACGCCGGCTGATCTGCCTGCCCGAGGAGGACGAGCAGGTCGCACAACTACCACCGGACATCCACTGGCCGGCGGTGATCTTCAGTGCGAAGGAGACCGTCTACAAGGTGTGGCATCCGGTCGTCGGCAACTGGCTCGACTTTCACGACGCCCTGGTGCGGCTCGATCCCGACGCCGGCACGTTCACCGCGCGGATCTCCCCCGCCCGGGTCACCGAGGCGTCGGTCGACCACCCGCCTACCCTGATCAGCGGCCGCTTCGCGGTCGATGCCGACCTCGTACGCACGGCCGCCACGCTCGCCCCCCGGTAGCGCACGGCACGGCGGCACCGCGACCGGCGACCGGCTGATGTGTCCTGAATGGACTTGTCTACACTCCGCTCGGTGATCAACAAGAGATGGTCGTCAGCCGCCCTCCTCGGGATGCTGACGGCGACCACGCTGGCCGGCCCGGTGCCGGCACTCGCCGACGACCGGGCGGAACCGCCCACCGAGCCACCCCGGGTGCAGCTCGTACTGGATGTGAGTGGCTCGATGCGAGCCGCCGACATCGACGGACGCAGCCGGATCTCGGTGGCCCAGCAGGCGTTCGGCGAGGTGGTGGACGCGCTGCCCGACGAGACCCAGCTGGGCATCCGGGTGCTGGGCGCCACGTACCAGGGCAAGAACAAGCAGCAGGGCTGCCTGGACACCCAGCAGATCGTGCCGGTCGGCCCAGTCGACCGGGCGCAGGCCAAGGCCGCCGTGGCGAGCCTGCGCCCGACCGGCTTCACCCCGGTCGGGCTCGCCCTGCGCGAGGCTGCCAAGGATCTCGGTACCGGTGCCACCGCCCGCCGGATCGTGCTTATCACCGACGGCGAGGACACCTGCGCCCCACCGGACCCCTGCGAGGTGGCCCGGGAACTGGCCGCCAGGGGCACCACGCTGGTGGTGGACACCCTCGGTCTCGCACCGGACGAGAAGGTGCGCCGGCAGTTGCTCTGCATCGCCGCCGCCACCGGCGGCACCTACACGGCCGCGCAGAGCGCCGAGGATCTGACCGACCGGCTGAAGCAACTGGTGGACCGGGCCCGCGACACCTACGCCACCACCCCGGCGAAGGTCGACGGGACGAACGCCTGCCCCGGTGCGCCCCTGCTTTCTCCCGGCGTCTACACGGACCGGGAGACCTTTTCCGAGCATCGCTGGTACCGGGTGCCGGTACGGCCGGGGCAGGAGCTACGGGCCTCGGTCAGCATCGCGCTCGACCGCCCGGTCAATCCCGACCACGGCGTACTGCTGCGGGCCACCACGGCGGACGGCCGGGAGCTGGTCCGCGGAGTGGACGCCGGCAGCGGACGTACCGACGTGATCTCCACCGGCCTTCGTTGGTCGGCCGGGGACGACGCCGAGCGGGCCGAGGAGACCGACCCGACGCCGCAAGTCAGCGCGCCCTCGGCCGTCACCACCGTCTGCCTGGTGGTCAGCAACATGTTCTCACCCCGAGCGGGCACCGCGGCGGACCCGGGCATGCCCGTCGAGCTGACCATCGACGTGGTCGCCGCGTCGTCCGCCCCGGACGGGCCCGACCTGGGCCGCGGCTGGGTGCTGCTGCTCCTGCTGACCCTGGCCGGCCTGCTCACCGGGCTCGTCACCGGCCTGCTCACCCGCTGGTGGGTAGCCACCTGGAGGAACTGAGAGATGCGTATCCGTTGGGCAACCGCCGCCGCGCTGATCGCCGCCGGTGTCGCCCTGACCCCCGGCACGGCGCTCGCCGCGCCGACCCCCACCCCTTCCCCGGGTGCCGTCACCGTCACCAGGGCCGGCACCTCGTACCTCACCGCTACCCCGGTCGCCGCCGGCCAACCCGTCCGGGTCGCCGCCTCGACCGGTGAATACCTCTACTGGTCGTTCCCGGCGGCTGCGGGTGAGATCCACGAGATCACCGCGACGGTCACCCTCGCGCAGAACCGCAACGGCCGATCCACCTGGACCGTGGAGGTCTTCGACGGGCTGCGCCGCCGGCAGGCGTGCACGGCCGGTGCGCAGACGCCGACCGCCGACGCCGCGGCGCGTACCGTCGACATCGGCTGCGCGATGCGGCGGGTGCGCCCGTGGGCCGAACCATGGTCCGGCGACCCACTGCCCGGCACCTACTACGTGCGCCTGGCCGTGGTCGACGTGCCCGAGCCCGACCTCGGCCTGCCGATCGACGTGGACCTGCTGGTCTCGACCACCGACGACGCCGGCACCTCCGCCGACGACGGCAGGCTGGAAGCGGAGCTGGTACCACCTACCAACGCCGGCACCGTTCTGGACGCCGAACCGACGATCGCACCGGCGGGCGACGGGGACGACGGCTGGAGCCTGAGCCTCACCGGTTGGCTGCCCGAGGCCGGCTCCCGCTGGATCTGGACCAGCATCGGCGGAATGCTGGCCGCGGTCGCGGGCGTGGTCGGGTTCGCCCTCACCCGACGTCCCGCCACCAGGTGAACCCCGCCGGCAGGTCGTGCTGAGGTGCCCACCCGACCTGCCGGCGGTCCCGGCACGCCACGAGTGTCGGCGGGCCGGGCCACTTGAATCCGGCGGCTACCCGGCCGGTCTGATCTGACGGGTGATCGACGCGTCGGTGATCTCGACGGCCGCGACGGTCTACTCCAGGGCGAAGGTGGCCGACGCACGTCCGCCCGCGTCCGGTACCGCCTCCAGGTAGAGCAGGCCGTCGCGATGGCGGACGTACTGGCCGGGGAAGTTCACCGACTCCAGGGACACCTTCGTCGTGTCGGCGAGCCCGGCCCTTCGGGTGAAGGTGGCGTCCTGCCGGAACAGGTTCGAGCCGTCGTTGCGTTCCACCCAGATCTGGTGGTTACGGTGCCGCAGGTAGTAGCCGGGATAGTTGGTCGACTCCAGCGAGATCGCCGCGGAGTTCGACAGACCCGCGACGATCCGGAACTGGGAGTCGGCCAGGGTCGTCACGTCCGGCTCCAACCGGACCCGGAACTCCCAGTGCCGCAGGTAGCGGTCGGGCAGGTCGTGAGCGCGTAGCCGAACCGGGGTCAGGCCGTCCGGCACCGGTACGCCGAAGTTCGGGGTGCCGTCGGCGTTCCAGTAGACCCGCTGGATCCGGGTCCGCCGGTTCGGGTCGCTCAGCGGGTCGTAGCCGTTGCCGAGGTACCGCTCGTAGTTGCGGGAGTGGTAGACGATCACATCGCTGCCGTCCTCGGCGACGGTGAACGAGTTGTGCCCCGGGCCGTACTGGCCGGTGCGGCTGTCGCTGGCCAGCACCGGTGTGGCGCGCTTGCTCCACGACGCCGGGTTCAGCAGGTCACTGTTCGCCGAGGCGGTGAGCAGCCCGACCGCGTAGCTGGCGTCGGTGGCGCTCGCCGAGTAGGTCATGAAGACCCGGCCGTTGCGGATCAGCACCGCCGGTCCCTCGTTCACCCGGTAACCCCGGGTCTCCCAGGCGTACGTCGGGGTGGCGATCAGAGTCGGGGTGCCCGCGTACGTCCAGGGGTTGACGGCTCGGGCGAGGTAGATGTTCGAGTTGCTGCCGGCGTACTCCGCCCAGGCCAGGTAGCGCTGGCCGTGGTGCACGAAGGTGGTGGCGTCGAGGGAGAAGCTGCTGCGCGCCGGCTGGAGTTGGCCCCGCTCTGTCCACGGGCCGTCGAGCGGGTTCGCGGCGCTGCTCTCCAACACGTACGGCCGGATGGCCCAGATGTCGTCGGTGCGGCCGGCGGCGAAGTAGACGTACCACCGGCCGTCGATGAAGTGGATCTCCGGAGCCCAGATGTGTGCGCCCATCTCGCCGCTGGCGTGCCGACGCCAGATCACCCGCTCGGTCGCGGTGGCCAGCCCCTGAAGGGTGGTGGCACGGCGCAGCACGATCCGGTCGTACTCGGGCACCGTGGCGGTGAAGTAGTAGTAGCCGTCGGTGTGCCGGTAGATGTGCGGATCGGCACGCTGCTCGGCCACCGGGTTGGTGAACGTGACGGCGGCGGCCCGCGCCGGAGCGGCCGGCCCCACCAGGGAGCTGATCGCCGCCATCATCAGGGCGGCGGTCACCGCTGACCACTTGCGGTACGTGTGCCTCCGTCGCGTCATCGCCTTTGCCCTCCCGTCGACCGCGGGCCGGCCATCCGGGATGGGCACGGTCCCCGTCCGACCGTGCCCGCCGCGCCCGCTCCCCATTGATAGCGTTAACATTTATCAACGTCAAGGCAATGACATGTATCTGAATCCTGGCCGTAACGCATTGACGGCGGCAGACGCCGTCGCCCGTCCGACCGCATCGAAGGATTTCGGGCATCCGCGGGGCAGGACGGCCGAGCGGCACTGCCGACGCCGTGGCGGGCCAGCACCCGGCCCGTGACGGCAGGCCGCTCAGGCGGTCGCGCCGCCGTCGATGGCGATCGAAGCGCCGGTGATGTGCCGTCCGCCGTCGCCGACCAGGTGACTGACCGTGGCCGCCACGTCGGCCGGCGCCGCGTACCGACCGAGAGCGATCTGCGACCGCTGGGCGGACGCGCCGGCACTGTCCGCCGGGTTCATGTCGGTGTCGGTCGAGCCGGGCAGGATCAGGTTGACCGTGATCCCGCGCGGTCCGAGTTCCCGGGCCAGCGCCCGGGTCAGCCCGTTGACCGCACTCTTGGTCATCGCGTACGCGCTGACCCCGGGAGCCGGGACGCGGCTGGCGAAGCTGCTGCCGATGTTGACGATCCGACCTCCGTCGCCCAGGTGGCGTACCGCCGCCTGGGTGGCCAGGTAGACCCCGCGTACGTTGACCGCGACAGCTCGATCGAGGTCGTCGAAGCTGACCGACTCGATCGGCCCGCCCGCGAACACCCCGGCGTTGTTCACCAGGATGTCCAGCCGCCCCAACTCGGCGACGGTCTGCTCCACGGCACCGACGACCGCCGTCGGATCCGCGCTGTCCGCACGGATCGGCAGGCCCGTACGCCCGTACGCCTCGATGTCGGCGAGCACGGATTTCGCGCCGTCCTCTGCGGCGCGGTAGGTGAATGCGACATCGATGCCGTCAGCGGCGAGCCGCCGCGCGACGGCGGCACCGATGCCCCGGCTGCCACCCGTGACCAGCGCGACCCTGTCACCACATTGGACCGTCATGCACCAATCCTGACAGTTCACTCAGGACGGCGGTGAGGCGGGGCCCTGGTCAGAACGGGTGAAACCGCTCAAAGGGCGGCTCGACCAACGACTCGGGCAGCCGGATGGTGGAGTCCAGACCGGCGGCACAGCAGATCCCAGCCGACATTCGCGTACGCCGACTCCTGAAAGGGATCGACAACGATGTGCCGGGGATGCGGCGGGTCGATTGTGACCAGCGCCTCCCCGATCGCGAGCGCAGAGCTGGCGTACGCGAGCCCGACCTCGACGACAGCCGAGACCCGTTCAGAGATCAACAGGTCACGGAGCAGGTCACAGTCCCGTTCCGGCAGGGTGACAGTCTCGAAGTCCCGCTCATGATCTCGCGTCCACGGCTACCGTGCTGCGCGAGCCGGCGGCGCACCCTGCGAACCCGTGCTGCCCGGTCGTCATCCTGCATCCCGCCAGTTTGACCAGCCTGGACTCCCAGCCGTGATCATCTGCCGAACAAAGACAAAGGGCAGGTGCTCGATTTCCGAGAACCCGCCCTTTGTCTACTGCTTCGGTGGTGGAGCTGAGGGGATTTGAACCCCTGACCCCCTCGATGCGAACGAGGTGCGCTACCGGTCTGCGCCACAGCCCCTCCGCCGGTCAACCGACGTCGGTCCCACCCGGCTGTCACCGGGCGGGCCGGCGACAAGGCTAACAGGTCGAGCGCTCCCGCCGCGAACCACCCCGCCCACCAACCTCGCGAGATCCGCCACTGCCGGCCACGCTATCGCCGTCGGCGATCCGTCCATGCCATCAGCAGTTTCCCCGATAATGCGGCCTTCGGCCCGAGTGAGGCAGCATCTTCCCCGAACTTGTCGCCTCGCCCGGGCGAGGGGGTGACGAGGGCGGGCGAGGGGGTGACGAGGGTGGGTTCAGGCGCTGTGGGAGCCGGGGCCGGCCTCGTAGGGGCGGCCACGCAGGCCGCCGGCACGGCGGTAGGAGACCGAGCCGCCGCCGCTGGCTGCCTGCGGGAGGTCGGCCGGGCGGTCCAGGCCCATCGCGCTGCGCCGGACGGACTCCCGCTGGGCCGCCAGGCGGCGCTGCGCCTCCCGGCGGGCAGCCGCCCGGCGTGCCTGCTCCCGGCGTACCTCGGCCTGGCGGGCGGCCAGCCAGGCGGCCTCGCGGGCCCGGGTCCGGCGTCGACGACGGTCGGCCACCGCGCGGGCGCGCAGGTGTACGACGTACACGATCAGCAGAGTGCCGGTGACCGCGAAGCCGATCCAGAAGCCGGGGCCCACGACCAGCACGCCGACCAACTCGACGGCGTTGAGCAGCACCAGCGCGGCCAGCACCCGGCGGCGGCGGTAGATGGCCGGGGTGTGGTGGCGGCGCCGGTCGGGGCGGCGGCGGGGACGGCTTCCACCCGCCGGGACGGCGCGCAACCGGCTCGGCCGACCGGAACGTCGGGGCAGCGCGCGCCCGCCCGCCCCACCGCGCGCCGGCTCACCGCGCGCCGGCTCATCGCCGGAGCGGCCGTCACCTGAGTCACCAGTGGGACGTGACCGGGGCACCCGGCCCGGTGCCGCACCGGGACGAGGTGGCGGGGGAACCGCGCGCCGCAGGGCGGGCGGGCCGGAGACCGGGGTGGCGAGTTCCCCCGAGTCGGGATCCTCACTGAGGGTGATCACCAGGGCGCGGGACGGGTTGACCGGTCGCCGGCCGGGGACAGTGCGACGACGCCGGCGGCGCTGGAGCACCCGCGCCGTCGACTGCGCCCGCTCCGCCACCAGCCGCTCGGCGGCGTCGTACCGGCGGACCAGCGCCGGCGCGAGAGCGAGCAGCCCGGCGGCGGCGAGGACGGCGAGGAGCACCGAGGTCGGCACCCTCACCCCTCCCGTCACCAGATTCGAAGCAAGCGTCGACCGGCCGCAGGATCTTTCACCGATCGGCGTCGGCGACGTGATTCGTGCGGGGCGGGCAGCGCCTGCCGCAGCTTGCAGTTACCTGAGGTTACGGGTCACCGTCGCCGGAACCGCCGCGCCGCGCCGATCCCGCACGTGGGACGGCTCACGGGGTACGGGCGCGCAGCCGGTGCCACCGGGCCAGCAGGCCACCCTCTGCGGCAATCTCCTCGCTGGTCATCGCGTAGCCGATGTGATCGCGCCAGGCGCCGTCGATGTGCATGTAGCGCGTGTGGTACGCCTCCTCGCGGAAGCCCAACTTCTCCACCACCCGACGGGACGGCCGGTTCTCGGGGCGGATGTTTACCTCGATCCGGTGCAACCCGCCGGAGCCGAAGGCGTGGTCGACGGCCAGGGCCAGCGCGGTGGGGATGACCCCTTGCCCGGCGACCCGCCGGTCCACCCAGTAGCCGACGTACCCGGAGCAGAAGGCCCGCCGCACGATGTTGCCCACGTTGATGTGACCGACCAGCCGCTCCACGCCGTCCGTCTGTAGGCAGACCGCGAACGGCATCCCCTCGCCGGTACGCCCCGAGCGTCGCTGGTCGCGATAGACCCAGCGGAACGTCGCCGGGGAGTTCAGGTCGTCCCAGTCACCGGGTACCGACGACTCCCAGGGAGCCAGCCACTCCCGGTTGGCCCGGCGCACCTGCGACCAGGCCACCGCGTCCGACCGCCGGTACGGCCGCAGCAGCACCGGGCCGTCGGAGAGCACAGCCGGCCAGCCAGGTGCCCGTCGGAACACCGAACCTCCACTCCCGAGCGTCACCGGTGGTTCACCGGCGGCGGTCCAGCAGCAACACGTCGACGGTGGAGCCGGCGGCGGCGGCGGTCACCCGCTCGCCGAGAACGAGAAGTCCGTTCGCCTCTGCCAGGCCGGAGAGCGTGAACGGGCCGCCATTGAGCGGCTGAACAGTGTAACCCCCGCCACGCCGCTCAGCGACGTGCGCGGGCCGGAACTCGCGCAGTCCGGCCGGCGAGGAGACGGTCTCCAGCAGGTGCGCCCGTACGCTGGGACGGAACACCGGCTCGGCACCGGCCAGCAGATTGATCGCGGGCCGGGCCAACACCTCGAAGCCGATCATCGCGGCCCCCGGGTCGCCGGGCAGGCACACCACCGGCACCTCCTCGGCACCGACAGTGCCGAAACCGAGGGCGGTACCCGGATAGAGCGCCACGTCGGTGAAGGTGACCGGACCGGCGCGGCTGCCCTCCCGGCGCGACAGGATCCGGCGGACCATGTCGCCCGGCCCGGTGCCGGTACCGCCGGTCGTGATGATCAGGTCGGCTCGCAGGGTCTGGTCCTCCAGCAGCCCGCGAAGCCCCTCCGGGTCGTCGTCACAGATGCCCACCCGGTAGGCCAACGCACCCACCTCCGCCGCCGCGGCGGTCAGGGCGTGCGAGTTCGCGTCCACGACCTGACCGGGCTGGCTGGCCCGACCCACGTCGACGAGTTCGTCGCCGGTGGCCACGATCACCACCCGGGGGCTCGGACGCACCACCACGTGACCGATGCCGGTGGCGGCGAGCACCGCCACCAGCGCCGGGGAGACGTAGGTGCCGGAGCGGGCGAGCAGCGCGCCAGCTGCCACCTCCTCGCCCGTGCGACGGACCCCGTACCCCCGCTTCGGAACCCGGAAGATCTCCACCGCCGCCATGCCCTGGTCGGTCCACTCCACCGGGACGACCACGTCGGCGCCGATCGGCAGCGGCGCCCCGGCCGCCACCGAGAAACATGAGCCCGGGGTGAGTCGGACCGGCCGCCAGCTCGCCGCCCCGAGATCACCGACGACATTGAGTCGTACGGTGCGGCCACCCGGCCGGCTGGACTGGGCCGGGACGTATCCCACGCCCCGACCCCCACCCGCGATGTCCTCCCAGCGCGCGGCGTACCCGTCCACGGCCGCCTGGTCGAAGGCCGGGAACGAGTGCGGGGCGACGACATCCTCGGCGAGGACGTTGCCGTACGCCTGGGTGAGGTCGAGGTCGAGCGGAGGCAGCGCGCGCAACCTGCGCAGCACGCTGCCCAGGTAGTCGGCGAGCGGCGTCAACCCGTTTTCGGCCGCCTCGGCGTCGGCCGTCGCGGTCATGTATTCGGACCGCCCGACGCGTCGGAGTTGACGAACTCGGCCAGCCACTTGCGGAACTCGCTGCCCAGATCCTCGCGGTCGGCGGCGATCTGGACCACGGTCTGCAGGTAGCCTAGCGGCATGCCGGTGTCGTAACGGATGCCGCGGTAGACGATCGCGTGCACCGGTGTTCCCTCGGTACGCAGGATCTCCATCGCATCGGTCAGTTGGATCTCGCCGCCGCTGCCGGGCTGCGTCCGGCGGATCGCGTCGAAGATCTTGCCGGGCAGCACATAGCGGCCGAGCACGGCGAGGTTGCTCGGCGCGTCCTCCGGCTTCGGCTTCTCCACCATGCCGGTCACCTTCACGACCTCACCGATGTCGGTCAGCTCGGACTCGGCCGGCTCGACCGAGGCGATCCCGTACCGCTTCGTCTCCGCCGGGTCGACCTCGAAGAAGGCGAGCACCACTCCACCCGTACGCGCCTGGAGTTCGAGCATCGCCGGTAGCAGCGGCTCGCTGAGGTTGACGAACTCGTCGCCGAGCAGCACCGCGAAGGGCTCGTTGCCGACGTGCGACTCGGCGTACCCGACGGCGTGGCCGAGACCCAACTGCTCCGGCTGGCGGCAGGTGTAGATGGACGCAAGTTCCTCGGTGCGCTTGACGGCGGCGAGCAGATCGGGCTTCTCCGCGAGGCGTTCTTCCAGGTCGGGGCGACGATCGAAATGGTCCACCATCGATGTCTTGCCGCGACCGGTGATCAGCAGCACGTCGCCGATGCCGGCTTGAGCGGCTTCCTCGACGATGTACTGCAACACCGGACGGTCGACCACCGGCAGCAGTTCCTTGGGCACGGCCTTGGTGGCCGGCAGGAACCGGGTGGCCAGGCCGGCGGCCGGGATGACGGCCTTGACGGCACGGGGACGGCCGGTGGCGGTGGCCGCTGAGGGGTTCGCTGAGTGCTCCGACATGTCGCGAGACTATCGGCCACGGCCCCACCTCGGCGGGTGAGGACCAGAAGACGCGCCGCCCGCCGGACCGGTTCTGCCGGTGCCGATGATCCCCCGGTCCGGCCGGCGGAGCACCGGTGGCCGGACCGCCCGGACCGACCTCAGACCCATCCGACAGACCGACGCCGACAGGTCCCTGCCCAGCCAGCCAGACCGCCGTGCCCCCGCCAGACAGGGCGACGCTGACAGGTCCGGACCCGGCCGGCAATCGTGGCCGACAGGTCAGGCGCCGGTCGCCGGGTCGGTGGCGACGGCCGGCATGTCGGGTCCGGCCCGGGGAAGTCCGTCGACGGGGCTGCGGGCCGCCGCCGGCACCGGCACCTCACGGGTCGGCGACGGCTCCCGGGCCGGTGCCAGTCGCCAGGTGTCCCGGCTGGCGGTCTTCGCGGCGTACAGCGCCTCGTCCGCCGCCGCCAACACCTGCGGGCCGGTGTCGGCGTGGTCGGGAAAGACACCGATGCCGATGGAGACGGTCACCGGAATCAGCTCGCGGACACCGGCGTGCCCCACCGCCGTCACCGGAGTGTCGCGGACGGCCGCGCCGAGCCGCTCGGCGACGATGGTCGCGCCCCGGGCGTCGGTCTCCGGTAGCAGCACCACGAACTCCTCGCCGCCCCGGCGGAAGGCCAGGTCCACCTCGCGGATCTCACCGCGTACCCGCCGGGCGAACTCGGCCAGCACGGTGTCCCCGGCCGCGTGCCCGTACGTGTCGTTCACTGTCTTGAAGCGGTCCAGGTCGAGGGCGAGCACGCTGACCATGCGGCCGAACCGGCTGGCCCGTTCCACCTCCCGGCGCAGCGACTCCCGCAGGTACCGGTAGTTCCACAGCCCGGTCAGCGGGTCGGTGAGCGACAGTCGTTGCGCCTCCTCATGTACGCGAACGTTGTCCACCGCGACCGCCGCATGCCGGGCGAAGGTGCGCAGAGTGGCCAGGTCGTCGTCGTCGAACTCCTCTCCGCCGAGGCGGTCGTAGAGGGCCAGCACGCCCAACACCACCTCCGCCGGTCGACCCGGCGGCTCGACCACTGAGGCCCCACCCGGCGCGTCGCCGGTCGCGTCCGGGGCGGCGAAGGGCACCGCGATGTACGTCCGGCAGCGCGGCTCGTCCGGTGCGGCGCCTGTCGATTCCAGCCGACCCCGCCGGGGCTGTCCGGTCGCGGCGACCGCGCCGACCACGCCGCTGCCCAGCGGCACCCGCAGTGGCGCGGCATCGAACCCTCGCTCGTCGAGTCCCGCGCTGCACCGCGCGACGAGCTGCTCACCCTGCTCGGTGAGCAGCACGGCACCGGCCCGGGCCCCGGTCGCGGCGAGTGCGCTGTGCAGGATCACCCGCAGGATCCGGGGCAGGTCATGGGTGCTGGCCAGGGTGTCGCCGAGTACGGCCAGATGGCCGCGCAGCTGGTCCCGGCTGCTGGCCAACGCCGCCAGGTAGCCACCCGTCTCGCGAGTCATCCGGTTGAAGGCGACGGCCAGCCGACCGATCTCGTCGCCGCTGCGCACCGGCACCCGGGCGGTGAGATCGCCGGTGGCGACCCGATCCACCGCTCCGGCCAGTTCCACAAGTGGCCGGGTGGTGACCCGGGCCAGCCGCCAGGCCACGGCCACTCCCAGCAGGGCGGCCATCAGCACCATGGTGACCAGCACCGCGTGCAGGCCGGGGGGCTGGTCACTGGGTACCGAGAGCACCAGAGGCAGCGGCTGGCCGGCGGTCGGGCCGGCACGGCGCACGTACCGACCGTCGGTGGTGCCGGTGACATGCTCGTCGCGCAGGGAGGCCGCTGCGGCGAGCACCGCGTCCCGACCGGTGCCGGACTCGGTGGTGTGGGCCACCTGGATGGGGGCGACCCCGTCCAGCAGGGTCACCGCCACCCCGGTCACCGCGGCGAGCCGCGCGACGAAGGCGGGATCGACCGGGAGGGCGGCAGCGACCGCACCGAGTGCCGAGCCGGCGGGGTCACGCAGCTGCACCCGCGCCACGAGGGCGCTCACCGGTCCGCCGGGCGCGGCCTGCGCCGTGCAGTCCCGCCAGGGCGCCGGGGGCGGGTCGGGGGTGGCGTAGCTGACCCGGCCGGTCACGTCGGTGACGAGCACCGCGGTGGCCAGGCCCCGACTCACCACCTGAGCGGCGGTTGCGGCGTGATCGGCGGTGACGGCGACCGCGTCGGCGGCGGCGCGTAGCTGCTGGCAGAGGGCGTCGATCGAGGTGCGTACGGCCGTGGCGGCCACCGCCAGCCGCTCGGTGGCACGGCTGCGGTCGACCGCCGCTACGGTGGAGGCGACGAAGACGGCACCGAGCAGGACCGGGCCGAGCGCCACCGCCAGGAAGGCTGCGGTCAACCGCCCGCGTAGCGTCAACGCTTCCCCTTCCCCCCGGAAGTTGCGCGACCGTTGCCTGCGATGCTGACACAGAGCGACGGCAAGACGAGCGTTGCGTGAGGAGTGTTGCGTGCCGGAATTTGCTGAGGGAGCGGAAGTGGCGCATGACGCGAAGCGCGTCGCGCGAGTAGCGCTGCTCGCACGACGCCGCGCCCGCACCGAAGCCGACCACACGGCCGCCGCGGCGCGCGTCCAGGCCGAGCTGATTTCCCTGGTACGCAGACTGCGGCCGAGCCGGGTGGCCGCGTACGCCCCGGTCGGTGGGGAACCGGGTGGGCCGGACCTGCCGACGCTGCTCGCCGACGCGCTGCCCGCCGGGGCGGATCTGCTGCTGCCGGTGCTTCGCGACGATCTCGATCTGGACTGGGCCCGCTGGGGCGGGCCGCAGGCGATGGTCGCCGCCGGGCGGGGCATCCGCGAGCCGGCCGGGCCCCGGCTGGGCGTCACGGCCGTCGCCACCGCCGACCTGGTGGTGGTGCCGGCACTGGCGGTGGATCGACGTGGCATCCGCCTGGGTCGCGGCGGCGGTTCGTACGACCGCGCCCTGGCGCGGGTGCCAACGACCGCCCTCACGGTGACGCCGCTGCACGACGGCGAGCTGCTGGCCGAGTTGCCGGCCGAGCCACACGACCAGCCGGTACGGGCGGTGGTCACACCTGCCGACGGCCTGCTGACCCTCTCAGGTGTCGTGCCCCACACTTCCGCTGGACGAATCGGGGGGCGATGACGCACCATTGGCACTCGAATACGTCGAGTGCCAACCGGCCGTGCCAGATCCGGAGGAGAACGTGCCCACGTACCAGTACGCCTGCACCGCGTGCGGTCACCAGCTCGAGGCGGTGCAGTCCTTCTCTGACCAGCCGCTGACCGACTGCCCGGCGTGCGAGGGACGACTGCGCAAGCTGTTCAACTCGGTCGGCATCGTCTTCAAGGGCTCGGGTTTCTACCGCACCGACTCCCGCTCCTCCGGCTCGGAGACCACGTCGAACGGGTCCAACGGCAAGTCGGAGTCGTCATCCTCCGGCTCGAACTCCTCGAACTCCTCGTCGAGCGGTTCCGGTTCGTCCGATTCCGGTTCGTCCGGCTCTGGTTCGTCCGGCTCCGGTTCGTCCGGGGGCTCGTCGGGAGGGTCCTCCGGCGGCACGAGCAAGGCGACGGCCGCGGCCAGCCCTTCCTGACCGATCGGTGCACCCGGCCGCGGGGCTGCGCGGCATGTAGCCCCGCTTGGCCACCGTCTGCACGAGGCGGGCGCCTTCAGGCCGGCCCGGCCCTCCCGCAGGGGGGCACCGCTGCCGGGCAGCCCGGCTGCTGGTCCAGCGCGGCCGGGTGCGTCATCCTGCGAGGGGGCGTCATCCTGCACGGGGGCGGACGGGCTCAGTCCCAGTGTGGCGGACGCTCGGCGAGCAGCCAGTCGTCGTTGCCGCCGGCACGCTCGCCCCACCCATGGTCGGTGTCGTCCGCGGTCTGCTCCGGCAGCACCACGAAGTCGTCGGTCAACTCGACCGCGCGATCATCGTCACCCCACCCGCCACTTGCCCCAATGCCCACAAACGGCAACCCTAACGCAGCCACGGCACTGAGAAACCGAGCAACTTCGGCGATAGTGCTGGGTCCCGGTCGCGGGAGACAGCACTATCGCCGAAGTTGTCCGAGCCGACCGCTACGGGCGCGGCCTGACGGTACGGCAACGAGGTGGTTGGTAGCGTCGGACGGCGTGACGATGCCCCGCCCCGGTCTGGATCCCGACGACCCTTGGCGCCGGCCCGATTCCGGCGACGGGTCCCCCGCTGGCCCTCCGGCCGAGCGCGTCCCGGCAGCGGCCGACGCCAGTCAGCCCTCGTCTCCAGATCCATCCGTACGCGGGCCGCTTTCCGACCCCATGACCCCCCTGAGCCCGAGCGGCACAGGCCCCGACGTCGGCGGCGGCCTGACCGACACCACCAACCCAACTCACACCTCGGCCCCGGGCACCCCAAACCCGAGCCACGGCCCGAACCCGAGCGGCACGCCAACCCCGGCCAGCACCCCAACCCCGGCCAGCACCCCAACCCCGGCCAGCACCCCAACCCCGGCCAGCACCCCAACCCCGGCCAGCACCCCAACCCCGGCCAGCACCCCAACCCCGGCCAGCACCCCAACCCCGGCCAGCACCCCGACCCCGGCCGGCGCCCCGACCCTGGGCCCTGGGCATGTCACCTCGGGCGAAACGGGCGGCTACAGCGGGCCGCCACCCACCACCGCGCCACCACCCGGTTGGCGGCCCCCGGTGCACCTGCAAGCGGCACCGCCCCGCCAGCTACCGGCCCAGGACATGGCAAGCCTGGACGCACAGGAGCAGCGGGCGCAGCGAATCACCTGGACCGTCGGCGCGGTCGCCGGAGCCGTCCTGTTGGTGCTGACCTGTCTGCTCTGCACTCGGCTGCTGTTCTGAGGAGACATCGGGACTCCGTGGTGCTAGACGCCGCGCGCGGCCTACTCGTAGGTGTTGCCCCAGACCATCTCGGAGCCGGAGTGACCGGTGAGCCAGACGTAGACGAGCGCGGCGACGCCCAGGCCCAGCACCACGACCGACAGCACCGCCGGCACCCAGCTGGGCAGCTTCGGCACCCGTGGATGATTGCTGGTGGCGACCAGCAGCAGGATGACCGCCAGGCCGAGCCCCAACGTCACGCGGAACAGCACCTCGCCGTACGCGGCATGCTCGTTGATCTTGTCGAGGATCTCGCCGGAGAATCCCCGCTCGATCTGCCGGGCCTGTAGCGCCTCACCGGACCTCGTGGAGACCCATGCGGTGATCGGCGCGACCACCGCCAGGAGCGCCACCGCCCAGTCCAACCGGGCGCGGAACCGGGGCAGCACGATGTACGCGAAGGCGAGCAGCACCAACAGCGGTACGAAAACGACGACCGCGTGCACGACCAGCACGTGTAGGGGCAGGCCCAGCGCCTTCTCGAACATCGGCACCTCCAAGGATGATCGTGGGTGTCAGCGTACGGGCCCCTGCTTGGTCAGCCCAACGCCCTGTTGCTTCACACGCAGGCCCGACCGGACAGGTTCATGCCGGTCGGCGTGGCACCCTTGACTGGTGGATACCGTCGACGTCGGCCTGTTCGGTCCCGGTTCGGTCACCTGGAAGCTGCACCAGGAGCCCATCCTGTTCGTCGCCGGTCTGCGTTCCCTCTACCTGCAGGCGTTGCATCCACGGGCGATGGCCGGAGTGGCACAGAACAGCAACTACCGTCAGGACGCCTGGGGACGTCTGATCCGCACCGCCGACTACGTGGGCACCATCGTCTACGGCACCACCGACGAGGCGGAGCGGGCCGGACAGCGGCTACGTCGACTGCACGCCCGGATGACCGCGGTCGATCCGGCCACCGGTGAGCGGTTCCGGATCGATGAGCCGGACCTGCTCCGCTGGGTGCACGTCACGGAGGTGGAGTCGTTTCTCGACACCGCGCGGCGAGCCGGCGTACCGCTGGACGCCAACGAGGTGGATCGCTATTACACCGAGCAGCGACGCGCCGCCGCGCTCGTCGGCCTGGCTCCGCAGACCGTGCCCGGCACCGCCGGGGAGGTGGCCGACTACTACCAGCGGATCCGACCCGAGCTGCGGATGACCCGAGAGGCCGCCGAGACCGCCCTGTTCCTGACCGCTCCGCCCCTGCCGTGGAAGCTCAGCCTGCCGGCCCGGATCGGGCTGAATCTCGGCCCGCCCCGCTGGGCGTACCTGGGCATCGCCGGCACTGCCCTCGCCCTGCTGCCGCCCTGGGCACGGCGGCTGTACGGCGGACTGGGCCTGCCGACCACCGCGCTGTCGGCCGACGTGACGGTACGCGCATTGCGGCTCGCTCTCACCGCCCTGCCGCGCGACTGGCGGGAAGGCCCCATGCAGCGCGCCGCCAAGGAACGTGCGGCGCGGCTCATCGCCGCCTCCACCTGACCCACCGCCACAGCGCGTCCACCCGCCCGTCCACCTCGAACGGCCGATGCGGTTCAGTCCTCCTCGGTCGCTGGCCCGGTGCGATTCAGTCCTCCTCGGTCGCCGGCCCGGCGAAGCGGTCCACGGCGGCCCACGGCTCCTTGCCCGGTAGGGCGGCACCCGCCGGGCAGGTACGCCGGTAGTCGCACCAGGCGCAGCGGGGGCCGGGGGCGGTCGGGAAGGCGTCGTCCGGATCCGCGCCGTCGGCGACGGACCGCTCGGCGGCCATGATGTCGCGGGCGGTCTCCTCCGCGCGGGTCACCTGCCGCGCCAATGACTCGGCACTGTGCTCGTGGGCGGCGACGGTGCCGCTCGGCAGGTGGTGTAACTCGACCCGGCGGCACGGCCGGCGAAAGACCCGCTCGGCCGCGTACGCGTACAGCGCGAGCGCCTGCGAGCCGCGCGCGTCGTCGCCGTCCAGCCCGGCGCGGCCGGTCTTGTAGTCAACGATGACCAACTCGGGCCCCTGCGGGCCGGGCCGCGAGTCGATCCGGTCGGCGCGGCCATTGAAGGCCAGCACCCCGGTCTTCACCGCCACCACCCGTTCCACCCCGATCGGCTCGTCGGCCGGATCCAGCCCACCAACGTACGCCTCCAGCCAGCCGAGCGCCCGCCGGTAGGCCCCGCGTTCCTGCTCGTCGTCGCGGTAGCCCTCGCGTACCCAGGTGCTCTTGAGCAGGGTCGGCAGCACCTCCGGACGGCGTCGGTCGGCGGGCAACGCATACCAGTTCTTCAGGGCGGTGTGCACGCTCGCGCCGAGCGAGTTGTGTGCCCAGGGTGGGCCCTTCGGCGGCGCCGGACGGTCGACGTAGGAGTGGCGGTAGCGCCGTGGACAGTCGGCGTACGTGCCGAGGCGGCTCGGCGTGCAGACGAAGAGGCGGTCCGGCATGCCGTCGAAGCCGAGTTGCTCGGGCTGCGCGTCACGGGGCCGGGGCGCGCGGCCACCGGCGGCGGGTCGTCCGGCTGGAGAGGCTCGTCGCACGACCTGATCCTGCCATCCACCCCCGACAGACCGGGCGGGCCGGTCAGCCGGCGCCGTTGTACTGGGCCACGAACGCCGCGATCGCGTCCGCGATGAGCTGTACGGCGATCGCCGCCAGCAGCAGGCCGGCGATCCGGGTGAGCACCTCGATCCCGCCCGGACGCAGTACCTTCACGATGCCTCCGGAGAATCGCAGCACGATCCAGACGGTGAGCATCACCGCGACGATGGCGGCGGCGATCGCGGAGAAGTCGCCCGCCCTGTCGGCCCGCTGGACGAAGAGCATCGTCGCCACGATCGCGCCGGGTCCGGCCAGCAGCGGCGTACCCAGCGGCACCAGGGCGATGTTCGCGGTGGCCTGTTTGGTCGGGTCGTCGGTCTTGCCGGTCAACAGTTCCAGCGCCACCAGGATCAGCAGCAGCCCACCGGCCGCCTGCAACGCCGGCAGGTCGACATGCAGGTAGGCGAGCAGGGTCTGACCCGCCACCGCGAAGATCACGATCACGCCCAGCGCCAGCGCGACCGCCTGCCAGGCAGCCCGGTTGCGTTCCCGCGCGGACAGCGGGCCGGTCAGCGCCAGGAAGATCGGCATCATGCCGGGCGGGTCGACGATCACCAGCAGGGTCACGAAGACCTCGCCGAAGAGCTTGAGATCCACCCGGTCACCGTAGCCGTGCCGGTCGGCGTCGAAACCCAGGTCAGCCCGAAGCGACCTCGGTCACCCCGGAGGAGGCGGCGACGATCCGTTCGTACGCCTCGACGCCGGTGGTGAAGGCACCGAGCCGTACCGTCTTGTGGCTGCCGTGGAAGTCCGACGAGCCGGTCACCAGCAGGCCCAGTTCGGCGGCGAGGCCGCGTACGTGGGCCCGCTCGACGGTCGAATGGTCCTCGTGGTCGGCCTCCAGGCCGACCAGCCCCGCCGCGGCCAGTTCGGCGATCAGCTCGTCGGGCACGATCCGGCCACGCCGACTGGCCCGGGGATGAGCGAACACCGTCACGCCGCCGGCCGCCCGGATCAGCCGTACGGCCCGAAACACGTCGATGTCCTCCTTGGGCAACCGGTACCGCTCCCCCAGCCAGTCCGGCCCGAACGCCTCACTGGTGGTGGCGACCAGACCGGCCCGGATGAGTGCCTGAGCGATGTGCGGTCGGCCCACCGTCCCGCCGCCGGCCAGGGCCAGGATCTCCGGCCAGTCCACTTCGATGCCGTCGGCACGCAGCAGGTCCACCATCCGCTCGCCCCGGGCCAGCCGCGCCGCGCGCACCCGGGTCAGCTCGGCGACCAGATCCGGGTGCGCCGGATCGAAGAGGTACGCCAGCAGGTGCAGCGGCACCGGGGGCTGCTCGCCGTCCCATCGGCAGGAAAGCTCCGCGCCACGGACCAGCCGCAGCCCGGGCGGCAGGGCACGCAGCGCCGGCGCCCAGCCGTCGGTGGTGTCGTGATCCGTGATCGCCACCACGTCCAGTCCCGCCACGGCGGCGGCACGCACCAGCTCGGCCGGGTCGAGCGTGCCGTCGCTGGCCGTGGAATGCGTGTGCAGGTCGATCCGAGGGGTCATCGCCCGCGGTCACCGCATCCCGGGTCAGCCACCGCTCACCACCACCGGTAGCTCACCGGCGGGGAGGCCGGGCAGAGCGTTCGGCGCGGCGGGACGGCCCGCGGTGGCCCGATCGACGGACAACCGGACCAGGCCGCCGGCGGCATCGGCGTAGTAGGCCGTGTCGGGCCTACTCCAGACCACGGTGTCGGTCATCGGCGGCCCGGCGGGTACCCCGGTGGACGTTTCGAGCCTGGCCAGATCAACCAGCAGCGCCGAGTCCTCACCCGCCGACCGACCGTTGACCAGCAGCCAGCGCCCGTCCGGCGACACTGCGCCCCGGCCGTCGCCAGCCGTCTCCGGACCGCAGTCCGGCTGGCTGGGCCGAAGATCCCGGGCCGGTTCGAGCAGGGTGAGGCAGGCGGGCGACCCGGCGCCTGGGCTGATCTCACCGACCAGGCGTCCGTCGGGCAGCGCACCGAAGATGTGGGTACTGGCCCGGTCGGCGCCCTGGGCCAGTGGGCCGGGGCTCAGCGGCCACAGCACGTGCCCGGGGCGGTCGGGCGTCAGCCTGACCAGCACGGCACCATTGACGAACCGCAGCGGCACCGCCTCGGCCGGCGCTTCGGCCCGCACGGTGGTGGCAAGCTCGCCGTTGACGATTCCCGCGGCCGCCAGCACGGTGCCCTGTTTCCAGGCGACCTGCCGGCCGACTGCATCCAAGACGATCTCGTCGGCACCGGCCAGCAGCACCTGCGCGGTGCCGTCCGCAGCCACCGCCCACAGGAACCGCCCGGCCAAGGTCGGTGCTCCGACGGCCAACCAGCCATGGCCGTCGGTGAGTCGATGTGCCCGTTCCACCTCGCCGGTGCCGAGCAACGGCACCCGTCGGCCCTGCGCGGTGGCGATCGACCCGTCAATCAACAGGTCGACCTCGGCGAGCGGAGGGGCGGTGTCCGGCCCGGGCGGCGGAATGGTGCGATCGACGAGCAGCCGTTGATCTGGGTCTCCGATCACCACCGTGCCGCTCGCCGGTGGCCGGTTGTCACGCAGGTGCAGGCTGCCTCCACTGACCACGACGATCGCCAGCACGGCCAGGCCGACGCCGGCCAGGGTCCGGCGGCGCTGCATCCGGTTGGCCCGTCGGATGGCCGCACCTGCTGGATCGGTGGCGACCGCACGCGTCACGGCTGCCCGCCGGGACAACATCTCCCGGAGGGCACCTTCGAGGTCATTGGGCGGCACGTCCAATGAACGATTCGGGAGTCGGCTCTGGTTGTCATGAGCTGGTGATTTGCGATTCACTGTCGCTCTCCGACCAGCGCCGTTCCGGGCCGGCCGGCGCCCTCCGGTTGCGGATCTTCGGTGCCGGGCCGGTTGCCCGGCTGCTCGACCCGCCCCACCGTCCCGGCCGGCTGCGCAGCCTGCTCCGACCTTCCGGTCGGCCGCGTCGTCGGCTCCGACCTTCCGGCCGGTTGCGCCTTCGGCTCCGACCTACCAATTGGCTGCTCGGCTGGCTCCGGCCGGCCCGCGCGCGGACCGAAGGCCTCCTCCGCGCCGATCCGTCGACGCAGCGTGGCCAGTGCTCGGGAGGTCTGACTCTTCACGGTGCCCGGCGAGATCTCCAGCATGGCGGCGGTCTGCGCCTCCGACATGTCCTCGTAGAAACGCAGCACCAGCACCGCACGCTGCCGGGCGGGCAGCGCACGCAGGTGCCGCCAGAGCACGTCCCGGTCCAGTTGGCGTTCGATCTCGTCGGTGGCGGCCTGTTCGGGCAGCGCCTCGGTCGGCCGCTCACCGTGCCAGCGACGCCGCCACCAACTCGTCGAGGTGTTGACCATGACTCGTCGGGCGTAGGGCTCGATCGCCTCGATCCCACCCAGCCGCTTCCACGCCAGATACGTCTTGGTCAGCGCGGTCTGGAGAAGATCCTCCGCGGTGCCCCAGTCCCCGGTGAGCAGGTACGCGGTACGCAGCAGGGCGCCGGAGCGGGCCGCGACGAAGTCGCGAAACTCGTCTTCCAGCGGATTGCTGCTGGCCACACGCCACCTCCGTGCCTGATCCTGCCGCAGCCTGCCACAGCGTGACCAGCGGGTCGAGGACGGAAGGTGCGCAATATCTCCGATGTTCGGTCAGGAAGTTTCAGGCACCGTCGTCGGCCTTCGCCTCGTCCTGCTCCTTGCCCAACCGGGCCTCGACCGCCTGCGGCTCGTACATCTCCTCGACGACGCGCAGATAGAGCTCGTTGGGGTTGGGCAGGTTCTTGACCTCGCGTAGCGCCTGCTCCTGACCGGCGGACTCCAGCACGAAGGTGCCATAGTTGAGCGCTCGGCCCGCTGGCGTCTGCTCGTACTTCATGTCGGTCACCCGGGTCAGGGGCATCATCGCCACCTTCCGGGTGACGATGCCGTTGACCACCATCACCCGTTTGTTGGTCAGGATGAAGCGGTCGTACCACCAGTCGGCGACCCGCCACGCCACCCAGCCCATGACCGCGAACCAGAGCAGCACCGCGATCGTGGTGAGCGCGCCGACGTCCTGACCGGCGAGGAAGCCGGAGAGGTAGCCGAGCACGAAGGTGGCTGCGATGCCGACGATGATCGGGGTGACGAGGTGGACCCAGTGCCGCTTCCACTCGCCCCGGTACCGCTCGGTCGGAAACAGGTATCGGGCGACCAACGAGCTGGGCTCGTCCTCCAGCGGCAGCACCCTGCGGGGAGTGGTGCCGCTGGCATCGGCGCGCAGGCCGGCCAACTCCTCCTCGGAGATCTCCGGGGACAGGTAACCGGCCTCCGGGTCGCGTGCCCAGGCCCGACCCGACCGACCCTCGCCGGCGTACGGACCGTCGCCATAGCCGGCGTCGTCGGAGAAGGACGGACCGTCGGAGCGACGGGGGCCGGTGCCGTAGCCCGGCCCGTCGTCCGGATCGATTCGAGGGATCGGCTCTGTGTCGCGTTCCCGGCGGGCCCGGTCGGGATCGTCGGGATCGAAGGGTGGGCCGGAGGGGCTTCCCATCGGAGGCTAGGCGACCAGTGAGGTGAAGAAGTCGCCGAAGCCTTGGGCGATGTCCATGATGCCGCCACCCAGCGACTTGAACACGTCCGCGGCGGAATTTGGCCGGTAGGCGACGAAGAAGATCAAGAATGCGATTCCGGCCCAGGTGAGGACCTTCTTGACCATGGCGGGCCATCCTCTCGCGCGGCGCCGGGTCCCATTACCGCAGCGGCACCCAGAGTATCAGCGTGGTGTCTTACCGTGAATATCTGCGTCCGTTCTCCGACATTCAGGGAGACTTGTCAAGCCTTCCCGTGCAGATACGGAGATGGTGCGCCGTACACGAGCTCGGGCGGCGTCCACTCGACCAGGTCGTGCAGCAGCACGTCCTCCGCGAGCAGATGCCCCGCACTCGCCGGCCAGGCTATCGCATAGAGCCACATTCCCCGAGCCTCGCCGGCGTACGCGCTTCGATCCGGTAACGAGTTCACCAACCACAGTGGAGTTGGGTGACCGGCCACCTTGATCCCGGCGCGTCCGACGTGGCCAGGATGCCCCGGGCCGGGGTCGGTCAGCGCCTCCGCCAGTTCCGGACCGGCGTCCGGGCCGGGCACCCCGGCGTATCGCGTGCCCAGCCCCACACCGGGCTCCTCGGCCACGAAGACCAGATCCGCCGGCCCACCGCCCAACGGCGCCGGCCCGGCACAGGCGACCGCCGTGGCGCGTACCCCGAGCCGGTCGTCGCCGGCCCACGCCACTCCCGTGGTGGTCCAACCCGGAGGCAGCGGCCACGGACACCACAGCGGAACCACCGGCCGCTGCGACTGGGCGGCGGTCTGGATATGTTCGACCACGCTGGCCACGATCTCGGCACCGATGTGCTCGGGCACGTGCAGCGGGGCGACCGGCCCACAGTCGGGACAGCGGGATTCCGGATGCATGAGGTCCGGCGCCCGCACCGACCCGCCGCATCTGGGACAACTCACCGCAACCGTCACCACTCCACCGTCACCCCCTGGCGGCTCCCCGTCAAGCCGAGCGCCCCCATTCCCCCCAACCCACCGCCCCCCCGCATCCCCGCTCGATCATGAAGTTGTTATCCCCCTCCTCGGCGTGTCGCGACAACAACTTCATGATCGACTGCAGGCGGGGGTGGGTGCGGGGTGGGTGGGCTGTTAGGTGGGGGGTGGGGAGGCGTGGGTGCGGATCCAGGTGTGCATGGCGATTCCGCTCGCCACCCCTGCGTTGATCGAGCGGGTCGAGCCGTACTGGGCGATGGAGAAGATCTCGTCGCACGCGGAGTGCGCGGCCTCGGAAAGGCCCGGACCCTCCTGACCGAACAGCAGGACGCACCGCCGCGGCAGCGTGGCGGTCTCCAGTGGCCGGCAGCCGGGCAGGTTGTCGATGCCGACCAGCGGCAGGCCGCGCTCCGATGCCCAGAGGATCAACTGGTCGATTGTCCCGTGGTGGCGTACGTGCTGGTAGCGGTCGGTTACCATCGCGCCGCGGCGGTTCCAGCGCCGCCGGCCCACGATGTGCACCTCGGCCGCCAGGAACGCGTTGGCGTTGCGTACCACAGTCCCGATGTTCAGGTCGTGCTGCCAGTTCTCGATCGCCACGTGGAAGTCGTGCCGCCGCCGATCCAGGTCGGCGACGATCGCCTCGCGCCGCCAGTAGCGGTACTTGTCGACGACGTTGCGCCGGTCCCCCGCGGCGAGCAGTTCCGGGTCGTAGCGGGGGTCCTCCGGCAGGTCCCCGGGCCATGGACCCACGCCGACGTCGAGCTGCTCACCGGTCACGGTCACGCACGTTACGCCCCGCGGGGCGGGCCGCACCCGGCCGCCCGGCCCCGGCGACACCGCGGTCAGCACAGGTCGAGGGCGTCGCCGAGCCGGTCGAGGAGACGGCGGTCGGCGGGAGCCAGCATGCCGCCGGACAACGCCGAGGAGGCGGTACAACAGACGCGGGCGGCCACTGACTGCACCCACTGCCGGTAGGCCGCCGAGTCGGCCGGGTCGGCATGACGATCCAGTACCCGCACGACGGACCGGCAGGCGGCGAGCACGTTCACCAGGTCGGTGAGCTGGGTCCCCGACGGCGATGGCCCGTCGTGCCGCGCGTAGATCGCGGCCACCACCGCCCGGACGAGATCACTGTCGAAGGCCCGTCCGGCCGCCACGGCGTCCAGTCCGGCGAGGCCCGCCGCCACCCCCCGGTGCGGACGCCCCGGGCCGGGCTGGGCAGCGGCCACGATCACCCGTCCCGGCAGACTGGTGAGCAGGTCCCACTCGGTGGCGGAGTAGGCGGTGGCGGTGGTGATTCGCTCGCTCATGGCGGGACCTCCGGCGCCAGCATATGCGCCCGGACCGGGGACCGAACCCCGACGCCGGTAACCCGCCGCGGCGCGGCGCCGTGCCCCCGCCGAGCGGGTGCGACGAGCCCACCTCGGGCGGAACCACCCGGGTACGGGTCAGCGGGGCTCGGGGAAGCTCGGCCGCTCGGGGTCGACACCGTCCGGAACGGCTGCCGCCGCGTACTCCCGTTTGGGGACCATCACCTTGCGCCGGAAGACGCAGACCAGCGTGCCGTCCTGGTTGTAGCCGCGGGTCTCCACCGCCACCACGCCACGATCCGGCTTGGAGGCGGACTCCCGCTTGTCGAGCACCGTGGTCTCGCCGTAGATCGTGTCGCCATGAAAGGTCGGAGCGACGTGCCGCAGCGATTCGATCTCCAGGTTCGCGATGGCCTTGCCGCTGACGTCCGGCACCGACATGCCGAGCAGGAGCGAGTAGATGTAGTTGCCGACCACGACGTTGCGCTTGAACTGACTCGCCGTCTCGGCGTAGTGCGCGTCCAGGTGCAGCGGATGGTGGTTCATGGTGAGCAGGCAGAACAGGTGGTCGTCGTACTCGGTGACCGTCTTGCCCGGCCAGTGCCGGTAGACCGCGCCGACCTCGAACTCCTCGTAGTAGCGGCCGAACTGCATCCAGGTCTCCTTCGACGGAGGCGGCGGAGTTCGGCACAGCATGCCTTATCGAGGGTTAAGGCGCGTCGTGGGGCGGGACAGGCACCGGAATGTCACATCCGCCGGCGGGACGAAGACCGCTTGATCAGCACCTGCGCGGGCGGGGCCGACGACCGTCGACCGAGGCCGGACGCAATGAGCGGCGGGGCCCTCCCCGGCACCCGCCGCCCACGCTCTGATGCCTCAAGATTCTGCCGTACGTCCGTCCGGTCGCACAGAGACCGACGTCACATTTATCTTTTTGTTACATTACTCTGGGTGACTGATCGTCGGTCAAAAGGCGATCTCCGCAGGTCGAATCCCCGCTCGTCAGCGCCAAAGTTACCGCTTCGTACCCGGCCAGAGCGTTGATCTCATTGGAAACGCTCCCATTACGGGCGGTCACGCAAATGCGACATGCATGTGCGATTTGCGGACACCTCCGAGAAACCGATGCCGATCGATGCGGACAAAGGCCCCACCCGGACTGCGACCAGGGTTACGGTGGCACCACGGCGGGAATGCGATGGGGTACGCCCGAGTTCCACCAGACGTAGCTGTTCCGCGTGATCGGAGAGACTCACATGGCAACCGTCGAGCTGACCACGGCGAACTTCGACCAGGTGACCGAGGCCAACGGCATCGTGCTGGTCGACTTCTGGGCCGACTGGTGCGGTCCCTGCAAGCGGTTCGCTCCGGTCTACGAGCGATCTTCCGACAAGCATGGCGACATCACCTTCGGCAAGGTGGACACCGAGGCGCAGCAGGAACTCGCCGCCAAGTTCGACATCCGGTCCATCCCGACCATCATGGCGATCCGCGACGGCGTGATCGTTTTCGCTCAGCCGGGCGCGCTGCCGGAGTCGGCCCTGGAGAACCTCATCGAGCAGGTTCAGGCGCTCGACATGGATGACGTGCGCAAGAAGCTCGCCGAGCACAAGCACTGATCTCACCGACACGATGGCCGGGCCCGTGACGGGCCCGGCCATCGGCGTCCGCACTCCCACCAGGACGCCGGGCCTCGTCACAGCTGGGACACGGCCCGCCGATGAGGCCACTTGAACGCGCGCCGGTGCCGTATCTTCGGCGAACGATGGATGCGTTGACGAGCCGCGGCCGTACGGCGCGGGTGGCGGTGACGGCACTCGGCCTCGCCGTCCTGCTCGCTGGCACCGTCTGGGGCGTGGACGACCACTTCCCGTTCGGTCCCTTCCGGATGTACTCCACCTCCGATCCGGCCGACGCGGACGCCCCGGACACCCGGGTCGAAGGGGTCGACCTCAGCGGCAACCTCGTCGACCTGGGCGAGGGCGCGACCGGCATCCGCCGAGCCGAGATCGAAGGCCAACAGAGCCGGTACGTTGCCGACCCCAGCCGGTTGCGCGAGATCGCCGAGGCGTACGGCCGACGCCATCCCGACGCACCGGAACTGGCCGAGGTCCGGATCGTGATCCGGTGGCACGACATCACCGACCGTCGGCCCACCGGCCGGTGGGTCGACGAGACCGTCGTCCACTGGCAAGTCGCCCGATGAGTCGCTGGCTCACCGAAGCGGTGCCTCGCGGTCGGGTTGCCGCGTTCCGCACGCTTGTCTACCTCTTCGTCGCCGCCGACCTGGTCGTCTTCACCCCCTGGGTACGCGACCGCGTCGACGTGCCCGGCAACCTCTACCAACCGCTCTTCGTCGGGCGGGTACTGCCACTGCCCACCCCCACCGCGACGCTGGTGAGCGTGATCTTCTGGGCCCTGCTGCTACTGGCCCTGCTCGCCGCGACCGGACGGGCCCCCCGACTGCTCGGTTGGACGGTCTTCGCGCTCTACCTGGAGTGGATGATCATCGCGATGAGCTACGGCAAGGTGGACCACGACCGGTTCGCCCTGCTCGTCGCGCTGGCCGTGCTACCCACCGCGGGCCGGGCCCGGCACGGCGACCCGACCAGGACGGAGGCCGGCGGCTGGGCGCTGCGGGTCACCCAGATCTCGGTGGTCTGCACCTACTTCCTGGCCGCCTGGGCGAAGTTCCGCTTCGGCGGCCTGGACTGGGCGACCGGCTCGGTGCTCGCCAAAGCGATCATCCGACGCGGCACCGACCTGGCGGACCTGATCGCGCAGGTGCCCCACCTGCTGCTCGTCGCCCAGTTCGGCATCCTCGCCTTCGAACTGCTCAGCCCCCTGGTCTTCGTGCTGCCCGAGCGCTGGCGGCTCGCCACTGTCGGCTTCTTCTACTCGTTCCACCTGGTGACGATCGCGACCATCACCATCTCGTTCGCACCCCACCTGGTCGCCATGACCAGCTTCCTGCCGCTGGAGAAGGTCCGCCCGCTCGTCGCAACGCGACAGCTCCTGGCCCGCAGGTCCACGCCCGACCAGCGAAGGCTCGACTCCGTCCCGCTGCCGGCCGATGCCCCGTCGAACAGCCGCTCCCCAGCGGCCGATGCCCCGCCTGTTGATGCTCAGGTCGGCGGGCGGGTGGACACCGCACCGATCACGGAGGACGCCGGACCGGATGGCGCACTGACGACCCGCACGGTGCCGCCGGCCGGCACCGCCGCGCCCGCGAAGACACGACGCGGTGGCGGCGAGCCGATACCGGACCCGACAGCGCCCTGACCGGTCCACGATCCGTGCTCGCACGAGACCCGGGCCGACAAGCAGCCGAACCGTGCCGCCCCAACCACCGAGGCCATCGACAGCCGCATTCCGGGCGTCGCCCCGTAGATCTTGGACAGTTTCCGTTAACGCCTAACGGGAACTGTCCAAGATTGCGCCACGCGAGCCGTAGCGCGGGCGGGCTGGCGAGGTGTCAGCCGGCGGAGGGGCCGTAGAGGCGGTCCCGGGTCTCCTGGGGCAGCGAGCAGGCGGCCGTGCCGCCGGGCATCCGGTGCCGGTTGCGGGCCACCCAGCGGTACACGGGCCAGGCGGCGGCGCGTACCGGTGGAAGCCGTAGCCCGGCCCCGGCGATCCGCCACCCGCGGCCGCTGCTGGCGAGCAGCGCGGCGATGGCGTCCGGGCCGGCGGCCCGGCTGCCGTCGGCACCGACCCACTGCACCGCCTCCTCGCACTCCGCCTCGGTCACACCGAGCCGGTCGAGGTCGGCGAACTGCCAGGGCACGACGCGAGCACCGGTCGGGATGCGGCGCTCGATGAACTCCGCGCAGCGGGTGCAGAAGGCGCAGTCCCCGTCGTAGACGAAGGTCGACATGCCCTCATCCTGCCCCCACCGTCGGGCACCCACACGCGGGTGTCCGGCGAGTCACTTGCACACGGATAGCACATGTGTTCGAATACTGGCCATGCGCTGGGACAACCTCACCGCTCCCCCGGTCGAGGGAGTTCCCGGACGGGCAGCGCCAGCGACACCACCCCTGCCGCTGGCGCTGCCCGATGCGGTCGTCCGCACCTTCGACACCCCCGATTTCGCCGGCATGACCTTCTACGAGGTGCGCGCCAAGTCGATCCTCAACAAGGTCCCGGGCAGCTCCCGCGTCCCGTTCGAGTGGACCGTCAACCCGTACCGCGGATGCAGTCATGCGTGTTTTTACTGCTTTGCCCGAAATACCCATACCTACCTAGACTTCGACGCGGGGGCGGATTTCGACACGCGGGTGGTCGTCAAGGTCAACGCAGGTGAGCTGCTTCGTCGTGAGCTGGCCGCGCCGCGCTGGCACGGCGCGCACGTGGCGATGGGCACGAACGTCGACTGCTACCAGCGGGCCGAGGGGCGTTACCGGCTCATGCCGCCGATCATCGAGGCGCTGCGCGACTTCGCCAATCCGTTCTCGATCCTGACCAAGGGCACCCTGATCCAGCGTGATCTCCCGCTGCTGCGGCAGGCGGCCGAGGTTGCCCGGGTGAGCGTCTCCTTCTCCGTCGGCTTCCTCGACGAGCAGCTGTGGCGCTCGGTCGAGCCCGGCACGCCGAGCCCGCGCCGGCGGCTCGACGCGGTACGCCGCTTTGCCGACGCCGGCTTCGAGGTGGGCGTGCTGATGGCGCCGATCCTGCCCGGTCTGTCCGACGCGGACGAGTCCATCGAGGCCACCGTGGCGACGATCGCCGCCGCGGGCGCAGCCAGCGTGACGCCGCTTGCGCTGCACCTGCGCCCCGGCGCCCGCGAGTGGTACGCGCGGTGGCTCGGGCGGGAGCATCCCCGGCTGGTGCCGCGCTACCGGGAGTTGTACCGGGCGGGCGCGTACGCGCCGCAGTCCTACCAGCGAGAGCTGACCGCGCGGGTTCGCATCGCCGCCCGTCGTCACGGACTGCTCCGGTCCGGGGCTGGTGAACACCGCAACACGCCACAGCAAGCACCGACACCGCCGCCCGAGCAACTGAGCCTGCTCTGATCGACTCTTGGACCCCGGGCCGGGCGAGGCCGAGCGCGCCGCGAGGTCCCGTCGGTCGATCCGGCGGCCCGCCGGGGACGCGGCTACAGTCGGCAGGTGCGTTCCGCCCAGAAGATTCTCGCCGACGCCGCCGTGATCGCCGTCGTCGGCGCGTCCCGCGATCCGTTCAAGGCTGCTCACCGCGTACCGCTGGAGATGCAGCGGCATGGCTGGCGCATCATCCCGGTCAACCCGACCGCCGACGAACTCTTCGGCGAGCCGGTGTACCGGTCCCTGGCCGACATCCCGCACCCGGTCGACCTGGTCGACGTGTTCCGGCCGGCCGACGACGCCGTGGAAGTCGTTCGGCAGGCGGTGGCGATCGGCGCCCCGGCGGTGTGGTTGCAGCTCGGCATCGTCTCGCCGCAGGCCCGGCGGATCGCCGAGGAGGCCGGCATCGACTATGTCGAGGACCGCTGCCTGATCGTGGAGCGGGCCGCCGCCGGGCTGACCCGCCGCAGTTGATGCTCAGAGCTTGTACTCGCGGAGCAGGCCCCGGGAGATGATCGTCTTCTGGATCTCCGAGGTGCCCTCGCCGATGAGCAGGAACGGGGCTTCCCGCATCAGCCGCTCGATCTCGTACTCCTTGGAGTAGCCGTAGCCGCCGTGGATGCGGAACGCCTCCTGGACGACCTCGGCGCAGTACTCCGAGGCGAGCAGCTTCGCCATCCCGGCCTCGACGTCGTTGCGCTGGCCGGCGTCCTTGAGCCGGGCCGCGTTGACCATCAAGGCATGCGCCGCCTCGATCTTCGTACCCATCTCGGCCAGCTTGAAGGCGATGGCCTGGTGCCCCGCGAGCGGCTGACCGAAGGTCCGGCGCTGCTGGGCGTACGCGACGGCCAGTTCGAAGGCCCGGATGGAGATGCCGCAGGCTCGGGCGGCGACGTTGACCCGGCCGACCTCGATGCCGTCCATCATCTGGTAGAAGCCCCGACCCACCTGGTCGGGTCCGCCGAGGACGGCGCTGTCGGGAACGGTGACGCCGTCGAGCACCATCTCGGTGGTCTCGACGCCCTTGTAACCCATCTTGTCGATCTTGCCGGGGATGGTCAGGCCCGGGGCGGTCTCGCCGAAGCCGGGCTCCTTCTCCAGCAGGAAGGTGCTCATGTTGCCGTAGACCGTGTCCGCGCCGGTCTCGGTCCGGACGAGGGTGGCCACCACCGACGAGTACGCGCCGTTGGTAAGCCACATCTTCTGCCCGTTGATGACGAAGCGGTCGCCGTCGCGGACCGCCTTCGATCTGATCGCCGAGACGTCGGAGCCACACTCCGGTTCCGACATGGAGAAGGCACCCCGCACCTCGCCGGCAGCCATCCTCGGCAACAGCCGGGCCCGCTGTTCGACGGAGCCGTGCTGGGAGATCAGGTACGCCACGATGAAGTGCGTGTTGACGATGCCGGAGATCGACATCCAGCCCCGGGAGAGTTCCTCCACCACCAGGGCGTAGGTCAGCAGGGACTCACCGAGACCGCCGTACTCCTCGGCGATGGTGAGCCCGAACAGGCCCATCTCCTTCATGCCGTCGAGGATGTCGGCCGGGTACTCGTCGGCGTGCTCCAGACGTTGCGCGTGCGGAATGATCTCCTTGTCCGCGAACTCCCGGACGGTTCCCAGGATCGACTGCTGCTCGTCGGTCAGGCCGGGCGTCTGCGCGAGTCGAGCCATCTCAGCCTCCGGAATTCGGCGCACCTACTCACTGGTAACTAAACGCTCGATCAGTATCGTCGCCCGGACCGGGGCGGCCAAGACGAGCAGTCCACACAACCCCTGTGAAAAGCTTCACCGCTGCGGGTAGCGTCCCGCAAAGAGGGCCTTCCCACCAGGGCGGACGGGCCACGCGGAAAGCGTGGGTCGGTACGGAGGAGGAGAGCGTGGGCCAACCACCGGAGCCGGACCAACCACCGTCGCCCTACGAGCCACCGCCGGGCGGGCAGCAGCCGCAGTACGGCCAACCGTACGGGCAGCAGGGCGAGCAACCGGCGTACGGACAGCCGGCGTACGAGCATCCCGGGCAGCCGCCACACGGCCAGCAGTGGGGGCAACAACCGCCGTACGCCCCGCAGGTGCCCTACGGGCAGTACGGACCGCCGGCCGGCCAGGGCAGCGGACGCGGCACCAACGTACTGGCCATCCTGTCGCTGGTCTTCGCCTTCGTCTTCGCTCCCGCCGGCATCGCCCTCGGTCAGCTGGCCAAGCGGCAGCTGCGCAGCAGCGGCGAGGACGGCGAGCAGCTGGCCACCTGGGGCCTGATCCTCAGCTACATCTTCACCGGCCTCTTCCTGCTGGCCTGCTGCGGCTGGCTGGCACTGGCGATCTGGGCCGGCTCCGACGGCACCAGCACCTGAGCCCGTTCAGCGGAACTGGGCCTCCCGGACGCTGTTGCCGCCGTCGACCACCAGCATCTGCCCGGTGATGTAGGACGCGGCGGGTGAGCAGAGGAACGTGATCGCCGCAGCCACCTCGTCGGGGGTACCGGGGCGTCCGACCGGCGTACCCAGACCCTGCTTGATCTCGGCCATCGTCGAGGCCGCGGTGTAGATGGTGCCCGGGGCCACCGCGTTGACCGTCACTCCGTCGGCGATCATCTCCATGGCCAGCGCCCGGGTCAGGCCCACCACGCCCGCCTTGGCCGCGGCGTACGCCGCCTCGGTGGGCAATGCGTTGACCGGACCGGCGGTCGCGGCCAGATTCACGATCCGGCCCCAACCGCGCTCGGCCATCCCGGCGATGAAGGCCCGGCTGCACAGGAAGGCCGTGGTCAGGTTCCGGTCGATCTCGCCCTGCCACTCCTCGTAGCTGAGCTGCGCGACCGGACGCAGCACCTCCGGGCTGGCCCGGCTGGCCAGGCCGGCGTTGTTGACCAGCACCTCGACATCGCCGAGTTGCTCCGCCACCGCGTCGGCCAGCGCGCCCACCTCCGACTCGTCGGTGAGGTCGGCGACGAAACCGGTCACCCCGAGCTCACCGGCCCGCTCGTGGATGCGCCGGGTGGTCGACACGATCGCCACCCGGGCGCCGAGGTCGGACAACCGGCGAGCGGTGGCGTAGCCGATGCCGTCCGGGCTGCCCGCCCCGGTCACCAGCGCGACCTTGCCATCCAGCCGCATGGTCACCGGCTCGGGCAGTGCCGCCGGAGCATCCTGGTCGCCGGGCTCCGGTGCCGCGGCGGAGCGTGGCCGCCGGCTCATGCCCGGTCGGCTGACGTCCCGTCTCGGTCTGTTGCCGGAACGGTCCGCCGCACGCGCGTCAATCCCCATGCCGAGATCCTGCCCTTCCCGCCGCTGTCGGGCAACGCGCACCCGGTGCCGGGCGCGTCGCGGGGTGCGCGACGGTGACTACCCTGACTGCGCCACATCATCGCGACGGAAGAGATGCCCGATGACGCAACCCCCGCCGGCCGGCGGCTGGCCGGACCCCGCATCGACCGGCCAGCCGTCCGGCCCACCCGCCGACCCGACCCTGCCGGTCAGCCCGCAGCCACCGATTCCACCGCAGCCTCCCGGGTACGAGCCGTACCAGCCGCACGCCGACCCGTACGCCGGTATGAAGTCGGACCCGGCCGCCGCGCCGTACCCGCCGACCGGTTACCCGCCGGCTCAGCCCGCCGCTTACCCGCCGGCTCAACCCGCCGGCTACCCGCCGCCCCCGCCCGGCTACGGCTATCCCCCGCCCGGGTACGGCTACCCGCAGCAGAAGACGAACACCATGGCGATCGTCGCCCTGGTCCTCTCCCTGATCGGGATCGGCTCATGTATCACCGCCCCGGTCGGCGCCATCATGGGACATGTCGCCATGCGCCAGATCCGGGAGACCGGTGAGAGCGGCGAGGGGATGGCCAAGGCCGCCATCATCGTCGGCTGGGTCCTCACCGGGCTGCTCGCGCTGGTGATCATCGGTTACGCCATCGCGATCGCCTTCGCCATCGCGAACTCGTCCTCCACCACCTGACCAGCCACGCCCGCCCCGGCCGAGGTCGGGGCGGGCGTGGGGTGAGTGGTAGGGCTACTCGGCCGGCGGGTCGAACGTCGTGGTGCGGGTCATGCCGGCTGCCCGGCCCTTGGCGGCGATCACCAGGGCCATCTTGCGGGAAGCCTCGTCGATCATCTCGTCGCCGAGCATCACCGCACCCAGCCGGCCACCCGCCTCCGAGGTGTAGTGCTGGTACGCGTCGAGGATCAGTTCGGCGTGGTCGTAGTCGGCCTGGGCCGGCGAGTAGACCTCGTTCGCGGCTTCGATCTGCCCGGGGTGCAGCACCCACTTGCCGTCGAAGCCGAGCGCCGCCGACCGCTTGGCGACCTCGCGGAACGCGTCGGTGTCCCGGATCTGCAGGAACGGGCCGTCGATGGCCTGCTTGTCGTGCATCCGAGCGGCCATCAGGATGCGCATCAGGATGTAGTGGTACGGGTCGCCCGGGTAGTCAGGAATGAGGGCGCCGACCACCAACGACCTCATGTTGATCGAGGCCATGAAATCGGCCGGGCCGAAGATGATCGTCTCGACGCGTGGCGACGCGGCGGCGATGGCGTCGACGTTGACCAGGCCGGCGGCGTTCTCGATCTGCGCCTCGATGCCGATCCGGCCCACCTCCAGGCCGAGGGTCTTCTCCAGTTGGGCGAGGGTCATGTCCAGCCACTGCACCTGCGCCGCGTTCTGCACCTTCGGCAGCATCACGCAGTCGAGGTTGGCCCCCGCCCCCTCCACCACGTCGATGACGTCCCGGTACGTCCACGGGGTGGTGAGGTCGTTGACCCGGACGACCCGGGTCTTGCCGGCCCAGTCGCCCTCGTTCAGCGCGGCCACGATGTTCTTGCGGGCGTCCGGCTTGGCCAGGGGGGCGACCGCGTCCTCCAGGTCGAGGAAGACCTGGTCGGCCGGGAGTCCCTGGGCCTTGCCGAGCATCTTGACGCTCGATCCGGGCACGGCGAGACAGGACCGACGGGGACGCCCAACAACGGCCATCGGCGGCGCTCCTTTCGGGTACGGCAGGTCCGCCGCCCCCTTGCTTAACGATCCCAAAGGCGCTTGTGACGCCACGGTAACCTCGTGCCGTGACCGCGGTGAATGGACCTGTGGAAGATGTCACTGACCGTCGACTGGTCGTGATCACCGGAGCGAGTTCCGGCATCGGGTTGGCCGCCGCCATCGATCTCGCCTGCCGGGGCGACCGGGTCGTCCTGGTCGGCCGGGATCCGGCCCGACTGCGGGCTGCCGCCGACGAGGTACGCGAATCCTCCGGGGAGCGGCCCGAGGTGTTCCGCGCCGACTTCGCCGTCCTCGACGACGTGCGGCAGATGGCCGAGCGGCTGCGCGCCGCGTACGACCGGATCGATGTGCTGGCCAACAACGCCGGCGCGATCGTGCTCCAGCCGGTCACCACGGTCGACGGTTTCGAGCTGTCCATCCAGGCCAATCACCTGGCGCCCTTCCTGCTGGCCAACCTGCTGGCCGACCGGGTGGGTCGAATGGTGGTGACCGCCTCCGGCGCGCATCGCAGCGGCACGCTCGACCCGAACGACCTGAACGCGTCGCTGCGCCGCTACCGCCCGATGTCCGCGTACGGCACCAGCAAGCAGGCGAACATCCTGTTCACCGCCGAGGCGGCCCGGCGGTGGCCCCGGGTCGACTCGTACTGCTTCCATCCCGGGGTGGTCCGCACCCGCTTCGGCAACGAGAGCCGGGTGGTCGCCCTGGGCATGCGTCTGTTGCCGTTCCGCAGCCCGGCGAAGGGCGCGCAGACGCTGGTGTGGCTGGCCAACCAGGACCGGTCCCGGCTGACGGGCGGTGCCTACTACTTCGACTGCCGGCCACGCCGTCCTTGGCCCAAGGCGGCCGATGCGCGGCTCGCGGCGCGGCTCTGGGCGGCCAGCGCCGCCGCGGTGGGCATCCCGGACTGACGGCCCCCGCGGCGCAAGCGGGTCGCTTGGCCTGCGCCGCATCGCGCGGGGCAACCGGGTCGCCCCGGTCGGGAAACATTGCCATACTTCGCGCCATGACCGTCACGGAGGGTGTCAACCTGCGGGTGCTCGGCAAGGACGAGGAGCTGACCGCCCGGCTGGATGCCGAGCTGACCGCCTTCAACCAGCGGGCCACCGGCGTCGCCGACGAGGCGGAGCTGTCCGTCCGGGTCACCGACGCGGACGGCGAACTGGTGGCCGGGTTGACCGGCTGGAGTTGGGGCACCTGCGCGGGGATCAACATGGTCTGGGTCCGTGCTGATCGCCGTGGCGAAGGCTGGGGCGGCCGGTTGCTGGCGGCGGCCGAGCAGGAGGCCCGACGACGCGGCTGCACGGAGATTTCGGTCGCCTCGTTCTCGTTCCAGGCTCCGGGCTTCTACCGCCGGCATGGCTACCTGGACACCGGTCGCCGGGAGGGCATCCCGGGTGGCCACGTCGATCACCAGTTCTGGAAGTCGCTGGTCACCGACCCGGCCGCCGCGGTGCGCCTGGTCGCACTGGTGGAGCTGCCCGACGGCGCGGTCGAGGCCGGGCAACGGTACGAGGACACCGTGCTCGCGCTGTTGCCCCGGCACGGCGGGCGGCTGGAACGGCGGCTGCGCACCGGCGACGGGCGTACCGAGGTCCACGTCATCCGCTTCGACACCCGGGCCGGCTACCAGGCGTTCCTGGCTGACCCGGAGCGGACCGCGCTGCGCGGGACGCTGGGCGAGACCGCGCCGCAGACCCGGGTGCTGGAGGTGCACGAGGTGTGACCGGGCAAGGCTGCGCTCAGTCGCGGACCGGGGCGGCGTCCGCCGGCACCGCCGTACTGACCCGTGCCGTACGCCGGGCCGTGCGGGCGCTGGACAACACCACCACGGCCACACCGACCAGCAGCAGCGACAGGCCGGGCAGGGTCACCGGGTCGGGCAGCTGACCCAGCCACGCCCAGCCGATCAGCGCCGCACCGGGCGCCTCCAGGAGGATCAGCACGCTGACCGTGGTGGCCGAGACCCGCCGCAGCGCGTAGCTGAACATCGAGTGGCCGAGCAGCTGCGCCCCGCCGACCAGGGCGAGCACGGCCAGCCAGGTGCCGGTGTCGAAGCCGCTCAGCGGAACCCCGCCGACCAGGCAGACCACCAGCAGGATCAGCCCGCACACGCTGTAGCAGATGGTGGTGTAGGTGGCGTTGCTCACGGTGACCCGGGCACGCTCCCCCAGCGCGGTGTACACCGCCGCGAACAGCCCACCGGCCAGCGCCAGCAGATCGCCCGCGAAAGCCTGGCCGGAGACCGTGAAGTCGGCTCCGGTCGCCAGCACCGCCCCGGCCACCGCCACCCCGATGCCGGCCCAGACACCCACCGGCAGGCGGCGGCCCTGCGCCCGGGCGATCAGCCCCTGCCAGACCGGCTGGGTGGCCACCAGCGCCGTTGCCGCGGCGACCGAGGTGAGCTTCGCACTCGGCATCCAGGTGGCGAAGTGTGCCGCCAGTGCCACCCCGGAAAGGACACAGAACATGCCCTCGCGACGGCCGACGCCGGTGGCCACGAAGCGGAACTCGGACCGCCGGCGGGTCAGCGCGAACGGACTCAGCACGGCGACCGCCAGCACGTTGCGCCAGAACGCGACCGCCAGGGCGGGCGCGGCGGCGAAGGCGATCAGCGGCGCGGATGACGAGACGGCGAGGACGGCCACGGCAAGAGCCGCGCCGGTCCGCAGGTCAAGCGGGGGACGATGGGGTTCGGGGACCACGAGGTGCAATCTTCACACGTCGCCCGGACGCCCCTTTCCGTCAAGGTTCGGTTACGCTCATGCGCGTCCTCGTCAGGGCTCCTCCCCGTCCGCCCGGAGGCGGTTGCCATGCCCAGGTTCCGGGCGGTGCTGTTCGACTTCTTCGGCACGTTGACCCGTCCGGTGCAGCGTGGCAAGGGTCACCTCAGCACCGCCGAACTGCTCGGCTGCCCGCCGGCCACCTTCCTTGAGGTGCTCGACCGCAGCTTCTACGAACGCGCCAGCGGGCGCTTCGACACGGTCGAGGCGACCCTGCGCTGGGTGTGCGAGCAGGCCGGCGTACACCCTTCCGCGGAGGCGGTGCGGGCTGCCGCCGCCGCCCGGCACCGGGCCGTACGCGCGGACACCCGGCTACGGGACGAGGCCGTACCGACCCTGCGGGCGCTGCGGCGACGTGGGGTACGCACTGGTGTGATCAGCGACTGCACCCACGAGCTGCCGGCGTTCCTGCCCGAGCTGGCGATCGCCCCGCTGCTCGACGTCCAGGTGTTCTCCGTGCAGGTGGGGCGATGCAAGCCGGACGCGAGCCTTTATCTGGCCGCCTGCGCGCGACTGGGCCTGTCTCCGGCGGACTGCCTCTACGTGGGTGACGGCGGCAGCCAGGAGTTGACAGGTGCGCAGCGCGCCGGCCTGAGCGCGGCCCGACTCGCCTCGCCCGACCTCGCCGACCATCTGGTGTTCAACCTCGACGCCGCCTGGGCCGGCCGGACACTGGGGTCCCTCCGCGAGGTGGTCGACCTGGTCGACGAGGCGCCGAGCCCGGTCGGCGCACCGGCGTAGCCACGCACGTGCCCCGGACGGGCGTCGCCTCGGCGGCCGGCGGGTCAGCGCCGTCGGACACGGTGCAGCCGGAACGGCCGACGGGTGGCCCGGACGGCCGGCGTCGGCCGGGGCGGCTCGGCCAGCGATCCGGCCGGCAGCTCGCTGCCGTGCGCCGGCTGGCCGGCCGGCGCGAGTCGCACCAGGGCACAGCCGTCGGCAGCCCAGCGGGCGACGAGTTCGGTGGTCGGTCCCGGCGCGTTCAACCGCTTGGCCCCCACCAGCGGGGCGAGCGTGTCCCACTGCTCGGTGCCGGGTGTCAGCCGGCTGACCTGCGCCGGCCAGGTGACGATCCGGCCACCGTGGTCACCGCGCAGGGTCACCTGGGCCTCGTCGGCCTCGGCCAGCCCGGGTGCGGCCTGCTCGCCGGGGCCGCTGACCACGAACAGCGCCGACTCCAGGGGTACGCACCACAGGGCGAGTGGCGGGCGGCCCGCCACCGCGACCCAGGCCACCGAGGCCTTCTTCATCGCCTCGTCGACCAGGGGGTGGTTCTCGCGTTCGTCGGTCACCGCGGCATCCTCTCGCATCCGGGCCGGTCCGCGTCGGCGGTCAGCCGACGAACGGCGGGACGAGGATCTCTCCCCGGGCCACCGGCATGACCTGACCTGCGACGCTCGCGCCCACCGCCACACCGCCGGCTACGGTCACGGCGCAGGCCAGCAAGGACGGCCGGCCCATCTCGACGCCCTGAAGGACGGTGTACGACGATCGTCCCTCGCCGGTCAACAGGCCGCTGGCGACCAGCCACACCCCGAGACCGAGCGCGGCCGACCCGGTGGCCGGATCCTCGGGTACGCCGAGACCCGGGACGAAGACCCGGGCGTGCGCGGTTTGGGTCGCCGGGTTCCAGGAGAAGACGCTGACATGCTCGATGCCGTACCGCCCGGCCGCCACCGGGTTCACCTGGGCCCGGGCGAGGGCGTCGGGGTGCACCGGAAGGAACGGGAACTCCAGGCCGCAGCCGGCGACCCGCGGGGCTGGACCGGGATGGTCCTCAGCGCCGAGCCCGACCATCTCCAGCAGCGGCTCCGGCTCCAGCTCGGGCCCGAGGGTGGGGCTGCCGCCGGTCAGGATGGCGGCAGCGCCGCTCACCTCGATCGGCAGCACGCCGGCACCGCATTCCTGATAGACCTGCCCGGTCGGGAACATGCCCCGGCGGGCGGCGGTGACCGCGGCGCCGACGCTGGGATGGCCGGCGAACGGCAACTCGTCGACCGGCGTGAAGATCCGGGCCCGGTAGGTGGCGCCGACCTGGGTGGCGGGCAGCACGAAGACCGTCTCCGACAGGTTGAACTCCCGCGCCAGAGCCTGCATCTGGTCGGTCGCCAGCCCGTCCGCGCCGAAGACCACCGCGAGCGGGTTCCCGGCGTACGGACGGTCGGTGAAAACGTCCACGATCTCGTAAGCCAAGGTCGACATGTTGATAGACACTAGGCCCTCAGGGCGTACGCCGGGGCCACTGCCGTGCCGTGCCGGCCCTGGACCATCGCCGGCCGGGTCGTCGACCTACCCCCTAGGCTGGTGCCCGTGAGCACGCCGACCCGGGTGTACATCGCCCGACTTGCCGGAGTCGCCGTCTTCGACCCCAACGGCGACCAGGTCGGCCGGGTACGCGACGCGGTGGCCCGGCTGCGCGCGAGTCAACGGCCGCCCGAGGTCGTGGGTCTGGTCGCCGAGATGCCGATGCGCCGACGGATTTTCCTCTCCATCAACCGGATCACCTCGATCGACGCCGACGCCATCGTGCTGGGCAGCGGCACGTTGAATCTGCGCCGGTTCGAGAAGCGGCCGAACGAGCTGCTCGTTCTTCAGGAGCTGCTGGATCGTCGGGTGCAGGTCGCCCCGGAGGGCCGCGCGGCGTCGGTGGTCGACGTCGCGATGGAGTGCAGTCGCAGTGGCGAGTGGTCGCTCACCCGGGTGGCGGTTCGCGAGCAGACCGGTCGGTTGGCTCGCCGGGGCCACCTGCACCAGGTCGATTGGAACCAGGTACGCGGGCTCAGTGGTGTGGCGGAGACCCGGGGCACCGCCAACCTGCTCGCCGTGCTGGAGGACATGCGTCCGGCGGACCTGGCCAACGCGCTACAGGACCTGCCCGACGCGCGGCGCAACGAGGTCGCGGCGGCCCTGGACGACCAGCGGTTGGCGGACGTGCTCAGCGAGCTGCCCGAGCACGACCAGGTGGAGATTCTCGCCGCGCTGGACCGGGAGCGGGCCGCCGACATCCTGGAGGAGATGGACCCGGACGACGCCGCCGATCTGCTCGGTGAGTTGCCGCCGCCGGAACAGGACGTGCTGCTCGACCTGATGGAGCCGGACGAGGCCGATTCGGTGCGGCAGCTGCTCAAGTACACGCCGGGCACGGCGGGCAGCGTGATGACGTCCGAACCGGTCATCCTGCCCCCGGACGCGACGGTGGCGGAGGCTCTCGCCCGGATCAGGGAGCCTCAACTCTCCCCGGCGGTGGCCGCACAGGTGTTCGTGGCTCGCGCGCCGATGGCCACGCCCACCGGCCGTTACCTGGGCATGGTGCACTTCCAGCGGCTGCTCCGGGAACCCCCGGCCGACCTGCTCGGCGGGGTGGTGGTCAACGACATCGATCCGCTGCGCCCGACCACGCCACTGCCGGAGATCACCCGTCGGATGGCCACCTACGATCTGGTGGCCATGCCGGTGATCGACCGGAACAACCGGCTGGTGGGCGCCGTCACCGTCGACGACGTGTTGGATCACTCGCTGCCACGGGACTGGCGGGACCGGGACGCGGCGTCGAGCGGCCTACCGAACGGCACCACGGGCTCGGCCGTTCCGGAACCGGCGACGGACGGTGGCCATGACTGAACAGCGGCGCGCGGAGCGGCTGGACCTGCCACGGGAGCCCCGGGGATTCAAGCTGCCCCGGGTGGACCAGGAGACGTTCGGACGTTGGGCCGAGGGCATCGCCCGTGGCATGGGCACGGCGAACTTCATCGTCTACATGACGCTGGTGATCAGCGCGTGGTTCCTCTGGAACACCCTTGCTCCGGCGGGAATGCGTTTCGACCCGTACACCTTCACCTTCCTCACCCTGGTGCTCTCCATCCAGGCGTCGTACGCGGCGCCGCTGATCCTGCTGGCCCAGAACCGCCAGGCCGATCGCGATCGGGTGGCGATGGAGGAGGATCGGCGCCGGGCGACCATGCAGAAGGCGGACACGGAGTACCTGGCCCGGGAGATCGCCGCGCTGCGGATCGCGCTGGGCGAGGTGGCCACCCGGGACTTCGTCCGCTCCGAGCTGACCCGGCTCGCCGAGGAGTTGGACGAGGCGGCGCAGCGGCGACAGCGGCTGGAGCGCCGGCACCGGGAGGACCCGGCCGCCCGGACCGGTGGTGACGGGTTGGACGAGCCTCGCGACGAGGTGGACGGCGACCAACCGGGTGACGGTCGTCACGACCGGGCGGCCTCGCACCGCCCGGAGAGCTGATCGACTCGCTCACACCGCTCTGACCGGCACCGGTGGCGGCCCGCTGTCGACGTAGCATTACGGGCATGTCAGCTCCCGTCAGCACCGTCAACGACGCCGTCCTGGCCGCCCTGGCCACCGTCAACGACCCGGAGATCCGCCGGCCGATCACCGAACTCGGCATGGTGCGTTCCGCCGAGGTCGGCGAGGACGGCGTGGTCCTGGTCGAGTTGCTGCTGACCGTGGCCGGTTGCCCGCTGAAGGACAAGCTGCGTTCGGACATCACCGCGGCCGTGAGCGCGGTGAGCGGGGTCAGCGGCGTCGAGATCGAGTTCGGCGTGATGAGTGCCGAGCAGCGCCAGGGGCTTCAGGCGAAGCTACGCGGTGGCGGCGCGACCGAGGAGCCGGTGATCCCGTTCGCCCAGCCCGGCTCCCGCACCCGGGTGTACGCGGTGGCCAGCGGCAAGGGTGGCGTCGGCAAGTCCAGCGTGACGGTCAACCTGGCCGCCGCGCTGGCCGCCCGGGGCCTGTCCGTCGGCGTGGTGGACGCGGACATCTACGGGCACTCCGTGCCGCGGATGCTCGGTGCGGACGGCCGGCCCACCCGGGTCGAAGACATGATCATGCCGCCGCAGGCGCACGGGGTGAAGGTCATCTCGATCGGCATGTTCACCGCGGGCAACGCCGCCGTGGTCTGGCGTGGTCCGATGCTGCACCGCGCGTTGCAGCAGTTCCTCGCCGATGTCTACTGGGGCGACCTCGACGTGCTTCTGCTCGACCTGCCCCCGGGCACCGGCGACGTGGCGATCTCCCTGGCCCAATTGCTGCCGAACGCCGAGATCCTGGTGGTCACCACCCCTCAGGCCGCCGCCGCGGAGGTCGCCGAGCGGGCCGGTGCGATCGCCCTGCAAACCCACCAGCGAGTGGTCGGGGTGATCGAGAACATGTCCTGGCTGGAGCTGCCCGACGGCTCCCGGATGGAGATCTTCGGCGCCGGTGGCGGTCAGACGGTGGCGGATTCGCTCACCCAGACCATCGGCGCGCAGGTGCCACTACTGGGCCAGGTGCCGCTGGACACCCGGGTCCGGGAGGCGGGCGACGAGGGCAACCCGATCGTGCTCGCCGAGCCGGACTCCCCGGCGGCGAAGGCGCTCGGCGAGGTGGCCGACCGGCTCGCGCTGCGCCGCGAGTCCCTGCTCGGCAAGCCGCTGGGCCTCAAGCCGGCCGGGCGCTGACACCGACGGCCCGCGCCGGGCCCTCCGCGAGGTGTGGCGTTGGCCTCGGCGCGGCCGACGCCGTTGCCGGCGGCCCGTTCCATGAGACTCACCCGAGCGCGCCGGGACGCGGGCGCTGGTCGGTCAGCGCGGGCGCTGGTCGGTCAGAGCCCGGCGCGGTCGTTCTCATCGGGCAACCGGTGAATGTCAGGTGACGTCGTCGTAACCGACCGCGCGGGGGGCCGGGGCGGGGCTGGCGGTGCTCGTCGTAGTCGGGCCGGACCGGCGCGGGTCGGCTGCGTTCGCGACATCCTTGAGCTCGTCGTGCACGCCCGTGACGTCCGCTCGCAGGCCGTCGTAGACGCCCTGAATCGGCTTCCGGATCGCCTGCTCGTCCTCCTCGCTGAGCAGATGCTTGCGGATGAACGCCTTGGGGTGCAGGTCCTCCAACTGGATGTCGGTGCCCAGCTCCTTGCTCAGGTCGGTGGTGGCGCTGCGGGCCATGTTGCGGAGGTTGCGCACCATCCGCAGCCCGTCACTGATCACCACCGGCAGCCGGTCGCCGAAGATCAACAGCGCCAGCAACAGCAGCGCGCCGACCTCCCACACGTTCAGGTTCTCGAACATCCTCGGCCCCCTTCCCCCGGCTACCGCAGCCAGAGTACGCACGTCGGTGCCGCTGCCAGAAGGGGGTGAGAGGTCACTTCGCGTCCGCGGCGAGGGTGACCGAGGCGTTCTGCCGGGTCGAACCCCGGCGGTACTCGACCGTCACCACCGACCCGGGTGCGTACTTGCGGACCAGGGCGATGAGGTCGGTCGGCTCGGTCATCGGCCGGCCGTTGAGCTTCAGGATCACGTCACCGGCGCGCAGTCCGGCACCGGCAGCCGGTCCGGACGGCTCGACCGTCGCGAGCCGTACGCCGGCGCCGTTGGTGCCCGAGCCGGGCCCGCCGACCTGGGCGCCGATCACCGTACGGCGGGCCTTTCCAGTGCCGATGATGTCCTGGGTGATCCGTTTCGCCTGATTGATCGGGATGGCGAAGGCGAGACCGATGTTGCCGGCCTCCTGCCCCTCGGCGACCAGGGACTTGATCGTGGAGTTGACGCCGATGACCCGCCCCGCCGCATCCACCAGCGGGCCGCCCGAGTTGCCGTGGTTGACCGCGGCGTCAGTCTGGATCGCGGCGTAGTAGCGCGTCGGGCCGCCCGGCTCCCCGGCATGCATCGTCCGGTCCAGGGCGCTGACGATGCCTGCGGTGACCGTGTTCGCCAGCGACAGCGGCGAACCCATCGCCAGCACCGGGTCACCGACGGCCAGGGTGTCGGAGTCGCCGAACTCGACCGGACGCAGCCCGGCGCGGGAGACCTTGATCACTGCGATGTCGGACTCCGCATCCTGCCCGACCACGGTCGCGGAGGCCGAGCTGCCGTCGTTGAAGACGACCGATGCCTTCCCGGTACCGCCGGCCACCACGTGATCGTTCGTGATCACGTGGCCGTCAGCACTGACGATGAAGCCCGAGCCCTCGCTGGTGCCGCCGAGGCCGGCGACCCGGACGGTGACCACGCTGGGCAGTACGCGCTCGGCGACCCCGGCCAGCGACTCCGGTGGACGCTGGGCGAGCGTGGGCGCCGCACCGGGGACCGCCCCCAGCACCGCACCGCCCGCACCACCACGAATCGCGAACGCATAGCCGAGCGCGCCACCGAGCGCGCCGGCCAACAGGGCCGTCACCAGCGGAATGAGCAGAAGCTGCTGGAGCCTCGGCCGGCCGGCCGCATCGGGATCGGTGACCGGTTCCGGCTCGCTGCCGGCCTCCGGGGCCGCGGGCAGCACCACCGCCGCCGGAGCGTGCGGATCCCGCCACGGATCGGCGAGCGCGTCGGACCACCACGGCGACGCGGCACGGCCGCCGTCCTGCGGTGTCCCCGGCCCACCGGCCGGCGGATGTCCGGCCGCCGGCTGCCCGGCCGGTGCTCCGCCCACGCCGGGCTGGCGCCAGTCCCAGCCGTCGGTCACTCGGTGCCTCCCACTCCCGTCCCCGGCATCCACGCGTCCGCGGTCCGGCGCGGGCCACGGGACACCGCTTCCAGGATTGCACGGATGCGCTGCGCGGGGTCAGCGGTTGTCACCGCGGGTGGATGCCCCGCTGCGCTCAGGACGGGCCGCCTTTAGAGTCACAGTGCCCAACCGCCCTGCGCATCACGCTCGTCGCCCGGAGGTGCCCCATCGCCACGGTCGCCGGTTCCGGCAGTTCGACGAACCCGGCCCTGCAGTTCGCCGAGTCGTACGTCACCGAGGACCTCGTCCTACGGACCGCGCGCAGCCTCGCCCGCGAGGTCGGTCTGGACGCGGTCACCGCGGGCGCGGGTGCCGCGTTGCGCCTGCTCGCCGCCGCCGGCAACGCCCGCGCGGTGGTCGAGATCGGCACCGGCACCGGCGTCAGCGGCGTCTGGCTGCTGCGCGGCATGCGGGCCGACGGGGTGCTCACCACCATCGACGTCGAGGTGGAACATCAGCGGATCGCCCGACGCATCTTCGCCGAGGCCGGCTTCGTCTCCGGCCGGACCCGGATCATCACCGGCCGGGCGCTGGACGTCCTGCCTCGACTCGCCGACGGTGCGTACGACCTGGTCTTCGTCGACGCCGAGGTGACCGCCTTCAACGCCTGCGTGGACGCCGCGCTGCGGCTGCTGCGGCCGGGCGGAGTGCTGGTGCTCAACGGTGCGCTGGCCGACGGTCGGATCGGCGACCCGGCCGCCCGCGACCAGGAGACCGTCACCGTCCGCGAGACGGTGAAGGCCATCCGCGAGTCGGAGCACTGGATTCCGGCGCTGCTGCCGGTCGGCCACGGGCTGCTGGCCGCGGTGCGCTGCTGAACCGACGCGACCGGCCGGCTGGCGGGTCGGCAGCCGTACCCAGCGGCCGACAGCGGGACCAGCCGGCCCGCCGTGGGCACGGTCAGTCCAGCGCCGCCAACCAGCGCAGCAGCCCGCGTACGCCCCAGCCGGTCGCACCCCTGGTCAACTCCGCGTCGGCGCGTTCGCTCCAGGAGGGTGCGGACATATCGATGTGCAACCAACGGTCGCACAGGTCGCCGGTGAACTCCCGCAGGTAGAGGGCGGCCAGCACGGAACTGGCGCCCTGTGTCGGCGCGCTGTGCAGGTCGGCCAGGTCGCTGCCGAGGTGCTCGACGTAGTCGTTGGGCAGCGGCATCCGCCAGGCCGACTCGCCGGCCGCGCTGATCGCCGCCAGCAGTTCCTCGGCGAGCTGGTCGTTGTCGCTGTAGAGGGCGCCGGTACGGGTACCCAACGCCACCGCGTTCGCACCGGTCAGGGTGGCCAGGTCGACAAGCAGGTCGGGCTTGAGTTCCTGCACGGCGTACGCCAGGGCGTCGGCGAGGACCAGCCGGCCCTCGGCGTCGGAGTTCGTCGTCTCGCTGGTCAAGCCTCCGTAGTGCCGGATGACGTCGCCGGGCCGGAACGCGGCCCCACTGACCATGTTCTCGGCCAGCGGGGCAAGTGTGGTCACCCGGACCGGCAGGCCCAGCGTGGCGGCACCGATGGTGGCCGCCACGACGGCGGCGGCACCGGCCATGTCCTTGCGCATCAACTTCATCGCCGGCACGGGCTTGATGGAGATGCCGCCGGTGTCGAAGGTGATGCCCTTGCCGACCAGGACCACGTGGGTGCGGGCGTCCGCGGGGTGCCAGTCCAGCTCGACCAGGCGTGGGCCGCTGGCCGATCCGCCACCGACGGCGAGGAGGCCGCCGAAGCCCTCGGCGGCCAGCTGCTCCGGCTCGCGTACCCGCAGCGTGAGCCCGGGCAGGTCGGCGACGGCCTCGGTGACCTGCTCGGCGAACCACTGCGGGTTCTTCACCGAGGAGGGCATGTTGGTGAGGTCCCGGGCCAGTCGGGTCATCCGGGCGGTGGTCCGCGCCACGGTGACGGCCTGCTCGTACGCCTCGGGGTCGGTGACCACCAGGTCGACGTCGGTAAGCGTGGGAGCGTCGGTGTCCGCACCCAGCCGGAACCGGTACGACCCCAGCAGCATCCCCTCGACCAGCCCGCGCACCGCCTCGGGGGCCACCCCGGCCGGCAGAGCGAGTGTGACATGAGTCTCATCTTTTGCCGCACGGGCCAGTGCCGCCCCGCCCGCCCGCCAGGCCGCCTCGTCCCCCGTACCGATACCGAGCAGCACCAGCCGGCGGGGAGTACCTCCGGGTCGCAGCTGCGTGTGCACGTCACCGGCCCGGCCGCGGAACCGCGCCACCGGGATCAGCACGGCCACCTCGTCGGCGACCCCGTCGGGTGGGGCCACTCCGGTCGGCATCTGCTCGGCCGGCGCGTCGTCGGCGGCACCGGGCCGCACGGGCAGGACCAGGGTGTCGAGCCGCTCCGGCTCGGCGGTCAGACGGATGGCGAGCACGCGGAGCCGTACCTCCTGAAGACGGACGCGCGGCGGACCGACCCGCGCGAAGGTGTGACGGCCCTGAGCCACCGGTGGGACCGGTGGCTCAGAGCCAGGAATCAGACGAACTGTCCGCGGCGGCGAGCGTCGCCGACGCACCGGCCTCACTCAGCCGGCGGCCGCCTTCAGCGCGTCACCGAGAGCAGTCGCCTCGTCGGGAGTCATCTCGACGACGAGCCGGCCACCGCCCTCCAGCGGGACCCGCATGACGATGCCCCGGCCCTCCTTGGTGACTTCCAGCGGACCGTCGCCCGTCCGCGGCTTCATCGCCGCCATGTTGTCTCCCCTCAGACCTACACCAGGGTCGGTGGGTTGCCCCACAGCCACTTCGCCATGACCACCCGCAACTTGCACGTGGGTGTCGACCGACGATTTTCCCTGATGAACACCGCCGGACCCAAACCGAAGCAGCATTGATGTAACAGCATCTAGCTTATCCTTAGATGGCCTGTCACAATGTGCGGTCATGCAGGCACGGTCGGCACTCTTCGACCTGTACGGCGACCACCTCCGGCCGCGGGGTGGTCGCGCACCCGTTGCCGCGCTGGTCAAGCTGCTGGCGCCGCTCGGGATCGCGCCCCCTGCCGTACGGACGGCGGTCTCCCGAATGGTGCGCCAGGGCTGGCTCGAACCGACCAGACTGGCTTCCGGCCCCGGATATTCGATCACACCGAAGGCGGCCCGCCGACTGGACGAGGCCGCCTCCCGGATCTACCGCACCGGTCGGGTCACCTGGGACGGGCGTTTCGACCTGTTGGTGCTGGACGCGCCGAGCGCACGCCGGGACCGCCAGCGACTCGCCGCCAACCTGCGGTACCTCGGCTACGGCACCCTGGACGAACAGACCTGGGTGGCCACCCGTCCGGCAGAGGACGTCGACCTGCTGCTCAGTGAGGCGGGCGTACGCTTCGAGCGGTTCAGCGCCGCGCACGCCGCCGGCACGCCGGGCGCGATGGGCCTGGTCCGCCGGGCCTGGAATCTGGCCGAGATCGGCCGGGCGTACGAGGAGTTCGTCGCCGAGCAGCGGACGCTGCTGACCGGCGTCACGGCCCGCAGCGGCGACGAGGAGGCGTACGCGGCCCGATTCCGGCTGGTGCACGCATGGCGTACGTTCCTGTTCCGGGATCCGCAGCTGCCCCCGGCACTGCTGCCCGAACGCTGGCCCGGCATCGCCGCGGCCAGCTTCTTCGACCGCCACGCGGCCCGGCTCCGGCCGTCCGCCGACCGGTACGTCGAGCAGTGTCTCGACGGTGGACACCGGACAGTCCGACAGAAGGGCCGCCAGACGTGACCGAGCCGCTGCTCGTCGACCGCACCGACGCCGTCGTCACCCTCACCCTGAACCGCCCGACGGCGATGAACTCGCTCGACGTGGCGCTCAAGGAGGCGCTGCGGGACACCCTCGCCGAGTTGGAGTCCGACCGTGGCTGCCGGGCGGTGGTGCTGGCCGGGGCGGGCGGATCGTTCTGCGCCGGCCAGGATCTGCGTGAGCACGTCAACACCCTCCAGGCGGGAGACGGCAACCCGCTGGACACCGTCCGGGCGCACTACAACCCGATCGCCGCCCGGCTGGCCAACCTGCCGAAGCCGGTGGTGGCCGCCGTCCGGGGCATGGCCGCCGGAGCGGGTGCCTCCCTGGCCTTCCTGGCCGACATCCGCATCGGTGGCCCGTCCACCAGCTTCCTGATGGCGTTCGCAAAGGTCGGGCTGGCCGCCGACACCGGCGCCTCGTGGACGCTGCCCCGACTCGTCGGCCATGCCAAGGCCGTCGAGCTGCTGATGCTGGCCGAGCCGGTACGCGCCGAGGATGCCTGCCGGCTGGGGCTGCTGAACCGGATGACGGACGACGACGAGCAGGTGCTGCCCACCGCGCAGGAACTGGCCGCCCGGCTCGCCGCCGGACCGACCGTGGCCTACGGGGCGATCAAACGTCAGCTCTCCGTCGCCGACGCCGGCACCCTGGCCGACGCGCTGGCCGCCGAGGCACAGGCACAGGCCATCTGCGGCGCGACCACGGACCACCGGACCGCCACCATGGCCTTCGTCGGCAAGCAGAAGCCGGTCTTCGAGGGCCGTTGAGTCGCCGCCGGCCTGCCGGCGGGCGGCGTTGAGTCGCACCGCCGGCCGGTCGAGTCGTCGCCGGCCCACTGACCCGCGGCCCCGGGTCCGGGTCGGTCAGTCGTCCTCTTCCGGGTCCTGGTTCGCCTCCGCGCCGAGCACGAACGCCTGCATGGCCAGTTCGTCACCGGAGGGTGAGACGAAGGCGGGCAGTTCCCGGGGGCCGAGCTCCTGCACGTACGCCCAGAACAGCCGGACCGCCTCCGCCGGCGAGTCGGCTTCGATCGGCAGATCCAGGCTGACCAGCCAGGTGCGGCGCTGCGGTGCCGGACCCAGCCGGTCGACCAGCTCGCGGAACGTCGCCGCGTCGAGCGCCGTGACCGGCCCGCCGAGCACCAGTGCGTCGGCCGGCACCGGCTCGTCGAAGGCCCGCCGGGTGTACGCGATCACCAGTGTGTCCGGTGCCCGGTCGGACTGCGGGTCGTCCGGGTCCTCCGGACGTCGGGCCGCCGCGCCGGCGACCCGGCCCACCGCAACCAGCCGCGGCGGCTCGTCGGCCAGCACCGCGACCTGGTCGCCGCAGCGGGGCAGGCCGGTGCCGCCCAGCCCGGTCAACTCAAGCGTCTCGTGGTGGACGAGCCGTTCGGCGTCGTACCGTCCGGCGGGCAGGAGCACGGCCCAGGTGCCCGTGCCGTCCGCCTGGCTCGCCCCGTTCACCCGGTGTGCGGTGTCGGTCGTCATGCCCTCATCCCATCACGCCGGTCGCGGACGTCACGACGTGGCAGCCGGTCAGATGGTCGTCGACCATCCCGGTGGCCTGCATCAGCGCGTACGCCGTGGTCGGGCCGACGAACCGGAAGCCCCGTTTCTTGAGCGCCTTGGCCATGGCCGTGGAGGCGTCGGTCAGCGCGGGCACGGCGGCAGCGGAGCCCGGTCGGGCCCGACCGGGTGGCGGGGCGAAGGACCAGAGCAGCGCGGACAGCCCTTCCGGAAGCTCCTGTGCGGCGCGGGCGTTCGCGATCGCAGCTTCGATCTTGGCGCGGTTACGGACGATGCCGACGTCGGCGAGCAGTCTGGCCACGTCGGCCTCGCCGTATTCGGCCACCGTGTCGATGCGGAACCCGGCGAAGGCCGCCCGGAAGGCGGGCCGCTTGCGCAGGATGGTCAGCCAGGACAGACCCGACTGGAACGCCTCCAGCGTCATCCGCTCGTAGAGGGCGTCGTCACCGTGCAGCGGGCGGCCCCACTCGGTGTCGTGGTAGACCGCGTAGTCGGGCGTGCTGGCACCCCACCCGCACCGGGCCAGCCCGTCGGCACCGATCACCAGTTCAGTCACGGCGTCAAGGCTAGTTTCCGCCTCCGACAGACCCGGTGCCGCCTCGCGGAGTACCGCGGTCAGGGCAGGCGGCCCTGCTCGACCTGACGGGCGAAACGTCGCAGCGCCTGGGTGAGGCTGAACTTGGAGCCGGGCCAGAGCACCGGCCAGGCCACCCGCCCGGCCGGCCCGCCCGGCAGGTGGAACCACTCGTGCCAGACCACCTGAGTGCGCCCGCTCTCCAGCGGGGTGCACCGCAGCACCCCGGGGCCGCGCAGCAGCGTGCCGCAGTGCACCACGCCGATCTCGTACGGCGCGTCCACCCGGACCACCCGCATCTCGTCCCGCAGCACCGCCGGGCCGAGCGAGGTGACCGCCTCGACCAGGCTTCCCTCACCACCGTCGCCCTCCACCACCCGGACGGTGGTGAACGGGATCCACTCGGACTGCCGTTCCCAGGCCAGCAGGGCGGCGAAGACCTTCTCGGCCGGCGCGTCGACGATCACCGTGGCGGTGACCTCACCGGCACCCGGTTGGGCCGCCTCTCGAAGATCGTCAGCGCCGTCCGAGCCGCTCACGCCGACTCCGACCGGACCACCGAACCGTGCGGCGCGGATCCCGGCGCCCCGCTGTCAGCCGGCTTGCCACCGGAGTCGGCAGCGGCGGAGGGGGCGGCGTCGGCCGACACCGGCTGCTCACCGGCCGCCCGGCCATCGCCGTCGGCCGGCTCCGTCGGCGCTCCCGCCGCAGCCTGCGGTGCCGCCGTTGACGCCGGGCCGATCTGCGGACCCGAGCCCGGCCGGTCACCGGTCTCGGCCACCGCCGGAGCCACCGAAAGCTCGATCGTCGATCCTTCAGCCGCTGGAAGGTCCGGGAGCGAGGGCCCCGCCTCGGTCGACTCGGCCGCCTGCTCGCGGGCCTGCCGGAGCGCGTCGGCGTCGTCGATCCGTCCGTCCCGCAACGCCGTCACCTCCGCCTCCAGCACCCCGATCAGCTCGGCCTTGTACCCGATGTCGTACGCCGCCCGGCGCATCGCCTGATCAACCTGGGTCATCCGGTACCCACGAAACGCCGTGTCGAAGCGCACCTCGCCGACGTCCGACTCACGCAGCGGACGGTCGCCGGGCAGCGGTATCGCCCGTCCGTCCGCCTCGACCGGGGCCAGGCCGGGATCCCGACCACTGACCAGCACCGTCACGCCGAACACGACCGCCGCGACGGTGACCGCCACGACCAGCAGGAGCAGAAGCTGACCCATGCACTGATCGTGGCACGCCGAGGGGAACGGGGCGACCCCACCCGGCGCGGCGTACCGCGAACCGGCAACCGGATAGCGTCAGTGTGGCGGCGGCGTGATCGTCGGTGGCGGGTGGCGATGTGGGAGGTGGCGTGGCCGGGGTGCTGCGGCTCGGGGCTCGGCGGTTCGGTGCCGAAGACCTGGTGGTGATGGCGATCGTCAACCGCACTCCGGACTCGTTCTTCGACCGGGGCTCGACCTTCCAGGCCGACAGCGCGCTGCGGGCGGTGGAGAAGGCGGTGGACGAGGGCGCGGACATCGTCGACATCGGCGGGGTGAAGGCCGGGCCGGGTACCGAGGTGGATGTCGCCGAGGAGATCCGTCGGACGGTGGGCACCATCGCCGCCGTACGGGCCGCGTTCCCGGAGGTCGTCATCTCGATCGACACCTGGCGGGCCGAGGTCGCGGTGGAGGCCGTGGGGGCCGGCGCGGACCTGCTCAACGACACCTGGTCGGGGGCGGACCCGGCGCTGGCCCGGGTGGCGGCGCAGACCGGGGTCGGGCTGGTCTGCTCACATGCGGGTGGACTCAGCCCACGCACCAGGCCGCACCGCGCGGCCTTCGACGACGTGGTGGCGGACGTGGTCGCGACGGTGACCGGGCTCGCCGAACGCGCGGTCTCCCTGGGCGTACGCCCCGACGGAATACTCATCGACCCGGCGCACGACTTCGGCAAGAACACCCGCCACTCCCTGGAGATCACCCGGCGGTTGGGCGAGCTGGCCGCGACCGGTTGGCCGGTGCTGGTGGCCCTGTCGAACAAGGACTTCGTCGGCGAGACGCTGGACCTGCCGGTCACCGAGCGGTTGGAGGGGACGCTCGCCGCGACGGCGGTCTCCGCGTGGCTGGGCGCCCGGGTCTTCCGCGCCCATCAGGTCCGGCCCACCCGCCGGGTGCTGGACATGGTCGCGGCCGTCCGGGGCGATCGGCCACCCACACTCAGCCGCCGCGGCCTCGCCTGAGCCGTCCAGCCGTCGGTCAGGTCCAGCGGAGGATGTTGCGCCGCCATGCGTAGAGCAGGCCGAGCGCGAGGACACCCACGAAGATCGCCATCTCCACCACGGTGACCATTCCGAACCCGGGCCGGTCGAAGACCACCGCCCAGGGGAAGAGGAACACCGCCTCGACGGCGAACAGCACGTAGAGGTACGCGTAGACGTAGTAGCGGATCTGCATCTGTGCCCAGTCGCCGCCCACCGGGTCGAGGCCGCACTCGTAGCTGGCGCGTTTGCCGGGCGGATCGGCCGGGCGGGCGGGGCGCAGCACCCGGTTGGCGGTGAACGCGACGACGAGGAAGAGCACGCCAGCGAGCAGCAACAGCCCGAGCGTCGCGTACGAGCCCAGGTAACCGGTCACGGTCGGTCAGCCTACCGTCCGTCGGCAGACCATGGCCGCGTCGCGAACTTCTTTTCAAGTGGGACTAGTGTCCCAGGGCAACTTCTGACCACCATGGGAGCACCACCAGCACCGGAGGATCAATGGGACGGCTGCCCGGACGACGCGCCCGGCGTCGTACGCTCGCGTCCGCCTGCGCCCTCGGCCTGCTGCTGGGTGCCGGAGCCGGCGCGGCGCCAGGTGCGGTGGCGGCCGTGGCGTTGCCGAGCCGGGCAACCGAGCCGGGGCCGTACAGTCCACCGGCCGAGCCGACCGACGAGCCCGAGCCGACGTCGCCGCCACCGACGGTCGAGCCGCCGGTCGAGACGAGCACGCCCGCCGCGCCGTCGACGACGCCCACACCGGGTGCCACCACCGGCGGACCGGTCCCGAGCAGCGCTCCCCCGGCCGCGACCGTGGCACCGCCCCGGCCCACATACTCCCCGCCGACCCGGCCGCCCGCGCCCACCGTCGCCCCGCCCGTATCGGCCGGCGTGACGGTCACCACGGGCGACGTCACCCTGCCTTCGGGTTACTGGAATGCGGCCAGCACGGTGGCCACCCTGAACGTGACAGTCACCAACACCAGCAGCGCGAGCGCCGGTGTCCGCCTCGCCTACACCCTGCCGGCCGGGCTCTCCGACGGCGGCACGGACGGCTGCGCCACCGCCGGGAACCGGGAGTACCGCTGTGGGCAGTGGACCACGGCACCCGGCGCGCAGTTCAGCACCCGGCTGCGGATCCGGGTCGACGGCGATGCCTGGCGCAACATGCCGCTGGCCGGCTCGGTACGGGTGACGGCCACCGGCGCGGCCGGCACCGCGAGTGACGACGAGGGCTTCGCCGTGCTGTTCCCGCCCGGTCCACCCGCGCCCGGGATCACCATGTCGGCCGGTGAGGTCACCTTCGACGCCGACGGCGCCAGCGAAGGATTTCTCATCCGGCTCGGCAACACCGGTCGGGCCGACGCCAGCGGTCGGGTCGACGTGCTGCTGCCCGCCGGGGTCACGGTGGCGACGCCACCCGCCGGCTGTGTCGCGGCGGCGGCGACCCGTACCCGCTGCGAGCTCGGCACCGTGCGGTCGGGGCGTACCGAGGAAGTCAGGTTGTCGGTGACGGCGACGCCGCAGGCGCTGCGCAGCGTACCGCTGTCCGGAGCGGTGATCGGCCGGCTCGACCCGCGCCACGGTGCCGACCGGCGGATGCAGCTCAGCTTCCGGATCACCGCGGCGTCACCCGAGCAGCTCGCGGTGGTGCCGCCGCCCGTAACGGCGAGTCTGCGGCCGGCCGGGGCGGCACCGGGTGACACCGAGGAATCGACGTCGAGGCAACGCACGGCGATGCTGCTGATCACGGTGTCGGCGCTGCTGATGCTCCTCGCCGTCGGACTGGTCGCGGCGCGGTTGCGGCGCCGGGCCAGCGCCTCCGGGACCGGCGGCGGGGAGACCACCGCTGCGGCGCTCCGGACCGAGGCGAACGACCCGCTCGCCGGCGCGCCGAAATCGGACAGCGGGATCTGGTTCCGAGCCCGGCGACCGGCCCGGGCGCAGGACCGTCCTGGCTGGGACGTGCGGTGATATGGATTACGGCGGCCCCGGCGAAACACCGCAAGTGACCACATAAACCCTCAGATTTCGATCCCAGTCGGCGGACCTCCGGGCAGGGCGCGCCCTCGATCCGACGTAGGCTCTCGGTGAGGAAGGACAGGCGGGCCGGACGGTTACGGACGGCCGGCGCAGCGGCGCGTCAAGGAGGTCTCGTGGCCGGGCAAGGCGAGGTCACCATCCAGTTCAGCCGGCCGCGCCACCGCGCGCTACGAAGCGAGGTGCGGCCGTGAGCAAGCAGATCCGCCAGCTCGAACGGGTGGTCATCCGGTTCGCCGGCGACTCCGGCGACGGCATGCAGTTGACCGGCGACCGGTTCACCTCGGAGACGGCGCAACTGGGCAACGACATCTCCACGCTGCCCAACTTCCCCGCCGAGATCCGGGCTCCCGCCGGGACCCTGCCGGGTGTGTCGAGCTTCCAGGTGCACTTCGCCGACTACGACATTCTCACCCCGGGGGACGCGCCGAACGTCCTGGTCGCGATGAACCCGGCGGCCCTCAAGGCGAATCTCGCCGACCTGCCCCGAGGCGCCGACATCATCGTCAACACCGACGAGTTCACCCGGCGCAACCTGGCCAAGGTCGGCTACGCGAGCAGCCCCCTCGACGACGACACCCTCGCCGGGTACGCGGTTCACCCGGTCGCGCTGACCTCGATGACGATCGGCGCGCTGGCCGAGTTGGACGTGTCCAAGAAGGACGCCGAACGGGCCAAGAACATGTTCGCCCTCGGCCTGCTCAGCTGGATGTACTCCCGGCCGTACGAGTCGACCCTGCGGTTCCTGGAGCGCAAGTTCGCCAAGCGGCCCGAGCTGGTCGCGGCGAACGTGGCCGCGTTCAAGGCCGGCTGGAACTTCGGCGAGACCACCGAGGACTTCGCGGTCCGCTACGAGGTCAAGCCGGCCAAGATGCCGCCGGGGACCTACCGCAACATCACCGGTAACGCCGCGCTCTCGCTCGGCCTCGTCGCCGCGGGCGTCCGCTCCGGCCTGCCGGTCTTCCTGGGCGCGTACCCGATCACACCGGCCTCGGACATCCTGCACGAGCTGAGCAAGCACAAGCGGTTCGGCGTCACCACCATGCAGGCCGAGGACGAGATCGCCGCGATCGGCGCGGCACTGGGCGCCTCGTACGGCGGCGCGCTCGGGGTGACCACCACCAGTGGCCCGGGTGTGGCGCTCAAGGGCGAGACCATCTCCCTCGCGGTGGCGTTGGAGCTGCCGCTGGTGATCGTCGATGTGCAGCGGGCCGGGCCGTCGACAGGCATGCCGACCAAGACCGAACAGGCCGACCTGAACATGGCGCTGTTCGGTCGGCACGGCGAGGCACCGGTGGCGGTGATCGCGCCCAAGTCCCCGTCCGACTGCTTCCACGCGGCCCTGGAGGCGGCGCGGATCGCGCTGACCTACCGCACCCCGGTCATCCTGCTGTCGGACAACTACGTCGCCAACGGCTCCGAGCCGTGGCTGCTGCCCGAGGTCGACTCCCTGCCGGACCTGCGGGTCGAGTTCGCCACCGCGCCCAACGGCGAGGACGGCACGACCTTCCTGCCGTACCTGCGCGACCCGCAGACCCTGGCCCGGCCGTGGGCCGTACCGGGCACCCCCGGTCTCGAACACCGCATCGGCGGGCTGGAGAAGGCCGACAAGACCGGCGACATCTCGTACGACCCGGCGAACCACGACTACATGGTGCGGACCCGGGCGGCCCGGATCGAGACCATTCCGGTGCCGGACGTGGAGGTAGAGGACCCGGACGGCGACGCCCGGGTGCTGGTGCTCGGCTGGGGCTCGACGTACGGCCCGATCGGCGCTGCCTGCCGCGCCCTGCGCCAGCGCGGTCTGCCGGTCGCGCAGGCACACCTGCGGCACCTGGCCCCGATGCCGGCCAACCTCGGTGCGGTGCTGCGCTCCTACGATCGGGTGGTCATCCCCGAGATGAATCTCGGCCAGCTCGCGCACGTGATCCGGGGTCGCTATCTGGTCGACGCCATCGGCTACAACCAGGTCCGCGGCCTGCCGTTCACCGCCGCCGAGCTGGAGACGATGCTGGAAGAGGTCCTGAAGAATGTCTGAGCCCGTCGCCCTCAAGCTCACCGCCAAGGACTTCAAGTCCGACCAGGAGGTGCGCTGGTGCCCCGGCTGCGGCGACTACGCGATCCTCGCCGCCGTCCAGCAGTTCATGCCGGAGCTGAACATCGCCCGGGAGAACACCGTCTTCGTCTCCGGGATCGGCTGCTCGTCGCGCTTCCCGTACTACATGAACACCTACGGGATGCACTCGATCCACGGGCGGGCTCCGGCGATCGCCACGGGCCTGTCGGTCTCCCGGCCGGACCTGTCGGTGTGGGTGGTGACCGGTGACGGCGACGCCCTCTCCATCGGCGGCAACCACCTGATTCACGCGCTGCGCCGCAACGTCAACCTCAAGATCCTGCTGTTCAACAACCGGATCTACGGGCTGACCAAGGGGCAGTATTCTCCCACCTCCGAGGTCGGCAAGATCACGAAGTCGACGCCGGTCGGCTCGGCCGACGCGCCGTTCAACCCGCTGTCGTTGGCGCTCGGCGCGGAGGCGACCTTCGTCGGCCGGACCATCGACTCCGACCGTAAGCACCTCCAGTCGGTGCTGCGCGCCGCCGCCGAACACTCCGGCTCCGCCTTCGTGGAGATCTACCAGAACTGCAACATCTTCAACGACGGGGCGTTCGAGCAGCTGAAGGAGCCGAGCACCCGCGACGACTACCTGATCCGGCTGGAACACGGCCGACCGATCACGTTCGGCAAGGACGGGCAGTTCTGCGTCGTACACCCGCCCGGCGGGTTCGGCCTGGAGGTACGCGAGACGGCGTCGACCCCGGCGGCGGAGATCGTCGTACACGACGCCACGGTCGACGACCCGGCGTACGCTTTCGCGCTGTCCCGGCTGCCCGGCTTCGACCTGCGGAACACCCCGATCGGCGTGTTCCGCTCGGTGCGCCGGCCGTCGTACGACAGCGTGGTGCAGGGACAGCTGGCCGACGCCCGGGCCACCGTCACCGAGAGCCCCGAGCAGCAGTTGGCCGGGCTGTTGGGCAGCGGCGACACCTGGACCATCGTCGGCTGACCCGTGCCGTGACCAGCACGACCGGGCCGTTCCCTCGGGACGGCCCGGTCGACGTTTCGGGCCCGGTGGTGGCTGACCGTCGGTCAGGGCAGGGTGTTGGCGGTGGGGCGGTCGTCGCGTACGTGCACGAGCATGTCCCCGGTCTCGATGACCGCACCGGCCCGGTCCGCCAGGGTCACCACCTTGCCCCGCCGGACCAGCGCGATGACCAGGGTGTCGAGTTCCCGGGGCGACCTGCCGACCTCGCTGCGTTCCGCTGAGCGCATGGCCAGCGCCATGCCCTGACCCGGGGTGAGCAGATCCTCCACCACGTCGATCAGCGGTGGCGCCGACGTCGAAAGGCCCAGCAGCCGGCCGGCGGTCGCCGAGGAGACGATCACGTGGTGTGCCCCGCTCTGCTTGAGCAGTGGGGCGTTCTCCGCCTCCCGGGCCGCGGCGATGATCCGGACCTGGCCGGCGGTGAGCTGACGTACGGTCAGCGCCACCAGCACCGACGCGTCGTCGCTGTCGGTTGCGATGATCACTGCTTTGGCGGTCCGTACGTGGGCCTGGTTGAGCACGGAGGATCGGGTCGCCGAACCTTCGATGGCGACCAGCCCGTTCGAGGTGGCTTGGCGCAGGGCCGGACCGGCACGTTCCACCACCACGATCCGGGACTTGTCCAGCCCGTTCTCCAGCAACGCCGAGATCGCGCTACGGCCCTTGGTGCCGTAGCCGCAGATGATGACGTGATCCTTCACTTTTCTCTCCCACCGGTGCAGGCGACGGCCGGTCCGGTACTGCTCGGTCAGGACCTCGAGGGTGGTACCGACCAGGATGATCAGGAACAGCACCCGAGCCGGGGTGACGAACACGATGTTGACCAGCCGGGCCTGCTGGGTCATCGGCACGATGTCGCCGTAACCGGTGGTCGACAGCGAGACCACCGCATAGTAGAAGCAGTCCAGCAGCGTCAGGCCGTCCCCGTTGGCGTCGCGGTACTGCTCCCGTTCGAGGTAGACCACGGCCACCACGGCGAGCACCAACCCGATGGCGGCGGCCAGCCGCAGACTCAACGCGCTGAGCGGGCCTCGCCGCTGGGCGGGAAAGTGAATCACCGGGGGCCCTGCCCCGCGTCGGTCGCCTGCACGTCCACAACATAGCCGCTGATCCGGGAACCGCACGGCGGGGTGGCGTTTCAATGGTGCGGTACGGCGAACGGGGCGGCGGACGGGCATGATGGGACGGTCAGCGCAGGAGCGGCGAGAGTGAGGCCCGCATGTCGTTGCTGAGACGGGTGATCGGCGCGGTACTGCGCCGCGAGCGCCAGCACCAGGGCCGCACCTTGCGGGAGGTTGCCCAGGCCGCCGGGGTGTCCGTGCCCTACCTGTCCGAGGTAGAGCGTGGGCGCAAGGAGGCGTCCTCCGAGGTTCTCGCGGCGATCTGCCGGGCGCTCGGCCTGCACCTCTCGGATCTGCTGGAGGAGGTTCGCGACGAGCTTCGGCGGGTCGAACGCCGACTGCCGGCCACCGGCCCGGCCGCTCAGATCCGGACCGGCGGTGTCCCGGCCACCCGGCGCGGCGATCCGGCTGCCGCTGGCCGCGGTACGGACGGATCCGCCCAGACCGTCGCCCGGCTCAACGCCGTCGGCTTCGGCTCCGAACCGGACTCGGACCTGACCGCAGGGCTGGGCGGCGACGCCCTCCACGGGGGCTCGGTTCCCTCGGTCGGGCCGCTCGGCACCGCCGGCCCGACCGGCGGCGCGCTGGCCGGCGGACTGGTCGGCGGCCGGCTCGCCGGCAGCGGGCTGGCCGGCGGCGGGCTGGCCGGCGGCGGGCTGGCCGGCGGCATCAGGGTCGTCGCCTTCGCCGACCGGGTCGGTCCGATCCATCTCATCGCCCGGGGACCGCTGCTCCGTCGTCGCACCTCGCCCGGCCGATCGTCCGGCGGCCCGCTGCACCGGTCCAGGGCGCGTCGGCCGGCCGCCCGGCGGACGGCCACCGTCCGAGCCACCGTCGGTAGTCACCGAGGGTGAGGCCACCAGGGGTTTTGTCTCCTCAGCCCCGATGCCCCACCGAACTTATCCATGCCACTCTGGCATCAGGCCGACGGGGAACCCGCCCCTGAGAATCACCTGAGCTGGCGGCCGGCCCCCGTCGTTCTGCCGTGGGCGGATCTGCCCCCGGCAGAACCGCTGGTCGTACACCGACGGGGTCCCGCAGGCTCAAGGAGCCGGTCCCCGGGCGCTCGACGTCGCCGCCGGCGGGTGGAGGTTGATCATGATTACGATGCTCGACGACGGCCAGCGGACCTTCGGCGACCAGGTGTTCGAACGGTTGCTGCGAGAGCGGATCGTTTTCCTCGGCAGCGAGGTGAACGACGAGATCGCCAACCGGATCTGCGCCCAGATCCTGCTGCTCGCCGCCGAGGACCCGGAGCGGGACATCACCCTCTACATCAACTCGCCGGGCGGCTCGGTGAGCGCCGGAATGGCGGTCTACGACACGATGCGCTTCGTACGCAATGACGTGGCGACCCTGGCCATGGGGCTCGCCGGCTCGATGGGCCAGTTCCTCCTCTGCGCCGGCACGGCCGGCAAGCGGTACGCACTGCCGCACGCCCGGATCCTGATGCACCAGCCGTCCGGCGGCATGGGCGGTACCGCCTCCGACATCACCATTCAGGCCGAGAACATGCTGCACGTGAAGCGCACGATGCAGGAGCTGATCGCCGGCCACAGCGGGCGGACCCTGGCCGAGATCCAGCAGGACTGGGACCGGGATCGCTGGTTCACCGCCGAGGAGGCCCGCGACTACGGCCTGATCGACCAGGTGGTGACCGCCGCCGCCCAACTGCCGGCCAGCTAAGGCCGCTCACCGGTCAACCGGGAACGCGGGCGTCGTAACGGGCGCGGGCGGCCTCGACCTCGGCGAGATGGTCCGTGGCCCACGCCTCCAGCCCGGCGAGCAGGTTCAGCAGGTTACGCCCCAGGTCGGTCAGTTCGTAGTCGACCCGGGGCGGCACCGTCGCGTGTACCATCCGGGTGGCCAGGCCATCGCGCTCCAGCCCGCGAAGGGTCTGGGTGAGCATCTTGTGACTCACCCCGTCGATCCGGTCGGCCAGTTCGCCGTAGCGTTTCGGACCCTCGGCGAGGGTGAGCACCACCAACACGCTCCACCGGTCGCCGATGCGGTCGAGGACCTGCCGGCTACCGCACCTGCGGTCGTACAGATTCGGCTTCACGTCTTTACTCTCCATCAGTAAGTCGCGCACTTCAAGGTGCCTACTCTCCAACGGGAAGTGCTGGTCCAATGTTCCGGTTGACGCCGACGTCAGACAGTTTTCCTGGAGGGAGCAGCACCATGTCCATCGTCGTCACCGGCGCCACCGGGCACCTCGGCCGGCTCATCGTCGCGTCACTACTGGAACGGGGCGTACCGGCCACCGAGATCGTGGCCGTGGGCCGGGACACCGGCCGGCTGGCCGACCTGGCCGGCCAGAACGTCATCGTCCGCCGGGCGGACTACGAGGATCCGGCATCGCTGCGCGCCGCCTTCGCCGGCGCCACCAAGCTGATGTTCGTCTCCGGCAGCGAGGTCGGCCGGCGGGCAGCCCAACACCGCAACGTGATCACCGCCGCCAGGCAGGCCGACGTCGACCTGGTCGTCTACACCAGCATCGCGAAGGCCGACACCTCCAGCCTCGTCCTGGCCACCGAGCACCGGCTCACCGAGCAGGAGATCAAAGCATCCGGGCTGCCCTACGTCTTTCTCCGCAACAGCTGGTACCTGGAGAACTATCTGCCGCAGCTGCCCGCGTACCTGGAGCACGGGGTGGCGGGCGCGGCGGGTGACGGACTCATCAGCGCCGCCACCCGCGCGGACTTCGCGGACGCCGCCGCCGAGGTGCTGACCGGCGACGGCCACACCAACCAGGTGTACGAACTCGGCGGCGACGCCTTCACCCTGGCCGAACTCGCCGCCGAGGTGGCGAAGCAGAGCGAACAAGAGGTCAACTACACCGACCTGCCCGTGGCCACGTACGTCGAGGTCCTGGTCGGTGCCGGTCTCCCCAGGCAGTACGCGGAGGTGCTCGCCGACGGCGACCGGGGCGCCGCCGAGGGCGAGCTGCACGTCGAGGGCGACGACCTGGCCAAGCTGATCGGCCGCCCACCGGTGACCCTCGCCGAGGCGATCCGCACCGCCCTCTGACGGACGCGGCGGCCCGCCGTCGGCGCATCGCGGCCGGTGCGGCCGCACCAGCACCACGGCCGGGGGTCCGGTGGCGGTGTGGACATCGCGTACGTCGTGGTAGCGCCGGTCAGGCGGAGGGAGGGTCTCGACCACCTCCGCCTGCCGGTGCGGCCAGATCCGCCACTCGGCGGGTGCGGGGCCTGGCGAACTCCGGGGACGTGCTGCCACGGGCGGCGGTCCCCCAGGTGCGGCGGGTGGCCGACACCCAGGGGACCCCGTCCGAGAGTTCGGCGGTGGCCGACTCGGGCGGTCGACGCCGTGGGATCGTGACTAGGAGACCGCTGAATAATCTGGCGTGCCGCTCACATGTTTTGATCGGTTTTGGTCGTTAATTGGTGGGTGCAGGGTCGTTCGGATTCTGAACCGGAGTTGCTGGACACCGCGGCGTTGGTCGGGCATCTGGTCCCGGCGGGCAGTGTGTATGCGTTGCTGGCCGAGCATCGGCAGGTGTTGTTCCCGGACGGGATGTTCAAGGATTTGTTCCCGTCCGGGCGGGGCCGGCCGTCGCTGCCGGATGCGGTGATCGCGTCGGTGCTGGTGCTGCAGACCCTGACTGATTATTCGGACCCGGAGGCGGTCCAGGCGGTGCGGTGTGACCTGCGGTGGAAGGTCGCGTGTGGGCTGCCGATCGATCACGCCGGGTTCCATCCGACGACGTTGACGGTGTGGCGGTGGTGATCACGAGCTGCGGCGCGTCGGCACCGCTCTCCCGCGAGTCGTAGTAGGCGCCGTCCGTGCTGGAGGAACTGGCGCCAAAGCTGTAGGTGCCGTTGCCGGCGACCGCCGCCGTCACGTCCACCTCGTACCAATTGTCGTTGGTGACCGAGCCGATCGAGCCCAGGGTGGCGCCGTCGAGGGGCGGCTGGTTGTTCCAGGTCGTACCGGTCTCCGACCAGGTCGTGCTGGACAGCGTGTACCTGTCGACCGTCTCCCGGCCGGCGGCCGACCCACCGGATCCCGCCGACAGACCCGCCCGCCGCCGGTTCGCACTGGTCAGCGGCAACGTCGTCGCCCTCGGCACGGTCAGCCTGATCACCGACGTCTCCGCCGAGATGGTGACCGCCATCCTGCCGCTCTATCTGGTGCTCGGCCTCCAGCTCAGCCCGCTGGCCTTCGGCGTGCTCGACGGCGTCTACACCGGGGCCACCGCGCTGCTGCGGATCGTCGGCGGCTTCGTCGCCGACCGCACCCGGCGACGAAAGCTGGTCGCCGGTCTCGGCTACGCGCTCTCCGCGGTCGCCAAGCTCGGCCTGCTGCTCGCCGGTCGCTCGGTGCCGGTGATCGGTGCCGTGATCGCCGTCGATCGTCTGGGCAAGGGCGTACGCACCGCACCACGCGACGCGCTCATCACGCTCTCCACGCCCCGGAGGCGCTGGGCCGGGCGTTCGGCGTGCATCGGACGATGGACAGCATCGGCGCATTCCTCGGGCCGCTGGCCGCCATCGGGGTGCTGCTGGCCGTCGGCGAATCGTACGACGCGGTCTTCGTCGCCAGCTTCTGCATCGCCGCGCTGGCCGTCGTCGTGCTCGCCCTCTTCGTGCGGGAGCATCCGATGCAGCCCTCCGAGCATCCCGGCTCCGGCAAGATCTCCGTCCGGGAGGCGCTCGGCCTGCTGCGCGACCGGCCGACCCGCCGGCTCGTCCTGGCCGCCGGCCTGCTCGGGCTGACCACCATCGGCGACGGCTTCGTCTACTTGCTGCTGCAGCGCCGGGAGGAACTGGACCTCGTCTGGTTCCCGTTGCTCGCGGTGGGGAACAGCCTGGCATACCTGGTACTCGCGATGCCGCTCGGCCTGCTCGCCGACCGGATCGGACGGCTGCCGGTGGTCCTCGGCGGGTACGTCGCGCTCGGCGCGACATACCTGCTGCTCGCCGGTCCGGTCGCCGGCTGGCCGCTGCTGGTGCTGGCACTCGTCCTGTACGGCCTGTTCTACGCCGCCACCGATGGCGTGCTGATCGCGCTCGCCGGGCCGACGTTCCCGCAGCGTTTGCGGACCACCGGGATCGCGCTGGTGCAGACCGGACAGGCGGTGGCGTACCTCGGCGTCGTCGGTCCTGTTCGGGCTCGCCTGGCAGGGCATGGGGGCCGCAGGCCGCGGTCCGGCTCGCGGCGGTGACCGTCGTCGGCGTCGTTGTCGCCACCGCGTTCCTGCTGGCTCCCGGCTTCCGCCTCACCGACCGGAGGGTGTCCCGATGACGGCGTTGTCGACCCGCGCCAAGCTCGGGGTGGCTGCCGCCTCGGCCGTGTTGCTGGGGGCGGTGGCGGCGGGCTACGCCGCCGTGGCCGTCGAGGCGCCGCCGCCAGCCGCCGACGCCGTCGGCGGCGAGCTGCCCCTCGCTCCCGGGCCACGTCTGCTGATGGTCACCGACCGGCGCCGAGTCCCCGTCCCCGCTGGCCTGAGCCCGGTCAGCCGCCTGACGAACTCGACTCGTGGGCGCTTGCTGTCCACAGGCGCAGGCTGCCACCCAGGTCAAACGCCCCCGGGCGACCACGCAAGGCGCTGGTCCGTCCGGAAGGGCACCCCAGGAGGCCGCAACATCACCCGCGCAGGAAGTCGTCGATGTGGAGCAGGAACTCGTCCCAGGCGGGCTCGGTGGCGGTCAGTAAGTGATTGCGGCTCTCCAGCAGGACCAGTCTGCTGTCGGGGATCAGCGCGGCCAGTTCCCTGGCCTGCGACACCGGCACGCGAGCATCGTCACGGGAGTGGATGATCAGTGTCGGACACCGCACCAGGTGCGCGATGTCCGACACGTCGATTCGAGCGAACTCCTCCAGAAACCGGACGCCGTTCTCCGGCGATGTCGTCTGCCGCTGGAAACCGATGAACTCCTGCCACTCCTCCGGCGTCCCGTCCGGCAGGAACTGGGAGGCGAACACCCTCAGGAAGGCCGGATCCTGATGCAGCCAGCCGACCCTGGCCAGGCTCAGGTCAAGCGCGGCTGCTTCACGGTCCGCAGCGGTGCCGGCACGGACCCGACGGCCACGCGCGTAGGCGCCAGCCAGAATCAGCCTGCTGACCCGTTCCGGACGCCGCACCGCGTAGGCCACCGCCACGGCGCCCCCCTGCGAGACGCCGAGCAGCGGAAACCGGTCCAGGCCCGTCGCCCGCACCACGGTGTCCAGATCGTCGACCCAGTCCGCGAAGGTGTAGCTCGGCGCGGCCCAGTCGGACAGGCCGCATCCCCGCTCGTCGTAGCGGATCAGCTGTCGATCACGCGCGAGACCGCTGAGCCAGTGCGACCAAACCGGAGTCACCCACTCCAGGTCCAGGTGTGTCATCCAGTTGGCTGCCTTGAGCAGCGGCCTACCGGTGCCGACGGTGGCGTACGCGATCGCGGTGCCGTCCGCTGCGGTGCAGAACTGGATCACTTGACGCTCCCTACCGGGCGTCGGTCCGACCGTGGTCTCGGGCTCCGGCACCGGGTCGACCGCCGACTCAGCCCGCGACACTGTCGTCGGACCGACGAACTGGTAACCCCGGCGATGGACGGTACGGATCATCTGCTGCTTGCTGCCCGTGTCACCGACCGCCCGGCGCGCTGTCCGCAACGCCGTGGTGAGCGCAGCCTCGCTGACGAACCTGTCACCCCACACCTCGTCGAACAACTCGTTCTTCGGCACCATCCGATCCCGGTGCTTCACCAGATGGCACAGGAGGTCGAGGGCGCGAGGCTCGACATGGACGGCCGCGCCGGCCCGGCGGAGCTGGTGTCGGGACGTGTCCAGCTCGTACTCGCCGAAGTGATAGATAGCACGCACGAGGCATTCAGCCTACTGTCCGCCTCGGCCTCGCTCCAGGACCACGTCGTCACCACTGGGAGCTTCCGGGTCAGAGTCGAGCCGGGCTGCTCCCTCAGCAGCGACGTCGGTCGGCCAGCACCGCCACGTCAGCGTCGATGCCGAAGGGCGCGGTGGGCGGCACCACACCGCCACACCACACCTTCGACCGGTTCCCCACGTCACCGGCCCTGGCGACACCCCCGAGCCGGGCGATGTTCAGGCGTCAGCCGACGACGACATCGCAGTCGGCCTGCCCGGTGGCCACCAGCGCGTCGAAGCTCACCTCGATGAACGGCTCGTACGCGGAGGCGTTGAGGCTGCGGGTCTTCTTGCCCGGCACCCACTTGGTGCCGGTCGACTTCCGCAGGTCCGACGAGCCCAACGTCAGGTCGCAGATCCAGTGGGCGTTACGGCCGATCAGGTTCCCGTTACGGGCGTTCGCGGCGATCTCCCAGTTCCCGTCCCGGTTGATCGTGAATGAGACGTTCCCGCTGACCTTCCGGCTGCTGTCGCTGGTGGTGAAGGTGACGGAGTCACCGTCGGACGCCACCGTCTTGGTGGTCGCGTTGGCGTACGCCGGAACGGCTCCGAGCAGCACGGAGCCGGCCACCGTCCCGGCGGCGACCACCAGTGCCAGGCCTCGTCCGCGGAGGAGGGCTGCGGTCGTACCGGAGTTGGTCTTCTGCATTTTCGTTACCCCACTTCTCTCGTTGTCCACGATGGATTTTGACTGCTGCCGGCGACGTACCACTGCCGACGCATTCAAGTATCCGGAACAACCCGCGTCTTCTCATGAGGAAGAAATGAGGAAAAGAAAAGGGCTACCTGAGCTTGAACGAATACGCCGAAGTGCGACAGCGACTCGGACCGAAATCCGACAGTCCCAGACTTGACCTGGGCGGCAATAACTGTTCAGCGGTTCAGGTGGCGAGGCCGGAGTATTTCGTCGAAGGTATTCGTCACTTCCCCCACACGGCCGTTTCACGCTCATACGCGTGGTTGAGTCGCGGTGTGGCGCCGTCGGCGTGTCACCCGAGAAGTGAGGACGAATCCCTGGTAGGACCAGGTCTTCTCAGGAATCTCGTTCTCACTCTGCGCGCCAGCGAACCACAGGGCTTACTTGAGCCAGATGCACGGAAATCGTGCACGTCCGGTCCGCGAGGCGGCGGCGCAGCAATGCGCCGGCGCTACCTCGGCCGATTCGGGCGACAGCCCATGTCCACCGGTTACTCATCGTGAGCAACGGACGTACGTCGCTGGGGCGACCGGCACTGCAAGGTCCCCCAACGCCACTCGCCCAAGCCCTCGCACATGTGGCGTACCTGGCTCTGCATCGGAACCCGTACCCCGACAGAGACGATCCCAATTTCGGTTGTCTGGCCGGTTGGCCGGTTGGATGGGCTGGTGTACGCGCGTCAGCTCGACGGGATCCTTCACTATCCGGAGCGGCAGCGGTTCACCGTGATGGCCGAAGGCCTGGAACAGTTGGCCTCGAGTGTCGCCACGCTTGAGGCAGATCCCAGACGAGCGCCCCGATCGTCTCGTCGCGGTGGGGCAGGGGCAGGGGCAGGGTAGCGGACACGACTAACACCCGACCGGCCGTGTCGCAGTTGTTCGTGGTGCCCCCGGCAGGATTCGAACCTGCGACACACGGTTTAGGAAACCGATGCTCTATCCCCTGAGCTACGAGGGCGCGAGGGCCAAGTCTAGCGACCTGGGGGTTCACCTGGGGTGGCAGGGAGTGGCCCACGTTCCCCGGACCGCTGTTGTCGCAGCCCAGGAGCACGCCCGGAGCACACGGACCCCGGTTTGCGACTGGCGGTCGGCCGCGGTGACCCGCGTTGGTACCGGTTCACCCGGGTTGGCCTCCGCTGGAGAGCACACACCGCGCACATCATCGAAGATCTCGTGGGTTTGCCCGCTCCCCCGGCTGGGCGCCGCCTCCCAAGGGGGATTCCGGCCAGGTCGCCATCAGCCGCGCGGTGGCTGGTCGTCGTTGTCGCGGGTCAGGTCCCTCGGGTCGAGGAAGACGACGTCAACGTCGACCACGGACGACGGGTCGAAGCCGCGTCGTTCGTCAGCGGGTCACCCGCGCTCGGCTGGTTCATTGGTGATGATGAGGTCGTCTATGCCGTAGTGGCTCCACCAGGTGGGCCGGTGTCTGCGGAGTGTGCCCCGGACGCGGGTCAGCAGGAGCCAGTTTCCGTTCTGGAGCAGCGCCGCGTCCTCCTGCCGGGCGGCCAGCACACGGGCTACGGCCTGCATCATGTTCGGGATCCCCTTGTCGACCACGTCGTCTGCCCGCATGGAGAAGTCGATGTCGACGTACGTCTCCGGCTCCCACTCCCAGCGGGCACCGTCGTCGGCCTCGGCATCGAAATAACCTGGCTCCCTGAAGAGACGGTCGGCGCTTACCCGCGGGTGTCGTAGAGGCGAGCACTGAACAGCCGCAGGTTGGTGCCGCTCGGCCTCGGCCTCTCGCCGGCGTCCGCCGCCATGAGATCAGCCACCTCGTCCAAGGGGAGGTCACCCGCCAGGGTGAACCTGAACTCGACAGCCATCTCGACGGCTCTCCTCAGCCCCGACCAACGATCCGAACGATCGCGCCACCCGGCATTACCAATCCGAGTTTCTTCGCGTTACGCGCGATGCTGCTGCAGACGACGCAGCCCAACGACGGCGAGCCAGAACACGCCCTCGCCGCACCGACTGATAAACACGTCAGAGGTGAAGAATCCTGTCGTAATCCTCGTCGTACCAACCGTCAGTGTTGTGCTTCTGCATGGTCCCCGCGACGCGCGTCAGCATCAGCACGTCGCCGTTGAGAGTCAGGGCCGCGTCCTCGGCCCTGCCGGCGAGGATCCTGGCCACGGTGGCAAGCATGTGGGACTTGCCCTTGTCGGCCAGGGTGTCCTTGCGCATGTAGAAGCTGACGTCGACGTAGACCTCCGGCTCCCACTCCCACAGAGCGCCACCGTCGTCCTCGGCGCTGCAGTAGCCGTGCCGGCCGCCGGTGATGTCTACGACGTAACCGTGCTCGTCGTTCAGGTCGGCGCTGAGCATCCTGCCACCGGACACCGTGGACGTCTCGACCGCTTCGGGAGCAGCCAGTTCCGCCACCTGCTCGAGTGGGATGTCGCCTGCCAGCGTCAGCCGGTACTCGACAGCCATCTGCACCCCTTCATCAGTCTCGCCGGATGATCTGAATGATCGCACCGTCGCGCGTTACCGCCGCCAGTTCCTTCAGCCCTGCGATGGGCCAGTCGTCGAACTGCTTGTGCAGGGCGGTGAGGTCTCCCCGCCAGTCGTGGAGGTTCAACATCACGCGTTGGGTCTGCTCCGTTTCGACCTTCCTGGACACCGCGCTCCAGACGGCGCGCGCTGGCACGGGAGGGGTGGGCGCGTAGCAGTCAAAGACATGCCCCTCGATGAGGAAGTCGGGCGCCTTCTCCGGCCTCCCAGAATCCCCGGTCTCGCGTCGCGCGTCCGCGACCTCCTGCCTCGTGGGGTTCTGGTGAACCCGGTACCCCTTGCCGGCGACCCTGTCGGCACACTCGTTCTCCAACTCCAGGGCACGCCGCTCCCGTGGCTTCTCGTTCGCGGAGATCCGGGTTCGATGCCCAGTAGGGGACCCGCCGACGACGCCGGTGGGACGCCTGGCCCACAGGGTTGCTGCGTCAGTGTCTGCGGAGACGGCGCCGCCTAGGGTGCGGGCCGTCGGGGATGGGCGGCCGGTGGTAGCAGGGGCGGGGCTGGCCGGTGGGTGTCCGCCAGCCCCCGTCAGTTTCCCGACGACCCCAACTGCCGGGCCTGCGCGATCGCCGCTTCGACAGCCTGCCGGGCCCCGCCGGTGCGTTGAACGACCAGCACCAGGACCTGCTTGATGCTGTCCAGGGCCTGCAGCAGCGGCCCAGGCTGCCCGCCCTGCAGGACCATCGCGACGAGTTGCTGCGCCTCACCGACTCCGGTGATGGCCCCGGTCGCCGCGTCCCGAGCGGCGTCAACGGCGCTCTGTACGGGCGCCAGCCCGGCGATCGTCTCCTGCGGGGTGGCTTCGTTCGGCACCGCCGCAGTGGCCTTCGTCGCCTCACCGATCGAACCGGCGAGACTTCCCAGGCCGCCCTGGATGCCCGTGATCGCGCTGCGTACCCGGGCCACGCCCGCCGCCACAGCGACGAAGCCGGCGCCCGCGGCCCGCAGCGCCACCTCCTGCGCCTGACTGTCGGCGGCGGCTGCCAACCCCTGCGCGCGTTCGACCCCGGTCATCACTGCGCGGAGTTCACCGGTGATCTTCTCGATCTGCGACACGTGGCCCGCATCCCCCAATCGATGAAAGTGAGAGCGCTGGATAGCTGAACCTACCGGGCTCCTCGCGAGGCCACCAGACACCGGCGAGGCGGTCGGCACCGCAGACAGACCCCGCTAACATTCGGTCATCTCTACATCTGCGGACAGATGCCGGGTGTCGTTGTGGCTGGTCAGGGTCCATCGCCAACCAGCTGAGGGTCGGGTCCACGAAAGCGGTTGCTGCACCCAGGTCGTGACGCTCGCGTGGTACGCCGCGACAGCCGCGGTGACCCGAGCGGCGATAGGCACGGCCAGAAAGTGGTGGAAGGCGGCGTCGATGGTTTCGCCGTGGCCGACGACGAGGACCCGCTCACCTACATGCCGGGTCGTGATCTCGCCGATGGCGACGCTGGCCCGTTGCAGGTAGTCGCGCCAGGTTTCGCCGCCGGCCGCGAGCGGACGGTCCGCGTCGAGGGCGGGGATGTCCCCGTACTCAGTGACGACGTCGGTCCAGGGCCGGCCGTCGGCGGTGCCGTAGTCCTGTTCGGTGAGGTCGGCGACGGTCTCGGCGTCCAAGCTGAGGTACGCGCCGATGATCGCGGCGCTTTCCTGGGCTCGGCGCAGCGGCGTGGTGTAGATGGCGTGAATCGGGCGCTCGTGGTGCTCTTGACCGAGTCGTTGGGCCAGTCGTTCGATCTGGCGTCGGCCCCGGTCGGTCAGTCCGCGACACCCTTGCGGGCCTCCGACGATCTGTTCGCGGTTGCAGTGCGCCTCGCCGTGGCGAGCGATGATCAGTTCAGCGGGGAGTGTCATGGTCGCTGGTCCCGTTCTCAGCGTCTGATGAGGGTGTCGTAGAACCGAAGGCATTGGGCGGCGTGGTGGACGACGCTGAAGCGGCGGGCGTGGCATCGGGCAGCACTGGCCAGGGTCCTACGGTATTGAGCATCGTGGATGAAGCGATCGACCGCGTCGGCCAATGACTGGGGATTCGCGGGTTCCATGACCACTCCCGCGTCGCCGATCAGTTCGGCCATGTTGGCAACGTCCGTTGCGAGGACGGGCACACCGTGGGCGAGGTAGTCGGCGATGGCACCGCTGCCCTGGAAGGTCGGCTGGGTACGGTACGGGAAAATCGCGAAGTCCGTCGCCGTGACGAGCGCCAACCGGGTGGCGGCATCGAGGTACGTCGGTACGACACGCAGCTGTGTTGATCCGTGCGTGGTGCCCTTGACCTCGGCGGCGAGATCCAGTCCTGCCTGTGATGGGTCGTCCCAGAACGGGCCCGCGACGATTATGCGGCCGGGTTCCTTCGTCCGCTTACATGCGTTGATGAGGTTCTCGGTGTCTTTCCAGGGGGCGGCGTAGCCGTAGAGGCTGCCAAGCGGCCGGGGGTCCGAGGGTTCCAGGGCTGCGGCAAGATCCTTCGGGTATCTCGGCAAGGTGCCCGATGGGATGGTGGTCGGCAGCCAGGAGACAAGGCGTGGTGCGTCGGGCCCAGCGAGGGTCTCGAGGCGCTCGGCTCCGTAGGTGCCGAAGCATACGAAGGCGTCCATGCCGGTGACTCCCCTGTTCACCGCCTGGCGTAGGTCCGGCTCGGGGACGTGGTCGGTGAACAGGGTCCAGTCGAGGCTGTGTAGGTGGTAGACGGCCGGAGGTCGGCGGGCCGGCCACAGTTGGGGTAGCAGTTGTTCGACGTCGAGATTTCCGAAGTGGACAGAGAGCAGGTCGTACGCGTTTACGTCGACGTCGGCGAGCATGCCCTCGGCCTCCTGGCGGACTTGCTCGGCCGTCCAGAATCGGTCCTGCTCCTTGTCGTAGGGCACGCCCGATGAGCCGAGGCGGTCGACCTGCACGCCGAGGAATCGCAGCGCGGCGGTGAAGACGTCGAGGTAGGGCGGGATGCTTCCGCCGGTGTGGTGTGGGCCGATCAGCAGGATTCGCACGGGTCACCTGCCGACGAGCGCTCGGTAGAGCCGGAGGCTTTCGGCCGCGTTGACTGCCCAGTCGAAGTGGTCGGGAAGGCGGCCGGCCGGGCGTTCGGCCCGGGTCAGGATGTCCTCGAGGTGATCGAGGTCGCGGTACGTGTAACCGCCACTGGCGGCGAGCAGCTCGGGCGCGGTGCCGAGGTGCCCTGGCAGCAGGACCGGGGTGCCACAGGCGAGCGCCTCGGCGATGGCGAGGCCGAAGCCTTCCCAGCGCGACGTGGACAGCAGCCAGTCCGCCGCGCGGTAGAGGCCCGGAAGGTCGGTGTCGTCCAGATCTTGAAGGACGGTGAGTTCGCTGCTGGCTGATGTGACCGGCGCGAACGTTGGTGAGTGGCCGAGCAGCACGGAAATGGAGGCGATGTCCCGAAGCCGGGTCGCGGCGGTCTCGAGCAGGTCCCAGCCCTTCACCGGGGTGATCTTTCCGACCCATACGAGCCGGAGGCGTCCCGCCGGATCGGGCGACCATGGCGAGACTGTTTCTCCGGCTGCGAGGAGGTCGGGTATCGGTCTGCGGCCTGCGACGTGGCCGTCGGCCCCGAGGTCGATGTGGAAGCCGCTGGCGGGCGTGGTTGGCCTCCCAGGGTGGAACCGTTCGCGGTCGACTCCGTTGGCCACCGCGAGTGGCAGAGGAATGCCGTACTCCGTCGCGAGATCCTGGGCCGCGTACTGGCTGACGGCGATGACATGGTCGGCGGCTTGGACGAGTTGGTGTTCGTCGCGGGCGCGGTCGCCCGCGTCGAGGCGGGCGGCGCTGAACTCGCCGCGTACGAGGACGGGGGCTCGGTCTTCGCGAGGTTTGGCGAGATACCGAAGGGTCTCCGCCTCCCAGGTGGAACAGTCGACGACATCGGGCCTGACCGCGTCGAGGGCGTCGGCAACGGCCTCGCGGTGCCGAACCAGGTCTTCGGTGCGGGGAAGCGAGACGACGGTGACATCTTTCGCCTGCAATGGGTGGGGTGACTCCTGCGTGATCATGGTTACCGATGTGCCCAGGTCGACCAGTTGCCGGGCCAGGGAGCGGTAGAGCGTGCAGATACCGCCGCGGCTCACTTCGTGGAGGTCCCGGTGGACCAGGGCTACGTGGATCATGCTGGCCTCGCCGCGGCGACCCGTTGTAGGCGGGTGCTGGCCGAGGTCCAGGCGGCCTCGATGATCGGCAGACACCGCGTCCGGGCCGGGTCGTCCTCGGGCAGTTCGTGGTGCAGGCGCAGCTCGCGGGTCAGGACCACAGCGAGGTTGAGCGTGAATGCGGCCTCGATGCCCGTCTCACTCACGATCGCCTCGATGCGCTCGCGGATCATTGGCGTACGTGCGCCGACCTGGGTGTGGAGCATCGCGAGGTCGAAGCCAGGAAGGAACAGTCCGGTGAACTCCCAGTCGACCAGCACCGCCGTGGTCTCGGCCTCGTCGTTGCTGTCGGAACGGCCGGCATCGAGGAGAATGTTGCTGGCCAGCGGGTCGCCGTGATTGAGCTGTGCCGGCGCGTCGCAGCGGGCCAGCAGACGGTCCAGAGCCTCTCTCTGGCTCTCAGTGAGGTACCCCTTGGCCTGGTACCGAGCCACGCGGTCGGAGTAGTCGAAGGTGGGCGAGAACCGGACGGCGGGGTAGGTCCACTCATTCAACGCGGTGATGCAGTCCAGGACGGCATCGATTTCCCGGGTATCGAGCTCTCGCTGGGGGTAGCGTTCGACCGCGAGGGGCGATACGTCGACCCATTCCAGGACCAGCAGCCGGTCACGGTCGGTATGCAGCAGTCGAGGAGTCCGGACAGGCGGGGTGGTGTCAGCGAAGACCTCGTACACGTCCAGCTCGTGCCGCCACTTGGCCGCCCAGAACGGATCTGGGTCGATCAGATACTTCACCGCTGCCGGTTCGCCGCGGAACGAGCCGCGCGCCAGCAGGGTCTTGTCCGTGCGCCGTAGCACCGTGTCGATGGTCAGCCCGATCGTGGCTGCTGAGCCAGGCAGATCAGGCGGCGTGTGCGACATCGGCGGTCTCCTTGATCGAGTCGATGATCCGCTGGCGAAGGCCAGTCTCGGAGCGCTCCCCGTGCCAGACCGCGGCGATCTCCGCGACGCAGCGTTGAAAGTATTGGTCGCTGAGCGCATGACCGGCCGCCAGGCGCGCCAACGAGTGCCAGTACATGACGGCGATGTACAGCCGGAAGTGCTGAGCCTTGGGCGTGCGGGCGGGCCAGCGACACCACATCTGTTCGGTGAGGGTCCCGAAGTGGGCGAGGGCATGCCCATCGCCGACGGTCGCGCCGACCATGCTGGCCTCGCTCGCGATGCGGTGGTAGACGACGGTTGGCTCCGGGACGTGCACGAACCGGTAACGATGATCGCGGGCCAGACGCAGCCACATGTCCCAGTCCTCCAGCGCGGGAAGGTCAGGGTCGAACCGGGCCGACTCCGGTGGGCGCCGAAGAACCGCGGTATGGACCGGCATGAAGTTAGCCACCGACAGCAGGTCCGGATCGAACGAGAACGTCTTAGGGGTGCTGAATGCCGGCGGGTTCGTGGGGTCGACGCGCGCTTCCTGGACGACGCACACCGTGTACGCGAGGTCGGCATCCCCCGTGCTCAGCGCTGCGAGGGCTGTGCCGAGGTGACTGGGCAGGAAGATGTCGTCGTCGTCGAGGAAGGCGAGGTAATCACCTCGTGCGACCTGAATGCCGACGTTGCGCGCTGAAGGAAGACCACCGTTCTGGTCCAGATCGATGAGGCGGACGACGAGGCCCTGCTCGCGAGCTGCGTTCGCGACCGTGCTCACGTCGCATCCGCCGTCATTGACGACGACTACCTCGACCGAGCCGGGTACGGCGCGCTGGGCGGCGACGCTGGCCAGGGCATGCCGCAGAGGGCCGGGCCGGTTGTACGTGGGGATCACGACGGTGACGAGGGGTTTCATGCCAGTCTCCGATTGGCGGCGAACTCCAGGATCGGGGCCGGATCACCGCGGTGAGTCCAGCGAACGACTGTCGACCGCTCGGCCAGGGCGGTGACGAGGCGGCGGGCGTCAGCGAGGTACTCATCCCGCCCGCGCTCGGCCCGCGGAAGGTACCGCTGGTTCAGCGTCGGGTCGAACATCCAATCGGTGCGCACGTGAGCGAGAAGCTCCGTTACGGGATCCGCGACGGATACGGGTTCGCCAGCGTCGCCCGACGAGTAGCTCGCCAACACGATCAACGTCATCACCGGGGAGTCCCACGGGCCGAGGTCTACCGTGATCGGGTTGTCGTGACCCAGGCGGCGGTACGTGTAGAGCACGCGCCGATCGAGAGAATAGACCTCGGATCTCGCCGAGGCGCGGTATGCCTCGACATCGAGCCCGTCACGATCCCACGGCTCCGGCAGTGCGCCTTCGAGGTCCAGAAATGTGCCGATCTTGAGCGGAATCAGCGTGGGAAGCGATGTCAACGTGAGGGTGCCCGCGCCATCAGGCCCGTACATGATCAGGTGGTCGTTGGACACATACCGCATCCCGTGCCGGAGCGCGGCCTTCAGAGCGAGGGTGGTCTTGCCGCTTCCCTTGTCCCCGACAACAACGATCCTGAGGGCATCATCAACGACCGCGGAGGCGTGCAACATCGTGTACCGCCGCTGCTCGCAGTAGTCGACCAGGACTTCCCGTACGCATTTCCGGGCAGTGATCGCGAGGCTCTCGGCGGCCTCGGCCCGCAGATGGACCGTGTGCTCAGAGCGGTCTATCCGCCAGGAAACGCCCCACTGGTTGGTGTTCGCATCTGGTTCTGGCGAGCCAATCTGAGCGTCGACCGTCCAGTCGTGTCCCGGCAGGGCGGCACCCGTCGCGGTGTAGAACTCGCCAAGATAGTCGAGGACCGATTCTTCGTTCGAGGTCACCTGCACCTCGACCGGCCCGACCGCGAATCGACGCGCGTACCTCATGACGCCTCCTTGATCGAATCGCGCCGCCGCGCGGCCCGGACGGTGATCCGGACGCCTTCCGCGAGCGGGGTCGTGGGGTGCCAGCCGAGCAGGTCCCTCGCCCGCGAGATGTCCAGCGCCATGCGCCGCACCTCACCTGGCAGCGGATCGGCATGCCGCAGCGCTCCGGTGCCAGCTGCCTGAGAGACCAACCCAGCGATCTCGCCAACGGTCGTCTCGACGCCCGAGGCAATGTTGACCAGCCCGAGGCCGCCAGTGGTGCAGGCGGCGGTCACCGCCTCGGCAACGTCGGCGACGAACACGAAGTCTCGCGTCTGGTGGCCGTCGCCAAAGATTGCCAGATGCCCGCGCGTCATCGCGGCTTGCGCCATCAGGCCGACGACGCCGCACATCGGGCCAACTTGGCGCGGCCCGTAGACGTTGCCCAGCACGAGCGCCGTGTAGTCGACGCTCCGGTGATCTCGGTACCAGTCGAGGTACTTCAGCGCTGTCGCCTTGCTCAGCCCGTACGGACTGGTCGGCGCGATCGGCGCGGTCTCCGCAACAGGCACGGCGTCGCCGTCCACCGTGCCGTAGATCGCGCTGGTGGCCGCGTACACGACGAGCCTGGTCTCTGCCTCGGCGCACGAATCCAGGACGTTCACTGTTCCCCGGATGTTGATGTCCGCGTCGACGAGCGGCGACCGTGTCGAGGCCGGCAGGTTCGACTGCGCTGCGAGATGGACGACGATCTCCGGCCGCCACAGCCGTATAGCGTCGACGGCATCGGTCGACCGCACGTCACAGATCCGAATGTCCCCATCGGCCAGGCCGGCACCGAGGCTGTCGCGCAGGTTCTCTAGCCGGCCCGTCGAAAGATCGTCGATGACTTTGACGGTCGCGCCCTCAGCGAGCAACCGGGCGACCACGTGGCTGCCGATGAAACCGGCGCCACCGGTCACGACGATCGTGGACTCGTTCAGCCGACCACCTGCGTCAAGCCGCAGAACGGGATCAACCATGGCCCGCCTCAACTCCTTCGATTTGCGTCACCTCGACCGCCGGGAGGTCCGGCGTGGTCGGTCACGTTTGGAGTTTGGGCCTGTCGACGACACCAGGAAATTGGCGCGACCCGTGGTCCGAGTCCACGGGCGTCGGACAACAAAGCGGTGGGACCAGGCCACGCGAACTTCCGTCGTAATCCACTACCCTCTGGTCATCACAGATCGACGACCAGTGGGGGCGGGGTGGCTCGACGCAAGACGTTCGACGTCACCGGCGTCTCGCTCCTGTTCTGGCGGCGCGATGACGTGCGGCTCGCGCTGGCCCGCCGCGAGATCGGGACCCTCTTCAAGATCTACCTCGAAGTGCACCCGGACTGTACGCAGACCCAACTCGCGCTCCTGACCAGCCACGACCGGTCCGATGTATCGAACTTCATTCGAGGAACGCGTGGCCCGCGCGTCACTGACATCGACGTGCTCGCCCGCGTCGCCGATGGGCTCCTGATGCCCGACGAATCCCGCGTGATGCTTGGCCTCGCCCCAGTCGATGTGGCCATCTCCGCGTTCACCGCGCCGAAGCAGCGCGGAGCCCCGGCTGGCGACAAAGCCGCGGTGACAACCGGGTGGTTCCGGCCCACCCGATCAGAAGAGCCGCCACGCATCTCGATCTGCGGAAGTCGGTCACCAGAGGCGGACGACAAAGCGATCGACGGCTGCATCATCGCCGTGAGCCGATGGCTCATGAACCACCACCTCGACGTCGACCATGGACCACGGGGCGTCGGTATCGAGATCATGACCTACATCGCCAACCACTACCGCCCACCCAGCCTCGGAGCGGCCGTCGGCGTCTTCGGCCATCCGAACGTCGTCCGTAACGCCGACTACGTCCTCGTATTCGGTGGCGGCCAGGGCACGCTGGACGAGATCGACCTCGCCGTCTCCATGGACAAGAAGATCATCCCTTACGGCGCCACAGGCGGCGCGGCCCGCAGCGCGCTCAACCGAATGCGGACCAATCTACGATTGCGCGAGTGGATCACGCAGGACCTATTCGACTCGCTGGATTCATGCGCCATCGCTGACGAGTTCATAGAACTCGTCGAGCGGATTATCACCACCGACCGTAGGAGTGACATCCGTGAGTGACCGACCGTACGTCCTGCTCAAGTGCGCCATGTCCCTCGATGGCTACATCGACACGGCCGGCCCCACGCGACTCATCCTCTCCAACGAGCAGGACCTCGACCGGGTCGACGCGGTGCGGGCCACCTGCGACGCGATCCTCGTCGGAGCCAACACCATCCGCCGAGACAACCCCAGGCTCATGGTGCGGTCCGAAGCCCGCCGCGAAGCCCGGACCGCCGCCGGACTCTCGGCTACGCCGGTCAAGGTCACGGTGAGCCGCGGGGGTGACCTCGATCCCACCGCGGCGTTCTTCACCACCGGCAACATCGAGAAGATCGTGTACTGCGAGACGAGCGCGATCGACAAGCAACGGGAGCACCTCGGGTCGGTGGCGACGGTCGTCGACGGCGGTGAACCGCTCTCATTTCCGCACGTACTGGCCGACCTCGCCGGGCGCGGCATCGGTCGGCTCCTGGTCGAGGGCGGCAGCAGCGTACACACCGCACTGCTGACGGCGGATCTTGCCGACGAGCTGCACCTTGTCGTGGCGCCCTTCTTCGTCGGCGAGGCCGACGCTCCCCGGTTCGTGAACCCGGGGCCATTCTCATGGACATCAACAAGCCGGGCCCGCCTTGCCGAGGTACGACAGGTCGGAGACGTCGTGTTCCATCGCTACGCCCTCTCCGACCGCTTCACTTCGATTGACTGAGCGCCTTCCGTCGAGTGCGTCTCGCCGCCGTTGACCCCCGGCTGATCACGTAAGGGCCGGGCAGCTTTCCGCGCTTGTCAATCGCCGGACCGATGTGTTGGCTCGAGGGCGTAGGCGAGGTATGGGCGGCGGATTGAGCGGTCGTCGGCCAGACGGCGGCGGACGTCGCGCTGGCCGGCAGCCCGGGTGTAAATGGGCATCACGGAGGTCTCGGCTCGCTGCGGTGGGCGGCGAGTACGGAACCGACGATGATCGCCGCGAGCCCGAGGACCGCAGCCATGCTGATCTGCTCGCGCAGGAAGACCACGCCGAAGGCGACGGCGAATGCGGGTGAGAGATAGAAGGCGAGCGCGGCGCGGGCAGGTCCGATCTGGGTGATGAGCTTGTAGAAGAGCGCGAGCGTCGCGCCCGTGCAAGCGATCCCGAGCACGAGCAGGGCCGCTGTCGCTTCCAGGCCGGGCAATCTGCTTGGAACCGTCGCCGAGGCGGGCACGGCCACGGCGACGGTGGTGACGAGCATGGCGGAGGTGGCGACACCGAGGGGCGGAGCCTCGGCGTACCTGCGATGTATCAGCATCGCGCCTGCGGCATAGCAGACCGCCGCGACGACGATGAGCGCGCCGCCGAGCAGCGCCAGCCGGCCTCCACGCAGGTCGACGCCAAAAAGTAGGACCAGGCCGACCAGGCCGAGGAGCACCCCGGTCAGGCCCTTCCAGCCTTGCGGGCGCTCGTCGGGTGCGAAGCAGAGGGCGAGGAGCCCGACGAACAGTGGCTGCGCACCGACCAGGATGCCGGCGACGCTCGCCGACACGTACTGCTGGCCGTAGGTGAGCAGCAGCAGCGGCGCCGTGGACTGCACCAGCACCGTCTCGATGATCGCCCGAGGGTTGCGCCAAACGGGCCGAAGCGCGTCCCGGCGTATCGCGAGGGGGAGCAGCAGAAGCGCGGCGAGGAGCACTCGGCCAAGAACGACGAGCGTTGGCGAGAGATCCCGCAGAGCGACGTTGATGAGCGGGTACACCGCGCCCCACAGGGCGGACAGGATGACCAGTTCGATCCAGGAGCGGCGGGTCACAGCGGGTCGGAGCGGGTCGGCGTACGCACGCGTTCTAGTTAATCAGCACCTGCCGGTAGAGGCTTCGCACGCAGTCGAGGCCGGTCCAGGGCAACAGGTCGATCAAGAGTTGCCGTAGGCGCTTGCGGTTGCGTTCGGATCCGGTCCGGCGCGCGAGGACGTCGGCCTGGGTGGCGGCGTGGCAGGCCTGCTCGATCTGGTTCATCTGCGTATACGCGACCGCGAGGTCGATGAAAGTGCCGGAACGTTCCCGGACGAAGTCAGCGGGCAGCAGGGTCAATGCTTCGTAGAGCGAGCGGGTCGCCTCGCTCGGACGGCTGAGCCGGGTCAGGCATCGACCCTTGAGCCGGGCGGCGTGGCAGTCGGCGTTGAAGAAGCTCAGCCAGACGGGCGTATTGGCCGCGCTGACGCCGTCGAAGACCCGTTCGGCTTCGGCCAGGGCGGTCATTCCCCGGCGAGGCTCGTCAAGGAGGCCGTACGCCTCACCGATCGCCTCACCCAGCCAGGAGTGGACAGCGGCCGGTGCGCCCTGCCCGCCGACGTCACGGGCGGTGCCCAGCAGGCTGAGGGCGGTACGGCCGTCGCCGCAGTGCAGGTGGATCTGGCTGAGAACGCCGAGACCATACGAGTGCAGAGCTCGGTCGTTCGCCTTCTCGGCGAGCGAGATCGTGAGCCGGCAGAAGCCATGTGCCTGTTGGTACCGCTGAGCGTCGATGGCGAACCAAGCCGCGAGTTGGGCGGCGTCGCCTGCGGCGCGCAGTAGCCGGTGATGGGTGCCGGTGTTGGTCGTGCGGTTGCTGACCTCCAACATCCGGTGCAGGTGAGCGCCGACATCCGCGCTCACCCGACCTGAGCCCTCCCGGTAGTCGAGATGCCGGTAGGTGTCGGTCAAGATCTCGAAGTCCTCGACGATCCGATCGGTGACCCGGGTCAGGACCGTGCCGGCGGGCAGCGGGGCGCCGGTCATGCGCTGGCCGGTCGACCGGCCAGCGTGCGGCTCCGGTTCGCTCGCGCGCAGGGCCGCTGTGTCGAGGTGGCTGTGGTCCTCGCCGCCGAGCAGGTCTCCGGCCGCGCACCGGTAGAGAAACGCCAGCTTGTTCAGTGTGTCCAACGACGGTGCCCGGCCCGCCGGGCCCGGCCAGATCTCCCAGTACGAGATTTGTTTAGCGGTCTTCGGCGCGTCCGCGTCCGGCCACTGCTCGTTCCAACGCCGCGCCACGTCAGCCTGCGTCAGGCCGTGCGCGAGGCGGAAGGCCACCCGCGGGTTGAAGCGGTACCGCTTCCGCCAGTGCGAGGCGATTTGCTGGTAGGTCCAGCCGCTGGCGCGAAGCTCGTCGGCCTCCTGCTGGTAGCTACGCGCGCTCCTCGCCATACCCGCCTCCTCTCCCGGGCCGCCGTGGGTAGCACGTTAGCGATCACCGCCGCTGTGACGGAAGCCATCCACCCGAGTACTCCCCGTGATCCGTGGAGTCCCGTCGGATCGGTGATCCCCACCAATCGGGGTCGATCTTTCTGGCTGCGGACGCGACCCTCGATCACGACGCGGATCGCCTGATCACCGGGGCATCGCCTGGCAGCACGCGATCCAAACCGGCCGGAGGCGCGGGCGCTGATGGCGTCGCACTCAAGCCGGTGGGGCGCCCACCATCTGGCGCTGCGCCCGAGCAATCGATGGGGAAGGAGAGGCTCGCTGATGTATGAGCAAAACGAGTTAGCCCGATACGGCTATCGCCAGGAGTTGGCCCGGAGGCTGCGGTTCCGGGACCTGGTCGCATATGGGGGCTCTTCGAAGTTGAGCGGGGCGCGTGGTCAGAGCTGGCCCGAGTGTGAAGGGCTCGCAGCCCATCAGTGATCATCTGAGCGGCTACTTCGGATGGTCACAAGTGAAGAGCTGCGAGCATGGTCAACGATACGACCCGGCTATTGGGCCTGGACGGCCTGGTGGCCGAGCGGGTCGAGCTGGACGCCGCCGGCGTCCCCGTGGTGAGCCTGGCCACCGGGTGTGAACAGGCGCGATGCTGCCCGCAGTGCGGGCAGCGGGCGGTGCGGGTGAAGCAGTGGACCACGACGCGGCCACGGGACCTGCCCGTCGGCGGGCGGCCGGTGAAGCTGCGCTGGCGTAAACGCCGCTGGTACTGCCCGACCCCGGCTTGTCCGCGCTCGTCGTTCACCGAGCAGGTCGCCCAGGTTCCGGCCCGCTCCCGGCTGACCGCGCGGCTGCGGGAGGCGGCCGGGGCGGCGGTCGGCGATGGTGGACGCACGATCGTGCAGGCCGCCCGCGATCACGGCGTGTCCTGGCCGGTCGTCGCCGCTGCGTTCACCGCGCACGCCACCGCGGTGCTGCCGGCCGAGCCGGAGCCGGTCACGGTGCTGGGTATCGACGAGGTTCGCCGCGGCAAGCCGCACTGGAAGTGGGACGAGCAGGCAGGCTCGTGGACCACGACCGCAGACCGGTGGCACGTCGGCTTCGTGGATCTGTCCGGCGGCCAGGGTCTGCTCGCCCAGGTTGAGGGCCGCACCACCGCCGCGGTCACCGGCTGGCTCACCAAGCGTCCGCAGACCTGGCGTGAGCAGGTCCGGGCGGTGGCGATCGACATGTGCACCGTGTTCAAAGCCGCGATCCGCCAGGTGCTGCCACACGCGGTGCTGGTCGTCGACCACTTCCACGTCGTGCAGCTGGCCAACCGGGCGGTCACCGAGGTCCGCCGCCGGGTCACCCTCAGCCAACGCGGACGCCGTGGCCGCGGCACCGACCCGGAATGGCGGATGCGTAACCGGCTGACCCGCTGCGCCGCCCGGATGCCCGGCAAGCACGTCGACCGCCTGGTCGACACCCTCGAGGCACTGCCGGTCAAGATCGGCGTGCCGATCCTCGCCGCGTGGAACGCCAAGGAAGACCTCCTAGACCTGCTCGCCACCGCCCGCACCCAGCCCAACCGGGAACACGTCCACCGGCTGCTACACCGCTTCTACACCCGCTGCGCCGCCACCAACCTGCCCGAACTGCACCGACTCGCCACCACCATCGAAATCTGGTGGCCGCAGATCCACGCATTCCTGACCACCGGCATCACCAACGCCGGCTCCGAAGGAACCAACCGCGTCATCAAGACCATCGCCCGCGACGCCTACGGCTTCCGCAACCCCGAAAACCAACGCCTACGCACCCGCACCGCCACCACCCGACGCCACCGCGGACACCTCAACCCCGCTTAACTTCGAAGAGCCCATATGGGCTGGTGTACATGGTGCCGATCGCGCCGATGGCGATCTTCGGCAGCGTGTACGCCGGCTCGGGCGGGATGGTGGCCCTTGCGTACGCGGTCGGTGTGGTGGCGTTGGTGTTCACCGCGTTCTCCTACGCGCAGATGGTCAAGGCGTTCCCGATGTCAGGCAGCGTCTACAACTACGCCGGCCGGGGCATCAGCCCGCCGGTCGGGTTCCTCGCCGGTTGGGTGATCCTGCTCGACTACGTGCTCGTGCCGGGTCTGCTGTATCTGGTGGCGTCGGTGGCGATGCACGCGACAGTGCCGGCGGTGCCGGTGTGGTTGTGGCTGCTCGGATTCGTCGCGGTCAACACGGTCGTCAACTCGGTGGGGATTCGGATGACCGCGATGGTGACCCGGGTGATGCTCGTCGGTGAGTTGCTCGTCCTGGCGGTCTTCCTCGCTGTCGCTGGTTGGGCTCTCGCCTCGGGCCGGGGCCGATTCAGTTGGGATGCGTTCTACAACGCCGACACGTTCACCTGGTCCCTCGTGGCGGGGGCGGTGTCGATCGCGGTGCTGTCCTTCCTGGGCTTCGACGGGATCAGCATGTTGGCCGAGGAGACCAAGGGCGGTTCCCGGCAGATCGGCCGTGCCATGGCCGCCGTCCTCGTCCTGGCGGGGGTGCTGTTCATCGCCCAGACGTGGCTGGCCGCGATGCTCGTCTCCGAGCCGGCCTCGCTGCTCAGCGACGGGGATCCGAACGGCACCGCCTTCTACGACGCCGCAGCCGTGGCCGGCGGAGGGTGGCTGGCGACCATGTGCGCGGTGGCGACGGCGATCGCGTGGGGCCTGCCGAACTCGATGGTCGCGCAGGTCGCCACCTCACGTCTGCTGTACGCGATGGCCCGCGACCGGCAACTGCCTGCCTTCTTGGCCAAGGTGTCCATCCGCCGGAACGTGCCGATCAACGCGACCCTGCTCACCGGTGCCGTGTCCCTGGTGCTCGGCCTGTATATGGCGACCCGGGCTGATGGGATCACGCTGCTGTCGACGCTGATCAACTTCGGGGCGATGGTCGCCTTCCTCGTCCTGCACGTCTCCGTGGTCGTGCACCACCTCATCCGCCAGCGCAGTAGCAACTGGTGGGCGCACCTGGTCATGCCCGGGATCGGGTTCGCGATCCTCGCCTACGTGGTGGTCAACGCCAACATCGCCGCGCAGCGCCTGGGCCTTGCCTGGCTCGCCCTGGGCATGGTCGTTCTCGCCGGCCTGTACCTGACCGGCCGCCGGCCCGCCCTGTCGGGTCTGGCGGCCGCGCAGCCTCACGCCCGCCACGTGGAACGGGTGTGACCGCCATGGACACGATTACCTACCGTCCCGCCCGCGACGAGTTGGCCTACACCTTCGGCGGCCGGATGCCGGTGGCCCACGTCCGCTCCGGCGACATCCTGCGGGTGCACACCGAGGACTGCTTCGGCGGCCTCGTGCGCGGGCCGGCGGACCTGCCGTCGCAGGTGTGCCGGATGCCGTACCTGAACCCGGTGTCCGGACCGTTCTTCGTCGAGGACGCCGAACCCGGCGACACCCTCGCCATCCACATCGCCTCGATCATTCCCGCCCGTGACTGGGGCATCTCCTCAACGTTCCCGCACTTCGGGGCGCTGACCTCCACCTCGCACACCGCCACCCTGCAGCCGCCACTTGAGGAGCGGGTGTGGGTGTACGACATCGACCGGCAGGCCGGCACGGTCCGCTTCCACGCCACGGAAACTGACCACACCGTCGACCTGCCGCTGGACCCGATGATCGGCACGATCGGCGTCGCTCCCGGCGGGTTCGAGGCCCGCTCCACGATCGTTCCCGACACGCACGGCGGGAACCTGGACACCGCTGAGCTGCGCGCCGGGACGACTCTCTACCTGGGGGTGGCCGTGCACGGGGCGATGCTCGCCCTCGGCGACGGACACGCCCGCCAAGGCGAAGGCGAGGCCTGTGGCGTCGGGGTGGAGATCGCCACAACCACCACCCTGACCATCGAGGTCATCAAGGGCGTCCCGACGGTGTGGCCCCGGCTGGAGACCGACGGGTCGATCATGTCGGTCGGCTGCGCCCGACCCTTGGAGGATGCCTACCGGATCGCCCACCGCGACCTGGTCGGCTGGACGAGCGATCTCACTGGCCTGGAGACCCTGGACGCCTACCAGTTGGTGTCGCAGGCCGGCAGGGCGCCGATCGGCAACGTGTGCGACCCGAACTACACGGTCCTCGCCGCCGTGGACAAGGCGCTGCTTCCGGACCCGACCGCCGCCTACACGGGGGTGCACCCCCGGTTACTGCAGCACGCGGCCGGGCTGCGGAAGGAGCCGCCGCGATGACCGCGTCGATTCCTCAGCTGCCGTTGCGGGACGAGTTGTTCCTGCTCGGCCACAACGACGACACCGGCCACCCCCACATCCACCGCCAGGCCCTCGCCCTCGGCATGGCCGGCGCGGTCCTGACCGACCTCTTCCTGGCCGCACGGATCGCCCTCGACGACTCCGAGGACGCTCGCCCGGCCGGCGAACAGCGGATCCGGCTGCACCGCGACCGGCCCGTCGGTGACCTGATCGCCGACACCGCCATCGCCTCCGTCCGCTACGCCAATCCGGCCCCGACGCTGCGGGGATGGCTGACGTGGTTCGCCGTGGACCTGTACGAACGCACCCGCGCCGGCCTGCACGCCGGCGGGATCCTGCACCGCACCAGCCGACGCCGCCTCGGCGGGCTCGCCCGCACCGACGTCTACCTCGCCACCGACAGCAAATGGGCGGTCGTGGCCCGATCCAGGCTGCGGTATCTCGCCGCCGGACGCGAGCCGCCGGACAACCACACCGCCGCCCTCGCCGGCCTCGTCACCGTCCTCAACCTGACCGCCCACCTGTACCTCGACGACACCAACGCCGTCACCGGCCAGCTGCGGGCGATCGCCGAGCAGCACCACCGACCGGTACGCGACATCACCTCCGCCGTCGACGCGGCCGTTGGTGACCTCGCCACCGCCGCCTACCGCTGACCCCCACCACAGCCTCCCGGAGCCATTGACCGTGATCCACCCACCTCACCCACCCGCGATGCCCACGGATCTGCCGGCCCGCTGGCGTCGGCGGCCCGCCGTCAGGATCACTGCCGCGCTGTCCGTGTTATCCCTGCTCGTCGTAGCTGCCCTCGCCCCCGCCTGGGCCGCCACGCGACTGTCCGCGCAGGACACCAGCGGCTGGCGGGTCACGCCGCCCGCCCATACGAGTACCGCACCGTGTGGGATCCCCGCGCCGCTGACCGCCGCCGAGCTGCGCGACCTCGCTGGGCGGAGCGCCGCAGTGCCACCCACCGCCCTACCCGCACCGCGGCCAGCCGCCGACGTGCTTCCCCAGGTGGCCGCCGAGGCAAGCTGCGACGTCCCAGGTCGGTTCTCGTTCGTGCAGATACGGCAATGGGCCGCCGACACCCGCATCGACAGCGGACGCGCGACCAGCACTGTCGTGGTCTTCCAGCATCGGCACTGGCGCGCCGACAACGGGTCCGGACGGGCCGTCAGCCTGCGCCACCCGCCCGGCTCACATCCCGCCACCGATGAGACCTACCCGCCGGGCACGATCGACGGGGTGATCGGCCCGATCGCCCTCGACCCCGCCGGACTCAGCGGGCAGATTGCCAGCATCTCGCCGCTGTTCCTCGGTCCGTCGGCGGTCCTGGATACCATCGCCAGCCTGACGTCGTGGCGCACACCCGACCGCGACGCACGCACCGCGATCCTCACCCTGCTGAGTCACACCAACGGGCTCACCTACCACCCCGCCGTGCGAGACCGCGCCGGGCGCACAGGTGCCGGCGTCAGCGCCACCGGCGACGACGGGGCAATCCGCGGCCTGCTCATCCTGCACCCCAGCACCGGCGAGGTCCTCACCTACGAACGCGCCCACTTCACGCCATTAAGGCGCGGCCACACCCGCACCGGCGACGTCGAGGACTACCTGCTGTTCAGCATCCACACCCGCACGAGCACCACCAACACGCCCTGACACCGCGCCGCTAATCACGCGGCAACTCCCGTCCGTTTCCGGACTGTCGAAGGGATCCTCATGGACGGCACTGCTCGCATCCGCGCCGGCCGCTGGGCCGACAGAGACATGGCCGCCACGCTCATCGCCGACGCCCTGCACCCCGACCCGCTGGCCACCTGGCTGGTGCCCGAGGCGACCCACCGGCGCCGCATCCTCACCGAGGTAGCGGCGATCTGGGTGGAACACGCCATGTTCTACGGCGAAATTCACGTCACCGACGACCTGAACGCCGCCGCAGTCGATTTCCACCGCTACCGCAGCATCCCGCCACCGGCGAACTACCGCAGCCGCCTCGCCGACGCCGCCGGCGACCACGCTGACCGCTTCGAGATCCTCGACGGGCTGCTCAGCGCACGCCGGCCCACCGAACCGCACTACCACCTGGCGTTCCTCGCCGTCGCGCCCGCCGCCCAGCGGCGAGGTATCGGCGCGGCGATGCTCGCCCACCACCGCGACAGACTCGACCGCGTCGACCTGCCCTCGTGGACCGACACCACCGGCGAGTGCCAGAACGTCTACACCCGCTACGGATACACCCCGAAGGACGCCATCCGGCTGCCCGCAGGCCCGGTCATCACCCCGATGCGCCGCACCCCCACGTCGGGCCCCGATCCCCTGAACACCATCAGCGCAGCCGGTGGCTCGCAGGCCAGCGGTCTGGGCGTTTGATCCACGCGATGGCCTCACGAACCGAACCGTGGCCGATCTGCGCCACGTCACACGTGGTCCTGGACGAGACCGTGCCGATCCCGGACGAACCCGACGAGCGTCGTGCCCGCCGCAACGCCCTCGCCCCCCCGCTGACCCCAGAACTCAAGCCCAGGACCGATCCGACATGCCACACCCCCGCAAGTACCCGCGAGATCTCATCGACGCCGCGGTTTCCCGCGTACACCAGCAGCGCGCGGCGGGCGACCACCGTGCTGTCACCGCTGTGGCCGAAGAGCTGAACCTGCAGCGCCGGCTCGTGCAGAAATGGGTCAGCGACGCACGTCAGGCGGCCGAAGCGTCAACTGCCGCGCGGGAAGGACCCGCTCTCCAGCGGGCCGACGACGCCGACCCGTGGGAGGTGGTGCTGCCGCCGGGGCTGCTGTGGTGTCGCCTCTGCGCCCAGCCCATGACCGCTTTTATGGACTGCGACGAGGACCTCGTCTACGACTGCCCACCCGGGTGTTGCCGCCCCGGCCTACCCGCTGTGCTCGTGGTGGATGCCATCGGCCGCGCCGTGCTGCGTCACGCACCCCGCATCGTGCCCACGACGCTGGTCCACCCGCACAGCCCACTGATGGGCGCGGCCTGCGCCGGACGGGTCATTAGCCGCGTGACTGCCGGGCGCACCTGCACCGATCTGCGCATCACCTGGCGACCCGTCGTCACCGGTCTCGTTCCGGTCACCGAATATGTCGAACTCGCCCGCAGCCTTGCCGCCAGCAATCCCGCTCACGCCCGGGAACTCCTGCACGCCGCGCTGGCCGCCGTCGACCCCATCACTGCGCCGGCCGACCCGCTTCACGCCGACGCCGCCTGCATCCTCGGCGAGGTGCTCATCCGTCTCGGCCACCCCAGTGCGGCGATCCGCTGGGCCACCTACGCCCACCACGCAGGCACCCACCTGCACGGCCCCGCCGCCGGCACCACCCTGACGGCCCTGCACACTCTCGCCACCGCGCACCGCTTGGTCGGGCATCACCAGCGCGCCTATCACCTCTACCGCCACCTCGCCGAGCAACTCGCCACCACCGCCGGGCCCGAGGCGCACCGCACCCTCGCCGCGCAGGCGTCTCTCGCCGTTGTTCTGCACCAGCTCGGCCACTGCGCCCGCGCGCGGACGCTGCTCGCCGACACCATCACCGCCCACCGACACGCACATCCTGGGCACCCCGCCAGCGACCGGATGGTCGGGCACCTGGCCGGATGTGGCAGCACTGCGCCGAGCAGCGACACCAACACCCGGACGTGGGATGACAGATGGTCGGGACGCAGCCAGGCCAGAACGATCCGGACCAGCTAGCAGAGATTGGCCCAGGTCACCGAGTGGCTCGGCGGTAAGTGCCCGCTCCAGCAATCCCGGCTGGCCCGAGCCCTGTCGAAGGTGACTCCGCCGGCACTCTTCAGGCGTCCGCTGCCCGATCTGTGCGACCGGTCAGAAGGGCAGAGTCGTTTCGGCGCGGCACCGTGTACAGCGCGGTGACGTAGTTGTCGGCCACCATCCCGCCGGGCTGGCCGGCGACCACCTCGGCGACGCCGTCGAGGAACGCCTCTCGCCGGTCAGCGCTCATCTCGCGCACGTTCGGGAAGGTCCCCCACAGCCCGCGCGCACGGTGCGGCGTCAGCTGGTGCTCCCAGCGGATCATCTCGACCCGGACGGGACCGAACCAGTCACCTGCCCGCAGTCCGCCGTGCGTTCGGCGACCCGCAGGGAAGCTGGCACGCCCGCCGGGCCGCGCCCCTGCGCCGGTAGCCACCGTCGGTAGAGCGCGTTCAGGTCCGCACGCCAGGGCGGGCTGCGCTCGGGGGCACCGAAGACGGTCCACCACACCGCCAGTCCTCCGCCCGGCCGGACCAGGCGGGCCAGCCGCCGCACCGCCGCGCCAGCGCCCAGCCAGTGCAAGGCGGTGGCGCAGACCGCCAGGTCGAACGGGTGGGCGGGCAGCGGCACGGTGGCGAAGTCACCCTCAATGACGGTCACGTCGTGGCCCGCCATGTTCGTCCGCAGCCGGGCTGCCAGGCGGCCCCCGAGTTCCACCGCCAGCACCGACGCACCGGCGGCCACGAGGGGACGGGTCACCTGCCCGGTTCCGGGTCCGATCTCCAGGACGCGGGCACCGGGCCGCAGCCCGCAGTCGGCAAGCACCTCGTACACCCGCCGCGGATATCCCGGCCGCGCCGCCTGGTAGTTGTCCGGATCCTCGTCGAAGCTGCCCCGCCGGCTCAACCGCTGGTCGTCACCGCCCACAGCGCGAGCGTATTCGCTCGCGTGACCGGTATTCCGGCCCTGCGGGCCGTACACGCTCAGCCGCTACCGTTTCGGTGAGGGTAGGTCTCACCCCGCCTTGCGGGAACCGCGGCTCCTCTGGTTGATCTTCTTCGCGACGGCATCGGCGGCATCCTGGTGCAGTTGTTTGGTGACGCTCTGGTATGTGTCGCGGGTCAGGGTCGTGGTGGAGTGGCCAAGTTGGTCGGAGAGGACCTTGATGTCGACGCCGGCGTCGAGGGCAATGGTGGCGGCGCTGTGGCGCAGGTCGTGCAGCCGGATCGGCGGTAGGCCGGCTTTGCGGACGAGCCGGCGGAAGCGTTGGGTGACGGCGTTGGGGTGCCAGGGCTGCCCGTCGGGACGGACGAAGAACAGTCCGGTGTCGGGCCACGCCGGGCCGGCGGCGAGTTGCCATTCGGCGCGGCGGGCCTTGTAGGCGGTGAGGACCTTGGCGGTGTCGGTGTCGAGGGCGACGTCGCGGTTGCCGGCTCTGCTCTTCGGGGGTTTCTGCACGGGGGTGTAGCCGTGGGTGGCGATCTGGTTGTTGATGGTGGTTTCCCGGCGGTGCAGGCGGACCTCGCTGTCGCGCAGTCCGCAGGCTTCGCCGCGGCGGGGCCCGCGGTAGGCCATGTAGTGCCACATGGGATGCAGGTCCGGGGCGTGTCGGGCGGCGTGGTCGAGGAAGTCCACGACCTGGGCGTCGGTCCACACCATCACCGGTCCGGGTACCTGTCCGGTTTCCTTCCAGCGTTGGACGCGTTCGTCCTCCCACACGATCGGCAGCGGCCGGTCACCCGGGGTCTTGACCAGGGCGGCCGGGTTGGAGCCGACGATCAGTTCGTCGGCGAGGGCGTCGTTGATGGCCTTGCGCAGGCAGGCGCGGATGCGCTGCCGGGTCGTGGGGCCGGTGGGCCGCACCCCGGCCGCGGACCTGCGCACCGCCGGGTCGGGGCTGGTCTTCGCGGCGCGGATGTCGTCGTTGCGGCGTTCAATCGCGGCGAACATGGCACGGACGTGGCTGGTGCGTAGCTTGTCCAGCGGGATCTCGCCGAGGTGCGGGATCAGGTGCACCCGCACGATGGACTCGTAGCCGCGCAGGGTGTTGTCGTCCACGGCGAGGTGGGTCAGCCAGCCGGTGAGGTAGTCGGCGACGGTGGGCGCGTCAGCGAGGGGGCCGTCGCCGCGCAGCCGCTGGCGGATCCGGTCGACCTCGGGCAAGGGCCGTTTGGCGCGTGCGGCGTTCTGGAGCAGGTCGCCGATCTCGGTGCGGCGGCGCCGGTCGCCCTTGGCGAGGGCGAGCAGTTGGCGCGCGTGGTCGAGTTCGTCGGCGGCGGCCCGGCGGGTGGGCAGGCCGGAGCGGCGTAGCTGCCGGCGCCCGCCGTCGGCGGTGGGTGGGAGTTCGAGTTGGTAGGTCCAGTGGCCGTGCTCGGAACTCCAGGAGCGGTTGGCGCGGCGCAGTTTCGGGCAGTCGTTGCCCAGTGGCTTGCCAGTCTCCGGGTGGCGGCAGCCGCAGCGTTTGAAGATGCTTCCGTCAGGCATGGCAGGTGGTGCTCCTCGATCAGGTGGGGGTGCATCGGTTTGCGCTGATCGACATCCACGCGTGATCCGCGGACACGATCAAGTCGCCGGGACCGTCGTACGACGGTCCCGGCGCAAGGTCGGGGCTGGAAGAGAACCGCGCGCGTTGGCGCGGCGTGAGGGCTGGGGCGGGATGGGCTCCCGCCAGCGCGGAGGGCGCCTACGGTGGGGCACTCGTGGCACCGGCGGCACGCTCCGGCGTGGTCCCCGGTTCGTGCAGGTGCAGCGCGGCGAGCAGCGGTGCCGTCGGTATCCGGTAGCGGGCGCCGACGCGGAAGTGCGGCACGGGGAACGCGTCGCGGCGGATCAGCTTGTAGGCGGCAGAGCGGGACATGCCGAGCACCGCCGCCGCGGTGACCAGGTCCGTGCTGACGCCCAGGCCGTGGATTCGCTCGGCCGTCCACGCCGGCTCCCGCTCACCGGCAGCCGGCCCTTCCCCGGACCGCGGTGGCACGGTTCGATTGCGTCTGGACGATCTCATGGTCATCTCCTCGGCGGTAGGCACGGGCGTACAGGTCAGGCCCGGGGTGCGCAGCGGGTAAGGCTGGATGCTGGAGACGGGCTCAACCCTCACCGCCGGATCGCAAGAGCAGATCCGATGGGTGCTCGATCTGGTCCCGGCGACATCCAGCACGGCCGGCCGGTACGACTCAAGCGGCGCTTACCTCGGTGCTCGCCCATGTCGATGTCGGCTCCGCGCCGGACCGGTCGGGCGCTGACATCTGTAAACCGGCGTCTGTGTGCTCTGGCGAACGCCTGCCTGACTCACCGCCACTCACGAGGGCTCACAGGGCTGCCCGGCCGGCCGCTCGCCGGGCCAGCGCGCGGTTGTGCCATCGCCTCGACGCCAGCCCCCGGGACAGTGGCGGAAGTCGATGACACGGCGGGTGATGTGACGGCCCACGGGCGCTCCGACCTCGTGCCCGCCGACGGCTCGACAGTGGTGTCAACGTGTCACACACCGCCTCGGCGACAACTGGCCGGGCACTCATGGACGTCGATGACAAGCTGTCCGCGGACATGTCCGCAGCCGACGGGCGCCGACACAGCTGGCGGGCAGTTGAAACACCCGTCCATGCGACGCGGCGATGTCATGCCGGTTTGGCCATCGCCGCCACAGGACGGACTCTCGTCGTCGACGCCAGTGCCATTTCAGGCTGGCGAAACGCGCGAGACTGCGTTGTCCCGGGCCTGCTCAGAGATCCCGCCGGACACCTTGTCAACGATCAACATCGATGACATGCGCGACGTCGCGGACGCCGGGCCGGACACGGAGGACACGCTGCGCCCACCTCGATGCCATGGCCGCGCGCACGACGCCGATCTCCACTTCTCAATTCCATCTGACCGCCGCTGAACGCGTGCCCGGACAAAGTGGCACGGCGCTCATGCCGACGTTCCTGTCCTCGCGGACGCGGTCACCGCCGCCCGCACGGACAACCTGTCAATCGACCGCCCTCGTTGACAACCAGTTCGCGCGCTTCCCAGGCGAGGCAGCCAGGACGAAGGTTTCCCACCACTGGTGCTCATACTCCGGCGACCGACATGGGTGAGACTCCGGGCATGACGCCCGGGGACAGGGACACGGCAGATTGTCGGGATTCGCGCCACGCCAGCGTCGTCCGCTGGCCGACCGGGCGTGCCGGCAGAGGATGTCACGCCACCGTGAGTCGCTGTGAGTCTTTGTGAGCGGTTGTGAGTCGCTGTGAGGGGGAGGGTGTAGGGGCTCTCTGAGGATCTCTTGTCGGCCATTTCTCGCACGGGCCCCTACTCTCACAGCCCTGGTCAGAACCCCTCGCGCGAGGTGACCAGCGGCGTTGCCACCCCGGCGGCGAGACATGACTGCGGCGCAGCTTCGATGGCACGAAGTTCAACGGCGCTGTCAGTCCGATGCCAGCCAAGATGGTCCAGTGCCAACGAAAGCGATCGATCGCCGATGGCGAACGAGATTCGCTGACCAGAAGGGCTGGTCAGCGGCTGTGAGTGTCTGCGAGCCGCTGTGAGTGACCGTGAGCGGTGGGCGCGGCCCGACGATCGTGACCTCGTCGCTGAGCCGTCTGGTGCCGCGCCCGACGTGCGCCGGCGGCTCACAACCCTGCTCAGCCGTGCTGTGGCCAGTCCGCGTCGCCCGCCTGTGCCGGACTGACGCCCGAGTTCGGACGGGGCGCAACGGCGATCCGTTGGGGGCAAAGAGCGGGCCTGACCTGGGCTGTGAGCGGTTGTGAGTCGGTCGTGGCGTAATCGGCATCCCAGCGTTGCTAGAACACGGCGGCGATATCCGATGGTCTCTGACCGAGGAGTACTGATCATGAGTGTGTCCGACACAATCTGGCCCGCCGCGCCCCTGGACGCCGTCGACGTCGCATTCGCGGCGCTGACCAGCGACCCGGCGCCCCTGTCCCTCGACCTCGACGCGTTCGGTCCGGATGTCGGCCTGCCGACGGGTGTCCTGGCGCTGCCGGCGCTGCGGGACTGGCTGCTGGCGAATCCGCGCGCCTACGCGGCCCGCGACGCGGTGTGGCGGGAGCTGATCCGTCGTGCCCGCCTGGATGGTCCGCAGTGGGTCATCGCCGCGGTCGGCATGGCGATGCCGGCGCTGCGCCGCTACGCGCGGCGGTTGTCCGACGGCTACCGCGGTGACCCCGACGACATCGGCGCGGAGATCCTCGCGGGATTCCTGGCGGCGCTGCGTGACCACGTGGACGTGGCCCGCCGGGCGCCGTACGCGTCGTTGTGCCGGGCCGGATGGCGCGCCGGGCACGCGCTGCGTCAGCAGGCCAGCGAGTTCGTTCCGGTCGAGGACGTGGAGCGCGTCACGGGACCGCGGACCCCGCAGGTGCCCTACGGGCATCCCGACGTGCTGGTACGCCGCGCGGTACGCCTGGGGATCCTCGACGCCGACGACGAGCAGCCCTACATCGACGTGCGGCTGGGCCGGCGGGCCATGGATCCGATCGCGGCCCGGATGGGCATCAGCACCGACGCCCTGCGCATGCGGTTGGGTCGCATCGACACCCGCCTCGCCGAAGCCCTCGCCAGCGGCATGCTGACCGGCGCGGCGTCCCCGCAGGCCGCCGAGGCGTTGGCGGCGCAAGCCGAACGCCGGGCGAGTCTGCGCGCCGCCAGCCGCCGTCGCGTCCCCACCATCGCTACGTCGACAGCAGCGGCGTAGGTTCGCTGTGTCCCCCGAACCCCGTCTCGCGGCGCCGTCATCCTCGCCAGTTGAAGCTGCTGATCCGGATCACCTCGACTGAGTAAACCGCCTCCTGTGAGTGGCTGTGAGCGGTTGTGAGTTGGGCAGGCGTTCGCCAGAGCACACAAACGGCGGTTTCTTAGAGCGTGTTTGAGAAGGGTCAGGCTTTGAGGTTGTCGAGGGTCCAGGCTCGTTGACGGCGTGCGGGTCGGCCGCGGGTGAGGCGGCGGAGCATGCCGTTGATGGCGGCCCAGCGGATCATGGCTTCGGAGGTGGCGGGGTGGCGTTCGTAGTCGCGGGCCAGTCTGCGGTGGCCGGTCAGCCAGGCAAGGCTGCGCTCGACGACCCATCGGCGGGCGATTACGGCGAATCCTTTCTGGCCTGGGGCCTTGCGTACGATTTCCAGGGTGGTGCGCAGGATGCGTTGGCACCAGTCGACCAGGGTTCCGGCGAAGCCGGCGTCGGCGTAGACGAACCGGACCGGGGTGAACAGGTACGCCGACAGCAGAGTCGTCTTCGCTCCGTCGCGGTCCTGCACGCTCGCGGCCATCACGCACACGACTAGGAGCAGACCCAGGGTGTCGGTGACGATGAACCGTTTGCGGCCGTTGACCTTCTTGCCCGCGTCGTAGCCACGGGTGTCCCGGCCGACGGTGTCGGCGCCTTTGACGCTCTGGGAGTCGATGATGCCTGCCGTGGGTTCGGCGGCGCGGCCTTGGGCGGCGCGGACCCTTCGGCGCAGCGCGACGAGGATCCGCTCGGTGACATCGTCTTCCTCCCAGCGGGTGAAGTACCAGTACACCGTCTGCCACGGCGGGAAGTCGACCGGCAGTTGCCGCCACGAGCAGCCGGTCCGCACCACGTACAGGATCGCGTTCACCACGTCGCGGCGTGGATGTTTCTCCGGCCGGCCACCGGTTCTCGGTGGTGGCAGCAGCGGCTCGACCAGCGCCCATTGGGCGTCGGTCAGGTCCGAGGGGTAGCGACGCTGACGCGACATCGAGCCACTATGGACCAACGGCCGCTAACCGACGGCGCGACACGCCACCCATCACGAGAACTTCTCAAACACCCTCTTAGTGAAGGCACCGGAGCCGCGGTGCGCTCGGCTTCACGCCGTGCCGCATGCCTCAACCGTCGATCCGGCCGCGCGGACCGGCCGGGCGGCGCGTTCGGGCACAGAGCCAGCGAGCCGGCGCCGCCCTGTCACCCGCCGCGACACAGTCGCCGCGGTGGCGTGATCCGCCCGTGTGTGCCGTACCGACGCGGGTGCACGGCAGTCAATCACCCCAGCCATCCCCTCCGAGGGATGGCGCCATCTTGGAGGTACTGGTCATGACGACCACCTACCACTCCCAGTTCACCGTCCCGTCCACCCGACCGATCCCGGCGGAGCTGCTCCTGACCGAGAGCGGCCGCATGCGCCCGCCCGACTGGTGGGCCGTCGAAATGCTCGCCGAGCACCGCGTCCTGACCACCGCGCAGCTCACCGCACTCGGCTTCGCCACCACCACGGCGTCGGCCACCCGACGTCTGACGGTCCTCGCCCGCCGCGGCTGGATCGACCGCCTCTGGAACACCGGCGCCGCGGCCACCGCTGACACCTCGTGGTGCCTGGGCCCGATCGGCGCCCAACTCACCCCACTCGACGAAGACCGCGACGTCACACCGGCGCAGGTATACCGGGCCCGCGACAGGCTCCGCGAGCATCCGGCGCTGCCCGGCCTGCTGCAGGCCAACGACCTCTTCGTCGACCTGGCCACCCACGCGCTCACCGAACCCGGCAGTGACCTGCGCACCTGGTGGTCACCGCGCACCTGCCGATACGTCACCGCGGTGCGGCATGCCGCCTGGCATGGCGAGTACATCCACGACCGCGACCGCCACGCCTTCTGGTACCAGCCCGACCCGGGCCAGATCCGTCCGGCCGACCTCGCCGACCGCGTCCACGCCTACCGGCACCTAGCCGAACAAACCGGCCTGGCGACCCTGCTGTTCCACGCCGCCGACCCGCAGCGCGAGCAGGACCTGCGCCGCTACCTCGAGCGCCGCAACACGCGGCACCTCACCGTCGTCACCAGCAACCCCGAGCACGGCCACCCGGCCAGCCCGGTCTGGCAGCCGATCGGCGAGACACACCGCCTCGCCCTGACCGACCTTCCCCACACCCCCGAGCAGTGGCCGCCCGACACCGTGACCTTCAAGGAGGTACGGCCCCGAGCCCCACACCCCATCTACGACCCCGAGCGCCCCTACGACGAATCCGTCGCCAACGGCACGTACCACTACCCGCCGCGCCCCTGACCAACCGACCGCGGCTCCTCGACCGGCCCGCGGGCCGGCCGAGGAGCAGGTTGGGGCGGCCCACGGAAGCGACCACCCGGTCACTGTCAGGGGACTGGTGAGGTTGCCGTTCGCTTCGAACCCGAACGGCAACGCCGGCGGCTCCCACACCGCAGGTCGCAGCCGCTGTGACCAACGTCGATCGCGGCGACTGACGCTGCCCGTGTCACCGGAAGTTCGCCACACGCCCCAGACCAGGGAGATTGGCATGTCCAACCAGGCTTCCGTACAGCGCCTGCGGACCTCCGGTCACTGCCGCCCGCTGCGGCCGCGGGGCACACCAACCTCCCACCTGCACCCTTGGAGCAACGACGATGATCGCCCCGCGCCACGAACCTCACCAGCGTCACCGGCCCGACTCACACCCACCCTCACGGCACCTTCACGCCGAACCCGCTGTGCCCGGCGCTTCAGCAGTCAGTGCCGATCTCCGTTCTACCGTCCGTCTTGATCCTGACCCCCAACCCGACCCCTCACGACCGCTCACAGCCCAGGTCAGCCCCGCTGTCAGCAGTCCGGGACCGCTCCAGACAGACCCTCCAGTCTCGGGTCTCCCCCCAAGGGCTTGTGCCCATGGGTAAACACCTACCGACCGCGGACCCGCTGCTGCGACTGCAGGCCAGCATCACCGCCCGCGACGACCGGCTCCTCGGCTGGCTCTACGACCACGGCGTGCTCACCACCGACCAGATCGCCGCCGCCCTGTTCCCATCCCTGGACTTCACCCAGCGCCGCCTACGCCGCCTCACCGCCCTGCGCGCGGTCGACCGGTTCCGACCCAACCGGGCGTACGGAGGCTCCCACCCCTACCACTACGTCCTGGACCAACTCGGCTACGACCACGTCCACGCCCAACGCGGACTCCCACGAGGCCGCCGAGACCAGGCCCGCCACCGCAAACACTCCCTGACCAACCGACCGGACCTGCCGCACCTGCTCGGCGGCAACCAGGTCTTCATCGACCTCGCCGCCCACGCCCGCAACCACCCCGACAGCGACCTCGTCCGCTGGCAGCCCGCATCCGCCTACCACGAACCCGGCACCCTCTACCGCGAAGGCGGCGACCCGCACATCATCATCGCCGGAGCGACCGGCTTCCCCCGCCCGGACGGCGCCGGGGTGTGGACCGAACACGGACGGTCCGTGCCGTTCTTCCTCGAGTACGACACCAGCCGTGAGAACCTTCAGGTCCTCATCGACAAAGTCATCAAGTACGAGCGGCTGTACACGATGAGCACCTGGGCCTGGCCGGTACTGCTGCACCTACCCTCAGCACGACGCGAGGCGAACCTGCACCACCGCCTCGCCGGCACCGACCTGAAGACGGTCATCGCCACCACCACCGCCGAACTGCGCACCGCCCTCGCCTCCAGCCCCGCCCACCAGGTCTGGCAGCTACCCGGCCGTACCGGCCGTCACCGCCTCATCGACCTGCCCTACACCGACACCCACCACGACGACCAATACCCCACCCGCCACCAGTCCACCCCCGACGAGCGGGCCGCCTAATGAGGGGAAACGGAACACACGGCGCCCAACCCACCCCTTACCCGCCAGCTCGCCGGGCCGGTAACCGTCACCCGTCGTACGGGCGCGCACCGAAACGACCGGAGCGGACTGCGCCTCGACCGGAAGCTGTCAGAGTCTGTCAGCCACGCTGTCCGGCGACAGCGCCCGCATCGCTGTGCGGCACCTCCCGTCATCACCGCCGCGGCAGCTACAGTCCTCGCCATCCTCGCTGCCGAGGCGGCACTGGCCGCGACGCTCGGCAGCTCATCACCGCTGCGGTGGCCGGCACGGCACTCGGCGACGGGTACCTGCTGCTCGCCCTTATCGCCGGCAGCGGCACGGGAGTCGGCGACTTGAGGCTCGCCGTGGTACTGGGTACCGCCCTCGGCACGCTCGGCTGGAATGCAGTACTCCTCGGCGCAGTCCTGGCCTACCTCGTCGCCGCGCCCGCCGCCTTCACCCGCCTAGTACACCGGGGTGAGGACAGCATGGCCTTCGGGCCGTACCTCGTGGCCGGTGCCCTCTCTGCGCTTCTGCTCGCCTCGCTGTGAGCAGGTCGGGACGCGGTCGGGCGGATGTCCGGCTTTGTCAAAGGCCCCGGGGGTAGCGCCCCCCTGCCCCGTTACGACCGGGGCTGTCGGCGCGAAGGCGCGGGTCAGCTTGCGCTGATGTCGGCCCCGGTGCCGCAACTTCGCTGACAACCAGACCGATGCGACGCATCTCGCGACACGCACATATGGCCCTTGCCGTGAATGCCGAACTACGACGGGGCTGCGGCATCATGGGCTGCCGCCACCGGCTCCGTGGCTGCGTCGGTGCTGCACGATTCTGGCAATCCGTTCGGCGGCTTCGCCGGGGTCCTCGTGCTCCCAGACGCGGATGACGAGCCATCCGTCGCGTGTCAGCAGCTCGTCGGTGGAGGCGTCGCGGGCCTGGTTTCGTGCGATCTTGTCCGACCAGTACGTGGTGTTGGCCCTGGTCTCTCTGCTTCCGTGCTGGGGGCACCCGTGCCAGAAGCAGCCGTCGATGAAGACGGCGACGCGGGCGGGGCCGAAAACTACGTCGGCTCGGCGACGGAGGGCCCTGGTAGGCGCGACGTCGACTCGGTAACGCAGTCCAGCAGCATGCAGCAGGCGTCGTACCGCGAGTTCGGGCTGGGTGTCGCGGGTCTGCTGCCGCTGCATACGGCCGCGCACGCCTGGGCTGCTCGCCCAGGAGGCGGTGGTGGCGTCGCTCTTCGGTGTCCGGCGGGCGCTGGCGGGGCGACCGCGCTGCTGCTTCATAGTCAGCCGGTGGTTTCCTCGCTGGGCAGCCCGAGTTCCTGCCGGTCTCGGTATGCCTGGGCCATGCGCAGGAGGCGAGGCCGGGTTCCGCCGAAGCTGACCAGCGCCTCTCCCTTGCCTAGAGTGCGGATCTGCTCCGCGAGGCGGGAGTCCGCCGGGTTGAGCTTGCGGGCTGCTACGGCTGCCACTGTCGCATCCGGCAGGCGGAAGCACACCTTCGTCTGGGCGTTGGTCGCCACGACGTCGGGCAGGTCGCCCGGCTGCTGGGTGGCGAGGATGACCCCCAGACCCTTCGAACGGCCTTCCCGAATCATGGTGTCGACAGCCTTGAAGGCCGCGACCCGGTGGGCCTCGTCAACCACTACGACATAGCGCACCGAGTTCGGCACGGGCGGCAGGGACTGCACTCTGAGGAGCAGCGCGGAGAGGATGAACCCGGCCGCCAGAACGGTCGTCTGGCCGTTGCCAGGGATTCGGCTCAGGCCAAAGACGACGTTCTGGTCGATGACTTCCCCGAGTGGGGGGCCGTCTCGGAACAGCTCGTTGTGGGTCAGGTCGCCGATGACCCCGGCCAGGTCGGCATCGAGTTCGTCGTCCAAGAGCTTGAGCGTGGGCCAGCGGCCTTCGGAGCGCCCGACCGCGTACGCGCTGCGCAGCGCCTTCTCAAGCTTCGCGCGCTGCCGCACTCCGATGCGGGTGAACGTCTTCGTGGCGACTTCGACGGTGTCGCGCAGTTCGATGACGGCGGTGTTGACGGCACGGTCGGTGAAGTCGTCGAGCGCCAAGGGGTTGTACGGCGCCCCGTCGTTCCAGAGATCGAGGAACTTTGCACCTGCCATCTGCGGGAAGTCCGTCTCGTCGCTGTAGTCGTTCTTGAAGTCGGCGATGCCGAACTTGCTGCCGCTGTGGTGGGCGAGCTGGGCCAGCAGGCTCATGGTGAACTGGGTCTTGCCCATGCCCGAGCTGCCCCAGACCTCCACGTGGCCGTTCTGGAGGACGCCCTGTTCGGGGCCGGCCGGGTGCCAGCGCACTTCCTCGCCAGTGGAGGCGTCCCAGCCCAGGATAGGGGCTTGGAAAGGCCGCGCTCTCTCCGTTACCGCGCTTGCGCTGTCCGTCTGCTGTTGCGAATCGGTCGGGGCTGGCTGCATGGAAGCAGGCTCCGGCTCCTGCTTCGGCGTCGCGGCATGGGCGGTAGCGACCCTTGGAGCGGAGGTTTCCTCCCGGCGGGGCTCCTGAGTGCTTGGCGCCTCGCGGGCGGCGTCGGCTGCCTGTTCTGTGCGGAGGGCCGGCTTTGCTTCCGGGCGGCGGCGGGTCCGGCCGCCCTTGAGCGGCGGCCTGTCGGCTTCGACTGTCCGCAGGTCCGTAATGCGCACTTCGGTGGCCCGCTGCAGCAGCGCCTCGGTGAGTTTGATGCTATGCAGGACCACGGGCACGATGTCGCCTGCTACCTGTTGCGGGTAGTACCTGTCGAACACGTCGACCTTGGGGCCGAACACCAGCCCTACGCCGGCCCACTCGAGGGTGCCGGTTCCGGTCCGGAATTCCTCTAGGGCTGCCAGCTCCCTGGCGTCGAGGCGGAAGCGGGATTCGCGGGCCACTGAGTATGCCGCTTCGGCGATGCGGTTGAGCCACAGCCTGCTGTGGATCGACTCCGGCACGGGGTAGGCGGCCCACTGTGTGGCGGCGAGGGTCTGGTTGAGCTGGTCCAGGGCACCGGCTGCCGCATCTGTCTCGTCGCTGCGCCTGGCTTTCACCTCGATGGCCGCCACGTGGACACCGCCTTCGGCGGGGTCGAGCGCGATCGCGAGCAGGTCCGCGCGGCGGCTCGGGAACCAGTGTCGGTACTCGTCGAGGCTGACGAGCAGGACGCGGCACCCGGGCGGCAGCGGCCAAGGGGTGGTGGTCGTTGCCAGCAGAGAGAACGCCACGACGTGCCCGACAAGCTCGTTGATGCCGGTGCCGCTGGTGGCGGCCTCGAGCGCAAGGATGCCGTAGCCCTGGCTCGCGACCCGGCGGAGGTCGGCACCCACGCTGAGCGCCACGTCACGGTCAGAGACGATTCCTGCCGTCCGCAGACTCCGCCCGATGGCCCGGTCCGCAGGTCCTCCCGACTTCTGGCTCAACACTAGCGACAGGGGACTGTCGCCGCCGAGGCGGCGCTCCTGGTGGAGGATGGCGATCCGGTCGGCGCCGAGGGCCTGTTCCAGGCTGTCACGGGTCGCGTACCGGTCGAGCGTCGCTACCCACAGCGCAAGTTCGTGCACCTGTCGGAGCTGCTCGGCGATGTCCATGGCCCCGGTGCGCACCTCCGGCACCGGGATCTTGTCGCCGTCCGCCGGCCAGGCGTCCTCCACCGCCGTCTGCAGCTTTAGCCAAGTGATGCCCGCGCTCGTCGCCGCCGGCGGCATGAGCAACATCCGCCGGTCCTTCTGGGGCCGCTGGGAGGTTCTCGGCGCGAACAGGACCTCAGAGTCCTGGCGTGGCGGCACCACCTCAGGGAACTCGATCTGGAGGCGGTTGCCGCCGTCGCTGATGCCGGTCACCAGGGCAAGGTGAACGGCCGGGCTTCCCGAGCCGGGTTGCTGCAGGACCTCGCGGGCGCGGTCGAGGCTGTCGAGGTAGCGCAGTTCGAGGACGTCCCGGCTGTCGCGCAGCTCCTCGTCGGCGCGGGCCAGCGTCCGCCAGTGCGGCTTGTCGCTCGCCTCCTGCCCGACGCAGAACACCTCGATCTTGGCGATGGTGCCTCGGCCGGTACGGCGGCCGATCAGCTTGACCGCCTGCGAGACGAGCAGGTCCGCCGCGCCGGGGCCGTATGCCAGGCACCGCAGGTGCCCCGCTGCCTCGGGCTGCAGAGTCAGCAGGCGCACGATGACAGAGGTCAGGGCCGCGCCGGCGTAGCCGCTCTCGTCGCGCGTGTCCGCGCCTCCGTAGAGGCTCCAGAGGCGCCCCTCGGAGGTGGGCAGCAGCGCTCTGTCCCGCAGGCGGACGCGGATGTGGGCAGGGTGGTGGGAGGCGGTGGTGCGGGCGATGCTCGCGGCCGTGGCGGTTACCGGCTTGTCGCCGGAGGCGTCAGGTGCTTCCTGCAGCAGCGACCACAGTGCCTCGAGGTACTGGCTGAGCCACTCGGCCTTCATGGGCGCGAAGCCGGTGAGGGCCACCGAGTGGTTCAGGCCGGTGACGGCGCCGGCGAGCGAGAGGGCTTCGGCGGCAGCTGGTCCGCCCTGCGTTGCTTCGGCGTTGCAGACCGCGTTCCAGCTCGCTGCCCAGCGTCGCAGGTGCTGCGGCGTGAGGCCTTCTCTCAGTGACAGGCGGGCGAGGTCATAGAGTTCCTGCGCGAGCGGCTTGAGCTGGCTCGGGGCTGGCACAGCGCTCGCCGGGGCGTCTCCGCAGAACGACGACAGGGTCGGCTCTTGTGGCGTGGCGAGGGCCAGCGTCGGGTGCTCGGCGAAGAGCAGGGCAGCTCTGAGCAGAGCGGCGTCGTCGAGGTCGGGTCGCCAGTCCACCTGGACGGTGCTGCCGTCTGCGCCGTGGAGCCGCAGCTGCATCAGCGCGAGTTCGCCGGACGGGAGGTCGGCGTCGTGGAACGATTCGACCGCTGTGTCGTTGTCGGCGGGCTGCAGGAGAAGCCCGTCAACGTCGACGCCCCTGCTCTCGAGTTGGTGCATCAGTCCGCCCAGCCGTAGGCGCGCGCAGCCCAAGGTGATGCAGCGTACGGCGCCGCTGCGGTTGACCCGACCGGTGCCCGAGGGGGGCTTCGGGTTCAAAACCTGGATTCGCTTGAGGGGGCCGCCGAGCTGCTGGACCGCCTTGATCAGCGCATACTCGGGGCACGACGGGTTGCTCCCGCTGACAGCCTTGTCGCGCAGCAGCTTCTCCAGCTTGACCCGGGTGGTCTTGTCGAAGATTCCGCGGGCCTGCGCATCGTCGAGGTCGAGGAGTTCCCGGGCTGCCTCCCGCTGCTGGGCGGCGTGGCGGAGATCCTCCGCTCGGGACTGGTACTGGGGCCACGGTAGGTCGGCGACCTGTCCTCCCCCGTGGGTGCGCTGGTAGTCCCGCAGGGCCCTCAGCGCGGTGTCAGCTAAGTCCTGGGTGCGCTGCTCGAGAATCTCGCGCGCCTCGTCGAACTGCAGCCGGTGCAGCAGCTGCTCGCTACCCGACTGCAGCAGAGTCATCACGCTCGAGGCGGCGACCTTGGCGCCCGCGGGGTCGTCCCGCAGTCCGGGCCGGCGACCGAGGACGGACTCGGCCCGCCTGCGGATCTCGGCGTAAGCGGTGGGCCGCAGGACGTCGTCGCTCGTGCGCCGGGCGGCCAGGGCGAGGTTGTCGCCGATGCGGTCGGCGTCGACTCGGTCGCCGGTGGCCGTGTCGGCGAAAGCTCCGAGGGCCGGGAGACAGGCCAGGGGGTCGTCGCCGGCGGCGACCCGGTCGAAGTACGCGGCCACCTGCGCTGCACTCGGCTTGTGGGCGATGCCGGCCCGCGTGATCGCATCCCGCACCGCCCGCACCGGCCCGTCCAGGCTCGCTGCCGGCTCTTGGCGGGCGAGCCTAACAAGTCCCTCGGGAGAATTCAGCAAGACTCCGGGGGCGACGTTCTCGAAGAGGTTAAGGCCGCTGCGGTCGGGCACCTGCAGGCCTTCGCACAGGACCAGCACGATCCCCTGCCGATAGCGGTTGCGCAGTCCTGTCCCGGAGCCGTCCAACGCGTGCGTGCCGAACCGGTGGGGAGTGTCAGAAACCACGGCCAGGGGTGGGAGTTCGTCGGTCCATGCCGCCACCATGCCCAAGGCCAGACTCGACGGGACGCCCTCCACCAGGACGAACTTGGAGCCGCCGCTCATATTCTTGATGTGTTCGGCGAGTGCGCCGCCCAGTCGCTGGCTCACTTGCCCCACCTCTGGGCGCGTTCGCCGACCACCGTGGTTCGGTCGGACAGGCTCAAGGCCAGCCCTGCCTCGCTCATGAGCTGCTCAGCCCGGCGCGCGTTGCGTTCGAGGCCCGCGCCGTCGACTTGGCCTCGCAGGCTGGTCGACGACGCCGACTCCTGGTTGATCACGAGTCCCCACTCCTGCCGGATGGCGGCGAAGAATTCGTTGCTGGGCATCGGCATCCGGCTTGACAGCGCTCCCACCAGGGCAGCCAGCAAGTCGGGCGTGGCCGTCAGGTAGCGGTAGCGCGTGCCGGCGATCAGGCCGACGGACTCCAGCAGGACGCGGAATCCGTCCTCTGCACGGCCGTAGTTCGCGTTCTCCACCGACGAGCGCGCCAGTCTGAGGAACTCCTCGTCTGGGCTGTCCGCCGTCAGCTGAGTGAGCTGGTGGGAGACACTGTCCGCGCGGTTCTCGACCAACCGGCTGCGCTTCTCGAACTCTTCGTCCCAGACAACAGTCTTCTCGCCTACCAGCTCTCGCATCCGCCGCGCAAGGGTCGAGATCGTTGCCTCGTTCAGGCGAATCCGCGCCCGGCGGTAGGACTCCTCCGACCGCTGCCTGACCCGGTCTTGCGCCCTGGGCCCCCGGCCGAAGCTGAGGAGGAGGAACCGGTCCTCCTCCGGAGTCGACGTCGTCTCCCAGGCAACCCTGAGGGCATGCACGGCGAGGTCAAGGGCGAGGATCGTCCGCAGCTGCCAGAGCTTGGCGGGGCCGCTGGCACTTCCCTGGCGCATCACCCCCTCGGCGTGGCGGCAGATGCTCGTGGCGAGCGGTTGAAGGAGCTTGTCCCTGCCCCGTTCCCACGCCTCCTTCTCGTCTTCCTCGACGTCAGGCGGACTGGTGTACGTCGCGTCCGTCGGGAGAGCTGACTCGAGCCGCTCGCTGATCTCAGCTAGTGGACTCGGGCCGGTCAGCGCCTCCTTGATTGCCTCGACCGCCCGGGCGCCCAGCGCGGTGGACTCCGGGTCGCCGGGGTCTAGCAGCAGCCGCGCGAGAGTGATGCCGCTGCCGCGCATGTACACCTTCCGCACGGTCCAGTCGGCCCGGCTTGGGCTCGCCTTGCGTGCGTCGTACCACAGCAGCGACTCGTGGAAGGGCCGCAGCAGCCACGCCCCGGGCTGGCCCCGCTGCGTGTCGGGGTCGACGAGGCCCTGCAGGGCGTTCTGGGCGAGAGTTAGGTTGGCGCTGTTGCGCACCTCGGAGCCTTTGGCGAGCAGGTCGCCGTAAAGCTGCGGCGTCATGTTGTCCTCGCCGGCTCGCCCGTCGCGCCCGCCGAGGAAATTGGTGGCTAGGGCGAGGCTGCGCAGCGCGAATCGCTGCCGCTTCGGGCTCTGGATCGGCGCGCCGGCTGCGGGAGCTCGGTACCCGTTCTGCACGAGGGTGAGCAGCGTCTCCGCGCACAGCTGCGGAGCCCGCTCGTCGCGGTCTGGGTCCAAGCCGAACAGGACCTGCGCGACCTGGCCGGGAGCCAGACGCCGTTTGGGAGCCACTACACCCTCCGAGAAGTCGCGAAGTGCGGCAGGTTGACCTTGACGAGAGCCGGCGGGTTCGAGTCGGGGTCTGCCACCCGGATGCCGTCGCCAGCAGCCTCGGCCGATGCGAGCCGGCTGTAGAAGCCGCGCAGGTCGTTCATCTCGGCTACGCCCTGGCCGACCGGCCCCTGGAAGTCCGCAGCCTCCCGGATGGCCTCATACATCCGCGGGCGGATGCGCAGCGACAGTTCGGCGCGGCCGTCCACGGCCAGTTCCACGTCCACGTGGTCCACGTCGAGCAGCTGTTCCACGAGGCCGCGGTCGGGCACACGCACGGCGAGCCGGTCCAGCGGCACGAGCCCGTACACCAGGGATGGTCTGGCGGGCCGGAAGGACCCCGGGTCTCGGGCGAACAAGCAGGCCGGGTCCGGCACGACCAGTCCCTCGGTCGGGCTGGAGAAGCCGGTGACGAGGAAGTTCAGGCCCCTCACCAGGCCGGCGACCTCGATGACCACGTCCTCGCCGCCGGCGGCCTTCTCCGCCAACTCCACGAGGTCGGCAACGTACCGGTAGCCCAGCAGTCGCCGCGATGCGACGTCCGGGCCGCCGAGTGCCGCGCTGGCCTCGAAGTACAGGCGCTGACGCCACAGGACCTGGGCGGGGGCGTTGCTGTCGCCGTCGCCCGCGACCAGGGCATCCAGCCCGTCGTCGACCTTCGTCGGGTCTTCGCTGGTGCTCACAATCTCGCCCAGGTGCTGGAACGTCATCGTGCCCTGCTTGGTGCGGACCCGGTCCAGCGGAGACTGGCTTCCGGCAAGCGCCAGGCTCCCGTCTGCGCCGTCTTCGGCGACCGCAGGGTCGCCCGCGAGTAGCCGCACCTCGTCAGGCGCACCTGTCGTGTCCCTGAGCCAGCCGTCGATCTCAAGGTCGCTGACGTGGCCCAGCAGGGCGGTTCGCATCCCCGCCATGAGCGGCGACCGCTCGATGGCGTCGGGCTGCAGCCCGCCGCCTACGACCCTGGTGAAGTAGCCGCTGGTGGCAGTGAACGCAGATCTGTCGAGGTCGCGCGTGGCTGCCTTGACCTTCCGGCACCCGTGTTCGCCGACGACCGCCCATGACAGGACCGAAAGGACTTCGCGGATCGTCGGGACCGCTTCGCCCGCGCCTAGCCGCACGAGGGTCCGCAGCTGGCGGCGCACATCGGGGTTCCTGAGCGCCTCGGCGTTGCTGCGCATCGGACAGCCGCCCAGCTTGAAGGGGCACCCCGTGCAGCCGGTCCACAGCTCTTCCCTGGTCAGAAAGTCCAGCAGGGCGTCCCATAGGCCGAGCGCCGTGGGCCGCTGTCGGTTGACGTTCACGACCACCAGCCCGCCGACCTGGGCGGCTCCGCTGCGCAGCGCCTCCTCCAGTGCACCGGCGAAGTCGCTGTGGTCGAGGACGTCGAGTGCGTCCCGGAGCACGCCCTCGTTGGCGCAGACCAGGTACTGCCCGGACCCTGCGGCCACGCCGTCGAGAACCGCCTGGAGCGCGGACCGGCGCGCCTCGTCGTCCGAGAGGCCCGAGAGGTCTTTAACTACCCATCTGCCGGGGGCGACCTCGCAGGGCTCGTCGCTGGCCGGCAGCTCTCCGCCGACCCTTTGACAGTAGGACTCGGCCACTGCGGTCTTTCCCGTCCCGGCGTTGCCCGTGAGCACGATGGCCCCAGGCTCACCTCTGCCAGCCCACGCCGTGACGTGGCTCGCCAGCCTGGTGGGCACGTCCTCGCCGAGTGCGTCGCTGAGAGACTGGAAGTGTTCGCGATAGGCGCCGGCCTGGTCAGCGCTGAAGATGGACAGCGACCTCAGGGCGGCGACGGCGGGCAGTTCGTCCAACAGGTCTTCGGGAGCAGTCACTAGCCGGCTGCCTTCCTCTCGGCTCGGCGCTCAGTCTTCGCGGTCGTGCCGGCGTGCCGGCGTGCGGCGGTTAGCTCTGCTGCCTTCCGCGGCGGCACGCCAGCGGCGAGCAGCACCTGCGTCAGGGCACCAACAATCTCTTTCGCGGCGGGCGGGGGGACCGCATTGCCGATCTGCCGGCGCACGCGAGCGTACGCCGAAGCCCGGTTGCGCACTGTCCCGTACTCGAATACGAAGTCGTCAGGGAAACCCTGCAGCCTGGCCTTCTCCCGGTTGCTCAGTCGCCGGGGCTCGACGTGGTGGTAGCCGTGCGTGCCGCCACCGCCGCCGGCGATCATCGTGTAGGCCGGTTTGTTCGGATCCAGCCTCCGGTACACGTGGCTGATCAGTCCCTTAACCGACGACGGGTGGTCCGCAGGGATGACCCCATAGTTGGCCCCCGGCGGGATGAGCTCAAGCCGCTTGACGACCTCAGGCCCGTCCAAGCCCCGCTCGTGGTTTGGGGCATCGTCGGGGATCGGGTCTCGGTCCAGCGCGTCCGCGACAGTGCGGTGGCGCCCTGCGAAAGGTTCCGGGATCATCGGTGGCCGCACCATCAGGTCACGGCGCACGCCGACGACGATCAGGCGCTCGCGGTTCTGCGGCACGCCGAGATCGGCCATGTCGACGATCTGAGCCGACAGGTCGTAGCGAACTCCGCGGACCTCCCGCGGGCCGCTGACGAAGCTGGACGGCGACCGCAGCGCGTGGCGGACGAGAGTCCACGCCGCCCCGTGGTTGGCAGACAGGAGACCCGGGACGTTCTCCAGCACGAAGGCCGCCGGTCGCAGTGCATCCAGGAAGCGCGCGACGTGCCGGAACAGGTTGCCCCGTGCGGTCTTCAGCCCGTCGTGGTTCCACAGCGTCGAATAGTCCTGGCACGGCGGGCCCGCGAGCAGGATGTCGCACGGCACGTCCGGAACCTCGAGCTCGGCGATGTCCTGGGCGACGATGTGCCGCCCGATGTTGCGCCGGTACGTCTCGACAGCCCAGGGCTCGATGTCGTTGGCCCAGACGACGCCGACCCGCTTGGTCTGCTCTGCCCCCAAGTCCATCCCGCCGCAGCCAGAAAACATCGAAACTGCCGCGTAGCGGCCTGTCGGGAACGCCATCAGGACCCGCCCCCCGGCACTCGGAAACCTGCGCGACGAGCAGCCATAATAAGATGATCTACTTCGCGCCGCGCTACCGCGCGTCGCGGGGTGGTCCTGAGCATGGGGTGCACGATATCGGCAGGCACCGACAAGTGACAGGGCGACCCGCGCACCGCGCTGAGAGCCGGCGGCCGATGTGATCGGAGTGTTCGCCGGCCGGAGTCCAGCGTCCGAAGACACGAACGACAAGCACCCCAGATTGCGTGCAGCTTGAACTCCGACGACGGACTCGGCGTGCCTGCACTTGAATTCTTCAACATCAACAGGTGAAGCTGGTATGTTTTCGCGCGTGGATCATCTGGGCGAAGCCGTCGCGACCCTCGACCAAGGTGGCGTCCTCACACCCCTCGCAGACCTGGTCCGGCAGGTGTACCGGCGGGCAGCCGACCGACACGAGCCGGAACTGGGCGACGATGCGATGAGCTTCGGAACCACGGTCTGGCGCAACCTGGCAAACCTGGGGGCTGCGCAGTTCGCCGGGCTGCCCGGCGTGGACGCGCGGATCGAGGACAACTCGCTGGAGATTCTTTGTAGGGGCTACATCGTGCGGCTGTACTCGCTGCATGGCGGCACTAGCTCGAGTGTGGAGACAATCCGCTGGGAGGGCAGCGAAGCGCGGCTCGGCGGGGCCGTGGAGAACAGCCAGGGCGGGCAGCTCGCCCTGGATGACGACGAGCAGTTCCCTGAGGCGTTCCCTGGGATAGTCCCCCGCAGGCGCCACGTGCGTATCGCTCACGCCGGCGACATCGGCACCGGCGAGGTGGTGGCGTACCTCGGTCTGCCGCGTGACAACCGCGACGGCGGGTCGCCCTGGTTCCAGGTGCAACTCTGGTTCGGCCAGCCGACCCAAGCTGTGCTGCCGCTGGCTTCCGGCAGCCTTGCAGGTGTCGGCGTGCGGCTTCCCGGCGAGGTGCCGATACCAGAGCTCGACGTGCACGTCCGCCCGCGTTGCGGTGAGGGCGTGCCGCTGTCAGCGCTCGCGTGACGACCGCCCGCGGGCGGGCCGAAGCACCAGCGCTGGCAGTAGCAGCGTTCCAGCCGCACGCTCTGACACTTGCTCGACGGTGGCGACGCCTCCGCAAAAGGGAGCTGGCCCAGCAGATCGGTGTAACCGCCACCGCGGTGAGTCAGTACGAGCTGGGACAGGCACGGCCGTCGCCCGCGACGCTGGCCCGCCTCGCGCTCGCGCTCGCCGTGCCGGTCCAGTTCTTCGCCACAGGCATCCCCGCTCCCGCCACGGCAGGGCACCCGCACTTCCGCAGCCTACGCACGACCACACAAGCCGAACGGGACCAAGCCCTCGCCTTCGGCGAAATCGCATGGCGCGTCGTCGAAGTCATCGAACAGCACCTGGAGCTGCCGACACTGCGCCTGCCGTCGCTCGAATTGCCGGAGGACACCTGCAGTCGCGACCTCGAGACGGCAGCGCTTGCCGCACGCCATGCGTTCGGCCTGGGTGACGGGCCCGTACCCCACATGGTCCGCCTAATCGAGGCCGCAGGCGTCGTCGTGCTCACCCTGCCGGACGTCTCCGAGCGGGTAGATGCTTTCTCCCACTGGTACGGGTCCAGGCCTTTCGTGTTCATCAGCCCCAGTAAGAACGATAAGGCACGCTCTCGGATGGACGCGGCCCATGAACTGGCTCACCTGCTGCTGCACCACGACGCCGAACCCGGCAGCCAAATTCTCGAGCGGGAGGCCACGGCCTTCGGCTCGCAATTCCTCGCACCGAGCAGCCTGCTCCGCGACGAGCTGCCCGCCCGGCTCGACTTCGATCAGCTGCAGCATGTCAAGCGCCGATGGGGCCTGTCGCTCAAAGCACTTGTCTACCGGGGCCACGCCATGGGCATCTACAAGGACTACACATACCGGCGAGCCATGAACATGCTCACCGAGTGGGGCTACCCGGAGCCGGGGGATCTAGGCCCCCGCGAACAGCCCTCCTTGCTCGGCAAAGCAGCAGGGCTTCTCGCCGACCACCACCACAGCTTCGGATCCGTCGCACAGCAGGCCGGCATGTCGGCCGATCTGCTCCGCGTCGTTCTGTCTGCAGGCTCAGAGGTTACTCCACGCGTCACGGTCGATACTTAGGGCGCATCGCTACTCTGAACGGCTGCGGAACCTCAAGCCCTGGAATCCGGGATTTGGCTGGTGCCACCGGCCGTCGGTAACCGTGGCGGGGGGGGGCCTCACCCCCGCGCCCCAAGCTCGTCGCGCGATCTGTCCGAGATCGCGGCCAATCTTTTTCGCCCACATCGTAGGAGCCGCCGAACGATGGTGGAATGAGTGGTTACCGATAGGCGATCTCCGAGCATGCGCTGGGCGCCTGGCAACCTTGATGCCTCGTAAGGCGGGCCCCACCTGTCAAGCTGTAGCTGCCCAAGATCCGTCCATGCTCCGGACGGCCTCAAAGATACTCGTCGGCCAGCGAGCAGAGGTGTAGGACGCCCGGGTACTTGGTGGCTTGGTCGGTGTGTGCGTGGGCTCGGCGTAGCAGCGATACCAGGGTGGCGAGTGCTGCCGGATCGTCGTCGGGCTGTTGGTGGGCGACGCAGATCTCCAGGGGCACTGGGTTCGACGCCTGCACGGAGAAGTTGGTGTGGATGTCGGGGTCGAGCTTGGTGCGGCCGTGCGGGGTTTGCATCTGATCGGACTTGGGGTTGACGGAGTAGTAGACGCGATCGCTGGCGCGGAACAGCCCGCTGACCCTGGGGTGGTGCTTGTCGAGGTCGTGGGCGAAGCCGCGGGGGACTTCCATGGTGCTGGAACGGTCTCGGACGCGGACGATGCGCAGGCCCGGTGTCTTGTCCGGTCCGATGCTTTCGGGGAGGTCGGCGTCGTCTTCGATGCCGACGCCGGGCAGGATGACCTGGTCGGGACGAAGGTGCTTGTCCTGCATCCAGTCCCAGCCCCAGTTCCGGAATCCGGCAGCTCTGACCATGACGATGCGGTAGCGGGTTGCCGAGTCGGCGGTGCCGCCGATGCCCAAGACGTTGACGAGGAAGCCGGCGAGGATCTGCTTTTGTTGTCGGCTGGGGCCGATCCGTCCTTTGCCGTCGGCGAGGAGGGCGGGTAGGTCGGCGTAGGGGACCGGGTGAGAGGGGCTGCCGTCTGCGCCGGTGAGGTAGGCGGTTGCGGTGCCGTCTGGTTGTTGGCGGATGACGATCGGGATGCAGGTGGGACCGTCATGGTGTAGCCAGATCCCGACCTGCTCGATGTCGGGCAGTCCGACGGGCATCTGGTAGGAACCGAAACGGCCGAGCTGGCGAAGACAGTCGTTGATGGCGGACGCCACCCGCAGGATGGTGCCGGCCCCGAACCGGGTGCCGGGGTAGGGCTCGGGCTTCTTCCGTTTGGCGTTCTCGGGCCAGGTCTTCGGCTCGGTGAACAGCTGGGCTGGTCGCAGGCACTGCAGGCGCCGGTTGGTGCGGGCGAAGGCCTTCTTCAGGCCGGGTTTCGGGTCGATGAGCCTGCCTCGTTTGAAGAAGGCAGCGTCCTGCAGTTCGACGATGGCCCCCAGGCGGTCGGTGCTCCCGCCGAGGACCTCCCTTGCAAGCCGGTTGGTGTGCAGCTGGAGCATGGCGTCGTCGGTCTTCTTCTTGTCCGGGTCGGGTTGGACGCCGACGCCGACCTCGGCACCGTTGCGCAGGCGGACGGTGATGTTGAGGTCGCCGTGAAAGCGGACCACGCTGTTGTCGGCCGGGTCAGACTCGCGTGCGAGGCCGAAGTGATGCTCCAGGGTCGCAAGTACGGCCTCGCGAGTGATGTCGCTCTGCGTCCACAGTTCGATGGTGTACATGGTGTTCGGGTCGAACGCGGATTTGATCTTGCGGGTGGCGCGTGAGCCGACACGCTCGAGGTCGGGCAGCGGCCGGATCCCGCGGGTGGCGAGGAGGTCACGCAGCCTGTCGTGGACGTCGACGTGGTCTCCTGGCACGAGGCCGGTGTTGGCGGCGTGAACAAGTGTCTTGGCTCGTCTGGTTTCCTTGCCGTCGGCGTCCACGCTGGGTGCCGCGTCGGCGTCCGCCGTTTGACTCTTGGTGCCTTCGCTGTACAGCACGTAGGCGCGGATCGCCCGTTCGTCGAGCAAGTCGGCGGCTGCCGCCGGATCGGCGAGGGTCTTGTGCGGGTCGGGGAACGACAGCTGGGTGAGCTTCGCGAGGGCGCGGGCCAGGCCGGGGCTCCACTGCCACTGCCAGCCGCCGCCGGGGATCCGCATCTGGCGTGCCGGCGCGGACAGCAGGGTGTGGGGTTCGTCGTCGCGGCCGAGGAAGCCCTGGGGTCCGTGGAGCCAGATGGTGGCTGAGGTGGGGCCTTTGCCTCGGGACGGCACGTAGGCCACAGGCATGAGGGGGAAGCGGCTGATGCTGACGTCGGCGTGGATGCGCGGTACGGAGAAGTTGGGTGCCGTCTCCACGTGAAAGTCGATCTTGGCGGTGACGAGTCCGGCGCCGGCTCGGTCGTCGTCGGTCCGCTGGGGCGGCCAGAGGACGGCGCTGCGCCGGCCGTCGCTTCTGGGTGGCCCGAGGATGAAGTCGCGCCGGGCCTTGCCGAGCAGGTCGAGTTTCTTGTCGACGACCTCTTTGGCGAGGAACGAGGGCAGCATCTGGTAGACGTGCGGGGCCACCGCGGCGGTGCCGTTGGCGCGGACGGTGTATTCGAGGAGATTGAAGGAGCGGCGGTCGAAGACGAGGTCGGCTGGTTTGAGCATCTGGTACCAGTCGACCTGGTCGGTGATCTCGGTGGTGGCCCAGCTGGCGATCGCGTCGGTGACCACGTACGTGTCGATGCCGGGGAACGCGACGATGAAGTCGTCCGACCTCAGGTCCCAGTTGACGTACATGATCGCCGGGTCGATGCCGCAGAGGAGCTCTTTGAGGCTGCTGGTGGGCAGCGAGTTCCCGGGGCGGCCGAACGGCCGGGTGCGCCATTGCTTGTCGAGTTCGGTGAACCATGTGGCGGGCATCGCCGCGACGTCGCACTCGACGTCCCAGCGGGTGCCTGGCTCGATGTCGAACGCGAGCAGGCGCAGGTGGTCGCCGGTGGTCCTGCGGGGTGGTTTGGCCGTGTTCTCGCTGGTCTCGGTGTCGGTCACCGGGGGGTCCTCCTCGATCCCAGGGGCTCGTTGGTGCGGACCAGGTGGCCCATCAGGCCCCACACGGCGGTGTTGACGGCGTGCTCTCGCAGGCGTTGCTGGCTTGCGCCGTCGGCGGGCGTGGCCAGCAGTTGTCCAAGGTACTGGTCGGTGGCCACGACGATGCTGGTACGCGCCGTGTCCGCGGTTTGCTCCTCGGGGTCGGCGAGTCGTTCGGCGAAGGCCGCGTCGCACAGCAGCACGGTGGTCGGCTGGTTGCCCCGGATGCTGCGTCCGATGGTCTGGCTCATGGGGACGAGGTTGTTGGCGACGAAGACGCGCCGGTCCTGGGGGGCGAGGGCGCGGAACTGGATGGGGCGGCCGATGGCGTCGAACCAGACCTTGCGGGCGGTGGAGCGGAGCTGCTTCACGAGGCTGCCGACTTCGCCGGGGGCGGCGGCCGGCGGCCGTTGGAGGTGGTCCATGGCCAGTTGGCTCACCAGTGAAAGGGGGAAGGCCAGGTCGAAGGGCGGCGGGTGGGAGCGGGTCAGGTAGATGACGGCGCCGAGGGCGGCGGTGTCGTTGGCGTTGAGGATGTTGTAGCCGCGCTGGATCGACATCTCGGCGGCAACGAGGATGTCTTCCTCGCCGGTGCCGAAGCGCCCGACGAGACGGCGTTGGATGCCGCCGGCGCAGGGGTCGGCGGCGTCGGGTACGACGATCCGCGCGCTGAGCTGGGGCACTCGGGCGTTGATGTGGTCGCCGACGGTGCGTGCCTCGTCGCCAGAGAGAACTACGAACAGGATCTTGCGCCGGTCTGCGGGCAGCTTCGTCCGCAGCTCGTCGACGAGGCTGCGGGGGCGGCCGTCGACGGGCTGGCACAGCGCGGTGACCAGCAGCCGCAGGGCGTCGTGACGGCGGCTGCCGGTCTTGCCGGATACGAAGATCGGGTCGGCGCCGTTCCTCTGGGCCTTGACTGCCATGTGTGACTTTCGCAGGGCGGTCTCGTCCTCGGGGGGTGGGCGCAGCACGGCGGTGGGCTCGATGGGGATGTGGTAGAACGACGAGCCGGGTGCCCAGCTGGTGGCGGAGGTCAGAACGACGTGGGGGCCCTGCACGCCCTCGCAGGCGAGGAGGTCGTGCGCGTGGTGCAGTAGCCATCGGCCAACTCCGTGGACCCACAGCAGTTGCAGCGAAGCGCCGCCGTTGCGGCTGTCGGCCCACCGCAGGGCGAGGATGTTGCCCATCGGGGCCTCGGGGACGAGCGGCCGGTAGTCGCGTGGCGGCTGGTCGGCCCAGAAGGTTTCCTCGTCGGGTAGTTGCAGGTGTTCCCGCACCGACGGGTACATCGTCGTCATTGTGAAGAACGTCATGGTGATGCGGCCGGCGCAGATGGCTGCCTCGACGACCAAGCGCAGCAGGCCGCGACGCTGGTCGAACCATTCGCGGCGCACGTGTCCTGCGTCGATGTTCGGTTTCAGCCACCGGTCGAGCCAGTCGTCGATGGCCAGTGCCACCGCGGCGTCCGTCCGTGGCTGGCGGGTCACTTGGGCGACGACGTCGTCGAGGCTGTGCGGCTGCTCGCTCAGCGGGCTCTCCGCGAATTCCTGCAGCTCGTGGCGGTAGAAGTCGTCGGCGAGGTCCTCGACGCGCTTGTTCCCGTCACCGCGCGAGGGCAGGCCGAACAGGGTGCGGGCGACGCGGCGCAACAGCGAGTGCGCCGTGAACGGCGCGTCGCCGAGCAGCTCCTTCAGCCGCTGTCCGGATGGCGAGAGGGCCAGCCGGTTCAGGACGAAGACCGCGTTCTGGTGGATCTGCAGCTGCGTGTGCCAGCGGTCGACCTCGTCGTCGGCGGCCGGGGCCATGCTCTGGTTGTCCAGGGCGGCGTTAGTGTGCTGGACCATCCGGTGCGTCCAGCCCTTGCCCGCGGCCACCAAGGGCTCGGTCTGCACGAACCGGGAGTCCAGCACCTGCTGGACCGCGTCCGCCTCGTCGATGACGAGCAGGTCGGTGTGCGGCTGGAATGCTTCGAACCAGCGCATGGACGCGTCAGCGGGTTCCGCGCGGCTGGCGATGAGGCACTGCGCGGTGGTGACCCAGACCTGCGCGTTGGCGATCTCGCGGTGAGCCTTCTGCGCCGGGCAGATCGACAGCAGCGGGCAGTCGTAGGTGGTCGGCTCGTCTGACTCGGCGTCGCGGAGCTTGCCGTGGCACGGGAACTCGTTCGGCTCCAGCGGCTTCCAGTCGGGGTTGGCCGAGCGCCGGAAGGGTTCCAGCAGGCAGGAGGCGTTGGCGTAGGCGGCAGCCGGGTCGGCGGGGTTGTCGTCGTCGGGCACGAGGACGGGAGATTCCTCGATCGCGGAGCGCCAGTACCGTGCGGCGTGCTCGGCTCGGTTGCTGTGTCCTATCAGGGGCACGGCGTCGATGCCGATCGACCGGAGGAACGACACCTTGGCGTAGACGTCACCGACCGAGCCCAGGACCATGCCGACCCGGTTGCCGTGCTTCAGCACCCGGTTGACCGTCAACACGTCGGTGAGGGTGGTCTTACCGGAGTTCATGAGCCCGACGATGTGGGACACGCCGTCGAGGACGAACGTCTCGGGTCTGTCGAGCAGGCCGGGGCCGTTGCGGTCGACGGAGCTGAAGCGCATGTTCTCCGTCAGGCGCTTGTGCCAGTTCCGGTTCGTGATGTGGGGCTTGCCGACGAGCCTGCGGTCGATCTCCTTCGCCGTCTCCAGCAGTTCCTTCTCGAACGACACCGTCCAGGGTTCCCGGGAGCGGCGGGGCACGAGGGGAAGCCGCGCGACGGGCGGGGCCGGCGGCAGCGTCGACGGCAGGTGCACCACCTCTACACCGTCTCCGACGCGGAACTCGTACCGCCGCCCGGCCGGCGCCGGCGGTCGCGACGGGGTCAGCCTGTACTGCAGCGGGTCAGTCAGCGCCGCGTCGTACGTCGCCACACGGTCCTGGCACAGCGCCGAGCCCGCGACGGTGAACACCGTGTTGTCGTTGACCTGCCCGTCCGCGGCGTCCGTGCGGGCGAAGCGCCGCCATTCCTGCGGCACCCGCAGGTAGTGGTTGAGCAGCCTGCGCCAGTAGCCGCGCCGGGCAACGTCACCCATACGGTGCCGCGCCCGCCGGCACGCCGCCACGAGCTCGGGCGGCAGGTCGACGTACCCGGACAGCAGTGGCTGCAGCGCCCCCACCGGCTCGCCCGGGAAGTGCTTCGTCAGGAAGTGCAGCCCCAGCTCGACTCGGCAGAACGCGTCCCGAGCCATCACCGCTTCCGGGAACTGCTCCCGGCGCATCTGCTTCATCAAGCTGTCGCGCCACGACGACGTCTCTCTCACGCGGCCAACTCCTTCACCCGCTCCTTGACCCGAGCCACCAGCTGGTTCTCGTCGATCACGCGCACGCCCGCGATCCGCCCGTCGAGCTCGGCCTCCAGGTCGCTGATGTATCCCGGCTGCACCGCCCGGTGAGCGGGAAGCGCCAGGTACCGCCGGTCGCACGCCGGTGCCTGCGGCCAGGTGAAGCCCCGGCCCAACAGCCGCGCGCTGACCTGGTCCTTCGCGTCCACGCCCCAGGTCTCGGCAACCTCCGGCACGCCACTCGCGCCTGGGCGCAGGAACTCGATCAACACGTCCAGCGCGTCGACTCCCGGGTACGGCGTAACCCTGATCACCGGCGCCAGCGCGTCGACCGACAGCGCGTCGATGATCCGCGCCTCCACTAGGCCCGGGTCGTGGATGTACTTGCGGGTCGCCCGGTGCTGCTCGTAGACCACCGCCATTGGAACGGCCGTCCACGTCTCCGGTGACCCCCCGGGACAACCCGCGGTCGCGCAGCACGCCGATGGATCGGCCAGCACGTTGCGGCACGAAGGGCACAGCAGGTAGTCCTGCGGCTCCCGGGCGGGCCTCGAGTGGTAGGCGAGGCTGATCAGCCGGTGGACATGCGTCTGCCCGCTGTTGTCCGTCGCCGGAAAGCGCCGCTCAAGGCCGCGGACCTCACGGTCGGCGACGACCGCGTGGTCGATGAGGTAACGCCGCAGCACCGCGTACGCCCCCGCGATCTCCTCGTCCGAGGAGCCGTTCGCGGCCGCGGCTTCCCGCAGTGCCAGGTGCACCTGGTTCTCAGTCCACTCGGCCTCCACGTCGTGCCGCGCGAGCCGAGAGCCCTGCACCGCGAACTCGGTCAGGTCACCGTCGGCCAGCAGACTGTTCTGTAGGTCGGTGATCGACAGGTCGAGCTGCACAGGCCACGTCGCCAACGGCTGCGCACAGAGTTCCAACAGGACGAGGTCGCTGTCGAGCGGCTGCAGACCCTGGTCGGCGAAACGCCACCACAGACGCGAGAAGCCCACCCGCCACGGGGCCGGCAGCAACCCCACCTCCTTCGCCGACCCGCCCGCCGCCTGTCTCCTCCGCTGAACGATGCCGGCCAGTCCGGCGGACAACATCATCACCGTCAGGTAGTCGTCATCCGGAGTCCGAACTCGTCCGAGATGCCCGCCAACGATTGGCGCCTGAGCATGAACGTCCATTGAAGCCGTTCCTCACAGCTAAGTCCGACCGGTTTCCCCTGCAAGGGGCGGCGGCTCCAGTAGACACCCCGTCCCTGACACTCTCGGGGCTCACACGCCCGCGACTTACCGTTCGGGCGCCCTCGACGGCACCCGGGGAACCTGAGGCGGTTCGACGGCTGGCTCCATGTCGGACCCTGCTGGTTCACTTGGCCGCGAGTGACTGACGAAAGAGGCGTGGAGTGACCGATCAGCCGGACGAACCCTCGCGGCAGCACCCGAGCCTGCTGCGGGTCGCCGCGTGGATCCCTGACGTCGACGAGAACCTGGAGCGGTGGGAGGAACTCGAGCAGATTGCGGTGCAGTGGATCGAGGAGCAGGCCGCCTCCGACGGGGTGACCCCGGTGGTGTTCTACAACGCGGCGAAGGCGCACGGGGGCCCCGGCCCGGTCCACCGGCTGGCGAGCCGCTACCGGTTCAGCTACCCGCTCGACCGAAACCGGCCTCGTGGCGCTGTAGTGGCGTTCCACCCGGACGCCCGGTCGCTGCGCCAGGCGACTGACCTGGCGCGCGGATCGGCGCTGGTGGTCTTGGAGAGTGCGATGACCCCGCTGGCCGGATGGGCTGCCGGGACCCGGGCAGAGGACCTGTCCGGGGTGTATCCGCAGGTGCCGGCGCTGGATCCCGAGGCGCAGAAGGCCCTCGACCGTGCCCTGTTCTTCGGCGGGCACAACAACTGGACCGGAAGTCACGAGCGTGAGCACGCCCGCAAGGCATTGGACGCCGTGCTGCGCGGCGGGCTGATCGACGTCGACACTGCCGTGGGGTATGCCCTGGCACACGCAGGGGTCTCGGAGGTGGGCGCGAAGAACCTCCGCAGCAGCCTGGAACACAAGAGGCGGTAGTTCCACTCGGGGAGACAGAGCAGATGAAAGGTACCGAGCCGGCCTCACGTGCCGAGGCCGACGCGCAGCTGCGTGACCGGGCCGAGCGCCTCGTCCAGGCACAGCTGATGACCCGGGAGGATCAGGACTTCGCGCGCAGCCAGAAGAGCATGATCGGCCAGACGATGCGGGAGTACGGCGGCCGCTTCCTGTTCGAGCTGATCCAAAACGGGTACGACGCGCAGCCGCCGGACGCCGGCAGCGGGCGCATCGCGGTGGTGCTGGCGCGCGGCGAGGGCACACACGGCACTCTCTACGTAGCCAACACCGGGCGCGGATTCACCGCCAGCAACGCCCGGCGGATCCGCTCACTCGGGCTGAGCGACAAGCCGATCGGCGAGGGCATCGGCAACAAGGGGGTCGGCTTCAAGAGCGTCCTCCAGATATGCGCGACTCCGGAGGTCTACAGCACCCTCGACAGCGGAGACCCGGGGTTTTGCTTCCGGTTCGCTACCGAGGACGACGTGCCAGGGCTCGTCGGCGCAGATCCAGTGCTCACTCGGCAGATCATCGACGAAGTTTCGCTCTACAGCATCACGTTGCCGGCCGAGGGAACGCCCGCTCGGGTGGCCACGCTCTGGGCTGACGGCTATGCCACCGTGGTGCGGTTGCCGCTCGACGAGGGCGCCGCCGATGCGGTGGCCGAGCGCCTCGACGAGCTCGAAGCGTCAGAGGTGCCGCTCATGCTGTTCCTGAAGCGGCTGGAAAGCGTCACTGTCCGGAGAGAGGACGGTTCCGCCAGCGAAGAGCGGGTGCTGACCCGGGTGCGCAGCAGTGCGCCGGTGGTGGCCGGTGACTTCACCTGCGAGCTTGTGACGTTGGACGAGGACGGCACATATCTGGTGCTGTCTCGGCGGGTCGATCCGGCCGCCTACCGCCGGGCGGTGCAGGAAGCGATCGACCGGCGTCAGCTCGACCCCCGGTATGCCGAGTCGACGGCGGTGGTCGAAGTCTCGGTCGCGGTGCCGTACGCGGCCGCGGACGCCCACGTCGGCCGGTGTTACACCTTCCTGCCGATGGGCCGTAAGGCGCCGTCGCCGTTCGCGGGGCACCTCAACGCGCCGTTCTTCACCGACCTGTCCCGCACCGACATCGACGAGACGAACTCGCTGAATCGGCTGCTGCTCACCTCGGCGGCGGAACTCTGCCTCGACGCGGCCGAGGCGCTCACCGGCTGGCCGGACAACGCCGCCCCCACCGCTGTACTCGATCTGTTGTGCTGGGATGACGACCGTCTGGGCCTGCTCACCTCTCGCGCCGAGGAGCAGGGCCGGCCGCTGGGCGAACGCCCCCTGCTGCCCGCGCAGGCGCCCGGCCGCTGGCTCACACCAGCCGCGGCATGGCGCTGGCCCGTACCCGACACAGGCATGCTGACCGCGGCGTTCGCGACGGCAGCCAGCGGCGCGGAGTTCCTGCGGGAATTGCCGACGCGCCGGCAGGCGCGGCTGAGGAGCCTGCTGTCGCGGCTCGGACTTGGCGTGACGCCGGAGCCGGAGCGTCTGGCCGGCTGGGTCGAGCAGATGATGGCGGTGATGCAGCGCGACCGCCGCCCGATCAGCGACTGGGACCAGGCCTACGCGGACATCGCGCGCCTTTTCGACAAGGCGCCCGAGGCGTTGCGGGCGCGGCGCATTCTGCTGACCGACTCGGACGAGCTCGCGCGGTGCGCCGGCCGGCGGACCGGCGAGACGCCCGCGAGCCGGGAGGCGGCGCCTTTCTTCCCGCCGACGACCCAGCGGATCGCCGACGAAGACGACGTCGACCCCGGCGCCGACCTGTCGCTGCCAGCGAGCCTGTCCAACCGGCTGTTCTATCTGCACAGCGAGCTGACCTGGCACGCCAACCGGCAACAGACCCCGGCGCGCAAGTTCCTGCAGGACAACCGGCTTGTGCGCGGCTTCGAGACGCGGGGCATCCTCGAACACATCCGCGCCGTGCTCGCCGACAGCCGAGCGCAACGGGCCGCCCGGGACGCGCTGACGTTCATCTTCAACCTGAGCCGCAGCGGTGCCCGCATCAAGACCGACCTGGCCGCCTTGGGCCTGCGACTGCCGACTGCGAACGGCGCTTGGACGGCCGCCGAGGACTGTCTGTTCTCGTCCGACTGGCCGGGCACCACCGGCAAGGAGCTGTCCGCGATCGCGGCAACTCCAAAGGACCGGTCGGCCGAGCTGTACTCGCTCGCGGGCCGGTTGCTGACATCCCCAGCGCAGGTTATGCGAGCCGGCGACCGCGTCACCGACTGGGTGGCTTTCCTGCGGCGTATCGGCGTGCGCGAGGTGCTGCCGCTCGCATCGGTACACGACAGCCGGGAAATCAACGGCCGCGACCTGACCCGTGATCGGCTCACAGCCGTGCGCGGGCTGCCCGATCCGGTCCGCGAGCAGTGGGCGAACGTCCTGCCGACCACATCGCTCACGTGGTCACCAAAAACGCCCTATGTGGCAAAAAGCCCGGTTTGGTGGATGCCTGGACAGGCCGACTGGGAACGGCTGACCGACCGGGTGCGCTTGCACTTGGCACGGCAGATCCTGCGCGGGCTCAAGGGCGCCTGGCCGGCCGACGCCTTGACGGCCGTCTGGGAACGCGACCGGCCCGGCGACAAGAACCCGCAACGGCGATGCACGCCGCTCGGCGCGTTCCTGCGTACGGTGGCCTGGTTGCCAACGCAACGACCCGGCCAGAGCGGCGGGGCTTTCGCGACGCCGGCCGAGTGCTGGACGTTTCCGGTTCGCAGTGACGACGTGCCGCCGCGGTTCGCGACGCTGCTCGTCAAGCCGATGCGGGATCTGCTCGACGACGACCCGGTGGCGCTGCGGCGGCTGACCGAGCTGGGTCTGGGCGTGTGGGGCCGGGACGCCGATGCCCCGCGCCTGGTGCGCCACCTGGGCGCGCTCTTGCACACCGGCGCGGTTGCCGAGATGCACGCGGCGCAGTTCCACAACACGTACCGGGCGGCGTGGGCGGCCTGTGCCGCCCGTGGCACCGAGGTGGAGCCGTTCCCGCCGGACACCCGGGGCTACCTCGTTGTCGACGTCGGCGGCTCGTCCACAGCCCTGCCGCTCGAGCCAGCCGGTGGCGACCAGGAGCCGCCCGACGTGGTAGTCGCGTCGCGGGACGACGAGCAGAGCCTGCTCCGGCTGATGGCCGACTTCGGGTGGCGAGTCCTCGAAGTAGACGCGCATCCCGAGACGGTGACCGCCATCTTGCGCCGCCGCCTCGGCGACCGGGTCTCACGTGCCAGCGGCGTCACGCCGGTCGTGCTGCTGGACGGCGACGAGTTCGGACCGCCGGCCGTCGCCGGCGCCCGACCGATCGTCGGCATCCTGCCGTGGCTGCCGCTGTTCGTGGCGACGCTGCTCGAACACCAGCGCAGCCACTTCACCCGCCTCGGCCAGCGGGCGTTCGACGACACGCTCGACGCGTTGCGGCGGGTGCGGGTCACCTTCGCTGGCACGGTCGAGGTGCGCCTCGGCGAGGAAACCCGGCGGCTTCCGGACCGGCTGCACGGGGTGCTGCCGATGCCGCACGCCGCGCATCCGACCCTGATCGTCGAGGGCGCGGAGACGGAGCTGGACTGGGACATGCTAGAGGCGATGGCGGAGCCGCTGGCATACCTCATCGGCCGGCGGGACTACGCCCGCACCTTCCGGTGGGCCGCAGAGCGGACCCGACGGGTCGGCGTCCCCGTCGCCCAACTCGCCGACGACGACGTGGCCGAGATATGCGACGTCACGGCCGAGAACGTCCGGACGACGGCGCGGCGCATCCAGTCCTCACTGCGACCCTTACTACATAGGCTCTATCCCGTCGTCGCGCATTACCTGGACGCCGAGTCGGCCGCGCCGTTCGACCCCGACTCACCGTCGGTGGAAAGCGAGCAGGAGGCCCGAGACCGGCTTACTGCGTTGGGCGACCGATTCGACCACGAGCCGGAGGAGCTGTTTGCCGCCGCGCTCGACGCTCCGACGCTCGCGGCGCTCCAGCAACAGCTGAAGATCCCGGTAAGCGAACTCAACGCCACCCTGGCCAGCATGGGCGGGCGCTATCCGCTCATCGACTACGACGCGCAGCACGCCGAGGACTTCGCCGACTACGTACGCCACCATCGCGACTCCCTGCTTGACCGGCTGCGCTGGCACCGGTGGGACCGCTTCGCGGCCGGCGACCCCCAGCCGGACTGGCCCCAACTCCGGCGGGTTGAGTTGCTCGCCCCGGACCCGGAGTGGGGCACCACCGTTGACGTCCTCTCGACCGATCTCATGGCGGCGCGCGTCGAGGAGGAACTCACGGCGCGGCTGGGCGAACAGCCGCCAGAAAGCGGCCCGCCTCTGCCGCGCCGCAGCGACTGCGCCAAGGCCAACGCCGAGTTGGTCGACACCGCCGCCGGCAGGCTGGCCAAGCTCGTGCGCGCCTGGCTCGAACGGCACAGCCGCCCGGTCCCCGCGCCGTGGACGGACGAGGCGTCGGCAGGCCCGGCGCTGCGCGCAACGCTCGACTCGGCCGGCGCGCTCGACTTCGCCATGCTGAGGCTTCCGGACGTGCTCTGCTGGCTGCAAACGCTCGGCGTCTGGCCGACGGACATGCCCGCGACCGACGACGTTGACGCGCTTGGTCTCACCCCCGACGACCTCGACCGCCAGAAAGCCGAGGAGCGGCAGCAACGCGCCGAACGGGAACGGCAGCGGCGGACCGTGAACATCGACGACAAGCCATTCGACCTGGACGACGGCTTCACCTCGCTACGCGCGGCTCTCGACAATTCGCTGGACCGGACACCCGCGTTCCTGGCCACTCAACGCAGGTTCACCGGCCTCAAGGCAACCGACGCTCGGTCCGGCCCCGGCGGCCGGATCGCGGGTGGCGGCTTCGGCGGCGGTGGGTTCGCGTCCGAGCTGTCAAGCCTGCAAAAGCTGGGGGTGGGTTTCGCTGGCGAGTGGTTCGCTTATCGATGGCTGGAGCGGCAGTACGGCGCCGACTTCAGCCCGGAATGCTGGGTGTCGGGATACCGTGAGCGGGTCTTCCCCGGTACCGGTGACGACAACCTGGGCTGGGACTTTGAAGTCCCCGGCCGGCGCGGCACCTGGTACTACGAGGTCAAGGCCACCCTCGCCGAGGGCGGTCGAATCGAACTGGGCGAGACTCAGGTCATCGCGGCGCAGGAGAACGCCCGGAACCGGCGGTGGCGGCTCCTAGTGATCACCAACGTCATGAATGAGAACCGCCAAATCCGTATGCTCCCGAACCCGTTCGACCCGGCGAGCCGCGGCCGGTACCGCTTCGTCGGCCAGGGTCTGCGTCTGGAGTACCACTGGTCGTGACCGCCCGCATCTACACGGGTATCCCTGAACTTCGCTGTCGCGTAGAGTTGCTGAGCGGCTTCGGCTCGTGTGACCGAACGCTTCTTAACCACGCCGCCCTGCAGTAGCGGAGCCCGACATCGGCCGATGATGCCGAAGGGCTGAGACCCCGCCAGCGGCAGCCCTCACGCCTCGTCCACGCGCTCACGCATGAGCCGGTCGTTCTTGCTGCCCTTCCCGCCACAGGCTGCCTGCCGGTCATTGACAGGCCGTGTTGGAAGCCGCACTGGCGTGCCCTCCTGCCGAGGAGCGTCCGATGGATGTGTTCCGCCCCGACCTCGAGCCGTTGTCGTCGAAACGGTGGCTTGCCCGCCGTTTCCCGTACCGCGAGGAGCTGATCGCCGACCTACGCCACCGCATCCGCCGCGCTCCTGCGCCGATCACCGTGTGCCCGCCGAGTCCGCGACACTTCGGCCACGCTATCGAGAAGACCTTCGCACTTGACCTGTGCGACACCCCGCCGTACCCACACCTGTTCGCCAGCCTGCCCAAGACCGAGCGCCAGACCCTCCTCACCACCGCCGGATACCGGCCCGACCACCGGAGAGGCGACGCGGCGTGGCGCAGGACCAACTCTGAAGTGCCAGGTGCCCGCCTGCTCACGGTGGGCAGCGTGCTCACCAGCCTCGAACAAGCCCTGCGACAGCTTCCCATCACCACGCCGGACGGGGTCCATGCCGCGCTGCAAGGGCCGCTGCGGCATCGCCGGACCATCGCCATCTGCGCGACCGCGACCCGTGCCGCCCGACCAGCATTTGCCGCCTTCTGGGCCAGCTACCTCAGCGGATTCCGTGCTGCGCTGTGTAGCTACGGCCCCCTAACCACCGGTCCCGCCCTACTCGATGGGCTGAGGGTCGCCGACCTACTCGCCGGCGCCACGATCGTGGAAGTCAAGACCGGCCACCTCACCGAGACCCACCAGTTCGAGGGTCTCATCGACCAGGTCCTTACCTACACGCTGCTCGCCGCTGTGAGCGGTTACCACGTCTCCGCGGTTGCGGCGTACCTGGCCCGCTACCACGTACTTGCCCGCTACCCGATTGATGCACTCACCACCGAGTTGGCCGGCGGACCTGTCGACACCACCGAAGCCGGCAACCACCTCGCCACCCTTATCCGGGCCGAGTATCCATAAGCCGCCGCAGCGCTATACGAGACGGCTGCGCAACGGTCCCACTCGGGGCGGTGAGGCGGAAGCCCGCAGGATCATGCCGGCCCCCAAAACCTGGTGCCGAGGTAGGGCTCGGGCTTCTTCCGTTTGGGGTTCTCGGCCAGGTCTTTGGGCTCGGTGAACAGCTGGGCTGCCTCCAGCACCGCAGGCGTCGGTTGGTGCGGACGAAGGCCCTCTTCAGGCCAGACTGCGGGTCGATGAGCCTGGCAGGTTGGAAGAAGGCGGCGTCCTTCAGTCCGACAATGGCGCCCAGACGGTCGTGCTCCTGCCGAGAACATCCCTTGCGAGGCGGTTGTTGTGCAACTGGAGCGTGGCGTCGCCGGTCTCCTTCTTGTCCGGGTCGGGTCCGGACACTGGCCCCGACCACGGCGCCGTTGCGCAGGCGGACGATGATGTTGAGGTCGTCGTGAAAGCGAACCACGCTGTCGTCGGCCAGGTCGGACTCGCGTGCGAGGCCGAAGTAGCGCTCCAGGGTCGCCAGGTGATTCGTAATGAGCCGGAGCACTCGGACCAGTGGTGGGCCTATGCGGTGTTCGGCGGGGACGGCCTTGCTGATCCGGTGCATCACCGCAATGATGGTGGCGCTGGCCGGATGAAGTCTCTGCCCCGCAGGCTCCTTGCGACCGAACCGCGGCGGCCCTGCCACCTGTCTTGGCTCTAAGCTTGGTCGGCAAGTGGGGGAATCGCGAAGGTCGCGATACTCAAGATCATTCTTGGTCATGTCGCACAGGGAAGTCAGTCGTTGACGCTAGGGTCAGGTCAGCGTCTGCGGCGGCTTCATGCACGGCAGCTGGGGGGAGGTGCGGCGTACGTGGCGACAGCTGATCAAGTCAAGGCCCTGGTCAGAAGTCATGGCGAGGGTGACGATGCCCGCTTCTACTCGGTAGCCCTGCAGGTAGCCGCGAAGGCCGCTCGAAGCGGTCAAGCGCACTTCGCCCAAGAGCTGCGAGATCTAGTCGATGGACTCCGAGCAACTTCTGAGAGGGCAGACAGGCCAGTTAGTCGCCCGGTTCCTGTCGCTCGACCACGAGGTGAGCTAGCTGACCTCCTGAGCGTCGCCTACCCGACCACGCGTTTGGCAGACCTCGCGCTGGAGCCGGAAGTTCGGCAACGGTTGGAGCGTGTCTTGCTTGAGCAGCGACAGCAAGACAGACTCCGAGAACACGGCTTCGACCCTCTGCGTCGCCTCCTACTAGTCGGCCCGCCCGGGACCGGAAAGACGATGACGGCGCGCAGCCTCGCCGGCGAGCTTCGACTACCACTCTTCACCATCCGCTTGGACGCCCTGATCACCAAGATGATGGGCGAGACGGCTGCAAAGCTGCGGCTTGTGTTCGATGCGCTAGCGGAGACCCGGGGAATCTACCTGTTCGATGAGGTCGACGCTCTTGGGGGAGAGCGCTCCAGGACCAACGATGTTGGTGAGATCCGACGCGTGCTGAACTCCTTCTTGCAGTTCTTGGACCAGCAGGACTCGGACAGCCTCTTGGTGGCCGCGTCGAACCACCCTCAACTGCTCGACCGCGCGCTGTTCCGGAGGTTCGACCTCGTTGTCGGGTATCCGCTACCCACGCCGGAGGTCAGCAGGGCTGTTATCCGCAATCGGTTGGCTACGATGGGGCCCAAAAAGTGGGCGTGGAGTGCTATCGACGAGGCCGCAGCAGGCCTGAGTCACGCCGAGATCACAGTCGCCTGCGAGCTAGCCGCCAAGGAGGCCATCCTGTCTGGTCAGCAGCACGTCACTCCTGCCACCCTGGCGGCAGCCCTGCGTGATCGGCAGAACATGGCCCACGAGAAGCAGTAAAGATGGCCCCTCGAAACCGCCCCCATCTCCTCCTCACGCGAGCCGCCACTGCCGAGCCATACCGCCGCCCCGGAAGCGGGGGCGACAACGGCACCGTGGCGGCACCCTCGGATCGTCAGGCTCACGCGCAACGGCTCTCCGAGCAACTGAGAGAAGTCGACATAGCCGCACAGGCTAGGCGTGCGGAACGAGAGGCGACCGTCGAAGGAGCAATCGACGGCCTGTATCTAGTGTTCGAGAGCTTTCCTGGCGTCGGCCTAGCACTCCAATCGCTGGAATCGCAGCGCAGGGGTCTCCAACCAGAACTGGTCTCGGTCCATGAAGTCGAAACGCCAACAGGACCGGTGGAGCAGGCGACCGTCTTCGTCCCAGACGGCAAACTTGGTCACTTCTTGTCCAAGCTCGAGGGCTACGCTGAGACCACTAATGACGCCAAGCCGAAGAACGCCAACCTCGTCGACCGGATCGCAGCGGTTAGGCTAGCTTCAGTCGAGGCGCTATGGACCGATCCGCCAGAGCAATTTCCAGAGCCGGATGCCCGCGTCTGGTGGGAAGTGTGGCTGCGTCGCCGCGACGGCAACGAGATCGGCCGTCTTCAGCAGTTCGCCGAGCGGGCGAGAGTCCGGATGGGCCCGCGCACCCTGGGCTTCTCGGACAGAACGGTCGTCTTGGTCGAAGCGACCGCCCGGGATCTGGCAACCGCCCTAGACGTGCTCGATGACCTCGCTGAGCTACGTCAACCTCATGAACTCGCGCAACAAATTGCCTCTGAGCCCGCCAGCGAACAGCGTGAGTGGGTAGACCAACTCGTCGACCGAACAAGCGCTGCTTCAGCCGAAGCCCCCACCGTATGCATCCTCGATACCGGTGTTCACAAAAACCATGCGCTCTTGGAACACTCACTCGACCTAACCGACTGCCACTCTTGCGATCCGAATTGGCGGCTTGACGACCACGGTGGCCATGGTACAGAGATGGCCGGCCTCGCTCTCTATGGCGATCTTGGCAAGGTCATACGATCAGCGGGACCAGTAAAGCTTCGGCACCGCCTAGAGTCTGTCAAGCTGGTACCGTCGCCTCCTCAGGCGCATCCACCCGAGCTGCATGGTGCAGTTACCGCCACAGCGGCGAGCCTTGTGGAGGTTCAAGCCCCTGCGCGTCGCCGGGTATTCTCGATGGCTGTTACGGCAAAAGGAGGACCGGTCCGAGAGGACGGCAGCCGCCGTCGCGTGACGGGCGAACCGACGTCGTGGTCTGCAGCTGTCGATGCGCTCGCGGCCGGAAGAAGCATCGACGTCACCGACAACGGCTTGGTCTATCTTGACCAGGCCGAGGAGGCAGCTCGTCGCCTCTTCCTCATTAGCGCCGGGAACGTGGAGCGCACCAAGTTCCAGCAGGACTACCTGACCCGAAACGATGTCGAGCCGGTCGAGGACCCCGGACAAGCGTGGAACGCGTTGACCGTGGGGGCCTACACAAGCCTGGATAATCTCGCATCCGCAGGGCAAATGTGGGACGGCTGGATACCGCTTGCCCCCCGTGGCGAGCTATCACCACACAGCCGAACTTCCGTCCCGTTCAGCCGTAGATGGCCGGTCAAGCCCGACATCGTGCTCGAAGGCGGCAACGTCGCCTGCTCGCCCGCGGGAACGAGCTATGACACTCCAGAGGCCCTGCAGGTGCTGACCACCCGACACCCGGGCGTCGATGCACGCCTCCTCACAACCACCTGCGCAACCAGCGCCGCCACAGCCCAGGCTGCTCACCTAGCCGCATCGATCCTTGCTGACTACCCGACACTTTGGCCTGAGACGGTTCGTGCCCTGATCGTCCATTCTGCGGAGTGGACGACTGCCATGCAACAGCGCGTCGACCGAGCCCGCAGGGTAGGCAAGGCCGCGGTCCATCAGCTCCACAGACGATACGGAATGGGCCTACCCAGCCTAGATCGTGCGACCCGCAGCGCGAGCGACGCACTCACCCTTATCGTTCAGGACACAATCCACCCTTACCGCGACGGAACCATGAGGGAGATGCACCTTCACGACCTGCCATGGCCCACTGACGTCCTGACAGGACTCGGAGCCGCGCAGGTCAGGATGCGCGTGACATTGTCGTACTTCATCGAGCCCAACCCCGGACGCCGCGGTTGGCAACGGAGATACAGCTACGCATCCCACGGCCTTCGCTTCGACATCCGGCGGCCTACAGAGTCCACTGATCTTTTCCGCAAGCGCATTAATCAACGAGCGCTAGCCGAAGAGGAGCGCCGACCGAGTAGCACCAATGACGCCAAGCAGTGGATCTTCGGGAGTAATCAACGAACCGCAGGCTCCCTCCATACCGATATCTGGGAAGGATCAGCGGCGGATCTCGCCGGGTGCGGCGCCATAGCCATCTTCCCCGTGACTGGATGGTGGAAGGAGAACCCCAAGCGTGACGGCAGCGACTCCGGCGCACGCTACGCTCTCGCCGTATCCATCGAGACCCCGGAACAAGACGTCGACATTTGGACACCCGTCGCCCAGCAGATCGGCGTTCCCGTCGCAATCCAAGTCTGATCGGACTCATTACTGCCTGCGCGTCCCCCGCAAGAGCCCGCGGGCTTGACCAAGCCCGCAGCAGGAGCGCGACCAATCGCACGCACCGCCTCGATTGCCGACCTCCAGCGAGCGAGCCCCGCCACACCACGCGACGAGTACGACCAGCTCCGTGCCGCCCTTCACAACAACCGCCCGGAGCGGCTTCGCCCTGCAGAGCCGGACCGGCCACCCCGACTTCGCCCAATATCTCACCGGACGAGCTCTGGGTCGGTCACCACCACCCGGCACGCGCAGCCAAACCCGTCACGCTGCTGACCCCGGCTCTCGCGGCACCGTAGACTGACGCGGCGCGGCAACTTCACCGGATTCCGGCATGAACGCGTCGGACCGACCAAAGTACGGCCTGAGCAGGACTTACGTCAGCTCTGCTGATCTTCAGCAAGCGACCACAGCAACGCGCGCGTGCGACCCACTGAAGTGAATACAAAATAGGAACCGCAGGTCACCAGCCTATAGGTAGAGATAGAGCGTCGTCTTAGGAGTCTCCATGTGACTCCGGTTAATCTTGGTGGGCAGGGTGGATCGACCGGCGCATGGGGTTGCGTCGGCGGGGAGCGGTTTGGTTCAGGCTGCCGCGCGGATCACCGGTGCCGGTCGAGTGAATGTCTTGCGGTCGCGGATGAGTGCCCAGAGAACGTCGACGCGCCGTCGCGCGAGCGCGAGTATGGCTTGGCGGTGGTTCTTTCCTTCGGCGCGTTTTCTCTCGTAGTAGGCACGGGAGGTGGGGCATTCCCGGGCGGCGGTGAACGCGGCCATCCACAGGATATGTCGCAGCCGACGGTGATAGCGGCGAGGCTGCCGATGATTCCCGGAGACCGTTCCGGAGTCGCGGGAGACAGGCGCCAGGCCGGCGTGGGCGGCCAACTTCGCCGGGCTGTCGTACTCGGTCATGCCCGCGGTGTGGACGAGTAGTTCGGCGGTGAGCAGGTTACCCATGCCGGGAAGGCTCCCGATGATCGGCGCGAGGGGATGCTGGTCGAGCTGCTCGGCGATGAGGTCGTCGACGGCGGCGATGCGTTGTTCGAGGGCGAGGATCTCGGTGGCCATCTGCCCGACCACCACTGCGGCGGAACGTTGGCCCGGCAGGTTCACGGTTTGCTGCCGGGCGGCGGCGACCATCGCCTCGGCCACCTGGACGGCGTTCTTGACGTGACCGCGTCGGAGTAGGGCGGTGATCCGGTCGACGCCGGCGTGCCGAATCGCGCCCGGGGTTTGCCAGCAGGCGAGGACCATCATCGGGGCCTTCCGGTTCAAGTCGACCGCGCGTTCGAGGGCGGGGCTGATTCCGGTGAGGAGTTCCTGCAGCCGGAAGAGGGTGGCGACGCGCTGCCCGACGAGGTCGGCGCGGTAGCCGGTCAGGACGGTGAGTTCGGCGAGGAGCCGGTCGGAGGGTTCGAGGACGGGGATGTCGGGGCGCATGCGGATGGTCTGGGCGATGACGACCGCGTCGCGGGCGTCGGTCTTGTTCTCCCCGGCGAAGGCGGCGGCCATGTGGAACGCGACGGTGCCGGAGACGTAGCGGACCTGGACCTGGCGGCGCCAGAGCAGGGTCAGCAGGAGGGCGGACAGGCCGGTGGTGACGTCGACCGCCCAGCAGACCGGACGGCCGTGTGTCGACACCTAGGCCATGACCGTCAGCAGGGCGGTTTCGTCGTTGGCGACCCGGCGGGAGTAGACGAGCCGGCCGTCGCCGTCGACGGCGGCCACGTGGTGGTGGGTCTTGCCGATGTCCACGCCGATCCACAGCTTCGCCACCGTCGCGCTCTCCTTTGTCGGTCGGTTTGCTCGAATGTGCCTCGTCTAGGTTCGGGTTTGCCGGCACCTTCTACGGATGCGAACGCGAGTCGCGGGTCTCCATCAGCGGTCTACCGAATCTCGCAGACGACGAAGCGGCGGGTGGCATCTCCTACCGTGAGCCAAGCGATCTCGACGAAACACACGCAGCCATACCCACCGCCTCCTGGGCATCAGGATCTACGGCCACCAGGGCCGCGCCCGTTCAACCAACCGGCCCGCGAGGCGAGAGCGGGCGGCACCTCGAAGTTCAGCCACGATCCCGGCGGAACACACACAGCCATCCCCACTCCCGGCCCTGCGGGCGCGGCAACCTCGAGCCTGCCGCCGTCGCCGGCCGGCACCTCGGACACGATGTGCGGGACCCTGCGCAGCATCAGCGTTCCACCGCGCGCAGGGCACGCGTACGGCATGGTGGCCCAAAACGGCTGGTTCGCCGGCCGCCGTTCCGCGACCGGACTGATTCCGACGCCAACCGTCGCGGCAGCGGCTTGAATAGCGATGTGCAGGTCAACAAGGACGGGCGGGACTGGCGCGTCGGCGCCGCCGCCGACGTGAGCTGGATCGCCGGGCACACCACTGCCGGCGTCTCGATCACCACCGCCATCCCATCGGTCTTCGACGCCTACGCCAGCACGTACCAGACCGACGACGTCACCACCGCCGCCTACGAGCAAGCCCTGATCGAGGACCTCACCACGCAAACGCCCGACCAGCCGTGGTGGTTGGCCTACCTCGACACCGGCGCCCACGACGTCGTCTTCCCCCACGCCCCGAGAGTGTTCCTCTACTGGAACTGGCCGTACGTGCTGGTCCAGGTCGGCCCCGAGCAAGCCCTCGCCTGGCGCACCGGTGGGCACATCCGCCACCCGCACGGCGCCCTACCCGATCTGTTCTTCCCTGCCGACCGGTCATGGCTGGTCTCCGCGGTCTGGGACGACACCTGGACCTGCGTCGGCGGCCCGGCGCCACTTATCCACACCCTCGAGCGCGACCCCGTGGCCAACGCCCGCCAGGTCCGACTCGACGAGGACGCGCTGCCGCCGGGGCTGGTCCGCGAGTGACGACCCACGTCCCCGGTCAGCGGTCAGCCTCCGATCGTGGCTATCGCCCCCACTTCTCGGCAGGACGGCAGTCGCTGGTCGGTTTGCCGTAGATCCGCTTCCCGTCCGGGCCCGTGTAGCAGTGCTCAAGTTGGTCCTCGGCCTGGAACAGCGGGCGCCTGTCGATCTCGGTCCCTCCGGAGTCGTAGCTGACCAGTTGAGGGTCGTTGCTCGCTTTGAGTCTTGCGTCGCTGGTCATGAGGCCGAACGTGCCTTTGGAAAGTCGTGCAGTGGTGGTGTGGCCGTCGCCGTGGTCGAGTACGAGCCGGTGGACGCGGCTGCTGACCCGGCCGCTGACGCTGACGTCCCCGCCGTCGGACTCGGTGGAGGTCAGCAGCAGCCGCTGCACCGGCCCGGGCAGCCAGGCACCGTGCGGCCACGGCTCGGTGGCGCCCCCGCCGGACTCCCGGGCTGTTCCCGCCCACTCCACGTCGCAGGTGGCGTAGCCGACGTCGTTCATGAACAACACCAGTGCGCGGTCATCTCGCTCGGTGGCCACCGCCAGGTCGGCCATGGACACCGGGACGGGTCGCTCACCCGGATTCTGCCGGGTCTGTCGTTGCGGGGAGTTCCACTGCAGGCACCGCTCGGCCGCTTCCTGCAGCGTCGGCGACAGCTCCCCGGGTCCCATGGCCAGCACCTGCATGGTCGAGCGCTCCGGCCGGTCCCACACCACCGCCGCCGCACCGGACGCCACGGCCAGCAGCACCGCCGCAGCAATGGCGATCCGCAGTCGTGGAATACGCGGCGGAGGCGGGCTCACGGAGCCGAGAATCCGGGCCCGCATCGCAAGCGCCGCCTCCGGCGGCAGGTCCCGCTCCGCGGGCAGGTCGAGAACGTCCTTCACCGCTTCCCCTCCTGGATCTCCTCTGGCATCAGACGGGCCAGGCGGCTGCGCGCACGGCTCACTCTCGACCGCACCGCCGCCTCGCTGATGCCCAACACGGCCGCTGCGTCCGGGTACGACACGCCGGACCACAGGCACAACGCCACCGCTTCCCGCTCGGCCGGCGGCAACCGGCGGACCACCGCGAGGACCTCAGCCATCCGCCGCTCGTCGTCCAGCCGCGCGGAAACCTCGTCCGCGAGGTCACCGTCGGCGTACCGCTCCGCCGGTAGACGCCGTAGCAGCGCAAGCCATCGGCGCCCCGACCGCCACTCGGTGCGGACCGCGTTCGTGGCGACGACCAGCAGCCATGGCAGCGCCGATCCGTCCACGAGTCGGGCGTTGTGCCGGCGGCGCCACGCGACGAGGAACGTCGCCTGAGTGACGTCCTCGGCCGTCGACCACGACCCGGTCAGCCGGAACGCGTGGTTGTAGACCGGCCGGGAGTATCGGTCAAAGAGCCGACCGAACGCCGCCTGGTCACCGGCGGCGATCGAGGACCACAGGTCCTCGTCCGACGGCCATACTTGATGCCTCACACCACACTATGGCCGCCCACGCCGACCCTGTTGCAGGCCGACGGTCGACGTCTGAGGCCGTGGCGCCGGCGCGAGAGCCGCAGCGCGTGTAGGCGATGGTGGCCAGCTCACCGGGCGGCGAACCAAGCGTCAGGTGTCGAGGCCTGCGAGGTTGAGGCGTTCGAGCAGGCTGGGCTTGCGGGCGTGCACCGCCCGTAGCTCGGCCAGCCGGTCTCGGAACGATGCGCTGTCTCCGTCGCGTTCGCCGAGGAGTTGTACGGCGGTGTCGTACTCGCGGGGTTTCTTTGTGGCGATGAGTTCGTCGACCCGCTGCCAGGCGGCGGGTTGGTCGACTGCGAGGGTGTCGAGGTGCCGTTGCCGGGCGGCTGCGGCGGAGCGTTCCCGGCGGACCCGGTCGCTTTCGCGCTGCTCGGCGTCCCGTCGTTCCCGTTCGGCGCGCAGGTCCGCGGCGGTGGCGAGCAGTTGCCCGGCAGTACGGACGGCCGTCGGGGTCAACGCGTCGGTGGGATGCGCGACGCGGTAGCGGCGCAGCAGTCGGTTGCGCAGGTGGCTGTCGCCGCCGGTGATCAGGTCGGTCAGGATGGCGTCCTTGTCCCGGGCGGGCAGCCCGACGACCCACTTCCGTAGTTGCGCAGCGGTCGGTTCGCCGGCGGCGGCCGGCGCCGACCCGGCCGCTGCCGCCGCGATCAGATCAGGGTCGATACGCAGGAACTCGGCGACGGCGGTGAGAGGCGCATCGAGGGTGCCCAGTCCGGCGGGGACGGGCGGTTCGGGCTCGTCGTCGGCGATCTCCTCGGACTGTACGCAGCGCAGCCAGGCCAGGTACAGCAGGCGCAGGTCGCCGGCGGCGAGGCCGGCCCGGACCGGGATGATCGAGGTGAGCAGACCGTGGCCGTCGAGGTCCCACTCGTCGGTGCCGTCCTCGTCCTCGTCGTGCAGGTCGATGATGACGTGCGTGCCGGCGGTCCAAGCGGACGCGCTGTCACCCTGGCAGTACCGGGCGACGGTGGCGGGTTCGAGCACGTGTTTCGGTAGCCGCAGCATGAGCTGGCGGGTGCCCCAGTTGGCCAGGTACAGGTGCGCGTCGAAGTACCGCTCCATCAACGTGCGCGGGTCGCCCTTGAAGTTGCCCCACTCGTAGGTGTTGACGAAGCTGGTGGCGGTGATGTCGGCCCGAGTGGACAGCGACCGCAGCTCGGCCCGCTCCCGGCCGGTGAGGGGCCGGTCGACGGCGGTGAACTCGTAGTACTGGTACTCGCTCATCGTGGCCTACCTTCCGGCCCAGTGCCGGTAGGCGTCGATCCACGCGGCACCGTCCGGCGCCGGTGTGGGTAGCGGCAGGTCGAGAAGGCCGACCCGTTGCCGGTGGCGGCCTCGGGCGCAGACCGCGACGACGCTGTCCGCGGCCAGGTCGATCTTGCGCACGGTGACCTCGACGCCGAGGACGGTGGTGGTGAACGGCACCGTCAGATGCTCCTCGATCATGGTGAACAGGCCGGTGAGCTGCTCGTCGTCGCCGTACGCGTCGACTGTGGCTTCCTCGATCATCGCCTCCAGCGCGGCGTTTGTCTTCGATGCCATCGGCGGAGGATAGCGGACCGGTGTCGAGGTGTTCGGAGCCTGATGCGCGAGGATGGTCGGCATGGGTTCGGTGGCCGAGTTCGTCGATCTTCGGCGGGAGGTGGAGCGGCTACGGGCGGAAAACGCCCGGCTGGGACGTCTGCTGGAGTTGCGTGGTCAGGAGACGTCTGCGGGGCCGGAGCAGTTGTCCGCGCCGGTGGAGCCGCTGGGGCTGGTCACCATGGCTTCGCCGACTCGGGACAAGCTGGCGTTGTTCGCCGACCGGTTCCGGGCCCGGGTCGACGTGTACGCCGTGCGGTGGGACAACGCCCGTACCGGCGCTGCCGGCTGGATGCCCGCGGTCGCCGGCGGTTGGCGTAAGGGTATGGACCGGCGGGACGTCACCTACCTGCCCCGTACGACGGAGGTCGTCGCGGCGCATCTGGTCGGCGACGTGTTCATGGGCCTGTACCCGCTGATGCCCGGCAACACCTGCCACTTCGTCGTGGCCGACTTCGACGGGCCGACGGCGATGCTCGACGCCCTCGCCTACGTGAAGGCGGCACGCGCCAACGCGGTGCCCGCCGCGTTGGAGATCTCCCAGTCGGGCCGCGGCGCCCACGTGTGGGTCTTCTTCACCGGCGCTGTTGCCGCGGCCACCGCACGGGCCGTCGGCACCGTTCTTCTCCGTGAGGCGATGGTGCTGCGCGGGTCGATGGACCTGCGCTCGTACGACCGGCTGTTCCCCAACCAGGACGTCCTGCCCGAGGGTGGCTTCGGCAACCTCATCGCCGCACCCCTGCAGGGCCGCCACCGCAAGGACGGACTCACGACCTTTCTCGACCTCGGCACCCTCGAGCCGCACGCCGACCAGTGGGCGTTCCTGTCGACGCTGGACCGCCTCAGCCCCGGCGACGCCGAACACGTCGCCCGGCAGGCCAAGCAAGCCGTCACCGGTGCCGACGTCGCCACCATGAGCCGGTCCGCCGCGACCCAGGTCCATCCACCGCTACCTCCGGTGGTCCACGCGGAGGCCGGTGCCGGGCTGAGCATCGACGCCAGGCAGCTCACGCCCGCCGCGCTGGCGACGTTCAAGCACGCCGCCGCCATGGTCAACCCGAAATTCTATGAGTTGCAGCGACTGCGCAAGTCCACCTGGGACACCCCGCGCTTCATCCAGGGCTACGACCTGACCCTCGATGACCGTTTGGTCCTCCCGCGGGGCCTGCGGCATTCCATCGCCGCCATCGTCGAGCGCGCCGGGTCGCGGCTGGCCGTCACGGATGCACGGAACCCCGGGGCCGAGATCGACACCGCGTTTACCGCTGAACTCACCGGCAAGCAGGCCGACGCGGTCGGCGCGCTTCTCGCCCACGACGACGGGATCCTGGTCGCCCCACCGGGCTCCGGCAAGACCGTCATGGCCTGCGCCGTGATCGCCGAACGCAACACCTCCACCCTGATCCTCGTCGACCGCAAAGCTCTCGCCGACCAGTGGCGCACCCGCATCCAACAGTTCCTCGACATCAAGCCCGGTCAACTCGGCGGCGGCCGACGCAAGCTCACCGGCACGGTGGACATCGCGCTGCTGCCCTCCCTCGCCCGGCGCGACGACGTCGCCACCCTGACCCAGGAGTACGGGCACGTCATCGTCGATGAATGCCACCACCTGGGCGCCGCAGCCTACGAGCACTCGGTCAAACGGATCGCCGCGCAGTTCTGGCTCGGCCTCACCGCCACACCCACCCGACGCGACGGCCTCGGCCAACTCGTCACCTGGCAACTCGGACCCGTCCGCCACACCCTGACCGACGAGGAACAAGGCACCCTCGCAGCCGCGATGCACACCGACGCCGGACCCCGTCGAGCGCTGTTCATCCACGAGACCACTTTTCAACCCGGCGACGTCGACCTGGATGCGCCCGGCGCGCTCGCCGAGGTGCACCGAAGGCTGGCCCTCGACGAGCCCCGCAACACCCAGATCGCCGACGATGTCGCCGCGGCCCTGACCCGCGGTCGCAACTGTCTCGTGCTGACCCGACGGGTCGCCCAGGTCGAGGCACTCACCGCCCTGCTCGCCGCACGCGGACATCAGGCGCTTGTGCTCCAGGGCGCGATGAGCACCCGCGAACGGCGGGCCACCGTTGACCGGCTCGACGGCGCCAAGGCCGGCGACGGTCTGCTGGTCATCGGCACCACACCGTTCATCGGTGAAGGCTTCGACGCCCCCGCCCTCGACACCCTCTTCCTCGCCGGCCCCATCTCCTACGACGGCCTACTCGTCCAATGCGCCGGTCGTGTCATCCGCGCCGCGCCCGGCAAGGACGTCGCCGAGGTCCACGACTACCACGACCCGGCCACACCTATCCTCGCCGCCTCACTCTCGCGCCGCATGCCCGGATACCGAGCACTCGGCTTCACCAGAACATGAGTGCATCCGATCGCGATCACCATGACTGGTCCCGCCGGCTATGGGGTGTGACCAGACGAGCAACCAACCTCAGCCGGCGCAGGACGTCACCCCAGCCGCCAGCGGACTACCGGCCCTACGGCGACCGGCGGCCCTACGTGGTGGCCGAAACCCTTGCCGAACTGCACGGCCCGACCGAAGGCACGGTGACGCTTCCGCGTCACCTCGACTGGTCCGGGCACGCCGAGTACGACCTTGACCGGCCCGCACGGCTGGCCAGCATGTACAAGGTGGTCCTCACCGAAGCCAGCACCGTCGAGGACCTGAACAAATGGCTCGACGCCGACCTCCTCCGACGGCTCTGGCCCACCCTCTGGCTGCCATCCCAGCTCCGCCAGCGCTGGGAGGACACCTTCCCCGAACTCGCCATCACCCGCAACAACGTGACATAGAGGTAGACCCGCGCAAGAACGCCCCAGAGGTTCCGCAAATCGAACACCGAGTCGCCGCATCTCGAACGCATTTTTGCCGCAAATCGAATGCGAAGGCCCTCGCGGATCGAAACCGTGCTGGCTATCATGCTGTCGTGCCGACTCCGCACCTGATTCCACGCCGGGCCGCCGCGCAGGTCGATGCCGCGCTGGCCGACACCCGCGTCGTGCTGATCAGCGGAGCACGCCAGACAGGCAAGAGCACGCTGGTCCGCATCGTCGCCGGCGATCGTCTCGCCGAGCGCCGCGACCTTGACCGGGCACAGGACCGGGCGGCGGCGATCGCTGACCCGGTCGGCTTCGTGGACTCCGCCGAGCTCCTGGTCGTCGACGAGATCCAGCGCGCCCCGGAGCTCCTACTGGCCATCAAGGCAGCCGTCGACGAGGACCCGCGCCCTGGCCGGTACCTGCTCACCGGCTCGTCCCGCCTCTTCGGCATGGTGGCCGCCCCGGACGCCCTGCCCGGCCGGATGGAAACCGTCGAACTCTGGCCGCTGTCTCAAGGCGAACTCGACCAAGCGCCGGACGGATTCGTCGATGCCATCTTCGCGCTCGGCCCTGACCTGCGACACGAGTCGGACGTGACCCGCGCCGACTACGCAGCCAGAATCGTGCGCGGCGGCCTACCCGAGGCCACCACCCGCACCGACCCGCGCCGCCGCCAACGTTTCCTCGACGCCTACGTCCAAGCGCTCATCGACCGCGATGTCCGGCAACTGTCCGACATCCAGCACAAGGGCGAACTCCGCAAGCTGGTACGCCTACTCGCGGCCAGATCCGCGACCATCATCGCCGCCAACTCCCTCGAATCCGCACTCGGACTGAGCCGGCCGACGATCGCCCGCTACCTCCAAGCTCTGGAGGAGATCTTCCTGATCAAGCGGATCCCCGGCTGGTCCCGCAACCTGGGCACCCGCGCCACCGCCGCACCGAAAATGATCTTCGTCGACTCGGGTATCGCCGCCAACGAGACCGCGACCGACGCCCGGGCGCTGCTCCGGCCGGGCGCACCATTCGGCCCATTACTCGAATCATTCGCCCTGTCCGAACTCTCTCGCCAGCTCACCTGGTCCGAGCAGCCCGTCGACCTGTCCCACTACCGCGACCAGAGCAGGTACGAAGTCGACGCGGTGCTCGAGAACCGAGCGGGCCAGGTCGTGGGGATCGAGGTCAAAGCAGCCACCACCGTCGGACCCGACGACTTCCGCGGGCTACGCCGACTCGCCGACCGCCTGGGCGGCGACTTCATCGCCGGCATCGTCCTCTACACCGGCACCTCCACGCTGCCGTTCGGCGACAAACTCCGCGCCCTGCCGGTCAGCGCACTGTGGCAGACGTCCGCACCGCCACCAGCCTGACCTCGCCCCCTTCCGTAGGTCGCTCCCGTAAGTACGCCAGGGTGGGGCGCAGCCCGACGCCGGGCCAGGCGCAGCCTGTCGCAGGAGACCTACACGGCGGTCGATGGAAGAGTGAAGCTGAGCAGCACTTACGCACTTCGCTGGGCTTCCGCAGGCGATCACAGCGGCGCGCGGGTGCGACCGGCGCAAGACGCCTGGAAAGGGAGAAGCAGCAGGCCGTCGGCCTGCGGCTACACACGGAGCGTCGGGTTAGGAAACCGATGCTCTATCCCCTGGGCTACGAGGGCGCGAGGGCACAGTCTAGCGACCAGGGGTTCGCCTGGAGTGGCAGGGCGTGGCCACGTTCCCCCGATCACCGTTGTCCCAGCCTGCCGCCGTCGCTGGCCGGCACCTCGGCCCTGATGTACGGGACCCGTAGAGCATCAGCGCTCCATCGAGCCCGGGACAGGCGTAGGGCAAGGTGGCCCATGACGGCTGGTCGCCGGACACCACCGGTCTGGCTCCTGGCCAATCGAAGCTGCAGCGACTTGAATGGCGGGGTGCGGGTCAGCAAGGACGGACGGAGTTGGCGCATCGGCACCGCCGCCGACGTGAGTTGGATCGCTGGTCACACCGCTGCCGGCGTCTCGATCGCCACCGCCATCCCGCCGGTCTTCGACGCCTACGCCACCACGTACCAGGCCGACGACGTCACCGCTGCCACCTACGAGCACGCTCTGATCGAAGACCTCACCAGGCGCACCCCCGACCAGCCGTGGTGGCTGGCCTACCTCGACACCGGCGCCCACGATGTTGTCTTCCCCCAAGCCCCGAGGGTGTTCCTCTACTGGGACTGGCCGTACGTGCTGGTCGAGGCCGGTCCCGAGCAGGCCCTCACCTGGCGCACCGGTGGTCATATGCGCCACGGCCGCGGAGCGCTACCCGATCTGTTCTTCCCCGCCGACCGGTCATGGCTGGTATCCGCTCTCTGGGACGACACCTGGACCTGCGTCGGCGGCCCGACACCCGTGATCCACGCCCTCGAACGCGACCCCGTGGCCAACGCCCGCCAGGTCCAACCCGGCGAAGACGCGCTGCCACCAGGACTGGCCCGCGAATAACCACCAACGCCGTGCGGTCACCCCGCTCGATGGCCACCGCCAGATCCGCCAGGGACACCGGGACGGGTTGCTCGCTCGGGTTCTGCCGCGTCCGCCATTGTGGGGAGTTCCAGTGCAGGCACCGCTCGGCCGCGTGATGCAGCGAAAGTTGCGACGTGAGCAAGACGGCGCCTGATCTGACTGATTGACACGGACTTGCCGGTGACGGCCGTGCGGCCGGGTGCCGAGCGCAGCCGCTCTCGACCCGGTGCGGCGCCGCCTCGTCGGGCTTCGTTCACCGAGACGGCGCCGCGAAGGCCCACACCGGCCGGGGTCACGCCCGCTTCGTGAAGGTGGAACGCGCCCACAGGTAGCCGACGAGGGCGATGGCCACGCACCAGGCGACGGCGATGGCCGCGTCGGTGGTGTCGGGCGCGCTGTCGAGCAGCCCGCGCATGGTCTCGATGATCGGCGTGAACGGCTGGTACTCGGCGAACTGTCGCAGGCCCGGCCCCATCTTCTCCGCCGGGACGATCGCGCTGCTGAAAAACGGCAGCATGACCAACGGTACGGCGGCCATGCCCGCCGTCTCCGGTGACTTCGCGAACAGCCCCAGTGCGACGGTGAACCAGCCGGCCGCGATCGCGAGCAGCAGCGCGACACCGCCGACTGCGAACCAGTCGGTCAGGCTCGCCGCCGGGTCGAAGCCCAGCAGGAAGGCCACCCCGACGAGCGCCACGATGGCGATCATGTTGGTCAGCACGCTGGCGACGACGTGGCCGGTCAGCACCGCGCCACGGGACACGTCCATGGCCTTGAACCGGTTGATGATGCCCTTGGTCATGTCGGAGTTCACCGCCGTGGCGGTGGCTCCCAGCCCGTAGCAGACCGCCAGCAGGATCAGGCCCGGCGTCGCGTAGTCGATGTAGTCGACGCCGACATCGAATGCGTCACCGAACATGTAGACGAACATCAGCATGATGATGATCGGCATCAGGACGGCGTTGAACACCGACGTCGGGTTCCGGGTGAGGTGCTTGAGGTTGCGACGCAGCATGACCAGCGAGTGGGACTGGGCGCTCATTTCGGGTCGACCTCCGTGGCGTGGCTGGTCAGGGCGAGGAAGACGTCGTCGAGGTCGGGGGTGCGAACGGAGCACTCCTCGGCGCTGAGGGAGTGCTCGTCGAGCCGGTCCAGCAGGGTCCGCAGTGAATTCGTGCCGCCGTCGGCGGGCACCCGCAGGGCCATTGCGTCGTCGTCGCGGCTGGCCTCGGGGAAGATCCCCGCGGCGGCGTCGAGTTCGGCGGCGGTGGTGAACCGCAGCCGTACGTGGGTTCCGGGGATGAGGCGCTTGAGCTCTTCAGGCGTGCCCTGGGCGACCAGGCGGCCCTGGTCGAGCACCGCCAGGCGGTCGGCGAGTTGGTCGGCCTCCTCCAGGTACTGCGTGGTGAGGAAGATGGTCGCGCCGTCGGCGACCAGGTCACGCACGATCGACCACATGGTGCGGCGGCTGCGCGGGTCCAGGCCCGTCGTCGGCTCGTCGAGGAAGATGATCTGTGGGTTGCCGACCAGCGTCATGGCCAGGTCGAGCTTGCGACGCATGCCCCCGGAGTAGGTGGAGGTCGGCTTGTCCGCCGAGGCGGTCAGCTCGAACCGGTCCAGCAGGTCCGCGACGATCCGCGCGCCGCCGCCGGCGACCCTCCGATTGAGGTCCACCATCAGCTGGAGGTTCTCGCGGCCGGTCAGTAGTTCGTCGACGGCCGCGAACTGGCCGGTGACGCCGATGGCCGCGCGGACCGCCTTGGCGTCGGTGGCAAGGTCGTGGCCGGCGATCCGGACCGTGCCGCCGTCGGCCTGCACCAGGGTGGTCAGCACGTTCACCGTCGTCGTCTTGCCCGCGCCGTTGGGGCCGAGCAGACAGAACACCGTGCCGACGTGGACGTCGAAGTCGACGCCGTCGAGGACGGTCTTGTCCTTGTACGCCTTGCGCAGGCCGGAGACCGAGATCGCCGGGATCGTCACGTGGTCACCTCCGGGGTGGCCGCGGCGGCGTCGAGCGCCGCGATGATCTTGTTGGTCATCTCGGCGACGGTGGGACCGGGCGCGCCCTGACGGGTACGGACGGCGGCGTCGAGGGCGACGACGACAGTGCGGCGGAAGTTGTCGGCCTCGGCCGGAGCCTGCTCGGCGAGCAGGCGCATCGCCTCGGTCAGGGCGGGCAGCACGCGGTCGGCAAGCTCGGCCACCGACCTGCCGTCCAGGTCGACGCGCGTGGACTTCTCCGCAAGTACGTGCCCGACCAGGCCGGTTGCCGAGGCCAGGGCGATGGACCCATCGGTGGCGATCTTGTGGGGCGAGCCGCCGGCGGCTCCGGCGGCCGACAGCAGTGTGACCGCACCGTACGCGGCCGTGCGAAGCGTGAGTTTGTCCTGGGTGGAAAGGTTGACGGACACGGTGGTGAGCTCCTTGATGTTGACGTGGGCAGGTGGCGACCGCCGGGTGGCGGCCCGGGATCACCGGGCGGGTCTCGGCTCCCGACCGGGGCGGCCCACGTCCGGGGGCGGACAGGATCTTTCATGACAAACCTCTCTTCATCGGGCAGGGGTCGGCCCAGACGTGCCACTGGATCGGAGTCAGGGCCGCCGGTTACGGCAGGGTGAGTTCGTAGCGGAGACGCCGCCCGAATGGGCGGAAGCCCAGGTGTCGACGCAGGGCGACCAGATCGGTGTCCTCGTCGGCGGTGCGGGTCTCGATCTCCTCGACGTGGGGATGGATCTCGCGTAGTCGGGTGAGCAGAGCGGCGTTGACCCACAGCCCCAGCCTCCGGCCACGATGACCGACGAGCACGGCAGGGCCGTACTGGCGGGCGCGAACCTGCGGCAGTGCGCCTGTCATCGCCAGGACATAGGCGACCACGCCGCCGTCCGCCTCGGCGGCGCTCACCACCGCGGCACCGGGCCTGCTCGGATGCCGGAGCAGTTGCTCGACGCTGGTCGCGCCGCACGGGTCCCCGGTCCAGTGACGCAGTCGGTATCCGGGGTGCTCGACGTCGACCAACTCACCCAGCCAGGCATGGTGGACATCGCAGTAGGTGAGCAGGTCATGGCTCCCGGATCCGGTGCGCCGAAAGCCGTGCCGCTCACAGAACGACTGCACGCCGGAGCCCGGGCCGGTCTCCACGATCAACCGCCGGCCCACGGCGTACGCACCGACGGCGGCCAGCAGCCGCGATCCGATCCCTCGACGACGCCACTGCGGCTGCACGTACAGGTTCAGCTCGAGGGTGTCCGGCTGCGGGGCGGTCGGCGGTGGCAGTTCGTACTCGAACGGCATGACCGGACGCAGATCGGCGACCCCGGCCACCGAACCGGGCGACGTCACAGCGTGCCAGCGTGGGGTGCCGAGATGATCCGGCGCCGCCACGATGTGGATCACGCTTTCGCTCATGCGTCCACCATCGCCCGGCCGCCCCGGCCGAACAATGCACAAGATCGCATCGCCGCATTAGCCAGCGGTGATCGATCGACGACAGAACCTGTGACGGCCGGTGGTCCGAGCCACGCCCGCGCCGCCCGGTCTCGCCGCGGCCGTAGACTGCCCAATCCCAGGCCGCAATGATCGAAGGTAGGGCCGTCTGGTGGAACTGCGCGACATCGAGATCTTCCTGACGCTGACCGAAGAGCTTCACTTCGGTCGCACGGCCGAGCGTCTGCACGTGTCCCAATCGCGGGTCAGTCAGTCGATCAAACAGCAGGAACGCCGGATCGGCGGGGGCCTGTTCGAGCGGACGAGCCGCGCCGTTCGGCTCACCCCGCTCGGCGAGCGGCTGCGCGACCGTCTGCGCGCCGGCTATAGCGAGATCATCTCCGGCATCGAGGAGGCCACCGCCACCGCCCGTGGCCAGGCCGGCACGCTGACCGTCGGCACCATGGCCACCCACTACCAGTCGGTCGAGGCCGTCCTCGACCTGTTCCGGCAGCGGCACCCGCAGTGCGAGCTGCGCCTGCGCGAGATCCTGCCGACCGACCCGCTCGGGCCGCTGCGGGCCGGTACGGTCGACATCGGAATTCTCTGGCTGCCGATCCGCGAGCCCGACCTCACAGTCGGGCCGGTCCTGCACCGCGAGAAGCTGGTGCTGGCGGTGGCCGCCGGTCATCCGCTGGCCGGCCGGGGCAGCGTCGAGCTGGAGGATCTCGGCGATCATCCGGTGGTCTACCCCGAGGGACCCATTCCGGACTACGTGTGGGAGGCGCACACCCCGTCCACCACCCCGGCCGGGCGGCCCGTCCGGCGCGGACTGGGCATCGTCACCCTTGAGGAGGCCTTCCAAGCGATCGCCGGCGGCAGCGTCGTGTCCCCGATCGGATCGGACGTGAAAGCCACCCGGCAACGAGGCGACATCACCTTCCTGCCCATCACCGACGGACCGGTGCTGCGCTACGCGCCGGTGTGGCGCAAGGGCGGAGAGAATGCCCTGGTACGCGCCTTCCTCCAAGTCCTCACGAAGGCGCAGCAAACGACCTAGCCGGGCCTGGCGCCGCCCTTCCCACCGGCAGACCGCGACTGCGGCTCAACAAGCTTCCGACTGCCGCACGCCACACATTGGCCGGTGCGGGATAACCCGAATGCCGGGGCCTACGAAGCCAAGCACGCTGCGCCTAGTTTCGTGGGCTGACTGGCATGTTCGCCCGAGACGAGGTCTTTCGGGTCCATCCGGGCGGGACCGCCTCCGTGGTCGGGGCGAACTTCAACTCCTCGCCGGCCTGGCCGCGGCGGCGGCCCCGGCATGGTGGTCGTACACCGCTCCCCGTCGGGACGGTCACCGCCGCGGGTTGGTCATCTGCCGCTGTAGACGGGGAAGACGCTGTGCTCGCCGTAGTCCCGCTGAACCATGTTCCGCAGCAGGTCCATGTCCTCGTCGGAGACGACGAAGTCGAGCTGGGCGTTGCTGCGCATGTGCTCGGGGTTGGCGGTCTTGGGCAGCGATACGGTGCCCAGCTGCAGGGTGTAGCGGATGCACAGTTGCGGCACACTCACGCCGTACTTCTCCGCCACCGCGGCGACGTCCGCGTTCTTGAGCATCTCACCGTGCGCGATCGGCGAGTACGCCTCGACGAGGATGTTCTTGCTCTCGCAGTAGGCCATCAGCTCGGTGGGAGTGTTGCCGAGGTGGACGAGCAGCTGGTTCACCTGTGGCGCGACGGCGCACGACGCGAGGATGTTCTCCAGGTCCTCCCGCAGGAAGTTCGACACCCCGATGGAGCGGAGCTTGCCCGCGCGGAGCCCCTCTTCGAGGGCACGCCAGGCTTCGCGGTTTCCCTCGGCGTAGTCACCGCCGCGGAAGTCGTTCCACGGCTGCGGGGCGTGGATCAGCATCAGGTCGATGTGGTCCAGGCCCAGAGTCCGCAGCGAGCCGTCGATGGCCGCCATCGCGTCGTCGTAGTTCTTGATCTCGGCGGCGAGCTTCGTGGACACGAACAGCTCTTCGCGGGCGATGCCGCTGGTGCGGACGCCCTCGCCGACGCCGTGTTCGTTGCCGTAGGCCTGCGCGGTGTCGATGTTGCGGTAGCCGATCTCGACGGCGTCGCGAACGGCTTGGGCCGCCTTGCCGTCGTCGATGAACCAGGTGCCCAGCCCCAGCTTGGGAATGGCCACACCGTTGGACATCGTGTACGTCTCGTGGAAAGTCATGATCTCCTGTCTTCCTTCGTTGCGGTAACGGTTCTCAGCTTCGGCTGTCGGCCAGAACCTGGTCGAGCAGTTCACCGGCCCGGTCGGCCGCGGCCGGGCCGACGCGGGAGCGCAGCGCCGCGACCAGGCCCCGCAGTTCCGCCGGGCTCAGCCCGCTGTTGAGCGCGATGCCGAGGTGCGACGTCAACTGGCCCTCGACGCCGTCGAGGTTGGCCAGGGCGGCGACGGTGGCGATCTCCCGGCTCTGCCAGTCGAGGGTGTCGCGGGCGAAGATGTCGCCGAACAGGTGCGCCTTGAGGAACTGGTCGATCGCGGGAGCGAAGTCGAACAGTGGCCCCTGCACCGGCGCACCGGCGAGCCGGGTCTGGTTCTCGGTGCCCAGTGCGAGGACGTCGGTGCCGGCGGGCAACGGGGTCGGCTGGTCGCCGGCCGGGTCGTCGATGCCCTCGCCGTGGCGGTCTTGAAGCAGTGCCATGAAAGTGCCGAGGCCGTTGAGGGCGCGCGGGAAGCCCGCGTAGGCGTACATCTGCACCAGAATTTCGTTGATCTCGCTGATGGTCAGCCCGGCGTCCAGACCGTCGGCAAGCGCGTCGCGCAGCTGCGGCAGCTGGCCGGTGGCGGTGAAGGCGGCAATCGCCGCGGTCGCCTGCCGTTGCGGGCTCAGCTCGGATTCGTTCGCCATGGATCGACTTCCCCCGGGTTTGTCAGTGCTTGTTGGCCTGCTCGTAGACCTCGGCGGTGACCGGTTCGAGCCAGGTCGTGGGGTCGCCGCCCTCCGGGGCCGCCTCGAGCATTGCCAGGTGGCTCATGAACGTGTCGGCGGCGGCCCCGTGCCAGTGCTCCTCACCGGGCGGGCAGACCACCGTCTCACCGGCGTGGATCCGCACCACGGAACCGTCGCGGGTTCCGACCAGGCCGACGCCCTCGGTCACGTGCAGGGTTTGACCGACGGCGTGGGAGTGCCAGTTGGTCCGCGCACCGGGGACGAACCGCACCAGCGCGACGGTCATTCGCGACGGCCCGGTGCCGTTGTAGATCGGCGTCAGGTACACGTCGCCGGTGAACGTCTGCGCGGGCGCCTTCGCGGTCTGCCGCACGGGCTGAAGTTCCATGTCAGTTCTCCTCAGGAGGCACGAAGGCGCTTTGGGCCTGCATTCCGATCACCACCAACGATTCAGCGGAGCGGGGTCACGTCACCCATGTAAGCGGCTGCCGAAGGCCCGTGGGAGGGGTTGTCGAAACAGGTAATGACAGAGCCCCTCTGACAGCCTGGTCGAGCCCGTACCGTCGCAGAGGTGGACAACAGAGCTGACATTCGCGAGTTCCTCGCGACGCGCCGGGCCAAGATCACGCCCGAGCGGGCCGGTCTGCCGGACTTCGGCGGCAGCCGGCGGGTGCCGGGCCTGCGTCGCGCCGAGGTGGCCATGCTCGCCGGGGTCAGCCCCGACTACTACACCCGCCTCGAACGCGGGAACCTGTCCGGCGTCTCCGACAGCGTGCTGGACGCCCTGTGCCGGGCACTGCAGCTGGACGAGGCGGAGCGCTCCCACCTGTACGACCTCGCCCGCGCCGCAAACACCAACCCGCGGGCACGCCGGCGGCCCACCAAACAGATCCGCCCCGCCACCCTGCATCTACTCGAGGCAATGACAGACGCGCCCGCCTTCGTCCGCAACGGGCGCCTCGACATCGTCGCCGCCAACCACCTCGCCGAGGCGCTCTACCTGCCCGCCTTCCAGGCACCGGTCCGACCGGTGAACCTGGCCCGGTTCTGCTTCCTCGACGCACGAGCCCCGCAGCTCTACCCGAACTGGGAGGCGGCGGCCGACACCACCGTGGCACTGTTACGCACCGAAGCGGGCCGAGATCCCTACGACAAGGATCTGAGCAATCTCATCGGCGAACTCGCCACCCGTAGCGACGACTTCCGCACCCGCTGGGGAGCCCACAACGTCCGCCTGCACCACACCGGCCTCAAAACCTTCCGCCACCCGGTGGTGGGACTCCTCGACCTGAACTTCGAGGCCATGCCGATGCCCGCCGACCCAGGACTCACCCTCACCGCCTACAGCGCCGCACCCGGCACCCCGACCGCCGACGCCCTCCGTCTCCTGTCGAGCTGGGCCGCATCGAGCAACGATCCGGCCCTCCGCGGGTCCGGCGAGGCATGAGCGGGGCTCGGTTCATCGGGCCCTACCTCGCTCCCCCGCCAAGACACTGACGGCGGTCACAGCAGAGCCAGATTCCGCGCTGACGCCGGCGTGCTCGTGACCCACCGGTGCCCCGACGGACCGCAGCCGCAGCGCTTCTGATCATCGCCACGACCAAGCTGGCGCGTTCCAGCCAGTTCCTGAATTGATCTCGACGCCTGGCTCGACGCCGACCTGCTCCGGCGGCTCTGGCCCACCCTCTGGCTGCCACCCCAGCTCCGCCAACGCTTAGAGGATGCCTTCCCCGAACTCGCCGCGACCCGCAGCACCGTGGCGTAGCGGTGGACCCCCTTCCACGAACGCCTCGCCCATACCGGGTCGCGGCAACCAATCGGTACGGCTTCGCGCTGGCCGGCGGCTGTGCGGTCCAAGCCGCCGGGCTCGTCGGACGGCCCAGCCAGGAACGGTCGACCCGCTGTTGGACGCGGTTGCGCCAGGGGCCGCAACCGCGTTCACGCCGGCCGGACGGCTGATCGTGCTGTCCGTCGTACTCCTGGCGGTCCTGGTGACCGGACTCCGCGGGCTGGCCGCGTCACTGAGCGACCTGGGCCAGCGCAACGCGGCTCCCGATGGAGGTTTGCGCTGGCCGCGCCGGGAAAGGTGACGACAGAGACGCCTTTCGCGACGGCTTCCTCGACTGCTACCGCGACCAGTTCCGCCGCTCGCTGCCAGGCGATCGGTTGATCCGAGCGCCACCAGAAACCGACAGAGAGGAGTGCCCGATGCCGAGCACCACGATGCCCATGCTGGAGACATACCCGAAGTCGATCAACCTGGACCGGACGAAGCTGGCGGCCACCATCGACGCTCTCAACGACTGCGCGCACGCCTGCACCGCGTGCGCGGACGCCTGCCTCAGCGAGGACATGGGCGCCGAACTGACCAAGTGTGTCCGGACGAACCTGGACTGTGCCGACATCTGCGCGGCCACCGCACGGGTGCTGTCCCGACACACCGGCTACGACGCGAACATCAGCCGTACCCTGTTGGAGGCGTGCGTCACGGCCTGCAAGTCGTGCGGGGACGAGTGCGCCGCTCACGCCGACAAGCACGAGCACTGCCGGATCTGCGCCGATGCGTGCCGCGCCTGCGAGCGGGCCTGCCTCGACCTGCTGGCCACCATCGCCTGAGCGAGGAGCGGGTGGTGCCGGCACCACCCGCTTCGTCACCGCTGTCTGTCCGGCTTTGCGGGACCAGCCACCGCCCATCTTCAGGTGTTTCCCGCTGCACTGGCCGGGCATGCACCTTTCATGCGTCTCAACGTGCTACCGCTCCGGCGAGGTAACCACGTCGCCGGCATCACCCAGGAGAGGACTTGGTCATGCCTGACAAGCACGAACAGGCCGAGGAGATGCGCGACGACGTGCCGTCGACGATTGCGCGTTCCGACGACAAGGCGGTCCGGACCTACAAGAAGACCCTGGAGTCGGCCGAGGAGTCCTACGGCGACGGCGAGCGAGCCCACCGCGCCGCGTACGCCTCGCTGAAGCACACCCACGAGAAGGTCGGCGACCACTGGGAGCCCAAGGAGCACAAGGGCCCCTCGGACCCGCAGGCCGCGCAGGGTACGCCCGAGTCCGCGCGGGGACGGCGCGACACCGCCCAGGGAGTGGACGCCAACGCCAGCAAGGGCCACCTCGACGACGTCGCCCACCGGGTCGGTATCGACCAGCCGGAGGACCTGAACAAGGACGACGAGGTACAGGCAATCGAGAAGGCCAACGCCCGCGCCACCACCCGGGCCCGGAAGAAGTAGCACCGGCCACCGCCGGCGGTGTCGCGCCCAGATCGACGAGGACCACAATCGGCGCTGTGGCTTCCCGACCGGCCCGTGGGGCCGGTCGGGAAGCATGGTGATCGGTGGTTCAGGTGGCGAGGGCGACCTTCAGCCAGCCGGGGTCTCGGTCCTGAAACTCGCGGTACGCCTTCAGCGCCCACGCCGGGTCGGTCACCGGGGCGACCTGCCGAACTTCCTTGTCGAACTGCTGCGCCTGCTGGTCGGCTTGCTCGGCCGCCGGTCATCTCCACGATCGTCTGCACCGGATCCTCGGCGTTGAAGTTGACCACCTCGGCGTGCTCCGCTTGCAGGCCGTCAAAGCCGCCGACGGCCTCGTGACCGAGGACGATTCCCGGACGCATGCCCGGCTCGGGCGTTTCTCCGAAGCTTCCGGGGTTACCTCTTGAACGGGACGAAGAACGACAGCCGACCGTTGAGAGGGACCCGTCATGGCCCGACCCAGGATCGTCATCGTCGGCGCGGGATTCGCCGGCTTCCACGCCGCCCGCCGCCTGGCCCGCGTCTCACGCGGTAAGGCCGACGTGGTGCTGGTCAACCCGACCGACTACTTCCTCTACCTACCGCTGCTGCCGGAGGTCTCCGGTGGGGTGTTGGACCCGCGTCGGGTCACCGTGCCGCTTGCCGACACCCTGCCCGGGGTGCAGGTGGTCCTCGGCGAGGTCGACGGCATCGACGTCGACGGTCGGGCTGTTTCCTACGTGGACCCCGAGGGACGAACTCGTCGACTGTCCTATCACCGCCTGGTCCTCGCCGCCGGCAGCGTCAACAAGCTGTTGCCGATCCCCGGTGTCGCCGACCACGCCCACGGCTTCCGCGGCATCCCCGAGGCGCTGCATCTGCGGGAGCGGCTGATCCAGCAGATCGAGCTGGCCGACACCACCGACGACCCGGCCGAGCGGGAAGCGCGCTGCACCTTCGTGGTCGTCGGCGCCGGATACACCGGCACCGAGGTAGCTGCCCAGGGCCAGCTCTTCACCGACGAGATAATCCGTCACCACCCGAGGCTCGCCGGGATCCGGCCGCGCTGGCTGCTGCTGGACACCGCCGACCGGGTGCTGCCCGGCCTCGCCGAACGCATGTCGGCCGTCGCCGGGCGCGTACTGCGCCAGCGCGGGATCGAGGTGTGCCTGGGTACGTCCGTCACCGAGGCCACGGCGGACGGGGTCCATCTCTCCGACGGCCGGTTCGTGGCGTCCCGCACCCTGGTGTGGTGCGTCGGCGTGCGACCCGACCCACTCGTCGAGGCCACCGGCCTGCCCACCACCAGGGGACGGATCACCGTCGACGAGCACCTGGCCGTGCCCGGTCATCCCGAGATCCTTGCCTGTGGTGACGCCGCCGCCGTGCCGGACCCGGCCCGCCCCGGCGAGATCACCCCGATGACCGCTCAGCACGCCGTCCGGCAGGGCCGCCTCGCCGCCGACAATATCGCCGCCTCCTACGGTGTCGGCAGGCTCCGGCCATATCGGCACCGCGACCTCGGCTTCGTGGTCGACCTTGGCGGCTGGCAGGCCACCGCCAACCCCTTGCACGTGCCGCTGTCCGGTCTGCCGGCCCGAGTCGTGGCCCGTGGCTACCACCTGCTGTCGCTACCGGCGAACCGCGCCCGCACCGCCGCCGACTGGATCTTCGCGGCCGTCGGCTCTCGACCCAGCGTCCAGCTCGGTCTCGTGCCCGGCGCCGCGGTGCCGCTGGACACCGCCGCCCCGGAACTCGTCCGCCACTGATGCCGCCTGCCGACACCGTGGTGCTGCCCGAACTGGCTGCTCAGGGCTTCATCGACCTGCTCGACGAGGTCTACCGCACGGGTGAGCCCTACACCGGCCGGGACGCCCGCGTCGTGCTGGGCACCGGGCCGCACGCGCGGGAGACGTACTTCGACTTCACCTACGAGCCGCGTCGGGACGCCGGCAGCACCGTGCGCGGCATCCGTGTGATCGGCGTGGAGACCACCCAGGTCAAGCAGGCTGTACCACCGCACTCCGCGCGTGCCGCAGGACACCGACCTGGCCCTCGCCCGGGTCTTCGCCGGCACTGCGGCACTTGCCATCGAGCGGCACCACATCGAGCAGGCAAAACATCCTCAACGTGCGGATCGTCTTCATCGCCAGCGAGGAACTCGGCGGCCTGGCCGCTTACCTCAACCGCTGACCGTCCGCCAGAAGGCCGCGCGGGGCTTTCGACTCGAACTACCCTCAGTCACCATTTCGACACATCTCTACCCGGTCGGGTGCCGGCTCACCAACACTCCTTTCATGGAGAGCAGTGGGCGTGAGCACAGCGACGAGCGTTTTCAAAAGGTGGCCGAGGAGACCTCCGAGACGGTGACCCACGCGGCCAGCGTGCTGGAGGAGGAACTCGCGGCGGGCATTGCCAGCGCGCGGCGGCTGGAGGAGAAGCTGAGCGCCGACCGCCGGGTGGACCCGGAGGCGTTCGACGAGTTGGTGACGCGGGTCCGCACCGACGGGCACGCACTTATCGACACCGTGGTCGCGCAGTTGAAGACCTCCGACGACCGGCGTGGTGAGGTCATCCGGCGGTACACGTCGGACGCTCACGACGTCCTCGACGGCGTGCTCAACCTCGCGCGGCTCGTGCCGGACATGACGAACGGACTGGTCGACCGGCTCACGCCGGAGGCCAGGCAGAAGCCCACGCCCTCGGACAGGTAGCCGGATCACCGGCGTGACCGGCGGCCATGTCACCCAGATGCTGGAGCGCTATCGCGTCCTCGCGGTCGACGCGCTCCTCGCTGGTGTGCCATCGGGCGGACCGAACTACCTCTACGACCTGGTGAGTGAGTATCCCCGGCGTTGGGGCAAGGGGCTGCGGGCCGCGCTCTGCCTCGCGGCCTGCCGGGCCTTCGGTGGCACGCCGTCGGTGGGACTCAACGCCGCGGTGACTGTGGAGCTGTTCCACAACGCGTTTCTGATCCATGACGACATCCAGGACGAGAGCGAGCAGCGGCGCGGCGCACAGACCCTGCACGGCGAGTACGGAGTCGGTGTCGCCCTCAACGTGGGGAACATGACGAACCTGCTCGCGTTGCAGCGGCTCGCCGCCAACCGCCGGGACCTCGGCTCGGGGATCGCGTGGCGGCTGTTCGAAGAGACCCAACTCATGCTGCGTCACTCGTTGGAGGGGCAGGCGATCGAGGTCGGCTGGATCCGCGACAACGTGTGCGACCTCGACGCGGACGACTACTACCGGATGTGCCTGAAGAAGACCTCCTGGTACACCTGCATCTACCCGTGCCGTACCGGCATCCTGGTCGCCACGGGCCAGCATGACGCGGTCGACGTCCTCGACCGCTACGGCTGGTATCTGGGTGCCGCGTTCCAGATCCAGGACGACGCGCTCAACCTCGTGGGGGACTTCGCCCGCTACGGCAAGGAGATCGCGGGCGACCTCTGGGAGGGCAAGCGGACGCTTATCCTCATCGACTTCATGCGGCGGTGTACCGGTGACGAGCGCGAGCGGCTCGTCGCGTTCCTGCGCCTCACCCGAGCGGAGCGCACGGCGGCTGAGGTGCGTTGGCTGCACGGGCGGCTGCTCGCCTACGACTGCGTCGAGTCCGCCCGCCGCAGCGCCCGTGACCTGGCCGCCGCCGCATCTCGGGAGGGAGAGCGGGCGTTGGGGCCGGCGGCCGACTCCGAGGACGGGCGATTCCTGCTCGGCCTACCCGAGTACGTCGTGGAACGCAGCCGGTAGCGCCCGGGCACCGCTTGCCCGCCAAGGCGGAGTTACCCGCAGACCGCCGGGGTCAGCCGCCGAGGGTGGCCAGTTCCGAGACGACGACGTTCGTCAGGGCCCGTCCGTCCCGGCGAACCTGGCGGAGGTACCACTTCTGGATCGGCGCGTGGGTGGACTTCGCGAACTGCCAGGGCCCCCGAGGGCTGTTGAGCTGCCCGAGGCCGGCGATCGCGGCGTTGATCTGCTCTGGGGTGGGGTTCGTGCCCGCTGCGGCGATCGCCCGGTCCAGTACGGCTGCCGCGTCGTACGACGCCATCACGATCGAGGTGGGTACCCGGCCCGGGTAGGCCGCGTTCCAGGCGGCGACGAATTCCCGGTTGGCCGCGTTGTCGAGGTCGGGTGAGTAGTTCAGCCCGTTGTAGATGCCCTCGGCCGCGTCGCCCTGCTCGACCAGACTCGCCGGCTCGGTCACGAAGCCCGCCGCGTAGAGCGGAAGGTCGGCGACGGGGGATGCGGCGTACTGCTTGACGAAGGTGATGGCGTTCTGCGCGTCGAAGAAGCAGTAGACCGCGTCGGCGCCGGACTCGGCGATCTCGTCCAGGTACGGCCCGAAGTCCTCGGTGACCGGGAACGGGCTGAAGACGGCCTTGCCGCCGGGGTTGGCCAGCCGGCCACCCAGGTCGGTGAACGTCTCGACGAAGCCGCGCAACTCGTCGCGACCGCTCTGGAAGTCCGGCCCGATGGCGTAGACCCGACCCTGCCCCACCTCCTGCTTGACGAACGGCGCCATGGCCACGCCGGGCTCCACGGAGATCAGGTTGGTGTGCCAGATGTACGTCACGTCGGTCAGCGCCGGCCGCCCCAGGGCACCGACCAGCGGAACCTTGTGCTTGTCGATGAGCGGCAGGATGGCGGCCACGCTGCCGCCGTTGATGATGCCCGTGATCGCCGAGACGCGATCCTGCTCCAGCAGCTTCGTGGCGGATTCGACTGTCACGTCGCGCTCGTATCCCTCGTCGGCGACGATCAGCTCGGCCGGGTGGCCGCCCAACTGCCGGCCGCGCATGTCCAGGTAGAGCTGGAAGCCGTCGCGCAGCTCGGAGCCGGGTGCCTCAAGCGACCCGGCCAGGGCGGTGATCATCCCGATCCGGATGGTCTGCCGTTGCGGTTCCGACCCGCCGTCACAGGCGGCGGTGGCGGCGACCAGCACGCCGGTCAGCAGGGCCGCGACGAGTCGACGGGCGGGGTGGCTGGCGCTCACAGCATCCCCAGCAATTGGGACCGCACCGCCGGGGTCAGCACCTCACCCATCCGGTTCGCCAGGTCGGTCATCTCGTACGAGACCTGGCCCACGTCGCAGACCGGGGACGCCAGCACGAGCAGCGAGGCCCCGTCGCTGAACGACATGCAGAACATGAAGCCGCCGTCCATCTGGGTCACGTTCGAGATCACCGAGCCCGCCTCAAAGAACCGGGCAGCTCCGACGAGCAGGGCGATCAGGCCGCTGCCGGTGGCGGCGAGCTGATCCGCCCGGTCGCGGGGCAGGCCGTGATTGTGTGCCAGGACCAGTCCGTCGGTGGAGATGGCGAGGGCATGACTGACCTCAGGAGTACGGTTCACGAAGTTCTGCAACAGCCAGCTCAGGTCGTTCGGGCTTGTCACGACGTCACTCCAGATCGGGGAGGGGTGGACGGTCAGCGTCAGAAGGAGTTGGGGGCCCGGCGTCCGGCGACGCCCTTGGCGTAGGCCGACATGGCCGCCGCAACGGTTGCCGGATCCAGCTTCCGCTGCGGGTCCGCGCTCGGTTGCGGCGTCTCGGGAACCAGATGCGGCTGCGGCACCCGGCGTGGCAACCCGACCTGGGTGGACGGCGCTGGAGTGGCGCTCGCCCACTTCTCACCGGCATCGACCGGCCAGGTGACGGCCACCGAGTCACCGTCGAGGGCGGTCTTGAACCAGCCGTTCACCGTCGGACCGGCCGGCAGCCGCACCGCGGCGGGTTGCGGCTGGAACAGCGGTGCGGGTACGGGCGGCGCGGCGACGGAGTTGGGCGGCGCCGGGGTACTCGCGCGAACCGCGCCGACACCGACCGGGACTCGTCCAGCGTCCGGCACAGGGTTGCCGGAGCCGGCCACGGGGAGGCTGGCGCGGGTCCCGGAGGGCATGGCCGGGCGTCCCCCGGCGGCGGAGGGGCGACCCCGGCCCAGTTCGGACTCCACCGGCTGCGGCTGCTGCACCGGCCGGCGTACGACGATCGACGCCGGCAGCGTGATCTCGGCCACCGTGCCGCCCGTAGGCCCGGGGTGCAGCTCGACCCGGACGGCGAGCCGGGCGGCGAGCCGGGCAACCACGGTCAGACCCATGGCCCGCACGCCCGACACGTCGATCGACGACGGGTTGGCGAGCGCCATGTTCAGCTGCTCGCACCGCTGGGCGGAGAGCCCGACGCCCTGGTCCACCACCTGCACGATGGCCCGGTCGGAGAGAGCGTGCCCGGTGACCAGCACCTCGGCCTCCGGCCGGGAGTACCCGGTCGCGTTGTCCAGCAGTTCGGCGACCAGATGCACGATCTCGTCGACCGCCGTGCCGGCGATCGCGAGTTCCTTGTCGACGGTGCCGATCCGGACCCGGGTGTAGTGCTCGATCTGGGACAACGCGGCCTGGATCACGTGATCCAGCGGAACCGGCTCCTGGCGTACCCGGGAGATGCCGGAACCACCGAGCACCAGCAGGCTCTGGTTGATCCGGGCCATCCGGGTCGCGAGATGGTCCAGTTGGTACAGCTGCTGGAGACGTTCGGGGTCGGCCTCGTCGCGCTCCACCTCGTCGACCTGAGCGAGTATCGCGTCCACCAGCCGCTGCTCACGTCGCGAGAGATGGACGAAGATCTCCGCGATGTTGGCCCGCATCACCGCCTGTTCGCCTGCGATCCGGACCGCTTCCCGGTGCAGTGCCCGGGTCGCGGTGGCCACCTCGGCGATCTCGTCGGAACCGGTGATCTGGAATTCCGAAACGGAACGGTCCGCCACCTCGTTGGGTTGCACGCTGCCGGGTGGGGCGGCGCTGAGCTCCCGGACGACGGCCGGTAGCCGGTCGTACGCCACCTTGGTCACCGTGTTGCGCAGCGACCGCAGCCGCCGGGTGATCCGCCGCGCCACCACACCGGTCAGTACGGCGGTGAGCGCCAGGACCAGGAAGATGCCGACGCCCTGTAGCAGCGCGTTGCGCAGCAGTTGCCCGCGTTCGGTTGACACCCGGTCGGCGACGGCGGCATCCAGGTCGCTCTGGATCCGGAACATCTGGCTGACCCAACCGTCGGTGGCCTCGACCCAGGCGTCCGGGTCGACGGCGAGCCGTCCACCGGGAAGTGTCCGGCCCACCTGGTCCTGAAGCCGTTGGGCGGCGACGACCTGGGGATCGGTACCGATCTGCTCCCAGCTGGCTGCCCAGCCCGGTTCGGCGAGGGCCAGGAAGGCGTTGGCGGCCTCGGCGTATCGGGCCTGGGCACCGACGATCTCCTGCTGTCCGGCCGGGGTCAGTTCGCCCCCGGCGAGGCTGCGCAGCACGATGACCTGAAGCTGACCGATCGCCTCGCCCGCCTCGGAGACCGCCACCGCGGCCCGGACGTCGTCGGCGATGTTCGTCGAGGTGTCGGTGGCCACGGACGCACGGAAGGTGAGCAGGTCCGCGACGAGGATGCGGTAGCTGAAGGCGATCGCGGACAGGGTGGCGCGAGGGCTCGATCGGACCTGCTCGCGTACCGAGCCGAGCGCCGTCAGACCGGCGTCGATCCGTTGCAGGGCGGAGCTCCCGGTCGACACGTCGTCCCTGCGCCGCTGGAACTCGACGATCTCGGCGTCGGTCCGGGCGACCTGATCGTCGAAGGTGGCGCTGGCGGCCTGGCTCTGGGTGGTCACCTCGACCGCGGCGATCACCCGTTCGGCCTGTAGCGCACGGGCGAGCGCGCCGGCCTGGGTGGAGAGTGTGACGACGTCGTGCACGGTGCCCGCGTTGAGCACCTGCCGAACCGTACCCTCAAGGGCCAGGCCGGCGAAGGCTACGACTGCGATCAGTGGTACGGCGACCAGCAGCCGTAGCAGACGGACGATGCTGCCCCGCGTCAGCCATCCCCGGCGCGCTTCGGCATGGGTACGCACTGCGGCTGCCGCTGTAGCACGTGTCACCGGCGAACTCCGCCCCTAGCCTCATCGACGTTGATCTCAGCAGAAACCGACGTGCCCGTCGCTTACATGGTGGAGGGTGGGCGTGCCTGCCCACGTCAGAGCGCCATTCCTACCACGATGTATCGGTTCACCTCTAGATCCCTACTCGCCCGCCGGCGGGTTGACTGACGTCTCGGACATGGGCCGGAAGCACGAAAGCGAAACTTGTCCGACCGATCATTGGAGATGAATGGCGGAACGGGCGAGGTCCAATCTGGCCCGATTTTGTTAAGAGCGTAGCGATACCCCCATGGGGTATATGTTGGTGTCGGGAGGCGATGACATGTCCCACGGCGACACCCAGCACCACCCGAAGCAGCACGGGCACGGCGGGCACGACAAGCACGCCGGGCATGATCCTGCGGCGTTTCGTCGCAAGTTCTGGCTGAGCCTGGCACTGACCGTACCGATCGTGGCCACCAGTCACATGGTGATGGACTGGCTCGGCTACGAACTGGACTTTCCCGGGATCGGCCTGGTGGGGCCGGTGCTCGGCACGGTGGTCTTCGGCTACGGCGGCTGGCCGTTTCTTCAGGGCGCGGTGCGCGAGATCCGGGACCGGGCGCCGGGCATGATGCTGCTGATCGCGATGGCGATCACGGTTGCCTACGTGGCATCGCTGGCCACCTCGTTCGGCGCCTTCGACCTGGACTTCTGGTGGGAACTCGCGGCACTGGTGACAATCATGCTGCTCGGGCACTGGCAGGAGATGAAGGCGATCGGCCAGGCCCGGGGCGCTCTGTCGGCGCTTGCCGCATTGCTGCCGGACGATGCCGAGCGACTCGACTCGAACGGAGCACCGCACCGGGTGACGGTGGCCGACCTGGGCGTCGGCGATGTGGTCCTGGTCCGTCCGGGTGCCCGGGTTCCGGCGGACGGCACCGTGGTGGCCGGTAGCGCCGAGATGGACGAGTCAATGATCACGGGCGAGTCGCGTCCGGTGTCGCGCACCACCGGCGACCGGGTGGTGGCCGGCACGGTGGCCACCGACGCGGCGCTGCGGATCAGGATCGAGGCGGTCGGGGACGACACCGCGCTGGCCGGCATCCAGCGGCTGGTGAGCGAGGCCCAGCAGTCCAGCGGCCGGGCGCAGGTGCTGGCCGACCGGTTCGCCGCCTGGCTGTTCTACATCGCCACCGCGACCGCCGTGTTGACCCTCGTGGTCTGGTCTGTGCTGGGCACTGTGGACGAGGCCGTGGTGCGGACGGTGACGGTGCTGGTCATCGCCTGCCCGCACGCGCTCGGACTGGCCATCCCGCTGGTCATCGCACTGTCCACCGCGGTGGCCGCCAAGGGCGGCATCCTGGTCAAGGACCGACTGGCCCTGGAGCGGATGCGCACCGTCGACACGGTGCTGTTCGACAAGACCGGCACGCTGACCCGGGGCGAGCACGTCCTCACCGATGTCGCCGCCGGCCCCGGCGCGATTGAGCGGGATGTACTCGCCATCGCGGCGGCGGTGGAGGCCGACAGCGAGCACCCCCTCGCCCGGGCGATCGTGACCGCCGCCGCCGACCGGAGCGACCAGCGGACGGCGTCCGGATTCCACTCGATGACCGGTCGCGGGGTACGCGCCGAGGTGGACGGGGTGACCTATGCCGTCGGCGGTCCGGCGTTGTTGCGGGAACTCGACGTCACCGTGCCGGACGACCTCGACGAGCACCGGCAGGACTGGTCGCGGCGCGGCGCGGCGGTGCTCTACCTGCTGCGGCTCGGCCAGGACGGCACCGTCGTCCTCGGTGCCCTCGCGTTGGCCGACCAGGTTCGGCCGGAGGCCCGGCAGGCCGTCGCCGACCTGCGGAGCCAGGGCATCCGCAAGATCATGATGATCACCGGGGATGCGCGTCCGGTCGCCGAGGCGGTCGCCGCCGACCTCGGATTCCGCGCCGGTGAGGACGAGGTCTTCGCCGAGGTGCTGCCAGCGGAGAAGGACGACACCGTGACCGGGTTGCAGCGCCGTGGACTGCGGGTGGCCATGGTGGGCGACGGGGTCAACGACGCGCCCGCCCTGGCCCGCGCGAACGTCGGCATCGCGATCGGTGCCGGCACCGACGTGGCCATCGAGTCGGCAGGGGTGGTGCTCGCCTCCTCCGATCCGCGCGGCGTGAGCGGCGTGATCCGGTTGTCCCGGGCCGCGTACCGGAAAATGCTCCAGAACCTGGCCTGGGCCGCCGGCTACAACGTGGTCGCGCTGCCACTCGCCGCCGGGGTCCTGGCCTGGGCCGGCGTGGCGCTGAGCCCGGCGGTCGCCGCCGTGCTGATGTCGGCCTCCACCATCGTGGTCGCGCTCAACGCTCAACTGCTGCGCCGCGTCGAGCTGCGCCCACCGGATTGACCAGCAGGGTGATTTCGTGCCGAACCCGGCGCGGGTGACCGGCGCAACTCTCGGCCGCGGAACTTCCGGACAGCACCGGACGACAAACCTTGTGACGTCGATCTTCGAGGGGAAATTCATGCCCAGCACCCTGCCTCGCCGGCTCCTGCGCCCGGCGGTCCTGCTCACCGGGGCCACGCTCATCGTCTCGCTGGCCGCCTGCGGGTCGTCCGGGACAGAGTCGTCGACCACCCCCACGCCGTCCGCCACGGCCTCCGCCGAAGCCACCGTCGAGGCCGGTGTGCTGGGCGTACGCGATCCTTGGGTGAAGGCCGCCGACGAGGGGATGACGGCAGCCTTCGCCACGCTTGTCAACGACAGCGACACCGACGTCACGGTCACCGGTGCCGCCACCGACCTGTCGCCGATGGAGCTGCACGAGATGGCCATGGCGGACGGCAAGATGGTGATGCGGGCCAAGCAGGACGGCGTGGTGATCAAGGCGAAGAGCGAGTACAAGCTGGAACCGGGCGGCGACCACCTGATGCTGATGGACCTCGCCAAGCCGGTGCGGGCCGGTGACGAGCTGTCCTTCACCCTCACCTTCGCTGACGGGCGCAGCCAGACGTTCCGCGCGGTGGCCAAGCCGTTCACCGGGGCGCAGGAGAGCTACGCGCCCGGGCACGGGGAACCGATGCCGGACATGCCGACGAGCCACAGCCCGGCACCGTGAGGCCCACCAGCCGTCCGGTGAGCCGGCGTGGCCTGCTCACCGGCGGCGCCCTGGCCGCCGGTGGCACGCTGGCCGGCGCCGCCGCGGTGGCCAGCACCCGCACCGAGCCAGCGGAACGCCCGCCGGAGCGGACACCGGTGGCGGGCGTCGGCGAGGCGGTCGAAGCGTTCCACGGCAGACGGCAGGCCGGAGTCGTCGACGAACCGCAGGCGCACGCCGCGTTCGTCGCCTTCACCCTGCGCCCCGGCACCGACCGCGCCGACCTCGGGCGGCTGCTGCGGCTGCTCTCCGACGACGCCGCCCGCCTCACCCAGGGCCGGCCCGCGCTCGCCGACACCGAACCCGAGCTGGGGCTGCTGCCGGCCCGGCTGACCGTCACCTTCGGTTTCGGCCCTGGGTTGTACGCCGCCGCCGGTCTCGACGACCGCCGCCCGCCGTCCGTGGGAGACCTGCCCGCGTTCCGCATCGACCGGCTGCAACCCCGCTGGTCCGGTGGGGATCTGCTGGTGCAGATCTGCGCCGACGACCCGCTCACCGTGGCACACGCGCAGCGGGTCCTGGTCAAGGACAGTCGACCCTTCGCCACCGTACGCTGGGTGCAGCAGGGTTTCCGTCGGGCGGCCGGCGCGGAGCCGGGCCGGACCCAACGCAACCTCTTCGGCCAACTCGACGGCACCGCCAACCCGAAGCCCGGCGCACCGGTGGAGACCGCGGTCTGGGTCACCGACGGGCCGGACTGGCTGCGCGACAGCAGCACCCTGGTGGTGCGGCGGATCAGCATGAACCTGGAGACCTGGGACCTGCTCGGTCGCACCGACCGGGAACTGGCCGTCGGGCGGCGGCTGGACACCGGGGCTCCGCTGACCGGCACACGCGAACACGACGAGCCCGACTTCGCCGCCCTCGGCCCCGACGGGCTGACGGTCATCCCGGACTTCTCCCACCTCACCCGGGCGCACGTCACCGACGACCGGTTCCGGATCCTGCGCCGTCCCTACAACTACGATGGCGTACCCGCAGCCGACGGCACCGCGGACAGTGGGCTGATCTTCGCGGCGTACCAGGCCGACATCGCCACCCAGTTCCTGCCCATCCAGCGGCGGCTCGCCGAGCGGGATCTGCTCAACGAGTGGACCACCCCGATCGGCTCCGCCGTCTTCGCCGTACCGCCCGGCTGCCCGGAGGGTGGTTGGGTCGGTCAGCAACTGCTCGATTGACGAGGAGAATGACCGTCATGTCTCGCCACCTGCACCGGCCGCTCGCCGCCGCCCTCGCCGCAACGCTGGCCGCCACCGCCCTGCTGATCGGGCCGGTTGCCCCGGCGTACGCCCACAACGTGCTTAGCAAGGCCACTCCTGCGCAGGACGCCAAGCTGAAGAAGGCACCGACCCGGATCACCCTGGAGTTCCTCCAGAAGCTGAACCCGTCGTTCACCACCATCACCCTCAGCGACGCAGACAAGCAGCAGGTGACCACCGGCGAGCCGGAGGTCAGCGGCACCAAGGGCACCGTCGCCATCGAATCGCCGCTGGCCAACGGCGTCTACACCGTCGCGTACCGGGTGGTCTCCAAAGACGGACACCCGGTGCAGGGGTCGTACAAGTTCACCGTCGCCGACCCGACGGCCACCGCCGCACCAAGCCCCAGCCCCAGCCCCAGCCCCTCGGTAAGCGCGCCGGCACCGACCACGTCGGCCCCGAGCGCCGAACCGACCGCCGCAGCCGCCAGCCCGGCCGCGAGCAGTTCCTCCGGCGGTCCGGGCACGATGGCGCTGCTGGCCGGCGGCGGGGTTCTGCTGGCTCTGGTGGCCGCCGCGGCGGTGCTGCTGCGGCGCCGCCGCTAGCGCCGCAGCAGCACCGGCCCGGCGTCGATCCGGGTCCGGAACAGCGCGTACGGCTTGCGGCGCAGATCCCTGCCCTGCTGGAAGCTGGGCTGCCGGTGCAACTGGTTCGCGGTGACGTAGAGGTGCCCGTCCACCGCCACCGACAGGGTGTCCGGCCAGAGCAGCCGAGGGTCGTGGACGACCGTCTCGTACTCGCCGTCGGGACGTCGCCGCAGCACCGCGTTGTGCTCGTACGCGCTGAGGTAGATGCGCCCGGCGTCGTCGGTTTCCAGGCCGTCGGAGCCGGTGCCCTTGTCGCCCTCGTGGATCACCGTCGCGGCGACCTCGTCCGCGCCGGCCGAGACGTCGGCGAGCGCGTCGGTGGCGACGCTGTACCACTGGCGCGAGACCAACGGACAGTAGTGGAGCCGGGAACCGTCGACGGAGATGGCTATCCCGTCCGCGCCGATGGTCAACGGACCCGGCGGCCCGGCGGCCGGTCTTTGCAGGAGGGGTCTCCCCTCCACCACCGGCCGGAAACGGGACAGTGGCTCCGCCTTGGTCGAGGGATGGTCGTGCAGTCGTCGCCAGGAGGCACCACTGGCCAGGTCGACCACGATGATCCCGTTCGGCCCGGCGACCGCGGAGTCGGTGATGTACGCCAGGCCCGCCTCGCCGCGCCGCAGGTCGAAGCGCACGTCGTTGAGGTACGTGGTGGGCAGCGCCACGTCCGGCGGGAAGGTGATCACCTGGGTGACCGTGTCGCTGCCCAGGTCGATCCGGACCAGTTTGGGGCCGCCCGGTCGCGTCGGTTGGAATTTCGGGCTGCCGGTGTCGAGCACCCAGAGCCGGTCGACGGGGTCGACCACCACGCTCTGCACCGAGACGAAGGCACCCGGGTCGTCGTCGTCACGCGGCTGGTTCCACCGCTCGTCCGGGTACGGCACCTCGACACCCTCACGCAGCTCGACCACGGTGGCGGGCACCTCGTCGCCCCACCGGGGAAAGTTGACGAAGATCCGGCCGGTGTGCGAGACGCTTACCCCGGTGGGCATCGGCCCGGTGAAGGCGTGGACCAGTTCCAGCTCGCCGACGGGCTGGTCGGACACGGGCTCACTCATCCGCTGCTCCTGCCGTCGGGCCACATTTTCGTCCGACCCGTGCCCGGGTCCTCCTGCCGGACGCGGCCGGTGCAACCCCCGTTCCCGTCCTCGGTTGAGGCAAACGCGGCCATGCGGCTGCGCCGCCCGACGCGCCGCGCCGGTGTCAGCCAGCGGCCGGGTGCGGATGTTGCCGGGGCGCGGGTGAGCGGTCGGTGTCCGCGTACCCGGCGGCCTGGAGGGTGAACAGCTCGGCGTACCGGCCACCGGCGGCGACGAGTTCGTCGTGGGTGCCCTGCTCGATCAGACGACCGTGATGCAGCACGAAGATCCGGTCGGCGTGTCGGACGTTGGCCAGCCGGTGTGTGATCAGGATGGTGGTGGCCCGACCGCGCCGGTCGCGGATGGCCTGGAACAACGCGTCCTCGGCCCGCGGATCGAGCGCCGAGGACGGCTCGTCCATCACCAGCAGCTCCGCGTCGCGGAGGAAACCACGAGCGGCGGTGATCCGCTGCCACTGGCCGCCGGAGAGGTCCTGCCCCTTGGCGAACGTGCGGTCGAGCAGCGTCTCGTACCCGTGCGGCAGCTCGCGGATCATCTCGTCGGCGACCGCCCGGGCGGCGGCGGCCTCGATCCGGTCCTGCCGGGCCTCGGTGTCGATGTCCCCGATGGCGATGTTCGTGGCGGCGGTGAACGGCCACTTGTGGTACTCCTGAGTGACCACGGCGATGCGACCACGCAACTCGTCGCGGTCCAGCTCGGGCAGGGGCCGCCCGTTCCAGCGGATCACCCCGTCGCTGGGGGTACGCAGGGCCGCGATCATCGCGGCCAGGCTGCTCTTGCCGGATCCGTTCTCCCCGACGAAGGCCACCGTCTGCCCCGCCTCGACGGCCAACGTCACGCGATCGACCGCCGCGACGTCGCGATCCGGGTAACGCAGGCTCACCGCCTCCACGGTCAGCACCCGCAGCCGCTCGGGTGCCGCCACCGCCGCCTGCTCCGGCAGGTAGGTGGCAGCGCGGGTCATGAACCCGGTGTAGTCGCGGAAGTGCTGGCCCTCGGTGTAGACGCGGTCCATCTGGAAGGTCACCACGGCCAGCGAACGTTGTGCCGCCTGCACCGCGATCACACAGGTGGCCGCCGCCGCGAGCGGAATCTGGCCGTCGACGAGCAGCAGCCCGAGCAGCACGTAGACCACGGCGGTGGCGACGCCCCCGATCATCGAGCCCACCGTGACCGTCGTGGTCACCCGACGCGCCAGGGCCAGCTCGATGTCGGTCTCCACCGCCATCACCCGGTCGTACTGGTTCAGCAGGAACCGCCGCAGACCGTACGAGCGCAGTTCCGGTGCCGAGGCCCGTTCAGCCATCAGCCGGTGCAGCAACCACATCCGGCGTCGCCGCACCGAGCCGGCGATGTAGGTCTGGTACCGCAGGTGCCCCGCCCGCAGCGACGCCCACGCGTTCGGCACGGTCGCGACCAGCAGCGCCGGCAGCAGCAGCGGGTGGATCACCGCCACGGCCACGGTCACCGCGACCACCCCCACCAGCCCGGCGAGCAGGTTCATCGAGGCGGGCACCAGGTCGACAGCGGAATCGGTGCCCCGCGAGGCGCGCTCCATGTCGTCGGCGAAGGCGTCGGCGTCGAATGCCTCCAGCCGCACGGCCGTGGTCACCTCGAACAGCCCGCGCTCCACCTCGCGGCTGACCCGGGGCGTCAGCCCGTTCAGGGCGTAACCGGTGGCGATCGCCATGCCGGAGCGCGTCGCCGTCGCGGCGGCCAGCACCGCGAGCGCCGGCAGCGCGGCCACCACCTTCTCCCCGGTCGGCCCACCGGCGAACAACTCCACCAGCACCCGCTGCGTTGCGAGCAGCCCGAACGCCGACATCACGCCGGCACCGACCGTCGCCACGGCGACCACCGAGGTGCGCAGCCGGTCGGCCCGCCAGCTGATCCGCAGGGCTGCCCAGATCAGCCGGGGCAGTTCGGCGAAGACGGCGAGCAGACCGGCCTCGGTCCGCGCCCGCATCCCCGTCTCCCACCACATGGCCCGCATCTCGGGGAGCACCGACTCCCCGGCCGGCGGCTCGGCCTGCTCCGCTCGGTCAGGACGCCGGGTCGACGTGGCGGCCATGGCACACCTCCTGGTCCGTGGAACGTGGCCGCCAGCTCCGGCCGGGCGGCGGCACCGCAGTACGGAGCGGGACGGCCACCAGCAGTAGCCGGGAGCATTCGACCAGCTACCTATAGTCACCGTCGATGGGACAGAGGTCCAGCCCTGTCGGCGCGCCGACCCGCCCGGCCGGTCCGGTCACCGCCCCTCGGCGAACCCGGCAGCGGACCGCCGTCAGGCACCACGCGGGGCGTACATGATGACGGCGACGCCGAGCAGGCAGATCGCGGCACCGGTGAGGTCCCAGCGGTCCGGACGGAAGCCGTCGAAGATCATCCCCCAGGCGAGTGAGCCGGCGACGAAAACCCCGCCGTACGCCGCCAGGATGCGGCCGAAGTTCGGGTCGGGCTGGAAGGTGGCGACGAAGCCGTACGCGCCGAGGGCGAGCACTCCGACGGCGACGAACCACAGCCCCCGGTGCTCCCGCCAACCCTGCCACACCAGCCAGGCCCCGCCGATCTCGGCGATCGCGGCCAGGGCGAACAGCAGGACGGAACGCAGCACGGTCACCTGCCGCACCCTACCGTCGGCGGGTGGGGCGCACCCCGGGTCGACGTCCAGCGAGCGGCGTATCCTCGGTACAGGGCGCCCACCGGAGGTGCCCGTGGCGGCGGGGCCCGCCAGCCCGCCCGTCCGGGATGCCTGCGGCACCTGCCGCCAACCGTCCCTGCCAGGGCAGACGCGTACTGGTAGGTGGTGACCGTGAGGGCGCAGCGACCGCCCGTCGATCCGGATGTCGATCTCAGTGTTCCGGGTCAGCGCGCGGAGCTGCGGGGCGCGACCGCCAGTCTGCTCGCCGCGATCGCCGTCGGCGGGATGGTCGGCGCGCTGGCCCGTTACGGGCTGACCGTGGCCTTCCCGCACCCGCCGCGCGGCTTTCCCTGGGCCACCTTCGCTGTCAACGTCTCCGGCTGCCTGCTCATCGGGGCGCTGATGGTGCTGATCACCGAGGCGTGGACCGCGCACCGGCTGGTCCGGCCCTTCCTCGGCGTCGGCGTGCTGGGGGGCTACACGACCTTCTCGACGTACGCCGTCGAGGTGCAGCAGGCGGTGACGGCCGGTGCGGCGCGGACCGGCCTGCTGTATCTCGCCGGTACCCTCGTCGCCGCCCTCGTGGCGGTCCGGCTGGGCGTGACCCTGACCCGGCTGGCGACCGGCGTGGACCGGAGCCGGAGCGCCGGATGACCGTCATCCTGGTGGCGCTCGGCGCCGCTGTCGGCGCGCCACTGCGCTACCTCGTCGACCGGGCGGTGCAGGCACGTCACGACTCCGTCTTTCCGTGGGGCACCTTCGTGGTCAACGTGGTCGGCTCGCTCCTGCTCGGCGTCCTCATCGGTGGGGCCGCCGTGGGCGCGGTGCCCGGTTCCCTGCTCGCCCTGCTCGGCGTCGGTCTGTGCGGCGCACTGACCACCTACTCGACCTTCGGCTACGAGACGATCCGGCTCTTCGAGCACGGTGCCCGTCTCTCCGCGCTGGTCAACGCCGGGGTAAGCGTTGTCGCCGCGCTGGGTGCCGCGTTCGTCGGCGTCACCCTCGCCGAGTCGATCTGGGCCTGAACCGGCACGGTCTCGCGCTGGCCCGGAGCGTGCCGGGTGAAACCGTTCAGCCGAGATTGTGGCGCAGCCGCTTGTCGACGGCGACCACGACGGCGGAGACCGCACCGATGGCCAGGATCCGCAACCACACGTCGGGTCCGATCGGCGCCGTGTCGAAGATCGCGTTCATCGGTGGCAGGTACGTGATGGCGAGTTGGCACAGGGCCTGCGCGGCGACGCCGAGCAGCAGCAGGCGGTTCGTGAAGAAGCCGATCCGCCATGCCGAGCGGCTCAGCGACCGGCAGCTGAACAGGTAGAAGGTCTCGACCACGACGAAGACGTTCATGGCGGCGGTGCGCGCCTGCGCGACATCGGCGCCGTTGGACTGTTCCCACTGGAACACCCACCACGCGCCGGCCACCAGCAGCGTGGCCACCAGCAAGATCCGTATCACCAGAGGGCCGGTCAGCAGCGGCCGGGCCGGGTCGCGGGGCGGCCGTCGCATGATGCCGCGCTCTTTAGGCTCGAAGGCCAGCATCAGGCCGAGCAGGACCGCGGTGGTCATGTTGATCCAGAGGATCTGGGTGGGCAGCAGCGGCAGCGTGGCACCCAGCACGATGGCGACCAGCACCACCAGCCCTTCACCGAGGTTCGTCGGCAGCGTCCAGACGATGAACTTGGTGATGTTGTCGAAGACCCCGCGGCCCTCCTCCACCGCGGCCTCGATGGTGGCGAAGTCGTCATCGGTGAGGACCATGTCGGCCGCTTCCTTGGCCACCTCGGTCCCGGATCGGGCCATGGCGATGCCGATGTTCGCCTGCCGCAGCGCGGGTGCGTCGTTGACCCCGTCGCCGGTCACGGCGACCACGTGGCCTCGTTGCTGAAGCGTCTCGACCAGGCGGAGCTTCTGTTCCGGGGAGACCCGGGCGAAGACGGCGGCCCGGTCCACCGCCTCGCCGAACCCCTCGGCGGGCAACTCTTCGAGATCGGTGCCGGTGACCACCCGTTCCGGGCGGTCCGAGTCGAGCAGGCCGAGTTGGCCGGCGATGGCGCCGGCGGTCGCCGCATGGTCACCTGTGATCATCTTGACGTCGATGCCCGCCGAGTGGCACGCCCGCACCGCCGGGGCCGCGGCGCTGCGCGGCGGGTCGAGCATCGCCTGTAGCCCGGTCAGGACCAGGGTGCCGGGCAGCGCGACCTCGTCGAAGCCGTCGTCGGGGCCGTCCGGTGGTCGTACGGCGGTGGCCAGCACCCGCAGCCCGCGACCGGCCAGGTCCTCGGCCGCCCGGAGCGCGGCGTCGGCACGGAGCGGGCGGATCTGCCCGTCGGCACCCATCTCGCCCCGGCACATCGACACGATCCGCTCGACACCACCCTTGGCCAGGACCACCGCGCGGCCCGTGGCCCGTTCGTCGTGCAACGTCGCCATGTACTGCCGCTTGGAGTCGAAGGGGATGGTGTCCCGGCGTGGATAGTCGGCGGACAGCCGGCCGTGGTCGATGCCCGCCTTGGCCGCGACCACCTGCATCGCACCCTCGGTCGGATCGCCGGCCAGCAGCCACTCGCCGTCCTGTTCGCGTACCCGCGCGTCGTTGCATCCGGCACCGGCCAGCAGCGCCCAGCGCAGCGCCTCGCCGCCCCGGCCGCCGTCGCGGACCTCCCCGTCCGGCCGGTAGCCAGCGCCGGTCACCTCGAACTCGGCGTCCGGGGTCCACAGCGCCCGGACCGTCATCTGGTTCTCGGTCAGGGTGCCAGTCTTGTCGGAGCAGACGACAGTCGTGCTGCCCAACGTCTCGATCGCCGGTAGACGACGGATCACCGCCCGTCGGCGGGCCATCCGGGTGACCCCGATCGCCAGGGTGATGGTGACCGCCGCCGGCAGCCCTTCGGGGATCGCACCGACGGCGAGCGCCACGGCCGCCGTGAACGTCTCGACCACGTCCTGGCCACGGAGCAGGCCGACCGCGAACGTCACCGCCGCGAGCACCAGGATGATCACGGTCAGCACCTTGCTGAACCGGGCCAGCTTGCGGGTCAGCGGGGTGGCCAGGGCCTCCGCCGCGCCGACCAGTCGGTGAATCTGGCCGAGTTCCGTCTCGGCTCCGGTGGCCACCGCGATGCCGGCGCCGCCGCCGGCCGCGATGAGCGTGCCCGACCAGACCATGTTGCGCCGGTCGGCGACCGGGGTGCCCACCGGCAGTTCCGCCTCCAACTTGTCCACCGGCACGGATTCGCCCGTCAGCGCCGACTCGTCGACCCGCAGCTCGGCCAGCCGGACCAACCGCAGATCCACCGGCACCTTGTCGCCCGCCTCCAGCACTACCAGGTCACCGGGGACCAGGTCGTCGGAGGAGATCGCCCGCAGCTCACCGTCGCGGATCACCCGCGCCTCGGTACGCACCATCGAGCGCAGGCTGTCCAGTGCCGCCTCGGCCCTCGACTCCTGGGCGTACCCGATCGCGGCGTTGATCAGCACCACCGCGAAGATCACCGCGGAGTCGACGTACTCCCCGAGGACCGCGGTGACCACGCCGGCCGCGATCAGCACGTAGATGAGCGGGTTGTGGAACTGCCGCAGGACCCGACGCAGCAGGCCGCCACCACCGGCGGCAGGCAGCACGTTGGGACCGTACCGGGCCAGCCGCCGGGTGGCCTCGGCGTTGCTCAGGCCGCGCTGCGGATCCGTCTCCAGCAGCAGCACCACCTCATGGGTGGACATGCCGTGGTGTTCGTTGGACCGCGACCCCGCTGACTGTTCGAGCGTCACCGTCACCCCGCCGACGATCAGAAGACCGGATCCGCGCCGCCGGCCCGGGTCGCCGCCCGCGTCCCGGTGGCCGGCCGGACGCCGCGCCCACCATCTTCCGGGACAAACTGCGTCCGGCAGGCCGGAACGCCCGATCACGCACCGCCGGCCGGCATCGTTCAGTCGGCGGACCGCTCGGCCGGATCGGAGTCGAGGCGTCGCCGCAGGGCGGCGATCTCGGCGCGTAGGGCCGCCACGTCCTCGCCGGTGACCTCCGCCGGCTTGTCGGCGGAGGCCGAGACGCGGTCGACGATCCAGGTCGCCAGCGAGCCCGTGACGAAACCGATCAGGCCGATCCCACCGATCATCAGACCGAGGGCGACGAATCGCCCGGCGGTGGTCACCGGATAGAAGTCGCCGTAGCCGACGGTGGTGATGGTGACCGTCGACCACCACAGCGCGTCGTCGAAGGCGGTGATGTTGGCGTCCGGCGCTAGTCGTTCGGCGTCGAGCACAGCCAGCGCGGAGACCAGCACCAGCAGCGCCGTGGTGGCGGCGACGTAGACGGCCAGCCGGCCGCGCGCCCAAACCTCGGTGCGACGGTTGATGGTCAGCACCACCATGACCAGGCGTACCGCGCGCAGTGGTCGCAGCATCGGCAGCGTCAGCACCACCAGGTCGAACAGGTGTTCCCGGAGGAACTTCCGCCGATTCGTGGCCAACCGCAGGCGAACGAGGATGTCCACCCAGAACAGCGCCCAGACGATGACCGTCGTGGCGGTGCAGGCGGCCCGCCATGCCGGGCTGAGATCCGGGCGCAGGATCGGCGCCGCGTACACCACCAGGAACACCACGGACAGCACGGTGAGCGGTGCGGCGCTGACCCGCTCCCATGCCTCCAGTCGATCGGTCCGCTGTGCTGTCCCGCCGCTCATGAGCCGGCTCCCGTCTGCTCCGTCGTCGTACGCGTGACCGGGCCATGGTCGCGCAGTCGGGCATCGGTCCCCGCAGGTGGTCCGCAGACCGTCCGGGCAGTGCGTCCCCGTCACGCTCGGCATTCGGTGGCTGCTCACCCGGTAACGTGAGCGCGGGGACACACCGTGGCACGGGTTGCCGCCCGGCTGGTAGCGCCGGGCGCGCCGGCTGTGCGACCCGTGGGGGCGGGTGTCGGCGTTGTACCCCCAGCGGGCACGAGCGTGAGGGAGCGGATGCATGGGTCGACTGTGGCTGGGACGGGTTCCGGGATGACCCTGCAACAGGTCTATCTGCTGATGATCGCCGCGGCGGCGACCGTGCTGGTGAGCGTCACCGCCGCCCGGCTGGCCACCCGGGTCGGCGTACCGATGCTGCTGGCGTACCTCGGCATCGGGCTGCTGCTCGGCGAGAACGGACTCGGCCTACGCTTCGACGACGCCGCCATGGCGCAGGCCCTGGGCACGGCGGCGCTCGCGGTGATCCTGGTGGAGGGTGGCCTGACCACCCGGTTCTCCGACATTCGGCCGGTACTGGCGCCGGCGACGGCGCTCGCCACCGCCGGTGTGCTGATCAGCGTCGGGGTCACCGCCCTCGGCGCGCACCTGCTCCTCGACGTCTCGTGGCAGTTGGCGCTGCTGCTGGGCGCGGTGGTGTCCTCCACCGACGCGGCGGCGGTCTTCTCGGTGCTGCGCACCCTGCCGTTGCCCCGGCGGCTGGCCGGGCTGGTGGAGGCCGAGTCGGGTCTGAACGACGCACCGACCGTCATCCTGGTGCTCGCCTTCAGCGCCACCGGGTTGACCGCGACCAGCCCGCTGGAACTGTTGGTCCAGATGGTCTACCAGCTCGGCGTCGGTGGCGCGGTCGGCGTCGCGATCGGCGTCGCCGGAGTATGGTTCCTGCGTCGGCTCACCCTGCCCGCCTCGGGTCTCTATCCGATCGCCACCTTCTCCTGCGGCATCTTCGCCTTCGCCGCCGCCGGGCTCGTCCAGGCCAGTGGCTTCCTCGCCGCGTACCTGGCCGCACTGATCCTGGGCAACGCCCGGCTGGCGCACCGCCGGGCCACGGTGTCGGTGGCCGAGGGGCTCGGCTGGATCGCGCAGATCGGCCTGTTCGTCATGCTCGGACTGTTGGCCAATCCCAGCGAACTGCCCGCTGCGGTCCTGCCCGCCCTCGCCGTCGGTCTGGTGCTGCTGCTGCTCGCCCGGCCGCTGTCGGTGCTGATCACCCTGCTGCCGTTCCGGATTCCGCTGCGCGAGCAGGTGCTGCTTTCCTGGGCCGGGCTGCGCGGTGCGGTGCCCATCGTGCTGGCCACCATTCCCGTCGTGGCCGGGGTCGGTGGCAGTGGGCAGCTGTTCAACATCGTGTTCGTGCTGGTCGTGGCCTTCACGCTGGTGCAGGCTCCGACACTGCCGTGGCTGGCCAAACGCCTGCGGCTCAGCTCGGTCGGGATCGGCCCGGACCTACAGGTCGAGTCCGCGCCGCTGGACGCCATCGACGCGGACCTGCTGCACCTCACGGTCGAGGCCGACTCCCGGATGCACGGCGTGCACATCCGCGAGCTGCGGCTGCCGCCACCGGCCGCGGTCACCCTGGTGGTCCGCGACGGCACCGCCTTCGTACCCGAGCCGGACGCCCGGCTGCGCCACGGTGATCAGCTGCTGGTGGTCACCACACCACATGTCCGGGACCGGGCGGAACGCCGCCTACGGGCGGTCGCCCGGGCCGGACGGCTCGCCCACTGGCGCGGCGAGACCGGCGACCCGGAGCGGCCGGCCAGGATCCGGCGTCCCCCGGAGACCCCCACGGTCCCGCCACGCCCTGCACCCTCGCCGGACACCGGCGACGAGTCGCCCTCGGCCCTCGTACCGACGGCTGGTTGAGCAGCCCGGTGAGTGGCCGGCTTCCCACCGTTGCGGGCCGGAACTAGGGTGAGGATGGTGTGCCGGGAAGCCTGGTCGGCGGTCGTGGTCCTGACAACCTCACGGAGGCCGCCGTGCAACCACCCGCCATCCGTACCGAGCACCTGACCAAGCGGTACGGTTCCCTGCTCGCCCTCGACGATCTCGACCTGACCGTCGACGCCGGTGAGGTGTTCGGTTTCCTGGGCCCCAACGGCGCCGGCAAGTCCACCACCATCCGGCTGCTGCTCGGCCTGGCCCGCCCGACCGCCGGCCAAGCGTGGATCTTCGGCATCCCCGCCGCCGAGGTGGCCACGGCACACCAGCGGGTCGCGTACGTCCCGGCCGATGTGACGCTCTGGCCACAGCTCACCGGCGCGGAGATCCTGGAGTTGCTCGGCTCGACCGGGCCGGGCGTCGACGTCGCCTACCGGGACGAGCTGGTGGCCCGGTTCGCCCTCGACCTGTCGAAGCCGGGACGGGCCTACTCCACCGGCAACCGGCAGAAGGTGGCACTGGTTGCCGCGTTCGCCACCCGCGCCCCGCTGCTCGTTCTGGACGAGCCGACCGCCGGCCTGGACCCGCTGATGGAACGCGAGTTCCGCCGCGCCGTGGTCGAGGCCCGCGACGCCGGAAGCACGGTGTTCCTCTCCTCCCACCAGCTGGCGGAGGTGGAGGCTGTCTGCGATCGGGTGGGCATCCTGCGCGCCGGGCGCCTGGTAGACGTCGCCACCATGCCCGAGCTGCGACGACTGCACCGCACCGAGGTGCTGGTGCGCTTCGCCGGCGCCGTGCCCGAGTTGACCGACGTCGACGGGATCGACGGCATTCAGGTCGACGGGGCTGCCCTGCGGTTCACCCTGACCGGGCCGCCCGGCCCGGCCCTGCGGGCGCTGGCGGCGGCCGACGTCACCACCCTCACCATGCGCGAGCCCACGCTGGAGGAGATTTTCCTCGACTACTACGGGGAGGGGAGTCGATGAGCGCCGGTGACGCAGGCACCGCCACGGCTGCCGTCACCCGGCTCGCCCTGCGCCAGGTCCGCCGGCCCGCACTCGTCGTGTTCGCAGTGGCGGCCGGCGTCACCGCCGTCGTCGTCGCCGGGTACGAGAACACGGCCGGCACCCCCCTCGACGCCGCCGCGTTGGCCGCCCTCGCCGAGAACCCGGCGGTCCGCACCCTCTTCGGCGAACCGTTCGCGCTGGACACCCCGGGTGGGTTCACCGTCTGGCGGACCGGCACCGTACTGGCCGTCCTGCTCTCGGTGTGGGGGGTGCTCGTCACCACCCGGGTCACCCGGGGCGAGGAGGAGAGCGGCCGGTGGGACCTCCTGCTGGCCGGCCGGCTGGCGGTGCCGGCCGTGCTCGGTCGGCACCTCGCCGTCCTGGCCGCCGCCGTGGTGATCGCGGGGAGCGCGGCCGGCGTCGTGCTCGTCGCGGCCGGCACGCCACCGGGCGGCGCACTCCGGTACGCGGCGGGTCTCGTGCTGGTCGCCCTCTTCGCCGTGTCGACGGCGCTGTTGAGCGCGCAGGTGATGCCGACCCGGGCCGGGGCGAGCGGGTTGGCCCTGGCCGTGCTCGGTGTCGGGCTGCTGGCCCGGATGGTCGGGGAAGGTGTCGCGGCGTTGGGGTGGTTGCGCTGGCTGTCGCCGTACGGGCTGCTCGCCCTGATCCGCCCCTACCGCGACGACCGGCTGTTGCCGTTGGTCGTGCTCGCCGGTGCGGCACTCCTGATCGCGGTGGCCGCGATGGCGTTGGCCGGGCGTCGTGACGTGCGGGCCGGGCTGGTCGCCGCACCGGCCGGCCGGCCGCCCCGGACGTGGCTGCTCGGCACGGCCGACGGGTTCGCGGTACGGCGGATGGTGCGCCCGCTGGCCGGCTGGTCCGCCGGGATCGGCGCGTACTTCCTGCTGATCGGTCTGCTGGCGACGTCGATGGTCCGCTTCCTGTCGGACAATCCGCGCTTCGCCGGGCTTGCCGCGCAGGCCGGCTTCACCGAACTGGGCAGCGTACGCGGCTACACCGCATCCCTGTTCGTCCTGCTCGCCCTGCCGGTCGGGGTCTTCGCCGCGTCCCGGCTCGCCGAGTTCGTGGCCGCCGAAACGGATGGCCGGCTGACGTCGCTGTACGCGCAGCCGGTCAGCCGCAACCGGCTGCTGACCGCCGAGACGCTCGCCACCCTCGCCGGGGTGGCGGCACTCGTCAGCGTGGCGGCGACGGCGACCTGGGTCGGCGCCTATCTGGTGGACGCCCCGCTGCCGCTGGCCGCAGCCCTGGCCGGCACCTGGAACGTGCTGCCGGTCGTGCTGCTCTGCCTCGGCGCGGCGATACTCGCACTCGGCTGGCTGCCCCGGGCCACCGCGGCCGTCGGTGTCCTACCCGCGGTCGGTGGGTTCCTCCTCCAGGTGCTCGCCGACAGCGCCGACCTGCCGGGGTGGGTGGCCGCGATCTCGCCGTTCACTCATCTGGCGGCTGTTCCGGCCGCGTCGGCCGGCTGGACGGCGTGGTGGACCATGATCGGGCTTGCGTTCGTCGCCGCCGTCCTCGGCATGCTCGGCCATCGGCGCCGCGACCTGCTGGGTTGATCACCGGCGGGCGGTTCACAGCCGGCCGTGGCTGTGCCGGCGCGGGAGGAGACGCCGCCTAACCGACCGGGTGGGCCATGGTCCCGGTGAGCGCCACCGTGCCCGGCAACCGGGTGTCCTGCCGGAGGAACTGCACCACCACCGGCACCGGCGAGCCGAGCACGCAGCCGTACGGGCGGTCGAGGCGGACCGCCTCGGGATCGATCAGGTCGTTGACCCGTACGTGCCGGATGCGCCGGGCAGCCACGGTGAACCGGTACGGCCCGACCGGTTCGGCGTCCTCGTAGTAGAAGGTGAGCGTCACTTCCGCCGCGGAGTCGGTGGTGTTCAGCACGCACAACTTGTCGAAACTGGTGAACTGCGGCTCGCCGTCGGTGCCGCCGAACGGTACGTGCCCGCCCGGCACCGCCCACACCTGCGCCATCAGGTTCCCTCCAGCAGTCGGGCCAGGTCCGGGGTGAGGAACACCCCGTCCGGGTCGAGGCGGCAGCGGGCCGCCTGGAAGTCGTCCCACCGGGGAAAGAGCGGGCGCAGGTCGTCAGCGGTCAACCAGTGCTTCTTGCCCCAGTGCGGCCGTCCGCCGTACTGCCGGAAGACGGCCTCCATGTCCCGGAAGTACTCCTCGTACGGCAATGAGGCGTTCTGCAGGCAGGCGATGGTGGTGGTCGGGCGACCGTACGCGTTGCTGAGCCAGATGTCGTCGGCGGCGATGCTGCGTACCAGCACCCGCCAACCCACGGTGCGCCGATGTCGGCTCAGGATCCGTCGCCGGACCTCCGCGAAGCAGGCCGGGAACGCCTCCGACGGAAGCATGTACTCGATCTCCTCGAAACGCAGTTCCCGGTTCTGCGGGATGGTGCGGTGGGTCGGCCCGACCTCCAGTTCCCGGGGCTCGTACCACCCGTCGGACCTGGGCGTCGTCGACGACGGTCCGGATGCGCCGTCTGCCCGGTTCATGGTGCGGATCTGAGTCAGGTCGCTGCGCGGGTACCAGTAGAAGTCCATGTTGCGGTTGGTGTGTTGCAGGTCGGCCAGATGGTCGAGGGTCCACTCGACAGGTGCGCACCACGCTCGCCGACGCAGGTCGTAGCGGGGCTGCAGGTCGAGCGTGAGTTGGGTGACCACACCGAGCACGCCGAGCGAGAGCCGGGCTGCGGGCAGCAGGTCGCTGTTGCTGGTCGCGGAGACGTCCAGCACCTCGCCGGTGCCCGCGACGAGGCGCACCTCCGACACCTGCGTGCAGAGGCTGCCGAAGCCGAGGCCGGTGCCGTGGGTACCGGTGGCGGTGGCCCCCGCGATGGACTGGTAGTCCACGTCGCCGAGGTTGTCCATCGCCAACCCGGCGTCGTAGAGGCCCGCACCCAGCTCCCTGAGCCGGCTACCGCCCCGGACCGTGGCCCGGTCGCCGGCCTTGTCGATCACACCGGCCATCCGGTGCAGGCTGACCAGGGTGCCGTCGGTACGCACCAGCGGGCTGGACGAGTGGCCCGAGCCGACCGGGCGCAGGGTGTCTCCCGACTCGCGTGCCCGCAGCACCAGTTCCCGCACCTCGTTCTCGTCGGCCGGCTCGGCGTAGCCGAACGGGGTGAAGGCGAGACTGCCGGACCAGTTCACGAACGGACGGGACACCCCCGGCAACCTCCTCGCGGCGGACGGACCGTGCGCTTACCCCCGGCCTGGCGGGGTAGTCACGGGTATGGCCGAACCTGTCCCTGCCGCCTCGAAGGCCCGACCCGTCGGCGAGAAACGTCGTGTCTGAGTGGTGGCACGCGGCGCTGGTGGCGGTGCTGTGGCTGGCCGTCGGCCTGGGCACGGCGGCGGTTTTCGTCACCCGGGGCGGGCACCGCAGCCCGCTCTGGTACCTGGTGGGTGCGCTGCTCGGTCCGCTGTTCGTGCCGATCGCGGTCGAGCGGGGCCGGGCCCGCCCGCAGCTGGTCGACGTACGCCACCGGCCGGCCGAACCGGTCGGCACCGGGCTGCGCGTGCTGGTCGGGGTGGACGGTTCGGCGCATTCAAACCGGGCGCTGCGAGCCATCGCCCACGCCCTCACCGGAAGCACCAGTGAACTCGTCCTGGTCACCGTGACCAGCCCCGACCTGACCGACGCGGAGTCCCGGCGGGAGCACGAGCAGGCCCGCCGCATGATCGACGAACGGGCCGCCGGGCTGCCCGACGGGCTGCCCCGGCCCACCACCGTTGTCGTCACCGGTCATCCCGTCGACGCCCTGCTGACAGTCGCCGACGACCGGGATGTGGACCTGCTGGTGGTCGGCCGGCACGGACACGGGATCGAGGACCGCTTGCTGGGCAGCGTCGCCGAGGGCCTCGCCCACCGGTCCACGCGGGCCGTCCTGCTCGGCAGCCTGCCGGGCCGCTGACCTTCCACGGCCCGCGCCCGAGTGCTGCGCCCGGGGCCCTGACCTCGGTGCCGGGCGGTTCCGCCGGTCCCGACCGGGAACCATGCCGGCCCGGGGAGCGACTATAGGTACATGCGGTGTGAGCAGTGGCGGGAGATTCTGTCGGCGCAGCTGGACGGCGAGGTCACGGCGGACGAGCAGCGCAGGGCCGGTGGGCACCTGGAGACCTGCGCCGGGTGCCGGACCTGGCTGGATTCTGCGGCGAAGGTGACCCGCCGGGCGCGTACCCAGGTGGTGACCCCGCTGCCGGATCTGACCGAGGCGATTCTCGCCGCCGCGCCGCCGCCCCGCCGGCGCTGGCGCACGCTCGTCGCCGCCGCGCTGCCGAGTCGCTGGTCGCCGGCTGCCGGCGGGCGAGCCAGCCTGGTCAACGGCCTGCGGGCAGCACTGGGTCTGCTCGGTGCCGTGCAACTGGTGCTCGGGCTGGCGCAGATCGGCCGGGCCGAGGTCGCCGAGCACCTGCACTCCAACGGCCAGCACCTGTGGCACGAATCCGCCGCGTGGAACGTCGCGGTGGGCGCGGGCTTCCTGTTCGTCGCGTTGCGTCGGACCTCACCGTCGGGGCTGCTGCCGATGCTCGGTGCCTTCGTGGTCACCCTGGTGTTGCTGTCGGTAAACGACCTCGTCGCCTCGCAGGTCGCGGTGGAACGGCTGGTGAGTCACGGCTTCCTGGTGGTCGGTTACCTGATCACCTTGTTGCTGGCACGAAGCTCCCGCCGGCCCGGCACACCGAGCGACCGGCAGCCGGAGCGGTCCCGCTGGCAGTTGCGCCTCGACGAGGTCGACGAGCCCGCCCCGCTGCGACTGCTGCCGCCCTACTCGGCCCAGGCCCGGCACTCTGCCGCCCACGCCCACCAGATTCCCGCACCGGTTCGCAGCCGGACCGTCCCCGCTGATGACGGCCGGCGCCGCCACCGGCGGCGGGTGGCCTGACGGGACGCCTCAGCCGACAGCGCCGGGGCGGTCCGCCGGATGGTCGGCCGACCGCATCGCCGCAATCAGGTCCTCGCGGGCCCGGGCCACCCGGGACCGGATGGTGCCGACCGGCACGTCACACACCTGCGCGGCCTCGACGTACGGCAGGCCGAGCAGCTGGGTCGCCACGAACGCCTCCCGCCGCTCGGGTGCGAGACCGTCGAGCAATCCACGGAGCACCACCTGCTCGTCCACCCCGGCACGCACGCCGGCCGGTGTGCTCTCCGCGGCGGTCTGCCAGTCGCTGAGGTTCGCGGTCCGTGGCCGGCAGGTGGCGGCGCGTACCTGGTCCACGGCGACCCGACGGGCGATGGCGAGCAGCCAGGTCCGTGCCGTGGAGCGGCCGGCGAACGACGGCAGTGCCCGCCAGGCTCGCAGGTACGTCTCCTGGACCAGGTCGTCCACCTCCCGCACCCCGGGCAGGTGGGTCAGGAACCGCCGTACGTCGTGCTGGGTGGCCCGCACGAATGCCGCCGCGGCGGCATGGTCGCCCCGGCCCGCGGCGAGCGCGTACCCACTGATGTCGTCGGTCACGGCTGTCATCGCCGTATTGGTCGGTGGAAATCGCCGATTGGTTCCCGCGGGCCGGCAACCGGTGCGACCGGCGTGGCCGGCCCGCTCCGGACGACGCCGTAGACTGCACTGATGGGGCACCTCACGTGAGCGAGCGGAGTGCCGTGCTGATCGACCAGCCACCGCGGTACGGGCACCTGTGCTGGGCGTACGACGACCCGGCCGGGTTCATGACCCATGCCGTGGAGTTCCTCCGCGCCGGCTTGGCGGTCGGCGAGCGGGTCTGGTTCGTCGTCTCCGGTCCCGCCGAGCCGGTCCGGGACCACCTGCTCGGTGTCCGGGATTTCGCCGACGGGCTGCTGACGGGTGCCGCCCAGGTCCGTTCCCTCGACGGCGCGTACGGCAGCACAGCGGTGGTCGATCCGGCTAGTCAGGTGGCGGTCTACCACCGGGCCACCCGGGAGGCGGTCGCCGCCGGATACACCGGCCTGCGGGTGGCCGCCGACGCCACCGAGCTGGTCCGTACCGCCGCGCAACGCGACGCGTTCGCCCGTTACGAGCAGCGCGTGAACGAGATGATGCGCACCGAGCCGTTCCGGGCGATGTGCGCCTACGACCGCTCGCAGCTGGGCGAGCCGGCGGTCGCCGAGCTGGCCTGTGTGCACCCGGAACACAACCTCGGCCAGTTGCTGTTCCGGCTGTACGCCGTACCGCTGCGCCAGGGGCAGGCCGCCCTCGCCGGCGAGTTGGACACGTCCAATCACGACCTGTTCCGCACCGCCCTGGACCGCGCGGATCTGCAAGCCGTCGATGACGAGTTGGTGCTGGACGCCGACGGGCTCCGGTTCCTCGACCACCGGGCGCTCATCCACCTGAACGAGTACGCCCGGGACCGGCAGGTGACGGTGGTGCTGCGGGCCGCCCGCTCCGGGGTGGCCCGGCTCGCCGCCCTGTTGGACCTGCCCGACCTGCGGGTGGAGGTGACTCGGTGAGGACCGGTGCGGCCGCCGGACGCACCGGCTACTTCCACGAGGCTCTCTGTTACGGCTCCGACGAGGAGCTGCTCGCCGTCGTGGTGCCATTCCTCGTCGGTGGGGTGGGGGCGAACGAGCCCACCTTCGTCGCGCTCGGCGAGCGCACCGGCAACCTGGTCCGCGCCGCGCTGCCGGCCGACACGAAGGTCGAGTTCCTGGCCGGCGGCGACGTCTACGCCCGGCCCACCGCCGCCATCCGGATGTACCGTCAGCTCCTCGCCGATCTGGTCGCCGACGGCGCCACCCAGATCCGGATCATCGGCGAGGTGCCGCCGGTCGGTCTCGGCCCCACCTGGGACTGGTGGGCCCGGTACGAGTCTGCGATCAACCACGCGTACGACGACTGGCCGTTGTGGAGCATGTGCGCCTACGACACCCGGACCACCGCTTCCGGGGTGCTGGCGGACGTCGCCGCCACGCACCCGTGCTTCGCCGCAGCCGACGGGCGGCACCTGCCGAGTGTCGACTACGTCGCGCCGGAGACCTTCCTGCGCCAGACTCGCCCGATGCCACCCGACCCGATGCAGACGACCCCGCCCCTGGTTGACCTGCTCGGCCCGACTGCGGCGCAGGCCCGCGCGGCGGTGCACCAGGTGGGCCAGGGCGGGCTACGGGATGACGAGTTCGACGACTTCGTCGTCGCCGTCAGCGAGACCGTCACCAACGGTCTGCGGCACGGCCGTCCCCCAGTCCGCTTTCAGCTGTGGGCGGGCGCGGACCGCATCGTCGCCACCGTCAGTGACGTCGGTTCCGGCCCTCAGGATCCGTACGCCGGGCTGTTGCCGTCGGCCAACGGGGTGCCGGGCGGGCTGGGCCTGTGGATCACCCACCAGTCGTGCAACCACGTCACCTACCACAGCGACGACCAGGGGTTCATCCTGCGACTCACCGCCGGCCGGCCGCTGGGCGCCTGAGCACACACGAACCGCCGGGCCGGTGTACGCCGGCCCGGCGGTTCGTCGCGTACCTGGACTACTTGCGGAACGCGTCCTTGATCTTCTCGCCGGCCTGCTTGAGGTTGGCGCTCATCTGGTCGCCGCGACCTTCGGCCTCCAGGCGCTCGTCGTCGGTGGCGCGACCCACGCCTTCCTTGATCTTGCCGCCGGTGTTCTCGGCGGTGTTGTTGAACTTGTCCTCGACGCCCATGTCACCCTCCCGGGGGATCCCTGTCGCTACATTCAGTCAGGTACCCAGCCCGGCGTCGGCCAACCAGAGAAATTCAAGAAACAGGGCGGAACCGGCGCAGCCGGAGGCTGTTGGCCACCACGAACACCGACGAGAACGCCATCGCCGCCCCCGCGATCATCGGGTTGAGCAGCCCGACCGCTGCCAGCGGCAGGGCGGCGACGTTGTAGGCGAACGCCCAGAACAGGTTGCCCCTGATCGTACCGAGGGTGGCGCGGGCCAGCCTGATGGCGTCCACGGCGGCCAGCAGGTCGTCCCGGACGAGAGTGAGGTCGGACGCCTCGATCGCCACGTCGGTGCCGGTGCCCATCGCCAGGCCGAGGTCCGCCTGGGCCAGCGCGGCGGCGTCGTTGACGCCGTCGCCCACCATCGCCACCACCCGACCCTTCCCCTGCAACCGGGCGACCACCTCGACCTTCTCCGTCGGTAGCACCTCCGCGATCACCTCGTCGATGCCCACCTCGCCGGCCACCGCCCGGGCGACCGTGGCGTTGTCACCGGTGAGTAGCACCGGCTTGAGGCCGAGCACGCGCAGCCGCCGTACCGCCTCCCGGCTGGTCGGCTTCACCTGGTCGGCCACGGCGAGCAGGCCACGGGCCTGGCCGTCCCAGCCGACCAGCACGGCCGTGCGCCCCGCAGCCTCCGCGTCGGTCGCTGCCCGGACGAGATCATCCGGTACGACCAGACCCCGCTCTTCCAACAGCCGCGCCCGGCCGAGCAGCACCTGGCGGCCGGCCACGGTGCCGGTGACACCCAACCCGGCCACGTTGGCGAAGTCGGTGACCGGCGGCAGCGCGCCGACCTCGGCGGCACCGGCCACCACCGCCCGGGCGACCGGATGCTCCGAGCCGCTCTCCAGGGCGGCGGCCAGCCGCAACACCTCGTCGCGTCGCTCACCTGAGGCGGGGGTCACCGTAAGCAGGCTCATCCGGCCGGTGGTCACGGTGCCGGTCTTGTCGAGCACCACGGTGTCCACCCGCCGGGTGGACTCCAACGCCTCCGGCCCCTTGATCAGGACGCCGAGCTGAGCGCCCCGCCCGGTGCCGACCAGCAGCGCGGTCGGAGTGGCCAGGCCGAGGGCGCACGGGCAGGCGATGATCAGCACCGCCACGGCGGCGGTGAAGGCGGCAGCCGGTCCGGCGCCGTTGCCCAACCACCAGCCCAGCGTGCCGGCGGCCAGGGCGATCACGATCGGCACGAACACCCCGGAGATGCGGTCGGCGAGCCGCTGGGCGGCGGCCTTGCCACTCTGCGCCTGCTCGACCAGCCGGGCCATCTGGGCGAGTTGGGTGTCGGCACCGACCCGCGTCGCGATGACCACCAGCCGGCCGCCGGCGTTGACGCAGCCGCCGATCACCGCGTCGCCCGTTGCCACCTCCACCGGTACCGACTCACCGGTGACCAGGCTGGCGTCGACCGCCGAGGACCCTTCCTCCACCGTTCCGTCGGTGGCGATCTTCTCGCCGGGCCGCACCACGAAGCGGTCGCCCACCGCGAGCTGGTCGACCGGGATCCGGATCTCCACCCCGTCACGCAGCACGGACACGTCCCGGGCGCCCAGTTCCAGCAGGGCCCGCAGGGCCGCCCCGGCGGTTCGCTTCGCCCGCGCCTCGAAGTAGCGGCCGGCGAGGATGAAGGTGGTCACCCCGGCGGCCGCCTCCAGATAGATGTTGCCGGCGCCGTCGGTACGGCCGATGTCCAAGCTGAACGGGTGGGTCATCCCCGGGGTGCCGGCGGTGCCGAGGAACAACGCCCACACCGACCAGCCGAGGGCGGCCAGCGTGCCCAGCGACACCAGGGTGTCCATGGTCGCGGCGCCGTGCCGCAGGTTGACCAGCGCGGCCCGGTGGAAGGGCAGCCCGCCGTAGACCACCACCGGGGCGGCCAGGGTCAGCGACAGCCACTGCCAGTAGGTGAACTGCCAGGCCGGCACCATCGCCAGCGCGATCACCGGCACACTCAGCGCCACCGCGACCCACAGCCGGGTACGCAGGGCGGAAAGCGGATCCGCCGGTTCGGCGGCCGCTGGTGCGTCCGGGGTGGGCGGCGGTGGCAGGGTGGCCCGGTAACCGGTCTTCTCGACCGTGGCGACGAGGTCGTCCGGGGTGACCGGGTCGGCGTAGGAGACGGTCGCCTTCTCGGTGGCGTAGTTGACGGCGGCCTGCACGCCGTCCATCCGGTTGAGCTTCTTCTCGATCCGGGCGGCGCAGGACGCGCAGGTCATCCCGCCGATGGCCAGCTCGATCAGGTGCGGTGCGGCGGTCAGGGGTCGGCTCGTACTCATGGTTGGTCCCGTCAGTCGTGCTCGTGCCCGGGAGTCCCGTGCCCGTCCTCGGGGGCTGGGGTGGCGGGCCGGTCGGCCGGCCCGGTGGTGCCGCCCGGATCACCGACCTGCACCGTGAACTCGGCGGTGCGCACCACACCCCGGTGGCGGAAGTCGAGGTAGAGCCGGTAGGCGCCGGTCGAGGGGAACTCGGTGGCGAAGCTCACCCGTGGACCGGGGGCGGTCCGCCCGTCTCCCGGGCTGCCCTCCGGGTGCACGTGCAGGTATGCCAGGTCACCACGGCGCAGCGCCACCAGGTGACCGTACGCGCCGAGGTAGGGCTCCAGATCGGTGATCGGTGCGCCGTCTCGGCTGACGGTCAGCGTCAGCGTCGTGGTGCGCCCGGGCTGCGGGCTGCCGGAGAGGACGACTGTGTAACCGTCGACCGTGGCGCTGCTCGTCGGGGCGGGTAGCGGTCGCTCGCTCAGCGCTCCGGGGACGGTCACGTCGACCCCGAGCGTCAGGGGGTCACCGCCGGTCGGGGTGAAGTCGGCGAAGGCCCGCCACACCCCCGCAGAGCCCAGCGGCGAGGCGATCCGCCAGGTGCCGTCCCCGGCCAGTTCCGGATGGACGTGCCGGAAGCCGGAGAGGTCGCGGCGGGCCACGATGAGGTGCATCCGTTCGTCGTGGGTGACGTCGTACCCGGTCACCGGACGGCCGTCGGGGCCGGTGATCCGGAACGCGAACTCACCCGGCGGCGCGTCGACCGGCACCAGGGTGTAGCCACGGTCGGAGACGAGCAGGCCGCCGGGCAGGTGCCCGGCCGCTCCCTCCGGGCTGTCGTCGCCCTTGTGGCCGGCGTCACCGCCGTGGTCCGCGCCCCCGCTGTCGTGGCCGGTGTCGACCACGTTGACCGGGTCGGTCAGCTGCCCCACCCCGTACGCCGCGCCGAACACCGCCGCCAGGCCGAGCACGAAGCCGCTCAGCTTCGTCGCCGTGTGCATGGTTGACCTCTCGGTTTCCGCCCACCGGCCGACCGGCTCAGGCGCCGGCCAGCTCGTATCCGGCCTCGTCCACGGCGGCACGCACCGCGTCGTCGGACAGCGGCTGGTCGCTGGTGACGGTGACCCGACCGGCGGCCAGATCAACCTGCACGTCCTTGACGCCCTCGAGCGCACCGATCTCGGTGCTGACCGCGTTGACGCAGTGTCCGCAGGTCATGCCCTGCACCTGGTACGTCGTGCTGACCATGGAGCTCTCCTCACCTCTTCGAGCTGGTGGGCCGAACACCCACCCTGATACCCGCCGGGGGTATCCGTCGCATCGACCGTACCATACCCCCAGGGGGTACGTTATCCTTGCCCGCATGAGCACACCCGCACCGATCCGTGGCTACACCGCCAGCAAGGACCAACTCCTCGCCCGGCTGCGCCGCGTTGAGGGCCAGGTGCGCGGCATCGAGAAGATGGTCGACGACGACCGTTACTGCATCGACGTGCTCACGCAGATCTCGGCCATTCAGGCCGCCCTGGACAAGGTCGCCCTCGGTCTGCTCGACGGGCACGCCCGGCACTGCATGCACGAAGGTGCCGCCGAGGGTCGGGCCGACGAGATGGCGACCGAGATGATGGCCGCCGTGGGCCGACTGATGAAGCGCGGCTGAGCCGACCCGCCGACGTACCCTCACGACAGACGTCGGCAGGTCGGGCTGGTTACCATTCGCACACGATGGCCAGCCGAAATCCGTGCCTCGCGGCCCGAGGTCGCTGTCAGGCGTACGCCCGCACGGCCGTCACGGGCCGGTCCACAGCTCACGGTACGCAGCTGCCTCGCCACGTTCAGGCCATTCGGGCTGCCCTTCCAGATCGCCGTCCGGCAGCACTGAACCGTCTCGCCCATCGACACGTACTCAGCCCTGAAATCGTTGGGAGACACTGAATGGGCGCCGACCACACCCGTTCCGCTCCGCCCACCCCGCCGGGGGTGCGGCGGATCCTTGTCGTGACGGTGGTCCCCCTCTTTCTCGCCACCCTGGTCGCCGCCATCGTGCTCTGGCCCCGGGACGCACCGCGCCCCGAGGCCGCCGATGACACCCCCCGCTACCACGGCACGGTCACCCGGGTGGTCAGCGAGCCCTGCCCGCCCAACCCGGTGGTACCCGAGGGCACCCCGACGGCCGCGGACGGTCCCTGCGGCACGGTCAGCGTCCGGGTACAGACCGGACCGGACGCCGGGCAGGAGGTGCAGACACCCATCCCGGCAGGGCCGGGTGCTCCCCGCGTCGAGGTCGACGACGACATCATCCTGGTCTCGCTCATCGATCCGGAGGACCCCTCGGTCAGCGCCTACAACATCGCCGAGCACCAACGCGGTAAGCCGCTGGTGTGGCTGGCCGTACTCTTCGCCGCCGCCATCGTCGCCTTCGGGCGACTACGCGGTCTGGCCGCCCTGGGCGGTCTGGCCGCCAGCTTCGCCATCCTGCTGACCTTCGTGCTGCCCGGTATCAGCGCCGGCCAGCCACCGCTCGCAGTCGCCATCGTCGGCGCATCGTTGATCATGTTCGTGGTGCTGTACCTGACCCACGGGGTGTCCGCCCAGACCTCGGTGGCCGTGCTCGGCACGCTCGCCAGCCTGGTGCTCACCGGGCTGCTCGGGCTGGCCGCGACCGGGGCCACCCACCTGACCGGTTTCGGCAGCGAGGACGCCACCACCCTGTCCATGTTCCGCGCCGACGTCGACCTGCACGGCCTGCTGCTCGCCGGCATCATCATCGGCTCGCTGGGCGTACTCGACGACGTCACGGTCACCCAGGCCGCCGCCGTCAACGAGTTGCGCCACGCCAACCCGAACCTCTCCCGCCGGGAGTTGTACCGCTCGGCTACCCGGGTCGGGCGGGCACACATCGCCTCGGTGGTGAACACCATCGTGCTGGCGTACGCCGGAGCCTCGCTGCCGCTCCTGCTCCTGCTGACCGCGGACTCCCGCGCGCTGGGGCAGATCCTGACCAGTGAGTTCCTCACCACGGAGATCGTTCGAAGCGTGGTCGCCACGCTCGGGCTGATCGCCGCGGTACCGCTGACCACCGCGCTGGCCGCGGTCGTCACCACCGCCGGACGCGGCGGCGACGCCGGCGTCCCCGGCGGTGCGTCCACCCCCGTGATTCCCCGGCCGGCGACGGACCGGGCCGAGGCGCTCCGCGCGCTGAGCACCCCACCCACCCGAAACACGCCCCCCGCCACCCCTTCGGGGTGGCCCGACCCGGACAGGAGCACGGACACCACATGGTGACACTCCTCAACGTGACCGCCCCTGCCAATGCGGCTCGTAATCGTGTCGCTAGTCACCCAAAGCGATTACGAAATGACGCATCTCGTCGGGTTCGGGGCGTAGAAGCACAGATGGACCGTCAGGTAACCTCACTGCCGGTCACCGCCGAAGGCGCGCAGCGGCGCCTGCGGTGCCACCGCCCAATCGCCGCGAGGCGAGCCGGGGACCCAGGTACGTGGGGTGAATCCGCGAGAGCGGTAGGGGCCACTTCCGTCCCGAACCCGTCAGCTAACCCGGTCGGCGGTCGATGGAAGGGAAAACAGTGACGGCACCCCTACGCCGCTGGTTGACGCCCGTGGTGGCCGTGTTCGCCGCGTTCGCCGTGTTCGCCGGTCCGATGCCGGCGACGGCCGCACCGAACGACCCCAAGCCCGCCGAGCACGACGACGACCCGCCGATGCTCAACGATCTGATCGAGGCGACCACCCGGGACTACTCCAAGGCCAAGGCCAAACTGGAGAAGTCCAAGAAGCGCCAGCTCCAACTGGCGGTTGAGGTCCGCTCCGCTCAGGCCGACCTGGACGCGCTCTCGCCTCAGGTCGCCCAGATCGCCACCCAGTCGTACCGGACGGGCCGGGTCGGCGCGATCGCCATGCTGTTGCAGAGCAGCGCACCGGACTCTTTCATCAACCGGGCCTCGGCACTGGACGAGCTGAACCTGGTGAACGACAAGAAACTGGGCGAGGTCAACGCGATCAAGCTCCGCGCCGAGCAGGCCAAGCTCGCGCTCGACGCCGAGGTGCGCGAGCAGAAGAAGCTGACCAACGACATGGCGCGCAACAAGAGCGAAGCGGAGAAGTCCCTCCGGCTGGTCGGCGGTGTCGGCCTGACCGGCGGGCTGGTGGACGCCACCTCGCCGGTGGCCAGGATCGCGCCGAACCGCTCCTCGGACGGCGGCTGGAAGCCCGAGTCGTGCAGCCAGAACGACCCCACCACGTCGGGCTGCATCACGCCGCGGACGCTGCACATGTACAAGGAGGTCAAGCGGGCCGGATTCAACCGGTTCGTCGGCTGCTTCCGCCCGGGTGACAAGTTCGAGCACCCCAAGGGCCGGGCCTGTGACTGGTCATTGCAGAACAGCGGCTTCAGCCCGTGGCACAACAACGACACCCGGATCTACGGCAACAACCTGGCGGCCTTCCTGGTCCGCAACGCCGACCGGCTGGGCATCTACTACGTGATCTGGAACCGGCAGATCTGGTTCGCGGCCACGGAGCGCTGGAGCTCATACAGCGGCCCGTCAAACCACACGGACCACGTTCACGTGTCACTGCTCTGACCACCCGACGCGACGCACCAGGGGCCGTCCCGCCAATCGTGGCGGGACGGCCCCCGCCGTTCAGGATGGTCGTCGTCGTCGTTCAGGGCCGTCGTCGTTCAGGACGGTCGTCGGGCGTGGATCAGGGCGCGGTCGCCAGCGCACCGCGGAGTTCGGCTGGTTCCGCGGCGACCGCCCGCACCTCGCCGGCGGCCAGTCGGTACGACATGCCGACCACCGCGCACCGCCCGGCAGCCACCTCCGCCGCGAGGGCCGCAGAGGAGTCCAGCATCGTCTCGACGGTCCGGGCGATGTGGATGTCCACGATCCCGTCCAGGTCGTCCACTCCGGCGTCCTGTGCCCGGTGCAGGCTCGGCACCACGGCGTCGACCACGGCACCCAGATGCCCGGGGGGCGTGGTGGCGGTGGCCAGTGCCTCCCGGGCCGCCTGGACGGCGCCGCACGAGTCGTGGCCGAGCACGACCACCAGCGGCGTACGCAGCACGGCCACGGCGTACTCCACGCTGCCCAGCACCTCCGGCCCGACGGTGTGCCCGGCGGTGCGCACCACGAAGAGGTCGCCCAGCCCGCGATCGAAGATGATCTCGGCGGCGAGCCGGGAGTCGGAGCAGCCGACGATCACCGCGAAGGGGTGCTGTTCGGTCGCGACGGCGGCCCGCCGCCCAGCGTTCTGGTTGGGATGCCGCAGCGCGTCGGTGACGAACCGCCGGTTGCCGGCGAGCAACTCGGCGAGGGCCCGCTGCGGGGCACCGGGAAGATCCGCGGTGAGCAACTCGCGGTCCGGTCCGGGCTGTGGACCGATCGATCCGGGTCGACTCATCCGGCTGCACCTCATCTCTGGAAGAAATGCCTGGTCATCCCGGCCGGCGCTGGTCACGGGCTGCCATCACGGTCACACGCGCGATAACGCACGTCAAGCTATACGTGATATGCACTTCATGCATCAGTCGACGCTTGCGTTCGGCCGCACCGGGGGCCGGTAGCGGCGCGAGCCGGGGTACTCGAACGGCGGGTCATACGATGGCGGGCATGGCGAGCACTGACGGACGGGAAAGCGCGCGGAACTGGACTTTCCTCACGAACCATGCGCACGTCCTGCTCGCCATCGCCCGTAACCCCACCGCCCGGCTACGTGACGTCGCGGCGGAGGTGGGCGTCACCGAACGTGCCGCTCAGGCCATCGTCGCCGACCTGGAGGCGGGCGGCTACCTGCACCGCACCCGGGTGGGCCGGCGCAACGAATACACCCTCAACCCGGCCGGGCGGTTCCGCCATCCGGCCGAGGCCGACCACGAGGTCGGTGACCTGCTGGCCCTCTTCGCCAAGGAGCAGGTGACCGACCCCGCCGAGCGCTGAGGCGGCGGTCCTCCTGATCGGACGACGTGGCGCGCTTCACCCGCTCCGAACGATCGCCGCGCTGCGCTCATGCCGACGGCGGGATAGGTTGGACCGGTGCCGTCTCCAGCGTTCGCCCGTCCACTGTGGCCGGCGATGCTGTGCGCACTACGTGAACTGACCCGGATGGCGCTGGCGACCCTGGTGCTCGCCGTCGGCATCGGCGGGGCCGTCACGGCCGATCCGCCGGCCCGGCCCACCGCCGTACCGCCACCGAGCGCCACGGTCTTCGTCGGCTCGCCATCCACCGCGATGTCGACCGTCCGGCCCGCCGTCGAGCCCGCCCATGCGGTCGAGGACGCCCAGGATTGGCGGGTGTCGGCGAACAGCGCGCCACTGCCATCCGCAGGTGCCGACGCCACGCCGGCCGACGCCACCCGGATCGACCACCGCGTCGCCCCGGTGCCCGCCGTCCGTGCGGGCGAGCCGACCCGGCGCGGCCCACCCACCGGCTGACCGACGGTGGTCCGGCCGACCGATCGGGCCAGGTGACGCTGCCGCCCGCCGGCCGTGCCCAGCGGCCACCCGGCCTCATCGCGCCACCGCCACGGTGATCCCGGGACCGTCCCGGCGAGTCCGATCCGACCGCCCGGGAACGGCATCAACCGTGCTCCAGGTACCCGGCCCGCCGTCACAACCCGCGTCCATCACAGTCGACGACTCATCCCGACCGCGAGGTGTTGATGATGCGTACCGCTCTCTCCTCCGTTCTGCTCGACGCGCCCCGTGCCGCCGCCATCTGGCTGGGCCTGCTCGGCGTGGTGCTGCTCGCCGTCACCGGCCTGCTGCTACGACCTCGACTCTTCCGCTTCGACGCCGGCACCCGCATTCGCGACGCCGCGCTGCCGAGCCGGTCCGACCACGCCGATCAACGACGTGACCAGGAACGCTGGGCCGAGGAGGTCACCATCGCCGCGGAGCGGGCCGACGCGACGGCCCGGCACCGCCGCGACGAATGGCTCGCCGCGCAGGACGAGGCCGAGCAGGCCTGGCGGGCGTACGAGACGGCGGAGGCGGACGTACGCCGGCTCTCCGATGCCGCCGGCATGCCGCTGCCGCAGACCGCCCGCACCCCTGCCGAGTACGCCGACCGTGAGCGCTGGCTGCACCGGGCCGCCCTGGACGCGTACTGGCGGCGGGAACTGTCGGTGGAGCAACTCAGCGACGTCTTCGCGCACCGCGGCTGGGATCCCCGGTTGCACCCGGTGGAGCAGGAGTTGCTGCTGCGTCGGGCGGTACGCGACCACCTCCTGGCCCGGCAGCGGGCGGCCCGGGAACGGGAGCAGGCGACCTGGCGGGCCGCGGAACTCTCCGCCGCCGCGGCGAGGAGCCTTCGCGAGGAAGCGACCGCCGCGCTGTTGCCGGTGGCAGCGGAACGCGAGTCGGTCCTGCCATTGACCGCACCCGGTGCCGCCGAGCAGACCCGGGAAATCCCGGCGGTCGTCGGCCGGGCAGCGGTCGCCGCGTACTGATAGCCGAACGCCCGCCGGCTCGGTCTCAGGCGATTAGTGTCGGAGGAACGTCGACCGGGTACCGACCTCGCCGGACATTGAGGAGGGCCGACGTGGTCGCAAGCGATGGCGGGAACCAACCCGACGAGACGGCGGTTCGGGGCGCCGGGCCGCGCCAGACCTGGGCCGCCCTGCCCTGGCTGGTCCGTTCCGCGGTGGTGTGGAGCGCCTGCCTGGTGGTGATCGCCGCCGGGCTCTACCTGCTGGCGCGGATCACGCTGCTGGTCACCCCGCTGGCCATCGCCGTGGCCGCGACCCTGTTCCTCGCCGCGCTGCTCGATCCGGTGCAGCTGGCATTGCGCCGGCTGCGCCTGCCGGCCGCGCTCGCCGCTCTGCTCAGCGTCCTGCTCCTACTCGGCATCCTGGGCGGCGTCGGCGCACTGGTGTGGAGCCTGACCGCCGACCAGTTCAGCGAGTTGGGCCAGGAACTGCGGCAAGGGCTGGAGCACACCCGCGACTTCGTCACCTCCACGCTGCCGGTCAGCGACGCGCAGCTCGACGGTCTGCTCGACCAGATGCGCAAGGCGATCAGCCAGCAGCAGGTGGACCCGGTCGCCAGCGCCCGCACCGTGGCCGAGGTCGTGGGCTCCGCTCTGCTCGCGCTGGTGCTGCTGTTCTTCCTGCTCAAGGATGGCCGGGAGATGTGGCGGTGGACGCTGCGCCGGGCCGCCGGGCGCAACCGGGACATCGCCGCCGAGGCGGGCCGCATCGGCTGGCGCACCCTCGGTTCATACAGCCGGGGCACCATGTTGATCGCGGCCATCGACGCCATCGGTATCGGCTTGGCGCTGGTGCTGCTCAGAGTGCCGCTGGCGTTCCCGCTAGCGTTGATCACGTTCATCGGCGGGTTCGTGCCGATCGTCGGTGCCACGGTGGCCGGCGCGGTCGCGGTGCTGGTGGCACTGGCCGCCAACGGACCGACCACCGCCCTGCTCACCCTGGCCGCTGTGATCGCCGTTCAGCAGATCGAGGGCAACCTGCTGGAGCCACTGGTGATGAAGCGCCAGGTCCGGCTGCATCCGGTGGTGATCCTGGTCGCGGTGACCGCCGGCACCCTCATCGCCGGCATCGCGGGTGCCTTCGTGGCGGTCCCGATCACCGCGGTCGCCTGGCGGGTCATCGACAGCGTGCAGCGTCAACGGCAGGCCGCCGCGAACGCGTCCGATTCGGCGTCCCGCCCACCGGCACCCGACTCACCACCATCGAAAACGCCGCCGCCCGGCCCGACGACCACACCCCCCGCACCATCGCCCCCCGCACCGTCGTCGTCCGGACCCACCCCCGAGCCGAGCTGACGTCGCCGACGCCCAACACCCGGCGCTCGACGCCCGAACGCCCGGCGCCCGGCGCTCGGCGCTCGGCGCTCGGCGCTCGGCGCTCGGCGCTCGGCGCTCGGCATCAGGTTGCGGCATGTCGGGCTGTCAGCCCGACGGGAAAGCCCGACATGCCGCAAACCGCGACCCCACCGGCAACCGCGCAGACAGGAAATACCCGAGTCGCGCGCCTCAGGCCGACCCACGGACCCGACATGCCGCATGTCGCACCCTCACGCCCACCGGATGACCCGACATGCCGCATGTCGCGACCACCCACCCACACGGGCCGCACCCGAGCGGAGAGCGGAGAGCGGGTGGGTGTTTTAGGCGGCGGCGGGCTGGGGGTGCAGGTGGTCGTGGAACCAGTCAGCCGCCGCCCCGGCGACCTGATCGAGCGTGCCCGGCTCCTCGAAGAGATGTGTCGCGCCGGGGATCACCCGCAGTTCGGCCCGGGAGGTGAGCTGACCGAGCGCCCGCTCGTTGAGGGTGATCACCTGCTCGTCGAGCCCGCCGACCAGGAGCAGCGTGGCGGCGCGCACCTGGCCCAGCAGGGAGCCAGCCAGGTCGGGCCGACCACCGCGCGACACCACCGCGCGTACCAGATCAGGTCGTTGAGCCGCAGCGACCAGCGCGGCGGCGGCCCCCGTGCTCGCGCCGAAGAGGCCGACCGGAGTCGTGCCGAACGGCCGCTCGGTGGCCAGCCAGTCCACGATCCCCGCGAGACGGTCGGCCAGCAGACCGATGTCGAAGCGCAGCTCGGCGGTGACCACGTCCACCTTGTCCTCGGCCGGGGTGAGCAGATCCACCAGGACGGTGCCGAACCCGGCCCGGTTGAGCTGGTGGGCCACTGCCACGTTGCGCGGGCTGTGCCGGGAGCTACCGCTGCCGTGCGCGAACAGGACCACCCCGACCGGCTCCGCCGGCACCAGCAGATCGGCCGGGAGCAGGACCTCACCCGCCGGGATCGTCACCGCTTCGCCGCGCACGTCCATCTCGCCCCCCAGTGGCTGACTCGTCAACTCGGATACCCGGCCCGGCCGCCAACACGCCCTCCGGCCGCCCTCGGAGCGGGTTTGCGCCGGGGGGTGCCGGGTAGCCGACGGGCGACCGCAGACGGACCGGCGTCACCGGCGCCGCCGACAGATCGCGAGGGACCGTCATGGCGCATCACCAGCGCGAGCCCGTGCAGTCCGCCGCCGAACGTGAGCGGCGGAAGCAGGACGATCGGCGCGGACGGGACTGGGCGGACGAAGCGGCCCAGGCGCGTTCGGCCGACGATCCCCGGGCGAGGACACCCCACGATGCCACCGGCCGCCCCTCCCAGGGCGAGCCCATCTGACGACGAGGTACCCGGGTCAGGCCGGGTTCTCCGGCAGCCGGAGCAGGGGTGCCCGCCCGGGTGCCTGCTCCGGTGTCGGCAGGCCCGTGCGCGGCGGCGGATTTGGTACGGTCACCGGCTCGTCGCAGGTGACGCGCACCGGTTTTCCGTGGTGCCGCAGCTCGATGACGGCGTCCGCGGCGGCGTGGTGCAGGGCGTACGTCGTGTCATGGCCGCGTACGTCGACCCGCAGCCGCATCCCGCACCACTGGAGCGAGAACGACAGGCCGTTGAGCCGGCTGGACAGGCAGGGCGCGAAGGACAGCGTCCCGTCATGGTCCCGCAGGCCGCCGAACCCGGCGACCAGTGCGATCCAGGCACCTGCGAGCGAGGCCATGTGCACGCCGTCGCGGGTGTTCTCGTTCAGGTCGTGCAGGTCCATCAGCGCGGCCTCACGCAGATAGCTGTGCGCCAGGTCGGAGTAACCGACCTCCGCCGCCAGCACCGCCTGGGTGCAGGCGGACAGGGACGAGTCGCGGACCGTACGTCGCTCGTAGTAGAGGAAGTTGCGCAGCTTCTCCTCGGTGGTGAAGGCGTCGCCCCGCCAGTGCATGGCCAACTCCAGGTCGGCCTGCTTGATCACCTGCTTGCGATACAGGTCGAAGTACGGATAGTGCAGCAGCAGCGGGTACTTGTCGGGCGGGGTCTGGTCGAAATCCCACTCCTGCAACCGGGTGAAGCCCTCCACCTGTTGGTGCACCCGGAGTTCCTCGTCGTACGGGATGTGCATGGCCGCAGCGGCATCGCGCCACGCGGCGGCCTCCTCGTCGGTGACGCGGAGGTGGAACGCCTCGTCGCGGTACCGCATCGCCACGTCGGCGGCGGCGCGGAGGTTTCGTTGGGCCATCAGGTTGGTGTAGATGTTGTCGTTCTTGACGGCGGTGTACTCGTCGGGACCGGTGACCCCGTCGACGTGGAAGTTGCCGGCGCGGTCGTGGTGCCCGAGCGAGCGCCACAGCCGCGCGGTCTCCACCAGCAACTCCAGCCCGATCTCCCGCTCCAGTTGCTGATCGCCGGTCACCAGCACGTAGCGCCGCAGCGCGTCGGCGATGCCCGCCGCGATGTGGAACGCGGCGGTGCCCGCCGGCCAGTACCCCGACGACTCCGGCCCCTCGATGGTGCGCCACGGGAAGGCGGCACCGGCAAGATTCAGCGTGCGGGCCCGTTCCCGGGCCTGCTCCAGAGTGGAGAAACGCCAGTACAGAGCGTCCCGTACGGCGGCCGGATGGGTGTACGTCAGCACCGGCAGGACGAACATCTCGGTGTCCCAGAACGCGTGCCCGTCGTACCCGGGACCGGTGAGCCCCTTGGCCGAGATGGGCCGGCGTTCCGCCCGCGCACCAGCCTGGAGCACGTGGAACAGGCCGAACCGAACCGCCTGTTGCACCTCCGGATCCCCGTCGACCACGACGTCGGCGGCGTCCCAGAACTCGTCCAGATACTCCCGCTGCTCACGGACCAGCCCGTCCCAGCCGTCCAGCTTCGCTGCGGCCAACGCGGCACCGACCTGGTCGCGCAGCGCCGGCAGCGAGCGCCGGCTGGACCAACCGTAGGTCAGGTACTTGACCACCTGGAGCTTCTGCCCCGGCTCCAGCACGCACGCCACCGTGGTACGGACCCAGTCCTCGTAGCCTTCGGAGTTAACGGACGTCCGGGCCGGCGAGGCCACCTCGTGGTCCATGGCGGCAGCGACCCGCAGCCCGGAGACCTTGGTCTGGTGGATCAGCAGCCCGCCGGCCGGGGTGGTCAGTTCCTCCTCCGCCTGCAACGGCGACTCCAGCACGGCGGCGACGCGCGGGTCGCGGCTCTGTGGCGGCAACGTCTCGTTGGCCACCAACTCCGACTGGATGATCAACCGTAGCGGCTCGTCGTCGGCCACCTCCACCTCGTAGCGGATAGCGGCCACCGAGCGCTGCCGGAAGGAGACCAGCCGGGTGCTGTTCACCCGGACCTCACGCCCGGCCGGCGAGCGCCAGTGCAACGAGCGGTGCAGGGTGCCGGCGCGCATGTCGAGGATCCGCTCGTGGGCGAGGACCTCGCCGTAGCGCACGTCGAGCGGCTCGTCGTCGACCATCAGCCGGATGAGTTTGCCGTTTGTGACGTTGACGATGGTCTGGCCGGACTCGGGGAAGCCGAAGCCGGCCTCCGCGTACGGCAGGGGCCGCAGCTCGTAGAACGAGTTGAGGTAGGTGCCGGGCAACCCGTGCGGCTCCCCCTCGTCCAGGTTGCCGCGCAGCCCGACGTGCCCGTTCGACAATGCGAACACCGATTCGGACTGGGCGAGCACGTCCATGTCCAGCCGGGTCTCCCGGACGTGCCACGGCTCGACCGGGTACGCCCGCTCCCGGATCACTCGGGCCGCCCGGTGTCGAGCAGGTCGGCAAGATCATCGACCACGACGTCGGCACCGTGGGCGCGCAGCTCGTCGGCGTGGCCGGCCCGGTCCACGCCGATCACGTACCCGAAACCGCCGGCCCGGCCGGCTTCGACACCTGCCAACGCGTCTTCAACGACAGCCGCCTTCTCCGGCGTGACATCGAGCAGTTTCGCCCCGGCGAGGAAGGTGTCGGGGTACGGCTTGCCGCGCAGCCCTTCGGCTCGGGCGGTGAGCCCGTCCACCCGGGCCTCCAGCATCGGCTCCAGGCCGGCGGCGGCGACCACCTCGCGGCCGTTGGCGCTGGCCGTGACGACCGCCCGCCGCAGGCCCGCCGCGGCCACCGCCTTGAGGTACGCGACCGAGCCGGGATAGACGTCCACCCCGATGGTGCGGATCCGCTCCAACACCATGGCGTTCTTCTGGTTGCCGAGGCCGTACACGGTCTGGGCACCCGGCGGATCCTCCGGTGCGCCCTCGGGCAGGGTGATGCCACGGGAGGCGAGGAAGGTGCGCACCCCGTCGAGACGCGGGCGACCGTCGACGTATCGGTGATAGTCCGGCCCCGGATCGAACGGCCGGTACGGCTCACCTGTGGTGGCCGATCGCCGCCGCAGGTAGTCGTCGAACGTCTCGGTCCAGGCGGCGTTGTGCACCCGGGCGGTCTGCGTGAGCACACCGTCGAGGTCGAACAGAACAGCGGTCACATGGTCAGGCAGGCCGAGCATCGTATCAATCTATCCGCCGACGCGTGCCGGCAAACGCACTTCCACGGATACCGGCGCGGCGGCGCGCGGGGTGCGGTCAGTCGGCCGCACCCCCGCCTGCCTGGCGTGGTCAGAGTCCGGCGGCGGAGTCGTACCGGCGGCGCAGATCGGCCATCTCGGACGGCTCCAGGGCCTCCCTCTCCGCCAGCTCCGCGTACTTGGCCGGGAACATCTGTCGCAGCCGGTCGATGAACCTGGTGTCCTCGGTCGCCTCGACCACCTGGATGCCCGCCGGTTCGGTGGACATGTCGATGATCACCGGGCCGGCCAGCTTGACCGCCCAGTCCCAGGGGCGCCCCTGCTCGGCGACCCCGCAGAGGTGGAAGCCGTAGACCGTCTGCACGTCGGCGAGCACGGTGACCTCGGCCGGCTCGTAGCCGTAGACGTGCACGCCGCAGATCACCGCGGGCTTGGTCTCCTCGCCGTTGGCCACCTGCTGAATGTCGTGCCCGGCGTGGTTGTGCTGCTCCGGGTCCGCGTCCTCCAGCGTGGTACGCATCCAGCTCATGATCTGCCCGTGCAGATCCGGCGGAGCTGTCTTCGAGCTGGCCGAGTTGACGAGTACGACAGCGCCCGCCGACACCACCAGCAGGATCGCCGCCGCCAACACGTAGCGGTGCCGGAGCCACCCTGCGAAACTCTCCCGGGAAATCATGATCGCTTCTCACCTCGTCGCCGGTATGTACGTTGCGGACCGCTGGGACGCCCCCGGCCTGTCGACGCTCGACCGCCTCGGTCGACGCGAAGACGCATGCCGGTGATACGAACGGAACACCGTGCCCGGATAGGTGTGACCGGTGAAGTTGGCCCAGGTGAGCGACCGCGCGGGCAGCCGCCCGAGCGATGCGCAACCGGCACTGCGTTGCTCCCGTGCTGGCCGTACTCAGCGCGTTTGCCCCCGCGCTGCGGCGATATGAGCCATTCCAGCACGCTTGGGCCCACTCCGGCAACATCGACGACCCTCGACGGTCTCAGCGCGGGACGGGCGCAGCTTGCGGCATGTCGGGCAATCCCCGGGACAGCAAGCCCCGACATGCCGCATGTCGGGCGCGCAACCGGGGCAGGAGGCAGCGGCGACTCGCGGCATGTCGGGCGCGCTGCCCGGCCGCCCCGCCGCACTGCTCCATCGCGGGAGGGGCGACATGCCGCATGTCGCGCTCGACTGGGGCCGGGCGTTGCGGTTGGCGACTGACGAGGTGAGCTTGCGGGGTCAGTTCGGACGCAGGGTCCAGATGACGGTCATCTCCGAGGTCGGCTTGCCCTCCTCGGTGGCGATCTCCACGAGTACCGGAAATTCGGGTCGCTCGCCGGCCTCCAGTTCCGCGACCACCTCGGCCGGTGGGCGGCCAAGCCGCGCCGTTGCCCGCACCGGGCCCAGGGCGAGCTTGCGGTACGCGATCTCCGCCCGCACCGCCAGCGGCGTGGCTTGGTCGAGCAGGTGACCGAACGCGGCGAGCACCACCGCACCGGAGGCCGTCTCCCCGAGGGTGAACATGGCCCCGGCGTGCGGGCCACCGATGTGGTTGTGGGTGGCCGGCGAGTCGGGCAGCCGGACCACCGCCCGGACCGAACCGTCCGCCTCCGGGGCCACCTCGACGAATTCGAAGCCGAGCGTACGGGCGAAGGGCACCGCCTCAAGCATGCCGGCCGCCACCTGCCGCGAGTCGATAGTCATACCGTCAAGCTACCCGCCAGTAACTTCGCCAGGCAAGGAGCGACCGTGGCAGTACAGGTGGCCGACACGCCGACTCCGGCGCACCTGCACTGCCACGGACCGGGTCAGCTCCGTTTGGCGTACGTCAGGAAGGAGCGCCAGGTGAGCGGTTGTCGAGGTAGGCGAGGTCGTCGCCCTCGGGCGGCGTGGCGATCACGAAGGCACCGTTGAGCCCGGCATAGGCGCCCACACCCCGGGGCGCCACGTGCAGGTGCCCCAGCCTCCGGTCGCCCACCGCCACCAGGTGCCGCAACTCCTCCCGCTTCACCTTCGGGCCGCCGACCGGGCGCTCCTTGAGGATCGCCTCCCGGATGCGCAGCAGCAGCCCCTCGCCGTGCAGTGCCTCGTCGCAGCGCTGGATGAACTCCTCCCTGGGCGCGCGGCGGCACAGCTCGACCGAGGCCACGAGCGAGGCCGAATAGTTGTTCTGCTCGCCGAGCGCCTCCTGGGAGCGGCCGGCCTTGGTCCGCAACCGGCGCCCGCTGTGGTGCTGCCGGGCCTGCGGGCATCCGTGGCCCCGCTCGATGGCCCGCCTACTGCCCAAGGTCGAGTACGGCCGCAACGAGATCGGCCTCACCCGCTACCTCGCGTGGTCCCCCTCCCCCCGCCCCCCCGCCCCCTCGCCCCACCGCGCCGATCATGCACTTGTGGCACGGGATAAAGGGGACTTATGCCGCATATCGAGTGCCGCAACTGCATGATCGACGGGGCGGGGGCGGGGGGTAGGGGGGCGAGGGTTGGTCAGCGCCAGCCGACGTCGATGCGGTCGCCGCGTTCGTCGAAGAAGTGCAGGGCGTCCATGCGTACCTGGACCGCGAGTGGGTGGCCGGCGGTGACGGCGGGGTACGGGGCGAGCCGGACCGCGAGTTCGGCCGGGCGACGGTGGTGCCGGCCCGGGTCGTGCAGCACGCTGGTCCGGCCGCCGTCGGCCGCTGGTGTCGTCGACTCGTTGGCCCGGCCGGTGATTCGCTGCATCACCTGGCCGAACCGGCGCAGGCCGCGCTGACCGGGCGGAGCGTCCGCGTCCGCTGGGGCGCCGATGTCGTCCACCATGATGGCGGTCGCGCCGATGTCGAGGAAGGCGAGCGACTCGTGGCCGTGATGCTCCAGGTAGCGGATGCGGCCCTGGAGCACGTCGCCGGGGGTGTCCGGGGCGACCGGGGTGAGCGCCTCGGCCCGCATCCCGACCACGATCCGCTCGCCGTGGTAGTGCGCCACGGCTCGGCTGCGGATGTCGTCCCAGGGCAGGTAGAGCGCCTGTTCCCCGAGGGTGAGCGTGACGTAACGATCGAGGTGAACGTAGACCGACGCCTCCAGCAGGTTCATCCGGGGACTGCCCAGGAACGCGGCCACGTAGAGGGTCGCCGGCCGCCCGTACACCTGGGTCGGAGTGCCGACGTCCTGGAGTACGCCCTTGCGCATGATGGCGACCCGGTCGGCCATGGTCAGCGCCTCGGCCTGGTCGTGCGTCACGTAGATGGTGGTGACCCCCAGCTCGCGGGTCAGACCGGAGATCTCCGCCCGCAGTTCCGCGCGCAGCCCGCTGTCCAGGTTGGACAGCGGCTCGTCCATCAGGAACAGCCCCGGCCGCCGGACGATCGCGCGGCCCATGGCGACCCGCTGCCGCTGCCCACCGGAGAGCTGGCTGGGGCGCCGGGCCAGCACGTCACCGATGCCGAGGGCGCTGGCCACGTCGGTGACCCGCTCGCCGCGCGGGGTCGGCTCGACCCCGGCCAGCTTGAGCGGGAAGGCGATGTTGTCGTTGACGCTCATATGCGGGTAGAGCGCGAAGTCCTGGAAGACCATCGCGATCTTCCGCTCCCGGGGCGGCAGGTCGTTCGCCAGCTCTCCGTTGAGCATCACCGCGCCGGAGGTCGGGTCCTCCAGGCCCGCGACCATCCGCAGCACCGTCGACTTGCCGCAACCCGACGGCCCGAGCAGCACCATGAACTCACCGTCGTTCACGTCCAGATTGATGCTGTCGACCGCGACCGTGCCGTCGCGGAAGACCTTTGTGACGTCCTTGAGCGCGACGGTGGTCACCGTCTCCTCCCCACCTTGTCCACGGAACCCCGAATGACCGTGGCAAGGATCATGCGGGTGGCACATCGGGTAAACGTGCCATGTTTGAATCGTGACAGACCTATTACGTTCCATCGATTAGCAGCGATTACACGGAACTTCCAACTCAGCCCGGGTTCTCGCCGAGGAACACCTGGCGTACCACCCGCTCGGCGGCCCGCCCGTCCTCCAGGGCGCAGAACCGCTCCCGGAAGCGCGCCCGGGCCCGCTCGCCGTCGGGCGACCGCAGCGCACCCGAGCGGAACACGTCGAGCAGTTCGGGGAAGGTCCGGGCCACCGGGCCGGGCGGCTCGGCGACGATGTCCAGGTAGACGCCCCGGGTCAGGCGGTAGGCGTCCCAGTCCGGCGCGTAGATGACGATCGGCCGGTCCAGGACCGCGTAGTCGAACATCGCCGACGAGTAGTCGGTGACCAGCACGTCGGCGGCGAGGTACAGATCCTCGACCCGGGGATGGGCACTGACGTCCAGGAGACGACCACGGGCGGCCGGCGGTGGCGACCGCCGGTCCCGGTCGTGGAAGTAGTGGCTGCGCATCAGCAGCAGGCCGGCGGGGCCGAGCGCGTCCAGAAAGCGCTCCGGGTCGAACGGCGGCCGGTACCGGGGCAGATGCTCCCGATGGGTAGGCGCGTACAGCACGACCTGCTCGCCGAGACCGGCGTCGAACTCCGCGCGCAGTCGCAGCACCTCTTCCGGGGTCGCGGTGACCAGCCGGTCGTTGCGCGGGTATCCGACCTCCAGGGTGGCGTACCCGGCCGGATAGGCGCGTTCCCACATCTGGGTGGAGAAGCCGTTCGAGGTGACGCTGTAGTCCCACCGGTCCACCCGGCGCAGCAGCCCGGCGAAGTCCATCCCGCCCGCGCCCAGCGGGTAGCGCTGCTGGTCCAGCCCCATCACCTTGACCGGGGTGCCGTGGTGGGTCTGCACGTGCACCGTGCCCGGCCGCTTGCGCACCGAGTCCGGGAAGTTGACGTTGTTGATCAGCCATCGCGCCCGGGCCAGCGCCCGGTGGTACGCGGGGGTGCCCGCGACCACGTACTCGACCCCCTCCGGCAGGGTGTGCACCCGGTCCCGTCGGACGATCCACACGCCCCGGACCTGCGGTGCCAGCCGGCGGGCCGCCTCGTAGATCGCGGCGGGATTGCAGGTGTAGCCGCGGTACCAGTACGCGGCGTAGACGGCCAGGTTCTCCTCCACCGGCCGACGCCGCTCGGCCCGCTGGTACTGGCGCAGAACCGCGTCACGGGCCCGCCGCACCCCGACCCGGGCCGGTGGCAGCACCCGACGACGGGTCCGGCCGGCAACCCGGCGAACGGTCTCCCCCGCCCGACTCACGGTCCGCAACGCGCTGAACGTACGCCAGCGACCGGCCGCCACCAGCCGGTGCTTGAGCCCGGCCGCCCCGCCCGGCACCCGGTGCCCGGCGGGCGGTCGGTACCGGGCGTGCTCGATGGCGACCCGGGCGAAGAAGGTCGGTCGCAGTTCGGGTCCGATCCGGTCGCCGTTACCGAGCACCACCAGGTAGTGCCACATCATCCGCTCGAAGATCACCGGCCGCAGCTCCGCCGCGCCGAGCCGGTCCAGTTCCCGGAACACCCGGTGCCACTGCTCGAACACGTCGAAATGGCGCTCGCCGCGGGTCCTCGTGATCGCCCCCGCCCGCCGCTGCCGATAGTTGACGCAGACCAGGTCCAGCACGCCGATCCGGTCGGCGGCCAGCAGCGCCGGATAGCTGAACGAGACGTCCTCGTACCAGCCGGGCGCGAAACGCAGCCCCACGTCGGCCAGGAACTGCCGGCGGACCAGTCGATTCCACGCGGTGTGCAGCAGCCGCACCGTCTCCGGCCGCTCGACCAGCCGGAACGTCACCGCCCCGGGCGGCACGGGAAAGACCTCCGCCATCGCGCTGCGGGTCACCGTGTCGTCCCAGTGCGCGCGTACGTGGTCGACGAGCAGCACGTCCGGCCGGGTCTCGCGCAGTCGGGCGGCCACCTCGACCAGGCAGTCCGCCGTCAGCCAGTCGTCACCGTCGACGAACCAGACGTACTCGCCGACGGCCCGGTCCAGCCCGACGTTGCGCGCCGGGCCGAGCCCGACGTTGCGGTCCAGGCGTACGGCGGTCACCCGGTCGTCGCGCTCGGCGTACTCGGAGAGGATGTCGCCGCTGCCGTCCGGTGAGCAGTCGTCGATCCCGATCACCTCGATGTCGGCGACCGGTTGGGCGAGGATCGAGTCCAGGCATTCGCGCAGGTAGCCCTGCACCCGGAAGGCCGGGACGACGAAGCTGACAAGCGTCATCGTCCCGGCCCCTCCTCAACGCGTCGCACGACCTCCCGCACCCGCCGGCACCTGCGCGGGGCGTACCGGCCGGACCACCCAGGCCAGCACCACGCTCACCACGAACAGCGCCAACAGGTAGATACCGAGTGTAGCCAGACCAATACTCACGATTCCGGCGATCGCCGCCAGGGCCAGCAGCGCCGAACGCCCCTCCCAGCCGAGCGTGGCGGCGTGCAGCGGCGGTGCGGGCTGCCGCTTCTCCAGCCGGGCGACCAGGTCGTAGTGGTGCAGGGTGAGCACGAAGACGTACCCGAAGATGAGCCAGGGCGGCGCGCCGCCGATCACGCCGACCGCGATGGCGAACAGGTACTCCCCGGCCCGTAGCGCCGCCGGCACCAGCCAGTCCAACGGCCCGTTGTGTGCCGCCCCGGACCCGGCCGCGGCGACCAGCAGGGCCGCCAGCACCACCAGCACCGCCACCCAACGCAGCCACGGTGGCGCACCGCCGTCCGTGCCGTCCACCAGCGTCACCAGCAGCAGGATCGCCGCGCCCAGCGCCGCACCCACCGCGAGCACCAGCGGACCCGGCCGACGCAGCGTGGGTAGCCGGGCGGCCAGCGGACCGTCGTCGCGGTGCAGGGTCGCGTCCAGCGTGTCCAGCACCGGCACCCACATCCAGCGGGCGCGCAGGGTACGCAGCGCGCCGGTGTACCCGAACGCCAGCAAGGCCCAGGTCAGCACCGCGAGCAGGGCGATCCGCTGGTCGAAGAGCGCCACGGCCAGCGAGATCAACGCCCACCGCTCCCCGATCGGAAAGACCACAGTGCGCTTGAGCCAGTACGACACCGAGCCGGCATCGGCCTGCACCCGGGTCGACGCGGCGTTCAACCGGTCACCGATGCCGCCGCCACCAGCGCCGACGCTCTTCGGCCGGCGTGCCGCCTCGTCGTGCAGCACGCCGTACCACGCGTCGGTCATGTGCCGCACGGTCTGCATCGTCATCGCGGCGATGGCGAGAGCCCAGCCGTACCGGAACCCGGCCTGGGTCGCGCCGAGACCGAGCCCGGCGTAGACGAGGTACTCCTTCGCCCGGTCGGCCATGGTGTCCAGCCAGCCGCCCCAGGCGCTGAAGTTGCGGGTGTAGCGGGCCAACTGGCCGTCCACGCAGTCCAGCACGAACCCGAGGTAGAGCAGCACCGCCCCGACGACCAGCAGCGGCCGGCCACCGGCGGCGAACATCGCCGCCGCAGCCGCCGCGAAGGCCACCGACACCATGGTCACCGCCGTCGGGCTCAACCCCAGCCGGGTGCAGACCTTGGTGACGTACGGCGACCAGGTGCTGACGAAGTAGGTGGTGAAGAAGTCGTCCTTCTCCTTCACCGACAGCCGCAGCTCGGCCCGGTCCTCGTCGACCGCGGCCACCGCCGCCTCCGCCCGGGTCAGCCCTGCGGCATCGTCGACCCGGTGCGCGACGAGCAGGCGTACCCGGTGCGCGAAGACCAGCGCGCCCTGCCCGGTGAGGGCGGCGAAAAGCTGATCCACGACGGGCCCCGCCGCCGTACCGGCGCGGGCGACCGGCCCTGCCGGTTCGACAGGTCCCGCACTCTCGACCGGTCCGGCCGACTCGAACAGCTCGACCGCGACGGCTCCGGCCGGTAACCGACCGGCGGCGACCGCACGAGCGGCGGCCACCAGCGCCGGTACGTCCTCCCGGCCGACCCGGACCGCACCGCCGAAGATGCCGGTGGCCGTATCCCCCGCCAACTGTTCGGGTCGGCCCGCGTCGACCACCTGGCCGCGCTCCTCGCGCAACACCGTCCGACCGTCGCTGGGCGGATCGGTCAGCACCAACGCCACGGTCGGCCCGACCGGGCTGGTCAGCAGGTGCCGCAGGACGGCCGTGTGGGCAACCAGGTCGGCCCCGCTGATCACCACCGGGGCGTTCGCCGAGCCGCTCAGTTCGGCCAGCTCGACCAGGTCGGTGGCCACCCGCACCTCGGTCGCGCCGGCTTGGCGCCACTGGGTGGCCAGCCGTTCGACATTCGTCTCGCCGGTACCCGTCGGCAGGCTCGCGGCCGGTGATCCGGCGGCGAGCACGATCGCGAGGGTCACCGGGTAACCGCGTCGTGGTACGCGGCCAGTGCCTCGGCGATCGTGCCGTCGACGCTCAGCCGACCCGCGTCGAGGTAGAGGCCCCGACGGCAGAACCGGGTCAGATCCTTTTCGTTGTGTGACACCAGCACCAGAGTGCGCCCCTCCCCGAGCAGCCGATCGATTGTCGTGTAGCACTTTTCCCGGAACTCGGCGTCGCCGACCGCCGTCACCTCGTCCATCAGCAGGATCGGGTGCGGCAGGTGCGAGATGATCGCGAAGCCGAGCCGTACCTTCATGCCGGACGAGTAGTGGCGCACCGAGGTGTCGATGGCCCGTTCCACCTGCTCACCGGCGAACGAGACGATGTTGTCGAAGTGCCGTTTCAGGTAGCCCGACGAGAGCCCGTGCAGGCCGCCCACCAGGTACAGGTTCTCCCGCCCGGTCAGGTCGTTGGCGAAGCCGGCGGAGAGTTCGAGCAGCGGCGCGACGTCGCCGGAGACCCGGATCCGCCCCTCGTCGGGGATCAGCACCCCGGCGATCAGCCGTAGCAGGGTGCTCTTGCCGGTGCCGTTGCGGCCGATCACCCCGACGGTCTCCCCCGGGGCGATCGCGAAGGAGACGTCGCGCAGCGGCCAGAACCGGCCGTCGGAGGCACCCCGCGTACCCCGGTGGATGAACAGCTCCCGCAGCCGCAACTGCCGGCGGCGGTTGCGGACGAACCGGATGCCGAGGCCCTCCGCCTCGATGATCGTCTCACTCATCAGAGTTCCTTGAGCACGGCGGGTTCGAGCCGGCGGAAGGCCCACCAGCCGGCCACGAGCAGCAACACGCTGATGCCGACGGTGGTGGCGAGCAGTCGGCCACCCGGAAACTCGTCCGGGTACCACACCGCGTGGTGCAGCTGGAAGATGCCGACCAGCGGGTTGAGTTCGTAGATCACCCGGACCCAGCTCGGCAGGCCGGAGTCGTGGACCAGGCTCAGCGGATAGATGATCGGGGTGGCGTAGAAGAGCACCCGGACGACCAGCCGCATGAACCGCTCCACGTCGCGCATCAGCACGTTGAATGCCGACAGCAGCAACGCCAGCCCGATCAACAGGGTCGCCTGCACCAGCACCGCGAGCGGCAGGGCGAGCAGCGACCAGCCCGGTTCGATCCGGCCCTGCGCCGCGTACCAGACCGCGATGCCGGCGAGGATCGGCAGGCCGGCGGCGTACTCGGCGAAGCGGCCGGCGACCCGGCCGATCGGGAAGACCTGCCGGGGCACGTTCATTGTGGTGATCAACCGGGCCTGGCCGGTGAGCGCGTGAGTCGCCTCGCTCAACGCCGAACTGGTCCACATCCAGGCGAAGATCCCGGTGATCAGGAACAGCGGGTAGGACCCGGCGGCCTCGCCGAGATACCGGTTGGTGTCGCGGGAGTAGAGCACACCGAAGACGAACCAGTAGATCGCGCCCATGCCCAGCGGCTCGATCAACGACCAAAAGTAGCCCAGCACCGACTGCTGGTACTTCACCGCCAGGTCGCGCCGGACCAGGATGCGCAGCGAGTTGCGGTGCGACCACAACGCCCCGACGCCAGAGGTCACCGCCGTCTCCCGCCTGCTGAGAGCCTCGGCCAGGACCCGCCTCGCCACCACCGCCCTGCCGCCGGCCGCTCCAAACGGACGACAGGTTAGCAGCCGGTGAACGCCGCCCCACGAGCGCTCAGCACTCGATCACGTTGACGGCCAGGCCACCGCGCGCCGTCTCCTTGTACTTGACCTTCATGTCGGCGCCGGTCTCCCGCATGGTCTTGATGACCTTGTCGAGCGAGACGGCGTGCACCCCGTCGCCGCGTAGCGCCAGCCGAGCGGCGGTGATCGCCTTGATGCTAGCCACCGCGTTGCGTTCGATGCACGGGATCTGTACCAGGCCACCCACCGGGTCGCAGGTCAGCCCCAGGTTGTGCTCCATGCCGATCTCGGCCGCGTTCTCCACCTGGGCCGGCGTGCCGCCCAGCGCCTCGGCCAACCCGGCGGCGGCCATCGAACAGGCCGAACCGACCTCGCCCTGGCACCCCACCTCCGCGCCGGAGATCGACGCGTTCTCCTTGAACAGCACCCCGATGGCGCCGGCCGCCAACAGGAACCGCACCACTCCCTCCTCGGAGGCACCCGGCACGAACCGGGTGTAGTAGTGCAGTACCGCCGGGATGATCCCGGCTGCCCCGTTGGTCGGCGCGGTCACCACCCGGCCGCCGGCCGCGTTCTCCTCGTTGACGGCCAACGCGAACAGCGTCACCCAGTCCATCACGTGCAGCGGATCCCCACCGGAGCCCACTACCGGTCCGGCCAGCGTCCCACCGGTCAACGCCACCCCGGCGGGCGCAGCCACGGTCGGAGCGGCAGCGTCGGCCTCCAGTTTGCGCCGCAGTTCGGCGGCGCGGCGGCGCACCTTGAGACCGCCGGGCAGGGTGCCGTCGCGGGTGCAACCGCGCTCGACACACTCCCGCATGACCCGCCAGATGTCGAGCAACCCGGATCGGACGTCCGCCTCGGCACGCCAGGACACCTCGTTGGCGAGCATGATTTCGCTGATGGACAGCCCGGTCGTGGCGGTCACGTCGAGCAGTTGCGCGCCGGTGAGAAACGGGTACCGGACCCGGGTGCTGTCCGGCTTGATGCGGTCCGCGCCGGCCGCGGCCTCGTCCACCACGAACCCGCCACCCACGGAGTAGTAGGTACGCGTGCGCACCTCCGCCCCGCCCGCGTCGTACGCCGAGAAGAGCATCCCGTTCGGGTGGTACGGCAACGACCGGCGGCGGTGCAGCGTCAGGTCCCGCTCCGGGTCAAAGTCGATCTCGTGGGTGCCGAGCAGGGACAGCCGGTGCTCCGCCCGGATCCGGCTCACCCGCGCCTCGACGCCGTCCGTGTCGACCGTCTCGGGAGCCTCGCCGGCCAAGCCGAGCAGTACCGCCCGGTCGCTGCCGTGCCCGTGCCCGGTGGCGCCGAGGGAGCCGAACAACTCGGCCCGCACCCGGGCGGTGCCGGTGAGCAGACCGTCGGCCTTGAGCCCGGCGACGAAGGTACGCGCCGCCCGCATCGGCCCCACCGTGTGCGAACTGGATGGCCCGATACCCACACTGAACAGGTCGAACACGCTGATCATGGCTGTGCCTTCTCGCCGTCGCCGGGGTCACCGGTCAGCGGCCGGTCATGGTCGGCTCCGTGCTGCGGAGCCGATCCGGTCGTGGCCGGTCCTGGCTGCGATCCGGCCCTGGTGACGCCCGGGTGCGGGCGTCCGACCGGCGAGCCTACTACCCAGGACGCCACCATGACCGACGTGCGAGCGCTGTCGAGCCGACGGCGCAGACGAATCACCCCCGTGACGGCACAAACGGTTCAACTCGACAGCGCCCACCGGAGCACGTCTCCTCCACCCTCGGCGTCGCAGTTACCCCTGATCCCGTACCCCTGATTCCGACCGGAGGCGTCGCCTGGAACCCACGCGGGTAAGCACCTACGGGTCAGCGAGGTGGCCTTCCTCCTCCCGACCGAGGGCAGGGCGGCCATCCGTACCTAGCGTTGACTCCAGCAGCGGCGGAACGCCGCAGAGGGGAAGTGACACGAAATGAGTCGCAAACTCGTCCGGCCCCGGCAGGGGCGCATGCTCGCTGGCGTCTGCGCCGGCCTGGCCCGCCGGTTCGGCACCTCGGCCGGGTTGATCCGGCTGTTGTTCCTGCTGTCGCTACTGCTCCCGGGCACCCAGGTGATTGTCTACCTGGCGCTCTGGATCATCATGCCCAACGAGGACCGCCACCTGGTACCCGGCCACTGACCCCACCCCCACCCCACCCCACGCGCCGCGCACCCCGCGCCGCGCACCCCGCGCCGCGCACCCCGCGCCGCGCACCCCGCGCCGCGCACCCCGCGCCGCGCACCCCGCGCCGCGCCCGCAAGCCGGTGCAACTTCAGGGTTGTTGCTGTATCCGACGCGCGGCAGGCAGCAGCAACCCTGAAGTTGCACGTCCCAGCCACGTGGCGGGTGGGGCGTGGGCGCGCGGGGCGCGGGCGTGGGCGCGCGGGGCGCGGGCGTGGGCGCGCGGGGCGCGGGCGTGGGCGCGCGGGGCGCGGGCGTGGGCGCGCGGGGCGCAGGACGCGGGCGTGGGGCGCGGGGCGCGGGCGCGTGGGGCGCTGGGCGCGTGGGGCGCTGGGCGCGTGGGGCGCTGGGCGCGCGGGGCGCGGGCGTGGGCGCGCGGGCGTGGGCGCGCGGGCGTGGGCGCGCGGGCGTGGGCGTGGGGCGTGGGCGCGCGTGGGCGCGTGGGCGCGCGTGGGCGCGCGTGGGCGCGCGTGGGCGCGCGTGGGCGCGTGGGCGCGCTCGTGGGCGGGAACGGGGGGGCGGGGGCGGTCAGGGGGCGATGTAGGTGACGCTTACCTGTTCGAAGCCGAGCGAGCGGAGCAGCCCTTCCAGCATCTTGCGGGTGTTCTCCTCGGCGCGGGCATTCAGGCCGCTGTCCCGGGCGGCCGCGGTGATCCGGTCCTCGGCCAGCCGGTAGACCTCCTGCTGCCGATTCGGGTCACCGCCGATCAGGTCGCCGACGCGGTTGAGCAGACCGCGCTCCTCCGCGAAGACGTAGCTCTTCTCCAGGTCGAGGTTGGTCTCGGCCAGCTGCGGTGCCGGCAGCTTGATCTCGACCGACTTCCCGTCGGCCGACTGCACGATCGCCCCCTCGGTAAGCGTGCCGAAGTCGACGTATGCCTCGACGCTGCCCGACCCGACGAACAAGGTCCGCTGGTTGAGCAGCCAGTCCGGCACGTTGCGCCGGTCGTTCTGCAGGTCGACCACGACCTGGAAATTGCCCTCGGCGGCCACGTAGCGGCTGAGATCCTGCATCGACTCAAGCAGCGCCGGCTGCGTGCGGTCGGTCTGTTCCTTGGTGAACGGGTTGCGAAACTCGGGCAGGATCCCGGTGGTCTGCACACCGAGCAGCACGACCACCGCGAGCGCCGCAGCGCCGAGCACCCAGAGCAGGGCACGGACCGCTCCGCCACCCGACTGTGGGGTCTGCGGTGGTGTGTCCGGGGCGTCCGTGAGCACGTCGCCCGACCGTTGGTCGGCAAACCTGCTGGTGGGCTCGTTGATGTCGCCGTCGCGTGCCATCGCCCTCACCGTCCTCGTCAGACGCGGTCTCTGTTGATGACGGTAAGCCCAACGTACGACAGCCGCTCGTCGAGCCCGTCAGATGGCCCGGCCAGGGTCAGGTGAACGCCGATACCCCGGTGAGCCGCTGCCCGACGACCAACTGGTGGATCTCCGAGGTGCCCTCGTAGGTCAGCACGCTCTCCAGGTTGTTGGCGTGCCGCATCACCGGATAGTCCCCGGAAACCCCGTTGGCGCCGAGGATGGTCCGGCACTGCCGGGCGATGGTCAACGCCTCCCGTACGTTGTTCAGCTTGCCGACGCTTACCTGCTCCGGGCGCAGCTTCCCGGCGTCGGCCAGCCGGCCGAGCTGGAGGGCCAACAGGTAGCCCTTGTTCCACTCGACCGCCATGTCGGCGAGCTTGGCCTGGGTGAGCTGGAAGCCGGCCAGCGGCCGACCGAACTGGGTGCGGGTCGTCGCGTACGTCAGCGCGGTTTCCAGGCAGTCGCGGGCCGCGCCGAGGGCGCCCCAGACGATGCCGTGACGGGCCTCGGTCAGGCAGCTCAGCGGCGCTTTCAGCCCGGTCGCGTCGGGCAGTTGCGCGTCCGCCGGGAGCCGGACGTCGTCGAGTGAGATCTCCCCGGTCAGCGACGCGCGCAGCGACATCTTCCGGGTGATCTCCCGCGCCGCCACCCCTGGCGTGTCCATCGGTACGACGAAGCCCCGCACACCGGAATCGGTGCGTGCCCAGATCACCGCCACGTCGGCGATCGGCGCATTGGTGATCCACATCTTGCTGCCGTCGAGCACCCAGTCGTCGCCGTCCCGGCGCGCCCGGGTGGCCATCGAGGCCGGATCGGAGCCGTGGTCCGGCTCGGTCAGTCCGAATGAGCCGATCGCCTCGCCGGCAGCCAGCGCCGGCAGCCAGCGCTGCTTCTGCTCCTCGCTGCCGTAACGCCAGATCGCGTACATGGCCAGCGAACCCTGCACCGAGACCAGCGACCTGAGGCCGGAGTCGCCGGCCTCCAGTTCCAGGCAGGCCAGCCCGTACGCGACGGCCGTCGAGCCGGCGCAGCCGTACCCGGTCAGGTGCATACCGAGCAGGCCGAGCTTGCCGAACTCGCGGGCCAGTTCGCGGGCCGGCACGTGACCGGCCTCGTACCAGCCGGCGACGTGTGGGCGGACCAGATCGTCGACCACCTGGCGCACGACGGCGCGGATCGCCCGCTCCTCCTCGGCCAGCGACGCGTCCAGGTCGAGCAGGTCAACCGGGGTCACTCGACCGCCTCGGCGAGCACGAACACCCGGGCGTGGATCTGGTTGCGCTGTTGCAGCGCGGCACGCAGCGCTCGGTGCAGGCCGTCTTCCAGGTAGAGACCGCCGTTCCACTGCACGACGTGTGGGAACAGGTCACCGTAGAAGGTGGAGTCCTCGGCGAGGAGCTTGTCCAGCGCCAACTCGCGCTTGGTGGTGATGAGCTGATCCAGGCGCAGCGGGCGGGGCGGAATCTCCGCCCACTGCTTCAGGGTCAGGTTGTGTTCCGGATAGGGACGCCCGTCCCGGACCGCTCTGAAGATCACGACGGACGCTCCCCTCCCCCTGGCCGGCCGGTACCACGACGCCGGGCCGGGTCGCGGCATGGCGCTGCGACCTGCGGCGCCGATGACCGTGCCAGCGTAGCCGGACCCCGCACCTCACGTTCTGCTCCCTGATGTCAGTTTCGCCACCGGCCGTCCGGTTCTCAACCGGACGAAACCACCGGTTCGGGTCAGGTCCACCGCCCTCGCCGGACGACCTCGTCCACCGGACGGCGGCCGCGACGCAGCGATGGTGACCGGTGGTCGGCGGCCCGATAACCGATAGTGAGGGCACCGATCGGGTGGTACGCCTCCGGCACACCGAACGCCTCCCGATAGGACGCCAACCGCTGCGGTGGGATGCCGAAGAAGCAGGAGCCCAGCCCTTCGTCGACGGCGGTGAGCATCATCAGCAGCGCGGCGAAGCCGGTGTCGACGTACCAGTAGGGCACCGGCCAGCGATCCGTCGACCGGTCCGCCCAGCCCTTGTCCGGCTCCGCGTACCGCTCCAGGTAGACCGAGCGGTTGGCGTGCGGCACCACGATCAGCGGCGCCCGGCGCATGCCGGTCAGCCAACGCTGCATCCCGCCGCCCTCGGGGGTGCTGGCCGCCCAGAACCGCTCCCGGTCCTCCGGAGACTCCAGCACCAGGAAGCCCCACCCCTGGGAGAACCCGGCCGACGGGGCCCGCACGGCGTGCTCCAGCAGCCGCTCCACCACCTCCGGTGGGACCGGGCGGTCCGGGTCGTAGTTACGCACCATCCGGCGCCGCCGGACCACCTCCGCGAACTCCACGCCGTACTCCTCACTTGCCGGCCCGGCCCCTGGCCGGACGCTCAGACACCGGGCCGGATGCCCCAACTCCCGCGCCAGGTGTCGCCCGGTGCCAGCGTGATGAGATCCCGACCGGAGCGAAAGGCGTCCGGCGGGCAGGTCATCGGCTCCACCGCGACCGACCGGCGAAGCCGCTCGCCGGTCAGCGTGTCACCGGTGAACACCTGCCACCAACCGAACTGGTCGTCGGCCCAGATCCGTAGCCCGGCCGAGGAGTCCGGCCCGGTCAGGGTCACCGAGGAACCACCGTCGGTGTCCCGATTCACCTGCCCGAAGGCGAGGTCCAGGACGGCCTCACCGATGCGCCGTGGCTCGGTGTAGTCGTACTCGGTGCCGGCCACCGTGGCCGCGCCGACCGGCAGCAGCCGGCCGTCCAGCAGCAGCCGGGTCCGGCCGGGTACGCGCAGTGCGATGTCCTCCACGGACACCCCCGGCAGTTGCAGGTACGGGTGCACGGAGAAGCCGAAGGGCACCGCCTCGGTGCCGACGTTCGTGACGTCGTGCTCGGCGCGCAGCCCGTCGGCGCTCACGCTCCACCTGGTACGCAGCCGTAGCGGCCACGGGTAACCGGGCTGCGGCAGCAGGTCGTAGCCGACCGTGACCTCGTCCGGCTGCTGCTCGATGAGGTGCCACGACACCCAGTTCACCAGGCCGTGGATGGCGTTGTGCCGCTCCGGCTCGGTCAGATTCAGCTGCCTCGACTGCCCGCCGAAGGTGTACACGCCGTCGCGGATCCGGTTCGGCCAGGGGGCCAACACCTGCCCCGCCGAGCCCGGGCACACCTCGTCGGTGGCGTACCCGTCGACGTGCTCGACGCCGTCCTGACGGTAGGCGCGGAGCCCGCCGCCAGACTCGACGATGACCGCCTCGTGACCGGCGGCGGAGATGCTCCACTGGGCTCCCGACAGAGGAAGCGGATCGCGGCTGTCCATTCGCCAGACCCTAGCCGCCGACGCCGTCGTCCGCTCGCCGCGGTCCACGGCCCTCACCGTGCTCGCGCCCGCCCACCGCGCTCGGCGGCCGGTAGCGGGTCAGCGCCGGGAAGGCCACGGCCAGCAGCACCGCGAGCACCGCCGCCGCGACACCGCCGCCGATCCAGGCCACCCCACTGCCGAGTCCGGCCGCCATGGCACCGGCCCGCAGGTCGCCCAGGCGCGGACCGCCGGCCACCACGACGGTGTTCACGCCCTGGAGCCGGCCGCGCATCCGGTCCGGCGCGTAGATCAACAACATCGACTGCCGGACCACCGAGCTGACCAGGTCGGCGGCACCGGCCAGCACCAGCAGCACGACCACCAACCAGAGTTGGCCGGCCAGTCCGGCCAGCGCCACGGCAACGCCCCAGCCCACCACGGCGAGCACCAGCACCAGACCCTGCCGACGAACCTGGCCGATCCAACCCGACACCAGGCCGGCGAGCAGTGAGCCGATCGCGATGGAGCTGTAGAGCCAGCCCACCGCCGCGCCGCCACCGAACCGTTCGGCCGCCACCTCGGGGAAGAGTGCCCGCGGAAAGGCGAACACCATCGCGATCAGGTCGATGGCGAAGGAGAGCAGCAGCACCGGGCTGCCGGCCAGGTACCGCACCCCGTCGACGATGCTGCGCAACCCCGCCTGCCGGGGCCCGCCGTCCGGATCGGGTTCCGGCGGCATGGCCGGCAGCCGCAGCGCCGCCCAGACCAGGGCGGCCAGCAGCGTCGCGTCCACGGCGTACGCGACGGGCAGCGCCACTCCGAGGTCCCAGATCGCCAGGATCAGGCCGGCGGCCAGCGGCCCGAGGACCGCGGTGGCCATGGCGGTGGTGAAGTTCAACGTGGTGGCCGCGGGCACCAGCTCGGTCGGGACCAGCCGGGCCACGAGCGCCGCGCGGGCCGGCCCGGCGATCGCGAACGCCACCGAACTCAACGCGACAAGCGCCAGCAGCAGGACCGGGCTACCGACGCCGAGCAGCGCCTGGGCCAGCAGTCCCAGCACGGCGACCCAGAGCAGGGCCGAGCCACCCAGCAGCACCCGCCGCCGGTCGATGGCGTCGGCGACCGCGCCACCCCAGAGCCCGAAGACCAGCAGCGGTACGAAGGCGGCGACACCGAGCAGACCGACCCAGAGGGAGTCCTCAGTCAGCGCGTACATCTCCACCGGCACCGCGACGGCGGTGAACTGGAAGCCGAACATCGCGATGGCGTTGCCGGCCCAGAGCCGCCGGTACGCCGGCACCCGCAGCGGGCGCAGGTCGATCGCCCAGCGGCGCTGCTCGCGCGGCCGGTCGGTGCTGCCGACGGTCACGGTGCCAGCCGCTCCACGACCCAGCCCGCGCCGGTACGCCGGAACCGCAGCCGGTCGTGCAGCCGGCTGGCCCGGCCCTGCCAGAACTCCACCGAATCCGGGCGCACCCGCAACCCGCCCCAGTTCGGCGGCGCGGGGATCGGGTCCACGTCGGCGAAGCGTTCCGCCGCGGCCCGGTAGGCGTCGTCGAGGGCGGCCCGGTCCGGCAGCACCGACGACTGGGCGCTGGCCCAGGCGCCGAGCTGCGAGCCACGCGGCCGGCTGGCGAAGTACGCCTCCGTCTCGGCCCGGTCGACACGTTCCACCGGGCCGGCGACGATCACCTGCCGCTGCATCGGGAACCAGGGAAAGAGCAGGCTGGCGTACGGGTTGGCGGCCACCTCGACGCCCTTGCGGGAGCCGTAGTTCGTGAACAGCACGAAACCTTCCGGGTCGTACCCCTTGAGCAGCACCGTCCGCGCGCTCGGCCGCCCGGCGGCGTCGGCGGTGCCGAACACCATGGCGTTCGGCTCGGGCAACTCGGCGGCGACCGCGTCGGCGAACCACCTGTCGAACTGGGCGTGCCAGTCGGCGGCCAGCTCGCTCTCCGTCAGGCCGGAATCGGCGGCGTACTCGTGCCGCATCCCGGCTGGCACCGGTGTGTCCCCCATCACGTTCCCGCTCCTCCCCCGTCGGGCCGGTACGCGCCCGCCGACCAGCCCGTCCGGCCCAGTCTTATCCGTGCCGGGAGGAGCCCGGCAAGCGGGATGTCGCCAGCAGCACATCGACAGCGTCTCGCGCACCCGGCCACCAGCAGGCAAGATGTCACGAACACATCCCTGAGGGTCGCCTAAGGCGCTCACCCGGCCGGGGCCGGGACACCGAGCCCGGGCGGGCGCACCGACCACACACCAGGAGCAGTGAGATGGCCGATTTCAAACCCGGACTTGAAGGCGTCGTAGCCTTCGAAACCGAGATCGCCGAGCCCGACCGCGAAGGCGGCGCGCTGCGCTATCGCGGGGTCGACATCGAGGACCTGATCGGCCAGGTCTCCTTCGGCAACGTCTGGGCGCTGCTGGTCGACGGCCGCTTCGGCCCGGGCCTGCCGCCGGCCGAGCCGTTCCCGGTGCCGGTGCACTCCGGCGACATCCGGGTCGACGTGCAGTCCGCCGTGGCCATGCTCGCTCCGTACTGGGGCTTGCAGCAGTTGCTGGACATCTCCGACGGGCAGGCCCGTGAGGACCTTGCCCGGGTGTCGGTCACCGCGCTCTCCTTCGTCGCCCAGTCCGCTCGCGGCCTCGGGCTGCCGGCGGTTCCGCAGAAGGAGATCGACAAGGCGGAGACGGTCGTCGAGCGCTTCATGAAGCGGTGGCGCGGCGAGCCCGATCCCCGGCACGTCAAGGCCGTCGACGCGTACTTCATCTCGGCCGCCGAGCACGGCCTGAACGCCTCCACCTTCACCGCCCGGATCGTCGCCTCCACCGGAGCGGACGCCGCCGCCTGCATCTCCTCGGGCATCGGCGCGCTCTCCGGCCCGCTGCACGGCGGCGCGCCGTCGCGGGTGCTGACCATGCTGGAGGCGGTCGAGCGCAGCGGTGACGCGGAGGGCTACGTCAAGGGCGTGCTCGACCGGGGTGAGCGGCTGATGGGCTTCGGGCACCGGGTCTACCGGGCCGAGGATCCGCGCGCCCGGGTGCTCCGCCGCACCGCCCGGGAGCTGGGTGCTCCGCGCTTCGAGGTCGCCGAGGCGCTGGAGAAGGCGGCCCTCGCCGAGTTGCAGGCCCGCCGGCCGGACCGGGTGCTCGCCACGAACGTCGAGTTCTGGTCCGCCGTGGTGCTCGACTTCGCCGAGGTTCCGGCGCACATGTTCACCTCCATGTTCACCTGTGCCCGGATGGGCGGCTGGAGCGCACACATCCTGGAGCAGAAGAAGCTCCAGCGGCTGGTCCGTCCCTCGGCCCGCTACGTGGGCCCGGGCACCCGCAAGCCGCACGAGGTCGACGGCTGGGACGCCGTCCCCCACGACGTCTGAGTTGAGACGTACCGCCTCAGGTGGCGGCAGGAGCCCCTACTGACGGAGCGCGGAGATCTCGGCCGACCAGCCGAGGTCTCCGCGACGCCGCACCCCGCCCGGCATCAGCACGAGCCGCCGAGCGCCGGTGCGCCTCCAGGTGCGCCAACGGATCGTTCGCTGGTTGCGGCGGAGGCGGGCGATGTGGTGCAGGACTCAGGCCCGGTCGTGGGACCAGCGGCCGGTCGGGGTGGCGCTGGTGCGAGGATAAGGATCGGCAGTGTCGCCGGACCGGGGCCCGGATCCCTGACCGCACCGTGCGGGCGTACGCACGGCGTCCTCGATCCGCACCGGCGTGGACCGGGCCCGCCTCGCCCATTCGGAAGGATCTTCAAGACCGTGGCTGACGCACCGACCATCCGGATTCCCGACGAGATCAAGCCCGCCGACGGCCGATTCGGCTGCGGGCCGTCCAAGGTCCGTCCGGCGGCGGTCTCCGCGCTCGCCGAGGTGGCCACGAGCTACCTGGGCACCTCGCACCGGCAGAAGACCGTCCGCGACCAGGTGGCCCGGTTGCGCTCCGGCATCGCCCAGTTCTTCTCTATCCCCGAGGGCTACGAGGTGATCATCGGCAACGGTGGCACCACGGCTTTCTGGGAGGTCGCCACGTTCGGACTGATCCGCGACCGGGCGCAGTTCGCCAGCTTCGGCGAGTTCGGTGCCAAGTTCGCCAAGGCCGTGAAGGACGCGCCCTTCCTCGGTGAGCCGACGGTCCGCAAGTCCGACGCGGGCAGCGCCCCGGCGCTGGCCGCCGAGGCTGGCGTGGATGTCTACGCCACCCCGCACAACGAGACCTCGACCGGCGTGGCGGTGCCGATCACCCGGGTGGCCGGTGCCGACCCCGGCGCCCTGCTGCTGGTCGATGCCACCTCCGGCGCCGGTGGGCTGGAGGTCAACGTGGGCGAGACCGACGTCTACTACTTCGCTCCCCAGAAGTGCTTCGGCTCCGACGGTGGGCTCTGGCTGGCCCTGATGTCGCCGGCCGCGCTGGAGCGGGCCGCCGAGGTCAAGACCTCGGGGCGGTACATCCCGGCGTTCCTCGACCTGGTCACCGCGATCGACAACTCGCGGCTGGAGCAGACGTACAACACCCCGGCGCTGGCGACCATCTTCCTCGCCGCGGAACAGACCGACTGGATGAACTCCCACGGTGGTCTGGCCTGGGCGGCCAAGCGCACCGCCGAGAGCGCCTCGGTCGTCTACGGCTGGGCCGAGCGCTCCTCCTTCGCCACGCCGTTCGTCACTGACCCGGCGCTGCGCTCCAACGTGGTCGCCACCATCGACTTCGCCGACGGGGTGGACGCCGGGGCGATCGCCAAGGTGCTGCGTGCCAACGGCATCGTCGACACCGAGCCGTACCGGAAGCTGGGGCGCAACCAGCTGCGGGTGGCGCTCTTCCCGGCCGTCGAGCCGGCCGACGTCGAGGCGCTGACCGCGTCGATCGACTACGTCGTCGAGCGGCTCTGACCGCCGGACTCGGCCTGACCACGGGCCCGGCACCCCGTCCGGGGCGCCGGGCCCGCACCGTACGATGCCCCGGTCCACCTCCGACACCCGGCTGACCCCGCACCACTTCGGACCGTGTAGCACGCCACTGTCGGCCGTCGACAGCTGACCCGCGACACAGCGCCGGAGCAGGCGGATCCGCCGCTTAACCGGGCGTGGCGTCTCCCACCGGGGGGCGGATGGGCGTACCGTGGAGCGCAACGCCCCGGGTGGCCGGCTCGTGGCGTACGGCCAGCGAAGCGGGACGGAGGCAACGCGATGCGCCCAGTACGCTTCGTCGCCCTCTCCGAGGACGGCCAGGCCCTGGTGCTCGCCGACGAGGTCGGGCGACTGCTCGCCCTGCCGTTGGACGAGCGTATCGCCGGAGCGCTGCACGCCGAGCCGGGTACGCCCACGCTCGCGGTGGCACCGGCCGCCGCCGCCCCGGTGCCCTCGCTGTCTCCTCGGGACATCCAGGCCCGGATCCGCTCCGGCGAGTCCGCCGAGGACGTCGCCCGGATCGCCGGTGTGCCGGTCGACCGGGTGCTCCGCTACGCCGGGCCGGTGCTCCAGGAGCGCGCGATGCTCGCCCAGCACGCCCGGCGCACCCGACTAAAGGGTGCCGAGAAGCCCACGCCGCTGGCCGAGGTGGTCAACGGTCGGCTCGCCCAGCACGGGATCGACACCGAGAAGATCTCCTGGGACGCATGGCGGCGCGACGACGGCACCTGGCGGATCGTCGCCACCTGGCCGTCCGGCAAGGCCACCGCCCAGGCGGTCTGGGATCTGGACAAGACCCGGCAGTCGGTCGCCCCGCACGACGACATGGCGCAGTACCTGTGCGCCGAGCGCCCGACGCCGATCCTGGGCCAGGAGCCGGCACCGGAGCGGGGCGGCCACGCCCTGCCCGGCCCGTCGCGTGGCGAGCCGAGCCGGGGTGGGCACGGGCTGCCGTCGCCCGCCGAGCCGGGTCGCTCGGGTCGTGACCCGATCCGAGCCGGCCGGGACGCCCTGCTCGCCTCCCTCGACCGGCCGCTCGGCGCGACCTCGGGCCGAGGTCTCGAACCACGATCGCCGGCCGCGCTCGCCGGCGGTCCGGACGCGCAGCGCCAGCGGGCGGTCGCCGGGGGCGCTGCGGCGCTGCTCGGCGGCGGCCAGGGCTCGGCCTTCGACGACGACGCGGACGCGCCCAAGGAGGTCCCGGCCGTGCCGTCGTTGGCGGTGCTGCGCCCCCGCCGGACGAACGCGCCGGCCAGTGGTGCCTCCGAGTCCGGCGAGGCCGGTGGCAAGCCACGCAAGCGCCTGCCCAGTTGGGACGACGTCCTCTTCGGCACCGGCCCGGCGGCCCGCGAGTCATCCTGACCTGCGGGCCCCGCGCCGCCGTCCCCGTCGCCGCGTCGATCTTGCACTTCCTGCCGGGACATTGGTCCGATAACGGACGTTTCAGCGACCGCAAATACAAGATCTGCGAGAAGTCAGCGGGGCGGTGCCGGGTTCAGAGAGGCCAGGCGGCGAGACGGTGGTAGCGCGGCGGGAGTTTGGGCCGGCTCTGCACCAGCACCAGTTCCTCGGCCAGCCAGGGCGGGCCGAGGTAGTCGTGGAGGGTTGCCAGGTCCGCCTCGATGTTGGCGTGTGGCAGCCGGTCACCCGGTCGGGCGATGGTCAGGTGCGGTCGGAACGGCTTCTCGTCGCCGGGAAACCCGGCGGCGCTCAGCCCGGCGCGGACAGCGCCGGCCAGCGCCCCCAGACGGTTGACGTCGCCGCGCACGTCGACCCAGAGCACGGTGCTGCGTCCCCAGCCGAATCGACCACCGCCGCCAAGCCGCAGCACTGGCGGGCCGTCGCACCCGCCGGGTGCCTCCGCCGCAGCACCGCCGGGTGCCTCCGCCGCAGCACCGCCGGGTGCCTCCGCCGCAGCACCGCCGGGTGCCTCCGTCGCAGTACCACCGTGGGCAGCCTGCACGGCGCGTGGGAGGACCTGCCGCAGCTCGGCCAGCCGGGCGGGATCGACCTCGCCGAGGAAGGCGAGCGTGAGATGGGCCGTGGCCGGGTCGACCAGCCGGACGTTCGTGCCGGCGGCCGAGGCCGCCGCCAGGCGTAACCCGGCCAACCGGGTGGTCAGGTGCGCGATGGCCTCGACCGGCGGGTAGATCGCGATGAAGAGTCGCACCTGTCACATGGTGGCAGCTAATAGTTCCGCTCAGGCTGCTCGGGATGGTTCCGCTCGGGTTGCTCGGGGCGGGCGGCCGGCAGCCGTAGGCCGGCCGCGTCCAGCTCGGCCTCGACGCGTACCCGTTCGATCTGCCGGTCCAGACCGGACAACTCGGCGAGATGCTCGGTGATGCCCAGCGCATGGCAGGCCAGCCGAAGCCGATCGTCGTACGCGCCGAGCACGTCGCTGTGCCACACCACAGGTCTGCTGCCGCCGGCCCGATCCCGACGCAGACACCGCAGGTCGGCGGCGATCTGCTCCAAAGGCCGCCGCTCCGAGCGGTCGAGCGCGTCGAGATCAATCCGGTCGGCGACCGCGACCGCGTCGACGGCCTCGTTCAGCCGGGCGATCAGGCGCCGTTCGCGGCGCCGCTGCCGCCACTCGCCGTACCGACAGGTCAGCCGGTCGACGACCTCGTCGGTGCAGATGACAAGCGCGATGAGCACCGGCACGAAGACCACGGCGGCAAGCGCCACGGCCAGGAGCAGTAAGCGTAGGACCTCCACCCATCGAAGCTATGTCGCTGCGTAGCGTCAGGTAACCGAATTTCCGCATCTCGCGCATGCGGTGGCGCGTTACCGCACCGCCGGTAACACCCCAGCGTCGGACCGACCGGGCAGCGGGCGGGGCCGGCAACAGAAGCTCGTCACATCTCGGTGACGTAGAAGCGGGGCAGCGGCAGGACCCGGAACCGCAGCCGGGCCCCGGCTCGGCGTAGCTGCCAGGCCAACGCCAGCAGTGCGGTGGTAAGCGAGAGCAGGCCACCGGCCCAGATGCTGGCACCGGCCCCGAAGGTCTCCGCGACCCAGCCGATGATCGGCGCGCCGACCGGGTTGGTGCCGAGGAACACCAGCACCCACAACGCCATCACCCGGCCACGGAACGCGGCGTCGGTGCCGAGTTGCACCCGCTGGTTCGCCGCCTGGGCGAAGTAGACCATGAAGAAGCCGGTGGGCGGCAGCAGGGCGACCACCATCCAGTACGCCGGAGCCAGCCCGACGAGCGTGCCGAAGGTGGCGCAGCCGATCGCGGCACCCAGCACCAGCCACACCGAGGGCCGGCTCCGCCGCCCGGTCCCGGCCAGTGCGCCGACCAGCGCGCCGGCCGCGAGCGTGGTGCTGAACAGGCCGAACGAGGCCGCCCCGGTGTTGAAGACGGTCTTCGCCAGGGCCGCCAGCGTCAGCTGGAAGTTGAACAACGACATCCCGATCACCGACATCACCACCATCGGGAGCAGCAGGTCGGGGCGGCGGGCGACGTAGCGCAGCCCGTCGAGCACGGTCGCGGCGGCCCGCTCGCCACGCGCCGGCAGCGGCTCCCGGTGCAGTTCGGTCGACCGCATCCGGATCACCGTGACCAGCGGCGCGATCGAGCTGAGCGCGGTGACGAGGAAGACCGGCCCGACGTCGAAGACGGCGATGGCCAGGCCGGCCACGGCCGGGCCGACGATCCGGGCCGAGTTGAACACGGCCGCGTTGAGTGAGAGCGCGTTGGGCAGCAGTGCCGTGCCGACCAGCTCGGAGACGAACGCCTGGCGTACCGGGGTCTCCATCGCGTTGGCCACACCGAGCAGGGCGGCGAAGACGAAGACGTGCCAGAGCTGAACCAGATCGGTGAGCACCAGCACGCTCATGGCCAGCGACAGCACGGTCCAGAACGCGTTGGCGATGAACAGGAGCATCCGCTTGTCGTATCGGTCGGCGAGCCGACCGGAGAGCAGCGTGAGCAGCAGTACGGGCGTGAACTGGAGAGCTACGACCACGCCGAGCGCGGTGGCCGAGTCGCCGGAAAGCTCGAGGACCAGCCAGTCCTGGGCGATGAACATCATCCAGACACCGATCAGCTTGATCAGTTGCCCGAATGCGAAGAGCCGGTAGTTGCGGACCTGTAGGGACTGGAACATCGTGCTCAGCCTTGCCTGCACTCTTGGTGCGCCTCCTCGCGGTCGTACGCGTCGTCAACGACGGACGGCACGGCGCGGGGCGCACACCCGGTGTGCGCGGCGTCAGGCGCGGGAGATTCGCTGAAGGATCTCCGCGGCTTGGTGCAGGGTCTCCCGGTCGGTGTCAGTCAGCTCGGCCAGCCGGCGGGCCAGCCACTCGTCCCGGACCCGCTCGAACTGGTCGAGCACGGCCCGGCCCCCCTCGGTCGTCGCGAGGATGACCTGCCGGCCGTCGGTCGGGTGCGGGGTGCGCTGCACGAGGCCACGCTCCTCCAGCTTCGCGACGATCTTGGTCATCGTCGGTGGCTGCACCCGTTCGACGTCGGCGAGCTCCCGCGGCGTGAGCGCGCCCGCCAGCCGAAGGCTGGTGAGCGCGGACAGTTGGGTGACCGTGAGGTCACCAACCGGCCGGGCCTGGCGGACCCGCCGGTTCAACCGGGTGATCGCATCACGCAACTGGAGGGCCAGCTGCGCCGGTGGCATGCTCTGAGCCGTCACCGTCCGCTCCGTCACGATAGTTAGCCTAACTAATTAGCTGACCGAGCCGCAGCGGATATGACCATGCTCACCTCGACGTCTCTGCTCCCGGGCCGGACAGGCGGATCACCCACCCGGCCCGGGCGGCTGTCAGAAGAGCAGCGCCTCGATCGGACCGCGCAGGAAGTACACCACGAACAGCGCCGCCACCGCGTACAGCAGCGGGTGGATTTCCCGGGACTTGCCCTTGGCCAGCTTGATCACCACGTACACGATCAGCCCAGCCCCGATCCCGTTCGAGATCGAGTAGGTGAACGGCATCAACACGATGGTGAGGAAGGCCGGGATGGCGATCTCGTAGTCGGACCAGTCGATCGTCCGTACCGCCGTCATCATCAGGAAGCCGACCACCACAAGCGCGACGGACGCCGCCTCGAACGGGACGACCACCACCAGCGGTGCCAGGAACATGGCCAGCAGAAAGAGCACGCCGGTGACCAGGTTGGCCACTCCGGTCCGGGCACCCTCCGCGACACCGGCGGCGCTCTCGATGTACGACGTGTTGCTGGAGACGCTGGCCGCACCACCGCTGGCCGCCGCGATCGAGTCGACCAGCAGGATCTCCCTGGTACGCGGCGGAGTGCCCTGCTCGTCGAGCATGCCGCCTTCCTGGCCGACGGCCACCATCGTGCCCATGGTGTCGAAGAAGTCGGTGATGAGCAGGGTGAAGATGAACATCAGCACGACCAGCCAACCGGCCCGCCCCCACGAGTCCAGCACGTTGAACTGGCCGAGCAGGGAAAGGTCCGGAACGTCGAACGGGTTGCTCGGCAGCGTCGGAACGTTAAGCGACCAGCCCTTCGGGTTCGGCACCCCGTCGACGAAGGACGGACCGATGTCGCCCACCGCCTCCACCAGCATGGCCAGCACCGTGGAGGCGAGGATGCCGATCAGGATGGCGCCCTTGACCCGGCGTACCACCAGCACCAGGGTCACCAGCAGGCCGACCACGAAGACCAGCATCGGCCAGCTGACGAGTTTGCCGCCGATGCCGAGGCCGACCGGGACCGTGGTGTTCGCCTCGTCCGGAATCCGCCTGACGAAACCGGCGTCCACCAGGCCGATGATGGTGAGGAACAGGCCGATGCCCACACCGATCGCCGTCTTCATCTGGGTCGGCACCGAGCGGAAGACCGCCGTACGCAGCCCGGTCAGCACCAGCACCGCGATGATCAGACCCTCGATCACCACCAGGCCCATCGCGTCGGCCCAGGTCATCTCGGGCGCGATCTCGTACGCCACCAGGGCGTTGACGCCGAGCCCGGCGGCGACCGCCAGCGGGAAGCGGCCGACCACGCCCATCAGGATGGTCATCAGACCCGCGATCAGGGCGGTGGCCGCCGCGATCGCGGGGATCGGCAGGGTCTGATTGTCACCGTCGACGGCGCTGCCGAGGATGAGCGGGTTGAGCACCACGATGTACGCCATCGTGAAGAAGGTGGCCAGGCCGCCGCGTACCTCGCGGGTGAGCGTCGAGCCACGGGCCGAGATCTCGAAGTACCTGTCGAAGCCGTTGCGCGGCTGGCGGGAGTCGGGTGGGGTGCCGTTGTCGGGCGGCGCTACTGCCATCAGGAACCTCACAGCGGATCATCGGGTTGTCGCGCGCATCGTCGCAGATGGCCGGCCTGTCGGGAAGCAGGGTCACGTACGCTGGCCGGGTGCCGACCCCGCCACCCCGCCCCGAGCCGCTCGACCCGCCGATGGTGCCGTTCGCCCTCGCCGGGATGGCGGCCTGGACCGTCGCCGGGCTGGTGCTGCTGATCTTCCGCGACCGGTTGGTCGCCAGCGGCCACGAGAACTGGCTCTGGATCTGCCTGGCCGGATTCCTGTGGGGCTTCCCCGGTCTGGCGGTGATGATGCGGCACGACGCCAACCGTCGCCGCCGTCGCGCCGCAGGTTGACCCGACGGCGGGCGGCCCCGGTCAGGAGTGCCCGTACGGTTCCGCCGGCTCGCCGCTCTCCACGGACCCGGCGGCGCGGCTGACCGCCATCGGCTCCACCGCGCTGTCGTCGTAGACGGTGGGCATCTCGTCGACCGCCGTGTCGGCCTCGACAAGCGTCTCCGAGTGGGCGCCGCAGCCGTGGTCGGCGCTGACCACCCGGCCGTCGTCCGGTGCGTAGAAGTTGCCACAGACACCGAAGCACTGCCGCAGCTTGCCCGCGAGCGGCAGGTAGAAGCCGCAGGTGCCGCAGCGCGCGGCGGCGGGCGCGGAGGCGGAGATCGGCGCCGAGGGGCCGTGATCGCCGTCGTACCAGCGCTGGGCCGTCTCGATCCGACCCTCCCGCGACATCACCCGGGGCCGGCCCAGCCCCAGCTCCCAGGCGGTCTCCTCGACCGCCGGATCGTCGGAGAGGAGGTAGCCGGGCTGGAGTCGCTCGTCGTCCGACGGGGTCGGCAGCAGGTCGCCGGGACCCAGGTCGCCGGGCTTGAGCCGCTCCTGCCACGGCAGCCAGCCGGGCGCGAGCAACGCGTCCGGCCCGGGCAGCAGGACCGTCTCGCAGAGAGTCACCGTACGGCTGCGCGGCACCCGGGTCACGGTCACCGCCCACCGCCAGCCGCGATAGCCGGCCAGCCGACACTCGAAGTAGTGCGTGACGAGCCGGTCGCCCTCAGCGACGGCCTGGAGGTGGTCGCCGACGTCGTCGGGGCCCACCTCGGTGATGCCGGCGCGCGCCACCTCGACGGCGGCGGCGCAGACCTGGTCGAGACGGGCGGCACGGGCGGAAGCGGGCCTGGTCACCCGACCATTGTTCCCCATCGGGTGGGTGAACTGTGAGGCACTCCCCAGAGGTGTTCTCCGGCGGTGGCGCAGCATTGCCCCGGCCGATGGGCCAGGATGGGTGCCATGCCGCTGTTCTCCCGCTCTGAGCGGTCCCTCCTCGGGCGGACCGTCGGCACCGGCATCCGCGCCACCCGGCTGATGCTGCGCGGCTCCCTGACCAGCGGCCGCTGGATGACCCGCAGCGCCGCGCGGGCCCGGGCCCGGGGCGCCGGCGGGGAGACGGGCATGGTCCGTCTGTTCGACCTGCACGCGATCTCCTGTGCCGGTGACACGCTTATCGCCATCGGACTGGCCGGGACGATCTTCTTCAACGTGCCGCTCGGCGAGGCGCGGAGCAAGGTCGCGCTCTACCTGCTGGTGACCATGGTGCCCTTCGCCATGCTCGCACCCGTGGTCGGGCCGCTACTCGACCACTTCCGGCACGGCCGTCGCTACGCCCTGGCCACGACGATGTTGGGCCGGGCGTTCCTGGCCTGGCTGATCTCCGACTACATCCACGGCTTCGGGCTCTATCCGGCGGCCTTCGGCGTGCTGGCGCTCTCCCGGGCGTACGGGGTGGCGCGTTCCGCAGCCGTACCCCGGCTGCTGCCCGAAGGGCTCGGCCTCTCCCAGGTCGGTGCCCGGGCCAGCGTCTACGGCACGGTCGCGGGCGCCCTGGTCGCTCCGATCGGCCTGGCCGCGTTCTGGTTCGGACCGCAGTGGCCGTTGCGGGTCGCGTCAGTGATCTTCCTGGTCGGCATGGTGATCGCCCTCCGGCTGCCACCGAAGGCGGACTCCGAACCGCCGGAACGGGTACCGCGACCACTGCGGGCGCTACGTCGAGGCACTGACGAACGGCCGCTGGGCCGGGGCAGACCCGCCGGACGACTGGTGATCTCGACCCTGGTCGGTGCGGCCACGCTGCGCGCGGTCTACGGTTTCCTGCTGCTCTTCCTCGCCTTCACCATCAAGGCAGGCGACCTGACCACCGTGATGTTCGGGCGTGATCTGGGGGACGAGGGATCGCTCGGCCTGGTCGGCGGCGCACTGGCAGTCGGCACCTTCCTGGCCACCGCGATCGGTACCCGGTTGCGCATCCACCGCCCGGCCGCTCTCCAGTCCAGCGGCATGGTGATCGTCGCCGGGGTGGGCGTACTCACCGTGCTGAGCTTCTCGCTGCCGATGGTCGCCCTGCTCTGCGTGGTCACCGCGATGATGAGCGGCATCGCCAAGCTGGCCGTGGACGCCTCGATCCAGGAACGCATCCCGGAGCGGTTGCGGGCCAGTTCCTTCGCCCACTCCGAGACGGTGCTGATGCTCGCCTTCGTCGCCGGTGGCGGGCTGGGGCTCGTACCCTTCGACGGCCGGATCGGCATCGCCGTCGCCGCCGGTGTCGGTGCCCTCGCCGCCGCCCGGGGTCTGGTGATGGCCCGGCGGCTCCGGGCCGAGAAGCTGCACGGACGGCCACTGACCGACGACGAGCTGGCCGCCGAGAAGCAGGCCGAGTCGGAGCACACCGACGAGTCGGAGCACGCCGAGCCCACCCCCACGTCGCCGGCCCCCTTCCAGGGCGGACGTGGTCCCGACGAGCCGGGTATGGCGCCGCCGGGCTTCCACATCTATCGCCCGTCCTCGACGATCACCGGTTCCGGTGGTGGCGACGATGAGACGCGGCGCAGCTCACCGGGCTCGCTCACGTGAGCGGTCTGCTGGTGGTGACCGCGGTTCCCGCCGAGGCGGAAGCCATCCAGGCCGGCCTCGCCGACCCGGCCGTGGCGGTGCTGCCGGTAGGGGTGGGCCCGGCGGTCGCCGGTGCGGCGACCGCCCGGTTGCTGGCGCTCGCCGAGATGGCCGGCCGCCCGTACCGGGCAGTGGTAAGTGCGGGGGTCGCTGGCGGCTTCGCCGGCCGGGTCGCGGTCGGTGACACCGTGCTCGGCACCCGGGCCGTCGCCGCCGACCTGGGCGCGGAGTCTCCCGACGGTTTCCTTCCGATCGACGAACTCGGCATGCCGGCCGAACTGCTCGGCGGCGGCACCGCCGTCGACGTCGACCCGACACTGCTTACCGGCCTGCGCACGGCGCTGCCGGCCGCGATCGTGGGACCGGTGCTGACCGTCAGCACCGTGACCGGCACCGCCGCCAGCACGGAGGAGCTGGTCCGGCGTCACCCGGAGGCGGTGGCCGAGGCCATGGAGGGGTACGGCGTGGCGGTCGCCGCCAGCCAGGCCGGCGTGCCCTTCGCGGAGCTGCGTACCATCTCGAACCCGATCGGCCCCCGCGACCGCGACGGGTGGCGCATGCGCGACGCCCTCACCGCCCTCACCGCCGCCGCGTCCGCCCTACGCTGACCCGCCAACCCCATCCCAAGATCCGCGCAACTTCGGCGATGTTGCTGATTCTGGCCGAGTTCAGGCAGCAAGATCCGGGAAGTTGCCCGGATCTTGGGTGGGGGCGCTGCCGCGCTGGCAGCGGGTCGGGTCGGCGGGGTTACGGTGGGGGTGTGGCGCTCTCGCTGGCGATCTCGCCCTGCCCCAACGACACGTTCGTCTTCCACGCGCTGGTACACGGACAGGTGCCCGGTGCGCCGCCGGTCAAGGTGACGTACGCCGACGTGGACGTCACCAACACGGCTGCCGAGCGGGGCGCGTTCGACCTGGTGAAGGTGAGTTACGCGGCGCTGCCGTGGCTGCTGGGTGATTACCACCTGCTGCCCTGTGGGGGTGCGTTGGGTCGGGGATGTGGCCCGTTGGTGCTCACCCGCACCGACCGCGGTGGCGGGCCGGAGCGCGACGATCTCACCGATGCCACAGTGGCGGTGCCGGGTGACCGGACCACGGCGTACCTGCTGTTCCGGCTCTGGGCGGCCGGGCGGACGCCGCGGCGCATCGAGGTGGTGCCGTTCCACGAGATCATGCCGGGCGTGGCCGAGGGTCGGTACGACGCCGGGCTGGTGATCCACGAAGCCCGGTTCACTTATCCCCGCCACGGTCTCACCGCCCTGGTCGACCTGGGCGAGTGGTGGGAGTCGGACACCGGGCTGCCGATCCCGCTCGGTGCCATCCTGGCCCGGCGGGGCGTGGTCGACCCGCAGCAGGCCGCTGGCTGGATTCGGGATTCCGTCCAGCGGGCCTGGGACGATCCGGCGGCCAGCCGGGCGTACGTGCTGGCGCACGCCCAGGAGATGGAGCCCGACGTGGTGGACCGGCACATCGGCCTCTACGTCAACGAGTTCACCGCCGACCTGGGTGAGGCGGGTTTCGCTGCCGTCGAGGCGCTGCTCGGTCGGGCCGCCGACGCCGGGCTCGTGCCTCAGACCTCCAGCTCGCGGGCGACCGCGTGGACCAGCTGAGCGATCTTCTGCGCGGTCCTGCGGTCCGGGAAGCGGCCCCGGCGCAGGTCCGGCTGCACCTTCGCCTCCAGCACCTTGATCATGTCTTCGACCAGGCCGTGCAGCTCCTCGGCGGGGCGTCGGCGCAGTTCCGCCACCGACGGCGGCGCGTCCAGCAGCTTCACCCCCATCGCCTGCGCACCCCGCCGGCTGTCCACCACGCTGAAGTCGACCCGCTGGCCGCCCTTGAGATCGGTGACACCGGCGGGTAGCGCGGCCTTCGGCAGGAACACGTCGCCACCCTCGTCACTGGTGACGAACCCGTATCCCTTGGTCGCGTCGTACCACTTCACTCGACCCGTAGGCACCTGAGAACCTCTGCTTCGCTTGAACCGTCTACTGCCTCAAGGCTAGCCGGATCATCCCGTCGAGCGCCGCCGGGAATCCGGTGAGATCCGCCAGCACCGCCGCCGCCCCGGCGGCCCGCAGCTCGTCGGCCGTACACGGGCCCGAGGCCACCGCGATGCCGGGCACCCCGGCCGCACCAGCGGCCACCATGTCCGCCACGTGGTCGCCGACGTAGTGGGTCGCCCCGTGCGCCCGCAACGCGGTCGCCTTCTGCTCAGCGAACAGGTCGCCGGCCAGCTCGTCCACGACCAGCCCCAGATGGTCCAGGTGCAGCCGGGCCAGCCGGCCGATCTTGGAAGTGACCACCAACACCCGGCCGCCCCGGTCGCGAATCGCATCGAGGGCCGCCGCCGCGCCGGGCAGCGGCACGGTCGGCGTGACCGCGTAGGCCGGATACAGCTCGCGGAAGATGCTCACCGCCTCCTCGACCTGATCCGGTGGAAACCAGCGGGCGATCTCGGTACGCAGCGGCGGGCCGAGCCGGGACACGGCGGCGTCGGCGTCGACGGGTACCCCGGTCCGCTCGGTGAGCGCGCGATAGGTCGCGGCGATACCGGGACGCGAGTCGACGAGGGTCATGTCGAGGTCGAAGCCAACGGTCAACGGGGGCATCCTGGAAAGCTACCCGGCCAGCCGGACCGGCCGGGTCGTCCGATGGGCGGGAGTGGCCCCGACCGGGCTAGCGTGGAACGACGATGAGCACCTCACTCGCCGACCACCTGCGGTCGCTGCCCGACGAGTCCCTCGCCGCGCTCCTTCAGCTCCGGCCCGACCTCGTCGTACCGGTCCCCGCCGACGTGGCCGCCCTCGCCATCCGGGCACAGTCCCGCGTCTCGGTGTCGCGCGCGTTGGACGGGCTGGACCAGTTCACGCTTCAGATCATGGATGCCGCCCGGTTGACCCGTGACCCGGCCGACGGCACCACCTCGGTCGACGGGGTGCTGGCCCTGGCCACCACCGGCCCGAATCCACCCGCCCCCACCGCCGTCCGGGCCGCCGTCGACCGGCTGCGGGCCCGGTTCCTGCTGTACGGCCCCGACCACGCCCTGCACCTCGTCGGCGGCATCGACGAGATCTCTCCGTACCCTGCGGGGCTCGGTCGGCCGGCGACGGAGCTGGACGCGCGCACCGCCGCGCTCTGCGCGGACCCGGCGAAGCTGCGGCGGACGCTGCTGTCCGCGCCGCCGTCGGCCCGGGCGATCCTGGACCGGCTCGCCGCCGGCCCACCGGTCGGCAGCGTGCCGCCCGGCGCGTTGCAGGCACCGGCGGTCGGCGCGGACGACGACCTGCCGCCGGACGACACCAACGGCGGGGCGCCGACCGGTTCCCCGGTGCGCTGGCTGGTCGACCACCGGCTGCTGGTGCGGGTCTCCGGTGGCAAGGGTGGCACCACCGGCATGGTCGAGCTGCCCCGGGAGATCGGGTTGCTGCTGCGCCGTGAGACCGGTCCGCTGGGCCCGTTGAGCAGCAGTCCGCCCCCGGTGGCCGCGACGCCGCGCGAGCCGAAGGCCGCCGACTCCGCCGGAGCCGGGCAGACCATGGAGGTGGTACGCCACACCGAGGCGCTGCTGGAGCAGTTGGTCGCTGAGCCGGCGCCGGTGCTGCGGTCCGGTGGGATCGGCGTACGTGACCTGCGCCGGCTGGCGCGGGCCACCGGGCTGGACGAGTCGACCGCCGCACTGCTGCTGGAAGTGGCGTACGCGGCCGGGCTGACCGGTGAGATGGAGCTGCCCGGTGCCGCCGGTCGATACGGCGCCGACCAGCAGGTGCTGCCCACGGCCGGGTACGAGCTGTGGCGGGCTGGTTCGCTGGCACAGCGCTGGGAGCAGCTGGCCCGGGCCTGGCTGACCATGACCCGGCAGGTCGGGCTGGTCGGGCAGCGCGACGACCGGGACCGGCCGATCACGGTGCTCTCGGCGGAGGCGGAACGGGCCGGCGCCCCGGCCGCCCGGCGGGCGGTACTCGGTGTGCTCGCGGATCTGGAACCGGCCGCCGCGCCCAGTGCCGAGGAGGTGCTGGCGCTGCTGGACTGGCGGGCGCCCCGACGCAGCCGTGGCCGGGAGAACGCGCATCGGGAGGTGCTGGCCGAGGCGGCCACGCTGGGCGTGACCGGGCTGGGGGCGCTCACCTCGTACGGACGGCTGCTGCTGGCCGAGGCGACGGCGGGCGAGGACGATGCCACGGACGACCCGCTCGGGCTGCGGGCCGACGCCGAGGACGGCGGCAGCGCGATCCGGGCCCTGGACACGTTGCTGCCTGCCCCGGTGGACCACTTCCTCGTCCAGGCCGACCTGAGCGTGGTGGTGCCCGGGCCGCCGGAGCCGGCGCTCGCCGCCGAGTTGGAGGTGATCGCCGAGCCGGAGTCGGCCGGCGGGGCGAGCGTGCACCGGATCACCACGGGCAGTGTGCGGCGGGCCCTGGATGCCGGCTACTCCGCGGACGACCTGCACGACCTGTTCCGTCGTCGGTCCCGCACACCGGTGCCGCAGGGATTGACCTACCTGGTCGACGACGTGGCCCGCAAGCACGGCGGGCTGCGCATCGGCTCCGCCGGGGCGTACCTGCGCAGCGACGACGAGGCGCTGCTGGCCGAGGTGCTGGCGGACCGGCGGGTGGAGGCGCTGGCGCTGCGCCGCCTCGCGCCGACCGTGCTGGTGACCCCGTACCAGGGCGGTCGGCTGCTCACCGTGCTGCGGGAGGCCGGCTACGCCCCGGTGGCCGAGGACGCCACCGGTTCGACGGTGCTCTCCCGGCCGAAGACCCGACGGGCACCGGCCAGGGTGTCGGTGGCGACCCGGGCGCTCGACCCGCTCGCCACCCCACGTCTGCCGCTGCCGCGTCTGCTCGGCGTGGTGGAGCAGATCCGGCGGGGTGACGCGGTGGCGCGGGCGGCCCGACGGGCCCCGGCGGTGGTGCGCGGCGCGACGCCGGGCGGGCCGGTTCCCGCGCACAGTCACCACGACGCCCTGGCCGTGCTTCAGCAGGCGGTACGCGACAAGGCGCTGGTCTGGGTCGGCTACGTCGACGCGCACGGGGCAACCGCGTCCCGGCTGGTGCGACCCGTCTCGCTCGGCGCGGGCTACCTGCGCGCCGAGGACGAGCGGACCGAGATGCTGCACACCTTCGCCCTGCACCGGATCACCGCGGCAGTGCTGGAGAAGTGAGGGCGGCCGGTTCAGCGGCGGCTGCGCCGCACCGACCCGACGATCGCCACGATCAACAGCAGGGTGAACCCGGTGCCGGCCGCCTCGCCGACCGAGTCGACGAAGCCCTGCTGGAGCACCAGCCAGCCGAACAGAAACCAGCCGAACAGGACGACACCGACGATCGCGTACGCGACCACGGTGGCGGTGGAGACGGTTTCGGACGACTCTGCCTGTTCGCGCTCGGGGACAACTTCCTGGTCAACGGTCATCTGCCCTCCCCCGTACGGTCCAGCCCTGGACGTCAAGGGTGTCACCCTTGACGGCCGTCGGCCAGCACCATCGGGTGACGATCCGACTCGGCTCGTACCCTGCGGTGCCGGGTGCGCAACGAGTGCGGAGGGGTGCCGGTGCGGTCCGGGCGCGCCGCTCGCCCCCGTTGGCTTCCACTGCGACGGGAACGGCCCCCGCTTTCCTGGCCCGTCCGGCCGTGGATCGAACGCGCTGCGCACCGGCACCGACCGGCATGACGACCGCGAGGGCGTACGGGTGGCCCGTCTCGCGACCCGGCGGGCCGCCGACCTCGACAACTCGTCCCCTACTGCTAGACGCGCCGCAGCACCGGCAGGGTTGCGCAGGATGAGCACTTTCTCGCCGCCCGCCCGCGCGTGCAACACTGGATGGTCGCCCAGTGGCAGGTCAGCCACCTGCCTCGGCGGCCGGATCAGCCGTACGGACGAGAGGATTCGGCGTGAGTGGTGGACCACTTATCGTGCAGTCGGACAAGACCCTCCTGCTGGAGATCGACCATCCCGACGCACAGTCCTGCCGGATGGCCATCGCGCCCTTCGCCGAGTTGGAACGCTCGCCCGAGCACGTGCACACGTACCGGCTGACGCCGCTCGGGTTGTGGAACGCCCGCGCCGCCGGGCACGACGCCGAGGGCGTGGTGGACGCGCTGATCAAGTATTCGCGGTACCCGGTGCCGCACGCGCTGCTGGTGGACGTCGCCGAGACGATGGACCGGTACGGGCGGCTCCAACTCGCCAACGACCCGGCGCACGGCCTCGTCCTGCGCGCCCTGGACCGGGTGGTCCTGGTCGAGGTGGCCAAGAGCAAGAAGCTCGCCGGGATGCTCGGCAACCGCATCGACGACGACACCATCGCGGTGCACCCCTCCGAGCGGGGGCGGCTCAAGCAGGCCTTGCTCAAGCTCGGCTGGCCGGCGGAGGACCTCGCCGGGTACGTCGACGGTGAGGCGCACCCGATCGAGCTGGCCGAGGCCGGCAAGGACGGCGGGAAGCCGTGGACGCTGCGGTCGTACCAGCGGGAGGCGGTCGAGGCGTTCTGGGCCGGCGGATCGGGTGTGGTGGTGCTGCCCTGCGGGGCCGGCAAGACGCTTGTGGGTGCGGCGGCGATGGCGGAGGCGAAGGCCACCACGCTGATCCTGGTCACCAACACGGTGGCCGGCCGGCAGTGGAAGCGGGAACTGATCGCCCGCACCTCGCTGACCGAGGAGGAGATCGGCGAGTACTCGGGCGAGCGCAAGGAGATCCGCCCGGTCACCATCGCCACGTACCAGGTGCTCACCTCGCGGCGCGGCGGCGCCTTCACCCACCTGGACCTGTTCGGCGCCCGGGACTGGGGCCTGGTCGTCTACGACGAGGTGCACCTGCTGCCCGCGCCGATCTTCCGCTTCACCGCGGACCTCCAGGCCCGCCGCCGGCTGGGCCTGACCGCCACCCTGGTACGCGAGGACGGCCGGGAGGGCGACGTGTTCAGCCTGATCGGCCCGAAGCGGTACGACGCGCCCTGGAAGGACATCGAGTCGCAGGGCTGGATCGCCCCCGCCGAGTGTGTCGAGGTCCGGGTCACCCTCACCGACGCCGAGCGGATGGCGTACGCGACGGCGGAGGCGGAGGAGCGCTACCGGATGGCGGCCACCGCCCGCACCAAGCTGCCGGTGGTGCGCGCCCTGCTCAACCGGCATCCGGACGAGCAGACGCTTGTCATCGGCGCGTACATCGACCAACTGCACCAGCTGGGCGAGTATCTCGACGCCCCGATCGTGCAGGGCTCGACCACCAACAAGGAGCGCGAACGCCTCTTCGACGCGTTCCGCACCGGGGAGGTGCGTACGTTGGTGATTTCCAAGGTGGGAAATTTCTCCATCGACCTGCCCGAGGCGGCGGTGGCGATCCAGGTGTCCGGCACGTTCGGCTCCCGCCAGGAGGAGGCGCAACGGTTGGGCCGGGTGCTGCGCCCGAAGGCCGACGGCCGGCAGGCCCACTTCTACACCGTGGTCTCCCGGGACACCATCGACACCGAGTACGCCGCCCACCGGCAGCGCTTCCTCGCCGAGCAGGGGTACGCGTACACCATCGTCGACGCCGACGACGTCCTCGGCCCGACGCTCCCCTCGTTCGACTGACCGCACCCTCGGCAAGATCTGCGCAACATCCCTGTTGTTGCTGCCTCACCTCGGAGGCTCGGAGCCGACACAGCAACAACAGGGATGTTGCCGCATCGGAGTCGTCTCTTAGAGGACGCGGGTGATCTGTTCGGCGGCGGCGACGGTGTCCCGGTGGGTGGGGTCGAGGTTGGCGCAGAGCAGCACGGTGGCACCTGCGGAGAGCGGAGCGAGCAGCCACTTCAGCGGCTGCTCGTGCTCGGCGACGTCGACCAGCAGTCGGTCACCGGCCCGCAGGTCGAGTTGCTCGGCCACCGCCCTGGCGATCGAACCCCACTCGGCGTAGCTGGTGCCGTCCGGGCTGGCCGCGTCGTTCGCGTGCAGCACGGGCCGGTCGCTCGGGGCGACGCCGTGCCGCAGCACCTCCACGGACCAGTCGAGCCAGCCGACCGGCACGTCGACCAACTCCTGCGGCCCGGTGCCCACGAGGTAGCGGTGCAGCCCGTCCGGCACGTCCTCCAGCCAGTCGTCCAGGCGTTCCGGGGTGACCAGGACCGCGTCGTACGGCCGGTCGCCGCCGGGCTCCAGCACCGGCAGCCCGGCGGTGGCGCGCGGCCGGAACGACACCTCGAGCCCCACCGCCCAGGCCCCCAACAGCACAGCAGCGGTACGCCAGTGCGGCGGCAACAGCACCGCCACCCGGCTGCCCGGGGTCAGTCCGCAGCCGTCGCGCAACAGCCCGGCGGCCCGCGCCGCCAGGTCACCCAGCGCGGCGGCGGTCAGATCGTGACGCTCGCCGCTGCGGTGGTCGAGGTAGCTGAGCAGTGGCCGGTCCGGATCGGCGAGACCGGCGGCGGACGGTACGGGAAGAGCGGCGCGCATACGTACGTCCTACTCCTGCCGTCCGGGTCTGTCGAGGTCGACCCTCCCGGTCGGGCCGGCGAAGACATGACTGATGGCATTGGTGGTGGGTGCCCCGTCGCAGGGAGAGTCAGTGGCATGACCACTCACGGAGAAGAGCGGGCGGCTGTCGACGGCGGCCGGCAGCCGATGCGGCGGCGACTCGCACCGGTCCTGGCGCTGCTGATCCTCGCTCCCTGGGCCGCCGAGTGCTCGTGGGGCGGCTTCGCCGGCACCGACATGCTGGTCGTGGTGGTCGTCCTGGCACCGATGTACGGGGGCGCGGCGGTGCTCATCCGGGAGGCGGCCCGGCGTACGGGCGGCGGCTGGCCGATGATCGTGCTGCTGGCGGCGGGGTTCGGGGTGGTCCAGGCGGGCCTGGTGGACCAGTCGCTGTTCAACCCCGACTACCTGGCCGACACCGAGTTCGCCGAGTTGAGCGCGGCGGACCGCACCCGCATTCCAGTGCTGGGCATCAGCGCCCAGGAGGCGATCAGCTTCCTCGGCAATCACGTGGCGTTGACCATCTGCGCGCCGATCGCCATCGTCGAGTCGTACCTCTCCCCGGCCCGCCGGCTGCGGCCCTGGCTGGGCGCGCCCGGCCTGGTCGCGGTGACCGTCCTCTACCTGCTGGGCAGCCTGCTCGTCTTCGCCGACGACAGTGGCCGCAAGGGGTTCCTGGCCAGCCCGGGTCAGCTCATCGGGGCGACGTCGGTGGTCCTCGCCCTGGTCGTGGTGGCGGCCCTGCCCCGATGGCGGCGTCGGCCGGTGCCGGCTCCGACCCGCTCGCCCCGGCCGGTCCGTCCCGGCCTGCTGGTGCTGCTCGGCTACCTGGGGGTCAGCATGCTCTCCGGCTGGATCGGCGTCGCCGTCTCGGTGGTTGTCGCCGCCGTGCTGGTGGGGCTGCTGGTCCGTTGGGCGGGACGCGCCGGGTGGGGTCAGCGGCACGTGCTGGCCAGCGCCGCCGGGGCGCTGGTCGGGGCGGCCGTGCTGGCCTACCTGGTGCCTCCGTACGCACCGGCGTCACCCACCCAGGCGCTGATCAGCGACGTGATCGTCAGCCTGCTCGCGGTCGCCATGCTCACCGGGGCGTACGCGCGTCTGCGGCGGCACGAGGGTGAGCAGGCCGCCGGCTAGCCCGGCAGCTCGGGGCCGCCGTCGAGCAGGGGGGCGAGCAGGTCGCCGTGCTTCTCGACCCGGTCCAGCACCTCGCCTGCGGTGTAGGGCTTGGTGGCCGGGCGTCGACCGGCCGCACCGGCGGAGACCTCGTCCCAGGTCAGCGGCGTCGACACCGACGGGACGGGCTGGGCACGCAGCGAGTACGGGGCCACAGTTGTCTTGGCCGCGTTGTTCTGGCTCCAGTCGATGAAGACCTTGCCCGGTCGCAGGTTCTTCGCCATCTTCGACACCACCAGTTTCGGCCTGTCGCGTTCGAGTTCCTGGGCGATGCGCCGCGCGTAGGCCGACACGTCGTCGGCGGGCTGGCTGCCGGAGATCGGGCAGCAGAGCTGCATGCCCTTCTTGCCGGAGGTCTTCGGGTACGCGTCGATGCCGTCCTCGGCCAGCCGGTCCCGCATCAGCAGCGCCACCTGGCAGCACTGCTTCAGCGCCGCCGGGGTGCCCGGGTCCAGGTCGACCACCATCAGGTCCGGATGCGCGCCGACCTTCCACTGCGGGGTGTGCAGTTCCAGGGCGGCGAGGTTGGCCAGCCAGACCAGGGTGGGCAGCTCGTCGGCGACGACGTAGTCGATGGTCTCCCGGCCCTTGGTGGAGCCCGGTGCCGGCAGCGTCTCGACACGTACCCAGGAAGGGGTGGCGGCCGGGGCGTTCTTCTCGAAGAACGAGCCGCCCGTCACCCCGTTCGGGTAGCGGATGCGGGTCAGCGCCCGGTCGGCCAGGTGCGGCAGCAGCACCGGGGCGATCCGGGTGTAGTAGTCGATCACCTCGCCCTTGGTGAAGCCGGCCGTCGGGTAGAGGACCTTGTCCAGGTTGGACAGCTCCAACGTGCGGCCCTGCACCTCGACCGGGAACCGGTCAGCTGGCATCGTCGACCTCCTCGGCCGGCTTGTCCGGGCGGATCCGCAGGACCCGGGGGAAGCGCAGCCGCCCGTCCGGAGTGCGCTGGCCGTATTTCACCTCCACCACGATCCGGGGAGTTACCCAGATCGCGCCCCGGGCATCCTCGCGGGGGACGTCGCCGCCGAACGGCGAGGCGGTGGTGCGCAGCGGCTCCAGCTGGCGCAGCAACTCCCGCTCGAGGGCGGCGCCGATCCCACCACCAACCCGACCCCGGTAGACGAGCCGGCCGTCGGCGCCGGGGACCCCGACCAGCAGGCCGCCGATCCTCCGCGCGCCGGGCCGCCAGCCGCCGATCACGAAGTCGCCGGTCACCTCCAGCTTGACCTTCACCCAGTCCGGCGAGCGCACCCCGGGCCGGTAGGCCGACTCGATCCGCTTGGCCATCACCCCTTCGAGGCCGTGCTCGCCGGCCGCCTCGTAGGTGGCCGGGCCGTCGGAGAAGACCGGGGGCACCGCCCAGCGCGCCGCGCCCAGCGCCAGGCCGTCGAGGGCTTCCCGCCGTCGGGCGTACGGCCAGCCGGTGAGGTCCTGACCGTCGAGCCGCAACACGTCGAAGATCATGTACGTGACCGGTACGGTTGCCGCCAGCCGGGCCGCCTTGGCGGCGTTACGCACGTGCATCCGCTCGGCCAGGGCGGTGAACGAGGGCCGTCCGGCCTGGTCGAACAGGACCACCTCGCCGTCGAGCAGAACGTCGTCGACCTGCTCGCCGAGCGGAATCAGCTCGGGATAGGCGGTGGTGATCTCCACGCCGGAACGCGCGTACAGGCGTTGCCGTCCGGCGGCGACGTCGGCCAGCGCGCGTACCCCGTCCCACTTGAACTCGTACGCCCAGTCGGGACCGGTCGGTAGCTGCCCGGTCATCGCGAGCATCGGCTTGAGCGGCGCGCCGGGCACAGGACGACTGTAGTAGCAGGCCGAACGCCTCGCGTCCGGTTCGCTGTGATGCGAGCATGGTCGATACCGGGGAAGGGAGCGCAGCATGCGGGCCATCTGGAAGGGAGCCGTGTCGTTCGGCCTGGTCTCGATCGGGGTCAAGCTGTATTCGGCGACCGAGGAAAAGGACATCCGGTTCCACCAGGTGCACCGCGAGGACGGCGGGCGGATCCGGTACAAGCGGACCTGCCAGGTCTGTGGCGAGGAGGTCAGCTACGACGACATCGCCAAGGGCTACGACATCGGCGGCGGGGAGATGGTCATCCTCACCGACGACGACTTCGCCGACCTGCCGCTGAGCACCTCCCACGCGATCGACGTGCTGGAGTTCGTGCCGGCCGAGCAGGTCGACCCGATCCTCTACAACAAGGCGTACTTCCTGGAGCCGGAGGGCACCGCGACCAAGCCGTACCTGCTGCTGCGGGACGCGTTGACCGACTCGGAGCGGGTGGCCATCGTCAAGGTGGCGCTGCGTCAGCGGGAGCAGCTGGCCACCCTGCGGGTCCGTGAGGGTGTGCTGCTGCTGAACACGATGCTCTGGCCCGACGAGATCCGTAAGCCGGATTTCGGTTTCCTCGACGAAGACCTCAAGATCCGTCCTCCGGAGTTGGCGATGGCCACCTCGCTGATCGACTCGATGGCCGGGGAATTTCACCCGGACGAGTTCACCGACGACTACCGGGCGGCGTTGCAGGAGGTCATCGACGCGAAGGTGGAGGGCCGCGAGGTGGTCCAGCCGGAGGAGGTGGAGGAGGCGCCCGCCGCCGCCGTCGACCTGATGGCGGCGCTCAAAGCGTCCGTGGAGCGGGCCCGGGCGGCTCGCGGCGAGGCACCGGCCGGCGGTGGCGCCGAACCGACCCCGATCTCGTCGGCACGCTCGGCGCAGAAGAAGGCGGCGGAGAAGAAGGCCACCAAAGCACCGGCCAAGAAGGCGCCCGCGAAGAAGACCGCCGAGAAGAAGACCACCGCCAAGAAGGCCCAACCGGCCAAGAAGACGGCGGAGAAGAAAGCCACCAAGACCGCCAAGAAGACCACTCCGCGTAAATCCGCCTGACCGCACCTTTGGTCGCCCGAATGCGCCTTCGGGCGGTTGCGGGGCGACCTGGACTCCCTGGTCGGCACAGCCCTGCCTGCGGACGCGGGCCATCGATGGTCGGAAGTGCCTCGTACACCAGGTACCGTGTGTCGGCGACGGCTGCCCGTGGCCGGACCCACCCCACACCTCTCAGCAGGGAGTCGAGGACGTGAGCGAGCAGGAGACCAAGGCGCGGCGGCGGCTGGCCGAGCAGTTGGCGGCTCAGAAGGCAGCCGAGGCGAAGCGCCGCCGGCAGGCCTGGGCCGGCGCCTTCGCCGGGATCGCCGTCGTGGCGGTGCTGATCACCGTGTTCGTGATCGTGGGCCAGCGCGGTGGTGACGACGCGCCCGAGCAGGCCGCCGGCACCCCCTCCGCCCCGGCGGAGGCGACGAACGAGCCGGGTGCGCCACCCGCGCCGCAGCTACCGGAGGGCGCGGACCCGGCCCTGGGCAGCAAGCCGACCGTCACCGCGGGAGAGGGCGAGCTGACCAAGCTGACCGTCACCCCGCTGATCGAGGGCACCGGGCCGAAGGTGCAGGCCGGCCAGTCGATCACCACCAACTACGTCGGCGTCTTCTACGAGAGCGGCGAGGAGTTCGACTCGTCCTGGGAGCGGGGCGAGCCCGCCACCTTCCCGATCGGCGTCGGGCAGGTCATCCCGGGCTGGGACAAGGGCCTGGTGGGCGTGACCGTGGGCAGCCGGGTGCAGCTCGACATCCCGGCCGAGGACGCGTACGGCGACGGTGGGGGCGGTCGCCCGGCGGGCCCGCTGCGTTTCGTGGTGGATGTGCTCGCCGCCGAGTGAGCCTCGGTTCGGGTCGTCCGACAGAACATCGATGCCGTTGACCACAGATGGCTTCCGAACGGTCACCGACCGGCAGTAGGTTCGACAAGCGTCCCGGGCAGCTCGCCCGGGACGCTGGTCGAGGCGACACGGAGGTGCACGTGACGGCAGTGGACGCCGACGGGCGGACCGCCCGGTTGATGTGGACGCATTACGAGCCGGTGCACGCCGTCACCTATTTCCACCCACGCGCCCGCGCCGCCTACGGCGCAGCCGGGCTGCGCGGCTACTGGCGGGGTTACTTCGCTGGTCGCGCCGCCCCGCTCGGCCCGACCGGCCCGGCACCGGTGATCGCCACCTTCTTCAACTTCGCGCCGCACATGGTGAGCCGGGCTCTGCCGGCGGTGTGGCAGCTGGCCTCGCCGGACCAGGCGCTTCGTGCCCGGTTGACCGGGGCGGTGCAGGCGCTCGCCGAGTTGACCTACGAGTTGCCCGAGCGGCACCTCGTGGAGGCCGCCGACCTGCTTGAGGCCGCCACCGACGGACTCGGTACGGCCGGCCGGGTGCTCGGCGCGGCGAATGCCGCCCTGCCCCGTGGTGAGTACCCACTGGCTCGGCTCTGGCAGGCCGCCACCACGCTGCGCGAGCATCGCGGCGACGGACACGTGGCGGCGTTGGTCGCCGCCGATCTCGACCCGGTGGAGACGCTGGCCTGGCGGGTCGCGGTCGACATGCCGCCGGCCAACCTGCTCGGCCGGGGCTGGTCGGAGCAGGACTGGTCGCAGGCGCGCGAGCGGCTCACCGGCCGTGGTTGGCTGGACGCCGACGGCAAACCGACCGAGCGCGGGCGGGCGGCCTTCCAGGCGATCGAGGACGCCACCGATCTCGCCGCCGTCCGTCCCTGGCTCACCCTCGGCCCCGAGCGCGCGCACCGACTACGCGAGCTGCTCGACCCGATCGCCCGCGCCGCCCACACGGTCATCCCGCCGGACAGCCCCATCGGCCTCCCGCCCCTGTCGGGTTGACCAAGAGCTTTGCGTCTGAAAGCTGCGGATCCCCGCCGCGAACTTCTTGATCGACGCGGTGGGTGGGTGAGGTTCGGGTGGGTGGGAGAGGATGGGGGTGTGACGGTGGATGGGGTGGTTTTTGATCTTGACGGTGTGATCGTCGACTCCGAGCCGGTGTGGGAGGAGGTTCGGCGGGCGTACGTAGCCGAGCACGGCGGCAGCTGGCAGGACGACACCCAGCGTCGGCTGATGGGAATGAGCACCGGCGAGTGGGCCCGGTACCTCAGCGACGAGTTGGGGGTGCGGCGCAGCGCCGACCAGGTCGCCGCCGAGGTGGTCGAGGAGATGGCCCGCCGGTACGCCGCCCGGGTGCCGGTGATCGACGGCGCGGTCGACGCGGTCCGTCGGACGGCCGCGCGGTGGCCCCTGGGGCTGGCCAGTTCCTCACCGACCCGGCTGATCGCCGCGGCGCTGGCCGCCACCGACCTGACCGACGCGTTCGGCAGCACCCTGTCGACCGAGGAGACCGAGCGCGGCAAGCCGGCACCTGACGTCTACCTGACCGTGGCCCGGCGGCTCGGCCTCGACCCGACGCGCTGCGTGGCGGTGGAGGATTCTTCCAACGGGGTGCGTTCGGCGGCTGCCGCCGGAATGGCGGTGGTGGCGGTGCCGCACGGGGCGTACCCGCTGGATCCGGACGCTCGACGGCTGGCCGTGACGGTGCTGGAGTCGATCGACGAGTTGACTCCGGAGGTCGTCGACCGGCTGGGCTGAACCGGCACCGGGCGGTCCCCGGCCCGCCTACGGTCGGTGGCATGAAGGCGATGGTGTACGAGCGCACCGGTGATCCCTCCGTGCTCCAGCTTGTCGAGCGGCCGGTGCCGGAGCCCGGTCCCGGCGAGGTGCTGCTACGGGTCGCGGTGTCCGGGGTGAATCCGACGGACTGGAAGTCGCGCCGGCAGGGCCAACTGCCGGCTGGCTGGCAGACGCCCGGCCAGGACGGGGCCGGGGTGGTCGAGGCGGTCGGCGAGGGGGTCGACCAGGAGCTGATCGGCGAGCGGGTGTGGGTCTGGGAGGCCGCCTGGCAGCGGCCGTGGGGTACCGCCGCCGAGTACACGGTGGTTCCGGTCCGCCAGGCGGTACGCCTGGGCGACGCCTCCTTCGAGCTGGGTGCCTGCCTGGGCATCCCCTTCCTGACGGCGCACCGCTGCCTGACCGCCGGGGAGTATCTGCCGGACAGCCTGCGCCCGGGTGCGTTGAGCGATCACACGGTGCTGGTGCAGGGTGGGGCAGGCGCCGTGGGCAACGCCGCGATCCAACTCGCTGCCTGGGCCGACGCCTGCGTCATCGCCACGGTGAGCAGTGCCGAGAAGGCTCAACTGGCGGCGGCGGCCGGTGCCTCCGCAGTGGTCAACTACCGGGAGCAGGACGTGGTGGAGGAGGTCCACAAGCTCGCGCCCGACGGGGTGCACGGCATCGTGGAGGTTTCCCCCGCCCGCAACGCGGCCACCGACGTACGGTTGCTGCGCCCCGGCGGCGTGGTCTGCGTGTACGCCGACGACGGCGGTGACGAGTTGACGTTGCCGGTCCGACAACTGATGGCACCGAACGCCCGCTGGCAGTTCGTGCTGGTCTACACCATGCCGAAGGCGGCCAAGGCGCAGGCGGTGGTGGACGTCGCGGCGGCCGCCGCGCAGGGCGGGATCCGGGTCGGCGAGGACGCCGGCCTGCCGTTGCACTCCTATCCGCTGTCGGCGACCGCCGCCGCGCATCAGGCGGTGGAGGACTCGGTGGTCGGCAAGGTGCTGCTCAGCGCCCGCGGATAAGCGGTCCTACCTGGGATTTTTCACCGTCCGCAGGACAGAGGCGAATAAGTCTCGCAATACTGGCATTGCGGGTCGTCCCGCAAGGAACGGGCGGCCCCGGCGCGGTGCGAACGCCGGGGCCGCCCACCGGAGAGAGGTCTGTGCAGGCCACTACTCCCAATGGCGATGATGCGCCGAAAAACGATACGGCGTGGCCAGTTCCCGCACATTGAGGTCGCCGTCGGCGTACCGGGAGCGCACCACCTTCTTGTCGAACTTGCCGACGCTGGTCTTCGGCACCGCCTCGATGAACGCCCACCGCTCCGGCAGCTGCCAGCGCGCCACCGACCCGGCCAGGAAGTCGCGCAACTCCTCCGGGGTCGCCGAGGCGCCCTCCCGGAGCACCACCGTGGCCAGCGGCCGTTCGTCCCACCGCTGGTCCGGCACGCCCACCACGCAGGCCTCCAGCACCGCCGGGTGGGCCATCAGCGCGTTCTCCAACTCCACCGACGAGATCCACTCGCCGCCGGACTTGATCACGTCCTTGGCGCGGTCGGTGAGGGTGATGTAGCCGTCCGCCGACAGGGTGCCCACGTCACCGGTACGCAGCCAACCGTCACGGAACTTCTCCGGGTCCGGCGCGTCGTCCCCGACGTACCGGGCGGTGATCCACGGCCCACGGACCTCCAGCTCACCGACGGAGGCTCCGTCGGCGGGCAGCGGCTCCCCGGCCGGACCCACGATGCGGGCCCGCACTCCCGCCGGCACCCGGCCCTGCGTGTACCGGTACCGCCAGGCGTCGTCGCCGCTCGCCCCGGCCGGCGGGCGCGACACCGAGCCCAGCGGCGACATCTCGGTCATCCCCCAGGCGTGGATCACGTCGACGCCGTGCCGCTCGTCGAACGCGTGCATCAGCGACGGCGGACAGGCCGAACCACCGACGATCACCTCCTTGAGCGAGGCGGTGTCGACGTCGTGGCTGTCCAGGTAGGCCAGCAGGTCGGTCCAGATGGTTGGCACCGCACCGGCCAGGGTCGGCCGCTCGGCGGCGATCATCTCGGCGATCGGTGCGGCCTGGAGGAAACGGTCCGGCATCACCAGCGACGCGCCGGAGAGAAAGGCCGCGAACGGCAGCCCCCACGACATCGCGTGGAACATCGGCACGATTGCCAGTTCCCGGTCGGTCGGCCCGAGCCCGAAGCCCTCCGGCATGCAGATCTGCAACGAGTGCAGGTAGATCGAGCGGTGCGAGTAGGCCACTCCCTTGGGGTTGCCGGTGGTGCCGGAGGTGTAGCAGAGGGCGGCGGCATCGCGCTCGTCCACCTCGGGCCAGTCGTACACCTCCGGGCGGTCGGCCAACAGCGCGTCCCAGTGGTGTACGGCGATCCGGTCGCCCGCCGCCGCCACCAGGGGAGCGGGATCGCCGCCGCCGACCACCACCACGTGCCGCACGCTTGTCATGCCACCGAGGGACTTCGCCAGCAGCGGGATCAGCGTCGAGTCGACAAGCACCACCCGGTCCTCGGCGTGGTTGGCGATGTAGGTGACCTGGTCGGGAAAGAGCCGGATGTTGAGCGTGTGCAGCACCGCACCCATGCTGGGCACCGCGAAGTACGCCACCAGGTGCTCGGTGTTGTTCCACATGAAGGTGGCGACCCGCTCGTCGCCGGTCACCCCGCACTCCGCCCGCAGGGCGTGCGCGAGCCGGGCTGCGTCCCGCCCGACCTCGGCGTACGTGCTGCGCCGTGGCTCGGCGCCGGTCCACGTCACCACCTCGGCCGCGCCATGCACGGTGGCGCCGTGTTCGAGGATCCGGGAGACCTGAAGAGGGGCGTCCATCATCGTGCTACGCATGGGTAACAAGTTAGTGTCGCCGGTCACACGTTGGGAACCCCCGTAAATTGTCCGGGTGAGCATCTCCTGGGCTGATTCGTACGTCGGGCAACTGCGTGCCCTGGCCGGCGACCGGACGCTGATGTTCGTCGGCGCGCGGGCCGTGGTGCGCGACAACTCGGCCCGCACCCTGCTGATCCGCCGCTCCGACAACGGCCAGTGGGCGCTGCCCGCCGGCGCGATGGAGCTGGGCGAGTCGATCGCGGACTGCGCGGTGCGGGAGGTACGCGAGGAGACCGGGCTGCGGGCGCTGCGGGTCAGCGCCTTCGCCCTCTACACCGGCCCGGACCGTACCCACACCAACATGTACGGTCACACCTATCAGATCTTCACCACCGCGTTCCGGGTCGAGGAGTGGGACGGCCGGCTGGCCCGGGTCACCGACGAGACCATCGACGCGGGCTTTTTCCACCGCGAGGCGATGCCCCAGCCACTCTCGGCAAGCGTCCTGGAGACCCTGGCCGACCTGGACGTCTTCGAGCAGACCAACCGCCTGATCCTGAAGTGATCAGTAAGCACGGTGGCCCCGCCCGGACGGGCGAGGCCACCGAACGAGTGCTGCCGCCGGATCAGTGCCGGCCCTCGGCGAACTCCTCGACGATCTTGGCGCAGAAGGCGGGCAGGTCATCGGGCTTACGGCTGCTGACCAGCCCGTTGTCGGTCACGACCTCCTCGTCGACCCACTCCGCGCCAGCATTCACCAGGTCGGTACGCAGGCTGGGCCAGCTGGTCAGCCGCCGCCCCCGCACCACGTCCGCCTCGACAAGCGTCCACGGGCCGTGGCAGATCACCCCGACCGGCTTGCCGGCGTCGAAGAACGACCGCACGAACCGGACGGCGTCGGCATCGGTACGCAGGAAGTCCGGGTTTGCCACCCCTCCGGGCAACACCAGCGCGTCGTACCGGGCGGGATCCGCGTCGGCCGCGCTCACGTCCACCTCGTACGTGGTGGAGGGGTCCAGATGCTCGAAGGAGGTGATCTTCCCAGGCTTGATCGACACCAGCTCGGCGGTCGCGCCGGCCTGCTCGACGGCCTGACGCGGCTTGACGTACTCGACCTGCTCCACGCCGTCGGTGGCCAGGAAGGCAACCCGCTTGCCCTGCAACGTCGCTGCCATGATGTTCTCCTCTCCGGGGGTTCGTCCATCTCCGTTCCCGGCACCAACGTCACGAAACGCGGCGGGTCGGTGGCCCACCACACGTCGTCGCCAGCAGGTGCCCGGCCGGCAGGTTTGACCCCGCCGACCGGAGGGGAACCGCCGGCATGGCACGAGCAGCAGCGGAACAGCTCCGGCTCGCCGACGTCGTGCAGAGCTGGCTCGGACGTCCGGTCCTGGTGATCGGCGACGCCATGCTCGACGAGTGGCGGTTCGCGGACTCCGACCGGTTGTGCCGGGAGGCCCCCGCCCCGGTCCTCACCCTGCGCCGCCGCATCTCGGCGGCGGGCGGCGCCGCCAACACCGCCGTCAACATCGCCACGCTGGGCGGGCGCTCGGTGCTGGTGGCGCCCGTCGGGGCCGACGCCGCCGGCGACGAGCTGCACGACTGCCTCGACCGGGCCGGCGTCTGGGACCGTACGGTCAGCCAGCCCGGGCGGCCCACCCCGGTCAAGCGTCGAATGTTGGCCGACGACCAGATCCTGCTGCGGGAGGACTCCGGCGACCCGGACGACCCGCTCAGCGACGTGGGGGTGGACTGCCTGCTCACCGCCCTGGACTGCGCGAGTGCGGAACTGCGGGCGGCCAGCGGAGGCGAGAAGCCGACCCTGGTGGTCTGTGACTACGGCCTGGGTGCGCTGCCCGCGCCGGTCCGCGCCTGGCTGGTCGAGCACCGGGACCGGTACGCCACGGTCGCGCTCGACGCCCACGACCTCGCCGACTGGCGGGGCCTTGCCCCGACCGTGGTGACCCCGAGCTTCGCGGAGGCCACCCGCCTGCTCGCCCGCGCAGGCATGATCGGGCCGGCCACGAACCCGGCGTCCCCCGCTGACCCGGCCGACACCGCCACTGCCGGTGGGCACGAGCTGCACCTGGAGCATCCCGAGGTCGACCCGGCCGACGGGCCCTCCGAGCTGACCGTGGGAACGGCCCCGGGCGAGGCCGGGATGCGGCGCACCGACGGGCCCACCGGGGAGCCCACCCCGGGCGAGAGCCGGGTGGCGATGACCCGCGACGGGCTCAGTGTGACCGGCACCGGAGTGACCGTGAACACCGAGGTCGGTGCCGGCGTGGACCGGGCTGTTCTGGCCGAGTCCCGGCTCGCCGAGTTGCGTGCCCACACCGGTGCGGCCGTGGTCGCGGTGACCCTGGACACCGAGGGTGCCGTGGTCGGCGGGATCGACGGCGAACCCGCCCGCAGCCACACCACACCCGTGCCCGCCAGCCACACCGTCGGTGCCGGTGACGCGTACCTGGCGGCGATGACGCTCGCACTGGCCGCCGACGCTCCACTGTCCACCGCCGCACAACTGGCCCAGCTCGCCGCGACCAGCACTGTCGCCGGCACCGGCACCTGCGTGTGCCGCCGCGAGGACCTGCTGGCCGCGCTGGGCCGGTCGACACCCGACGGCCGGCAGGTGCTTGTCGACACCGGGCACCTCGCGGAGATCGTGGCCGAACACCGGCGCGCCGGCCGCTCGATCGTCTTCACCAACGGCTGCTTCGACGTACTGCACCGGGGGCACGTGCGCTACCTGGAACAGGCCCGCACCCTCGGCGACCTGCTGGTGGTGGCGGTCAACTCCGACGGCAGCGTACGCCGGTTGAAGGGTGCGGGCCGGCCGGTGAACCCGATCGAGGACCGCGCCGCCCTGCTCGCCGCGCTTACCTGCGTCGACCACGTGGTGGTGTTCGAGGAGGATTCGCCGGCCGCCCTCATCGAAGCGGTCCGACCGGACGTCTACGTCAAGGGCGGCGACTACCCGCCCGAGCTGGTGCCGGAGGCGCCGCTGGTGCAGCGGCTGGGCGGCCAGGTGCGCACCCTGGGGTACGTGGCGGACCGCTCCACCTCGGCAATCATCGACCGGATCCGCGCGTACGGCCAGGAGGGCGCGACCGGCGCGGAGGTCGGGCCGACCGCGCCCGCTCCGGAGGTGGAAACCTCCGGCGCGGCCGGAAGCGCCGTCACGACCGGTGCGGACACGCCGCCACTGACCGGCAAGGCGCCGTGAACCGACCCCTCGACGCCGGCACGCCCGCGCAGTTCCGCGTCGACCGGCTGGTCGACGTGCTCGTTCCGACCCGCAACCGGCCCACCGAACTCGCCGTCACCCTCTCCGGGCTCGCCGCCCAGGAGGGGGTGCCGGGATTCGGCGTGGTGGTCAGCGACCAGTCCGACGGCGACCCCGGGTACGCCCATCCGGCGACGGCCACAATGGTCCGGGCGCTGCGTCACCGGGGACATCCGGTGCTGCTGACCCGGCGGCTGCCCCGGCGCGGGCTCGCCGAACACCGCGATTTCCTGCTCGCCACCTCCACCGCCCGGTACGTGCTCTTCCTCGACGACGACGTCTGGCTGGAACCGGGGGCGCTGCGCCGGCTGGTGACCGCGATCGGCGAGTTGGGCTGCGGCTTCGTCGGCAACGGGGTACACGGCCTGTCCTACCTGGACGACGTACGGCCACACACGCACCGGCACTACCGGGAGTGGCCGGGACGGCCGGTGCCGGAGCGGGTCCGGCCGGGCACGCCCGAGTGGGACCGGGCGCAGATCCACTCGGCGGCGAACCTGCTGCACGTGACGGCGTCGCTGACGCTGGCGGACGACGAATGGCGGGCGTACCAGGTGTCCTGGGTCGGCGGTTGCGTGCTCTACGACCGGGCCAAGCTGGTCGACTCGGGCGGTTTCGGCTTCTGGCGTCGGGTGCCGGTGCGGCACCAGGGCGAGGACGTCGCCGCGCAGCTCGCCGTGCTGGGCCGGCACGGCGGCGCCGGTGTCCTGCCCAGCGGCGCCTACCACCTGGAGTCGCCGACCACGGTCACCGAACGCGACGTGGAGGCGTGGGAGGTCGTCCTCGCCGACCCGGAGGCCTGAGCCAGCGGACGTCTCAGCGGAACAGCAGCTCGCGGGCGGCTTCGAGCACCTCGGCCACCGGGACGTCGGTGACGAAGGAGTCGCGGTGCGGGCAGTCGCCGTCGCCGGGGCGGTGCGGGTAGATGCCGGGGGTGCAGTCCACCCCGCAGACCGGACAGTGCACCGTCCACGAGGTGATCGGCCGATGCCGGCCCCGTAGCACGGGAGCGGTGGTGATCAGGTTGCCGACCCAGAAGATGCCGACGGTGGGGGTGCCGACGGCGGCGGCCAGGTGCAACGGACCTGTGTCGTTGGAGACCACCAGCTCACAGCCGGCGTAACAGCCGGCCAGCCCGCCCAGACTGAGCGTGCCCACCTGCGGCCGGACCGGCACACCGGCGGTGGCGACCACCCGGTCGACCGCCTCCTGCTCGGCAGCGGTGCCGGTGACCAGCACCTCGTACCCGTCGGCGTGCAGCGTCCGGGCCACCTCCCCGAAACGGTCGGCGGGCCAGCGCCGCCGGGTGTCGGTCGCCCCGGGATGCAGCGCCACCCGGGGACGCTCCGGCTCGCCCAGCACGGCCCGTGCCTCGGCCCGGTCGGCTTCGGTGACCGCCAGCTCCGGGGTGATCGTGGTGGCCGGAGCGCCCACCAGGGCCACCGCCTCCAGGTAGCGGACCACCTCGTGCTGGTAGTAGACGTAACGCAGCCAGCGGTCCAGCGGCGGCGCGTCCTCGGCCCGCAGGCCGGCGGTGACCCGGGCACCAAGCGCGGCCACCAGCGGGTTGGAGTTGGCACCGCCGCCGTGCAGCTGCAACGCCAGGTCGAACCGTTCCGCGCGGGCCTCGGCCAGGAAGTCGACCATGCTGGACTCTGGCTCGCCGTCGGTCGCCGTCCGGATCCCCGGCGCGGGCGGCACCACCAGCACCCGGTCGACCGGACCCGGCCGGTCCCGCCACAGCTGCGCGTGCCAGGGCGCGCCGAGCAACACGATCTCCGCCCTGGGGTACGCCGCCCGCAACGCCTCCAGCGCGGGTAGCACGAAGATGAAATCACCGAGCGCGTTGGCGCGCAGCACCGCGACCCGGGCCACGTCGGGCACCCGGTCGGCGGCCTCTTCCAGCACGGGCGGGGCCACCGGGCGCGCTACCGACCGGAATCGCCGATGGCGACGTCCGGTTGGTGCAGTTCCCGATCCGCCGCCGGGTCGACGCTGCTCGGCACACCGCCGGACGAGCCGGCCGGCCGGGGGCCGGTACGGCCGACGGTGATGGTGCGCGGCGCAGGCCGATTCGCCCGGGGCAGCCGTACCCGCAGCAGACCGTGGTCCATCACCGCGTCGATCGCCTCGGGGTCCACGCGCGACGGCAGCTGCACGCGGTACTCGAAGCCCCGGGTCTCGAACCCGCCGGGAATGCCATGGTCGGCGTTGACCTCGGCCTCCGTACGCGCCCGCACGCACAGCTCGCGGTCGTCCAACTCCACCGCGACCTCCTCCGGAGCGACGCCGGGCAGCCGGACGACCACCTCCCAGCCGTCGCTGGTCTCGCCCAGCTCCACCTCGGGCGGACCCGGTCGACCACCGACCAGCCGGCTCAGCTCGGCCCGCAGCGACTGCAACTCGCCCATCGGGTCCCAGCCCTGCTGACCGCCCCGCCAGCCGCGTCCCGGCCTGGTCATCGCGCATCTCCCATCCGTTGACTGGCGGCCACCGGCCGCAGGGAACTCGGCGCGTCGAGGCTGGCCTCCCGGTCGACCCCGACCCCGAGCCGGTCGACGAGTTCACCGCCCAGCCAACCGCCGACACCGAGGATGCCGAGCGCCACCACCTCGATGGCGACAAGTGCCCCACCCGCGGCCCGCGAGTCGGCGTTGAGGCGTACCACCCAGACGGCGGCGAAGAGCAGGATCACCGCGACGTTCGCGGCCGCGTGGGTCAGCGCCACCCGCTTGGCCCGGGTACCGGAGGGGATCGCCAGCAGGTCGAACGTCCCGGCCGCCGCGGCCAGCAGGCCGCCGATCAGGCCCACGGTGAGATTCCAGTACGCCACCTCGCCGAGGAAATCCGGCCCACCGACCGTGTCGATGACGTCGAACAGCACGGCGGTGACCAGCAGGGCGAACGGAAACATCACGAGCATCGGATGGACGGGGTGCCCCAGAATCTTGAGCCGACTCTCCATCTCCGGGCCTCCACTGCTCTCCGAGGGCGCTCATTGGGTCCGTACCCCGGGCACCGAGGGACAAACCTCACGGGCGGGCGCGACTAGACTGACCCTGGCGGTTTCCCGCCCGGGTGCCGTCATCACGGTCAACTCCATCAGGAGGCACCCAGTGACGGTGGAGATCACATCCGCAGCCGAATTGACCGAGTTGCTCGGCACCCCGGCCCCCCGCGCAGTCGCCAAGGAGCGCACCAGCCTGCACGAGCGTGACCGGCAGTGGCTCGCCGAGTCGCCGTTCTGCCTGGTGGCCACCGCCGGAGCGGACGGCACCTGCGACGTCTCCCCCAAGGGTGACCCGGCGGGTTTCGCTCTTGTACTCGACGAGCGGACCATCGCCATTCCGGAGCGTCCCGGCAACAAGCGCGCCGACGGCTACCGCAACATCCTGGCCAATCCACACGTCGGCCTGATCTTCCTCATCCCAGGGCGCACCGACACTTTGCGGATCAACGGCCGGGCCCGGCTGCTGCGCGACGCGCCCTGGTTCGACGACATGGTGGTCAAGGGGCATCGGCCGGTGCTCGCCGTGGTGGTCGAGATCGAGCAGATCTTCTACCACTGCGCGAAGGCGTTTCTCCGGTCACAGCTGTGGCAGCCGGAGACCTGGCCGTCGGACCCGCTGCCCAGCCGGGCCCGCCTGATCAAGGAGGTCGAGGCCCCTGCCGAAACTCTCGCCGACCTGGAACACCACTACGGCCCCCAGTACGCCGCCACCCTCTACACCTGACCCGCCCCCGCACCGCCCCCCGCCCGCAACTTCGGTGATGTTGCTGCCTGCGGCCCACCGAGACCCGACAACATCCGTGACGTTGCAGGCCGGGGCTTCACGGGGGTGTTCTAGCTTCGGGGGATCACTGTGGTGGTGACGATGACACTGTTGACGACGGTTGCGGTCACGGTCCGGGTCACGGCTTCCGCTGCGGCACCGGCGCCCCAGTTGCCCTGTTCGAGTTCCTTGGCCCGGGTGATCACAGGTGTGGTCCACGGGATGTCGCGGTAGAACTGGGGCAAGGTTCCGCTGCCCGACAGCAGCGCCACCAGCGCGGCCACCCGGGCCGACGGTTCCGCGCCGTCCACGAGCACCTGCCGGACCTCCGCCAGCAGACCCGCGCGGCGTCCGGTGCCACCGTCGCGCAGCGCGGTCGTCCGGAACAGGCCGAGCAGCTTCCGGTCCTCGCGCCGGATGTCGCCGCGTTCGACGAGCCGCTCCAACACCGGCTTGCGCAGCTCCGGGCCGATCGCGGCCAGCACCGTCTGGACGCCGCGGGGCTTCTCGGAGAGGTAGTCCCACGCCGGTCGGAGCAACTCGTCCGACGGTGCCTGACCCTCGGCGATCTCCACCTTGCGCCGGTTCCCCACGGTCACCCGGTCCGCGAGGGCGAGATCCGCGAGTACGGCACCGGCGAGGACGTAGAAGAGGGTGTTCTCTCCGGCGATGGTGCCCGACCTCGGCTGGAACAACAGGAGCAGCAGGTCCTCCACCAGCGTCGGTGCTCCGGGTCGCGTCGTCTCGGCGGTCACGGTCGCTCCTTCGTCGTACGTCTTCCAGGGCAGTGCGCGGCGTGGTCGGATGGCTGGTCGGGGTGTTGCGCGGCCATCTCCGCGACGCTTGCCGCCCTCACCGGCGGGGCTCCCACTTGAACAGGCGGGTGGCCGCCACGACGGCGATGACGACCCAGCCCAGCGTCGGGGCCAGCAGGAGCAGGGAGTCGGTCACGGCGACGCCACCGTTCCAGGCGTTCATCACCATCTCGGTCGCGGAGCCACCGGGCAGCAGCCGCTTGAGCAGGGCGAGGTCCTCGGTGCCGCTGATGCCCACCCAGCTGGCCACACCGATCACACCGAGGGTGACGGGCAGGGTGGTGACCTGGGCGTGCTCGGGTGAGTTCGTCAGGCCGGCGGTGGCCAGCCCCAGGCCGAGCAGCATGGCCACGGTCGCGACGATCGCCACCACCAGCAGGGGTATGTTGGCCGGCCCGCCGGCAACCATGGCCAGCGCGGTCAGGATCGCAGCCACCTGCACCACGGCGACCACGGTGGCAGGCAGCAGCAGGCCGGCGATGATGCCGGCGTCACCGATGGCCGTGGAGCGCAGCCGTTTGAGGAAGAGATTCTGCCGCCGGGACGCCAGAGTCGTCACGGTCGTGGCGTAGAGACCGAACGCGGCCACGGTGAACAGCACGATCGCCGCGATGTAGCCGAGGCTGCCGAGCGCGGCGAAGGTTTCGTGCTGACGGACGAAGTACGCGGAGACGACCACCGGAATGATGAAGCTGGTGACCAGCACCAGCCGGTTCCGGAAGATCTGGATCAACTCGCTGAAGGCGATGGGGAACACGGGAAGAAATCCTCTCGGGAGACGGGTCAGCCGCTGATGGCGCGGAAGACGTTGTCGAGCCGGGTCGGCCCGGCCTCCAGGTCCCGCAGCTCCACGGCGTGGTCCTGCGCCCAGGCGAGCAGGACGTGCAGGTCCTTCTGCAGGCCGAAGGTCTCGATCACGACCCTGCCGTCGCCATCCGTGGCGGCCTGCACCGGCAGCGCCGGTGCCGTCGGCGGCAGCGAGAAGCGGATGACCGCCGGCAGCGTGCGGGTCAGCTCGGAGACGGTGCCCTCACGGTGGAAGGTGCCCTCGTGCATGAGCCCGATCCGGTCGGCGCGCTGCTGCGCCTCCTCCAGGTAGTGCGTGGTGAGCACGATCGTCGCGCCGTTCTCCCGGAGCCGGTCCACGGTCGTCCACAGGTGATCCCGCGACTGGACGTCCAGGCCGGTGGTCGGCTCGTCCAGGAAGATCAGCTCCGGGTTGCCGTAGACGGCGGTGGCGAAGTCCAACCGCCGCTTCTCCCCGCCGGAGAGCTGGGAGACCTTCCGGCCGGCCTTGCCGGTGAGGTCGACGACGTCGAGCACCCGGTCGACATCGTCGGTCCGCCGGGTCAGGGTGCCGATCAGCCGGACCGATTCGCGGACCGTGAGGTCGGGGGAGAAACCACTCTCCTGGAGCATCACCCCCATCCGGGGACGGACCACCCGACGGTCGCCCGGTTGATGGCCGAAGACCCGCACGCTGCCAGAGGTCGGCGTCCGGTGTCCCTCGATGGTCTCCAGGGTCGAGGTCTTCCCCGCCCCGTTCGTGCCGAGCAGCGCGTACAGTTCGCCGCGCCGGACCTCGAAGGAAAGATCCTTCACGGCGTGGAAGTCGCCGTACTTGACGTTCAGCCGTTCGACTTCGATCACTGGTGTCGTGGACATGCACCAATGACAGCAGCGGTTGCGCCGATCCATCAGTGGTGCCACGTCACGGGTACATATGACGTGGTGTCACTGCTCGCCCGGTCAGGACGTGGGAATACTGGCTGGGTGACCGCGAGATCGCCGGCCTTCACCAAGACGACGCAGAGGCGGCTGCGCCGGATCAATCTCCTCACGTCACTTCCACCGGTCGTGTTCGCCGCGGTGGTGCTCCTGGCCACCGACGCGCACACCTGGTGGCATTTCATCGTCCTGGCCCCCGGTGCCGTGGCAGCGGTGGTGGCCTTCGAACGCTGGACGGCGGACGACCTCGCCCGGGTCGCCCTGCCCTGCACGATCGTCGGGGCTGTGGTGTGGCCGCTCGGGGTGCTGCTGACCGGCAGCCCCAACGCCTACTGGGGGGTCTGCGCCGTGGGGTCCCTCGCCCTCCGCCAGGTACGCCTCCGGGCCCCGGCAGCGGTCGGGCTGTTCAGCTACGTCGCCGCCGTCGGCGCGATGCGATTCCTGGTCGAGCAGGACGACGTCCGCGGCGTCCTGATCACCTATGTCCTCGTCCCGACGGTCCTCACCATCCTGGTGACCGTCCTGACGATCGTCGGCGAGCGCTTCTACGACCTCATCCGGGAGTTGGACCACGCCCGGGAGCGGGAGGCGGAGCTCGCGGTCATCCGCGAACGCGTCCGCTTCGCCAGCGATCTGCACGACATCCAGGGCCACACCCTGCACGTGGTCAAGCTGAAGATCGCGCTGGCCCGGAAACTGGTGCTCAGCGACACCGACCGAGCCGAGAAGGAGCTGCGGGAGACGTACGCTCTGGTGAGCGACACCATCACCCAGACCAAGGAACTGGCGTACGCCCAGCGCCGACTCAACCTCTCGGCGGAACTCGAGAACGCGAAGAACCTGTTCGAGGCGGCGGGCATCCGGGTCCGGGTGACCCGGGAGGCCGAGGTGGATCCACGCAGCAGCGAACTGCTCGGCCAGGTCCTGCGCGAGACCACCACGAACATCCTGCGACATGCACAGGCCACCCAGGTGCAGATCACGCTCTCCGAAGCCGGCATCTCGATCGTCAACGACGGCGTGAGCGGCGATACGCTGCCCGAGCTCAGAGGGCTGTCCAACCTCCGGCAACGGCTGGCAGCCGACGGCGGTGAGCTGGCCGTACGACAGCAGGACGGGCGCTTCCTGACCGCCGCGAGGTTCCCGGCCGCCCGTGCCGATGCTGCCACCGGCGGCGCTGCGGAGGATCACCGATGACCATCACCATCGTGCTCGCTGACGACGAGGCCCTACTGCGCAAGGCGCTGGCGGCGCTACTGCCGCTCGAAGGCGACATCGACATCGTCGCCGAGGCGACAAACGGCGAGACCGCCGTCGAGGCCACCCTGCGGCACCGGCCCGACGTGCTGGTCATCGACCTGGAGATGCCCGGCACGGACGGCCTCGGCGCCATCACCCAGATCCGCCGCGTCCGACCGGAGCAGGTGGTCCTCATGCTGACCCGACATGCCCGGCCCGGCGTGCTGCGCAAGGCGCTGAAGCTCGGCGTCCAGGGTTTCGTCAGCAAGTCGGCCGAGCCGGCCCACATCGCCTCGGTCATCACCGACCTGCACGCGGGCAGACGGTGGATCGACCCCGACGTCTCCGCGCTCGCCATCGTCGACGACTGCCCACTCACCGAGCGGGAACTCGACGTGCTGCGGGTGACGAGCGAGGGCTACTCGGTCGCCGACATCGCCGCCCGGCTCCACCTCGCCCAGGGCACGGTACGCAACTACCTGTCCAACGCCATGCAGAAGACCCAGACCCACACCCGCCACGAGGCCGCGCGTTACGCCCGCGAGCACGACTGGCTGTGACCCCTGAACCGCCAGCTTGGAGATGTCGGATGTTGAACCCGGTCCAGACACAGCGCATCGAGGGCGTCGTGGTGGCAGCCTTCGCCATCGTGGTGACCATCGCCGTCGGGTACGCGTGGTGGTGGCTGCTCGCCCTCTTCCTGATCTTCGACATGTCGATGGTCGGCTATCTGCGCGGCCCGCACGTGGGCGCCTTCTGCTACAACCTGGTGCACTCCTACGCGCTGCCGGCGCTGCTCGGCGCGGTCGCGGTGGCCCTCGCCGCATTCCGGGAGCCGATCGACTGGCTCGGCGTCCTCGCCATCGCGTGGGTGTTCCACATCGCCGTCGACCGCGCACTCGGCTACGGCCTCAAGACGACCGAGGGCTTCGAGCACACCCACCTCGGTCCAATCGGGAAGCGACGCCGCAGCGCGCAATGATGGCCATCTAGCGGATTGTTCAGCAGGTCGTTGGCGACCCACCACGAAGTCGCCGCGGCGACGCCGGCCTGCACCGCCGTCAACAGACTGAGCCTCAGTCCCAGCGCCCGCTCCTGCGCGGCGTTGCGCCCCGAACGGTGGGCCGCTTCCACGGCAACGGCAACCGGGCCATTCGAGGGCCCGGTATCCTGCCGCCGCTCTGTAGCAAGGATCAGCGCGACCTAGTGGCAGGCTGTCCGGAATCCGACTGTTGGCGGTTGCCACGGCTCGACATCATGAGAGGCATGTCGATCCCCGGCGATGGTCGTGACCATCCGAAGGAGAGCCGCCCAGCCGATCACAGAGCCGCTGAAGCGCCCGGTGGCGACGGCGAGATAAGCCCCTACCAGGGCGGCTCGGTTAGACCGTCGGAGCCGCCCCACCCGCCTGCGGCTGTCCCGCCTGCGCGGCCGCCGGTCGTACTGGAGGCGCGGATGCCACCCCGGCCACCGGGCCGACTGGCCACCACCTGGTCTCATCCACTGGTGATCGCTGCGGTCCTGCTGCTGATCCTGCTGTTGATCGTGGCGCTGGCCTGGGCGCTGTCGCGAACGCCGGAGACCCTCGACGGCGCTGGGGGCGAGGAGACCAGCTCCACCCCGTCGTCGAGCGCCTCGTCCGTGGCGCTTCCGACGCCATCGATCAGTAGCGACCCCGCGCCGACATCCGCGTCCGAATCACCGATTGGCGACGAGGCACCCACGGGGAGCACGTCGGGCCTGCCGGTGTTCGGCACCTCGAACGTGCCGGCCCGCTCGAACGGTGTGGTACGGCTCGACCTCAACGGCTACGGGATCGAGGTCGACTCGGCCGGCCAATGGGCATCCGCTCGCAACCGCGGCGGAGACCCCGATGGCGAGGACAGCGACATCACCTTCACCGACAGCGGAGTCGCAGGTCGGGAAGGCATTCAATTTGCGCTCCTGGCCGGTGTCGAGCGGCCGAATTTCGACACGTGCAAGGCCCAACGGGGGTGGACTCCTTCGCTCACGTGGAACGAGGCGAAGCGCGGCGCTTTCGTGTGCATAAGAACGAGTGAGGGCCGCCGAGGGCTCATGCGAATCGACGAGGCTCCCGACCTGGATGCGGGAAATGCCGGGGACACCGAACCCAGCACGCAGGTCACGGGCATACTGTGGACGCCGATCGTGGACGAATGACCGCGTTCGCCGCAGCCTCCCAGCTCTCACTGTGGTGCCTGCCCGAGGCCGCGGGGCGGGTGGCGGCGACCGACACTTCCGGCGACATCATCGGCCTCGGGAAACGGCGAAGCCCAGGTCGGTGACCTGGGCTTACGTGCCGAGCCGCCTGACGGAATCGAACCGTCGACCTACGCATTACGAGTGCGTCGCTCTGCCGACTGAGCTAAGGCGGCAACGGTGGTCAAGTGTACGGCACGCGCCGCTCCGGGGCCGAGCGGGATTGCTGCCGGGTCGAACGAACCGGGCACCGGGGGCGTTTCCGGGGTCGTCGGGCCAGCCGGGCCGCACTACGCTGCGGCGAATGACCGACGATCACACCTCTCGCGACGAACCGGGCGATGTCGGGCCCTCGACCGGCGATCGGACGCAGCCGCAGGGGCCGTACGCCGGGGAGGCCGCCGGAGGCCGGGCGGCTCGGCGGCCTCGCAGCACCGATCCGTTGGAGTTGGGTTTCACCCCCCGTAAGCCGGTGCCGTGGCTCGCGCCGTTCCTGCTGATCAGCACCGGCCTGCGTACGCTGCTGGCGATGCTGTTCGGGGCCTACCTGGACAAGCGGGAGCTTCAGAAGGCGCTGGACGCGGAGATCTCCCGGCAGGTGGGGCCGGACGGCGGGCTCTGGCTCGACTACGTGGCCGACCTTGGTGACGGGTTCAACGCCACCTACTCGGTGGCCTACCTGCTCGCCCAGCGGGAGATCACCGTGGACGGGCACCGGCTGCCCCGGGCACAGACCCTGGTGATGGGTGGCGACCAGGTCTACCCGTCGGCGGAGTACGCGGCGTACGAGGACCGGTGCAAGGGGCCGTACCAGGCGGCACTGCCGGCCACCCCGGCGGAGCAGCCGACGATCTTCGCGGTGCCCGGCAACCACGACTGGTACGACGGGCTGACCGCGTTCCTGCGGCTGTTCGTCCGTACCCGGGACCGGCACTTCGGCGGCTGGCGTACCGGCCAGTCCCGGTCGTACTTCGCCGTCGAGTTGCCGGCCGACTGGTGGCTGCTCGGTCTCGACGACCAGTCCGGCTCGTACGTCGACGACCCGCAGCTCACCTACTTCGACGCGGTCGCGAAGCGACTCGGACCGCAGAGCCGGGTGATCATGGCGGTGCCGGCTCCGGCCTGGGTGAAGGCCGTCGACCAGCCCACCGCGTACGACTCGATCGACTACTTCATCCGGACCATCGTCGCGCCCACCGGCGCTCAGGTCCGGCTGCTGATCTCCGGCGACCTGCACCACTACGCGCGGTACACCGGTCCGGACGGGCGGCAGCTGGTCACCTCCGGCAGCGGCGGCGCCTACCTGTACCCGACGCACAAGCTCCCCGAGCGCCTTGAGGTGCCACCGCCCGACACCCTGGCCCGCCGGTCCAGCCCGACCCGGGCGTACGAGTTGGCGGGCCGCTACCCCGACGCGGCCCGCTCCCGCCGGTACGGCTGGGGGATCTTCGCCCGGCTGCCGCGCCGCAACCCGGGCTTCTCGACGTTGCTGGGCGTGCTGCAAACCCTGCTGATGCTCTCCATGGCCGGTGTGACCGACTTCCGGTCCGAGGCCTCCGAGCAGCGGCTGTTCAGCGTGCCGCTGGTGATGATGGTGCTGGTGACGGTGCTCGCGGCGGCGATGTTCGCCAAACCGCCCAGTTCCAGCGGCAAGCGGCACGCCCGACACTGGATCCTCGGCGTCGGGCACGGGTTGGCACACGTCGGGCTGGCCGCCGCCGGCACCTGGGCCTGGCTCGCGCTACCGTTCCACGACTGGTCCTGGCCGCTGCCTGCGGTCGCGGCGGCAGTGGTCTACCTGCCGGTGATCGGGCTGGTGGCCAGCCAGTTGGTGGCCGCCTACCTGCTGCTCGCGAGCGCGTTCGGGGTGAACGTCAACGAGCTGTTCGCCGGGCAGGGCATCGAGGACGCCAAGGGCTTCGTCAGGATGCGCATCGATCCCGACGGCACCCTCACCCTCTACCCGATCGCCATCGACCGCGTAGCCCGCGACTGGCGCGTAAACCCCCACGACTCCCCCGACTCCTCCTGGCTAACCCCCACCACCCCGCTGACCCCCCGCCTAGCCGAACCCCCCACCACCCTCACCTAACCCCGCCCACCCACCCAACCCACGCTGTTGATCATGAGGTTAGCGGCAACTCTGGAGATCGAAACTGCCGCTAACCTCATGATCAACGCATAAAGCCAGAAGAGGTGTCAGGGGATGTGGGTTTGGTCGTGGGCGCGGCGGGAGCCGCAGACGTCGGCGCGGGAGCACCTGGAGCGGGAGCCGTCGGCGTCCAGGCGGACGGTGACCGCGTCTCTCGGGACGCTGTGACCGACGACGCGGCCCTCGCCCTCCGGGGTGGTGACGCGGGTGCCGATCGCCGGGGCGGATTCGGCGAAGTTGGCGTAGAGGGGATGTTCGTACTTGAGGCAGCACATCAGCCGACCGCACGCGCCGGAGATGCGCAGCGGGTTGAGGGGAAGATCCTGGTCCTTGGCCATCCGGATGGTGACCGGCTCGAAGTCGTTCAGAAAGGTGGCGCAGCACAGATCCCGCCCGCAGGAGCCGATGCCACCCTGCACCCGGGCCGAATCGCGGGCTGACAGTTGGCGCAGTTCCACCCGACAGTGCAGGGTCGCGCCGAGATCGCGGACCAGGGAGCGGAAGTCCACCCGGTGCGGGGCGGTGAAGTAGATCGTGCTGCGCTCACCGCTGCCCTCGCCGTTGCCGAGCACGTGGTCGACCGCCACCACCTTCATCGGCAGGCCGTGCTCGCGGATCAGCCGTTTGGCCGCGACCTTCGCTTCGGCCTTACGCCGCCGCAGTTCCTCGTCGCGGCGCAGGTCCTCCTCCTGGGCCAGCCCTGCCAGCCGGGGAAAACCCGCCGTGTCGTCGGTGACCCACTGCGCCGCCCACACGCACTCCGCCACCTCGGGGCCGTCGTCGGTGGGCACCAGCACCTTGTCGCCCACCTGCGGACTCAGCTCGCCGGGGTCGAGGTAGTAGAGACGCCCGTACCGCTGGAAGCTGACCGCGCAGAGCATGCCCATCCCCTCACCCTACGTCGCGCGGGCGGGAACGCGCCGGGTCGATCGGCGGCGGCGTTCCGCCAGGGCCCGCGCCGCCGCACGCCGTGCCCCCATCCACGATTGTCGACTCGACCGATCCCCATCCCGACCGCAGGTACGACGATGCCGCCCGGACGGCTGAAACCTGCGTCACGGGCGGGACAAGACCGGGCCGAACGCGTTGTGGAGAGCAGACCTGCGGGGGGTGCAGGGAAGGTCACGGCGTCGCTGACGGACCACCCGCAAGGGTGCCCGCGAGCGGCGCCGTGCACCCTGCGGAGTGCGGGCCGACGGATGTCCCGGGCCCAGGCGAAGCGCGAGCGCAGGAATCGGCGACGGTGTTGGCGGACGCCCGACGACGACCGGAGCGATGACCGGACGGTCTCGCCGGCCTCACCAGCCGACCCGGGTCGTCCGGCCGCCAGCCGGGCCACCACCGGCGTCCGGGCGGAACCGCCCGCCTCCCGGCCGCCACGGCGACTCGGCCAGGCTTGGTGACCACTGCCGCAACAGGGTCTCCGCGCCGTCGTACGCGACGCAGAGCACCGCCAGCACCCGGGCGCCGATCTCGGCGGCGGCCACTCCAACCGACCCGGACGCTCCGGAGTCCGGCGCCCCGCGGCGTACCGAGGTGGCGGCGACGACGGCCACCGCCTCGGCCGAGCCGATCGCCTCGGCCAGTGCTCGGGCCACGGCGAGCCGGCTGCCTTCCACCCAGTCGGCGAGCGCGTCGGCGTAGCCGGCGGTGGCTTCCAGCCGCCCGACCAGGCTCTCGGGGCCCTCGTCAAGATGCCGCAGGAGCGCCGCGCGGGACTGGCCGTACGCCATGGCGGCCGAGCCGGACCAGAGCAACGGGTCGGTCAGCGCGGCGCAGGCGTGGTCGTAGCCGTGCACGTGCCGGCGCACGGCGTGCCCCGCGGTGGCCAGCGGCCCCGGCCGCAGGTCGAGGAAGCCGCGCATCGCGTCACCGGGCAGCACCTGCATCCGGCGCAGCAAGGGCCAGACCCGGTGCCCCTCGGGAGCGCCCGCCGCGAGCAGCGTGTCGACCCGCCCGAGCAGGTCGAGGCCGGGCTCGGCGAGCCGGTCCAGGAGATCCATCACGCCTCACCGGCGAGCCTGCGGGCAACTGCGGAATCGGTGTCGGAGTAGCGCTCAGCGGCTTCGCGCAGCGCGGCGGCCACGGACGCCACCTGCGTGGCAGCGGTGTGCGCCTCCCGGGCGCGATCACCGGTGGCGGCCACCCACTGCCGGTGCAGCGCCCGACCGATCTCGCCCGGTCGGCCGGGTGCGTCGGCGCCGAACGCCACCTGCGCCGGATCCCCGGCGGTGACCGATCGGGAGAGCGCGGTGAGCGTCGCGCTCGCCTCGTCGAGGCGGCCAGCCAGGATGCGAAGGCTGTCCATCTCAGGCCCCTGTCAGCGGTCGGTACGCGGTGAAGGTCTCGTTGTGCAGCTTTTCCCTCGCCCACTCGGCAGCGTCGGCGGCGGCGGCGACCGCGGCTCGCACCGAGTCGGCGACGTCGCGCGGTGCCCGGGCGTGCAGGGGGCCGAGAAACCGCACGTCGGTGATCCGGCCGCCGGCGGTGACCACCACCTCGACCAGGCCGTCCGGGGAGCGGACGGTGACTTCGACAGTTGCCACAGCCTGGTCGAACTCGGCCTGGAGGGACTCGATGCGGCGGTAGCGCCGGACCGCCTCCTCTATCCATGCCTCGTCGATCTCACCCCGCGGCATCGCCGGACTCCTCCCGGTTTCATCACTGTGCGTGCCGTCACCGTCACCACGGCACACCGGACCGTACCGCACGCGAATTGCGCCTGTCGATGGCTGTGGGCAACGGTCCGGCTACAGGCGGCCGGGGACGCCGAGCGGCGGCGGTCAGCCCTTCCACAGGGCGAGCATCATCGCCTCGACGGCGATCCGGGGCTTGACGTTGGCCTCGATCGCGGCGCGACAGGTGAGCACCGCCTCCAGGCGGCGCAGCGTCCCCTCCGCCCGCCAGCTACGGGCACCGGCCTCGGCCAGCTCGGCGGTGTCGGAGTGCACCGGCGACACCGGCGCACCCAGCGCCAGGGTCAACGCGTCCCGGTAGAAGGCGGCGAGGTCCACCAGAGCCCGGTCCAGCGCGTCCCGCTGAGCCCGGGTCGCCCGTGACTTCTGGCGTCGTTCCAGGTCCTTGAGCTGCCCGGCGGCTCCCCGGGCGGCGCCGGCCGCGCCCCGACCGGTGCCGCCGGCGCCGAGCGCCGTCTCCAGCGCCGCACGCTCCGCGGTATCGATCTCCGCGACCGACGCCTCGGCCTCGGCCTCAGCGGCCTCGATCAGCGCGGACGCCGCGTCGAAGGCGGCACCGACCCCGGTGAGCCGACGCGGCACCGCAAGCACCGCCTCCCGCCGGGCACGAGCCTGTGGATCACGCGCCAACCGGCGGGCCCGCCCGACATGGCCCTGCGTGGCGGCGGCCGTCCAGCGGGCCACGTCGGGGGCGATCCCGTCCCGACGGACGAGCACGTCGGCCACCGCCTCGGCCGCCGGCTGTCGCAACGGCACCACCCGGCACCGCGACCGGATGGTCACCGAGATGTCGTCCGGGTGGGTGGACGGCGCGCAGAGCAGGAAGACCGTACGCGGTGGGGGTTCCTCCACCGCCTTGAGCAGTGCGTTGCCGGCCGCCTCGGTCAGCCGGTCGGCGTCTTCGATGATGACTACCTGCCAGCGCCCACCGGACGGCGTACTTGCCGCGCGCAGCACCAGCGCCCGCATCTCGTTGACCCCGATGGAGAGCCCTTCGGGCACCACCAGCCGGACGTCGGCGTGGGTGCCGGCGAGGGTGGTGTGGCAGCCGGGGCACTCGCCGCAGCCGGTGCCGTGCACGCACTGCAACGCGGCGGCGAAGGCCCGTGCCGCGACCGATCGGCCCGAACCGGGCGGTCCGGTGAAGATCCAGGCGTGGGTCATACCTCCGCCCGGGTCAGCGCCGAGGGCCGCCTCGGGTTCGCCGGTGGTGCGCAGCACGGCGGCGGCAGCCGCGGCGGCCCGGCGCAGCGTCTGCACCGCCTCGTCCTGCCCGACCAGATCGGCGAAGGCGTCCGGCATCAGGTCCGCTCCGTCGTCACCAGCTCCGACGGGGATAACTCGGGCTGCACCGAGGTGTCCGGACCCTGCGCCCGGCCCGGGTGATCGACCCCGTCGGCGTTGCCGAGCAGGTCCTCCACCCGGCGGGCGACCCGCTCGGCGATTTCCTCGACCGAGCGGGCGGCGTCGAGCACCAGGTAACGCTTCGGGTCGGCGGCAGCGAGATCGAGGAAGGCGTACCGGACCCGGTCGTGGAAGGTGATCGACTCGGCCTCCAGACGGTCGGCGCTCTCCGCGCGCGCGGCGACCCGGGACAGCCCGGTACGCGGATCGACGTCGAGCAGCACGACCAGATCGGGCTTGAGCCCGCCGGTGGCCCAGGAGGAGAGCCAGGACACCTCGTCGACCGGCAGCGTCCGGCCGGCACCCTGGTAGGCCAGGGACGAGTCGACGTACCGGTCGCTGATCACGACGGCGCCCCGGGTCAGGGCGGGCCGGACCACGGTGGCCACATGATGCGCCCGGTCGGCGGCGTAGAGCAGCGCCTCGGCGCGCGGTGAGGGCGCCTCGTCGGTCGCGGTGTCCAGCACCAGTGACCGGATCCGGGCGCCGACGCCGGTGGCGCCCGGTTCCCGGGTGACCACCACGTCCCGTCCCTGGCCGCGCAGCAGCTCGGCCAGCTTGCCGAGCTGGGTCGATTTGCCGGCGCCCTCGCCGCCCTCGAAGACCACGAAGAGTCCGGCGGAGACGAACGGCTCGGCCGGCATCAGCGGACGGCCCCGGATCGACCCCCACAGGTCGGCCAGGACCGGCACGCCCTTCTTGTCGTCCATCTGCCCGAAGGCGCTGATCCCGGCGAAGATTCCGGCCGCGCCGGCAGCGAGCAGCAGCAGGCGGGTGGAGGAGACGGAGATGCCGAGGTCGGCGATGGTGAGCGTGCGGGAACCACCGACACCGGCCAGCAAACTTCCGAGCGCGATCGCCAGGATCAGCACGAGCCGGGTACCGATCTGCACCACGGCGAAGACCCGGCCGCGTACCTCGTCGGCGACCTCGCCGCCGAGCAGGGTGGTGCCGGAGAGGAAGGCCATCCCGGCGCCGGCCCCGACGAAGACCGCGCCGACAAGCGCCATGGACAGGTGGATGGCGAAGGCCAGGGTCATCACCGAGGCGCTGGCCAGCACGATGCTCATGCCGAACCAGCGACGCCGGGACATTTCCCGCACGATCATCGGCCCGAGCCCGATGCCGATCGCCAGGCCGATGAAGATCGCGCCGAACAGCAGGTAGAACGCCGCGTCGCCGGCACCGAGCGAGTCGGCGAAGAACCGGGCCGTGCCGATGACGATGCCGCCCCCGGCGAAGGCGCCGAGGATGCCGAGGACCAGCCCGCGCACCAGCGGGGTCTGGCCGATGAACCGCCAGCCCTCGGTGAACTGGCGCATCATGCTCTGCTCGGTGCGCTCCTGCTCGTCGGTCTGACCCTGGCTGATCTCCTTGATGCCGAAGGCCACCACGACGGCGGTGGCGAGCCGGGAGAACGCGTTGAACCAGAGCGCGAGTTGGGCCGGCTGGGCCCAGTCCGGCATCTCGCCGCCGGTGGCACCCCGGACGATGCCGTCGAGCGCGGAGAGCACGATCGCGGCGAAGACCGGGGTCAGGCCATACGTGGTGATCAGGGTGAGCTGGTTGGCCGACTCCAGCCGGGCCCGTGGGATCAGGTTCGGTACCGCGGCTTCCTTGGCCGGGATCCAGAGCAGGGTGACCGTCTCGATCAGGAAGGTGGCGATCGCCGCCCAACTGACCACCCGCGCGCCGCTGGCGCCGGTCAGCGCGTAGAGCGGGATGGAGGCGAAGAGCACGAACCGCAGCAGGTCGCAGATGACCATCGTCCAGCGCCTGTCGAACCGGTCGGCGAGCACTCCGGCGACCGGGCCGAGCAGCAGGGCGGGTAACAGCCGAATGGCGATCACGCCACCGAAGGCCGCGCCCTTGGCGGTGCTCCCCTCCACCTGGGCGGCGGCGAAGACGCTTGTGGCGAGCAGGCCGAGCCAGTCACCGAAGGAGGCTGCGCCGAGCACGATCCAGAGCCGCCGGAACGGCCGGATGCGCAGCACCGAGCGGATCGCACCGTACCCGGTCAGGTCGGGTTGGCCGCCGGGGCCGCCCGACGGGCTCTGCGTCCCCGCCTTGCCGGACTGGTTCGTGGCACCGCCGGGCTGGCCGGTCGCGCCGGTGGGCTGCCCGGCCGTGCCGGCAGGTTGGTCCGTGGACGGCGACACGCCGGACGACTCGCCGTTGAACTCGCTTTCGATGGCCGTACCTCCACGTGCCGGCCCATCGCTGGGCACCCCCGGTGGAACACTCTAGACCCGGTAAGGACGTCCTCCCGTCCTGCACCGCCTGCTCGCCGAGCCTAGGCCGCCGTGGCCAGCCCGACCCAGGCAACGCGGACGCGAGGGTATTTCGCATTCACCGTTTCACAGTTAGCGTGCACACGTGGCCACCGACAGCGAGAATCTGCGCCACCGGCTGGACCGGGCGACCGCACACCTCGACCCGCCGTACGCGGTGGTCGACCTCGACGCCTTCGACGCCAACGCCGCCGCCCTCGTCGGCCTGGCCGACGGCAAGCCGTTGCGGGTCGCCAGCAAGTCGGTGCGCAGCCGCGAGCTGATCGCCCGCACGCTGGCCCGGCCGGGCTGGCCGGCGGTGCTGGCATTCACCCTGCCCGAGGCGATCTGGCTGGTTCGCAGCGGGACCAGCGCCGACGTGCTGGTGGCGTACCCCACCGTCGACCGAGGCGCGCTCACCGAACTCGGTGCCGATCCGGTGCTGGCCGGAGCGATCACCCTGATGGTCGACGACCCGGATCAACTGGACTTCTGCGACGCGGTGTCGCCCCCGGGATGCCGCTCCGAGCTGCGCATCTGCTTGGACCTGGACGCCTCGTGGCGGCTGCTCGGCGGGCGGCTGCACGTCGGCGTCCGCCGGTCACCCGTGCACAGCGCCCGGGCGGCCGGCCGGCTGGCCGCCACCGTCGCTCGCCGGCCGGGCTTCCGCCTGGTCGGGCTGATGTCGTACGAGGCGCAGATCGCCGGCCTGGGCGACGCACCGCCCGGGCGGGCGACGCTCGGCGCCGCGATCCGGTTGGCCCAACGCGGTTCGTACCGCGAGCTGCTGGTCCGCCGGAGCGCGGCGGTGGCCGCCGTACGCGAGCACGCCGACCTGGAGTTCGTAAATGGCGGCGGCACCGGCAGCGTGGCCGCGACCCGCGCCGACCCCGCGGTGACCGAGATCACCGCGGGATCGGGCCTGTACGGGCCGACGCTGTTCGACGCCTACCGCGCCTGGCGTCCCACCCCGGCGGCCTTCTTCGCCTGCGGGGTGGTCCGACGCCCGACGCCCGACCTGGCCACTGTGCTGGGCGGTGGCTGGATCGCCTCCGGCTCGGCCGACCGCAGTCGGCTACCCCGCCCGTGGTTGCCCGCCGGGCTCAGCCTGCTCGGCACCGAGGGTGCCGGCGAGGTGCAGACCCCGCTGACCGGCACACCCGCCGCCCACCTGCGCATCGGCGACCGGGTCTGGTTCCGGCACGCGAAGTCGGGCGAGCTGTGTGAACGGGTCAACGAGCTGCACCTGGTCGACGGCGACCAGGTGGTGGCCACCGTGCCGACCTACCGGGGCGAGGGTCGGGCCTTCCTCTGACCATCCGGTCGGTGACCGTTCCCGCCCCCGGGTCGGTCGGCCCCGGGTCGGTCGGCCCGGCTTGGCTTGGCGGCCCGGCTTGGCGGCCCGGCTGGTCGGCCCGGCTGGTCGGCCTGGCTTGGCGGTCCGGCTGGTCGGTGTCAGGCGGGTTGGGCCGCCGGCTGCACGGGCTCGGCGTCGACGACGATCTGGTCGTCGGCCGGCTTCGCCGGCTGCCCCACCGGCCGGCGACCGGCGTCACCCCGAGCGTTGACCTGCCGGTGCAGGTACTCCCGGATCAGCGCCTTCGCCTCGGTCAGCACCCGGTCGTCCCCGTCCGGCTTGCGCCGGAACGCCAGCTTGATCAGGGCGTCGGCCGCTTCGACCGCGATCTCCAGATGGAAACGCAGGTCCGGCACGTCAGCCAGCCCGAACCGCTCGGTGAGCACCCGGGCCAGCTGGTCGGCGATCACCCCGTTGTTGTCCCGCTGCTCATCGAGCAGATGCAGGTCGACCACGTCGCCGAAGTGCAGGGTACGGAACCCGGGAACGGTGCGGTGCATCGTGATGTATTCATCGATCCCCGCGTCGACTCCGTCCCACCAGTGGGTCAGGTCGTCCGAGGCGAAGCGTTCATCGAGCCGCTGGAGGTAGGACTCCATCGTGCGCAGCGTCAGCGCCTGCACGATCGCCCGCTTGTCCGGAAAGAACTGGTAGACCGACCCGATCGCCACCTCGGCCCGCTCGGCGAGCAGGGTGGTGGTCAGTCCCTCGTACCCCACCTCGTCGACGAGTTCGGCGCAGGCGTCCAGCATCCGCTGGACCCGCGCGACACTACGACCCTGCACTGGCACTCGACGCAGTGGCCCGGTCGTGGCGGCTGAAGTGGACACTCGCCACCCCCTCTCGACGGATGAACATATCTGCACGTCACGAGTCCGTGACTACCGGTACAACGAGCGGACCTCGATTGCGGTGTTTACCAGGGACAACGTTCCTGATATGAATTCGGTTCATATTCATCTTGAGGAGCGGGCCCATGGCCGAGAGCACCGCCGCCGAGACCGCCGCCTGGTCGAACTGGGCGGGCAACCAACGCGCCGTGGCCAGCGCCGTGCTACGGCCATCCTCGGTCGACGAGGCCGCCGAGCAGATTCGACGTGCCGCCGAAACCGGTGAGCGGATCCGCCCGGTCGGTAGCGGCCACTCCTTCACCCCCGTCGCGGTCAGCGACGGGCAGCGGATGGACCTGACCCGACTCGCCATCGACGTACGTGTGGACGTCGATCGACGCCTCGTCACCGTACCGGCCGCGATGACGCTACGGGGGGTCAACGCGCTACTCGCCGGTCACCGACTGGCTCTGCCCAACCTCGGTGACATCGACGCACAGACCGTGGCCGGCGCCATCGCCACCGGCACCCACGGCACGGGTGCGGCCCACGGTGGCCTGGCCACCTTCGTCGAGGCGCTGACCCTGGTCACCGGCGCCGGGGAGGTGCTGCACTGTTCCGCCGAGTCGCATCCTGAGGTGTTCGACGCCGCCCGGGTCTCGCTCGGCGCGCTCGGCGTACTGGTCGAGGTGACGCTGCGCTGTGTGGACGCCTTCGTCCTGCTGGCTCACGAACGACCGGCGTCGCTGGACACCGTGCTCGCGCAGCTGCCCGGCCTGGTCGACGCGCACGATCACCTGGAGTTCTTCTGGTTCCCCTACACCGACCGGGTGCAGCTCAAGACCAACGACCGGGTACCCGTGGACGACCGCCCGCTGTCCCGCTGGCGCGGTTGGCTGGACGACTACTTCCTGGCCAACACCGTCTTCGCCGGCGCCTGCCGGCTCAGCCGCGCCGTGCCGGGCCTGGCACCGGGCATCAGCGCGATCTCCGCGCGGGCGCTCAGCGAGCGCCGCTACACCGGCCGCTCCGACGCCGTCTTCTGCAGCCCGCGCCGGGTCCGCTTCCTGGAGATGGAGTACGCGCTGCCACGGGAGGCGCTGCCCGAGGCGCTGGCGGCGGTGCGTCGCATCATCGGCGGGTTGCCGTTCAAGGTGCTCTTTCCGGTCGAGGTTCGCTTCAGCGCGGGGGACGGCATCTGGCTGTCACCCGCCCACGGCCGGGATTCGGCGTACCTCGCCCTGCACCAGTACGTCGGCATGCCCTACGAGCCGTACTTCCGGGCCTTCGAGGAGGTGGCGACCGGGCTGGGCGGTCGACCGCACTGGGGCAAGCTGCACTGGCGCGACGCCGCCTCGCTCGCCACCGCCTATCCCCGCTGGCCCGACTTCCGGCGCATCCGCGCCCACCTCGACCCCCACCACACCTTCACCACCCCCTACCTGGCCAGCCTCCTCGGGTGAACCACCGCGAATCATGGTCCGAATCCGCCCCTCAGGGGGCGCTGTCGTACCAAGATCTGCATGGTCACGGGCACCAACCCGCCGTCGTGAGGGCGGCGCGGAGTTGGGTGATGACCTGGCTGGGTGCGTGGCGGATCGCCCACGCCGGGAAGCGGAGTACCCGGTCACCGCGCTGCCACAGGTCGTTCTGCCGTCGCATGTCCGCCCAGGCGGTAGCCGGGTCCAGGTGCTGACCGCCGTCGATCTCCACGAGCACCCGCCACTCCTCGAAGAGTGCGTCCAGGTAGCGGCGCCGGCCGGCAGCATCCCGCCGAACCACCTGCCGAGTCGGCTCGGGCAGCCCGGCGCGCCGGACGAGGGCGAGGGCGAGGGCGAGGAAATCCAACTCCGGCAGGGAATGAGCACCACCCGCCGCATCGACGGTGGTCCGTCGGATCAGGGCGCGCCGCCGGGCGCGGGGCAGCCGATCGAGTACCTTCCGCACATCGTCGCCGCCGACGAGGCGCTGCTGAAAGCCGGCCGCGATGATGGCACACGCGTCCTGGTCGCTGGCCGCCCACTGCGCCGCGTCCACTATCGAACGGGCGGGCATCGTCCGGCGCGGCAGCCCGACATCGAGGATGTCCTCGGCGGTCAGGATGGTGGTGCGGTGCACCCGGACGCTGGGCGGCAGCGAACGCGGCCGGCGCCCGGCCGGTATCAGCAGATGCACGATTCCGTCGCCAGGTCTGCGCAGGACCTCACGCCCGCGCGGCGCTCAGCCCGCCGAGCACCGCCGCCGGGCCGACCGACAGGACGGCGATCCACGGCAGTTGCTCAGGTGTCACCGGCCCGTTGTGTGTCACATAAACGGCCCGGTGCACCTGCCGCCAGCGTCCGGAGGCCACCCGGTGCCGGATGGCCTTCGGCGACAGGTGCAGCCGGGCCTGATCGAGGCTGAGCACCTGCTCCTGGTGGAACAGCAGCCAGGTCAGCTCGTCCGCGTCGTCCCGCGGTAGGGCCGGTCCCCAGCCCCGGAACGCCGCCCCCCGATCACGCCCCCAAGCCTCTCGCCGACCCGCCCCCGGATCACGCCCCCAAGTACTCCGCCGACCCGCCCCCGGATCACGCTCCCAAGCGTCTCGCCGGCCCACCCTTTGGCCCGGTCCGCGGCGGGTCTCCTCCCGCCCACCAGGTGGCCGCAACTGCCCCATCCCGCGTTCTGCGGACGCACCAGCCCCGGTTCCCCATCCCACCCATCCCACATCCCGACCCGCCACATCCCGACCCGCCACACCCCCACCCTGCCCACCTCCCCTCCCCCCGCGCTGCCCCTGTGGACAACCCGAGAGATCTTGGTCCGCGAGCGCCCTCCTGCGGGCGTTTCGGGACCAAGATTCGGCGAGGTCAGTCGGTGGTGCGGGCCTTCGCCGGGGTGGACTTGGTGGCGGGGGTCTTCTTGGCGGTTGCCTTCGTGGCCTTCGTGGCGGTCGCCTTCTTCGCCGTCGCCTTCTTGGCCGGGGCCTTCTTCGCGGCGGCCTTCTTCTTCGGGGCCGGACCCTTTGCCCGCTTCTCGGCGAGCATCTCGGAGGCCTCCTCCAGGCTCAACGCCTCGGGCGTCTGGCCGCGCCGCAGTGAGGCGTTGGTCTCCCCGTCGGTGACGTACGGGCCGAACCTGCCGTCCTTGATGACCAGGGGCTTCTCGGTCAGCGGGTCGTTGCCCATCTCCCGCAGCGGCGGGGCGGCGGCCCGCCGCTGGCGGGTCTTCGGTGCGGCCAGCAATGCCAGGGCCTCGTCCAGCGTGACGGTGAACATCTTGTCTTCCGAGTCCAGCGAGCGGAACTCGTCGCCACGCTTGACGTACGGGCCGTAGCGGCCGTTGTTGGCGAACACCTCCACGCCGTCCGGCCCGACCCCGACCAGTCGAGGCAGGCTGAGCAGCTTGAGTGCCTGATCGAGGGTGAGCGAGTCGGGCGACTGCGAGCGCAGCAGCGACGACTTGCGCTCGCCACTGGCCACGTACGGGCCGAACCGGCCGGACTTGAGCAGGATCGGCTCCCCGGTCGCCGGGTCGTCACCCAGCTTGCGTTCGCCCCCGCCGCCGAGGAACAGCTCGTGCACCTTCTCCGGGGTCAGTTCGTCAGGTGCCAGCCCCTCCGGGATCGGCGCCCGGTCGCCCGGGGTGGTGGCCTCCTCGCCCTCCGCGGCAGGCGTGTGCTCCTCTCCGGGCACCGAGCGTTGCAGGTACGGCCCGTACCGGCCGACCCGCACCACCACCTCACGCCCGTCGTCGTCGGTGAACAGCGGGATCGAGTTGACGCTGCGCGCGTCGATCTGGCTGAGGTTCTCGGTGACCAGCTTCTTCAGCCCGCCCGCGTGCGCGATGGCCTGGTCGCCGGTGCCGTTGCTGCTGCCGAAGTAGAAAGCGGTGAGGAAGTCGACGGCGGCGTGGTCGCCACCGGCGATCTCGTCCAGCTCGTTCTCCATGCTGGCGGTGAAGTCGTAGTCGATCAGGCGCGGGTAGTGCCGCTCCATCAGCCCGATCACCGCGAAGGCCAGGAACGACGGGATCATCGCCTGGCCACGCTTGACGACGTACCCACGGTCCTGGATCGTCTGCATGATCGACGCGTACGTCGACGGGCGGCCGATGCCCAACTCCTCCAGGGCCTTCACCAGCGACGCCTCGGTGTAGCGGGCCGGCGGCTGGGTGTGGTGCCCCTGCGCGGCCAGTTGGTCGGCGGTCAGCGGCTGGTCCTTGACCAGGTTCGGCAGCCGACGCTCGGCGTCCTCGGCCTCGGCGTTCTCGTCGTCGCTGGACTCGACGTACGCCCGCAGGAAGCCCGGGTCGGTGATGGTCTTGCCGGTGGCGCCGAAGTCGGCCTCCTCGCCGCCGGTGGTGGTCGCCCGGATCCGCACCGAGACGCTGGAGCCCACGGCGTCGGTCATCTGTGAGGCGATGGTGCGCCGCCAGATCAGCTCGTAGAGCTTGAACTCCTCGGCCGACAACTCCTTGGCCACATCGCCCGGGGTGCGGAAGTTGTCCCCCGCCGGACGGATCGCCTCGTGGGCCTCCTGCGCATTCTTCACCTTGCCGGTGTAGCGACGCGGCTCCGGCGGCACGCTGCGCTCGCCGTACAGCTCGACGATCTGCCGGCGAGCCGCCGCGATGGCGGTGTCCGACAGGTTCACCGAGTCGGTACGCATGTAGGTGATGTAGCCGTTCTCGTAGAGCCGCTGCGCGGTGCGCATCGTCTGCTGCGACGAGAACCGCAACTTCCGGGCCGCCTCCTGCTGGAGGGTGGAGGTGATGAAGGGGGCGTACGGGCGGCGCCGATACGGCTTCTCCTCGACCCGGGTGACGGCGAACGGCCGCCCCGCCAGGCGGGCGGCGAGCCCTCGGGCGCCGCCCTCGTCGAGGTGGACCACGCCGGCACCGGGCCGGACCCGGCCGGTGGTCGGCTCGAAGTCCTTGCCGGTGGCGATCCGGTCGCCGTTCAGCGCGACCAGGGTGGCGTTGAAGCTGCGCGGCCCCTCGCCCGGGTTGGTCACGGCGAGGGTGGCCAGGATGTCCCAGTACTCGGCGGTGCGAAAGGCCATCCGCTGCCGTTCCCGCTCGACCACGATCCGGGTGGCCACCGACTGCACCCGGCCCGCCGAGAGCTTCGGCATGACCTTCTTCCACAGCACCGGGGAGACCTCGTAGCCGTACAGCCGGTCGAGGATGCGTCGGGCCTCCTGGGCGTCGACCAGGTCCCGGTCGATCTCCCGGGGGTTGGCCACCGCCGCCTGGATCGCCGGCCTGGTGATCTCGTGGAAGACCATCCGCCGGACCGGCACCTTGGGCTTGAGCGTCTCCACCAGGTGCCAGGCGATCGCCTCGCCCTCGCGGTCCTCGTCCGTGGCCAGGAAGATCTCGTCGACCTCCTTGGCCAGCTTGGTCAGCTTGCTGATCTGCTGCTTGCGGTCGGCGGAGACGACGTAGAGGGCGTGGAAGCCGTTGTCGACGTCGACGCCGAGCCGCGCCCACGACTCGCCCTTGTACTTCGCCGGTACGTCGGCGGCGTTGCGGGGCAGGTCACGGACGTGCCCGAAGCTGGCCTCCACGACGTACCCCGGGCCCAGGTAGCCCGAGATCGTCTTGGCCTTCGCCGGAGACTCGACGATGACCAGACGGGTGGTTCCAGCGTTGCTCGGCACGTCTGTTTCGACCTCATTCCCACTCAATGGCCGCGCCTGGCCGGCTTGGGGCGCACTCGGCCCACCGGTGCCCGGCGGTCCGGATGTCCAACGTAACGCGCCGTCCGTGTTTCGGGTTTCGCGGGCGGCGATCCGCCCCGGACGATCTGTGGTCACGCCGGACGGCGTCACCGTACACCCTGGGTAGGGTGTCGAGCGGGCCGCTGTGACCATGGCAGCCCCTCGGTGGAGGTCAAACCCGGCCGATTCTCCCTGTGTTCCCGGACACCCGGCTGTCTCAGATCGGACAGCCGCCCCGGCCGTCAGGCCCGGGTCGGCCAGGCCGAGGGCGGGCTCGCGGGCGGGCGCTCACCGACCAGCTCGGCCAGCCGCTGCGTCCCGCGACGGCCCGCGATCCGGTACGCGGGCCCGCCCGGTCCCGCCTCGACCAGTTCTCCGGTCAGCCCGGCCGTGGCCAGGGCGGCACCGACCGCGGCCCATCCCGTCGGGTCGCCGCCGAGGTGGAGCAGGAAGTCGGGCGGATCGGCCACGCCGGCCGCGGCGAGCCAGAGGCGCAGCCGCCGGCCGTCGAGCTGGAACCCCGGCGGCGGATGCTGCGTCGGGCCGCGCAGCCAGGCCGCCGCGAGCGGCACGATCGTCCGGGTGTACGCGGTCCGCACCGCGTAGCGCTGGTCCTCGGTGGGTGCCCAGCTGCTCCGGACGCCCCGCTGGGCCAGTTCAGCGATGAGCACGTGCACCCGCCACGCCGCGGCCACCACCACCGACAACCGGGCCGTGCCGCCCATCCGGTGCACCTCGCCCGGGCCGGCGAGTAGCCCGGCAAGGTCGGCCACGGAGGGCTCACCGGTCTCCGCGCCGAAGAAGACCAGTTGCCGATCGCTGCCGGTGGCGTCGGCCGGCGACGTTGTCGGGCGGTCCGGAGAGTCGTGATCGGCCGGCGGGCCGGCGGGGGCGGGCCGCCGGCCGGTTGGCCGACGAGGGCGCACCGGTGATGTCTCGTCGGGCGGTGGGAAGGACACCGGCAGCGGTTGCGCCGCCGGTGTCTCGCCGGAACCGCTCAGCGGCATTCGGGTACCTCGTCGAAGGCGCGCTTCAACTCCTCGGAGTCGAGTCGGCTGGTGTCCAGCGCGCTCGCGTCGTACTCCTGCTGGAGGGTTTCCACGGCGGCCTGGACCCCGTCGTAGAACGTGCTGGCCTCACCGGTGCCCAGGCCGTCGATGGTGGCCCGGGCCCGGCCGTAGGCGTCCCGCATCGACGCGAGCGAGGCGCGGAAGCCGGCGGAGACCTCCTCGCCGTGCTCGACCTCGGGCACTCCGGCCTGCTCCACCTTGCGCCGGGCGGTCTCGCTCGCCTGCTCTGCGCCGCCGAAGAGCCGGACCAGGTTCTCCTTGGCCTGCGCCGGGGTGGTCTGCGCGGTCATCTGCTGGTCGGTGCTGTTGGTCAGCTTGCTGATCTCGGCCCGCCAGGGGGTGAGCGCCGAACAGACCGAGGCGGCCCAGGCCCGCGGACTGGGGCCATCGGCGCCGCAGGCGACCAACATCATCAGCGTGGCCAGGACCACCGTGAACTTTCCGGCGGCTGCCGCCCGGCACGTACGCATGCGTTGCAGCGTACGGCTTCTCTCCCCGGTCGGCACCGGTCATCGGTACCGGGTCCGGAGAGGCGACCGGTCCCCGGCCGGCAGACAGCTGCCGACCGGGGACCGGTGTGCGCCACGCGTCAGGCCTTGATCTCCTCCGGACGCGGGTCCGCGCTGCCGGAACCGCTGTCGGCGTCGTCGCCCATCGCGATGCTCTTGCGCTTGCTGAACACCACCGCCGCGACGACGATGAGCGTCGCCACCACCGCGATGGTGACCCGCAGACCGACGTTGCGGTCGTCGCCCACGCTCCACGCCACCACGGCCGGCGCGATCAGCAGCGCCACCAGGTTCATCACCTTGATCAGCGGGTTGATCGCGGGGCCGGCGGTGTCCTTGAACGGGTCGCCGACGGTGTCACCGATGACGGTCGCGGAGTGCGCCTCGGAACCCTTGCCGCCGTACGCGCCGTCCTCGACCATCTTCTTGGCGTTGTCCCAGGCACCACCGGAGTTGGCCAGGAAGACCGCCATCAGGGTGCCGGCACCGATCGCACCGGCCAGGTACGACGCCAGCGCGCCAGGCCCGAGGCCGAAGCCGACCGCGATCGGCGCCAGGATCGCCAGCAGGCCGGGGGTGAGCAGCTCACGCTGCGCGTCCCGGGTGCAGATGTCGACGACCTTGCCGTACTCCGGACGCTGGGTGCGGTCCATGATTCCGGGCAGCTCGCGGAACTGCCGACGGACCTCCATCACCACGGCACCCGCCGAGCGGGAGACCGCGTTGATGGCCAGACCGGAGAAGAGGAACACCACCGCCGCGCCGATGATCAGGCCGACCAGGTTCTGCGGGTTCGACACGTTCAGCGAGTTCAGGATCTCGGCGCCCACGTCGGTCACCCCGGCGTCGGCGTACGCGGTTCGCAGCGTGTCGGTGTAGGAGCCGAACAGCGCGGTCGCGGCCAGCACCGCGGTGGCGATCGCGATGCCCTTGGTGATCGCCTTGGTGGTGTTGCCGACGGCGTCCAGCTCGGTGAGCGTACGGGCGCCGTGCTCGTCGATGTCACCGGACATCTCGGCCACACCCTGGGCGTTGTCCGAGATCGGGCCGAACGTGTCCATCGCGACGATCACGCCGACGGTGGTGAGCAGACCGGTACCGGCCAGCGCCACGGCGAACAACGACAGGGTGATGGAGCCGCCACCCAGCAGGAAGGCGCCGAAGACACCGGCACCGATGAGCAGCGCCGAGTAGACCGCCGACTCCAGGCCGACGCTGATGCCGGCCAGGATGACGGTGGCCGGACCGGTCTGCGAGCTCTTGCCGATGTCCTGTACCGGTCGTCGGTCGGTCTCGGTGAAATAGCCGGTCAGCGCCTGGATGGCGGCGGCCAGCACGATACCGATGATCACCGCGCCGATGACCACGCCACGGGGGCCGAAGAGCGGGTCGCCACCGTTCACACCGAGGGTGGTCCGCCAGTCGTCACCGAGCTGCGCCGTCCAGGACGGCTGGAGGTAGGCGAACGAGGCCACCGCGACCAGCACCGCCGAGATCAGCGCGGAGAGGTAGAAGGCCCGGTTGATCGCGGTCAGGCCGTTGCGGTCGGAGGCGCGCAGCCGGGTGATGAAGACGCCGATGATGGCGACCAGCACCCCGATGGTGGAGATGATCAGCGGCAGCACCAGGCCGTCGGTGCCGAACGCGGCCCGACCCAGGATGAGCGCGGCGACCAGGGTGACCGCGTACGACTCGAAGAGGTCGGCGGCCATGCCGGCGCAGTCGCCGACGTTGTCGCCCACGTTGTCGGCGATGGTGGCGGCGTTACGCGGGTCGTCCTCGGGGATGCCCTGCTCGACCTTGCCGACCAGGTCGGCGCCGACGTCGGCGGCCTTGGTGAAGATGCCGCCACCGACCCGCATGAACATGGCCAGCAGGGCGGCGCCGAAGCCGAAGCCCTCCAGCACCGTCGGCGCGTCACCCCGGAAGATCAGGACGACCAGCGCGGCACCGAAGAGGCCGAGACCGACGGTGAGGAAGCCGACCACGCCACCGGTCCGGAAGGCGATCTTCATGGCCGATTCCCGGCCACCTTCGCGCTCCCGGGCGGCGGCGGCCACCCGCAGGTTGGCCCGGGTCGCCAGCCACATGCCCGCGCCACCGATGAAGGCGCTGAACAGGGCACCGACCACGAAGAAGAGCGAGCGACCGATCTTCACCGCAGTCTCGCTGCCGTCGGTGTCGTGCACCGGCAGCAGGAACAGCAGCACCACGGCGATCACCACGAAGATCGCCAGGGTCCGGAACTGCCGGAGCAGGTAGGCCGAGGCGCCCTCCTGCACGGCCCCGGAGATCTCCTGCATGTTGGTGGTGCCCTTGCCGGCGGCCAGCACCGTTTTCGTCAAGGCGGCGGCGAAGGCGAGCGCGACCAGCGCGATCACCGCGGCGATGACGACGTACGTGACATTGGCTCCGGTGAGGGAGATCCCGCCGCCCTCGGCGGCCAAGGTGTCGGACATCTGTGTCCTCCTGTGCCGAACAACGCGCCGGCCGGTGGAGACGCACCGCCCGGCGCCTGGATGCGAATTCGCAAGCGCGCGCCGATCCACCCGACGAACCAGCGCTCCACGCCCATCTGCGCTGGGTGCCGGGTGGATCACTTGCTGACAACCCGCGTACTCTAGCCGCCCCCAGTGTTCGAGGTCACACCGAGGTGGCGGCGGGTCTGGATGATCTCCGTCGCTGTGTTATGAACCGAAATCTGATATGGGAGGCGGTCCATGGTGATCCGGCAGCGGGCGGCCGGGGCGGCCGGACCGTCGGTTCAGTGGTTGACCGGCCAGACCATCCGCACCTCGGTGCCGACGCCCTCGTCCACCGGACGGACCTGAAGATCCTCGACGAATCCGGCGAGCAGAGCGAAGCCGACCCCGGTGGTCAGGTCGTCCTCGTTCAGCGACTCGTTGGCCAGCTGGTCGGCGTCGAGCGCGGCCAGACCGATGCTCGCCTCGATCGGCGCCCGATCCACCACCCGCACCGAGTACGCCCCCGAGTCGGACATCTCCACCAGCACCGGCTCGGCGACACCGTACTGGCGGTGCAGGGCGACCGCCCGGGTGCACGCCTCGCCGATGGCCAGGCGGACCTCGTCGAGCAGATCCTCGCGGACGCCCGCGCGCCGGGCCACCGCGACGCCGACCAGGCGGGCGGTACGCACGTGCACCGGCGCGGGCGAGAAGGAGAGCCGGACCGTGGCCATCACTGGCCGGCGCCGGTCGCTGCTTCGACCGTCGGGTACAGCGGAAACACCTGGTCCAGCGCGGTGATCCGGAAGATCTTGAGCAGCGGCTCCTTGTCACAGACCAGGGCGAAGGTGCCGTCCGCGGTACGCAGCCGCTTGAGCGCGCCGACCAGCACGCCCAGACCGGTGGAGTCGAGGAAGTCCACCCGGCCCAGGTCGACGACCACGTGCCGGGCTCCGGCGTCGATAAGTTCCAGAAGCCGCTCGCGCAGCCGGGGGGCGGTGTAGACGTCCACCTCACCGCCGACCTCGAGCACCGTGTGCTCACCCACGGTCCGGGTCGCCAGTGACAGCTCCATCCGTCCTCCTCAGGCAGCCGTAAACTCTTTTGGCATCTAACCACTACCCCAGGGGCGGGCCGACGACTCACCGGGGCAGGTGGATCCGTACCCGGCACGCCGATTTCCCATTTCCGAACACCAGTGCGAGAGTGCAGGACGTGACCTCGGCAGCCACCGTATCCGCCGGCAGCGGCCCCGAGCGACCGCCCGGCGCGGTCCCGGCGGGTCCGGTTCCGGTGGCCGGCCCGCCGGAGGACGTCCCCACCGGCGCGCCGGTCGCGTCGCCGGGAGAACTGCTGCGCCGGCTACGCCAACGGCACCCCGCCGATCCGGTCACCCACGTCGAGCGGGTGCCACCCCGGACCGGGTCGCCGGCAGCGTGGCCGTCCTGGGCACCGGAGGAACTGCGCGCGGCGTACGCCCGGCGCGCAGTGGTGACACCGTGGCGGCACCAGGCCGAGGCGGCCGGTCTGGCGTACGACCGCCAGCACGTCGTGGTGGCCACCGGCACCGCGTCCGGCAAGTCCCTGGCGTACCAGTTGCCGGCGCTGGCCACGCTGCTCGCCGACCCGCGCGCCACCGTGCTCTACCTGGCACCCACCAAGGCGCTCGCCGCCGACCAGTTGCGCGCCGTCGCCGCGTTGGAGATCGAGGGCGTACGCCCGGCCTGCTACGACGGAGACACCCCGCGCGCCGAGCGGGAGTGGATCCGGCGGCACTCCCGGTTCGTGCTGACCAATCCCGACATGCTGCACCACGGCATCCTGCCCGGGCATGCCCAGTGGTCCGGTTTCCTGCGTCGGCTGGCATACGTGGTGGTCGACGAGTGCCACGTATACCGGGGCGTGTTCGGCTCGCACGTCGCCCACGTGCTGCGCCGGCTGCGGCGGCAGTGTGCCCGGTACGCTCGCGCCGCCGGCCCGACGTTCGTACTGGCCTCGGCGACGTCGGGCGATCCGGCCGCGGCGGCCGGCCGGTTGACCGGCCTCCCGGTAACGGCCGTCACCGAGGACGCCTCACCGCGCGCCGGGGTCACCTTCGCCCTCTGGGAGCCGCCGCTGCTCCCGCCGGACCCGTCCGCCGCCGGGCCCATGCCGGCACCACGCCGGGAGCGGGCCGGGAAGCCAGCCGCGTCCGGGGAGCCTGACCCGGGGTCCGATCTGACCCAGGTTCGCCGGTCGGCGCTGCGGGAGACCGCCGACCTGCTCGCCGACACCGTCGCCGCCGGGGTACGCACGCTGGCCTTCGTCCGCTCCCGCCGGGGTGCCGAGGTGGTGGCGACCAGCGCCCGACGCAGCCTCGACGAGGCGGTGCCGGGGCTCGGCGACCGGGTGGCCGCATACCGGGCCGGCTACCTGCGCGAGGAGCGTCGCGAGCTGGAGCGGGCGCTGCTGCACGGCGAGTTGCTGGGACTGGCCTCGACAAATGCTCTGGAGCTGGGGGTCGACCTGATCGGGCTGGACGCCGTCGTGATCTGCGGCTATCCGGGCACCCGGGCGTCGCTGTGGCAGCAGGCGGGCCGGGCCGGGCGCTCCGGCCAGGAGGCCCTCGCGGTGCTGGTGGCCCGGGACGACCCACTGGACACCTATCTGGTGCACCATCCGGAGGCGGTCTTCGGCGCGCCGGTGGAGGCGACCGTGCTCGATCCGGCCAACCCGTACGTGCTCGGTCCGCAACTGGCCTGCGCGGCGGCGGAGGCCCCGTTGACCGCGGCCGACCTGGAGCTTTTCGGTGACGGCGCCAAGGAGGCCGTGGCAGCGCTGGTCGAGGCGGGTGCGCTGCGCCAACGGCCCACCGGCTGGTACTGGCGACACCGGGAACGTCCCGAGGTGGATCTGCGCGGCGAGGGCGGTGCTCCGGTCTGCGTGGTGGAGGCGGCGACCGGCCGGCTGCTCGGCACGGTCGACGGCGGCTCGGCGCACTTCCTGCTGCACGCCGGCGCGGTCTACCTGCATCAGGGCGTGTCGTACGTGGTCGACTCGCTCGACCTCGACGACGGATGCGCGCTGGTGCGGCCCGAGGAGCCGGACTGGTCCACCCACGCCCGCGACGTCACCTCACTGTCGGTGGTCTCGGTGCGTTCCTACGTCGACGCCGGACCGGTCGGGCTCTTCCTCGGTGAGGTGGACGTCACCAGTCAGGTGGTCTCCTATCAGCGACGACGGATCGCCACCGGCGAGGTGATCGACACCCGTCCGCTGGACCTGCCGGCTCGCGAGCTGCGTACCGTCGCGGTCTGGTTCACCCTCTCCCCCGAGTCGCTGATCGCCGCCGGGGTGGATCCGGCCGACGTGCCGGGGGCGTTGCACGCGGCCGAGCATGCCGCGATCGGGCTGCTGCCGCTGGTCGCCACCTGCGACCGGTGGGACATCGGCGGGCTCTCCACGGCGGTGCACCCGGACACCGAGGCCCCGACCGTCTTCGTCTACGACGGCCATCCGGGGGGTGCGGGCTTCGCCGAGCGGGCGTACGGCATGGCGGCGTCCTGGCTGCGGGCCACCCGGGCCGCGATCGCCGAGTGCGGCTGCGAGGCCGGCTGTCCGTCCTGCGTGCAGTCACCCAAGTGCGGCAACGGCAACAATCCGCTGTCCAAGCCGGACGCGATCCGGGTACTCGACGTGGTGCTCGCCAACCTGCCGGAATGACATCGCCGGGTATGAAAACCGGGGCCACCGGGCAATGATGGTGGGAGCGCTTCCATAGAGCGCCGTGCTTGCCGTTCACCGTCCTTGCCAGCATGGAGGAGAGGCCGTGGCCGACACCATCGCCGAGACCGTCGACCTGCTCTACACCATCGATCAGGAGAAGCTCGACATCAACCAGCAGATCGCGCTGGGGACCGCGCTCGCCACCCTGGCCCAGGCCGAACGGCTGGATCAGATCAACGAACGTCTGCGCACCATCCATCTGCTGCTGACCACCATGACGCACCGGTCGGGCGTAGACGGCGTCCGCTGACCCCGGCAGACCCTGGGCGCAGCCGTTGTCCGACTGTGCGACACTCCGGCGCACCACAATCGAGGAGTTCTCATGCAGCTCGACAGCTTGCAGGCACAGCAGCAGTTCCACATCCGTCAACGGGTGCGGTTCATGGTCAACCAGTACGAGGTGCACAGCGTCGCGCCGGACGGTTCCGAGGGCGGGCTGCTGGCGTTCGCCCAGCAGAAGCGGCTCGCCTTCAAGGAACAGGTGACGATCTACACCGACGAGTCCAAGCAGCAGCCGCTGCTCGGCTTCAAGGCGCGCCAGCGCCTTGACCTCGGTGCCACGTACGACGTCACCGACGACGCGGGCAACCCGATCGGCCTGTTCCGGAAGGACTTCGCGCAGTCGCTGCTCCGCTCGACCTGGCACGTCGAGCAGGCCGGTCTGCCCAACGTCACCGGCCAGGAGCGCAGCATGCCGGTGGCACTACTGCGCCGTTTCGTCGACTCGCTGTCCTGGTTGCCGTACCACTTCGACTTCGTCGCGGACGGCCAGCCCGTCTTCTCCGTGGTCAAGAAGTGGGGTCTGCGCGACCGGTACGTCGTCGAGATCCAGAACCCGCAGATCGACCGCCGCCTGGTGATCGCCATGGCCGTCGCCCTCGACGCCCTCCAGGGCCGCTGACGCCGGTCCCGACCCGCGATCCACCTGGCCCCGGGCCCGGCCCGCTCGACATGGTGGTCGAGCGGGCCGGTCCACCACCACCGACCAACCGCCCTGCTGGCCGGTACGCGGTCAGCCGCGCAGCGGGCCGGCCCGGCTGGTGGCCCTGGCGGCCCGGGTCATTCCCGGCAACGGGCTCACGATCACCTCAGTGGTGACCAGCACGTCCAGCCCATCGATCTGGCACCGCACCAGTCGGGCAGCGTTCGCGGCGACCAACTCCGCTGCCCGCGCGCACGCCACCGGCTCGTCCTGAAGGACCCGAGCCGCACCGGCCAGAGCGCCGAGATCGGCGGCCACCCGGGCCTGCTGCCGCGCCACCCGAGCCGCTCCCACACCCGCGCCGAGCAGACCCGCCACGACGAACAACAACCCCACGCCGAGCAGGCAGATCGTGGCTCCGCCCCGCTCACCACCCCCGGTCGCCGGCCGGCCCGCCAGCCCGAGCGGTTGGGCAGACGGTTGGGCCGGCCGCCCCCTCCGTGGCCCGAACCGGCCGCACCATCGGCCGACAAGACTCAGCCCTTCCACCACAAGAGACCGCCACCGGGAAGGACGACGCGGCCGACGGGCGTGCAGGCCGCGCCCGGGGGCGGTGGTGGCAGGGCTAACTGCGGGGGCGCTCACGGTTGCGGCTCCGGCGCACCCGGCTCGACCGCCGCGACGGCCGTCGCCACGACGCTGATCGCGGGCAGATCGGTACCGAGGGCGCGGACGGAGGCGCGGACCGTCGCCCGGACGTGCTCACCGTCCGAGGCGACGAGCACCTCCGCCCCGGTCGGTGCGTGCCGGCTGCCGGCGGCGGTGCCCGGCTCCCCCCGGGAGGCGGCGAGCGCCGCCTCCCGGGCCGCGTCCAGGCACGCCGCCTTGGTGCTCACCGCGTTGATCGTGGTCAGCCCGGTGAGCAGGAGCAGCACCAGCGCCGGCAGGCCGGCCGCCATCTCGGCCGTGAACGATCCCCGGTCGTGGCCGGCCGGCCGGCGCCCGGTCACTTCAGTGCCCGGTCGATGACGGCGGTCAACGCGGACTGCACACCATCGGAGGTCAGCACCTTGAGCAGGACGCCGCCGAAGGCCACCGCGGCGAGGGTTCCGACCGCGTACTCCGCCGTGTTCATCCCGGCGTCCCCGCGAAGGCGGGCGAGGATTCTGCGCACGTGTTCGTCCTTTCTCGATGAATTCACAGCACGTCGCCAAGGACAGCGACGATCACCGGCACCAGACCGGCGAGAATGAAGGCGGGCAGGAAGCAGAGCCCCAGCGGCAACACGATCAGCACGCCCGAACGGCGAGCGGCCGTTTCGAGCGCGACGGCCCGGTCTGCTCTCAGGTCGTCGGCGAGCCGGCTGAGCGCTCCGGCCAGGGCTGCGCCGCTGCTCGCCGAGCGGATCGCGGCGGTCGCCACCCGGTGCGCTCCCGGAACCGCCGCCAGATGTCCCCACGCCTCCTGGGGCCCACCGCCGAGTTGCAGGATCCGACCGACCCGGGCAAGTTGCCGGCCCAGCGGCCCGCCGAGCGCGTCAGCCACTGCGAGCACCGAACGCTCCACGGGTGCCCCGGCCCGCAGCGCCGCCGCCAGCAGGTCAGCGGCGAGTGGCAGGTCGGCTGCGGCACGCAGTCGGTGACGGCGTACGGCCGGCGGCTCGATCCGCCGGAGCAGCCGGTCGAGCAACACCGCCGTGGGCAGCGCCGCCACCGGGCCGGCCCAGCCTTCGACCAGCACCGCCACCGCCAGCCCGGACAGCCCGGCGGTCAGCCGGACCAGGTCCGGCCGCCACTGACTCGACCATCGTGACTCGACTGCCGAAGCCGGTGCCGAGGTCTCGCCGGCTGAACCGTCCCGCTGGACGGCCGGCGGCACCCCACGCCACCTGGACCGTCGGAGCATCGAAATCCAGAACCGCTGACCTGTCCGGCTGGCCGTCACGTTCCTGGACAACCGGCGCAACCGACGCCGGGGCCGGTATCGGCCGACCGCGAGCGCGGCGGCCAGAGCTGCACCGGCCAGGCCACAGGCGACAAGTGGCGTCCCGGACATCAGCTGCCCCCGGACGAGGTGGCCGAGAGACGCTCCGCCCAGAGCAGCCCGATCACCTGAAGGCCCACGGCAGCGATCGCGCAAGCGCCGCCGACCGGGGTGTGCAGCAGCACCTGAAGTGGGTCCACCCCGATCCCGTAGCCGAGGCCGATCCCGCCCAGCGGCAGAGCAGCCAGCAACCAGGCGGTGGCCCGGGCACCGGACGCCTGGGCCGCGGCCGCAGCCAACCCTCGGTCCGTCGATCGGGCATCGGCCTCGATCCGCTCCACCAGATCGGCCAACGGCGCTCCCGTACGTTCAGCCAGACGCACCGCAGCCCCGGCCAGTCGCCCGAGGCGGTCTCCCGCCGAACCGGGCGCGCTGTCGTCGGACAGACGCCGCTCGGGCCCGACGGGCTGGCCGGCGTCGGCCTCGTCTGGCCGGACCATTTGCGCCGCAGCTGAAGCGGCGCTGGGAGGCGCACTGGTCAGCACCTGCGTGGCCACCGGCACCGGCAGCCCGACCCGCAGGTCCCCGGCCAGGGCAGCCAGCTGATCCAGCCGCTCCCGGCGCTCCCGGTCGGCCCGGCCCACAGTTGCCCGACGGCGCAGCGCCCGCACCCCCAGGGTGCCGTAGCCGGCCAGCGCCGTCGCCGCCACCGGACCGGCGAGCAGCCCGCCGACCGCCGCGCCGACCAGGCAGGTCAGCACCAGGATGCGTCGTGGCTTTGCGAGCAGCGCCGCCCGTCGGCTCAACCCCGTCGAGCGCTGATCGGTCGGCTCGCGGCGGTCAGCGTGCTCGCGGCGGTCGGCCTGATCACGGTGATCCGCTTGCTCGCGGTGGTTGGCCGGTGCCGGGTGTTCGGTGCCGGCTGCGGCGATCTGATTCTCGTCAAGCACCGCCGTGCCGAGCGCCCGCGCCGTCGACTCCACGACGGCGGGTGCTGGTCCCCGTACGACCACCCCGGGCCCGCCACCGGGCCGATTCGGCCGCCGGCTTCCGCGCGGCCCCGGCGGACGAGGCGCGGTCGGTGCTGTCGGCGGTCCTGACCTGGGCCAGGCGATCGGTGAAGCAGCCGGCCTGCACGGGTGGGCCACCATCGAGTAAGGCGGTGTCTCCTTCGCCGGCCACCCGACACCGGTCGGTTGCGGGCCGCTCCGACGCGGGACCTGCGGCCCCTCGCCGTCACTCCGACCGCCCTCCTGTCGCAGGGCGACGACCCACGCGACCAGCGCATCGTCGGCTGCCTTCCCGCCGTCTCCGGACCAACTCAGCACCCGTCGCCCACGCAGCCGGTGTGCGAGTGCCAGCAGGACCGGCAACACCGACACCGCCCACCACCACGCGCCGCTCACGACGAGACCGCCGACGCGGGCCACGGCTCACACAGGATCGGCGGCACCGGCACATCGCGGTTGCGGATCAGCGTGCCCAGCGCCCGGGCGGCCACACCGAGCCCTCGACTGCGGATCCACGCCGGGACGGCGGTGACCAACCGGTCGGGCCCCTCCGGCAGCAGCAGACAGATGGACTCCAGCACGCGGCCCTGCGGCGTACGGCGAATCTGGAGCACCACCTGAAGCGCCGCCGCCACCTGGGCGTGCAGCGCCGGACGTGGCAGCCCACCGAGCAGACCGAGCGCCTCCAGCCGGGCCGGCACGTCCGACGGGGTGTTGGCGTGCAACGTCCCCGCCCCGCCCTCGTGCCCGGTGTTCAGCGCGGCCAGCAGGTCGACCACCTCCGCGCCCCGACACTCGCCGACCACCAGGCGATCCGGCCGCATCCGCAGCGCCTGCCGGACCAGCTCGCTCAGGCCGACGGCACCCGATCCCTCCACATTGGCCGTACGCGTTTGCAGACCCACCACGTGCGGGTGCACCGGCCGCAACTCGGCGGCGTCCTCGACCAGCACGATCCGCTCGGTGGTCGGCACCAGGCCGAGCAGCGTGTTCAGCAGGGTCGTTTTGCCGGAGCCGGTGCCGCCGATCACCAGATAGGCGAGCCGGGCCGCCACCACGGCGGCCAACACCGGCGCCACCGGCCGAACCACCGCACCCTGTGCCACCAGCTCGTCCAGCGTGAACGGCCGTTGCCGGAAGGTACGCAGCGACAGATAGGGCCCGTCGGTCGCCACCGGCGGTAGCACGGCGTGCAGCCGCGTACCGTCGTCCAGTCGTGCGTCGGCGCACGGCGAACCGTCATCCAGCCGACGACCGGCCCCGGCCGCGAGCCGTTGCGCGAGCCGGCGGACGTCGTCCGGAGTGCCCACCGGCACCGGCACCTGGTGCAGCCCCTGCCCCCGGTCGACCCACACCCGCGCCCCGTTGACCAGGACGTCCGTCACCTCGGGATCGGCCAGCAGCGCGGCCAGCGGACCCGCGCCCACCAGGTCGTCGCGCACCCGGTCGGCCATCCGCAGCAGGGCGTTGTCACCGAGTACGGCGGCGTCGGGTTCGGCGCGTACCGCAGAAACGATCGCGGCCGGGGTGACCGGCGTGGTGGTGGCGGCGATCCGCTGCCGTACCCGGGCCGCAAGGTTCTCGCCGGTCATGCCGCACCCGCCACGGGCTGGCCGGTGAGTTCGTTGACGATGCGCTGGCAGAGCTCGGCCAGCGGGCCGCGCCCACCGGCCGCCGGGGCCTCGCCCCGTTCCAGCGCCCGACACAACCCGGGCTCGGGTCGTAGCGAACCGGCCAAGGGCAGACCGAGCGCTTTGGCGACCTCGGTGGCGCGCAGGCGGCCGGGAGCGGGACCCCGGACGATGACGGACAGGTCGGAACAGTGCGGGGTGACCGCCGCTACCACCCGGGCCGCCGCGGCGGTCGCCCGCAGCTCGGCGGGCACCACCACGAACACCCGGTCGGCCGCCTGAAGTGCGGTCACCGCGGCGTCGTCGAGGTGTCGGGGCAGGTCGGCCACCACGAAGTCACGCCCCCGCCGGGCGGCGTCCAGGGTGGCGGCCACCGCCTCGGCCGGCACGGCGAGCAAATCGCCACGGTCCCAGGAGAGCACCACCAGATCGCCCCGACTGGGCAACGCCCGCACCAGGGCGGGCGCGTCGACCCGCCCATCGGCCCCGGTCAGGGCCGGCCAGCGCAGCCCTTCCAGCTGTTCCCAGCCGAGAACCAGATCCAGGCCACCGCCGAGCGGATCGGCGTCGAGCAGGAGCGTACGCAGCCGTGCCCGGGCGGCGGTGACGGCGAGGCCCCCGGCGAGAATGCTCGCGCCGGCCCCGCCCCGGCCACCGACCAGCGCGACCATCCGGGCCGAGGCGGTGGCCGCGCCCTCGACCCCGCAATCGGCGAACCGGTCCACCAGCCACGGCTCGGCCGCCGGCAACACGGCGACGTGTTCGGCACCGAGCAGGTCGGCCACCTGCCAACCGGACTCGACGTCACCGGACCGTCCCACCAGGACCAACCCGGAACGCCGGGGAAGTCGCGCCCGCAGGCAGGGTTGCGCCTGGTCGCTGCCGACAAGGACCAGCGGGGATGGCCGCCAGCGGGTGCGGGCGGCCGCCGGATCGGCGGCCACCTCCACCTCGACTCCGCCTGCGGCGGCGAGCCGGAGCAGGTCATCGAGCAGGTCACCGTCCGAGGTGACGACCAGCGGCAGACGCCGGTCCGGTGGGACGGAGGTACGGGATGGCATCGCGGCCTCCAAGCGGTCGGCGCGGGTTCACTGGGTCGAACCCTGCCGCCGCTGCCGCCTCGACCGCCGCCCCTGTCGGCTGGCCTGTGGACAACGAACCGTTGTGTGGACAACGCCCACAAGGGGCGTTGATCTGTTACGGGAACGGGACGCACATCGCACCTATCTCGACCCTCGCCAGCCATGGCGCAACGTGACGCGCAACACGCATAATCGACGTTCCGTGCCGTCGGCAGAGAACGGCATTCCTCGTCGGATCGAGGTCATGACGCAGTCGCCAGATCACGAACATGCCCGTGTCGAGCCGAGGCTGCGGGTCGGCCCCTGGCTGTTCGACCCACGTTCCCGCGCCCGGCAGCTCGCGGCACGCCCGGTACCGCGGGCACTTCCGCCAGCGCCGGAGCCGCCGGGCGGGCCGGGCGATCCACCCCCGCCCATCCGGGCCGCCGCCGTCTCCGTCGAACCCACCCATCGAGCTCCCGGTCGAATGTCGCACCGGCTGGTGCTGGCCGGCCTCGCGGCCGCCACGCTCGGGCTCATGCTCACCGTGCTGTGGCCGGCGACCGAGCCACCGACGGTCGCGGCCCCCGATGTGCCGTCGGACTGGGTAGCGCCGCCTCCGGACAGCCCCGGGTCCAACCCGGACGGCTCCGCGTCCGCCGACGCGCCTTCGCCGTCCGCCGCGTCGTCCGTCGGCGGGGTCTCGTCCTCCCGGCCGCAACTAAGCCGCAGGGCGACGCCGGCCCCGTCGCCGACCCAGGCCGACTCATCGACAGTGCCCGCCACACCGAGCACCCGCCCGACACCCTCGCCGAGCCAGCCGGCGAAACCGCCAGCGAGCACCCGGCCACCCCGGCCGGAGCACCTGACCCCGCTACCGGCATGGCGGGAGCGTGGGCTGCGCTCGGTCAGCGGCGGCAGCGAGACCAGCATCGAGTTCGTCAACCTGCGTTCGCGATCGGTGATCGTGTACTGGTTGGACCACCACGGGCAGCGGAGGCAGTACGCCGTGCTGCACCCGAGCGAGTCGCACCAGCAGCACACCTACGTCGGCCACCCCTGGGTGGTGACCGACCGCCGAGGCCGCGCCCTGGTCTGCTTCGAACCGACACGCGAACCCGCCCGCGCCGCGATCAGGTGACCGTCTTTCCGGCCGTACAACTGACCGGCTGTTTCCCCGAGGCTCACGGGTTCGTGCTGCTCGACCCCGCGCGCCTGGACCGGCACCTCGGTGCGGACGGCACGGGTCGCGACCTGCTGGAGCTGTTCGCTACCACCGAGGCCGGTGGCACTGTCGCCCGGCAGGGGATAGCGCTACCGCTGACAGGTTTGGCTACGGGGTACTACACCGTGCTGGTGCGTCACGCGGCGGATCATCCACCATGGCCCGCCGCTACCCTCTCCTCAACGGGTTGGGTCCTGGGGACGGAGACCGGCTCGTTGCTGCTCTGCGGCATCGGCTACCTCCGTCACTGGCGGCCCGACCACCCGAAACACCGCCGCGTGACAGTGCCAGCCGGTTGGTACGAAACCGAAGTCCGAGCACATCCGCAAGCTGCGGGAACCGACGACGCTACGTACGAGTTCGTGCTGACCCCCACCCCGGCTCGACCCGCCTTCCGCGCCGACCCAGCCCGACAGCTCGCGATCCTCTGACGCACGATCGGCCGGCCGGACCGACGCCCCGGAGCGAAGCGACCTGGTAGCAAGCAGCATCGACGGACGCAACGGCCGTGCCTTGGACATCGGACCTCGGCAGCCCAGGTGCCGACGCACTCAGGGCGCAAAGGGACGACCCCCGTCGGGGGGAGACGGGGGTCGTCTGAGGTTCGGCTCCGGGGGGGTCGAGCCGAACCCGCTCAGCGGTCACGGGGGGTGCAACCGCCGAGGGTCTGCCGGTGTACGAGATATGAATGCTCGTGCTCTACACAAGTCTGCCTGAGCGGACCTGTGTACGTCGAGTGGTGTAGCCTCCACTCCCCGCGAAATCCTGTTCGCAGCGTGTGACCGCAATCACTGTTCGCAGGCGGGCGGGGGTCGGCCCGCAGGTCCGAGTGCTCTTCAGCCCCCGGGCACCCGCCGACCATAGTGCATCGGGCTAGACTTTCGCGCCGTGGGCCGAAGTGCCGCTTTCTTCGATCTGGACAAGACCGTCATCGCCAAGTCGAGCGCCTTGGCGTTCGGCAGGCCGTTCTACCGGGACGGCCTGATCACTCGGCGTGATGTGGTCAAGTCGGCGTACGCGCAGCTGATGTTCCGGCTGGGCGGCACCGACGAGCAGACCATGGCCCGGACCCGCGACTATCTCGCCACGCTCTGCAAGGGGTGGCCGGTGGAGCAGGTCCGCCAGATCGTCGCGGAGACGCTGCACGAGCTGATCAACCCTTATGTGTACGCGGAGGCCGCCGCGCTGATCGAGGAGCATCAGGCCGCCGGTCGGGACGTGGTGCTGGTGTCCGCCTCGGGCGAGGAGATGGTGCGTCCCATCGGCGCGTTGCTCGGGGTGACCGACGTGATCGCCACCCGGATGGGCGTGGTCGACGGTCGGTACAGCGGTGAGGTCGAGTTCTACGCCGCCGGTCCCAGCAAGGTCGAGGCGGTAAGCGAACTCGCCACCGCCCGCGACTACGACCTGGCCGACTCGTACGCCTACTCCGACTCGTACAGCGATCGCCCGTTGCTGGAGTGCGTGGGTCATCCGTCGGTGGTCAACCCGGACCGGCAGCTACGCCGCCTGGCGGTGGAGAACGGCTGGCCGGTGCTTGAATTCCGGCACCCGGTGCCGCTGGGCCGGCGACTGCGCGAGCGGCCCGCCGTCCCGGTCGCCGCGGCGGCGCTCGGCGTGGGCGTCGGAGTGGCCATCGGCATCGCCTGGTACGGCCGGCACCGCCGCACCCGTGCCGCCACCTCGCCGGCCTGACCCGGCCGAACACCGTAGCCATACCCGGGCCGGCCGCGCCCCGTCTGACCTTGCCGCAGGGCGCAGCCGCACGAGCAGGCGCAGGCGCACGAGCAGCCGTATGCGGTCAGGCGGCGAGGATCTCGTCGCCGATCGCGGTGAGCTGGTCGGCGCCCACCTCGACGGCGGACATGTAGTGGCGGAGCCAGGATCGTAGGCCGTCGGGGGTGCCGGTGGCGAAGGCACCGGCCGCGCCCACGTACTCCGGCTCGCGTTTCCGGTGCCCGACATCGACGGCGAGCAGGCCGCGTGGGTCGAATCCGGTGGAGAGCAGCACGAGACGGGCCGCGCCCCGGGCCACCACGCCCGACGGGCCGGCGAACGGCCGCAGGTTGATCAGCTCGCCGTGCACGACGGCGGCCAGCACCAGCGGGGTGACCCGGGTGCCGCCGGCCACCAGCGTGGCGAGGGCGTCGAGCCGGGCGGCGACCACCGGGTCGTCGACCGGGCGGCCCAACTCGGCCTCGGTGACCAGCTCGCGGGCGGCGAGCACGTGCAGCTTCGCCAGCGCCTGCCGGGGGGCCTTCGGCCAGAGTTCACTGAGCCCGGGCAGGGCTCCGGCCACCCGCAGCGCACCCTGGAGCACCGGTTCGGTGACCGTGCCGGCGCGTACCGCCTCCCGCTCGTGGTGGTGGCCCTCCAGCCCGGCGCTGGCCACCGCGGAGCGCAGGCTGACCTCGGCGGCTACCTGGCCGCCGTGGCGGCGCAGCGCCCGGTGGCCCAGTGCCCGGTCGAACCGGTCACGGGCACGCTCCACGGCGGCGGCGATGTCGGCGAGGTCGAGCAGCGGCGCGAGCGGATCGGCGGTCACCCCGACACGTTAGCGACGATGCCTGTTGCCCCGGGCGCGAGTCACCGGCAACGCGATCCCCGCCACCCGCCCGGCCCGGCGGGCAGGACCACCCACCCGGCCCGGCAGGAACCACCCCGCCCAGCCAGAGACGACCCCGGCAAGGACCCCGGCGACCCCCCGACAGGGCTGCGAAAGGGCTGCGAAAGGGCTGCGACGGGAGGCCCGCGGTCGCGCCGTGCGGCATGTCGGGCTTTCACGCCGACGGGAAGGCCCGACATGCCGCAACCCGACGGGCCCAGCTGCCGACCCGGTGAGCGGCCCAGCCGGACGGGCACGTCACGCTGCCCGGCCGATGAGACGCACCGGGTAGTGGCAGGTCCGCGCTGCACCTCGGCGCGTGGGAGGGGCCGTTGAGCGACGGGCGCGTCGGGGATCGGTCGCCTCGCTCGGCCGCCGCGACTAACCTGCCCGGGAGAGACCCAGGTCACCCGAGCAACGAGGAGTCACCGCATGAGCGAGCGGCAGCGAGCGAATCATAAATGCAGCGCGCTGGTGCCTCAGGGCGGCACGAAGCGAAGCGGAGTGCCGGCATGAGCGAGGCATTGGCCAATCTGCTGAACGAGACGCGCCAGTTCCCGCCGCCGGCCGAACTCGCCGCTGACGCCAACGTCACCGCGGACGCGTACGCCGAGGCGGAGGCCGACCGGCTCGCCTTCTGGGAGCGTCAGGCCGCCCGGCTGGCCTGGACCAAGCAGTGGGACCAGGTGCTGGACTGGTCCCGGCCGCCGTTCGCGAAGTGGTTCGTCGGCGGGCAGCTGAACGTGGCCTACAACTGTCTCGACCGGCACGTGGAGGCCGGCCGGGGCGACCGGGTGGCGATCCACTGGGAGGGCGAGCCCGGTGACAGCCGCACCATCACCTACGCCGACCTGCACCGGATGACCTGCCAGGCGGCGAACGCGCTCACCGACCTCGGGGTGACGGCCGGTGACCGGGTGGCGATCTACCTGCCGATGATCCCGGAGGCCGCGGTCGCGATGCTGGCCTGTGCCCGGATCGGCGCCACGCACAGCGTGGTCTTCGGCGGCTTCTCCGCCGACGCGCTGACCAACCGGATCCAGGACGCCTCGGCGAAGGTGGTGATCACCGCCGACGGCGGGTACCGGCGCGGCAAGCCGTCCGCGCTCAAGCCGACCGTCGACGAGGCGGTGGCGAACTGCCCGTCGGTCGAGCACGTCCTGGTGGTCCGGCGTACCGGCGAGGAGGTCGGCTGGTCCGAGCGGGACCACTGGTGGCACGAGACGGTGGAGCAGGCGTCGGCCGAGCACACCGCGGAGTCGTTCGACTCCGAACACCCGCTGTTCATCCTCTACACCAGCGGCACCACCGCCCGCCCGAAGGGCATCCTGCACACCACCGGCGGTTACCTGACCCAGGCGGCGTACACCTCGTACGCGGTCTTCGACCTGAAGCCGGACTCCGACGTCTACTGGTGCACGGCGGACATCGGCTGGGTGACCGGCCACTCCTACATCGTCTACGGCCCGCTCTCCAACGGCGTGACCCAGGTGATGTACGAGGGCACCCCGGACACTCCGCACAAGGGCCGTTTCTGGGAGATCGTCGACCGGTACCGGGTGACCATCCTCTACACCGCGCCGACGTTGATCCGCACGATGATGAAGTGGGGTGAGGAGATCCCGGCCGAGCACGACCTCTCCTCGTTGCGGCTACTCGGTAGCGTCGGCGAGCCGATCAACCCCGAGGCCTGGATGTGGTACAGGCAGCACGTCGGGCGGGGTGAGCTGCCCATCGTGGACACCTGGTGGCAGACCGAGACCGGCAGCATGATGATCTCGCCGCTGCCGGGCGTGACGGCAGCCAAGCCGGGTTCGGCGATGACCGCCCTGCCGGGCGTCGTCGCGGACGTGGTGGACGACCAGGGCCAGTCGGTGCCCAACGGCGGCGGCGGTTACCTCGTGCTGCGCGAGCCGTGGCCGTCGATGCTGCGCACCATCTGGGGCGACGACAACCGGTTCATCGAGACGTACTGGTCTCGGTTCGGCGCGGGTGCCAGTGGCGACGCCAACGACCCGTGGATCTACTTCGCCGGGGACGGCGCGAAGAAGGACGACGACGGGCACGTCTGGCTGCTCGGCCGGGTCGACGACGTGATGCTGGTGTCGGGGCACAACATCTCCACCACCGAGGTGGAGTCGGCGCTGGTGTCGCACCCGTCGGTGGCGGAGGCAGCGGTGGTCGGCGCGACCGATCCGACCACCGGGCAGGCGATCGTCGCATTCGCCATTCCTCGGGGCAGCACCGAGATTTCCGGCGAGGCCGGTGAGCAGCTCATCGCCGAGCTGCGCAACCACGTGGCGAAGACGCTCGGCCCGATCGCCAAGCCCCGCCAGATCATGCTGGTGCCGGAGCTGCCGAAGACCCGGTCCGGCAAGATCATGCGGAGGTTGCTGCGGGACGTGGCGGAGAACCGTTCGCTGGGCGACGTGACCACGTTGCAGGATTCGTCCGTGATGGACCTGATCGCCTCCGGCATGAGCGGCGGCAAGTCCGACGAGGACTGACGACAGGCGTACGACCCGAAGGGTGGCGGTCCGGGATCGGGCCGCCACCCTTCGTCATGTTTGCGCACGTCAACCCGTACTCGAATGTGACAGTGAAAACGCCTGCCAACAAAAAGGTGCAACAAATTCGGCCGTAACTCTTCTCACCAGCCCCAGTAGTGCCTAGGTTCACCACTGGCCCCATTCACGGGGGCCACTTTCACCGGTCCGCAACCCCCGACGGGCCGGTTCCCTCAATCCGGAGGTACCACGTGCGGAAAGTCGCAGTGGGTCTGCTCGGGCTCTCGTTGACGGCGACAGGACTAACGGTCGGCTCATCCGCCGCAGCCGCGCCGCAGCCGGAGGCTCTGGCGGCCGCCCCGTCCATCGCGGAGCCCGCCCACGCCGAACACGACCTACCGAACCCGCTTGAGGCCAAGCGCCGCGCCCTGCGTCAGGAGGGCCTCAGTGAGGTGCTCTCGGGCCGAGCCAAGGCCGAACGAATCAACGGCAGCACGGTGGTCAAGGTCGGCGAGCGGGCCGCCCGTGGCGGTGAGGCCGGTCCCAACGCGAAGGCCACCAAGCGCGGCCGAGGCCCAACCGAGAAGCAGTACGTCGAGCTGTCCCGGGAACAGACCGACCAGATCTTCGTGATCCTCGCCGAGTTCGGCAACGACCGGCACCCCAGCTACCCAGACCAGGACACCGACCCGGATACCCCCGGCCCGACGAGGTTCGACGGCCCGCTGCACAACGAGATCCCCGAGCCGGACCGGTCGGTGGACAACTCCACCGTCTGGCAGGCGGACTACGACGCCGACCACTACCGGAAGCTCTACTTCGGCACCGGTTCCGGTGACCAGTCGGTGAAGCAGTACTACGAAGCCCAGTCCTCCGGCCGCTACAGCGTCGACGGCGTGGTCACCGACTGGGTCAAGGTCCAGTACAACGAGGCCCGCTACGGCCGCTCCAGCGGCTACCCGTGCGAGGGGATCGTCTGCAACAACGTCTGGGCGCTGGTGCGCGACGCCGCCAACCAGTGGGTCGCCGACCAGAAGGCGGCCGGGCGGACCGACGAGGAGATCGCCGCCGACGTGCGGGCGATGGACGAGTGGGACCGCTACGACCACGACTCGGACGGCAACTTCAACGAGCCGGACGGCTACATCGACCACTTCCAGATCGTGCACGCCGGCGGCGACATGGCCGACGGTGACCCGATCCAGGGCGAAGACGCCATCTGGAGCCACCGCTGGTACGCGTACGCCTCCGACCAGGGCCGCACCGGGCCGTCGAACTTCCCGGCGGGCGGTACCCAGATCGGCGACACCGGCGTCTGGATCGGCGACTACACCATCCAGCCGGAGAACGGCGGTCGCAGCGTCTTCTACCACGAGTACGCCCACGACCTCGGCCTGCCGGACGACTACAACGTCATCAGCGGCGGCGACAACAACAACGAGCACTGGACGCTGATGGCCCAGAGCCGGCTCGGCGCCAAGAACGACGGCGGCATCGGCGAGCGCGGCGGCGACCTCGGCGCCTGGAACAAGCTCCAGCTCGGTTGGCTCGACTACGAGGTGATCGTGGCCGGGCAGAAGCGGACGCTGACCCTCGGCCCGCAGGAGTACAACACCAAGGAGGCCCAGGCCGCCGTGGTGGTGCTGCCCGAGCGGGAGTACACCTTCGACAACGGCGCGCCGTTCGAGGGCGACAAGCAGTTCTTCTCCGGCAACGCGGACGACCTCAACAGCACCATGACCCGCACGTTCGACCTGACCGGCAAGTCGGCGGCGGCCCTGTCGATGAAGGGCCGCTACAGCATCGAGGCTGACTACGACTACCTCTTCTTCGAGACCTCCGTCGACGGCGGGCAGACCTGGACGTCGCAGAACGGGACGGTCGACGGCGAGCCGTTGAAGGAGATCTCCCCCGGCCGGTTCGCGCTGGACGGCAGTTCCGACGACGAGTGGGTCGACATCGAGATCCCGCTGGACCAGGTGGCCGGGGACAGCGTCGCGTTCCGGTTGCGCTACCAGACCGACGGCGGTGTCTCCGAGGGCGGCTTCTTCGGCGACGCGGTCGCCCTCGTCGCCGACGGCGAGACCGTCTTCACCGACGGTGCGGAGTCCGACGCGGACGGCTGGACGCTGGCCGGCGGGTTCGAGGTGGTCGAGGCAACGTACACGCGGAACTTCGCGAACTACTACATCGCGGGCACCCGGCAGTACATCTCGTACGACAGGTACCTCAAGACCGGCCCGTACTTCTTCGGGTACGGGAACACCAAGCCGGACTACGTGGACCACTACGCGTACCAGGAGGGGCTGCTGATCTCGTACTGGAACACCCGGTGGGCGGACAACGACACGTTCGCGCACCCGGGTGAGGGCCGGAACATGATCATCGACGCCCACCCGCGGCCCATCTACAACCTGACCGGGCAGCCCTGGCGGGCTCGGATCCAGGTCTACGACGCGCCGTTCGGTCTCAAGAAGGCGGACTCGTTCACGCTGCACCTGAACAGCCAGCCGCAGTACATCCGTGGGCAGGCCGCGCAGCCGCTGTTCGACGACACCAAGAAGTACTGGTTCCCGGAGCTGCCGAACCACGGCGTCAAGCTCCCCGCCACCGGCACCAAGATCAAGGTGCTGGAACAGAAGGGGATCTACACCAAGGTCCGCTTCTCCTGACCCACGCCGAACCGACGACGTGCTGCCCCGGGCGTGCAACTTGCCCGGGGCGGCACGCTTTCTCGGCACCGGCCTGACCCGGCAGGGAACCGCAACGAGCCTGCTCACGTCGTACCCTGATGCCCACCACCAACCGCATCCGCACGCCGGCGACCTGCCTCGCCATGCTGCTGGCCCTGGCCGGTTGCGGCGAGCCGGACGGAGGCGCCGTGACCGCCGACCAGAGCCCCACCGCAACCGGCAGCTCTCCGGTCGGCAGCCCCGACCGCCCGGCCGGCGATGCCAGCGGGCAGCCTCCCGTGGGGCGGACCGGCAGCCCTCCGTCACCCACCGACCCGCCGCTGATCGGCACCCCGACGGCACCGCCACGCCATCCCACCGAGCTGCGCAAGTCCAATGTCCTGGCCGGCCGACTCAGCCGGGGCGGAAGCGGTCCCTGCTACACCCTGGTCACCGACGACGGCCGGGAGTACGCGTTGCACGGCACCGACAAGGGCACCTTCGCCACCGGAACCTGGGTACGGGTGACCACCGCTCCGGCAACTGCCGAGGTGGACTGCGGCCCGGGAACCCCGGTCAGCATCCTCAAGATGAGCCCGGTGGGTTGACCGACAGCGCCCTTCGGTCGGACCGGCCCGGCACCCACGCCGACGGCACCAACCGATCGGCAGGACAGCGGGCCCTAGGCTGTCGGGCATGACCGAGCAGCGTGACGAGGCCGTCGACGAGTCCTGCGTACTCACCGAGGGGCCGTGGACGCACCGGTTCGTGGGTGCCAACGGCAGCCGCTTCCACGTCGTGGAGGCCGGCACCGGGCCGATGGTGCTCTTCCTGCACGGCTTCCCCGAACACTGGTGGGCCTGGCACCGGATGCTGCCGGCGGTCGCCGACGCCGGCTTTCGCGCCGTCGCGGTGGACCTGCGGGGCTACGGCGCCAGCGACAAACCACCCCGGGGGTACGACGGCTACACCCTCGCGGCCGACATCGCCGGGCTGATCAGGGCGCTGGGCGAGCGCTCGGCCACGCTTGTCGGCACCGGCGCCGGCGGCATGATCGCCTGGACCGCGGCGTCGTTCCACCCCAACCTGGTACGCCGCCTGGTGGTGCTCGGCGCCCCGCACCCGCTGCGGCTGCGGGCCGCCATCTTCGCCGACCCGCGCGGTCAGTTCGCCGCGTCGACCCCCGCACTGAGGTTCCAGCTGCCCCGGTACGAACACCTCCTCACCCGCGACAACGGCCGCGCGGTGGAGGAGATCCTGCGCCGGTGGGCCGGCGACCGCTGGGTCAGCGGCGCTGACTTCGCCGATTACGCGCGGCGCTACCGGGAGGCCATGCGGATCCCGCAGGCTGCCTTCTGCGCCCTGGAGGGCTACCGGTGGGCGTTCCGATCGGTGCTGCGGCTGCACGGCTACCGGTTCGTGAAGCTGATGCAACGACCGCTGTCCGCTCCCACCCTGCAACTGCACGGCGCACGGGACGTGGCCGCGTTGCCGCGCACCGCCCAGGGATCCGGACGCTACGTCAGTGCGCCGTACGAGTGGCGACTGCTCGACGAGGTCGGGCACTTCCCTCACCTGGAGACACCGGAACTGGTGCTCGGTGAGATCCTGCGCTGGGCGAAGTCCTGACCCGCGCGGACGGGCTCAGACCCGCTGCTCGCGTACGTCGGTGACCTCGCCGACGGGGGCCCAGCCCTGGTAGACGCCGAAGTCGAACGCCTCCAGCCGCATCGCCTGCGCGACCGGCCAGCGTCCACCGGTGTACTCGACCCGCAGCCATCCGTCGTGCTCGGCCAGCACGATGAACGGCTGCCCCTTCCAGGTGCAGGTGGTGCGGACGTACGCCAGTTCCTCGATCTCGTTCGCCGCGACCACCCGGACGTGCCGGCCGGGACGCACCTCGGTGAAACCCTCGGTCGCCTCCGGCTGGTACAGCCGAACCTCGCCGCCGTCCGGGCTGGCCTGGAACTCCCGCCCGCGCCAGCGCGCCACATAGCCGTCCCGCGTCACCGCTCACCGACCTCCTGCCAGGAGAGCGTGTCGGCGTCGAGCACGGCGATCAGCCGCTCGGTACCCGAGGCGTCGATGCGCACGAGTTGGGCACCGTGCGGGAGCCGGACGCTGTCCACCTTGAACTCGGCAAGCACGTCGCTACCCGAACCGGGGGCGAAGCCGTTGCCCCGGAACGGGGGCCGTTCGATCACCCAACCCTCCATCGCCCGCATGGCCGCCTCGTTCTGCCCGCCGTAGGGGATGCGGTACAGGCTCGGCCGGTAGGCCGGCCACCTGAGCACGTAGATCTGTTCGGCGTCGGGCGCGAAGGGCGACTCGGCATGGTTGAGGCCGAGCGCCTGGTACAGGGCGGCCGGGGTGGTGAGATGCGCCAACTCGGTCGCCCGGTGGACGAACCCGGAGACCCGGTCGTAGCCCCGTTCCAGGTAGTAGCCGAGTTGGCTCGGGGCGATCGCCTTCTGCATCACGATCGGCCGGGCCGGGTCGCCCGACGGTGCCGCCTGTCGTGGACTGCTCGCCGGTGCGGGAGCCTCGACGGTCGTCTCGGGCTCGCCCTCCGCGTCGTCGCCGAGGCCGAGTTCGGCAGCCCAGTTGGCCAGCCCGACGATCTGCTCGCCGGGCAGCTTCGCGCCCACCGGGGTGCCGGGGTTGACCGCGAACGACCACGAAGGGTCGGGCCACCTCCGGATCAGCTGGACGAAACGGACCTGGACCGTCTCGGCCGCCGGATCGGTGTGGTCGGCGAGGCGCTGCGGGGAGGTGTAGGCCACCACGAAGGTCTGCCCGTCCAGCTGCACCGCCGGCCAGACGAAACCCGGGTCGCCGGGGCGGCTACCGGTGGCGGAGTCGGCCGCGACCGGCATGAGGACCCGGGCCAGCAGCAGCGTGGACAGGAAGGTGTCCGTGCTGCCGGTCTCGGCGGCGCCGTACAGGTCGTCCTCTACCTCGTTGGCGGGCCGGAAGGGCGGCGCGGCGGCGGGCGCCGCCGACGCGGGCTCGGGCTCGGGTTCGGGCTCCGAGGATCCGGCAGCCGGGGGCGCTTCCGTGGCCGGCGCGGTCGATGCGGGCACCGAGGACGGCGACGCCGCCGACGGCGGTGCGGACACCGGGGTGAACAGCGAGGGCGTCTCCGTGACCGGGGCGGCCGTCGGGTCGGCGGTGGCCGGTGGTGCCGCCCCGCCGTCGGTGTCCGTCCGGGGCCGGCTGTCCGTTGCCGGGGCTGCCGTCGGAACAGCCGCCGTCGGCTCGGGCGTCACCGTCCGGACCGGCACGGTCGGCTCGGGCGTCACCGTCGGCGTCGCCACGGTCGGCTCGGCTTCCGAGACGCTCGGCGTCGGGAAGCGCACCGTCGGCTCCGGATCGGCGGCCGTCGGCTCCGGTGCCGGCACGGGCGGGGCCGCCACCTCGGTGTCCTGCGGTGCCCGACGAGCGGACGGTGCCCCCGCCCGGGGCACCGGCCCGCTGCCGTCGTGCGGCGCCCCGCCGGGTTGGCCGGGGTGACCGTTGGTCATGGTGAGGTCGCGGGCCTCGATGATGGTGCCCTCTATGACGATCGGGGTGAAACCGCGGCGCGGCGCGGGCGGAGCGGAGACCGGCTCGGCCGCCGTGGCCGGCTCCTCCTCGACCGGCTGGCGCCGGGGTAGCGCCTGGGTCGGGTCACCGCCGCCAGCGGTCGGATCACCGCCGCCCGGTGCCGCCCAGCCCGCCGGCGTGCTCACCCGCAGCGACCGGACCGGCCCGTCGGGCGGCGGCAGCGGTTGGGTCGCCTCCTCGTCCGGGACCTGTCGCGTCCGGGTGGCCTGGTCGGTCTCGCTGAACACGAAGGCGCGAGTCGGCCCGTCGGATGGCGGTTCGCCGGCCGGTCCGCGCCGGGGAAACGGCTGACCGCCCCGGAACCGGGACGGTGGCGCGGCCCGCTCGGCAAGGCGGTCACCGCGATGCGTCGAGCGACCGTTGGCGGGCTCGAAGAAGGAGCGCTGAGCTGGCGGGTCGGAACCGGTCGCTCGTCCGTTGCTGGGCGCTCCGGGCCGCTCCGGCGTCGCGGGCCATCCCGGCCCGGCGGAGGTCGGCTCCTCGTTCCGGCCCGGCGACGGCCGCCGGGGCGCCATGCCGTCCCTGCTCGGGTCGTCCGGCCGGACACCGCCGAGATCACCCGGCCACTGTGGGCCGGCCGCACCGGTACGGCCCATACCGCTGCCGTCGGGGCGGGCCGGACGGGGCGGGGCGGGTGCCCGGTCGGCGGGCTCCGGTCGGTGCGGGCCGGCGACCGTGCCCGCCGCCGCCGATGGCACCTCGGGAAGATGGAAGGCCGCCGGCACCACCGGCGGCGCCGGCGAGTGCTGGGTCGGTCGGACCGGGCCCGGTTGTCGCGGTGGGGACGGCGGATTCGGCGTCGCCGGGGCGCCTGCGGAGGCGGCGTCGCGAGCCCGGTTCAGCGCCTCCACGCGTTCCAACCGGGCGCGGGCACCCACCGTGCGGCCCGGTAGCCGGACGTCACCTCGGGACAGCTGGGAGACGTACCAGGCGGGCAGGTAGCCCTCGATGGGCAGGCCCGGGTTCACCGCCAGCCACCACTCGTGGTTCGGCCAGCTCGCGGCGAGTTCGGCGTAGCCGGTACGTCGGCTGGGGCCGGCGTGCTCGCCGAGGCAGGCCCGCATCGCCTCGGCGGAGGTGAACGCCAGCACGTGTGTGCGGCCGCCCGTCGTCCAGGTGCCCCAGCCCACCGGCGTCTGCCCTGCCGCCGCCTGGGCGGAGACCGGCAGCAGCAGCTCGACACCGGACAGGATACGGAAGTAAAGCTGCTGGTCATTGCCGTGCAGCGCGTCGCGCATCGCCGCCTCGGCCCCGGTGGCCGGCTCCCAGTCGGTCACGGCCACCCCTCCTCCCGGGCACAGCCATAGGTATCGGATACAACCTACAAGGTGATCACAAGATCACAATGCCAGGCCGGCGGTGGCCCGCCCGGTTCACCAGCAACCGATAACATCCGGTCCCGGTGTCGACACGATACGGAGGCGGTCGATGTACCGGGTACCAGGTGCGTGGCGACACCGGCGGGCTGCTCGACGCCTGCCGTACCTCGTCCTGGCGGGTCTGGTCGCAGCCCTGCTGGCCGGCCCGATGACGCCAGGCGCGGTGACGCCGGCCCGCGCCGCGCCGGGATGCGCGTCGCCACCGGCACCGGCCCGACCGGTTGCCGCGACCCCGTGGGCACAGCAGCGGTACGCACCGGAGCGCCTCGCCCGGCTGGCCACCGGTGCCGGAGTGACCGTGGCGGTGGTCGACTCGGGCGTGGACCGGCGGCATCCCCAACTGGCCGGGCGGGTGCTCGCCGGCAGCGACCTGCTCGATGCCGGCGGCGACGGTGGCCTCGACTGTGTCGGTCATGGCACCGGCGTGGCGAGCCTCATCGCCGCCGCGCCACGCGCCGGGACCAGCTTCCGTGGGCTGGCACCGAAGGCCCGGATCCTGCCGGTCCGGGTCAGCGAACAGCAGGTCGTGGATGGGCATGGGACGGGACGCACGGTAGCCCCACGGGACCTCGGCCGGGCCATCCGATGGGCGGTCGACCAGGGCGCCACCGTCGTCAACCTCTCCGTGGTGCTCTACGTCGACCATCCCACGGTCCGCGCGGCGGTCGGATACGCGCTCAGCCGGGACGTGGTCGTGGTGGCCGCCGCCGGCAACCTCTCCGGTGGTGCCGAACGCCGCCCGTATCCAGCCACGTACGAAGGGGTGCTCGCGGTCGGCGCGGTCGGCGAGGACGGGGCACGGGCCGACTTCTCGCAGACCGGAGCGCACGTGGATCTCGTCGCTCCCGGTGTCGATGTGCTGATCGCCGCCCCCGGGCACGGTCACCGCAGCGCCGACGGAACCAGTTACGCGGTGCCCTTCGTCGCCGCCACCGCGGCCCTGCTGCGCCAGTACCGCCCGGACCTCAACGCGGTCGAGGTGGCACGGCGGATCGTCGCCACCGCCGATCCGGCACCCGGTGTCGGGTACGGCGCGGGTGTGCTCAATCCGTACCGGGCGGTGACCGAGACCGGATCGGCGTCGGGACACCCGCGACCGGTGACCGGGCCGGCTGGCGATCGGCCTGATCCGACATTGCTGGCGCAGCAGGACCGTAGGAGCGACGCGCGACGCCATGCACTGCTGCTGACCGGTGCGGGGGTGCCGATGGTGGCTGCCGTCGTGCTGGCCGCGGCGGTGCTGCCCCGAGGGGTACGCCGCCGATGGCGTCCGGCCGACCATGACCACGACGCGGGGTGACGCCGATCGACGTCACCCCGCCGTCGGTGCGCAGCGGCTCACTGGAAGAGGTTGGTGTTCCGCTTCTCGGTGTCGAGATAGTCGGCAGCGGACTCGTCCACCGCGAGCTTGATGTCGCGCAGCATCACCTGGAGATCCTGCGAGGCGTTGCGCCACCGTGCCTGCCGCTGCTCGTAGGCCTGCTGGGCCGCGCCGGACCAGCTGGCGACCAGCGGCGCCGCGTCGCGCTCCAACTGGCCGAGTTGGGCGTCCAGTGTGTTCAGCGCCCGTTGGATGTCCGCGCTGGCCTGTTGCAGCGCGGCGAAGTTGACGACCAGCACACCGTGCTCCATCGGATTCTTCTCCCTGTGGTCGTGGGCTCTAGAGCGGCAGTTGGATGCCGCCGCGGTTGGTGGCGGCCACCCGGACGGCCGCCTCGGCGTCCGACGCGTCGTACCGCGTGCCGGCGGCGCGGATCGCCCCCGCCGTCTCTCGCAGGGCCTGCTGCAACCCGGCCTGGTCCTCCGCCCACTTCCGTTTGACCTGCTCGAACGACCGGCCACCAGCCCCGCGCCAGGCCTGCTGGAGGATCTCCAACTGGACCAGCAGTCCACTGAGCATCGACTGCAACGACTGGTCGGTCTGCTCGAACTTCGCCGCGGTCTGCTGCATCACCGCGGCCTCTGCCTGGGTCTGGGACACCTTGGACGTCACCTCGTCTCCTCGATCGTGGCTGGCCCTACGGCGGGAACGCACCACCCACGACGCCGGAGGGGGAGCACGACGCGGGATGGGCCAACGAGAACTCGTCGCTGAGAGTAGCGACACGATCGCGGTTCTGCTACCCCGCCGAGTTCCCCTGTGGACAACGCGATCGCTGCCCGGTAACTACGATGGGCGGCGGCAGTGTCGCGATGGGTGATCGGCTCTGGGGAGGTGTGGTGACGGCGACCCTAACTCCCACCCGCCCGGATGCGGCCGCTCTCCCTTTCTACGGCGATCCGTCTGCCGGCCCCGAGCCTCGAATCCTCCCCGCCGGGGCCCCGCCACGCACCGGCCGTCGAAGGCAACCGGCTCGGCTTCGGTCGGGGCAGATCGTCGCGACCCAGGTGGTGGCGGCGACGCTCATCGCCGTACCGGGCCGGGGCCTCCTGGCGACGATTGCCACGACACTGGTGGCCGCCGCGCTGCTCACCGTGACCTGGTGCCGGGTTCGCCGGCGCTGGTTGCACGAGTGGCTGGTCGTCGGCCTCGGCTACCTGGCCCGACGGCGGCTGACCAGCCCCCACTCCGGCCAGGCCGAGCTACTCGACCTGGTGGACCCGCACGCCGTGATCCGTGTCGTGGAGTTGGGCGATGGTCCGGCCGCCCTGCTGGACGATCCGGGCGGCCTGGTCGCCCTGCTGGAGATCGGCGATCCGGCCGACCTGCTCGGTGACGGCGAACTGTCACTACCGTCACCCGCATCGCTGCTCCCGGCCGAGACCGACCAGGCACCACCCGTACGCGTACAACTTCTCCTGACCGGCACGCCGGCACCGGCGGTCGGTGCCGGCGGCAGCGCGCCGGCCGTCTCCTACCGTCAGCTCACCGACGGGCAGCTGGCCGGCCGCGAGCGGGCCGTGCTGGCGGTGCGGGTGTCGCGGACGCGGGGCTGGCCGGAGGAGGCGCTGCGGCACGCCCTCGCGGGCACCGTTCGGCGCATCGTCCGGCGGCTCCGACCGGTGACCGTGCGGCCGATGGGCGAGCAGCCGATCCGGCGGGTGCTCGCCGAGTTCGCCCACCACGACGGACGTCCGCTGCGGGAGTCCTGGCAGGCGGTCCGCTGCGGCGGCCTGTTGCAGACCACCTTCCGGCTGAGCCGGTGGCCGGGCGGGGACGCGGCCACACTCTTGCCCCGGCTGTGGGAGCTGCCGGCGACCGCGGTCACGGTGTCGCTGCACACCGGGACGGAGCGGCCCACGGCCGCCGGGCTGCTCGTCCGGCTGGCCGCGACGACACCCACCGAGCTTTCGGTGGCGGCCCGGCAGTTACGGCGGACGGTGGCCGCCGACGGCGCGGCGGTGGAGCGACTCGACGGCGGGCAGTTGGACGGGCTCGCCGGAACGCTGCCGTTGGCTCTGCCCGGGACGCCGTCACCGACCGGTGCCGGAGAACCGGAGCGGGAGGCACCGATCGGTAGCGAGGGCCTGGCCCGGGAACTGCCGATCGGTGCCGCCGGGCTGATGCTCGGCGTCAACCGGCGCGGCCACGCCGTCACCATCCGGCTGTTCCGGCCGGAAAGCACCCGACTGATGCTCGTCGGCGGGGTACCCGCCGCCCAACTGGTCGTGGTGCGTGCGGTGGCACTCGGGGCCAGGGTGATCGTCCAGACCGCCCGGCCACCCGCCTGGGAGCCGCTCGTCCGGGGCGTCGGCTGGCCGGGCGGGCCGGTCCGGCTGACCCCACCGGACCGCCCGGTGGCGGGAGAACCCGGCACGCCACTGGCCCCGGTGCTCGTGGTGCTGGACGCGCCAGCGCCCGCCGGTCCCCGGCCGGGCACCGCCTGGCACACCACGCTGCTGGTCCGCGACGTGCTGACCACCGCCGACGCGGACGCGCTGAGCCGGGCCGACCTGGCAGTTTTCCAGCCGCTCAGCCCGGCGGAAGCCACCGTCGCCGGCAACGCGCTGGGGCTCGGCGACGCGGCGGAGTTGCTGACCCGGAGCCGGCACGACATGGTCGCCGTGGTCAACCGGCGCGCCCTGCGGTGGGCACTGCTCGCCTGCACCGCGATCGAGGCGCAGCTCATCGACGCCCGGACCCTCCGCCGGGCCGGATGATCTCGCGGGTTCCGCCCACGCGCCCGCCGTGGCACCATGCCCGCCATGGGTTTTCTGAAAGGTCTACTGATCCGGGTCGGCGCCACGGCGGTGGCCTTCTGGCTGGCCACGCTGCTCATCCCCGGCATCTCACTCGACACCGAATCGGTCTCCGAGACGATCCTGACCCTGATCCTCGTCGCGGTCATCTTCGGGGTCGTCAACGGGGTGCTCCAGCCGATCATCAAGACCGTCGGCTGTGGTTTCTACCTGCTCACCCTCGGCCTGATCGCACTTGTGGTCAACGGTCTGCTCTTCCTGCTCACCGGCTGGATCGCGGATCAGGCCGGGCTGCCGTTCGACGTCGACGGCTTCTGGCCGGCCGCGGTGCTGGGGGCGCTCTTCGTCGGCGTCGTCACCTGGATCCTCGGCGCCATCCTCGACCGCGACTGACCGCCTCTCGGCACACCGCTCGCCCCCGGCCGGCGGCCACCCGCCGGTGACCACCGGCCGGGGCGAGCGGCGGCCATATCCCGGGAATTGGCTGCCGAGAAGCCCCGGGTGCGGCACTAGCTTCGGTGGAGTGTTCACTCTCGCCCGCGATGACGGCTACACGATCAGCACCGATCCGGCCCGGCTCGATCTGGATCTCGTGCATACCCGGCTCAGTGGGGACGCGTACTGGGCGCTCGGGCGGGACCGGGAGACGGTGACGTTGCGCTACCAGGCCGTGAGCCCGCTCACCAGCAAGGATCGACAACCCCGTACGCCCCTTACGGTGGAGCCGTGACGTCGCTCCGCCTCGGATACCTCTACGGACTCGGTGCGTACCTGCTGTGGGGGTTCTTTCCGCTCTACTTCAAGCTGCTGCGCCCGGCCGGTCCGCTGGAGATCCTGGCCCACCGGGTGGTGTGGTCCGTCGCCTTCGTCGCCCTGCTGCTCGTCGCGCTACGCAATGTCGGTTTCCTGCGATCCCTGCTGCGTCGGCCCCGGACGCTCGCGGGGATCGGCGCCGCCGCCACGCTGATCGCGGTCAACTGGTTCACCTACATCTACGGCGTCAACTCCGACCGGGTGGTGGAAACCGCCCTCGGCTACTTCATCAACCCGCTGGTGGTGGTCCTGCTCGGGGTGCTGGTGCTACGCGAGCGGCTACGCCCGGCGCAGTGGCTGGCCCTCGGCGTCGGCGCCCTGGCCGTGGCCGTGCTCACCGTCGACTACGGCCGGCTGCCGTACCTCGCGCTGATCCTGGCGTTCACCTTCGGCGGGTACAGCCTGGTGAAGAAGCGCCTGGGCCTGCCCGCGGCGGAGGGCCTGTTCGTCGAGTCGGCGGTGCTGTCGCTGCCCGCGTTGGGCTACCTCGGCTGGCTCGCCGCCACCGGTGACGCCGCGTTCGGTCACGTCTCGGCCGGGCACACGGCCCTGCTGGTGCTCGCCGGAGCGCTGACCGCCATCCCGCTGCTGCTCTTCGCCGGTGCCGCCAACCGGCTGCCACTGACCTCCCTCGGCATGCTCCAGTACGTGGCGCCGATCCTCCAGCTCGGCTGCGGCATACTGATCTTCCACGAGCCGATGCCGCCGGCCCGGCTGGCCGGCTTCGCCCTCGTCTGGCTCGCCCTGATCGTCTTCACCGCCGACGCCGTACGCCAGGCGCGGCACGCCCGCCGCCTGCGCCTGGGCGGCACCGTGCCACCCACGGCGGCGGTCGCCACCGGCCGCTGACACTGGCCCGCTTCAGCGGACCTCGTAGGCGAGCACGGGGGTGCCGTCGGCACGGATCAGTTCCAGCCGGACCAGCTCGGCGTTGGTGAAGCGGGTCGCCCCGGTGATCCGCAGATCGTCGCCGGGCGCGGCCAGCCAGGAACCGATCTGCTCCTGCGAACCGTCCCCGGCGTGCGCCACCAGCCGGAAGGCGTTCGCCTTGCCGTACCCGGCCCGCTCGTCGTAGCCACAGTGCATGGTGACCTCGGTGCCCCAGTTGGTACCGGTCAGGCCGATCTCGGCGTGCAGCGACACCGTGCCGGAGACCGGTTGCATCTGCACCATCCGAACCTGTGCCAGCGGCCCGTTCGGTCCCTGCCCGGGCAGCACCGTGGCCACCCCGAAGCCGACCACCAGCGCGAACGCGGCGGCGGCCAGCCCGATCACCGCGTACCGCAGCCGCCCGGCCTGCCGCTCGCGGCGTCGGCGCTCCCGCGCGGCGTCGAGCAGCTCGGGCACCCGGGGGTTCTCCGGCGGCGGCAGGAACTGTTCGAGGCTGGCCGGGTCCAACCGACCGAGCAGGCCGGGCAGCACGGCGATCTCCGAAACCGACTGCTGGCAGGCCGGGCAGTCGACGAGATGCCGTTCGTAGGCCACGCGGTCGGCCGGGGAGAGCGCGCCCAGCACGTACGCCCCGTCGTCGTACGCGAACTCGCAACGGTTCATCCGGTCACCCCCATCTCGGCCAGGACCAGCCGTAGGGAGCGCAGCGCGTAATGGGTGCGGGACTTCACCGTGCCCGGCGGCACGCCCAGCCGGGAGGCCGCCTCGGAAACCGATCGTCCCTGGTAGAAGCACTCCACCAGGACATCACGGTGCGAGGGACTGAGCCGGTTGAGCGCCTCCGCGACCGTCCACGCCTCGACGGCCCGCTCGGTTTCGTCTACGACCTCCGGCGGCTCGGGAAGCTCGTCGGTGTAGACCTCGCCGACCCGGGTGGACCGCCGTCGCCAGGCGTCGATCGCGAGGTTGCGCGCGGTGGTGAAGAGCCAGGCACGTACCGAACCGCGCCGAGGGTCTAGCGACTCCGGATGCCGCCAGGCCCGCAGCAGCGTCTCCTGCACCAGGTCCTCGGCGCGCTGCCGGTCGCCGTTGACCAGCCGCAACGCGTGCGCGTACAGCGCCTCGGCATGCTCGTCATGCAGGGCGCGCAGCAGGTGGGCGTCGTGGTCGCTGATGGTCATCTCCTCGCTCTCGGCGCGAGCGGGCGCGGTGTTACGACAGGAGATACGTGCTGTCACACCGAACGGTTCATTCCCAGCTCAACCTGGGATTCCCGGGGGATGGAGTTCATCGCTGGTTCACATCGACGCCGACCCGCGCTCACCGCGCCGCCCTAGCGTCCGGCGGGTACGCGTCGGTGACCTGCACCGACGTGCACCGACCCTCAGGAGGATCCTCCCCATGAGCGACCGTCCCCGGCTGCTCCCGCTGCTGGGCACCCCCCGCCACGGCAGCCGCGACGCCATGACCTGCCTTTACCGCTGCGGCAACGCCTGTGACCACCCGGTACCCAACACCTCCGACAACGCGTACTTCGGTGACGTGGTGAACGCCGAGGTCAGCCGCCGCGGTGTGGTCCGCGCCGGAGCGGTCGGCGCTTTGGTGCTCGGTTTCAGCGGCGCTGCGGCCGGCGCGCTGGCCGGCGCGGCCCCCGCCGCTGCCGCCCCGGTTCCGCCGGTGCCCCCGGCCGGTCAGCCGGCGGCGGCCGGCCGTCGCCCGGGCAGCGGTGCCCTGAGCTTCAAGCCGATCCCGCCGAACACCCTCGACACGTTCGTCGTGCCGAACGGCTACGACCACGCCGTGGTCATCCGCTGGGGCGACCCGGTGGTGCCCGGTGCGCCGGAGTTCAACCTGCGCCGGCAGACCGCCGCCGCGCAGGCCAAGCAGTTCGGCTACAACAACGACTTCGTCGGCGTGCTGCCGCTGGACAAGCGGGGCAAGCGGGCGCTGCTCGTGGTCAACCACGAGTACACCAACGAGGACCTGATGTTCCCCGGCTTCACCAGCCAGGACGCGCTAAGCGTCGAGCAGGTGAAGGTGGCGATGGCCGCACACGGGATGTCCGTGGTGGAGATCGAGCGGGTCGCCGGCACCGGCCAGTGGCAGGTCGTCGACTCCGGCCGCCGGCCGTACAACCGCCGCGTCGACGCACTGAGCAGCAAGTTCGAGCTGACCGGCCCGGCCGCCGGCTCGTCGTTCGTGAAGACGGCCGCCGACCCGAAGGGTCGTACGGTCATCGGCACACTCAACAACTGCGCCGGCGGCGTGACCCCCTGGGGCACCGTGCTCTCCGGTGAGGAGAACTTCAACCAGTACTTCGTCGGCGGCGACGCGGCACCGGAGTCGGAGAAGGCCCGGCTGGCCCGGTACGGGATCAGCACCACCGCCCGCTACCCGAGCGGCAGCCGCAAGTGGGACCGGGCCGCCGAGCGCTTCGACCTCGCCAAGCACCCCAACGAGGCCAACCGGCACGGCTGGGTCGTGGAGATCGACCCGTTCGACCCGGAGAGCCGTCCGCGCAAGCACACCGCGCTCGGCCGGTTCAAGCACGAGGGCGCGAACGTCATCGTCGCGCGCAGCGGGCACGTGGTCGCCTACATGGGCGACGACGAGCGCTTCGACTACCTCTACAAGTTCGTCTCGGACAAGAAGTTCATGAAGGGTGACTCCTGGGTCGCCCGCAAGCACAACCTGACGCTGCTGGAGTCCGGCACCCTGTACGTCGCCAAGCTCGACCAGACCAGCGCCGAGGAGATCGACGGCTCAGGCGCCCTGCCCAGCGACGGCGCCTTCAACGGCCGGGGCCGCTGGATCAAGCTGGTCAGCGGCAACCGTTCCTACGTGGACGGGATGACCGCCGCCGAGGTGTTGACCTTCACCCGATTCGCCGGTGACAAGGTCGGCGCGACCAAGATGGACCGTCCGGAGGACGTCGAGCCGAGCCTGCTCACCGGCAAGGTGTACGTGGCGCTCACCAACAACTCCAACCGTGGGGTCGGCAGCAACCCGGCGCCGGACGAGGCCAACCCGCGTACCGCGAACCGGCACGGGCAGATCCTGGAACTGGTCGAGGACCGGGGGGACAACACCTCCGACACGTTCACGTGGTCGCTGCCGATCGTCTGCGGCGACCCGGCGGACCCGTCGACCTACTTCGCCGGGTACGACAAGACCAAGGTCTCGCCGATCTCCTGCCCGGACAATGTGGCGTTCGACGCCACCGGCAACCTCTGGATCTCCACCGACGGTAACGCGCTGGGTAGCAACGACGGCCTCTTCGCCACCGCGACCGAAGGGCCGGAGCGCGGCCACCTGAAGCAGTTCCTGACCGTCCCGACGGGTGCGGAGACCTGCGGTCCGTTCATCACCGAGGACAGCCGCTCGGTCTTCGTGGCCGTGCAGCACCCGGGGGAGATCACCGGCGCCACGGTCGACAACCCGGCCTCCACGTGGCCGGACGGCGACTACGCCAAGCCGGGCGTGGTCGTGACCTGGCGGCTGGACGGCGGACCGGTCGGTAGCTGACCCCGATCCGGCATCGCGCCGGCCGCCCATCCGACGGCCCTCTCCCCACCAGGGAGGGGGCCGTCTCGGCGGGTGGCGCCGGTCAGTTGTCGGCGGCCAGGCCGTCGGCGATGGCGCGCGCGGCGGTGAGCAGTTTGGTCCGCACCACCCGGGCGGAGGTCATCATCTCGCTGGCGGGCAGTGCGCAGGCCAGCACCGTCCGCCGCTCCATGTCCTTGTCCGGGCTCACCAGCACGGCGGCGCAGGCCACGCCCTGCCGGAACTGACCCAGCTCCAACTGCATCCCGCGTCGGTCCCCCGCGGACAGGTCGGCCTCGAACGCCTCCGGGGTGGTGAGGGTGGCGCTGGTGAACGGACGCATGCCGTAATCACGCAGGTAGCGGTGGCGCTGCTCGGCGGTGAGCGTGGCCAGCAGGGCCTTGCCGAGCGCGGTCGCGTGGGCCCCCTCGTCGAAACCGGGGACCAGATCCTCCAGGTACGGCGAGCGGTTGCCCTCCGCCACTGCGGTGATCGCCACCTGGCCACCCACGAACCGGCCCAGGAAGTGACTCCAGCCGGTCTCCAGGGCCACCCGGCGCAGGCTCTCGCCGATGGCCGGTGAACCACGGAAAGCGGCGACCAGTTCCCGGTAGCGGTCGGCCACCTCCAGGCCCACGATGTACGTGCCGTCCTCCCGACGAATCACGTATCCCTCGTACGCGAGGGTACGAACCAGGTGGTACGTGGTGGCCACGGTCAGCTCGCAGCGGCGGGCGATCTGTTTGACCGTCAGGCCCCGCGGGGCACGACCGACCGACTCAAGCACTCGAAGCGCGCGGGAGACACTTCGGATCAGGTCCGAAGGTTCCGCCAGGGGGTCACGCACAACCACCTCCGCCACCGGGGACTTACACCATATGAAAAAGCGGCTCGGCGCGAAACGCCTGATCGGGTGGATGATCCAGGGTAATCGAATACGCGATGTGAAGTTGACCGCACTTTCCGTCGCCAAGATGCGGCTGGCGTAGGTTAGCCGCACCATGGCCCGCATCGCCCCTGCACGCACCTCGGAAGCCGCCGCACGACCCGTACGGGCCAGTGCGGTCGCGGTCACCGTCACGATCGTCTGTGTCCTGCCGGTCTTCCTGGTCGGCGGGCTCGCCGTGCAGATGCGGGAGGAGCTGGGCTTCTCCCCCGCCGGTCTGGGACTCGTCGTGGCGGTCTACTTCGGCGTCGGCACCCTCGCCTCGGTGCCGTCCGGTGCGCTGGTCGAGCGGTGGGGTGCCGCCGTGGTGGCCCGGGCCGGCATCGTGGTGTCCGCCGGCGCCCTGCTGGCCGTGGCGGTGGTTGCCCGGTCGTACCCGGTGCTGGTCGGTCTGCTCGCCGTGGCCGGCACCGCGAACGCGCTCGGTCAACTGTCCAGCAACGCGCTGCTCGCCCGGCACGTCCCGCCCCGACGGCAAGGGCTGTCGTTCGGCGTCAAGCAGGCAGCCATCCCGGTTTCCACGCTGCTGGCCGGAGTCGCGGTACCCACCCTCGCGCTGACCGTCGGTTGGCGATGGGCCTTCGTGGCGGCAGCCGGTGCCGCGCTGGCCGTGTTGCCGGCGGTACCCGCGCAGCGCGCCCAGGCCGCGCGGCGGCGCACCAAGCGGACCGGCGGCGCGAACCCGGGCCTGGTACTCGTCGGGGTGGCCGCGACGCTGGCGGCGGGTGCGGCGAACGCGCTCGGCACCTTCGTGGTCGACGCCTCGGTCGACCGGGGGCTCGGGCCGGGCATGGCCGGGCTCACCCTGACCCTCGGCAGCGCGGTCTGCGTCGCGGCCCGGATCGGGGTCGGCTGGCTGGCCGATCGACGCACCGGTGGACACATCGCGGTGATCGCCGGTCTGCTGGTGGCCGGTGCCGTGGGGCTGGGCCTGCTTGCGGTGGCCGGCCCCGGGCCGCTGGTGGTCGGCGTGGTGCTCGGCTTCGGTCTGGGCTGGTCCTGGCCCGGGCTAATGAACTTCGCGGTGGTCCAACTGCACCCGCAGGCACCGGCCGCAGCCACCTCGATCACCCAAACCGGGGTGTACGCGGGCGGCTGTCTCGGCCCGCTCGCCCTGGGCCCGCTCGCCGCCACAGCCGGCTACCCGGCCATGTGGCTCACCGCAGCCGCCGCCATGCTCGCCGCCGCCACCCTCATGCTCACCGCCACCCCGCTCCTCTCCACCCCCACGCGTACGGCGACCAAGACTTTTTGATCAACCCGGTGGGGTGGGGTGGGGGGGTTAGCTGGTGCGGTCGGCGATGTGGTCGCAGAGGGATTCGAGGGCGCGGCGGGCCGGGCCGGGTGGAAGGGGTGCGAGGTGGGCGCGGGCGTCCTCGGCGAAGCTGCGGACGGTTTCGCGGGCCCGCTTGAGCGCCGGGCTCTCCCGGAGCAGGCCGAGCGCCTCGGCGTGCAGGGCGTCGTCGGTAAGTGGACCGGTGGCCAGGATCTCCCGCAGGCGCACGGAGGCGGCGTCGGCGTCGTCGGAGGCGAGGGCGTAGAGCACCGGCAGGGTGGGCACGCCCTCCCGCAGGTCGGTACCGGGCGTCTTGCCCGACTCGGTCGACTCGCTGGCGATGTCGAGCAGGTCGTCGGAGAGCTGGAAGGCCACCCCGATGGTCTCGCCGTACCCGGCCAGCGCCGCCACCTGCTCCGGGGCGGCCCCGCTGAACTGGGCGCCGAAATGCACGCTCGTGGCGATCAGGGAACCGGTCTTCTCGGCGATCACCCGCAGGTAGTGCGCCACCGGATCGTCACCGGCCCGTGGGCCGATGGTCTCGGCGATCTGCCCGTGCACCAGCCGGGCGAAGGTCCGCGCCTGGAGACGTACCGCCTCGGGGCCCAGCTCGGCCGCGACGTCCGCGGCCCGGGCGAAGAGGTAGTCGCCGACCAGGATGGCCACCGAGTTGGTCCATCGGGAGTTGGCGCTGGGTGCGCCCCGACGCACCGACGCCTCGTCCATCACGTCGTCGTGGTAGAGCGTGGCCAGGTGGGTCAGCTCCACCACCACGGCCGCCGAGACGACCTCGGCGCGGGTCGGATCGCCGAACTGGGCACCCAGGGCCACCAGCAGCGGCCGGAACCGCTTACCGCCGGCCTCCACCAGGTGCCGGGCCGCCTCGGTGACGAACGGGTCGGCGCTGGCGATGCTCGCCAGCAGCTCCGCCTCGACCGCCGCCAACACGCCGAGCACGGACTCCTCGGTGCGCGGATCGGCGAGGTGAAGGCCGAGCGCGCCGAACTGAGCCGCGCCGGACCGGCTCCGGCGACCACCGGAGCCGGTGACGCCTGAACCCTCGCCACCCCTAATCACCACGCCTCCAACCATGCCACACACGTTCTACCTGCACCGGACCGGGGATACGCGGCGAGGGCCGGCCCACAGCGCGTGGGCCGGCCCTCGATCGGCAGGTCAGCCGTTACCGGACGAAGTCGGCGGCCGAGGACGCGAGGTCGAGCAGCGGCGACGGCGCGACGCCGAGCACCAGCGTGGCGAGCACCCCGATCACCAGGGCGGCCGAGGTGAGCCCGCCGGGAACGGCCACCGTGGGCGTCGAGTCACCCGGCTCGGAGAGCCACATCAGCACCACGACCCGCAGGTACGGGAAGGCCAGCACCATGCTGGTCAACACGCCCGCGATGACCAGCCACACCTGCCCACCGTCCAACGCCGGACCGAAGACCGCGAACTTGCTGGTGAAGCCGCTGGTCATCGGGATGCCCGCGAAGGCCAGCAGGACGAAGGTGAAGACGGCGGCGTAGACCGGCGAGCGTCGACCGAGCCCGGCCCAGCGGGACAGGTGGGTCGCCTCACCGTCGGCGTCGCGCACCAACGTCACCACCGCGAACGCGGCCAACACCGTGAAACCGTAGGCGACCAGGTAGAACATGGTGCCGGAAAGGCCCTCGCTGCCCGGTGCGAGCACACCGACGAGCAGGTAGCCGGCGTTGGCGATCGACGAGTACGCCAGCAGCCGCTTGATGTCGGTCTGCGTCACCGCGAACAGCGCGCCGACCAGCATGGTGAGCACCGCCACAGCGCCCAGCACCGGGGTGAAGTCCCAGCGGGCACCCTCGAAGGCCACATGGAACACCCGCAGCAGGGCACCGAACGCGGCGACCTTGGTGCAGGCCGCCATGAATCCGGTCAACGGCGTCGGCGCACCCTGGTAGACGTCCGGCGTCCAGACATGGAACGGCGCGGCGGCAGCCTTGAACAGCAGACCGATGGCGACCAGCGCCATACCGGCGAAGAGCAGCACCGGGCTGGCCGTCGAGTTGGCCACGGCCGCGTTGACGGTGGCGAAGTCCACCCCGGCCGCCCGGTCACCGAGCCCGGCGGTGAAGCCGTAGATCAGCGCCAGGCCGAACAGGAAGAACGCCGAGGCGTACGCGCCGAGCAGGAAGTACTTCATCGCCGCCTCCTGGCTCAGCAGCCGGCGGCGACGGGCCAGCGCGCAGAGCAGGTAGAGCGGCAGGGAGAAGACCTCAAGCGCGATGAACATGGTCAGCAGGTCGTTCGCCGACACGAAGATCAGCATGCCGCCGATGGCGAAGGTGGTGAGGGGGTACACCTCGCCCGCACCACCGGCGCTCTCCGCCTGCTGGCGGTCCTCCGGCGAGTCGGCGGTCACCGCGGCCTGCGCGACGAACGCACCGCCCCGCTCGACCACCCGCTCGCCGAGCAGCAGCAGCGCGACCGCCGACAGCGCGAGGATCGCGCCCTGAAGGAACAGTGTCGGCCCGTCGACGGCGATCACCCCGATGGTGATCACTCGCTTGTCGGCGTTGACCACCACCATGGTCAGTGCCGCGAGCACCGCCAGCAGCGCCAACGGCAGCTGTACGGGGTGCCGCAGCCGCCGGGGCACGAACGCCTCGACCAGCACCCCGACCACCGCCGCGCCCAGCATGATCAGGATCGGCGCGATCGCCGCGTAGTCGATCGGCGGCAGTTCAAGCTCGGTCACTGGACCAGCCTTTCGTTCGCGACTGCGGGGCTCGCAAGCTCACTCCTCGCGCTCACCCCACCAGCCTTTCGTTCGCGACTGCGGGGCTCGCAAGCTCACTCCTCGCGCTCACCGACTCGCCTCCTGGACGGTGTCTACCGACGGGGCCGGGTCGGTCCGGCCGACGTCCTGCATGGTCGCCTGGATGGCGGGGTTGATCACGTCCGTCACCGGCTTCGGATAGAAGCCGAGCAGCACGATCAGCACGATCAGGGGGGCCACGACGACCTTCTCGCGCAGGTTGAGGTCACGCTTCATGCCGTCGATCTCGGCCAGCGCCGGGTTCAGCGTGCCCTGCGTGGTGCGCTGCACCATCCACAGCACGTACGCCGCCGCCAGGATGATGCCCAACGTGGCGATCACCGCGACCGGCTTGTTCACCGTGAACGTGCCGATCAGCACCAGGAACTCGGAGACGAACGGCGCGGTGCCGGGCAGGGCCAGCGAGGCGAGACCGGCGAAGAAGAGCACACCGGCCAGCACCGGCACCAGTTTGCCCGCGCCACCGAAGTCGCTTACCAGCGCCGAGCCCCGACGCGCGATCAGCATGCCCACCACCAGGAACAGCAGCCCGGTGGCGAGGCCGTGGTTGACCATGTAGAGCACCGCCCCGGTGCCCGCCTGCGTGGTGAAGGCGAAGATGCCCACACCGATGAAGCCGAAGTGGGCGATCGAGGTGTACGACACAAGCCGCTTGAGGTCGTTCTGCCCGACGGCCAGCAGCGCCGCGTAGATGATCCCGATGACCGCCAGGGCCAGCGCCCACGGCGCGAACCACTGGGCCGCGTCCGGGAACAGCGGCAAGCAGTACCGCAGGATGCCGAAGGTGCCGACCTTGTCCAGCACGCCGACCAGCAGCGCGGCGGCACCGGCGGGTGCCGCCCCACCGGCGTCCGGCAGCCAGGTGTGGAACGGGAAGAACGGTGCCTTGATCGCGAACGCGACGAAGAACCCGAGGAAGAGCCAGCGCTCGGCGCCTGTGGAGATGTCCACCTGCGACAGCGCCACCCAGTCGAAGGTCTTGCCGCCGACCACCCACAGGCCGATCACGGCGGCCAGCATGAACAGACCACCGACGAGCGAGTAGAGGAAGAACTTCACCGCCGCGTACTGCCGCTGGTGACCGCCGTAGCTGCCGATCAGGAAGTACATCGGCACCAGCATGACCTCGAAGAACACGTAGAACAGGAAGACGTCGGCGGCGGCGAAGACACCGATCATCGTGCATTCGAGGACGAGTAGCAGCGCGAAGTAGACCGGCACCGACCGCCTTGAGGACTCCGCGTCGTGCCAGGACGCCAGGATCACCAGCGGCACCAGCACCGCGATCAGCATCAGCATGACAAGCGCGATGCCGTCGGCGGCGAAGGTGAAGTTGACCCCCCAGTTCGGGATCCACGGGTACGACTCGCGGAACTGGAACCGGTCGCCACCGACCTGGAAGGTCACCCACATGACCACCGACAGCGCCAGCACCAGCAGCGACCAGCCGAGCGCGACCTGCTTGGCCAGCGTCGGCCGGCTGCGCGGCAGGAGAGCGACGACCACGGCGCCGACAAGTGGCGCCACGGTGAGCACCGAGAGGAACGGGAAGTCGGACATTATGCGGCCTTACCTCCGTCGTCACTGTGCGGTCCGCCGGCGACGGCCGCCTGTGAGGCCGACAGCCTCAAGAGGTCGATCACGCGAACCACCCCGCCTGCACCGCCAGGAAGGCGGCCACCACCAGCAGCGCGCCGGTCAGGATCGAGGTGGCGTACGACCGGACGAAGCCGGTCTGCAACCGCCGGAGCCGGCCCGATCCACCGCCGACGCCCGCCGCCAGGCCGTTGATCAGCCCGTCGATGCCCCGGTTGTCGAGATAGACCAGCGCCCGGGTGAGGAAGATGCCCGGCTTCTCGAAGACCGCCTCGTTGACCGCGTCGGTGTAGAGGTTCTGGCGGGCGGCGGTGACCAGCACCCCGGCCGGCTGCGGCGCGGTAGCCGTTCCGTTGCGGAACAGGAACCAACCCAGCAACGCTCCGAGCACGGTGACCCCCAGCGACAACGCCACGATCGCCCAGTGCGGCAGCACCGCGTCGTGGTGCGCCTCGGCCGTGCCGAGCCCGGCGGTGGTGGTCAGCCAGTCCGGCACTGAGGTGGCCAGCAGCCAACCCGCACCCAGCGAGCCGATGCCGAGCAGGATCAGCGGGATCGTCATCAGCGCCGGGGACTCGTGCGGGTGCTCGATGTCCTCGGTCCACCGCTTCGGCCCGTGGAAGGTCAGCACGAACAGCCGGGTCATGTAGAACGCGGTCAACGCGGCACCGAGCACCGCCGCCCCGCCGAACAGCCAGGCCGTCCAGCCCTCCCGCTCGAAGGCGGCGGCGATGATCGGCTCCTTGGAGAAGTAACCGGAGAACGGGAACATGCCGATGATGGCCAGCCAGCCCGCGCCGAAGGTCAGCCAGGTGATCTTCATGTACTTCGACAGCCCGCCGAAGCGACGGATGTCGACCTGATCCTTCATGCCGTGCATGACCGAACCAGCGCCGAGGAACATGTTGGCCTTGAAGAAGCCGTGCGCCAGCAGGTGCACGATGGCCAGCGCGTACGCCGCGCCACCCAGCCCGACGCCGAGGAACATGTAGCCGATCTGGCTGACCGTGGACCAGGCCAGCACCCGCTTGATGTCGTCCTTGGCGCAGCCGATGATCGCACCGATGAGCAGGGTCAACGCACCGACGCTCACCACCACCAGCTGCAACGTGGCGTTGGCCGAGAAGATGACGTTCGAGCGGGCGATCAGGTAGACACCGGCGGTCACCATCGTCGCGGCGTGGATCAGCGCCGACACCGGGGTCGGGCCCTCCATCGCGTCCGGCAACCACGCCTGGAGCGGGAACTGGCCGGACTTGCCGGCCGCGCCGAGCAGCAGCAGCAGGCCGAGCACCAGCACGGTGCCTCCGGCCAGCGCGCTCACCCCGTTGAACACCTCGTCGTACTGCGTGGTGCCGAGGGTGGCGAACATGATGAAGATCGCGATGGCCAGGCCGGCGTCGCCGACCCGGTTCATCAGGAACGCCTTCTTACCGGCGGTGGCGGCGGCCGGCTTGGTGTACCAGAAGGAGATCAGCAGGTACGACGCCAGACCGACGCCCTCCCAGCCGAAGTACAGCATCACGTAGTTGTTGCCGAGCACCAGCAGCAACATGGCCGCGATGAACAGGTTGAAGTACGCGAAGAAGCGACGCCGGCCCGCGTCGTGCGCCATGTACTCGACGGCGTACAGGTGGATCAGGAAGCCCACACCGGTGATCAGCAGGACGAAGACCCCGGCCAGCGGGTCGAACAGCAGACCGAAGTCCACGTGCAGGCCGCCGACCGCGATGAAGTCCCAGAGGCTCAGCTCGACCGACCGGTTCTCCAGGCCGCGCAGGCCGAGGAAGTAGCTCAGGCCGAGCAGGAAGGCGGCACCGACGGCGGTCACCCCGAGCCAGTGCCCCCAGCGGTCGGCCCGCCGGCCGAGCAGCAGCAGGATCGTCGCGCTGACCAGCGGGATGGCCACCAGCAGCCAGACGCTGCTCAGCAGCCCGTCCGCCGTCGCGTACGAGACGGTCTCGGCCGGAGCAGCCTGGGCGTACGTCATGATTTCGTCCACCGGTGGGCCCCTCTAGTACTTCAGCAGGTTGGCGTCGTCGACGCTGGCGGAGCGTCGGGTGCGGAAGATCGCCATGATGATGGCCAACCCGACCACGACCTCGGCCGCCGCCACCACCATCACGAAGAACGCCATGATCTGGCCGTTGAGGTCACCGTTCATCCGGCTGAAGGTGACCAGCGCCAGGTTGGCCGCGTTGAGCATCAGCTCGACACACATGAACAGCACGATCGCGTTGCGCCGGACCAGCACCCCGGCCGCGCCGATGGTGAACAGCACCGCGGCGAGGACCAGGTAGTAGTTCGGCTCGACCGAGAAGAAGTCACTCATTTCTCAGTGCCCTTCAGCGTGGTCTCCTCGGCGGTCAGCTCCCGCACCGGCAGGATGTCCGGCGTGCTGCGGTCGCTCAGCCGGCCGTCCGGCAGTCGGGCCGGGGTGGCGACCGACGAGGAGGTGGCGAAGACACCCGGGCCGGGCTTCGGGCCGGGGTAGTTGCCGGGCGCGAAGCGGGCCTTCATGGTGGCCACCTGGTCGCGCTTGTCCTCCTTGCGCCGCTCCACGTGCGCGAGGATCATGCCGCCGATGGTGGCGGTGATCAGCAGCGCCGCGGTGAGCTCGAAGGCGAAGACGTAGTCGGTGAAGAGCAACCGGGCGATGCCCTCCACGTTGCCGCCCGCGTTCGCCTGCTCCAGGCCGACCGGGGTGCTGCCCTGCGTGGCCCGGTAGACCCCGCTGCCGAGCAGGCCGGCGAAGCCGAGGCCCAGCCCGATCGCGGCGATCCGCTGGCCGCGCAGCACCTCGATCAGTGAGTCGGAGGCTTCCCGGCCGACCAGCATCAGCACGAACAGGAAGAGCATCATGATCGCGCCGGTGTAGACGATGATCTGCACCATGCCGATGAACGGTCCCGCCTGGAGCACGTAGAACACCCCCAGGCTGAGCATGGTCAGCACCAGCCACAGCGCCGAGTGCACCGCGTTGCGGGCGACGACCATGCCGATCGCACCGGCCAGCGCGAGCGGAGCGAGGATCCAGAAGGTCACCGCCTCGCCGCCGGAGACCGCACCGGAGGCGGCGAGCAGCGTCGAGGTGTTCATGCCGACTCCCCCTTCTCCGCCTCGGCCCGCGCGGCGGCCTGCTCGGCACCGGGGAAGGTGACGCCCGGGTGCTCGTCGACCTGGTAGCGGCCCGGTCCCATCGGCGAGCGCTCCGCCCCGGCGGAGGTGCCCGGGTTGGTCAGGCTGCCGACGTAGTAGTCCTTCTCGCTGTCACCCAGCCGCATCGGGTGCGGCGGCTGCTCCATCCCCGGCAGCAGCGGGGCCAGCAACTGCTCCTTGGTGAAGATCAGATCCTGACGGTTGTCCCGGGCCAGCTCGTACTCGTTACTCATGGTCAACGAGCGGGTCGGGCAGGCCTCGATGCAGAGCCCGCAGAAGATGCACCGGGCGTAGTTGATCTGGTAGACGCTGGCGTACCGCTCGCCCGGCGAGAAGCGCTGCTCGTCGGTGTTGTCGCCGCCCTCGACGTAGATCGCGTCCGCCGGGCAGGCCCAGGCGCACAGTTCACAACCGATGCACTTCTCCAGCCCGTCCGGGTGCCGGTTGAGGATGTGCCGCCCGTGGTAGCGGGGGGCCGGCGTCGGCGGGGTGAACGGGTAGTCGGTGGTGACGACCTTCTTGAACATGTGCGAGAAGGTGACCCCGAAGCCCTTGAACGTTCCGGTGATCGCGCCCACGTCACACCTCCTCAGAGTCCTGGCCGGCGGGGGCGTTGGCCGGCTCCCGCTCGGCGACCATGCGCCGGGTACGCGGGCTCGGTGGTACCTGGAGATCCAGCGGGGGCAGCGGGAAGCTGCCCGGCGGCCGGTTGTCGACCTGCTCGGCGAGGGTCGGCTTCGGTGCCGCCTTGCGGCTCGGCCAGAACAGCGCGGCGAGCAACACGATGCCGGCCGGGATGCCGATGGCGTACATCCGGCTCTGGGTGTCCCAGTCGTCGATGGTGCGCAGGCCGGCGAGGACCACGATCCAGACCAGGCTGATCGGGATGAGCACCTTCCAGCCGAAACGCATCAGCTGGTCGTACCGCAGCCGGGGCAGCGTGCCGCGCAGCCAGACGAAGACGAAGACCAGCAGGATGACCTTGCCGAAGAACCAGAGCATCGGCCACCAACCGGAGTTGGCCCCCGACCATTCGGTGATCGGCCACGGCGCGTGCCACCCGCCCAGGAAGAGCGTCACGGTGAAGGCCGACATGGTCACCATCGCGACGTACTCGCTGAGCATGATCAGCGCGAACTTGAGCGAGCTGTACTCGGTCATGAAGCCGGCGACCAGCTCCGACTCCGCCTCCGGCAGGTCGAACGGCGGCCGGTTGGTCTCGCCGACGATGGAGATGAAGAAGACGATGAAGCTCGGGAAGAGCAGCAGCGCGTACCAGCCGGGCGTCGGGATGTCCACGCCGAACAGGGTCAGCTGGGTTCCGTTGCCCTGGGCGGCCACGATCTCGCTCGTGGACATCGTGCCGGCGAGCATGAACACCGCCACGATGGACAGCCCCAGCGCCACCTCGTAGGAGATCAGCTGGGCGGCGGACCGCAGGCCGCCGAGCAGCGGGTAGGTCGAGCCGGACGCCCAGCCGGCGAGCACGATGCCGTAGACCGCCATCGACGAGAGGGCGAGCACTACGAGCACCGCGACCGGCACGTCGGTGACCTGCAACGGTGTCTGGTGGCCGAAGATGCTCACCATCGGACCGAACGGGATCACCGACAGTGCGGTGACCGCGCAGATCACCGAGATGGCCGGAGCGAAGAAGTAGATGACCTTGTCCGCCGACTTCGGGAGGATGTCCTCCTTGAAGGCCATCTTCAGTCCGTCGGCGAGGGTCTGCAGCAGACCGAACGGACCGAGCTGGTTGGGGCCGGGGCGCACGGCCATCCGCCCCACCACCCGCCGCTCGAACCAGACGCCGAGCAGGGTGCCGAGCAGAGCCACGACGAAGGCGAAGACGATCTTGCCGAGGACCAGCCACCACGGGTCGTGGCCGAAGTCGCTCAGCGACGGCGCCTGGGCGATGACGTTCATGCGACACCCCCGGAGGAGTTGAGGAGCGGGCCCGAACGGCCGGCCGCGTCGGCGGCGACCGGCTCCGTCACGCCGGGCGCGGAGATCCGTACCACCGCGCCGGAGGTCGCGCCGAGGCTGCGCCGCACGGTCGAGCCGGGCGAGTTGGTGGGTAGCCAGACCACACCGTCCGGCATCTCGGTGATCGCCGCCGGCAGGGTCACCGCACCCCGGTCGGTACCCACCGTGACCGGGTCACCGTCGGCGACACCGAGCGCCTCCGCGCTGCCCTTGCCCAGCCGGATCACCGGCGGGCGGGCGGTACCACCCAGGTGCTCGTCGCCATCGGTGAGGCTGCCCAGGTCGATCAGCTGATGCCAGGTCGCCAGCACCGCCTCACCGGTGCCCGGCTGCGGCACCGAGCCCGGCTGCACCGTGGGCGCGGCCGGGCGCTCAGCGCGGGTCACCGGCAGGCTGCCCAGCTCACGTCGAACGGTCAGCACGTCCCCGGTGCCCAGCCGCACGTCCAGCTGGGCGGCGAGCGCGTCGAGCACCCGGCCGTCGGTCATCGCGGCGGTGTCCAGCACCGCGTCGAACGGGCGCAACCGGCCCTCCCAGTCGAGGAAGCTGCCGGCCTTCTCCACCACCGGTGCGACCGGGAGGACGACGTTCGCCCGACGGGTAACGGCGCTGGCCCGCAACTCCAGGCTGACCAGGAACGGCACCGTGTCCAGAGCCTGCTCGGCCAGGCGCGGGTCGGCCAGGTCGGCCGGATCGACTCCGGCCACCACCAGCGCGCCCACCTGGCCCGCGGCGGCGGCACCGAGAATGCCATCGGTGTCCCGGCCGGCCTGACTGGGGATCACCCCGGCCGGGATGTCCCACGCCTCGCCCAGCTCGGCACGTGCGCCCGGCTCGGTGACCAGGCGACCGCCGGGCAGCAGGTTCGGCAGGCAGCCGGTGTCGACGGCACCGCGGTCACCCGCGCGTCGCGGCACCCAGGCCAGCTTCGCCCCGGTACGCGCGGCCACCTCGGCGGCGGCGGAAAGGCCGCCCGGTACGGTGGCCAGCCGCTCGCCGACGATCAGGATCGCCCCTTCGGCGCTGAGCGCCTCGGCGACCGTGGCGTGCTCGGCGAGCACCCCGGCCTCCTCGCCCGGCACCACCCGGGCCAGCTTGGCGCCGAGCTTCTCCAGGCCGCGGGTGGCGAACGGGGCGATCGCGTACACCTTCAGCTTGTTCTTCAGGTACGCCTTTCGCAGCCGCAGGAAGAGGATCGGGCACTCCTCCTCCGGCTCCAGGCCGACAAGCACCACGGCCGGCGCGTTCTCGACGTCGGTGTAGGTGACCTCGGTGCTGCCGGCGACCGTGCTGGCCAGGAAGTCGGCCTCCTCGCGGGAGACCGGGCGGGCCCGGAAGTCGATGTCGTTGGTGTGCAGTGCTACCCGGGCGAACTTGGCGTACGCGTACGCGTCCTCGACGGTCAGTCGACCGCCGGTGAGCACCGCGGCACCCTGGCCGGTGTCCCGGGCGGCCCGCAGCCCTTCGGCGGCGACGCTGAGCGCCTCGCTCCAGGACGCCTCCCGCAGCTCGCCGGTGTGCTCGTCGCGGACCAGCGGGGTGGTGAGCCGGTCGGCGGCGCGGGCGTACTGGAAGCCCCAGCGCCCCTTGTCGCAGTTCCACTCCTCGTTGACCTGGGGGTCGTCCCCGGCCAGCCGGCGCAGCACCTTGCCCCGCCGCCAGTCCGTGCGCTGGGCGCAGCCGGCCGAGCAGTGCTCACACACGCTCGGGCTGGAAACCAGGTCGAACGGACGGGCACGGAAGCGGTACTGGGTGCCGGTGAGCGCGCCCACCGGGCAGATCTGCACGGTGTTGCCGGAGAAGTACGAGTTGAACGGGACGTCGCCGTCCTCGCCCTCGGTCCCGTAGTCCTCGTCCCGGTAAATGTTGATCTCTTCGGCGGAGGAGCGGTTCATCAGGTCGATGAACTTGTCGCCCGCGATCTCCTCGGAGAACCGGGTGCACCGCTGGCAGAGCACGCACCGCTCACGATCGAGCAGCACCTGGGTGCTGATCGGCAGCGGCTTCGGGTACTCCCTCTTGTGCTCGTGGAACCGGGAGTCGGTGCGGCCGGTCGACATCGCCTGGTTCTGGAGCGGGCACTCGCCGCCCTTGTCACACATCGGGCAGTCGAGCGGGTGATTCACCAGCAGCAGCTCCATGATCCCCTCCTGCGCCTTCTTGGCGACCGGGGAGGTGAGCTGGGTGCGGACCACCATGCCGTCGGCGACCGTCTGGGTGCAGGAGGCGACGGGCTTGCGCTGCCCCTCCACCTCCACCAGGCACTGCCGGCAGGCGCCGGCCGGAGCCAGCAGCGGATGGTCACAGAACCGGGGGATCTCGGTGCCCATCTGCTCGGCGACCCGGATCAGCAGCGCCCCCTTCGGGGCGGTGACCTCGACGCCGTCGATGGTGAGGGTGACCGTCTCGGTCGGCTTGGCTACGTCCGTCATTAGTGGGCTCCCACCAACTGCTTGTCGGACAACTTCGGCGCGGTTCGTCCCTCGATGTAGTCGAGGTAGTCCTGCTTGAAGTACTTCAACGACGAGGTCACCGGGCTGGTGGCACCGTCACCCAGGCCACAGAACGAGCGGCCGAGGATGTTGTCACAGGTGTCGAGCAGGGTCTCCAGGTCGTCGTGGGTGCCCTGACCGGCCAGGATGCGCCGGTAGACCCGGACCATCCAGTAGTTGCCCTCCCGGCACGGGGTGCACTTGCCGCACGACTCGTGGTGGTAGAACTCCAGCCACCGGTAGGTCGCGTAGACCGGGCAGTCCTGGTCGGAGAAGATCTGCGTGGCGGTGGTGCCGAGGATCGAACCGGCGGTGGCCACCCCTTCGAAGTCCAGCGGCACGTCGAGGTGCTCGGCGGTGAGCAGCGGGGTCGACGATCCGCCCGGGGTCCAGAACTTCAGGTTGTGCCCCGGCTGCATTCCGCCGGCCAGCTCGATCAGCTCGCGCAGCGTGATGCCGAGGCCGCACTCGTACTGGCCGGGGTTGGCGATCCGGCCGGAGAGCGAGTAGATCATCGGGCCGGCGGACTTCTCCGTGCCCATCGACTTCCACCAGTCCGCGCCGCCGAGCACGATGTACGGCACGCTGGCGATGGTGCCGACGTTGTTGACCACGGTGGGGCTGGCGTACAGCCCGTGGGTGGCCGGGAACGGCGGACGCAGCCGGGGCTGGCCCCGGAAACCCTCCAGGGAGTCCAGCAGCGCCGTCTCCTCACCGCAGATGTACGCGCCGGCACCCGAGTGGACCACCAGATCCAGGTCGAAGCCGGAGCCGAGGATGTCGCGGCCGAGGTAGCCCTTGGCGTACGCCTCGTTCACCGCGTTGCGCAGCCGGCGGGCGGCGTGCACGGCCTCGCCCCGGATGTAGATGTAGGCCCGGTTGGCCCGGATCGCGTACGAGGCGATGATCACGCCCTCGACCAGCGAGTGCGGGTCGTGGGTCATCAGCGGCAGGTCCTTGCAGGTGCCGGGCTCACCCTCGTCGGCGTTGACCACCAGGTAGTGCGGCTTGCCGTCACCCTGCGGGATGAAGCCCCACTTGAGACCGGTCGGGAAGCCGGCGCCGCCGCGACCGCGTAGCCCCGAATCCTTCACCAACTGGATCAGGTCGTCCGGGTGCGCCTTGATCGCCTTACGCAGCGCCGCGTAGCCGTCCAGCTTCTCGTAGGTGCCGATCCGCCAGGCGTCCGGGGACAGCCAGCGCTTGGTGAGCACGGGCGTCAACTTGGCCAGGGTCTGCGGCGCAGGCGTGGTCACTTCTGAGCCCCCTTGTCGTGCGCGGAGTCCCGGCCACCGCCGGTCGACTCCGCTTCCCTGAGGTTGCGCTCCTGCGCCCCGGTGTCGTCACCGGCCGGCTTGCCGTCGCCCGCCGGTTTGTTTGCCGCGGCACCGGCGGCCTCCGCAGCCCGGGCGTCGTCCGGCGCGGGCGGCTGCCCGTCGACGGGGACCTTGGTGCCGGGCGCGTCCGGGACCGCGGTCTGCGCGTCCGGCTGCCGGGTCTCGGCGGTACGCACCTGCGGCGACTTGCGGTCCGGCGCCGAAACGTCGGGTGCGGTGCTGCCGGTCGGAGCGGCCTTCGCCGGGGTGGCCGGTGCCGGCTTGTCCCCCGCCTTGCCGCTGCGGATCGGGGTGTTCGGGTCGAAGCCCGGAGCCGAGATGCCGTGTTGCTGGGCCAGGCGCAGACCGCGCAGGGTCGGCTCGCCCGGCACCCCGTCGGCGACGGCACCCTCCCGCTCGTCGGCGAAGCCGGCGAGCTGGACCGCCATCTCCTTCAGGGTGCAGAGGCGGGCACCACGGCTCGGCGTGGGCCGGCCGTCGGCGCGCAGCTCGTCGACCACCCCGACCGCGGTCTGCGGGTCGACACCGTCGAAGAAGTCGTAGTTGACGGTCATCACCGGGCCGTAGTCGCAGGCGGCCAGGCACTCGGCGTGCTCCAGGGTGATCTTGCCGTCGGCGGTGGTCTCGTCGTGCCCGACGCCCAGGTGCTCGGCGAGGGTGTCGTAGACCTCCTGGCCACCGAGCACGTTGCACATGGTGTTGGTGCAGACGCTTACCAGCCAGTCACCGGTGGGCCGGCGCTTGTACATCGTGTAGAAGCTGGCCACCGCGCCGACCTGGGCCTTGTTCAGGCCGAGCACCTCGGCGCAAAACGCCACGCCGGCCGGGGAGACGTAACCCTCCTCGGCCTGCACGAGGTGCAGCAGCGGCAACAGGGCCGAACGGGACCGGTCCGCCGGGTAGCGGGCGATGATCTCCCGCGCCCTGGTCCGCGTCTCGTCAGTGAAGACAGTCACCGGTCACAACCTCCCATGACGGGGTCCAGCGAGGCGCCGCCGGCGATGACGTCGGCGATCAGGCCGCCCTCGGCCATCGCCGGCAGGGCCTGGAGGTTTACGAAACTCGGCTCCCGGTAGTGCACCCGATACGGCCGGGTCCCGCCGTCGGATACCGCGTGCACGCCCAACTCGCCGCGCGGCGACTCGACGCCCACGTACACCTGACCCGGAGGCACCCGGAAGCCCTCCGTCACCAGCTTGAAGTGGTGGATCAGGGACTCCATCGACTGGCCCATGATCTTTGCGACGTGCTCCAGCGAGTTACCCATGCCGTCGACGCCGATGGCCAGCTGCGCCGGCCAGGCGATCTTCTTGTCGGCCACCATCACCGGACCGGGCTTGAGCCGGTCGAGTGCCTGCTCGACAAGCTTGAGCGACTCGCGGATCTCCGCGTTGCGAACCAGGTAGCGGCCCCAGACGTCGCCGTCGGAGTGGGTCGGCACGTCGAACTCGTACGTCTCGTAACCGCAGTACGGCATCGTCTTGCGCAAGTCCCAGGCCAGCCCGGCCGAGCGGAGCACCGGCCCGGTGACGCCGAGCGCCACACAGCCGGTGACGTCCAGCACCGCGACGTTCTGCGTCCGCTCCAGCCAGATCGGCTGCCCGGAGAGCAGGTCCTCGTACTCCTTGAGCCGCTTCGGCATCAGCTTGAGGAAGTCGCGGATCTTGACGATGGCCTCGTCCGGCACGTCCTGGGCGACGCCGCCCGGCCGGACGTACGCGTGGTTCATCCGCAGGCCGGTGATCAGCTCGAAGATCTCCAGGATGTACTCGCGCTCCCGGAAGCCGTAGAGCATCATGTTGATCGCGCCCAGCTCCATCGCCGTGGTGGCCAGCCAGACCAGGTGCGAGGAGATCCGGTTCAGCTCCATCATGAGCACCCGGATGGTGGTGGCCCGCTCGGTGATCTGCTCCTCGATGCCGAGCAGCTTCTCGACGGCCAGCGAGTACGCCGTCTCGTTGAACAGCGGGGAGAGGTAGTCCATCCGGGTCACGAAGGTCGAACCCTGCACCCAGTTGCGGTACTCCAGGTTCTTCTCGATGCCGGTGTGCAGGTAGCCGACGACCGAGCGGGCCTCCCGGACCGTCTCGCCCTCCAGCTCCAGGATCAGCCGGAGCACACCGTGCGTGGACGGGTGCTGGGGGCCCATGTTGACGACGATCCGGCCCTCGTTGATCGGGTCGACGCCGGAGACGACGTCGTCCCAGTCCCCGCCGGTGACGGTGAAGACCCGGCCCTCGGTCGTCTCGCGCTCGGTGGCGTAGTTCGACGCGGTCATTGGTAAGACCTCCGCTTGTCGGGCGGCGGGATCTCGGCGCCCTTGTACTCCACGGGCACGCCGCCGAGGGGGTAGTCCTTGCGCTGCGGGTGACCCTCCCAGTCGTCCGGCATGAGGATGCGGGTCAGCGCCGGGTGGCCGTCGAAGACGACACCGAACATGTCGTACGCCTCCCGCTCCTGCCAGTCGGCGGTCGGGTAGATGGCGGTGACGCTGGGCAGGTGCGGCTCCTCGACGCTGACCGCCGCCTCCAGCCGGACCCGCCGCCGGTACGTCATCGAGGTGAGCTGGTAGACGACGTGCAGTCGGCGGGCATCGGCGCCCAGGTAGTCCACGCCGGACACCGACGAGCACAGCTCGAAACGCAGCGCCGGATCGTCCCGCATCACCTGGCAGACCTCGGCGATCCGCTCCGGGCGGATGTGCAGGGTCAGCTCGCCCCGGTCGACCACGACCTTCTCGATCGCCTCGCCGAACGCCGGGTACGCCTCCTCCAGCGCGTCCCGGACCTCGTCGAAGTAGCTGCCGTACGGCCGCGGTGAGTCCTCGACCGCGTGGTGCTGCCGGACCAGTCCGCCGAACCCGGAGACGTCGCCGCTGCCCTGGTTGCCGAACATGCCCCGGCCCGCCGGTGCGGCCGGCGGGAACTCGGCCGGCGCCCCACTCGTCGCGCCGGCCGGCGTCACCGGGATCGGCACGCCGCCGGTGGTCGGCTTGTCGTCAGTCACTTGATCCCCCCGTACGGGTGGAGGTGGTTCTGGGCCTTCATCCAGTTCTCGATCCGCAGCTGCTCCTCGCGGCCCTCGCGGACGGCCTTCGTCCACTCGGCCCGCCGGGCCTTGTCGCTGCGGTACGACGACGGCATCGAGCCGTACGGCACCACCGGCACGTCACCGCGCGCCTCCCGGGCCGCCAGCATCTTGCGCCCGTTCGGGCCGAGCGGCTCGTGGCCGATCTTCTCGCGCAGCTTGAGGATCGCGTCGATGAGCATCTCCGGCCGGGGCGGGCAGCCCGGGAGGTACATGTCGACAGGTACGACGTGGTCGACGCCCTGCACGATGGCGTAGTTGTTGAACATGCCGCCGCTGCTGGCGCAGACGCCCATGGAGAGCACCCAGCGGGGCTCGGCCATCTGGTCGTAGATCTGGCGCAGCACCGGGGCCATCTTCTGACTCACCCGGCCGGCGACGATCATCAGGTCGGCCTGCCGGGGCGAGGCCCGGAAGACCTCCATGCCCCAGCGACCCATGTCGTAGTGCGGACCACCGGCGGCCATCATCTCGATCGCGCAACAGGCCAGGCCGAACGTGGCGCCCCAGACCGACGACTTGCGCGACCAGTTGACCAGCTTCTCCACCGAGGTGAGCAGGACTCCGGCGGGAAGTTTTTCCTCGATACCCATAGCCGTTCCTCCCTCAGTCCCAGTCCAGGCCGCCGCGCCGCCACTCGTAGGCGTACGCGACGAAGACGGCACCGATGAACACCAACATGGCGACGAACCCGAAGACCGGCAGGATGTCGAAGGAGACCGCCCACGGGTAAAGGAAGATCATCTCCACGTCGAAGACGATGAAAAGCATCGCCGTCAGGTAGAACTTGACCGGAAACCGGCTACCGCCGATCGGCTGCGGGCTAGGCTCGATCCCACACTCGTAGGCTTCGAGCTTGGCCCTGTTGTAGCGGTGTGGGCCGGCGAACCGGGCGGCGGCTATCGAGAACAGCGCGAAACCCGCGGCGAGGGCGAACAGCCCGATGATGGGTACGTAAGGCGAGAGCGACATTTTTTCTCCTGCTCGTCCTTCCCTGCCCTCGGTGGTTGGCGAAATTCACACTATTCACATCCCACCCCGCGCCCTTCGGCGGGGGTGGACCTTGCCTGCTCCGCGCCCCTACACGGCGGGCGCGACCCGGGTCATCGCATTGATCACCCGGTCCATCGCGTCACCGCCACGCGGGTCGGTGAGGTTGGCCAGCAGCTTGAGCACGAAACGCATCAGCGTGGGATGGGGCATCCCGTGCTTGGTCGCCACCCGCATGATCTCCGGACGGCCGATCAGCTTCACGAAGATCCCGCCGAGCCGGTAGTAGCCGCCGAACCGGGTCTTCAGCTCCTGCGGGTACGCCATCAGGGCCCGCTCCCGCTCGGCGCCGGCCGGCCGGGCGAGCGCCTGGACCGCGACCTCCGCGGCCAGTTCGCCGGACTCCATGGCGTACGCGATGCCTTCGCCGTTGAAGGGGTTGACCATGCCGCCGGAGTCGCCGACGAGCAGGACCCCCCTGGTGTAGTGCGGCACCCGGTTGAAGCCCATCGGCAGCGCGGCGCCGAGGATCGAACCCTCGGCGTTGGCCTCGTCGGTCATCCCCCACTCCGGCGGCGTGTTGGCCAGCCAGTCGGTGAGCAGCCGCCGGTAGTTCGTCTTGCCGAACGCCGAGGACGAGTTGAGGATGCCGAGCCCGGCGTTGACCCGGCCGTCACCGAGGCCGAAGATCCAGCCGTACCCGGGCAGCAGTTCGTTGGTGCCCTTGGCCCGCAGTTCCAGCCAGGACTCCAGGTAGTCGTCGTCGTGGCGGGCCTCGGAGCGGTAGTAGCGCCGGACGGCGACACCGATCGGGCGGTCCTCCCGCTTGGCCAGCCCGAGGGCGAGCGGGAACCGGCCCGAGACACCGTCCGCGGCCACCACCAGCGGGGCGTGGAAGGTGACGGGTGCCTTGTCCGGCCCGTCCTCGCCCTGCACCCCGATCACCCGGCCGTCGCCGTCCAACACCGGGCCGATGACGTTCACGCTGGTCCGCAGCTTGGCTCCGGCGGACACCGCGCGCTGGGCGAGCAGGTCGTCGAAGTCGAGTCGGGTGCGTACCAGGCCGTAGTTCGGGAAGCTGGCCAGATCCGGCCAGTCCAGTTCCAGCCGGACACCGCCACCGATCACCCGCAGGCCACGGTTGTGCAGCCAGCCGGCCTCGGGGGAGGTGTCCACCCCCATCCGGACCAACTGCCGCACGGCACGCGGGGTCAGCCCGTCGCCGCAGACCTTCTCCCGGGGGAACTCGGTCTTCTCCAGCAGCAGCACGCGTACGCCGTGCCGAGCCAGGTGGTACGCGGTCGCCGAACCACCGGGACCGGCGCCCACGACGATCACGTCGGCGTCGTTCTCCACCGCGGTCATTAGCGCCTCCTCCCCGCCCTGCTCGTGAAATGCTTCACAAGCCAGCCGGGACGAGTCTATGACCGGCACCGTAAGCTCGCCTTGTTAGGTCGACCTAACCTGCTGGGCGCAGGGAAGGGCCCCGGTCACCGGAGCCGACTCCTGCTGACATCTGCCGATCAGCTCACGACGCGGCACTCAGGGGCGCGCCGCTGCGGCACTGTCGAGGCTGGCGCGGATGGTCTCCGGCAGTTGCTCACGCAAGGTGCCGCCGGCGGCCCGGTCCAGGGCCGCGAGCACCTCGGTCACCACCTGGCGGACGTCGGCGGGATCCGCTCCGGCCAGGCCCCGGAGCTGCTCCACCAGCTCCGCGGCATCCCCGATGGCCACATTCTTCGGATCCGTCATGCCGGCCAGCTTAAGCCGCAAAGGCGACATAATCGCCTTATTTCCCTAAATGACGTATTACTGCCCGGAGAGTAACGGATGCCGGATAAGTGGCGCTCAGGTGCGGACCGCGCGGTGCAGGGCCACCACGCCACCGGTCAGGTTGCGCCACGCCACCCGACCCCAGCCCGTGGCGGCCACCCGCGCCGCCAGCGCCGGCTGGTCCGGCCAGGCCCGGATCGACTCGGCGAGATAGACGTACGCGTCAGGGTTGCTGGAGACCGTCCGGGCCACGGCCGGCAGCGAACGCATCAGGTACGACAGGTACACGGTGCGGAACGCGGGATTGACCGGGGTGCTGAACTCGCAGATCACCAGCCGGCCGCCCGGACGGGTCACCCGGGCCAGTTCAGCCAGCGCGGCATCGGTGTCGTTGACGTTGCGCAACGCGAAGGAGATGGTCACCGCGTCGAAGCTGGCGTCGGCGAAGGGCAGCCGCAGGGCGTCTCCGGCCAGCAGCGGCACGTGCGGGCGGGTGCGCTTGCCGGCGTACAGCATGCCGAGAGACAGGTCCGCCCCGATCGCGTACGCCCCGGACTGGGCGAGCTCCTCGGTGGAGACGCCGGTGCCCGCGCCCACATCCAGCACCCGGTCGCCCGGTCGCAGGTCGAGCGCGGCACGGGTGGCCCGTCGCCAGAACCGGTCCTGACCGAACGACAGGACGGTGTTGGTCAGGTCGTAACGGGCCGCGACACCGTCGAACATCGCGGCGACCTCGTGCGGCTGCTTGTCCAGACTGGCGCGCTGGCCCTGCGGGGTACGGCTCACCCCTTCACTCTGCCAGCCCGGCCGTCGACGGCCCGCCCAGGGTCGAGCGACACAGCGAGGGCGGGATGGTCACCCATCCCGCCCTCGCTGCCGTGCGTTATGTGAACGGCCCGCGCGGGCCGATAGAGGACGAACCTCAGGCGTTCGTCTTCTCGTCGCCCGGGGTCACCAGGACCACCCGGCGACGGCGGGCAACCAGGAACATGGCCACACCGGCGGCCAGCACACCCGCGCCGACGCCACCGATCAGGCCGACCTGCACACCGGTGACCGGCAGGCCGGGGCCGTCACCGTCGCCACCACCGGAGCCGCCCTCGGCGGCCACGACCACCGCGAAGTCGTCGGTGTTGTCGCTCGGGTCGACGTCGTTGGCCGCGACGCCCGTGGCGTTCTCCGGCAGGGCCGAGGTGGCGGCGGACCGGAGGACGCTGGGGGACTCCTGCACCGACAGCGAGTCGATGGTGACCTTGCCACCGGTCAGGCTGCTCGGCTTCACACCGTCGGCGACCTTCACCAGGTTGTAGAAGCGCGCACCGGAGTAGAGGTCGTCACCGTCGGTGTCCTGCGCGGCCGGGACGAGGACGGCCTTGGTGTACTCGCAGGTCAGTGAGGTCATCGCGGCGTTGTAGGTGCAGTCCGGCTCCTTCTCCGCGAAGGTCGCGCCCTTGGGCAGCTGCACCTCGATACGCAGACCGCGGGCGGCCTGGTCACCCTGGTTGAAGGCACCGTAGATGAGCTGACCGGTGTTGCCCGCGTACAGGTCGCCGACCTCGGTGATCGTGCCGCCCTCGGCCTTGACGGCCTTGCGGACGTCGTCGGCGACGACGGTCAGGTCCGGCCCGGTGCCCTCGACCTTGACGTCCACGGTCACCACGTTGTCGGACTCGTCCGGGTCCGGGCCGCCGTGCAGGATCACCGCGGTGATGGAGCCGGCCGGGCCGACCTCGGCACCCTTGCGGGTCAACGGGAAGAACCAGTCGACGTCCTCGCCGGCACGGATGGTGTCACCCTCGATGCCACAGAGGATCCAGCCGTCCTCGCGCGGGTTGCAGCCGCTCTCGTCGATGTCGACGAGGTCGGTCTTCAGCTTGCTGATGTCGAGGGCGACGAGCACGTTCTTGGCGTCGACGTCACTCTTGTTCAACAGCGAGACGCTGGCGTCCTTGCCCGGCGCACCGACCGCGATCGTGGTGCCGGTCGCCTTGATGGCGAGGTCCGCGGTGTCGTCCGCCAGAGCCGGTGCGGCGAAGGTACCGGCCGCGAGGACACCGGCGGCACCGGCACCCAGGTACGCGGCAGCCCGGTTTCGGAAAATCATCTGAGGTGTCTCCCCGTGGGGTGAAGGAAACGTACGGCCGGGGACGTTAGCGGTCAGCGATCACCCGCGCCACCCTGCATCACACCCGTCGCAAGCTGCTCAGCTAATGGCAACTTAAGGATTGTCCGGATTGATGGGTCTTGCTACCTGGTCACGCCTGGGCACATGGCCGGAGCGGCCCGGCGCTTCGAACCAGACGGATGATCCACCCGAGCCGTTCGGCTGACAACCGATCGCACCCACCACTGTGACGCAACGCCCGAACCACAGTGACCCATAGTGATCTCTCGCCCGCTGCCCCTACCCGAGAACCCGTGGGCCGCCGACAGCCTGCCCGGGATGCCGCAACTCGCGCGTCACACCGCTGGCACGGCCAGGACGCCGGGCCTTGCCGGCCAGGGATGGTAAGCGCGAGATGCCGCAACTCGCGCCATCCCGCCGACAGGAAGGGCCAACATGCCGCAAGTCGCGCTCGCGGCGGCGGCTACTCGCGGCGGCTACTCGCGGCGGCGGCTGGGGCAGGCGGTCCCGGCGCCGATCGGCGTCGGTCTCGACTTGTCGAGATTGGGCGTCGGTCAGCTCGCCTGGACCAGGGGCAGCGAACGGCCGGCACCGCCACCGGGCAGGGCGATCGACGAGAAGTGCGAGACCACCCGGTCGTCGCTCGGGTCGTCGTCCGCCGTGTGGTGCACGGCCAGTCTGTTGTAGAGCGTGTCGCGTTGGGCGGGGATCCGGTCGGCGGAACGGATCATCCCGATCAGCTCGTGCAGGTTGGACCGGTGTCGGGCCCCCGCCGAGGAGATGACGTTCTCCTCCAGCATGATCGACCCGAGGTCGTCGACGCCCATGTGCAGCGCCAGCTGACCGACGTCCTTGCCGGTGGTCAGCCAGGAAGCCTGCAGGTGCGGCACGGTCTCGAAGAACAGCCGGGCCACCGCCACCAACCGCAGATACTCCAGGGTCGTCGCCTGGGTGCGGCCCTTGAGGTGGTTGTTCTCCGGCTGGTACGTCCACGGGATGAAGGCCCGGAAGCCCTGCGTACGATCCTGCACCTCGCGGATCATCCGCAGGTGCTCGATCCGCTCGGCGGCCGTCTCGCCGGTCCCCATCATCATCGTCGCGGTCGACTCGACGCCCTGCCGGTGCGCGAGCTCCATGACCTCCAGCCAGCGCTCGCCCGACTCCTTCAGCGGCGCGATGGCGGTACGGGGTCGCTGCGGCAGCATCTCGGCACCCGCACCGGCGATCGAGTCGAGCCCGGCGGCCTTGATCCGGGCGATGGCCTCGTCGAGGCTCACCCCCGAGACCTTCGCCATGTGCAGGATCTCGCTCGGCCCGATCGAGTGGATGGCCAGCTGCGGGTACGCCTTCTTCACCGAGGAGAACAGCTCCTCGTAGTACTCCACGCCGTAGTCCGGGTGGTGGCCGCCCTGGAGCATGACCTGGGTGGCGCCCAGCTCGACCGCCTCGCCGCAGCGACGCAGGATCTCCTCGGTCGGGTGGGTCCACCCTTCCTTGTGCTTCGGTGCGCGGTAGAAGGCGCAGAACTTGCACGCCGTCACGCAGACGTTCGTGTAGTTGATGTTGCGGTCGATCAGGTACGTGACGATGTTGTCCGGGTACCGCCGCCGACGGACCGCGTCCGCCGCCTCGCCGAGGGCGTGGAAGGGGGCGTCGGTGTAGAGCAGCAGAGCCTCCTCGGGCGTGATCCGCCCGCCGTCGGCGCCGCGCTGCAGGATGTCGTCGATCTCCCGATTCACCGTCACGTACCCGAGGGTACGCCGACCACCCGCTCAGCTCTCAGCGGCGCACTTGACCTGTGATCCAGCCCCCGCCCGCCCGCCCGGATATGTTTTCATGATCGTTATAAGATATCCCTGTGTCATTGACAAGTTGTGAACCGAAGCTAATCATTCTGTAGTCGGAACACCCAGGGGACGGGCGGCAGCTGTGGTTGATGACGAAACGGCCCCGAGCATCTCTGCGCGATGCCAGGCAGACGGGGGCTTAACGAGGGTGAGTCTCGGCGAGTTACGAGACGAGCTCGGCTACCGGAAGTTGGGGCGATGGGTTCTCGCAGAGATCGCCGACACGCTGCAGGCGACGGGGCTTGGGTTCTTTCCGACTCATCGCCTGGACGCTGAGATCAACAAGGAGCCACGCCAGTGGCAGACGGTGTGGATCTACCAGCGGGACGAAGGGCCGCGCGCCCGTCTGATCGAAGCGATTCTTCATCCGGACGACTACGACGTGCGGGGCGTGCTGGACAGCATCGCCGGGATCAACCTGGACGCACTCAGCGACTCCCAGCGACTGCAGCGAATTCGCGACATCGTCAACGCCTAGAGCCCAACCTGGAGGGAGGCGGCCAATGAGTGCCCACATGTTCGTGGACGAGACCAAGGAACGGGGCTTACTCGTCGCCGCCGCAGTGGTCATGGGTCCTGACCTCGCACCAGCCCGCAAGGTCGTCCGCAGCCTCGTTCTTCCTGGGCAGCGTCGGATTCACTTCCACAAGGAGCGGGACGACAGACGCCGACAGATCATCACCGCCATCGGCAGAGTGGGCGTCCAGGCCGTGATCCTCGATGCGAGCAGTCACCGCAGCGTGAAAAGCGGCCGTGACGCGTGCCTGGCCGGGATCGTCGGTCATGCAGCGAAGATCGGTGCAACTCGGCTTGTACTTGAACGTGATGACTCGACGCTGAAGGCGGACCGGCGGCTCCTCTTCGAGGAGGTACGCAGGGCAGGTCTGGCTGACACCCTCCACTACGACCACCTGCGCGCGCACGAGGAATGCCTGCTGTCCATACCTGACGCTCTGGCGTGGTGCTGGGCCAGGCGGGGACGATGGCGGGCAGCCGTGCAACGAATGGTCGATGAGGCACACGAGGTGTGAAGACGCGAAACCCGGCCCACCCACCGTCCGGAAGGCTGCCGGGTCCACTTCCAAAGAGCTACTGCTCCTGGCAGCCACCAAGATACCGCCCCGGTAACTGCGATAACAAGCTTTATCGCAGTTACCGGGGCGGGGTCGGATCACGATCAGGCCGGGGTTCTCGGCGGAGCAGCTTGATGACGGCCGCCGAGTCGAAGCGTCACGCGTCGTAGTCGATGGTGAGGGTGTCGGTCAGCGGGCTGGACTGGCAGGTCAGCACGTAGCCGGCGGCCACCTCGTCGGGCTCCAGGGCGTAGTTGCGGGCCATCTCCACCTCACCGGAGACGACCTTGGCCCGGCAGGTCGAGCAGACCCCACCCTTGCAGGCGTACGGCAACTCGCCGCGGACCTTCAGCGCCGCGTCCAGCACGCGTTCGTCGCGGCGCATGGTGAAGCTCGACGAGCGTCCGTCGAGCATGATCGTCACGTCGGTGCCGCCGGACGCGTCGTCCGTCCGGCGCACCGGCTCGGGCGGCGCGTCGACGTGGAACAGCTCGGTGTGCACGGCCGACTCCGCGACACCCCGCGCGGTCAGCACCGCGCGAGCGTCCACCACCAGTCCGTACGGGCCGCAGAGGAACCACTCCTCGATCGCCTCGCCGGGCACGATGGTCTCCAGCAGCCGGCCCAGCCGCTCCGCGTCGATCCGACCCGACAGCAGCGACGAATCGCCCTGTTCCCGGGAGAGCACATGCACCAGGTGCAGCCGGGTTGGGTAGCGGTCCTTCAGGTCGGCCAGTTCCTCGGCGAACATCACGCTGCCGGCCGTGCGGTTGCCGTACACCAGGGTGAAGGTGCTGGCCGGTTCGACGGCCAGTGCGGTGGCGACCAGCGAGAGCACCGGGGTGATGCCCGAGCCGGCGACCACCGCGCCGTAGCGGCGAGCCCGGTCCGGCGCGAAGGCCGTGGTGAAGTGCCCCATCGGCGGCAGCACCTCGATGGTGTCGCCGTGCCGCAGCGCCCCACAGGCGTAGCCGGAGAAGGCCCCGCCCGGGATCTCCCGCACACCGATCCGCAACCGCCCGTGCCGCGCCAGGTCCGCCGGGGTCGAGCAGATCGAGTACGAACGACGCACGTCCCCGCCGGAGGCCACACCACCGTCACTCTCCGCCGCACCGGCGGCGGCCGGCAGGCGTACGGTCAGGTGCTGGCCGGCGCGGAAGGCGAAGGTCTCGCGCAGTTCCTCCGGCACCGCGAAGGTGATCGCGACGGCGTCGGCGGTGAGCCGGTCCACGGCGACGACGGGCAGCGGATGGAACACCGGCCGGCGGCGGACGGGGCGGGTGATGGTGACAGTCACAGGGCCTTCACCTGGTCGAAGGGTTCGGTGCAGGAGCGGCAGCGCCACAGCGCCTTGCACGCGGTGGAGCCGAAACGGCTGAGCTGCTCGGTCTCCGGCGACCCACAGCGTGGGCAGCGCACTGACAGGGTGATCGGCACGACGCCGTCGCGCCGAACCGGGGCGGGTGGGGCGATGCCGGCAGCGGCCAGCTTGGCCCGCCCGGCGTCGCTGATCCAGTCGGTGCTCCAGGCCGGGCTGTGCACCGTACGCACCTCGGCGTCCGGATGACCGGCGGCGGCCAACGCGCGCCGGATGTCGGCGCGGATGACGTCCATCGCCGGGCAGCCGGTGTAGGTGGGGGTGATCGTCACCACCACCCGGCCGGTGGCCGGGTCCTCCTGCACCGAGCGGAGGATGCCGAGATCGTCAATGGTGACCACCCGGATCTCCGGATCCACCACCGCCGCCACGGCCTCCCGTGCCCGGCTCATCGGGTCACCAGCGGGCTCCGGGGTGCGCGCGATGCACCACCTGCATCTCGGCGAGCAGGTACGACAGGTGTTCGGTGTGCACTCCGTCGCGTCCGCCGGCCGGCGTCCAGCCGACCCCCGAGACGGAGAGGGTCGCCTCGGTGAGCACGGCGGTCACGGTGTCGTCGAACTCGGACCGCAGGGTCGCCGGGTCGACCGGCGCGTCCGGCCATGCGGTGAACAACTCGTCGGCGTACGGCCAGATCTGGTCGACGCCGGCCTGCATCCGTCGGTGCGACTCCTCGGTCCCGTCACCGAGCCGCCGCACCCACAGCGCGGCGTGGTCCAGATGGTACGCGGACTCCTTGCGGGCTTTGCCGCCGACGGCGGCCAGCCGCTCGTCCGGGCAGCCGGCCAGGGCGGTGTAGAGCGGCACCTGGTACGCCGCCAGGGCGAGCAGCTTCGCCATGGTCACCGCGAAGTCACCGTTGGGCAGCTCGACCAGCAGGCAGTTGCGGAACTCCCGGTCGTCGCGCAGGTACGCCAGCGCGTCCTCGTCCCGGCCGGCGCCCTCCAGCTCGCCCGCGTACGACAGCAGGAGCCGGGCGGCACCGAGCTGGTCCAGGGCGATGTTGGACAGCGCGATGTCCTCCTCCATCTCCGGTGCCCGGGTGCTCCATTCGGCCAGCCGTTGCGCCGCGATGAGCGCGTCGTCGCCGAGGGCGAGGGTGAAGGGGAAGAGATCGCTCACAGGTGTGCCACCCCGTCGGGTACCTCGTAGAAGGTGGGGTGGCGGTAGACCTTGTCGGCGGCCGGGTCGAAGAAGGCGTCCTTCTCGTCCGGGCTGGAGGCGGTGATGGCATTCGCCGGCACCACCCAGATCGACACCCCCTCCTGACGTCGGGTGTAGAGGTCACGGGCGTTACGCAGGGCCAGTTCGGCGTCGGGCGCGTGCAGGCTGCCGACGTGGGTGTGCGCCAGCCCGCGCCGGGCTCGGACGAAGACCTCCCAGAGCGGGGTGTGTTGCCGGCTCACGCTGCCACCTTCTCCCTCTCCGCACGCTTGGCGGCGTACGCGGCGGCCGCCTCGCGCACCCAGGCGCCCTCGTCGTGCGCGCGGCGCCGGTGCTCCATCCGCTGCCGGTTGCACGGCCCGTCACCCTTGATCACCCGCATCAGCTCGTCATAGTCGGGCTGGGTGAAGTCGTACGCCTGGCGCTCGTCGTTCCAGCGCAGCTCCGGGTCGGGCAGGCGTAGCCCGAGCGCCTCGGCCTGGCCGACGCACATGTCCACGAACCGCTGGCGCAGCTCGTCGTTGGAGAACCGCTTGATCTTCCAGGCCATCGACTGGGCGGAGTGGGTGGAGTCGCCGTCGGGCGGGCCGAACATGGCCAGGGACGGGTACCACCAGCGGTCCACCGAGTCCTGGGCCATCGCCTTCTGCGCCGGGGTGCCGTGCGCCAGGGTGTGCAGGATCTCGTAGCCCTGGCGCTGGTGGAACGACTCCTCCTTGCAGACCCGGATCATGGCGCGGGCGTACGGACCGTAGGAGCAGCGGCACAGCGGCACCTGGTTGACGATCGCGGCACCGTCCACCAGCCAGCCGATCGCCCCGACGTCGGCCCAGCTCAGGGTGGGGTAGTTGAAGATCGAGCTGTACTTCTGCCGGCCGTTGAGCAGCAGGTCGACCAGCTCGTCCCGGCTGACGCCGAGGGTCTCGGCGGCGGCGTAGAGGTAGAGGCCGTGGCCGGTCTCGTCCTGCACCTTGGCCAACAGGATCGCCTTGCGCTTGAGCGACGGGGCGCGGCTGATCCAGTTGCCCTCCGGCTGCATGCCGATGATCTCGGAGTGGGCGTGCTGGGCGATCTGCCGGATCAACGTGCGCCGGTAGGCCTCCGGCATCCAGTCGCGGGGTTCGATCTTCTGGTCGGCGTCGACGACCTCGGCGAAGTAGGCGGCCAGGTCACCGCCGGGCTCGACGGCGCCACGGCCGCGTTCCGCCGCCGCACGCAACGCCGCCTCCGCCGCCTCGACCTCGCCGAGCAGCCCGCCGGGCGGGTCCTCGCCCGGGAAGTCATTGCCATACATGCTCCCAGTGTTACAGCTAGGGGTGGAAGGCGCCAGAGGGTGTCATACAAATTCGAGACCTCCCACCGTGACGTCCCGGTCGCCATCAGTGGCGCCGCCGACTATGAGTTAGGTCACGAACCAGCGACAAATCCTCGCAACGACCGCATAGCGGTTCGTTATCCCGTCTTCACGGCGAGTCGCCAGGTGTCGAGTCCTGGCATAACGTCGATCCGCACGTAGACTTCCCCCGTCACACCGATCGGCTGAAGACGATTGCCAGCTCAGGGCCACTTCCCCCGGCCCAGGCGATCCGCACCGGTCAGTCCTGGCAACCAGCCGGTCCCCCGGCCCCGACATCTGGAGCTCACCCGCTCATGCGACCTCGCGTGACAATGGTGTTCGCCGCGACGGCGGTACTGCTCGGCGGCGTCATGCTGGTGCCGGCCGCCTACGCCCGGCTCTCCGCCGGCAAGGCGGAGGCCAGCCCGGAGAGCGTCGCCGCGCCCGCACCCGCGCCGCCCCCGCCGCCGACCCTTGCCGCCGGCAAGGTCTCGGTGAATTTCAAGGGCGAGTTCTTCTCCTGGGCGCTGCTGGACCGGGAGACCGACCAGCTCGCCGGCTCCAAGAACATGGCCGCGACCAGCTCGACCGAGTCGATGCTCAAGGCCTGGATCGTCGCCGACTACCTGCGGCAGCTCGGCGACAAGGAGCCGCCCGCGTCGATGAAGAAGATGGCCAGCACGGCCATCCGGGACAGCAACGACGACGCGGCCAACAAGGTCTACGCCGCCGCGGGCGGTTCCTACCGCGCTCCCTCGAACGGGCAACCCAACCCGGTGATCAAGCGGGCGATCAGCCTGTGCGACCTCACCGACACCAAGCCCGGCAACGTCAAGGGCTACGAGGGCTGGTGGAGCTTCACCCGAATGTCGCCACGCGACGCGGTACGGCTCGGAGACTGCATCGCCGACGGCACCGCCGCCGGACCCAAATGGACGAAATGGCTGCTCACCGAGATGAGCAAGGTTCGCGGCAGCACCGCCGCCAAGGACCAGAAGCCCCGGGAGGGCGGCGGCCGGTGGGGCATCATCGACGGCCTGCCGGAATCGATCACCAGTCAGGGTCCGGTCAGCATCAAGAACGGCTGGACCCCCCTCGCCTACGACGGCAACTGGCACGTCAACTGCCTGGCCGTGACTGAGAAGTGGAGCCTCGCGGTGATGCTGCGGTACCCCTTCAAAGGCGGGCTCGACTACGGGTCGGACGTCTGCGCCAGCGTCGCCAGCCAGTTGGTGACGCCGCAGCCAGGTGGTGCCCTGAAGGTGCCGCAGCAGCCGATCGGGAAGCTCTGATGGCCGGCCGCAGCCGCAACGGCGAGGCATCGCCGATGCGTCTGATCGCGATCGCGGCCGTGCTGATCGGGCTGGTCCTGGTCTCGCTGCGCCTGCTACCCGGCTCACCCTTCGAGTCCACCGCCGCCGCCCAGTGGGGTCGGGGTGAGTCCCCGGCGGCCCGGGACGGCGCACTGACCGACCGCAGCGAACGGCCGTCGCCGTCACCGAGCCCCTCGCCGGAGCCCGAGCCGCTGCCGTTCGAGGCGAAGGAGATCGACCTGGACATCGACGGCTGGTACGGGTGGAGCGTGCTGGACCGCCGCTCGGGGGAGATCATCGGCTCGGACAACATGGACGAGACCAGCACCACCGCCTCCCTCATCAAGGCCTGGATCGTCGCCGACTATCTGCGCCGTACCGCCGACGCCGGGCAGACCCCGAGCGACGCGAAGCTGGACGACCTGACCAGGATCATCCGGGACAGCGACAACACCCGCACCGAGCAGCTCTACACCCAGATCGGCCGATCGGCCTCGATCAAGCGGCTGCTGTCGACCTGTGAGCTGACCGACAGCAAGGTGTCCAGTGATCTCGGCTGGAGCCGTACCGAACTCTCCCCCCGGGACACCGCCCGCCTCGGCGAGTGCATCGCCGACGGCACGGCCGCCGGCCCGAAGTGGACTAAGTGGCTGATCAGCGAGATGCGCCAGGTACGCGGTGCTGGCGACTTCGGCATCCGCAAGGCGTTCCCGGCCGCCCAGGCGAAGAAGATCGCCATCAAGAACGGCTGGGTCGACCGCACCCGCGAGCAGGAGATCCACGTCAACTGCCTGGCGATCGGCGACACCTGGACGATGGGCGTGATGCTCCAGTACCCGATCAACAAGGGCTACGAGTACGGCATGAACAACTGCGAAAAGATCACCAACGCCCTCCTCACCCAAACCCCCTAACCACCCCACCCCCACTCCGAAGCTCGCCGATCTTGCACTTGGGGTCGTTGATTCGCGGCTTATGCCCGAAAGGCGACGACCAAAAGTGCAAGATCGCGGGAGGGGTCGGGGGAAGGGGAGCTGGGGTGGGGTTAGCGGGTGAAGAAGGTGGGGCCGGTGGGGGGTAGGGACGGGGTTTCGCCGTGGGCGGCGGCGCGGCGGGCGAACTCGCGGATTCCGGCGACCTGACGTTCGCCGAGGGAGAAGTCCAGGGCGCGGAAGTAATCCGCTAGCGTGCTGGCGTCGAACGGCTCCCATCGGGCTGCCGACTCGGCGACCTGGTCCAGTTCGGCCAGGCACAGGTCGCGCGAGCGGAGGAACGCCTCGTGCACCTCCTTGACCAGTCCGGGATGGGCGGCGGCGAAGTCGCGGCGAACGGCCCAGACCGCGAAGACCATCGGCAGCCCGGTCCACTCCCGCCACGCCTGACCCAGGTCGGTCACGGTCAGCCCCTGCCGGGGTGCCTCGTACATCGCCCGCAGCGCCACGTCGCCGATCAACACCGCGGCGTCGGCCTCCAACAGCATCTGGGTCAGGTCCGGCGGGCACCGGAAGTACTCCGGTTGGACCCCGTACCGTTCGCGCAGCAGCAACTGGGCGAGCAGCACCCCGGTCCGTGAGGTGGAGCCAAGCGCCACCCGGGCGCCGTCGAGGTCGGCCAGCGGCCGGGTGCTCACCAGGTTGACCGACAGCACCGGCCCGTCGCTACCCACGGCCAGGTCGGGCAGGAGCAGCAACTCGTCAGCATGCTTCAGGTACTCGACGAAGGTGATCGGCCCGATGTCCAGGTCACCGGCGACGAGTTGGGCGCTGAGCCGGTCCGGCGAGTCCTTGCGCAGGTCGATGTCGACCAGGGTGCCGGAGCGCATCAGCCCCCAGTAGATGGGCAGGCAGTTGAGGAACTGGATGTGCCCGACGCGGGGGCGGGCAAGGCGCTCGACCATGCCCCGACCGTATCCCCGCCGCCCTTGACCTGCTCAGCCGGACGTCGCGGAAGTGGCCAACCCCGCACCCGCCGGCCCGGCTTGCGGTGGCCCGACGTCCACCGGCTCGGTCTGCGCGGAGCCTTCCGGGTTCCGCAGCTGCCCGATGCGGGAGCGCTCGGCCCGCACCGTCCGGCGGACCGGCACCACGAAGCCGAGCAGCACCAGCAGCCCGGCCGCCCCACAGCCGACGATCAGCGGGCGAGGTTCGGTCACCTCCAGGAGCAGACCACCGACCAGGTAACCGAACATTGCCGCCCCCTGCACCGCGGCACCCACGGCGGCGAAGGCCCGCCCGCGGGCCGCCTCGGGTACCCGCCGCGCCACCACCACGTTGTGGAAGACGTTGTCGCCGCCGTTGCAGAGGCCGCCGAGCAGCCAGAGCGGCACCAACAGCGGAGCCGTGGGCACCGTCACCGAGAGCAAAACCGCCGCGCAACAGCCGCCGAGCAGCAGTAGGCCACCCTGTACCAGGGCACCGTCGTCGATGAACCGCCCGGCCACCCTGGCGAAGATCCAGGCACCGGCGAGCACACCGAGCGTCCAGGCCCCGGTCACCAGGCCGTACACGGAGGCAGAGGCGCCGAGGGTTTCACGTACGTAGAAGACCTCGATGACGTTGATCGCGCCGACGGCCGCGATCACGCCGGCCAGGGTCGCCACCATCGCCACCAGCAGCGGATCCCGCCGGAGCCGCCAACCTCGTGCTGCCTTGACGTCGCGGTCCGCGACCGCCGCGCCCACCGAAGGACTGCCGGGCACCGCTGCCCGCCGCGCACCACCCCTGCGGGTACGCACGAGCAGGCCGGCGACGACGAGCGGCAGATAGCCGCTTGCGGCGATCAGCAGCGGTACCCGGGAACCGAAGCCGCCCACCAGGAACCCGGCCATGGCCGGTCCGGTCAGCACACCGAGCATGCCTGCGGTCTGGTTGAGTGCGGTGGCCCTGGGCAGATCGGTGGGGAGGACCATGGCGGGGACCAGCGCGGCGAGCACCGGCTGGGCGACTGCCAGGCCGCTGGCGAGCAGCGCGACCAGCCCCACGACCAGCAACGGATGGTCGGCGTACGCCAGCGCTAGGCAGATCACCGACTGGGCCAGACCGGCTCCGACCAGCAGCGTCCGGCTGTCCACCCGATCGGCGAGCCGACCGGTCAGCGGGGCGAGCACCACGAGCGGCAGCGTCGCCGCCAACAGCATCCCCGCGACGGCACGGCCGCCTGCGCCGGACGACTGGAGGGTCAGCGTCAGCGTGGTCGCCGCGAGGAACTGCCCGCAGGTGGCGAGACCACGGGCGGCGGTGGCCAGGGCGACGTCGGCCCACCGCGACTCGCCAGATGTGAAGGACATGCTTCGAAAGTAATGCTTCACATCTGGTTGACGCAAGCAGGTCAGGCCAGCGGCAGCGCCCGGTACTGGACGGCCACCCGGCGCGCGCCCGGCGGCGGATCGGTCCGGGTACGTTTGCGGTACGGCCGGAGCAGGGCCGTCACCGCCTCGTTCAACTCCGCCAGCTCCTCGGCGGTGAGCAGCAACAAAGACTCGCTGAGAATCGCGCTGCGATACCACTCCTCGGATTCGTCCGGAGCCCGGCGCAGCCAGTCCCGGCTGCGCTCCAGTTCCCGGGCCAGAAATACCTCGACCAGGGTCTGCTCGGCGTCGCGTACCGACGGGTCGGCGTCCCGGCCGGCGTCGATCGTCCACGACTGGATCGCGGCACGCCACAGTCGCTCGCGGGCGTCCCCCCGGCTCGGCGCCTGCTCCACCAGGCCGAACCTGGCCAGTGCCCGCAGGTGGTAGCTGGTCGCGCTCGGCGACAGGCCCACCACCTCGGCGCACTCGGTGGCGGTCACCGCGCCCTCGGTCGTCGCCAGGTGTTCCATGATCGCGAGCCGGGCCGGGTGAGCGAGTGCCCGCAGCGTCTGCGGGTCGCTGATCGTCACCCGGGGCGGCTCGGGGTTCGCCTGCGTCATGTCCCCATGATCCCCGGCCGGGAGGAAAACCGGTTGTCCACGGCGCGCCCTCCAGTAGGCTGTTCGTTCCGCCTGACGGCCGCGGTGAGTAGCACCGCAGCGGACGTCCCCGCGCCGACCCACGAGTCGGAAACGCGAGCGGCAGCCTTCTTCCCGTGTCGAGGAGTCCGTGGATGAGCCTGCACGCCCAAGAAACGCCCCAGCCGCCCCCGCTCGACGACGAGTTGGCCGCCGAACGGGCACACCTGACCCGCTCGCGGGCGGCGCTGCACCGGATGCGGGAACGCGCCGAGGCGCTCTTCGCCACCGGCGACAAGGTGGCCGGGGACGCGTACACCGCCGAACAGCTCGGCCGGCACCTGGCTCGGCGGGTCGCCGAACTGGCCGACGACCCGCGTACCCCGCTCTTCTTCGGCCGACTCGACTTCGGCGACGCAGATGCCGCACACGCCGGCCGCCGTTACCACGTCGGCCGCCGGCACGTCACCGACGATCAGGGCGAATCGCTGGTGCTGGACTGGCGGGCGCCGATCTCCCGCACGTTCTACCGGGCCAGTGCCCGCGATCCGCAGGGCCTGGCGGTACGCCGCCGGTTCGGGTTCGGCGACGGGAAGCTGACCAGCTTCGAGGACGAGCACCTCGACCGGGGCGAGGAACTCGGCACGGCCAGCCGGATCCTCACCGCCGAGATCGAACGTCCCCGGGTCGGGCCGATGCGCGACATCGTCGCCACCATCCAGCCCGAGCAGGACGAACTCGTCCGGGCGGACCTGGCCGACTCGATCTGCGTGCAGGGCGCCCCGGGCACCGGCAAGACCGCCGTCGGGCTGCACCGGGCGGCGTACCTGCTCTACCTGCACCGGGAGCGGCTGCGCCGGTCGAAGGTGCTGGTCGTGGGGCCGAACCGGGCCTTCCTCGGCTACATCGCGGCGGTGCTGCCCGCGCTCGGTGAGATCGAGGTGGAGCAGGCCACCGTGGAGGACCTTGTCACCCGGGTACCGGTCCGCGCGGTGGACCCGCCGGTGGTGGCCGCGCTCAAGCACGACGCCCGGATGGCCGAGGTGCTGCGCCGGGCCGTCGACGCGTACGTCGGCGAGCCGGCGGAACCGGTGCTCGTCTCCGACGGCTCGTTCCGCTGGCGGATCGGGCTGGAGCCGCTGCACCGGCTGGTCCAGGACACCCGCACGGAACGACCGCCGTACGCCGTCGGGCGGGACCGGGTCCGGGCCCGGGTGGTCGGACTGCTGCAACGGCAGGCCGAGGCGCGGCGGGCGGAGTCACCGGGCGACGCGTGGCTGCGCCGGATGAGCCGGTCGAAGCCGGTCACCGGGTTTCTGGACGCCGTCTGGCCGGCGCTCACCCCGGAGGGTCTGCTGCACGCGCTGTACACCGACCGGGAGCGGCTCGCTCGGGCCGCTGACGATCTGCTCACGCCCGACGAGCAACGCCTGCTCACCCACCCGGCAGCCGGGACCGGGCGCGCGACCGGCACCGGGTTGGGGCGGACGGCGAAGGCGACCCGGTGGACGGCCGCCGACGCGGTGCTGATCGACGAGGCGGCCGGACTGCTCGAACGGCCGGGCGGCTACGGCCATGTCGTGGTGGACGAGGCGCAGGACCTCTCCCCGATGCAGTGCCGGGTCATCGCCCGGCGCAGCGAGCACGGCTCGCTCACGCTCCTCGGCGATCTGGCGCAGGCGACCGCGCCGTGGGCGGCCAGCGACTGGCGGGAGAGCCTGCGCCACCTGGGCAAGCCGGACGCGACGGTGGTGCCGTTGACCATCGGGTTCCGGGTGCCCGCCGCCGTGCTCTCCTTCGCCAACCGGCTGCTACCGGTGCTGGCCGTCGACGTGCCGCCGGCCGAGTCGCTGCGCAACGACGGCGCGCTTGAGGTGCGTACCGTCAGCGATCTCGCGGCCGCGACGGTGGCCGAGGTGCGGGCGGCGCTCGCGTTCGAGGGGTCGATCGCGGTGATCGCCGCCGACGACGCCGTGGACGGGCTGCGGTCGGCGCTGGCCGAGTCGGGGGTGCAGACCGCGACCCCCGACGAACCGGCCATCGGCGCGCGCGTCACGGTCATGCCCGCCACTCTGGTCAAGGGCCTGGAGTACGACCACGTCATCGCGGTCGAACCGGCCGCCATCGCGACCGCCGAGCCACGCGGCCTGAACCGGCTGTACGTGGTACTTACCCGGGCGGTGTCCCGGCTGTCCGTGCTGCACGCCGCGCCGCTACCCGCCCCGCTCGGCTGACTCCCGACCGGGCGGGACCGGGTCGCCGGTTCAGTTGACGTTCCGCCGGTTTCCACCCCGAACTGCGGCGCACCGGTGCCACGATGCCGAGAAGGGTGACCGGTCGGTGGTCGCCGCGGGTCGGGAGGGGTGGCCGTGGTCAGCGTCGCGCCGGGTACGCCCTGCTGGGCCGACCTGGCGACGCCGGGACTCGACGCGGCCCGGCGGTTCTACCCGGAACTGTTCGGCTGGACCGGCCGGGTCGACCCCGAGCCGGAGGCGGGCGGGTACACGGTCTTCCTGCTGGACGGGCGGGCGGTGGCCGGGGCAGGCCCACCGGCCGTGCCGGACCAGGTGCCGATCTGGTCGACGTACGTGGCCACCGACGACGCCGATCTGGTCGCCGGTCGGGTGGAGCGGGCCGGTGGACAGGTGGTGGTGCCGCCGTTCGAGGTCTTCGACCGGGGTCGGATGGCGGTCTTCACCGATCCCGCCGGGGCCGCGTTCAGTGTCTGGCAGCCGATGGCCTTCGCCGGGGCCCAGGTGTTCGACGTGCCCGGTGCGATGAGCTGGACGGAACTGGTCACCCCCGATCCGGACGGGGCACGGATCTTCTACGAGCTGGTCTTCGGCTGGCAGCCGGAGGAGGAGCCGATGGGCCAGGTCGCGTACACCGGTTGGCGGCTCGGCGACCGGTTGGTGGCGGGGATGATGCCGCCGCTGGGCGACGAGTTCCCCTCGGACGGGCCGGCGTACTGGTCGGTGTACTTCGCGGTGGCCGACGCGGACGCCTGCGCGGCGCGCGCCGCCGAACTGGGCGGCACGATCCTGGTGCCGCCCCGCGACATCCCGGCCGGCCGCTTTGCCGCGCTCCGCGACCCGCACGGTGCCCTGTTCCACGTCATCGCCCTCGCCGGGACCCGCTGAACCGCCAGTGAAGTGTCGGACCCGGATGTGACCCTCGCACCGCCCATCATCGACGGAACCGGAGCGTACGCGCATGACCAGCATTCCACCGGGAAGGCCGGCCTGGGTCGACCTGTTCACCAGCGATCCCGCCGCGGCGGCCGGCTTCTACGCCCCGCTGTTCGGCTGGGCGGTCGCCGAGGCGACCGGCGAACCGCCGACCGGCCGTCTCGTCTTCCACCAGCAGGGCAGACCGGTCGCCGGCGCTGGCCCGACCGACGACGGGCAGCCGGCCTGGACGCCCTACCTGGCCACCGAGGATGTCGACACGGCCTGCGAACTCGCGACGGCCACCGGTGGGCGGCTCCGCTCGGGCCCCGTCGAATTGTCCGGCTCCCGTCGCTCGGCGGTGCTCACCGACCCGGCCGGCGCGTCGTTCGGGGTGTGGCAGTCGCTGGGCCGCTCCGGCGCGGAGGTCTTCGACGTGCCGGGCGCGCTGACCTGGGCCGAGCTGACCACCCGGGAGCCTGACCGGGCCAAGGAGTTCTACGGCGCGGTCTTCCGCTGGACGGCCGACGACCAGCCGATGGATGCGATCACCTACACCACCTGGCAACGCGACGGCCAGCAGGTGGCCGGGATGATGCCGATGGTCGGCGAGGAGTGGGGCGACCTACCGTCGCACTGGATGGTCTACTTCGCGGTGACCGACACCGACGCGGTGGCCGACGAGGCGCAGCGGCTCGGTGGCAGCGTGTCCGTCCCGCCGACCGATCTGCCCCGAGGCCGGTTCGCGGTGCTGACCGACCCGCAGGGGGCGTTCTTCTCCATCCTCGGCCCGGTGCCCGCCCCCGCCTGACTCGCCCTACTGTCGCCTGGGGCGTACCGGCACCACTACCGGGCCGTGCTCACCGTCGACGACGCGGACGCTGGCCCGGTAGTGCTCGGCGAGTAGCCGGTCGGTGAGCACCTCCCGGGGGGTGCCGACCGCGACCACCCGGCCGGCGGCGAGCAGCACCATGCGGTCGGCGTACTCGCCGGCGATGGACAGGTCGTGCATGGTGGCCAGCACCGTCAGGCCGTGCGTCCGACGGAGCTGGTCGACCAGTTCGAGGACCTCCTGCTGATGGCCGATGTCGAGGGCGCTGGTGGGCTCGTCCAGCAGCAGCAGGGTGGCGCCCTGAGCCAGCGCCCGAGCCAGGAAGACCCGCTGCCGCTCACCGCCGGAGAGGGTGGCCAACTCCCGGGCGTGGAAGCCGGCAAGGTCCAGCCGGTCGAGCACCTCGTGCACCACGGCCAGGTCGACGGCGGACTCCCGGCCCAACGGCGGGATGTACGGGTTACGACCGAGCAGCACGTAGTCCAGCACCGCCATGCCGGGCGGTACGACCGGCGACTGGGCGACCGTGGCCACCACCCGGGCCCGTTCCCGGCGGCGCAGCTCGGCCAGCGGCGTACCGAAGAGGCGGACGGCGTCCGGAGCGGGGAGCAGACCGCCGACGGCGCGCAGCAAGGTCGACTTGCCCGCCCCGTTGGGGCCGATCACCGTGACCCACTCGCCGGTGGCGACGGTCAGGTCGACGCCCGCGAGGATCCGGGTACCGTCCAGGCTGATCCGCAGGCCGCGCAGGTCGACGGCGGGCGCGGCCGACGAGCCGGTCATGTCAGCACCCGCCGGGCCGAGCGCAGCACCACCACGAAGAACGGCCCACCCAGCAGCGCGGTGACCACCCCGATCGGGATCTCCTGCGGTGCGGCGGCGGTGCGCGCCACCACGTCGGTAAGCGCGAGGAAGGCTCCACCGAACAGCAACGACAGCGGCAGGATCACCCGGTAGCTCGCTCCGGCGAGCATCCGTACGGTGTGCGGCACGATGATGCCGACGAAGCCGATCAGGCCGGAGGCGGAAACGGCGGCGGCGGTGCCCAGCGAGGCGGCGGCGATCAGCAGGTACCGGGACCGCTGCGGGTGCAGGCCGAGGCTGGCCGCCTCGTCGTCGCCGACCGAGAGCACGTCCAACTCCCGCCGGTGCAGCAGGATGACCACGCTGGTCAGCAGGAAGTACGGCAGCACCAGCCGGACGTCCTGCCAACCGGCGGTGGCCAGCCGCCCGAGCAGCCAGGAGTACACCTGCTGGATGCTCTCCGCGTGCCGTTGCAGCAGGTACGTCTGCCCGGCGCTGAGGAACGCGGAGACGGCCACCCCGGCCAGGATCAGGGTCGCCGGGGAGCGGCTGCGCCCACCGGCGGCGCCGAGCAGGTAGGTCATCGCCACCGCACCGAGGGAGCCGACGAAGGCGGCCAGCGGGATGGTGGCCGGCAGCCCGCTCAACGCGCCGCCCGCGCCGACGCCCAGGGTCAGCACCACGGTGACCGCCAGCCCGGCCCCGGCCGCGACGCCGAGCAGGTACGGGTCGGCCAGCGGGTTGCGGAACACCCCCTGGTAGGCGCCGCCGGCCAGGGCGAGCAGTCCGCCGACCAGCAGACCCAGCACCGCCCGGGGCAGCCGCAGCTCGGTGACGATGGCGATCTCCCGCTCGGTCAGCCCGCTGTCCAGGCGTACCCCGGGCAGCAGGTTGAGCAGTTCGATCGCGACGCTGCCGGGCGGCAGGCTGACCGGACCAAGCGAGACCCCGGCCACCAGGGCGACGAGCACGGCGAGCACCCCGGCCGCGAGCCAACGTTTCCGCAGGCCCGCCGGCCGGGGCGGGGTGACCGCCCCGGCCGGCGCGACGGGACGACCGCGCTTCACGTCGTGCATGATCCGGTCAGCGACCGGCGGCCATCGTCACGGGGACACCTTGGCGGTGGCGTCCACGATGGTCCGCAGCAGATCCACCACGCGCGGCCCCCACCGGGAGGCGACGTCGTCGTCGAGTTCCACGATCTGGTCCTGCTGCACGGCGGTCAGCGAGCCCCAGCCACTGCGCGCCTTGACCGTCGCGGCGCTCTGCTGGCAGCACTTCACGTCGGAGAGGAAGATGAAGTCCGGGTTGGCGTCGACGATGACTTCCTGGGACAGCTGCGGGTAGCCGCCGTTCTTCCCGTCGGCGTCGGCCGCGTCGGCGATGTTCTCCAGCCCGGCGAGGCTGTAGATCGAACCGATGAAGGTCTTGCTGGTGGCGGTGTACAGCTCCGGACCCAGCTCGTGGAAGTAGGTGGGCGCCTCGGCTCGCTGCGGCACCTCGGCCACGATCTTCGTGATGTCGTCCTTCATCCGCTGGACCACGTCGGCCGCCGCGTCGGGGTTGCCGGTGAGCGTGCCCAGCTCGGTGAGCTGCCGGTAGGAGTCGTCGAGGGTCTGCGCCGCCGGAGCCTGGTAAACGGGGATCTTGAGCTTGGTGAGCTGGTCGACGATCTTGTTGCGGTCGTCGCTGAGCACCACCAGGTCGGGGTCCTTCGCGGCGATCGCCTCGGCGTTCGGCTGGTAGCCGGAGAGATCCGTCTTCGGTGCGTCCGCCGGGAAGTTGGACTGGTCGTCGACCGCGGTGACCTGCGGGCCGGCGTCGATCGCGAAGAGCATCTCGGTGGCCGTCGCCGACAGCGAGACGATCTTCTCGGGTCGCTGTTCCAGGGTCAGCGAACCAACGGTGACGGGGAAGGTGGCGGCGCTCGGGCTGCCGCCGGCGCTGGGGGTGTCGGTGGTCTTCTCGGCGCAGGCGCCGAGCGCGAGCGCAGCCGCCGCCAGGCTGGCGGCGAAGACTGCGGGAGTACGTCTGAACATCGGTCCTCCTGTCGGTCGAGGATGTGCTGCTTCGCCGACAGGGAGCCGGGGCACCCGTCCGCGAGGCGCCCTTCCTCGAGAGCGCGGATCGCGACCGCGCCCCAGGCGACCTGGCTCGTCCCCGGTAACGGGGCATCACAGTTGCGGGACAGCGCCGGTGTCGCACCGGCTTCGCTGGAACGGGTCGGTAAGACCGTAGCGCACGTCGCGTCGGCGCCCCGTTGAGCAGGCCGGTCGCGTTGCCGTAGGCCCGGCGGTGGGCCGCCGGGAGAAAGCCGGTCTGCCCGTTTGGTCCCTGGACGGGGCCCCGCGCGAGGGGGATGGCGGGGCCCCGTTCATCTCAGGAGGAGGTGATGGTGACGTTGTCCACAGCCGCCTCGACGAGGCTGGCGGTCGAGGTGTCCGCGGCCTCCACCAGGATCCGGATGGACTGGCCGGCGTACGGGGTGAGGTTGAGGTTCGACACCGTCCAGGCACCGTTGCGGTTGCTGGCCGCGCCGGACTGGGTGAGCAGCGCCGTGGTGCCGCCGTTGTGCACCACGCTGACCCGGAAGTAGTCCGCCGACGACGCGTTCGAGCCGTGCGCGAGATACCAGGCCAGCGACAGCGTCAACGTGCCGCTGGACGGCAGTGCGACGGCCGGTGAACGGGCACTTGTCGCCCCGCCGTCGATGTCGTAGTCACCCGCGCCGCTGCCCGCGAGCCGGCCGGTCACCAGGTCGTTGCTGCCCGCGTACGGGGTGAGTTGCTTGGCTCCGCTGGAGTTGGTGGCCTGCGCGGCGCCCCGTTCCCACTGGCCGGTGGTCGCGGTGTCGGTGCCGTTGGGGTTGATCGTCCAGCCGGTCGCGGTCTCGAAGGTGTCCGACCAGACCGTGGTCCCCCCGCCACCGGTGCCGCAGTACTGAGCCTGCTTGCCGATGGCCCGGTACGGGCAGTCGGCGTACTCGGAGAGGATCAGCACCGCCTCCCGGTTGCGCGAGGTCTGCTGCGGGATGACCTCGTCGGGCGGGTAGAAGCCGCCGCCGGAGGCCGAGCCCGGGTACAGCTCGAAGGTGTAGGCCCAGATGCCGTGCGTCGCCCACATCCAGTCGATGCTGCTGCCGTCGGTGATGTACAGGTCACTGGACTGCTGCGGGGTGAAGCCGTTGGTCGCCGCCATCTGCTGACCGATGGTGGCGAAGGTGTTGTACTGGTCGGCGCTCATCCCCGGCGCGGTGTTGTTGTACGTGTAGCCGTACGGCCAGAGCACCAGCTCGGAGTAGGTGTGGAAGTCGATGTTGGCCTTGATCTGCTGCACCCCGCCGACAACCCGGCTGTTGACGAAGTTGCGCAGCGCCTGCGTCTCGGGCGCGGAGAACGCCGACGGACCCCGGTAGGTGTCCGAGGAGGTGGAGCCGGACGAGCCGCCGCAGCACCCGAAGTTGTAGCTCCAGTTCCGGTTTAGGTCGGTGCCGACGTACGACGATCCGCTGTTGGGTTGGCGGTTCTTGCGCCACGACCGGTAAGAGCCGGTGGCGATGTCGTACTCGCTGCCGTCCGGGTTGACCGAGGGCACCACCCAGATCTCCCGGCCGTTGACCAGGCTGGTGATCCGCGAGTCGGAGCCATAGTTGTCAGTGAAGAGGTTGAGCAGGTAGATCGCCATCTCGACGGTCAGGTGCTCGCGGGCGTGCTGCTGCGCGTTGAACAGGATCTCCGGCTCGTTCTCGTCGGTGGCGACGTTGTCGGAGATCTTCACCGCGACCAGGTCACGGCCCTCGTACGAGCTGCCGATGCTGATCTTCCGCGCGATCGTCGGGTGATCGGCCACCACCTTGTTGACCGCCGCGATCATCTCTGGGTAGTCGTGGTAGTTGGAGTCGGCCGACGGGAAGCCGAGGACACCGACGTCGCCGTCGGCCTGTCCCCGGTCGGTGGGCAGCGCGGCGATCGCCTCCAGCCGGAAACCGAGCCGGGTGATGGCGGCGGCCTCGGCCCGGGTGGCCGAGACGTGCAGCACACCGTGCTCGGAGTAGTCGATGGCGGCACCCGTACGGGCGACCGCGTTGCGGTCGGCGAGGGTCTTCGGGCCGAGCACCCGGTAGGGCACGGCGGCCGGTTGTTGGTCCCGGTCGGGCGCCGGTTCGGCGGAGACCGGTGGCGCGGCGACGATGAGCAGGCCGAGCCCGGCGGCGACGATGAGCGCCAGGGCACGACGGACGGGAACGGAACGGAAGGCCATGGACAACCTCCTGGAGGCGCGGGGATCCCCCGCTCGGTAGCGGACAGCCCACCACCTGTCACATGGTCATATCAATATTGATCGTTGTTGGGTCCATCCCAACCGGATACTCATGTCGGCGACATGTTTCCGCCCACCGGAACGCCAGATGACCGGAGACCCGGTCACCGGAGCGCTCAGCCCTTCCCGTCGGTCGGCCGATCACCCGTCGCGTCGTCGTCGGCCTGGTCGTCGCCGGCCAGGGCGGACCGCAGCCGCTCCTTCTCCCCGCGACGACGCTCGGCGGCGGCGGCCATCTCCTCGGCCATCTCGTCACGCCAGCCCTTGAGCAGGAAGAACGAGAGGGCTGCGGAGAACAGCAGCGCCAGGATCAACTTGAGGAAGATGTCCATGTCGACCGGCCAGAGGGCCGCCACCACGACCACGAACAAACCGATCCGGCCGAGCGTGTACTTGACCGCCGCACTCACGTTCGTTCGCTCCGCTCGCTCACGTCGTCACTCTGCCTCAGCCGGTCCGGTTGGCCAGCCAGCGCACGCCGGGAAACCAGATCATCGCGTACACCACGGTGAACGTGGTCGCGGCGAGCACGCCGGACAGCAGCGGCGGCAGCGCCCTAGCCACCCCGGCCACCAGCAGCCCGGAGACCACCGCCATCGCCACGGCCACCAGCGCGGCCACCACCCGGGGCGCACCGAAATCCCACGCCCGGAAGTCCTCCCAGAACAGCCAGGCGGGCAGGATCACGGCGAGCCAGCCGTTGGCCTGGCCAAACTCACCGGCACCGAACCAGGCGAAGGCGACGTCGAAGAGCACCAGCACGAGCAGCCCGATGACCACCCCGGCCAGGCCGACACCCACCAGGTCGCCCAGGGTGCGGATCCGCCCCTCGGCGTCCCGGCGGGGAAACGCGCTCTGCTGCTCGGTCATCGTCGTGCCAGGGTACGCGTCGGATCAGGCCCAGACCTGCTGCGGCTCGGCCCGACGCTCGGCCAGCGTGGTGGCCGCGTCGTACTCGCGGACCACCTCGTAGCGGGTGTTGCGCTCGACCGGGCGGAACCCGGCGTCCCAGATGAGGTGCAGCAGGTCGTCGCGGTGCATGGTGTTCGGCGTCCCGTACGAGTCGGCGTCGTGGGTGATCTTGTATTCCACGACCGAGCCGTCCAGGTCGTCGACACCGAAGTTGAGCGAGAGCTGAGCCACCGACAGGCCGTGCATCACCCAGAAGCACTTGACGTGCGGGACGTTGTCGAACAGCAGGCGGGAGACCGCGAAGGTCTTCAGCGACTCGGCCGGCGAGGCCATCGTGGTGCGGGCCTGGATCCGGTTACGGATCTTCCCGTCCGCCGAGTCGACGAAGTCGTGCTGGTAGCGCAGCGGAATGAAGACCAGGAAGCCGCCGGTCTCGTCCTGCAACTCACGCAGCCGCAGTACGTGGTCGACCCGGTGTCGGGGCTCCTCGATGTGGCCGTAGAGCATGGTTGACGGGGTCTTCATCCCCTTGCTGTGCGCCAGCCGGTGGATCCGGGACCAGTCCTCCCAGTGGCAGGCGTGGTCGACGATGTGCTGGCGGATCTCCCAGTCGAAGATCTCCGCGCCGCCGCCGGTAAGCGACTCCAGACCCGCGTCCATCAACTCGTCGAGGATCTCGTCGGCGCCCAGTCCGCTGATCTTCTCGAACCACTGCACCTCGGTCGCGGTGAACGCCTTGAGCTTGACGTTCGGCAGCGCGGCCTTCAGCTCGCGCAGGACCTTGGGGTAGTAACGCCAGGGCAGCGTCGGGTGCAGGCCGTTGACGATGTGCAGCTCGGTGAGCTGCTCGTCCTCCATCTCCTTGGCCTTGCGAACCGCCTCGTCGATACGCATGGTGTACGCGTCCTTCTCGCCCGGCTTGCGCTGGAAGGAGCAGTACGCGCAGCTCGCGCTGCACACGTTCGTGAGGTTCAGGTGCCGGTTGACGTTGAACATCACCCGGTCACCGTTCATCTCGGTGCGCCTGTGGTGGGCCAGCCGCCCCAACCAGGTCAGGTCGTCGCTGGAGTAGAGGGCGATCCCGTCCTCACGAGTCAGCCGCTCCCCCGCGTACACCTTCGCTTCGAGTTCGCGCTTGAGTCCGGCGTCCATCGAAAGCCCCGTCCCCTTCCACCTGCGGTCGCGACCGGAACGCGGTCGCCACCCGAGCCTACGTCGGCCGCGTCGGCAACTCACACCGTGGTGGTCAGCAGCGAACTCTCAGCCTCCCGTTACCCGGCCAGACATCGACAGCAGTGCACCACGTGAGGTAAGACAGGGTGGGGCACGACACACACTGGTAGCGTCCCGAACCGCCGCGCCGACCGGGCGTGGCAGAGCAACGCCGGACGGGGAGCGGAATGATCGACAGCGCGGACGGACGGCAGCGGCGACGAGGCCCGGTGGTCTCACCGGTGCTCCGGCCGGCGCTCTGGTCCGCCCTGCTGGCCGCGGTCGCCAGTACGGTCCTCGCCGCACCGGCCTACGCCGAGCCCGGCATACCCGTGACGGTGCCCGACACCGGTTCCCGTCCCACGGCCACCGGGCCTCTCCAACTGCCCGGCATGCCCGCCGGGACGACCCCGGGCCTGACGCCACCGACGCTCGGCACTCCGGGCGCCAGCGCGTTGGAGACCCGGATCACCGCCGCGGAGGCGCGGGTCGCCGAGTTGGGCACCCGGCTACTCGAACTCGAACAGCAGCGCAACGAGGTGCAGACCCAGTTCCTCACCGCCGAGCGTGATCTGGAGTTTGCCCGGGGCACGGCCCAGCAGGCGCAGCAGCGTGCCGACCAGGCCGCCGCCGAGGCGATCAAGGCCGCCGCCGCGCTACCACCCGGCGGTTTCGCCACCGACCTGCGCGAACTGGACCTGCTCAGCCGGGCGAACCGGGGCGAGAAGGTCGGGCACGACACCGGCCCGGCCACTGGCGAGCTGACGCGCGCCCGCGCCGCCGAGCAGGTGGCGACGCAGGCGCACGCGGCCGCCCAGTCGCGACTTCAGGGCGTTCAGCAGCAGTACACCGCCACCCGGCAGGCGCTGCGCGAAGCCGAGGCGGAACTGATCAAGCTGCGGGACGAGAACTCCGCGCAGTTGGTCGAGTTGGCTCGCCAGCAGGAGGCCGCCGAGCAGCAGATCGGCGCCGACTACGTCGACCAGTCCGCCGGTGGGCTGGCCGCGCACCCCACGGCAAAGGCCGCCGTCGCGTACGCCCGGAAACAGCTCGGCGACCCATACGTCTGGGCGGCCGAGGGCCCGAACTCGTTCGACTGCTCGGGCCTGATGTGGGCGGCGTACCGATCCGCGGGCTACCGACAGCTGCCGCGGGTCTCCCGGGACCAGTACCGCGCAACCAGCTCACGGACGGTGCCTCGCACCGCGCTGCTTCCCGGCGACCTGCTCTTCTTCGCCTCGGGCAGCAGTTGGCAGAGCATCCACCACGTGGGGATGTACGTCGGCGGCGGCAAAATGATCCACGCGCCGACCACCGGTGACGTGGTCAAGATCTCCACGGTTCGCTGGTCGCGGCTCTACGCCGCAACCCGGGTGGTGGGTGCCGTTCCGGCACCGACCTCCTCGCCCACCCCGTCGCAGCCGCCGGCCCCCAAGCCGACGCCCAAGCCGACGCCGACCAAGACGCCGACGCCGACGCCGAAGCCCACCAAGACGCCGAAACCCTCGACCACGCCGTCGGTCAGTCCGACGCCGAGCCCATCGGGATCCACCACCCCGTCGGCAACCCCGCCCGCGACCACCTCGCCCCCGGTGACCACCTCCCCGCCCGTGACCACCTCCCCGCCCGTGACCACGTCCCCGCCGGAGGACACCGAACCGACCCTCGGGGCCAGCAGCGTCGCGCCGCCCACCGCCGCCGGCACCACCGATCCGGCGGCCAGCAGCGCGGCACCCGAAGACAGCGTCTCGGCCAGCCCGTCAACGGTCGGCGGACGGTGACCTGAGCCGACACCGCAGCCGCCCGCAGGCGCCACGAGGCCGAAGCCCATCCATCCCAGTCGATGTCCGAGACGCCGGGCGGCCGGTGACACCGCGACGCGGTAGCGCGCTCCGGGTGTGCCGCACGGGTCGAATGTGGCACGGTGTCACTCAGGCACTCCCGGTCCGACGGTACGGGCCCGGTGGCGAGCGTGGCGCGGAGGCGACGATGACGGAGCAAGAGGTTCCGGCGGGGCCGGTGGGTCCGCCGCCTGCCCCCACCGCCACCGCCGAGCCGGAAGCGACCACCGGCAACGCCGCAGACCAGGCAGTCGACGAGGCACCCGCAGAGACTGCCGGTTCGTCGTCGACCGCCGACCGGCCGACGACGGACGCCGTTGCCCGCCCGACGACGGGTGCAGCCGACCGGCCGACCGGTCCGGTCCAGGGTCGGGCAGGCGTCGCCCAGGTGACGTCACCCGGCGCGGTGGCTCATGGCCACCCATCGGCCACCGCCGGACTTTCCGGAGCAGGAGCAGGCACCACGTACCGGGCCACGGCCACCGCCGGACCGGTCGGCGCGAGCGGAGGTGTCCCGCCCGCCGGATCTGCTTCGGTCACCGGCCCGGCCGGCGTACCGGGGCAGCGGGAGGCAACCCAGCCGGACCGGAAGCCGCACGTGTCGAAGCCGGCCCACGTGTCGAAGCCGGCCCGGGCCAGCGTCCGGATACCTGGACTCAGCCGGGTGAGCGTGGACGAGGCGCAGTCCGCCAGCGGCGGGAAGGCACCCGGCGTATACCGATCCGCTCCGACCGAACCGGAGCCGATCGAGCCTCCCGAGCCCGCTCGGCCACCGGCGCCGGCCCAACCGCCGACGCCACCCGCACCCGAGCCGGAACCCGCACCCCACCCTCCGGTTCCCGGGCCGGTCCCACCTGGGCCGACCCCGCCGTCGCCGGCACCGCCCTCGCCAGCGCCGACTCCACCGACGCCCGGGCCGTACCCGCCCGGACCGGCCCCCGCTCCGCCGCCCGGCCCTCGGCCCACGCCGCCGCCCGGCCCTCGGCCCACGCCGCCGATGCCGGGCCCACCGACACCACCTCCCGGTCCCCCGATTCCGGCCCCACCGCCGCCACCGGGTCCGATGCCGGCACCGCCGTTTCCGCCGCCGCCAGCCGCCGACACCCGTTTCGCTCCGGCGGCCGCCGACACCCGGCCCACGCCGTCCGCTGTCGGGTCCCGAAGCGGCTCGCCCGCCGGCCCTGGCGAAGCCGCCGCGGCTCCCGTCGTGCCGGCACCGGCGCTACCGGTCTGGCCGCCACCAACCAATCCCGGCGGCCGCCGGGACGAGCCCACCCCCAGCTCTCCGGGGGTAGCGCCCCGACCCTCGTCCCGCCCGGGCCTGCGTCCGGGCTCCGCCGGCTCGATCGCCGGCTCCGGATCGCTCGCGAATCCCGCCGGATCGGTCGCACGCCCCGCCGGCTCCGGGTCGATCGTGGGTTCCGCCGGATCGGTCGCAGGCTCACCCGGGTCGCTCGCGGCGGTGGACGTGCCGGGCGGTGATCCGGGTGCGACGCGAAACCAGAGCAGCACGTCCGAACCCGCCGCGTGGGCCGGGACTTCCGCGACCGGGGCGATGGCGGGCGCCCGGCCGCCCGGTGAGGCGGATCACGCGCACCGACCGACCGAGGCAGAGCACACGCACCGACCGGCCGGGACGGAGCGTTCGCACCGTCCGGCAGGGGTAGCACCGACGCAGCGTCCCGGCGGCTCCGACCTGAGCGCGTACTACGCGGGGTTGGAAAGTTCCGCGACGGTGGCCTTCCCGACCGGGGAGCAGGAGACCTCCGGCTCGTTGACCGGGCACATCCTGGCTCAGGGTTGGGCGGACACGGCGGCGGAGCGGTCGCGCAGCACGCTCCGGGTCGTGATCCTGATGGCCGTCGCGCTGGGGGTGCTGGTGGCGATCAGCGTCATGGTGGTGCTCGTCGCAAACGACGCGCTGCCCAGCGCCAGCAGTGGCCTGCCAGGCGACCGACGGCTTCCGGATCGTTGGTGAGTCCGCCCACTACCCGACTCCGGCGCGGGTGGACCCGCGCCGACCGCCGTACACTGGTCGCTGATCATTGACCTGGCGCGTGCACACGCGCCCATGGGCGTTCTTGCGGAAGATCCGGCGGCCACGGCCGCAGCGGGACATCGCGAAGATGCGCCCCGCTCGAAAGGCATTTCTTGACCACCTCCGCTGACCTCGGCATGCCCCCGTTCTCCCCCGACCTTCCCGCCGCGCCGCAGCCGGCCGGCACGACCACCCCGGTCACCTTCGACTCGCTCGGGCTTCCCCGGCAGTTGGTCCGCGCCCTGGACCGGCAGGGCATCACCACTCCGTTCGAGATCCAACAGGCCACCGTGCCGGACGCGCTCGCCGGGCGCGACGTGCTGGGCCGTGGACAGACCGGCTCCGGCAAGACTCTCGCGTTCGGGCTGCCGCTGCTGGCCCGGATCGCCGCCGGTGAGCGGGCCCGGCCCCGGCATCCACGGGCCCTCGTCCTGGTGCCCACCCGGGAACTGGCTATGCAGGTCAACGACGCGCTGCTGCCGCTCGGCAAGGCCGTGGGCGTGTTCCTCAAGACCGCCGTCGGCGGCGTGCCGTACGACCGGCAGATCGATGCCCTGCGGCGCGGCGTCGAGGTGGTGGTGGCCACCCCGGGTCGGCTCGCCGACCTGATCGACCGTGGTGTGTGCCAGCTCGACGACGTCGAGATCACCGTGCTCGACGAGGCCGACCAGATGGCCGACATGGGTTTCCTGCCCGAGGTCACCGAGTTGCTGGCGAAGACGCCGGCGGATGCGCAGCGACTGCTCTTCTCGGCCACTCTGGACGGCGACGTCGACGCGCTGGTGCGGCGGTTCATGACCGACCCGGTCACCCACTCGACCGCCCCGCCGACCGCGGCGGTGTCCACGATGGACCACCACCTGCTGCTCATCCCGCCGCAGGAGAAGTTCCCGGTGACCGCGTCGATCGCCGCGCGGGCGGGCCGGACCATCGTCTTCGCCCGTACCCAGTTGGGCGTGGACCGGCTGGTCACGCAGCTCGCCGCCGTCGGCGTACGGGCTGGCGGGCTGCACGGGGGCAAGACGCAGCGGATGCGCACCCGCACGCTTGCGGAGTTCCGCGAGGGCCGGACCAACGTCCTGGTCGCCACCGACGTCGCGGCGCGGGGCATCCACGTCGACGGGGTCTCCCTCGTGCTGCACGTCGACCCGCCGAAGGACCCGAAGGACTACCTGCACCGTGCGGGGCGTACCGCCCGGGCCGGTGAGGCCGGCGCGGTGGCCACTCTGGTGCTGCCGAAGCAGCGCCGCACCACCCTGGCCATGCTGGAGAAGGCCGGTGTGGAGCCGGCCCAGTCCCGGGTACGCGTCGGCGACCCCGTACTGGCTGAGCTGACCGGGGCGCGGGAGCCGAGCGGGGTGCCGGTACGCGACGAGCCGGAGCAGCAGCCCCGGCGCGGCAGCCGGCCAGGTGGCCCCCGTCGCTTCGGCGACCGGCCGACCGGCGAGCGCCGCTACGCCGATCACGGTCACCGGGGCGAACGTCGCTTCGCGGAGCAGGCACCGGGCGACCGCCGGTACCACGACAACCCGCGCGGCGAACGCCGCTTCGGCAGCGACCGGGGCGGCCGGTCGGACGGTTGGAACACGCACGACCGGCCACGCGAGGACCGCCGTGGGACGGGCGGCCGACCACGGGTTCGCAGCTACTGACCAACCGCGTTCCGCGCGCGGTGCTGATCCTCGGCGCATACGCTGCCCGGCTCCGCCGGGTGGCGTAACGTCCGGCTCATGCCGACCACGCCGAAGTCACTGCTATGGACCCGTACGGACACCGCCGGTGCCGAGCACGCCCTGGTCGACGACGGCCACGGCTTGGCGGCGCAGGGCACCCAGTTGGCCGTCGACCCGGTTCCCTACACCTGCCGCTACCAGGTGACCACCGATACCGACTGGGCCAGTGTCCGTCTTGAGGTCGAGGTCGAGGGCGCCGGTTGGCGGCGCAGCGTACGGCTGGAACGGGCGACGCAGCGGTGGCGGGTGACCGCCGCCGAGCAGGGTGACCTCGACGCGGTCCTGACCGCCGCCGGGCACGCCCCGGCCGGGCTGCCCGGCGTGGAGGACCCGGATCGGCTCGCCGACGCCCTCGACGTGGATCTGGGTGGCTCCCCGCTGTTCAACACCCTGCCGCTGCGCCGGCTCGGCCTGGACTCGGCACCCCCCGACACCGCGCACTCGATAAGCGTTGCCTGGGTGTTGCTGCCCAGCCTCACCGTGCTCCCCACCGAGCAGCTCTACACGGGGTTGGGCCCGAACCGGTTCCGGTACGCCAGCGGCGGCTTCAGCGCCGAGGTCGAGGTGGACGCCGACGGCTACGTCCTGCGTTACCCGGGTCTGGCCGAGCGCGCGGCCCCCCGCTGAGCCTTCCGCCGCGGGCCGCCGTGCGTCCCGGCCCTTCGGCTGCCAGCCGTCGACGGACAGCCCACACCCGCCCGCAGGCGGGATCGCTCTTCCCCTCCTTGCGGTGCCGCCTGCCCGCACGTCCGATGACCACCCGACCACGGTCGGGGAAACGTTATCCACCATTCGGTGATTGACAGCGCCGATTGCTTCTCAGAAAAAGCAACAATTGCAGCGTTGTCACTTTCCCGACAGTCCCGTCGGTGGGACCGCATCGATTGCCGGAGTAGGGTTCGCGTAATCAATTCGCACCCGGCTTATCGCTTCTGACTTGAGATGCAAATGCATCACCCAAGTCGACGGCCCGACGCGCAGAAGGGGGAGCAAACGTGACGGAGCATTCCGGCGTCACACAGATTAGAGTCAACCGAGCCACCTTGTGGATCGGCGGCGACGTTTATCAGCTCAGCAGCATCGCTCGCGTCCGATCGCTGATGTCCGAACCGGACCGTCGGGGCATCGGGCGCGCGATCGCCCGAGCCTGTGGCTGGTTCGCCGGCGGAGTGCTGCTGCTCTGCTGCGTCGGGCAGATGGAACTTCCGGGTTTCGCGCTCGTCCTGGTCGCCGCCGCCGTGCTCGGCGTGATCGCGTATCACGTCTGGCAAGCGATCCGGCTAGCCCGCCAGGCGACCCAGTACGCATTGGTGGTCGAGACGAACGGGGCTACCAGTGCGGCGCTTGTGAGCACCGACCGCGCCATGGTTGAGGGTCTGGTCAACCTGATCGCGAACGCTCTCGAGAATCCGCCGACCCGGGAGATCGTCCAGAACATCGACAACCGGAAGCTGGTATTCGGAGACGAAATCAACATGATGGGCGGCGGCGTCCAGATCGGGAAGGTAGCACGCGGTGACTGAGCATGTCCACGGCGACCAGATAAACATGAGCAACGGCCAGGTACAAATCGGCAAAATCGTCGGACCAGCGTTGTCCGAGCTGATTGAGCTGATTGCCGTGCTACAGGAGAAAGGACACGTCGACAACCACGGCAACGTCGTCGACCCAACAGCCGCCGCCGCTCACGTCGGCGCGGAGAAGGGCCGCTTCGGCAACCTCGGTCGGGCGGTCGGCAGCGGATTGGGGCCGGTGTTGCAGAACACGATCGCCGGCACCGCGGCCCAGTTCATCGTGCGGCTGTTCCAGTGAGCGCTCCTGGCCGGCGGCTCAGGTCGGCGGTCAGGTCGGCCAGGAGCCGTCGGCCAGGAAGCGGTCGACGGTGGCCAGGTGCGGCGTCAGGTCGAGGCCCTGCCCGGCCACCCACTCGTCGGCGTAGTAGGTGTCGGCGTACCGGTCGCCCGCGTCGCAGATCAGGGTGACCACCGAGCCCGTCCGGCCGGCGGCCAGCAGTTCGGCGATCAGGCCGAAGGCACCCCACAGGTTGGTGCCGGTCGAGCCGCCCACCCGCCGGCCCAGCACCGCCGAGGCGGCTCGCATGGCCGCCAGGGAAGCCGCGTCGGGCACCTGCACCATCCGGTCCACCACCGAGGGCAGGAACGACGCCTCGACGGTCGGCCGGCCGATGCCCTCGATCCGGGAGCCCCGACCGGTGCGCACCGACCAGTCGGCCGCCTGCCAGGCGGGGTAGAACGCGGAGTTCTCCGGATCGACCACGCAGAGCTTGGTGGGCAGCCGCCGGTAGCGGGCGTAGCGGCCGATGGTGGCGCTGGTGCCGCCGGTACCCGCGCCGACCACGATCCAGGCCGGTATCGGATGCCGTTCCAGGGCGAGCTGCGCGTAGATCGACTCGGCGATGTTGTTGTTGCCCCGCCAGTCGGTGGCCCGCTCCGCGTAGGTGAACTGGTCCATGTAGTGCCCGCCGGAGTCCTCGGCGAGCCAGCGTGCCTCGATGACCACCTTCGCCGGGTCCCGGACGAGATGGCACCGGCCGCCCTGGAACTCGATCTGGGCGATCTTCTCGGGCGAGGTGGAGGCGGGCATCACCGCGATGAAGGGCAACCCGAGCATCCGGGCGAAGTACGCCTCGGAAACCGCAGTCGAGCCGGAGGACGCCTCGACGATCGTGGTGGCCGGTCCGATCCAGCCGTTGCAGAGCCCGTACAGGAACAAGGAGCGGGCCAGCCGGTGCTTCAGCGACCCGGTCGGGTGGACCGACTCGTCCTTGAGGTAGAGGTCGATCCCCCAGTGCCGGGGCAGCGGGAACGGCAGCAGGTGGGTGTCGGCGGACCGGTTCGCGTCCGCCTCCACCGCCGCGATCGCCTCGGTCACCCACCGCCGGCTGGCCTCGTCGCACCGGTCGAGATGAGTCACGCTCGGAAACCTAGCAAGCCGACCTGGGGTGCGCCGGCTCAGGCCGTCGGCGGAGCCACCGACTGCGGGCGGTTCTCCCACTTGGTCGACAGCGCGATGCCGGTACGGGTGGAGGCGACCCCGGGTGTCCGGTTCAGCCGTACGATCAACTGCTCCAGCTCGGCGATGGTGCCCACCCGGGCCTTGAGCAGGAAGGACTCGACGCCGGCCATGAAGTAGCAGGATTCGATCTCGGGTATGGCCCGGAACGCCTCCAGCACGTCGTCGGTGTCCGCCCCGGAGTCCTCCACGATGCCGATCAGAGCGGTCACGCCCAGCCCGATGGTCTCCGGCTCGACCTCCGCGCGGTACGCCCGGATGACGCCCCCGGCCTCCAGCTTCCCGACCCTTTCGTGCACCGCCGGAGCGGAAAGGCCGACCTGGCGGGCCAACTCGGCGTACGACAGGCGAGCGTTGCCGCGGAGCAGGTCCACGAGATTGAGGTCGATGGCGTCCACGGACTGTGACCCTAGTCGGCGCTGCGTGACACCCGGACTCCGGTATCCGTTTGATCTGGCGGCGGGTGACAGTTCGCATACCCGGGGTTCGGAGGGCGCGACGCCGGTACCATTTACTAACTTCCCACTCAGTGCGTTTTTCGCGTTTGGCGGACACGCCAGGTCGCTGGTGCTGTAATTGCCATACGTCCCTCATGACGGCTCTGGGCTCGCACCGGCCGGGGGCAGTGTGTTCAGCCGGGGGCTTCGTCGACGCGAGGAGGGGGCTGTGGACACTGGAGATCGCCTGCTGACACCGGGTGAAGTCGCCGCACTGTTTCGGGTGGACCCGAAAACCGTGACGCGATGGGCGGCGGCGGGCCGGATCGGGAGCATCCGGACTCCAGGAGGGCATCGCCGGTTTCGGGAATCCGAGGTGCGAGCCCTGCTTGAAGGGGAGGGCATGCTGGACGAGGCGGACGAGATGGGTAGACCGCGCAATGCGGGCCCGGCCGCTTCGACCGGCCCTGCGGGCCCGGCAAATGCCGGCATGTACTGAAGTGCGGGTCGGGACGCGGACCGGCCGTCAGGTCCGGTCCGCGTTCAACTTTCCGGCCCACCGCTTGAACAGGGTGTGCGGTACATCGAGGGCGTCGAGCACCTTGCCCGCCACGAAGTCCACCAACTGGGCTCCGGAGGCGGCGGCACCCGCACCGTAGAAGCCGGGACTGGCCGGCAGCACCACCGCGCCGGCGTCATGCAGCGCGATCAGGTGTTCCAGGTGACTTCGGGTCACCGGCGTCTCCCGGGGCACCACGACCACCCGCCGACGTTCCTTGAGATTCACCTCGGCGGCCCGCTGCAACAGGTCCTTGGACAGGCCGATGGCGATGCCGGCGCAGGCCGCCGTGCTGGCGGGCACCACCACCATCCCGCGTACCGGGTAGGAGCCGCTGCTCGGTCCGGCGGCGAGGTCGCCGGCGGGCCAGTGGCGCAGGTCCGCCGTGGCGGTGTCCCGCCCGAGCCAGACGGCCAGGTCCTCGGCCCAGTGGGCGTCCCGGAACGGCCGTCCGGTCTCGTCGAGAACGGTCAGCCGGGCGGCCCGGGAGACGATCAGGTCCACCGGCTCCCCGGCGTCGAGCAGCCCCCGTACGACTGCGGCCGCGTACGGCGTGCCGGATGCCCCGGACACCCCGACCACCCATGGTTCGCGCATGCCCTCAGCCTGCCTGGTCACCGTCGGCTCCGGTCGAGCACCCCGGGAACCCTGTCCGAGGTGCCCATGATCGCCGCAGGCTGAGCCGTTACGCCACCGTTGCCCGGCGGGTCTGCGGCGACCACCGCAAGCTGGCATGCTGCCGGGGACCGAAAGCACCGTGGGGCCGACCGGAAGGACGTGGGACCATCTCGTCGTCGGCCGGCTCCGCCCGCCACATCCTGCCGTCGCTGCGTGCCGCCTGCCCCATCGCGCCACAGCTCTCCCGGTACGCCGACGAGGTGCAGGCTTGGCTGGTGTCCGGGCTGCCGTTGGACACGCCGACGCGGGAGCGGCTGGGGCGGGCCGGTTTCGCCCGCTACGCGGGGCGGCTCTACCCCGATGCCACCGAGGCCGACCTGCGTACCCTGACCGCGCTGTTCACCTGGTTCTTCCTGGTCGACGACGCCTGCGACGGGCCCGAACGGACCGGCCCGGACGAGATCCGTGCCCTGCGGGACGGCGCGGTCGCGCTGCTGCGCTTCCGGCTGCGGCACCCGGGGCTGACCGGTCCGCTACGCCAGTTGCTGGTCAGCGCCTGGCGGGAGCCGCACCGTCGGATGCCGGCCCGCTGGCGGCTGCGCTTCGCCGATGCGGTCGCCCATCACCTCGACGGCACCTGGCGGGAAGCGGTCAACAAGGTGACCGGGTACGCGCCCGACGTCGAGGAGTACGTCGAGCTGCGCCGGGCGACCTCGGCGGCGTACGTGTCGTATCCGCTGGTGGAGTTCGTCACCGGCCGGCCGCTGCCCGAACCGGTCTATCACCATCCACGGCTGGCCCAGCTCCGCGACGCCGGCAACGACCTGCTCTCCTGGTTCAATGACATCGCCTCTCTGGATCGGGACGCGGCCGTGTCCGGCGGGCACAACCTGGTGCTGGCGCTGGCTGCGGCACATCGGGTGCCGGTCCCCGCCGCCGTCGAGCTGGCGGCCCAGCGTTGGCACGAGTCGATGCACCGGTTCGTCACCCTGCGCGCCACGATGCCCTCGTTCGGTCCGGCGCTGGACCCGGCTGTCACCGCCCATCTCGACGGGGTGTCCCGGGCCGTCCGCGGCACCATCGACTGGACCATGGAGAGCGCCCGCTACGCCGTGCCGTCCGGCAGGTGATCGGGAGACGGCGAGCCGGTCAGGCGCGCAGGCCGAGCCGGAAGACCAGGTCGAGCAGGGCGAAGGCGAACAGTGCGATGCCGACGAAACCGTTGGCGGTGAAGAACGCCCGGTTGACCCGGCTCAGGTCGGCCGGCGTGACCACCAGATGCTGGTAGCCGAAGGCGACGGCGGTGAAAGCCAGCCCGATCCACCAGAGCCAGCCGAAGCCGACCAGCACGCCGAACCAGCCGAACAACGCGAACGTGACCACGTGCGCGACGGTGGAGGCGTGCAGGGCGAAACGCAGCCCGTAGCGGGCCGGCACGCTGTGCACGCCGATCTCGCGGTCGACCTCGGCGTCCTGGCAGGCGTAGATCAGGTCGAACCCACCGATCCACAGGCCGACGGCGGCACCGAGCAGCCAGGCCGGTCCCGAGCCGGCGAAGGTGCCGGTCACCGCGAGCCAGGCACCGACCGGCCCGACCATCTGGGCGACGGCCAGGATGGCGTGCGGCCAGTTGGTGAACCGCTTGCCGTACGGGTAGACCACCAGCGGCACCACGGCCAGCGGCGCGAGCGCCAGGCAGAGCGGGTTGAGCAGGGCGGCGGCGGCGAGGAAGACCGCCAGCGCGACGCCCGCGCCGGTCCAGGCCGTCCGCAGGCTCACCGCCCCGGTCACCAGTTCCCGATTGGCGGTACGCGGATTCCGCGCGTCGATCCGCCGATCCAGAATCCGGTTCGCCGCCATCGCGAATGTCCGCGCCCCCACCATCGCCACAGTGATCAGGAGCAGATCCACCCACCGAACCCGCCCCCCGTCCACCCACATCGCCGCCAGCGCCGACAGATACGCGAACGGCAACGCGAACACCGAGTGCTCAATCGCCACGAGCTTGAGGAAGGACTTCACGCGCCCGGGGCGCTCGGTCGGCTGCACAGCGGCGGCGGTGGCCATCAGATGCCGTACTCCTTCCAGCGCTTGTCGACCAGGGAGACAACCTCGGGGGCCATGGTCATTTCTTCGGGCCAGCCGCGGTGGTAACCCTCCTCGGGGAGCTTGCGGGTGGCGTCGATGCCGGCCTTGCCGCCCCAGAACTGCTGGTACGACGAGTGGTCCAGGTGGTCCACCGGGCCCTCGGTGAGCAGCAGGTCCCGGGCGTAGTCGACGTTGCCGAACGCGCGGAAGGCGACCTCGCGGTAGTCGTGCACGTCGCAGTCCTCGTCCACGATCACGATCAGCTTGGTCAGCGACATCATGTGCGCGCCCCAGATCGCGTTCATCACCTTCTGGGCGTGCTTCGGGTAGCGCTTGCGGATCGACACGATCGCGCAGTTGTGGAAAACGCCGGCAGCCGGCAGGTCGTAGTCGACGATGTCCGGGATCAGGAACCGCAGCAGCGGCGCGAAGATCCGCTCGGTGGCCTTGCCGAGCCCGTGGTCCTCCTGCGGGGGCTTCGACGTGACGATCGAGTGGTAGACCGGGTCGCGCTGCATGGTCATCGCCTCGACGTGCAGCACCGGGAACGGTTCGACCGGCGTGTAGAAGCCGGTGTGATCGCCGAACGGCCCCTCCGGCAGCCGCTCGCCCGGTTCGAGGTAGCCCTCCAGCACCACCTGGGCGTGCGCCGGCACCTGCAACGGCACGGTGAGGCAGTCGACCATCTCCACCCGCTCGCCGCGCAGGAAGCCGGCGAACAGGTACTCGTCGATGTCGGCGGGCAGCGGAGCGCTGGACGCGTAGCTGACCACCGGGTCGCAACCGATGGCGATCGCGACCGGCAGCCGCTGACCGAGTCGCTCGGCGACGGCGTGGTGCGCGGTGGAGTTCTTGTGGATCTGCCAGTGCATGCCGAGGGTGTTGTGGCTGTGCTGCTGGAGCCGGTAGAGGCCCAGGTTCCGCTTGCCGGTCTCCGGGTGCTTGGTGTGGGTCAACCCGAAGTTGTGGAAGATCCCGCCGTCACCCGGCCAGACCTGGAGCCCGGGCAGCCGGTTGAGGTCGACGTCGTCACCCCGGTAGACCACCTGCTGGCAGGGCGCGGTCTTGACCTTCCTGGGCGGCATCGACTTGAGCTGCATGACCTTGCCGAGGCCGCCCATCATGCCGGAGAAGCCCACCGGCAGCTCCGGCTTGAGCATCTCGCCGATCCGGTTGCCGATCTCGTCAAGCGACTCGACGCCGAGCGCCATCGCGGTGCGCTTCTCCGTGCCGAACAGGTTGATCGCCAGCGGCATCTCGCCCCGGGTGGGCTGCTCGAACAACAGCGCCGGCCCGTCTGCCCGCACCGTCCGGGTGACGATCTCGCTAATCTCCAGCGTCGGGTCGACCGGGACGCTGACGCGCCGCAGTTCGCCCGCGCGCTCCAGCGCCGCGAGAAAATCCTTCAGATCGGTGTACGGGAAGCCACGAGCCGCCATGCCCGCAAGTCTGTCCTACGCTCTCTGGTCCTGCCCACGCCGGGTGGCCGTACGCCCTGTGGCGCGCCCCACCCCCGCGGCGCTCGGTACCGGCCGGGTCGGGCTGGCGGGGTCTCGTGCGGCCGGGCCGGCTGCGACGGAGCCAGCTCGCACGGACTGAGCGGGTTCGACCCGGTCGAGCTGAGCGCGAACGCATCGCGGGGGACACCGCGACACGGCAGATCCTGCGATGCTTGCGTCGCCCGCCTGCGGTGCCGCAGCAGGGATCTCTGCGTTCCGCCGTGGCCGCATTCTCCCGAGGAGTGACAGATGGACCAGGACCGGACGAACCTCTCCCGCTTCGCGCGGCCGGGCCGACTGACCTCCGCCGGGCCGTTCGCCGCGCTGCTCGAAGCGGTGCCGTCCGACCCGGCGGAGATCGCCCGGACGATCCAGGGGCTGCTGATCCACGAGCACATCGCCGGGGCGTACGGGGTCACGTTGACCGAGGCCGAGCGGCAGACCGTCCACCTGCGGCCCGCCGACGAGATCCTCGCCCGCATCGCGGATGGGCCGGACGACCCGCCGCTGACCGTTGCGCGGATTCCTGAGCAGCGGGTGGCCGGCAACTGCCGGCACTACTCGCTGCTGCTGGTCACGGCGCTGCGCGCCCGGGGGGTGGCGGCCCGTGCCCGCTGCGGGTTCGGCGACTACTTCATCGACGGCAGGTACGAGGACCACTGGGTCGCGGAGTACTGGCATGCCGAGCAACTGCGCTGGATCATGGTCGACGCACAGCTCGACGAGCGCCAGCGGGAGCTGTTCGGGATCGACTTCGACACCACCGACGTGCCCCGGGACCGGTTCCTGGTCGCCGGTGAGGCGTGGGTCCGCTGCCGGGCCGGTGCGGCCGACCCGGACGCCTTCGGGCTGAGCGTGATCAACGAGGGCGGCTGGTGGTGGATCGCCGGCAATCTGATGCGCGACGCCGCCGCGCTGCACGCGGTGGAGCTGCTGCCATGGGACGTCTGGGGCGCGATGCCCGCCCCCTTCGAGAAGCTCGACGATGAGCGGATGGCCCTCTTCGACGAGCTGGCCCGGCTCACCCGCGAGCCTGACGAGCACGCGGAAGAGCTGCGCCTGCTGTACGCGGACGAACGGCTCGTGGTCCCCGCCACCGTGCGCAACGAACTACGCGACCGCGACGAACCGATCTGAACCGCTGCGGCAGCCGGTGCCGGCACCGGATACTGCCCGAGGTGCGGTCGGAGACGGCTGGCGGTCAGGGCCGGGACGTCGACCGCACGAACGCCCGCCAGGCCGCCGGGCCGAAGGTCAGCACCGCGCCGTCGCGGTCCTTGCTGTCCCGGACCGCGACCAGGCCGGGCAGGTTGTCGGCCACCTCGACGCAGTCTCCGCCGTTGGTGCTGCTCCGGGTGCTGGTACGCCACCGGGCGTCGGTCAACTCCGCCATGACTCCGCCACCTCCGTCAACAACTCGATCGACTGCCGGGGCGGCAGCGCCTCGCCCTGGATCGCCTCCCAGGAGGCCCGGATCGCCAGCACGTCCTCGGTGTGGTCGATCACCTGGCCCTTGAGCTGATCGTCCAGATAGGCCACATCCTCCCCACCGGGAAGGGTAGCCAGCACGAAGGCCCCGGCAACACCCGGATACGCGCCGACCGAGGCGGGCACCACGTGCAGCCGTACCCGGGCGTGCTCGGTGGCCAGCTTGACCAGCCGCCACAGTTGCTCGCGCATCACCACCGGCCCGCCGACCGGCCGGCGCAGCACGTGCTCGTCGAGCACGGTGACCAGCTGCGGCGGTCGCTCGCCGGTGAGCACCGCCTGCCGGGCCAGTCGCGCCTCCACCCGCCGCTCCACCTCCGCCTCGTCGTAGAGCCCGACGCTGCGGAACAGCGCGCGGGCGTACGCCGAGGTTTGCAGCAGCCCCGGCACCACCGTGTTCTGGAACGAGCGCAGCACCGTGGCCTGCCGCTCGTTGGCCTCCCACTCCCGCATCCACTGCGGCGAGCCGAACCGGGCCAGCATCCGGACGAACGCGCCGCCGGTGTCGAGCGCACCGTCCACCAGCTCCCAGAAGTTGGGCGGCGGCTTACGCGCCTCGGTCTCCACCATGGCCACAGTGGACGGCGAGTAGTTGATCGCCCGTGCCAGGTCCTCCTGGGTCACCCTGCGCGCCGCCCGCATGTGCCGCAGCTCCTCAATCAGCACCCGCGACCGCTCGTCCACCCGCACCACTCCTCACCAGCACGCCCGCCGTTCTCACCGCCCTCACCGGCGGCCACGCCAGGCACACAGGGCGATCGGTTGCCTTCCGAGCGTAGTCGGCGTTTGCCCAGACTGTCCCCATCGGAACCGCCCGGATCCGACCCGAAAAGGACGGGCGCAACCGAAGCGGGGCCGTCCGGCACGTCGGCGACGGACGGCCCCGCCTCCAGCCCGGGTCACGGCGGGTGCCGGCCGACGCACCGACCCAGGTCATGGACGTCGAGCCGGCGCTCGGCGGCGCATCGTGCGGGCGGACCCCACCGCACCCCGCGAGACCCACGCCACGCAGGAAGGAGGACCCGGATGACGCCGCAGCTTCACGCACCGCTTCGGCCGCTCTGGCTGTGTCGGGCCTGCGCCGCACCATGGTCCTGCGCGACGGCCCGGCTGACTCTGCTGGCCGACTACCGGGACAGCCCGGTCGTCCTGTCGATCTACCTCGGCGGGATGCTGTACGACGCCGTCGAGGACCTGTACCGCCTCAACCCGCACGACGCACCGAAGCCCGCTGCGCTGCACGACCGCTTCCTCGGCTGGGCCGCCCCACGAGCCCTTCGCCCACAGCCCACCGACTGACCGCCGCCGCACCGCGATTGGTCGTACGCTCGCACCTCATGACGATCGTCCCTGCCGACCGGCCCCACTCCGACACCGAGCCGGCGGTGGTCGAGGAACTGGGCGCGGCGGTCACCTCCCCGGAGTCTGTGGCCGAGGCGGAGCGGATCCAGCAGGAGTTGCGGCAGCGCCTCGACCTGGTCGACTGCCTGGACGTCGCGCCGAGGCTGGTCGCGGGTGTGGACGTGTCGTACCACAAGGAATCGTCGCGGATCGTCGCCGCCGCCGTCGTCGTCGACCTGAGCACCGGCGTCGACGTGGAGTCGGCCGTGGTACCCGGCACGGTGAGCTTCCCGTACGTGCCGGGGCTGCTGGCCTTCCGGGAGGTGCCGATCCTGCTCACGGCACTGGGCGGGCTCCGCCATCGTCCCGACGTGGTGGTCTGCGACGGGTACGGCATCGCCCATCCCCGGCGGTTCGGGCTCGCCTGCCACCTGGGCGTGCTGACCGGGCTGCCCACCTTCGGGGTGGCGAAGACGCCCTTCGTCGGTGCGTACGACGATCCGGGCACCCGGCGGGGCGACTGGTCGGCACTGTGCGACGGCGACGAGGTGCTGGGTCGGGTGCTGCGTACGCGGACCGACGTCAAGCCGGTGTTCGTCTCGGTCGGTCACCGCACCAGCCTCGACCAGGCGACCACGATCACGCTCGACCTGAGCCCGCGCTACCGCCTGCCCGAGGTGATCCGCCGAGCCGACTTCCTCTCCCGCCGAGCCCTCCGGTGACCGCCGGCACTCACTATGTCGAGCAATTCTTGGACACTTTCCGTTAGCGAATAACGGGAAATGTCCAAGATCTCGACGCACCTGGGGGAAATCTCACCAGTGGTGGACCGGGACGGCGGGCGACGACAGCATTGGGCAATGCCGGATGCGTACGTCGTGGGTCAGCCGGACGGGCTGTCGCCGCTACAGGTCGAGCTGCGCGACGCCATCGCCCGTGAGTTGCACGCACAGCTCGCCCTGCGGTCCGAGCGGATCGAGCTGTCCGATGTACCGGAGGTCGCCTACCAGGTAACCCTGCGGGTGAGCGACACGCTGCACCGGCCGCTGTCGGCCCGACATTGAAGCTGAGACGGCAGCATGGTGCCCATGGGTGCGCGCCTCACCGCAGCATCGGGCGGAACATCGACAGATCCAGGTGACGGGTCAGTCGGCGGTGTAGAGACGCGTGGGGTCGACGAGAAGCACGTCGGACCGGTGGCGGCTGGCCGCCCACAGGTCATCGGTGAACCCCGCGCCACTGGCCAGCAGCAACCGGGTGTCCCGGGCGTCCAGACCGGGACGAGCGACGAGCAGGTCTCGCGCCCGGGCGAGCCGGTCCAGGTCAGCCAGGCCCAACATCCGCCCCCACTTGACTTCGCCGACGGCGAGCAGCGGTCGTGGCCCGTCGCCGAGTGGCGGCTCGCCGAGCGCGACGAGGTCCAGTTCCAGACCGGTCCGGCTGACCGGATCGACGAGAACGGCGGGACTCGCCTCGGCGGCGATGCCGCCAAACGTCTCGGGAGCGGCGAAACGTACTGCCCACTGCCGGACGACCTCTTCGAACGACGGACCGAGCACCGCGCTGGCGTACCGCCGCTGGGAACGTCGCCAGACCTCCGGGCCCCGCCGCTGCTCCAAGGCAGTCCAGGCCGGCCGCATGACCGCCTGATAGAAGGTGATCAAGGGCTCGTTGATGCGGTAACGGCTACGGCCGCTACGCAGCGGGTCCGGCTCCCGAACCAGGAGGCCGGCATCCTCCAGCACGGTGAGCGGGTGGTGCAGGTCAGTGCTCTTGCGCCCGATGAAGCCAGCGATCCCGCCGCGCGTGCCGTTCCCCTCGGCCACCGCCGCGAGAACGGAGTGATAGAGCGCCGCGTCCCGCAGATCCGGATCCTCAGCGAGGAGATACCGCGCCTCGCGGAAGAGCGGCCGGGCGGGATTCAGCACGGCACGCACCACCCAGTCATCGAAGTCGTCAGGCCCTTCCGGTGCGTCGTCCTGGACGTACTCCCGGCGATAGGCCGGTGTGCCACCCACGATTGCGAACACCTTGGCCGCGAGCAACGGATCACTGATCTCCCAGAAGGCCGCGGCCGCCCGATAGTCGAGGGGAGCGACCGGCAGTTCGAGCCCGGCCCGCCCCCGGAGCGGCGCGGAGCCGGCCAGCAACCCGCCCATGAAGGAAAGCGCGGAGCCGCAAAGTAGAAGGCGGGTATGCGAGCCGGTCCGCTCGGGTCGGCCCGGCGTGAACGCATGCTGGATCACCGACGGCAGGTCGCGACTCGCCCGAGCCAGGTAGGGGAATTCGTCGATCACCACCGGGACCGGCCGAGACCGGCCCAGGGCCAACAGCGCGTCGACAGCACTCGACCAGTCCGCCAGGTGCACCGGACCTGGACTGTCCGTGTACCGGCCAAGCGCCTCCCCGAGCCGCCGAAGCGATTCCGTCGAAGTCGCCTCGGTAGCCCCGAAGTAGAAGCCGCCCGTGGCGCGAGCCAACTCGTACAGCAGGAGGGTCTTCCCTTGCCGGCGGCGTCCGCTGACCACGCCCAACGTGGCGCCGGGCCGTTCGTCGGTGGCGAACCGGGCCAACTCGGCCCACTCGACGTCTCGATCGAAGATCTCCGGAGGCTTGATGAGGCTCACGACCACCACCCTGCAAGATGTATAACCACAGTTATTATAAGTGCAGTTATACCTCTTGCGGGTCAGAGGCCGCCGTAGGAGTGCAGGCCCTCGAAGAAGATGTTCACGCCGAAGAGGTTCATCAGCACGGTCAGGAAGCCGAGGATGGCCAGCCAGGTGGCGGTGCTCCGGCGCACGCTCGGCGTGGCGCGGGCGTGCAGGTAGCCGGCGTACACCACCCAGGAGATGAACGCCCAGGTCTCCTTCGGATCCCAGCCCCACGGGCGGCCCCAGGCCGCCTCAGCCCAGATCGCCCCGGCGATCACCGCGAAGGTGAAGATCGGGAACGAGAAGGCGTGCAGCACGAAGGTGAGCCGTTCCAACCCGGCCGCCGCCGGCAGCCGCTTCGCCAGCGTGTACGGGAAGCTGCGCTTGCCGTTCTCGTACCCGGCCCGCATCAGGTACGCCGCCGCCGGCACCACGCCCAGCAGGAACAGGCCCGAGGCGAAGACGATCGTCGACACGTGCACGACGAACCAGTACGAGTTGAGCGCGGGGACCAGCGGCACGATCGGGGTGTAGAGCACCAGCTCGGCGGTGGCCACCAGCAGCACCATCACCAGCGTCAGGAACAGCCCGAGGCGGCGCAGGAACGGCCACTTCACCAGCACTGTCAGCCAGGCGGCGACCCCGATGAACGAGACCGTGAGCACGAACTCGTACATGTTGCCCCACGGCATCCGGTCGGCGGCGAGGCCGCGGGTGACCAGGGCCGCCAGGTGCAGCGCGGCGGCCACGGCGGTCAGCCCAACCGCGATCCGGCCGCCCAGCTCCGCCCGCCGCGCGGTGCGCTCGGCCCGACTCGACGCCGCCGTGCTCCCCACAACGCCACCGCTCGTGCCACCAGCCACCAAGGTGTCGCCGGCCGCCACCGAACCGGCCGCCACCGTGCCGGTCGAGACTGCGCCCACCGCCGCGCCGGCCAGCTCGCGGGCCGGTGCCGCGACCGCCCTGGCGCGCGAGTTGCCCAGGGCGTACTCGACGGCGTGACTGATCATCGCCAGCAGGTACACCAGCGTGGCGATCGACACCAACTGATCGGAGAGTGCGGACATCACTCGGCTCCTTCCCGCGCCCGGGCCGGCGTGCCCGGGTCGGTGCCGGCGTCGCCGGTTCGTTCACCGGCGCCGATCGCGGCGACCAGTTGGGCGAACTCGGCGGCGAACCCGGGATGCTCGGTACGCGGCAGACCAGCCACCTCGACCAAACTACTACCGCCCGTCGGAGATCCACCGTCGGGGTCGCCCGGACCGGCGGGCAGCAACCGGACGAACACCCGCCGACGCCTGACGAAGAGCGAACCCATCAGCCCCAGCACCAGCCCGATGGAGCTGACCAGCAGCAGCATCGTGCCCGGGTCGTGCCGTACCGACAGCACGATGTACCGTTCCGTGCCCACGAACTCGACTGTGGTGCCGTCGTCAAGCGTCCAGCTCTCGCCGATCCGCAGTTGCTTCGCCCCGATCTCGGTGAGCCGGCCGTTGCGTAGCTGACGCTTGTCGAGCTGGTAGACCGAGCCGGGGATACCGGCGTCGAGCCCCAGATTGCCCCGGTACCCGACCAGGTCGAGCAGCGGGTTCTGCTCGGTCGGATGCTCCGAGCGGACGAACGGCGGCTGCTGCGGTGCGGTCGGCAGGTACAGCCCGGAGAAGGCCACCTGGAGGTCCGGGTTCCGCTCGCCGGTCTCCGGGTCGACGTTGGCATCCGGGAAGGCAGCCAGCCCTTCACCGGTCAGCCCGATGTCGCCGGTGGTGAGGAACGGCACGGCGCTGGTCTGCGTGCGCCCGAACCGGTCGGTGTACCGGATCAACGGGACGTAGCCGTGCCCGAGCAGGTAGACGTTCGCGCCGTCGAGACGCAACGGCGAGTTGACCGAGAACTCGGCCTGGCGCGGCGCGCCGCCGTCCTCGTCCACGGTCACCTTCGCATTGAACGAGGACGCCTGGCCGTTCGGCAGGAACTGCGCGTCGAACTCGTCCAACTGCATGCAGAACCGGGGCAGGTCGTCGCCGACGCGCGGGCCGAGCTTGGCCTCGGCATACTGCTGGCGGGTGTTGCAGAAGACCTGGTCGGCACCGGCGACGAGGAGCCGGTTGCCGTGCCAGCCGTACCACGAGCCGAGCGCGACACCGACCAGCACCAGCACCATCGAGGTGTGGAAGATCAGGTTGCCGGTCTCCTTGAGGTAGCCCTTCTCGGCGGAGACCTCGTCGCCGCGTACCGCCACCCGCCACCGCCGTCGCCGCAGCGTCTCGGCGACCGCCGCCGCGCCGCCCTCGGACGCGGGCACCACCGCGTGCTGCGGCAGCCGCTCCAACCGCTTCGGTACGGCCGGCGGACGCGCCCGCAGCGCCCGGACGTGGTCGCGCAGCCGGGGCGTGATGCACCCGATCAGCGAGGTGAACAGCAGCAGGTAGATCGCGGAGAACCAGGCCGAGCTGAACGCCTCGAACGCGCCCACCCGGTCGAGCACCGGGGCCAGTTCGGGGTTGGCGGTGTAGAAGTCGCGTACGTCCTCCGGGTTGACCCCACGCTGCGGCAGCACCGAACCGGGAATCGCCGCGACCGCGAGCAGGAAGAGCAGCACCAGCGCGGTACGCATGCTGGTCAGCTGCCGCCACGAGTTGCGCAGCAACGCGAGCAGCGGGTTGGGCCGGCGGCGGGGTGCCTCGGCCGGTGTGGCGGGCCGGTCCTCGACGGCGGTCATCAGATGCCCACCTCGAAGTTGCCCACCCCGACGGTGGTCTGCAGCCAGATCACGACGTTGGTCCAGCCGCCGGTGACCAGCGCCAGCCCGATCAGGATCAGCAACGCCCCGCCGATCCGGGTGACCCAGCGGCTGTGCCGGCGTACCGTCCGGAAGACCCCGAGCAGCCGGTTGAAGCCCAGCCCGAAGATGACGAACGGCAGACCCAGCCCGAGGCAGTACGCCACGGCCAGCACCACCGCCCGGTCGGTCTGCCCGCTGGTGGTGGCCATGCCGAGCACCGCGGCCAGCGTGGGCCCGGTGCAGGGAACCCAGCTCAGCGCGAACACGGCACCGAGCACGGGCGCGCCGACCAGGCCGGCGGCGGGCAGCCTGTTGATCCGGAACTCACGCTGGAACCCGGGCAGCGCACCGAGGTAGCCCAGACCGAGCACGACGATGAGCCCGCCGACGATGATCTCCAGTGTCCGTTCGTGGTCGAAGAAGACCCGACCGACGCCGCTGAACAGGACCGCGGTGGCGGTGAACACGACGGTGAAGCCGGCGATGAACAGCAGCGTCCCGGCCAGCACCCGACCCTTCACCGCCGGGGCGACCCGGGCGCGCTGACGTACGGCGGTGCCGACGCCGCCCCCGTCGCCCGGTGTCTCGTGCACGGCGGGCGACTCGCGACGGCCTTCGAGGTCCGTCCCGGCCAGCCCCGTGACGTACGAGAGGTAGCCGGGCATCAGCGGCAGCACGCACGGGGACAGGAAGCTGACCAGACCGGCCAGCGCCGCCGCGCCCAACGCCAGCAGCAACGGGCCGGACTCGGCGAGCTGACCGAATGTCGTACCCATCAGCGCTGACCGGCCGGTGCGCCCGCCTCGGCGGCGATCCGCTCGACGATCGGTTGCAGCCCCTCCTGCCGGACCGCCGCCCGGACGACGGTGGCGATGCGTCCCTCCCGGTCCAGCACGATGGTGGCCGGGATGGTGTTCGGCGGGATGTCCATGTCGAGGGCGAGCCGGCTGCCCGGGTCGAAGATGCTCGGGTAGCTGACCCGGCCCTCCTCGAAGGCGATCGCCTTGTCCCGGCTGTCCTGCACGTTGATGCCGAGGAAGGTCACTCCGGCGTCCTGCGTCGCCTGGTAGGTGTTCTCCAGGTCGTCGGCCTCGGCCCGGCACGGCGCACACCAGGAGCCCCAGAAGTTGACCACCACGACCTTGCCCCGCTGGTCGGCCACGTCGTAGGACCCGCCGGCCAGCAGCTCACCGGCGATCTTCGGGGCGGCGGAGCGCTGCTCCGGGGCACACTCGACGATGCCGCCAGCGCTGTCGCAGTCGGATCCCCGGCCGTCGCCCGTACAGCCGGTCAGGAGCACCGCGGTGGTCGCGGCGGCGAGCAGGCCGGCAGCCAGCCTCCGGACGCCCATCTCAGGCCCCCTTGGCCGTCCGCGCGGTCGGCGACATCGCCACCAGGTGTGCGGCCGGCTCGGAGTAACCGATGCCGACGATCTTGGCACCGTCGAAGTGGAAGGTGGTGAGCGAGGCCAGCGCACACTGCCGGCGACGCGGGTCGTGCCACAGCCGCTTGCGCTCCACGTAGCGGCGCAGCGTCCAGATCGGCAGCTGGTGCGAGACCAGGACGGCCTCCCGGCCCTCGGCGGCGATCCGGGCGGCGTGCAGCGCGCCGAACATCCGCTCGGCGATGGCCCGGTACGCCTCGCCCCAGGACGGGGTGACCGGATCCCGCAGCACCCACCAGTTACGCGGGTCGCGGAAGGAGCCGTCGCCGGGCGAGACCTTCTTGCCCTCGAACCAGTTGGCGCTCTCGATCAGCCGCTCATCCACCCCGACCGGCAGCCGGAACTGGGCGGCGATCGGCTCGGCGGTCTGCTGGGCGCGTTCCAGCGGGCTGGCCGCCACATGCACGACCTCGCGTTCGGCGAGCCCCTGCGCGGCGGCCTTGGCCATCTGGACGCCCAGTTCGCTGAGGCGGAAACCGGGCAGGCGGCCGTAGAGGATGCCATCCGGGTTGTACACCTCGCCGTGCCGGAGCACGTGGACCACCGTCTTGCCCATTGCTACCCCCCGTGACCTGCCGCTGCCGCCGCGTTGGCCGCCGTCGGCAGCGCGGCGGCGATCTGTTCCAGGGCGGCATCGTCGATCGCCGCCGAGACGAACCAGGACTCGAACGCGCTCGGCGGCAGATAGACCCCGGCAGCGAGCATCGCGTGGAAGAACGCCTTGAACGCCGGCACCTGCTGGGTGCGGGCGCTGTCGTAGTCGACCACGTCGGCGTCGGTGAAGAAGATCGAGAACATGTTTCCGGCGTACGACAGCCGGTGCGGGACCCCGGCGGCGGCCAGCGCGTCGGCGGCCAGCCTGCCCACCACGGCGGCGGTGTCGTCCAAGCGGCGGTAGAGCGCGTCGTCGGCGAGCCGCAGCGTGGTCAGCCCGGCCGCGCAGGCGAGCGGGTTCCCGGAAAGGGTGCCGGCCTGGTAGACGGGACCGGCGGGAGCCAGTCGCGACATGATCTCCGCGCGCCCGCCGAACGCCGCGGCGGGCAGGCCGCCACCCATGACCTTGCCGTACGTCCACAGGTCCGCCTCGACCGGGTCGAGGCCGTGCCAGCCGGCGCGGGAGACCCGGAACCCGGTCATCACCTCGTCGATGATCAGCAGTGCGCCGTGTGCGTGCGCGATGCGGGCCAGCTGTGCGTTGAACCCGTCCCGGGGGGCGACCACACCCATGTTGCCCGGCGCGGCCTCGGTGATCACCGCGGCGATGTGCTGGCCCTCGGCGGCGAAGGCGGCCTCGACGGCGGGCACGTCGTTGTACGGCAACACGATCGTCTCGCTGGCCGCCGCGCCGGTGACCCCCGGCGAGTCGGGCAGACCGAGCGTGGCCACGCCGGAGCCGGCGGCGGCCAGCAGCGCGTCGACGTGCCCGTGGTAGCAGCCGGCGAACTTGATGATCTTCGAGCGTCCGGTGTACCCGCGCGCGAGGCGGATCGCCGACATGGTCGCCTCGGTGCCCGAGTTGACCAGCCGGACCTGCTCGACCGGGGTACGCGCGACGATCTCGTCGGCCAGTTCGACCTCGCCGGGCGTGGGCGTACCGAAACTGGTGCCGTGCGCGGCGGCTGCCTGCACGGCCGCGACCACCTCGGGGTGGGCGTGGCCCAGAATCAGCGGACCCCAGGAGCAGACCAGGTCGACGTAACGGCGACCGTCCGCATCGTGGAGCCAGGGTCCCTCACCGCGGACCATGAAGCGTGGTGTGCCGCCGACCGCCCGGAAGGCGCGCACAGGGGAGTTGACCCCGCCCGGCACGATGGCGCAGGCGCGGTCGAACAGGGCCGCTGAGGCCGGCGCGTCGACCGGGTAGCGGTCGGATCCGGCGGTAAACACCTCGGTCACGATGCCGCCATTGTGTCAGCGCCCGGTGGCGGATCGGCAGCCACCCCGGCACGGGGTTACCGGGCTCACCCCCGGCACGCTGCACGGGGACGGCGCGCCCTCGACAGGCCGGTCGACGGAGATCGCGATAGGCTGACCCGGTGGATCGTGCCGAACTGTCCATCACCGTACACCGAACGGGCGACGAAGCAGTCCTCCGCCTTGCCGGTGAGATCGACATGCAAACGGCCGCCCAGCTATCGACCGTCGTCAACGAGGTTCTCACCGAGCCCCCGCCCCGGATCGTCCTCGACCTCGGCGGCGTGACGTTCTGCGACTCGCAGGGCCTGGGCACCCTGGTCGTCCTCAGCCGCAAGGCCAGTCACGCGCAGAGCCTGCTCGTGCTGACAAATGTCGGCGAGTTCCTGCTCCGCGTCCTGGACATCACCGGCCTACGCAGCGCCCTGATGATCCGCAACGACACCCCCACCCCCTAACCCGCACCCACCCACTGACGTGCGTTGATCATGAGGTTAGCGGCGATTTCGATCTTCAAATCTGCCGCTAACCTCATGATCAACGGGGAGGGTTTGGGGGGTGGGAGGGGAGGGTGGGGTGGGGGTTGAGGGGTGGGGTATCAGTCGGGGGTGGTGCCCCAGCGGGCTTGTTCGAGGAGGGCTACGGCGCGGGCGTGGGCTTCGGGGTTGTCGGTGTTGCGGAGCAGGGTGGTGGCCTCGTCGACGGCATCGGTCAGCATCCGCCACTGGGCGTCACGCTCGCGGACCATCTCGGACTGTGCCGCCAACTGGCGGGTCTTGGTCCACAACTCGACGAAGACGGAGACCTTGGCCCGCAGCACCCACGGGTCGAACGGCTTGGTGAGGTAGTCCACCGCACCGGCCGCGTAGCCGCGCAGGGCCAGTTGAGCGTCCCGGTCGGCAGCGGTCAGGAAGATGATCGGAACGTGCCGGGTACGCTCCCGCCGCTTGATGTGGCTCGCCGTCTCGAACCCGTCCATGTCCGGCATCTGGGCGTCCAGCAGGATCACCGCGAAGTCGTCCACCAGCAACTGCTTCAGTGCCGCCTCACCGCTCTCCACGGCGACCGACTGCACCGGCAGTCCCTGGAGGATCGCCTCCAGGGCCATCAGGTTCTCCCGGCGATCATCGACCAGCAGCGCCTTCGCCACCTGCGTCACGAGCCCTCCTCGGTACGGCTGCCACTGATCCAGGTACCCATCAGCTCGATCAGCTGGTCCAGGTCGACCGGCTTGGTGATGTAGTCGCTGGCCCCGGCCGCGATCGCCGACTCCCGATCCCCTGGCATCGCCTTCGCCGTCAGGAACACGATCGGCAGGTCCGCGAACCGGTGATTGCGCCTGATCTGTCGAGTTGTCTCGTATCCGTCCTGATCGGGCATCATCGCATCCATCAGGACGATATCGACCTCCGGGTGTTCGGCCAACAGGCGAACCCCGTCGGTGCCGTTGTCGGCGTACAACACGGTCATGCCGTGCAGTTCGAGCGCGCTGGTCAGCGCGAAGACGTTCCGCACGTCGTCGTCGACGATCAGCACGGTCGCGCCGTCCAGCTGACGGGTCTTCGGCGCCTCGGGCGCCTCCGACAGCAGCTCCATCGGCGGCATCAACAACGACGACGGCAGACCCGCCCGCTGCGGTGACGGTGGCGCGGGTGCCACCACCGCGTCCGGCGCCAGTACGTCCGGCAGGTACAGCGTGAACGTCGAGCCCTGGCCCGGTGCCGACGCGACCGTGATCGTGCCTCCGATCAGCCGGGCCAGGTCGCGGCTGATCGACAGGCCCAGCCCGGTACCGCCGTACCGGCGGCTGGTGGTCCCGTCCGCCTGCTGGAACGCCTCGAAGATCAGCGACAGCTTGTCGTCGGAGATCCCGATGCCGGTGTCGATCACCGTGAAGGCAATCACCTGCCGGGCGTTGGTCAGCGCCGGCACGTCGAACACCGCGTGCTCCGGCGCCCGGGAGATACGCAGGGTCACCGCGCCGTTGTCGGTGAACTTGACCGCGTTCGACAACAGGTTACGCAGCACCTGCTGAAGCCGCTGCGCGTCGGTCACCACGGCCGGCGGCAGGTCCTTGCCGATGCGTACCTGGAAGTCCAGGCCCTTCTCCTCGGCCTGCGGGGCGAACGCCTGTTCCACGTAGTTGCAGACCTCGGTGAACCGGACCTCGGTCGGCTCGACGTCCATCCGCCCGGCCTCGATCTTGGAGAGGTCCAGGATGTCGTCGATCAGGCGCAGCAGGTCCGATCCGGAGCCGTGGATCGTGCGGGCGAACTCGATCTGCTTCGGCGTGAGGTTCTGCTCGGAGTTCTCCATCAGCAGCCGGGCCAGCAGCAGCAGCGAGTTCAGCGGCGTACGCAGCTCGTGGCTCATGTTCGCCAGGAACTCCGACTTGTACGCCGAGGCCCGGGTGAGCTGCTGCGCCTTGTCCTCCAGGCCCAGCCGGGCCAGCTCGATCTCCCGGTTCTGGGTCTCGATGTTCGCCTTCTGCTCCGACAGCAGTTTGGCCTTGTCCTCCAGCTCGGCGTTGGTCCGCTGCAACTCCGCCGACTGTTCCTGCAACTCGTGCGCCAGCCGCTGCGACTGGGCGAGCAGTTCCTCTGTACGCCGGTTCGCCTGAATGGTGTTGACCGCGATGCCGATTGTGGAGACCAGCCGCTCCAGGAACGACAGGTGCAGCTCGGAGAAGGGCGTGACGGTGGCGAACTCGATCACGCCGAGCAACTCGCCCTCGAAGAGGACCGGCAGGACGACCAGGTCCGCCGGTGGCGTGTCGGCCAGGCCGGAACGCAAGGTGATCCGGCCGTCCGGTACGGCGCCGACCCGGATGGTGCGCCGGGACAGCGCGGCCTGGCCGACCAGCCCCTCGCCCGGCCCGAAGGTCACGTCGTGCCCCCGGGAGACGTAGCCGTACGAGGCGGTCAACCGCAGCCGCATCACGCCCTCGGAGTTGTCCACCAGGAAGAAGGCACCCAGCTGCGCGTCGACCAGCGGCGTGACCTCCTGCATGATCATCCGGCAGACCTCGCCGAGATCACGCTGGCCCTGGAGCAGGCCGCCGATGCGGGCGAGGTTGGAGTCGAGCCACCCCTGCTCGGCGTTCTTGTGGGTCGTCTCCCGAAGGGTGACGATCATCTGGTTGATGTTGTCCTTCAGCTCGGCGACCTCGCCCTGCGCCTTCACCGCGATCCGCTGGGTGAGGTCGCCCCGGGTCACCGAGGTCGAGACGCGGGCGATCGCCCGTAGCTGGGTGGTAAGCGTCGAGGCGAGCTGGTTGACGTTCTCGGTCAGGTCGCGCCAGGTGCCGGAGACCCCCTTCACCTGGGCCTGGCCGCCCAGCTTGCCCTCGGTACCCACCTCACGGGCCACCCGGGTCACCTCGTCGGCGAACGACGACAACTGATCCACCATCGTGTTGACGGTGTTCTTCAGCTCCAGGATCTCGCCCTGCGCGTCGACCGTGATCTTCTGCGACAGGTCACCGTTGGCCACCGCTGTGGTGACCGAGGCGATGTTGCGTACCTGGCTGGTCAGGTTCGACGCCATCGAGTTCACGTTGTCGGTCAGATCCCGCCAGGTGCCGGCGACGCCACGCACCTGCGCCTGGCCGCCCAGCTTGCCCTCGGTACCCACCTCACGGGCCACCCGGGTCACCTCGTCGGCGAACGACGACAGCTGATCCACCATCGTGTTCACCGTCGACTTCAGCTCCAGGATCTCGCCCCGGGCATCCACCGTGATCTTCTGGCTCAGGTCGCCCCGGGCCACCGCGGTGGAGACCTGTGCGATGTTGCGCACCTGGGCGGTCAGGTTCGACGCCATCGAGTTCACGTTGTCGGTCAGATCCCGCCACGTGCCGCTGACGCCCTTGACCTGCGCCTGACCGCCGAGGTTGCCCTCGGTACCCACCTCACGGGCCACCCGGGTCACCTCGTCGGCGAACGACGACAGCTGATCCACCATCGTGTTCACCGTCGACTTCAGCTCCAGGATCTCGCCCCGGGCATCCACCGTGATCTTCTGCGACAGGTCGCCCCGCGCCACCGCCGTGGTGACCGAGGCGATGTTGCGTACCTGGCTGGTCAGGTTCGACGCCATCGAGTTCACGTTGTCAGTCAGATCCCGCCACGTGCCGCTGACGCCCTTGACCTGCGCCTGACCGCCCAGCTTGCCCTCGGTACCCACCTCACGGGCCACCCGGGTCACCTCGTCGGCGAACGACGACAACTGGTCCACCATCGTGTTGACGGTGCTCTTCAGCTCCAGGATCTCGCCCCGAGCGTCGACCGTGATCTTCTGGCTCAGGTCGCCTTTGGCGACCGCCGTGGAGACCTGGGAGATGTTGCGGACCTGGCTGGTCAGGTTGCCGGCGAGCTGGTTCACGTTCTCGGTGAGGTCGCGCCAGGTGCCGGAGACGCCACGCACCTGCGCCTGACCGCCCAGCTTGCCCTCGGTACCCACCTCACGGGCCACCCGGGTCACCTCGTCGGCGAACGACGACAACTGGTCCACCATCGTGTTGACGGTGTCCTTGAGTTCCAGGATCTCGCCCTGCGCGGCCACGGTGATCTTCTGCGACAGGTCGCCCCGGGCCACCGCGGTGGAGACCTGGGCGATGTTGCGCACCTGGGCGGTCAGGTTCGACGCCATCGAGTTGACGCTGTCGGTCAGGTCCTTCCAGGTACCCGCGACGCCCGGCACCTCCGCCTGACCGCCCAGCTTGCCCTCGGTACCCACCTCACGGGCCACCCGCGTCACCTGCTCGGCGAAGAGGCGCAGCGTGTCGGTGAGCGAGTTCATCGTGTCGGCCAGCTCGGCGACCTCGCCACGAGCACTGACGGTGATCTTCTGCGAGAGGTCACCCTTGGCCACCGCGGTCGCCACCTGGGAGATCGACCGGACCTGCCCGGTCAGGTTCGACGCCATGGTGTTCACCGAGTCGGTGAGGTCCTTCCAGGTGCCGGCGACGCCGCGGACGTCGGCCTGACCACCCAGCTTGCCCTCGGTGCCCACCTCCCGGGCCACCCGGGTCACCTCGTTGGAGAACGACGAGAGCTGGTCGACCATGGTGTTGACCGTGCGGCCGATGCGCAGGTATTCACCGCGCAGCGGGCGGCCGTCGATCTCCAGCGCCATGTGCTGGGTGAGGTCACCGTCGGCGACCGCCACGATGACCCGGGCGATCTCGGTGGTGGGGCGGCCCAGGTCGTCGATAAGCGAGTTGACCGCCCGCTGCCCCTCCGCCCAGGAGCCGTCGAGCCCTTCCTCGTCCAGCCGCTCGGTCAGCCGACCGTCGCGGCCCACGACCCGACTGATCCGGCGCAGATCCAGGTGCTGCCGCTCCTGGAGCGACACCACGTCGTTGAAGGCGTCCGCCACCTCACCGGCCGCACCCGAGCGCCGGGGCAACCGAACCTTCAGATCACCGCCACGGACCCGCCGTAGCGCCTCCGCCAGCTCGGTGAGGACCGCCTCGTGGTCGGCGGCGGCGGAGGTCTCCGCGGTCACCGACTGTTTCGCCGTGGTCATCATTCCTCGCTCACCTCGGGGTACACCGGCTCCCACCGGCCACCCCATCATTGTCCCCGTGACCTCGATAACGCCACGGCACGGCACCGTCCGACGGCAAAGACCCGGTGATGATCGGCTTGGCACTTCAGAGGTGTCGGTGGAGGATACGAGGGTGTCAGCGGAGGCAGGGCCCGCGGCGAAGACGGGCCCAGACGAGCACGCGCGGCGCGTTCGGCTTCCCGCCGACCGCCGTACGCCGGCCGCCGCGCGCGCGGTCGTCCGGTCCGTGCTCGCGGAGGCGGACCTGGACGAACTGCTCAACGAGGCACTTCTGTTGACCACGGAGCTGTCCACAAACGCGGTCGAGCACGCCCGCACCGAACTGGACATCGAGGTCACCGCCGACCAGGCGGGGCTGACCGTGACGGTCTCCGACTTCGCCGCCGGCCCGGTCGACGAGCTGACCGTCGGCGTACGCAACCAGGCGACCGACATCGCCGAGGTCGCCGAACGGGGGCGCGGGCTGCTGCTGGTCGACCACTTCGCCAGCCGCTGGGGCACCACCTACCTGCGCACCGGAAAGGGCGTGTGGTTCCGGCTGGACCGGTCCGATCGCAAAGGCAACGGACCGGCCACCCCCGCGCCACCCGCGAGCGCCGCCCAACGGGACAGCGCCGGACAGACCGCCGTGCCCAGCGCCGGTGCGATCAACGCGCTGATGCAGACCACCCCCGACCCGTACGCCGAGGACCCGCTGCCGGACTTCGCCGCCGGCCTGCTGACCCGGGTGGCGGAGATGGTCGGCGCCGCCGGTGGGGTGGTGCGGCTGGACCGCGGCGACGGCCAGGGTCCCCAGATCCTCGCCCGGTACGGCCGCCAGCCCCGGTCCGGTAACGACCTGCTCCGGGTGCCGCTGGCCGTGCACCGCCCGTACACCGGTGAGCTGGAACTGGACGCCGCGCCCACCGCGTACGCCCAGCCGCTGGCGGTGCTGACCGCCGAGCGGCTCTCGCTGCATCTGGAGAACGACCGGCTGCGCCGCGCGGACGTACGCCGGCAGGCCTGGCTGACCTTCCTCGCCGAGGCCAGCGAGTTGCTCGCCCAGTCGCTGGACGTGGAACTGACCATGGCGCTCGTCCCGCAGCTGGTGGTGCCCCGGCTCGGCCAGTGGTGCGCGGTGCACACCACCGACGAGTGGGGTCGGCTCCGGCTCGCGGCGGCCAGCCACGCCGACGAGTCGATGTTGCCGCAACTGCACGCCACGCTCCGCGAGGCCGGCCCTGACTCCATCCTGGCTCGGCTGCGTGAGGCCAGCCGCAACGGCACCCGGACCCCGCTCGGCGCGCCGATGGAGGGCTTCGCCGTACCGTTGATCGCCCGCGGGCAACGCCTCGGCACCCTGGCCGTCGGACGGCACCAGCGGCACCGGCAGGATCCGGACGAGATCGCGGTGCTGGAGGACGTGGCCCGGCGGGCCGCCCTCGCCATCGAGAACGCCCGCATCCATGCCGAGCGCCGCCGGGTGGCCCAGACCCTGCAACAGTCGTTGCTGCCGCCGGTGCTGCCGGTGGTGGAGGGCATCGGCTTCGCCGCCGAGTACGTGCCGACCGGCGGGGACGTCGACGTCGGCGGCGACTTCTACGACGTGGTGCCGCTGCCCGATGGGCGCTGGCTGGTGGTGATCGGCGATGTCTCCGGCAAGGGAGTGCAGGCGGCGGCGGTCACCGGGCTGGTGCGGGACGTCATCCGGGTGCTGGCCGGCGACGGCAAGCCGCTGCCCGAGGTGCTGGCCCGGCTCAACGAGACGCTTGTGGATCGAGGGGCCGGCCGCTACTGCACGCTGGCGCTGGCGGCGGTCGGGCCGGGTGAGGGCGACCGGCTCGACGTCGGGCTGCACCTGGCGGGGCACGACCGGCCGGTGCTGCTGCGGTCCAGCGGCGGTCCGGCCGCGTTCGTCGGCACCGGTGGTACCGCACTCGGGCTGCTCGACGCGATCACCTCGCCCACCGCGCACCTCGCCCTGGATCCGGGCGACTGCCTGATCTTCTACACCGACGGGGTGACCGAGCGCCGCCGGGGCCGGGAGTTGTTCGGCACCGGACGGCTACGCGACGCCGCCGCGCCGCTGGCCGGCTACTCGGCGGACGTGGTGGCGGCCCGGTTGCGCTCCACCGCGATCAACTTCTCGGTCGAGGAGCCCCGCGACGACATCGCCATCCTCGTCCTCCGCAACGACGTCGCCTGACCGGTGTATCGGCCTAGAGGCCGCCGGGGAGACGGCCGGGGGCTAGGCGGTGGGTCGGGTCCAGGTGCTGCTTGACGGCGCGTAGCTGGGCCAGGTCGGCCCGCTCGCCCCACAGGTCGACGGTGCGGCGGACGGCCGGCGGTGCGGCGAGCACCACGCACCGGCCCTGTCGGGCGAGTAGCACGCCTCGCACCGCGGCCAGGATCGACGCGACCCTGCTCGGTGCCAGCGCCCCGGGCAGGGCGGCGTGCACCACGCCGAGCCCGGCCGAGCCGCGTACCGGCACCGGCCCACCGGCCGCGTCGCGTAGGGCGTAGACGGCGGCATGCAGGTCGGTGGTCGGCACCTCCAGTCGCAGGGCCGTGTCGCCGGGGGCGAAGGGGTAGCTGCGCCACCACGAGGGTGCCGCCCGGGCGACCACCGTGCGGGGGCCGAAGAGACCGAGCAACCGGTCGGTGCGCTCCGCCACCTCAGCGGGGCCGCCCTCCAACAGCACCACCAGCGCACCGGTGCCCGCCGGGCCGGTCGACGCGCGCGCCGTCATCGACGGGTGCAACGCCATCGACTCGGCGCGGCGATCCCGTCGAGGGCGGCAGCCCGTGCCCACCGGCAGGTCGAGCTCGATCGCGGCCGGGTCGAGCCGGGCGGCGAGCACCGCCCGGATCAGGTCGTGCACCTCCAGTGGGGTCCACACCGGTCGGGTCACCCACACCCGGGCGGCCGGCACCGCCTGCACCCGCAGCGTCGCGCTGACCAGCACGCCGAGTGCTCCCTCCGAGCCGCACAACAGTCGCGTCTCGGCCAGCCCGGCCGCCCCACCGCCCGCCTCGGCCAGCTCACCGTCGGCGGCCAGGTAGCGCAGGCCGACGAGCTGGTCGCAGGCGGTGCCATGCCGGTGACGCAGCGGGCCGGCCTCGTCCGCCGCCAGCACCCCGCCGAGGGTGGCGCCGGGCGAGGGGGCGTCCAACGCGAGCCGCCGGCCGGTGCGTTCCAGGGTGGCCTGCACCGCGCGCAGCGGCGTACCGGCGCCGATCTCGGCCGTGCCCCGATCCGGCGGCTGGTGGCCGATGCCGGCCAGTCTCCCGGTGTCGAGCATGATGTCGACCCGTTGGGGCGGCGCACCCCAGTCGATCTTGGTGCCGGCCCCGCGGGGCACCACGCTCAGGTCGTGCCGGGCCGCCAGCCGCAACACCTGCGCGGCGGCGTACGGACTGCCGGGCACCGCCACCCAGCGGGCCGTGCTCCCGGCCACCTCGTCGGCGGGGCCGGCACGGCGGGCGAAGCGCGGACCGCAGATTTCGGTCAGTCGGCGGGTGATGTCGCGAACACCGGACGTACCGGCGGAAGGGGGTGGCACCATGCCGGCGATCGTACATGTGTTCGAACAATCGGAGGTGGAATTGCACCGCGCCACATGTCGCTACGGCCGGTAACGTGGCGCCGTGACCACCGAGACCCCCGTTCCCGCGGCCAGGCGGGTGCCGACCGAACGCGTCCACCACGGCGACACCGTCGTCGACGAGTACGCCTGGCTCGCCACCAAGGACGATCCGGAAACGATCAACTATCTGAACGCCGAGAACGCCTGGACCGAGGCCCGGACGGCGCACCTGTCGGGGCTGCGTACGAAGTTGTTCGAGGAGATCCGGCGACGTACCCAGGAGACCGACCTGTCCGTGCCGACCCGCAAGGGCCAGCACTGGTACTACACCCGCACTGTCGAGGGCCAGCAGTACGGCGTGCACTGCCGTCGGGCGGTCCGCCCCGACGAGACCACCCCGCCGATCAGCACCGACGGTGCCCCGCTCGACGGGGAGCAGATCCTGCTGGACGGCAACCAGTTGGCCGAGGGGCACGACTTCTTCTCGCTCGGCGCCTTCGACGTCAGCCCCGACGGGCGCTACCTGGCCTACTCCACCGACTTCTCCGGTGACGAGCGGTTCACCCTGCGGGTGAAGGACCTCAGCACCGGCGAGCTGCTGCCCGACGAGATTCCCGGCACCTTCTACGGCACCGCGTGGGCCGCCGACGCCTCGGTGCTGTTCTACGTCACCGTGGACGAGGCGTGGCGACCCAACCGGGTCTGGCGACACGTCATCGGCACCGCCGCCACCGAGGACGTGGTGGTGCACACCGAGGACGACGAACGGTTCTGGGTCGGTGTCGAGCTGACCCGCTCGGAGCGGTTCGTCCTCATCGACATCGCCAGCAAGCTCACCAGCGAGGTACGGGTGATCCCGGCCGGCAACCCGACGGGTGAGCCAGCGGTGATCGCACCCCGTCGGCAGGGTGTCGAGTACTCGGTGGAGCACCACGGCCACCGGTTCCTGATCCTGCACAACGACGACGCCGAGGACTTCGCCCTCGCGTACACCTCGGCCGACGCCCCGGGCGACTGGGTGTCGCTGATCGAGCACTCCCCGGGCACCCGGCTGGAGTCGGTCGACGCCTTCGCCGACCACCTGGTCGTCACGGTACGCAGCAACGGCCTGACCGGGCTGCGGGTGCTGCCCGTCGGCGGCGGCGACGCCCACGACATCGAGTTCCCGGAACCGCTGCACACGGTCGGCCTGGACGCCAGCCCCGAGTACCGCACCGGGCGGCTGCGGCTGCGCTACACCTCGCTTGTCACGCCCGACTCGGTGTACGACTACGACCTGGTCACCCGCGAGATGACGCTGCTGCGGCAGCGCCCGGTGCTGCCCGGGCCGGACGGTCAGGTGTACCGCTCGGAGGACTACGAGCAGCAGCGCGACTGGGCGCTGGCCGACGACGGCACGAAGGTGCCGATCTCCCTGGTCTACCGGCGCGGCACCCCCCGGGACGGATCCGCGCCCTGCGTCATCTACGGCTACGGCTCGTACGAGGCGAGCATGGACCCGTGGTTCTCGGTCGGCCGGCTGTCCCTGCTGGACCGTGGGGTGATCTTCGCGGTGGCCCACATCCGGGGCGGCGGCGAGTTGGGTCGCCGTTGGTACGACCACGGCAAGATGCTCGCCAAGAAGAACACCTTCACCGACTTCGTGGCCTGCGCCCGGCACCTGGCCAAGGCGGGCTGGACGGCACCGGACCGGCTGGTCGCCCGGGGTGGCTCGGCCGGTGGGCTGCTGATGGGCGCGGTGGCCAACCTGGCACCGGACGCCTTCGCCGGCATCGTCGCGCAGGTGCCGTTCGTGGACGCGCTCAACACGATCCTGGACCCGTCGCTGCCGCTGACCGTCACCGAATGGGAGGAGTGGGGCAACCCGCTGGCCGACCCCGAGGTGTACGCGTACATGAAGTCGTACACCCCGTACGAGAACGTCACCGCGCTGGACTATCCCGCGATCCTGGCGATGACCAGCCTCAACGACACACGGGTTCTCTATCACGAGCCGGCGAAGTGGATCGCGCGGCTGCGGGCGGTCGCGCCGCAGGGTGACTACCTGCTGAAGACCGAGATGGAGGCGGGTCACGGCGGGCCGAGCGGGCGTTACGACGCCTGGCGGGAGGAGGCGTTCATCAACGCCTGGACCCTGGACCGCTTCGGCCACGCCTGAGGCGTCGACCGGCCTGGTGTCTCAGTGACGCGACCGTGTCGCCGGGGCATCAGGCCGGGCCATTTGCTCCGCCTCGGGACGAGGACCGAGTCCGCTGCCGATCACGACCGTCCAGAGCAGGAACGGGAGCACGGCCACCCGTTCCATCCCGCCGACGCCGAAGCCGAGATCCACCTGCCCGAGGAAGAGCAGCGTGCCGGCGACCCCGGCCAGGCCGAGCAGGAGATTGACCCGACGCGCCGGACCGAGCACCGCTGACCGCTGGGGCAGCGCCGCGATCAGTAGCGCGCCGTTGCCCGCACCAAACACCAGCAGCGCGGCCAGGAAGTGCCGATTCTCGTCGACGTCCGCCGGGTAGAGGCCGGCCAGGACGTACCCGCCGGCACCTGCCAGCGCCGTCAGCTGCACGGCCCGTACGGCCGCACCACGGCCGAGCATCGACCAACTGAGCAGCAGGCCGGCGATGACGAGGAGCCCGGTGGCGATCATCGTGCCGTTCATCAGCGGGTGCCACGGCGAGCAGACCGGACGCGGTCGGCTGCTGTCCCAGACGCCGCAGGCGACGTTCCCGAGGTCACTGATGTTGTGGGTACGCCAGTCGTACGGCGGCTGCCGCCACCCCCGTGCGGTCACCGCGATCCCGGCGGCGAACAGTGGCGCGGCGAGCAGCAGGGCGTAGGAACCCAGACGGTGCACAGGCATGTCTCCACTTCAGTCGATGCGCTGGCGTGGGCGCACTACCGCTGCGCCGAGGACCGAGGTAGTGCTGGCCATACCCGAGACACGGTGTCCAGCGGGCTGGGGCCGTCCCGGTCGGATCACTAGCGTCGGCGGCATGACATCAGCCGCGCCGACCCACCTCGCCCAGGCCCTGCGGCGGCCCCGTTACCCGCTGACCGGCTGGCCGTGGCGCGCCCTGGCGTACCTGTTCACCAGCGTGCCGCTGGCCGGTGTGCTCTCGCTCGGGCTGCTCGTCCTGCTGGCACCACTTGTCGCCGCCACGAACGCGGCACGGCAGGGCCGGCCCGTGCCGCTGGCGCTCACCGTTTTCCTGACTGTCGGCGCACTGGGCATCGTGGCGCTGGCGCCGCTGCTGAGCGTGCCGGTGGCGGCGTTCGAACGCTACCGGCTCGGCCTGGTCGACAACCGACCCCTGCCCACGGTGCCGTGGCGCGGTCTCGCCGCCCGCTACACCACCGGCACCGCCTGGCGGGAGGCCGCCTACCTGTTCGTCCTCGGCGGCCTGGTCCCGGCCGTGTACTGGCTGTTCACCATGCTGGTGCTGCTGGACGCAGTCCTGCTCGTCAGCCCGTTCGTGGTCGGCAACGGCGACGAGGTGGTCCTGCTCTGGGCCACCGCGGACACGGTGGCCGAGACGATCCCGCACGCGATCGTCGGCGTGCTGCTGGTGCCAATCCTCTGGTACGCGGCCGGGGCGCTCGCCATGGCTCAGGGCACCATCGCGCGGTGGTTGCTCCGGGGCACCCCGGACGGCCTCGCGCTGCGCGAGGTGACCCGGTCACGTGCCCGGCTGGTCGACGCGTACGAGACCGAACGCCGACGCATCGAACGTGACCTGCACGACGGCGCGCACCCCCGGCTGACCAGTCTCAGCCTGCAGATCGGCCTGGCCCGGCTGGACGTGCCGGAGGACTCGCCGGCCGCCCGGCCGCTGACTGTGGCGCACGAGCAGGCCAAGGGGCTTATGGTGCTGCTTCGGCAGATCGTCCAGGGCATCCGCCCGCAGAGCCTCACCGACCTGGGGCTGGCCGGCGCGGTCCGGGAACTCGCCGACGAGGCGACCATCCCCGTCGAGGTGCGCGCCGAGTTGCATCGTGCGGTGCCGGAGATGGTCGAAACCACTGCGTACTTCGTGGTGTCGGAGGCACTCGGCAACGTCGCCCGGCACGGCGAGGCGACCCGCGCCGAGGTCCGGCTGAGCGACACCGGCACCCGGCTGGTCGTCGAGATCAGCGACGACGGCCGGGGCGGCGCGGACCCGGCCCGGGGCACCGGATTGACCGGGCTCGCCGACCGGGTGGCCGCCGCCGAAGGCCGGCTGCTGCTGGCCAGCCCGCCGGGCGGCCCCACGATCGTCCGGGTGGAGCTACCGTGCAACGCGTGACCCGGGTCGTACTCGCCGAGGACGAGGTGCTGCTGCGGGAGGGGTTGGTGGCCCTGCTCGCCCGCTTCGGCTTCGACATGCTCGACGCCGTCGGTACCGCCCCCGCACTGGTGGACGCCGTCCGGGCACACCGGCCGGACCTGGTGGTGACCGACATCCGGATGCCGCCCCGGCATCGTGACGACGGGCTACGCGCGGCGGTGGAGCTGCGCGCCGAGCAGCCCGATCTGGCCGTGGTGGTGCTCAGCCAGCACGTGCAGCCCGAGTACGCCTCCGCGCTGCTCGACAGCGCCGACGGTCGGCGGGTCGGCTACCTGCTCAAGGACCGGGTCGCCGAGGTCACCGAGTTCGTCGAGAACCTGCGTACCGTCGTCGGCGGCGGCACGGTGGTCGATCCGGACGTGGTCCGCCGGTTGCTGCACCGCCCCCGCGATCCGCTCGCCAACCTCTCCGCCCGCGAGCGGGAGGTGCTGGTGCTGGTCGCCGAGGGGCGGTCCAACGCGGCGATCGCCGGCCGCCTGCACGTCACCGAGGCGGCGGTCGGCAAGCACATCGGCAACATCCTGGCCAAGCTGGGCCTGCCGCCGGACGACGGCACCAACCGCCGGGTGTTGGCGACGCTGACCTACCTGCGGGCCGCTCCCACCTGACCGCCAGCGCGGTGCCCGGGACCGTCGGTGCTGCCCCGGCCGGCGTTCCCGGCGCTGGGTCTAGCCGGCCCGCAGTTCCGTCACCTCGGTGGCGGACCGCAGGAACAGCAGTCCCAGCCCGATCACGACAAGCACTGCGACGATGGCACCAGCACCCTGCACCGCCAACTGCTCCAGCGGTACGTCGGGTGTCCGACCGTCCTGGCTGAGGTCGCCGGTGAGCAGCCGACCGATGGCGTACCCGGCGCCGAGCGCGATGAGCACCGCCGGCACCACGGGGGCCAGGATCTGCCAGGCGATCGAGGTGCCGATGGTGGCCCGGGGCACGCCGGTCGCCACCAGGGCGGCGTAGGTCCGGCGGCGGGAGACGATTCCCTCCACCAGCGTGACGAGCAGACCGGTGGCGGCGATGGCGACCGCCACGGCCACGGCGAGGTCGACCAGATCCATGGTGTTCAGATAGAAGGAGTCGGGCGAGCCGTCGCCACCGAAGCCGGCCAACCGGTTCTGCTCCTGTTCCAGTTCGGCCCGGAGCTGGAACGAGGCCCGGAAGGCCGCCGCGCCGCCAGCGATGATCAGAGCAGCCAGCAGGGCGGCGAAGGTACGGCTGCTGGCCCACGGGTCGTCGGTCAGCCGGCGGGCCGCCAGCAGGGCGGCCGGACGCCGGGCGTGACGGTGCAGCGTCCGCCCGGCCAGATGCGAGATCCAAGCGGTCCCGAAGATCACCCCCATCACCGCACCGAAGATGCCGAGCAGCACGACGAGGGCCAGCCATTCGACGGCGGCGCCCCGCAACGCCCACTGGATCGGTTCGACCATCGTCGCCGCCAGCACGCCGAGCCCGATGAGCAGCGCCGGCCACGGGCGGGGCGACCCGGTGCGACCGGCCCGGCGGATGACGCCGAGCGGCGTGGTGGCGACCCGACGCAGCAGGACGAGGGTGGCCGCCGCGGCGAGCAGCGGCAGGCCGAGCACCACGATCGCCATCGCCGGTACCGGCGGCAGCACGTCCGTGGGCAGGGCCAGCTGGCCGTTGGCGTCGGGACGGCGCAGCACCGACCGCCCGACGAGGTAGCCGGCCAGTCCGACCAGGGTGCCGACCAGGCCGGCGAGCCCGGTCTCCAGCATCGCCACCCGGGTCACCTGGCCGGGGGTCGCACCGGCCAGCCGGAGCGCGGCAAGCCGACGGTCCCGCGCCGGCGCACCCAGCCGGGCGCTCTGCCCGGCCAGGGCGAGTACCGGGATGGTCAGCAGCACCAGCGCGAACGCCGTCCCGCCGCGCAGCCCCGGCTCGCGCAGCAGCGCGCTGACGTACTGCTCGGACTGCTGCCACGGGTCACCCGGTGGCCTGGGGATGGCCAGCACCGTCAGGGCGGCGAGCCCGGCGAGGCTGGCCAGCAGGGCGCTCAGCGCGGTCAACGCCACCCGGGCGGCGTCGGTGCGGTTGCCGGCGAGCGCCAGCCTGGTCAGGGTCGCGAGGCTCACCGGGAGCCGCCGGCGAGCGGCGCGTCGAGGCCCAGCCCGGTGTGGTCGATCACGCCGTCACGCAGGACCACCTCACGATCGGCGTACGCGGCGATCCGTGGCTCGTGGGTGACCAGGACGACGCTGGTGTGCTGCTCCCGGGCCAGCCGGACCAGTTGGGTGAGCACCTGCTCCCCGGCGAGGGTGTCCAACGCACCGGTCGGCTCGTCGGCGAAGAGCACCCGTGGTTCGGTGACCAGTGCCCGGGCGGTGGCGCAGCGCTGCTGCTGACCGCCGGACATCTCGCCGGGGCGCACGTCGGCGCACTCCGCCACACCCAGCCGTGCCAGCCAGGTGAGCGCCGCTGTCCGTGCCGCTCGCCGCCCCGTGCCGGCGAGCAACAACGGAAGGGCGACGTTCTCCGCCGCGGTCAGCTCGGGGACGAGCTGCCCGAACTGGAACAGCACCCCGAATTCGGTACGCCGCAGCCGGGACCGGGCCGCCTCGGACCAGGTGTCCAGCCGGTGCCCCCGCCAGTTCACCTCACCGGCGTCCGGCCGCAGGATGCCGGCGAGGCAGTGCAGCAGGGTGGACTTGCCGCAGCCGCTCGGCCCGGTCACCGCGACGATCTCCCCCTCGTCGATGCCGAGGGTGATGCCCCGCAGTGCGGGTGTGGGTCCGTACGACTTCACCAGACCGCGAGCCTGAAGTAGCGTCACGAGTGCACCTCCCGGTGCCAGTCGGCGACCCGGTCCAGGGTGGTGTGCAACCACCGCAGGTCGGCGTCGAGATGGGCGATGGCGAAGTCGGCCGCCACGACGTCGTCGACGCTGGCCGACGGGGCCGTCTTCAGCGCGGTCAGCTCACGCAGCCGCTCGGTGTGCGCGCGCCGCTGCGCGACGAGGTACGACCGCGCCCGGTCCACGTCGGCCACCAGCAACGCCACCACGACCTTCGCGAACAGCGGACTGTTCACGTACGGCATCGGCGGCTCGACGCTGCTGAGCCACCGGTCCAGCGTGGCCCGCCCCTGCTCGGTGAGCGTGTACGCCGTCCGGTCCGGGCCGGCAAGGCGCTCCGGGCCGGTGGGCGCCACCAACCCGTCCCGCAGCAGCCGACCCAGCGTGGCGTAGACCTGCCCGAACGCCAACGGGCGGGCCTGCGGCAGCCGCGTGTCGTGGGCCCGCTTCAACTCGTAACCGTGCATGGTGCCGGCGGCGAGCAGACCCAACAGCAGGTGCGGTGTGGACACCACGCCACTATTCACTGAGTGAATAGTGGCGTCAAGGTGGCTACCGGCGGGTCGCCGGTCAGCCGACCGGGGACCAGGCCGGGTCGCGGCCGGTCATGCCGAGCAGCCGAGGCAGGTCCGGCGGGCCAGCCTCGACCGGCACCGCCTCGGCGAACACGCCTGTCTGCCGCGCCGTCGGACCGAGCTGGCGGGCCAACTCGTGCAGCGCGGGCAGCACCTCGGCCGCCGCACCGTACGGCTGACCTGTGGCGACCGCGAGGTCCCAGCCGTGCACTGTCAGGTCCAGCAGCGCCATCCCACCCACCACCTGCTGAGGCATCCCCATCCCCGGCGAGACGCCCTGCTCGCTGGCCGGGTCCGACCACGCCTCGACCAGTCGGCGGGTCTCGGCCTCGAACCGGTCCCGCCAGCCCTCGGTGAGGTAGTCGGGCTTGTCGGCCCAGGTCACCGGCGAGCGACGGGCGAGGGTCTGGAAGTTGACCACCACCTCGTACAGATGGTTGATCAGGTCACGGACGCGATAGTCCCGACAGGGAGTCGGCAGGTCGAGCTGGTCATCGGTGATCTGCCGAACCACCGCCACGGTTCGCGGTGCCGCAGCCGCCAGCAGGTCGCTAGTGTGAGTGGCCATAGGGCCAGCGTATGAGGGTGGTCTTGAACGAATGCGACAGCCGCGCGCAGATTACCGGGGCATCCTCGACCCGGCCCGGTTGCAGCGGCGGGTGCGGTTCCGACGGCACCCGCCCGCGGTTCCGTTGCGCCACTGGGTGGAGCACTACTGGCTGATCGACTGGGACCTCACCGAACCGTTCGAGCAGCGGATCGTCCCGCATCCGGCGGTCAACGTGGTGTTCCAGCGCGACGGTGACGGCCCGGAGCGCGCGGAGGTGGCCGGCGTCGGCACCGAACTCTTCTCGATCACTCTGACCGGCTCCGGGCGGGTCAGCGGGGTGCAGTTCCGGCCCGGCGGGTTCCATCCGTTCTGGCGGCGGTCGGTCGCCGAGCTGACCGGCCGACGGCAGCCGCTCCCCGGTACCGCACCCGATCACATGGTCTGCGCCGGTACGGACACCGAACGTTGCCAGGCGCTGGACATCTTGCTGACCGGCTGGGCACCCCGAGCAGATCCCGTCAACGACGAGGTGATGCGCCTGGTCGAGACGATCCGGACCGACCGGAACGTACGCCGGGTCGACGAGTTCGCCCGCGAGCACGGCGTCTCCGTCCGCCGGTTGCAGCGGCTCTTCCTCACCCACGTCGGGATCGGTCCCAAGTGGGTGATCCGCCGCTACCGACTGCACGAGGCGATCGAGCGGGCGGCGGACGGGCCGCTCGACTGGGCCGGGCTCGCCGCCGAACTCGGCTACAGCGATCAGGCTCACCTGATACGCGACTTCACCGCGACGACCGGCGTCTCCCCCGCCGCGTACGCCCAGAGTCGACGTTAGGAAGGGCCACTCGCCACCGAGGGCGTCGCACCTCAGCGGCGACGGAGGACGACCACGGCGACGTCGTCCTGGATCTCGTCCGGAGCCAGTTCGACGAGTAGCCGTTCGCAGTACCGGTCGAGGTCGTCGTCGACCTGGGCGGCACACGCCGCGAGGGCGGACAGTCCCTCGTCGATCGTCGCGTCCCGTCGTTCGATCAGGCCATCGGTGTAGAAGACCATCGTCGCCCCGGCCGGCAGCACGAACTCCAGATCGGCGGGGCGGGGCGCACGCACCCCGAGCAGCGGCGCGGCATGCTGCACGTACTCCACCTTGCCGTCCTGAATGATCAACGGGGGTAGGTGGCCGGCGCTGGCCAGCCGGATGTGACCGGTGGTCGGCTCCAGCAGCAGCACGCAGATCGTCGCCAGCTCGCTGGGCAGCAGCGTACGCATCAGCTCGTTCACCCGGTGCAGGATCTCGCCCGGCTGGTGCCCCTCCACCGCGTACGCCCGCAGCGCGTGCCGCAGCTCGGCCATGATGGTTGCGGCGTGCAGGGAATGACCGGCCACGTCGCCGATGGCCAACAGCAGGTGACCGTCGAGCATCACCAGCTCGTAGAAGTCGCCGCCCACCTCGGTCCGGGCGCTGGCCGGCTCGTAGCGCACGGCCAGGTCGAGGCCGGTGATCTGCGGGATCTGCCGGGGCAGCAGGCTGCGTTGCAGCGTCACCGCGATCCGGTGTTCCTCGTCGAAGGAGCGTTGCGCCTCCACGGCGGAGGCCACCGCCTGGGCGAGCTGGACCAGCACCGGGGTACGGGCGGTCTGCGTCGCGGTGGGCACCACGACGTAGAGCGGCGCGCGGTCCTCGCGCAGCCGGGCGGCGGCGACGGTGACGGTGTCGCCGGCCGGCCAGTCGACAAGCGACCAGCCGTCCGGCTCCTGCACCACGACTGTGGCACCGGTCGGCACCCCGGTGTCGTCGACGACCCAGGGCACGACGCGGGGTACGGCACCGGGCCCGGCGCAGACCCCGGCGAGGCAGTCCCCGTCGAAGGTCTCGGCGATCACCGCGGCGGGGCTCTTGAAGATTCTTGCGGCGCCGGACGCGGCCGCCTGCAGCAGCTTGGTGAAGCTCGGCGCGGCGTGCACCGCGACGCTCGTGTCCGCCAGCCCGGTGAGCCGCTCGGCGAGCAGCTCGGCCCGCTGCCGGGCCTGGTAGTACCGCAACACCGACTGGGTGGTCGCGACGAGTTCCTCCGGCTCGATCGGCTCGGCCAGGTAGGCGTCCGCGCCTCGGGTCAGGCCCTGGGTCCGGTCGTTCGTGTCGACCGCGTGCGCGGACACGTGGATCACCGGCAACGCCGGGTGCGCCGACTTGATCCGCTCGCACACCTCGAAGCCGCTGAGGTCCGGCAGCCGGACGTCGAGCACGACCAGGTCGATCGGGTCCACCCCGACCCGGCTGAGCGCCTCGCCACCCGTCTCCGCCTCCAGCACCGTGAAGCCGGCCCGGGTCAGCCAGTTCACCAGGAGGTAGCGCTTGGTCCGACTGTCGTCAACCACCAGCACTGTCGCCGCGCCGTCCACGTCACGTCCCGTCCGTGGGCAGCCGCACCGTGAAGGTGCTGCCGCGACCCGGCTCGCTGGCCAGGTCGAGAGTGCCGCCGAGCAGGTTCACCAGCCGCCGGGCGTACGGCAGGCCGAGGCCGGTACCGCCGACCCGGGTCGGGCCGGGCGCCTGGTAGAACTCCTCGAACACCCGGTCGTGCAGCTCCGGCGGGATGCCCGGCCCGGTGTCGGAGACGATCAGCCGCCAGCCGTCACCGTGCCGCTCCGCCCGCAACCGGACCTCGCCCTCGGTGGTGAACTTCAGCGCGTTGTGCAGCAGGTTGCGCAGCACCTGAGCCAGCAGCACCTCGTCGGTGCGTACCGTGGCCGGCGGGGCCGGCTCCTCGACCAGGAGTTCGACCCCGTCGGCAGTGGGCAACGCCCGCAGCGTGCCGCGCAACTGGCCGAAGACGACCCGCAGGTCCACCTCGGCCCACTCCGGCTCGATCCGGCCCGACTCCGCCTTGGCCAGGTCGAGCAGCTCGTTGACCAGCGTGAGTAGATCCGACGCCGAGGCACGGATGAGGCCGACCTGGCGTTCCTGCTCGGTGGTGAGCGGGTCGGACGCCGAGTCGCCGAGCAGGCGGGCCAGCCCGATGATCGCGGTCACCGGTGCCCGCAGCTCGTGGCTGACGTTGGCCAGGAAACGGCTTTTGGACTCGCTCGCCGCCCTCAGCTGCGCCGACTTCTCGTCCAGCTCCGCGTAGAGGGCCACCACGCCCTGGTTGGTCGCCTCCAACTCGTCGGTGAGCTGCTGGTAGAGCGCCATCACGCCCCGGTTGGTCTGCTCCAGCTCCTCGTTGAGCCGGGCCAGCTCGTCGCGCTGGTTGCGTACCTCGTCCAAAGCGTTGATCAATTGAAGGTTCTGGGTGGCGAGTTCCTCCTCGGCGGTGCCCGGGACGCTCTCGCCGAGCTGGGCGCGCAACTCCGCCAGACGCTCGGGGGTGAGCGTCCGGGCGGTTGTCGGAACCCGTCGTGACATCCTGACGACCGTATCCCGCTCGACCGTCAGCACGCTCAATGTGTCCACCAGGCGTGCCACCGCGCCCGACTCCGGCTCGTACCGCCCACCTGGCAGGGGTGCCACCGGAGTGAGATCGACACGCAGGTGACCACGCCCGTCCGGCGTGTCGGCAACGGCGAACACCACGTCGGCACCGCCGGCCGCCCGCAGCAGGTCACGAGCGACCTCGCTCAACGCGGTGGCGATCCGGACCTGGTCCTGATGCTCCAGGCCGACCGCTGCGGCGACCTCCCGGCCGCGCTGGCGGACCACGAAGATGTCCTGCTCCACCCGCAGGGTCATCTGTAGCAACGGTGTCGTGGTCATGACCAGAGCCTCGCCACCAGCACCCCGGCGTCGTCGCGCCGGATGCCGGCGTCACGCAGCAGGGTGGCGGCCACCACCAGGGGCGCCCGCCCGGTCAGACCCGGGTAGTCGGCGAGCTGCCACCTGTCGACCACGCCGTCGGTGTGCATGACCAGCAGGCTGTCCGCCTCGAAGGGATAGTCGTACTGCCGGATCACCGGTCGTTGGTGCCCGGCGATGCCGGGCAGGGAGACCAGACCGCGACGCCGACCGTCACCGGTGGCCACGACGCCGGTGATGTTGCCGAGCCCGGCGTACCGCAGCACGCCGGCCGCCGGGTCCGGCTCGGCCACGGCGAGGGCCGCACCGCGGGTGTGCGACATCGCCCGGTGCAGGTGACCGACCACCTCAGCCGGCGACGCCGCCGGGGCGTTCCGAAATGCGGCGAGCGCCGCATCGGTGGCCGCCGCAGCCAGCGGCCCGTGCCCCAGACCGTCGCTGACCAACACCTGACGGCGATCGTCCACGACGCGGAACGCATAACCGTCCCCGCTGACCGTCTCCCCGGTCAACGGTCGGGTCAGCCCACCGACCCAGGATGCTGCGGTGTCCGGGGCGGCGAAGACCCGTACGGCGATCACCGTCCCCCGGCCCGGCCGCGAGTACGCGTCGAACCAGCTCGCCTGCCGGACTATCGCGCCGAGACCGATGCCGAGCGTCCCGGCGGTGGAGTGTCCGTCGCGGGCGGAGTCGGCGAGATCGACCATGCCCGGTCCGTTGTCGACCGCGATCATCTCCACGCCGGCGTCCAGCTCCCGGCGTACCGGGCGGAGCAGCAGCAACCCGTCGTCGGCGTGCTTGATGAGGTTGCTGGTCAGTTCGGCGGCCACGATGGCCAGGTCGGCGATCCGCCCGGCGGGCAGGCCCAACTGGCTGCCCAGCCGCTCGGCGGCCCGTCGCACGGCGCTACCGGCGCTGCCGTTCTCCACCCGGAACCAGGTGCCCCGGTCGGCGACCGGTTCGACGGTCACCGGGACCACTTGGTGATCGTGATCCTGGTGCCCTGACCGGGCGCGGTCTGGATGTCGAATTCGTCGACCAGTCGGCGGGCACCACTGAGGCCGAGGCCCAGGCCACCACCGGTGGTGTAGCCGTCGGTCAGCGCGAGATCCAGGTCGGCGATGCCGGGACCGGAGTCGGCGAAGACGATCTGGATGCCGGGTCGCCGACCGTTGTCGATGGCGCTCACCTCGACCGTCCCACCGCCGCCGTAGACGAGTGTGTTGCGGGCGAGTTCACTGGCGGCGGTGACCACCTTCGTCTGGTCGACCAGGGAGAGTCGGACGGCCACGGCAACGGTACGCACCAACTGGCGGACGCGTACGACATCCTCGTCGCTGCCGACCGACTGCGTCTGGGGGCGGCCCAGGTCGACCCCGCTGGTCACGGCGACGCCGTCGGCTCTGGGACTGGATCGTCGTCCGGATTGTCGTGGTCGTGAACCCGGTCCATCGCGATGAGTTCCATCCCCCGCTCGACGTTGAGGGCGGTGCGGATGCCGTTGAGCGACAGCCCCAACTCGACCAGGGTGATCGCGACGGCTGGGCGCATTCCCACGACCACCGTCTCCGCGTCGAGCACCCGGGAGATCGAGGCGATGGTGGAGAGCATCCGACCGACGAAGGAGTCGACGATGTCCAGCGCGGTGATGTCGATGATCACCCCGTGGCAACCGGTCGCGACGATCCGCTCGGCCAGATCCTCCTGGAGCGCGACCGCCGTCTGGTCGGACATGTCCACCTGGATGGAGACCAGCAGGATGTCGCCGATCTTGAGGATCGGCACCCGCTCCATCACGCCTCCCGACGCGACTGGCGGCGGGAGGTCTCGACCCCGGTGAGCCGCAGCACGTGCCGCAGCGCGTCGGCGAGACTCGCCTTGGTGGCGATGTCGCCGAACTCGATGCCGAGCGCGACGATGGTCTGCGCGATCTGCGGCCGGATGCCGGAGATGATGCAGTCGGCACCCATCAGTCGGGCGGCCACCACGGTCTTCAGGATGTGCTGGGCCACCTGCGTGTCCACCGCCGGTACGCCGGTGATATCGATGATCGCGTACGGCGAGCCGGTGTCGACCAGGGTCTGCAACAGCCGCTCCATCACCACCTGGGCACGGGCCGAGTCGAGCGTGCCGACCAGCGGCACCGCCACCACGCCCTCCCAGAGCTTGACCACCGGGGTGGAGAGCTCCAACAGTTGCTCGGCCTGGTCGGCGATCAGGCTCTCCCGGGTGCGGACGAAGGTCTCGAAGGTGAACAGACCCATCTGATCGACAAGCGCGGAGAAGGCGACGTAGTCACGCAGGGTCGCCACGCTCTGGTCGGCCTCCAGTGCGGTGAGCAGCGCCTCCTTGAGGGCGAACACGCCGGTGGCGGTCTCGGTGGCGGAAAAGCCCTGCCGGGCCTGCCCGCGGGAGAACTCGGCGAGCACGGCCCGCAGCTCGGTGGCGTCCTCGGCGTTCAGGTCGACCGCGCCCTTGCTGAGGGCGTCGACCAGGGCGCGATGAAGTTCCTGAACCTGCCGGACCAGTTCGGCCTGGCTGAGCCGGCCCCGCAGCTGCCCGGCTAGGACCTCGGTCCACCGCTGGGTGATCTGGTCGGCGCGGCTGGTCAGCAGCTCACCCAACCGACCGCTCTCGTCAGCGCTGAGCGCCATGGCAATACCCCCTAGACCTGGACCGGCCGGACTCTATCACCGGGGCCCGACGAACTACTTGTCGCAGAGCAACGGAATGATCGTGGCCACCTGATCCTGCTCCCGTTCTGCGTATCACGGTCCGGGTGGGATACCGTTCCACCGATAAACAGGAGGTCTGGCGAATGTCCTTGACGGTGCACACGGAACAGCGCGGTGACGTGGTCGTCGTGTCGGTCGCTGGCGAGCTGGACATGGCCACCGCACCGCAGTTGCAGGACCAGATCACCGACCTGCTCGACAAGGGGCGCAGTCGCCTCGTGTTCGACCTGTCGGATGTCTCATTCTGCGACTCTACCGGTCTGTCGGTGTTCGTCCGCGCGAAGAACAGCTGCGACGAGGCCGGCGGAGTGGTCCGGCTTGCCGCGCCCCAGCGCGGCGTCCTGCGGATCCTGGAGGTGAGTGGCCTGGTTGAGGTGTTGCACACCTATCCCACCGTCGAGCAGGCGGTTGCCGGCGATCCGACGCCGGCCTCCTCCTGACCCCGGCGGCTCAACGCTCGTCCTCGATGTAGCGGGGGCGAGCGATCAGCACGCCCGCGCAGGTCTGCACTGCCAGGGCGATCAGTAGGAAGCCGATCGGCGCCAACCATCCCCCGGTCGCGTCGTGGAGAATCCCGACCAGCAGCGGCCCCGACGCCGCGATGACGTAACCCGTGCTCTGTGCGAAGGCCGACAGCGCGACCGTGCCGTCGGCGGTGCGGGCCCGCAGCCCGATGGTGGCCAGGATGAGCGGAAACGCGCCCTGCCCGAAGGCCAGCAGCACCACCCACACCAGCGCCCCGCTGCGCGGCGCGAACGCCAGACCCAGGTACGCCAGGCTGGAGGCGGTGGTCAGCGCGAAGACCAACGGACGCAGGCTGCCCAGGCGGCCGGCGAGCGTCGGCATCAGCAGCGCGATCGGCACCCCGAGTGCGGTCACCCCAGCAAGCAGCAGCCCGGCGTCCTGTGGCCGGAAACCCGCGTCCCGGAACATCTGGGCCAACCAGCCCATGATCGCGTACCCGCTCAGCGACTGCGCCCCGAAGTAGACCGCCATCGCCCAGCCGAGCCGGGTACGTCCCGGCCGCACACCCGGGCGGTGGGCGGTGCCGCTCCGCCGTGCGGCGGTCCGGCCGCGCAGCGCCGCCGGCAGCCATGGGAGTACGGCCACCGCCGCCAGCCCGGCCCAGACGCCCAGACCGGCCCGCCAGCTGCCGAAGGCGTGCGCCACCGGCACCGCCGATGCGGCGGCCACCGTCGTGCCCACCGTCAGCGCCATCGTGTACGCCCCGGTGACCAGCCCGGTGCGATGCGGGAAGTGCTGCTTGACCAGCATCGGCAGGAGGATGTTCGCCACCGCGATCCCGGCCAGCGCGAGCGCGCTGGTGAGCAGGAACATCACGGCGGAACCGGTGACCGCCCGCAACACCTGCCCGACGGTGAGGGCCAGCATCGCCAGCACCAGCAGCCGGGCCGGGGAGAACCGGCGGACCAGCCACGGGGTGGCCGCCCCGAGCCCGGCGAACGCGATGGTGGGCAGGGTGGTGACGAACCCGGCCATCGTCCCGGAGAGGGCCAGTCCGACGCGTACCTCGTCGAGCAGCGGACCGAGGCTGGTGACGGCGGCCCGCAGGTTGAGCGCCACCAGCAGCATCCCGGCCAGCACCAACCATCCCGCATTTGCGCGGGACGTGGTCGAAGCCGCATCGCTGGCCGGGTCGACCGCGCCCGCTTCGACGGTCCGGACGCCCTGACCGGTGACCTCCTCCATCGGGATGGCCTCGCGGTCGACCGCCGTCGGGATGGCCTCGCGGTCGACCGCCTCGGTCGGGATGGCCTGGCGGTCGACCGTGTGCTTCGGGACGGCGGGGGGTGACGGGGGCATGACCTCGAACTTACAATCATGGGATGAATTCCGGCGAGAGGTTGTAACGAGTGCCACCCGCAGTCGATTCCACCCCGGTGCCGCCGCGCGGACGTCGGGTCCGGGAGACCATCGCCCAGCTCCGGCAGCGGATCATGCAGGGCGAATGGCCGGTGGGCGGACGGATCCCGACCGAGCCGCAACTGGTCGAGACACTCGGCGTGGGACGCAACACGGTGCGCGAGGCGGTCCGCGCCCTGGCCCACGCCGGGGTGCTGGAATGCCGCCAGGGCTCCGGCACCTACGTCCTCTCCACCGACGAACTCGCCCCGGTGGTGGCCCGCCGGCTCACCGACCACCGGATGACCGAGGTGATCGAGGTACGCCGGGCCTTCGAGGTGGAGGCCGCACGGCTCGCCGCTCGGCGGCGTACCCCTGAGGACCTGGCCGCCCTCGACGACGCGCTCGCCGCCCGCGAGGCGGCCTGGCGCGGCGGCCGGGTCGCCGATTTCGTGGCGGCCGACGCCGCGCTGCACACCGCCGTGGTCGCGGCGGCGCACAACACCATGCTCGCCGAGCTGTACGCCTCGGTCGGCACCGCGATGCGCAGCACGCTCACTCAGGCCATGGGCGATGCGCTGACGCCGGACCGGCACGTCGACCACGCCCGGCTGGTGGCCGCGATCAGGGCCGGCGATCCGGAGCTGGCCGCCCGGGAAGCCGGCACTTTTCTGGAGCCCTCGCCCGGGGCATAGGTTGTCCCCGACATAGACGGGACACCTCGGGAGTAATGGATGATCAAGGGATTCAAAGACTTCATCATGCGCGGCAACGTCGTCGACCTCGCGGTCGGCATCGTGATCGGCGCCGCGTTCACGGGGCTGGTCACGGCGTTCACCGACTCTTTCCTCAAGCCGATCATCAATCTGATCGGCCCAGGCCCCGCTGGCGACGGAGCCCAGTTCAGCCTGGGCACCGATAACCCCGTGACCTGGGGAGCGTTCGTCAACGCGTTGATCACTTTCGTGCTCACCGCCGCCGCATTGTACTTCCTGGTGGTGTTTCCGATGAACCGGCTGGCCGAGCGCCGCCAGCGGGGCGAGGAGCCGCCGCCGGCCGCGCCGAGTGAGGAGATCAAACTGCTCACCGAGATCCGGGACGCCCTCGTCGCCGCCGGCCGGACCACCCCGGCTCAGCAGCGCGGTGCCCTGGACGACGTGCTCGGCCGCCGGGACGAACCGCCCGCGGCGCGCTGAATCCGGCACCCGCACATCGGCCCCTGTGGGAATCCCGCAGGGGCCGACTTGTGTCGGACAAATGTTCGATAGAGTCCCGCCATGGAGCAGCGAAAGCACTGGTGGAACGGGAAATGGGGGCGACTGGCCCGGCGGGACGTCTTCCTCCGGGCGGATGCCGACCGATGGTTCGTCGAGCAACGTGCCGGCGGCGCCGAGGGCGTCTCCCGGTTCTACGAGTACGACACCGTCGACGAGGCCGAGGACACCATCCGCGCCCTGCTCCAAGGCACCGACACCTGGCGCGAACTAACTCCCCGCCCCCCCAACCCCCTAACTCGGAAGTAGACCTACTTCCTCCCGATTAGGGCCGCTTCGCGTAGCGGAGCGACAGGGACTAACCCGCCCCGCCCCGCTGCGATGATCAAAAAGTTTTGGTCAAGATTCGCCCCCGCTTTCCCCGACCAAAACTTCTTGATCAACACGGGCTCCGGGCAGGGCTGGGGTGGGGGTGGTTTAGGGGAAGGGGAGGCTGGGAACCGCGCGGGGATGGAGCAGCAGGGTATCGATCAACGGACCACCCTCTCGCGGGTCACCACCGGCATGCGGGTGGTCGACTCGGCCGGCGTCGACGTAGGCACCGTGGACCTCGTCCAGCGCGGCGACCCGAACGCGGTGACCGTGCAGGCACCGACCACCGACCCGGGCAGCAGTCTGGACGAGCTAATCGAATCCGCCACCGTGGAGGAACCGGACGTGCCAGCGGACCTCGCCGCCCGACTGCTGCGCACCGGCTACCTGAAGGTGTCGACCGAGCTGGTGCCCACCGGTGCCGTCTACGTCCTCGCCGACCAGATCTCCACCGTCACCCCCACCGAAGTAACCCTCAACACCCCCGCCACCACCCTCCCCCCAGAATCCTGACCCACCCCACCCACCCACCCACCCTCACCAGTCCGTCGATCATGAAGTTATTGCGATGGGTAAGCGCTTGCTGGGGCAACAACTTCATGATCGGCGCCGTGGTGCGGGGGGTGCGGGGGGTGCTGGGGGGTCGGGTGTTGGCGGACCGCCCAGAGGGCCACTTCGGTACGGGAGGCGGTGCCGGTTTTGCGGAGCAGGTTGGAGACGTGCACGGTGACCGTGCGTACCGAGATGCCCAGGGCGCGGGCCACCTGTTTGTTGGACATGCCGGCGACCAGGCAGTCGAGCACCTCCGCCTCCCGGCCGGTCAGGCAGACCGGACGCGGGGCCGCCGAAGGCGCGACACGGCTGCGCCTCGACCGTCCGGGACTAAACTCCGCCGGCACGGCAGCCCGGGAGGCGGGCACGGCCGGACGGGACGGGGAGAGCGCAGGATCGGACTCGGGCGGCACCGGCGGGCCGGCCGAGGCCAGCAGGGCGTCGGGATCCTGCCCGGCGTGTGCGGCGAGCAGTTCGGTGAGCGCGTACGGGTTGCCGTCGGTGCGTCGCCAGATCTCGTGCGCCAGCTCGGGAGGTGGGTCCGCGTACACCTGGGTCAGCACCTCGGCGACCTCGGCCGGACGCAGCGGGCCGAGGTGCTGGCGCACCACGCCGCGTACTCCGCAGAGCCGGGCCAGGGTGCGGCCGGCGAGTTCCGGGGAGACCGCGCGCGCGGCGGGCCTGGTCGCCACCACCAGCAAGGCCGGCAGCCCGTCGGCGGTGGCCAGTTCGCCGACCAGGTTGAGGCTGGCCGGGTCGAGGGCGTGCAGGTCCTCCACCACGAGCACCGCCGGACCGGCACCGACGAGCACCCGGACGGTACGCACGGCCAGCCGGAGCAGGGTGCCGGGGGCATAACGCTCACGCGGCGCGGTGGGCTGCTGGGCGAGCCAGGCCAGCGCGTCGGCCGGCAGGTCGAGCCGGGCGGTGTCACGTCCGCTCAACACCGCGGCCAACCAGTCGTACGGGGCGGGGCTGTGCACCCGGGCGGCACCGCTGAGCACCACCTCCGGTCGCGGGGTGAAGCCGTCCAGCGCGGCGGCGACCAGCAGACTCTTGCCCACGCCCGGTCCCCCGGTGACGACCGCTACGGCCGGGGAACGGCGGCGGCCCAGGACCACGCTGGACCAGGCCCGGGCCAGCTCAGCCAGCTCACCGGCACGCCCGACCATGGACACCGGCAACATTCCTCAACCCTACGCAGTAGTGCGTAGAGACGCGGGAAGGGTCTTCTTGGCAAGCTTGTCCCATGACGCTGATCCTCCGCTCGGCCATCCTCAACGACATCGGTCTGGTCCGGACCAACAACGAGGACTCCGCCCTCGCCGGCGAGCGCCTCGTCGCGGTGGCCGACGGCATGGGTGGGCTGCCCGCCGGTGAGGTGGCCAGTGAGATCGTCATCAGGATCCTCGACGAGTTGGTCCCGCCGACCGCACCGGACGACGCCACCGAGGCGCTGCGCGCCGTGGTGAGCACCGCCAACCAGCGCATCCACGCCGCGATCGCCGCCGACCCCGCCCGGGACGGCATGGGTACGACGCTGACCGCGGCCCTGCTGGCCGGAGAGACGCTGGTACTGGCGCAGGTCGGCGACTCCCGCTGCTACCTGCTCCGCGACGGCCACCTGCGCCAGCTGACCCGGGACGACACGTTCGTGCAGGCGCTTGTGGACCAGGGTGCCCTCTCCCCCGAGCAGGCCCGCCACCACCCGCAGCGCTCGCTGGTGACCCGGGCGGTGCAGGGTGCCGACGCGCCGCCGACGATGGGCGCGGTGACCGTCGCCGCCGGTGACCGGCTGCTGCTGTGCAGCGACGGGCTCTCCGACTACGTGGCCGACGACGCGATCGCCGCCACGCTGGGCATGCACGCCGACCGCCAGCAGTGCGGCGAGCAGTTGGTGAAGCTCGCCCACCAAGCCGGCGCACCGGACAACGTCACCGTGGTGATCTCCGACGTGGTGACCGGCTGAGGTACGCCGGCACCGGCCGGTCGGACTGCCGTCCCGCACTAGGTAGTTGTGCCATCTAGGTAGCGGCACTAGGGTTCGGCGGGTGGATTCCGACCGTCGGGGGCAGTGGCTGCGGGGAGTGCTCGACCTCTGCGTGCTCGCCCTGCTGCGCGACGGCGAGTCCTACGGCTATCAGCTTGCCCAGTCGCTCGACGCCGCAGGCGTCGGACCGATCCAGGGCGGCACGCTCTACCCGGTGCTGCTGCGCCTGCAACGCACCGGGCTGGTCACCGCACGGTGGCGGGAGGGCGATTCCGGTCCGGCCCGCAAGTACTACCAACTGACCGACGACGGGCGAGCGGCGCTGCGGCACGGCGGCAACGCCTGGTTGGCGTTCGTGGCCCCGGTGACCGGCATCGTCACGAAGGGGGTCGACGGGTGAACGCCGACGACTGGCTGCGCGCGTTCGCGGCCGAGCTGCACCAGCGCCGAGTGGGCGACAACGCCGTCCGGCACGTGGTCGCCGAGGCGGCCACCCACCTGCGCGAGGGCGGCGGTGATCCGTGGCTGGTCTTCGGCTCGCCGCAGGCGTACGCCGCCGCCATCGTGGAGAGCATCGGCACCGCGCCCGGCCCGCGCCCGGGCCCCGTCCGGCTGCACGCCCGGGGCCTCACCAAGCGGTACGGCCGGCAGGTGGTGCTCCGCGACTCGTCGCTCACCGTACGGGCCGGGCAGATCGCTGCCGTGGTCGGCGCGAACGGCTGCGGCAAGAGCACCTTCCTGCGGATCTGCGCCGGCCTGGTCTCGCCGGACGCCGGGGAGGTGACCGTCTCGGGCCGGCTGGCCTACTGCCCCCAGCAGGGCGGCACCGCCGACTTCCTGCTGCCCGACGAGCACTTCGTGCTGGTCGGCACCGGTCAGGGCGTGCCACGGGGACCCGCCCGCCAGGCCGGCCGGTCGGCGGCCCGGCGGCTCGGCTGGGATGCCGAGAACGCGGTGCTTGCCCGGCACCTCTCCGGCGGCACGCGGCAGAAACTGAACCTCACCATGTCCACGCTGGCGCAGCCGGACGTGCTGTTGCTCGACGAGCCGTACCAGGGCTTCGACCAGGGCAGCTACGTCAACCTCTGGGACCAGCTGACCCGGCTGCGCGACGAGGGACGGGCCATCGTCGTGGTGACCCACCTGCTCAACCAGCTCGACCGGGTCGACGTGGTACTCGACCTGACCCCCGCCCACCAGGGAGGCCGATCGTGAACCGGTTGGTCACCGTGGCCGAGATGACGCTGCGGGAGCTGGCGCGCCGCCGGGGCGTACTCCTGCTCCTGCTGTTGATGCCGTTGACCTTCTGGCTGATCCGGCGCGACTCCTACGTCGGGCAGTCGGTGCGCGCGCTGCTGCTCGGCATCAGTTGGGCGGTCAGCACCGCAGCCCTCTTCGCCACCAGCGCGGCTCGCGAACTGGAGCCCCGGCTCCGGCTCGCCGGCTACCGGCCGCACCACCTCTACCTCGGGCGGATGCTCGGCCTGTGGGCGCTGGGGCTGGCCATCGCGGTGCCGTTCTTCCTGATCACCGTCGTCGACGCGAACAACCTGCGGTATGGCGGCATCGCCGTGGCGATGCTCTGCTGCGTGGCGGTGGCCGCACCCTTCGGCATGCTGATCGGTGCCCTGCTGCCCCGCGAACTTGAGGGCACGCTGTTGCTGCTCACCGTGGTGGCGATGCAGATGCTGCTCGACCCGGCCGACGCGGGGGCGAAGTTGACGCCGTTCTGGTCCAGCCGGGAGATCGGCACCTGGGCGGTGGACCACACCGACGACGGTTACCTGATCCGGGGCGTCCTGCACGGGCTGGTGGTCACCGTCCTGCTGATCGTCACGGTGGCGGCCGTCTTCGCCGTCCGGCTGCGTCGACGGCGGCACCTGCACCACGTGCCGATCGCCTGACCCTTCCGCCCACGGCCGGGTCGGGTCCGTTGACACAGGACCTAGCATCACGGGGTGCGCCTCAGATCCTCCACCGCCACTGTCGCGTTCGGGCTAGCCGTCGCCGCCCTCGCCGCGTGCAGCCCGTCCGTACCGAGCGCCGACCCGCGCGACGCGCAGGCGCCGGCGAGTGGCGCCGCGCCCGCGCCGAGTGTGCCGGGGCAGACACCGGGCGCGCAGGCCACCCCGGCGGCTCAGGCCGGGCTGGGCAGCAGGCCGACTGCCAGTGCCAGCCCGACACCGACCCGTACGTCCCGGGGTGCCCCCAACAGCGGCAACCCGGGCGGGCGGGTGAGCGTTCCAGCGGCCGGGCAGGCGATCGACACGTCGAAGCCGACCCGCACCGTCGGTAACGGCACCGCCGACAGTTGCACCTCCGCCGCCGTCATCCGGGCGGTCGCGGCCGGCGGCATCATCACCTTCGACTGCGGCCCCGACCCGGTGACCATCCGGATGACCGCCACCGCCAAGGTACGCAACGCCAACGGCCCGCAGGTGGTCCTCGACGGCGGCGGCAAGGTCACGCTCAGCGGGCAGGGCAAGCGACGCATCCTCTACATGAACACCTGCGACGCGTTGCAGGGCTGGACCACGTCGCACTGCGACAACCAGGATCACCCGCGACTGACCGTGCAGAACCTCACCTTCACCGATGGCGATTCCACCGGCCAGCGCACCGACGGCGGCGGCGGTGGGGCGATCTTCGTCCGGGGTGGCCGGTTCAAGGTGGTCAACTCGCGCTTCGTCGACAACCGCTGCGACCGCTCCGGCCCGGATCTGGGCGGTGCCGCGATCCGGGTCCTCGACCAGCACGACGACCAGCCGGTGTACGTGGTCAACAGCACGTTCACCGGCGGCTCCTGCGCCAACGGCGGCGCGTTGAGCAGCATCGGGGTGTCCTGGGTCGTCCTCAACAGCGTGCTGCGGGACAACGAGGCGGTCGGCGAGGGCGCCAACCCTGCCCGCTCCGGCACGCCTGGCGGCGGCAGCGGCGGGGCGATCTACTGCGACGGCAACAAGTTCTCCGTACGTCTCGCGGGCACGGTCGTCGAGGACAACGACGCCCGGGAGGGCGGTGGGGCCGTCTTCTTCGTCAGCAACGACCGCACCGGAACCCTGCGCATCGAGAACTCGACCCTGCGCCGAAACCCCAGCCACGGCTTCGAAAACCACCCCGGCATCTTCTACCTGGGCTCCGGCAAGCCCACCTTCACCGCCTCCACCGTCCGCTGACCCGTCGATCATTCACGGTTGATCAAGAAGTTCGCGTCTGGATCCGCCGGCGGTTCTTCGACGCGAAGCTCCTGGTCAGTGGCGGCAAAAGGCGGTTCAGTAGGGGTTGCCCTGGCCGGCCGGGAGGCTGGGTGGAATGGCGAGGGGCGGGCTGTCTGTTCCGGCGCGCTCGGCCATGCCGGCGAAGAGTTCCCGCAGGGCGGTGACCGAGTCGATGCTCGGGCGCCAGCCAAGCTCGGTCTCGGCCCGCTCGCTGGACATCAGCGGCGCGTTGAGAGCCAGCTCGATCCAGCCGGCGTCGACCGGTTGCAGCCGTGCCCGCCAGGTGAGCGCCGCGGCGGCCCGCAGCACCGGGGCGGCCACCGGCACCGTCCAGCCGTGGAAGTGCCGGGCCACCAGCTCGGGAGTCAGCACCGGGTCCGCCGCGACGTTGAAGGCGCCGCGGGCGTCACCCATGATCGCCCGGGCGTACGCGTCAGCCACGTCGTCGGCGTGCACCACCTGCATCCGCAGCCGCCGGTTGGTCGGTACCAGCGGTAGCCGGCCGAACCGTAGCAGCCGCACCGGCGCCAGCGGGCCGAGGAAGTACCGGCTGATCTCGATGCCGGCATCCCGCTGGAAAATCAAGCCAGGACGCATCCGGACCAGCCGTAGCGCCGGATGGCTCCGCTCGATCCCGTCGAGCATCTCCTCCACCGTCGCCTTGTCCCGGCTGTACGACGACCCGGGCACCCCGGTGGCCGGCCAGCGCTCGCTGACCGGCACGTCCTTCGGGCCGGGTGCGTAGGTGCCGACCGACGAGGCGTACACCAGGGCCGGCACCCGCGCGCGCAGCACCGCGTCGACCACCGCCCGGCTGCCGCCGACATTCGTACGGCGCAACACGTGCTGGTCGTGACTGGGCTGGATCTGCCAGGCCAGGTGCACCACCGCAGCGGCACCGGCGAAGACATCGGTCAGCTCGTCCGCCGCCCCGGCCAGGCCGATGTCGCAGGAGTGCCACCGCACCGCGTCGTACGGCTCACCCGCCCCCGTCGGCGGCAACCGCCGCGCCACCCCGACGATCTCCACGTCGCGCTCGCGCCGCAACCGGCGCAGCACCGCCGAACCGACGTTCCCACTCGCTCCCACGACCACGATCCGCATGCCCGGTCCGTACCCGGTCAGCCGCTTTCCAAGCGCAGCCGTCCCCCACCCGCCAGCCGGCATCGCGTCGCGGTGGCTCTTCAGCGGGCGAGCAGTGCGCCGATCAGACAGGCGAAAGCGGCGACCGAGCTGACCGTGCGGACCAGGTTCCACCGCACCCAGGGCGTCTCGAACCATCGCCGTACCCCCGCCAGATCCTCGATCCCGTCGACCGGCCCGGCAGCTTCCAACCGGTTGTTGAGCGGCACGTTGCACCGGCCCGTGACACCGAACGTCACCAGGTGGCCTACCAACGCGGCGACGAGCCAGCCGAGCACCGCCCCGCCGGTGCCGACATACCCGACGACGGCCACCACCACGAGCAGCGGCCCACCGATAAACACCGACAGAAACCAGCCGTTGATGATCTTCCGATTGATCGACTGCATGGTGCCGACCAGGGTCCGACCGTCGGTCGCGGCCAGACCCGGCATCACCGAGCAGGCGTACGCGAAGAACAGTCCCGCCACCAACCCGGTGGTAAGTGTTGCCCCGGCCAGCACGGCGAGGCGGATCGGCTCCGACATGGCGGCACCTCCAAGACGCGGGGCAGCCCAGCAGGGCGCGGGGCAGCCTGACCAACGGCGAGTCCGGGCGTCGGCCCAGCCGATCCTGCCAGCCGACGTCCACCCGTAGGTGACGGGCGCCACCGCCACCACGCAGACGGCGGGGCCGGAAGCCGCGAGCCCGCTCCCGCCGGTGTCGGGTAACCTGAGCGACGCGGGCCGCTAGCTCAATGGCAGAGCTGTGGACTTTTAATTCTCACCAGCGCTTTCTGTCTCCGCTACTTACCGTAGCCTCTTTCAGTCCGAACTCTTGCGCCCGTTTCCAGGAAAGCGTCGCCGGATATCAGCAGGCCAGCGTGGTCGTTACCCATTGTGTTCGCCAGGTGCACGATTAATCATGTTCGAAATCCAGATTTTAGGTTGTAATCCCTCCGAGGCCGCTGGCATCCGATCACCCATGGAACACCCACGGCCCCCAGCCACCATGCTTGATGGCTGTACGCGCCAGCTACGTCAGACGTGGCCGATCTCTCGTCGGGTCGGACTTCTCCGTAGCCGCAAGCAAGCTTCTGCAGCCGAAACGCGACTGCGGGCTGCGCGGCTGCTTGGGATGGTGGCGCGCCGGTCCGGTTGGACGGCTGGTTGCGCCGTTTGAACGTTGCCAAGCCTGCACCCTACAGCCACACAGATCTGGACCCGCTCGGCCGCAACGCCGACCTGACGGACGCACCCCTTTCGGAACGGCTACCCAAGTTCATCTCTCAATGCCGCGAGTTCCGCATGGTGAGGAAAATCAGAGAGTACCGTGCCGAGCAGTGTCTGAACCTTAATGTTTTGCCCGCCTCCGCCAAGCCGAAGAGTACGCAAGGCAGCGAACCAGTTCGCCCTGCCAGTTCCGCTCAGCTTTAGGCGCGAAACGTCGCCTCCGGCTCGGGCCCAGATATCCTGATCGGTCGGGCCGGCTGGGTAAAGGTCTGACATGAGTTCCTCGATCTCGCGCCAACGCTCGGGGGCATCTGGCTGGACGACGGACGCTGCCTTCGCTCCGCCTCGATCGAGCGCGACTGGAAAGTTGTCTTCGAGGTCCGATGCCTTGAAGATTGGATGCTGTCGGCCAGGAACGGTTCGCCGGACCTGCTCACTGACGTAGTTGAAAACGTCGAAGACGCGGATGAGTCCGTCGCCCGTCGTTCGGGCCTTCCCCTTGAACGCCTCGAGTAGTCGCTCCGTGAAAACGCTATTACGTGCGTCCCGAAGCACGAGTGACGTCTCGTTCGCCCGGGAGGAGGCAATGATCACGCGGCCGGCGCCTTGCGCAAGTCTTCCGAGGGACTTCTCGTCAAACCCGAGCCGAACTTCCTCATGCTCGTTTCTCTTCAAGGTGCCCGCGCCGCCGGCCTGGCAGGCGTCAATAAGCACGAGCAGTCGCCTCGCCTTTATGCCAGCTAGGGCGGCCGAAAATTCCGGCTCCCCGAGCACGCTGTCCCGCATTTTGGTAGCCCGGCAATCGACCGGGACTAGCGCGCTCGTTTCGGTAGGTCCCGAGCCGATACGCGCACCGTGTCCCGAGAAAAAAATGACGACGCTGTCGTCCGGATCGACCGACGACGCCAGCTCTGCCAGCTCAGCGCGAATGGCGTCCAGCGTAGCCTGCCCGTCGAGAAGCTGCCGAATGTTACCAGGCAGGAAACCACAATAGTCGGTCGATTGAAGAACCGACGCGATGTCGCGGGCATCGTTTAGCACGGCCTCAGGGAGGCCGCTGATCTCGTTATAGTTGGCAATGCCAATTACCAGCGCGCGACCTTTGTCAAATGTCACGGTTTCACATCTCACTCTCTAAGCGCGCCGTCGCACTCAATCTGGCGCTCACAGGCGGCCTCCGAATTCCTTGTCGTCAGCCATGAAACGCAGCGAGGCATTTGAGGGAAATTCCGTCAGCATCTCACGCAGGAGCTTGTCCACCCGAGGGCCTTTACCCCCGCGACGGATCCTGCTGAGCGCGTCCCGCCACCTCGCGCGGCCGTTTCCAAATTGTTGAAGGTCGGCGTTGTGGCCGCCGGCTCGTGCCCACAGATTGTCATGGTCTGGGCCGGTTTCGAATAGTTCGGCTGCCAGAGTCTCTAGCGATTCCCATTTCTCCGCAGGGCTGATCGGGGACAGCTTGTGCCACCAGCGGTCCAGCGGACCAAGCATCGACACACAGGCGCGCAGGGCGGGCCGGATGTCTTCGCGCCTGTTCCGCAGCATTCGTAGGAGTTCGTCCGTAGCATGCCGCCACCGTCGCTCCTGCGTCAGACGCCCGATCGCCTCGGCGTCGGTAGGAGGGATGGGGCGGGAATGGTTCGCCACGAGGCGGAGCCAGGCGCAAAAACGGTGTTCGTCGAAGGCCGGCAGCGCCAGCATGATCTGGATGGCCGCACCGACTCGGCCGTCCGCGAACTGATCGAGTAGCGCGTCGAGCTTGTGATCGCTAAGGATCGCGGCTTGGATTTCTGGCTCCAGGCCGGGAGTGGCCCTATTGGCGGCGGCGTTGTCGAGCCATCCTCGCGCCGTCGCACGGATCAAGGCGTCCCGGGTTGTGCCCGTCAGCGTTGACCACAGCTCGGGGCGACGCGCGAATCCCGTCAGATCGGCGAGCGGTGTGCGCGATAGGCGCTCGACGAGTTGGGGCGGGGCTGGTCGACTGTCAAGCACGTCCACGAGGACGGCGTCGAAGGCTGAGCGCGGATCTGCCGGGCCACGCCAGGCGTCCATGTTGAGGTCCAAGGCGGTTGACCAAACCAGTCGGGCCGCTTCCCGAGACAGGTCCTCGTCCGCGAGCAGTGTTGGTGTCTGCGCGACCTGCTCGGCGGCAAGCTGAATTACCCTCGGATCGACCACCTTGGCTGCACATACTAAAACCTCGCGTGGTGTCGCCTTGCTGAGCGCTAGCCGGACGCCGTCCGCAGCGGCCGGCGGTGGCTCGACTGCGACCTGCAGGCGAACCGCCTCGGCAGGGTCGTAGGCAGCTGACGCCGTCGCACCGTGCAGTCGGTAGAGATGTTCCTGTCGGGCATGTTCAAGGATTGGTCGCGCGGCATCGCACTTCAACCTTTGCGGCGCGACGCTGACGAGTCGGTCCTCTAGTCCCGTGTCTGCCTCGACTACCTTCCAGAGCAGCTTCACGATTGCAGGGTCTGCCTCCGCCCACCGCCAGAATGCGGTGACGAACGCTGCACCTTGGGCGCGAGCGGAACGCGACAGGCCACCTAGCACCGCCGTTCGCCAGTCCTCCGTGCTCTCCGATGCCTCCATCGCGTCCGCGATGACCAGCATGAAGGCAGGGTCCTGAGCTGCTGGGAAGCTGTTCCTCGCGGCCCAGTTCTCCAGCTCAGCCCACACACGTTCGGCCTGATCAAAGCCTCGCAGAGCCAGGTTGCGAAGCGGCAGAACGTCGTCCGCCGTGGCATTTCCCAGATGTGACGTCAGACGGCCCATCAGGCTGGCCTTGTCGTCTGCACCGTGCGCAGTGGTTGGCGATAGACGTCCCACCAAGCGGACAGCAGCTACGGTGTTGGCGATCGTGTCCGGCTTCAGAACGGTAAGTCGGTACGCTTCCTCGAGTAACGAGAGATCGCTGAAGCTGGTGAGCTCGGCACCGATTCGGTCGGTGAAGGAGCGCAGGGCCTCGCCTTCGCTGGAGCCGCTGAGCATGGCGGCGGCCAGTGTGGGCACCTTGGGGTACTGCGCTTCGATCAGCCGCTGGCCCCGCCATCGCCCGATTAGGCTGGGAGGCGTGCAGACCAGCGCGGGTTGTGGCGTCTCGACGAGGTCGCCGGGGCCGAAGCTCAGCCGGAAGGCGAAGCGTCGGCGCATTGCGGGCAAGAGCCTTCCCCAGAGGGATATCACCAGCTCGTCGAAGCCGTGGTTCCCGAGGCGAACCACGGGCCCGGCTTCGCGGGTCGAGAGCGCTGCTGCCGCCGCCGGCAGATCGGCCGATGGCGGTGGAACTTCGTGACCAAGGTCGAGATTTAGGGCCGGGAGGTCCGACGGCGCGTTTGCCTCAACGATCAGTCGATCGAAGAGGGGGCGGAGATCGGGTGCGTGGACGACGTCCTCGATTGGCACGATGAGTGCGTGGGACAGCACCATGCCGGCCCTCGCTGCGCGCACGTCCATAAAGGTGCGTGCCACCACGAAGTGGTGCCGATGTGCGAAGCCTGATACAAACGGCGACCAGTCCACGCCGGGCGGCACCGTGTCCGGCAGGTCGAGGCGCGGCGCGAGCTCGGCCGCCAGCATTGGGTCGCCGCTCGCCGCCTTGACTGCATGGCCGCCTTTGACCTCACCGAATATTGCCTGCTCCACGATCACGCTTGGCCCTACCCGCCCGTCGCTATCGCAGGCCGTCGAGAAGCATCTGGATCGGCAGGGTGAGATCCGACGAATGCGATCCGTCCGGCTTCACCACGTAACCGAAATGCTCCGGTCCACGGCTGACATAGTCGCTGTCCCTATCGTGTGGGCTGAGTGGCCGTCCCAAGGCTGAGAGCCCCACGATGGACGGCGCGTACCAGGTGGACCGCACAAACGCTGCAAGCATCGGCAAACGTTCTTCTAGAGCCGCCGCCGGCGTTCCATCAAAGTCGAGTTCGTCCCAGCACGTGAGCAACACACCAAGCCTTGGACGATCAGCTTGCCGCCCAGTCGCTGCGCCGCCCACAAAAACCAGCATCTGCAGGAGTTCGATGAGCCGAGCCTGATCAGAGATTTGCAGCTCCCGGTTCTCAATCGCCGCCCCGCGTAGATCCCCAAGCGGGCGCGAGAAGATGTCTTCGCCGAACCGCGTCTGCTGAAGGCGGATCAACAGTAGCCAGGCGGGCGCCTGTCGCACACGCGACTGCCATGCGTTCGACACCCGGCGGGAGGAGATCATGCTCTTGATTTGCTCGCCGCCGTAGTCGGGCCAGACGAGCTCCGCTTGGTGTCCAGCTACATCGGCGACGGGCCAAATGCTGTCCATGTAGGTTGAGGTGGCGGTGTGTCCGGCTGCCTTTCCTTCGTTCAGACTTTCAAGGGCTGACTCGAAGGGCTCGAGGTTCGTTGCCTGTCCGCTCATGCGCAGGCGACCGTCACCCTTCATCAACCGCCTGAGAAGCTGTGCGCCGAAATGTGTCTTTCCGACCCCGCTTTCACCGAGCAGCAGAATCGAGTCGCGCGACATGGTCACGACGTTCTCGCGCCAAACATGAAAAGTGGATCGTTGCTAGTCGCTGACGGGGAAGGCAACTCCACGCGCGGACGTCGTATCGCCAAGATCCAGTCCAAGAGCTCAACCAAGCCGACACCAACCTCGTGCTTACCAGGACCACTGGAGACAACGCTGACCGAGAACTCTTCAGCGTCGGGCATGGTACCTCGCACCGCCTCCCGAACTGACTGCTCTATCTGGTTGGTGATCTCGATGTCGGACTTCGTCCAGACCAACGCGACTGGGCGTCCCCGCCGCTCTGCAGCCACTCGGCGGGCCAGGAGCTGCAGAGCCCCGCGGGCCGACCCCATGTTCTCGCCGGACAACGCCTCTCGATCGGCAACGATGAGCAGGACATCGGCGTGGGCCGAGACCCAGCGCGCTCCGGCGCCCTCGGCCGAATCGCGGTTGACCGACCATCTCTGAAACCATTCGCCGGGTGCGTCGGTCATTAGGTAGTCAGTGACCCGAGCCAGCCTCGCGTCCCAGAAGGACAGATGCAGCAGCCCCGGAGCACGCCCGCTCCGGCTCGTTGTGTGGGGCGGAAAGCTCGGCGGCTGCCCTGGATTCCAGCGCAGTGATCCCGCGACCGCCTCCCATCCTGTGAGCGAGAAGGATCCGGCGAACTGACGATCTTCGAGACCAACGGCGCCGCGACCGAGTAGTAGGTACCAGGCACCTAATAGCGTGGTCTTGCCCGCGTTTTGCTGGCCGGCAATTCCGACGACCATCGGGCGCGCGCGACCCGCGACGAAGCCGAGGTCCGCCAAACCCAGCGCACTTCCCGACCACGGCAGCAGCACCTCATCGGTCGGCTCGACGTCAATCGAGTCCGGCGTCGCGCGTCCCGCCCATTCAGAACACTTCGACAAGTTCAGATAGCCGAGATCGCAGCCGATCTCCGGGGCGAAGCAGGCCTGTCGCGTACATTTCTGCATGATGCCTAGCTCCTCCGCGACCGGCGTATGGCGTTCGAGCCACCCTTCGAAGCCCTAGCCGCCTGTAGCTCACGGAAAACCCAACTAGCCCAGCCCGGCAGCGTGAGCTGCGCGTCTGGCGGCACCCCGGTCAATCGCCGGAACTCCGCCTCGGCGCACGCCGCGGGCACGTCGGGATAGGCGATCAAAGCCAGAAGAGGACCTCGGCCCTCAGGCGGAGAAATCACGACGGCTCCGGCGGTGCGAAGCACAGCCAGCCCAGCCTCCGTTTGCGCTTCCGCCACCAACTCGCGCAGCGGGTAGGTCTTGTCCTGATCGATCGAGGGAAGACCTACCACGGCCTCAGACAAGAAGGCTGCCACGCTCGCTGGGGAGAACATCGGGACCTGCTGATGTAGGTCGAAGGCCATCAGCGTCGCCGCAGTGGCCGGCGGCAGATCCCGGTAACTGACCCGGGTAGTCGGGGAGAACAGGGTTTCCTTCCACCAGAGCAGGTTGGTCCGTCGCTGCAGACCGGCTGTGGCGGCGGTCACGGTATTGAGGGTATTTTCGACATAGCTGGAAACGCTCGCCGCCAACGCTTGGAGCGGGTCCGAAAGATCCGCTTGTTCGATCGTGGTCTTGCTGGCGACAGCATCGATGCCCTGAGCCACGGCATCGGCCATGCGGTCGCCGAACTCGGTTACCCACTCCCTCGGGTTGTTCTGTGGCCAGTGAGGGTTTCCGTTCGTAGCCACAACGCCCTGTTGGGGATCACTAAACTGCGGTCCGACGGCCGCCCGAAACTGCTTCTTGAGGTAATCGCGGCCAGCGCGTGCCGTCGTCACCGTCGGCGCTTTCAACTCCGGAACTTCGAACGCCATGGCCGGAACCGCAATCGAGGACGGTATTGCCCACTCGGTCTCGGCGCGCGCGTCGACTCGTTCCTCGATCTCTGTGATCACGTCGGCCCAGATTTCCCGCTCGTCCCCGGCCTCGATGAATGGGAGCGCGTTGCGTGCCGAGGCGACGACGGCCACGCCTATGCGATCGTCGTCCGCTGCGGCCTGCGCCAGGGCATCCAGGAGCATCGCCCGGACCACTGCGACCGGGGGGCCAGAGAAGGTGTTGACGTAGGTCGCCCAGCGCTTCTTGAGGGCGGCGAGAGCGTCAACAACGACCGGATCCTCGACGGGCGCCTGAGGGTCGAAGGCCACCAAGGCGTAGGCCAACGCCTTAGACGACGACTTCCTCAGGGATCCGGCAAGATCACTTGCGGTCAACCTGAGTTTCTCGAGCTTGGTGTCGTCTCCGCCGACATCGATCAGCCCGCTGCCGAGAAAGCGGAGCAGGACGTCCTCACTCACTTTGGCCCCCAATCACCCCGTCGGCGCTCCCTCTGCCTCGCCAACTAGTTCTTCGGCTAGCCCAGACGACGATCGAGTGCGACCGGGCTGGCTGAATCTACTTCCTCGATCTTGCCTCGCCTTAGCTAAAGGATCGAGGCCGTAGCATAGATGAAACATCAGGTGTCGCCGCGATTCGCTCCTCCGCCCGGCTGGCTCGGCCCACCCAGTCGACAGACCGGCCGAGCCGCAGGTGTAAGTCCTTGTAGATGACGAGACTTTCCGCCTGCCGAATCAGCGGACAGTCGGCGGTCCGCTTCGGCCAACACCCATGCTCTCCTATAGGCACGCCGCCCTCGGCACTAGACGCGGAGACGTACTGCCTCGCGATTCGCCGGGGCGGCGCGCGTTATTGGGTCCAAGCGCACGGCCGCCAAGACGTCGGGACCAGTCAACGTCCGACCCAACAGCGTCCGCCACGACGGCCGCGCAAGGCCAAGCACCGGCTGCGCCGCCGCCCTCGGCTGGGCGCCACCTCGCCACCCTGGCCTAACTCCCTTCACCCGCTGCCATCCCGGAGGTGGCCGGGCACCGGTCACTTACGGGCAAGAGGCGGCCCCCGAACACCTCGACCTCGCAGGTTGCCGGTGCGAGATCGACGTCGTCGGTCTCCAGGTGCAGGTTGATCACGTCGAAGCCGTCTCCCGATAGGGCGGCGCGGGCGCCTTGAGCGACTCCGAGGCATGCGGTGACGACGCCGACGAAGGCCGCGCCGACAGCGGTCCCGGCGACTTGTACCGATCCGCAGGGATCGCGTCGCTCAAGGTCGGCGAGGGCGGCCGTGGGAGCACGTCGTTGCTGCGAAACGCCATCCTTCCAGCTGGGTGTCTCGTCACTGGGGACCTGAGCGGGGAATCGGCGCAGGAGCAGGGCGTTGAAATCGGCCGGTCCGACGCCGAGTCCGGCGTCGATGGCGAGCCTCCAGCCGACTCCGGAAATGAGCCTGCGAGGATCGAGGCTGTCGACGCCGAGCAGCGCGACATGGTAGTCCCCGTCCAGCACACGGTTGGTATGATCGAGTCGCCGATCGAGGATGACGACGTCGTAACCGGCCCGCTCGAGGACCGCCGCGGCCAGACGGGTCTTGCGGACCGGGTCCGGGTTCGCCGGAGTGAGAAGCCCGGTGCTGTGGTTGGCGTCCACGACGCGCTGGGTGTCCTGCAGCACCACCTCGACCCGGGCCGGGTCGGCGTAGGTGAGCCAGGACATCACCCAGGCGTAGGCCTGGCCAAGGTGACCGAGGCCTACGATCCACCAGGCTGCCGGTGCGTGGGTCAGCTCGGGCCCGTCGGCGCTGGTCCCCGGCTGCCAGAGGTTGACGGTGATGGTGCGCCAGCCGGCGTCGCTGCCCGGGCGGTTCCGGATCGCGCCGAAGGCCTCGTGCACACCGAGGGCCCCGGCGGCGATCGCGGCCAGCACGTTGCCCTCGACGGCGTGGTCGGTCCCCGTGTCAGCCGGATGGACGTGAGCGGTCCAACCGCTCCACCTGACCCGGAGCCGGACGCCACCGGCGGGTGCCGGAAGCGCAGCATCGCCGAGGTACAGCACGGGCCAGTCCACCGGGACGCCGGTCAGGTCATCGGCGTGCCGGGCACCTTCCCGATCGATCATCTGCACGATGCTGTACCCGCGGTGCGGCCCGGCGGTCAGTGGCACCTTGCCGTCTGTGATCACCATGACCTGGCCGAACGCGCGGACCGCCGTCGCGACGGCCGTGCACAACGCGGCCTGGCCGCGCACGTCCGCGGCCACGCTGCCCGCGACGATGGCCATACCCGTCGCGACGTGCGCGTCGAGCGCGGCCTTGACGGTCGCCTGGGTTCCATCGTGCACTGCCAACAGGGCGGTGCGGTTGAAGGTATCGGTGATCGGGATGGTCATCGTCTCTCCTGAAGTTGCCGACGGCGCAGGCGGGACAGCAGCTGGCGCCACCACGGTCTGAGTTCAGCGGCCAAGTGCCGTTCGGTCACGAGCAGGAGCTCGGCGACTTGTTTTCCGTAAAAGGACGCCCAGTCGCCGTTCAGCCACAGGTGGACCCCGAGCGGGGACACGTCGGTGACGCCGGCCGCGAAGTGCGGGGCGATCAGCGCGACGTGGCCGTCCCGGGCGACCATGGGGTGCGCAGCGTCAACGCGGCTCTGCTGAACGCGGTGGGCCGGGTGGGTGTGGATGTCGCCGACCACGCGCCGCCCGTCACGGCGGCAGAGGTCCTGAAGCCTGGTGTAGCCGGCGGCGTGGAAGTCGATTCGCCCGGTGAGGCAGTCCGGATCGAGGTCGTCGTAGAACGCGATCGCGGTGACCGGCTGGGGCAACTCATTCTCGGGGTGGGACCGGTCAGTGAGCAGGAACGCGCCGCTCTCGCGGTGTCCCTGCCCCCGCTCGGCCAGCCCGGCGAGCAGGACGTCGAACAGGTGCGGTGCGATCGTCAGACGGGCGGTCACCGGGCAAACCCGCTCTGAGGCATCGTCGCGCAGGACAGCTCCCGGTGCAGTTCCCGCAGGTAGAAGCCGATCGTGCGGTTCGCGTTCCAGGACCGCTCCGGGCGTTCGGTGGCCCAGTTCGAATGACTCGTGATCCCGGCTCGGTCGCAGGCCAGGTACGGCGCGTTGTTGTTCGACGGCGACCACTCGGGGCGGAAGATCTCCGGGTTGCGTCCCGAGATCGGCCACTCGGCCATCGGGAGCGGTGCGTCCGCGCTGATGTTCCAGGGCTGCCCCGCCGGCGCTTGGAGCGGGTAGTCCTGGACGTTGAGTCGCATGCCCAGCTCCGTGTCCTCGCCGACCGCGATGGCCACCGTCAGGAACGGCCAGGTGAGATCGACGATGCGCCAGGACCCGGCGTCGACACCGGCCTCGACGTCGGCGGCCGACAGATGCCGGCGCAGACGTCGCAGGTTCGGGTCGACGCCGGGCTCGGACGCCGCTCTCATCCCTGCGGCCGGACCGTGTGGACCAGGTCGACCATGGCGCTGCAGGTGCGCCCCGGAACAATGGTGGTGACGGGCGCGTTCAGGTCCAGGTCCTCAGTCTCGCCGGGGAGCCGCAGGACCAGATCGGCCGCGGCAGCCTGGCTGATTCCGAACGCCGCGATCGCCCGCTTGCGGACCTGACGCAGCCGGATCGCCGGGTGGACCTTGACCACCTTGTCGGCGCCGCCGTACCCGACCGTGACCGCGATCTGGCGGCAGGCCGAAGTAGCCAGGTGACCCGGCCGCCCGGCCAGAGCCGCCTCGACCGTCGCGGTCACGTCGAGCTCGGCCTCGTCGTCGACCGCGAACGCCTTTTCGTCCTCCTCGAGGACGAGAAGGTCACCGAGCCGCACATCGGGCTCGACCTCGCAGGTCTGGGCGACGGCATCGCCGGTCGTAAACATGTGGATCCTCACGTCTGCTCCTCTGCTTCAGCGGGGCCGTGTCGACGGGCTCCGCGGTCTCGGAGGCCGCCGGTAGGGCACCAGCTAACTCCGAGATTCTCCGTTTCACTGAGACCAGTGAAACAGGTGGCCGTGTCCGGCGCAACCCCCGAAGCGGCCTCTGGTCCACTTCGGCGTCCCGAGGGCGTGCAGGCCCCGTTTTAGCTGTCATGCTTGGTGTGTGCGCATCGAGTTGGCCGGCCGGAACCCCCTCCGACGCCGAGAGCTGAGAGCTGACTTTCACGGCGACATGGGGAACCTGGTGCTCGACGCGCGAGGACTGCAGTGGGTCAGCCCGCTTGAGCTCGCCGCCATCGTCTCGATGGGGACCGTCGGCGCTGCCGACGGCCGTGGGGTCCACCTGCTCGTTCCTCACGATCCGAAGATCGCGTCATATCTCGTGCGGATGAACGTTGTGGAGTTACTCAAGCCCTTCGCCGAGATCGACGGGTCAGTCCCACCCCAGGGGCGGCGCGACCACTCCGACAAACTCCTCGAGGTTGCCAAGGTCACGCCTACCAACATCGACGACGTCAGCGCGACACTCGGCCAATTGGTAAAGGCGCAGCTTGGACCGGACGCGGGAAGGGCGGCCTTCCGCAGCCTCGCCGAGCTACTCAGCAACGCCACCACACACGGCCTCAGCAAGACCGGCGCATTCACCGCCGCCCAGCTCTACAGCGGCACCCTGAGCCGCACGCCTGGGTTCGAGTTCGCCGTCTGCGACTCCGGCGCCGGGATCCAAAAGGTCCTTTCCGACGCCACCAACCAGGATCTGGAAGGACCCCCGGCTCTCGAGCTAGCGCTGAACGGCGGCATTAGACGCGCCGAAGGGCGAGGCCACGGACTACCGAACCTGTGGCGGCAGGCCATCCTAGGCGGCAACAAGGGAGGTGAACTCATGCTCCGCAGCGGAGACGCCGTCGCCACCGCGAAGCTTCGCTCGGAACCCACCTCGATCTGCAGCCGCGTCGCCGAACCGGTGCACGGCACCTGGGCCTGGCTCCGCGTCCGAGTTCCGTAACGGGCCGTAACGTGTTTCAATCAGTCAGGTGAAACCGGATCCCGCTACGACCGTCACCTACGACGTCGGACAACACCGGGCGTTCCTGTCAACCAGGGAACGCGGCAGGAAAGTGCTTCACGACCTAGAAGACCACATCCCGCCTGGCACCAGCCTTCTCGTCATCGACTTCACCGACGTGGAGGCGATGACCGTCAGCTTCACCGACGAGTTCCTCCGCAAGTACTACTCCACCCTCGCCACGCAGGACGACGGGCCGACCTCCGTGCTCGTCACCGGACTCAACAACGACACCCGCGAAACTATCGTCATCGCCTTCGAACGCCGCGAACTTCTCGCACTGGAGCGACTCGGTGATGACCTTATGCTGCTCGCGGCGTCGGAAGTTCTCTCGGACACCTTCAAGCTCGCCAGGACGCTGGGAACTTTCACCGCGACGACGGTCGCTGAACAACTCGGCATCACCGCCCCCAACGCAAATAACCGACTCAAACGCCTCGTCGCGGCAAGAGCGCTCGTCCGGCGGCGCGGGGTAGCCGAACGCGGCGGCAAGGAATTCACGTACTCCGTACCCGAAGTTTGAGCCTCTGGCGTTACGTCTCCTTCGCGGCTCCGGCGCCCGCATGCGCGGCTCGTCAGCGCATCACCGGAGCGCCCCACGAATTGCCGGCAGGCAGGCAGACTGGGGCACCGAGCCCCTGATACTGCGACGGCAGTTCGTCAGTGGTAGCCGTGGCGTCGGTAGTGGCAGGTTCGGGCTTGGGGTTGGCGTCGTCGGCGCCATCGCGACCAGGCCCAGACATGCTCTGGTGGGTGGGTTGATCGCACTGCGAGTGCGGTGAGGAGTCTTCGGATTTTCGGTACGGTGTAGCTGATCATCATGTCGTCGTCGGTGCCGGTTCCCCTTTTTGCGGAAAGGGATCGGGCGACGGACAGCCAGGCGTGGGCGGCCATGGACAGGGTGTGTGGCGTACCAGGCTCGCCAGTCGCGGACCCGGCATTCGTCGAGGCCGGCTTCGTTCGTGGCCTGTTGGAAGCACTCCTCGATCGCCCACCGCGCCCCCGCCATGCGGGCCAGGTCGACCAGGCGGGTGCGGCGGGGTCCGTAGACGTAGTAGGCGATCTCCCCGGTGGTCATACTTCGCCGGGCATCCGCGGCGAGCGCCGCCCAGAGGCGGCAACAAGCTCACCGGACATCCACCGGGTTAGCGACATCGCTAGTCACCCCTTCGAGCAGTCAGTACTGTTCAGCTCCTCCTACCGTTGCTTGGTTCTACTATGTCAGCGTGAGTCGGGCATTCATTACAATCCGGGTTGTTACCCGCCGAAAGCGAGCCGTGGAGACGATGCGCGACGAAAGAGGGCGCGAACTTTACGTCCGCGCTGCAGTCGCTACCCCCTTCGCGAGCAAGGGGACGGGTAGACCTTGACCAACGGTTTCGAGACCCGTCCACATGAGGTCAGCCGACAGACCAGCGCCAGCGGACCCAATCGCAAGGCGTGGGCGCCTACTGGGAGTAACACATGTCACGGGGATCGCCGTTCAAGAGTTGCTCTTGTCGTGATGAGAACAAGAACAAGATCGGCGCCGCATGTCCGAGGCTGCGTCGTGCCTGTGGTGCGTGGAGCGCCACCCACGGGACGTGGGCCTACCGGATCGAGCTGCCGACGCAGCCCGATGGCAAACGGTGGCAGCTGCGACGTTTCGGTTTCGCTACCCGTGAAGCGGCCCTCGTTGACCGTGGCCGCGCACAGTCGCTACTCGAACTCGCTGGTGACGACACTACAGTCGGCAACGATATCGCGCGCATGCTCAAGGACACTAAGAGCGGTCGGCCGTTTCCCGATCGGGATTGTGTTGTCCGCCGCGTCCGCGCCGGGCTCGTGGCATCTGCGGCGATGCCCCTGGGTGACTACCTCTGGCAGTGGCACGCAAGTCGTCGCAAGATCCAACCCACCACGTTGGTCAGTTACGAAACCCATATCCGTGTTCATCTCGTTCCACACCTTGGTCACATCCCGATCGATCGGCTCCGAGTCGGCCATCTCCAGTCGATGTTCGACAGCATCAGCGACCGCAACCTCCAGATCGACATCGCCCGCTGCAGTGATGACGTCCAGGTCCGAGCGTCGGTCAGGGGGGTCCGAAGGACGGGCCCGGCAACGATGCAACGTATCCGCGCGACCCTGCGTAAGGCTCTCAACGATGCGGTACGCACCCATCGACTCATCGAGTTCAACCCCGCCGCGTACGTCGAGTTGCCGTCGGTTCAAGCACCGAGGGCGCGGGTATGGACCTCCGCCGCCACGCAGCAGTGGAAGGAGACGGGACTACGGCCCAGCAGCGTCATGGTGTGGACACCCGAGCAAGCCGGCGCGTTCCTCGATCACGTCGAGGACCATGACGTCTTTGTCTACCCCATCGTCGCTCTCATCCTGCACCGGGGCCTGCGTCGCGGCGAAGCACTCGGCCTGCGCGACGGCGACGTCGACCTGGAGGGGAGGACCGTGACGATTACCCAGCAGCTCACGACCGTCGGCTATCGACCAGTGATCAAGACCGTCAAGAGCTACGCCGGTGACCGCATCATCGCGCTCGACGCCTCCACGACCACGGCGTTACGCATCTACCAGGAGCGGCGGGAACGCCGGCGGGCCGACGCCGCCTGGCCGAAGACCGGGTTGTTCTTCGTGCGACCTGACGGTCGCCAGTGGCATCCTGAGCAGGTCAGCGATCGCTTCGAGCGACTCGTCGCAGGTTCCGGGCTGCCGCCGATCCGGCTGCACGACCTGCGGCACTGCGCCGCGACGTTCCTCAAGGCGTCCGGATCCGACCTCAAGGACATCCAGGAAGTACTCGGGCTGTCGAGTATCACCGTCGCTGCGAACACCTACACCTCGGTCGTGCACGAACTCGAGTCCGAACGCGCCAAGGCCGAAGCCGCCTCTGCCCTAGTACCACGCCGATCAGGTGCCGAAGTCGGCACATCTGCGAGGCATCCGCAGGAGGACGACACAGGTGGGCCGCCGGGGACTCGAACCCCGAACCTATGGATTAAAAGCCCTCAAGGTGCCATTGATTCAAACTTGAATCAACGCTCTCACCTGCGCAAACGGGGTCTTGGTTCGTCCACTGTGTACCGGAGGTGCCTCTTGGGTGTTCGCGTGTTGGCAACGTGTCGCTACGTTGAGCGAGAGAATCCTCAGTTTCGGTTACGCAGAGCGACGGCGCAGCTGGCCGAAACCCCAAGAGCGCGGGCGTACGGCGGGGCGCCATCTCGCGTATTACTACCGCGCGCCCGCTCCACCTGTCGTGCAAGAATGAGGTTTGAGCTGCAGAAACAGCGCGCGGCCTATGCCTAGTTGGCAAGGGCGCCCGGCGGACGGGTGACTCTGCTGAGGTCCGGTATCGTGTCTGATACGGGCCGCTAGCTCAATGGCAGAGCTGTGGACTTTTAATCCATAGGTTCAGGGTTCGAGTCCCTGGCGGCCCACCACTTCCCAACAGGGAATATAGCTGAGCATCAACCTCCCACGTGGAGGATGTGAGGCACATGTGGGGCACGGTCAAGCCCCATGCTGTTGGTCGTGGCGGATCGCCGGAAGCTCGGATTTCGGACGTAAGGATTGAAAGTTTTCAGGACTGGCCTTTGAGCTAGGAAGAGAAACTTTTGGTCTACCGAAGTAATGTTGAGTTTTACCTGTTCAAGGGCTTGAACAGAGCCGGCGGCGAGGGCGCCCTGCCGGTCCGCGCATGCGGCAGGTGGTCACGATGACCGCCGCCACCAGCAACGGCACGGTTTTCCCACGGTGTGCGTGCCGGTCGGCCGAGACCGGCCGGCAGGTGGGCGCCCAGTGCCCGCGGCGCGGCCAGCCGGGTCATGGTCGCTGGTACTACGACGCGCATGTGCCCGGCCCGGATGGCCGGCAGAAGCGGCTGCGGCGGGGAGGGTTCCTGACCCGGGCAGCGGCTGAGCAGGGCTTGGCCGAGGTCCTCGACTTGGACGGTCCGGACGCCATGGCCGAGACCTGGATGATGAAGCGGTGGTTGGAGTACTGGCTGTCGCTGTCGGAGGATCGGCTGCGTCCGTCGACGCTGCGGGCGTACCGGTCGGTGGCCCGCAGACATCTGATCCCCTGGCTGGGCCGGTTCCGGGTGGCGGACCTAGACGGCCAGCGCGGGGTCAAGACTGTGCAGCGGGCGGTCGACGCGATCAGCCGGCAGGAAGTAGCCGACGGTGATCTGATCGCGCCGGGCACGGTGCACCGGGTGGTCTCGGTGCTGCGCAGCGCGCTGAGCGAGGCCCGCCGGCAGGGCCTGGTCTCGACGAACGCGGCGTGGCGGCTGCGCCTGCCGCGAGGTGCCCGGCCGCTGGCGGTGGCCTGGACCCGGGAGCGCGAGAAGCTGTGGCGGGCCACCGGTGTCAAGCCGCCGGTCGCGATCTGGGAGGTTGAGCACGCCGCGAAGTTCCTTGACGGGGTGCGGGAGGATCCGTTGTTCCCGCTGTGGTGGCTGATCTCTCTACGTGGGCTGCGCCGAGGCGAGGCCGTCGCGGTACGCGGCACCGACCTGGACGTGCCCCACCGCGAGCTCAGCGTGCAACGGCAACTGCTGATCGTCGACGGCAAGACGCACCTCGGGCCGCCGAAGTCCGCCGCTGGCGTGCGAACGCTGGCGTTGGACGAGTTCACCAACCAGCTGCTGCGCAAGCAGCGCCAGTGGCAACGGGACCGGTTCGCCGGGACCGCACGCAACCCGCATGACTACCTGTTCACCCGCCCAGACGGCCGGCCCATACGGCCAGACTGGCTCACCCGCCGCTTCCACACTTTGGTCCGTAAGCTCGGGCTGCCGCCCGTCCGGCTACACGACCTGCGGCACGGCGCAGCCAGCCTGGCCGGCGCGGCCGGGGTCGAGCTCAAGGTGATCCAGCATGACCTGGGCCACTCCAGCGCGGTCACGACCGCGGACACGTATTGGACGGTGTTCCGGGAGTTGGCGCAGAAGGCGGTGACCGCGACGGCAGAGTTGCTCCGGTCCCACGCCCGTGTCAGGTTGAATTTGGGTGCAGCGTCCCAGGCTTAAATCGCCATTAATCGAGCAGCAGCTATGAACCGACGTTCAAATGGGAGACCGAGGTTAACCATCTGTTATCGTCCATTCAGGATAGTTGTGTTGCAACGACTGGTTGAAACCGTTCAAGCAGCCGAAGCACGCGCCAAGTCAGCCCGCGACGAACTGGCCAAGGCGGTACGCGCGGAGCGGAAACTGCGCGCCGAGGCCGAGCAGCGCGCCGCCGCTGCTGCGGAACTCGCCGCCCGATGCGCGCCGCCGCTGCCGCGCAGGTTGCCACGCCGCGCCCCAAGCACTGCCAGCTCGGCGGCACCCGAGGGTGTACCGCGTCGGCCGAGATCAAGATCGCCGACTCGTGGGGCGACTCCGCGTGGGGCTGCCCCGCCCACGTCGAGGAAGCCATCCTCAACGTGCGGTCGGTGTTCATCGCCAGCGAAGAACTCGGCGGCCTAGCCTCCTACCTCAACCGCTGACCACTGCTGCACCTGGCGCTGTTCTGCCACGGCGTCGAATCCGTCGACCTGGCCCATCGACCACTGGCGCGCCCTACTGAAGCGCGCCCGGACCGCCGGCACCTTCGCCGGCGTCGACCCCCACCGGTACCCCAGCGACCTCGCCCCCTTCTTCGAACACCGCAACTCGCTGCGAGCATTGCCCGACCACGAGCCGATGCCGGATCCCCTACCCCTGTTCGACATCGAGGAATTCCTCACGGCCCAGAGCCCGCGATACCCAGCCGTACGCCTCAAGAAAGACGTACGACCTGACTGTCGCCTGTCGGCGACAACTGTGACCGCTCGCGGGCGGCTGCGCTCGCACACTGGCCGCCTGGCTGGCAGCGTAAGGCGTGGGGAACAACGTCCAGGTGCGCGCCTCCTTCACCACCACTCAGTACGGCCTCGTTGCACGGACGGGGCCGCCCCGGTCGCTGGGGCGGCCCCGAATCCTCCTCAGCTCAGGCGACGAAGATGCAGAACGGATGTCCGGCCGGGTCCGCGTAGACCCGGAAGGGTTCGTCGGGGCCGTTCTTCTGGTCGGACAACAGCCGACCCCCGAGAGCTAACACCCGCTCGTGCTGCGCCTTTAGCTCCTCGATCGAAGTCACGCTGAGATCCAGATGCAGCTGCTGCGGCACCGAACCGTTCGGCCAGGTCGGTGCCGGCAACTGGTCCACCTGCTGGAAGGCCAGCTGGGGGGCGCCTTCGGCGGTCCTCAGCACGAGCCAGTCGCCGCCGCGCTCGTCGGCCCGCCCCGGCCCCGGCGGCTCGTCGCCGGGACCATACACCAAGCTCAATAGCGACCGATAGAACTCCGCGAGCGACCTGGCATCGGTGCAGTCGAGTACCACCTGACACAGCTTCAGGACGTTTTCCCGGTCAGCCACATCGATCACCTCCAACGCCCATTCTGCACCAAGATGGTCAAAGGAGCACGGCAGACACTCGTGGCCCCACATCAGCCGACGCGAGCGCACGTTACCCGATTCTTCGCCACTTAAACTTCAATCTGGCTCTTGCAGCGTCCGAATCGCAAGTGCTACGGTCGGTCATGAAATATTTACACATGGCAATTGCCGGGCGCGTTACACCATCGCCTTGAAAAAGCCACTTGCCAATTTCAGCAAAATATCGGTTTTCGGTCGACGCTCGGCACATCCGGGCATGGTTCGCGCTGCGGGAGAATGCTGTGGAAATTCGTCAACTACGGGCGCTCCTAACCACGGTGGACACCGGAAGTTTCACCGGGGCGGCGGTCCGGTTGGGAGTGAGCCAACCCACGATCACCCATCGGATCAAGACTCTGGAGCGGTCCCTCGATGCGGTCCTCTTGGAGCGGATGCCCGGCCGGGTCCGGCCCACCACGAGCGGTCGAACTCTCCTCCCCTATGCCCGCGAGATCGTCCGGTTGGCGGAGGAGGCACAACAGGCGGTCGCTGTCCCCAGTGAGCCCCACGGACGGGTGAGCGTGGGATCACCGGAGACTCTGACCAACCACCGACTGCTGCCGCTGATCGAATACCTATGCGTACGCTATCCGAAGATTGATTTTTCACTGCATTCTTTAGAGCCGCAGGACGCCCTGAGCCGCCTCTGCGACGGGCAGTTGGACTGCGCCTTTCTGATCGGGGTAGAGCAGTCCCACGAGGATCTCGAATTCAGCATTCTCCGGCCGGAACCTCTGGCATTGGTGGCAGCGCCGGAGAACGGTCCCGGCCAGCCCGCCGACACTGAGGACATCTTCAGCACGATGCTGGTCTGCTCCGACGTCGACTCCCGGCACTGCCTGACCTTCCCGCTCCAGGGCAAGCCCTTCCCGGCCCCACCCCGCCGAATGTTGAAACTGAATTCGTTGGAGGCGGTCAAGCGCAGCGTCGCGAACGGGGTGGGCGCCGGGCTGCTACCCGAGGTAGCAGTGTCCCGGGATATCGCAGCAGGCGTCCTGCGCAAGGTGCCCTGGAGACCGCCGATCCAGACGTTCACCCAGGCGGTGTGGCGGCGCGGTAGCATGCCCCACACCGCCTTGCAGGTCGTGCTCGCCGCCGCCGAACAGGTGATCCGGGAGGACTAAAGTTGCCCCGTCACTGCCCAATGAGCGCGGCGAGCAGCTTGCGCTGATCGGTCTTGCCGTGCTGGTTGACCGGCAGCGCATCGGCCACGCGCATCCGGCTCGGTGCCATGTACGACGGCATCGACCGCAGACAAAAGGCCATGATGTCGCTCTCCTCGACCGGCGGCGCGTCGGCGGCGAGAACCACGAACGCGGCGAGCTCCGGCTCCCGATCCGGCGGTGTCACCACGACTGCCACGGCCTCGGCCACACCCGGAAACTTGAGCAACCGCCGCTGCACCTCGGCCAACTCCACCCGGTTGCCGCGGATCTGCACCTGCGAATCAACCCGTCCGCAGAACCGCAGCTCGCCGTCCTCCCCCCGGTAGGCCAGGTCACCGGTGCGGAGCACCCGGTCGCCGGAGCGCGGTTCGACCGGGTCGGGCACGAGGGCGGCGGCGGTCGCCTCGGCGTCGCCCCAGTAGCCGGAGAATAGCGCCGGGCTGCGCAGGTACATCTCGCCGACGGCACCGACCTCCTTGATCGCTTCGCCTTCCCGTACGACAAGCAACTCGGCGCCGACGTGTCCAGAGCCGATCGACAGCCGGTCGAGCTCCTCGGGCAGCGGGTTCGGCACGTCGGCGAAGCTGGCCGCCATCGACTCGGTCGCGCCGTAGCAGTTGATTAGCCGGGCCGCCGGACGCAACTGCTGAAGCAGGCGCAACTCGTGCAGCGGGAAGTCCTCGCCGCAGAACAGCACGCCGCGCAGGTCGGTCAGCTCGGCGATCTGATCGGGAACGTGGCGCAGCGCCTGCCGCCAGATCGACGGAACGCCGTTGACCTGGGTGGCCCGGGTAGTACACAGGACCTTGAGGAAGCGGGTGGGCCAGCGCAGCAGCGTCCGCGGCACCGGTACGACCGCCGCGCCGCTGCCCAGGGCCAGGCCGATGTCGAGCAACGAGAAGTCGAACTGGAGCGGTGCAGTGGAGGCCACCCGGTCATCTACTGCGACGATGCGCTCGGCGAGCATGCCACGGTAGAAGGAAACCACCGCCCGGTGGCTCATCACTACGCCCTTCGGTCGACCGGTGGTTCCGGAGGTGAAGATCATGTAGGCCGGGTCGGTCGGCGTCACCGTCCGGCGCCGGCGTGGCCGGGGCTCCGGCGGGATCGGCACGTGGATACCGTCGGGTCCGAACCAGCCTTCTCGGGGACCGGTGTCGGCGGGCGGGGTGGCGAACAGGCACAGCGTGGGTTCGGCGAGGTCCGCGATCGCGGCCCGCCGCTCGGCCGGCGTCTCCGGGCTCACCGGCACGAACGGCAGCCCCCGCGACGAGCAGGCCAGCAGGAGCGCGATGGCCTCCGCCGAGGTGTCCGAGACCACCATCACCCGATCGCCGACGTCAAGGCCGTACCGGTCCAGTGCGGCGGCGTGGCGCTCGGTGGCGGCGGCCAGCTCGCCGAAGGTGGTGTGCCGGGTGCCGCCGTCGACGTACTCCACGACGGCCGGCTTCTCCGGCAGCGTACGCGCCGCGGCGAGGAGAAACTCGTCGAACCGTTCGTCGGGACGGTGCGTTACACGGGGTCGTTGCGGGGACATGGGGCCTCCTGCTCAGCGGTTGGCGGCGGGGATCGGCGCAATCAGCAGTTGCCGGCGGGGACCGGCGGTACGGGGGCCTCGGGCACGGCGCGGTGCGGTCGCCCACCGACGAGTACCAGCGGCTCGTCCGCGCCGGTGCGCAGCTCGCACACGGTGCCGACGACCAGTGTGTGGTCCACGGCCGTGAGGGACTCGCGTAGCTGGCAGACCATCGTCACGGCGACGCCCCGCAGTAGTGGCACGCCGTGGTGCAGGCGGTACTCCACCGCGTCGAAGCGGTCCCGGGCGCTGCCGGCGGCGAAGCGGGGGACCAGCGCGTCCTGGTCGCGGGAGAGCACGTTGACCGCGAAGCGGCCGGCCGCGAGCAGGTCGGCGAGGGTACGGCCACCGGTCCGAAAGGCCAGCAGCACACTCGGCGGCGCCACCGACAGCGACATGAGCGAGGTGGTGGTGCATCCCACCGGGCCGCCGGGACCGAGCGCGGTCGTGATCGCGACGCACTTGCCCAGCCGGGACATGGCGGTGCGAAAGGCCCGCTCGTCGACTGCCGTCTCAAGGCTGATCATCGGTACACCTCTGTCCTGGTCGTCAGCTCGATGAGCCGGTCGAACGCCTCGGTGAGCACTCCGTGCCGAGGGCGACCGCGCCGGGCGGAGTCGGCGGCGAACCGTAGCGCCTTGGGTAGCTGAGCCCAGGTGGCGGCCAGCGTGGGTTCGCCGCGCCGGGTCAGCCGGTGACCGTGGTGCCGGGCGGCCGCCCACAGGTCGTCGGCGTGCCGATCCAGGGCCTGCCCATCGGCGACAAACCGGTCACGCAGCCCGGCCAGCGCCGCCGCCGGCTCGCGCAGCCACTCGCCCGGCCACGTGACCTCTCCACCGCCGCCGGGGCGTAGCCACCGGTACTGGCTGGGGTCGCCCACCTCGGTGGGGACGCCCAATGCGTAGACGTCCCGGTTGTGCTGGTGCGTGTCACGCCGGCCGAGCGGCGTCAGCGCGGCCCGCAGCGTGTCGTCGTCGAGCCACCCCGTGAAGGGTCGCTGTTCACCGGCGGGCAGCAGCGCGGCGAACCGGTCACTCACCCGCCACCGACCGTCCCGGTGCTCTTTCAGGACAAACCAGTGGCTGACCGACTGTGATCGATGCTGCGGCGACCAGGGCAGGTGATAGGTGTTGCCCACGACGATCACCGAGCCGTGCTCGGCGAGCTGCCGGCCGAGTGCCGCACGAGCGGTGGCCCAGTCGCCGGTGGACGCGTACGCCAGCACCCCGTCGTCGACGCGGTCGTGGTGGGAGAAGGCCAGCGCGCCGTCCGGGGCGTCGAGGTGGACCCAGAGACGCACCGAGTCGGCGAGCCGGTCCGCGGCGGTCGGTCCGAGATGATCGACGAGGGCGGTCGTGTAGCAGGACAGTTCCGGCATCATCGGTGCCTGCCGTCCCACGCGCACGCCACGGGCGGGCCCGCAAGGTCGCGTATTTTGCGCCAACGCAGCCCGCGCCAGGCGCCCTCGTCCTGATCCGGTGGCACGTCGATACGCCATGGACGACCGCCGATGCCCGAGCCGTCGACCTTGACGCAGGCTTCCTGGACGGTCCAGATCTCGGTAAAGACCCGATTGCGCCGGTACGGCGACAGCGCGGCCAGCTCGTCCAGATAGGCGCGGGCGCACCGGCGCAGCATCGGCGACGGGACCGGGTCCGGCGGCGTCTGCACGTCGACACCGACCCGACGGCCGCTGGCCACGCCGACCGCCACGTCTTCCTCGTCGTGGGAGATGCTAACGCCCACGCCGGGCCAGCCGGCCAGCACCGGCTTGCCGTTCGGGCCGGGCACCAGGTCTGCTCCCGCGGCTGGCGGCACCACCTCGGCGAGCAGCGACCTCAGCAGGGCCCGCCCGCCGAGGAACTGCCGGGCCCGCCAGGGTGCCATCTCCCCGGCCGCGGCGCGGTCCGCCCGCGTCGTGCCGTCGGTCGTGACGCCGCCCGCTGCCGCCCAGACCCCAGGGCCGACTTCACACGCCCTCATCGGTCCAGCCCCGCGAGGATGTCGGTGGCGGCACCGCTCATCACCGACAGCACGACCTCGGTCGTGCCGCCGCCGATGCCGAATAGGGCGGCCTGGGCGCGCAGTTGCTGCGGCCCACCTGTCCGGAAGCCGTACGCGCCCTGGAGGTGGGCGCACTCGTCGAGAACCCGTTCGAGAGTGCCTGCGGCGCTGGCCTTGAGCATCGCTGCGGCGGGCGCGTCCCGGCCGGACGCCACGGTCCCGGCCAGGCTGTCGGTGAGCGCCCGGTGCTGTCGGGCGCACAGCAGGGCGGCTGCGTACCGCTGGCGGACGCCCTCCAGGTGCCAGAGGGTGCCGTCGCCGTACCGGCGGTCCTGGAGGTAGCGCAGGGTGTCCGCCAGGACCCGCCGGCAAAGCCCTACCGCCCACAGCGCCCCGGCGAGCCGTTCGACGGCGATGTGGGCGGCGAATCCGCTCATGCCCCGACCGATCCCGCCGACCACGTGGTCGCGACCGAGCCGGACCCGGTCGAAGGAGAGATGCCCGGCGCCCGAGCCGTCGAAGAGGTCGGTCTCGGCCGCCTCGGCGCGTACGCCGGGAGCGGTGGCGGGTACCAGCAGCCAGGTGAAGTTGGTGAAGTGCGGGCCGGGCCGGTGCCGGGCGAGGACCAGCAGCGCGTCGCACCGGGTGGCGTTGGTGATCCAGCGCTTGGTCCCGGTGAGCTCCACGTGGTCCTCGTGCAGCGTCACGGTCGTGCCCAGCGAGGCCAGGTCGCAACCGGCGACATCGTCGGTGGCGGCCAGGGCCACGACGGCGTCGCCGCGCAGCGCGTCCGCCAGCGTCCGGGCGGCCGGACCGGCCACGCCGGCCAGCAGCGGCAGGCAGGTGGCCAACGGCACGCAGACCGCGAGCGTGGTCCCCACCGGGCAGCGCTCGTCGACGGCGGTCAGCAGCGCGCCGAGCGCGGCCGGGTCCACCCCCTGCCGGGGATCACCGTCGCGGTACACCTGCGCGAGCAGGCCCGCGGCGCCCAGTGCCCGCCACGCGTCCGGCCCGGTCGCGCCGGGACCGAGGGCGTCGAGGACCCGGGGTGCGTCCGCCGCCGGATCGTCCAGCACCGTCGGGAGCGTCATCAGACGACCACCTTCGTGTGCTGGCCGGCACCGGCCCGCTCCACCGCGCGCCACAGGCTGCCGGCGGTCGCGAAGGTCGAGTCGTTGAGATCCTCGTCGGGCAGCGACACACCGAGTTCGTCCTCGATGGTGAAGAGCAGGTCGATGGCCTTCATCGAGTTGAGGCCGAGGTCGTGCAGGCGGCTCTCCTCGGTGACCGGTCGACCGTTGAGGTACGGCAGGTAGGGGACGAGCAGGTCCTGAAAGGTCTGGTTCACGGCTTCTCCAGGTGGTCGGGCCGGGTCGCGAAGACGTCCCGGTCGGCGGCGAGGGCTGCGGCCAGGTCGGTCAGCAGCGTGCCGGGTGCGGGCCGACCCCGCTCCACCCGGCGCAGGGCGATGAAGGCGGTGGCGGTGAGCTGGTCCCAGCGGCGCAGGTGCGCCTCCGCGTCCAGGCTCTCCCCCCGGTGCAGGCGGTACGCGGCGTGCAGCTTGCGGGCTCGGCTCATAAGCCACGTCTCGGCGGTGAGCCGCCGGGCCGCGGCGACCGGGTCACCGCACCGCGCGTACGCCTCCAGGTAGGCGGCCGGGTCGTCCAGGCGTACCGAGAGGGCGGGCGCTCGGTACTCGTCCGTGACGGTGTAGACCACGGCCAGATCGGTGACGGGCAGCCGCGCCCACGGCAGCGTCCAGCTGCCGGGGCGCGCGGGACCCCAGGCGGTCTCGTTGTCGTAGGCATCGCCGATCAGCGCCTCCTCGCCGTGCAGGGCGACGAGGTAGCTGTGCTCCATGTGGCTGTGGCCGGCGTACGGGAGCCACGGCATGTGGTAGCTGTCGCCGACGGCATACACCACTGCGGCCCGTTCCGCCATCACGCGCAGGCCGGCCGGGTCGAGGTGGCGGTGCTCTCGCTGGGCGACCAGGCCGACGTGCCCCGTCAGCTCGGCCAGGTGCTGGCGCACCGGCGGGTCGACGGTGGGTAGCCCGTCGGTACCGAGACGCGGCTGAAAGCGCAGAGTCGCGCCGAGGGCGAGGTGGCGCCCCGGTTCGCCCCACCGGTCGGCGAGGACGGCGAGGTTGGCCTGGATGCAGTCGAGCAGTTCGGTACGGACCCCGGTGGCGACGGCGGCGGTCACGACGGTGCTCCCACCGGCCGCAGATTGGCCACCGCGCGGGCCAGTGCCTCGTCGGGCGGGGACTGGTCCTCCACGCCGCCGGCGAGGAAGTGCTCGTACGCGGCTAGGTCCAGGTAGCCGTGCCCGCTCACGCAGACCAGCACGCCCTGGTGGGCCTCGCCGGAGGCGGCGATCCGCGCGGCCGCGGCCAGGGCGTGCCCGGACTCGGGCGCGGGTAGGAGGCTCTCGTGCCGGGTGAGCAGTCGTCCGGCGTCGAGGGCGTCGGCCTGGCTGACCGCCACCGCGTCCACGTCACCGGTGTGCCGCATCGCGGAGATGAGCTTCGCGGCCCCGTGGAAGCGCAGGCCGGCGGTGTGCGCGTCGGGGATCTGGTAGTCGCTGCCGATGGTGTACATCGCCTCCATCGGGCCGCTGCCCGTCGCGTCGGTCTTGTCGTACGCGTAGACGCCCCGGGTGAGTTTCGGGGTGCTGCTGGACTCGGCGGCCACCAGCCGGGGCCCCTCGGCTCCGGCGGCCCGGGCGGCGGCGTGGAACGGCAGCGCGATGCCGCCGAAGTTGGAACCGGCACCGACGCAGCCGACCACCGTGTCGATCCGCGCGTCGAGCTCGGCGAGCTGGTCGGCCGCCTCCAACCCGATCACCGACTGGTGCAGGATGCTGTAGGTCTCGCCACTGCCGATGCAGAACGCGACGCCGTCGTGGTCGGCGGCGTACTCGACCGCCTCGCCGATGGCGAGGGAGAGACTGTTGCCGGCGGCGAGTTCCTCGCTGGCGGAGACCTTGGTCAGGCCGCTGGGGCTGGCGTGCACCTCGGCGCCGAGCATCCGCATCAGCACCCCCCGATACGGCTTGCGACGCAGGCTGGACTCCACCATGAAGACCCGGCAGCGGAGCCCGAACAGGGCGCACGCGGCGGCCATCGCGGTGCCCCACTGGCCGGCGCCGGTGCCGGTGACCAGTTCCTCGACGCCGGCCTGACGGTAGTAGTGGGCCTGGGCGAGGGCGGTGTTGAGCTTGTGGCTGCCGGAGATGTTGACGCCCTCGTTCTTGACGTAGATCGGCACCCGCGCGCCGACGGCCTCCTCGAAGCCGCGGGCGCGCCACAGCGGGGTCGGCCGGTATTGCCGGTACCGCTGCACGACGGGGGCGGGGATGTCCCAGTACTCCCTTGTGGAGACGCTGTGCCGGACCAGCTCGACGGGAATATTGATCTTGACTTCGCCGCCCTCGCGTCGCGGCGTGACGTCCGGCGGCAGCGGCTCGGCCAGGTACGGCAGGACGCTGCGCCAGCGGGTGGGCACCTCGGTGGTCACGGCTGCACCTCCGCGGCGGTCACGACGTCGATCAGGTCGCCGACGGTGCGGAAGCTGCGGCCCACGAAGAGGTCGTCCGGCAGCGTCGCGTCCAACTCGTCCTCGATCCGCACGAGCATGCCGACGAAGCCGAGTGAGTTGACGTGCAACAGGTCGCCGACGAGCGGTTCGTCGTCGGCGATGGCGTCGGGCGGAACGGACAGGCGTGACTCGGCGACGACGATCTTCTTGACGACGGTGGCGACGGCCGACCGGTCGATTGACAGGTACGCAGGCATGATCTCCCTCTCCAGGGACGAACGGACAGGACACGGGTCAGCCGCGCAGCGCCCCCGAAGCGTCGGTGACATAGCTGTAGGTGACGAGCGCGGCGAGGGTCACCGGACCCCGGACGTGCAGCCGACCGGTGGCGATGGCGATCTCGGCGCCCAGGCCGAGGGTGGGACCGTCGTGCAGCCGCAGCGAGCCGTTGACGACCACCATGGCGGCGTCGACACCGCGCCGGAACGTGTCGGTGACCTCCGGATCGCGGGCGAGGACTCCTTCGGTGTGTCCGGAGCCGTGCGCACGGATGTGCTCCAGGGCCGTGGCCGGACCGTCGACGCCGACCAGTGCGACCACCGGTTCGAGGAATTCCCGGCCGATGTCGTACGGTCCTAGCGGTTCGGTCCGCAGCCCGGGTGCCACCGGGACGCCGACCCCGGGGTCCACCCGGAGGGTCAGCGTCGCCTCGACCTCCTTGAGCCGCCGGGCCAGCGCCTCCAGGTATGCCTCGGCGACGGCCCGGTCGACCAGCACCGTCTCCACCGAGGTACAGCCGGCGGGCTCGGGAAGCTTGCTGTCCAGCGTCACCCGGGCCGCCAGGTCGAGGTCGGCGCTGCGGTGCACGTACAGGTGGTTGACCCCGCCACCGCTGGCGATGAGCGGAATGGCGCTGGTCCGGCAGGCGTCGACCAGCGCCGGGCTGCCACGTGGGATCACCACGTCCACCTGGTCGGGCCGTTTCAGCAGGGCGCGCAGCAGCCGCCGGTGCGGGTCGTCGAGGACGGTGACCAGCCCGGTCGGCAGCCCGGCCTCGGCCAACGCGGCGTGTACGGTCCGCTCCAGCGCGGCGTTGGTGGCGGCATTCTCCCGCCCGCCGCGCAGCAGGACGGCGTTGCCCACCATGACCGGCAGCAGCGCCCCGTCGACGGTGACCGTCGGCCGGGCCTCGTAGACCATCAGCACGACGCCGAGCGGGCGGGGCACCCGGTGCACCGTCCGCGCCGCGCCGGTGACCGGGACCTCGACCTCGACCACCGTTTCGACTTCCCGCCGGGCCTGTCCGGTCAGCGCCACCATGCGGTCCCGGTGGTCGTCGGTCAGCCGGAGCCGGTTCACCAGGGTGGGGGCCATGCCGGCCCGTTCGGCCTCGGCGACGTCGTCGTCGTTGGCCGCCACGATCAGTGGCCAGTCGGCGACGAGCCGCCGGGCGAACGCCCGGCAGTAACGGTGGTAGGCGGAGTCGCCTACCGGCGGCGCGGCGGCGTACGCCGCCCGCGCGGTGGCCAGCAGTTCGTCAGGCACGGGTCACCTCCGTCGCGGTGAGGAACGCGTCGAGGTGACCGAGAAGCAGCGGCAGCCGTTCGCGGTCGAAGGCGGTGAAATGCCCACCGGGCAGCGGACACACCGTCAGCTGTGACGTCGCTGATCGCCACGCCGCAAGATGAGCGACATTCTCCTCCTGCGCACAGGGCAGCAGCAGGGTCGGGCAGTCGTGCCGGCCCGCCACCCGGTAGGCGGTGACCGCGTCCAGGTGGGCCTCGACCGTCTGGGCGACCCGGTCGGCGGGAAATCCGCCGTTCTCGGTAAGGGACGCGCGGACCCGCTCGCGCCAGCGCCGCGCGGCCGACGGGTCGCGGTCGATGCCGGCCGAGGGGCTGTCGACCATGACGACCCGGGGTCGCCGGCCCGACGAGGAACGCAGCCGCGACGCCAGTTCCCACGCCACGACGCCGCCCAGCGACCAACCGAACAGCAGGTCCGGCGGGTCGGGCAGGCTGTCCAGCAGGTTCAGGTACCGGTCGGTCATCGCGGCGACGGTGGTGTCCGGCGTCTCGCCCGGCGCGAGCCCGTGGCCGCGGATGCCGAACACCGGCCCACGGCGGCCCAGCTTCAGCACCACGCCCGCGTACGCACCGAGGCCGCCGCCGGCTGGGTGGATCAGGACGCTAGACATGCCGGACCGGGGCCGGCCCATCGGCAGCAGCATCGGCTGCGTGCCGTCCAGGCCGTTCACTGCTTCCACCCGCAACCAGTGGCGAGATTCATGGGCGACGCACTCCTTAGGGGTGTTGGACCTGACGTAGGTCTATTTCCGTGCTTACCGCAGCCATAAACAATGCCGCCCTTCTGATCGATTGAATATCTTGATGACCGACTCAGACAAAGTTATCGGCCCTGCTACCAGACGAGCCATCGAGACCTTTGATCGCGTCATGAGAGAGGTTGATCGGGAGATTCCGTCATACCGGTTAGCGCACTCGTGTAGGGGTAGTTGGCGGTGGACGCCGCGACCGCCACCCGACGCAATTGGTCAGCGTCAATTGGGCATTCCGCCAAAGTCCTGAACGAAGGAATTCGTATGACACTGATGCTCGATCATCCCGTGGCCGTCACCCGTTTCCGGGCCTTCGGTCCGCGCCAAATCGACGACATCGCCGGCCGGTACGGCTTGCGCCCCGACCTGCGCGAAGAAATCGCCCTGCTGGCGCACGTCTTTCCGTTCCGGGTCAACGAATACGTCCTCGACCACCTGATCGACTGGACGCGGCCCGAGGAGGACCCGATGTTCCGGTTGGTCTTCCCCCAGCGCGGCATGCTCTCCGCCGAAGACGAGCAGGCGCTGGCCGCCGTGGTGCACTCGGGATCCGCCGCCCGGGAGGTCGCCGCCGTGGTCGCCCGCATCCGCGCCGGCCTGAACCCGCACCCGTCCGGCCAGCGGGAGTACAACGTGCCGATGCACCGGGGCGAGCGTCTACCCGGCCTGCAGCACAAGTACCGGGAGACCGTGCTCTACTTCCCGACCCAGGGCCAGTCCTGCCACTCATACTGCACTTACTGCTTCCGCTGGGCACAGTTCGTCGGCGATCCCGCGCTGCGCTTCGCCACCCCCGGTCCCGACCGGCTGGTGGACTACCTGCGGGACCACCCCGAAGTCAGTGACGTGCTGGTCACCGGCGGCGACCCGATGATCATGAGCACCGAGCGGCTGCGCGGCCATCTCGAACCGCTGCTCGACGTGCCGACGGTCCAGACCGTCCGGATCGGCACCAAGTCGCTGGCCTACTGGCCGCAGCGGTACGTCAGCGACGCGGACAGCGACGAGTTGCTGCGCCTGTTCGGGCGGATCATCGCGGCCGGCAAGCAGGTCGCGGTGATGGCGCACTTCACCCATCCGTGTGAACTGCGCACGCCCCTGGTGGCGACCGCGCTGCGCCGGATCCGGTCCACCGGAGCGGTGATCTACTGCCAGGCCCCAATGGTCTCGCACGTGAACGACCAGGCCGACGTCTGGGCGGAGTTGTGGCGGGCCGAGCTGGCCGCCGGAGCGGTGCCGTACTACATGTTCGTCGAGCGCGACACCGGCCCATACGACTACTTCAAGGTGCCGCTGGCTCGGGCGGTGGAGATTTTCCACGCCGCGTACCGCACGCTGCCGGGACTCGCCCGGACCGTCCGCGGGCCGGTCATGTCGACCACCGCCGGCAAGGTGGTCGTGGACGGTGTCGAGAGCTACCCGGACGGCCGCTGCTTCCAGCTGCGGATGCTCCAGGCCCGCAACCCCGCGCTGGTCGGCCGCCCGTTCCGGGCCCACTACCACACCGGCGCGGCCTGGCTCAGCGAACTGGAACTCGCCCCCGACGTGCCCGATGACATCCGAACGGCGGTGCGGTCATGACCTCCATGTCACCGAATCTCGCCCTCAACGAGCGGGTCGCACGCCTGCGCGCCGAGGGCCGCTCCGTCATCCACCTGGGTTTCGGCGAGTCTCGCCTGCCCGCCTTCGGGCCGCTGGTGGAGCAGTTGTGCGCGGGCGCGTTCCGTAACGCGTACGGCCCGGTCGCCGGGGCACCGGACGCCCGGGCGGCGGTGGCCGGCTACTTCCGGCGGCGGCGCCTGCCCACCGGCCCGGAGCAGGTGATCCTCGGGCCCGGCAGCAAGCCGCTGCTGATGGCGCTGAACCTGGTCCTGCCCGGCGATGTGCTGTTGCCCCGCCCCTGCTGGAACTCCTACGCCCCCCAGGCGCGGATGGCCGGCAAGCGGGTCTGGGGCGTGCCGATCCCGGATAGCTGCGGCGGCGTCCCCGAGCCCACCGCACTGCGGGAGACGATCTCGGCGGCCCGCCGCGACGGCGGTGACCCGCGGATCGTCGTGCTCACCCTGCCGGACAACCCGACCGGTACGCTCGCCGGCGCGGAGCTGATCGGCGAGGTGTGCGCGATCGCCGAGGCCGAGGAGCTGACGATCGTCTCGGACGAGATCTACCGCGACGTGCTGCACCGGCCGGAGACGCCATTCGTGAGTCCCGCCGAGCTGGTCCCGCACCGGACCGTGGTGACGACCGGCCTGTCCAAGTCACTGGCGCTGGGTGGCTGGCGGATCGGCGCTCTGCGGGTGCCGCCGGACGCCGCCGGACGCCGGTTGAGGGACGGGCTGATCAGCGTGGCCAGTGACCTGTGGTCCACCCTGGCCGGTCCGACGCAGCAGGTGGCGGCGTACGCCTTCGACGAGCCGCCGGAGATCCGGCAGCGGCTGGCGGCCAGCGCCCGGCTGCACGGCGCGGTGGCCCGCGCGGTGCACCGCGCGGCCGTGGCGGCCGGGGCCACCTGCCGACCGCCGACCGGGGCCTTCTACGTCTACCCCGACTTCGCGCCGCTGCGGGAGACGTTGCACCTACGCGGCGTGACCGACTCGGCGTCGCTGGCCCGCCACCTGCTCGACGAACTCGGCCTGGCGGTACTCGCCGGCCACCTGCTCGGCGACGATCCGGACGCGCTGCGCTTCAAGGCCGCCACCAGCATGTTGTACGGCGACACCGACGAGGAGCAAGAGGCCGCCCTCGCCGCCGAGAATCCGCTGGCCCTACCGCACGTCGCCGACACCCTGACCCGCGTCGAAGAGAGCTTCGCCAAGCTCGGCGCCTGACCGCACCCCGGGGAGAAGACACCATGGACCGATCCACCGTCCGCACCACCGTCACCGAGGTCACCGCCGAGGTCCTCGGCGTCGACCCGGACATCCTGCACACCACCCCCACCCTGACCGCCCTGCCGACCTTCAACTCGTTCCGGATCGTGGAGGTTGTCGAACGCATCGAGGAACGCCTCGACGTCGAGGTCGACCCGGTCGAACTGACTCCAGACAACCTGACCCGAATGGACACCCTGACCGCCCTGTTCGAGCGGGCCGCGCTGGGAAGCGGGACTCCGGCATGACCGCCACCGTGACCCGCCCGACCTGGGGTGCCGCTGATCTCGACCGCGCGGTCGCCGAGGTCGTCGAGGTCGCCGCCCGACACGCCACCGAATGCGACCGCGACGCCCGGTTCCCGGTGGAGGCCTTGGCGGCCATGCGCGCCACCGGGCTGCTGGGCCTGATGGTGCCCGCCGAGCACGGCGGCGCCGGCGGCGACCTGGCCGACCTGGTCGCGGTCAGCGGCCGGCTTTCGCGTACCTGCATGTCGGTCGGGATGATCTTCACGATGCACTGCCAGCAGGTCGCCGCCATCGTCCGCGACGGCGGCCCGCTGCGGGAGAAGTTGCTGCCCCGGATCGCCCGCGGCGAGCTCTACCTGGCCTCGGTGACCACCGAGGCGGCCACCGGGGGACACCTGCTCTCCTCCGGCACCGCGCTGACCGGGAACGGAGCGGTGCTGCATGTGGACCGGTTCGCCCCGATCGTCACCGGCGGCCAGGACGCCGACGCGTTTCTCATCACTATGCAGGCCCCCGACGCCACCTCCCCCACCCAGCTGTCGCTGCTCTACGCCGAGCGGGACCAGATGCAAGTCAGCGTCAAGGGCGGCTGGAACCCGATGGGCATGCGAGCCACGGACAGCGGGCCGCTGCACCTGCGCGGCGACCTCCCGGTCGGGCAGGTGATCGGTGGGCATGGCGGGTTCCGGAACATCGCCGTACGGACGTTCGCCCCGATGGCGCACCTGGGTTGGGCCGCGTGTTGGCTGGGCACGGCCGACGGCGCCCTCAGCCGCGTGGTCACCCTGCTACGTGCCGAGCGCGGCCGCCGCAACCTCGACTCCGAGCTGCTGCTGCACCGGCTGTCCCGGGTCCGGCAGCGGTTGGACACCGTGCACGCCCTGGTGAGTCACACCGTCGCGGTCCTGAACACCACCGCCGACCCGACATCCGTCGGGGTGCAGCTGCTGACCAACGCGGTCAAGCTGACCGCCTCGGAACAGTGCCCGGCGGCGGTCGACGACCTCGTCGAGCTACTCGGCATGCGACACGGCTACCTGCGTGACTCGGATCTCGCGCTGGAGCGGGCCCTGCGGGACCTGCGATCGGCGCCGTTGAACTACAGCAACGACCGGTTGCACGCGGCCGACGGTGCCCTGGTGCTCATGGATCGCGAGGTACGTCATGTCTGACACCATGTACGACTGGTTCGCCGCGACGGTCCGCCGGCACCCGGGCCAGCCGGCACTGCTGGTCGGCGACGTCACCTTTACCTACCGCGAGCTGAACGCGCTCGTCGACAGCCTCGCTGCGGATCTCGGCCCGCTGCCGGCCGGGGCGCGGGTCGGGCTGCTCGCCGCCCGCAGCCCGCTCGCGTACGCCGGCTACCTGGCGATCCTGCGGGCTGGCGGGACGGTCGTACCGCTGAATCCGATCTTCCCTCCGAACCGCAATGCGACGATCGCGACCCGGGCCGGCCTCTGGACCGTTCTCGTGGACACCACGATGAGCGCGTCACTGGGGCCGGTGCGCGCCCCGCTGGTGCAGGCCGCACCGAGCGGGCAAGTGGTGGGCCGGCAGAGCCAGCCGGCCAGTACCAACGACGGGCCGGGACCGGCCGTCGACGCGACCGCCTACATTCTCTTCACCTCGGGATCGACGGGTGTGCCGAAGGGGTTGCCGATCCGCCACGACAACGTGCGGCCGTACGTCGAGCACCACGTCGCGCGCTACGACGTGGGCCCGGGTAGCCGGCTCAGCCAGACCTTCGACCTGACCTTCGACCCGTCGGTGTTCGACATGTTCGTCACCTGGACCGGTGGCGGCGCCCTGGTAGTGCCCCGCCGCGAGGAGCTGGCCGATCCGACGGCCTTCGTCAACCGGCACGGGGTTACCCACTGGTTCTCCGTACCGTCGGTGGTCTCCCTCGCCGGCCGGATGCGACGCCTGCCGGCCGGCTGCATGCCGGACCTGCGTTGGGGGTTGTTCGCCGGGGAGCAGCTCACCTACGACCAGGCAGCGGCTTGGCACCGGGCAGCGCCCGAGGCAGTGATCGAGAACCTGTACGGGCCCACCGAACTGACCGTGACCTGCACCGTGCACCGGCTGCCCGCCGACCCGGCGGACTGGCCGCAGACCCGTAACGGCACCGTCCCCATCGGCCACTGCCTGCCGCATCTGGAGTACGTGGTCCTGGACGAGCAGGGTCATCCAGCACGCGAGGGCGAGCTGTGCGTACGTGGACCGCAGCGCTTCGCCGGTTACCTCGACCCGGCCAATAACGCCGACCGCTTCGTGCGCTGGTCTCCGGGCCGGACCGCCACCGCCCATCCCGGATCCGATCCGCCGCCGGAGCATCTGTGGTACCGCACCGGTGATCGGGTCGTCGACGACGGCGGTGTGCTGACCCACCTGGGCCGGCTCGACTCGCAGGTCCAGGTGCACGGCTACCGCGTGGAGCTGGGCGAGATCGAGGCGGTGCTCCGCCGCCACCCCGAGGTCGAGGACGCGGCCGTCTTCTTCGACGGCGTCGACCTGCGCGCCCTGTACGTGGGCGATGCCCTGCCGGCCGAGCACCTGGCCCGCTGGGTGGCCACCCGCCTGCCCGGGTACATGGTGCCGGCCCGGATCGCGTCCGTAGAGCTGTTCCCCCGCAACGACAACGGCAAGCTCGACCGTAGGAAGCTGGAGGCCCTGGCGTGTTGAGAGATCCCCACGACGCCCTCTGGTACAACTCCGTCACCCGCCCGGCGATCGACGACGGCCGCATCGCACGCACCGCTGTCACCCAGGGCAAGGGATGCTGGGTGCAGGACGCCGCCGGCACCTGGTACCTGGACGCCCGAGCCGCGATGTGGAACACCACGCTCGGCTACCAGGCCGAACGGGTAGTGGAGGCGATGTGCGAGCAACTTCGCCGGCTGCCCGTGGCTCAGGTGATCCGATACGAGGAACCGCCGGAGGTGGCGCTGGAGTACGCCCGCCGCCTCGTCGGCACGCTGCCGGACCCGCTCAACCACGTCCGCTTCGGCAGCACGGGCTCGCAGATGACCAGCGCCGCCGTCCTGCTGTCGCGGTTCGTCCGCAAGGTTCGCGGTGAGACACACCGGACCAAGGTCATCGCCTTCACCAACGGCTACCACGGCACCGGGGGCATCGCCAGCGCGCTGACCGGCGAGCGGCAAATGCACGCCTTACAGGCGCCGCTGGCTCCAGACGTCCACCACGTCAAGCCGTGGAATCTCGACGCGCTGGCGCGGATGGTCGACCGGCACGGTCCGGAGCGGGTCACGGCGATCATCGTCGAACCCATCATGGGGACCGACGTGCTCGCCGCCCCGGAGAATACGTTGCGGCAGATCCGCGAGCTGTGCGACCGGCACGACATCCACCTGATCGCCGACGAGGTGACCACGGGCTTCGGCCGGACCGGGGTGATGTCGGCAATGATCGACCGGCAGGTGCTGCCCGACCTGCTGATCCTCGGCAAGGGCATCACCTCCGGCTACTTCCCGCTGGCGGCCCTGGTCAGCACCGACGCAATCTTCGACGAGGCGATTTTCCGACCCGAGTACGTCTTCCCGCACGGCTGCACGGCCGACGGCCATCCCGTCGGCATGGCCGCCGGGATGGCGGTGCTCGACGAGTTGGCCGACGGATCGCTCTTCGCACACGTGCGCCGGGTCGGCGAACGTCTCCGCGAGCGACTGCGGGACCAGGCGGCCAGCACCGGCCTGATCCACGACGTACGCGGGGCAGGCCTGATGATCGGCGTCGAGCTGCGCGACGGCGACGAGCGGCCGGGTGCGACCTTCATGACGGCGGTCCGCCGCGCCTGCCGAGAGGCGGGGCTGCTGCTCACCACCACGAACAACACCCTGGTCCTGATGCCGCCGCTGGTGCTCACCGAGGCCGAGGCGGACGAGATCGTGACCCGGCTGGTCCGGGCCCTCGGCACCGTCACCGCAGGCCGGCCATGAACGACCGGCGCACGAACAGCGCGCACGACCGACCAACCACCGCCGGGCACGACCGGCCCACGGTCGCCGTGACCGACCGGCCCACGGTCGCCGTGACCGACCGGCCCACGGTCGCCGTGGTCGACGGCTTCGGCTCGGCCAGCCGGCTGGCGCAGGGCTTCCGGGACGCCGGGCACGACTGCGTCCGGGTACAGAGCACCGTCGACATCCCCGAGCACTACCGCCGAGAGCTGGACCTGAGCCGCTACGCGGCGAACATCGTCCACCACGGTGATGTGTCGGCGACGGTCGGCCTGCTGGCGGCGTACCGGCCGCTGGCCGTGATCGCGGGCGCCGAGCAGGGAGTCGAGCTCGCCGACGCGCTCGGCGAGGCAGCCGGGCTGCCCGGCAACGGCACGGCGCTCAGCTACGCGCGGCGGACCAAAGACGCCCAGATCGCCGCGATCGCTGCGGCGGGCCTGCCAGCCACCCGCCAGCTGTCGGTACGGGACGTGGCCCAGCTGGCGACCTGGCATCGGAAGGTCGGCGGGCGGGTGGTGGTGAAGCCGATCCGCAGCGCCCGCAACGACGGCGTACACATCTGTGACACGCCGGCGGAGTCGGTCGCGGCGTACCACCGGATCCGGTCGGCGGTCAATGACTTCGGCCACCGCAACGAGGGTGTCGTCGCCCAGGAGTACCTGACCGGCACCGAGTTCGTGGTGAACACGGTCAGCTGGCGCGGCCGGCACCGGGTGACTGACACCTGGCACTACCACAAGATCGACATTAACGGGGTGCGCGACCGCATCAACGGCATCCGCTCCGTGCCGCCCACCGATTCACGCTGGACGACGCTGCGCCGGTACGCCTTCGCCGTGCTCGACGCGCTCGGCATCCGGTACGGGCCCGCCCACCTGGAAGTTATCATCACCGGCTCCGGTCCTCGGCTGGTCGAGGTAGGCGCGCGACTGTGCGGATCGGATGTCGCCCGGTACGCCGTGCTCGCTACCGGCGAGTCCCAGATCGACCGCACCGTGCAGGCCTATCTGGACGGCGAACGGTTCCTCGCCGAGATCGACGCGCCCTACCGGCGTGACGGACACGCCGCCATGGCCTTCCTCGTCTCACCCGTCGAGGGCCGGCTGAAGGGGTACCCCCTGCTCGACCAGGTCGGCCGCTTGGACAGCTACCAGGGCCGGTCGGTGCGGGTACAACCCGGTGAACTGCTGCGCCGCACCGTTGACGACAGTTCCGAACCGCTCGCAGTGGGGCTGGCCCACGCAGACGCCGCGACCGTGGAGAAGGACTTCCAGACCATCTGCTACCTCGACGGACACGGGTTCTACGAATTGGAGGAGACCAACCATGGGTAACCGGCGCACGATCGCTCTCGTCGACCCGTACGGCGCGGTCAACAAGCTGGCGGCGGCCTTCACTGACGCCGGGCTGGAGTGCGTACGGGTCCAGTCCACGCCGCAGCCGCCGCCCTCCTACGGCGAGGCCGACCTAAACGGCTACGCCGACAACGTCGTTCACGACGGCACATTTGACCACCTGGCGGCACGGCTGGCAGCCCTGCGACCAGTGGCCGTCGTGGTTGGCAGCGAGATCGGCGTGGAATTCACCGACCAGCTCAACGAGACACTCGGTCTGCCCGGCAACGGCACCGCGCTGAGCGAGGCCCGACGCGACAAGTTCGTCCAGATCGAGACGCTGCGGGCGGCAGGGCTGCCGACCACACGGCAGCTGCAAGTCGCCGGCCCGGATCAGTTGGCGGACTGGCACCGTCAGCTCGGCGGGCGGATCGTGGTCAAGCCGGTGCGCAGCGCCCGCAACGACGGGGTCGCCTTCTGCGACACGCCCGACCAGTCGCGAGCCGCCTACCACCACATCATGTCCCGCAACAGCGTCTTCGACGTGCCCAACGAAAGTGTGGTGGCCCAGGAATACCTGCAGGGCGTGGAGTTCGTGGTGAACACCGTCAGCTGCCGAGGCCACCACCGGATCACCGACATGTGGCGCTACCAGAAGATCACCGTCAACGGCATCCGGGACCGGATCAACGGCATGACCTCCACACCACCGACCGACCCCGACTGGGAGCCGATCGCCGAGTACTCCTACCAAGTGCTCAACGCGCTGGGGATCCAGTACGGTCCGGTGCATCTCGAGGTGATGCTGACCGTCGACGGACCACGATTGGTCGAGGCGGGCGCGCGACTGTGCGGCGCCGATGTCGCCCGCTACGCCGTGATGCTGACCGGCGAGTCGCAGATCGACCGCACCGCACAGGCATACGCCGACCCGGACCGCTTCATCGCCGAGCATCGCAAGCCGTACGCCCTGGACAACCACGGCGCCATGGCGTTCTTCGCCTCCCCGGTCGAGGGCCGGCTCCGCGGCTACCCGCACGTGCACCTGATCGAGGAGCTGACGAGCTGCCAGGGGGTCACCCTGCGGTTCAAGCCCGGCGAGCAGCTCGTCCGGACCGTCGACGACGAGAGCGAGCCGGTGACGGTGGGCCTGATCCACCCGGACCGGTCGGTCATGCTTCAGGATTTCGCCACTGTCTGCTACCTCGACGGGTTCGGTTTCTACGACATCGATCCTGGGCAGTGAGCGGTCACGTGCCGTGGCGGCACGGCCACGGTGGCGGCGGCCACGGTGGTCCGAACGATCGAGGGAGCAGCGTGGCGGAGGGTTGGCGCCGGGACTTTCGGTTCTTCTGGGCGGGCGAGAGCGCCTCCTTCTTCGGCACCCAAGTATTTCAGCTCGCCATGCCGCTCACCGCGGTGCTGACCCTGGACGCCACCCCCGGGCAACTCGGCCTGCTCGGCGCGGTAACCTTCGCCCCGTACCTAGTCTTCGGGATACCGGCTGGCGTGCTGGTCGACCGCTGGCAGCGACGGGGCGTACTGATCATGTCCAGCCTCGCCCAGGGGGCTGCCATCGGCGCCATCCCGCTGCTCGCGGCGCTGGACCGGCTGACCTTCTCGTGGCTGCTGACGATGGCTTGCCTCGCCGGCGTCGGCCGGGTCTTCTTCAACATCGCCTACCGGTCCTACCTGCCGGCAATCGTGCCGCCCGAGCACCTCACCGGCGCAAACTCCCGCCTGACCGCCAGCGAGTCGGTGGCGGAGATCGGCGGTCCCGGCCTCGGTGGCCTGCTGGTGCAGATCGTCGGCGCGCCGTTCGCGCTGCTCGTCAACGCTGTCACCTACCTGGCGTCGGCCGCCGGCGTCACCGCAGTACGCACCCGGGAGAAGCCGGTCGAGGTCGATCGGACGCCGCTGCGGTCGCAGATCGCCGAGGGTTTCCGGTTCACCTTCGGCAACCCGTACCTGCGGGCGTTCCTCGGCGAGGCGGCCAGCTACAACATCTGCTGGCAGATCGTGCAGACCGTATTGGTGATCTTCGCCGTCCGGGAGCTGGGCATGAGCCCCGGCACGCTGGGCTTCATGCTCTCCATCGGAGCGGTCGGTGCCCTGCTGGGCGCGGCCGTCACCGAACGCGTCGCGAATCGGGTCGGTCTCGGGCGTACGCTGCTAGCCGCCGCGGTCATCGGCGACCTCGCGCCACTGCTGCTGCCGGCGGCCCAGCGGGGCACCTGGGCGGCACCGATGTTCGCGATCGCGTTCTTCATCCAAGGCTTTGGGATCACCGCGTGCAACGTGCACACCATGAGCGTGCGGCAGGCCATCACGCCGCAGCGGCTGCTCGGCCGCACGAATGCCGCGTACCTCTTCGTGGCGCTCGGCGTCAAGCCAGTGGGTTCGTTGCTCGGTGGCTGGCTCGGCACGGTGGCCGGGCCCCGCAGCGCCCTGCTGATCGGCACGGTGGGGCTGCTGGGCACCAGCCTGTTCCTCATCCTCTCCCCGCTGCGCCGCGTCCGTACCCTGCGCAGCATTCTGCCCGAGGAGCGAACACCCGTGCCCGCCGCGTGAGCGGGGGATGTGCGTTGCGCGACGCCGGGCCGCCTGTCACACGGTCCGCTCAGGCGGTGTCTACCCGCAGCGCCTGCCCGGCTGCGTCCAACGCGGCGCGGCACCCGTCGATGTCAGCGCCCAGCGCGATCGCGTACGCGACCCGCCCGTCCATAAGCCCCTGCGGCGGCGGCGACTTCACCTCGCCCGGCTGCGCCAGCGGCCCGTGCTCGACGATCGCGGCGGGCAGCGAGGCCCGGTCGAAGGCGATCTCGGCGATCCGGCTGTCGTCGTGAGGTGGATAGTAGAAGCGGATGGCGGTAACCGCGCGACGCGGCGCGACGCGCACGGGCGGCCGGCGCCCGCAGGCCACGGCCGCCGCGGCCGAGCCCACGTCCGCACCGCCACCCAGTAGGTTGAGGTACGGGATCAGCCCGCCACCAATCCGGGCATTGACCTCGATCACCTTCGGCCCTCGCGGAGTCAGCCTCATCTCGGTGTGCGTCACTCCGTCTGAGAAGCCGAGGGCGGTGTGCGTCCGCTCGACCACCGCGCGAAGCGCCGCGTCCTGCCACAACGGATCCGCCGGATCGACCACGTGCCCGGTCTCCTCGAAGTACGGCGCGAAGCCGACCTCCTTACGGGCAATGCAGAGCGGAATTACCTCGCCCCGGTGCACCGCCGAGTCGACACTGATCTCCGGGCCGTCGGCATACTCCTCCACCAGGATGTTGCGCTCGTGCACGGGCAACTCCGGTGCCATCCGGCCGCTGCCGGCGGTAAACCCGACGAACCGGCGTACCGCCGACGGGTCGTCCGCCTTCACCACGCCGAAGCTGCCGGCCAGCGCCCGAGGCTTGAGCACCACCGGAAAACCGATCTCCCGGGCCACCGCCACCGCCTCGTCGCCGCCGCCCACCAAACACGATCGCGGCTGCGGCACTCGGTTAGCGTCGAGCGCAGCGCGGGTGCGGTGCTTGTCCCGGCACCGCTCGATCACCGCCGGATCCCCGGGCAGACCGAGCGCCGCCGCCATGTGCGCGGCCTGCAGGATCCACGTCTCGTCCCAGCAGACCACCCCGTCGACCGGATCCCGCTCGGCGGCAATCCCTTTCGCGACCCGGACCAGCTCCCCCACATCGGCGAGATCAGCAACGACCGTCCAGCCGTCGAGATATCCGCGTTCCCACGTCGGCGGCTCAGTCACCACCAGATGCACCCGGTATGCGCAACTGATCGACTGAAGCAGGTACTCCCGGTACTCGCGAATTCCGGGAGTCACGACGAGGAGATGCGGCGAGCTCATGCCTGCAACTTACCGACAACCCTCGATACCCGCCCATCGAACGATCCGATCGCGCACGAATTCCAGCCGGTGCACTTCCCGCTCATTGCTGTTCCTGACGGCTCCGGACGACGACGGCTCGTCGTGAGATGCCGGCTGTACGGGCCCAAGACCGCGACATCCGAGCAACAGCACCATCCCTGAAGAGCATCGGAGGGGCGTCCGGTGAGCGGCCCGGCGACTCGACGACCAGTGACCGGCCCAGTCAGCCTCCATGGTGAGCCCGTCGGGTCGTTGGCGAGCGCCTCCTCGGGCAGGAACACCGCGTACACGAACTAGAGTGTCGTTGCTCTGTGTCATGTCAGGATCCTTCACTTGGTGGGTTGGGCGACGCCGTTGAACACCGGCGGGGCGTAGCCGGCCGGCTTGTCGCCGACGCCGAGGCCGGGACTCACCACCCAGGACTGGTACTGCGGGGTGAACATGCCGTACGGCATTCCGAGGATCGGGGCGCTGGCCTCGTCGAGGCGGCGACGGGCGTCGGCGGGGATCTCGAAGTCGAGCGCCTCGAAGTTGCTGCCGACCTGCTCGGCGCTGCTCGCCCCGATGATCACCGAGGCGACGGCGGGCTGGGTGGCGACCCAGTTGATCGCGACCTGGGCCATGCTGCGACCCAGCTCGGCGGCCACGCTCTCCAGGGCCTCGATGACCTGCCATTCGCCGGGGCTGACCGCGCGACCTCCGGCCTCGGGATTGGTCAACCGGCCGGTCCCGCTCAGGCCGTCGCCGGTGCGTCGGTACTTGCCGCTGAGCAGGCCGCCGCCGATCGGGCTCCACGCGGTGAGCCCCATGCCGACGGTCTGGGCCATCGCCACGTACTCCGCCTCGATGCCCCGGCTGACCAGGGAGTAGGGGAGCTGCAGGTTGATCATCGGGGCCAGGCCGTGCGCCTCGGCGTAGCTTTGCGCCCGGGCCGCGTACCAGGCGGGCACGTCGGAGAGGCCGGCGTACCGGATCTTGCCGGCGCGCACCAGGTCGTCGAGGGTGTGCACGACCTCCTCGACCGGGGTGATCCGGTCCCAGGTGTGCAGCAGGTACAGATCGATGTAGTCGGTGCCGAGCCGACTCAGCGACGCCGCCACGGCCCGCATGATGTGCTTGCGGCCGTTGCCGCTGGCGTTCGGGTCGGTCGGGTCGACGGTGTTGGTGAACTTGCTGGTGAGCACGAGCCGTTCGCGGACGCCGGCCCGGTCGATCAGGCGGCCGAGGATCTTCTCGCTCTCCCCGGCGGTGTAGAAGTCCGCCGTGTCGATGAAATTCCCGCCCGCCTCCAGGTATCGCCGGAAGATCGGCTCCGACTCCTCTTCGGTCTTGCCGTACGCGGCATGGAAACCGTCGACGCCGAAGTTCATGGTGCCCAGCGCCAGCCGACTGACTCGCAGACCGGACCGCCCGAGCAGGTAGTAGTGGTTCATCGTTGCGTCCTCCCGATCATGGGTGTCGGCCCGGTGCGGGCCGCTGTCCCAGACCTTTGCTCGCTAAAAATGGACCTGCAAGTCCAAAACCCGAGCTAGGGTTGGACCCGCAGATGCAGACCAGGAGGTCCCATGACACGGGCGTTGACCCGCAAGGGCGAGGCGACCCGGGCGCGGATCGTCGCCGGCGCGGCAACCGAGATCCGCGAGCGCGGTGTCGATGAGGTACGCCTTGAGGATGTGATGGCCCACACCGGCACCAGCAAGGGTCAACTCTTCCACTACTTCCCTGGCGGCAAGGAGGAACTGCTGCTCGCGGTGGCCCAGCACGAGGCCGACCAGGTCCTCGTCGACCAGGAGCCGATGCTCAGCAACCTGACCTCCTGGCCCGCCTGGCTGGCGTGGCGCGACCGGCTCATCGAGCGCTACCTCGCGCAGGGCGTGAAGTGCCCGCTCAACGGTCTGCTCGGACAGACCGGCCGGCGCGCGCCGGGCGCGCAGGCGATCGTGACCGGACTCATGTGGCGCTGGCAGGCGGCGATCACCGAAGGCATCCGGCACATGCAGTCGACCGGGGACATCGCCCCCGAGGTGGACGCCGACCGCGCCGCAGCGGCGCTGCTGGCCGGCATTCAGGGCGGCGTACTGCTGCTGCTCTCCACCGGGAAGATCGATCACCTTGAGGCCGTTCTCGACCTCACCATCGAACGCCTGCGGGCTGGCGCCGCTCGGAATGGGAGGGGCGGCCAGTGAGCGAGTTGGGCCTGGGCCTCTCGCGGGTATCAGGCGTGGACCGAGCTGCCCGATCAGACCTTGAGGACGTCCACGTCGTACAGCGCTATCGACGCGTCGCGGGAGGCGAGGGTCAGCCCTTCGGTGATTGCCTGTGCCACCAGCATGCGGCCGAAGGGATCGCGGTGATGCGACGGCAGGCGGCCGGCGGCGATGGCGTGGGCGTGGGTCACCGGAAGTTCCCGGAAGCCCATGTCCCTTACCCGCTCTGCAAGGTCAGGGGGTCCGGCGAGTCTCCCGGTGCCCTGTTTTATGGTGATCTCCCACAGGGTGACCGGGGAGAGGAAGATGTCCGGCTCGTGGCGTAGTCGGTCGAGCAACTCGGTGCCGAGGGTCGAGTCGCCGGTGATGGCCCAGAGCGCGACGTGAGTGTCCAGCAGCAGGTTCATGCGCCGATGCCGAAGTCGGCGATCTCGGCGTTGGTCTGGGGGGAGTCCCAGTCACCGGAGAGGTCCAGTTGGCCGGCGAGGGAGCCGACTGCGGTGCGGTTGGCCCGCCGGACCAGCGGTACGACCTTCGCCACCGGGGTGCCCGCCCGGTCGATGATGATCTCCTCGCCGTGTTCCACCCGTTCGATGATGCGCGACAGATGGGTCTTGGCATCATGCATGTTGTAGTGCACGGCCTCAGCCGACATGGGCGCAACCTCCTCGCTTAGCTAAGGGGTTAGTTTAGCCTGCTTGGCCGCATGCGTCAGCGGCCTTTGGCTGCTCAGGGCCGGGGTTGCCAGACGCCGTCCGAGTCCGTGCCTGGGAGAAGTCAGGGTCAACGGATCACCAGGGATGGTGGCGGTGTGGTTCGGATGGTGGTGCCTCCGGCCCACCCGAAACGGATACCCGAACAGAGGGGTGCAAGGCGGCAGAAGCGCAGGCCATGGTCGATGCCGTGGCCGCACTGCCGGGCGACGGCCGGAACCTTGCACCCGGGTGGTGGATTCGTGGGTCAGTTCTGGCCAGGGCTTGCTACCGGTAATCCTGCTTCTTTCGCGCATTCGAGCAGCCGCCGGTCGTAGGTGACGAAGGCGGTCAGTGCCGTGCCGGACTCGTTGGTCAGAACCTGGGCGGTGGCCAGGTGGATGGCGTCGAGGCTGCGGAGCGTCGGCTCGGCGAACGCGGCTGCGGTCGCGCGGATCGTGCTGTCGATCTCCAGTCGGAAGAGCCGTCCGACGGCGGCCGGCACTCCGATCAACGCTTGCGGAGCTGATCGGCGCAGCGCTCTGGGCACTTCCACCTCGACAAGAGCGGAGCAGACCAGCGGCACGTCGTCGTGCTTGTTCAGCCAGGAGACAAGGTCGGTACTGCACATTTCCTGCCGAACCAGCTTGACGACGGCAGCTGAATCGAGATAGATCACCAGCGCTCCTCGTCACGCATCGCGGCGAGCGAGGCAGCCACGTCCACGTTCTCGTCACCGAGTTTTGGCGGAAGTGGCACAGAGCCACCGCCGGTGGGGGCGACGGCTCGTCCTGCCGCTACCAGCTTGGCCAGTATCGACCTGTCGTCGCCTACCGGAACAAGTCGGGCGATCGGGTGTCCACGGTCGGTGATCTCAACGGTCTCGCCGCCACTTACCCGAGCCAGAACCTGGCTCGTGTTCTGGTTCAGCTCCCGGACACCGATGCGTTCCATGAATACGAGTGTAGAACTAAATGTTCTACGTTCCTAGCTTCTGGCGCCATCTGGGCTGCCGGTTCGCCGACCAGCCCGGGTCAACGACGTCCAGGCCATGGCGCCTGGGTGCCGATCGTTCGAAGGTGTACCAGCGCCTGCGTCCAGGACTGGCCCAGGGTGGGTTCGTGGTCTGCGATGCCGTGTTCGACGGGGGGCCGCTGTCTGGTCAGCACGGCTCGTACAGCAGCGAAGTACAACATCGCGACCGCGAACACCGGCTGGTGTACCGGATCACCAAGGACGACATCGAGATCGTCGCCTGCCGCTACCACTACGGCGACCGATAGCAAGTCGGTGTGGCACAGCAGCGCCCGGTGGTCATCGGTCGAGACTGTCGACACGAAGTAATATGACGGCCGACCGCGCCAACCGAACTCGCTCACGCTACTTGGCATGAGTCCGCATCGCCCCGGCGGGGTTCGTCGTGCACCGGGTCGAATCGGCGGCGTGCCGTGAGGCGGCGGCTCGGTACCGCCGGTCGGATACTGGCCGGCGGAGGAACAGGGCACGGATCGACGCGGTGGACGATCCACGGTGAGCCGAGCCGTGGCCGGCGCGACCGATCCCGGCCCTCAGCCGGGCCGCAGAAGCAGCAGCGCGACGGTGGCCAGGTAGATGATCGGGATGGCGGCCCCTTCGAAGCCGATACCCCGGCGTTCCCTGATCAGCAGGCCGGCGGTCAGCGTGGCCGTCATCAGCGTGGTCATGCCGGTGAAGAGCAGCCCCGACAGGTTCGCCTCGGAATAGATCGACCCGGGCCGGTAGGAGGCGTCGGCGAGAAAGATCATCAGGGAGTCGAAGGCGTTGCCGCCGAGGATGTTGCCGATGCCGAGGGTCAACGCGCCGATGCGGACCGCCGCGATGAGGGTGATCAGCTCCGGCAGTGAGGTGATCGCCGTCGTGATGGTGAAACCCACGAAGCCGCTGGGCAGATCGGACGCGGCGACCACGCCGAGACCGCCCTGCCCGATCAGGTAGCCGGTGGCGGCCACCACAGCCGCCAGGGCGGCCAGCCGGAACCACAGCCGACGCAGGCTCAGCCCGGACGTCTCGGCAGCCGGCTCGTCCTGACGGGTCTCCGTGGTGCGGCGGGCGAACCACATCGGTTCCCGGCGCAGCCGGCGCAGCAGCACCAGCCCGTACAGGTAGATGACCGGGATCAGCAGGCTCGCCGGGTGCACCCAGAGCACGGTGAGTTCAGGGGTGGCGTACGCCACCACGGGCAGGCAGAGCAGCGCCACCAGCACGACCGCCTGCAAGACGTTCTCCAAGGACGCCGCCGCGTGCTCGATGTTCGAGCGGCGGTAGAGCAGGTCGGCGATGGCCAGCCACACGGTCTGCACCGCGATGCCACCGATCGGGTTGGCGAGGGCGAACTCGGCGTCCTGCCGAACCGACCCGATGACCGTGGTGGCGATGCCGGGCAGCGAGGTCACCGCGCCGAGCAGGAGGGCGCCGGCCACCGCCTCGCCCATCCCGGTCCGGTCCGCCAGTTCGTCGGCCGTCCGGACCAACGCCCGGCCGGCGGACAGGATCGCCGCGAGGGCGGCGACCAACGCGACCACGCTGGGTAGGAGCGGCCAGGTACCGGTGATCACGAGGGGTCGCCTGAGGGTTGTTCGAGAGCCATGCCTTCCCCCGTACCCATCTGGCGGGATTTTTGCGCAGCGGCGGACCAGCTGCCGGTCGACCCGTGGACGCATCGGTGACCGGGTGCCGGGGGTCTGTCAGACTCGCTCGGCGTGCGGCGTCAGCAGATTCTGGACAAGCTCCCGGACCGGGCGAGGGCCTAGAGCCAGGGCGTGCCGTTCATCGGGGGGAGCGGTTCCAGCCAGGCCAGGTGGCCGTCGGCGACCGCGATGGTCCGGCTTCCCCTCGCGTCGGTGGCGGACAGGCCGAAGCCCGACCGGCCGGACGGTGCGACGAGTTGATCATCCTCCAGGGCGAGGTGCAGCAGCGGTCCGTCCGCTCCGAAGGCCGCCACGGCGGCGTCGAACGCCGGACGATCCTTGGCAGGCACGTGGATCCGCGTCGCGGTGTGCACGACGAGTCGTGGCAGCCCCGGCGGAAGCGTCGCCGCGACCGGGTGGCCGATCTCGATGGCGTTCCCGGCCACCACCCGGGGCGTGTCGGCCGCCACCACGGCCATCGCCGCCTGCAACTGCGCCGCCTGATGCGAGTTCTCCGGCCATACGAGCGCGCGCAGCCACGCCCGGTCGTCGGTGTCGGTGAGGTCCGGCGGAGCCAGGTCGATGCCGACCGCGTCGGCGATCTCCGGTAGCCGGTCCAGGTCGGGTAGCAGGCTGGCGTCCGGCACCTCCACTTTGATCTGGACCGGAGAGCTGCGGTCGCCGACCGGTGCGCCGCCCACGGTGTAGGCGTACCGGTCGGCGCGGAGATTCAGCCCCGCGCTACAGCCCACCTCGACGACGCACACGGGTGCGGATGCAGCGCGACGCAGCAGCGCCAGGCCCAGCCGTAGCACCAGTGCGCGCTGTACGTGGTTGGTCTGCACCAGGCGCGTGCCGAGGAGGGACGCGATCGGGTCGGAGTATGCCGCGCAGAAGCGGGCGAAGGCCGGGCCGGTGCACCCGTCGACCGGACGAGCGGCGGCACCGGCCACGGACGGGTAGTACTCGGCCAGCGGATCGCGCGCCCCGGCCAGCAGCAGGTAGTGGACCGCGCCGAAGAGCGCGAACGTGGGCTGCTGGCCGGGACGGGTGCGGGCCGCGAGTTCGAGCAGCGACCGGTCCTCCGCGACGACCGCGAGCAGCCGGCTGTACAGCGGCGAGCTGCCGAAGCCACGGGCCGTACGGAACGCCTCCGCGACGTCACCGATGTCCTGCATGCGGCGACGGTAGCGGGGACCGGCGCGGTGAGCGATGTCAGCGGTCACAGTGGCGCCGCAGGTGTCTCCCGGTGCGCCGGGCCGGCTGCGCCGCGAGCCTGTTCCAGACCGTCGAAGAGCAGATCGAGGGTGAACTCGAACTCGGTCTGACTGTCACACCAGCCCAGGGTGGGGTCGGTGGCGTCGTGCAGTTCGGCGGCCACCATCGCGGCCAGGTGGGGCAGCTGTGCGGCCAGTTCGGCCATCTCCGCCTCCGCCGCGTCGGCGTCGACCTCCGCACCGGCGGTGGGCTGGAAGACCTCCTGCGCGAAGCCGAGGGCCAGGCTGCCGAACGCGTGCAGCGCCCGGTGGGCGATCCGGTACGAGAAGCCGCCGTCGATCATGATGGCGAGGATGCCTTCGTAGTAGCCGTACACCCCGGCGGGGATGGCCGGGCGGGAGCTGAGCAGGGCGGGCGCCCACGGGTGCCGCAGCATGACCGTACGTGCGGCAAGGAACCGCAGCCGTAGCCGGGTACGCCAGGTTCCGCCGTCCGCCTCCGTCTCGGCCTGGTCGGCGGCCGTGACGATCTCGGCGACCACGGCATCGACAAGTCCGTCGAGCAGCCCTTCCTTGCCGGGCAGGTGGTGGTAGAGAGACATCGCCTCGACGCCGAGGTCGGCGGCGAGCCGGCGCATCGTCAGCGCCGCCATCCCCTCCGCGTCCACAAGCGCGATCGCGGCGGCCAGCGCCCGGTCACGGCTCAGCGGCTCCCGGCGTCTTCTCGCTCCCATGAGGCTCCCATCTTCCCTTGACCTTACAACGTATGGTTGCCTTACGACGTAAGGCTGATCCGCCACCAGAGCTGCCGCAACCGAAGGAGCCACCATGCATCCACTGATCCGCACCGCCCGGACGACCGGGCTTTTCTACCTTGGGCTCGGCATCGCCGGCGCACTGGGCTTCCTCACCATCCGACCCATGATCTTCGAGTCCGGTGACGCCGACGCGACCCTCGCCAACCTGGTCGCCAACGAGTCGTTGGCCCGCCTCGGAGTGGCGTTCGAACTGCTCGTCGTCCTCACCCAGACGCTCGCCGCCGTCTGGTTCTACCGTCTGTTCCGTGCCGTCAACAGCACCGCCGCCGGCAGCGTCGCCGCCTTCGGCATCGTCAACGCCGTCGCCATCCTCGGCAGCGCCGCCATGCTCGGAACCGCTGTCGCGGTAGCCACCGGCGGGGCCGGCGGGGCCGCCGACACGGTCCAGTTGCTGTACCTCGTCAGCGAAAACCTGTGGGCGGTGGGCGGGCTCTTCTTCGGCCTCTGGCTGATGCCGATGGGCTGGTGCGTGCTGCGTTCGGGCTGGCTGCCGCAGGTCCTCGGCTGGATCCTCGTCGCCGGTGGAGTGGGCTATGTGCTCATGACGTTCGTCGGGTACCTCGCCCCCGGCGCCGGAATCGTCGGCGACCTGCTGGTGGTCCCCGCGACCGTTGGCGAACTCTGGATTCTCGGCTACCTGGTCGTCTTCGGCGTCCGGAAGCGGGCGCTCACCGAGACGCCGGGAACGACGCCGACCACGCCGCTCGCCGCGTCACCAGCCTGACCGCCTCGGCCGGCCCGGTTCGGGCGTGCTCCCATCCGGGTACGCCAGGACCGGGACCGGCCGTCCCGCCGTGTCGTTGATCCGGTTGTGCCCGCCACCCGCCGGTGACCACGGTGGGAGCGCCGAGAAGTCCGGAGGACGCCGATGACCAGCGAACGCGACACCGTCGAGGTCGACCCCGCCCTGTTCCAAGCCGTCTACGACTCGCCCGCCGCACTGCCCGGCCAGCACCGCTGGACCACTCCGGAGTCCGACGTACGGCGGATCGAGAAGCTGCTCAACATGCCGCCCCGGACCATTGGCGCGCCACTGTGGGTCAGCGGCGACCAGCCGGACTGCCCGAAGTGCGGTCGCCGGATCACCTGGTACGACATCGTCGCCTCGGCCCTGAAGGGTGTGCACGATCCGATGATGATCGCGACGGTGATCCTCGGCGACCGCCGCTACGTCAACACCGGTCTGCCCGCCGCCATCTCCGGCGTACGCTGCGCCGACTGCCGGTCGCCGATCGAGGGGCTGCGCAGCTTCAAGTGCCACAACTGGGCGTACGCCTTCGAGGATCTGGCGGCCGTGCGACAGCGGATGTCCGGTGGCCCGATCCACGGTGACCAGGGTGAGCCGGTCCACTGACACCCACCGGGTCAGCGGCGGGCCGGGCGACGGCCGGGCGGGGAGGGTGGTTCGGGGCCGAGGTCGGGTAGCGGGGGCAGGGGACGGGTGGCCGGCTGGCCGGCGGTCACCCGCAGGCGCTCACCGTGGTGCCACAGCTCGATCGCGGCGTCGGCGTCGGCGTCCGGCAGCTCGTAGCGGGCCTCGTCGGCGGTCAGCGTGACGTGCAGCCGGTGGCCGTGCCAGAGCAGGCTGAACGCGAGGCGGTCGATCCGGTCGGGCAACCGCGGGTCGAACGACAACAGCTCCCGATCGTCACGCAGGCCGCCGAAGCCCTGCACCAGGGTCAGCCAGGCCCCACCCAGCGAGGCCAGGTGCAGCCCGTCGCCCGTCTTGTCGCCGAGATCCTCCAGGTCCTGAAGTACCGACTCGGCGAACAGGTCGTACGCCAGGTCGAGGTGGCCCAGCTCGGCGGCGAGCACTCCCTGCGGTGCGGCGGAAAGCGACGAGTCCCGGACCGTCCGCGCCTCGTAGTAGGCGAAGTTGGCGGCCTTCTCCTCCGCGGTGAACTCGCCCGGGCAGCGCAGCATCGCCAGCACCAGGTCGGCCTGTTTGACCACCTGGTGCCGGTACAGCTCCAGGTAGGGGAAGTGCAGCAGCAGCGGATAGTCGTCGTCGCCGGTGTCGGCGAAGTTCCACTCCGGCCGGTCGGTGAACCCAGCGGACTGCTGGTGCACGCCCCGCTTAGCGTCGTACGGCATCGTCATCGCCTCGGCTGCGGCCCGCCAGCCGGCCACCTCGGCCGGGTCCACGCCCAGCCGGCCGGCCGCCTCCGGGTGCCGCTCGACGACGTCGGCCGCGCCGCGCAGGTTCCGCCGCGCCATCAGGTTGGTGAACAGGTTGTCGTCGACAAGTGCGGCGTACTCGTCCGGGCCGGTGACACCGGCGATGTGGAAGCTGCCGTCGTCGGTGAAGTGCCCGAAGCCGTGCCACAGCCGGGCAGTGGCCACCAGCAGGTCCAGCCCGGGTCCGGTGCGGAAGTCCTCGTCGTCGGTGGCGCCGACGTAGCGCAGGACCGCGTCGGCGATGTCGGCGTTGACGTGCAGCGCGGCAGTGCCCGCCGGCCAGTAGCCGGAGCACTCCCGGCCACTGATGGTCCGCCAGGGGAAGGTAGCGCCGGTGAGCCGCAGTTCCGCCGCACGGTCGAACGCCTGCGGCAGGTGCGCGTGCCGCCAGCGCAGCGCCGACCGGGCCACGGCCGGCGCGATGTAGGTCAGCACCGGCAGCACGTAACCTTCGGTGTCCCAGAGCACGTGCCCGTCGTAGCCGTTGCCGGTCAGCCCTTTGGCGGGGATGGTCCGGTCGCCGTCCGAACGGCCCGCCTGGATCAGGTGGAACATGGCGAACCGGATCGCCAGCTGCAATTCGTCGTCGCCGTCGAGCAGCACATCGGCGGTACGCCAGGCGTGGTCGAGGGCGGCACGCTGCTCGGCACGCAGCTCGTCGAAGCCGACCGTACGCGCCGCGTCCGCCTCGGCCGTCACCTGCGCCGCCAGTTCCTCGACGGAGGAGTCGGCGACGGGCGCCCACTCGTACGCCGCGAACTTGGTCAGCCGCACCCGCTCGCCGGGTCGCAGCGGCCCGGCGAGGGTCAACCGGATCCGATCCGGGGTGGCGTCGGCATCGGTGGTGACGTGTGCCGGTGCCGCCGATCGATGGGCGACCGAGACGGCGACCCGCTGCCCGCTGCGCTCGGTACGGTGCACCAACAGCGCGTCGGCGCCGTCGACGTGGTTCAGCTCGGCGGTCAGCGGATCCTGGATCAGCGAGGCGGCCCGAGGATCGTCGGCCCGCTCCGGCACATGCTCGTTGGCCAGCAGGTCCGCGCAGACACGCAGGTCAACCGGCCCGTCCAGGGGTTCCACCGTCCAGTCGACGGCGGCGACCCGGCGGCGGGGCAGCGACACCAGCCGGGTGCTGCGTACCCGCACCCCGTCGCCGTCCGGCGAGATCCATTCGGTGAGCCGTTCGATCACCCCGGCGCGCAGGTCGAGCACCTGCTCGTGGGCGAGCACCGTGCCGGTACGCAGGTCCAGCGGCTGGTCACCGACCCAGAGCCGTACCAGCGTGGCGTTCGGCGGACTGATCACGGTGTCGCTGAGCTGCGGGAAGGCGTAGCCGTTCTCCGGGTAGCTCAGCTCCCGGCGCTCGTGCAGACCGTTGAGGTAGCTGCCGGGCATGTCGACCGGCAGGCCCTCGTCGAGGGTGCCGCGCCAGCCCAGCCATCCGTTGCTCAACGCGAAGACCGACTCGGTCTCGCCGAGCCGGTCCAGGTCGTCCCAGGTCCGCCGGATCCGCCACCGCTCGTCGGGTTGCGGCTGGTCCAACCGTTGGTCAGGGGTGGGGTGCACAGTGCCTCCAGGACTCTCCGACGGTCCCTGCGGGCTGACAATTCCCCGCCGCCCGGTTCACCACACCAGTAGCAACGCGCCGAGCGTGCCGAGCACCAGGTACGGACCGAACGGCAGGTGACTCGACCAGCGAGCCCGGCGGCCGACCAGCAGGCCCAGGGCGACAAGTCCGGACAGGGTCAGCGCGAGCAACAGGCCGAGCACCGGCACACTCCAGCCGTACCAGCCCAGGAGGGCACCCGCGCTCAGCGCGAGCTTGGCGTCGCCGATGCCGAAGCCCCGCGTCCCGAGCAACAGGGTGGTGGTGGCGAAGAAGAGCGCCAGCCCGAGCCCGGCGACGACGGCACGCAGCCATGGCGTCGCACCGGTTCCGGTCAGCGCGGCCAGCCCGAGCAACAGCCAGGTACCGACGGCGGCCGGCCAGGTCAGTCGGTCCGGTAGCCGGTGCACCGCGCCGTCGATGAAGAGCAACGGCACCGCGAAGGCCAGCCACCACCCGGCGGCGGCCAACTCGACGGCTGGGGGCCGGGCCAGCAGCAGCACGGCCACGGCGGCCAGGGCGGCCAATTCGACGGTGGCCGGCGGGGCGCCGACCCGGGCGCCGCAACCGCCGCAACGGGCGGTCGGGCCGAGCGCCGGCCAGGGGCGGTGCAGGCCGATCGGCGCGCCGCAGGCGTCGCAGCCGGTCCGGCGGGCGGTTCCCGGGGGTACGGCGTGCCGGGCGACGGCGTACCGGAGCAGTGGGGTGATCGCCAGCAGAGCCGAGGCACGCGGCCACGACCGTGCGTTGTGCCCAGGTGATGGTTCGCCCGGCCCGGCCGTCGCGAGTGCCGGTGGAGCGGGTTGCCGGCTCACCTCTACCACCCCATCACGGAGGGTAGTGTGTCCGGTCGGTTCGGGTGGCGGTACGAACGTTCCGCGCCGCCCGCCGTGCTGCCGTTCGAGTGTCCGGCCGAAAGCCCGAAACGGACAGATGAAATTCCCACCGATCGCAAATGACCGCCAATTAGCACCGATTCTGCCGGGGACAGATCGGACCGATTGCCATTTGCCACCCCATTGCGACCAGCCGTTCGGGGACCCGCATGGCGGTGGGACCGTCCGCTTTGCCGCCCGCACCCGCCCGAGCCGAACCCCGGGTCGATCAACGCCGGCAACCTTCCGGTAACCATGCGGCTCCACCACCATTCATAACTCAGAGTGTTCGGATGAATTGCCTCTGTTGCATCGGCTGACGTCAGCCTATGCTCGCCCCTTGGATGTGACGCAACCCACGTCCGTCACCGACGAGCAGCCAGGCCAACGCATTAGCAGGAGATCCACAAGGGCAAATGCGGCTGGACGCGGAACAGGCCGGAGAGATCCGCCCGATCGCGCCACCGCACGCCCGGCGACGCTGGTTTCGGCGTTCGCCGGTCGGCACCGAGGAGGGCACGAGGTGCGAGCACGGCAGCTGAGCCGCTGGACGGCCGGCCTGGTCGCGGTGGCCACGGTCGGCGCGAGCACCGCCTGCGGCAGCACCCAGGAGGCGTCCACCGCCACGACACCCGAACGGGACAGGCCAGCCGGCACCGAACGGGCCGCCGAGGAGGCCGCTGCGGAGAAGGCGGCGCTGGCGGCCTACTCCGGCTACCTCGCGGCGTCCCGCACGGCGAGCCGGCGCAGCGACCCGCAGGAGCCGGCGCTCACCCGGTTCCTCGGCGACCCACTGCTGACCAGGGTCCGGTTCAGCCTGCGGCAGGCCCGGCAGAACGGCGCGGTAAGCGCCGGTACGCTGCGCTCCGAAGGGCCCACCGTCATCTCGATGGACCTGGACGCCACACCGCCCACAGTGGAGATCCAGGACTGCGTCGACGCCAGCAACTACCGGCTGATCTACGTCGCCGACGACAAGGTCGTACCGGGCACCCGAGGCTCCCGCCACCTGGCCACCGCCACCGCGACCCGTTATCCCGACGGCCGCTGGCGGATCAGCACCGGCGCGGCACACCAGGACCAGCCGTGCTGACCGGGCGGGCCGTGGGCGGCCATCAGCGGCAGATCGGCCGCCGACGCCGAGCGGCCGCGCGTACCGCCGTCTTCCGGCGGGTGCTGCTCGGCGGGGCGTTGGCGGTGCTGCTGGCGACCGGCGGCGCGGTTCCGGCGACCGCCGCCGACCCCGGTGCCGAATGTCCACCCGCCCAACCGAACTGCAACGTCTGGGACGACGACCCGGGCACCCCCGGTGGCGGCGGCGACGGTGGCGACAACGGCAGCGGCGGCGACAACGGTGGCGGCGGTGGCGGCGTCTGCCAGTGGGAGGGCCGCACCATCCCCTGCTACGACGGCGTGCTCGGCTGGTTCAACAGCGGCGACGGCTGCTACTACAAGCTGGCCGAGCCGCAGCCGGAGGCACCCGAGGGCCAGCAGTGGTACGTGATTACCTGCTACGGCGGGGCCGTCGGCGACCAGCGGACGGAGCTGCGGGACGCACCGCCGCCGGGCTTCGGCGCTCCGCCGGACCCGGAGGAACTGGCCCGTCGGGCGTTCGCCTCGATCACCCTGCTCGCGCCCCGGGCGGCGGTCGCGCCCCGCAAGTCCGTCGGCCCCGGACTGGTGGGACTCCCGGTCTGGATGTGGGCCGAACGCGGCGCCAGCCAGTTCGGCCCGTTGAGCGCCGAGGCCACGGACCGTGGCCTGACCGTGACGATCCAGGCCGAGGTCGACCGCGTGGTCTGGGACATGGGCAACGGCGACGACGTCACCTGCACCGGCCCCGGCACCCCGTACAACCGCCGAGGTTCGTACGCCGGGCGGCCCTCCCCCGACTGCGGCTACCACAGCGGCTACCCGGAGGCCGGGACGTACACGGTCCGGGCGACCACGCACTGGTCGGTGACGTGGACCAGCAACGGCGGCGACAGCGGAAGCATCGCCGGCGTCACCCGCACCACCGGCCCGGTCGGCATCGAGATCGACGAGCTTCAGGTGGTGACCCGGTGAGCGCGAGGCGTGAGCCACTCCTGCGAGCCCCGCAGTCGCGAACGAGAGGTGTTATCCGGTGAGCGTGACGACCCGCAACGGCAGCACTCCGGTGGACGCGCCGGTCGCCCCTCCCCGGGTGGTCCGTCAACGCCGGGTTCGGCCCGGCCTGCTCGGCCTCGCCGTCCTGCTGATCGCCCTCGGCGGACTGGGTTCGGCTTTCGCGGTGACATCGGTCCGGGCGACCGGCAGCTACCTGGCGGTGGCCCGGGCGGTCGAGGTGGGCAGCGTGGTACGCGCCGACGACCTGGTGTCGGTGCAGGTGGCCGGCGGTCAGGGGCTCGAACCGGTGCCTGCCTCCCGGATCGCCGACGTGATCGGTCTGCGCGCCGCCGTCTCGCTGGCTCCGGGAACCCTGCTGACGATGGCTCAGCTCACCGACGATCCACTGCTCGGCCCCGGGCAGCAGCAGCTCGCCCTCGGGCTGCGCGCGGCCCAGGTACCCGCGCCGAAGCTGCGCCCCGGGGACCAGATTCTGCTGGTCAGCACGCCGAGCAGCGACAGCGGCGGAGGTTCGTCGTCCGGTGCCACCCGGTTCACCGCGACCGTCACCGACGCCGTCTCCACCGACGGGCGGGACGAGGTCGTCGTCTACCTGGCGCTCGCTGTCCGGGACGTACCGGCCGTGGTGGCACTGGCCGCCCAGGATCGGATCGCGGTCGTCCTGACCAAGGCGGCCTGAGCATGGCGATCATCGCGCTGGTCTCGGCCAAGGGTTCGCCGGGGGTCACCACCACCGCGCTGGCCTGTGCGTTGAGCTGGCATCGGCGGCTGATTCTCGCCGAGTGTGACCCGGCCGGCGGCTCCGTGCTCGCCGGCTATCTCGGCGGTGCGCTCGACGGGCCGCGCGGCATCGGCGAGCTGGCCGTCGGCGAACTGCGGGACGGCAGCCTGGAGAGCGCATTCTGGTCGCAGTTGGTCGACCTGGACGCGCCGCGCCGGGAACGCCTCCTGTTGCCGGGAGTGGTCGACCCGGCCCAGGCCGGCAGCGTCACCCCGCTCTGGCAGCGGTTCGCGGACTTCTTCACCGGCTTGGAGCGCGGCGACCCACCGTACGACGTGCTTGTCGACTGTGGACGGCTGCATGTCCTCGGTCCGCCCTGGCCGCTGCTGCGCGCCGCCTCGGTGGTGCTGGTGGTGTCCCGGGCACAGCTGCCCGACCTGTCCGGCACCCGGGCCATGCTCCAGGCCATCGAGCGGGACTTCACCGAGCATCGGGTGCCGTCGGGCACCCTGCGTCTGCTGCTGATCGGCGGCGGCCACGGCAGAAGCGAGGTCAGCAAGGCCCTTCAGCTACCCGTGATCGCCCGGCTGCCGCACGACCCGCGTACCGCCGAGGTGTTGAGCCTGGGTGGGACCGTGCGGGCCAGTCGGCCGCTGTTGCGGGCGGCCCGCGAGTTGGAGGTGCCGATCGGCGCGCTGCTGGAGCGGCGGCGGGCCCGGCTGGCCTGGCCCGTCTCCCAGGGAGTGCCGGATGCGATTTGAACCGGTCTCGTCCGACCCGCGCCGGCAACCACCGGGCGCCACCTCCACCGCCCCGCCCCTGCCTCCGGTCAATGGTTGGCACCAACCGCCAAACGGGTCGGTGCCCGTGGCGGCCCCGCCAGCGGCGCCGCCACCCCGGCCCCGGGTGGATTTTCAGGTGGTGCGCGAGCTGCGCCGGCAGCTCAGCGAGCGGCTCACCCGGTGGCAGCGTGGCCGCGAGTTCAGCGTCGCCGAGGAGGACACCGAGCGCGCCCGGCTCGCGGTCGAGCTGGTCGCCGAGTACGCCGACGCGGTGCGCCGCGCCGGCACGCCGATGGCCGCGGGCGAGGAGCGGCTGCTGCTCGACCAGGTGACCGCCGAACTGGCCGGCCTCGGTCGACTCCAGACCCTGCTTGTCGACGACACCATCGAGGAGGTGCACATCCTCGGTTGCGACCAGGTGCGCATCACCCGCCACGGCGGTGGGGTCGACTGGGCCGACCCGATCGCCGACAGCGACGACGAGTTGGTGGAGATCCTCCAGGCGGCGGCCCGCCGAGCCGGCGCGACGGAACGTTCCCTGTCCACCTCGAAGCCCACCCTGGACCTGCAACTGCCCGACGGCAGCCGACTGGCTGCGGTGTTCCTGGTCAGCCACCGCCCGTACGCGGTGATCCGCAAGCACAACACCCTCGACGTGACCTTGGACGACCTGGCCGGTGGCCGGGGCGACCTGGACGAGATGATCGACCCGCTGCTGCGCGACTTCCTCCGGGCGTCGATGCGGGCCGGGTTGAACATCATGGTCGCCGGGCTGGCCGGTGCCGGTAAGACCACCGTGATCCGGGCGATGATGAGCGAGATCCCGCCGGACGAGCCGTACGTGCTGCTGGAGGAGAGTCGGGAGCTGCTACCGGCCCGCCGCAGCGACCGCCACCGGGCGGTGATGAGCTTCGAGGCCCGGGAGGGGCACGGCGAACGCGGGCCGGACGGTCGACCGGCCGGTGAGGTGAGCATCGCCGACCTGATCCCGGTCTCGCTGCGGATGGGCGTGCTGCGGATCATCGTCGGTGAGGTGCGGTCCCGGGAGATCGTGCCGATGCTCCAGGCGATGACCACCAGCCGGGGGTCGATGTGCACGATCCACGCGCGTACCCCGGCCGGGGTGAGCGAACGGATCATCGAGTTGGCGCTCGCCCACGGCCGGGAGATGACCGTCGACCAGGCCCGCCGGATGGCGGGCAACGCGCTCGACCTGATCGTCTACGTCACCGTCGACGACGAGACCGGCATCGGCGGGCGCAAGCACCGCTTCGTCTCGCACGTCGAGGAGGTGCTCGGCGTCGGCGAAAGCAGCCGGATCACCACCACGCAGGTCTTCGGCCCCGGCCCGGACGGCCGGGCGGTCCCCCGACACCTGCCGGAACGGGTCCGGGATCAGCTGCTGCGGGTGGGCTACGACGCCCGGTTGCTCAGCCGCTGGATCGAGGCCGGCCAGGGGGCCTGGCGGCGGCCCCGGCAGACCCGACTCGGTCGGCGGTGAGACGGTGCGAACGAACATCGAGCTCATCGCCATGGTGTCGGGGGCGGCCTGCGTGGCCGGCCTGGTGCTGGCGGTCGTCGCGCTCGTCGGCACCCGCCGGCCGCCGGGGCGGCCACCCGGAGCGGGGCCGGGGCTCGGGCGGCTCTGGCGCGGCTCCGGCAGCACCGCCCGCGAGCAGCGGGCGCACCAGGCACTGCTGATCGGCGCGGTGGTCGCCGGTGCGCTGGCCTTCCTGCTGACCGGCCTGCCCGTGGTGGGCCTGCTGGTGGCGGTGGCGGTGCCGGGCGCACCGTGGCTGTTCTCGGTCGGTCGGGCCGAGCAGCGGGCCATCGCCCGCATCGAGGCGGTCGGCGAGTGGACCCGCCGGCTCAAGGACGTCTCCGCCACCGGCCAAGGGCTTCAACAGGCGATCATCGGCACGGTCACCACCGCGCCGGAGGAGATCCAGGAGGAGGTACGTCTGCTCGCCGCCCGGCTCCAGGCCGGGTGGCTGGCCCGTTCCGCCCTGCTGGCCTTCGCCGACGAGATCGGCGACCCGGTCTGTGACCAGGTGGTCGCCGCGCTGATCCTGCACCTCACCGACCGGGGCGAGCGCCTCGGCGACGTGCTCGGCTCGATCGCCTCGGCCGCCGCCGCGGAGGTCGCGACCCGCCGGGAGATCGAGGCCAAGCGCACCCAGCCGCGGTTCGCGGTTCGCTTCCTCACCGGGATGACGCTGGCCACCATCGCGTACGGGCTACTCAACCGCGAGTACGTGCAGCCGTACGACACCCCGTTCGGGCAGCTGGTGATGGCGGTGCTCGGCGCGGCCTTCGTGGCGCTGCTGGCCTGGGTGCGGTCGATGAGCCAGCCGCCCCGACCGGCCCGTTTCCTGCCGGCACCCGACCCGAGCGAGGTGGTGGCGTGAACCTGCACCTCACTCTCGCGGTGGTGGCCGGTGCCACGCTCGGCCTGGGCGTGTTCCTGGTGGTCCGCGAGCTGGTGCCGGCGACTCCCGCGCTCGGCCCGGCGCTGCGCCGGCTGCACCAACCGCCGGGAAGCGCCCGCACCGGGCCCGCCGACCGGCGGCTGGACTGGCTCACCGGGATGGCCCGCTGGCTGCGACCCCCACACCGGCAACTGGCCCTGCTCGACCGCACCCCCGAGCAGTACGCCCTCTCCCTGCTGCTGTCCGCCCTGATCGGGCTCTCCGCTCCGGCTCTGCTCAGCGTCACCCTCTTCACCGTCGGCGTCTCACTGCCGCTGGCCGTGCCGGTCCTGGGCAGCCTCGGCCTGGCGCTGCTCTGCGCACTTGTGGCGCACCGGTCGGTGCTGACCAAGGCGGATGCCGCACGGGACGAGTTCCGTCAGGCGGTCTGCACCTACCTCGACCTGGTCGCGTTGCAGTTGTCCGCGGCGCACGGCCCGGTGCAGTCCCTGGAGCGGGCCGCCGCGATCTGCGAGGGCTGGGTCTTCGACCGGATCTCCGAGGCGCTGCGGATGGCGCAGATGCAGATGCACTCACCCTGGGACGAGCTACGCGATCTCGCCGACCGGATCGGCATCCCGGAGCTGGGCGATGTCGGCGCGATCATGCGCTCCTCCGGCAGTGAGGGCGCGCAGGTGCACGAGACCCTGCGCAGCCGGGCCGACTCGTTACGCGACCAGATCCGCACCGACAACCTGACCCGGGCCGAGGGGGTGACCAGCCGGCTCGACATTCCCGGCGCGCTGCTGGTCTTCGTCCTGCTCGGCTTCGCCATCTACCCGTTCCTGGCACGTCTCTAGGCCCGACCCCCAGTGAAGGAGCCCCGATGTCCGTAATCACCTACCTGCACGTCGCGCTACGGGCGCGGCTGGCCGAACTGCGCGGTGACCGTGGCGACAGCCCGGTGCCGACAGCTGTGATCATCTTTGGCCTGGTGGCCGTGGCGATGGCGGTGACCGCCGCCGCCCTCGGTGCGGCCAACGACTGGATGGACAACATCCCGACCCACCAGGATCCGACGGACACCTGATCGATGTTCCGTCGCCTCACCGCCGGCTGGTGCCGGGTGGTCGCCGCCACCCGGCACCGACTGCTGTCCGGCGACGCCGAGCGGGGCGGCAATCCGGTCGAGCTGGCGGTGGCCCTGCCGGCGATCCTGGTGATGCTGTTCGCCTCGATCCAGGTCGCCGTCGTGTTCGTCGCCCGGTCGACCGCGCTCAACGCCGCGCAGAGCGGCGTCAACGCGCAACGGCTCTACGACGCCCCGGCGGGCGCCGGAGAGCAGCGTGCGGCGGAGTTCCTCCACGCCGCCGGGGACTGGCTGGTCGACTGGGACGAGCCGGGGCCGAGCTGTGCCGCCACGGACACCGACGTGACCTGCACGGTGAATGGTAGGGCCCTGTCGGTGGTGCCGGGCGTCAGTTTCGCGGTCCGGCAGACGGCACACGGGACGGTGGAACGATGGACCGAGCCATGAGCCGGGGTTCCGTCTCGATCGAGGTGGCGGTGCTGGCGCCGGCCTTCGTGGCGATGATGGTGCTGGGCGGGGTCGCCGGGCGTACCGCGGTGGCCAGCGCGGCGCTGGAGGCCGCCGCGCACGACGCGGCCCGGGCGGCGTCGATCTCCCGAGACGCCACCACCGCACGGCGGGAGGCCCGTGCGGCGGCCCGGCGCCAGCTCGACTGGCGGGGGGTGTCCTGCTCGGGGGCACCGCAGGTGACCTTCCGCGGCTCGGTCGACGGGCGGTCGACACCCTTCAACCGCGCCTTCACCAGCAACGTCGGGCAGAACGCCACGGTCACCGTCGAGATCGCCTGCACCGTCTCCTACGCCGACATCAAGCTGCCGGCGCTGACCATGCCGAACGGACAACGGATCACCGCCTCGTTCACCTCGCCGCTGGACCGCTACCGGAGCCGGGGATGACGGCCGGGCACGGCGACGCCGGTCGGGTGAGCATCTTCCTCGCCGTGGCCCTGATCGGGGTGCTGGCCATCATCGGCATGGCGTTCGACGGCGCGGGTCAGCTCCGGACGCTGCAACGCGCCGAGAATCTGGCCGCCGAGGCGGCCCGCGCGGGCGGCCAGGCCATCGACCGCGCCACCGCCATCGAGGGTGGACCCAAGCGGATCAACCGACGTGAGGCTAACCGCGCCGTCCGCAGCTACCTCGCCGCCGCCGGGGCCAGCGACTTCACCGTGACCTTCCCGGTGGTCGACGGTGAAACCCTGATCCGGGTACGCGTCCAGGTCACCTACGACCGGGCGGCGCTCGGCCTGTTCGGCTTTCCCAACACCGTCACCGTCTCCGGTGAGGCGACCGCGCGGGCGCTGACCGGGGTTCCCTAGGAAGGAAGGTAGCCATGGCCGCATCGGGTGGCACCGCCGTACGGCGGGCCGGTCGGGTGCTCACCGGTCTCGGTGCGCTGGTCGTGCTGATCGGTCTGCTGGTCGGCGGGCCGATCGCGCTGCTGGCCTTCGCCGGCAACCCGCTCCCCGACCACGTACCCACGCTCGCGGAGATCGGCGCCACGCTGACCAGCCGCGACGACGGACAACTCTTCCTGCGGGCGCTGGCCATCGCCGGCTGGTTCGGCTGGGCCACCTTCGCCCTGTCGGTGCTCGTGGAGTTGGGCTCGCAGGCACTGGACCGGCCCGCTCCCCGGCTGCCCGGCATGGGCCGGCAGCAGCGCGCCGCCGCCGCCCTGGTCGGGTCGGTCGCGCTGATCCTCGCCGCCAGCCCCGCCGCCACGGCCGCCACCACGGCCTACGCCACCTCGGCATCCGGCACGACGGCGTACGGCGCGGGCCCGGCAGCCGCGGTCGCGTTCACTCCGACTCCCGCAATGGCGGCACCGGCGGCGACCGGACCGGATACCACGGACTCGCCAACCGGGTCGGCGGCCGGTGCCCGGTCGGACGCGGCCGACGCTCCCGTGTATCGGGTTGCCAAGGGCGACTACCTGGGTAGGGTCGCCGACCGGTACCTCGATGACTTCGACGACTACCACCGGTTGGCCGCGCTCAACAAGCTGCGTGACCCGGACCGGATCCGCCCCGGTCAGCTCATCAAACTTCCAGCTGAGGCGCACGACCAAGGCGCACGGTCACACGCCACCGGTCGGCTGGTCGCCCCGAAGCCCCGCCCCGTTCCCGGACCGGGGCGCACCGAGCCGACCCGTCCGACGCCGGCAAACCCGGGCGAGGCGGTGGAGCGGCCCGGCGAGGCGGTGGAACGGCCCGGCGACCCGACCGAGCGGCCGGGTTCGGCCACGACCGCACCGGCCGGCCCCGAAGGACGGCAGCCGGAGCCGCAGGAGCGTGAGACGCCGGAGGACCATTCGCCGGTGGTGACGGTGGGTGCGGCCCGGGCCGGCGAGCCCGACCGGGTGAACCGTCCGCTCGCCGTCTCTGCCGTGCTGGCCGTGGCCAGCATCGTCGGCGCGCAGATCGGTGCGGTGCTCGGCCTACGCCGGCGGCCGGCCATGTCCCGCGCCGGCACTCGCCACCAGCCGCCCGCCAGCGCCCCGGGCGAACTGCCCGTGGGCCGGCACCGCAAGGACTGACGCCGTGAGCTGTCGTGAGGTGTGGCGGTCGAAGTAGCCGACCCGCCGATCGCGGACTACCAGCGCTGCCACAGATCCAGCAGTTCGGGATCTTGATCCCGGGTCAGGGCAGGCGGGCCTCCAGGCGGCCGTCGACGATCCGGGTCGGCAGGATCTGCTGGTCGTTCGGGGACGGTCCGTGCACCACCTCGCCGCCGTTGAGCCGGAAGGTGCTGCCGTGCCACGGGCACACCACGCACGCGTGCCCATCGATCTCTTGTACCTCGCCCTCACCGAGCGGACCGCTCTGGTGCGGGCAACGCTCCAACATGACCGTCACGTCGTCGCCGTGCCGGTAGAGGATCACCGATACGTCGTCGACCTTGCGGGTGACGAGTTCCCGCTGCGGCAGGTTGGTCATCTCCGCGACCGGGTGCCATCCGTCGCTGATCAGATGCAGGTCGGAGACGCTCACGTTCACCTGGGCACCCTGCTTGTAGGCCAGGTGCCCGCCGAGATACGCCCCGGCGCCGGCGGCGCTCAGACCGAGCCAGCCCAGGGTGCGCCCGAGTCCGTGCCGTCCGGACAGCCTCGCGGCCAGCGAGGCGCCGTACAGGGCCAGCCCGACGGAGTTCGACGCGGCGTGCACCAGACCGACCCGACGCTGGTCACGGGAGAGTCCCGCCCAGTCGTTGAGACCGGCGGCCGCCGCCGGCAGGGCACTCAGCGTGCCGACCGCGGTCAGGGTGGTCGCTGCCCTGCGCTGACCGGGCATCAGGTCCAGTACGGCCGCGCTGATCCACGCGCCGACCGGCAACTGCACCATCGCCGGGTGCAACGGATGGCCCAGCCACACCCCGTGCAACAGGTCGCGGACCCGCTGCGGGCGCAGCACCCCCTGCACGGTCTGCTGCAACCGGTCGCCGAACCGGTCAAGGCCGGAGGCTTGTTCGATCTTCGTCAACAACGCTCGCACGAGTAACGACTTCCCGTCATACGCGACCGCAAACCGGTCGTCGGGGACGAATAGCCAGCCGGGCGACGCCGGGGCATGCTGACGGGATGACGGTACGGGTGGAACGGGACGGGCCGGTGACCACTGTGATCCTGGAGCGACCGGCGGTCCGCAACGCGGTCGACGGGCCGACCGCCCGGGCGCTCGCTGACGCGTTCCGGGCGTTCGACGCGGATCCGACGGCTGCGGTGGCGGTGCTCTGGGGAGCTGGGGGAACGTTCTGCTCCGGTGCCGACCTGACGGCGATCGGTACGCCGAGCGGCAACCGGGTCGAGCCGGACGGCGACGGTCCGATGGGTCCGACCCGGATGGTCATGGGCAAGCCGGTAATCGCCGCGATCTCCGGTTACGCGGTGGCCGGCGGGCTGGAACTGGCGCTCTGGTGCGATCTACGGGTCGCCGAGTCCGACGCGGTGTTGGGCGTCTTCTGTCGACGCTGGGGAGTGCCGCTGATCGACGGCGGAACGGTCCGGCTGCCCCGGCTCATCGGCGAGAGCCGTGCCATGGACCTGATCCTCACCGGGCGTGCGGTGCCGGCCGAGGAGGCGTACGCGATGGGATTGGTCAACCGCGTCGTCGGCCCGGGCGATTCCCGGGCGGCGGCCGAGCAGTTGGCCGCCGAGATTGCCCGCCATCCACAGACCTGCCTGCGCAACGACCGCGCCTCGGTCCTGGCCACCGCCGCCCAGCCCGAGCCCGACGCCCTGGCCACCGAACTGACCTACGGCCTGCATTCCCTCGCCACCGACGCGGCAGCCGGTGCCGCCCGCTTCACCGCCGGAGCCGGCCGCCACGGCCACCCCACCCCCTAACACCCGGCCCCCGACCCCCGACCCCCGACCCCCGACCCCCGACCCCCGACCCCCGACCCCCGACGATCATGCAGTTGTGGCACCGGAAATGCACTGTTTTGCGGCTCTTATGAGGGGCCACAACTGCATGATCCACGCCGGTTGGGGTGGGTGGTGTTAGTTGCGGGTGATGGTGAAGGTGGAGGTGGTGTTGCGGATGTCCTGGTGGTTGTTGGTGAGGCGGAGGTTGGTGAAGGTGACGGAGCCGACGGCGGGGCCCTGGCCTGGCTCGGGCATCTCGTTGGCCCAGATGGCGAAGCCGGACTTGGCGTCGAAGGCGTCACCGCTGCGGCGTGCGCCGCTGATGGACACGTTTGAGAAGACCGTGTCGGTGATCGGGTTCTCCGGCTGACCACCTGTGTACTTCGTCTGGAACATGATGCCCGAGTAGGTGGGGTCCACGATGTCCACGTCACTGACCCGGATGCCGCGGAACTCCTTCGACGCGGAGAACACCCAGATGGCCGGGAAGGTCTGCGCGCCCCAGAAGTGACCACCGGACCGGATCAGCGAGATGTTCTCGAAGCGGGTCGGTGGGCTGGCCCCGAACCCGACGAACGGGTAGCCGAAGTCAAGCGAACTGATCGTGATGCCGGCGTACGTCAGCTGATCCGCGATGTAGAGGTTGCGGAACACGTTGTCGTAACCGCCGTACACCGCGATCCCGGCCGCCCGCCAGGTCAGTGTGGCGGTCAGGTTCTCGAACACGTTGCCGTGGTTGCCGGTGGCGGCTCCCTGGTCGGTGGCGGAGAAGAGGGCGAACGCGTCGTCGCCGTTGGACCGGCCCTCCGAGTTGCTCACCAGGTTGTTGGTGCTGCCGTTGGTCAGATTCACCGCGTCGGCGAAGGTGTTCCGGAACCGGCTGTTGGTAATCTTCAACCCACTGACGCTCACCCCCCAGTACGCACACACGGTGTGCTCGACCCAGACGTTGTCCAGGGTCAGGTTGTCGACGTCCTTCAGCTCACCCCAGACCTTGCCCGGCCCGTCCTGCCGGACCGTGTAGTTGCCGAAGAAGGCCAGGTGTTCAAAGGACGACCCGCTGGCACTGGGCTCGACCCGGAAACCGGCGTCGGTGTTCTGCTGCGACGGCGGTGTCTGGAAGCGGGTGAACCACTTACCGGCGCCGACCACCTTCACCGCCTTGCCGTACACCTGGAACTTCTGGGCCGTCTCGTAGCTACCGGCGGGCAGGTAGACGCCGATCAGGTTGCCGGTGGTGTCCATCCGGACCGCGTCGAGCGCGCTCTGCACGTCGGCATGGGTGAACCCGTTCGGCACCCGGTACCGCGCCGGGTCCGGGTTCGCGCGGGGCGTGACCTGCTCCAGGTTGACGAAGTCGATGGCGTACGTGGTGGAGTTCGCCGGGTCCTTCTGCAACCGGATCCGACTACCCGCCGGGATGGTCGAGTTCAGCAGCACGTTCGCCTCGTCGTAGATGTGTCGGGGCGGCCCGGCACTCGGCGAGTCACTCGGACTGGCCTCCGCGCCGTAGAGCCAGATGTGCTTCGAGGTGAGGCTGATCGGCTTGTGCAGTACTCCGTTGACGTAGATGTTCAACGTCGAGCTGATCCCGCCGCCATTCGGGGCGTCGGGGATGGAGAAGCGGGTGACCAGGGCGTTGGCGGGCGCCTTGGTGGTCCACTCGACGTACGCGCCGGTGGTGTTCAGGGTGACCGCCCGCCGGCCGGACGCCTCACCGGCCAGGTCGCCGATGGTCCGGTTCGGTCCGACGACCTGCGCCCCGCCGCCGACTGAACCCTCCTCGGCCTCGTACATGTCGTACGGCAGGTTGGCGCCGCGACCCACGAACAGGGCTCGCTCGCTTGTGTTGTTGGCCCGCTTCACCGGCAGCTCGTTGGCGTCGGCGGCGATCACCACCCGGACGGTGTACCGACCGTTGGCCGCCGTCCAGGTGCCCAGGTTCACCGGACCGGCCGTGGCACCGGCCCCGATGGTGCCGGTGTACGCGCCGGTGAGCGTCCGTACGGTCGTGCCGGAGTCGTCGAGCACGGTGAGGGTGATGCCGTGCGCGCCGCCGGCCGAGGCGATGGTCCCCTGGTTGCGCAGGGTGACCGCGAAGCTGACGTTGGCTCCGGCGCTCGGGGTGCCGGGCGACCAGCTGACCGCCGAGGCGACCAGGTCGGCGCTGGCCACCGGGCTGACCACCAGTGGGCTCGCCGCCGTCCGGCCGTTGTTCGACTCATTCTGCTCGATGACCGTGTTCGCCGGGTCGACCGTGGCGCTGAGCTGGTAGCTGCCGGCGTCGCGGGCGGCGACGGTGGTCGACACGGTGGCTGAGGCGCCGGCCGCAAGGGCGCCGACGTTCGCCTGGCCCACCTTCGTACCGTCCAGGGCGAAGTCGACGGTCGTGGCTCCGGCACCCGACGTTCCGCCGTTGCGGAGCGAGGCGGTGAGTGTGAGCTGGTCGGTCTCCACCGGCGCGGTGGGGGCGAAGGTCAGGTTGGTGACGGTGAGGTCCGGGTTCGGGGCCGCAGTGCCGATCACCTGGAACTCGGCGACCTGCCCGTTGGGCGCACCGGAGTTGGCGGTGAACTGGAGCCGGACGTCGGCGGCGATCGCCGAGACGGGGATGGTCACCGTGTTGCTGCTCGACGGGCTGAACGAGTGGTTCGCCGAGCCGGCCAGCGTGCTGAACCCGGAGGCGGACTGCGCCCGCCCGAGGATCGAGAAGGTCTGGGTGCGCGGGCCCCAAGCCGGATCCGGGTTGAGCTTCACCACGACCGCGCTGATGTTCGCGTTGGCGCCGAGCGCCACGGTCAGGGTGCTCGGGTACGCGCCGGGCGCTCCCTCCCAGTAGGTGGTGACGTCGTCGTCGACGGCGTTGGCGGCGGCGAAGACGTGCACCATCGAGGAGGCGGTGGCCGGCTTGCCGGCGGCCAGGTTCGTGCCACCTGGGGTGCTGCCCACCCGGGTCACCGTGTTGCTGTTGGCCGAGACGTTGCCGGCCGCGTCCTTCGCCCGTACGTGGTACGACACTGTCGCGCTGGCCGGCTGGGTGTCCGTGTACGTCAGCGTCGTACCCGACACACTCGCCCGCAGGCTGCCGTTGGCGTACACGTCGTACCCGGTCACCCCGACGTTGTCCGTCAACGCCGACCAGGTCAACCGGATCTGCCCACTCCCCGGCTCGGTGAGCGACAGGCTTGTCGGCGCGGTCGGCGCCTGGGTGTCACCGGTGGCCGGGCCATACACCTCCAGTTCGGAGAGCTGCCCGGCCGGCCAGCCGGTGTTCCCGGTGATCAGCAGCCGGACGTGCCGGGTGGCGGCCGGAGCTACGGTCACGGCCACCGTGTTGTTGCCCGTCGGGGTGAAGGTGTACCCGGCGGAGGCGACAAGCGTGTTGAAGGTCGATCCGTTGGTGCTGCCCTGCACGGTCAGCGTCTGGGTACGCGCGCCCCAGCCGGCGGGGAGCTTCAGCACCAGCCGGTCGACGGTGACCGTGGCACCCAGGTCAACCTGGATCCACTGCGGGAAGGCGTGGTTGGGGCTCTCCCAGTAGCTGCCCTGGTTGCCGTCGTTGGCGTTGGCGGCGACGTAGACGTCGTTGTGACCGCTGGCGGACATGTAGCGGCCGGCGGCCAGGTTGGGCCCGTTGGCTGCGGCGGCGGGCGGTGCGGGGGCGGCGGTGAGGGCGAGGCCGACCGCAACAAACACGGCGATCAACCGGGTACGGAATCTGGACATGGGGAATCGACACCTTCTTCCGGGTTATGGAGAGGCGTTACGGGGCGGCGCTTCTTGCGGCATGGGTGGGCCCCGTCTCGGCGTACGGGGCCCATCCACGAATCAGGTGGTGTGGATCTCCAACTCGGCCAGTTGGGCGGCGGGCCAGCCGGTGTTGCCGGTGATGCTCAGCCGGAGGAACCGACGCTCATCGGCGGGCAGACTGATCGACACGGTGTTGCCGGTGGCCGGGTCGAAGGTGCGACCCGCCGAGCCGGCAAGGGTGGTCCAGGCGTTGCCGTCGGTCGAGCCGAGCACCGACAGCGTCTGGGTACGGGTCTGCCAGGCCGACGACGGCGGCAGCTTCAACACCACCCGACCTACCTGCCGGGCGGTGCCCAGGTCGACGGTGAGGGTCTGCGGGAAAGCGTTGTTGGCGCTCTCCCAGTAGGTGTTCGCGCTGCCGTCGACCGCGTTGCCGGCCGAGTAGACGTCGGTGTGGCTTGAGGCGACCGCCGGTCGGCCGATCGCGAGGTTTCCCGTTGGTGGCGGGGTGGTGGTCGGTGGCGAGGTGCCGCCGCCGAACACCTCGAACTCGCCGATCTGGGCTGCGGGCCAGCCGGTGTTGCCGGTGATGCTCAGCCGGAGGAACCGACGCTCACCGGCGGGCAGACTGATCGACACGGTGTTGCCGGTCGCCGGGTCGAAGGTGCGACCCGCCGACCCGGCGAGGGTGGTCCAGGCGTTGCCGTCGGTCGAGCCGAGCACCGACAGCGTCTGCGTCCGCGTCTCCCAACCGGCTGGCAGCTTGAGCACCGTCCGGTCGACGGAGCGGGCGCTGCCCAGATCGACGGTGAGGGTCTGGGGGAAGGAGTTGTTCGTGCTCTCCCAGTACGTGCTGGCGTTGCCGTCGACCGCACGGCTCGCTTGGTATGTCTGGTTGTGGCTGGATGCCACGATCGGTCTGCCCTGCGCCAGGTTTCCTCCCGTCGGCGGTGGGGTGGTGGGCGGTGGGGTGGTCGGCGGGGGCGAAGTCGGCGGCGGGGGCGAGGTCGGGCCGCTGCCCCACTGCGGCTCCGGCCAGGGACCGCAGTAGGGCGTCGAGGTGTACCAGCCGGAGTTGCCGGCACCCTGGGTGATCTGGAAGCCGCTGCCCACACAGTTGTGCATGGGGTTGGCCTGGGCGATACCGGTGGCCCGCACGTTGGTGAAGGTGACCTGACTGGGCGCCTGCACCTGTAGGGCGTACGTGCCCGCGCCATCGATGCGCACGTTCGTGAAGCTGATCCCGCTGGTCGCTCCCTCGATCCAGTGCAGCGCCGCGTAGGAGCTGTCCAGGATGTCGGTGTCGCTGACCACGATCGACGCGTTCTGGATCGGCTCGTTCAACGCGGAGAACCAGATCGCCCCGACACCGAAGCGCCAGTTGTAGTCGGAGTTGCCGTTGCGGATCAACGTGTTGCGGGCGACCGTGATGGTGCCGGCGACGGCGGTCGGGCCCTGCACGCCGGTGTACCGGTTGGCCACGTGGATGCCGCCGCCGTTGGTAACCGAGTCGGCGGTCACGTTGTCGGTGATCCGGATGTCCCGACCGCCGTAGGTGACCAGATGGTTGGCGAGGATCGTCACGCCGATGGTGTTACGGGTGAACGAGTTGCCCACGTTCGGCACGGTGTCCGCCCACATGGCGAGGGCGTCATCGCCGGTGTTGCGGACGAAGGTGTTCGTCACCGTGGAGTTGGTGACCCCCCAGTGGAAGTTCACCCCGTCGGCGGTCTGGTCGAGGATCCGGCTGTTCCGAATGGTGAAGTTGTTCATCGGGCCGTCCATCCAGGCGCCGACCTTTGTGTGTTGCATCCAGACGTTGTCCACCACGGAGTCGGACATCGCCCCACCGATGGCGTTTACCTGGTCGGAGTCGACCCGTTCCCGGATGTCGCCGATGATGGCGAAGTCCCGCAGCAGCACGTTGCGGCTGGGGCCGCCGGCCTCGTGCGGGCGGATCTCACCCCGGTAGCCGCCACCGTCGACGTACTTGCCGTAGATGCCGGCGGCCCGCTTGCGGTCGGTGGGGTGCTGGCCGCCGAGCACCGAGTACCACGGTCCGGCGCCGCGCAGGGTGACCCCGTCGACGACCACGTGATCCCAGAGGGTGAAGCTTCCCGGCGGGATCCACACCGTACGCCCCTGGGCCCGGCCGGCGTCGACGGCGGCCTGGAATCGGGCGGTGGAGTCGGTCGCACCGGTCGGGTCGGCACCGAAGTCGGTGACCACGTCGAGCACGTTCGCCGGTTTGGTGACCGGCGCGGCGACCAGCTCGAAGTCGGCCAGGTCGATGGTGAAGGTCGGCGACTGCGCGGTCGACGACACCTGGAGCCGGATCTTCGTACCCGCCGGATAGGTGCTGCCGAGCAGGGTCCGGGCCTCGTCGTAGAAATGGTGCGGGTTGCTGTCGCCTGGGTTGTTGTTGAACGGGTAGCCGCCGTAGTACCAGCCGTATCTCGATGTCACCGCAATCGCCTTGACCAGGGCTCCGTTGGCTCGCAGGTCGATGGTGGCGTCACGGCCGGTGCCGGCGGCGTTGTCCGGGATGCTGTAACGGAAGGTGACCGCGTTCGCAGGTGCGGTGAGGGTGAACTCGACGTACTCCCCGACCGCGTCGAGGGTGACCGCCTCTCGGCCGCTCGCCTCGGACGGCAGTGTTCCGTAGCGCCGGTCCGGCCCGATCCTGGCGCCGTTGTGCGCCGCGGTCTCGGCCTCGTGCTCGATGAATGGCACGGTGGCACCCCGGCCGGTGATGTCGAACGGAGAGAGTCCGGCGGCGTAGGCAGGGGTCGCGGTGCTGGTGAGGGTGACAGCCAGGATCGAGGTGGCGGCCAGTGCGGTGCCGGTGAGTACGGCAAGTGCCGTGCGGATCCGATGGTTGGGCGGGTGGTGGTGCGGGGCGGTGTGGTCGGCCATGAGCAGGCTCTCCCTATTCCTCAAGGTGGCCAAGTCCCCCGTGGTTACGGCTTGCCGGTTGTGCGGACACCTCCTCGGGCGGGTGGGATGGTCGATGGCGGCGGCTGGCGACGCCGGTGGCGGGTCGGGGTCACCGGCTTACGGGCCCTATCCGGGCTCTCCGGTACGCAGCCAGATGGCGGTGTCGGGGGGTAGCCGGTCATCGTCGAGCGGGCCGCTGGCCAGCAACTTCCGGGTGTGCGGTGGCAGTGACACCGACGCGGCGGAGAGATTGACCAGGCAGGTGAAGCCGGGCTCCCGGCGGAACGCCAGCACCCCGCCGGGCGCCGACAGCCAGGTGAGCGTCCCGTCGCCGAGCGCCGCCTCGGTGCGCCGCAACGCGATCGCCGTCCGGTACAACTCCAGCATCGAGTGCGGGTCGCCGGCCTGCGCCCGGGCCGTGCGGTCCTTCCAGTCGACGGGTTGGGGCAGCCACGGTGCACCGCTCGCGTCGTCGGGGCTGAAGCCGAAGGGTGGTACGTCACCCGACCACGGCAGCGGGACCCGGCAGCCGTCGCGGCCCGGGTCGACCCCGCCGGAGCGGACGAACATCGGATCCTGCCGCAGCGTCTGCGGGATGTCCTCGACCTCCCACAGGCCCAGTTCCTCACCCTGGTAGACGTAGGCGGCACCGGGCAGTGACAGCGACAGCAACGCGGCAGCCCGGGCGCGGCGGGTGCCCAACTCCAGGTCGGTAGGGATCCCCTCCCGCTTGGCCGCGAAGCTGAAAGTGGTGTCCGCCCGGCCGTAGCGGGTCACCTGCCGGGTGACGTCGTGGTTGGCGAGCACCCAGGTGGCGGGTGCCCCGACGGGCGCATGAGCGCCCAGCGTGCCGTCGATGCTCTCGCGCAGCGCCGTGGCGTCCCAGGCACAGCCGAGGAAGTCGAAGTTGAACGCGGCGTGCAGTTCGTCCGGCCGCAGGTAGCGGGCGAACCGCTGACGGTCCGGCAGCCACACCTCGCCGATCAGGGCCCGCTCACCCGGGTACGCGTCGGCTATCCGCCGCCAGTCCCGGTAGATCTCGTGCACCCCGTCGACGTCGTGGAACGGGTGCGGCCGGTCCGCCACGATCTCGGGCAGCGTGGAGTCCTTGACAAGTAGTCCGGCCGAGTCGATCCGGATGCCGTCCACGCCCCGGTCGAACCAGAACCGCAGGATGTCCTCGAACTCGGCGCGCACCCGGGGGTGGTCCCAGTTGAGGTCCGGTTGTTGGGGGGCGAACAGGTGCAGGTACCAGTCACCGGGCGTACCGTCCGGGTTGGTGGTCCGGGTCCAGGTCGGTCCGCCGAACTCGCCCACCCAGTCGGTCGGACGCTGGTCGCCGCCGGCGCCGCGCCCCGGCCGGAACCAGAACAGGTCCCGCTCCGGTGCTCCCGGGCCACCGGCCAGGGCCGCCTGGAACCAGGGGTGTGCGTCGGAGCAGTGGTTCGGCACCACGTCGACGATCGTCCGGATACCGAGCGCGTGCGCCTCCGCGATGAGTGCTTCCGCCTCGGCCAGGCTGCCGAAGACCGGGTCGATGTCGCGGTGGTCGGCGACGTCGTAGCCGGCGTCGGCCATCGGTGACGGGTACCAGGGGCTGAACCAGATGGCGTCGATGCCGAGTCCTGACAGGTAGCTCAGCCGGGCTCGGATGCCGGCGATGTCGCCGATCCCGTCGCCGTCGGCGTCGGCGAAGCTACGCGGGTACACCTGGTAGATCACCGCTTCCCGCCACCACGGGCAACTGTCTGCTGCGGACACGCGTACCTGCTTTCTGGGGTCGGGGGTCATCCCTTGAGACCGCCCGTGGTGAGGCCGGACATGATGTTCCGCTGGAAGATCAAGAAGATGATCACTGTCGGTATCGCGGCGATCACCGATGCGGCGATCACCACGTTCATCGGCGTGCCGCCGGCGAAGGCGTAGATCCCCACGCTGACCGTGCGGGTTTCCGGGGACGGCATGACCAGCTTCGGCCAGAGGAAGTCCTTCCAGACCGCGGTCACCGCGAAGATCGAGACGACGCCGAGGATCGGCCGTGACATCGGTAGGACGATCGACCAGAGCGTGCGCAGAGGCGTTGCCCCATCCATCAGGGCGGCCGCCATCAGGTCTTCCGGTATCGAGTCGAAGAACCGTTTCAGCAGGAAGATGTTGAACGCGTTGGCGACCAGGGGAAGCCAGATCGCGAACGGCGAGTCGAGCAGATTGATGTGCAGGATCGGCAGGTCGATCACGGTCACGTACTGGGGGACGATGAGGACCATCGCCGGGATCATCAGGGTCGCCAGCATCATGCCGAGGATCACGTTGCCGAAGACCGGGCGGAGCTTCGACAGGGCGTACGCCGCAGCGGTGTCGAAGACCAGTTGGAACAGCACCGCGCCGGTCGCGTAATAGAAGGTGTTGAACAGCAGCTTGGCCAGGTCCAGGTGATGCCAGGCGTCGGCGTAGTTCTGCCACTGCGGATTCTGCGGGAGGAGCGACGGTGGGGTCTGCGCGATCTCCTGGCCGGACTTGAGCGCTCCGGTCACCATCCAGTAGAGCGGCCCGAGGAAGACCAGCGTGAACCCGACGACCACGACGGCGAGCAGCATCCAGTAGACCGCCCGTCCACGTCCGCGTCGGAGCTGGGCCTGGGAGATGAGGGTCCGGGTGCCGGTGTCCTGCGCCATGGGTGGTCCCTCCTAGTCCTGTTTCGCGGTGAGCCGCAGGTAGACGGCGGAGAAGCCGGCCAGCACCAGGAGCATGATCACGCCGAGTGCGGCCGCGCCGTTGAGGTCGTTCTGGAAGAAGCCGTGCTGGTAGATGAGATACGCGACCGAGATCGCCGAGTCCTCCGCGCCCGCGCCGTTGGCGAGGATCAGCGGCTCGATGAAGAGCTGCATGGTGGCGACGATCTGGAGCATCGCCAGCAGCGCGAGAATCAGCCGGGTCTGCGGGATGGTGACGTGCATGATCCGCCGCCAGATCCCGGCGCCGTCCAGCTCGGCCGCCTCGTACAGCTCGCCCGGGATGTTCTGCAACGCGGCCAGGTAGATCAGCACCGCGCTGCCCATGTTCATCCAGGTCGACGCGATCACCATGGCCGGCATCGTCATCTCCGGCGACTGCATCCACTGCGACGTGGGTAGGCCGAGTGCCTTGAGGATCGCGTTGAACAGACCTGCGTCGCTGGGGTCGTACGCGTAGAACTTGAACAGGAACAGCGCCGAGGCGGGCGGCAGCATCACCGGCAGGTAGACCAGGATCCGGAGGTACCCGCGGGCGTGGCGGAACTCGTTGAGCAGGATCGCCACGAGAAACGGCACCGCGTACCCGAGGACGAGCGCGAGGGCGGTGAAGTAGAAGGTGTTCTGCCAGGCGGTCCAGAAGCTGGGGTCGTCGAGGATCCGGAGGTAGTTGTCCCAGCCGACCCAGCTGGTCTCGCCGCGACGGGTTCGCTGGAAGCTCATCACGACGCCGCGGACCATCGGGTACCAGGAGAAGACCGCGAAGCAGAGCACCGCGCCGATCAGGAACGCGTGCCCGGTGAGGTGGTCGCGTACCTTGCGGCCGATGCTGGTCCGCCGTGCCCCGGTCGGGGGCGACGTTCCGGGGCGGTCCGCTGTGCTGACAGCCCCGGAGGCGGTGGTGATCGTCAAGACGACTCCCGTGGGTGAATGACCGAACGACGGGCGCGGTCGGGGCGGGGGCCGGGAGCCCCCGCCCCGGCACTCAACTCTCGGCGGCGAGGAGCTTGTTGACCTTGTCCTCGGCGGTCTTGAGCAGCGCGTCGATGTTGGCGTTGGGGTTCGTCAGCACGCCGGACATCACCGCGTCCAGCACCGCGTAGATCGCCTGCGCGTTGCGCGGCTCACCCTTGATCGGGACCGGGTTGGCCTCGAAGTTCGCGAAGTTCGCGGTGTCGACGTTCGCGTTCGCCTTGCGTAGGTCCAGTTCCTGCTGCTGCGCCGCACTGCCGTTGGTGAACAGCAGCGGCTGCGGCAGACCGACCGGGTAGTTCTGTGGCTTGGCCCGGGCGTAGTCGAGCTGGCCCTTGCCGGGCGTGAGCTTCTGGTACGCGATCCACTTGAGACCGGCGCGGACCTGCTCCGGGGTGAGGTCCTTCTTGAAGAAGTAGCCCTCGCCGCCGCCGAGCGTGCCCTTGGCGGGACCGTCCTGGCCGGGCAGCGGTCCCATCGCCCAGTCCTCGAACTTGCCCTGGAACTGGCTGACGATGGCCTGGGTGGCGTCCGGTGCGCCGATGAACATGCCGACCTTGCCGGCGCCCGCGTTGGTCAACAGGTCGCCCCACTGGAGCAGCTGACGATCGCCCATGCTGTCGTCGCCGTAGCGCATGTCCCTGAGGTTCTGGAGTACCTGCCGGCCCAGGGCGTTGTTGAAGTCGGCCCTGCTGCCGTCGGCGGTCAACACCTGGCCGCCCTGCGAGTAGAGCAGGGCGGTGAAGTGCCAACCGCCGGTGTTGCCGGCGCTGTATTCGGCGTAGCCGGCGATGCCGTCGCCGAGCGCGGAGATCTTCTTCGCGGCGTCACGAACCTCGGCCCACGTCTTCGGCGGGCTGTTCACGTCGAGACCGGCCCGCTGGAACAGCACCTTGTTGTAGACCAGGCCCATCGAGTAGTTCTTCACCGGCACGGCGTAGAGCTTCCCGTCGTCGGTGAAGACCTCCTTCAGTGCCGGGTCGACGCTGTCCCAGGTGGGGATGGTGTCCGTGGTGGCGTACTCGGCGATGTCCATCGCCTGGCCCGAGTCGAGCACCTGTTGGAGATCGGTCATGTACCCGTAGAACACGTCGGTGACCGTGCCGCCGGCCAGCCGGGCGGTGAAGTCCGGCGGGTTGTTGCACTGCTCGCCGACGCTCACGCTCTTGACGACGATGTCGGGGTTCTGCCGCTGGAAGTCGACGACGTCGGCGTTCCAGTTCTCCAGCAGCTCTTTCTGGGCGCCGACCGGCTGGCAGTCGACGGTGATGGTGACCTTGCCGCTCGCGTCGCCACTGGCGTCGTCGCTCTTGGTGGAGCAGGCCGCGAGGCCGAGCCCCAGACCGGCCACGAGCGTCAACGCCGCAGCCTTCCGGTACTGCGGTACGGACATCTGTCCATCCCTTCGGGAACGGGGTGTCTAGGTGGAAGTCGGTTATCGGCGGTTGGTGTCCCTCGCCGCGAAGCCCTGCTGGTTCGGTGTCCGCGCTTCGCCCTGACCCTCCGTCACGTGCCGAAGGCCAGGTGTGAGTGGAGTCACTGTAGCTACGGCGACTTAATCCAGCAAGGTTTTGATTTTTGATTGCAACTATGCGACTGAGCACGGTCAGACCGGGACCATGGCGGCTTACCTGCACCGATGGACCAGATCAACGGCGCGCGCCGGAGCACGGCAACGCCGAAAACGGCCGCCGACAGCGGTTAGCGGTCGACGGCCGGGAACGGGCTTCAGCAGAATGGGGAGCGGCCGGCAGGGCCGGTGGAAGTCAGCGGCGGGGCGTGGGCGCGGTCGAGCCGCGCACCACCAGTTCGGGCTCGAAGAGCAACTCGTCGGTGAGCACACCGCCGCCCTCGATCTGGGTGACCAGCAGATCCACGGCCGCCTGCCCCATCGTCTCGATCGGCTGCCGGACGGTGGTCAGCGGCGGATCGGTGCAGGTCATGAAGGCCGAGTCGTCGTAGCCGACCACCGAGACGTCGTCGGGCACCGAGAGGCCGAGTCGGCGCACCGCGCGAATGGCGCCCAGGGCCAACACGTCGCTGGCGCAGATGATCCCGGTGACCTCCCGGTCGACCAGCTTGGTCGCCGCGACCCGGGCACCCTCCATCGAGAAGCTGGAGCGCTCGACCCACTCGGTCTCCTCGCGCCAACCCGTGACGTGGCGCATCGCGGTCAGCTTCCGCCGCGACGGCACGTGGTCGTCGGGGCCGAGCACGAGGCCGATCCGCTCGTGGCCCAGCGAGCGCAGGTGACCGTACGCCTGCTCGACCGCGACCGCGTCGTCGGTGGAGACCCGGGGAAAGCCGAGCTCGTCCACGCCCGCGTTCACCAGCACCACCGGCAGCCCCCGGTCGGTCAGCCGGCGATAGTGCTCGTGCGACGCGTCGGCCAGCGCGTACGACCCGCCGGCGAAGATGACGCCGGAGACCTGGTGGTCCAGCAGCATCTCGACGTACGCGGCCTCGGAGACGCCACCTATGGTGCGGGCGCACAGCGCCGGGGTGAAGCCGCGTTGGGCCAGCGAGCCGGTGACCACCTCGGCGAGCGCCGGGAAGATCGGATTCTGCAACTCGGGCAGCACCAGCCCGACCAGTCGGGCACGTTCACCACGCAGCTTGCTCGGTCGCTCGTAACCGAGCACGTCCAGGGCGGTGAGCACCGCCGTCCGGGTCGCCTCGGCCACGCCGTCACGGCCGTTGAGCACGCGACTCACGGTGGCTTCGCTGACGCCGGCCTTGCGAGCGACCTCGGTCAGTCGTTTCGTCACAGCCGCAATCGTACGCTGAAAACCTGCAAAAACAGAACAGCAGATCGTCGTCGACTGACGGGTTCTGTCGGATCACTGTCCAAGGTCGCGCAGCGCGTCGGAGATCGCCCGGTGGAAGGTCGGGTACGCGTAGATCATGTGCCGGAGCTGGCTCAGCGGGACGGCCGCGTGCACGGCCACGACCAGGCCGGAGAGCACCTCGCCGCCGGCCGGGCCGGCCGAGGTGGCCCCGATCAACACTCCCTGGTCGGCGTCGGCGACGAGCTTGATGAAGCCGTCCTCGTCGGTCTTGTGGATCCAGCCGCGGGCGGACGACGACAACCGGGTGAACCCGACCTGCACGTTGATTCCGCGTTCGCGGGCCTGCTGCTCGGTGAGGCCGACCGCACCGATCTCCGGGTCGGTGAAGGTGACCCGGGGCAGCGCCCGGTAGTCGGCGCGGGGTACCGATCCTGCCGAACCGCTCGACCCGGTGGCGGCCAGCGAGCTGGCGACGCCGACCGCGCCACCGACCACGCTCGCCGTACCACTCGGGTCCGCCCCGGCCTGCGACCGTCGCGTGTGGTCGAGCACGTCGGCGACCACGATGGACGCCTGATACATCGCGATGTGGGTGAAGGCACCCTCGCCGGTGACGTCGCCGACCGCCCAGATCCCCTCGGTCACGTGCAGCCGATCGTCCACCGGCAGGTATCGCCCACTCGCGTCGACGCCGACCGTGTCCAGCCCCAGCTCGTCCAGGTGGGCGCGGCGGCCGGTAACCACCAGGAGCCGCCCGGCGGTGAACTCCTCGCCCCCGGTGCCGTGCAGGGTGAACCCGCCGACGCCGTGCTCGACCCGAGCGGCCTTGACCCCGGTGTGGATCCTGACGCCGTCGGCGCGCAGCGCGGCGGCCGCCGCCTCGGACGACTCCGGCTCCTCGACGGCCAGGACCCGGTCGAGCGCCTCGACCACGGTGACCCGTACGCCGAAGCGGGCGAAGACCTGAGCCAGCTCCAGCCCGATCGCGCCGCCGCCCAGCACCAGCAGCGACCCGGGCAGTTCCTCGACCTCGATGGCCTCGCGGTTGGTCCAGTACGGGGTGTCCGCCAGCCCGTCCACCGGCGGCACCGACGGGCGGGTGCCGGTACCCAGCACGATTCCGTAGCGCGCCTGGAACACCTGGTCACCGACCCGCACCCGGCCCGGACCGTCGATCCGGCCGCTGCCGCGTACGAAGCGCCCGCCCTTGTCGGTGAACCGCTGCACCGCCACCCGGTCGTCCCAGTCGTCGGTAGCCTCCGTGCGGATCCGCTTGGCCACCGGCGCCCAGTCCGGGGTGACCTGGGCGGTGCCGCCCAGACCGTCGACCCGGCGGGCCTCGGCGAGCGCGTTCGCCGCCCGGATCATCATTTTGCTCGGGACGCACCCCCAGTACGGGCACTCCCCGCCGACCAGGTTGCGTTCGACGCCGACGACGGTGAGCCCGGCCTCCGCGAGTCGACCGGCCACCTCCTCGCCGCCGACGCCAAGCCCGAGCACCACCACGTCCACCTGTTCCGGCTCCGCCATGCCGCCAGCATCGCGCACCGATCAGCCCTCGGCCACCCGGTCACGCCATCGTCGGCCGGAAAGGACCGGACTAATCGGTCGCTGGCCGGTAGGACGCCGCGCCCCATGGGTAGGGCCAAGGGCAGCAGGAGCCGACGACCGAAGGGTAGGGGTGATGGAAGAGGCGCTGCTCAGCAGCCGCGAACGACGGGCGACGGTGCCGGAGCCGCCAACCGGCCGTGCCAAACTCGGCTATATCGGCCCCGGCGTGCTCTGGGCGCTGGCCGCCCTGGCCACCGGAGAGCTGCTGTTCACGCCCCGGGTCGGTGCCCAGTACGGGTACGCGTTGCTGTGGGCGCTGATCGCGGCCCTGCTGCTCAAGCTCTTCGTGACGCGGGAGATCGGGCGCTACAGCGTGGTGACCGGCCGGCGGTTGCTCAGCGGAATGGCCGAGTTGCCGGGCCCGCGCGGATGGGCGCTGTGGCTGATCCTGCTGCCGCAACTGGTGGTCGGCGTCGCCGCCATCGCCGGCATCGCAAGCGCCGCTGGCAGCGCCTTCACCCTGGCCGTACCCGGTCCGATCCAACTCTGGACGGCGGTGGTCATCGCGGCGGCGGCTGGCTTGGTGCTGTTCGGCCACTACACCGGGGTGGAGTGGGTGTCCCGGGTCATCGGGCTGCTGCTGGCGGTCGGGGTTGTCGTGGCCGCCATCCTCGTCGGCCCCGACCTCGGCGAGGCCGCATCCGGTGTGGTGCCCACCGTGCCCGAGGATCTCGTGGTCGCCGACATCCTGCCCTGGCTGGGTTTCCTGTCCAACGGCGCGGCCGGGCTCATGTGGTACTCGTACTGGATCGCGGCCAAGGGCGTGGGTGTCGGCGCGCTGGAGCAGCCGGCCCGCCTCGACCCGCGCAGCCTGGACGACGGTCAGGTGGCCCGGGTACGTCAATGGCTGCGGACCATGACGCTCGATTCGACGTTCGCCGTCGTGGGCGTCGGGATCATCACCGTCGCCTTCCTCGTGCTCGGTGCGGAACTGCTGCGTCCGGAGGGCATCGTGCCCGCCGAGTCCGACGTCGCCCGCGACCTGACCACGCTCTTCAGTGAGGTTTTCGGCAGTGTGGGGTTCTGGTTGATGGTGGTGGGTCTCATCTCGGCCTTCTGGACGGCCACCCTGACCAACATCGACGGCTGGAAGCGGCTGTACACCGACGGCATCCGCAAGGCCCTGCCGTCCCATCTCACGCAGCGGCCATGGGCCCGCCCGGCGGTCATCGGTCGGGTAGCCGTCGTCGGGTGGCTCGCGGTGCTGCCGTTCACGGTGTTCCTCATCTTCGGCGATCCGGTGGGACTGCTGACCGTCGCGGGGTCGATCGAGGCCCTGCACATTCCGCTCGTCGCGGCGCTCGTGCTCTGGCTCAACCGGCGTACGCTCCCGGCCGCGCTGCGCGCGGGTCGGGTGGCCACCGGGCTCGTGGTGATCGCGATCGTGTTCTTCACCAGTTTCGCGATGTACTACCTGTGGCAGCAGGTGCTCGGCTAGCGCAGCCAGACCGGGGTGTCACCGGGCGGCTCCAGCGGTGGCGGGTAGTCGAGCGTGCGGCGCAGCGCTTCGGGCAGCCGCCACGGCTGGTGCACCGCCTTGCCGGCCACCGACGTCAGTTCGGGCACCCACCGCCGCACGTACGCACCGTCGGGGTCGTACCGCTCGGCCTGCCGTATCGGATTGAACCCCCGGTACGGCCTGGTGTCGTTGCCGGTGCCGGCGACCCACTGCCAGTTGCCCGAGTTGTCGGCGATGTCGCCGTCGAGCAGCCACCGGTAGTAGACCGCCTGTCCGTCCCGCCAGTCCAGCCCGAGCGTCTTGGTGAGGTAGCCGGCGGTGATCAGCCGGGCCCGGTTGTGCAGCCATCCCTGCGCCCGTAGCTGACGCATGCCGGCATCCACGACCGGCAGGCCGGTGCGCCCCTCGGTCCAGGCGGCGAGGGCCTGCTCGTCGTAGCGCCAGGGCTCCGTCGCCCGGCGGCGGTACGCCTTGCGGGGCAGGTCGGGGAAGGCGGCGGTCACCTGGTGGTAGAAGTCGCGCCAGCAGAGTTGCCGGACGAACGGGGATTCCCGGTCGTCGATCGCGTTGGCCACGGTCAGCGGCGACAGGCAGCCGAACCGCAGGTAGGGACTGATTCGGGAGGTGGCGTCGCCGGCCATGTCGTCGTGGCGGTCGCCATAGCGCGTGACGTCGGGCAGCCACCGCGCCAAGCGACGCCGTGCCTCGTCCTCTCCGCCGGTCACCACGTCCGGTGACTCTCCCGACGGCAGCGCCGGGAGGCGTCCGACCGACAGGCCGGCCGGCAGCCTCACGGTCACCGGTGCGGACAGTTCCTCCCGCCACGATCGCGCGCTCCACGCCCGGTGGTAGGGGCTGAACACCCGGTAGTGGTCACCGCCGCCCGGGGTCAGGTCGGCCGGCTCGACCACCGTCAGGCCGGGGAAGAACCTCAGATGCAGTCGGTGCCGGTCGCACTCGGCGCGCAGGCGCTGCGCCCGACGGGCCGCGTACCGGGAGACGTCGGCGGAGAGGGCGACCGCCTCGGCGCCCACCTTGCCGGCCAGCCGGATGGTCTCGGCCACCGGATCGCCGAGCCGTAGCACCAGGTCACCGCCGAGCGTACGCAGCGCCTCGCGGAGCCCGGCGAAGCTCTGGTGCAGGAATCGGGTGCGGTTCGGCGACAACCGCGCGAGCGCGGGGTCCAGCACGTAGAGCGGCACCACCCGGTCGAAGGCGGCGCAGCTGGTCGCCAGCGCCGGGTGGTCGTGCACCCGCAGGTCGCGGGTGAACAACACGACTGCGGTACGCGCGCTCACCGCAGCGGCGGCCCGGGCACGGCGACCGGGCTGCCGGCCGGAGTCAACAGGGCGCGGCTGGCCACCCCCAGCCGGCGCCGCTGCGGCACCGTGGCGCGACGGGCGAAGACGTCGTAGTCCTGGGCGGCCACCTCGTCGAGGATCCCGCCATAGAGCAGGTAGGCGGTGCGGATGCAGGCCTGCGAGGCACCGTCGAGCAGCACCACGCCCGGCGCGGCGGCGAGGTAGTGCGCCTGCGCTCGGGTCACCTCGTGCCGGATCAGTTCGCGCACCGGCCCGCTGGTCCGCCCGGCGGCGTGACAGGCCAACAGGTCGTCCCGGGTCACACCGAAGGCGGCCAGGTCCTCGTCGGGCAGGTACGTCCGCCCCCGGGCCAGATCCTCGCCGACATCGCGGATGAAGTTGGTCAGTTGGAACGCGAAGCCGAGCTGCCGGGCGGGCTCGCGAGCCGCCGCCGGATCGGAGCTGCCCAGGATCGGCAGCATCATCGTGCCGATGACCGCGGCCGATCCCTCCATGTAGTCCAGCAGGTGCTCGTAGGTGCGGTAGGAGGTGACGGTCAGGTCCATCGCCATGCTCTTGAGGAACGAGGCGAAGTCCTCCCGGTCGAGATCGAACACGGCGATGGTGTGCAGCACCGCGGGAAGCAGCGGGTCGGTCACCCGGGCGCCGTGCAGCCCGGCGACGAACCGTCCACCCCAGTCGTCCAGCCGGGCCGCACGCTCGGCCGGTGGCAGGGCGTCGGTCTGATCGACTATCTCGTCGGCGTAGCGGGTGAACCCATATAGGGCGTGCACATGCCGCCGTTTCCATGCGGGGAGCAGCCGAGTGGCGAGATAGTAGGTGCGGCCGTGACGTCTGTGCAGCTCACGGCATCTGTCGTAGGCAGCGGCGAGATCCAGGTCCACCGGCCCCTCCTCTGATTCGACGCACCAATCGACGCAACTTGAAACCCTAGGGTACGCTCGGCGGCATGGCCAGCGACGGACCAACGGGTAACCTCCTTCGCGTGGTGCCTGAGCAGCCGGTCGGTGGAGACGACCCGATCGCTGCCGTACTGGCCGCCTACACGCGCGACATCGTCACGGCCGTCGACAACACGCTTGCCGAGTTTCTGACCGCCGAGGTCGACACGCTGGCCGCGATCGACCCGGCGATGGGCGGCTTCGCCGCCACCGCCCGGGACTGTGTCCTCTCCGGCGGCAAACGGGTCCGGCCCACGTTCGCCTACTGGGGCTGGCGTGGCGCGGTCGGCGCCGACACGCCGGTCACCCCGGTGCTGCCCGCACTGGCCACCTTGGAGCTGCTGCACACCTTCGCGCTGGTGCACGACGACGTGATGGACGCCTCCGCCACCCGGCGCGGGCGGCCGACCGCGCACGTGGCGGTGGCCACCCAGCACGCCGCCTCGGGTCGCAACGGCGACTCCGGGCGCTTCGGCGAGGCGGTCGCCGTGCTCATCGGCGATCTCTGCATGGTCTGGGCCGACCAGCTGCTGGCCCGCGCCGACCTGCCGGCCAACCGGCTGTTCCAGGTACGGCGCGGCTACGACCGGATGCGGGTGGAGACGGTCGCCGGGCAGTACCTCGACATCCTCGGCGAGACCGAGCCGCAGAGCTGGTCGGTGGATCGGGCGCTCCGGGTGGCCCGGTACAAGACCGCCAGCTACACCGTGCAACGACCGCTGCTCTTCGGTGCCAGCCTCGCCGATGTCGGCGGGGACAGTCCACTGGCCACCGCGTACACCCGTTACGGGCTTGCCGTCGGCGAGGCCTTCCAGCTCTGCGACGACCTGCTCGGTGTCTTCGGTGACCCGACCACCACCGGCAAGCCGGCCGGTGACGACCTGCGTACCGGCAAGCCGACGGCGCTGCTCGTCCTGGCCCGGGAACTGGCCACGCCGACGCAGCTGCGGGCACTCGACGATGCCGGCCGGCGCGCAGATGGGCCGGAGATCGCCCGGCTCGCCGAGGTGGTGGTCGACACCGGCGCCGTACGGCGGATCGAGCGGATGATCGACGAGCGGGTCGAGGACGCGCTGGCCGCGCTCGACGCGGTCGCCGTCGACGAGACCGCCCGTACCGCGCTGGTCGGCCTCGCGACCGCCGCCACGCACCGGAGGGCATGATGGGCTCACTGCACAGAGAGGTGGTTGCCGGTGCGGACCGTTGACGGGCGTACTGATCGGGTGGTGGTTGTCGGGGCCGGCCTCGGCGGGTTGGCCTGCGCGCTGCACCTGGCGGGCAGCGGACGCCAGGTGACAGTGCTCGAACGCGAGGCGGTGCCGGGCGGACGGGCCGGTCGGCTCAGCGTCGACGGCTACGAGTTCGACACCGGCCCCACGGTGCTCACCATGCCCGATCTGATCGCCGAGGCGCTCGGCGCGGTGGGCGAGGAGCTGACCGACTGGCTCGACCTGGTGCCGCTCGACCCCGCCTACCGGGCCTACTATCCGGACGGCTCCACGCTGGATGTGCTCACCGACACCACCGCGATGGCGGCGGAGATCTCCCGGGTCTGCGGGCCTCGGGAGGCCGACGGCTACCTACGGTTCGTCGACTTCGCGCGCAACCTGTGGCGCCTTGAGCGGGCCGACTTCATCGAACGCAATCTCGACGCACCGACCGACCTGCTCACCGGTAACCTGCTCAAACTCGTCGCCACCGGCGCCTTCCGGCGACTGCAAACCAAGATCAACCAGTTTTTCCGTGATCCGCGTACCCGACGAATCTTCTCCTTCCAGGCGATGTACGCGGGTCTCGCCCCGCACGACGCGCTGGCCATCTACGCGGTCATCGCGTACCTCGACTCGGTGGCCGGGGTCTTCTTCCCGCGCGGCGGCATCCACGCGGTCTCTCGGGGGTTGGCCGGCGCCGCCGAGAAGCACGGCGTACGCATCCGGTACGGCACCACCGTGACCCGGGTGGAGACCGCGAACGGGCGGGCCACCGGGGTGGTGACCGCCGATGGGGAGTTCGTCCCCGCCGACGCCGTGGTGCTCAACCCCGATCTTCCGGTGGCCTACCGCGACCTGCTGCCGTCGGCCCGGCAGCGCCGGCTCACCTACTCTCCCTCGTGTGTCGTACTGCACGTCGGCTCGACCCAGGGCTACCGCCGCATCGCCCACCACAACATCCACTTCGGCCGGGCCTGGCAGGGCACCTTCGACGAGGTCATCCGACGCGGACACCTGATGTCCGACCCGTCCCTGCTGGTCACCAACCCGAGCCGGACGGATCCGGCGGTGGCGCCAGCCGGCAAGCACACGTACTACGTGCTGGCTCCGGTGCCGAACCTCGACCGGGCGCCCTTCGACTGGCGCGGCGACCTCACCGCCCGCTACACCGACCAGCTCGTCACCACGTTGGAGGAGCGCGGCTACGTCGGCTTCGGCGCGGGCGTCGAGGTGCTGCGGGCGATCACCCCGGCCGAATGGGCCGAGCAGGGCATGGCGGCCGGTACCCCGTTCGCCTCCGCGCACACCCTGTTCCAGACGGGCCCGTTCCGGCCGTCGAACCTGCACCGCTCGCTGTCCAACGTGGTGTTCGTCGGCTCGGGCACCCAGCCCGGTGTCGGCGTGCCGATGGTGCTGATCTCCGGCAAGCTGGCCGCCGGCCGGATCACCGGGGAGCATCGATGAGCAGCAGCAGGGCAGTGACCGGCCCGGAGCGCGGGACCGGGGGGTGGCGCTGATGCCGGAGTCCCGGGAGGGCCACCTCGTCGAACTGGTCGACGACACCGGCCGCCCCGTCGGGGCGGCCACGGTGGCCGCCGCCCATCAGCCGCCCGGTCAGCTGCACAGGGCGTTCTCCGTACTGCTCGTGGCGCCGGACGGCCGGGTGCTGCTCCAGCGCCGCGCGGCGACGAAGACCCGCTTCCCGTTGCGCTGGGCCAACTCCTGCTGCGGCCACCCGAAGCCGGGCGAGGCCCTGACCGATGCCGCCAACCGGCGGCTGTCCGAGGAACTGGGTGCCGAGCCGGTGCCGCTGAGCGAGATCGGCGTCTACGTCTACCGCGCCGAGGATCCGACCACCGGGCGGGTCGAGGTCGAGTACGACCACGTCCTGCGCGGCGAGTTCGCCCCCGACGGGTCGATCAGCCCCGAGCCGACCGAGGTGGCGGAACTGCGCTGGGTCGAGCCGTCCCAGCTCGCCGCCGCGCTCCGCCAGGATCCCGACGCCTACGCGCCGTGGCTGGGTGGTGTCCTGGATCGGCTGCTGCAACCCACCCAGCCGGCCTACGACGCGCCGGAGCGGCCGGGTGGCCGATGAGGCGCTGAGCGCGGGCATGGTCGCCCAGCGCCTGGGGGTCGCGGTGACCACACTGCGTACCTGGCACCAGCGATACGGCCTCGGGCCCAGCCAGCACATTCCGGGCCACCACCGGCGCTACACGCCGGCAGATCTGGCTCGGCTGGAGGTGATGCGACGGCTCACCGCCGAAGGGGTGAGTCCTGCCGAGGCGGCCCGGTGGGCCCGTGAGGCACCCGACCCTCTCGCGCCTGTCGACATCTCCCGTGCCGTGCGCAGGCGACGGGACGGCGGTGGTACGACCATCCCGGTCGGCCGGGCCGGGCCGGCCGCCCGAGGGCTGGCCCGCGCCGCGATGCGCCTGGACGCCGCGTCGATCAGTGAGACGATCTCCCGCGCCATCGCCGCCGACGGCGTGGTCGCGACCTGGGACCGACTGCTCCGCCCGCTGCTCGTCGGCATCGGCGAGCGGCACGCCACCACCGGCCTGCTGATCGAGGTCGAGCATCTGGTGTCCCGCTGCGTCTCGGCGGCGTTGAGCATGGTGGCGTCCGCCGGCTCCGCCCCCGGGGCACCTCGAGTCCTGCTCTCCTGCGCCGACGAGGAGCAGCACAGCCTGCCGCTGGAGGCGCTCGCCGCAGCGTTGGCCGAGGCCGGGGTCGGCTACCGGATGCTCGGTGCCCGGGTGCCGGCGGCGGCACTGCTCGCCGCGATCGACCGGACCGGTCCGGCCGCCGTGGTGCTCTGGTCGCAGACTCGGGCCACCGCCGACCCGGCCCAACTCACCGCCCTGCTCACCGCGTCGAGCCGGCCGATGCTGGTGCTCGCGGCCGGGCCGGGCTGGCCGGCCCGGGCCCTGCCCGCCGGAGTGATCCGCCCGACCGACCTGACCGAGGCGGTCTCCCTCACCGTCGCCGTGCACGACGCACTGAACCGTCCGGCCGCCTCCTGACCCGTCGTGGTGCCACCCGAGCCGGGTGAACTAGCGTCGGGGCGTCCGCGTACCCCGAACCCCCTCTCGGGAGCGAACGATGCGTCACCGTGCCGTCCTGGCGTCCCTTGCCGGCCTGGTCGTCCTGCTCGCCGCCGGCTGCGGCGGCGGTAGCGGCGCCCCGGCGGTCACCGCCCCGTCCAGCCCGCCACCCTCAGCCGCCCTGCCGCCGGAGCCGGCCCCGTCGCCGGCTCGTACCGTGCCGCCGAAGCCCCGGCTACGGCCGCTGCCGGTGAAACTGCCGGCCGGGCTGATCCGCACCACGGGCACCAAGAAGGTGGCCCTCACCTTCGACGACGGCCCGGACCCGGCCTGGACGCCGAAGGTGCTCGACCGGCTGAAGGCTGCCAAGGTGACCGCCACCTTCTGTGTGGTGGGTGCCCAGGTCCGCAAGCATCCGGGTCTGCTGCGACGGATCGTCCGGGAGGGGCACCAGCTCTGCAACCACAGCTGGGACCACGACCTGGACCTGGCCCGGCGGCCGGTCTCCGAGATCCGCGCCGACCTGGTACGCACCAACCGGGAGATCCGGCGGGCCGTGCCGGACGCGAAGGTGCCGTTCTACCGGCAGCCCGGTGGCCGGTGGACCGCCGAGGTGGTGAAGGTCGCCAAGCAGCTCGACATGCGCTCCTTGCACTGGTCCGTCGACCCACAGGACTGGGCCAAGCCGACCGCGGCCACCATCGAGAAGCGGGTGAAGCGGTCGGCCCGTCCCGGAGCCGTGGTGCTGCTGCACGACGGGGGCGGCAACCGCTCGGCCACCCTCGCGGCCTGCACCAAGTTGATCGCCGGCCTGAAGCGCGAACACGGCGTCGCCAGGCTCACCTAGACCGGCTCCGAGCTGGCGTTTTTCGGGTCGTTGTGGCTGCCGCCATACCGGTTTGGTCGACCGGTACGCCATCACGTATGCTTTCGAAGCCTCCGGCGGGGCCGGATGGGAGCAAGTCCGCTAAACGTTGCGAGTGTGCAATGATGGCGGGGCCGCCCTCATCGTCTAGCGGCCCAGGACGCCGCCCTTTCAAGGCGGTAGCACGGGTTCGAATCCCGTTGGGGGCACGGTTCGGCTCAGGCCGGAGGCAACACCAGCAAGGTCCTGTGGAGCAGTTGGAGTGCTCGCCGCCCTGTCAAGGCGGAGGTCGCGGGTTCAAGTCCCGTCAGGACCGCAAGCGCTGACGCCGCGCACCTCGCGCGGCGTTCTGCGTATCGGGGCATGTGACCCGTCCCAGCGGCGATCCCGCAGGTTGGGTAGCATGAGCCGAGCACCACGGCCAGGTAGCTCAGTTGGTACGAGCGTCCGACTGAAAATCGGAAGGTCGGCGGTTCGACCCCGCCCCTGGCCACATAGCCTTTCGCCGGGCTATTGCAACGCCGATCAGCGGAAACGCCGGTCGGCGTTCTGCTTTGCGCCCCGTTGGTTGGAACCGATCGCCCTGGTGATCATCCTGCTCGCGGAGCCGGCGGCTCCACATCCGGCACAGATCTTGGACAGTTACCGTTCTGCGTTCTGCGTTAACGGGAACTGTCCAAGATTTTCCGTCGCACCACGGTCATACGACCAATCGGCCAGGTGGGGTGGTCGGCCCAGCGCTTGCATCCGGTACCCGGGTACAGGCTTACCGTCGAGGTATGAGTGACCAGGACATCACCACCGGATCGGCGTGGGTGCCGGATGCGTGCACCCTGCCGACGGCGCGACGGCCGTTGCGGCTCGCCGAGTTCGACAGGTTCTTCGGCATGGCAGTGCGCACGGCGGAGCGGGCGTCGGCGCGGCAGCTGCGGCTGCGACTCGACAGCGCGACGCAGGTGGAGGAGACGGCCCGCGAGCTGACCGCCCGCGAATCGTCGTGCTGCTCGTTCTTCACCTTCGACCTGTTCCGACCCGACCCGGCCTCGCTGACCTTGGACGTCCGCGTGCCGGTCGAGCACGTCGACGTGCTCGACGCTCTCGCCGACCGTGTCTCCGCCGTACGGCGGCGGCGATGACGTCGTACGGGCTGCGCAGTGGGGAGTTGGCCGACGCGGCCGGCGTCAACCGACAGACCCTGCGCTACTACGAGCGCCGCGGCCTGCTCGCCGACCCGCAGCGATCACCGGGTGGCCATCGGATCTATCCGGCCGAGACGGTCACCCTGCTCCGGATCATCAAGACGGCGCAGCATCTGGGCTTCACCCTCGATGAGGTCACCGAACTGCTCGACGCCGGTCGCCACCGGCACGGCCGTCGACCTGACAGCGGCCTGCAAGCTCGGGCCAGAAACAAGCTCGCCGAGGTCGAGCGGAAATTGGCGGACCTGAAGGTCATCCGCGACACCCTTCAGGCCGCCGTCTCCGCCGGCTGTGACGACCTGATCGCCTGCGCCGACAGCCCGAGCTGCCCGTTGCCCTTCGTCGAACTCACGGAAGGGGACAGCAACGGTCGACGGTTTCCGACCACCCGGTCTTCCGGCACCCCGAACGGGGCGCGGGCGTGAGCACGTCGGCACTGGCTCCCGAACGGCGGGCGGTGCTGTCCCGACGCAGCCTGCGGCTCGCCTACGCCACCGCCGGCTACAACCTGCTGGAGGGCCTGGTCGCGATCGCCGCCGGGACGGCGGCCTCATCCACCGCGCTGGTCGGCTTCGGCCTGGACTCGTTCGTCGAGGTCAGCAGCGCGGCGGTGGTCATCTGGCAGTTCCGCTCCCGGGTGCCCGAGGACCGGGAACGGCTCGCGCTGCGGCTGATCGGCCTCTCCTTCTTCGCCCTGGCCGCCTGGGTGACCTTCGACGCGCTCCGCTCGCTGCTGGCCGGCGGTGCAGCCGATGCCAGCCCGGTCGGGATCGGCCTGGCCGTGGCGTCGCTTATCGTCATGCCGTTGCTGGTCGCCGCCAAGCGACGCACCGGTCGTGAACTCGGCTCAGCCACGGTCATCGCCGACTCCACCCAGACGTTGCTGTGCACGTACCTGTCCGCGGTGCTGCTCGTCGGTCTGCTTCTCAACGCGCTGTGGGGCTGGTCCTGGGCCGACCCGATCGCCGCGCTCGTCATCGCCGGGGTCGCGGTGCGGGAAGGCGTGCAGGCGTGGCGCGGCGAGCACTGCGACGACTGCGCACCCGGGCCGGTCGCCGAGACCACCGGCCGGACCTCGGGCTGCACCGACCACTGCTGCACCCAGTCGGAGGAGTAACGGCACGACCATGCAGGCGTCGCGTCCGGTCACCGACCGGCTAGCCGTCCTGTTGCCGGCGCTGCGCCACACCGCCCTGGATCGCCTCCCAGACGCTGCGGCCGGCCTGTAGCAGTGTCTCTCCCGCCTGCTCGGCGAGCTGCCGCGGGCCGGACGTCTCGGGGTGGTCGGGCGGGCCCTGCTCCGGCGGCGGCGCCTCGGTCTCGGGCCGCTCGGTCCGACCGGGCCGCCCGGTCCGGTCGGCGACCGCACCGATGGAGCCCACCTGTTGACCCAGGTCGTCTGTTGCCACACCGGGCGGCCCGGCCACCGGCCCCGGTGCGCCGGCCGCCCGACTCGACGGGCCGACGACCTCGTCCGGCCCACCGACGGGTGACTGCCGGTCGGAGTTGGCCACCACCGCCGAGGGTGGGTTCCGATTGGGTCGCTCGGAAGGTCCACTCACCGGGCCGGCGGACCGGGAGGCGGCCGGTGCGGACACCGGTCCGGTCCGTCGGGTCGCGGGGTCGGTCCGCTCCACGACCGGATCGGTGACGGGTGCGGCAGTGGCGACCACCTGCTCGCCCGCGGCAGCGGCTCCTGCCACTGCCCGGTCCACGTCCGCCAACGCCGCACTCGCAGTTCTGGCCAACGCGTCGATGACCTGAGGGTTGCGGTCGATGGTGGCCAGCGCGCGGTCGAGGATCGTCACCAGCTTCTCCAGGCGCACCTTCAGCAGGGCCTGCGCCTCCACGCCCTCAATGTCGAGTTCGACGCCCTCGACGTGCACGCGGACACCGGCGTCGAGTTGAAGCAGACCGGCGAGCCGGGTCCGCAGGGACAGATCGGCGTCCAGCCGGTCCACGGAGAGCTGGATCGACTTGACCGAGACCGTCGGGACGTCGAGCAGCACGTCCGGCTCCGGCTCACCGCCACCGTTCGGACCGGTTGGCTGCCCGACACCGGACACCGAGGGCTCTGCGCTTTCTGTCATGTCCCGCTCCGCCTCACCGTCGCGGACCGTCCGGCGACGTCCCGCCGCGCATACCCGCTCTGCGGACGGCCATCCCGTTGGGAAGACGCATCGGGACCACAGGATCGATCGAGATCGGCGACTACGACGATCATCAGGCGGGACGGACATCGGGGGAAGCTGCGCACCGAGGCATGAGCCGGTATGGTCCGGGCCTATGGGACAGGGGATGGCCGATCCAACCGAGATCCAGCAGGACCTTGAGCGGTTCGCGCTCCGCAACACCCTGCGCGTACCCGCCTCCGCGGAGCGGGCGTACCAGGTCTTCACCGGTCGGCTCGCCGACTGGTGGGTGATGGAGTACACCTGGTCGGGTCCGGAAGTCCTGGCCGAGCTGGGCATGGAGCCCCGCCCCGGCGGGATGCTCTACGAGGTCGGGCCGTACGGCTTCCGCAACGACTGGGGGCGGGTGCTGACCTGGGATCCGCCCCGCCGTCTGGTCTTCACCTGGCAGATCGGTGCGGATCGCGCGCCGGTGCCCGACCCGGCGCGGGCCAGCGAGGTCGAGGTGCTCTTCACGCCCGCCGAATCCGGCACCCTCATCGAGGTGACGCACCGGCACTTCGACCGGCACGGCACGGCTGCGGAGGGCTACCGACAAGCCCTGACCGCCGGTTGGCACGAGCTGCTCTCCCGCTATGCGACGACACTGATCCACTCGCCGGCATGAGCGCCGCGCCGGGCGCGTCGACCGGCTCGAACGGTCAGGCGGCCCGATGCCGCAGCGTCGCCACGGTCGAGCCGGCCAGGGTGAGCAGGCAGTCCGGCAGCAGCCCGTCGGCCGCCGCCGCGCCGAACAGCGCCCGGGCGGTGTCGAGGTCGGCGTTGGCGTACGCGCTGACGAAGCGGGCCACCCACCGCGCGTCGTATCCGGCCTGGTCGATCCCGGGAAAGTCGAGCGCGCAGGCCCCGGGCGGCACCGGATCCCCGATCATCGTCGCGGCCAGGCACCACGCCACGTCGTACACCCCGGACAGGCCGGCCCGGTCGACCACCGCGTCGAAGGTCCCCACCACCGCCTCGGAGTCCCCGTCGAGGGCCGAGCTGAGGATGGCGGCGGCATCCTCGAACATCTGCTGTGGCGAGTCGGTCACGGACCGCACAGTACGGGTGCCGGTCAAGGAGCCCACCATGGTTACTCTCCGCACATGGCGGAGGCGACCTGCGGATAGACCTGCCTCCACGGTCCCGCCGCCGGTCACGGCACGCTAGTCTGCGCAGCGGACCTTCGCCCGAGGAAGGACGACCATGCACATGTCGCGCGGCTCGCGGACGGCCATCCTGGCTGTCTGCGCCACGGTCCTGCTCGCCACCAGTGCCTGCGGAGAAGACCAGCCCGAGGAGGCGACCACCCAACAGGTGCGCCTCTACGGCACGGACGGCAACATGCTCAACTCGTACCCGGAGGAGTTGAAGGATCGCGCCGGCCTGGTCGACGGGATGAAGGGCACCACCCCGCTCACGCCGCTGCCGGACGACTTCAAGAACCGGCTACGGTCCGTGGATCCCCGGTTGACCGACTACCTCTACGCCGCCGAGGCGTACGACGCGGTGCTGATCAGCGCGCTCGCGGCGCAGCTGGCCGGGTCGACCGACCCCGCGGACATCGCCAAGCAGATCGTGGGCGTCACGAACAACGGCACCAGCTGCACCACGGCGAGTCAGTGCCTGCGGCTGGCCCGCCAGGGCACCGACATCGAGTACCGCAGCGTGTCGATCACCCGGGCCGGCTTCACGGACGCGGGCGAGCCGGCCACCGCCAGTTACGCCACCCTGCACTTCGACGGTCAACAGCTCAACGACGCCAAGACGGAGTTCGTCGGCGCCGGGGACGAGTCGACCGCCAGCAAGAAGGCACCGCCGAAGGCAAAGCGGCAAACCGGCAACTTTCCCAACCCGGAGAGCGGTGCGCCGCTGGTCCTGGGTGGCCTGCTGCCCAAGACCGGTGACCTGGCGCTGGCCAACCCGCCGCTGGCGGCCGGTGCCGCGCTGGCGCTCAAGGAGATCAACGCGGCCGGTGGGGTGCTCGGCGAGGACGTGGTCTGGATCGACGGCGACGACGGCACCAGCCCGGCTGTGGCCAAGGCGACCGTGGCCGGTCACGTCGATGCCGGCGTACACGTGATCATCGGTGCCGGTGGCTCCGGGATCTCCGCGGCGGTCCTGCCCGACGTGGTGGACGCCGGTCTGATCCTCTTCTCCCCGTCGAACACGGCGGCGGACCTCACCAACGCCGACGACAAGGGCCTCTACTTCCGCACTGCCCCGCCGGACAGCCTTCAGGGGCGGGCGCTGGCCGACGTGATCCTCCGGGACGGCCCGCAGAAGATCGCTATCGTGGCGCGTGAGGATTCCTACGGCAAAGGGCTCCAGGAGGTCGTCCGGGCCGAGCTGGAGCGGGCCGGTTTCGGCGGCGACAAGGTGAAGCTGCTCGGCTACGAGCCAGGAGAGGACGCCGAGGCCGCCCCGATCAACTTCGGTGAGGGCGCCAAGCAGATCAAGCAGTTCGGGGCCGATGCGGTGCTGATCATCGGCTTCAGCGAGTCGGCTGCGGTGATCCGGGCGCTCGCCGACGCCGACGTACCGCTGGCCGCGCTGGCCTCCTGAGCCGGCCGACGCCGACGGCCGCACCGCGATCCGGTGCGGCCGTCGCTGCTTGCGGGGGTGTCAGCGTCCGCGCCGCCGTTCCAGGAACTCCGTCATCCTGCGCTGCTTCTCCTCGTCGGTGAAGAGCACCGCCTGGCTGACCAGGTCCAGCTGGGGATGCGCGGCGGCCGGGGCGTCGACGGCGAGCTTGGTCAACCGCAGCGCCAACGCCGAGCCCTTGGCCATCTCGTCGATCAGCGCGTGGGCCGCCGGCAGCAGCTCGTCCGGCGTGGCCACCACCCGGTTCACCAGGCCGATGCGCAGCGCCTCCGCCGCGTCCACCCGCCGGCCGGTGAACAACAGCTCCTTGGCCAGCGCCTCGCCCACCAGCGCCGGCAACCGGTGGGTGGCACCGGCACCGGCGAGAATGCCGAGCCGCACCTCCGGCTGGCCGAACACCGCCCGCTCGGAGCAGACCCGAAGATCGCAGGCGTACGCCAGCTCCGCGCCACCACCGAGGGCCGGGCCGTCGATCGCCGCCACGGTCGGCATCGGCAGCGCCCGGATCCGGGCGAAGGCCGCCGAGTTGATCGCGGCCAGCGCATCCAGCCGGCCCCGCTCCCGCAGCTGGGCGATGTCCGCCCCGCCGGCGAAGATCCCGTCGGTGCCGCCGGTCAGCAGCAGCATCCGAGGGCGTGCCTCCAACTCGGCGCAGACCTGGTGCAGGGCCGCGATCAGGGCGGCGTCGATGGCGTTGCGCTTCTCCGGCCGGTCCAGCGTGACCACCAGTCGGTCCGGCCGTTCCTCGACCCGCAGCCCGCTCATCGTGCCGCCTCCGGCGAGCCCGCACCGCCCGGGATCGATGCCGCCGGAGCGTCGCCGACAGCCTCGAAGGGTTCGCTGCCGGCCGAGCGCACCCCGTCGGTCCACCGGTAGAAGCCGTGCCCGGACTTCTTGCCCAACCGACCGGCGGCGACCAGCTCCGCCAGCAGCGGCGGCGGAGCGAACCGGTCGCCGTACGCCGCCTGCAACGTCCGCGCGATGTCCAGGCGCACGTCCAGACCGACCAGGTCGGTCAGTTCCAGCGGCCCGATCGGGTGTCGGTAGCCGAGCACCATCGCCTTGTCGATGTCGGCGGGGCTGGCCACCCCGTCGGCGACCATGCGGATCGCCTCCAGCCCGAGGGTCACGCCGAGGCGTGACGTGGCGAAGCCCGGCATGTCGCGTACCACGACCGGGTCCTTGCCCAGCCGCCCGGCGAGCCTGACGGCCGCGTCCGTGGTCTGCGGGGCGGTGGCCGGCCCGACCACGATCTCCAGCAGCGCCATCGCCCAGACCGGGTTGAAGAAGTGCAGCCCGCAGAAGCGCTCCGGCCGGGTCAGCTCCGCCGCAAGGTCGGCGATCGGAATGCTTGAGGTGTTGCTGCCCAGCAGCGCCGGGTGCAGCGCCTCCGCCTCGGCGAGCACGGCCCGCTTGAGTTCGGCCCGTTCCGGCACCGCCTCCACGATCACGTCCGGCACCGGTGCGACCTCGGCGAGTCCCGCCCGCAGGGTGATCCGTTCCCGGTCGGCAGCGGCCTGCTCGGCGCTGAGTCTGCCCCGCCGCACGGCCCGCTCCCCGAGTTCGGTGAGCCGCCGCACCGCAGCGGCACCGCGCTCCCGGTCCACCTCGACCAGTTCCACCGTGTGCCCGCTGCCCGCCGCCACGTACGCGATGCCGAGACCCATCGTGCCGGCACCCACCACCACGAACCGTTCCGTCATCGCGACACCACCGCACCGTGAGAATCGGTCCCCGGCTCACGCCTGCGGCGCGCGGGATCGCCGCCACGCCGGGGGTCAGCCCGTACGCTCCGCTCAGTCATGCTGCGACCCTATGCAGCGCCGGCATCGGTGGCATGCGTGGGGGCGGGCGGGATCGGGTACAGATCGCCGACAACCGAGGGAAGGACGAGCAGATGAGCCAGGCACCGGAGACCGTGGACGGCGCGGGCGCCGAGGGGATCGTCGAGACGCGCGGCGACGAGCGCGTCGAGCTGCTGCGTGCCGACACCAACAACGACGGCCGTACCGACGTGTGGGTGGTCGACACCGACGGGGACGGGAAAGCCGACCTGTTCCAGTTCGACACCGACGGGGACGGCAAGGTGGACGTCACGATGGTCGACATCGACGAGGACGGCCAGCCCGACGAGGTGGTCGACGGTGACGGCGGGCTCCCCCCGGAGCAGCTTCCGCCGACCGTTCAGGTTTGAGGTGTCGGGAAGGGCTCCCTGCTGACGCCTCCGGCGGAGCAGGGTGCCCTTCTCAACACTTCCGCGGTGCGCGGGTCGCCGGCTCAGCCGGTCAGTTGCAGGGTGGCGAGATAGTACGGGGCGTCGTGGTTGTCCACGTCGACCAACTTCCAAGGGGAGCCGTGCACCAGCTCGGCGAGTTCCTCCGGTGAACAGACCAGGTAGTCGAACCAGGGCGTACCCAGCTCGCGGTAGCGCAGGCGCAGCCGCAGCTGCCCGCCCAGGCGGCCCCGCCGCCGGTTGTGCTCGTGGTAGGTGGTGTGCACCGGATCGCGGGTGCCGTACGGGTCGGTGCCGTGGGCGATCAACCGCGCGCCGGGGCGGGCCAGAGCCGCCAGCGCGGCGAGGAACGCCGGCGCCCGTTCCCGCCCCTCGATCAGGCCGAGGTTGTTGCCGAGCAGCAGGAAGGTGTCGTACCGCCGCCCGCTCGCGGCGTGCTCGTCGACGGTGGCGTGCACCAGGTCGCGTACGCCCCGACGGCGGCACACCTGCAACGCGCCGGCCGAGGTGTCCAGCCCGGTGACCGGTACGCCCCGCTCCTGTAACAGCAGCGCGATCCGTCCGCCGCCGACACCGACGTCCAGCGTCGCGCCGCGTACCCGGTCGACCGCCCGGTGATCGTGCGGCTGCCAGTCCTGCGGTCCGTCGAGATAGTGCGCGGCCGGTGCGCCGTTGATCAGCCCGTCGTCCCGCTCGATGATCTCGATGACCGGGCGGGGCAGGCGCCCACCGGCCAGCGGCCGGGGACCGACCCCGGTCGCCACGGCCAGCGCGTCGCGCAGCAGTTCCCCGAAGACGTCACCGATCCGTGGCTCCCCCGTCACATGCTTCACGCTATCCGGCCGCTCAGTCGGCCGTAGCACCCGTATCCTGGCGGCGTGACCACGTTGGACCGCCTCTCGGCCGAGAAGTACATCCTCCTGACGACCTTCCGTAAGGACGGTCGTGCAGTGCCGACCCCGGTCTGGGCGGTCCGCGACGGCGACGCCCTGGCGGTCTGGTCGGCGGCCGACGCCGGCAAGGTGAAACGGATCCGCCGCAGTGGGAACGTCACGGTGGCCCCCTGCGACGTACGCGGTCGGCCGCACGGCGAGGCGGTACCCGCTCGGGCGAGCCTCTACGATCCCGGCGCGACCAACCGCATTCGTGGCCTGATCAAGCAGAAATACCGGGTGATCGGCCGGCTCACCCTGCTCGGCAGCCGGCTGCGCCGGGGGGAGGGCGGCACGGTGGGCATCCGGGTCGAGCTGACCGACTGACGGTCTCGCCCGGCGTTCCGGGACCTCGCCGGCCCGCCCATGGCGAAGGGCGGCGGAACGAGTCCGCCGCCCTTCGTGAAGCTTTGCTATCAACCGTGTGGTCAGTCCCCCTGGCGCTGCTGCGGAATCTGGCCCTGCAGCAGTGCCCTGACCTCAGACTCGCGGTATCGGCGGTGACCGCCAAGGGTCCGGATGGCGCTCAGCTTGCCAGCCTTCGCCCAACGGGTCACCGTCTTCGGGTCGACACGGAACATCGACGCCACCTCGGCCGGTGTGAGTAGCGGCTCTGGTTCGTGCGTTCGCGATGCCATCGGTCACTCCTCCACATGTATAGACATCGGCCGGGGTCCCGCCGGCCGACGCGTCTCCCATGGTCCGGCTAGTCCCCGATGTCCGACATGGGCCGAACGGCCGAACGTCCCTAGACGGACGGATGAACCATGCCCGATTTATACGACTTTTACACGCCAGAAAGTAACTTAATCGGACTCATGATCACGGTTCGTGATGCGTCAACTACGAAGTTGCCTCGCGTTATGGTCCCAAAAAGGGACATCAGTGACCTAATTGCAACGCTCCAGAAGTTGCACCGCGCGCCACCGGGTGACCAACTTGTCGTACGCCGCCGAGGCCTCCTCCGCCTCGCCCCGCGACAGCCCGGCCAGCCCGGCCGCGACCAGTTCCGGCGAGTCGTCCTCGGCCAGCGTCTCGTCGGACAGCAACTCGACCAGCCCGCCGTAGTCGAGTTCCACCACCGAACCTGGGTGGAACTCCTCCAGCCAGCGGGCCGCCTCCTCCACCGCCTCGGTGATCGGCGCGTCGCCGACCGACTTGCGGAGCACCGCCAGCGCCCGCGACGAGCGGCGGCGGGCCTTGGAGATCTCCGTCCGGAAGCGCAGCGAGCGCCGGTCCGGCACGGTGACGTGGTTACGCTCCTGCGCGTCGAAGAGCACGAACCAGCGCAGTGGTACGCCCCAGGTCGCGATCTGCTCGTGCACCCGGGGGACGCCGTGCTCCAACACCCGGGCACCGCTACGCCAGTCCTCCACCACGGCCTTGGCCTGCCCGGCCAGCACCGGCGGCACGAAGGCGTCGGCCAGCACGGGCGGTACGCCGTCCCGCGCGCTCAACGCCGCCTCAGCCACCCGGATACGCAGGTTCCACGGGCACACCAGCAGGGTCTCGTCGGTCTCCAGCACGTACGCCTCGTCCGGCAGATCCGGCAGCCGCGTCCAACCGGCACCGAGTGCCTCGATCACCGAGGTCCGCTGCCGGACGGGCCCCTCCACCGGCGCCACGGCCCGTCCCTGCTCGACGTAGCGTCGCCAGTAGGACTGGCGATCCCGGTCGAAGGCGGTCAGCGGCTCGTACACGCGCAGGTATGAAGCGAAGAGCGACGGCACGGCGCGATCCTCCCACGAACGGCAAGCCGAGCGTTGCTCGGCGTCATCGGGCGACCCGGCGCGGCGCAGGAGCAACCGGGCCAAAGCCCGACGCCACCCCTCACCTCGACGACGCGGCCGGGACGGACCGCCCGTAGGACGGGACGGCGGCCACCGGGGAGAGCGGCGAGACGCGCGCCGATACTAGGCTCGCAGCACCGGCAGCATCCCCGCCGACGTTGACCAGGTCCGCGCCTCACAAGGGCGCCCGCCGACACAGGAGCCAGTCATGGGCGTATTCGCCACCACGGACGACCCGGAGTCCACGGGCCACGAGCAGGTCGTGTTCTGCCAGGACAAGCAGACCGGCCTGAAGGCGATCATCGGCATCTACTCCACCGCGCTGGGTCCCGCGCTCGGCGGCACCCGGTTCTACCCGTACGACAGCGAGGAGGCCGCCCTCGCCGACGTGCTCGACCTCTCTCGCGGCATGGCGTACAAGAACGCCCTCGCCGGTCTGGACCTGGGCGGCGGCAAGGCGGTCATCTGGGGCGACCCGGAGCAGATCAAGAGCGAGGCGCTGCTGCGCGCCTACGGCCGCTTCGTGGAGTCCCTGGGTGGCCGGTACTACACCGCCTGCGACGTCGGCACCTACGTGCCGGACATGGACGTGATCGCCCGGGAGACCCGGTACGTCACCGGCCGCAGCGTCGAGCACGGCGGGGCGGGCGACTCCTCGATCCTCACCGCCTGGGGCGTGTTCCAGGGCATGCGGGCGGCGGCCGAGCACCTCTGGGGTGTACCGACGCTCAACGGTCGGCGGGTCGGTGTCGCCGGGCTGGGCAAGGTCGGCAAGTACCTCGTCGGCCACCTGTTGGAGGACGGTGCCGAGGTGGTCGCCACCGACGTCAGCGCGCGGGCGCTGGACTGGGCGCGCACCACACACCCACAGGTCCACCTCGTCGACGACGCCTCCGCGCTGGTCAGCGCCGACATCGACGTGTACGCCCCGTGCGCCCTCGGCGGCGCCCTCGACGACGACACGGTGGCGGCGCTGCGGGCCAAGGTGGTCGCCGGGGCGGCCAACAACCAGCTCGCCCACTCCGGAGTGGAGAAGCTGCTCGCCGACCGGGGCATCCTCTACGCGCCCGATTACGTGGTGAACGCCGGCGGTGTGATCCAGGTCGCGGACGAGATCGAGGGCTTCGACTTCGAGCGGGCCAAGCTGCGCGCCACCAGGATCTACGACACCACGCGGGAGATCCTCCGTCTCGCCGACACCGACGGCGTACCGCCGGCAGTGGCGGCGGACCGGCTGGCCGAACGGCGGATGGCCGAGATCGGGCGGCTGCGCACCATCTACCTCCGCTGACGACGCACCGTCGGGGGCGGGCCGGTGTCCGCCCCTCGACGGCCCGCTCCGACCGAGCGGAGCAGCGGACCGGGCGGTGGACGCGAGACGACACGCCGCAGCCCGGGCGAAATGATGACACTGGTCCCGCTAAGCTGAATTTACGACGCGTTCGCGGTGATTTGCCCTGTGTCACGACCGATCTCGGCACTGCTCCTTACCGGGTACAATGGGTGACGTCCTGACAACCGCAACGCGCGGTCGTGGTCGTGGGTAACCCGAGGTGCCGAACGGTGGCATCCCCATGTACCGTAAGAGCCACGAGAGATGCCTGACGTCATCGGGGCCCGCCTTCGGGCTGCCCCGCATTCTGTGCGAGGGGGTCGAGCCATGGGGCGCGGCCGTGCTAAGGCCAAGCAGACAAAGGTGGCCCGGGAGCTGAAGTACCACTCCCCGAACACCGACCTCGCCGCCTTGCAGCGAGAACTCGGCGGCAGCGGCAAGTCGGACCGCAACTTCGACGACGACTACAAAGAGTACGTCGACGACGACGAGGACCACTCCGACGACGACCCGGACAACTGGGTCCGTCCGACCCGCTGACCCCCGGTCACATCTGAGCACGCGGTGACTCCCCGCGTGCTCACGCATGTGCCCGCTACGCAGCGGCGTGCAGCACCCGACGAGTCGAGGGCCCACCACGGCCGGACGATGCTCCGGCGGCGTGGCGGGCCCTCGGCACCGATCGATCAGCGGGGACGATTGTTCCAGTTGTAGAACGTCGGGATGTTCTCGAAGTGGTTCCAGGCGCAGACCGCGCTGGCCCCGTCGCCACCCGCCACCTCCGCCCGTAGTTGACGCGCGACCTCGGCCTCGTGAAGCAGGGCGTTGAGTCCGACAGCGGCCTCCCGCACCCGGTCGGCGACCCGGTCGGGCTCGTCTCCCGTCACGGTCTCAGGCTCCCGGTGACTGGTGGTCTCGGGCATGCTCCAACACTCCCTCCAGTAGGCGGATCTTGCTGTTGCGGCAGTGCTCGGTCTCCGTACCGTCAAAACGCCCCAGCTCGAAGTAGCGGTTGGCCGCGTGGCCTCCGCCACAGAAACCGAAGTACGGGCAGGAGGCGCGACATGCCTCCACACCGTCGATGAACTCGCCGACCCAGGGGGTGCGCCCCGCGCCGGCCAGGATGGTGTGCAACGGGGTGGCGAGCACGCTTCCGCTGGAGAAGTCGCCGTAGCGGGCATCGGTGAAGCCGGCCAGCTCGGGTGAGAGCACCACGACCGACCCGTCGTACGCCACGGTCGGTATCGGGTCGAGCCGGCTGGGCAGCAGGTCGTCCGCCGTGCCGTCCAGCACCGCCGCGGCGTACCGCAACGACCACTCCACCTCCCGCAGGTGGATCCGGGGATCCCGCCGCCAGGCCGCGACCAACTCGGCCCAGAACCCGGTCACGGCCGGAGCGTCGTGGGCGTTGACCCGGGTGTTGACGCCCTCGGTCTCCTCGATGTTGACGCCGAGCACCTCGCAACCGAGGTCGAGAAAGTACTCGTACAGCTCGGTGGCCCGCCCGGGAGACGGGTCGTTGACCACCGCGAGCGCCGAGAACGGCAGCCCGTGTCTACGCAACGTGGCCACCCCACGGACGATCCGGTCGTACGCCGGTCGACCGGCCCGGGTGACCCGCTCACCGTTGCGTTCCGGCGGCCCGTCCACGCTCACGCTCACCCGCATCCGGTGCCGGGCGAAGAACTCGCACCAGGCATCGTCGATCAGAGTGGCGTTCGTCTGGACGTGGTGCTCCACCTCGGGCCCGAACGGCGCCATCAGCGCCGCCAGCCGCTCCCGGCCGGTGGCCAGCGGCTCCCCACCGTGCCAGACCACGGAGAACCGGTCGGTGGACGCCCACCGGTTCACCGAGGCGGCCACCGCCTCGGCCACCGCGACCGGCATCTGCCGGTCCGCCGCCCGAAACGGCAGATAGCAGTACGCGCAGTCGAGATTGCACAGGGTGGTTGGCTGCATCACGACGTACGACGGGACGGTGGCCAGGCCCCGCATCCCGCTCAATGACCGTCCCCGCGCAGCCATCGCCCTCCTCCGTAGCGGTCTTGGGCTGCCGGGCACGACCAGGCAAGGGCGCGCCCCGCAGCTCTCGAGGGTGCCCTTCAGGCTAGGCCGCGACGGCCACTCGGGTGAAGCCCTGATCAGGTGGTCGGACGATCAGCGCAAAGTGATCATCCTCGGGTGTGCTGCCCGACCATCCGCACCTCGCCGGTGCCCTCGATGATCTCGCCGACCTGCCAGGCGTCGACGCCCCGCCCGGTGAGCGTGGCCAACGCCCGGTCGGCGTCCTCCGCCGACACGATGGCGAACATGCCGACGCCCATGTTGAAGGTCGCCTCCATCTCCGGGTCCTCGATCCGGCCCTTGGACTGGACCAGGTCGAAGACCGGCTGCGGCTTCCACGTCGACCGGTTGACCACGGCGTCCACGTGCTCCGGCAGGATCCGCACCAGGTTGCCGGGGATGCCGCCGCCGGTGACGTGGGCCAGGGCCCGCACCTCGGCCTCCGCGATCAGCTTGAGGCAGTCCTGCGCGTAGATCTTGGTCGGGGTGAGCAACTCCTCACCGAGGGTGCGCTGGCGACCGAAGTCGTCGATCACCACGTCCAAGCGCATCCGGCCGGCGCCCAGCAGCACGTGCCGGACCAGGGAGTAACCGTTCGAGTGCAGGCCGGACGACCGCATCGCGATCACCACGTCGCCCACCTCGACCCGCTCGGAGCTGAGGATCTCGCTCTCCTCCACCACGCCGACACCGGTGGCGGAGATGTCGTACTCGTCGGGGCGCAGCACGCCCGGGTGCTCGGCGGTCTCGCCGCCCAGCAGCGCGCAACCCGCGTACCGGCAGCCGTCGGCGATGCCGGCGCCGATCTCGGCGACCTTGTCCGGTACCACCTCGCCGGTGGCGATGTAGTCCAGCAGGAACAGCGGCTCCGCGCCGCAGGCGACCAGATCGTCGACGACCATCGCGACCAGGTCGATGCCGACCGTGTCGTGGATGTCCATCTGCTGGGCGATCACCAGCTTGGTGCCGACGCCGTCGGTGGAGGAGGCCAGGATCGGGTGCTTGTACTTCGTGGTGTCCAGCCGGAACAGGCCGGCGAAGCCGCCGAGGTCACCCATCACCTCTGGCCGGCGGGTCTGCTTCACCTTCGACTTGAGCAGTTCCACGGCACGGTCACCCGCCTCGATGGACACGCCAGCGTCCGCGTACGAGACCGCGCGTTTGCGCGCCGGGCGGCCGGAACCGGCCGTCCAGGGCTGACGGTCCCCGCCAGCGCCGCTCGGGCTGCTTCCTGCGCCGCTGCGCTCGGACACGTGCGTCACGGTTCTCCCCTTTGTGGTTCTCGGCTGTCGCGTCGACGGTGACCGGCACGCCAGCCGGGCGGTGCTACGGGCGGTTTGTGGTCGCCGACGGTTTGAGTTCGCCGAAGCTGCTGTCGAGTGGCGGGACGAGTTGCTCGGCGGATCCGATCTCGTCGGCCGTGTGGTGGGCGACCCGGCGGCCGATCCCTTCGAGCACGTGCTTGCCGATCAGGTTGCCGACCGGCAGTTCGATCGGGTACTCGCCGTCGAAGCAGGCCCGGCAGAGCCGGGTCTTCGGCTGCTCGGTCGCGGCGATCAGGCCGGACAACGACACGTAACCCAGCGTGTCCGCGCCGATCGAGCGCCGGATGCCGTCGTTGTCGAGGCCGTTGGCGAGCAGTTCGGCGCGGGTGGCGAAGTCGATGCCGTAGAAGCACGGCCAGGAGACCGGCGGCGAGGAGATGCGTACGTGCACCTCCACCGCACCGGCCTCGCGCAGCATCCGCACGATCGCGCGCTGGGTGTTGCCGCGGACGATGGAATCGTCGACCACGACCAGGCGCTTGCCCCGCACGTTCTCCCGCAGCGGGTTGAGCTTGAGCCGGATGCCGAGCTGACGCAGCGTCTGCGACGGCTGGATGAAGGTACGTCCGACGTACGGGTTCTTCACCAGGCCGGCACCGTAGGTGATGCCGGACTGCTCGGCGTACCCGATCGCCGCCGGGGTGCCCGACTCGGGTACCGGGATCACCAGGTCGGCGTCGACCGGGTGCTCCTTGGCCAGTTGCCGCCCGATCTGCACCCGGGCGGCGTGCACGTTGCGACCGGCGATGGTGGCGTCCGGCCGGGCGATGTAGACGTACTCGAAGAGGCAACCCTTGGGCTCGGGAGCAGCGAACCTGGTGGACCGCAGCCCCTCCGCGTCGATCGCGATCAGCTCGCCCGGTTCGACCTCGCGGACCACGCTGGCACCGACGATGTCCAGCGCGGCGGTCTCGCTGGCCACCACCCAGCCGCGATCCAGTCGGCCCAGCACCAGCGGACGCACACCGTGCGGGTCGCGCGCGGCGTAGAGGGTCGACTCGTCCATGAAGACGAAGCTGAACGCGCCCCGCAGCTGCGGCAGAACCTCCAGCGCGGCGGCCTCGACGGACAGATCAGGCCGGCTGGCCAGCAGCATGGTGACCAGAGAGGTGTCGTTCGTCGAACCGTCGGCGCCCAGACCACGCTCGGCCACCTCACGCTGCAACTCGGCCGTGTTGACCAGGTTGCCGTTGTGCGCCAGCGCGATGGTGGTGCCCGAACTGGTCGCGCGGATGGTCGGCTGGGCGTTCTCCCAGGTCGACGCGCCGGTGGTGGAGTAACGCGCGTGCCCGATCGCGACATGACCGCGCAGGCTGGCCAGCGTCGGCTCGTCGAAGACCTGGGCCACCAGGCCGAGATCCTTGTAGACCACCACGCCGGAGCCGTCGCTGACCGCTATGCCGGCCGCCTCCTGACCTCGGTGCTGCAACGCGTACAGCCCGAAGTAGGTCAGGTTGGCGACCTCCTCCCCCGGGGCCCAGACGCCGAAGACACCACACGCGTCCTGGGGGCCGGGTCGCTGGGGATCAAGGTCGTGGCTCAGCCGGCCGTCGCCTCGGGGCACCTGCCGCTCCCTTTTGCTGTCTGGACTGGCCTGGCGGAACCACGGGGGTTGCTCCGCACCTCTCGGCCGGGACCACACTGTCGTCGCCTGACAGTGTACGCGAATCCATGTCGCCACATACAGTCACACTGTCGCCGCTATGCGTCATCCAGTACCAGCCGTCAGCCCAGTTCGAGCGGCAAATAGGCGGAGAGGTCCGCGCGAGCCCCGCTCGCCTTCACGCGACCCTCCGTAACCGCCCGCACCCATTCCAGTCGCCCCGTGGCCAACCCGAGCCAGGTTTCCGGATCCATCTCCACCGTGTTCGGGGGAGTACCGCGGGTGTGTCGCGGCCCTGGAACGCACTGAACTGCACCGTAAGGTGGGACTCGCACCTCCACCGATCGGCCGGGGGCGCGGTCCGCGAGGAGGGTCAACAGGGCCCTGACCGCCTCGCGGAGCACCGGTCGTTCGGGTACACGCCCCTCATCGAGCGCCGACAACGCCGCCGCTACCGAGGCGGACTTAATGTACGGAGAGGACACGACGGGACGATACGGCGTGATCGCGCCGACCGTCACGCTGGCCCTGGGTCGCGCCGATCCGGCCCGACAAGGCATAGTTGCCGACGGCGTATTCGTACCGTGATGTTCCCCCGCCCGGCACCCGCCGGTCAGGGGAGGTCAGTCCGGAAGGCGGTGGACGTGTCAACACACCGACGAGCCTGGCACAAGCGGGCCGGTGTGGTCGTGGCGCTGATGATCGGTGCCCTGCTCGCCATCCCAGCAACACCCGCCTTCGCCGACGACCCGGACGTCCAGATCACGGGCCTGTCGAACGGTACCCTTCAGCCGGGTCAGCAAACGTCGATGACGTTCACCGTCAAGAACAACAACGACGCTCCGACACCCTTCAGCATCACCGTCAGCACCTTCAACGGCCTGGGCTGCCAGGGCGACTGCAACATCCCGGCCCGGCTGATCCCGGCCGGCGAGGAAGCGCAGTTCAGGGCGACCTTGGCCGCGGGTGACGTGCCGGCCGGCCAGGAGCGGTCGGGCAAGGTGCGGGTCTCGGCTCGGGCCGGGGGCGACGAGGGCAGCGACGAGCGCGACATGACGGTGCGCGGACCCAACCCGCCGCCGACGACGCAGGCGCCGCAGACGGTGCGGTCGATCTCCGGCAAGGTCGTCGACCAGGGCGGCGACGCGGTGGCGGGCGCGTACGTGCTGCTGAAGGACAGTGCCGGCAAGCAGCGGGACACCACCACCAACGGCGACGGCAACTTCCGGTTCACCGGCAGCAGCGACAACCCGATCGCGCCCGGGCGGATCGACATCGGCGCGAGCGCCGAGAACAAGAACGCCGTGGCGAGCTTCACCGCCAACGCCGGGCAGAGCATCACCGGTCGGCGGATCACCCTCCCGATCGCGGCGGCCTCGGAGAGCCCGAGCGCCAGCCCGTCGGCCAGCGAGTCGGTGGTGCCGACCGAGGACCCGTTCGAGGAGGAACTCGGCGAGGAGGAGGAGACCCCCGCCGAGAGCGCTGCCGCGCAGGCCCCGGCCTCCAACGAGGACTCCGGTGGATTCGGCAACTGGCTGCTCATCCTGCTGGGTGGTCTCTTCGTGGCCGTCGGTGTCGGCACGATCGTGCTGCTCTGGATGAAGCGCAAGGAAAACGAGGACGTCGAGCCCGACGGTGACGTTCCCGCCGGCGCTCCGGCCGGCGCGGTCCCGGCAGCCCGCGGCTCGTTCGTCGGTGCGGACGACCAGACCCGGGTGGTGAACCGGGTCGGTGCCGCGCCGGACCCCACAATGGTCGGCGGTGCCGGGTTGGCGAACGCGCCGACGATGATGCACCAGCCGGTCGTAGACGACGTTCCGCCGGACCCCTACGGCGCACCGCCGCAGCCCTACGGCGCCGCGAGCGGGCCCGGTGGCTGGTCCGGTGGTGGCGGCTACGGCGACGAGCCGGGCGGCTACGGCGCTGCGGGCTACGGCAACGCCCCCTCGTCGGGCGGCGGCTACGGCAACGCCCCGTCCTCCGGCGGCGGCTACGGCAACAGTCCGTCGTCCGGCAGTGGCTACGGCAGCCGGGACTACGGTGCCGGCAACGCCGGCCCGGACTATCCGCCGGCAGGCGGCGGCTACGGCGAGCGGTACGACGAGCCGACCGGCCGCTACCAGGGCGAGGAAACGGCCTACCCGGCTCCCGCCGACCCGTACGCCACCGGGATGTACCAGCCGGAGGCCGGCCAGGGCTACGGCCAGTCCGAGCCGGGCAGCTACGGGCAGCGCGAGGCTGGAGGTTACGGGCGGGGCGAGGCCGGGGGCGACTACGGTCGCAACGGGCCTGCCGGTGGCTACGGCCAGAGCGACCCGACGCGCGGCTACGGCCAGGGCGAGCCCGGTGGCTACGGCCAGAGCGACCCGACCCGGGGCTACGGCGAAGGTGAGCCGGGCGGCGGATACGGCCAGAGCGATCCGAACCGTGGCTACCCTGCGGGACAGTCGGGCGGCGGTTACGGCGCGGCACCCGGTGGCGGGTACGACCAGCCGGCCGGAGGCTACGGCCAGGACGCCGGGCACCAGCGCGGTGGCTACGACAACACCAGCTACGACAGCGGCTACGAGCAGGGCGGCTACGGTGGTGGCCCGGCCGGCGGCGGATACGGTCAGGACTCGCCGCCGCGCGGCGGGTACGACCAGGGTGGCTACGGTGGTGGCCCGGCCGGCGGCGGGTACGGGCAGGAGCCCCCACGGCAGCGCGGCGGTTACGACAGCGGCTACGACCAGGGTGGCTACGACCAGGGCGGCGGCTACGGCGACCCGGCACAGGCCGGCCGCGGCCGACCCGACGGCGCGCCCCAGGACCGTGGCGGTCGCCGCCTGGACTGGCTGGACGACTAGATCCTGTCGCGCGGTCCCCGGTCGAGCCGGGGCTCGGTCCGGGCCGACCCTGGGCATCGCCGGCGGTCAGGCGGCCGAGAAGACGCCCTGGCGGAGCAGGGGGATGACGTCGGAGGCGTCGACGCGTACTGCGATCTCGACGTCCTCGGCGAAGCCGCCCTCGATCACCTCTCGACCGGAGACACAGCCGCGGATCGCCGCCGGTACGTCCGGAGTGCTGGCCAGCGCGGCCAGGGCCATGGCCGCCTCCACCGAGAGCCCGCCCGGCGCACCGGACAGGGCGTCCAGCACGCTGGCCGCGCCCAACTGATCCTCCACCGAAGGGCGCAACGATCCGTCCGGCCACCGTTCACCGGCGGCCACCACGCCGATCGGGGCGGCCGTCGAGCCGTACCCCTGGCTGCGAAGCCAACGCCCGACGGCGCGGGCGTTGCGCAGGTTGGCCGCGACCACCGGTAGCCCGGTGGCGCTGGCGGCGGCGCTGATGGCCGAACCGTTGGGCGACGGCAGCACCAGGTCGGGCACCACCGGAGCCCGACTCAGCGCGGCCGGCGACAGCGACCACGGATGTTCGCGGGTGACCTGTCGGCGGCCGGTCGCGGCGACCGCGCCGACCCGGCGCGCGTAGGCGGCGGCCTGCTCGCCCCAGGGGAACGGGTGCACACGCATCCCCCGCCCCACCGCCACCTCGACGGTGGTGGTGAACGACAGCACGTCCACCACCACCAGTACCGCGCAGACCCGGGCGAGTTCGACAGCACCCGCCAGCGCCCAGTCGAACCGGACCCCCGATCCGGGTTGGGCGACTACTGCCGCGGCCAGGGCCTCAGCGCTGGTCGGGTGGAGAGGGCTGCTCGGTGTCACCGTGCTGCGGAGCGTCCGCCCCGGGTTCCTCGTGGCCGCCCAGCGGGGCGGTCGGATCGGCGGCCTCGGCTGACGGTGGGGCCGCCGGGGCACGGCCGCCACGCACCGGCGGGGTGGCCCGCTCGGCCGGCCGGTCGGCCGACTCGCCTGTCGAATCCGACGCGCCCGAAGCCTGCTCGGCCGGCACCGGTGCGACTCCGGTCGATACCGGCACCGCTTCGGCCCGCGCCGGGGCGGTCCGCTCTGCGCCGGCCGACTCCGTCTCGGTCGCCTGCTGGCCGGTGGTCTGGCTCGGGTTCCGCTCTGGGCCGGTCGTCACGTCGGCCCGCGCGCCGTCGATGTCGGCAGCCGCATCGACCCCGGCGGCCGGCCGGTCGATGACCACCTCGGCGGTTGCCGGAGCGGTCACCTCGAATGGCTGCACGCCGCCGAACAGGGCCGGCAGGGTGCCGGTGTGCGCCTCGCGCAGCTCGTCCAGGCCGATCCGGAACTGGCCGTGCACCTCCAGCGCGCCGCCCGTCGGGTCGGTGACGCCGATCAGCTCCCACGGCACGTCGTGTTCGCCGCAGAGCGCGGTGAACGCCTTCTCGTGACCTCGCGGCACCGATACGAGCACCCGTCCGGCCGACTCGCTGAACAGGAAGACGAACGGCATCGAGTTGCCCTCGAACCGCTCCGGCACCGCGATCCGAGCCCCGACGCCATGACGCAGGCAGGACTCCACCAGGCTCTGCGCGAGACCGCCGTCGGAGAGGTCGTGCGCGGAGCTGAGGTGCCCCACCCGGGCCGCGTCGGCCAGCAGGCCGGCGAGCTGCTTCTCGCGCGCCAGGTCGACGTGCGGGGGTACGCCACCGAGATGCTGGTGGGTGACCCACGCCCACTCCGAGCCGGAGAGTTCCACGTGCGTCTCGCCGAGCAGGAAGAGCTGGTCGTGATCGGCGCCGGGGCGCGGGACGAAGCCCGACGCCACCCGGTCGGCCACGTTCTCCAGCACACCGAGCACGCCGACGACCGGCGTCGGGTGGATGGCCGCCGCCCCGGTCTGGTTGTAGAAGCTGACGTTGCCGCCGGTCACCGGGATGCCCAGCTCGGCGCAGCCGTCGGCCAGGCCGCGTACGGCCTCGGCGAACTGCCACATCACGCCCGGGTCCTCGGGCGAGCCGAAGTTCAGGCAGTCGGTGACCGCGATCGGCGTCGCGCCGGTCACCGACACGTTCCGGTACGCCTCGGCCAACGCCAGCTTGGCACCCTGGTACGGGTCGAGCCGGGCGTACCGGCCGTTGCCGTCCACGGAGAGTGCCACGCCCAGCCCGGTGCGCTCGTCGATGCGGATCACGCCCGAGTCCTCCGGCTGGGCGAGCACGGTGTTGCCCAGCACGTAGCGGTCGTACTGCTCGGTGACCCAGGTTTTGTCGCAGAGGTTGGGCGAGGCGATCATGCGCAGCACGGTCTCGCGCAGCGTGTCCGGGTCGCCCGGCCGGGGCAGCGTCTCCGCCCGGTCGGCCTGGAGCAGGATCAGGTCCGCCGGCTCGCGCATCGGCCGGGCGTAGACCGGTCCGTCGTCCACCAGCGAGCCCGGCGGTACGTCCACCACCAGGTGATCCCGCCAGGTGATGTGCAGCCGGCCCGGTGCACCGTCCGGCTCGGGTGCGGTGACCTCGCCGATCGCGGTGGCCCAGACGCCCCACTTCTCGGCGGTCTTGAGCACCGACTCCAGCTTCTCCGGCGTCACGACCAGCAGCATCCGCTCCTGGGACTCGCTGGCCAGGATCTCGTGCGGCTCCATCGAGGGCTCGCGCAGCGGCACCCGCTCCAGCCACACCCGCATGCCGGTGCCGGCGGAGGCGGCCGTCTCGGTCAGGGCGCAGGTCAGGCCGGCACCGCCGAGGTCCTGGATGCCGACGACCAGTTCGGCGTCGTACAGCTCCAGGCACGCCTCGATGAGCAGTTTCTCCATGAACGGGTCGCCCACCTGCACCGACGGGCGGCGCTGCTCGCTGCCCTCGGTGAACGTGGCGCTGGCCAGCACCGAGACGCCGCCGATGCCGTCCCGGCCGGTCTTGGCGCCCATCAGCACCACCACGTTGCCGGGGCCGTTGGCGTCCTTCTTCTGAAGCCGGTCGACCGGCAGCACGCCCAGGCAGAGCGCGTTGACCAGCGGGTTGCCCTGGTAGCAGGGGTCGAAGACCACCTCACCACCGATGTTGGGCAGGCCGAGGCAGTTGCCGTAGCCCCCGACACCGGCGACCACGCCGGGCAGTACCCGGGCGGTGTCCGGGTGGTCCGCGGCACCGAAGCGCAGCGGGTCCATCACCGCGACCGGGCGGGCGCCCATCGCCAGGATGTCGCGGACGATGCCGCCGACACCTGTCGCCGCGCCCTGGTACGGCTCGACGAAGCTCGGGTGGTTGTGCGACTCGACCTTGAAGGTCACCGCGAGTTCGTCGGAGATCCGGACGACCCCGGCGTTCTCTCCGATGCCGGCGAGCAGCCGGTCGCTCGGCGGGGCCTTCTCGCCGAACTGCCGCAGATGCACCTTGCTGGACTTGTAGGAGCAGTGCTCGCTCCACATGATCGAGTACATCGCCAGCTCGGACTGGGTCGGCCGGCGGCCCAGGATGTGCCGGATGCGGTCGTACTCGTCGTCGGCGAGCCCCAGCTCGGCGTACGGCTGAAGTTCCTCTGGAGTGCCGGCGGCGCGCGGCACGGTGTCCACCCCGTCGGTCCAGTCGGCGACCGCCGGGACGGCGGCGTGCCGGGCCGGAGCGGCCGGCTGCGCCGGGACCGCCTCCGGGTTCTCCCGCACCGGGTCCGGGTGCGTGGTCATGGCGTCTCCTTGTTGCGCTCGCCGCCCGACGGGCGGGTGAGCCGACCGATGATCCCGCCGCGCACGGTCACGCCGGCGCCCCCACCAGGTGCTTCAGCACGGAGGTGAAGAAGCCGAGACCGTCGAGGGAGGGGCCGGTGAGCGCCTCCACCGCGTGCTCGGGATGCGGCATGATGCCGACCACGTTGCCGGCCTGGTTGGTGATCGCGGCGATGTCCCGCTGTGATCCGTTGGGGTTGCCGCCGCCGTAGCGGGCGACGACCCGGCCCTGGGCCTCAAGCTCGTCCAGCGTTGCCGGGTCGGCGACGTAGCAGCCCTCGCCGTTCTTGACCGGAATCAGCACCTCCTGGCCCGGCTGGAAAGTGTTCGTCCAGGCGGTGCCGGTCGCCTCGATGCGCAGGATCTGGTCGCGGTTGCGGAAGTGCAGGTGCTGGTTGCGGGTGAGCGCCCCGGGCAGCAGGTGAGCCTCGCAGAGGATCTGGAAGCCGTTGCAGATGCCCAGCACGGGCAGGCCCCCACCGGCGGCGTCGACGATCTTCTCCATCACCGGGGCGAACCGGGCGATCGCGCCGCAGCGCAGGTAGTCGCCGTAGGAGAAGCCACCGGGCAGGACGACCGCGTCCACCCCATGCAGCTCCGCCTCGCCGTGCCAGAGACGGACCGGTTCGGCGCCGGCGATCCGTACGGCCCGGGCGGCGTCCCCGTCGTCGAGCGAACCGGGGAACGTCACCACACCGATCCGGGCGGTCACGGCCGGGCTTCCGCAGGCTCGTCGGTCTCGACCAGACGGACCGTGAAGTCCTCGATGACCGGGTTGGCGAGCAGCTTGTCGGCGATCTCCCGGGCCCGGTCCAGGTCCGGTTCACCGGTAAAGTCGATCTCGATCCGCCTGCCAATCCGTACCGAGGCGACGTCGTTGACGCCGAGCCGGGGCAGCGCGTTTGCGACGGCCTGGCCCTGAGGATCGAGGATCTCGGGCTTGAGCATGACGTCGACGACGACGCGAGGCACTGGGCACTCCTGACTGTGTACGCAGTTGGGTGCCGACCCACAACGGGCGAGCGCAGCCAGCCTACCTGGCAGATGCCGCGCCAGACGCACCGGCCGGACGCCGCCAGGGTGCCGCTCGACCCTACCCACACCTACCGATCGGGACCGATACAGGTTCGTTGCGATCCCGATACGGCTTCGTTGCCAGCCTCCTTGCCGATCACCCCCGGACGGACGAGCTCCTCGGTGACAGGGCAGCTGAGCGTCGCCGCCGGTCCGGAGCGGCCCGGCGACGGGAAATCCAACTGTTACATCACCTTGTTTCAATGAACCTCTTGTGAAACACCCCACCGGGCCCTACGGTACATCGTCAGACGTCGATATGAAGACGTCGCGGTGGCGGATCACCCCCGTCCGCCACCGCAGGCCGGCCCGGTGAACCCGGGTCCTGGGAACCCCGAAGGAGTCCCAATGCGCATCCGATCCCTGATCGCGGTCTTCGCCACCGCCATGGCCGCGGTGATGGGCGCCAGTTCCGGCGCCGTCGCCTCACCCGTCGGTCCCTACATCATCGGCGGCGGCACCGTCTCCTCGGCGCCGTGGGCCGCCGCGGTCTTCAGCAACGGCTCGTTCACCTGCTCCGGCACGATCATCGCCCCGCAGTGGGTGCTCACCGCGCGGCACTGCCTCGGCGGCTCGATGTCGGTCCGGGTGGGCAGCGTCTACCGCTCCTCCGGCGGTGTCACCCGCACGGTCAGCGCCACCTACGGCCAGTACGACGTGGCCCTGATGCGTCTGTCCAGCTCGGTGAGCACCAGCTACGTCACGCTGGCCTCCAGCAACCCGCCGGTCAACTCGACGAACTCGATCTACGGCTGGGGCATGACCTGCTACAGCGGTTGCTCGGCGTCGAGCCAGCTCAAGACCGCGAGCGTCCGGGTCACCAGCACGAACGTGAGTGACGCGTACGGCGGGCAGGCGATCCGGAGCAGCCGGATCAACGGCAACGCGTGGCGGGGCGACTCGGGCGGCCCACAGTTCTACAACGGCCAGCAGGTCGGCGTGGCCTCCACCGCCGACGGCCAGAGCATCCAGAACTACGGCAGCGTCGCGTACAACCGTGCCTGGATCCGGTCCGTTTCCGGCGTCTGACGGTTAGCGCCCGTGGCGGCGCGGATGGTGGGCCCTGCGCCCGCCGTCCGCGCCGCGCGGTTTTTCAGCATCCGATCAGGTGAACAGGGCTCACGATGTGCCGCACCCGGGCCTGCCAGCATCGGAAACGTGCTGGTCGTGACGACGGATCAACTTCCCGGCTACGAGATCCGCCAGATCCTCGGCGAGGTGGTCTCCTCCATGGCCAGAACCCGCAACCCGTACCGCGAGGGAGTGAAGAACCTGCGCGGCGGGGCGTACGACCCGATGGCGCCGGACAACCTGACCCGCTGGCGTACCGACTCGGTCGCCCGCCTCGGCGAGGAGGCCCGGCGGCTCGGCGCGAACGCCGTGGTGGGGATGCGGTTCGACAGCCGCGACTGCGGCGAGATGTGGATGGAGATCTGCGCCTACGGCACCGCCGTGATCGTGGTGCCCAAGGTCCCCGACGTCATGCCCCCCGACCAGCCCCTGGTGGCCGCCGAGACGGCCCAGGAACCAGCCTTCGCCGAGGAACTCGGCAAGATCGCCGAACCACCCAGCGCCCCCACCCTCGGCACCGCCCCCGAAACCCCCACCCGCGACTAACCGCACCCCCCACCTTCGGTCGCGTTGATCATGAAGTTGTTGCCACACCATCCGGCGTGGCGCGACAACAACTTCATGATCAACCAGAGATGTCCGGGGGCCGGGTTAGAGGATGGGGGGTGGGGAGTAGGTGGCGGCTTGGGGGTGGGATTGGACGATCTTGGTGATTCTGGCGGTCACCGACTGGATCTGGGTGGGGGTGGCGCCTACGAAGGCGGCGCGGTCGGCTACCAGGGCGTCGATCTCGGGGCGGGACAGGCCCAGGCGGGGGTCGGCGGCCAGGCGGTCGAAGAGGTCGTTGTCGGGCGTGCCCTTCTCCCGCATGGCCAGGGCGACCGCGACGGCGTGCTCCTTGATCGCCTCGTGGGCGGTCTCCCGGCCGACGCCCCGGCGGACGGCCGCCACCAGGATCTTGGTGGTGGCCAGGAACGGCAGGAACCGCTCCAGTTCCCGGTTGATCACCGCTGGGTACGCGCCGAACTCGTCCAGCACGGTGAGGAACGTCTGGAACAGCCCGTCGGCGGCGAAGAAGGCGTCCGGCAGGGCCACCCGGCGCACCACCGAGCAGGAGACGTCCCCCTCGTTCCACTGGTCACCGGCCAGCTCGCCGACCATCGACAGGTAACCCCGGATGATCACCGCGAAGCCGTTGACCCGCTCCGACGAGCGGGTGTTCATCTTGTGCGGCATCGCGCTGGAGCCGACCTGGCCGGGCTTGAAGCCCTCGGTAGCCAACTCCTGACCGACCATCAGCCGGATCGTGGTGGCCAACGACGACGGCGCCGCAGCCACCTGTGCCAGCGCGGAGAGCACGTCGAAGTCGAGCGAACGCGGGTAGACCTGGCCGACGCTGCCCAGCACCCGGCTGAAGCCCAGGTGCTCGGCGACCCGCCGCTCCAACTCGGCGACCTTCTCGGCGTCGCCGTCGAAGAGGTCCAACTGGTCGGCGGCGGTACCGACCGGCCCCTTGATCCCCCGCAGCGGGTACCGGGTGATCAGGTCCTCCAGCCGCTCGTACGCGATCAGCAGCTCCTCCGCGGCCGACGCGAAGCGCTTGCCCAGCGTGGTGGCCTGCGCCGCCACGTTGTGCGATCGGCCGGCCATCACCACGTCGGCGTACTCGTGGGCGTGCCAGGCGAGTCGGGCCAGCGTCGCCACCACCCGATCCCGGATCAGCTCCAGTGAGCGGCGCACCTGGAGCTGCTCGACGTTCTCGGTGAGGTCCCGGGAGGTCATCCCCTTGTGCACGTGCTCGTGCCCGGCGAGCGCGCTGAACTCCTCGATCCGGGCCTTCACGTCGTGCCGGGTGACCCGCTCCCGCGCCGCGATCGAGGCCAGGTCGACATCGTCCAGCACCCGCTCGTACGCCTCAACCACCCCGTCCGGCACCGAGACACCCAGATCCCGCTGCGCCCGCAGCACGGCCAGCCAGAGCCGCCGCTCCAGCCGGACCTTCTCCTCCGGCGACCAGAGGTTGACCAGCTCGGCCGAGGCGTACCGATTGGCAAGCACGTTCGGAATCATCGTCACCTCACCATTCTCCCGACCCCCCGCCGAGGTCACCCGAGCGGGTCCGGGTTGATCATGAGGTTAGCGGCGACTTGAAGATCAATAACTGCCGCTAACCTCATGATCAACGGGGCGAGGGCGGGGGCGGGGGCGGGGCGAGGGCGGGGCGGGGCGGGGCGGCGGTCAGCGGTCGAGGATGGCGGTGACGCCCTGGCCGCCGGCGGCGCAGATGGAGATCAGGCCGCGTCCGGTGCGCTTCTCGGCGAGCAGTTTGGCCAGGGTGGCGACGATCCGGCCGCCGGTGGCGGCGAACGGGTGACCGGCGGCCAGCGAGGAACCGTTGACGTTGAGCCTGTCGGTGTCGATGGGGCCGAGCGGGGCGTCCAGGCCGAGCCGGTCCTTGCAGAACTCCGGTGACTCCCAGGCCGCCAGGGTCGCCAGCACCTGCGAGGCGAACGCCTCGTGGATCTCGTAGTAGTCGAAGTCCTGAAGGGTGAGCCCGGCCCGGTCGAGCAGCCGGGGCACGGCGTACGCGGGTGCCATCAGCAGCCCCTCCTCGCCGTGCACGAAGTCCACCGCGCCCGTCTCCGACCAGGAGAACCAGGCCAGCACCGGCAGGTTGTGCTCGCGCGCCCACTCCTCGCTGGCCAGTAGCACGGTGGAGGCGCCGTCGGTAAGCGGCGACGAGTTGCCGGCGGTCATGGTGGCCCGTTCGGCGTCCGGCCCCTTGGCGCCGAAGACCGGCCGCAGCGTGCCCAGCTTCTCCAGCGTGGTGTCGGGGCGGAGGTTCTGGTCGCGGGTCAGCCCCAGGTAGGGGGTCATCAGGTCGTCGAAGAAGCCCTTGTCGTACGCGGCGGCGAGCCGCTGGTGCGACCGCAGGGCCAGCTCATCCTGCGCCTGTCGGTCGATGTTCCAGCGCAGCGCGGTCTGCGCGGCGTGCTCGCCCATCGACAGGCCGGTGCGTGGCTCGGCGTTGCGGGGGATCTCCGGCCTGAATGGCTGGGCCGGGCGTAGTTTGGCGGCGATCCGCAGCCGCTCGCCGAGGGTGCGGGCGGAGTTGAGCTTGAGCAGCGTGCGGCGCATGTCCTCGTTGACCGCGAGCGGAGCGTCGGAGGTGGTGTCGACCCCACCGGCGATGCCGACGTCGAGCTGACCGAGGGCGATCTTGTTGGCGACCAGGATGACGGCCTCCAGGCCGGTGCCGCACGCCTGCTGGATGTCGTACGCCGGGGTGCGCGGGTCGAGCTTCGAGCCGAGCACCACCTCGCGGGTGAGGTTGAAGTCCTTCGAGTGCTTGAGAACCGCCCCGGCGACGACCTCGCCGACCCGCTGCCCGGCCAGACCGAACCGGGCGACCAGCCCGTCCAGCGCGGCACCGAGCATGTCGGAGTTGCTGGCGCTGGCGTAGCGCGAGTTGGAGCGGGCGAAGGGGATCCGGTTGCCGCCGATGATCGCGACCCGTCGAACGTTCTGCACGATCCGCCTCCTCGAAAGTGTTGCCCACACCTTACTCACCAGTAGGCTACGCCTATGACCGACAGGTATGCGAGCTTCGTCCAGTCGGGCACCGGGCGGGCGCTGGTGAAGCGCCTCGGGCTGCCCGATCCGCCGCGACTGCGCCGGCACGCACCCGGCGAGCCGATTCTGCCCGGGCTGGTCCTGCTCGGTGCCGCCACCGGCGGGCGGCTCACCGAGCCGGTCGGCAAGGCCCTGGCCGCCGCCGGGCTCGCCCTACGCGATCCGGCCACCGCCGTCCCCGATCCGGCAACCGGTCGTACGCCGGAGAGCGCCGCCCTCGTCTTCGACGCTACCGGCATCACCGAGTCGTCCCAACTGCGCCAGCTCTACGACTTCTTCCACCCGCAGGCCCGGGCGGTCCAGCCCAGCGGACGGGTGATCGTGCTGGGCACTCCCCCGGCCGAGTGCGGCACGCCCCGCGAGGCGACCGCCCAGCGAGCCCTGGAGGGGCTGACCCGCAGCATCGGCAAGGAGTTCGGCCGGGGCATCACCGCGCAGCTGGTGTACGTCACGCGGGACGCCGACCCGGGCACCTGGACCAGCCTGGAGGCCACCCTGCGGTTCCTGCTGTCGGGCCGTTCCGCGTACGTCTCGGGGCAGGTGATCCGGGTCGGCGCCGGGCAGGCCACCGCACCGGCCGACTGGGACCGGCCGCTCGACGGGCAGGTGGTGCTGGTCACCGGCGCGGCCCGGGGCATCGGCGCGGCGTTGGCCCGGGTGCTGGCCCGCGACGGCGCGACAGTGGTGGCGCTGGACGTCCCGGCCGCCGGGGACGAGTTGGCCACCGTGGCCAACGAGATCGGCGGTAGTGCCGTGCAGCTCGACCTGACCGCCGCCGACGCGCCGGCCCGGCTCGCCGAGCACCTGGCCAACCGGCACGGGCGGGTGGACGTGGTGGTGCACAACGCCGGCATCACCCGGGACAAGACCCTCGGCCGGATGGACGCCGACCGGTGGGACCAGGTGATCGACGTCAACCTGTCCAGCCAGGAGCGGATCAACGACCTGCTGCTGGAGCGCGGGCTGATCCCGGCCGGCGGGCGAATCATCGGCGTCTCCTCGATCGCCGGGATCGCCGGCAACCGGGGCCAGACCAACTACGCCACAAGCAAGGCCGGCGTCGTCGGGCTTGTCGACTCGCTCGCCCCGGCACTGCGGGAGCGGCAGATCAGTGTCAACGCGGTCGCGCCCGGGTTCATCGAGACCCGGCTGACCGCCCGGATCCCGCTGGTGCTGCGGGAGGCGGGCCGTCGGATGAACAGCCTCTCGCAGGGCGGGCTGCCGGTGGACGTCGCGGAGACCATCGGCTGGCTGGCCTGGCCGGCGTCCGGCGCGGTCACCGGGAACGTGGTTCGGGTCTGCGGCCAGAGCCTGCTGGGGGCGTGATGGCCAGGCGCGGACGTGGCGAGGAGCCCGCAGACGACCTGTCGGTCGGTGAGCTGATCGACGGGCCGACCGAGGTGCTGACACCGGAGATCCGGGCCGCCGCGCTCGCCGGACCGACCGGCGGCGGGGACCTGGAGGCGACCCGTGACCTGTCCGGCCAGGCCTCGGCCGGCGGCGGCTCCAACGCGGCGGCCGACCCGTCCGCAGCGGATCCGGCGACGTCGGCGGCCGTCGGCGGGCACCGGACCGGCACCAGCGGTGACGTCCCGACGGCGAGCGGTTCGCCGGCGGCCCGGACCCGGGTGGAGTTGCCCCGGTTGCCGGCGGCCGGGCCGTTGTACCGGCGGGCGTTGCTCAACGCGGTGCCGGGGGTGAGCGGTCGGCGCGGAGAGACGGTGCCGGCGGTGGAACTGGCGGTGGGCGGCGTGCCGGTGGATCCGGAGCGGCTGGCCGACTACGACCGGGTCTGCGGGTTCCGCCTCGCCGACCGGCTGCCCGCGACATTTCCACACGTCATGGGTTTTCCGCTGGCGCTGCGCCTGATCACCGCGCCGGAGTTCCCGATCCCACTGACCGGGGTGGTGCACGTCGGAAACCGGATCACGGTGCGTCGACCGGTCACCATCGGCGAACGGCTGGACTTCATCACCTGGGCGGAAGACCTGCGTCCGCACGACCGGGGACGGCAGGTGGACGTCGTCCTCGTCGGGTCGGTCGACGGCGAGGAGGTGTGGCGCGGCGTCTCGACGTACCTCGGCCGGCAGCGCACCCCGGACGGCGGCGAGCGGCGCGACCACGGCGAGCGGCCACCGCCGCCGGCCGCTACCGCCCGCTGGCCTGTCACTCCCCGGGTGGGTACGGACTACGCGCGGGTCTCCGGCGATTACAACCCGATCCACACCTCGCGGCTGGGGGCGCGGCTGCTCGGTTTCCCCCGACCCATCGCACACGGCATGTGGAGCAAGGCCCGGTGTCTCGCGGCGGTGGAGAGCCGGCTGCCCGAGGCGTACACGGTGGACGTGGCGTTCAAGCTGCCGGTGCCGCTGCCCGGCACTGTCGCCTTCAGTGCCACGGCGCTCGATCCGGGCTGGGATTTCGCGCTGCACGACCGGCGTGGTCGCCCACATCTGCTGGGCACCATCCGCTGAGCGGGGCCGGGCACTTGCCCGGCCCTCTCTTTTCCGTTAGGTTGTTCTCAAGTAGAGATATTCTCTAAGTGAGAGTGATCGAGCGTGAACGAGCAGGACTTCCTCGCCGCCTACGACCCACGGGCCTATCCGGCGGTCGCGGTGACCGTCGACATCGTCGCCCTGACCATCCGCGACGACGCGCTGCACCTGCTGCTGATCCGTCGAGGCGAGCAGCCGTACGCCGGCCTCTGGGCCCTGCCGGGCGGCTTCGTCCGGCCGGACGAGAACCTGGCTGCCGCCGCCCGCCGGGAGCTGGCCGAGGAGACCGGTCTCGACGGCCAGCCGCTACGCCGCGTCCACGTCGAGCAGCTGGCCTCCTACGGCGCACCCGACCGCGATCCCCGGATGCGGATCGTCTCGATCGCCCACCTGGCCTTCGCCCCCGACCTGCCGGACGCGACGGCCGGCACCGACGCCGACGAGGCGGCCTGGGTGCCGGTCGCCGAGCTGGCCAACCGGCAGCTCGCCTTCGACCACGGCCAGATCGTCGCCGACGGGCTGGAACGGGCGCGCTCCAAACTGGAATACACCCCGCTGGCCACCCGCTTCCTCGCACCCGAGTTCACCATCGGCGAGCTGCGGGCTGTCTACGAGACGGTCTGGGGGCACCAACTGCACGCCGGCAACTTCCACCGCAAGGTGCTCTCGGTGCCCGGCTTCGTGGAGAGCACCGGCGAAAGCACCGAGCGCGGCGGCACCCGGGGCGGCCCGCGGGCCCGGCTCTACCGGGCCGGAGACGCCCGGCTGCTGCATCCGGCACTGCTGCGCCCCGCCCGCGAGGAGACGGTGCGATGACCACCGTCGAGGCGATCCGCCTGGTCACCGCCGCCCGCGACGACGACGAGCTGTTCGGCGGCGAGGCGCCGGAGCGGCGCTACCGGGAACTCGTCGGCGCCCTGCACCCGGACCGGCTCGGTTGGGCCGGTCCGGGGATCCGCGCCGCCGCCACCACCGCCTTCCTCCGGGTCACCAGCCGCTGGCGGGCCCGGCGGGCCACCGTGTTGCACGGATACCGGTGTGGCCGGCCCGCGTACTCCGGTGACCTCGCCGACCTGTACGACGTCGGCGCCGACCGGCTGCTCAAGCTGCCCCGCGACGCGGCCGACAACGATCTGATGGTCCGCGAGCAACGCGCCCTGCGCACGCTCGCCGAGCGGGGTGACCCGCGCTGGCTGCCGTACGTGCCCCGACTGGTGGACAGCTTCACTCACCGCGACGCCGGCACCGGTGCGGACCGCCGGATCACCGTGCTCGGCACCGCGCCCAACCTGCACAGCCTGGTCGAGGTGCGGCGGGCCTATCCGGACGGGCTGGACGCCCGCGACGTGGCGTGGATGTGGCGACGGCTGCTGGTCGCCCTCGGCCTGGCCCACCGGGCGGGCCTGGTGCACGGTGCGGTGCTGCCGTCGCACGTGCTCATCGACCCCGACGCGCACGGCCTGGTGCTTGTCGACTGGTGCTTCTCCACCGAGCCGGGCGGCACCGTGCCCGCGATGGTCCCCGAGCACGAGACCTGGTACCCGCCGGAGGTACCCCACCGTCAGCCGTGCGGGCCGGGCACCGACATCTTCATGGCCACCCGCTGCATGGCCTGGCTGCTGGACCGCCGGGCGCCGCGCCAGCTGCTCGACTTCGCCCGGGGCTGCCGGCAACGGCTCCTGCGCGCCCGTCCCGACGACGCCTGGCTGCTGCTGCGCGAACTTGACCAGGTGCTGCACCGCCTCTACGGGCCGCGCACCTTTCGCCCCTTCACCCTCAACCCCTAGGAGGCTGCCATGGGCAGCGGAGCATGGTCCACCGATGTGTACGACGCCGCCGACCGCTACCGCCGGGCCACCGGCACCAGCGCCTTCTCCTACAGCGACAGCGGGGCCCGGGTGGTGCACCCGGCGCTGGACCCGCGCGGCGCGGTCCGGGAGAGCCGGGACAGCGCGGAGCACCCCCGATCGACCCCGGTCGCGGTCCTGTTCGACGTGACCGGCTCGATGGGGCACGTGCCCCGCGTTCTCCAGGCCAAGCTGCCGCAGTTGCTGGGGCTGCTGCTGCGCCAGGGCTACGCCCACGACCCGCAGATCATGTTCGGTGCGATCGGGGACGCCACCTGTGACCGGGTGCCGTTGCAGGTGGGGCAGTTCGAGTCCGACAACCGGATGGACGACGACCTCGGCCGGATCGTGCTGGAGGGCGGCGGTGGCGGCCAGATGCGGGAGTCGTACGAGCTGGCGCTGTACTTCATGGCCCGGCGCACGATCACCGACAGCTGGGAGAAGCGAGGCCGGCGCGGCTACCTGTTCGTCATCGGCGACGAGTTGGCGTACCCGCAGGTGAAGGCCGGCGAGGTGAGCCGGCTGGTGGAGGACGACCTGCGCGAGGACGTGCCGTTGCGGCAGATCGTCGACGAGGTCAGCCGCCGCTGGGACACCTACTACCTGCTGCCCGCCGGCAGCCACTACTCGGGCAACCGCCGGGTGCTCGAATTCTGGCGCGACCTGCTCGGCCAGAACGCCCTGGAGTTGGACGATCTCGCTGCGGTCTGCGAGACCATCGCGCTCACTGTCGGCCTCGGTGAGCAGGCGATCGACCTCGACCAGGGCCTGCGGGACCTGGACCACGCCGGCTCGTCCGCCACCGGCACGGTGTCGAAGGCGCTCGCCCGGTTGGACGGGAGAGCCCGGGCCGAGGTGTCGGAGCTGCCGGCCGGCCGTACCACCGGCCGCGGAGTGGTCCGGCTGTGACCCAGCCGGCGGCGGGCGCGGTTCCGGGCGGCACGGTGACCGGCATGCCGGCCGATGCCGTTGCGGGCCGGCGATCGACGGGCTGGCCGGCGGCGAGGGGGCCGCACGGCCAGCACGTGATCGTGGTCGACCTCGGGTACGGCGACGCGGGGAAGGGCACCGTCGTGGACTGGCTCTGCGCGACCCGGCCGGTGCGGACGGTGGTGCGGTTCAACGGGGGTGCGCAGGCGGCACACAACGTCGTCCTGCGCGACGGCCGGCACCACACGTTCGCCCAGTTCGGGGCGGGCACCTTCCACCCCGGGGTGGGCACCCACCTGTCCCGCCACGTGGTGGTGGACCCGCTGGCGTTGGCCGCCGAGGCGGACCACCTCGCCGCCGTCGGGGTGCCCGACGCGCTCGACCGGCTGACCGTGGACGGGGAGGCGCTGCTGGCCACCCCGTACCACCGGGCCGCGAACCGGGCGCGGGAGCTGGCCCGTGGAGCCGACCGGCACGGTTCCTGCGGGCTGGGGGTGGGCGAGGCCGTCGCGTACGGTCTCGCCCACCCCGACCAGGCCCCCCGGGTGGCGGACTGCCGCAGCCCGGAGGTGCTGCGCCGCCGGCTGACCGCGCTGCGGGACCGGCTCAGCGCCGAACTCGGTCCGCTGGACGCCCCGCCGATCGCCGACTGCCTGCCGGCGTACCGGGCCTTCGCCGAGCGGGTGGGGATCGTGGACCGGGGCTGGCTCGCCGAAGCACTGCACGCCGGGACGTGCGTGTTCGAGGGTGCGCAGGGAGTGCTGCTGGACGAGTGGCACGGCTTCCACCCGTACACGACGTGGAGCACCACCACCGCCGCCAACGCCGAGGCGCTGCTGGCCGAGGCCGGGCTGGCCGGATCAGCGACCCGGCTCGGGGTAGTGCGGACGGTCACCACCAGACACGGGCCGGGTCCGCTGGTGACCGAGGATCCGGCGCTCGGGCTGACCGATCCGCACAACCCGACGAACCCGTGGCAGGGACACTTCCGGTTCGGCCACTTCGACGCCGTCGCCCACGCGTACGCCCTGGCGGTCGTCGGTGGGGTCGACGGCCTGGCGCTGACCCACCTGGATCTCGCCGGGCACGGTCTCGACCTGCGGATCTGTCACCGTTACGCGGACCTGGACGGGCTGCGGCCAGGTCCACCCGGAGACCTCGACCGGCAGGCGGCGCTCACCGCACGCCTGCTGCGAACCAGACCGGTGTACGACGACCCGGCGCCGGTCGACTGGCCTACGGCGGTGGAGCGGGCGCTGGGCGTGCCCGTCGTGCTCACCTCCCACGGGCCCACCGCCGAGGACAAGGCGGTTCGGCTCGACGCCAGCCATGCGGGACGCGGCACGGTCACCCGGTCGACGGTGGCAACGGGCGGAAGGCCCCATTAGCGGTGATCCGTCCGTCCCGCCCCGATGCCTCCGCCCGGCGGCGAGCATGTATCCATGGAGGCCGCGCTCGACCTGCTCCGGCACACGCTCACCTCACCGTGGGTGTACCTGCTGCTGTTCGGACTCACCGCGATCGACGCGGTCTTCCCGTTGGTGCCGGCCGAGGCGGCGGTCATCACGGTCACCGTCCTCGCCACCGGCGGCGAGCCGAATCTGGTGTTGGTGATCGTGGTAACCATGCTCGGTGCCGTGCTCGGCGACCACGTCTCCTACGCCGTCGGGCGTGGCGGCGGCTCAGGTCGGCTGGATCGTTCGCCCGAGGACAGCCGACGCCGGGCCGGATCGCGGTGGGCGCGGCGGGCGGTGTGCCGGCACGGCGGCGTCATCCTGACCTCCGCCCGGTACCTGCCCGGCGGACGGACAGCGGTCACCCTGACCATGGGTGCGGTGCGCTATCCGCTGCGCCCGTTCCTGCTCTACGACCTGATCGGTGCCGGCACCTGGGCACTCTACTGCGTGCTGCTCGGCCTCCTCGGCGGGCTAGCCTTCGAACGTGAGCCGATCTACGGGATCCTGGCCGGAATCGGTCTGTCGATCGCGGTCACCCTGCTGGTGCAGCTGGCACGCGGGCTGCGCCGCCGGGCCCATCGCCGGGCCGCCCGACGTTGAGGTGCGGGGGTCACCCCGGCGGGCGCCAGGTCACGCCGCGCAGCAGTTGCCCGGCGCCCAGCCAGGCGACGTTCATCATCTGGGTGGCGGTCTTCTCCGGGTCGGCTTCCGGATGGTCGGCCAGCCAGTCGGCCAGTGACTCGCTCGCGCCGACGAGCGCGTACGCGACCACCTCCAACTCGGTGTGGGCCACCTCTCGCCCCCCGGCGCGCAGCGCGTGGTCGAGCATTCCGGCGACCACCTCCAGCAGCCTCGCCCGCATCACGGCCAACTCGCGCGCGAAGGGCTGCTCGGCGCGGGCCTGCCGGTAGAGCACCGCCCAGCCGTCCCGGTGCGCGCCGACGAAGCCGAAGAACGCCCGCAACCCACGCCAGAGCCGCTCATCGGCGGGCAGATCGGGGACGGCGGCACCGGCGATGGCCTCCATCATCCGGGTGCCCTCGCGATGCAGGCAGGCGACGAAAAGTTCCTCCTTGGTGCCCAGGTACGCGTACACCATGGGCTTGGAGATGCCCGCCACCTCGGCGATCTCGTCCATGCTGGCGCCGTGGTACCCACGCCGCGAGAAGATTCGCACCGCGGAGTCGAGCATCTGCTGCTGCCGTACGGCGCGCGGGAGGCGCTTGAAGGCGGGACCGGTGGACACCTTGCGAGCATACCTACCCGTGCGTAAGGTTACGCACGAGTAGCCACTGTCCGAGAGGTGCCTTCCATGACTGACTTCGACCCGGCCAACTTCGCAAACGTCGGCCCGAAGGAGTTCGCCCAGCTCGTCAAGAACACCCCGGAGAACAAGCTGGCCGAGGTGATGTCCGGTGACCTGCGCGGCAAGATCCTCGGCGAGGTCTTCGGGCGGATGCCGCAGCTGTTCCGCGCCGACCGGGCCGGCTCCACCAACGCTGTCATCCACTGGAACATCACCGGCGCCCCCGACGGCGGCACCGACACCTACGAGGTGGTCATCGCCGACGGCGCGTGCACCGTCAACGAGACCCCGCAGCACGACCCCCGACTGAGCCTGACCATGGGCCCGGTCGAGTTCCTGAAGATCGTCTCCGGCAGCGCCAACCCGGTCATGATGTTCATGACCGGCAAGCTCAAGGCAAAGGGTGACCTGGGCCTGGCCGCCAACATCGCGAACCTCTTCGACATCCCCAAGGCCTGACATGGTCGAGTTCTCGCTCGACCTGAACGAGGAACAGCGGGATCTACGGGACTGGGTGCACGGCTTCGCCCGCGAGGTCGTGCGCCCAGCCGCGGCCGAATGGGACACCCGCGAGGAAACCCCCTGGCCGATCATCCAGGAAGCGGCGAAGGTCGGGCTCTACGGCTTCGAGTTCCTCGCCACCTGCTGGGCCGACCCCACCGGGCTGTCGCTGCCGATCGCCAGTGAGGAACTGTTCTGGGGCGATGCCGGCATCGGGCTGAGCATCTTCGGCACCTCGCTCGCGGTCGCCGCCATCTACGGCGCGGGCACCCCGGACCAGCTCGTGGAATGGGTGCCGCAGTGCTTCGGCGACGCCGACTCACCGGCCGTCGCCGCCTTCTGCAGCTCCGAGCCGGAGGCCGGTTCCGACGTCGCCGCCATGCGTACCCGGGCGACCTACGACGAGGCCACCGACGAGTGGGTGCTGCGCGGGCAGAAGGCGTACGCCACAAACGGCGGGATCGCCGGAGTGCACGTGGTGACCGCTTCCGTCGAACCGGAGCTGGGCTCGCGGGGCCAGGCCGCGTTCGTCGTCCCGCCGGGTACCGCCGGGCTCAGCGCCACCCGCAAGCTGCGCAAACTCGGCCTGCGCGCCTCGCACACGGCCGACGTCTTCCTGGACGACGTCCGGGTACCGGGTCGGTGTCTGCTGGGCGGCAGGGAGGCGCTGGAGGAGCGCCTGGCCCGCGCCCGCTCCGGGCAACGCGCCTCCGGCCAGGCCGCGATGCGTACGTTCGAACTGTCCCGACCCACCGTCGGCGCGCAGGCGCTCGGCGTGGCCCGGGCCGCCTACGAGTACGCCCTGGAATACGCGAAGGAGCGTGTCCAGTTCGGCCGACCGATCATCACCAACCAGGCGGTCGCGTTCACGCTCGCCGACATGCGGATGGAGATCGACGCCGCTCGACTGCTGGTCTGGCGGGCCTCCTGGATGGGGCGCAACAACCGGCCGTTCACCGCCGGTGAGGGCTCCATGTCCAAGCTCAAGGCCGGCGAGGTGGCCGTCTCGGTGACCGAGAAGGCGGTCCAGCTGCTCGGTGGTGCCGGTTTCCTGCGGGACCACCCGGTCGAGCGCTGGTACCGCGACGCCAAGATCTACACGATCTTCGAGGGCACCTCGGAGATCCAGCGGCTGGTCATCTCCCGGGCGATCTCCGGGATGCCGATCCGCTGACATGGACCTGCCGTTCATCGTCACCACGCTGACTCGGCGGGGCCTGCTCGCCCCGGGCCGTCCGATCCGCGTCGCATCCCAGCTCAGCACGCTGCGCAAGTGGGGTTGGAGCCTCGCCGGTGAACTGCGTCAGGCGGCGGCCCGGGACCCGGGCCGGGTCGCGGTCGTCGACGAGCAGGGCACCGAGCTGACGTACGCCGAACTGCTCGACCGGTCCATGCGGCTCGCCCGCGCGCTGCGTGCCGCACTCGGCGTCCAGGCCGGCGACCGGGTCGCCGTGCTCTGCCGCAACCACCCGGGTCTGATCGAGACCGTCGTCGCCGCCACGCTGCTGGGCGCCGACGCCGTGCTGGTGAACACCGGCCTCTCCCCGGCCCAGCTGGCCACCGTGGCGCAGGAGCAGCGACTGCGGGTCCTGGTCCATGACGACGAGTTCACCGAACGGACCCTCGGGCTGCCGGTGGACCTGCACCGCCTCGACGAGCAGGCCCGGCACGAACTGATCGACAACGCCCTGCCCGGTCAACTCCACCCGCCCGAACGGGACGGCCGGATCATCGTGCTCACCTCCGGCACCACAGGTGCGCCGAAGGGTGCCCGCCGACCCACCCCGAACGGCTTCGGCCCGCTGGTGTCCATCATCGACCGGATCCCGCTGCACGTCCGGGACCGGGTGCTGATCGCCGCCCCCATCTTTCACACCTGGGGGTACGCGGCCCTACAGGTCTGTTTCGCCCTGCGCGCCACCATCGTGCTGCACCGCCGCTTCGACCCGGCCGCCACCCTGGACGCCCTGGTGCGGCACCGCTGCCAGGCCCTGTTCGCGGTGCCGGTGATGCTGCAACGGCTGATGGAGATACCGCCGCCGGAGCACCGACCGCCGCTGAAGGTGGTCGCGGTGAGCGGCTCGGCGCTGCCCGGCGGCCTCCCGGCGGCGTTCATGGACACCTACGGCGACGTGCTCTACAACCTGTACGGCTCGACCGAGGCGTCCTGGGCCTCCATCGCCACCCCCGCCGACCTGCGCCGGGCACCCACCACCGCGGGCAGGCCGCCACACGGGACCCGACTGGAGATCGTCGACGACGACGGCCAGCCGGTGTCCGGTGGCCGGGTCGGACGGATCCTGGTCGGCAACGAGATGCTCTTCGAGGGCTACACCTCCGGCCCCGACCGGGATCGGCACGACGGCCTGCTGGACACCGGCGACCTGGGCCGGGTCAACGCCGACGGACTGCTCTTCGTGGACGGCCGCGCCGACGACATGATCGTCTCCGGCGGGGAGAACGTCTTCCCCGCCGAGGTGGAACAGCTGCTCGCCCAACTCCCCCAGGTACGCGAGGCCGCCGTCATCGGCGTACCCGACCCCGACTACGGCCAGCGGCTCGCCGCCTTCCTCGCCCTGTACCCCGGCGAAACCCTCGACGCCGAGGCGGTCCGCGAGTACGTCCGGCACTACCTGGCCCGTTTCTCGGTGCCCCGCGACGTCGTCTTCGTGAGGTACCTGCCCCGCAACGCCACCGGCAAGGTGCTCACCCGCGAACTACGCCGCTACTACGGCTGACGTCCGCAGCGACGCCGCGACTAGCGGCAACCAGGGCCATCGCCAAGCGAGAAGGCCACAATTGCCGCAAGTCGTGACGTCGAGGATCAGCGGTCGGTGGCGCGGCCGATGGCGGCGGCGACGCCGCCGACCCGGTCGGCGAGCAGGCCGAGCGCGCCGACCGCCCGGTCGACCGGGTCGTCGCCGGCGCCGCCGAGCGCCCGGGAGCGCTGGAATGCCTCCTTCACCTCGGCCCAGCGGGCGGCCTGTTCCGGGGTGAGCCGGCCGCGCAGCTCGGCGAGCTTCAGCAGGTTCGCCTCCGCGCCGGCCGCCAGGGTCTGTGCCTCACCCAGGTAGTGATCGTCGATCACCGCCTCCAACTCCTCGTCGGTGAGCACCGGGACGATCCGTTCGGCCAGCTTGTTCATGTTCCGGTACGACCCCTGGAGCTGGAACGGCGGTTCGGTGCGGGCGTCGTCGGACTGCGCCGCCGAGGCGATGTACGCCTGGTTGTTGGCCAGCACCACCTGCTGCACCCGCAGCAGCTTGCGCAGCACCGAAACGACCTGCTCCAGCTCCACCGGCTGGTACGGGTGGGACAGCTGGTCGGCGCGGACCGTGTCGTCGCCCCGGGCCATCCGCACCAGCAGCTCCAGGTCGGCCCGGTCCCGACCGGACAGCGGTGCCAGCACCGGGTTCGCGGTGAGCGCGTTCTCGACGTAGCTGAGCGCGAAGACCTCCTCCCGGCCGGAGAGCACGTCGCCGAGGTTCCACACGTCGGCCCGGTTGGCGAGCATGTCCGGCACCCGGAAGCGTCGGCCCGACTCGGTGTACGGGTTGCCCGCCATGCACACCGCGAACCGCTTGCCGCGCAGGTCATAGGTGCGGGTCCGGCCCGCCCAGACGCCCTCCATCCGGCGTTGTCCGTCGCAGAGCGAGATGAACTTCTGCAACAGCTCCGGGTTGGTGTGCTGGATGTCGTCGAGGTAGAGCAGCACGTTGTTGCCCAGCTCAAGGGCGAAGGAGATCTTCTCGACCTCCTGCCGGGCGGTGGCGTCGGGTGCCTCCGCCGGGTCCAGCGAGGTGACCTTCGAGCCCAGCGCCGGCCCGTTGACCTTGACGAAGACCAGGCCGAGCCGGCTGGCCACGTACTCCATCAGGGTGGTCTTGCCGTAGCCGGGCGGTGAGATCAGCAGCAGCAGGCCGGACTGGTCGACCCGCTTGCCGTCGCCTGTCGCGCCGAGCTGCCGGGCCAGGTTGTCGCCAATCAGCGGCAGATACACCTCGTCGAGCAGCCGGTTGCGGACGAAGGCGTTCATCACCTTCGGCCGGTACTCCTCCAGCCGCAGTCGCTCCCGCTCGACCTCCACCAGCGCGTTGCGTCGCCGCTGGTAGTCCCGGTACGCCGGGACCAGGTCGGTGCGGAACGTACGGGTCCGGGCCAGCGTCTCGTCCAGCCGCACGTCCAGAGTGGAGCCTTCGATGCGCGGATGCGCGCCGAGCAGGCCGCCGACCGTCTCCGTCATCGTCGCCGCGCTGTCCTCCCGGGCCAGGTCGGGGCCGCACAACTCGACGGCGACGGCCTCCGGCAGGTCGTACCCGGACAGGCCACCGTCGTCGGTGGCCAGGAAGGCGGTCAGCCATGCGTCGACCAGCTGGTACCTGCCGGCCAGATCGTCACCGAGCGCCCGCAGGTCGTCGTCGAACTCGCGGGCGGAACGGGACTGCGGGCCACCGAGCGCCCGGCGGAACCGGTCCAGCAGGGCACGCGCCCCGCCCCCGGTCACGAAGCGCACCGGAGGTGCGGCGAGTTCGGCGAACAGGTACTCCCCGGCGAGCGCGGTGCCACCGGGGGGCACCGGCAGTCCGGCCTCGTGCAGGAACACCTCGATCGCCTCGGCCAACTGGCCGCAGAGCAGGTCGGCGGCGTCCGCGCCGTCCGGGCGACCGAACCGTGCCCGGGCCCGGGCCAGCGAGGCGGCGCGCGCCGTCCAGGTCGACCGGGCCGACTCGTCGGTGGCGTACCGCCAGAAGAGCTGGGCGGCGGCGCGGTCGGCCGGCGGGTAGCGCAACAACCCCGCACCGGCGTGCAGGCGCAGCAGCACCCGCAGGATCTCGGCCCCGTCGTGGTCGTGCACGCCGCGCTCGTACCCCTCGTCGTAGCGGGTCTCGGCGATCCGCCGGACCAGGTCCCGCAGCCCGTCGGCGTCCACCGCCGCCGCGTGCAACTCGTCGAGACCGGGGCCGTCACGGCCGGCCTCGGCGGCGGCCAGGATCGAGGTGGCCAGATACTCGGCCCGATACACCTGCGCCGACTCGGAGACCAGCAGCTGGTCCCAGAACCGTCGGGTCTGCTGGAAATCCTCGTCGCGTACCGGGGCGCGGTAGTCGGTGCCGGTCACCGCCACCACCATCCGGCCCTCCGCCGGCACCACTGCCACGTCGATCGGTTGGGTGTTGACCGCGAACCGGTGCCGGCCCAACCGGATCGTCTCGCCGCCGTCGTCGTACAGGTCGAGCCGGTCGCGCAGGCCGCGCCCGGCCTCCTGGCGGGCGGCCCGGACCCGGCCGTCCAGCTCCTCGGCCCGCACCGCGTCGCCGAGCGTACGCAGCTCCTCGACCACCGCGCGCAGCTTGTCCACCATCGGATCGGCCGCGAAGTAGGTGTTGATGTCGTCGAGCGAGCCGAGGGTGCCGGCTCGCCGGTGCACGCTGACCAGGATCCGTTCGGCGGAGGCGACGAGCCGATCGGCCCGGCGGGCCCGCTCGTCCAGCAGCGCCTGCTTGCGCGAGGAGAACGCTTCGTAGATGTCCGTACGCCGGGTGGCCAGTTCGGTCAGGAAGTCGTCGAACTCACCGAACCGGGACTCCAGTTCCTCCACCCGCAGCAGCAGCCGGCCCAGCTGCTCGTCGCAGCGTTCGGCGGTGTCCGCCGCCGCCAGCGCCCCGGTGACCGCCTGCCCGAGCAGTGCGAACTCGGCGGCGAAGCCGGCCCGGCCCTCCGCCGCCGCCAGTGCCTGGCGACGCTTGTCCAGCACCGCGCGGGCCCGGTTGACCGCGCCCAGCACCTCGCCGACGCGGCCCAGGATGCCGGTGCGGACCGTCGCATCGGCGATGTCCAACCCGCCGACCACGTCGGTGATGGTCTGAAGTCCGTCGGTACGTGCGGCCAACTCGTCGCGGACGGTGCCCGCCTCGGCCACCGTGCCGATCGCTGCGGCCTTCGTGGCGAGCCGCTCCACCTCCTGCTGGTAACCGGCGAACGCCTCGTCCCGACGCAGGAACTCAACCGCCCGACGACCGGCCACCGCCAGTTCCTCGTCGAGTCGACCGGCCAGTTCGTCGATCCGGGCGTGGTCGACGTACCGCAACTCCCGCAGCGTCTCCAGGTGTCCCCTGGCGCGGCGCAGGCCGCCCAACTGGGTGACCCAGTCGTCGGCGGTCAGCGGCGCCTCACCCCGCGCCCGACGGGCCAGCGAGGCGATCTGCTCCGCGCTGTCATCCAGTTCGGCGCGGGCCTGCTCGGTGAGCGTACGGACCTTCTCGTGTTCCTCCAGCACGGCGGCGGCGGTGCGGCGCAGCCCGGCCAGCGGCGTGGCCAGGTCACCGAGTTCGTCCTCGCCGAGCCAGTGGTAGTGGTCGGCGATCCGGGCGCAGGCGGCGATCAGCGCCTCGTAGACCCCGGCGGTGGCGGTGCCGTCGACCATCCCGGCCGCCGAGAGGCAGTCCGAGATGCCGCGTACCAGATCGGCGTTGCCGACCCGCTCCAGCGGCCCGGTGCCGGCCGGCTGCGCCGCCGCGTACGCGTCCGAGACGTACGGTGTCTGCCACACCTGCATCGGGTGGACCCGGGTCGGTTCCTCGGACACCGCCCGGAACACCACGAGCGTGCCGTCGTCGAACAGCGAGAAGCCGTGGCACGGGATCGGCGCGGCCACCTCCTTGCGGATCGCGTTGTACGGCAGCAGCAGGCTCCGGCCGTCGGCGCGGGCATGGAAGACGTAGAGCACGTCCTCGCCGTTGGGCGAGCGCACCACCCGCTCGAACTCCAGGTCCGACACGTCGGTGTCGAACGTTCTGGTGACTCCGGTGACCAGGTGGTAGCCGCCGGGAAAGATGATGCCGTGGTCCTCCGGCAGCCGTTGGCAGGCGACGCCGATGCCGTCGAGCCGGACCACCTCCCGGGTGAGCGTGTTGAACACCAGGTGCCGCCACTGCGTCTCCTTGTACGGCCGCAGCCGCAGCAGGATCAGCGGCCCCACGCGGGCCCAGTGCACGTCGGCGTCGGCGAGACTCTGCAACGGCTCGTCCACCGGCTCGCTGTAGATGCCCTCGCCGATCTCGGTGTTGTTCTCCACCTTCACGGTCAGCGTGCCGCCGACCGTCTCCACGAAGACCTGGCCGTCGATGGAGATGTGCGGATGCCGGCCGAGGATGTGGTCCTCGCGGGTCGTCTCGGTCCACTCGAAGTCGTGTGACGGCGGGAAGACATGGTCCCGCTCGCCCCGGCTGTCCAGGTACTCGGGCACACCGTCGACGCCGACCCGCCACCGCAGCACCCGGATGTCCTCGGTGCGCGGCCCGGTCTGGAACACCGCCAGCAGCCGGCCGTCGACCCGGCGAAGTTGCAGCAGGCGGGCCTGCCGGTAGTAACGGTACAGCTCACCGAAGTCGCGGACGAACTGCGGGTCGCGGAGCAGGCCGGGCAGCTCGTCGTGGCCCGCCTCGTCGAACCGGAACCCGGCAACCTCCGGCCCGCCGGGTTTTCCGGACTCGCGACCGAACCGGTGCAGTGAGAAGACGTCGTCGACGGAGGTCTCCGGCTTCAACCCGATGAAGACGTTGTAGCCGAACAGCATCAGTCCGCCCACCGAGACGATGTCCCGGGGTACGCAGTTGTGCTCGGTGCGGATCCGCTCGGTGCTCAGCAGCCGCAACTCGGTGCTGCCGAAGACCTCCAGTCGGCGGGCGTTGAGCGTCTCCGCCCGCCGGGCCAGCTCGGTCGCCTGCGCGGCGAGCCGCCGACGGAGCACCTCGTAGCTGCCGTCGTCCAGTCCCGGCCGGTCAGCGGCGTCCGCCGCCCCCGGCCCGGTCGGTTCGGGTGCGGCCGGAGCCGGTCCGGCGTCGCCGGGCGTACGCCCGGCAGCGGCCGGACCGGCGGTCGGCTCACTCACCGGCGCGCTGCCGTGGCCCGGTCAGGGCGGCGACCGGGGTCTCCGCCACTCCGAGGCGTTGCGCGGCCTTCAACAGCTCCTGGAGCTTGCCCTTGTCCCCGCCGCCGGAACGCATCTGCTGCAGCAGGAACGCCGAGAGGGTGAGGTTCTGCACGTCGGCGCTGTCGATCGAGCCGACCATGCGGGCCAGGTCGTCGGTGAAGCTGGCGGTGCCGTCGAGCCACGGCTGGGCGAGGTTCTTCGCCACATCCGAGTGGGCCACGAAACCGTCCACGCTCTTGCCGTACGAGATGGAGCTGAGCAGCCGGTCGAAGAAGACGCTGTCCCCGCCGACGATGTCGATGTTCGCCTTCTCCAGGCCGGTGGCGACCAGCTTGGCCTGCGCCTCGGCGACCTGACGCTGGGTGTCCAGCCCGGCCAGCCGGACCTCCTTCTCCAGTTCCAGGCGCAGCCGGTACTCCTCGTGCTCCCGGGTCGCGTCGTCGAGGGCGGCCATCGCGGCGGCCTTCTCGGTGAGGCCCTCGGCCTCGCCCTTCAGCTTCTCGCGTACCGCCTCGGCGGCGGCCACGGCCTTCTCCCGCTCGACGGCGGCCTCGGCGCGCCCGACCTTCTCGATCGCCTCGGCGCTGCGCTCCTGCACCTGCACGTCGGCCAGGCCGGCCGCGGCCGCCTCGGCCTGGACGCCTTCGGCCAGCCGGATCTTCGCCCGGGTGTCCAACTCGGCGGCCTGCTGCCGGGCCTCGGCCAGCACCAGTTCCTCGCGGGCCCGGTGCTTCGCCGCCGCCTCGGCGGCCTCCGCCGCCTTGATGTCCTTGACCAGGTTCTCCTGCGCCTCGGCCTCCGCCTGGATCACCAGCGCCTGCCGGGTCCGCTCGGCCTCCTCGACCACCCGCAGCCGCTTGATGTTCTCCTCCTGCTCGGCCACGGTCTTCTCCACCGCGATCCGCTCCCGGATCACCTCGGCGATGGCCCGCTTCTCGGCCTCGACCTCCTTGTCCTTGGCGATCGTGCTCAGCTCGGTCTCCCGGTCCCGGCCGATGACCTCCAGCAGGCGGTCCTTCTCGATCCGCTCGGTCTCGATGGCGATGACCCGCTCGCGGTTCTTCTCGGCGACCGCGATCTCCCGGGCCCGGTTCTCGTGCTGGATGCCCAACTGCTCGTCGGTACGGATGTTCGCGGTCTCCGCCCGCAGTCGCTCCTCCGCGCGTACCCGGGTGACCTCGGCTTCCTCGCGGGCCCGTACCGTCTCGATCTCGCGGCGCTGCTTGGCCTCGGCGTCCGCCTGCCGGCGCTCCAGCTCCAGGATCGCCTCCCGGGCGTCGACGTTCTGCCGGGTGATCTCCTTCTCCTCGCTGCGGCGGAACTCGTTGGTCCGCACGTGCTCCAGCGCGGTCAGCTCGGTGATCTTCCGGATGCCCTGGGCGTCCAGGATGTTCTTCGGATCGAGCTGCGCCATCGGCGTCTGCTCCAGGAAGTCGATCGCCGCGTCCTCCAGGCTGTAGCCGTTGAGGTCGGTGCCGATCACCCGGATGATCTGGTCGCGGAACTCGTCGCGCTTGGTGTAGAGGTCGACGAAGTCGAGCTGCTTGCCGACCGTCTTGAGAGCCTCGGAGAACTTCGCGTTGAACAGCTCCTGGAGCGTCTCCCGGTCGCTGGCCCGCGCGGTGCCGATCGCCTGCGCCACCTTGATGACGTCCTCGACGGTCTTGTTGACCCGGACGAAGAAGGTGATCCGGATGTCGGCCCGGATGTTGTCGCGGCAGATCAGACCCTCGTTGCCGGTGCGTTCGATGTCGATCGTCTTGACCGAGATATCCATGATCTCGGCCTTGTGCAGGACGGGCAGCACGACCGCGCCGGTGAAGGTCACGTCGACCCGCCGGACCTTGGAGACGATCAGGGCCTTGCCCTGCTCGACCTTGCGGAACAGCCGGCTGACCATGAACACCACGCCGAGCGCGACGAGCAGGACGACGGCGAGGAGTACGCCTATACCGGTGGTGATGACATCCATGGCTGGGCGCGCGTGCGGTGGCGACCGGCCGACGGGCCGGGCGGGACGCCGCGCATCCTCCTTTCGGGGCGGCTCAGGGGCAGCGTGCGGCGGGCCGGCCGAAGGGGGTTGACCGGCCGCGCCCGACAGGTTGGTGGGCTATTCGGGGACGTGTCTCATCGGGTCGAAGGCTGGTCCGGCGGGCATCACCCAGAAGAACTCGCCGTCGGTGTCGTAGTCGTAGATCAACGCGGAGCTGCCCGCCGGCATCCGCTCGTCGCCCGGCTGCCGGATCTGCACCACCGCCGACGAACCGTCGGTCGCGGTCACCTCGGCCTGACCGAAGTCGGCGGTGACCGTACCGGTGCGCACGACGCAGAGGCGACCGACGAAGGCGTGCCGGGTGGCGTCCGTCTCGGTCGGGAAGAGCCGGCTCAACGGCGCCGCGACCAGGCGGGTCACCAGCCAGGCACAGGCCGCGGCGGCCAGCAGGACGCCGACCGAGACGGCGATCCGGGTGCCGGAGCCGAGTCCGAGACCGTCGAGCAGGGCGGTGCCGGCGAGGCTGACGAACCAGGCCACCGCCACGAGCAGGGAGAAGATGACGGCACTGGGCACGCCGCCCAGGCCGAGACCGGCCAGTACGGTGCCCGGCACGCCGTCGACGTCGAGGTCGTCGCCGAGATCCAGCACGCCGGTCAACACCAGCAGCCAGTAGCCGACGACCACCACCAGCAGGAAGCTGAACAGCACTGTGGGAAAGCTGAGCGCCGCGCCGAGAAAGCCGGTCACCGCGTCCTCCTCCCCGTACCGGTGGGTGCTGGCCAGCCACCGGCACGATGATCGTGACATGGGATGTCAATGCCCCACGGTGGCCGATCGGCTGATCCCGCCGGCCTGACCGGTCAGGGTCAGCGACCGGCGGCGGTGCTCAACCGAGATTGGCCTCGATCAGGGCGTCCACCGTCGACGACCGGATCTCGGCCTCGGCCGCCGTCACGGCGATGAACCAGCAGCGCCCGTCCGGCGCCCACGCCGACAGGTACGCCGTGGAGGTGACCGGATCATCCGTGGCCATCACCTCGGCGCGGGTCGGCACGGTCACCTCGCGTGGCGTGCCGGGCAGGCCGCGCGGCGCCTCGAAGTCGAACACGATCACCACCCGGGAGACCGGGCCGGCCCCCTCGTACGCCGACCGGGTGCCGCTCGGCACCACCTCCGGCCGAGCCATCCGCAACACCGCATCCGTGGCATCGACCGACCGCAGATAGGGCGGCAGCCCACGCAGCTCGGGAACGACCGGGCTGGCAGGCGGCCCGGTCACCGAGGGCGAAGGTTCGTCGTGTCGTGCGGTGGCGGCCATGAACACCGCCATCCCGACGACCGCGCACGAGGCGAGCGCGGCGGCAGCGGCCCGCAGCTTGCGGCGACGACGCAGGCGGGCTCGCACCGCCGGGAGCGGATCCCGGACGGGCGGCCCGGTATCGGCGTTCCAGACCTCGCGGAGCGCATCCCGGACATCGGTCATCCCGCCACCTCCCGCGCCGCGCGTACCCGGGCGATCGGCAGCCCTACCCGCAGCAGGGCGCGATGGCGCAGCGACCGGACGGTCGCCGGACGGCGGCCGATCGCCGCCGCGATGGACTCGTCGTCCAGGTCGTCGAGATAGGTCATGACCAGTACGACCCGCTGCACCGGAGAAAGCCCGGCGAGCAGCCGGCGCAGGCTGTCGACCTCTTCGGCAGCCGCCGACGGCGGAGCGGCCGGGGCCGATCGGGACCGCCGGACGATCGTCCGCAACCGACTCGCATGCAGCCGCACCATCACCAGCTTCGCGTACGTCAGTGGTCCGCCCTCGGCGTCGAGGCGATGCCATGTCGTGGCCATCCGCACGTACGTCTGCTGGAGGAGTTCCTCGGCCTGGTCCGGGTTGGCAGTGACGGCGCGTGCGTACCGACGTAGCGCCGGTGCGGTGTCGCGTACGAATGTCTCGAACTCGTCGGCGTCCATCCCACCTCCCTCACCGGTAAGAAACGCCACCACCGGTGCGTCGAGTTGCACCGTCGCCCGGCGGGTTTTCACCGACGGGCGGGACGCCTCACGACAGCGCGGGGACGAGCACCATCAGCACCGAGAAAGACGGAGCCGCAGTCTGCCTCCTCGAACTGGGCAGACAGTAACAACGACCGGGGTGGGTCGGTCGTCCCGAGAGGCATACAAGTCAATGTCGGCATGCGCCCCCTATGGCGCACAGCACGGCCACCAGGTCGATTGGTGGTGAAGCAGCCCCAAAGGGACGGCAGCAGCGCCGACGGTGACGTCTGGCCAGGACAGACGACAACGTCACGCAGAGACCCGACCAGGCGGGCGGGTCACCCTGGAAGGGCGATCCGTCCGTCGACCGCGGCGGCGGCAATGTCCCGACGGTAGTGCGAGCCGGGCAGCGTGATGGCGCGTACCACCTGGTAGGCGGCATCGCGGGCGGTGGCCAGGTCCGGGCCGGTGGCCGTACCACAAAGGACCCGGCCGCCCGCGGAGAGCAGGGCGCCGTCGACGGACCGGCGGGCGGTGCCCGCGTGGATCACGCCGGGCTGTTCGCCGCCGGTGATCACGTCGCCGGTACGCGGCCCCGCCGGATAGCCCTCGGCGGCGACCACCACCGTCACTGCGGCACCGGTACGCCAACGCAGCGGCGGATGGTCGGCCAGCGAATCGGTGGCGGCGGCGTGCAGCAGCCCACCCAGCGGCGTCTCCAGCAGCGCGAGCACCACCTGCGTCTCCGGGTCGCCGAAGCGGGCGTTGAACTCGATCACCCGGGGGCCGTCGGCGGTGATCGCCAAGCCTACATAGAGCAGGCCGGAGAAGGGCGTCCCCCGGCGGCGCATCTCGGTCAGAGTCGGGTGCACCACGTCCCGCATGACCTCGTCGACCAGATCGGCCGACGCCCACGGCAGCGGCGCGTACGCCCCCATGCCGCCGGTGTTCGGGCCGCTGTCGTCGTCACCGACCCGCTTGAAATCCTGTGCCGGCAGCAGCGGCACCGCGGTCTCGCCGTCCGTGACGACGAACAGCGACACCTCGGGACCGGCGAGGTACTCCTCGATCACCACCCGGCCGCACTCACGCGCGTGCGCCTCGGCGACGGTGCGGTCGTTGGTGACCACCACACCCTTACCGGCGGCGAGCCCGTCATCCTTGACCACGTACGGTGGGTCGAACCGGTCCAGGGCGGCGGCCGTGCTCGCCTCGTCCGTGCAGGTGTACGCCCGTGCGGTGGGGACACCGGCGGCGGTCATCACCTCTTTGGCGAAGGTCTTGGAGCCCTCCAGCCGGGCCGCCTCGGCCGACGGCCCGAAGACCGCGATGCCCTTGGCCCGGACCGCGTCAGCCACCCCGGCGACCAGTGGCGCCTCCGGCCCGATCACGACCAGGTCCGCGCTCACCTCGACGGCCAGCCCCGCCACCGCCACCGGGTCGACCGGATCGACGGCCCGCAACTCCGCCACCGCCGCGATCCCCGGGTTGCCGGGTGCCGCGAACAGCGCCTCGACGGACGGATCATCGGCCAACCTCAGCGCGAGCGCATGCTCCCGCCCACCGCCACCAAGAAGAAGAACCCGCACGCCGAGTCATCCTACCGACCCCACCACCGACCGACCCCACCACCGATCCCGTCGATCATGAAGTTATTGCTCCCGACGCGCCGCAGGTGAGGCAACAAGTTCATGATCGCTCACGCCGAACCGCTACCTGCATGGCTTGGCGCACGGTCCAGGGGATGTAATCGGCGTGAAGTGTGTCGGCCCAGGTGAAGCGAAGAACTGCCCAGCCCGCGTTGAGCAGTCGGTTCTGCCTGCGACGGTCGGCGAAAACAGCGTCGGGTCGGCTGTGCGACCCCTTCCCGTCAGCTTCCGCGAGGATCCGATGCCGCCGCCAACCCAGGTCACCGATGCCGAGCAGATAGCCGTCGTGGTCTCGCACCTCCAGTTGGAGGACGTCGGGCGGGACCTTCCCGTCAACACACCGTAACCGGGTCCGCGTCTCCAGCGGAGACTGCGCCCTGCAATCCGCCTCGGCGAGGTAGCCACGGGCCGCCACCGCCCCGCGCCGTCCCCGAATGAGGCGATGGATGTCGGGCAGATCTTCATCCCCGACCAATCCCTGATTGAGCGCGGAGTCGACGAGGCACACCGCCGGATAGCGGGGCAGCCTCAGAATGAGATCGGCGACCGTGCGTACCGGTTTCGTGGTGGCGATCCCGGCGACCGTAACGAACTCGGTCGGCTTGATCGAAAGTTGGTGCAGCGTCACCCGAGGATCCGTCGATCGCACCGGTCTCGCGGCGGTGCCCGGAACCGAAACATGGATCTCTTCCGACCTCTGGACGCCTGCGATGTCGTGCAGCTCGGCGGCGGTGGACAGCACCGCAGCGGCACATGGACCGAATGACGCGACTGCCGCCCTGATCCGCGCCCGTCGCGGCGTCCCGTCCTGCAGGTCGGCATCCACCAGATAGGCGCCTCTGGCCATCGCGCGCCACCGGCCGGCACGGCAGAGACGATGCACCTCGTGCACGGTCAGACCGGCGGCACGGGCCTGAGCCAAGGTGACCACTGAGTCCTGTGTGGCCGCCACCCGCCGGACCACCGTCAATGCATCCACCCAACCGACTGTCCCGGGCCATGGAGATCGACTAAACCCCTGTGGATAACCCAGCCCACAACTGTGGATAACTCCCGCCACCCGACCCGTTGATCATGAAGTTATTGCTCTGGACACGCCGCATTGGCGACAACAACTTCATGATCAACGCGGAGACGTGGAGACCTGGAGACGTGGAGACCTGGAGACGTGGAGGTCTGGAGGGGGTGGGTCGGGGGGTTAGGGGAGGAGGGGGTGGCGGGTTACGTTTTCTTCGCGGCCGGGGCCTACGCCTACGACGCTTACCCGGGTTCCGGTGAGTTCCTCGATGCGGGCGATGTAGTGGCGGGCGTTCTCGGGGAGGTCGTCCTCGGTGCGAGCCTTGGTGATGTCTTCCCACCAGCCGGGGTGCTCTTCGTAGATCGGGACGGCGTGGTGGAAGTCGGTCTGGGTCATCGGCATGTCGTCGACCCGCTTGCCGTTGATCTCGTAGCCGACGCAGATCGGGACCGTGGGCAGGCCGGTGAGCACGTCCAGCTTGGTGATCACCAGATCGGTGACGCCGTTGAGGCGGCAGGCGTACCGGGCGACGACCGCGTCGAACCAGCCGCACCGGCGTTCCCGACCGGTGGTGGTGCCGTACTCGTGGCCGACCTTGCGCAGGTGCTGACCGTTGTCGTCGAACAGCTCGGTCGGGAACGGTCCGGAACCGACCCGCGTGGTGTACGCCTTGCTCACCGCGATCACCTTCGTGATCGCGGTCGGCGGGATGCCGGCACCGACGCACGCTCCGCCGGCCGTCGGATTCGACGAGGTGACGAAGGGGTACGTGCCGTGGTCCATGTCGAGCATGGTGGCCTGGGCACCCTCCAGCAGGACGGTGTCCCCACGGTCCAGCGCGTCCCAGAGCATCGCCCGGGTCTCCGTGATGTACGGCCGCAGCCGCTCCGCGTACTCGAGGTATTCCTCGATGGTGGCGTCGACGTCGATCGCCTTGCGGTTGTAGACCTTGAACAGCACCTGGTTCTTCTCGCGCAACGCGAGTTCCAGCTTCTTGCGCAGGATGCCCGGGTCGAGCAGGTCCTGCACCCGGATGCCCATCCGGGCCACCTTGTCGCCGTACGCGGGACCGATGCCCCGGCCGGTGGTGCCGATCCGCGAGCTGCCCAGGTATCGCTCGACCACCCGGTCCAGCGCCCGGTGGTGCGGCATGATCAGGTGCGCGTCGCCGGAGATCCGCAGCCGGGACACGTCGACACCCCGCTCGGCCAGGCCGTCGATCTCGCTGAGCAGCACCTTGGGGTCGACCACCACGCCGTTGCCGATGACGATCACGGCATTCGGGGAGAGCGCACCCGACGGCATCAGGTGCAGGGCGTACTTCTGCCCGTCCGGGGTGATCACCGTGTGACCGGCGTTGTTGCCGCCCGAGAAGCGGACGACGTAGTCGACCCGCTCACCCAGCTGGTCGGTAACCTTGCCCTTGCCCTCGTCGCCCCACTGGGCGCCGAGGAGCACGATCGCTGGCATCTTTTCGCCTCCAGAAGGCTCGGGTGCCAGATGGCGACCGGTCAGCGAGCCCGGGGTGTCAGGTTAACAAGTAGTGACGGCACGGCCGGCAGGGGCCGCGTCGGGAACAGCAGGAGGAGCTACCCGTGTACGACGTGGTGCTGCTCACCCTCGGCTCCGAGCGGGATGCTCCAGGAGCCGGGTGTGGCAGCGGCGGAGCCTGCTGCGGTGGTGGCACCGACGCCGTCGAGAATCGCGAGGAACGCTGCGAGACGCCGCGCGTACCGGTGCTGGCCTGCGCCGATGCGTTGACAGCCCGAGGCGCCCGGGTCGAGACGGTGACCGCCCGCTCGGACGCGGAGATCGACGAGGTGCTGGTCCGGCTGGACGGGCCGCCGCGACCGGACGGCCTAACCTGGCCGGACGCCGATGCCAAGACCCGGCTGGTGGTCGCGGTGGCCGGTGACGCACAGTTGCGCGCCGTGCTCCGCCGCATGGTCCGGCGGTACGCGCCGCCGCCCAGTCGCCGCCCGACCGAGCTGGCCGACAACCGCACCGTGCCGGATCTGCCACCGGTCGGCGTACTGCCGCTCGATCCGGCGCGCAGCACGGCGCACCGCGACCTCGCCGCGCAGCTCGGGTTGGCCCGCGACCCGGCGGCGGTGGCCGCCGCGGTGCTGGACGGCACGCCACGCCGGCTCGACCTGCTGCGGCACGACGGTGGCTCGGTGACGCTGGACGGTGCGCTGCTCGGTGCCGCCGGTGAGGACGGTGCTCCACTGTCCTGGCGCGGCCGGGTCGAGGTGGACGACACCGTGCTGTCGAACGGCGACGAGCCGCTGCTCGCCTGCGCGGTCGGCAACGCGGGCGGGTACGCCCGGCTCGACGACGTGGCGCTGCTGGCTGGGCCCGACCCGACCGACGGGCTGGTCGAGGTGGCGGTGGCGGTACCGGTGGTCACCCGGTCGCGGTGGGGTCGCCGCCGGGTACGCCTGGAGGTCCGGCGGGCCCGGGGCCGGGCCGCGTCGGTGCTGCCCCGGGACGAGGCGGCGCTGCCGTACCTCGACGATGGCGTGGCGGGGCAGCTGACCCGCAAGCGGTCCTGGTGGACCGAGCCGGGTGCCTGGGCGGTCTGGACGGCCTGACCGGACCAGGCCGGCGCAGCGGAGGCCGGGGTCGGCCACTGGGCCTATCCTCGTCAGGAGGAATGGGGAGGACACCGTGGTGGACGACAACGCCGACCGGGTGCACGTGCCCGGCCAGCATGGCATGCCGGAACGGGACATCGAACCACTCTGGCCGCCGGAGCAGATCGACGGCTTCGGCGCGCCCGCGTGGGGTGCCCCGCCGCCGGTGCCGCCCACCGTGCCTGCCCCACCCGGGCAGCCGTCGCCCGCGCAACCGACCAACCGGCCCCCGGCCGCGCAGCCGACCGATTCGTCCCTGGTCGCGGGACCGTCCTATCCACCCCCGGACGCGGGACCAGCCTATCCACCCCCGGACGCGGGACCGGCCTATCCACCCCCGGACGCGGGACCGGCCTATCCACCCACGACGGCGGGGCCGCAGCATGTCCCCGGGCGGCCGAGGCACGCACCAGGTGCACCTCCGTCACCCGCGGACTATCCGTCGTTGACCAACGGCGCGCCGACCGCCACCGGCTGGGAGCCGGCACCGCAACCCGGGCCCGGCCAGGTCGACCTGGACCTGCCCTTCACCCTGGACCGGCCCACCGCCGTCGCACCCGCCCGCGAAGGTGGACCGACCGACCCCGGTCCGCAGGATCCGTCGTACGACGAGCTGACCGTCGCCGATACCCCTGACGACGATGTGGCTCCGCCAGTGGGGCGACCGCAGGCGGAGTCGCCGTGGGCGCATCCACCGCAGCGGTCCGGATCCGATTCGGTCGCGTCCGCCGAGACCTCGCCCGACGCGCCCCGCCCCACCTGGGCCGGGCCGGCCCAACCGCTGCCACCGATTCCACAGCCGCTGCCGCCGACGCCCCAGCAACCCGGCCCGTACCCCTTCGTCGCGCCGCCGACCGCCCAGCACGGCAGCACTCCGGTGCCGCAACCCGGTGCGCCCCTGCCGCCGGTGCCCGCCGATGCCGGGGTGCCGCCCGCGCCGCCGCCCTCCGATCCGCAACCGGTCGACGTGGCCCCCGACGCGCCGCCGCACGCCGAGCCACCCGCCCCGCAGTCGTACGCTCCGGCGCCACCCGGTCCGTTCCCGCCGCAGCCGGCCTGGAACCCCGCGCCCTGGCAGCAGGGTGGGACGCCGCCGGCACCCCAGCAGCCCTATCCGCAAGCGAACACCGCAGCTCGGGTGCCGTCGGCGTACCCGGAGCCGGCCTGGAACCCGGAGGCCGGTGCCGCGCCCACGGCCGAGGACTTCGCCCGCCGTCGGCAGGTGCGCCCCGCCGACCCGGTCGCGACGACCGGGCTGCGCGCCGTGGTCAACAAGACGGGCCTGGTGAAGCTCCCGCCAGGGCGGCACGAGCTGGAACGCAAGCGGGACATCGAGATGGTGCGCCGCAACTTCGGCGGGCTGCGGCAGGTCACCGTGGTCAACCCGAAGGGCGGAGCCGGCAAGACCGTCGCCATCCTGCTGCTCGCGATGACCTTCGGTCAGAATCGCGGTGGATACGTGCTGGCCTGGGACAACAACGAGACCCAGGGCACCCTCGGCATGCGTGCCCAGCAGGATTTCCATTCGCGTACGGTGCGGGACCTGCTCCGGGATCTCGGCCAGTTCCACGGCGCGCAGGGGCGGGTCGGCGACCTGTCCCAGTACGTCCGCTCGCAGGGCGAGGGGATGTTCGACGTGCTCGCCTCCGACGAGTCGGCCACCGGCGGTGAGATGCTCACCGCCGCCGCCTTCGGCGAGATCCGCGAGGTGGTCAGCCGGTTCTACAAGTTGATCTTCGTGGACACCGGGAACAATGTCCGGGCGCAGAACTGGCAGGCCGCCATGGACGCCACCGACCAACTGGTGGTCACCATGTCGGCCCGGAACGACTCGGCCGAGACAGCCGCCCGGATGCTCGACCACCTGGAACAGAGCGGACGGCAGCGGCTGGTCCGGCAGGCGGTCACCGTGGTCTCCATGCCGCCGTCCCGCAAGGAGATCGACCTGCCCGCCATCCAGGAACACTTCGCCGCCCGTACCCGGGCGGTGCTGCTGGCCCCGTACGAGCGGCTCATCGACACCGGCGAGCCGCTGCGTTACGCGCATCTCTCCACGGCCACCAGGGATGCCTGGCTCAAGATCGCCGCTTCGGTGGCCGAGGGCCTGTAGGCCACCTGCCGACACGCTGCCGACCCGGGCTCACCCCGGGCCGGCAACACCGCAGCAGGTCAGTTGCTGGCCAGCGCGTCGGCGGCGGCCGGATCGCAGTCACGGAGGAACTGGGCGCAGCGGGCCGCCTCGTCCGCCTCGGCGATCGCGTCCGCCGCCCGGGACAGCACGTAGAGGCAGCGCAGGAAGCCACGGTTCGGCTCGTGCGACCACGGCACCGGCCCGTGCCCCTTCCACCCGCTGCGTCGCAGCTGGTCCAGACCTCGGTGGTAGCCGGTACGGGCGTACGCGTACGCCGGCACGACCTGGCCCTGCGCGAACGACCGGGCGGCGAGTGCCGCCCACGCCGCGCTGTGCGTCGGGTACCGGGCCGCCGCCTCGGCGAACGCCTCGTCGCTACCGGCCTGCTCGGCTGCGGCCAGCGCGGAGTCGGCCTCGACGTGCGTGGGCAGGAGCGTGGCGGGCGGCTCAGGTAGGAGGTTCTGCATCGCCCCATTCAACCCGCTTCACACGGCGGCCCGCGAGGGGGTCCGGTCAGCCGGTCGGCTGAACGGCCGAGAGGTCGGTCACGCCTGCGGCCCATGCCGTCGTCGGGTCGTATCCACTACAACTATGGATCCGGAGCCTCCCCAGGAACCGGAAGTGCGGGAGCCCGGCCAGGCCGCCGGGCTCCCGTCTCATCACCGGGGCCGTCCCGGGGTCACGTCCACGGCGTTGCGCCGGCCCGGCAGGATGACCCGATGCCCACTCCACCTCCCGCGGACGTGATCGAGCCGCACACCTGGACAGACGAGATCCAGACCCGGGCGGAGTTCGACAGGCGACTGGCCACCGGCAGCCTGGTCGGACTCACCGTGCAGGGGCTCCGACTGGACCTGGAGCCGGTCCCCGACCTCACCGGGGTCGAGGTGGCTGGCACGCTCTTCGTCGGCTGCCGTTTCGCCTCCCGGCATGTCGGAGCCGACCTGGTCCGGCGGGGCGCCAACGTGGTGCCGCCGTTCTCCGGGCTGCCGTACCCGACCCAGCCGTCCCACCTCTACACCCCGGAGGAACTCGCCGCCGGCTTCGCCGAGGGCGGCTTCGCGGCGATGTACGACACCCGGGTGTACGCGCACTTCCGCGCGCACGGCGGCGCGTTACCCGATGTCCGGGAGGCGCTCGGCCAGCGGCTGCACGACCACGGGGTGGACAACGCGCTCGCCGACGCCACCCGTGCCTGGCTGACCACCCACGGGCCGCAATCGGTGGTCGGGGTGATGGGCGGGCACGCGGTCCGCCGCGGCAGTGAGCCGTACCGGATGGCCGCGGTGCTCGGCTGGGAGCTCGCGCGGGCGCACCGGCTGGTGGTCACCGGTGGTGGGCCGGGCGTGATGGAGGCGGCCAACCTGGGTGCGTACCTGTCGACCCGGTCGGCGGAGGACCTCAGCGCGGCAATCGACCTGCTCGCCACCGCGCCGGACTACACCGACCACGACCGCTACACGGCGGCGGCGCTGCGGGTACGGGAACTCTTCGGCCGGTCGGTCACGCCGCCGGTCAACGGCACCGAGCCGGTGACCGCCTATCGGGCCGACTCAGCCGCGCTGACCAGCGGTGCTCTGGACTGGGCGGGCTGCGGCGGCCTCGCCGTGCCCACCTGGCTGTACGGGCACGAGCCGGCGAACCTGTTCGCAGGCCGGATCGCCAAGTACTTCTCCAACGCCATCCGGGAGGACACCATCCTGCGGCTGGCCCGGGGTGGCATCGTCTTCGCCCCCGGCCGGGCGGGCACCGTGCAGGAGGTGTTCCAGGCGGCCACCAAGACCTACTACGGCACCGACGGGGCCAGCGGCGCGTACGTCTTCCTGGACCGCGCGTACTGGACGACGGAACTGCCGGTGGAGTCGCTGCTGCGCCCGCTGCTGGCCGCCTCCCCCTTCGGGGATCTGTCGGACACCGTGCACCTGACCGACGACGTCCACGAGGCGGCCCGTCTGCTGACGAGGTGAGGACGTATGGCTGCGACGGCACGGCGGCCGGCCCCGAGTCGGAGCCGGCCGCCGTCCGGGCGACGTCAGGTCGTCACTTGGTCATCGTGGTGCCGGTGGAACGCAGGTGCTCGCAGGCCTCCGCCACGCGGGTGGCCATGCCCGCCTCGGCGGCCTTGCCCCACACCCGCGGGTCGTACATCTTCTTGTTGCCGACCTCGCCGTCGACCTTGAGCACGCCGTCGTAGTTGCGGAGCATGTGGTCCGCCGCCGGACGGGTGAAGGCGTACTGGGTGTCGGTGTCGATGTTCATCTTCACCACACCGTAGTCGAGCGCTTCGCGGATCTCCGAGAGCAGCGAGCCGGAGCCGCCGTGGAAGACCAGGCTGAGCGGCTTGTCCTTGCCGTACTTGGCGCCGACCGCCTCCTGGATCTGGTTGAGGATCTCCGGACGGAGCTTGACGTTGCCCGGCTTGTAGACGCCGTGCACGTTGCCGAAGGTCAGCGCCGCCATGTAGCGGCCCTTCTCGCCCAGGCCGAGCGCCTCGACCATGGCCAGGCCGTCCTCGACCGTGGTGTAGAGCTTGTCGTTGATGGCGTTCTCGACGCCATCCTCCTCGCCGCCGACGACGCCGACCTCGATCTCCAGGACGATCTTGCCCTTGGCCGCCTCATCGAGCAGCTGGGCCGCGATCTCCAGGTTCTCCGCCACCGGCACGGCCGAACCGTCCCACATGTGCGACTGGTACAGCGGCTCCTCGCCCCGCTTGACCCGCTCCTGGGAGATGGCCATCAGCGGTCGGACGAACTTGTCCAGCTTGTCCTTCGGGCAGTGGTCGGTGTGCAGGGCGATGTTGACCGGGTACTTCTTGGCCACCTCGTGCGCGTACGCGGCGAAGGCCACCGCACCGGTGACCATGTCCTTGACCGAGGGGCCGGAAAGGTACTCAGCGCCACCGGTGGAGACCTGGATGATGCCGTCGCTCTCCGCGTCGGCGAAGCCCTTGAGCGCCGCGTTCAGCGTCTGCGAGGACGTCACGTTGATCGCCGGGTACGCGTACCGGCCGGCCTTGGCACGGTCCAGCATCTCGGCGTAAGCCTCGGGGGAAGCGATGGGCATGTCGAACGCTCCTTACTTGCCGCTGTCGGCCGTACGGCCGCTGTTCTCCGTAGGGGCCGGCCGTGCGGCCGCCTCTTCTACCCTGGGGGCCGGCCGTGCGGCCGCCTGTCTACCTTGAGGGCCGGCCGTGCGGCCGCCTGTTCTACGTTGCTGCGCCGGACCGCGCTGTCCTCCGCGGGCAGTATCCCGTAGCGACGCCGGACCGGCACAACCGGGCCGGTTCACCGCCGGTCCGCTGGATCCGGTACGACGACGCTGATCAGCCAGGTGACCACCGCCATCACGATGGCTCCCCAGAAGGCCGCCCAGAAGCCGTCCACCTGGAACGGCAGCTCGAGCGCCCGGGCGATCCGGTCGGTCAGCAGGAACAACAGGGCGTTGACCACCAGCGCGAACAGGCCGAGGGTCAGGAGGTAGAAGACGCAGCCCACCACCTTGATGACCGGCTTGAGCACCGCATTGACCAGGCCGAAGATCAACGCCACGATGAGCAGGGTGAACGCCGTCTCGTAGCCGGTGCGCCCGGTCACCTCGACACCGGGCACGATCAGCGTGGTGATCCACAGTGCGATGGCGGTCGCCGCCAGTCGGATGAGGAAGCCCACGGCACCATCCTGGCACCGGTGGCAGTCACCGGTGGGCCGATTCGGCCGACTCGGCCGCGGCGACGGCGTACGCTCGCCGGCTCGACACCGGCCGGTTGCCAGCGTGCCGCCGGCACACCCCGTACGGTGAGTGGGTACCCGACCGCCGACATCCCGGAGGCATCGCATGGGCCAGCCCGACGAGGACTTCGCCCCCGGCGACCACCTGAGCCCGGACGAGCGCGACCTGGAGGCCGAGCCGGCCGACGCCGTCGAGCAGGCCGCCGTGGTCGACCCGAGCCAGGTCGACGTCGAGCCGCATCGCGGCCTGGAGGTCGACGACTGGGACGCCATGGAACAGGCCCGCGTGGTCGGCGCCGACGAGGACGACTACCGCTGATCAACCTTCCGGTCGGACTTCACCCGGAACGGTCGGCACTTCGCCACCCGTTCCATCCCCGCCGCACAGACCGCCCACCAACCCCATGACAAACCGGTACCGCCGCTGCGAGCCGGACCCGACGGGTTTGCGGGGCAGCCCCACCCGCGCAGGGATCAAGCCTGACCGCCCGGAGCGGGTGGGGCTGCCCCGCAAACCCCACCGCAACCACCGGAAAAACAGGACGGCACAAGATCGGGAGAGCTGACACCATGGGCGGGTGCTGCTCACCCTCACCACGACGCACCAGCCGGCGACGGACCTCGGTCACCTGCTGATCAAGCACCCCGACCGGGTGCACTCCTTCGACGTGCCCGTCGGCACCGCGCACGTCTTCTACCCGGAAGCCAACGAGCAGCGCTGCACGGCCGCGCTGCTGCTCGACGTCGACCCGTTGAAGCTGGCCGCCACCCGGGGTCGCGGCCGCAAGTCGACCACCGCCCCGGAGAGCTTCACCCTCGGTCGGTACGTCAACGACCGGCCGTACGCCGCATCCAGCCTGCTCGCCTCGGCGCTGTCGAAGGTGTACCGCTCGGCGCTGCGCGGCGCCTCCAAGGAACGCCCCGAGCTGGCCGCCCGAGGCATCCCGCTGGAGGTGCGGGTGCCGGTGCTGCGCTGCCGTGGTGGGGCCGACGTGGCGGAGCGGGTGTTCGGTCCGCTCGGCTGGGAGGTCACCGCCACCGCCATTCCGCTTGACGAGCTGCACCCGCAGTGGGGCGACAGCCGCTACGTGGACCTGACCCTCACCGGCACGCTGCGGGTCGCCGACGCGCTCAACCACCTGTACGTGCTGCTACCCGTGCTGGACGACGCGAAGCACTACTGGGTGGCACCGGACGAGGTGGACAAGTTGCTGCGGGCCGGCACGGGCTGGCTGGCCGACCACCCCGAGCGCGGGCTGATCATCCGCCGCTACCTGGCGCACCGGCGGGCGCTGGCGGGCACCGCACTGGAACGGCTGGACGCCCAGCGCCCCACCGACGAGCCGACCACCGACGACGAGTTGGCAGACGCGGTGCCGGCCGAGCCGGCGCCCCGGGCGTCGCTTGCCGCCCACCGCCGGCAGGCGGTGCACACCGCCCTTGTCGACGCGGGCGCCCACCGGGTGCTGGACCTGGGCTGCGGCGGGGGTGCGCTGCTGGCCACGCTGATCGGTGACCGACGATTCACCGAGATCGTCGGCACCGACGTCTCCACCCAGGCCCTCACCCTGGCCGCGCGCCGGCTGCGACTGGACCGGCTGCCGGAACGCCAGCGCACCCGGGTCACGCTCCGGCAGTCCGCGTTGACCTACCGCGACGAGCGGCTGTGCGGGTACGACGCGGCGGTGCTGATGGAGGTCATCGAGCACGTCGACCCGCCCCGGCTGCCGGCGTTGGAGGATGCGGTCTTCGGCTACGCCCGACCGACAACGGTCGTGGTGACCACGCCCAACGTGGAGCACAACGTGCGTTACGAGGGATTGCCCGCCGGCGCGTTTCGGCATGCCGACCACCGGTTCGAGTGGACCCGCGCCGATTTCGCCGACTGGGTGCGGCGGGTCGGTGCCACGTACGGCTACCCGGCCGTGGTGCACGGCGTCGGCCCGGACGATCCGGAGGTCGGCGCACCCACCCAGCTGGCCGTGTTCACCCGTGCGGAGGCAGCCCGATGACCGTCCTCGACCTTCCCGAGCTGGCCCTGGTCGCGCTGGTCGGCATCTCCGGCTCCGGCAAGTCGACATTCGCCGGCCGGCATTTCGCGTCCAGCCAGGTGCTCTCCTCCGATGCCTTCCGGGCGATGGTCGCCGACGACGAGAACGACCAGTCCGCCTCGGCGGAGGCCTTCGACGCGCTGCACTACGTGGCCGGCAAGCGGCTGCGCGCTGGCCGGCTGACCGTGGTCGACGCGACGAATCTTCAGCCACACGCCCGAGCCGCCCTGGTCCGGGTGGCCCGGGAACACGACGTGCTGCCGGTGGCGATCGTGCTGGACGTGCCGGAGGCGCTGGCCTGGGAGCGTACCGAGGCCAGGTCCGACCGCACCTTCGGCCGGCAGGTGCTCGGCCGGATGTCCCGGGACCTGCGGCGCAGCTACGGCCAGCTGGCGCGGGAGGGCTTCCGCAAGGTGCACGTGCTGCGCGGCACCGAGGAGATCGAGGCCGTTGAGATCCGCTACGAGCGGCTGTTCAACGACCGGCGCGAGCTGACCGGGCCGTTCGACATCGTCGGTGACGTGCACGGCTGCCGGGTCGAGCTGGAGGCGCTGTTGACCCGGTTGGGCTGGCGGCTTCACCGCGACGACGCCGGCCGGGCGGTGGACGCGACAAATCCGTCGGGACGTACTGCCGTGTTCGTCGGTGACCTGGTGGACCGTGGCCCGGATTCGCCCGGGGTGCTCCGCCTGGTGATGGGCATGGTCGCCGCCGGGCACGCGCTCTGCGTGCCCGGCAACCACGAGCAGAAGCTGCTGCGCAAGCTGCGCGGTCGCAATGTCAAGGTGGCGCACGGTCTGGCCGAGACGATGGCGCAGCTGGACGCGGAGCCGGCGGAGTTCACCGCCGAGGTGGCCGCCTTCGTCGACGGACTGGTCAGCCACTACGTGCTCGACGGCGGCCGGCTGGTGGTGGCGCACGCCGGGCTGAAGGAGGAGTACCAGGGCCGGGCGTCCGGGCGGGTACGCGCGTTCGCGTTGTACGGCGAGACCACCGGCGAGACCGACGAGTACGGCCTGCCGGTGCGCTACCCGTGGGCCCGGGAGTACCGCGGTTCGGCGACCGTCGTCTACGGCCACACCCCCACCCCCGAGCCGGAGTGGGTCAACAACACCATCTGCGTCGACACCGGCTGCGTCTTCGGCGGCCGGCTGACCGCGCTGCGCTATCCGGAGCGGGAACTGGTCTCGGTGCCGGCGGAGCGCGAGTGGTACGCCCCGGTCCGGCCGCTGACCGCCGCGCCAGCCAGACCCGACGAAGTGCTTGAGTTGACCGACGTGACCGGTCGCCGACACGTGGAGCACGCGTACGGCTCGCTGACCGTGCCGGCGGAGAACGCCGCTGCCGCGTTGGAGGTGATGAGCCGCTTCGCGGTCGACCCGCGCCGGCTGGTGTGGTTGCCGCCGACCATGGCGCCCTGCTCGACGTCGCAGTTGGACGGCTACCTGGAACATCCGGCGGAGGCCTTCGCCGACTACCGGGCGGTCGGTGTGGACCGGGTCGTCTGCGAGGAGAAGCACATGGGCTCCCGCGCCGTGGTGCTGGTCTGCCGGGCCCCGGACGGTGGTCCGTTCGGTCCGGGCGACGGAGTCGTGCACACCCGCACGGGTCGACCGTTCTTCGGTGAGCCGCTGGACACGGAGCTGCTGGACCGGGTACGCGCGGCGGTGACCGGTGCCGGGCTGTGGGACGAGTTGGCGACCGACTGGCTACTGCTCGACTGCGAGCTGCTGCCGTGGTCGGCCAAGGCCGTCGGCCTGATTCGCGAGGAGTACGCGGGGGTCGGCGCGGCTGGCCGGGCCGGCCTGCCGGTGGCGGTGGCGACGCTGGACGCGGCGATCGGGCGGGGACTGGACGTGGCTGAGCTACGGGACCGGATGGCCCGCCGCCGCGACGACGTGTCGGCCTACACGGCGGCGTACCAGGCGTACGTGGGCCCGACCGACGGGCTGCGCGGGGTGCGGCTCGCGCCGTTCGCGGTGCTCGCCGGGGCGCAGGCCAGCTACACCGACCGGGATCACGGCTGGCATCTGGCGTTGGCCGATCGGCTCTGCGCGGCCGACCCGGAGTTCTTCACGCCCACCCGGCGTCGAATCGTCGACCTGTCCGACGACGGCTCGGTACGGGAGGCGACCGCCTGGTGGCTGGCGCTGACCGGGACCGGCGGCGAGGGCATGGTCGTCAAGCCGTACGCGGGTCCGGTCGCCCGCAGCGAGCGGGGCTCGCTGCTCCAGCCGGGCATCAAGTGCCGAGGCCGGGAGTATCTCCGGATCATCTACGGTCCCGAGTACACCGAGCCGGAGCAGCTGGCCGTGCTGCGGCGTCGGTCGTTGGGCCGCAAGCGGGGCCTGGCACTACGCGAGCACGCGCTCGGCCTGGCGGCCCTGGACGCCCTGGTCGACGGTGCCCCGTTGTGGCGCCGCCACGAGTTGGTCTTCGCGATCCTGGCCTGCGAGTCGGAGCCGGTCGACCCACGGCTGTGACCTGGCCGGGCGGGCGACCGAGCCCCCGGTAGCCTGATTGACCGTGGCGGACGCCACATGGGGCCAGTGATCGAGCGAATCACGGAACGGAATCTTCATGGCATTGGGCGAACGGGTAGGCCATGTCCTGCGCGGCGCGGCCATCGGTGTGGCCGAGGCCGTGCCAGGGGTCAGCGGCGGGACGATCGCACTGGTGACCGGCGTGTACGAGCGGGTCATCGCGTCCGCCGGGCATCTGGTGAACACGGTGCGGTACGCGGTGACCGACGTCCCGCGCGGGCGCGGGTGGACGCGGGCGGGGCACCAGCTACGGCAGGTGCACTGGGAGGTGGTGATCCCGCTGCTGATCGGCATGCTGCCCGGCCTGCTGATCGCGGCGAAGCTACTCGAACCGCTGCTGGTCGACCATCCGGAACAGACCAGAGGACTCTTCCTCGGGCTGGTCCTCGCCTCGGTGCTGGTGCCGATCTCGATGGTCGGCAAGCCGTGGCGCGGGCCGGAGGTGCTCGCTCTGATCGTCGCCGCGGTGGCGGCGTTCATTCTGACCGGCCTGCCGCAGGCCACCATCGAACCGCACCCGTTGGTCGTACTGGTCGCGGCGGCGGTCGCGGTCTGTGCCCTGGTGCTGCCCGGGGTCTCCGGGTCGTTCCTGCTGCTCACCGTCGGCCTGTATGAGCCGACCATCAGCGCCGTCAACGATCGCGACTTCGGCTACCTGGCGATCTTCGCCACGGGCATGGTCATCGGCCTGGCGCTCTTCGTCAAGCTGCTCCAGTGGCTGCTTGAGCAGCACCGCCGGATGACCCTGGCGGTGATGGCCGGCGTCATCCTGGGCAGCCTGCGCGCACTGTGGCCGTGGCAGTCCGAGGACCGTGCCCTGCACGCGCCGGGCGACCACGTACCGTCCATTGTGGCGCTTTTCCTGGTTGGTGTCGCCGTGGTCACGGCAATGATCATCGCCGAGCGTCGTCGGCTGCGCCGGGCCGCCCGGGATCTCACCGAGGAGACGTACGAGACGCCACGCGTCCACTGACGACCGCCGCTTGGTGGCTGCCCGACCGGGCCGCCACCAAGCGGTTCCGGTTCAGCGAGCCTTTTTGGTGGCCCGCTTACGCGGCGGGGTCAGCAGGTCGGCGATCGTGGCGATCGCGGTCGGGACCAACCGGTAGTAGGCCCACACACCGCGCTTCTCCCGCTCCAGCAAGCCGGCCTCGGTGAGGATTCGGAGGTGGTGGCTGACCGTCGGCTGGGAGAGGCCGAGCGGCGCGGTGAGGTCACACACGCACGCTTCTCCCTCGGGTGCCGACTGGATCAGGCTGAGCAGCCGCAGCCGAGCGGGGTCGGCAAGGGCCTTGAGGACCCCCGCCAGCCGCTCGGCGTCGGCGCGTTCGATCGGCTCGCCGGCAAGCGGCGAGATCTGAGGCATAGTCATTTCGGCCAACGCAGTTCCCACGTATTCCATCCTTCCACCAGCAGCATCGATCCGCCTGCATATCAGCAGATCCGAATCGGCAGACTTTTACGCCACAAGGCCGAGGTCAGCCAACGTATAGGCCGCCCGATAGGGCAATCCGGCGGCTCGCACCGCGTCGCCGGCACCACGATCAACAATAACCGCCACCCCCACGACCTCGGCCCCGGCCTCGCGAAGGGCCTCGACGGCGGTCAGCACACTTCCCCCGGTGGTAGAGGTGTCCTCCACCGCCAGAACCCGGCGACCCGCCACATCGGGCCCCTCGATGCGACGTTGCAGCCCGTGCGCCTTGCCCGCCTTGCGGACCACGAACGCGTCCAACGGACGCCCGGCAGCGTGCAGCATCGCGAAGGCGATCGGGTCGGCCCCCAGGGTCAGACCGCCCACCGCGTCGTACGACCAGTCGGCGGTCAGCTCCCGCATCACCCGTCCCACCAACGGTGCCGCCTGGTTATGCAGCGTGACGCGACGCAGGTCCACATACCAGTCGGCCTCCCGCCCGGAGGAGAGCACCACCCGGCCATGTACAACAGCCAGGTCGGAGATGAATTTACGCAGGTCGTCGTGGTCCCCCATGGGGATAGAGGGTACTGCGCAAGTCTGTGTGCCGCGTGTGCGGGCCACTCTGGTCAACCCTCCGGGGGACAGATGAGCGGCGATGTCCGGTTACGCTACGTCGATCATCAGGGGCGGGTCGAGTCAGGTCTTCCGCTCCGCCAGGCGATCGGCTGCTCGGCCGCCGGTCAGCCGCGGTCGCGGCCGATGCGCCCCCGGGTGTCCCTGGAGACCACGTCGAGCAGGCGACGCGGGGCGTGCCGCAGCCCCGCCACGGCCAGCTTGTACTTCCACGACGGGACGCTCACCAACTTGCCTTTGCGCAGGTCACGCAGGGCCTCATCGACCACATTGGCGGCTTCGAGCCACATCCATCCGGGAGTTTTCGACATGTCGATACCGGCTCGCTGGTGGAACTCCGTGCGGGTGTAACCCGGGCAGAGGGCCATCACGCGTACGCCGAAGGGGCGGGCGGACTGTCCGACGGACTCGCTGAAGTTGGTGACCCACGCCTTGCTGGCCGAGTACGTGGATCCGGGCATCACCGCGCCGAAACCCGCCACGGAAGAGACATTAATCACTGCCCCACTACGCCGCTCGGTCATCGTGGCCAGCGCGGCGAGGGTCAGCCGAAGCACCGCGTGGACGTTCAGCCGCAGCAGTCGGGTCTCATCCTGAACGGACGATCGGAGGAAGGGCTTGTTCAGACTGATGCCGGCGTTGTTGACCAGAAGCTCGACGGGCGGGCCGTCAGTCAAACGACGTTCGACCGCGGCGCAACCGTCGTCGGTGGACAGATCGGCGGCGAGGGTCTCGGTCTCCACGCCGTGCCGACCGGTCAACTCGGCGGCCTGGGCCGTTAGCCGGGTCGCGTCGCGGGCGACCAGCACCAGGTGCCATCCGTCGGAGGCGAGCCGGGTGGCGAAGGCCGCTCCGATGCCCGCCGTCGCCCCGGTGATCAACGCCCATCGTTCGGCAGTCCGGTCGGGCGTCACGGGCGTCATCACCTCGGCGGGTTCGGGGGCGACGTCGGCGCCCCGGGCGGCGGGTAAGGCTGGTACGGCGGTGCCGCCGGTGCCTGCCCGAACGGTGGCGTGGGTGGCTGGTCGGGGAACACCGGTCGTTGGGGTGCTGGCCGACGCCGGAACCAGGCGTTGGCCGCAGGCAGTGCCAGCAGCACGGCTACCACAAGGTAACCGAGCACCTGAGCGATCGAAAGGGTGGCGGTGAGCGGAATCCACCAGGACGGATAGGCGTCCGGCAGCCCGGCGAGCAACTCAGCGGTCGCCCGGTCGTCACCGAAATCCAGCGGCACGGCGCGCTGCACGATCAGGGTGGCGAGCCCACCACATCCGCAGCAGATGCCCAGCCCGGCGACCACCCAGGTCGCCACCCGGGCCGCCGGCCGGCGGGCGGCCAGCCCCACGGCCAGGCCGACCAGAAGCAGACCGGCGAGAATGCTCAGCACCGCCGACACCGCGACCGAGGCCCGCACCAGCGCCACCGCCGCGTCGACCTGACCGGGGTCGGCGTCGGCCGTCGCGCGGAACCGGTCCACCGTGCCGCTGAGCGACGCGAGCCCGATCACCGCGTACACGAGCGCGCCGAGCGCCATCACCGCCAGCGTCGACACGGCCAGCACGACCGTGGCCGGCCGGCGAGCCGGTGCCTGTTCGGGGTACGACACGACGAGTCCCTCCGGTAGGCGTTCGGAAGCAACCTACTCGGAGGGACCGTCGCGGACGTGCGTTACACGTGTGTCGAAGACCTGGGGCGAGCCGAGGCAGCGTTCAAGCACCCGCCGACCCAGGGACGTCGACACCCGCGTCAACTCACCGAAGGTCAGCCGGGGCGATCGGTGGGCGGCTGGGTGCCGGGCTGCTGCGGGCCATCCGACGGCGGAGTCTGCCCGCTCGGCTGGCCACCCTGGTCACCGGCCGGTGGCTGGCTGCCGGTGGCCGGGTAGCCGGGCTCGCCCGGCTGCTGCGGGGTGCCGGGGTAACCCGGCTCGGCCGGCGTGGTGCCCGGGTAACCGGGGGTCTGCGGGTAGCCGGGCTGGCTCGGGTAGGCGCCGCCGGGCGTGGGCGGCTCCCACTGCTGGGTCGGCTTACGGAAGAACTCGTTGGCCTTGGGCAGCGCCAGCAGGATCAGCGCCGCCAGCAGCGAGATCAGGCTGATCACGCCGAGCAGGATGCTGACCGGCGTGGTCCAGCTCGGCAACGCCTCCTCCAGCCGACGCTGGATCTCCTCGGCACTGGGCATGTCTCCACTGGTGTCGCCGGGCGCGCTGAAGGTGCCGACGAACCCGCTGAGCAGATTGAAGCCGGTGCAGCAGAAGAGGATGCCACCGACGATCCAGGTGGCGATCCGGGAGCCGTTCTTGCCGCGCAGGTTCATCAGCCCCAGGCCGAACAGCGCGAACGCGACCACGAGCAGGAAGATGGCGGTGCCGACGCCGATCACGACGGTGATGTCGGCGACGTTCTCCGCCCCCTCGACGGTGGAGTCGCGGTACGCCTCCTCCATCACATCGCGGACAGTGCCGATGGTGGCCAGCGAGATGATCACGCTGATCAGCTGACAGAGCGCGAACAGCAACAGCAGGTAGGTGGATATCGTCACCACGCCCGGCCGCGACCGGGCCGGCGTGTTCTGAGGATCGACCATCTTTCTCCCTTCCTGGAACGCGCTTCACCGTATCGGCAACAGGCCATTCCGGCACGGTGCGACGCCGAGCGGTGGGCGCATGACCGGCCACCCGGTCGATCGGGATCGATAGGACGGGCCGATCTCCCGTTTCAGGACCCGTTCTGCGGGTGGACGGTCACCCCGGCACCGTCCAGCCGTTCGCCACGGGCCATTGCCCAGCCCGCCTCTCCGTACGCCTCGAAGGTGAGCCGCGCTCCGCCCGGGGCGCGGTAGTCGTGGTAGCGCATGGTGCCGCTCGGCGTCAGGTCGGTGGCCCCGGAGGCGGTGTACCGGGCCTGGCCGGACTCGTGCCAGCTGTAGCGCCGCCCGCCGGACTCCACCTCGGGCGCGCCCGGCGTGACTGCGGCGTCGCGCGGCACCGACTCCCACAACACCAGTTCGAATGCGGGACTCTCCGCCACCGAGAGCCGGCGCCGGCCGCCGTGCTCATCGCGGTCGTCGAGGAGGTGCTCGGCCCACCTCCACTCGCCCTCCACCAGGCGAATCGAGCCCCGCACCGAGTAGGCGGCGTCGCCGATCTCGACGATGTCCCCGACCTCGATCCGACTCGGGTCACGTCGGTTCCCGCCGTACCGCTCCTGCTGCCGACGTGCCGCAGCCGACCTGTCGCGCCACCAGCGCAGCGTCAACCCGGCGACGACCACCCCGACCAGGCAACCGGCCGCCAGGTACGCCGTCGTCCCGTCCATCCGGTCACCTCCCGAGACAGTTCGGCGGGGACGTCGACCATGATCCGGGCAGCCGCCGCCCACCGCCAACCGGCTACCGGTCGGCGGGATCCGTTCCGCCGGGGGCGGCGGAACGCCCCGACTCACCATCGCCGCCGGCCGCAGTGACGTCGCCCGCGAAGGTCGGTCCATCCGACGCGGGTGGCGCGGCCGGCGCCGGAGGTGTCTCCGGAGCGGTCGACGAGGCCGCGTGGTGCGCGGGATACCCGGCCGGAGCCGGGCCGCCCTCGGCACCGGGTACGGCGTACCCGGGATGCCCGGGCACCACATACCCGGCACCGGGCAGCCCATACCCGGGCGGCGGCGGATACCAGGGCGACGACGGATAACCGGGCTGCGTCGGATAGCCCGGCGGATAACCGGGCGGCGGCGTCGGATAGCCCGGCGGATAACCGGGCGGCGGTGGATAGCTCGGTAACACGGGAACCCCGGGCGGCGCGGGATAGCCCATGGGCACGGTGTGGCCGACCAGGTAAGCGTTCGGGATGTCGCGCCCGGGCGGCCAGGCGGCTGCCGGTTCGGCGCGGGGCACGAACCAGCGGTGGGCCGGCGGCAGCGCCAACAGCAGCACCACCGCCGCCGTGAACAGGAAGACCAGCAGCACCCCGAGGCCCACCAGCGGGAAGAACATGTCGAACGAAGTCGGCTGGTCGTACAGCGCCTCGAAGAAGTCCGACTCCTGCCAGAATTCGTCGTCCGGCGGCGGCACGTCCTCCGGGTACGACTCATCGACGTACGGCCCCTCGGTCATCGCGACCGCCAGACCGAACGGAATCACGAGCGCGCCGGCACAGCCCTGGGCGACGCAGAGCAGCAGTTGCACGCCACCGGCGACGAAGACCATGACTCGGGCGGTGTTGCTGCCCGCGCGTACCCGGGGCGCGGTCAGGCCCAGCCAGAGCGCCAGCAGCAGGGCCGGCACACCGAACACCGCCGCCATCATCACGCTGTTGAAGCGCTCCGCGCGTACCTCGTGCGGGTCCGCGTTCGGCACCTGCCGCACCGCCTGGTCGACTGCGTGGTTCCAGTCGATCGCCGCCAACACCAGCAGCGTGACGAGGCCGAGCAGGATCACCACGGTGGCGAGTTGCAGCCAGAAAGCCACCGTGACGGTGCCGGGGCGCGGCGGGTGGGGCGGGGGTACGGCTGCCGGAGCTTCGGCGGTCGCGGTCATGTCGCGGACGGTACGGCCCGATCGCAAGCCTCGGCAGCACCGTTCGGGCGGACTCGTCCCGGCGTACGGATCATGCCCCGTCGAGTCGCTCGGCGGCGTACTTCCCGACGGTGGTGCTGCCCATCACGCAGCCGGTCATGGTGTTCAGCTCGGCCTCATCACCGCGCAGCGCCGTCCAGGCCGCCCGCCCGGCCGCCGGGTCGAGCCGTTCCAGCAGGGTGGCGGCGTACACGCGACCCGCGGCGGCACCGCCGGTGAGCAGCCGGTCGAGCAGGTCGCGTACCTCCTCCGGGTGATCGGTCAGGGCCGCCGCGACGCGCTGGTACGCCTCGGTCTCGGGCAGCAGTGTGCCCGCGATCCCGACCCCGCCGAACGCCAACGTGCTGGCGTGGCCGAGTTCCGCGACGGCCCTCGCCAGCTCCGATTCCTTCTTGCGCCGTATCCCGAACATGTTTCCATCCTCGCCCCGGTAGCCCGCCTCCGCCCGTCGGAGGCGGGCCCGGTGCGACGGGGTTCAGCTGGACGTGACCGACAGGCCGTCCTTGCTCTCCCGGAGGCCGACCCGCACCGCGTCGCCGTCGCGGACCTCGCCGGCGAGCAGGGCCCGGGCGAGTTGGTCCCCGATCGCCGACTGGACCAGGCGACGCAGCGGACGGGCACCGTAGATCGGGTCGTACCCGTGTTCGGCGAGCCAGCCACGGGCCTCCTCGGTGACGTCCAACGTCAACCGGCGGTCGGCGAGACGCCGCCCCAGCCGCCCCAGTTGGATGTCCACGATGGCCCGGAGGTCGTCACCGTGCAGGGCGGCGAAGACCACGATGTCGTCGAGCCGGTTGAGAAACTCCGGCTTGAAGTGCGAGCGGACCGTTGCCAGGACGCCCTCACGGCGCTGCTCCTCGGCCAGCGTCAGGTCGCTGATCACCGCCGAGCCGAGGTTTGAGGTGAGGATCAGGATGGCGTTGCGGAAGTCGACCGTACGCCCCTGGCCGTCGGTGAGCCGACCGTCGTCGAGCACCTGGAGCAGGATGTCGAAGACGTCCGGGTGGGCCTTCTCCACCTCGTCCAGCAGGATCACCGAGTACGGCCGGCGGCGCACCGCCTCGGTGAGCTGGCCGCCCTCCTCGTAGCCGACGTAGCCGGGCGGCGCGCCGACCAGACGGGCCACGGAGTGCTTCTCGCCGTACTCGCTCATGTCGATGCGGACCATGGCCCGTTCGTCGTCGAAGAGGAACTCGGCGAGCGCCTTGGCCAGCTCGGTCTTGCCGACACCTGTCGGGCCGAGGAAGAGGAAGCTGCCCGTCGGCCGGTCCGGGTCGGCGACTCCGGCCCGCGCGCGGCGGACGGCGTCGGAGACCGCGGCGACCGCCTCGGTCTGGCCGACCACCCGCCCGCGCAGCGACTCCTCCATCCGCAGCAGCTTGGCGGTTTCACCCTCCAGCAGCCGACCGGCGGGGATGCCGGTCCAGGAGGCGACCACGGCGGCTATGTCGTCCGCGCCGACCTCCTCCTTGAGCATCGCCCCGGCGGACTGGAGTCGCGCCAACTCCTCCTCGGCGGTGGCAAGTTCGGCCTGGAGGGCGGGGATCCGGCCGTACCGCAGCTCGGCGGCGCGCTCCAGCTCGCCGTCGCGCTCGGCCCGCTCGGCCTCGCCGCCGAGCCGCTCCAACTCCTCCTTGGCGGTGGAGAGCTTGGTGATGTGGCTCTTCTCCAGTTGCCACCGCTCGGACAGGGCGGTGAGCTGCTCGCGCTTGTCGGCCAACTCCTTGCGTAGCCGCTCCAGCCGTTCGGCGGACGCCGCGTCCGGCTCCTTGGCCAGCGCCATCTCCTCGATCTCCAGCCGGCGCACCGCCCGCTCGATCTCGTCCACCTCGACCGGGCGCGAGTCGATCTCCATCCGGAGCCGGGAGGCGGACTCGTCGACCAGGTCGATCGCCTTGTCCGGCAGGAACCGGTCGGTGATGTACCGGTCGGAGAGGGCAGCGGCGGCGACCAGGGCGGCGTCGGTGATGCGCACGCCGTGGTGCACCTCGTAGCGCTCCTTGAGCCCGCGCAGGATGCCGATGGTGTCCTCCACGGTGGGCTCACCGACCAACACCGGCTGGAAGCGGCGCTCCAGCGCCGGGTCCTTCTCGATGTGCTCGCGGTACTCGTCGAGCGTGGTCGCGCCGACCATGCGCAGCTCACCACGGGCCAGCATCGGCTTGAGCATGTTGCCGGCGTCCATCGAGCCCTCGCCCTTGCCGGCACCCACGACGGTGTGCAACTCGTCGAGGAAGGTGATTACCTGCCCGTCGGAGTTCTTGATCTCCTCCAGGACGGACTTCAACCGCTCTTCGAACTGACCCCGGTACGACGCACCGGCGACCATCGCGCCGAGGTCGAGCGAGACGAGCTTCTTGTCGCGCAGCGACTCCGGCACATCGCCGGCCACGATCCGCTGGGCCAGGCCCTCGACGATCGCGGTCTTGCCGACACCGGGCTCGCCGATCAGCACCGGGTTGTTCTTGGTACGCCGGGACAGCACCTGGATCACCCGGCGGATCTCGGAGTCCCGCCCGATCACCGGGTCGATCTTGCCGTCCCGGGCGCTCGCGGTCAGGTCCACGCCGTACTTGGTGAGCGCCTGGTAGGTCTGCTCCGGATCGGCGGTGGTCACCCGGCGGTCCCCGCCACGCACCGTCGGGAAGGCGGCCACCAGGCTCTCCTCGGTGGCACCGGCGGCCTTCAGCGCGGCGGACACGGCCCCGCCGACCCGGGCCAGCCCGGCCAGGAGGTGCTCGGTGGAGGTGTACTCGTCGCCCAGCGGGCGGGCGATCTGCTCGGCGGCACCGATGGCGTTGACGAACTCGCGGGCCAGGGTCGGCTCGGCGATGCTGGAGCCACGGGCGGCGGGCAGCGCGTCGACGGCGCGCTGGGTGGCGCGGCGCAGCTCGGCCGGGTCGGCCCCGACGGCGCGCAGCAGGCCGGCAGCGGTCGAGCCCTCGGTGTCCAGCAGCGACAACAGCAGGTGCCACGGTTCGACGGTGGCGTGCCCCCGCTGGTTCGCCAGGGCGACGGCGCCGGTGATGGTCTCGCGGCTCTTGGTGGTGAGGCGTTCGGTGTTCATGGGCTCCCCTGGATCGGTGTGTCCACTGGTACCGACAGAACCAGAGTTGAGTCTATTCCACTCAACCCAAGCGGTGTGAGCTGTGTCACTAGTTGCTGGACGCCAAGTACCAGGTCCGGGTCGGCCCCGCAACACGCTCGAAATACCTCACCGGCCCGAAACGGAGATCCACCATCACACCGCGTCAACATCATGGCGGCCCGCCCGCGCCGGGATAGAGCCAGAGCGACGGACCGACCGGCGGCACCCGCCAGAACGGCGACACCCCCTTCCTGTCCGACGCGCTGCGCACCGCTCCGCTGGAGCCGCCGGCACTGAGCCTCGTCGCCGGGGGACGACGAGAGCCACTACGGAGAATCATGGTGGACTGGTCGGCTCGTGGCGGTCCGCTCACCGGCCCGCCACGACACGTCGACTGGCCCGCGGCCCGGCTCACCGGGACGACCCGACGAGTGACCATGGAGTTCAGGACAGCGCAGTTGCCGTCCCGCGTGGTCCTCTACCGCTATCCCGGCACGGGAGCCGACGGGATTCCGGACGAGGACGCCGGCACCGAGACGATCTGCGGCTACTCGACCCCGGCCGCGTTCTGCTCGCGCACCGGTGGCGGTGACCGGCCGGCCCAGGTGGATGTGGCCCTCGACGTCGAAGCGGGCGGGTACTGGGTCGTGCACGCTGCCTGGCCCGTACTCGTAGGTCCCACTTCCACCGAGGAGGTGCCCGTCGTGTCGGCATCATGGGTGGTCAGAGTCGACCAGATGGAGGGACGGCATGCAGATCAACGTGACAAGGTGGCTGTCCCTGGTGACCCGTGACGCGGTGGCGTCGGCGACCGCGACCGTCGGCACGACCGGTCCGGACGGCACCGTCCAGCACCTGTCCGAACACCGGCTGGCCGCTCCCGGCCTGCTGCGCTGGTCGTACACCGTCAGGGACGCCGACGGCGAGGTGCACCGCCGCTGCGACGGCCGGCACCTGGTGCAGGTGAGCGGCGACGGCGAGCAGCTCAGCTCCCCGGTGCCGGAGGAGGACTCGCGGGACGACCCCCGGTACTTCTACTCGTGGCCGGCGGTCGTGGACGCCTGGTTGGTGGAGTTGCTCCGCCCGGTGGACCTGCTGTCCCGGGTCGTGGTGTCGGCGGTGACCGAGCCGGACGCCACCGGCCTGGTCCACATCGACGCCAGCCCGCTGGGTAACGAACCGTCACCGTACAACGGCTTCGCCCTGCCGGACCGTCGGACGCTGCGGATCGTCCTCGACCCCGAGCGGGGCTGCCTGGTCGCGGTGACCGTGAGCCGCGTTGACCGGCCCCCGCTGACCTGCCGGCTCACCGAGTTCGTCTGAGCCGTCAAGCGGCCGGCGCGCGTGTCGTACCCGCTGCGCCGGCTCCGTACGTCCGGCGGCGGGCCGGTAGCGTTGCCGGGGTGCGAGTACGTGTCGAACAGACTGCCTTACCGGGGATCGGTGTCCGCCACGAACTGGTGACGGAGTCCGGCCGTCGCCTGGGCGTGGTCTCCCATCGCAATGGCCGCCGGGACCTTGTCCTGTACGACCCGGACGACCCGGACGCCAGCGCGGCGGACATCCCGCTCACCGACGACGAGGCCGAGGCGCTGGCCGACATCCTCGGCGCCTCGCTCATGCTCGGCCAGCTCTCCGGGCTGCGGGAGCAGGCCGCCGGGCTGCTCACCGAACAGGTCGCGATTCCGGCCTCCTCGCCGTACGTCAACCGGCCGTTGGGCGACACCAAGGCCCGGACCCGTACCGGCGCTTCCATCGTGGCCGTCCTGCGCGAAGGCGAGGTGAACGTCTCTCCGGCTCCGTCGTTTCGGTTCGCCGCAGGCGACGTGGTGGTTGTCGTCGGGACCCGCCACGGCCTCGATGCTGTGACGGCGATCTTCGCCGACGGCGATCCGGACGGCTGAGGCACGGATGCACGAGACCACGACGCTGCTTGTCGAAGTCGGTGCGCTGCTGTTCCTGCTCGGTCTGCTCGGGCGGCTCAGCCGCCGGATCGGGCTGTCGCCGATCCCGCTGTACCTGCTCGCCGGGCTCGCCTTCGGCCACGGCGGCATCGTGGAACTCAACGCCAGCGAGGAGTTCTTCGCCGTCGGCGCGGAGATCGGCGTGATCCTGCTGCTGGTGATGCTCGGTCTGGAGTACTCGGCCGGCGAACTGGTCGGCAACCTGCGGGCGTCCGCGCCTGCCGGGCTGATCGACGCGCTGCTCAACGCGCTGCCCGGGGCGGCGTTCGCGCTGCTGCTGGGCTGGGGTTGGGTGTCGGCGGTGGTACTCGCCGGAATTACCTGGATCTCGTCCTCCGGCGTGATCGCCAAGCTCCTCGCCGACCTGGGCCGGCTCGGTAACCGCGAGACACCGGTGGTGCTCTCGGTGCTGGTGATCGAGGATCTGGCGATGGCGTTCTACCTCCCCCTGGTGACCGCCCTGCTGGCCGGCGTCGGCCTGGCCAAGGGCGGCGTCGGGCTGGCCGTCGCCGTGCTGACCGTCATCGCGGTGCTGGTGGTTGCCGTCCGCTACGGCAAGGTGATCTCCCGCTTCATGTCGGCCGACGACGCCGAGGCGCTGCTGCTCGGCGTGCTCGGCCTGACCCTGCTGGTGGCCGGGGTGGCGGCGAAACTCCAGGTCTCGGCGGCGGTCGGCGCGTTCCTGGTCGGCATCGCGCTCTCCGGTCCGGTCGCCCACCACGCCACGGAACTGCTGACGCCGCTGCGGGACCTGTTCGCCGCCGTCTTCTTCGTCTTCTTCGGCCTGGTCACCGACCCACGGGGCATTCCGCCGGTGCTGCTGCCGGCGCTGCTGCTCGCGTTCGTGACGATGGGCACGAAGACGTTGACCGGCTACCTGGCGGCTCGTCGGGCCGGAATCGCCGAGCCGGGACGCTGGCGGGCCGGGCTGGCACTCGTACCCCGAGGAGAGTTCTCCATCGTCATCGCGGGGCTGGCGGTGGCCGCTGGCGGCGTCGAGCCGCAGTTGGCGGCGCTCGCCACCGCGTACGTACTGATCACGGTGGTGACCGGGCCGATGCTCGCCCGGCTGCCGGATCTGCACTGGTTCAAGCAGTGGCTGCGAGCACGGGCCAGGGCCCAACGGACGCCACCGGCACCGGTGGTCGACTGAGCGGGGCCCCGCACCCCGCCCGGTCCGGCCGTCCGGACGGCCCCTGTCGACCAACAGATGCCGAATTGCTTCCCGAAGGGTCTACCGGTACTCGCCGGTACCGCGTTAACGTGTCGCCCCAGCAGCCAGGGTTCGCGGAGGCACACGCCGCCGCGGGCGAAAGCGGAAGGTTGGCCGGTGAGCGTGCAGGAGTCAGCGTTCCACGGCTTCGCCAACCCCGTCGACCCAACCCCGGCGGAGTTGCGAGCGTGGGCCTACCACCCCGATTCCGTCCCGTTGACGTCGATGCCGCCGGACTGGGACCTACTGGTCTCCGGTGACCGGTTGGTGATGACGCTGTTCGACCTCGCCATGGACACTCGCTGCCCGGCGCGCCGGTTCGCGCTGCACTGTCTCTACATCTACGCCGCCGACGGGATCCGGACGAACTTCCGGGCACACCCGAAGCGTCGCTTCCGGAAGCTGGTGGACCAGGCCGAGCGCAACGGCGACGAGATCATGCGCACCTGGGCGCACAACAGCCGGGTGCTGCTGACCCGACCGGAGCTTTTCGTATACCGCGAGTGGTGCGAGGGCGGGCTGGTGCGGGAGAACCGCCGGCTTTGAGAGACCTCGGGGAGATGCGGGCCGGGACCCCCCGTGGCTCCCGGCCCGCACGTCGGCGGATCGTCAGCGCGACCTGCCCCGCTCGCGACGGTGCTGGTCGCTGCGCACCTCTCCGGCACCACGGCCGACCTGGCCGCTGCCCACGGTGCCCCGATCGTCCCGGCCGCTGAACCTGCCGGTCTGGATCTGGTCCGAGAGCCGCCCCTTGGTGATCCGGTCGAACCGGTGCTGGACGCTCTCAGCCAGGTCGTCGAGGCGTTGCTCCGTCTCCTCGGCCACCTTCCTCGCCGCTTCCGTCATGGCTCCCCCCGCCAGATCGGAGTCCGGATTGAGATGGTTTCAACCTGATTTCTGAAGACTAGTCGAGACAACCCGTCGCGCGCTCGGGTTTGCGAGAACACGAGCAGCGCACCGCCCGCGGACATGCGAAAGGGTGTGGCTCCGCAGGTCGGAGCCACACCCTTTGCCAGAGCGGCGCGTCAGCGCCCGGGGCTGCGTCGGGGACGCCAGACCACCAGGGCGGTAGAGGTCTGGTTGGTGGGGACGAGATCCCGACCGGGGAAGCGGGCCAGCGACTCCAGCTCGGCCATCCGGCGGTACGCGGCGTCGAGCTCCGCCTCCAGCTGGGCGACCCGCTGCTGCGCCTGCTCCAGCAGTCGCTCCAGCCCGATGATCCGCTTGATCCCGGCGAGGTTGACGCCGTCGTCCTGGCTGAGCCGCTGCACCTCGCGCAGCAGCACCACGTCCCGGACGCTGTACCGCCGTCCGCCACCGGCCGCCCGGCCGGCCTGCACCAGGCCGAGCCGGTCGTATTGGCGCAGCGTCTGCGGATGCATGCCCGCCATCCGCGCCGCTACCGAGATCATCAGCACCTTGGCCTCGTATGCCGGGTCATCCGAGCCGACGAACCCGTCCATCCCGCTCACCTCCGCACCGCTTCACCGATCAACCGAACCGACGCACCCGCGCGTCGAGATGTTCCCGGGCCGCCGGCGGGGTCTGCTCGGCGAACGTCTCCAACGCGGCCCGTGCCTCGTCCGAGATCCGCGCCGGAACCACGACGTCCAGGGTGACCAGCAGATCGCCCTGCTGTCCGTCCCGGCGGCTGACCCCCTTGCCCCGGGCCCGCAGGACCCGGCCGCTCGGCGTGCCCGGCGGCACCCGCAGGGTCACCGGGCCGTCGAGCGTCGGCACCCGCAGGTCGGTGCCGAGGACGGCCTCCGCGAACGTGATCGGCACGGTCAGGGTGAGGTCGTCGCCGGTGCGCCCGAACACCTCGTCCGGGCGGACCTTCACGTGCACGAACAGATCACCCGCCGGACCGCCGCGCTCACCCGGCTCGCCTCGGCCGGCCAGCCGGATCCGTTGGCCGTCGGCCACCCCGGTGGGAAAGCGGACGTTGAGCGTGCGGGTCTTGGTGACCCCGCCGGTGCCCTGGCACTCCGGGCACTTCTCGTCCACCACCGTGCCCACGCCCTGGCAGTTGCGGCAGGGCTCGGAGAAGCTGAACGCGCCCTGGTTCCGGTTGGTGACCCCGGCACCGTGGCAGACCGGGCAGGTGCGCGGCACGGTGCCGGGCTTGGCACCGTTGCCGTGGCAGGTGTCGCAGACACCCGGTGCGCGCAGCGTCAGCGGCAGGGTCACGCCGCGTACCGCGTCGTCGAAGTCGAGCGCCACCTCGGTCTCGATGTCCCGGCCCCGGGCCGGACCCGGCGCGCCCGCACCCCCGCCACCGCCGGAGAAGATCGAACTGAACAGGTCGGAGATGTTGCCACCGGCGAACCGACCACCACCTGACTGCGCGCCACCGAACAGGTCGGAGACGTCGAACGGCACACCGCCCGGCTGGCCGCCCTGCCGGGCACCGCGCCGGAACGCGCCCGAGCCGAACAGCGAGCGCATCTCGTCGTACTCGCGGCGCTTCGCGTCGTCGCCGAGCACCGCGTACGCCTCGGACACCGCCTTGAAGCGTTCCTCGGCCTTGGCGTCGCCGGGGTTGTGGTCCGGGTGCGACTCGCGGGCCAGCTTGCGGTACGCCTTCTTGATCTCGTCAGCCGGTGCGGCTTTCGGCACGCCCAGGACCGCGTAGTAGTCCTTCTCGATCCAGTCCTTCGAACTCACCCGTACACCTCCTCCCCACCTCCGGGCCCGGTCCGCCCCGCCCGCCGGGTCTCGGCGAGCGGGGCGGCCGGATCACCGTCGCGCACTATTCCGGGTCGGCGACCGCGACCAGCGCCGGCCGCAACAGTCGCTCACCGACCTGGTAGCCCCGCCGCATCACCTGCACGCAGGTCGGCTCGGTGACGTCGGCCGAGGTCTGGTGGGCCACCGCCTCGTGCCGCGTCGGGTCGAACGGATCGCCCTGCTCACCGAACGGGGTCAGCCCGAACTTGCCCAGCGCGGTGATGAGCTGCTCGGCCACCGAACCGAACGGGCCGACCAGATCGCCGTGCTCCCGGGCCCGGTCGAGATCGTCCAGGATCGGCAGCAGCGCGGCGAGCACGGACCCGGTGGCCTGCTCGGTGACCAGGCCACGGTCGCGTTCGACCCGCTTGCGGTAGTTGGCGTACTCGGCCGACACCCGCTGCACGTCGCGGGTGCGTTCGTCCAGCTCGGCGCGGAGCGCCTCCAGCTCGGCACCCAGCCCGCCGGCGGTCGGCTCGGCCGGTTCCCCGACCGGCTGTGCCGGTGCGTCCACGACCGGCGGACCCTCGGTGGACGCGTCGCTGAGCGCGCTCGCCTCGACCTCGATCGAGTCGACCACGACCTCGGCCTCCTCGACCAGGCCCTCCGCTGGCACGTCAGGTCCCGCGTCCGCCGCCGTACCGTCGGGTTCGCGGATCTGACTGATCTTGCGGTTGTTGCGGATGACGACCCGCGGCGCGTCGCCGGTGGCCGGCTCGGACGCCGAGCCACCCGGCGCCGACCCGGTGTCACCCGGGTCGGCGGCTCGTGGCTTCTCCGTCATACGACTACCTCATCCCTCTGCCCGTGCGCTCGGGTGGCCAGGACCGTCACTTCTTGTCCTCGTCCACGATCTCCGCGTCGACCACGTCGTCCGCACCGGGCCGTGCGCCGCCGGCCTGTGCGCCGCCAGCCGCGTCGGCGCCACCGGCCGCGCCAGCGCCGGCCTCGCCGCCCGCCTGGGACTGCTCGGCCTGCTGGGCGTAGAGCAGCGAGCCCGCTTCCTGGGAGACCTGCGCGAGCCGCTCGTGCGCCGACTTGATCTTCTCGATGTCGCTGCCACCGAGAGCGCCGCGCAGCTCGCCGAGGGCCTCGTTGAGCTTCTCGCGGTTCTCGGCGGGGAGTTTCTCACCGTTCTCGGCGAGGAACTTCTCGGTCTGCCACTGCAGGGCCTCGGCCACGTTGCGGGTCTCGGCCTCCTCGCGGCGGCGCTTGTCCTCCTCCGCGTGCTCCTCGGCGTCCCGGCGCATCCGCTCGATGTCGTCCTTCGGCAGCGAGGAGCCGCCGGTGATCGTCATCTTCTGTTCCTTGCCGGTGCCCAGGTCCTTGGCGTGAACGTTGACGATGCCGTTGGCGTCGATGTCGAAGGTGACCTCGATCTGCGGCACGCCGCGCGGGGCCGGCGGAAGGCCGGTCAGCTCGAAGGTGCCGAGCTTCTTGTTGTACGCGGCGATCTCACGCTCGCCCTGGAAGACCTGGATCAGCACCGACGGCTGGTTGTCGTCGGCGGTGGTGAACACCTCGGAGCGCTTGGTCGGGATGGTGGTGTTGCGCTCGATGAGCTTGGTGAAGATGCCACCCTTGGTCTCGATGCCCAGGCTCAGCGGCGTCACGTCGAGCAGCAGGACGTCCTTGACCTCGCCCTTGAGCACGCCCGCCTGAAGGGCGGCGCCCACGGCGACGACCTCGTCCGGGTTGACGCCCTTGTTGGGCTCCTTGCCGGTGAGCTGCTTGACCAGGTCGGTCACGGCCGGCATCCGGGTCGAGCCACCGACGAGGATCACGTGGTCGACGTCGGAGACCTTGATCCCGGCGTCCTTCACGGCCTGCTCGAACGGGCCCTTGCAGCGGTCCAGCAGGTCCTGCGTCATCCGCTGGAACTCGGCCCGGCTGAGGGTCACGTCCAGGTGCAGCGGACCGGCGGCACCGGCGGTGATGTACGGCAGGTTGATGTTGGTGGTGGTGGCGGCGGACAGCTCGATCTTGGCCTTCTCGGCGGCCTCCTTGAGCCGCTGCATCGCCATCTTGTCCTGCGACAGGTCGATGCCGTGCTCGCCCCGGAAGGTCTTCACCAGGTGGTCCATGATCCGCTGGTCCCAGTCGTCGCCACCGAGCAGGTTGTCACCGCTTGTCGACTTGACCTCGATGACGCCCTCGGCCAGCTCCAGCAGCGACACGTCGAAGGTGCCGCCGCCGAGGTCGAAGACCAGGACGGTCTGCTCCTTGGAGCCCTTGTCCAGCCCGTACGCCAGGGCTGCCGCGGTCGGCTCGTTCACGATCCGCAGCACGTTGAAGCCGGCGATCTCGCCAGCCTCCTTGGTGGCCTGACGCTGGCCGTCGTTGAAGTAGGCCGGGACGGTGATCACCGCGTCGGTGATCTGCTCGCCCAGGTATGCCTCGGCGTCCCGCTTGAGCTTCATCAGCGTCCGGGCCGAGATCTCCTGCGGGGTGTACTTCTTGCCGTCGATGTCGACGGACCAGTTGGTGCCGATCTCCCGCTTGACCGAGCGGATCGTCCGGTCCGGGTTCGTCACCGCCTGGCGCTTGGCGACCTCACCGACGAGCACCTCGCCGTTACGGGCGAACGCGACGATCGACGGGGTCGTCCGCGAGCCCTCAGCGTTGGCGATGACGGTGGGCTCACCGCCCTCCAGAACGCTCACGCAGGAGTTCGTCGTGCCGAGGTCGATACCGACCGCACGTGCCATCTTCGCTTCCTCGCTTCGTTACGTTGAGCAGGTGACGGGGCCCTCCCGTCCCGCTGCGCGGCGCGTGCCGTGCGCAGCGACCCCACCTCAAGTTGAGTGAACTTGACTCAATAGTGCCACGCCTCCGGAAATCGTCAAGTCAGGGTTGAGTCGGATCGGCGCAACTCAGCAGTCCTACCGACCGGTTGTCTTACCTTGTGTCGGTCGGGCACGCTTTAGCGGTGACGACGCACGGCGATTCCGCCTCACCGTCCGGCGCGCCCGCCGTCGCAGCCCGCACCGGGTCCTCCGGCGCCGGCGAGGACCGGCCCGCGCCCACCGGGGACGACACCCTGCCAGACGCCCTGACCAGCCTGCGCGCCGCGATCGGGGCGGCCCGGTTCCCGCTGGCCCTGCCCTCGGCCGAGCTGGCCGCGCGCACCGTCGCCGCCCTCGCCGACCAGCTCGACGACTACCTGCTGCCCCGCCTGACCCGCCTCGACGCACCGCTGCTCGTGGTGGTCGGCGGATCCACCGGCGCCGGCAAGTCGACCCTGGTCAACAGCCTGGTGCAGGCCCGGGTCAGCGCAGCCGGGGTGCTGCGGCCGACCACCCGATCTCCGGTACTGGTCTGCAACCCGGCCGACTCGGCCTGGTTCCGCCGGGGAGAGCTGCTGCCGGGGCTCACCCGCACCAACCAACCCAGCGACGATCCCCGCACCCTGCATCTGGTCACCGCCCCGGCGCTCCCTCCGGGGCTGGCGTTCCTGGACGCCCCCGACATCGACTCGGTGGTCGACGCCAACCGGGCTTTGGCCAACCAACTGCTCGCCGCCGCCGACCTCTGGCTCTTCGTCACCACCGCCGCCCGGTACGCCGACGCCGTCCCCTGGGAGCTGCTGCACAACGCCCGGGCCAGGGGTGCGGTACTCGCCCTGGTGCTCAACCGGGTACCGGCGGAGGCTACCGACGAGGTGGCCGCCCATCTCGCCGAGATGCTCGCCGAGCAGGGTCTCGACGCCGCGCCGCTGTTCGTGCTTCCGGAGACCTGGGTCGACGGGCAGGGGCTGCTACCGGGCCGCAGCACCGCACCGCTGGCGGACTGGTTCGCCCGGCTCGCCGCCGATGCGGAGGCCCGTTCGGCGGTGGTCCGACAGACCCTTGGCGGCGCGCTTGCCCTGCTGCAACCCACAGTCGAGAGCCTCGCGCTCGCCGTCGACGAGCAGGCAGCCGCCGCCGACGCGCTTGACGACCGGGTACGTGCGGCGTACCGGGCCGCGAACCGGACCGTCGACCAGGGGCTGCGGGACGGGCGACTGCTCCGTGGCGAGGTGCTCGCCCGCTGGCAGGAGTTCATCGGCACCAGCGACCTCCTCCGCACCCTCGAAGCGAGGATCGGCCGGTTGCGGGACCGCGTCATGGCCGCCTTCTCCCGCCGTCCGGTGCCCGCCGTCGAGCTGCGGGACGCCATCGAGTCGCAATTGGTCACCCTGCTGCGGGGAGTGGCCGCGGAGGCCGCCGAGCACGCGTACACCGGATGGAAGGCGCACCCGGCCGGCGCTGCCCTGCTCGAACCCGACCTCGCCCACCATGCCGCCGACCTGCCGCAGCGCGCCGAGCGCCTGGTACGCGACTGGCAGCGCGGCGTGCTGGAACTGGTCCGGGCCGAAGGCGCCGACCGGCGCTTCGTGGCGCGGACAGCGGCGTACGCGGTCAACGCCACCGGGCTGGCCGTGATGATCGCTGTCTTCGCCTCCACCGCCTTCATCCCGACCGGGCTGGAGGTCGCCACCGGCGCCGGCACCACCCTCGCCGGTCAGGCGGTGCTACAGGCGATCTTCGGCGATCAGGCCGTGCGTACGCTGGCCAGAAAGGCCCGGGAGGACCTGCTGGAGCGGGTGACGGTGCTGTTGGACGACGAGGCCACCCGATATCTCGCGCGGACCCGGCAGGCCCGCCCGGCGGCCCGGACCGCGACAGATCTGCGTCAGGCGGCCGAACGGGTGGAGGCGGCCCGGGTACGCAGCGGCTTCGCCGACGCCGCACCCGTGCTCAGCGCCCAGACGACGGGCGTCGACGCCCCGGTGACCGATGGGGAGCGGCCGTGACCGGCATGGGCGGACGCCTCCGCGAGGCGTTGCGAATCGCCGACGGGCGGGTGGACGCCGACCAACTGGTCGCCCGACTGGAGGCGGTGCGGCGGTTCCTCGGCATCGTCGACGGTCACCTGCCGGACACTCCGCTGGTGCCGGCCCGCACCCTTGTCGAACGCGCCGGTACCCGGCTGGCGCTCTCCCGCGACCACACAGTGGTGGCGCTTGCCGGAGCCACCGGCAGCGGCAAGTCGAGCCTGTTCAACGCGATGGCCCGGATGGACCTCTCACCCGTCGGGGTACGCCGGCCCACCACCGGTGTCACGCACGCCTGCGTGTGGGGCCCGCTCGACGGGGGCACCCGGCTGCTCGACTGGCTCGGCGTGCTGCCCCGCCACCGGTTCGTTCGGGAGAGCCTGCTCGACGGCGACGACGAGTCCACTCTGCACGGGCTGATCCTGCTCGACCTGCCGGACTTCGACTCCGTCGAGCACTCGCACCGGCTGGAGGTGGACCGGCTGCTCGGCCTGGTGGACCTGGTGGTCTGGGTGGTCGACCCGCAGAAGTACGCCGACCGGGTGATGCACCGCAGCTACCTCCGCGAGTTCCACCGGCACCGGGACGTAACGGTGGTCGTGCTCAACCAGACCGACCGGCTGGCCCCCGCCGAGGTACCCCGGGTACTTGCCGACCTGCGCCGCCTGCTCGACGCGGACGGGCTGGACGGGGTACCGCTGCTGGCCACCACCGTCGCCGACCCGGAGGGCCTGGAGGGGTTACGGGCGGCGCTGGAGCGCACCGTCGCCGAACGACAGGCCGCGCTGCGTCGCCTCTCCGGTGACGTCGACGCCGTCGTCGACGCGCTGGACGGCATGGTCGGCGCGCCCCGCACCGCGCTCGCCGCCGACGATCCCGCGGTCACCGCGCTGGACCGTGCCCTGTGCAACGCGGCCGGCGTGCCGACGGTCGTGGCGGCGGTCGAGCAGGCTTACCGGCATCGCGCCGCGGCTGCCACCGGCTGGCCGTTGCTGCGGCTCTGGCGGCGACTGCGGGCCGACCCGCTGCGCCGGCTGCACCTGCCCGACCGGCGGGCCGGTGGTGACCCGGCGGGAAGCCTGGTGGCCGCCACCTCCGTACCCGAGCCCAACGCGGCCGACAAGTCCGCACTGGCACTGGCCCTGCGGACGGTGGCCGAGCGGGCCGGGGACGGGCTGCCGAACGCCTGGCCGGATGCGATGGCCGCAGCGGCCCGGTCCCGTCTCGGCGACCTGCCGGACGCCCTGGACGGCGCGCTCGCCAGCACCGATCTCGGCGTCGACCGTCCGCGTGCCTGGTGGCGGCTGGTGGGCGGGGTGCAGTGGCTGGTGACGTTCGCCGCGGTGGCCGGGCTGGGCTGGCTGGTCCTCGGCTACGCGGTACGGGCTCTCGGGTTGCCGGAGTTGCGGCATCCGATGGTCGGTGAGGTACCGGTGCCGACCCTGCTGCTGCTCGGCGGGCTGCTGACCGGGTTGCTCGTCGCGGCCCTGACCCGCCCGCTGGTGCGGTGGGCCGCCCGGCAGGCCCGGCACCGGGCGGAGGCACAGCTGACCCGGGCCATCGCCGGCGTCGGCGAGCAGCAGGTGCTGGCCCCGGTGCGGGGCGTGATCGCCGCACACGCCGACGCGCGCACCGTCCTCGAGGTCGCCCGACACCGCTGACCCGGCCGCTGAACATTCCTGGACGCCGCACGATCGGCGTAGGGTCGAGTCATGGCCACGCCACAGACCCCTTACGACGCGGTGCTGCACGCCGCACGCGACGTGACCAAGCTCGACTCGGCCCTCGATGCGGAGATGCTCGGTGCGGCCCTGCTCGGCAGCGTGTACGAGGTCGCCGAGACGGACCGGGAGGCGGCGGTACGCGACTTCGTGGGCGGCTTCCTGGCCGCCACATCGAGACGACGGGCGGTCGCGGCGACGACGGTCCGGGCCGTCTTCGCGGCCCTGGTGCCGGACGCGGCCGGCGCGGACCGGGTCCGTCCCGGTGCGACCGCACCGGCCTGGTCCGGGCAGCTCGGCAAGGTGCACCTCACCGGCACCTGGGCGTACGGCGACGTGTACGGCGACCAGACCTCCTACCTGGCCACGTTCGCCTACGACGACGCGACCGGAGGGCCGGAACACGCCCTGGTCGCGCTGATCGACCACAACATCGGCATCACCAAGGACGTGTTCGTCGGCGGTCCGGCGGGCCGCATCCTGGAGCAGGTCCGACAGTTGTGCGCCGAAGACGAGTTGACCTGGTTCCGGGAGGAGAGCCCGACCCGGATGCGGGACGAGGTGAGCCGACACCTGGCGGTCACCGACCACCTGGGTCAGCTGCCCGGCGCCGCCTCACTGGCCACCGACCGGGCCCTTGTCGGCGCCCGGCTGGCGGTCCTGCCGGCCACGACCGCACCACCGCCCCGGCAGGCCGACGAGCCGTTGCCCGACGCCGAGCGGGCCGCGGAGATCCGCCGGTTCCTAAGCTCGCCGGATGCCGCCCGGGCCGGACTGGACGCGGTCGACGACGCCGAACTGGCCTCGCTGCACTTCTGTCTGGGCCTGCTGCTCGATCACGCGGCCACCTTCCCCGACGCCGACCCGCTGCGGTGGAGCCCGACCGTCGCCGGTCTCTTCCTGCTCGACTGGGTGCACCGCCGGGCCGTACTGGACATGGACGACGCCGCGATGCTGCCCCGGGTGCTGCGCGCCTGGGCCGCCTACGCGGCCCACCGGCGTGGGCTGCCCGAGTCGGCAGCCGGCGCCACGGACGCGGCGATCGAGGAGATGGTGCCGGAGTTCGTCCGGCTCTACGCGACCGGCGAGCGGCGCAGCCCGGCCACCGCCGCGGTGGCCCAGTTGATGGCCGACGGCATCGACCCGGACGATCCGGCGGCCCTGGACGCCTGGATCGAGGCCAACCGACACCGCCTCGCCGACGACAGCTGACCTCACCGGCTCGCCTCACGCACGCTCACCGGCTCGCCTCACGCCCGGCACCGTCGGTAGGGCCGGCACCGTCGGTCCGGCCGGCAGCGGACCGGCACCGGTCCCGCAGGCGGATGCGTGCCCGGGATCGGGCGCTGCCACGGGGCTCGGGGGTGCCGGGCAACAGTGGTTCGATGACGATGTCGCTCGGTGGGGGCTCCGGTGCTGACCCGCCACCGCTCGGGGCGGCCGACGGACCTCCCGGCGCGGCGGACGCGGAAGGGCCACCTGACGCACTCGGGTCGGCCGTCGGCGACGGGTCGTTAGACGCGCTCGGCGCGGCGGATGCGGAAGGGCCGCCCGACGGGTCCGGATCGGCGGACGCGGAAGGATCAGTCGACGCGGTCGGGTCGGCCGAGGCGGAAGGACCGGTCGACGGGCTCGGGCCCGTGGTCGGCGGGTCGTCGGACGCGGTCGGGTCGGCCGAGGCGGTCGGCGGGTCCGGATCGGCGGTCGGCGTGGGCGAACCGCTCGTCGGGGCCGGCGAGGGGGAGCGGCTCGGGGTGGGTGCCGGGCGCGGGGCCGGGGTGCTGACGGGCGGCCGGGGAGCCGGCGCGGTCGCCGGCGCGTCGGGGCGACGGGCCGGCGGGTGGGCACCCGGAGTGCCGACGATGTGCAGTCGTGGCGTCGGCACCACGGGGTTGACCGGCGGTGCCGCCGGCTCGACCGATGGCACCGCGGTCACGGTGGACGTCGGCGAACCGGTGGGCGGCGGCGGGACCACCACCGGACCGATGGAGGGCGTCGGGATGAACGGCGTACTGCCGTCCGGCACTGCGGTGCTGCCGACCGTCGCGGAGCCGGTGCTGATCGCGGCGAGGACCGGCATCGAGGCCGTGCCGGCGAGCAGCGCCACCGTCAGCAGATAGCCCCGGGTGGGTCCCGCGGTACGCACGGCCCGGTGCGCACCCACCACGGGGCGGTAGGTGGACGCCCGGTGCCGGCCGAGGATCGGCGTCCCGGGGCCTTCACCTGGTTCGGACACCACGCACTCCTCGTCGTCGCCCCTGGTCAGGGCCGCCCGACGGGTACCCCGGCGAGCCGCCGAAGCTGGCGCCGGCCCACGCGATCAGCCTGGGGCAGTGACTTTGGGTCAGCCAACCCCTACCGCGTGTCGACATGCGTATCTTGGCCGAATGGTGACGAACCACCACCGGAACGGTCGCGCGTCGTTCGACCGGACACTCCGGCGCTTCGGGTAACGAAGCGGGCCGGCCGCCGGATGCGGGGCGGGCGGGGTGTGGGACGCCTCACCTCTGATGCGAAACTAAAGACACGGCGGCAGCGCAGCCGCGACCTCCGCGCACCCACGCGGTAGGCGCGACTGGGCACCGGCGCTCCCGAACCGGGTTCGGCCAGAACCCGGCTCATGCCGCGCGGCAGCCCCTACCGGGGTCAGGCGTGGCCGCCAGGAACCATCCCGGCACCAGCCGGGACGGGCGCACGAGTCGCGCGGCCGGGTGACCCCCCGGTGCCGACGCAGACACGACAGGGAGAAACGGATGGCAAAGGGCGACCCCGGGGCCCCGGCCCGCGGCCGGCGAGCCGCACCCCGATCCAGGAAGGCCACCACCGGCGATCCGGAGCTGGTGCAGTTGCTCACGCCCTCGGGCGAGCGGATCGAGAGCGTGACCGGCCCGGACGGCACCGAGTACCGCGTCGACTTCACCGACGAGGAGTACCGCGGCCTCTACCGCGACCTGGTGCTCGTTCGGAAGCTGGACGCCGAGGCGACCGCCCTGCAACGGCAGGGTGAGCTGGGCATCTGGGCGAGCCTGCTCGGCCAGGAGGCGGCGCAGGTCGGTTCCGGCCGGGCCCTGCGTACGCAGGACATGGCGTTCCCCACCTACCGCGAGCACGGCGTGCTCTACTGCCGTGGCATCGACCCGATCATGCCGCTGGGCCTGTTCCGCGGGGTCGACCAGGGTGGCTGGGACCCGAACGAGTTCAAGTTCAACATGTACACGATCGTGATCGGCGCGCAGACCCTGCACGCCACCGGCTACGCCATGGGCGTCGCGATGGACGGCAAGACCGGCACCGACGACGGCGAGGCGGTGATCGCCTACTTCGGTGACGGCGCCACCAGCCAGGGTGACGTCAACGAAGCGTTCGTCTGGGCCGGCGTGTTCAACTCCCCCCTGGTGTTCTTCTGCCAGAACAACCAGTACGCCATCTCCGAGCCGCTGGAGCGGCAGACCCGCATCCCCCTCTACCGGCGGGCCGCCGGCTTCGGGTTCCCCGGCGTCCGGGTCGACGGCAACGACGTGCTGGCCACCTACGCGGTGACGCGGCACGCACTGGACAACGCCCGGCACGGACAGGGCCCGAGCCTGATCGAGGCGTACACCTACCGGATGGGCGCGCACACCACCTCCGACGACCCGACCCGCTACCGGATCGCCAGCGAGGTCGAGGCGTGGCAGGCCAAGGACCCGATCGCCCGGATGAAGGCGTTCCTGGAGCGGGAGAAGATCGCCGAAGCCGGTTTCTTCACCGAGGTCGACGAGCAGGCCCGCCGGGAGGCGGTGGACCTTCGCGAGCGGGTGCTCGCCATGCCGAACCCGGAACCGGACACCATGTTCGACCACGTCTACCCCAACGGGTCGCCGCTGCTCGACGAGCAGCGCGCGCAGTTCAACCGGTACCTGGAGTCGTTCGAGGGGAGCGCGCACTGATGGCCACGGAGACGCTCACCCTCGGCAAGGCCCTCAACGCCGGCCTGCGCAAGGCACTGGAGAACGACCCGAAGGTCGTCATCATGGGCGAGGACGTCGGCAAGCTCGGCGGCGTCTTCCGAATCACCGACGGATTGCAGAAGGACTTCGGCGACCAGCGGGTGATCGACACCCCGCTCGCCGAGTCCGGCATCATCGGCACCGCCGTCGGCCTGGCCATCCGGGGCTACCGCCCGGTCTGCGAGATCCAGTTCGACGGTTTCGTCTACCCCGCGTACGACCAGATCGTGTCGCAGGTCGCGAAGATGCACTACCGCTCACGGGGCAAGCTCAACATCCCGATGGTGATCCGGATCCCGTTCGGCGGCGGCATCGGGGCGGTGGAGCACCACTCCGAGTCGCCCGAGGCGTACTTCGCGCACACCGCCGGGTTGAAGGTGGTCTCCTGCGCCAGCCCGCAGGACGCCTACGTGATGATCCAGCAGGCCATCGCCTCGGACGACCCGATCGTGTTCCTGGAGCCGAAGCGGCGTTACTGGGAGAAGGGACAGGTCGAGCTGGACGCTCCACTGTCCGAGGCGTACCCGCTGCACGCTTCCCGGATCGCGCGGGAGGGCACCGACGCCACCCTGCTCGCGTACGGCCCGATGGTGCGTACCTGCCTCGACGCGGCGACCGCCGCCGCCGAGGACGGGCGGAACCTGGAAGTCGTCGACCTGCGTACGCTCTCCCCGCTGGACCTCGGCGTGGTGTACGAGTCGGTGCGGCGTACCGGCCGCGCGGTGGTGGTGCACGAGGCACCATCCAACCTGGGCATGGGTGCGGAGGTCGCAGCCCGGATCACCGAGGAGTGCTTCTACTCGCTGGAGGCGCCGGTGCTACGGGTGGCCGGCTTCGACACCCCGTACCCGGCAGCCCGGGTGGAGGAGGAGTACCTTCCCGACCTCGACCGGGTGCTCGACGCCGTCGACCGCACCTTCGGCTGGTGAGCGGCATGTCACGGATCAAGGAATTCAACCTGCCCGACCTGGGTGAGGGCCTGACCGAGGGTGAGATCCTCGCCTGGCTGGTCAAGGTGGGCGACACGATCGAGCTGAACCAGCCGATCGTCGAGGTGGAGACGGCGAAGGCGGCCGTGGAGATTCCGGCGAAGTGGGCCGGCCAGGTCCAGGCGATCTTCCACCCGGAGGGCTCCACGGTCGAGGTCGGCACCCCCATCATCGCGATCGACACCGACCCGGGCGCCGGCCCCGTGGAGCAGTCCACCACCGGTGCGCCCACCACTGACCTGCCCACCCCGTCGGCGGCGTCGTTGGCCGCCGTCGAGGTCGCACCGACCGAGGGTGCGGTCGAGCCGGGCCTGATCGGCGGTCCCGCCCCGGGCGGCCGTACCGCCGTTCTCGTCGGGTACGGTCCGCGCACCACGGCGGCGAAGCGCCGTCCCCGCAAGGACACCACCCCGGCCGCGACCGCACCGGCGGCACCGGTGCAGGTCAGCCCGGCACGGGTCGCTCCGGCTCCGGTCCAGCCCGCGCCCGCGCCGATGGTCAACGGCAACGGTCGGAGCAGCGGACCGGTGCTGGCCAAGCCGCCGGTCCGCAAGCTCGCCAAGGACCTGGGGGTCGACCTCGGCACGCTGACCGGATCCGGACCGTCGGGCTCGATCACCCGGGAGGACGTACAGCGGGCGGCGGCCCCCGCAGCGGCCGAGCCACTGACGGTCACCAGCCCGGTCAGCTCGGCCGCGAGCTTCGGCGCGGACCGCGAGCAGCGCATTCCGGTCAAGGGCGTACGCAAGCTCACCGCCGAGAACATGTCCCGCTCGGCCTTCACGGCTCCGCACGTCACCGAGTTCCTGACCGTGGACGTGACCCGGGCGATGAAGGCGCTCGACCGGCTGCGTGGGCGGCGGGAGTGGCGTGAGGTTCGGGTCTCGCCGCTGCTGCTGGTCGCGAAGGCGGTGCTGCTGGCGGTCCGGCGGCATCCGATGGTCAACTCCAGTTGGGCCGGCGACGAGATCGTCGTCAAGGAGTACGTCAACCTCGGCATCGCGGCGGCCACCGAGCGCGGCCTGATCGTGCCGAACATCAAGGACGCCGGCCGGTTGACCCTGCGCGAGCTCGCCGACGCGATGACCGACCTGGTGCAGACCGCCAAGGCCGGCAAGACCTCGCCGGCCGACATGTCCGGCGGCACTCTGACGATCACCAACGTCGGGGTGTTCGGGGTGGACACCGGTACGCCGATCCTGCCCCCGGGTGAGTCGGCGATCCTGGCCTTCGGTGCGGTACGCGAACAGCCCTGGGTCCACAAGGGCAAGGTCAAGCCGCGCCTGGTCACCACGCTCAGCCTCTCCTTCGATCACCGGATCATCGATGGTGAGCTGGGTTCGAAGTTCCTCCGCGATGTGGGTGACTTCCTCGCCGACCCGGAGGCGGCCCTGCTCGCCTGGACCTGACGCGCGACGACGGCGACGGCCGGTGTGCCACGGGTTGACGCCCGGCACACCGGCCGTAGTCATTTGGCGAAGAACCAGTTGCCGTCAAGTGTCATACGCCTAAGATTCTTAGGCCGGTGGCCTAGCTCACCTAACAATCGCTGGCAAGCCGGGGGTGAGGTGCGCTTCAATAGAGGGGCCGACGGGACGACAACCGAATAGCCCAGGAGGAGAGACACCATGAGCATGATCGAGCGAATCCGCAACCGCCGCGACGCCAGCCGCCGCGCCCGCGCCATCGAGCGGGCCCTGCGCTCCGCTAGTTCGCCCGCGGTTCGCGACGAGATCCTCGCCATCGCCCAGCGTCACATGCACTGACGCCACACGACGTTATCCGCCTCCTCCAGATCGACGACCCGCCCGGGCCAACCGGGCGGGTCGTCGGCGTTACGACCGCCGCTGACACCGGGATACCGCCCCGACGCAGCGCCCGGTACGGTGGGGCTCGGTCGTCGTCCGCACCCGGGGGCAGGTCGAGGCGATAGAAGCACCTCGACACCGTCCGGCGACGGACAGTGATGACCGAAGCTCCCCGGAAGCCCACCGGCGGCGACCGGGATACGGTGCGGGGAGCCGGCACAGCCGGTACGCCGGCACCGCCGGCTGCCCTGCCGAGACCATCGGCGACGGCGGCCGACATGTGATGGAGGAGGCGCACGCATGACGTCCGAGGGCCCGCACCGCCCCGGCCAGGAGCCGGACGAGGTGCCGCCGGGCGGCGGCGGACCGGCGCCGTACGGCGACGGACCGGCTCAGCAGGACAACGGGTACGGCGCATCCGCCCCCGACCTCGGTTGGGCACCGCCACCACCCGCCCGCCCGGACACGTCCGCACCAGCCTGGGCCAACCAGCAGGGCAACGCGTGGGGCAGCGCCCAGGCGACCCGCCAGGCGGAAGCCACACCCGGCAGTTGGGACCAGCCCGCCGGCAGTCAGCCGGCCTGGGCGGCCCAGGCAGACCAGCCGCAGCAGCCCGCTCCCGGCTGGGCACCGGCCGCACCGCCCACATCGGATCAACCTGCCTGGGCGAACGGCGGCCAGGCCGGGCCCGCCTGGGCCACGGATCCCGCCACTGGGGACACCGCGCACCCCGCCGAATGGACGCCGAACCAACCAGCCACGAGTCAGCCCGACTGGGCCGCCAACCAACCGGCCACGAGTCAGCCCGACTGGGCCGGCGGTCAGCCCACCCCGGGCCAGGCCAACCCGGCAGCGGCCGGTGGGTGGGCCGGCGGCCAGCAGCCGGACTGGGCCGGCGCCCCGAGTGGCGACGACCAGACTCCCGGCTGGGCCTCGACCGCAGGTCAGTCCGAGCCGGCCTGGGCGCCTGCCGACCAGCCGCCGCCCGCCCGCGAGCCGGCAGCCCGGGCCAGCGCCCAGGTGCCGGCCCCGGACGCGGGCCAGCAGCGGCCCGCCGACGGGTCGGCACCCGCCGAGGCGTGGCCCGCGGAGCAGCCGGAGCAGTCCGGCTGGGCGACCGGCCAGCGACGGGAGCCCGCCGGGGGCGGCTGGGCCGAGCAGCCGGCCGAGGGATGGCACTCGGGCGGTGACCGGGCGGCACAGCCCGACTGGGCCACGCCCGCACGGGAGGAATCGACCGGCTGGGCCGCAGGCAACCCGGCTGCCGGCCCGCCGCCGTCCTGGAGCCCGTCCGCCGAGCCGCTGCCGTCCCGTACCGCCGCCGATCGGTCCGCCGTGCCGGACATCGAGCCGTGGGCACCCGGTGAGGCGTGGGGTCAGGCGGCGGAGCCCGCCGCACCCCGAACCACCTCCGAACCCGACGCAGGCCGCGCCGAGGACGCCGTCTACCAGCCCGCACCCGGCCCGGGCATCTCCCCGGCCAACATGGTGCCGTTGCCGCCACAGGAGCAGCGGGTGCCGGGTGCCAGCCTGGCCGCCACACCACCTGCGGACTTCGCCCAGCCCGCGCCGTTCACCGACGACCCAGCCGGGCCTCCTGGCCGCCCGGTCGCCGACCAGCCGGCGGGCGGCCCGGCCTGGGGTCACCCCGAGCCCCGACACGACGAGCCGCAGTCCCCGGTCATCCCGGCACCGCGCACCTCTCCGGAGGCCGAGGGCCGCGCCACGCCGCCGGCCGGCGGCGGTGTCGCGGCGAGCGCCTCCGTGCCGCTGTCCAGCCGGGTCATGCCCCCGGCCGACCACGCGGTTCGCCCGACCGGTTCGTCCGCGCCGCAACCACGGGTGTACGGCCGGCCGGCCCGCCCCGAGCACACCGAGGAGCCGGTCCAGGAGCACGGCGAGCAGCCCCTGGTGCCCCGCTTCGACCAGAGTCCGGGACGGTTCGACGTCGACCAGGCCGCGGCACGCGGCGATCAGGGCCCGGAGCGGTTCGAGCAGACCCCGGAGCCCCGCTTCGCCGACCGGGAGCCACCGATGGGCGGGCCGAACGCCTTCGCCGGTCCGGCCGCCCCGGCTTCGCCGGCTGCGCCACCCGCGTTCCCGCCGGGGATACCGTCCTTCATCGACGCACCTCCGGCCAACCGGCCGGTCAACGGCACACGGCCGCACGCCGAGCCGGAACGCCCGGCCGACCCCTTCGGCGGCGCACCGCGTGACCCGTACGGTGGGCCGGGCAACGACCCGTTCGGCGGGCCGCCCGAGCGCCCGGGCGTTGCCTACGGCTCGCCCGTCCGCTCCGAGCCGGGCGGCGAGCACAACTCGGCGTTCCCTCCTCCGCCGCAGTCCGCACCACCGTGGAGCCCGGGTCCGGGCAGCGGGTCGGGCGAGGTGGAGCAGGGTCGCTTCGACGCGTTCAAGCCCGTCGCTGAGCCGGCACCGGAAGCTCCGGCACCGAAGGTACGCAACGGGCGGGTACTCGCCGCGGTGCTGGTCGCCGCCGTGCTCATCCTGGCCATTCCGCTCGGGCTGCTGATGCTCCTCGGCATGGTCGGTGGTTCGGACGACGCGAACGCCTTCGACCCGCCGGTCGGCTCGTGCGTCAAGCGTTCCGGCGACACTCCCGTGGCGGTCGACTGCACCGATCCGGAAGCCTTCACCGTGGTGTCCAAGGTCGAGTCGAAGGACAAGTGCCCCGACCCGGCCATGCCGTACGTGGACCTCCGCGGCGCCACCGCCAACCCGGTGCTCTGCCTCAAGGAGGCAACCGGCGGCTGAGCTGTCGCACACTCGACGGCGGGGTCACGGGCAACCGTGGCCCCGCCTCGTTCCTGCCCGGCCGACCCCGGCCTTGCCCGGCTCGCCTCCCCTTCGAGCCGGCTGGCGTCGGCCGGTAGGGCACGATGGGGGCATGAGTGCACGTGTGCGGGCTCCCGAGCTTCGGGGTCGGGCCTGGTTGAACACCGGCGGGCGGCAGCTGACGCTCGCCGACCTGCGAGGCAAGATCGTCATCGCGGACTTCTGGACCTTCTGTTGCATCAACTGCCTGCACGTGTTGGACGAGTTGCGTCCCCTTGAGCAGAAGTACGCCGACGTCCTCGTGGTGATCGGGGTGCACTCGCCGAAGTTCGAGCACGAGAAGGACGCCGACGCGCTGGCCGCCGCCGTCGAGCGGTACGGCGTGCACCACCCCGTCCTTGACGATCCTGAGCTGGACATGTGGCAGCAGTACGCGGCCCGTGCCTGGCCGACCCTCGCGGTGATCGACCCGGAGGGATACGTGGTGGCCACCATGGCGGGTGAGGGCCACGCGGACGGGCTGGCCCGGCTGATCGACGACCTGATCGCCACCCACGAGGTCAAGGGCACGCTGCACCGGGGCGACGGCCCGTACGTCCCGGTCGCCGAGCCGGAGACCACCCTCCGCTTCCCGGGCAAGGCGGTGGCCCTGCCCGACGGTGGTCTGCTGGTCTCCGACTCGGCGCGGCACCGCCTGGTCGAACTGGCCGCCGACGCTGAGACCGTCGTCAGTACCATCGGCGCCGGCGAGCGGGGCCGGACCGACGGTGCCGCCGGTGCCGCGACCTTCTCCGAGCCGCAGGGGCTGTGTCTGCTGCCGCCTCAGGTGGCCGAGGTCGCCGGCTACGACCTGGTGGTCGCCGACACCGTCAACCACCTGCTGCGGGGCGTACGGCTGGCCACCGGCGAGGTGCTCACCGTGGCCGGTACCGGACGGCAGTGGCGGTCGACTGTCGACGACCACGCGCACGATGCCCGCTCGGTCGACCTTTCCTCACCCTGGGACCTCGCCTGGTACGACGACAGGCTCATCATCGCCATGGCCGGCATCCACCAGCTCTGGTGGTTCGACCCGATCAAGCGCACCGCCGGCATGTACGCCGGCACCACGGTGGAGGCGCTACGCGACGGGCCGCTGGCCGAAGCCTGGCTGGCCCAGCCGTCCGGGCTTGCCGTCTCCACCGACGGCGACCGGCTCTGGGTGGCCGACAGCGAGACCAGCGCCGTCCGCTACGTCGAGAACGGCGTCCTGGGTACCGCCGTGGGTCAGGGCCTGTTCGACTTCGGTCACGTGGACGGGCCGGCGGCACAGGCCCTGCTACAGCATCCGCTCGGCGTCTGCGCCCTGCCCGACGGATCGGTCCTGATCGCCGACACCTACAACGGCGCGGTACGCCGGTACGACCCGGCCAGTGATCAGGTCGCCACTGTCGCCACCGGCCTGGCCGAGCCCAGCGACCTGGTGCTCACCGCCGACGGCGCGGTGCTGGTGGTGGAGTCGGCGGCGCACCGGGTCACCCGGCTGGCTCCCGGTGCCCTCTCGGCGGCCGGCGCGGAGACCGTCGACGGCCCCCGGCACCGTACCGAGCGCCGGCCGACGGAACTGGCCTCGGGCGAGGTCGTACTGGATGTCGTCTTCACTCCGGCCCCCGGGCAGAAGCTGGACGACACCTTCGGACCGTCCACCCGACTCGTCGTCTCGGCGTCGCCGCCGGAATTGCTGGTCGAGGGGGCCGGCACCGGCACCGACCTGTCCCGCCGTCTGGTGATCGATGGCTCGGTGCCCGACGGGGTGCTTCAGGTGACCGCCCAGGCGGCCACCTGTGACGCCGATGTGGAGCACGCGGCCTGCCACCTGACCCGGCAGGACTGGGGCGTACCAGTGCGGGTGGTCGACGGCGGTGCCGGCCGGCTGCCGTTGGTGCTGCGCGGCATGGACGCCGGCTGAGGCCCGACCACGTCCGGAATGGCATCGGAAACAGGGTGTCCTTCGCGGCACGTCAGGCGAACGGGGCGGGAGTGACTCCGGCGTCGACGAGGGCGGCGCGGACGAGTTCCGCGGCGGCCACCGCGCCTGGGCTGTCGCCGTGCAGGCAGACCGACTCCACCACGCATGGGACCGTACCGCCGTCGATCGTCACCACGACCCGTTCGGTGGCCATCAGCACCGCCCGGCGGGCCACCTCCTGCGGGTCGGTGACCAACGCGTCCGGCGAGGTCCGTGGTACCAGGCGACCGTTGGGCAGGTAGTTCCGGTCGGCGAACCCCTCGGCCACCACCCGGATGCCGGCGCCCTGGGCGAGTTGGGCCAGCACCGACCCGGGTGGGCAGAGTACGGGCAGTTCCGGGTCGTAGTCGTCGAGCGCGGCCAGCAGGGCTGCCGCCGGCAGTTCCTCGCTGGCCGCCGCATGGTAGAGCGCCCCGTGCGGCTTGAGGTAGCGGACCTGGGTGCGGTACGCCCGGCAGAACGCGTTGAGCGCGCCGAGTTGGTAGAGCACCTCGTCGCGCAGCTCCGCGAACTCGTACTCGATGTGCCGCCGACCGAAGCCGGCGAGGTCCCGATAGCCGACCTGGGCTCCGACGGCGACTCCCCGCTCCGCAGCGGCGGCGCAGACCCGGCGCATCGTGGCCGGGTCCCCGGCGTGGAAGCCGCAGGCGACGTTGGCGGAGGTGACCAGGTTCAGCAGGGCCTGGTCGTCGCCGAGACGCCAGATGCCGAAGCCCTCGCCGAGGTCAGCGTTGAGGTCCATGAAATCTCACCGTAGTGCCTGGGCGGGCCTGCGCGAGCGGGGTCACGTCGTCCACCACCGCGATGACCGGGTATCCGCCGGTGGTGGGATGGTCGGCGAGGAAGACCAGTGGTTGGCCGTCCGCCGGCACCTGCACCGCGCCGAGGACGAGCCCTTCGCTGGGCAGTTCCCCGGCCACCGCGCGGGGCAGCGGCGCGCCGCTCAGGCGCGCGCCGACCCGGTTGCTCAACGGACTCACCTGGTACGCCGTGCCGAGCAGCTGGTCCACTGCCGCCGGGGTGAACCAGTCGTGCCGGGGGCCGAGCCGCACGGTCAGCCGCACCTCCGTCGGGGACGCCGCCGGCACGGTGACGTCGACCGGGGCGGGCGGGTTGGCGGGGATGCCCAGCGGCAGCAGGTCGCCGTCGCGCAGCGGTGCCGGTCCGAGCCCGGCGAGGGTGTCGGTGGACCGGCTGCCCAGGACCGGTGTGACGGCGATGCCACCGGCCACCGCGAGCCAGCAGCGCAGGCCCTGTCGGGCGGGGCCGATGCGCAGCACCGTCCCGCCTGGTACGGCCAGCGGGCGGCCGGTGTCACCGGGACGCTGGCCGACCCGAACGTCGACCTCGGCACCGACGATGGCGACGGTGGTGGCCCGGGTGGGTCGCAGCTCGCAGCCGGTCAGCGTGATCTCCAGCCCGGCCGCGTGCTCGGGATTGCCGACCAGGCGGTTGGCCAGGCGCAGCGCTGCCGGGTCGAGGGCGCCGGAGCGGGGTACGCCGAGGTGCGCCCAGCCGGGCCGACCGAGGTCCTGCACGGTGGTCAACGCACCGGCTCGGAGCACTTCGAGGAGGCCGCTCACCGGTCCACCAGCCGGACCCGGGTGCCGGGGCTGAGCAGGGCCGGCGGGTCCGCCGTCACGTCGAAGAGGGTCACCTCGGTCCGTCCGACCAGCAGCCAACCGCCGGGGGACGCGGTGGGATAGATGCCCGCGTACGGACCGGCAAGCGCGACCGAGCCGGCCGGCACCCGTTGCCGGGGCGTCGACAGCCGGGGCACCACCAGCTCGGCGGGCAGCCCGGTGAGGTACCCGAAGCCGGGGGCGAAACCGCAGAATGCCACCACGAACTCGGTTTCCCGCAGGCGACGCACCACACCGGGTAGGTCCGTGCGCCAGTGATCGGCGACCCGGGAGAGATCTTCGCCGTCGTAGCTGACGGGTACCTGGACGAGTCGGTCGGATGCGGCGGTGAGCGCCGCCGTCGGTATCCGGGCGGCAGACGCGGAGGCGGTCCAGGTGGCGATCAGGGCGGCGGTGGCCGGTGGATCGGGTACGCCGTCGAGCAGCACGGTGGCGGCGGCCGGCACGATCTCTACGGCGACCAGTTCGCCTCGCTCTCGGCGGCGCCACAGCTCCGCCCGCCACACCTCGACGGCGGCGGCCACCTCGGTGTCCCGGCTCGGCGGTGCCGCGGCGTCGGTGGCCTCCGGTGGCGCGAGGTCGAGCAGGAGAGCGTGCGTGCCGACCCGTCTGATCCGCATCCCGCCATCCTCCCGGAAAGCTGGCTGCTTTCGCGTCGGCCGCTGGTCGGACAGCGTGACCAGTTGCACTACCCGAAAGTAACCTACGCTGCCGTAACCTAAGGGCGTGACCACCTCAGCACGCCCCCGGCTCAAGCCGGTCGACATCGGGAAACCCCGGATGCGCGGCTGGCTGCACACGTACGCGTTCTTCGTCGCCCTGGTCTGCGGCATCGTGCTCTGTTCGATCGCCGCCGCCCGTCCGGGCTGGACCCCCTTGGTCAGCTCCGCCGTCTACAGCTTCACCGTCTGCGGTCTCTTCGGCACCAGCGCGTTGTACCACCGTCGGGTGTGGTCGACCCGCGGCTACGCGGTCATGCGCCGGATGGACCACTCGATGATCTTTTTGTTCATCGCCGGCACGTACACCCCGTTCTGCCTGTTGCTGCTGGAGACCCGGGCCGCCGTCATGATGCTGTCGATCGTCTGGGGCGGCGCCCTGGGCGGTGTGGCGCTCAAGCTGATCTGGCCGCACGCCAACCGGTGGATATCCGCGCCGCTGTATCTCGCCCTCGGCTGGGTGTCCGTGGCGATGCTGCCCGACATCCTCCATCAGGGCGGCGTCACCGCGCTGGTGCTGCTCGCCGTGGGGGGCGCGATCTACACCGTGGGCGCGGTCTTCTACGCGCTGCGTCGCCCCAATCCGTGGCCCACCGTCTTCGGCCACCACGAGTTCTTCCACGCCTGCACGTTGGTCGCCGCGGTCTGCCACCACATCGCCATCTACTTCGCACTGTTCGCCTGACGACAGTGGGGGTGGTGAGCCTCGTCGCTCACCACCCCCACTGGGTCCGTCGGGCTGCGCCCCGAGGTCAGATCGTGGGACCGGGCCGGCGCACCTCGCGGTACTCCTGGACCACCCGGTCGTCCCGGACCGGCACGGCACGCTCGGCCACCACCCGTTCCTCGCGCACCGGCTCGACGACCGTACGGCGACGCGAGTTCCAGTAGTAGAGGGTCACGATCAACCCGGCGACGCCCGCGAGCATCAGCACCCAGCCGACGACGCTCAGGTCGAGCCAGCCCAGTTCCGCCTCCACGGCGAACGCGAAGATCGCGCCCAGCGCGATCAGGAAAATACTGCCACCGATGCCCATCTCGTCGTCTCCTTGGCTATCGAAGCTGGCATTCCACCCCGCCGCGGCCACGGATGAGGTTGCGGCATCGACCGACTTACCCCGGCACGGAGATCGCCAATCGGGCAAGCTGGAGACATGACGGACAGCCCCCACCCTGAGCGGACACTTGTGCTGCTACGGCACGCCAAGGCCGAACCGCCCACCACGGACCGTCCCGACGTCGAGCGCCCATTGGCCGCTCGCGGCCGTGCGGACGCCGCGGCGGCCGGGGCGTGGCTGGCCCGGCACGGGCTGCTACCGGACGTGGTGCTCTGTTCGGCGGCCGTGCGTACCAGACAGACGTGGCACGCCGTCCAGTTGGGGATCACCGGCTCACCGCCGGAGAGCGGTCCCGCCGGCCCCGCTCCGGTGATCCGCTACGAGCCGGACGCCTATGAGGCGCATCCGGAGGATCTGCTGCACCTGATCCGGCAGGTGTCACCGACCGCGACCACGGTCCTGTTGATCGCCCACAACCCCGGCATGTCCCTGCTGTCCGAACTGCTCGATCCGGTCCGGGCGGACCCGGACGGGTTGCGTACCGGCGGTCTCGTGGTGCACCGGACGGTCCTGCCCTGGGCGGAACTGAGCCGTGGCGCGGCCCCAATCGAGACGCGGCACACCGCACGCGGCTAGGTTCGCGTGCGGTGTGGGCGGAGACGGTCGCTCAGCTCGGCGGCGCGGTCGGTGGTGGTGGATCAGGCGGTGGCGGCATCATCGCGGTCGGATGTGAGAGCCGGTTCTCCTCCACGATCAACGTACGGGCCCGCTTGCGGCGGTCCTGCCAGAACCAGAGCGTGGTGAGCAGCACGGCCAGCCCGGCCAGGATGAAGACCCAACCGACCGCCCGCAGGTCGACCCACCAGACGTTGGCCCGGATGGCGAAGGTCAGGATCGCGCCGATCGCGATCAGGAAGATCCCACTGCCTATGCCCATGTGCGCGGCACTCCCCCGTGCGGTTGCTCTGGGCGTACTCGGACTCGTCCGCCACGCATACCCACCCACCTCCCAGTTACCCCCACCCCACCCCAGCCCTCCCCACCCCCACCCCCGCGCAGACAAGGGGGTTGATCATGAGGTTAGCGGCAGTGTTGATCTCTTAAACCGCCGCTAACCTCATGATCAACGAGACCGGGTGGGGTGGGTGGGTGGGGTGGGTGGGGTGGGGTTAGAACGCCTCCTCGGGGAGGTCCATGATGTCTAGGTCGGTGGTCTCGATGATGCGGCGGTCGGCGCCGATGCGGGGCAGCACCTCGCGGGCGAAGAACCGGGCGGCGGCCACCTTTCCGGTGTAGAACGCCTGGTCCGTCGCCGTCAGCTCACCGGCGAGGGCCCTCAGCGCCACGTCGGCCTGCTTCTGGAGCAACCAGCCGACGACCAGGTCGCCGAGGGCCAGCAGGAACCGCCGGCTGCTCAGCCCGACCTTGTACAGCGCCCGGGTGTCGCCACCCTGCGCCTCACCCAACCAGCCGGTCATCACGCCGAGCATGTTCTGGATCTCGGCGAGTGCCTTGCCGAGCGCCTGGCGCTCCTCCTTGAGCTGGCCGTTGCCCGCCTCGGTGGCGATGAACTCCTGGATCTCGCCGGCCACGGCCATCAGTGCCTTGCCGTTGTCCCGGACGATCTTCCGGAAGATGAGGTCGAGGCTCTGGATCGCCGTGGTGCCCTCGTACAGCGTGTCGATCTTGGCGTCCCGGACGTACTGCTCCAGCGGGTAGTCCTGGAGGAAGCCGGAGCCACCGAAGGTCTGCAGCGACTCGTGCCCGAGCAGTTCGTACGCCCGCTCCGAGCCGACGCCCTTGACCAGCGGAAGAAGCAGGTCGTTGACCCGCTTGGCCAGCTTGATGGCCTTCTCGTCACCGGCCGCCTCCGCCATGGCGACCTTGTCCTGCCAGGTGGCGGTGTAGAGGACCAACGCCCGCAGGCCCTCGGCGTACGACTTCTGTAGCAGCAACGAGCGACGCACGTCGGGGTGCGCGGTGATGGCCACCCGCGGGGCCGTCTTGTCCGCCATCTGGGTCAGGTCCGCGCCCTGCACCCGGTTCTTGGCGTACTCCAACGCGTTGAGGTAACCGGTGGACAGGGTGGCGATGGCCTTCGTGCCGACCATCATCCGGGCGTATTCAATGATCATGAACATCTGCCGGATGCCTTCGTGCTTCTCGCCCAGCAACCAGCCCTTGGCCGGTACGCCGTGCTCGCCGAAGGTGATCTCGCAGGTGTTGGAGACCTTCAGGCCCATCTTGTGCTCGACGTTTGTGGCGAAGACGCCGTTGCGCTCGCCCAGCTCGCCGGTGTTCTCGTCGAAGTGGTACTTCGGGACGACAAACAGCGACAGACCCTTGGTGCCGGGGCCACCCACGCCCTCCACGCCCACTGGACGGGCGAGTACGTAGTGGACGATGTTGTCGCTCAGGTCGTGCTCACCAGAGGTGATGAAGCGCTTGACGCCCTCGATGTGCCACGAGCCGTCCGGCTGCGGGATCGCCCGCGCCCGACCGGCACCCACATCCGAGCCGGCGTCCGGCTCGGTGAGCACCATCGTGGAGCCCCACTGCTGGTCGATGAAGAGCTTGGCCCACCTCTTCTGCTGCTCGGTGCCCTCCACGTGCAGCACATGCGCGAAGGACGGGCCGGAGGCGTACATCCAGACCGGCGCGTTCGAGCCGAGCACCAGCTCGGCGAGCGCCCACCACAGCGCCCGGGGGGCGTTGGTGCCGTCCAGCTCCGAGGGCAGGTCCAGACGCCAGAACTCGGACTCCATGAAGGCCCGGTACGACTTCTTGAACGACTCCGGCAGCGGCGCGGTGTGGGTGGCCGGGTCGAAGACCGGCGGGTTGCGGTCGCTGTCCTGGTAACTGGCGGCCAGGTCCTGCCGAGCCAGCCGGTCGACCTCGGCGAGGAAGCTCCGCGCGGTGTCGACGTCGAGGTCGGAGTACGGCTCCTGGCCGAACGCCCGGTCCGCTCCGAACACCTCGAACAAATTGAATTCGAGGTCCCGAAGGTTGCTCTTGTAGTGGGTCATGTCGCTGGCCCCGCTTCCGGACAGGTGTTACCGATCAGTAACCCTGACTCTATTACTCGCGGGTAGGCAGCGACAAGCTGATCCTGACAGTGACAGGCATTACACACCTGCCGTTCGGGTTCATCAGCGGGCCTCAGGGTGATCACCCTTCCGCCGCACCGACCTCCCAGCTCGGCACCGCCGCCGTCGCCCTGCCCGGCGAGCCCGTGTACTCCATCAGGACCAGCGCGATGTCGTCGTCGAGCCGGCCGTGCACCCACTCGACCAGAGCGGTCTCCAGGGAGGCGAGGCCGTCGCCGACCGTACCGTGCCCGAGCAACCGCCAGGCCCGGTCCGCGGTGGGGAAGAATTCGCCGTCCCGCCGCGCCTCGCCCAGCCCGTCGGTGAACAGCAGCAACCGGTCACCCGGCTCCAACCGTTCCACCCTTGGCCGGACCACCGGCATGAAGCCCAGCGGGGGCGCCGGCGCCGGCGGCTCAAGCGAGATCACCGCGCCACGACGCAGCAGCAGCGGCGCGGGATGCCCACAGTTGACGATGGTGAGCGTGCCGCCGCGCTCCTCGACCAACGCGGCCGTGACGAAGTCCTCGTCACCGACGTTGCGCGCCACCGCCCGGTCCAGATCCGTCACCACGGCCCGCAGATCGGCCCGCTCGTACGCCACGTGCCGGTACGAGCCGAGGACGATGCTCGCCAGCCGGACCGCCTCCAGGCCCTTGCCGCGCACATCCCCGATGATCATGCGAACGCCGTACGGAGTTTCGATCGCCTCGTAGAGGTCGCCACCGATCTCGGCCGTGGCGGTCGACGATATGTACCGGCCGGCCACCGAAAGAGCGCCCACCCGAGGACCGAGCGGGCGCAGCACCGCCTGTTGAGCCACCATGGCCAGCTTCGACAGCTCGGCGATCTGCTCCGCCTGCCGCTGCCGGACCGCCGCCACCGCCGCCGCGATGCCCGTACCCAACGCGATGCCGGCCACGGCGACGGCCGTGGCGACCGACGTGGTCCGCTCGGACAGGGCGAAGGTCGCCCCGAGCACGGAGGCGGCGGCACCGACGCCGAGCACGATCCGCCAGGAGGCGAGCGCGGCGGCCAGGAACGGCGCGGCGACCATCAGCGCGATGTAGTTCGCCGTACGGCCATCCGCCAACTCGACAGCGGACACGATTGCGAGCAGGACGAGGGCCGCGCCGAGGCCGGCGCGGGATCCGGGGCTCAGCGGGCCGCGGCCCGGCTGGAGGAGTTGCGTGCGTACATCCGACAGCATGCCCGATGTACGTGAGCGAAAGAATGAGCCTGGCCCCTCGGACGAGACGGATCTGGCCGCGAGGATCCGGAGACGGAGCCAACCGCGACGCTCCACCGCCTCAGCCGAGCACCTCGTAGCGGACGTCGATGTGACCGAGGTCGAGTGACGCGATCTCGGCAAACGCGGCCCGCGCCAGATCCAGGCAACGCCCCTCGATGAACGGGCCGCGATCGTTGATCCGGACGATTACCGACTTGCCGTTGGCGGGGTTGGTCACCCGCACCTTCGTGTCGAAGGGCAGAGTCTTGTGGGCGGCGGTCATGCCCTCCGGGTCGAACGTCTCGCCGTTGGCGGTCAGCTGACCCTGCCAGTAGAAGGACGCGCCGCAGGAGCCGGTGTCGATCACCGGGCGGGCAGTCGTCTTCTTGGCCGTCGGCGTCGGCTTCGGGCTGGCCGTACGCTCCTTGCTCCGTGACGGCGCCTGGACGGTGCGGCTCGGCTTCGGGCTCGCCGTCGGGCTCGGGGAGGCGCTGGCGCTGACGGTCGGCGACGCGGTCGGCGAGCCGGTCGCAGGGGCGCTCGTTCCGACGGTGGGCGACAGGTCGATCGCGGCCGGTCGAGCCGGCTCCGCGCCAGCGGTCAGCCGGACGGCACCGACGGTGCCTCCCACGGCGAGCGCGACCGCCACCACGGCGCTGGCTGTGAGACCGGCCGGCGAGGTGAACCTGCGGGTACGGGAGTGCTTACCAGCCACCGGCCCGGTCCTTTCTCAGCGGGTCAAACCGGGTCGGACCATAACGAGAGAAGCACTTCCGAAGTCAACGTGATCATGATGCTATGACCGCAATTGCGGTGATACGTGAAGCCGATCATCCGAGTCGCGATGGGCCGGGTGGGCCGATGGTCGGCTGTCGGGTGACGCAGGATGGAGACATGCCCGTTGAGCTGAGCAGACGCCTCGTCGAGCTGTTCGGGTGGGTCGACCCCGGCCCGGGCGCGAGCCACCTGGTCAGCGACACCTCCGGGTGGTGGCGGGATCCGGCGACGCTCGCCGAGTTGGGGCCTGCGCTGGTCGCGCCGTTCCGGGCGGCTCGGCCCACGGTGGTCGTCTCCCCGGCGGTCACCGGGTTCCTGCTCGGGCCGCTGGCGGCCACCGCTCTCGGCGTGGGATTCGTGGCGGCGCACAAGCCGGCGGACGGACGGTTGCCCGCCGGCTCGCTGACCTGGGCGCAGAGTCCCCCCGACTTTCGGGGTCGGCAGGTGGACCTCGCGGTGCGGGACCGACACCTGGGTCCGGGCGACCGGGTGCTGGTGGTAGACGACTGGGTGGACACCGCCGCCCAGGTACGCGCCATCTACGAGATCTGCGCGGCCCGGGGAGCCGACCCGGTCGGCACCGCCGCCGTGGTCGCCACCTGCCCGCCGCCGGTGGCGGCCGAGCTGAGAGTCACCGCGCTCCTCACCACCCCCGACCTCCCCGCCTGACACCCACCTCATCCCGTTGATCATGAAGTTGTTGCCCCTCGCTCCGGCGTGGCGCGACAACAACCTCATGATCGATGCGGGCGGAGGGGGTGGGCGGAGGGGTGGGCGGAGGGGTGGGCGGAGGGGTGGGCGGAGGGGTGGGCGGAGGGGTGGGGTTTAGCGGACGAAGTCTTCGACCACGGTGCAGACCTGGCCGAGTGCCTCGGCGGAGCGGGCCAGCGGGCCGGGCACCATCAGCGCGTGGTCGGCGGCGGGGATCTCCAGCACGTGCGGGGTGAGCCGCCGGGCGACTCCGCCGTCCCAGGACGAGTCGGCGGTGCCACCGACCAGGATGAACGGCGCGGTGGCCCGGCGCAGCGCGTCGACCACGTCGCCCCGGTGCAGCAACGGGGTGAGCCAGACCGCGGGCAGCCCCCGACCGGCCGCGAGCGGCGCGGCGAGGGTGCCGAGCGACTTGCCGACCAACAGGTCCGTCCGCTCGTTCAGGGTCGGGGAGACCTGGTCACACACCCACCTGCCGATGGTGTCGATGTCGAAGTTCTCCGGCACCTGCCAGGAGATCCCGTGCAGCCCGAACCCGACCCGGCGCAGCGCCTCGCCCAGGTAGAGGAACAGGGGGTACCGGGTGTCGTACCCGCGTCCCGGGATGAGCACCGCACGTCGGTCCGCCATGGACATCTCCTTGTCGTCGGCCATCGACCGTACCCCCAATACGATCCCTCCGGGACGACTCACTGAGGCTCGGCCGGATGCCGATGATCGGGCAGTAGCCTCGACACGATGTGGCCACGGATCGGCGGACTCCGCGCACTAGCCCTCGGCACCCCCGGTGACCTACGGGCGCGCCTCAACACCCTCGTGCTGGCTGGCCTGAAGACCGCCACCGCCGGCCTGCTCAGCGAGTACGCCGAGGAAGGCGAGGAGCTTGAGCACGTCGGAGAGCGGCTGGCCCTGGTGGACGACGCCGACGCGTTGGTGGCCGTCGTCCAGGTGACCGGCATCGAGGTGACCCGGTTCGCCGAGGTGCCGTGGGACTTTGCCCACGCCGAGGGGGAGGGCGACCGCTCGATCGAGGAGTGGCGGGCCGGACACGCCGCCTACTGGACCCGCGTCGGCACCCCGGTCACCGACGACAGCGAGATCGTCTGCGTACGCTTCCGCCTGCTGTCCGCCGGAGCCGGCGGCATCGCCACCGGCGATCTCGGCACCTGAGCGGCCATCCGGCTCGCAGCCCGCGCCACCCTGCGCGCAGGTTCAGCGACGTAGCTCGGGCAGGAGGCGGGTGGCGACCTCCACCAGGACCGCCTCGTCACCGGCGTACCAGCTGCTCTCCCGCGGCCAGTGCGTGATCACATCGGTGAAGCCGAGCTTCGCCGCCCGCTCCACCTGGTCGGCGAAGAACTGCGCGCTACGTAACGAGAAGACCGGTGCCGAGTCCAGCGAAAGGTAGCGGTCCAGGCTGGCCGGGTCACGCCCCTGGGCTGCCAGGGTCGCGTCGAGCCGACTGGTCAACTCGGCCACCCCGGTCCACCAGTCGGCCAGGTCGTCGACGGCGGGCCCGGTGGTCACCCAGCCCTGCCCGAAGCGGGCCGCGATCCGCATCGACCGAGGCCCGTTGGCGGCCACCACGAACGGCGCCCGGGGTTCCTGCACGCAGCCCGGATTGCTCCGCGCGTCGACCGCCGCGAACCAGTCGCCCCGCCAGGTGGTGCCGTCCCGCCGCAGGATGGTGTCGAGCAACTCGGTGAACTCGGCGAACCGGTCCACCCGTTGCCGTGGGGGCAGCGTCTCACCGCCGAGGACGGCGGCGTCGAACCCGATACCGCCCGCGCCGAGGCCGAGCAGCGTCCGCCCGTCGGAGACATCGTCCAGCGCGGTCACCTGCCGGGCGAAGGCCGCCGGATGCCGGAAGTTCGGCGAGGCGACGAGTGTGCCGAGACGGATCCGCGTGGTCTCCGTCGCCGCGGCGGTCAACGTGGTCATCGAGTCGAACCAGGGCCCGTCCACCAGGTCGCGCCAGCCCAGATGGTCGTACGTCCAGGCATGGTCGAAGCCCCAGTCGTCGGCTCGTCGCCACCGGTGCCGCGCCACCGACCAGCGCTGGTCGGGCAGGATCACGATGCCTATCCGCATGATCACGATGGTACGGGTGCGGGTCGCGCCGCGCGCTCACGCGTAGGGGCCCGGCCCCAGGATCTTTCCTCGGACCGGGCCTCTCGTGCTGCCTCGACCAGCCCTTACATTGCAGCCTCGACGGCGGCCGGCGCCCGGGTCAGCGTCACCGTGGTCGGCGCGAGGTCGACCTGGACGGTCTCACCCTGGTAGTTCGGGTCGTTCGCCCAGGCGCTGCCGGTGACCTCGACCTTCCCCCGCTGGAACGGCGTGGTGCCGGTCGGGTCCGCCGTGGCGGACCACTGCGCCGTCGCACCCTGGACGCAGTCGACCTGGCCGCTGAACGGGCCGCGGATGATGACCTTGTTCTTGACCTGGGTGACCAGGCCGCTGAGTTGCACCGTCGCGTCCGCGTTGCAGACCACCGTGCCGTGCACCGTGGCCTTGCCGTTCAGCTTGCTGAAAACACCGTCCGCAGCCGGCGTGACGGTGAACTCCAGCGGAGCCGGCGGTGGCGGATTGCCGATCACGACCCGCCCGCGCAGGGCTGGCGTGCCGCCCTCGCAGTGCTGCTCGAAGGTGGCGTCGAGGCGCTCCACGTAGCCGTGCGGGCCGAAGGCCACGTCGGCGACCACGAACGAGCCCGTGATCGTGTTGCAGCCCCGGCCGTTGCCGCTGATGTCGATGCCGGCCCCCGCACCGCTGAACGGCGCGCGAGTGGCTTCGGGGTACTCACCGACGGCGAGCTGCTGCCCGGCCGGCGCCCTGAGCTCCATCGACCACCAGTCACCGTTGCGACCGTTGATCGACAGATAGACCCCGCGAAGCTGGTCGTCGGCGCGGATCGACAGCTGGTCTCCGGCACCGGCGTCGTAGCTGTAGGTGGCGCCGCCGGTGACCCAGTCGCCGGGATCACCGCTCATCGTGAAGGTGCCGGCCGTCACCGGCTCGGCCTGGGCCGCAGTCGCCCCCGTCAGCAGGCTGGCCGCGGTGACGGCACCCGCAAGGACCGTCGCCGCGATGGCCCGACTGGTGCGTGTGGTCATGAATGCCTCTTTCTCCACGGAGTGGGCGTTCCTCGCCGAGGAGAGCCTAGGAACGACGGCCCGGGGGCGTTGTCCCATCGGTCAAAGTGGACAGTTCGCACCCGCCCACGGTCGGGCACGCCCCGCGCCCCTACGCCCCGGACACGCCCGCGCGCGTCCTTTCCGCTGACGCACGGCAGTCAGGCCACGGGCACCCGCTTCCACGAACCCGGCTACACGGGTGCTCGAAGCCCGGAATGATCCGCCCCCGCCTGCATGGCGATTCGGTGCCAGCCGCCGGCACCGCAGCTCCGATCGGCGCCCGGAGACGAAGGCCTGCCCAACAGCAAGGCTGCGAGCAGGCGTTCCGCACGGAGGGCTAGCCGGTCCACACGGGCAACTCATCGGCCCGCACCAGGCTCATCACAGTGCCGAGCGCCGACCGTCGATCGTCACGGAGCTGATCGACCAGGACGCTGCACCCTACCCAGGTGCTACCGCACTGCTCGACCAACTGTCTGGCGGTGAGTGCCTGGTTGCCTGTCTCGATCCAGTCGTCCACGAGCAGAACCCGGTCGCGTGATCCAAGTGAGGATCGCTGCACGCGCAGAGTGTGCGACTGCTGACGGTAGTCGGGGTCGGCTGCCGCTGTGATCTTGTCGCCTGGAAACAGCCCCTCACGCTTGCGCACCGGTACGAACCCGACGCCCAGTTCCACGGCCGCAGCGCCCCCGAGAAGGAATCCCCGGGACTCGATCCCGCAGATGGCTGTGAGATCCGAGTTCCTGAACGGCTCGACCAGACCTGCGACGACATGGCGGAGCGCCGTGGCATCGCGGAATATCGCCCACACGTCAGCGTGGCCTTCGATCCATCGGAAGTGCTTCAGCAGCGCACCACGTGCGGAGTCGGACATGGTGGGATTATGGCTGCCGGCGTCGATGACTGCCGTGACCCCGCTCGCGACCCAGGACAGCGTGACCCCGCTCGCGACCCAGGACAGGTCGAAGGCCCTGTCGGGACTCGCATCCTGACCAGGGCCTTCGTGGTGGAGCGGGTGACGGGAATCGAACCCGCACTGTCAGCTTGGGAAGCTGATGTTCTGCCATTGAACTACACCCGCGAGCGGAATCACTCTACCCGAGCCCTCACCCGGATGCACCCAGGGCCCCACCCCTCACGCCGCGCAACGCGCGACGCGCGACGCGCGACGCGCGACGCGCCAGGGTCGGTCCGAGACAGCAGGATCCCCGAAGTTGCTGCGTCGTGGCGGGACGGAGGCAGCAACATCCCCGAAAGTGCGTGGATCTTGAGCTCCGGGTGGGTACAGCGAGAAGTTTCCTCACCGCAACATATGGCCATGTTCAAATCTGTCTATCGGTTGTAACGTCTGCCTCACGTTTTCCGCACGACGCGACACAACCCCCGGTCGCGTCGCCAGAAAGAGGTGGGCATATGGGACTGCGTCCCGTCCTGCTGAACCGGCGTACGGCCGGCATCGCATCGACGTCGCTCGCACTGGTGCTCGGCGTGGCCACGGTCGGCCTGCTGCCGGCCGCCACCACGACCGCGAGCCCGGCGGCGGCCGCCGTCACGGCCGACGAGGTGTGTGAGGATCCGACGGGCACCCTGGCCCGGGCCAAGGGTGGCAGCACCGTCAAGCACGATCCGAACCAGTTGACCCTCGCCCAGGTGCACCAGCGTGAGGCCGAGTTCGCCGACATCCTGCAAGAGCGCGCCAAGCGAGTTGGCCAACGCACGCTGAGCGCCCAGGCGGCTGCGGCCTCGGTCACCATCCCGGTGGTGGTGCACGTGATCCGCCGGGACACGACCCGGGCCGGCGGGAACATTCCCGACTCGATGATCCAGTCCCAGATGAACGTGCTGAACCAGTCGTTCAGTGGCGCGACCGGTGGTGCCGCGACCGCCTTCGCGTTCCAGTTGCAGAGCATCAACCGGGTGACCAACTCGTCGTGGTACCCGATCCGGCAGGGCTCGTCGGCCGAGCGGCAGATGAAGACCCAGCTGCGGCAGGGCAACAAGGCGACGCTCAACATCTACCTCGGCGCGCTCAGCAACAACCTGCTCGGCTGGGCGACCTTCCCGCAGAACAGCCTGAACGTTATGGACGGCGTGGTGGTGCTCAGCGAATCGCTGCCCGGCGGCACTGCCACCAACTACAACCAGGGCGACACCGGCACCCACGAGGTCGGCCACTGGCTGAACCTGTACCACACCTTCCAGGGCGGTTGCTCGGGCAGCGGCGACCAGGTGGCGGACACCCCGGCCGAGGCATCGCCGGCCAGCGGCTGCCCGACCGGCCGGGACACCTGCTCAAGCTCGGGCCGCGACCCGATCACCAACTTCATGGACTACTCGTACGACTCCTGCATGTACCAGTTCACCTCGGGCCAGGCCACCCGCATGATCAACGCCTGGAACGCGTACCGCGCGGCATAGCGCGTCCGCCGCACCGCGTACCGCAGGTGCCGGCTCCTTCGAAGGGGCCGGCACCTGCTGGGTGTGGGTCAGGCGGCGCGGCGGTGATGCCGCCCGGCGCGGGCCGGCACCGGGCGCGTGGCCTGGGGTGTGGCGCCGGCCGGGTCGAGCCAGACCTGGACGGCCGGACGGGAGGCCAGCTCACTCGGCCCAGCCACCGACTGCTCCCGTCGAGCCAGCATCGCCACGTCGACCGTGAACTCGAAGAGGCACCAGTCGGCGTGCGGGGCGGCCCGCGCGGCGAGCGCCAGCCGGGCGACGGTGGCGTCGTCCGTGACGGGCCGGGCGCGCCCGGCGACGTACGCCTCGTCGTCGCTCTCCTCCGGCGGAAACGAGTGCAGCGCGTAACGGCCGTCGCGCTCCAGGTCGCGCCGCTTCGGTGAGTCGATCACGAAGCAGTAGAGACCGTCTTCGGTGATCACCGGAGAGACCGGGTGTACCCGGGGCCCGCCGTCGGCGCGGACCGTGGCCAGGTAGCCGAAGCCCGGGCCGTACTGCTGCATGAGAAGGCGGATCCCGTCGGCGAGTCGGGGCTCGTCAGCGGCGAATTCGGACCAGGAAGCCATGCCGACATCCTATCGAACACACGTTCGAAGCGGGTAGTCCGACACGCGTGTCGCATACCGGCAGCTATGGTGTGTCGATGCTGCTCTCCGACCGTGACCTGGTCTCCGAGATCAAGGCGGGCACCCTGGCGCTCGAACCGTTCGAGCCCAGTTTGGTGCAGCCCTCCAGCATCGACGTACGACTGGACAAACTGTTCCGGGTCTTCAACAACCACCTCTACACCCACATCGACCCGGCGACCCGACAGGATGATCTCACCTCCGCGGTCGAGGTGCCCGACGGCCAGGCGTTCGTGCTGCACCCGGGCGAGTTCGTGCTCGCCTCGACGCTGGAGGTCATCTCACTGGGCGACCAGCTCGCCGGCCGCCTCGAAGGCAAGTCCAGCCTGGGACGACTCGGCCTGCTCACGCACTCCACCGCCGGCTTCATCGATCCCGGCTTCTCCGGCCACGTCACCCTGGAGCTGTCCAACGTGGCCAACCTGCCGATCACCCTCTGGCCGGGCATGAAGATCGGTCAGCTCTGCATCTTCCGGCTCTCCTCGCCGGCCGAGCACCCGTACGGGTCGGCCGTCTACGGCTCCCGCTACCAGGGCCAGCGCGGCCCGACACCGAGTCGCGCCTGGCAGAGCTGGCGCACCTGGCCCACCCGGTGACACCGCGGCCGTTGATCCACTGCGCGCACCAGTAGGGAGCCCGCCCCGCTCCGGGAGCGGGTCCTACGGCGGTACGCCGAGCCCGGCCATCTCAGCTTGGCCGACCGAAGCTGTGCACCGGGCTGCTGTCCAGCCGCTTCATCTGCACCGGCTGACCCGCCCGGGAGGCGTGCACCACCCAGCCACCACCGACGTACATGCCGACGTGGTGCAGGTCCCGGTAGTAGAAGACGAGGTCGCCGGGGCGCAGCGCACCGCGACTGACCGACGCGGTGACCTGACGCTGCCTGGCCGCGTTGTGCGGCAGTGCGACACCGGCCCGCGACCATGCGGCCAGCGTCAGACCGGAACAGTCGTACGCGTCCGGCCCCTCGGCGCCCCAGGAGTACGGCTTGCCGATCTGGGCGCAGGCGAAGGTGACCGCTTCCCCGGCCGCTCCGCCGGGGTAGCTGGCCGGACAGGGCGCCGGCCGCAGCGGCCCACCGCCGCCCTTCCCGTACGCCCGTAGCCGGAGCCGCTGCAACCTGTCGATCTCGGTGTCGATCTGTCGCCGCTTCGCCGCGAGATCGGCATCGGTGCGGGTCAGCTGATCGATGGTACGGTCCAGCCCGGCCTTGGCCGCGACGAGTTCGTCGCGCAGTTCACTCGCGTGCCGGACGTCCTGCTGCTGGACCCGGGCGTACCGGTCGAGCAGGCTGAGCTGCTCGACTACCTCACCCGGCGACCGGCTGCCGAGCAGCGCGTTGACGGCCCGTACCTGCTCACCCTTGTACGCGCGGGCAGCGAGCTTGCCAACCCGATCCATGGCCTCGTCCACCTGGCGTTGCAGCGGCGCGATCCGGGCAGCCAGGGCGTCCGCATCCCGTCGCTTGCCGGCCAGGTCCTGCCGGGTGGCGTTGTGCTGTTCGATGACGGGTTCGAGCCGGTTCCAGTCCTCGTCGATCCGGCGCTCGATGTCGGCGACCGTGGGGTCGGCCCAGGCGGCCGCCGCGCCGCCGGTCAACATCACAGCGGTCGCGGCCAGGGCGGCGGGGATGCAGCGGTACCAGCGAAAACGCGGCGCAGCCGTCGGTCGGCCGGACAATCCCGGACGTGGTGACGGCGGCCGCGGGGCACGGTCTGCCACCGGTCTCAGCACTCCTTCTTCCCATACCGCCAACCGGGTTCGGGCGGGAAGGGGCGCCCTACCGTGACGCGCACGGATTCACCCCGGATACCTGGTTCCCGGGCTCGCTCACGAGCGATTCGGCGGTGTCGGACCGTTACCACCCGGGGTGGGCGGACCTGCCAGCGGCCGACGATTGCCCAGCGTAGGGACGATCGGCGTCGATACGCAACACAACCGCGCCGTCACTGTGGGTGCTGACATCCGACAACGACGAGGGCCCCCGTCGACTTGACCGGGGGCCCTCGGGCGCTTCTGCGCGACCGCTCAGCGGACGCTGGGGCGACTCAGCCGGGTCGGCGGAAACCGGCGACCGGCATGGTCGTGATGGGCGAGACGTTCACCGGCTTGCCGGCCCGTGGCGAGTGGACCATCTGGTTGTTGCCCAGATACAGCCCCACGTGGCTGACATCGCTGCGGAAGAAGACGAGGTCGCCGGGACGGGCGTCGGAACGGGAGACGGCCTTGCCCTCGTTCCACTGGGCACCCGTGAAGTGGGTGAGGTAGATGCCGGCGGCCTTGTACGCGTACTGGGTCAGGCCGGAGCAGTCGAACGAGTTCGGGCCGGTCGCTCCCCACACGTACGGCTTGCCGACCTGGGCGCAGGCGGTACGGATGGCCGTGCGGGCGGCGTCGCTGACCACACCGTTGATGGTGGGGCAGTTGGTGGTCTTCACCGTGGTCACCGGCAGCGACTTCTCCAGTCGCTTGATCTCGGCGTCGATCTGCTTCTTCTTCGCCGCCAGCTGCTTCTGCTTCGCCTCCTGATCGGCGATCAGCGCGTCGAGCTTGGCCTTCTGGTCGTCGTACTTCTTGCGGATCTTCATGACGCCTTCGAGCTCGCGGCGCTCCTGTGACGCCAGCCGATCAAGGAAGGCCATCTGCTCGCCGAGCTCGTTCGGCTTGGAGTTGAGCAGCACGGCACCGATCTCCTTGGACGGGCCGGTGATGTAGTAGCGGGAGGCGAGATCGGCGACCCGGTTCATCGCCAGCTCGGTCTCCAGGGCCAACGGCTGGATCTTCTTTTCCAGGCTCTTCGACTTCTGCTTGTTGACCCGCAGCTGGGAGCGCACCTTGTTGTACTGCTCGATTGTGGGTTCCAGCTTCTGCCACTGCTTGTCGATCTGGGCCTCGATCTCGTCGACCGAGGGTTCGGCGTACGCGGGGGCGGCGAGCAGGCCGGCACCGACCGCGGCGGCGGCGACGAGGACGACGAGCCCACGGGCGGCCCTACGCAGGCCACCCGGACGAGATCGCCCTGGCGCACGACGATGAAGGGGCATGGTTGCCACCGGCAGCGTCTCCTTTGCAACCGACCACCGGGCGTCCCGCGAGCGGTAAGGGGCGGGGACAGACGACCCATGGCGGTCGGTGCCCCACATTAGGGAACGGTAGGTGGGGAATCAAGGCGACCAACGGCTCATTCACCTTTGCGCGACGGTACGCATACAAAGGGTGTCGGCCGATTCGTTATAGTTGCGTACGTCAATTCAAAACCGGGCGGGGCGGCACTGGATAGGGGTACCGCCCCGCCCGGTGTGTTCGGGCCGGTCAGCTCGCCGCCGGGGTGGCCTCTCCGGCACCGCCCACCTGCTCGGGCTTGACCGACCGGAGCAGGACGCTGGCCACGTCGACCACCTCGACCTGCTCGCCGGCACCCTTGCCGTTGACCCCGTCGCTGAGCATGGTCGAGCAGAACGGACAGCCGACGGCGACCGTCCTCGCCCCGGTGGACATGGCCTCCTCGACCCGGTCAACGTTGATCCGCTTGCCGATGCGCTCCTCCATCCACATCCGGGCACCACCGGCACCGCAGCAGAAGGAACGCTCGCTGTTACGCGGCATCTCGGTCAGTTCACCCGCGATCGCGTTGCCGAGCACCTCGCGTGGCGGGGTGAAGACCCGGTTGTGCCGCCCCAGGTAACACGGGTCGTGGTAGGTCACCCCGCCGTCGACCGGCTGCACCGGGGTGAGCCTGCCGGTGGCGACCAGGTGGGCCAGCAACTGGGTGTGGTGCACCACCTCGAACTCACCGCCCAGTTGGCCGTACTCGTTGCCAAGGGTGTTGAAACAGTGCGGGCAGGTTGCGACGATCTTGCGCTTGGCCTTCTCCCGGCCCTCGAACGCTTCGTTCAGGGTCTCGACATTCTGTTGCGCGAGCATCTGGAAGACGAACTCGTTGCCGATCCGCCGGGCCGGGTCGCCGGTGCAGGTCTCCCCCTCGCCGAGAATGGCGAAGGAGACCCCTGCCTCGTTGAGCAGGGTCGCGACGGCCCGGGTGGTCTTCTTCGCCCGGTCCTCGAACGCACCGGCGCAGCCCACCCAGAAGAGGTACTCGAAGTCCTCGATTTCACCGACCCGCGGCACCTCGAAGTCGAGCCCCTTGGTCCAGTCCTCACGGGTGTTCTGCGGCGCCCCCCACGGGTTGCCCTTGTTCTCCAGGTTGCGCAGCATCACGCCGGCCTCGGAGGGGAAGCTGGACTCGATGAGTACCTGGTAGCGACGCATGTCGACGATGTGGTCGACGTGCTCGATGTCCACCGGGCACTGCTCGACGCAGGCGCCGCAGGTGGTGCAGGACCAGAGCACGTCGGGGTCGATCACGCCCCCGGACTCGGCGTCGCCGATCAGCGGCTTCTCCGCCTCGGCGAGGGCCAGCACGTCGACGTGGGCGAGCTGCGCGGCGGTGGCCTTCTCCTCGCCGGTGAGGTCCTTGCCGCCGCCGGCCAGCAGGTAGGGCGCCTTGGCGTACGCGTGGTCGCGCAGACTGAGCACCAGCAGCTTGGGCGACAGTGGCTTACCGGTGTTCCAGGCCGGGCACTGCGACTGGCAGCGGCCACACTCGGTGCAGGTGCTGAAGTCCAGCAGACCCTTCCAGGTGAACTGCTCGACCTGGGCGACGCCGAACTGGTCGGACTCCGGGTCCGCATCCTCGAAGTCGAGTGGCTTGCCGTCGCTCATCATCGGCCGCAGCGCGCCGAGACCGGAGCCGGCGGCACCCGGCTTGCGCTTGAAGAAGATGTTGGGGAAGGCGAGGAAGCGGTGCCAGGCGACACCCATCGTCACATTCAACGAGATCACGATGACCCAGGCCATCGAGATCGAGATCTTGACGAGCGCGGCGACGCTGACGCCGGAGTCCCAGGCCGGCAGCAGGGCACCGACCGCGTGACTGAGCGGGGTGGCCCAGGTGGGGTACTCGAAGTGATCGGTGGCCACCTTGAAGCCGCGGATCAGAAAACCCATGACCAGTACGGCGAGGACGACCGCCTCGACAAAGTAGCCCTGCCACATGGTGGAACCGGTGAACCGGGACCGCCGTCCGGCCCGGTTCGGCCGGTTCGCCAGCCGGATCCCGATCAGGACGCCGATGCCGACCACGCCCAGAATGCCGATCCACTCGGTGACCAGCCCGTAGAGGGTCCAGCCACCGATCAGCGGCAGTCCACCGGTGGGCGAGACCACCTCGAAGTACGCCTCAAGCACCAGCAGCGACAGCACGATGAAGCCGACCATCACGAACCAGTGCGCCGCGCCCACCACGCTCCAGCGGAGCATCCGGGTGTGCCCGGCGGTCTCCGCCAGCATCGTCCTGGTGCGGCTGACCGTGTCGCCGGAGCGGGTCGGATCGGGCTTACCCAGCCGGATGACAGCCACCATCTTCGAGACCGCGCGTACCGCAAGCCACACCGCAACCGCGGTGATGGCGGCCGCGAGGATCGTGGTGACGATCTGGACGCTGCCCATCGAGTTGGCCTCCCGGTCTGCTGCCTGTCGAGCGGCTCGGCGACCGGGGGCGTCGGTGCGATCGTCGACCCACGCCGCCGCACCTCAACCTGATCGGTCGATGACCTCGCTCCGCTCGGTCATGCAGTGCAGCCTACGCGCAAGGTTACCCAGCAGTAACGTGAGTCATCTCGCACCCGGGGCCACGCTGCCCTGCGCACACCTTAGGAGGCCGACGGCAACGCCGCTCGGGCGGGCCGCCGGTGGCGCCGGAGAGTCAGGGCCTTGAGCTGCGGGTCAGCGCCAGCGGGAAAGCACGATCAGGGAGGCGACCATCGCGCCGAACCCGACCGCCAGGTTCCAGTACCCCAGCTCCATGACCGGGTACTCCTGCTCGGAGAGGTAGTAGACCACCAGCCAGCCGATGCCGAAGACGATCAGCGACACCGCCAGGACCGGCAGCCACACCGGGCTGGGCTTGTTGGTGGCCGCGGTCGTCGCCGTCGGGCGGACGTCCGTAGGCGGGGTGTACACCTTCTTCTTGCGGACCTGAGACTTGGGCACGGCGCTCTCCAGAGGGGTTACGACCTCGTCCGGCCTGACAACCGGGCGCGAGGGCGACGGTCCATGGCCAATAATGTTCGACAGCTAGCGTAGTCCGGAAGACCCGTCCGATCCACGAATGAGGTGAGACCGGTACCGGGCAGCACCGGAAAACTGGGCAGCACGGCTGGCGCCACGCCCGCACCGGGCGGCGTCGGAGCGCGATGACGAGGGGGACTGGCCCGTGGAGTACACGTCCGGCGCAGCGTCGTGGCAGAAGGCGCTGCGACGACTCGTCGCCGGGTTGCTGCCTCGGCGGCCACGTCAACGCCGGCCGTTCTGGTCGGTAGGGGTACCGCTTATCGCCCTGGCGGCCGGCCTGCTCTTCACCACGACGGCCACGACGGCGGACGGCACCGCCCTGCGCGAGGACCGCCGCCCCCAGCTGACCGAGCTGATCGAGGACCGCCGTGCGCAGGTGGCGGCGAACGAGAAGCGGGCCGCCACGCTGCGCGGGGAGTTGGAGGACCGGACGGCCGTCCTCGCCAACTCCGACGGCCCGATCAGGGAACAACAGCAGCGGGCCAACGCCAGTAGGGCCGCCGCCGGTTTCACCGCCCTCACCGGTACCGGTCTGACCGTGGAGCTCAACGACGCGCCGCAGCTCAGCAATCTGCCCGAAGGGGCCTCCAACGACGACCTGGTCGTCCATCAGGGCGATGTGCAGGCGGTGGTCAACGCGCTCTGGGCCGGTGGTGCCGAGGCGATGTCAATCATGAACGTGCGCGTGTTGGCGACCAGCGCGGTACGCTGCGTGGGTAACACCCTGCTGTTGCACGGCCGGGTGTACTCCCCACCTTTCAAGATCGTAGCAATTGGCGACCCCGCCGCACTCCGGCAGGCCCTCGCCGTTTCCGAGGGAGTCCGGTGGTTCAGGGACGCGGTCGACAACTACCAACTCGGCTACTCAGAGACCCCTGGCACGGTCACGGTGCCCGCCTTCGAGGACTCCACCACCTTGCGATCGGCGACGGTGCCGGCGGTGCCGCAGTGAGCGCGCGGTGAGCCCGCAGTCCGACGGTCGGCACCGCGACCAGACCGACGAGCCCACCGCCTTCATCCCCAAGGTCGAGCGGGGCGGGTCCACCGACGCCCGTACGACGGGATCCCGGCCCGACCCGGTGCTGCCCACCCGGTCCGGGCCGTCCCACGCACCGCACGATCCGCCGCCGACCGCAGCTCCGCGGCCGACCGATCAGGCTTCGGTCGGAGGCCGACCGCCGGACGGCCAGCGGCCGACCAACTCCGGCCGCTTCGACGGTGCCGCCGAGACCCCCTCGCCGCCCGGCGACCGGTGGGACGCGCCAGCGGACCCGCCTGCCCGGACCACGACCACGCCCGGCGCTCCGACCGGCTGGAGCGCGTCTGCGATGCCGGAGCGGGCCAGCGCGCCGACGGCCGACCGTCGGGGGGCCGGCCCGGGCCAGGAGCAACCGCCCGCGCCCGGACGTTGGGACACCGCCCCGGCCACGGACCGCCGGGCGAACCAGTGGGACGCTGCGACGACCACCGGGCGCAGCGCCAACCAGTGGGACCCGGCACCGAGCAGGCAGCGGGCGGTGGATCCCGACGGCACGGCGACGCAGTGGGACGCCGCGCCCGCTCCGGTTCGGGACGCCGCCGGCCGGCAACCGGACGCGGCAACCGACGACAAGTGGTACGGGGTACCCCTGCCATCGGGTCAGCCGGACATTCCGGTCGGGCCCACGCCGTGGCGCGGAGCCTTCCAGCCGGCTCGGAGCGCGGGCGACCCGGAGCAGCCGACCAGCACCCGCCCGGCCGGCGCGGACGCCGGTCCCGGCGGATCCGGTCACCCGAGTGTCGCCGGCACCGCCGGCCGACCGGGGTGGACGGGCCCGGCCGACACCCCGGCCCGACCGGGAGTCGGCGAGGCCGCCGGCACCCCGCCGCCCTGGCCCGGCGCCCAAGCCCAGGCGCCCGGCCCGAACCGGAACGGCGCCGGAACGGCGCCGCCCCGCAGCGGCCCGACCTGGCCGAACGGTGACCAGCCGAGACAGCCCGCCGGGGCCACGCAACCCGCCGCCGTGCGACCGGCCACGCCACCGTCCGGTCAGTCGCCCCAGCCCTCGCAACCGACGCCGGCACCGCAGCTCGGTGCACCCTACGGCGATCACGCCCCGCGCCCGGGAACCGGTCCGGCAGCGCCGACACCGCAGGCGGCGCGCTCCGGGAACGGCCCGGCAGCCCAGGCACCGCACGCGCCGCCTGCCGGTGCCGGGCAGCCTGCCGGCGCAACGCCGGCACCGCCCACGCCGTACTTCGGACCGGTGAGCACCAGCGGGGTGGCAAAGCCGCCGCACCCCGGGGGGCCGGGCCCGAACGGCTTGGCAACGCGGCCAGCGCAGGCTGGCCAGGACAGGTCGGCACCGCATGTGGCGCGTCCCGAGCCGGCTGGCCAGGACCAGCCCGGCGGCAGCGGTCCGACGTACTCGGCGGTACCAGCTCAGCCGCCGGCCACACCGTCCTGGTCGGCTGAGGGTCGGCGCACGCCCGGTGTCGAGCCGGCACGGCAGTCGCCGGACCACGCATCCGGCCAGGGTGACTGGTCCGGTGAGGGGCCGACCGCGCTGATGCCGAAGGTCGGCGACATCGCCGGCCCGGCGGTCGGCGGCCGGGGGACGGAGCCGACCCGGGCGACACAGGCGACGAACGGGCACCCCGGTGCCGCCACCAGCCCGGGCAGCCCGGCGGCCACTGAGCGGACGCTCGCCTCGACCAACTCCACCTCGGGTCAGCAGACCCGCCCCGCGCCCCCCGGTCAGCCCACGGCACCCGGGCAGACTCCCACGCCGAGCCGATCGGCCGACCCGGCCGCGACCGCCCTCATCCCGGCGATCACCGGGGCGCGGCCGAATGCTGGGCCCGCACTGGACTCGACCGCCCTGATGGGTGCCGTACCCCGGCCACCCAAGAGCGAGGAAGCGTCCGACGGGGCCGATCAGACCGCCGAGGCACCGACGCCGCGCCGCGGCGACCGGGTGGTGCAACTTCGCCCCCACCAGACGGGCGAGGGCTACAAGAGCGTCTACTCGGAGCTGACCCGCCCGTCGCTGTGGTCGCGGGTGCGCACCGGTCTGCGGTTCAGCGGCGAGTTGCTGATCACCTTCGGCCTGGTGGTGCTGCTCTTCGCCGGCTACGAGATCTGGGGCAAGTCAGCGATCGTCGACGCCCACCAGGGCGAGCTGAGCGAGCAGTTGGCCCAGGCGTGGGCACCCGAGCCGGTGACGGACCCGACGGTGTCCCCGTCGGCCAGTCCGTCCGCCAAGCCGAAACCGGCGGTGCAGGGCACACCGATCGCGGGCCTCTACATCCCGAAGTTCGACAAGGAATGGATCGTGGTCGAGGGGGTCGGCCAGCAGGACATCCGGTACGCGCCGGGGCACTACCCGGACAGCGCCATGCCGGGCCAGGTGGGCAACTTCTCCGTGGCCGGGCACCGGAACCGGGCCACCTTCTGGCGGCTGGACGAGCTGCGCGAGGGCGACCCGATCCTGGTCGAGGGCCGCAACGAGTGGTACGTGTATCAGGTGACCGAGAGCGTGGTCGTCAAACCGACGCAGGTCGAGGTGGTGGCACCGGTGCCGGGCCGGCCGGGCGAGAAGCCGACCAAGCGGATGCTGACCCTGACCACCTGCAACCCGAAGTTCGACAACTACGAACGGCTGATCATTCACGCCGAGTTGACGCGTACCCAGCCCAAGGCCGAGGGACGCCCGGCGGAGCTGGGGACCTGACCATGTACGCCTGGATCTGGCGCAAGCTGCCCTTCGGGCTGCCCGGCAAGCTCGTCGGCAGCCTGCTGCTCGCCACCACGATGGTGGCGTTGCTGTGGTATGTGGTGTTTCCCTGGGCGGAACCGCTGCTGCCCTTCGACGACGTGCAGGTCACCCAGGACGACTCCGGCGTACCGAGTGCACCGGAGGGTGACGTCGGGCCCGGGGACGACGGCGCGGTCGACGACGCGCCACCGGGCGACGAGCACGATCTGCCGTACGACACCGACCGGAACAACACCCCGCCGCCGGAAGAGGACGAGTGAGCCCGATGCGCGTCCTGGTGATCGACAACTACGACTCGTTCGTCTTCAACCTCGTGCAGTACCTCGGTCAGCTCGGCGTGGAGTGCGAGGTACGACGCAACGACGAGATCCCGGTGGCCGAGGTCGGCCGGGTCGGTGCGGCCGGCGTCCTGCTCTCACCGGGCCCGGGTACGCCCGACCGGGCCGGCATCTGCCTCGACGTGATCCGCGAGTACGCCGGCAAGCTGCCGATCTTCGGGGTGTGTCTGGGGCATCAGGCCATCGGCGAGGCGTTCGGCGCTACCGTCACCCGCGCCCCGGAGCTGCTGCACGGCAAGACCTCGGAGGTCCGGCACGACGACACCGGCGTCCTCGCCGGGCTGCCCGACCCGTTCACGGCGACCCGCTACCACTCCCTCGCCGTGCTGCGGGAAACCCTGCCGGCCGAGCTGGAGGTGACCGGCTGGACGGCCTCCGGGATCGTGATGGCGATGCGGCACCGCACCCTGCCGGTCGAGGGCGTCCAGTTCCATCCCGAGTCGGTGCTCACCGAGGGCGGCCACCTGATGCTTGCCAACTGGCTCGCCGCCTGCGGCCATCCCGAGGCACTGGAACGGGCCCCGGAACTCGCCGCCGAGGTCGACGCCCGCCGCCGCGCCGCCTTCGCCACCGCCTGAGAGTCAGGTTCGCCTTCGTCGTGCCGGCCTGGTCGACCACCTCCCCGGTGGTCGGCGGGTACCTCCGGACCGGGATCGGTCGAGACCTCGAAGCCCGAGCGTCACCACCAGAACACCCACCGACGTCATCGGATCGGACCGAGCCGCAGGGCGGTCAGCGGGCCAGGGCGTCGGAAATGGCGGGGTCGGCGGGTGAGGTGACGGCCGGTGGCCGGTCGCGGATGACGTCCCAGGCCGCCTTGCCGCTGGCCAGATAGTCCCGAGCCGCCTTGCGCACCAACAGGCCGGTGCCGCAGCCGGAGCAGCGGGCGGTCGCCCCGTCGGCGTCGATGCCGACGTGCCGGCACAGCGTCACCGCCCGGGACAGGTGATACGACTGGGTGACGATGAGGGCACGCTCGATCCCGTACACCTCGCGGGCCCGCAGGCAGCTGTCGTACGTATCCAGCCCGTGCGGGTCGGCGACGACGCGCTGCGGATCGACACCGAGTTGCTCGGTCAGGTGGGCGGCCATGATCGCCGGCTCGTCGCCGGACTCGCCCGCACCGTCGCCGGACACGAGGACCACCCGGGCCTTACCGCTGCGTACAAGCTCGGCTGCGGTCTCCAGGCGGCCGGCGAGCCGGACCCCCGGTTGTCGGCCGTCCTCCGTCACGGCGGTACCGAGGACGATCACCACGTCGGCGGTCGGAGCCTGCGCCGCCGGGTGGACGTGGCCGCGCGCACCGACTGTCGTCCACAGCCAGGGCAGGCTGACCGCCAGCAGCAGCGCGATCACGACCGGCACGGCCAGCCGGAGTAGCCGTCGCCGCTGGCGCTTCACCAGGTCGACCGGAGGGGCCGGCGGCGTCACTCCCCGAGACGGAACGGAGAGAAGGAGGGCAGGAGCCCGCCGCCACCACCCTCGTCGTCATCGTCCGGCGGGGGCGTGGTGGGAGCACCGGTGGTCGGCGGGCTCTGGGTCGGCGGGTCCGGGTCCTCCTCCGGCTCCGGCACCGACACGATGATCTTCACCGTGCTGCCCTTGGTGCGCTCGGCGTTGGCGTTCGGGCTCTGGTCGACCACCCGCCCGGCCTCATCCGCAGGGCGCTCCGGACCCAGCTCGGTGTCGACGTCGAAGCCGGCGCGTTCCAGGGTCCGCTCCGCCTCCGCCTTGGACAGGCCGACCACCGATGGCACCGTCGCCACGTTGCCCTTCGACACGGTGAGGGTGACCACGGTGCCCTCCGCGACCTTCTCACCCGAGGGCGGGTCGACCTTCAACACCTGCCCCTCGGACGCCGCGTTGTTCGCCTCCTCGATCTTCACCTCGAGTTTGAGGTTCTCAAGCTGCGTCTGGGCGGCCTCCTGCGTGCTGCCGACGAGGCCGCGCGGGATTTCCACCTCGGGCTTGCCGCCGCAGATGTTTACGGTCACCGTGCTGTTCGGTTCCGCCCGCTCGCCGGGGGGTGGGGACTGGCTGGTGACCGTCCCCTCCTTGCAGTCGGAGGTGAACTCCGGCTCGCCGAGCGCCGGCACGAAGCCGTCCCGGTCAATCTGGGCGAACGCGTCGTCCTTACTCAACCCGGTGACCGTCGGCACCGCGACGTCCTGGGGCTCGTCGTCGCGCTGGTTCAGCAGTAGGGCGGCGACCAGGGCGATCACCGCGAGCACGCCGAGCGCGGCGAACGTGGCGATCAGCCAGGACGACGCCTTGCGCTGACGCGGATCACCGACCCGGGCGGGGATCTGCCGGGTCTGCGTCGCGCCTGCCGTCGGGTAGCCGGGGTGGCCGGCCGCGGCCATCGCCACGGTCTCGTCCTCGCGCATCACCGGGGTCGCCAGCACCGGCCGACCGGCTGCCGCGCGGAGCAGATCCGCCCGCATCTCCCCGGCGCTCTGGTAGCGGTTCAACGGGTTCTTCGACAGTGCCTTGAGCACGATCGCGTCGACCGCCGGGTTGACGTCCGGGTTGAGATCGCTCGGGGTCGGCGGAGCCTCCCGCACGTGCTGGTACGCGACGCTCACCGGGCTGTCGCCGACGAACGGCGGATGCCCACAGAGCAGCTCGAAGAGCACGCAGCCGGCGGCGTACACATCGGAACGGGCGTCGACCGCCTCGCCGCGCGCCTGTTCCGGGGAGAGGTACTGTGCGGTGCCGATGACCGCGCTGGTCTGCGTCATCGTGGTGGCGCCGCTGGCCAACGCGCGGGCGATGCCGAAGTCCATCACCTTGACCTGGCCGGTCTGGGTGAGCATCACGTTGCCCGGCTTGATGTCGCGGTGGATGATGCCGTGCCGGTGGCTGAAGTCCAGCGCGGCGCAGATGTCGGCGGAGATCTCCAGCGCCCGCCGGGGCTGCAACCGGCCCTCGGCGCCGAGCACCTCCTTCAGCGTGCGCCCGTTCACGAACTCCATCACGATGAACGGCAGCGTCTCGCCGGTCGGCGCCTGCTCCTCGCCGGTGTCATAGACGGCGACGATGGCCGGATGGTTGAGCGAGGCGGCGTTCTGCGCCTCCCGCCGGAAACGCATCTGGAAGGTGGCGTCGCGGGCCAGGTCGGCGCGGAGCATCTTGATCGCGACGTCCCGACCGAGCCGCAGGTCACGGCCGCGATGCACCTCGGCCATGCCGCCGTACCCGAGCAGCTCGCCGACCTGGTACCTGCCACCGAGCAGGCGGGCCTGCGCTGTCATCGCGTCTGTCGTCCTTCGCTCGTCGTCGTCACGTCGCCGCCCATTCGGGGCTGATCCAGTCGACGGTACGCCGTATCGACCAGATCGTCTCGCCCGTCAGGCCGCAGCGCGTCGGACGTCACCGTTGGCACGGAAGCACCGCCCGGCGTGCCCGCGCCGAGGTTGTTCCGTAGTTGGTAGGAAATCACGCCGGAGCAGATGAGGACCAGTGCGCCCAACATGATGGCCAGGAAGACCATCCCGGATCGTGACCGTCGGGGCACCGGGCGTGGCGGTCCGGGCTGCGGAGCGTACCCGGGCGGAACCGTGGCCGCGCCACGCGGGTAGCCAGCGGCGGCCGGCGCCACCGCTGTGGGACGGTGCGGGGCCACCGGCGGACGGGCCTGCGGATGAGCCGGCGGCGGTCGGTGCCCGACGGCCGGCGGGTGCGCCGGAGCCGGGGAGTGCGGGGCCGCGACCGGACGCGGTGGCTGCGGAACCTGCGCGCGGCCCGGTGCCGGCGAGGCCGGCGCGGCAGAGATCGGCGCGGCCTGCCCACCGGCTCGGGCCTGCCGGGACAGCGCGGTCTTCAACTGCCGCGCCACACCGGCCAGTGCGGCGGCGCTCGGCCAACGATCCTTCGGGTCCTTCGCCAATGCCCGCTCGACAAGCGCGCGGACCTGGGGCGGAATGTCGGAGGGCAGTGGTCGGGGCGTCTCCCGGACGTGCCGCATCGCGATGTCGAGGGGGTTGTCACCCTCGAACGGCCGCCGTCCGGCGAGGCACTGGTAGGCGACCACGCCGAGCGCGTAGACGTCGGAGGCGGGGGTGGCGACCTGACCGGTGGCCTGCTCCGGGGAGATGTACGAGGCGGTGCCGAGCACCGAGCCGGCCGCGGTGAGCTGCCCGACCAGGTCCGACCGGGCGATGCCGAAGTCGGTGAGCACCAGCGTGCCGTTGGGGCGGACCAGCAGGTTGCCGGGCTTCACGTCCCGGTGCACGATGCCCTTCACGTGGGCGGCGTGCAGCGCGTCCGCCGCCTGGGCGACAAGCGCCATGGTCCGCGCCGGGGTGAGCCGGCCGACCCGGCTCAGCGTGGCCGAGAGGGGGTCACCCTCCACGTACTCCATCACCAGGAAGGCGATGTGCTGGTCGTTGCCGAAGTCGTAGACGTCGACCACGCCCGGGTGGTTGATCGTGGCCATGGTGCGGGCCTCGCCGCGGAACCGCTCGGCGAACCCAGCCTCGTCCAGCAACGCCGGGAGCAGGCTCTTCACCGCCACCGTACGACCGAGCACCTGGTCGGTGCCGCGCCAGACGTCACCCATGCCGCCGCTGGCGATCCGCTCGTCGAGGCGGTAACGGTTACCGAGCTGCACACCGGGACTGAGCATGTCAGCGCCCCCCGGGCTCGGCGATGGCGGCCCGCATGATCTGACCGGCGATCCGGGCGGCCTCGGCGCTGCCGCCGTTGCCGGCCTCCTCCAGGACGACGCAGACGGCGGAGATCGGCTTGCCCTCGGAGTCGAGGACGAAGCCGATGAACCAACCGTGGTCGGGGCGGTCCGGTGCGGACTGGGCGGTACCGGTCTTGCCGCCGACGGTGTAGCCGTTGATCCGGGAGTTCCGGCCGGTGCCGTTCTCCACCACGCTTACCATCATGTCCCGCAGGTCGGCGGCGACCTGACCGCTCACCGGCCGGCGCAGCTCGCGCGGGTTGGCGGTGTCGTAGACGGTGGTGCGGTCCGGTGCCAGCAGCTGACGCACCAGGTACGGCCGCATCTGGCTGCCGCCGTTGGCCACCGCCGCAGCGATCATGGCGCCCTGCAACGGGGTCATCCGCACGTCACGCTGCCCGATGGAGGACTGCGCGAGCGCCGCCGGGTCGGGACCGCCGTCCGGGTTCTCCATGCTGCCGGTCCGGCTGGCCGCCACGCTCAGGCCGCCCTCGCCGAGCCGGCCGACGGTCAGGTCCTCCTGCTCGAACCCGAACTGCCGGGCCTTCTCCTTGAGCACGTCGGGGCCGAGCTGGCCGCCGAGCTTGGCGAACCCGGTGTTGCACGATTCGGTGACCGCGTTCATCAGGGTCACCTGCGACTCGGGGCAGATCGACGGCGCGGCGTTGCGGATCGGCTCGCCGGAGGTGGGCGGGGTGTAGCTCGACCCGGCCGGGATCTCGGTCTCCTTCGTGATCCCGTTCTCCAGCGCGGCCGCGGCCACCACGATCTTGAAGGTGGAGCCCGGCGGCAGCACCTCGCCGAGCGCCCGGTTCCGCAGCGGCCGTCCCGCCTCCTGTTCGAGCCGGTTGTACGCGGCGGTCGCCTCGTCGGTGTCGTGGCTGGCCAGCGGGTTCGGGTCGAAGCTGGGAATGGAGACCAAAGCCTGCACCGCTCCGGTCGCCGGGTCGACGGCGATCGCCGCGCCCTTGGTCGCGCCGACGTTGTTGCCACGCAACTCGTCGTACGCGGTGTCCTGGGCCCGCTTCGACAGGGTCAGCAGCACGTTGCCGCCGGCGGTGGTGTCGCCGGTGACCATGTCCCGCAGCCGGTTGACGATGAGCTGGTCGCTGGTGCCGGCGAGGAAGTCGTTCTCGGCGCGCTCCAGACCGGTCGCGGAGCCGTTCACCGGCTCGTACCCGAGCACATGGGCGTACTTCGCCGCGCCCGGGTAGGTGCGCAGGTACTTCAGCTCGCCGTCGGTCTCCTTGCTGACCGCCAGGGCGGTGCCGCCGGCCTCGATGTTGCCCCGCTTGCGGTCGTACTTGGCGACCTGGACCCGACCGTTGTAGTCGCTGGTGCGGTACTCGTCGGCCTTGTACGCCTGAATCCAGTTGAGGTTGGCGAAGAGCAGGCCGAACAGGACGATGACGACGACACCGACCCGACGCAGGGGTGCGTTCACGGCTTGATCACCTCCGTGGGGGCACCGTGCAGCTGCTCGGGCGGGCCGGAGGGACGGGTCACCTTGCCACCGGCACCGTCGACCGGCCGGCGGCCGGCGTCGGAGACGCGCAGCAGCACCGCGATGAGCAGCCAGTTCGCCATCAGGGAGGAGCCGCCGGCGGAGAGGAACGGCGTGGTCTGGCCGGTGAGCGGGATGAGCTTGCTGATCCCGCCGACGATCACGAAGACCTGGAGCGCGAGGGTGAAGGCCAGGCCACCGGCGAGCAGCTTGCCGAACGAGTCCCGGACCGCCAGGGCGGCCCGCAGACCGCGCTCGACGATGAGCAGGTAGATCACCAGTAGCGCGGAGAGGCCGAAGAGACCGATCTCCTCACCGATACCGGCGAAGATGAAGTCGTTCCGTACCTCCGGCAGCAGCAGCGGCTGACCGCCGCCCGGACCGGCGCCGAACAACCCGCCGGAGCCGAGCGCGAGCAGCCCCTGCACCAGCTGGTAGCCGTCGTCGTACGGCTGGGCGAAGGGGTCGAGCCAGATCTGTGCCCGCAGGTAGAAGTTCGCGAACGGACCGCCCACCGCCTCGCCGAGCACGTACGCGACGTAGGCGCCGCCGAAGAAGAGGACCAGGCCGATGAGCAGCCAGCTGACCCGTTCGGTGGCGATGTAGACCGTGGCCACGAACATGCCGAAGTAGAGCAGCGAGGTGCCCAGGTCCTTCTCGAAGACGAGGACCAGCAGGCTGATCACCCAGACCACGAGCACCGGGCCGAGGTCGCGCCCGCGGGGGAAGTCGATGCCGAGGAACCGGTGACTCGCCAGCGACAACACCTCGCGCTTGCGCACCAGGTAGTAGGCGAAGAAGACCAGCAGGGCGAGCTTGGCGAACTCGCCGGGCTGGATCGAGAAGCTGCCGATGCGTACCCAGAGCTTCGCGCCGTTGATCTCGGAGATGCTGGCCGGCAGCACCGCCGGCAGCATGACCAGCACGATGCCGGCCAGACCCAGGGTGTACGCGTACCGGGAGATCGACCGATGGTCGCGCATCAACGCCAGCAGCCCGGCGGCCAGCATCACCGAGATCAGCGTCCAGGCGAGCTGCCGACCGCCGATGCCGGCGAAGATGGCCAGGTCGGCCCGTTCCTCAGGGGCCGCGTTCGCGAGGTCGAGCCGGCGGAGGAAGCCGACCCCCAGCCCGTTGAGCAGCGCGACCGCCGGTAGCAGCGCCGGATCGGCGAAGGGTGCCAAAAACCGGATCACCAGGTGCATGCCGAGAAACACCGCGGTGAGCGTGGCGGCCGGCACCCAGAAGCCTGGCGTGACCGTGTCGAGCACGTTCGCCTCGACCATCGCCGAATACGCGGCGACCAGCGCCATCGCCAGCAGCAGCAGCGACAGCTCGGCGTTGCGGCGGGACCGCGCCATGCGTACGCCGGGTCGCTCGCCCGCAGTCGCGGGCGAGGATGCCGGGGTGGCCGCTGCGGTCACGATCGTCCTCGGGTGGGAGCCGGTGCCTACTCGGGCGACCGGCAGGCCGCCGGATCGACCGTGGGCGTGAAGGTGTCGACGGGGGGCGCGTCGGGGGTGCTGTCCGGTGCAGCGGCGGAGGGGCCGGTCGGCGTGGCCGGGGCTCCCTCCGGCGGTGACGCCGAGATGCTGCCCACCTGGCTCGGTGAGCCGGCCGGAACGCTCGGCGATCCCGCCGGCGCGCTCGGCGTCGGGGACGGCGACCCCACCAGGGACGGCGTGGGGCTCGGGGTCGGCGGGCAGATCGGCTTCAGGTTCACGTTTGTCGGGCTGTCCATCGTCAGCTCCGCCAGCCGGCGTTCCGCGTCCGGCTCGCTCTTGGCCGGAATGCCCTGCTTGACCTGCTCCTGCGCGGCCAGGGTGAGGTCGTCCAGCTGCGCCTCGCTCTCGGAGTGCACGCTGGAGAGATCCATCCCGGCAATCTGACCCTGGATGCCACGGAACACGGCCACCTGGCCGTTCTCGGTCGCGCCCACGTAGTACTGGCGCTGCGTGTAGCTCCACCCGGCGAACACCCCGCCACCGACGATCACCAGCAGGGCGGTCGTCATCGCGAGCGCACGCAGTGGGCGTCGGCGTGCCTCGGGCTCGTCGTCGTTGTTCGCGGCGGATTCGTCGGGCGTCGCCGGCCGGGGCGCGGAGAGCGCCGAGGCGCGAGCCGCTGGAGTGGAGACGTCCGCCGAGGTGGCCATCCCTCGGTCCCGGGCCGCCGCACCGCCGACGATCGGCGCCGCCTCGACGATGTCCCGGTCGGTGGCGTCGGCGATGATCACGGTGATGTTGTCCGGGCCGCCACCGCGCAAAGCGAGCTGGACGAGCCGTTCGACGCACTGCTGCGGGTCGGCGTACTCCCGCATGGTCTCGGCGATGGTCTCCGCGCTGACCACACCGGAGAGCCCGTCGGAGCAGATCAGGTACCGGTCGCCGGGCAACACCTGCCGGACCGAGTACTCCGGGTCGATGTCCCGGCCGTCCAGGGCCCGGGTGAGCAACGAGCGCTGGGGGTGACTGCTCGCCTCCTCCGGGCTGATCCGGCCTTCGTCGACGAGCATCTGTACGTAGGTGTCGTCCTTGGTGATCTGCGCGAACTCTCCGTCGCGCAGTAGATAGGCCCGCGAGTCTCCGATGTGGACCATGCCCAGCTTGCTGCCGGAGAACAGGGTCGCGGTGAGCGTGGTGCCCATCCCCTCCAACTGGGGGTTGGCCTCCACCGTCTCGCGGAGTTGCTGGTTGGCGGTGCCCACCGCCGAGCGGAGCGCGTCGACCAGGGCGTCCCCGGGGACGTCCTCGTCAAGTGGCGCCATGGCACCGATGACGATGTTGCTGGCGACGTCACCGGCGGCCATACCGCCCATGCCGTCGGCAACGGCGAGTAGCCGCGGCCCGGCGTAGACGGAGTCTTGATTACCGTCTCGGATCAGACCGCGGTCGCTGTGGGCCGCATAGCGCAGGGTCAGAGTCATGGCCGTAATTCGAGAGAGGTGCGGCCGATTCGGATCGGCACGCCGAGGGGGACGGGGGTCGGTCCGGTGACCTTAGCGCGATCCAGGTACGTCCCGTTAGTCGAACCCAGGTCCTCGACGAACCACTGCCCGTCGCGCGGCACGAGCCGGGCGTGTCGCGCGGACGCATAGTCGTCGGTGATGACGAGGGTGGAGTCCTCGGCACGACCGATCGTTATCTGCGCCTCACCCAACGTGATCCGCGTACCGGCCAGCTGACCGGCGGTCACCACCAGCTGGTGCGCCGCCCGCCCCCGCTTCACCTTCGCCGGCTTCGCCGTCGCCTGCCCCGTCGACGCGCCCACCGTCCGGGGTGCGGCCACCAGTCGACCCGAGCGGGCCCCCGCGAAGAGGTCCCGGCGGATGACGCCGACCACCGTGAACACGAAGATCCACAGCAGCACGAGGAATCCGAACCGGGCAACGGTGATAACGAGTTCCGGCAAGGCGGATCAGCCGTCCACGCGGAAGGTCAGAGTGGTCGTACCGAGCTGGATCATGTCACCGGGGTTCAACGCCACGGCGGAGACCCGCTGGCCGTTGACCATGGTGCCGTTGGTCGAGCCGAGATCGGTCAGCACGACCTGCCCACCGTCGAAGTCCAGCCGGGCGTGTCGCCGGGAGATGCCGACGTCCGGCAGGCGCAGGTTGGCCTGGTCGCCACGACCGATCACGGTCGAGCCCATCTGTAGCGGGTAGGTGCGGCCGTCGCCGGAGACCAGCCGAATGTTGCGCCCACCGCCATGACCCGGCGGTGGGCCGTAGCCACCACCCTGGTCGTAGGACGGGTAGCCGGGCGGACCGGCGTCGTATCCGGGCGGACCGGCGTCATAGCCGGGCGCCGAAACCGGGGCCACCTCGCCACCGGTGTAGACCTCCGCGGTGACCCGGAACATGCCGGTGTCGAGTCCTTCACCGCGCTCGATCTCGACGATCACGTCCCCGTAGACCGTCCAGGCCTGCTCGCCGATGAACTCCGCCTGCGACTGGGCCAGCTCCTGGGCCAGCGCGGCGGCGTACGGCGCCAGCCGACTGTGGTCGTACGGGGAGAGATCGATCACGTAGCGGTTGGGCACCAACGTGCGCCCACCAGCCAGGATGGCCTTATGTGCCTCGGCCTCCCGCTGCATGGCGTTGAGGATCTCCACGGGGTGGACCACCCCTTTGAAGACCTTGGCGAAAGCCCCTTCGACCAGGCCTTCCAGACGCTTCTCGAAGCGTTGCAGCACGCTCACCGGCTCCTCCTCGGGTCCCGAGGACATGATGGTATCCGTCCAGAGCGCACGCAGCTCACACGCCGCTCGGCCGGCAGGCCGCGGCCCGTTCGGACGGCTTCTGATTGTCGTGCTACTCTTTCGTCCGCCACGAACGGTAACCGCTGCGAGCAGCGAAAGCCATTCGCGGCAGCAGACCAAGGTCACGTAGGATGGCCGAGGCCCGCCGATCACCGGCGGCGTCCGGCTCAGACCACGTTCGACCGAGGTCGGGCCACGGGGAAGTGGCGGAATGGCAGACGCGCACGGTTCAGGTCCGTGTGTCCGAAAGGACGTGGGGGTTCAACTCCCCCCTTCCCCACCACGGTTGAGGGCTCCGCGAGATGCGGGGCCCTCGCTCCATATCCGGGGCGTGCCGGACGTCACGCTATGCTCCGATGGTTTCTGCCTCCGACGCACCAGGAGTGGCGTGTGACTGTCGCATTCGTGACCGGGTCGGGCGGGCTGATCGGCTCCGAGGCGGTCCGGCACTTCGCCGGCCTCGGTCTCGACGTCGTCGGCATCGACAACGACATGCGGCAGGAATTCTTCGGCGAGGAGGCGTCCACCGCCTGGAATGTCCGCCGGTTGACCAACGAGCTCGGTGAGGCGTACTCCCACCACAGCATCGACATCCGGGACCGGGCGGCGCTCGGCGCGCTGTTCGGCCGGTACGCCCGGGACGTGGCCGTGGTGATCCACACTGCCGCGCAGCCCTCGCACGACTGGGCGGTGCGCGACCCGTTCACCGACTTCGACGTCAACGCCGCCGGCACGCTCAACGTTCTGCAGAACGTCCGGGAACACTGCATCGACGCCCCGGTCATCCACTGCTCCACGAACAAGGTGTACGGCGACCGGCCGAACAGCCTGCCCCTGATGGAGCTGGAGACCCGCTGGGAGATCGAGCAGGGCCACCCGTACGAGCAGGGCATCCGGGAGGACATGTCGATCGACGCCTGCCTGCACTCGATCTTCGGTGCGTCCAAGGTCGCGGCGGACGTCATGGTGCAGGAGTACGGCCGCTACTTCGGCATGAAGACGGCCTGCTTCCGAGGCGGGACGCTCACCGGGCCGGCGCACTCGGCGACCGAGTTGCACGGTTTCCTCGGATACGTGATGCGGGCGAACATGGAGCGCCGCACCTACAAGATCTTCGGCTACCAGGGCAAGCAGGTCCGCGACGCCATCCACAGCTCGGACGTGGTCTCCGCGTTCGAGGCGTTCTTCCGCAACCCCCGCTCGGCCGCCGTCTACAACCTCGGCGGCGGCCGACACTCGAACACCTCCAACCGGGAGGCGTTCACGCTGGCCGAGCAGATCACCGGCCAGGAGATGATCACCGAGTACGTCGAGGCCAACCGGATCGGCGACCACAAGTGGTGGATCGGCTCCAACGAGGCGTTCCAGGCCGACTACCCGGACTGGAAGCAGGTGTACGACGTACCAATGATCATGCGAGAGATCTACGAGGCCAACGTGGACAAGTGGGTGCCGGGAGCATGACCAAGAAGAATGTGCTCGGTGTCCTGGTCGATGCGACCGACTACGCCGAGGCCACCGAGCAGGTGGTGGCCGCCGCACAGGAACGCCAGCCGTTGGCGCTGACCGCGCTGGCCGTGCACGGCGTGATGACCGGCGTGCTGGACCGGGCGCACAACGCCCGGCTCAACTCCTTCGACGTGGTGACCCCGGACGGTCAGCCGGTGCGCTGGGCGCTGAATCTGCTGCACGGCGCCGGGCTCACCGATCGGGTCTACGGGCCGACGCTGACACTGCACGTGCTGTCCCGCTTCGCCGACGAAGGGCTGCCGGTCTACCTGTACGGCTCGACCGAGGAGACCCTCAACCGGCTGATCCCGGCGCTGGAGCGGATGTTCCCGGCACTCAAGATCGCCGGGGTCGAGGCATCGAAGTTCCGCGGCGTGCAGCCCGGCGAGGACGTCGAGATCGCCGACCGGATCAAGGCCAGCGGTGCCCGGTTGGTACTGGTCGGGCTCGGCTGCCCCCGTCAGGAGATTTTCGCGTACGCGATGCGCCCGCTGCTGGACATGCCGCTGATGGCGGTCGGCGCGGCCTTCGACTACCACGCTGGGTTGTTGCGCCAGCCGCCGCCGTGGATGCAGCGCGCCGGCCTGGAGTGGTTCTGGCGTCTCGGCCTGGAACCCAAGCGCCTGTGGCGGCGCTACGTGATCCTGAACCCCGCGTACCTGGGTCGCCTGTTCGCGCAGAAGACCGGGCTGTGGAAGGCCCGCCCGCCTGCGCCGGCCACCGAGCGGCCGACCACGTTCGCGGTCTGAACCAGGCACAGCAGACGGGCCCCGGCGTAGCGCCGGGGCCCGTTGCCGTAGCGGACTGTCAGAGGGTCAGCGTCCAGGTGTTGATGTAGCCGGTGTCACCGCCGTAGACGTCGCGGACCTGGAGCCGCCAGGTGCCGTTCGCCGCCTCGCTGGACAGGTTCACCGTGTAGGTGGTGTTCACGTTGTCCGTGCCGTCGAAGATGTTGCTGTTCTTCAGCCGGTAGGACGAACCGTCCGGAGCGAGCAGGTCGATGACCAGGTCGCCACGGTAGGTGTGCACGATGTTGACCGCGACGGTCGAGCTCGACGCGGCGTTCCGGTTGCAGCCGGAGATCGTGATCGAGCTGGTCACCGCCGAGCCCGAGTCCGGGATCGACACGTCCGTGCCGTTGGTCCCGGAGCAGCCACCGCCGCTGCCACCGGTCACCGTCAGCGAGTACGTCGCGCTCCTGGTGCCGGAGGCCGCGGTGCCGGTGACGGTCACGGTGTACGTGCCGGCCGGCGTGCTGGCCGAGGTGCTGATGGTGAGCGTGGACGAGCCGCCCGAGGTGACGGTGGCCGGGCTGAATGAGGCGGTCGCCCCGGACGGCAGGCCGCTGGCCGAGAGGCTGACGGACTGGGCGGAGCCGTTGGTGGTCGCGGTGGACACGGTGGCGGTCGCCGAGCTACCCGCCGTCACCGAGCCGGAGGTCGGCGACACCGAGACCGAGAAGTCGTTGGTCGGCGGTGGGGTGCTGCCGTTCACCACGTAGAGCAGCTGGTTCGGGGTTCCGGTGCCGACGTTCGAGATCACGTTCGGGGTGGAGTTGCTGACCAGGTAGTCCCGGACCTGCTGCGGCGTCCAGGACGGGTTGGCCGAGAGCACCAGTGCCGCGACACCGGCGACGTGCGGCGAGGCCATCGAGGTGCCGCTGATGGTGTTCGTCGCGCTGTCGCTGGTGTGCCAGGCGGAGGTGATGCTGACGCCGGGGGCGAGGATGTCCACACAGGTGCCGTAGTTGGAGAAGCTGGCGGCGGCGTCGTTGCTCTGGGTGGCGCCGACGGTGATCGCTGGCGCGGCCCGGGCCGGCGAGTAGTTGCAGGCGTTCTGCCGTTGACCCAGGGCGTTGCCGTTACCGGCGGCCACCGCGTACGTGACGCCGGAGTTGATGGAGTTGATGACCGCGTTGTCGACCGAGGTGTTGGCCCCGCCGCCGAGGCTCATGTTGGCCACGGCCGGTTTCACCGCGTTGGCGGTGACCCAGTCGATGCCGGCGATGACACCGGCGTTGGTGCCGCTGCCGGAGCAGTTGAGCACCTTGACCGCCACCAGGCGGGTCGCCTTGGCCACGCCGTACGCCGAGCCGCCGACCGTGCCGGCCACGTGGGTGCCGTGACCGTTGCAGTCGGTGTTGTTGGAGTCGACGGTGTTGGTGCCCCAGGTCGCCCGGCCGCCGAAGTCGGAGTGGGTGGTCCGGATGCCGGTGTCGATGACGTACGAGGTCACGTTCGTGGCCGTGTTGGGGTAGGTGTACGAGCTGTTCAGCGGCAGGTTCCGCTGGTCGATCCGGTCCAGGCCCCAGGACGGGGGGTTCGTCTGGGTGCCCGCGAGGGAGACGACGTGGTTCTGCTCGACGTACGCGACGGCCGGGTCCGCCGCGATCCGCGCCGCGGCCCGCGCGCTGACCCGCACCTCGGCGCCACGGACGGCCGCGCTGTAGGTCCGGGCCGTGGCACCGCCGTGCCGGCGCAGCAGCCGGTCCACCGAGGAGCCGACGGCCGTACGGCTGACCTCGCTGTCCTTGAACACGACGATGTAGCTGTCCTTGACGGCGGTCGCGCCGCCGGCGCTTCGGACGGTGCCGACCGGCTCGGCCGCCATGGCCGGCGTGGCCGCCGCCACCATGGCCAGTGCGGCTAGACCGACGAGCACGGATCTCTGTGGAAGAGCCATCTTCCTACCTCCCTCGGGTCGGCATCGGCCGTCCACCTGCTCGTGACAGGCTGATCGATGAACGCCGATCACGGTGAGGGTAGTTGGATGTGTGCGGACAGTTAAACATGTCGGATCCCTCATAACACTGGCGAGATGATTCCCCTACGGGGGACGGGTACGGGAGGAACGGGGGACGGACCCGGATTCGGCGGGCCGGAAATCGGGCAAGGCTGATGGACATGCAGAGCCACCTCGCCGTCCTGCTCCCGGTCGCCGCCGTCTGGTGGACCGCCGGCTACCTCGCGGACGGGCTACCCCGCCTGAGCCATGCGCGCGAGCTGCGCCAGCAAGCTGGCCGGCTGCTCGCGCTGACGCTGACCGGGCTCGCGCTGACGATGGCTCTGCCGATCGCCGGGCTGGTCTCCGTCGGACCGACCCTGGCGGATCGAGCCGCCGACGGGCTGATCCTCGCCGCTCTACCCGCCCTGCTGGTGGCCGGCTGCACGGTGCGCCGGTTGCGCCGGTTGTGGGCCGGGGCCGGCGCGCTGGCCGGCGCCGCCGGGACACCGGCCCCGCACGGACTGCGGGCCGCCGCCGCCCACCCGTTGATCGGACTGCCACTACAGGTGACCGGTCTGGCGTTGCTGCCGAGCGTCATCGTGGCGAGCGGTGCGGGCCAGTATCTCGGGCCCTCGGCAACCGGGCCGGCGATCACCATCGCCGCGCTGGCCGTCGCTGCGATCGGCGTACGCCACGCGTTGCGGCACAACCGCTTCGCCGAGCAGGCCATGCCCGAGCGGGTGTCGTCACCGCGCCCGGCCGCCGGCGCCCTGCACGTATAGCAGTTCCAGGATCGCCCTGGTCGCCTCGAACCAGCGGTCGAGCCAGCCGGGTGGCGGCACGCTGCCCTTCGGCGGCAACTCCATCAACAGGCCACGCAGCAGTGGATGGTCCACGAGAGACCCGTCGTCGGCCGTCGACCAGCCGCCGGCCGGAAAGGACGGCTCGGTCAGCGGATTCGGATCCAACGACGGCAGGGTGAGCGGCGACGGCGACTCCGTCGCCGTCGGGGTCTCCCGGCCCGCGTGCTCGGTCTCCGCCGACACCACCTCGGTCAGCACGGTGTCCCGCCGGGCCCCGCGATACTTGCCGCCGAACCGTTCCGGCTTTCCCGGTCCGTTGGTGAGGTTCTCCGACCCGATACTCGTCATCCGTCTCGCCTGCCTCGCTCGGTTACCCGCCCTGCCGGGGGGATGTCGACCAGCGCGTACCGGAAGGTACAACGACACGGGCAGGATGTGGCGACGGCAGCCGGCGGAGCACGCGTCCACGGGCCGCACCGCCGACACCCGATGCCCGACACCTGCGGCCCGCGTCGAGGTTCCCGCCGACACCGCCGAGGGTCACAAACAGCGGATCCCCGCTCGGCCGATGGCCGAGCGGGGATCCGTCGTCACCGTCCCCGGGCGTCAGGCCCGGGGGAACGCGCCGTCCCTGGTGCTGGCGACGAAAGCGTGCCAGTCGCCGGGCGCGAAGACCAGGGCCGGTCCGGCCTTGTCCTTCGAGTCCCGGACGCCGACCGCCCCGGTCACGTACGCCACCTCGACGCAGTTGTCACAGTTCGGTCCGCTCTTCGAGCTCTTGAACCATGTCGCCTGCGTCAGGTTCACGGAGAATCCTTGCGTCGCCACTTCCACAACGGCTCCTCTGCCAGTCTCGCGATGTACTCGACGGACTCCTCCGGGCGCCTGGCCGCTGCTCGAATGTGATCGAAGATGAAGCTGTACTTCTGTAGTTCGTCGCTCTTCTCCAGGAAGAGCCCACCCGTGGCGTTCTCCGCGTACACGACATCCGGATCACCGGGTTCGGGAAAGCTGAGGATGGTGAAGGTGCCGTCCATGCCGGCGTGCGCTCCCACCTCGAAAGGCAGGACCTGAAGCGTCACGTTCGGCAGCTGTGCCACCTCCACCAACCGGCTGATCTGGTCACGCATGACCGCATCCCCGCCCACCGGACGGCTCAACACCGCTTCATCGAGCACCACCCACAGATCGACCGGATCATCCTGGGTCAACAACGACTGACGACCGAGTCGGACACGCACCCGTTGTTGTACCTGCTCCGGGCTGAAATCGGGGCGGGCCGCGCGGATCATCGCGCTGGCGTAGTCCTCGGTCTCCAGCAGCCCCGGCACCACCTGCTGCTCGTACGCGCGAATCGAACTGGCCGCCGCCTCCAGGCCCACGTACGCCCCGACCAGCACCGTGCTGTAGGGGTGCCACCAGCCCTTCTGCCGAGCCTCGCGGGCGATCTGCACCAGCTCGTCGCTCTCGGCACCGACCACGCCGTAGATCCGGAGCATGTCCCGCACGTCCCGGGGAGTCGCGGTGGTGTGCCCCGTCTCGATACGCGAGATCTTGGAAGCCGAGCATTCCAACTGCTCGGCCACGGCCTCGATGGTGATCCCGGCGGCCTCGCGCTGGCGGCGCAGTTCTGCACCGAGCCGGCGCCGCCGGATGGTCGGGCTGCGCCGCTCGCTCACCGTGTCACCTCTCCGCTTCGACGCGCCGCGCTGACCGCCCGCCCACGGCGCGATCCTCCGGGCGAGCGTTCGCGGCGTGGGTTGTCCCGGTCGTCGGCCGGCCGCGGCGGGGCGAAACCGGCTCTCAGTGTGCCGCCCGGGTGGCGGCGCGTTCAAGCGCCGTTTCGCGCGAGCCGCTCACGTATCGGCAAAAGTCGACGTGCAACTTGCATGGAGCACACTCCTGATGCACTCTGTCCGTATGACCCGGGTTACTGACCGTCTCCGATCCGTTTCCACGAGTGATCAATGTCGTGGAGCGGCGGGTCGCCGGGCAGGAGCTTCGCCACCAGCAGCTCTTTATTGACGGACAAGGACACCGGCCCCGAGACACGACCTCGTCGCCGGAGCCAGCAAAAACCCCCATCCTTTAGCCGGCTCTTCCCCGCCGGCCGACCTTCCAGGAGCCCATGTGCTTCCCCGCTCCGGTGACGTACTGCACGTGACACGCGCGGCGAGTGTCCAATTCCTCAAACCCATCCTGTTCCGGGTGATCCGGGTGCTGGACCGGACCACCTACGACGGTTGGCTCTGGCTTGAGGGCTACGAGTTGAACGCGGCGGGGGACGCGGTCAACCGTCGGTCGATCTTCGTCCAACGGGCCGGGCTGCGGCAGGTCCAAGCCGCCCCGCAGCCGCAGCCGCGTCCGCACACCGTGCGCTCGGCCCGCCGGCCGTCCGTCCGGACGCCGGTTCGGGTGCACTGAGCTTCACCGACGTCAGGTGAAAGGGATTCGGTGGGCATGCCGCCGACATAGAATCGGTATGCCCACCCCGGCATGTTTCCACCCCGCGCCTCCCGGACCCCGAACCTGGGATGGCCATGGTCAACTTGTCCGCGCGGGAGCCACGCCGGTCCCGCATCGCCCACACCTTCGGACTCCTGGCGCTTCTCGGTGCCGTCACCATCCTGGTGGTGCTGGGCCGGGATCCGGCACTGTCGTCCACCCGGCTGGCCGAGCCCGTACCGGCCCCGGAGATAACCGTCGTGGAGAGCGAGCCGGTCGAGCCGGACGTCACCGCCGACGACGTCTGGGACGCCTTCGCCCGTGATGGCTTCTTCGACCAGACGATCGACGACCCGGCGGAGTCCGACGGCGACTCCGGAAGGCCCTCGTACCCGGCCGGCCAGCAGACGCCGGCCAGAGCCATGGGTGATCACAGCCGCGAGGAACTCAGCCGCTCGCTGTTCTGGTCCGGGGTGTTCGGGCTGGCGATCTCCCTCGCCGGCCTCGGACTGGTCGGCACCAGACGCCGGATGTGGTGAGTCGGGCGATCACTCCGTGGGGCTCGCCGAGGCGGTCGGCTCGGTGGTCGGCTCACCCGTGGTCGGCGAAGGACTTGGGCTGGCCGCAGCCACCACCAGCTGAACCTCGTCGCCCGCCGCCACCAACTCACCGGCCTCCGGGTCGGTGGCGATGACGGTCCCCTCCGGCTGGTCCGACGGGCGGTACTCCACCCGATAGTCGAGGTCGAGCCCGTCCAGCGCGGCCCGTGCCGCGGCCTCCGGCAGACCGACCAGCGGCGGTACCGGCACCTCGACCGGCGCGGCACTCGTCGTCGGTGCCGGTGTTGGGGACGCGGTGGTCGGCGACGGCGACGCCGTGGTCGGCGAGACCTGGGTGGTCGGCGAGGGCGACTCCGGTGCCGGGCCGTCGTCGTCCAGCCCCTGGCGGGCCAGCCAGAACCCACCTCCGATCAGGGCGAGCAGGAGCAGCAGCAGGACGCCCCAGAGGATCGGCAGCCACCACGGTCGGCCCGGCTGCTCGTCGGCGTACCAGTCACCGCCGGCCAGCTCGCGGTCCACCCCCGGCCGAACCGACGGCACCTCCGCGCGCCCCGACCAGGCCACCGATCCGGAGCGCTGACTCGGCGGCAGCTGCGCGGTCGCGTCCGCCGGCTCCGCGGCGGCCCGGTCCATCGGCGCGGTCTCGTCCGGCGTACGCCCGATCGGCGCCGTCTCGTCCGGCGCGCGCCCGATCGGTGCGGTCGCGTCGGCCGGCTTCCCCGGCTCACTGGCTGCCCGGTCCATCGACGCGGTCTCGTCGGGGGCGCGCTTCAGCGGCGCGGTCTCGTCCGGGCTGTCCCCGGCTGGCGGGATCGGACGGGTCCGGTCGTCCGGTTGCCCGTCGGTCGGCTGCTGGCGGTCGTCGCTCACGGCACGTCCTTTCCGCCGACCGGGCGGGCACCAGGCCCCTCGACGGTCAACCTAGCGGTTTCGCCGGTCATCGGCCGGCATCAGCGTGTCGGGTGCGCGTCACGCTGCCGGTGCGCTCGGGTCCGCACTCGGCGGTGTGCCACACCAGATCTGGATCACGTCGTTCCACCTGCCGACCGTGCCGCCGGGCGGGCGCTGCGACGTCACCGTGCCGGAGCGCCCGGTGGGATAGCGGGGGGAGAATCCGTCGTCTACCAGCTTGCCTCCCGCCTCGTTGCACGTCTCACCGGTCAATTCGGGCACCTCGTTCGGCGGGGCCGCCCCGGCTACGTTGATCTTGACGGTGACACCGCGCCGCACCGGCGTGCCCGGGGCCGGATCGGTGCTGCGCACGCTGGAACTGTCGCCGCTGCCGAAGACGAGTTGCCAGCCCAGGCCGAGGTCCCGCAGTTCCTCCCTGGCCTCCTCGAAGTCTGCGCCGATCAGGTCCGGGACGGTGAGTCCGGCCGGCCGCGACGGGCTGGGGCTGCTGCTCGGCCTGGTTGGGGTGGTCGGCGTCGGCCGATCCCGAGGCGGCGTGTTCGGTACGGCGGGGGTCGGGGTGCTGGTGCCGGTCGCGCCGGACGACACCGGGCCCGGCTCCACCTGGTCACCGGCGAGCACCCAGCCACCGGTCGCGCCGATGATCGCAAGCAGTACGGCGGCGGCCCCGCCGCCGATGATCAGCCTCGTCCGGTCCGGGCCGGTGTCATCGCGCCCCGGCCGCCCGCCCGTGGTCCCGTCCATCATCCCGCCCACCGCCTCATCACCCGCGACCGTAGCGACCGGGGCCAAGCACTGTCCGTAACCTTCGCCGGTAGGTACCGCGCACGACTCGCCGCACCGACCACAGGACGTTACGCTGCCCGGCATGGCCAGACAGGGCTGGGGAGGATCGATCGCCACCGCGGCCGGCGTGGCAGCCGGTGCCGGTGCCGCCCAACTGGGCTTCGGATACGGCCTGGGCATTCTCAACTGGGCGCCCCCTGAGGCGACCGCCGGCACGGCGGCCTGGGTGGCGAGCCTGATCTGGGCGACCTGGATCGCGGCCACGTCGACCATCTTCGGTGCGGTCTGCGCGCAACGCCTGCACGACCGTCGCCGGGCCGCATCCCCGTCCGACCCGGCGACGGTGCCCGACGGGCCGCCCGCCTCTGCTCCGCCGTCCGGGGTCGCAGCGCCACCCATCTCCGCAGCGGCAGGCAGCGGACCGACGACGTCCGGCAGCCCGGTTCGGTCCTCCGGTGAGCTGCCGTCCGTGACCGTCAAGCAGGCCGGTGGCGGACTGTGGGGAATTGCGCTGGCCCTGGCCGCCGGCCTGGGCGCGCTGATCACGGTGTTGCTGGTCGCCGTGCCGGCCCGGGTCGCGGTGGTGCCGGACACGCCGTCCCCCCGGGACATGGCCGCCGCATACGCGGCGGTCGGCGTACTGATCGGCCTGCTCGTGGCGATCTGGGCACTGCGTTGCCGCGCCGCCGCCACCAACGTCATCGCCACCGCCGGCTGGCTCTGGCTGCTCGCGGTCATCGCCGTGGTCGACTCGGTGCTCGCCGGTCGCGGGCTGACGACCGCGCAGCTCGGGATCTGGCAACTCAGCTCGGACAACGACCAGTTCTGGGTCCGGGACTACTTCTACTGGCCGGGCGCGGTCCTGTCGCTCGGTTCAGCACTGGTGATCGGCGCGCTGGCTGCCCGGCGCGGCGTCCGGGCGACCGAGCGGCGGGTCGGCGCGACCGCCTCCGGTGCCGCCGGGCCGCTGCTGGTGGCCATCGCGTACTTCCTGGCCGTACCGAGGCTCACCGCGATCAGCCCGGAACAGGTGTCCGCGCATCTCACCGCCCCGTACGCGGTGATCGTCGGCATCGGCGGGTCGGTCCTGGTGGCGGCGCTGGCTCAGCGGGCCGCTCGGCTGGCGGCCCTCCGGTCGAGCGGCCCCGACGCGGCCCCGGTGGTGCCCCGGCAGCGAGTCGGTGACTCCGACCGGCACACGCCCGGGGCCGAACCGGATGCCGCCACCCGGCCCACGCCGGACGCCGAGCGGTCCGGGGCGGGTGTCCCGCTGTCCCCGGCGGGTGCCTCGCGATCCCCGGCGGGTGCCTCGCGATCCCCGGCGGGTGCCTCGCGATCCTCGGCGAGTGCCACGCGGTCCGCGGCGGCCGCCGACCGGCTCGACCGGACGGTGGCCGGCGAGGTGACGGCGACCCGGGAGGAAGCCGGATCGGCGGAAACCACACCGCGACCGGCAGCGGTCAAACCAGCGGCGGTCAAGCCGGCAGCACCGAAACCGGCAGCACCGCCCTCGGCAGCGCAGCCGGAAAGGCCGGCGGAGGCGGGTGGGAAATCCGGGTCCTCGCCGTCCGAGGCGTCATTCGGCAGCGAGGAGACACCCGAGAGCGGCAACCGCCGCGGCCGTCCCCGGCAGCGCGGTCGCCAGTCTGGATCTTGACGCGAAACGACCCACTGAGAGGCGAACCAAGATCCGGTGAGGTTGCCGCTTCGCTCAGTCGAGCGGCCAGGTGTGCACCGGCTCGTTGGTGTACTGCAACTCCGCGTAGCGCTGGAGCATGTGATGCAGCGCGGCCCGGCGGTCCAGGCCCAGGTGGCGCTCGGCGGCCCAGACGGTGGCGGTCTGCCAGGCCGCCCCGTTGCGCCCGGTACGACAGCGTTGCTCGATGATGCCGAGCAACCGGTCCCGGTCGGCGGCGGCGACACCGAAGCCGTCGAGGCCGGCGGCGGCGAGCGGCAGCAGCGTGTCGAGCACCAGCGTGGTCACCGGCACCTCGCCCAGCCCTGGCCAGTGCAGGATCGCCTCCATGCCCCGGCGGGCGGCCGCGTGGAAGTTCTCCTCGGCGGAGCTGAAGGTGAGCTGGCTCCAGATCGGCCGGTCGGCCTCCGCCATGCCCCGGACCAGCCCGAAGTAGAAGGCGGCGTTGGCCAGCATGTCGACCACGGTCGGCCCGGCCGGTAGCACCCGGTTCTCCACCCGCAGGTGCGGACGGCCGTTCATGATGTCGTACACGGGCCGGTTCCACCGGTAGACGGTGCCGTTGTGCAGCCGCAGCTCGGCCAGCTCGGGAACGCCGCCGGCGTGCAGGACCTCCACCGGGTCCTCGCTCTCGCAGATCGGCAGCAGGGGCGGGAAGTAGCGGACGTTCTCCTCGAACAGGTCGAAGATCGAGGTTATCCACCGCTCACCGAACCAGACCCGGGGCCGTACGCCCTGGGCCTTCAGCTCGTCCGGCCGGGTGTCGGTGGCCTGCTCGAACAGGGCGATTCGAGTCTCCGCCCAGAGCTGCCGATCGTAGAGGAAGGGCGAGTTGGCACCCACTGCCACCTGGGCGGCGGCAATCGCCTGGGAGGCGTTCCAGTAGTCGGCGAAGCTGTCCGGCGCCACCTGTAGGTGGAACTGGAGGCTGGTGCAGGCCGCCTCCGGCGCGATGGAGTCGTTGTGCGTACGCAGTCGCTCGACGCCCCGGATGTCCAGCTCGATGTCCTCACCGCGGGCCCCGACGATCTGGTCGTTGAGCACGCGGTAACGCTCGTTCGTGGAGAGGTTGTCCGCCACCAGGTGTCGCTCGTTCAAGGTGGGCAGGATGCCGACCAGAACGATCCGGGTGTCCGACCGCGCGGCGCGTTCGTTGGCCCGGTTGAGGCTCGCGCAGAGGTCACGCTCGTAGTCGGCGAACCCGGTGCCGGAGATCAGCCGTGGGTTGGCGTTGAGTTCCAGGTTGAACTGCCCGAGCTCGGTCTGGAACGACGGGTCGGCGATCGCGGCGAGGATCTCCTCGTTGCGCATCGCCGGTTCGGCGGCCGGGTCGACCAGGTTGAGCTCGATCTCCAAGCCGGTCATCGGCCGGTCGGCGTCGAAGCCGAAGTCGTCAAGCATGAGCGCGAACACGTCGAGACAGCGCCGGACCTTCTGCCGGTACCGGACTCGATCCTCACGGGAGAAGGCGGCTCGATCGACGTCCCTGCCCATGTTTCCTCCCGGCGCGCGACGCCACGGAACGGTGCCGCTCCGCAGCGCACTGTGAACCATACTCGCTGGGAGCGCTGAGCCCCGCCGCCCCGAAGATCGGTCCATTGCCGCAGTCCACCCGCCGTGGCGGCCGATCGCCTCGCCCCTCACTCCCGCTGGAGCAGGTACCCAGTCACACCGTCGAGCCCCCGGCGCCCGGTGAAGAACAAGTTGTGACAATTCGCACCAGCGTCCGCGTACGGGTGGAGGCCCCGGACAGCCGACAGGCCCGCGCGGTGCGGGCGCGGGCCTGTCGGGGCGTACGGATCAGGACTGCCGGATGGCTTCGCCCTCGATCTCGATCTTGACCTTCTTGCCGACCAGAACGCCGCCGGACTCCAGAGCCACGTTCCAGGTCAGACCGAAGTCCTCACGGTCGATCTCGGTGCTCGCCGAGAAACCGAAGATGTCCTGGCCGAACGGGCTGCGGCCGACACCCTCGAACTCGACCTTGAGGTCGACCGGACGGGTCACGTCCTTGATGGTCAACTCGCCGGTCAGGACGAACTCGTTGCCCTCCTGCGACTTCACGCCGGTGCTGCGGTACTCCAGCGTGGCGAACTTCTCCGCGTCGAGGAACTCTGGGCTGCGCAGGTGCGCATCCCGGTCCGCCTGGGCGGTGTTGATGCTGGCGGCCTGGATGGTGGCGGAGACCGTGGACTCCAGCGGCTCCTCGGCGATGGTGATGGTGGCGCTCGCGTCCGCGAACTCGCCGCGAACCTTGCTCACCATCATGTGCCGGGCAACGAAGCCGACCCGCTTGTGCGCCGCATCCAGCAGGTAGGTACCGGCCGCCGGGATGGTGAGGCCGTTCCACTCGCGGGTAACCGGTTCGGTGCTGCTGGTCATGAGAGACTGCCCTCCGGGAGATATTGTTTAGTAGCCCAACGGCTGCGTCAGCAACTATATCCTCGGCAATATTCCTGCTGTCAAGCATTGGTACGATGGACTGGTGGAAGCGAACACGTTCGACGACCCTCGAATCACGGCTGTCGGCCTGCTCTTCGAGGTGCACGCCGGGCTGGCCGCCCGATTCGCCGCCCAACTGGATGAGCACGGCCTGTCATCGGTCGAGTTCGAGGTGCTGACCAGGCTCGCCCGGTCACCCGCCAACCAGCTGCGGATGACCGATCTTGCCGCCCAGACCTCACTGTCCACCAGCGGCGTGACCCGGGTGGTGGACCGGATGGAGCGCGACGGGTTGATCACCCGCCGCGCCTGCCCCTCCGACAGACGCAGCTCCTACGCGGTCGTCACACCGACCGGCCTGCGCCGGCTCGACGAGAGCCTGCCCGGGCACCTCCAGCTCATCGAGGACTGGTTCACCGGGCAACTCGACCCGGCTGCGCTGGCCGCACTGCTCGACGGCCTGCGGCGGGTACGCGACGCCGTACATCCCTGCGCCACCGCCGGCAGCCGCTCCGTCGCACCGGGCGAACTCCCGGCCGAGTGCGACGAGAAGGAGGGGAGGTCACCCGCACCAGGCGGCCAACCGGGCCACTGAGGCATCCCACGCCATCGGTTGCCGTCGCCCCCAACCGCTACTGCGGACCCTGGGTACGCACGGCAACAGCCGAGCGTCACGGCACCGGCAGAACCACCGGCAGAACCACCGACCCAATAGGTGATACCGCACCAAACCCGACAGACGGCCCGACTGTGCCTCGCTAGGCTCGCAGCGCGGGGGTAACGGGGGAAACCGGCGCGGGCGATGAGCGAGGGGTGGCAACAGGGGGCTTCCTCGCCCGCGCCGACCCCCGTCCCCGCCACCGGTGGGCCGCCTCACCGGTTCTGGGCTGTCGGGCCGTGCCGGGTCACCGACAGCACGTAGAGCAGTTCCTCCTCGTGCTCCAGCAGCCGGATGCCGCCCTCGCGGCAGGCCACTTCCAGCCGATCGAGCACACTCGCGTCCGAGGTGCTCGCCGCCAGCCCCACCAGAGCCTCCACGACCGTGCGTCGGTCCCGACCGGTCTCGTCCGGCTCCGCTGCGGCCGTGAACCACTCCGCCGCGACCTCCCGGGCCCCACGATGCAGAGCCAGATGACCCTCGATCAGTGCGCCGGTGCCGTCGAGTGGACGCAGCTCGGCGAGCACCTCGGCGGCCTCGGTCGCCCGACCGTCCTGGGCGAGGGCCAGACCCAGCGTCCCCAGCACCTGCCGCCGGCCACGCGGGGTGCCCAGATCGCCGAAGGCCGTCAACACCCGGCGAGCCTCGTCGGCCGCGTCGGCGTACCGGCCCTCCAGGCGGAACACCTCCGCGACGGTGCCCCGAGCCAGCACCCGCAGTCGCTGCTCCGCGCACTGACCACCGAGCCGGTCCACCACCGCCAGCCGGCGACGAGCCGTGATCAGGTCACCGAGCCTGATCTCGTGCCACGCCAGCTGATGCTGCGCGACCGCCATCTGGCGGGTCAGGCCATGCTCGGTGGCCAGGGCCAGTACCGCCTCCGCCTGCTCCCGTGCCTGGCCCGGCCGTCCGGTCGCGGCCAGCAGGACGCCGAGGACCGCCCGCGCCTCCAGTTCGCCCGGCACGTCACCGAGCCGACGGAACTCCGCCAACGCCGCGCGGGCCGTGGACAGCTCCGTTGCGCCTGCGCCGTGCTCGCCCGCGAGCATCGCCACACCGACTGCGGCCCACGCGCGCAGCGCCGGATCGGCATCGGCGGTACGCGGATCCGCCAGCAGGCGCAGCAGCCACTGCCGGCCGACGACGTCCCGCCCCCGTAACCGCCACCACCGGGGCAGGTTCACCGCGAGGCGTAACGCGGTCAAAGGGTCGTCGACCGCCGCGTACGCCAGCGCGGAGCTGATGTCGCCGGTGACCTCGTCGAGACGGTGCGCGGCGGCACCGGCACCGGCGCCCGTCAACCCCGACGCGGTTCGCTCCACCAGGCGGGTCACCACCCGAGCGTGCCGACGTCGGATCACCGTCGACTCACCGGCACCGGACGCCTGCTCGACGGCGTAGTCGCGGACGGCGTCGACGAGTCGGAACCGGAACGAGCCACCACCCCGTACGCTCAGCAGCCCGAGATCGAGGAAGCGGTTCAGCAGCGGCACCGGATCGACGCCGCTGCCGGCGAGCATCTCCTCGGCCAACTCCACCGACCACCGGTTGCCGAACGCGGCGAGCTGACGCAGCGCCGCCCGGTCCCCGGCGGCGAGCAGCCGGTAACTGGTGGCCACCGCGTCGCGCAGGGTCTCCGCCACCGCCGTGCGGGCATCGTCACCCCGTGGCCGTGCCTCCCAACCGCTGTGCGTGGCGGCCGAGGTGTCCAGATCCAACACCCGGTCGCCGTACCGGTCGAGCAGTTCGGTGAGATCGAGCAACCGGCCGCGCGCCGCCATCAGTTCGATCGCCAGCGGCAGCCCACCCAACCGGCGTACCAGGGCGGCCAGCGCGGGCAACTCGGCGTCGGCCGGCGGTTCCCGCCGCACCTGAGCCAGTCGCGAGGTGAACAGGGCGACCGCCGGATAGCCGGCGAGGGTGGCCGGGTCGGTGTCGCCCGGTGGCGGCACCTCCAATGGCGACACCGGGCGCACCCACTCGCTTGGTAGCCCGACCGGATGCCGGCCGGTGACCAGCACCCGCAGCGGCGGCACCGCACCGACGAGCCGCCGCAGGGTGCCGGCCACCGGATCGGGCGCCCGCTCCACCGCGTCCACCAGCAGCAGCGCCCGCCGGTCACCGAGCCGCGCGGCCAACTCGGTGTCCCGGGCCACGCCGAAGACCGTCATGACGGCGGCGTGCACGTCAGCCGCGTCCGACCCTGCGCCGATCAGCACCCCGGCGACACCGCCGGGGTGGGTGGGCGCGGCCGCGTGGACCGCCGCCAACGCCAGGGCGGTTTTACCGACGCCGGCCAACCCCACCAGGCTCACCACTCTGGGGCCGCGTGGATCGTTCAACAGGCTGGCCAGCTCGGTGATGTCGCGCTCCCGGCCGATCAGTTCCGGTGGCGGCGGCAGCCCCAGCGGCGGACCGACCTCGGGCTGGACGGTCGACGGGCTGGTGCCCCGGGCTGCGGCCAGAAACGCCGCACGGGCGGAGTCGGTCAGTCCGAGCGCCCCGGCGAGCAGCTCGATGGTGGTGCGTTGTGGCCGGGTGGAACGGCCACGTTCCAGGTCACGGACCGTCCGTACCCCGACGCCGGCACGGGCCGCCAGCTCAGCCTGGGTCGCGCCGGCCGCCAGCCGGTGCGCCCGCAGCAGCTCCGGCAGACCGGCGTGCGGCGGACCGGATCGACGATCATGACCGGGAGCCATGGGCACGGACAATACGGCCCAGGCCCGACACCGGACACGGGATCGTCGGCCACCCGACGATGCCGTGCCGAAACCTGACAACCGCCGATCGGTAGCCGGTCCACACCGAACCGACATCGAAGTGCGCCGGTCGGCTGGCCGCCCGCTGTGTCCGGGCGATCCGCTCGGTTCACATCCCCAGATCGCGGGCGATGATCATGCGCTGCACCTCGGAGGTGCCCTCGCCGATCTCCAGGATCTTGGAGTCCCGCCAGAACCGGGCCACCGGGTACTCGTTCATGAAGCCGTACCCGCCGTGGATCTGTGTCGCCTCGCGGGCGTTGTCCACCGCGATCGTGCTCGCGTGCAGCTTGGCGATCGCCGCCTGCCGCTTGAACGGCTCGCCGGCCAGCATCCGGGCAGCGGCGTCGTAGTAGGCGAGTCGGGCGGTGTACGCCTTCGCCTCCATGTCGGCGATCTTGAATTGGATCGCCTGGTAGTTGCCGATCGGTTGGCCGAAGGCGTGCCGCTCCTTCGCGTACTTGATCGACTCGTCGACACAGCCCTGGGCGAGGCCGACGGCCAGCGCGGCGATGGCGATCCGGCCCTCGTCGAGGATGCGCAGGAACTGGGCGAAGCCGCGACCACGCTCGCCGAGCAGGTTCTCCGCCGGCACCCGGCAGTCGTCGAAGTTCAGCTCGTGGGTGTCCGAGGCCGTCCAGCCGACCTTGGAGTAGCCGGGCGCGACGGTGAAGCCGGGCGTCCCGCTGGGCACGATGATCGAGGACAACTCCTTCGTGCCGTCCGGCTGCGTGCCGGTGACGGCGGTGACGGTGACCAGGGCGGTGATGTCGGTGCCGGAGTTCGTGATGAACGCCTTCGAGCCGTTGATGACCCATTCGCCGGTCGCCTCGTCCAGCACCGCCCGGGTCTCGGTGCCCCCCGCGTCCGAGCCGAAGCCCGGCTCGGTGAGCCCGAACCCGGCCAGCGCCTCGCCGCTGAGCAACCGGGGCAGCCACCGTGCCTTCTGCTCGTCGGTGCCGAACCGGTAGATCGGCATCGCGCCCAACGAGACCGCCGCCTCCAGGGTGATCGCCACGCTGGAGTCGACCCGGGCCAGTTCCTCCAGGGCCAGGCAGAGGGCGAAGTAGTCGCCGCCCATGCCGCCGTGCTCCTCGGCGAAGGGCAGGCCGAACAGGCCCATCTTGCCCATCTGACGGATGATCTCGTACGGGAAGGTGTGCTGCTCGTAGTGCTCGGCGATGACCGGCGCGACCACCTCGCGGGCGAAGTCCCGCACGCTGTCGCGTAGCGCCTCGTGCTCCTCGGTGAGCCGGAAGTCCATCGGGTTCCTCCTGTGTGGACGGCCCGCCGGGCGCTCGTGACGCCGGAGCGGGATCGTGCTGGTGCCGGACGGCTCAGACCGGGGTGACGCCGTGCCGTCGCCGGGAGAAGTGCCGTTGCTTACTCCGGGCGGCGGCGAACCGGCGCACCAGCTCGGCGCGTAGCTGCTGCGGCTCCACGATCGCGTCGATCACCAGCTCGCTGGCGAGCCGGACGATGTCGATGTCCCGCTCGTATTCCTCGCGTCGGGCGGCGACGAACGCCGCCCGCTCGGCCTCGTCCTCGATGGCCGCGATCTTGTTGGCGTACACGGCGTTCACCGCGGCCTCCGCACCCATCACCGCGATCTTGGCGGTGGGCAGCGCGATGGTGGCATCCGGCTCGAAGCCCGGCCCGGCCATGGCGTAGAGGCCGGCACCGTACGCCTTACGCACCACCACGCAGATCTTCGGTACGGTCGCCTCGGAGATCGCGGTGATCATCTTTGCGCCGTGCCGGATGATGCCCTGCTTCTCCACCGCGCTGCCGACCATGAAGCCGGGCACGTCGCTCAGGAACAGCAGGGGCACGTTGAACGCGTCGCAGAGCTGCACGAACCGGGTCGCCTTGTCCGCCGAGTCGACGAAGAGCACCCCGCCCTTGAACATCGAGTTGTTGCCGACCACGCCGACGACCTCGCCGTTGAGTCGGCCGAAGCCGATGGTCAACTCCTTGGCCCAGAGGGCCTGGATCTCGAAGAAGGAGTCCTCGTCGAGCAGGCCCTTGACGTACCGCCGCATGTCGAACGCCTGCCGCTCGCTCGCCGGCACCAGCGCGGCGAGGTCGGCCTTCGCCGGCGCCTCGACGGCGGGGGCGGCGGGCGGCTGCTGCGTCCAGTTCGCCGGCAGGTACGACAGGTAGCGCTTCACCACGTCGAGCGCCTCAGCCTCGGACTTGCAGAGGAAGTGCCCGACGCCGGACTCGGCACAGTGCACCCGCGCCCCGCCCATCGCTTCGAGGGTGGTCTTCTCGCCGGTGACCATCTCGACCATCCGATCCGACCCCAGGTACATGCTGGCGTTGCCCTCGACCATGGCGACCACGTCGCAGAACGCCGGGATGTACGCCCCGCCGGCCGCGCTGGGCCCGAACAGGGCGCAGACCTGGGGGATGGAGCCGGATGCGCGGACCTGGTTCCAGAAGATCTTCCCGGCGCCACGTCGCCCGGGAAACAGGTCGACCTGGTCGGTGATCCGGGCCCCCGCCGAGTCGACCAGGTAGACCATCGGGACGCCGGTGTCGTAGGCCCGCTCGATGATCCGGATGATCTTCTCGACGGTACGCGCACCCCAGCTACCGGCCTTGACGGTGGAGTCGTTGGCCATCAGGCATACCTGACGACCGTCGACGGTGGCGGTGCCGGTGACCACTCCGTCGGCCGGCAGCCCCTCGGCCACCGCGTTGGCGTAGAGCCCGTCCTCGACGAAGGAGCCCTCGTCGACCAACAGTGCGACCCGCTCCCGGGCGAACAGTTTGCCCTTGGCGGCATTCGCCGCGTGGTACTTCTCCGCGCCGCCGGCCCGGACCCGCTTGCGCAGCTGCTCCAGCGCCTCACCGTCAACCGTCACCACGGCCCCCCACCTCAAGCACCTGAACGATCGTTAGGCTACCCCACCTCCACCCACCCCGGAAACCCCAGCGTTGATCATGAGGTTAGCGGCAGTTGTAGAGATCAACTCTGCCGCCAACCTCATGATCAACGGGCGCTGAGCGGGGGTGGGGGTGGGTGGGGGTTGGAGGTTAGGAGGAGGTTAGGCGGGTGCGGGGGCCGGCGCGGAGGACGCCGGAAGGCAGAGTGCGGGCGGTCAGGTGCTCGGCCAGCTCGGCTACCTCGATCAGGGCGTCCAGGTCGATGCCGGTGTCGATACCCATGTCGTGCAGCATGTGCACCGCCTCCTCGGTGGCCAGGTTCCCGCTCGCCCCGGGCGCGTACGGGCAGCCGCCCAGCCCACCGACACTGGCGTCGAACTCGGTGACGCCGACTTCCAGGGCGGTCAGCAGATTGGCCAACGCGGTGCCGCGGGTGTTGTGGAAGTGCAGCAGCACCGGGACGTCGGCGTTGCGGTCGCGTACGGCGGTGAGCAGCTCACGGACCCGTCGGGGCGTACCCATGCCGGTGGTGTCGCCGAACGCGACGCGGTCGGCGCCGTCGCGGACCACCCGGTCCACGATGGCGGCCACCCGCGCCGGATCGATGTCGCCCTCGTAGGGGCAGCCGAAGCTGGTGGCGACGATGACCTCGGCGCGGGCACCGGCATCGTGCAGCAGGTCGATCAGCTCGGCGATGTCGTCAAGCGACTCGTCTGTGGAGCGGTTGACGTTGCGCCGGTTGTGCGTGTCGCTCGCCGAGACGACCACCTCGATCTCGGTGAAGCCGGCCGCCAGGGCGCGCTGCGCGCCGCGAGTGTTCGGCACCAGCGCCGAGTAACGCACCCCGTCGACCTGCTGCGCCCGTCGCCACACCTCGTCGGCGTCGGCCATCTGCGGAATCGCCCTGGGGTGCACGAACGACACCGCCTCGATCCGTCGTACCCCCGTGCGCGAGAGCGCGTCGAGCAGCCGCACCTTGGCGTCGGTCGGAATCGGCGCCTCGTTCTGCAACCCGTCGCGCGGCCCGACCTCACGAATGGACACGTACTCCGGCATCTCCGCCATCCGGCCACCTCGCTGTGACACGTCCTGCCCCTGACACCCCCAGCATGTCACGCCCCACCGCCCCTCACCCCACCCACTTGCCCTCGGCGATCATGAAGTTGTTGCCCACGACACGCCGGGCGGAGTGCAATAACTTCATGATCAACCGAGCGGACCGGTGCCGAGATCAGCGGAGGCGGGAGACGATTGTGGTGTCGTAGTTGCCGGAGAGGAATTCCTGGTTCTCCAGCAGATCGGCGAAGAAGGGGAGGTTGTGCTTGGGGCCGGAGAGGTCGAAGGCGGCCACTGCGGCGCGGGCACGGGCCAGGGCCTCGGTGCGGTCCTGGCCGTACACGATCAGCTTCGCCATCAGGCTGTCGTAGAACGGCGTGACAGTGTTTCCCTCGACGTAGCCGGAGTCGACGCGTACCCCCTCGCCGATCGGCTCCACCCAGGTCTTGATCGTTCCCGGGCCGGGCAGGAACCGTTTCGGGTCCTCGGCGTTGATCCGCAACTCGATGGCGTGCCCGCGCGAGGTCAGCGCGTCCGGGTCGAAGGTCGGCGGCAGGCCGGCGGCCACCCGCAGCTGCTCCTCCACCAGGTCGATGCCGTGCACCAGCTCGGTCACCGGGTGCTCCACCTGGAGCCGGGTGTTCATCTCCAGGAAGAAGAACTCCCCTGTCGCCGGATCGAGCAGGCATTCGACAGTGCCGGCGTTGCGGTAGTCAACCGCCTCGCCCGCCCGCACGGCCGCAGCCAGCAGGCGGGACCGTAGCTCCGGCGAGACCGTCGGGGAGGGCGACTCCTCCACCAGCTTCTGGTTGCGTCGCTGCACCGAGCACTCCCGCTCGCCCAACGCCAGCACCCGACCGTCGGCCAGGCCGAGGATCTGCACCTCGACGTGGCGCACCCGGGGAAAGTAGCGCTCCAGCAGCACCGAGCCGTCGCCGAACATCCGCTCCGCGAAGGCCCGCACCTTGTCGTACTCGGTGCGCAGCGCAGCCTCGTCGGCCGCCACACCCATGCCCATGCCGCCGCCACCGGCGGCGGCCTTCACCATCACCGGGTAGCCGATCTCCGCCGCCGCCGCGACCGCCGCCGTCAGGTCGGCCGCCGGCTCGGTGGTCCCGGCCGCCACGGGCACGCCGGCCGCCGCCATCAGGTTCCGCGCATTGATCTTGTCGCCCATCGCGCTTATCGCGTCCGCGCCGGGTCCGACCCAGATCAGCCCGCTGGCCTCGACGGTACGGGCGAAGTCGGCGTTCTCCGACAGGAAGCCGTAACCGGGGTGGATCGCCTGCGCGCCGGTCGACCGGGCGGCGGCGAGGATCGCCTCGGTGTTGCGGTAGCTCTGTGCCGGATTGGCCGGCCCGACGCAGACGGCCTCGTCGGCCTCGGCGACGAACGGCAGATCGGCGTCGGCCTCCGAGTGCACCGCGATCGCCCGTACCCCGAGCCGCCGGGCGGTACGGATGATCCGGCGGGCGATCTCGCCCCGGTTGGCGACCAGCAGCGACTCGATCATGATTCCTCCGAGCGTTCCATCTTGTGGGACGCGGGCTAGCGAACCACGCCGCCCCGGTTGCGAGGAAGGCCCCCCGCTCAACGCCTGCGGCAGAGAAGGGCCCAAGCGCGGTGCCCGAGCGACTGCGAGCGCGGGCGTACCGGGGTCGGCTCCTCGGCCGGTGGCGGCGAGCGGGTATGTGATGAAATGCACCGGCCTGGGCGGGTCAGCCAGGACGCCGGACGGCGACTGTCAGGCGGGGTCGGTGGGGGCGAGCAGCGCGGCCAGCGTGGCGGCGCGCAGCAATTCGGCCCGACGCCGGCGGTCGACCTCGCCGCCGAGGAACGGGGTGGAGTTCATCAGGCCGAACGCGGCGTGTGCCAACACCCGCGCCTCGCCGTCCGGCAGCCCCGGATGCAGGGCGGTCAGCACGGTGACCCACTCCTCGACGTAGAGCCGCTGAAGTCGGCGGATGCGCCGCCGGGGCTCCTCCGGCAGCCGGTCCAGCTCGTGCAGGTGCAGCGCGATGACGGCCGGGTTGGCGAGCGCGAAGTCCACGTGGAAGTCGATGAGCGACTCCAGCGAAGCGCGCGGGTCGCCGGAATGGGCGGCGGAGCGCTGCCGCCCGCCGTCGAGCAGTCCCTCACTCACCGGCGTCAGCGCGGCGACCAGCATCGCCTCCTTGCCGGCGAAGTGGTGGTAGAGCGCCGGGCCGGTCACACCGGCAGCCGCGCCGATGTCGTCCATCGACACACCGTGGTAACCCCGCGAGGCGAACAGACCCACCGCGATCTCAAGAATCTCGTCCTTGCGGGATCGGCGTCGTCCCGCCCCCGTGGCCCCGCCACTTGCGCCCCGGGCCTGCTGCTCCACCGTCACCGGGCCAGCGTAGACCCGACTGTCGACAGCGTGGGGCCGTGGTTACCCGCCAGTCCGATTACCGGGAACGTCGACTCACGTCGGGCGTTGGCTGAGGCCGGAGAGCCGGAGCGCGATCCGGTGCCGCACCGGCGGCAGCATCGAAATCAGGCGTAGCAGCAGGTCCCGGGCCGGCCGAGCGGCGGGTGGCACGGTAGCGAGGCGGGTCAGTCGGTCGGCGAATCCGGCCACCTCGTGTGCCAGCGGGCGACGTCTGGCCGCGTACTCGTCCAGCCGGGTCTCGGCCGCTCCGGCGAGCACGTCGGCCAGGGTCTCACCGAGGTCGACCGCGTCGCTGATGCCGAGGTTCATGCCCTGCCCGCCGGCCGGACTGTGCACATGCCCGGCGTCCCCGGCCAGCAGCACCGGCCCGGAGCGGAACGTCCCGGCGACCCGTCGGTGCAGCCGGAAACGCGATGACCAGAGCACCTCGCGCACCCGGTCCGGCCGCTGCCGGAGGCCGCGCTCGTCGAGCAGGCGTTGCAGATAGGCCGCGTCCGGCTCGGCGGGCGGATCGGTGACGGTGGCGACCAGGCGTACCCGCCCGTCGGGCAGCGGCGCCCAGACCAGCGGCCCGCCCCGGGCGAGGAAGATCGACGCGCCGTCGCGGGGCAGACCGCTGTCGACGCGTACGTCGGCGAGCACGAACGACTCCTCGGAGCCGGCCGGCCCGGTGAAGGCGATGCCGGCCAACTCGCGGACGCTGCTGTTGATCCCGTCGGCGCCGACCACCCACCGGGCGCGCACGATCGTGCCGTCGAGGTCGGCCACCGCGCCCTCGCCGTCGCGCCGCAGGCCGGTGAGCCGGTACGGGCGCAGCACCCGCACGCCGGCCTCGGCCAGCCGGTCGGTGAGCACCTCTTCGGTCACCGACTGGGACACCATCAGCGCGTACCGGTGCCGGCTGGGCAACCCGCCGAACGGCACGGTGACCAGCACCCGGTCGCGGTCGCGGACGCTGAACCGGGCCGACCGCAGCCCTCGGGTCACCAGCGCCTCGCCGGCTCCGATCCGGTCGAGCACCTCCAGGGTGTACGCGTGCACGACCGCCGCCCGCGAGGTCACCGCCGGCTTCTCCCGCTGGTCGACGACGGTCACCTCAACCCCTCGACGGGCCAGGGTGAGTGCGGCGGTGAGCCCGGTCGGACCCGCGCCGACGACCAGTACCTCAGTTCGTTCGGGCAGCATGACGACCTCCTCCGAGGTTATGCCAACAAGTGTTGGCCAACGCTTGTTGGCAACGGTAGGTCGCCCCGGGTTGGAAAGTCAACAACCGTTGGCATACCGTCGGTCACATGACGGAGGGCGTACCCGAACGGGTTCAGCAACCGGTCGCGGAGCCGGCGGCAGACGGCGGACGCCAGAGCGCGAAACTGGCGGCGTCGAGCGGCGGACGCCGCAGCTCGGAGGCGACCCGCGCGGCGATCCTGCGGGCTGCCCGGAACCGCTTCGCCGCCGACGGGTACGACCGGGCGACGATCCGGGCCATCGCTGCGGACGCGCGGATCGACCCGTCGATGGTGATGCGGTACTACGGCAGCAAGGAGAACCTGTTCGCCACGGCGGCCGAGTTCGATCTGCGGCTGCCCGACCTGAGCAACGTGCCGGTTGATCGCCTTGGCACGGCGCTGGTCAGCTACTTCTTCACTCGGTGGGAGGGCGATTCCACCCTGCCGGCGCTGCTGCGCACGGCGAGCACCAATCCGAGCGGAGCGCAGCGGGTACGCGACATCTTCGCCACCCAGCTCGGCGTGGCGGTCGGTCGGGTGGTCGCCAACCCCGCCGAGGCCCCACGGCGCGCCGGACTGGTCGCCAGCCAACTGCTCGGCGTCGCCCTGACCCGCTACGTCCTGCGCCTACCCCCGATGGTCGACATCTCCCCCGGCGAACTGATCGCCTGGCTGGCCCCCACCATCCAGCGCTACCTCACGGCCCCGGCCCCGCACTGACCCCCGCCTTCCCGATCCCCCTGCGCTACCGATCCCGCTGCGTTGATCATGAGGTTAGCGGCGTAGTTGATCACTGTTTTCGCCGCTAACCTCATGATCAACCTGGCGTTACCTCGGGTCGGGGCCCTTGACGACGGGGGCCCGGACGAGGTTGCCCCACTCGGTCCAGGAGCCGTCGTAGTTGCGCACCTTCGGGTAGCCGAGCAGGTGCCGCAGCACGAACCAGGTATGGCTGGAGCGTTCGCCGATCCGGCAGTACGCGATCACGTCGTCGGTCGGCGTCAGGCCGAGCTGGTCGGCGTAGATGCCCCGCAGCTCGTCGGCCGACTTGAAGGTGCCGTCGTCGTTGGCGGCGGACTTCCACGGCTTGCTCACCGCGCCGGGGATGTGACCGCCGCGCAGCGCACCCTCCTGCGGGTAGTCCGGCATGTGCAGCATCTCGCCGGTGTACTCGCCCGGCGACCGCACGTCGACAAGCGGCCGGCCGGCGTCGACGTGCGCCGACACCTCCTCGCGGAACGCCCGTACCGGCGCGTCGTCGCGCTGCGGCACCGGATAGTCCGCCCGGGGCCGATTCGGCTTGTCGCGGGTCAGCTCACGCCCCTCGGCGATCCACTTCTGCCGGCCGCCGTCGAGCAGCCGTACGTCCTGGTGACCGAAGAGGGTGAAGACCCAGAGGGCGTACGCGGCCCACCAGTTGAAGTTGTCGCCGTAGAAGACGACCGTGTCGTCACGGCCGATGCCCTTGGCGGCACAGAGTTCGGCGAACCGTTCGGCGTCCAGGTAGTCCCGGGTCACCTGGTCGTTCAGCTCCAGATGCCAGTCGACCTTGACGGCACCCGGGATGTGACCTCTGTCATAGAGCAGCACGTCCTCGTCGGACTCGACGACCACGAGACCGTCGTCGCCCAGATGCTCGGCCAGCCAGTCGGTGGTGACCAGTCGCTGCGGGTCCGCGTACGACTGAAGTCGGGGATCGGGATCGTTCGGCACAGACATGGTCCCCAAAGTACGCCGGGCTTCGCTCGGCCATCAGGATTCGGGTGCAGCGGATGTGGTCCGCCAGGCGTGACACTCCTGACTGCCGCCGAACACGAGGACCGCCATGACCGCAGCGCCACCAGGGGCCGATCCACCGCCGGTGGACTTCAGCGAGTTCTACCAGGCGCACGTCCAGCGGGTGGCGGTGCAGCTCTACGCGTACCTCGGTGATCACGCCGAGGCGCAGGACCTCACCCAGGAGGCGTTCTGCCGGACACTTGAGCTGGGACCGGATCAGCGCGTACGACGACCCGTCGGCGTTCGTCCGCCGGGTGGCCTGGAACCTGGCCACCAGCCGGCTCCGTCGGCTCCGTACCGCCGTCAGGCACCTGGCCCGGCAGCGGGAGGTGCACGTGCCCGGTCGATCGGCACGTTGGTGCCCGCGGCGGAACCGCTGCTCACGTTCAGCCACGATTCGTCGACGCCCGACACGGCTGGTCCTACAGCGACACCTGCTTCGGCCGGGATCTGACCGGAGACTGCGAGCGGGCCGTCATCCGGACCACGGACGGCGGTGCGACGTTCACCGAACACCCCAGTGAAGGGCCCCCCACGGCAGCCCTGCTCTTCGTTGCAACCAGCGGTGGGTTCCTGATCCACTGCCCTGGCGGCAACGGTCTGCAACCACCTGCCTGCCCCCGCCGGCAGCTCGCCCGAGTCACCGGGGGCGGCGGCGTCAGCCAACCACCGGTGGTCCTTGCCAAGAATTATCAGCTCACCGAGGGCGGTGACGGCCGCCTGTGGGTGGGCGTCAAGGAGGAGAACGCGCTGACCGTCGCGGTCAGCGAGGACGGGGCAAAGACCTGGCGGAAACTACCCCCGGTGACCGGAGCCGCCAGCCTGCTGGTCTCCCCGGACGGCGCGGACGTGTGGTTGGTCGACTCCCAGTCCGAAGACGTGGTACCGAACCCGACTCGGACGTGGCGGCTGGTCAGCGACGCCTGGCGGGAGGGTGCCCGACTGCCCGGCGACACGTACTCGGTCGAGGCCGGCGACGGCGGGCTGCTCTGGCTGACCAGTACGAACGGTGGGGGTGGATACGTCGTCGGCGGCCACTACACACCCGTATCCGAACTCGACGGCCTCTGGTCAGATCCCAAGGACGTCCCGTACTTTCGAACGCTGCCTGACGGCATTCTCGAGTTGTCCAGCCCGCCGGCCATCTACCTTGGCGTCGGCTCCGGCACCGACCGCACCTGGATCCGCTTCCGCACCAGGTAGCCCTGTTGACCATGAAGTTATTGCCCGATTCGGAGATCAACTAGGGCAATAACTTCATGATCGACCGGAGAGGGAGGGGGGAGGGTGGGAGGGGGGAGGGGAGGGAGGGAGGGGAGGGGTTAGTCGGTTAGGGGGGTGAGGGTGGGGCGTTTGGCGGTGCGGGTGTCGCCGGAGGAGCGGCCGGTGAGGCGGCGCTTGAGCCAGGGGGCCAGGTGTTGACCGGCCCAGCGGAGGTCGGCGGTGCGGGCGGACAGCCAGGGGGTGGGCTCCGGGTTCGGCGGGACCAGCAGCCACTCCTCGTCGCACCCGACACCGAGCGCGGTCAGCACCTGACCGGCCACGCGGCGGTGCCCGGCCGGAGACAGGTGCAGCCGGTCGGTGCTCCAGAGCATCGGGTTCAGGTACGTGTCGTCGGCGTACAGGTCGACCAGGATGGCGCCGTGCCGCTCGGCGGTCTCCCCGACCGCGCGGTTGAGCAGGGCGACCCGGGGCGCGATCAGCCGTTGGCCGGGCAGCCGCGCCATCACGTCGGCGAACCGGAACAGCAGCACATCTGCGCCCCGGCTGCGCAGCCGGCTGACCACCTCTTCGAAGCGGGAGACCAGGGTGTCCGGGTCGAAGCTGCGGCGCAGCACGTCGTTGCCGCCCGCCGCGAAGCTGATCAGGTCGGGCTTCATCGCCAGGGCCGCCGGCACCTGCTCGGCCACCACACTCGGAAAGGTCCGCCCCCGGATGGCCAGATTGGCGTACGCGAAGTCGGGGCCGGCCTCGGCGGCGAGCCGGGTGGCCACCAGATCCGCCCAACCCCGGAAACTGCCGTCCGGGTAGGCATCGTCCAGGCCCTCGGTGAAGCTGTCCCCGACCGCTACGTAACTGCGCCAGCGCACCTGCTCACTCCTCCGACATGCGAGTAGGAAGGAACTCCTGCCTACCACCGGAAGTTTTGCATCGGCCACCCTCCTGGTGGTGCCCCGTGCGGACGAACGTGGCGGACGTCATCGACACCCCTCGGAGTTGTGGCGTACCGGTACGCCCGCCGCAGCCACCCGACCTTCACCGTCGGCGTGGGCTTCCCGGGTCAGGCCGTGCGGCAGCGGCCGGTGCAGACCGGGGGCAGGCCGACGGCAGGGCGACGGTACGGGCCCCAGGCGACGAACCGCTGGAACAGCTCGCGCGGGGTGGGACCGCCCTCCGGGTCCAGCCGGAACAGGTCGTGGGTCGCCTCGTAGTAGAGCCCGGACAGGTAGACGGCCAGGTCGAGCCAGCGGTTGTCGTACTCGACCCGCAGCAGCAGCCGGGCCTCGGCGCACGGCCAGGACAGCCCGCAGGCGCGGCACAACCAGAGCGGGCGTAGCGGCAGATGCTGCGGGCCGTCCAGCGGGTGCCGCCGGGGCCGCTCGGCCGCCGGCCCGCGACGCGGCACGGGCATCCCGGCAGCCCGACCACGAGACGGTACGACCGGCGGCGCGACCGCGTCACGACGCTCGACGACCGGCGGCGCGACCGCGTCACGACGCTCGACGACCGGCGGCGCGACCGGGTCAGGGCGCGGCACGGCTTGCTGGTTCGGATCGGGCATGTCCACCTCCTGGCGTTCCCACGGGAGGGGCCGCCCCGGCACGGGGGAGAGCGGGGGCGGCCCCGGCGCAGCCCCACCCCGTCCCCGATGGATGGGAGCAGGACCGCCGAGTGACAGTCTGGTGACCGTACGACTACTGTCGAAAGGCATCGACTGTGGCCGTGGCGCGGCCGACGTCTGGCCGGGAAGACCGTTTGAGCAGCCGATCGATCGTGGAGGCAGTGTGGAATCCGAGCCGACCGCCGAACTGATCCGGGCACAGTTGCGCCGGCTGCGGCTGGCCGCCGAGCTGACCCAGGAGGACTTCGGCAAGCAGGTGCACTTTTCCGGCTCGCAGATCTCGGCGATCGAGCTGGGGCAGCGTCCGTTCGACCGGCTCTTCCTCAAGCGGGCCGACGAGGTGCTGAACAGCGACGGCCTGCTGCTGGGGCTGCTGCGCATCGCCGAGTTGCACGGCCAGCCACACTTCCTGCGGCCGTGGCTGGACGCCGAGCGCGGCGCCACCCAGTTGCGCTGCTACCACCCGACGTTGATCCCGGGGCTGCTCCAGACCGAGCACTACGCCCGCGCGGTGATCCGCGCCGACGACATGCTCACCGACGACGAGGTGGAGCGGCGGGTGGCGATCCGAATGGACCGGCAGGCGATCCTGACCCGGCCCGACAACCCACCGATCCTGATCGCGGTGATCGAGGAGGCCACGCTGCGCCGGGTCGACGAGAGCTTCCGGGGCATCATGACGCAGCAGATCGGGCACCTGCTCGACTGCGTGCAACGCGGTGGCGTGCTGATCCTCGTCATCCCGGCCGAGGTGAGCGTGCATGTGGGCCACGCCGGTCCGTTCTCCCTGGCTTGTGGAGCCGACGGCGACTGGGTCGGCCACCTGGAGAATCATCTTGGTGGCGCGACCATCGACAGGGCCGAGGAACTCGCTACCCTGCACGGCAGATGGGACGGCATTCGCAGCGTCGCCCTCCCCAAGGGACAGTCCGAGCTGCTTATGAAGGAAGTGATGGAGTCGTGGTCCACGATCTGACCGGCGCGACCTGGCGCAAGTCCACCCGCAGCGCGGGCGGAGAGTGCGTCGAGGTGGCCGACAACCTGCCCGACGTGGTCGGCGTACGCGACAGCAAGGACTCGACCGGCCCGGCGCTCACCTTCGAGCCGGCCGCCTGGCGTCGCTTCGTCGCCCACACCAAGCTCCGCTGACCCGCTGACCCGCTGGCGTCGCTTCGTCGCCCACACCGAGCGCGGCTGACGCCCGGTCAGCGGGAGGCGACCGCCAGCACCGCGTCGGCGAACGCCTGCGGCGCCTCCTGCGGCAGGTTGTGCCCCACCCCGCCGCCGACCGTGCGGTGCTCGTACGGGCCGGTGAACTGCTTCGCGTACGCCCCGGGTGGCAGGTGGGGAGCGCCGTTGGCGTCACCTTCCAGGCTGATCGTCGGCACGCTGATCGGCGGTTTGCCGGCCAGCCTCTCCTCCAGATCCGCGTACTGCGGTTCCCCGTCGGCGAGGCCCAGCCGCCAGCGGTAGTTGTGGATGACGATGTCGACGTGGTCCGGGTTGTCCAACGCCGCAGCGCTGCGGTCGAAGGTGGCCTCGTCGAAGTCCCATTTCGGCGAGGCGGTCTGCCAGATCAGTCTGGCGAAGTCACGGGTGTTGCGCGCGTAGCCCTCCCGGCCGCGTTCGGTGGCGAAGTAGTACTGGTACCACCAGGCGTGCTCGGCGGCCGGGGGCAGCGGCACCCGTCCCGACGCCTGACCGTCGATCAGGTAGCCGCTCACCGCGACCAGGCCCCGGCAGCGCTCCGGCCAGAGCGCGGCCACGATGCCGGCGCTGCGGGCACCCCAGTCGAACCCGGCGAGTGTCGCCCGCTCGATCTCCAGCGCGTCGAGGAACGCGACGGTGTCGACCGCAAGGGCGGCCGGCTCGGCGTTGCGCACCGCGTCGGCGGAGCGGAACCTGGTGCTGCCGTGGCCGCGCGCGTAGGGCAGCAGCACCCGGTGGCCGGCGCTGGTGAGCAGCGGCACGACCTCGGCGAAGCTGTGGATGTCGTACGGCCAGCCGTGCAGCAGCAGCACCACTGGACCGTCCGGAGGACCGGCATCAACAAAACCGACATCGAGTACGCCGGCCTCAACCCCCCGCACGTCAGTAAACAAGCCCCCACCCCCACCACAACCTAAACCGCCAACCCCCCACCAAAGCCGCTTCCACAGATCTTGGTATGCGGACCCCCTATAGGGGCGCTGCCGCATCAAGATTCACCGCATTAATGGGTCGGTGGGGTGGGGGGTGGGGTTTTAGGGTGCGGGGGTGATGTTGCGGATGTCGACGTCGTTGATTCGGACCCTGCGCGAGGATCCGGCGGACGCGGAGGTGCCGAGCCACCGGCTGCTGCTGCGGGCCGGGTACATCCGGCGGGCGGCACCGGGCGGCTACACCTGGTTGCCGCTGGGCCGGCTGGTGCTGGAGCGGGTCACCGAGATCGTGCGGGCCGAGATGACCGCGATCGGCAACCAGGAAGTCCACTTTCCGGCGCTGCTGCCCGCCGAGCCCTACCGCACCAGTGGACGGTGGACCGAGTACGGCGACGACATCTTCACCCTGGCCGACCGGCGCGGTGCCGAGCACCTGCTCGCACCGACCCACGAGGAGTTGGCCGCGCTGCTGGTCAAGGAGCTGTTCACCTCGTACCGCGATCTTCCGGTGACGCTGTTCCAGATCCAGACCAAGTATCGCGACGAGGCCCGCCCCCGCGCCGGTCTGCTGCGTGGGCGCGAGTTCCTGATGAAGGACGCGTACTCCTTCGACCTGGACGACGCGGGCCTGCGGGCGGCGTACGGTCGGCACCGCGCGGCGTACCAGCGGATTTTCGACCGGCTCGGCCTCGACTACACGGTGGTGCACGCGATGTCGGGCGCGATGGGCGGCTCCGCGTCCGAGGAATTCCTGGCTGCCACGCCGGTCGGCGAGGACACCTACGTGGGCTGCACCGACTGCCACTACGCGGCCAACACCGAGGCGGTGACCACGCCCGCGCCGGCGGCCGGCGACCCGCAGGCGCAGCCGGCGATCGAGATGCACGACACCCCCGAGACGCCGACAATCGCCAGCCTGGTCGCGCTCGCCAACGACCGCCGGCTGGCCGGGCGGGACGACTGGTCGGCCGCCGACACCCTGAAGAACGTGGTGCTGACCGTACGCCGGCCGGGTGCCGAAGCGCCGGAATTGCTGGTGGTCGGGTTGCCCGGGGACCGCGAGGTCGACCTGAAACGGCTGGCCGCCGCGCTGGCCCCGGCCACCGTTGATGTCTTCGACGCCTGGGACGAGCATCCCGAGCTGGTGCGGGGCTACCTCGGGCCGCAGGTGTTCGACAAGCTCGGCGTCCGCTACCTGGTCGACCCCCGGGTGGTGTCGGGTACCGCCTGGCTGACCGGGGCCAATGAGCCGGGCCGGCACGCCACGAACGTGGTGTGCGGCCGGGACTTCACCTCCGAGGGCACGGTCGAGGCCGCCGAGGTGCGGCCCGGTGACCCCTGTCCGGCCTGTGTCGCCGGCCGGTTGACCATGCGTCGGGGCATCGAGATCGGGCACATCTTCCAACTCGGTCGCCGCTACACCGACGCCTTCGCGGTGGACGTGCTCGGTCCACAGGGCAAGCCGGTCCGGCCCACCATGGGCTGCTACGGCATCGGGGTCTCCCGAGCGGTGGCGGCGATCGCCGAGCAGCACCACGACGATCGAGGGCTGGTGTGGCCGACGTCGGTCGCGCCGTGCGACGTACACCTGGTGGCGGCCGGCAAGGGCCCGCAGCTCGACGCGGCGCTCGACCTCGGCGCCCGGCTCGCCGACGCGGGCCTGCGGGTGCTGGTCGACGACCGGACCGCGGTCTCCGCCGGGGTGAAGTTCACCGACGCGGAGCTGATCGGCATCCCCCGCACCGTTGTGGTCGGACGCCGCCTGGCCGACGGGTACGTCGAGTTGCGCGACCGGGCCACCGGGGAGCGCACCGAACTACCCGTGGCGGACCTGCTGGAGAAACTGTTGAACGGGTAGGCGGAACGTGGTGTAGCCGTCAGGTGACGGGGTACCGCATCCCGATCGGCTCAACGTGCTCTGGAGGGGCTCTCATGACCGGTTACCGGGTCGCAGACGTGATGACCCGGCAGGTGATCTACCTGCCGGCGGAGACCACCCTCGACGAGGCGGCCAGGGTGATGAAGGAGGCCGACATCGGCGACGTCGTCGTCACCGACGGCGCGAATCTCGCCGGCATCCTGACCGACCGCGACATCGTGGTGCGCGCGGTGGCGGAGAACGCCGACGCCAACACCACCACCATCGGTTCGATCGTCACCCGCGAGGTCGTGATGATCGAGCAGTACTGCACCGCGGGTGAGGCCGCGTCGCTGATGCGTGAGCGTGGCATTCGGCGCGTCCTCGTCTGCGACAACGAGCGGAAACTGGTCGGCATCGTCTCCCTCGGCGACCTCGCCATGCAGCTCGACCCCACCTCGGCGCTCAGCGAGATCAGCGAGCAGTCGCCCACGGTGTGAGGAAGGACCGCCGGGCGGCGGCGGTAGCCTGGCGGGATGCCCGAGATGCCGAGCAAGCTGGCCGAGATCGTCGACGAGTTCGCCGATGCGCCACGCGACGTGGTGCTGGAGATGCTGCTGGAGTACTCCGACGCGGTGCCGCCGCTGCCCGCCGGGCACCCCGGCCACGAGGGCATGGAGCAGGTCGTGGAGTGCCAGACTCCGTTCTTCCTGCGCGCCGAGGTGACGCCCGAGGGCACCGTCGACACCCTGTTCGACTGCCCGCCGGAGTCACCCACCACCCGGGCGTTCGCCGGCATCCTCGCGGAAGGGTTGGCCGGTGCCACCCCGGAACAGGTCCTCGCCGTTCCGGACGACCTGTACCAGCGGATGGGCCTGGCGCAGGCGATCAGCCCGCTGCGGGTACGCGGCGGCACCGCCATCCTCGCCCGGCTCAAGCGGCAGGTCCGCGAACAGGCGGCGTGACCTGGGCAGCAGTCGGGAACAGACCTGCCGGCCAGTGAGTTGTCTCCGGGCATGGAGATCGACATCTACGCCGACGTGGTCTGCCCCTGGTGCTGGATCGGCCGCCGCCGATTGGCGCAGGCGCTCGCGTCGTACGACGGCAAGGTGACCGTCCGACACCGGCCCTTCCAGCTGGACCCGTCACCGGTTCCGTCCCCCCGCCCGATCCTCGACGCACTGGCCGAGAAGTTCGGCGGCCAGGAGCAGGCCCGGCAGATGGTCGCCCGGGTCGTCGAGGTGGGCGCGAGCGTCGGTCTGGAGCTGCGCTACGACCGGGCGATCGCGGCGAACACCTTCGACGCGCACCGGCTGACCAACTGGGCCGGCCGGCAGGACCGTGACGGGGAGATGGTCGAGGCTCTGCACCGGGCCCACTTCGTGGACGGCGTCGACCTCGGCTCCCGGGCGGCGCTGGCCGGGGTGGCCGCCACCGTCGGGCTGGACGGCGACGACGCCCGCCGCTTCCTCGACTCCGAGGATGGGGTGGCCGAGCTGCGGGCCGAGTTGGCCGCCGCTCGGCAGCTCGGGGTGACAAGCGTGCCCACCTTCGTGCTCGCCGGCAGGTACGGGGTCACCGGGGCGCAGGAACCAGCCACCCTGCTCGCCGCCCTCGCCGAGGTGGAGCAGCGCGAGGCCGCCGCACACTGACGGCATCGACGTCGTTGATGTTTCACGTGCAACAACATCGATGCCTGTCGACGATCAGGCCGGCCTGGCCAGGTCCTCCACCACTCGGGCGCCGGGCAGTGCGGCCAGCGCCGCGCCCGGCAGCGCGATCTTGCTGTGCCGTACGCCCGACCCGATCACCACGTACGGCGTGTCCACCACCCGCGTGTCGACCAGGATCGGCCACTGCAACGGCAACCCGATAGGCGTGATACCGCCGTACTCCATGCCGGTCAACTCCACCGCGTCGGCCATCGGCGCGAAGCTCGCCTTCCGTACGTCAAGCGCCCGGCGGGCCACCCCGTTGACGTCCGCCCGGGTGGTGGCGAGCACCAGGCAGGCCGCGTACCGGGTCACCCCCTCGCGTTTCCCGGCCACGACCACGCAGTTGGCCGACTCGTCCAACCCGACGTCGTACGCCGCGCAGAACGCCGCGGTGTCGGCGAGGTCGGCGTCGATCGGCGCGACCTGCACCGTGTCGACGTCCACCGGCGAGTCGGCCGGCCACTGGGCCAGCGCGGCGGCGACCGGCGCGGCCAACAGGTCGGTACGGGTGCGAGCGGGCTCGGTCTTCAGCGTTCCCATCACGCGCTCGATCGTCGCATCCGCAGTAGGCGACGCGGACCGGGACCGGCGTCCGGAGCGGTGCCCGAACCGACACCAGGCTGGGGGTGGGACCGGCGGCCCACGATCAGCCCTCGTTGGCCAGGAATCCGTGCCGCTCCAGCATCCCCCGGTCCCGGGAGGCGGCCATCTCCTCCGCCCGCGCGACCTGGACGCGGCGCACCTCGATGTCCTCCATGGCGTGCCGCACCGCGAGTCGGATCACTCCGTAGAGGAAGACGAACCCGCAGACGTACAGGAGGCTGGTGATGACGAATGTGAGCATGGCTCGACGGTAGGGCGATCGTGAACCCGAGCGGGTGTCATCGCTTCGCTGTTCGCCCGTACGTGTCGGACAGGTAGTCGGCCCAGGTCCGGCGGGCCGCCGGTCGGGCGTCGGTGACCAGGCCACCGCCGCGCAGCTCCCGGCCGAGGCGACCGGGAAAGCGGATCGGCAGCAGCGGGCGACGGGAGCCGCGCGCCTGCCGCCAGGCCCGCACCGCCTCGTCGAAGCGCTGCACCTCAGGGCCGCCGTACTCCACAATGCCGCCGCGCGCCCCGGCCCGGAGCAGCTCGACCAGCTTGTCGGCCACCTCGGCCGGGTCGACCGGTTGGGCCAGCACCGCCCGGTCACCGATGACCGGGCCGAGCTTGCTGGACAGGCGCAGCATCTCGTCGATGAACGGGAAGAACTGGGTGGCCCGCAGCACCGTCCACGGCACCTTCCCGTCGGCGATGACCTGCTCGGCTGCCAGCTTGTGCCGGTAGTACGAGTAGGGCACCCGGTCCACGCCAACGATCGACACGTACACCAGGTGCTGTACCCCGGCACCGGCGGCAGCGTCGACCAGGCGGCGGGTGCCGAGCACGTCGATCTGGTGGGTCTGCCGGGTCGGCGAGGACGCCAGGTGCAGCACCGCGTCCACGTCGGTCACCGCTGCGGCGACCCCCTCGCCGGTGGTCAGGTCCGCCACCACCCATCGGACCCCGGATCCGGTACGCGGCCGGCGGCTGGTGGCCCGCACCTCGAACCCCGCGTCGACCAGCCTGGGCAGCACCTCCCGGCCCAGCCTGCCACCCGCGCCGGTGACCAGTACACGCATGTCAACCTCCCTCGTCGCCTGCCCGCTCGACGGATCGAGCCGTCCCCCGCGTGACCAGCTGTGAGCGGTCTCACTTCAGCAGGTCGAGTGCGGTGATCACCACGAAAAGCACGATGACGGCCTCACTGACCAGCCAGGAGTGGCTGTTCGCCCAGTCCCGGATGCGCGGCAGCAGCACCGCCGCCCGGCGACCGAGCATCAGCAGCGCCAGCAGCGGGAGGGCGAGCAGAGCCAGGGTGAGCAGCACGAAGGGCAGCAGATGCCACCACGGCAGGTCGTGCCGTGCGGCACTGGCCCCGACCGTGGCCATGGTCAGGTCATCGGACGGCATGCCCAGGAACAGCAGCAGGCCCACCTTCGCGGCGTACCCGGGGCCGGCGTGTTGGAGTTCGCCCATCCACCGCGGCGGCCCCGAGTGCCGGCGCAGGAAGACGACCACCGCCAACACCGCGAGCAGCGCCAGCACGAACCAGTCGATCCACCGTTCGACAGTGCCGCGACCAGCACCGGAGAAGTTGATTTTGAACAGGCGGACCGCCAGCCAGGCCAGCGTCGTACCACCGAGGACGACGAGCGCCGCGCCGCCCAGATAGCCCAGCGAGGCGGCCCGTGGCCGGTCGGACGAGGCGAAGAAGACCGCCGCCACCAGTTGCGTGCCGGCGACCATCACCACGGCCAACGGCAGCAGCGTCAGGAAGGTCATCGCCAGCTCATCCTGCCGGCTGTCCCGACCGCGCACGGCCACTTCCGCAATCCACCCGCCACCCGGCCCGGTCAGTCAGGCCCCTCGACAGGCGGCCGGCACGCTCAGGCCGACGCCGTACGCGGCGTCGGCACGACCCGGCCGGCGAGCAGGGCACCAATCAGGGCGAGTCCGGCCGCCACGGCGAGAGTCACCCCGTAGTGGAAACGGCCCGGTGCCGCCCCGGCGGCGAGCACCGCGCCGGTCAGCGCCAACACCGTCGCCGACGCGAGCGAGTCGCACAGTTGCAGGGACGAGCTGTTACGCCCCTGCTCGCCGGGAGCCGACAACTCAAGGGTGAGCGCCGACAGCGACGGGAAGAGCAGTCCCATGCCGAGCCCCGCGACCGCCCAACCGAGAACGCCCACCCCCACCGGCACCGCCGGGACCACGCAGCTGCCCACCACCGCGGTGCCCACCGTGATGCAGGTGAGGCCGGCCCTCGGCAGGGTGCCCCGGGACCGGGGCGACCGGATCCGCGCCTGCACCCACGAGCCGAGCGACCAGGAGAGCGCACCGGTGGTCAGCACCAGCCCCGCCGCCGTCGGCGTGAAACCCCGCTCCCGCGACAGCATCAACGGGATCACCACCTCGGCGCCGACGAACGCGGCCGAGGCCAGCCCACGCAGCCCGACCACGGTGGGCAGGCCGCGACCGGCCCGCAGAAACCCGGCCGGCAGCAGTCGCGGAACGCAGCTCAGCATGCCGACCAGGGCGATCCCGACCAGCGACGCGGCGGCGACGCCACGCTGCTGACCCCCGATGTGCAACAGTGCGGCGCTCGCCCCCGCCCCGCAGGCCCAACCGATCCGCGCCAGCGCCCCGGCGGAGCGGCGGACCGGACCGGCCACGCCGATCGACCGCAGCCCCGGATGGATCAACAGCACCGCCGGCACGGCCACCGCCGGCACCGCCAGGAACACCCACCGCCAGCCGACGTGCTCCACGACCAACCCCGCCACCACCGGACCGACGAGCGACGGAACCACCCAGGCTGCGGCGAACGCGGCGAAAATGCGGCGGTGCAACTGCTCCGGGTACGCCTGCGCGACGATCACGTACAGCGCCACCGACAGCAGGCCCGAGCCGAAACCCTGCACGATCCGACCCAACACCAGCGTCGCCATGTCGGTGGCGGCACCGGCGAGCAGCAGCCCGGCGACGAACCCGGCGAGACCGGACCACATCGGCGCACGTGGACCCCGCGCGTCACACCAGATGCCGGATAGCACCATCGCCACCACGCCGGCCGCGAACGGGCCGCCGAAGGCGATCCCGTACAGCGCCAGGCCGTCCAGGGCGCGGGCGACAGTTGGCATGGCGGTGCCGACCGCCAGCGCCTCGAACGCCAGCAACGAGACCAGCGCCACGCTGCCCACCGTCATGGCCCGCAGTCGAGGGGCGAAAAGCGACCCGGCGGGTACCGGAGGCGGGGCGATCAGCATGCGGCAAGCCTCCGACCTCAACCTGCCTTCAGGTCAAGGGTGACGCGGCTTACCTCAGGCGGACTCCAGCGCCTCGCCTAGCCCTTTGGCCAGCCCGGACAGGTGCTGGTCGGCCAGCAGATGCCCGGCGGTGATCACCAGCGCCAAGGGCCACTCGATCACCTGGAGCACGGTCAGCACCCCGATGCCGGCGTAGTAGGTCAGCTTGTCCGGCGGCGGCACCGCCACCTCCCCCAGCCAGGGCACATTCACCCGGCGGGTGAACATCTGCAACGACTCCCGGGTCCCACTGAGCTGTCGTGTCAGCGCATTCATCTCGCCTCCCCGTAGCGACGACGGCCCACTGCGGATTCCTCCGCCGTAGCCTTCCATGCCCGGCCGAACCGGAAACTTTTCCCAGCTCGGCTGGGCATAAGGGACGTCCGGCCGGGAAGCCAGGCCGCCGGGCACGAACGGTAGGAGGCAAAATGCGGTTTGGCGCCGTCGGAGTACCTCCGGTGGTGGAAGCCGCCTCCCGCCGCGTCGGTGCCACCGCAACCCGGCTCGCCCGCGCGGCCGGGTTGACCAGCCGGCGGGTGTGGTCCCGCCCCGGCCGGCACCACATCGAGGTCCACGGCGTCTGCCAGGACGGCGGCGACACCCTCGCCCGCCAGGTCGAGTCGGCGCTGGAACGAATGCCGGGGGTCAGCTGGGCGCGGGTCAACGCGCCCTCCGGGCGGGTGGTCGTCGCGGTCGACACACCGGGACCGAAGGTACGCGAGCTGGTCGCCACCATCGCCCGGGTCGAACGCACCTGCCCACACGAACCGGATCCGGAGATCCCGCCGCCGCACCCACCCGAGGAAGGACCACGAACCCCGCGTACCCTCGGCGCCCTCGCCTCCGACGCGCTCGGCCTGACCATCTCCGCGGCTACCCGGATCCTGCCCGTCACCCCGGTTCCCGGTGAGGTCTCCGGGCTGCTCAGCGCCATCGACCTGCACCCGAAGCTGCACGCCCTCGCCGGTCTGGGACTACGCCGCGACCCGCGCGCCGAGGTTCTCTTCCCACTCGCCGAGGCGGTGGTGCAGGGCCTCACCGGCGGCTGGACGGGGATAGTGCTCGACGGCGCACAGCGGATCGTCCAGTGGGGCGAAGGGCTGGCCCAGCTGCGAGCCTGGGAGAAGGCCGAACCCCGGCTCACCGGCGAGCCGGATCGCGCCGTCGCCCGTACCCCCGCCTTCGAACGGCCCTGCCCGAAACCCGACGGCTCCGTCGAGCGGTACATCAACCGGATGCTCGCCGGTGGTGCGGCGGCCTTCGCCGCGGCGACACCCGTGGTCGGCCCGAAACGGGCCGCCGCCCTGGGCCTGTCCGCGCTGCCCAAGGCGCCGGGCAGCGGACGCGAGGGGTACGCGGCCCAACTCGGCCGGATCCTCGCCCGACGCGGCGTCATCGCCATGGACCGCAGCGTGCTCCGCGAACTCGACCGCATCGACACGCTGGTGCTGGACGCCCGGATCCTCGGTTCCGACCGGGGCGTCCTGGCCGATCTGGCCCCACTGCCCGGCGTCGACACGTCCCAGGTCGCCGCCCAGGCATTCGCCCTCTTCGAGCCGGCCGCACCGAACGACGTACATCAGCTCGACGGGTGGCGGCTCGGCCCGCTGGACCGGCTCGGCGTGCGGGAGCCCGGCGACACCGACGACAGCCGACGGCTACGCCAACGCGGCGGAACTCTGCTCGGTCTGGCCCAGGCCGACACTCTCGCGGCCGTACTGCGGGTCGAACCCGAGCCGGCACCCGGCGTCGAAGCCCTACCGGCCGTCGCCCGGCAGGCCGGCCTGCGGCTCGTCGTCGCCGGCGGCGACCCGCAGCGGCACGCCTCCGCCGACGCGCTGATGCCCGGCGACGACCAGCTCACCGAGTCGGTACGCACCCTGCAACGGGAGGGCGCGGTGGTGATGCTCGTCTCCGGCGAACGCTCGGCGCTGGCCGCTGCGGACTGCGGGCTGGGCCTCGCCGACGCCGACGACCCGCCCCCGTGGGGGGCGCACCTGCTGGTCGGCACCGATCTGCGGGTCGTCGCCCTGATCATCGAAGCGGCCGGGGTGGCGCGGCGGATGACCGCGCAGAACCTGCGCATCGGCCTGGCCGGCACCGGCCTCGGCGCGCTCGGTGCCTTCACCGCCGACCCGGCCCTGCTACCCGGCCGTACGCTCGCCTCGGTCAACGGCGCGGCGGCGCTGGCCTTCGCCCACGGCGTGTGGCGGGCCGGCCGGCTGACCGAACGAACCACCGCACCCGCACCCGCGATCACCGCCTGGCACCTGATGCCGGTGACCACAGTCATCGACCAGCTCGGCACGGGCCACGACGGGTTGACCGAGACCGAAGCCCAGCGACGACAGGCCAACCGCGCAGGTGAGACGGCTGGCCCGGGCGGGCTGCTCCGCGCCTTCGTCGACGAACTGGCCAACCCGCTCACCCCGGTGCTCGCCGCCGGAGCGGTGCTCTCCGCCAGCTTCGGCTCGCTCGTCGACGCCGCCCTGGTCGGTGGGGTCGTCGGAGCTTCGGCGCTGGTCGGCGCGGTACACCAGCGCAACACCGAGAAGTCGCTGGCGCAGCTGCTGTCCCGTTCGGCGGTGACCGCCCGGGTCCGCCGCGACGGCGTCGAACGGGTGGTACCCGCCGACGACCTCGTCCCCGGCGACGTGATCGTGCTCGAATCCGGCGACGCGGTACCCGCCGACTGCCGGGTGCTGACCTCCGTCGGCCTGGAAGCCGACGAGTCCTCCCTGACCGGCGAATCGCTGCCGGTCAGCAAGACCGACCAGCCGGTGGTCGCCGCCGCCGTGGCCGAGCGCTCCTCCATGGTCTACGAAGGCACCAGCATCGCCGCCGGCCGAGGCGACGCCGTGGTCGTGGCCACCGGCGCGGACACCGAGGCCGGACGCAGTCTCGCCCTGGCCGGGCAGGCAGCACCGGTCAGCGGAGTCGAGGCGCGGCTGGGCAAGCTGACGCGGACCGCGGTCCCACTGGCCGCCGGCTCGGCGGTCGCCGTGGCCGGCGCCGGGCTGCTGCGGGGCGTACCGCTGGCCCAGACCGCCGCGACCGCCGCGAACCTGGCCGTCGCCTCGGTGCCGGAGGGACTGCCGTTCCTGGTCAGCGCCGCCCAACTGGCCGCCGCCCGGCGACTCGCCGAGCACGGTGCGCTGGTCCGTAACCCGCGCACCATCGAGGCACTGGGCCGGGTCGACGTGCTCTGCTTCGACAAGACCGGCACCCTCACCGAGGGCCACCTGATGCTGGTCGGGGTGGGCGACGCCGACTCGTACGCCCCCGTGGAGCAGCTCGACGACCGGCTGCGACACACCCTGGCGGCGGCGCTACGCGCCACCCCGGCGGCCGACGACCCCGAGGAACTCTCCATGCAGACCGACCGGGCGGTGCTGCGAGGTGCCCGCGCCGCCGGCGTCACCGAACCGGACGGCGCGCCCGGTTGGCGGGCCGCCGGTGGTCTGCCGTTCGAACCGTCGCGCGGGTACCACGCCAGCGTCGGCGAAACCGACACCGGGTTGCTGCTCAGTGTGAAGGGCGCACCGGAGGCGGTCCTGCCGCGCTGCGCCGCGAACCGCGTCGCCGGACGCGACGAGCCGCTCGACGACGCGGGCCGGGCCGAACTCCACCGGCTGCTCGGCGAACGGGCCGGCGCGGGACACCGGATCCTCGCCGTCGCCGAGTGCACCGTCACCGACCCAGACATCACCGACGACGGCGTACGCGGCCTGGTCTTCACCGGCTTCCTGGCGATCGCCGACGGGGTACGCGCCAGCGCCGCGCCGGCCGTCCGCCGGATCCGCCAGGCGGGCGTGCACACCATCATGATCACTGGTGACCATCCGGCGACCGCCGAGGCGATCGCCGCCACCATCAGCGCCGGAGACGCTCAGCAGGTGGTCACCGCCACCGAACTCGACCAACTCGACGACACCGCCCTCGCCGAGCGGCTGGCCGCCACCGACGTGGTAGCCCGCTGCACCCCGGCCCACAAGGTCCGCATCATCCAGGCGCTACAGAAGTGCGGGCGTACCGTCGCGATGACCGGTGACGGCGCCAACGACGCCCCCGCCATCCGGCTGGCCGACGTGGGCATCGCCCTCGGTCAACGGGGCACCCCGGCGGCCCGCGCCGCGGCCGACCTGGTGGTCACCGACGACCGGCTGGAAACGATCATTGCCACCCTGGTCGAAGGTCGGGCGATGTGGTCCTCGGTCCGCCACGCGCTGAGCATCCTCGTCGGCGGCAACCTCGGCGAGATCGCGTTCAGCGTGCTTACCGCCGCCGCCACCGGCCGGGCCGCGCTCAACGGACGCCAACTGCTGCTGGTCAACCTGCTCACCGACATGGCACCGGCGCTGGCCATCGCCGTACGGCCACCCGGCGGCGACCACGCCGACGGACTGCTCCGCGAAGGCCCGGACAGCTCGCTCGGCCAGACCATGACCCGGGAGATCGGGCTGCGCGCCGCCGCCACCACCCTCGGTGCGACCACCGGCTGGACACTAGCCCGCTACACCGGCACCCAGCGACGCGCCGGCACCGTCGCCCTGGTCTCCCTGGTCGGTACCCAACTCGGCCAGACCGTGCTGGCCGGCGGCACCAGTCCGACCGTGCTCGCCTCCACCGCCGCGTCCTTCGGGGTGCTGGCCGCCGTGGTGCAGACCCCCGGGCTCAGCCAGTTCTTCGGCTGCACCCCGCTTGGCCCGGTCGGCTGGACCATCGCCACCGGATCCGCGCTCGGCGCCACCCTCGCCAACGGCGCTCTCACCCGGCTCGTCGCTCAATTTCCCCAGACCGACGGCGAGCAGGGCGATGCCGGGCAGCGCGACGCCGATGCCGCCGGGCAGCGCGACGCCGGGCAGGGCGAGCAGGCCGACGACCAGCGGGACCACGGCGATGGGGGCGATGGCGGGCGAGCGGACGGCCGGCCCCACTTCGGACAGGAAGCCTCAGCGCACCACGGGTGACCGTCGTCAGGTCTGTTACTCGAAGACGACGGGATCCCAGGTCGCGGCGGCGCGGCGCAGCCGGTCATTGACGGCCCGCCCCACACCGGTGTCCGGCACCGGCTCCGCGACGATCTCGGTCACCCGGGCGGCGTCCAGTCGATGCAACGCGTCGAAGAGGCGAGCCGCCGCCTCGGTCAGGTCCCCGGAGGCGGAGAGCACCTCAACCGCCGCCCAGCCGCCCGCCGGCCGGTCCCGGAACGCCAGATACCCGCGCCCCGCACCGCCGGCACCCGCCGACTCCGCGCCGGCAAGCAGCCGCAACGGCGTACGCGGCGCATAGTGCGCGGCCAAGGTGCCCGGTGCGACCGGCTGCCCCGAGCTACCCGGCCGGACCGTCACCGGCCCGGTCACCTTCTCCAACTCCTCCACCGGCAACGCACCGAGCCGCAGCACCACCGGCCGGTCCCCCCGGGCGTCCACGATCGTCGACTCAATCCCGCAGCGGGTCGGCCCGCCATCGAGCACCACGTCCACGGCCGCACCCAGCCCGCGCACCACGTGCTCCGCACGGGTGGGACTCAGCTGCCCGAACCGGTTCGCGCTCGGCGCGGCCACCGGAACCCCGGCAGCGGCAATCAACCGCCGAGCGTGCTCGTGATCCGGCACCCGCACCGCCATGCTGTCCAGCCCGGAGGTGACGATCGGCGGGATCCTCTCCGGTCGGTCCACGATCAGCGTCAACGGCCCCGGCCAGAACCGCGCGGCCAGCGCCGCCACGGCCGGCGACACCGGCCCCACCAGCGGTTCCAGGTCCGCCACGTCGGCGAGATGGGTGATCAGCGGATCGAAGCTCGGCCGCTGCTTCGCCTCGAAGATCCGGGCCGCCGCCCGCGCGTCCAACGCGTTCGCGCCCAGCCCGTAGACCGTCTCCGTCGGAAAGGCCACCAGGCTGCCCGTACGCAACAGGGCAGCCGCCTCGCCGACGTCACCGTCGGCAGGCAGCACACGAGGAAATCCGATACTCACCCCTCCGACGCTAGCCTGCCGCCGATGCCACCACCGTCGATGGTCACCCAGCTACCCGGCTTACGGCTGGCTGTACGGATGGGCAGCGACCCGTGGCCCTGCCTACATCTCCTCGGGAGCATGGGAAAGCAGATGAACGGTCTCGGTGCCTCGCCGATCAATGGTCCTGTCGACCACGGGCTATCGTCGTGCTCGTCCTCAGTGAGGTCGATCCGCAGTTGTGTGGAGCCCAGGGGACTCGAACCCCTAACCCCTGCCTTGCAAAGGCAGTGCTCTGCCAGTTGAGCTAGGGCCCCGTCACGGCGCTGAGGCCGCAGGTCGGAGCGGACGGTGTCAGCGCAGGTCCGTCGAGGTGGTCGCCTCGTGCCAGAGGGCGCGCTCGTCGTTGGCTTCCTTGACCTTCTTGGCCACCACCGCGGCCACGCCGACGACACCAACCAGGATCAACAGCTTCTTGAACATCGGGGCTGCCCCTCACGCTCGACGTGCCGTCGGACCATGTGCGGTGGGGCTAGCTGGAATCGAACCAGCGACCTCAGAGTTATCAGCTCTGCGCTCTAACCGACTGAGCTATAGCCCCGCGTAGCGACGAGCAAGGTTAACCCATCCGCCCAGCGCCCCCCAAATCGGGGCCGGGCCCACCAGCCACCCCACGCCGCCCCCTGAACCTACCCGAGCACCAGGACCCGGTACACCGGGTTAATCGTGCGCACGACCTCCGGCGGACCCTCCGCAGAATGCGGCATTCCGCGCGATCCCAGCCGCCGGAGACCCCCACATGCGGCATCCCGCGAGGACCTGGCCGCCGGGGACCCCCACAATGCGGCATCCTGCGCGAAACCGGAAAGCCGGCCCGCACCACCGCGAAGGGCGGCACGGACCGGCGTCGAAGAACTGTCAGTCCCGCTCGGCGAGGGTCAGCTCGATGCCGCCAACCAGGTCGGCGCAGACGTTGTAGACGAACGCACCGAGGGTGGCCAGCGCGGTGAACAGCACGACGTTGACCAGGCCGATCAACGCCGAACTGAAGATCACCCCGCGTGCGGTGATCTGGAAGCCGTCGGTGCTCTGCCCACCACCCGCGTTGACCAGGTCACCGAGGCTGTCGTTCACGCTGCTGAACACACCCATCGCGTCCAGCGCCAGATACAGCACCGAGGTCGCCACGACGATGACGATGAACAGCACCACCGACAACGCGAAGGCGAACTTCATCACCGACCACGGGTCGATCCGCTTGAGGTTCAGGCGGGCCCGGCGCGGCCCGCGTGAGGCAGCCGAGCTGACCGAGGTACGCGCGGCGCGTACCGCCTCACCGACCCGCGCGGCGCCCACCGCCGTGCTGACCCCCGGGGGCAGCCCACCACCGTTGGCCGGTCGGCCGAGCCCGAACGACCGGGTCGCGTCCGGCTTCGGACCCACCCCGGTCACCCGGGGCTGGGTACCGGTGGTGCTGGTGCTGGCCGCCGGCAGGATTCCGGTCGCACCCGGAGAGGGCTTGCCCCCAGAGGCAACGGTCGGCTGGACAGGGGACGGCTTACCGACCGAGGTCGTGGTGGCTTCCGTGGCGCTGCCGCCCTCCGTCGACTTCTCCTCCGCGACGTCGCCCTCCGATTCGTCTGTCGGCTTGTCGGGAGGTGGGGCCATTCCGGGAGCCCGGGTGAATTTCGGGGCAGGCGCGTCGGCAGGGACGGTGGCCCGGCCCACGGCCGCGCGGCCGGTCGCTGGCGTGCCGCTCTTCGCGGCGTCCTCGTCGACCGGGTTGGCCGAGGTCCCCGCGTTCCCCGACTTCGCCTGTGTCTCCGTCATTCAACTAGTCCTGTTCGTCAGGCTCGTCGGCATTGCGAGCAATCGCCACGATAGTCACGCCGTCCGGAAGGTCCATCAGCTTGACCCCCATTGTGTTCCGGTCACGCGTACGGCGTACAGGCTTCACCGGAGTCCGGATGACGCCACCGTTGCTGGTGATAGCGAACAGCTCATCGTCCGGGTCGATCACGACAGCGCCGACCAGACCACCGCGTCGCTCGGTGATCTTCGCAGTCAGCACACCCTTACCTCCCCGGCCCTGCACCGGGTATTCCTCGATCGGGGTACGTTTCGCGTATCCGCCGTTCGTGGCCACCAGGACGTCCAGACCCTCCCGGACGACCTCCATGGCCAGCAGTTCATCTTCCTCGCTGAAGCGCATGCCGATCACACCTGAGGTCGCCCGACCCATCGGGCGCAGGGCCTCGTCCGTGGCGTTGAACCGGATCGCCTGAGCGTTCTTCGAGACCAGCAGCAGGTCGTCGCTGGGAGCGACGAGCGCAGCACCGACCAGCTCGTCCTCATCGCGCAGGTTGATCGCGATGATGCCGCCGGACCGGTTGGAGTCGAACTCCTCAAGCCGCGTCTTCTTCACCAGGCCGTTCTTCGTCGCCAGGACCAGGTAGGGAGCCACCTGGTAATTCGGGATCTCGATGATCTGTGCGATCTGCTCGTCCGGTTGGAAGGCGAGCAGGTTGGCCACGTGCTGGCCCTTGGCCACCCTACTGGCCTCCGGAAGCTCGTACGCTTTGGCCCGGTACACCCGCCCCTTGTTCGTGAAGAACAGCATCCAGTCGTGCGTCGAGCAGACGAAGAAGTGGCTGACGATGTCGTCCTGCCGCAGCGTGGCACCACTGACGCCCTTACCGCCCCGCCGCTGCGAGCGGTAGAGATCAACCTTGGTCCGCTTGGCGTACCCGGTCCGGGTGATCGTGACGACCACGTCCTCCCGCGCGATGAGGTCCTCCATCGAGACCTCGCCGTCGAACGGAATGATTTTGGTGCGGCGGTCGTCGCCCCACTTGGCGACGATCTCCCCCAACTCCTCCGAGACGATCCGACGCTGCCGCTCCGGCTTGGCCAGGATGTCCTTGAGGTCGGCGATCTCCACCTCCAGCTTGGCCAGATCGTCGAGGATCCGCTGCCGCTCCAGCGCGGCGAGCCGACGCAGCTGCATGTCCAGGATCGCGGTGGCCTGGATCTCGTCGATCTCCAGCAACCGGATCAGACCCTGCCGGGCGTCCTCAACCGTCGGCGAGCGCCGGATCAGCGCGATCACCTCGTCCAGCGCGTCCAGCGCCTTGGCCAGACCGCGCAGGATGTGCGCGCGCTCCTCCGCCTTACGCAGCCGGAACGCGGTCCGCCGCCGGATCACCTCGATCTGGTGCTCGACGTAGTAGCGGATGAACTGCGCCAGGTTCAGCGTGCGCGGCACCCCGTCGACCAGCGCCAGCATGTTCGCGCCGAAGGTCTCCTGAAGCTGCGTGTGCTTGTAGAGGTTGTTCAGCACCACCTTCGCGACCGCGTCGCGCTTGAGCACCAGCACGATCCGCATACCGGTACGCCCGGAGGACTCGTCGCGGATGTCGGCGATCCCGCCGAGCTTGCCCTCCTTGATCAGCTCGGCGATCCGCTCGGCGAGATTGTCCGGGTTCACCTGGTACGGCAGCTCACTGACCACCAGCGCCGGCCGGCCCCGCTTGTCCTCCTCCACCTCCACCACGGCCCGCATCCGGATCGAGCCACGACCCGTGCGGTACGCGTCCTGAATGCCGGACTGACCGACGATCAGACCGTGGGTGGGGAAGTCCGGACCCTTGACGATCTCCAAGAGTGCTTCGAGGGTTTCGGCCTCGTCGGCCTCCGGATGCTCCAGACACCACTGCACCGCTGCGCCGATCTCGCGCAGGTTGTGCGGCGGGATCTTGGTGGCCATGCCGACCGCGATGCCCTCGGAGCCGTTGATCAGCAGGTTCGGGATCCGCGACGGCAGGATGGTGGGCTCCTTGGCCCGGCCGTCGTAGTTGTCCTGCAGGTCGACGGTGTCCTCGTCGATGTCCCGCAGCATCTCCATGGCGAGGGGGTCGAGCTTGCACTCGGTGTTGTGGCTGACGAAACCGTCGGAGACGAACGAGTGATCGTCGGTGTCGACCCGGATGCTGTAGACCGGCTGCACACCCGCGTCCGCGACCTCGGCCACCTCGGCGTAGTAGAAACGCCCGTCGACAAGCGGCTCGACCACGTCGAGCACCTCGGCGTTGGTGATCCGCGCCGCGATCTCGTCGCGGTCCCGCTCCCACCGCTCGACCCGGTCCACGTTGTGCCGGCGCAGCCAGTCCCGCTCGGTCCACCGGCTCGCGCCGTGCTCCCGGATGAAGTCACCGACCAGCGGCACGTGGTCGCTGGAGAGGGCGGTGCTGCTCGCCGGCACCAAGGCCAGTTCGGACTCCAGTTTGGCCTGCTTGCGGCCGAGGAAGCCGACCTGGGCGGCGAAGATTCGGGCGTCCCGGCGGTTGGTGACGACGACCTTGATCTCGCCGCTGTCGTACCGGCAATGCCGGCTGATCACGCCGAACTCCAGCAGCAACTGCTGCACCTCGCGGGCGAGCCGCTCGCTGCGGGTGGAGTACGAGATCTGGATGGTGTGGCGCGGCAGCAGCGAGGACGATCCGTCGCCCTCGAAGAGCGCCTGAAGGAAGGCCCGCTTGATGGCGGCCGGCCCCTGCCAGACGAACTCCGGCACGAACTTGTCAGCGCTGCGCGCGCCAACCAACTCACCGAGGATCGATCCCGAAAAGTCGGAAATCCAGCCGCGTAGCTTGTGCAGCGTCTTGCCGGTGATGGTCGTTTCGGTTCCGACCCAACGTCGACCACCCACGGCGAGGTCGTAAGCCGCCAGGACGCGGACAAAGAACTCCCGATCGCAGTTGTCGAAGCCGACGCGATCAGCAGATGTCCAGCCCTCACTGACATAAGCACCCGCGAGGACGGCAGCCTCGACATGCTCAAGCATCGGGTAGCCGATCTCGTCCGGCACGCTGCGCTGGAGGACCACCCGATCACCGGGGGCGATCTCGGCGAGCAGCTTCCAGAGCAGGGTCGGCACGCCGGCCACGTCCACCAGGCAGAGCACCGGGTGGTTGTGGGTGCCGGTCAGCTCGTACCCCTCGCGGGTGCGCAGCCGCAGCGTCGGGTGCTCGCCCGAGTGGAAGAACTTCGAGGCGTGGACCAGGTCGCCGTTGCGGTCGCGGACCTTGAGCTCGATGTCGGTCTCGCTGCTCGACGCGGCGCCCGGCACCACGTCGCCGATCCGCACGCTTCCCATTGCGGTACGAATACGGGAATCTGCCGTAACGCAATATCTCATGGCCGCAGCCGGATCATTTCCGGGCGAACCGAAGTTGCCGTTGCCGTCGACCAGGGGGTAGCGCAGCGACCAGGGCTGGGCCATCCGGACCAGGGCGTCGTAGATGGCCGAGTCGCCGTGCGGGTGGAACTGGCCCATCACGTCGCCGACGACCCGGGAGCACTTCACGTAGCCGCGGTCCGGCCGGTAGCCGGAGTCGAACATGGCGTACAGGATCTTGCGGTGGACCGGCTTGAGCCCGTCCCGGACGTCCGGCAGCGCCCGCCCGACGATGACGCTCATCGCGTAGTCGAGGTAGGAGCGCTGCATCTCCACCTCGAGCCCGACCGGCTCGATCCGGTCGTGCGAGACGACGGCGGCCAGCGCCTCGGGGACCTCGGGCTCGTTAGGTGTGGACTCGGGGGAATCGGTCACTGTTAACCCTTATCAGACTGAGTGTCGCTTTTGCGCTGTGGATAACGGCTGTGGATACCGGCCAAGCTGTGGATAACTCTGTGGACCCGTACCGGGCCGGAACGTTCCGACCCGGTGCGGCGTCCGTCAGATGTCCAGGAACCGAACGTCCTTGGCATTGCGCTGGATGAACGAGCGACGCGCCTCCACGTCCTCACCCATCAACACGCTGAACAGCTCGTCGGCGGTTGCCGCGTCGTCCAGGGTCACCTGGCGCAGCGTACGGGTGGCCGGGTTCATCGTGGTTTCCCACAACTCCGGGTAGTTCATCTCGCCGAGACCCTTGAACCGCTGGATGTCGTCCGGCTTGGCGTTCGGCTTCTTCTGCTGGCGCAGCGCGATCAGCCCGTCGCGCTCCCGGTCGGAGTACGCGTACTGCGCGTCGTCACCCTTCCGGTTCCACTTGATCTTGTAAAGCGGCGGGGCGGCCAGGTACACGTGACCGAGTTCCACAAGCGGGCGCATGAAGCGGAACAGCAGGGTGAGCAGCAGCGTCTGGATGTGCTGGCCGTCGACATCGGCGTCGGCCATCAGCACGATCTTGTGGTACCGCAGCTTCTCGATGTCGAAGTCGTCGTGGATGCCGGTGCCGAGCGCGGTGATCAGCGCCTGAACCTCGTTGTTCTTCAGCACCCGGTCGATCCGGGCCTTCTCCACGTTCAGGATCTTGCCGCGAATCGGCAGGATCGCCTGGGTACGCGGATCCCGTCCCTGCTTGGCCGAGCCGCCGGCCGAGTCACCCTCGACGATGAACACCTCGGACTCGCGCGGGTCGGTGGACTGGCAGTCGGCCAGCTTGCCCGGCATCGAGCCGGACTCCAGCAGCGACTTGCGCCGGGCCAGCTTGCGGGCCTGCTGGGCGGCGATCCGGGCGCGGGCGGCCTGGGACGCCTTGGTAATGATGATCTTCGCCTCGGCGGGGTTGCGGTCCAGCCAGTCGACCAGCCGGTCGTTGCAGACCCGCTGCACGAAGCTCTTCACCGGCGTGTTGCCGAGCTTGGTCTTGGTCTGACCCTCGAACTGCGGGTTGGTCAGCTTGACCGAGATGATCGCGGCCAGGCCCTCGCGGATGTCCTCACCGGAGAGCTTCTCGTCACCCTTGAGCAGCTTCTTGTCCGTGCCGTACCGGTTGACGACGCTTGTCAACGCGGCCCGGAAGCCCTCCTCGTGGGTGCCGCCCTCGTGCGTGTTGATGTTGTTGGCGAAGGTGTAGACCGACTCGCCGTACGACTCGTTCCACTGCATGGCGATCTCAAGCGACATGCCCTCTTCCTCGGCACCGTACTCGATCACCGTCTTGTGGATCGGGGTCTTCGAGGCGTTGAGGTGGCGGACGAAGTCGGCGATGCCACCGTCGTACTTGAAGGTGACCTCGCGGAGCTTGCCCTCCTCACCCTCCGCGACCCGCTCGTCGAGCAGGTGGATGGTGAGGCCCCGGGTCAGGAACGCCATCTCCTGGAGCCGCCGGTAGATCGTCTGAAGATCGAAGTCGACGGTCTCGAAAACGTCCGGGTCGGGCCAGAAGGAGACCGCCGAGCCGGTGCGGTCGGTCGGCTCGCCCTTCTCCAGGGCGGTCGGCTTGGAGTGGTGGTACTGCTGCCGCCAGACGAAGCCGTCCTTGTGGATCTCCACGGCCATCCTGGTGGAGAGGGCGTTGACGACGCTGACGCCGACGCCGTGCAGGCCGCCGGAGACCGCGTACGCCTTGCCGTCGAACTTGCCGCCCGCGTGCAGCACGGTCAGTGCCACCTCGACGCCGGGCTTCTTGAGCTTGGGATGCAGGTCGACCGGGAAGCCCCGGCCGTTGTCGGTGACCCGGACGCCGCCGTCGGCTTGCAGCACCACGTCGATGGTGTCGCAGTGGCCGGCCAGCGCCTCGTCCACCGCGTTGTCGACGACCTCCCACACGAGGTGATGCAGACCGCGTTCGCCGGTGGACCCGATGTACATGCCGGGCCGCTTGCGGACCGCCTCCAGCCCTTCGAGAACGGTGATCGACTCGGCGCCGTACTGCTGATTTTCCTGCGCTGCCACCCTCGGCCACTTTCTCGCGCCCGGCGCGCCGTGGGGCACGTCGAACGCGGGTTCGGCGGACAGGCGCGACGTCGGCACGCGGACCGGCACCGGGGACAATTCCGGAGTACGGGTCGAACGCGCCGGTCGCCGCGGTTGCCCGCGGATCGCGATCGGCTCGACCCGAGTCGGACGGATGATCGCGGGCCCGCACCGGACCCGCGACCCGTCACTCCGCACCGGGTCTTCGTCTCACGCCAATCTTACTGTGCGCGGGCGATAGAACCACCACTCGGCACCCCTTCGCAGCGGCTCAGATCTCCGTAGCGGGCCGAATCGCGCTGTCCGCGACTCCCCCTACACGCCAGGGCATGATCAACGAATCTGTCGCGTGACGGCGCTGCCGGGTCCGGCGGCGAAAGATGGGCGGTACCGGGCGGTACGACCCGCGACGGGCGATCCGTGACCCTCGGGTTGCCGCAGCGGCCTTGATCTTTCAACGTTGGAACCGGACGATCGACCCGATCCACTCGCCCGTGCCTTGAGAGGTGACACCCGATGGGGCTGGACAACGTCGCGGTTCAGTGGCCGCGGACCGGCCGCTTCTACGACCCGGTCGCACCTGCCGAGTTCGTCGATTTCGGCGACATCGTCGACGTGCCGGGAATCTCGGCGCCGACCGCCGCGCTCGCTGAGCTGATCGCGAAGACCGGCACGGTCCGGGCCACCGCGTACACCGAAGTGGTGGATCTGATCCTCGGACTCGATGGTGTGCTCTACGCCACAGACGCTGCCGCCGAGGACGAGGATCCGGTGATCGACCCGGACGGGTGCGGCTGGATCGCCGGCGGCATCGAACGTTTCGTCGCCACGCACCGTCCGCACGGTGAGGCGGTCACCTTCGATTCGGTGGCTACGGTGCTGCGGTCGCTGCTGGCCGACGGCCGCCTGGCTGAGCAGCAGCTACGGTGGCTCGACAGCCGCCTGGACGCGCTGCGTGACGACAGCGGCGCCGCGCCGCAGTGGACCTTCACCTGCGCGGAGCTGAGCGTGCTCGCCGCCTTCTACCGGCGCTGCGCCGACAACGGCTTCGCCGTCTATGCCGAGTCGGCGGCACCTCGCCGGGCGTCGCAGTCGTAGCGGTCGTCGGCACCGGGCGGGGCCGCCGGTCAGCCGTAGGTGTCGCGGGGGCCCCGGCCGCGCACCCGTCGTGGGCCGCGTGACCAGGACGGGGCGGCCGGGCCGTGGATGTGCAGTTTGCGGACCACGTTGTGGCCGACCTCGCGGGCGATCTGCTGCAACAGCGACCCGGCGAGCAGGCGCAGCTGCGTCGCCCAGGCCGTGGAGCGGGCCTCCACGGTCAGTTCACCGTTCTCCAGCTTCACCGGGCGGCTGTGCTGGGCCACCTCCGCGCCGACCACCCGTTCCCAGGCGCCGAAGACGGTGGCCTCGGCGGCCGGCTGTTGCCAACCGCGGGCCTTCATCAGCCGGTTGAGCACCGCGCCGAGGGGTTGCGGGTCGCGTGGGTCCGGGCCGGGCCCCGAGTAGCCGCGCAGCCGACGCTCACCGTCGCCGCCGGTCGCGGTGCGACGGCGGGGACGGCCGGCGGCCTCGCGCCGCGCCTTCGCCGCGTCCAGCACCGCGCGGGCCAGCTGCGGGCCGGAGACGCCCTCGCCGTCGCCGGTAACCGGCACGGTGCCGCCGTCCTCCGCCGTGGGCGCTGCGGCTGGCGGCTCCGCCGGGCGGCTGGCGGGCTTGTCGGTTCGGCCGCCGTCGCCAGTGCCATCCTTCCTGGCGGTACGCGCACCGCGTCCCGCAGCCGAGCCACCCGGCTGCCCCTGGGGCGCGCTGTCCGGCGGCTGTGGCTCAGTCGGCACGACGCACCGCCCCCTCCGTCACCTCGTACCGGGCGCCACGCAGGGCGGCTGGCACGTCGTCGGCGACCGCGCAGGTCACCAGCAGTTGGCTGGCCCCGCCGACCAGTTCGGCGAGCCGGTCCCGCCGGCCCGCGTCCAGTTCGGCGAAGACGTCGTCGAGCACCAGCACCGGCTCGATGCCGTCGTTGCGCAGCAGGTCGTAGCCGGCCAGCCGCAACGCGAGCGCGTACGACCACGATTCGCCGTGGCTGGCGTAGCCCTTGGCCGGCAGGGGGCCGAGGGTGAGGGTGAGGTCGTCGCGGTGCGGGCCGACCAGGGTGGTGCCGCGTTCGATCTCGGCGGAGCGGGAATCCTCCAGTGCGGTGGTGAGCACCGCCGCGAGGGCATCCCGGTCGGTGGTGGGTTCGGCGAGGTCTACCGAGGGCCGGTAGCTGATTCCCGCCGCACCGCGGCCGGCGGCCACCGCGTCGTATGCCTTGGTGACGTGCGGGGCCAGGGCGGCGACCAGTTCCAGCCGCCCGGCGAGCAGTTCGGCCCCGTGCCGGGCCAGGTGGGTGTCCCAGACGGCGAGGGTGGTCAGGTCACCGCCGCGCGATCCGCCGGTCTTGCGGGCGAGGTACGCGGTGCGCAGCAGCGCGTTGCGTTGTTTGACCACCCGCTCGTAGTCGGCGCGTACTCCGGCGTAGCGGGGTTGGCGCAGCACCAGCAGGTCGTCGAGGTAGCGGCGGCGTTCGGCCGGGTCACCCCGAACCAGTTCGAGGTCTTCCGGGGCGAAGAGCACCAGCCGCAGCGCGCCCAGCACGTCGCGCGCCCGGCGGGCTGGGGAGCGGCCGAGGCGGGCCCGGTTGGCCTTGCCTGGGACGATCTCCAGCTCCACCAGGAGTTCGCGGCCGTCGTGCACCACCGCGCAGCGGATCACCGCGGCGGTGGCACCCATCCGCACCAGCGGGGCATCGGTGGCGACCCGGTGGGAGTCGAGGGTCGCGACGTAACCCAGCGCCTCGACCAGGTTCGTCTTGCCGACGCCGTTGGCGCCGATCAGGACGTTCGGGCCCGGTTCGAGGTCGACGCCGATCCGCTCGTAGGAGCGGAAGTCGACAAGTTCGAGCCGGCGGACGTACACGGGGTCGCGGCGCCGGTCAGGGCTTGCGTACGGCGTGCCCGCCGAACTGTTGCCGCAGCGCGGAGACGGCCTTGAGCGCCGGCGAGTCCTCCTGCCGGGAGGAGAACCGGGCGAACAGCGAGGCGGTGATGACGTTGAGCGGCACGGCGAGCCGGACCGCCTCGTCCACCGTCCAGCGTCCCTCACCGGTGTCCTCGGTGTAGTCGCTGAGCTGGGTCAGCTCGGGGTCCTCGTCGAGGGCCCGGTCGAGCAGGTCCAGCAGCCAGGAGCGGACCACGGTGCCCTCGCGCCAGGACTTGATCACGCCGGGCACGTTCGTCACCAGCTCGGAGGCGGCCATCAGTTCGTAGCCCTCGGCGTAGGCGTGCATCAGGCCGTACTCGATGCCGTTGTGCACCATCTTGGCGTAGTGGCCGGCGCCGACCGGCCCGGCGTGCACGAAGCCGTACTCGCCGTCGGGCTTGAGCGCGTCGAAGATCGGCATCAGCCGGTCGACGTGTTCCTGCGCGCCGCCGACCATCAGGCCGTAGCCGTTCTGCCGGCCCCACACCCCGCCGGAGACGCCCACGTCGACGTAGCCGATGCCGCGTTCGTGCAGCCGCTCCGCCCGAGGGGCGTCCTCGCTGAACCGCGAGTTGCCGCCGTCGATGATGAGGTCGCCCTGGCCGAGCACGTCGGCCACCTCGTCGATGGTGGCGTCGGTGACGGCGGCGGGCACCATCACCCATACCGCGCGCGGCGCGTCCAGCTTCGCGGCCAGTTCAGCCATGCTGGCCACATCGCTGCGCTCCAGGTTGTGGTCGAGACCGACCACCTCGTGACCGGCGGTGCGCAACCGTTCGCGCATGTTGCCGCCCATCCGGCCGAGTCCTACCAGGCCGAGCTGCATCTCTGGTGACCTTTCGTGGGTGCGGTTGGCTCTGCCGGTCAGCGGGACACGCGGATCGGCATGATGAGGTACCGGTACCCACCGATAAGCTCGCCATCCTCGCCGGCGGGGGAAATGACCGCGGGCTTGAAGGCGTCGACGAAGTGCAGTACGGCGAACTGGGTGCCGAGGTTGGACAACCCGTCGATCAGGTACTGCGGGTTGAAACCGATGGTCAGCGGTTCGCCGGTGAAGGTGGCCTCCATGGCCTCGCTGGCCCGGGCCTCCTCGGTGCCTCCGGCCTCCACCACCAGGCCGTCGGCGCTGAAGCTGAGCAGCACGGGGGTGGCGCGTTCGGCCACCAGGGCGACCCGCTTGACCACCTCGATGAGGGTGCTGACCGGCACCTGGGCCTCGGCGTTGTGGCTGGCCGGGAAGAGGGAGCGGACCGGCGGGTAGTTGGCCCCGTCGAGCAGTCGGCTGGTGGTACGTCGGGTGCCACCGGAGAAACCGATCATGCCCTCGCCGGCGGTGCCCTGGGACAGGGCCAGCACGACCTGGCCGCCGAGGGGGCCGAGGGTCTTCGCGGTGTCGTTGAGCGTCCGGGCGGGGACCAGCGCGTTGAGGCTGATCTCCGAGTCGTCCGGGTTCCACTCCATCTCGCGAAGGGCCAGCCGGTAACGGTCGGTGGCGAGCATGGCCAGGTTTCCGCCGGAGATCTCGATGCGTACCCCGGTCATCATCGGCAGCGTCTCGTCCCGGCTGGCGGCGACCGCCACCTGTGCCACCGCCGCGGCGAACGCGGCGGCGTCCACGGTGCCGGCGCTGGCCGGCATCTCGGGCAGGGTGGGGTAGTCCTCCACCGGCATGGTGGGCAGGGTGAACCGGGCGCTGCCACAGACCAGTTCGAGGTGCGCGCCGACGGCGGCGATGTCGACGGGCTTGGCGGGCAACGCCTTGGTGATCTCGGCGAGGAGTCGCCCGGAGACCAGCGCGGCGCCGTCGGCGTCGCCCTGCACCTCCACGGTGACCTGGCTGCTGACCTCGTAGTCGAAGCCGGAGACCTGCAGGCTGCCGTCGGTGACCCGCAGCAGCACCCCGGCCAGCACCGGTACGGATGGCCGGTTGGGCAGGCTCTTGGCGGTCCAGGCCACGGCCTCGGCGAGCGCGTCGCGCTCCACTCGGAACTTCATAAATGCCTCCGCGTCGACGTCGACGTCGTCAACTCTCTCATGCCGGACGCTGCCCACCGACCCGCCTGGCGTGCGGGTACCCCTCGCACCTTAGGGCGCGAGGGTATCGGCTGTGTGCCCGACCCCGTGGATCGTGTCGCTGCTGACGGGTCTGTCCCGGCAGCGGTCGACCGATCCACAGGAAGTCCAACGGTGATGATTGGTTTTTGTTCTTTTAGAAGAGATAACTCATCGTCTTCATCGCACCTGTGCAAACTGTGGAGAACCCGAGTATGGGCAGGTCAAGTGGGTTATCCACAGGTGGTTTCGCTGTGGATGGTCGGGGGAAAAACCCGGTCGGCGATCCACAGGCGGTCTCCGTGCACACCGTCGTCCACCGTCGTCCACCGGTTGTCCACCGGTAATCCACCGACTTTCTCCCCAGACCTGTGGATCGTCGCGGGCGACTCGTCTGCCGTCATCCCCAGAACCTTCAACAGCTTCCCCACAGGCGACCGTCCGTCGGTGGACAACGCCGATGGTTGTCCCCAGGCGTCCACAGCGGTCCACAACGTTGTCCCCAGGGTTTCTCCACAGGCTGTGGGTAACTGCTTGTTGACGGCGTGTGTTCATCCACCGCCCGTGGATAACGAGCTGTGGACAACGAGTGGCAGGCGGTGTGGACACGCCTTCGATGGTGTGGCCTGAACCTCGTCGAGGGTCAACCCGGTGAGCGCGAAGAAGGCCGGGCCGGCATCGGCCGGGCCCTCGCCGTGCACGTACGACGGGCGTACCGCTCAGGTGTTCTGCTTGATCCGGTTGGTCAGCTCGGCGATCTGGTTGTAGAGCGAGCGCCGCTCGGCCATCTGCTGGCGGATCTTGCGGTCGGCGTGCATGACGGTGGTGTGGTCGCGCCCGCCGAATGCCTGGCCGATCCGGGGCAGTGACAGGTCGGTCAGCTCGCGACACAGGTACATGGCGACCTGACGGGCGTTCACCAGTACCCGCGACCGGGAGTGCCCGCGCAGGTCCTCCAGGCTGACCCCGAAGTAGTCAGCGGTGGAGACCATGATCTGGTCGGCGGTGATCTCCGGCCCGGCGCCGTCCGGGATGAAGTCCCGGAGCACCTCCTCGGCCAGCGACAGCTCCACGTTCGACCGGGTCAGGCTGGCGAACGCGGTGACCCGGATCAGGGCCCCCTCCAGTTCCCGGATCGAGTTGGACACCCGGGAGGCGATGAACTCCAGCACGTCCGGCGGCGCGTAGAGCCGTTCCTGCGCCGCCTTCTTCTGCAGAATCGCGATCCGGGTTTCCAGGTCCGGTGGCTGGATGTCGGCGAGCAGGCCCCACTCGAAGCGGGTCCGCAACCGGTCTTCCAGCGTCGCCAGCTGCTTGGGCGAGCGATCGGAGGTGATCACGATCTGCTTGTTGGCGTTGTGCAGCGTGTTGAAGGTGTGGAAGAACTCCTCCTGGGTCCGCTCGCGGTTCTCCAGGAACTGGATGTCGTCGATCAGCAGGATGTCGACGTCGCGGTAGCGGCGTTGGAAAGCGCTGGTCTTGTCGTCCCGCAGAGAGTTGATGAAGTCGTTGGTGAACTCCTCGGTCGAGACGTACCGGACCGAGCGGGCGTTGCCCAACGTCGTGGCGTAGTGGCCGATGGCGTGCAGCAGGTGGGTCTTGCCCAGCCCGGAGCTGCCGTAGATGAACAGCGGGTTGTACGCCTTCGCCGGCGACTCGGCCACCGCCACGGAGGCCGCGTGCGCGAAGCGGTTGGACGAGCCGATGACGAACGTCTCGAACATGTACTTTGGGTTGAGCCGGTTGCCGCCGCTGTCCGCGCCGGTGGGCAGCCGCCGATCGTCGCGACCGACCGGCCGCTGATCCGGGCCGCTGCGGCCGGGCCCGCTGTCGGTACCTCCGTCGGCCGGCATCGCCCGGATCACATGTTGGTCTCGGGGCGAGATGCCCGGCTCGTCGCCGTAGCGGGGGGCGAAGCCGCGCGGGCCGGTGCTCGTCCGGTCCAGGTGCCCGCCCTGTTCGGTGAAGCCCAACCGCTCCGGTGCCCGCCGTCCGGTGCTCTCCGCCGGCCGGATGGGTTCACCAAATGCGGCACCGAAGAGGGTCTCCTGGCCGTCGGGGGCCGCAGTGTGGGAATCGTCCTCGACGCGTGGCGCATCGGGCAGCGGCGGCCGGTCGAAACGGCCGGGGTGCGGCTGCTCGGGAATCAGCGGTAGCTGTCGCCCTCCGTCGAGACCGGCCGACCGATCGTCGACATCGCCGGGACCGTGGTCCACCTGGTCCGACTCGGGGGTGCTGCGGTAGATGGTGCCGGAGGTCCGCCCGTCCTCGGGTACCCGGACGGTGACGGCGACCTGGATCGGCCGGCCCAGCCGGCGGGTGAGCGCCTCGGTGATGGCCGGACGCAGCCGGGACTCGATCACGTCCCGGGTGAAGGCATCCGGCACGGACAGCAGGACGGTGTCCTCGACGATCGCCCGCAGCCGGGTCAGCCGCAGGTACGCCCGCTGCTGCGCGGAAATGATCTCGTCAGCGAGTTCGTCGGTCGTCGCCGTCCACACCGCGGCAAGGTCGGTCGTACCGGCCACCGTCGTGCCACCCCCTCGCCTCTGCTCCCGGACGCCGCCGTCTACCGGTGGCCCGTACCGGCGGGCGAGATCACGCCACCCACCCGGTTGCCGCACCCGGTCGTTCTCCACAAGTTATCCACAGCCTGTGTACCGACCGATTGTGGCCGCCCGCCGGGCTCGGGTCGGACCTGCCCCCTGCCGTGGCCGGGCACTGAAGCGGGGTTCACCGTGCCGAACGATTCACTACCGTGTCCGGTCTTGCCTGCCGGCGACATCGGCGCAACTCCGACGCTGACCGCAATCGGGCACGGTAACAGCGTTGTCGCCGGCTCTTCAACCGCCGACGCGGGTCACCCCTGTCGGCATTCGTGAAAACCACCGCTTCGGTCGTCTTCCGTCGCAGCTCACCGTCGGAGTGGCCAGGTTTGACGCTGATTGCCCCCCGACCTAGGCTGGAGGGGCTGCTCTCACGCCCTCTGCTAGGGTGATGGGTGCTCGCTGCCCGCGGTCGCTCACCGCACAACCGAGGTCACGCACCGCCGGGCAGCACCGATCGGGGCCACCACAGCGGCGGCCCGGACCACCACGACCCGGCGATCCACTCGCTCGGGGCGTCCGACAACGGAGAGCCTGACGTGAGCAAGCGCACCTACCAGCCGAACAACCGCCGGCGCGCGAAGACCCACGGCTTCCGGCTGCGCATGCGCACCCGGGCCGGCCGCGCCATCATCTCGACCCGTCGCGCCAAGGGTCGCGCCCGCCTGTCGGCCTGAGGCCGGTCAGGTCCGCTCCGGAGGACGTGGCAGTCGTGCTGGCGGCCGCCCAACGACTGCGGCGCAGTAGCGACTTCGCCGCAGCGGTTCGCGGTGGCCGGCGAGCCGGCCGCGGCGCTCTGGTCGTTCATCTGACCGTGCCGAACGCAGCCGGATCCGACAACGCAGCGCCGAAGCCGGCGCGGGACAACGCGGAGGCAGACTCCCCGCCGATGTCCCGCGCCGGCTTCGTGGTTTCCAAAGCGGTCGGGCCGGCAGTGGTCCGTAACCGGGTGCGCCGCCGGTTGCGGCATCTGACCCGGGAACGCCTTGTCGGCCTGCCGGCCGGAAGCACCCTCGTGGTACGCGCGCTGCCGGCCGCGGCTGACGCCACGTACCAGCGGCTCGGCACCGACCTGGATGCGGCGCTCGTCGCCGCCCGGTCAAGCCGGGGGCGGCGGCCTCGATGAGCGCCGAGCAGACGTCGTCACGCCCGGCTACCCCGGGTGCCCGGGTGCTGACCGCGCCCATCATCGCGTACCGTCGGTGGATAAGTCCGGCGTTGCCGGCCCGCTGTCGGTTCTACCCGTCGTGCAGCGCCTACGCCCTGGAGGCGGTGGCCCGGCACGGCGCGCTCCGGGGAGCCGGTCTGACGGTCCGGCGACTGTCGCGCTGCCACCCATTCCATCCTGGTGGATACGACCCGGTTCCGGAGCCGGGCGGCCGCCGACCTGCCGACGTGACTGGAGCCTGAGAATTGAGTCTCGACTGGATCTACTACGCGATCTCGTGGATCCTGCTGGCCTGGCACTCGGCCTGGGACGCCATCGGCATTCCGGACACTGCGGTCCTCGGCACGAACTGGGCGTGGATCCTCGCCATCATCTTCCTCGTGGTCACGGTCCGGGTGATCCTGTTCCCGGTCTTCGTCAAGCAGATCAAGTCGCAGCGGGCGATGCAGGCGCTCCAGCCGCAGGTGAAGGCCCTCCAGGAGAAGCACAAGGGTGACCGGGAGACGCTCCAGAAGGAGATGATGGAGCTCTACCGGAAGGAAAAGGCCAACCCGCTCATGGGCTGCCTTCCGATGTTCCTCCAGATCCCGGTCTTCCTCGGTCTCTTCCACGTCCTGCGCCGCCTCAACCCGGACCCGGCGAAGAACAACAAGGACATCTACGGCTGGACCGTCGACCAGTTCAACAGCGCCTCGGATGCCACCCTGTTCACCGCCCCGATCGCCAGCAAGTTCGGCTCGACCGCGGCGGAGCTGGCGCAACTCGGCGCCAACGGCACCGTCGTGAAGATCATGGCCGGTGTCCTGGTGCTGGTGATGATGGGCACCACGTACCTCACCAGCCGCCAGATGATCCTCAAGACGGGCTGGGCGGAGGACCCGCAGCAGCGCATGATCCAGCGCCTGATGCTCTACGGCATCCCGCTGTCCCTGCTGGTGTCGGGTGCCATCTTCCCGATCGGTGTGATCATCTACTGGGTCACCAACAACCTGTTCACCCTTGGGCAGCAACAGTGGGTGCTGCGCAAGTTCCCGCCGCCGGTGACCGCGACCAGCGGCAAGCCGGGCACCTCGGCGCGGAACGGGGCGCAGCCCGCGAAGACCGGTGGACTGTTCGGCCGGAGCAAGCCGGCTGCCGTGCCCCCGCCCCCGGCCGCGCCGAAGATCGCCGGTCCGAAGCCGGGCGCCAAGCCGGTCAACCCGAAGAAGGGCCGCCCCGCCAAGCGGCAGGGCTGAATCGTCCGGGCCGCCGCCGGGAGACCGGCGGCGGCCCGTTGCGCGCCGTGCTGCCGCCGTCCGGCCGGCGCCGGAACGCGAAGCGCCACACGCGCAGTGGCGGACGGGCGAGACTGCCCTACAGACGTGCCCGTGGATACCGGCGACCTCCCGCCGGCCGCGGGAAACCAGCGGACCCGAGGTCCGGCCGAGCGAGTACGGAGATGACACCGTGACCGACACCAGCATCCCCCGCGCCGAACAGCCCCTGGACGACGAGGAGCCGACCACGGCGGCTCCGGTCGAGGGCGAGCCGGAGGAGACCGACGCAGAAGCGGCGTCGAGTAAGGCCCCCGGCGAGAGCGACCTGTTTCGGCAGAGCGAGATCGCGGCCGACTACGTGGAGGGGCTGCTCGACATCCTCGATTACGACGGCGACATCGACGAGCTGGTGTCGGGTGGCCGCCCGGTGGTCGAGGTCGTCGGTGGTCGCCTGCAGAACCTTGTCGGCCAGCGCGGTGCGACCCTCGAAGCACTTCAGGAACTGGCCCGGCTCGCGGTGTTCCGGCAGACCGGCTCGCCGAGCCGCCTGTTGCTCGACGTCGGCGGATACCGGGCCAGCCGGCGTAAGGAACTTGCCGCGGTCGCCCGCAACGCGGTCGAGAAGGTCAAGGAGCACGGCGAGCCGGTGCGGCTGGAGCCGATGTCCGCCTTTGAACGTAAGTGCGTCCACGACGTGGTCAACGCGATCGACGGGGTGGAGAGCGAGTCCGAGGGCGTCGAGCCCAGCCGACGTATCGTCGTCCGTCCCGCGGACTGACGGGTGAGGCAAGACGACGCCAGCGGTGTTGCCGCGTCCGGCCCGGGTGGTGCGCCGCCCGGGCCGGCAGCTGTCCCGCCTCAGCCCACCACGGCGGTGCTGCCGGCCGAACTGGCCGAAGCGGCGAGCCGGCTCTTCGGTGTACGCCTCGACGTCGCCGCGGCCTACGCCGAACTGCTCGCGACCGACGGGGTGCTCCGAGGGCTGATCGGCCCACGTGAGGCCCCCCGGATCTGGGATCGTCACCTGCTGAACTGCGCGGCGGTGGCCGAGCTGATCCCACCGGGCGCCTCCGTGCTGGACGTCGGATCGGGTGCCGGCCTTCCCGGTCTGGTGCTCGCCATCGCCCGGCCCGACCTGGCGATGACACTCATCGAGCCGTTGGCCCGCCGCACCGTCTTCCTCAACGAGGCGGTGGAGGCGCTCGGCCTGACCGACTCCGTCCGGGTGTTCCGCGGTCGAGCCGAGGAGGCGGTCGCGGAGGTCGAGCCGGGGGATGTGGTCACCGCCCGGGCGGTGGCACCGCTGGACCGGCTGGCGGGCTGGTGTCTGCCGCTCACCGGGATCGGCGGCCGACTACTCGCGCTGAAGGGCGCCTCGGCGGCGGAGGAGATCTCCGAGCATGCCGAAGCGGTGCACCGTCTCGGCGGCGGTCGACCCGTGGTGCACCGGTGTGGTGAAGGCGTCGTGGATCCGCCGACCACGGTGGTCGAGATCGTCCGGGAGAGACCGGTCGGTCCGACGGCCCGGACGTCGTCCAAGAAGCCACGGTCGCGTCGTCGGTAGGCCGGAGCGCCCCACATCCGGGTCGTCGCCCGGCTAACCTGCGCACGTACGCCGCGAACAGCAGGGTTGCTCGTCCCGCTGCGCGCGTCGCGACCGGCGCGTTACGAACCCGACGTGGACCGGCCGCGCCCGTGCGCCGTAGGCTGGCCGCGCGTCGATAGTGTGGAGCGGGCGGCGATGGATCTCCCTCCGGGGCCCGGCCGCTCCCGCCGGGCGGTACCTCTGCGGAGAGCACGCGAGTGGCCCGGTTGACGGGTGCGGACCGACCATCCGAAGCGGGCAGGGATGACAGGTGCATGACGACGGCAGGTACGACGATCCGCGCGTGACCGGGGCAGCGGGTGACCCTGTTTCACGTGAAACCGAATATCCGAACTGGCGGCCCTCCGAGGTGCCGCAGAGCCCACCGGAGCCCGGTCGGAACGCGCCGACTTCGGGTGTTCCGTGGTCGGGGGCCGGCGACGGACGCGACGGTACGGACGCGAGTGGCCGCCCGGCGAACGCGTCCCCCGACGCGCGGGTGATCCCGATCCGCCGGAACACCTCCGCCTCCGCTCGGTTCGAGGCGGCGGCAGCGCACCCCCCGACATCCGCCGTGGTGCCGGATCCTCGACCGGCTTCCGACACGCCCGCACCCGCGGACGAGTCCTACGCGTCAGCCGCGACCGAGGCCGCGTACGTTTCACGTGAAACCCCGACGCGCGAAGAGGATGACCCACCGTTGGCAATGGAGGCGATGCGCGCCGTGCAGATCCTGAATCCCAGTGGCGAGGTGACCATGCCTCGGCCCGACCGGACCCGGGTCATGTGCGTCGCGAACCAGAAGGGCGGTGTGGGTAAGACCACGACCACGGTCAACCTCGCGGTGGCGCTGGCCCTGCACGGCAACCGGGTGCTCGTGGTCGACCTCGACCCGCAGGGCAACGCCTCGACCGGCCTCAACGTGCCACACCACACCGGCGTGCCGGACGTCTACGACTGTCTGATCAACAGTGTGCCGCTGGAGGACGTGACCCAGGCGGTGGAGGGCATCCCCAACCTCTGGTGTGTGCCGGCCACCATCGATCTTGCCGGAGCCGAGATCGAGCTGGTGTCAGTGGTGGCCCGCGAGTCGCGTCTGGACCGAGCCATCACCGCCTATCCGGGGCACTTCGACTACGTGTTCATCGACTGCCCGCCCTCGCTCGGCCTGTTGACCGTCAACGCGTTGGTGGCCGCGCAGGAGGTGCTCATTCCCATCCAGTGTGAGTACTACGCGCTTGAGGGGCTCAACCAGCTGATCAACAACATCAACCTGGTTCGTCAGCACCTCAACCCGCGGCTTGAGGTATCCACGATCCTGCTCACCATGTACGACCGTCGTACCCGGCTGGCCGACGCGGTCGAGCAGGACGTCCGGAACCACTTCGGCGACAAGGTGCTCCAGGCGGTGATTCCGCGTAACGTGCGGGTCTCCGAGGCACCCAGCTACGGCCAGTCGGTGATGACCTACGATCCCGGTTCGCGGGGCGCGACGAGCTACTTCGAAGCCGCGCAGGAGATCGCTGAGCGGGGCGTCAAGGAGCCGGTGAGCCGGAATGCGTAGTGCGGACGAGGCGCTGGGAGGCGTGGCATGAAGAACCGTCCACGGGGCGGTCTGGGGCGGGGCCTGGGGGCGTTGATCCCGACCGGGCCGGCACCCAACGCTGGCGCTGGGGTCGGCGCGCCGCCGCCGGGAGTGAGCGGGTCGACGGCCGTGGCGACTCCTGCCCCGATGCCGGTGCCCTCTCCGGCCATCGAGCCTGACGAGACCCTGAGCCCGGTGCCCGGCGCGCGTTTCGCGGAGATCCCGGTCGACTCGATCGTGCCCAACCCGAAGCAGCCTCGTCAGGTCTTCGACGAGGAGGCCCTGGAGGAGCTGAAGACCTCCATCCAGGAGGTCGGTTTTCTCCAGCCGATCGTGGTGCGGCAACTCGACGGCGAGAAGTTCGAACTCGTCATGGGCGAACGCCGGTGGCGAGCCGCCCAGGCGGTCGGTCGGGAGAACATCCCCGCGATCGTGCGCGACACCCGAGACGACGCCATGCTGCGGGACGCGCTGCTGGAGAACATCCACCGGGCGAACCTCAACCCGCTGGAAGAGGCGGCGGCCTATCAGCAGTTGCTGGAGGAGTTCGGAGCCACCCACGAGGAACTCGCCCGGCGCATCGGTCGCAGCCGGCCGCAGATCTCGAACACCATCCGGCTGATGAACCTGCCGGCACCGGTGCAGCGACGAGTGGCGGCCGGGGTCCTCTCCGCCGGGCACGCCCGGGCGCTGCTCAGCCTGGAGGATTCGGAGACCCAGGAGCAGTTGGCGCTGCGAATCGTTGCCGAAGGACTGTCGGTCCGGGCGACCGAGGAGATCGTCGCGCTCGCCCTCAACGACGGACCGGCCAAGAAGGAGTCGGCGAAGCGTCGGCCGAAGCCACACGCACCGGCGCTGACCGACCTCGCCGACCGTCTCTCCGACCGGTTCGACACCCGGGTGAAGGTCGACATCGGGCGGAGCAAGGGCAAGATCACGATCGAGTTCGCGACCGTCGACGACCTAGAGCGGATCGTGGGCATCATCGGAGTAGAGCCCAAAGACCCGGAGAACTGAGCAACCGAACCGACAAGGCCGCCTCGTCCCAATGCGACGAGGCGGCCTTGTCGTCATCCGGGTAGCCGCCGCTAGCAGCCTGCAAGGCAGGGGCTTACCGCACGCACCCAACGGCCGCATTGCCCGACGCGTGCGGTGCCAGATATCTGGTGCTTGGTGCTTGGTGCTTGGTGCTTGGTGCTTGGTGCTTGGTGCTTGGTGCTTGGTGCTTGGTGCTTGGTGCTTGGTCGCTGGTGCTGGCCGCTGGCGTTGCCGTGTCGTTGGCGCTTCCCGGTTCGGTAACGCCTTCAAGGCCGATGCCGACTGGTCGCCGGTAGCTCGTGCTGCCCCTCGCCGTCATGCCCCGCTGCTGTCGCTGTCGCTTCTACTGCGAGGCCGCCTCGCTGGTCCAGGTCGAGGCTCGACTCGGGGACTTCCGACTTGCGGCATGTCGGTCTCTCAGACCAGAGCTATGGCGCGACATACCGCAAGCCGTGACCTGACTGTCGAGTCGGCCCGGACAGGCGTGGTTTCGGCGGCCGCTGAGGTCGCGCTGACGTCGGACTGGGGTCGCGCTGGCGTCGGACTGGGGTCGTCCTGGCGTCAGATGGCGGCGGGGGCGTCGCTGGCGACACCGAGGGCTCCGACGCGTATTTCGCGTCGCCGATCTGATGCGTGCCGGACTTGTCGCGCCTAGCCTGTCGTGCCGGACCTGATCGCCCCAGACTCGTCGAGCAGCAACGAACCTGTCGTGCCAAGCAGTTTGCTGCTGGAAGGGATGCCCCTCCGAGCCGCAGGTTGTGCCGGAGGGCTTTCTGGTGCGCCGTCTCGGGCCGGCTCAGGTTCGAGAATGAGCTGGACGGCCAGCCCTGCGTGCGGCTTCAGTGTGGGGTAACGCTTGGCTCTTATGGTCGGCTAACGAACGGCTGACTCAGGTGCGCAAGACCGCCCAGACGGGAGCCGGCTCCCTCGGAGGCCGGCTCCCTCGGAGGCCGGCTCAAATGGAGGCCGGCTTCCTCGGAGGCCGGCTCCGCCCTGATGGCGCCCGCTGCAAGTGGAGGCCCGCCTAGACGGGGACCCGCTCATACGGGGACCCGCTCAGACGGAAACCTACGCCGGACGGCCGCGGCCGGATCAGCCACGACAGACACTCGCGAGACGGTCGTCGTCTGCGCGGTCGCCGGACGCGGCCTACACGGACACAAAGTGGCAACCCGACAGAGGTAGCGGACCGAGCGATTCAGGCGGGTGCCTTCAGGCGACGCGGGCGGCTTCAGGCGGTGGAGGCCATGCGGCCTTCGGGCAGGCGTCGTTGGAGTCGTGGCAGACGAGCATCGGGCGAGCCGGACTCGGGTAGGAGGACAGGGCGTGTTTCACGTGAAACAGGGGTTTGGATTGCAGCCGATGGTCTCCACCCCGCGGCGCCCCACCGACGACCGGGTCCGTAGGTGGCTGGTGTACAGCCCGGACTTGGAGGCGGAAACAATCACCGGACCGGTGGCGGACGGGGATGGAGGCGCGCCGAAGGCCGACCAATCAAGCGGTGATTGGCTCAACAGCCGAACTCGGAAGTGGCACCCGCTGGTGCGGTGTCCAGGAACGTTCACCGGGCCGCGCCGGGTCCAGGCAACGACCGGTGGTGTCGGAGTCGGGTCCGGATACCGGCGTCGCATCCGGACCCGACTCCGCCTTGCCGGATCGCCGCCTGGACCTCGCCGCGACACCGCCAACGTTCCTGGACACCGCACCAGCCCGCGCCGTCGAGCGCTCCGGGGCTGCCCTGCTCCGTGGCCTACAACTCTGGATGAGAACCCCGCCGCTCGACGGTCGGGTACTCGCCTTGTCCCGGTCACGCCGGTGGACGAGGCGGCAGGGTGGAGCCGGCCGATTGGGCCGCAGCTCTGATGGCTACGAGCGGCTCGTTGTTTCACGTGAAACGCGATGTTGAGTGAGTGTGGGCGAGGCGGCCGGTGAACGTCAGGTGTGCCTTGGTCGTGCCCCTCGTCGGACCGCGTGTCTGACGGGGGACGTGCCCGCTGATGTTATCCACATCGGTTGTCCACAGGCTCGCGCCGTTTCACGTGAAACATGGCCCGAAACCCCTTGTCGAAGCGCGACAGCGGGAAGAATCCAGCTACCCGGCGCCCTGTGGATAACTCTGGGGAGAACTTCTCGGCGCGGCCTGTCCCGACATTCGAGCGCTGCGGAGAGTCGAAGACGATTCGGGTAGGGACAGTGGTCCCGGACTCGGTTAGGGTCAGCGTCGTGCACGACACCCCTCCCTCAATTCCGGACTTCACCCAGTGGCCGTCGTTCCCCTTCGAGGGCGACCTCCGGGTCAAGCCACTCGCCGATCCGGTCCCTGTCGAGCCGCCCCGCAAGGGTGAGGCTCACCGAGAATGCACCGCCTGCCTAGCGCCCGACGAGGCCTACATCTGGGTCGGTGAACGATGGCGCGTACGGGCCATGGACCGGCCGACCGGCCTGCCCATGGTCCTCATCCTGGAGTCACGGTCGCACCTCGATCTCGGCGACTTGCCCAATCTGCTCGCCGCCGAGTTGGGCGTGATGACGGTACGGCTCGAACGGGCCATCCGATCGCTGGACGGGGTGGCGCGAGTGCACGTCAACCGCTGGGGAGACGGGTCCGCCCATCTCCACATGTGGTTCCTCGCCCGTCCGTACGGCCGGCTCCAGCTGCGTGGCACCTTCCTGTCGCTCTGGGACTCGATCCTGCCGCCGATCTCGGAGGAACAGTGGCGGGAGAATCTCGCCCTCGTTGCGGCCTGGCTGGCCGAGTTCGGCGGGCGGCCGCTAGCCGAACCACCCCGCATCCAGTGGCAGGCGCCGTCCAGTCTGGCCGCGCAGTCTGCCGCGCCCGCCGAGACGAAGCCGGCAGAAGGAGGGTCGCTGCTGGACGCCATCGGTGAGACGGCTGAGCCACCCGATGCTCCCGGCGCCGGTGTCGGTTCGGAGTCGTCAGACGCGGCGAGCTCGATGTCGGCGAGTGGCTCGGTTCCGGAGGAGGCTGTCGACGCGGCACCGCAGCGACAGACGGCAGCGAACGCGGTCGAGGCGGCTCGACCTGAGCCGACGAGGCAGCCGGTTTCCGGGTCAGCAGGAGCGAGTCCGAAGACCAGTACTGTCGATACGCATCGGCAAACCGAGTCCACCGATGCGGCCGGAGCCGCCAGGACCTGTGCCGCCGGCACCGACACCGACACCGGTACGGCCGCCGGCACCGACACCGACACCGGTACGGCCGCCGGCACCGGCACCGGCACCGACACGGCCGCCGGCACCGATACGCCCGACACCGACACCGGCACCGGTACGGCCGCGGGCACCGGTACGGCGGGCACCGGTACGGCCGGAACTGCCGGGACCGGAGCCGCCAGGACTGCCGGCCACGTCCGGAACCGGGAGTCGTAGCGAGGGGCAGGCGCAAGCGGAGAGCCATAACGGAGGTTCGACGGTGCTGTCCGGTGAACCGAGCCTGCCGGAGAGGGTCAGGTTCGTGCCGGTCGAGCCCCGAGAGCGGCCGACAGGAGGTTGCCGCCGCCCGTTCGGTTGGCTTGGACCTTGGCGCCGTGGCCAGCGGTGCTGACGGGCACGGCCACGGTAGGTCGTAGCCTCCGCAGCTCCGGATCGGCAGGAACGGGCCGTGGGTTGGTCACCGCACAACGTGTGCGACTGGGGGCGCTCTCGGGGACCTCGACCGGCGGCGTCTGCGGAATACACCGAGCTTGGTCGCCGTCCCATTCACGGCCAGGGCACGCCTCGGTGCTGCCGGTCGCGCGGACCGTCTGGTTCGGCGCGCCCGCCGATCCCCACCAGGGCGATCGGCGGGCGGCGGTCTGAACCAGGGCGAGGCCAGGCGCACCGGCGGGTGTGGCGCGTCAGACTGATCAGCGACAGCCTCCGGGCGGAGACGAGTCCGGTCAGCGGGTGACGGTGGGCTGCGAGATCAGCAGCGGCGAGATCAGCGGGCCGCGGCGCGGGCTACCAGGTCTCCGATCACGCGTCCGAAGTCGAGACCGGCGGCCTGTACGGCGAGCGGCAACAGCGACGTCTCGGTCATCCCCGGCGAGACGTTGACCTCGAGTACGTGCGGCTGACCGGTCGAGTCGACGATCAGATCGACCCGGCTGAGGTCACGCAGGCCGAGGGCGGTGTGGGCGGCCAGGGCGACCTGGGCCACCGATTCGGCGACGGCGGGTTCCAGGCGGGCCGGGGTGTGCCAGGTGGTGCGTCCCGCCGTGTAGCGGGCCGCGTAGTCGTACACGCCGTTGCGGGGCACGATCTCCACCGCCGGTAGCGCCTGCGGACCGTCTCCCAGGTCGACCACGGAGACCGCCACGTCCATGCCGGGAACGTACCGTTCGACGAGCGCCGTCGAGTCGTACGCGAAACAACCCACCATGGCGGCCGGAAGCGACGCCGCGTCCCGGACCACGGCGGCGCCCAGGCCGGAACCACCCTGGGCCGGCTTCACCATGAGCGGCAGTCCCAGGCGCTCGACGATGCGGTCCAGCACGGCCACCGCGCCGAGTTCGCTGAACCGGTCGTGCGGCAGGGCCACCCAGTCGGGGGTGGCGATGCCGGCCTCGCGCAGCACGGCCTTCGCCGACGGTTTGTCCCAGGCGAGGCGGGAAGCCCGGGCGTCACATCCGACGTACGGCACGCCGCACAGGTCCAGGACGCCGCGCAGCGACCCGTCCTCGCCGGTGGCACCGTGCAGGGCGATCACCACGGCGTCGGGTGGATCCGCCGTCAGAGCGGGCAGCAGGGCCACGTCGGCGTCGCGCAACTCGGCCTGCATCCCGACGGCGCGCAGCGCGTCAAGCACCCGGCGGCCGGAGCGCAACGACACATCACGCTCGTACGACAGACCACCGGCGAGCACGAGCACGTGGAGATCGGTGGTCTCGGGGCCCGACACGGCGGGTTCTTCGGCAGCGGTGACACCCATGCCGGGCATCATGCCAAGTCTGGTCCCGGCGCGTCCCAGCCGGTCCGGCCTCGCCGGGTACCGGGCTCGCCGACCGCGCCGAACACCCGCCGCATGGCGATGTCCTGTTCCATCACGCTGGCCAACCGGCGCACGCCCTCCCTGATCCGCTCCGGCGGCGGGAAGGAGAAGTTGAGCCGCATGTGACCGTTGCCGCTGCCGTCGGCGTAGAAACCGGTGCCGGGCACGTACGCCACCCGTGCGGCGATGGCCCGGGGCATCATCGCCTTCGAGTCCAGCCCGTCGGGCAGCGTGGCCCAGACGAAGAGCCCGCCGCCCGGCACCGTCCAGCGGGTCTCGGCGGGCATCAGGTCCTCCAGCGCGGTGAGCATCGCGTCCCGCCGCTCCCGGTAGACCTCGCGGTAGACCTTCAGCTGCTCGCGCCAGGGCATGGTGCCGAGGTAGGTGCTGACGGCGGCCTGCGCGTACGCGCTGGGGCAGAGGATCTGTGCCTCGCTGGCGATCACCAGCTTGTCGCGTACCGCGTGGGGGGCGAGGATCCAGCCGACCCGCAGCCCCGGCGCGAACGTCTTGGAGAAGGTGCTCAGGTAGAAGACGCCGTCCCGCCGCCGCGCCCGCAGCGGCGCGGGCGCTTCACTCTCGAAGCCCAGCTGGCCGTACGGATCGTCCTCGACCACCAGCAGCCCGGCGCGCTCGCAGATGTCGAGGACCTGTTCCCGCCGCTGCTCGGTCAGCGTCACGCCGGTCGGGTTCTGGAAGGTGGGGATGGTGTAGAGGAACTTCACCCGGCGTCCGGCCCGGGCCTGCTCCGCGATGGCGAGTTCCAGAGCCGCCGGGATCAGACCGTCGTCGTCCATGGGTACGTGCACGACCTGTGCCTGGGCGGCCTGGAACACGCCGAGCGCACCGACGTAGGTCGGCCCCTCGGCAAGCACCACGTCACCCGGGTCCAGGAAGAGGCGGGCCACCAGGTCGAGCGCCTGCTGCCCGCCCACCGTCACCACCACGTCCTCCGGGGAGGCCCCACAGGCGGCGTCGATGCCGGAGAGCGCCATCACCTCGCAGATCCGCTCCCGCAGCTCCAGGGTGCCCTGACCGATGCCGTACTGCAGGGTGGTGCTGCCGTGCTCGGCACCGAGCCGGCCGAGCATCTCGCCGACGGCGTCCAGCGGCAGCGCGGCGATGTAGGGCGCGCCACCGGCGAGGGAGACGACCTCCGGTCGACTGGCCACCGCGAACAGCGCCCTGATCTCCGAGGCGGTCATTCCCCGGACCCGCCGGGCGTACCGGTCGGTGTAGTCGTCGAGTGTCGTGCCGGTCATCACATCACCCCGATGGCTGCTCGGACGGCTCCGGTCCCGGATACCCAGGACGACGGCGACCATGGCGGTACGGCGCGCCGGATGTCGATCCTAGCCGCCCTGCACCGCCCGATGCGCCTCCGATTATTCGTGCGTCCACATGCCGGACCGGCGGCCGACACCCCTGAGGTGGAGGTTCATGCTTGGTCTCCCCTGCCGCCGATCGGCGGCGTACGATCGCTCGTCGGGGGCAGGAACACGGCGGTGCCGTCCGGGCCGCTGCGGCGGCGGTGCCGCCCGGGCCGGTCCCACCTCCGAGCCTAGTGTGGGGAAGCGCCAATGTCGCGACGTCTGGTCAGCCTGACCCTGGACACCCTGGAGGACCTGCCCCTTCCCTGCCGGCAGTGTGTCTACTGGGAGCTTGATCCGGTTTCCGCGGACCGTGCCTGCGCTGCGGGCGACCCTGGGCTGGAGAAGGAGGCGTGGGTGTCGCAGACCCTGCTCGAATGGGGTTCGTGCGGCAAGCTGATCTACGTCGACGGCATGCCGGCCGGGTTCGTGATGTACGCCCCGCCGGCGTACGTTCCCCGGTCGATGGCCTTTCCGACCTCTCCGGTCTCCGCCGACGCGGCGTTGCTGATGACCGCGAACGTGGTGCCCGCGTTCGCCGGCGGTGGCCTCGGCCGGATGCTGGTGCAGGGGGTCGCCCGCGATCTGACCAAGCGCGGAATCAAGGCGATCGAGGCGTTCGGCGACGCGAAGTTCGGTGACTCCGCCGATCCGGGCGGAGCATGCGTGGCACCCGCCGACTTCTTCCTCTCGGTGGGCTTCAAGACGGTTCGCCCGCATCCGCGGTTTCCCCGGCTGCGGCTCGAACTGCGGACGGCGTTGAGCTGGAAGTCCGACGTCGAGTACGCGCTGGAGAAGCTGCTCGGCTCGATGAGCCCGGAGTCGCTGCTACGCCCGGTCCGACCGACGCCTGCCACCCGGTCGACGGCCGGCTGACCGCCCGCGCCGCGCGGACGGTTTGACGTGACCGCGCCGGGGCGGCTCAGTCCACCACGGTGCCGGCGGCGACCGCCGCCCGCAGCTCGCTGACGTCGATCGAGCCGGTCGGGACGTCGCGTTCGATCGGCAGGTACATCCGCTGCACCCCCGCCACCATGGCCTCGACCAGCTTGTCGCGGAACCGGGGAGCGATCAGCCGCTCCCGGTCGGTCGGCGAGGTGAGGTAGCCGACCTCGACGCGCACGGCCGGCATGCGGGTGATCCGGAGCAGGTCCCACGCCTTGGCATGGGTGTGACAGTCCCGCAGCCCGGTACGCGCCACGATCTCCCGCTGGACCAGCCCGGCCAGCCGTTCACCGGTCGCCGAGCTCACCCCGTTGTCGGTGCCGTAGTGGTACGTGGCGACGCCCTCGGCCATCGGGTTGGCATGGCCGTCGGTGTGCAGCGAGATGAACACGTCGGCGCCGAGCGAGTTGGCCAGTTGCGCCCGGTCGATGTCGGGCAGGCAGGTCTCCGGCGAGGGTCCTCGGGTGAGTTGCACCCGTACCCCGGACGCGGCGAGGCGCCCTTCCAGCCGACTGGCCAGGTCGTGCATCAGATCCGCTTCGGTCCAGCGCAGCGGGCCGTCCGTCACCACCACGCCCGGGTCGGTGCCGCCGTGCCCCGGGTCGATCACCACGGTCCGGCCGACCAGGGTCGGGCCGGACTGTCGGATGGCGTCGGACTCACGCAACCACTGCGGCCGGCCACCAACGACCTTGCGGCCCAGCCGGCGCAGGGCACCCATGGTGTGCGGACCGCAGGTGCCGTCGGGGACGAGTCCCACCTCGCGCTGGAACTGCGCCACCGCCCGGGAGGTGCGGATGCCGTAGATGGCGTCGGCCCGGCCGCTGTCGTAGCCCATCTCCAGCAGCCGTTCCTGTAGCGAGCGGACATCCTCGCCGGTGAGGGGGACCGGCACCGCGTGGTAGAGGGTGCGGGCACCCAGCCGCCAGCGGGCGGCGTCCAGGGCCCGCCAGGTCTCGGCACCGACCCGGCCGTCGACGCTGAGGCCCCGCGACTGCTGGAACGCGCGGACCGCCCGCTCGGTCGCCGGGTCGAACTCGTCGCTGTGCGGGCCGGTCGCCTTCGACAGCAGGTCGAGGCCGGTCAACACCGCACGGATCTCGGTCACTGCGGGTCCCCGGTCACCGGGACGGATCGGACGCACGCACGACCCCCTCTGCACGGTCGGTGGCTGCCAGGCCCCGCCGCCGACGGGGTGGGTGCCGTTGGCGGGAACCAGGTGCTCACCGGCGTCCGGCGGCCCCGGTTCGAGGTTATGCGCTAGGCGATCCGCTGGGGTGGTGGGCGGCGAAAAACGCGTCGACCCCGTGCCGGCGAGCGCGGCACGGGGTCGACGGCGACGTCGTCGCTGGGGTCAGAGCGCCGATTCGATCAGCTTGACCAGTTCGCCCTTGGGCTTGGCACCGGCGATCGACTGCACCGGCTCACCGTTCTTGAACACGGTGAGGGTCGGCACCGACATCACCCGGTAGGTCCGGGCGGTCTCCGGGTTCTCGTCGATGTTGAGCTTGACGATGCTGACCTGGTCGCCCATCTCGCCGGCGATCTCCTCCAGCAGCGGCGACACCTTGCGGCACGGCCCGCACCACTCGGCCCAGAAATCCACCAGGACCGGCTTGTCGGACTTCAGCACGTCCGCGGCGAAACTCGCGTCGGTGACCGACTTGGTTGCTCCCACTGTTGACCCCTCCTCCTCCTGCGTTGTGTCTGGTTCAGCTCTTGGGCAGCGTGGCGATGAAGCGTTCCGCGTCCAGGGCGGCCGCACAGCCGGTTCCGGCGGCGGTGATCGCCTGCCGGTACGTGTGGTCGACCAGGTCCCCTGCGGCGAAGACGCCGGGGATGCTGGTCCGGGTGCTGGGGGCCTGCACCTTCACGTACCCCTCGTCGTCCATCTCCACCTGCCCGCGGAACAGCTCGCTGCGTGGGTCGTGGCCGATCGCCACGAACACGCCGGTGACATCGAGCACCTTGGCCTCGCCGGTGTGGACGTTGCGTACCCGTACGCCGGAGACCTTGCCGTCCGCGCCGAGCACCTCCTCCACCACCGTGTTCCACTCGACCTTGATCTTGTCGTTGCCGAGCGCCCGCTCGGCCATGATCTTGCTTGCCCGGAACGAGTCGCGGCGGTGCAGGATCGTCACCGAGTCGGCGAAGCGGGTCAGGAAGCTGGCCTCCTCCATCGCCGAGTCACCGCCACCGACGACCACGATGTGCTGGTTGCGGAAGAAGAAGCCGTCACAGGTGGCGCAGGAGGAGACACCGTGGCCGAGGTACTCCTGCTCGCCCGGTACGCCGAGCGGGCGCCAGGCGGAACCGGTGGCGAGGATCACGGCCCGGGCGCGGTACGCGGTCTCCCCGACCCAGACGGTGCTCACCGCGCCGGGGTGACCGGTGTCGGTCAGCTCGACCCGGGTGACGTCGTCGGTCAGGAACTCGGCACCGAACCGCTCGGCCTGCTTACGCATGTTGTCCATCAGCTCAGGGCCGAGGATGCCGTCGGCGAAACCGGGGAAGTTCTCCACCTCGGTGGTCGTCATCAACGCGCCGCCGGACTGCACACCCTCGATCACCAGTGGCTTGAGGTTGGCACGCGCCGCGTAGACCGCCGCCGTGTAGCCGGCCGGCCCGGAGCCGATGATGACCAGGTTGCGGACCTCGTCCACTGCCGTCTCCCAATCGTGTTGACTGTCGTCACCGGCGTGCGGGCCGATGCCGATCCGAGTGCCGACGCGGCGGCAACTGATGTGCAGAACGTCATCGTACGAAGCGGGAATTCCCGAGCCGGTCACCCGGTGGGTCAGGTCACGTGGACGGTCAAAAGTCCGGCGACCGCAGGCTCACCCTACCCGCGTACGGTAACGGGCGTCCGAGCCGGACCCGGGTACCCCGCACTCCGGGCCGCTGACCCACGCCCAGTTCGTGCCGGAGGCGTCGGTGAACTGAAGGATCAGCGCCGGCAGCCCCTGGAAGTGGGCGTAGTCGATGACCTCGAAGGTCAGCGGTCCTCCGCGCTGCTCCGCACTGATCTCCGCGAGGCAGGCGCTCAGTGCCGTCTGGGTGCCGAGCCGGGCCAGATCACCCGGGGCGGGCAGGCGTTCCTGGTTCTCCGCGCCGAGCCCCCGGTCACCGTCGGTGGAGAACTGCCTGACGCTCGGAGTCAGGCCGGCCAGTGCCTCCGGCGTGTAGTCGGTGTCGCTGCGCTGGGGAGGGCCGACGACGCGGTACGGAGCGCCGGATGCGGCCGCGGCACGTTCGGGCGCCGATTCGGTGCCGGGCTGCCCTGCGGAATCCTGCGGGTAGGCGTGCGGCACCGCAGGGCTGGCGGCCCGCTCGTTCAGTGCGGTGTCGGTGGCGACGTCGGCCCCTCCGCCCGGTCGGAACAACTGGAGCGCGCCCAACCCGACCACCGCGGCGGCGGCGAGGGCAACCGGCCCGGCCACGCGGGCCCAGCGGCGACGCCGCCGACCCGGCCGCGACGACGAGGACCGGCCCTGGCCCGGCCGTAACGGGCCGCCAGGCCGGCGGGGACCGGCTGTCGGCTGGGTTGGCACGACAGTCAGCTTTCCGCCGGTCGCCGCCGCTCCGGAGTCGTCGTCGGCCCCAATCCCGTCTCTGGTGGCCAATTCCTGCTCGGGAGCCGCCGGCGTGGGCGCGGTGAGCGGATCAGCCGAGGCGAGAACGGCGCTGATCCGGTCGCTGATCTCCGGCGGAAGCTCCAGCGTCGGCTCGCCCCAGCCGGCCAGCTCGGCGCGGACGTTGTCGACGGCCGGGCCCAGCAGAGCGTGGGCATCAGCCCACGCCGGGTCCTGCGCCACCAGCCGGGCGATCTCAGTGTGCTCGGGGGTGCCGTCCAGCGCGCCACCGAGGTAGTCGGCGAGCAGGTCGTGGTCGACCTCCCTGAACTCCCCGGTACTCACGCTTCCTCCTGCTGGTTGGCGGCCGGCCGGGACCGCCCCGACCCCGATCGGACGCCCGATGGCTGCTTCGGGTTCCCACCGGTGACCTCCGGCACGTCCGGCCGGGCATTGTTCGCCGGCCCGGCGCCGGGTCGCAGGTGGCCGAGCGTGACCGCGAGCCGGGCGCGGCCTCGGGCGCAGCGACTCTTCACCGTCCCCTCGGCGACGCCGAGAATCCGCGCGACCTCGGCGACCGGGTAACCCTGCACGTCCACCAGGACGAGGGCGGCCCGCTGCTCCACCGGTAAGGCGGCCAGGGCGTCCCGGACGACCATGGCGGTGTCGTGGTCTCGTACCGGTGCGGCCGGCTCCACGCCGCCGGTGGCCGGACCTTCCTCCGGGCCGTGCACCCCGTCGGGCAGCGGCACCGTGGGGTGTGCCCGCCGACGGCGGATCCGATCGAGGCAGGCGTTGACCACGATCCGGTGCAGCCAGGTGGTGACCGCCGAGTCACCCCGGAACCGGGCGGCGGCGCGATGGGCGGACAGCAGCGCGTCCTGGAGAGCGTCCGCGGCCTCCTCACGGTCGCCGAGCGTACGCAGGGCGACCGCCCAGAGCCGGTCCCGGTGCCGGCGGAACAACTCGCCGAAGGCGTCCCGGTCACCGGCGACGTGGGCGCGCAGCAGATCGAGGTCGCTCACCGTGTCGTCCAGGGAAGCGGTGACCGGGTGGTTGCCTCCGGCGTCGCGTACCTCCATCACCCGACCCGGTGGTTGACGCCGTGCCGACCGCTCATGACCCCTGGACCGTGATCTCCTGCACCCCGATCTTGAAGCCGCCTCCGTTCGGCGGCAGCTCGGTGATCCAGAACAGCAGGTAGCGGTACTTCTTGTCGGCGTCGAAGCCGTCAAAGGTCATCGTGGTGCCGTCGTGCTCCTCGAAGGGCTGCCCGATCTTGTTCTTCAGGTACGCCGTGAGGACCTCGTCGTCGCCCGAGCTGGACGAGGGAGCGTTTGTCGTGCCGGTGAGCAGCTCCGCCGAGGCACCCCGGTCGGAGAGGTTGACCTGTACCGACTTGACGGTCCGCTCGGCGCCGAGGTCGATCCAGACGCCCATGCCCCGCTTGAGGTTGCCGAAGTTGCTGCGGTTGTAGGTCTCCGTGGACCAGCCCTCGTCCTGATCGCCGTCGAAGACCTTCTCGGCGTCGCGCACCTCGGTCCGGTCGTTGCTGTCCGGGTCGATGATCCGGGCGTCGCTGATCTTCAGGTTCCGGACCGTGGGCGTTGCTGGCTCCTCGCTCACCGGCGAGCTCGATGTCGGTGCCGCAACCGGGTTGGTCTGCGGGTCACCGTCGCGGTCGCCGAGAGTGCTGATCCCGATCAGCAGCCCGATCAGGGCAACCGCAAGCAACCCGGCGATGCCCAGGGCGACCTTCCGCCCGCCGGCAGCGGCCAACGGTGACGGCTCCTCGCCGGTCTCGCCGGCGAACCGCAGCGGGCCGTTGTTGTCGAGGTAGTCGTCGTCGGGCACGTCGAGCCGGGCCAACTCCGCCGTCAGCACGTCCGACGGGGGTGGGGCGATCTCGGCGTCGAGCAGATCCATGGTCAGGTCGTCCAGGTAGGCCGGCACACCGGCCCGGACCTGACGGGGTGCCGCGACGGCCCCGTTCGCATCGCGTACCGCGTCGGGAATGGCCGCCCGACCATGCCCGGCGGTGGCGCCACGCAGCGGCGCCTCGGCGTGCGGCCAGTAGCCGGTCATCGCGAAGTAGAGGATGCCTCCGACGGCCCGGACGTCGCTCTCCTGGCTGTCGTCACCATCGGTGCGGGCGTCCGCGAGCACCACCCGGCCGTCATCACTGATCATCACCGTGCCCGGGTGCACGTTACCGTGCACCATGCCGGTGGCGTGGACGGCCGCCAGGGCGCTGGCGACGGAGTTGCCGACCGCTGTCGCGCGGGCGGCGTCCAACGGCCCGCTCGCGACCAGGTCCCGCAGGGACTGACCGTCGACCCACTCGCGTACCACGTAGGCCCGCTCGGCTTCGTCGATGGCGTCGTACACACCGACGAGGTTGGGGTGGACGACCCGGCTGGCGGCGACGGCGGCCTGGAGCATCTCGGTGGCGGAGTCGCCACCCGGGTAGCGCATGACGACCGCGACGGGTCGGCGGAGCACGACGTCGACCCCACGCCAGACCAGGCGGCCCGCGCTGTCGTTGTTGATGTGCTCGACCAGTTCGTAACGTTCGGCGAGGATCTCACCGGCCGTCGGAGCACCGAAGGTCATGACCGGCGGAGTGGTCTCGTCCGCGTCCTGACCCTCGCCGACCTGGGTCACCCGTCCTCCCTCGGTGATCGTGTCGATCGATGGACCCGCGCTGCTGGGCATCTGCTTCCCGCTCCGCCTTCGTCTGGTACCGGCCGGCCGGTCGCAGCAGGGTGCCGCGCGCCGGTTTCTGCCGTACCCGTCGAGTGCGACCTTACCCGGGATGGCCCGGTCCCCGACATGTCATCTTCCCGCCGTCCCGTGACGACGAAGTCAGCGGTCGGCGGACTCGTCCCGTTACCGCCGTTGTCGGCCACGTTGCTGGTACCTGTACCAGCCAATCTAGAGGTTGACCTCAATCGGCTCCGGCCGGGGCGGAACCTGTCGCACCGGTGGGTTCGGCAACGCCGGGTTCCCGTCGATCGGCCGGGCATGCTCGGCCGTCCGGTTGGTTATCCACAGGCCGATCCGTCAGGTGAGCGGCGGCGCGCGGAGTTATCCACAGGGACATCCCCAGCCTGGTGATCCGCAGTGACTCTGGGTGCGTGCCGCTTCGGGTGGCGGTTCAGCGGCCGAGGCGGCGGCGGACCATGCCGACCACCTCGGTGATCTCGGAGATCCGCAGCACGGTCGCCAGGCCGAGGTAGGTGCCGCCGATCACCGCGCCACCCACCACCAACTGCACCATCGCCGCCAGCCAGGTCGGCGTGTCGCCGCCGGGGAGCAGGGTCACCACCAGTAGGCCGACCAGCGCGGCACCGATGGCGGCGAGGGTCACCCGGCCGAGGGTCCGCAGGATCGCGCCCAGCCCGATCCGACCGACCCGGGGGCGCAGCAGCCAGGCCGACGCGATGGCGGCGGCCAGGTAGGAGACCGTGTTGCCGATCATCATCCCGGCTCCCGTGAAGCTCGGCGAGAAGACCAGGAAGAGCGCGATCTGCACCCCGACCCGCAGCGCCACCACCGGAATGTTGATCAGTGCCGGCATCCGGGTGTCCGGCAGCGCGTAGAAGGCGAAGGTGAACAACTGACTGATCGCGAACGGGACCAGCCCGATCGCGGCGACCAGCAGCACGGTCGACGTGGCCACCGCGTTGTCCGCGGTGAAGGCGCCGTAGCGGAAGACCACCACCGAGATCGGGGTGGCCAGCACCGCGTAGCAGACAGCGATCGGGGCGAGCACGGCGCTGACGGTTCGCGTACCCCGGCTCAGGTCGCTTGTGAAGTCGTGGAATCGGCCGTCGGCCGCGGTGGAACTCATCCGGGGCATCAGCGCCGTGATGATCGAGACAGCGATGATGCCGTGCGCCATCATCAACAGCAGGAAGACGTTGTTGTAGATCAGCAGGCCGGCGTTGTCGTCGCCGGCCGCTCGGGTGAGCAGGTTGACCACCACGAAGAGACCGAGCTGGTTGACCGCCACGTAGCAGAACATCCAGCCGCCGAGTCGAGCCAGCTCACGCAGCCCGAGTTCCCGGAAGTCGAACCGCAGCTTCCACCGGAAGCCGACCTTGCGTAGTGCCGGCAGCAGACCGGCGGCCTGCACCGCGACGCCGAGCAGTGTTCCCCCACCGATCAGGAGGACCTGGTTCAGTCCCACGTCGGCGGGCTGCCGGGCCTGGGCGCCGAAGACGACGATGTACGTGCCGAAGGTGGCGATGGCGACCAGATTGTTCAGGATGGGCGCCCACATCGGCGCCGCGAAGTGGCCCCGGGTGTTCAGAATGGCTGCGATGAGCGCGCTGATGCCGGTGAAGAAGAGCATTGGCAGCATCAGGTACGACAGCTTGGTGACCAGGCCGGTGTAGTTGGCGTCCTTGCCGCTTGCGTAAAGGCTGGTCAGTACCGGTGCCGCGATCACCGCGATGAGCACGGTCGCGGCGAGGGCGACGACCGCCAGGGTCAACAGCCGCTGTGCGTACGCCTGGCCCCGGTCGGAGTCCAGCTTGCTCCGGCGGACCAGCACCGGGATGAGCACGCTCGTCAGGATGCCGCCGAGCAGGAACTCGTACACCTGCTGCGGCAGGAACATGGCGGTGGTGAAGACGTTGCCGATCAGGTTGCCGAGGGCCGCGCCGATCATGAGGTTGCGGAGGAAGCCGGTACCCCGACTGACCAGGCTGCCGATCGCCATGATCGCGCTGTTGGCGGCGGCGCTGCTCTCCGCCATCTGCTCCTGGGGCGGCGCGACCGCCTCGGCCGCCGGCTGGTTGAGCGGCTCGGCGGAGATGAACGTGGCTCCGTCACCGGGCCGGCTGCCGGGCGCGCCGCCCTGCTGGGCGTTCGCGCTGCGGTAGAGCCCGCCGCTCATCTGTGCCTCCAAGGGGTACGCCGGAGCCGGCACCGGCCCGCACGTCACAGACCTTAGTCAACCCTCGACCGTTACCCGCGCCCGGCGGAGGCGATGCCGGTCAGGACCGATAGGCTGCGGATCCGATGTCCGAAACCGCCGCATCCCACGCCACCGACCGCCGCGATCTCACCGCCGCGCAGCGCAACGCCGTCGCCGAACTGCTCCGGGTCTCCCCGGTGGCCGACGAGTTGGGTCGCCGGTTCGCCGCCGCCGGTCACGAACTGCACCTCGTGGGCGGTTCGGTACGCGACGCCCTGCTCGGCCGGCTCGGTGAGGATCTCGACTTCTGCACCGACGCGCACCCGGATCAGACGCTTGACATCGTGCGGGGCTGGGCCGAGGCGATCTGGGAGACCGGCCGCGAGTTCGGCACCATCGGCTGCCAGCGTGGCGGGCTGCGACTGGAGATCACCACCTTCCGCGCCGAATCGTACGACCAGGTCAGTCGCAACCCGGTGGTCGCCTACGGCACCAGTCTCGTCGAGGACCTGCGACGGCGGGACTTCACCGTCAACGCGATGGCGGTGAGCGTTCCCGAGCACCGGTTCACCGACCCGTACGGCGGCCTGACCGACCTGGCCGCGAAGATCGTGCGTACTCCGGGCACGCCCGCCGAGTCTTTCGGCGACGACCCCCTGCGGATGCTGCGGGCCGCCCGCTTCGCCGCGCAGCTGCGCTTCGCGGTCCACCCGGACGTGCGGGCGGCGATGACCAGGATGGCGAGCGACCTGGACCGGATCACCGCCGAGCGGATCCGCGACGAGTTCACCAAGCTGCTCTGCGGCGCGGACCCGATCTCCGGCCTGCGGCTGCTTGTCGACACCGGGCTGGCCGAGCGGTTCCTGCCCGAGTTGACCGGGCTCAAGCTGGAGATCGACGAGCACGCCCAGCACAAGGACGTCTACGAGCACACGCTCACGGTGGTCAGCAACGCCGTGTCATACGAGGAGGACGGACCGGACTTCATCCTGCGGATGGCCGCGCTGATGCATGACGTGGGTAAGCCGGCGACGAAGGCGATCGGCCCGGACGGGCGGGTCAGCTTCCACCACCACGAGGTGGTCGGTGCCCGGCTGACGAAGGTGCGGATGAAGGCGCTGCGCTACCCCAAGGACGTCACGACGAAGGTGACCGAGTTGGTCGCGCTGCACCTGCGCTTCTACGGGTACGGCCGGGGCGAGTGGACGGATTCGGCGGTACGCCGGTACGTGACCGACGCCGGTGACCTGCTGCCCCGGCTGCACAAGCTGACCCGCTCGGACTGCACCACCCGCAACCGGCGGAAGGCGGCCCAGCTGGCGGCGGACTACGACGCGTTGGAGGAGCGGATCGCCCGGATCGCCGCCGAGGAGGATCTGGCCCGGGTCCGGCCCGACCTCGACGGCAACGCGATCATGGAGCTGCTGGGGGTGCCACCCGGGCCGGTGGTGGGGCGGGCCTGGAAGCACCTGAAGGACCTGCGGCTGGAGCGTGGACCGTTGGACCGCGACACGGCCGAGGCGGAGCTGCTGCGCTGGGCCCGCGACGAGGGCATCCGCGACTGACCAGCGACGCGAGCCGATCGCGTCCGATGTCCACTGTGCCTGTACCGAGGCGACGGCCGTACGTCGAAACGCTCACGTATCGACCGAACGGTGGACGCGGTGCCAGCGAGGTTCGTCCATGATGTGTTCACGTCCATCAGCCCGCTGCTTCGCAGCTGGAGGCGGGACGATCCAGTATCGATCCGACCGCCCATCGGGCCTGGTCGACGACCGACGGGGGCACATCCAGTGAATCGCCGTGGCGCATTGCGCCGCTCGGCGGCGGCGGGGCTCGCCCTTGCCACCGCTTCGTCCATGCTCACCGTCGCGACCGGCGGTGCCGCGATGGCCGCTCCGGCCGACCAGCCCCGCGCCGAGGTGCTCGGCACCAGGGGCGTCGGCGCCGTGCCGGACCGCTACATCGTCGTCCTCAAGGACCGGGGGGCGACCAACAGATCCGTCCGGGCCGCCGCCCCGGCGCTCACCGGCGCGAACGGCGGGTCGGTCCGCCGGGTGTTCGGCCACGCCCTCAACGGTTACTCGGCCACCATGAGCCAGCGGCAGGCGGACAAGTTGGCCAGCCACCCCGACGTGGCCTACGTGGAGCAGGTGCGGCGGCTGTCGGCCAACAGCGGCACGCAGAGCAGCCCGCCGTCCTGGGGCCTCGACCGCATCGATCAGGCGTCGCCGAAGTTGAACGGCAGCTACAAGTACCCCAACACCGGCAGCTCGGTGACCGCGTACATCCTGGACACCGGAATCAACATCGCCCACCAGGACTTCGGCGGTCGGGCGAGTCACGGCTACGACGCCATCGACTCCGACGAGGTCGCCCAGGACTGCAACGGCCACGGTACGCACGTCGCCGGGACCGTCGGCGGCACCAAGTACGGCGTGGCCAAGGGCGTGAAGCTGGTCGGCGTACGGGTGCTCGACTGCGACGGTTTCGGCACCACCGAACAGGTGATCGCCGGGGTCGACTGGGTGACCGAGCACGCGCAGAAGCCGGCCGTGGCCAACATGAGCCTCGGTGACGTCGTCGCCGTCCCGTCCCTCGACGAGGCGGTCAACCGATCGATCGCGTCCGGCATCACCTACTCGATCGCGGCCGGCAACAGCTGGATGGACGCCTGCAAGGCGTCACCGGCCCGGGTGCCGGACGCGATCACGGTGGGCGCGACGGACCGGATCAACATGCGGGCGTGGTTCTCGAACTACGGCAAGTGCCTCGACGTCTTCGCGCCCGGCGCGAGCATCGTGTCGGCGCGGCACAACAGCAACACCAGCAGCGCGGTGTTCAGTGGCACCTCGATGGCCGCTCCGCACGTGGCAGGGGCTGCGGCATTGCTGCTGAGCACCAACCCGGGCTGGACGCCGAAGCAGGTCCGGGACCGGATCGTCACCACCGGCCTCGCCGGCGGGGTGTACGACACGAAGGGTTCGATCGACCGGCTGCTGACCGTCGGATCGGTCACGCCGACCCGCTACTCGCACGGCTTCAAGGCCCGCTCCAACGGCAAGTTCGTCACCGCCGCCAGCAGCACCAAGCCGCTGGTGAACAACGCGACGAGCATGGGCACGGCGCAGCGGTTCGACTTCGTCGACGCCGGCAGCGGCCTGGTCGCGCTGCGCTCCAGGGCCAACGGACTGTACGTGGTGGCGCCGAGCAACGGCACCAAGCCGCTCATCGCCAGCCACAAGACGATCGTCACGTCGGCCAAGTACACGATCGTCAATCATACCGACGGCACGGTCAGCCTCAAGTCCAAGATCAACGGCAAGTACGTCACGGCATCCACGTCCGGCAGCTCGTCGATGATGGCGAGCAAGACCTCCATCGGCACCAACGAGAAGTTCACGATCGACGCAGCGCCGCCGATCGTCAGCCTCAGGTCGAAGGCCAGCGGCAAGTACGTGGTGGCCGCCAGCAGCACCAAGCCGCTGGTCGCCAGCAGCACGACCGTCACCAAGGCGGCGAGATTCGACGTCATCAACGCAGGTGACGGCTTCTTCGGTCTCCGGGCCCACGCCAACGGCAGGTACGTGACCGCGGCGAGCAAGGGCACCAAGCCGCTGGTCGCCAGCAGCACGGGACGGGGTCTCTACGAGACGTTCGACTTCGCCAACTACAACATCGACGGAACGATCTTCCTCAGGGCGGGCGACAACCAGGCGGTCTCCGCCGGGTCGTCCGGCACCAGCCAGCTGATCTCGAACAAGACGATCCAGTGGTCGGTTTCCGGCCTGGGGCTGGGCAACGGCGAAAGATTCTTCGTCTTCACCGCCTGATCCGTAGCGGCACGGCCGGCGCCCGCCGGAGCTCCCGAACACCCGGGACGCTCCGGCGGGCGCTCGCCTTTGCCGCCCCTGCTCATGAGGGGACAATGGCGGGATGCGTTGGACCGTGCTCGACTCACCGATCGGGGAGTTCTCCGTGGCCACCGACGGGGACGGCGTCTGCGGGGCGCATTTCGGCCCGGTCGGTGACGGGACGACCGAGCCGGCCGACGAAACCTCCCGACGGGCGGTGGCCGAACTGCGTGCGTACTTCGCCGGGGAGTTGACCGACTTCGGGGTGCCGGTGACCGTGCCGCGCGGCTCCGCTTTCGAGCGGGCGGTGTGGCGGGAGATGACCCGCATCCCGTACGGCGAGACGCTGACCTACGGCGAGGTGGCCCGGCGGGTCGGTGACGCCGGAGCGGCCCGGGCGGTCGGCGTGGCCTGCAACCGCAACCCCATCCCGGTGATCGTGCCGTGTCACCGCATCATCGGGGCGGGCGGGAAGCTTGTCGGTTTCGGCGGTGGCCTGGACCGCAAGGTCAAACTGCTGGAGTTGGAGGCCCGGGTGGCCCTGCAACGCGCCTGGTCCTGATCAGCCCGGCGCGGGCAGACAGCCACCGTCGGCGATCCGGGTACCGATCTCCACCACGATGTCGTCCTGGCGGACGCTGCCGAAGACGCACGCCCGGCCGGTCCACCCCGCGAAGATCAGCCCGTCGCCGGGGCCGAGATCGAGTCGCCCGGGCGGCCTGACGACCACTTCGGTGAGGCCGGTGGCGGTCACCGCCCGCCGTACCGCCTTCTCGTCGGGCTCGTCCCGGCCGCCGGCGGTCATCAGATTCAGGCCCTTGAGCACCTCGGTGGCACAGGCGCGAGCGCCGGCAGCCGTATCGGGTTCGAGCGTGCCGCGTTCCCGGAAGGCGTCGTTGGCGGCCTGCTGACGGCGGAGCATCTCCTCGCGTACCCGTTCGTCGGACATCGGATGTCCGGTGCCCAGCGGTGTCGGCGCGGTCGACGCGCCGGACGGGTCGGCGGGTCTCGTCACGACCTCCGGCGGTGCTGTCGCCGTGGCGGCACAGCGGGCCTCGACCACCGACGGCAGGGGGTTGGGCGGCACGGCCTCTCGGTCCGACTCGGCCGTCGGACGGCTGCCCGGGACGGCACAGGCGAACAGGCTGGTGGTCAGCAAAGTGCCCGCGAGAGCGGTGGCGACCCGGCGTACCGAACTGGCGGCGTGCGTAGCGTCGGCGAACGGCACGACGATCAGCGTAACGTTCCGCCGTCGACGACGCCGCCCCGTGCGCCTGGCGCGGGCCGAGCTGAGACGGCGAGGGCCAGGTCCGTGCGGACCCAGCCCTCGCCGTCAGTTGCTGGTGGTCGGCGCGTCAGCGCTCGACCTCGCCGGCGATGAACGCCTCGACGGCGGCGTGCGCGTCGTGGTCGGCGTACTGCACCGGCGGGGACTTCATGAAGTACGACGAGGCCGACAGGATCGGGCCGCCGATCTTCCGGTCCAGCGCGATCTTCGCGGCCCGGACGGCGTCGATGATGACACCTGCCGAGTTCGGCGAGTCCCACACCTCAAGCTTCAGCTCGGCGTTGAGTGGCGTGTCACCGAACGAGCGGCCCTCCAGGCGGATGTACGCCCACTTACGGTCGTCCAGCCACGGCACGTGGTCGGACGGGCCGATGTGCACGTCGCTCTTGGCCATCTCGTGCGGCACCTGGGAGGTCACCGACTGGGTCTTCGAGATCTTCTTCGAGACCAGGCGGTTGCGCTCCAGCATGTTCATGAAGTCCATGTTGCCGCCGAAGTTGAGCTGGTACGTACGCAGCAGCTCGACGCCCCGGTCCTCGAAGAGCTTCGCCAGGGCGCGGTGCACGATGGTGGCGCCGACCTGGCTCTTGATGTCGTCGCCGACGATCGGCAGGCCCGCGTCGGTGAACTTCTGCGCCCACTCGGGGTCGGAGGCGATGAACACCGGCAGGGCGTTGACGAACGCGCAGCCGGCGTTCATCGCGGCCTGGGCGTAGAACTTGTCGGCCTGCTCCGAGCCGACCGGCAGGTACGAGACGACCACGTCGACCTGCGCGTCGCGCAGCGCCTTGGCCACGTCGACAGGCGTGGCGTCGGACTCCTCGACGATCTCGCGGTAGTACTGGCCGAGGCCGTCGAAGGTCGGGCCGCGCTGCACGGTGACGCCGGTCGGCGGCACGTCGCAGAGCTTGATGGTGTTGTTCTCGCTGGCGACGATCGCTTCCGCGAGGTCCATGCCCACCTTCTTGGCGTCGACATCGAACGCCGCGACGAACTGCACGTCAGAGACGTGGTAGTCGCCGAAGGTGACGTGCATGAGACCCGGGACGCGGTCGTTGGGGTCGGCATTCCGGTAGTACTCGACGCCCTGTACCAGGGACGAGGCGCAGTTACCCACACCGACGATGGCGACGCGGACGGAGCCCATCGCGTGTGCCTCCTTCTTTTCTGTCACGGCCGCTCTGTCCTGGTCTCACCAGGCGGAGGCGGGTTGTTGTCTTGTCGTGGGCCGCCGGCCGTCCCGTCGTGCGGGACCGTCGGGGCACGGCCGGAGCGCTCGTTGGCGATGAGCTCCTCCAGCCAGCGGACCTCACGCTCACAGGCCTCCAGGCCGTGGCGCTGCAGCTCCAGGGTGTACGCGTCGAGGCGCTCGGCCGCCCGGCCCAGCATGTCGCGAAGGCCCTCGCGGCGTTCCTCGATCGTGCGGCGGCGACCTTCCAGAATTCGGAGTCGGGTCGCCTGGTCGGTTCGGGAAAAGAACGCGAAGTGCACACCGAAGCCGGTGTCGCCGTACGTCTCCGGCCCGGTCTGCGCGATGAGCTGGGCGAAGCGTTCCTTTCCTTCCGCGGTGATTTCGTAGACCACCCGACCTCGTCGGCTGGTCAGCGCGGGAACCTCCTCGGCGGTGGCGGGTGTCTCGTCGGCCTCGGTGATCCATCCCGCCGCCTGCAGCCGGCGCAGGGTCGGATAGAGCGAGCCGTAACTGATGGCGGCACGGATCGCCCCGAGCTTGGCGGTGAGCTCCTTGCGCAGCTCGTAGCCGTGCATCGGGGCCTCCTGCAACAGGCCGAGGATGGCGAGTTCGAGCACCGGCCATCCTCCCTTTACCCTGTGCGTGGAGCGGTAACCGCCACGATGTATCGGACCGATACATCGCACCGTAGCGGTTCGTTTCAGTCTGGGCAAACCCCCGTTCTGATGTCCTCCGGTCACGGATCGTCACGGTGGTCGCCTCGCCAGAAGAGACCGCGTACCCTTTCCCGCATGCGTACGCAGCGCCAGGTCGTCGACTACTCGCTCCGAAAGCGAGCGGCGCTGCGTGAGCTCCTCGCCGGCCGCGTCGGCACCTATGACCTGTGCGACGCGTCGCCCTACCTGAAGAACGCGGCTCGGTTCCACGGCGAAGCCACCGACGAGCGGTGCCCGATCTGCCGTAGCGAGAACCTGACCCTGGTCCACTACATTTACGGGGACGAACTCAAGCAGTCGGCCGGCCAAGCCCGTAATGTGGCTGAGCTGACCGTGCTGGCGATGACGCTGCGTGAGTTCCAGGTCTTCGTGGTGGAGGTGTGCCTCGGCTGTGACTGGAACCATCTCGTCGAGCAGTACCTGCTCGGGCGGGACGGTCTGACCGGCGTCGCCGACGGCGACCCGGAGCACGGTGAGGCGGGCGGCATGACCGCCGACGGAACGGGTGTGCGGCGAAGGCGAGAGGCGCAACGGTGATTCGAGCTCGATCGGCCGACCCCGGTCGCGTGCGACGCGGCTGGGGTGACCGACGGCTTGTAGGTCTGAATGGTCCGATTGATGCGGATCTGACGCCGGGACCACGGCACCCCCGTGCCGGGCTCGCAGGTGTCACAACTCACGGCAAACCGGTGGCGGTGCGACCGCGCCCCACCGCGACGGCAGGGTGTGAGGAATGAACTCGTACGGCGATCCCAGCTCCTCGCGCGGCCGGGCCTGGATTCCGGGCCAGGACGACTCGGGGCAGGCGGACGACGCGTACCGCCGCCCGGGTGGTGAACCGCGCGAAGTCAACTGGTCGACCGGGCCGGAGACATCCGGCCCGTCGGCCCGTGCCTCGGTCGGCGGACGTGCCTCGGTCGGCGGGTCGGCGAGCGTTCCGCCGCGCGGCGGTTCGGCCGGCGCGGCGTCGGTCGGCCGGGCCGGTCCCGGCCGCGCCTCCGTGCCGGTCTCGCCAGGCGTCCCCGGCCGTGCCTCGGTGCCGGTCTCGCCAGGCGTCCCCGGCCGTGCCTCGGTGCCGGTGTCGCCGGCCGGTCCCGGACGTGCCTCGGTGCCGGTCTCGCCCGCCCCGGGTCGCGCCGGTCGGGCTTCGGTGCCGGTGTCGCCGGCCGGTCCTGGCCGCGCCTCGGTCGGTGCCGCCGCTGTCGGCGCGGCGTCGGCCGGTCGAGCGAGCGTCGGATCGGCGTCCGTGGGTGGCGTCGGCGGTCGCGCCGCGGTGGCCCGGGCAAGCGTCGGCGGCCCCGGTGGGCCGGGTGGTCCCGGTGGACCGGGTGGACCGACCCGGCCCGGTCGCGGTGGCCGTGACCCGGGTGCGGTGGCCCGCGCCCGCAAGCGCAAGCGGATGAACATGCTGATCGCCGGTTTCGCGGTGTTCATCATGCTGGCCGGCATCGGCGTGGTCGGGTTCACCTACTACTCGACGAACGTGGTGCTGCCCAAGGAGATCCCGCTGCCGTTGTCCACCACCGTCTACGCCAAGGACGGCAAGACGCTTGTCGCCAAGCTCGGCAACGAGAACCGCACCTTCGTCACCATCGACAACATCCCCCAGCACGTGCGCGACGCCGTGGCCGCCGCGGAGGACCGGAACTTCTACCGGCACTCGGGCGTCGACTACAAGGGCATCGCCCGGGCCGCGTGGAACAACCTCTCCGGCGGCGACAAGCAGGGTGCCTCGACCATCACCCAGCAGTACGCCCGCAACGCCTACGAGAACCTCCAGGACGACAGCTACGCGCGGAAGGTGAAGGAGGCGATCCTCGCCTCCAAGCTGAACGACAACTACACCAAAGACCAGATCATGGAGAACTACCTCAACGTGATCTACTTCGGTCGTGGTGCGTACGGCATCGAGGCGGCGGCCCAGACGTACTTCAACACCAGTGCGAAGAAGTTGACGGTGGCTCAGGGCGCGGTGCTGGCCGCGCTGATCAAGCAGCCGGTCGCCAGCGCCACCCACAAGGGCTTCGACCCGGAGACCAACGAGGTCGACGCGAAGTCCCGGTGGGAGTACGTCGTCAACGGGATGGTCGAGGAGGGCTGGCTGGACGCGCCGGGCAAGGAGCAGCGGCCGACCGAATACCCGAAGGTCGAGAAGTCGAAGAAGAACAACGGCTTCGGGGTCGCCACTCCGCGCGGCAACGTCATCAACTACGTCCGCAAGGAGATGGAGGAGTGGGGCCTCTGCTCCAACTCCGGGGCCGAGGGCAAGCCCAGTTGCGTCGACGAGCTGCGCGAGGGCGGCTACCGGATCACCACCACCATCGACCCGAAGATGCAGAAGGCGCTGGAGGAGGCGGCCCAGCCGGACCGCAAGGGCTCGGTGCTCAAGGGACAGCCGAAGAACCTGATGGCGGCGGCGGTCTCCGTCGACCCGAAGACCGGCCGGGTGCTCGCCTACTACGGCGGTGACAACGGCACCGGGTTCGACTACGCCGGCCTGAACACCAACCAGAACGGCGATCTCGTCGGCGGCCACCCGCCGGGCTCGTCGTTCAAGGTCTACACCCTGGCCGCGGCGATCGACGCCGGCATCTCGGTGAAGTCGCACTGGGACGCGACCCCGTTCAAGCCCGAGGGCTACAAGGACGAAATCCAGAACGCGAACCGGAACGCGAGCTGCGCCAAGTGGTGCACCCTGCAGCACTCGACGGTGCAATCGTATAACGTGCCGTTCTTCCACCTCACCGAGGAGATCGGCGAGGCCAAGGTCATCGACATGGCCCGGCGCGCCGGCATCCGCACCATCTGGACCGTGGACCCGCCGAAGGCGTACGACCTGACCAAGCACAAGCCCGAGGACCTCGGGCGCTCGAAGTTCGACCGGGTCATCGGCTTCGGCCAGTACCCGATCACCGTGCTGGACCACGCCAACGGCCTGGCCACCCTCGCCAACAAGGGCAAGTACAACAAGGCGCACTTCGTCCGGACGGTGGAGAAGCAGAACAAGGCCACCGGCAAGTGGGACAAGGTGCCCGGCACCGGCGAGAAGCTCAAGCCGCAGCAGGTGATCCGACCGGAGGTCGCCGACGAGGTGACCGCAGTGCTCAAGGAGATCCCCGGCAAGAACAATGCCAGCCTGGTGAACCGCCAAGCCGCCGGCAAGACCGGCACCTGGGAGCACAACGGCACCCCGCGCAACGCCCACGCCTGGATGGTCGGCTACGACGAGAACGTGGCCACCGCCGTCTGGATCGGCAGCCGCGACCCGAAGAAGCCGACAATCGTCGACAAGAACGGCGACGATATCGGTGGTGGCAGCTTCCCGGCGGCGCTGTGGAAGCGGTACATGGACGACGCCCTGAAGGGCTACGACCCGTCCGACCTGCCCGACGTGACCGGCGTCGGCGATCAGGACGCCGGCAACGGCGAGGAGCCCGCCCCGCCACCGCCCCCGCCGGGCGGCGGTGACGGCAACGGCAACCAGCAGAACTGCAATCCAACGGATTTCCTCTGCCTGCTCGGCGGTGGCAACAACGGCGGTCCCGGCGGTGGCAACAACCCGGGCGGCCCACCCGACGGTGATCAGGAGCAGGGCGGTCGAGGTGGCGGCCTGCTACCACCCAGAACGACGAGCCGGAGGTAGCTCCCGCTGACGCCACGGGCGGCCGGAGAACGATACCGGCCGTCCGCAGCGCCGTATCGCGGCCGTTTCGATGGCGGTGATCGATAAACTGAGAGGTATCCGGTAAATGGTTCAGCGACCAAGCTAGAACTTCACACCGGAGACCTCGTGGCCACCCTAGCGGTGACGAGGCGGCTCGACCTCACCGACGTCCAGTGGCAGCGGCTCGCTGCGCGGCTGCCTGCCGCGTCGGGCAGCGGCCGGCCGCCGAAGTGGGACAGACGGCAGCTCATCGACGGAATCCAGTGGCGGATCCGGATTGGGTCCCCGTGGCGCGACGTCCCGGCCGAATATGAGCCCTGGCAGACGGTCTACGGCCTGTTCCGTCGCTGGCAGCGCGACGTAACTGGGACAAGATCCTGTCCGCGTCGCAGGCCGCGCAGATGCGGAAGGCCGGATTGCCTGGACGGTCAGCGTGGACTCGATAACCAGCCGCGCCCACCAAACACGCCGCCGGCGCCCGCAAAGACGGCCACCTGCAGAAAGAGCCACCCGGCGGGGTGCACGACGAACCCGCCGATCACGGGCTCGGACGACTTCGCGGCGGTCTGACCACCAAGACGCATCTGGTGTGTGAGCAGGGGCAGAAGGTCCTGTCGATGGTGGTGACCGCCGGGCACCGTGGTGATAGTCCACAGTTCATCCCGGTCCTGCGCCGCATCAAGGTGACCCGTCTCGGCGTGGGCCGGCCCCGCACCTGCCCCGACCTGGTCCTGGCCGACAAGGCATGCACCAGCCGCGGCAACCCCGCCTACCTACGCAAGCGTGGCATCAAGGCATGCATCCTGAGCAAGAAAGACCAGGACGCCCACCGCAAAGCCAAGGGCAGCCGCGGCGGACGCCCACCGAAGTTCGACCCAGACCTCTACCGGATGCGACACGCCGTCGAGAACGGCATCGCCCGGCTCAAACGCCACCGCGGCGTGGCCACCCGCTACGACAAGTTGGCCGTCCGATTCCAAGCCGTCCTGACCATCGTCATCATCTGCGAGTGGCTCTGACCGACTTATGAAACACGCCTTAGCTGCCCACCGAGGAAATCCCGGCATTTCCATCTAATCGGGCAGGGTGAGTCCACGCCTAATCGACCATCGACATCCTCTGATGGGAACTGTAAGGTGATGAGGTAGCACGTCCAGCCGGTATTCTGCGATCATCGGGGAGAAGCGTATGGCGCTAAAGTCACTTTTAACTGCGGCAACCTTGGCGACTGTCTTGGTTGGCGGTGCTTTAGCTTGTGCCCCGGCAGCTAGTGCCTCCGTTTCCCAGGGGTACATCTCCGGCTCGGGTACTGTTACCGACGACTGGGGCGACGAAGGGCCCCTAAGCATGAATTCTCACCGGTACAGCCGGGCAACGGCAGCATGGCAGCTCTTTCTCAAAAATGAGGGCTTCTACACTGGATCTGTCGATTGCGACTTTGGGCCTGCGACCAGGTCCGCCACCATCGCATTTCAGCAGCGATACGGACTGACTGTTGATGGCATCGCGGGACCTCAGACCTTGGGAAGGGCTGACAACTTCTTCGTTCTTTCCGGTGAGTACGTTTATGTCAGCGGTCTGCGCCTGTTCCGTCGCAGTGGTGGCGTGTACTATGTCTACGACACCCCTAACGATGCGTGGAGATCGACTTCCTACACTTCGGCAGCCTACTGCTAGTGCGTCGTCAGTTGGTACGGTTTATTGAGTATTGAGGTTGCCTGTGATGAGTGTCGACGGTGGCCATCCAGAACCTTCTGGATGGCCACCGAGGCCGATGGAATACAGTCGATTAGATCGACGTGGCATGCTGGGGATTGCTGGCATTGTGGCGGTCGGACCAATCTTTGTATGTCTTCTCTATTCGGCTGAGCGTCCTGTCTACTAGCAAGAGAACAGCCCGCTTATGATCACTGGGCATGGCCAAGGGCGAGCCGTCGACCACCGTGCGGACTGGAACACGGTGGAGAAGCTGCAGGCGATGATGAGCGCCCACCGGGGCAAGACCGCATGACGGCGAACAGCACCCGCCAACGCGACGGGCAGAGCATCATAAAGAAAGTCGGAAGCCACCCCGCGCCCGTGCGGTTTCCGCAGCGAGGGTTGTAGCGCGACTTCAGGGTGATCCGTTGTTCGCTGCGACCCGTCCGCACGTCGTCCGTACACGACTGCGGCCGGCCGCCGGCTCGGCCCCTGAACACCGGCTCGTCGGATGCGGCATGTCGTGGTTTCCGGCGCCAGGGATACCGCGACATGCCGCAGACCGCGAGCGCCGAGGGCCGATTGCCGAGCGCCGGACGCCGATGCCCAGGTGGCGGAGGTACCCACAAAACGGCGGCAGTGCCTCGGGGATTCGCCGTGGTTTCGGCTTCAACGGGGTCGCCGGATACGGCAGGATGCACGGTCATGAGCACGAAGTCGACGCCAGGCATCGATGGATCGGGTGCCCCCGATCACCCGTCCCGCTCCGACGGCTTCGTCCGGGGGCTCTCCGGGCTGATCGGCGGTCCGCTCGGCGACCACGCGGTCGCCCGCGACCGGCCCATCGGCGCGGAGAATCGGTTCTGGACGGCGGTGCGGATCGTCCTGGCGCTGACCTGCCTCACGCTGGCCCTGCACTGGGTGCAGAAGTCGCCCTGTCAGGACGGCGCGTGGGCGAACAACGAGCAGTACACCCGCTTCTGCTACACCGATGTGCTGGCGCTCTACTACGCCGAGCGCCTCAACGAGGGCGCAGTGCCCTACCGGGACCACCCGGTCGAGTATCCGGTGCTCACCGGGTACTTCATGGGGGCGCTCGGGCTGCCGGTCCACGCGGCCGGCGACGGCAATCCGGACATGAACCAGGGCCAGTGGTTCTACAACCTCAACGCCCTGGTGCTCGGTGCGCTGGCGGTGGTCACCGTGGCGGTGATCCTGGCGCTGCGCCGTCGCCGCCCGTGGGATGCCGCGCTCTTCGCGCTCGCCCCCGCGCTGTTGCTCACCGCCACCGTCAACTGGGACTTCCTCGCCATCGGGCTCGCCGCGTTGGGACTGCTGCTCTGGGCGCGCTCCGGGCCGGGCCCGAAGGGGACGATGCTTGTGGCGCTCTCGGGAGTGCTGCTCGGGCTCGGTGGCGCGGCGAAGATGTGGCCGCTGTTCATCCTCGGGCCGATCCTGGTACTCGCGTTACGTGCCAACCGGATCCGGGCCGCGCTGCTGTCCATCGGCACGGCCGCGGCGACGGTGGTGCTGGTGAACCTGCCGGCGGCGATACCGTACCGGGACAACTGGGATCGCTTCTTCGAGCTGAACACCACGCGTCCGATCGACTGGGGCACCTTCTGGTACATCGGTCGCTACCTGGACGGGAAGTTCGGCGACCCCGCCAACATCGGACCGTTCCAGTGGCTCGACGCCAACATCCCCACGCTCAACTACCTGTCGTACGCCCTGTTCGGACTGGCCTGCCTCGGCATCGGCGCGCTGGCGTTGCTGGCACCGCGACGTCCCCGACTTGCCCAGCTCGCCTTCCTGGTGGTCGCCGCCTTCCTGATCTTCAGCAAGGTCTGGTCGCAGCAGTTCGTGCTCTGGCTGCTGCCGCTGGTGGTGCTCGCCCGGCCCAAGTGGGGAGCGTTCCTCGTCTGGCAGGCCGCCGAGGTCTGCTACTTCATCGCCTTCTACGGCCAACTGCTCGGCACGGCGACCGGCACGCCGGTCTTCCCGGAGGGCGTCTTTGTGCTGGCCGCGACCCTGCGCCTGGCCGCCGTGGTGGCCCTGGTCGTGCTGGTCGTCCGAGAGATTCTGCACCCGGAGCAGGACGCGGTACGCCGTACCTACGCCGACGACCCGGACGGCGGCCTGCTCGACGGCACCCCCGACGCCCCCTGGCTGGATCGATGGCGAAGCCGCCGGGCCGCCGAGCCGACGCCGACCCCGGTGGCCGCAACCACCTGACCCGGTGGCGCGCTAGCGCTCGACGTTCAGAGGCGGAAGACGACGACGGCGTCGATCTCCTCGCGGGTGATGCCCAGCCCGTCGACCGGTGCGTCGACGCTCACCTCCCACGGGGTGCCGGCGATCTTGTCGCGCAGCACCAGCACGTTGTCCACGCCGAGCGTGCGCAGATAGTCGACGCTTGTCTGATCGGGAAAGGTCATGGTGACCCGGCGTACGTCGTCGAGTTGACGTGGGGTGAAACCGCTGCCGCCGTTGACGATGTCCTGGAATCGCGTGGTCGACCACAGCATCACCGGTTGGTCGTGGTTCTGCCCGCTGGGCAGCACGAGCAGCGGGCCGTCGACCGAACGCATCGCCGCCGGCTGCGCCGGCACCACCGGGTGAGGTGTGGTGTTGGTGCCCTCGGCGATGACCAGCAGCAGCGGCACCAGGGTCGCCAGGCGTAGCCAGGGGCTCGGCCAGGAGGGAATCCGCTCGGCGGAGATCTCTCGGACCCGTTCGGCGAACGCGCTGACCGCCCCCGCCGCGAGCAGCCCGAGCAGCAACGTCGCCCACAGCATCATCCGGCCCGGCGTCCGGATGCCGCTCCAGCCGGGCAGATGGTCGAAGAGCGGTACGTAGGTGAAGCGACCGCCGAACAGCTCGGTACCCATCGACAGGGCCATCGCGACCAGCACGCCGGCGAGCAGCAGGAGCCGTTGGCGGAGCTTCCAGATGGAGAAGAACAGCCCGCCGAGGGCCAGCGCGTACAGCACGAAGCCGGGCAGCAGGGTCATCTCCGGGTGCCACGGCAGTAGCGACCGGGCGCCTTCGTGCAGCCCGCCCCAGAGGCGGGACTCGGCCGGGGCGGTGACGAAACCGGTCGCGGGCGGCGAGAAGATGGCGATGTCGCCGATTGTCCGTTCGGCGTTGGGGTGCAGCTGGGTGACGGTGAAGTACGGGATGGCCATCAGGACGCCCACCCCGGCGAAGATCAGCCCGCCGATCAGGTCGGCGACGAACAACCGCTGACCGAAGGGGCGCTTGAGTCGCCAGAAGATCCGTTTCGCGTACCAGATGATGGCGGCGACCAGCACGGCGCCGGCGAGGACGTACGCGAACGGCAGGCCGATACCGAATCCGAGGCTGAGCTGCCAGGCGGCCACCAGCCAGCCGGCGTACACCCAGCCCTCGTGTCGGCGCTCCGGTCGGTAGCCGTGCCGCAGCGACCAGCCGTGGCCCCGGGCCAGCATGGCCAGCGCCAGCGGAATGCCGCCGTTGGAGACCACGTGCAGGTGGCCGGCCTGGGCCAGGAGCCACGGCGCGTAGGCGTACGCGGCACCGACCACCGCGGCGCCCGTCCGGCTGGCGCCGAGCTGCCGGGCCAGCACGTACGCGCCGAAGGCGGCGAGGGCGTGTGCCAGCACGAACATGATGTTGTAGCGAACGAGGGCGGCCTCGGGGCCACTGCCGATCATGCCGGCCGGCGCGTACCCGAGCAGGGTGTCCGAGAAGGCGAAACTCCACCGTTCCGGGAAGAACGCGTTGGCGTGCCAGAGCTGGGCCGGTTCGGTCAGCAGGATGTGCCCGGACCAGGCCATCTGCCAGGCCTGGAGGCTCGGGTCCCAGTAGTCCTGCGGCAGCGTGTGTGCCGGGTAACGAAGTGTCGGCCAGGTCATCAGCACGGCCAGCGCCAGCGACGCGACGGCGGCCAGCGTCCACTCGTGGATCAGCAGCCGGCCGACCCGCCGGCCCAGCCGCCCGTACCGGGTGGGCACCGGCTCCGGTGCGGGCCCGAAGGCGGCCCACGGGTCCGGCTTGCTCTCGCCCTCCGCCGGGGTGCCGTCGGGCTTGCTTCCGTCCGTTGCCGGTTTGCCATCGGGCGTGCCGCTGTCGCCCGCGCCGGCCCCGTCGCCGCCCGCCGTCTTGCCGGCCTCGTCCTTCTTCCCCGGCCCGTCCTGGTCGCCGGCTCTGCTCTTGGCGCCGACCTCGCTCTTGGCGTCGGCCGTGTCCACGGTGTTGGTCTTGCCCTGGTCGGCGGTCTTACCCAGGGCAGCCTCGTCCTGGTCGGCGTCGTTGAAGGCGCTCGCCGGGACACCGTTGGGGTCGCGCCGGCTCTGCGGGTCGGTGCCGCCGGGCGTCGGACCATCGGTGGCCCGGGCGTCGCGCGAGGTCGGCCTGGGGCCGCCGGAGGCGGACTGGTCCGTGGTCATCGTGCTCCGGTCTCCCCGTCGAGTTGCCGACGCAGGAAAGCGATGTCGTTGCCCTGCCCCTCGACGCCCCCGGGCGTCTCCACGATGACCGGCGCGTCCGCCGCGCGGATCACCGCGACCAGGAGCTCCGGGTCGATCGTCCCACCCGACAGGTTGTCGTGGCGATCCCGCCCCGACCCGAACCCGTCCTTGGAGTTGTTGGCGTGTACCAGGTCGATCCGGCCGGTGATCGCCTTCACCCGATCGACCAGACCGAGCAGTTCCTCCCCGCCGGCATGGGCGTGGCAGGTGTCCAGGCAGAACCCGACCTGCTGGTCACCGACGGCGTCCCAGAGCCGGGCGAGCGCATCGAGCCGGCGGGCGCAGGCGTTCTCGCCACCGGCGGTGTTCTCGATCAGCACGGGCAGCCCGAAGCCACCCGACTCGGCCGCGTACGACAGCGCCTTTCGCCAGTTGTCGAACCCGGTCGCCGGATCGTCACCCGCGTTCACGTGCCCGCCGTGCACCACCAGGCCCTTGGCGCCGATCGCCGCGGCCGCTCTGGCGTGCGCGAGCAGCAGCTTGCGGCTGGGGATCCGGATGCGGTTGTTGCCGGTGGCGACATTGATGACGTACGGCGCGTGCACGTACACGTCGACTTCGGCACCGATCAGCGCTGCCGCGTCGGAGCGGGGCTGCGGCGACTTCCAGCCCTGAGGGTCGGAGAGGAAGAACTGCACGGCGTCCGCTGCTCGGGCGATCGCCTCCGCCAGCGGGTCGGTCGGATCGACGTGGGCTCCGATACGCATGCAGGCGAGCCTACGTCCCGCCACCGACGGGTGGGCCGACCGCCCGCTACCTGGCCGCGTCACCGACACCGGCGGCAGTCGTTGATGCCAATGGATCCTCAGGTCAAGACGACACAGCAGCACTTGGGATAAAAATGTCGGTAATTCTAGGATTTGCCCCATGAAGCACCGGCTTCCGCGATAACGTCAGGTAACAACGTGATAAAGCTCCGCGGGGCGTCTCCGGTCCAACCTCATCGGTGTGGTCGTTCCTCCCCAGGTCCCACCCAAGGAATGCGGACCAGGCGCCCCGCGGCCCCGTGACCGGGGGTCCGTGCCGACAGCGACGTCGGCACGGACCCCCGGTTCGCTGTGCGTCGTCACCTCGGTGATGGTGATCGTCAAGGCCGGGTATCCTGGTCCGGTTGTCCCGTCCCGGCCGGGTTCCCCCGGCACCGGAACGGGCCACGACGCACGACCTCCTGCCACGGAAGGACCGTGGCCGCCTAGCCCACAGGAGGTGAGCACGTCTTGCGTCATTACGAGATCATGGTGATCCTCGACCCCAGCCTCGAGGAGCGCACCGTCGCCCCGTCGCTCGACACGTACCTGAACGTGATCAGGACCGCGGGTGGCTCGGTGGAGAAGACCGATGTGTGGGGCCGCCGACGCCTCGCCTACGAGATCAACAAGAAGGCCGAGGGCATCTACGCCGTCATCGACCTCCAGGCGACGCCGGAGGCGGTGGCCGAGCTGGACCGCCAGCTGCGGCTCAACGAGTCCGTGCTGCGTACGAAGGTCCTCCGGCCGGAGATGCGCTAGCAAACCCACCCCGGCCCCACCCGGATCAGCCTCACCGTCGCTGTCGGAGGGTTCTGAGAACCTGTACGGCGGAACGGATGAGCGCGCGAGGAGTTGGTCATGGCAGGAGACACCACCATCACGGTCATCGGCAACCTGACCGATGACCCCGAGTTGCGGTTCACCCCCTCCGGTGCCGCGGTCGCCAAGTTCCGGGTCGCCTCGACGCCCCGGTTCATGGACAAGGCATCCGGTGAGTGGAAGGACGGCGAGCCGCTGTTCCTTTCGTGCACCGTCTGGCGGCAGGCCGCGGAGCACGTCGCGGAGTCGCTTCAGCGCGGCGCCCGCGTCATCGTCTCGGGCCGGCTGCGTCAGCGGTCGTACGAGACCCGCGAGGGTGAGAAGCGCACCGTCATCGAGCTGGAGGTCGACGAGATCGGCCCGTCACTGCGCTACGCCACGGCGAAGGTGCAGAAGATGTCCCGGTCCGGCGGCGGTGGCGGCGGCTTCGGTAGTGGTGGCGGTGGTGGCCAGGGCGGCGGAGGCAACTTCGACGACCCCTGGGCTTCGGCCGCACCGGCTCCCGCACGTTCGGGTGGCGGCAACTTCGACGAGGAGCCTCCGTTCTAATGGCGCCGAGCGCCCGTGATCGTAAACCAGGAGCAAGAGCAATGGCGAAGGCTGCGGCACTGCGCAAGCCGAAGAAGAAGGTGAACCCGCTCGACAAGGACGGGATCACCTACATCGACTACAAGGACACCGCGCTGCTGCGCAAGTTCATCTCCGATCGCGGCAAGATCCGCGCTCGGCGGGTGACCGGCGTCACCTCGCAGCAGCAGCGGCAGATCGCCCGTGCGGTCAAGAACGCCCGTGAGATGGCGCTCCTGCCGTACACCGCGACGGCCCGCTGAGAGAGGCACCGACATGAAGATCATCCTGACTCAGGAGGTGTCCGGGCTCGGTGCCCCGGGCGACATCGTGGAGGTCAAGAACGGCTACGGCCGTAACTACCTGCTCCCGCAGGGCTTCGCGATCGCCTGGACCAAGGGCGCGGAAAAGCAGGTCACCCTCATCAAGCGGGCCCGCTCGGCCCGTGAGATCCGCGACCTGGATCACGCCAACGAGGTGAAGGCGCAGCTTGAGGCCCTCAAGGTGACCCTGAAGGCCCGTGCCGGTGAAGGCGGTCGGCTCTTCGGCTCGGTCACCCCGGCCGAGATCGTCGACGCCGTCAAGGCGGCCGGTGGTCCGGCTCTCGACCGGCGGCGGCTGGAGGTTTCCGGCCACATCAAGTCGATCGGGTCGCACCCGGTGCGGATCAAACTGCACCCCGAGGTGACCGCCACGTTCAATCTCAACGTCGTGCAGGGCTGAGTCCCGGCCGGCAACTGACGCAGGGCCCGCACCGTGCACCGGTGCGGGCCCTGCGTCGTTGTTCGTGAAGTACCGGATCATCCGATGGGTTGGCCGGTCACCGCGCTGATCATCACCGTCGAGAGGCCGCCACCCACCACGGCGGCGGCGAGCGCCACAGTGGTCGGACGCCAGGTCGTACCCACCCGACGCAGCAGTGTCGCGATCGCCAGGCTGCTGGCCAGGGCCAGGCCGAAGCGCGGCAGCCCGCCCACCATCGCCCCGAACGCCCGCGCCCGGGGTGACTCGCAACCACCGCCACTGATGTCCGTCACGCAGCCCACTGGCGGCGCCCCGTCCAGGGTCAGCAACCAGACGAAGACCACAACCGCCGGCAGGACGTAACAGGCTGCGGTGTAGAGCAGGGGCAGCCAGGGGCCGCCCGGATCGGGATCAAGCAGGTCGTCTTCCAGCCGGTGGTTCCAGCCGGCGTTGCCCACCGACTCGATGCGGCGTCGTACCGCCGCCATGCCTACCGGCCGAGCCTGCGGGACCGCAGCAGTACCCCGCCTGGCCACCGGGCGGGGGCGCGGTGCCGTGTAGCTCACCACCGGTGACCGGGGTGCCGAGGCCGGCGCGTCAACCCAACGCGGATCGTCACCGGCCAACCGGGTACCCGGCCAAAAGGTCGCCTGCGGCGGCTCCGGCTCGGATCGGCTGCTCCACGACCACTGCTGCGCACCGGGTGCGCCATCCGACCGGGGACGCTCCGTACGATCACGGTCCGGCTCGGAGTAGTCCTCCCACCTGTTGCGGTCCCGCTGCCGTTCCCGTCGATCAAGCTCGGGATCGCGGTCCCACTGGCCCGTGCTGTCCGGCTCCAGCCACTGCTCCGACGCCGACGACTGAAGCCACTGGCTCGTGCTGTCGGCGTCCCAGGGATCAACCAGGCCGGAATCGGCACGACGATCCAGACCGGTGGGCTGCTCCCAGGCGTGCATACCGGAGGCGTCCCACGGATCCACCGCAGGTCGGTGCGGTGCCGGCTCCGCCGTCCGCTCCCAGGGTTCCGCAGTCCGTTCCCAGGGGTCCACTGCCGGACCGGGTGCCGGCTCGATCGCTCGCCGCCGACGTCGAGGCGTCGGATCGACGGCCGGCTCCGAGTCGGAGGTCTGCTGGCCCTCGTCCTCCAGGCCGGACCAGGTCACCTGGCGTCGGCGGGACTGGGCGCGGCGAGGCCGACTCTGCGGCGCCACCCCCGAGACCGGATCGTCCTCCTCGGCCCGGCGGCTGCCGACGTACCCCTCCTCCTGCGGAGTGTCGAAGGTCCACTCACGGGTGTGGTCGGACTGCGGCACCACCGCTGGCGACGAGGCGATGGCGCGGGGCGGCGGATCACGCCAATCAGCCTCAGCGGAGCGCCGGCTCCGACTGGCCCGGGAAGCCCCCGACGCTCGCCAGCCGCCATCGCCGTAGTGCGGCCGGTCATCGTCGTCATCGTCGTCCGGCGCGGCATGCCGACCGCCACCGTCGACGCTGCTGACTCCCGATTCCAGGGCCCAGCGCGGCAGATACGGCTCGGCCGGCTCCTCCTGGCCGCGCTCGATCGCCCGCCGACGACTCGGGGTGCGGTAGCGCTCGGCTGCCGAGTCGTAACGGTCGGCCCGTGAATCCTCGACGGGCTCGGCCCACGAAGCGGTCGGTCGCCGCTCGCGCGGACCGTCCTCCCCGCGTGCCCAGTCCCGGTAACTCACGGCCGGAGCGTGACCCTTCTCAACCGAAAGTGCAATCCGCTGTGCAGGTGTAGCCGTTGGGTACCGATCTTACGGGAGGTTCAGGACAAAGCCCTACCCGGAAATTCCCTCCACAGGCTGGGGAAAAAGTTTCCGCAGGTCACTGGCATCCTGGCGAGAATTTCCCCATCCGTTATCCACACCCTGTGCACACGCTGCGCACATGGTTGTCCACCTGAGTCCACAGGTTGTCCCGAGGCTCGTCCACCGCCACGGTTGAGCGGCTGACCTCGCAGTCCGTATGGTTGCCACCGACCTGCTGATCCGATGGCCCCCGATCGAAGCGGCCGGTTGAGTTGTCGCACCCGGGCGGTAAGCCTGGAACCGATCCGACGCAGTGGAGGGGGGCCCGGTGTCGGTCACCGACGACAGGCGGACGGAGTCGTTCCCGGGCAGCGGGCAGCAGTCCGGCGACGGGCCGCGCGACGGTCAGTTCGACAAGACGCCGCCGCAGGATGTCGCCGCGGAGCAGTGCGTCCTGGGCGGCATGCTGCTCTCCAAGGACGCGATCGCCGACGTCGTCGAGATTCTCAAGACCAACGACTTCTACCGGCCGGTGCACGCCACCATCTTCGACACCATTTTGGAGATCTACGGCAGGGGCGAGCCGGCCGACGCCATCACCGTCGCGGCGGCACTTGCCGACTCCGGCGATCTGGCCCGTGTGGGCGGGGCGCCGTACCTGCACACGTTGATCGCGAGCGTGCCGACCGCGGCGAACGCCGCCTACTACGCGCGCATCGTCAGCGAACGCGCGGTGCTCCGGCGACTGGTCGAGGCCGGCACCCGGATCGTCCAACTCGGCTACGGCACCGCGAGCGGTGGCAGCCGGGACGTGGACGACATCGTCGACCTCGCCCAGCAGGCCGTCTACGACGTCACGGAACGACGGGTCAGCGAGGACTTCGCGGTCCTGGCCGACATGCTGCAACCGACGCTCGACGAGATCGAGGCGGTCGGCGCCCAGGGTGGCGTGATGACCGGCGTACCAACCGGCTTCACCGACCTGGATCGCCTGCTCAACGGGCTGCACGCCGGTCAGTTGATCATCGTGGCGGGGCGACCTGGCCTTGGCAAGGCGCTGGCACTCGACACACCCCTGCCGACCCCCACCGGCTGGACGACGATGGGTGAGGTGCAGGTAGGCGATCAGCTGATCGGTGCGGACGGCCGCCCCACCACCGTCACGCACGCCTACGAGGTGCGCCACGACCGCCCCTGCTACGAGGTCGAGTTCTCCGACGGATCAGTCATCGTCGCCGATGCCGAGCACCTGTGGACGACGACCACCCGGGCCGCCCGCCGCCGACAGAATGAGCTCCGGCCGCGCGACCAGTGGGATACCTCGGCACGCGCCAAGGCGGCAGCCGTACACCGGGCTGTCACCGCCATCCCCGACCGGCTTGTCACCCACCGGGAAGCCGTGGAGATGGGCATCGCCGTCACTACCGAACACATCGCCGCGACACTGCGGCATCCGGCTGACGGGCGCGCAAACCACGCGGTGACCAATGCTCAACCGCTGGCCCTTCCCGCCCGCGAGGACCTGCCGATCCCCCCGTACACGCTTGGCGTGTGGCTTGGCGACGGGCACTCGGCAGGCGCCCGGTTCACGTCGGCGGACCCGGAGATCGCACAGTACGTCGAAGCCGATGGCTTCGTCGTGGCCCCGGGAAGCTCGTTCACCGGGCTGCTTCGAGCCGCCGGTGTCCTGAACGACAAGCACATTCCGCAGCCTTACCTCCGAGCGTCGGAGGAGCAGCGACGGGAGCTGCTGGCGGGACTGCTCGACACCGACGGTACCGCTGCGGCAGCCGGACACGTTCAGTACACCACCACCTCGGAGCGGATAGCCGAGGATGTGTACGAGCTCGTCGTCAGCCTGGGCTACCGATGCTCGATCGACCGCAAGCGAGTCAACGGCCGTACCCCCGAAAGCTCGACGGCTTTCACATTGAGCTTCTCGACGGCGGACGAGGTATTCCGGTTGACCAGAAAGCGGGAGTCGCATGCTACGCGCCGACACACGGTCGGCCGGGCGGGTAGCCGATCCCGCTACATCGTGGATGTGCGACAGGTGCCGAGTGTCCCCGTGCGGTGCGTCACGGTCGACAACGAGGATCACCTTTACCTGGCCGGTCGATCAATGATTCCCACGCACAACAGCACCGCGAGCATGGACTTCGCGCGCAACGCCGCGATCCGTGCCAACCAGGCATCGGCGATCTTCTCGCTGGAAATGAGCAAGGTCGAGATCGTCATGCGGCTGCTCTCGGCCGAGGCCCGGGTGCCACTGCACGTGCTGCGAAGCGGGCAACTGTCCGATGACGACTGGACCAAGCTCGCCCGGTGCATGGGTGAGATCAGCGAGGCGCCACTGTTCGTCGATGACACACCCAGCATGAACCTGATGGAGATCCGGGCGAAGGCCCGTCGGCTCAAGCAGCGGCATGACCTCAAGTTGATCGTGGTCGACTATCTCCAGCTGATGACCTCGCCGAAGCGTACCGAGAGCCGGCAGCAGGAGGTCGCGGACCTGTCGCGTGGCCTGAAGCTGCTGGCCAAGGAAGTCGAGTGTCCGGTCATCGCGGTCAGCCAGCTGAACCGTGGCCCGGAGCAACGTACCGACAAGCGCCCACAACTGTCCGATCTACGTGAAAGTGGGTGCCTGACCTCGGATACGAGAGTCATTCGAGCGGACGACAACTCCGAGGTCACTCTTGGTCAACTTCTGGCCGAGGACGCGCGGGACATCCCGGTCTGGGCGTTGGACGAGAGTCTGCGGTACACGCCGCGAACAATGACGCACGTCTTCCCGAGTGGCCGTCGCGAGGTGTTCCGGATGACGTTGGCGTCGGGGAAGCAGATCGATGCGACGGCAAATCACCCGTTCCTCACCTTTGCTGGCTGGATCCCACTCGGCGAGTTGAACCCTGGGACACGTCTGGCGACGCCCCGCCATGTACCAGCGCCCTTGGACGTCCGAGCCCTGCCGGAGGCCGAGGTGGTGCTCATGGCTCACCTGCTGGGCGACGGATCGTTCGTACGGCGTCAGCCCATTCGCTACGCCAGCGTCGATGAGGCGAACCTGCAGGCGGTATCGGAAGCAGCCAGGCATTTCGGTGTCACCGCAGTCCGGGACGATTACCCGGCTGCCCGGGTCACCACTCTCCGGCTCCCGGCCCCGTACCGGCTTGCTCGAGGACGGCGGAATCCCATCGCCGAGTGGCTGGACGGCTTCGGGCTCTTCGGCCTCAGATCACACGAGAAGTTTGTGCCACCGACGTTGTTCGGCCTGCCCAAGGGCCAGATCACCCTGTTCCTACGACACATCTGGGCGACCGACGGGTCCGTGCATGTGAACAAGTCCGGGCGTGGCGGGCGCGTCTACTACTCGTCCACCAGCCGGCGACTGGTGGAGGACATCTCCCGGTTGCTGCTCCGGTACGGCATCACCGCTCGGTTGAAAACCGTGCCGGCGGCGCGATACCGCACCCAGTACACGCTCGACATCTCCGGACGTGATGACCAGTTGCGCTTCTTGCGCGAGATCGGAGTGCACGGTGAGAGGTCGGCCGAGTGCGAAGCACTACTCGCAGCCCTAACGTTGACGAGCAGCAACACCAACGTCGACACGGTTCCGCGTGAGGTCTGGGAACGCGTTCGCGAGATCCTCGTGGACAACGCCATGAGCCACCGCGAGTTTGCCAGTGCGATCGGTACCCAGTTCTGCGGAAGCACGCTCTTGAAGCATGCACCGAGCCGTTCCCGGCTGGCGAGTATCGCCCGGACTCTCGACGCCGCCGACCTCGATCTGCACGCCACGAATGACATCTTCTGGGATGAAATCGTGTCCATCGAGTCCATCGGTGACCGTGACGTCTTCGATGCCACCGTGCTCGGTACGCACAACTTCGTCGCCAACGGGATCGCCACGCACAACTCCATCGAGCAAGATGCTGACGTAGTCATACTTCTGCATCGGGACGACTACTACGACAAGGAGTCGCCGCGGGCCGGGGAGGCGGATTTCATAGTCGCTAAACACAGAAATGGCCCGACTGACACTGTGACGGTCGCCGCCCAGCTGCACCTGTCGCGCTTCGTGGACATGGCGATCGTCTGACCGCTCAGCCGAGCACCGGGAACCGGGCGGCCAATGCACCGAGATCGCCTCGCTCCGGTCCGGTGAGCGCAGCCGCCCGGTGGCCTTGAGCAGGTAGTCGTGGTCGTTCCACCCGGCCGACCGAGTGACGGTACCGCCGAGCAGGGCATCCACGGGGCCCTCCCGACCCGGGTCGCGGCCGCGTTGCCGGCAGCGCGTACGGCGGCCGGCGCGGTGTCCGCCCAGAGCCGGACCACCGCGGGCGGTCGAACGCGGCAGCCGAGCGACGGGCCCACCAGACGTGCCGGGCGCTCCCGTCGCCGTGCGGGAAAGAGTGCCAGTAGTTGACGGAGTCCACGGTGGCCGGTCCGTCGGCGGGGCTGGCCAGCGCGACGAGTGGTGCGGGGATGGAGGACCGGGCCGGTCGGGCGGCCCGGTCACCCAGGGTCGTGCTGCTCAGCCGAACATCTCGTCGAGGAAGCTCTTGCGCTTCTTCCGGCGGTAGTGCCCGTGATAGCCGTAGTGCTGCTGGCTGTGGCCGTAGGCAGGTGCCGGGGCCGGGTAGCCGTGCTGCGGAGGCGGCGGAGGCGGCGGAACGGCACCGTAGCCCGGCTGGTGTGGCGCAGGCGGCGGAGGTGGGGGCTGGTAGCCGCCGGGCTGCGGTGCGTGCCGGGCCGGCTGCGGGGCGGGGGGCGTCTGCTGCGCGCTCCAGTTGGCCTCCGCCTCGAACAGCTTCTCCAACTCACCGCGGTCGAGGAAGATCCCCCGGCACTCGCCGCACTGGTCGATGACCACGCCACTGCGCTCGTACTGACGCATTTCTCCGTGACACTTGGGACAGGTCAGGCTCATCACCCGACGGTACCTGGTCGACTCACGCGGTAGCGGTCAGCGCCTCCGTCACCTCGCCGTCGGACACCTCGTGGAAGTCGTCGTAGTACGCCCCGACGGCGGTGAAGTTGGGTGGCCGCTGAGCACAGATCACCTGGTCGGCTTCGGCGGCGAGCATCTCGTACGCCTGCTGGGCGCCGACCGGTACGGCGACCACCACCCGACGGGCACCGAGGTGCCGGGCCACCTGCACGGCGGCCCGGGCGGTAGCGCCGGTCGCCAGGCCGTCGTCGACAATGACGGCGATGCGCCCGGTCAACTCCAGCGGAGGTCGGCCGGCCCGGTAGAGCCGTTCGCGCCGATCCAGCTCCGCCTGCTCCCGGCGCTGCACGTCGGCGATGTCGTCGGGGCTCAGCTGCCCGGCCACCACCTCGTTGACCACGCGTACGCCGGCCGGACCGAGCGCGCCGAAGGCGACCTCGGGGGCCCACGGCATGCCGAGCTTGCGCACCACGAGTACGTCAAGTGGTGCGCCGAGGCGTTCGGCGACTACCTGGGCGACCGGCACGCCGCCGCGTACCAGGCCCAGCACGACGACGTCCGGTTCGCCGATCAGGGCGGTGAGTCGGTCGGCGAGCATCCGGCCCGCCTCGCTGCGGTCGCGGTAGGTGGTCATGCCCTCAGGTCTACGCCGTGCGAGCCGTCTTCGCTCGCCGGTTGCCGGATCCCGGGAACGTCGAGTGCTGATGCCCAGACGAGGAACGCCACCGGATAGAGCAGATAGCCGAACCGGGTGCTGGGCATCAGCAGGATCGCGACGAGCAACCCGTACCCGCAGACGAGCGCCGCGGTGCGGGCGGTGCGGGGCGGGCGGCGGACGAGCCGGACGGCGATTGCCGCCGCGGCGGCGACCAGCAGCGCCGCCGCCACGGCCCGTCCCGCCGGCAGCGCGTTCGCGATCAGGTAGCCGGGAAACGGGGACTGCGCCGGGCTGGAGACCAGGCCGTGCCCGAGGGGGAACCGCAGCACGTTCTCCACCAGGGCGTCCCGGTCCACCAGCAGGGTGGGCAGCAGTGCGGCGGCGGGTAGGCCGAGCGCGCCGGCGGCGACCCGCCGGCCGACCCGCCGGCAGACGCCCCAGATGATCAGGACGGCGGCGACCGGCCAGGCAAAGAGTTTGAGCGCACCGGCGAGCCCGACGGCGACGCCGGCCCAACCGGGTCGTGCGGTGGCGGCGAGCGCGAGGCCCAGCAGGCAGAGCGCGAGTACGGGTAGGTCGTCGCCGCCGGTGGCGAGGGTCAGCGCGCAGATCGGCAGGACCGTGGCGGCCTGTACCCCGCGCAGCACGGCTGCCTCATGCGCGGCTGGTGCGCCCGCACCCTCCGGTCGGCGCAGGATACGGACGGCGAGAAGGAGAGCTAGGGCGGTGCCGATCGCGAACCAGACCCGGGCGTCGCCCCACCACGCGTCGGTGGCCGCGCGGGGCAGCCCGAACAGGGCCATTGCCGGTTGATACGGCGTGTAGCCGAGCAGTTGTTCGCCCGGCGGCAGCGCGGCAATGGCGTCCGGTCCCAAGTAGGGCGTGCCGGTCTCCACCAGCCGCCGCCCGGACTCCTCGACCACGAGCACCTCCTCCTGTGCCCGGTCGGTGCGCCCGGCCGCGCGCTGCACGCTCTGCCGCAGCAGCGGTAGCAGGGCGACGGCGACCCAGGTGAGCAGGGTGACCAGCCAGCGTGCGGGCAGTCCGGCCAGCGCCGAGCCGGGCCGGTGTCGCCGCAGCAGGAGCTGACCGAGCGCGACGATCGCCGCGCCGAGGTAGCCGAGTGCGGCGATACCGCCCCAGGCGCGGTGCGGCAGGAGGGTGGAGGTGGCCGCGGTGACTGCGGCGAAGGCGGCGGAGACGGCGTAGAGGCCGAGGTCGAGAGCGAGACCTCCGGCGGTCGTGTCGATCCGGTGCCACCACCCGGGACGGCGGCTGGTCGGGGTGGTGGTGCTCACCCGGGCTAGTCTGTCAGGCCGGCTGGTGGCGGCCCCGTCCGCCCTGTCGGCGTCCCTGCGGTAGCCGGACCACCGCGCCGGTGTCGTGCAGGGCGACCGCCAGGCAGCCGGGCCGGTCGCCGGTGCCGCGCTGGAGTGCGGCGAGCAGTGTTCCGGCGGGCAGCGGACGGGCGAAGAGATGACCCTGGCCGGCGGTGCAGCCCAGTTCCCAGAGGGTGCGTCGCTGCGCCTCCCGCTCCACGCCCTCGGCCACCACGGAGAGGTCGAGGCTGCGACCGAGATCGAGGGTGGAGCGGATGATCGCGGCGGCCTCGGTGGAGGATTCCATGCCGGTGACGAAGCTTCGGTCGATCTTCAGCTGATGCACCGGGATCCGGGAGAGTAGCGAGAGTGAGGAGTAGCCGGTGCCGAAGTCGTCCAGGGCCAGCCGGACGCCGGCGTCGCGCAGTCGGGTGAGTACCCGGTCGACGACGTCGAGCTGACTGAGGGTGAGGGTCTCGGTCAGTTCCAGGATCAGCCGGTCGGGTGGCAGGTCGTGGGCGCGCAGGCGGGCCAGCACCAAACCGGGGAACCGGGCGTCGAGCAGGCTGCGCGGGGAGACGTTCACCGCCACGGGTACGTCGAATCCGGCGTCCCGCCAGGCGCCGGCGGCGATCAGGGCCTGGTCGAGGATGGCTTCGGCGAAGGCCGGAAGCAGGCCCGACCGTTCGACGGTCTCCAGGAAGCGCAGCGGGTCGATCATGCCGTGGGTGGGGTGACGCCATCGGGCCAGCGCTTCGGCGGCGATGACCTCACCGCTGCCGAGTTCGACGATCGGCTGGAACTTGACGGTGAACTCGTGGTCGGCCACGGCCCGGGTCAGGTCTCCGCCGAGCGTGAGGCGATCCAGGTCGGCGGTGTCCCGGGCGGACGCGTAGCTGGCCAGCCGCTGCCCGGCCCGCTTGGCCTGGTACATGGCGACGTCCGCGCGGCGCAGCAGTTCGACCATGCCGCCGGTGGCGGGAGCGGCGGCGATACCGCCGCTGGCCTCGACGTTGAGCCGCATGCCGTCGATATCGAAGGGTTCGTGCAGCGCGGCCAGCAGCGTTTCGGCGCGGTGTGCGGCGACCGCGGGCGCGGGCAGGGCGCGCAGGAGTACGGCGAACTCGTCGCCGCCGAGCCGGGCGACCAGGTCCTCGGCGTGGGCGGCAGCGCGCAGCCGTTCGGCGACGGCGGCCAGCATCTGGTCCCCGGCGGTGTGACCGAGGGTGTCGTTCACCTCTTTGAAGTGGTTCAGGTCGATCAACACCAGGGCGGTCACCCCGTCGGCGTGCCGTTGGTTCAGTTGGTCGTTGCCCGCGTCGAGCAGGTGACGCCGGTTGGGTAGACCGGTAAGCGCGTCGTGCGTCGCGTCGTGCGCGTGGGCCTGGGCCACCCGGGCGAGTTCGGCGTACGCCTGGGCGTTGCGGATGGCGGTGCACAGCGCCGAGGCGAAGGTGTAGAGGGTGTATTGCTCCCGCTCGGAGAGTTTCACCGGTCCGCGGAATCGCAGCCGCAGCATGCCCACGTCGACCGTCTTGTCGTGCCCTTCCAGGCGGGCAGGGACCACCGCGCCCTGGACGGTGGTGGGCTCGGCTGCCGGACCGTCGTACGTGACACCGTCGGTGCCGCCGCGTACCACCCGGTCGGCGTCGCGCAGCTCGACCTCCACCTCGTCGGCGGAGAAGAGTTCCGCCGCCCGGGTGACCGCGGTGGTGAGGACCTCGTCCAACTCGACCACGCTGAGCGCGTCGGTGGTCTGGGCGAGCCGCTGCCACACCTGCTGCTCGGTGCGGGAGCGGATTCGCGCCGAGTAGAGCAGGTGGAGGCTGAGCATCAACGGAGGCACCGCGAGGAGCAGCCGGAAGTCGACGTTGATGAGCAGCACCGTGCTGATGATGACGATGAGGCGGGCGACGGCCGCACTGATGCGGAGACCCCAGTCCTCACGGAACAAAGTGCGCAACGAGGTTCCGGTGGCCAAAGAGATGACCGGCAGGGTGACGAGTTCGTCGAGCAGCACCGCAGCGAGATAGGCGACGGCGAGGGGGAGCGCTGTGTCAGCGAGATCTGAGCTGCCGGCGGATCGCCCGAATACCTGAAGTACCAGGCCGGCGGCGGTGGCCACGAGCATGTTCTTGCCGATGCCGAAGGCTCTCTTGATCGGCGAGCTGCCGGTGAGGACCGTGGCGATCGCGATGCCGAACCCGGTGGCGAGGATGACCACCGAGGCGGGTGCCACCGCGAGCCCGATCACGATGGCCGTCTCGGTCCAGGCGATGTCGTGGTTGGTGGAGCGGATACGCACCCTGACCTTGACGATGAAACCGACCGCGACGAGGGAGATCAGGGTGGCCCAGGTGAGGGTCGCCGTGATGGCGCCGTAGCTGGGCAGGTGCGCGACGGAGACCGCACCGGCGAGGCCGGCCAGAATGACGACGAGACCGACGAGCAGCATCAGCCGCTGATCGGTCCCGGTCTGTCGGGCCTGCCGAGCCAAGCATTATCCCCAATCGTCACCGGGGCGTTGCGCTCCGCAAGCGTACTCCGGCTGCTCCTGATCGGGCAGGAGGTTCAGTTCCATTCGTGCGAGTTCATCTCGACCCCCAGCTGAATCTGACTGCACCGTGCTGCCAGACCCTAGGGTCGCTTGGGGGCGTTTAGCGATGATTCATGTCCTAATGCGCATAATAGGCCAATATGGAGATGTTGTATCACGGTCCGTCTTACCCTCTTGACTGGCTGTTCAATGGAGGGCAGGTTCCGCTCCTGGTGGGCTGAAATGCGGTCAATCAAGTGTCCACAGAGCCGCTATTGACTTCATCGCCGCTTCGGTTGAGCTTGTCGCTGATCGCTGCAACCTACCGGGTGGCGATGGCGTTAAGCTGCATACAGTGATCCTTTGAATGCGGTCAGAGGGGCCGGGTGCAGATTCAGGTTCTCGGCGGTCTGGCGGTACGCCTCGGCTCGCAGGCGCTACCGCCTGGAACGCCAAAGCAGCAGACCGTCCTGGCCATGCTCGCGTGCAACGCGGGAGAGTTGGTGTCGGTCGAACAACTCGTCGACGAACTGTGGTTCGAAGATCCACCTCCCTCAGCAATACCGAATGTCCGTACTTATGCGGCTAACTTGCGACGCGGTCTTGAGGCGATGCTTCCGGATCGAGAGGTGCTGATCCGCTCTCGGGACGGTTACCGACTCGATGTCGAGTGCTCGGACGTGGACCTTTGTGCCTTCCGCGAAGACGTGACCGAGGCGCGGCAACTCGTCGGAGCCGACGAGCGGGAGGCGGTGCGACTGGTATCCCGAGCTCTCGCCCGCTGGCGTGGGCCGATGCTCACTGGGATCGCCCTGGGGCCTCGGCTCTCCGCCCAGGTGGCCGCCGCGACCGAGGATCGGTTGCTGGCCACCGAGTTGTTCGCCGAGTTGCAGATCCGGCTCAATCAACATGACGAGGCGTTGCCGGTTCTGCGGGAGCTGCTTACCAGGCATCCGCTGCGCGAACCGGCCTACCTGTTGCTCATGCAGGCTCTCCACCTACGGGGAGACTCCGCCGGTGCCGTGGCGGCCTACACCACAGCTTGTCGAACCCTGCGTCAGCAACTGAACGTCGAGCCGGGGGAGGAACTGCAACGGTTGTATCGCCGCATCGCCCGGCACGACGGCCAGTCTCGCCGAGCCGACCCAGCCGGAGCACCGGGTAGGGAGGCCGTCGACCAGGAGCAACGACTGCTCTCGTACCTCCCGAGGACGGTTCCGGACTTCGTGGGCCGTGCGGACGCCGTTGAGTACCTGGTGTCCGCGACCCTGCGGGCTGAGGAGCACTGCACGGTGCACCTCGTTGACGGCATGGCCGGCAGCGGCAAGACGACACTTGCGGTCCACGTCGCCAACCGGCTTGCCGCCCGATTTCCGGACGCCCAACTGTTCATCGACCTCAAAGGCCACGACCCTGCCGAGAAGCTGGACCGCCCGACGGCTCTGACGACCTTGCTCCGGCAACTTGGCACGCCCGCCGGCCGGATACCGCCGGACCCCGGAGACCGGCTCGACCGGTGGCGCCGCGATCTGGCTGGTCGGAGGGTGATCATCGTGCTGGACAATGCGGCCGACGCCGCGCAGGTCCGGCCTCTGCTGCCCACGGCACCGGGAAACCTGGTAATCGTGACCTCGCGTCGGCGGATCAACGGGCTGGATGTCGATCCGCCGGTGTCCTTGCCGCTGCTCAAGCCGGCGGAGGGCGTCGCACTACTGGCCTCTACGGCAGGGGCGGAGCGGGTGGCTGCGGAGCCCGAGGCGGCAGCAGCGGTGGTGGAAAGCTGTGGTCGCCTGCCGTTGGCGATTCGGCTTGCCGGTTCACGACTCGCGCATCGTCCGAACTGGCAAGTGGCGGATCTGGCAAAGCTACTGGCAAGCAGGGCCCGCCGGCTGGATCACCTGACCTCAGGGGATCGGAGTGTGGCTGGTGCGTTCGCCGCCTCGTACGCCTTGCTGAACGAGCCCGCGCAGCGACTGTTCCGACTGCTCAGCGTGCATCCGGGAGACGAGTTCGGCCTGCTGGCCGCCAGCGCGCTGTCCGGCCTGTCACTTGACGACACCGCCGACGTGCTGGACGCACTGCTCGACTCCCACCTCATCGAGGAGTTGACGGCGGGACGTTATCGGATGCACGACCTCATTCGGCACTACGCTCACGATCTGTCGAACCGGACAGACCAGGTGCATGAGCGAAGGTCGGCGCTGGCAGACCTTCTTGATCTGATGCTGCATCTCTCGTTCTCTGTAGCTGACGACCTCGAATTGAGCCGTACCCGCCTTCATGTCACTCTCGATGCTCCGCGTCGACCCGACCTCGTCGAGATGAAGAGCGACTCCGCCGAGAAGTGGATGGAGCTCGAACGGAGCAACCTCGTGTTGCTTGTCGGTAGGGCGCATGAGTGGGAATTCTGCCAGAAGGCGTGGCAGTTGGCGCGGATCCTGTGGCGCTTTTTATACACTCGGGGATGCTATGACGATATTGTCGTGACCAGCCTTCAAGGGCTCGCAGCCGCAGAGAAGGTCGGCGACGAGCGAGCCATGGCCGTCATGCACAACTATCTCGCCTCGGCCTATCTGCGGACCGGCAACTATTCTGGCGCACTGGCTCATCTGAAGAGGGCCGTCGAGATCTGTGAGCGCTGCGGCGACCGAATAAACCTCGCGCGTTATCAGGCTAATCTGGTGGCAATCTACTGGATTCTCGGTGAGCCTGAAAAGGCAGTAGCCGTGGCGTTGGAAAGAAAGCGGAAGAGCATTATTTCGGACGCTCACGAGACCGCCACCCACCTGCCGAACCTCGGTCTCGCGATGGCGCTGCTCGGCAGATACGACGAGGCCCTGCGCGTGCACCGCCTCCACCTGTACCTCGGACGCCAGCTGGGCAGTCAGTTTCACATTCTCAACGCGCTCGGTCATATCGGTGCGGTGAAGCGCCGCATGGGGCAGTACGACGTGGCCGCGCGAGCGTTGCGGACCGCGCTCGTCCTGCGACGACGCACCGGACACCGTTACGCGGAACCTGAGGTCCGGAACGACCTCGGGGTCGCCCTACGTGGTCTCGGGCGCATCGATGAAGCGGTGCTTGAGCATGAGGAGGCCCGAAGAATGGCGGTCGATGCCGGCGAACCTCATGTGGAGGCAGCCGCTCTGAACGACCTCGCGTTGACTCTCGCCGGATCTGCGGAGACCGCGAGGTTGATCGAGCTGCACCGCGAGGCGCTGCGAGTGGCCACTCGGATAGCTCACCCCTATGAACAGGGGCGCGCCCTGGCTGGACTGGCCGAGCAAATGTGGACGATCGATCCGACGGAGGCGCGTCGACAGTGGGCGCGGGCGTTGGCGATTTTCCGACGAATGGGAGTGCCGGAGCGGGTGGACGTCGCCCGACGCTTGACCGAATCCGCAGCCCAGGAGCCTTCCATGCGCGGGTCGGCATCGGTCGCCGATGTGAGCTTTTCCCGGCCGTACGTAGGTTGACGATCAAAGCCGGCCGGTTGAGGTCAGGCTTCTTATCGGTTTCTTATCGCTGGGGTCGCTAGCCTGCCGGATGTTCGCCGACGGGGGGAGATCCGACAGTTGCCGGATCTCGTCGCGACCCCTGCCGCCGGGTATACCCAGCAGCCCGAGGCAGGCTGGTGAGGAAGGGGCGGCGTCCCCGCGCCGCTCCTTCCGAGCTACGGAACGGTCCTGTCACACCGCAGGGATAGGCTCGCGACCGTGACCGAACCCGCCCAGCTCACCCACGTCGACACCGCCGGCGCGGCACGCATGGTCGATGTCTCCGCGAAACAGGCCACCGGTCGGGTGGCGACGGCCGCCGGCCGGCTGCGGACCACCCGCGAGGTGATCGATCTGCTGCGTGGGGAGGGTCTGCCCAAGGGCGATGCCCTGGCGGTCGGCCGGCTGGCCGGGATCATGGGGGCGAAGCGTACTCCCGACCTGATCCCGCTGTGCCACCCGATCGCGCTGCACGGCGTCACCGTCGACCTGGCGCTGACCGCCGACACCGTCGAGATCACCGCCACCGCCCGCACCGCTGACCGCACGGGGGTGGAGATGGAGGCGCTGACCGCTGTCGCCGTCGCCGGGCTGGCACTTGTCGACATGGTCAAGGCCGTTGATCCGGCGGCCAGTGTCGACGCGGTCCGGGTGCTGCGCAAGGAGGGTGGCAAGACCGGTCTGTGGGAGCGCCCGGAGGACCGGTCGTGATCCGCGCCCGGGTGGTGGTGGCCTCCAACCGGGCCGCTGCCGGTGTCTATGCCGACACCAGTGGCCCGCTCCTCGTCGCCGGTCTACGTGAGTTGGGCTGCACGGTGGGCGAGCCGGTGGTCGTGCCGGACGGCGAGCCGGTCGGCCAGGCGGTCCGGGCGGCCGTGGCGGACGGCGTCGACGTGGTGCTGACAAGTGGCGGCACCGGGGTCACCCCCACCGATCGCACTCCCGATGTGACCCGGGTCCTGCTCGACTACGAGATTCCCGGCATCGCCGAGGCGATCCGCGCGCACAGCCGCGACAAGGTGCCCACCGCCGTGCTGTCCCGCGGGGTGGCCGGTGTGGCCGGCCGCACGCTTGTGGTCAACCTGCCCGGCTCGACCGGCGGAGCGCGGGACGGTCTCGCCGTGCTGGGTCCGATTCTGGCCCACACCATCGACCAGTTGCGTGGTGGCGACCACCTGTCGGCCGGTTAGGCTCGGCCGGTGAGAACGGAAACCGCCTCCATAGACGAGGTCTCCGCGCCACCACCGGCCGACTGGGCGCAGGCCCGATCCCTGGTGTACGCGGCCGGCCTGGCCGCCGCGCTGCCCGCCGTCGAGCGTCCCCTCGCCGAGACTGACGGGCACACCCTCGCCGAACCGCTCACGCCCCGGACCGACCTGCCGGCGTTTCCGACGTCGAGCGTGGACGGATGGGCGGTGCGTGGTGCCGGCCCGTGGCGGGTCGTCGGGCGCGTCCTGGCCGGTGGTGCGCCCGCCCCGTTGACCGAGGACGGGACGACTGTGGAGATCGCCACCGGGGCGATGGTGCCGGCGGGGGCCTCGGCGGTGCTGCGGGTGGAGGAGTCGACGCGTACCCCGGAGGGGATTGTCGACGGCGTGCCACGCGCCACGCCGGAGTGGCGGCAACCCGGCGAGGAGGCCACCGCCGGTGAGGAGCTGCTGCCGGCCGGGACACCTGTCGACCCGGCGGTGATCGGCCTGGCCGCCTCCTGCGGCCACGACACGCTGCGGGTACGCCGGCAGCCCCGGGCCGCGCTGCTGGTCTTCGGCGACGAGCTGCTCACGGCAGGCCCGCCGGGCGCCGGGCGGGTCCGCGACGCGTTGGGCCCGGCGGTGCCGGGCTGGCTGCGTCGGTACGGCTGCCAGGTGGCGCCGAACGCGGTGGTCGGCCCGGTCGCGGACACGCTGCCCGCCCACGTGGCGGCGTTGCGGGCCGCTCTGGACAGCACCGATCTGGTCTGCACCACCGGTGGCACCATGCACGGCCCGGTCGATCACCTGCACCCGGCGTTGGCGTCGTTGGACGCCGAGTACGTGGTCAACACGGTCGCGGTGCGTCCCGGCTTCCCGATGCTGCTGGCCCGGTTGGTCGGCGCCGACGGGCAGGTCCGGTTCGTGGCCGGGCTGCCGGGCAATCCGCAGTCCGCTGTCATCGCACTGGTGTCGCTGGTCGCCCCACTGTTGGCCGGGCTCGCGGGTCGGTCGTTGCCAACGCTTCCGCACGCCGTTCTCGCCGAGCCCGTCGCCGGTCGTGGCGACCACACCCATCTGGCGCTGGTCCGACTCGACCGGCTCGCCGGGACAGCCCACCCGGTCCGGCACGTCGGTTCGGCAATGCTGCGTGGGCTCGCCACCGCCGACGGGTTCGCGGTGATCGACCCCGGCACCACCGGCTCGGTGGGCGACCGGGTTCCGATCGTGCCGTTGCCGCTGCTACCCGGGGAGCGGGCATGGTGACCGTCATCAGCAGCGTCACCGACCAGCCACTGGATCTCGCCGCGCACGAGGCGGCGGTCGCCGACCGGCGGGCCGGCGCGGTGGTGTCGTTCGTCGGGGTGGTGCGCGATCACGACCACGGACGGTCGGTGGCCAACCTGGAGTACGAAGGCCACCCGAACGCCGAGAAGGTGCTCCAGGAGGTCGCCGACGAGGTCGCCGCCGACCCCGACGTGTACGCCGTGGCGGTCTCGCACCGGATCGGCCCGCTGGCCATCGGCGACGTGGCCCTGGCGGCGGCCGTCAGCACCGCCCACCGGGCCGCCGCGTTCGCTGCCTGCGCCCGGCTGGTGGACGAGGTGAAGGCCCGGCTGCCGATCTGGAAGCGGCAGGTTTTCACCGACGGCACCGAGGAATGGGTCAACTGCCCCTGACCGGTGGCCTACCGCCGTCCGTACAGCATCGAGGCGCGCGCCGCACGGTCGGTGTGGAACGCCGGTTCCGCGCCGGGCCGCCAGGGCAGCGCGGCGACCAGCAGGATCAGCGCCAGTGCCAGGGAGTTTTCCATCAACGCGCCGAACAGGCCGTCCTGGTAGTGGGAGACCTCCGGCAGTTGGTGTTCGTACGGCCAGATCGGGGAGATCAGGAAGAGCAGGTAGAGCCCGATGGCGGCGAAGCCGTGGCGGAACCCGGTCAACGTCGGGTACCAGATCGGTGGGCGGAGAGTGGAGACTCCCGGCGGGCCGCCGTACGGCGTCGACGCGGATCGCACGGCAGGACCCCGGCTGGCGTCGTGCCGACGGATCGCGGCGTCAGCCAGGACGATGATCGCCGGGATCACCCAGACGAGGTGGTGCGTCCAGGAGATCGGGCTGATCACGTTGGCGGTCAGGCCCACGAGCGTGAAGGCGGTCAGTTCGTCGCCGTCGGAGTGGGCGTTGGACGCCCGGGACAGGCCGAGCGCCAACACCAGCACGGAGAAGGCTAGCCAGAGCAGGCCGGGGGTCTCGATCGAGTCGTAGAGCCGGGCCAGTAGCCCGGCCAGCGACTGGTTGGGCGTCATGTCGGCGGCACCCACCCGCTCGGTCTGCCACAGCACGCCGCCGAAGTAGTCGCGGGATTCCGCGCCGACTATGCCGAAGCTGCCGATGGTCACCCCGACGGCGGTGCAGATGGCCGTGCCGGCCACCCGCCACTGTCGAGTGATCATCAGATAGAAGATGAACAGGGCCGGGGTCAGCTTGACGGCGGTGGCGAGACCGATGCCCACGCCGGCCCAGGCGCCGCCGTAGATGAACCGCAGCAGCGGGCCGTCGCCCTCGGCCTGGTGGGTGCCGCGCCGCGACCGCCAACGCAGGGCGACCAGGTCGGCCAGGATCAGGGCGAACAACAGCAGGTTGACCTGCCCGTAGCCGAGGGTCTCCCGGGTCGGTTCGATGGCGGCGGCCAGCGGCGTCGCGATGGCCACCGTGTACCACAGTGGCCAGCCCAGCCGGTCGACGATCGGGCGCAGCAGCGCGGCCAGCACCACGGCCAGGGCGGCGATGCTCACCGCGGCGTTGACCAGACCGGCCAGGGTGACCGGCAGGTGCGCCATTGGCAGCATGGCCAACCCGGCGAACGGTGGGTAGGTGAAACCCAGGGTTGTGTCGGGTGCGACGAACTCGTACAGCTCGTGACCGCTCGCCCACCAGACCACCGCGCCGTGGTAGATCTTCATGTCGAAGAAGTTGTACGGACGCCCGAAAGCGCCGATGGCGAGCCATGCGGCGTAGGCGACGGCGGCGACGATGCCCGCCCGTACGACTGTCCTACGATCGATCCCACGCGTTACGCGGCGGACTGTGGCGAGGCGGTCCAGCCCTCTACCGACGATCGTCGGCATGGCGTGGCCACCCCCGTACCAAGGTCGTCCTACCCGTCCAGGTCCAGTACGGAGCCTAGAACGGCGCCTCACGTCAGTGCCTCCTGCGTTATGCGACCGTGTCCGATCCCACACATTCTCTTGACATTTCCACCGCGTTAACGCCTACCGGGCGATTCAGGTGATTCGCGGCCTTAGCCGGGGTGGGGGTGGTTGGATCGCAGCTCAGCGGGGGTGAGGTGGGACGCGTACGGCTCAGCCGGGGAGCCGCCGGGCGGCGGAGGCCGATCGCACGGCGATTCGGGCCTCCCGACGGGCGGTCCGGACCGCGCGGCGTACCGACCGTCGCGAGTGGCCGATGCGGTGACCGGCCCGCCAGCGTAGCCCGGGCTTACCCTCCGTGTCCGCCGCGGCGAGCAACAACCCACCGAAGAGACCGAGGTTCTTCAGAAAGTGGATCTGGTTGTTGTTCTTCGCGATCGGGTCGTCGTTGCGCCAGAAGGGGTGCCCGGCGAGGGTGACCGGGATCAGCGTGCCGGCCAGCACCAGGGCCGCCGGCCGGGTGAACCGCCCGGTGGCCAGCATCAGCCCGGCGCCGAACTGCACGGCCGAGTTGGCGCGGATCAGGGTTTCAGTATCCGTGGGGAGCTGCGGATGCACCCGTTCCAGCAGCGGCGTCACCCGATCGGTGACCGGTTTCGCGGTGGGTGCCAGGCGGCCGGGGTTGGCGAAGTTGCGGGCGCCGCTGACCACGAAGATGCCGCTCAACATGGCGCGGGCGAGGGATCGTACGGGCGTCATGGAACAGTCATACCCTGTCCGGGGCGTTACTACGCCCCGCAACGGGGTATGTCGATCGATCGAGTGCGTAGGGTGCCGCCGCGCCCGGGTTCGACGACCGTCGCGGATGGACGTGTCTTCCGGGGTACCCTACGCCGCGTGACGACCCTGCGGCTGCGACCCGAGGACCCGGCCGACACCGGCGCGATCCGCCGGGTGCTGTCCGCAGCCTTCGCCCGGCCCGACGTGGCCGTCCCGCCCGAGGTACGCCTCGTCGACGAGCTGCGTGGCAGCGACGCGTGGCTGCCGGAGCTGGCGATGGTCGCCGAGTACGGCGGGGAGATCGTCGGTTGCGCCCTGCTCACCCGGGTGTTGGTCAACTCGGGCACGGCCAGCACGCCAGCGCTGGCGATGGGACCGGTTGCGGTGGCACCGCACCGGCAGCGGATCGGGCTCGGCACGTCGGTGGTACAGGCCGCCCTGGAGGCGGCGACCGAGCTCGGTGAGCGACTGGTGGTCGTCCTCGGCGATCCGGCCTACTACCGGCGCTTCGGCTTCAGCCGCGCGGACCAGTTGGGCCTGACCAGTCCCTGGTCCGGCCTCGGCGAGCCGTGGCAGGCGTTGATCCTTCCGCCGACCACCAGCGGTGAGCCGTCGCCACCCCGGGGTGAGGTCGTCTTCCCGCCGCCTTGGTCGAAGGTCTGACCCCGGCTGACCGACCGGCAGCAGGTGGCGGGCGACGACGGGGTTGGCTAGCATCGAGCAACTTTCGGCTACCCCTCGCATCCCGCACCCGGAGGCTCCGACCCGATGACCCGCGTCCTGCTGCGCTCTGCCAAGGACCCCTTCACCCCGGTCAGCCCGGAGCATTCCCTCGCGCTCTACAAGCAGGGCATTTTCGGGCGGAACGTGGGCAACCTCGTCTTCACCGAGGCGGTGCACAAGCTGATCAGCGTGCCGGGGACCGAGGTGGTGTCCAACTCGTTCCTGAGCGAACGGCCCGGCGTGGACCAGGCGTACGTGGACCGGATCAACGAGCAGTTCGACATGTTCGTGGTGCCCCTGGCAAATGCCTTCCGGCCGACCTTCCTGGAAAACCTCAAGCGTCTCACCTGGGTGATCGAGAACCTGCGGATTCCGGTAGTGGTGGTCGGCGTCGGCGTCGCGGGCGCTGGCGGGAGCCTCGACAACCCCTTCCCGCCGGACACCGACGAGATGAGCGGGGCGGTGCGCCGGTTCGTGCGCGCGGTGCTCGACAGGTCGGCGACGATCGGCGTACGCGGCGAGATCACCGCCGCCTACCTCGCCGAGCTGGGTTTCGGTGACGACGTGGTCGAGGTCGTCGGCTGTCCGTCGCTGTTCCGGGACGGCCCGAACCTGACGATCACCAAGCGGGTGGCCGAGCTGACGCCGGAAAGCCGCTTCACGATCAACATCTCGCCGTACGTGCTGCTGATGGACGAGGTCGCGACCCGGCACGCCGGGCGTTACCCGAACATGGTCTACGTCCCGCAGGACGACACCGACCTCAGGCTGCTGCTGTGGGGGGTCCAGCCGGACACCGTCCGACCGGGGATGCCGCACCACACCGGTCACCAGCTCTACCGGGAGGACCGCATCCGGTTCTTCGTCGACGCCTCGACCTGGATGCGGTACCTCGCCGAGCGCGAGTTCTCCTTCGGCACCCGGATCCACGGCAACATCGTGGCGCTGGCCGCCGGGACGCCGGCCCACGTCCTGGTGCACGACAGCCGGACCCTGGAGTTGGCCCGGTACCACGACATCCCGCACACCATGGTTCCCGGCCTGAGCCCGCAGGTCGACGCCGCGGATCTCTACGCCCAGTCCGACTACACCGCGTTCAATACCGGGCATGCGCGGCGCTGGGACCGCTTCGCCGGCTTCCTGGAGCGCAACGGCATCGAGCACATCTTCCAGCCGGGCAAGGCCAACCCCGCCTACGACAAGCGGCTGGACGCCGTGGGGCTGCCGCCGCCGGTGACCACCCTGATGACCACCGACCCCGAGGCCAGGGAGCGGATCACCGCCCGGGTGGCGGAACTCTACGCGCTGGGTGGCCTGCGCGCGCTGCGGAGGGCACACAAGCCGCATATTCCGTTCCCGCACACCGCTGCGCCGAAGGAGTCGGTGGCGACCGGCGAGCGGCGGCCCGTACCTGCCGCAGTGCGGCACCTGCCGGCACCTGTGCGGTCTGCGCTGCGTCGCAGTCGCGCGCTCGCCGGTCGGCTCCGCCGCCAGTCCTGACGGCAGGTCTGATCCCTCTCGCGCAACGGGCAGGGCGGCCGGTGCGTTGTTAGCATCGAAAATGTCGGCCGACCCACACCTACCGGCGTGGAGATGACCAGATGCCTCGCGTGCTGCTGCGTTCTGCCAAGGATCCCTTCAACCCGGTGAGCCCGGAACTCTCTCTCGCGCTCTACAAGCAGGGCATCTTCGGGCGCAACGTCGGCAACCTCGTCTTCGCCGACGCGGTGCACAAGCTGATCAGCGTGCCGGGAACCGAGGTGGTGTCCAACTCCTTCCTCAGCGAACGTCCCGGCCTGGACCGCGCGTACGTGGACCGGGTCAACGAGCAGTTCGACATGTTCGTGGTGCCGCTGGCAAATGCCTTCCGGCTGAGCTTTCTGGAGAATCTCAAGCGCCTCACCTGGGTGATCGAGCGGCTGCGGATTCCGGTAGTGGTGGTCGGCGTCGGCGTCGCGGGCGGCGCGGGCAGCCTCGACGACCCGTTTCCGCCGCCGACCGACGAGCTGCGGGTGGCGGTGCGCCGGTTCGTCAGCGCGGTGCTCGACAGGTCGGCGACGATCGGCGTACGCGGTGAGTTCACCCGCGCCTACCTCGCCGAGCTGGGCTTCGGTGACGATGTGGTCGATGTCGTGGGCTGCCCGTCGCTGTTCCGCGACGGCCCGAACCTCCGGATCGACAAGCGGGTGCCCGGGATCACCCCTGAGACCCGTTTCACGATCAACATCTCGCCGTACGTGAAGCTGATGGACCGGATCGCTACCCGGCATGCCAAGCGCTACCCGAACATGGTCTACGTGCCGCAGGGCGACGAGGTGCTCGAACTGCTGCTGTGGGGTTCAAACCCGGAAAACGTGCGCCGAGGGCTGCCGCATCACACCGGTCACCAGCTCTACCGGGAGGACCGCATCCGGTTCTTCGTCGACGCCTCGACCTGGATGCGGTACCTCGCCGAGCGCGAGTTCTCCTTCGGCACCCGGATCCACGGCAACATCGTGGCGCTGTCCGCCGGCACGCCCGCGTACGTGCTGGCGCACGACAGCCGGACCCTGGAGTTGGCCCGGTACCACGACATCCCGCACAGTCTGCTGCCCAACCTGAAGCCGGAGGTCGACGCCGCCGACCTCTACGACCGGGCCGACTACACCGCCTTCAACGACGGGCAGGCGCAGCGCTGGGACCGGTTTGCCGGCTTCCTTGAGCGCAACGGCGTCGAACACATCTTCCAGCCCGGCAAGGCCGACCCCGGATACGAGGCCCGGCTGGCCGCTGCGGGCCTGCCGCCGCCGGTGACCACCCTGATGACCACCGATCCGGAGGCCAGAGAGCGGATCATCGCCCGGGTGGCGGAGCTGTACTCGCTCGGCGGCGTCCAGGCGCTGCGCGAGGCGCACCAGCCGCAGATCCCCTTCCCGCACACCAGAGCGCTGCGCAAGGGGCTGGCACCCGGTGAACGGTTGCCCGGCCACGCCGCCGGGCGGCATCTGCCGGTCCCGGTGCGGTCCGCGCTGCACCGCAGCCGGGTGCTCGCCGATCGGCTTCGCCGCCGGCCCTGAGCGAGCGCGTACGCCGGTTCCGAGATGGGACTCCGGGCGGCTCACCGGGTTGATCTCGCCGGGGAGCGTCGGGAGGCGTACGGGACCGGTGGCACGTCGACCTGGCGCATCCCGGCCGGCATCACGAACAGTTGGCGCTTCTCGGTAGCGTCCCCGTGCCTGTCCAGCTGGTAGCAGTCGAGCCACGTCCAACCGTGCGGCGGGTGCCGGTCGGTCAGCTCGCGGATCACCCGGACCATGATCGGCGCGTGGAACTGCGGGGATGCTGCCCGGGTCAGCAGGTACACACCGGGCGGGACGGTCGGGGTGCCGTCCTCCCGCCGGCCGGTCACCGGCCATCGCGGTGGGGCTGTCGTGCGGGCACGCGTGCCTCCTCGTCACCAGGAGATCTGGGAGGGGCCGCCCCGGGAGGTGCTCGCCCGGCGGGGCGGCCCCGACAAGCACGTCCAGCGAGTTCGGGGGAGTCTCCACTGGCTCGTGCCGTCCTGATTTCCACCCTTCCGTCGTGTGTCTGCCGCATACACCGCGTATCGGAGTGGATGCTGAGTGTCCCCGAACGTCCAGGAAGGATCGTGCGAGTGAACCGTGCCGTCGTGACAGCAATGACCGAGGCGGGCGAGACCGCCGACACCCTCGCGGCGCGGGTCGGTGTCGACCCGAAGACCGCCGCGCGGTGGGCCAGCCATGGACGCATTCCCCGCCCGCAGACCCGTAGGCGGGTCGCCGAGGCGCTCGGCCGGGAGGTGACCGAACTGTGGCCGGACGTCCTCAAGCGGCGCGAGCCGGCGTGGTTCCGGCGGTGGGTCGACATCGAGCGCGAGGCGGTCGCGCTGCGCTGGTTCGAGTTGGCCTGGGTGCCGGGGCTGCTCCAGACCGAGGCGTACGCGCGGGCCACGCTGGCCGGGGAGACGCTTACCGCCGACGACATCGGGCGGCTGGTGGAGGCGCGCCTCCAGCGGCAGGCCATCCTGCGCCGGGACAACCCGCCGATGCTTGTCGTGGTGCTGGACGAGCTGGTGCTGCGCCGGTCCGCGTACGGCGACCGGGCGCTGATGCGGGAGCAGTGCGAGCACCTGGTGACGTGCGGCGCGCAGCCCACCACGGCGATCCATGTCGTGCCCGCGTCGGTCGGCATGTACGCCGGGCTGGGCGGGCCCTTCATCCTCGCCGAGCTGGACGACGGCAGCGTGCTCGGGCACGCGGACAGCCAGACCGAGGCGAAGATCGTCGATCAGTCCGCCGACATTGCTACCCTGGGCCGCAGGTGGGAACGCATCCGTGGCGAGGCGCTGCCACGGACGCAGTCCCTGACACTCCTCAGGGAAGCGGCAGCATCATGGACATGACCGGCGCGCAGTGGCGCAAGAGCAGCAAGAGCGGCAACAACGGCGGCGCTTGTGTCGAGGTCGCCGACAACCTTCCCGGCGTGGTCCTGGTCCGGGACACCAAAGACCGGGCCGGCGGCACGCTCAGCTTCCGACCAGTGGCGTGGCGCGGCTTCGTCGAGCTGGCGAAGGCCGCCCGCCCGACCGCCTGAGGCACCTCGGGAAGCCCCGGCCGCCCGGCCGAGGGCTTCCCGCTGTCTGCCGCCGACCCGCTGCCCGCCCTGCCAACCCTTCCTACCCCTGGCCCGGATCTGTGGCAGTGCCGGCGTTCGACACGCCGACGCCAGGGCAGCTCCGCTGCCACAGATCGGGCGGCTGTCGGGCTGGGTCAGGCGGGCTGGGTGCGCAGGTAGCGGCCGAAGTGCGGGACGGTGAAGGCGACCGTGCCGCGCTCCCCGGAGTAGATCAGCCCCTTCTTGATCAGCGCATCCCGGGCTGGGGAGAGGCTGGCCGGCTTGCGGCCGAGGGCGCGGGCGATCTCCGAGGTCGGCACCGCGGCGTCCATGTCGTCCCGGCCACCGCCGTCGGTCTCCGTCTCCACAAGTGAGAGATTCGCCATCGCCCGCATGTACTCCCGTTCGGCGGGGGTGGCCCGCTCGAAGCGGGAGCCGAAGAAGCCGACGGCCAACTCCGCCTCGGCCTCCGGCGCGGCGACGCGTACGTCGGCCGGGGTGATCGGTGACCGGGGGGCGTGGTCCCAGGTGGCCTTCCCGTACGCCTGCACGAAGTACGGATACCCGCCGGACTTCTCGTAGAGCAGGTCGAGGGCCTTCGCCTCGTACTCGACGTCCTCCCGCTCGGCCGGCGCGCAGAGCGCGTGGTCGGCGGCGATCCGGTCGAGACGGTCGATGCGTTGGTAGCGGAACAACCGCTCGGAGTACGACTTCGCCGCGCTGAGCACCGCCGGCAGGTGCGGCAGGCCGGCACCGACCACGATCAGGGGCGCGCCGAGCTGCGAGAGCTCGTGGCAGGCGGCGCAGAGCGCGGAGACATCCTCCGGCCCGAGGTCCTGCATCTCGTCGATGAAGACGGCGACGCCGGTGCCGACATCGCTGGCAACGGAGGCGGCGTCGGTGAGCAGCTCCACCAGGTCGATCTCGATGTCACCGGAGTCGGCCCGGCCGCTGGCCGCCGGTACGTCGATGCCGGGCTGCCAACGGTCGCGCAGTTTCGGAGCCGCCCCACCCCGGCCGGTCGGCGCGCCCCGTTGGGCGAATGCCTTGAGCACCCCGAGGAAGGCGTCGATCCGCTCCGGTGCCCGGTGTCTCGGCGCCAACTCCCGAACGGCCATGTGCAGCGCCGCGGCGATCGGTCGGCGCAGCGACTGATCCGGTCGTGCCTCGATCTTGCCGCTGCCCCAGAGCCGGTTGATCGCCTGGGAGCGCAACGTGTTCAGCAGGACGGTCTTGCCGACGCCGCGTAGCCCGGTGAGCATCAGGCTGCGCTCCGGTCGACCCCGGGCGATGCGTTCCAGCACGATGTCGAAGACATCCAGTTCGCGCCCCCGCCCGGCGAGTTCGGGCGGACGCTGGCCGGCGCCCGGCGCGTACGGGTTGCGGACCGGATCCACGTATCGCAGAGTATCGGGCCGTCTAGAGGAGAGGCTAGACATGGATAGACGGCGGTACCGGCGTGTTGCCCTCGACCAAAAACTAGTGCTGTCTAGCGTGGAGGCTAGACAGCACTAGTTTTGGTGATAGGTCGTCAGCCGCGCTGCTTGAGGCAGAGCACGAAGTCGAGCGAGTCCAACTCGCTGTCGTAGAAGTACCAGTTGGTGTAGCCGTCGACCGTGGCGCACTTGTCCTCGGCGTCACGCTCGCCGCTGGTCTTGCCGTCGAAACGCCGCAGCACCTCGTACGACCTCGGCGCGCACTCACTCAGCAGCAGCCTGGGCTTGCCGCCGGCTGCGGCGTCGTTGCGGACGCACTGCCCGGCCTGCACGAAACGGGGGTCGGCGGACGGTGCGGCGGCCGGATCGTCGGGCGGGGTCTCCCCGTCCTGCGGGTCCGCTGTGGACGCCACTTCCTCGGTCGGTGCGGCCACCGGGTTCGGTGGCTGGTCGTCCCGCCCGACCACATAGAACGCCGCCGCACCGCCCAGCACCAGCACCAGCACGGCCGCCAGCACGACGAGCATCCGGCCACGCCGACGCCGCGGCGGTGGTGTGGGTGCGCCGGCGTACCCGGTCTCCGCGTCGGGCTGGTAGGCGGACTGCGCCCAGGTATCCGGTCCCGTCGGGGGGTGTCCCGGACCGGTCGTGCCGTACGGGCCGCCGCCGTGCCCCCCGGCGTCGTAGGACTCGCCGGACCCGTAGCGCTGACCACTGCCGTGGTCCTGGCCGTACCCGTGATCCTGGCCGTACCCGTGATCCTGGCCGTACCCATGGTCTTGGCCGTACCACTGGCCGGGCTGCGGCTCGGGCCATGGCTGCTCGCCAGGATGCGGCTCGTGCCACGGCTGCGGGCCTGGGCCCGGTGGTCCGTAGTTCGCCATGCGCACGCCCTCCTGAGCCATCCCGTCAAGTCGATGGGTGATCGGTCGACCACCGGCACCGCCACCGTCACCGTCACCGTAGTGCCTACGGCAGGTCACCGGTGCCACACTGCCCGACCGGTCGGCAACCCGATCGCCTCCTCGTCAGATGAGACGTAGTTGCCGGTCCTTGGGTCGCCGAGGTCCCTCGCTGTCGCCGAGCCGCTCGAACAGGCCCGGATCCACCACGTCGAGGAACGGCGACGGGCGGCAGTCCCGCTCCGAACCGTGCCGGACCCGGCGGGCGGCATGGCTGACGTAGAGCCGGTCCTGAGCACGGGTCAACCCGACGAAGAAGAGTCGTCGTTCCTCGGCCACCGCGGCCTCGTCCGGCGTGGTACCGGGCCAGCGCAGCGGCAGCATCCCGTCCTCGGCACCGACCAGGAATACCACCGGAAACTCCAGCCCCTTCGCGGCGTGCAGGGTCAGCAGCGTGACCGCCTCGGCACGCGGGTCGAGCGCGTCCACCTCGGCGCCGGTGGCGAGCTGCGACAGGAACATCTCCAGATCGTCACCGCAGCGCCGGGCCAACGGCGTCAGCAGGTCGACGGCGGTCCGGACATCCTCCGGGCGTACCCCACCGGACCCGTCGAGGGTGGGGGCGGCGAACCGGTCCGCGAGCACCTGGCCGGCGAGGCGCACCCGCGCCGGCAGGGCACCCTCGACACCGGGGGCGTGCCGCAGCTCGCGAGCGATGGCGGCCACCCCGGGACGGTCCCGCAGCCGGTCGTGCGAGCGCTTCTGCACCGGAACGTTGGCCCGGGCCAAGGCGTCCACGATCGGCGCGGCCTGCGAGTCGGTGCGGTACAGCACCGCGATGTCCGAGAAGGACAGCGTGGTCGACCGTCCGTCGATCCGACCGGAGTCCAGCGACCGGTGGGACAGGCCACCGACCAGATCGTCCACCGTGCGTACCACGAAGTCGGCCTCGTCGGCGACGGAGGCCGCGGCGTACCGGCCGACGAGCGGTGCCTCCGGGTCGAGCCGGGCCGGATCCAACCGGCGACCCCGTACCAGCGACGACGGCGCGATGGCCTGCACCGCGGCGGCGAGGATCGGCGCGGAGGACCGGTAGTTACGGTTGAGCCGGACCAGGCGGGCGTCGATGAAGTCCTGCGAGAAGCGCAGGAAATACCCGACGTCGGCACCCCGGAACGAGTAGATCGCCTGGTCCGGGTCGCCGATCGCGCACAGGTTCCCGTCGGCCGGGCTGAGCAGCCGCAGCAGCTCGTACTGCACGGCGTCGACGTCCTGGTACTCGTCCACGAAGATCCACTGCCACCGTTGCCGGTACCTGTCGACCAGCTTCCGGTCCTCCCGTAGCAGCGTCACCGGCAGGGTGAGCAGCTCGTCCAGGTCCACCAGGCCCTGCTTGCGCAGCAGCGCGGCGTAGCGGGCCGGGTCGTCCCCGGCATCGCTCCGCGCGGCGGCCCGTTCCGCGTCGTCGGCGATCCGGAAGCCGTCGGGCAGGCCGGCGGCCTCGGCGTTCTCGCGCAGGATGGTGAGCCCGAGCGAGTGGAAGGTGCCGACGGTGACGTCCTCGGCGACCGGGCCGAGGAGGCCGTCGAGGCGGTGTCGCAGTTCCTCTGCGGCCCGTCGGGTGAACGTGATGGCCAGGCACCGCTCGGGGAAGACGTTCAACTCGGCGCAGAGATAGGCGATCCGGTGGGTGAGCGTCCGCGTCTTGCCGGTACCCGGACCGGCGACGATCAGCAGCGGGCCACCGGGCGCCGAGGCGGCCACCCGTTGCATCGCGTCGAGCCGGTCGAGCAGGCCGGTGCCGACCTCCTCCATGCCGGCGAGCATCGGTTCGAACGGCTCGTGCGGGGAGGGCGCCGGCGCGATCGGCGGCGGCGGGGACACCGGCTTGCGCTTCGGCTCGGGCTTCGCCGACGGACGCCTCACACCGGCCGCAGCCTTCGTCGCAGCGCCCATCCTCGTCGTGGTCTCCGGAGCCCGTCGTTGCGCGGGCACCGGCACGTCGAACAGCGTCTCCTGCCCGGCGGACACGCCGGCACCGCCGCTCAGCTCGACCGGGTCGAACAGGGTGATCACGCCGTACTCGCCGTCGTACCCCGGCACCCGGCGGACCTCGCCGCGACGCAGCCGGCCGATCGCCTCGGTGAGCAGTTCGCCACCGACCCGGCCGATCTCGTCCAGCGGAACGCGCGTCAGGATCTCCAGCTCGGGGCCGAGCGCGGCGACCAACTCGGTCAGCTTCCCCTCGACCCGCTTGGAGCGCGGACCGACCTTGTTGATCTCGCCGAGGATCTCGGCGAGCTGAATCAGGTGGGTCACCTCGGGGGCGTGCTGCGGCCGGTGACCCTCGGGCCGGTCGGCCAACTCCTCGACCCGGCTGAGTACGCCCACCGTCAGCGGTTTGCCACACTCCGGGCAGCGCCCACCGGCCTCCCGGGTCCGCTCCGGTGCCCAGTTCACCCCGCACAGCCGGTGGCCGTCGGCGTGGTACTTGCCCTCCTCCGGGAAGAACTCGATAGTCCCGGCCAGCCCGGCACCGGTACGCAGCGCCTCCCGGATGCCGAAGTAGTCCCGAGCCGAGGCGAAGACCGTGGCCTCGCGGGCGAGCGCGGGCGGCGAATGGGCATCGGAGTTGGAGACCAGCCGGTAGCGGTCAAGGCTGCCCACCCGCCAGTTCATCTCCGGGTCCGAGGAGAGCCCGGTCTCCACCGCGAAGATGTGGTCGGCCAGGTCGGCGTAGCAGTCGGCAATCGCGTCGAAGCCGGACTTCGAGCCCAGCGCCGAGAACCACGGGGTCCAGATGTGGGCCGGCACGAGATACCCGTCCGCGCTGGCCTCCAGCGTGATCTCCAGCAGATCGCGCGAGTCCAGACCGAGGATGGGTCGACCGTCCGAACCGAGGTTGCCGATCCGGCCGAGCGCGGCGTTGAACCGGCCCACCGCGTCCAGATCCGGCAGATAGATCAGGTGATGGACCTTCCGGGTCCGGTCGTCGCGCTTGTAGATGGTGGAGATCTCCACGCTGAGCATGAAGCGGACCGGATCGCCCTCCGCCTCGCTGGCCAACCGGGGCGGCAGCCGACGGGCGATGTCCCGCTCCGCCTCCGGCGACAGCCGGTACAGGCCCGGCTCGGCCGGGTGCAAGGTCTCCCGCAGGTGGTCGTACCACGCGGGATGGGTGAAGTCGCCGGTACCGAGTACGGCGATGCCCTTGCGTCGCGCCCACCAACCGAGGTTCGGCAGGGTCAGGTCACGGCTACAGGCCCGCGAGTACTTCGAGTGGATGTGCAGGTCCGCGACGAAGGGCGGAAGGCCACCGGGGGGTACGGGGCTGAACGGGGGCACGCCGCATCCTGCCACGACCGGCCGCGCTCCCGCGCGCCGCCACGCGTGGAGGTGAGCTGCGCTATGCCGAACGAAGCTCGACGAGGGTGACCTGAGGCTCCGCGCCGACCCGTACCGGCGGCCCCCAGAAGCCGGCCCCGTTGGTCACGTAGACCTTCGTCCCGTCCACCTCACCGAGCCCGGAGACGACCGGCTGTTCGAGCCGGACCAGCAGGTTGAAGGGGACGATCTGACCGCCGTGGGTGTGGCCGGACAGTTGCAGATCGACTCCGTACCGGGCCGCCTCCAGCGCCGCCACCGGCTGGTGCGCCAGCAGCACCACCGGTCGGGACGGGTCGCGGTCGCCCAACGCGGCGTCGTAGTCCGGCGGCGCGGAGACGCCGTCGCCGACGGCGGAGACGTCGTTGACGCCGGCCAGATCGAGGACCCCGCCACGGGTGGCGATCTCCAGTCGCCGATTCTGGAGCACTCGCAGCCCGAGCCGGTCGACCTCGGCCACCCACTCCTCCACTCCGGAGTAGTACTCGTGGTTGCCGGTGACGAAGTAGCTGCCGTGGCGTGCCTGCAGGCCGCGCAGCGGTGCGGCGTCGTCGCCCAACTCGGCGACCGTGCCGTCCACCAGGTCGCCGACCACGGCGACGATGTCGGCGTCCAGCCGATTGATCGCGGCCACGATCCGCTCGGTGTGCGCCCGGCCGGTCAGCGGGCCGATGTGGATGTCCGAGACGGTGGCGATGCGCAGGCCGTCCATGCTGCGGGGCAGCTTGGCCAGCGGGATCTGCACCCGGTCCAGCCGGGGCGGCCCCAGCGCGGTGCGTACGCCGTAGCTGACCAGGCCGGTGGCGGTGAGCCCGGCGAAGATCGCGGCGCCACGGGCGAGCAGCAGGCGGCGGCCCGGATCGTGGTCGGGGCCGACGGCGCCGGCGACCGGTCGATCCGTCGTGCCGTCGACGGTCGGCTGGGCCGGTGAAGCCGGCGCGTCCGGCTCATCGGCGGGGGCTGCCTGATCGCCCGACGGCGCAGCCATCGGCGCGACGGCCGGGCCGACCAGGACCGGCTCCGGGGTGACCAGGGCCGACCTGCGGCGCAGCACCAGCCGCGTCGCCAGCATCGGGACTTCCAGCACGACGAGCAGCACCAGCAGGTAGAACATCAGCGCGAGCCAGAGGTAGCCCGGCCAGGCGAGCCAGTACATGCCGGCCCGGGTGCCGACCATCGTCGCCGGCACCAGCAGGGCCAGCACCACCGCGGTGACCGTGCCGGCCCGCCGCCAGCGCCCGGCGGTGGTGGTGTCCTTCACCAGGCGTTTCCACAGGTAGAGATGGATCAACCCGGTGATCACGGCCAGCGTGGTGACGAAGCCGAGTACCGCGAACACGTTGGCTCCCCCTCAGCCGCCGGCGAAAGGAGGCAGGACGTCGATCGTCGCCCCGGCCGGCAGCGGCTTCCGCCGATCATGACAGGTCACGCCGTCGATCAGAAAACTCGACACCGCCAGTACCGACACCAGGCGTCCGCCGTGCCGCTCGGCCAGTTCGGCCACCAACTCGTCGAGCGACCGGCCCGCGGCGGTGGTCTCCTCGGCGCGGCCGGCCGCAGCGCGAGCGCCGGCGAAGTAACGGACGGTGACGCTGGCCATGGTCAGCCTCCGATGGCCGACATCGGCCGGGTCGGTTGCAGGAAGGACGGGTCGTCGATGCCGTGCCCGGCCCGCTTGGTCAGCGTCGCCGCCCGCCAGCGGCGGGCAAGCTCCTCGTCGTCGGCTCCGGCCCGCAACGCGCCGCGCAGGTCCGACTCCTCGGTGGCGAACAGGCAGTTGCGGATCTGCCCGTCGGCGGTGAGCCGGGTCCGGTCGCAGTCGCCGCAGAAGGGCCGGGTCACCGTGCCGATCACGCCGACCCGGGCCGGACCGCCGTCGACCAGCCAGGTCTCGGCGGGGGCGGTGCCGCGTTCGGTCGGGTCCGGGCTGAGGTCGTACGCGGCACGCAGCGTGGCCAGGATCTCGTCGGCGGTGACCATGGCCCCCCGGTCCCAGCCGTGCTGTGCGTCCAGCGGCATCTGCTCGATGAACCGCAACTCGTAGCCGTGGTCGAGGGCGAAGCGCAGCAGCGCCGGCGCCTCGTCGTCGTTGACGCCACGCATCAGCACAGCGTTGATCTTGACCGGAGTGAGCCCGGCGGCGGCTGCGCCGGCCAGGCCGGCCAGCACGTCGGCCAACCGGTCCCGGCGGGTGAGCCGGGTGAAGCGTTCCCGGTCAATCGTGTCGAGTGAGACGTTCACCCGGTCCAGGCCGGCGGTACGCAGCGCAGGGGCGAGCCGGTCCAGGCCGATGCCGTTCGTGGTCAGGGATATCCGGGGTCGCGGTTCGAGTGCCGCGACGGCTTCGACGATGCCGACCAGACCGGGGCGGATGAGCGGTTCACCACCGGTGAACCGCACCTCGTCGACCCCGAGCCGGCACACGGCGACCCGGATCAGCCGGACCACCTCGTCGTCGGTGAGCAGTTGCGGCCCGGCCAGCCAGGGCAGACCCTCGGCGGGCATGCAGTAGGTGCAGCGCAGGTTGCACTTGTCGGTCAACGACACCCGCAGGTCCCGGGCGACGCGGCCGTACCGGTCGACGAGGCCGGTGGGCGGGGGCAGGCTCACCGGTCGACGGTAGCGCGACCCGCCCCGCTGAGGGCGTCCCGGGCGCTCCTGGTTACCGAATCGCGGTATGCCGCACCGAAGAGCGCGGTGTGCACGAGCAGCAGATGCAGTTGATGCAGTGGCACCCGGGCCCGCCACCCGTCGGCCAGCGGCCAGCTCTCCTGGTACGCCGCCATCATCCGGTCGAGGTGCGGAGGGCCGCCGAAGAGGGCCAGCTGGGCCAGGTCGGTCTCCCGGTGCCCACCGTGCGCCGCCGGGTCGACCAGCCAGACCCGGTCGTCATCGCCCCAGAGCAGATTGCCCGGCCAGAGGTCACCGTGGATGCGGGCGGGCGGCTCGTCAGCACCGAACTCGCCGATCCGGGTGATGACCTGCTCGACCAGGGCGGCGTCGGCACTGGTCAGCGCACCCCCGTCGACCGATCGGCGCAGGTAGGGCAGCAGTCTGGTCCGGGCGAACCACTCCGTCCACGGGCCGTCGTGGGGCGTGTTGTCCGCCGGCAGGGCACCGATGAACCCCGGCCAACGCGCGCCGAACGCATCGGCGCCGGTCCGGTGCAACTCGGCCAGCTCCCGCCCGAAACGGTCGGCCGCCTCCGGAGTCGGCTCACCCGGGTCGACCCACTCCAACGCCAGCAGCTCCGGCAACGCGACCAGCACCTCCGGTACGGCGACGGCACCGGCCTCGCGCAGCCAGCGCAGCCCGGCCGCCTCGGTGGCGAAGAAGCCGGCCGGCACCGGCCGCTTCGCACCCTCCGGCCAGGTCTTGGCGAACACCGAGTGACCGTCGTCCAGGGTCAGCCGGGAGGCCGCGCAGATGTCGCCGCCGGACACCGGCGTCTCCCGGATCCGCTGATGGGTCAGGAAGGTGGGCAACTGCTCCGGATGCGCCCGCAGGTACGCCAGGTCCATCCCCGCAACGTATCGCTACCGAGGTGCTGCCGCTTCAGCACAGCCGCCAATTGCGGGTGAGCTGCAAGAACACTCTGTGTGACTGTGGATAACCGGCGTGTCGTCCACAGGGGCAGCGTCGCCCGATCCCTGGCTCGCAGGCTGCCTGCATGAACTCGACCGAGCTGCCCCGCCTGTCCGTACGCTCTCCCGCCGACCTCATCGCCGCCGTGCCGTACCTGCTGGGTTTCCATCCCGCCGACAGCATCGTGGTGGTGGCGCTGTCCGGTAGGCGGATCGTCTTCGTCGCGCGCGGCGACCTGCCCGGCGACGCCGACCCCTACGAGCCCGGTCAACACATCGCCGCGGTGACCGCCCGACAGGGTGCCGACTCGGCCACCGTTGTCGGGTACGGTCCGGCCGCCCGGGTGACCCCGGCGGTGGACGCGGTCCGGGCCGCGTTGGCCGAGGCGGGGCTGGCCGTGCTCGACGCGCTGCGGGTCACCGACGGGCGGTGGTGGTCCTACCTCTGCGAGGAGCCGGAGTGCTGTCCGCCGGAGGGCACCCGGTACGACCCGCAGGCCAGCGCGGTGCCGGCGGCGGCGGTCTTCGCCGGGCAGGTGGCCCTACCGGACCGGGCGGCACTCGCCGCGCAGGTGGCGCCGGCCGGCGGGGAGGCGATGCGGCACGCGGTCGAGCGGGCGGAGCAGCGGCTCACCGACCTGTTGGCCGCCGCGCCCCCCACCGACCTGCTCGGCGCTCGGGCGCTGCGGGCGGCCGGTACGGCGGCGTTGCGGGCCACGGTGCGGCGGCACCGTGCCGGCGAACGGCTGACCGACGACGAGCTGGCCTGGCTCTGCCTGCTGCTGACCCACCTGCCGGTACGCGACCACGCCTGGGAGCGCACCGACGGCCGGGACGAGGACGTCGCGTTCTGGGCCGAGGTGCTGCGCCGGGCCGACGAGGAGCTGATCGCCGCCCCGGGATCGCTGCTCGCGTTCGCCGCCTGGCGCGACGGGCAGGGCGCGTTGGCGGCGGTGGCACTGGAACGGGTACTGGCCGAGCATCCCGACTACTCACTCGCCGTGCTGCTTGACGATCTGCTCCGCCGGGGAGTGCCGCCGTCCCGGCTGGACGGCTGGCCGGCAACCGGTCTGCCGAGAGTGCGGCGTCGGGCGAGGCGGCGCGCACGACGGCGTCCTCGGTGACCGTCGCCGCGCCGGGGAGGCGCACCGCCCGGTCGGCGATGCCGGATAATCGCCGCATGTCCGAGCTTGCCGCCGGTACGGCATGAGCGTTGCCCTGCTGCTGTCCCTCGTCGGCCTGGCGCTGGTGGACAGCACCAGCATCGGCACCCTGTTCATCCCGGTGTGGCTGCTGCTCGCCCCGGGGCCGGTGAGCGTCCGGCGGGTGATGAGCTACCTCGGCACCATCGCCGGCTTCTACTTCGTGGTCGGGTTGCTGCTGTACTTCGGTGGCAGCGGTCTGGCCGAGCTGCTCGGCGGTGCGCTGGACAACCGGCCGGTGCTCTGGGGCCAACTGGTGCTCGGGGTCGGCCTGTTCGCGTTGAGCTTCCGTTACGACGGCAAGCGTGGTGCCGGTACGGGTCGGGTGCTGCGCTGGCGCGACCGGGTGACCGCCGGTGACTCGTCGTCCCGCTGGCTGGTGGGACTGGCGCTGTTCGCCGCGTTGGCCGAGGTGGCGACGATGCTGCCGTACCTCGGCGCGCTGGGCCTGCTCACCACCTCCGGCCTGGCCGTGCCCACCAGCGTGGCGCTGCTCGGCGGCTACTGCCTGGTCATGGTGTTGCCGGCGATGCTGTTGCTGGCTGCACGGGTGGCCTGGCCGAGTTGGGTGGAGCCGGTGCTGGCCCGGCTCAACGCCTGGATCGTCCGCACCTCGGGCAGCATGCTCGGCTGGGTTCTGGGCATCGCCGGCTTCCTGATCGCCCGCGACGCCGCGGCCCGGCTGGAGCTGTTCGAGCTGCTGGCCAACCGTTGACGGTGGCTCCGCACGTCAGGCGGTGACCCGGTGTCCGCCGGTGTAGACGTTCATCGTCCGTCCCCGTAGGAACCCGACCAGGGTCATGCCCGCCTCGGTGGCCACGTCGACCGCGAGCGTGCTCGGCGCCGAAACCGCGGCGAGCAGCGGCACACCCGCCATCCACGCCTTCTGGGTAAGCTCGAAACTGGCCCGACCCGAGACGAGCAGCACCTGACCGCTCAGCGGCAGCCGGTGTTCGCGTACCGCCCAGCCCACCACCTTGTCGACCGCGTTGTGCCGACCCACGTCCTCGCGCAGCACCACCAACTCGCCGTCCGTGGAGAACAGGCCCGCGGCGTGCAGTCCACCGGTGCGGTCGAACCCCCGCTGCCCGGTCCGCAGCCGCTGCGGCAACTCGGCCAACAGCTCCGCCGGCAGGCTCAGCGGGTCGTCGCTGACATCGAAGATCGATCGGGTACGCACCGCGTCGATGCTCGCCTTGCCGCACACCCCGCAGGCGCTTGTGGTGTGGAAGTGCCGGGTCGGGTCCGTGACCGGGTCCGGCACGCCGGGAGCCAGGGTCACGTCCACCACGTTGTAGGTGTTCGGGGTCTCGGTGCCGGCACACAACTGCGCGGTGGACACGTCGTCCGCGGAGCGGATCAGCCCTTCGTTGAACAGGAAACCGATGGCCAGGTCGAGGTCGGCTCCCGGGGTGCGCATGGTGACGGTCAGCGGCGGACGTCGGCCGGGTCCGGCGGGACCGACCCGGATCTCCAACGGCTCCTCGGCGGCGAGCGTGTCGGGTCGCCGCACCCGGCGTCGGCCGGTCTCGGCCGCGTCCAGATCCACCCGCACCACACCACGTCGATCCGAAGCCCGTCCCACGTCACCCATCCTGCCCCGGATCGCCGGACGACCTCCACGCCGCCCCGACCCGCGCCCGGCCGGATCCGCCCACCCGCGTGCTTCGTCGTGCGTTCAGCTCGACAGCGCCCGGCCACTCGGCTGCCACGGCGGGGACTCCGTCGCGACGATGCGCACTAGCGTGGTGGCATGACGGCGTACGCGGCGGTGGTGCTCGCGGGTGGTGCGGGGCGTCGGATGGGCGGGCTGGACAAGCCGGTGTTACCGGTCGGCGGGGTGCCGATGCGTGAGCGGGTGCTGGCTGCGGTGGCCGACGCGTCGCCCCGGATCCTGGTCGGCCCCGGACCGGCGATCACCGGAGTGCGGCTGACCCGGGAGGTGCCGGCGGGTGGCGGGCCGGTGGCCGCCGTGGCGGCCGGGCTGGCCCTGCTCGACACCGAGGTGCCCGCCGTCGCCCTGCTCGCCGCCGACCTGCCCCTGCTGACCCGGCCCGCCGTCGGAAGCCTGCTGAACCACCTGCACGACACCGGCGTCGACCGTCCCAGGTCCGATCGGCCGGCGAGCATGGCAGCGTCGAGCGCCGAATCGGCGCGCATCGGGACGCCGGGCTCGGTGACCTTCGACGGGGCCTGTTACCTGGACCGGTCGGGGCGGCGGCAGACGCTGTGCGGGGTGTGGCGGCCGGCCGCCCTGCGGGCGGCGCTGGATCGACTCACCGTCCGGCGCGGCGGTGACGTGACCGGCGCACCGCTGCGGGAACTGCTCGCCGGCCTGAAGGTGTGCGAGGTGACCTGGCCCGGTGCCGGCCCGGCGCCCTGGTTCGACTGCGACACTGAGCGTGACCTACGCCGGGCGGAGGAGTGGACGCGATGACGGTGCTGGACGACTGGGTCACGGCCGCCTGTGCGGAGCTGGGTCTCGATCCGACCCAGGTGCCGGTGCCGACCGTGCTGGATCTGGCCCGGGACGTGGCGCACCAGGTGCTGCGGCCCGGTGCGCCGGTCACCGCGTACCTGCTCGGTCTGGCCGTCGGGCGCGGTGCGGATCCGGCGGTGGCCGTGGCCCGGCTCTCCGAGTTGGTCGCGACCTGGCCGGTGGAACTCGGCGGCGACCCGCACTCCCGGGCCGACCCGGCCGGACCCGACCACCGCTGACGGCCCCCCGGAGCGTTGTCCGATCACGGTCCGCGCTGATCGGTGCCGGCAGCGTGCTGGGTAGGGTGACCGGAACGGACGGAGGCGATCATGACGGCTGACCACCCCTCGGCACCGCCCGGCACGCCGGTGCAGCACGAGTCGATCCTGCTCGACGAGCCGAGCACGGCCGACCTGCGGGCGAAGGTGACCCAGGCGTGGCGGGATTTCGCCCAGGCGCTGGCGGAGCGGTTGTCCACGCTGCCGTCGCGCGCCGAGGTGGCACTGACCCTCGACCCGACCGCCTCCGGCACCGATGACGCCGTCTACTCCGTCTATGTCGAGGTGCGCAGCGACGGCCGGTTCGCGGCTCGGGCGGTGGGCAACGCCACACTGCCACCCGGCTACCGGCTGGACCGTGGGGCGGTCGCCGACATGATCGCGTTGGGGTGGTCACCGCCGGGCGTGGTGGACGGTTCGGGGGACCAGTTCGGGTTGGATTCCGCGGCGGACGAGGCCACCCGGCTGGCCGCGCTGCTCTCCCGCACCCTGCGCGACATCTACGGCGCACCCCATCCGGCTTTCCTGGTCTACGCGATCGAGGACGGCGAGGGTGAGCCGATCTCCGGTGCGGCACTGGGTACCGCCCGCAGCGCGGCGAACCTGGCGCGGGAGATTGGCACCGAGCTGGAGAAGGCGCTGGCCGCAACCGACGAGGCCGATGCCGACACCGAGGTGCTGGATCTGGCCGAGCGGGTCCGCACGGTCGTGTCGACCATGCTCAAGTCGGACTCCGACCGGCTTCAGGTCGACTCCGACGGTGACATCAACATCCGGGCCGGCTCGGCGATGGTCTTCGTCCGGGTGCGGGACAATCCACCGCTTGTCGACGTCTTCTCTCCGGTGCTGACCGAGGTGGAACCGACCGAGCGGCTGTACGTCAAGCTCTCCGAGCTGACCAACCGGATGCCGATCGGCCGGCTCTACTGTGCCGACGACACCGTGTGGGCGTCGATCCCGGTCTTCGGCCGCAACTTCCAGCCGACCCACCTGATGCTGGCGGTGCAGGTGATGACCGGGCTCGCCGACGAGCTGGACGACCGCCTGCACGGCGAGTTCGGCGGCAAGCGGTTCTTCGGCGAGGGAGACAAGCCGGGACGCGGCGAGCATCGCACCGGCATGTACCTCTGAGCGCGGTCAGCGCACGTCGAGCAGGGTCTTGCCGACCGTCGAGCGGGCCTCGATCGCCGCGTGCGCCTCGGCTGCGCGGGCCAGCGGGAAGCGCTGGCCGATCACCGGGCGCAGCCGGCCGGCCGCACCCTCCGTCAGCGCCCGCTCGGTGTAGGCACGTAGTTGGGCGGGGCTCGGCGTCGGCCGGACCAGGGTCACGCCCCGCTCGGCGGCGGACTCCGAGCCGATGCCCGCCCACTCGCCACTGGCCAGCCCGAAGCTGAGCATCCGACCACCCCGGTCGAGCAGGTCGAACGCGTCCCGCCCGATCGCGCCACCGACCCCGTCGAAGACCACGTCGACGGCGCCGATCGCCGACCGTACCCGCCCGACCCAGTCCGGCTCCCGGTAGTCGACAGCGACCTCGGTGCCCATCGGCGGTAGCAGCTCGACCTTGCGTGTACCGCCGGCGAGGCCGACCACCCGCGCTCCGGCACCGGCCGCGAGCTGAACGAGCAGGCTGCCCACCCCACCGGCGGCGGCCTCGACCAGCACCCGGTCGCCCGGTTCGAGCTCGGCCGCCTCCGCCAGCAGCAAAGCCGTACGTCCGTCGGCGAGCAGTGCCACCGCCTGGTCGAGGGGCATCCCGTCCGGCACCGCCACCGGCAACGCCGCGTCGACGACGACCCGCTCGGCGTACGCGCCCGTGCCGCCGGTGCCGCTGACCACCCGTCGGCCGACCAGTCCCGGGTCGACGCCCGGCCCGACTCCGCTGATCAGACCGCCGACACCGTTGCCCGGGATCACCGGCAGCGTCGCGCCCGACGGCCCGAAGCCGGTCGCCCGGAACTGGGTCTCCACGAAGGTGATGTTCGCGTGCACCACGTCGATCAGCACCTGTCCCGGCGCGGGTACGGGATCGGGTGCGGTGCCGGGTACCAGGTGCTCCGGCCCGCCGAACTCGTGAATCCACACCGCGCGCATGTCTCCCCCTCACCGCCGCTTCCCACCGGAGTCGACCAGTTGAAGCGTGGTTGAGGTCAAGGCGGGTGGGGCCCGGAAACCCCGAGAAACCGGACCCCACCCGCGTGGGAGGAAGGCTCAGGTGGTGGCGATCCAGGCCAGGCTCCGGGCCGTGGCCGGGTCGGTGGCGCGCAGGCCCGCCTCGGAAACCGTCCAGAGCACGTCGCCGACCACAAGTGACCGCCGCACCGGCTGACCCCACTGCCGCCGGCTGCCGTCGCCGGCCGGGTGGGTCACGTCGCCGATCTCGCTGATGGTGTCGTCGCTGACGCGCAACAGCCGGACACCCGCGTCGACGGGCAGCGCGACCAGGCCGGTGTCCGGGCGGTACAGGAAGGCGTGCGGATCGTGCTCGGCGTGGGACCACCCGCCGGGCAGGTGCCACTGGTCGAGCCGGTCCGGCCGCCCGGGATCACGGACGTCGAAGAGCGACACCTGTACGCCCTTGGTCCGCCCCTGGCGGTCGGCCTCCTGACCGACACCGAGCAGGCGTTCCTCGGGCAGCGGATGCAGGTACGCGGAGTAGCCGGTGATCTTCAACTCGCCGGTCACCCTGGGCGCGGCCGGATCGGCGAGGTCGAGCGCGTAGAGCGGATCGGTCTGCCGGAAGGTCACGACGTACGCGACCGGGCCGAGGTAGCGCACCGAGTAGATGCGTTCACCCCGCCCGAGGCCGCCGACCATGCCGACAGGTACCAGCGCCCCGTCGTCGTGACGCAGCACGCGAACCGCCGACTCGGAGGCGGTGCCGTCATCCCGGAATTCGCCGGTGGTGGTCGCCACCCGCAGATGCCCCGCCCACTCGGAGAGCGCGTACTGGTTGATCAGCCAACCGGGCACCGAGCCGGCGGCCAGGAAGCGGGGACGCCCCGGCGCGGCGGTGTCGAACTGGTAGATGTCGGTGATCTGCTCGGCCGGCAGCGGCTCCCAGCGGGGCCGGCCGGTGATCGGTGTCGGACGCGGACCCGCCAGGTACAGGCTGGTCGCCGTGCCGTAGACGGTGTCGGCGTCGGCGGCCACCGCCACCGGGTCACCATCGCCCAGCCGGTCGCTGGTGAGGTCGAAGCTGAGCACGGTGAGGGTGGCCGCGCCGGTCATCCGGTCGGGCCGGCTGAGCCGGTCGCAGCCGACCCGGCCGGTGTGCCGCTCCGGCCCGGCGGTCCACTCGTACGCCGGCAGCCATGCCTCGACACCGGCCCGGGCGATCACCTTGCGATTCCGCTCGGTGCGCACCTGGTCGGTGCCCTCGGACGCCAGCGGAAACGCAAGCCGGGCCGGCGCCCGGACCGCGACCCGGGCCGTGTCACCTGTCAGCCGGGCGTCGACCGTGCTGCCCTGGATGCGGTACGTGCCCAGCACCGCAGGACGGCCGGCCAGGTCGACCAGCAGTAGGCGGGTCCCGCCGGGACGCCTGATCGAGCTCAGCGCGTCGGCCGGGCCCGGCGGGTCCTCGCCGAGTACCAGCGCGTGGTCGCCGAGCAGCAGCAGGCGGTGCTCCTGCCAGCGCAACTCCTCCCGGCCGTCGGCCAGGTCGAGCCGCCCGGTGACGCGGCGGGTCACCGGATCGACCACCCGCAGCACCCCGCCGGTGACGGTGACGATCCGTCGGCCGTCGGTCTTCACCAGGTCGGGTTCGTCCGCGCCGGCCTCGTGGTTGTTGGTCGTCGAGTAATCCGTCCCGGCGTCTTGGTCGGCGGCGTCGCCCGGCGCTCCGGCGAAGGTACGGGCCATCGACTCCGCGCCGCCGAGGGCCGCCGCCTTCAGCACCCCGTCCTCGGCGAGACCGTACGGGCCCACCGAGGCGGTCGCCGCCGCCCGCAACTCCGTGAGGGCGTCGGCGCAGGAGTCGAAGGAGACCAGGCCGACCGGCACCATCGGTGCTTCGTCGTTGCCGGGCCCGGTCGACGGCGGCCGTGACCCGGCCATGCTGCCGGCGAGCAGAGCGAGCGCGACAAGTGAACCGCAGGCCGTGGCGAGCTTGGTGCCCCGTTTCATGGCCGGTTCGACGCGCCGACTCCGTGTTCGGTTCCAGCCCGAGCCGGCTGTTACGGCTCAGGCGGTGGAGGGGCCGACGCCCGGGGACTCGACCAGCCGGGAGAGCACGATGGTGCTGCGGCTGGAGGTGACGAACGACTCGGCCCGCAGCCGCTCCAGCGCCTCCTCCAGGTGGGCGATGTCGGCGGCACGGAGGTGCACCAGCGCGTCCGCCTCACCGGAGACGGTGTACGCACCGACCACCTCGGGGTGACGGCGCACGGCGGCACCGATCTGGGCCGGAGTGGTCCGGCCGGCGCAGAACAACTCCACGAACGCCTCGGTGGTCCAGCCGACCGAGGCCGGGTCCACGACGGCCGTGAATCCCCGGATCACCCCGGCGGAACGCAGTCGATCGACCCGCCGCTTGACCGCCGGAGCGGAGAGCGACACGCGGGTGCCGATGTCGGCGTAGGAGGCCCGGGCGTCGGCAACAAGAAGCGCAATGATTCGCTGGTCAACGGCGTCGATCTGCAATGTTCCGCCTCTGGGAAGCAATGTTTGCGGCTGTTACCAAAGTTCTAGCGTACCTACCCTTGGTCACCGTGAACCAGCAGCGAGTGCCGCGAAAGCGGACATATCTCATGTGCTCCCCGGAGCACTTCGCGGTCGAGTACGCGATCAACCCGTGGATGGACGTGACCGCCCCGGTCGACGCCGAGCTGGCGGTCAAGCAGTGGGACCGCCTGCGCGAGACCCTGGTCGGCCTCGGCCACGAGGTGCACCTGCTGGTACCCGAACCCGGCCTGCCCGACATGGTCTACGCGGCCAACGGCGCGCTGATGGTCGACGGCACGGTCTACGGGGCCCAGTTCAAGCATCAGCAGCGGGCCGCCGAGGCGGCCTCGCACCGGGCCTTCTACGAGTCGCAGGGCTGGCGGTTCATCGCGCCGAACGCGACGAACGAGGGTGAGGGTGACTTCGCGTACCTGCCGGAGGCGCACGGCGGGCTGATCCTGGCCGGGCACGGCTTCCGTACCGAGCTGCCGGCGCACGCCGAGGCGCAGGAGGCGCTCGGTCGGCCGGTGGTCTCACTGCGGCTGGTCGACCCGCGCTTCTACCACCTGGACGTGGCGCTCGCCTCGATCGACGACGGCAACATCGTCTACTACCCCGGCGCCTTCTCCGCCGCCAGTCAGCGGGTGCTCGCCCAGCTCTTTCCGGACGCGGTGCTGGCGGACGACGAGGATGCCCTCGCCTTCGGGCTGAACCTGGTCAGCGACGGGGCCAACGTGGTACTCAACAGCGAGGCCACCCGGCTCGCCGGTCGGCTCAAGGCGGCCGGCTACGCCCCGGTGCCGGTGGAGTTGGCCGAGCTGAAGAAGGGCGGTGGCAGCGTGAAGTGCTGCATCGCCGAACTGCGGCACTGAGCACCGATCAGCCGTCGAGGCCGTTCCCGGGCCGGGGACGGCCTCGCGCTGTCAGCCGAGCGTGGCCAACTCGTTCACCAGCACGTTCGACACCACCTGGCCGTCACGTTGCACCTCGCGCAGGTACCACTTCTGCTGTGGCGTACGCGGCTGGTTGAACTGCCAGGCGCCGCGTGGGCTGTCGATCTGCCCGATCCGCCCGAGCGCGAGGTTGACCTGCTGCGGGGTGGGTGCCGCGCCGGCAAGCCGGATCGCCTGGTCGAGCACCTTGGCCGCGTCGTACGAGGCCATCGCGTACGTGGTCGGGGAGGTGTTGTGCTTCTTGCGGTACGCCGAGGCGAACCGGCGGTTGGCCGCGTTGTTCAGGTCGGCGGAGTAGTTCAACGCGGTACGGATGCCGAGCGCGTCGCTAGTCGGCCGGATGTTCTCCAGCACCGAACCCTCGGTGAGGAAGCCGGGGGCGTAGATCCGGCCCCGGAATCCGGCGTCGCGCAGCTGCATGATGAACTCCACGGCCGCCGTGCCGGAGTAGAAGCAGAAGACGACCGAGGGGTTGCCAGCCAGCGCGCGGTTGATGTCCGAGACGTAGGCGGTCCTGCTGGGGCTGCTGCTGCCGGAGGTCCAGACCACCTCGGAGGCGAGCCGCGGGTCTGACCCGCCGAACTCCTCGCGGAAGCCACGAAGCACATCCTCGACGCCGACCACCCCTTCCGGCAGGATCGTCGCGATCCGGTCGGAGGACGCGAGTTCGTCCTTCAGGTAGCGGCCGAGCGCCCGGCCCGCCTCGTCGAGCACGTACGACGTACGCCAGATGTAGACGACGCTCTGCAGGCTCGGCGGTGAGGCGTTGGAGCCGATCAACGGCACCCGGGCCTGCTCCACGATGTCCTTGATGCCGAACATGACCGCCGAGCTGGCGACCCCGGTCAGCGCGAGCACGCCCTGCTTGAGTAGTCCCTCGACGGCGGCCTGGCCGGACTTGACGTTGTCGCCCTCGTCGGCCGTGACCACGTCGACCGGGTGGCCACCGAGGCGCCTGTCGTTGAGGTCCAGGTACAGCTCGAAGCCATTGCTGAGTTCGTCGCCGATCGCCTTGCTCGGACCCGACTGCGGCGCGACAAGCCCGATCTTGATCGGGCTCCCTGTGCTGGTGAGCTCCGGCTCGGCGTCGGAGCCGCACGCGGCGACGAGTCCGCCCGTACCGAGCGCGGCCAGCAGCTGGAGTGCCCGCCTGCGGTTCATCTGCGACACCGAGTTCCCTTCGAATGTGTTGCCGGGCGCATCCGCCCCTTCGGCGTTCTACCTGCTCGGCGACGCTGCGTCAATGGCTAATGATCTTCGTGCAGAGACCGCAACGCGCCGGTAACCTCCGGCCATGCTGATGAACCGGGAGCGATAAGTCCGAAATGCTCGCTCTCTGGCAGCTCAATCAGGCGAATATCGGCACCCGCCGCGCGGGCGGCAGCCACGTAATTTCGAGAGAGATCGATGGGGACCTGTTGATCGAGCGTGCCGTGCATCACTACCGTGCGTGGTCGTAGGGGAACCAGCGACCGTGGATCGGTGGTCGCGTACCGCTCCGGCACGTCGGCTGGTCCCCCGCCGAGCAGCGCGGCCACGGCACCGGCGTCCAGATCCAGCCGGTACGCCTCGGCCAGGTCGGCGACCGGCGCGAGGGCCAGTACCCCGGCGACGGCACCGGGTGCGTGGGCCGCCGCGTACAGCGCGAGGTGCCCGCCGGCCGAGTGACCGACCAGCACCGGCGGCGCGGCGGTGACCCGCCCCGACAGTGCGACCTCGGCCAACGCGGGCAGCGCGGAGACGCCGGCCAGCACGTCGGTGAGGGTGCCGGGCCAGCCGCCGCCGAGCTGACCGGTCCGCCGGTACTCCAACTGGGCGACCGGGTATCCGAGCGCGGCCAGTGCGCTCGCCAGGGGGCCGGTGTGCCGCCGGTCGTACTCCGCGCGCCAGAAACCACCGTGCACCACCACCACCAGCGGACGGGGCGGCCCGGAGCCGGCCGGGCGACGCAGGTCGGCGATCTGGTCCGGATGTTCGCCGTAGGCGACGGTCGCGTCCGGTTCGGGCGCGGGGCTGGTCAGCACCGAACGGGGATCGGAGGGCATCGGGCGACGGTAGCGCGGCTCGCGGGCCACCGGGAGGTGGTGCGGCCCGGGTAACGAGCAGCGGGCCGCCGGACGCTGACGGGTACCGCTGGGTAAAGATGGAGGGCATGACCGAAGCGCGCTCCGCTGGACAGAACGACGAGCCCGACCGGGACGGTATCGGGCACTCCGGAACCGTGGTGGTGGTCGGACCGGACGGCCGGCCCGTCGGCACCGTGCAGACCGACGAAGGATCCGGTGAGGATCCGTCGCGCCTGGTCGAACAGCCGGCCAAGGTGATGCGGATCGGCAGCATGATCAAACAGCTGCTGGAGGAGGTCAAGGCCGCTCCGCTGGACGACGCCAGCCGGCACCGGATGCGGGAGATCCACCAACGGTCGATCGTCGAGCTGAAGGAAGGGCTGGCCCCCGAGTTGCGGGAGGAGCTGGAACGGATCTCGCTGCCGTTCTCCGAGGACCAGGCGCCGAGCGAGGGCGAGCTGCGCATCGCCCACGCCCAGCTGGTCGGCTGGCTGGAAGGGCTGTTCCACGGCATCCAGGCAGCTCTGGTCGCGCAACAGATGGCGGCCCGGGTGCAGCTGGAGCAGATGCGTTCCGGTCGGCAGGCGCTACCCAGCGGGCCGGCCGGGGCGATGCTGCCGGGGATGCCCGGCATGGGGCAGCCGGGCGGTGAGGGACACAGCACCGGCCAGTACCTCTGACCGGATCCGGCTGCGGCACGCTCGTCGCGCGCCGCAGCCGGGCGGCTCAGTCCGACCCGAAGATCTTCTCCAGGTACGCGGCCACCCCGTCGGACGAGTTCGCCGGGGCGACCTCGTCGGCGATCGCCAGCACCTCCGGATGCGCGTTGGCGACCGCCACCGCCCGCCCCGCCCAGGTGAGCATCGGCAGGTCGTTGGGCATGTCACCGAAGGCCAGCACGTCCGGCGCGGCGACGCCGATGCGGTGGCAGTACCAGGCCAGGCCGGCTGCCTTCGTCACCCCGGCCGCCGAGATCTCCACCAGCCCCGAGTGTGAGGAGTGGGTCGCCTCCGCGAGCCCGGTGAGGGCGGCGGCGACCAGTCGGGTGAACCGGTCGGGGTCCTGCTCACCGGCGCGTGCCAGCAGCTTCACCGCCGGTGCCGACAGCAGCTCCTCGGCGGTCTGCACCGCCCGGATCGCCTCCTCGTCGGCGTCCCACCGCAACGGGTAGTGCGCCTCGTGGCGCATCTGCCGACCGTCGACGATCTCCACGGCCAGGCTCACCCCGGGCACCTCGGCACGCAGGCGTCGCACCACCTCGGCGAGCAGCTCCGGTGCCAGCGGGTCGGCCCGCAGCACCTCGTCGGTGGTCGGGTCGTAGACCACCGCGCCGTTGGCGCAGACCGCCGGCAGCGGCTCGGCCAGCTGGTCGTACACCAGCCGGAGCCAGCGGATCGGCCGGCCGGTGACCAGGACGACCGGGGTGCCCTGGGCGGCGATCCGGGCCAGCACCGCGGCGGTGCGGGCGCTGAGGGTGCGGTCGTCGCGCAGCAGCGTCCCGTCGATGTCGCTGGCGACCAGGTGCGGCGTGGAATCCATCACCGGGACAGTAGCCGGTCGAGGTAGACCGCCACCCCGTCGTCGTCGTTGCGCAAGGTGATCTCGTCGGCGACCGCGCGCAGGCTGGGGTGGGCGTTGGCCACGGCCACCCGGCCCCAGCCGGCCCACTCGAACATCGGCAGGTCGTTCGGCATGTCACCGAAGACCAGCACGTCCGCCGGGTCCACGCCGAGGGTCTGGGCGATGACGCTGAGCCCGGATGCCTTGTCCACCCCGGGTGGGCAGATCTCGATGAAGCCCAGGCCCGCCTGGGTGAGGGTGGCGAGGTGCGGCGGGACGATCTCCCGGGCGACGGCCAGCAACTCGTCCACGTGGTGATCGGCGGTACGTGCGAACGCCTTGATCACATCACCGGCGAGGCACTCGGCGCGGCTGCGCACCTCGAACGCGTCCTGATAGGGCCACGCGGGGTGATAGTCGCCCCAGAGCGGCGCGTCGTGCTCGTCCGACGCCTCCACCATGACGGTCAGCGGGCCGACCGCGGCCTCCAGTTCGGCCAGCAGGGCGGCCAGCACCTCGCTGGAGAGGCGCTCGTCCCGCAAAACAACCGGCCCCTCCGGGTCGCTCTGGTCGACCACCCGGCCGCCGCCGGCCAGCACGAGGAAATCGGCGGCGCGGATGTCGTTGCGGGTCAGCTCGGTGAGCCGAGGGCCGCGACCGGTGGCGCCGACCACCGGAATACCGGCGGCGCGTACCCGGTCCAGCACCTCGTGAGTGAAGGCCGACACGGTGTCGTCGCTGCGGACGAGCGTCCCGTCGAGGTCGGTGGCGATCAGCTTGGGCAGTCCCGGGCGGGTCATCGTTCCTCCTTCGCCCGCCGCCGTCGCGACCAGCCGTTCACCTAGTCGATCGGCGACCCGGCGTGACGGCGGGCAGCAACCGTACCTCGCACAATCGGTCGCAACCATGGCTTCCAGGCGAATCGGGTGCCAACGGGCGACGCACCGGAGATGACCTCGTGACCGGGTCGGTAATCAGTCGGTCGGTGCCTCCCGAGCGAAGGGCACTGTCGGTGTGACGGTTATGTCCGCAGGTGGGCGGTCCTCCTCCGGCTCCGCATCCTCGACCGGTCTGCGGTTGCGCCGACGAGGCCCGTCCGACCCGGGCCGGGCTCCGGCCGGTCCGGGCGAGGTCCGGAGAAGCGCGGCGGCGAACAGCCCGACGGCGACGAAGGCGATGATCAGACCGCGCCCGTACTCGATGTCGAAGGTCAGCTCCGGGTTCAGGTACATCCCCCGACCCAGGGTCTCGTCGAGTGCCGTCGCGGTCGCCGCCAGCAGCGCGAGCACACCCGCGGCGAGAGCCAACCCGGCCACCCGGGCATTCGCCCGAACGGCGTCCGTACCGCGTACCGCGAGCGCCACCGTGGCACCGAGCGCGAGCAGCCCGACCAGGTACGCCGAGCCCAGCCCGAGGTCGGACACGCCGCTGGTCACCTGAAGCGGGGTGTCCGGAGCCGGTCCGCCGTTGGGGATGGTGATCGTCGACCATTCACCCAGCAGCGACAACAGGGCCGCCACCGCGCCGAGCCCGGCCAGCACCACCGGCACCCGGTGGTCCCCGCCGAGGCCACCGAAGGCCCGCCGGAACCGGCCGGTTGCCGGCGACCCGTCCTCCGCACCCCACTCGATGACGCTGGCACCGTCGGTGCGGTCGTCCTGACGGGGAATGGGGAGGTCGTGGGTCATCACTCACCCTCTCCTGATGGCCGGGTCGCTTGTCCGCCGCGCCGCGAGGTCCGGGTCGCATCATGACACAGCCGGGTCGCGTCGCCGAGGAACAACCACGCGGCCGGGGCGGTCGGTCGCCTGCCGGCCCGCGGTGGACTAGCGTCAGGTGCATGCCTATCCGTACCGCTTCCGCACGTTGGCAGGGCAACCTCACCGAGGGGTCCGGCACCATCCGCACCGGCAAGGGCGGGCTGGAGGGGAACTACTCCTTCAAGTCCCGTTTCGAAGAGGGTGAGGGCACCAACCCCGAGGAACTGATCGGTGCCGCCCACGCCGGCTGCTTCTCGATGGCCTTCTCCAAGGCGCTGGCCGACGCCGGCACGACGCCCACCTCCGTGGAGACCACCGCCAAGGTGCACCTCGACAAGACCGACGCCGGGATGACCGTGACCCGGATCGAGCTGGACACCGTCGGCGAGGTGCCCGGCATCGACCAGGCGCAGTTCGCCAAGCTGGCCGAGACCGCCAAGCAGAACTGCCCGATCTCCCGCCTGCTCTCCCCCGGCGCCGAGATCACCCTCACCACCCACCTCACCACCTGACCAACCCCGCGCCACTCCCACTCCGCGCCGATCTTGCACTTTTGGTCTCCGTTACGCGGCTTCTGTGCCGGTTCGGGGCGACCGGAAGTGCAAGATCGCGGATGGGGCGGGGAGAATGGAAGCGTGGCGGTGGAGATGGGGCGTGAGCGGTTCGAGGAGCTGGTGGGGGAGGCCCTCGATGAGGTTCCGGAGGAACTGCTGGCGCTGATGAGCAACGTGGTGATTCTGGTCGAGGACGACCCGCCACCCGGCGAGGATCTGCTCGGCCTGTACGAGGGACACGCGCTGACCGAGCGCGGCTGGGACTACGCGGGCGTACTGCCCGACCGGATCCTCATCTACCGCAACCCCATCCTGCGCATCTGCCACAGCGACGAGGACGTCGTCGACGAGGTGGCCGTGACCGTGGTGCACGAGATCGCCCACCACTTCGGCATCGACGACGCGCGCCTACACGAGCTGGGCTGGGGTTGACGCCTGCGTCCGGGGTTGCGGGCTGGCCCTACCGTCTCGGCCAGGTACGGCGAGTACGGGAGGAACCATGCGCAGCGAGCTGTTCTCGGCGGCGAATCTGGAGCAGGAGTCGACGCAACCCGGCATGCGGTTGCAGAACTCCAAGATGTTGAAGATCGAACTCGACGGTGAGGCGATGGCCCGGGTCGGTTCGATGGTGGCGTACCAGGGGCAGGTGCAGTTCCAGGCGCTCGGCTCCGGCGGGCTGGGCAACTTTCTCAAGCAGAAGCTCACCGGCGAGGGCGTGCCGCTGATGAAGCTCACCGGACGCGGCGACGTTTTCCTGGCCGACTTCGCCAAGGACGTGCACGTCATCGACCTGGAGCCGGGCGACGCCCTGTCCATCAACGGCTCCAGCGTGCTGGCGTTCGACGCCACCCTGCGCTACGACATCAAAATGGTCGGCGGGGCCGGCATGGCGTCGTCCGGCCTGTTCAACTGCGTCTTCACCGGGCACGGCAGAATCGCCGTCACCACCCGGGGGACGCCGGTCGTGCTCAACGTCGACGCGCCCACCTACGTGGACCCCCAGGCCGCCGTCTGCTGGTCGGCGAGCCTGCAGACCGGCTACCACCGGGCCGACCAGATCGGGCTCGGCACGCTGCTGGGCCGCACCACAGGTGAGGCGTACACGATGAGCTTCGCCGGCCACGGCTTCGTCGTCGTCCAGCCCTCCGAGGAGCCGCCCATCATGGGCAGCGGCCAGCAGGATCAGGGCGGCGTGCTCGGCGGCCTGTTCCGGTAGGCCGAGGCGCGCAGGGCTTGCCCGCAGCCGGCCCGGCTGCGTCGGCCGGCGGCATCCGGGTCGCTCAGGTCAGCTCACCGGCGCGCAGGCGGGCGAGCCAGGCGGCGGCATCGGTGTAGTCGGCGTCGGAGAGACCCGGAGGTGCGGTCACCGGCCGTTCCGGCGTCGATCCGTCCCATCGGTGCCGGGGGTACGAGCCGAGGAAGCGTACGTCGGCGCAGACCCGACGTAGCCCCTGCAACGCCTCACCCAGCCGGACGTCGGCGACGTGACCGGTGCAGTCGAGGAAGAAGACGTAACGGCCGAGGGCCTCGCCCGTCGGTCGGGACTCGATCCGGGTCAGGTTGACGCCCCGGACCGCCAGTTCCATCAGCACGGACAGCAGCGCGCCCACCCGGTCGTGCGCGATGTAGACGGCGAGCGACGTCACGTCGTCGCCGGTGGGCGGCGGAGGCGGACCGGGCCGCGACAGCAGCGCGAAGCGGGTCACCGCGTCGGGGTGATCGGCGATCTTGTCGGCCAGGACGGCGAGCCGGTGTCGGGTCGCGCCGATGGGTGCGCAGATGGCCGCGTCGTACTCACCGTCGGCCGCGCCGGCCGCCGCCGCGCCGTTGGACAGTACGTCCACCACTATCGCGTCGGGCACGTGGGTCCGCAGCCAGCCCCGGCACTGGGTGGACGCCTGGGGGTGTGCGGCGATGCTGCGCACCGACGGCAGCAGGGTCCCCGCCCGCGCCCCGAGCACGAACTCCACCGGCAGGATCACCTCCCGGGTGATGACCAGCGGCTCTCCCTCGGCCAACTCGTCGAGGGTGACCCCGACCGCGCCGCCGATCGAGTTCTCCAGCGGCACCAGAGCCGCGTCGGCCTCGGCGGCGCGGACGGCCTCCAGCGCCTCGCCGACACTGCGGGCCGGCGTGCGGCTGCCCCGCTCGGCGGCGGGCACGGTGCGTAGTGCCTGCTCGGCGAAGGTGCCCTCGGGCCCGAGGTAGACGAAACGGGTCGGCGGCGTTCCCGGCATGCGTTCAGCCTACGCACCCGGAGTCGGCGACGAGCCCGACGGCGTAGGTACAGGGCTCGACGCAGTTGGCGATGCCGTGGCCGGGGTGACCGGCACCGCAAGACCGCCACCGTCACTGCCACAGGCCAGGGTCTGGATGCCGGCCGGACTGGCGACCCGCACCTCGGCCGTGCACACGTCGGTGCCGGCGGTCACCAGGCGCAGGGATCCGGACCGGGCCCGGCTGACCACCTGTAGTGGTTCGTATCCGGCGACGTCGAGAGTGGTCAGGTGCCAGTCGGCGGCACACAACGGACCATTGCGGACGCTGACCCGAGCGCTACCGGGCAGCAGCCCACGACGGCCGCGCACCAGCTCGATGATCTGCTTCGCGGACGGCTCGCCGGTGCAGGCCACCGCGACCAGACCCGGATCGGCCGGCGGCGTGGTCGGAGGGGCAGCCGGAAGTGCGCCGAAAGATGGCGTGGCGGAGCTGGTGGGGCTGCTCGTCGCCCGGCTGGGCGCCGGGGTCGGCAGACCGCCGCTGTCGCGCACCTCCGGGGGCGTGCCACAGCCGACGGCCAACATGGTCAGCGTGGCAACACCGATCAGTCGACCGTGCCGCCGGCACGGTCGGAGGAAGGCCCCGGCAGGGGACCGGGGGCCGGCGGGCCGATCGGAATCGACGGGGAACGGCGAAGTGGGCGGCACGGGGTCGTCCTCAGGGCGGGAACTCTGGATGGCAGGTGGCCGAGCCCATGGTAGGAGGAAGTCAGACCTCGGAGAAGAAGGTGAGGGAGCCGGCCACCGCGCCGTCGGCGACCACCGGGGTGGAGATCGCGTCCACCGTCGCGTCGGCTGACTCCTCGGTCGCCGACTCGATCCGGAGCAGCCCCCGGGCCAGTCGGCCGGAGGTGAGCGCCAGCAGCGGCGGGATCTTGTCGATCTCGGGCTCGGCCAACTCGCCCCGGTAGGCGGTGAAGTCGAGCAGGCGCAACCCGCCGTCGAGCAGCGGTAGGCCGATCACATCCTCCGGCGCACCCAGTTGCAGCAGCTCGCAACCGGCGGTGGAGACGGCCAGCACCCGGGTCTCGGCGTCGATCAGCAGGCAGGGCTCCTCGGCGCTGGAGACCGTGGCCGACCAGCGGCCGATGTTGTCGAGCCCAGGCTCTGTCGGTGTCTCCCCGGAGGGCGCGAACACTTCCGAGAGCGAGAGTTCGACGTGGGCCACCGAGCCTCCTATGCACACCGACGGTACGTCCACGCTAGCCGGTCGCGGCAGCGACCGCCGACCGCGTTGGGCGTACGGTGCGTCGGTGTTGATCAGTGCCCGGTCGGCGACGGCGCGGGCCGGCGGGAGCTGAGCCGTGCCCGGCCGCGTGGCGTCGCCGCTGACGTTACCGGTGGCCGGTCGGCTTGTCAGCGGCCGTTCGGCCGTCCTCGTACCACCGGTAGTCCGCCGCCGGCGGGTAACCGCCGCTTCCCCAGGTGCCGGGGTGCTGCGCGACCCGGGACAGCTTCTCGGCGGTGGCCGGGCTGATCCGGTTACCGCCGGCCACCAGGAGTCGGTCGAGCTCCCGGTGGGTCGCCATGAGGCAGTCCTTCGGCAGACCGTAGACGCTGATCACGCCGGAGCCCACGAAGGTGAGCACCGGGGTCACCGGGATGGGGTGACCGACGGCCGCGGTCAGCGCCTTGCTCGCCCGTCGGGCGTCACGACGGGCCTCGGCCACGTAGGGCGGGCGCTTGCCGTTGATCTGCACCACGTCACCGGCGACCAGGACGCGGGCCCGGCCGTGGTCGGCGATGGTGACGGCGAAGAGCCCACTCGGGCCGATGGCCAGGAACCCGGCCCGATTGTCCGCCTCGTCGTCGAGGAGGACATCGGCCGCGTCGGTACGGGGCCAGTCGATGACGTGCCAGGCCGGCCCGAGATGGTCGAGCTGACCGAGGGCACGGGCACCGGCTGCCTCCAACCGTCGCGCGCCCCGCTCCGCCCGACGGCGGCGGGCCCACTCCAATGGCGACGGGCGAGGAGTCGCGACCACCCCGGGAGACTCGACCCGGGGGTGCGGTACCGCCACTGGCGGCAGCGCCCTGGCGGACGGTACGGCTCGACGTGCGGGGAAAACAGTCATCGCGACCTCCGGCAAAAGGTCCCTCGAAGTTACGTTCTCACTACCCTACGTTGCCAGTCCCGGTGGTCGGCAAGCCGGAGCGCCGGAATGACTGTGGATGAATGCCATATTCACCCACGGTTGTTTTACCGGATACCGCCAAACCCTGCCCTACGCTGCGAGGGTGAGTCACCACGTGGACAGTGAAGTCGGCCGGCTCGGCACCGTCCTGTTGCACCGGCCGGGGCCGGAACTCGCCAGGCTGACCCCACGCAACAACGACTCGCTGCTCTTCGACGCCATCCCGTGGGTGGGCCGGGCGCAGGAGGAGCACGACGCCTTCGCGGGAGCCCTGCGGGAACGCGGTGTAGAGGTGCTCTACCTGACCGACCTGCTCACCGAGACGCTGGCCGTGCCGGCCGCCCGAACGGAACTGACCGACGAGGTGCTCGACTCGCCCCGGCTCGGCGACACCCTGCGCGCCCGGGTCGCCGCACATCTGGCGTACCTCGACCCGGCCGCGTTGGCCGGCGTCCTCGTCGCCGGCCTGGCCCACGAGGAGTTGCGGCTCGGCCGGGACCGCCGGGGTGGGCTCGTATACACCCTGATGGACCGCCACGACTTCATCATCGACCCGCTGCCCAACCTGCTGTTCACCCGCGACTCGTCACTGTGGATCGGTGACCGGGTGGGTGTGACGAGTCTGGCGATGCCCGCCCGGCGGCGAGAAACCACATTGACCGACGCGATCTACCGCCACTATCCCCGGTTCGCCGGCACCGAGTTCGTCTACCGTCCGGGCCTGGAGCCCCTGGAAGGCGGGGACGTGCTGCTGCTGGCACCCGGCGTGCTGGCGGTCGGTGTCGGCGAACGGACGACACCCGCCGGTGCCGAGCGGCTCGCGCGGCGGGTCTTCGCGGCCGGGCTGGCGCACACCATCCTCGTCGTACCGATCGCCCAGGAACGGGCCACCATGCACCTGGACACGATCTGCACGATGGTCGACGTCGACGCGGTGCTGATGTACCCGAACGTGGCCAGCAGCCTGTCGGCGTACACCGTCATCGCCGGCGCCGACGGCGAGGATCCACGGGTCGACGGGCCGGCGCCGTTCCTGCGGGCCGCCGCCGACGCGATGGACCTGGACCGGCTACGGGTGATCGACACCGGGCTCGACCCGGTGACCGCCGAGCGGGAGCAGTGGGACGACGGGAACAACACCCTGGCGCTCGCGCCCCGACTCTGCGTCGGCTACGAGCGCAACGTCGAGACCAACGCCCAGTTGGAGCGGGCCGGCATCGAACTCATCCCGATCGCCGGCTCGGAGCTGGGCTCGGGGCGCGGTGGCCCCCGCTGCATGTCCTGCCCGCTCCTGCGGGAGCAGGGCGGGGCAGCTGCCTGACGGCTGGGCGGAGCAGGTGCCCGGCGGGCTCGATCAGTTGCCGGGCTGCGGTCAGCGCAGGGTGAGCTGGCGACCGAGCAGCCCCTGCCGGGACCGGCGGGCGTCGGCGTCGAGCGGGCCGGTCTCGGCCAGGGCTTCGGCGTACCGCTTGGCGAAGTCGGCGACCGGCTGCTCCCAGTCACCGGCCGGGATCTCCTCGGGCAGGTCCCACACCGGCACCAGCCGCCCGTGGGCCCGGAACATGCCGGCGAACCGGGTCGCCTCGCCGAGGATCAGCGAGCCGGCCGCGGCGAGCCGGGCCAGCGCGTCCAGGGCGGCCTCCTCGGCCTCGGGTAGCACCCAGCGGACGTGGGCCTTGTCCGTCACCTGGCACCAGTACGCGGCACGCGCGGCGGTCAGCCGCACCGTCGGATAGATCGCCGCGTTGGCCCGCTCCAGGGAGGCCCGTACGGTCGGGTCCTCGGCGGCCTCCGGGGCCAGCCAGAACTCGAACCCCTCGTGCAGGCTGATCTCCAACGGCCCGTCGACCAGGATGTCCTGCAACCGGGGACCGGGGCCGGGCAGCGGCGGCACCGCGACCTGGGCGCCGGGGGCGGTACGCAGTGCGCAGAGCAGCGACTCGGCCAGGTCGCGGGAGACGTCACCGGACTGGAGATGACGCTGGAGCCCGATGAGGATGTGGCCGTCGTCCCGGCTCATCGCGGGGGCGGCCATCGGCAGTACGGTGGCCAGCGTGACCTGGCGGTCGCCGTACTCGTCGGCGAGCGCCGGGGCGAGCCGCAGCGGCGCGGAAGCGGCTGGCACCAGCTCCCGCAGGGCGATCCACTCGGGCTCGTCGACCAGCCCCTCAAAGGGCCGGGGAACGAAGACGTCCCGGACCCGCTCCCGCTTGCCCGAGGCAGCGGCCGCCCGCTGGTTCTTTCGACGCTTGCTCACGGCGACACAGCCTAGCGGGTGACACCGGCGCCGGAGCCCTCCGGTGGCCGGCAGGGCCGGACCCGGCAACGGGCCGACCGACAGCTCAGCCGGAGGTCACCAGCGCCGACTGGTCAGCGACCGGTGCGAAGTCGGCCCAGACACTCTGACCGAGACCGTCGCGTTCCACGCCCCAACTGGTCGCCAGGCCGGAGACGATGTGCAGACCCCGGCCGTCGGCCGCGTCCGGGTCCGGCGGGCGGATCCGCGGGCCACCCGAAGCCCCGCCGTCGGTGACCCACAGCCGGAGCTGCGGCCCCTCGGCCGCGTGACGCAGCCGCCAGGCGACCCGGACCACGCTGCCCGGCAGCGGGTCGGCATGCCGGACCGCGTTACCCACCAGCTCGGCCAGGACCGCCACCAGATCCGCCAGCATCGCCGGGGAGACGCTGCCGGCCAGCTCGGCGGCGAGCCGGTGCCGGGCGATCCGCGCCCCACTGGCATCGTGCGGCACCACCACGCACCACGCCCGTTCGACAGCTGTCGTCGCCACCTCTGCCCCTCTTCCGCCCCGTGACCCCCACTGTCACCTGCGGGGCAGCCGCACCTCTGCGACCGTACCCCCACCACTTCTCGGGCGAAGGAATACCCACCCATTCTGTTGTTCAACGATTCGACGCACGAGATAGAGGCCGAGACCGGTGCCGGGATAGCGACGCCGGTCGCCGGAGTCGCCCTGCCAGAACCGGTCGAAGGCCCGTTCCACGTGCTCCGGGCGTACGCCGATGCCGCGGTCACTAATCCGGAAGCAGACGGTCTGGTCGTCGGCACCGGCGGCGACGTCGATCGGGGAGTCGGGTGGGGAGTACTTGCCGGCGTTTGTGACGAGTTCGGTGAGCACGGTGGCCAGGCTCTGCCGATGACCGATCGCCCTGGGCAGCTCGGCCGGCACCTTGAGGGCCGTCCGCCGACGCAGGTCCGTGGGCAGGTCGGCGATCGCGCCCCGGAGTGTCTCGGTGAGGTCGAAGGGGGCCGGCGGACCATCGCCCGGCCACGCCTCGGCCGCGGAGGCGAGCAGCCGGTCGAGCAGCCGGGCCAATTCGTTTGCCCGTTGGCCGATGACCCGGGCCGCCTGCCGCCGGTCGGTCTCGCTCAGCGACTCCCAGTGGTCGGTGAGGGTGTCCGCGTACCCCTTGATGACGGTGACCGGGGTACGCAGCTCGTGGCTGGTGACCGCCACGAAGAGATCCCGTTCGTGATCGTGCCGTTGCTGGTCGGTGGTGTCCCGGAAGGTAACCACCCGCAGGGCGCCGGGTCCCGGCAGCTCGCCCGAGGTGATCCGCAGCCAGCGCCCGCTCGGCAGACGGTGGTCGAGGACCTGCCCGGACGGTGGGAGCGGGAAGGGCAGCGGCTGGTTGATCGCCTCTGCGGTGGACCTACCGGTCACCTGCGCGGCGGCCGGATTCCAGAGGCGGACCTTGGCATCCCGGTCGACCACGGCCAGCCCGTCGGCGAGTGCCGCGACCACCGGACCGTCGCCGTGCACCGGCAGGCCGCTCTGGTCGCCGTACATGTGGGCGATGCAGGAGCCCAGGTAGCCGACCACGCCGCGTTGCTCGGCGGTGGGCTCGTCGTCGCCGCCGGGGTAGAGGGCGTGCAGGCTGCCGACGGTGTGGCCACCGATCTCGGCCCGGGAGACGACCATCCGCCGCAGGCCGCGCTGGGCCAGCTCGCTGGTGAGCGGGTTGGTGAGCTTGTCGGTTCGTACGCACTGCACCCGGGGGCCGGCGAGCAGGCAGCTGGTGACCGGATCGTTGGCCGGCAACGGCCGGCCGACGGTCCACTCGGCGGCGCCGGTGGCGGCTATCACCCGGCCGCCGCTGGGCGCGAACTCCACGAACGCCATCCCGGCGGCACCGAGTGCCGGCTGGGCCACCCGGAGCAGCTGGGTCAGCACCGGCAGACCCGCGTCACCGGAATTGATCATCTCGATGACGGCGGTGTGCCCGGCGATGAGAGCCGAGTAGTCGGTGCGGTCCGGCATGACCCCGAGTGTGCCTGCCGTCCGCGTTTCCGGGCACCCCCGAGTGGCCTTGGGCGCTGATTACCTGCGCAACCGGGCGAGAGCCTGCGCCGGACGGTCGGTGATCACGCCGTCCACCCCCGCCGCCAGCACGAGGTCGAGGTCGGCGGGCTCGTTCACGGTCCAGACATAGACCTGGTTGCCCGCTGCCCGCAGCGCCGGCACCAGGGCGGGGCGGGCGCGGACCAGCGCGATTCCCGGTCCGGCGATGTCGGCACCGAACGGCAGCCGCCCCATGGGCAGCCAGCGAGGCAGCACCTCCAGCAGGAGTACGGTCGGTAGCGCGGGGGCCAGTGCCCGGATCCGGCGTACCGCCAGCGGGGAGAACGACATCACGGACACCCGTACGGGTGCGTCCGGGCGCGGGTCGGCCAGACCGTACCGGCGCAGCAGGGCGACCAGCCGCCGTTCCACGTTGCCGCCGTAGCGGGACGGATGTTTGGTCTCCACCAGCAGATGGACGGGCCGACCGGCGGCCAGCACCGCCGCCAGCAGCCGTTCGAGGGTGAGCAGTCGGGTGTGTGAGTCCTCGAGCACCTCGTCGCCGTTGGCCGGAACGCCTCCGGGATGCCAGGAACCGAAATCCAGCTGCTCCAACTCGGCGAGCGTCCGGGCACTGACCAGACCTCGACCGTTGCTGGTCCGGTCCAGCCGCCGGTCGTGTACGCAGACCAGATGCCCGTCGCGGGTCAACCGGACGTCGCACTCCAGCCCGTCGGCACCCTCGTCGAGTGCGCGCAGATAGGCGGCGAGGGTGTGCTCGGGCAGGTCGTACGAGGCACCACGGTGAGCGAAGACGAGGGGGCCGGCCACGGCTCGCGTCCTACAGGACCCGGCCCGGCTGCCCGTCCGAGCCGACCACCGGGCGACCGGCCGCCGCCCAGTCGCCCATCCCGCCGGCGACGTTGCTCACCTGTTCCCAGCCGTTACGCAGCAGATAGGCGACGACCTGAGCGGAGCGACCGCCGGAGCGGCAGATGACGGCGACGTCCCGGTCGGTCGGCACCTCGGCCAGCCGGGCCGGTAGTTCCATCATCGGCAGGTGGTGGGCGCCCGGAGCGTGACCGGCGCTCCACTCGTCGTCCTCCCGGACGTCGAGCAGGTACGTCTGGTCGTTGATCTCGGGAACGGTCACGGTGGGTATCTGAGGTCCGAACACGGGTACCAAGCCTAGATCCTCGTCTTGCGGCTGCCCGCGACCGCACGGGTTGCCTCGCCGGGCCCGGCCGTCGGCGGGTCAGAGCCGGGTCACCCAGTGCGGATGCGCACCCGCCCACTCCGACATCCGGCTGCCCCGCACCGCCGCGAACAGCCCGTCACCTTCGTCGTCCAGCCGGACGTAGGACACCTGGTCGATCATCTGGGGGTAGGACGGCACCTGCACGCCCCGTAGCCCGTCGGTGGCCAGTCCGCGCAGCGCGAGCAGCAGTTCCTCCACCGGTACGCCGTTGGTGTCCAGGGTCAGCGAGCCGCCGACGGCCCCGATCAGCCGGTGCAGCCGTACCGGGTCGGTGCGGAGCCGGGTCTCACCGGCCTGCGCCAACATCGCCCCCAACAGCTGTTGCTGGTGGGTCTGCCGGTCGTAGTCGCCGCCGGGCAGGTCGTAGCGCTGACGCACGTAGTCCAGCGCCTGTTCACCGTCCATCCGCTGGCAGCCGGGACGGAAGACCCGGTCGGTGTGGATCGACTTCACCTCGGTGCGTACGCACAGGTCGACCCCGCCGAGCAGGTCGATCACGTTTCGGAGACCGGCGAAATCGACGAGGGCGGCACCGTCGAAGCGGAGACCGGTGAGTCGGGTCAGGGTGGCCGAGAGCAGGTGCGCCCCGGGCTCGCCGCCGCCACCGTACTCGTACGCTGTATTGATCTTGTCCTCGCCACCGGGATAGCCGCCGCCAGACGGGATGGTCACCAGCAGGTCGCGCGGCACGGAGACCAGATAGCCCTCCCGTAGCCCGGGCGGCACGTGCACGATCAGGATGGTGTCGGTGCGCTGCTCGGAGCCGGAGTCGCCGGGCCGACGGTCCGAGCCGACGAGCAGGTAGTTGAGGGGGCCGTCCAGATCGGTGCGGTCGGCGCGGGCGCTGGGGTCGAGCAACTCTGCGCGGGTCATGGTGCTCTCGTAACGGTCGGTGAGCATCCGGAGCCCGACCACCGCGACCGTGGCCAGCAGCATCGCCGCCAGCCCGATACCGAGCAGTACGCGAGGCCACCTCGGTCGCCGGGTACCCGCGTGCGGTGCCCGCTCTCGGCTCGTACGCCGCCGCCTGGCCGTGACGTCCCCCTAGCCTGATGTGAATCTGACTCACATTAGGCTAGGGGAGTGTCACGAAGAGTGACGGCGGTTTTCGGCTTTCGCGATGCCGGAGCGTCACTTCCGGGAGGAGATCACCTCGGGGTTGTAGAAGACGAATTCGGCGAGCTTGTCCTTCCGAACCGCCTGGAACATGTCCAGGGTCTGCTCGCTGAGCGCCTCGGTGCCGTTGCCCTTGGCGTTGTATGTGCCGCCGTTGGTCTTCAGCATGATCAGTTCGTTGCCGGTCACCCCGCGCATGGTGAAGACGAAATCCTCCACCGGCACGCCACCGGTGTCCAGGATGAACGCCTTGCCGGCCGCCTTGATCAGCCCGTTCAGCTTCACCGGGTTGGTCAGGCTCCCGTTCTGGGTGGCCTTCTTGGCCATCGCCTTGATCAACTGCTGCTGGTTCTGCTGGCGGTCGTAGTCGCTGTTCTTGAGGCCGTACCGCTGGCGGGAGAAGTCCAGCGCCGCCCAGCCCTCCATCTCCTGGCAGCCCTTCTTGTGCACCACCGGGGTACGCGGCTTGCCGGTCTTCTTGGCGTCCGCGTTCCACATCGGCTCGCCGTCGACGTACGACATGTGGATCGAGGTGACCTCCTGCTTCGGGCAGATGCGCACCGAACCCAGGGAGTCGATGACGTTCTTGAAGCCGCCGAAGTTGATGATCGCCGCACCGTCGAAGCTGACCCCGGTCATGCCCTTGATGGTCTGCGCCATCAACTGGGCGCCGCCCTCCCAGCCGCCGCCGTTCTGGGCGCCGGCCTGGAACGCACCGTTGATCTTGCCGATCCCGCCCGGGTAGCCGGTCTTCTCGAACGCCGGAATCCGTGCCTCGGTGTCCCGCGGGATCGAGATCAGGTACGCCTGGTCGTGGGTGGCCGGGATGTGCAGCACGATGATGCTGTCCGCCCGCACGTCGTCTGCCGACCACCGCTCCCGGGCGTCGACCCCCAGCAGCAGCATGTCGATCGGGCCCTTGAGATCGGCCCCACCCTCGGCGGAGGTCTTGCCGGCGCCGCCGAGCAGGTTGCGCTGGGAGATGCTGCCGGTGGCCTGACTGATCACCGCCTTGCTGCCGACGATCGCCACACCGCTGGTCATCATCAGCGCGGCGCCGAAGATCACGGTGAGCCGGGCCCACAGCGGGTCCTTGCGCCGGGTGCGCTTCTTGGCGGACTTGCCGGGACCCTCGTCCTTGAATCTGGGTGGCGCGGCGGACGCGCGCGGCGGCTCAAGCAGGGAGGGGCTGTGAACCGGCATGCGTGCTCCAGCTCGTGTACGCAGAAGGGGGCGGGAATACTTTACGTTCGCATTCCGGTGGTGGCGAGTTCGCGTGGTGTCCAGTTCACGTTCTCCACCGCGTCATCCTGCTGAAATGGCCGATCGTCCACAGTGAAGTGGACGATCGGCCGTTCCCGGTGTCCCCGGTCGCGGTCAGCCGTTGCCGGTGGTCGGCTGCTTGTTGGCCCGCATCCAGTCGGCCATCGTGTCCCCCGCCATCGCCCGGTACATGGTCAGCGCCTTCTCCCGGTCGGAGACGACCACCGACTCGCCGTTGATGGTCTGGCTGCCCAGGTGCGGGCTGGTGACGAAGGTCAGGTTCTCGCCGCGCAGATTGCGGAACTGCACCGCCATGTCGGTCAGCGAGAAGCCCTGGTCGACGGTTACCGCTTCGGTGACCGACTGGAGGAACGCGTTGAGCTTCTTCGGGTTGGTCAGCGTGCCCGTGCTGGCCGCCTTGTCCATCAGCGCCCGCAGGAAATCCTGCTGGTGGCGCATCCGGGCGAAGTCGCCGTCCGGGAACTGCTTGCGCTGGCGGATCCAGTCCAGGGCCTCGGTGCCGTTCATGTGGTTGGTGCCCTTGGTGAACTTCCGATAGGGCTTGTGGATCGAGGTGATGGTCCGCTCGACCTCCAGGTCCACCCCGCCGAGGGCGTCGGTGACCTGCTTGAACCCGGCGAAGTCGATGGCCATCACGTGATCGATGTGCACGTCGGTGAAGCACTCGACAGTGCGTACCGCCAGGGGCAGTCCACCGAACGCGAATGCGGCATTGATCTTGCGTCGCTGGCCCGTCTCACATCCGGCGCCGGCGCTCTCCGGGATCGGCACGTACAAATCCCGGGGGATGGAGACGAGGTACGCCTGCTTGTGGTCGGCGGGGATGTGCATGACGATGATCGTGTCGGCCCGCCACTGCCCGGCCCGGTCCATCGGCGCGTCCGGATCCCGCGAGTCGGTGCCCACCATCAGGATGTTCAGCGCGCCGTTGACCGCCTTCGGCGGCCGGTCACCGGTGATCTCCGAGAACGGGTCGGTCCGGGCCATGTTGTTGTCGAGGCTGCGGGCGTAGAACCAGGCACCCGCGCCGCCGACCAGGGCCAGCACCAGCACGACGACCCCGGCCACCAGCGCGATGCGGCGCCAGTGCGGTCGCCGCCGCGGCGACGGACCGCCACCGGGCCCACCCGGACCCAGCGGACCGCGTGGTCCTCCCGGGCCGGCAGGTGGGACCGGCTCGTCGTCGTACGCCGGGTGCCACCGGGTGTCGGCCGGCCCGTTGGCCCGGCTTCCGCGTCCCGGGCCCGGCACCGCTGCCCGGCCGGCGCTGCGGTGCAGGTGGAGGGCCGGTAGCGCGGCGGGAATGGTCGCTGACATGCAATTCAATGTACGCAGCACGAGCCAGTCTCGCCCCTACCGAGCGATGCGCCCGTCGGTGTCGGCTACCCCAGCCGCTGGCGGAAGTGCTCGATGGTGCGCCGCAAGCCCTCCTCGGGTGCGACGGCGGGCTCGTAGCCGAGCGCTTCGCGGGCGAGGGTGAGATCCGGGCGGCGCATCTCCGGGTCGTCAGCACTGCGCGTGACGTATGTCACCTCGGACCGGCTGCCGCAGAGCGACACGATCGTCTCGGCCAGCTCCCGCATGCTCATCTCATGCTCGGTGCCGCAGTTCACCGGCCCGCTCTCGGTCGAGTCCAGCAGCAGCAGGATGCCCCGGACCAGGTCGGCGACGTAACAGATGGAACGGGTCTGGTCGCCGGTGCCGTGCACGGTGATCGGCTCGTTGCGCAGCGCCTGGGAGATGAAGGTCGGTATGGCCCGCCCGTCGTCCGGCCGCATCCTCGGCCCGTAGGTGTTGAAGATGCGCACGATCGCGGTGTCCACGCCGCGACTGCGGCGGTACGCCATCGTCGCGGCCTCCGAGAACCGCTTCGCCTCGTCGTAGACGCTGCGAATGCCGATCGGGTTGACATTGCCCCAGTACGTTTCCCGCTGCGGGTGTTCCTTCGGGTCGCCGTACGCCTCGGAGGTGGAGGCCATCAGGAACCGGGCGCCGTCGGCGGCGGCCCGCTCCAGCAGGTGCAGGGTGGCCACCGAGCCGACCCGAAGGATCTCCACCGGCAGCTTCTCGAAGTCGGTCGGGCTGGCCGGTGAGGCCATGTGCAGGATCGCGTCGAATCGTTCCGCCAACGCCGGATGGCTGGGCAGGCCGTCGGCGATGTCTGCCTCCACCAGGGTGAAATTCGGCGTGTCGAGCAGGTGGGCGACGTTTTCCTTGGACCCGGTGACAAAATTGTCGAGGGCGACGACTGCGCAGCCGCGTTCGATCAGGGAATCCACCAGGTGTGACGGAACGAATCCGGCCCCGCCGGTGACCAGGATCCGATGACCGGGACCGAAGCGCTGCTCAACCCTCATGACTGGTCAGCCTAGAGGAGCGGGTGTTCGGGCCGGCGCAACGGTCAGGCCAGCTCCCGGTAACGGCCCCGGTGGTGCAGCAGCGGCTCGGAATCGTCGGCCAGTTCCACGCGCTCGATGGTCGCCTCCACCAGCAGACCCCAGCCGTACTCCCGGGCAACGTCGAGACGGCAACCGGCCCAGCCGCCCGCGTCGTCCGGCACCGGACCGAACGGCGTGTCGAGCCAGGTGCCGGTGGCGAAGAGCCCACCCGGCGAGGGGAAGAGCCCGGCGAACCGGTCGGCGAGCTGTCGGTGTGGTGGACCGAGCGGCGTGACGGTGAACCGGCCCGTCTCCTCGACCGCGGCCCACAGCTCCGACTCGGCGTCGACCAGCCCGAGCAGCCGGCCCGGCTCGCCCTCGGCGACCAGGGTCGACGACACCGTCAGCCCGGCCGGCCCGGGTGCCGTCCAGAGGGTCACCGGCGCGGCGAGCCGCCCCCGCAGCCGGCGTACCGGCGAACGGTTCTCGGCTGGCGCGGCGAACGGGTCGGTGTGGTGGATCCGGGCACCCGGCTCATGATTCACGTGAAACATTGTGACCCGTCTGCCCGGTTCACGGGCCTCGGCTACAGCTCGCGAGATGCGGCATGTCGGGGTATCTCCCGGTAGGGACACCCGCGACACGCCGCATCTGGTGCGACGGCCAGCGACGGCCAGCGGCGGTCCAGCGGCCGGCGGTCAGCGGCGGGGGGTGACCAGGGCGAGAAGTTCCGGTTGGCGGCGGTCCAGCACGTCGCCGGCCAGGTACGCGCCGAGTAGCGCCGCGCCGACGCCGTAGGCCACACCCAGCGGCAGGCCCAGCCAGAGCCAGGCGTCGCCGAGCAGTGCCGCGGCGATCACCATCGGTGCGGCGAGCGCGCTGGTGGCCGCCATGGCCAGCAGGGTCAGCATCCCCTTCGCCACCCCGGCCCCGCTGTTCATCGCGAACGGGTTGCTCGTCTCCGGCAGCGAGTACGCGCCCAGCACGGAGACGAGCGAGTTGACCGCCAGCCCGGCACCGTAGGTGGCGACCAGCGCACCCGACATGAATCCGATCCACGTCGGCTGACCGAGCACCAGCGCGATCACCACGGCGACCACCGCCAGCATCGGCAGTACGTAGAGCGAGAACGCGGTGATCCGGGCGCGCAGTTCCAGCCGACCCGGTACGCCGGCCACCACGTTCGCCGCGTACGCGCTGCCGTCGAAGCCGAACTGGTTGGCCAGCGTCACCGCGGCGAGCAGCCCGACGAAGAGCATGGAGAGGCTGACCAGCACCGGCGAGGACTCCCCGGCGGGGCTGAAGCCCTGGTCGCTGTCGAACGTGAAGCCCTGTCCACCGAAGTTGACCATCACCGGCACGAAGAGACCGACCACCGCGATGGTGATCAGGTTGGCGCGACGTCGGGCGTCCCGCCACCAGTAGCGGGCCTCCCGGGCGACCAGGGCACCGAAGCGCCCCCGGCGCAGCCAGCCGGCGGCCCGGGGAAAGAGCTGAGCCACCACACCGCCGGTCACCCCGGGCTTTGCCCGGCTGGGTCCGGCGCTCGCCGCGCCCACCATCGCCGACTCCAGCGAGCGTGACCACCAGGCCAGCAGCGCGACGATCGTCACCACGGTGATCAGCAGCTTCACGGGTGCGGCCCAGGCCCGGCCCTGCGCCACGTCGATACCCGCCGTCCACGGGGCACCGAACGGGGTCCAGCCGATCACCGTCGCCACCCCGGTCAGCCGGTCCCAGTCGGTGTCCTGGATCGCGGCCAAACCGGCGAGCTGCAACGGTCCCAGCGACGCGGCGAGCACCGTGAGCAGGACGGCGGCCAGGTCGCGTACCCGGCGGGAGCGCAGCATGGAGGCGAACGCGCTGGTCACCGCTCGGGCACCGGCGACGCAGAGAAGTAGGCCGCAGACCACCCCGACGGCGGTGACCAGGGCGGCCGACCAGCCGCCGAACACCCCGGCGGTGACCACCAGGCCGGAGAGGGCCAGCAGCACGGCGACCGTGGGTACGCTCACCAGCGCCGCCGCGAACAGCCCGGTCACCAGGGTGCGCCGGGACAGCGGCAGCAGCGCGAACCGGGCCGGGTCCAGTGTCTCGTCGACGCCGAAGAAGACCAGCGGCAGCAGCAGCCAACCGAGCACCGTCAACCCGCCGGCGAACGCCGCGACCAGCAGGGCGTACCGGTCGTCGCCGACCAGCCCGGGAGCCGCCAGGCCGAAGAAGGCACCGACCGCGAACCAGAGCCCGATCAGCGAGCCGACCAGGAACAGCGTCACCCGCCAGCCCTGACCACGGAAGTTGTTGCCCATCACCCGCAGCTTGAGCCGGACGAAGTGACGCGCCGCGACCGGCCGCACCCGGTCGGCCGGTGCGGTCACCGGGACAGCCACGCCAGCTCCTCACCGGTGGCGGTACGCCCGCCGACCACCTCGACGAAGACGTCTTCCAGCGAACGGTCGCCGCGTACCTGCTCCAGCGTGCCGACCCGCTTGATGGTGCCCTCGGCGAGGATCGCCACGTGTGAGCAGAGCCGTTGCACGACCTCCATGACGTGGCTGGAGAAGACCACCGTCCCGCCGCCGGCCACGTACCGCTTGAGGATGTCCCGGATCAGCGCTGCCGAGACCGGGTCGACCGCCTCGAACGGTTCGTCCAGTACGAGCAGCCGGGGCCCGTGCAGCAACGCACAGGCCAACCCGATCTTCTTCTTCATGCCGGCGGAGTAGTCGACCACCAGCGTTCGACCGGCGTCGGCGAGAGCCAGCACGTCGAGCAGCTCGGCCGCCCGCTGGTCGACCACGGCCGGGTCCATACCGCGCAGCAGACCGTGGTACGCGAGCAGCTCGGCCCCGCTGAGCCGGTCGAACAGGCGTACCCCGTCCGGCATGACGCCGAGCAGCTGCTTCGCGGTGACCGGGTCGGCCCACACGTCTTGGCCCAGCACCCAGGCGCCGCCGGCGTCGGGCCGCAGCAGCCCGACCGCCATGGACAGGGTGGTGGTCTTACCGGCGCCGTTCGGGCCGAGCAGCCCGTAGAACGAGCCGGCCGGTACGTCGAGATCCACGCCGGCCACCGCGACCTTGCCGTCGAAGCTCTTGGCCAGGCCGCGTAGCGCCAGCGCCGGGTGCTCACCAGTCATGCGCCCGACCGTATCCGGTGCCGACCAGCCTGCCGCCCGACCGGAGGAGGATCCGCAGCTCATCCACGAGTCGGACCGGCGCCGAGCCAATGCCGGAAAGGTGTCTCCTCACGAGCGGAGGGCGTCGGGGGCGTGCAGGCGGAGCATGGTGCGGCCGATGTCGGCCGGGGCACGACGACGGGTGGCCAGCGAGACCGCGATCATCACCGTGAAGGCCAGCGGCACCGTCCAGGCGGCCGGCTGGGCGATGAGGGTGGCCGGCCAGCCGGTCATGGCCGGGCCGAGAACGGTGATCAGGACCGACGTCACGGCGGCGCCGCCGCCGACGAGGATCCCGGCGGCGGCGCCCGCGTCGGTGAGACCCCGCCACCAGATGCCGAGCACCAGCAGCGGACAGAAGCTGGACGCGGCGACCGCGAACGCCAGGCCCACCACCTGCGAGACGTCCAGGCCGGAGACGTTGAGGGCGAGTACCGTCGGCACCACCCCGGCGATCACCGTGGCCAGTCGGAAGCCGCGCACCGAACCTCGACCGAGCACATCTGTGGAGATCACCCCGGCGACGCTGGTTAGCAGCCCGGACGAGGTGGACAGGAAGGCCGCGAACGCCCCGGCGGCGACCAGCGCCGCCAGCAGACGGCCGGTGGTCCCGGCACCGAGCGCCGCCTCGGGCAGCAGCACCACCACCGCGTCGGTCTGGCCGGTGATCAGGAGTTGCGGTGTGTAGATCCGGCCCAGCACGCCGTAGATGGTGGGTAGCAGGTAGAAGACCCCGACCAGGGCCAGCACCACCAGGGTGGTCCGGCGGGCGGCGGCCCCGTCGGGATTGGTGTAGAAGCGCACCAGGACGTGTGGCAGCCCCATGGTGCCCAGAAAAGTGGCCAGGATCAGCGAGTACGTGCCGAACAGTCCCCGGTCGTCGGAACCCGCGTCGCTGGGCAGCAGCCAGTCGGTGGCCCCGTTGGCCACCCCGGAGACCTCCGGCACCGGTTCGCCCTCGGCGAAGCTCAGCTCGTCGCCGGGGCGTACCTCAAGGGTCTGGCCGTCGGCGAGGGTGAGCACCGCCTGCTGCTCGACCACGACGGTGGTCGCCGTCCGGAACGTCGCTCCGTCCGGCGGGGTCACCGCCGGACGGCCGTCGGCCTGCCACTGAAGGGCCAGGAAGATCGCCGGTACCGCCAGCGCGGTCAGCTTGAGCCAGTACTGGAACGCCTGCACGAAGGTGACCGCCCGCATCCCACCCAGGGCCACGTTCGCGGTCACGACGGCGGCCACCACCAGTGCGCCGACCGGATACGGCGAGCCGGCCAGCGTGGCCAGCGTCAGGCCGGCGCCCTGGAGCTGCGGCACCAGGTAGAGCCAGCCGATGAAGATCACGAAGACGGTGGCCAGCGTCCGTAGCCGACGCGATCCGAGCCGCAGCTCGCAGAAGTCGGGCAGGGTGAACGCGCCGGACCGGCGCAGCGGCGCGGCCACGAACAACAGCAGGGCGAGGTATCCGGCGGCGAACCCGACCGGGTACCAGAGCACGTCCACGCCGTACTTGAGGATCAGCCCGGCGACGCCGAGGAAGCTCGCCGCCGACAGGTACTCGCCGCCGATCGCGGCAGCGTTCCAGGTGGGGCTGACCACCCGGGAGGCGACCAGGAAATCGGAGGTGGTGCGGGCCAGCCGCAGCCCGTAGAAGCCGATGGCGACGGTGATCAGGGTGACCGCCACGATCGCCGGTACGACGAGGTCGTTGCCCACGTCAGCGCTCCGGCCGCTGGACCAGGTCGGTGAAGTCCTGCTCGTTGCGCTCGGCCAGTCGGACGTACGTCCACCCGACGGCCACCAGGAACGGAAAGGAGAGCACCCCGAGCAGCAGCCACGGCAGGTTGACACCGAGCACGGTCATCCGGCCGACCGACGGCGCGATGGCGAACAGCCAGGGCAGGCCGCCCAATCCGACCAGCACCACCGCGGACAGTTGCAGGGCGAGGGCCAGTTGAGCACGGACCAGACCGCGAACGAGTGCCTCACCGACCCGGGTCTGCTGGGTCAGTTCGGTGTGGGTGCCGGCGGGCCAGTGCGGCCGGCGGGACACCTCGGCCAACACCACCCGGGTACGCGCCGGCGGCCCGGAGACGGGCCGGCCAGGCACGGCGGGGGACGACGCCGGCCGGCCGGACTCCGGCAGTGGATCCTCGGCGACCATGCCGGCAGTCTCGTCCGCCCGACAGGAATGTCAAGAGGGCTGTGGACAGCTTGTGGATAACGAGGTGGAGCTGTGGACAACCGCTGGTCCGGGGGCGACGAGCGCCCCCGGACCGTTCATCAGCTTGTCGGAATGACCAGATCGGCGGTCATCGAACCCGACGCGGGCACGGTGAACCGGGCCAGCCGTCGGGTGCCGTCCGGGTCGGTCACCTGGTACCGGCCCGAGTACATCTGCTCGTTGTCAAGGTAGACGTCGTAGCTGAAGAAGATCCGCTGACGTCCCGTCAGCCGCATGGTGAACTCCCCGTTGGACACCCAGCCGCTACCGGCGTAGTCACCGGTGTCCACGCTGTGGGCGAGCAGCCAACCGCTGCGCAGTGGCGTGCCGTCGGTGTTACGGAAGGTGCCGGTGAGCTGCACGCCCCGCCCGAGCGTCGCGTCGAGGGTGGCTGCGGCGCCGGCACCCACCTGCACCGGAGTGGCGGTGAACCGGCTCGCCGCACCGCCGGACCAGACGGTCGCGTACCCGCCACGGCTGAAGACCACCGGCCACTCGTACGGGCCGAGCCGGCTCAGGGTGTAGTCGCCCTGGTCGTCGGTGACCGCGTCCTGGGCGCCGACGCCAGGGTGGCCGGTGAGCACCGAGACGTTGACGCCCGTCAGGGCCGCGCCGGTCTCGGCATCGGTCACCCGGCCGGTGACCTGCCCCGCCCGGTCGAGCCGGATCACCGGCCCGGTGGCCACCTGGCCGACGGCGGCGGTGACGATCGCCGCCTCCCGCTCGTCGCCGGTGCCACCGTCGGGACCCACCCACTGCCGCCCGTAGGTCGAGTTCTGCGGGACGGCGAAGAGCTTGTAGTCACCGGCGGTGAGCGGACCGACGCGGATCTGACCGCTGCGGTTGCTGCAATTGCCGTAGCCGTCCCGCAGCGCGACCCGTTTGGGCGCGAAGGCGTCCAGGCAGACCCCGGAGACGGGCGAGCCGCTCTGCCGGTCCAGGACGGTGGTGGTGATGACCGCGCCCGGACGGAGCTTGATGGTCAACTCGGTGGTCTGGTCGGCACGCACCTGGATGCCGGTGCGATCCCGGGAGAAGTACCGGCCGTCGGGCACGTAGACGTGGATGTCGTGCCGTCCCTGCGCCAGGTCGCTGATGGTCACCCGGCCGCTGCCGTTGCTGCACCCGTCGTGGGCGCAGAAGTTGGCCACCGGCGCACCGGTCACCGAGTCCACCGCGCTGATCCGGATGGAGCCGGTGCCCAGCAGGCTGTCGGTGATGCTGGTTTCCTCGCCGCCGCGCACGGTCACAAGTTCTGCCTGAGCGGATTCGAGCTGCCCCGGGTAGTACTGGTGCCGCTCGTCGGCGTGCAGGCCAACCTTGTAGGAGCCGGCGATGAGCTGGACCTCGAACACGCCGTCGGCGTTGGTCTCGGTCCAGTGCACGCTGTACATGTTCGGGGCGTAGATGGTGACCTGCGCGTTCGCCAGGGGTGCCCCGGCGGCGGTGGTGAACCGGCCGGACAGCGTGCCCACGGGCAGTACGGTGTCGTCGGCCACGACCCGTGCACCATCGGTGACCTGGAAGACGCCAGCGCTCTCCTCGTCCACCTGCCCCGGCACGTACTGGCTCTGGTAGGAGCCCTCGATCGGCTCGAAGCTCACCCGGTACCGGCCCGAGACCACGTTCATCTCGTACCGGCCGGCGTCGTCGGTGCGTGCGCTGGCCATCTGGCCGGAGTCGGCCTCGGCGGCGACCACCCGCAGGTCGATCACGGGCTCGCCGGCGGTGTCCAGGAGCTGGCCGGAGATGGTGCCGGTGGCCAGCAACTGCTCGTCGACCGTGGTCGTGGCGCCCGCGGTCACGATGACCGGGTCCGCGTCCCAGGGCCACGCCTGTTGCCGGTAGTACTGCTCCGGACGGCTGTCGGGCAGGTAACCGACGGTGTAGGACCCCGGGTCCAGATGCGGCAGCGTGTAGGCCCCGTCGGCGTCGGTCATCGTGTTGGCCACGACGTCGTACTCGCCGCTGCGATAGACGACGACCGGGACGTCGGGTGCGGCGGCGCCGGCGGCGGTGGTCAACCGGCCGCTGATCGTGCCGGTCGAGTCGGCCAGCGCGGGTGTGGCGCCCGACAACAGCACGGCAGCCGCCGTGACGCAGGCCAGGGCGGCCCGGCGGATGAGAGGGATTTGCATTTGTGTCCAGACCTGAGGGGGCGGGGCGGCTCAGACAGGCGTCGCGCCCACGCCGGCCCCGCGCCCCGTGTTGAACCGACCACAGGAGAGTAGAACAACAACGATCTCTATGGGGTACGAGAATCGCTCGGCCCGGCCGGGTCAGCGGCTCCACTCCTGCTTGGCGGCCCGGACCAGCTTGTCCTTCAGCTCCCGGGTGTGCCGGCGGCTCACCGGCAGCTCGGTGCCGTCGATGACCACCACGTAGCCGGAGTTGACCAGGCGGAGTTCGGCGATCAGCCGCAGCTGCACCAGGTAAGACCGATGGATCCGGACGAACCCGGCGTCGGCCCACCGTTCGGCGAGCGTGGCCAGCGACACCCGTACCAGGTGCGACCCGTCTGCCGTGTGCAGCCGGGCGTAGTCGCCCTGTGCCTCGACCCACCGCACGGCGGACCGGGGCAGCATCCGGGTGGTGCCGGCAAGTTCGACCGGGATCGTGGGATCCTCCTCGGCCCGGGCCACCGCGGCGGGATGGGTGGGTACCACCCGCGAGCCGACCACCCGGCGCAGCGCCTCGGCCAGCCGCTCGGCGCGTACCGGCTTGCGCACGTAGTCGGTGGCCCCCACGTCGAAGGCGTCCGCGGCACCGTCGTCGTAGGCGGTGACGAAGACGATCGCCGGAGGCCGGGCGAAGCGGCGCAGCACCCGGGCCAGCTCCATGCCGTCCAGGCCGGGCATCCGGATGTCCAGGAAGACCACGTCCACGTCGTCGTCACGGAGCACCCGCAGCGCCTCGGTGGCGTCGCCGGCCGTGTACAGCCGGGCCACCCGGGGGTCGGCCCGCAGGTGGTACGCCAACTCGTCCAACGCCGGTGGCTCGTCGTCCACCGCCAGCACCCGCAGGAAGCCGGTGGCGGCGGGCGGGCCGGAGCCGGTCACGAACCCGCCCGTACGCCGGGGTGGAACTTCGGCACCCGCATGCTCACCCTCGTACCCGAGCCGACGCCGGTCTCGACGACCAGGCCGAAACCGTCGCCGAACACTGAGCGCAGCCGCTCGTCGACGTTCGACAACCCGACGTGCTGGCCCGGATCGTCCCCCGGGTCGCCGGTCGACCCGGCCAGCTCGGCGATTCCCGCGGTTAGCGTGGCCGGATCCATCCCCACTCCGTCGTCCTCCACCGTTATGTGGCATTCGGCGCCGGCATCCCGGGCCTCGATGCTCACCATGCCCGTGCCCGGCTTGCGCGACAACCCGTGGCGTACCGCGTTCTCGACAAGTGGCTGCAGGCACAGAAACGGCAGGGTCACCGGCAGCACCTCGGGGGCGATCTGGAGCCGAACCTGAAGCCGGTCTCCGAACCTGGCCCGCTCGATCGTCAGGTAGCGGTCGATCGAGCGCAGCTCCTCGGCCAGCGTGGTGAACTCGCCGTGCGCCCGGAACGAGTACCGGGTGAACTCGGCGAACTCCAGGATCAGCTCGCGGGCCCGCTCCGGATCGGTGCGGACGAAGGAACCGATCGCGGTCAGCGCGTTGTAGATGAAGTGCGGGCTGATCTGGGCGCGCAGGGCGCGTACCTCGGCCCGGGCCAGGCGCTCCCGGGACGAGTCCAGCTCCGCCAGGGCCAGTTGGCTGCCGGCCCAGTGGGCGGTCTCCAGGGTGGCCTGGACCAGGCCGGGCGCCGGTGCGCCGTCGGTGACGGCGACCAGCGCGCCGGTGATCCGGCCGGACGCCCCACCGAGCGGGGCCACCACCGCGCCCCGGACCGGGCAGTCGATCCGGTCGCAGGTCAGCTCCGCCTCGCCCAGCACCGTGGAACGCTCGGATGCGATCACCCGCCGGGCGGCGGTCCGCAGCTGCTCCCGGTGGTGCGCGCCGCGTCCGTCGAGTGCGAGCAGATCGTCGGTGTCGGTCAACGCCAGCCCTTCCGCGCCGACCAGGGTGCGCAGGTGGCGGGCGGCCTTTGCCGCGCCGGCCGGGTTCAGCCCGGCGCGCAGCGGTTCGGCCGCCAGGCCGGCGGTGTGCAGCACCTCGTAGGTGGCCCGTTGGCCGGGCGTGGCGATACCGCGCCGCCCACGCAGCCGACCGACCGCGAACAGCGCCCCGGCCAGCACGCTGACCAGGGAGAAGACGCCGATCACGGCGGAGACGTTGCCACCCACGTCGACGATCCTGCTGGTTGCGGACGCTGCGGGAAAGGGGTGGGCACCGGTCAGTACGCGCCCTTGCGCGCCACCACCACGCCCACGGTGCGCCACAGGATGCTCAGGTCGTACGCCAGCGACCAGTTGTCGACGTAGTACAGGTCCAACCGGACGGCCTCGTCCCAGGAGAGATCGGAGCGGCCAGACACCTGCCACAGGCCGGTCATACCCGGGCGGACCAGCAGCCGGCGCCGCACATCACCCAGGAAGTCGCCGTCGTCGGCGGGCAGCGGACGCGGCCCGACCAGGGACATCTCACCCTTGAGCACGTTTATCAGCTGCGGCAGCTCGTCCAGCGACGAGGCGCGCAGGAAGCGGCCCACCGGGAAGACCCGGGGATCCTGCTTCATCTTGAACAGCATGCCGTCGGTTTCGTTCTGGTCGACCAGGCTGGCCAGCCGGTCCTCCGCGTCGACGTACATGGTCCGGAACTTCCACACCCGGAACGTGCGCCCCTCGTGCCCCACCCGGGGCTGGCGGAAGAAGACCGGACCCGGATCGGAGATCCGGATGGCGATGGCGATCGCGACGAAGACCGGGATCAGGGCGAGCAGCCCGAGCCCGGCGGCGACCCGGTCCATCATGTTCTTGGCCAGCAGCGCCGGCCCGGTCAGGGTGGGTTCCTCGACGTGCAGCAGCGGCAGGCCCTCGATCGGGCGGATGTGCACTCGGGGACCGGCAATGTCGGTCAGTTGCGGTGCCACCACCAGGTCGACGCCGGAGCCCTCCAACTGCCAGGCCAGGCGGCGTAGCTCACCGGGCTCGGCGCTGGCCGAGCCGCAGACCGCGATGGTGTCCGCGCCCACCTCGCGCACCAGGGCCAGCACGTCGCGGCCCGCGTACACCGGAACCGGGGTCTGCACGCCCTTGGCCGCCGCGTACCCGTCGGTGATGTGGATGGCGACCGGAACCAGCCCGGCGGCCGGGGTGCGGGTGACCGCCGTGTACACCTCCAGGCACTCCGGCAGGGTGCCGACCAGCACCATCCGGTGCGCCGCCTGCTGGATGTTGCGCCGGACGGTGTGCAGCACGAAACGGGCCAGGATCCGGCCCAGCAGGATCAGCAGCAGCGCGAGCAGCAGGGCGGTGCCGACGGTGAACCGGGACAGGTCGGTCTTGGTGGCGAAGGCCAGGAACGACACCGCGGCGCAGACGGTCACCCCGGCCCGGATCACCCGCTTGAACTCGTCCGGCCCGAGCCCGAGACAGCGCCGGTCGTAGGCGCCGTTGAACCAGAGGATGACCAGCCAGCCGAGCGGCAGCAGCAGGAACGCGACAGTGTAGAACCAGGTCTGGTCGTTCTCGTTCTGGGCCTGGTGGAAACCCGCGGTGGCCTGGTCGAAGGTGCGGATCGCGGTGTAGCTGGCGAACGCCGCGGCGGCGAAGTCGAGCAGCAGCAGGATCGCCGTGTACGGCCGGTGCCAGCGCGACACGCGTCGCCGGGCCCGGGCCCACGCCGTCCGGGGTACGCCGTTCGGGGACGGCGGGTTCGGCGGCTGGATCTCGAAGCTGTCGACGTGCCGCACGAGTTTGCTCCGGCCTTCGTTGGTCACCGGGCGCTGGAGGCTAGTCGTCACCTCACCCATGTCCTCCCGCATGACCCGCCGCGTTCACTCGCCGTGACCGCCCGGGTCGCCCACCGTTCCAGTTTCCCACGCGAGTTCCGTTCCGTCGCCGACCCGAGGGACTTTGCGCGGCGGCCACCTACCGCCTGGGATCTGGCCGGCCCCACCCCATTTGTAGGCCGGGGACCGGGCCACTATACCGATGGATGACGGTCCGGGTAGAGCGCCGGAGCGGTGGTTGCGCACCGCACGTCCGATTCCGCTCCGTAATCAGCAGTGGTGCTACTCACCGTACAAGTCGGGACAACCGTCGGTCAGCGAGGGGCTTGCCGCCGGTCTGGCAGGTGGGGCAGTACTGGAGGCTGGAGTCGGCGAACGAGACCTCCCGGACGGTGTCTCCACAGACCGGACAGGGCAACCCGGTGCGGGCGTGCACCTTGAGGCCGGACCGCTTCTCGCCCTTCAACTCCGCGGCCCGCTGCCCCAGCGACCGGGTCACCGCGTCGCCGAGCACCCGGCGGGTCGCCGCGTGCAGGGTCGCCATCTGGTCGTCGGTCAGCCGGTCGGTCAACGCGAACGGCGACAGCTTCGCGGTGTGCAGAATCTCGTCGGAGTACGCGTTGCCGACCCCGCCGAGCACCGCCTGGTCGGTGAGCACCCCCTTGACCTGGCCCCGGCGGCCACGAAGCGCACCGGCGAAGGTGGCGAGGTCGGCCGAGAGGGCATCCGGCCCGAGCTTGGCGACCCCGGGCACCGCCAGCGGATCCGTCACCAGGTAGGCGGCGAGCTTCTTCTGCGTACCGGCCTCGGTCAGATCGAAGCCGGAGCCGTCGTCGAGGCGTACCCGGATCGCGATCGGTCCCTTGCCCGGCCGCAACGGGGCGGCCGAGGCGAACGCCTCCCGGTAGTGCAACCAGCCGGCGCGGGCCAGGTGGACCACCAGGTGCAGACCGCCGTCGAAGACCACGTCGAGGAACTTGCCGTACCGCCGGGCGTCGGTCACCGCCCGGCCCGCGACGGCGGTCGGCGCCGGATCGTACGTCTTCAGGGCGCTGATCGCGGCGACCTCCAGGCGGTCGACCCGCCGGCCCACCGCGCGCTGTCGCAGGTAACCGGCGAGCGCCTCCACCTCAGGTAGTTCGGGCATCGTCCAACGGTAGCCTTCTTTCCCGTGAGAATCGTGGTGGCGCACAACCGGTACCGGGAAGCTCAGCCCTCCGGTGAGAACACCATCGTCGACGCCGAGATCGCTCAGCTCACCGCCGCCGGGGTGGAGGTGCTGCCGTTCCTGCGCAGTTCCGACGAGATCCCGACGATGCCGAAGACGGCGAAGGCGCTGCTGCCGATCTCCCCGATCTACGCACCCCGCGCCCAGCAGGAGTTGTCCCGACTGCTCACCGAGCATCGTCCGGACGTGCTCCACCTGCACAACCCGTACCCGCTGCTGTCGCCCTGGGTGGTGCGGACCGCGCACCGGCACGGGGTTCCCGTGGTGCAGACGGTGCACAACTACCGCCAGGTCTGCTCCTCGGGGCTGTACTTCCGCGACGGCATCATCTGCCAGGACTGCCGGGGTCGGGCCCTGGGCGTACCGGCGGTGGTGCACCGCTGCTACCGGGGGTCACGGGCGCAGAGCGCGTTGATGGCCACCACCCTGGCCGTGCACCGGGGCACCTGGAAGTCGGTGGACCGGTTCATCGCCCTGACCACCGCGGTCGCCGATCACCTGCGCGACTACGGCATCCCCGATTCGCGGATCGTGGTGAAACCGAACGGGATCCCCGACCCGGGCACACCCGCACCGCTCGGCCAGGGTTTCCTTTTCCTCGGCCGGCTCTCTCCCGAGAAGGGTCTCGACCTGCTCGTGGAGGCCTGGCGGCGACACCCCGACGGCGCGCTGGGCCCACTTCGCGTCGCCGGAGACGGCGAACTGCGCCCGCTTGTCGAAGCGGTGGCGGCAGAGCGCTCCGACGTCACCTACCTCGGCCCGCTGGACCGGGCCGGCGTTCGGCAGGCGTTGGCCGACAGTGCCGTGGTGCTGGCGACATCCACCTGGCACGACGTGCTGCCGACCGTGATCATCGAGGCGCTGGCCAGCGGTCGGCCGGTGCTCGGCACCGCGCTGGGCGGCATTCCCTACCTGGTCGGCGCGGACACTCCCCGGGAACCCGCCGGCACCGGTCCGGCCGTGGCCGCCTCGGCGTCCGCCTCCGCCGTCTCCGGCGCTGTGCCCGGCCCCTCGGCCCCGGACTCCGGCGTCCGGCCTGACGCCGGGTCCGCGACAGCGGGTGCCGCTGCCGACCGGACCGGGCAGCAGTGGGCGGTGCCGGCCGGTGTGCTGACAGGTGAGGCGGGCTGGGTGGTGCCGCCGGAGCCGGCCGCCCTGGCCGCCGCCCTGCCGATGGCCGCCGCCGGTGCCTCGGCGCTGTCGGCCGCCGCCCGGCTGCGCTACGAGCGCAACTTCCACCCGGACACCGTCACCAAACGCCTGATCGACATCTACGCCGGCCTGCGCCGCTGACGGCGGACACCGGTTGCGGGATGTCGCGGTCTCCCGGCGACGGGAAGCCACGACATCCCGCGTCTCGCGGATCGGGCGCCGCGCCCCTCGGTCAGTGGAGGCTGGAGCGGGCGGAGAAGGCGATGCTGGTCAGGAGGAAGCCGCCGTTGACTGCGGTGAAGGCGAGCATCACCCAGAGCGTGAGAGCTGGGGCCAGCGCCAGGACCAGGGCGGCCACGAAGATGACCGCGCCGTAGTCGCGGACCAGCTTCACCAGGCGTACGGGCAGGCTGGTGCTGGTGACCATGCTCGCGGCGTTCGGGCCGGACTGCATCACCGAGGTGACCAGGTTGACCATCCAGGTGCCGGCGAACGCGGCCACCAGCCAGGTCGGCGTTGCCGGCTGTTGCGCCACGGCGGTGGCAGACAGGGCAGCGACCAGGGCGATCTGGGCGGCCACGTCACAGAGCACGTCGACTCGGGCACCGGCCGCGCTGCCCTGCCCGGTCACCCGGGCGAGTTGACCGTCGGCGCAGTCCAGGGCGTACGCGATCTGCCAGCCGAAGAGTGCGACCAACCCGACCACCGGAGCCGGCACGTCCCCGGCGGCGACCGGGCCGGCGAGGGCGACCACGGTGACCGAGGTGGCCAGCCCGAGCAGCAGGTTGGTGATGGTCAGCGCGGTCGGCCGGAGCCCGAGACGCTGGGCGACCAGCGCGAAGACCGCGCCGATCCACTGACTGACCGACTCGCTGAACAGGCCACCGCCCCGGTTCACCCGGTGGAAGTCGGCGGCCGTGGGGTGGGACGGCTCAGCCAAGGTGCTCACGGAGGGCGTCAACGTAGTCTCCCAGCCGGGTACGAAGGTCGTCGGCGGACAGCGCCAGGTGTTCGAGGATCGTGTAACGGTCGGGCCGGGTGTGCGGGGCGAAGGCAACCGCCTCGACGAACTGCTCGTCGGTGAGCCCGAGGTCGGCGGGTCGGGTGGACAGCCCGTGCCGGTGCAGGCAGCGGGCGAGCTGGCTGAACCGTTCCGGGTCGCCCCGGAGGAAGGTGCAGAACAACGCACCGAGGCCGGCCTGCTCGCCGTGCGAGGCGGTGCTCGGGAAGAGGTGGTCGATTGCGTGTGAGATCTCGTGGTCGCCGCCGCTGGCCGGCCGGCTCGAACCGCAGATCGACATCGAGATGCCGCCCAGGATCAGCGCCTCGGCCAGCGTGGTCAGGAACGCGTCATCGGTGATCTTGCCGGGGTGGTTGACCAGGGCCTCCGCCCCGGTGCGGGCCAGCGTCACGGCCAGCCCGTCGATCGGCTCGCCGCGCACCTCGTGGGCCAGCTCCCAGTCGGCGCAGGCGCTGAGATTGCTCACCGCGTCGCCGATGCCGGCCTGGGTCTGCCGGTCCGGTCCGTTCTCCACGAAGTCGAGATCGACAAGCACGGCGATCGGGATGTGCACCCCGTAGGAGCCCTTGCCGCCCTCATGGGCCAGCGACGCCACCGGAGAGGCGATCCCGTCGTTGGCGAGGCTTGTCGCCACGGTGACCATCGGAATGCCGTAGCGGGTGGCGGCGTACTTGGCGGTGTCGATGGTCTTCCCACCGCCGATGCCGACGACGGCGTCGTAGCTGCGGCGGCGCAGCTGGTCGCCGAGTTCGTTCGCGGAATCGACGCTGCCACCGGTGACGGTGAACACGTCGGCCGACCCGAGCGAGGGACGGCACAGCTCGACGATCTTCTCGCCCTGACCCGGGCCGACCACCACCGCGACGTCACCGCCGCTGGAGATCCGGCGGTCGGCCAGCAGCGAGCCGAGGTCGGCCACCGCGCCCCGGCGGACCTCGATCGACAGCGGCGTCGCGACGGTACGGGCTAGTAGCGGCACGCGATCTCCCGCGCCCGGGTCAGGTCGGCGTGGTTGTCGACCTCGACCCATGCCACGTCGCCGATCGGCGCGGCCCGGACCTCGCCGCCACGGTCGGCGAACTCCTGGTACCCGTCCTCGTAGTACAGGTTCGGGTCGCGCCGCCAGGTCGCCTCCAGGGCGTCGGCGAGCGCTTCGGCCACCTGCGGCTCGATGAGGGTGGCCCCGATGTACTCGCCGTACGCCTCGCCCGGGTCCATCAGCTTGGTGATCCGGGTGAGTTGGCCGGCGGCGTCGAAGGTGGTCTTCATCTCCTCCTCGGCCAGCGGCTTGAGGGTGTCGATCGCCAGCAGCACACCGGCCCCCCGCTCGGCCAGCAGGGTCTTCTCGATGCTCACCGGGTGCACGGTGTCGCCGTTGACCAGCAGGACCCCCCGGGAGAACCAGTCACGCGCCAGCCAGAGGGAGTAGGCGTTGTTCCACTCCTCGGCCTTGTCGTTGGGCACCAGGGTGATCGTGACGCCGTACCGGCGCTCCAGCTCGGCCTGGCGTTCGCGGACCGCGTCGGCGGCGTAGCCGACCACCACCACGACCTCGGTGAGCCCCACCTCGGCCAGGTTGCGCAACGCGATGTCGAGGATGGTGATCTCGCCATCCACCGGCACCAGCGCCTTGGGCAGCGTGTCGGTGTACGGGCGTAGCCGGCGACCTGCGCCAGCTGCCAGCACCATTCCGACCATGCCGGCATCGTTTCCTGTTCTCGCGGCGTTCACCGAAGGAGGATAGCGCCGCCCGTGGCGGCGCTGCCGCCGGTCAGCGGCCAGCGGCCGTGGGCACCCCGGTCAGCCGGGCAGAGCCGCCAGGTCGGCGAGCATGGTCAACCGTTCCTCGGCGGTCAGCACGGCGTACGGTCCGGCCGCTCGGCGGTCGGTCTTTAGCTCGATGGCCTGGCGCTGCGGACCGTCGGGCAGTTCCCGATGCTCACCGCGGTGTGCCCGGCGCTCGACCGTGTCGCTCACGAACCGATGGACCGCAGGACGGCGAAGGCCCGCTCGGCGATGTGCCGAATCAACCCGTCGTTGACGTCACGGTGCTCGTCGAGCAGGTCGAGGTCGTCGGGACCGAGCCAGCGGTACTCGGTGTGCTTGCCCGCCTCCAGCACGGGCGCGGTCAGCTCACCGTCGACCCGGACCAGCCAGTCGCTCTCGATCCGGGCCAGGCCGTCGTCCCCGACATAGCGGTACTCGCCGACCTCGGCGAGCACCTCGGACACCCGCCAGCCGGTCTCCTCGGTGACCTCCCGGCGCAGCGCGTCGTGCACGGACTCGTCCGGTTCGAGGTGCCCGCCGACGATGTCCCAGCAGTTGGGGAAGAGTCGCCGGTGCGGCGAGCGGCGTTGGAAGAACAGGCGTCCGTCGGGGGCGACGATAAGCGCTCCGGCGCAGCGCAGCGGCTCGGTGGACACGTCAAGAACAGTAGCCGTGACCGTCCCGCCGCGACGATGTCCGGTCTTGTCCTGGAAACCTACGGGGCTCACCATTGCGGGTAACCGGGTGCAGCCGTCCCAAAGGGGTGATGTGTCATGCAGGTTCGGGAAGCTATGTCCAGCGAGATCCTCGTGGTCGGTCCGGAGCACACGCTGCGGCAGGCGGCGCGGATGATGTCGGAGCGCGGCATCGGGTCGGCGGTCGTGATCGACCCGGATTCCGAGGGCATCGGGATCATGACCGAGCGGGATGTGCTCAACGCGATCGGGGCCGGTCTCGATTGCGACGTCGAACGGACCGGGGCCCACCTGACCTGGGACGTCGTCTACGCGGGGCCGGAATGGACGATCGAGGAAGCGGCGGCGGCGATGGCCCGGGGTGGCTTCCGGCACCTGGTCGTCCTCGACGGTCGTGAGGTCGCCGGCGTCATCTCCGTACGCGACATCATGCGGGTGTGGGCGGCCAGCCGGATGGTCGGCACCGGCTGACCAGGTTGCCGATCGGCGGTCGGTCGATCCGTTCCGGGTTGGGCGGGCCGGTCGGCGGGTAATGCCCCTGTTGCGGGCGCGGGCCGATCGTGCCCCGCGCGGGGAGGCGTGATGCGTGGCGCGGACCGGTTGATCCAGCAGCAGTACGAGATGCTCCTGCGGCGCGACGTGGCTCGCCTGCCGGAGCTGTACGCGACGGACGCGCGCTACGCCATGCCCGGCGTCACGGTGCGTCCGTCCGAGCTGCCGGCCCTGCTGCGTACCTGGACGGGCGCCTTCCCCGACCTGCGGGTCGAGCCGCTCGGTGCGGTACGCACGGCCGGTGGCGCGGCGGTCGAGCACCTGCTGACCGGCACGCACACCGGCGTGCTGCACACCCCTTTCGGGACCGTCGCGCCCACCGGGCGGGACGTCGCCTGGGAGGTGGTGGACGTGGTCCGGGTGCGTCGGGGCCGGATCGCCGCCTGGCGGTCCTACTTCGACTGGGGACAGCTGATGACTCTGCTGGGCCTGCGGGTCGCGGGGACGTCGCGACGCCCGCAGGACGAACCGGTCGGCCTTCCGGCCTGATCTGCCGCACAGGCGGCGGGGCGCGGGGTCGGCCACCGACCGCGACCGTTCACCCGACCCGGTGGCTCAGGATGCGGACATCGCCGTGCCTTCCGCGCACGTCCCACCTCCGCCCGTACGCTGAACAGCCATGACCGCCGAGCAGCTGATCTCCTTTGCCCGTGGCGCCCCCTCACTGGACATCGTCGATGTCGAGGGGCTCAAGGCCGCCGCCGTCCGCGCCTTCGACGCCGACCCCGCCGGGGTGACCGCGTACGGCACCTCCGTCGGTTACCTGCCGCTCCGGAAGTGGATCGCCGAGAAGCACGGTGTCGAGGCGGAGCAGGTGCTGGTCACCAACGGATCGTTGCAGGCCGACGCCTTTCTCTTCGATCACCTGGTCCGACCCGGCGACGCGGTGGTGGTGGAGCGTCCCACCTACGACCGCACCCTGCTGAACCTGCGGAACATGGGCAGTGAGCTGCACGCCGTCACCATCCAGCCGGACGGTCTGGACACCGCCGAGCTGCGCAAGCTGCTGGAGTCCGGGGTGCGCCCCCGGCTGGCGCACGTCATCCCGAACTACCAGAATCCGGCCGGCGTGACGCTGTCCCTGGAGAAGCGCCGTGAACTACTCGACCTGGCCGCCGAGTTCGGTTTCACGATCTTCGAGGACGACCCGTACGCGGACATCCGGTTCCGGGGCGAGGCACTGCCGTCGATGCTGTCGATGGACACCCGCAACGTGGTCGTGCACGCCTCCAGCTTCACCAAGACCGTCTGCCCGGGGGTGCGGGTGGGCTACCTGGTGGGCCCGGCGGACCTGATCGGCGACATCGCGAAGAAGGCGACAAGCCTCTACATCTCTCCCGGCATGGTCTCCCAGGCCATCGTGCACCAGTTCTGCGTGTCGGGGGACATCGGGCGTTCGATCGAGACGGTCCGGGCGGCTCTCGGTGAGCGCGCCACGGTGCTCGCCGAGTCGCTGCGTCGGCACATTCCGGAGGCCCGGTTCGTGGAGCCGGACGGTGGCTACTTCCTCTGGGTAGAACTGCCGGAGGACGTGGCGGTCGACCGGCTCGCCCCGGCGGCGGCCGAGCGTGGCGTCGCGGTGGTCAAGGGCAGCGACTTCGTCGTCGACGGTGGCCGGTCCGCTCTCCGGCTGGCCTATTCGGCGGTCACCGCGGATCGGATCGAGGAGGGGGTTCGGCGGCTGGCCGAGGCGATGAAGGCGGTACGCGGCTGAATTTCTGTCGGCTTTCTGACAGAAGGGCGGTACCGGGCGGTCTGGGGCTCCCGCTGAAGCGACTCGGAGCCCACAATGCTGCGAGCGTCACTCACGACGCGTATGCCCAACCCCCGCCCCCACGGCGCCGGGCGGGCCGGATCGCCCCTTCACCCCCCCAATGCGGTCCGGTCCGTCCGGCGCCACCCCTGCCACCCGGCCATGATCACTGTGGCGGCGTAACCTGCAAACCGCAGCCGGCGGGGGGAGGACGTGATGACGGAGCGGACGCGACGCGCGGGGACGACCTCGCCGGACGGCCCGGCCACCACCGGCAACCGGAACGCGAGCGCCAACGGGAGCCGCGCCCTGCGGCCCCGGAACTGGTCACCCGTGCGGGCCATGACGCGCCGGCTCAGCCCGGACGGATCTCAGTCCGATCAGACGTCGGTCGACCAGCGACGCAGCGCGGTGGTCGACTGCGCGCTCTATCTCGACGGTCAACGGCAGGCCGGCGACTGGGACTACGCCGACGCGCTGGCTGCGGCTCGCAGCGCCGAGGCAGGCTTCGTCTGGCTCGGCCTGCACGAGCCCGAGTTGGCCGAGATGACCGAGATCGCCACCACGTACGGGCTGCACGAGCTGGCCGTGGAGGACGCGGTGAAGGCCCAGCAGCGTCCGAAGCTCGAACGGTTCGGCGAGGTCAGCTTCCTGGTGCTGCGCACCGCCCGCTACTGCGAGCACACCGAGCTGACGGAGAACTCCGAGGTGGTGGAGACCGGACAGGTGATGCTCTTCATCGGCCCGCAGTTCGTGATCAGCGTCCGGCACGGCGACGCCTGCCGGCTCGCGCCCGTACGCGAGGAGCTGGAGGCACGCCGGGAGCTGTTGCTCAACGGTCCCTGGGCGGTCGCGTACGCGATCACGGACCGGGTCGTCGACCTCTACCTGGAGGTTGCCGACCAGCTTGAGGACGACATGGACGTGCTGGAGACGGAGGTCTTCGACCGCCAGACCAGCGGCCGGATCCAGCGGATCTACCAGATGAAGCGGGAACTGGTCGAGTTCAAGCGGGCGGTGATGCCGTTGCAACGGCCGCTGGTGACACTGACCTCGCAGATGAACCGGGACGTGCCCAAGGAGGTGCGCCGCTACTTCCGGGACGTGCAGGACCACCTCAGCCGCACCGTCGAGCAGGTCAACTCCTACGACGACCTGCTCAACTCGATCCTCCAGGCGCGGCTGGCCCAGGTGACGGTCGACCAGAACAACGACATGCGCAAGATCGCGGCCTGGGCGGCCATCGCCGCCGTGTGGACCGCGATCGCCGGCATCTACGGCATGAATTTCGACTTCATGCCGGAGCTGAGGATGACCTACGGCTACCCCGTGGTGCTGGCCCTGATGCTCAGCATCTCGCTGGCCCTCTACCGCTGGTTCCGCCGCAACGACTGGCTCTGACCCCACCCCCTACCCCCCACCCCCCCACCCCCGCACCCCCACCCACCCCTCCCCGCCCGCCTCGCGGTCTGCGTTGATCATGAAGTTGTTGTCGCGACACACCGATGTGCGCGGCAACAACTTCATGATCAACCTGGGCGGGGCGGGGGCGGGGGCGGGGGCGGGGGCGGGGGTGGGGGTGGGAGGAGGGGAGAGGGTCAGGCGCGGGTGTTTGACTTGTGGTTGGTGGTGGCCTTGGTCAGGTTGTCGGCGGGACGGCCGGTGCTGGTGTGGGCGCCCTCGGCGACCGAGGGGACCTTCCCGGTGGCGGCTACCCCGGACGGCGCGGTCGGGGTGGGGGTGGTGGAGGCGCTGTCGCCGCCGGCCACCGCCGAGCTGCCCGCTCCGGTCGAGACCTTGCCGGCGCCGGTGGTACGCACCTCGATGGTCTCCACCTCCTCGTGCATCGGCTCGAGCGCGGCACCCGCGTCGTACTCGGCCCACTCCTGCTGCTCGCGGTGCCGCCGCAGGGCCATCGCGCCGGCCAGCCCCGCGACCGTGCCGGCGGCCAGCAGGCCGATCATGGTCCCGCTCCGGCGGGACTTCTTCTTCGCCTTCATCTTCTTCGCCTTCCTACTGACCGCGGCCTGCTTGGCAACCGCGGCCTTTTTCCCCTTGGCGGCCCGATCGGCCGCGTCGGACTGCGCGTGACGTACGGCCAGAGCAAGCGGCGCGAGGGCGGCGGCCGTCGATGCCAGGCCGCTCGATGCCCGGTCCCGGACCACGACGGCGGTCGGTGCCACCGCACCGCGGGCCGCCTGGAATCGTGGGCCGACCGTGTCGCCGGCCCCCCTCGCGGCATGCGTGGCGGCCTGCCTCAGGTGACCGATGCTGCGGTTCAGTTCGGCCCGGGCCAACTGCGCCTGGGTCTTGCGCCGCCAGTTTCCAAACACGGTCCCACCTCCTGGGAGTTGCTCTGTCTCATCCTCCACCTTCGGATGCCTCCGCATGTCCAGATCGGGCACATGGGAGGATCCGCATGGAACTGACCAACGAATAAGGAGTACCCGTGGCCGAGGCTGTCTACGCCACCCTGCACACCAACGCCGGCCCGATCCGGCTGGAGCTCTTCGGCAACCACGCCCCGAAGACCGTCCGCAACTTCGTCGAGTTGGCCGAGGGCACCCGCGAGTACACCGACCCGCGGACCGGGCAGCCGGGCAGTGGTCCGTACTACGACGGCACCATCTCGCACCGGGTGATCAGCGGGTTCATGATTCAGATGGGTGACCCGACTGGCACCGGCCGGGGCGGGCCGGGCTACACCTTCGCCGACGAGTTCCACCCCGAGCTGCGGTTCGACCGGCCGTACCTGCTGGCGATGGCGAACGCCGGGCCCGGCACCAACGGCTCGCAGTTCTTCATCACCGTCTCGCCGACGCCGCACCTGAACAACCGGCACACCATCTTCGGGCAGGTCGCCGACGAGCAGTCCGAGAAGATCGTCGAGGCGATCGCCAACACCCCGACCGGCCCCAGTGACCGGCCGCTCCAGGACGTCGTCATCGAGCGCGTCGAGATCGAGCGCTCGGCCTGACCGGGCGTCTGCGGGCGGTGCCGCAAGGGCTGCCCGGCCTGCGGGTTCATGGCCCGGTCGACCAGCTCGGCGAGTGCCGGTTCGGGCACGCCGAGGACGACCGGCGGCTTGCGGACTGGTCCGGACACCCCACCGGTGTCCGGACCAGTGCCCGCTCTGGCCGACGGCCGCGGGTACGCGTCGACCCGCCTGAGTGATGGCTCGGGGTACCTTTGCTCGCATGACTGAGCGCTCGGGTGTCTGGGGCCAGCGATGAGCGAGTCCCCGCCGACCACGCCGGCCTGCTACCGCCACCCCGGCCGGGAAACGTATGTCCGCTGCACCCGCTGCGACCGTTCCATCTGCCCGGACTGCATGAACGAGGCGTCGGTCGGTTTCCAGTGCCCGGAGTGCGTGTCGGAGGGACGCCGCAGCGTGCGGCCGGCGCGTACCGCCTTCGGCGGCGGGGTGGTCGGCCGACACGGTTACGTGACCAAGACCCTGATCGCCCTCAACCTGCTGGTGATGCTGGTCTCGATCGCCTCCGACCGGGGCGGGGACGCGGCGGCCGGCGGAAACGGCTTCGGCGGGCTGATGGGCGGCGGCACCCCGTTGACCGAGTGGGGTGCGGTGCTGGGTCGGGCGATGTTCCTCGACGGCACCGTCGGCGGTGTCGCCGAGGGTCAGTGGTACCGACTGATCACCGCGATGTTCCTGCACTACGGCGTGGTGCACCTGCTGCTGAACATGTGGGCGCTCTGGGTGCTGGGTCGCTCGCTGGAGGCGGTGCTCGGGCCGCTGCGCTTCGCCGCGCTCTACTTGATCGCCGGTTTCGGCGGCAACGTCGCGGTATACGTGTTCAGCGCGCCCAACCAGATGTCGGCGGGAGCGTCGACCGCCATCTTCGGCCTCTTCGCGGCGATCTTTGTGATCATGCGACGGCTGGGTCGGGACACGTCGGCGATCCTCCCCATCCTCGTGATCAATCTGATCTTCACCTTCACCGTGCCGCAGATCTCCATCGCCGGTCACCTGGGCGGCCTGGTGTTCGGCGCGCTGATGGCGCTGGTGCTGGCCTATGCGCCGCGGTCGCGCCGGACGCTTGTGCAGTTCGGCGGTGGCGCGATCATCGTGGTGGTGCTGCTCGGGATGGCCCTGGTCCGCACGGCCGCGCTGCTGGGCTGACCGCTGCCCGAGACGGCACCGGCGATGCGGACCCGGTCACATCGCCTGCCCAGGGCGCGGATCAACCGCGCCGCCGGGGCTTCCCGCTCGGACGGTGCGTAACGCGTCGGCGACCTCGGCCGGATCGGCGCCGAGATCGAGCCGGCTGAACAGGTGCAGCGAGTCGCCCGTGTCGATCTCCAGCGTCGGTCCGGCCAGTCCGCGCCCGGACTGACGGTGCACCTGGATGGTCTCCACCGTCGGCCAGGGCAGATGCCGTCGCCCCCGCAGCCCGGCCGGTACGGTGATGCCGGTCGGGTCCACCGCCAACCGCACCGGCGCGACCAGATCCCGCAGGCCCCACCCGGTGAGAACCACTGCGGCCAGCCCGCCGAGCACCGGCCGGAGCGGGTCACCCGCGGCGAGCAGGATCCCCAGGGCGAGCACGCTGGCAGCGGCAGTCAGCTTGAGGACCGGTAGGGCCCGGGGCACCCGCCACTGCCGCGCGATGGTGTCGTACGCCACGGCACCAGCATGCCAGCGCCGCCGGCCACGGGCATCCGCCGACGAAGCCTTCGGCCGGCGCGGGTGGGCGGAGGCGTGGCGGTCTGCCCGGGTGGGCGTAGGATCGGGAGCAGCCCAAGTTACCGGGGAGTAGAGATGAGTGACGCGGTTGTCGTCGGTGCGGTGCGCACCCCGGTCGGGCGGCGCAAGGGCAGCCTGGCCACAGTGCACCCGGTGGATCTGTCCGCGCACGTGCTGCGTGCCCTCGCCGAACGCACCGGGATCGATCCGGCTCAGGTGGACGACGTGGTCTGGGGCTGCGTCTCCCAGGTCGGGGAGCAGTCGTGGAACGTCGCCCGGAACGCGGTGCTGGCCGCCGGCTGGCCCGAGTCGGTGCCCGGCACCACCCTGGACCGGCAGTGCGGTTCCAGCCAGCAGGCCCTGCACTTCGCCGCCGCCACCGTGCTCTCCGGCCAGGCGGACCTGGTCATCGCGGGCGGTGTCGAGTCGATGACGCGGGTGCCGATGGGCTCCAGCGTGGCCGGTGGAATGCCGTTCAGCGAGCAGATCCTGGCCCGCTACCGGGGGGTCGAGGGGGTCGCCGAGGACTCACCGCTCCCGTTCAACCAGGGCGTGGGGGCGGAGCTCATCGCCCAGCGGTGGCGCCTGTCCCGCACCCAGCTCGACGAGTTCGCGCTGACCAGCCACGAGAAGGCCGCCGCCGCGCAGGACGCGGGCGCGTTCGAGGTCGAAGTCGCCCCGGTGGCGCTCGCCGACGGCGGCAAGTTCACGGTGGACGAGGGCATCCGGCGCGACACCTCATTGGAGAAACTGGGCGAGCTGCCCACTCCGTTCCGTACCGACGGGGTGGTCACCGCCGGTTCGGCCTCGCAGATCTCCGACGGTGCCGCCGCGCTCGCAGTCACCACGAGCGAGTGGGCCAGCCGGCACGGGCTGCGCCCGCTGGCCCGGGTACACACCGCCGTGGTCGCGGCGGACGACCCGGTCGCCATGCTTACCGCGCCGATCCCGGCCACCGCGAAGGCGCTGCGCCGCGCGGGGCTGGGCATCGAGGAGATCGGGGTGTACGAGGTGAACGAGGCGTTCGCCCCCGTACCGCTGGCCTGGTTGGCGGAGACCGAGGCGGACCCGGAGCGGCTCAATCCACGCGGCGGCGCGATCGCCCTGGGTCATCCGCTCGGCGGCTCCGGTGCCCGCATCATGACCACGATGCTCGGGCACATGCGCGACAACAACATCCGCTACGGCCTGCAGACCATGTGCGAGGGCGGCGGAATGGCCAACGCCACCATCCTCGAACTCCTCTGACCCCCTCCCAGCCAAGTTGATTGAGAAGCTTTGGTCTCTGGCCGGCGCCCGGACGACCAAGACTTTTTGATCAACTAGCCGAGGTCGGGTGGGGTGGGCGGTGGTGTGGAAATTGCAGAAAGCATGTTCGTTGGCCATGTCACCGTGGGGGCAGGGTCGTTGGGCAGGTCATGGACGTCTTCTCCCGAACGTTCCTTCCGGCCGCCGCCGAGGCCGGTCTGGCGGTGCAGACCGCCAGTCGGCACATGCCGGTGTTCCGTCGCTGTGTGGGTTCCGGCGACGCCACCATCCTGGTCACCCGGTGCAGCCGGCCGGACCGACCGGTCGACGGGGATTACCTGCTGCTGCTCACCCACCGCAGGCTGGTGGTCACCCGACAGACGCGGGTGCTGCACCGGCTCCGCCTGCACCTCAACACGGAACTCCGCGAGCTGAGCCACGTCACCTGGAGCCCCGACCCGCGCCTGCACTGCGTGGAGTTGGCCGCTACCGCGATCGACGGCATCCGCGAGCGCTTCCTGATCCGTACTCAGCATCCGAAGCAGGTGTGGCAGCTGGACGCCCTGCTCAATCACGCCTTCCGCACCCGCGTACGCAGCGCGCAGCCGCGGATCGTGGCCACCGTCGCCGAGGCGGCTGCCGCCCGACCGGGCTCCTTCGCGCCCGTCGTGGCCCACTGACCGGGTCTTCTTACCGAATCCGAACACAGCCCGACGCTGCCGAGTCTCGTCGATCGGCAATCATGGCCCAGTGACCGCCGAGAACCCGCAACGCGGGCTGGTCCTCGTGGTGGAGGACGAACCGAGCATCGCCGACCTGGTCCGGCTCTACCTCAGCCGGGACGGCTTCGGCGTACACGTCGAGCGGGACGGCAGCGCCGGCCTCGCGGCGGCCCGCCGGTTGCGTCCGGTGGCCTGCGTGCTCGACATCGCCTTGCCGGGACTGGCGGGCACCGAGGTCTGTCGTCGGTTGCGTGAGGCCGGCGACTGGACGCCGGTCATCTTCCTCACCGCTCGCGACGACGAGGTGGACCGCGTCGTCGGCCTGGAACTGGGCGCCGACGACTACGTCACCAAACCGTTCAGCCCTCGCGAACTCGTCGCCCGACTGCGGGCGGTGCTGCGCCGGGCCGCCGGCCCACCAGGCGGCGTCGGGCAGCCCGTCGTGCTCGGCCGGGTCACCGTCGACCCCGACCGTAGGTCGGTCACTGCCGACGGCGCCCCGGTGCAGCTCACCTCCACCGAGTTCGATCTGCTGGCTCACCTGATGAGCCGGCCGGGTCGGGTCTTCTCACGCGAGGAGTTGCTGGCCGCGGTCTGGGGATACGCGGCGCACGCCGGCACCCGTACCGTCGACGTGCACGTGGCGCAGGTCCGGGCGAAGCTCGGCGCGGCGAGCGTCATCCGGACCCATCGCGGAGTCGGGTACGCCGCCGATGGCTGATCGTCCCGGCCGTACGCTCACCGCGCGCGCGGTGCTGGTGACCTGTGCGGTGGCTCTGGTGTCGGTCCTGGTCACCGCGGTGGTCGCGGTGCCGGTGGCGGTTCGTGCGGCCGAGCGACGGGACCGGCAGGCGCTCGCCGCGCAGGCCCAGGTCGCCGCCGAACTGCTGCGGGCGCGGCCCGCCCGGGTCCGGGAGCTGGCCGGTGAGCGGTTGATCCGCCAACTCGGCAACCAGGGCACCACCATCTACCTGATCTCGGGCGGTGCTGTCGACCGCGCCGGCCTGCCTCCCCAGGTGGTGAAGCGGGTGTCCAACGGGCGGAACTTCTCCGGCCGGCGGCTGGTCGACGGGGAACGGGCACTCGTCGAGGGCCGGGCGTTGCCCGGCGGCGACGGGGTGGTGCTGACCCGCCCGCTCGGGGCGGGAGTGTGGCGTCAGGTGCTGCGCGGTCTCTGGCTGCCGCTGCTGGCGGGGCTGGCCGCCGGTGCGGTCGCGGGCTCGCTGCTCGCCCGGCGGCTGGCCCGACCGATCCGTCGGGCGGCCCTCGTCGCGGCCCGGCTGCGAGCCGGCGACCGTACCGCCCGGGTGCCGGTCGAGTCGCCGGCCGAGGTGGCCGACCTGGCGTACGCGCTGAACGGGCTGGCCGCCGCGCTGGCCACGAGCGAGGGACGACAGCGGGAGTTCCTGCTCTCCGTCTCGCACGAACTGCGTACCCCGCTGACCGCGATCCGTGGCTACGCCGAGGCGCTGGCCGACGGGGTGGTCGAACCGTCGGCGGCGGCCGAGACCGGCCGGACCATGCTCGCCGAGGCCGAGCACCTGGACCGGTTGGTCACCGACCTGCTCGCCCTGGCCCGCCTGGAGGCGGTCGACTTTTCCCTCGAACCGGTGCCGGTGGAACTGGCCGGTCTGGCCGCTGACGCCGGTCGGACCTGGGCTGACCGGTGCTCCTCGGTAGGGGTGACGTTCCGGACGGAGCTGCCGGGGCAGCCGGTGCCGGCGTACACCGACCCGGGGCGGATCCGACAGGTGATCGACGGCCTCCTGGAGAACGCGTTGCGGGTGGCGCCCCCCGGTGCGCCGGTGGTGCTGGCGGTCCGGCCGGCCGGTGCCGACCCGGGCGCCGGTGGGGTGATCGAGGTCCGCGACGGCGGCCCCGGGCTGACCGACAACGACCTGACGGTGGCCTTCGAGCGCGGGGCGCTGCACCAACGCTACCGAGGGCTCCGCAAGGTCGGCAGCGGGCTCGGGCTCGCGCTCGCCGCCGGTCTGGTCCGCCGGCTCGGCGGTGAGATAAGCGCCGGGCACGCTCCCGAGGGCGGTGCTGCGTTCACCATCCGGCTGCCGGGATTCCTTACCTGACCCGAACGTCGGCCTGACGGTCGGCTCATCCGGCCGGTCCACGCTGACAGCACGGATCTCCGCCGGCCTTGGCACGGCGCGGCGAGATCCGGCAGACCAGCACCGACGAGAGGACGAGGAATGGCACGCAGGGGATCCTTCACCGCCACCGGCGCGCTGCTGGTGACGGTCGCGTTGGCCGCCGCCGGCTGCGGGGTGGGCCGGGCCGAGCGGGACGCGATGCAGGAGAGCGCCGTCGAGGTGGTCGCCGCGATGGGCGCGGAGGGGCAGGCGCTGGCCGCGCTCGGCCTCGACCCCGAGGAACTGGACGCCGACGCGAGCACGGCCGCGCAGGTGGAGCCGACCCCGAGCGCGGCCAACAAGCGCAGGGAGCGGGTCGAGGAGTGGCGCAAGCGTCGGGCGGCCCGGGTGCTGCTGCGCAAGAACACGCTGCACGGCGACGTCGTGGTGCAGACCAAGGACGGCGGTACGAAGACGGTCTCGGTGCAGCGCGGCGAGGTTACCGCCCTGACCGACGACAAGGTCACGGTCAAGTCGACCGACGGCTTCACCCGGACCTGGACCTTCACCGACGACCTGCGGGTGATCGAACGGCGCAGGTCGATCGCCGCCACGGACATCGAGGTCGGCACCAAGCTGGGCGTGGCCGGCACAGTGAACGGCGAGCAGGCGCAGGCCCGTCTCATCGTCGTGCCGTTCGACCAGTAGCGACAGCGGGCCCGCCGGGCCCGGCGCGGTGAGCGAACTCGATCACCCGGTGCCGGCCCGGCGGGCCCGTCTGCTCTCGGCGTCAGTAGACCCGGGAGCCGATGAAGTCGTCCCGCCCGTACCCGACGGGCTGGGCGAACGATCGCGACTCGAACGACCACTGCTGCCGGGAACTGCTGGAGCAGGTGGCCAGCCGCAGTCGGGGCGTACCGAGCAGCGGGTTGTCGAAGGCCAGGCAGAGGTTGGTGGCACCGGCGGCGCGGACCTGGTTGCCGGAGATGGTCCACTTCTGGTTGGTGCCGCCGTGGCAGTCGTGGATGTTCACCGCCGTGCCCGACCGCAGCGAACCACCGGCGACGTCCAGGCAGCGGTCGTGGGAGAGCTCGGAGTGCAGCGACTGCCGGGTCGGGTCGTACCAGAATCCCTGATTACGTCCGCCGTGGCAGCGGTACGACTGCTGGGCGGTGCCGTTGCGCGAGTTGTAGCCCTTGCCGTCCACGCAGGTGCCGGTGGCGGCGTTGCGCAGCTGCCGGAACTCCATCAGTCCCGGGTAGAGCTGGCCGTTGCCGGTGCTGGCCGGGTCGACGCAGGTGCCCTGCTGCTGGCCGGAGGCGTAGAACTGGGTGACGCACTGGGCGAACATGCCGTGTCCCCGATAGTTCGGGTGGAAGGACTGGCGGGCCGCGTTCTCGTCCCAGATCCCCACCTCGATGTAGAGCCCACGTACCGAGGTGTTGTCGGTGCACACCTCGTGGCCGTGGAAGAGGCGGCTGGCGTCGAGGTAGCGGGTGCCGGTGTTGGCCGCCGCCGCCCGCAGCGCCGACTCGAACAGCGGCACCGCCTTGTTCCGGGCGAACGCGGCATCGGCGAGGTACAGCAGGCAACCGCCGGAGTACCAGCCGGGGAAGTTCGGGTTGTCCTCGACGTCCGGGCTGGCCGGGCTGGAGTACGACATGAACACCAGTTCGTAGTCGGCGTCGAGATAGCCGGCGCCCGTCATGGTCCGGCGGATGTCGGTGAGCGCCTCCTCGACGGCCCGGCGGCTGCCGTCGGTGCGTACCGTCCACTGGTCGGTGTAGGTGGGCCAGCAGGGGCCCTGGAAGAAGACACGGCGGATGGCGCAGTCGGTGGCGACCGGGCCGAACTGGATCGTGCCGTCGCCGTTGGCGCCGGCCACCACCCAGATCAGCTTGATGTGCGTGTTGCGTGCCTTGATCGCCAGGTGGTCGCCCTGGTTCAGCTCGTTGTGCTGGGTGGGACCGCCGACGATCAGATTCCACGGCGTGGCGCCGGAGCAGGCGATGTTGTAACGCTCGTCGGCGGCGATGCCGGTGCGGAAGACCGCCTGGTCGTACGAGCGGTCGCACCAGTTGCCCGGCTGGTGGGTGCCGGGCACGTAGTTGCCGACCCCTTCGCCGGAGATCTGGCTGTCGCCCATGGTGATCAGTGCGGTGCGGCGCTGGTCGAGCGGGCGGATGCCGGGAGCGCCGTAGAGCGCGGTGGCCTCGGCGGCGCGGATGGTTTCGAGGTGGGCGGGGAGCGGCTGGACGGCGGGACGGTCGGCTGCGGCGGCGGGTGAGGCCGTGGCCAGCATCGGCAGGACGAGAGCGGTGGCGAGGACGGCGACCTCGGCAAGGCGCCGTCGAGGTGTCCGTTCACGCCTGGCGTGGGTACCAGACATCGACGCACTCCTTTCGGTCCGATCGCGGGACGTCGATCGGGTTACCGGACGGTAACGCGTGCGATGCAGGTATGTGAATACGTCTCGGGATACTTACGTGCTGCGCCGAACCGGGCCAATGACTTCTTTTCCGCCCGGACCGCTCGACGTGCTGGCGAGCAGCCGCTCTCCCCGGCTCGCCGTACCCCAGAAACCGCTGGCGGCGCTGCGCTAGCCCGGCAGCCAGCCGTCGGTCCGGTCCACAAGGTGTCGACGGCCTGTCCGGTCCCACGGTGACCGTGGCGACCCGTGCGCCCGGCGGCTCGGCCAGGACGCCCGCTGGTCCGGGCGGATGGGATAGGCCATCGGTGGTCGTCGCCACTCCGCTGACCTGCCGGGCTAGGCTATGGCCGACACGTTACCCGCCCTCGTGGAGATTCCCGTGAAGCTGTCGATCCTCATGCCGGTCTACAACGAGGAAGAACGCATCGCGGATGCCCTCAAGCAGGCGCTGGCCGTCGAGTACCCATGCGAGATCGAGCTGGTGGTGGTCGACGACGGCAGCCGTGACGGCACCGGGGAGATCCTCGGACGCGCCGATGACGCCCGGCTGCGGGTCATCACGCACCAGCGCAACGCGGGCAAGGGCGCGGCCATTCGCACGGCGGTGGCCAACGCCGAGGGCGAGTACATGGTCATCCTCGACGCCGACCTGGAGTACGACCCACAGGACATCCCCAAGCTGCTGGCCCCGGTGCTGGACGGGCGGGCGACGGTGGTCTACGGCAACCGCACCTTCGGCAGCCACAGCGCCTACAGCTTCTGGTACGTGATGGGCAACAAGGGCGTCACCATGGCGGCGAACGTGTTGTTCAACTCCTACATCGGGGACCTGGAAACCTGCTTCAAGCTGATGCCGGTCGCGCTCTACCGCTCGTTGGACGTCCGATCCCGAGGGTTCGGCATGGAGGCAGAGGTGACCGGCAAGCTGCTGCGTCGCCGCATCCGGCCGTACGAGGTGCCGATCAGCTACCGGGCCCGGGGCCGCGAGGAAGGCAAGAAGATCACCTGGCGGGACGGCGTCGAGGCGATCTGGATCCTCGGCCGGGAGCGGACCCGTCGTAACCGCGACGCCTCGGCCCGCTGACCGTCCGCCGGCCGCGCGAATGGCGGGCGCCGGCACGCGCTCAGTCCAGCACCGGCGACAGGAAGTCGGTGATCGAGCGGCGTAGTCCGGCTGCGTCCAGCCCGTGCCACCGCGCATGGTCCGCCGCCGAACCGTACCGGCGCAGTTCCTCGCGACGGACCCCGAGCGCCAACAGCCGGTGCGGCCGGTCGGTCAGCGCGTCCGAGAGCAGTCGGGCCGAGGTGCCGGCCAGGTAGGGCTCGACCAGGATCACCGCGCTGTCCGCGAGCGCCCGCAGGCCGGCGGTGTCGAACGGGCGCGGACGGTGGGTGTACGCCACGGTGACCGGCAGGTCGGAGGTCGCGTCGAGGGCCGCGTCCAACGTGGGACCGACCGCGACCAGCAGCGCCGCCCCCGGGCCGGCATCCCGGATCACCCGCAGGTCGCCCGCCTCCGGGTACGCCCGCACGTTGCTCTCGGTGGAGAGTCGCACGTATGCCGAGTCCCGGCCGCAGACCACGTCGCGCAGCAATCCGGGGACCTCGTTCCGATGGCCGGGCACGTGCACCGTCCAGGCGTGCAGGGTGTCGACAAGTGCGACGTCCGCCGGGCCGAGGTGTGTGCGGCCGGCTGCCGCACGGTCGTACGACGCCCCGACGCTGACCAGCACCGCTCCGACTCCCTGGTGGTCGAGGTCGAGCTTGATCTGCTCGTAGGTGCGCTCCACGAGGAACGGCGCGTAGCTGTGCACGATGGGGCGCAGCCCGGTCAGCGCCAGGCCCCCCGCCACCCCCAACATGAGCTGCTCCCGGATGCCGACGTTCACCACCCGGTCGGGGTGCCGGGCAGCGGCCGGAGCGAACGCCGCAGCGGAGATGTCGGCCAGCACGATGACGGTCCGCGGGTCGTCCAGGAAGGCGGTCGTGGTGGCCACGAAGGTGTCCCGCACGATCACTCACCGTCCCTGACGATCGCCACGACGGCGTGTGGCCGGTGACCGTGGTGTCCGGTCAGCGTCGGGTGGAGGGCGTCCCGGTCCCGACCGTCGACCGTCGCGGCGGTCCATCCGTTGACCGTGAACCGGGTGGCCACTCCGCCCGGCCAGCCGTGCGTGGCGGAGGCGTTGTCCACCACGATGGCGGTCAGGTTGCCCAGACCGACCGCCCCGGCGTACGCGATCGCCTCGTGGTTGGAGCCCTCGTCGAGTTCGGCGTCGCCGAGCAGCACGTACACCCGGGGTTCGAGCCGGCCCTGGGCGCGCAGCCCGAGGGCGGTACCGACGCCCAGCCCCAGGCCGTGTCCCAGCGAACCCGAGCCGATCTCCACGCCGGGGATCAGGGTGCGGTCGGGGTGATCGCCGAGCCGACTCGCCGGCCCGCCCTGGTCGTCCAGCCAGTCGGCCGGGATGAAGCCCTTCGCGGCGAGCAGCGCGTAGTAGCCGGCCACCGCGTGACCCTTGGAGAGCAGGAAACGGTCGCGATCGGGGTCGTCGACGGTCGCCGGGGTGATCCGCAGCACCCGGTCGTAGAGCACCTGGAGCACGTCGAGGGTCGACAGGACATTCGCACCGAACTGCCGGCCGGCGCGAACGCGCTCCAGCAGCGGTGCGACCGGATCGCGCCCGTCGAGGGGCGCGGCGGCCTCGGCGACCCGGGCCGTGGTGGCGAGTGTGGTCATACGGATAGCCTGCAAGTTGAAGCGAGGTTCAACTCAAGGCGACGTGATGCAGGAAGCATTGACCATCGGCCAACTCTCCGCCCGCAGCGGTGTGGCGCAGTCCGCCCTGCGCTACTACGAGCGGCTGGGGCTCATCCGGGCCGAACGGACCAGCGGCAACCAGCGCCGCTACCACCGCAGCGAGCTGCGTCGGGTGGCGTTCATCCGGATCGCCCAGCAGGTCGGCATCTCACTTGAGGAGATCCGCGCCGCGCTCGACTCGCTGCCCGCCGCCCGTACCCCCACCGCCGACGACTGGGCCGAGCTCTCCACGACCTGGCGGGCCAGACTGGACGAGAAGATCCGGCTGATGAGCCGCCTCCGCGACGACCTGGACGCCTGCATCGGTTGCGGCTGCCTGTCGCTGCGCCGCTGCACGCTCTACAACCCGGAGGACAATCTGGGTGGTGAGGGCCCGGGGGCCCGGCTCGTGCTACCCGGCTAGCGTCCCGGCCAGTGTCGGTGGCCGGCTTGAGCAGGTTCAGTCGACGGTGAGCAGCACCTTACCGACGTGCTCGTTGGACTCGACCATCCGGTGGGCCTGCGCCGCGTCGGTGATCGGCAGCCGTCGGTCGATCACGGGCCGCACCCGGTCCGCCTCGACCAGCGGCCAGACCTGCTCGCGTACCCCGCGTACGATCGCGGCCTTCTGCGCCAGCGGCCGGGAACGCAGCGCGGTGGCCGCGACCGTGCCGCGCTTGGCCAACAGCGCACCCAGATCCAACTCACCCTTGCGACCGCCCTGCATGCCGATCACCACCAGCCGCCCGTCGGCGGCCAGAGCGGCCACGTTCCGGCCCAGGTACGACGCGCCCATGATGTCCAGGACGACATCCGCGCCCCGGCCGCCGGTGACCCGCCGGACCTCCTCGACGAAGTCCTGCTCCCGGTAGTCGACAAGCAGATCGGCGCCCAGCTCACGCAGCCGCTCGTGCTTGGTGGCCCGGGCGGTCGCCACCACTGTCGCGCCGAGCGCGGCCCCGAGCTGGATCGCGAACGTGCCGATCCCGCTGCCCCCGCCGTGCACCAGCAACGTCTCTCCCGCCGTCAGACGGGCCACCTGCACCACGTTCGACCACACCGTGCAGGCCACCTCCGGCAACCCGGCCGCGTCGACCAGATCGACGCCGGCCGGCACCGGCAGCAGCTGACCGGCGGGTACGGCCACCCGTTCGGCGTACCCGCCGCCGGCCAGCAGCGCGCAGACCTGGTCACCCACCCGAACACCGGCCACGTCGGGACCGGTCGCGCTCACCACCCCCGAGCATTCCAACCCGGGGTACGCGGGCGCGCCCGGCGGAGGCGGATAGTGCCCCTGCCGCTGCAACAGGTCGGCCCGGTTCACCGCCGTGGCCCGCACGTCCACGACCACCTCACCCGGACCCGGCTGCGGGTCCGGCACCTCGCTCCAGCTCAGCACGTCAGGTCCGCCGGGCTCCGCAATGGTGATCGCTCGCATGGCCACAGTCTTACCCCATCCCGGGCCGACTCCACGCCGGCGAGCCGGGATGGGGTAAGACTGTGGCCACGACGCACCGGATAGCTCGGCCGCTCGCTGGCGTACGCGGCGTGGCAGACTAGGCACGGCCGCGCACCGCGTGGTCCGGGAGGGTTCGCCTAGTGGCCGATGGCGCTGGTCTTGAAAACCGGTAAGGCAGCAATGTCTTCGTGGGTTCGAATCCCACACCCTCCGCGCTTACTGGCAGCGCACCTGACCCGGTGGCTATGTCTGTCCGGGAGTCCGGCCGCTGTAGGGCGACCCTGTCGCTGGGAGCGGCAAGTTCGGCGTCCTCACTGCGGCGGAGACGCTACGAAGCTTCCCTTGCCCTGGTGGGTCTCGATCAGGCCGCGTTCGCCCAGGATTCGCAGAGCGAATTTGATCATCGTGTTGGAGATGCCGTACTGGACGGTGAGCTGGGCGATCGACGGCAGTTTGTCGCCGGGCTTGAGTGTCCCGGCCTGGATCGATGTGGTGATGTCGTCCACGACCTGTTCGTACAGCGGCTTGCGGCGGTGGTTCATGGCGGGCCACCTCTCGTCGGCCCTTTCAGGTTGCCAGCCCAACACGCGCACTATGACGCCTGTGTTGACTGAGGTTGCTAAGTAACCTAAGTTCGCTCCATCGGGGCTGCTCGTCGGCTAGCGAGGCCCCGGCCGGTGCGGAGGTGGTCCCCCTTCCACCTCCGCACCGGCACCCCCTCCTGCCGCTGCGGAGGCACCGATGCGAGACAAGCGCGGACCCGACGGTACGCATCCGATCTATGGTGGCCGGCCACCTATCCCGGACGGCGATCGCTACCCGATTCCGGCCTCACCTCAACCCGTCGCACGTAGCCAACTCGTTGCCGGCTGGATCGCCGCCGGCGTCGTTCTAGTCATGCTGGTGGCCGGAATCGCTGGGTGTATCCCGTGACGTCCATGTATGACGAGGTGGGGATGCGGGAGGTGGCACTGGCGGCGGGCGTCGTCCTGAGCCGCCATCGCGACGGTCAGTGCGAGGTATGCGAGCCGTCCGGCTGCCCGGATCGGGAGTGGGCGGGGCCGGTGATGGAGGCGTGGGAGCGGGAGTGGGCGACGGTAGCCGACGAGGCGGCGCAGTCGACGTGACTGTCACCCGCCTCAGGTGCTCTCCGGCGGGCGCTTCTGCTGTTCCTCCCGGATCTTCTCGTCGGCGAGCCGGTCCAGTGCCCGGCGGCGTTCGTCGCTGAGCGCCGCCTCGTCACGTCGGCGCACGGCATCGATGACGGCGGTGATGAAGTCGCGCCAGACCCCGGCCAAGAGACTCCTTCGCTAGTTGTTGCAGGGTGACAACCGCCGTGAGGCGCTCTCGGTTACGGCGGACTTGGGGCCGGTTCTGTCGAATGTCAGCGCGTCACAGGGTATGAAAGGGACGCAGAACACCACTTCCACCGGAAGGACCTGTGTCGATGACCCTGGAACGTCCCATCGCTCCGGACCCGTACGAGCTGCTGCCTACCGTCGCCGCCTTCACGCTGACCAGTGACGATGTGCGGAACGGTGAGCCGATGGACGCGGCTCACGCTCACGGCAGCACCGGCGGCGACAACGTCTCGCCGCATCTGGCCTGGTCGGGCTTTCCGGCGGAGACCAAGGGCTTCGTGGTGACCTGTTTCGACCCGGACGCGCCGACCGGCAGTGGTTTCTGGCACTGGGTGCTGGTCAACCTGCCTGCCGACGTGACGGAGCTGCCACGCGGCGCGGCCGAGAAGGACCTGAAGGGCGCGTTCACCGTACGCAACGACTACGGAGAGCACGGTTTCGGCGGTGCCGCGCCGCCGCCCGGTGACCGTCCGCACCGGTACGTCTTCGCGGTGCACGCCCTCGACGTCGAACGTCTCGATGTCACCCCGGAGGCGACCCCCGCCTACGTCGGCTTCAACCTGGCGTTCCACACTCTGGCCCGCGCCACCACCCGCCCCACCTACCAAATCACCGGCTGACTTCCCCCACCCCGTGTTGATCATGAGGTTAGCGGCACTTTCCGAGATCGAACTCGCCGCTAACCTCACGATCAACGGGACTCGACGTCGGGACGCAGCGTCGGGCCGGGCCCGGGGTGGGTTTAGGAGGGGGTGCGGGCTACGGCGAAGACGGACTGGCCGAAGGGTGGGCGGACCAGTTGCTCGGCGGCCTTGGTGGCGGGGAGGACCACGGTGTCGTAGACCTTCACCATCGGGCCCTCCTTCGGCATCAGGCGGAAGACCTTGGTGGCCATGAAGTAGCCGATCAGGCCGAGCGCGTTCGCGTAGTGGATCTTCTCCACCCGCAGGCCCGCCTCGGTCATCGCGTCGGCCAGGGTCTTCTTCGTGTACCGGCGGACGTGGCCGGTGGCGATGTCCGCGGGGCTCATCGCGAACTGGAACGCCGGCACGATGATGACGACGGCTCCGCCGGGCCGGACCAGTTGGCCCATGCTGCGCAACGCGCCGACGTGGTCCTCGATGTGCTCCAGCACGTTGTACGAGACCGCGGCGCTGTAGTCGCCCTGTTCGGAGTTGGGCAGCAGCATCTGGCGTACCTCGATCGAGGGACGGTCGGCCAGGCGCTCCTTGAGGGCCACCAGGCGGTCCGGGTCGGCCTCGGTGGCGGTGAACCGGGGGAAGTTCTCGCTCCACTCCAGGGCGTAGTCGCCGAGGCCGCTACCGATCTCGATGGGGTTGTCGCCCAGGTAGGGCACGGCCAGCTCGACGAACCAGCGCCGGTGATTGACCGCCGTGGCGAGGCCCTCCAGGACCTCGGACTGCACGCGCTGATCCCCAGTGATTTCTGCCATGCGTCGATTCCTCACGATACGACTCGACCCGTGCCGGGACCGACTGAGTGAACCATCCGCCCGGACGGCGGGGATATCGGGGCCCGTGATGGCCGAAATTAGCGGTCGGGGGTTGGGGTGCACGATCGGTGGTGGCCAGAGAACCTCACCGATACTACGCCAGTGCCCTGAACCCTGCACCCTGACCACATGTGCCGACTACGCTATGAATTGTTATGACTACTCCCGATTCGGGCCGACCTGACGCGCAGTCCGAGGCGGGGAGCGCTGCGGTCCGGCCGAGACGCCTGCGTGGCAAGGGCGGCTCGGGGTGGTGGAAGGACGCCGTCGCGGTGGCGAGTTTCGCCGCATTCGGCTTCTGGATCACCGGACGGATGTGGCTGAATCCGGGCGACGGCATTCGCGACAATCCGACCGACATGGCGCAATTCGAATGGATGCTCGCGCACGGTGCCCGGGTGGTCACGGAATTGGCCTATCCGTTCTCGTCGGACCGGATGAATGTGCCAGAATCGGTCAACCTGATGGCGAACACATCGGTTTTGTCCGTATCGCTACCAATGACGCCGATAACCCTGCTCTTCGGTACCCGGGCCGCGTTCCTGCTCTTTCTCACCCTCGGCATGATCGCCACCGCCACCGCCTGGTACTTCCTGCTCTCCCGCGTGGTGCTGCCCGGTGCGCGCGGGCCGGCCTGGCTGGGCGCCACGTTCTGCGCGTACGCGCCAGCCATGGTCTCGCACGCCAACGCGCATCCGAACATCGTGTCGCAGTACGTGGTGCCGCTGATCATCTGGCGTACCCTGCGGCTCGCCGACCCTGGGCGTTGGCTGCGCAACGGTCTGCTGCTGGCCCTGGTGATCGTCTGGCAGGCGTTCCTGAATCTGGAGATCCTGCTGATGACCGCGATCGGCCTCGCCGTGGTGATCGTCGCGATGGTGATCGGCCGGCCCGAGCTGCGGGCCCGGGTCCGGCCGTTCGTCGCCGGGCTCGCGACGGCCGCCGTGGTCTCCGCCGTGCTGCTGGCCTACCCGCTGTACATGCAGTTCTTCGGTCCCGCCGCCTACCACGGGCTGCCCTGGCTGATCCGGGGCTACTCCACGGACCTGGCCTCGTTCTTCGCCTACTCCCGCGAGTCGCTGGCCGGTGACGCCCGCAGCGCCGCCGGACTGGCCAAGAACCCGACCGAGGAGAACGCCTTCTTCGGCTGGCCGCTGGTGATCCTCGTGGTGGCGCTGGTGTGGTGGCTGCGGCACGGCACCGTGGTGCTCGGACTGGCCGTGCTCGGGCTGCTCTTCGCGGTGCTCTCGCTCGGCCGGGAGATCCGCTTCGACCGTCGCGGAACCGGGGTACCCGGGCCGTGGGCCCTGTTGGAGGATCTGCCGGTGCTGCACTCGGTGGTGCCGACCCGCTGGGCGCTGGCCATCACCCCGATCATCGGGCTGATTCTGGCGTACGGCGCGGCGAAGGTCCGCGAGTTGACGGCCCGGCATCCGGACCGCCGGTCGCAGCTCCGTTTCGCCGCGGCGACCGGACTGGCGATGGCGTTGGTGCCGGTGCTGCCCACCCCACTGCCGACGAAACGGCTCGAACCGGTGCCCGAGTTCGTCACCTCCGGTGCCTGGCGTCCCTACCTGACCGGTGGACGCAGCGTGGTGACCCTGCCGCTGCCCGACACCGAGTACGCCGAGCCGTTGCGCTGGTCCGCCCGTACCCGGCAGGAGATGCCTATCGCTCGTGGCTACTTCCTCGGCCCGGACACCCGGCCGGGCCGGGACCGGGTCGCCCTGTTCTCCGCGCCCCCGCGCCCCACCAGCAGCTTCTTCGGCACCATCCGACGCACCGGCGAGGTGCCGCCGATCAGCGAGCGGACCCGGCGGGAGGCCGTGGAGGACCTGCGGTACTGGCGGGCCGGCGTGGTCGTCCTCGGGCCGCACGAGCATGCCGACGCCCTGCGTACGGGGATGACCGAGCTGACCGGCGTCGAGCCCGAGTACACCGGTGGCGTCTGGATCTGGGATGCGCGCCCGCTGACGGGATGAGCGACGGGCCGACTCAGCTGCGGATGCAGCAGCCCTGGCAGACCTTCGGCTGGGGCAGAGTGAAGGCCAGGCAGCAGGTGCGGCGCTGCACGGTCGGCTCGCCGTTCGGGCCGGGCACCAGCTCCACCAGGTCGGCCAGGCCGAGCGCGTCGAGCAGCGTGTCGATCGCCTCGACCGCGGAACCGGGCAAGCCGTCGGCGGCCCGCAGCAGCCCGTGGGCGATGCCGGACGCCACCGAACCGAGGAGGGTGCGGGCGCCGATGCGGACCTCGCCCTGGATCGCGGAGACCACCGGCGACAGGTGCCCGTCCAGCAGCGTGGCGCGCAGTGCGGCGAGCAGCTCCCGTTCGTCGGCCACCACTCGGACCTGGGGCAGCCCGGCGAGCGCCAGCGGATCGTTGGGCAGCACCGCGACCGGGATCGACTCACGTAGGCCCACGGTCACCAGGGCACGCCGATCGGCGAAATGAATCAGCGCCTCGGTGTGGTCGAGCAGCGGCACTCGCCGAGCGGTGGCCCAGCCGAGCACCACCGGCAGCGACGCCCAGTAGCTGTACGCCTTCCAGGCGAGCGCGGCGGAGGCGTGTGGGGTGCCACCCCAGAGCCGGACCGCCGATTCGAGCAGCTCCGGCAGGCGCGTACCAGTCAGGGTGGTCGCCGGGGCCCAACCGGCCTCGTCGGCGACCAGCAGGCCCGGGGCCAGACCGGGAAGGTCGTCGGTGCCGAACATGGCCCGCAAGGTCGCGGTGACCGGAGCCAGGGGTGTGGTGGCCGGATCCCGGAGGGGCAGCACCGCTGTCACCTGATCCACCCCCGCGTCACCTGACCCACTCGATCCGAAGCGTCCATGGTCGTACTAAGGCTAGCCTAACCACACTTTCGGGCGCAGGGGAACCCGACGGTGGGGTGAGGGCGGGCGACCCGGGTCGTCGGCGGGGTGAAAACTACTCAACGTGTTGGCCTGGAGACTCGGGGCAGTATCGGTAGGAATCGCTCATCAGTCAAGGCTCCTGTCGACTAGGTGCCAGATGTGTGTGCGGCCGGCGACACAACGTGAAACTTGGTACTCCCGGCCACGAGGAAGCTGATGACGACCTCACCGCTCGATCGGGCTGCCGACTCCTTCGCCGCCGAACTCGCCCGGCACCGGACGGAGCGGGGGCTGTCCAAGAAACAGCTGGCGACCCTGATGGGCTTCGACCCCTCGTACGTCAGTCACGTCGAGGGACGCCGGCACCGACCGACGGAGGACTTCGCCCGTCGCGCCGAGGCCGTCCTGGAGGCCAGCGGCGCGATCTGGCAGCGCTTCCGGGAGTACGACGACCTTCGCCACGCCCGCAGCGACCGCAGCTACCGGGAAGCCGGCCTGCCCGGCCAGTGGATGCCTCCCGGCACGGGTCTGATCGTCGAACGTGAGACGGCCGTCCTCACCCACACCGACGACGCCTACCGCTGCGTCATCCGGCGTGAGCTGTACAACGCCGGTGTGGAGCCGGTCACCCGATACCTGATCCGCGTGGCCGTGGACCGCTACCCCAGCGACCCGGGCCGCTCCAACCGCCACCACCGGGAACACCCGCTCAGCTTCGCCGAGCTGCAACTGGTCGCGTGCCGCGAGGAGTTCGGCGAGCGGGAGACCATGCACTGGCGTGCCAAGCACGACCGGGACGCGTTCAAGGAGATCTGGCTGCTCTTCGAGAACGGCGAACGCCGCTTCCCGCTCTATCCCGGCCGCCGCGCCACCATCGAGTACGCGTACACCGTCGGGCGGGACAAGTGGGGGCCGTGGTTCCAGCGGGCTGTCCGCGTACCGACCCGGCATCTCGCCGTACGCCTGGACCTGCCGGTGGCCCTGGATCCGCAGGTCTGGGGCGCGGAGACCTCGCTCTCGGCGGAGGAGGGCCCGCTGCGGACGGCGGTGACCCGCCGCGACGAGGGCGACCGGGCGATTTTCGACTGGGCGACCGACGAGCCGCCGCTCAACGCCCGCTACCGGTTGCAGTGGCGATTCAGGGCCCAGCCGGAGCCCGAGGCGGACGGTGGGCGCGTCCGACCGTCGGACCGGATGCGTGGGCTCGGCATCGTGCAGCGCGGCGCTGATCTGCTGCGCCAGCCGGCCCGCCCGTTCGACCTGCCGCGCGAGGAACCGCTCGCCCGGGAGATCGTCGACCGGCTGATCACCGCACTGGCCCGGCTGGACGAACTGCACCCCTTCACCAAGGGGGTGGGAATCGCCGCCCCCCAGCTCGACATCGACCGAGCCGCCACGGTGGTCCGCCCGCCGGACCGCACCGCCGAGCCGGTCGTGCTGCTCAACCCCCGGGTGGTCGACGCCGCACCACACACCGACGAACAGTACGAAGGCTGCCTCTCCTTCTTCGACCATCGCGGACTGGTGCCGCGACCGCTGCGACTGGATGTCGAACACGCGCAGTTCGACGGAGGTCGGATCATCACGTCCTTCGAGTTCGGCATGGCCCGGCTCGTCGCGCACGAGATCGACCACCTGGAAGGCCGGCTCTACGTCGACCGGATGGCACCCGGAGTGCCGCTGGTGCCGATCGAGGAGTACCGCGAATCCGGCCACCCGTGGCGCTACTGAAACGAATAGCCGTACCGGCCGGGCAGGGTGCGCGACCCCGCCCGTCCGGGTGGGAAAGACGGCCGGACGGGCGAGGTGGCGCGGGGCGGTGCCGGTCCGCCCGATCGGGGGACCGGGGCGCGTGCCCCAGGGGGCAGGGGCACGCGCCCCGGTTCGGGGGGAGGAAAGCTCTACAGGTTGCCGAAGGTGTCGTACCGGGTCCGCTGCGGCGGTACGTCGTCGGCGGCCAGCACCCGGAGCGTGGCGCGCACCATCGGCGCCGATCCGGAGACGAAACAGTCGTGCGTCGTCCAGGGTCCGTATCGGGCCACCACGTCGGAGATGTCGCCCTGCTCGCCGTCGAAGTCCGGGTCGTCACTGCACGCCGGAGTCACCGACAGCCACGGGTGGGCGGCCACCAACTCCCGCAGCCGGTCCAGACCGTAGAGGTCCGCCTCCGTCCGGGCACCGTAGAAGACGTGCACCCAACGGGCCCGGTTGTAACCGGCCAACTCCTCGACGAGTGCCTTGATCGGGGCCAGTCCGACGCCACCGGCGACGCAGAGGATGTCCCGCTCCGACGAGCGGTCGACCGTCATCGACCCCATCGGCGCGGCCACCCGCAGCAGGTCGCCCGGCCCGGTCCGACGGACCAGCGCGCCGGATACCCAGCCAGCGGCGTCGGTCGGCGTACGCACGTGGAACTCCAGCACGTTGTCATCGTTCGGCGCATTGGCGATCGAGTACGTCCGCCACACCCGGGGATGGTGGCGCGGCGCCTCCACGCTGACGTACTGACCCGCCCGCCAGGTCAACGGGTGCTGCAATGCCCGGCAGGTGAGGACTGCGGTGTCCGGACCGTATCGCTTGTGGGTCAGCACCTCGGCATGCCAGAACGGCGGGTCGTCGTCCGCCGCCGCCCCGGCCAGCATCTTCTCGGCAATCGCCGCGTACGCATCCCGCCATGCCTGGTCGTACTCCAGGTTCCAGCCGTCGCCGGCGATGCTGCGCAACGCGTCCAGCAGCGCGACGCCCATCGTGTCGTAGTGGGCCGCCTCGACGTGGTACTTGCGGTGGTCCCGGCCGAGCGCGCGGAGGAACTCGTCGAAGCCCTCCGGGTCGTCCACCGTGTGGATCGCTGCGATTATCGCTTCGAGCAGCCGGTCGCCCTGACCGGTCATCTGCACTGGGAAGAGCTTGCGCAACTCGGGGTCGAGGAGGAAGAGCCGGGCGTAGAAGTGACCGCTCAGCCGGACCCGGTCCTCCTCGACCAGGGTCCAGCTCTCCTTCAGCAGCCGCGCGAAGTTGTCCACCGGGGGCGCTCCTTCTTCTGACGGCGGATCGGGCCCAGACAGAATGTCCACGGAGCGTGTATGAAGGTCGCACAGAATGTGCGATCGCATCGTGAGGGCTGCTCGCCGGTGGGCGGGTGTCACCAGCAGCGCTTTCGGTCGGGCAGAGTGGTTCGGTGACCGTTGAGCTCACCCGCCCGGTGTCCCGCCGCACGCTCGGCGTCGAGACGATGCTGGTACTCGGCCTCTCCCTCGGCCAGTCGGCCGTCTACGCCGTCGTGTCGATCATCGCGAAGTTGACCGCCGAGGGTGGCCTGTCGCGGCAGACCGCCGCGTTGAACACCTCCGCGTCGGCCCGCCCCTACCTGGACCTGACATACCAGCTGCTCGGCATCGTCTTCGCGCTGCTGCCGGTGCTGCTCGCCGTACACCTGCTGGCGAGGGACCCCGGCGATCCGGTACGGACCCTCGGCCTGGACGCCGGACGACCCGGCTCCGACCTGGCCCGGGGCGCCGGGCTCGCGGCGCTGATCGGACTCCCCGGGCTGGCGTTGTTCTGGGCGGCCGCCCAACTCGGCATCAACGCCACCCTGGTGCCGGCCGCCCTGCCCGACCTCTGGTGGACGGTGCCGGTGCTGATCCTCGCCGCGTTCCAGAACAGCATCCTGGAAGAGGTGATCGTGGTCGGCTACCTGATGACCCGGCTGCGCCAGCTCCACTGGCGGGTCGGCACGATCATCGCGACGAGTGCGCTGCTACGCGCCTCGTATCACCTCTACCAGGGGTTCGGGGCGTTCCTCGGCAACGCGGTGATGGGGGTGGTGTTCAGCCTCTTCTACCTGCGCACCCGCCGGGTGATGCCACTGATCGTGGCCCACGCCCTGCTCGACATCGTCGCCTTCCTCGGCTACGCCCTGCTTCCCCGCGACTGGTTCACCTGGCTCTGACCCGGTTCCCACACCCGCTCAGGACCGTCACGTCGATCAAGAGGTTTGCGTCTGTCAGACCGGTGTTTCGTGGCGCGAACTCCTTGGTCAACCGCTCCTGTCAGTGGGGCTGCTGGTTAGTCCGGGTGGGACGGCGGGGTGGGCGGTAGAGGGTGGCGGTGCGGGCGGCCAGGCGTTCGGCTCCCGCCGAGTTGCCGGCCGCCGCGGTCAACGCCGCCGTACCCGGCAGCAGCCGGGACACCAGCCGCAGCGCCAGCCAGCCACCCGCCTGCGCGGCCAGCGGGGCCGCCAGTCGCCAGGCCGCCTCGACCGCGCGGAGTCCGGGCTCCTCCTCCGGCCCCTGCGCCGCCCGCGCCGCCGCCACCGCCGCCCCCGCGCTCGCCAGGTCCGGGTGGACCTGGGTCAGCATCAGCAGCTCCGCCGCCCGATCCGGGTGAGCCGGATCATGGCCGTACGCCGCCGCCAGGTGCAACACCAGGTTCGCCTGCGACCAGAGCACCGCCGCCAGTTCGACCACCGGCGCGAAGACGCCGGTCAGCGCGGCCGTCGCCCCACCGGCACCGGCCTGCCGGACGAAGCGCCGGGTGGCCAGCCGGGCCAGCCCCTCCGCCCGCGCCCCCGGGTACAACTCCCGCAGCCGCCGGACCCACTCGGCCGCGCCGGGTCCGAGGACCTCCACCGCGGTCAGGGCCAGCAGCTCCGGAGCGAAGCCCGGGTGATCGACGACCCGCACCACGAGCACCCCCAGCTTCGATTCCGGCGTACGCCCAGAAATGTCGCGTCCGCTGCCGTCGCCGAACGCTGCGGCCCCGGCCGCCGACACCACGCCGGCACTGCCCGGCCCTCCGGACCTCGGCTCGTCAACCGCTCTGTCGGCGGTCGTGCCGCTGGTGGTTGTCTCGCCGGTGACCTGGCCGCTGGTGGTTGTCCCGCGGGTGACCGGTCCGCTCGTGGGCGCCGTCTCACCGCTGGTCGCTGTCGTCTCGTTGGTCGCTGTCGTCTCGTTGGTGGCTGTCGTCTCGTTGGTCGCTGTCGTCTCGTTGGTGGCTGTCGTCTCGCTGGTGGCTGTCGTCTCGCTGGTGGTCGGGTGGCCGCTGACCGCTTCGCTGGTGGCCGCCTTACGGGGAGTTCTTTTAGTGGCCTTCCGGGTTGCCTTGACCGGTGCTGCCTTGACCGGTGCTGCCTTGACCGGTGCTGCCTTGGTAGGGGCCGCCGTCTCGGTCGTCGGTGCCGTCGGAGCAGCCTCGCCCGGGACGGTGGCCGCGCCGGTTGCCGTCCGCCGCGTGGCCTTCCTCGTCGCCTTTGCGGCGTCGGTCGCCTCGCTGGTCGGCTCGGGTCCCCTCTCGTCGCGCGCCCGAACCCTCTTCTGCGCTGCCGTCGTCGTCCTGGCTGCTTTCCGTGCCGGTGCCCTTTCGGCACCGGCCGCTGCGGGGCCGGCCGCTGCGCCGCCCATCTGCTCGGCGGCCGGCTTGGCTCCCGGGCGGGGGGTCGCCGGTTCGGGTCCAGCCTCGAATGAGGGGGATCCGGTGTTCCGGGCGGTCGTTCCGCCGTCGGCAATCCCGCCGTCGGTGGTTTCGCTGTCCGTCTTCGTGGTGTCGCTGTCGGTGGTTACGCTGTCCGTCTTCGTGGTATCGCTGGCTGAGGCGTCGGTAGCCGGGCCTCCGATGCCGATACCGGGGTCGGCAGATCCAACCTGCTGTGGCGATGCCTCGCGCGCGGCCGACTTCCGCCGAGTGGGTCGGGCGTCAGGCGGAGTCATGTCCGTTCCAGTGGAGTCCGGACCTGCTGCCGCCGGCCGACCGGCGGCAGCACGGCGACGCGACGCGGGTACCGACGTCGTTTCCCCGACCTCCCCGGTGGAGCGCGAAGCCGTGCGCTCGCTCCGACCGGGTGAGGCCGTACGCTCACTCCGGCCGGGTGAAGTCGCGCGCTCACTCCGGCCCGCCGCCCCGGTTTCACCGCTGAACGGCGCCACCGGCATACCCGCAGTCCTGGACGCGGCCGGTGGGGACTGGCGCGGCAGCGGCTGCTCCGGCGTCGGTGGCGGCTGAAAGAGCACGCCAGGTGCCGCCTTCGACCGCCGAGGACGGGACCCGGCAGAGTCGTCCTGCTCCTCCGGAGACGGCGGTGCCGGGGCCGGGGGTGGCGTGAAGGTCGCCTTCGCGGAGCGTCGGCGGGCTCCCTCAGCAGGCTCACGGCGGTTCTGCTCGCTGGACGGCTGCTCCTGCATGTCGATGGAGCGTAGTCCTGATCACACCAACGCACAGCGGGAGCCGTCCGTGATCCCTGCGTGCAACTCGTTCCGGTAGTCGCTTTGCTCCGGGCCGGGCGCGGCCTGTATCCTCGGGCGCGGTGGTCTGCGGGCCACCTGGGAGACTTCGCCTAGTCTGGTCTATGGCGCCGCACTGCTAATGCGGTTGGGGTCTTAAAGCCCCTCCCGGGTTCGAATCCCGGAGTCTCCGCGCGAAGGCCGGGTGTGTAGACTGGCCGAGCACCAGCGCCCGTAGCTCAACGGATAGAGCATCTGACTACGGATCAGAAGGTTAGGGGTTCGAGTCCCTTCGGGCGCGCCACACGATCAAGGCCGTGACCAGCGGAAACGTTGGTTGCGGCCTTGACTCTTTCCCGCCATGTGCCGTGATCTTCCAGCATGTGGGAGCTTGGTGCTCCGTTGGTGCTCCAAAGTTCGCGTGCCGTCTGAGTGGCGGTTCGTGCTCGTGCGTGCTGACCAGTGCGTTCGCGTGTCGCCTGGTCTGGATCATGGTGGACGTGCGCGTCGGCGGGTCGTCGGGCTCCGTCCACTGTGGCCATTGCTGTGGATCTTCTTGGCGGTTGTCGCTGCGGGTGTGGTCGGTGGGCGTTGACCTGGGTTCACGGCTTGGCGGGTCGGGGGCTGCATCATGGGGTGGGGGTAGTGGCCAGTGGTGGCGGTGGTGTGGTGTGGCATCTGATTTCCGCCCGGTTGTCCTGTCCCGGGCGCCGGGTAGTGGAGGGCGCTTGACACGGTGCGGTTGAAGACCGTGCGGGTTGGGTTTGGGCCGGCACGAGCCGGGCTGCCGGCTCGTACCGGGGGTGTCCATCGGGTTTGGACCAGGTCGGTGCCGGCTACGCGATGAACCGCAGCGGCCGGTGTAGCAGCCGCCGGTGACCGGCGCGGCAGGGTGTTGGTCGAGCGGCTTCGCCCACGAACCGTTCACGTGCGGTGCCTGCACGACGCGGTTCGAGACTGCCATCACCGGCGCACGCTCATGCCGATGAGAGTGTGGCGACCGACGTTCGCGAGTCGTTACGATTGGTGCCGGTCGCACATGCAGAGCACACCGAAAAGGCTGACCCCGTGAACGAACTGCCGTATGAGTACGGTGCTTTCATGATCGAGGTCATGAGGCAACTCTACGGCGAAAGTCCATCGCTTATCATCGAGCCGAGCGGGAAGCCTGAGCGCCCTCAGTCGCCCCGTAGCACTGAGCGCGCAATAGTGGGAAGAATGGCTATACATGCCAGTCCGGCGTCACATTGACCTTCGGCGAAGGTGCGGTTATCGATTTTGAGTACGAACGCATCGGCACCGGACGAAGTCCGAAGATGATGGCTGAGGCTAAGATCAGCCCCGATCTAATCATCCATGAGCGGGGGAACCCTCGCGGCAACTTCCTCGCCATTGGAGTGAAGCGAGCCGGGCACCGAAAGCGTCGCGCGTGGCCCAGCGGCCCAGCGCTGGAGGACTTCCGGAAGCTACACTTCTTCACTCATCACCTCGAGGACGCAGCACCGCCTGGGATGGTCTCCTATAGGTGGGCGCTGTACTTGGAGATTGATTCCCACGGCGTCGACTCATGGTGGATCCCTCAGGGCAAAGCTGAGGTTGGATGCGACTTGGCGGCGTTCAACTGCGCATATGTGGGCGCCCCCAAGGCTCCCTACGTCGCCCTCTGGGAGCGATGGAACCTGCCCAATTCGGTATAATTCTTGATCTGCGGATCATTTACGTCTGGCTGCCATCGATGGCGTGGCTGTTCTGCCGCGAACCGCGCGTCGCGCAGCGTCGCGATCGCTTAAGTCAGGTGCCGTCCGGTCGCGCCGGTAACGGGCCGAAGGATCACCGGTTGCGCTACGGATTGGCGGTCTGCCGGATGAACGACAAGACCCTCGGCAGGACGTAACAGAACTCGCCGCCACCCCACGAGTCCACGAGGCCACCGGCTCGTTCCATCGCATCCCAAAAAGGCTCGGTCGAGCGGATGATGTCCTCCGCAGTAGCCGCATCGATGTCGATGGCAGCGCAGACAGCCGCCGTCAGCTCCGCGCGAGATTCGGCGGGCATGTCCTGCAACGGATCATGAGGCATCCGCAGAAGCTACCTCAGGCGGACGTCCACGCTCATGCCGCGGATCGAGCGCGGCGGTGGCGACAGCGGATGTCCGGGTTCGGGGTTCGAGGCTGCTGCTCCTGATTCTCAGTGTTAACGAGTCCGCCACGGTAAGTAGGCGGCAGTCGTCCCCGCGAGGCTGCCGACGGACAGGGCGAAGGCCAGCGGGAAGAACAAGTCCCACGGCGCCCGCAGTCCGCCTCCGGCAACGATGCCAACTACCAGGCAGGCCGTAGTCGTGACCAGAAAAAGGAGCGCCACTCGTAGCCGGTATCCCCGGCGGACTTGAGGTATCCCAGTAGCGGCCAGGGCGGCTACGCCCGCATGCTCTGCCCACCCGAAGCCGACAGCCGTCAGGCAGATCACCAGGCCGACGGTGGTGCCCACCAGCGAGTTGCCCACGGTGCCACGCAGCGCCCCGGGAAGCGGCGGATCCGGGATACCTGAATCCCCAGTGAAGATGAGGCGCCCACCTCGGCCATATGTCCAGCCCGGCACTGCCGAACCCACAGGTTGCGACTCACGGTGCTTGGCGGCATCTGCTTCCATCCGCACAGTGTCAGTCGACGATCAGCGTGGTGTCGACCATGCCGACGAAATGGGCCTCCCTCGTAGTCGACGAGTCGTCCGCACATGCTGCGAGCCGCGCGCTACGCAGCGTCCCGCTGAGAGGCTGTCGGGTAACTGAATGACTACGTCGTGATATTCGTTCGGCATTGATGCGTCGGGCGGCTTCGCGGTGGGTTGCGTTGCTCCACCTGATCTCTTGACCGGCCAGACGTATTGTCATGAGTCGAATCATCGCAACCTTGATCATGGCCTCCGAGTTGGCGGTCAGTCGTTCGTAGTCGCGGGCCAGGCGCCGGTTGCGGACCAGCCATCCGAGCGTCCTCTCCACCACCCATCGGCGCGGTAGGACCTTGAAGCCTTTGATGTCGTCGGTGCGTCTGACGATCTCCAGCAGGACGCCGAGTTGGGTCTTCGCCCAGCTCAAGAGGCTGGAGTCGATGCTGTTGGCGTAGCCGCCGTCGGCCCACACGAGGGCGATGGTGGAGAACGCCTCGGCCAGCCGCGCGAGGATCCGCCGGCCACCGGGACGGTCGTTGACGGAAGCGGAGGTGACCACCACGACCAGAATCAGCCCCATCGTGTCGACGACCAGGTGCCGCTTGCGACCGGTGGTCTTCTTACCCATGTCGAAACCACGAGACTCGCCGCCTTCACTCGACTTGATCGACTGGGCGTCCAGCACGGCGGCGGTCGGCTCCGGCTCCCGACCGGCTGCGACTCGTACCCGACGGCGAAGCTCATCGTGAACCCGGTCCCACGTCCCGTTCTTCCGCCACGTCGTAAACCAGCGATGCGCCGCATCCGCAGGCGCCAGATCACGCGGCATCATCCGCCACGGGCAACCCGACCGCAGCACGTAGAAGATCGAGTCCAGGACCAGTCGATCGTCGTAGACCCGAGGCCGGCCGCCTTTACGCAGATCACGCGCCGGCATCAGCGGCGCGAGGACCGCCCACATCGCATCGGTCAGACTCGACGGATAGCATGAGCGGGCGTCATCCCCGCCGCGATCTTTGTTGCACACACATCAAGATCATGGCGGGGATGATCTATTTGTCGAGCACCTCACATCGACGCGCCTCGCCATAACCCACCGGACCGTACCAGTTACCCGACAGCCTCTGAGCCGGCCCGGGTTCCGTCCGGACGTAGCCGAGATGATGATGCTTCCTTCGGTGCCGGGATGAACCGCGGCAATGCTGGATCTTGGTAACGTCGGCGCCCCTGGGAGGAGGTGGGCGTGACCGACGTTGCTGTTGGGGGATCCTGTCGTAGCCATGCGGCGATGGTCGCGGCTGCCGCTGTCGCGCTGGGCCTGCTCGCGTTCGCGGCCGACTCCGTTGCGGGCGGTGTGGGGCAGGTCTTGATCGCGCTGACCAGCAGCGGTTTCGCTTGGGGCTTGGCGGCGTTCCTGGCCGGCCGTTCTGCTGCCACGGCGAAACGAGCGGTTGGCGGTGCAACCGCGCTATTGGTGCTGGCCACGCTGCTCTATTACCTGCTTGTGCTGGTGGTCAGTCGTCGGTGGAGTGGGGGCACCCTGGAGGACGGCACGTCGGCCGACCTGCTGGGGCTGCGTTCGGTTGCCATGATGACGGTGCTGTGGCTGACCGGGTCCCTCGTCGGGGGACCGGTGCTCGGGCTGCTCGGCCATATCGTGCGAGTCGGCAACGTGTCGACCTCGGCGCTTGCTGCGGGGGCGGTATGCGGCCTTCTCTCTGGCGAGGGCTGGCAGGCCGTGATGCTGGCACCGCCCTGGCAGCTGTTGACAGTGTCCGACCCGTACCAAGCAGAATTCTTCCGCGGCGTTGTGGTCGGGGAACTCGTCAAGATCGTGCTTCCGATCGTCGTCCTGGCCTGGCTGGGCACGGCGCACCGCCTCTGGCGCGTGTGGCCGACGCTGCTTACCGCAGCCATCTCAAGCGGCGCCCTGAGTGCGGCGCTGTGGTACGTGCTCTACGCCGCAGCACACAGCATCTGAACGCGCCGGCCAGATCGCAGGCGCAGGGCGGTCAGGTGCGTCAGGCATCCTGATCTGCCGCAGGTGACGCGTTGTGTAGCGTGACCGTCGGTGTCCCGAGGGGCGTCCCGGATGTGCCGATGCGAGTGCGTAGTTGCCGTACTCAACCGGCCTGACCCGTGGTGATCTCGTTGCCGGGATACTGGGCGTTAAGGTCGCCGTTGAACAAGCGCGTGCAGAAGTCGTTCATCCGGGCGGCGGCGGGGGCATGTCTGGCGATGATCTCCCCAACGGGCGGCGGCAGGTCTGGTGGGATCTCACCGGCCGCGCACCGGCGTACGAACTGGTTGCGGGCGACGGGACGGCTGCCGGCCGGTACGGGCTTACCGCATACGGCGGTGACCAGCCAGTTCACCAGTCGCATGGAAGCGTAGTCGGCATCGTGATCGGCGTTGCGGGTAGCGAAGTCGTGCTCGGCGTCGGACAGGTCGAAGTGCGGTGAGGTGGCGAGGCCGAAGTCGACGAGGTAGAGCCGGGCGTCGTCGGCCCGGATGTTGCCGAAGTGCCCGTCCAGGTGCAGCAGCTTGCGGTTACGCAGGAACGCCACCATCTCGAATAGCTGCCGCTCGACCGTTGCGGCTCTGCCGACCGCGTCGCTCAGCCAGCGAGGCAGTCCGTCGGGGAGATGTTCGAGGAACAGCACCAGGCTCGCGGTGGCGTCCGCCAGCGCTTCGAGCCGGGCACGTACGGCCTGGTTGTCACCGAACTGTGCGACGACGGCGTCGATGTCGAGGTGCTCGGCCGCGGCCGGCGGGCGACCGGGCAGCACCCGCCAGTGGTGCAGCAACGGGAACGATTCCGTCTCGCCGGCGAGGACGCCCTCGGTGACGATCTGGTTTGCGGCCAGCTCGCGCCACGCGCCGAAGCCCGGTCCGGCCAGGCGGTACATGCCGTACTGCCATCGGGCGGGCAGGTCGAAAAGGTTCGCCGTGCTGTGCGGATGAGCCAGTTCCCGGTCGGTGATGGGGACCCGCTTGACGAACACGGGCACGCCATCGACGTCGGCGATCGAAGAGCCACCGCCCACACCTACGCCTGTGGGTGACGCGGCCTGCAACAATGCCGCCAGTTCACCATCCGTGCAGGTTTCCAACAGCGCCGTCACGCGGTCATGACGGGAACGCCGCGGGCACAGCACAGCTGCATCATGCCATCGAGCGACACGTCCAAACGCGTAATGCCGAGCGGTCTCCCTCCGACCAGCTCAGCGATGCGCCTGAACGCGATACCGGAAAGGCTTCGGACGATGCTGGTAAGCAGCACGACGACTCACTGTCACGCCGCCGACCGGGCGTCACAGAACGTGACCAAGGACGGCAGCATCCAGCGCGATCGTGCCGATGAGCGGGCACTCCGACTAGCGTGCACGCATGGCCGAGTCTTTGGACCTCTCGAGTCCGGCTTCGCGTCGGGAGGCGCTCCGGATGGCACCAGCCGGCCGGGAACCAGCCGAACCCTCGGCCTGCGGGCACCGCAACGGCACGCACTACGTGATTCCGATTCCCGCCTCCCCTGATATCCATCGGCTCGCGGAGTGACACCCCAGCCGTCCTGATCTGCCGCACCGGGCGTGTGGATGTGAGACAGAGCCGTTAGATCCACACGCCCCATCCGGTCACCGAGCTGCATGTGACGCTGCGTTGCGAGCGACTCGCGGCAGACATCCGGACGTCCGGGCCAGGTGCACCAGTGTTCGGGCCGTGAGGTCCGCAATGGTAGGACGACACGGCCGGAGCGCAGTGTCTCATCGATGAGACACTGCGCTCCGGCCGTTCGGGTCGATGTGGCTTTCCGTGCTCAGAGCCGAATCATGGTGGAGGCGTAGCCGCCTCCGCCGGGGTAGGTCCATTCGCCGGTGACCGTGGTGTCGTCGGTGCTGAATGTGCCCTCGTAGTAGGCGGGGCTGCCTTTCGCACCGGCCCAGATGGTCAGCTTGTCGCCGACGAGTTCGTAGACGTAGTCGAAGGTGTTGCCGGCCGTGTCGTAGAACCGCGACACCACGTCCGCGCCGACCGGTTCGCCGAACGGGTGCAGATTGCCGATGACCTCCAGACCGGTGACGGGTTGGCCGAACTGGCTCAGTTCGACGTGCTGGAGCAGGAAGAATCGGCCGGCCATCCACTCGTACCGCACGGTCCCCTCGGCGCCGCCGGTCACCGACCATGTGCCGACCAGACGGTCCAGAGCGGTCAGTTCGGCGCTCGGCTGGGTGTTCTCAGACATCGTGTCCTCCTCGGTAGGTGTTCGTCGGCACCTCGGAGGCGACGTCCGGGCCTTGACTTCGACGTTGCGTGATCCAGCTCACGCTGTAGAACGTCAAAGTTCGCGATGCGACCACGAGGTAGCGGCAAGTACCCACCAAGGAGGAAGTCATGGCCACCGTTCCCGCTGCCCGCCGCTCGTCCGACCGCCTGCTCCTCGCCGGCAGCCTCGCCGGACCGGTCTTCTTCGCCGCGGCCGTGACGCAGATGCTCACGCGGGAGGGCTACGACATCACGCGGCACCCGATCAGCCAGTTGGCCACCGGAAGTCTCGGCTGGATCCAGATCACCACGTTCGTGCTCGCCGGCCTCGGCGGGATCGCCCTCGCCGTCGGCGTCCGGCGTACGCTCACCGAGGGCACCGGCCGGCGTGTGCTGCCGATCTTCATCGGGATCTTCGGTGCCGGGCTCGTCGCGGCCGGGGTGTTCACGATGGATCCGGAGTACGGCTTCCCGGTAGGGACCCCTGACGGGCCCGTCGACGAGATGTCCTGGCACAGCATCGCGCACTCGGCGGCGGCGGCCATCGCCTTCACCGCGCTGGCCGTCGCCGCCATCGTGCTGACCATCCGGTACGTCCGCCGTCGGGCCGCCCTGCCGGCGGCGCTGAGCGGCCTCGCCGCGCTCATCCTGCTGACGCCGATGTCGCCGAGCCACGTGAGCATCCAGATCGCCGTGAACGGCCTGGTCGCCTTCACCTGGACGACGGTCGTCGCCCTCTCCCTGCGCCGTTCGAGCTGATCGGCGTAGCGTGACCCAAGCCCCGCGAACACAAGGATGATCATGAAGTATCTGCTGCTCAGCTACACGCCGGCCGCCGCCTGGGACGCCGCGACCGCCGACACCCCGTCCGAGGAGGCGCTGGCCGCGTTCGCCGCGTACCAGCGGTTCGAACAGGAGCTGATCGAGACCGGCGAGTTCGTCAGCAGCGAGGGACTCGGTCACCCGGCGGTCAGCACCACGGTCCGCAAGACCCCGACCGGCGTGGTGGCCACCGACGGCCCATTCGTCGAGCTCAAGGAGGTCCTGGCCAGCTTTGCGGTGATCGACGTGGACAACCAGGAGCGCGCCGTCGAGATCGTCTCGCGGATGGTCGAGGTTCTGGGCGAGCCGATGGAGATCCGGCCGATAATGGGCGCGGACTTCGCGGCATGACCCCGAACGGCAGTACCGGCGTGACGCCGGACGTCGAGCACCTGCTGCGCACCGAGGCGCCGCAGGTTCTCGGCGCGCTGGTGCGGCGCTTCGGCCGCTTCGATATCGCCGAGGACGCAGTACAGGAGGCACTGCTCGTCGCGAGCCGGGTGTGGCCGACGGACGGTGTGCCGGAGAACCCGCGCAGCTGGCTGATCCGGATCGGGTATCGGCGGATGGTCGACCTGCTCCGTACCGACCAGGCCCGACGCCGCCGTGAGCGGCGCGCCGGGATGAGCGAGCTGGCGATGCGGGACCCGACCCGCCAGGCGGGCCCTGCGCTGGAGACCGACGACAGTCTCACGCTTCTGCTGCTTTGCTGTCACCCCGCGCTGAGCCCCACCTCCCAGGTGGCGCTCACGCTGCGCGCGGTCGGCGGCCTGACAACGGCGGAGATCGCACACGCGCACGGGACGACCGAGAACACCATGGGTGCCCGGATCAGCCGCGCCAAGCAGCAACTGGCCCGCGCCGGCGCCCGGTTCACCCCGCCGACCGACGCCGACCGCGACAGCCGGATGAACGCTGTCATGCAGGTGCTCTACCTGATCTTCAACGAGGGCTACACCGCCTCCACCGGAGACGCACTCACCCGCGTGGACCTGACCCGCGAGGCGATCCGGCTGACCCGCGTGCTCCGCGCCTCCCTGCCGGACGACCCCGAGGTGACCGGGCTGCTCGCCCTGATGCTGCTCACCGAGTCGCGGCGCGCTGCCCGTACCGACGGCGACGAACTGGTGCCGCTGGACGAGCAGGACCGGACACGGTGGGATCCCGAGCTGATCCGCGAGGGCACGGAGCTTATCGACAGCGTCTGGCGGCGGCGCCAGGTCGGCGCGTACCAGCTGCAGGCGGCGATCGCGGCCGTGCATGCTGCGGCTGCGGCGCCGGACCGGACGGACTGGCCCCAGATCGCGGCGCTGTACCTGGGACTGGAACGGCTCAGTCCGACCGCGCCGGTACGGCTGAGCCGGGTGGTCGCAGTCGCGCACGCGTACGGGCCAGCCCGGGCGCTGGCCCTGCTCGACGACCTCAACCGGGGCTACCACCTGGACGAGGAACCGCTGACCCGGCAACGTGAACGCGCGATCCGCGCACATCTGCTTGAGATGACCGGTAACACGGCCGGCGCGGCGGCCTTGTACCGCGAAGCAGCCGCCCTAACCCACAATCAGGTCGAGCAGCGATACCTCCAACGCCGAGCCCACCGCCTCGGCTGACCGATCGTCGGCCGGCGCCCGCACATCGGCTACTTGTTTCATTGACCTGCGACCGCGGCCCGGCCAGGCTTCGGTCGAGGTGCCCGGCTTGTCGCTCTCATTTCGGCTGCCCACGCTGGTCGTGTGGCTCTCATTTGGCCTGCGTAGCCCGGTCGTCGCTCCAGGGCGGGGAGAGGCTCAAGAGCGCCTCTGTGTGTCAACCCCTGCCCGCGGTGAGGGCGAGTTGATCTTTGATGATGTGTCGGTAGAGGACGTTGGTGAGGCGTCGTTTGAGCGCGCGCGTCGGGCTTCGGCTGGCGTTTTCCCTTCGGCGAGTTTGCGCTGGTAGTAAGCGCGGCCGGGGCCTTCGTTGCGGGCTTGGACGAGCGCAATGGTGTGCAGAGCGGTGTTGAGTTGCCGGTTGCCTGTGGGGTTGAGCCGGTGGCGGCGGCGTTCGCCGCTGGAGGCCTCGAGTGGTGAGGTGCCGGCGTAGCTGGCGAAGTGATCGGCCGTCGGGAAACGGGTGACGTCACCGACGTGACCGAGGATCTTGGCGGCGATGATGTGCCCGACGCCGCGGATTTCGGTGATGGTGGAGTGCGTCTCGCTCAGGACCTGCCGGATCTGGGCCTGGTTGGCGTGCAGGCGTCGGTCCAGGTGGCGTAGGTCCGCAATCAGGTCACGGGCCAGGTCGCGGCGGCAGCTGTTGGTGGCGGTGAGCGGCCGGGTGTTGCGCAGCAGCCCGGCGGCCTTGTCTGCGGTAAGGTCCAGCGTCGCGCCACCGGGGATCAGATTACGTAGCAGCACGTGAAGCCGGTTGAGCAGGCGGACGCGTTCGCGAGCCAGGTCGTCGCGCCGTTCGGAGAGCAACCGCAGCCGGTGTGATGTTCCTCGGCCACGACGTGGCGCAACCGCTGGTGCCGCATGGCAGCGTGAGCGACGCTGGTGGCGTCTGCGGCGTCGGTTCAGCGGGTGCCGCCAGTGTCCAGCAGCCGAGCTCGAAGCGGCCAGGGTGGCTGGGACGTCGACGACGTGTTCGCCGGCGGCGGCCAGCAGTTGCGCGATACCCCGCCCCAGCCCGGCGGCGCCTTCGACATCGAAGCGGCGTTGCGGCCAGCCGGCGGCCCAGGGCGGTCAGCGTCTTGTATGCGGCGGCGTTGACGGTGATCCGCCTGGTCGCCAGCAGGTGACCGGTCTCGTCGAGGGCGACAGCGGTCAAGGAGGACTTGTGCGGGTCGATACCGATCGTGATCACGGAGAGCCGGGTTCCTTCCGCCAGCGAACGAGGATCACCGTGGCGGGCAGCCTGACTTGGGGAAATCGGTGAGCACGTCGAGCCCGTTTGCCGCCGACGAGCAGCAGCGCCTGGTTGGTGGAGTCCGCGACGGAGTGCACGCCCGCGGCGAGCATCGACGCCGATCCGGTGATGCCCGCGGCGACGAACTTGCTGACCGCGATACCCAGGTTCGCCACCAGCGCCGTCGCGGGCCGCTGCCGCAGGTGCTTCCCGTGCCGGCAGCACGCCGCCGGCCCGCCCCGAAGGGCTGGGCCGGCGGGATGGACGGTGGCGGTCAGTGAACGCGGCGGCGGCCGTAGGCGCCGGCGGCGATGGCGACGCCGATCGCGGCGAAGACGACCTGGATGGCCAGTTCGATCCAGTCGATGCCGGCGGTGTCATCGACGCCGAGGGCGCCGGCGACGAGGGTGCCGAGGATCGCGGCGACCACGCCGATGAGCAGGGTCAGCCAGATCGGGATGTTCTGCTTGCCCGGCACCACCAGGCGGCCGAGCGCGCCGATGACCAGACCGATGATGATCGCGGTGAAGAAGCCGGTAACTTCCACGAGAGCCGTCCCTCCAACAGGGGGTTTGTCTTCGGCTCCGATCATTGCCCCTGCCCCGCAACCGCCGAAACCAGCCCCGCGAGCCATCACGGACGGCAGCAGGGACGGAAGGCAGAACAAGCCGATGCCCGGCGGCCTGGAAGGTATCCGGTCCACCGGGCATCCGCGCGGGTGCTACTTGCCGCCGGTGAGGGCGACCAGGGCGTTGGCGGTGCGGAAGTACGGGTTTCGGCCGAGATCGCCGACGGTGGTGATGTTGAAGGCGTCCTTGAGTAGCTTGGCGTCGCCGTCGCTGACCCCGGCGAGGGCGGACACCGGAGCGTCGACGATCTCGGTGAGGGTCTTGTCCTGGTATGCCTTGTCGACCAGCTTGGTGAGGTCGGCGGTGACGGGCATGCACACTCCTTCGACGTGTCGGTCGGACATTCCGACCTGTTGCGGACGAACCTGGCGAATTAGATCATGGATCGGGTGCGTGCTTCCACTGTGGATCGGAGGCGATTCACTCCTCGTCGCCGCCGCCCTCGTCCTCGCCGAAGGAGTCGAAGACCTCGTCGGCGACCATGCCGCCGGCGAAGCCGAGCGCGGCGCCACCGACCACGCCGGCGGCGACGGCACCCATGCCGGGGCCACCGTGCCGCTCGTGGTGGTGCTCGTCCTTGTGGTGCCCTCCGGGGTTGCCGTACCCGGCGTGCCCGTAGCCGGGCGGCGGAGGCGGTGGCGGGTAGCCGGGTGTGCCGTAGCCCTGGGCGGGCGGGGCGTATCCGTGGCCGGCGTGGGTGCTCTGGTAGCTTTCGAGGGCCTGGCGGACCCAGCCGTCGACCTGCGCGGCCCAGTCGACGCGGTCGGCGTCGGCGTGTGCGGCGTGGTAGCGGCCGTAGGAGTCGTGGCCGCCGGTGAACAGGCCGCCGCGCTTGTCGAATTCGAGGACGACGTCGACGCCGTGCTCGTTGGCGACGAAGGTCAGCTCGACCTCGTTGACGGCGTGGGCGTACTGCGGGGCGGCGTAGTACTCGATCTCCTGGTAGAACGGCAGGCTTTGGTGCAGCCCGGCGATGTGCCCGTGTTCCAGGTCGGCGCCCTTGAACTGGAAGCCGAGCCGGCCGAAGGCCTCCAGGATGCGTTCCTGCACCGGCAGCGGATGCACGTACACCGGGTCGAGGTCGCCCTTGTCGACCGCGCCGCGGATGGCCACCTCGGTGCGCAGGCCCATGGTTATGCCGTGCAGGTGCTGCCCGTACAGGTCGGTCACCGGGGCCTCCCACGGCATCGCCACCTGCAACGGCAGCGACAACTGCTGGCCCTCGCGCAGGTGCAGGCCGCCGGCGACCTGTACGCGGTGGAACTCGACGAGGGCGTCGTACCCCTCCTCCGCGCCGTCGACCTCGACCCGGGTGACCAGGCCGACGGTGATGTGGTCGATCTCCACGTCGTGGCTGCCGCCGGTCAAGTTCACCTGCCCACCCAGCATCAACCCCGGGCGGGTGCTCGGATTAGATAGGACGGTATCGACGCTGGGGCCGCCCACTCCGAACGCGCCCAGCATCTTCTTGAACACCACGAGCCTCTCCCTCGACAACCACCGGACGCGCGACACCCGGATCCGGTGAAACTTCCACGAGGATCCTTGTGTCACAACGAGATCAACTCAGTCCATAATGGATGCAGTCGCGCCGGGACACTACCAACGCCACCTGAGAAGTAGCTGAGTGCATCCGGAGCATTACTCTCGGGTAGAGTCGGGTGTGGCCCCTGTGGAGTGCGGCCCTCACCCCACAGCACGCGATTGCTGGTTGTCGGCCAGGCTTGTCAAGAGGTTGTCTCGTCCTCGCCGGCCTCGTGCCCGTCGCCACGCACCGGGATGGTGTGCAGGCGCACCCGGGTGATGGCCCGCCCGGTCAACTCCGCCACCTGAGCGGACAGACCCGGCAACTCGATCACCTCACCGGAAGCCTTCGGAATGTGGCCGAGGTGGGCCAGGAGCAGACCCGCCACGGTCGTGTAGTCCCCGGCTTCGAGGATGTCCTCGTCAAGGTCGATGCCGACGTCGGTCAGATCGTGCAGCGGGAAGCCACCCGGCATCAGCAGCGCCCCGTCGGCCTCCCGGACGACTGCCTGCACGTCCCGGTCGGTCTCGTCGTAGATCTCCCCGACACTCTCCTCGACCAGGTCCTCCATCGTGACGATCCCGTCGATGGAGCCCCGCTCGTCCACCACCAGGGCGAACTGCTGCCTCTGGGCGCGCAGCTCCCGGATCGCCACGGTCACCTTCAACGTCTCCGGCAGGTACACCGGCGGGCTGGCGTGCTCGGCGACCGGGCCCTCCTGGTCGAGCAGGTCCCGCAGGTGCACCACACCGATGGTGTCGTCCAGGCCGCCGCGACCCACGACCGGGGCACGGGTCTGCCCCGACCTGCCCAACTCACGCAACGCCTGCGGCGCGGTCAACGCCTCGGACAGGGTGACCACCTCGCGGCGCGGAACGAGGATCTCCCGCAGGATCCGCTCGGCCACCTCGAACGCGCCCGAAATGATCATCCGGTGTTCGGGGGTGAGGTTGCGCTGCGCGGCGACCATGTCCCGCAACTCCTCGGTGGTGACTTCCTCCCGCCGGGCCCGGGGGTCACCGCCGGTCAGCCGCACCACCGTGTCGCTGGCCCTGCTCAGCAGCCACACCGCCGGACGGGAGAACGCCGACAACGCGTCCAACGGCCGGGCCACCAGCAGCGCCCAACCCTCGGCGCGTTGCATCGCGATCCGCTTCGGCGCCAGCTCACCCAGCACCAGGGTGACGAAGGTCAGGATGATGGTGACGACGACGATGGACACCGGCTCCGCCGCGCCACCGAGGAAGCCCAAGGGGCCCACGAGCGGCTCGGCCAGAGACACCGCCGCCGCGGCCGACGCCAGGAACCCGGCCAGGGTGATACCGATCTGGATCGTGGCCAGGAACCGGTTCGGGTCCCGCGCCAGCTTCGCCAGCACCCGCCGGCCCGGGAGGTCCGCTCCAGTCGCTGCAGCTGGCTCTCCCGTAGCGACACCAACGCCATCTCGCTGCCCGCGAACACCGCGTTCACCAACACCAACACGAACACCAGCGTGACCTGCACGCCATAGCCGCCCACGGCCTGTTCGACGCCTCCTCGCCCGGACCCTCCGGAGCATCATCCGTATCGGTGGCAAGCACACGGAAGCTGATACACCACAACCCAGCACAACGGGCCGCTGGTGGTGCCTGCTCGCCTTCGGGTGGAGCGGGACCACTCACCGCGTGGTGTTCCCCGGGTACGGCGTGGCGGTGGGCACACAGCAACGTTTCAGGATGCCTGCCCCCACCCATGAGCGACTCGTTGCTGCCCAGGGGGCTGGGTTGACTGAGCCATTAAGGCGGAGGCGGTACTTGTCGCGGTAGGCATCGTCGACCGGGCTGATGAAGATCCCGACCAGGCGCGGTTACCAACCGCGATGGTGCTCCGTTGGTGCTCGGATGTCCGGCGCTCAACCAGCACCATCGGATCAGGACCAGCAAAACGCGTCACTCACGCCCGATCACTTTCCGTGCGGATCCAGCGCCCCAATCGCTGTATCGCCCTGACCAGCAGATACTCAGCCGCTCGTTCCGACACACATCAGCACTCAACGACACGCGCGAAGCTGTAGTTACGCAGCGTAGAGAGCATCTGACGGGTTCGGACTACGGATCAGAAGGTTAGGGGTTCGAGTCCCTTCGGGCGCGCCACACGATCAAGGCCGTGACCAGCAAAAACGTTGGTTGCGGCCTTGACTCTTTCCCGCTATGTGGCGCGATCTTCCAGCATGTGGGAGCTTGGTGCTCCGTTGGTGCTCCAAAGTTCGCGTGCCGTCTGAGTGGCGGTTCGTGCTCGTGCGTGCTGACCAGTGCGTTCGCGTGTCGCCTGGTCTGGATCATGGTGGAGGTGTGCGTCGGCAGGTCGTCGGGCTCCGTCCACTGTGGCCATTGCTGTGGATCTTCTTGGCGGTTGTCGCTGCGGGTGTGGTCGGTGGACGTTGACCTGGGCTCACGGCTTGGCGGGTCGGGGGCTGCACCATGGGGTGGGGTAATGGCCAGTGGTGGCGGTGGTGTGGTCTGGGCATCTGATTTCCGCCCGGTTGTCCTGTCCCCCGGCACCGGGTAGTGGAGGGCACTTGACGCGGTGCGGTTGAAGACCGTGCGGGTCGGGGTTGGGCCGGCACGAGCCGGGCTCCCGGCTCGTACCGGGGGTGTCCATCGGGTCTGGACCAGGTCGGTGCCGGCCACGCGATGAACCGCAGCCGCCGGTGACCGGCGCGGGAGGGTGTTGGTCGAGCGGCTTCGCCCACGAACCGTTCACGTGCGGTGCCTGCACGACGCGGTTCGGGACTGCCATCACCGGCGCACGCTCATGCTGAGTTGAGGACGTTCATCCTTGCGAGCCGACGGCGTGATGATGTGGCCTCCCCTGCTCAGCGAACTGTCGCCCGCAGCGCTTCCTCGTACTGAAGGCGATCGAAGGTGACGGGAAGCAGTTCCTGGTAGCCCCAATCACGATGCCCGGTGCGATAGCCAGACCAGTTGACCGTGTCCTCAGCAACCGTGACCATCGCGGTAAAGGGCCAGCAGCCCCAGTCACCGCAGGTACACCCCAGTAACACGGTGTCGCCGTCACCGAACCAGCTCAGCACCGGATCACCGAGATAGTGCCGACTCGGCCAGCGCACGCTGTCGCCCAGCAGCCCCGCATAGCTGCCCGCGAGGTTGGGTTTCCCTTCTCGCCGCGCAAAGGGCAGCTCAGCCGTGCGAACCATGTCAGATAGGGATATGTCGTTAAGGTACGGAACGAGTGTCGGGAACATCCCGACGCCGAGCTCCTGCTCGATGGTACGGAATTCGATACGTTCCACGAGCCCAAGGCTAGGATCCTGCGCCCTGACGTGGTCAGGCGCCCCCGTGTCATTGCTGCCCCGGGTCGTCGCTAGTACGGCGGGCAGGGCACGGTTCCGCAGCGGATCGCACGCCATAGCCGCGATTCGGGCGGATCCTCATCTGCGGCCAGGAGCTCTTCAGACCTCTTCAGACGGTATCGGCTGAGCGCGGCCAGCTGGTCCTGTGATGGGATGCGCCCCATGGTCGACTCGAGGGTGCCGGTGTTGGAGATGCTGTGGGAGGCGCACGATCCGCACCACACGCTGAAGGCGAGGTTCGGCTTCAGCGATGCGCGGGCGGCCGGTCACTGGGTTGCTGATGTGCTGGACGAGTACTGGGGCGTACGCGTCAAATCCTGCGAGCGGATCGTGATGAGCGCCGGCAACGCGCTGGCGTGGATCGGCACGCCGTCCGGTCGGCTGCTCGCGAAGTGGTCAGTGCTGCCCGAGCGTTTCTCGCGCCTGGCTGAGGTGGCGCGACTCACGAGATGGCTGGACGGCAGGGACATGCCGGTTTCGGCGCCGATTCCCGCGCGCGACGGCCGCCTTCAGATGGAGGTCGACGGCGTCTCGATGAGGCTGCAACATGTGATCGAGGGCGATCTTCTCGACACCGCCGATCCCGCTCAGGTGCGGGCAGCCGGAGTGATCCTGGCCCGCTTGCAGGATGCGCTCGCGGCATACCCGCACGCCGAACGAATCCACGAGCCCGCCGCCGCATCCCAACCCTTGACCCAGCGCGTCACCGACTGGCTCGACACTCACGCCGAACACCTACCCGCGACCGCGCGCGACACGCTATGCAGACAGATTGCCAGCGCGCCACCCGACCGGCTGCCGCGACAACTCGTCCACTTCGACTTCCGTTCCGCCAACATCCTGTGTGCCCACGGCGAAATCACCGCAGTCCTCGACTTCGAAGAGGCCCGACACGACCACCGGCTCGTCGAACTGGCCCGCGCGACGGTTTTGCTCGGTACCCGCTACCACAACTGGGGGCCGGTACCGGCTGAGGTCCGCACCCAGTTCCTCGCCGGCTACCAGGCCGTGCGACCACTGACACCGGCCGAGGCAGGATGGTTGGACATCCTGCTGCTCTGGCAGGCCCTCACGATGGTGCCACCCGACAAGGACCCGACCGGATGGGGACCCTCCGCCCTAAGCCATTTGCCACGACCTTGATGACGACCCGAGACACCTTCACCACAAGGCACGTACGAGCCGCCTCCGGGGCTTACCCCCGGATCTTGGACACGGGGTTATGCGGCGGGGGCCAGCATAGCGGGCGTCGTTCGGATGCGGTTCTCGTAGGTGATCGGGGATTGTTGTCCGAGCCCCGAGTGGCGGCGGACGGTGTTGTAGCGGTGCAGCCATCGGAACGAGGCCAGGCGTGCTTCGCGTTCGTCGGTGAACGCTCGGCGGCCTTGCAGGGTCTCGCGTTTGAAGGTCGCGTTGAAGGCTTCGGCGAGGGCGTTGTCGGCGGAGCTGCCGATCTTGCTCATCGACTGCCGAACGCCGGCGGTGGTGCAGGCGGCAGCGAAGGCATTGGACGTGTATTGAGCTCCGTGGTCGGTGTGCATGATCGCCCCGTGGAGGCTGCCGCGGGTCCGTTGCGTGGCGTGCAGGGCGTCGATGACCAGATCAGTGCGCATGTGATCGGCGATCGCCCAGCCCGCCAAGCGTCGTGAGTGCAGGTCGATAACCGTTGCCAGATAAAGGAATCCGCGTTCACCGACCGGTAGGTAGGTGATGTCGCCGACGTAGCGCTGGTTCACCGCCTCGGCGGTGAAGTCCCGGCCGATCAGGTCCGGTGCCTTCTGCGCGGCGGGGTCGGCGATGGTGGTCTGCACCCGCCGGCGCAGCCGCAGGCCCTGGATCCGGTAGCGGCGCATCACCCGGGCCACTTTCTTGTGGTTGACCCGCTCGCCCCGGTCGTGGAGCTCGGCGGTGACCCGTGGCGCGCCGTAGGTGCCGTCATGACGGGCGTGCACAAGGCGGATCCGGGCGGCCAGAGCCGCGTCCGCAGCGTCACGAGCAGTTCGCGACCCGGCGGTGGCCTTCCAGTAGTAGAAGCTGGACCGGGCGATGTTCAGGATCTGACACAACCGCTTCACGCCGTAGCGTGCCTGGTGGTCGGCGACGAACTGGAAGCGGTTCACCAGCGCGTCTCCCCGGCGAAATACCGGGCCGCCTTCCGCAGAATGTCCCGCTCCTCCTCCAACTCGCGGACCCGGCGCCGCAACTCGGCGTTCTCTTGCTCGACCGAGGCGGCCTCGCCGCCGGCCACGGCCGGCCGTGGCGTACGCGCACCGCCGCCACGACGCTCGTCGTCGAGCCGCACCCAGCTGCGCAGGGTCTCCCGGTTCACACCCAGGTCATCAGCGATCGAGGCGATAGTCGCGCCCGGCCTGGACCGATACAACGCGACCGCCTCGGCCTTGAACTCGGGCGGATAGTGCTTATTCACCATGATCTTTCAGGACTCCTGACTCCCAGGACCATCACGATCCCAGGTTCAAGTGTCCAAGATCAGGGGGCAAGGCCCTCCTACCAGCTCACCGCAAATCTGACCGAGCCGGGTCGCGCACTGCCAACCACGGGCTCACGTTTGCCCAGTTCAAGGGCTGTCGGTGGACCATTCTTGGCAGAATCCGAGCCACACTCCCGCAGCTCAAGGGCCGATCGTAACGGTTACAGCGATACGTCGCGCACGGTCTGATGCGCCCAATCGTCGCGCCTGGGGCCAGCCACCTCGATCCACCATCACGAGGTGGCTGTCCTGCATACGAGGTCGCAGTGCGCGCAGGCACCCGCCCTCGGGAAGAACACAAAGCCGCGCGCTCATGCCGAGAGTAGTGAACTCGTCGTGATTGCAGGCGCTTCGTCAGCTTGATTGACCCCTTGGGTAAGGCCAAATCCCTGCGGCAGATTTTAGGCACCGCGCTTCATTCGCTGAGCTCGTCCTCGATCGCATTGGAGAGGTTGACAAAGATCTTTTCCCACTGCGACCGGCGAAGGGCTGACAACGGGTGGGACGGCGGGTTAAGACTTTGGAACGCCGACAGTGTCGGCGTTCGCTCGAACCGACTCGGTCGCAGGATAAGCGGCATGATCTTCGTTCCCTCGTGCTCGGCGGCCTGGAACAGGCTAGGCAATTCCTCGTTGACGATGAAGTCCGATGCGAGGAAGTCCGAGCTGATCAGCGGTATGGCCATGCCGGCCACGTCCAGCGCTTCGTTAATTTCAGCGCGCCAGTTCTGGCCAGGCTTGATGTCCTTGTCCGACCAAAGCTGGATGATTCCGTCGCGCTGAATCGGCTTCAGGAAGACCAGTAGGCGTTCAAGCCAATCGGCATCTTTGTGGCTGTAGCTGATAAACACTTTCTTCTTGTCTCGTCGCCTGGCGGGACGGGACATGGCATCCGGGTCGAGCCGCCGATCGCCGGTCTTGGTGCCGGGGAAGGTCGGCGCAGTCGATGGTCTTGCTCGCGGAGGCGCCAGACTTGACAGTAGAGCAGTTCGAGCCTCCTCCTCGGAGAGACCATATATCCGGATCTGGCTGATCGGACGCAGTAGGGCCGGCACGTCGGTGGGTGCAACCAGGACCGGGATAACGCGCTTCTCCGGACCTCCGACGAGGAAGCTGAACCACTCTTCGTTCGTGTGTCGCCGCGGCCCAAGCGATTCGGGCGAGATGACGGCGATCACGCTGTTTGAGCGGTCGACGGCAGCGGCGATAGCTTGCATCCAGTTCCCACCCGGCCTGATCTCCCAGGCGTCCAGCCAAACCGTCCAGCCGGCCTCCTGTAAATGTGCCGCGATCCACTCAGCCCACGCTCGATCTGGCGCCGCGTAGCTGATGAAGAAGTCGAACCGATCCGAGTCCATCCTTGGAGATTAGTGAGTGGCAGGGGAGATCACCCGGTCGGCAATCTGACCCCGTGTGGATCGATCCTTGTCTCGGGTCGTGCCGCATCGGCATCCTCATTTGGCCGCTGAGGACGCGTGCTTGGCCTTGTCTCTACCCGCACCGTGCTCTCCCTTCGACACCCGCTGTAGTCACTCTTGGGGGCGTGGCGGCTTTGGCTGCAGCGACACCGGATCTGCCGGGAGGTAAGCGGCAAGCTCAGAGGTCGCTCATCAACCCGGTGAAGGCCCCTGGTGCGACAGTTTGTCCAGGTCACGCTTGCAGAACCGGTGGTGTTCCCATTCCTCGTTGAGCACAGTGCCGAGGCATTGCCGCACTGTCCGCCCCTTGGCGTACGGGGGCCATCTGTCGTCGTCCGGGACCGGCGCGGTCTTCGCGAGCTGAGCAGGCGTGACCTGAGCCAGCCATGGACGCCGGACCGATGCCATTCACAGGGGGAATGGCTCCGGCGAGCGCGTCCGCCTTGTCAGAATCTGGTAGCCGCTTGGGGCCCGTGCCGCGTGCCGCTGTCCGCCCGCTGACGTAGCAACGTCACGCCTTACCTGCCAGCCCCGCACGTCACCTCCCGGGCGGGTGTACGAGTATTGGATCTCCGCCGGCCGTGCGGCGGGATCTGTCGCCCTGGCCCGGTGGAGTGGCTGCCCGGTTTGGCGACGGTGGGCCGGCACGCCCTCGTCGGGTGTGCCAGGATCCTGCTGTGGTCCTGATCGAGATTGTGATGGGTGACATCACGCGAGAGGACGTGGACGCCATCGTCACGGCCGCGAACGAGTCACTGCTCGGTGGCGGCGGTGTGGACGGCGCGGTTCACCGCGCTGCTGGGCCTCGGTTGGCGCAGGCCGGGGGTGCGATCGGTCCCTGCGAGCCGGGCGACGCGATGGCTACCCCGGCGTTTGACCTCGACCCGCCGGTGCGGCACATCATCCATGCTGTCGGCCCGGTCTGGGAAGGCGGCGACCACGGTGAGGCCGACGTGCTGGCCTCCTGCTATCGCCGGAGCCTGCAGGTCGCCGACGAACTCGGCGCCCGCAGCGTCGCTTTCCCGGCAATCGCCACGGGCGTGTACGGCTTCCCCGCCGACCAGGCCGCCCGGATCGCCGTAGCAACGATCAGATCCACGCCGACAAACGTCCGACGGGCAAGACTCGTCGCATTCGACGACGACACCCGCAAGCACTTACAAGCCGCAGTGACAGCCACCGGCTGACCCATCCGGATTTGCCGCGAGCCGCGTGGTAGCAGCGGCCGGTGGCACGGCAGGACCTATGCGGTGTAACCAACATGGCATAACGGCGGTCAAGGACGCCTTGTTGGCGCGTTGTCAGCCCTAACAGCGGTCCCAGTGCTGCTGCTTGGTCGGGCGGTTAGCTCATGTCGATTGCGTATGCCTGTTCGCGTACGTCGGCGTGGGGGTGTCGGCGCAGCCGGATCAGCAGGTCCCGCCATGGGGTTTTCCACCCGTAGCCGGCTCCGTGGCGGATCAGGGCAACCGCGAACAGGCCGTTGGTGAGGTCGCCGCGTCCCGTCAGCCGCGTGATGGTGTCGGTGAGGGCCGCGGGGTCGGGCGACTCCCGGAGGTTTTGTAGGCGGGTGCCGACGCGTTCGGCGGTGCGAGCGGCCAGGACGGGCCGGCCTGCGCACACTGCGGCGATCTCGTCGAGGTTGTCGAGTCGGCCGAGGTCGACCAGCAGGCCGGTGGCGGTGCTGGCGAAGGCGGGCCGGCCGGCGAGCCACCGCGCCGCTTCGATCAGGGCGGTCCGGTTGGCGTTGGTGGGATGGTGAGCGGATCGGATGACCGCGCCGTGTGCGAGGAGTGCGATGCGGCGTCGGGCCGGGCGATCCGTGGCCGGGTCGCCCGGATGGTCGTCCTGGGCGTCGCGGTCCACCAGCCGGGCCAGCGCGGTTGCGAGGATGTCGTCGCCACCGGCCTTGAGCAGGTGGGCGACCTCGGTGGACACCATCGTTTCGTCGAGGTCGGTGAGTCGGTCGGTGACCAGGTCGGTGATGCCGGCCAGCCACGGTGACCAGTCCCCGAGTTGGTGGAACGCGGTGCGTCGAACTTCCCGGTCGGTGGCCTGGCAGGCTTTGACGATGAGCGCTCCGTAGGCCGGGCGGTGTCGGTGCGGGATCGTGTCCGGGGATGCGTCCAGGACGGCGCGCCGTTCCTCCCGGCTACCGTCGACCGCGGCCCGCAGGATGGTCCAACTCGCCTCGGCCTGTACTCGCTGCCGGGCGGCGGCGACGATCGCCGCGCGTAGGTCGCGGTGCGCGTCCGGGTGGTGATACGTGTCGAGCAGGGTCGCCATGACCCGCGGCGGTCCGTAGCGTGCCAGGAGCCGGGCGGCCTCTTTCCGGCTCGTGATCTTCGCTGCGCCGGTCAGCACCTCGGTGAAGACAGGGACCAGCCGGGACGGCGCGACGTGCCGGGCGGCCCGGCCGGCCGCGTACAACGCGACCCGCGCCCGGTCGCTGTCGGCGTAGCGGAGCAGCACCGGCAGTGCCTCGTCGGGCCGGTCGGTCCAGACCAGCGCGCCCAGAGCCGCCTCGGCGATCGCCACGTCGGGGACGTCGAGGTGGCGCAGCACCAACTCGCGGCCCGCGCCGGGCACGTGGGCGGCGGCTCGGATCGCCGCCGCGCGCTGCCACACTCCTTGCTCGGTGTCGGCGAGGATCAGCTCCAACTGCTCCACGAAACGGGTCTGTTGGCGGGGCAGCCAACGCTCGGCGTGCGGCACCCAGGCGGGCACCCACCGTATTCCCGGTTCCACGAACCGGCCGCGTGGGCGGCGTTTGAATATCTGGTCGAGCAGGTCGGTGCGGGAGGCGCAGATGATCACCCACACCTCGTGGAGCGTCACCGCCGTCGGATCGGTGGCGAGTACCTCGGCGACGCGGTCCGAGCGGGTACGCGGGTCATCGAGCCACAACCGGATCGCGGTGCGGGCCACCGACGCCAGCGTGTGCGGGCCGATCGCTCGACGCAGTAGGTCCTGCAGCTGTGGCAGCCGCCAGGCCCGCTTGCCGAGCGCGTGGGTGAGCGCGAAGAGCGGCCCGTACCGGCCGCGGGCGATGCCCGCCTCGATCCAGCCGCGTAGCCGCTCGAAGACCAGTGTCTCCTGCCCGCGGCGTAGGACGGTGTCGAAGCGGCGCAGTACCGGCACGGCGGCGCCGGTGCTGACCAGGTCGATCGTCAGTAGCGCCCACTCGCGTAGCTGCGGCACGGCGACGTGGTGCCGCAGGACGTCGGCGGCGAGCGAACTCAGCGCTGTCGTGGTCGCGGCGGAGGCGTCGCGGGCGTCGACCGCGTCGGTGGTCAGCTGCGTGAGCCTGGCTGCCGTGTCCGCGGTGAGCAGCGGTGCCACCTTCGCGAGCGCGGTGAGCGCGGCGGCGCGTACCGGCTCCTGCTCGTTACGCAGCCGGCCGAGCCGCACGATCATCTCCGCCACCGCCCGCGGGTCGCGGGAGCGGCGGGCGGCCTGCACCAGCAGCGCGTATCCGTGTGCCCGCTCGTCGGCGTCACCGGAGCGCAGCGCGACGTCCAGCGCCGCTGACGCGTCCGCCCAGGCCAGGTACGCGCTCCAAAGGCGCACCTCCGCCTCACGCTCCTGAATCTTCGCCAGGCCCAGCACCCGCCTCGCCTCGCGGATCCGAACCGCGGCCGGTAGCACCTCCATGATCTCGGCAGCCGGAACCAGCATCGCCGTGTCGACCTCGGACAGTGCCCGGTCGTACAGGTCCGCGCGCCGGGCCGGGGCGACGGCGTCGAGCAGCGCCGCCAGCGCCCGGCTGCGTTCCCGAAACCGACTGGCCAGCGGCACCAGCTCGTCGGCGGGCAGGACCGCCAACCGGCGCAGCAGGGCCGGCGGGAGCACGTTCCGGCGCAACCAAGCCGCGCGGCCGGGTGCGGTGAGCAACCCGGCGACACGACCCGGATCGTGTGCCGCGAGTCGTCCGTACAAGCCGAGCGGGCCGGGTAGCGACTCCTCCGGTGCGTACCGTTCGAGCAGATCGAGTGCCCGCGCCGGGTCACACCGCAGCACCGCGACGGCGGCATCACCCCAGATCCTTGCCCGCGGTTCGGGCGGGGCCGCGGCCAGCCGCTCGCGTACCCGCTCCAGGAGCGGACCTTCATGCCACCGGACCAGCCGCTCCAGGCGCAGTGCGTGCTCCAGATCCGGCAGCAACGCCCGTACCGTGTCGTCGCCGCAGGCTGGCAGCAGCGTGGCGGCCTCCTCGTCACCGAACTGGGAGCGAACCTCGCTGATCAGCGCGTCGGCCACAGCCGGCGCATACCGTCGGCGCAGGCTTCGATAGACACGACGCCGCTCCATCGCGGACCGGTCGGTGATATCGCCGACCGGGATGTCGGCGCGCAGCGCCGCGGTGAGCGCCGCACCCCTGATCGACGGCTGCGGGTCGCGGGCCGCCGCGGCGATGCCCTCGGCATCGCGGGTCGCCATCGCCGCGACCAGGGCCAAGTGCCGCTCAAAGGGACCCCGCTCGCGCAGATCCCGACAGACCTGAACACGATCAGGCGCGGTACGTGCCCACTCGACCAGCCGGCTCATCCGCACGGAGTACGGCAGCGGATCGAGCGACGTCAGCAGGCTACGGGTGGCGGTCAGCACGGCGATCATTGTGCCCGCAGGCACACCCCAACGAGATCGATTAAACGTCCAGCGCGACCGCCACTCAATCGGCTACCAACGATGCGTCTCCCAGCATCCGAGACAACGGCAACGAATTTTCTTGACAAGACCTAGAAACGATACATCTATGCCCAAATCGGGCCTACGGATCAGAAGGTTAGGGGTTCGAGTCCCTCCGGGTGCGCCACACGATCAAGGCCGTGACCTGCAGTAACGTTGGTCGCGGCCTTGACTGGTTCCCAGCATGTGCCGTGATCTCCCACGATTTGGGAGTTTGGTGCTCCGATGTCTGAGTGCTGCGCGGGTGGGGGTTGTGCCCTGCTCGTGTAGGTCGGTGTCGTTCCCGGTTCGGCAGTCCGGATCTTGGGTGGAATGCCGGCCCGTGGTCTTCCTACAGTGTCCACTGTGGTCGCTGGTGTGGATCTTCCCTGTCCCGAGGGTGTTTCGGGTAGTGCGCGGACGTGATCTGCGGGTCGGACTCGTGCGGCAGGACAGACGAGATCAGGTTCAGCCGCCGGTCGGGTCGCGCGCTACTCGCCCCGGCACACACTGGCCGGACGTTGGCCGTCCGTTTGGTGTTCGTCGTCGGTCGGACCATCGGCAAGATGCTGCCAGGTTTGCGGGTCGTCCGGGACGACGGCGGGCCGATCCAGTGCCGCTCCGCCGCGGTCTGGCCGGACCTGCCACAGCCGGAGCCGCCGGGGGTGACACGTCGCCGCTGCCGCGCTCCCCGGTGCCGCCTACCGTACGGCCGGCCAGGCCGCCCCGGTGAGGACTGCGCGACGTCAGCGCGGTCCGTCTCGGGAGGGAAGACCCGCCGGCGCGTCCACGACCGGCGCCTCGGCGGCTCGGTGCCGGTTGCCGGGTCCGCCCGGAATCAGCACGCCGACGAGTACGGCGGCGAGGCTCGCGAGGCCGGCGACCAGGAACGCACGGGCGTATCCGGAGGCGGCGGGCAGCCCGCCCGAGACCGCACTAGCGGCCGTGATGGTCGCGGCGACCTGGGCGTCCAGCGAGGAGCCAACAGAGCGGACCAGCGTGTTGACCCCGATGGCCTGGCCGGTTCGGTCGGGCGGGACGGCCTCGATGACGAGGTTGGGCATGGCGACTTGGGCCAGCCCGATCCCCGCGAAGACGATCAGGCTGTAGCCGAGCAGAGCGGCCCGGGAGTCGAAGTCGCGGGCCAGGGCGAACAGTCCGACCGCGGTGACGAGCGCACCGAGGATCAGAGCACCCTTCGCGCCGTACCGTCTGCTCAACGCCCCGGCGAGCGGGCCGGTCAGCAGCATCACCAGGCTTCCCGGCAGCAGCAGCAGGCCCGCTCCGGTAGCGGTCACGCCGAGCCCGTACGCGGTGGTCGGTGAGGCCTGGGCGAGCTGGGGCAGCAGGACGAACGCCCCGAACATCCCGAGGGCGATAAAGACGGTTGCGACGTTGGTCAGCAGGACCGTGAGCCGGGCGAGTGTCGGGATGTGGACCAGGGGATCCGCGGTGCGCCGCTCGATCCGGACCCAGCTGGCGAGGGTGAGCGCGCCCACGGCCAGCAGGCCGACCGTACGGGCGTCGCCCCAGCCCCAGCGGTTCCCCTGACTGATCGCGACGAGCGGCGCCGCCAGGCCGAGGCCGAGCACGGCAGCACCCAGCACGTCAACCCGTCCGCCACCGGCCACGCGCGACCTCGGCAGGAGGAACCGGACGGCGACCGTCGACAGTGTCCCGGCGCCGGCACCGAGCCAGAAGATCCATCGGTACGAGGCGTGGTCGGTGAGCACTCCCCCGATGACCAGACCGAGGCCGGCGCCGAGGCCGGAGAGCGCGGCGAGCAGGCCGATCGATCCCGCGACCCGCCGCGGCGGCAATTCGTCGCGGAGGATGGCGAAGCCGAGCGGGAAGATGCCGCCACCGACACCCTGGATGATCCGTCCCGCCACCACCGATGGCAGGTCGGGGCCGGCCGCGGAGACGACTGCGCCGACGGTGAAGCAGAGCAGGGCGAGGGTCAGCAGCCGGCGCTTGCCGAACATGTCGCCGAGCCGCCCCATCAGCGGGGTGAAGATGGCCGCCGCGATGAGGTGTCCGCTCAGCGTCCAGGTCACGTCCACGGCGGAGGCGCCGAGCGTGCGGGCCATGGCGCCGAGCGACGGGACGACCGCGGTCTGCGCCGCGGCGAAGGCGAGCGTCGCGCTGGCGATCACGGCGATGGTACGCCCCGCCCCCGGGCCAGGCGCGATGTGCGTTGTCATCGAGAGGGGATCCCTTCCGCCGACCGGCCACGCCCCGCGAACCGTCCGCCGCACAGGCTCGTGGTTCGCGAGGGCGTGGACTGGCGTCATCGCTGGATCGACTTGGTCTCCAGGAACTCCTCGAGACCGAGGCGGCCGAACTCGCGGCCGTTGCCGGACTGCTTGTAGCCACCGAACGGGGCGAGCGGATTCCACTGCGCGCCGTTGATGTCGACCTGTCCGGCGCGCAGCCGCCGGGCGACCGCGAGGGCGTGCTCGGGCTCGCCGAAGACGCCGCTGGTGAGGCCGTACACGGTGCTGTTGGCGATCTCGACGGCCTCGGCCTCGTCCGCGTACGGAATGATCGTCAGGACCGGGCCGAAGATCTCCTCCCGGGCGATAGCGGAGTTCGGGTCCACGTTCGCGAAGATCGTGGGGCGGACGTAGGCACCCTTCTCCAGACCCTCCGGCCTGCCGGGCCCACCAAAGACCAGCGTCGCGCCGTCGGCGATGCCGAGCTCGATGTAGCCGTTGACCTTCTCCCGGTGCGCCTCGGACGACATCGGGCCGATCCGGGTGGCCTCGTCCGTCGGGTCGCCCACGGTGTACGCCGCGGCGGTCGCGACCGCCAGCGCCACGACCTCGTCCTGCCGCGAGGCGGGTACGAGCATCCGCGGCCACGCGCCGCAGACCTGGCCCCCGTTGCTGAACGCCATCATCACTCCGGTCTCGACGGCCTTGGGCAGGTCGGCGTCGTCGAGGATGAGGTTGGCGCCCTTGCCGCCGAGTTCGAGCGCGAGCCGCTTGACCGTCTCGGCGGCGACGGCGGAGATGCGCCGGCCGGCGCGGGTGGAGCCGGTGAACGAGATCATGTCGATGTCCGGGTGCGCGGAGATCGCCTCGCCCACCACCGGGCCGGTGCCGTACACGACGTTGAAGACGCCGGCCGGCAGGCCCGCCTCGGCGGTGACCTCGGCGAGGATCCGCGCGGTCAGCGGGGCGACCTCGGACGGCTTGAACACCACGGTGTTCCCCGCGATCAGGGCGGGCGCCAGCTTCGACACGATCTGCTGCAGCGGGAAGTTCCACGGCGTGATCGCCCCGACGACGCCGATCGGCTCGCGGACGACGAGCGAGTTCCCGATCTCTTCGGTCCAGTCGAAGTCCGCGGCGAGCGCGGCGAAGGACTGCGCGACCGCGACCGGGAAGCCGATCTGGGCGGTCCGGGACAGGCTGAGCGGGGCGCCCATCTCGGCGGTGATCGCGGTGGCGATCTCCTCGCTGTGGGCCTGGATGCCCTCGCCGATGCGGCGTACCACGGCGGCGCGGTCGGCCGGCGGGGTCGCGGCCCAGCCAGGAAAGGCGGCGCGGGCGGCGGCGACCGCCCGGTCGACGTCGGCGGCGGTGCCGGTGGGCACCTCCGCGACGATCTCCCCGTTGGCCGGGTTGACGACGGTAATGGTATCGGCGGATCCGGCGGGGACGACCTCGCCGTTGATCCAGTGGCCAGTAGCGGTGTGGGTTTGTTCGGTCATGGATCCGAGTGTTGGCGTGCCTGATCAGGGCAGCCAGGGACAGCCGATCCGCGGAAACGGGTAGCCAGGGACTGTCGATCCCTGGTCACCCGTCGTCCCCGGTGTGACTGTTGCACCCGCCGGAAACACCGTCTACCAGGGAGTTGTTATGAAAAGCGTGACCGTGCCCAAGCTGACCGGGAAGCTGATCGTGGTGACCGGCGGCAGCGACGGTCTCGGCCTCGGACTCGCGAGGCGGCTGGCCCAGGCTGGCGCCGAGGTGGTGCTGCCGGTACGGAATCCGGACAAGGGCGCCGCCGCGGCCGCAGAAGTAAGGGCGGCGGTGCCGGGCGCCAGCATCTCCACCCGGAACCTCGACCTCGCCTCACTCGGCTCGATCCGGGCGTTCTCCGACATGATGCGCGACGAGGGACGCCCGGTCCACATCCTGGTCAACAACGCCGGGGTGATGACCCCGCCGACCCGGCATGCCACCGCCGACGGCCTCGAACTGCAGCTCGGAACCAACCACATCGGCCACGTGGCGCTCACAGCCGGCCTGCTGCCGCTGCTGCGGGCCGGGCAGGCGCGGGTGACCACCATGTCGAGCAGCGCCGCCCGCTACGCGAAGCTCGACTGGAACGATCTCCAGAGCGAGCGGAGGTACTCGCCGGTCCGCGCGTACAACCGGTCGAAGCTGGCCACCCTGCACTTCGGTCTCGAACTGGACCGGCGCAGCCGGGCGGCCGGCTGGGGTGTCACCAGCAACGTCGCCCACCCGGGCACGACCATGACCAATCTGTACGCCGCCGGCCCGAACCTGGGCCGCTCCCGACCGTCGGCGCACGAGGCCATGATGCGGCGGCTGCTGCGGTGGGGTCTGTTCGTGCAGACCGTCGAGGCCGGCTTGCTGCCCGCCCTGTACGCGGCGACCAGCCCCGACGCGCAGGGGGGCCGGTTCTACGGGCCGGACGGGTTCGGCCAGTTCACCGGCGGCCCGACCGAGCTCGCCATCTACCGGTCGGCCAGCGACACCGCGGACGCGGCCCGGCTCTGGACCGTCTCGCAGGAGTTGGCCGGCGTCGAGTTCGGCGGGTGAGGGCGCGAGGTTGCCGTGCGGCCCCCTCGACCGGGGCGCCGCGAATCGAAAGGAGTCAAAATGGACCGCGCCCGTCTCGCCGAGTTCCTCCGGACCCGGCGCGAGGCGCTGCAGCCCGAGGACGTCGGGTTGCCCCGTGGGCAGCGGCGGCGGCGCACCGGCGGGCTGCGGCGCGAGGAGGTCGCCGCCCTCAGCGACATGTCGACCGACTACTACAGCCGGATCGAGCAGCAGCGCGGCCCGCATCCGTCCGAGCAGATGCTCGCGGCGATCGCCCGTGGCCTGCGGCTCTCCCTGGAGGAGCGGGACCACCTCTTTCAGCTCGGCGGCTATCCCACACCCCGGCGGGCGCCCCGCACCGACCACATCAACCCCGGCATGATGCGCATCTTCGACGGCCTCGGCGACGCCGCCGCGCAGGTGGTGAGTAGCCTCGGCGAGACGCTGATCCAGACTCGGCTGGCGAGCGCCCTGCTGGGCGACGAGACCGGATACGCTGGCCTCGCGCGCAGCCTGCACTACCGGTGGTTCGCCGACCCGGATTCCCGGCGCGTCTATCCCGTGGAGGAACACCCGAGGCAGAGTCGTCTCATCGCCGCCGACCTGCATCGCGCGTACACCCGGGACGGGCGGAACTCGCGGGCCGGACAGATCGTTGACGCGCTGCTGGCGCGCAGCCCGGAGTTCGCCGCGCTCTGGCGCGAGCACCCGGTGCCGGGGCCGTACTGCGGTCCGAAGAGCATTCAGCACCCGCAGCTCGGGTTCCTCGAACTGCACTGCCAGGTCCTCGTCGATCCCGACCAGTCCCAGGCGCTGCAGGTCTTCACCGCCACCCCGGGCAGCGAGAGCCACGAGAAGCTCCAGCTCCTGTCGGTCGTCGCCGGCCAGGGCCTCTGACCGGCGCCGGTCAGAGGCGCAGGAAGGCGAGCAGGTCGTTGTTGACCTGGTCCTGGAGCGTGGCCGTCATCCCGTGCGGCGCGCCCCCGGTGCTCGGCCCGGTCGACGAGCGACGACCGGTGCGAGGTGAGGTGCCTACGCGCCCGACTCGCGAGTTGCTGGGCGTTCGCCTCCGATGTCCCGAGGACCTCGGAGGCATGCCCACCTCCCTCGTGCACCCTGTAGCGGGCCGAACGCGAGCACGAGATCACCCATCGGCGGACCACTGCCGGGCAACCCACCGCCCAGCACCGCCGTCGAGCCCTCCTCGGCATCACCTGACGACAGAGCCGGGGCCCGGGTTAGTTCGGGTGTGTCGTTGCGTGATCTGACATCCAGTTTTGGGTTGGGATCACGGCGTGAGGGTCTCTGAAAATCCGGCAGAACAGGCGAACCCATGACGACTGGCAGGGCGGGCGGGCTGTTGCCGAGGCGGGGACATCCCCGGGCAACTTACCTGGAACTATTCTTTGATCTGGCCTTTGTCTTCGCGCTCGCGCAGCTTTCGTACGCGCTGGTCCAGGATCTCGCCTGGAGCGGTGCCTTCCAGGCGTTGGTGTTGTTGCTGGCCGTATGGTGGGTGTGGTTCACCACGGCGTGGATAACCGAGTTGTTCGACCCGCATCGGCCGGCGGTCCAGATATTGACCATCGCGATCATGGTTGGCACCTTGGTGATGGCGGTTGCGCTGCCAGCTGCGTTCAGCAGGCAGGGCTTGGTCTTCGCGGGCGCATACATTGCCATCCACATCGGTCGCGACCTCTTCCTTGTAATCGCTCTGCGGGGTGACGACCTGCGCCCCAGCGCCGTTCGGGGGCTGTTCTGGTTCGGTGTGTCCGCGCTGCCGTGGATCGCGGGGGCGCTCGAACACGGTACGGCACGTGGGGCGTTGTGGACCCTGGCTGTGGCCTTGGACTACGCCGCATACCTGTTCCGTCACCCCACGCCGCGGATCGGCCGCACGCCCACAGTCCAGTTGCCGAGCGTGGCCGAGCATCTGGCCGAACGGTATCGGCAGTTCTTCATCATCGCGCTCGGCGAGTTGATCCTGGTAATCGGACTGGCGCTTCGCGACACCGGTTTCGCGGCCCACCGCATCGCAGCCTTTATCGTGTCGATCACTATCACCGTGCTGCTCTGGCGGATCTACATCTACCGCGCGGGGGAGTTGCTGTCCGCAACCATCGCAGCGGCCCCCGACCGTGCCCGCGTCGCCCGATCCGTGTCATACGCTCACTTGGCCATGGTGGCCGGCATCGTGTTCACCGCCGTCGGCGTCGAACTCGTCATCACTCATCCACTGGGGCACAGCGAGCCGGCCTGGGTCGCCGTGATGCTCGGTGGACCCGCGCTGTTCCTCGCCGGGCGAGCTGTCTTCGAATACACGGTCTTCGCCCGCGTGTCCCGCAGCCGGCTGACTGGGCTGCTCGCGTTGGCCGCCGTGACACCCGTGATGCTGCACGTGCCGCCGCTGCTGTCCAGCGTCGCCGCCACCGCCGTACTCGCCGGCGTCGCCATCTCCGACGCCGCCCGCGCCCGAGGACACCCACTGGCAGGGCGACTGTGAGGTCTGGCATCGGCAGCCGACCGACGTGGCGTCGTTCGACGCGTCCGCGACGACATCCGTGTCCCGCCGAAGAGTTCATCTCGGAACTGAACCGCTGATCCCAGGCGAACCCGGGCCGACCGCCACACCTACCGAGGCGATCGAAAGGCCGAATTCCGGCCCAGACGGATTGAGGTCCGGCTGTCGAGTTCTAGGCAATCGTCGTTCGGGATGAAGGCGGAGTCTGGGATCACTGAACCTATGGAACATGATCTTTCCGAGGCGGGTGACTATGAAGCGCTAATCCTGGTCTCAGCTTGGTCGAGGACAATGAGCAGCAAGGCATCGACCGGAAGGGGGCGGGCCGGCGTGCGGATCATGATCGCGGATGATGACGCGGCCATCCGTGAGTCGTTGGAGCGGGTGCTCCAGGTCGAGGGTTACGACACCAGCACCGTCGCCAACGGTCTTGCCGTGCTCGACGAGGTCGGTGGGGTCCGCGGTGAAACGCTGGATCTGCTCATCCTCGACGTGATGATGCCCCGCCTCGGCGGGTTGGAGACCTGCCGGCGGTTGCGGGCCGCGGGCCGGGATCTGCCGGTGCTGATGCTGACCGCCCGTGACCAGGTCTCCGACCGGGTTGCGGGGCTGGACGCGGGTGCCGACGACTACCTGCCCAAGCCGTTCGCCACCGAGGAGTTGCTGGCCCGGGTGCGGGCCCTGCTGCGTCGGCGCACGCCGGGCGACGGCGAGTCGCAGGTCCTGTCGTTCGCCGATGTCCGGCTCGATCCCGACAGGTTCGAGGCGTGGCGTGGCGGGCGGCCGCTGCGCCTGACCCGGACCGAGTTCTCCCTGCTGGAGGTCCTCGTGCGCAACGCGACTCGGGTGTTGACCCGCGATGCGCTGTTCGAGGCGATCTGGGGCTTCGACATGAGCGCCACTGCCAACAACCTTCAGGTGTATGTGAGCTACCTGCGGCGCAAGTTGGAGGCCGAGGGTGAGCCACGATTGATCTACACGCTGCGCGGGCTGGGGTACACGTTGCGGGAGACTCCTCCGTGAGCATGCCCTCCGGCCGGGAGCCGCGCCGGTTGACCCGATGGTGGCGCCGGCGGTCCCTGCGGACCAGGCTGACGGTGATCGCGGCGACGGCCATCGCCGTCAGCGTGTTTATGGCCTTCCAGGTATCCAGCGAGCTGCTGGACTGGCAGCTGCGGGCCACCGCTGAGAATCAGCTGCGCGCCGACTCCCGCGTCCTGGCGGCGACCGCGGAGCGCGCTGGTCTGGCGCAGGTTCCGCTATCGCCGTATCCCGGATCTGGTCCGCTGGTGCGGGTCATCCTGCCCGACGGCTCGACTCGGACGCCGGCCGGCCAACCCCCGCTGCCCCCGGTCAGCGAGCACGCCGGGCGCGTGGCGCAGGGCGGCTTGGCCGACCTGATGGAGTCGAACGACAGCGACGAGGACGGCTACGTCATCTACACGCTCCGGGCGGGCGACGGCGCGGTCCAGGTGGCCCGCGTCGTCGACGACAGTCCGGTCAACCAGTTCGGGTTCGGGATGCTGCTGATCGGGCTGATCTGCGTGGTCGGTGGTGCCCTTGTCGGGCGGACCGTGGCGCGGACCGGGCTGGCACCGATCGACCGGCTGACCGCCGCCGCGGAACGTGTCGCGCACACCCGGGATCTCGACGCCCACATTCCGGATGAAGGCGGTGGGGAGATCCGGCGGCTGGTCCAGTCGATCAACGACATGCTCGCCGCGCTCCGGGACTCCCGGCAGGCCCAGCGGCTGCTCGCCGAGGACGCCGCCCACGAGCTCAAGACCCCGCTCACCAGCCTGCGCCTCAACGTCGAGCTGCTGATCCGGCTCGATCGGCGCGGCACCCTGGACAGCGCACTGCCGGCGGAGAGCCGGACCCGGCTACTCAATGATCTCGGCACCCAGGTGGCCGAGTTGAGCACCCTTGCCGCCGAGCTGACCGAACTGGCCCGCGGTGACGTCAGCGACGAGAACACCGAGCTGATCGACCTCGCCGACGTGGTGGTGACCGCCGCGACCCGGGCGCGTTCCCGCGTGCCCGACATCGAGATCGCGCTCGACCTCACCTCCGTGTGGGTGAGCGGCCGTCCCGCTGCACTCCAGCGGGCGGTGCTCAACCTCATCGACAACGCCGGCAAGTGGTCCCCCGCGGACCAGCCGGTCCAGCTCCGGCTCCGTGCCGAGGGCGCGTCGGCGGTGCTCGAGGTCGACGACGCCGGGCCGGGCATCGACGCCGCCGACGTACCGCGGGTGTTCGACCGGTTCTACCGTGCCGACAGCGCCCGGGCGTTGCCGGGATCCGGTCTCGGGCTGTCGATCGTGCGGCGGGTCGTCGACGCCCACGGCGGCCGGGCCAGCGTCGCCCGCTCCGCACGCGGTGGTGCGCTGCTCCGGGTCGACCTTCCGGCCGCGACTCCGCCCGCCTCGATCGCGCGCCGCGTGGCCGGGGAGGACAGTGCGGTGCGCTGACCCGCCCCCAACCGGCGGCCCGAGCGCCACCAGGAACAGGAATGCCAGCAGCGGCACCGAATAGTCGACACCCTCGAACCCGAGGGATGGCGAGTACGCCGAGGATTCCGAGCGAGCTGAGCGTCGCCACCCACCGGTGGCGGCTGATGGCGGTGCCAAGCCGTCTTCACAGCCCCGGCTTCTCCTCCACGGCCGCGCTGAACTGCAGGATGGCCGGCCAGATCCGCCCTCCGAGCACCACGAGCACTGCTGGGAACAGCGTCAGCATGGCCACCAACGCGCACTGGATGCCGGCTGCACCGATCCGGCCCCATCCGCTGGTGCTGTTCAGGTCGGTGACGAGCTGGCATAGCCGGCCGGCGATCACGGTGGCCATGGACGCGACGATGGTTGGCGCCGCGCCGCGTAGCGCGGGGACCATCGCGACCTGGCGTTCTCGTGTTGGTCGCCGCTCGGCGGCGGCGCAACACATAGCGGACCAGTTCGCCGAGCGCGGTGATGGACAGTGCGAAACCGAGGGCGACCGCCAGGCCCAGCATCGAGTTGGATTCGAAGGCGACGCCGCCGAGGTAGCCGATCAGGCCGGAATAGCCGGCCCCGGTGTCGGCGGCTATGGCGGTGAACAGGGTGAAGCGGGCAAGCGGGTAGCCGTCGGCACCGCTGGCGGTCACGATCGCGTGCGGCCGCCGGGGACGAATCGGACCGCGATGATCATGGCGCCGCCCTGATGGTGCAGGTGCGGGGCGGCGAAGACCGCCGCCGCGATGACGACCACTCCGACGGCAGGAACGGCAGGAACGCGTCGAGGATCGCCAGATAGATGACCGGAGAGGTCATCGCGTTTTCGATCATGGCCATCAGATCTATCGGAACCGCTCCTCCCCTTCGAGCACCCACGCGCAGAGCCCGACTACGACGAGCACGAGCGCCAGCAGAACCCGTTCGGCCAGGCCCGCGAACGGGAGACGGCTTTGGCCGAGCAGCACCGCTGGCCCGTTCATCGCCGCGAACGCGACGCACACGGCGAACGCGGACCACCCGGCCGCGCGCAGCCAGCGGACCCGCGCCGGGTCGGCCCCGCGCCCGGCACGCTTGGCGATGAGCAGGGCGAAGAGCGGTGGCAGCGCCGCCATCAGCGCCGCGCCGAAGCGATGCAGCGCGGCGGCGACGCCCGGTTCTGTCCCCGGCAGGTTCGTGGGGAACACCACCACCGCGAGCAGGGACACGCACCACACCGACAGCAGCACGGTGAGGGGCCAGGCCGGTGGCAGCACACGCCGGGCGCCGGCCAGGAGCCACGCGCCGGCTGCCGCGAGCCCGCACGCCGCCAGGGCCAGCAGGACGGCGCCCGGCACGGTCCGGACCGATTCGCTGACCATCTGGTCCACCGGGTCGACGTCGCCGACCAGCAGCAGACCCGCCCCGGCCGCCGTGCCCAGGCCCAGGCTCAGCTGGACGTTGCGGTACCAGCGGGAGGTGCCCGCTCGGACGATCGTGGCAGTCATGCGGCGACCTCGGCGGGCGCGGGCGCCTCACGGGCCGGCCGGATCCGGTAGAGCTGCTCGAACGCGGACACCGTGCGGGTCTGGTCGTGCTGCTCGGCCACGGCACGAGCCCGGTGCCCCAGCTCTTCCGCGTGCTTCGGGTCGCAGAGCACGGTGAGCAGTCGCTCGGCGAGCACGACAACGTCGCCGGGCGGGAACAGGTAGCCGGTCTCCTCGTCCCGTACGAGGTGGGGCAGGGCTGCGGCATCGGCGCCGATCACGGGCCTTCCGCTGGCCATAGCCTCGAGCGTGACCAGGCTCTGCAGCTCGGCGGTGCCCGCGTTGACGAAGACCGTTGACGCCGCGTATGCGGAGGGAAGGTCCTCGTCAGGGATGAAGCCGGTGAACGTGACATGCTCGGCGACGCCCAGTTCCCCGGCGAGCGACCTCAGCGTCCGGTCCTCGGAGCCGGTGCCAACCAGGAGCAACTGGACGTCGAGGGAGCGCCGCACCAGCGCGAACGCCCGCATCACGACGTCGAGGTTCTTCTCGGCGTCGAGCCGGCCCACGTAGGTGATGGTGGGCTTGTGCGCGAGGCTGTAGGCCCATCGGAATTCGGCCGCGGGCGCCTGCGCGCGGAAGCGGGCGAGGTCGATGCCGCACGAGATGGGCAGGACCGGCTCGGACACACCGGAGACGACGGCGAGCGCGGCGGCGTACGGGGTCGGGGCCGTGACGATGTCTACCTTGGCGAACACCCGGGCGGCGTCGCGCCATGCCCACGCGTGCGCCCTCGTCCGGCCAGCGTCGCCGATGGGCAGGTAGTGGATCAGGTTCTCGGGCATGAAGTGGTTGGTGGCGATGACGAACAGGCCGCGCTCGCGCGCCGCGTCGACCAGCGCCCGGCACAGCGGGAAGTGGCTCTGCACGTGCACCACGTCGGGCTGGACCTCGTCGAGGATCCGGCGCGCTGCCGCGCGCAGCCCCAGTGGCGGGCAGAACCGGAAACCTGAGTGACCCGGCACCGGCAAGGAACGCACGCGGTGTTCGACGACGCCGTCGTTGGACATGCTGGCATGGCTGCGGAAGTCCGTCGACGGCGCGACCACGTGCACCTCGTGCCGGGCGGTCAGTGCCACGGCCAGGCGCTGGGCGAAGTAGGACGCCCCGTTGACGTGCGGGGCGTAGGTGTCGGCACCGATGAGGATGCGCATGGCACAACTACCTTTCGTAGGTGGTGTCGCTTCATGACGAGGTGGAAGACAGCGACCGGCACGGCGACGGCAGCGGTGAGCAGGAAGATGCCGCCGGGCAGTGCGAGCAGGCCCGACAGCTGGCTGCCGAGCAGAGCGCCAAGACCGATCAGCACCAGGCCGCGTACGGCGGCGGTGGCACCCACCCAGGCGGCGAATCTCCGGTACGGGAGCCCGCCGAGTCCCGCGGACACGAACGCCGGGAGGGCGAAGACGTCGACGAGCTTGGCGGTGATCACCAGCCGCGGCAGTGACATCCTGGCCAGCCGGTCGAGCAGCACCGTCGCCTTGAGCCTGCTCAGCAGGGACGCCACCCAGGGCCGCCGGGCGGACCGGCCGACGAGGTAGAGCAGGTTGTCGCCCACCATCTCGGCCAGCGCGACGATCACCCAGATCGGCCAGAACGCCGCAGCGCCGGCGCCGACCAGGGTGCCCGCGGTGATCGTCGCGGCCGGCCCCTCGATGAGCACGAAGAAACCGAGCACCAGGTAGGGGTGCTCGAGCACGGCCTGGGTCAGATCCATACCGGGAAGCTTCGGCCGAAGGTTCCGCACCGGTCGTCCCTGCGCGGGGCCGACCGAGGTAGCTCCGTGGCAGGTGCTCCGATCACCGACCACGGCACCCACCGGCCTGCCAACCGACCGGCCGGCGCTTCCCCGGGCGGCGCTGCGTTGACTGCCATCACTAGCCTCGGTGATTCACGTTGATCGTCGATCATGGGCGTTCGTCGGCGTGTAGATAAGCGGAAGTGCCTGCCCTGCAAGGGAAACTTGTGATTGCGACATCTACAGGTTTCTCTTCGAGGGAGGCACTTCCGAGGTGCAGCTTACGGCGTGGTCGAGGGATCTGCGGGTCACCGCGGGCGGGTCGGGTGTGGTGTCGCATGTCGGTGCGGCGCTGCTGCGGTTGCTGGCGGATCGGGCCGGGTTGACCGTGGCGTTGTCGGCGGGGCTGGCCCGGGCCGGCCGGTGGCCGGTGCATGATCGGGGTCGGGTGCTGGTCGACCTCGCGGTGATGATCGCCGACGGTGGGGAAGCGATCGCGGACATCGACGTGCTGCGCCACCAGCAGGAGGTGTTCGGGCCGGTGGCCTCGGACACCACGGTGTGGCGGGCCCTGGATGAGATCGGCGTGGTGCAGTTGCGGCGCATCGCCCAGGCGCGGGCGAAGGTGCGCGCCGGGATGTGGCAGCTGTTCGGCGGTCCGCCGGCGGCGCGGGCGGCGGGCCGGGGCATCGGCGCCGGTGTGGTGGTGCTGGACGTGGACTCGACGATCGTGATCGCGCACAGCGACAAGGAAGGCGCGGCGGCCACCTACAAGCACAGCTTCGGGTTCCATCCGATCCTGGTGACCTGCGACAACACCGGGGAACTGCTCGCCATCACGCTGCGGCCGGGCAACGCCGGCGCGAACACCGCCGCCGATCACCTCGACGTACTCGCCCAAGCGGTCGCGCAGGTCCCCGCACCGCACCGCCGGCACCTGCTCATCCGGGGCGACTCCGCGGCGGCCACCCACGCCGTGCTCGACTGGCTCACGGAGCAGGACAGCAAGCGCGGCCGGCGGGTGGAGTACTCCCTCGGTTGGTCGATCGGCGAGACCGAACGCGTCGCCATCACCGGCCTGCCCGCCTCGGCCTGGTCGCCGGCGATCGACGCCGACGGGGGTGTGCGTGACGGCGCCGCCGTGGCCGAACTGACCGGTCTGCTGCACCTGCCCGGCTGGCCGGCCGGGATGCGGGTCATCGTCCGGCGGGAACGCCCCCACCCCGGCGCCCAGCTGACGCTGTTCGAGAAACGCGACGGCTGGCGCTACACCGCCTTCGTCACCACCACCACCGGCGCCTTGCAGTGGCTGGAGGCCCGCCACCGGGCCCACGCCCGCGTCGAGGACCGGATCCGATGCGCCAAGGACACCGGCCTTCGCCGGTTACCCTCCCGCGAGTTCGCCATCAACGCCGCCTGGTGCACTGCAGCGGCGATGGCCGTCGACCTGATCGCGTGGCTGCAGCTCATCGGCCTCGACGGCGACCTGGCCAAGGCTGAACCGAAACGGCTGCGCTACCGGATCCTGCACACCGCCGCCCGACTCGTGCGCGGCCAACGCCGCCGCACGCTGCGCATACCCACCACCTGGCCCTGGGCCGAACCGATCACCGCCGCGTTCAACCGGATCGCGGCCATCCCGCCCCCGGCTGACCAGCTCAGCCGCCGTCCCAACGACCGGAGGACCCCCAGGAGACCACGCCCGCCGCCGCGACAGACGGCCCACCACCACGCCCGAAACCAACAACACATCGATCAACAGCGATCAGATCCGCCGGGCGGAAGAAGCCGGCGTCAGGCGCGAATCATCGAGGCTAGCCCCCTGTGTGCGGGTTGTGTCGCTTGTCTGAGGCCTAGTGATACGCAGCGAACCTGAGGCGACCGTTAATGCGGCGCTCAGGCCGGGTGGCCGAGCCAGGGGCCCAGTGCACACACCAGCGTGGTGGCGTCGAGGTCCTATCCGGCAGACGAAGCCCAGGCGACGCAGCCGTCGGGCCGGATGAGCAACGCGTCACCGCCCATCCGGTCCTCGCGGGCGGTGACGGTGTCGACCCGTGCGATCCACGCGGCCGGTCCCGCCGATCTTGATGTCCAGGTGACGACGAAGCGCAGCGTCACGTACGCGCCTCGGCCGGCGCCGCCCGCACGTTCGGCCGTAGCCGCCACCGCAGCAGGCCGATCCAGAGCGCGGTCAGGATCGCGGCGCCGAGCAGGTCGGTCGGGTGGTGCATGCCGCGGTCGACGTTCGTCAGCGGCTCCAGGTCCAACCGGACGAGGAGCACCAGCAGCCCGAACCCGAGCGCGATCGCGACGACCAGCAGCGGCACCCACCGGCCGGCCAGCGGACCGGGCGGCGCTTTCCCGGACGGTGCCGCGTCGACTGCCACCAATGGCCTCCAGGTACGAGCTACATCGCTTATCCGATGCCGGCTTCGTACCGAGCGAATCTGAGACGACGATTAATGGATGTGCGGGCGGTAAAAAAGGTGAAGTGGCACCGTGGTACCGCCTCTCTCGCCGGAAATGACGACCGCAGTACGACGAAACAGGACGGAATCGGGCCTAACGTTCAGGCTATGACGATGCTTGACAGTCCACTGCGGAGGTTCGGGACGGCCACCATGGCGTTGGCTACGACGTTCGCTGTCGTCGCCTGCGGGTCGGCCGCCGACAACAGTTCGGCGCCCGCCGCGACCGGATCGCACAGCGCGCACGCGGGCGGGTCGTCGGCTCCACCGCAGCCGCTGCGCGCCGGCGAGCGGTTCGTCGACCTGAAGATGGCCGAGGCATACACGCCCGCGCCGCCGGAGGGCGCTACGGACGAGTACCGGTGCCAGATGATCGATCCGGGCCTGACCGAGGCGGCGTTCCTGACCGGGACCCAGTTCACGCCGGAGAACGTCGCCATCGCACACCACGCCATCGTGTACGCGGTGCCGCCGGGCGCCGCTGCCGCGGTGCGCGACCAGGACGCGAAGACCCCCGGCCCCGGCTGGCAGTGCTTCGGTGGGACTGGCGTGCCCGGCGCCGAGGTAGAAGATGATGACGCGGCATGGGTGGACACCTGGGCACCAGGCGCCACGGAGACGCTGCTCAACCAGGACGTCGGCCACAAGCTGGAGCCGGGCAGCCTGCTCATCCTCCAAATCCACTACAACCTGCTCGCAACCGACGGCAGGCCCGCCGGGCCGGACCGCTCGGCGGTGCGGCTGCGGCTGACGGACGGCACGCCGCAGACCCGGGAACTCGAAACGTGGTCGCTCGACGCGCCGACCGACCTGCCCTGCGCCGCCGACGAGTCGGGACCGCTCTGTGACCGGGCCGCCTCGATCGCGGACGTGACGAAGCGGTTCGGGTCGGAGGTCGGCGAAATGGCGGACCGTCAGGTGGAGGAGTGCAACCAGGGCGGCGCGCCGAAGCCCGGTGACACCCAGACCTGCGACCACAAGGTGACGGAGCCGATAACGCTGTTCGCCGGTTTCGGCCACATGCACATGCTCGGGCGGGCCATAAAGGTCGAACTCAACCCGGGCACGCCGAACGCCCAGCTCGTGCTGGACGTGCCGCAGTTCGACTTCGACAACCAGCGGCTGATGAAGCTGCCGTCGCCGGTGGAAATCGGCCCGGGGGACACGCTGCGGGTGACGTGCACCCACGACGTGGGGCTGCGCAAACGCCTGCCGCAGCTGAGCAAGCTGCCGCCGCGCTACGTGGTGTGGGGCGATGGCACCGGCGACGAGATGTGCATCGGCATCATGACGGTCTCCCCCCGCAAGCCCTGACAAGGCGTCGAACGTGTGTGAGTTCACCGAGGTCAACAGGCCGAGAAATCGCTCTGAGCTCACACACGTCCGCACTGAACTCACCCGTGCGGCGTCGTGGCGGTCGGACAGGCGGTGACGTGGGTGCACGCGGGCCCGACAGCGCAGCGGTTGATCACCCAAATCGGATCGAACCCAATTCGATCGGCCCGGAGTGGTGCGGCTGGGAACTACGATCCCGTCCCCGACGGACGCGCGAGGTGAAGCGCTAGATCGGCCGGGTGAGTCTCAGGTCGTAGGCGAGAATGACGGCCTGAATCCGGTCCCGTGCGCCGATCTTGGCGAGGACCCGCCCAACGTGTGTCTTCACCGTCGACTCCGACAGCGTGAAACGCTGAGCGATCTCGCCGTTGGTCAGGCCATGGCCGATGGCGACGAGGATCTCGCGCTCGCGGTCGGTCAGGGAGTTCAGCCGGGGATCCTGCCGCACGGGCCCGCAGAGGTCGTCGTCGACCCGGTCGGCGAACGCGTCGAGCAGCCGCCGAGTCAACGCCGGCGCGATCACCGTGTCCCCGGCGGCGACGGCCCGGATACCGGCGTGCAGTTCCTCCGGGCGGGTGTCCTTGAGCAGGAAGCCGCTCGCCCCGGCCCGCAATGCGGCGAGCGCGTACCGGTCCACGTCGAACGTCAGCACCAGGATCCGCGAACGTCCGCCGGCGGCGACGATACGCCGGATGGTCTCGATCCCGTCGACGCCAGGCATGCGGATGTTCATCAGGACCACGTCGGGATGCAGCTCGGTGGTCCACCGAACGGCCTCGGCGCCGTTCTCGGCCTCGCCGACGATCTCGGTGTCGTGGGTGTTCTCCAGCAGCATGCGAAACCCGAAGCGCCGCAGCGGCTGGGGCTCCACCACGAGCACAGTAATCACGAATGGCTGCCTTTCAGGGTCGGGTGGGCGGTCCAGCCGCCGTCCGGTGCGGGGCCGGCGCTGACCGTGCCGCCTAGAGCGCGGCGCGTTCGGCCATGCCGGCGAGGCCGAGACCCGCAGCGCCGTTCATACCGAGCGAACCTGAGACGACTGTTAAGACCAGCGACATACGGTGCGCATGCGCCGATGTCTTACTCCCACACGTCTGGGGTGGACCGGCGCGATCTTTCCCACCGCCAACAGCAGGACTTCGGTGTCGCCTGGGCCTTGTCTGCCTTGGGCAGGACCTCGGCGGCTCTCACGCTGGCGCCTGCGCTGGCACCTGGTGCGGTCGACCGGCCTGAGCGTCGTTTTAACAGTCGTCTCAGGTTCGCTCGGTAGGAAAGTCGGTGTCAGATAAGCGATGTGATCCGTATGTAGGAGCTAGCTAGTGATGGCGGTCTACGCGGCGCCGTCCGAGGAAGCGCCGGCCGGTCGGTTGGTAGGCCGGTGGGTGCCGTAGTTGGTGATCGGCACGTGGGTGGCGCTGACGGCGGTCAGGTACTGGGCGTGCACGCCCGCGCTACCAACCCCGCTCGCCGAACCGGCTCACCGGCACTGTGAACAGGGACAGCACCCGCCAGCTTCCAACCCAGATCGCTCGCCGCGTCCGGACATCATGCGGTGAGGCAGACCTGCTTCATGAGACAGCTGCGGGTGCCGCCGGGCCTGTGTGCACACCGAACCCGGCCGGGGCAACGACGACAAAGCGGTGAAGTACCACCGGTCTCATGGAGCACCGTGTGAACGCTGATCAGCCACTCACCGAATCCCTGACAAACCCTGATCAACCAGTCAACGGAGGTCTCGTGTCCTCACGTCCAGGTTCCACGGTCGTCGATCGGCAGTCCGGGAGCGCATTGTCAGCCTACGCTGATGACGCTGCGGCCATGCTCGTCGGCGCCGTCAAGCGATACGGTTCTGGCCAGTCGGCCGTCGTCGCGCTCGACGACGTCACCATCGCGTTCCCGGCGGGGAAGTTCACGGCTGTGATGGGCCCGTCGGGTTCGGGAAAGTCGACGATGATGCACTGCGCCGCCGGGCTCGATCAACTGACGTCCGGCCGGGCATTCGTAGGCAACACCGATTTGTCGACCCTCAACGATCGCGAGTTGACCAGGCTGCGCCGCGATCGGATCGGGTTCGTGTTCCAGGCATTCAATCTCGTGGCGACGCTCACGGCCGAGGAGAACATCTGCCTGCCGATGATGTTGTCGGGGCGCCGGCCGAGTGCCGCAGTGCTCGATGAGGTCGTGGCGCTGCTGCACCTCGGCGATCGCATGCATCACCGGCCGACGGAGCTCTCGGGTGGCCAGCAACAGCGAGTCGCCGTCGCCCGGGCGCTGGTCGCCCAGCCGCAGGTGGTTTTCGCCGACGAGCCCACCGGCAACCTCGACACCCGGTCCGGACAGGAGATCCTCGGATTCCTGCGATCAGCAGTCGATCTGCATCGCCAGTCGATCGTGATGGTCACGCACGACCCCAACGCCGCTGCCTGGGCGGACCACGTCGTGTTCGTCGTCGACGGCCGAGTGCACGACGTGATGGATCATCCGTCGGCCGATTCGGTGGTCGACGTGATGAAGGGCCTGGGGCGATGAGCCAGATGATGCGGAGTGCGGCTCGAAGCGTGCTCGCGAGTCGGGGTCGGTTTGTGCTGACGGGCACGGCGATCGCGCTGTCGGTGGCCTTCCTCGTCGCCACGCTGGTGCTGGCCGACTCGATGCGTGGCCGAGCAGCCGGTGACATCGCCGAAGCGTTGGCCGGGACGGACGCCGTCGTGCAGGGCGTCGTACTCGGCGAGCCCGGCGGAGGGCCGGGAGATCCGGAAAGGTCGGTTCGGCGATCACTGGATCCCGACATCACCGAGCGCGTGGCTACAGTCGACGGCGTCGACCGGGCGGCCTCGCAATGGGTCGGCTTCGCGAAGCTGGTCGTTGACGGATCGTCAGTCGGAACCGGCACGGCGAGCGACGTCGGCCGCAACTGGGTCGCCGACCCGGCGCTCAATCCGTTCCGGCTCGCGAGCGGGCGACCAGCGACCGAGGTCGGCGAGATCGTGATCGACCGATCACTCGCCGGTGACGCAGGCTTGGCTCCGGGTGACGTCGTACAGGTCCTGACCACGACGGGGATGCACGACGCGACCATCACCGGTGTCGCGACGTTCGCGTCGGCGGACGCGGCACCGCTGCAGCGAACGGTGCTGTTGCCCGACAAAGCGGTATCCGCCTGGCTCGACGCTGCGGCGCCGACGGAGGTGCTCGTGGACGTCGCGGAGGGCGCTGACCGCCCCGAGGTGCTCGGCCGATTGTCGGCGCTGACTGATGCCGAGGTCATCGACGGGCCCGACCACATCCGGACGATGCAGGACGCCGCGACGTCACCGCTGCAGTTCCTGACCGTGTTTCTCCTGGCCTTCGCCGTGGTCGCGGTCTTGATCGGCGTGACGATCATCTTCAACACGTTCGCGCTCACCGTCGCCCGCCGCCGACGGGAGTCGGGGCTGCTGCGTGCGATCGGTGCGGAACGACGCCAATTGCTCGGCGGAGTGGTGATCGAGGCGACGCTCGTCGGGACGATCGCCACGCTCGTCGGCCTCGTGTGCGGGGTCGCGGGAGTGGGCGCGCTGCGGTGGCTCGTCGGACTTGCCGGGATCACGTTGCTCACCGGGCCGTCGATCGTGAGCACGACCTCGATCGCGGTCGCCGTGACCGTCGGTATCGGCGCAACGATCCTCTCGGCATGGATCCCGGCTCGCCGCGCGGCGGCGACACCGCCGATCGAGGCGCTGCGCGAGAGCGCGGCGGAACCCCGGATCGTGAGCCCGGCGCGAACTGCGAGCGGGCTCGTGCTCGCCGCGGCGGCGATCGCTGGAGGAGCTGCGGCTGTGGTGGGCTCGAACCCGATGTGGCTCACGCTCGCCGCTGCCATTGTCCCGGCGCTCGTGCTATGCGGCCCGGCGCTCGTGACAGCTTCAGCACGTTGGAGCTCTCCGGCGGCCCGCCGCGCCGCCGGTGTTGGCGGCGCGATCGCAGCGGGCAACTTGGCTGCGAGCCCCCGTCGATCGGCATCGACGGCGCTCGCGCTCATGCTCGGCACCGCGATGGTGACGATGTTCGCCATCTTCGCGAACTCTCTGACGAGCGGGGTCGGGACCGACGTCCGTGAGGGACTGCACGCGGACCTGGTGGTCACGTCCGCGACCCCCGACTTCCCGACGATCGACCCCACCCTGGCCGGCCGGATAGCAGCGCTGCCCGACGTCGACGCGGTAACTGCGCTGTCGATCGCCGAAGGGATCGTGGCAGGTAAAGCCGAGGCGATCGGCGGCGTCGACCCGACGGCACTGCCCACCATGTTCGACCTCGACCCGATCGCCGGCGACCTCGCCGACCTGAGCGAGGGGGGCGTGGCCGTGGTCGGCGACGACCCGACGCTGCTGGGCGGAACCCTCGCGATCGAGTTCGAACGCTCGACACTCAAGGCGCCGATCGTTGCCGTGGTCGCGAGGAGCACCGGCGGTTTCGAAGCGCCTTTGTACTTCGCCGACCGTGCGGCACTCGACGCCTTAGTTGGTCGTCTGCTCGACGCGCAGGTGTTCGTCGACCTCGCCGGCGGAGCGGCCGCGGACGCCGAAAAAGACGTGCGGGCGCTGGTCCGAGACACGCCCGGATCGTTCCTCGAGACCCGGGAAGAACACGTCGCCAACAGCGGGAGCGAGATCGCCGCGTTCGGGAACTTCATCGACGGGATGCTCATCCTGGCGAGCATCATCGCGCTCCTCGGAGTCGCCAACACCACGGCGCTCGCGGTAAACGAACGCTCTGGAGAGCTCGGGCTGCTGCGAGCGGTCGGCGCGACGCGCCGAGAGCTGCGTCGAATCGTGCGGCTCGAGGTGGCACTCCTGTCGTTCGTGGCAGCATCGATCGGTATCGCCGTCGCAGTCGGCTTCGGCTGGGCGCTGATCGACGTTACCGGTGGCGCGGAGATCCCATCCGTCGTCGTACCGTGGTCTCGCCTCGCAGTGACGCTCGTCGTTGCGGTCGCAGCCGGCGTCGTCGCTGCAGCGTGGCCCGCGTTCCGGGTCTCCCGGGTACCCGTGCTCGAGCTGGCGGGCCGGGACCGCTGATGCGCAGGTCCCACGCCTGGACCGCGCGGTCGTTACGGGCCTCTGGCCGACGACTTCGCGTCGTCGCGTCACAGCATGCGAGGCGGCTCAGTCGAAGTGGATTCGCATCAGCCTGCTGACGGCCCAGTCCTGCAATCGGGTCGGCCTGACGGTGCCAGGGTTGTGAGGCTGGTTGAGGTCATCGACGATGGCTGCGTTGACCGCACGGCCGGCTGGGGGCGGGTGGTTGGTGGTGACGATCGTGTCGGCCGCGCATCTGACGGCGGCGCGGCTGATCTGGTGGGGTGGTGAGGACGAGGCATTCGATCGAGAAGGGCTGAACTGTGGCACGGGACAGCCGGAGCCGACCCGCGTCACGGCGAGCGGATTGCTGATCGAGGCCCCCGCGTGCGGTGACGTGCGGCACGCGACACGGCGCGGCCGACCGTAAGGGCAGGTCGGGCCGAGGTCCGGGGTTCGCCGGCCGGCGCAGCACCGAGTCGGCCGCCCGGCTACCCGAGATTGCTGTCCGTGTTGCCGGCAGCTCTTGGCGGCGTTCGACCGTGCACGCTCATGCCGAAGATGGTGCGTGTTCCGCCACCACCTCAAGTCTCACAGATGGCCACGGCTATCGCGGTATCGAGGACGCGGAGCCGGAGGGGCGGGTTATGAGTAGGGCTAGCAGGCCGGCGGAGCAGAGAGCCGCCCCGACGACGTATGCGGATCGATAGCCGAGGTGTTGGGTCAGGCCGAACAGAGGACCTGCCAGAATCGCGCCGATTGGGAAGGAGTTGGTGAACAGTGTCGTGGCGCGGCCCGGTTGTAGCGGCAGCATGTCCTGCATGTAGGTGATACCAAGCCCCGCCACTGCTGCGATGAAGACCGCGTTGAGGATCTGCGCGGCGGCCAGCACCCAGATGGTCGACGCGACCGCGGCTAACGCGTGGTACGCGACACCGCAGCAGGCGCCGGCGAGTACCAGCGCGCGGACCCGGATTCGGGTCGCCAGTACCCCGAGGCCGAGCATCAGCGGGATCTCCAGCGCGGCGCAGAGGCCGAGAATGAGGCCGGCGTCGGTCGCGTCGCCGCCCAGATCGGTGCTGATGAACAGCGGTAGTGCCTGCACGCATAGGGTCAACGGACACACGAGGATCGTGAACGCTGTCGCGGTGAGCAGCAGCGTTGGCCGTGACGCCGCAGGGGGGCCGGCGAGGTCAGAAAGGGGCTCGTCGTCCGGGGAGTCGGTAGGCGCTGTTGGCGTGTCGAGTTTGTCCAGCCAGAAGATGGCCACGAGCGCGGCGGTCGCGTACATCGCCGCGGCTGTGCCGAAGATATAGGCGAAGCCGCCCGCATCCAGCAGGACAGCGGCCAGCGGCGGTCCAGCCACCCAGGCGAGGGAGAAGACCGTCCGCAGCGTGCTGATGCCCATCGCGGGGTTGGAGCCCTTGTGGGCCAGCAGTTGGCGGGCGTAGGCGAAGGTCTGTGGAAACAGTGCTCCGGCCAGCGCCGTCGCGGTCGCGGTCAGCGCGAGCAGGAACCAATAGTCGCGTACAAATGCGGTCAGTACCATGCCGATCAGGCCCGCGACGGATGTGCCGATCAACAGCCCTCGACGAATGGCCCGCCGGTCGGACAGCCGCCCGACCAGCGTCGACGCGATCACGCCGGCAAGCGGTGTGACGATCAGGAACACCGTCAGCTGGACTGGGTCGGCCCGCACAGCCGTGCTCAGGAACAGCGAACGGAACGGCTCGACCACCGCTGTAGAGATGCCAACGGCGAGAAAGACCAGCGCAAGGGGGAGTAATTCGCGGCCGATGTACCGCGGGTGCGGCACAACGCCCACGGCCATGGGTCGCACAGTAACGCCGTTGACGCAGCGTGCCAACGAGTCCCGCAGCCGCACCGTCGTGATCAGACGAGCGCGCCTCAATGCCTGAACCCACCGGCACATCCGTGGCGAACGCAGATGTTCGAGTCGTACGTCGTCTCCGCTTGGTCTGCGGATTCGAGCCGCGAGCCGAGCGTGATCTCCGAGTGGCGTCGCCGGCGACGGCCAGAGCAAGGTCGGAGACGGGAGGTGCTTGCCCGTACGATCTCGGCCGTGCATACCACCCCGCCGGCTCCGATCGACATGGACGCGGTCTTCCCACAGTTGCGTGGGTTCGCGCGGACGACCATCCGGCTGCATCCACGCAAGGGCTCGCCGTCGGTCGAGCAGAGCTCCGTGGGCGGGCCGCTGCTGTGGCCAGCGAACGAGCCCTGGCCAACCTGTGACGGTGAAGGTCTGGACGATCATCGCGCCGAGGCTGGGGTGCCACTCGTGCCGGTCCTGCAACTGCTCGCCGACGATGTGCCCGAGCTGCCATTCCCGGAGGGCTCGGACGTGCTGCAGGTGCTGTGGTGTCCGTTCGACCACGATCCCTGGAGTGCTCCGCTGCCACGCTTGTACTGGCGGCGACGATCAGCGATTGGCCCCCGACTGACGGCAATGCCCCCGCCCCACGAGGACACCGAAGCGTGGTACGTGCCCGACGGGTGCGTCGTCGATCCCGAGCGGGTGATCGAGTACCCGTCGTACGACCTGCCGCGTGAGGTGTGGTCGCAGGTTCAGGAAACGGCGCGTCGGGTCGAGGCTGACCACGGCTGGGAGTACGACACCGACCTGGCGGTCGCTTCCGGGATCAAGGTCGGCGGCTACCCCGGCTGGACGCAGTCGCCGGACTGGCCGGTCTGCCCGTGCGGGGTTCGGATGGAGCACCTGCTCACCATCGCCAGCTGGGAGTTCAGCCGCGGCGACGAGCGGCGGTGGGTCCCGCTGGAGGACCGGCCCGCAATGATCGGCTGGGGCTTCGACAGTCCGGACGACCATCAGTGGCGGTCACTGCAGAACCCGGCAGGATTGATGCTCGGCGACGCTGGCGGCGTCTACATCTTCGTCTGCACATCATGCCCACAGCGTCCCCACGACCACCGATTCGACTGCTCCTGACCCGGACAGCAGTCACCGACAGCCAACCGGCATCCGGATCTGGCCGCTGATCGTGCTCGAAGCGCGGATGGCAGCAGTCGGAACCGGGGGCGTGGTCATGGCGGTCAGGGGCCTACGCCGAGGTGCACGCTGCGGGCGGAGAGCCGCAACATGTCGTCGCGGTGACCGAGCCACTTCTCGTCGGCCGGGCCGAGGAGGCGGTCCCAGGCGTCGAGGTCGGCGGTGAGCAAACCGGTGGGCCGCAACCGATGTCGCCCGCGAGCCGGTCACCGGGGGCGACCAGCTCGCGGGCGATCGTCAGGTACCAGGCCCGGTACCGCCGTGCGGCGTCAGCCAGTTGTGGCGCCAGCTTGGCCCAGTGGACCTGGCTGTCGGTGTTCATCCGCCCTGTGGTTCGTGGCGGGCGTACTTCCGGCGGAACTTCTCGACGCGGCCGGCGGTGTCGAGCAGGCGTTGCTTGCCGGTCCAGAAGGGGTGGCTGGCAGCGGAGATCTCCACGTCGATGACGGGGTAGGTGTTGCCGTCGGTCCATTCGATGGTCTGGTCGCTGGTGGCGGTGGAGCGGGTGAGGAAGGCGTAGTCGGCGCTCTTGTCGCGGTAGACGACGGGTCGGTATTCGGGGTGGATGCCGGGCTTCATGCGGGTCGTGCTCCTTCTTTGTCGGTGTCGGTTGGTTCCGCCGCGGCGAGGGGGAAGCAGTCGGTGAACGGGTCGGGGTAGGTGCGCCAGGTCTCCTCGCCGTCGGCGAGTTCGGCGTCGGTGAGCAGGCAGTCGGCGAGGGTGCGGTGCAGGTGGACGGGGTCGGTGTCGAGGCCGATGAAGACCAGGTGCTGGTGGCGGTCGCCGTAGTAGGGGTCCCAGTCGAGGGCGGCGGCGAGGCGACGCTGGTCGTCGACGTGTTCCCAGTGGGCTTCGGGCAGGCTGACGAGCCAGTGTCCGAGGGAGCCCATGGCCAGGCCGCCGCCGGCGAACTCCCAGGCGATGACGGTGTCGGGTTGGCTGGCCAGCCAGAGGTGACCTCGGGAGCGGATCATCTCGGCGTTGACGTCTTCGAGGACGTCGTGCAGGCGCTGGGGGTGGAACGGGCGGCGGGCGCGGAAGACGGCGGAGACGACTCCGTAGTCGGGCTCGGGCTCGTGCGCGCCAAGGGTGTAGCCCTGTAGACCGCGGGCGAAGATCCCCGGGGTCTCGGGCCGGTGCCGGTGGGTGTGGCGAAGCTGCCTGGTCAACGTGTCGGCGTCGACTATGTCTCCGTGGACGCGGACCTGCGTCGCCCACGGCGCCATCCGTTGTAGCAGCACCGACAGGCGGCTGGTGTCGTACGTGCCCTCGCGGGACTCGCCCCACAGGACGAGGGTGTCGGCGTACTCGATCTGCCGGACCACGACATCGGCCAACGCCCGGTCGTCGTTGTCGGCGGCCGCGATGCCGAGGGTCTTCAGGTCGTCGGTGCTGGCCAGGCCGTCGAGCAGGTGCTCGGCGTCTACCACGGTGACGTAGGAGTCGACCCGGATCAGGTCGGTGATGGGTGCGCCGTCGACGAGGCAGTGGGCGCAGGCGGCGGCGACGGCTTCCGGTTCGACCACCTCGGGCAGCATCAGCACCAGGTCCTGGCCGGGATGCGTGCGGGTGAGCCGGACGAGGGTCGGTAGCACGTCCTCTCGGAGTGTGCAGGAGACGCAACCGTGCCGCAACGTGACCTGCTCGTCCTCGACAATGCCAGCGCCGGTGCGGACCACCCGCCGGACGAGGCCGTCGCGGATCCCGGCCAGGTCGTGCCGCACCAGCAGCAGCGAGGTGTCGGCGGCGAGCAGTGTGCGGGCGACGGCGAAGGTTGCCGCCGGCCAGAACCCGGACAGCACGGTCAGTGACGGGCGGGTGTCGGCGTCCGCTGTCACGGCGCGGGTCGGTGCCTGTGGTGACGACGACATCGGCTTCCTCTCGACACAGTTGAAAACGATTGTCATTCTAAACGCATGCGAGCCGTCGACGCGAACAGGGATGTGCCGGTGGTGACGACGCTGCGCGGTGTCGGCTATCGCCTGAGCACTGACTGTGCCGTCGAGATCGTCGAGGACCCGGCGCGGATGTGGCCGAACGGTTGATGTAAGACTGAAAACCGTTTTCGTTATCATCATCGTGTTGTGAGGAGTCGTCACTGTGTCCAGACGTTGCGACGTCACCGGCGCGAAGCCGAGTTTCGGCAACGCCGTGTCCCACTCCCATCGGCGCACCCGTCGCCGGTGGAACCCGAACCTGCAGAACCACCGTTACTGGCTGCCGTCGCAGCGGCGGTGGGTCAGCCTCACCCTGACGGCGAAGGCGTTGAAGACCGTGGACCGCAAGGGCATCGAGAAGGTCGTCGCCGAGCTGCGTAGCCGGGGGGTGAAGCTCTGATGGCCCGCCAGACCGATGTCCGGCCGATCGTGCGGCTGCGTAGCACCGCCGGCACCGGCTACACGTACGTCACCCGCAAGAATCGGCGCAACGATCCCGACCGGCTGACCCTGCGCAAGTACGACCCGATCGTGCGCCGCCACGTCGAGTTTCGCGAGGCACGCTGATGGCCAAGAAGAGCCTGGTCAACCGGCAGGCCCGCCGAGAGGAACTGGTCGCCCGGCACACCGAGGCCCGGGCCGGGCTGAAGCGGCTGATCGCCCACCCGGACACCGACCCGGACGTCCGTGCCGAGGCGGTCCGCCGACTCAGTCGGCTGCCGCGCGACTCCAGCCCGGTGCGCCTGCGCGTACGCGACCAGATCGACGGCCGCCCACGTGGGGTGTTGACCCGGTTCGGACTGTCCCGGGTCAGGTTCCGGGAGATGGCGCTGCGTGGCGAGTTGCCGGGCATCCGCAAGGCGTCGTGGTGACGGTTGCCGGCGGAGGCGTTGCCCACCGGCAGGTCTTCCGGGCGCAGGTACCACCGCGCGCAGACGCGCGCGGCGTGGAAAGGGGAGGTATGAAGGCAACACTGAGGGCTCGCGGCTTCGCGGCCCTGGTCGCCGGGGCGGTGGTGGTCGCCGGCACGGCGCTGACGCCCACCGCTGCCTCGGCGGCCGAGAAGGTGGTGCTCTCCAAGGGGCACACCGACGCGGTGGACGTGCACTACACCGACGGCGGACTGTCCCTGAAGGTGCGGGACGACACGGGCAGCCCGGTGGTGATCCGGGATCCGGCGGACGTCACGTTCCAGGTGCTGCCGCAGGCAGCGATGCAGGTCCCGGACGACTCACGGTTCGCGTTCCTCGGCCCGGCCGGCAGCCAGATCTGGCTGCTGCCGATGACCCAGGACCCGGACCTGCTCTGGCCGGGCTGGAACACCACCGAACTCGACTCGGGGGTGTTCGCAGGAAACAAGGTTCGGCTGAGCCTGGTGGGCGTTGAGGGGCCGGGCAATGTCACGCTGTTCACGCAGGACTCGTTCGGCGGTCCGATCATCAAGTTCCGCAGCGACGACGGGCTTCCGGACGCCATCGACGTGCCGGTGCACACGCACGCGCACTCGAACTGGGCGTTCAGCGCCCTGGGCAGCTACACGCTGAAGTTCCAGGCCGACGCGACGTTGGCCGACGGCACCACGCTCAGCACCGGGCCGGTCGACTACTCGTTCGTGGTGGGCGAGCTGTCCGGCGGCGGGCCGGAGGTGAGCCTGTCGGTGAGCGGGATGGCCGACGAGTACCAGCCCAACGACACGGTGACGCTGAACGCGGTGCAGACGCCACAGACGGAGCTGGACCACTACCACTGGTTCAGCAGGTGCCCGGGCGCAGCGGACTGGACGATCGTTCCGGGTGAGGGTGGCGCGAGCTACTCGTTCACCGCGACGCGGGAGCTGAACGCCTGCGAGTACGTGGCGAAGCTCTACGACGACGACCACGCGGTCGTGGCGTCCAGCGAGCCGGTGACCCTGTGGGTGGCGTTCCCACCGCAGGATCCGGGCACGTCGCAGACGATCACCGCGTCGATCGACGAGACGCAGGGCTCGCTGGTGATCAGCGTCAACCCGGACGACCGGGCCGTGGTGCTGCCGCCCGCGCAGCTCAACGCCGCCGGTGACCGGTGGGAGAGCACCGGTGAGTTGCGGCCGGTGACGGTGACCGACACCCGGGCGGGTCAGCCGGGGTGGAGCGCGTCCGGGCAGATCCCGGCGGACTTCGTCGGGCCGGACGGGGCGACGTTCAGCGCTGGCTACCTCGGCTGGACGCCGCGCGTCCTGGCCCAGGCTGACGGGCAGGGCGTGCTACCCGGCCCGGAGGTGGCGCCGTACGTCGTCGGTGTTGGCGGCGGTCTCGGTAACAGCGCGGTGCTGGGCTCGGCGCCGGACGGTGCCGGGCGGGGCACCGCGCAGTTGGACGCGGGCCTGCGGCTGAGCCTGCCCACCGAGACGGCGGCGGGGACCTACACCGCGACCCTGACCCTCACCGCCATCTGATCGCACCAACCCGTCCGGTGGTCGGGCGTCGAGCCTGGCCACCGGACGACCGCGGGGTGGGCGTGTCGTTGCCGCGACCCGCCTGCCCCGCACCTCCCCTCGTACCCCAGGAACGGAATCGTCCCCGCAATGCGCCTGCTCGCCTCCATCGCCGCCGGGATCGCCCTGCTCGGCGCGGCCCCCACGCCATCTGCCTCCGCGCTGGCCGCGCCCGCTCCCTCGACTCCGCCGGCAGCGGACGGGACCTCGCCATCGGCGGAACCCCCTACCGCCGCCGCGACCTGGGGCGTGGCACCGTCGAGCGCGCGTGGGCCGAACGGCCGGCCGGCGTTCAGCTACAAGCTCGATCCGGGCGCCACCCTGACGGACTACGTCGGGGTCACGAACCACTCGAACCGCCCGCTCACCCTGAGCCTCTACGCCAGCGACGCGGTCACCACCACGCAGGGCGGGTTCGATCTGCTGGCCGCCGATCGGAAGCCCACCGACGTGGGCTCGTGGGTCCGCCTGCCGAACAAGACGGTGACCATCCCGTCGACGTCCCGGCTGGACGTACCGTTCACGCTCACCGTTCCGGGCAACGCCACGCCCGGGGACCATGCCGGAGGGATCGTCGCCTCGCTGGCCGGCACCGCCGTCGACGCGCAGGGCAACCAGGTCGCCGTCGACCACCGGGTCGGCGCGCGCATCTACCTGCGGGTCACCGGTGAGCTGCAGCCGACGCTCACCGTCGAAGACCTGCGAGTGCGGCACACCGGCTCGGTCAACCCGCTGGCCGGGGGCACGGTCACCGCCACGTTCACCGTCCGCAACACCGGCAATGTCCGGCTGTCCGGGCAGCCGGTGCTCGGCGTGGCCGGACCGTTCGGCCTGGCCCGGAAGTCCGTGGACGGTGCGGCCCTACCGGAGATTCTGCCCGGCGGCGAGCTGACCACCACCGTACGCATGGCGGGTGTTGCGCCGCTGTTCCGGCTGAGCGCGGACGCGACGGTCACGCCGGCCGCCGTGGGGGACCAGGTCCTCGACCCGCCGCCGCGGGCCGACCCGGCGCAGGCCGTCGTATGGGCGGTGCCCTGGCCGCACCTGGTCCTTCTCGCCCTTCTCGCCCTCGCCGGCTGGGCCCTGGTCGCGGCCCGGCGCCGCCGAGCGGCGCAGCTCGCACGGGCGTTGGCCGCCGCCCGGGAGGAGGGCCGCGCGCAGGCCGGCCCGGCACCGGACGGCCAGGACGCCACGGTGGCCGCCGACGAGCGGCCTCCCGTCACCCGCGGCACCGGGCCGGCACCCGACGACCGCCCGACACCGGACATCGAACGTCCCGGCCCGGAACACGACGACCGACTGTCCACCATCGACCGCACGGGGAAGGACGAGAAGTGACTCGGCTACGCCTGGGGGAGCGACCCTCCATGAGGATGAGAAGTAGGCGCGTCGGCGCCGCGAGCCTGGCCGCCGTCGTGCTGGCACTGACCCCCGCGGTAGCGCCGGCCGCCGTCACCCCAGCCGCCGCCGCACCGGCCGCCGTCACCTCAGCCGGCGCCGACCTGGTCTCCGTCGCGCTCGACGGCGACGCGATGTCGCTGCGCTTCCGGGACGCCGCGCAGGTGGCCGGCGGCGCGGCCGGGCGCGACCCGGCCGAGGTGGTGCTCGGGCCGGAGGGCGGCCTGGCCGGCCGGGTGCCGGCCGGACCGGCCTTCGCCTTCCTCGGGAAGCCGGGCCACGCCGTGTGGGCACTGTCCGCCGGTGACACCGGGTTTCCGTCCCTGGACACCACCGGGGTACGCTCCGGCGTCGTCGTCGACGACCGGGTGACCCTGACGCTGGGCTCGGTCGAGGGGCCGGGGACGTTCACCGCGTACACCCTGTCCGGCCTCGGCGCGGCGACCCCGCTGTTCGGCAACGGTGCCGACCTGCCGCGGTCGACGCAGCTACCGGCGGGCAGGCGTACGGATGGTGTGGTGTGGGCCTTCGACGCGGCGGGGGAGTACCGGTTCACCTTGACCGGCGCGGCCGCCCTGCGCTCGGGTGAGACGGTGCGTGCCGAGGCGACGTACCGGGTGCACGTGCCGGCGATCGAGCCGGCCGAGCCAGCGGTGCCCGCACCGATGAAGCAGGCGGCGCAACCGCGCGCCGAGGCAGCCGAGGCGCTCGCCGCGCCGAAGCCCGCCGCCGCGCCGAAGCCGGCTGCCGCACCGAAGGCAGCGGCCGTGCCGCAGGCGGCGAAAGCCGCTGCCGGTGCTCGTCAGGTGATCGCCGACGGGCACGTCGACATGGGCCCGAATCTGTCCGGGGACAGCTGGACGATCCGGATCAAGGACGACCGGTCCAGCCCTCCGGTCTGGCGGGAGACCGCCGACGTGGTGCTGCACGCCAAGGACAAGGCGAAGATCACGGTACCCGCCGGGGCGGACTTCCTCGGTAGGCCGGGCGACACCGTGTGGGTGCTGCCGCAGACCCAGCAGGCGGGTCTCGTCTGGCCGGGCTGGAACACCCAGCACGCGTCCGTCGTGTCGGGCATCAAGGGCAACGTCACCTGGACGCTCAAGGGCGTCAACGGGCCCGGCCGGTTCGCTCTGTTCCTGACCGGCTCGTTCGGCAAGGCCGAGGTGCTGTTCGACTCGACCAAGCCGTTCCCGCAGAAGCTGGACATCCCGCTCAACACCCACACGCACGGCAACTGGGCATTCGGCAAGCCCGGTCTGTACCGCCTCGCGGTGCAGATGAGCGGCACCACCACCGCCGGCAAGGCGGTCACCGACACGAAGACGCTCACGATCGCCGTCGGCGACAGCACCGACCCGAACGCCGGCTTCGGGCCCGGCTCCGGCTCCACCGGCGGTGGCAACGGCGACGACGGTGCGGATCAGGGCGGCGGTGGCCCGCTGCCGCGTACCGGCGCCGGCTGGGTGCTGACGGCCGGGGCGCTCGGCGTCGTCCTCGTCGCGGTGGGAACCCTGCTGTTGCTGCTGGTCCGTCGCCGCTCCGCCACCCCGGCCGGGTGACGGCGGTGGCGAGGACCGGCAGCCGCCGCGTCGGCGCGCGGCGGCTGGTCGTGCTGCCGCTGGTGGCCGCGTTGCTCGCCGGCGGCTGCCGGTCGGAGGTGGCGTTGAGCTCGCACGACCAGCGGGTCCAGGTTCTGACGACCACCGGGATCCTGCGGGACCTGGCCCACAACGTGGGCGGCGACCGGGTGCGGGTCACCTCGATGGTGCCGGACGGTGCCGATCCGCACAGCTACGAGCCGTCGCTGCGGGACATCCGCGACGTCGTCTACGCCGACGTGGCGTTCAGCAACTACCTCCTCCTGGAGGAGCAGGCCGTCATCAAGGCGCTGGACGCCAACCTGCGTGACGGCGTACCGAACGTCTCGCTGGCCGAGGGGTCGGTGAAGTACGCGGCGGAGATCATTCCGCTGGTCGAGGACGTGTCGCTGGACACCATCTGGCTGGGCATGCGGGTGCGCGGCACCGGCGCGGCACTGGGCGCGAACCGGTCCTCGGAGGTGCTGCTCAGCGCGACCGGCGCGGACGGGCCCGGTCGGATGCTCGCGTACCTGACCGAGTCGTTCGGCAACCCGTCGTTCTACGTCGACTCCGGCGACGGGTTCGACCCCACCAACGGCTACCGGGACGACACCGCGACGCTTCCACCGGACGCACACACCCACATGAGCTGGGCGTTCACCGAACCGGGTGTCTACCGGCTGACGATGCAGGCGCGGCTGGCCGCCGACCCGCAGTCGGCACCCGTCCCCATGGGCGAGCAGAGCTTCACCTTCGCCGTCGGCGTGGATCCGCACTCGGTGCCGGGCATGTCGGAGGTACTGAGCGGCGGGCACGCCGACGTCACGGTCGACCTCGACCAGCGGCGGCTCTACCTGCTCGCCGACCCGGAGGGCGGCGGCGAGGCGACCCAACGGGTGCACGACCCGGCGCGCACCGTCATCGAGGTGCCGAACAAGGCGCTGCTGGAGGTGCCCGGCGACCGGCGGTTCCGGTTCCTCGGTCGACCCGGCACCCAGGTCTACCAGCTGCCGCAGGCGGTTCTCGGCAAGCACGTGCACGGGGAGATCGACCCGCACCTGTGGCAGAACGTCCGCAACGCCATCGCCTACGTGCAGCTGATCCGGGACACCCTGATCGGCGTGGACCCTGACGGTGCCGCCGACTACCGGGCGAACGCCTCGGCTTACCTGCGGGAGCTGGAGGAGCTCGACACGTACGTCCGGGACACCATCGCGCAGATCCCACCGTCGCGGCGGCACCTGGTCACCACGCACGACGCGTTCGGCTATCTGGGCAAGGCGTACGGGGTGCAGATCTCCGGCTTCGTCACGCCCAACCCGGCCGCCGAGCCGAGCCTGGCCGACCGTCGCCGGCTCACCGAGACGATCCGCAACCTGAAGATCCCCGCCGTCTTTATGGAGCCGAACCTGGCGGCCCGGTCCGCCACGCTGACCGAGGTGGCCCGGGAAGAGGACCTGCGGGTGTGCCCGATCTACGGCGACGCGTTCGACCGCGACGTCACCACCTACGCGGAGATGATGCGGTTCAACGCCGAATCGCTGCGCGACTGCCTGACCACGAACAAGTGATGGAGGAACCAGTGTTGGCAGGACGGGCGCGCCGCACCCGCGCTACCACAGTCATCCTGCGCGGCGCGCTCGCGACGTCGATCGGGTTGGCGACGGCTCAGGCCCTGGCACCAGCCCCGGCGCGGGCGGCCGAGCCGACGCCGAACCTCAGCCAGTCGATCGCGGCCGACCAGCCCCTCGCCACCGGCCGGGTGGAGCTGTCCGCCGGACACATCGACATCGGTCCTCGCTACGTCGATGACAGGTGGACCCTGCTGATCCACGACGGCACCCAGGCGCAACCGGTGTGGCGTGACCCCGACGACACGCTGTTGCGGGTGTCCGACGCCGCGCTGCAGACGGTGCCGGACGACCCCGCGTACGCCTTCCTCGGCATTGCGGCCGGCCAGCAGGCGTACGTGGTGCCGCAGGTCCAGGACCAGGATGTCGTCTGGCTCGGCTGGAACACCCAGGATCCCCGGGTGATGCAGACCATCGACCGGGGTGTCACCCTGACCCTGCTCGGCGTGCGCGGTCCAGGAACCCTCACGACCTACCTGCAGTCGGGCAACTTCGCGCCGCCGCAGCCGCTGTGGCGGTCGGCCGAGTCGACGGCCCAGCCCTTCTGGGTCGAGGTCAACACCCACACCCATGCCAACTGGGTCTTCTCCGCACCGGGTGTCTACCTCGTCGCGGTGCAGGTGTCGGCCGACCTGGTCAACGGGGAGAGCGTCTCGGCAACCCGCACGCTGCGCTTCGCGGTGGGGGACGCCACCAGCGCCGACGAGGCATTTGCCGCCACCGCGGACATCCCGGTGCCAGATGGTCAGGAGCCGCCCGGCGAGGACCCGGCCGAAACCGACGATGGGGCCGGTGGTTCCCAGACGCTCCTGGTCACGGCGCTGGCCGGAACTGCCGTCGCGCTCGTTGTCGGTCTGGTCGTTCTCCTGCTGCGCGGACGCGGTGCCAAACGGCGGGCCGAGCAGGAACGCGCCGCCGCGTCATCGGAGGGCCAGCGGTGAGAGCACTGGAGATCGACCGGCTGGACGTGGACCTCGGCGGCCGGCCGGTCCTGCGGAACATCCGCCTGCACCTGGATCGGGGTGAGCTGGTCGGGCTGTTGGGGCCCAACGGCGCCGGCAAGACCACCCTGCTGCGCGCCATCCTGGCGTTGACCGGCACCCGCGCCGGTCGGGTGCTGGTGGAGGGCAAGCCGTCACGTCCCGGCCGCTCCGAGATCGGCTACGTGCCGCAGCGCCACGAGTTCACCTGGGATTTTCCCATCTCCGTGGAGCAGGCCGTGATGAGCGGCCGGACCGGCCGCCTCGGGCTGCTCCGCCGCCCGGGCGTCGCAGACTGGCGGGCCGTCGGCGACGCCCTGGACCGCGTACAGCTCACCGAACTGCGCCGGCGGCCGGTCGGCGAGTTGTCCGGTGGGCAACGACAACGCGTCCTGGTCGCCCGGGCTCTCGCTCTCGCGCCGCGCATCCTGCTGCTCGACGAGCCGTTCACCGGCCTGGACATGCCCACCCAGGAACTGCTGGGCCAGCTGTTCACCAGCCTGGCCGGTGAGGGACACGCGGTGCTGATGACCACCCACGACCTCGTCGCCGCGGTGGACACCTGCACCCGACTGGTCCTGCTCAACGGCCGGATCATCGCCGACGGCCGTCCGGCGGAACTGCAGGACGCCGAGCTGTGGACCAAGACGTTCGGGGTGAGCGAGACCTCCCCGCTGCTGAAACTCGTGAGGGCGACCTGATGTCGATCACCGACTTCCTCACCGACCTGTTCAACCCCGACCTCGCGTTCCTGCCCAAGGCGCTGGCGATCGCGGTGATGTCCAGCATCGTCTGCGGCGTCGTCGGCTGCTACGTCGTCCTGCGGGGGATGGCCTTCATCGGCGACGCCGTGGCCCACGCCGTCTTCCCCGGCGTCGCGGTCGCCTTCGTCCTGCAGGGCAGCCTGGTCCTCGGCGGCGCCGTCGCCGGCGTCGCCACCGCCCTGCTGATCGCGATCTTCTCGCAGAACCGGCGCGTCAAGGAAGACTCGATCATCGGGGTCTTCCTGGTGGGCGCGTTCGCCCTCGGCATCGTGATCATCTCGCAGGCCCCCGGATACGCCGGATCGCTGCAGCAGTTCCTGTTCGGCTCGATCACCGGCATCCCGGACCGGGACCTCTACGTCGTCGGCGGCACCGGCCTGGTCATCCTCGGCCTGGTGCTCGCCCTGCACAAGGAGTTCGTCTCCGTCTGTCTGGACCGGGAGATGTCCCGCGCCATGGGGCTGCCGGTCTTCTGGCTCGACATCGTGCTCTACGTGCTGGTCACCCTGGCCGTGGTGATCTCTTTGCAGACCATCGGCACCATCCTCGTCCTCGCGCTGTTGATCACCCCCGCCGCGGCGGCCCGCCTGCTCACCGACCGACTCGGCGTGATGATGCTGCTCGCCCCGACAATCGGCGGCACCTCGGCGCTCGTCGGGCTGTACCTGTCCTGGAGCTACGACACCCCCGTCGGCGGCACCATCGTCCTGGCAACCACGACCGTCTTCCTCGCCGCCTGGCTGCTCGCCCCACGCCACGGCCTGCTGACCACACGGTGGCGACGTGCGAATGAGCAGGGACCGGCTGACCTCACCCGACCCGCGCCGCCGCCCGACCTAGCGCACTCACCGGACCCGTCACCGGCGGTGCGCTAGACGACTCCAGACGTCGAGGACAGGCCAGCCACCATTTCGATGGTCCGCTGAGGGGCGTGGTACCTCCGGTGGGCGGATCAGTGGAGACGTGGCGGCCTCGGTTACGAGGCCGCCACGTCGGCACGAGCGCCGCCTCGCAGGCGACCCCGGCGGCGGGCCATCACCAGCACCTGTACGCCCATCCTTCGGGCGGAGGTGCACCACCGTGCCTGCAGTGGTCCAGATGCGTCGAGGCATATGTGCAGTGCTGTCGGGGCGATGCGGCAGCCCTGTCGCAGCCGTGCGAGCGACGCTGACGTCGCGGCGGCCGACGAACGCGGAACTGTGCGCGGGTCGGGGCGTGTCCGACGGTGAGGACGGCGCATCAGCCGCGCCAATCACGAAAGGCGTCGCCGTCCCTGCTGTCGGTCGGGTTGACCGTGGCCGACGGCGTGACCGAAGCCCGCACTGCGCTGGTGCCTCCGTGACGCACTCCACCGCTTAGCCCTTCCCTATGTTGTCCGTAACGACTACCGTTTTCATTAGCTGTGGTCCACAGGGGACCACGGGAAGGAGTTCTCTGTGCGCAAGCCCATCCGCCTGCTGCTCGCCTCCGGCGCGGCGACCGCGGCGCTGCTCGCGGTAGCGCCGCCGGCGCAGGCATCCGTGGTGACGTTCAGCTCCGGACACCTCGACCTGGTCGACATCGCCTACGAGGCCGACGAACTGGAGTTCGGCGTCCACGACGAGGACAACGACGTCGAGTACGCCACCGACGACGTCAAGATCGTCGTCAAGCGGCAGGCCAAGGTCACCGTCCCGCACGATCCCGCCTTCGGCTTCCTCGGCACCCCTGGCGTGTCGAAGGTGTGGATCCTGCCCGAGATCCAGAACACAAACCTCGTCTGGCCCGGCATCGCCGCCGAGGAGGTCGAGGCAGGCGTATTCACCGGCGATGCGCTCACCCTCAAACTGCAGTCGGTCAGCGGTCCCGGCCAACTCGCCATCTACACCGAGAACGCCGTCGGGCAGCCGACCGTCCTTGCCGACAGCGGCGATGGCCTGCCCGACACCATCGGCCTGACCGCCGGCGACCACCTGCACGCCAACTGGGCCTTCGACCGCGCCGGCACCTACTGCCTCACCTTCCGCGCCACGGGCATTCTCGCTGCCACCGGGCAGCAGGTCACCAGCGAGCCGGCCACCCTCCGCGTCGTGGTCAGGGCGTGATCGCCATGCGTACCCGCAACCGTCTCCTCGCCGGCCTTACCCTGACCGCCGCCCTGCTCGCTGGCGGCGCCATCCCCGCTGTCGCGGCGCCGATCGTGCTGTCCAGCGGCCACGTCGACGTCATCGACGTCGACTACGCCGGCGGCGCGCTGACCGTCAACCTGCTCGACGACACCGTCAGCCCGTCGGTCGAGCGCAACCCCGCCGACGTCGTCCTGCGCGTCCCCAACACCGCCAAGCTCACCGTGCCCGGCGGTAGCTCCTGGTCGTTCCTCGGCACGGGCGGTCAGGCGTGGGTATTGCCGCAGAGCAACACCACCGGTCTGCTCTGGGCCGGCTGGAACACCACCGAGGTGCCCAGCGGCGTCCTTCAGAACAACCGCGTCACCTTCAAACTCACAAACGTCACCGGCCCGGCCGGCTTCAGCGTTTACACCGTCTCCGGCGGCACCCCGACCGTGTTGTTCGACAGCGGCAACGGCCTACCCGACAGCCTCAACGTCAACCGCAACACCCACGCCCACGTCAACTGGGGCTTCGACGCCGCCGGCATCTACACCGTCACCTTCGAAGTCACCGGCAAACTCGCCTCCAACGGTGTCACCATCAGTTCGGGTGCCAAAACCTGGACCTTCGAGGTCCTCCCCTGACCACCGCAAATCCGTAGTAGTCGAAATACCGATGTCCGCCGAGGTGGGGGGTGCCTGCGAAGCGGCGGACCCGGCCGGCGCGAGCCCACGCCCACCCGGGCCTAGTTGAGTCGGCCTGGAGCGCGGTGTCAGCGTTGCTGTTGATCCGTTTCTCCAGGCCGCTCGCCGAACCCGCCGTGCGCCATGGGCGTGCAAGATCAAGAGGGTCTGGCCTGCGGAGACGCTGGTCAGGCCCAGATCGCCCGCCTTCTGGAGCGGCCAGCACGAGTCGAGCGTTGGAATTCTGCACAGTCCGAACCAGCCCCAGAACGGAGTGACCTCGTGCTCGCCCGGGCGGCGTTCGAGGGGACAGCGGGCGAAGGAATTACCCTATCCGGCCGGGGCTACGCAGGGTGCCCGTGACGAGAACCTGATCTTGACGGTTGGCGTCTGTATGGACGTGAGGGAAGACGAAGGGGAGTTGCTGCGGCGGATCGCGCGTGGCGATGGCGCGGCGTTCGACGAACTTTACCGCCGGACGTCTCCGTGGTTGCTCGTCCGTCTCCGCCGTCGCTGCGCCGACGACGACCTGATCGCTGAGGTCCTCCAGGAGACATATCTCGCGGTGTGGCGGGCCGCCGACTCCTACGCGGGCACGAGCGCCGGTAGCGCGGTCGGCTGGCTGTGGTCGATCGCCGCGCGGCGGCTCGTCGACGGATTTCGGCGACGCGCGAGGGATTCCCAGGCGGTGCCGCTGCCGATGGCGCTGGAGGACTCGCCTGCGGCGGAGGATGTGGTGCTGGCCGGCGCGATCGGCGACGACATGGGTGATGCGCTGCGCCGGCTGGCACCGGAGCTGCGCCAGGTGCTGCACGCCCTGGTGTTGGACGGACTTTCGGTCCGGGAAACCGCGCTCATGCTCGGTCTTCCCGAGGGAACGGTGAAGACTCGCGCCCGCCGTGCGCGACTGGCACTGCGGGAGGCGTTGTCGTGAACGCACACATCCCGGTCGGGGCATTGGGTCGCTACGCCGCCGGTGATCCGGGCATGGCACCGGACGTCCTGTGGGCGGTAGAGACGCACCTGGAGCAATGTGCCGACTGCCGGAGTCGGCTGGCCGACGCCAGCGACGGTGACACGATGGCGCTGTTGGCCGCCGTCTGGGTGAAGGTGGACGCGGCGATGTCCGCCGCCGAGCCGGCGACAGTCCGACGCCGGTGGATGCCTGCGCGGTCCGCCCGGTGGGTGACGCCGGTGTTCGTTCCCTGGCTCGTGACGACGGTGCTGGTGGTGCTGGTCGCGCTCGGGTTCGACCTGGCGGTCGCCGGCCGGGCTGCGGCACCGCCGTCGCTGGTGGTGCTCCTGGCTCCGGTCGCGCCGCTACTCGGGGTCGCCACCGCCTGGACCCGGCGGCTCGATCCGGCCCACGAACTGGTCGTCGCGACCGCCCGGGCCGGTCTCGGGATGGTGCTGCGACGAACCCTGGTCGTGCTCGTGGTGGTGATCCCGGTGCTGGCGGTGGCCGGTTGGCTGGTCGGCGCATCCCCGGCGCGTTGGTTGATGCCCTGCCTGGCGTTCACCGCGTGTGCGCTGGCGCTCGGCAAGGTCGTCGGCCTGCCGAGGGCGGCGTGGGGCCTGGCGTTGCTCTGGGCCACGGTGGCCGTCGGACCGAGCATCGTCACCGCCCGGCTGCCGGTACTGCTGACCGAGGCCGCCCTGCCGGGCTGGGCGGCGCTGACCGTGGTGGTGGCTCTCGTCCTCCTGCCTCGTCGCAGTCGTTACGCGGAGCTCCGATGAGAAGAAGGTACGGAATGAGGAGAGGGATCAGTGCCGCCCTCCTGGCGCCGACTACATATGCGTGGGCGATCCGGGCGGTGGAGCTTCGGGTACGAGCGGGCAGACGCCTTGCCGTCGATGGCCTCGACCTGTCGATGGGCAACGGCGTGCACGGGCTGCTCGGGCCAAACGGTGCCGGCAAGACGACGCTGATGCGGGCGCTCGCGACCGTGTCGCGCCCGAACGGCGGCGTGCTCGAACTACTCGGTCACCCCGTGCACGCACGACCCGACCTGCGGACGTTGCGCCGGTCGATTGGCTACCTTCCGCAGGAATTCGGGTTCTACGGCCGGTTCACGGTGCGGGAGTTCGTCGAGTATCTCGCCTGGCTGAAGGAGGTGCCGGCGCACGACATCCCGGACGCGGTCCAGCGTGCGTTGGAACGCGTGGGCCTGGCCGAGCGTGGCGGCTCACGCATGAAGACGCTGTCCGGTGGGATGATACGGCGAGCCGGCGTCGCGCAGGCGATCGTCAATGATCCGGAGATCCTGCTGCTGGACGAGCCCACGGTAGGTCTCGATCCTGAGCAGCGGATGGCCTTACGGTCGCTGCTGCGCGAACTGGGCGAGCACACCTGTGTCGTCGTCTCCACCCACCTGGTGGAGGACGTGGTCGCCGCCTGTACGAACGTGGTGCTGATGGACGCCGGTCGGCTGGTGTTCCACGGTGGTCCGGCGGATCTGGTGGAGCTGGGCCGCGAGGGGGTGGGTGACAGTTCGGCCGAACGCGGGTACACCGAGCTGTTGCGCCGGCACCGCGCGGCGGAGGAGCGTGCCGAATGACCGGCCGGATCCTGCGAATCGAGATCCTTCGGTCGGTGGCGCCCTGGACGGCCCTGGGCACCGCGCTGGTCGGCACCGTCCTGCTCTATGTCGCCCTGGACGGTTGGGGGGGACGCTGGATGCTGCTGGCGCTCTGGCAGCGCGAGTACCTGTTCATCCTCTGGCCCATGGCGCTCGGCCTGGGCGCGTGGCAGGCCGGCCGCGACCGCCGATGCCGCACCGAGGAACTGGTCGCGGCGACCGCCCGTCCGCGGTGGCAGCGGGCGCTACCGGCGGCCACCGCGATGGCGCTCGCCGGGGCCGCCGGCTATCTCCTGATGTACCTCGGCGGCGCGGCCCAGGTCGCGGCGTACGCGAGCTACCTGCCGGGACAGTCCATCGTGATCGCCGGTGTCGGGGTGCTGTGGATGGTGTCCGGCGTCTGGCTGGGGATGACCGTCGGGGCGCTCGCCCCGTTCCGCCTGACCCCACCCGTCACCGCCGTCGTCGGTGCCACCGTGGCGCTCGTCGCCATCACCGATCGGGGGTACGCGCACGTACCGAAGATCGTTCATCTGCTGACTCCGTCACCGTTCGGGTTCTGGGGCGACTTCGTGACGGTGCTGGGCAGAGTCAGCGTCGCCCACACCGTCTGGCTGGTCGGCCTGGCGGTGAGCACGCTCGCCGGCTTCCTCTGCGCCACCCGGACCGCCCGGCTTGCGGCGGCCCTGCCCGCCGTGGTGGCGGCCGTGGTGGCCCTGGCGCTGCTCCCCGACGGCCGGCAGCGGCTGCCGGTGCCCGATCCGGCGGCCGCCGCGCTGGTCTGCGGTGCCGGACCGGGGCCCGAGGTGTGTGTCACCCGGGTCCATGCCAGCGCGCTGGCGGAGCTGCGGGATCCGGCGCGGCAGGCGCTCGCGACGATGTCGGCGAAGCTCCCGCAGGCACCGACCTCGGTCCACGAAACACCCGAATCCTGGTACGAGACCCAGCCGACACCACAACCGAGGGATCTGCTGCTCGTGGAACTCGAACTCGCGCCATGGGGCGGGGCGAAGGCAACCCCCGACGAGCTGCGGTGGCGCCTCCTGGACGGGGCGGGTACCCGGCCGTGTGCGTACCCCATCGGAAATCCCGACGCGGCCCGGGCGAACCGCGTTGCGCGGCTGGCCGCGGCCGCCTGGCTAGCCGACAGTGCGCCACCGGACGGCCCGGACCGCGACGCGGCGCAGCAGACGTGGCAGGCACTTCGCGCGTATCCGGCGGCCGAGCAGCGCGACCGCGTCGCCGCGCTGCGGAGGGCGGCGCTGGCCTGCACCGAGGTGAATCTGCTCGACCTTCTGGTCGGTGACCATCCATGAGATGGCTCACCTTGTACCTGCGGTGCCGGGGTGTCCCCGCCGCCGCCGGGGCGGCGGCGGCCGGCGTACTGGTGTTGTGGTGGCTGGGCCAGACGGCCGAGGAGCCGCGACTCCGGCTCGCGGTCGCGTTGTTGTCGACGCTCGTCGCCACCGTCGCGTTCGGGCCCGGGCTCGTCGGCGCCGATCCCGCGTTGGAGCGGACGGCATCCCTCCCGTGGCGGCCGCGTCGCGCCGCGCACATCTTGGCGGTGATGGCCGCCGCGGCGCTCATCGCCGCTGCGCCGGCGCTGACGGGTGAACCGCTGGCGACGGCGGCGCTGACGATCCGGAACACCGCCGGGCTCGGTGGGCTTCTCGCCGTCGGAGCACTCTGGGGTGCGCAGTGGGCCTGGCTTATCCCGGTCGGGTGGACGCTCGTGGTGATCCTGTCCGGGCCGGCTAGCGGGCACCTGTACCAGGAGGTCCTGACCTGGATGCTGCAGCCGGCCGCCACCACCTCGGCCGCTGCCTGCGCCGCGACCATCGCCGTCGCCGGCGTGATCACCCACGCCGTTCTCGGGGCTCGCCGGTGAGCACCCGTCCCGGCGGATCGCCGAACCGCCCCGGCCTGGCTCCGGGCGCGGCCGTTTGAATCGGTGGGCCGCTCGACGAGCATCTGCCCGATGGCCATGCGGGTCGGGTTGAGCGCCCGCTCAGCGAACCTCACCCAGGATGAAATGGCTCAGTTGCCTACCGGCTCGGGTCGGCGGGTGAGCCCTTGCTTCTTGACATGCTCGATCAGCGCTACGAGGACCTCTTTGGACGACTGCCGCTCTCGCGCGTCGCACAACATGACGGGCACGCCCGGGTCGAGGTCCAAGGCCAGTCGCACCTCGTCGAGGCTGTACCGGCGGGCATTCTCGAAGCAGTTGACGGCCACGATGAACGGCAGCCCGGTTCGCTCGAAGTAGTCGACGGACGGAAAACAGTCCGCGAGTCGCCGGGTGTCGGCAAGGACCACGGCACCCAGGGCACCGATCGTGAGTTCGTCCCAGACGAACCAGAAGCGGTCCTGACCGGGAGTACCGAACAGGTAGAGAACGAGTTCCTCGCTGATGGTGATCCGGCCGAAGTCCATCGCCACAGTAGTTGTCGATTTCGTCTCGACGCCGGAGATGTCATCGACACCCACGCCCTGCTCGGAGAGAACCTCCTCGGTGCGTAGGGGCTTGGTTTCGCTGACGGATCCCACGAGGGTGGTCTTGCCTACGCCGAAGCCACCAGCGATGAGGATTTTGATGGCGGTGGGAAGGGTCGCCTGCCCCGTCCGCTCAGAGTTGACGTAGTCCATTGATGAGCGCCTCGAATACGCTGTCGTCGGGAAGGGTGGCGGCTTGGCGAGGATCGTTGACCTGGACGAATCCCTGTGCGATCAGTCCGTCGAGCAGGACTCGGACGGTGCCGAGGGGCAGGCTCAGATGTGCGGCCACTTCTGCGAGTGCGAGCGGTCGTTGGCAAAGGTGAATGATCCTTGCCTGTTCTGGTGCTATACCCACCTCGGACGGTGGGGCCGATCGCGTCGAAAGGATCAGAGCGACCACGTTGAAGCTGTTGGCTGGCTTAGCCCGTCCACCCGTAACGGCGTACGGCCTGACCACCGGCCCGGCTTCGTCATCTAACCAGACTGGTTCTTCGTCGGGCATCGTCATGGCGGCCCCTAGTTGTTGGTGTGCTGGCTCGGCCGGGTCGGGGAGGCGAGAAACTTGCCGGCTCGCGCAACGACCATTGCCATCTCGTACGCGACAAGTCCGACGTCGGTGTCTTCGGCCGCGAGGACGGCCAGACATGCATTGCTTCCGGCCGCGGTGACGAACAGGAACGACGACTTCATCTCGATGATGGTCTGTTGCACGGGTCCGCCGCCGAACCTCTTGCTGGCACCTTTCGCGAGGCTCTGGATGCCCGATGCCATCGCGGCCAGATGTTCCGCGTCGTCTCGGCTGAGCTGGGCGGAGGAAGCCATGAGCAGTCCGTCAGCGGAGAGCACGATGGCATGCTCAGCCTGTTTGACGCGCCCGACCAGGTCGTCGAGCAGCCAGGCCAGATCGCCCGTGGAATTCTGCTGCACTTGCCCGTTCCTCTTTCTTACCGGTCGGTTTCGGCCGCGGACGTGTTGTCGGCGGCGTTGCGTGGCTCGTCATCGTCGGCGTCGACGAGACGTGCGGCGTCATCGCGCCCTCGGCGTGTGCCGGACTGGTACGAGGCCATCATCCGGCGAATGTCATCCGGGGATCGCCCCGCCTCGTCGTCGTCCGGCGGCTGTGTTTCGCCTGGTGACGAGTCGCGTAGTTGTCGCGCGATGTTGGCCTGACGGACTCTCATCGGCAGGCCGTGCTCAGTGTGCTCGGTGTGTTCGGCAGCAGGCTCGGGCCGTTGCCGTACGCTCGGCGCGCTCTTGACCGGTCCTTCGGCGACGGTCGCGGCGGCGTCAGCGGCCGCGCGCAGTGGGCGCACTGCCGGCAGTTCCATCGTTTCGCCGTGCACAGGTGCGGGCTCGGCGACGGCCAGTGCGGCCGGCCGCGTGGTGGTGACGCGCTGGGCGTCACCGGCGGCAACTGCGTCCCTGGACATGCCCGCTGTCGGTGACGACGTCGCGCCGATCGGGTCGGCGGTGGTGACCAGGTCCTTGGGAATGAGCACGACTGCCGTCGTTCCGCCGTACGGTGACGGCTTCAGCCGCACCGCGAGGTGGTGTTTCGCGGCCAGCCTGCTGACGACGAACAGGCCCAGCTTCTTGGCATCGGCGAGGTTGAACTCGGCGGCGGTGGCGAGATCGGCGTTGGCGGCGGCGAGATCGTCCTCGGCCATGCCGAGACCTCTGTCCTCGATCTCGATGGCGAAGCCGTTTGCGACGAGTTGCCCACGCACTTCGACGGGGGTGCTCTTCGGCGAGAAGGTCAGGGCGTTCTCGATGAGTTCGGCGAGCAGATGGATGATGTCACCGGCGGCCCGACCGGCTAGCGCGACCGACCCGAATGGCATCACCTTCACCCGCGTGTAGTCCTCCACCTCCTGCACGGCGGCGCGGGCAACGTCGACCATGGGCACGTTGCGGCGCCAGCCACGGCCGGGCGTCGCACCCGAGAGAACGATGAGGTTCTCGGCGTTTCGCCGCATCCGGGTGGCGAGGTGGTCGACGCGGAAGAGGTCTTCGAGCTCGTCGGCATCCTCCTGCCGGCGCTCCATCTCGTCCAGGAGGGTCACCTGCCGGTGGACGAGGGCCTGGGTACGCCGAGCCAGGTTCAGGAATACGTCGCGTACGTTGCGGCGTAGCTCTGCCTGCTCGACGGCCGTACGGACAGCCGTCTCCTGGACCGCGTTGAAAGCCTGGCCGACCTGCCCGATCTCGTCGGCGCCGAAGTCGAGCGGCGGTGCCTCGGCGGCGACGTCCACCTTCTCACCGCGCTGTAGGCGCTCCACCACTGCGGGGAGCCGTTCGTCGGCGAGCTTGTGGGCCGCATCACGGAGTCGCTGTAGCTGAGCCACGAGAGCACGCGCGGTGGTGATGGAGACGACGATCGACGCGATGACCGCCAGCAGACCGAGGCCAGCGGCCAGGACCAGCCGAAGGATCACCCCGACCACGACAGGCACGGCGCGTTGCACCAGACTGTCACCGCTGCCGAGGACCATCTCCTGCAGATGGGTCAACGCCGCGGGTGCGACCTCGTTCCATTCCTCGGCGGTGACATCCGGACGGGCGGATCCCCGAGTGCTGATCACCCGGTCCTCAAGCTGGCGCAGGCTCCGGAACGCATCCCCGTTGAGGACCTGGTTGAAAGCGGCCTGGTCGGAATCGTTCAGCTGGGTGCGATCCGCGACGAAGCGTTGCGCGATGACCAACTCGGTGAACCGGAACTGTTCACCGGCGGTGATCCGTTCGGCGGCGAGAGCGCCGGTGAGCAGGGCGTCCTCCTGCGAGATGAGTTCGCGGAGCCGGTACAGCTCGATCAGATTCCGGGTGTCCTGCTGAATCTCCGGATCATCGAGCGTGCCGACGACATCGTAGACGGCGAACATCGACTCGACGAGGTCGCTGTAGGTGCCGATGGTGCTTGCCCGGTCGACCGACCGATCGTCGATGGACTCACGGACTTCCGGCAGTCGATCGAGCTCGGCGATCGCCTCACTCACGCGTTGTTCGGCCTCGCTACTGGAGGCCACACGGGCTAGCCAGCTACGCGCGGTGGACTTGAAGGCGGTGGCGTTCTTGTCGACAGCCAGCCGGGCGTCGTCGAGGGCGTCCTTCCGGTCGGCACTGGGATCAGCGAGGTAGACCACGGCCAGGCGTCGTTCGACCTGGAGGTCCAGCAGCAGCGGCTCACTCGGAGAGACGATCTGGCTGTCGATCGCTTGAACGCCAAGGAGGTCCACACCGTCTCGGAGGGTAACCCAGGCGGCGAATGCCCAGAGGGCGACGAGTGAGGCGAGGAGCGCGATGACCTTGGTGCGCAGATTGGCGCTGCGAGACCGCATTGAACCGTCCGATGCCGTGCAGAGGAACTTGTCGGCAGAGGCATGCCGACCAAGCCGCCGGTGTAGGCAGACCGACGCACGCTAGCAGTTGTCTGACTATTGACTCAAGACCGTCACTAAGTGTCACGTCCACAAGGGACTGTGTTTGTTCCGAGTCGAATGCTGTCGGTCATGACCACCGGGCAGCTACGCGCATTCGGACCGGAAGGTAAGCAGACTCCCGGCACTGTGCTGGGCTGCCAGAACTGTGGCGCGGACGATCAGGGTGGGCTGATACAGATCCTTGTCATGCCACAGCGCCGGCCCGGTCGTGCCGTCGTGTCGACACAGGTAGGCGTACCCGCGCCGGACCGCGTCAATTACCTTGGGTGTCCGGGTACCGCCGGCCACCAGGATGTGCAGTGCGTAGGCCGTCTCCTCCGCGGTGGCTGACCAGGTGCCCCAGGCCCCGTCGGTCCGTTGGGCGGCAAGTGCCCACTCGACCGCGCGGTTCAGCGGTCTTGCCACCGTCGCCGGGTCACCGAACTCTGCCAGGGCCTGCACACAGCAGGCAGTCGCGTAGTAGTGGGACGCATGCCACCTGTCGGCCCAGCTCCCCTGGAGTTCCTGACGATCCAGCAGGGCCGTCACCAGCCGTCGGACAGCAGCGCGATGGCGCGGCTGTGCGCCGGGCTGGTCCGCCAGTCGCTGGCCGAAAGCATCGAGCACGTGGGCGTTGGTCGTGGTGCTGAAGCCATCCTCACCGGGCCACGTGGCGAATCCCTCGGGTGTCTCGTATGACCACAGACAGTCGGTTGACGCCGAGACGCCGAGGTGACCGAGCGCGGTCAGGGTCACTGCCGTGGTGTCAGCGTCGGTCGGTAGCCCAGGGCCGGTCGGCGTGCCAGTCGCGCCCAGGTCGGCGGTCAGACTCTCCACCAGCCCCGGGGGGCCGGTCAGATCGATGCCGGCGCGAGCCAGGATGGTGGTCACCCAGGCCCGTTCGAAGACGGTGATCGGGGCTGCGCACGGCACGGGGCCGCCGTAGCGACCGACGGTGCCTTCCAGGTATGCCAACGCATCGTGGCCGCCGGGACGGTCGGGCCCGCCGAGCCACGCGGCGGTGGCTGCCGGCGAGGCACCCACCGTGCCGGAGGCGTTCGGTGTGACGCCGCCGGCTGCGGGGGCGAGGTCGGCCACGACCTCCAGCGCGTGCAGCAGCTTGTCGGGGATTGGTGCGCCGGTGGACACCAGGTGACGTACGGCGGTGAGTCGCCTCCGGGTCACGCCACGTGGCAGGCCCAATGAAGTGGAGTGTCGCCACCGCTCCGAACCGGCCGGCGGCGACCCGGTCGGGCGGTGAAGGTGGTCATTGATGCGGTCCGTGAGCGCGGGGACGATCATGTCGAGAGCCGGGGTGTCGGGTAGCGCACCGGTGTCGCTCACGAGCCCGGTCAGGGCGCGCAGAGCACGATCGACGGCGTGCACGAGCCGCGCCTGATCCGCCGGCGGATCGGACCGTAGGACCGTCAGCAGTGCCTCTGTCGCGCTCAGGGTGGGCACGAGACCGTAGCCCCCAGGAGGACCCCAGCCGCCGTCCGGCCGCTGGGCGTCGAGCAGGTAACGCACCCGGTCGCGGTGTCCGATCAGCCAGGGGGCGAGGCTCACCAGCCGGGCGGTCTCGTACGGTGAGGGCGACGTACGGCCAGCCGGATCGCGCATCATCTCCGCGACGAGGTCGCGGACCTGCTCGCGTACGCCTGCGGTCTTGCCGGTCGGTCTCCGTCCGTCGACGGTTGTCACCGGGACGCCCAGAAGTCGGTCCCGTGGTAGAAGCCGGCCGTGAATCCGAGCACGCGCCGTAGGTATGTCACCTGCTGCGGGCTTACCTCGGCCAGCGGGTCGAGCAGCTTCTGGCAGCGGTCGGCCAGGTCGCCAGCCTGCTGGCGCACCTCGTGTTCGTCGACGCCCAACATCAGGATGTTCAGATCGCCGGCCTTTACGTCCCGGTGGTAGCTGGCCAGGTCGTTGACCAGCCGCACAACCTTCTCCACCTCGTGGCTCGCGGTAACCAGCGCGGCCAGGTGCTCCTCGGTGTCCACCGCCTCCGTGGCGATCCAGTGGGAGAGGTTGACCCAGGTGGCGCCGTAGCCGGCGGCGTTGGCCAGATAGTCACCGGCAGACGGAAGGTCGGCCAGCTTCGTGTTCCGGTCCGTCCTCCACTGCCACTCCCGCAGCTCAGCGTCGAGCATGCGGCGCAACTCGTCCCGCCACAGGTGACCCAGGCGTGGGAACAGCGGCGTAGCTGCGAGATCGTCGCGGATATCGGCCAGGAACTGGGTGAGTTGGTCACCGTCGACTGGCGCGGAGCCCGCTGCCACCGCGATACAGGCGGTCACGGTGGCGCTGGCTTCCTCCAGGGAGCTGATCTCCGAGTCGATCCGCCAATCCTCTGCCGTCACCCACAGCGATGTGCGGTTCGCGGTACGAAGTTCGGCGGCGGTGCACCACGGGGCGATGAATGCGGTGGACAACGCCAGAGCGCTCAGCATGGCGGCATCGACGGGCGGGTCGGGAAAGAGAGCGGGATAGGTGGCGACCCGGTCCTGTAGGTCGCGTTGCCCTCGCGCGGCCACGGAGCAGACTCGTCCCTGCTCGGCGCTCTGTTCAAGCGTGGCGGCAAGGGTGTCTGGCGGCATCAGTGGCTCCTGCTGGCGACGGAGTGCTCGCGACGCGACGGGATCAGCTCGACTCGCCGCCGGGGGCGCAGCGACGCGGCGACTCGCGGTGCGGGCACTGTGGGATCAGTGAGTGTGAAGCGGAACTTACTGATCAAGGTCGCCACGATCAACAGAGCCTCCACGTTGAACAGATGTTCCCCGAGGCATCTGTGCATGCCGAGCCCGAAAGGGTAGTAGGCCTGGTGGCGACGCGGGTCCGCCTCGGCGCGGCCGGGTGCGAAGCGATCCGGGTCGAAGGATTCAGCGGTGGAACCCCAGTAAGTCCTCATCCGCTGGGTGGCGTACGGAGACAGGATGATGGTGGCGCCCGGGTCTATCCGCACCCCACCGAGCACGTCGGCGGCCAACGCGCGCCGGGGGACGATCCAACCCGCAGGGTACAAGCGAAGGAGTTCGTTGAGCACCATCTGGGTGTAGGTGAGCTGAGGCAGGTGCTCTGCCCGCACCGGCCCGGCACCGACAACCTGATCGACCTCCGCCCGGAGCCGATCCGCGACGTCGGTGTGGTTGGCGAGGACCGGCCAGAGCCACGTCAACACCACGTAGCTCGTCTCCGTGGTGACAGCCACCATCGACACCAGGTCGTCGCGCATCTGCCGCTCGGACAGCGGCTGGCCGTCACGTTTGGCCCGAGCCAGAGTCGACAACACGTCGTCGCCGTCGCCGGGCTGACGCACCGCAGCACGGAGGACCGGCAGCAGGATGTCGTCGATGGTCTGCACGGAGCGGCGGAAGCGGCGGTCTCCCGGCATCGGGACCCACCACGGTGCGAAGGGAGCGAGCAGACGCGGTGCCATGGAGGTGACGATGTCCTCCTGGGCCGCCATGATGCGCAGCGCGTCGTCAACCGAGACCCGGGAGTCGAAGAACACCCGCATGATGGCGGCGCAGACGAGGCGGGACAGTTCTGTGCCGATGTCGACGACGGTCCCCGCCGCCGCCGCCGTATCCAGCCGATCGGTCGCCTCGTCGATGGCCTGTGCCATTGTGTCGACAAGCGCGTCGAGGCGGCCTCGCCGGAAGAGCGGGGCCAGTGTCCTACGTGACGCCAGCCAGGTGTCGCCCTCGGCGAGGATTCCGTCGCCGACCAGTTTGCGGACCGAGCGCCAGAGTGCGGTGTCATCGCCTCGGGGGTAGTTGGCAGCCCGGTCCTGCAACACCTGCCGAACGTGATCGGGATGGGTCACCAGGTACGGACTGGAAACTCCGAGCCCGAGACGTACGACCTCGCCGCCGGCGGCCTCGCCGGCATCCACCAGGGACTGATGTGCGTCGCGGAGGAAGCCGGGCAACGCCTTCCAGGCCGGCACAGACATGGGTTTGCCGGTGGCTCCTGCCTTCGGTGCCCCCATCGTGGACCCCTCCCTGTGGCTCGCCTCGAAGTTGCCAAGCACGCAACTTCCAGGACTTAATGCAGCCTCAGTGTGCAATTTGTGAAGGCGGTCTCGCAACGGGTGACCGGGTTTGTCACTCGGCCTTGCGTCATCGCATCCGGTCTGTAGCCTCGCTGGGGTTGTGCCATAGCGCTCAGGGCGTGCTCGGTCAGCGGGTGGCGGCGGTCGGTACGACCCGGATCTGCCGGGTGTCGCCGTCGCGCAGGTAGGTCACCGACAGGGGCTGGCCGGGCTCGACCGACCGCAACGCGCCGATGAACGCCTCCAGCGTGTCGGTGCGCTCATCGGCCACCTGCGTGACGATGTCCCCCGGGCGCAGGCCGGCCGCGGCCGACGGACCGTTGCCGTCGACATCGCGAACCAGGACCCCCCGGTCGGTGCCGGCATTCAGCGACTGGGCGATCTGCGGGGTCAGGCGCGCCACCGCCACCCCGAGGTACGGCTGGGTGACCCGCCCGTCGTCGAGGAGGTCGTCGGCGATGTCCAGGGCGGTGGCGGCGGGGATCGCGAAGCCGATGGACACCGCGCCGGTCTGCGGCGGCAGGTAGGCGTCGTTGATGCCGATCACACGGCCCGAGTGATCGACGAGCGCGCCGCCTGAGTTGCCGGGCGAGATCGCCGCATCGGTCTGGATCAGGTCCACCAGAGCGTTGCCCTGCCCCGCCGAACCGGGGATCTCCCGACCGACGCCGGAGACGATGCCGGCGGTGACGCTGTTGAGGAAGCCCAGCGGGCTGCCGAGAGCGAGGACGGGCTCCCCCGGGGCGGGAAGCTCGGTGCGGAACGGCGCGGGCGGTAGGTCGGCGCGCTCGGCGCGGAGTACGGCGAGGTCGGTGACGGCGTCGGCGGCGACCACCCGGGCCGACACGCGGGTGCCGTCGGCGAGGGCGACCTCCACGTTCTCCTGCTCGCCCACGACGTGCTCGTTGGTGAGGATCAGCCCGCTACCCGAACCTCCCGCCGGCAAACCCCGGACCGCCACCGAGGTCGGAACGTCACGGTGCCGGGCAGCAACCGTCATCCATTCGTCGTGCCGACCGCCGAGCACTCGGCGATTCGCGCGGTTCGGAGTCGGCTCGGCCACGACGTGTCGCGCCCGGTGACGGTACGCGCGGTGCGCGTTGCGCGTGATCGGGGCGGACTCGGCGTGCTGCCGGGCCCGCCCGATCTGTTGGTTGCGTGGGTGGTGTTGGTTATGCGAGGGGTGCGAGTCGTGCGAGCGAGCGGCGTGCTCGGATGGGCAGTCCCAGTCTTCGGAGACGTGCACCAGAGCGCGGGTCAAGAAGGGTTCGGCGCCGGGCAGGACGGGGTGCAACTACTCCATGAGCCAGGCGAAGGCGTAGCCGGCGGTGTACGGGACGCTGAACCAGGGGCGCGGGGACCCGGTCTCGTCGGACATCCGGTCGCGCTGCTGGGCCTGCCGGCCGGTTTCACCGTTGCCTGGCGGGTATTCAGGCCCACCGTCGAGGCCGGCGGTGGACAACGTCACGGAGTGAGGGAGCACAGCGTCATGGCCGATTCTCAGCCCACCATCGTCCTCGTGCACGGCGCGTTCGCCGAGTCGGCGAGTTGGAACGGCGTGATCGAGCGGCTCGGCGCCGCCTACGACGTGGTGGCGGTCGCCAATCCGCTGCGGAGCGTCGCGGGCGACGCCGCGTACGTGCGAGACGTGATGCGGGGGATCGGCGGGCCGGTCATTCTCGTCGGCCACTCGTACGGCGGGATGGTGATCACGCAGGCTGCCGCTGACGAGACGTCGGTGCGTGCCCTCGTGTACGTCAACGCCTTCGCTCCGGAAACCGGTGAGTCGGCGCTGTCGCTGTCCGGAAAGTTCCCGGGTAGCACGCTCGCCGACACGCTGGTGCAGTACCCGGTGTCGACCGGCGGTAACGAGGTGTCGATCGGCCAGGACGCCTACCACGCGCAGTTCGCCGCCGACGTGCCGCCCGATCTTGCCGCGCTCATGGCCCGGACCCAGCGGCCGATCACCGAACAGGCCCTGGGCGACGGGCTTTCCGGAGCCGCCGCCTGGCGATCGCTGCCCAGCTGGTTCGTGTTCGGGGACGCCGACCGGAACATCCCGGTCGCCGCGCACCGGTTCATGGCCGAGCGAGCCGAGCCACGGGGCCAGCGGGAGATCGTCGGCGGCTCGCACGCGATGGCGGTGGCCCAGCCGGGCGAGATCGCCGAGACGATCATCGAGGCGGTCCGCGGGTCGTGAACCGATCCTGCTGCTGATCGAACGCCTCTGTCCGTAGAGGAGTATGCCGATCTCGTCGGACAGGTCCCTGGTGGGCATCCGGTCTCGGACGATCTGCTCAAGCGCCAGCAATGGCTCCGGGCTGAAATCCAACTCGTCATGGCGGCCGGTGGCGGCGGACCACTCGGCAAACCACGGGCCGGTGTCGGTGCCCTATACGCCAGATGTGCGGGGATTGTGCGGGTACCGCCGTATGGTTCGGCGGTCCGGATTCCTATCCGAGTGCCCGCCTGCGGCGCATGATCTGGAGGATCTGTCCCCCATGCCTAAATCCATCGCGGCTGCCGCGACGGCGTTGACCGTTCTCGCGACCGGCCTCGCTGTCGCCGGAGTCGTCGGGTCAGCCCGGCCGGCTGACGCGGCGCTCAGTGACGTCCCGGCGGACTGCAGTGCCTTCACCGCGGCGTACCGCTCCGACGGGCAGCGTCTGAGCTATGGCTACTCAGGCGGCGAGACCAGCACCGAGGCCTACACCGACGACGTTCTCGGCTGGGTGCCGTTGGCCCACCAGCAGCTTGGCGGCTCCGGTGACGACACCACCTTCCGCAGCACCGAATACGCCGTTCACCCGACCGACGGCTGGCTCTACCTGGTCCGACGCCAGGGTGAGCTGATCGACGGTGAGTGGCGAGTCACGGCGAAGAGCGCCACCCGCTTCAAGAGCGGGTTCGCCGACACCCGCATCCTGGCGACGGCGTCGCCGTATCTCTACCGGATGGCGGGCAAGGCGCTCTACCGCTACACCGAGACCTACGTGGACGGTGAGTTCACGCTTTCGGCTCCGGTGAAGCTCGCCAGCACCGGCTGGCACACCATCAACACTCTTGTCTACGAGCGCAGCGGCGGCACCGGCAACGCCGCGGTGGACGTCCTGATCGGCACCAAGAACAACGGAGAGCTGAAGGAGTGGCGCGTCAACCGGGCCACCCCGACGACAATCAGCTCGAAGGTGCTGCGGTCGGTTGGTTGGGCGCCCTTCACCAGTCTCAGCACGGGCTACTGTGCGGAGCACCCCAATGGTCGGCCGCTGCTCGGGATCAAGGCCGACGGTTCGGTTTCCGTGCACTTCGACGCCAACAAGACCGACGGAGTCGGCACGGACATCAGTGGCGGTCCGATCGGTTCGCTCGGCTGGACCGAGAAGGCCTACGGTCAGTAGACGTTGATCCTCCGCGAGTCCGTCCGATGCGCAGCTGCGCATCGGACGGACTCGTCCGGAGCCTGGCTCCGGTGCGTACCGAGCGCGGCCGCGGGTACCCAGCGCTCATGGCACGGTATACAAAGCCTGAGCTGCGAGAACAGCTCAAGGAAGAGATCAAGGCGTCCGACCGGGGCGGCCGTCCCGGACAGTGGTCGGCGCGCAAGTCGCAGCTGCTCACCAAGGAGTACCAGAAACGCGGTGGCGGCTATCAGGGCCCGAAGGACGAGCGGCAGAAGTCGTTGCAGCAGTGGGGCGACCAGAAGTGGCGGACCAGGGAGGGCGGCACGCGGGCGCGGCATGGTGGCGAGACCGACCGTTACCTGCCTGACCAGGCTTGGAACCAGCTCTCCGCGGAGGAGCGACGCGCGACCGACGCGAAGAAGCGGAAGGCGTCGAAGTCCGGCAAGCAGTATGTCGCCAATACCGGCCCGGCCAAGCGCGCGCGCCGGAACGCCGCGTCGTCCGTGTCGCTCACCGAACTGCCGGTCGCCGAGGCGACCCGACAGGTTCGTGACCTCGACACCGGTCAGCTCAAGGCGGCACTCCGCGAAGAACGCGCCGGCAAGGGCCGCAAGACGCTCATCCAACGGCTACAGTCGGCGCTCGACCGCCGCTGACCGTCGCCAGCAGGCGGGCGGATCGGGTTGGGATCCGTCCCGGGAGAGTGCGGACGCCGGAGGCGGTACTGTCGATGCTGGCGGACGTCGGTCCGCGACCGGGAGGCCGCAGTCCGGCTCGTGACGGACGTCGGATTTTACGACGTCGCCCCTCCGGTTCATCTCGCGCTGTGAATGCGCTCCGCTCCCACGAAGGAATTGCATGGCATCGAAGGGCAAGCCCGGTTCGGCGCTGTTTCTCGCCGCACCCACCCTCGACGGATCCGACGATTCGGGCACCCGTGTCGACGGCAGTGAAGAAGCGATGCGGCGGCTCCGCCACCCGTTCGCCGTGGGTTCGCCCCCGGCACCGGGGCGCACGGAAACCTCGGGCGAGTGCCCGGAGTAGCGCCACCGACCGTCCTCGGCGACGAACAACGGCGGCACCGGCGGCCCGGGAGCCGGCCAGTGCGCCCAGGCCGAGGGTGACGTTCGACCTCGAACGATCTGCGCGCCGCTCGGACGGCTCGGCGAGAGCAGTCCGGAAGATGGCGTATCGGGCATCACCCTGGGTACGCGCGGGTGTGGCTGTGATCAGCGACTACGCCTTGCTCGGCGACTGTCAGGGTGCCGCATTGGTCTCCTCGGACGGGTCCGTGGACTGGTGGTGCCCGCCCAGATTCGACGCGCCGAGTGTCTTCACGCGTCTGCTCGGTGCTACCGGTGGCCACTGGTCGATCCGGCCGGTCGGGCCGTACACGACCGTCCGGCAGTACCTGGACGGGACGATGGTGCTGGGTACGGAGTTCCACACCCAGGACGGTGTGCTGCGGGTGACGGATGCCCTCGGTCTCGGCTTCGGCGAACGCGGGCACGGAATCGGCTTCACGTCCCCACACGTCCTGCTGCGGCAACTCGAGACAGTCGGCGGCACGGTGGAGGTGGCGATCGAGGTCGCGGCCCGCCCAGAGTACGGGCTGATAAGTCCCTCGATCGCCGAGACGCCGGCGGGGATCGAGATATCCGGCGGAGCCGACCGGCTGGTGTTGACCAGCGATCGTGATCTGGTGATCGACGGTCCGCTGGTGACCGGACGATTCACGCTGGCCGAGGGCGACAGCGCGCTGTTCGCGCTGCACCACCGCCGCGCCGCCGACCAGCAGATCGTGCCGCTGGACGGCCGTGTCGCCCTACGCGACACCATCGAGGCCTGGCAGTCGTGGGATCGCATCCACCAGGGCTATCAGGGGCCCTACCGCGAGCAGGTCCGGCGTAGCGCCCTGGTGTTGCAGGCGTTGACCTACCAGCCGACCGGTGCCGTGGTCGCCGCGGCCACCACCTCGTTGCCGGAGGAGGTCGGTGGCGCGGCGAACTGGGACTACCGGTTCGCCTGGCTGCGCGACGGCAGCTTCACGCTCAAGGCGCTGTGGGTAGCCGCCTGTCCCGACGAGGCACGCAGGTTCTTCGACTGGATGGCCGCGTCGATGGGGTCGGTCAGCGGGGACGACCACGTGCCGATCATGTTCGGCGCTGCCGGCGAGCGTGATCTGACCGAACACACCCTGGAACACCTGGCGGGCCACCGCGGCAGCCGGCCGGTGCGGATCGGGAACGACGCCTGGCAGCAGAAGCAGCTCGACGTCCTCGGCGAGGTGCTGGAATCCGCGTGGGTCCTGCGGGACCAGATGGCGGATCTGTCGCCCGCTGCCGCGGACCTGCTTCGATCACTGGCCGACCGGGCTGCCGACACATGGCGGCAGCCGGATGCGGGCATCTGGGAAGGTCGCGAGGGCGAGCGGCACTACCTGACCTCGAAGCTGGCGTGTTGGGTGGCCCTGGATCGGGCCGTCAAGCTGGGGCGGGAGCTTGACGCCGAGGCGGCGGTCCCGCGATGGTCGAAGGCCAGAGATGAGGTACGGGCGGCAATTCTCGACGAGGGTTGGCACGCGTCGAGCGAGGCGTTCACCGGCGCGTTCGGGTCCGACCACCTCGATGCCAGCGTGCTCGGCATGCCGATCCTCGGGTTCCTGCCCGGCGACGACGAGCGGGTTCTCGCCACGGTGCGAGCCATCGAACGTGACCTGACCCGGGACGGTCTGGTGCAACGCTGGACGGGAGCGGGCGATGAGGGCGCCTTCATCACCTGCTCGTACTGGTTGGTCGAGGCATTGGCGCTGGCCGGGCGGATCGACGCGGCCCGGCAGATCTTCGACAGCGTGACCGACCGGGCAAACGATCTCGGCCTGCTCTCGGAGGAGATCGACCGCAGCGACGGCAGCCAGATCGGGAATTTCCCCCAGGCGCTGTCCCACATCGGTCTCATCAACGCCGCCTGGGTCATCGACCAGGTGGAGAACGGGACCGCACCGTAGCGACCGGAGGCCGGCACGTACCCCGCCGGCTGCCAGCCCGCTCGCTTAGGAGCGGGGCAGGCGGGTAAGCCGCGAGCGGCAGCGAGGGAGGGAGCCCTGATGACCGGACGACTGGCAGGTAGGACCGCCCTGATCACCGGCTCGGACTCGGGCATCGGACAAGCCACCGCGATCGAGTTCGGCCGCGAAGGCGCCGACGTCGTGGTGCACTACCTGCACGATCACGCGGGCGCGAACCACACGAAGGCCGAGATCGAGAAGGCCGGTCGGCGGGCCGTCGTGGTCCAGGGTGACATCAGCGTCGAGCATCAGGTCGAGGCGATGTTCGACGAGGCCCTCGCGGAGTTCGACCGGCTGGACATCCTGATGAACGATGCGGGTGTCGACGCCTCCGGCATCCCGGTCGCCGACCTGGACACCGAGACCTGGGACCGGGCGATTCGGACCAACCTGTACGGGATGTTCTTCTGCTGTCGACGTTTCATTCGACACCGCCGCGACCAGGGCGGACACGGCAAGATCATCAACATCACCTCGGTACATCAGGAAGTGGCCCGGGCCGGCGGCTCCGACTACGACGCCAGCAAGGGCGGCATGCTCGAGCTGGCCAAGAGCATCGCCCTGGAGGTCGCTCCGATGCACATGAACGTGAACAACATCGGGCCGGGCATGGTGCTCACCCCGTTCAACCAGCAGGCGATCGACGACCCGAAATTCCTGGAGGAGCAGGTGCAGTCGATCCCGTGGAAGCGGGCCGCGCAGCCGGAGGAGATCGCCAAGCTCGCCGTCTTCCTGGCCAGCGACGACGCCGACTACGTGACCGGGTCGACGTACTTCATGGACGGTGGCCTGATGCAGAACCAGGGACAGGGCGCGTAGCCGCCACGCCCGACCCCGCCGACGTGGGTCGAGTGGCCCGGCACACTAGGTTCGGTCGGCGGCCGAGGAGCTGCTGGGTGAGAAGGTGATGCAGGCTGTTGAGGTGGATGCCCAGATCGGACGCCGATCCGTCATCGATGGCGATCATCGCGATCCAGCCCTGCCGGGCCTCGACGACGCGCCGCCCCAGCCGGTCGGGTCGACAACGATCGACATTGTCGGGTGTCGGCCCGTCGACCGGGTTCGAAGTCAGGGCAACCAGCCGGGTCGGACCAGACCGGCCTCGTACGCGAACACCACCAACTGGGCGCGGTCCCGAGCACCGAGTTTGACCATCGCCCGGGACACGTGCGTCTTGGCGGTGGCCGGACTGACCACCAGCCGCGCGGCGATCTCGTCGTTGGACAGCCCGGTGCCGACCAGCGCCACCACCTCCCGCTCCCGCTCGGTCAGCTCGGCCAACCGCCGAGGTGCGGCCGGCGTGGCGGTGCCGGCGGCGAACTGCTCGATCACCCGCCGGGTCACACTCGGCGACAGCAGCCCGTCGCCGGCGGCCACCACCCGTACCCCCTGGATCAGTTCGGCCGGTTGGGTGTTCTTGACCAGGAACCCGGCGGCACCGGCGCGCAGCGCCTCACCGACGTACTCGTCCAGCTCGAAGGTGGTGAGTACGACGATCCGTACCCCGGAAAGCTCGGGGTCGGCGGTGATCTGCCGGGTGGCGGCCAACCCGTCCACCCCAGGCATCCGGATGTCCATCAGGACCACGTCGGGGACGGTCTGCCGGGTCAGCCGCACCGCCTGCGCACCGTCGCCGGCCTCGCCGACGACGGTGATGTCCGGCTCGGCGTCCAGCAGCGCGCGAAAACCGGCCCGGACCAGCACCTGATCGTCGACGAGCAGAACCCGGATCACGCTGTCGCCTCCCGCGTCTGGTCCCGCCCCAGGGGCAGGGTGGCGCGTACCCGCCAGCCGCCGCTACCGTCCGGCGCTGGCCCGGCGGTCAGCTCACCGCCCAACGCGGCAGCTCGCTCCCGCATCCCGGTGATCCCGTTCCCCGTAGGCGCCGGGCCCGGGTGCCGCACACCGCCGCCATCGTCGTCGACCTCGACCACCAACGCATCCTGCCGGTACCCGATGGTGACGGTGGCGGCGGCACCCGTCCCGGCATGCCGGCGGATGTTGGTCAATCCCTCCTGCACGATCCGGTACGCGGCCCGGTCCACGGCCGCGGGCAGCGGCCGGACGGTACCGTCGATCACGGTCCGGGTCGGCAGCGCGGCGTCCTCGGTCAGCTCGGCGAGCCGGTCCAGCCCGGGCGCGGGGGTTCGCGGGGCGGCCTCGCCGGTCGGGTAGAGCGTGTTGAGCACCGCCTGAACCTCGCGCAGCGCCTCCGCGCTGGACTGCGCTATCGCGTCGAGCGCCGCCCGGGCCTGCTCCGGGTCGCGATCCATCAGGTGCAGACCGACGCCGGCCCGCATGTTGATCAGCGAGAGGTGGTGACCGAGCACGTCGTGCAGTTCGGCGGCGATCAGCAGCCGCTGCTCGCTGGCGCGGCGGCGTTGCCGCTCCTCGGACAGCCGGCGCTGCTCCGCGATGCCGTTGCGGACCTCGGCGGCGACCAGGATGCCAATCTCGGTCACCAGGCCGGCCCCGGCGATCAGCGCCAACGCTGCCAACGCCTGGCTCCGGGTGGCCCCACTGGCCAGCACCCAGATGACGTACGACCCGACGGCCGCCGTCGCCACCAGCCACCGGTGACCGGCGACCATGGCCACCGCCGCACCGATCATCGGTGCCAGCAGACTCACCCCGACCGGCCGATCCAGCAGGTGGTACGCCAGGGTGGCGGCGACCACGATCAGGAAGTTCCGCCGCGGGAACCGGTGCCGGTCGGCCAGCGCCAACCCGCTGAACACCAGCAACACATATCCGACGACCCCGACACTGGCGTGCTGCCAACCGGCGACGATCGCGGTGCCGACCGGCTGGGCGAGTGCGGTCAGCACTGCCAGGCCCGGCCCTGGCCGTGACTTCGGCCGTTCGTCGGGGGATGCCACGTCGGCATTGGGGCTCGACCGGCTCATGGTCGCACTGTAGGCCGATCGGCGTAGCCGTCGGCAGCCCTGACGGTGGCAGCCCGGCGTACTCCCCGGGGAGTAGCACGGTCCTCCCGCTGCCGCGCGGGGAGTAGCGGCGGTGCCGCCGGCACGCCGACGCATCGCCCGACCCGTGCCGACAGGCTCTGTGGCAGAGCATTCGACACGCGACGGCGAGGAGACTTCCGATGAAGGCGATCGTGCAGCACCGGTACGGTTCACCCGACGTTCTGCGGCTGCGTGAGGTGGACGTCCCGAAGCCCGGCGACGACGAGGTGCTGGTCCGGGTGCGGGCGAGTTCGGTGAACGCGTACGACTGGCACGCCATGCGGGGCGACCCGTATCTGTCCCGACTGACGTTCGGGCTCCGCCGGCCCACCGCGCCGGTTCGGGGCCAGGACTTCGCCGGCCGGGTCGAGGCGGTCGGCCGGGCGGTGACCCGCTTCCGGCCCGGCGACGAGGTGTACGGCGAGGCCGGCCCCGCCGGTGGCGCGTTCGCCGAGTACGTGTGCCTGGCCGAGAACCTGGTGGAGGCGAAGCCGGCGAACCTGAGCTTCGAGCAGGCGGCGGCGATCCCGCTGGCTGCCACCACCGCGCTGGTCTGCCTCCGCGACGCCGCCGAGCTGCGGGCCGGGCAGCATGTCCTGATCAACGGGGCGTCCGGCGGGGTGGGCACCTTCGCGGTGCAGCTGGCCAAGGCGTACGGCGCGCAGGTGACCGCGGTGTGCCGGACCCGCAACGTCGACCTGTCCGGTCACTCGGTGCGGATCATGTCGTCGACTACACCAGGGAGGACTTCACCCGGACCGACGCGGTGCGCGCCGGCCGCCGCTACGAGGTACTGCTCGATCTGGTCGGCAACCGGTCGTTGCCCGACTGTCGGCGGGTGCTCACCCCGGACGGGATACTGCTGCTGTCCGGCGGTGGCGTCTTCACCGGCGGCAGTGTCTTCGGGCCGATGGGCCTGCTGATCCGGGGGCCGCTGGTGGGGCGTCTCGTCCGGCACCGCATCGTCGCGCCGTTCGCGGCGGCAGGCCGGGGGCACCTCGCGACGCTGCGGGAGTTGGCCGAGTCCGGCAAGTTGACCCCGGTCATCGACCGCACCTACCGGCTGGACGAGGTACCCGACGCGATCCGCTACGTCGAGACCGAGCACGCCCGCGCCAAGGTCGTCATCAGCACTTTCTCGGACAACTCACGGTGATCCAGCCCTCGTTTCACCACCGATCGGTGCTTGTTGCTGCAACGATGCAAGGCGTGGGAACTGCGAAGACTACGACGCCCGCCATCTCGCCCCTCACCGGCGAGCCGATCAAACCTGCCGATGCCGAGCGCCTCGCGGGAGTGCTGAAGGCATTTGCCGACCCGGCGCGGCTGCGGCTGCTCAGCCTGATCCAGTCGTCTCCGACGGGGGAAGCGTCCGTGAGTGACCTCACCGCGCCGCTCGGACTTTCCCAGCCGACCGTGAGTCATCATCTTCGGATCCTGACCGAGGCTGGCCTGCTGGAGCGGGACAAGCGTGGCGTCTGGGCGTACTACCGTCTGGTGCCGTCCGCGATCGCCGCGATCGCCGACCTGCTGACGCCACCCCGTAAGCGGGCGGCGAAGAAGAGCCGCTGACGGGGCCGTCGAAGACCGGTCGCCGATCCGGCTGAACCGGCGCCTGTCCTGCGGCACGTCACTGAGCCGATGGCCGTTCTCCTGGCCATCGGCCAGTCGGCGTTTCCAGTCGACGGCGGATGGCTCCCCTGGCTGTGAGCTGCCGGGCTGCTCGCATGCTGCCAGGCGTCGGTCGGGGCCGGGGAAGCTCTGTACGGCAGGTGTTCGCCTGAACGATGACCCAGCTTGGTGGCATCGTCTAGTAGAGACATGTTCATGTTTGCCTATGAGCGGACATCACCCCCATCACTGTCACCACGACCACCGACCCACCGGCGAGGTGCCGTACGGTCAGGTCAACGTCGCGCCGATGCTTGGCCGACGGGCGCTGCTGGCCGGCACCGGCGGCGCGCTGATGCTGGCCGCGCTGCCGACCCCGGCCCGGGCGGCCAGCACGACGATGGCCAACGCCCCGACCGCGGCGGCCGGCGCCGCTCGGACCTCCCTGGTCACCCAGGGCACGATGCTGGTCCACGCCGACATGCACAACCACACCGTCGCGTCGGACGGCGACGGCAGCCCCGAGGCCGCGTTCGCCTCGATGCGCGAGGCCGGTCTGGACGTCGCCGCGCTGACCGACCACGCCACGCTCTTCGCCATCGACGGGATCAGTTCCTCCGAGTGGCGGACCACCGGTGACCTCGCCAACGCTGCGAACGACCCGGGCCAGTTCACCGCGATCCGCGGATTCGAGTGGTCCCATCCGTTGCAGGGGCACATCAACGTGTGGAACACCGCCGACTTCGCCGACCTGTGGCGGGCCGGCAGCACCGGCAGCCTGTACCGCTGGCTGACGGGTCGGCCGGGCGGGCTGGCCAGCTTCAACCACCCCGGCCGTGAGCTGGGCCGGTTCGACAACTTCTCGTTCAACGCCGCGGCCCGGGACCAGCTGGTGGGGTTGGAGATGTTCAATCGCACCGACGACTACCTGTTCGAAGGCTGGTCGTCCGGGATGACGTCGCCGCTGGTGGCCTGCCTCAACGCCGGCTGGCGGCCGGGCCTCACGGGCGTCACCGACGAGCACGGCACCACCTGGGGTTTCCACGAGGGTAAGGGGCGCAGCGGCCTGTGGGTCACCGAGAACACCCGGGCCGGGGTGTTCGAGGCGATGGCGGCCCGTCGTTCCTTCGCCACCCGCGTCTCCGGCCTGCGGGTGGATGCCACGGCCAACGGCGTACGCATGGGTGGCGTGCTGAACGTGACCTCCGGCGACGTACGGTTCCTGCTGGACCTCGACCGCGGCTCGGCCTGGGACGGAAAGCCGCTACGGATCCAGGTCCTGCGACCCGGTACCTCCGCGCCGACCGTCGTCGACGTCGTCGACACGGTAAACGGTCGGGTCACCGACTTCACGGTGCCACTCAACGTCGCCGACGGCGACTGGGTGGTGCTCCGGATCTCCGATCCGTCCCTGCCCAACGGCACTCCCGGGCCGGCTGGTCACCCGTGCAACGACTTCGGAGTGGCGTACACCAGCCCGTGGTGGCTACGCCCCTGAACGCAACCGTCCCTCCGGTCACGCGCGTGGGCCGACGGCGGACGTCGCCGGCCCACCATGCCCGCTCGTCAGCGAACCCGCAGCCGCTGAGGTGCTCCCTGCCCGATGTGGATGACCCGGCCGGCCACGGCAGTCAGCTAAATCGAATTAGCCTCGGCAGGGTGGCCGGGCTCACCTCCGGGGGTCAAGAGTGTTGCGGCGGTGTTACGTGATCAATCGCTCCTGGTCGCGGCCCGACACCGGGGACGGCCGGCGGGCCGGCGCGGCCACCGGTCCGGCAGCGGTGTCCGTTGTGTCCCGGACCACCCGATCGGGTGGTGGCGTGAAAAGGGCGTTAAGAAACGCCGGTCCCCCGTGATGGTCGCGTTATAGCCCCTGTCGTCTAGGGGCGAGTGGCGTTGTGATTGCCCGGCGCGGCCGGATGGCGGTCGCGCGGGACCTGTTCCGGAATGAGGAGTCAGACGTGTCTGACGTGGTGTTCGTGCTGGTGACGGTCGCGCTGTTCGCGGCGCTCGCCCTGGTGGTGAGGAGCGTGGAGAAGCTGTGAGCGCCGTCAACACCGTCGGTCTGGTGCTGGCGATCGGTCTGGCCGTGTTCCTGGTGGTCGCCCTGCTCTTCCCAGAGCGCTTCTGATGACCGTGACCACAGCCGGCGTGCTGTTCATCCTCTCGCTGGTGGTGGCGCTGGCCGCCGTCCACCGGCCGCTCGGCGACTACCTGTTTCGGGTGGTGTCCGGGACCCGGCACACCCGGGTCGAGCGGATCGCCTACCGGATGGTCGGGGTCAATCCGGCCGCCGAGCAGACCTGGGGTGTGTACGCCCGTGCCGTGCTCGCCTTCTCCGCCATCTCGATCCTGTTCCTGTACGGGTTCATGCGGCTGCAGAACCACCTGTGGCTGTCGCTCGGCCTCGACCCGGTGTTGGCGCACGGTGCGTGGAACACGGCGGTGTCGTTCGTGACCAACACGAACTGGCAGTGGTACTCGGGCGAGTCGACAATGGGTCACCTGGTACAGATGGCCGGTCTGGCGGTACAGAACTTCGTCTCCGCCGCCGTGGGCATCGCGGTGGCGGTGGCTCTGGTCCGGGGCTTCGCCCGCAGCCGGACCGGCGATCTGGGCAACTTCTGGGTCGACCTGACCCGGATCACGCTGCGGATCCTGCTGCCGATCTCGGTGCTCGGCGCGATCGTGTTGATGGCCGGCGGGGTGGTGCAGAACCTGTCAGCGGGCACCGAGATCACCACCCTGACCGGCGGGAGCCAGACCATCACCGGTGGGCCGGTGGCCAGCCAGGAGGTCATCAAGGAGCTGGGCACCAACGGTGGCGGTTTCTACAACGTCAACAGCGCCCACCCGTTCGAGAACCCGACCACCTGGACGAACTGGCTGGAAGTCTTCCTGCTGTTGGTGATCCCGTTCTCCCTGCCCCGGGTCTTCGGCCGGATGGTCGGCCAGGTGCGGCAGGGCTACGCGATCGTCGCGGTGATGGCAATCCTGGCGATCGCCAGTGTCGCTCTGACCAATGTCTTCGAGCTGACCGGCGACGGCACGGTTCCGCAGGCGGTTGGCGCGGCCCTCGAAGGCAAGGAGGTCCGGTTCGACGTGTCGAACTCGGCCACCTTCGCCGCCGCGACCACGCTTACCTCGACCGGCGCGGTCAACTCGTTCCACGACTCGTACACCGCGCTGGGCGGGATGATGCCACTGGTCAACATGATGCTCGGCGAGGTGGCGCCCGGTGGGGTGGGCGCCGGCCTGTACGGCCTGCTGATCCTGGCGGTGATCACCGTGTTCGTCGCCGGGCTGATGGTCGGCCGGACTCCGGAGTACGTCGGCAAGAAGATCGGCTCGCGGGAGATCAAGCTCGCCTCGCTCTACTTCCTGATCACTCCCGCACTGGTGCTTGTCGGCTCGGCTGCGGCGTTTGCCACCGGCAACAACTCGACGGCGCTCAACGTCGGGCCGCACGCCCTGTCCGAGGTGCTCTACGCGTTCACCTCGGCGAGCAACAACAACGGCTCCGCGTTCGCCGGTATCACCGTGAGCACGCCGTGGTGGAACACGGCGCTGGGACTGTGCATGCTGCTCGGCCGGTTCTTGCCGATCATCCTCGTGCTCGCCCTGGCCGGCTCCCTCGCGCGCCAGCAACCCACCCCCGCCTCCGAGGGCACCCTGCCCACGCACCGGCCGCTGTTCGTCGGGCTGGTCGTCGGAGTCACGGTGATCCTCGTCGCGCTGACCTTCCTTCCCGCCCTCGCGCTCGGCCCGCTGGCCGAAGGGCTGTGACCATCATGAGAAAGCAGGACATGACCACCTCCACGCCGGCGCCACACGGCACCGCCGACGCGGCGACCGCCGGCACCCCGGCCACCCAGGGCAACCGGGTCGGCGGCGGCCTGCTCGACCCGAAGCAGATGCTCAAGGCGCTGCCGGACGCGCTGCGCAAGCTGGATCCGCGCACCCTCTGGCGCAACCCGGTCATGCTGATCGTCGAGATCGGGGCGCTCTTCACCACCGTTCTCACGGTGGCGGACCCATCGGTGTTCGCGGTCGCGATCACCGGGTGGCTGTGGCTGACCGTCATCTTCGCCAACCTGGCCGAAGCCGTGGCCGAGGGGCGGGGCAGGGCGCAGGCCGCCGCCCTGCGCAAGGCGAAGACCGACACCGTCGCCACCCGCGCCCTCGGTTGGACCCCGGGCGCCGCCCCCGGCACCTACCGCACCGAGTCGGTGCCCGCTCCACAGCTGAAGCAGGGCGACATCGTCGTGATCGAGGCTGGCGAGATCATCCCCGGCGACGGGGACGTGGTGGAGGGCATCGCAAGCGTCGACGAGTCGGCCATCACCGGTGAGTCCGCCCCGGTGATCCGGGAGTCCGGCGGCGACCGCAGCGCGGTCACCGGTGGCACGAAGGTGCTCTCCGATCGGATCGTCGTGACGATCACGCAGAAGCCGGGAGAGAGCTTCATCGACCGGATGATCAACCTGGTCGAGGGCGCGAACCGGCAGAAGACCCCGAACGAGATCGCGCTCAACATCCTGCTCGCCGCGCTTACGATCATCTTCCTGCTGGCCGTCGTCACCCTCCAGCCGCTGGCCATCTTCGCCAAGGAATTCCAGGCCGCCGCCGCGGACACCGGCGCGATCACCGACGCCGGAGTCAGCGGGATCGTGCTGGTGTCGCTGCTGGTCTGCCTGATCCCGACCACGATCGGGGCGCTGCTGTCGGCGATCGGCATCGCCGGCATGGACCGGCTCGTGCAACGCAACGTGCTCGCCGTGAGCGGCCGGGCGGTCGAGGCCGCCGGTGACGTGAACACACTGCTGCTGGACAAGACCGGCACCATCACCCTGGGCAACCGGCAGGCTGCCGAGTTCGTCCCGGTCGAGGGGGTGCCGTCGGAGACCGTCGCCGACGCCGCGCAGCTGTCCAGCCTCGCCGACGAGACCCCCGAGGGCCGCTCGGTGGTGGTGCTGGCCAAGAACGAGTTCGGTCTGCGCGAGCGGAAGCCGGGACTGATCCCGCAGGCCACCTTCGTGCCCTTCACCGCGCAGACCCGGATGAGCGGCGTCGACCTCGGAACGGCGGACAGCGGCGGCAGCCGCCGCATCCGCAAGGGCGCCGCCGCCGCGGTCATGAAGTGGGTACGCGAGAACGGCGGTCACCCCACCGAACAGGTCGGCCAGATCGTCGACGAGATCAGCGGCCTCGGCGGTACCCCGCTGGTCGTCGCCGAGCACGTCGACGGCGAACCTGCCCGCGCCCTGGGTGTCATCCACCTCAAGGACGTGGTGAAGGCCGGCATGAGGGAGCGGTTCGACGAGATGCGCGCGATGGGCATCCGGACCGTGATGATCACCGGTGACAACCCGCGCACCGCCAAGGCCATCGCCGACGAGGCGGGGGTCGACGACTACCTCTCCGAGGCCACTCCGGAGGACAAGCTCGCCCTGATCCGTAAGGAGCAGCAGGGCGGCCGGCTGGTCGCGATGACCGGCGACGGCACCAACGACGCTCCGGCGCTCGCCCAGGCCGACGTCGGTGTCGCCATGAACACCGGTACGTCGGCCGCCAAGGAGGCCGGCAACATGGTCGACCTCGACTCGGACCCGACCAAGCTGATCGAGATCGTGGAGATCGGCAAACAACTGCTGATCACGCGCGGGGCGTTGACCACGTTCAGCATCTCCAACGACATCGCGAAGTACTTCGCGATCATCCCGGCCATGTTCGCCGGCATCTACCCCAGTCTGGACGCCCTCAACATCATGCGGCTGTCCAGCCCCGAGTCGGCGATCCTCGCGGCGGTCGTCTTCAACGCGATCATCATCGTCGCGTTGATCCCACTCGCTCTGCGCGGCGTGCGTTACCGGCCGGCCGCCGCGTCGAAGCTGCTCGGCCGCAACCTGCTGGTCTACGGACTCGGCGGCATCGTGGTGCCGTTCGTCGGCATCAAACTCATCGACCTGCTCATCCAGCTCATCCCAGGGATCTCGTGATGCGCCTGCCCACCTGGCTCGCCCGACACCTCGCCGCGCTGCGCGCGTTACTCGTCTTCACCATCCTGCTCGGCTTCGCCTACCCCCTCGCGCTCGTCGCCGTCGGTCGGCTACCCGGCCTCGCCGACCGAGCGGACGGATCGCTGCTGACCGCCGACGGGCGGACCGTCGGCAGCGCGCTGATCGGGCAGTCCTTCACCGACCCGGACGGCAACCCCGTCCCGCGCTACTTCCAGTCCCGTCCGTCCGCCGCCGGTGACGGCTACGACCCCACCGCGACCGCTGCCAGCAACCTCGGCCCGGAAAGTGTGGTCGACACCATCGCCGCGGACCCCGAGGAGTCGACGCAGAGCCTGCTCACCCAGGTCTGTGAGCGCAGCAGGGCGGTCGGCGAACTGGAACGAGTGGACGGACGCCGCCCCTACTGCACTGTCGACGGGGTCGGCGCGGTGCTCGCGGTGTTCCGCGCAGACGGACTGAGCGGGCCGGTGACCCGGGTGGTCAGCGTCAACCAGGTGGCGCCGGCCACCCCGTTTCTCACCAGCTACGAGGGCGTGCCGGTGGAACTGGCCCAGCCCGGTGAGGACTACGTCGCCGCCGGTGGGTTGGCCACCCCGATCCGGGGTGACGCTCCGGCCGACCCCGCGGTCCCCACCGACGCCGTCACGGCCAGCGGCAGCGGACTCGACCCACACATCTCCCCGGCGTACGCCGAGTTGCAGGTGAGTCGGGTGGCGCGCGAGCGCGCCGCGGACCCCGCCGCGGTCGGTCGTCTGGTGGCGGAACACACCACCGGCAGGTCGCTCGGCTTCCTGGGCGAGCCCGGGGTCAACGTGCTGGAACTCAACCTGGCGCTCGACCGGGAGTTCCCCGCCCGCTGAGCTGTCCGGCAGGGCCCCTTGCGGTACAAATGGCGATGGCAGGGGCCCTTTCTTCGAGCGAGGAGGGGTGCGGTGGCGCGAGGTGAACTGCGCATCTATCTCGGCGCCGCACCCGGCGTCGGGAAGACGTACGCGATGCTGGAGGAGGCGCACCGCCGCGCCGAGCGGGGCACCGACGTGGTTGTCGGGCTCGTCGAGACCCACGGCCGTACGCACACCGCTGCAATGATCGGCGATCTCGAACAGGTGCCCCGGCGCGCGATGACCTACCGGGAAGCCGAGTTCACCGAGATGGACCTGGACGCGGTGCTCGCCCGGCGGCCCGAGGTGGCCGTAGTCGACGAACTGGCCCACACCAACGTTCCCGGGTCCCGCAACGAGAAGCGCTGGCAGGACGTGCAGCAACTGCTCGCCGCCGGGATCACGGTGCTCACCACCGTCAACATTCAGCACCTGGAGTCGCTCAACGACGTTGTCGCCCAGATCACCGGCGCCATCCAACGGGAAACGGTGCCCGACGCCGTGGTGCGCGCCGCCGAACAGGTAGAACTCGTCGACATGACTCCCGAGGCGCTACGTCGTCGGATGGCCCACGGCAACATCTACCGCCCGGACAAGATCGACGCTGCGCTCGGCAACTACTTCCGGCTCGGCAACCTCACCGCCCTGCGCGAACTCGCGCTGCTCTGGCTCGCCGACAAGGTAGACGAGCAGCTCGACGCGTACCGGGCGCAACAAGGCATCTCCGCCACCTGGGAGGCGCGTGAACGGGTTGTCGTCGCGCTGACCGGTGGGCCGGAGGGGGAGACGATGATCCGGCGCGCGGCCCGCGTCGCCGCTCGCGGCAAGGGCGCCGACCTGCTCGCCGTGCACGTCGCCCGCAGCGACGGGCTCGCCGGCGCCGACCCCGCACAGCTCGCCCGGCAACGGGTGCTGGTGGAGAGCCTGGGCGGCACGTACCACGAGGTGCTCGGCACCGACATCCCCGGCGCGCTGCTGGATTTCGCCCGCGGCGTCAACGCCACCCAACTGGTGCTCGGTGCCAGCCGCCGGGGGCGCTTCGCGCAGCTGTTTTCCCGAGGGGTCGGAGTCACCGCGACCGCGCTGTCCGGTCCGATCGACGTACACCTGGTCACCCACGCCGAGGCCGGTCGTGGCCGACGCGGTCCGACGGTGCCCGCCGCGCTGTCCCGGCGGCGCCGGCTGTACGGGTTCGCGCTCACCATCCTGGGCATGCCCGCCCTGACCGCACTGCTCAAGGCGCTGCCCAACCTCAACCTGACCAACGACATCCTGATCTTTCTCGCTGCGGTCGTCGGCGTCGCGCTCGTCGGTGGACTCTGGCCGGCACTGCTCGCCGCGCTCGGCGGGTCCCTGCTGCTGAACTGGTTCTTCACCTCGCCCTTCTACACGTTGACCATCGCCGAGGCGGACAATCTCCTCGCCCTTGGCGTCTTCGTCGGGGTCGCCGTCGCGGTGAGCTGGGTGGTCGACGTGGCGGCCCGGCGGACCCGCGAGGCGGCTCGTGCCTCCGCCGACGCGCAGACCCTCGCCACCGTCGCCGGCAGCGTCCTGCGCGGGCAGCGCCCTCTTCCGGCGTTGCTGGAACGTCTCCGGGAGACCTTCGCGCTGCGCGCGGTCAGCGTCCTGGAACTGACCGCCGAGGCGGCCGGACACCCGGCTCGGGATCGGGCAGAGAACGCCTGGCGGGTCGTTGCCAGCGTGGGTGAGGCGCCAGCCTGCACCCCGAGTGCCGGCGAGACGGCCGTACCCGTGGACGACCGGCTCACCGTCGTGCTCTGCGGCCGACGGCTGGAGGCCGCCGACCGGCGCATCGTCGAGGCGTTCGCCGCGCAGGCCGCCGTCGCGCTCCGGCAGGAGCGCCTCGCCGAGGAGGCCGCGACCGCCCGGCCGCTGGCCGAGGCCGACCGGATGCGCACCGCGCTGCTCGCCGCCGTCAGCCACGACCTGCGTACCCCCCTCGCCTCGGCGAAGGCCGCCGTGTCCAGCCTGCGCAGTCCGGACGTGGAGTTCGATCCAGAGGACCGGGACGAACTGCTGGCCACCGCCGACGAGTCGCTCGACCGGCTCGGCCGGTTGGTGGCAAATCTGCTCGACATGAGCCGCCTACAGGCCGGGGCACTCGGTATCACCGTCGCGTCGATCGGCCTGGAGGACGTCGTACCCCGGGCGCTGGACGAACTCGGTCCACCCGCCGTCGACGTCGGCACCGACATCCCCACCGATCTGCCCGCCGTCACCGCCGATCCGGGCCTGCTGGAGCGGGTGCTGGTCAACCTCGTCGCGAACGCGTTGCGCCACAGCCCACCAGGACAGGCACCCACCATCACCGCCAGCGCCCACTCCGGTCAGGTCGAACTCCGTGTCATCGACACCGGCCCCGGCATCCCTCAGGATCAGTGGGACCACGTGTTCCTGCCGTTCCAGCGTCTCGGTGACCGTGACACCACCACGGGCGTCGGCCTCGGGCTGGCGCTGTCCCGGGGGCTCGCCGAGGCCATGGGCGGCAGCATCAATCCCGAGACCACCCCCGGCGGCGGTCTCACGATGGTGCTGAGACTGCCTGCCGCGACCCCGACCGCAGTCACGGAGGGTCCGCAGGAATGACCCGGATCCTCGTCGTCGACGACGAACCTCAGATCCTGCGTGCCCTGCGCATCAATCTGCGCGCCCGCGGCTACGACGTCGACGTCGCCGCCACCGGCACCGCCGCGCTCAAGGCGGCCGGAAGCCACCCACCCGATCTCGTCGTGCTCGACCTCGGCCTGCCCGACCTCGACGGCGTCGACGTCATCCGTGGGCTTCGCGGCTGGACGACCGTACCCATCATCGTGCTGTCCGGTCGAGCCGGCAGCGACGACAAGGTCACCGCCCTCGACGCCGGCGCTGACGACTACGTCACCAAGCCCTTCGGCGTCGACGAACTCCTTGCCCGCATCCGCGCCGTGACCCGCCGGCACACGACGGTCGATACCGCCAGCCCCACCGTCCAGCTCGGGCGGCATACCGTCGACCTCGCCGCCCGCACCGTCATCCGTGACGACGGCTCCGAGATCAAACTGACCCCTACGCAGTGGGGAGTCCTCGAAACGCTGCTGCGTAATCCGGGCAAGCTGATCAGTCAACGTCAACTGCTCCGTGACGTGTGGGGGCCGGGTTACGAGACCGAAACCGGCTATCTGCGCCAGTACCTGGCCCAGCTGCGCCGCAAACTCGAACCGGACCCCACCCGGCCGCGTCACCTGATCACCGAACCCGGCATGGGCTACCGCTACCAGCCATGATCCAGACGAAAGCACACATCCGATATGAATAGACGATCATTGATATCTTGTCCGATTGGTGTGATACTCGCTGGAAGCGCTCCCAAACCCGTCCCGGTGAGCGCGTCAGAAATGGAGGATGCACCGTGCGTTCACACCATCCCCACCAATCCGGCCGGCAATCCCGGCCCGCCGTCCGGGTGCTTGTCCTGGCTCTCGCCGTGGTGGCCGCCATGCTGCCCTGGACGGGTGCCGCCCAGGCCCACGGCACTGTGATCAACCCGGCGACCCGCGCTTACCAGTGTTGGCAGAACTGGGGCCACCGGCACATGGATCCGGCGCTGCAGACGCAGGACCCGATGTGCTACCGGGCGTTCCAGGCCAACCCCGACACCATGTGGAACTGGATGAGCCAGCTGCGGGACGGCCTCGGCGGGCAGTACCAGGCCCGTACGCCCGACGGACAGCTCTGCAGCAACGCCCTTTCCAGGAACGACACCGTGAACCAGCCGGGGGCCTGGAAGGCGACGAACGTCAGCCGCAACTTCACGCTCCGGTTCTACGACCAGGCCAGCCACGGTGCTGACTTCTTCCGGGTCTACGTCACCAAACAGGGCTTCAATCCGAACTCGCAGCGCGTCGGTTGGGGAAACATCGACCAGATCCTGCAGACCGGGCGCTACGCGCCGACGCAGAACATCTCGTTCAACGTCTCGATCCCGTCCGGGCGTAGCGGCCAGCACGTTCTCTTCGTGATCTGGAAGGCGTCGCACATGGACCAGACCTACATGTGGTGCAGCGACATCAACATCGTCTGATCCAGCCGACCGCCAGGCGCAGCTCGGCTCCGGCCCGGGACGACCGGGTCGGAGCCGAGGGCTGTCGGAGCTGGGTGGTCGGGCCTGCCCGGTGACGTCCTCGTAGGCTGCACCACCGGCAGGCGGCGGGGTAGCCTCGGGTGGGTGCGGATCGTCGCGTTTCTGGCCGTCGCCGTCGTCGTGCTGACCGCCGTCCTGCTGGTTTCCGTGGTCCTGACGGGCGGTGCCCGACGCCGACGTCATGCCGCGCAGATGTCCGCCCGCTGGGCGGTGCGCCACTACGCCATCCCGGGGCGCGGGCACACCGTCGTCGGTGTCACCCTGACCGACGCGGACGGGCGGGTACACGGCGAGCACGTGGTCGCCCGCATCCCGGACGACGCTGAGGACTGGCAGCGCGACTTCGTCGCGGCGCGTCAGGAGGCCGAGGAGCGCGCATTCCACCTCAACATCGACCGACCACCGATCGAGGGCTGACGCCGGCTCTGCGGCGGAGCCGACGCTCGGCCGGCTACCGTCCCTCGTCGCGCACGTCAACGAGGGTGCTGCCGTCACCGAGTCGTTCGCGGGTGATGATGCTCAGGCTGCCGTCAGTCTCCAGGACGACGGCGGCAAGGTCATGGAGGTCGCCCGCGCCCTGGCTGCGGGCGGCCTGCCGGATCTCGCTCTCCGCCACCCGGTTGGACCGCAACGTCGCAATTCGTAGCTGCCCGTCCCGGAGCAGCATGGTGGGCCGGGCCTTGAGCACCTTCTGCGACGGTGGCCAGCGTACGGCGAGCAGCGCGACCGCGTACTGCAAGGTCACCAGCAGGATCAGGGCGAGGATTCCCTCCACCAGCGATACGTCCCGCGAGAGCAGGATCGTCGCCAGCGTCGAGCCCAGCGCGACCGTGACCACGAAGTCGAAGGCGTTCAGCTTGGACAACGTCCGCTTGCCGGAAACCCGCAGGATCACCACCAGCGCCGGGTAGATGATCGCCGCGATCACGAGCAGGCGGACCAGATCGGCAGGGTTGTTCAGCACCATCGTGGCGACATACCCGGATGCGGGATTCGCAAAAGAACGAGAGCTGGCCCGGTCCGGGTCACTCGCCCAGGAGGCGGAGCCGGTTGCTGACGTCGTGTACTCCCGGTGTGCGCCAGGCGAGGGCGTGCGCCTCGGCGCTCACCTCGGCCGTGCTCACCGTGCCGTCAAGCACCACCACCCGGTTCTGCACCTCGATGCAGATGCGTTCGTGGCGCAGGCGTGAATCCTGCTGCATGCTCGTGAGCAGCTGACAGGCCAGTCGGGTGTCTTCGTCTGTGGGCTCGGCGTTGAACAGCGGCGGCAGGTCGTGGGGAAAGAACCAGGGGTGGGTCATGGCCGACTCCTTCAGGGGATCGTCTGTTAGGACTGCCCTACCCGGCGGCCACGGCGGCCAACACGACGAACCGATGACGGTCTCTGCCCGTGACTGTGACGGTCGGCGGAGATCGGCAGCACGACGTTTGTCGCCGAGGATTTCGGGTAGCGGTCCAGCCAGGCCGCCGACCACGGCTTCGCCGCACGACCGCCGGGAGGACCGCATCGTGACCCGCCGATCGTTCCGACACGGCATCACGAGCCAGCGCGCGCGGGCGACGTGCCGGTGAACGGGCGGCACCGGTCGGGCCACAGTGACACCGGCCGCCGACATCCGGTCGAGCCGTCGGAGCCAATCCCCGGCCGGATCGCCCGGTCGGCGCGGCGATGAGCCCGCCCAGCGACGGCGAGCGGGCGCCTGAGGACGCGGTACTGCACGGCGTCGCCCGACGGCTCGACAAGCCGATGGGTGCCCTGGGCGTGCTCTTCGTGCTGATCGTGCTCGCCCAGGTCGTCGAACTGGTACCTGCGATCTACTCGATGGTCGTGTTCGGCACCCTGGCCGGGGCCTTCGGCGCTCTCTTCCTCAGCGCCGATCGAGAGCGCAAGGCCACGGCGACGTGAGCCGGCCCCGTACGGCCGCCGCCCGGCTCGCCGAGATACGGCAGAGCTTCTGGCTCATCCCGGCGCTCTTCGCAGTGAGTGCCGTCGTGGTGGCCATCGGGCTGTCCGTGCTGGAGCTGCGGCTGCGGCTGCCGGTCGAGACCATCCTGCCCAGCGGGCCCGCCGGTGCCCGATCTCTGCTTTCGTCGATCATCACGGCGATGATCTCGTTCACGGCGCTGGTCTTCTCCATCACGGTCGTGGCGCTGCAACTGGCCAGCAGCCAGTACTCGCCGCGGGTGCTGCGCACGTTCCTTCAGGACCGGGTCATCCAGTCGACGCTCGGCACGTTCGTCGCGACGTTCCTCTTCGCGATGGTGGTGCTGGCCGCGCTGCCGGCCCGCGACAGCGAGCGGCTGCCCGAACTCTCGCTCGCCGTGTCGATGTCGCTCGTGCTGGCCAGCACCGCGATGTTCATCTACTACCTGCACCACATCACCACGGTGATGCGGGTGGGGCACATCATCGTCGCGATCGGCGCGCAGACCCGACGCACGATCGATCGGCACGTGCCGGACCGCGAGGAGCCGGCCTGGATCGCGGGTGAGGTGGTGCAGGTCGTGCCGGCCGCAGCGGCGGGTCTGGTCACCAGCGCCGACCTCGCCCTGCTGGCCCGGCTGGCTCGGGAGCACGACTGCGCGATCACCGTCGTACCGGCGCCGGGAGATTTCGTGGTCGCCGGGGCGCCATTGCTGCACTGTCATCGACTGCCCAGCGGAAAGCCCCGCACACTGCCCGCGGAAAGCGTCGCCAACTCGGTCACCATCGACGTCGAGCGCACACCGGGCCAGGACGTGGGGTTCGGTCTGCGTCAACTGGCGGACATCGCCACGCGTGCGCTGTCTCCCGCGTCCAACGACGTCACCACCGCCGTACGTGCCGTTCAGGAGGCGCATGACCTGCTCCGCCGGCTCGCGACACGGCCCGATCCGGTCGGGATCGTACGGGACGACGACGGCACGGTGCGGGTCCTGGCGAATCGTCCCGCCTTCGACACCTATCTTGCGATGATCATCGACGAGCTGCGGAACACCGCCGACGGGCAACCACGGATCGACCGGCTGCTCGACACCGTCGTCACCGACCTGGACTCCGTGGCACTGGCTACCCACCGGCCGGCGATCCGGCGGCGGATGCCGACGAGTTGACGGCGGGGCCCGCCAGCCGTCGACAGGGCAACGACATGACCGAGACCCGGCCCGACCGCACGCTCGACGCCCGCGACCACCCGGTCGCTGCACATGGTCGAGCAGACTTTCCGGCATGTTGGCCGAGGTGTCAGGTCGCCTGCCCGAACGGCGGACCGGCGTCGGCCAGGAAATCCCGCAGAGACCGCGCGGGTCGTCCGGTCACCCGCTCGACGGAGTCGGTGACCTGCGCGAAGCTGCCAGCCCGTACGCGTTGGAAGGTCAGTGTGAACAGTTCCCGCTCGAAGCCGGTGGTCCCGTCCACGGCCTCGTCGATCGTCATCTCGCGCACGGTCACGGTACGACCCGCCGCAGCGGAGATCAGTTCTGCGGTGCGAGGGAGGGATAGCGCCTCGGGGCCGGTGAGCTCGTACACCCGGCCGGCGTGTTCCTCGTTCCGCAGCGCCCGCTCGGCCACCGCGGCGATGTCCCGGGCGTCGATCCAGGCCAGGCTGGCACCACCGCTGGAGAACGACAACTCCCCGTCGGTGATCGGGTCACGGTAGAAGCGCGGGTCGGTGAAGACCTGCATGAACCAGCTGGGCCGCAGGATCGTCCAGGCGTGGCCGCTGTCGCGTACCGCCCGCTCGGCCCGCGGTGCCCATCCGTCGGTGCCCATGTAGTCGGCGTCCTGCTCGGACAGCAGGACGATTCGGGTACCGGCGGGCGTCTCGTCGAGGAGCGCGCCGATGAGGTCCGGCGCGTCCGCACGGTCGGGCCGGACGATGTAAACGGCGTCCACGCCCTCGGTCGCCGCCTTCCACCCGGACGGGTCATCCCAGGAAAAGGCGATCGGGCGCACGCCGTCGATGTCGACCGAGCCCGGGTTGCTGCTGCCGCCGAGTACGTCAGCGCCCTCCTGCCTGACAAGTAGCCTGGCCAACGGCAATCCCGTCTTGCCGCGTACTCCGGTCACCAGCACTCGGGGCCCGCCGGCCCCCATCGAACTCGGACTCTTCACGTGGCACCACCTATTGGTTGATTCACTAAAGCTTCCCGGCCCACTAAAGCAGCGTTACCTGAGCGAGTCAACTAATCTGAGCTGATGACCGAGGTGGCGGACGCCCTTGCCCGGCAGGTGTGGGATCTCGTCTTCGCCTACGACGCAGCCTACGACCGCGCTGCGCAGGCCGCCGGGCTTAGTGCCGCACAGGCATGCCTGCTCGAACACCTCTCCCGAGACAGCCGCCCGATGGGGGAGCTCGCCTCGGAGCTGCGGTGCGACGCCTCGAACGTCACCCAGCTCGTCTCCCGAATGGAGGCCCGTGGCCTGGTCGCCCGGGTGCCCGACCTGGAGGATAGGCGGATCAAGCGCGTGTCGATCACCCCGGCCGGGCGTGAGGTGCGCCGCGTCGTCCGGGGCGCGTTCGAGTTCCCGGCCGAGCGGCTGGCGCTGCTCACCGACCAGGAGCAGCGTCAGCTTCACGGCCTGCTGGGGAAAATGTTGGACGCCGCTTCGTAGGACCGTGCCGGTTGAGCCCGGACCACCGCCTCGGGCCTCGAACCCGCCCGGCCGGGTTCGGCATGCCTCTGGGGGGGCCGCCGGTTGGCGTACGCGTCCGTTGGCGGCACTCCAACGAATGGCTAACCATCGATGTTAGCGTAACCATGCAGGCGGTCATGGGTGCTCGGCGGAAAGCTCGGCCGCTCGGGGCGGCCTGGGGCGCCACAGGTGGTCCGTGAGTGGTTGCGCCGAGGTGGCGGCAGGCCGGTGTCTGATAGTTCCGCGATGTCGCTACCTTGTGATTCCGGGACATTACGTCTTGACGAACGGCATGTTATCGCCCACAGTCGATGGTCAAGGACGGCGATGCCTACGGCTTACCGGGCAAGCCTGCTTCGTCGGGCCAGTGGACGAGGCGCGCGTGGGGACGCCCCGACATTCATGTTAGCGATAACACGAACCGCGCAGATGCTCGGCGGTGTGCCCATCCTCGGGTGGACCGGCCGGCTCTCGGTCATTGAAGGAGGAACATGTCTGCCTTTGGTAGGTCTCCAGCTATCCCGCCGCCCTCGCGGCAGCGTAGGTGGTTGCTGCGGGTCGCCGCAGCGGGCGTGACGGCGGTGGTGGCCGGTAGCGCCGCCGCAGTGGCGGTCTCGACACCCGCCGCAGCCGCGACGGTCGACACCAACGCCTGGTACGTGTTGGTCAACCGCAACAGCGGCAAGGCCCTCGACGTGTACAACCTCGCCACGAACGACGGTGCCCGGATCACCCAGTGGTCGCGGAACAACGGCAACCAGCAGCAGTGGCAGTTCGTGGACTCGGGCGGTGGCTACTACCGGTTGAAGTCGCGGCTGTCGAACAAGGTGCTGGACGTCTACAACTGGTCGACCGCCAATGGTGCCAGCATCGTCCAGTGGGCCGACCACAACGGGGCGAACCAGCAGTTCCGGCTGGCCGACTCCGATGGCGGCCACGTCCGGTTGATCAACCGGAACAGCAACAAGGTGCTGGAGGTGCAGGGCGCCTCGACCGCCGACGGCGGGAACATCGTGCAGTACGACGATTGGAACGGCGCCAACCAGCAGTGGCAGCTCGTCCGGGTGGATGGTGGCGGAAACCCGACGCCGACCACGCCGCCGCCGTCGGGTACGTGCAACCTGCCGTCGTCGTACCGGTGGTCGTCGACTGGAGCGCTGGCGCAGCCGCGGTCGGGTTGGGTGTCGTTGAAGGACTTCACGCACGCGCCGTACAACGGTCAGCACCTGGTCTACGGGACCACGCACGACACGGGTACGTCGTGGGGTTCGATGAACTTCGGGCTGTTCTCGAACTGGAACCAGATGGGTTCGGCCAGCCAGAACCAGATGCCGTTCTCGGCGGTCGCTCCCTCGCTGTTCTACTTCGCCCCGCGTAACGTCTGGGTGCTGGCGTACCAGTGGGGTGGGCCGGCGTTCTCGTACCGCACTTCGACGAACCCCACCAATGTCAACAGCTGGTCGGCGCACCAGACGCTGTTCACCGGAAGCATCTCCAACTCGAACACCGGCCCGATCGACCAGGCGCTCATCGGTGACGAGCAGAACATGTACCTGTTCTTCGCTGGCGACAACGGCCGCATCTACCGGGCGAGCATGCCGATCGGGAACTTCCCGGGCAGTTTCGGGTCGAACTACACCACGATCATGACCGACACGACGAACAACCTCTTCGAAGGCGTCCAGGTCTACAAGCTCCAGGGCCAGCAGCGGTACCTGATGATCGTCGAGGCGATCGGCTCCCAGGGCCGTTACTTCCGGTCCTTCACCGCCACCAGCCTCGGCGGCAACTGGACCCCCCAGGCCACCAGCGAGAGCAACCCGTTCGCCGGCAAGGCCAACAGCGGCGCCACCTGGACCAACGACATCAGCCACGGTGAGTTGATCCGAACCAACGCCGACCAGACCATGACCATCGACCCCTGCAACCTACAACTGCTCTACCAAGGCCGTGACCCCAACTCCGGCGGCGACTACGGCCTGCTGCCCTACCGGCCGGGAGTACTGACCCTGCAACGCTGACGGCATGCAGGTCCGGCTTGGGCACAGCCGGAGCGGGCGGGCTCGGTGCAGACCGAGCCCGCCCGGTCATTCGGTGGCTGCCGTTTGCCGGAGCTCTGGTGGGGAAGTCGCGCGAGTGCGGCGGCGGTGACCGTCGCCGGCAGGAGGGTACGCCGACGATGACGAACCAGCCGTCCATCGCACCGTCCCTGAGTGCCGTGGACGCGCCAGCGCGCCTGACCCTCGGGGTGGAGGAAGAGTTCCTGCTACTGGACCCGCAGACGGGGGAGAGTCTGCCGGTCGCCGACCGGGTGCTGACGGCCCTGCTCGGTGCGGCCCGCAACCAGAGCCGGCAGGAGTTCCGGCACAGCATGGTGGAGATGGTCACCCCGGTCTGTGCCGACCTGGCCGATCTCCGGGCGCACCTGATCACCTTGCGACGTGCCGCGGCGGAGGCGGCGCGGTCGGCGGGAGCGCAGCTGGTCGCGGTCGGAGCCACTCCGGTGCACGAACCGCACCGGACAGTTCCGGATGAACCTCGCTATCGTGCCATGTCCCGCCGTTTCGGTCCGGTCGCGCACGATCCGGCCGTGTGCGGCTGCCACGTGCACGTCGGCCTGCCGGACCGGGAACTGGCGGTGCAGGTCTGCAACCACCTGCGTCCGTGGCTGCCGGTGGTGCAGGCGCTCACTGCCAACTCGCCACTGCACGACGGCGCGGACACCGGCCACGCGAGCTGGCGTTCCATGCAGCTGGAGCGCTGGCCGAGCATCGGGCCCACCCCGTACTTCGCCTCGTTCGCCGACTACGCCGCGACGGTGGCGGAACTCGTCGACGCGGGCATCATGCTCGACGCGGCGATGGTCTACTGGTACGCCCGTCCGTCCGCCAGCTACCCCACCGTGGAGATCCGGGTCGGCGACGTCTGCCCGGGGGTGGACGACACGGTGTTGGTCGCGGCTCTGGTGCGAGCCCTGGTCGCCACCATGGCCGATAAGGTGCGTGCCGGCGTTCCGGCACCCCGCCTGCGGAGTTGCCTGCTCGCGGCGGCTCACTGGCGAGCTGCTCACGAGGGGCTCGACGGCCGGCTGATCGATCTGCGCGGTGGCGGTGCGCGTCCGGCGTGGGACCTGGTGGAGGAGCTGTTCAGCACGGTGACCTCCGCGCTGATCCGGCACGGCGACTTGCCGTACGTCCAGCAGCAGTTGGCCCGGCTGCGCCGCGACGGCACCGGCGCGGCCCGACAGCGCCGGGTCATCGCACGCACCGGTGGGGATGTGCGGGCGGTCCTCGACCACCTCGCCGCCGAGACCACCGCGGGCTGAACCGGCCTGCGGTCAGCGGATGTCGTGGGTCTGGAGCCAAAGTTCGAGCAGGCCCAACTGCCACAGCTTGTTGCTGCCCGCAGCGGCCTGCGCCTGCTCGGGGTCGGCGAGCAGCGCGTCCACGTACGCCTGCCGGAACAGTCCACGCTCGCGCGCTGCCGGCGCCCGCAACGCCGCCACCACGAGGTCACGGACCGGGCCGTCGACGTTGCGTAGCGCGGGCACCGGAAAGTAGCCCTTCGGCCGGTCGATCACCTCGGCGGGCAGCACCTCGCGGGCAACCTCCTTGAGCACGCCTTTGCCGCCCTGGGCAACCTTGTGCTCGGGTGGACAGGCTGCCGCGAGGGCAACCAGGTCCTGGTCGAGGAACGGAGTACGCACCTCCAACCCCCACGCCATGCTCATGCTGTCGACCCGTTTGACCGGATCGTCGGGAAGCATCAGGTGGGTGTCCAGGCGCAGCACCGCGTCCAGGGCGGTCTCCGCGCCCGGTGCGTTCAGCTCCGCTATCACCAACTCCCGGCTGGCGTCGGCGTCGACGGCGTGGGCCGGACCGACCACCCGGAGCAGCTCGGCATGGTCGCGGTCGAAGAAGGCGGCGGTGAAGGTCCGCGCCGCCTCGGCCCGGACCACCTGGGTCAGGGGCTGGTGGTAGCCGTATCCGGCGAACACCTCGTCGGCGCCCTGCCCGGACTGCGCCACCTTCACGTGCGCGGCCACCTGCTCGGAGAGCAGATGGAAGGCGACCACGTCGTGACTGCCCATCGGCTCGGTCATCGCCGCTACCGTCCGGCGGACGGCCGGCACCAGGTCGTCGTTGGCGAGTTGGATGCGGAGGTGGTCGGTGCCGTACGCGCGGGCGACCAGATCGGAGTAGTGGAACTCGTCGCCGGCCTCGCCGTGCCGGCTGTCGAAGCCGATGCTGAAGGTGCGGAGGTGCTGCTGACCGGCCTCGGCGAGCAGAGCCACGATGAGACTCGAGTCGAGTCCGCCGGAGAGCAGCACGCCGACCGGCACGTCGGCGACGAGCCGTCGTCGTACGGCGGTGCGCAGCGCGTCGCCGGTCGCGGCCCGCCAGTCCCGGTCGTCCCAGCCGGCGTGGGTCGGATCCCGGACGTAATCGGGCTGCCAGTAGCGGCGATCGCGGCTGCGTCCGTCGGCCTCGACGACCCGCACGGTCGCCGGTGGCAGCTTCCGGACTCCGCGCAGGATGGTGCGGGGCGCGGGCACGATCGAGTGCCACGACAGGTAGTGGTGCAGCGCCACCGGGTCCACGCTGGTGTCCACATCGCCCGCCTTGAGCAGCGCCGGCAGCGTGGAGGCGAACCGCAACCGGCCCGGCGTCTCGGCGAGGTAGAGGGGCTTGATGCCGAGTCGGTCGCGGGCCAGCACGAGCCGACGCCGGACGCGGTCGATCAGGCCCACCGCGAACATGCCGACCAGGTGGTCGACGAAGTACTCACCCCACTGTGCGTACGCCACCAGAATCACCTCGGTGTCACTGGTGGAGTGGAAGGTGTGCCCGGCGGCGCGCAGCTCTTCGCGCAGCTCGGGATAGTTGTAGACGCACCCGTTGAAGACCAGGGCGAGGCCGAGATCCTCGCGCACCATGGGCTGGCCGCCCGCGTCGGACAGGTCGATGACGGTCAGCCGACGGTGCCCGAGGGTCACCCAGCCATCGCTCCACAGTCCCTCGCCGTCCGGGCCCCGGGACCGCATCGCCTCGGTCATCCGGGTCACCGCGTCGGCGTCGGGGGTGCTGCCGTCGAACCTCGCCTCACCGCTGATGCCGCACATCACGTTCCGTCCCTCGTCCGCCATCAGGCGTTTCGGGATGGCCGGTCTGCCACGACGCTACGTGGCGGATGTTCCCGGCGAGGCCGGATCGCGGAAGGCGAACCGTAGATTTTCCTTGCGAAGGAGCAGCGTGGGGACGCTGGTCGAGGCCGTCAACAGGAGGTGGCCACCGGACGGTGCAGGAGCGGCTGCGCTCGTCGTCACCACTCGTGCGGACCGTCTAGGGGAGGGGGTGGTGGTGCCCGCCCTGGCCGTCGAGGGCGGCCCGGCAGGCCCGAGCGAGCCGGCGCTGGCGGATCAGCCGTCGCCACAGGCCGAGCGGCGGCGCGAGGGCGGCACGCGCAGGTGCCGCCGTCACGGCCAGGACGCCGTCGGTGAGCCCGCCCCGGATCGTCCACGGGGTCCACCGTTCGAGGTCGGGGGCGGAGAAGTCGTGCCCCAGCAGCACCGCCGGGCCGTTGGCGGGTGGCCGAGCCCCGAGGCTCCTCACTCGGACCGCCTCGCCTTCCTCGTGCTCGGGCCGGGTCACCGAGTCCACGTACAGCTCTCGATCGTCTCGGGCGACCGCCAGCACCTCGCCCGCCCCGCCGACGCGGGCGCCGACCGTGGTCGTCGTGACGACGTCCAGCGCCACGATCAGCCGGGGCAGGTACCACCAGTGCTCCCGGCGCAGCAGCGGCGAGTCGATCAGCGCGCGGGCCGGTGGGTACTTGCGCAGTTCCTGGTCGAGCAACTGTTCGGCGAACAGCGCGCCGTCGCGATCCTCGGTCAGCCGGGGCCGGCCGGTCACCGCGACCGGCCGCCAGCCACGCCCGGTGAGCCGGTCGTCGGAGACGACAAGCGCCACGACCGGCGCGGCGGCCAGCCCACGAGCGACGGGGGCCTCGGCGTACGGGAAGGCGACGGCCGGCCGCTCGCCGAGCAGCAGTGGCGTGACCGGCCGGGCCTGCGGTAGGCCGCCCCGGTCGAGCCAGGCCAACTCGCCGACGGTGGCGGCCTGGATCGCGCGGCGAACATCCGCATCCACGTTCATGTGATCCGAGCCGTTCGATTGACCTTGGAATGTGATCCCCGTTACATTACCGGCAGGTTTCGGGATCTGCACACGAGCGCCCGCCCCACGGGCCGCAAGGAGGCAGCCGTATGCCCGCCATCGTCGTCGTCATCGCGGTCATGGCGATGTTCGCCCTCGGCTACCGGTACTACTCGCGATACCTCGCCGACCGGGTGTACGGGTTGGACCCGGCCTACGTCACCCCGGCGCACCGGTTCTCCGACGGAGTCGACTTCGTCCCCACAAACAAGCATGTGCTCTTCGGTCACCACTTCACCTCCATCGCCGGAGCCGCCCCGATCGTCGGCCCGGCGATCGCGGTGTTCTGGGGATGGGGACCGGCGTTGGCCTGGGTGGTGTTCGGCACCATCTTCGCGGCGGGCGTACACGACTTCGGGGCGCTCGCGGTCTCGGTGCGACACCGGGCGCGCAACATCGGCACCCTGGCCGCGGACGTGATCAGCAAACGGGCCCGTACGCTCTTCCTGCTGATCATCTTCTTCCTGCTCACGCTGGTGAACGCGGTCTTCGCGGTGGTCATCGGCAACCTGCTCGTGGCGTACCCGGGCGCGGTCATCCCGATCTTCGTGGAGATTCCCCTGGCCATCGCGATCGGCCAGTACATCTACCGCACCCGCAGCGCGGCGCTGGTGCCGTCGCTCATCGGCGTGGCCGCGCTCTACTTCCTGATCTGGGTGGGCAACCTCTACCCGATCGAGATCACCGGGTTGGCCGACGCGCTCGGCTTCGAGCGGACGCGCGACCTGTGGGTGATCATCCTCTTCAGCTACGCGTTCATCGCCTCTCGGCTGCCCGTGTGGCTGCTGTTGCAGCCGCGCGACTACATCAACTCGCATCAGCTGTTCATCGCCATCGCGGTGATCTTCACCGGAGTGCTGGTCGGGATGGACCGGATCGTGGCGCCGATGTTCAACGACGTGCCAGCCGGGTCACCGAGCATCTTCCCGTTCCTGTTCATCACCGTCGCCTGCGGTGCGATATCCGGGTTCCATTCGCTGGTGGCCTCCGGCACCACCTCCAAACAGCTCGACAAGGAGACCGACGCCCGGTACGTCGGCTACGCAGGGGCGATCGGCGAGGGCAGCCTCGCTCTCGGGTCGATCATCGCGGTCACGGCCGGGGTCGCCGCCACCCGCGCCGAGTGGGAGGGGTTGTACGCCAGCTACGCCGCGGCGTCGGGCGGCGCCACCCGCAACTTCGTCAACGGCATCGCCAGCTTCGCCACAAACCTCGGTATCGAGTTCCAACTCGCGACCGTCTTCGCGGCAGTGGTGGTGATCTCGTTCGCGGCCACCACGATGGACACCGGTGTCCGGTTGCAGCGCTACATCGTGCAGGAGATTGCCGAGTTGGTCGGCTGGCGGCGGCTGTCCCGTCACCTCACCCTGGCCGGGCTGCTGGCGATCGCCGCACCACTGACGCTCGCCCTGCTGCCGGGCGGTGGGGACGCCGGCTACACCTTCGGGGTGCTGTGGCGACTCTTCGGCACCACCAACCAGCTCACCGCCGGGCTAGCCCTCGCCGTCATCGCGGTCTGGGTGATGCGTCGTCGACGCAACCCGGTCGCGGTAATCGTGCCGCTGGTCTTCCTGCTGGTGATGACGACCTGGGCACTCATCGTCCAACTGCGCGAGTTCGTGGCTGCCGACGAGTGGGTGCTGGCACCCCTGGACGCCATCATCTTCGTCCTCGCGCTCTGGCTGATCGTGGAGGCGGTGCTCGCCCTGCGCCGCGCCAGTGGCCAGCCCGTCGAGGCGGAACCGGATTCCGGGCCACCTCCGGACAGTGACGATGCGGGCACCACCGAGCCCGAGCCGGCCGACCGGTCGCAGCGGGCGGTCGGTGCCGAATCAGCAGCCGGTGCCGGTGCCACCGACGATCCCCGCTGATGGCCCGGCACCGGGTTCTGCTGATCCGACCATGGGATGCGCCCGGGGCCGGCTCCGGCTGCTGCACCGGCGCGGCCGACATCTGCGTCGAGGGCCGGCACGAGGATCCCACGTTGACGCGGCAACGGGCCGACCAGCGGCCGTTGGGTGAGGTCTACCAGGCGGTACGTGCCGGTCTGCCAGCCGAGATCGCGGTGGAGATCGTCGACCCCCGTAACACGCTGTTCCTGCTGCCGGCGATCGTGCGCGACGGTCGCCGGCACCGGCGGCACTGGCGGGCCCTGCTGCGAGACCTGGTCCGGGGTACCGGCTACGCGGCGATCATCGTGGACGGCCGGGTGGTCAGCGGGTCCGGCCTACCCCCGGCGGAACAGGCTCTACGCATCGTCCGCCAGGCGCTCGAATCGTCGGCCGCCCTCAGCTGCCGCAACAGCCGCCGGCCCGGTCGGTAGCCGGCGCGTCGGTGCTCAGCAGATCCAGCGGTGCGGCGAGCAGGCCCCCGCTGACGCCGGTGGCAAGGCCCTTGCCGGTCCGCTCGGGAGCCGGGCCGCAGCAGTCGTCACCGGCGACCGAGTCGGCCGGGTTGCTGCGGCAGACACCGGTTTCGGGCAGTTCGAGCCGTACGTCGCGAGCGGCCTCCCAGTCGCCGGCGAGGGCGGCGACCACGGATCGGGTCTGTTCGTAGCCGGTGGCCAAGAGGAAGGTGGGTGCCCGGCCGTAACTCTTCATGCCGACCGCGTAGTAGCCGGGTTCCGGGTGGGCGAGTTCGTCGACGCCGTGCGGTGGGACGGTGCCGCAGGAGTGTTCGTTGGGGTCGATGAGCGGAGCGAGGGCGCGGGTGGCGCCCATGATCGGATCAAGATCCAGGCGCAGCTCCGCGGCGATCGTGTGATCGGGCCGGAAGCCGGTGGCGGCCACGATCCGGTCCACCGTGACCTGCTCTTGCGTGTCGCCGCGCCGGACCATCACCGTGACCCGGCCGCCGTCGGGAGTGATGGCGTGGACGGAGAATCCGGTCAGCAGGCGGATGCGGCCGGTGTCGACGTGCGCCCGCAGCCGCGAGCCGAGCGCGCCCCGAGCGGGTAGCGCGTCGGCGTCGCCGCCGCCGTAGGTACGCGTCGGTGACAGCGATCGGATGGCCCAGGTCACCTCGGTGCCGGGTACGGCGGCGGCGAGCTCGGCGAGCGAGAGCAGGGTGTTGGCGGCGGAGTGGCCGGCACCGACGACAAGTGTGTGCCGACCGGCGAAGCGGATCCGGTCGACGCCGAGGACGTCGGGCAGCGCGTGCTCCAGGTGACCGGCAGCGCCCGTCTCGCCCTGAGCGGGCAGGCCGGAGGCACCGAGCACGTTCGGGGTGTCCCAGGTCCCGGTGGCGTCGATTACGGCCCGGGCGAGGATCTCCCGGCCGTCGGTGAGGCGGAGCAGGAAGGGAGCCGACTCCCGACCGGTGGTGCGCAGCCGGTCGTAGCCGAGCCGGCTGATCGCCGCCACCCGGGCGCGGTAGCGCAGCTGCGGCTTGAGCTGCGGCAGGTTCGCGAGGGGCTGAAGATAGTGGGCGACGAGGTCCGCGCCGGTCGGCAGGGCGTCCAGATCGGGTGCCACCCAGCCGGCCTCGTCCAGCAGGCGGCGGGCGGCCGGATCGATGTTGTACCGCCAGGGTGAGAAGACGCGGACGTGGGCCCACTGCCGGACGGCGGCGCCAGCACCGTCGCCGGCCTCCAGGACGGTGTATGGCAGCGCACGCTCGTGCAGGTGGGCGGCGGCGGCGAGGCCGACGGGGCCGGCGCCGATGACGGCGACGGGCAGCTGGTCCAGGTCGCTCATCAGTAACTCCTCAGGTTTGATGGATGTCGAAACAGCTTGCCGTGTCGGTCCCTCCTGTGCGGATGGGGATGGTGTCGACTGGCTGTCTCGACGTTCTTCGAATCAGAGAGTTGCACGTTGATTAGACGGGTGTCAACCTAGAGGCATGTCGAAGCAGGCGGCGCCATTTTCCCTCGATCTGACCGCCGTCCCCTGCTGCCCACCGCTGGCGCAGCAGCGGGTGTCAGGTGAGGCCGCCGCGCTGCTGGCACCCGCGTTCAAGGCTCTCGGCGACCCGGTTCGGCTGCAACTGATGTCGATGATCGCCTCGGCCGAGGGCGGCGAGGTGTGCGTCTGCGACCTGACCCCGGCCTTCGACCTGAGCGGTCCGACGATCTCGCACCACCTGCGGGCACTGCGCGAGGCGGGTCTGGTCGATTCCGAACGGCGGGGAACCTGGGTTTACTACCGCGCCCGGCCCCAGCTTCTGCGACAACTCGCCGCCCTGCTGGCGGTCGAACCGACATCCCCGGCCGACCTTCAGAGCGACCGGCAATAGGGCGGTGGAGGCGAGGCGGGTCCCTGTCGATGGCGGCACGGGCGATCCTGCCCGGTGCCGGGAATCCCACCCTCAGGGTCGGCGTTTCTCCGTGCGTACGAGATGAGACCCGAGCCGAGGAGAAACGGACATGAAGGTACGTAGTTCCCTCCGGTCGCTGAAGCGGAAGCCGGGTTCGACGGTGGTACGCCGCCGCGGTCGGGTGGTCGTGGTCAACCGGCTGAACCCGCAGTGGAAGAGCCGCCAGGGCTGACCTGCTGGTCGAGAGGCGATCGGTGCCGCTCCCGCTGGCCGACCGGCAGCCCACCAGGCGCGGTCTCATCGGTGCCACGGGGTGGCTGTCGGTCGTCGTCGGGCGGCTGCGGCGGTGCGATCCAGGTGACAAGCACCACCGAAATGATCATCAAGAGGAACCACGACGTCAGCTTCGTCAGTGACACCGGATGCCAACCGTCCGCCTGGCTCGGATAGAGCCAAGCATTCGACCAGGTGGCGATGTTCTCCGCGAGCCAGATGAAGAAGGCGACGAGGACGAAGGCCAGCAGCAGCGGCATGCGCAACCTGGCCCGGAATATCCGGAAGTGCATGACGCAGGGACCGAACACCAGCGCGACGGCCGCGACGAGCAGCCACCGTACGTCCGGCAGGTAGTGGTTGGCGAAGAAGTTGAGATAGATGGCGACTGCCAGCACGGCCGTCGACCAGCGAGGCGGGTAGCGCGTGAAGCGCAGGTCGAACAGCCGGTTCACCCGGACGAGGTAGGAGCCGACAGCGGCGTACATGAAGCCGCTGAACAGGGGCACCCCGCCGAGCCGGAGCACGCCGTCGGGCTCGTACGTCCACGAGCCGACGTGCGTCTTGAACAGCTCCATGACCGTGCCGACGAGGTGGAACAGGACTATCACCCGTAGTTCGCGCAGGCTCTCCAACCGCCCGGTGACCATGGCGACCTGGATGGCGACCGCGGCCACGGTGAGGGCGTCGTTACGGGCGAACGCGGCGTCGTCCGGGTACCAGAGGTGCGCCGCGCAGATGATCGCCAGCATGGCGGCACCGAACACGCACGCCCAGGCCTGCTTGAGCCCGAAGACCACGAACTCGGTGAACCACCCGGCCGGCCCGTGACGCGGTAGCCGGGCCAGCCCGGCGCGGAACCGGGCATCGATCGCGCGTTCGGCCGTGGTGAGGTTGGCCCGTCGATCGGGGGTGTGCTGCATCGCTCCGAGGTTAGTTCGCGCCCGGTGGCGCGGACCGGGGGTACGGCAGCGCGCGCTGACCTCGCTGTTTCCGGTCGCAGCGGGACGGCGCGGTGGTACGACTGGGGTGCGATCACCGGCGACGCGCGGAGGGCGACGATGTCCAGTGGGCTGCCGGCGCGGCTGCTGCGACGGCGCGAGATCTCCCGGCGGGCATCGTTCCTGGAACTCTTCTTCGACCTGGCCTTCATCCTCGCGCTGAACCGATTGTCACGTGCTCTTGAGGACGACCTCAGCGTGGGCGGGGCATTCCGCACGGCGCTGCTGCTGGCCGCCATCTGGTGGGTCTGGTTCGTGACCGCCTGGTCGACCGACTGGTTCGAACCGCGCACGCCGCTGATCAGCGGCCTGCTGCTCTGGGTGATGTTCGGCGGGATGCTGATGGCCGCTGCGGCACCGACCGCGTACGCCGGACACGCGCTGGTGTTCGCCGGTGCGTACGTGGCGATCCATCTGGGCCGGGCCGCCCTGCTGCTGCCGGCACTGCACGGGCATCCGCTGCAGCTGCGGACCCTGCGGGTGGCGATCTGGTTCGCCGTCTCCGGGGTGCTCTGGCTCGCCGGTGCCCTCGTCGGGCCGGCCCAGGTGGTCCTCTGGACGGTGGCGGTGGTGCTGGACTACTCGATGGCGCGACTGCGGTGGCCGACACCGGCGCTCGGTCGCAGCAGTTGGGAGAACCTTCAGATCATCGGAGAGCATCTCTCCGAGCGATACCAGCAGATCTTCATCATCGCCCTGGGCGAGCTGATCCTGACCGCTGGCATCACGTTCAGCCAACGCGGGTTCGACCTGGGCCGCAGTGTGGCGTTCGCGCTGATGTTCGTCAACGCGGTAAGTCTCGGCCGGCTGTACCTGGTGCCCGGCGGGATGCGACTGGGCGCCGCGATCGAGGCCCTGGGACCGCCAGGTAGCAGGCTGGGACTGCTCGCCGGCTACCTGCACCTGGTGATGGTCGCCGGCGTCCTGGCGACCGGGGTCGGAGCGCGGTTGATGATCATGGAACCGTTCTCCCATGGGCTGGCCGCCGCCGTGACGATGGCGGCGGGACCGGTGCTCTTTCTCACCGGCTGGATCCTGTTGGCGCTGGCCGTGCACGGCCGGTTCTCCTGGCAACGGCTGATCGGCATGGCTGCCATTCTGATCGCCGCCGTAGCGGGCCACGAACAGTCGTTGCTGGTCAACTCGGCGATCATCACCGGCCTGCTGATCCTGATCGCCCACGGCGACACGCTGGCCACGCGGGTACGCCGACGCAGGCGGTCCTGACTTTCGGTCGACGTGCGACGGGCAGGCCCGGCGCCTTAGTCACAGGCCCAGTCCGTCGAGCAAGCGGGCAAGACCGAACTCGAACCAGTTGTCCGACTCGACCTCCGGATCCCTGACCTCGGCCAGCCAGGGGTGCCGCCGGCTGCGTCCGGTGCAAGTCAGCAGCGCCGAGGTCTGCGCTGACCAGGTCTGCCAGGTCGCGCCTCCCGTTACGCGCTCGGCGCGTTCAGCCGCCGGCAGCAGCGCCAGTGCTCGTGTCCGCCTATGCCGCCGCGTTCGCCGACGAGGCCGTGCTGTGTTGGGTGATGCCGGATCCAGTGGACCGGGCCGTACGCGGGCCCCAGCTCGTCCACGAACTGTTGATCGAGGTGGCCGGCAGTGCCGAGGCCATCGTCGGTGAACTGCCCGACGGTGTCCTTGCCGGGGTGTCGCTCTGGCTGTATCCGGCCGAGGCCCCCAGGTTGGCCCCGGCCGTGCTGCCGCCGACACCCGACCCCGACCCCGACGCCGCGAGGGTCGCGCGACGCCTGGCTGTGGTTCAGGAGTTGGTGGTCGCCAACCGTCCGGGAATCCCCCATGTCTACCTGGCGTCGATGGGCGTGCTGCCGGACCTTCGTGGCCAGGGCATCGGTGGCCAGCTCCTGGCGAATGGGCTGGCCGGAGCGGACGCACGGGACCTACCGACGTACCTTGAGGCATCCACCGAACTGAGTCGTCGGCTCTACCTACGACACGGCTTCCACGACCACGGGCGACCGGTGGCACTGCCCGACGGCGGACCGGTGCTGCGGCCGATGTGGCGACCGAGTCCGACCGAACGTTCCTGACCGTGAATTCGAGCGAAAGATTGAACCCTTCGGTGGTCCGGAAGCCGGGGTCGCCGTTCGTCATGTCGGTGGAACCACCGCTACTGACGATTCGACGGAAGGCACTGACGTGAAGTACATGATGCTGGTCTGCACCGATCCGGCGCCGGACCCGGAGCCGAACAACCACCCCGACGTCGAGGCGTGGGTGGCGGAGCACGACGCGTCCGGCCGACGCCTCCAGGGCGCCCAGCTGGCGCCGGCGTCGGCCGCCACCACGGTACGGGTGCGCAATGGCCAACTGCTGGTGACCGACGGGCCGTTCGCCGAGGTCAAGGAAATGATCGTCGGCTTCGACCTGCTGGAGTGCGCCGATCTGGACGAGGCGATCGAGGTGGCCCGGGCGCATCCGATGGCCTGGGCCGGGCGGCTCGAACTCCGCCCGTTCGCCGACTTCGAGCAGTGACGGATCCGGCCGCCGAGGACGCGGTGCCGCGGGCGTCGACCGACGACGGCGGCGCGGTGCCGCAGCGGCGTGCCGACAACGGGGGTACGGCGGCCGGTCGAGCCGCGGCGGCGCAGGCCGTCGCGGCCACTGCCGTCGAGGCGTACCCGCGGATCGTGGCGGCCCTGATCCGGATCACCGGTGACTGGACGCTGGCCGAGGACTGCACGCAGGAGGCGCTGGCCCGGGCGCTGGACCGCTGGCCGTTGGACGGGGTGCCGGCCAACCCGGCGGGCTGGCTGATGGCGGTCGCCCGTAACCGGCTGCTCGATGTGCTACGGCGGGCCTCGGTCGAACGGCGCAAGCTGCGGGACGTGGCGGTGCTGGCGCTCACGGCCGCCACCGCCGAACCGGTGCCGGACGAGGAGGTGGTGGACGATCGGCTGCGGCTCATCTTCACCTGCTGCCATCCGGCCCTCGCGCCGCAGGCACGGATCGCGCTGACCCTCCGGACCATCTGCGCGGTGCCGACCGCCGACATCGCCCGGGCATTCCTGGTCAGCGAGTCCACCATGACGCGGCGGCTGACCCGGGCCAAGGCGAGGATCGCCGAGGCCGGTATCCCGTACCGGGTGCCGCGTGGGCACGCCCTGACCGAGCGGCTGCCCGGGGTGCTGGGCGTGCTCTATGTGCTGTTCACGCAGGGCTACGACGCGGACGGCGAGCCGGCCTTCGCCGAGGAGGCGATCCGGTTGGCCCGGTTGCTGGTCCGCCTCATGCCGGAGCAGGAGGAGGCGACGGCGTTGCTGGCGCTGTGCCTGTTGCAGCACTCCCGTCGTACCGCCCGGCGGGACACCGACGGCAACCTGATCCCGCTCGATCGACAGGACCGGTCCCGCTGGGACCACGCGGCGATCGCCGAGGCCGACCGCCTGCTCGCCGGGTTGACCGAACCCGGCCCGTACGCCTGGCAGGCCCGGATCGCGGCGTGCCACGCCACCGCGCCCAGCGCCGACGCCACCGACTGGCGACGGATCGCCGACTGCTACGACCAGCTCGTCCAGGCGCAGCCCACGCCGGTGGTGGCGTTGAACCGAGCCGTCGCGCACGGGTACGCGTACGGGCCGGCGGTCGGGCTGGCTTTGCTCACCGAGGCGCGTGCCGGCGGTGGGCTCGACGACTATCCGTTGACCCTGGCGGTGGAGGCGGATCTCGTCGCGCGACAGGGCGACAAGCGGCGGGCAGCGGCGCTGTTCCGCGCGGCGGCGGACCGGGTGCACGGCGATGCCGAGCGACGGGCACTGATCGAGCGGGCGCGTGGGGCTGCCGGACCCGGGTCGTAGCAATCGAGCCGCAGTATCCGGCCGGGCGGTGCTGCGCGGAAGACTCTTCCGCTCGATCCTGCGGTGTGCATAGGAGTTCTGCTCGCGTCGAGCGTGGCGGCCTGTGACGATCCGCCGCCGGACGCCGCGCCGACGGTACCCGCGCCGGTGTCGCCGGCACCGGCGGCGACCTCCGCAGGATGGACGGCTCCGCCGCTGCGGCTGCCCACCGTCGGGCCCGGCGACGCCTGCCCGGTCGCCGAGCCCCGGCCCTGGTCCGACAGCGACCGGGCGCACCGGGTGCTCGGGCCCGGCCCGCTGTACCCGGTCGCCGACTACTTCGTCACCACCGTGGATGGGCCGGGCTGCTACGCCTACCAGGTCGACGGGAAGACGTTCAGCGTGACGATCGTGTTCCGCGCCGTCCCGGCCGGTCCATCCTGACCGGCGGAGGGCAAGTCGACGGTGCCGACCGTCCCGCGCTTCGATGGCGACGCACCGCCCGGCGGCTCAGGACCGTAGTTCGACGGTCGGGCTCAGATAACTCACGCCGGTCGCGGCCTCGGAGACCTGCCAGAGCCGGTAGGCGAGGGCACGGTCGTCGCCCGGCGCGACGATCGGCCGGGCATGCACCCGGTCGTCCCACTTACGCAGCGAGGGGCCGAGGAGGACGCCCGTCTGCGCGGTCGGGCTCGTGGCGGCGTAGAGCAGCGGGATGGTGCCGCGTGTCGCGCTGCGGGCCACCAGGAGACCCTGAAGGCGCGTCACCGCCCGCTCGACCCGGCCCTCGACCTGGGCCGGCATCGACGTACGGGCCATCCCGGGATGAGCCAGGAAGCTGCGTACCGGGCTGCCGGCGTGCCGCAGCCTGCGGTCCAGTTCGGTGCCGAACAGGACGTTCGCCTGCTTGGAGCGGATGTACCGCTCGATCCGCGAGAGTGCCGGATCGCCGGCGAGGTCGTCCAGGTCCGGCCCGCCGCGGAGCAGGCGGTAGTAGGCGGAAGTGACGGTCACCACCCGTGGATCGCCATCCGCTCGAAAGAGGTCCAGGAGCAGTCCGGTGAGGGCGAAGTGGCCGAGGTGATTGGTGGCGAGGACCCGCTCGTACCCCTGCGGGGAGTGCGCGTGCGGGACGGCGCCGACCCCGGCGTTGTTGAGCAGCAGGTCGATCCGGCGACCCTCGTCGCGCAACTGCCCGGCGAAGGCCCGGACCGAGTCGAGGTCGGCCAGGTCGAGCCGCCGTACCTCCAGGTTGCCGGTCATGCCGGAGCGGGCCAGTTCGCTCTTGGCCGGGTCACGGACTGCCATGATCACAGTCGCGCCGTGGGCGGCGAGGTGTTCGGCGGCGACCAGGCCGAGGCCGCTGCTGGCGCCGGTGACGACGGCGGTGCGGCCGGTCTGATCGGGTATCTCGTCGAGCGTCCAGGCAACGGGCATGGCACGCCTCCAGTCGGTCAGGAGCGGATCAACTATCCGCTCTCAGCTGACGACCGTAGCATGTCGGCGGATAAATAATCCGCTAAGGGCGGATGGATTATCCTCGTACCGTGACGGGTGGGCCGAGGACGAACACCGAGTCCCTCCGGGCGGACTCGGCCAGGGTGCGTGCCCGGATGCTGCGGGCCGCCCGCGACCGGGTCGCCGCCGGCGACCTGGACCTGCCGATGAATGCGGTCGCCAAGGCTGCCGGGGTCGGTGTCGGCACCGTCTACCGGCACTTTCCCAGCCGGCAGGCGCTGCTGGAGTCGCTGGCCGCCGAACGGTTCGCCCTGCTGGTGCAGGCGGCCGAGCAGGCACTGGCCTGTCCCGACGTCGCCACCGGCCTGGCCCGCCTGCTCCGGGCCGCGCTGGAACACCAGCGTGACGACCCCGCGCTCGCGGTCGTGCTGGCCACCCCCGACAGCGCCGGCCCGCAGACGACGGAGCTGGCCAGAGCGCTCGCTGAGGCCGTCGACCGGCTGCTGGAGCGGGCCCGCGAGGCCGGGGCCATCCGGCCGGAGATCACCGCGGATGACGTCCGGGCGTTGTTCTGCGGATTGCAGCGCACGGTGCAGGTCGGGGGCGACACCGAGCTGTACATCGACATCCTACTTCGCGGCATCCGCAGGTAGTGCGGCGGCCAGAAGCGTTCACCGGATCGCGACCACGACCGGCGGCGTTGGAGTCGGAGCCGGGTGTGGCACGCCGCTCGACGGTCCCGGCTGTCGTCGGCAACGGCGACGGAACACCGGCGTGGTTTCATGAGCCCATGGCGAACCCGGTGATTCTCTCCGTCGACGACGACCCGGCGGTCTCCCGGGCGGTCGCGCGGGACATCCGGCGTCGCTACGGCGACCGGTACCGGGTGGTCCGGGCCACCTCCGGGCCGGAAGCGTTGGAGGCGCTGCGCGAGATCAAGCTGCGTGGTGAGCAGGTGGCGTTGCTGCTGGCCGACTACCGCATGCCGGAAATGACCGGCATCGAGTTCCTGGAAGCGGCGATGGACCTGTTCCCCGCCGCGCGCCGGGTGCTGCTGACCGCGTACGCGGACACCAGTGCGGCGATCGACGCGATCAACCTGGTGGACCTCGACCACTACCTGCTCAAACCCTGGCACCCGCCGGAGGAGAAGCTCTACCCGGTGGTCGACTCGCTGCTGGAGGCGTGGGCGGCCAGTCCGGCCGCCGGGGAGAGCGAGATCCGGGTGGTCGGGCACCGCTGGTCCGCCGAGTCGTTCACGGTGCGGGACTTCCTGGCCCGCAACCTGGTCCCGTACCGGTGGTTGCTTAGCGACGACCCCGAGGGTGGCCGGCTGCTCACCGCGGCCGGGGTCACTGCGGCCGACGTTCCGTTGGTGGTCACCACCGACGGCAAGGCGCTGGTGGCACCCTCCGAGGCGGAACTGGCCGGACTGGTGGGACTGGAGGTCACCCCCACCGCGGACTTCTACGACCTGGTGGTGGTCGGCGGCGGGCCGGCCGGTCTGGGCGCCGCCGTGTACGGGGCGTCGGAAGGGCTGCGCACCATCCTGGTGGAGCGGCTGGCCACCGGCGGGCAGGCGGGGCAGAGCAGCCGGATCGAGAACTACCTCGGCTTCCCGGACGGGGTTTCCGGAGCGCAGCTCACCGACCGGGCCCGCCGGCAGGCGTTGAAGTTCGGCGCGGAGCTGCTCAGCACTCGGGAGGTGGTGGGCCTGGCGGAGGCCGGGTCGGCGCGGCTGCTGCGGTTCAGCGACGGGCAGACCCTCGCCGCCCACTCGGTCGTGCTGGCGACCGGCGTGTCGTACCGGATGCTCGACGCGCCCGGCCTGGCCGACTTCACCGGCCGAGGTGTCTTCTACGGTTCGGCGGCCAGCGAGGCGCCGAGCTGTGTGGGCGAGGACGTCTACATCGTGGGCGGGGCGAACTCGGCAGGGCAGGCCGCGGTCTACTTCTCCCGGTACGCGAAGCGGGTGCACCTGTTGATCCGGGGCGCGGACCTGACCGCGTCGATGTCCCGATACCTCATCGACCAACTGGGCCGTGTCGACCAGGTGATCGTGCACCCGTACAGCGAGGTGGTGGGTGCCGCCGGTGACGAGCACCTGCAACGGCTGACCCTGCGGGACAACCGGACCGGCGAACAGCGGGAGGTGGAGACGTCATGGCTGTTCGTCTTCATCGGTGCCGAGCCCCGCACCGGATGGTTGGACGGCACGCTGGTCCGCGACGAGCGGGGTTTCGTGGTGACCGGACCGGACCTGGTCACCGGGGGACGCCGACCGTCGGGCTGGTCGCTGCCACGTGAGCCGTACCACCTCGAATCGAGCGTGCCCGGGGTGTTCGCCGCCGGTGACGTACGCGCGGCCTCGGTGAAGCGGGTGGCCTCGGCCGTCGGCGAGGGCGCCATGGCCGTGTCGCTGGTGCACCGGTACCTGGAGGCACAGTGACCAGCGGGGATCCGGGCAGCGGCCCGCTGCGGCGGCTGACCGCTGACGACCTGCGGACGCTGTTCCTCTTCGAGTCGCTCGACGACGCGCAGTTGACCTGGCTGGCCGATCAGGGCCGGGTCGAGCGGCGGGACGAAGGGGCCCTGGTCTACGCCGAGGGCGATCCGGCGGAGTGCTTCTTCGTCCTGCTCGACGGCACGGTACGGCTCTGCCGCACGGTGCACGGTGACCAGGTGGAGATCAGCCGCACCGCCCAACGCGGCGTGTACGGCGGGGCCACCCAGGCATACCTGGGCGAGGACCGGCAGTACCGCAACAGCATGTGGGCGCTGACCGACGCCGAGTTCTTCGTGCTGCCGGCGGAGCAGTTCGCCCACGCGGTGCGTACCTGGTTTCCGATGGCGATGCACCTGCTGGAGGGCATGTTCATCGGGATGCGGGACACGCAGACGCTTATCGGCGAGCGTGAGCGGCTGCTGGCGTTGGGCTCCCTGTCGGCGGGCCTGACCCACGAGCTGAACAATCCGGCGAGCGCGGCGGTGCGGGCCACCACCAGTCTGCGCGAGCGGATCGCCGGGATGCGGCACAAGCTCGCCATGATCGCCGACGGCCGGCTCGACGGCCGGCGGCTGCATGCCCTGGTGGGTCTCCAGGAGGAGGCGGTCGAGCGGGTGGCCAAGGCGCCGACGCTGTCACCGTTGGCGACAAGTGACGCCGAGGACGAGTTGACCGACTGGCTGGACGACCGGGGCCTGACCGCCGGTTGGGAGCTGGCGTCGACGCTGGTCAGCGCAGGGCTGGACGTCGACTGGCTGGAGCGGGTCCGCGGGTCGGTCGGCGAGGAGGACCTGGAAGCGGCGGTGCGCTGGCTGACCTACACGGTCGAGACCGAACTGCTCATGCGGGAGATCGCGGACGCCGCCACCCGGATCTCCACCCTGGTCGGTGCCGCCAAGCAGTACTCCCAGCTGGACCGGGCGCCGTACCAGGTGGTGGACGTGCACGAGCTGCTCGACGCCACGTTGGTGATGTTCAAGGGGAAGATCGCCGCCGGGGTCCGGCTGGTCCGCGAGTACGACCGGGGCCTGCCGCCCATTCCGGCGTACGCCGCCGAGCTGAACCAGGTGTGGAGCAACCTGATCGACAACGCGCTGGGTGCGATGGGTGCCGACGGGTTGCTCACCGTCCGCACTCTTCGCCAGGACGACTGGTTGATCGTTGAGATCGTCGACACCGGGCCGGGTATCCCGGACGACGTCCGGCCCCGGATCTTCGAGCCGTTCTTCACCACCAAGCCGGTAGGTGAGGGCACCGGCCTCGGTCTGGACATCTCCTACCGGATCGTGGTCAACAAGCACCACGGGGACATCCGGGTGACGAGCATGCCCGGTAGCACCCTGTTCCGGGTTCTGCTGCCGATAAGTCCGCCGGAACCGCCGGCCGGGTGACCCGGCCACCGGCAGCGATCGGGCCGGCCAGCGGTCAGGCGCTGCGGTTCAGTCGTACGCCGGCCTGCTCGGCGTGGTCGAAGAGGTCGTTGACGAGCACCACGTCGCGGCCGGCATTGGCCAGCAGGGAGGCGGCGAGGGCGGCCCGGTAGCCGGACCCGCAGTGCACCCAGACGGTGCCGGCCGGGATGTCGGCCAGTCGGCGGGGCAGCTCGGGCAACGGTACGTGCACGGCATCCTCGACATGGCCGTCCCGCCACTCGTTGCCCAGCCGCACGTCGAGGACGACCTGCGGGGCGGGCAGCCCGGCCGGCGGCTTCCCGCGCTGCGTGGCGGCCAGCGCCGGGAAGTCCCCGACCAGCAGTTCGCGCAGCTCGGTGGGCTCGTCGGCCCACTGCCGGGGAGCACCGGTCGCCTGGGCGGCCGGCCGATCGATACCGATCCGGACCAGTTCGCGCTGGGCGTCGGCGACCTGCTCCGGCGTCTCGGCCAGCAGCGTGACCGGGGTGCCCCAGTCGATGAGCCAGCCGAGCCAGGTCGACATGGGGCCGTCGAGGCCGAGACTCACCGTGCCGGCCAGATGCGAGACCGCGTACGCCTTGCGGTGTCGCAGGTCGACCACCCACTCCCCGGCGGCGATGCGTTCCCGCAGCTGCGAGGCGTCGGCCCGGGTCACCGGAGTGAGGTCCACCGGCGCCGGACCGCCGGTGTTGGCCACCCCCATGTGCGCGTAGTACGCCGGGTAGGCGTCCAGACCGGCCAGGGTTTCGGTGACGAACTCGGTCGCGGCCAGCCGGAAGACCGGGTTGACCTGCTTTTCCCGGCCGATCGTCGAGTCCGGGGCGTCGGCCTGGCTGGCCGAGCAGAAGCTGCCGAAGCCGTGGGTCGGCCACACCTGCGCCCCGTCGGGCAGCAGGTCGGCGAGCCGTTTCGCCGAGCTGTGCTGACGCTTGGCCAACTCGTGTGCGTGCTCGGCACCGAGCAGGTCGGTGCGGCCGGTGGTGCCGAACAGCAGCGATCCTCCGGTGAAGACCCCCGCCGGGGTCCAGCCACCGCCGGTGTCCTCTTCGAGTACGTACGACAGGTGGTGGAAGGTGTGGCCCGGGGTGGCCACGGCCCGGAGCCGCAGCGCCTCGGAGACCTCGATGACGTCGCCGTCGCCGACCGGTAGCCGGTCGAAGCCAACCTCGTCGTCGGCGGCCACCAGGTAACGCGCCCCGGTCAGCCGGGTCAGGTCCAGCCCGCCGGAGACGTAGTCGTTGTGCAGGTGCGTCTCGACCACGTGGGTGATCCGCACGCCGGCCGCGCCGGCGAGGTACAGCACCCGGTCGATGTCCCGTTGTGGGTCCACCACGACCGCTACCCGGCCGTCGGCGGCCAGGTAGCTGCGGTCGCCGAGGGACGACGTCGTGATGACCGAAACCTGCACCGTCATGCCAACTCCTCGGTTGCTCGTCTCCAGGGAGTGCTTACCCGGCGGGGGTGCGGAGATGCCGCCCCGATCGGGTAGCCGATTCCGAATATACCCCGGGGGGTATGCGTTGACCACTCCAACGGGCCGTCCGGAACGAACCGGGCACCGGTCCGCGGTCGAAGCAACTCCGACCGCGGACCGGCGTGGTCACCTACCGGTCACAGGCGTGCGCACTGACCCGCCGCCGGGCCCCGCACCGTGTTCGGCCGACCCTCGTTCACCGGGGCGGGCGTGTTGCCCGAGCAGGCCAGCGGGCCGCTGATGGTGTTGGCGGCGACGACCACCGGCTGGCTGCCGGAGTTGCCCGTCACCACCACCGGGCCGCTGACGGTGGCCCCGTCGACCCGTACCCCGCCGAGGTTGGCCACCAGCGTCACCGGCCCGTTGATCCGGGTCTCGCTGATCTTGAGGTCACCGGTGGCGCCAGCCACCGTGACCGGGCCGGAGACCTTCGTGGCCGACAGTTCGAACAGCACCGGCCGGGTGGCGGAGACCGGGCCGTTGATGCTGCCGCCGGTCACCCGCAGGGAAGCCCCCGCAGCGATCGACACCGGACCGGCGATCGTAGCGTTCTCCACGCAGGTCAGGCCGGTGGTCACGAGCAGCGGCCGGGAGTGCTTGCCGGTGATCGTGGTGGTGCACTCCGGCCCGCCCTGCCCGATCGCCGACCGGGGTTCGGTGTCCGCGGTCACCGGTGAGTTGGCGGCGAAGTAGCTCACCAGCATGGTGAGGTCGTTGTCGCCGGTGGTCACCGGGTCGGTGCCGCCGCCGAGGGTGGTGAAGTTGTCCCCGCCGGCGGCGAGGAAGGAGTTCACCGTGACCCGGTAGCTGCCCGCCGGGTCGATCGGCGTGCCGTTCAGGCTCATCGAGGTGATCCGCGAGCCCGGTGCGGCCTCCGGGTCGTAGGTGTAGCTGAAGCCCTCCGACACGCCGAGCCACAGCACCGGGCGAGACGCGCCCGCCGGTTGCCACTGCTGCTCCAGCACCTGCTTGATCTCGGCACCGGTGTAGGTCTTGGTGACCACGTCGTTGGCGAACGGCTGGACGGCGAAGGCCTCGGCGTAGGTCACCGTGCCGTCCTCGCCATACAGCAGGTCGGCCCGCAGACCCCCAGGGTTCATGAACGCGATCTGCGCCCCACCCCGGCCGGCGTCACGGGTGCCGGCGAGCTGCACGTCGGCGATGAAGTTGCCAAGCGCCGACTCCTTGCCCCGATCCTCGTTGCCGTCGGTGTAGGCCCGCCGGATGTCGGTGGTGATCTCACCGAGCTTGCGCTGACCCAACTCCTGCGCCCGGACCTTCGCGGCGGCCACGATCTCCGCCACCGCCGGGTCCTGCGGTGCGCCGACGACGTCCACCAGGGACGCTTCTGCGGCGGTGATGGTGCCCGTCTGCGGGTCGAAGGTCAGAGTGACCTTGCCCAGCCGCTTGCCGTAGTCCTCGGCCTGCACGATCGGCCGCAGCTTGTCGGTGCCGGGGACCGGCACCTCGAAGGCGTACGGCTGATGGGTGTGCCCACTGAAGATGACGTCGACGGTGGCGTCGGCGCGGGTGAACTCACCGAAGACCGGGTCGTTAGCCAGCGCCGCCGGGGAGTCGATGTTCTCGGTCGCGGCCCCCTCGTGCGCGAGCAGCACCACCACGTCCGCCTCGCCGTTGTCCAGGTTGCCGTCCTTGAGCTGGCCGGCGACCAGGTTGGCCTCGGCGACCGGATCGCGGAAGGTGATGCCGGCGATGCCGTCCGGGCTGACCAGCGAGGCGGTCTGCTCGGTGACCACGCCGATGAAGCCGACCCGGACGCCGTCGATGGTGTTCACCGCGTACGCCGGCAGCGCCCGGGTGTCACCCCGGTACACGTTGGCGCCCAGGTAGGGGAAGTCGGCCCGGTCGGTCACCCGGCCGGTCAGGTCCGCCATGCCCTTGTCGAACTCGTGGTTGCCCACCGCCGAGACGAGCAGGCCGGCCTGGTTCAACGCGTCGATCGTCGGGTTGTCGTCGTCGATCGCCGAGATGAAGGTGGAGGCGCCGATGTTGTCTCCGGCGGAGACGAACGCGGTGTTCGGGTTCTCCGCCCGCAACTGGTTCACCAGACCGGCCACCTGAGCCGCACCGCCGACCGGCTGACCCCCCACGCTCGCCGGTGACTCCAGTCGGCCGTGGAAGTCGTTGATGCTCAGCAGCTGGAGGTCGACCGGGCCGGTCTCCGCTCCGGTCTCGATGCCCACCACCAGCGGGTTGTGGTCGCTGGCCCGATACGGGTCCGGGGCGAAGAACGCGGCCAGGCCGTCGTACTGGAAGGCGTACGACTCGACCGCGTTGATCTGCCAGACGTCGACCCCGGTGACCCGCGACGCCAGCGACGGCGAGGCGAGAGCGTGGTCGAGCGAGCCCGACTCGCCGTTGAAGACGTAGCTGGTCTTTCCGGTGTCGTTCAGATTGCGGTAGTCCTCGTGGTAGAGGACCTGCATCGGGTCCTCCTGGGTGTACGCGTTGAAGTCACCCAGCAGCAGCACGTCGTCGGTTCCGCTGTCCGCCTTGACCTGATCCACGAAGGCGGCCAGCGCCCCGGCCTGGCGGACCCGGTCGCCGTTCCAACCGCCCTGGCCGTCCCCGGCATCCGCGTTGTCGCCGGTGCCGGCACCGCTCTTGGACTTGAAGTGGTTGGCCACCACGATGAAGTCCACCGAGCCGGCGGTGAACGTCTGCGCGATCGGCTCGCGGGCGTTGAACCACACCGTCTCGTCGTTCACCGACCGTGACGGACCCTTTGGCTGCGCCTTGGCCGGCTTGAAGATGATCGCCGTGGTGATGACGTCCTGCTCGGCCGCGCCCGGCAGCTCGGCCGGAGCACGCACGTAGTCCCAGGTGCCCGCGCCGTCCTCGCTGTTCAGGGCGGTTACCAGACGCTTGAGAGCCTGCTGCGGGTCCTCGGCGTCGAACCGGACCGAGTTCTCGATCTCCTCCAGCGCCACCACGTCGGCGTTGAGCGCGGTGATCGCTGAAACGATCTTCGCCTCCTGCTTGGCCAGCGCCGCCTCGTCGGCGGCACCCCGGGCGTCGCCGCCGAAGTGGACGAAGTAGTTCAACACGTTGAAGCTGGCCACCCGCAGGTCGCCGCCGACGTCTACCGGTCCGGCGGTACGCGGGTTGGTGGTCTTGAACGTGGTCCGGGCGGCCGGTGCGGTGTCCGCGTCGACCGGGCGGGTCGGCTGTAGACGCCACTCGTCGAAGCCGTACGACAGCACCGACGGACCGAACGCCTCCACCTGGTCGCCGACCCGCAACGGGCTGGCCGGCGAGACGTACGGCGGTAGCAGCCCGGCGGTGGCCAGGTTGGTCGTCCGGCCGTCGTCCACGAGCAGGCGACGCCGCTTGTTCTCGGCGGCCAGCGCCTGCGCGGTGGCCGAGCCGGGACGGGCCACGTCGGTGGGCGTCCGGGCCGGCTGGTCACCGGCGGTGAGCGCCACCTCGCCGTACCGGTTGGTGTTGTACACCTCCGACACGGCGTACGCGCCGACCGGCGCCACCAACATCGACTCGACCGACTCGCGAGCCGCTTCGTCCAGCGGCAGCTCGACCGGGACCGGTGTGGGCAGCGGTGCGCCCTGCGCGCAGACCTGGACGTCGGTTCGGGCCGCGATGGTCAACTGGGTGAGGCCGTTGAACTCGCTCGCCGTGCCGCTGACCCGTACCCGGTCGCCGATCGCGACCGGCGGGTGGTTCGCGGTGTTGGTGGTGAGGTACACGAAGATGCCGTCCGAGGCGGCTCCGGCGGCGACCGGGCGCTCGGCGCCGCTGCCCGCCGTCTGCACGTACACCCCGTTGTAACCACCGGCGCGGTGGTCGGCGGTGACGATGCCCTCCACGGTCACCCGGCTGCCGGCCACCGGCGTGGCCGTACCGGTGCCCTGCACCTCGGCGATCGTGTGGTCGACCGTGACGGTGCAGCCGGTCGGGTCTGGGTCAGGGTCCGGGTCCGACGCGGCGTTGCGGACCCCGAAGGTGCTGGCGGCGGGTGCCTGCCAACTGCCGTCGATCCTCTGGAGCGAGTGGTCCGCCGGGGTCGACGCGGTCTCCTGCACGCCGATGTCGACGCCGTCCCGGCCGTCCGCCGGCCCGCCGACCGCGCTGAAGGTGCCCTCGTAGGTCAGGAACTCGGCGACCTCACCGTCGGGTGCGACGAGTGCGACGCCGTCGGGTGAGCCGTTCTGGATGCCGTTCGACGGGTACGACTCGACGATTACGCCGGCGGTCGGCACCACGCCGCTCAGCGTTCTGGTGTCGTACGCCGCGCCGTTGGCGCCGTTGTACAGGACGATCTGCCAGCCGGTCAGGTCGAAGCCGACCGGCCCCTCGACCTCGATCGCCTCGCCGGCGTCCGTGCCCGCGTTGTCGTAGTGGATCTCACTGATGAACGGCGTGGTGGGCGCCGGATCCGCGAAGGCGGTGGTGCCACCGGAGAGGATGAGCGTGGTGGCGGTGGCCAGTACGCCCGGGATTGTGAGTAGTCGCGTACTTCTTGCGCGCTGCATGTATGCGGCCTCCGAAGGGAGTAGACCGTCGGAGGATAAGCGGCACCGGTGTCCATGCGGGAGCCACCAGGTGTACCAATGCGGCAAAGACCGGTCAGCTCAGCCGCCCTGGGCGGCGATACCGGTCAGCTCAGCCGCCCTGGGCGGCGATACCGGTCAGCTCAGCCGCCCTGGGCGGCGATACCGGTCAGCTCAGCCGCCCTGGGCGGCGATACCGGTCAGCTCAGCCGCCCCGGGCGACCGGGCCGATCAGCTGCCGCTCGGTTCCGGTCATGCTGAGCATCACCCACTGCACCTTGCCCTTGGTGATCAGGCCGACCATCTCCGGATGCAGCTGGGTGAACCAGCTCTGCACGCTGGCCAGACCGAGGGCGCTCGCCGCGGTGGCCGCCTCGGCCTCGGCGAGCCGCTGAAGCACCACGATGTCGCTGCGGACCAGGACCTCGACGTCCCAGCCGGCCAGGTCGTCGCGAACCACCAGGGTGGCCCGCCAGGGTGCGCTGAGATTGGTGTCCGGCCCGGTCACCGGCCCGGTGTCGATCACTACGAGCTGTGGTTCGGTAGGTGTGGCCGGCACCGGCGGAGCGACACCGGGCGGCAGGAACGAGGCGATTTCCCGGCCGATGACGCAGCGCCGCAGGAAGGCGTCCCACTCCTGCTCCCGAGCGGTTTGCACGAACAGTCGGGCACCGAGCGCCAGGGACCGGAAGGCGAGCAGTTCGGCTGCGCGTACCCCGCCGGTGAGCATCAGCCGGGTCGGCTCGGCCCGGAACACTCGCAGCCCCACCGGCTCCTGCTGACGGTTGCGGCCGACGACCAGCCCGCCGCCACCGGCGACCAGCCGTAGCCCGGCGACGGAGGCACCGGACGCGACGTGCAGCCCCATCCGACTGCCAGGAAAGGCGACACCGTTCATCGCAGGAAGCCTCCCAACGGCAGGGTGGCGGCCACGCCGTGGGCGTGCTCGCCGTCGAGTCTCTGCAGACGACCACCGTGATCGCGGATCGCCTGTTCGAGTGCACGATCGGCGGTGGCCAGCGCGGCCGGGTCGGCGCCGATGAGCCGGAACGCCACCTCCACCAGAGCGTCGTCGTCACCAGGGCGGTCGTTCTCCCGGGCCACCGCGATGGACACCACGCCTGCCGCGGCGGGTAGTCCGCGTAGCAGCGGGTCGATCTGCCACGCCCGGCCGGGCCAGGCGAGCAGTCGATGACAGCTCTGCGGGACTCCCTGAGCCGTCCAGCTCCGCCAGCCCTCCCGGGCCAGCGGGCGGTCGGTGCCGCCGGTCGCGCCTCCGGTCAGATGGGTCAGCTGGGCGACCGCGGCGAGCACCTCGTCCCGGTTCAGCAGCCGGGCCGTCGCCCGTTCCTGCCGCAGCTGACGCCGGGTGCGCCGGATCGCCGCGGTGAGCGCCGGCCGCAGGTCGCGGTCGGCGTGGAAATCGGGGGTACGCGGCGCGTGGAGCACCACCCACGCCTGCCGGCTGGCCGGCACGCCACCGTTCGTCAGTTCGCGGTACGCGCGGTCGACCGCCGCCGCGCGGGCGCGTGGTGCCGGGGTCACCTGGATCAGCACCTGCACCGTCACCACCGGCGTCTTCGGGTCGGCTGCTGGCAGCAACGCCACAGGTGAGGGCAGAGCCTGCGGTGCCCCCATGAGCAGCGCGCCCTCGGTCGGATCGACCTCCAGCACCGCGCTGAGCCCGCCCCGGTGAGTCAGCAGCACGGCCGGCTGATCGTCAATTTCGACCTGATCCAGCTCGACGGTGCCCTCCAGGTGGCGCAGCAGCCGCCATGGGCCGTCGGAACCGGCATCGACAAGTTGTCGGCTCCGCCCCCGGTACGCCCACCACACCGTCAGCCACTGGTGAAGCCATCGGCCTCGGTGGCGCACCATAGTCGGCGCGAGCGCCAGCACCACGACGGCGGCAACGGCAACGGTCAGCGGCAGGCCGTGCGGCGTGGCCGCCAGCACCGCCGCCGCACCGGCCTGCCAGGCCACGAGTTGGGCCACCTGGATTCCACCGACGCGCGGCTGCCGCCGGTGTGGGCGTACGACCGGAATCGCCGCGGCGTCCCCGGCCGCGCCTTCGGCGGCGGCCTGTCCCGTGGCGGCGGCCGTGGCCTGCGTTGCGGCCCGGCTCTCGGGCGTCCGGGCGGCGGGCGCGGCGACAGCGGCCGGTGCGGCGGCCCGACTGGTGTACGCGGTACCGACCGTGGCCCGCCCCTGCCCACGCTGAGTCGCCCAGGTGTGGCCGGGTCCGGTACCGCCCAGCGTCGGTGCCGGCGCTGCGCCCTGCTGCTGGGGCGTGCGCTGCTGTGGCGGCGGTGCCGCCACCCCCGGGTGATGCTGCCAACCCGGCTCGCCCGGCTGAGCCGCACCCGGATGCGTCACCGCACGTCCCTCCCTGACCGGCGCGGCATCGTCATCGCCCGATCGCGGCGCGTACGTCGGCCACGGTCACGGTCCGCAGCTCGTCGAGGCTCGGACGCTGCCCGGACTGGCGCAACCGCTGAGCCTGTGCCTTGCGTACCCCCTCGAAGAGCTTGCGCGCCTCCCGCGCGTTGCCGAAATTCTGGTCCCGTTCGATGGTGCCGAAGTGCTCCCGGAGCACCTCGGACACGCCATCGGCGAGCAGGTACTCATCGCCGCCGGCCATCCGCTCCACGATGACCACCAACTGCTCCGGGGAGTAGTTGCCAAACTCGACAGTCTTGGCGAAGCGGGAGGCCAGACCGGGGTTGGCGTCGAGGAACTGGAGCATCTCGCCGGTGTAGCCGGCCGCGATCACAGCGATCTCGTCGCGGTGATCCTCCATGAGCTTGACCAGCGTGTCGATGGCCTCCTGCCCGAAGTCGCCGCCGGTGCCCGACGACCGGGACAGGGTGTACGCCTCATCGATGAAGAGCACGCCCCCGCGCGCCAGTTCGAACGCGGCGGCGGTCTTCTCGGCGGTGTGGCCGATGTACTGGCCGACCAGGTCACGTCGGGAGACCTCGCGGAAGGCGCCGCCGGGCAGCGCGCCCAGCGCCGCCAGCAGGTCACCGTAGATGCGCGCCACCGTGGTCTTACCGGTGCCGGGGGCACCCGCGAAGATCAGGTGATGGCTGACCGCGCCGACGGGTAGCCCGGCGCTGCGCCGCCACTCGTTGACCTGGATCTCGTCGATGAGGGCGCGGACCTCCTCCTTCACCGATTCCAGGCCGACCATGGCCGCCAGCTCGGCCAGCAGCTTCTCCACCCGGGCGGCGTCCTGACCGGTGGTGGCGCGGGCGGCGTCGGCGCCGAACGTGGCCTTACGGTTGACGGTGCCCTCGACGATGGTCGGGTCGGCACCCTCGGCGATCTCGATCGCCGGCTGGCCGGTGTTCTCTGTGGTGCACTCCTCCACACTGCCGCGACAGCCCCGGGCGAAGGAGACCGCCGGCCCACGGGTGTCGCGGATCCGGCAGCGACGCAGCACCGGGGCGCTCTGATGGACCACCGCCACGCCGGCCTGCCCGGTCTGGGAGATCTCGCAGGTCTCGATGATCGGTCGGCCGTACTGGTAGATGTAGATGCCCCGGTTGCCGCAGCGGGTCACTGTGCTGGTACGGATGGTCGGGGCCGCCCCGATCCGCACGATGATGCCGTCCTCGCTGAGATCAGTGAACTCGCACCCCTCGACGCTGCCGTCGGAATCCTCCACCACCAGGCCGTACCGTCCGCCGGTCACCCGGCAGCGGGTGAGCGTGAACTCCGAACGGCCGGCCACCTGGATCGCCGCGCCGAAGCCGGCGCTCAGCTCGCACCCGGTCATGGTCAGCCTCGCGCGGTCGGCCACCACCACCGGCGCGTCACCGGCCTTCAGGACCAGGTCGCGCAACTCCAACCGGCCGGAGTTGCAGGACACCGTCGGATAGGTCCCGGAGGACGCGTCGATGGTGACCGTGCCCGAACCCTGCGCGGCGACCACGCTGATGCCACGGTCGTTGACGAACAGGGCCTCGTGGTAGGTGCCGGGGCTGACCGAGACGACGGTGTCGTCGCTGGCCACCGCCAGCGCCTCCCCGATGGACGGGTAGGCACCGGGCTGATCCGGGGAGACGAGAAGGGTGCGCGTCATGGCTCCGGCTCTGGACGGCGAAGAGGGGGGCGGAACCGACGATATCCCAGGCGGTCGACGCGGTGTGAGCCCCTCGATGCCAGTGGTGCCCGGACGCCACCCCCGTCGGACGGACGGTGACGGTTAGGCTCGCTGGCGGGCCGGGCGAACCCTCGCCGGGAATCCCCTGTCGACTACCGGGAGGACGGATGGCGCAGCCACGGATGCTGCCGCTGGCGGCCGGTGCGCTGCTGGCCGACGGCACCGTCCACACGCACACCTCGGTACGCGGAGATCTGACCCCTGACCTGCATCCGGTGGTCCGGCGCTTCCTGCACGGGCTGCCGGTCGACCAGCGCGAGCGCTACGCCGGCTGGTGCGCCGAGGCGGTGCTGATCTCCGACCGGCTCTACGCCGCCGAGGCCGGCGGGCCACCACTGGACGCCGCCCGCTCCCGCGCGCTGCTCTGGGGCGCGAAAGTCCGGGTCACCCGGGTCCGCGAGGAGGGCGACCCGCGCCACGGCGAGGTTGCGCCGCCCTGTCGCTCCTGCGCCGCCCTGCTGGACTGGTTCGGCGTGGAGGCGCTGACATGAGCGAGCGCTTTCCGCCCCTGGTGGCGCAGACCCTCGCCGCCGCTGGCTGGTCGCCCGACCGCTCCGACGAGAGCCGGGGCCGCGAGTGGGGACTGCGGATCGCCGCTCACGCCACACCCGGCGGTCGCCAGCACACCGTGACCGCCCGGGCGATCGAGGCGTACGCCGAGTTCGGCGGGTTGCGGGTGCGCCCGCAGGGGGAGGGCGAACAGGTCGCGCCGAGCGAATTCCACCTCGACCCGTTCCTGGTGCGGCACTCGGTGGAAACCCTCGCCGAGCTGGCCGAGGCGATCGGCGTGTCACTGAGCCCGCTCGGCGAAGAAGGCGACGGCGCCGGGATCCTGGCGGTCGACGAGCACGGTCGGGTGTTCGTGCTGGACCACACCGGGGACTGGTTCCTCGGCGCTGATGTCGACGAGGCGCTCAGCACGCTGGTGCTCGGTCGTCGTCCCCAGCGGGTACGCACGGACGGCACCTGGTGACCGGCTGGCAGCCCACCACGGCCACCGAACGCGCATTGCTGGCCGCCGCCGAGGCCGACGACCGGGAAGGGTTCCTCACCGAACTCGTCGCCGGACCGCTGTTACTCCCCGTGTCGCCCGCCGCGGCCGCCGGACGGGAGACGATGGCGTGGCCGACCGCGCAGCACGAGGGTGTCACCCACGTGCTCGCGTACACCTCACCGGCGGCGATCGCCGCCGGCATGCCCGGACGCTCGGTGAGCTACCGGGTGTCGGGACTTGTCGACATCGTCGTCGACTGGCCCCACGACGAATGGGTGCTGGCGGTCGACGCCGGGTTGCCGATCGGCGTGCGACTGACCGCTGACGAGCTTCGGGCCCTGAGCGCGCCGGTGGTGGAGGCCGAGCGACCGCTCCGTGAGGCGATCCGGCTTCAGGACCCGAACGCCCTGATGTCCGCCCTGCTCCGGGCCGAGCTGGTGCTGCCGGTGGACCCGGAGGGTTCGGCGACGCGGGACCTGTCCGATCCGGACTTTCCGTGGTGGACCGTCTCCGACGACCAGGGCCGGCCAAGTCTGCCGGTGTTCAGCTCGGAGGGTCGCCTGCGGCAGGCGCTCGGTGAGCGGGATCTGGTGGTGGTCAGCAGCCTCCAGCTCACCGACCACTGGCCGGATCACTCCTGGCAGCTGCTGCTCAACCCGGAGACGCCACTGGCGGCGGCGCTGCCCGGGGAGGCGGTGGTGACGCTGCGCGACTGGCTCGGCGAGTTGCGACAGGTGATCCACGAGGCGGCCGAACAGGAGCAGCAACGGCGCGACACGGCCCGGTACGCCGACCCGTCGACGGTTGGCGTGCCGGTGCCCCGCCCGGCGCCGGAATCCACCGCCGACGACGACCCCGACCCCGACGCGCCGCTGCTGCTGCAACTGGTCATTCCGCACCGCTATCTGACGTCCTACCTGGACGACGGGTACGACCGGGCGGCCGGGTTGGTGCACGCCTGGCACGGACCGGGGCGGGACACCCCGATCCGGCTGTACCGACGGCTGGGGCTGCTCGGTGCGGGCTCTCCGTTCGAGGAGTCGGACGAATGGGTGGCGGTGCTGCGCTGGCCTCCCGGCGAGGCGACGCCCGAGGATTGGGGACAGGGGCAGCCACGAATGGAGTCGCTGGTCATCCCGGACGGCACCGAGCTGCACTGCCTGCACGCCGACGGCCGTGACGAGCTGCTGGCTCGGTTCGACGCCGCCGGCCGCCGCTGGTCTCCGGTCTGACCCACGGTGCGCCGACCGCCGGCTCGTGCTGCCCCCGGCGGTCCTCAGCGGCTGCGGCCGGCGAACCAGGCCCGCGCTGGCGGGCTCTTGAGCAGGGTGAGCGAGACACCGGCCAGCCCACCCACCACAAGCGGCGTGACCATCGTCGGGTGATAACTGAGCTTGCCCTGCGCCAGCAGCGTGACGATGACCACCACGAAGAGTCCGAAGGTGAATCCGGCCGGCACGGCCAGGCCGGCCGCGTTGTCGCCCCTCCAGGCCAGCACGATTCCCATGGACGCGAGAAGCACCACCAGCAGCGCGATCGCCAGTATGCCGGCACCGATGCCCACCACCAGGAACCTGCCCAGCCCGTCGCCCTCGGCGCGCAGCATAGCCAGGAAGAAGGCGACCCCGGCGATCAGCCAGACGACGATCGAGGGCACCATCAGCAGGGCGGCGAGGGTGACGACAACGGGTCGCCGACCTCGCGTCGGCCTCGCATCGCCAGGAGGCGTACCAGGTGACGGGCCGAGGTTCGGGGACTCGCCGGCTGGCGCGGCGAACGACATGGATGCCTCCTCGGGACGACGGGGTCAGCCGGGCGGGCGTTGCCAGACCGTGTCGTCGATTCTGTCCACCGGCTGATCGGCGTCGCCGGCCGGCGGCACCGGGCCTCCTGCCGCAGACGCAACAGATCGAGACGCCGCGGACTCATCCGACGGATCCTCGTCGGCCGGCTCCGTCTGCAGTTGGCGTGCGCGGCCCCGCAGCAGCATTACGGTGGCCACGACCCCGCCGACGATGAGCAGGAGGACGGCGATGATCACCGCCCACACGAAGACCAGGATGCCGTCCTCGCGCTCGCGCGGGTCGGCCTGCCACGGCTCCAGGCCGTAGTCGCCCGCTGCTGACGCGGAGGGGCGGGTGCCCCGGCCGTCCGGCTCACCGGTCAACGCCTGCCGGATGTCAAGCGCGCCCCACCCGTAGTGCAGGTCGTGGCCGGGCTCGCCCTCATCACGAGTGGTCTCCAGCAGGCGCTGGAACATCTCGTAGCCGTTCAGGTCCGGATATTCGGCCTTCACCAACGCGAGCGCGCCGGAGACGAGGGCCGTGCTGAGGCTGCTGCCGAACCCGGCGTCGTACCGGTTGCCCGGGACGGCGTGCACGATGTCCTCGCCCGGCGCGGCTATGTCGACCTGCTCGGCCGGTAGCGCGGCCTCTTCGCTGATCGTGCCGCTGCGGTCGGTGCCGTTGACGGCCATGGCGCTCTGGTGGGAGGCCGGGCTGGCGATGATCGAATCCTGACGATTGCCGACGGCCGCTACCACGATGACGTTCCGCTGGTAGGCCCGTTCGACGGCTTGATTCAGCTCCTCGTTGAAGCTGCTCGACAGCGAGACGTTGATAATGTCCGCGCCGTGGTCGACCGCCCAGTTGATTCCTGCGGCGATGGCGGTCGGCTGGATCAGCGGGCTCCGCTTGCTCTTGATGGTCACCGGGAGGATCTTGGCCTTCGGGGCGATGCCGAGCACGCCATCGCGGTTGCCCCGCCCGTGGCCGTGGCCGGCAATCAACGAGGCGATGGCGGTGCCATGGCCCACCCGGTCGACCCGGCCCCTGGCATCCTCGTCGTAGAAGTCCACTCCGGGCAGGACGTTGTCCTTGAGATCCTGGTGCTTCGCGTCCACCCCGGTGTCGATCACCGCCACCACGACACCGTCCCCCTGAGCGATCTTGTGCAACTCGGGTATCTCCAGGGCCTTCAGATGCCACGATTCGCGCCTGGTGGAATCGGCCAGCGCGGGGGCGGCAGGCAGTCCCAGAGGTGCCAGGACACTCGCGGCGGCGATCGCCAAGACGGCCGCCGATCGGGCGAGGACACGCATGCCCGTCTACCTTCCACTGGGGGCCACAGCCGGAACGGCCGGGGTTGGACGGTCACTGCATGGTACGGGTCGGCCACCCAGTGTTGGGTGACCGACCCGAATCACATCAGCCCTGGCCGAGGGCCTTGCCCTGCTCTCGGGGGCGGTGCTCCGTCGGAGCCTCCACGACGCCGACGGCCGACGACTCGGTGGCCCACAGCTCGTCGTCGCCGTCGCCGTACTCCCAGGTCTCCTGGTCCCCGTCGTGCGGCGCACCCTTACGCGCAGCCGGGGTGGTCGGCCCACCGCGTCGGCCGCCCAGCGAGGGCGCCGGACCCGTGGTCGGCGCGGGCCGGCCGGTGCCCGCCCCGGCGCGTCCGCTCAGATCGGGCCGGGCACCGGCGGTGCTCCCGCCGGTCACCGGTTTGCCAGCCGTGGGCTTGCCGCTCAACGGCGAACCAGCTCTGGGCGGCCCGCCCGGGGTGGCACCACGCTGGCCGCCGAGGCTCGGCGGAGGTGCGGCGGGACGCCCGGGGGCGGTGCCGCGCTGACCAGGGCGGGCGGTGGAGCCGGGCAGGCGCGGGCTCGACGGCGGTGGGGTGGCCGCAGCGCCCGGCCGGCTGCCCAGGCCCGGCCGACCTCGGCCACCGCCGGGAGCACCGCCGCCGGTGTTACCGGGCAGCGTCGGACGGTTCGGTGCGGGACCACGCTTGCCGCCGGGCGGCGCACCGGATCCGCTGCCCGGGCCACCCGCCCCGGGAAGTGTCGGACGGTTCGGTGCGGGACCGCGGCCGTTGCCGGGGGTGCCGGGGCCGCCCGAGCCGGGCAGCGTGGTGCGTGGAGCGTTCGGCCGGTTCCCCGAGTTCGGCGAGAGCCCGGGATTGTTCGGGCGCAGCCCGGGGCCGGTGACCGGCGGTGCGACCGGCCCGGGCGTCGTGGGGACGCCCGGCGTGGTGACCGGCGGCGTGGCGGGTGGTGGCCCGGCTGGCGCGGTGGGCGCCGTGGTGCCGGCGAGCGTGACGCCGTCAGGCACGCCGGGCGGCGGTGTACCGGCCGGATCGGCCGGCCGGTCGCCGAGGTCTGGACGAGTCGGCATGTCGGGCCGATTCGGCGCGGGCCCGGGCGTTCCGGGTGCTGCCGGCGGCGCTCCCGGTGCTCCCGGAGCGCCAGGGCGGGGCACGTTCGACGGAGTGGTGATGACCGCGTCCGTCGGGCCCTTGAACTTCCCACCCCGGGAGATGTTGGAGATGTAGACGTCGATGTAGAGGTCGGCCAGCGGCTTGGCGATGCCCTTGGCGCGCTGGTGGTACTCGTTCTGCACGTCCTCGTACGACTTGGCGTCGTTACCGGTGACGCCGGGAATCCAGTCGACGAGGTCGACGGCCTGGAAGCCCTCGTCGTTCGAGCGGCGCTCGCCCTGCCGGGTCTGCTCGGCCTGGTACTCCTGCCAGAGTGTCCTCATTTCCCGCTGGGCGGTTTCGATCTTGCTGGCGAGCTGGTCCAGGCCGGTGGCGTTGTTGCTGGCCACCTCTTTCCACTCGTCGAGTGAGTGCAGCGTGGCACCAACGCGGGACATGAAGACCCGTGCCGCTGGCGACTGCCAGCGGGCGTCCAGCGAGTCGGCGTGGCGCTTGAGGTTGTCCCGCGTGGACTGCAGCAGGCTGGCCGCCCGCCGCCACATGTCGGCGAGCGCCGTCGTCCGCTCGTCGCTCTCCTTGCGGACGTACTCCCACATCTGCTCGATGTTCACCGAATCCCACGCCGTTGGCTCGTACGGCGTGGCCTGGGCGGCCCGCTCGGCCGCGTAGTCGTCCGACACACCGGAGTACATCGGGTAGCTGACCGGCTGCCAGCCGTAGTAGTCGTCGCTCATCCCCGCTCCTCGGGCCTCGCCTGTGCCACCGTCACCGGAGATCCGACTGATCCAGCCGGAGATCTTCGCCGTGCATGCGCTCGCCGTCACCGTGGATCACATAGCTGCCGGAGCCCTCACCGACGACCTCGGCCCGCGCCCACTCCGGGGTCTCCTCGCGCTGCTCACCGGTCGGGCAGGAGTCCAGCCCGTAGTAGGGGTTCATCGGCTCCGGGTTCAGGGCCGTCTCCGGCACCGAGTCCGCCGGGTTCTCCGTGCCCTCCTGCCACCGGCCGCTGAGAGTGTCCTGGCCGTCGACGGCGGAGAAGGCGTTGTAGACGTCCTCGTTTGTGGCCTGGGCCAGCGCGTCCCCGGTCAGGTACTCCGCCGAGATGGACACGGCGGCCACGCTCAGGGCGGTGAGTCCCTTCATCACGTCGCCCATCAGATTGGAGATCGCCATCCGGCTCTCGTCGTGCCGACCCCGGAAGAACGCCGCTTCCTTGAGCCCGCCGCCGCCGAACGGTGCCTGCACCGTGAGCATGGGACGCAGACCGTTGTCGAAGCTGGGCTGGAAGTTGGTCTCCATCTCCTTCTGGATGGCCAGCGCGAAGTCCTTCAGCTGCTGGATGTCGACGTCGATCTGTTCGTCGACGAGCCACTCGTCGCCCATGTTCCCTCCCCCGTCCGCTCACACGATGCCGGCGCGACTGCTTCCCGCACCGACGTGTCGGGGGTCTGTAGCCGCGCACCGTGAGTCCACTCTGGCCGACAGTAGCCTGATCGGGCAACCCCGTACCGGGCTCACGCGCGAGGCGGAAGGTGCACCAGCTGCACCAACCGGGTACCACCACGCCGGGACACCAGCCAGCCCCGCCCCGGCGGCAGCGGCCCGGGCCGGACGGTGCCGAGCAGGACGCCCTCGTCCCGGTTGCCGGACATCACGATGCCCGGCGTGCTGATCTCCCGGAGCCGCATCAACACCGGCTCGTAGAGCGCCCGACCGGCGCCGCCGGTCCGCCGGGCGATGACCACGTGCAGGCCGATGTCGCGAGCCTGCGGCAGGAAATCCAACAGCGGTGTCAACGGATTGCTGCCCGCGCCGGCCACCAGGTCGTAGTCGTCGACAAGCACGTACAGGTCGGGACCCTTCCACCAGTCGCGTGCCCGCAGCCGTTCGGCGTTGATGTCCGGCGGTGGCAGCCGGTCGCGCATCACCGCAGCCACCTCGGCGACGATGCTCTCGGTGACCTGCGCGGTCGAGCCGTACCCGATCAGGTGCGGCGTGTCGATGTCGCCGAGCAGGCTGCGCCGGTAGTCGACGATGACCAGCCGAGCCTCGGTCAGGTCGTTGCGATCGACGATGGTCTGCGCCAGCGCCCGGAGGAAGGTGCTCTTGCCCGACTCGCCGTCACCGAACAGGATGAAGTGCGGGTCGGCGGCGAAGTCCACCTGCACCGGCTGAAGGTCCACCTCGGCGATGCCGATGGGGATTCCCGGGCGGCCGGTGTTCGGCAGGCTGCCGTACGGCACCACGGGCGGCAGCAACCGGATCGGCGGCGCTCCCGGCCCCTGCCAGGCGGCGGCCAGATCGGTCACCAGCTTCCGCGCGCCCTCGGGCAGGGTCTCCGCCTCCTGCGCGCTGTCCGCTCGGGGTAGCGCCGCCAGGAACTGCTGCCCGTCCGGGGTGATGCCCCGGCCCGGTGACTTCTCCGGCACGTTCATCGCCGCGCGCCGGTCCAGGTTGGAGTCGCTGGCGTCGGCCAGCCGCAGCTCCAGCCGGGTGCCGAAGACGTCCCGGACAGCCGGTCGCAGGTCCATCCACCGACTCGCGGTCACGATCAGATGGATACCGAAGGACAGCCCCCGGTTGGCGATGTCGTTGATCGTCGGTTCCAGGTCCTCGAACTCCGCCCGCAACGTCGCCCAACCGTCGATGACCAGGAACACGTCGCCGAACAGGTCGTCGTCGTGCTGGCCGTGCCGGCGGGCCCGCCGGTACTCGGCCATGGAGTCCACCCCGCGCTCGGCGAACCGCCGCTCCCGCTCGCCCATCAGCAGTTGCAGTTCGGCCACGGTGCGCCGGACCAGGCCGGAGTCGAGGCGGGTGGCCACCGAGCCCACATGGGGCAGGTCACGCAGCGACGACAGGGCGCTGCTGCCCAGGTCCAGGCAGTAGACCTGGGCCTCGCGCGGAGTGTGGGTCAGCGCCAGGGCGGTGACGACCGTACGCAGCAGGGTGCTCTTGCCGCTCTGCGGACCGCCGACGATTACCGCGTGACCGGCCGAGCCGGCCAGGTCGAACCACAGCACGTCACGGCGCTGCTCGAAGGGCTTGTCGACGATGCCGACCGCCACCTGCAACTCGCCGAGCAGGCCGGCGTGCGCGACGGTGATGCCACGGGCGGGATCCGCGCTCATCGGAGGCAGCAACTGATCCAGCGTCGGCGGCTCGGCCAGCGGAGGAAGCCACACCTGGTGGGCGGGCTTGCCTCGCCCGGCGAGTCGACCGACCAGGATGTCCAGCACGCTCTCGCCAATCCCGTCGGTCGGCTCGGGCGCGGTCTCCTCCCTGGGCGTACGGGTCACCGGCGGTGCGACGTAGGAGGTGGTGTACTCGCGTACCCGGTCCTCGCCGTCGCCGGCCGCTACCGCCGCCGCGGTCTTGCTGCGGTAGGTGCCGGAGACGTACGCGGCCTTGAACCGCACCAGCGGCTCGGTGCCGAAACGCAGGTAGCCGTGCCCCGGCGACCGGGGCAGCTCGTACGCGTCGGTGGCCCCCAGCACCACCCGGGACTCCATCGCCGAGAAGGTCCGCAGACCGATCCGGTACGACAGGTGGGTGTCGAGTCCCCGCAGCCGACCCTCCTCCAGACGTTGGCTGGCCAGCAGCAGGTGCACGCCGAGCGAGCGGCCGACGCGGCCGATCTGCACGAACATGTCGATGAAGTCCGGCTTGGCGGTCAGCAGCTCGGAGAACTCGTCACAGATGATGAGCAGGCTCGGCAGCGGAGACAGCGGTGCGCCGGCAGCCCGGGCCTTCTCGTAGTCACGCTGCGAGGCGTAGTTGCCGGCCGCGCGGAGCAATTCCTGCCGACGGACCAGCTCGCCGTTGATGGAGTCGGTCATCCGGTCCACCAGAGGCAGCTCGTCGGCCAGGTTGGTGATCACCGCACTGGTGTGCGGTAGGCCGTCCAGCCGGGTGAAGGTGGCACCACCCTTGAAGTCGACAAGCACGAAGTTGAGGCTCTCCGAGGAGTGCGTGGCCGCCAGCGCCAGCACCAGGGTGCGCAGCAGCTCCGACTTGCCGGAGCCGGTCGCGCCGATGAGCAGCCCGTGCGGGCCCATGCCGTCCTGCGCCGACTCCTTCAGGTCCAGCTCCACCGGCCCGCCGTCGGCACCCACCCCGATCGGCACCCGCAGCTTGTCGCGGTTGGGTCGCGGCTGCCACGCCCGATCCACGTCGAACTCGTAGGGGTCGCCGATGTCGAGCAGCTCGGCCAGGCCCAGCTCCGTGGTGAGTGGCGTGTCGCCGCTGCCCCGGGAGGCGGCGGAGAGGCGGAGCGGGGCCAGTTGCATGGCCAATGCCTCAAGCTCGACTGCCCGGCAGTCGTCGGCTCGGCCGATCTCAGCCGGACCGTCCACCGTGATGCTGTGCAGCCGGCGCTCCGCCGACACCTCCAGCACCAGCCGCGCCCGGTCGAGCAGGCGAGGCGCCGGAGTGGACAGGTCGAGCAGGGTGACACCCTCCACCCCACCATCGGTCATCAGGTGATCCGACCCGGCGGTGTCGCCACCGTCGATGACCACCAGCACGTGCGGTCCGGCGACCTGGGGCGTACCGCCACTGGCGTTGAACCGGGGCCGGCTGGCCAGCACGTCGTCGAGCATCGCCTCCAGACCGGTCACCGACGGTGCCACCAGGCGCAGTTGGCCGAGTGCGTCGGTGCGCGACGGGTGCAGGGCGTGCGGCAGCCACTTCGTCCATTCCCAGTCGGCCCGCCGGTCCGGCGCTACGCAGATCGCGATGAGCATGTCGTCGGGGGCGTGGAACGCGGCGGCCTGCGCGAGCACCGCCCGGACCATGCCCCGGGCCGCCTCGGTGTCGCCGCGCAGATGCACCCGGGCGAATCCGTTAAGCGCCATCGTCACCGGCAGGTCCGGCACCTCGCCGTAGGTGGTGAGGAACCGGCGCAGCGCGAGCGCGCACATCGGCTCCAGCTTCTCCAACGACGTGGCCGGCGGCGGCACCAACGGCGTCGCCAGCTCCTGCGGCCCGAGGCCGATGCGTACGGTGGCGAAATCCACGTCGCCACGTCGACGCTCCCACAGCCGAGGTCCCAACGGCAGGGACCAGAGCACGTCCGGGTCTGGATGCCGGTAGAACGCCGCCTCCCGCTGCCTACGAATCGTCTTGAGTACGCGACGCCGCTGACGGGACAGGTGGGTCATGTACTCGCGGCGTTTCTGCAGCATCTCCTGCTTGCCCGGGCCGCCGGAGTTGTTTGTCAGCTGTGACCCGAGCATGCCGATGGCGGAGAGTCCGAACAGGCCACCTGTCACGTAGCCGAGGGTCGAGCCACCTCGACCGGCGAACATCAGGGCCATCGCGAACGAGCCGGCGAGCATCGGCAGCAGCATCAGCATCTGCCCCCACGCCTTACCACTCGGCGCGGGCACCTCGGGCGGCGCGTCCAGCAGCACCTCGCCGGAGGGATACTCCGGCTCTGGCTGGCGGGCGGGTCGTTTGACGACCACCGTGCTCACGTGACAGACCTCCGTCGCCTCTCCTGGGTCTGGTGCGCCGCGGTGAACCGCCCCCCGCGTCACCGGCACATGGTAGGTAGCCTTTGCCCGTCAGGACAGCCGCGGGCCGCCGGCCCGCTCCTCGTACCGAGGGGTCGTTAGTGGTCACCCAGGCCGGAACCGGACTCGCGCGCATCGCCGTCGTCGCACCCAACCGACGGTTGGACCTCGCCCTGCCCGAGCACCTGCCGCTCGTCGGGCTGCTGCCCGCCGTGCTGCGGCAGGCCGACGAGGAGCCGTCGGACGGCACCAGCCACGGCGGCTGGATGCTGCGGCGCAGCGACGGCAGCCCGGTCGACCTGACCCGTACGCTGGCCGCGCAGAACGTCCGTGACGGCGAGACGCTGCACCTGGTGCCCCGGCGCACCGAGTGGCCGGAGCTGGCGTACGACGACCTGATGGAGGCCGTCGCCGACGGTGCCCGACGACGCGGGGTGGTCTGGAGCCCGTTCGCGACCCGGCTGACCGGTCTGATCGTGGCCGGCGTGCTGTTGCTGCTCGGCCTCGTCGTGATCGTGACGTCCGACGAGCCCGGCTGGCTCGGTGGTGCGGTTGCCCTCGGCGCGGCCGGGCTGCTGCTGGTCTGCGGCATCGTGCTCTCCCGGGCGATGGCCGACTCCCTCGCCGGCGCGGTGGTCGCCGCCGCCGGCCTGCCCTACGCCTTCGTCGGCGGTGTGCTGGTGATCGGCACCGGCGAGTCGGTCTGGGCGCTGGGAGCGCCGCACGTGCTGCTCGGCTCCGCTGTGCTGCTGCTCTCCGGGCTGCTCGGGCTGCTCGGTGTGGGCGACGCGACGAGAGTCTTCGTGGCCGCGGTCTTCGTCGGCTTCTGGGGCATGGTCGGCGGACTGATCGCGCTCGGTGCCATGGACGCCGCACAGGGCACCGCGATCGTGGTCGGTGCGGTGGCGTTGCTGCTGCCGGCGATGCCGCTGCTCTCCGTACGGCTCGGGAAGATGCCGATGCCGGCGTTGCCGCGTACCGCCGCGGACCTGCTGCGCGACGAGCCGCAGCCGAAGCGCGAAGTCATCTACCAGGCCACCGCTCGGGCCGACGAGGTCTTCACCGGCATGGTCTTCGGGGCGTTCGTCGTCACCATCGCCGGCCTGATCGTGCTCACCGCGACCGGCACGCTCTCCGCGCTGCTGCTCGCCGGCATCATCTCGCTGGGCTACCTGCTGCGGGCCCGGCTGGTGTCCACGGTCCGGCATCGGGTGCCGATGCTCGCCGTCGGACTGGTGGGCCTGGGGCTGCTGCCCCTGGTCGGTGCGACCGACGCGTCGACCGGCGCCCGGGTGCTGGCCGTCCTGCCGGTGGCCCTGGTCGCGGCCGGGCTGTCGGCCGCCGCCGGGCTCGCCTACAGCCGGCGTGCCCCGTCGCCCCGACTGGCCCGGCTCGGCGATGTGTTCGACATCCTGCTCCAGCTGGCGGTGGTCCCGGTCGCGTGCAGCGTGCTCGGCCTGTACGCGTTCATGCGCGCCATCAACGGCTGACGGCTCCGTCACCAGTCGCGGTCGTGCGCTTCTGACATGGGACCACCGCGGATCAGCTTGACGATGGCGGAATCGATGTCCGGGCCGACGAAGAAGTCGTCGGCCCAGTGCAGCATGAATACCCGCCCCTGCGCGTCGGCGACCAGTTCGGACGGTCCGTCCTCGTTGTTTCCGATCGGGTAGACCGGGTTGTCGAACTCTTCCGCGAAGTCGCGGGCAGCCTCCGTAACCACACCACCTCGAGTGGGATGGATGAAGCTCATGAACCCGCCGCCCGGTCGGCCGCTCCGACCGAACTGAGGCAGTCTCAGGCCGCCGAACTCGATTAATGCCGCCCTGACGATCGAAGGGCACTCCAACCCGGCCAATTCATCGGCGAAGCGGACCATCCAGTGGTCGACTGCCGCGCTGAAGTCACGTCCCGGGAACCAGCCGGCCTGCTCCAGCACGTACCGGACGTCGGGCGGGAAGCGTCCCTCGGCGGCGCGGCGCTGCGCGTACCGCTCGGCGATGGTTTGCCACGGCAGCGATGGCCACTGGGAAACCTCGCCGCTCTCCCTGTCGATGACGGCCCGGGGGTACCCGGTGGCCGGGGGTGGCAGGGGCGGACCGTCGGTCGCGGCGGCGGCTGGCTCAACGAGGCAGGCGACGTAGCCGAGGTCGAACTCGAACAGGGTCACGTCGAATGTCGTCCGGCGGTCGTCGGCCCATTCGCGGGCTATGGCCAGGGCCTCGTCGCGGCTGATCACTGAAGGACTCCTCGGGATGCCGTCTTCGGTTTCGCCGGCCGACGCCGAATGCGGGCACCGGTCGGCTCGACGCCGTGCCTATGGTAGGCACCGCGGTCCGGAGTGCGTGACCGTGCCGGCGTACGCCAGGGAAGGGGTGCCATGCCGTCGCGGCGGGACCAGGTTCAGTCGTACCAGTTCTTCGTCCAGCGGATGACCTCCGCGCTGGTGGCGCGCGAGCCCGATCCGGAGGCGGCACCGTTCCGCCGGCTCGGCGGTGCCGGCTTCGCCAGCGTGATGGTGGCCGTGCTCTGCCTGGCCGCGGTGGGGGTCTACGGCCTGCTGCGTCCCGGTGGCGCGACCAAGTGGAAGGAGGGCGGCGCGGTCATCCTGGAGAAGGAGACCGGCACCCGCTACCTGTACCGGGAGGGTCGGCTGCATCCGGTGCTCAACTACGCGTCCGCCCTGCTGGCCATGGAAACTGCGGCGCCGACCATCTCGGTCTCCCGCAATTCGCTCGTCGGCACCCCACGTGGCCCACGCATCGGCATCCCGTTCGCCCCGGACGCGCTACCCCCGGCCGGCCGCATCCTGGAGGGACCCTGGACCCTCTGCACCCAGCCGGCGCGCAACGCGGCCGGCGGTGTCGTCGCCACCACCGTGCTCACCGTTGGACGGGCACCCGGCGGCGGGCGGGAACCGGGCGACAGCGCACTGCTGGTGCGCGACCGCAAGACCGACCGGCTGCATCTGGTCTGGCGCGACCATCGGTACGAGATCCGCAGCGAGAAGATCGTGTTGGAGGGTCTCACCATGAGCGCCGAGCCGGTGGTGGAGGTGGGCGGGGCGTGGCTGAACGCCTTGCCGGCCGGGGAGCCGATCGCGCCTCGACGGGTGGTCGACCGGGGGGCAACCTCCACGGCTTTGCCGGACGCCCGGGTCGGGCAGGTCTTCGTGGTGGAGAGCCAAGGCGGCAGCCGCCAGTACTACCTCGCCGAACGGACGAGGCTGGTGCCGATCACACCTGTCCAGGCGGATGTGGTGATGGCCGACGGGGAGACCCAGTTGGCGTACCCGGGAGAGGCGAGGCCCTACCCGATCGAACTGGCCGCCGGTACCGCTGCTGCGGCGCCCAAGGCAGCCGCGCCGGCCCAGGGGCGGCATCGCGCGCCGGAGCAGCGGCCGGAGATCGCCCGGTTGGCCGGCGACCAGCCGGCGATCTGCGCGGCCTACCAGCCTGGCACGGATGAGCCGACGCTACTGCTCGACGCGCAGGTCCAACCGGTGCGTGAGCCGGTACGCACCGGCGAGCAGACCGGCGACGGGATCCCGCTCGCCGATCGGGTCGTCATCGAGCCGGGTCACGGCGTCCTGGTCGCCGCCGTTTCCTCCCCCGACCAGGAGACGGGCACCCTGAATCTGGTCACCGACCTGGGTCACCGCTACCCGCTGGCCTCCGAGGGCGTCCCCGCCATTCTCGGCTACGCGAAGGTGCAACCGGTACGGCTGCCCGCCAGCCTGGTGGTTCGCCTGCCTGAGGGTCCGGTACTGGATCCGACGACGGCGAAACTCGCACTCGACCCGGAGTGACCTGACCAGCCACAATGGAGATGCGTGACGGGCAACGGTCTAGCGCGGGCTGGACACGACCGGTTACCGTTCGTACGACGATGGTGCGCGAGCACCGACTGACAGGACGCCCCGGTGAGTCGGGGCGATCATTTGAGGACGGGGGTGACTTCCGTCATGTCGATGAACACCGACACCGGCTTGATGCTGAAGACCGAAGGCGACGTCGATGCCGTCGCCGATCGGCTCACCGGCAATCTCAACTCGCTGATGGACCAGCTCGCGCCGCTGTACGACCAGTGGAAGGGCGCTGGTGCCGGTTCCTTCCAGCAGGTGCGTGAGCGGTTCGACCAGGACATGGCCCGACTCAACGTCGCGCTGCGGGCGATCGCCGAGGCGGTCGGGTCTGCCGGTAAGGACTACGACGTCAGTGACGAGGAGATCCGGGCCGACATGGACGGCGCGGGTGCCACCGCCGGTCAGATCACCGCGGCGCTGAAGCTCTGACGGGGGAGAGACTCATGACGGAGATTCGGTACAACTTCGCCGGGCTGAACGCCGCGGCCGACAGCTGCAGCGGTGCGGTCCGCAACATGACCGGAGAGCTCGACGGGCTCAAGTCCGGCATCGCGCCGCTGCTGGCCACCTGGGACGGCGACGCCCGAGAGGCGTACTTCCAGCGGCAGACTGAGTGGGAGTCGGCCGCCAACGACCTTCGTGACCTGCTCGGTCGCATCGAGAAGGCGCTTCGTGAGTCGGCCGGGAAGATGCAGGCCCGCGAGGCGGCGAACCGCGCGAAGTTCGGCGGCTGAAACCGAGGACGCAGCACCGATGGCCCGGCCCGCGCCGGGCCATCACCGTCTGCGCCGCAGCAGCACTTGCCAACCGGTGACCTGCGGCGACGCCGCGCTCATCCGCGCGGCATCGAGTTTGGCACCCGGAAGAAGATCTCCTCGGGTTCGTCGATCTCGGGCTCGGTCCGGGGCGGTGCCGACGGGCGGGTGGGCCGCCAACGGGTGCGACGGCCGCGCGGCAGCAGCGTGGCCAGCACCGCGACGCCGACCGCGACCGTGGCCAGCGCGAGGCCTATCCAGAGGGCCAGCCGGCCAAAGACCGCCCAGCGGTCCGCGCGGGCCTGTGCCGCTGCGTCGTGTGGCACGTCGGGCAGCGGCGGTTGAGTGACCGGGGCTCCGGTGGTCAGTCGCTCGGTGACGGCCCGGTACGGGTTGACCACGCCGCTGCCGTAGCCGCGTGCCGCGTCGCCCCGGGCCGGATCGGCGGTGGCCAGAAGGCGTCGAGTGACCTCCCGGGCCGACAGGTTCGGCTCCGCCGCGCGGATCAGTGCGGCGGTCGCACTCACCATCGGAGCGGCGAAACTCGTTCCGTCGTAGGTGTTGTGTCCGACCAGCCTGGTAGCCGCCACCACCGCGCCGCCCGGAGCGCTGATGTCCACATACGGCCCGATCTGGGACTGCCGGATCCGGGCGCCGTACTGGTCGATGGCGCCGACGCCGATCACGCCGTCGTAGGCCGCCGGGTAGGGCACCGGGTCGGGGCGGGCACCGTCCTGATGCTGATTGCCGGCGGCAGCGACCAGCACCACGTCCTTTTCCAGCGCGTACCGGACGGCCTGCTCAACGTCAGGGTCCGGCTGGTACAGCGTCACGGACAGGTTGATGACGTCGGCACCGTCGTCCACCGCGCGTCGGATGGCCTGCGCAAAGACGGCTCCGGTGACGGTGTCACCGCCAGCGCCCGGACCCTCATTGGCGTTGCGTTCACTGACTCTGACCGGCACGATCGTGACATCCGGCGCCAGACCATGGAAGCCGACCCCGTCCTGCTGGCGGGCGGCGATGATGCTGGCCACGGCGGTGCCGTGGGACACGCAGTCCACGTCGCCTCCGGGGGTGCCGCGCAGGGCGTCGAAGCCGGTGGTCACCCGACCGGCCAACTGCGGGTGACTGCTGTCGGTACCGGAATCGACGACCGCGACCCGTACTCCCGCGCCAGTGCTGAACGGCCACACCCGCTGCGGAGCGAGCCACCGCTGATGCCAGGGCGTCTCGGTGTTGACCTCTCCCGGATCGCTCGGATTATCGCAAATCGCCGGTGCGGCAGCCGCCGGGCTCGCGACGGGAATCGTCAGAGCTGCGGCCAGCAGCGTTCCCATCAGCGCAAACGTCGCCACAGGACGGTCCCGGAACATGTCTGCACGCCTCCCGTCAACCGGTCCCGCTGCATCCTAGCGGCGGGCCGCTGTCAGACCGGGCACGCCGAAGTCGTGCCCATTCAGTATGGTCGAGTTGTCACGCCCGGGCGTGAGCGGCGGTCGGGACTGCGCGGGGAGGAACACGCCATGGACGTACAGGCGCTGCGCGCCCGTGCCGACGAGCTGATGGCGCAGTTCGAGCGGATGCGCTCCGGCGTCGGTGACCTGCAACAACAGCTCAAGGCGGTGAAGGCGACCGTCACCTCCGAAGACGGCTTGGTCACCGTCACGGTCGGCCCTCGTGGTCAGGTGACGAAGGTCGAGTTCGATCCGCGTATCTACCGCCGGCCCAACTCGAAGGAGCTCTCCGCCACGGTCACCGAGACTATTCGGCGGGCTACCGAGCAGGCCATGGCCGAGGTCGAGAAGCTGGTCCGACCGTTCGTACCGGACAGTCAGTTCCAGGCATACATCGATCACGACCTCGACGGCATTTTCCGTCAGTTGGACAGCGACCTGCCCGGGGAGGAAAAGCGGTGAGTGAGTTGCGCGAGACCTTCGTCAAGCCCGACGCAGCCCTGGAGGGCGCCAACGAACTCGGTGCGGCCGGTGCTCGGCTCGCCACAACCTGGCAGAACCTCGCCGCGACCATCGGAGGGCTGAACAGCGACCGGCCCTGGGGTGACGACGAGCCGGGCAACGAGTTCAACAAGAACTACCTCGGTGGCGACGATCAGCCGGCGCAGCGGGTCCTCGACCTCGCTGCGGATCTGGTGCCGCTGGTCGAGGTGCTGGGGCCCACCGTCAAGGGTGCGGTCGAGGGCACCGTCGACACCGACGACATGGTGAAGACGCTGTTCGGCGGCGACGACAAGTAGCAGCTCAGTCGCTACGGGTCGACATCGGGCAGAGGGGCTTCAGGGGTGGCGATACCCAATCCCAGGAACACGTTCGGCGAGTACACGTGGGTCTGGGACGCCATCTGCTGGGTGAGCGCCGGGGAGGCCTGGCCCAGCGGCGACGAGGATCGCATGCGGGAGTTGGCCGACGCGTGGCAGGCGCTGGCCGACACGGTAAGCGAGACGCTCGGCCAGGCCGATCCTGCGGTCATGAGGATCCTGCAGAGCTGGGGCGGTGGTGCCGGCGAGGCGTTCGGCGGGTTGTGGAACCAGATCGGTGTGGACCCGAACACCGGCCTGCCACTGATTCAGGAGATCTCCGCCGCGTACGCCGCCGGCTGTGACCAGGCCGCTCTCGAAATCGAGTACGCGAAGCTGACCGTGCTGATCGCGGTCATCATCACCGTCATCGCGGTCTTCGTCGCGCTCCTGATGGCCTGGTTGGGTGGGGTGTCCGCCGGCGCTATCCCCGGCATCCTGGCTGGCGGTCGGCAGGCGGTGACGATCGCCTTCCGACGGTTGATCGCCCAGATGGGTCGGCAACTGTTGACCCGGGCGGGAATGCGAGCCGCGCTGCGGCTCGCCGGCACCCGGCTCGGCCAGATGGCCACCAGCCAGAGCTTCCGGCGAGGCCTCAATCGCCTCGGCCGCGAGTTGGTGGAGGAGATCGGCGAGGAGCTGATCATCGACGTCGGTGCCCAGGCGTACCAGATGCACACCGGCACGCGGCGGCAGTGGGACGGCAACCGGACCCTCACCGCTGGCGTGGGTGGTGCCTACGGCGCGGTACTCGGCACCGGAATGAACTGGGCCGGCCGGCGAGCGGCACCCCGAATGCCGTTCTCGTTCAGCCCTTCCCAGCTCTCCTTCCGAGGCAGCGGCGTGGTCCGCTGGGGCAGCACGAGCCTCGCCTCCGGTGCGCAGAACGCCGTCATCTCGCCAGCTGCCAGTGTGCTCGCCAACGGCACGATCAACGGGCAGTGGGCCATGCCGGGAGCTGACGCCTTCCTGGGCGGCTTCACCAGTGGCGCCGGCCGCACCGGCGCCACCCTCGCCGGTGGTGCCACCGGCAACCTGATGGCGCGGGGCACGAACGCGCTCCTCGGCAGGCCGGGGCTCGACGTCGCGCCGAATGCCGGCCCCGTCGGCGGGGCCGATCCCGGCGTCGGTGTCGGAGACGCAGGAGGTCTCGGCGACCTCGGTGAAGGTGCCAACGGTGCCGGCGCCGGCTCGACCGGCGGTGGCTCCACGTCGGGTGCCGGCGCGACCGGTGGCGGCACGGGCTCGGCGTCGGACGGCGGCTCGGCCGGATCCGGTGCCAACTCTGGGGCGAGCGTCGGCGGAACCGGTTCGGACGCCGCTGGCACGTCCAACGGTGCGGGCGGGACCACCGGTGCCGGGGCGACCGACACAGGCAACGGCGCGGCCCAGAACGGCGCCGGTACGGTCCCCGACAGCGGAGCGGGCTCGATCAGCCTGGCGCCTCCGTCGGCGGACGGTTCGGTGGCGCCGACGAACGATGGTTCCGGTGCATCAGTGGTGGACGGCGGTGTGCCGACCGGGGACACGGCCACGGTCGCCGACCCGTCGCGAGTCGACGGCTCCACCGGGATCCCGGTGGGTGTGCCCGGTGACGTGGCTGCCACGACGCCGGACGGGACTCCGGCTGTCAGCGACGGCGTTGGTGACGGTGCCACCGTCTCCAACGACCAGACAGGCGGACCGGAGGGCCGAGGTGCGCCGGTCACCGAATCACCTGGCACCGACGGGACCAACACGAACACCGACACCGGCGTCAACGGCCGGGCGACGAGCGATGCGCCGGTTCAGACCGACGGTGGGCCGGTCGCGGGCAGACCAGCGGACGTCACCGTCGCCCCACCCGGCGACGGTTCGACCGGGTCCGGCCGAACGGTGACCGACAGCCCGGTGTCCGGCGTGACCGACGGCGGGCCGGTCGACACCGCCCCGTCGGTCACTGCGGACGTTGCACCCAGCGTGCTACCGGGAACGACGACGGCCCCCGTGACGGCGTCGCCGACCGCGCCGGCGGTAGGGACACCTCCTTCCGCCACGGTCACGCCCACGGGCCCGACCGTCGCGACGAACCCGACGCCCACCACCGGCACTCCCGCCACGACCAACCCGCAGGTGGCGAGCACTCCCAACGCCTCGACACCGACCACGGCCGGCACACCGACCACGGGCACGAGCACCCAGCAGCCCGCCGGCAACACCGCCACACAACCGACGCCCGGCCGGGGCACGCCGGTTGGACCGGTGGTCAATCCGGCAGCGGCGCACACGGCAGGTTCGATATCCCTCACACCCGCCGCAGGCCCGACCACGACCAACCCGGTTCAGCCCACCGGGTCCACGCCGCAGGTCGCATCTCCACAACAGCCGGGTACCGCCCCACAGGCCACCCCGGCGCAACCCGCGCAGCCCACGCCTCGGCCGGACACGACAGCTGCGCCAGCCAACCCGCTCGCACCTTCGGTGCCGGCGCAAACGGCGGGCATCGAGTCGACGACGCCCTCCCTCGACGCCACTCCCACTGCCGATCCGGAGACGAATCCGAACCCCGATCGCACCGATCCGGCTCAGCGGACCACCGACGGGCCGGTCGTGGTCCCGGTGCCGACCAGCAGCGGCACCCTCCAGGGCGGGCCGACGAATCCCGGCCCCGAGACAGCGACCGGCCCGGTGGACCCGCAGACCCTCAAGCGGTCGGAGGGACCGACCGGCCGTGGTACCCACAGCTGGCAGCTGGCTCCGACGTCGGTGGACCCCAACAGTCCCGAAGCGGAACGTGCTCTGATCGAGGCTTCCCGGACGCTGGCCGAGACCGTCCGGCGAGAGGTGAAGGCCGGCACGATATCCAAGGGTAAGCAGCCCGGCATGGCGGGCGCGTTGCTGATGCCCGACGGCAGCATCACCACCCACACCAGCATGACCGCCGACAGGGGCACGAAGCCACCGACACAGCCCCGGGTGCATCCGCTCGCGCAGGCCGCGCTGGACCGGATAGCGGCAACACTTGTCGACGGCGTGGGCGGCGGACATGGCAAATGCGCCGAGGTCGCCCTGGTGTCTGATCAGCTATACCTACTGGAACAGCAATGGCGGAATGCAGGGGAACCCGGCACCTTCGAGCAGTACGCCTCGGACTCCCTGCAGGGCGCTAAGATCGTCACCCATCAGGTCAAGCCAGCTAGATCAGACGGTGTCACCTATGAACTCGGACATTATCGTCCGCCGTGTCGATCATGCGCTCATTTCCTGCCGCAGTTCAATGTAGAGCCCATAACGGACTCGGATCGGGACGTCAGCGGCTACCAGCCATCAGTAGCAGGCACGGTGGGCAATGGCCCTCCACTCAGTGGCAGCCGTCCCTACGGGCAGCCCGAGGGTCTAGTTCCGCCTGACCCGAGGGACCAGCAGGCGTTGGAAGATGCTGTCCCAAGCGATGAGGCGACCGGGCGACCACTGGTGCACCCCGATCCACGTGGCCCGTGGACAGGGCTGATCAACGATGGCGGGCCCACTGTGCCTGGCCGAGACACAAACTGCGCCGATGTCGGACTTTCCGTCTTGTCTACCTGGTTCGGTCGGCCCGAGGTGGCGGCTCCAACTGCGCCGTCTACCGCCGTGGAAGCGGGCAGTACCGCCCGGCAGGAGCAGGCGCTCGGCGCTTCCTTCGCCCATCAGGGCACTGGAGCAACCGCGCTTGACGCGGTGGCGGAGGCACTTCGGGCGGCAGGTCCGGGATCCGCGGCTTTGATCGTCACGAGTTGGAATGACGGAACTGGGGCGCACACCTGGAACGCCGTCAACCACAACGGCACCATCATCTGGCTTGACGGCCAGAATCAGATGATCTCTGACACTAGCCCGCTACACGCCGGGCGAGTAGATGGCGTCTGGTCGATCGTGCTGGATGCCGAGGGTGATCCGGTCAGTAACGCCGTGCCCGAAGTCAGTGTGCCGGCACCGGTCCCGCCGGCCTCGACCGCCGACGTGCCGACGGACAGCCGGAACCAGAACACCACCCCGACCGGCCGGCCCGGCGCCGTCGCCGACCCGAGTAACCCGGACCGTACGCCGGGCGACCCGAACAAGACCGACGAGACACCGGCCGCCCCGAACAACCCGGCGGACGTCCCAGCAGGACCGAATGATTCCGACGCGATGCCGGCCGATTCGAGTGACTCGGATATGACACCGGGCGGCCCCGACCCCGAGAACGATCCCGGCCCGGGTGCCGAGAGCGTGCCGGATGCGAACGCCGATGTAAACCCAGCTCCGGCTGCCTGGCCGGACATGCAGGGCTGGCCGATGCCCGACACGCGGCAGTTCGGGCCGGAGCAGCTGGCACCACTGGAGGATCCGCAGTATCAGGACGATGTCGAGGGCAGCCTGCGTACGCTGGATGGCTACGAGGTCTTCGCCGACCCTTCGACCCATCCGTACGGTCAGTTGATCAACGACGGCGGGCCGGATCAGCCCGGTAGGGCCAACAACTGTGTCGACACCATCCTCGCGGCGCTGGCCAGCTTCTACGGCGATCCGCAGGTTTCGTACCCGCGGTGGCCGGACCAGCTCGACGACGGCACCGTCGAAACGGCACTCGGTGAACTGGACGGCTTCGGCCGGATCGAAAGTTGGATCGGCGGCGAGTGGACCGGCGACAACGACGCCCTACCGGGTACGCCCGCCGAGCGGTCGGCCGCGTTGGCTGACCAGTTCGAGCAGCTCTACCAGCGTGTTCGTGACGCCGGCCCGGGCGCGGCGGCGGTCGTCGCCGTCGACTGGATCCAGTTCGACGAGAATACCGGCGACCCGCTGCTCGACGCCGAGGGCAACACGCAGGCGGCCGGTGAGCACGTCTTCCTGCTCGTCTATCCGCAGGGCGCGGACGGGCCGGTGTGGTGGGATCCCCAGTTCGGCAGCACCACCACCGATCCGCTGCCCGGCGACTATGTTGGACTGACGCACAACCTGTGGTCGATGGAGGTGCAGCCCGCCCATGCCGATGAGCAGGGAGGAAGCCCGGCAACTGATGACCACGCTGCTGGGGACGGACAACCCGGTAGCGGTGTTCCCGTTCGAGTTCGGCTGGGCAGCCCAGGAGACGCTCTCCCCGCAGCAGCGGACACAGGGCCGGCAACTGGGCCAGGGGGTCTTCATCATCGACCAGACGGGAGTGGTGACCGTGCATCCCAGCCTGCCACCACCGTTGATCATGAAACGGTACGCGGCGGCCCGACGGGAGGGCCGGATCACCGGCCGGCAGGTCTGGCCGGTCCCGGATCCGACGGGCTGAACGACGCTGGCTCCGCACCGGACGGCGATCCGGCCGCAAGCCCCTACCTGGACGGGCTGCCGGACACCGACCAGGCCACTCTGCTCGACGCCCTGACCGACGCGCAGACCGATGCCGACCAGATCCTGGCCGACCTGCACAGCCTCAACGCCGAGGTCAACGCGCAGCTCGGGCTTACCGGCGCCGACGCCCTCAGCACGCTCGGCGAGCAGCACCGCGTCAAGAGCGCCGAGTCCCTGGCCCGCAAGTTCCGCACCGAGCTGGAGCCACTCGGGTACGACATCGGCTCGGCGCTGGACACGGTCAACGACGTGGTGCGGTTCTCGGTGCGGGGGCCGGAGTCCGAGGCGTACGGGCCGGCGGTGGCTGCGCTCCTCGCCTCGCTGGAGGCCCAGGACTACCAGGTCACCGACCTGAAGAACTTCTGGCACCCAGGTAACCGCTTCTTCGGCCTGAACTGCACGCTCACGGCACCGTCCGGGCGTACCTTCGAGCTGCAGTTCCCGACCGACACCAGCTACAACGTCGGCAAGCAGACCCATGACCAGTACGAGGTGATGCGTGACCCGGCGCAGTCGCCCGCCGCCCGCGTACACGCGTTCCTCGACATCCTGGCCGTCAACAAGGCCAACGGCATCGCGGCGAGCATGCCGGGGGGCATGGACAGCGCCCGGTTCGACACACCGAAGGACACCAGCTTCGCCAAGTGGATGGCGTCGCCCCGGCAGGCGAGTATCCGGGAGTCGTATCTCGACTGGCTCGGACAGCAGGGCCTGACGTTCGCCGACGTGCTCGCCGCGCGAGGATTGGCCGCGTCCGACCTGCCGGGTCTGGACCCTGACCTGATGGGGGGCGTGCATGGCACCACTGACGTTCGGCTACTTCCTCCTCCGGAGACCGGAAGATCCGGGCGGCCCGCCGGTAAACCTGATCGCGGAGGCGGACAGCACCGGGCCGACCCAGGCGGTGATCTGGGATCGGCCGAAGCGAGCGTGGACGTTCCGGCCCGACGTGGCAGCGGCGATCCTGTGGGCGAATCCGGAACGCCACGAGATCCAGCAGGTCGACCGGGCGACGGCCGAGCGCCAGGTGGCGCACTTCGCGACGGTGCCGTTGCCGACGGAGGACGAGCTGACGGAGATCTGCCGCTCGGAGGGCTGACCGCAGAGGTTCCAGGTGCTCGGAACGGCCCGGAAGTGCTGGGCGACGCCGGCCCAGGTTCGCCGGAGGCGCCAGGGGTCGCGTCGTCGGTGCCGCTCGACACCGACCACGGGTTGGCGCAGACCCGGCGGCTCGGGCCGGGTGAGCTGGCACCGTTGGAGGATCCGGGTCACCAGTGGGACGTCGAGCAGAGCCTGCGTACGCCGGACGGGTACGTCCTGTTCGCGGACCCATCCACCCACCCGTACGGACAGTTGGTCAACGACGGCGGTCCGAGCCAGCCGGGGCGGGCCAACAACTGCCTGGACTCCGCACTCTCGGCGCTGTCCAGCTTCTTCGGAGACCCCCGGGTGTCCTTCCCCCGCTGGCCGGACGTCCGCCCGGACGGTTCGATCGAGACCGTCACCGGCGAGGCGAGTGGGCTGGACCGAGCCGAGGAATGGCTCGGCGTCGACTGGTCCGGCGGGTCGGAGGGGCTGCCCACGAACCCGGCCGAGCACGCGGCGGCGGTCGCCGAGCAGTACGCGCAGCTTCATCAGCGTGTCGCGGCGGCCGGTCCGGGTGCGGCGGCCCTCGTCGTGGCCGAATGGGTCAGGACGGATTCCCGCACGGGTGAACTCGTCCTCGACCGGGGGCAGGTACAGGTTCAGGACTCGCACGCCTTCGTCGTGGTGTTCCCGGAGGGTGCCGACGGGCCAATCTGGTGGGATCCGCAACGAGGGACGACCTGGCCGCTGCCCCCGGCCGCGTACCTGTCGCAAACGTATGCGTTGTGGTCGATGGAGACCACGGCGGAAAGGGTTTCGGATGACGGAGGACGAGGCGCTGACGCTGATCAGACGCCTGCTGGGCACGGCGAACGAGATCGAGCTGCATCCGTTCGAGTTCGGCTGGCTGGCGAAGGAGCAGCTGTCACCACCGGAACGGGCGGAGGGCAGGCAACTGGGCCACGGGAGCTACATCATCGACCGGACGGGAGTGATCACAGTCCAGATGAGTCTGCCGGTACCGCTGCTGATCACGGAGTACACGCAGGCCCGCCGAGAGGGCCGGATGACGGGTCGACAGGTCTGGCCGACGGAGGAAGCGACGGCCTGACGCCGCCGGTCGGAACGGCCGGGGACGCCGCGCCATCAGGCGTGGACGGTCCGCCGCTGCCGCCCGGCGACTCCAGGCCCGCAACCGACCCTGATGGCCCCGACCTGTGGCGTGCGGCAGCCGGTACGACCTTTGGTGGCGGGCTGCTCGACGCCGACCCGGGGCGCACCGCGATCGCCGTCGAGGCGGCCCTCACCACCGGGCCGCTGCCGGACGGGGCCAGTGCCGATCCGGCCACCGCGACGGTCACCCTGACCACCCTCGATGGCCCCTATCCGGTACGCGTCGAGCTGACCCCGGTCGCGTCGGCCGCGTCGGTCGCGCCGGTGGCCGCGATCCGCTACACCACCGACGGGGCCGTGGTACAGGTGTCGACGAGCGCCCACCCGGATCACGTCCGGCGGGCGGTGGCAGCGGTGCTCGCCGAAGTGGACACGATCGCCCAGCAACGGGCCGAAGGGCTGCGGCTGGACGCCACCACCGCACTCGCCGAGGGGGCGCGACCGGAGGGCGACGGCACCCGCGTGCTGACCGCGGGTGACATCGGCCGGCTGGCTGAGCTGCGGGTGGTGCTCGCCGACAGCTCCGCTGCCACCGATCCGGGAGCCGCCGGTCAACTCCGCGCCGAGGCGCTGAGCCTGCTCGTCGCCTCCGGCCTCCTCGAACAGGAACCGGCGCACCTCGTGCACGGGCTCGGCAGCAACACGCCGGTCGTCGGGCCGGAGGCGGCCCGCGCCCGCCTCGATTTGATCCACCACCACCTGGGCCCACTCGCCGCCGAGGTGGAAAGCCTGATCGGGCTCGCGCAGAGCGACGGGCGGCAGCTCGTGGCGGACATCAGGGCGGCCCAGTCGGCCATCCGCGCCGAGGCGCGTGCCTGGGCGCAACAGGCCACCGAGCTGCGTGATCAGGCCGACCTCGCGTTGACCGCCAGGGTGGACGCCACCCTGGGCGTGGCCCCCGACCACGTCTTCGACCGGCTCGTCATCGGTGGTGGCTGGGCCGCGACCGCAGACTTCGTCACCATGGGGGCCGCTGCGGACGCCGGCCACGGCCTACCGCCGGTGCTCTGCATCTCGCAGGGACACGACCCGTGGGCGGAACGCCAGGCGCTGCTGATGGGACAGATCCCGTCGGAGCTGGAGCTGCCCGGCCTGCCGTTCCAGCCGGGCGACCTGGCCGAGGAGGGCACCCAGTTCACCCCCTCCGACGTCTTCGCCGACGCGGTCGGCGCGGCGCGGGCGCTCTCCGGCATGCCGACCTACCAGGGCACCGCCACCTCGATCGCGCCCCGCCCGGCCGACGCCACCGGCTGGCCCGACGGCGCCAACTTCCGGGTGACCGTCAACGGCCGGGACATCTACACCACCTCCGTCGACATCGCCAGTGGGCCGGGACCGTCCCGGGTACCGAGCGTGCCGGCCGACGTGACCGGCAGGTACGTCGACCCCACCACCGGCTACCGGGTCGACCGCTCCGCAAGCGCAGCGCTGTTCCAGGACCCGGACGGTAACCCGATCGCGCCGGAGCGCCTGCCGCCGCCCGTCCGAGCCGTGCTCGGTGGTCCCGGCACCAGCCGGTCGGATCTGCCGCTGCTCGCGGATCTGACCGGACGACCCACCGATCCGCTGGTGGTCGACCCGACGTCTGGCTACGCCGTGGACGTCACCACCGGTCAGGTTCTCGACCCGGACGGTACGCAGGTGGACGCCGGCGCCGTGCCGGCCGAGGTCGGGGCCCGGCTGGGTTTCGCTCCGGACGGGTCCTTCAGTGATCCCCGGCCGTCCGTTCCGCCTGTTGACTTCGGTGGGCAGAACCTTGCCGACGCCTACCGCCCCGGTGACCGGGTGCTGGTCTTCGGCGCGGGCGCCTCCGGCGCCTGGGACATCGAACAGGCGGTGGCGTCGGCCGCCGCGAGCGTCGACTGGTCGGCCCGCGCCATGGACCCGCCGCCCGACCAGCTCACCGGTGATCCGGTCCAGGACGCGGAGGCACGCCTGCGGCACAGCTTCGGTGGCGGCTACAACCGGCGGAACACGCTGCCCGATATCGGTGCCTACTCCGACACCGTGCAGAGCCAGGTCGACCGATCGCTGCGGGAGATCGTCAGCCTTCGGCACACCGTCGAGGGTGGCTTCCTGGTGGAGTTCACCGACGGCAGCCGACAGACGTACGACCGGGTGGTGCTCTCGATCGGCCAGGCGGCCGAGTTCCCGGGAGGCGTCGCCGGCCTGCTGCCCGACCTCGCCCTCGCCCCTATCGAAGGGCCAGCGACCGATCCGCTAGGCGTCGCCGACGTGCTGGGATTTCACGACGGCACTGGCCAGCTGCGCGTTCTCGGAGCGGCGAGTGTGGCTGGCCCAGTGCTCGGCAGGGTCGACGAAACGGTGGAGGACGCGATCCGTCGCCAGGCCGGGGCTCTGCCGGCTGACTCTCGGGGTATCGCGCCCAGCATCCGGTTCCATGCGCAACGGATCGCCGAGGCCAACCGGCCGGCGCCGGCCACACCAGGTGACGGTTCGACCACACCCGGTTCCCCGTCCGGGCCGGACGCCTCACACCTCCTCCCAACCGACACCGAGCCAGCGCCATCCCCATTGGACGTCGAGCCAGGGCAGAGCTCCGTACCGGGCGATCAGTTCCTGCCCGAGCGGGGGCATCTCGACGGACGTGGGCTTGCCGTCGATGTCCTGTCCGTGGCCCCGGGCGGTGACCTCGACGGGGTTACGTCGCAGGTCGACGTAGCGCAGAGCGGGAAGGTTACGGGTGGCGGCCAGGGCCTCGGCCCCAGCCCGACCGATGCCGCAGCGCGCCAGACCCAACCAGCGGAGCCGACGCAGGTGCGGCGAGTCGACGAGGATGGCGAGCCCGTCGTCGCCGATCGGATTCCCCCGCAGGTCGAGGGCGACCAGGCGGTCGAGGTAGCCGACCTGGGCGACGTCCGACATGAGTCCGGTGGCCTCGACCAGGACCAGGTGGCGGACGGGATGACGCGCCCAGATCTCCCCGCCGTGGGCGACGAAGGTGCGGGCGGTCATGGTGACGGACTCGATCAGACCGTTGCGGATCTGCCAGTCGACGAGCAGGTGGTCGACGCCGGCGGCGAGCCGCTGACGAACCCGCCGGTGCAGGAGCATCGCCTCCCGGGTGTTGCGGACCCCGGCGAGGTCGAGGCGGATCAGCTCGGCGTGCTCGGGGTCGATGGTCTCGATGGTGTCGGCGTAGCGTCGCCGCAGGTCGAGGTCGTCGGGGTCGGCGAGGATGGCGGCGTAGAGGTCGGCGGACGTGGCCATGACGGCAGCGTATCGACGGACGGCGCGGTCACCACCACCCCCGCCCCGTCATTGCCGGAGAGCCGACGGTTCGGCCCGGCTGAGCTGGCGCCGCTGGAGGATCCACGCTTCCAGGACGATCTCGCGGCGAGCCTAGAGACCCCGCAGGGGTACGCGATCTTCGCGGACCCGTCGACCCATCCGTACGGGCGACTGATCAACGACGGTGGGCCGGAGCAGCCTGGCCGCTCGAACAACTGCATCGACTCGTCGCTGGCGGCACTGGCCAGCTTCCACGGCAACCCGCAGGTGTCGGTACCGCGATGGGCGGACCAGTTCGACGATGGCTTGATCGACCGCGTCACCGGGGAGCGGGGCGGGCCGGAACGTGCCGAAGCGTGGATCGGCGGGCAGTGGATCGGGGGTCCCGGCAACCTGCCGACGGACCCACCCGCCCGTACGGACGCGGTCGCCGCCCAGTACGCGGATCTCTATCAGCAGGTGGCGAACGCAGGCCCCGGAGCGTCGGCGCTGGTGGTGGCGGACTGGCTACTCCTCGATGCTGCCGGGAACGTCATGCTCGACGGCACCGGTCGGCCCGAGGTCGACAGCTCGCACGCCTTCGTGATCGTCTTCCCGGCGGGCGCCGACGCGCCGGTGTGGTGGGATCCGCAGACCGGGACGACGTCGGTGGAGATGCCGGCCGCCGATGTGCGGGAAACCCACGCCCTCTGGGCGATGATGGTGCCTGACGGAGAGGGGCGAGTTGACCGAGGACGAGGCGCTGACGCTGATCAGCCGACTGCTGCGGACCGGGAATCCGATCACGCTTTGGGAGTTCGAGTTCGGCTGGCTGGCCCGGGAGAGACTCTCGGAGCAGGAGCGGACCTCGGGGATGCACGTGGGCCAGGGCAGCTACATCATCGACCAGTCGGGAGTGATCACAGTGCACTCCAGCCTGCCGCCCCGTCGGCTGATGGAGGAGTACGCGCAGGCACGACGCGAGGGCAGGATCAAGGGCCGGCAGGTGTGGCCCGAGGCGGACCCGACCGCCTGACGCAACCGGACGAAGCGGCTGGGGACGTTGCGCTGCCAGACGACTCGCGGGGCATCCCGCCCAGCATCCGTTTTCATGCCCAACGGATCGCAGAGGCGAACCGTGGCGTCCCACCCCGACTCCCGGGGACCGTAGGACCTGGTCAGGTAGAGACGGATCAACTCGGCGCGTTCCGGGTCGGTGGCCTCGATGGCGTCGGCGTAACGTCACCGCAGGTCGAGGTCGTCAGGGTCGGCGAGGATGGCGGCGTAGAGGTCGGCGGACGTGGCCATGACGCCAGCGTATCGACGGGTGACTCGATAACTGCCGGTGCCGTTCCGGGCTCCTCCTTCCATGGTCTGGGCCGCCCGGTCGCCGACCCGGCGGCGGTGCTGGATCTGGCCCGGTCAGTGCTGCCGCAAGTGGCGCCGTACGCCCAGGTGGACGCGGTGGTCGCGGTCGGACCGGAGCTGTTCGAGATCCGCTCCGCCGGGCAGCACCCGCTTACCGTACGACTGACAAGTGAACCGCTGGCGGACGGCCTGGTGGCCCGGTCGCACCGCGACCCGGACGGCGCTTTCACCGTCACCGTGTCCGACCGGGCCGCCGACCAGGTGGTGGCACGGGCGCTCGCGCACGAGGTCGCCGAGCTGGTGGCACTGCACGAGTCCGGCCGGGCGCTGGTCGGCCCGCTGGATCCGGGCAACATTCACGGCCCGATCGATCCGGCCGGACTGACCGCCCACGACCGAGGTCGGATGGCGGAGATTCGGCTGCTCGCCGCCACGTACGCCGCCGACCCGGTCGCCCGACCGGCCATGCGCGCCGAGATCGACGCTCTCGCCGGTCACCTTGGCCTGCGCGTCGGTGACCCGGACGTCCGGTCGCGGTGGGCGCTGCTGCCCCGGGATGTGCTGGCGCACCTGATGCAGCTCAGCGTGCCGTTGATCACGCCCGACGCGGTCTCCACGGTGCTGGCCGGTGCCGCCACCCTCACCGAGGTCGAGCGGATCAGGATGATCGACTACCGGGCCCGGCTGGCGCCGGACTTCCAGGTTCCGCAACAACCGGACCTGGACGCCCGGCTGCGGGATCTGGCGACCGAGGCCGAACACGCGCAGTCCGGCATGCCACGGATGCCCGCCTTCGCCGGCCAGATCGTCGGCATCCCGCAGGCACACCTCAACCGGATCCGGGCGGTGGATCCGCAACTCGCCGACCGGCTCGCCGCCGAGGGCATCTACGTCGACCTGACCGGTCGCTACGACCTCCGCCCGTACATGGTGCCCAGCGTGCCCGCCGTCGACCTCGGTGCCGCACGCCCGGCGTTCGACCTGACCACCGAGGCCGGGCGCCGCGCCCAACTGCACGAGGACCGGCAGCGGGCCCGGGCGGCGCTGCGCGGTCTGCGCGGTGACCAAGCCGCGGCCCTGCTCACCGGGCACGACTTCCACTACCAGGGAAGCGCCAGGTGGATGGGGCTGGTGCCGGACGTGCTGACCGAGGCACTGCGCAGCATCACCCCGGCACCGACGGCCACCGTGGAGAACTCCCCGGTGCAGCAGGCACCCGGGGAAATCCGGGTCGCGGCCGACCGGGTGACCCTGCCACCGGAGTCGGCTGGCCAGCCGGGCCCGGTCTACGGGCCGGCGTTGGATGCCCGTACCGGGCAACCGCCGCCGCTGTTCGACGGACCGCCGAAGCGGGAGGACGTGCAGCAGGGTGCGCTCGGCGACTGCGGCATGATCGCCGTGATCGGCTCGGTCGCCGGTCAACTGCCGGACACCGTCGCGCAGATGTTCCACCTGAACCCGGACGGCTCGGTCGACGTGCTGCTGCACGAGACCAGTGGACCCGACCGCGTGATCACACCGACCGGCCGACAGTTGCGGGTGACCGTCTTCCCGGACGTGCCGTTGCACCCGAACTCGAATGGTCACAGCGCGTACGCCGACCAGTCCGTGGTCGGGGCGTCCTGGGCGTCGCTGCTGGAAAAGGCGATCGCGGCGATCGACCGTAGCTGGACCCAGCAGCGCCACGACCAGTGGCAGCAGCAGTGGACCGCCCGACCGGGCGTGGACGCCGCGCAGGCCGCCCCGCTCGGCTACGCCCGGCTGGACAACGGAAGCAGCCGTCTGGTGCAGGCGGAGCTGCTCAGCCAGCTCACCGGGCTGCCGACCGGAGTCAGCGAACTGGATCCGACACCCGGCCGGGAGGCCGACGCCGAGGCACGACTGGCGGGCCTGCTCGCCGCCGGTAGCCCGCTGATCACCGGCACCCTGCCGGCCAGCGCCTACGCTGCCCAGCCGGGCGGCAAGCCACCGTACGGGCTGGTTGCGGGGCACGCGTACGAGATCGTGTCGGTGGCGAACGGCGAGGTGCAGCTGCGCAACCCGTGGAACTCCCGCCACCCGGCACCGATGCCACTTCGCGCCTTCCTCGACCTGATGAGCCCCTGGTACGCCCACGTCGAGCCGGCACGCAGCACGGTGGCCGCGTTGCCCGGCTCGGAGTTCCACGGCCAGGGACGTCCTGCCGCCGACGCCCCGGCCGTGCTGGACCGGAGTCGGACGGTGCTACCCGCCCTGGCGGAGACGGTCGGCGCGGACCAGATAGTGGCGGTTGGCCCCGACGTGTTCGAGCTGCGCACACCGGGCCTGGAGCCGCTGCGCGTGCGGGTCAGCGCCGCCGCGCTCGCCAGCGGCGTCGTGGCGCAGACCATCCGCAACCTGGACGGCACCTTCACCCTGACGGTCTCCGATCGTGCCTCGGATCCGGCGGTCGACCGCGCGGTGACGCACGAGGCCGCCGAACTGCTGGCCCGGCACGAGTCCGGCATTGCCCAGGTCGGGCTCTTCGACCAGGGCGCGGCGGAGGGACCGATCGATCCCGCCGGCCTTTCGGTCCGGGACCGGGGCCGGCTGGCCGAGCTGCGGCTGACGGCCGCCTGGTACGCGCAGGCCGATTCCGCCTCCCGGCTCGCCCTGCGAGCCGAGATCGACACCCTGGTCGACCGGCTGGGCCTCCGCTGGGGTACGCCCGACGCAGCGGCCCGGCTCGCGGTCCTCCCCGCCGATGTGTGGACCCAGGTGATGCAGCTGAGCCTGCCGATGATCACACCGGAGGCGGTGGCCGGTGCCCTGGCCGACAACCCCAACCAGACGCTGGTCGAGCGCTTCCGCGCGATCGACTACCGCAGCCGGCTCGATCCCGACCTCCAACCGCCACCCGCCGCCGACCTGGCCGCGAAGCTGCGCGAGTTGGCCGTACACGGGGAGCAGAGCCAATCCTCGCTGCCCCGGATGCCCGCCCTCGCCGGGCAGCTCATCGGTCTGCCACAGAACCTGCTCGACCAGGTCCGCCGAGTCGACCCAAGTCTCGCCGACCGGCTCGCCACCGAGGGCATCTACGTCGACCTGACCGGCCGCTTCGACCTGCGCCCGTACACCCTCGACGGGGCCCCCGAGTTCAACCTGGAGAGGTCGGCCCCCGCGTACGACCTGAACACTCCCGCCGGCCGGCACGCGCTGCTGACCGAGGACCGAGCGCGGGCCCATGCCGCCTTCAACGTTGAGTACGGATCGAATCCCGCCGCCATGGCGGTGCTCGCTACTCACAGCTTCCACTACCAGTCTGACGCCCGGCGGATGGCGCTGGTGCCGAGGGCGCTTACCGAGGCGCTGCGGGCGATGATGCCGCCCGAGCCATCTGTCGAGACCGAGGTCATCCCGACCGTGACCACCGGCGAGATCGCCTTGGTCGCCGACCGGGTGACCCTCCCCGACCCAGACCCCGAGTTTCCGGTCGAGTACGGTCGCGCGCTGTTGAGCGCGACGGGTAAGCCGGCACCGCTTCACGACGGAACGCCCCGACGGACGCAGGTGCAGCAGGGCGTGCTTGGCGACTGCGGGATGCTGGCCACGATGGCGGCCCTCGCCGGGCATCGACCGGAGAGCATTCCCCAGCTGTTCCAGCCGAGACCGGACGGCACGGTGGACGTCCTCTTGCATGAGAGCGTGTTGCGCGGGGATGAGTCGAGTGCGACCGGACGGCGTATTCGGATCAACGTGCGACCCGACGTACCGGTGCATGCCGGGAGTTCCTGGGCCGCGTACGCCGACCAGTCAGAAGTCGGCGTCGGGTGGGCGGCAGTATTGGAGAAGGCGCTCGCGGCGGTCGACCGAACCTGGACCACTGAGCGGCACGAGCATTGGCAGTGCGAGTGGCGCGGGTGGGAGAGCAAGGACGACCCACACCGTGCCGCACCTGTGGGCTACGCGCGGCTCAACGTCGGCAGCACTCCGTTGATGCAGGCCGAGCTGCTCACCCAGCTCACCGGCCTGCCGGCCCGGCAGACGCCGCTGGACACCAGGCCGGGTCGAGAGGCGGAGGCTGAGCGACACCTGGCGGCCCTGCTCGCGGCCGGCAGCCCGATCACCATCGCGACCTGGCCTAAGGAGAGCTATCCCGGGCTGGCCGTGGTGCCGTACGGGATGAAGGCGAAGCATGTCTATGAGATCGTCGCGGTGCAGAACGGCCACGTGCAGCTACGTAACCCGTGGAACACGGAGCATCCGTCGCCAATGCCGCTGCGAGCGATGCTGGACCTGATGGGTCCGTGGTGTGCGCACCTGGAACAGTCAGCGGCTGTCGCCCTGCCGTCACCTGCGGCGGACGGTGGGCCTGCAGCGAACGTCGAGCCACCCGTGCCGTCGCCCCGATCGTCTGACGAGCAGATCGTCGACCGGCCGCTGGCCGTTTCGAGCCCCGCCTCTCCGCTGATCAAGCAGCACGGTCCGCCGGCTAAGCCCGCGTCGCCGCGCACCCTTGGTCGCACACACCTCGATGACGAGCGGTACCTGATCAGCTACTTTGCGTTGCTCGCCGGGGGCGGTAGCGTGGCTGGCCTGATGGTGTCCGAGGTCGGCGGCCCGGGACGCTCGCTGCACTGGGCGGCCGGCGGCGTGGTGTCGGGGCAGGCCACGCCAGTGCCGGTGGGGCGTGCGGAGGCCGAACGGATCGCCCGCGACGTGCTCGGTTTCGTGCTTCCCGCCGAGCCGGCGTTGTACGACATGCTGAACACCTAATCGTGGCTGAGGGAACCGGGAGAGAGAGTTGGTGCGCTCGTTTACTCATGTGGCCGCCGTCCGGAACAACACGACGACGCCGGTGGGGCCGGCCCGGTTCGGGGTGCGCTGGGTCGATGTCGGGCCACCGGTGCGTGCCGAGATCATCGTTATGCCGTTCCAGCGCGACGAGAGTTTCGCTCACGAGGTCACGCTCGGTGAGACCTTTCCAGTAGGCGGGGAGACCTGGCGCTTCGCGGACCTGGACATGTCCAGTGCGGACGACTGGAAGGTCACCGTCCGTCGGGTGGACGAGAACGAGGTGATGGAGCCGCCGACCGGGCGGCTGTGGAAGCGGGCACGGCTGCGCCCCTACGGTCAGCTCGACGAGACCCATCTCCAGTCCTTGGAGGCGGCGCTCGGGGCGCAGCTGCCGCGGGGCTACCGCCTTTGGCTTAGTCGGACCAATGGCGCGCAACCCGAGGTGACGCACCATATCCCAGGCATGCCGATCGTCCTGTTTCCGACGGGTCCGATCTTCGGCGTCCACCCCGAATATCCCCCTTTCGATCTGGTGCACGCCCAACGCCGACACCGCGACCCCTGGCTGTCGCGAGCCTGGCTGGTAATCGCGAGTACGGCCAGTGGGCTGCTGGTTGTCTCGGCGGAGTTGGGTAACGAGAGCGTCTATTTTGTGAGTGAGCTCGACCTGGTCGGCCCACCCGACCAAGCCGCTGCGGCTGCGCGGGAACGGAAACTGAGGGCGGTGGCCTGGTCGATGTACGAGTTTATCGGGCGGTTGACCCCGATGGAGCTGGACCATCTTCCACCCGCAGAGATCCACCCACCCGGAACGTTCACGGACCCCGCCAACTACGAGAACGGGCAGCTCTGAGCAAGGTGCGGTCGGCCGTTCGTTGTTAGGAACCGGGAGAGAAGCTGATGCGCTCGTTCACTCATCTGGCCACGGTCGGGAACAATACGACAACGAGCGTCGGCCTGGCCAGGTTCGCGGTTGGCTGGGTCGACGTGGGGTCGCCGGTGCGGGCCGAAATCATCGTCATGCCCGTTACGAGCGGAGATGACTTCGCCCACGAGGTCACCCTTGGCGGGACCTTTCCGGTGGCTGAGGAGACCTGGCGCTTCGCGGATCTGGACATGGTCAGTGCGGACGAGTGGAAGGTGACCGTTCGTAGGGTTGACGAGCATGAGGTACCGGATCCGCCCACGGGCCGGCTCTGGAAGCCGGCCCGGCTATTGCCGTACGGCCAAGTGGAGGAGTCTCAACTCCAGGCGTTGGAGGCAGCTCTTGGTGTCCGGCTGCCGACGAGCTATCGCGGCTGGCTCGGCCGGACCAATGGGGCACAGCCTGAGACGGAACATCACATCCCAGGCTTGCCGTTCACCCTGTTGCCGGAGCGCCCGCTGTTCGGGGTCCACCCCGAGTGCCCGCCGATCGACCTGGTACACGGCCAACGTGTGCACCGGGATCCCTGGTTGTCGCCGGACTGGTTGGTGATCGCGAATCCGTCCGGCGGGCTGCTCGTGATCTCAGCCGGCAGGCCGGGCGATGAGGCGGTCTACTTCGTGCACGAGTTGGACTTGGTCGGCCCTGCCGGGCCAACCGCCTCGGGGGGGAGGGAACGCAGCCTGACTGCGGTGGCAGGGTCGATATGGGAGCTGATCGGTCGACTGACACCGACGGAGTACGCAGATCTGCCGCCGGCAGAGCTGATGCCGCCGGGAACCTTCACCGATCCTCGCAACTAAGAGGATGGGCCGAGGTAGCCGGCGAATCAGGTGCCTCAGCCGAGCCGGGAAAGCATGCCCGCGTACGCGTCGCGGACGGCGGTGAGGCGGTCGCGCCGGAACCGGCCCGGCTCGCGCTGGTGCAGCTGCCGGCCGCGATCGGTGGTAAAGGCGTCCGCCGGGACTACCGCCCCGTCCGGTGGGATGAACTTGCCGACCTCGTCAAGGGCGGCCACGGCCCGGGTCAGCGCGGCACGCGCTCGCTGACCGGCCTCGCCGCCCCCTGGGTCGGCCGGCACCTGACCGGCGTACGCGTCGGAGACCAGCAGCCATTCCCCCGGGTCGAGCAACTGGGAGGGTTCGTCCCCGCCGTAACGGAAACCGCCGCCGGCTGACGATGCCGTCGGCGGTAGCCGGAAGAGGAATTCCCGTTCCTGGCCGCAGCCGACGCAGGCGCCCGTGTAGCGGCTGGCCAGGTCACCGTCGTCGAGTGCTACCACCGCGCTCTGGCGAGAAAAGCGTGTCTCCCCGCAGCTGCACGGTTGTAGATCCATGTAGAGGTGCGCCTCCGCGTTGGTGCGGCTCGGCAGGGGGGTCATGCGATCCACCGTACCGATCGGACGCTTCCGCCGACGTCCCGGTCCGTCCGCTGGCATACTCGCCGACCATGGTGCTGTCACGTGGCTGGGCAGTGTTCCTCACCGGAGTGGGGATATGGACCTGGGTGATCTGGCCGAGGTTTGCGCTGGCCATTTGGAACGATCCGAGGTCGTGGGCGAGCGGAGTCGTCGGGTCTTGGCCGGCGACCGCCTTCCTGTGGGTGCACGCACTGCTCATCGCGGCGTCGTTGGCTATCGGCACGGCTGTGGGCCTGCTGGGCCTTCGCGGGTGGCGGGCGGCTCGACGCGGTACGCCTTGAGGCGCCGTCCGCGACGTCGCGCAGCTGTCCCTGTTGGTGTGCGCGGCGGTTGGGATGGACGCACTGGGGTAGCGGCATGGACGAGTGTGACGGGGACCGCTCCACGCCGATTTGACGATCAATCCGCCGGGCGCGTAACTTTCTCTCTGCCAACGCGGAACGGGCAAACAGGGTGAAAGCCCTGAGGGTCTGATTCCGGACGGCACCGGGTTCACGAGGACACTGTCCGCTGTGGACTCGGCCGGGTGGGGCTCGACCTGGCCGCCTAGGGGCGGATTTGGTGGGGCGGAACCGACCGGGTAAGGTTTACGACCGGCAGGGAACCGGGCGAGCGTGCGGGCAACCGCAGCGGCCGGCCTGCCAAATCCGACGATCGAGTCAAGCGGGTGACCGCTGCGCTCGATCGTGGATGCCGAACCACCTGAAGCGTGACGGACCGGGACAACCTGGTTTGACTCGCCGCAGACGGTGAGGTAACGTAGTAAAAGTGCCCGGCGCGGTTGTGGCGGGTGTGGTGCCCCGGATGGTGGCCCCTTTTGTGGGGTTGTTTGATGGTGTGTGGTTGTTCTTTGAGAACTCAACAGGGTGCTTGATAAGCCAGTGCCAAGTTTGTTTTTTCCCGGGCTGGCCAGGTTTTTCTGGTTGGTTTGGATTCCTTTGGCAACATTTTTTGTTGCTGGGATGGATTTTTCGACAGGTTTTTGTTGGAGAGTTTGATCCTGGCTCAGGACGAACGCTGGCGGCGTGCTTAACACATGCAAGTCGAGCGGAAAGGCCCTTCGGGGTACTCGAGCGGCGAACGGGTGAGTAACACGTGAGCAACCTGCCCTAGGCTTTGGGATAACCCCGGGAAACCGGGGCTAATACCGGATATTCACTTGCGGGCGCATGTTTGTGGGTGGAAAGTTTTTCGGCTTGGGATGGGCTCGCGGCCTATCAGCTTGTTGGTGGGGTGATGGCCTACCAAGGCGACGACGGGTAGCCGGCCTGAGAGGGCGACCGGCCACACTGGGACTGAGACACGGCCCAGACTCCTACGGGAGGCAGCAGTGGGGAATATTGCACAATGGGCGGAAGCCTGATGCAGCGACGCCGCGTGAGGGATGACGGCCTTCGGGTTGTAAACCTCTTTCAGCAGGGACGAAGCGTGAGTGACGGTACCTGCAGAAGAAGCGCCGGCCAACTACGTGCCAGCAGCCGCGGTAAGACGTAGGGCGCGAGCGTTGTCCGGATTTATTGGGCGTAAAGAGCTCGTAGGCGGCTTGTCGCGTCGACTGTGAAAACCCGTGGCTCAACTGCGGGCCTGCAGTCGATACGGGCAGGCTAGAGTTCGGTAGGGGAGACTGGAATTCCTGGTGTAGCGGTGAAATGCGCAGATATCAGGAGGAACACCGGTGGCGAAGGCGGGTCTCTGGGCCGATACTGACGCTGAGGAGCGAAAGCGTGGGGAGCGAACAGGATTAGATACCCTGGTAGTCCACGCTGTAAACGTTGGGCGCTAGGTGTGGGGGGCCTCTCCGGTTCTCTGTGCCGCAGCTAACGCATTAAGCGCCCCGCCTGGGGAGTACGGCCGCAAGGCTAAAACTCAAAGGAATTGACGGGGGCCCGCACAAGCGGCGGAGCATGCGGATTAATTCGATGCAACGCGAAGAACCTTACCTGGGTTTGACATCGCCGGAAATCTCGCAGAGATGTGGGGTCCTTCGGGGCCGGTGACAGGTGGTGCATGGCTGTCGTCAGCTCGTGTCGTGAGATGTTGGGTTAAGTCCCGCAACGAGCGCAACCCTCGTCCCATGTTGCCAGCAATTCGGTTGGGGACTCATGGGAGACTGCCGGGGTCAACTCGGAGGAAGGTGGGGATGACGTCAAGTCATCATGCCCCTTATGTCCAGGGCTTCACGCATGCTACAATGGCCGGTACAATGGGCTGCGATACCGTGAGGTGGAGCGAATCCCAAAAAGCCGGTCTCAGTTCGGATCGGGGTCTGCAACTCGACCCCGTGAAGTCGGAGTCGCTAGTAATCGCAGATCAGCAACGCTGCGGTGAATACGTTCCCGGGCCTTGTACACACCGCCCGTCACGTCACGAAAGTCGGCAACACCCGAAGCCGGTGGCCCAACCCTTGTGGAGGGAGCCGTCGAAGGTGGGGCTGGCGATTGGGACGAAGTCGTAACAAGGTAGCCGTACCGGAAGGTGCGGCTGGATCACCTCCTTTCTAAGGAGCACCATCCACCGAAAGGTGGTATGGAGCCCGCGGCCTGCGGATGTCGGGTCGGGGTGCTCGATTGGCGGAGACACTGGTGAGTTTTTCCTCGGCAACGGTCAGGGCGCTTAGTACAGCCGGCTTTCGGGTTGGTGGGAACGGTTGCTGTGGTGCGGCTGGGGAGGGATGTAAAGCACCCTGTTGGGTCCTGAAGGAACAACCTGTGTGGTTGTTGTTTCAGAGCCTTGAGGCGAGCGGGAGCTTGTCGAGGCGCCAGGCATGGCTTGGTTTCTCATACCGCCGGTGGTTGCCGGGCTGGTGGGAGACGGTGGGTTGTGGGTTGGTTGTTTGTTGAGAATTGCACAGTGGACGCGAGCATCTTTGTGGTCAAGTTGTCAAGGGCGAACGGTGGATGCCTTGGCACCAGGAGCCGATGAAGGACGTGGGAGGCCGCGATAGGCCTGGGGGAGCTGTCAACCGAGCTGTGATCCCAGGGTGTCCGAATGGGGTAACCCGGCATCAGTCATGTGGTGTCACCTGCACCTGAACTCATAGGGTGTGTGGAGGGAACGCGGGGAAGTGAAACATCTCAGTACCCGTAGGAAGAGAAAACAATAGTGATTCCGTGAGTAGTGGCGAGCGAAAGCGGATTGAGGCTAAACCGGTTGCGTGTGATACCTGTCAGGGGTTGCGTGGTCGGGGTTGTGGGACCCTGCTACACGAGCTGACACTCGTGTGAGGAGTGATAAAGCCAGTTGTTAGCTGAATGGTCTGGAAAGGCTGACCGTAGACGGTGATAGTCCGGTAGGTGAAAGCAGCTGGTCTTCTGTGGGTGTTCCCGAGTAGCGGCGGACTCCTGAAATCTGCCGTGAATCTGCCAGGACCACCTGGTAAGCCTAAATACTTCCTGGTGACCGATAGCGGACGAGTACCGTGAGGGAATGGTGAAAAGTACCCCGGGAGGGGAGTGAAATAGTACCTGAAACCGTTCGCCTACAATCCGTCGGAGCCTTGCGGGGTGACGGCGTGCCTTTTGAAGAATGAGCCTGCGAGTTAGTGGCATGTGGCGAGGTTAACCCGTGTGGGGGAGCCGTAGCGAAAGCGAGTCTGAAGAGGGCGTTTGAGTCGCATGTTCTAGACCCGAAGCGGAGTGATCTAGCCATGGGCAGGCTGAAGCGCGGGTAAGACCGTGTGGAGGGCCGAACCCACCAACGTTGAAAAGTTGGGGGATGACCTGTGGTTAGGGGTGAAAGGCCAATCAAACTCCGTGATAGCTGGTTCTCCCCGAAATGCATTTAGGTGCAGCGTCGTGTGTTTCTTGCCGGAGGTAGAGCACTGGATGGTCTAGGGGGCCTACAAGCTTACCGAAATCAGCCAAACTCCGAATGCCGGTAAGTGAGAGCGCGGCAGTGAGACTGCGGGGGATAAGCTTCGTAGTCGAGAGGGAAACAGCCCAGATCACCAGCTAAGGCCCCTAAGCGTGTGCTAAGTGGAAAAGGATGTGGGGTCGCATAGACAACCAGGAGGTTGGCTTAGAAGCAGCCACCCTTTAAAGAGTGCGTAATAGCTCACTGGTCAAGTGGTTCCGCGCCGACAATGTAGCGGGGCTCAAGCACACCGCCGAAGCTGTGGCATTCACACAATGACTTCGCGAGGTCCTTTGGGGTTTCGTGCAGGTGTGTGGGTGGGTAGGGGAGCGTCGTGCCGGGGGTGAAGCAGCGGGGTGACCTAGTTGTGGACGCGGCACGAGTGAGAATGCAGGCATGAGTAGCGAAAGAAGGGTGAGAAACCCTTCCGCCGGATGACCAAGGGTTCCAGGGCCAGGTTAATCCGCCCTGGGTGAGTCGGGACCTAAGGCGAGGCCGAGAGGCGTAGTCGATGGACAACGGGTTGATATTCCCGTACCCGCGAAGGAGCGTCCCTGATGAACCTCGTTGTGCTAACCATCCGAGCTAGCCGAGACCTTCGGGTCGAGGTTGGTGAGCGTGGGAACCTGGCGGGTAGTAGTCAAGCGATGGGGTGACGCAGGAAGGTAGCTGAGCCCGGCCGGTGGTTGTGCCGGGGTAAGCGTGTAGGCCGTGCCATAGGCAAATCCGTGGTGCACAGGGCTGAGACGTGATGCCGAGCCGATTCAGGTGAAGTCAGTGATCCTATGCTGCCGAGAAAAGCCTCTAGCGAGTTTCGAGCGGCCCGTACCCCAAACCGACACAGGTGGTCAGGTAGAGAATACCGAGGCGATCGGGCGAACTGTGGTTAAGGAACTCGGCAAATTGCCCCCGTAACTTAGGGAGAAGGGGGGCCGGAGACGTGAAGCCCCGCGCGGGTGGAGCGTTGTATGGCCGCAGAGAGCAGGGGGAAGCGACTGTTTACTAAAAACACAGGTCCATGCGAAGAAGTAATTCGATGTATATGGACTGACGCCTGCCCGGTGCTGGAACGTTAAGGGGACCTGTTAGCTCTTTTGGGGCGAAGCGGAGAACTTAAGCGCCAGTAAACGGCGGTGGTAACTATAACCATCCTAAGGTAGCGAAATTCCTTGTCGGGTAAGTTCCGACCTGCACGAATGGCGTAACGACTTCCCCACTGTCTCAACCACAGGCCCGGCGAAATTGCAGTACGAGTAAAGATGCTCGTTACGCGCGGCAGGACGGAAAGACCCCGGGACCTTTACTATAGCTTGACATTGGTATTTGAGTCGGCTTGTGTAGGATAGGTGGGAGCCGGTGAAGCTCATACGCCAGTATGGGTGGAGGCAATCTTGAAATACCACTCTGGTTGATTCGGGTATCTAACTTCGGACCGTTATCCGGTTCAGGGACAGTGTCTGGTGGGTAGTTTAACTGGGGCGGTTGCCTCCTAAAGGGTAACGGAGGCGCCCAAAGGTTCCCTCAGCCTGGTTGGCAATCAGGTGTTGAGTGCAAGTGCACAAGGGAGCTTGACTGTGAGACTGACGGGTCGAGCAGGGACGAAAGTCGGGACTAGTGATCCGGCACTTGCGTGTGGAAGCGGTGTCGCTCAACGGATAAAAGGTACCCCGGGGATAACAGGCTGATCTTCCCCAAGAGTCCATATCGACGGGATGGTTTGGCACCTCGATGTCGGCTCGTCGCATCCTGGGGCTGTAGCAGGTCCCAAGGGTTGGGCTGTTCGCCCATTAAAGCGGTACGCGAGCTGGGTTTAGAACGTCGTGAGACAGTTCGGTCCCTATCCGCCGTGCGCGTAGGATACTTGAGAAGGGCTGTCCCTAGTACGAGAGGACCGGGACGGACGAACCTCTGGTGTGCCAGTTGTCCCGCCAGGGGCACGGCTGGTTAGCTACGTTCGGAAGGGATAACCGCTGAAAGCATCTAAGCGGGAAGCCTGCTTCAAGATGAGGTATCCCATCCACCTTTGGTGGGGTAAGGCCCCCAGCTAGACGACTGGGTTGATAGGCCGGAAATGTAAGCCCGGTAACGGGTTCAGTTGACCGGTACTAATAGGCCGAGGACTTGACTATCAAAGTTGCTACGCGTCCACTGTGTAACTCACAACAAACAAACAACACTCCAACAAGGAAAACACTGTTGGTGTTGGTGTTGTTTGACATGTTGATAAGGTTACGGCGGTCATGGCGGAGGGGAAACGCCCGGTCTCATTCCGAACCCGGAAGCTAAGCCCTCCAGCGCCGATGGTACTGCACCCGGGAGGGTGTGGGAGAGTAGGACACCGCCGGACACACTTCCCGTTCAGGGCCACCCATGGGTGGCCCTGAACGCGTTTCGGGAGCATTGCCCTGCGCCAGTACGAGGAACGCCCGACCTGCCCTAGGCTTGCTTCGTGGCCGGTGTGCTGATGTTCCTGGTGGTCGTCGCCTGTCTGGCCGCGATCCTGGGCGTGCTCGCCTGGCTGGGAGGCCGTGTTCGTCGGCGCGGCATCGGCGGCGCGATTATGGGACCGTTCGAGGAGATCTGGCATCCGGCTGCCCATCGATCCCGCCTGGAGATCCGGGTGCAGGAGGAACGCATGGTTCCGAAGCCGTCCCCCGACGACTCGCTAAGCGGCGCCGTCGAGAAGCCGTCCAGGCGTAGCGGCGAAGCTCGACGGTAGAGCCTCGACAGGGAACAGCCCCGCCGGCGGAAGGCCGGCGGGGCCGTGGCGAAGCTCGGGGAGCGCGGGCGTCAGGCGGGCTTCCTGGCGCAGATGAAGCGGGGTTCCGCACTGTAGGTCCAGCTGAACTTCTCCCGCTTGACGACCTTGCCGTCCTTCTTGATGACCCGGAACGCGTCCTGGGTGAAGCCCTGGCTGCCGTTGGCGGGGATGCAGCTCGGGCCCGGTTCGAGGTAGACGGTCTTCGGCGAGGTTATGTTCCGCCGCGGGCCGTACTCGGTCTTCACGCTGTCCCAGATCTTCGTGCTCCACATCGACACCGTCACCGAGCTGCCGGTGTAGGAGGTGTCGATCAGCACGCCGTATTCGGTGTTGTTGCGGAACTTGAAGTCGAGGTTGGGCCAGAAGATGGTCGACTCGATGACCGCCGGGTACCGGCTGAAGTAGTACGAGTGCGGTTTGTGCTCGACGTCCTCCAGGCCGGCGTAGTAGGAGGCGTTGAAGAGGGTCGTGGTGAACTGCGAGGTGCCGCCGCCGACGCCCGGCACCAGCTTGCCGTCGAGGATCACCGGCGCGTCACGGTAGCCCTGGGCGTAGCCGCGTTCGCCGGTGTGACCGTTCAGCGAGAACGTCTCGCCGGGCAGGACCACGGTGCCCTTCACGTCGTTGGCGATCGTCACGATGTTCTGGCTGCGCGGCGAGGAGAGCCCGCCGGTGAAATTGGTGGTGAACGACGAGACCTTCTGCTTGATCCCCAGGCTGCGCAGCTTTGCGGCGGTGAGCTTCGGCTCGACCGGCTTCAGCTTGGCGGAGACCGTACGGTCCTCGTCGCGAGGAAGGACGGCGAGCAGGTCGGCGCCGAGGCCGCTGGTGTCGACCTGCTTGCCTGGTCGTCCGTCGCTCACCTTCGGTTTCCCGCCGGAGATGGTCATCGTCGCGTCCCTCGGGGCCACCTCGACGGTGTCGAGCTTGCCCCCGAGCGCGGCCTTCAGCTTCTTGACGTCCACGCTGGGCGTGAGCTTGCCGGACTTGTCGGCCTTGAAACGGAGGCCCTTCGCGATGGCCTCCGGTGGAATTGTGACCGAACCACGCTCGGTGTTCAGCTTGACCGGTGCCGCCACCGCCGGCTCGGCCAGCTCGGCGACCAACCGGTCCACCTCGTCGGCCGTTGTGGCCGGGTGGTTCTCGACCAGCGGAACAGTCACCGGTTGCCCACCCAACCAGCCTTGCTTGACGGCCTCGGCGGAGTGCGCCGGGTCGATGGTGAGGCTGGGCTTCGGGTAGCGCACCTTCGGCTTGGTGCCGGAGAAGGTGATCGCCGGCATGGTCATTTTTCGGCCCTGGTCGCCGACGAGCTTCGTCAGGGCGGTCTCCAGCTTCGGCACGTCGACCGAGACGACCGGCTCGACCTCGCGCGACCCGACCAGGCGGTCGACCGCGTGGGCGTTCGTTGCGGCGGCGGCGGCCACGGTGGCGTCCACGTCGACGGTGAGCCCCACCTCGGCGGGGTTGATCTCGGCTGTCCGCTCGCCGACCCGTACCTGAATGGGGGCCTGAAGTTCGGCGGCCCGACGGTCCAGTTGCGCCCGCAGCTCCCGCGCGGCCTCCGTCCGGCTGCGCCCACCGAGTTCGGTGCCGAGCACACTGGTGCCGCGCGGCACGTCGCCCGCGTACGCCCAGACGGCCACCGCGCCCACCGAAGCGAGCACGGCGGTGGCCACGCCGGAGGCGAGGAGCAGCCGGAACCGGCGGGACCGGGAGCGGTCACCGCCGGGCGGGACGGGTGCCGGCCGCGCCGGCTCCTCGATCGGCCAACTGACCGCAGCCACCTGCACCGTGGGCCGGTCGTCGGCCGGCGGGGGACGTTCTTCGCCGTACAGCGTCACAACTACCTCTTAGCGACATACCGCATGCGGAGCCGGGGTTCCTTCTCCGGAAGAGAACCACGGTAGCCAACCAAACCAGCGTCGGGGAGCCCGAGTCGGTACGGATCCCCAGTCACGCCCGTTAGGCGTGGTGTGTGTGCCGAATTATCACTCATGGTGACGGTTGGATGTCTCGCGTGTCAGTGCCGACCGCGTCCGAACACCAGCCAGACCATCACCGCGGCAGCCAGGGCGGCGACGACCAGCGAGCAGGTGAGCACTCCCGTCACGGTGCGTGGCGCGATCAAGGCGGCTGCCGCCGTCAACCCGGCCGTCGCCAGCCACAGCGGCGCGGCGGGCCATCGGGCGGCGGTCGCCACCCGATCGTTCACCAGCATGAACACCACCGCGTAGAGCGCCCCGACGGCCGCGAACATCGGCGCCGTCCCGGCCAGATGCAGGTAATCGGCACCGCCGACGAGCCGGAAGGCCAGCGAGCCGGCGACCGCCGAACTCACCACCAGGGACGCCCCACACGCCAGGATCAGCGCCAGTGCCACCAGCCGGGCCCGCCGATCGCCCTGGGCCAACCGGGGCAGCACCAGCAGCGTGACGACCTGCGGCGCCCAGAGGGCGCCCTTGGTGAGGACCGCGCCGACGGCGTACGCACCGGAGGCGGCTGCCGGTAGGAGTTGGCGGGCCAGGATCAGGTCCGCGTACGAGATGGTGAGCATCGCCAGCGTCGCTCCGCACGCCGTCATCACCTGGCTTGCCCCCAGTCTCGGCGTCGCGGTGCTCGGGGCAATGGGCGCCCCGGCCACCTCGACGGCAGGGGGGCCGGACGTCGCCGGGTCGGCTGGTCGCGGGGGGCCGGCGAGACGATTAAGAAGCGGCAGCGTGAGCAGGCCGGTCAGGGTGGTCAGGAGCAGGCACATTTCCGGTCCCCGGCCGAGCAGCAGCCCGGCGACCAGTCCCCCGTAGCGGCCGACAGCCACCGCGACCATCGCCGCGGCGAGCCGTAGGAAACGCTGCTGTCCCTGGAGTTCTCCGAGCCACCGGCCGCTGAGCACGGTGGCGAACGTGGTGGTCGCGAGCAGCAGTGTCAGTGCCAGCGGCAGCCGCAGCGCGATGGTCAGCACCGGTGCCGCGGCGACTGTCACCCCAGCCGTGAGGGCTGCGGTCCGCAAACCGAGGCGGGCGGTGTCACCGGTGCCGCTACGGGCCCGGTGAGCGGCCAGTGCGATCTGTAGACCGAAGCCGGGCACCGCCGCGATCGCGGCCAGCGCGAGCACCGTCGCCAGCGCGCCCAGATCGGCGGCGGTGAGCCGCCGAGCACCGAGCATCGGGACGACGTACGCCAGCGCGTTGGTGACCACGGTGGCGACGGTGACCGCGGCACCGGCGGCGCCGAGTCGCAACCGTGCGACGTCCCTGCTCGTGGTCTGGGCCATGCCACTCCGCGTCGTGTCGGTCGTCCGCGCGGACGACCCGGCGTTTCCGGGCGGTTGTCCGGGGTCGGGACGGCGGCCCGACCGGAAGACGGTACCGGCAGCTGGAACATCCCGACAGCCCTGCACCGGTGGCCCCTGCCCAGCGGGCCCGGAAACGTCTAGTGTGCTGCCCCATGGCGTCGACGAAGCTGGCCCCCGCCGCGACCTCCGGACTGGCGGCGCTGCTACCTGCCCGACTGCTGGCGGGAGCGATCCGCCGCGCCTACCCACGGGTGGAGCCGGAACTCGCCCGGCTCGCTGATTTCGTCCCGGCCGGCGGCACCGCTGTCGACGTCGGTGCCTGGTACGGGCCGTGGACGGCCCGACTGCTCCGACGGGCCGACCGGGTGGTTGCGGTGGAGCCGACCACGGCGCTCGCCGGGCAGCTCCGAGTGGCCTTCCCGGCCGTCGAGGTGGTCGAGGCGGCCGTCTCCGACCACGAGGGCACGGCGACCCTCTACCTGCCGGAGGGTGGGGCGATCGTCGGCACCTCGTCTCTGGAGGACGCGGCGCAGGGCCCGGGGGTGCCCGTCCGCCGGATCACGCTGGACTCGCTCGACCTGGCCGACGTGCGCTTCATCAAGCTCGACATCGAGGGGCACGAACTGCCAGCCCTGCGCGGTGCGGAGCGGACCGTCCGCCGGGACCGGCCGGTGCTGCTGATCGAGGTCGAGGAGCGGATCCAGCCGGTGGAGCCGCTGCTGGATCTGCTGACCGGCTGGGGCTATCGCGGGTATGTGCTGCCGGATCGGACGTGGGTGCCGTTGGCCGACTTCGACCTCGGTGGGCATCAGCGAGCGGCGATCGCCCGGGTGGGTCAGGGCTTCGCGCGTCGGGTCGTGTGGCCCCATCCCCGGTACGTCAACTCGGTGCTGTTCCGGCCCGAGTGACCGCGCTGTTCGGGCCCGGGTGACCGGGCGGGCGGCGGGACGCGGCTCGCCCCGCCGCCGACCGGCTCGGGCCTACTCGGGCTTGGGCGCCGGGTTGCCGATCGCGATCTCGTTGGTGCAGAACGACACGTCGCTACCGGCCACCGTCAGTTCTACCGCGTCTCCGCCGCCGACGATGCGGAAGAAGCGCTGGTTGAGGCCCTTTCTGACGGGGAACTCGGCGGTGCCGGTGCCGAACCGCAGGGTGGCCGTGCCGTCCGCCGAGCTGAGGTAACCGATGCGGGCCACCCAGTGCCAGTCGTCCCGGGGCTCGTTGAGCGGCATCCGTACCGTCTGCCCGCTGGCGATCAGGTAGCCGCAGCCTTCCTGCGGTCCCGGCTGGATGGTGCTGCCGACGATCGTGGCCACCTGGATCCGGCCGAGGGAGTCCAACACCGAGACATGGTCGGCCTCGTCCACGTACGTGGGACGGGTGCCGAAGGCGCGGAAGAAGCGGGACTGCAGGTTGTACGGCCAGGACAGGGTCGGTACGACGTTGTCCGGAACCGGAGCGTCGAAGAACACCGTGTCGGGTGGCGCGCTGGCCATCTCGATCCGAACAGTGTCGATGTACGACCGGCTCGACTTGACTGCCCACTCGTCGCTGTACCGGGACGTGGTCCACACCGTCCCCAGGCAGACGGCGACGAGCAGCAGGGCAAGCATGACGTTCACTGCTTCCCGGTAGCGCTCGGGCAGCGGGCCGAGCAGCCCGGGAGGGGGAGGTTCGAGTTGGTCGGACGAGGTGGCGGCCGGCGGCCGTCGGTCCGGTCCGGTCGGTCGATCGTCGGCGTCGCGTGGCGGTGGGGCGGAGGTCGAGGCTTCAGCGGGATCAGGAGGGCTGGTGGGGTGCGGATCGACGACCGGATCAGGGGCATGGACGGCGCCGGCCTCGGCATCCGGCACGCCGTCGGCGACCGATGCCGTCGGCGGGGTCCCGTCCGGCGCGGTCGCCGGTGCCGGGTCCGGCTCGGGGTCGACGGGGGCTTCGGCGTGGATGACGCCGAGCCGGGCCACCACCCGCGCGGGCCGTCCGGTCCGGATCGACTCGGCCAGCACCGGCGCGGTCGGGCCGGCCGGCGGTGTGGTCGGGTCCTCCGGCGGTGCTGCGGCGCTCGGCGCGGCCACGGTCCGCGGGAGGCCGCTGTCCGGGGTGCGGCCGTCTCTCGGTTCCGGAAGGGCCATGGGCGCCGCTTGAGACGGGTCGACGGCGGGCGGTTCGGTCGCGCCGGAGACGCGGCTCGGCCGGGCCAGCCCCACCACGGCGATGCCGAGACAGATGGCGGCCACCACGACGACGTCACTGACGTAGCGGGGAACGCCGCCAGCGACCCCACTGAAGGTCGAACCGAGCCGGGTCGCGGCCAGCATGCCCGCCACCAGCACCAGGTACGACCCGAGCAGCAGCCAGGCGCGGCCGGCGCGGCGGCGACGGCGTACGGTCGCCACGACAAGGGCCACGAAGATGGTCCAGGCCACCCAGATGCCGAGTTCCGGCGGTGCCGCGACCGGAGCGCCGTCCCCTGCGCCGAGCCACTGCCACGGCCCGCCGACCAGGCCCGGTACCACGGTGGACCCGAGCATCTGGGTGAGGAAGGTGAACACCTCGCCGACCGACGTCGGCCGCCGCAGCGAGGACTCCGAGTTGCTCAGGTACGCGGCGAGGAAGCCGAGCGACAACGCGGTCAGCAGCAGCCAGGACGGCCACCAGCGGCGGATGGTGGTCCAGATGGTGCGGAACAGGCCACCGTCGGCGTAGAGGGCGGCGGTGAGCAGGAAGACCAGCGCGACGGCCAGGATCGCCTTCTCGAAGAAGAGGAGGCCGAGCAGCACGGACAGGGTCAGCGTCACCAGGTGCCGCTTGCGCCCGGTCTGCACGTAACCGACCTGCGCGCTCATTGCGAGCACCATGGCGATCTGCATCGGCAGCATGTTGACCCCGACGGCCCACCACGACGTGGCCTCCAGGGTCAGCGGGCTGAACATCAGCGCGCCGAGCGGCAGGAGCAGCAGCCAGGACGGTCGCAGTAGCCGACGCAGCAGCCGAAAGAACGCCATGCCGAGGATCGCCTGGCCGAGCGCCATCAGCAGCACGTACGGCCAGTACACCATTCCGAGGTGTTCGGTGATCAGCCAGGTGATCAGCCGGCCGGCGGGCATGAGGTGGTTGTTGTAGAGGGTGAGCAGGTGCTCGATGGTCAGCTCGGACTCCGCCGCCTGCGTGATCATCACGTAGTCGTCGGCCGCCAGGAAGCCGCGCGAGGCCAGCTGGGCACGCCACAGCACGCTGATGGCGACGATGGCGAGCGCCGCTGTCCGGATCCGGTCCGTGGCCAGCCAACCGCCGGTGCCGGAGGACCCGGAGGCGCCGTCCGCGGTCATCGACGAACCCTCACCAACCCGGTCCGGACGTGGCGCGTCCGGATTGTCGGTCCGGTCGACCGCAAGGGGAGGCGGAGAGGGGTGCGCTGCCATGGCGGGAACACTGCCACACCGACCATCGCGCCTTGCATCAGGTCAACGGATGGTTCGATGGTCATCGGGCCGTTGACGGCCGCGTACAGTGGCCGCCACCAGCGCGGCCGATCGCCGCGCACCGGCAGTGGTGAGGTCGACGGATGCGGGAACGGCTGGTGCCACACGCGGTGGCCGCCGCCGTGGCGACGGTGGTGCTCGCGCCGCTGGCCCTGCCCGGGTACGTGCTGCGCTACGACATGGTCTTCGTGCCCCGGCCGGCGTTGAGCTGGGAGGTGGTCGCCCCGGCCACGGCCCTGCCCCGGGCCGTCCCGCAGGACGCCGTGGTGGCGCTGGCTTCCCAACTGTTCCCGGGGTGGCTGCTGCAACGACTGGTGCTGGTGGCGATTCTCTACCTGGCCGCCCTGGGTGCCGCGCGGCTGGTGCCGACGCAGCGGCTCGGGGTGCGGGTGGTGGCCGCCCTCGGGTACGCGTGGACGCCGTACCTGGCCGAGCGGTTGCTGATCGGGCAGTGGGGGCTGCTGGTCGCGTATGCCGCGTTGCCCTGGCTGGTGCGGGCCGCGATCGGGGTGCGGTCCGGCGATCGGGGTGCCCTGCGTCGACTGTTGCTGGCTGCGGCGGCGTCCGCGATCACCCCGACCGGTGGGCTGCTCGCCCTGGTCGTGGTCACCGTGCTGCTGGTCGGGCGGTACCAAGGGACGGCCCGGAGGGCGCTGACCGGGGTGGGTACGACGCTGCTGTTGAACGCGCCGTGGCTGGTGGCCGGGTTCGTCAGCTCGGGTACCGGCCGGTCCGACCCGGCCGGAGTGGCGGTCTTCGCCGCCCGCTCGGAGAACTGGGCGGGGCCGCTGGTGGCACTGGCCGGCACCGGCGGCATCTGGAACGGGCAGGCCACCCCGGCTTCCCGTAGCGGATGGCTGATCCCGCTGGCGACGCTGCTGGTGCTGGCGGTCGCCGGGTACGGCGTGCCGGTGCTGTGGCGTAGCTGGCCGCGGCCGGTCGTCGGTCGGCTCGGGTTGCTGGCGGTCGCCTCGTGGCTGGCCGCCGCGCTCGGGGTGCTGCCCGGCGGTGCAGGTCTGCTGGGCTGGCTGGTCACCGCCGTGCCCGGTGCCGGGTTGCTCCGTGACGGGCAGAAACTGCTGGTGCCGTACGTGCTGCTGCTGGCGGTCGCCGGGGCGCTCGGCGCGGAGCGACTGGCCGGGCGTCTCGCGGACCGGTTCGACCTGGCCACCGGGCGGGTGCTGCTGGTCGGCGCGGCGTTGCTGCCGTTGGCGGTGCTGCCGGACCTCGCCGTCGGCGGCGCGGGACGGCTGCGGCCGGTGGCGTGGCCGGCGGACTGGGACACGGTGGCGCGGCTCGTCGACGAGCAGCCGGGCGAGGTGGTGTCGCTGCCGTTCCAGGAGTATCAGAGCTACACCTGGAACGGTGGCCGGGTGGTGATCGATCCGGCGCCTCGTTACCTCGGCGTGCCGGTCCTGATCGACGACACGCTGCGCGTGGACGGCACCGCGGTCGCCGGGGAGGACCCTCGCGCCGCCCGGCTGCGTGAGCTGCTCGCCGCCGGTGAGCCGGTGGCGGCGGCGGGTCCGCGCTGGGTGCTGGTGCAGCGCGCCGCCGGCCCGCCCCCGGATTCGGCGACGTTGGCCGGACTGCGGCCGGCGTACGCGGGTGATGACCTGACGTTGTACGAGAATCCGGCGTGGCGTCCGGCCACACCGAGGAGCCGCCCCGGCCTTGTGGGCCTGGCGCACCTGTTGGCCGGAACGGTGGTGCTGGTACTCGTTTTTTCGGGCACTGCGCGATGGTGCTACCGCGTGGTAGCGTCCCGGCACGCGAGTCCCGCGGAAGGAGAAGGTGGATGAGGAACCTGCCCGCGTTCGTCGCCGTCGGGGTACTCGGGGTCGTGCTCGGCATGCTCGGCAGCGTCGGTCTGGCGAACGTGCTCAGCCCGTCCGCCAAGGAGGCTGCCAACTCCAAGGTGAGTGAGCAGACCGAGGCCCCGCTGTACGGCACGCGCTGACCTCGAACGGCGGAAAGGCGCCCGCAGCACGCGGGCGCCTTTCGTCGTGCCCAGGATCGATGGCCTGAGCGCAATCGATCGAGCCGGCCGGATCAGCGGGACTGATCGGCCGGCTCGATCGGCTGGTCAGCCGGTGCGAGGAGTGGCCGCCGTGACCAGCTGTGCGAACTGTGCACCGGTCGCCGTCCAGGTGAAACGGGCGGCATGGCTCAGCGCCGCCTCGCCCATCGCCTTGCGCCGGACATCGTCGGCGAGCAGTTCCCGAACGGCCGCCGTGAACTCCTGTTCGTCGTCGACAAGCAGGCCGGTCTCCATGTCGACCATCGCCTCGGCGACCCCGCCCGCGTACCTGAAGGCCACGGTCGGGGTGCTGCGGGCGGCGGCCTCCACGATGGTCAGACCCCAGCCCTCCTTGAGTGACGGGGTGAGTGCGAGCCAGGCGGAGCTGAGCAGGGCGTGCTTCTCCTCCTCGCTGACGAAGCCGGTGAACCGCACCCGGTCGCTGATCCCGAGGGCGGCGCACCGCTCGCGCAGCGGCTCCTCCCACCACCCCTGCCCGGCCACCACCAGCTCCAACTCCGGCAGCTCCGCGGCCAGCTCGGCGACGGCACGCAGGGCGATCTCGACCCGCTTGTGCGGTACGAGGCGGCCGAGCACCAGCAGCGACGGGTTGTGGGTGCGGGGCAGGGACGGGCCGGTCACCGGAGGGGTCCCGTTGGGCACCACGTCGATGCGTTCGGCGTCGACGCCGAGGGTCGCCAGCTCGACGCGGGTCGCCTCGGAGACCGTGACGTAACGGCACCGTCGGTAGAGCCGTACCGCGAGCCACGATTCGATCCACCAGCCGAGCCGGCACATCCACGGCCCGAACACCACCGGCCACTGCTCCCGGTGTACGTGGTGGACCAGCGCGATGACCGGCCGCCCGGCGTAGAGCGGGGCGAAGAACGGCACGCCGTTGCAGACGTCGACGATCAGGTCCGGTCGGCCGAGACCTCGCCGGCTCAGCGGACCCAGGCCGAGCCGGCCGGCGAGGCAGACCAGCGCCGCCCGGAGGTACACGGTCATCCGCGAGCCGCGACGCAGCACGCGTACGCCGGATTCGGTGGTCCCGGCCGGCCCGGCGTTGTCGTGGGCGGCACAGAGCAGAGTCACCTGGTGACCGAAGGTGACCAGCTCGGCGGCGATCCGTTCGATGTAGACCTCCGAGCCGCCGCCCTCGGGGTTGGTGGTGTCTCGCCAGTTGAGGAACAGGACGTGGCGGGAGGGGGTGTCGGTGTTGTCCACGCTGCTCCTACTGGTGAGTAAGTGAGCACGATCGCGCCACCCTAGGGCGGCCCGGCCCGGCTGCGCAATGGGCAGATCTGGCGGCGACGATCCGGTAACGGGTCGTGGACGAGGGGTTTGCCGACGGGCCGAAACCTTGGCAGGGTGTGCAGCGCAACCGCGTGCGATGCCCGATGTCGTCGCGGCAGGTGTTGTGACCTGCGGTGGGACATCGTCCGCAGGCGTGACGAGGAGGTGAGGCGGCGGTGGTTGCCGACCGTCCCGCGCCGGCGCGCGTCCTGTCCCGCCGTTCACCGGTGGTGCTGCTCAGCGCCGCCTTGGTGCTGCTGCTTGCCGGCTGGGCGGCGGTGTCGTACATCCGGGCCGATCGGGGCACCCCGACCTGCGTCGAACAGGTCAGTCTCCGAGTGGTGGCCGCCCCGGTGATCGCTCCGGCTCTCGACCGGGTGGCCCGGGCCAACGCCGGAAGTCAACCGTGCGTCTCCGTCGAGGTGCGGGCCCGGCCGTCGGCGACGGTCGTCCGGGAACTCGCCGACGACGGCGAGGTGGCCGACGCGTGGCTGCCGGAGTCGACGTTCTGGCTGCGTCGGGCCCGCGCCGCCGGTGCTTTCGAGGTGCCCGGACAGGGCACGTCGGTGGCGAGCACCCCGGTGGTGCTGGCCGTCACCGACCGGATCGCGCGTCGATCCGGTTGGCCGGACAAGCCGTTGAACTGGGCGTCGCTCCTGGGTACCCGGGCGAGAGCGGTCCAGGTCGGGCTGCCCGATCCGGCCGCCGACCCGGCCGGGGTCGGTGCCCTGCTCGGCGCCCGGGCACTGGCCGACGACAACCGGGACTCGGCCGCGACCGTGGCGGCCACGATGCGTCGGCTCGCCGAGCGGACCTTCAGCCCGGCCGGGGAAACCAGCTCGTTGACCCCGAACCAGGACCTGCCCGGCCGGGTGAGCGTCGTCGCGGCCAGCGAACAGGCGGTGCTGGAACACAACGCCCTGGCGGCCAGCGGCAAGCTGGTGGCGGCGTACCCGGAGGTCGACGTGCCCTGGCTGGACCTGCCGTACGTGGTGCTGCCCGCCGCACAGGGGCGGGCCCGCGACGCAGCCGGCGCATTCCTCGACAATCTGCTGACCGGCGAGGCCCGCGAGGTCTTCGCCGGTCACGGCTTCCGGACCGCGGCCGGTTTCCCGCCGGCCATGCCGGAGGACGACCGGTTGCGGGCCGAGGAACGCCGGCCGGTGCCGCTGCCCGCCGAGGAGACGGTCAGCGACGTGTTGACCGGTTGGAGCGGCGTCCAGCGCAGCGCCCGAATTCTCACCCTGCTGGACATCTCCGGTTCGATGGCCGCGCCGGTACCGGCCGGTGGCACCCGACTCGACGCCACGGTGCGGGCCGCTCGGGAAGGGGCGGCGCTGCTGCTGGACAACAGCGAACTCGGCATCTGGGCCTTCTCCACAAAGGTCGACGGCGACCGGGACTACCGCGAGGTTCTGCCGGTGCGCCCGCTGGGTGGCCAACGCAAGCAGTTGACCGAGGCGTTGGCTGAGATCCGGGTCAAGCCGCAGGGCGGCACCGGGCTGTACGACAGCACACTGGCCGCGTACCGCGACGCGCGCCGCAACTGGACGCCGGGCCGGATCAACCTGGTGCTCGTGATGACCGACGGGCGCAACGAGGACGACGACAGCATCGGCCGCGCCGACTTCCTGGCCGAACTCAAGCGGTTGCAGGAACCACGCCGCCCCCTGCCGATCATCTTCATCGGTCTCGGCGCGGACATCGACCCGGAGGAGCTGAAGGCCATCACGAAGGTCACCGGCGGGCGGGTCTTCGTCACCGAGCAGCCGGGCGGAATGCGGGGCATCTTCTTCTCGGCGCTGGCCGACCTGAGCTGCCTGCCGCCGGAGTGCCGCCGATGAGCAGAATCCCGGCCCTGCTGCGCCGCTCGCCCGGCACGGTGCTGTCGCTGCTGCTACTCACCGCGATCGCCTTCGGCCAGCGGCCCGGGCAGGTCACCTTCGACACGAAACTCGACCTGGCCGCGAACCCGATCCATTTCATGGCTCGGGCGCTGCACCTGTGGAACCCGGAAGCCACCTCGGGGGAGTTGCAGAACCAGGCGTACGGCTACCTGTTCCCGATGGGGCCGTTCTTCGCCGCCGGGCAGTGGCTGGCGATACCGCCCTGGATCACGCAGCGGCTGTGGACGGCGCTGCTGCTGGCCGCCGCCTTCTACGGGCTGCTGCGGCTGGCCCGGGCGCTGGACATCGGCACCGAACCGACGCGGTACGCGGCGGCACTCGGCTACGCGCTGGCCCCGCGCATCCTCACCGAGGTCGGTGCGCTCTCCTCGGAGACGCTGGCCGCCTCGATGCTGCCCTGGGTGCTGCTGCCGCTGGTGACCGTACGCCGGATCGGTTCTCCACGCCGGGCCGCCGCGCTCTCCGCGCTGGCCGTGCTCGGCATGGGTGGGATCAACGCGGCGGTGGTGCTGATGGCGCTGCTGCTGCCCGGCGTCTGGTTGCTCACCCGACGGTGGGACGCGCAGCACGTACGGCTGGTCGCCTGGTGGTGCGCCGGTGTCGTGGGAGTCTGCCTGTGGTGGATCGTGCCGCTGCTCCTGCTCGGCCAGTACAGCCTCCCCTTCCTCGACTACATCGAGTCGTCCACCACGACCACTGCGGTGGCCTCCCTGTTCCAGGCGGTACGTGGCACCAACCAGTGGGTCGCGTACATCGTGCAGGGCGAGCCGTGGTGGCCGGCGGGCTGGCTGCTGATCGACCATCCGGTGCTTATGGCGCTCACCGCGGTGGTGGCGATGATCGGACTGGCCGGGCTGGCCGGCAACCTGCTGCCGCAGCGGCGTTTCCTGGTGGCCGGGTTCCTCACCGGGCTGACCCTGCTCACCATCGGCTACGTCGGGGCGGTGGACAGCCCGGTCTCCGGGCTGGTCCGCGATCTGCTGGACGGCCCGTTGGCGCCGTTCCGCAACGTGCACAAGCTCGATCCGGTGCTGCGGCTGCCACTGATGCTCGGTTTCGCGCACGGCGTCGACGCGGTGGCCACCCGGATGCATCACGCCCTGGCCCGTCGTAGGCCCGGGATCCGGCTGCGTCCGCTGGTCTTCGTACCGGTGCTGCTGCTCGTGCTGGGTGCCGCCGCCCCGGCGTGGCTGGGTCTGTTGCGTCCCGGCCCCGGCTGGTCCGACCTGCCGCCGCACTGGCGATCGGCGGCGACCTGGCTGGCCGACCGTGACGCGATCGCCCGCACGCTGGTGGTGCCCGGCTCCGGCTTCGGGCAGTACGACTGGGGACGTACCGTCGACGAGCCGTTGCAGGCGCTGGCCGGAGCGCCGTGGGCGGTCCGCCACCAGGTGCCGCTGGGTTCGGCGGGCAACACCAGGATGATGGACACCGTCGAGGAGGTACTGGCCAGCGGCCGGGGCTCGGCCGGCCTGGCCGACCTGCTCGCCCGCTCCGGGTTCCGGCACCTGTTGCTGCGTAACGACATCGACCGGACCCAGGTCGACGCGCCGCCGGTGGCGGTGCTGCGCCGGGCACTGGCCGACTCGCCCGGCATCGCGCGGGTGGCCACCTTCGGCACCACCGACGCGCTGTCCCGGATCCTCGGCAGCCCGGTGGACGACGTCGCGGGTTCCCCGCCGGCGATCGAGGTGTACGAGGTGCGGCGGCCGGTCCCGGCCGCCTCGGCGGTGCTGACCGCCGACGTGCCGACGGTCAGCGGTGGTCCGGAGTCGCTGCTGCCCCTGCTGGAGCAGGGGGTGGTGGAACGGGACCGGCCCGTGGTGCTCGCCGGGGACCGGGACGACTCCCCGGCTGACGCCGTCGGTGACCAGTGGATCGTCACGGACGGTCTGCGTCGCCGGGAGCGCGACATCGGCCGGGTGCGGGACAACCTCTCCCACACGTTGACCGCGAACGAGGCGGGACGACAGGGCCGCGTCGCCCTCGATGTGCTGCCCTTCGCCGGGGAGCAGCACCAGACGACCGCGACCTACCAGGGCATCCGTGAGGTGACGGCGTCCTCGGCCGCGAGCTTCGTGGACAGTCTCGGCCCGGCCGACCCCTCGCACCTGCCGTTCGCCGCCGTCGACGGGGAGCGTCGCACGGCCTGGCACTCCGCGCCGCTGGTCGGGCCGGTCGAGCAGTGGCTCCAGGTCGATCTGGACACCCCTCGCCAGGTCGACAGCGTGCGACTCGCGTTCGTCAGCGATCTCGCGGTGGGCTGGCCGGTGCAACGGTTCCGGCTCACCACGGACCGAGGTTCGGTCGATCATGAGGTGGCGCCCACCCTGGGCGGTCACTCGTACTACACGTTGCCCGGCCCCACCAGCCGGATCCGGGTGACGGTGCTGTCGGTGGCCGGTGGCCGCCTCGACGGTGCCGTCGGAATCGAGGAGCTGTCCATCCCGGACACCGAACCACGCCGCGCGCTGCGGGCTCCGGCGGATCTGCCGGACAACCTGTCGGCGCCGGTCAGTTGGGCTTTCAGCCGGGGGCCGGCGGACCGCTCTGCGTGCTATCCGGCGCAGCAGACCGGCCCGGACCCGGTGCCCGCTGGTGGCTCCGGTGGGGCGTCCACCCGGCCGGACGGCACGGTGATCCGTTGTGACCGCTTCCTCGCCCGGGTCGGTGAGGAACCGCTGGGCCTGGACCGGGTGTTCCGCAACCCGGCCGCCGGCACGTATCGGCTGGAGCTGTCGGCGGTGCCGCGCCCGGGTGGTGAGCTGACGCTGTCCGGTACGAAGGTGCGGGCGGCTTCGTCGTCCCGGCTGAGCGGGGACCCGGCGGTGGCCGCGTACGCGGCGATCGACGGTGACCCGGGGACGGCCTGGCTGGCCGGCACCGGGGACCTGCGTCCCACCCTGACGCTGAGCTGGTCCGGCGAGCGTCGCATCGACCGGTTGCGGCTGCGGGCAAGCGAGTTGCCGATCGGATCGCTGCCCCGACAGGTGGAGATCCACACGCCCGGCCGCGAGGTGCAGGTGCCGGTCGAGGCCGACGGGACGGTCACCTTCCCGGCGGTACGCACCGATCGGCTCGACATCGTGGTGCGGGAGACCGAGCGGCGTTTGGCAGATCTGCGGGGCAACGGCTGGCCCGCCACGGCGGGCATCGCGGAGGTGGAGATTCCGGCGCTGGCGGGCCTGCTGCGTCCGGTCGGCACCGGCACCCGGGTGGTGGAGCGCTGCGGTGACGGACCCGTCGTCGAGCTGGGCGGTTTCCGGTACGACACCTCGATCTCCACAAGCGTGGCTGACGTGCTGGCCGGACGGCCGGTGCCGGTCGACATCTGCGGCGAGGACGGCGCGGTGCTGGATCTGCCGGCGGGCGGGCAGCGGCTGGCCACGTCGCCGTCGGCGGGCTTCGTCGTTCAGGGCGCGACGCTGGGGCCCGAGGCCGACGCGCGCCCCGGGCCCCGGCATCGGGAGGTGACGGTGCTCGACTGGGCGGCGACCGACCGTACCGTCCGGGTCGCCGCCGGTGAGCAGGCGCTGCTGGTGGTGCCGGAGAACGCCAACGCCGGCTGGACGGCCACTCTCGACGGTGAGCGGCTGACCAGCTCCCGGGTGGACGGTTGGCAGCAGGCGTGGGTGTTGCCGGCCGGCGCGGGCGGCGAGGTCAGGCTCGTCTTCGCCCCCGACCGGGCGTACCGGGGCGGTCTGGCCGCCGGGGCGGTGGCGGTGGCCGGCGTGCTGGTGCTGGCCGTCTGGCCGGTGCGGCGCCGGACGGTGGCCGGCGGGGACGCATCGGACGCGATCGCGGCCGAGGCGCCCGCCTGGGCGATCGGGGTGCTGCTGGTGGTGCTGCTCGCCGCGTTGGGCGGGGTGCTTCCGGTGGCCATCGTGCTGGCCGCGATGCTGCTGCGGCAGTTGGCGGTACGCGCCCTGCCGGTGGTGGTGCTCGGCGGGCTGACCGTGGCCACCGTGACCGCGGTGGTCGGGCGGTTGCAGGGCCACGGACAGGACTGGGCGTACCGGTCGTGGGTGCAGGCGGCGATGCTTGTCGCGATCGGTGCGGTGGTCGCCGCGGTCGTTCCGGTCCCCGGTGCACGCCCCGGGCCGACCATCCCGCATGATGTGACGCCGGGCACGTCCGGTGGGCCGCCGGAGGCGGCTGTCGGTCGAGGTGAGGACGAGGACGGGACGGTGGCGCGGTGACGGCAGCGGACGACCGTACGCGGCGGGCGCAGCGACGCCGGTTCGCCTCGCTGCGCCGATCGGTGGCCCTGTTCCGGGCGTTCCTGGTGGAGCAGACCGACCCCGACCACTTCTACGGCCTGCTGGCCGCCGACTCGGTACGTCAGGTGTCCGGCTACACCGAGCTGGCCGGCCGGACGTTGCTCGACGTGGGCGGCGGTCCGGGATACTTCGCGGCCGCCTTCCGAGCTGCCGGTGCCCGCTACCTCGGGCTGGACCCGGACGTCGGGGATTTTTCCGCAGCCGGTGGATCGGTGGCGGGAATGCTGCGGGGCAGCGGCACGGCGCTGCCGATCCGAAGCGGCAGCGTGGATGTGGCGTTCTCGTCGAACGTCGTCGAGCACGTCGCCGAGCCACCCCGGATGCTCGACGAGATGGTGCGGGTGACCCGGCCCGGCGGGCTCATCTTCGTGTCGTACACCCCGTGGTTGTCGCCGTGGGGCGGCCACGAGACCGCGCCCTGGCACTACCTCGGCGGCAACCGGGCCCGCCGTCGCTACGAACGGCGGATGGGACGGCCGCCCAAGAACCGCTACCGGGAGACGCTGTTTCCGGTCTCGATCTCGGACACGCTGCGTTGGGCGCGGGGCAACGGTGACGTGGACGTGCTGGACGCGTTGCCGCGCTACCACCCGTGGTGGGCACGGTGGGTGATCCGAGTGCCCGGCGTCCGGGAGGTGGCGGCATGGAACTTCGTGCTCGTACTGCGAAGGACCGGTGAACGGCAGCCCGGTGCGGTGGAGAAATCAGAGCTGACCGGGGGTCGCGTGGCTATGTGACTTGGTAGTAACCTCGCGGCCATCTCACTTATTGACATCGACGATATTGAGCTCCTCAGGGAGGAAACATGAAGCACCGCGCCGTGGGTGCCGTGCTGTTCGGCGGCGGCGCCCTGCTCCTGGCGCTGGCCGCCGGGTTGGTGTTCGTCGTCAAGCCCGCGATGACCAAACTGCCCTACGACCTGGAGTCGTCGACGTCGGTGGCCGAGGCTCGGGCGGCGACGTTCCTACAGATCACCAACGGCGCGGTCGACATCGTCGATCAGACCGACCTGAGGTCGACCGTCCAGGTCACTCCGGAGCGTGCCAAGACCGCGGCGCTCAGCGGTGACCTCGCCGGTGACGCGGTGGTCTGGCGGGTCGGCCAGACCGTCGAGCGGACCGACTCCAAGGAACTGGTCAGCGCGTACGGCGCCGAGCTGGCACTGGACCGGGTCTCCGCGGCGGCCGTCGAATGGAACGAGCAGTTCCTCGACGAGAGCGGCACGCCGGAGAAGGTTTCGTTCGCCGGCCAGATCTACAAGTTCCCGTTCAACTCCGCCAAGGACAACTACGAGATCTTCGACCGGGATCTGCGGCAGACCCGGATGGCCGAGTTCACGGGAACCGAGGACATCAACGGCATCGAGGCGTACCGGTACGAGCAGGTCATCACCGACGAGAAGTTGCCGCTGGCCACCGACCGGGTGGCGCTGCTGCTCGGTGCGCTCGCCCCCGGCTCCACGTCGGGTGACGTCGTCTACAGCAACACCCGTACGGTCTGGGTGGATCCGGTCACCGGTTCCTACCTGAAGGTCCGGGAGCAGCAGAAGAAGGTGCTCGTGCCGAACACGGGCACCCCGGTGACGCTGCTGGACGCCGATTTCTCCTACAACGAGGAGACCGTGGCGTCCTCGGTGGACCGGGCCAAGGAGAGCCGCAACCAGCTCAACATCCTCGGTGTGTTCGCGCCGCTCGGGCTCGCCGTGCTGGGCCTGGTGCTGATCCTCGTCGGGCTGCTGGTCTCGCGCGGTCGTACCCCGGCCACCGTGGCCCGGCACGCCGCCGCCGACCCGGCACCGACCCGGGCCGACCAGCCGCCGGTCCGGGACGACGCTCGGCAGGGTGGGCCGTTGACCGACGAGATCCCGCCCGCCTCGACCAACTGGAAGTCCGAGGAGTCCACGGTGCCGAGCCAGCGGTCGGCACAGGGCGAGTCGGAGAAGCAGTAGCACCAGGAGTGACGGTGGTGGGGGCGGGCCGATGGTCCGCCCCCACCACCGTCAGCCGGGATCGCCAGCCGGGCCACCCGGGTGTCAGAGTCGGGCCAGCGCCCGGCGGAGCGGGTCGAGACCGAGCGCACCGAGGTCGAGCGCCTGGCGGTGGAACTCGCGCAGGTCGAAGTCGGCGCCCTTGCGGGCCTTCGCGTCCTCCCGCGCCTGAAGCCAGATCCGCTCGCCCACCTTGTACGACGGTGCCTGCCCCGGCCAGCCCAGGTAGCGGTTGAGCTCGAAGCGCAGCATCTCGTCCGGCACCCGGCAGTGCGCCCGCAGGAACTCCCAACCCAGCTCCGGGGTCCAGCGTTCGCCCGGGTGGAAGTCGAACGGGTTGTCCTTGGGAATCTCCAACTCCAGATGCATGCCGATGTCCACGATCACGCGGGCCGCCCGCAGTGCCTGGCCGTCCAGCATCCCGAGCCGGTTGCCCGGGTCGTCCAGGTAACCCAGTTCCTCCATCAGCCGCTCGGCGTACAACGCCCAGCCCTCGCCGTGCCCGGAGACCCAGCAGAGCAGCCGCTGCCAGCGGTTGAGCAGGTCGGCCCGGACGGCGGTCTGGCCGATCTGGAGGTGATGCCCGGGGACCCCCTCGTGGTAGACCGTGGTCACCTCCCGCCAGGTGGAGAAGTTCGTGAGCCCCTGCGGCACCGCCCACCACATCCGACCCGGCCGGGCGAAGTCTTCGCTCGGGCCGGTGTAGTAGATGGAGCCGTCACTGGTCGGCGCGATCATGCACTCGATCCGCCGCACCTGCTCGGGGATGTCGAAATGGGTGCCGTTGAGGTCAGTGATCGCCTGGTCGGCCAGCTCCTGCATCCAGTCGCGGAACGCGTCCCGACCCCGGATGGTGCGCGCCGGGTCGGCGTCCAACGCCGCGACGGCCTCGTCGATGGTGGCGCCCGGACCGGCGATCTGGGCGGCCACCGTCCGCATGTCGGCCTCCAGCCGGGCCAACTCGGTGAACCCCCAGGCGTACGTCTCGTCGAGGTCGATCCGGGCACCGAGGAAGTACTGGGAGGCCAGCTCGTAGCGCTCGCGGCCGGCGGCCTCCTTCTCCCGTCCGTGGGGCGCCAGCTCGGTCCGCAGAAACTGGCCGAACTCGGCGGTCGCCGCCGTGGCCGCCGCCGCACCGCGACGCAGCTCGGCGCCGAGGGCGCTCTCCTCGCCCAGCCGCTCGACCAGCCCGTGGAAGACGTTGTCACCGTCCGGATCGACCCAGGCATCGCACTGCTTGGCCACCTCGATCAGCTGCTTACGCGCGCTGACCCGTCCGGCTGCGGCCGCCTCGCGCAGCGTGGCCTTGTACTCCTCCAACGCGTGCGGGAAGAGGTTCAGCCGGGCGGCCAGATTGGCCCGGGCCTGCTCCCCGTCGGTGGGCATCAGGTCGAAGACCATCCGGATCTCGTGCAAGCCGCTGGTGATGACGCTTACCTCGCTGGCCGTCTCGCCGGTGTCGTACCGGTCCAGTTCGAGGCCCAGACGCTCCTGCATCGCCTCCCGCGCGGTGCGTTCGGCCTCCGTCGCCGGCTCGATGGTGTCGAGCTCGGCAAGGGTGCGTCGGGTCAGTTCGGCGCGTGCGGCGTACCCGTCGGGGGAGAGGTCGTCGAACTTGTCGTCATGGCCGGCGATGCCGACGGAGGTGGCGCCGGTCGGGCTCAGTGCGGCCCAGTCTGCGACGTAACGGTTCGCGAGATCGTCGATTCTTCCCACGCTGCGTACCCTACGCGAGGTGCGCGTCGAGATGATGCCGCCGACGCCGTCAGGGCAGCAGGTCGGCAGGATCGAAGTCGATCGGGAACGGTTCGTCGGCGCGTAGCCGGTCACCGCTGACCGCCTTGGCGAGCGTGTCGTAGCCGCCGAACTTGCCGAGGGCGAACAACTCCACCGCGGCATGCCGCAGCCGGCGCGAGATCTCCACCCGCATGGAGTAGGGCACCCGCCCCTCGGCGCAGCGGATCGGCTTGTCGACGAAGTCCTGCCGGCGGCTGCCGGGGGAGACGAACTCCACGATGTTCACCTCCTCGGTCGGTCAACGCTCTACCAATGTAGGTGGTTTCTGTGGCGCGCGACACGACGGCCGGAAACCGCAGGACAATGTCGTACCCCGGCGGCAGAGTGTCAGGGGTGACAGGCGACTTCACCCCTGACCGGCCGGCGCTGCGGAGCTGGCTGCCCGGCTTCATCGCCCTCGCCGCGATCTGGGGTTCCAGCTTCCTCTTCATCAAGGTCGGGGTGGCCGAGCTGCACCCGCTGCACCTCACCCTCTACCGGGTCGCCTCCGGCGCGCTGACCCTGCTGGTGGTGCTCGCCGTGCTGCGGGACCGGCTACCCCGCGAGCTGCGGGTCTGGGGTCACCTGACGGTGATCGCCGCCTTCGGGGTGGCGCTGCCGTTCACCCTGTTCGGCTACGGCGAGCAGCGGGTCGAGTCGATGCTCGCCGGCATCTGGAACGCGACCACTCCGCTTGTCGTGCTGCCGCTGGCGGTGCTGGTGTTCCGCACCGAGCGGCTGACCGCACGCGGCGCCCTCGGGCTGGGGCTCGGCTTCACCGGCGTGATGGTGGTGCTCGGCGTCTGGCAGGGCGTCGGCGGTGCGCACTTCGTCGGCCAGTTGATGTGCTTCGGTGCCGCCGCCTGCTACGGCTTCGCCATCCCGTACCAGAAAAAGTTCATCGCCGGCAGCACCCTGTCCGGGCTGTCCCTCTCGGCGGCGCAGCTGATCGTCGCGGCGGTCCAGCTCGCGATCGTGGCGCCGGTGGTGGCCGGTGCGCCACCGCTGCCGACCGCGCTGTCGCCGCGGGTGCTCGCGGCAGTGCTGGCGTTGGGCGCGCTCGGCACCGGGCTCGCCTTCGTGATCCACCTGCGGAACATCCGGACCGTCGGCGCGACGACCGCCTCCACCGTGACGTACCTGATCCCGGTGTTCGCAGTGCTGATCGGTGCCGTCGTGCTCGGGGAGCGACTCACCTGGCACCAGCCGGTCGGCGCGTTGATCGTGCTGCTCGGCGTCGCCGTGTCGCAGGGCCTGCTCGGCCGGCGTCGTCGCCGCCGGGTGGCACCGGGTGTGGGCACCCCGACGGCACCCCTGGTCGAGCCCGCCACCCGCTGACCGGAGGCGGGCGGGCCGGGCGGTTGGGCACGCGTCAGTCGCGCGTCCAGGCGACCAACTCGTCCGCCGCCCACGTGTTGATCACGCGGTCCGCGGGGACTCCGCACAGGGCGGCCCGCTCACAGCCGAAGCGCTGCCAGTCCAACTGGCCGGGGGCGTGCGCGTCGGTGTTGATGGCGAACCGGCAACCGGCCTCCAACGCCCGCCGGATCAGCCGCTTCGGCGGGTCCTGCCGCTCCGGCCGCGAGTTGATCTCCACGGCGACGTCGTGTTCGACGCAGGCGGCGAAGACGGCGTCGGCATCGAAGTCACTCTCGGCCCGGGTCCGGGCGCGGTGTCCCCGGTCGCCCGGCCCGGTAACCCCGGCCGGACGGGACGAGACCATCCGACCCGTGCAGTGGCCCAGGATGTCCAGATGCGGGTTGGCGATGGCGGCCAGCATCCGGCGGGTCATCTTCGCCCGGTCGTCGTTCAGGCCGCTGTGCACCGACCCGACCACCACGTCCAGCCGGGCCAGCAACTCCTCGTCCTGGTCGAGCGACCCGTCGGCGAGGATGTCGACCTCGATGCCGGTGAGGATGCGGAACCCCTCCGGCAGCGCCTCGTTGAGTCGTGCCACGTGGTCGAGTTGGCGGCGAAGTCGATCCGCGGTCAGTCCCCGGGCCACCTTCAGCCGGGGCGAGTGGTCGGTCAGCACCAGGTACTCGTGGCCCAGTTCGACGGCGGCCAGCGCCATCTCCTCGATCGGTGAGCCACCGTCGGACCAGTCCGAGTGGGTGTGGCAGTCGCCGAGCAGGGCGGTACGCAGGGCGGTGGCCTCGGCGTCCAGGTCGGTGCCCTCGGTGGCGACCAGCCGACGCAGGTAAACCGGCTCCTCGCCGGAGAGCGACTCGGCGACGCAGCGGGCGGTGACGTCGCCCACCCCGGCCAGTTCGGTGAGCTTGCCGGTGCGGTTCCGCTCGGCCACCTCCTCGGCCGGCAGCGCGGCCAGCGCCTTGGCCGCCGAACGGAAGGCGCGTACCCGGTAGGTTGCCTCGTTCGCCCGCTCCAGCAGGAAGGCGATCCGGCGCAGGTCGGCGATGGGGTCCCGCTCGCTCATGCCCTGCAACCTACGCGGCCGCGCCGCCGGTCGGGGTACGACCGGCGGCGCGGGGGGCGGATCAGGGACGGGATCAGGCGTACGGCAGCCGCACGACGGAGCGGTCACCGACACCGAGAGTGGTGGGGTTGTTGCCGATGGCGGACCAGACCTCCACCCGGACCGTGCCACCACGCAGGTTGCCGAGCGAGCCGGTGCTGGAGTGCAGCCCGGCGGCCTGGGTGTAGTGCTCCCAGCCCGGTACCGGGTCGGTGGCGAAGTAGCGGTACGTCTCCACCCGCTCCCAACTGCCGTCACCGGTCAGGTCGTACGAGACGCGGGCCTGCACCCCGTTGCCGACCGCCGTGCCGGCGTCCAGGAAGAGATCGAACGCGGTCTGCCCGCCGTTGTGGTTGAGGTTGAGTCCGGTCGCGGTGAAGACCACCGGATTGCGTGGCGTGCCGTCGTGGTTCGCGCCACCGGCGCTGGCCACGGTGGTGGTGCCGGCGCTGCCGGAGGCGCCCAGACCGCCGCCGGACAGCAGGTAGCGCACCGGCGAGCTGGACGGCGGGTCGGTCGGCGTCGGTGTGGGAGTGGGCGTCGGGGTCGGCGTCGGCGTCGGGGTGGACGTCGGCGTCGGCGTCGGGCTCGGGGGCGTACCCCCACCGCCGCTGCCCCCGCTCCAGGCGTGCGCCCCACTTGTGGTGGTACGCCCGGCCGCCACGGTCAGCTGCGTACCGTCGGAGAACCGTACGGTCAGCGGCGAGCCGGAGATGTTGCTGGCCACGTACGTCCGGGCTCCGTTGCGGTTGAACACCGCGGCCAGTGGGTGGTCGGCGGTGATCCCGGTGTCGACCCGGCCGAGGGCGGCCAGGTTACGGACCCAGTGGAAGGTGTGCGCCCGACTTTCGCCCTCCTCCGGGGTGTAGCCGGGATTGGCCCGCAGCTTGGCCAGCGCCGCGTCGGCGTCACCGAGGGCGAGGAACTGCCAGTGGATGTCCTGCCACACGGTCGGCTCGCCGCCGTTGTTGCGGACCAGTTCGGCGTACTTCACCGAGTTGTAGTCCGGGTGCTGGCCCAGGTAGAGGTGCCCACCGGTGATCGGCAGCAGGTTGATGCCCTGGATCATCTCGGGCTCCGCGCTGAACCAGGTGGCGTACGCGCCGCCGTCACCCCAGACCATGCCCACGTTGGAGTGCCCGAACTCGGCGGGGAAGTTCTCCCCGGTGACGTCGAACCAGTACTCGTGGATCGCGGCGGCCTGGGTGGTGTACAGGTAGATGCCGGCGTCGCGTACCGCGGTGTTGCCGGTGGCCTGCCCCCACTGGATGAGGGCGTTGGCGAAGTTCATCCCCTCCGACGACGACTCCTGGTTGTTGCCGCTGGCGAACGCGCCGTGTCCGGAGGCCCAGTCGTGCCCGGCGTAGATGTCGAAGTCGCGCAGGTAGGGGAAGCGGGTGTCCGACCTGTCGTAGTTGTTCGCGTCCCGGATGAGCAGGTCGATCATGCCGCCGTACTGGTCCTGCCGGGCCCAGGCCGGGTCGAACTTGGCAAGCGTCGCGGCGGCGGCGATGTAGTAGCCGTAGTGGAAGTGGTGGTCGTTGAGCTCCTGGTCGGAGCCGTACGACGCCGGGTAGCCGATGAGCGTGCCCCACCGCTGGTCGTAGTAGAACAGCCGCTGGGTCTCGCCGGACGAGGCGGTCAGCCAGTCGTTGAGGGTGGCGCGGATGGCGTTCAGCGCCGAGGTGCGGGTCTCGGTGTCGCCGACCAGGTCGGCGATCTCGGCGATGCGGGCCGCCCGGCCGAGCCCCTTGCCGGTCCAGTAGGTGTCGCCACCGCGCTGGTCCATCGGGTTGCTCCGCACCGCCGCCAGCTGCTGCCGCAGCGTGGTCAGGTCGCTGCCGGCTCCGGTGGCGACGGCGGGCAGCTCCGGCAGTACGCCGTTGAACCGCATCGAGGTGCGGAACTCGCCGACGCCGGTGACCACCTTCATCCGCCCCCGGGCGGACGGGTAGGTCGGCGTGATCGGGGTGGCCCCGGTCAGCGCCCGCCACTGGTGCGGGTAGAGGCTGACCACGGTCCGTGTCTCGGTGCCCTCGCGGGGCGTGGTGGTGAAGGTGTACCGGGTCTCCACCCGGCTGGTCGCCGCGTTGTAGCTGTAGCTGACCCGGGTGCCGGTGATGTGGGCGTGCGCGTACTGGCCGTAGGTGTTGGCGAGCTGGGTGCGGGCGGTGCCGCCACCGGTGGCCGGCAGCAGCGCGACGCTGAAGTAGCCGCGTCCGGCGAGGTTGGAGCTGATCCGGCTGCCGCTGACAGTCCAGGTCGCTCCGGTCGGCGCGTACGCCACGTAGTCGTGGCCGCGCACGGTGAAGCCGATGCTGCTTCCGTTGTTGGACCAGACGGTGGGGCTACCGCCGGTCGCGTTGATCACCGCGTCGCCGCCGCTGGTGCGGAAGTAGGCCAGCGGCAGCCCGTGGCCGATGGTGGCGCGCATCGTCCGCGCCCCGTCACTCCAGTACGGGGTGACAGTCCAGTCCGTCCAACCGTCGACAAGTGCGTTGGGGGCGGCCAGTCCGGCCACGCCGACCCGGATGTCCTCGACGTACGGGTACTTGAACTCGCCCACCCCGGTGGCGGTGCCGGAGATGGCCGGGGTCGAGGTGGCGGAGAAGCCCAGCCCGTCGGTGACGGGTTGGTAGGAGACCGGATGTGCGTGCAGGGGCTCGCTGAAGGTGCAGTTCAGCCGCTTCCACAGCAGCGACGACCACCAGTCGTTTGTGGGTACGGCCCCCGATGGCGCGGCGGCGGTGACGTACTGCCGGGGGTTGCTGGCGATGTTGCCGCAGCCGCCCGGGAGTGGGCCGACGGGCGTGGTGGTGTAGCTGCCGGCGCCGACCGGCGCGGCCTGCGCGGGGGAGCCGGCGATGACGGCCAGCCCGCCGAGGCCGAGGGCCGCGGCGGCGGTGGCGGCCAGGATTCGGTGGTGGGTGCGGCGTGGGACGGGAGGTCTCATCTTTCCTCCAACGCGTGCCGGGCCGGCCGCGCCGGTCGGCGCACGCTTCGTCGGTATTGTGAACTTAGCTACCCGAGAGAGCGCTCTCTTCGGTATGCCGGACGGTAGTTCACCGGCTAGACCTGCGTCAATGTTTCGGACTGATGAAACCCGGATGACGCCGATCAGCGCCCGGGCGGCTTCCTCGGGCAGCCGTGCTTGCGATGCCACGCGGCCACCTCGGCCGCCGGCTCCCGGTTGCCGCCCTTGCGCCACGAGTCGAGGTACGGCGCGGGCCAGACCACGCCCCGGCGGATCCACCAGCCATCCTCGCCCAGGCACGGCGGGGAGATGCCGAAGTGCAGATGGCAGACGTTGTTGGCGTTGCCCGTCCGGCCCACCGTGCCGAGCCGTTGACCGGCCCGTACCCGCACCCCCGCGTCGATGTCCTCGGCGATCTCGGTCAGGTGCGAGCCGTAGTAACGCACCCCGTCGTCACCGATGACCGACACGGAAAGGCCGCCGTTGTAAGGCCCCTGCGGACCGCTCTTCTGGTACCGGTCACGCCGGCTGACCTCACCGATCGTGCCGTCGGTTACCGCGACGACCGGCTCACCACAGTCGGCGAAGAGGTCCGTCCCCGGGTACGCCGAATGGGTCGGGTGGTAGGACACCTTCCTGGCGCGTACCGGAAAGATGTGGGGAAGGCCCTTGCGCGGCGTCGCCGCCGGCTGGTCCGTGAGGTCGGGCGCCGCGCTGGCCGCGGGCGCTGCGCCGGTGGTCGCCGCGGCGGTCGGTCCGGGCGCGGCGCTCGGGCTGGTCACGACGCTCGGGCCGGCGTCCGTCGGCGTGCCGGGCGTGCCGCAGCCGCTCGCCGCGAGCACCGGCACGAGCAGCAACAGGGCGTACGCGCGCCGGCGTCCGATCGTCAGCGGAACCATCCGGCCATCCTGACAGACTCGATACGGTGGTGAGACAGCGTCCGTGCGTGTGGAGGTGTGGGTACCGGTGTTGCCGTACAACCCGTCGGGCCTCTTCCCCTCCGGACGACCGCCGCGCCCCGCCTACCGCGAGCCGAACCCGGTCGGCGGCGCCGGTGTCGCGGCGGGAGCGGCCGGCACCCTGGCCTGGCTGGTTCTCTTCGGCCTGCTCGGTGGCAGCCTCGTCGGGTACGTCTGGTGGACCCTGCTCGGCGGTGCGCTGGCCTGGCTCGCGGCCCTGGCGTTGGTCAGGTACGGCGACCGGGGGGTGGCCGCCGGCATCGCGATCGTCACCGCCGGAGGGTGGAGCATCGCCACCGCCGCCGTCGCCACCCGCTGGATGAGCAGCGGTGACTGGCCGCTCTGGTGACCCGTGCCGGCGGCGACTGCGGTGCGTCGTCGCGCAGACACCGAAACCCGTCTTGACTGGATCGCCGTAACTCGGCACTCTCCCGGTATGGCCTGGACCACTCCGCGGCTGGATCCCGATCGCAGCCGCCGCCGCCTTCAGCTTCTGGCGCAGTTGGCGGACGCGCGCGCGGTACGCGAACGCGAACGGCCGCAACGCGCCCGAACCGCACAGCTCCGCCAACTGATCGCCACTCGCCGACGCCTCGCCGGCTGAGCGGCTCGGAGATCCTTCCCCAGGAATGACCGGCCCTTCGGGGCGTTGACCGGTCGCCTGCCGACCCGACCGGCTAACGTGCACGCGTAACGGATCGGCGAGTGCTGTGCCGAGGCAACTTGGGGGAAAACGTGTCGTACTTCGCTGCGGCCGTCGTGCGCGAGAAGGGCGGCTGGACAGCCGCCGAGCTGAGTCTGCGGGGTGCCGCCGATGTCGACGAGGTCGCCGAGCGCCTCCGCGACATCGCTCCCGACGCGGATCTGTCGCTGCTGTTCGTCGAGGCGGACGACACCTACCTGGTCATCCTGCGTCTTGACGAGGGCGAGGACCTGCGGGTCTTCGGCTCCGACTCGGCGTACGCGGAGGAGTCCCGGCTGGGTGCCCTGCTGGTCGGTGACCTGAAGACGTCGGTGACCGGGCTCGACGACGCCGAGGAGGTGCGTCCGACGACCACAGGCGACGGTGAAGACGGCGACCAGCCGGCCGTCGACCCGGAGGCGGACCCGGTGGGCGAGGCGGACCTCCTGACCGACCTGGGCATCCCCGCGCAGCGGCTGCTCGCCCTCTGCGCCCACGAGGGGATGATGCCGGCCGACGTCACCGCCGAGATCTGCCAGGTGCTCGGCTGCGTGGACGACGTCGAGGAACTGCGTGAGGTCTGAGCCCTCCGACGTCACCGATCCGGCCCTGGAGACGGTTCGGCCGGGGCAGCCCACGCCCGGTTCCGTCGGCCGGCGCGGTCCGGGAGCGGACGAGGGCCTGGCCGACCCGACCGGCACCGGCCGGCGACAGCGCCACGAACTCTGGATGCGTCGCGCACTCGAAGTCGCGGTGACCGGCCCGGCGGGTCCGGGCGGAGGCGGCGGTCCGGCCGCCTCGGCGAGCGGCGACGCCGTCGCCGCTGGTGAGCCCGGCCAGGCCGGCGACGTGCCGGTGGGCGCGGTGCTCTACGGGCCGGACGGCAGTGAGCTGGCGATCGGTCGCAACGAGCGCGAGCTGACCGGCGACCCGACCGCGCACGCCGAGGTGCTCGCGCTACGCCGGGCCGCCCAGCGGCTGGGCCGCTGGCGGCTGGACGGCTGCACCCTGGTGGTGACCCTCGAACCCTGCACGATGTGTGCCGGGGCGCTGGTGCTGGCCCGGGTCTCGACAGTGGTCTTCGGCGCCTGGGAACCCAAGACGGGCGCCGCCGGTTCGCTCTGGGACGTGCTGCGCGACCGCCGGCTCAACCACCGTCCCGAGGTGTACGGCGGCGTCCTGGAAGCCGAGAACGCCGCTGTCCTGCGCGCCTTCTTCCGCTGACGTCGTCCGCACCGCTGCCCGGCCCGAGGGCTCAGGAGCGCAACAGCGTGGTGGCGACCGCGCGGGCGGTGTCGGTCCAGGGGGCCGGCCGCAGGGTGGCCGGGTCGAGACGGACGATCGCGCGGTGCCCCTCCGCGTACGTCGTGGTGCCGTCGAGCGAATGGAAGCGGAAGGCGTACCGGGCGCTGCTGGTGCCGAGGTGCTCCAGCCAGAAGTGCACGGCGACCGGGCCGGTGCCGGTGACGGGCGCGAGGTAGCTGATGGTGAACTCGCGTACCGCGTGGAACACGTCGGGCGTGCTGGCCCGTCCGGCCTGGTAGGCGACGCCACGGTCGGACCAGTAGGCGGTGAGCGCCCGCTCCAGCAGCAGCGCGTACCGGGCGTTGTGCAGGATGCCGAGGGCGTCGAGATCGTCGAAGTGGACCATGGCGCGCTCGACGTGGCCGTACTCGACGGCGGGCTGTTCGGCGACTGCGTGACTCATGACGGGCCTCCCGGTAGCAGAGCGGGATCGGGGCAGAGTGTCCGTAGGCGGTTCAGCACGCCCAGGCGGGCGTGCCGGTAGGTGACCTCCGGGTCGAGCAGGCGGGAGCGCATGGCGGCGGCGATGCCGTGCGCGTCGATCTCGTACGCCAGCAGCGCGACATCAGTGCCGGCGGGCAACTCGCTCAGCTCGACCGCCTCGGTGACGAGCCGTTCCAGGAACCTCGTCCAGGCGGCGAAGACGTCGGCGAGACGGTCGCGGACGGCGCCGGGTCGGGCGTTGAACTCAAATTCCGTGGTGGCGAAGAAGCAGCCGCCGGGCAGCACCCGACCGGCGTAGAAGTCGATCCGGGCCTCGTGCAGGGCGTGGATCCGGCGTACTCCCCGGGGAGTGCGCAGCGCCGGGCCGATGATCTGTTCCTGCCACTGGGCGACGGCCCGGTCGATGGTGGCGAGCTGCAACTCCTCCTTGGAGCGCCAGTGCGCGAAGAGGCCGGACTTGCTGACTCCGAGCGACTCGGCGAGATGCCCGAGGGAGAGCCCGTCGAGGCCGTTGGCGGAGGCCAGGCTGACGGCGGCGTCCAGCACGGCGGTGCGGGTGCGCTGCCCCCGGGCGAGCCGGCCGTCGACGGTCATGGGGCGAGACTACTAAATAAGAACGACCGGTCGTATAAATTTACCGAGTGGAGGCCGTCACACCGACCCCGACACAGCGCGTCCCGCCACCGCACGGGGGGTGGCGGGACGTCGGGCTCGACCGGATCAGGCGGTGATGGTGTCCAGAGCGATCTCGACCATCTGGCTGAAGGTCTGCTCCCGCTCCTGGGAGGTGGTCTTCTCGCCGGTCTTGATGTGGTCGCTCACCGTCAACAGGGTCAGGGCGCGGGCCTTGAACCGGGCCGCGATCGTGTACAGCGCCGCCGATTCCATCTCCACCGCCAGCACGCCGTACTCCGCGAGGCTGTCGTAAAGGTCCGGCCGGTCGGTGTAGAAGGCGTCCGCGGCCAGGATCGGCCCGACCCGCATCGCGATGCCGCGCCGCTCGGCCACCTCCACCGAGGTACGCAGCAGCCCGAAATCGGCGACCGGGGCGTAGTCGATCAGCCCGTCGAAGCGCATCCGGTTCATGTTCGAGTCGGTGGACGACCCGATCGCCGCGATCACGTCACGCAGCTGGAGATCCTCGCTGAGCGCGCCGCACGAGCCGACCCGGATCAGCGACTTCACGCCGTACTCGTTCACCAACTCGTGGGCGTAGATCGACGCCGAGGGCATGCCCATCCCGGAGCCCTGCACGGAAACCTCCACGCCGTTCCAACGGCCGGTGAAGCCCAGCATGCCCCGGACCGTCGAATAGCAGTTCGCGCCCTCAAGGTAGGTCTCCGCGATCCACTTGGCCCGCAGGGGGTCACCCGGCATCAGGACCCGCTCGGCGATCTCGCCCGGCTTCGCGCCGATGTGCGTACTCATGGCGTTGATCCTGCCAGGCCGGCCTGGCCGGGACCGGTTCGGCGTCGGAACCTGTGGTCCTGTACCCTCGTCGGCGGTGGCGTGTCCGAGCGGCCTAAGGAGCACGCCTCGAAAGCGTGTGAGGGTTTACGCCCTCCGAGGGTTCAAATCCCTCCGCCACCGCTCGTGAGCAGCGCGAACGCCCGGCAGGTCCGCGAGGACCGGCCGGGCGCTGCGCAATCGGTCTCAGCCGGTGCTCAGGGGGGCGGTCTGCGGCCCGCCCGGAGTCAGCCCGGAAAATCCTGCAGGTACTCCTCGAACGGGATGTCCGGCGCGGCGTCACCGCCGATCTCGATGAAGTGTTCAAGGTCGTCGTAGCCAGGCTGGCCTGTGACGAGCACCCGGAGTGGGTGGCCGGCGTGGTCGGCGAGGAATTTCCAGAGCGCTCGGGTCAGGTCGGACTGGGCGGAGTTCGCCATGTATCCCACCTGGAAGTAGCGGATGTTGTCGCCATCGGGTCGGATCGGCTTGCCCAGGGCGAGGCACATCCGGCACTCGGTGCACGCCAGCCAGCCGTCCAGCGACATCAGCCCTCCTCAGAACACCATGCCGCGAAGGCCCAGCATCGCCGCTGCCACCCGCTTACCGCTTGGGTCGTGAACTACCACCCACACATGCCGGAACTTCAGCAGCTGCTCGTCGGTCCGGGCACCCCAGAAGCCCTTGATCATGCCATTAACCCGGACGCTCGCCGGCACCTGCACGAAAATCTCACCGTCGTATTTGACCTGCTTGGCGGCTCTGGTCAGCACCTTCTGGAAGTTTGGACCGTCGGTGCACTTGACTTCGCGGCGGAACGTGCCGGTGCCGTCCGGGTGCACGAAGGTCACATCCGCGCCTGCCCCGCCCGGCCCGGCGACCTTAGGTACCGTCCCCTCTGGCCCCCGCAGGGCGAGATCCGCATTGGTCTTGGTGAGTTGGAAGTCCGGCTTCGAATCCTTGATCATCTCTTCGATGGCTGCCGCGCGTTCTGCGGGGGGCAGATTGACCTGCTGCTGACCGCCGCACCCGCCGCATGCGTCGTGCGCGATGCGAAGGTTCCTTTTGAAGATCTCCAGCCAGTCCGAGCTGGATGGGACAGCGGAATTCAGCGCCGCAGAAGGATCGGATGGGATGGGAGACGCGTCGACCGTGGCGTCAGCCGTCACGCTCGGCGACTTTCGATTGTCAGGGGCTGTAGGACGTTCGTCGGCCGGCCCGCAGCCGGCTAGCACCAATGCGACAGCCACTGCAACAAGCCACCGCCGCGCCCGACCACGGAGCTCCATGCCGGCACCCCCCGTACACCTAGCCGGTCCGGCCCCACCCTAGTGGGCCGAATGCCCTACGTCGATGTCCGGGCAGCTGTTGGACGGTGATCGTGGACCTCGGAGGCGGCGGCTTCAGGCAGGTCGTCGCCACTGCGGCAGGTAGAGATGCTCCCGGCGTCAGTTCCGGCCGTAGAGTCCGGCATCTCTGGCCGACCGGACATGGAGCGGCCTGAGCATGCGTACCGACTTCGTCTGGCGCAAGTGGTACGGCCGCGAGCCCGCTACATCTCAGAGCGGTGGCCTCTGACCTCTAGGTGGGATACCTGGGCGTGGGTTACTCAAAGTGATCGATTGCCTTCACTGAGAAGTAATGCCATGGTATTTGCATGGTGGCGGTCGAGGGCGGTCCAGTACGACACCCGTTGAACGTCGACGCGGATGGCATCGACCGGACGCGCGGCCCGGACAAGCACCCCTACTACGCGCAGCTCGCCGCTTCGGAATCCGGCGTCCTGCCGGTGGTCCGGCAGGTTGGCGGGGAGTGGTTGCCGGCGCTGCTGATCTGCCGGTACGACGACGTCCGGGAGGTGCTCCGCCGACAGGATCTGTTCTCCCGGGCCGCCGCCGCCCACGCCGACCAGGTCGATGTGTCCGGGACGATGCTCGGCATGGACGGGGCGGAGCACGCCGGGGTGCGGGGAACGGTGAAGGACAGCTTCACCAAGCCTGCCGTGTCCGGGCTACGCGACACGGTCCGCGCCGGTGCCGAGGCACAGCTCGCCGCACTGGCCGCCCAGGGCGGTTCGGCGGACCTGGTCGGCGACTTCGCCGTACCGTTCGCCCTGAACGTGATCTCCGATCTGCTCGGCCTGCCGGAGCCGGACCGGGCGCAGTTCCGCCGCTGGGGCGACATGTTCATGGGCACCGCCGACCTCACCCGGGCCGAGGCCGCCCGGTCCGCCGAGGAGATGGGCGGCTACCTGTGGCAGCAGTTGGACGGGCGGCGCGGTTGCCCACGCGATGACCTGATGACCCGGATCGCTACGGCGGCGGCGGACCAGCCGATGGACGTCCAGGTCAAACTGCCCCTCTCGTTGATCGTCGGCGGATGGGAGACCACGGCCAGCTCCATCTCGACATTCGTGTACCTGTTGCGCACCCGCCCGTACGGTGGGCACGACCGCGCGTGGGACTACCTGTTGGATCATCCGGAGCAGGTCGACGGGGCGGTCACCGAGTTGGAGCGGCTGCACTCGACCTCCAACGGCGACGAGATGCCCCGGCGGGTGATGGCTGACGTGACGCTGCCCAGCGGCGCGCGGCTGACCGAGGGCGACATCGTCATCCCGTCGCACGACGCCGCCAACCGGGATCCACGGGTCTTCGCCGACCCGGAGCGGATGGACTTCGGCCGGGACCCGAACCCGCACCTGTCGTTCGGGTACGGCCCGCACTACTGCGTCGGCGCGCACCTGGGCGCCCTGGAGGTCCGGGTCGCGTTGGCGCTGCTGCTGCGCGAGCTGCCGACGTTGCGGCTGGCCGTGGCCGCGGACGAGGTGCGGTGGAAGCAGGGGCACGCCATCCTCGGCCCGGTGGAACTGCCGGTCAGGTGGTGACGCGGCTCAACAGGGGGCGTGACCCTCGATGAAGAGGCGGTGCGCCCAGTCGGCGTACCCGGCGATGATCTTGTGTACCGTCTGGCCGTCGTGCAGGAACAGGTAGGCGCGGTCGCCGTCGCGGGCGAGCAGGCCGTCGAAGCGGTACGTCCCCTGTGGAGCTTGCAGTTCGCGTACGGTCGGATAGCTCGCCCGGACCTCGGCGACGGGTGAGCCGGCCGCGATGCCCTCCGGGGTGCGGACCGGGTCGCCGGCCCAGAGCAGCACCAGCCGATCCTCGATGAAGATCGGGCTTATCTCGTCGTACCCGGCCAGCGTCGGGCCGCAGGCGTCGACGTCGGTACGCAGGATGCCGCGCCGGGTCAGCTCGCTCTCCGAGTCACCGAAGTCCACATCGGCCACTCCGTCGAGATCGACGACGCTCACCGACGCGACGGGCTCGCGGACGGCGATGGTGTCCGGTGGCATGACTCCGCTACCCGATGCCGAGGCAGCCAGAAGCAGTGCGGCGATGAAGCCGAATTGTCGCATTTTCATCAGAATCCCCCAGTCCCCAACGTGGCGGGGGCGCTGAGGTTATTGCCGAGCCTCCCATTCGTCGGCCAATTCGTCCCAGTAGTCGGCGCTGAGCCCTCGCCGCCCGTGCGCGAGCCATCCCTCGGTGCTCCGCTCGACGTGCAACCCCAGCTCGGCGAAGGGGTCGATCCACCGGCCCGGCTCCACGCCCAGCTCGATGAGTGCCGCGTTGATCGGCCACTCCGGGCGCGGCCCGTCGAACGCCGGGTCGAAGCGCGGCCCCCAGGTGAGGGCACCGTCGAGCCAGACCGCCGCGGCCTGGTGCCCGGCCCCACCGGCGAACTCCGCCTCGACGTACGCCAGCGGGCCGCGCAGCGACCAGCGGGCCAGGACCTCGGTGAGCGCGGGGGAGAGGATCAACTCGAACGGCTGCGCCGGGCCGGGGTCGTCGGTGAGGTAGTCCGGCGGGGTGCCGGTCAGCTCCAGCACGAGCTGCGGCGTGACCGGCAGCAACGCGAAGTCCTGCCGCAGCCCGCCGAGCACGGCATGATCCAGCTCGCGGGTCTCCTCGCGTAGCAGTTCGGCGTCCGCGACGACCGCGCTGAGCTGGTAACTCACCCGGCGTCCACAACCTGTGGATAGAACATGTGTACGACGGTGGTCAGGTCTTGTCGACGGTGGCGACGAAGGCACGCCACGCGGCCGGGCTGAAGACCAGTGCCGGGCCGGTCGGGTCCTTCGAGTCGCGTACGCCCACCACGTCGGGCAGGTTGCCGGCGACCTCGATGCAGGCGCCGCCGTTGCCGCTGCTGCGGCTGCTCTTGTGCCACCGGGCGCCGGCCAGCGCCGGGGTGTCGTTCAATGCCATGACTCCGCCACCTCCCTGATCAGGTCAACCGACTGCCAGTGTGAGAGCGTCTCGCCGCGCACGTTCTCCCACGCGGCAAGTATCGCCGCGATCTCGGCCTGCTCACTTACCACCTGACCCTGCAACTGGTTGTCCAGGTAGCCGGCGAGGCGGTGATCGGACGCGGTTGCGATGATGAACGGGCCGTTTAGCCCAGCGTATTCGCCCACTGTGGACGGCACCACATGTATCCGGATGTGCGGCCGGGTGGACGCCTCGGCGAGTGCCAGTAGCTGCTCGCGCATGACGGCCGGACCACCGACCGGCCGGCGCAGCACCGCCTCGTCCAGCACGGCGGTGAGCAGCGGCGGTTCCTCGCGGTGCAGGATCAACTGGCGGGACATCCGGTGGTCGACAAGCCGTGCCACCTCGCTGCGCGGGATCAGGCCGCCGCCGGCGAGGACCGCGCGGGCGTACGCCTCGGTCTGGAGCAGGCCGGGTAGGACGTTTGGCTCGAACCAGCGCAGCGTGGTCGCCTCGCGTTCGATCTCCTGCCAGGGGCGGAACCAGACCAGCGCCCGACGTCTCGAAATGTCCGGCCAAATGTCCGAGACATTCTTCTGGAGCGCGTCTGCCGCCGTGAGCCGGTGCCGGGCATGCGGGATCCGATCTTCGAGCAACCAGCGGCTCACCGTCTTCGGGTCGACACCGACGCGCTCGGCGAGCGACTCGATCGTGTGCCCGGTGTCCCGCAGCGCCACCCGCAGCGCGTCGTTCATGGCCGCCTCCCATCGGACGTCTCGAATATCCGCCGACCATACCCACACGCCATGTAGTTGTCCCGTTACCTACGGGAAGTTGGGGTATCGATGGCGCGGCCGGTGGAGGTTCATCCCCCTTGACCCGGCGGTCGTGACATCGGGGGGCCGCCGCCGGGCGAGCAACCACGGCGGCCCCCATCCACCACTGCTCGGCGGCGAAGTCGGGGTGAGCGGGCGCGGACCTCGCGGCTTCAACGAGCCGGCGCGGGGGAGGCACCCGCACCTGTATCGCCGGTCGAGCTGAGACCGCAGACGACTCAGCCCGCCCCCGGGACGCGGGCCGGGTGACCAGTGCAGACAGTTCGACCGCCGGACGGAGCGAGGTGACCAGTGCAGCAGCACAGCGCGAGCCGCCGGCCGCACCGTCGTCAGGTTGGACACGCTGCCGGCCGAGATGCTGCCGGCCGCGACGCCGTGGGTCGGGACGTCGTGGGCCGGGACGCCGGCGGTCGGGACTTCGTCGGCCGGGACGTGGTCGGGCCACATCCGTGCCGCCGGCCCGGTCCGTGCGTGTGCGCTGGCTCGATCAGTCCCGGGCAAGTTCTCCTGCTGACCCGCGCGGCATCTCCGCAGTTCGTCCGCCCGATCACGGTCCGGGTCATCCGGCACCGCACCGACCGGACCACCTATGACGGGTGGACCTGGATCGAGTGTTACCGGCTCGATGCCCGGGGCGACGCTGTGGAGCGCCGCGAGCTGTTCGTGATGCCGGCCGGCCTGATCCGCAGCGGTGATCACCGGCCGGAATCTCGCACCTGGTCAGGTCGTTCGGTCGAGGCGGTCCGTCGATGAGTCGCCGTCGCCCGGAGCACGTGCCGTCGCGACCGACGTGGCGTTGCCGCAACTGCGGCGTCAGGTGGCCGTGCAGCGCGGCCAAGCTCCGGCTGTTAGGCGAGTACCGGGAGGACCGGGCCGCGTTGCTGGTGCACCTCGCGGCACTGTACGTACAGGCCAGCGCGGAACTCGGTGACCCGACGTCAGCGGTCGGGCTGTTCGACCGCTTCGTGTCCTGGGCGCGTGTGCGAGGTTAGGAGGCTGTCCGCGTACCGCCAAGGGTGTCGGACGCCGTCGCCAGCGGAACTGGCGGGCGGCGGCGCATCGACCGGAGGCCGCGCGGCGTTGCCTGCGGCCTCCGTCCCCGTGCCGATCGGGTCGCCGTGCTCAGTTCGCCACGGCGACCTGATGTGGTGGTTGCTTGCCGGGCCGGGCGACGAGCACCGTCGCTACGGCGACCGCGAGACCGGCGATGGTCAGCCCGAGGATCAGCCAGGACGGTCCGAAGGGGTAGTAGTACTCGCCCGGGGTGAAGGCGCTGTGCACGGTGAGCAGGCCGCCGTCATCAACGCCGCCGTCGGCGCGGATCATCCGCACGGCGTTGCCGTACAGCGCGAGCGTCGGTAGCGCCAGCGCCAGCAGAGAGGTCCTCCAGAGCCCACCGGCGGTCATCCGCCGTCCAGGCGGCGCTGCCGCCATCTGGTACGCGACGGCCGCCGCGACGAGCCAGCCGACGACCAGCCCGACGGCCGTGCCAATGGCGACCAGGGGCAGGAAGGCTGTGGTACGGGTTGGCGTGGCGTCGATCGAGACTTGGCCGCCGTCGTCGGCGACATACGCGCGTACCTGGATGAGCAGGCCGTCGGACTCGGCGTCGAACCGGCTGCCACGCAATGTGGTCTCGGTGGTGGTGCCGTCCGAGTTGGCGGTGACCCGGCTCCCGGAGAGCGGAGTGGACCCGGAGACGGACCAACCCTCGTCGGCGAACCGCTGCCGGACCTGCTCGCCGTTCCAGGTGGCGGCGACAGACGCGGTCGCGTTGCTCCGGTCGGCGTGCCAGTTTGTCTGCACGCGGTACCGGCTCGCCCCGTCGAGCCCGCCGGCCAACTGCGTCAGGCGCGCCGCACTGTCGTCGTCGGGCAGGTCGGCGAAGGTCTGGGCGCCGAGCCAGGAGCCGGCGGCGGCACCGAAGCCGCCCATGACCAGTGCGGTGAGCAGCGCCGCGATCGCCATGAACGGCCGGCCGGCGGGCAGCCGGAAGCGCAGCCGCAGGCCGCTGATGATCAGGTGGAGAGCCTCACCGGCCCGGGGGCGACGCTGGCCTGGTTCCGCCATCTCCAGCAGCGTGGTCACCACCTCGGTACCGTGCCGCCGCCGGTGTCTGCGCGGATAGGCGAGCAGCAGCCTGTGGTAGCCACGCTCCAGGCGGTCGTCGGCGTTCGGCCAGGCCGCCGTCATCCGGTCACCGTGCCGAAGGTGGAGGTGCTCACCAGGCCGAAGCTCAGCGCGCCGCCCAGGCGCCTGCCCAACTGGATTTCGGCTGCGGCGGCGTGCCGGCGCAGCCGCTCGACCTGTGCCCGCAACGCGGCGGCCCCGGCGTCGCTGAGCCGGTAGTAGCGGCGCAGCCGGCCCTCGACGGCCTCTTCCCGGTCGACGGTGACCAGGCCCTGCTCGGCCAGCCGGTCCAGCGCACCGTAGAGGGTGCCCGGCCGCAGCTTGACCTCGCCCGCCGACAGCTCGTCGACCGCCCGGATCACCCCGTAACCGTGCAGCGGCTGCGCCGCCAGCGCGGTGAGGATCAGAAATGTGGGTTCCTGCATGAGTGGATACTACGTCAACCGTTATATAACGTCCACCGTTTTATCTGAGCTGTCCCTGCCTGGACGGTTGGGCTCTTCGCGGTTCGGACATGAACGCAGGCGTGGCGGGAAGGCAGTACGGCCAGCGAGACCGGACCGAGAGGACGCATGCCATGGCGGACGCATCGCGATCCGCAGCGGTGGACGGCGGATTCGCCGTCGTGGAGATGTTCACCTCCCAGGGCTGTGACAGCTGCCCGCCGGCCGAGGAGGTGCTGTCCGAGATCGAACGCACCGCCCGGGAGCGGGGCCAGCGTGTGTTCACCCTCGGCTTTCACGTCGACTACTGGGACCACCTGGGCTGGGCCGACCCGTACGGCGATCCGGCGCACACCCGTCGCCAGGAGGATTACGCACGCGCGTTCGGCGCCGGAGGGCTGTACACGCCGCAGATGGTGGTCAACGGCACCGTCGAGTTCGTCGGCTCCAACCAGCAGGCGGCGTCGTCGGCGATCACCTCCGCCCTGTCGGCAGCGCCTGTCGCGTCTCTGACGCTGTCGGTGGCGACCAGCGATGGCGGACGTCGGGTGGCGGTGGACTACCAGGTGGATCGGCCGCCCGCGTTGGGCATGGTGAATGTGGCGGTCGTGGAGGACGGATTGGAGAACGACGTACCCCGGGGTGAGAACGCTGGGCGGCGACTCCGGCAGGACGGCGTCGTCCGTACCTTCGCATCGGCGAATCTCAACCTGACCGACGGGCGGGTGGAGCTCGACGTGCCGGCGGAACTCGATCCCCGCCGAGCCATGGTTGTCGGCTACGTCCAGAACGACGGCGACCGGGCCATCGTCGGCGCCACGGCGGTGGAGGTGCCCGCATGACCATCGGCGTGACCGAGCAACTCCCTCCGATCACCGTCGATCGGTGGGTGAACTCGCCGCCGCTGACGCCCGACCATCTGCACGGCCGGGTGGTCCTGATCGACATCTGGGAGTACACCTGCGTCACCGACGGGCGACTCGTCGACAGGTGGGTTGGCGAGGGTGCCTACGAGCAGGTCGAGTCGGAGATCCGGCGGCTGCTCGGGATAAGGACACCGGGTATCGAGCTGCCGCCGGTCAGCGGTGAGACGACGGAGTTCGCCGCCACCGGCGAGCCCTCCTACCTCGGCATCACACCCGAGACCTACCTCGGCACCGACCGGGGCGTGCCGGGCAGTTACGCGGCGGCCGGCGACTGGCGCAGCGAGGGAGATCACGTCGAGCTGGCCAGTGGCGGCGGGGAACTCGGGTTACCTTTCGACGCCGGCGAGGTGAACCTCGTCGTCGACCCGGGGCCGGCCGGGCCGGCCAGCGTCCAGGTGCTGCTCGACGGGAACCCGATCGGCCCCGAGCGCGGCGCCGACGTCGGCCCGGACGGCGTGGCACCTATCGACCGGGCACGCATGATCCGACTCGTCGCCGGTGCGTCCCGGGGCGACCGGCTGTTGACGATCGTCGCCGACCAACCGGGTCTGCGTGCGTACGTCTTCACGTTTGGCCCGTAGATCTCTTCAGTGCAGGGAGGAAAGCGATGACGACGCAGAAGGCGATCCTGGCTGGCGGTTGCTTCTGGGGGATGCAGGATCTCATCCGCAAGCGGCCCGGCGTGGTCGACACCCGCGTCGGCTACACCGGCGGAGACGTGCCGAACGCGACGTACCTCAACCATGGCACGCACGCCGAGGCGATCGAGATCACCTATGACCCGGCGCAGGTGTCCTACCGGGACCTGCTGGAGTTCTTCTTCCAGATCCACGATCCGACCACGAAGAACCGGCAGGGCAACGACATCGGGGTGAGCTACCGGTCGGCCATCTTCTACTGCGACGACGAGCAGCGGAGCGAAGCCGAGGACACCATCGCCGACGTCGACGCCTCCGGCCTGTGGCCCGGCAAGGTGGTCACCGAGGTGAGCCCGGCCGGTCCCTTCTGGGAGGCCGAGCCGGAGCACCAGGACTACCTGGAGAAGCACCCGGGCGGCTACACCTGCCACTTCCCGCGGCCGGACTGGAAGCTGCCTCGGCGAGCTCAAAGTCGCACCTGACGCCCGGCGAGACCGATCCGACCGAGCAGTCCCGACGGTGCCGCTGGAGACGACAAGCGGGACGAGAGCGACGGTAGGGACGTTTCAGGGCCGGTCCCCTGAGGGGCCGGCCCTGTCGTTTTTCCTGCTCAGGTGAGCGGAGGATACGAGATTCGAACTCGTGAGGGTGTTAACCCAACACGCTTTCCAAGCGTGCGCCCTAGGCCTCTAGGCGAATCCTCCGCGAGTCAGGATACAGGTCCGCGCCGAGCCGCCCACCCCACCACCCCCTGAAGATCCATGGTCGGTCGGGTAGGCTGGGGGCACCTCCCGTGCGGCGGTATCTCGTGAACCTCCCCAGGGCCGGAAGGCAGCAAGGATAAGCGAGCTCTGCCGGGTGCACGGGGGGCCTTTCTGTCTCTGGCACCCTCGGGCGTTCTCGGGTGCTCTCCGGCGCTCGCTGGGTTCACCAGTTGCGGCATCTGAGGGCTTCCTGGCCGCCGGAGGCCGCGAGATGCCGCAACCGGAGTGGATCATCCCGGCAGCGCGCCCGTCGCGGCCTGCCGCAGCGAGAGCGGGTCACTCACCGGCGCGGCCTGCCGCAAGTCGGGCGGAGCACCCGGAGCAACCGGCGGGGTGGGTGGTCAGGCGGGCGAGGTCGGCGCAGAATGGCTCGGTCGAGAGGAGGCGGGACGCCGTGGCACTGGCGCTCTACCGCAAGTACCGGCCGCGTACCTTCGCCGAGGTCATCGGGCAGGAGCACGTCACCGAGCCGCTGTCGCAGGCGCTGCGTAGTGGACGGCTCAACCACGCGTACCTCTTCTCCGGCCCGCGCGGCTGCGGCAAGACCTCAAGCGCCCGCATCCTGGCCCGCTCGCTCAACTGCGAGCACGGACCCACCCCGGAGCCCTGCGGCACCTGCGACTCGTGTCGCTCGCTGGCCGGTGACGGGGCCGGCTCGATCGACGTCATCGAGATCGACGCGGCCAGCCACGGTGGCGTGGACGACGCCCGTGAGCTGCGGGAGAAGGCGTTCTTCGCGCCGGCCAACAGCCGCTTCAAGATCTATGTCATCGACGAGGCGCACATGGTCTCGTCGGCCGGCTTCAACGCCCTGCTCAAGCTGGTCGAGGAGCCCCCGGAGTACGTCAAGTTCATCTTCGCCACCACCGAGCCGGAGAAGGTCCTCGGCACCATCAAGTCGCGGACCCACCACTACCCGTTCCGACTGATCCCGCCGAAGGTGCTGCGGCCGTACCTTGAGCAGCTGACCCAGGCCGAGGGGGTGCCTGTCGAGCCGGCGGTGTTCCCGCTCGTGGTGCGCGCCGGTGGCGGCAGCGCCCGGGACAGCCTCTCCGTACTCGACCAGCTCATCGCCGGTGCCGGCCCCGACGGGGTGAGCTACGCCCGGGCCGCCGCGCTGCTCGGGGTGACCGACGCGGCGCTTATCGACGAGATGTGCGACGCCCTCGCCGCCGGGGACGGCGCCGCCGCGTACGCCACCGTCGACCGGGTCGCCGAGGCCGGGCACGACCCCCGCCGGTTCGCCGCCGACCTGTTGGAACGGCTCCGCGACCTGATCGTGCTCCAGCAGGTGCCCGACGCGGTGACCAAGGGCCTCATCGACGGGCCGGACGACCAGATCGAGCGGATGGCCGCGCAGGCCCAGCAGCTCGGGCCGGGCACCCTGTCCCGCTGCGCCGACATCGTGCACGACGGCCTGGTGGAGATGCGTGGCACCACCGCGCCCCGGCTGCTGCTGGAGTTGATCTGCGCCCGGATGCTGCTGCCCGGCGTCGACGACGGCACCGGCGGCCTGCTCCAGCGTCTCGAACGCATGGAACGCCGGCTCACCCTCGCCGGCACCGACGCGCCGCCGGCCACCGCCGGCTCCGCGCCCGCCACCAACCCCCCGACGGTACGGACCCAGCCTCCCGCCGCGCCCGCGGCTGCCGCCGCGAACCGGGCCGGGACCGGCGCTGCCGCGCCGGCTACCGCCACCTCGTCGAGCGCCGCCCCGCCTCCCGGTCGCGGCAACGCATCCTCGTCGGCCGATCGCGGCAATGGCCATTCCTCTGGTCACGATGCGTCGGCCGGTCCCGACGGCACGACTCAAGACGCCGGTCGTGACAGGGTGACCTCGACGGCCGGGGCGGGTACGGGAGGTACCACAGCCGGTGAGGGGGCCGACGCTGGTCGCCATGCCGGCATGAACGGGACCGCTGACGGTCCGGCCGTCGGCCCCAGTGACGGTCATCCAGGATGGTCGGGTGGCACTCAGGACGGTGCGACCAACGGTAGGGCCACGCCCCGGCGACCCGTGCCACAGTCGGCGGTCATGCCCGATCCGGCGACCCCGGAGCCGCCCCGCCCCGGCGCGGTGAGCCCCGGCGTACTGGACGCGGTCGCGGTGCGCCGGGTCTGGCCGGAGGTGGTCGGCAAGGTCAACCGGAGCAACAAGCGGATCGCCGCGCTGATGCGCGACGCGGTCGTCCGTGACCTCGACGGGGACACCCTCGTGCTGACCGTGAAGTCGGCAGTGTTGGCCCGGATGATGTCCGACCACGCGCAGGTGCTCACCGACGCGCTCTACGAGGAGTTGGGCGGACGCTGGCAGATCCGCTGCGAGGTCGCTGGCCAGGCCGGCGCGGCCGCGCCCGCCCCCCGCCCGACGCCCGCCCAGGCCGCTGTTCCGAGCAGTCCCGCGCCCGCCGAGGATCGCGGCATCCGGCGGCCACCGTCGGCCGCCGGACGCACGGGACACTCCGGTGATACGGCTGCGTCCGAGGAGGAGGATTGGCCCGAGCCGGCCCGCCCCGGCGGCTCCGCCCCGAGTACCGGGATCGCTAAGGGCACGGGGCAGGAGAACTCGGGCGCCGGCGGGACCGGTGCGTCGCAGGGCGACTGGCCGAAGACGGCCCCTCTCGGCGGCGCGGCCTCGGCCGGCCCGCCTCGCTCAGCCACCGCACCTGACGCGGGCCCCCTACCGCCGGGACAGAGTGCTGGGCCATCCGGGGGACAGAGTGCTGCCGCAGCGTCGGCGGGGCGGATGCCATCCGCCCCGCCACAGCCTTCCACACCGGCAACTAGAGGCTCAGGGGCAGCCCCGGCGAGCAATGCACTCGCGGCGGCGCGGGCGGCTGCTGCGGGGCGTGGCTCGCGTGCTGCGGCGACTTGGCAGGCTGCGGACGCCGATTGGGCGGGCGAGCCGCCGTACGACCCGGACTACGACGGGCCGGTGACCGGGGGCAAGATACGGCCCTCCGCTGCTCCCACCTACGAGGGGTTCGACCCGGGCGATGAGCCGCTGGACGAGGTACTGGACGAGCGAACGGCCCGGGAGTCCAGCGAGGAACAGGCGGTACGGCTGTTCAAGGAGGCATTCGGCGGCGCTGAGAAGATCGACGAGACCAACGCTCGATAGTAGCCATATTGGGTTCCCGGCGGAATCGTCTCCGGCGCTTCCGCTCGGTGCGGGAACGGACTCTTTGAATTCGTCCGTCCGAATCGGGAGGGCGTCGAGTGGCAGTGGGTAGAGAGAGAGCAAATCTCCGAAGCTGTCTGATCTCCGCGTATTGAGAAGTTCTCAGGGTAGTGGAACAGAACCGCCTAGTGGGCGCAGCGGGCGAGCTGGCATTATTTATGATCGGGCGGCGGCGCCGCGCTGGCGGGAATGCAATCCCCGCCAGCGCATCGGGCCTGGCTGTCGATCGGGACCGATGTAATGCGGAACCCGGTGAATCGCCGAAATCAGATCACGGGCCGCCCGTGCAGCTCACGTGAGTGACCTTCGCCGTCTGCAGATTGGTGATCTTGTACCACCCCGAACCCCTGATGTAGCTGGTCCCGTTGACCGTCACCCACAACGTGCAGCCGCTCGGTACGCCGTAGGCGTCTACGTCGACGCTGCCACCACCCAGCTTGCCGCCGGGAGCGACCCGTCTCTTGTCCTTGACGCAGGTCGCGGTCCAGGAGGCGTACGTCGAGTCACCGCAGGTCCAGTTGAGCGAAGCGTCCACCCACTGGCTTGAGTTGTTGTGGACCTCCCCGCACGGAGTCGGCGGGATCGAGCTACAGCCACCCAGTGTCCCGATCGGCTGCTCGGGTGCCGGACTGCTCTCTTCGGCGACTGTGGCCGCACCATCCACGGACGGTGCGGCGCTCACCGGCGTCTGAGCGAGGAACAACGATGCGGCACCGAGCCCGGCTACGATTAGATACCTGGCAAGTAACTTCAAAATCCTGATCCCTTCGCGTTTTCCTTGATTGTGGACGCGCTAGAGGCGCGCGCGTTAATCGTCCAAATGCGGGCGCGCGCCAGCATTTGAACGGTAATGAAAGGAGATGGAGATCGCCTACGCATTTGTGTCGGTCATGACCGATTCGCTCGCGTTTTGGCGGCTTTCGAAGTTGCTGCCAATGAATCACCTACCCCCGTAGTTAAATCGACCATAGTCTTCGTTTAGTTGGAAGTCAAGCGCGTTTGATGTGGCCTTTTAGTGAGCCCGGTATCGGCGTTGCCTCCCGCCCTGTAATTGATCAGCCACCGCGATCATCGCGAGTGGCTGGTCCGGCTGGTGCCGCGGCGCCTTGGGCGGCTTTGAGTCGCGAGGTCCGGCCCGCCGAGGATGTCCGGCGCGGCATCGCCCCCCTCACCTGGATAGGCTGAGCGGCGGCCGAGCAAACGAGACGAAGGAGCGATCCGTGCGCCCTGGTGGACAGCCGAACATGCAGCAGATGCTGAAGCAGGCGCAGAAGATGCAGCAGCAGATCGCCAAGGCACAGGCGGAGCTGGCCGAGGCCGAGGTGACCGGCACCGCCGGCGGCGGCCTGGTCACCGCTGTCGTCACCGGTTCCGGTGAGGTCAAGAGCATCAAGATCGACCCGAAGGCTGTCGACCCGGACGACGTGGAGACCCTGGAGGATCTCGTCGTCGCCGCGCTACACAACGCCACCGAGGCGGCTCGCGAGCTGACCGAGCAGAAGATGGGCCCGGTCGCGGGCGGGATGGGCGGCCTCGGCCTGCCCGGGTTCTGAGCCCACAGATGTACGAGGGCGCCATCCAGGATCTGATCGACGAGCTGGGCCGACTGCCGGGCGTGGGCCCCAAGAGTGCCCAGCGGATCGCCTTTCACGTGCTGTCCGCCGACCCGGCCGACATCAACCGGCTGGCCGGCGCGCTGCGCAAGGTCAAGGAGCTGGTGCGGTTCTGCACCAGCTGCTACAACGTCGCCGAGTCCGACCAGTGCCGGATCTGCCGCGACCCGCGCCGCACCGACGAGGTGATCTGCGTGGTCGAGGAGCCGAAGGACGTGGTGGCGATCGAGCGGACCGGTGAGTTCCGCGGCCGGTACCACGTGCTCGGCGGGGCGATCAATCCGCTGGAGGGCATCGGGCCGGACAATCTGCGCATCCGCGAGTTGATGACCCGTCTCGGCGGCGGCGCGATTCGTGAGCTGATCCTGGCCACCGACCCGAACACCGAGGGCGAGGCGACTGCGACCTACCTCGCGCTGATGGTGAAGCCGATGGGGATCGCGGTGACCCGGCTGGCCAGCGGGCTACCGGTCGGCGGCGACCTGGAGTACGCCGACGAGATCACCCTGGGCCGGGCGTTCGAGGGCCGCCGCGCCGTGTGACGGATCCGCCGAGCGGCGGCCCGTGGGGGTTGCCCGTCGGCGGTGACGTGCTGGTAGTGGCCGGCCCCACCGGTTGCCTGCGGCGCGAGGGAGGTCGAGGTGCGGCAGGAACGGGACGAGCGGCCTTGGGCACCCTCGGTGCTGGCTGCTCTGTTGGTGCTTGCCGTGCTGGCCGGTTGGTGGTGTGTCGCGGGAAAGATGCGCCAGTTCCGCGAGGCGAGCGACCGCGGCGAGACGGCGGCTGCGGCGGAACTCGACCGACGGGCTGGCGACTACGCCGAGGCGGCGGTCGCCGCCGGGGCAGGGACGTCCGACGACCGGTTGCGCGACCTGGCCGCCGAGCGGCAGGTGGAGATCTGGGAGATCCGCCGAGAGCCGGCACTGTCGCTGGTCGTCCAGTCGACCGAGGCCTACGGTCCCTGGCCGGACGGACTGTTGCAGCTGTGCCATCGACTTGATTTCCGGGGGCTGGGCACCCCGGATGCCGGCTTCGATCTGGTACGTCTGCCCTCGTGCCCAGCCCCGCCGACGCCGTAAGAGGTGCCGGGTCGACGGTATGACACACTGCTGATGTTCTGCCCAATCGATGTAACAGAATGATATCGATTGTTTGGGGCTATTGAGCGCTTTTGTCCGTGCGCCTGCTGGTCCGCGTGACCGGGGCCAGGCACTAAGGACACGATCCGGTACCAAGAGCTTCCAGCGCCGTTTCCCGCCGGTCCGAACGGGAGCTAAGGTCACGGCCATCGGTGACCCTGTCACCACGTTGTCCGTACCCCCAAGGACGAGGTGAAGCACCATGCGTGCATCCAGGCCGAAGGTCGCTATCGCGGCCGTGGCGGCCGCGGCCCTCGCGGTTGCAGGCTGTGCCGAGAGCGACCGCGAAGGTTCCGGCGGTAGTAAGAACGAGACGCTCGTCTTCGGCGTCGCTTCTGACCCGAAGGTGCTCGACCCGAGCTTCGCCAGTGACGGTGAGTCGCTGCGCGTGGCCCGCCAGGTGTTCGAGACGCTGGTTCGCCCGGAAGAGGGCGGCACGACGGTCAGCCCCGGCCTCGCCGAGTCGTGGGAGCCGGACGCCGCCGGTACGACCTGGACGTTCAAGCTGCGGTCCGGCGTGAAGTTCCACGACGGCACCGACTTCAACGCCGAGGCCGTCTGCGCCAACTTCGACCGTTGGTACAACGCCAAGGGCCTGATGCAGAGCCCGGACGTGACCGCCTACTGGCAGGACGTCATGGGTGGCTTCGCCGCCAACGAGGACGACACCCTCGGTGAGAGCCTTTTCAAGTCCTGCTCTGCCACCGACCCCACCACGGTCGCGCTGACCTTCAGCCGGGTTTCCAGCAAGATCCCGGCCGCCCTGATGCTGCCGTCCTTCTCCATGCACAGCCCGAAGGCGCTCCAGGAGTACGACGCCAGCAACGTAGGCGGTAGTGCGGACGACATCAAGTACCCCGTGTACGCGACCGAGCACCCGACCGGTACCGGCCCGTTCAAGTTCAAGACCTGGGACATCGCGAACAAGACGCTGACCCTGGAGCGGAACGAGGACTACTGGGGCGACAAGGCCAAGCTGAAGAGCCTGATCTTCAAGACCATCTCGGACGAGAACGCCCGTAAGCAGGAGTTGAGCTCCGGCGGCATCCAGGGTTACGACCTGGTCGGCCCGGCCGACGTCGAGCCGCTCAAGAACGAGGGCTTCAACGTCCTGACCCGGCCCGCCTTCAACATCCTCTACCTGGGCATCAACCAGAAGGGGAACCCGAAGCTGGCCGACCTGAAGGTCCGGCAGGCGCTCGCCCACGCCATCAACCGTCAGGCGCTTGTCGACTCGAAGCTGCCCCCGGGCGCCCAGGTCGCGGTGAACTTCTTCCCCGACACGGTCGAGGGCTGGAACGGCGACGTCACCAAGTACGAGTACGACGTCGAGAAGGCCAAGTCGCTGCTGGCCGAGGCCGGCGCGTCGGACCTGACCCTGCGGTTCCACTACCCGACCGAGGTCACCCGGCCCTACATGCCGAACCCGAAGGACCTGTTCGAGCTGGTCTCGGCGGACCTGCAGGCGGCCGGCATCAAGATCGAGCCGATCCCGCTGAAGTGGAGCCCGGACTACCTCAACGCCACCACCTCCGGGGACAAGCACGACCTGCACTTCCTCGGGTGGACCGGTGACTACGGCGACGGCTACAACTTCATCGGTACGTTCTTCGACCGGCAGAAGGACGAGTGGGGCTTCAACAACCAGGCCCTGTTCGACAAGTTCCGTCAGGCGGACACCACTGCGGACCAGGCGGCCCGGGTGGCGCTCTACAAGGAGCTGAACGCCGACATCATGAACTTCCTGCCCGGTGTGCCGATCTCGCACTCGCCGCCGGCCATCGTGTTCGGCAAGGACGTGACCGGGGTCAAGGCGAGCCCGCTCACCGACGAGCGGTTCGCCACCGCTGAGTTCAAGTCCTGATCTGACGCACCGACCACGGGCGGGCGCTGTGACCCACAGCGCCCGCCCGTGATCCCTTGCCCCCTTCCGAGGCCGCCGTGTTCCGGTTCATCGTCAGACGCCTGCTTCAGCTGATACCCACGCTGTTCGGGCTCTCCATCCTGTTGTTCATCTGGCTCCGGCGACTGCCCGGAGGCCCCGAGACCGCCATTCTCGGCGAGCGGGGCACGCCCGAGATGCGCGCCGCGATCCGCCGCAATCTCGGTCTCGACGAGCCGATCCTGATCCAGTACGGCCGGTTCGTCCGCCGGATGATCCGCCTCGACCTGGGTACGTCCATCTCGACGAAGCGCGAGGTGACGACGGAGTTCCTGCAACGATTCCCTGGCACCGTCGAGCTGACCATCACCGCGATGGTGATCGCGATCGGCATCGGCATCCCGCTGGGCTACCTGGCCGCCCGCCGGCGCGGCCGGTTCCTCGACCACGCCTCCGTCGGCGGATCGCTGATCGGCATCTGCATCCCGGTCTTCTTCCTGGCGTACATCCTCAAGGCGATCTTCTCGGAGAACCTCGGCTGGTTCCCCTCCAGCGGCCGGCAGGACCCGACCATCGACGCCACCCGGATCACCAACTTCTTCGTGCTCGACGGGCTGATGACCCGGGAGTGGGACGCCGCCGCCGACGCGCTCATGCATCTCGTGCTGCCAGGGGTGGCGCTGGCCAGCATTCCGCTGGCGATCATCGTCCGGATCACCCGGGCCAGCGTGCTTGAGGTGCTCAACGAGGACTTCGTGCGTACCGCCGAGGCCAAGGGCCTGACCGAGAACGTGGTCCGTCGCCGGCACGTGCTGCGAAACGCCATGCTTCCGGTCGCCACCTCGATCGGTCTGCTCACCGGTGGTCTGCTCTCCGGCGCGGTGCTCACCGAGACTGTGTTCGCGTTCAGCGGGATCGGCGCCTTCCTCGCCGATTCGATCGATCAGCGCGACTATCCGGTGCTGATGGGCTTCATCATGATCATCGCGGTGGTCTACGTGTTGGTGAACCTGATGGTGGACCTCTCCTACAGCCTGATCGACCCGAGGGTGAGGGTCCGATGACGACCATCGGCGGGAAGAAGCGCGAGAAGATCGACCGGCTCGCCGAACTCGCCGCCCGCGACGAGGAGCGAGGGGTCAGCCTCTGGCAGGACGCCTTCCGCCGGCTGCGGCGCAACCCGGCGGCCATCGTCGGCGCGGTGATCCTGGCCATCTTCGTGCTGGTGGCGGTCGTCGGCCCGTTCTTCGTGCCGTACGGCCCGAAGGACACCATCGGCATCCGCGAGGGCGTGGTCCGGGTGGGGCAGGGGATGATCCCCGGTCACTCGGCCGAGCACTGGCTCGGCTACGACCACCAGGGCCGGGACGTCTTCAGCCGGATGATCGTCGGGGCCCGACAGACCCTGCTGGTCGGCGTGGTCGCCACCCTGATCGGTCTTGCCGTGGGTGCGCTGATCGGTGGCGTCGCCGGTGCCGCCGCCGGCCTCGGTGGCCGGTTGGGCCGCTGGGTGGACACCGTCCTGATGCGCTTCATCGACATGCTGCTGGCCATGCCGAGCCTGCTGCTCGCGGTGAGCATCGCCGCACTGCTCGGGCCGAGCCTGACCACCGTGATGATCGCGGTCGGGATGGTCTCGGTGCCGGTCTTCGCCCGGCTGCTGCGTGGCTCGATGATCGCCCAGTCCAACAGCGACTACGTGCTGGCCGCCACCTCGCTCGGCGTCCGCAAGTCCAAGATCGCGCTGGCCCACGTGCTGCCGAACTCGCTCGCTCCGGTCATCGTGCAGGCCACCCTGACGCTGGCCACCGCGATCATCGAGGCCGCCGCGCTGTCCTTCCTCGGACTCGGCAACCCCGACTCGGCCACCCCCGAGTGGGGCGTGATGCTTGCCGACGCGCAGCAGTGGCTCGGCATCCGGCCAGCCCTCGCCATCTACCCGGCGGTCGCCATCATCATCACCGCGCTGGGGTTCACCCTGCTCGGTGAGGCGATGCGTGAAGCCCTCGACCCGAAGCTGCGGAAGTAGGTGTGCCTAGCATGAACAGTGCGTATGCGACTTCCGGGTCCGTGAACGAAAGGGCGGTGCGGTATGGCACTGCTTGATGTCGAAGACCTGTCCGTCACCTTCGCCCGGCGCGGTCAGCGGACCGTACGGGCCGTCGACGGAGTCTCCTTCTCCGTGGAGGCGGGTGAGGTGGTCGGCCTGGTCGGCGAGTCCGGCTGCGGCAAGTCGGTCACCTCACTGGCGATCATGGGCCTGTTGCCCAAGCAGCCCGGCCTCCAGGTGGCCGGTAAGGCCGTCTTCGACGGCACCGACCTGCTTCAGCTCGACGATCGGTCGCGGCGGGACATCCGGGGTCGGGACGTCGCCATGATCTTCCAGGATCCGCTGTCGTCGCTGAACCCGGTCGTGCCGATCGGGCTTCAGGTGACCGAGGTGCTGAGTCGGCACCGTGGGATGAGGGGGGAGACGGCAGCGAAGGAGGCCGCGCAGCTGCTGGACCGGGTCGGCATCCCCGACCCGAAGCGGCGGCTGAAGGAGTACCCTCACCAGCTCTCCGGCGGGATGCGCCAGCGCGCCCTGATCGCCATGGCGGTGGCCTGTCAGCCCCGACTGCTCATCGCCGACGAGCCGACGACCGCGCTGGACGTCACCATCCAGGCGCAGATCCTGGAACTGCTGAAGGATCTGGTCCGGGACTCCGGCACCGCGCTGGTGATGATCACGCACGATCTGGGCGTGGTGGCCGGCATGTGCGACACCATCAACGTGCTCTACGGCGGTCGGGTGGTGGAGACCGCCCGGCGGCGTCCGCTGTTCCGTCAGCCTCGGCACCCGTACACCGTGGGGTTGCTCGGCTCGGTGCCGCGCCTGGACGCGGGGCGCGGTGAGCGGCTGAACCCCATTCCAGGCTCGGTGCGTGACCTGCTTCCCTGGCCGGACGGCTGCGCCTTCGCCCCGCGCTGCGCCCGGCGGGTGGATGCCTGCGTCGGCGAGCCGCCGGAACTGGTGCTGACCCACGACGGCCGCAGCTACCGTTGCGTCAACCCGGCCCCGCTGCCGGGTCTGACCCGCGGCGACGACGTTCGGGAGACGCAACCGGGACAGGCCACGCCGGGTTCGGTGCCCGCGCAGGCGGTGCCGGACGACCCGCCGGCCGTGCCGGGCCTGGCCGCCGCCCCCAGCGAGGAGGAGACGCCGTGAGCGAGCGCAGCGAGCGAATCAATCGGCTCAGTGTGGTGGTGCCTCATGGCGGCACGCAGCGAAGCGGAGTGCCGTCATGACCGGAGAGGACACCCTCGTCGAGGTACGGGACCTGAAGGTGCACTTCCCGATCAAGCGGGGGGTGCTGTTCGACCGTACGGTCGGCCACGTCAAGGCGGTCGACGGCGTTGACCTGCGCATCACGCGCGGCCAGACGTACGGCCTGGTCGGCGAGTCGGGCTGCGGAAAGTCCACGCTCGGGCGGGCGCTGCTCCAGCTCACCCCGCCGACCTCGGGCGAGGTCAGCTTCGACGGGGTCGAGCTGACCACGTTGGCACCGAACAAGCTGCGCACGATGCGGCGTCGGATGCAAATGATCTTCCAGGACCCGATGTCCAGCCTTGATCCCCGGCAGAACGTCGAGTCCATCCTCACCGAGGGGCTACAGGCGCACGGTATCGGTGGTGACCGGGACAGTCGTCGCAAGATCATCGCCGAGACGTTGGACCAGGTCGGGCTGCCGCGTTGGTCGCTGTCCCGTTACCCGCACGAGTTCTCCGGCGGCCAGCGGCAGCGCATCGGTATCGCCCGGGCGCTGGTGCTGGGGCCGGAACTCATCGTCGCGGACGAGCCGGTCTCCGCGCTCGACGTGTCGATCCAGGCCCAGGTGGTCAACCTGCTCGACGAACTCCAGGACAACCTCGGTCTGACCTACCTGGTGATCGCGCACGACCTGGCGGTGGTCCGGCACATCTCGGACACCGTCGGCGTGATGTATCTGGGCGCGTTGGTCGAGGAGGCGCCGAGCGACCGGCTCTACACCGAACCGCTGCACCCGTACACCCGGGCGCTGATGTCGGCGGTGCCGGTGCCCGACCCGGACGTGGAGGACCGCCGGGAGCGCATCCTCATCGCCGGTGACCTGCCCTCGCCGGCCAACCCGCCGTCGGGCTGCCGCTTCCACACCCGGTGCCCGTGGGCGCAGCCGACCCGCTGCGCGGACGAACGGCCGGAACTGCGGGAGATCGGCGGCAGTCGGGTCGCCTGCCACTGGGCCGAGCAGATCGCCAGCGGGGAACTGCGTCGGCACAAGGTCAGCGTGGAGATCACCCGGCCGCCGGGCGAGGGTGAGGAGCCCTCGGTCGTCTCCGCCCCCACCGAGCCCGGCTCCTTCGTGTAGGTCGTGCGCGCGAGGGTCCCTTCCGCACGCCCGAGCTGCCGGAAGGGGCCCTCGCCGGCTTGTTGCCGGAAGCGGGGTGGTCAGGGTGGTCAGCCCTCGGGGCGGTGCAGCAGGCCGAGGGCGATGGTGTGTACCGCGTCCAGCCCGGAAGCGTCGGCCAGCGGCGCGCTGCCGCCGGTGACCGCGTACCACTCGTCGGCGTCCTTGTACTGCACGTGCAGACTGACCCGGCCGTCGGCGAAGTCGGTGCGCAGGGTCAGCTCGCCGGTCACCACGCCGACCTCGTCGGTCATCACCCCGCCCGGTCCCGGCACGATGTCGGCGGTGCGGCTCTGCGGGCCGGTGGCCCCGCCAGCGTCGGCGGTCATCCCGGCGCCCGGCACCTCCACCTCTCCCGCGGCGGCACCGTCCGCGGTCATACCGGCCGTGGCCGGGCCGGGGCTGCCGGTGGCCGCCGCCGCGTCCTCGCCACCCGGGTCCGGCGTACGCTCGGGCGCCGGTGCCCCGTCGGCGCCGGTCACGGCTTGCTCTCCCATGTGCAGCCCTCCAACATGTCGGCCAGCTCGGCCTGCTCGGCACTGGTCACCGTCAGCTGCCAGTGGTGCTTCACCGCCACCCAATCCCCGGCATATTGGCACCAGTATGACCGGTTTGATGGCTTCCACTGGGACGGGTCCTGGTCACCCTTTGCCCGGTTGGAGGATGCGGAAACCGCGAAGAGCTGCGGCCGGTCGAGGTCGTTGGCGAAGTCGCCGCGCTTCGAGTCGTCCCACTCGTCGGCGCCGGAGCGCCAGGCGTTGGCCAGCGGAACCATGTGGTCGACGTCCACGTCGGAGGGGTCGGTGAAGGTGCGGCCGTCGTAGACGCTCTCCCAACGCCCACCGACCACGTTGCAGCCGGAGTGCTCGATGGACTTGCCGTCGCGCTCCAGCACGGTGTCGCGGACGTCGCAGTTCTGGCCGGTCTTGCGCCAGTGCGGGAAGCGGTTGCGGCTGTAGCCGCGCATCGAACCCGCCTCGGCGACGGTCAGCTCCGAGAGCATCTGGTTGATGTTGCCGCTGCCGCTCGGCGGCGTGACCGGCTCCTCCTCAAGCGGGACGCAGCCGGCGGCGCCGAGGGTCAGCGCCGCGATGAGCGCGAGCGCCCCCGGGACGCGCGGTCCTGATCTGGTACGCACAGACGACACCTCTCCAGCTTGCGGGCTTCCGGCGATCCCGCACAGTACCCGGCTAGGGTTTCGGTGTTTCTTGGTGTCTGACGGATGGCGCACGGCAGATTGGTAACCATGCCCGAACCCTCGTCCGCCCTCCGCCTGCGCAGCAGCGCCGGCCGGGGCACCCTGGCCGCAGCCGTGCTCGCCTCGGGCATGGTCTTCCTGGACAGCACCGTGGTCAACGTGGCGCTGCCCCACCTCGGGGCCGACCTCGGCGCGTCGGTGGCCGGTCTTCAGTGGACCGTCAACGGCTACCTGCTGACGCTCGCCGCGTTCGTCCTGCTCGGTGGGGCGCTGGGCGACAGGTTCGGGCGTCGACGGGTGTTCCTGCTCGGCGTGTTCTGGTTCACCGCCGCCTCCATACTCTGCGGGCTCGCCCTGCGCACCGACTGGCTGGTGGCCGCGCGGTTCCTTCAGGGCGCCGGAGGTGCCCTGCTCACCCCGGGCTCGCTGGCGTTGCTTCAGGCGAGCTTCCATCCCGACGACCGAGCCAAGACGATCGGAGCGTGGTCGGGGCTCTCCGGTGTCTCCACCGCGCTCGGTCCGTTCATCGGCGGGTGGCTGATCGACGCCCTCTCCTGGCGGTGGATCTTCTTCCTGAACGTGCCGCTGGCGGCGGTGGTCGTACTGACGACACTGCGCTGGGTTCCCGAGAGCCGGGACGAGAACGCGTCCCGGAAGCGGGGCACCCGCCAGTTCGACGTGGCCGGTGCGCTGCTCGGCGCACTCGCCCTGGCCGGTGTCACGTACGCCCTGGTCGACGCCCCCGATCGGGGCCTGGACTCGCCGGCGGTGGTGGTGGCGGCCCTGGCGGGGGCGGTCGCCGCGGTGGCATTCGTGTTCCTGGAGCGACGCCGGGGGGAGACCGCGATGCTGCCCACCGGCCTGTTCGGCAGCCGGCTGTTCTCGGTGCTGAACCTCTTCACCGTGCTGGTCTACGCCGCCCTCGGCGGGTTCACCTTCTTCATCGCCGTGTACCTACAGAACGTGGTCGGCTGGTCAGCCCTGCTCACCGGCCTCGCGTTGCTGCCGATGACCGTGCTGCTGCTGGTGGGTTCGCCGGTCACCGGTGCGCTGTCGACGAGGATCGGACCCCGGTTGCCGCTGACCGTCGGGCCGCTGCTGGCCGCCGTCGGGCTGCTGATGCTGCGCGGGATCGAGCCGGGGGCATCGTACTGGCGGGAGGTGCTGCCCGGCGTGGCGATCTTCGGACTCGGGCTGACCCTGGTCGTGGCGCCGCTGACCGCCTCGGTGCTGGCCGCCGTCGCCGACCGCTTCGCGGGAGTGGCCAGCGGCTTCAACAACGCCGCCTCGCGGGTCGGCGGGCTGCTCGCGGTGGCGGCCCTGCCGCTGCTGGTCGGGCTCACCGGCACGGGGTATGAACAGTCCGCGGAACTCACCTCGGCCTACCGTGGCGCGTTGCTCTGGTGCGCCGGTCTGCTGGTGGCCGGCGCTCTCATCGCCGCCCTGCTGGTCCACCGGCCGGCCCGCCGCCCGCCACCGGCCCAGCCCTGCCACTCGTTGCCGGTCTCCACGCCGAAGTGACGCGGGGCCTCGCGCCGGCGCGAGGCCCCGCCTGTCGTCTCAGCCTCGGGCGCGGTTGACGGCGCTGGTGACCGCCTTGATGGAGGCGGTGATGATGTTGGCGTCCATGCCGACGCCCCAGACGGTCTCCCCCTGCACCTCGCACTCGACGTACGCGGCGGCCTGGGCGTCCCCGCCGGAGGAGAGCGCGTGCTCGTGGTAGTCGAGCACGCGTACGCTCACACCGGCCGAGCCCAGCGCGTTGACGTACGCGTCGATCGGGCCGTTGCCGATCGCGGTGATCGAGCGATCCTGCCCGCCGGTGTGGATCCGGGCGGCGATCTCGACCTTCCCGTCGGCGGTACCGATCGTGTACTCGGACAGCGCCACGGCAGGGTCGCGCTGGTGGTCGAGCAGGTAGTGCCCGGCGAAGATCTGCCACATGGTGGCCGGATCGACCTCACCGCCGTCGTGGTCGGTCACCTGCTGCACCACGCCGGAGAACTCGATCTGGAGCCGGCGGGGCAGGTCGAGCTGATGCTCGGTCTTCATGATGTACGCGACGCCGCCCTTGCCGGACTGCGAGTTGACCCGGATCACCGCCTCGTAGCTGCGGCCCAGGTCCTTCGGGTCGATCGGCAGGTACGGCACCGCCCAGGTGAACTGGTCGACCGGCACCCCGGCCGCCGCCGCGTCGGCCTCCAGCGCGGTGAACCCCTTGTTGATGGCGTCCTGGTGGGAACCGGAGAACGCGGTGTAGACCAGATCGCCGGCGTACGGGTGGCGCTCGTGCACGGGTAGTTGGTTGCAGTACTCGACGGCCCGCTTGATCTCGTCGATGTCCGAGAAGTCGATCATCGGGTCGATGCCCTGGGAGAACAGGTTCAGGCCCAGCGTGACCAGGTCGACGTTGCCGGTGCGCTCACCGTTGCCGAACAGGCAGCCCTCGATCCGGTCGGCGCCGGCCAGCAGGCCCAGCTCGGCGGCGGCCACCCCGGTGCCCCGGTCGTTGTGCGGGTGCAGGCTTAGCACCAGGCTGTCCCGCCGGGGCAGGTGCCGGTGCATCCACTCGATCGAGTCGGCGTACACGTTGGGCGTGGCCATCTCGACGGTGGCCGGCAGGTTGATGATCAGCTTGCGGTCCGGGGTGGGGTCGATCACGTCGATGACCTTTGCGCAGACCTCCAGCGCGTACTCCAGCTCGGTGCCGGTGTAGGACTCCGGCGAGTACTCGTAGAAGATCTCGGTGTCCGGGGTGTGGATCTCGGCGTACTTCTGGCAGAGCCGGGCGCCGCTGGTGGCGATGTCGGTGATGCCGTCCCGGTCCAGCCCGAACACGACCCGGCGTTGCAGGGTCGAGGTCGAGTTGTAGAAGTGCACGATCGCCCGGCGGGCTCCGCGCAGCGAGGAGAAGGTGCGGTCGATCAGGTGCTCCCGGCACTGGGTCAGCACCTGGATGGTGACGTCCTCGGGGATCAGGTCCTGCTCGATCAGCTGCCGGACGAAGTCGTAGTCGGTCTGGCTGGCAGACGGGAAGCCGACCTCGATCTCCTTGTAGCCCATCTGCACCAGGAGCTGGAACATCCGGCGCTTGCGCTCGGGCGACATCGGGTCGATCAGCGCCTGGTTGCCGTCCCGCAGGTCGACCGCGCACCAGCGCGGGGCGGCCTCGACGTGTCGGCTCGGCCAGGTGCGGTCGGGCAGGTCTATCCGGAACTGTTCCCGGTACGGCTGGTAACGGGTGTGCGGCATCCGGCTCGGGCGCTGACGCGCGAACGGATCGGAGTCGATGTCGGTGGTGCCGGCTGGGTGAGCCATCGCGGAGTTCTCCCCTGGTCATGTGACGTCAGCAGTGGAAGGTCGGCGGGAAGGCCGAGCGGGATCCGGGAAATGCTGGCGGCGCGGTTCAACTCCGCGACGAGGTGCCGGCCGTCAGGCCTCGTCGCGGCGACCAAGGAGAAGGTGCGCCCGCCACATGACAGAGTGACACTACGTGATGGACCTCAGGTATGGGAAGGCTCGTCCGGGATTTGGGACAAGACTCGCCTTCGTTGCTTCAGCGCGAAGCGTTCGAGCAGCTCAGGACCAGTTCTGGCAATGGTTGGCGGTGGCGTAGTGACGTCTCGTCACGCAACAGGTCGGCCGGGAGGCTGAACGGGTCACCGAGTTGCCCGACCGCCGTCACCACGTACGGTCGCACGTCGGATGGTAGGTCGAGGTCGGCGACCAGGCCGGGCCGGTCGAGGTCGGCGACCTGACGCACGTGCAGCCCCAGCGCGGTGGCCTGCACGGTCAGATGGGCCACCGCCTGACCCAGGTCGTACACCGCGAACGGGTTGTCGGCGGGCTGGTACGCGGCGAGCAGCAGGACGCTGGCCCGCCCGGCCCACCGCTGCTCGCCCGCCGGCAGGTTGACCAGGATCCGCTTGAAGGTCTCGTCCTCGCGGTGCCCGACGGCGAATCGCCACGGTTGGCGGTTGCCGACCGACGGTGCCCACCGTGCCGCCTCCAGCAGGGTCGTCACCTCGGCTGGAGTCAACTCCGCGACCGGGTCGAAGGAGCGGGGGCTCCAGCGGAAGGCGAGCAGCGGAGTGAGGTCGGTCATGGGGCAAGTGTCCCGTATGAGCGTTTTGGTCGTGCCGGCCGGGCTGGATGAATGTGGGCAATGACACCCGTAACGGGACAGGTCGTCAGGGCGTTCCCGCGCGCTCGTCCGCACCTGTCGGCGCTGTGCCCACGGGCGTGGTGGGTTCCACCGGCGCGGTCATGCCCAGCGGCTCACCCTCGACCACCGGGGCGGGAAGTTGCACAGTGCCCGGGGCCGGCTCGGGTGGGGCGGCCAGCGTCAGCGTGCCGAACGCCGCCCGTACCGCCGTCGGCGTGCCATCGGCGTCGAAACAGTAGATGCCGACGTCCAGCGGCGGGTTGATCGATGCCGCCGTGGTCTCCACCGAGTAGCAGCTGCCGGTCGCGTCGGCGGGCGCCATGGCCGGCGACACCGCCAGCGGGGCGCGCCGGTCGGTCAGCACGTCGAGCCAGTCGGTGAACGGGTGCTGCACCCGGGGATCCAGTCGGCGGGGCAGCGTGTCGTCCGGTTCACCGAGGCGTACGCAGCTCGCCGGCTCGGGTCGGGCGGCGGATGGCAGCCCGCACTGGAACAACCCGTCGGCGATCGCGGCCAGCGTGATGTCGGCGGTGCCGCCGAGCGCCCCGCCCGGCACGTCCATCCGCCAACTGCCGTCGTTCGCGCTGGTGAAGACGACCACCCGGTCGGCGGTCCCGTCCGACCTCAAGGTGTACCGAGCGACCAGGTGCCGGTCCTGTGCGGCGGCGGCGAGGGCGGCCAACTCGTCCCGGGCCGCATCCGGACCGGCCGGGCGGGGCGCGGCGGTCGGCGGCGGTGCGGGGTCGGTGGGCGGGTCGGACGAGCAGGCGGCGAGTAGTGCGGGCGCGGCGAGCGCGAGCGCGACGGTCAGCTGACGGTTCGGATGATGGGCGGCGGGCACCCGGCCATTCTGAGTGTTGAGCGGGGATCGGCACAGCCCCGGAAAGGCCGGCCTTTCCGCGTGTCGCAGGCCACTCCGGCCGCGTCTGCGGGCCGGATCGTGGGATCTCCTGACCTGGCGGTCAGAGACGCCCGATACCCTGAGGTCGTCCGACCCGCGCCGCCGGCCCCGGTGCCGGCGGCGTCGGCACGCTCAGGGCAACCGGGAGGGAGTGCGCCGTCGTGGCACTCGTGGTGCAGAAGTACGGCGGGTCCTCCGTCGCCAACGCCGAGCGGATCAAGCGGGTGGCCGAGCGCATCGTCGCTGCCCGCAAGGCCGGCGACGACGTGGTCGTGGTGGTCTCCGCGATGGGTGACACCACCGACGAACTGCTCGACCTGGCCAACCAGGTGAGCCCGTTGCCGCCCGGGCGGGAGCTGGACATGCTTCTCACCGCCGGCGAACGGATCTCCATGGCGCTGCTCGCCATGGCGATCCACAACCTGGGGTACGAAGCCCGCTCGTTCACCGGCTCCCAGGCCGGCGTGATCACCACGTCGGTGCACGGCCGGGCGCGGATCATCGACGTCACCCCGGGCCGGCTGAAGGGCGCGCTGGACGAGGGTGCCGTGGTCATCGTCGCCGGTTTTCAGGGCGTGTCGCAGGACACCAAGGACGTCACCACACTCGGGCGGGGCGGTTCCGACACCACCGCCGTGGCGCTGGCTGCGGCGCTCCGCGCGGACGTCTGCGAGATCTACACCGACGTCGACGGGGTGTTCACCGCCGATCCTCGGATCGTGCCCAACGCCCGGCACATCAGGCAGATCACCTACGAGGAGATGCTGGAGCTGGCCGCCTGCGGCGCCAAGGTGCTGCACCTGCGTAGCGTGGAGTACGCCCGGCGGGCCGGGCTGCCGATCCATGTCCGTTCGTCATACTCGACAAACACCGGCACCATGGTCACCGGATCGATGGAGGAGCTCTCTGTGGAGCAGGCACTGATCACCGGGGTCGCCCACGACCGTAGCGAGGCCAAGATCACTATCGTCGGGGTGCCCGACGAGCCCGGCGCCGCCGCGAGCATCTTCGACACCGTCGCGGGCGCTGAGATCAACATCGACATGATCGTGCAGAACGTCTCCACCGAGGGCACCGGTCGCACGGACATCTCCTTCACCCTGCCGAAGACCGACGGTCCGACGGCGATGGCCGCCCTGAGCAAGATCCAGGAAACCCTGAACTTCAAGGGCCTGCTCTACGACGACCACGTCGGCAAGGTCTCCCTGATCGGCGCGGGGATGCGGTCGCATCCGGGGGTGGCCGCCAGCTTCTTCGCCGCGCTGGGCCAGGCCGGGGTGAACATCGAGATGATCTCCACCTCGGAGATCCGGGTCTCGGTGGTCTGCCGGGACACCGATCTCGATGCGGCGGTCCGCGCCATCCACGAGGCCTTCGACCTCGGCGGCGACACCGAAGCCGTGGTGTACGCGGGGACGGGGCGGTAGCCCGGGTGGCCAGGCTGCCCACCCTGGCCGTGGTCGGGGCGACGGGGGCCGTCGGCACGGTGATGTGTGAGCTGCTCACCGGGCGGCGCAACGTCTGGGGTGAAATCCGGTTGCTCGCCTCCGAACGCTCCGCCGGTCGGAAGGTCCGCTGCCGGGGCGAGGAACTGACCGTTCAGGTCCTCACCGAGGAGGCGCTCGACGGCGTCGACGTGGCGATGTTCGACGTGCCGGACGAGGTCGCCGCGCACTGGGCGCCTATCGCGGTCGGTCGTGGCGCCATCGTGGTGGACAATTCCGGTGCCTTCCGGATGGATCCCGAGGTTCCGCTGGTGGTGCCCGAGATCAATCCGGAGCAGTTGCGCAACCGGCCTCGGGGCATCGTCGCCAACGCCAACTGCACGACGCTCGCGATGATCGTCGCGGTCGCCCCGCTGCACCGCGAGTACGGGCTGCGGGAACTGGTGCTCGCCTCGTACCAGGCGGTCTCTGGAGCCGGTCAGGTCGGCGTGGACGCGCTGCACGACCAGTTGACCAAGGTGGCCGGCGACCGGCTGCTCGGCTCGCGTACCGGCGACGTCCGGCAGGCGGTCGGCGACGACCTCGGCCCTTTCCCCGCGCCGCTGGCGCTCAACGTGGTTCCCTGGGCGGGCTCGCTGGCCGATGCTGGCTGGTCGTCCGAGGAGATGAAGCTGCGCAACGAGTCGCGCAAGATCCTCGGTTTGCGTGACCTCAAGGTCTCCGCCACCTGTGTGCGGGTACCCGTGGTGACCGGCCACTCGGTTGCGGTGCACGCCGTCTTCGCCACCGAGATCGACGCCGAGGGCGCCCGTGGTGTGCTGCGCAACGCGCCCGGTGTGATCGTGGTCGACGATCCGGCCGCCGGTGAGTTCCCGATGCCGATCGACGCGGTGGGCACCGACCCCTCCTGGGTCGGCCGAATCCGCCGCGCCATCGACGACCCGCGCGCGTTGAACTTCTTCGTCACCGGCGACAACCTCCGCAAGGGCGCCGCCCTCAACACCGCCCAGATCGCCGAACTCCTCGCCAAAACCCTCACCCACCCCTAACTCCCCCCACCCCCACCCCGCCCCGCCCCCCACCGCCTCACCCCCGCCCACTCGGGTTGATCATGAAGTTGTTGTCGGCGGGAAACGCTCTCCGGAGCAATAACCTCATGATCAACGGGAGCGGCGCGGGGCGGCGCGGGAGCGGCGCGGGAGCGGCGCGGGTGGGTGGGGGGGTGGGGGGGGTGGGGGTTAGGCGGCGGAGAGGTGGACGCCGTCGCGGCCCTGTCGTTTGACCGCGTAGAGGGCTTGGTCGGCGCGGCGTAGGGCGAGTTCGGGGGACTCGCCGGGCCGAGGCAGAGCCACTCCGACGCTTATCGTGCGGCCCACCCGGCGAGCTGCCTCGGTGAGCCGTTCCGCGACGCGGACCGCCTCCTCGGGGCGATTCACCTCGATCACCGCGACGAACTCATCCCCGCCGATCCGGTACAACTCGTCGCCCTGGCGCAGCGCATCCTCCAACGCCCGGGCGAGCCCGATCAGCACCTGGTCGCCCGCCTGGTGGCCGTACGTGTCGTTGACTATCTTGAACCCGTCCACGTCGATCGCCAGCAGGGCGGTGCGACCCGGCGTCACGGTGGCGATCCGCTGTCCGAACGGACCGGTGTGCCGCAGCCCGGTCAGCGGGTCGGAACTGGCCTGCTCGCGCAGCCGTTCCAGGGTGCGTAGCCGATCCAGGCAGCTCCACGCCTGCCCGGCCAGCAGCTCCAGCAGGTTGACGGTGGTCGGGTCCGGCCGCAGCAGCCGCTCGTCGGCGACCAGCAGCACACCACCCCGCTCCGGCGGCCCGAAGGGCACCGCCACCAGCGTGCTGACGCCGGCCCGGACCAGTGGTTGATGCTCGTCGGTCGGTGGATGACCGGCCTCACCGAGGGTGTAGCCCGCGCCGTAGCGGTGGGCCCGGTCGATGATGCGCCCGATCGCCGGGGCGTCCAGCTCGGCCAGTTCGCGACGCATCCGGGTCTCCAACCCGCCCGGAGCGACCGTCGGGGCACCGAGTCGCGGGCCACCCCGGCCACCGAGCAGCAGGACGGCCGCGGCAAGGGTCGACACGTCCCGGGCCGCGGCGATCGCCGCCGTCATGAGGTCCCACTCGGTGCTGGCGGCGGTCATCGCCGAGACGTGCCGGAGCAGCTTCTCGCTGCGGCTCTCCACCGGCCCGCCGAGCGCCGAGATCCGGGTGCCGAGGCGGGCGGCGATCCGCTCGGCGACCAGCCGCCACGAGCCGAGGTCGGCCGGCCCGGTCCACTGCAGGTCGAGTACGCCGACGGTCCGCCCCGCCGGGTTCAGCACCGGTACGCACACCTCGGCGGTGACGTCGGGGCGTACCGGGATGTGCGCGGCGTCGGCCGCGACATCCGGGACGACTGCGGAACGCCCACCGGTGTAGACCCGCCCGACGATGCCGGCGTCCGGGGCGACGGTGGCGAAGACCTGCCAGGATCCGGTGGCGGCGACGCAGCGGAGCCGGCCGTGCACGTGCAGCAGGACGGCGATCGTGGCAGGGGTGTACCGGGCGAGAGCCTCGACGGCCGCTTCGCAGACCTCGGTGACGGTCGACGCCATGGGCAGGCGGACCGTGACGTCACGGATGACTCGCTGGTGATCCACTCGCACGTCGTTCCAGGTGGGATCGGTTCCCGGTGGCGCCGGGCCGCGGATCAAGCGTACTCACGCGGGGCGGAGAGCCGGCTGTGGTCGTACACATGTGCTATCCACAGGATGTGGACACGGCCTGTGAGGCCACGCGGCGGGCGCGGCGGCGATAGCGTGGGGATCTCCGGTCGAGTGGAGGCCCGATGCTCATCGCCCACCTCAGCGATCCGCACCTGACCACCGGCGTCCTCGGCGCCGAGCCGGCGGCCGGCCTGCACCGGGCGCTCGGCCGGGTGTTGGCGCTGAACCCCCGACCCGACTGCGTGGTCATCACCGGCGACCTGGCTGATCACGGCCGTCCCGACGAGTACGCCGTGCTGCGCGAGGTGCTCGGCCGGTTTCCGTTGCCGGTGCACCTGGTCACCGGCAACCACGACGACCGGGAGTCGCTGCTGGACGCCTTCGGGGGCACGCCCTGGCTCGGCGGCGGCTTCTCCGCTTACTACCAGGTCGATCACCCCGGAGCGACCGTGGTCGTGCTCGACTCCCTGGTCCCCGGCTCGGACGGCGGGCGGCTCGGTGCGGAGCAGCTCGCCTGGCTGGACGGGGTGCTGGCGGCGCGCGCCGACGTGCCGGCCGTGGTCTGCCTGCATCATCCACCGGTCGAGGTCGGCATCCCGGCCGCCGACTCGATCCGGCTCGCCGACGGTGCCGAGCTCGCCGAGGTGCTGCGCCGACACCCCCATGTGGTACGCGTCGCCGCCGGCCACCTGCACCGCCCGGTGAGCGCCGCCTTCGCGGGCACGGTGCTGTCGGTAGCACCGAGCACCTGGCGGCAGTCGACGTTGACCATGAGCGACGACGAGCGGATCGGTTGGGTCGCCGAGCCGACCGCACTGCTGCTGCACGTGGTGTCCGGGTCGGGCTGCGTCACGCACACCGTCCAGGTGAGCCACACCGCCGGCATGACCTGCGGCTTCTGAAGCCGGCGCTGGAGGAGGCGGCTTCAGAAGCCGCAGGAGCTGCCGACGACCGTGCCCACCGGTCCGAAGTGGATGCCGAAAGCGTGGTCCGGACCACCTGTTCGGGCGGCTGATCATGGTCGCGGGGCGAGTCCCGTCGGTCGGACCGGGTGATTCCAGCGAGCCGGCCGGGTGCGCCGGAGATGCCGGCCGGGTGTGTGGGGGTCCCCGGTCGGCCCTAATCGGTGGCAGCGCGTGCCGGGGCATTCACTCTGCCGTGATGCGTCGTTAACCTCGCTCCGTCACGCGTCGGCGTGACAGGTCCGCGCCGAGGATCCGGCGCCGTCCGTGGGGGTTGACACGTATGACGAGAAGGCTCATCGGGCTCGTGGCCGCGTTCGCCGTGATGGTGGCTGGTTCGCTCACTGCGGCCGTCCCGGCACAGGCTGCCACCCCGGCCATCGAACTCACCAAGATCTACTACGACTCGCCGGGCACTGACAACCGGTCAAATTCCAGCCTGAACGCCGAGTACGTGAAGCTCACCAACCGGCGGGCAAGCACCATCAATCTGAAGAACTGGACCCTGCGCGACAAGGCCAACCACGTCTACAAGTTCAGCGGCGACGTCAGAATCGCCAAGGGCAAGAGCATCGTCATCCGCACCGGCAAGGGCAAGAACACGGCGGGGACCCGATACTGGGGCTCGGGCAACTACATCTGGAACAACACCGGCGACACCGCGTACCTGCGCAACGCCAGCGGCAAGCAGATCGACAAGTGCGCCTGGACGAAGAAGGGCGCGGGCTACACGAACTGCTGACCGGAAGACGGCCCGGGGCGACGAGGAACGACGCGAATCACTATCGTTGGTTTGCTGAGGTTGCCGGTGGTCGCTCCGGGCCGGCCGATCCGGCGGGACAGAGGGGTGTCGTGTTGCGGCGTGGTCTTGGGCCGCTGGTGGTGGCCCTCCTGCTGAGCACTCCGGTGGTGACCGGCTGGCTCGTCGGCGACCTGACCGGCGAGGCGGCGCGGCAGCTCGCGGCCGAGGGAGAGCCGCTCGACTACGCGGTGGAGCCGGTCAGCCTGGGCCAGGCCGGCGACCGGGTCCTGGTGGCCGTGGCCAGCGTGCTTCTGCTGGTGTCGCTGGCCCTGTTGATTCGCGCCACGGTCACCCACGAGCTTGATCCTCGCTGGTGGTTCGCGCTCGTACCGCTGATCGTCGCCGGTGCGTTGGTCGGTCTCGGCTGGCGGATCGTGACCGCCGGAGCGATCGGCGCGAACATCGGGGCCGGACTCGTCGTTCTCGGCGGCGGCCCGGTGCTCCTGATCCTGCTCGGCGTCGCCGCCGTGCAGGCCGCTCGGCTGCGCCGCGAGCATCGCCGCCGGGTCGGCTGAGGCGGAAATTTCGGCGTCGGCGGGCCGGGCCAGGGGTCAGCGGAGCGGAGGGGGAATCGGCACTTCTCCCCTGAACGCCTTGGCCGCAAGCTCGACGCGCTCCGGATGGCAGGCACCATCTCCGAGCGGGTGGCTGGCCACGTTGATACAGAGTTGACCCGGCTGGGCGTCGCAGATCGGGCATTGCAGGAACAGGCCGCCCGACGACACCAGATCGACGCCCTGTGCGAGCGCGGCTCTGCCGATCTTGACGATTGCCTGGTAGAGGGCTTGATCCTGATGGCGTGCGGCGGCGTTGGCGACGTCTCGCATCCCTTCCCAGAACAGGTTGCGGGCGTCGGGCTCGTCCACGTCGATGCGCATGACCGCGCATCCCCGTCGACCCATCGGCCAAACCTGACCTCGGAAACTCGCCGCGCTCGATGCGCCGGTCGGGCGATGCCGTTGGCACACCATGGAAAGAGGGGCACATCCAGTGGCTGGATGTGCCCCTCTCACCTGGTCGGGGTGGCCGGATTCGAACCGACGACCTCTTCGTCCCGAACGAAGCGCGCTACCAAGCTGCGCCACACCCCGAGGCGTGCCGACAAATAGTAGCCCACCCGTCCCGAGGCTCAAACTCGGTACCCGGGGCGCGGATGGTCAGCGCGGGATCAGCGTGAGCAGGCTGGCCTCCGGAGGGCAGGCGAACCGTACGGGGGCGGTCGGATGGGTGCCGAGCCCGGCGGAGACGTGCAGCCAGGAATCCGATCCGGGCCAGCGGTGCAGGCCCTTCGCCATCGACCGGGGCAGCCCGCAGTTGGTCACCAGCGCCCCTACCCCCGGCACGCACACCTGGCCACCGTGGGTGTGCCCGGCGAGCAGCAGCCCGAAGCCATCAGCGGCCATCTCGTCGAGCACTGCGGGCTCGGGAGAGTGGGTGAGCGCGATGGAGAGGTCGACGTCGGGGGAGATCGGCCCGGCAACCGATGGGTAGTCGTCCCGCTCGACGTGGGGGTCGTCCACCCCGACCATGTCGATTGCCCGGCCGCCGGCCTTGACCGTGTTCCGCCGGTTGTTCAGGTCGACCCAGCCGGCCCCGACGAGCACGTCACGCAGCTCGTCGGAGGGCAGCTCGACGCCCTCGGTGTACTCCCGGTCGGGCAGGAAGTAGGTGAACGGGTTCTTCCAGACCGGCCCGGTGTAGTCGTTCGAGCCGAACACGAACGCACCCGGGTAGTCGAGCAGGGGTTGCAGCGCTCGCAGCACCCCCGGCACCGCACCCGGGTGCGCCATGTTGTCTCCGGTCACCACCACGAGGTCGGGATCGAGGGCGGCCAGCGAGGCGACCCACTGCTGCTTGCGTACCTGGTTGGGGGTCATGTGCAGGTCCGACAGGTGCAGCACGCGCAGCGGCTCGGTGCCGGTCGGCAGCACCGGCACGTCGAAGCGGCGGAGGGTGAACATGTTGCGCTCGACCAGGGAGGCGTACGCCAGGGCGGCGGCACCGGTGGCGACGGTTGCGGTCGCGAGCCGGAATAGTGTGCGCTTTCGCATGCCGATCAGGGTAGTTTGACCGTCCATGAGCACGCTGAAGGATCGCCTCACCGCCGACATGCGCGCCGCCCTGAAGGCCCGCGATGAGCTGACCACCTCCACGCTGCGGATGGCCCTGGCCGCCGTGGGCACGGCCGAGGTCTCCGGCAAGGCCAAGCGGGAGCTCAGCGACGACGAGGTGGTGGCCGTGCTGACCAAGGAGGCCAAGAAGCGCCGCGAGGCCGCCACCGCCTTCGCCGACGCGGGCCGCGCCGAGCAGGCCGCGAGGGAGAGCGCCGAGGGCGAGGTGCTGGACCGCTACCTGCCGAAGCAGCTCTCCGACGCCGAGCTGACCGAGCTGGTGACGCAGGCGCTCGCCGCGGGCGGCTTCACCGGCAAGGCCCAGATGGGCCCGGCGATGAAGGCGGCCCAGGCCGCGGTGGCCGGCCAGGCCGAGGGGGGTCGGGTGGCCGCCGAGGTACGCCGCCAACTGGGCCTCTGAATCGTCCTGCCGAGCACCGCCGGGTACGCCCGGCTGCGGATCGGACGGGCCCCCGCACTGATCGATCGACTGTTATATTCATGGCTCTGGCATGTTTGCCACGATCGAATGCGGGGTGACGGCGGCGGCATGACCAGCCCCGGTCGTTGCCGCGAGCCATGCTGTTCTGCCCTGCCGTCGAGCACTTTCGCCTTTCCTCGGTTCGGTAGGAAAGCTTCCAGGACCTCGTTGTCGCCCTCCGGGATCTTTTTCTCTGGCGCCGGTAATGGCGTCTTGGCCGATCGCTTCGGGGGCAGATTTTCGCCATGGATGAAATGGTTCTGAGGGCGCAACAGTGGGTCAATGCCACCTATGCGTCGGTGCCGGGTTACGTGCGCACGGCCGAGAACGGTGTCACCGGTTGGGGCATCGCCTTTGCGTTGACCCGTGCCCTTCAGCACGAGTTGGGGATCACCGAACTGTCCGACAACTTCGGTCCCACCACGTTCAGCCGGTTGAGTCAGTACGGTGAGGTGGGGATCAGCTCGACCAACATGAACATGCGGACCATCGTCGAGGCCGCGTTGTACTGCAAGGGTTACAGCGGCGGCGGGATCGACGGCGCCTTCAACACGAACACGTTGTCCGGCCTGACCGCGCTGGTCAACAACATGGGTCTGCACGTCGGGTACGTCACGGGCGTGACGCCCAAGGTGTTCAAGGCACTGCTGACGATGGACGCTTACGTGCTGCTGTCCGGCGGCGATGCGTACGTCCAGCAGATCCAGCGCTGGCTCAACAGGTCCTACGGTCATCGCCGCGACTTCTACTACGGGCCCTGTGACGGCTACTTCTCCCGTGACGTGCAGAAGGGCCTGATCCTCGCCATCCAGTACGAGTTGGGGATGGCCGACGGAGTGGCGAACGGCAACGTCGGTCCGGGCACCAAGGCCGGCCTCCAGTCGCAGGCGTACGTCAGGCAGGGGTCCGTCGACAGTGGTGACACCGGCTTCGTCCGGCTCTTTCAGGCGGCGCTGACCTTCAACGGGTACGACGGGCATTGGAGCAGCAGCGAGGGCACGTTCGACAGCCGGATCGAGTTCGCCGTCAAGCACTTCCAGGAGTTCGTCAAGCTGCCACAGTCGGGTGCCGGCGACTACCAGACCTGGATGTCGCTGCTGCTCTCCACGGGCGACCCCGATCGCCGGGGCACGGCGATGGACTGCATGTATCCGCTCAACAGCGCCACCATCGCGTCAGTGCGGGCGGCGGGCTACAAGTACGTCGGGCGCTACCTCAACGGCGGCACCAACAAGAGACTCACCCATTCGGAGATCGCGCTGATCTTCGACAACGGAATGTCGATCTTCCCGCTCTACCAGGAGTGGGGCGACGCTGTCCACCACTTCAGCTACAGCCAGGGTTACCAGGCTGGCCTCGAAGCCTGTGCGTCGGCCCGGGAGTTCGGGATCCCCTACGGCACGGTCATCTACTTCTCGGTCGACTTCGACGCCCTCGATTCGGAAATCACCAGCGCGGTGGCACCACACTTCCGCGGCGTACGCGACGCCGTCGCCGAGGACGGCAACCGTTACGCCATCGGCGTGTACGGCTGCCGGAACGTGTGTCGGCGGCTCGCCGCTCTCGGGCTGACCACCCGCAGCTTCGTCAGTGGCATGTCGACGGGCTACAGCGGAAACCTCGGCTTTCCGCTGCCCTCGAACTGGGCGTTCGACCAGATTTCAAACTTCGTCCTCGCGCCGGGCACCCCCGGTGCGGTCGAGATCGACAACAACATCGTCTCGGGACTTGATCACGGCATCAACAGCGTGAACCGGGAACGCGACGCCAACGACGCCTTCTACACCTACCTGCGGTGGCTGGAGGCCCGCGCCGGCCAGTGGCGCGACCAGGGACACACCGAACGGTCGGCGGCCGAACTGGTCGCGCAGTACCTGCGCTACCGGAGCCGGAAGTACGACTTCGCGGGAGCGGAGACGACGTTCGGCGCCATCGACAAGGACTTCGTGGACTTCGCCCACAACTACGCCGGCCGGCCGGACAAGGCTCCGCTGCGCGACCCGGTGACGTTCTGGGACTCCGACGTCGAACACTTCGGCGCGACGTTCGGGGCAGTGCTGAACAACACCCTGCACGACGACCGGACGAAGGTCAGCCTCGTCGACTTCGGCGGCTGGTGCGGCGACCTGCTGAGCACGCTCGGCGACATGGTACAGAGTGGGGTTTCCACGTCCGACGCCTACGACTGGGCGGTCGACCACATAGCGAACCCCTCCGACGACTCCTTCTTCACCATCGGGGACTTCATCGCCGACGTCGACGCGATGGTGCTCGGCATGCAGTTCCGAGCACATCCCACGAGGACGTTGTCCTTCGAGATCAGCGAGATCTATTCCGACATCTACCGGGCGAAGGCCCGCTTCGACAGTTTCTACTCGGTGCGCTTCAACAAAAACCTGCAAACCCTGCTGGGCGCTGCCCGGTCCGTCTTCTATCAGACATCGGATCTGCTGTACAACGTCGGCCGGGAAGCATTCTGGAACCGGACGTTCAGCGAGAGCACTGGCCACCAGATCGTCGGGACCGTGCCGGACGCATACAAGGACGCGTGTGCCGCCGGATTCGCGACCGTCGTCCAGCGTTACTCGGACATGTGACGTGGTCGACCACTCAGAAGAAGGGCGCGATTCATGGCTGTGAATAGTGGAGCAGGCGAGGCGGGAATCTCCGTCTCTCGCCGCCAGGTGCTCTCCCTGGCCGGTCTGACCCTGGGGATCGGTGTCGTCGATCTCGGTGGGCGGGCAACCGGCGCGGCGGCTGCCCCGGCGTCGACGGAACCGTCGGTACGACTCGAACCGTTGGCCGACGACCCCGTCCGGATGCTCAGCGCCACCTCGGCGGCCGTCGCGAGCGTTCCCCGCCAACTGGCGGTCCGGGTGGTGAACGAGCAAGCCCCGCTGCCGATCGGGACCACGCTGACGATCAGCTTCGACCCGCGGCTCTACGCGCCGACGTCGTCCGCCGTGGTCACAGTCGGCGACCGGCGGGTGGCCTCCCGGAGCGTGGTCACCACCGACGAAGAGACCGGTGCCGTCGTCTGCCGCATCACGCTGGACGAGGCAGTGCCCGTACTGGCCGCCGGAGCCGGCGCGGTCGCTCTGGTGGCCACCGCCAGCCCTGGCACCTACCCGTATGACCTGATGCACCGCCCGAAGGAGGCCGTGGCGGAGATCGGGAGATCCGCCGGCGAGCGGTTGAGCCGGCGTGGCCTGCGCTCCGCCCGTGAGCTGCGGGCGAGGTCCGGTCTGACGCCCTGGGGCCTGGAGCTCAGCGGTGGGTGGGGCAGGCACGTCTGGGGCGACGCTCAGCGGTTCGTCTACTTCCACCCGCAGCTGATCACTATCGCGGGCACCGGACCGGGCCGCTCACCCGAGACCGCCTTCACGGTCCTGCTGGATCCCCACCTCGTCCAGCAGATCGACGTCGAGTCGGTTCGACTTAACGGCAAGCGGATCGACAGCAGGGTCCGCCAGGTGTCGAGTACGACGGAGGCGTCCGTCTACCGCACGCGGTGGCGCAGCTCGGTCCGACTTGGTAGTGGGGACGTCCTCGAGGTACGACTGTCGAGCCGGATGAAGACCCCGACCGGAGCCCTGGCCGCGATCAAGCATCCGGTGGTGGAGGTCGACGGCATGGGCCTCGACCCGGGTCAGCGGCAGACGCGACTCACCACATGGACCAGACTCGACTCTGTCTGGGAGTAACGGGTCGTACCCGAGATCGAGGAGCCGACATCAAGGTCATCTGGTTCCAGTGGCCGTACGCGGGCGTCGTGTCCACGCTGCTGGTCGTGGCGTGGACCGTACTGGTCGTCCGCAACCGGCGGGTGGGATGGCGGTTCTTCGCCGTCGGCGTCGGCCTGATCCTCGCCTGCTTCGTGGGTGGGCCGGTGGCGGAGCGGATGACAGCGTCAGACGCCGTGTGCCCACCGCAACAGGGGCTGGCGTGCGGCATGGGTGGTGTCACCGGGGCGGCCTGGGCGAACGGTGCGCTGGCGCTGGGCTGCCTGGCCGTCCTGCTGGTGCTGACTCCGCTGACCCGGCTGCTACGGCGTTGACCGGAACGTGAACGGGCGGGCACCCCTGGTTCGGGGTGCCCGCCCGTTCGAGCGTTGCTGCGGCCGATCAGCCGCCGGGTCGATCCGGCGGACGGCCCGGGTTGTTGGGCGGGCCGGAGGGTGAGTCGTTCCCCGGCCGGTCGTCACCGCCGCCGTTGCTGGGCTTACCGGCACTGACCATGATCGTCACGATGCCGCCCTTGATGGTGCGCCCGCTGGGGCTGGTGCCGGCGGCCGTCCCGGCGGGGCAGTCGGAGGCGATCCGGCTGCTGGACACGATCGGCTCGAATCCGGCACCGGAGATGCGGGACTTGGCCCGGTCGAGATCCAGGCATCCGACGCCGGGGATGGTGCGCTGGTCGCCCAGGGAGATCTTCTTACCGGGCGGGTCGAAGTCGATCCGCTTCTTGCCCTTCATGGCGTCGCGCAGCGTCTCCCACACCGGCGGGTTGATGCCGTCCGGCTGGTTGTGCTTCATCTTGACGTTGGTCTGCGGCCAGTCCGGGTCGGCCATGATGCCGGCCACCGCGTACTGCTTGGTCATCGCGACCAGGGCGGCGCTCTTCTCGGAGTCGGTGGTGCCGGACTTGCCGGCCACCGGGGCGTCGACGATGTCCTTGGTCTGGCGCGCGGTCCGGCTGCCGCCGCACTTGCTGGTAGAGGAGTTGTCGCCGACCGGGCACCGGGCCGCGTCCACCGCGGCGCGGGCCACCTCGGTGCTGACCCGCTTCTCGCAGCGCGGGTTGGCCACGTCCAGCTTGTTGCCGTCCAGGTCCCGGATCTCCTGCACCGGGATCGGCTCGCAGTACTTGCCGTCGGCGGCCAGGGTGGCGTACGCGTTTGCCAGATCCAGCGGGGTCACCTGCGAGACGCCCAGGGTGAACGCGCCCCACTGGTGCGCGGCCTCCTTGGTGTTGGCGAACTCCGCGTCCTTGCTCTGGCGGAACTGGATGCCGAGGCGCTTGGCCGCGTCCACCACGTTCTCCGCGCCCACCTGCTGCTGCAACGGGACGAAGTACGTGTTGATCGAGGCGGAGAAGGCGCTCCACATGTTCTGCACGCCGCCGGCCTTCTTGCCGGAGTTCGTCGGGCAGTAGAGGTTCGTTCCCGGGCAGGCGGCGGGACTGCTGCTGTCGATGATGTACTCGGACTTGAACTGCTGCGGCGCGTTGAAGGTGTAGCTGAGCGGAATGCCCTTCTCCAGCGCGGCCACGATGGTGAAGATCTTGAAGGTCGAGCCGCCCTGGTAGCCGGTGATGCCGTCGCCGCCGGTGAGCAGCGGGTTGACGGTGCTCGGATAGTTGCCCCGCTTGCCCTTCTCGCGCTGCTTCGGGTCGCTGTGCGGCTTGTTCTTGGGCTTCTCGGGGTTGTCGAGCTTGAAGTTCCGGTTGACCGACAGCGCCCGGACCCGGCCGGTGCCGGGCTCGACCACCGCGACCATGGCGGCCTCCTTGGCGGTCACCGGCTTCGCCTTGCGCACGGCCTTGTCGGCGCCGGTCTGGGCCTGCTTGTCCAGGGTCGTGATGATGGTGTAGCCGCCGCTCTTGAGCCGCCGCTCCCGGTCGTACGAGGTCGACCCGAACGTCTCCTGCGACATCCACCAGCGGTAGAAGTAGTCGCAGAAGAAGCCCCAGGCGTTCTTGTTGGTGGCGACGCAGCCGTTGGGGGCCCGCTTGCCCTTGACCTCCAGCTTGACGGCCTTGGCCTCGTCGGCCTGCTGCTGGGTGATCGCCCCGGTCTTGACCATGTTGTCGATCACGTAGTTGCGCCGGTCGACCGCGTGCGGGTAACCGTCCTTGGTGGTCGGGTCGAACGAGGTGGGGGCCTTCACCAGGCCGGCCAGCATGGCTGCCTCTTCGATCTTCAGGTTCTTCGGCGGCTTGTTGAAGTAGACCTGGCTGGCGGCGTAGACGCCGTACGCGCCGTTGCCGAAGGCGGCGAGGTTTAGGTAGCGCTCCAGGATCTCGTCCTTCGACATCTCCTTGTCGAGCTGGAGGGCGTACCGCATCTCGCGCAGCTTGCGGGCGCTGGTGTCCTCGGTCGCGGCGATCACGTCGGCCGGGTGCGTGGCCGAGTACGCGATGCCCATCCGGACGTACTGCATGGTCAACGTCGAGGCACCCTGCCGATCGGCGCCGGCCTGGCTGTTGTTGACGAAGGCCCGGGCCACACCGTTGAGGTCGACCCCGTTGTGGTTGTAGAAGTCGTGGTCCTCGGCGGCGATGATCGCGTTACGCATGTTCTCCGAGATGTCGGCGAGCTTCACGTCCCGCCGGTTCTCGTCGTACATGGTGGCCAGCGGTGTCTTGCCGTCGGAGGCGAGCAGGTAGCTGATCTGTGGTGCGCGGGCCACGGTGAGCTCCTTCGGTAGCGCACCGAAGGTCTCCGCGCCGGCCTTTGCGGCCAGGCCCGACATCGCCACCGCGGGGAAAGCCGCAGCGGCGACCACCACGCCGGCCAACAGCCCACAGATGAGCAGCGATGCGGCGTTGGTCAGGACGTTGTGGTCACGTTTCCGCATCCAGGTCACCTCGACAGGGTACGCGAACAGGTAACGAGGGGCGCTGGGGCGTCTTTTCCCCATTTCCTGCGCGCGCCGTCCTCGTTGTGCTAGACGCGTGGCACCGGGTGTCCGGTTGCGTGGATTCGAGCCGAGTTTCCTCCCCGTGGAGGTGGCTCGCAGCGTTTTCGGCGACCTCGGTGGGGTAAGCGGCGATCCCAGGCCCGAGAAGCCGGGAGTGTCCGGAATGATGGATTTCGCCGACAACGTTGCGTAATCGTGCGACTACAGAGCATGATGTAGGCGGCGACAGTGCCACATGTCGTCTGTGCCGCCTTGGGGTAAGGCGTGCCGGACGACCCGGGGGGATTGCCGGCTGGCCCGCGACGGCGTCGGTAGTACAGCAAGGGGGGACGTGTACAGATGGGCATGATCACTGACTGGCCGTCGTTGGCGGCGTGTCAGAACGGGGACCCGGACGCGTTGTTCGTACAGGGCGCCGAACAGAACGTGGCCAAGCGGATCTGCCGGAGCTGCCCAGTCCGGTACGAGTGCCTGGCCGACGCGCTGGACAACCGGATCGAGTTCGGCGTGTGGGGCGGCATGACCGAACGGGAACGTCGCGCGTTGCTGCGTCGCCATCCCCAGGTCACCAGCTGGCGCAAGATGTTCGAGGCGGCGATGAAGAAGAACGCCAAGGACAAGGCCGGCAAGGACAAGATCCTGGCCGCGACCGGCAACTGAGCCACCGGCACGTTCGGCTGCGGCTTCCCGCCGCATGGACCGTCGGTCAGGGGCGGCTGATCGCCGCCGCGATCGTCCGTAGCCCGTCGACGTCATGCACGTCGGCGGGCTGCGCCGTCACCGACACGGCCGGCACCTGGGGAAACGCCTCAGTGAACCGCGCTGCCACCTGCTGCTCGCGTACCGCCTGCTCGGCCAGGGCGGCGTGCGCCCGCAACACCTCGGCGGTGCCCTCATGGCCACCGGCCGCGGCCAGGCGGTCAGCGGCGGCGCGGCTCTCCGCCGCGCCCAGCTCGGTCGCCGTCGGCCGGTGCACCCGGTTGAGCACCAGGCCGGCGAGCGGCATCTGCTCCGCGCCCAGCCGACCGGCGAAGTAGGCGGCCTCCCGGACCGCGTCCGGCTCCGGCGCCGCGACCAGCAGGAACGCCGTCTCCCGCGCCTGCAGGATGCGGTACGTCTGTTCGGCGCGCTGCCGGAACCCGCCGAACATCGAGTCGAGCGCGGCGACGAAGCCGGACAGGTCCGTCAGCAACTGAGTGCCGATCACCTTCTGCACCACCCGGGAGAACATCCCGAAGGAGGCGGTGACCAGGCTGAACATGCTGCGACCACCGCTGCGTGCCGGAGCGAGCAACAGCCGGAGCATCCGCCCGTCGAGAAATCGCGACAGCCGGGCCGGTGCGTCGAGGAAGTCCAGCGCCGAGCGCGACGGGGGAGTGTCCACCACGATCAGGTCCCACTCGCCCCGGGCGTGCAACTGGCCGAGCTTCTCCATCGCCATGTACTCCTGCGTGCCGGCGAAGGTGGAACTCATGGCCTGGTAGAAGGGGTTGGCGAAGATCTCCGCCGCCTTCGCCGGGTCGGTGTGCGCCAGCACCACGTCGTCGAAGGTGCGCTTCATGTCGAGCATCATGGCGTGCAGTTCGCCGCCGCTGTCCTCGACGTCGATTCCCTTGACCTGCCGGGGTGTGTTGTCCAGCTCGGTCAGGCCGAGGGACTGGGCCAGTCGCCGGGCCGGGTCGATGGTGAGCACCACCGTGCGGCGGCCGTGCTGTTCGGCGGCGCGCAGCGCGAGCGCGGCAGCCGTGGTCGTCTTCCCCACCCCGCCCGCACCGCAGCAGACCACGATCCGAACTCCCGGATCGGCCAGGATCCGGTCGACGTCCAGCGGCGGCGCGGCGTTGTCGGAAGGCACCAATCGAGCGTATCGGGCTGACCGGCTCCGCGCGCCAGGCCGAGGTGAGGTGTGAGTCAATCGCCCTGGACGAGGGTGGCGGCGAGCACCTCCAGGCCGGCGCGGTCCACCCCGTCGGGCAGCAGCGGTAGTTCGACCAGGGGCACGCCGAGGTCCACCAGATCGGTACGGAGCGAATCCTCCAACTCCCGGCGGATCATCAGGTCCCGCGCCTCGTGGTGCAGCCCGCTGACGATCCCCGTGCTGGCGGTGAGCCCGGCCGCGCGCAGTCCCCGTGTCAGTTCCGCCTCGGTGACCAATCGTCCGGTCGGCAGCGGCGCCCTGGTCCCGTTGACGATCACCCGCCCCACGCCGAATCCGAGCGAGGTCAGCTCGGCGATCGCGTCGACCGTCTCCTGTACCGGCATCTCCTCCAGCAGCGTCACCACGTGCACGGCGGTCATCGGTGAGCGCAGCAACGCGGAGACTCCGTCGCTCTGGGTCTTGATCGGCCCCATCTTGGCCAGCCGGGCGGTCTCGGCGGTGACGTTCAGAAAGCGCCCGATCCGGCCGGTGGGTGGCGCGTCCAGCACCACCGCGTCGTACACCCGCCGCTGGTCGACGGTGCGGGTGGTGGCCTCCTTGACCTTGCCGGTGAGCAGCACGTCGCGCAGACCGGGAGCGATGGTGGTGGCGAAGTCGATCGCACCGAACTTGCGCAGCGCCCGGCCGGCCGCGCCGAGCTTGTAGAACATGTCGAGGTATTCGAGCAGGGCCTCCTCGGCGTCGACCGCGAGCGCCGACACCTCGCCGCCGCCGGGGGCGTCGGCCAGGTGTCGCTCGGCGTACGGCAGCGGTTCGGTGCCGAAGAGCTGGGCGATGCCCTGTCGCCCCTCCACCTCGACCAGCAAGGTGCGTCGACCACCTGCGGCCAGGCCCAGGGCCAGCGCGGCGGCCACGCTGGTCTTGCCCGTGCCGCCCTTGCCGGTCACCACGTGCAGGCGCGCGGGCCAGTCGATGCCGGCCCGGTCCGTCGATCGCTGCGCTGCTCCCACCCGTCGAGCCTATCCATCCGGCGTGCTCAGGCGACCTCGCAGACCCACCAGCCGGTTTTACGGATCACCGTGAAGCGCAGATCCTGATCGGCGATCTTCTCATCGGCCGTGGTGACGGTCACCGTGGTGGTGACCGTCGCCCGGTCGCCGGTCTCGTTGTCCACGGTCGGGGTGTCCCAGCGGAACCGGGGATTCTGGTAGGTCGAGACATATTCCTCGACCTCCGACACCTTGGCCTGGATCTTGTCCCGGTCGCGCGCGGCGGTGCAGACCAGATCCGCCGCCTTGGCGGCGTCCCGGTCCTGGTAGATCGCGGTCAGGAAGTCGTCGACCGCCACCGACGGATCGGGTGCGCCCTCGCCCGACTCGGTGTTGCGCAGGGTGAGGAAGGCGGCCACCCCGCCTCCGGCGCAGAGCAGCAGCACCACGGCCAGCGTGAGCGAGGCCAGCAGTGGCCCGCGCTTACGCGACGGTCCGGTCGGCGAGTGCTGCGGCCGATATCCGCCCTCGGGCGGCGTGGGCGGCGCACCGTGGCCGGTGACCGGTGGCGGGGGCTGGGCCGGTGAGCCGGCCGGCGGGAGGTCGGTGGGGCCGGTCGGGCCGCCGGCGGGTGGCTGGGTCATCGGTCCCCCCGGGTGCGGCGCAGCACCGCGTCGAGGCGGTGCGCGTGGGATCGGGTGGCCGGGCCGGGCGCCCGTCCAGACCGGAAGGGTAGCGGTCCGCGGTCCTGCTGCGGAGAGCCCGGTCTGTCCGGTACGGCGATCGCGATCAACTTTTCGCTGGTCGGGTGTCGCAAATGTGACCGAACGCGATCGGGCGCGCGCGTCCTGTTGATGGGACCGGTGCCCCGGTCCTACGGTCGCTCCGGCACGCCCCGGCCCGGGCCGGGCGGATGGGTCCCGGACCGGTGGGCGACGCCTTGACCAGGTACGACGCCCGGAGGCAGTGCATGCGCGACACGGACAACACCCCCCGAGCCCAGTTTCCCGCCGGGTTGTGGCGGGGCAGCCGGACGGCTGGCGGAGAATCCTCCGGCCGGCTGCCAGTCAACGAGCGGTCGTATCGGCGCCCCGTCGACCCGGTCACGAGTGCCGAGCCGACCGGCGGGCGGGAGGAGGACGGCCCCGGGTACGTCATTCACTTACCCATTCGGGTGACCGATCTGGCCGCCGCCACCGCGTTGGCCGGTCGGCTGGCCACATCGCTGAACTTCCTGCTCGAACTCGACGCCGGCGAGACCGAGGTGTCGACCGCCGACGACCAGAACAACAGGCACCGGGTCTTCTGCGACCTGCTGCTGCCCGACCGCACGCGCTGCCCCCAGCCCTACGAGCATCCCGGCCCCTGCGGCGAACTGTCGCCGGCAGCCGAGCAACGGGCCGTTCCCGAGCAGTGGCCCGATGCTGAACAGCGTCCCGCGTCCCGGCCGTCCGGCGGACCGTAGGCTGTGTCGCGAAGTGTCCATGCCACCGAGGGAGCCCTTCACCGATGCAGAAGTGGGAATACGCCACCGTCCCGCTGCTGGTCCACGCGACCAAGCAGATCCTCGACAACTGGGGTGAGGACGGCTGGGAACTCGTCTCCGTCGTGCCCGGGCCGAACCCGGAGCAACTCGTCGCCTACCTGAAGCGCCCGAAGGCATGAGTGCCGTGGCCAACGGACCCCACGCCAGGCTGGCGGAACTCGGTCTGGAACTGCCGGAGGTGGTGCCGCCGGTGGCGAGCTACCTGCCGGCGGTGCAGTCCGGGCAGCACGTGTACGTCTCCGGGCAGCTGCCGATGTCCGAAGGCAAGCTGCTGGCCACCGGCAAGGTCGGCGCCGGCGTCTCCGCCGAGCAGGCCAAACAGCTGGCCCAGCGCTGCGCACTCAACGCGCTCGCCGCGATCGACTCGCTTGTCGGTCTGGAGAACGTGGTAAAGGTCGTGAAGCTGACCGGCTTCGTGGCCAGCGCCGCCGGCTTCACCGGGCAGCCGGGCGTCATCAACGGCGCGTCGGACCTGTTCGGAACCGTCTTCGGCGAGGCGGGACGGCACGCCCGGTCGGCCGTCGGTGTCGCGGAACTCCCGCTGGACGCGCCGGTGGAGGTCGAGGTCATCGTCGAGGTCTCCTGACCTGCCGCGATCTTGCAGTTTCCGACCGGACGAAGACCTCTAACGAGGACGAATCGGGGACCGGAACTGCAAGATCGCGGGGCTGCGTTCGTGGGGTCGTACGATCGCAGCCATGGGAGGGCATGTGACGGGGGCGGTGACCGCACTCGCCAGCGAACTGCCGGACTGGGCGGCGCTGCTGCGGGCACCCAACCCGGGGCCGATGACGCTTGACGGCACCAACACCTGGCTGCTGCGGGCCGGGCCCGGTGAGCCGGCCGTGGTGGTCGACCCGGGACCGGCGGACGAGGCGCACCTGGCGGCGATCGTCGCGCAGGGGCCGATCGGGCTGGTGCTGATCACCCACGGCCACCCGGACCACACCGAGGGCTCGGCCCGCCTGCACGACCTGCTCGATGGAGCCGCCGTTCTCGCCGCTGACCCGGCGCACACCATCGGCGGTGAGCCGCTGACCGGTGCGGGGCCGGACACGAGCGGCTTCGGCCTGGAGATCCGCCTGCTCGCCACCCCCGGGCACACCGCCGACTCGGTCTGTTTCCTGGCCGAGCGGAACGGCCAGCGGGTGGTGCTCACCGGTGACACGATCCTCGGCCGGGGCACCACCGTCGTCGCGCACCCGGACGGGCATCTCGGCGACTACCTGGCCAGCCTGGAGCTGCTCTCGACGTACCGGGGAACACCGGCGTTGCCCGGGCACGGCCCGGCGCTGGCCGACTGCGGCGCCGCCGCCGAGTTCTACCTCGCCCATCGCCGTGCCCGCCTGGACCAGGTCCGCACGGCACTGGACGCGGGCGCCCGGACCGCGGCCGAAGTGGTCGCGGCGGTCTACGCCGATGTCGACCGGTCGCTGTGGTGGGCGGCGGAATGGTCGGTGCGCGCCCAACTCGAATACCTGGGCCGGGAATCCGACGGCGGCGGCGCGAGGTTGGATCCAGCGTGACCTGCCCGGTGTGCGGAACCGTCGCCGTGCCCGGCGCCCGGTTCTGCCACAACTGCGGCGCCGCGCTGCCGGCCGCCGCGACCCTGCCGGCAGCCGAGCGCCGGGTGGTGACCGTGCTCTTCGGCGACCTGTCCGACTTCACCTCCTGGTCGGAGGATCTCGACCCGGAACGCGTCGGCGCGGTCACCGACCGGGTGCTGGCCGCGCTGGCCGGGGCGGTCAAGACCTTCGGCGGGCACGTCGACAAGCTGACCGGTGACGGGATCATGGCGGTCTTCGGTGCTCCCGTGGCGCACGAGGACGACGCCGAGCGGGCGGTACGCGCCGCGTTGTCGATGCAGCGTGCGGTGCGCCGGGTGCTCGACGACGAGCGGGGCGGCGGCGCGCCGCTGGGATTGCGGGTCGGGCTCAACACGGGTGACGTGATCGCCGGCATCCAGGCCGCCATCGAGTACACCGTCATCGGCGACACGGTGAACACCGCCGCCCGGCTGGCCGACGCCGCCGCCGTCGGTGCGGTCTACGCCGGTGGGCGTACCGCCGCGGCGACCCGGCACGTCGCGAGTTGGCGGGCGCTGCGACCGCTGCGGCTCAAGGGCAAGCGCGAGCCGGTCGAGGCGTACGAGCTGCTCGGTCTGCTGGACGCGCCCGGCACCCGCTCGGGTCTGGGCGACGAGGCGCCGTTCGTGGGTCGGGAGACCGAGATCGGCCGGGTGGCGGGCCGGCTCGCCGAGGTGATCGACCGTGCCGAGCCCCGGGTGCTGCTGATGACTGCGGAGGCGGGCATCGGCAAGTCCCGGTTCGCCGCCGAGGTGGAACGCCTCGCCGCCGGCTACGACGTCGGTCCCGGCCGGTACGCGGCGCACACCGGCGCCCGGGTGCTCTCGGTGCGCTGTGCGGCGTTCGGCGAGCGGCGTCGACTGGCACCCCTCGCCGATCTGGTGCGCGCCGCGACGGGATTGCCGAACGACGCCGCGACCGCGGTCACCCGGGCAGCTGTGGAGGAGCGGCTGCGTCGGCTCGGACAACGGCTCAACCGGGTCCGGACGGAGCCGGCCCCGGTCGCCACCGACCAGCTGCTGGCGCTGCTCGGGTACGCGGAACTCCCCGCCGGTGGCCCGACGGACCAGGGCGAGTGGAGCACCGCCCAGACGCCGGCCGACGTCGACGCGGTGCCCAACGCGGTGGCCGACCTGCTCAGTGCGCTCGCCGAGGAGGCGCCGCTGGTGGTGATCGTGGACGATCTGCACGACGCCACCGCGGAGACCATCGGCGCGTTGGAGGTCACGCTGTCCCGGCTCGCCGGTCCGGTGCTGGTGCTGCTGCTCGGTCGACCCGAACTGGTCCGTACCGCCGGCACGTTGGCCCGGGTATCCGACGCCGAGGTGCAGCCGCTGCCGCCGTTGCGTGGTGCCGACGCGGCCCGGTTGCTGACCAGTTACCTCGGCGGTGGGCGGCTGCCCCAGGCCGACGCCGACCGGTTGCTCGCCACCGCCCAGGGCAACCCGTTCTACCTGGCAGAGCTGGTCACCCTGCTGATGGAGCGCGGGGCACTCACCGCCGGAGCACGCAACACCTGGCGGCTGGCACCGGGCTCACTGGGCAGCCGACTGCTTTCCCGGGACCTCGCGGCGGTGCTCGCCGCCCGGATCGACGCCCTACCGGCGGAGGCCCGCTCGGTGCTGCGGGACGCCGCGGTGGTCGGCGACACCGTGCCCGACGGTGCGCTGGAGGCGTTGCGGGAGCAGCGCACCGCCAGTGACGGCCGCCCGGCCGCCGTCGCCGCCGTCGAGCTGGAACGAGCCGTGGAGGAGTTGCTGCAACGCCGGATGCTGCACCGCACCCGCAGCGGGTACGCCTTCGCCACCCCGCTGATGCGGGAGGCCGCGTACTCCGGGATCAGCAAGGCGGAGCTGGCGGAACGGCACGCCGCGCTGGCCCGCTGGGCGGCTCCGGTGACCGAGGACGCCAGTCCGAGCGGCATCGGGACCGGCCCGGGCGGCTTCCCGGAGGCCGCCCGGGACGACTTCGTGGCCGAGCACGTCGAGCGGGCCACCGCGCTGGCCGACGCGGTCACGCTACGTCCGGACGCGCCGGCCCGGGCGGTCGCGCCGCTGGGCGTGGCGGCGCTCGGCCGGGCCACCCGCCGGGCCCTGCACGCGGGAGAGCCGGCACTGGCCGTCGAGTACGCCGAACGCGCCGCCGAACTGGCCCGCGACGGAATTCCCGCGGTCGACCGGGTGGCGCACGCCCGGGCGCTGCTCCAGGTCGGTCGGGCCACCGACGCGCTGGCCTCGGCCGAGAAGATCGCCGCGAACGTGGGAGACCCGGCGACGCGGGCCAGCGCCCTGCTGCTCGCCGGGCAGGCCCAGCAGGTGATGGGTGATCTACGGCGGGCCGAGTCCTGCTGGCGGGAGGCGCTTCAGGTGGCCGGCGACGCCGACCTGCCCACCCTGCGTGCGTCTGCGATGCGCCGGCTGGGCATGACCGACTTCCTGGTCGGCCGGCTGGGCCAGGCCAGCAGCCGGCTGGCGGCGGCGTACCAGGTGAGCCTGGGTGCGGGGGACCGCCGGGGGCAGGCGTGGTCGTTGCAGAACCTCGCGTGGGTGACCACCACCCGGGGCGACTTCGCCGGCACGGACGCGGTGCTCGGCCGCGCCGCCCGGCTCTTCGCCGAGCTGAAGGACCCGTACGGACGGGCGTGGCTGCGCGGCACCACCGCCTTTGCCCGGCTGCTGGCCGGTCGGTTGCGGGAGGCGCGCCGGCTGGCCCGGGTCTTCCTGCCGTTCGGTGAACGGGTGGGTGAGGCGTGGGCGGTGGGTACCCTGCGGGCGGTCGACGCGTACGCCAACGCCGAGCTGGGCGAGTTGGTCGATGCTGACCGGGAGGCCCGGCGGGCGTACCGGGACTTCGCCGCCGCCTCGGACGACTGGGGGCAGGGCTTTGCGCTTGTGGTCCGGGGCGTGGTCGCCCGAGGGCTGGGCGAGCCGGAGCACGCCGCGGACCTGCTCACCGACGCGCTCGCGTACGGTCACCGGACCGGTCACCCGCTGCTCACCGGGATGGCGGGTACGCTGCGCGGCTTCGTCGCCTTGGAGATGGGTGACGTGGCCGGCGCCGAGCGGCACGCCCGCGCGGTGCTCACCACTGTGGAACCGCACAATCCGCAGGCACCGGCCCAGGTCGCTCCCCGGGTGCTGCTGGCCACCGCCCGGTTGGCGGCCGGCGACTCGGGTACCGCGGTCGGCCTGCTCGCTCCGGTCGCCACGATGGCGGCCACCACCCCGTCCCTACTCTTCTCCCGCCGGCAGTCGATGGCGCGTTACGCCTCGGCCCTGCTCGCTCACGGCCAGCGCGAACAGGCGCTGGACTGGGCCCACCGAGCGGTGCGGGTGCAGGCCGAGGACGTCCGCAGCCAGGTGGTCGCGGCGAGCGTGCTGGCCGAGGCGCTGGCCGCGTGCGGCCGGCCGGCGGAGGCGAAGGCCAGCGCCGAGGACGCCGTCCGGCTGGCGTACGCCACCGAGCAGCGCAGTGAGCGGGCCGCCGCGGAGGCGCTGCTGAACCGGCTGCGTACCCCCGGCTGACCGCACCCGCCCGCGACGTCGGCGTGCCCCGCCCTCGGCGGCGCTGCCGCTGTCGCCCGCTGTCGAGGAACGGGCCGGGTGCTCTCGGCCCGATCCGTCCGGTGGATCGGTGGCCGGTGCGAATCTGACGGTTTCGGGGATGTGGTCGGTCGGGGCTGGCCGCTAGCGTGACGGGTGCACGCGGCCGTCGCTGTCGTCGGTCGCGCCGTCGAGGGGGGCGAAGATGAGGCTGCCGCGTTCGGTCGCGGGGTGGACGATCGCGGTGTTCGGCGTGCTGGCGCTGGTGATGGGGGCGGTCGGCCTGCTCTGGCCGGAGGCGCTGCTGCGGATGCTCGGCTTCGAGATCCCGCAGAGCCGGGCATCGGGCGATTACACGGGTGTCTTCGTGACGGCCTCCTCGATGGCCTCGTTCAACATGGGGGTCTACTACCTGCTCGCCGCAGCCACCGAGTGGCGCGCCTTCTACCGTTTCACCGTGGTGTTCCGGCTGGTCACGTTCACGGTTTTCACCCTCGCGGTGCTGGCCGACGTGGCACCTGGGCGGTTCTTCGGGGTGGCGGCCTGGGAGGGCCTTGGCGCGGTGGCGACCGCCGTCGGGCTCTGGTGGGACGCGCGGCGGTCCGCTGGCATGACGGGTCGGTCCGGCGTGATCGCTCCGGCGGGCGGGAACGGATCGACTGCGGACGAATCGGATCAGGAAGACGACCGGCGCGGTGCCGGAACGTCGGGTGTGGGGCCGGCCACCGATGCGGTTCGCTGAGCGGCCGGCAGAGTTCGGTATTTTCGAGATTGTGACCGACACCCCGCCCGGCGCCCTGCCGACGCCCATCGTGCCCGGTCTGACTGATTTGCAGGTCTTTGCCCGGGGTGGCTACGCCACGGTCTACCGGGCGACGCAGATCTCGGTGGGCCGCGAGGTCGCCGTCAAGGTGGAGAACCGGACCCTGGCCAGCGACCGGGACCAGGCCCGTTTTCTGCGCGAGGCGCGTGCCGCCGGTCGGATGTCGTCGCACCCGCACGTGGTCGACCTGTTCGACGTCGGGGTCACCATCGACCAGCACCCTTACCTGATCATGGAACTCTGCGACGGCTCGTACGCCGAGCGGATGCGCAACTCACCGCTGGGCGCCGTCGAGGCCCGGGATCTCGGCGTCAAGATCGCGGACGCCATCGCCCACTCACACGCGGCCGGGGTCCTGCACCGCGACGTCAAGCCGGCCAACATCCTCCACTCGCACTTCAACCCGGCGGTACTGGCGGACTTCGGGCTCGCCGTGGTTGCCGAGATGCGGGACGCTTCCGTCGCGCTGGAGGTGCTCACCCCGGCGTACGCGCCGCCGGAGATGTTCAGCCACAGTCCGCCCTCGCCGGCCGTCGACGTCTACGCGCTCTGCGCCACCCTCTACGCGGTCATGCACGGTCGACCGCCGCGCTGGCAGAGCGAGCGCAACCCGAGCCTGGTGACCGTGTTGGAGATGTTTCACCAGCCGATTCCCGGTCTGCCCGGCATCCCGGAGGATCTGGTCGACGTGCTGCGTGCCGGCATGGCCAACGATCCCGGCGACCGGCCGTCCGCCGCGGAACTGCGCGACATGCTCAGCAACCTGACGCTGGACGGCTCGGCCGCGTCCAGCGGCGGGGCGAACGCCGCGGCGGCACCGATCGGCGGCGCTGCCGCCAGTGGCCAGGATGCCGGCCGTGCCGCCCCGCCGGCCAGGGACGGCTCCACCGAGCGCAGCCGTCGCCGACGCTGGTTCCTCGGGGCCGCCGGGGTGGTCGCCCTCGCCGCCTCGGCAGGTGTCGGCGCCTGGGCGGCCGGTGGTGGACCGTCGCCACAGCCGAGCATGCCGGCGCGCCCGGCGGCCACCGGGATGCTGCGCCCGGGCTGTGCCACTCACCAGGAGGTGCTTCCCGCGGGTGCCCAGTGTGCCGCGGAGTTGGAGTGCTTCGGGCCGGTGCAGGTGCGTGGCCAGCGGGCCGAGGCCAGCCGAATGCCCTGCGACACCCGGCACACCTGGGAGAGCTACGCCCAGGGGAAGTTGCCGGCCGCGCTGGCCGATGCCGGCCACGACGAGATCGTCGCGGATCCCGGAGTGCGCCAGATCTGCAACGAGGAGACGTTCCGCCTGGTCAGCGGGATGCGTCAGGCGGCGGGATGGAATCTTGAGGTGCTACCGCCGGCTGACGCGGACATCGACCCCACCTACCGGTGCCTGGCCGGCCGGGGCCTCAACGGCCTAGCCTCGCCCACGCTCACCAGCGGCTGACCCCCGAGGGCCGTCAGCGCGCCCGCCGATCGCGTCGATGCCGATCCCGCAGCGCGCGGACCGCCTCCCGGTCGCCCAGGGTCTCCAGGGTGTCGGCATCGATGCCGGGCGGCTCGATGCCCGGCCCTACGGGCGGCTGCCCGCGATCCGGTCGAGCGTCCCCGTCCCGCTGCCGAGCGGCGGTGACGGCCACCCCCGCGACGGTGGCGAGCAGAACGCAGAGCAGTGCCCCCGCGACGCCGAGCAGATCCTGCCGGCGCCCCACCAGCAGCACCGCGAGCAGCCAGAACGCCGCCAGAGCCGCGGCCACCGCCACGGTCCGCGCGTCGGATACCGGGAACCGTCTCACCCGTCCAGAATGTCGGAGATTGTCGATCTGTCAACAGTAGCCAGCTTCATCATGCGGAACAGCTGACAAACAACAGCTTGCCGAACGAGGAGAGGGCTGTCCGGCCGTCGGCGCCGGGTGGTGGCACCTCGACACGGACGACTACTTTCAGTGCCACACGGAACTCGAAATGTAGCGAGGTGGCCATGACGGTAAGCCTCTCCAGTCCCCGGTGGCGTGCGGCGGCGACGACCGCGGCGGTCGCCCTGACGCTGCTGCTCGGCGCGGCGGCCGGCTGCGACAGCCAGCAGGAGCCGGAACTGCCGTCCGTACAGGAGAAGCTGCGTGAGTCACACATCTGGGGTCAGCCCGTCCTGCGAATCGGGGTGGCGGACGACGAACCGCTGATGGGCGAGATACGCGACGGCAACCACATCGGCTTCGACGTCGAGATCGCCCGGTACATCGCCGCCTCCCTCGGCTACGAGGGGGAGCACCGGCTGGAGTTCGTGGCGGTGTCCACGGAGGACCGGATCCCGGCCCTTCAGGGCGGGGTGGTGGACCTGGTGGTCTCCAGCTTCTCGATCACGGAAGAACGCAAAAAGCTCGTCAGCTTCGCCGGGCCGTACTTCGTGACCACCCAGGAGGTGCTGGTTCCGACCCGGCACAAGGACACCATCCGCACCATCGAGGACCTGCGGAATCCGAAGTACCGGATCTGCACCAGCGGCGGCTCCACCACCGAGGCGGAACTGGAGAAGAATCAGGTCCGCACGCTTGTGGTCAAGGACGTCTGGGACTGCGTCAAGGGAATCCGCGCCGGCAAGTACGACGCGGTCAGCTCCGACGAGACGATCCTCGCTGGCTTCCTGGCCCGCTACCCGACCGAGTTCGAGATCGTCGACATGCCGTTCGGCACCAGTGAACTGCTCGGCGTCGGGGTGCCGATCGGGGATCCGGCCCTGCGCGACCTGGTTGCCTACTTCCTCGACAAGAGCTACCAGCAGGGCCGCAGCGGGGAAGCCAGCCCGTGGCTGACCGCGTACAACCGCACGTTGGGGCCGTGGCTGCGGGGCGAGAAGCGGCAGCCGCAACCGCTCGAAGTGCCGAAGCTTGTGGACTTCGACGACAAGGCGCCGCACCGATGACTGCGGCACCCGCCACCGCCCCCGACGAACCGGGCGCCGGCGGTCCACCGCCACCCGTACCGCGGGCCCCCGTGCCGCCGGCCGCCGCGCCGCCTTCGGCGTTGCCGAGCACGGCGGGACGGGCCGAGTCGGCCCCGGGTGCGCTCCGCACGCAGGCCGTCGGCGGCTGGGATCCGGCCGAGCGCCGGGCGCGGGCCAGCCAGTCGTTCTGGACGGCCGTGGTCGGCGTACCGGCGATCTTCTCGGTGCTGCGGCTCGGCATCGAGGCCGGCGGAGAGTTGCAGACCACCTTGCTGCTGGTGGCCAACGTGGGACCGGTCAACCTGCTCGCCGGTTTCCTCACCACGGCCGCCCGCCTGCTCTCCACAGTGCTGGTGGCGGTGTTCGCGCTCGGCGGGGTACTCGCCGCCAGCGGGCACCGGCTGGCCCGCCGACCGCTCTTCGCCCGGTGGATGGAGATCACCCCGGGTTGGTTCGTCGCGGCGAGCTTCCTGATGGCCCTGGTGACCTGGCCACTGCTGTACCTTCCGCTGCTGCTGCCCACCGTTGCGGCGGCCTTCCAGCTCCGTCCGGAACGCCTGCACGAGCGCCCCGCCCTTCGGGTCCTGATCGTCGTCGCGGCGTACGCCGGCTACCTCTGGCTGCTCGTGCCGACGCTGCGCACCGCCGGACGGCAGGGCGAGCCGCTGCCGGTCGTGCTGCTTGTCGTACCCCCGCTGCTGGCTCTCTTCGTCGCCGGTCCGCTGCCCGGGGTGGTGATCCGGCTGCTCGCCCCGGTGACCCAGCTCGCCGTGCTGGTGGTGCTGGTCTGGGCGGCGCTGCCGGTGATCAGCACGCCGGTGCTGCCGCTGACCGTGACCACTGTGGGCGAACCCGGCGCGACCTCCGCCGAGGCCACCGAGGAGATCCGTGGGCACGTGGTGACCACCGACGATGTGAACATGGTGATCCTTCAGGAACGCGGCGGGGTGCGCTATGTGCCGGTCGGGCAGGTACGCGGTCAGGTGCTCTGCCCCTCGGAGGAGGAACTGCCCCGGTACCGGCTGCGCGTCCACGACTTCCACATCGAGGACTCGCTGCTGGAGGGACTGGGCCGCCGGGTACGCCCGGTCCACCGGGTCGACGCCGCCTGCCGCTGATCCCGGGTGACGGCGCTGCGGGTTGCGGCACGTTGCGCCTTCCCACCCGGCTGATCCCGCGACCTGCCGCAGCTCGGGACGACCATGTCAGGGGGTCTCAGTATGACTTGTCCTGGTTGAGGACGTGTTGGGCGACGAAGTTGAGAATCATCTCCCGACTGACCGGGGCGATCCGGCCGGCCCGTACCGCGCCGAGCAGCGTCGCCACGCCGTACTCGGTGGTCATGCCGGCGCCACCGAGCGCCTGCACGGCCGTGTCCACCGCCAGCGCCGCAGCGTCGCCGGCCGCGTACTTGGCCATGTTGGCGGAGACCCCGGCCTCCAGGTCGCGGCCGGCGTCGTAGAGCGCCGCTGCCTTCTGAATCATCAGTCGGGCCAGCTCCACCTGCACCGCCGCATGCGCGAGGGGATGTGCGACTCCCTGGTGGGAGCCGATCGTCCGGCCGCCCCACACCGAACGGGTCGCGGTGTACTCGCAGGCGCGTTCGATGGCGTACCGGCCGGTGCCGGCGCCCATGGCGGCGACCGTGATGCGTTCCGGGTTGAGCCCGGCGAACAGGGCGGGTAGGCCAGCGTCCAGCGATTCGCCGACCAGCGCCTGGGCGGGCAGCCGGACGTCGTCCAGGTAGAGCAGGAACTGGTTCTCCGGGGACACGATCTCCATGTCCAGCTTGGACCAGGTCAGCCCGGCCGCGTCGGTCGGCACGATGAACAACGCCGGCTTCAGCTTCTGCGCCGCCGCGTCCCCGGAGCCGGAACTGCCGTCGCCGACGGCGACGCGGGCCACCACCAGGACGTGCCCGGCCTCGTCGACGCCGGAGATGTAGCACTTGCGGCCGGACAGCACCCAGTCGTCACCGTCCCGGCGAGCCACCGTGGCAAGGCGGTGGAAGTTCGAGCCGGCGTCCGGTTCGGTGATGGCGAAGACGATCTTCTGTGAGCCGTCGGCCAGCCCCGGCAGGTGGCGTTTGCGCTGCTCCTCGGTGCCGTGCCGGTTGATGACGGTGGCCGCGATGGCGGGGGAGACCACGAGCAGCAGCAGCGGGCAGCCGCTGGCCGCCAGTTCCTCGCAGACGATGGCCAGCTCGGTGATGCCGCCGCCTCCGCCGCCGTACTCGGTGGGGATGTTGACGCCGAGGTAGCCGAGCTCGCCGGCCTCCTGCCACAGCTCGGTGGTGTGCTCGCCGGCTTTCGCCTTTGCCACGAAGTACCGGTGGCCGTACCGCCTGCCCAGCGCCCGCACGGCGTCGCGGAGCTGGTCCTGCTCTGGGGTGAGGTCGAAGTTCATGACGGCGACTCCTCATCGGGGGTGACCACGGCCAGCACGGCGTCGGTGTCCACCTGGCCGCCGGCCGGTACCGGCAGCTCGGTTACCAGACCATCGGTGGGGGCGAGCACGGGGTGTTCCAGCTTCATCGCTTCCAGGGTCAGCAGCAGGTCACCGGCGGCGACCCGCTGACCGACCGAGACGTGCACCCGGGCCACCGCGCCGGGCAGCGGCGCGAGCAACGACCCGGCGGCCAGCTCCGCGGTGGGCAGCGGGAAACGCGGCAACTCGGTCAGGCCCGCCGCCCCGTCCGGACCGTCCACGAAGACCTCCGACCCCACCCGGCGTACGCGGTACGTCCGCCGCACCCCGGCGACGTCGAGCACGACGCGCTCTGGGGCGGTCTCGACCGGCGTGACGATCGGTGCAGCGTCGGCTGCCTCGTCCGCACCCGGCGGAGCGCTGCCGGACGCGGCAGCGACCGGCGACACCGACCACTCGGCGAGGCCGCCGGAGCGGTCCAGGCGGTAGCGGACCTCGATCTCACCGCCGTCCGGGCCACTGAAGCGGGTGACCTGTGGGAACGCGGGTACGTTGCGCCAGCCCGACGGCAGCCCACCGAGCACCCCAGCTCGGCTGCGGCGGTCGGCCGCCGAGGCGAGGGCAGCGGCCAGCGCGACCAGGGGGAGCTGCTCGGCGGGCAGCAGCGGAGCGAAGACCTCCGGGTGCCGATCGAGGAAACCGGTGTCGACGTCGACGGCGGCGAACTGCGGGCTACGCAGGACGCGGACGAGCAGGTCCCGGTTGGTGGCCACGCCGTGCAACTCCGCCCTGGCCAGCGCGCCGGCCAGGGCGCGGGCCGCCTCCGTGCGGGTGGGTGCCCAGGCGATCGCCTTGGCGAGCATCGAGTCGTAGTGGACACTCACCGCCGACCCGTCGACCACGCCGGAGTCCAGCCGCAGGCCGGGGGCGGTCAGCGGCCCGAACTCGGCTGCCACGTCGGGCAGGGCGAACCGGTGCAGGGTGCCGGTCGCCGGCCGGAAGCCGTGCGCGGGATCCTCGGCGCAGAGGCGTACCTCGATCGCGTGTCCGCTGGCCGGCGGTGTCGCGGCCAGCGGCAGCGACGCGCCCTCGGCGACCAGCAGTTGCAGCCGGACCAGGTCGAGTCCGGCGGTCAGCTCGGTTACCGGGTGCTCGACCTGAAGGCGGGTGTTCATCTCCAGAAAGTGGATCTCCCCGTCGGGCGCGAGCAGGAACTCGACAGTGCCGGCCCCGACATAGTCGACCGCCCGGCCGGCGGCCACCGCCGCAGCGTGCAGCCGCTCGCGCACCTCGTCGGGAAGGACGCCGGGTGCCTCCTCGACGATCTTCTGGTGCCGGCGCTGGATCGAGCAGTCCCGCACGCCCAGCGCCAGCACCGTGCCGAAGCTGTCGCCGAAGATCTGCACCTCGACGTGCCGGCCACGGTCGACGTACCGCTCGATGAAGACCGTGTCGTCGCCGAACGCCGAAGCCGCCTCGCGGCGCGCGCCGGTGACGGCCTCGGCGAGCCCGGCGGCGTCGCCGACCACCCGCATGCCGCGCCCGCCGCCCCCGGCGGACGCCTTCACCAGCACCGGAAAGCTCGTCACCTGGGCCGGGTCGGTCCAGGTCGGCAACATCGGCACGCCGGCCTCGGCGAGCAGCGCCTTGGCGGCCAACTTGTCGCCCATCGCGGCGATCGCCTTGGCCGGCGGACCGATCCAGGTCAGGCCGGCGTCGGTGACCGCCGTGGCGAAGCCGGCGTTCTCGGCGAGAAACCCGTACCCGGGATGGACGGCGTCCGCACCGCAGCGGCGGGCCGCGTCCAGGATCAGGTCGATCCGCAGGTACGTCTCCGCAGGTGTGTTTCCGGGCAGCCGGACGGCCCGGTCGGCCTCGGTGACGAAGGGCGCGTCGACGTCCGCGTCGGAGTACACGGCGACCGTCTCGATCCCGAGTGCCCGACAGGTGGCGAAGACCCGGCGGGCGATCTCCCCCCGGTTCGCGACCAGCAGCTTGCGAATCACTTGCTGTTCCTCCCTTTGTTCGCGACTGCGGGACTCCGCTTCGCTGCGTTCCTCACGCTCACGGTGCCTCCTTTCGTTCGCGACTGCGGGACTCCGCTTCGCTGCGTTCCTCGCGCTCACATGCGGAAGACGCCGAAGGCGTCGGCGCCCTGCACCGGTCCGCTGTGGATGGCCGACAGACACAGGCCGAGGACGGTACGGGTGTCCCGAGGGTCGATCACCCCGTCGTCGTAGAGGCGCCCCGACAGGAACAGCGCGCCCGACTGGGACTCGATCTGCTGCTCGACCATCATCCGCATCGCCGCGTCGGAGTCCTCGTCGAACTCGCGGCCCCGCGCGGCGGCGGCCTGCCGGGCCACGATGGACAGCACCCCGGCCAACTGCGCCGGCCCCATCACCGCCGACTTGGCGTTCGGCCAGGTGAACAGGAATCTCGGCTCGTACGCCCGGCCGCACATGCCGTAGTTGCCGGCACCGTACGAGGCGCCGAGATTCACCGTCAGGTGCGGCACCGTCGAGTTCGAGACCGCGTTGATCATCAAGGCGCCGTGCTTGATGATGCCGCGTTGTTCGTACTCGGTGCCGACCATGTAGCCGGTGGTGTTCTGTAGGAAGATCAGCGGGGTGTCGGTGGCGTTGGCGAGCTGGATGAACTGCGTCGCCTTCTGCGCCTCCTCGCTGAACAGCACGCCCCGGGCGTTGGCCAGCACGCCGACCGGGTACCCGTGCAGCTCACCCCAGCCGGTGACCAGCGCCGTGCCGTAGGCCGGCTTGAACTCGTCGAACTCGCTGCCGTCGAGCACCCGGGCGAGCACCTCGCGCGGATCGAACGGCACCTTGAGGTCGGCGCTGGTGATGCCGAGCAACTCCTCCGGGTCGTACTTCGGCGGTTGGGGCATCGGGTTGCGCGGCCCCGGACCCAACTTGCGCCAGTTGAGCCGGCGTACGCACTGTCGGGCCAGCCGGATACCGTCGCGCTCGTCGGCGGCGAGGAAGTCGGCCAGGCCGGATCTCGTGGCATGCATGGCTGCGCCACCCAACGACTCGTCGTCGGCGTCCTCACCGGTGGCCATCTTCACCAGCGGTGGCCCGGCCAGGTAGACCTGCGAACGATCCCGGATCATGATCGTGTAGTCGGACATCCCGGGCACGTACGCGCCACCGGCGGTGGCGTTGCCGAAGACCACGCTGACCGTGGGGATCCGCTCGGCCGAGAGCCGGGTCAGGTCACGGAACACTCGGCCGCCCGGAATGAAGATTTCCGCCTGAGTGGGCAGGTCCGCGCCGGCCGACTCGACCAGGTTCACCATCGGTAGCCGGTTGGCCAGGGCGATCTCGCCGGCCCGGCGGGTCTTCGCCAGCGACCAGGGGTTCACCGCGCCACCGCGTACCGTCGGGTCGTTGGCGACGACCAGGCACTCGACCCCCTCGACCACGCCGATCCCGGTCACCACGCTGGCCCCCACCGGAAAATCGGTGCCGAACGCGGCGACCGGCGACAGTTCGAGGAACGGGCTGTCCTGGTCCAGCAGCAACTCGATGCGCTCGCGGGGGAGCAGCTTGCCGCGCTGGTGATGCCGGGCCACGTACTTCTCGCCACCGCCGCCACGCGCGGTGGCGAGTGCGGCGTCCAACTCGGCGAGACGTTCCAGCAGGGCGTCCCGATTGGCCCGGAAAGCCGGCGCGGACCTGTCGATCGCGGTGTCGAGTGTGCTCACAGGCCGATGCCCTTCGCGATGATCTCGTTCATGATCTCGGTGGTGCCGCCGCCGATGCCGAGGATGCGGGCGTCCCGGTAGTGCCGCTCCACCTCGGCGTCGCGCAGGTAGCCGAAGCCGCCGTGCAGTTGCAGGGCCTGGTCGACAACCCGGTCGGCGGCCTCGACCGCCACGTTCTTCGCCATCGCCACCTCCGTGACCACCGGCTCACCCGCGGCCACCCGCGCGGCCACCTGGTGCACGTACGCGCGGGCGGCCTCGGCCCGGGTGTGCATCTCGGCCAGCCGGTGCCGGACCAACTGTCGGCTCGCCAGCGGCCGGCCGAAGGTGGACCGGTCGCGACACCAGGTGGCGGCCAGCTCGACGCAGCGCTGCGCGATGGCGTACGCCTGGGTGGCCAGGGAGAGGCGTTCGGCCGCGAACTGCTGCATGATCGCGAGGAAGCCGGTGTCCTCCTCGCCGATCCGGTTCGCCACCGGCACGCGTACGTCGACGAAGGCGAGTTCGGCGGTGTCCGAGCAGTGCCAGCCGAGCTTCTCCAACCGTCGCCCGACGGTGAAGCCGGGGATGCCCTTCTCGATGACCAGCAGACTCAGCGCTCCGCTACCCGGCATGCCGGTGCAGACCGCGGTGGTCACGAAGTCCGCCCGGACCCCGCTGGTGATGTAGGTCTTCGCGCCGTTCACCACGTAGTGGTCACCGTCGAGGCGGGCGTGGGTGCGGATGCCCGCCACGTCCGAGCCGGTGTCGGGTTCGGTGATGGCAAGTGCGCCGATCATCGAACCGGCAAGCGTCGGCCGGACGTACCTGTCGATCAGGTCGTGTTCCCGGCCGGTCGGGTCGACGTCAGAGAGTGGTCTGGGGAGTTTGCCGCCCGAGCGGGTACCGGCCGCGGCGACCATGTGCGGCAGCGCGATGCCGTGCGTGAAGAGGGCGGCCACCAGCCCTGACGAGCCTCCCGAACGGATGATCTCCTCGGTGACGATGATCGAGTCGAGCAGGTCGCCGCCGCTGCCGCCGACCGCCTCGGGAAAGCCGACGCCGAGCAGGCCGATCTTCGCCGCGGTGGCGTGCAACTCGCGGGGTACCTCGCCGGCCCGCTCCCAGTCGGCCAGGTGCGGCAGCACCTCGCGGGTGACGAAGGCGCGGGTCAGCTCCCGCAGCTGCCGCCGCTCGGGAGTGTCCACGATCGTCACGGCCGTACCTCCGCGACGACCGGTGCGTCGCCGGCCGCCGGCTCGACCGGCAGGTCGACGATCCGGGAGCGGAGCAGCTCGCCGAGGGCCTTGGCCTGCGGGTCGAACCGGGTGGAGGCGGCCACCCCGGCACCGAGCAGCCCTCGGATCACGAAGTTGACGGCACGCAGGTTCGGCAGTTCGTGCCGCTCGACGGTCAACGGCGCGGTTTCCGGCAGCAGCTCCGCCAGCCGTGCCACGGTGAGCCAGCCACGCAGCCAGGCCCAGGTCGCGTCGGTCCGCGCCCAGACCCCCAGGTTCGCGTCGCCGCCCTTGTCGCCCGACCGGGCACCCACCACCTCGCCCAGCGGCCCCCGCCGCGTCGGACCCACCATCGCCGGGCCGGCCAGCTCAGTCGTCGGCTCGGCGGCGAGGGGCACGGTCACCGGCGGTGGTGCGATCGGCGCCCGGGTGCCGTCCGGAAGCACGGCGACGTGAGCGACCGTGTCCTGCGCCACGGAATCGGCGGTGAAAATGCCGTACGGGGTGGCCTCGCCCGGCAGGGTGGTCAAGGTGCAGCCCGGGTAGGAGGCCAGGGCCAGCTCGACCGCCGCCGCCGAGAACGCCCGCCCGGCCCGCGTCCGGTCACCGTCGCGCAGGTTTACGTGCAGCAGGGCGCTGGCGGTCTCGGTATCGGCGGCGTCGGGGTGATCGGTGCGGGCCAGCGTGAACGCCAACCCGTCCGGGCCGACCGCCTCGGTCAGCTGCTCCCGGACCAGGGCCGCCTTGGCCGGGATGTCCAGCCCGCAGAGCACGAACGTCATGGAGTTGCGGAAACCACCGAGGTTGTTGACGCCCACCTTGAGCGTGTCCGGTGGCGGGGTGCCCCGGGCACCGCTGACCAGGATCCGGTCCGGGCCGTCCTGGCTCAGCCGGACCGAGTCGAGCCGGGTCACCACGTCCGGGCCCAGGTACGCCGGCCCGCCCACCTCGTACAACAACTGGGCGGTGACCGTCTCGACGGTGACCGCGCCGCCGGTGCCGGGATGCTTCGTGATCACCGCCGAGCCGTCCGCACGCAGCTCGGCCACCGGAAATCCCGGCCGGCGCCCGCCGTCAGGCAGCTCCGTGAAGAAGCTGAAGTTGCCCCCGGTGACCTGCGCCCCGCATTCGACCAGGTGCCCGGCGACGGTGGCTCCGGCCAGCGCGTCGAGGTCGCCGCGCCCCCAGCCGAAGCGGGCGATGGCCGGCCCCACGACAAGCGAGGCATCGGTGACCCGGCCGGTCACCACCACGTCCGCCCCGGCGTCGAGGCAGGCGGCGATGCCGAACGCCCCGAGGTACGCGTTCGCGGTCAGCGCGTCGGCTCGGCCCAGGGCGTCGCCCTCGACGTACCCGATCCGGACCGGGAGCCCGAGCCGGTCGGCGAGGGCGCGGATCGCGGCGGCCAGCCCGGCCGGGTTGAGTCCGCCCGCGTTGGTGACAAGTGTGACCCGCCGGTCGAGCGCGGTGCCGAGGCAGCCCTCCAGTTGCCGGAGGAACGTCTTCGCGTAGCCCAGGTCGGGATCACGCATCCGGTCCCGCCCCAGGATGAGCATGGTCAACTCGGCCAGGTAGTCGCCGGTCAACACGTCCAGCTCGCCGCCGTCGAGCATCTCCCGCCAGGCGGAGAACCGGTCACCGTAGAAGCCGGAGGCGTTGCCGACCCGCAGCACGTCGCTCATCGGCAGCACCTCCGGGTCGCCGCCGCGCGCGTTCACGGCTGTGCTCCCGACGCCGCCGTTCGGGGAGCGCGGCCGGTGCCGGGCGGGCCGGCGAAGGCCTGGGCCACGTCCAACCACCCGTCGGCGACCGGCCCGGTGGCGACCAACGCGGTGTCGGCGCGGTGCCGGCGTCGGGTCACCAGCAGGCAGAAGTCGAGCGCCGGACCGGTCACCCGGTCGGCCGCGTCCGCCGGACCGAAGGCCCAGGTCTCCCCGCCGGGCGCGGCCAGTTCCACCCGGACCGGTGCCGTGGGCACCGTGCGGCCGTGGGCGGCGAAGCTGTGCCCGACGGTACGGCAGCCGAGGTACGCGACGTGCCGCAGGCGGTGGGTGGCGGGCCGGGTGACGCCGAGCGCCTCGGCCACGTCCTCGCCGTGTGCCCAGGTCTCCATGATCCGGGCGGTTGCCATCGAGGCAGGTGACATGCGGGTTCCGTACCAGGGCAGCTTCTCCCCGGCAGGGGCGGCGGCGAGGGCTGCCGCGAGCGCCGAGCGGCCCTCCCGCCAGCGGGCCAGCAGCGCCTCGGGCGGGGCGAGGAAGGCGATTGCGCCGTCGTCGACCAGCCGGGCCGGATCCGGTGCGGCGGTGACCGAGGCGTAGAACGCGTCGGCGTCGGTGGCGGCGAGCCGGGCCACGTGATCCGTCCACGCCAGATGGGCGATCTGGTGGGCGATCGTCCAGCTTGCCGCGGGGGTGGGCCGCTCCCACTCCGGCTGCGGCAGCGCCGCGACGAGCGCGTCGAGCTGCTCGGACTCGGTGGCCAGATCCGTGAGCAGGTGGGTCAGGTCGACCATGGTGCCTCCGGGCGGTTGGGGCCGGTCAGGGTGCCTTTTCCGCGCTGGTGAGCAGCGCCGTCAACTGGGTCTTCCAGACCAGCAGCAGCGCGGCCCGGCGGGTCGAGTCGTCGCTGAGCAGGTTGGCGACGCCGAGCCCGCGCAGCAGGTCCAGGGTTGCCTGCACCGCCTCGCGGACGCCGGGACGCCGCTCGTCCACCCCGAGCAGTTCGACGGTCAGCCGATGCATCTCCCGACCGATCCGGGCTTCGAGGGGCAGTAGGGCGGTCCGCAGCTCGGCGTCGGTGCGCGCGGCCACCCAGAGTTCGAGGGCGGCGACGAAGAGCGGCCCGGTGAAGGCGGCGGCAAGCAGGTCCACCACCCGATCCAGCCGGTCGGCGTCGGCCGGCAGGGCGTCGGCCTCGGCTCGCAACTCGGCCGCTCGCCGTTCGGTGAGGTGCCCGACGGCGGCGGTGACCAGGGCGGTTCGGGTCGGGTAGTGGTGCAGCTGGGCGCCCCGGGAGACACCGGCCCGGGCCGCCACGACCGTCGTGGTGGTGCCGGACCAGCCGTGCTCGACCAGGCAGTCGACGGTCGCCTCCAGCAGCCGGGCCCGAGTGGCGCGGCTGCGCTCCTGCTGCGGGACGCGGGTCGCTGCGGGGGGCATGCCGGAAAGCCTGCCCCCCGAAAAACAAACAGTCAAGACTGACTTTTTCGGAGCCACGCCCGTGCCGGGTGCCGCCCTCGCCAACGCAACTTCGGGGTTGTTGCTGCACCCAGCGCGCGGCGGGTAACAACAACCCCGAAGTTGTACACCCAGCTAGGTGGGCCTAGGGGGCTCAGACGCGGGCGCGGCGGGCCAGACGCTCCGGGTCGAGGATGATGATGCTCTTGCCGTCCAGCCGGAGCCAACCGCGCGAGGCAAAGTCCGCGAGGGCCTTGTTGACCGTCTCCCGGGAGGCGCCGACAAGCTGGGCGATCTCCTCCTGGGTCAGGTCGTGCGTCACCCGCAGCACGCCGCCGTCGCGGGTGCCGAAGCGCCCCGCCATCTGAAGGAGATTCTTCGCCACCCGGCCGGGCACGTCGGTGAAGATCAGGTCCGCGAGGGCGTCGTTGGTCCGGCGCAGCCGGCGGGCCAACACCCGCAGCAACTGCTCGGCGATCTCGGGCCGGTTGTTGAGCCACGGCCGCAGCGCCTGCTTTCGCAGTCGGGCCAGCCGGCTGTCGGTGACCGCGGTCGCGGTCGCGGTACGCGGACCCGGGTCGAAGAGCGACAGCTCGCCGACCATGTCCGACGGACCCATCACGGCGATCAGATTCTGCCGGCCGTCCGCCGCCCGGCGGCCAACCTTGATCTTGCCGGACAGCAGGATGTAGAGACTGTCGCCGGGCTCGCCCTCGTTGAAGACGACCTCGCCCTTGCGGACCTCGATCGTCTCCATCTCCTTGGCGAGCGCCTCGGCCGCCTCCGGGTCGACACCCTGGAAGATCCCGCTGCGGGCCAGTACCTCGTCCATCGCGCACCTCCGGTTGCGCGTGCCGTCTGCTCGGCCTGGGTCCGCCGTCCGCTGATCCCTCGCGCGCCGACCAGTCTAGGCGCACGTGAGCAGGAATCAGAGGTGCACCCCTGGAATCTTGATCGTTGGGCGTAACGCGCCCGTCGTGATCACCCTTTAGAATCCCGCGCCTGGTCAGGCCGGGATCGGCGGTGCGGACACCCGGACGTAGGGTCACCGGGTGCTGCCCGAACCACTGCTGGCCACCCGGCGTGAGGACGAACGTGACGTTCCGGTGCTCATCTGGCATGCCGAGGGAGCGCTGCGGGCGGTCAGCTCCGCCCCGTTGGGCGGTGGGATCGGCGTACGACGGTGGGTGCTGAACGCGACGGTGCCGATGTCGTATGACCGGGACGACCCCGCCGACCACCTGGCCGAGCTGGCCCGGGAGTTCGGCCTGGACGGGCCCGGCGTGGGCCTGATGACCGGCGTGGACGTGGCCGAGGTGGTGCGGCGGACCGACACCGGGGTGCAGGTCTGGGCCACCGTCGGCCTGGGCACGCCGGTGCCGGCGGCGGCCCCCACGGTGGCGGTGCCGGCGCAACCGGTCGGCACGGTGAACATCGTGGCGTACGTCCCGGCGCGGCTCGGCGACGCGGCACTTGTCAACGCGGTCGCCACGGCCACCGAGGCGAAGGCGCAGGCGATCGCGGAGTTGGGGCTGCCCGGCACCGGTACGCCGACGGACGCGGTCACCGTGCTCTGCCCGCCGGACGGGTCGATCAACGCCTACGGCGGACCCCGCTCCACCTGGGGCGCGCCGCTGGCCCGGGCGGTGCACGCCGCAGTGCTGTCGGTGGGCCGCGACACCGTTGTGCCATGGTCGGATCGGCTCCAGGGCTGAATCTCCCCACCCGATCGGCTGTCGATTCCGCGATATCCGCCCGGTAGGGTCGCGCACGATGTACGCTCCCGCCCCCTTCGTGTCCCGACCCCGCCGCCGCACCCTGGCCGCAGTGGGGGCGCTGCTCGCCGCCGTCCTCCTCGCCGGCTGCGCCAGCTCCGACGAGGGGCCGCTCTGGCAACCCGGCACGGGCGGTGGCGAAGGCGCACCCGTCGAATCGGCTGCCCCCGAGGTCAAGAAGATCTCGCTCTCCGCCACCGGCGACATCGTGATGGCCATGGCACCCGATCGGCTCCCCCCGAACAACGGCAAGGGTTTCTTCAACTCCGTGAAGAAGGCGCTCGCCGCCGACCTGGTGATGGGAAACCTGGAAGAGCCGTTGACGGTGGACACCGGGGCCGGCAAGTGCGGTGCCAACTCCACCCGCTGCTTCCAGTTCCGCGCGCCGCCGGAGTATGCCGCCCATCTCGCCGATGCCGGTTTCGACCTGCTCAACCAGGCCAACAACCACGGGTACGACTTCGGGCCGAAGGGCTACGAGAACACCCAGCAGGCGTTGGAGGAACACGGGCTGGAGCACACCGGCGCACCTGACCAGATCACGGTCGTCGAGGTGAAGGGCGTCAAGGTGGCCGTCGCAGGCTTCTCGTCGTACCAGTGGTCGAACAGTCTCACCGACATTCCGGCCGCGAAAAAGGTGATCAAGAAGGCCGCCGGTCAGGCCGACATCGTCGTGGTGCAGGTGCACATGGGGGCCGAAGGGTCGGAGATGACGCGGGTGCGGCCCGGCACTGAAATGTTCCTTGGGGAGAACCGCGGCGACCCGATCAAGTTCTCCCGCGCCATGATCGACGCCGGTGCCGATTTGATCGTCGGGCACGGCCCGCACGTGCTGCGCGGGATGGAGTTCTACAAGGGCAGGCTGATCGCGTACAGCCTGGGTAATTTCGCCGGTGGCGGCAATTCGCTGAGCAACAACGGTCGACTCGGCTGGGGCGGCGTGCTGAAGGTGTCACTCGAAGCGGACGGCACCTGGGCCGGCGGCTCGTTCACCTCCACCTACATGGACGGGGCCCGCAAGCCGACGATCGACCCCGACGACCGTGGTCTCGGGCTGCTGCAGGACCTCACCGAGCTCGACTTCGCCGAGACCGGTGCCCGGTTCACCGACTCCGGAAAGATCAGCCCGCCCGACGCGGACTGAGTGCGACGACACAGGCGTCCGGGCCAGTCGGACCGGCGACGTAGGCTGGCCGTCGTGACCAGAAGCGCCACCGAGACCGACCTGGGACGCACCCGCCGCGCGCGGCGGATCGGCCGGGTGCTTACCGAAACGCACCCCGACGCGCACTGCGAGCTCGACCACGGCAACCCGCTGGAACTGGCCGTCGCCACCATTCTGTCGGCCCAGTGCACGGACAAGAAGGTCAACGAGGTCACTCCGAAACTGTTCGCCCGCTACCCGACGGCCGCCGACTACGCCGGGGCCGATCGCGGCGAGGTGGAGGAGATGATCAAACCGACCGGCTTCTACCGCAACAAGACCAACTCGCTGATCCAACTGGGCCAGGCCCTGGTCGAGCGCTACCACGGTCGGGTTCCCAACCGGCTCGCCGACCTGGTCACCCTGCCCGGGATCGGTCGCAAGACCGCCAACGTCATCCTCGGCAACGCCTTCGACGTGCCCGGCATCACCGTCGACACCCACTTTCAGCGACTGGTACGGCGCTGGGGGCTGACCACCGAGACCGATCCGGTCAAGATCGAGCACGAGATCGGGGCGATGTTCCCGAAGCGGGACTGGACCATGCTGTCGCACCGGATCATCTTCCACGGCCGCCGGGTCTGCCACGCCCGCAAGCCCGCCTGCGGCGCGTGCACCCTGGCGAAGCTCTGCCCCTCGTACGGCACCGGACCGACCGAACCAGCCGCCGCCGCGAAGCTGCTCAAAGGTCCCCGCGCCCGTGCCCTCGCGGTCGCCGCCGGCGTCGATCCCGAGCTGGTGCCGGCGCAGGCGGTTGCGGCGGAGGCACCGTGAACCGCCGGCTCGCGCTGCTGACCCTGCCGCTGCTGCTGATGCTCGCCACCGCCTGCACCGCCGACTCCGAGGCCCCCGCCCCGGCCGGGCCGGCCACGGCGGCGGCCCGCCCGTCACCCTTCGAGGGCTGCGGCGGCCTCACCGACGGCCCGGCCGACCCCGATGGAGGGAAGCTGACCGGCGATCCGCTGCCCGAGTTGACTCTCACCTGCTTCACCGGCGGGTCCCCGGTCGCCCTGCGGGACATCCGTGGACCGGCAGTGGTCAACATCTGGGCCTCCTGGTGCCCGCCCTGCCGCAAGGAGCTTCCCTCCTTCCAGCGGCTGCACGAGCGCGCCGAGGGGCAGCTGCGGGTCATCGGGGTGAACACCCAGGACAGCCGCAGCGCCGCGCAGTCCCTCGGCGAGGACTTCGGCGTACGGTTCCCGATGCTGTTCGACCAGGGCAAGGCGTTCCAGCGGGCCATGGAACGAAGCGCGTTCCCGATGACGGTGTTCGTGGGTGCCGACGGCGGCGTCCGGTACATCGACACCTCGGGCGCCCTCGACGACGCCCAACTCGCCGAACTCGTCCGGCAGCACCTCGGCATCGCGGTATCGGCATGAGCGAGCGACAGCGAGCGAATCATCAGCTCTGCGCGTTGGTGCCTCATGGCGGCCCGCAGCGCAGCGAAGGGCCGGCATGAGCGAGCGACAGCGAGCGAATCATCAGCTCTGCGCGTTGGTGCCTCATGGCGGCCCGCAGCGCAGCGAAGGGCCGGCATGAGCGAGGTGCCAGCCAGCGTGAGCCGGGGCGGGGAGGCGTCCGGCGCGTCACGGCCGGTGCCGGGCTGGCTGGACCCGCTGCTGGTCCGGCTCGGCACCGCGCGTACGGAGGATTTCACCCAGCTGCGTACGCCGGACCAGGGTGGCCGGGAAAGCGCCGTGCTGGTGCTGCTCGGCGAGGACGCCGGCACCGGCCCGGACGTGCTGGTCCTCCAGCGGGCCGCGACTCTGCGCAACCACGCCGGTCAACCGGCGTTTCCCGGCGGCGCGGCCGACCCGGAGGACGCCGACGCCGCCGCCACGGCGCTGCGGGAGGCGAACGAGGAGGTCGGGCTCGACCCGACAAGCGTCACGGTGCTGGCCCAACTGCCGAGGTTGTGGATCCCGGTCAGCGACTTCGTGGTGACGCCGGTGCTCGCCTGGTGGCACGCGCCGCATCCGGTGGACTCCCGGGAGCCCGCCGAGGTGGCGCACGTGGCCCGCCTGCCGATCGCCGAGCTGGTCGACCCGGACAACCGGGTCCGGGTACGCCATTCGAGTGGCTGGGTCGGGCCCGCCTTCTCCGTACGCGGGATGCTGGTCTGGGGGTTCACGGCCGGGGTGCTGGCCGCGCTGCTGGACATGGGTGGCTGGAGCCGCCCGTGGCCCCGCAGCCGGGTGATCGATCTTCCGCCGGTCGGTGCCTCACCCGCTCCGTCGGCCGGCACCGACGAGGACGACGAGAGCGCCCTGCGCTGATCTGACCGTCACCTTCCGCAAGCGATCGTCTTCGGGTGAGCCCCAGCCCCGTACGCTTGAGCCGTGTCGGCCGTGGATCTCGTCCTGCTGTTGCTCATGCTCGTGTTCGCGATCAGCGGATACCGACAGGGGTTCGTCATCGGCGTGCTCTCGTTCTCCGGCTTCTTCCTGGGCGCCCTGATCGGCCTACAGGTCGGCCCGATGTTCGCCCAGCAGTTCGTGGACAGCGGCACCCGGGTACTGATCTCACTGGTCGCCATCTTCGGCCTCGCCGTGGTGGGTCAGGCGCTGGCCGGCTGGCTCGGATCGCACCTGCGCCGGACCATCGGAAGTGATGTGGGACGACGGGCCGACGACATCGGAGGCGCATTCGTCTCGCTCTTCGCGGTGCTGCTGGTCGCCTGGCTGGTCGCCGTGCCGCTCGGCTCCTCCTCGCTGCCCTGGCTCGCCTCCTCCGTGAAGAGCAGCGCGCTGCTCAACGTGGTGGACCGGGTGCTGCCCGACCAGGCTCAGCAGCTCTCCACCGCACTGCGCGACACCGTCGACACCAACGGCTTCCCCGACGTCTTCGACGGGCTGCGACGTACCCAGGCCCGGCAGGTCGAGCCGCCCGACCCGGCGCTCGCCGGCTCCGAGGTGGTGAGCAACGGCCAGCGCTCGGTGGTGAAGGTGCTCGGGTCGGCACCGAGCTGCTCGCGCCGGATAGAGGGGTCGGGCTTCGTGTACGCCGACGACCGGGTGATGACCAATGCGCACGTCGTCGCCGGCACCCGTTCGGTCGCGGTGGAACTGGGCGGGGACCGGTACGAGGGCGAGGTGGTCGTCTACGACCCCGACCGGGACCTGGCCGTGCTCTACGTGCCCGGGCTGCCCGGCCCGTCGATGCGGTTCGCCGCCGGCAGCGCCTCCACCGGCGCGGACGCCATCGTGCTCGGTTTCCCACTCGACGGGCCGTACAACGCCCAGTCGGCGCGGATCCGCGACGTCGACCGGATCACCGGGCCGGACATCTACTCGTCGGGAAACGTCAACCGGGAGATCTACACGATCCGGGCACTGGTCCGCAGCGGCAACTCGGGTGGTCCACTGGTCTCCTCGAACGGCCTGGTGCTCGGGGTGATCTTCGCGGCGGCGGCCGACGACCCGAACACCGGGTTCGCGGTCACCGCCGCCGAGGCCCGACCGGTGGCGCTGGCCGGTGCCGAACGCACCCGGGGCACCGACACCGGCGACTGCACCTGACGAGGGTCAGCCCGACCGGCGGCCCGACCAGACGGTGAACGCGGCGGCGGTGGCGACGACCACCGCCGCGCCGAGCAGCCACCCGGCCAGCACGTCGCTGCTCCAGTGCACGCCGAGCGCCACCCGGCTGAACCCGGTCACCAGGGCGATCGTCAGCGCACCGAGCCAGACCGCCGCGCGGGCCACGGAACGGCGCCTGGTCCGGGGCAGGAACACCACCACCAGCACCCCGGCGGCGAGCATCGCGTTCAGCGCATGGCCCGACGGGAAGGCCAGACCAGGCGCCTGCGCCACCGGGTCGGGCAGATCCGGTCGCTGCCGGCCGACGAGCAGTTTGAGCAGCGGCCCGAGCAGACCACCGAGCACCATGGTGCAGGCGACCCAGCCGACGAGCCGCCGCGCACCGTCGCGGGCCAGCCAGATCACCAGAACCAGCGCCACGGCCCGCAGGGGCATCGGCGCGAACGCGTCGGTCCAGAAGCTCATCGCCCGGACCCACACCGGGTGGTCCAGGGCGTACCCGTGCAGGTGGGTGGTGATCACCAGGTCGAGTCGACGCAGCGGCGGCCAGTCACCCAGCACCAGCGCGGCGAGCAGCGCGAACGGCGCCGCCAGCAGCACGCCGGAGACGGTGTGGGCCGGCCGCACACCTGGCCGGTCGTCCCGTGGTCCGACACCCTCCGGACCGCAGGGCGACGCGGACTCGACTCGTTCGAAGGCGTCCACGGCGATGGTTGTACCCGCTGAACGGGATCTCCCCGGGCGGATGCGCAGAATCTGCGTGATTCGTCGACGGGTGTCGGTCAGCGGTGCGCCTGCCGGAACCGGCGCACCATCAGCGCCGCTCCGGTGAGCAGCGCGACGAAGAGGGCCGAGCCGATCCAGAGCCGCTCCGGGCCGGCGTCGTCCTGGGAACCGGCGGCCCGGGCCCGCCACTGGGTCTCCTGCCCGGACCCGGTCAGCCCGAGTTGCTCGGCGTCGGGATCACTCGTCGTCGCCGCTCCGGGCGCGGGACCGAAGCCGGTCACCCCGGGCGGGTCGTTGTCGTCCAACGGGTTCTTGTCCGTCGACGGCACCTGTGCGGTCAGGGCCGCGACCGGGTCGACCAGCCCGTACCCGAACCGCTCGTCCCGTCCGGTCGGACCGATGTCCCGGGCGGTGGTCAGCAGCCGGTTCACCACGTCTGCGGCGGACATCTGCGGGTAACGCGACCGCACCAGGGCGGCAGTGGCGGCGACCAGCGGTGCCGCGAAGCTGGTGCCCTGCACCCGCCAGTAGCCGCCCGGCGAACGCGCGCCGACCAGTCCGCTGGCGGGGGCGGTCAGGACGGTGGCGCGACCGGTGATCGCCCCGCTCCACAGGTTGTCGCTGTTGCGCTCCAGGCCGGAGACCGCGATGACGCCAGGTTCGCGGGCCGGATACCACACCTTCGCCTCGGGCGAGGTGGCGAGATTTCCGGTGCAGGCGACCACCACCACGTCCCGGGCGAAGGCGTAGTCGATCGCCGCTGCCAGCGCCGCACTGTCGCCGTTACCGCCGAGCGACAGGTTGATCACTTTCGCGCCGTTGTCGACCGCCCATCGCACACCCTTGGCCACGATCAACGCGTCGTCGTAGCGGTTCTCCGCGTCCAGCACCCGCACGGGCAGGATCCGGGCGTCCGGCGCGAGCCCCACCACGCCACGCCGGTCGTCGTTGCGCCCCGCGATCAGGCCAGCCACCGTGGTGCCGTGCCCGACCGGATCCGCCTCGGTCGCCCCGTTCGGCGCGACCAGGTCGAGCCCCGGCAACACCTGACCGGTCAGGTCCGGGTGAGAACCGTCCACCCCGGAATCGATCACGGCCACGACCACACCGCGCCCGGTCGAGGTACGCCACGCCGTCCGGGCGTTCAACTTGTCGAGCTGCCACTGCTCGTCACGGACCTGGTCGGCGCGTCGCGCGGCGTCGGGATTGTGGGCAGCCGGCGGGCCGAGCGCGGGAGCCTGGACCGGCACGGCGGCGGCGGGCACGACCGCGACGGCAGCCGACAGCGCGGTGGCGGCCGTCGCGAGCAGCACGCGGTTGGCAAACCGGCCGGCCCTCGCCGGGCCGCTGTGCCGCAGCCTGGTCACATCCTCAGCCATTCGTCGCGGGACACATGACGATCGGAGATTACCGGTTCCGACCCGCCTACAGGGACGTTCCGTGGAGTCGACGTCACCGTGGCGGCAGGTGAGCCAGTTGGACCAGGCGTACGCCCTCGCGTCGGGTGAAGAGCCGACCGCGCCCGGGCGGCAGCGGACCGGGACGAACCGGACCGACCAGCGCACCCTCCTCCGGGCTGCCCGACATCACCAGGCCCGAGGTGGACAGTTCCCGTAACCGCTGCACCAACGGCTCGTACTGGGCGCGGGCGGCACCGCCGGAACGGCGCGCCAACACCAGGTGCAGCCCGACGTCGCGGGCGTGTGGCAGGTGCTCCTCCAACGCCCGCAGCGGGTTCGCGGGCCCGCTGGACACCAGGTCGTAGTCGTCGACCAGCACGAACAGTTCCGGGCCGGACCACCACGACCGTTCCCGCAACTGCGTCGGGCTGACCTGCGGCCCCGGTGCGCGGCCTGTCAGGTAACCGGCGGCCGATTCGACCAGGTCGGCGGTGTGTGCCGCCGTGGTGCCGTAGCCGATCAGGTGCTCCGTGGCGATGACGCCGAGCAGGCTGCGCCGATAGTCCACCAGGATCACCCGTGCCTGTTCCGGCGTGAACCGGGTGACGATCGAGGTGGCCAGGGCGCGCAGGAACGACGACTTGCCGCTCTCCGCGTCCCCGTAGACCACGAGATGTGGCTCCGTGGCGAAGTCGAGGACCACCGGACGTAGGTCGGCCTCGGCGACACCGACCGGGATCCGCAGCCCCGTCGTGGCGTCGAGGTCGAGGTCGGCGTACGGCAGCACGGCCGGGAGCAGCCGCACCCGGGGTGCGACCGGGCCGGGCCACGCGTCGTTGATCTGCTTCACCAGCCCGGCGGTGTCCGCACCGGTCGGCTGCGGCAGCGCGGTGAGGAAGTGCAGGCTCTCCGAGGTGATGCCACGCCCGGGGGTCTGCTCCGGCACGTGCGCCGCCGCCCGGCGGGCGACCAGCGAGTCGGACGGATCACCGAGGCGCAGTTCCAGTCGGGAGCCGAAAAGGTCCCGGATGGCCGGCCGGAAATCCAGCCAACGCACCGCGCTGGCGACCACGTGCACGCCGTAGGAGAGCCCCCGGGTCGCCAGGTCGGTGATCAGCGGTTCCAGATCCTCGTACTCGGTCCGCAGGGTCGTCCAGCCGTCCACGACGAGGAACACATCGCCGTACGCGTCGGTATCGCCCGGGTCGGTGCCGGTGCCGGTGCCGCGCCGCTGTCGCCAGGCGGCCATCGACTCCAGACCCAGTTCGGCGAAGCGGCGTTCCCGATCGGCGAGCAGGGTGGACATCTCGCCGACGGTGCGGCGCACCCCGGTGGGGTCGGCCCGGCCGGTGACCCCACCGACATGCGGCAGGTCACGGAGCGAGGCCAACCCGCCGCCACCGAAATCGAGGCAGTAGACCCGAGCCTCGGCCGGCGTGTGGGTGAGGGCCAGCGCGCAGACCAGCGTACGTAGCGCGGTGGACTTGCCGCTCTGCGTACCGCCGACCACCGCGACATGGCCGGCGGCGCCGTCCAACGCCAACCACAACAGGTCGCGGCGCTGCTCGAAGGGCCGGTCGACGACGGCCACCGGCACCTGGAGGGCACCGTGCAGCTCGGGATTGCCGAAGGTCAGCCCCCGGGCCGCGTCGACCGTGAGCGGGCCGACCAACTCGTCCAGGGCCGGAGCGGTATCCAGCGGCGGCAGCCATACCTGGTGGGCCGGCGCACCCTGCCCGGCCAGCCGGTCGACGAGCAGACGCAGCAGGGTCTCCGTGGCGTCCGCCTCGTCCTGCACGGCCGGCGGGACGGGCGGCTGCGGCATCGGGATGGTGTGGGTGGAGAAGGCGAGCAGCCGGGGACGTTCGGGCCCGGCAGCGTCGGTCGCCAGGGCACGCCGACGCACCGGGCCGGAGACGTACGCGGTCTTGAAGCGCAGCAGCGGCTCGGTGCCGAAGCGCAGGAAACCGTGCCCCGGCGACGGGGGCAGCTCATGCGCGTCAGGCACCCCGAGGACGGTGCGGGACTCCAGCGAGGAGAAGGTCCGCAGACCGATCCGGTACGACAGGTGGGTGTCCAGCCCGCGCAGTCGTCCCTCCTCCAGCCGCTGGCTCGCCAGCAGCAGGTGCACCCCGAGAGAGCGGCCCAGCCGGCCGATCTGGACGAACAGGTCGATGAAGTCGGGCTTGGCCGACAGCAGTTCGGAGAACTCGTCACAGATCAGCAGCAGCGACGGCAGCGGGGGCAGCGGATTGCCGGCGGCCCGGGCACGCTCGTAGTCGCGCAGGCTGGCGAAGTTGCCGGCGCGACGCAGCAGCTCCTGCCGGCGGACCAGCTCCCCGTTGATCGCATCGACCATCCGATCGACAAGCGGTAGCGCGTCGGCCAGATTGGTGATCACAGCGGCGGTGTGCGGCAGCCGGTCGAAGGGCGCGAAGGTGGCCCCACCCTTGAAGTCGACGAGCACGAAGTTGAGCTGCTCGGCGGAATGGGTGGCGGCCAGCCCGAGCACCAGCGTACGCAGCAACTCGGACTTGCCGGAGCCGGTGGCGCCGATCAGCAGCCCGTGCGGCCCCATGCCGCCCTGCGCCGACTCCTTCAGGTCCAACTCGACCGCGCCGCCGTCCACGCCGATCCCCACCGGCACCCGCAGCCGGTCCCGCGGCGACCTCGGAACCCACCCCTGTTCGACGGTGAAGCTCGCCGGCTCGCCGATGCCGAGCAGCTCCGGTAGACCCGGCTCGGCCCCAGGGGCGGTGTCGGCACCCGGGGTGGCGGCCAGCCGCAGTGGTGCCAGCCTCCGGGCCATCGCCTCGACCTCGGCGACCTCCAGCGCGTCGGCCGTGCCCACCTCGGCCGGCCCGTCCGAGGAGCGGGAGTGCAGCCGGCCGTCTCGCAGCTCCAGCAGCAGCGAGAACCGGTCGAGCAGGCGTGGCGGCGGGGTGTCCAGGTCGATCAGGGTCACCGCGTCGATCCCGCCGTCGCCGACCAGCTCGGTGGCGCCGGTGCGGTCGCCGCCGTCGAACACGACCACCAGGTGCGGCCCGTCCGTGGCCGGTCCGGCCGGGCTGAACCTCGACCGGCTGGCCAACACCCGGTCGAGTAGCCGTTCCAGCTCCACGGCGGAAGTGGCCACCAGCCGTACCGGGCCGAGAGCGTCGGTGCGGGTGGGGTGCTGGGCGTGCGGCAACCATTTGACCCACTCCCAACGGCCGCGGCGTTCCGGCCCGGCACAGATGGCGACCAGCAACTCGTCCGGGGCGTGGAAGACCGCGAGCTGGGCGAGCATGGCCCGGACCAGCGCCTGCGCGGCCGGCGACCCGGTGGGTCCGGCCGGAGCGGCCCGGACGAAGACCCGGGCGAAGCTGCGCAGCGAGAGAGCCACCGGCAGGTCGGGCACCACCGAGTACGCGTCCAGGAAGCGGCGCAGCGCGCCCGCCGTCATCGGCTCCAGTTCCTCCAGCGGGCGGGTGACCGGCGGCACCAACGGCGTGGCCAGGGTCTGCGGCCCGACGGCAACCCGAATCACCGCGAAATCCGGGTCCGTGGGCCGTCGTTCCCAGACCCGGTGGCTGTGCACCGTCGACCAGAGCAGCGACGGATCGGGGTGCCGGTAGCAGAGTCCGGCGCGTTGCCGCTCCGCGGTCTGCCGAACCTGCCGTCGCAGGGTGGCCAGGTGCCGCAGGTAATCCCGGCGGGCGGCCATCATCTCGGACTTCCTCGGACTGCCGGAGGCGCTGCCCCACGAGGTCGCCAGCATCGCCAGAGAGGAGAGGCCGAACATGCCGCCGACCACGTACGCGTACGCCCCGCCGCCCCGGCCGAACATCATCGCCATCGCGACCGTACCGCCGAGCATCGGCAGCAGCATCAGCAGCTGGTGCCAGCGGGTGTCGGCGCTGGCCGGAATCTCCGGGGGTGCCTGCACCGGCAGGTCACCGACCGGTATCTCGGGCGCCGGGCGTCGGGCCGGCCGCCGGATGACGACAGTGGACACTCGACCTCCCGACTGCGCACGGTGACCCGAGCCTGGCTCATGGTAGGTAAAGTCCTGTCGTCCGCGCAGCAGCAGGCCCGCTCGGGATGGAGGTGAGCCGATGACCGTCGGGCTTGCCCGGCTCACCGTCAGCACGCCCCGACGGCGGGTCGACGTGGCGCTGCCGGACCAGGTGCCCCTCGCCGAGTTGCTGCCCGAGGTGCTGCGCCACGCCGGCGACGGGCTCGCCGACGAGGGGGAGCAGCACGGCGGTTGGCTGCTCCGGCGGGCCGACGGCAGCGTGCTGACCGGCGGGCAGACGCTGCTCGCTGAGGGGGTCCGCGACGGCGAGGTGCTGCACCTGGTGCCGGCTCGCACCGAGTGGCCGGAGTTCGAGTACGACGACGTGGTGGAGGCCATCGCCGACGCCGCCCGCCGCCGAGGCGGGGCCTGGTCACCCGGCGCCACCCGGGCGGTGGCACTTGTCGGTGCCGGTGTGCCGCTCGTCGTCGGCCTGCTCGCCCTGGCCGCCGGTGGGCCCGGCGACCCCGCCGGTTGGCCGGCCGCGACCGTGGTGGCGGTACTGCTGGTGCTGGCCGGCACCGTGCTGTCCCGTGCGCAGGGCGACGGGCCGGCCGGCGCCGTGCTGGGCGGACACGCGCTGCCCTACGCGGCGTTGGCCGGCGCCCTCGCCGTCAGTTCGGGCGACCCGGTCGGGCCGATCGGCACGCTGCGCTGGGTGGGCGCACCGGAGTTGTTGGCGGGGTCGGTGGCGCTGCTGCTCGCTTCGGTGCTGGGGCTGTTCGGCGTGGCCACCCGACTACGGATCTTCGTGGCCGGCACGGTGGTGGGGGCGGGCGCCGGATCAGCCGCCCTCGGCGGTCTGCTGCTCGGCCCGGCCGGCGCGGCCGCCGTCCTGCTCGGCACGCTCACCTTCGCCGTCGGGGCAGTTCCGCTGCTGGCCATCCGGTTGGGCAAGGTGCCGCTGCCGCCGGTAACCCTGCCCACCGACGTGTCGGATGACTCGGACCAGGCTCGTGATCTGCCGGACCGTGGCCGGGTGCACGCAGCCGTGGCCCGTACCGAGGAAATGCTCACCGGCATGCTGATCGGTCAGGCCGTGCTGGCCGTCGGCGCGGCCGTGATCCTCGTGAGCACCGGTGGCACCGCCGGTCGACTGCTGGTCGGGGTGACCGCGACGGTGCTGCTGCTACGGGCCCGGCTCTTCAGGACGGTCCGGCACCGAATCGCCCCGGTGCTCGCCGGCCTGGCCGGGTACGCGGTCCTCGGCGGGGCGCTGGCCGGGGCCGCCGACCCGACAATCCGGCTGATCCTGGTCACCGGCGGTCTGCTTGGCGCGCTGCTGGTGGTGGCGGGCGGCACGACATACGCCCGCCGGCCGGTCTCCCCGTACCTCGGGCGGGTCGCCGACCTGGCCGACACCCTGCTGGTGGTCTCGGTGGTGCCGGTCGTCTGCGCGGTGCTCGGCCTCTACGAGCAGGCCCGGGGACTGCTCGGCTGAGCGACCCCCGGGACCCATCGGACACCTCAGTGGGTGGACTCGCCGCGCTCCTCGGCCTCCCTGGCGCGCCGGTACGAAGCCTGGATCTCGGCCTCGGCCTCGGTGCGCCCCACCCAGGTCGCGCCCTCGACCGACTTGCCCGGCTCAAGATCCTTGTACACCTCGAAGAAGTGCTGGATCTCCAGCCGGTCGAACTCGCCGAGGTGGTGGATGTCGCGCAGGTGTTCCTGCCGCGGGTCCTCGTAGGGGACGCAGAGAACCTTGTCGTCGCCACCCTTCTCGTCCGTCATCCGGAACATGCCGATCGTGCGGCACCGAATCAGGCAGCCGGGGAAGGTCGGCTCGGGCACCAGCACCAGGGCGTCCAGCGGGTCACCGTCCTCGCCCAGGGTGCCCTCGATGAAGCCGTAGTCGGCCGGGTACTGCGTGGAGGTGAAGAGGGTGCGGTCCAGCCGGATCCGCCCGGTCACGTGGTCCACCTCGTACTTGTTGCGGTGACCCTTGGGGATCTCAACCGTCACGTCGAAATCCATCTGCACGCTCCCTCGTTGGCCCACGCTGGCTTGACGGAACCGGCGGCGGAGCCGGGCGGGCGATTGCCGACCCGCCGACTCCGGCCGCCGCATAGTCTTCGGACCGAAGTAGTGTCACCCAGGCCGGTTCCCGGTGGGGGAGGAGGGGGTCGTGGGGAGGGAAGATTCACACTACCGTCCCGGCGGTGCCGCCGAGGGCGGTGCGAACCAACCGCCGGCCAAGCCGGCCGCCGGGCGGGTACCAGTGCCGGACGCGCAGGTCCTCCGGCCACAACCTCCAACGCCGCCCGCCACACCCGGCGGCGCCGTTCCCACGATCCCGGCCGGGCCGCCGACCGGATCGGCGACCGTGCCGGTGCGCCCGGCGTCGGTAGTGCCGGCGTCCGGTACGTCGGGTGATCCGCCGGCCGGTGTCGTACCGCCACCGGTCGGGCCGGTACGGCGCCGTCGCCTGCCGTTGGTGCTCGCCGCCGTGCTGGTGCTCGTGCTGGTCGCGGTGGGTCTGGTCGTGGTCCGGCCCGGGCCGGTGGGCCGCTGGCTGGGAGACACGCCGCCGACACCGACGGCAACCGGGATGGTGGAGCCCGCGCCGATCCCGGTGCTGGCTGCTGCCGACATCGGCGCGCCGCCGCCCAGCACGGACGGGCTCCGGACCACCCTCGAACCGCTGATCGACGACACCGCGCTGGGCAACCGGGTCAACGTGGCGGTGGCCGACGCGCTCACTGGGGAGATGCTCTTCGAGCGCGGTGGCGGGGAGGGGACCGTGCCGGCCTCGGTGACCAAACTGGTGACCGCCGTGACGGTGTTGACCGCCCGAGGCCCCGGCCATCGCATCCCGACCCGGGCGGTGGCTGGCGCCCAACCCGGCGAGGTGGTTCTGGTCGGTGGCGGGGATCCGACGTTGGCAGCCGACACGAAGGGCTTCTACCCGGGCGCGGCCAGCCTCACCGACCTCGCCGATCAGGTCCGGCAGGCGCTGGGTGGGGTCGCACCCAGCAGGGTCGTCGTCGACTCCTCGCGTTACTCCGGCCCGGTGCACGAACCCGGCTGGGACGACGACATTCCGACCGGCGGGTACGGCGGGGCGATCACCGCGCTGATGTTGGACGGAGCACGCGAGAATCCGAAGGCCGGCCCCGGCTGGGCCGAACGCGTCGCCGAACCGGACCTGGTCGCCGGCCGTGCCTTCGCCAAACTGCTCGGGGTGCCGGCCAACACCGTACGCAAGGGCACCGCCCCACCGCCGCCGACCGGGGCGACCGCGACGGAACCGGTCGGCGGCGGTGGACCCGGTGCCGAACTCGGCGCGGTGCACTCGCCGCCGCTGATCCGGCTGGTCGACATCATGATCAGCGACAGCGACAACATCGTCGCCGAGGCGCTGGCCCGTCAGGTCGCCCTGGCCCGCGACCGGCCGGCCTCGTTCACCGGCGCCGCGACGGCGATGGCCGAGGTGGTCGCCGAGTTGGCCCTGCCGGTGGCTGGGCTCGACCTGGCCGACGGCAGCGGACTGTCCCGGAAGAACCTGATCAGCCCGGCCCTGCTGACCGAACTGCTGGCGCTCGCGGCCAGCCCGGACCGGCCCGAGCTGGCCGGTATCTTCGGCGGCCTGCCGGTCGCGGGCTGGTCCGGCACCCTGCGCGACCGGTACGGCGCGACACCCGGCACCGCCGCCGGTGCCGGTGTGGTCCGGGCCAAAACCGGCACGTTGACCCGGGTGCACGCCATCGCGGGCGTGGTGACCACCACCGAGGGCCGCCTGCTCACCTTCGCGGTGCTCACCGACGACGTGCGGCCGGACGGGATGGAGCCGGCCCGGGCCGCGCTGGACAGGATCGCCGCCGCGCTGGCCGGCTGCGGCTGTCGCTGAGCGGATCGGCGGGCACCGGTCGGCGGGCTTAATGCCCGGTGGGGCGGCTTGTTGCTGGTCCGGCGACACCCTGCCGGCGGGCCAGCACCGCGTCGGCCCGCCGGGTGGGTGTCGCGGCGCGGGTACGGTGGGTTGCATGGCGCAGTTCGTGGACTGGGATCTGGCCACCGCGACGGCGGGGGCCCTGGGTAAGTCAGGCCCTCGGGTGACGTACGCCGAGGCCACCGAGGTGGTGTCCGAGTTGCGCCGGTTGACCGACGAGGCTGCCGGGCACGTCGCCGACTACACCGGGTTGACCTCGCAGGTCGCCCATCCGCCGGTGCGGGTGGTCGATCGGCGTGACTGGGCGGCGACCAACATCGCCGGGCTCCGCGAGGTGATCACCCCGCTGGTCGGCCGGCTCGCTCAGGACAAGCAGCCCGGTGCAGTCACCGAGGCGATCGGTTCCCGGGTGACCGGGGTGCAGGCCGGCACCGTGCTGGCCTATCTCTCCGGCCGGGTCCTCGGCCAGTACGAGGTCTTCTCCGCCAACCCGGGGCAACTGCTGCTGGTTGCGCCGAACATCGTCGAGGTCGAGCGCAAGCTGGGCGCGGATCCGCGCGACTTCCGGCTCTGGGTCTGCCTGCACGAGGTGACCCACCGGACGCAGTTCACCTCGGTGCCCTGGATGCGGGCCTACTTCCTCGGCGAGGTGCAGGCGTTCGTCGACGCCTCCCAGGGTGGGGAGCACCTGCTGGAGCGGCTGCGCCGGGGGGTGAGCACCCTCGCTGACGCGGTTCGGGACCCGCAGAGCCGCTCCAGCGTGCTGGACATCGTGCAGACGCCGGGGCAGCGGGCCGTGCTGGACCGGCTGACCGCCCTGATGACCCTGCTGGAGGGGCACGCCGAGTTCGTGATGGACGGCGTCGGACCGCAGGTGATTCCGAGTGTGGAGCGGATCCGAGCCGGCTTCAACCGACGGCGCGAGGCCGGCAACCCGGTGGAGAAGGCGATCCGGCGGCTGATCGGCATCGACGTCAAGATGCGGCAGTACGCCGAGGGCCGCAAGTTCGTGCACGCAGTGGTGGACCGGGTCGGGATGGCCGGTTTCAACCGGGTCTTCGAGTCGCCGCTGACCCTGCCCCGGCTGTCCGAGCTGAGCGAACCGGACGCCTGGGTGGCGCGGGTGCACGGGCCGGTCGGTCCGGTGCCGACCGCCGGCTGAGCACGTCGCCGCACCGATGGCCCCGCTCGCTCCGCCGGTGGCCGCGATCCGGATCGCGGTCCGTCGTGCGTTGGCCGATCTGCCGACGGACGGTCCGGTGCTGGTCGCCTGCTCCGGTGGCGCCGACTCGCTGGCCCTGGCTGCGGCCACCGCGTTCGTGGCGCCCCGGGCCGGCCGCACCGCCGGGCTGGTGACCGTCGATCACGGGTTGCAGACCGGGTCGCGGCACCGGGCCGAGGCGGTGGCGCGCTGGGCGGTCGAGGCCGGCCTGGCACCGGTGGAGGTGGTCCCGGTCGAGGTCGCCGGCCGGCCCGGTGGCCCGGAGGCGGCGGCCCGGGACGCCCGCTACCAGGCGTTGGCCGAGGTCGCCGGTGGGCACGGCGCCTCGGCACTGCTCACCGGCCACACCCGGGACGACCAGGCGGAGACGGTGCTGCTCGCGCTGGCCCGGGGCGCCGGCCCGCGCGGGCTGGCCGGCATGCCGGCCCGTCGGGACCTGGCCGGCATTCCACTCGTACGACCGATGTTGGAGATCGGGCGGGCGGAGACCCGCGCCGCCTGCGTGGCCCTCGGGCTGGTGCCGTGGGACGACCCGCACAACAGCGACCCGGCGTACGCCCGCTCCCGGGTCCGGGCCGACGTGCTGCCCGTGTTGATCCGGGCGCTCGGACCGGGCGTGCTGGACAACCTCGCCCGTACCGCCGCGCTGGTGGCGGCGGACAACGCGGTACTCGACGAACTCGCCGTTGCCGCGCTGAGCCGGGCCCGGCATCCCGACGGTGGCCTGGCCACCCGGATCCTGGCGGAGCTGGCGCCGGCTGTGCGCGGCCGGGTGCTGCGTGCCTGGGCCCACGAGTTGGGCGCCCCACCGGCTGCCCTGTCGCATCGCCACGTCGCTGCGCTCGACGCGTTGGTGACGGCGTGGCGCGGCCAACGAGCCAGCTACCTGCCGGGCGGGCTGCGGGTGCTCCGCCGTGACGACCGGCTGGTGTCGGAGTCACCACCGGCCGCACCGGCCGGTCGAGCACCGGTACCCGAGACGGTGGGGTCAGCGCCCGACGAGGCGGTGCGCGAAGGATGACCCATCCCCGGCAACCGCTCTACGCGCCGAGTGGCGCCGTCGCCACCAGCCACCCGTTGGCCGTGGCCGCCGGCCTGGCCGTGCTGCGGCGTGGTGGCAACGCCGTGGACGCCGCGCTGGCCACCGCCAGCACGCTCACCGTCGTGCAACCACCCTCCAACGACATCGGCGGTGACCTCTTCGCCATCGTCTGGGACGGCGGGCGGCTGCACGGCCTGAACGCCTCCGGCCGGTCGCCCGCCGGACTGACCCGGGACCTGGTGCTCGCGGCGACCGGCGGCCGAGGCGGCGAGCCCGCCGACGCGCTGGGCGGCGCGCAGGCGGTCGGCCCGGCGATGCCGGCCCGAGGCTGGCTGCCGGTGACCGTGCCGGGCGTGCCGGCGGGCTGGCGCGACCTGCACGAGCGGTTCGGATCGCTGCCGTTCGCGGACCTCTTCGCCGACGCCATCGGCTACGCCGAGCAGGGACACCCCGTCTCCACCAGGACGGCGGCGGCCTGGTCCCGCGCGGTAGCCGGGCACGCCGGCCTGACCGGTCCCGAGTACGCCGAGTTCGGGCGGGTGTTCGCACCGGACGGGCGGGCTCCCCGCGCGGGCGAACGGTGGCGCAACCCGGACGCGGCACGGACGCTTCGACTGATCGCCGACAGCCGGGCGGAGGAGTTCTACCGGGGGCGGATCGCGGCGGCCCTGACCAACCACGCCGCCCGTACCGGCGGGCTGCTCACCGAGGCGGACCTGGCGAACCACGCAAGCGTCTGGGTCGACCCGGTGTCGGTGCGCTACCGGGATCACGAGGTCTGGGAACTGCCGCCGAACGGGCAGGGACTGGCCGCCCTGCTCGCCCTGGGCATCCTGAACGGATTCGACCCGGCCGACGAGTCGCGGTGGCTGCACCGGCAGATCGAGGCGGTCAAGCTCGGCTTCGCCGACGCGCATGCCCATGTCGCCGATCCCGACCTTGCTCCGGTCCCGTCCGGGCTGCTCACCACGGAACATCTGGCGCGGCGCCGCGCGGCGGTCTCCGACGCGGCGGCCGACCCGGTGACCGGCGCACCGGAGCGCGGTGGAACGGTGTACCTCTGCACGGCCGACGAGAGCGGCATGATGGTCAGCCTGATCCAGTCCACCTACCTGGCCTTCGGCTCGCACGTGGTGCTGCCCGGGTGCGGCTTCGCGCTGCAGAATCGTGGTCTCGGCTTCCGGCTGGACGCGGGTCACCCCAACGTGGTCGGCCCGGCGAAGCGGCCGTATCACACAATTATTCCCGGTTTCCTGACCCGTGGGGGCGTGCCGGTGGGGCCGTTCGGGGTTATGGGTGGGCACATGCAGCCCCAGGGCCACGTTCAGCTGGTCTCCGCGACCGTGGACGCGGGCCTCGACCCGCAGGCGGCGCTGGACGCCCCGCGCTGGTACTGGCACACGGGTCGTTCGCTGCTGGTCGAGGAGCAGCTGACCGCCGGGCCCGCTGGCGACGCGCTGCTGGCCGACCTGCGGGACCGGGGGCACCAGGTGTCCGTCGCGTCCGATCCCACCGTCTTCGGCTACGGGCAGGCGATCTGGCGAAGCGCCGACGGGGGTTACATCGTCGGTTCCGAGCCCCGGGTGGACGGCGGTGCCGGCGGCTTCTGATCTGCACGACGGGCCGGTGACCGGTCAGCCAGTGGGAGCACGATCGCGGAACGTGGTGCGATACGCCTGTGGCGTGGCGCCCACCCGGCGGGTGAAGTGATGCCGCAGCACGGCGGCGTCACCGAAGCCGGACCGTTCGGCCACCCCCTCCACGGTGAGCGCGGTGTCCTCCAACAGCCGGCGGGCCAGCAGGACGCGCTGGTTGGTCAGCCAGTCGTGCGGGGTGGTGCCTGTCTCGGCACGGAACCGGCGAGCGAACGTCCGTGGCGCCATCCCGGCCCGCGCGGCCAACTCGTCGACAGTGGTCTGCCGGTCCAGGTGGCCCATCAGCCACTCCAGCACCGGTTCCAGGGTGGGGGCCTCCGGCGCCTTCGGGATCGGCGCCTCGATGTACTGGGCCTGTCCGCCGTCGCGATGCGGGGGTACCACCATCCGTCGGGCGAGCCGGGTGGCGGTGGCCGAGCCGTGCGCCTGGCGTACCAGGTGCAGGCAGGCGTCGATGCCGGCGGCGGTGCCCGCGCTGGTGAGCAGGCGGCCGTCCTGCACGTACAGCGAGTTGCAGCGCACCCGGGCGCTCGGGTGACGGCGCTGCAACTCGTCGACGTGCCGCCAGTGGGTGGTGCACTCCCGGCCGTCCAGTAGTCCCGCCTCGCCCAGCAGGTACGCCCCGGCACACACGCTGAACAGGTACGCACCCCGATCGGCGGCCCGGCGCAGCGCCTCGTGCACCTCGACAGGTGCGGTGGTGGTCGGGTCGTGGGCCGGAACGGCCACCAGGTCCGCTCGCTCCAGCGGATCGAGGTCGGCGTTCGGCACCAGCTGGAAGCCGGCGGAGGTGCGAACCGGGGCCTGCCCAGGTCCACACACGTCGAAGCGGTAGCCGGGCAGTCCGTCGGCGGTGCGGTCGGTGCCGAACACCTCGGCGAGCACGCCGAGCTCGAACGGGGCGACGCCGTCCAGCACGAGTACGGCCACTGAACGAAGCATGTGACGAGGGTAACCGCACGAGTGGCAGGAAATCGAGTAGGGCTGGCATTTCTGCCACTGTCCGACGGCTGGCGGGGTACGCAGACTGGCAGATGTCCGGTGCGCACCGGCGGCGATCCGACAACCGCAGACGCCAGAAAGCGAGCGCCGCCATGGGTTTCCTGTTCTTCCTGCTGTTCTTCCTGTCCCTCGCCCTGCTGTCCGCCCTGGGGCTGACCGCCGACAGCCGTGACTCCGCGGACTGGAAGCCCTCCGACGGGGGCCGCAGGTGGCAGTCACGTCACTGCTGAGGTGAATGTCGCATCATTCGGAAAAATCCTCCGGCGGGGTTGCCCCGAAACGGGCGGCCCCGCCGACGGCGAACCCGAGGCGTACGGCAGGCTATGGGCATGGCTGACGGCTCCTGGTACGACGCCGACATCGACCACGTGATCATTTCCGAGGCGCAGATCCGCGAGAAGACCGCGGAACTGGCCAAGCAGGTCTCCGCGGACTACGCCCACGTCACCGACGGGCTGCTGCTGGTCTGCGTGCTCAAGGGCGCGGTCATGTTCATGGCCGACTTCGCCCGGGCACTGGGCCGGCACGGCCCCCCGGCCGAGCTGGACTTCATGGCCATCTCGTCGTACGGGCAGGGGACCACCTCGTCCGGGGTGGTGCGCATCCTCAAGGACCTCGACCGGGACATCGCCGGTCGGCACGTCGTCGTCGTGGAGGACATCGTCGACTCCGGGCTGACCCTGTCCTGGCTGCTGCGCTACCTGGAGTCGCGGTCGGCGGCGAGCGTCGAGGTGGTCGCGCTGTTCCGCAAGCCGGACGCGGTGAAGGTGACGGTTCCGGTCAGGTATGTGGGCTTCGACATCCCCACCGAGTTCGTCGTCGGGTACGGCCTCGACTTCGGCGAGCGCTACCGGGAGCTGCCGTACGTGGGGGTGCTCAAGCCGGAGGTCTACGCCCGGTCCTGACCGTTGCGGCGCGTCGGCACCGGACCGCCGGCCCTCGTCGCCGCGCCGCCGGCCCGACTGCCATCACGGGCGCGTCCGCCCGACGTTCAGCCGACTTTCAGCTGATCGGACTACCTTTGACCACGGTGACCCGGGGATCCGACTCCGGGCCACGCCGGCTGACATCCGGTTCGCCGTGCGCGTAAGTGCTGGGCTCGCCAGCTCATATCGGTCTCGCACGGTGTACCGTCGAATGACCGTGGCGCGGCAATCGCGCCCCGGGGTCGAGGCCGGCCCGCACGGCGGCTCCGGCAGCCGCCCAGGCGGCGACACCCATCAGTCGGTCAGGACGTCGATCAGGAGGATGCGGGCGTCTCGGCGCTCGACAACAGCATGGAACGTACGCGTTTCTTCCGCCGACCGGTGTTCTGGGTCATCCTGGTCATCCTCGGCGCCGTCGTGCTCAGTCAGTTGTTCACCGGTGGACCCAGTTACCACCGGGTGGACACGTCCGTCGCGCTCGACCAGCTCAACAAGGGCGGCATCGAGAAGGTCGTCTTCCAGGACAAGGAACAGACGATCCAGCTCGAGCTGGCCGAGGAGACCGAGTTCGGCGACACCACCACGAAGCTGATCGAGGCCCAGTTCCCCTACGAGGTCGGCGACGAGGTCTGGAACCAGGTTCTCGACGCCAAGGCCAACAATCGGGTCACCGGGCCGGCCGACACCGAGGTGTCGTCCGACAGCATCTGGGTCAGCCTGCTGGTCAACCTGCTGCCCATCGTGCTGCTCGTGCTATTGCTGCTGTTCTTCATGTCGCAGATGCAGGGCGGCGGCTCGCGGGTGCTCAACTTCGGCAAGTCCAAGGCGAAGATGATCACCAAGGACACGCCGAAGACGACGTTCGCCGACGTGGCGGGCTCCGAGGAGGCCGTCGAGGAGCTGCACGAGATCAAGGACTTCCTGCAGAACCCGGCGAAGTACCAGGCGCTCGGTGCCAAGATCCCGAAGGGTGTGCTGCTCTTCGGCCCGCCCGGCACCGGCAAGACGCTGCTCGCCCGAGCGGTGGCCGGCGAGGCCGGGGTGCCGTTCTACTCGATCTCCGGCTCCGACTTCGTCGAGATGTTCGTCGGTGTCGGTGCCAGCCGGGTCCGTGACCTGTTCGAGCAGGCCAAGGCGAACGCGCCCGCCATCGTCTTCGTCGACGAGATCGACGCCGTCGGCCGGCACCGTGGCGCCGGCATGGGTGGCGGCCACGACGAACGCGAGCAGACCCTGAACCAGCTCCTCGTCGAGATGGACGGCTTCGACGTCAAGGGCGGCGTCATCCTGATCGCCGCCACCAACCGGCCGGACATCCTCGACCCGGCGCTGCTGCGTCCGGGCCGGTTCGACCGGCAGATCCCGGTCGACGCGCCCGACATGGAGGGCCGCAAGGCCATCCTGCGGGTGCACGCCAAGGGCAAGCCGTTCACGCCCGACGTCGACCTCGACTCGGTCGCCAAGCGGACGCCGGGCTTCAGCGGCGCCGACCTCGCCAACGTGATCAACGAGGCGGCCCTGCTGACCGCCCGGAAGGACCAGCGGGCCATCTCCAACGACTCGCTTGAGGAGTCGATCGACCGGGTGATCGCCGGCCCGCAGCGGCGTACCCGGGTGATGAGTGACCAGGAGAAGAAGATCACCGCGTACCACGAGGGTGGTCACGCACTTGTCGCCTGGGCGCTGCCGCACGCCGCGCCGGTGCACAAGGTGACGATCCTGTCCCGGGGTCGCTCGCTGGGCCACACCCTGGTGCTGCCCACGGAGGACAAGTACACCCAGACTCGCGCCGAGATGGTCGACACCCTGGCGTACGCGCTGGGGGGCCGGGCGGCCGAGGAACTCGTCTTCCACGAGCCCACCACCGGCGCCGGCAACGACATCGAGAAGGCCACCCAGCTGGCCCGGGCAATGATCACGCAGTACGGAATGAGTTCCAAGCTCGGCGCGATCAAGTACGGCACCAGCGGCGACGAGCCGTTCCTCGGCCGCAACATGGGCCACGAGCGGGACTACTCCGACGCGGTCGCCGCCGAGATCGACGGCGAGATGCGGGCACTGATCGAACTGGCCCACGACGAGGCCTGGGAGATCCTGGTCGAGTACCGGGACGTGCTGGACAACATCGTGCTCGAGCTGATGGAGAAGGAGACGCTCTCCACCGCCGACATGGCCCGGATCTGTGCCCGGGTGGTCAAGCGGCCGCCGATGGCCCCGTACAACGGCTTCGGCAAGCGGCAGCCCTCCACCGAGCCGCCCGTACTCACCCCGGCGGAGAAGGACGCGCTGAAGGTGCAGGCGGAAGCCGACGGCGCAGAGGCGACCGTGGGTGGCGGCAGCTCCAACAACTCCTCGGACGGTTCGCACTGAGCACCGACGACACGGCGGCCAGTTCCCCGCAGGGGGGACTGGCCGCCTCCGCGACCGAACCCGACACCGACCGCCTCGACTACATCGCCGCGCGGCTGATCAACGGCCGGCTCACCGGTCGTCCCGTCGAGGACACCATGGACCTCGGCCGGATCGAGAAGGCCGTCCGCGAGATCCTCATCGCGGTCGGGGAGGATCCCGACCGTGACGGACTCCAGCAGACCCCGGCCCGGGTCGCCCGGGCGTACGCGGAACTCTTCGCCGGCCTGCGCGTCGATCCGGCCACGGTGCTCACCACCACCTTCGAGGCCAACCACGAGGAACTGGTGCTGGTCCGGGACATCGACGTGATGAGCCTCTGCGAGCATCACCTGCTGCCGTTCCGGGGCAGTGCCCACATCGGCTACATCCCCGGCCCCGACGGCCGGATCACCGGCCTGTCCAAGTTGGCCCGGCTGGTCGAGGTCTTCGCCCGGCGGCCCCAGGTGCAGGAGCGGCTCACCTCGCAGATCGCGGACCTGCTGATGACGCGGCTGGAGCCGCGCGGCGTGGTCGTCGTGCTCGAATGCGAACACATGTGCATGGCGATGCGAGGCATCCAGAAATCCGGTGCCAAGACGATCACGTCCGCGGTGCGGGGCACCCTGCAACACGACGCCAAGTCCCGGGCCGAGGCGATGGCTCTGATCATCCCCCGCTGACCGGCGGTCAATCGTTCAGGACGACAGCATCCCCAGCACGACTCCCGCGTTGGCCACCACCGCGGGGATTAGGCAGACCAGCGCGCCGAACCGGGGCGTACGGTCCACCCGCCCTCCCGGCCCGGGCGGAAAGCAACGGCCCACCGCGAACCATCCCAGGGCGAACGCGACCGCCGGCGCCGGCAGCCCCATCAGCACCGCGAACGCGGTCACCGCACCGGTGCCGGCCAGCAGATACACCATCACCAGCAGCACCGGAACGAACAGCCCCAGCGGCCCGTACACCAGGAGGTTGCGGGCGCGGGACGGCCAGTGCGCGACCCGGGACAGACCACGTGCGGCGAGCGTGTCGTCCGCTCCGACCGCCCACCGGCGAGCATCCCGCAACGCGGTCAACACCGCCGCCGGGCCGCCGTTCATCGATCGGGTCGCCTCCGCCACCTCCGGAGGTGTCGGCACCAGCGAGATCGCTGGCACACCCAGTGCACGCAGCCGGCTCTCCTGCGGCGCCAGCCGGGTGCGTACGCCCGCGAGTTCCTCCCGGGCGGCCTGGACCGCGCGGGCCTGCTCGCCCGCAGCGGTCGCCGCGCCCCGGCGTACCCCGTCGAGCTGCCGGGCCGCGGCGAGATAGTCCGCCCACGCGGCCCGGACCGGATCCCCCGGTGCGCCGGCCGGGCGCTGTCGAACCGGCTCGGCAGCGGTGACCGGCGAGTGATCGAGAGTCATCCGGGCTCTCCCTGCACGCCGCCGGGCACGTCGTATGGAACCAGCACCACGCCGCGCTCTGCCGGCCCGTCCCAGAGCACCACCCGGTCGGGCCGGGGTCGCCACTCCACCGAGCGGCCGAAGACCGGCGTGAGCTGAGCCCCCGGCACCCCTGCCACCGCCACGGCGGTCAGTTTGTCCACCGTCTCGCCCGGTTCCATAAGCGTCGCGAACGACGGCACCGTGCGCCACCAGCCGAGCAGATGCTGCCCGGCCGGGGGCCCGTCGCGCAGCAGGGCCCGCAGTCTGGCCGGTGGCAGTTGCTCGGGCGGCGCCACATCCAGCCCGAAGACAACCAGGTACGCCGGCTCACCGGAGTCCGCCACGGCGATCAGCCCGGCGAGATCCACCCGGTCGACGTCATGACGTTCGGCCAACTCCGCGACGAGAGCGTCGGCCAGGTGTCCAGCCTCCGCGTCCGGCACGGCGACCACGAACCGCGCCGTACCCGCCGGGTGGTGGGCCGCCGTGCTGTGCGCGGCCGTCGCCAGGAGGCGACACGCGGCAGGCCGTGGTCCGAGAACCGCGAGGTTGCGACCCGCCGCCGGGCCGAACGGCACGGCGGCGGTGCTACGCGCGACATCCACCGCCCGCCCGAGCAACGCGGCCGGGGTCGTCGACTTGCCTGCGACGGCTGCCCGATAACGGGGATCGTTGTGCAGCAGCGGGCGCGCATACCCGGCGAAGACGACGGGCGGTGCCGCGTCCGGCGGGCGGGCCGTCCAGATCCGGTGGCGCAGCGCCGCCACCGTCTCCGGCTCGTCTGCCGGGTCGGGGTACCGGACCATCCGCTCATGACCTCGGATCGCTCCGCGGGGACCGCCGAGACCGCCGGCGGTGTTCACCACCGCGCTGCCCACCGGCAGGCCGGCTGCTGCGTCGTTGGTGGGTGCCAGCACCGCCCCGCCGCCCGGCAGCGCCACCCGCACCGGGAACTGCCCCAGCAGCGAATCCCGCTGCCCGCCGTCCGATCGGGTGCCCAGGCCGAGGTCGCCCTCGCCGGCCAGCACCAGATGCACACCGTACGTCCGCCCGGTCCTGGCCAACGCGTCCAGCCTTACGGCCACCTCGGCGGACAGGCGGTCCCGCTCGGCGAAGAGCACCGGCAGGCTCTCCAGCACACAGACCACCCGAGGCAGCGGGCGATGTTCTCGCAACTCGGCGAAGCGCTGCCCACCCGCGCGGGCGGACGCCTCCGCGCGCCGGTGCACCTCGGCCGTCAACTGGTCCAACAGATCCAGTACGTACTCCCGGTCGGCGGCCATCGCGGCCGCCCGGACCTGCGGGACCCAGGTCCGGTCCCGCTCCGTCTGCAGGAACTCCGCAAAGGACTCGCCGTCGCCGAGGTCCACCAGGTACAGCGACAACTCGTCCGGGGCGTAGCGCGCGACGAGTCCGAGCAACGCGGTGGTGAGGAAGGTGGACCGGCAGCCCCGCGACCGGCCGCTCACCAGCCAGTGCGGGGTCAGCTCGGTGAAGCCGAGCGAGACCGGCCGCCCACCCGCATCGCCGACGGTGCTGCTGAGCCCGTCGGACCCGGTCCCCTGCCACAGATCTTCCGGGGGCGGCAGCAGGTGCGCCAGGGAGAGCCGGCTGCCGGCCTCGATCTGGGCCGCGATCCGGCGGCACACCCCATCGAGCAACTCGGCCGACGGATCAGGGTCGACGAAGACCGGAGAGTTCAGCCCTCCGTCGGTGCCGCCACCGGCGAACGCCGCGCCCGGCGGATCGCCGAGCAACGCGTAGGCCGTCCGCATCGCCATCGGCGTAGCCCTGGGCAGTGCGGCCCGGCCGGTCGGCGGCCACCCCGCCACCACCAGGTGCAGCCCGGCCTCCGGCCCCCGCTCGGCAAGCGCCTCGATCCGTGCGAGGTCACCCGGCCGGTGCGGTTCGGGCAGCGTGGCCAGCACCAGCAGCAGCGCGCGGTCGTGCCGGCGCGGACCGGAGGCGTCCGGCGCCACCCACCGCTCCGCCTCCGCCAGCACGGCCTCCAGACCTTCGGCGTCCGTGGCCGGCGGGGCAAGCACCCCGGCGTCACCGAGCGCCGCGAACGGCGCCAGCGCGACACCCGTGGCGTCCACCGCCCGTACCAGCAGCGCCCCGGCCGGTGTCGCCGCCAGCATCCGCAGCAGTACGGATCGCAGCAGCCCGGCGACCCGTGCATCGTGCGCGTCGGTGTCCACCACGAGGTGGCCGCTGCCGAACACCGGCACCAGAGCCGGGAAACGCGCGTCGTCCAACGGGGCGGCGGTGCCCACCCGAACGAACGGCGGTGGCCCCTCCCCGGCGGGATGAGCCGGTTCGACCGCGTCCAGGGTGGACCCGGCCCAGCCGGGGGCGAGGACGGTGGCCGCCTCGCGCAGCCGCTCGGCCAGTGCATACTGGCGGCGCTGGTCGGCCGGCACGGGACGGGTCTCGTCGAGAACATTCGTCGCCGCCGTGACCGTCGCGGCGGCCCGGCGGTGCAGCGCGGCGGCGCGGAGCGTCCGCGCCTTCGGACCGCCCACCGTGTCCACCCCCTTCGCCCGAGGTCGGCACCCACTCTCCGGGCAGGAACGACGGTATCCCAGCGATGGCTCCACCTCCGGGATGCGCGTCGGCGCTGCGCCGGTGTTGTCAGGGATCTCACCCATCGGCAGGGTTCGGTCACGATCTGCCAAATCTGGGGCATTGGGTCCGGGGCCGCCAGCCGATAGCCTCAGGGGGTGGAATCAGTGCCGCCCCCCGCCGGTTCCCAGGTCTCCCGCGTACCGGCGCAGAGGACACCGCCGGAGGAACTGGCACCGCCCGCGGTCGCGCCGGCTCCGCGTCAGCCCCGGCGACGACTGCGTACGGTACTGACCGTGGTCGCCGGGGTGGTCGCGGTGCTCTGCCTGACCGGCGGGGTCGTCGGCTATTTCGTCTACGACCGCGCCACCACCCCCGACCGCAGCGCCCCGACGATCGTGGTTGACAGCTACCTGCGAGCTTTCCTCGTTGACCGCAACGATGTACGAGCCAAACTCTTCACGTGCGAAGGCGGCAGCGACTTAAAGCAGCTCGACGCGTTTAGATCCGATCTTGCGGCTCGCGAGGAGCAGTTTGGCACGAACATGTCGATCAGCTGGGGGAATGTGCTGGCGGAACAACGTGGCAAGGAGGCGGAGGTGCGAGTCGAACTGGTGCTATCAGCTCGAATCGATGGAATTAGGCAATACGACCGGCAACCATGGACATTTACTGCACGGCTGGGCGAGGACTGGCGGGTCTGCTCAGCCACGGCCGGCTGACCTCACTCCACCCAGAGCACGTGGACCGGCACCTCCAGGGTGGTCGGTGACTGGCCGCGCCAGGCCCAGCGGTACCACTCCATCTCGGGTGTCACCCGTACGCAGATGTCGCCCTCGGCGCCCGAGTAGGTCTCGGTGACGGCGCGCAGATCGCGGTGCTCGACCGAACCGGCCATGTGCACGACCCGCCGCCCGGCGACGGAATCTGTCTCGAAGACCGGCGTAGGTGCCGGGTGGGCCGGGGCGTCCAGCGACACGAGTCGCAGGCCGCCGTCCGTCGTCGGCGTGCTCGCTCGGCCGACCGTCTCGACCCAGACGCGTTCGACCGGCACCAACGGGGCGAACACCTCGACCTGGTCGGACTCGGCGCGATACCAGTCGTGTTCCGGGATGACCGGGACGTAGGTGCGGCTGTTCTGCACCACCCGTTCGTCGGCCCGCAGGTCGGCCCGCCATCCCAGACCGGGCAGTCCGACCAGCACCCGCCGTCCGCGCAGTTCGACGCTTCCGGCGGCGGGGACGATCTGGATCGGACGGGGCGGCTGAGGAGCCCAGTCGGGCTGGTCGGCGAACGGGTCCGGAAGCGGTTCGGTCATGACGGCCCGTCGTTCACCCGGCACCCTTCAACGGCGCGCCCCTCGACCGCATGAACGGAACCGGGTCGATGGCGCCCCGACTGCTCCGATCGCCGTCGACGTGCACCTCGAAGTGCAGGTGCGGTCCGGAGGAGTTGCCGCTGCTGCCCACATCGCCGATCACGTCACCGGCCCGCACCGTGTCGCCCACGGCGACCAGGGGACGATTCACCAGATGACAGTAGCGGGTGATGACGCCCTGGGCGTGCAGCACGTCGACGAACCAGCCGCAGCCCCCCTTGCCGGGCCAGCCGTCCTCGTCACAGCTGAGCCGTCCTCTCCGGTCGGGGTCACAGCGAGAGACCAGCACCCGGCCGGTCGCCGCAACCCTGATATCGGTGCCCTTCGGCGCGGCGATGTCCACACCGTTGTGCCCAGGCCGACTGCGGGTCTGGAATCCGGAGCCGACGCCGCCCGGGACGGGTGCGGTCCAACCGGAGGCGGCGATCTCGCCGCCCGCTGCGGCGTCACAGACCTCCTGTCCCGCGATCAGCGCGGTTCGTGCCGCGCCCCCGGCCAGCGCGTCCACGATGCGGGCGGCGAGTTCCTCGTGCTTGGCGTACGCGTCCGGAAAGGCGCTGATCTGAACTCGTTGGGCGGCCACGGTCAGCGGCAGCTTCTCCCAGTCGGCTACGTCGACCAACTTCTCGTAGAACTTGCGGGACGCGTACTCCGGGTTCATCCGCTGGGCGACCGTGCCCCACGAGGGTCGTTGCTGGAAGAGACCGACGGAGTCGTGGTCGGCCCCGATCCCCTCGTTCGGGATGTCTCGTGACTCGCCGACCGTGCTGTTGGCCAGGTTGAGCAGCCGCGACTCCTGCATGGCTGTCGCCACCGCGATCACCCAGCCGCGCGGCGGCACCTTCATCTCCTGGCCGACCTTGATGATCACTGCGGCGTTGCGCAGCTGGCGTTCCCCGTACTCGGCGAAGCGCGGCATCTTGCCCGTGACATCGACGTCGAAATCGCCTGTGCACTCCATGCTGGCCGGGGTCAGCTGCTCGGCGGCGTCGCCACCGAGCTCGGTGAGGAAGAACGCGCCCGCGCCACCGGTGCAGCAGAGCAGCACCAGCGCCGCGGTGAGCGCGGCGGCGAGGGCACCGGCCCGGACCGGTCGGCGGGAAGAAATCTGCTCACTCATCCCGGCTCCAGTCCACCACGTCCACCAACCATCGTCCGTCGGGTGCCAGCAGTTCGAGCCGGAGTTGCCCGCCGTCGAGCGGGATCGTCGCCTCCACGAAGGTCTCACCGCGGGGGCGGAGGGTCACCTCGCCGGTGACCGCGGTGGCGGGCACTTCGTTCGGGTCGGCGCCGGAGAGCTTCTCGGCGAGACTGGTGGTCGAGAGTGGGCGCAGCGCGTCGTGCCAGCCCTCGGCGGTCTGGCCCGGGCGGCCGAGCCAGGCGGCGGCGAAGCGTTCGGCGACCAGTTCCGGTGCCGGTTGGCCCGGCCGGGTGACCGGGGACGGCGTGGTGGTCGTGGAGATCGCGCCGTCGTCCCCGGTGGTCGGGTGCACCGTGCTGATCGGGTCGGCCGGCCGGTTGCTCAGCCCGGTCGACGGGTCGGTGGGACCGGCCACCAACCTGGCCGCCCCGACCACCCCGAGTACCAGTACGGCGATGCCGAGTGCCACCCCAAGCCGGGACCGCAGCAGCCTCAGGAACAGGAACTCGATCGCGCGGCGCACGACGGTCACCGCGCCTCGGAGCGGACCCGCGGCGCCGGCTTCTCGGGAGCCCGTTCGGCCGAACCGGGACGGTAGATGACGTAGGAGGGGTTCTCGTCCGGCACGTCCGGCTCCGTCCAGGAGGCCGGCTGCCGGCGACGGGGCTTGGGCGCGACCGACCCCTTGGCGGGTCGCTCCCGGTTCTGGTCGTCGGTGCCGCCGGATTCGCGGTCGTCCGGCCGCTTCACGGCCGCGGGTGCGCCGCTGGGGACCGGGTCCGGACGAGCCTCCGGACGCACCTTCGGCGGCTCCGGTGCGATTGCCCGGCGTCGTCCGACGGTGGGCTCGGCGGTGCCGCCGGGCTCGGCGACGTCGAGGCGGGCAGCGGTGCGCATGTCCCGGAAGAATCGGCGGTGCCAGGAGCCCGCCGAGCTGACCGCCTCGCTGTTGTCCTTGCCGCCGAGTTGGGTGATCCGGCGGTAGGGGCGCAGCAGCAGCCAGCCGACCACCCCGCAGAGCCAGACCAGCACCACCTGCAGCCAGCCGGGGAGGGTCGCCGTGCTCATGATGAGGTCGACCGCGAAGAGGTAGATGGCGGCGCCGGTGCCGAAGATCGCGATGTTGAACAGCGCCGCCACCACCGCGTTGCCCAGCCGCCGCAGGCCGGCGCTGGCCGGACGGAGCAGGCCGATGGTGCCCAGGATCGGCGCCGCGATCACCGCCCACCGGAAGATCAGAAATCCGAGCAGCACCAGCAGCGACGCGGTCAGATCGAACATCGCGAAGAGCAGGGCGGCGAGCACCGCGATGAACCCGGCACCCACGCGGTCCATGTCCCGGACGCCCTGCAGGTACTCGTAGGCCTCCGGATCCTCCCGCTCGACCTGCGCGGCGACAGTCATCCACTGCTGCTTCTTGGCACTGATGGTGGCTTCGCGGAGTTCTGGACTGGTCCGGATCTTCTCGGCTTCGTCCCAGGACAGCGACTTGGCGTCGTAGAGCGCCTCGCCGTACTTCTTGGCGGTTTCGCTGTCGGCCGAGCCGAGCGCGCCGCGCAGCCAGTTCCGGTAGAGCATCGCCTCGGCGGCCGTGTCGCTGGCCCGAACCGCCGGCGGGCGCTTGTCCGTGCAGGCGTCCGGGTTCGGCATCGCGCACCGGCCCGGCGGCACGTCCTTGGCGGCCGGGCCCACGGCGTCGTGCACGACGCCCAGCGTGGAGACGAGGGCGCCGTCGGCCAGGTTCGCGGACTTGACCGGCCAGGCGGCCAGCGCGGTGACCGCCACCATCACCACCAACGCCCAGCCCGCCGTGGTCATCGCGCTGCTCATGTCGGACTGGCGCGAGCGCCAGAGCAGGTAGAGCCCGACCACGCAGAGGGTGACGATGCCGAAGACGCTGAACACCTTCTGGTAGATCGCTTTGGTGGCCTGGTCCACCAGCGGGTCGGCCCAGCCCCACATGGTGCCCGGCTCCCACGCGCGTTCGCGCAGGGCGTTCGAGGCACCGATGATCGCCGTCGCCATCATGAACTCGCCGTTGGCGATGGTGTTGGTGAACTTGTAGTCCGGGTGCAGCAGGGTGGTCGCGCACCCAGATTCGATCTTGTAGGTGCTGTAGCTGTAGCCGGCGTAGCCGTAATTCGTGTAGTAGCCCTTCGGACCTCTTAACTTCGATGCCTCCGGACGGGAGGCGAACCAGCCGGCGATGCCGGAGTCGGGGGCAGTCGGGGTCGGAGGGTTGAGGCAGGTCGCCTCCGATTCCGCCACCTGCTGAAGCTTGGCGACGCAGGCGCGGAAATCGACCTGCCATTCCTCGGTCGAGCAGAGTTCGGCGGCAGCGGCCTGGTACGCCACCGGAGCCGCGTACGCCGGTGTGGCGGTGAGCCCGGGCCAGCTGATCGTGGCTGCGGCGAGGACGCCGAGTGCCAGGAGGAGCGCCGTGATCCGTGCCCGGGCCCTCGCCATGTCACGCCTCCATGTCTGGCAGCACGGTCGGCAGCACCCCTGCGGCGGCGGCGATGGCGGCGGGGGTGGTGTCGAGGTGGTCCAGTAGGCCATCCACGTAGGAGACGTCGACCCGGACCTTCTGGACCCGGCCGTCGACGTCGCGCATCACGAACTCCCGGAAACCGAGCCGGCTGGCGGAGGTCGCGTCGGCGGTGGAGAGAGAGGCGAGGGTGGCCTCGTAGCCGTCGTCGACCGGCACCCGCAGCAGCCGCAGCGCCTCGGAGGCGATCTCGGCGTCCTCGGCGATCCGGCCGACGAAGACGGTGGAGACGAGGTTCTGTACGTCGAGACCGAGGATGTCACGTGGGTTCTGCGAGGCGACCAGCGCGGCGAGGTTCCACTTGCGGGAGTCGCGGGCGAGTCGGACGAGGAATGACCGGCCGGAACGCCACCCCTCCATGAAGTGCGCCTCGTCCAGGCCGACCAGCTTTCGGGAGGCCATCGAGCCGCCGTAGCACCGGCGGACCGCCAGCCGATGCGCGGTGTGCAGCATCGGTAGGGCGAGCGCCTCCTCGGCCGACCAGTACTCGCGTTCGATCTTCAGGTCGGGCAGCCGCAGGCCGGCCATGGTGATCACGGTGAGCGCGGCGTCCGGCCCGAGCAGACCCTCCGGCGGGCGGCCGAAGAAGAGCATCGCCAGCGGCATCTCGGCGGTGTCGAGCAGCAGGTTGGCCAGTTCCCGGCCGGCGTGGTCATCCAGCTGGCCGAGACAGGTGACCACGTCGTCCAGCGTGGAGGTCTCCTCGGCCGGGACCTGGCGTACGGCGTGCCGGAACAGGGTGGCGGTGGAGGACTCCCGGGCCACCTGCGGTGGCACCAGCATCATGCAGATGTCCTGTACCAGCATCCGGCGTTCGGCCCGCGCGTTGGAGACCGCGATCTCGAACTCCCGGTCACCGGCGGCGCCGGTGGCGAACTCGGTGCGCAGCGGGGTCGGGATCAGCGCGTACGGCGCCAGCGTGCCGTGTTCGGAGCCGGTCAGGTTCAGCACCCGCGAGTATGGCCGGAGCTCCGGCATCGCACAGAGCCGGGCCAGCGGGCCGGAGGGGTCGAGCAGGGTCACCTGAACGCCGCGGCGAGCGGCCAGATAGCCCAGCGCGCCGAGCAGCGTGGACTTGCCGCCGCCCGGCTCGGCCACGAAGACCGCCAGACCGGATCGCTCCCGCACCTCCATGGGAAAGTGCAGGTCGAGGAAGACCGGGCGGCGGCAGGTGCCGGCGGTACGCCCGATCAGGTCGCCACGTCGGTCACCCACCGTGGAGGCGGCCTGTGGCAGCGCCGCCGCGAGCAGGTTGACGGGCATCCTGCGTACGTAGCCGGTGTTGGCGATCGGCTCGCCGGGGATGAACTCGCGGGCCAGCCAGTCCTGGTTCTTCGGGTGTTGCAGGGAGATGCGCAGCTCGCGGGAGTAGAGCTGGATGAGCCGGCGGGCCCGTTCCAGGCACTCCTCCCGGGTACGGCCGCCGACTGCGATCCGGTGCCAGCCGTGGGCGCGGGCGGAGTCGACCGGCAGCCCGGTGGTCATCTCGTCGCCGATGACCAGGGCCCGCTTGGCGAGTCGCTCCAACTCGGGTGGGGCGTCGATGCCGTGTTCCGCGTAGTCCAGCTGCTGTGACCGGATCATCCGGAGCCGGTGTTCCAGGTTGCGGAAGGAGTCGCCGGAACCGAGGATGTCGACCCGGGTGGAGAGTTCCATCGGCCAGGGCAGTCGCTCATGGAAGTGCAGCCAGGGCTCGTGTCGCTCGGGGATCTCGAGCGGTTCCATCCGACCCACGGCGAGCACCGCCACGTGTCGTTCCTCGCCGGTCATCCGGTGGACCAGCTTGACCGTGGAGCCGTACGGCGTGCGGTAGCGCTCGACCTGTTCGGTGAGCGCGAGCAGGTCACCGCGTTCCCAGCGTCCGTCGGTGATGGGCGAGAGCGTGCCGGGAGGCGCCATGCAGAGCGCCACCGACCGGTAGAGCAGCCATTCCAGTTCGTGCGCGGTGACCCGCCGTCCGCGCATGCCGAAGGCGCCGAGCACCTCGTCGAACTGTTCGACGGTACGACCGAGCTTGCGCCGCTCGCCATCGGCGACGCCGCGGCCGAAGGTGCGCAGCAGCCGCTCGGTGAGCGAGTCACCGAGGGACCGGCGGGCGAAGGTGACGCCGAGGTAGGTCTGGCCCTCGGCGTGATTGACCGAGAGCAGGTGTCGTTGGGCGGCGACCAGGTGCTCGGCCCAGCCGGGTGTGCCGGAGACGTCGGGCAGCGGCGCGGCGGTGTTGGCGTCGATGGTGCGGGCCCACTCGTCAGCCGGGAAGGGTCGGGTGGTCCGGCGCAGGTGCAGCCGGAAGCCGGCCAGGCCGGCGTACTGCTCGGAGATGGCCGCGAGCAACGCCTCGCGCTCGGCGTCGGGGCGGAAGGCCCAGCGCACCTCGGGCAACCAGTACCAGGCGGTGACCGTGTTGGGGGTGAAGGTCAGGTGGCCGGCGATCTCGGTGATGGCCAGTTCGACCGCGGGATCCCGATCGCCGAACTTGATCTTCGGTGGCCGGACGCGGACCGGCTTGACCGGCCGGTCCCGGTGGTCGACGGACCGCTGCCGGGGTGCCGGGCGGTTGGTCGGGGGCGCGATCCGGCGTGGCGTCCGGGTCTCGGCGTCGGCGGAGGCCGGATCGTTGTCGCGGACGCGGCGGTCCTCCCGGACCGGACGCTCGTTTCCGGTGGGACGGTCGTCGGCGGGTGGCCGGGCGTTCGGCAGCCGATCTCCGGGGGTTGGCGTCACCCGGGCGGGGGCCGGCGGCAGGCTCGTGGCTGCCACCGCATCGTCGACAACGTGGACGGGCGACGCGGCCGGCGGGGATCCGGGCGGTCGCGGGGGTGCCGGAGCCGCCCGCTGAGCTGCCGGTGCGGGCCCGGCGGCGGGCGGCGGCGCGGGGTGCGGCTGCTGCGGCAGGGCCCGCGCGGGGAGCCCGTTGCCCCGCTGGGCGGAACCGCCGCGAGGGTATGCGCCACCGAAGAGATCGAGGAACGGAGAGTCGATGTCGGCGCCGTCCCGGCTGGCCGGGGCCGGGTCGGCCGGAACCGCCCGGCGCTGCGGCGGGCGAGGTGCCTGGAACACGCCGACGCTGCCGTGACCCGGGGTCGTGGCGAGCGCCGGATCCAGCGAGGTCTCGTCCCGCTCGTCGGATTCCGGGTAGTCGAACGAACGCGCACGGTTACCGTGTGGTGCGGCCGGACGTCCGGCCGGGGATCCCGGCGTGGCGGAGCGGCTCATGCGATCGCCCTGCCCGTGTCCTCGTTCGGCCCGTACGGCGTGCAGCCGGTCATGCCAGTTCCTCCCGGATTCTGATCCTGCTGCCGACCAGGCGCGGATCGCGCTGCTCGGCGGCCGGCTCCCGGGTGCGTCGCCAGTCGGTCAGCGCGGTACGGATCACCATGCGCGCCGGACGGTCCGGGTCGACGTACCGGAAGACGAACGAGGTGGTCACGATGGCGAGGGCGATCTCCCACGCGGGAAAGAGCTCGACCTGCAGCGTGAACAGCCAGTGGATGAACATGTAGAGGGGAACGAGCAGCATGAACAGCCCGTACTGGGCGTACGGCAGGTGGACCGGAAGGGTGTAGCCGGGCGGGCCGAGATAGACCAGGCGAGCCCGGTAGATGTCGTCGTCGGTGCGCAGCCGCATCTCGTGCCCGCGCCTATTCGAAGATCAGGTTGATCAGGAAGTCGCCGATGAAGAAGAGGGTGGCAGCTCCGGCGATGAAGGCCAGCCCGACGATCGCGATGGCCGAACTGGTCAGCACCTTGGAGATCTCGCCTCGGCTGGCGCGGCCGATGAAGATGACGCCCAGCACGGCCAGCAGGATCGGAGCGATCTTGCTGGCGAAGAAGGTGACGACGCCTTCGGTGTCGATCCCCTTCGGCTCCTCGGCGGCGAACGGAATCGACGACGCCAGGGTGGAGAGCAGGTGGGCGGCGCTGGTGGACGCCGTTTCCATCAGCTCGATGGCGATCACTGAAACCTCCCCAAGTCGCGGCCGGCGGTGCCGCGGTGGTGCAGTAGGCAAGCCTGGCGGGATCGGTGCTCAATGTGCGCAGCGCCCGAGACCCTGCGTACGACAACCGCCACAAAGGGTGGCGATTTTTGGGCGGGTTGTCCCGTTTCGGCCCTCCCTCCAACCGTCGCCATCTCGATGCTGGGCAATTTCACAGCGTACGGGCCGCCCCCCTTTGCGACAAGCCGCGAAGATACTGCCCGAACCGGCCCGGACGACCGATCGTACACCTGTTCCAATTGCCATGTCAGGGGTGCCGATGGGGCGGTCTGCGACGGGCTGCGGTACCGGTACCGTCCTACTCGTGACCGATCTGGTGCGGGCCCCGGCCCCGGTGGTGATGGGCGTCCTGAACGTCACGCCCGACTCTTTCTCCGACGGCGGACGCTACGCCGACGTCGGGGCCGCTGTCGCACACGGCGTCCGGCTACGAGCCGAAGGAGCGGGGTTGGTGGACGTCGGTGGTGAGTCGACCAGACCCGGCGCCGATCGGGTCGACGCGGAGACCGAGGCCGCTCGCGTGGTACCGGTGATCCGGGAACTCGCCTCGGCCGGTGTCCCGGTCAGCATCGACACCACCCGCGCCCGGGTGGCCGTGGCGGCGCTGCACGCCGGCGCGGTCGTTGTCAACGACGTCTCGGGAGGGCTCGCCGACACCGACATGGCCCGGGTGGTCAGCGACGCCGGCTGCCCCTGGGTGCTGATGCACTGGCGCGGCCACTCCCGCCGGATGAGTGAGCTGGCCAGCTACGGCGACGTGGTGGCCGACGTCCGTGCCGAACTCGGCCAGCGGGTGGACGCGGCGCTTGCCGCCGGAGTCGACCCGGATCGCATCATCATCGATCCGGGCCTCGGCTTCGCCAAGAACGCGGCCCACAACTGGCAGCTCAGCGCCCGGCTGCCCGAACTCGTCGAACTCGGCTATCCCCTGCTGTTCGGTGCGAGCCGCAAGTCCTATCTGGGACAACTGCTGGCCGGCCCGGACGGCCTGCCCCGACCAACCGACGGGCGGGCGGCGGCCACCGTGGCCACCAGCCTGCTCGCGGTCGCCGCGGGCGCCTGGGGGGTGCGCGTGCACGAGGTACGCGCCACCGTCGACGCCCTCGCCGTCTGGCAGGCCACCGGCCGTCCCCGGCTGGCGGCCGCGCCGGCCGCCGACACCGTCTCGTCGACCGACGCCGGGCCGGGGGTACGTGACGTCGGGCGGCCGGGCCCCGTCGGGGAGCCGGCAGTGGAGGGGCGGGGACGACGATGACCGACCGGATCGAGCTGACCGGCCTGCGGGCGCACGGCCGGCACGGGATGTACGACTTCGAACGCGCCAACGGTCAGGAGTTCGTCGTCGACGCGGTGCTCGAACTCGATCTGGGCCCGGCCGCCCGGTCCGACGACGTGCGGGACACCGTGCACTACGGCGAGCTGGCCGAACAGCTGGTCGAGGTGATCACCGGCGAGCCGGTCAATCTGATCGAGACCCTCGCCGTTCGGCTGATCGAGGTCTGCCTGGCGGATCCGCGGGTGTCCGGCGTGACGGTGACGGTGCACAAGCCCGAGGCGCCGGTTCCGCACGCCTTCACCGACGTGGCCGTGACGATGCGCCGGACGCGTACCCGATGACCCGTGCCGTGCTTTCCCTCGGCAGCAACCTCGGTGACCGGCTGGGTCACCTGCGCACCGCGCTGACCGTCCTCGGTGACAGTGTGCTGGTGGTCTCCGGGGTCTATGAGACCCCGCCGTGGGGCGACACCGACCAGCCGGCGTACCTGAATGCCGTGCTGCTGGCTGCGGACCCGGACGCCGGACCCTACGACTGGTTGGCGCGGGCGCGGGCCGCGGAGGCCGCCGCCGGCCGGATCCGGGACCCGGAGCGGCGCCTCGGTCCCCGCACGCTCGACGTCGACATCGTGGCGGTGTGGACCGACGACGACCGCCCGGTGTTGAGCGCCGACCCCGAGCTGACGCTGCCGCATCCCCGGGCACATCTGCGGGCCTTCGTGCTGCGACCGTGGATCGACATCCAGCCCTACGGCCAACTGCCGGGGCATGGTTCGTTGACCGACCTGCTCACCACCGGCCCGCTCGCCGTCGAGGTGCCGGAACTGAGCCCCCGGCCCGATCTGAGGTTAGAGTCGACGGCATGAGCGAGCGCACCGAGGGGACCATCAGGCTCAGCGCGACGGTTTCTCCTGGCGGCGCGACGTGCAGCGGGGTGCCGGCATGAGCGTGTCCCCGCCGCCGGACGGGTCGCGGATGGGGCCCACCCGCATCTCGACGTTGGTGGTGGCTGCCCTCGCCGCCGCCGCGGTCGCCTGGTTGTTGATCAGCGGCATCTACTACGAGCGGCTGCCGCCGCTGCCCTGGTTGCCGGTGGTGACGTTGGCCGGGCTGGCCGTGCTGGAGGCGTACGCCGCGATCAACACCCGGGGTCGGATCGACCGCCGACCGGGCCGCGACCCGGTCAATCCGTTGGTGGTGGCTCGGTTCGTCGTGCTGGCCAAGGCGTCCGCGCTGGTCGGTGCCATCTTCGCCGGAGGGTACGCGGGGCTGACAGGTTGGTTGTTCGTACAGCCGACGCGGGCGGCCGCCGACGACCGCCCGGCTGCCATCGCCGGCCTGCTGGCCGCGACCGCCCTGGTGGCCGCTGCGCTCTGGCTGGAGCGGGCGTGTCGCGTTCCGGAGCGGCCCGACGACGAGCAGGAGCCGGACGACTGGGAGAGCCACCCGGGCCACCGCTAGCCTGGTGCGGCGTCCGACGCCACCGGCCGTCGGTCGGGTCCGACGCCTCCGGCTAGCGTTGCTGGACACCGCACACGGCCCTGGTGCACGAGACCCGCCCGGTCGGCAAGCTCCGCACGACGCGGTCCGGGTCGTCGATCACCCGCCCGGGCAGGGGGTTACGTCCGCTCTCGCGCGCGGGTACGGTGCCTGCGACCGAAGCGCCGCTGGTCCGCCCCTGCGTCGGTGGAGTCCGGGCGACCGCTGGGAGGCAGGAATCATGGGGTACGACGAGCCGGGCCGTGATGGACCGCCGGAGCCCACTTCGGCCGGTCCCGCGACCGGGGCGGAGGCCGTTGTCGACGATCCCGACGCCGAGCCGGGCCGGGACCGTTTCGGCGTCTACATCGTCTGGGAGACGCTACTGCTGCTCGGCTTCGGCGCACTGGTCTACCTGGTGTGGCGGGAGGATCCGGCCCTGCTGCGCGGCAGCGGACTGCGGGACCTCATCGTCGACGTGGTCGGCCTGGGTCTGCTCGCCCTGGCCGTCGGGCTGACGCTGCGTACCGCCGCGGTGAACCTCGCTGTCGGGCCGGTGGCCGTGGCGGCCGGGCTGCACTTCGCCGAACAGGGTGACCGCGGGCTGCTCGGCACGGTCGGCACGACCACCGCGGTGGCCGCGATCGGTGGACTGTTGCTCGGACTGGTGGTCGCGCTGCTGCACGTGCCCGGTTGGGCGGCGAGCCTCGGCGGTGCGGCCGGTGTCGTCGTCTACATCGAGCAGCGCTCCGCGCCCGTACTGGTGCAGGGGGATTACGACCCGCAGGGGACCGCCGGACAACTCTTCGTGGGTTTCGCCGCGATCGCGGTGTTCGGTGGCCTCTTCGGAGCGGTGAGCCCGATCCGTCGGCTGGTCGGCCGGTTCCGTCCGGTCGCCGACCCGGCTCGGCGGCGGGGAGCGCCGGCCGCTCTCGTGGTCACCACTGGATACGTCTTCTCCACCGTGCTCGCGAGCCTCGGCGGAGTGCTGGTCGCCGCGGAGGAGGGGACGGTGACACCGGCGGCGGGGTTGGACTGGACGGTGCTGGCGGTGGGCGCGACGCTGCTCGCCGGCACCAGCGCGTTCGGGCTGCGCGGCGGCGTCTTCGGAACGCTGCTGACGGCCGGCGCGATCGGGCTGTTCCTGGCGTACGCGGGTGCGCGCGGCTGGACGGTCAGCTACTGGGCGATCGGTGGTGCGGCGCTGGCCGTCGGGCTCATCGTCACGCGCCTGGTCGAGAGGTACGGAGCTCCGCTGCCGGTCCTCGGAGCACTGCCCCCGCCGCCCAGCGAACCGGCCACCGGGGCGGGATGGAGTGTGACGCAGCCGCAACCGGTCGGTGACTGGCCGCCCGTGCTGCCGGCGCAACCCACCGTGAGCGGCACCGACCCGTGGGGGGCCCGGCGTTGGGAGACGGGCCCGCCAGCCTGGGAGGCCGACGACCGGTGACGGTTCGGCACCTCGTCGGCGCGCCGAGCGTGATCTCGACGGTTAGGCTCGGCACATGACCGACACATCATCGATCTCCGGCGGCCGGTCGTTCGAGGAGTTGGACGTCCTCTCCACCGAGGAGCTGCGTGAACGGGCGTTCACCCTTGCTCGGGAGCGCCGCGACGTACGGTTCTTCTGGTCGGTGCTGCGGCACCTGCCGAATGCGGACGAGGCTGCCGCGCTGGACGGCGCGCCCAACTCGGTGGGGCCGACGGTCGATGAGGCGGTGGCTCTCTGGCGCGAGATGACCGGGCACGGCTACGAGGAGTCGGCACCGCTGTTGCGCGCCGCGTTCATCGACTACCTGATGAAGCACTAGGCGTCATCAAAAGCGCGTACCACCATAAATGACGCCTCACGTTTGCCTGCGTCGATCCGCTGGGAAATAGCGGGGCCATGGCTCTCACCAATCGTTACAAGTCCGCACCGGGCGCCGGCACGCTCGCCGCGCTCATCCTGGTCCTGGTCTTCGGTAGTCCCTGGTACGTCGACTGGGCCAGGGACAACACCGATCCGGACAGCGCCGGCGGGTGGTTCCTCAGACTGCTCGCCTGGCCGGCCTGGCGATTCGACTCCTCCGACTCCATCCAGGAGATCTTCGCCGACGACCTGAGGGCGATCCTCGTGGTCGTCCTCACCTTCCTCTTCCTCTACCTGCTGCCGGGCTCCCAGCTCGCCCGTGCCCGGGGCACCATCAGCCAGTTCTTCGCCGGCTGGGCGGCGTTCGTCTTCGCCGGGGCCTTCGCGGCCCTGTTCACCACGCTGATCCGGACCAACCCGTCGCTGTTGGGCGCCTTCCAGGCCGCGGGGGACGGCGCGGAGTACGGCCTTTTCGTCGGCTGGATCATCGGCATCGCCACCCTGGGCGGGTACCGGGGCCGGCGCTGACCGTACGGCCGGGTCCGTCATGCCGACGGACCCGGCCGACCTTCGGTGCCTGACGTCAGACCCCGCGCCGCCCACCGGTCGGCCGGCGACGCCGACGTGGCACTCAGCCGGCCGGCTCCGTCAGTGTCAGGATGCGTTCCCGGCTGAGCGTCCCGACCGGTTGCCCGTCCTCGGTGACCACGGCCTGGCCGCCGGCGGAAGTGAGCAGCAAGGCCAGTGCGTCGTACGCCGACCCGCCCAGCGGCACCGCCGGCAGGCCCGCACCGCCGTCGACCGGCAGCGGACCGAGCACCTCCCGGGTCACCGGGGTGACGGCCAGCCGGCGGATGCCACGGTCGGCCCCGACGAACTCGCGGACGAAACCGGTGGCGGGAGCGCCGAGCAGCGTCGCCGGGTTGTCGTACTGCTCCAACCGGCCGCCCTCGGAGAGCACCGCGATCCGGTCACCGAGCCGGACGGCCTCGTCCAGGTCATGGGTGACCAGGACGATGGTCTTGCGTACCTCCGCCTGTAACCGCAGGAACTCCTCCTGAAGCCGGGTACGCACGATCGGGTCCACGGCGGAGAAGGGCTCGTCCATCAGCAGCACCACCGGGTCGGCGGCGAGGGCCCGGGCCACGCCGACCCGCTGCCGCTGGCCGCCGGAGAGTTCGTGGGGGTAACGGCGGCCGAACTGGGCCGGATCGAGACCGACAAGTTCCAGCAGTTCCTCGACCCGGCGCTTGACGGAGCCGGTGGCCCAGCCGAGCAGCCTGGGCACGGTGGCGACGTTGGCGGCCACCGTCTGATGCGGGAAGAGCCCGACGTTCTGGATGACGTAGCCGATCTTGCGGCGCAGTTTCACCGGGTCGACCCGGGTGACGTCGGAGCCGCCGAGCAGTATCCGGCCGGCGGTTGGCTCGATCAGCCGGTTGATCATCCGCAGCACGGTCGACTTGCCACAGCCGGACGGGCCGATCAGCACGACCAGTTCGCCCTCGTCGACATGCAGGCTGAGCTCCCGCACCGCCTCGGTGCCATCCAGGTAGCGCTTGCCGATGCCGTCGAGGGTGATCGACGCGGCACGTCGATCACCCTCGGCTCCCGGGGTAAGTTCCACGTATGTCCTTCCGCCTGAGCTACCGGGCTGATCCGGGTAACCCGTGGTTCTCCTGGCAGTACGTGCGGGACAACTCCGAAACGGTGCTCAACGCCCTGCGTGAGCACACCACGCTGACCCTCCGGGCGGTGCTCATCGCCGCGTTGATCGCCGTCCCGCTGGCGGTGGTGGCTTACTGGTTCCGGCCGCTCACCGGGCCGATTCTCGCACTGACCGGGGTGCTCTACACGGTTCCCTCCCTGGCCCTGTTCGCATTCGTCGCACCCTATCTGGGCATCGGCGTCGCGACCGTGCTGAGCGTGGTGGTGCTGTACGCGCTGCTGGTGATCGTCCGTAACACCGTGGCCGGGCTCAACCAGGTGCCGGCGGAGGTCCGCGAGGCGGCCGAGGGCATGGGTTACGGCCGCTGGGGACGACTGTGGCGGATCGAGTTGCCGCTCGCCCTACCCGGCATCCTGACCGGGCTGCGGTTGGCCACGGTGTCCACGGTCGCCCTGGTGACCGTCGGTGTGGTGATCGGGCGGGGCGGGCTCGGGCAGATCATCTTCGCCGGTTTCCAGAACAACCTCTACAAGGCCCAGATCATGACCGGCACGCTGCTCTGCGTCCTGCTGGCGCTGGTGCTCGACCTGCTTCTGGTGGGGGCCGGTCGGCTGCTCACCCCATGGCTTCGCGGGCGCACCGGATGAGCGCCGCGACGAATCCGGTGTCCCAGGCGGTGGTCTGGCTCAACGACCCGCTGAACTGGACGAACCCGGGCGGCATCCTGGACCGGCTCGGCGAGCACGTAAGCATCTCGGCCGCCGCGGTGCTGGTCGGCTGCCTGGTGGCCTGGCCGCTGGGTCTGTGGCTGGGACACACCGGCCGGGGCGGCGGGCTGGTGGTACTCGTCTCCAACCTGACCCTGGCGGTGCCCACGCTGGCCCTGCTCACCATCCTCCCGCTGACCTTCCTCGGCTTCGGCCGGCCGGCGGTGGTGGTGGCGCTGGCCGTGTTCGCCGTGCCGCCGCTGTTGGCGAACGCGTACACGGGGGTGCGGCAGGTCGATCCGCAGACCCGGGAGGCGGCCCGTGGCATGGGCATGACCGGAGCGCAGGTGTTACGTCGGGTGGAACTGCCGCTCGCGGTGCCCTACCTCGCGGCCGGGTTTCGCACCGCCGCCGTCCAGGTGGTCGCCACCGCAGCGCTCGCGACCTTCGTCAACGGGGGTGGCCTGGGCGAGATCATCCGGTTCGGTTTCGGCCTGAGCATCGCGGTCGGTGGTGGCCAGATCCTGGCCGGCGGGCTACTGGTCGCCGGGCTCGCGGTCAGCGTCGAACTGCTCTTCGCGTTTGTCGAACGGCTGGTCACTCCCCGCCCGCTGCGCCGCGCCCGGCGTCGTGCCGGGCGACGCGCGGCGGACGCCGTCGCCGGCTCCTGACCAGGAGAATCCACGTTCGAAGAGCACGGCACGGAACATTGGGCCCACCGTGCCGGACGGGCGATCGACGCTGTCGGTGGAGCTGCCGGCCCGCGCCCGATGACCCCAATGGGTGACGTTCCGGTGACGAACGCCTCCTCGGGTTGTCGGGGGGTGGCATCAGGATGTTGGGTGGTAACGCGGGCGGCCGGAGGGCGGACGCCCGTCGGACACGCGGCCGGCCCGAACGGGCCGCGCCGGGACACGGAAGGCGGGCTGATGCGCGCAGGTAGAAGACTGTCCATCGCGGTCGTGGGGGCTGTCGCGGCGGCGGTGGTCCTGGCGGGTTGCGGCGACGCCGGTTCGTCCGGCACCGATGCGCCCGAGCAGGGTGCCTCGGGCGAGGGTTGTGCGCCGGTGGCCGGTGAGCAGTTGATCGCACTCGAAGACGACAAGTCACTGCAGAACGCCGACAACATCATTCCGGCGGTCAACAGCGAGGTGGCGACCCCGCAGCTGATCGCCGCGCTCGACAAGGTCTCCGCAGCGCTCGACACGCCGAAGCTGGTACAGCTCAACAAGGCGGTCGACGTGGACCGCAAGAGCGCCCAGGCTGCGGCCAAGGAGTTCGCCGACGCCAACTCGCTGACCGACGGTGTGGAGCAGGGACCGGGCGGGCAGATCACGGTGGGGGCGGGCAACTTCACCGAGAGCGAGATCATCGCCGAGCTCTACAAGATCCAGCTGGCCGCCGCGGGCTACCAGGTCACCGTGCAGCAGATCGGTAACCGGGAGTTGTACGAGCCGGCGCTGGAGAAGGGCGAGATCCAGGTCGTCCCCGAGTACGCGGCCACCCTCGCCGAGTTCCTCAACGGCAAGGTGAACAGCGGTGGCCAGCCGGTCTCCTCGCCGGACGTCGAGAAGACCGTCACCGCGCTGCGCGACCTGGGCGAGAAGGTGGGTCTGACCTTCGGCGCGCCGGCAGCGGCTCAGACCCAGAACGCCTTCGCGGTGACCCAGGAGTTCTCCGAGAAGTACGGCGTGCGGACCCTCTCCGAGCTGGCCGAGAAGTGCTCGGGTACGGCGACGGTGCTGGGTGGCCCGCCGGAGTGCCAGGAGCGCCCGTTCTGCAAGCCCGGCCTGGAGCAGACCTACGGGTTGACGGTCGGGTCGTTCTCCTCGCTCGACGGCGGCGGCCCGCTGACCAAGACGGGCCTGCGCAACGGCACGATCAGCGTCGGCCTGGTCTTCTCGACCGACGCGGCGTACGCGCAGAACTGAGCAGCCGCGCCACCCGCGATGGCGCCCCGGCCGAGTCGGCCGGGGCGCCTTACCGTTTGCCGGCGTCTACCGCTCGGCGGTTCTCGCAACGGAGACCTGCCGTCAAGCCGTTCCCACGTGACGCAACTCTCGGTAGGCTGCGGACCCATGCCCGCCCCGGTGCCCGCCGATACGCGCAAGCTGCTCACCGTGCTCTTCTGGGGCGGTGTGGCCCTGGCTCCCGTCGCGGTGCTGATCCTGTTGGTCGCTGACGGCAACGGGCCCCTTCGGTTCGCCGCGGTGCTGGCCATCCTGGCCGTGGTGCTGATCGGGCTCTCCATCACGCTGCGTGTCGACGGCGGCGGACAGCACGCCGAGGAACTTCGGGCGGAGGTCGACGGGCTGCGGCGGGAGTTACGCGGTGAGATCGTCGCTGCCGCCCAGCGCGGCAACCAGGCGCTCGACGAGGTCCAGCGGGTGCACGAGGCGTTGGCCGGGGTGCGTCGGCGGATCGACGCGGGTGGCGCCGAGACGGTGACGAACGACGAGCCGTCCGGCCCCGGGCGGGCCCGGGTGCAGACCCCGGAGGCCCCGCCACGGCAGCCCGAACGACCGGCCGCGCAGGCCGGGGTCTATGGCGCCGCCCAGCCCGGTCACGGCCCGGTCGGTGGGTACGGCGGGGAACGTTCCCGGCCCGGCAACGATCGACCGGCCAGCGGCTCAGCCGGTGTCTACGGTTCGCCGACCCGTCCGGAACAGGACAGCCGACCGGACGAGGCGGGGCGGAGGCCGCTCGGGGTGGTCCGGCACACCGAGACGGTGCATGTGACCACCCGGCACACCATCGTGGGCGAGTCCGGCGGCCGGTATGGCGGATACGCGTCGGCGTGGTCGGGAGGGCAGCCCGGGGAGCACGGGCAGGGGCGCGGCAGTGACCGGGACGACCACTCGTGGTCCGACGGCGAGGACCGTTCCCGCCGGGACGACGGCCGCCGCTGGTCCGGTGCGGAGCGGCAGGACGGACGTTCGTGGTCCGGGGCGGCCCAGGAGGAGGAGCGCCCCTGGTCCGGTTCGCCCCACGACGATGAACGCTCCTGGTCCCCACCGCAGGAGCAGGGTCGCTGGTCCGCCGCACACGACGACTGGTCCACCGCCCGCGACGGCGGCTCCGGCTATCCGCACGCGCCCGCGGCGGACCGGGACGGCGGCGACTGGGGCCCGCGCGATGACCGGGGCTGGGACGCGGGTGACCAGCACTGGGAGACCCCTGCCGACCCGGTGCCGACGGCCCGGGGACACCGGGCGGACGACACCGGGGAGTACTGGGCGCAGTTGCGGGCCGGGGACCGGTGGGCGGCGGTACGCGACGACGACCGGGGCCGCGAGCTGCGCGTCGGCGAGCGCCGGGCCGAGCTGCACGCCGATCCGGCCGGCACCGAATACCGGATGGAGGACCGCTGGGCGAGCGTCCGTCGCGACGAGTCACGCCGGGAGGCGGCGAGCGACGACGCGTGGCGGGACGGCTGGGGTGAGCCGGCGAGCCGTCCGGCGCTTCCCGCCGGTGGGGTGCCGGTGCCGCAGGAGTGGCGACCGCCCCGTCAGCGCGGTCACCAGCCTGAGCAAGCGAGCGGCTACCAGCCCGAGCCGGCGTACGGGTACCAGCCCGAACCCCCGCGCGCACCGCGTGCGGGCGGGGAGCAGTACGGCCGCCGGCACCGCGTGGAGGAGCCCGACCACGGCCCGGCCGCGTACGAGAGCGGCGCTGGCCGCTGGCGCTGACCCCGGGACTCGCCGCCACCCGTCGGTGGCGCCGGGAAGGGGCCGTCACTTGTCGATGTCGCCGACCACGAAGAACATCGAGCCGAGGATGGCGATCAGATCCGGCACCAGACAGCCGGGCAGCAGGGTGGCCAGGGCCTGCACGTTGGCGTACGAGGCGGTACGCAACTTGAGTCGCCACGGCGTCTTCTCGCCCCGGGAGACCAGGTAGTACCCGTTGATGCCGAGTGGGTTCTCCGTCCAGGCGTAGGTGTGTCCCTCCGGTGCCTTGAGCACCTTCGGCAGCCTGGTGTTGATCGGTCCGGTGAGCCGGTCGACCCGGTCCAGGCACTGCTCCGCCAGATCGAGCGAGGTGTAAACCTGGTCGAGCAGCACCTCGAAGCGGGCGTGGCAGTCGCCGGCCGTCTTCGTCACCACCGGCACGTCGAGCTGGTCGTAGGCCAGATACGGCTCGTCCCGGCGCAGGTCCAGGTCGAGCCCGGAGGCCCGGGCGACCGGACCGGAGGCACCGAACGCCGCCGCGTCGGCCGCCGACAGCACCCCCACGCCGACGGTACGGGCCAGGAAGATCTCGTTCCTGCGGATCAGGTTGTCCAGGTCCGGCATCCGGCGGCGTACCTCACCGATGGCGACCCGGGCCCGTCCGGTCCAGCCGGCCGGCACCTCCTCCTTCAGGCCGCCGACCCGGTTGAACATGTAGTGGATCCGCCCGCCGGAGACCTCCTCCAGCACCGTCTGGAGCGTCTCCCGTTCTCGGAAGGCGTAGAACATCGGAGTGATCGCCCCGATCTCGAGTGGATACGAACCGAGGAACATCAGGTGGTTGAGTACCCGGTTCAACTCGGCGAGCGCCATCCGCAGCCAGGTGGCCCGCTCGGGCACCTCCATGCCCATCAGCCGTTCCACCGCGAGCACCACGCCCAGCTCGTTGGCGAACGCCGAGAGCCAGTCGTGCCGGTTGGCCAGCACGATGATCTGCCGGTAATCGCGTACCTCGAACAGCTTCTCGGCACCCCGGTGCATGTAACCGACGACCGGTTCGGCGGCGAGCACCCGCTCGCCGTCGAGCACGAGCTTGAGTCGTAGCACGCCGTGCGTGGAGGGGTGCTGCGGTCCGATGTTCAGCACCATGTCCGCGCCGAGCTGCTCGCCGCCGGTGCCGGCCACCAGCCCGGCGCCGGTGCCAACGGTCAGCTCGCGCAGCTCTCCCGTGGTCATGCCCGCCATCGTGCCATGAACCGCCGGGACTGGCGGTGGTCGCCCATCAGCCGCGCCGCCCGTCGGCACCGTCGGTCAGGGCCGCGAGAGACGGCAGCTGATCGGCGCGCAGTCCCACCGGCTGCCACAGCCACCAGTGGCCGCCGAGGCCGGCCGGGTCGGTCAACTCGGCCGCCGCCGACGCGGTGGCCAGCGCCCGCAGGTAGCCGGCCGGGTCGCTGGAGGCCAGGCTCAACGCCGGTCGTCCGCCGTCGGCCCCGAGCGCTCGCAACGCCTCCCGCTGCGAGGTCAGCACGTACGCGCACCGGGCGACCCGCGCACCGGAGGAGGCGACCGAGTCCATGGCGACGTGTGCGGTGACGTCGCAGGAGCCGTCCGGCACCGGCGGCACCTGCCGCCCAGCCCGGTACCCGGTGAGCGTCCCGTCGATCGGCCGCTCCGCACGCAGGTGTCCATAGTCCACCGCCAACGCCAGCCCCCGGTCGACGCGCCTCAGGGCGTCAGCCCATGCCTCGTCCCTGGTCCGCCCGATCTCCGCCCGCCCCATTGGCGGTATGCGGTCCGTGGGAGTGCGCTCTGTGGGCGTGCCGTCCGTGGGGGTTTCCGGGCAGCCCGGCCGGCTCCGGGCGGTCAGGCTTGATCCCTGCGCCGGCCGGGCTGCCCGGAAACGCGACGTGGTCGGGCCCGAACCGTCCGTTTCGGTGTGCGGAGGGAGGTTCGGGTCGTCGGTGGGATTCTGCGTGCCGGGGGGCTGGTGGGTCTGGGAGGGCCACCAAGTGGTCAGCCAGTCTGTGTCGTCTCGACTGATCGGTTCGCCTGTCGTTTCGGTGCCGGTGGTGGGGTCGACGAGGAGGTAGTGCCAGTTGTGGTCGGTGCGGGTGGCGAGGTCGAGGGGGACGTTGTCGAGCCACTCGGTGGCCAGCAGCAGGCCGGTGATGGCGGTGGGGGTCTCGTTCGTCCAGGCGATCTGGTCTGGGAGATCGGCAGGGCGCGGGGCGAGTTCGACGGCGGTGAACCGTACCCGCCGAGCCAGCGGAACCGGCGCGGACGGCAACGACTCGACGGATCCGGATGAGGTGTCAGCCGGCGTGGTACCGGCGGCGGCTGTGGTGGTCCGGGCGGGCTCCCCGGAAACCCCAACGGTGACCGCCGCGGAGAGAGCGCTGAGGAGTTCACCCCGCCCCGCCCCTACATCCACCACGTCGAACGGGTCGGGGAAGCCCAGCGTGGCGTCGAGCTGGTGGATCAGGCGGAGCAGCGCCGAGGTGAAGATCGGGGAAGCGTGGACGCTGGTCCGGAAATGGGCTGCGGGTCCGGTGCCGGAGACGAAGAAGCCTGCGGGTCCGTAGAGCGCTTGCCGCATCGCCTCCCGCCAGCGCATCGACATGGGGCCCTCCTCACACCGGTGAACGATTTCACACATCCTTGTTTCAGATCCGCGTCAGCGACGCATACTTGCCCCGACCGGTACCCGTCTCGAGGACTGGATCGTGACATGAGCGCACCGCTGCGCACCGACTCGGCCGCCCGTCGGCGGCCCGCGACCGTGGCATCGGCCCAGGTCGCCACCACTTCCGTGCTCACCGTCGGCGTCCTCGGCGCCGGGCGGGTGGGTGCCACCCTGGGCGCCGCGCTGGCCGCTGCGGGTCATCGGGTGGTCGCCGCCAGCGGGGCGTCCGGTGCCTCCCGGGCCCGCCTGGCACTGCTGCTGCCGACCGTCCCGCGCCGCTCCGCCACCGAGGTCGCTCGGGCTGCCATCGACCTGCTCCTGGTCGCCGTGCCGGACGACGCGTTGGCCGAGGTGGTGACCGGTCTGGCTGCCGCCGGCGCGCTGTGCCCCGGCCAGGTGATCGCGCACACGTCGGGGGCGCACGGCCTGGCGGTGCTGGCGCCGGCCAGCGCGGCTGGCGCCCGTCCGCTGGCGTTGCATCCCGCGATGACCTTCGCCGGTACGCCCGACGACCTCGGCCGACTGCCCGGCGTCTCGTACGGGGTGACCGCGCCGGCCGACCTGCGCCCGCTGGCGGCCCGGCTGGTGGTCGACCTCGGCGGGGTGCCCGAGTGGATCGCCGAGGCGGACCGACCGCTGTACCACGCGGCGCTGGCACACGGCGCCAACCACCTGGTGACCCTGGTCAACGAGGCGGCCGACCGGCTGCGTGACGCCGGGGTGGGTCAGCCCGAGAAGGTGCTCGCCCCGTTGCTGCACGCGGCGCTGGAGAACGCGTTGCGCCTCGGTGACGACGCGTTGACCGGCCCGGTCTCCCGTGGCGACGCCGGCACGGTGCGGCGGCACCTGGCGCGGCTCGCCGCCACCGCGCCAGAGTCGGTCGAGCCCTACCTCGTGCTGGCGCGCCGCACCGCCGATCGGGCCGTCGCGGCTGGTCGGCTGCGTCCGGGCGACGCGGCGTCACTGTTCGGCGTCCTGGACGACCACCGGAGCGGGGTGGCGGCGTGATCATCGGCGAGGGACAGGTGTCGAGCGAGGTGGATCACGTGACGGAGCTGGTGCACACCCGCGCCGACCTGGCCAGGGCGCGAGCCGCCCGGACCGGGACGGTGGGAGTGGTGATGACCATGGGCGCGCTGCACGAGGGGCACGAGACGCTGCTGCGGGAGGCCCGGGCACGCGCCGACCACGTTATCGTGACGATCTTCGTGAATCCGCTGCAGTTCGGGCCGAACGAGGACTTCGACCGCTATCCGCGTACTCTCGAATCTGATCTTGAAGTCTGCCGGCGGGCCGGTGCCGACCTGGTCTTCGCTCCCTCCCTGGAGGAGATGTACCCCGGCGGCGAGCCGGCGGTCCGGGTCAATCCGGGGCCGCTCGGTGAGGATCTGGAGGGGGCGAGCAGACCCGGCTTCTTCCACGGTGTGCTCACCGTGGTGCTGAAGCTGCTCCAACTCACCCGCGCGGACCTGACCTTCTTCGGTGAGAAGGACTACCAGCAGTTGACCCTGGTCCGGCGGATGTGCCGGGACCTGGACGTGCCGGTCGAGGTGATCGGGGTACCCACGGTCCGGGAGCCGGACGGCCTCGCCCTGTCCAGCCGCAACCGCTACCTCTCGCCGGCCGAGCGCTCGGTGGCGCTGAACCTGTCCCGGGCGTTGCGGGCCGGCGCGGAGGCTGCCGCGGTCGGTCGTGACGCCGCGGCGGTGCTGACCGCCGCGCACGTCGCCTTCGGTGCCGGCGAGTCCGGAGCACGGCTCGACTACCTGGTGCTCACCGATCCGGATCTGGAGCCCGGGCCGGTGCGCGGCCCGGCCCGACTGCTCGTGGCGGCCTGGGTGGGCACCACCCGACTGATCGACAACGCTCCGATCCGACTCGACCCGGCTTCCTGACCACACGTACCCGCGAAAGGCGTCCCGATGTTCCGCACGATGCTCAAGTCCAAGATCCACAGGGCCACGGTGACCCAGGCGGATCTGCACTACGTCGGCTCGGTGACCGTCGACGAGGATCTGCTCGACGCGGCCGACCTGCTTCCAGGTGAGCAGGTGGCGATCGTCGACATCACCAACGGGGCCCGGCTGGAGACGTACGTCATCCCGGGCCGGCGGGGCAGCGGCGTGATCGGCATCAACGGTGCCGCAGCCCGCCTGGTGCAGCCGGGTGACCTGGTCATCCTCATCTCGTACGGGCAGATGGACGATGCCGAGGCTCGCACGTACCGCCCCCGGGTGGTGCACGTGGACGCGGACAACAGGGTCGTCGACCTCGGTGCCGACCCGTCGACCGCCGCGCCCGGCACCGCCGGCACCCCGGTGCCGAACCCGCTGTCGGTGTAGCGGGTCCGCTCGGCGGCCGGGATCCGTCGCGCGGGCGGGCCTTTCGGACCGGCGGCGACAATCGCGCCGCGATTCCGGTCTGTCACCGGAAGGTCATTTCTGGTTACCCTGAAGGCGCCGTCGGGGGACGGCCGCTGACTGGGGGAGGCGGCGCCATGCAGCATGCGACGAGGACCCTGGTCGCGGCCTTCATCGCGGCGGCGTTGCTGGCCGGTTGCGGGTCGACAGGTGGGCTGGACGGCAACCTGGTGGACGACTGGGCCGCCCTGCCGCCGCCCGGGCCCTTCACCCCGGTCGCCGGGGTCTGTCACGAGGCCGACTTCGCCGAGGTGGTGCCGCTGGGCGCGTACGCCCCGGTGGACTGCGCCGCGCCGCACCGGGTCGAGACGGTGCACGTCGGCGCCTTTCCCACCCGGGACGAACCGCCGGCCACCGGCTCGGCGGAACTGCGTACCGCCTTCGCCGAGTGTGACAACCGGGCCAACGGCTACGTCGGTGACAACTGGCGGGCCGGGCGGCTCCGGTTGGCGGTCGCGGTGCCGTCCGGGCCGGGCTGGGCGGCCGGTTCGCGCTGGTACCGCTGCGACCTGATGGAGGTAGACACGGTGGAGGCGGGTGCCAAGGTCGTGCTGCGGACCGGCTCGCTGCGCGACGTGCTACGGACGACGTCGCCGCTGCGACTGGGGTGTCAGCAGACGCGCACCGGCGGTGGCGGTGTGGTGCAGACCCTGGTTCCGGTGCCGTGCACCGAGCGCCACGACGCCGAGTTCGCCGGGGTCTGGCCCGCCCCGGACCGCGCGTATCCGACCCGCAGCGCGCAGTGGGCGCCCTTCTACACGGGCTGCCGCTCGGTCCTCGCCCGCTTCGCCGGTCTGCCGGCCGACGAGGACCTGGCCTTCCGTACCGACGTGGTGGTGCGTCCGCCCAGCGCCGGTCGGTGGCGGGTGGGCGACCGGGGGATCCGCTGTTACCTGTGGCTCAGCGACCGCCGGGTGACCGGGACGCTCAAGGGGGCCGGCCCGGCTGAGCTTCCGGTCCGGACGAAGTAGCCGGAACCACTCGTCCCGCCCCCGCCACACGAGGCGAAAGCCATTCGGGTTGACTGTGGGCATGGACCTACCGACCGTCGGCCTGCCGGCGCTGCCGAGCCGGCTGGCCGCCCCGGCGCCCGGCTGGGTGGAGACCACCGACGTGATCGTGGTCGGCTCCGGGGTGGCCGGGCTGACCGCCGCGCTGCATCTGCGCGAGGCGGGCCTGCACGTCACCGTGGTCACCAAGGTCGACATCGACGAGGGATCGACCCGGTGGGCGCAGGGCGGCATCGCCGCGGTGCTCGACCCCGCCGACACCCCGGCCATGCACGCCTCCGACACCGAGATCGCCGGCGTTGGCCTGTGCGACCCGGCGGCGGTCCGCGTACTGGTGGAGGAGGGGCCGACCCGGCTGCGGGAACTGATGCGCCTCGGTGCCGAGTTCGACCGCAACGCCGACGGCTCGTTGATGCTCACCCGGGAGGGCGGGCACCGCGCCGACCGGATCGTGCATGCGGGAGGCGACGCGACGGGTGCGGAGGTGCAGCGGGCGCTGCACGAGGCGGTACGCCGCGACCCGTGGATCAGGCTCGTCGAGCACGCGCTGGTGCTGGATCTGCTCCGGGCCCCCGGCGACGGCCCGGGCGGGCTGGGCGCGGCGTGCGGGATGACGCTGCACGTGCTCGGCGAGGGCAGCGAGGACGGTGTCGGTGCCCTGCTGGCCCGCGCGGTCGTGCTGGCCACCGGCGGCATGGGGCAGATCTTCGCGGCCACCACCAACCCGGCGGTCTCCACCGGCGACGGGGTCGCCCTGGCCATGCGGGCCGGTGCGGCGGTCACCGATGTGGAGTTCGTGCAGTTCCATCCGACCGCGCTGATCGTGCCGGAGCACTCCCGGGTGCCCGGTGCCGGCCACGCTCAGCAGCCGCTGGTCTCCGAGGCGTTGCGGGGCGAGGGCGCGTACCTGGTGGACGCCGACGGTAAACGCTTCATGCTGGGCCAGCACGAACTTGCCGAACTGGCGCCACGGGACGTGGTCGCCAAGGGCATCCACCGGGTGCTGCGGGCCACCGGTGCCGACCACGTCCACCTCGACGCCCGTCATCTCGGCGGTGATTTCCTGGCCCGCCGGTTTCCCACGATCGTCGCATCGTGCCTGGCCATCGGCGTCGACCCGGGAACCGACCTGATCCCGGTGGCGCCGGCCGCGCACTACGCCTCCGGTGGGGTCCGCACCGACCTGCACGGCCGGACCTCGATTCCCGGTCTGTACGCCTGCGGCGAGGTCGCCTGCACCGGTGTGCACGGCGCGAACCGGCTGGCCAGCAACTCGCTGCTGGAAGGGCTGGTCTTCTCCCGACGGATCGCCGACGACATCGCCGCCGGTCTGCCCGAGCAGGCCCGCCCGGCGGACACCGGGGCGTGGCACGGCGAGGGCGGCTGGGTGCTGCCCGCCGGTGCGACGCCGGTGTTGCAACGGGCGATGACCCGGGGCGCCGGCGTGCTCCGCTCGGCCGCGACACTCACCGCGACCGCCGCCGAACTTGTCGAGTTGGGCGCCGCTCGCGGCACGCCGCGTACCGCGGACTGGGAGGCGACGAACCTGCTCACGGTGGCCGCCACGCTTGTCGCTGCGGCGTACGCCCGCCGGGAGACCCGGGGTTGCCACTGGCGGGAGGACTTCCCGGTGGCCGACGAGCGGTGGCACGGCCACCTGGTCGGCGCCGTCGGCGGACAGGGACGGTTGACCACCCGGTGGGAGGAGACGCGATGACCAGCGAGACGGTGCGGCTGCTGCGCGCAGCCGGGCTGGACCCGGACCAGGTGCGCCGGATCGTCGAGAACGCGCTGATCGAGGATCTCGGCCCGGACGGGCTCGACGTGACCAGCGTGGCCACCATCCCGGCGACCCAGACGGACACCGCCGACGTGGTGGCCCGCGCCGATGGTGTGGTGGCCGGGCTGGCGGTCGCCGCCGCCGTGTTCGAACTGGCCGCGCAGGCCACCGGGATCGGGCGTGCCGTCGAGGTGTCGCTAGTGGCCCGCGACGGTGAGCGGGTGGCGCGGGGGGACGTGCTGGCCACGGTGACCGGCCCCACCCGGGTGCTGCTCACCGCCGAGCGGACCGCCCTCAACCTGCTCAGCCGGATGTCCGGGGTGGCCACCCACACCCGGGCCTGGGCGGACGCGCTGGCCGGCAGCAAGGCGATGGTCCTGGACACCCGCAAGACCACCCCGGGACTGCGGACCCTGGAGAAGTACGCGGTCCGGGCCGGCGGCGGCACGAACAAGCGGATGGGCCTGCACGACGTCGCCATGGTCAAGGACAACCACAAGCTCGCGGCGGGCGGCGTCGCCGCCGCGTACCTGCGGGTCCGGGAGGCGTTCCCGGACGTGCCGGTGCAGGTGGAGGTGGACACCCTCGCCGAGGCGATGGAGGCGGTCGAGGCCGGCGTCGACTTTCTTCTGCTGGACAACATGTCCCCGGTCGTGCTCGCCGAGGTGGTCGCCGCCGTCGGCGACCGGGCCGAGTTGGAAGCGACCGGCGGGCTGACCCTCGCCGACGCGGCGGCGGTGGGCGCCACCGGCGTCGACTACCTCTCGGTCGGCGCGCTCACCCACTCCTCACCGATCCTGGACATCGCCCTGGACCTGCGCACCGGGTGAACCCGTCTAGGCTGCGTGCGTGCTGCTCTGCATCGACATCGGGAACACCAACACCGTGCTGGCGACCTTTGACGGCGACAAGCTGGTGCACTCCTGGCGGATCAAGACCGACGCCCGCTCGACCGCCGACGAGCTGGGGCTGATGTTCCGGGGGCTGCTCGCCGGTGACGCCGTCGAGATCACCGGGGTAGCGGCCTGCTCGACGGTCCCGGCGGCCCTGCGCTCGCTGCGGACCATGCTCACCCGCTACTACAGTGAGCTGCCGAGCGTCATCGTCGAGCCCGGCGTACGTACCGGGGTGCAGCTCGCCATCGACAATCCGAAGGAGGTCGGCGCGGACCGGGTGGTGAACACGCTGGCCGCGTACACTCTCTACGGCGGCCCGTCCATCGTCGTCGACTTCGGCACCACCACCAACTTCGACGTGATCAGCGGCCGAGGCGAGTTCCTCGGCGGTGCGTTCGCCCCGGGCATCGAGATCTCCTTCGACGCGCTCGCCGCCCGCGCCGCCCAGCTGCGCAAGGTCGAGGCGACCCGGCCCCGCTCGGTGATCGGCAAGAACACCGTCGAGTGCCTACAGGCGGGCCTCTACTTCGGCTTCGCCGGTCAGGTGGACCGGATCGTGGAGCGGATGGCCGCCGAGCTGGGCGAGCTGAAGGCGGTGATCGCGACCGGCGGGCTGGCCTCGCTGGTGCTGAACGAATGCCGGACGATCACGCATCACGAACCGATGATCACGTTGATCGGGTTGCGCATGGTGTACGAGCGGAACCTCTGACGCTTGGGGCTGGCGTTGTGGTTGCGGTGGGGCTTTCCGGCGGTGGTTGCGGTGGTTTCCGGCGTGGTCGCAGTGGGGTTTCCGGGCAGCCCGACCGGCTTCGGGCGGCGGTCGTATAGGGCGGCGGCGGTGCCGAAGGAGAGGGCCTGGGTGGGGCCGGTCATGACCGGCAGGCTATCCAGTAACGGTCCCCGGGGCGTTTGAGTACGCTCGGGGCTTGACCCCGCCCGAATTCTCCCGCTGAGGAAGCGTGCCGTGACCCAACAGAGCCCCGTGCCAGTCGACCCCGCCGACGACCTTCCCGAGCAGATGAAGGTCCGCCGGGAGAAGCGGGACCGGATGCTCGCCGACGGTGTGCCGCCCTATCCGGTCGGCTACCCGCGCACCAGCACGCTGAGCCAGCTGCGCGAGCGATACGCGGAGCTGCCCACGGACACCGCCACCGGCGACCGGGTCTCGGTCACCGGCCGGGTGATTTTCGTGCGGAACACCGGCAAGCTCTGTTTCGCCACCCTGCGTGACGGCGACGGCACCGAACTCCAGGCCATGCTGTCGCTGGACCGGGTCGGCGCGGATCGGCTGGAGGCATGGAAGCGTTTGGTCGATCTCGGCGACCACGTCGGGGTCACCGGAGAGGTGATCACCAGCCGCCGGGGTGAGTTGTCGGTGCTGGCCGAGCAGTGGGCGGTCACCGCCAAGGCGTTGCGCCCGCTGCCGGTGGCGCACAAGCCGCTCAGCGAGGAGGCCCGCGTCCGGCAGCGCTACGTCGATCTGGTCGTCCGGCCGCAGGCGCGGCAGATGGTGCGTACCCGAGCGGCGGCGTTGCGCAGCCTGCGCGATTCGTTGCACGGCGAGGGTTACCTGGAGGTGGAAACCCCGATGTTGCAGTTGCTGCATGGGGGTGCGGCGGCCCGACCGTTCGTGACCCACAGCAATGCACTCAACACCGATCTGTATCTGCGAATCGCGCCGGAACTGTTTTTGAAGCGCGCCGTCGTCGGCGGCGTCGAGCGGGTCTTCGAGATCAACCGCAACTTCCGTAATGAGGGTATCGACTCTTCGCACTCGCCCGAGTTCGCCATGCTGGAGGCGTACGAGGCGTACGGCGACTACAACACGATGGCCGAGTTGACCCGCAATCTCGTCCAGCGGGCGGCGATCGCGGTCTCCGGATCGACGGTGGTCACCCACGCTGACGGTCGGGAGTTCGACCTCGGCGGCGAGTGGCGTTCGGTCACCCTCTTCGGCGTGCTTTCCGAGGCGCTCGGTGAGGAGGTCACGGTGCACACCGACCGGGCGCGCCTGGTCGAGTACGCCGACAAGGTGGGCCTGGCCGTCGACCCGAAGTGGGGGCCGGGCAAGCTCGTCGAGGAACTGTTCGAGGAACTCGTCGTACCCGGTCTGGAGGCGCCCACCTTCGTGCGGGACTACCCGGAGGAGACGAGTCCGCTGACCCGCTCCCATCGCAGCGAGCCGGGCCTGGCGGAGAAGTGGGACCTGTACGTGCTCGGTTTCGAGCTGGGCACCGCGTACTCCGAGCTGGTCGACCCGGTGGTGCAGCGGGAACGTCTGATGGCCCAGGCGCAGCTGGCCGCCCGGGGCGACGACGAGGCGATGCGACTGGACGAGGACTTTCTCCGGGCGATGGAGTACGGAATGCCGCCGGCCGGTGGCATGGGAATGGGAATCGACCGCCTCCTGATGGCGCTGACCGGCCTGGGAATTCGGGAAACCATCCTCTTCCCCTTGGTTCGCGCCGAGTAGTCGTACGAAAACTTACCGCCTCGTTACCGCATCCTATTGACGCGGCAAGCATCTGACGGGTTATTGTGCTTGTGCAGTTGGCAGGATCAGCCCTGCTCGAAAGGAATGTGGCATGGCCAAGCAGATCATTCACAAGCTGGTCGATGACCTGGACGGCGGGGACGCGGACGAGACCGTCAAGTTCGCGCTCGACGGTGTTCAGTACGAGATCGACCTGTCAGGTTCGAACGCAGAGAAATTGCGCGAGGTATTCGCCCAGTACATCGCCCACGGCACCAAGGTCGGTCGCGGCGGTGTGGTCGTCGGTGGTCGGGCCGCCCGTGGTCGCGGTGGCGCCACCGCCGACCGTGAGCAGAACAAGGCCATCCGGGCCTGGGCCCGCAAGGCCGGCAAGGACATCTCGGACCGGGGCCGCATCCCCCAGGAGATCGTCGACGAGTACCACTCGAAGGCCGGTCACTGAGACCAGTTGCCACGAGCGGCCACGACGCCGGCCCGGAGAGCTTCTCCGGGCCGGCGTCGGCGTCGGCGGGACTATTCGGGGTGGGTCGCGCGTTGTCCACAACCGGTGGATGTCTTGTCCACAACCTGTGGATGGCGCCGTGGCGGTGCCGTCCCCGGGCCGGGGCGCCCCCGTGCGGCGTTCCCGGAGGTCCCGGCCACCGGGCCGAATTTCGCTCTGCGCGTACACAGACCACGCCCGGAACACCCGTTGAGCGTGGAGGGTTGTGCAAAACGACGCGTACCGGGCCTACGACGCAGACACACGAGGTCAGCCGAGTCGGCTCGCGGCGATAGAGTAATGAGGCGCGGACGCCCGTCCCGGGCGCTCGCGTATCCGGCCCCGCCGAGAGTCTTGACCACCAAGATCGAGTGCGCACGGCACGTGAGGAGCACGAGGGCATGTTCGAGCGGTTCACCGACCGAGCGCGACGGGTTGTCGTCCTGGCCCAGGAAGAGGCCCGGATGCTCAATCACAACTACATCGGTACGGAGCACATCCTGTTGGGTCTGATCCATGAGGGTGAGGGCGTTGCGGCGAAGGCTCTGGAGAGTTTGGGGATCTCTCTGGAGGGCGTCCGTCAGCAGGTGGAGGAGATCATTGGGCAGGGTCAGCAGGCGCCGAGCGGGCATATTCCGTTCACGCCGCGGGCCAAGAAGGTGTTGGAGTTGTCGCTGCGGGAGGCGTTGCAGCTCGGCCACAACTACATCGGTACGGAGCACATCCTGTTGGGCCTGATCCGTGAGGGTGAGGGTGTCGCTGCTCAGGTTTTGGTGAAGCTGGGCGCGGATCTGAACCGGGTTCGTCAGCAGGTGATTCAGTTGCTTTCCGGTTACCAGGGTAAGGAGCCGGCCGCGGCTGGTGCCGCGCCGGGTGAGGCTGCGCCGTCGACCAGTTTGGTGTTGGATCAGTTCGGTCGGAACCTGACCCAGGCTGCTCGGGAGGGCAAGCTGGATCCGGTGATCGGGCGGGAGAAGGAGATCGAGCGGGTGATGCAGGTGCTCTCCCGCCGTACGAAGAACAACCCGGTGTTGATCGGTGAGCCGGGTGTTGGTAAGACGGCTGTGGTGGAGGGTCTGTCTCAGAAGATCATCAAGGGTGAGGTGCCGGAGACGCTCAAGGACAAGCAGTTGTACACGCTTGACCTGGGTGCGTTGGTGGCTGGCTCTCGGTACCGCGGTGATTTCGAGGAGCGTTTGAAGAAGGTGCTCAAGGAGATCCGTACCCGTGGTGACATCATCCTGTTCATTGATGAGATCCACACTTTGGTGGGTGCGGGTGCGGCCGAGGGTGCGATCGACGCCGCGAGTATCTTGAAGCCGATGTTGGCTCGTGGTGAGCTGCAGACCATTGGCGCGACGACGCTCGATGAGTACCGCAAGCATCTGGAGAAGGATGCCGCGTTGGAGCGGCGTTTCCAGCCGATCCAGGTGGGTGAGCCGTCGTTGGCGCACACCATCGAGATTCTCAAGGGTCTGCGGGACCGTTACGAGGCGCATCACCGTGTCTCGATCACCGACGCTGCTCTGGTCGCGGCCGCGACCCTGGCTGATCGGTACATCTCGGATCGGTTCCTGCCGGACAAGGCGATCGACCTGATCGATGAGGCGGGCGCCCGGATGCGGATCCGTCGGATGACCGCGCCGCCGGATCTGCGGGACTTCGATGAGCGGATCGCGCAGGTGCGTCGGGACAAGGAGTCCGCGATCGACGCGCAGGACTTCGAGCGGGCGGCGCAGTTGCGCGACACCGAGAAGCAGTTGTTGGGTCAGAAGGCGCAGCGGGAGAAGGAGTGGAAGGCCGGGGACCTCGACGTCGTCAGTGAGGTCGATGACGAGCAGATCGCCGAGGTGCTCGGCAACTGGACGGGTATCCCGGTCTACAAGCTGACCGAGGAGGAGACCTCGCGTCTGCTGCGTATGGAGGACGAGCTCCACAAGCGCGTCATCGGTCAGGAGGACGCGGTCAAGGCCGTGTCGAAGGCGATCCGGCGTACCCGGGCCGGGTTGAAGGACCCGAAGCGGCCGTCGGGGTCGTTCATCTTCGCCGGCCCGTCCGGCGTGGGTAAGACCGAGCTGTCCAAGGCCCTCGCCGAGTTCCTGTTCGGGTCCGAGGACGCCCTCATCCAGCTGGACATGTCCGAGTTCCACGACCGGTACACGGTGTCCCGGCTCGTCGGCGCCCCGCCCGGCTACGTCGGCTACGACGAGGGTGGGCAGCTGACCGAGAAGGTACGTCGTCGGCCGTTCAGCGTGGTCCTGTTCGACGAGATCGAGAAGGCCCACCCGGACGTGTTCAACACGCTGCTGCAGATCCTGGAAGACGGTCGACTCACCGACGGTCAGGGCCGCATCGTGGACTTCAAGAACACGGTCATCATCCTGACCACCAACCTGGGCACCCGCGACGTCGCCAAAGCGGTGTCGCTGGGCTTCCAGGCCTCGGAGGACTCGGAGTCCAACTACGACCGCATGAAGCAGAAGGTCAACGACGAACTCAAGCAGCACTTCCGACCCGAGTTCCTCAACCGCATCGACGACACCATCGTCTTCCACCAACTGCGTCAGGCCGAGATCCTGTCGATCGTCGACATCATGATCTCCCGCATCGAAACCCAACTACGCAACAAGGACATGGGCCTGGAACTGACCGACAACGCGAAGAAGTACCTCGCCGCGAAGGGCTTCGACCCAGTACTAGGAGCACGTCCACTACGCCGCACCATCCAGCGCGACATCGAGGACAACCTGTCCGAACGGATCCTGTTCAACGAACTCACCCCCGGCCAGATCGTGGTCGTGGACTGCGAAGGCGACCCCAACGACATCGACAAATCCAAGCTCGTCTTCAAGGGCTCCGACCGCCCGGTGGAGGTGCCGGACGCCGTGCCGGCCGACCTCGGCGGCAGGACGGCTCCCGCAGGCGCTGACGAGTAAGGTCGTCAGCCGAAGCAACGGCGGCCCGGTGGCGAATGCCACCGGGCCGCCGCCGTCTGTGGGGTCGAGGGCGTGAGCGGGCCACTGCAAGCCGTTTGTCCGCTTTGGGGCGGATTGTCGTGACGGTGGTCACGGTTTGCCGGGGCATGGACCGGTCCGGAGAGCCGTTGTACCGGGAGTAACCGCGACGGCCGCCCGGTCGGCCAACCCGCAGATGATCGGGGACCGAGGCCGTCGCAGACCTGGAGCAGGCGCGCGCGTGCCGCTCCCATCCGACGCGGTATCGCATCCTCCCATCTCCTGGTGTCGTGTCGATCCCCCGAGACGGAAGGCAACGATCATGACTAGTCCGATCCGCAAGGCTGCCCTGACCGCCGCCGGTGCCGTCTGCGCCGGCGGGATGATCGCCGGTCCGGTGAGCGCGGCCGCCGCCCCGCCGAGTTCCGACCCGCTGGCCGCCGTGACCGAGCGGGGGCACGGCAAGGGTGAGCGGCAGTTGAAGCTGCGCTACGAAGCCCAGCCGAATTTCTATTACTGCGGCCCGGCCGCGGTGCGCAACACCCTGAGCATTCTGAACAAGGACGTCTCCCAGGACGACCTGGCCCGCGAGATGGGCACCACTGAGCAGGGCACCGACTCGGCCTTCCTGATCACCGAGGCCCTCAACCGGAAGGCCGGCAAGGACGTCTACCGCACGGTGGAGATCCCCGGTCAGGCCGCCAGCCGGGGCGAGACCGACCGGCTGCGGGAAGACGTCGTCCGCGCAGTCGACGACGGCCGAGGCGTGGTGGCGAACGTCGTGGGTACCGCCACCGACCTCGACGGTGGCAGCCACACCTTCGATGGCGGGCACTACATCGCGGTGACCGGCTACCGCGACGGTGGCGACCAGATGAAGATCGCCGACTCGGCCGACGCCGCCCGAGCCGAGTACTGGATCAGCACCGACGCGCTGGCCGACTGGATCGCCAGCCGTGGCTATTCCGCCTGATCCACCCGCAGAGATCGAATGTTGAGGGCCGGTCCCGTTCGGGGCCGGCCCTCAGCCGGTCGCCGTTTTGGCGGCCCGTCGACGGTGACCGGTACTCAGCCAGGCACCGGTGCCGGCGGGCCGTCGCCGATCAACCGGAACGATGTTTCACCGACCGGCTCCACCAGGCCGTCGTCGACGAGTCCGGCGAGGGCCCGAGCGCGCTGCACGTCGTCCGCCCACACCTGGTCCAGGCGTTGGTGCGGCACCGGGCTGGTGGCCTCCCGGAGCACCCCCAGCAGCAGGCCGCGTACCTGGCGGTCGGTGCCCGCGTACCGCTGGGGACGGCGGGTCGGACCGGCTGGAGCGGGGCGTCCCGAGGCCCGCCAGGCGCAGGTCGACTCGACCGGGCACGCCTCGCAGCGGGGCGACCGGGCGGTGCAGACCACCGCCCCCAACTCCATGATGGCGGCGCTGGCCAGGGCCGCCTCGGCTGGTTCGGTTGGCAGCAGTTCCTCGGTGGCGACCAGATCGGCGGGGCGGGTGGTCGGACCGGCATCCGGTTCTCCGGCCACCGCCCGACAGACCACCCGACGTACGTTCGTGTCGACCACCGGGTGACGCTGGCCGTACGCGAAGGCGGCGACCGCCCGGGCGGTGTACGTGCCGACCCCGGGCAGGGCGAGCAGATGCTCCAGCCGGTCCGGCACCGCACCGCCGTGCCGTTCCACGATGGCGACCGCGCACTCGTGCAGCCGGACCGCCCGGCGGGGATAGCCGAGCCGTCCCCACATGCGGATCGCCTCGGCGGGGCCGGACCCGGCCAGGGCGGCCGGCGTCGGCCAGCGCTCCAGCCACGCCTGCCAGGCGGGCAGCACCCGGACGACCGGCGTCTGCTGGAGCATGACCTCGCTGACCAGGATCGCCCAGGGACTCGTCGCGGGCCGGCGCCAAGGCAGGTCCCGCGCGTGCTGCTCGTACCACCGGCTGACCCGGCCGGCGAAAGTGGGTTCTGTCATCGCGTCGCCGATGATGTCACGCGCGCCGATCCCGTCGTTCGGACGGTCGGGCGGGCCGACGCCGACGGCGCGCGACGGTCGGGCAGAATGCCCGGATGAACGAGCTTGCGATCACCGTCATCGGCCGGGACCGGCCCGGCATCGTGGCTGACGTCGCCGAGGTGCTCGCCCGGCTCGGCGCCAACCTCACCGACAGCACAATGACCCGTCTGCGGGGACACTTCGCGATGACCCTGATCTGCGTCGGCCCGGCCGCCGCCGAGGTCGAGACCGCGCTGGCGCCGCTGGCCGCCGACGGTCAACTGCTGGCGACGGTACGCGCGGTGACGCCCGACGGCGAGGCTTCGCCGGCCGGCGAACCATACGTGATGGCGGTGCACGGTGCCGACCGGATGGGCATCGTGGCGGCGATGACCCGGGCGCTGGCCGAGGCCGGCGGCAACGTCACCGACCTGAGCACCCGCCTGGCGGGGACGCTCTACGTGGTGGTGGCCGAGGTGGAACTGCCCATCGGCACCGCCGACGCGCTCGGCGGCCGGCTGGCAGAGGCAGCCGCCGGTCTCGGCGTCGAGGTGACCCTCCGGCCCGCCGAACCGGATGTGCTGTGAGCGGCGCACCGGACGTATCGAAGTCGGACCCGCAGGCCGACGCGTATGTGGGTCTCGGTGACTGGGTCCCCGAGGCGCTGGGCACCGGCCGGGTCATCCCGGTGGTCTCCGCCCCGGATCCGGTGCTCAGCCGGCCGGGCGGGCAAATCGATCCGACCGCCGAGGAGACCGTGCGGCTGGCCGCCGACCTGATCGCCACCATGCGGGTGTCGCCCGGCTGCGTGGGCCTGGCCGCGCCGCAGGTCGGGGTGAGCGCCCAGATCTTCGCGGTGGACGTCACCGGGCATCCCAAGACCGTCACCGGGCACGGCGTCTTCGTGCTGTGCAACGCCCGGGTCGTCGAGGCCACCCGGTGGAAGGCGGGTCGGGAAGGGTGCATGTCGGTGCCGGACCTGACCGGTGACGTGAAGCGCGCGAGCCGGCTGGTGGTGGAGGGGGCGCTGCCCGGCAGCGGTGAGACCGTACGCCTGGTGACGGACGGTTTCGAGGCGCGTGCCCTGCAACACGAGATCGACCACTGTGCTGGCCTGCTCTTTCTGGACCGGGTGGCCGGCGCGCACGCGATCTACCAGCGGAAGAACTACCTCTGATTCGACCCGTACGGTCGCACTGAGTGACCGTCGCCGGGCGTACTGTCGTGAATGGAGGGTCGGAGCGGATGGGACGGGGGAGCCACGGCGCGTCGCTGCCGTCCGCCGCACGCACCGCCGCTACGGTGGGGACATCATGCGTCTGACGGTCGGCCCCCTGCCTCCCACCGTGTACTGGCGGCGTCGCGCCGTCGTGCTCGGTGCGGTGCTGCTGTTCCTGATTGTCCTGTTCTACTCGTGTAACGGGCCTACCGGAGGCAACGACGCGACCGGCGACGGCCAGCCCGACTCGGGCGTGGCGACCGGCACGCCGAATCCGACCGGTTCGGTGCTGACACCACAGACGGGCTCGCCGCCGTCAGGTGATGCCGGGGCCGACCCCGCCGATCCAGGGGACGGGGCCGACCCATCCGCCCCGGGGAACGAGCCGAGCCTCAGCAACGATCCGCCAGCGGTCGATCCGGTCGCGGACGCGGGCAACTGCGCGGACGCCGAACTCTCGGTGACCGCTGCGGCGCTGCCGACGCAGGCCGCCTCCGGAGCCCACGTCGACCTGAACCTGAAGGTCCGTAACAGGTCCGACCGGACGTGCAGCCGGGACGTCGGCGCGACCGCGCAGGAGCTGTACATCAAGTCCGGTGCCGAGGTGGTCTGGTCCTCGGACACCTGTGGCACGGCCGCCGGTTCGGACGTGCAGTCCTTCACTCCCGGCTTCGAACGCTCCTACCAGGTCAACTGGAACGGCAGGGACAGCAGCCGGTGCGCCGACGGCGTGGCGAACGGACCGGCCGTGCCCGCCGGGACGTACGAGGTCTTCGCCCGGGTGGGCACCAAGCTGAGTCAGCCCGCGAAACTGATCCTCAGGTAGGTCGGCGCTGGGGCCGCTCGGCCGGGCCTTGGCCCGGCTGCGGCGCGCCTCAGACGTAGCGTTCCAGGATGGATGCCTCGGCCAGCCGCGACAGCCCTTCGCGTACGCCCCGGGCCCGGGCGTCACCGACGCCGTCGACCGCTTGCAGATCCTCCACCGTGGCACCGAGCAGCCGTTGCAGGCTGCCGAAGTGCACCACCAGCCGGTCGACCACGGCCACCGGAAGTCGGGGCACCTTGGCCAGCAGCCGGAAGCCGCGCGGGCTGACCGCCGCGTCCAGCGCGTCCGAGGCGGCCGGGTAGCCGATCGCCTTGGCGACCGAGACCAGATCGATCAGCTCGGTGGCGCTGAGCAGATCCAGCTCGACCAGCGCCTCGTCCAGGGTCCGGGGTTTGCGGCCGATGGGCAGGTAGTCCCGGATGACCAGGGTGCGGTCGGCGTCGACGCCGGCCATCAACTCGTCCAGCTGAAGGGCGAGCAACCGCCCGTCGGTGCCCAGCTCGACCACGTAGCCGGCGATCTCGTCGGCGATCCGGCGGACCATCTCCAGCCGCTGCACCACGGCCACCGCGTCGCGCACGGTGACCAAGTCCTCGATCTCCAGGGCGGACAGGGTGCCGGAGACCTCGTCGAGGCGGAGTTTGTACCGCTCCAAGGTGGCCAGCGCCTGGTTCGCGCGGGAGAGGATCGCCGCCGAGTCGTCAAGCACATGTCGCTGACCGTTGACGTAGAGGCTGATGATGCGCATGGACTGGCTGACCGAGATGACCGGGTAGCCGGTCTGCCGGGCGACCCGCTCCGCGGTGCGGTGCCGGGTGCCGGACTCCTCGGTCGGGATGGTCGGATCGGGCATCAGGTGGACCGCCGCCCGGACGATCCGGGTGCCGTCGCTGGAGAGCACGACTGCGCCGTCCATCTTGCACAGCTCCCGGACCCGGGTCGCGGAGAACTCGACGTCCAGCGGGAAGCCACCCGTGCAGAGCCCTTCGACCACCTTGTCGTAGCCCAGGACGATAAGCGCGCCCGTCCGACCCCGCAGGATCCGCTCCAACCCGTCACGGAGTGCGGTGCCCGGTGCCATCAGGGCAAGGTTGGCGCGCAGCGGGTCGCCGACGACGCCGCCCCCGGTGACGCTCACGCTGATGGGGCGGGCGGGCGAGCCCACGGCAGCGGTGCGGGCATGGGGCGTCGCGCCAGCTGGCTTGGTGGTATCGCGGTCGATCGGCACGGGCACAGTCTACGGACTGCCGTGCGGTGGGTGCTCTCGCGGTTACTGTGATGTGTCACGATTCGGCCCGCCCTGCCCGACCCGACCGGTGGACGATTCACTCCGCCGACGCCCGCGCGGCGGCCTGCAACGCCGAGCGGACATCGGTGACCTCGATCACGCGCATCTGCTCCGGACCGGCGCCGGTGCTGGTGGGCCCGCAGCCGGGCGGCACGAGGGCCAGCCGGAAGCCGAGCCGGGCGGCCTCGGCCAAGCGGCGCGGCACCGCGCCCACCCGGCGTACCTCGCCGGTGAGGCCGACCTCGCCGATCGCCACCAGGTGTGGTGCGATCGCCAGGTTGAGCCCTCCGGAGGCGACGGCGAGGGCGACCGCGAGGTCGGCCGCCGGCTCCACCACCCGGATGCCGCCGACGGTTGCCGCGAAGACCTCCCGGTCGTGCAGCGTGAGCCGCTCGGTACGGCGCTGGAGCACCGCCAGCACCATCGCCAGCCGGGCGGAGTCCAGCCCGGAGACGGTACGCCGGGGCGAGCCGGCCACGGTGGCACCGATCAGCGCCTGCACCTCGGTGAGCAGTGCCCGCCGACCCTCCATCGCCACCGTCACGCAGGTGCCCGGGACCGGCTCGGAGTAACGGGTCAGGAACAGCCCGGAGGGGTCGGCGAGGCTGCTGATGCCGCCCTCGTGCATCTCGAAGCAGCCGACCTCGTCGGCGGCGCCGAACCGGTTCTTGACCCCGCGCACCATCCGCAGCGACGAGTGCTTGTCGCCTTCGAAATGCAGCACCACGTCGACCAGGTGCTCAAGCACCCGAGGGCCGGCGACCTGGCCGTCCTTGGTCACGTGGCCGACCAGCACGGTGGCGACCCCGCGTTCCTTGGCGACCGCGACCAGGGCGGCGGTGACCGCCCGGACCTGGGTCACCCCGCCCGGTACGCCCTCGGTGCCCGTGGTGGAGATGGTCTGCACCGAGTCGAGCACGAGCAGGCCGGGCTTGACCGCGTCCAGATGACCGAGCACCGCCGCGAGGTCGCTCTCGGCGGCCAGGAAGAGCTGGTCGTGCAGGGTGCCCATGCGCTCCGCCCGCAGCCGCACCTGGCTCACCGACTCCTCACCGCTGACCACCAGCGACGGACTGCCCGCTCCGGCGGCCCACTGCTGGGCGACGTCGAGCAGCAGAGTCGACTTGCCCACCCCCGGCTCACCGGCGAGCAGCACCACGGCACCGGGGACCAGGCCGCCGCCGAGGACGCGGTCCAACTCGCCGACCCCGGTGGGTCGGGCCCGGGCCGGTGCCGCGCTGATGGTGGCGATGGGCCGGGCCGGCTCGGCGGGCATCCGGGAACTCACCACCCGACCCGAGACGGTCGGACCGGTGATCGTGCATTCGACCACCGAGCCCCATTCGCCGCACTCGGGACAGCGGCCCACCCACTTCGGCGGCTGATGCCCGCAGGCGTCGCACTCGTACGCGGGTCGCGGCTCGCGGGTGGCGGTGCGGCCGCGCGAGCCGGTGCCCGCCCGGGACGGGGTCGATCGGGAGATGCTCACCCGACCGACGCTAACCCCCGGGTACGACGACGGCACCGTCGGCATGGCCGCACCACGCCGACGGTGCCGTCGGGACGTTACCTGGACCGGCTCGGTCTGCGTGGCCGGTCCGCCGTGCTCAGTGGCCGCCTTCGCCCTCGTACTCGGTGTGCCGCTCGATGACCGGTGACGGCTGCGGCAGCGGCGTGAGCGGCACGGCGATCGGCGCCGGGCTGGTGACCGTCTCGCCGCCGAAGTCGAAGGTCAGCGTGACGCTCTGGCCGGCGAGCAGGGTCTCGTTCAGCCCGAGCAGCTGAAGCACCTGCTCACCCTCGGTGTTCAGCTGCACGTAGCTCAGCGGAGGGATCTCGATCCGCGCCGGGCCGGAGGTAGGTGACTCGGTGGGGCTGGGTGACGGGGAGTCGCCCGGCGAGGGGGAGTTGTCCGGCGAGGGGGAACCCTCGGGAGACTGCTCCGGCGTGGGGGAGGTGGTCGGCGACGGCGAGCCGGTGGGTGACGGGCTGGTCGCGGCGGCGACCGTGGTGAGCACCACCTCTCGGGCGTCCGACGAGGTGACCGTCACCGTGACCGGATCCGGCGAGTCGTTGTAGAGGACGACATTGAGCAGCGCGTTGTCGCCAGCCTGATAGCCCTCGACACCAGGGTAGTCCAGCGCGGCCGCGCGTACGGCGTACCGCCCGTCGCCGGTCTGGAGGTTGACGCCCTGGATCGACGGCACCTTGTTGGCCGTCTCGGAGATCTGGCCGGCGCCGCATCCGGACAGCAGCAGCCCGGCTGCCGCCGCGATCCCGGGCAGCAGCACGGCAGCCCGCCGGGAACCCCTGATCGAGCGCCTCACGTCGGTCCTCCTCGTCACGATCACATCCGGTTTGCCCGCCGGAACCGCTGGCCATGCCCGCGCAGACCGAACTCCAGGGTAGTTGGAGCTGATCGTGGCCCGCACGCCGACCCGGTGCGGCCAGCCATCGGGGTGGAACTCAGACCAACCGACCGTTCGTGACCAGCAGTACGACGTCGATCAGGGCGACCAGCAGCACCGCCCGGAAGGCGGCCACCGGCCGGGCGCCGGCGTGCTCGCCGGTCCGGCCCGCGTACCAGGCCACGGTGAAGATCACGACGGTGGCGCCGACCGCCGCGAGGCCCACGCCCGTCGGCGGCCCGGGCGGCCCGAGCACCAGCGTGACGGTCGCCGCGATCAACAGCCCGACGGCGGCCGCCCGACTGCCCGGGGCGCCGAGCCGGTGCGGCAGCCCACGGACCCCGGTCCGGGCGTCGTCGGCGAAGTCGGGCAGCACGTTGGCGAAGTGGGCACCCGCGCCGAGCAGGGCCGCCGCGACCACCAGCCAGGCCGGGGGCGGCGGGGCGTCGGGCAGTGCCAGCACCACGAAGGCGGGCAGGGCGCCGAAGGAGATCGCGTACGGCAGCACCGAGATCGGGGTGGACTTCAGCGGCCAGTCGTAGAGCAGCGCCGAGACCAGAGCGACGGTGGCGCAGATCGCCGCCGTCGGGTTGGTGGTCAGGGCAAACGCGACGGTCGCGGCGGCGGCCACGGCGGCGGCCACCGCGACGGTACGCCGGCTCAGCATGCCGGAGGCCAACGGCTTGTCGGTACGCCCGACCGCGGCATCGCGGTCCACGTCGAGCAGGTCGTTGGTCCACCCGACGGTGAACTGGCTGGCAGCCACGGTGAGCACCACCGCGACGACGCCGCCGGGTGGGTGCCCGACACCGACGGCGAGCAGACCAGCCACTGTGGTGACCGCCGCGGTCGGCTCCGGATGGCTCGCTCTGACCAGCCCTAACACCGTCGACGACATAACGGAAGTCTGGTCGTTACCGGGGAGTCGTGCCACGCTCGTTGCCATGCGTGACGCCGGCCGCGTGCTGCCCCGCAACGATCCGCGCCAGTACGACGACCTGGCGGACGAGTGGTGGCGGCCAGACGGCGTCTTCGCCATGCTGCACTGGCTGGCCCGGGCGCGGGCCGCGCTGGTGCCCCCGGCGACGCGACCGGGCGCGCTCCTGGTCGACCTGGGCTGCGGGGCGGGGCTGCTCGCCCCACACCTGACCGGGAAGGGCTACCGACACGTCGGCGTGGACCTGACCCGCTCCGCACTGGCGCAGGCGGCGGCGCACGGCGTGACGGCGGTCAACGGCGACGCCACGGCGGTACCGCTGGCGGACGGCTGCGCCGATGTGGTCGCCGCCGGCGAGTTGCTGGAGCACGTCCCGGACTGGCGTGCGGCGGTGGCCGAGGCGTGTCGCCTGCTGCGCCCCGGCGGCCTGCTGGTGCTGGACACCCTCAACGACACGGCGCTGGCCCGGTTGGTCGCCGTCCGAATCGCCGAACGTCTGCCCACCGTGCCGCGTGGTATCCACGATCCGCGGTTGTTCGTGGACGATCGCGAACTGGTCGCCGAGTGCGCCCGACGCGGTGTCGACCTGCGGGTCCGTGGTGTCCGGCCGGCGGTGCCGGGGTTGCTGCGGTGGCTGTTCCGGCAGGCGACGGGTGCCGCGACGCCGGCCGGTCAGGTACCGCGCATCGTGCCGACCGGGTCGAGGGCGGTGCTCTACCAGGGCCATGGGGTACGCGACGGATAGCTGATCCAGGTGAGGGTATGGCAATGGCCGAAGAGGGGGTTCCATCCATGACCGAGCGCAGTGGAGTGGCGGCGGCCCGGCGGCTGGCGCCCCGGCTGGCGGCGCGGGCCGCCACGCACGACCGGGACGGCTCGTTTCCCGTCGACGACTTCACCGACCTGCGCGAGGCGGGACTGTTCGGGCTGATGGTCCCCGCCGAGCTGGGTGGCGCCGGCGCCACCTTCGCGGCGTACGCGGCCGTCGCCACCGAACTGGCCCGGGGCAACGGTGCCACCGCGCTGGTGTTCAACATGCACGCCTCGGTCACCGGGGCACTCGGTGCGGTCACCGAGGAACTGGTCGAGGCGCTCGGCGTACCGGCGGAGGCGCTGGCCGCCCGCGACCGCCTGCTGCGGGCGGCGGCCGACGGTGCGTGGTACGCGGTCGCGATGAGCGAGCGCGGCGCGGGTGCCCGGCTGTCCCAGCTCGCCACGGTCTACGAGCCGGTCGACGGCGGCTGGCGGATCAAGGGCAGCAAGACCTTCTGTTCCGGTGCCGGTCATGCCGACGGCTACCTGGTGGCGGCCCGCAACGCCGCCGACCCGTCAGTGGTCTCGCAGTTCCTGGTTCCGGCCGGGGAGGGTCTTACCGTCGAGCCGACCTGGGACGCCCTCGGCATGCGCGCCACCGCCTCGCACGACCTGCACCTCGATGTGACAGTCGACAGCGACCGGCTGCTCGGCGGGGTCGAAGGGCTGGCCCTGGTGGTGGCCCAGCTCATGCCGCACTGGCTGGTGGCCAGCTACGCGGCCGTGTACGTGGGGGTGGCCCGGGCGGCGATCGATGCGGCCGTGGAACATCTCAACGCCCGCAACCTCGCCGGGCTGCCGGCGGTACGCGCCCGCCTGGGTCGCGCCGACGCCGCCGTGGCGGCGGCGGAGCTGGTGGTCGCCGAGGCGGCCCGGCGGGTGGACGAGGTACCGGGCGACGCGGAGACCAACCGGTGGGTGTGGCGGGCCAAGTTGCTGGCCGGCACCACCGCGGCGGACGTGGCCGCGTCCATGCTGGAGGCGGCCGGCACCTCCGCCACCCGACGGGGTCATCCGCTGGAACGCCTGTACCGCGACGCCCGCTGCGGGTCGCTGCACCCGGCCACCTCCGACGTCTGCGCCGACTGGCTCGGCATCGCCACACTCGGCGGTGACCCGGACCGTGACGGATCGACGCCTCGTTGGTGACCGTGAGGAGCGGGCTTGCGGGCCACGCAGCCGCGAACGGGGACAGGGCCCGGGAGAAGTCAGCGTACGAGAGGAAGGTGGGACCGTGTCCGTACCGGTGATCGCGGGCCTGGGCACGGCCCATCCGCCCTCGGCTGACCAGCAGGAGTTGTGGGAGAAGTTTTTCTCCCAGCACTTCTCCGGCTCCACCCGTGCGCTGGCCGAGCGGATCTTCGCGCACTCGGGAGTGACCCGGCGGCAGGCAGCGGTCAATCCGTTGCTCGAGGACGTCTCCGACTGGCCGACCGAGCGACGGATGCTTCGCTACCAGGTCGAGGCGTTGCCGCTGGGTAAGGAGGCGGTCGGCCGGGCGTTGACCGCCGCCGGGCTGGATGCCCGCGACGTCGGTCTCTTCGTGGTGTGCTCGTGCACCGGGTACGCCACACCGGGGCTGGACATCCTGCTCGCCCGGGATCTGGGCATGGCCGCGACGACCCAGCGGATGTTCGTCGGTCACATGGGCTGCTACGCGGCGCTGCCTGGGTTGGGCGCCGTGGGTGACTTCGTCACCGCGCGGGGGCGTCCCGCGCTGCTGCTCTGCGCCGAGCTGACCAGCCTGCACCTGCAGCCCTCCTCGGCGCGGATGGACACCCAGCAGATCGTCTCTCACGCGCTCTTCTCCGACGCCGCCGTCGCCGCGGCTGTCGTTCCCGGCGGGCGGGGGTACGCCGTACGCGAGGTCGCCTCGGTGACCGACACCTCCACCGCCGATCACATGACCTGGGAGGTGACCGACACCGGTTTCCGGATGGGCCTCTCGCCGAAGGTGCCGCAGGTGCTGTCGGCGCACGTCCGAGGGCTGGTGGACGAGGTGCTGGCCCGGCACGGTACCCGCCGGTCGGAGGTGGATGGCTGGGCCGTGCACCCGGGCGGCCCACGCATCCTCAACGTGGTGGAGCGTGAGTTGGAGCTGGCGCCGACAGCGTTGGCGGCGTCCCGGGAGACGCTCAACGAACACGGCAACTGCTCCTCGCCGACGGTGTTGTTGATCCTCGACCGTCTGTTCCGGTCGGCACCGGCACCGCGCCGGGTGGTGATGCTGGCCTTCGGCCCCGGCCTGACCCTCTACGCCGCTCTACTGGAACGGCACGCCTGACCATTCGACAGAGCTACCCTTCAGGCATGGACGTCGATGCCATTCATCGGCTGCGCGGGGCACTGCTGGCCGGCGTCGCGGTGGCGGTGCTGGCCCTCGGCGGCTGGTGGTGGCGGGCAGAGGCGCCGCAGGCGCAGACCGGCGTCGGCCTCGCGCCGGGCGGATCGTCGGCCGCCCCGGACTGGCGGCAGAACCCGGTCACCGGGGCCGTGGTGCCCGAGCCGACCTCCCGCATCGTGATCGACCCGGGTACCGGAGCGGTGATCGCACCGGCGGACGGCACCGTCACGAGTTCCGGCGTCGCGGACGGTTGGCGGAGCGCCAATGACCTGGTCTGGACCGAGTCGGCGCGGCTCAGCTCCGGCGGCGCGGTGGTTCGGCAGACCTTGTTGGAGCGCGGTGAGCGGCACCTGTTGTGGCTGCGCTGCACCGGCCCGGGTGAGCTGTTGGTGGCCGTCAGCGGGGCCCGGTCTGCGGCCCCGATGACGGTGGGCTGCGACGGTGGGCAGGTTCTGATGGAACTCACCGGCACCGGCGCCGCGGCCCGGTTGTCGTTCTCGCCGGCCGGGTCGCAGCCGGTCCAGATCGAGGCCCGGCTCGTCGCCCTGACCTGAGCGGTCTCCCCGGGGCTCTGCGCGCGGGGTGGAATCAATCGGCCAGTCGGGACAGTTCGGCGTGGTGGTCGGCGATCGAGGTGACCTCGGGTACCACCAGCGTGATCCGGCCGGTGCGGTCGGCGAGCAGCGCGGTCACGCCGTCCTGGCTGGCCGGCACGTGCAGGAAGGCGCGCAGGCCGCCGGCCGGGTCGGCGAGCGAGCGTACCCCCGGTGGCGCTGCCGGGGGCCGGGCGGTGGCCACGCTGACCACGGTCACCCCGGCCGGTGCCGTCGCCGCCGCCTCGGCCACCTGCTCCGGGCAGGCACAACCGTCCACCAGTAGCACCACCACCGGCAACAGCCCGCGCAGCGGCACCGGTGCCTGCCCGCCGTCGACCAGGTCGAGCGCGGGCAGGGGGCGACCGGTCAGTTGCGCCGGTGCCGGGTCGGGCGTGCTGGTGTCCGCTCCGGTCCGGCTGGTCCTGGGCCAGGTGACGGCGGCCAGACCGGCGAGGGTGGTCAGGACCGCGACGATCAGCACGATCACCGGTACGGCGGGCGGACGCCAGCGGCGTTGGTCGGCCGCTGCCCGGCGCAGCTCGCGACGGACCTGTTCAGCCTCGTCGGCCAGGGCGGCTATGTCGTCCGGGACGACCACCCGACCCCATTCCGGCGGCAGGTCGGGCAGCCCGGGACCATCAGCGTCAGCCTTGCCCATTACGACCCCCTGGAACCTCACGGGTGTGCGGACGCGGCACCTCTCAAGCGTCCCGCACCGGGCCGGGTACCGCTACCGCTGCCCGCGTCGGACCGCGGCGGGATATCATGGAACGGGTGCGTAGCCCTTGATCTCCAGCGGGTGTGTTGCAGGGCCTCGGCGCTTGTCCTCCCGGATCTCCACGTCCATGGCAGTGGTGTCCGGGGGTCATTCCAAGGTTACGCAACGTGGTCGAATCATCGTCTGGATGGTCTGTCAAGCCGAAGAAATACCTCTCACAGGGCCCCTGAGCTGCGCCAACGGTCAGGACAGCGGTGAGACATCGGTGCCTGAGCGTGTTACCCTAGACACAGCGAAAGGGGTTTCGAACCTATGGTTTTCAGTGTCGGCGAGACCGTTGTTTACCCCCACCACGGGGCCGCACTCATCGAGGCAATCGAGACTCGGGTCATCAAGGGCGAGCCCAAGCAGTACCTCGTCCTGAGGGTCGCGCAGGGTGACCTGACGGTCCGGGTGCCGGCCGAGAACGCCGAGATCGTGGGTGTGCGCGAGGTGGTTGGCGAAGAGGGCCTCGGTAAGGTCTTCGACGTTCTCCGGGCTCCGCACACCGAGGAGCCGACCAACTGGTCGCGGCGTTACAAGGCGAATTTGGAGAAGCTGGCTTCCGGTAACCCGCTGAAGGTGGCCGAGGTCGTTCGTGACCTGTGGCGGCGCGAGCGGGAGCGGGGGCTGTCCGCGGGCGAGAAGCGCATGCTCGCCAAGGCTCGCGACATCCTGGTCGGCGAGGTCGCGCTGGCCGAGAAAAGCACGAAGGACGAGGCGGAGACGCTGCTCGACAAGGTGCTGACGGAGGCCTAGTCGGCACAGCATCGTCGTACCCGAATCGTAGCGAACAAACCGTCGAGGACCGCGACGTGACCGCGCAGCTCAATCCGCGCGGTGACGTCGCGGTCCTCGTGCCTGCGGCCGGTGCCGGCGTACGCCTCGGGCCCGGTCGCCCGAAGGCACTTCGGCTGCTGGCCGGTGAGCCGCTGCTGGTGCACGCGGTCCGTCGGCTGGCCGCAGCCCCCTCGGTGCACAGCATCGTGGTGGCCGCTCCGGTCGCCGAGGTGGCGGCCGTGGGTGAGCTGCTCGCACCGATCGCCCCGGTGGTCGTGGTCCCCGGTGGTGCGGAACGACAGGCGTCGGTGGCCGCCGCGCTCGCCGCGGTACCCGCCGGTCCCGAGATCGTCCTGGTGCACGACGCGGCTCGCGCACTCACCCCGCCCGCGCTCGTGGAATCGGTGGCCGCGGCGGTCCGGGCGGGCCATGACGCGGTGATCCCGGTGCTGCCGGTCGTCGACACGATCAAGGAGGTCGACGCGGACGAGAAGGTGCTCGGCACCGTCGACCGGGCCGCGTTGCGCGCCGTGCAGACCCCACAGGGATTCCGCCGAACGGTGCTGGCCGCCGCCCACGCCGCTGCCGCCGACGCCCTCACCGACGACGCCGGGCTGGTGGAGAAGCAGGGGGTGCCGGTGCGCTGCGTACCCGGGTCGGAGCACGCTCTGAAGATCACCAGGCCGTTCGACCTCGCGCTGGCCGAGCATCTGCTGGCGACCGGACGGTAGCGCGTACCCTCGGCTCATGATCGTTCCTCGGGTGGCCATCGGGACCGACGTGCACGCCTTCGAGTCCGGTCGACCCTGCTGGGTGGCCGGTCTGTACTGGCCGGAGCAGGACGGCCTGGCCGGGCACTCGGATGCGGACGTGGCCGCCCACGCCGCCTGCAACGCGCTGCTCTCCGCCGCGGGTCTGGGTGACCTCGGCGCCAACTTCGGGGTGGGACAGCCCGAGTGGGCGGGGGCCAGCGGGGTGGCGCTGCTCGTCGAGACGGCCCGCCGGGTACGCGCCGCCGGGTTCGCCATCGGCAACGTGTCCGTGCAGGTGGTTGGGCTCCGGCCGAAGATCGGCCCCCGCCGGGACGAGGCTCAGCGGGTGCTGTCGGAGGCCGTCGGGGCACCGGTCACCGTCTCCGCCGCCACCACCGACGGCCTGGGCTTCACCGGGCGCGGTGAGGGGCTCGCCGGGATCGCGGTCGCCCTGGTGTACGAGCAGCCGAGCGCCTAGGCTCGCCGCGATGTCCGCCGACGTCCCCACCGATCCGCCCGCCGACGGCTACCTCGAACGCGCCACGCTCCTCGCCGAGCTGGGCCGCTACGACGAGGCCGTGGCCGAACTCGGCTTCGCGCTGGCCCTCGACCCGGCCGCCGCCAGCGTGTCGACCATGCTGGCCCGGGTGCACCTGGCCGCCGGCCGACCGACCGAGGCGCTCGCCGCCGCCGAGGCCGCGGTGGCCGCCGCGCCGGGACAGGTGCCCCCGCTCGTCGTCCGTGGGCTGGCCCTCGGTGACCTCGAACGGTATGCCGAGGCCGCCCGTACCGCCGACGAGATCCTGGTCCTGGGGCCGGAGGACGCGTACGCCCAGCGCAGCGCGGCGGCGATCCTGGCCGGCTCCCGCAACGGCCAGCCGGCGTTGAACGCGGCCTGGCGCGGAGTGGAGCTGGCCCCCGATGAACCGCAGGGCCACCTGGTGCTGGGTCTGGTCGCGGCCAACATGCGGATGTACGACCTGGCGGAGCGGGCCTACCGGGAGGCGCTGCGGCTGGACCCGCGCCTGGCGGAGACCGGCGACGACGTCGGGGTACTGCGGCTGGAGCAGCGCCGGTGGACCGCCACGCTGGAGCGACTTGCCGAAGCGGCGGTGGCGGATCTGCCGCCGGATCGACGCCTGGCCGGCGAGGTGCCGGACGAATCGGCCCGGCCGGACCCGGCCAGCGACGATCCGGACCGGCCCGGACATGACCCGAACGAGTCGGGGCGTTCGGCTGCTGGCGACGTCGACGCCAGCCGTCCCGCCGGACCGGAGGAGCGCCCGAGCTGGCCGGTGCCGGGCGGAGACGTACCCACCGGCGGGCCGGTGACCGGCCCCACCGGAGAGCCGGAGCGGGGGCGTGCCGAAGCCTGGCCGTCCGGGCCGGACCACCTCGGCGCCGGGCCGGTCGTGGCACGCCAGCCGGTGCCGGCGGCACTGCGACAGTTCGTGCTCTGGGGCGCCGGCTGGTCGGCGGTGGCCGCCCTCGTGGTCGCCTGTTCGACCGCGACCGGCTCCGGATTCTCCCGGCTGCTGGCGGTGGTGGCGGCCGCTGGCGGCGGCATCGTGCTCTGGCAGCAGGCGTCCCGGCTGCCCGGACTGACCCGGACCGTGCTGCCCGTGCTGCGGCGTACCGACCGTCCGCTCGCCCTGGCCGTGTACGCCGCCGCAGCGGCACCGGTGCTGATCCTGCTCTACGCCCTGTTCGGCAGCCCGTGGCCGCTGGTCCTGGCCATCGCGATCGCCACCGCCGCCCGGCTGGCGATCGTCGGCCGGCCGGTGGTCTGACCCCAGGGCGCGTCTGTCCCGGCAGACCCGCCAGCTTGACACCAAATTGCGTGGGATGTCTGTCCGCAGGGAGAGAAACGAGGCGTTTGCGGGGGCGGCCGACGCCTGCGGGCGGGCCACGGCCACGCCGTCGAGCAGCCGGACCAGTTGGCGGGTGTCGGAGTCCTGGCCCGGGGTCAGGTGGCTGGTCAGGTTCCGTCCCCGATCGTGTGGATCTTCGTGGTCCATCCCAGGTCCCGTCCTCCTGCCAGCGGGCGAACCGCTTGTGCAGCGTCTTCCACGGCCCGTACCGCGTAGGAACGTCCCGCCACGGCACCCCGGTGCGCACCCTGAACACGATCCGGTTGATCACCTGCCGGTGATCACGCCACCGCCCACCATGCTGCGGTGTCATCGCCGGCAGCAACGGCGCGATCCGCGCGTACTCGACCTCGGTCAGCTCAAACCGCCCACTCACGCCAGACGTGAACAGCCGATCCACATCCCAAGATCCAGGAGACACGCCCCTTCCTGGAGTCAACCTTGGTCGTCATCGTGCGAGCGCGCTCGGGTGGGAGCTGCTGCCTTCCGTCGGGTCGGCAGGCGGCGGATCGGTCGGCATCGCGACCGGACGGCGCTGCGGGCCGCGTACGAGGACGTAGCCGAACAGGACCACCATGACGACGAAGCCCGCCCACATGGCTGTCCGCCATCCGTCGACGAAGGACTCTTGGGCTACCCGGACCACCTCGTCTGCCCGGGGGCCGGCCAGGTCTGCGGCGTCGATGGCGTTGGCGACGCCGGCTCGGGCGGCGTCGGCGGCCGGGACCGGGACTCCGTCGAGGCGGGAGTCTATGGCGTTGCGGTAGCCGGCGGACAGTACCGCGCCGAGCAGGGCGACGCCGAGTGCGGTCCCGAACTCCCTGGTCACGTCGTTGAGGGCGGACGCGACGCCTTGACGCTCACGCGGAAGCGCGGTGGTGATGGCCTCGGTGGACGGGGTCATCGAAAGACCCATGCCGAGTCCCATGATCAGCATGCCGGGCAGCACCGACCGGTACCCGCCCTCGACGGAGACGAGGGTGGCCAGGAGCGCCAGCCCGGCTCCGGCGAGGAAGATGCCGAACGCCATGGTGGCCCGGCTGCCGATGCGGGCCGCCAGCCGGGGCGCGAGGGCGGAGGCGAGCATCATCAGCAGCGCCATCGGCATCAACGCCAGCGTGGAGCGCAGGCCGGACCAACCGAGCACAGCCTGGAAGTACGGAAAGAGCACCACGAAGATGCCTGCCAGCACCCCGAACACCGTCAGCAGCGAGATGGAGCCGCTGGCCAGGCCGCGCTCGCGGAAGAGTCGCACGTCGAGGAGGGGGGCCGTCTGACGCGACTCCCACACCACGAAACCGACCGTGGCGGCGACGCCGACGAGCAGGCTCAGCAGCGTGGCGGGTGCGGTCCAGCCCTGCTCGGCGCCCTCGTGGAGGACGACGATGAGTCCGAGTACGGCGACCACGGAGGTCAGCGAGCCGACGATGTCGAACCTGTGTGGCGACCGCTCGCGGGAGTTCGGGACCGACCGGAGTGTCAGGATGGCGGCGGCGAGCACCAGCGCGACCGGCAGGGCGAACAACCACCGCCAGTTGGCCAGGTCGACCAGGAGCGCCGACAGGTACATCCCGAGGATGCCGCCCCCGCCGGCGACGCCGCTCCAGACGCCGATCGCCTTGGATCTCTCGGCGTCGGGGAAGGTCGAGGTGATGACGGCGAGGGTGACCGGCATGATCATCGCCGCGCCCACTCCACCGAGGAAGCGTGCGGCGAGCATGGCCTCGGCGGAGGGGGCCAGACCCGCCGCTGCGCTCGCCACCCCGAAGACGGCGAGGCCGGCGAGGAGGATCGGCCTGCGGCCGACACGGTCGCCGATGGCGCCGAGCGGAAGCAGCAGTGCCGCGAGGCTTATGGCGTAACTGTTGATGATCCACAGGACGGTGCTCTGCGAGACGTCGAATTCGATGGCGAGCTGCGGCTGGGCGACGTTCAGGCCGGACACCGAGGCGATAACGGCCATCAGGGCGACGCAGACCGCGATCAGGATCACACGACGGTGGCGTGAGTCCTCGATGATTGGAGCGGCCTCGCCAGCCTGGGCGGACAGATCCGTACGCACGGGTTTTCCTTTCTGGTGGTTAAGGGGCCTGCGCCGGGCGGGAACCGGCACCGACGGTGGGCGAACCGGCTAGCGCCGTGTGGCCCGAACGACGACGTCGTGCAGGGCGATCCCGGCGCCCCCGGGACCGACGAGGGTCCGGTGCCGTTGCGTGGCGGTGACGACTTCCCAGGCCGTCTCGCCCAGGCGGGCCGTGATGGCCTCGGCGGTGACCGACGCCTCGGCGGGCGGCTGGTGTGCGCAGCCGTCGCCGTTCCCGTGGGGTTGGCCGTGTGGCTGGCCGTGGCCGTGGCCGTGGCCGTGGGCGTGGCCGTGGGCGGCACCGTGCCGGTTGGGGTGGAGGTGGCCGACGATCAGCAGGGTGCCGCCGGGCGCGACCCAGCCGGCGATGCGGTCATAGAACTGCAGCTGCGGTATTGCCGGGTGGGCGTAGTGGGTCATGACAAGGTCGAATCGCGCGTCCGGGTGCCAGACGCTCAGATCCGCCTCGACCCATCGCAGACCCTCGGAGACGCCTTCCGCCGCCGCGCGACGGGCGGCGCGGGCGAGCGCCTCCGCCGAGATGTCGGCGGCGGTCACCTGCCATCCGCGCGCGGCGAGCCAGATCGCCTCGGCGCCGGCACCGCAGCCCGCGTCAAGTGCCGTGCCCGGCGGCAGCCCGCTGATCTCCGAGGCGAGGTACGGATTCGGCGGGTGCCCGCCCATCGAACCGGGCGCGATACCGGCCGCGCGCCAGTGCTGCTCCCAGTAGTCCCTGTCGAAGTCGTGCGTCATCGGTCGTCCTTCCGGCTCGTGCCCAGTGGCCCGGCCAGCGTGACAACCCGGACGCTGAACTGGCAAAGCCTGTTGCCGAATGGCAAACTGGAGGGATGGACCCGGCGGAAGACCGCACACTCGACGCCGTCGGCGCGCGGCTGAAACAGCTACGCCAGCGCCGCGACATCACCCTGGCCGACCTCGCCCGGCAGACCGGGATCTCCACCAGCACGCTCTCCCGGCTCGAAGCCGGCCTGCGGCGGCCTACGCTCGAACAACTCCTGCCTCTGGCCCGCGCCCACGGAGTGACCCTCGACGAACTCGTGGACGCGCCGCCCACCGGCAACCCTCGGATCAACCTGCGGCCCATCACCTGCAGCGACGGGTCGACGATCCTGCCGTTGACCCGTCACCCCGGCGGCATCCAGGCCTACAAGTTCATACTCCCGACCGGGGATGACCACGCCGAGCCCGACCTGCGCACCCACGAGGGCTACGACTGGGTCTATGTGCTCAACGGCGCACTGCGGCTGGTTCTGGGCGAACACGACCTCATCCTCAAGCCCGGCGAGGCCGCAGAGTTCGGCACCCTCACCCCGCACTGGTTCGGCGCGACCAGCAGTGGACCGGTCGAGTACCTCAGCCTCGTCGGCAAACAGGGCGAACGCGCGCACGTCCGCGCTGCGCCCAGGAACCGACCGTCCGGGTAGCCGACGGCCGTCGACCGGAAACGGCGGGTTTCCGCGACTTCCGAACCGAAGTCGAGCATGGCGTTCGTCGGTCCTGCCAGGGCCGCCCGCCCGTACACGTGTCGGCAGGTGGGCGTTGCCCGGACATCGTCAGCAGTGGCGATCCACGGCCGGTACTGCGGTTCGGTTGCTGGCTATGACGTGATCACATCGCCACGCCTACTGAAACTGTTAACCCTGTGCAATAGGTGATCGACGTCGATCGCTCACCCCTCATCACCTCACGGCGGGTACGGGATCCTGAATGGAACGGCCCGCCCGGCCCTTCGCTGCGGCCGCGCGGGCTGCTAGGGCGTGCCTCCTGGATCATCACTTGGGGCGGTCCGGTTTCGCGCGTAGCCAGATGAGGATGTCGGCGAACTGCACGGTGGCGCGGTAGTGGCAGGCGAGTCGTAGCGGGTGGCCAAGGCGCGGAACTGTTTGCGCCGGTTCATCAGCCGTTCGATGGTGTTGCGCTGCCGGTAACGCTGCGGGCGGGCGGAACGTGGGCGGTCGGGCACGCGTGATCCTCGCCGGGCCCGGTTGGCCTTCTGGTCGTCTTTGTCCGGAATGTCGTGAAGATGCGCCGGGCCCGCAGCGCCGCCACGCGGGCACCCACGGTTACCTCAACGCTGGTGGGATGGTGGACCGAGTCCTTTCATGAGGTCGCGGCGTGATCGTGGCGGGCCCGCCAACTCGACCTTGAGCTACACGGCGGTCGAAGTATCGAAGGAGTAGCCGCCCGAGGCGCGCAACGACTCCTCGCGATGACCGCCGCGATCTGGCACAACCGGACACCGGCCAGCCCGTAACCAGATCCCTGATCGCCTACGACCACTGAACCGCTTGGATTCACTCGTCTAGGGGCGGCGGGCCCAGGTCCAGGCGTATCCGTCGTCCTCGCACTCGGTCGCGGCGTCGCAGAGGTCGAGCGGGCGGAAGGTGTCGACCATGACCGCCAGCTCGTCGAAGAAGTCCACCCCGATGGCGCGTTCCGCCGCGCCGGGCTGCGGTCCGTGCGTGAAGCCGGACGGGTGCAGCGAGATGGAGCCCTGCTCGATGCCGGAGCCGCGCCGCGCCTCGTAGTTGCCCCCGGTGTAGAAGAGCATCTCGTCGGAGTCCACGTTGTGGTGGTGGTACGGCACCGGGATGGCGTCCGGGTGGTAGTCGACCTTGCGGGGCACGAACGAGCAGATCACGAAGTTCGGGCCGGCGAAGGTCTGGTGCACCGGTGGCGGCTGGTGGATCCGGCCGGTGATCGGCTCGAAGTCGTGGATGGAGAACGCCCACGGGTAGAGGTGCCCGTCCCACCCGACCACGTCGAACGGGTGGTTGGCGTAGACGTGCCGAGTCCATCCCCGACGATGGCGGACCAGCACCTCGACGTCGGTGCCGTCGACCAGCAGCGGGGTGTCCGGCCCTCGGACGTCGCGCTCGCAGTACGGCGAGTGTTCCAGGAACTGACCGCGTACGGAGAGGTAGCGCTTGGGTGGGCCGATGTGCCCGGACGCCTCCACGGCGAGCAGGCGGGTCGGAGCGCCGCCGGTGGGCACCAGGCGGTGCACCGTCGAGGTCGGGATGACCACATAGTCGCCGGCCACCGCGTCGAGCACGCCGAACGTCGACTCGACCCGCAGCGTCCCCGCCTCGACGTAGAGGCAGTGATCGCCGGTGGCGTCGCGAAACAGCGGCGAGGGGCGGTCGGCCAGGACGTAGGCGACCCGCACGTCGTCGTTGGCGAGCAGGTACCGCCGGCCGAGGACCGGATCCGCGCCGGTCCCGTCGAGCTTGTGGGTACGCAGGTGCCGGGGCTTGAGCGGCAGGTTCGGCACCCGGGTGATGGCCGGCGGGGTGAACTCCTCGGCGGCGACGATCGCGGTCGGGGCGTACCGGTGGTAGAGCAGGGACGAGTCGGAGGAGAAGCCCTCCTGGCCCATCAGCTCCTCGGTGTAGAGGCTGCCGTCCGGCTGCCGGAACTGGGTGTGGCGCTTGCGTGGCAGCTCGCCGACGCTGCGGTAGTACGGCATCTCGCCCTCCCGATCCGCCCGCGTCCGATAATCGGACGCTGTTGTCCGCTTCTTGAAGCGTCCCGTACATTGTTGTCTCGTGTCAACGCAGCTGCCCACTCTCGTCGCCGGCCTGGTCGACGACGCCGCAGTCTTCCCGCCGGGCAACGCGCCGCTGTCCGACGCTATGGCTGCCCACCGGTTGCACCGCGCCGCGTGGTACGCCGACCTGGTCGGCCCGTTGCTGCTGCCGGCCTCCACGATCACCACGGGTGACCTGAGTCCGCTGGTCGACCCTGAGGAGAGCTTCGCCATCGGGGTGATCGGTGACACCGGTATCGACCGGCTACCCTTCGCGCTGTCGTTCCTGCCGCCGCTCGGGGTGACCGCACGACAGGTCGAGGTTCCCGTCGCGCGACGGGGCGAGGACCCGCAACCCGGACTGACCGAGCTGGTGAAGCTCGCCGAGCGGCTGGACGGCCTCCCCGTCTACGCCGAGATCCCGCTCACCTTCGGGCTGATGGCGGCCCTGGACGCGCTCGCCGACTCGCGTGCCCAGGGGGTCCCGGTCGCCGCCAAGTTCCGTACCGGTGGGCTGGCCGCCGAACTGTTCCCGACCCCCGCCGAGCTGGCCGCGGTGATCTGCGCCTGCCGGGACCGGGACCTGCCGTTCAAGCTGACCGCCGGGCTGCACCACGCGGTGCGGCACCTGGATCCGGAGACCGGCTTCACCCACCACGGCTTCGGCAACGTGCTCGCCGCGACCCTGGCCGCCGCCGAAGGCGCGTCCGTCGGTGCCGTCGCCGAGCTGCTCACCGTGCGCGACGAGCGCCCGCTGGTGCAGGCGACCGACGGCCGGCATGACGCGGCGCGTCCGCTGTGGGTGGGGTTCGGCTCGTGCAGCATCGTGGAACCACTTACCGATCTGATCCGGCTCGGGCTGGTGAACGGAGGCTTCGAGGCATGAGCGAGAGTCAGCCGGCGAGCTGGGTGCCGGGTGCGGCGGGTTCCGGGTACGGGGTGCATCACCTGCCGTACGGGGTGTTCCGGGTGGGCGACGACGAGCCGCGCATCGGCGTACGCATCGGAGATCTTGTCCTGGACCTGGCCGGCGCGGAGGCCGCCGACCTGGTGCTGGCCGGTGGCGCGCTGTGCCGGCCGACGTTGAACGCGTTCCTGGCACTGGGCCGCCCGCAGTGGACCGCCGTGCGGGATCGGATCACCGAGCTGCTCACCGACCCGGCGCACCGGGCGGCGGTGGAGCCGCTGCTGGTGCCCGTGGCCGAGGTACGGATGGAGTTGCCCTTCGAGGTGGCCGACTACGTCGACTTCTACTCGTCGGAACACCACGCCTCGAACGTCGGCCTGATCTTCCGCCCCGGGCAGCCGCCGCTGCTGCCGAACTGGAAACACCTGCCGATCGGCTATCACGGCCGCGCCGGCACGGTGGTGGTCTCCGGCACCCCGGTGGTGCGCCCGCAGGGGCAGCGGACCAGCTCAGAAGGTCCGACCTTCGGCCCGTCGGCGCGCCTGGACATCGAGGCCGAGGTCGGCTTCGTGGTCGGCGTGCCGAGCCCGCTCGGCCGGCCGGTGGCCGCTGCGGACTTCGCCGACCACGTCTTCGGTGTGGTGCTGGTCAACGACTGGTCGGCGCGAGACATCCAGGCATGGGAGTATCAGCCGCTCGGACCGTTCCTGGGCAAGTCGTTCGCCACGTCGATCGCCGCCTGGGTCACCCCGCTCGACGCGCTGCGCGAGGCGTTCGTCGCCGGCCCGGCGCAGGATCCGCCGGTGGCCGACTACCTGCGCGACGAGCCGCACCTGGGGCTTGACCTCCGGCTGCGGGTGCTCTGGAACGGGCAGTCGGTAAGCGAGCCGCCGTTCGCCGGCATGTACTGGACCCCGGCCCAGCAGTTGGCGCACCTGACCGTCAACGGTGCCTCCCTGCGTACCGGCGACCTGTACGCCTCCGGCACCGTCTCGGGCCCTCGGCGCGACCAGGTCGGCTCGTTCCTGGAACTCAGCTGGGGCGGCACCGAACCGGTCACCGTGGGCGGGACGGAACGCACCTTCCTGGCCGACGGTGACACGGTGACGATCACCGCCACCGCACCCGGGCCGGACGGCACCACCCTCACGTTGGGCGAGGTCACGGGCGGCATCCTGCCGTCGAACTGACCTGAACCCGACAGCAATCCTTGATCGCACAGCGGGTGCGATCAAGGAACGTCACCGTCTTCGTTGATCGCCTCGGAATTCCGTTGCCATGCCGCGCCGGGCCGGCCGGTGTCCCCCTTTTTCCGGTCGGCCGTGTCTCGGCTGGCGGAACGTCGAGAACTGAGGGAGATGACGACCATGCACGATCTCGTGGACGCGGTCTGGCGTACCAGCAGCCGTTCCAACGACCAGGGCCTCTGCGTGGAGGTGGCCGACAATCTGGCCGCAGTCCACGGTGTGGTGGGCATCCGTGACTCAAAGGACCAGGCCGGACCGGTGCTCGTGGTGAGCCCGCCGGGCTGGACCGCATTCCTCGGCGCGATCCGGGACGGTCGTTTCGTCGACTGATGCCCGTAGGGGGTCTCCGGCGGGGAATCTCCGCTCGGGGACCCCGCGCCACGCTCACGCCGCGTACCGTCGGTGCCACGGGAGGTGGCATGTCGACCGTTGCGGTGAACGGATTGGTCGCGTCATCCGCAGCCGATCTGTGGCGGGTGCTCACCGACCTGTCCCGGTCCAGGTGCGGTGATCGGCCCGTCCAGCTGCTGACGCCGGGAACGTTCGGCCCGGGTACGAGCTGGCGGGAGATCCGGACGCGACCGGGCGGCGGCAGGGTGGCCGAGGAGTTCGTCGTGTTGGCCGCCGAGCCGCCCCGGCGGCTGGTCCTCGGCTCGCCCGGTGACGGCGTCGACTACCGGATCACCTGGACGCTACGGGACATGCGCCGTCGCGGGTGTCGTCACGCCTCCGTGACGGTGACGGTGTGGGCTCAGCCGGCCGAGACAACCGGCCGGGCCCTCGCAGTGCTGCTCGGCGGCCTGGCGGTGCGAGCAGCGGAGAAGGTACTGCGGCAGGACATCGCCGCCCTGGCCGCCGCAGCCGGTGCCCGCCACGCCGAGGTCGCCTGACCCGGCGCCCCGCACGCCTAGGCCCGGCCGCGCGCGGGTGTTCCCGCGAGTTGCGGCAAACAGTGGCATCACGCCCATCACGAGACCGCAGCATGCCGCATGTCGCGACGGGCCGGCCGCGAGTTCGGCTCGACGGGTTCGGTGGGCGGGCTCGACGGCTGGTCGGGTTTGCGGGGCGGCTCGGGGGCGGGGGCGGGTCCGTAGCCGGCTGGGTAGGGTGCCGTGCGGAGGTGCGGCATGGGGTGGGCGGCGGGTCGGCGGCGGATCGTGGCGGCGGTGATTGCGGTGGGCGTCGCCGCGACGGTCGGGGTCATCGCGTACCGGGTCCTGGCGCCGGTAGAGGTGAGCACCCCAGCCCGGGACGATTACCCGGCGCTGAGCACGCCGGTCCCCGGAGTGACCGGCCGCCTGCCGGTAGCCCCGCTGATCGTCGACGGCCGGCTGCGGGTGTACGCCGGGCCTCGGCAGGTCTACGCCGACCAACCTGTCGACAGCCGCAGCCGGCGCACCCCGTACTGGTCCCACCGGCGCTGGCCGGCGAGCCTGGACGCGGTGGTGGCGAGCGGGACGACAGTGGTGAGTCGCTGGTCGGACGGGCAGCTCGTGGCGATCGACGCGCGTACCGGTCGGGTCGCCTGGCGGGCGGACGGGCCGGAGCCGGCGGCGGAGCGGGTGACGCGACGTACCGGCACGGCCGTCGTCTGGCGGCCGAGCGGGCTCTCGGTGAGCCGGACCGACGACGACCGCCACGTGGTCGTCAGCTCCGGCGACGGTGAGGTCCAAGCGCTCGACCTGACCGATGGCGGGCAGCTGTGGCGGGCGGCGGTGGGTTCCGGTTGCCGCGAGCCGGTGGGCAGCGGCACCGGTGGTCGGCTGCTGACCGTGGACGACTGCGACGGACCGGCGGTGGTCGAGTTTCGGGACACCGCGACCGGCGTGGTGACGGCCAGGTGGCGACCCCCGAACGCCGGTGACAGATTGACGGCCACGCTGCTCGGTTGCGGCCCGGACCGCGTCGACTGTGCCGCGCTGCGGACCGCTGGGCCCGGGGACGCGCCGGCCCAAGGCTGGTTGCTCGGCTCGGAAGCGCCGGTGCAGGCACCGGCGCTGGACGGTCCGGGTATCGAGCTGGTCGACGGCACAGCGGTCGACCTGGCGGATGGGATACTCGTCGGCCGAGCCGTACCCGGTGGCGAGGAACGTTGGCGGGCCGAAGTCGGGCCGGGTCGGGTGATCGCGGTCCAGCCCGGCCGGGTGCACGTGCTGACCGAGGCGAACGAGCTTGTCACGGTGGATCCGGCCACCGGTGCGCGACTGTCCGGCTTCGTTCTCGACATCGGCTCCGATGGCACCGGATGGGCGCCGGGCGACGCGTACGCGGCCGACGACTACGTGGTGGTGGAGCGGCTGCGCCGGCCGGTCGATCCCGACGGGGACGACCAGCGGTACTACCTCACCGCCGAGTCGTTGATCATCGCCGCGACGTGAGGACGGGCGACGAGCATCAGCTCGACAAAACGGACATAGGTTACTTATAGTTACACTGTGCGTGTTTGGCAGCCGTGGCGGGCGTGATCGTCGTCTCTTGTCGCCGATCGTCGCCGCCGACGTGCCAACGGTGGCAAGCGCGCTCGACCTGGCCAGCGGCTGGACCAAGCGCAGCGCCAGCGGCACGGTCAGCTTCGGCGGTACGACCGTCCCAATGGCGGCCAGCGCCGACCGGTCGAGCACGGTGTTGGCCGGCGGACTTGTCGCCTCAGGGTTGGTGCTGGCGCTGCTGTTCGGCTTCGCTTATCGGCGGCGGTCGCAGCAGCGGGAGCCAGTGCCGCAGGAGTAGCAGACTCGGGCCGGTCCGCTGGGGGATGGCGGACCGGCCCGGCAGCTCCTCGGTGCGTCCGGGCGTCAGGCCAGGGCGGCCTCGGCCGCCGCCAGGAAGGCGTCGTTCTCGGCCGGCGTGCCGATGGTGACCCGCACCCCGTCGCCGGGGAACGGACGGACGATCACGCCCCGCGACTCGCACGCCTTGCCGAACTCCACCGACCGGTCACCCAGTGGCAGCCAGACGAAGTTCGCCTGGCTGGCCGGCACGCCGGGGACGAGCTTGGTCAACGCCTCGCCGACGCGCTCGCGGTCGGCCACCACCAGCGCGCACCGCCGACGCACCTCGTCGGCCTGGGCCAACGCGGCCAACGCCCCCGCCTGGGCGGCCATGCTTGTGGAGAACGGCGTGACGACCTTACGGACCGCCGCCGCCACCTGCGGCTGCGCGACCAGGAAGCCGATTCGCAGGCCGGCCAGCCCCCACGCCTTGGACAGGGTGCGCAGCACCGCCACGTTCGGCCGGTCGGCGTAGGTCAGCCCGTCCGGCACCTCCGGGTCGGTGACGAACTCGCGGTACGCCTCGTCGATCACCACAAGCACGTCGTCGGGTACGGCGTCGAGGAAGCGGTCCAGCTCGGCCCGGCGTACCGCGGTGCCGGTCGGATTGTTGGGGTTGCAGACCAGGATCATCCGGGTGCGGTCGGTCACCGCCGCGGCCATCGCCGCCAGGTCGTGCCCGTGCCCGGCGTCGTTGGGCACCTGCACGCTTGTCGCGCCGCTGGTCGCCGCGATGATCGGGTACGCCTCGAACGAGCGCCACGAGTAGACGAGTTCGTCGCCGGGCAGGCAGGTGGCGCGGACCAGGTGCTCGGCGAGCGCCACCGAGCCGCAGCCGGTCGCCACCCGGTCGGCGTCCACCCCGTACCGCTCGGCGAGCGCCTGGCGGAGCGCGACGACACCCATGTCCGGGTAGCGGTGCGCCCCGGCGACGGCCTCGGCGACCGCCTCCACCACACCGGGCAGCGGGCCGTACGGCACCTCGTTGCTGGCCAGTTTGATGGCCTCGGGCAGGCCCAGTTCCCGGGCCAGGTCGGCCGGGCTGCGTCCGGGCACGTAGTTGGGCAGCGCGTCGAGGTCGGCGCGGGTCAGTCGCACCGCCGCCTGGTGTCGTCCGTCGGTCATGGGGTCTCTCCCGGAGAGTTGGCGCGGTCGTCGGGGGTACGCGGAAGCTGAACCACCACGGTCTGCGCCCGCTTGTCGTGCAGCGCCTGCCGTAACGGGTGGTCGAAGAGCGGTGAGAGCGCGTCGATCAGTTGGAGCAGCAGGCCGAGGCCGCAGCAGTACCAGAGCAGCGTGGGCAGGCCGAGGGTGTTCCAACGACGCAGCGCCCGGCCGAAGCCCAGTGGCGCGTCCGCCTCGACCGGTACCGCCCGGACCCGCAGCAGTCGCTTGCCGAGGGTCTGCCCGCCGGCGGCCATCGACGGCACCTCGTACGCCAGCCAGAGCGAGGTGGCGATGAGCAGGATCGTCACGACCAGCGCACCGGCTTGGTCACCGGCGGCGGGCAACGGCTCGGTGGTCCGGTCCTGAGCCTGCACCCGGCGCCAGAACTCGTCGAGTGGGGCCGAGAGTTCCTGGAGGTAGCGCCAGACGAACCAGCCGTTGACCAGGGCGTTGAGTAGGAAGACGATGCCGAAGTCGATCAGCCGGGCGGTCAGCCGCGCACCGAACGAGGCCAGCGGCATTCCGTGCGGGCGGGGGGCCGGCGGGCGTCCGGGCCAGGTCGGGTACGGCCAGCCGGGCGGCGGCCCCTGGGGCGTGTCACCTGTCGGCCAGGCCGGCGGCGCGCCCGGAGATCCCTGACCGCCGGGCCAACCCGGTGGCGTTCCGCCGCCCGGCTGTCCTGTCGGCTGGCCCTGCGGCCAGGTGGCCGGTGGGGTGCCGCCGGACGGCAGGGCGGCTGCGGGCGGTGCCGAGGCGGACGCCGGGGGGGTGGGCTCCGGCGCGGGCTCGGGCTCGGGCGGGGGTGGGCCCTCGGGCGGCGTGACGTCCACCGGGATGGGCGCGCCGATCCAGCCCTCACCGTCCCAGTACCTGCGGGTATCCGGGTCGGCGGGGTCGACGTACCAACCGGGTGCCACGCTCACGTCACGGCCTCGCTGCGCTCGTTCACCTCGACACCTTAACGACGACCGTCCCGGCGAACGTGGCCCGTGGGCGGCACGACACCGCCGGCCGAGGGCTCGCCGGCCGGCGGTGTCGGGTGCGTGGGTGGCTGGGTCACGCTCGACAGTGTCACAGGTTGCCGCGCTTTTCCTGCTCTCGCTCGATGGCCTCGAAGAGCGCCTTGAAGTTTCCCTTGCCGAAGCCGAGCGAGCCGTGCCGCTCGATCAGCTCGAAGAAGACGGTCGGACGATCCTGCACCGGCTTGGTGAAGATCTGGAGCAGGTAGCCGTCCTCGTCCCGGTCGACCAGGATCTTGCGGGACTTGAGCTCCTCGATCGGTACGCGAACCTCGCCGATGCGGGCGCGCAACTCCGGGTCGTCGTAGTACGAGTCCGGGGTCTCCAGGAAGTCGACGCCGGCCGCGCGCATCGCGTCCACGCTGGCCAGGATGTCGTTGGTGGCCACGGCGATGTGCTGGGCGCCCGGGCCCTGGTAGAACTCCAGGTACTCGTCGATCTGCGACTTCTTCTTCGCGACGGCCGGCTCGTTGAGCGGGAACTTCACCTTGCGGGTGCCGTTCGCGACGACCTTGCTCATCAGCGCCGAGTAGTCGGTGGCGATGTCGTCGCCGACGAACTCGGCCATGTTGGTGAAGCCCATGACCCGGCGGTAGAACTCGACCCACTCGTCCATCCGGCCCAGCTCGACGTTGCCGACCACGTGGTCGACCGCCTGGAAGAAGCGCTTCGGCTGGACCCCGGCGTCGATCATCGGCTGCCGGTCCACGATCGGGCCGCGGGCGACGAAGCCGGGTAGGAACGGACCGGTGTAGCGGGACCGGTCGACGAGCGTGTGCCGGGTGTCGCCGTACGCGTCGATGACCGCGAAGCGGACCGTGCCGTGCTCGTCGGTCATGTCGGTCGGCTCGGTCCGGCCGTTGGCGCCCTGCTGGACGGCGTGCGAGTAGGCCGCATCCACGTCCGGCACCTCCAGCGCGATGTCGATCACGCCGTCGCTGTGCTTCGTCACGTGTTCGGCGCCGGGTGCATCGGGGCGTACCGCGCCGGTCAGGACGAAGCGGGCGGAACCGCTGGTCAGCACGTACTCGGCGTAGTCCCGGTAGCCCTGCTCCGGCCCCCGGTACGCCACGCAGGTCATGCCGAACGCGGTGGAGTAGTAGTGCGCCGCCTGCTTGGCGTTGCCCACCATGAAATGCACGTAGTCGAGACCCTTGACCGGGAACGGGTCCTTGCTGGTGTCGTGGTCGACGGCGCCGACGAGAGCGTCGGCGTCCACCTCCTCGGTCGGCTGGGGTCGGTCGATCGCCTGGGTCATGGTGGCCTCCCTCGCGTACCGGCCGGCCTGGTGGGCCGACGGGATCGTGTGCTGTCTGCCGAGCATCGCGGTGACCGGACGCACTGGGCAACCCTCACGACGTACGCTGGTCAGGTTGCACAAACGGTATGGTCTTCACGCATGAACACTGGTCAGATTGCTCAGCTCGACGAGCTGGACGTGCGACTCATCGAACTGCTCGCCGAGGAACCCCGGATCGGCGTCCTGGAGTGCTCGCGCCGGCTCCACGTCGCCCGGGGGACCGTTCAGGCGCGGCTCGACAAGCTGGTCGGGCGGGGGGTCATCGCCGGGTTCGGACCGGATCTCGGCCCGGCCGCGCTCGGCTTCACGGTGACCAGCTTCGTCACCCTGGAGATCAGTCAGCGGCACGGGCACGACCCGGTCACCCGGCATCTGGCGGCCATCCCCGAGGTGTTGGAGGCGCACACCATCACCGGCTCGGGCGACCTGCTCTGCCGGATCGTGGCCCGCTCGAACACCGACCTGCAGCGGGTGATCGACCAGATCGTGGCGTACGAGGGGATCACCCGCGCCTCGACGATCATCGCGCTCGCCGAGCAGATCCCCTACCGCGCCCTTCCGCTGCTGCGCTCGGCGGTGCAGTGAAGGAGAGGCGGCGGGATCAGTCGGCGGTGAGGGCGTCGCCGAGCGGGGTGCGGCGGTACCGCACGGACCGCCCGGAGCGGATCCGGGTGATCAGGCCCGCGTCGCGCAGTACGGACAGGTGGTCGCCGACGCCGCCCAGACTCATTCCGAGTTGCACGACGAGCTGGCTGGTCGTGGCGGGTAGGGCGAGTGCCCGCAGCACCGCCGCGCGGGAGCGCCCGACCAGCCGGTCCAGCGCGTCCTCGGGGCGGCCCGGGTCGGGCGGTCCGAGTAACTCGGCCACCCCGGAGGCCCGGTAGACGATCGCGAACGGCCACGGCGACTCCACGTAGTTGATCATCATGCCGAAGACCGTCGGGATGAAGAGCAGGCCCCGGCCGTCCAGCGAGTAGCTGCGGGAGTCACGGTCGGCCACCTCGATCGCGCCGAGCCCGCCGCCGGAGACCCAGCGCAGCCTCGGGTCCAGGTCCGCCACGGCGGCCCCCCAGCCGTACGCGAGCAGCCGGCCCGCACGATGGACCAGGTCCCGTTCCAGCACCGCCCGCAGTCGCGGCCAGTCCGGCTGTACCAGGGCCGTCCAGGACGCCTCGATCGCGTCGGCCAGTTGGTCCACGACGTCCGGCGCGTCGTAGATCCGGCGGGCGTACGCCGGTGGGGTGCGCAGTCCGACGAGGTTGCGGGACAGCTCGTCGCGGGCCTGCCCGAGCGGCGTGGCCCGGACGACGGCCAGCTCGTCGGCGAAGGAGCGGCCGATGCCGTCGGGTGGCGGCTGGATGAAGTCGGCGTTGTAGCCGCCCCGGCGCAGCAGCGCCATCAGCGCGCCCACCGCCGGGTAGTCCCGGCGCAGCCGATCGAACACCGAGCGGGTGCGGGTCACCCAGGGCGCCAGCCCCGGCACGGCGTGCTGGCCGGCGTGCACGCGCAGCGCCCAGACCGCCTCGCCCAGTGGCGAGATGGCGTAGCGGCTGGCCGCCACGTCCGCCGGGGTGACCTCGATCCGCATCGCCCGACCTTTCGTTCTCCAGCGAAAGGATAGAGCGGTCCGGTGCGCGCCACCAGGCTGATCGGCGTGAACAACACCAGCATGAACGCGCCGAAGGTGGCCGACCGGCACGCCACCTTCCGGGACGTCTTCGCCGTCGCCGAGTTCCGGGTGATCTTCGCCAGTTACGGGATCTTCATGATCGGCGAGACGGTGAAGATGCTCGCCCTCTCCGTGCTGGTCTACGAGCGCACCGGCTCCGGTCTGCTGGCCGCACTCGCGTACGTCACCGGGTTCCTGCCGCACGCGCTGGGTGGGCTGTTCCTGCTGGCCCTGGCCGACCGATGGCCGGCCCGCGCCCTGATCGTCGGCTACGACGTGGTGCGGCTGGCCATGGTCGCGGTGCTCGCCACGGGTGCGCTCTCCCCGTCGGCGATGCTCGGCCTGGTCGCCGTCGTGGCTCTCTTCGGTCCGGTGAGCAGCGCGTCGCGTACCGCGCTGCTGCCCGAGATGCTGCACGGCGACCGGTACGTGCTGGGCCGTTCGCTGCTCACCGTGGCCGCCGGGGGTACGCAGGTGGCCGGTTTCGCCGTCGGTGGTCTGCTGCTGGGGCTGGTCGGCCCGTACGGCGCGCTCTGGCTGACCGCGGCGACCTGTGGCCTCTCCGCGTTGCTGGTGCGGTTCGGGCTGGCCTCTCGTCCGGCGCGCGCCGGCCGGGCGGTTACCGGCCCCGGCGCCGGTGCGATCCGGGAGACCCTGCGGGTGAACCGGCAGCTACTGGCCGACCGTCGCATCCGTGGCCTGCTGCTCGCCCAGTGGCTGCCCGGGTCGCTGCTGGTCGGTGCCGAGGGGGTGGCGGTGCCGTACGCGGCCGGGCTCGGGCCGGGCGCCAACGCCGGCATCCTGCTGATGGCCGGCGCGGGCGGCATGCTTGTCGGCGACCTGCTGGTGGGCCGGTTCGTGGCGCCCGCCCGGCGGGAACGCTGGACGCCGTGGCTGGCCCTGCTGCTGGGCGTACCCATGCTGGCCTTTCTGGCCCGGCCGGTGCTGCTGCCCGCGGCGGCCCTGTTCGCCGTGGCGACCGCGGGTTTCGCCTACCAGCTCGGGCTGGCCCGACGGTTCCTCGACGCGGTCCCCGAGGCACGTCGAGGGCAGGCTTTCGGCCTGGTCAGCACCGGCATGATGGCGGCGCAGGGGCTGGCCGCCGCCGGGGCCGGCGCGCTGAGCGAGGTGCTCGCGCCGGGTGTGGTGATGGCCGGCGCCGGAGCTGCTTCGATCATCGCGACGATGCTGCTCTGGCCGGTCCTCACCCCCGTCGGCCGACGCTCACCCGCGCCTCCGGCGCAGCCCACGCCGGCTCCGGTGGGCTCCGCTGACCGCTGAGTCGACCACCGTGCTCGCGGTGCCGCCCACGCGATCTTTCATTCGCGACACGCGGGGTGGTGCGGGCGGTGGCGAGCGCGGATGGCTACCGTGTCCCGGTGGCGAAGGGGAGCGGCCTCGGCGTACGTAGCTGGCTGCTGCTCGGCCTGATCACGGTGGTGGTGCTCGCCGCTACCGGAGTCTGGAACCCGTTCCCCACCATGTGGGACTGGGTGAACCGCCCGCAGCCGATCTCCCAGCCGGACGTGGTCTGGCAGCAGCGTATCGGGGGCACCCCGCGCAGCGTCACCATCGCCGGGGAGAGCGTCGTGATCGAACAGCGCACCCGGGTGGAGTCCCGCAGCCTGGCCACCGGCACGCAGCTCTGGGAACGCAAGGCCGACTGGAGCGCGGTCACCGGCGCCGGGCGGGAAGCCGTCGTCGTCGTGGGCAAGCTGCTGGTCAAGGGGTACGAGGTGCTCGACCCCACCACCGGGGTGACCCGCCGCCGCGACGATGACGCGGTAGCGGTGTGGACGTACCGCAACCTGCTGCTGGACGCCCGTTGCGTGGAGGCCACCGACTGCACGTTGAGCGCCTGGGACCCGCGCGGCACCGCTCCGCTGTGGACCGCCTTCCTGCCCGGGGTCAGCACCGGCCTGCTCGCGGACAACCCGAATCTGCTCGACAGCCGGCGGCTCACCAGCAACCGGATCGACGGCGAGGCGGCCGGCCCGGAGGCGGTACCGCCGCTGCTCGGCTTCCCGGTCGACGGCCGGGTGCACGTGGTGGACACCGCCACCGGCCGGGTGCTGCAGAACGTCGAGCCCGGCCGGGAGGAGCGGCTCGCCGTGATCGGTGGACGCCTGCTGCGCATCACCGCCCGTTCTCAGGACGGCAGCTGCTACTACGCCATCTCCGGCCGGGACTCGGCGACCGGGCAGGAGGCTTGGCAGCAGTCGGGGCTCAACCTCCGCACCGCCGACAGCGCCGGTTGCGTGCAGCGGGAGGACCCGTACGGCGCCCGGAACGTGGTGCTCGCCGTTTCGCCGGACGGTCGGGAGGCGGTCCTCGACGGGTACGACGGGCGGCTGTTGCTGGTCACCGCCGACGCCGAACGGGTACTCGCCGTCGACGACCGGTACGCGCTGGTGCGCACCGCCGACGGCGGTGCCGTCTCCGCCCGCGAACTCGGTGCCGGGCGGACCCGATGGAACAAGCCGGCGGGGAGGAAGGCGGGTGCGGCCCTCACCCCGTACGCGGCGATCGTCGCCGACGAGAAGCCCAACCGGCTGGTCGCGCTGGATCCGCGTACCGGGCGGGAACTGGCCGTGCTGCGCACCTCGGCGAACGCCCTCGCCGTGGGGCCTGCCGGCATGGTGATCGGGGAGGGCCGGGAGATCGGGTACGTCCGGTTCGGCACGGCGGCCGGCGGCACGCCGGGCGAGGCCGACGGGGCGAACCCCGGGCCCGCCGGCAGCGGCGCGGTGCCGCAGCCCCAGGACAGTTGTGGTCCGAAGAACGAGCTGTGCGCTGCCCCTGACCCCGGTAAATGATCCTGCCCCCCGGCGGGTGGGACGGACCCAACCTTCTGCCCTAGGCTTTGCCGTCATGAGCGAGCGGCAGCGAGCGAATCTTCAGCCCAGTGCGGTGGTGCCTCACGGCGGCACGGAGCGAAGCGGAGTGCCGTCGTGAGTGGCGCCGACTTCGCGTACGCCCCGCTGCTGCCGACGGGTCCGGACCAGACGGACTACCGCCTGGTCACCGACGAGGGCGTCGACGTGGTAAACGGCCCGGGTGGTCGCCGGTTCCTGACGGTCGAGCCGGCCGCGCTTACCGCGCTGACCGCCGAGGCGATGCACGACATCGCGCATTTCCTGCGCCCCGCGCACCTCGCCCAGCTGCGGTCGATCATCGATGACCCGGCGGCCTCCCCGAACGACCGGTTCGTCGCGCTGGACCTGCTGCGCAACGCCAACATCGCCGCCGGTGGGGTGCTGCCGATGTGCCAGGACACCGGCACCGCGATCGTGATGGGTAAGCGCGGCCGGCACGTGCTCACCGACGGTACCGACGCCGAGGCGATCTCGCGGGGGGTCTGGCAGGCGTACACCCGGTTGAACCTGCGCTACTCGCAACTGGCCCCGCTCACCATGTGGGAGGAGCGCAACACCGGCAGCAACCTGCCCGCCCAGGTCGAGCTGTACGCGGAGGACCCGGACGGGCACCCGGATGCGTACAAGTTCCTCTTCATGGCCAAGGGCGGCGGCTCGGCCAACAAGTCGTACCTCTACCAGGAGACCAAGGCACTGTTGAATCCGACCCGGATGATGCAGTTCCTGGAGGAGAAGCTGCGGCTGATCGGCACCTCCGCTTGCCCGCCGTACCACCTGGCGGTGGTGATCGGCGGCACCAGCGCCGAGTACGCCCTCAAGACCGCCAAGTACGCCTCCGCGAAGTATCTGGACGCCCTGCCGACCTCCGGTTCGATGACCGCGCACGGCTTCCGGGATCTGGAGCTGGAGGCCGAGGTGTTGGAGTTGACCCGCAACTTCGGCATCGGTGCGCAGTTCGGCGGTCGCTACTTCTGCCACGACGTGCGGGTGGTGCGGCTGCCCCGGCACGGCGCGTCCTGCCCGGTGGCCATCGCCGTGTCCTGCTCGGCCGACCGGCAGGCGGTTGCCAAGATCACCCCGTCGGGTGTGTGGCTGGAACGACTCGAAACCGACCCGGCCCGCTTCCTGCCCGACGTCACCGAGGCGCAGCTGGACGCGACCGAGGTGGTACGCGTCGACCTCAACCGGCCGATGGATGAGATCCGCGCCGAGCTGTCCAAGTACCCGGTGAAGACCCGGCTGTCGCTGAGCGGCCCGTTGGTGGTGGCCCGGGACATCGCCCACGCGAAGATCGCCGAGCGGCTGGACGCGGGCGAGCCGATGCCGCAGTACCTTCGTGACCACGCGGTCTACTACGCCGGCCCGGCCAAGACCCCGGAGGGCTACGCCTCCGGCTCGTTCGGCCCGACCACGGCCGGCCGGATGGACGCGTACGTGGCGCAGTTCCAGGCCGCCGGCGGTTCGATGGTGATGCTCGCCAAGGGAAACCGGTCGGCCCAGGTCACCCGCTCCTGCGAGCAGCACGGCGGCTTCTACCTCGGCTCGATCGGCGGCCCCGCGGCCCGACTCGCCCAGGACTGCATCAAGCACGTCGAGGTCCTGGAGTACGCCGAGCTGGGCATGGAGGCGGTCTGGAAGATCGAGGTGGAGGACTTCCCCGCCTTCATCGTGGTCGACGACAAGGGCAACGACTTCTTCGCCGAGGTCACCAAGCCGGTCCTCACCATCGGTAGCCGCTGAAATCAGCTGGACAATCACCCACCCGTTCTCTAGAGTTTCTGGAGATCGAGTGGGTGGCTCGCGGCCGCCCTCGTCGGACATGGCTGTGCCCCGGGCCGCGTGCTGAGCAGAGGCGAACACCGGGGCTTACGCCTACAACGATACCCCATTGGTGGTGAAACCCCAGTGGTCGTTCCCTATGAAGCGTCAGGGTTGGCATCTCGGAACTCCGGCTCGCGCCCTACGTAGCGGCTGAAGGGGGCGATCTCGGCAGGGCTCTTCGTCTCTACGCGTGAGACGTTGAGGTTTCCGGGGCCTTTCTCGGCATCCTGCACCTCCTGGAGATCCGCCTACGCAACGCGCTGGACGAGCAGTTGTGCCGGATGTATCAGCGGCAGGACTGGTGGGACGCGCCGGACCTGCGGATCCATCACATTGGCCGGCGCGCGGTCGTCAGGGCGTCCCAAGTCGTCAGCGCCCGTTCAGGCGTGATCACCCATGGCCACATGGTGGCTGAACTGTCCTTTGGGTTTTGGGTCGGCCTGTTGGGGAGGGGCGGATCGTGCGACTACGAAACTCGTCTCTGGCGCCCGGCACTCCGTCACGCGTTCCCGCACTACCGAGGCAGACGACAACCCCTCTATACGGACCTCGACCACATCCGGACATTCCGGAACCACGTCGCGCATCACGAGCCGATTCATGATAGGCACCTTGCCGCCGACCGGTTGACGATCTTTCGACTGCTCGGTTGGATCTGCCCGGACTTCGCGGACTGGGTGACTCCCCTCGACCGAGTGCCGGAGGTGCTCAGTCGACGGCAGGATGTTGTAGAGGGTCGACTCGCGCCACGCTTCTGACAGTTCGGGATCGTGGGTTTTGGAGGGGCGATGCCAGTTATAGAAATCGATCATGATACTGACCGCTACCTGGAGTTTGCAGCGAAGATCGCTGGGCTTTCGAAAGGGGCAGTGGTTGCGCGGCTGGTCGAGATCCACCGGCGTGGCCAGGAAGACGGACCCTCGCCCGAGGACTTGCCCGAGATCCGGGTCCACGCTGACTACGCGGGTCAACGTGTCTGGGCTACCTTCGTTCCCGGCCCAGGTAGGACGACGATCACCAGCTCGCCGGTGGAGGGAAAGACGTTCCGCACCCCGAGCGAGGCCGCCCGCGCGGTGGTGAGCGCGCTACGTCCGGGCGTCAGCCCACAACGTAACGGTTGGACCTTCTGGATCATCACCGAGACCGGTCAGCCGCTACAGACCGTCCGGCACACCTATCGATAGCAGACCCTGTCGGTAGGGAGATTGCTCGCCCGATCATCTGCACGTCGTCGCGGCGCGCGGCAGGATGGTATGTGTGACGACTCCAGAGGCGACCGGCTACCGGATCGAACGCGACTCGATGGGCGAGGTGGAGGTGCCCGCCGAGGCGTTGTGGCGAGCCCAGACGCAGCGGGCGGTGCAGAACTTCCCGATCTCCGGCCGAGGCATCGAGCCGGCCCAGATCCGGGCGCTGGCCCAGATCAAGGGGGCGGCGGCAGAGGTCAACGGCGACCTGGGGGTGATCGACGCGAACGTGGCCGCCGCGATCGCGGCCGCCGCGGCGCACGTGGCCGACGGCGGGTACGACGACCAGTTCCCGGTGGACGTGTTCCAGACCGGCTCCGGTACCTCATCGAACATGAACACCAACGAGGTGATCGCCACCCTGGCCGGGCGGGAACTGGGCAGCAGCGTTCATCCCAACGACGACGTCAACGCCTCGCAGTCCAGCAACGACGTCTTCCCCTCGTCGATCCACCTCGCGGCCACCGAGGCCGTCGTACGGGATCTGCTGCCGGCGCTGAACCACCTGGCCGCCGCGCTGGAGGCGAAGGCGTCGGAGTTCGAGACCGTCGTGAAGGCCGGGCGTACGCACCTGATGGACGCCACCCCGGTGACGCTCGGGCAGGAGTTCGGCGGGTACGCAGCCCAGGTTCGCTACGGCATCGAACGCATCGAGGCCGCGTTGCCCCGGCTGGCTGAGCTGCCGCTGGGCGGTACGGCGGTCGGCACCGGCATCAACACCCCGCTCGGCTTCGCCGCCCGGGTGATCGAGAAGCTGCGCGCCTCGACCGGGCTGCCATTGACCGAGGCGCGCAACCATTTCGAGGCGCAGGGCGCCCGGGACGCCCTGGTCGAGACGTCGGGGCAGCTGCGTACCGTCGCGGTCGGGCTCTACAAGATCGCCAACGACATCCGCTGGATGGGCTCCGGCCCGCGCGCCGGCCTCCGTGAACTGCGTATCCCGGACCTTCAACCGGGCTCGTCGATCATGCCCGGCAAGGTCAACCCGGTGGTCTGTGAGGCCGTCCGGCAGGTCTGCGCGCAGGTGATAGGCAACGACGCGACCGTGGCCTTCGCCGGCTCGCAGGGCGACTTCGAACTGAACGTCATGCTGCCGGTGATGGGCCGCAACATCCTGGAGTCGATCCGGCTGATCGCCGCGTCGAGCCGCCTGCTCGCCGACCGGTGCGTGGTCGGCCTGGTCGCGGACGCCGAGGTCTGCCTGTCGTACGCCGAGGGTTCGCCGTCGATCGTCACACCGCTCAACCGTCACCTCGGCTACGACGAGGCCGCCTCGATCGCCAAGGAGGCGCTGGCGAAGCAGATCTCCATCAAGGAGGTGGTGATTTCGCGGGGCCACCTCGACTCCGGCAAGCTCTCGGAGACCCAGTTGGAGGAGGCGCTCGACCTGCTCCGCATGACCCACCCCTGACCCGAGCCACCGCCCGCGCCCGCCCAGGCACGCCCGCCCGCGCGTCGGTCCGTGCCCGCGCCTGCCGGTCGGGCTGGCTTGATCGACTCCGGTTGCGGCATCTCGGCGTATCCGGGCGGCTGATGGCCGCAAGATGCCGCAACCGGAGTCGATCAGCCATCGGCCATTCGATGCCTGGGCACCCAGGCGAGGAAGCGGGCGAAGAGCGCCGCTGGATCCGGACCGTCCTGCGGGTTCAGGCGGTACAGGTCGGCGGCAGCCTCGTGCAGTACCGCGCAGAGGTAGATGCTGAGCGCGACCCGGTCGTGGGCGTACTCGGTTACAAGATCGAGCCGTGCGGCGGCGCAGGGCCACGGTGCGGCGCAGACCCGGCAGAGCCAGAGCGGACGCAACGGCAGGTGCGTCCGGGGCGATGCGCCCATGCCCCTCACCCTCGGCCGCCGCCGTGCCGGTCGGTTCGGGGTGCGCTTCGGTACCCGGCTCGGGAGGTGGTTCGACGGGCATTCCACGGCGCGGTGCGACGGGCAGTTCGGGACATGGGACAGCCTCCTGCCGAGCTGAGTCTTTTGCGTAAATCGCCCCGGCGGTGGGACCGCCCGGCCGGGGGAGCGGACGGTCCCACCTCGACGCCGTGCTCGGGGGATGAGCGGCGAGCGTCGCGCTTCACAGTCTGCTGAGGACGCCCCTACGCTCGGAAGTGTTTGTGCCTGCTGTCCGAGAGCCACTGCCGGTGGCCGGGCTGCCGGTGGCGTGGCGCTGGAGTCGATCGACCGGTTGCTGGAGGGCGGTTGGAGATGGCGGGTGGACAGCTGACGGCGGCGGCGTTCCTGGTTGCGGAGCTGCGCCGGGCTCGGGTCCGACGGGGATGGAGTCAGGAGGAGTTGGCCAGGGCCGTCAACTACTCGCCGTCGATGGTCAGCGCGGTCGAGCTGGGCCAGCAACCGCCCACCCCGAAGTACCTGGACCTGGCCGACAAGGCCCTCGACACCGGCGGCATCTTCGGTCGCATGCTCACCGACCTGGTAGCCCTCGACAAAGCCCAGGTCTGGCAACGTGGCTGGCGCGCCATCGTCGAACAGGCGACAAAATTGCGTTGGTTTGAACCGGTATACGTCCCTGGCCTGCTGCAGACGGAGGCTTATGCGCGGGCGGTCTTCGAGTCTGGGGATCTGTTACCGGCCGAGGAGGTGACGAGTCGGCTGACGGATCGGATGGACTCACAGAGGGTCTTGTATGGCGATAGGCCGCCCCGGCTGATTGCGATCCTTGACGAGGGCGTGCTGCGGCGTCAGGTCGGGAGTCCCAAAGTGATGGCTGAGCAGGCAGCGCACCTTGCGCGCATCGCAACCGAGCATCCCAGGGTGACTGTGCACGTCGTCTCGCGCTCCCGCGAGGAATACCCCGCGCTCGGTGGTGGCTTTGTGGTTGCGACACTTCCGGACGGCAGCGAACTCGGCTGCCTCGGTGGCCAGGTCAAGACGCACGAGTTGCACGAGGCGGCAGCCCTCGATCGACTGCATGTCGTCTGGGAAGCTACGTTGGGCTTGGCGCTGCCTCCGCAGGAATCCGTCAACCTGACGAGAGGGGTGGCCGAATCATGGGCCTGAACAGTGAACCTTGGCGCAGGAGCAGCCGCAGCTCCCAGGCCAACGAGTGCGTCGAAGTGGCGGTCGGGCATTCCGGGGTGGGGGTGCGGGACAGCAAGGATCCGGCTGGGCCGGTGCTGAGCTTTGACGCGTACGCCTGGCGGGTTTTTGTCGCGGCACCGCCGCGCCGGACGTGACCACCTCGCCCGGCGCGGAGGTGTCGGAGCGGCTGGCGCGGGAGCGGGTCGTGTGGATCTGCACGCTGCGGCCGGACGGCTCGCCGCATCTGACGCCGGTCTGGTTCCACTATGTCGAGGGTGAGTGGTGGATCGCCTCCGGTGAGCGCAACCGGAAGGTTCGCAACATCGCTGCCGACCCCCGGGTGTCGCTGGCGCTGCCCGACGGAGATGCGCCGGTCGTCGCGGAGGGCGAGGCGAGCATCGTCCGCCGGCCCTTCCCGCCCGACGTGGTCGAGGCGCTTCGTCGCCGGTACGGCGGTTGGGACGTCACGGTTGACGGCCCGGACGGCCGCTACGTGCTGCTCCGGGTCGTGGTGACCCGCTGGCTGATGGCCGGCCGTGCCCGCTGAGCTGTGTCGGTCGCCTCGGATTGGCCGCACACCTGCGCTCAGGAGTGGGCGGCGGCCCGGCGTGCGCGGTAGGCGCTGACGGCCGCCCGGTTACCGCAGCCGGCTTCGCAGAACCGGCGGGAGCGGTTCTTGGAGAGGTCGACCAGCACGTTGTCGCAGTCGGGGTGCTCGCAGATGCGCAGCCGGCGCAGTTCGCCGCCGCGTACCACGTCCGCGATCGCCATCGCCGCCTCGACCGCGATCCGGGTGGCGAGCGGGGCGTCCCGGGGTACGGCGTGCAGATGGTACGGCTCGGTGTCGTGCGTGATGAGCTGGGGCAGCGCACGGTGCTCGCGGAGCAGGGCGTTGACGATCGACACGATCTCGTCCACCTCGGCGTGCCAGATCCGGCGGAGACGGGGGCGCAGGGCGCGCACCGCCCGTAGCTCGGTGTCGGTGTGCTCGTGCCGGCCGCTGTAGGAGTGACTGGTGAAGAAGGCGTCCAGGGCGGCGACATCCGGGAGGCCCTCTCCGCCGGATCCGGCGGTGTTGACCAGCGCCGCGGCGGCGATCAGGGAGCACTCAGTGTCATGGGCGAAAAGCAACTTGACTCCTGTCGTGGCTCGACCTAACGTCATCGGCGTAACCTATTTTGCCCATGGCGGGCAGTCGTGCCAAGGAGAGCCCCATGCGTCAACCGCCCGCCGCAGGTACCGGTCTCGCGCTGGCCCTGCTCTCCGCGATCACCTTCGCCACCTCGGGCACCTTCGCCCGATCCCTGATCGACGCCGGCTGGTCGGCCGAGGCGGTCGTCATCGCCCGGGTCGGCGTCGCCGCCCTGATCCTGATGATGCCCGCCGTGCTCGTCCTGCGAGGGCGCTGGCCGGTATTGCGCCGCAACCTCGCCTCGATCGGCGTCTTCGGGCTGCTCGGGGTCGCGGTCGCGCAGGCGTGCTTCTTCAACGCCGTGCGGTACCTGCCGGTCGGCGTCGCGTTGCTGCTGGAATACCTCGGCATCATTCTCGTCGTCGGATGGACCTGGCTGGTGCAGGGCCAGCGTCCCCGGCGGCTGACCGTCGCCGGCTCGGTGGCGGCCATGGTCGGGCTGATCTTCGTGCTCGACGTGACCGGGACGGGCCGGCTCGACGTGGTCGGCGTCCTCTGGGGACTCGGTGCCGCGGTCGGGCTGGCCGGATACTTCGTGCTCGCCGGCCGGGTCGACCCGGCCCTGCCGTCGACGGTCATGGCCAGTGGCGGGATGGCCGCCGGTGCCGGTGTGCTGTTGCTGCTCGGCCTGAGTGGCGCGTTGCCGTTGCGGGCCACCTTCGACACCGTGCAGTTCGCCGGCACGCAGACCAGTTGGCTGGTGCCGATCGCCGGTCTGACGCTGGTGGCCGCAGTGGTGGCCTATCTGGTGGGGATCGCCGCGGTGCGGGCGCTCGGCTCCCGGATGGCCTCGTTCGTCGGGCTGACCGAGGTGATGTTCGCGGTCCTGATCGCCTGGCTGGTCCTGGGAGAGCTGCCGACGGTGGTGCAACTGTTCGGCGGACTGCTGATCGTCGCGGGTGTGGCGCTGGTCCGCCTCGACGAGCTGCGGATCCCCGTCCAGCCGGCTCCGCTGAAGGCGACGGAGCCCGCCCTGCGGTGACATGCTGAACGGCATGCTGAGCACGGTGGTGTTCGATGCCGACGAAACCCTGGTCGATCTGCGTCCGGCCGTCACCGGGGGACTGGAAGCCGTGCTGGCGCAGATGCGGCGGCTGACCCCGGTCGCGGCCGGCGTCACGCTCGCTGACCTGGAATCGGACTGGGGCGCGGTCTTCGGTGACCTGGCCGCCGCGCCGGTGGCCGAGATCCGGCGTGCCGCCCTGGCCCGGTCCCTGGATCGGGCCGGGCTCGGTGCGCACCTGGACGAGATCAGCGAGCTTTTCTTCGCCCGCCGCTTCGCGCTGACCCGGCCGTTCGTCGACACGCTGCCGGCACTGGCGGCTCTGCGTCAACGATGGACGCTGGGCTTCGCCACCAACGGCAACAGCCGCGCCGAACGCTGCGGCCTCGTCGGCGAGTTCGCCTTCGAGGTGTACGCCCATTGCGACGGAGTGCCGAAGAAACCGGCCCCGGATTTCTACGCGGCCGTGTGCGCCGCCGCCGGAGTCGATCCGGCTCAAGTGGTACATGTCGGTGACAACCCGGCCCATGACGTGGTCGGAGCACAGCAGGCTGGCCTGCGGGCCGTGTGGCTGAACCGCCGAGGCGAGCGGTTGCCGGCCGATGTGGTGCCGGATGCCGTGGTCTCGACCCTGGCCGAGCTGCCAAGCGTGCTGGCCGATCTTTCCGGCGAAGCGGATCTTCCGCCGTTAATCCGGCGCTGCTCTGGCGAAACCTCACGCATTGATGTCTGATGACGCCACGTCCCTCAACGAGAGGATCCGATGTGGTGAGCAAGCGCTTCACCGTCGGTGCCGTCGCAACCGCGACGGCACTGACACTCACGGTCACAGGTCTGGGAGTGCCCGCCAGCGCCGAGCCGGCGGAACTGCGGACCTTCACCGTGGTCGCCGAGGACGGCGTCTCCACCGACGCGGCGACTGCCGCGATCCGGTCGGCGGGCGGGACCGTGGTGTCCCGCAGCGACGAGGTCGGTGTCTACCAGGTGACCACCGACCGGGCCGACTTCGCGACGAAGGCGACCTCCGCCGCTGCCCTGATCGGTGCGGCAGAGGAGAAGGCGATCGGGCGCAAACCGCGCCTCGACCGGGTCGAGCAGGAACACCTGCTGGCCGCGGCGGCTGCCAAGGGCGCCGGTAAGCAGCGGGGCAAGAAGATGGACCCGCTGGACGACAAGCTCTGGGGTCTGGAGATGATCCGGGCCGACAAGGCGCGCAAGGTGGAGCCCGGCGACCGCCGGGTGACCGTCGGTGTCCTTGACACCGGCGTGGACGCCGGTCACCCCGACATCGCCCCCAACTTCGACTGGGCACTGTCGCGCAACTTCGCCCCCGACATTCCCGAGATCGACGGGGAGTGCGAGGTGGCGAGCTGCCTCGACCCGGTAGGCACCGACGACGGTGGTCACGGTACCCATGTCGCCGGCACGATCGGCGCTGCCGCCAACGGCTTCGGTCTCTCCGGTGTCGCGCCGAAGGTGTCCCTGGTCAACCTCAAGGGTGGCCAGGACTCCGGCTACTTCTTCCTCAACCCGGTCGTCAACGCCCTGTTGCATGCGGGCAGGTCGGGGCTCGACGTGGTCAACATGTCCTTCTACGTCGACCCGTGGCTCTACAACTGCACGGCCAACCCGGCTGACTCGCCCGAGGCGCAGGCGGCCCAGCGGGCCACCATCAAGGCAATGCGGCGGGCGCTTACCTTCGCCCACAACCGGGGCGTGACTCTCGTGGGTGCCCTTGGCAACAACCACGAGGATCTGGGCGACCCGCGTACCGACGTCTCCAGCCCCAACTACGGTGACGTCGCGCCGTACCCGCGCGAGATCGACAACGACAGCTGCTGGGACCTGCCCACGGAGGGACCGCACGTCATCAGCGTCTCCGCCGTCGGCCCGTCCGGTAAGAAGTCCGACTTCTCGAACTACGGCACCGAGCAGACCGCTGTCGCCGCTCCCGGTGGCTGGTTCCGCGACGGCTTCGGCACGGACACCTTCCGTACCGACGCCAACATGATCCTCTCCACCTACCCGAAGCATGTCCTCCAGGAGGAGGGCGCGGTCGACGAGGACGGCAACATCGTGCCCGGCGCCGAGACCTTCGTGTTCAAGGACTGCAAGCGCAACGGCGAGTGCGGGTACTACACCTACCTCCAGGGCACCTCGATGGCGGCACCGCACGCCTCCGGGGTGGCCGCGCTCATCGTGAGCCGCTACGGCAAGCAGCAGGGCCGCAACGGCTACGGCATGGCGCCAGACCGGGTCGAGCAGCAGCTTCTTCGGACCGCCGCCGCGACGGCCTGCCCGGAGCCGCGGCTGTTCAGCTACGCCAACGAAGGTCGCCCGGCCGAGTTCGACGCCTACTGCGACGGCTCGCGAAGCTTCAACGGCTTCTACGGGCACGGCATCATCGACGCGTACGCGGCGGTGACGGTAAAGCCGCGCGGATAGCACCCCTCTGATCGAAGGCACGATGGCCGGGCTGGAACTCTCAGCCCGGCCATCTGCCGTCATCGGCGCCACCCCCGGTCGAGAAGCGCGGCGCGGACTTCCCGGACGATCGCGGGGAAGTCCTGGTGGAGACGGCGACTGGTCACGTGCAACACCAGCCAGCCGGCACCGACGAGACGGTTGAGTCGCTGTCGGTCCCGATGGAGCTGCTCGTGGTCCGAATGCCAGTGCCCGTCGTATTCCACCGCCACGCGGAAGGCGGGCCAGGCGAGGTCCGGATGCAGGATCAGACCACCGGACGCCTGCACCGGATGCTGAACGACCGGTCGAGGCAGACCGGCCAACACCAGGCGGATGCGCAGCTGCGACTCGGCCGGCGACTGAGCCGCCGGCTCAGCCAGATCGAACAGCCAGCTCGCCCGGCGGATCCCGGGACGGCGGTCGTGTCGGGCCGCGAACTGGGTGAGAGCTGCCCGTGTGGTGAGTCCCCGGCCGAGCAGGGTGTCGATGATCGCGATCGCGTGGGTCGGCTGCAGCCAGACGGCGCTCTCCCACGCTGCTCGGGTCGGGTCGCTGCGGCGGAGCCTGCTCGTGCCGATGCCGTGGAGCCAAGGTTCCTCCGAAATCGTGTGCACTTGCAGGCCGGGTTGGCTGCGCAGCCCGGCTGGCGCCGGCACGAGCACGTGAACCTTGTCGGCGAAGCCTGCGGCATGCTCGACCCCGTGCAGGTACGCCGCCGACGGGCCGGCGAAGGCTGCCGCGACCGGCAGTTGCAACGCCACGGCGCGGCAGGCCAATTCGTGATCGCGGTCGAGCCGGGCATCGGCGTAAATGTCCCGCCGTAGTCGAGCCCAGGCGGAACTGCGAAGCTGGTGCGTGGTGAGTAGGCCCTGGCGGACGGCCTCCGAGCCGCGGAAGACCTGCCACGCAAGGGCGCTCGGTCGGCGTGCTTGAGCTGGCATGAACGAGAGCCTGCGCGTCGTGTGGTCGCCTCGGCAGCCCCTGTGGACAACCGCCGGCAGGGCCTCGGTCGTCCCCTGTGGATAACCCTCCCAGCCCTCGCTGGTGTGCTATAGGCGTCACTGCTGCCCTGCCCGTGCTGCCCTGCCCGTGCTGGGCTGGCCGCGCGCGCCCGGCCTGACTGCCCAGGCCCGTGCCGCAACTTGCGGCAAGTTGGGCTTTCGAGCTGTGGTTTCGGCGCGACTTGCCGCAAGTCGGGTCGGGCAGGGCCGGTCCTTGCCGGGGCAGGGCCGGTCTTGTCGTGCAGGGCCGGTGTTGCCGGGCGGTTCGGCAGGGCTGGGCCGGTCAGGTCAGGGGAACGGGGCGGGCGCTAGGGCCAGCGGAAGGGGCGGGCGGTCAGGTGAGGGCGGTGGTGATGGCGGTGGCGGCGGCCAGCACCTGTGCGCCGACGGCCTCGGCGTCCAGCGGGGCCAGGGCCACCACCCCGACGCTCGCCTCCAGGCCGGGCACCCCGAGTACCGGCGCGGCCACCCCGTACGCGCCGGATTGCAGCTCGCCGGCGGTGCTCACCGGGCCGGTGTCGCCCGACCGGCCCGCCAGGATGGCCCGCCCGGCGGCACCCCGCTCAAGCGGGTGTCGGGCCCCGGTCCGGTACGCGACGTGGAACGACGTCCAACTCGGCTCGACGACCGCCAGCGCGACACCCTCGCCACCTTCCACCACCGTGAGGTGGGCGGTGGCTCCGGCCTGTTCGGCGAGCCGCCGCAGCGCGGGCAGTGCTCCCTCGGCGAGCAGCGGTTGGGCCCGTCGGGCCAGGTGCAGCACCCCGGCGCCGAGGCGCAGCCGGCCGTCGGTGTCACGGCGCAGCATGCCGTGTCCGGCCAGCGGCCCGACCAGCCGATAGACGGCGGCTCGACCGATGCCCAACCGGGTCGCGGCCTCGGTGACGGTCAACCCACCCGGGACGTCCGCCACCAGGTGCAGCAGCCGCAGCCCTCGGTCCAGGGTCTGCGACGCCTCGCCACCCCGCACGGCCGATCCGCTCGACGCCGGCCCGCTCGACGCCGGCCCGCTCGACGCCGATCCGCTCGACGCCGGCCCGCCGGATCTCAGCTCACCGGCAAGTGCTGAGCCGTTCGGCATTCGGCCGCCCGGCGTCGGGCTGTCCGGCGGCGGTACGGCAGCGCCGGGCGTCGCTGGAGTGCTCACGACCAGCAGCGTACGGCCAGCGGGTGGTCATCGGCAGGCGCGGAGCGGTCGGGTGCTACCAGGCTCCGGCCGGGCAGGCAACAGCGGACGGCTACCCTTGTACGGTGACGCTACGCCTGTATGACACCGCCGCCCGATCGGTGCGGGACTTCGTCCCGCGGGAAGCCGGCAAGGTGGGGGTCTACCTGTGTGGTCTCACCCTTCAAGCGCCGCCGCACATCGGCCACCTTCGCTCCGGGGTCAACTACGACGTGTTGCGTCGCTGGCTGGCGGTTGCCGACTTCGAGGTCACCTTCATCCGCAACGTGACCGACATCGACGACAAGATCCTGGTCAAGGCGCAGGAGCAGGAGCGCCCCTTCTGGTCGATCGCGTACGCCAACGAGTTGAAGCTCGCCGAGGCGTACCGGGCGTTGAACGTGCTGCCGCCCACCTACGAGCCACGCGCCACCGGTCACATCCCCGAGATGCACGACCTGATCGCGTTGCTTATCGAACGCGGGCACGCCTACCCGGCCACCGACGGCTCCGGCGACGTGTACTTCGACGTGTGCTCGTGGCCGTCGTACGGTGCGTTGTCCAACCAGTTGCCCGACGACATGCAGTCCGCCGGTGACGCGCCGGACCGGGGTAAGCGTGACCCGCGTGACTTCGCCCTCTGGAAGGGTGCCAAGCCGGATGAGCCGGCGGATGCCTACTGGCCGTCGCCGTGGGGGCGGGGCCGGCCCGGCTGGCACATCGAGTGCTCGGCGATGTGCTGGCGCTATCTGGGCGCGGAGTTCGACATCCACGGCGGCGGGCTCGACCTGACCTTCCCGCACCACGAGAACGAGCTGGCCCAGTCCCAGGCCGCCGGCCTGCCCTTCGCCCGGTACTGGGTGCATCACGGCCTGCTCGGCATCGGCGGGACGAAGATGGGCAAGTCGCTGGGGAACGCCCTCGACCTGGACTACGTCGCCTCTCTCGGGGTGCGCCCGGTCGAGCTGCGCTACTACTACGTGGCCGCTCACTACCGGTCCCGGATCGACTACTCCGAGGAGGCGTTGCGCGAGGCGGCCGTCGCGTACCGGCGGATCGAGGGCTTCGTGACCCGGGCCCTGGAACGGGTCGGTGCGGGTGGGCTCGGCGAGCTGCCGGCCGCGTTCGTCGCCGCGATGGACGACGACCTGAACACCTCGGCCGCGCTGGCGGCGTTGCACGAGGTGCTGCGGGACGGCAACAACGCGCTGGCCGGCGGGGAGGATGTGACCGTCCGCACCACGCTCGCCAGCGTCCGCGCGATGCTGGATATCCTCGGAGTCGACCCCCTCGACCCGGCCTGGACCGGCGGAGCCCGGGCGAGCGACCTCCGTGGTGTGGTGGACTCCCTGATCGCCCTGGCACTGGAACAGCGCGCGCAGGCCCGGGTCCGCAAGGACTGGGCCGCCGCCGACGCGCTGCGGGATCAACTCAAGCGGGCTGGAGTGGTGGTCGAGGACACCCCACAGGGGCCGCGTTGGACTATTGGAGAGCAGGACTGATGGCCGGCAATTCCCAGCGCCGTGGTCGGCGGGTGGCGTCGAAGGCCAGTGCCCCGAAGGGGTCCGGCGGAAAGAACCGGGACTCCCTCGCCGGACGCGGCCGGACGTTGCCGGCCGACGAGCGGCCCTGGCACAAGGCGTACTCCGGCACCGAGAAGCTGCCGCAGCGCACCGCCTGGAAGCAGGAGAAGGAGCGCCGCGCGGCGGCCGAGGAGGGGCGGGCGCCAAAGATCGGCAAGCCCGGCAGCAAGGACACCACCTGGGGCAAGGGCGGGGGCCGGGGCACGGCCACCAGCAAGCCGGGCCGCGCCAAGCAGCCCGCCGGACGGGGCGGTCCCCGGGTCGCGCCGGGACGCAAGTCGAACCCGGCGAAGGACGCCCCGGAGCTGCTGGTCGGTCGCAACCCGGTGCTGGAGGCGCTGCGTGCCCAGGTGCCGGCGACCGCGCTCTACACGGCGCAGGGCATCGACATCGACGACCGCGTCAAGGAGATCGTCCGTACCGCCGCCGACCGGGGCATCGCGATCCTTGAGGTGAGCCGCGCCGAGCTGGACCGGATGACCGGGGGCGTGCTGCACCAGGGCGTCGGTCTCCAGGTGCCGCCGTTCGCGTACGAGCCGTTCGAGGATCTGGTCGCCGCGGCTTTGGAACAGCCGGCACCGCTGCTGGTGGCGCTGGACGGGGTCACCGATCCGCGTAACCTCGGCGCGGTCATCCGCTCCGCCGCGGCGTTCGGCGCGCAGGGTGTCTTCGTACCGGAGCGGCGGGCCGCCGGGATCACCGCGACGGCCTGGCGGACCAGCGCGGGCGCGGCGGCCCGGGTGCCGGTGGCCCAGGTGACCAACCTGACCCGATCGCTGAAAGCCTGCCAGGACGCCGGGTTCGTGGTGGTCGGCCTGGACGCCGACGGGGAGACGGACCTGTACGACCTGGAGGCCGCCGTCGGTCCGCTGGTCGTGGTGGTCGGCTCGGAGGGGCGGGGGTTGTCCCGCCTGGTCGGGCAGACCTGCGACCTCACCGTCAGCATCCCGATGATCTCCGAGGTGGAGTCACTGAACGCGAGCGTGGCCGCCGCGGTCACGCTGGCCGAGGTGGCGCGCCGCCGGGCCGTCGACGGCTGAGAATCGCAGAGCGTACGCGCAAAGGGGCGGCCCGCCATCGGCGGACCGCCCCTTTCCGGTTGCTACCTCAGATGCGCTGACCGGTGGCGGAGTGGAAGACGTGGCTCTGGCCGGTACGCGGCTTCACGAAGATCGTGTCGCCGAGCTTCGGCATGGTCCGACGGTCCGTGCGCACCACGAACCGCTCGGAGGCACCGTCGAGCGCGGCGTGGCCGTAGACGTTGGCGTCGGAGCCCAGGTCCTCGACCAGCTCGACCACCACCGGCATGCCACCCTCGGTCGCGCTGACGATGTCGCAGTCCTCCGGGCGGAAGCCCACGGTGACCTTGCCGTCGCCGCCCTCGGCGTTGGCCGCCTCGACCTGCTCGCGGGTCAGCGGCACGGACATCTCGGCGAACAACGCGCCCTGCTCGCTGAACGGCACGGTCTTGATGTTCATGGCGGGCGAGCCGATGAAGCCGGCGACGAAGACGTTGGCCGGAGTGTCGTAGAGCGTCCGCGGGGTGTCGACCTGCTGGAGCACGCCGTCGAGCATGACCGCGACCCGGTGGCCCATGGTCATGGCCTCGACCTGGTCGTGGGTGACGTAGACGGTGGTGATGCCGAGCTTGGCCTGCAGCGACGCGATCTGCGTACGGGTCTGCACCCGCAGCTTGGCGTCGAGGTTCGACAGCGGCTCGTCCATCAGGAAGACCTGCGGCTCCCGGACGATGGCCCGGCCCATCGCGACCCGCTGGCGCTGACCACCGGAGAGCGCCTTGGGCTTACGGCTGAGGTACTCCTCCAGCTGGAGCAGCGCCGCCGCCTCCTTGACCCGCCGGTCGATCTCGGACTTGGAGGTCTTGCGCAGCTTGAGCGCGAACGCCATGTTCTCGTACACCGTCATGTGCGGGTAGAGGGCGTAGTTCTGGAAGACCATCGCGATGTCGCGGGCCTTCGGCGGCAGGTGGGTGACGTCCCGGTCGTCGATGTAGATCGCGCCGTCGTCGACGTCCTCCAAGCCCGCGAGCATGCGCAGGCTGGTGGACTTACCACAACCCGAGGGGCCGACGAGGACGAGGAACTCGCCGTCGCCGATCTGGAGGTCGAGCTGGTTGACCGCGGGGCGTTCGGTGCCCGGGTAGATCCGGGACGCCTTCGCGTAGGTGACCGTAGCCATGAGGGGGACGCTTCCTTTCACCGGCAGGAACGTGCCGGACGATCCGAGTGAAGGAGCGACCGGCACGGATGCCCGTACCGGCGCCACGGCCGCAGCGGGGCGGGCCCGTGTCGGCCGTGTCACTGCACGGTAAACGGCTTTCGCCGCAATGCCAAGGTCGACCGGTGAGCGGTACTTCCGAAGCATTCGCATTCCGGTCACTCGGGCACGGTCGGACACGAATCGACGTCCACGGGTCGGGATGTTGACGTTTCCCATGCTCGGGACCCCTGCCGAGCAGGTAAACCGGACGTCGGTCGCTATGCTGGCCGGGACACAACGCCCCTGTAGCTCAGCTGGCCAGAGCACCCGCCTTGTAAGCGGGATGTCGCCGGTTCGATCCCGGCCGGGGGCTCCATCCGTATCACGCATGGCACACCGGGTGGACATCTCGGCGTGGCCGGGTGTTCAGACGGGCCGTTTAGGCTCCGCCTCCACCCGTCACGCCGTGACCCGTCACCACGACCAGGGGCGCCCGCCACCGTGCACCATGCCAACCACTACTACGGGCACTCCCACGTGCTGGCCCGCTACTGCGGGCTCGACGACCGGGATCCGCCCCGCATCCACGGCTACCTCCAGCACGGATGGAACATCGGCGACGGCATGGCGTACGACCACGAGTTCGTGCCGGGCGTACCGCTGTTCCTGTGGTCGGAGCGGACCCGGCGGCGAGCCTGGTCCCTCGGCCGCCGACAGACGTACGTGGTCGGTTCCCCGTGGGCGTACCTGTTGGCGATGGAACCGGACGACCCGCCACGGCGGGAGGGCACCATCTGGTACCCCTTCCACGGTTGGGAGGGGCAGCAGATCGTCGGCGACCACGACCGGCTGATCGAGGAGATCCGAGCCGTCGAACCGGGGCCGGTCACGGTCTGTCTCTACTGGCAGGAATACCGATCGGCCCGGGTACGCCAGCATTACGAGCGGGCCGGCTTCCGGGTGATCTGCCACGGCTACCGGGGTGGCCGGTGGCGTGACCTCGACCCGGGTTTCCTGCACCGGCAACTGGCCGAGCTGCGCCGGCATCGCCGGGTCGCCTCGAACCGGCTGTGCAGTGCCGTCTTCTACGGCATCCTGGCCGGCTGTGAACCGGCCGTCTACGGCGATCCGATGCAGCTGGCCGGCGAGGCGCCGATCTGGGGCGGCCAACCACGGATCCGCCGCCAGTGGGCGGCCCTGCACGGTCCGCAGGTCGATCCGGACAGCGCCCGTGCCCTGGCCGTCGCCGAGCTGGGTGCGGACCGGCTGCTGCCACCGGCCGAGCTGCGCCGGCTGTTCCGCTGGCCCGAGCCCGCCGACCGGCACCGGGCCACTGCCACTGCCACTGCGCCCCGACCCGGCGGCGAGCAGCACGGTGGGACCGGCAACGGCCAGCACGGCGGGGTTACCGGCGGAGAGACGACGGGGTCCGCTCCGACCTCGCGGCACGGCACGGAGGTTGGTCGATGAGCGAGGTGCACCTGTTCGGTGACGAGATGCTCGGCTGGTCGGATCTCGACGGCGCGCACGGCCGGGGACCGGTACGCGGGCCGGGGCTGGCGGCCCTGCTGCTGTCCGTCGCGGCCGGCCGCACACTTGTGGTGGGGCCGCACGATTCCCGCCTGCTCGACGCGCTGCCCTCGGCCGACCTGACCGTGCTGGTGCGGGGACTGCCCGACGCCGAGACGCTGGCCTCCCGCTACGCCGACCGCGCCGGGGTGCGGGTGTGCTGCGGCGGCCCGGAGAAGCTCGCTGGGACGCCTCCGTACGACACCGTGGTCGCCCTGGACGGGCTGGACCGCCTCGACTCGGTGGAGGGGGCGCAGCTGACCTGGGGCGAGACCTTCGACCTGCTGGTGTCGGTGCTGCGGCCCGGCGGGCGGCTGCTGCTCGGGGTCGAGAATCCACTCGGGCTGCACCGCATGCTGACGTCGCCGCCGCCGAGTGCCGACTCCGACTGGTCGGCACTCGGCGAGTACGACGACACCCGTCCCGCCGGCCCGGCACGGCTGCGGGCCCGGCTGACCGCGTCGGGGCTGCGGATCGGCGGCACCTGGGCGGTCTTCCCGTCCCCCGTCGCGCCGGCCGCCCTGATCGACCCCGAACTGCTGGCCGACCCGGAGGTGACCGGGTTCCTCCAGGCCGTGCTCAGCGACGCCGTCGTCGGTGACCGGGCCGTGCTCAGCGACGCCGTCGTCGGTGACCGGGCCGTCGTCGGCTACGGCCGGGGCGGGACGCATGACCCGGCCGCCGGACGCGATGACCCGGTGCCGGCCGCACCGCTGCTGGCCGATCCGGCTCGGCTGGCCGGGGCCGCTGTCCGGAACGGAATCGCCGTGGAACTCGCGCCGGCCTGGGTGCTGCTCGGCGAGCGCCTGCCGGATCCGGTGACCCCGGCGGATCAGTCCGTCGCGCGCGCCCGCCCTGGGGCCGATTGGACCGGGGCGCCGCCCGCGGCACTGCTGGTGCGGGACGGTCGGCTCCGGGAGGTGCGCCGGGATCCGGTGGGCCGGTGGCGGTTCGCCGACGGCGGGGCCGTTCCGTCGGGGCGTACCGTCGAGGATCTGGTGGTGGCCGCGACGTTGCGCCGGGACCTGCCGGCGGTGCGGGCGCTGCTCACCGCCTGGCAGTCAAGTGCGGAGGCGGGGATTCCGGCGGACGCCGTGGTCGTCGCCCCGGCCGGCACCTGGCACGGGCTGGCCGAGGCCACCGAGCCGACGCTGGCGCTGCGGCGGCTGGCCGCCCGGCTGATCGACACCGGGATCGCCGACCTCTGGCCGGCCGGTGAGCTGACCGGCATGCTGACCACGATGTCCGGTCGGGAGCCGGGGGCGTCGCAGGGCCAGGTGGCGGGTGCGGCTACCGGCGGGTGGCGGGAACTGCTGTTGGACCGCGACCGACTGGCCCGCGAGCTGTCCGAGGCGCGCGCGCTCCAAGACTGGTACGAACGGACGCTTACCGAACGTGACGACGAGTTGAAACGGCTGCGTCGAATCGTCTCACTGCTGCACGGCACCCCCACCGCACGAGCCGGCCGCCTTCTGCTGGCCGGTGCCCGCACCGCCCGCCGCACCGCCCGTTCCGCCGTCCACCGCCTCCGCCCCACCGACTAACAGCCCCACCCCCCCCACCCCGCGATCATGCAGTTATGGCGGCAACACAACGGCATGAAAGGGACGTATCGGCGACCACAACTGCATGATCGCCGGATGCGGTGGGGCTCGGCGGGCGGGGGCAGGGTGGGGGCAGGGTGGGGGTGGCGGGGTCAGGGTGGGGGGAGGAGGGAGTTGTAGAGGGCTTCGAGGCGACGGGTCTGCTGATGCAGGTCGAAGTCGGTCTCGGCGCGGTGGCGGGCGGCCTTGCCGAGGTGGCCGCGCAGCGGAGCGTCGGTGAGCAGGCGACGGAGGTTGGCCGCCAGGGCCGGCCGGTCGCCTTCCGCGCAGAGCAGGCCGTTCGACTCGTGGGTGACCGCCTCGGGGATGCCACTGTGGTAGGTCGCGACGACCGGCACGCCGAGACTGAACGCCTCAAGGATCGTGGTGGGCAGTCCCTCGGTGTCGCCGTCCGTCGCGGTACGCGACGGCGCGGCGAGCAGCCGGGCCTCGGCGATGTGCCGCATCACCTCGGACGGCGGCAGCGCGCCGGGAAACGTGGCGTCCACGCCCAACTGTGCGGCACGGACGCGTACCCGCTCGCGCAGCGGCCCGGTGCCGACGAACAGCACGCGGGGACGCAGTTCGGAGAGCATGCCCAGCGCCTCGACGAGATCCTCGACGCCCTTCTTCTCGACGAACCGGCCGACGAACACGACGTCCCACCGCTTCGGCCCGGTGACCGGCTCCGGTGGTACCGGGACACCGGTGTGGTGGACGCGGATCTTCGCCGGATCCGCTCCCAGCGCCACCGCCCGGTCCCGGATCGCCCCGGAGACGGCCAGGATCAGCGCGGCCCGACCGAACATGGTCCGCAGGTTCCGCCGATGCCGAGCGCCGCGCGGACCGGGTGCCGCCGCCTGCCGGGTGACGTCGAGACCGTGCAGGGTGACGACCAGCGGGATGCCCAGCTGTTCGGCGGTACGGCTGACCAACCAGCCGTCCCCGCCGAAGTGCGCGTGCACCAACCCGGGGCGTAGCCGGGCCAGCAGCCGACGCAGCCGGGGTGAGCCGCCGGTCAGCCGCAACCGCAGCCATTCGCGGCGGCCACGCGGCGTGGCCGGGCACAACACCACGTCGCTGTCTCGGGACAGCGGTGAGGCCACCCGGACGGCACCCAGGTAGACCGGACGCCAGGTGGACAGCGCGTCGGCCTGGTTGCGGATGAAGGTCTCCGAGCCGGGTAGCAGGCAGCTGCGCCAGATCACGGCGACCCTATCGCCGGACATCGGCCCCGATCCCCGCCGCCCCGGCGGCGCCGGCCGTCCCCGTCTTACCGGCGGCGCCGGCCGTCCCCGTCTCACCGGCGGCGCCGGCCGTCCCCGTCGACGTCCCGGCGTCGGCCGTCGCGCCACCCGGCGGTCGTCGCCCGGCATCGACGCCGGGTTCGGTGCTCGCGGGCTCCTCCGGCAAGGCCGGACCTCCGTGCCGGCCACGGCCGAGGATCCGGTCACGTATCCGGTGCCGCAGCTGCGGCGGGAGCAGCCAGATCTGCCCGAACGTCAGGTAGTCGACGAGGCCCGGCCGTCCGTGCCGGCGAGCCTCGGCGAGCAGCAGCCGGAAGATCCGGAAACTGCGCGTAGGCGCGGCCATCGAGCTGATGATGCTCATCGTGATGGCCGCGTAAGCCCGTGGCGTGATCAGTGGTCGGATCCCGCGCAGCCACTCCAGCTGGGCCTCCCATGGCGAGCTGAGGCTGATCCGTGGCCGGTCCTCGTCCTGGTGCCAGAGCACCAGCGGCTCGGCTGCGATGAGCAACTCGACGTCCGGGTGGCTGGTCGCGCGTACGGTCCAGTCCAGCTCCTGCTGCCGGCGCAACCCGACGGTGAACGGCACCCGGCGCAGCAGCTCGGTAGGCGCCATGATGGTCGAGGTCTGGATGAACCCGTCGCCGTGGAACAGCCCGCGCCGCAGGGTGAGGTACTCGCAGATCGGCTCGCCCGGCTCCGGCAGCCGCCGGGGCATCACGAACTGTGCCCGGGGCGTCTTGTTGATCAGCCGGCTGGCGAGGATCGGGCTGCTCACCGTGGCGCTGCCGGCCAGCTCCAGCTGCGTGGCGAGCTTGGTGGGGAGCCACTCGTCGTCGTCATCGAGCAGGGCGGTCCAGGGGGCGCGCGCCTCGCGTACGCCGGTGTTGCGGGCGTTGGGTGCGCCACCCTTGCCGGGCAACTCGACCACGCGTAGCCGGGGGTCGCCGATCTCGGCGAGGGCCTTGCCGGTCTCCTCGTCCGGACCGTCCACCACGACGATCACCTCGATGTCGGTGACGGTCTGCGCGAGGGCGCTGCGCACCGCACGGCTCACCAGCTCCGGTCGGGCGAAGGTGGGGATGACCACGCTTACCTTGGGTGGGGATGGCATGACCACCTGCTCACTCGTGTCGGCTACGACGTGCGCGCACGGTGACGTTAGGAGGCGCGAGCGGCCCTGAGGTGAATGCCGGGCTGCGATCAGGCGTACAGCGGCGGTCCTCGGGTGGCCCACCCGGCCGACGGTGCGGCAGACGTCGCTAGGGTCGCCGCAGGTGACGTACGGCGTGGTGCGGCGGAGGGACGGTGCGGTGGTGGACGCGGACCTGGTGGTCGAGGTCGCGGGTGCGGTGGCCACGGTGGTGATCCACAACCCGGGCCGGCGTAACGCGATGACCCCGGCCATGTGGCGGCGGCTGCCGGTGCTGCTCGACGGTCTGGAGTCCGACCCGGCGGTACGCGTCGTGGTGCTCACCGGTGCCGACGGCACCTTCTGCGCCGGTGCCGACCTGGGCGATCTGGACGAGTTGCTGGCCGCCGGTGACGGCAGCATCGCCGTCGCGGCGGAGGAGCGGCTGGCCACCTTCGCCAAGCCGACCGTGGCCGCCGTGCGGGGTGCCTGCGTCGGGGGCGGCTGCCAGTTGGCGGTCGCCTGTGACCTGCGGATAGCCGGGGCCGATGCGCGGTTCGGCGTACCGCCGGCCCGGCTGGGGCTGGTCTACCCGGCGCCCACCACCCACCGGCTGGCCCGACTGATCGGCCCGGCGGCGGCGAAGCACCTGCTCTTTACCGGCGAGTTGGTGACCGCCGACCGGGCGCTGCGGATCGGCCTGGTCGACGAGGTGCTGCCCGATGTCGATCTGGCCGCCCGGGTCGACAACCTCACCGGCGTGATCGCCGAGCGTTCGCAGCTCAGCGTCGTCGCCGCCAAGGAGATCGTGGACGGACGGGCGGACGAGGCTCGGATGGCCTGGTGGCACGGGCAGGTACGGATGAGCGGCGAGGCCCGGGAGGGCGTGGCGGCCTTCCATGAGCGCCGTGCGCCGCACTTCGGCTGGGTGCCGCCCGCCGCCCGCTGAACCAGTCAACCGGGTCGACCTCGAAGCAGCCGGCGACGCCCGGGCCGGCGGGAGGGGCCGGCGGGCGCGGCGCCGATGTGCAACGCCGCCCCCTGTGCCCGCCGGCCGGCCCGGATCTGGCGAATCCCGCAACGGCGGTTGACCCTGCGCGATTACGGTAGGTGTGGTCGAGGTGAGGCGGCAACGCATTTCGATGGCCGGCTCGGCACTGAACGTCGCCCCGAGGTCAGCGTCGGGCGAGCAGACCACGCGGCCGGATCGAGTCGAGCGGCTCGGCGGCACCGCCCTCGACGCGCAGGATGTGGTTCGCCGCGAGGATTCCGGTGGCCGCCGCCCGTTCCATGAGTGCGCTGGGGAAGTCGGTGCCGATGCCGTCGCCGGCCAGGTAGAGGCCGGCGGCGTCGGTGCGCACCCCCGGGCGTCCCGCGTGGCTGCCCGGTGTGAAGGCCGGTGCCTTCGCCTCGACCCGGGCGCGCAGCTCCCGTACCCGTAGTCGGTTCGTCTCCGGCCAGAGCACGGCCAGCTCGGCGCGCATCCGTTCGGCCAGCTCGGTGGCGGGCACGTCCGGCTCGCAGGCGTACGCGTGCAACTCGATCACCGAGCCGCCGGTCCGCTCGGCCCAGTGGCGAGATTCGCGCTCCAGCCGGTGGTACAGCGTCACCGAGTCCAACGTGGCCTGTCGGGACACCCCACTGAAGATCGCCCGCCCGGTGTCGACATCCCCGTCGCACCAGTAGCGGGCGACCGCGTACGGAGGGCCGGGCCGGCCGTACGCGGGCAGCGCCGCCGCCAGCGCCGGGGCCTGCTCGGTCAGCGACGGCGAGCCCTCGACCAGGGTGGCGAGTGCGGGCGGGTCGACGGCGAGCACGACGTGTCCGGCGCGGTACGTGCCGTGCGTGCTGTGCACCTGCCAGCCATCGGGGTCGCGGTGCAGACCGGTGACCGGCTCCCCGGTGCGGATCCGGCCGCCTTGCCGCTCGACGTGCCGGCCCAACGGCCCCCAGATCGACGTGGCGTAGTCCTCGTCGGGGCAGTCGAAGGCCAGTCCTTCCGGGTTGCCGAGCAGGTAGAAGTGGAACTGCGCGATCATCTCGGCGGCCGACATCTCCGCTTCGTGATTGAAGAACGAGTGGGAGAAGACCTCGAAGAGCATCGCCCTGGCCCGGTCGGGCAGCCGCAACGAGTCGAGCAGCTCGTCGGCGGTGCGGTGGTCGAACTCGGCGTAGGTGCGTACCGGGTCGTACGTCAGCAGGGGCAGGGCCGCGTCCCGGTCCATTCCACGCAGGTCCCGCAGGCGCAGGCTGGGGCTGCGGGCGAGCAGGGTGAGCAGGTTCGCCGGTGGCGCGGGGGGCAGCCGCCCGAACTCCTCGGTCGGCCACTCGGCGCTGAGCACCGGATAGCCGGGGACGGCCCGCAGGAAACGCAGCGTCGGGTCGACCCGACGCAGGATGTTCCGCCAGTTGTAGTACTGCCGGAAGAAGGCGTGGAAGCCGTGTTCGTCGACCTGGCGGGTGCCGTCGGCGAGGGTTTCCGGCCAGGCACCGAGCCGGCCGCCGAGGGTGGGTGCGGCCTCCAGCACGGTCACCTCGACACCCCGTTCGGCGAGCACCACCGCCGCGGACATGCCGGCGATGCCGCCGCCGACGACCACGGCGGTGACCGGATGCGGCACGCGGGAGGCACCACCTCCGCCGGGGTCGACGCGGTGCCGGCGTACGCCGATGAACCGTCCGGCCAACTGCGACAGCGTCACGCTAACCTCCCCGGTCGACCCTGCACAGTGTGCGCTGCCGCTCACCCTGGGCAGCGGCCGGGGCGGCCGGAGCTCGGCCAGACGTAGTCCAGGTCGTCGGGGACGTCGTCGCCGAAGATGGGGCGGTAGTGCGCCGGGTCCTTGCGGAGCAGCGACGAACGGTGGCTCAGGTGAACGTCGGTCCGGCCGAGCCACGGTGGCAGCTCCCCGGCGAGGGCGAGTTCCTGCTGGGTGCGGACCTGCTCGACGCCGCAGGCGGCGGCCAGGTCGACGGTCAACGTGGTGGCGCAGGTGTCGGCCCGGCCGGCCGCGCACCAGACGGAACAGATGTCCAGCCCGTACCGGGTCAGGGCCTCCTCGTACCCGGTCCACATCTTCACCGCCGGATGGTTGCGCCAGCCGTACGTGGGCCAGGTCAGCCCGCGCAGCACCTGGATCGCCTCCACCCGCTGCTTGCCGAGCCGTCGTTGGTCCAGCGCCCGGGCGCTGGCCAGAAAGTCCGGGTACGGCAGGAAGGTCTGCATGCCGCTGCCCTACCCGCCGCCAGGCAGGACATGCCGCGTCGGGGCTGCCACGATCATGACGGGCTGCGCGGGCTGCGACCGGCTGACTACCATGCGGGGCATGGCGGAGCCGCTGCTCGATCGGGCCCTGCGGGCCAGCCGCCGGTTGCGGGTCAACGGGGAGTCCCGGGCGCACTACGTGATCTGCGGGCAGGATCCGCTCGCCTACTGGGTGGTGCGGACGATGCTGGCCGGCGAGACACAGGCCGGCCGGGTAAGGATCACCCTGATCGTGCCGGAGCGTCGGCGCTCTCCCGGGCCGGACGGCCGTGACCTGCCGGGCATCGAGGTGATCCGGGCCGACCGGCTGGACGAGGTCACCTTCCGCCGGGCGGGGCTGGCCGATGCCGCGGGGCTGGCCCTGCTGCACCAGGACGACGTGGGCAACATGCATGCCGCCCTCTGCGCCCAGGAGGTGGAGCCTCGGCTGCGCCTGGTGGTGCGGATGTTCAACACCGGCCTGGCCAACGGCGTACGGCAGATCTTCCCCGACTCGGCGGTGCTCTCGGACGCGTCGATGGCCGCGCCGGCCTTCGTGGCCGCCGCGCTCGGCGAGATCGCGCCGACGCACTTCCGGCACGGTGGACGCACCCTCTATGTGGCCCGCCGCGACGACGTACGCCCGAGCGAGATCGTCTGCGGGGTGGCCGACACCCGCGACGCCCAGCAGGATCTGGTGCTGCCGGCCGACGACCGGGATGCCGACGTGGTGCTCGCCGAGGCGGTCGGCCGGCCGGCCGGCACCGAACTGGCCGCGCGGCGGCTGGTCCGGGCGAGGCGGCGGCGTCGGCCGGTGGCGGTGGTGCTCCGCGCGATCCGCAGCTTCGCCACCCGGAAGATCGGGATCGCGGTGCTGGTGCTGCTCGCCATGGTGGCCGCCCTGGGCGGGCTGTACGCCAACGCGGCGCACGTCGGCTGGGGCGACGCGCTCTACCTGACGCTCGTCACCACCCTGACCGGGCAGGATCCGGACACTGCCAAGTCGGCCGCCGAGCAGGTCATGCAGGTGGTGCTGAACCTCGCCGGGCTGGCGCTGATCCCGCTGATCACGGCGGTGGTGGTCGACGGGGTGGTGAACGCCCGGCTGGCCCTGCACACCGGGCGGATCCTGCCCGAGCGCTCCGGGCACGTCGTGGTGGTCGGGCTCGGCAACATCGGCACCCGGGTGATGGCCCAGCTCAACGACTTCGGCGTCGAGGTGGTGGCGATCGACAAGAGCGCCGACGCGCGTGGTGCCGGGCTGGCCCGGCGGCTCGGCGTACCGCTGGTGGTGGGCGACGCGGGGCAGGAGGAGACGCTGCGGGCCGCCTCGGTGGCGACCTGCCAGGCGCTGGTGGTGGTCTCCACCGACGACGGGGCCAACCTGCGGGCCGCGCTGAACGCCCGTGCCCTCGACGACCAACTCCGCGTGGTGCTGCGACTCTTCGACGGCGACTTCGCCGAACGCGTCCAGCGGGCCTTCGGCATCGGCACCTCGCGCAGCGTCTCCTACCTGGCGGCGCCGTCGTTCGCCGCCGCCCTGCTGGACCGGGCGGTGATCGCCACCATCCCGGTGGGCCGGCACGCGTTGCTGGTCACCGAGGTGCCGGTGGCCGCCGGCTCGGACCTCGACGGTCGTACGCTCGCCACCGTCGGGCGGGCCGGCAGCGTCCGCCTGCTCGCCCACGCCCGGGCCGGGCAGCGCCTGGACTGGTCGCCGGACCCGCGCATGGTGATCGTGGCGGGTGACCGGCTGACCGTGGTGGCCCGCCGCGCCGGTCTGAACGCGTTGCTCCGTGAGGTCGCCCCGCCGGAGCCGGCACCGCCTTCCGGCACACCGCTACCGCGCGAGGCGGCAGAGTGACCTCGTCAGCGGTGGGCGGGGCGGAGGGCGTACCAGGCGGCGCCGAGGGCGAGCACGCCGAAGCCGGCGAGCACGCTGGACAGCGGCAGGTTGACGGCGAGCAGCACGCTGCCGACCAGCCCCGCCACGGCGAGTGCCTGCACCGGCAGTCTCCGCTCCGGCTCCCGTCCCAGGGTCAACGCCGCCGCGTTGGTGATGGCGTAGTAGACAAGCACCGTGCAGGCGGAGAAGCCGATCGCCTCCCGCACGTCGCCGAGCACCACGACCAGGATCACCACGGCGGCCACCGCCAGCTCGGCCCGGTGCGGCACCCGGTACCGGGGGTGCACCGCGGCCAGCCCGGCCGGTAGATCCCGCTGGCGGGCCATCGCCAGCGTGGTGCGACCCACCCCGGCCAGCAGGGAGAGCAGCACCCCGGTCACCGCGACGGTCGCGCCGGCCCGGACCAGCCACTCCAGGCCGGGCAGCCCGACCGCACCCACCACGTCGGCCAGCGGCGCGGCGGACGCGGCCAGCCGGTCCGCGCCGAGCACGCCTACCGCGACCACGCCCAGGACCAGGTAGATCACCAGCACCAGACCGAGCGCCAGCGGCACCGCCCGGGGAATGGTGCGCTGCGGATCGCGTACCTCCTCGCCGAGGGTGGCGATCCGGGCGTACCCGGCGAAGGCGAAGAAGAGCAGCCCGGCAGCGGTGAACACGCCCCGGACGGTGCCGCCGGGCTGGTCGATCCGGTCGACGGAGACGCTCGTCGCGCCGGCCACCGCGACGAGCGCGAGCACGGCGAGCACCAGGACCACGAGGATCCGGGTGGCGGCGACGGTCTTGCCGATGCCGCGCAGGTTCACCGCCGTCACCGCGACCACCGCCAGCACCGCGACGAGCCGGGCCTGCCCCGGCCAGAGGTACGCCCCGATGGTCAGCGCCATCGCCGCGCAACTGGCCGTCTTGCCGATCACGAAACCCCACCCGGCGAGGAACCCGGCGAACGGGTTCAGCCGCTCCCGACCGTAGACGTAGGTGCCGCCGGACTCGGGATAGCGGGCGGCCAGCCGGGCGGAACTCGTCGCGTTGCAGAACGCGATGAACCCGGCCAGGGCCAGGGCGACCAGCAGACCGGTGCCACCGGCCGCCGCGGCGGCCGGTGCGAAGACCACGAAGATGCCCGCGCCGAGCATCGACCCGAGACCGATGACGACGGCGTCCGGCACCCCCAGCCGGCGCGCGAGTCGCTCCACGGCGGCACCCTACCGGTACCGGATGAACGGCCCGTCCCACTGCCGTAGGCGACCGGGCAGCGGCAGGTCGTCCCAGGGCACCCGGTGCAGCAGCCGGTCCAGCAGCAACCCCAGCAGCAGTGCGGCCAGCCCGTCGGTGAGCCAGTGGAAGTTGAGGTAGGTGGTGGTGACCAGCAGGATTCCCGGCGGCGCGTACCGCACCAGCCGGTACAGACCGGACGGCAGCCGACCGACGGTCAGCGACACCAGCAGCAGGGCGATCACGCCGTACCAGACGATCGCGTTGGCCACGTGCCCGGACGGGTACGACATCGAGTAGGCGCCGGCCGGCAGGTGGTTGAAGACCTGAACGGCCTCCTCGGGAGCCAGGAACGGTTCCTTGACCGAGGCGGTGGGTGCCGCCCGGTCGGTCCAGAGCTTGAGCGGTCCGATGGTCACCATGGTCACCAGGAGGGCACCCGCGACCAGCAAGAACGGCCGGATCGTCCGTCGTCGCCAGGCCACCGCCACCGCCAGCGCGCCGGAGAGCGGCAACAGCAACCCGCCGCCCTGACCGAGCAGGTTGAACGCCCGGGCGGTCCAGTACAGCGGGGCCGGGTCGTGAGTGAAGGCCCACTCGCTGACGGCGAGGTCGAGATCGAGCAGTTGTCCGCGGGTGAGCGCGGCGGTCAGCGCCACGAACCCCGCCAGCAGGAAGGCGTCGAACCACCAGCCGGCCGGGCGTACCGGTGCCGGGCGGATGTTCCGGCGTACCGATGTCGTCTCCCGCACCCCGATCACGCTACCGGCCCGCGCGGCGCCTCCGGTGGACGGCGACTGTGGGGCGAGCCACGTAGGGAGGCGTTCCGGCGGAGGAAGCGTCAAACTTGACGCCGTGCGGATCACCTCGGCCCTCGTCGACCCGGCGTTGCTCGACCTTCCCTGGTCGACACCGCTGGAGCAGTGGCCGGCCGAGCACCTGGTCGCGCTGCCGCAGGGCATCTCCCGGCACGTGGTGCGGTTCGTGCAGTTGGGCGGACACGTCTACGCGGTCAAGGAGACCGGCGAGCGGGTGGCCGAGCGGGAGTACGACCTGCTGCGTGCCCTGGAACGGATCGACTTTCCGTCGGTGAAGGCGGTGGCGATCGTCGCCGACCGGAAGTCCGACGCGGGTGAGCCGTTGGATCCGGTGCTGATCACCCGTCATCTCCAGTTCTCCCTGCCGTACCGGGCGCTGTTCTCCCACACGCTGCGGCCACCCACGATGGGGCGGCTGCTCGACGCGCTCGCCGCGCTGCTGGTCCGGATGCACCTGACCGGCTTCTTCTGGGGCGACTGCTCGCTGTCGAACACGCTGTTCCGGCGCGACGCGGGTGCCTTCGCCGCGTATCTGGTCGACGCCGAGACCGGCGCGCTGCGCAGCGCGCTCTCCAACGGCCAGCGTGGCGAGGACCTGGAGATCGCCCGGGTCAACATCTTCGGCGAGGCGCTCGACCTTCAGGCGGCCGGCCTGCTGCACGACTCGATCGACCCCGAGGTGGTCTGCGAGGAGGTGGTGCAGCGCTACGAGCGGCTCTGGCACGAGATCACCTACGAGCAGCAGGTCGAGCGCGCGGCCCGGCACGACATCGAGGGGCGCATCCGCCGGCTCAACGAGCTGGGCTTCGACGTGGCGGAGGTGGCCATGTCGAGCATCGACAACGGCCGGTACCTGATCCGGCCGAAGGTGGTCGACGCCGGGTACCACCATCGTCGGCTGCTCCGCCTCACCGGGCTGGACGCCGAGGAGAACCAGGCCCGCAAGCTGCTCAACGACCTCGACGCGTACCGGGCGGAGAGCGACCTGACCGACGAGCAGCAGGCCGCGCACCGCTGGCTGACCGAGGTGTTCGAGCCGGTGGTTCGGGCGGTGCCGGCACACCTGCGGCGCAAGCTGGAGCCGCAGGAAGTGTTCGCCCAGATCATCGAGCACAAGTGGCTGCTCTCCGAACAGGCGGGTCGGGACGTGGGGATGCGTCACGCGGTGCAGTCGTTCCTGTCGGACGTGCTGGTGCACCGTCCCGACGAGCAGGCCGTCCTCGGCGTGGAGATCTCCGCAGGCTGACCTGGCGGCTGCCGGGTCACTCCACCCAGGCGCCGGCCCGCATCACCCGGACGATCTCCAGGTCGTCGTTGAGCACCACCAGGTCGGCGCGGAGCCCGGTCTGGAGAGTGCCCACCTCATCGCCGAGGCCGACGGCGAGGGCCGGCGTGGTGGACGCCATGCGTACCGCGTCGGGGACCGAGACCCCGGCGGCGACCGCACGACGCAGCGCCGCGTCCATGGTCAGCGTGCTTCCCGCGATCACCCCGTCGCGGGAGAGCCGGGCCACCCCGTCGGTCACGGTCACCGTCTGGCCGCCCAGCTCGTACTCGCCGTCCGGCATCCCGGCGGCGGCCATCGCGTCGGTGACCAGCGCACAGCGTTCCGGTCCGGCGGTGGAGGTGGCGAAGGTGAGCGTCCCCTCGTGCAGGTGCACCCCGTCGGCGACCAGCTCGCAGATCACGTTCGGCGCGCCGAGCAGCGCCACCACGGGGCCGGGCTCGCGGTGGTGGACCGGGCGCATCCCGTTGAACAGGTGGGTGCCGACGGTCGCGCCGGCCGCGACGGCGGCGCGGGTCTGGTCGTACGTGCCGTCGGTGTGGCCGACGGCGGCGACCACCCCGTGCCGGGTGAGCAGCTCCACGGCCTCCAGCGCGCCCGCACGCTCGGGGGCGAGGGTGACCATCCGGACCGCGCCGTCCCCGATCTTGATGAGTTCGGTCAGCTCCTCGGTGGACGGGTCCCGCAGGAACTCCGGGTTCTGCGCGCCGCACCGGGCGGCGGAGAGGTAGGGCCCCTCGAAGTGGATGCCGCCCAGCACGCCGTCGCGGACCAGGGGCGCGAAGGCGGCGGTGGCCGAGCGCATCAGCTCGAACGGGGAGCTGACCAGGCTGGCCAGCAGGCTGGTGGTGCCGTGCCCCAGGTGGAACGCCGCAGCGGCCCGTGCCTGGTCGGCGTCGCCGGTGGTGAAGGTGTGCCCGCCGCCGCCATGGCTGTGGATGTCCACGAACCCGGGCACGATCCAGTGTCCGTCGCGCACCGACGGGTACTCGGCGACCGCACTGATCCGGTCACCTCTGACCTCGACGCATCCCTGCCAGATCACCCCGCCGGGGGTCACCACCTTGCCGTTCACCCGTACGGTCATGGCGTCTCCAACTGGTCGAGGGCGAGCAGGGCGGCGCCGAGGCAGCCCGCCTCGTCGCCGAGGACGGCCGGGACCAGGTGCGGCTCCCGGTGGAAGGTCAGCCGGTCCCGCAGCGCGGCACGCAGCGGGTCGAACAGTCCGGCGCCGGCCTGGGCCAGGCCGCCGCCCAGGATGATGGTTGCCACGTCGTACAGAGCCTGGGCGGTGGCGAGGCCGTCGGCGAGTGCCTCGACAGTCTCTCGCCAGACCTGGGCGGCCAGTTCCTCGCCGGCCGCGGCTCGGGACGCCACCTGGGCGGCGGTCACCATGGTCCGCCCCGGGGCCGGTCCGGCGGCGGACCCGTCGTCCGACGCGCTACCGGTGCGCGGGGTCGTGCCCGTGCCGGTGGTGTCGGCGGCCGTGCCGGTCGCGGTGAGCTCGGCGTAGCGGCGGGCGACGGCGGAGGCGGAGGCGACGGCCTCCAGGCAGCCCGGCCGGCCGCAGCCGCAGACCGGTCCGTCGGGACGGACCAGAATGTGACCGAGTTCCCCGGCGGCACCGTGCGCCCCGGTGGCGGCCGAGCCGGCCACCACGTGCGCGGCGGCGATGCCGGTGCCGATCGCCACGAAAAGCACGTGCCCGGCGTTCCGGCCGGCACCCAACCGCGCCTCGGCGAGGCCACCGGCGCGCACGTCGTGGCCGAGCGCCGTGGGCAGCCCGAGCCGCGCGGACGCCAGCTCGCGCAGCGGTACGTCCCGGAAGCCGACGTTCGCCGACCAGACCGCGACGCCGCGCGCCTCGTCCACGACGCCCGGCACCACGATGCCGAGCGCGGTCGGCGTGAGCCCGTCCGCCCGCGCCTTGCCGGCCAGCCCTTCGGCCACCGTGAGGATCGTCTCGATCACGGCGTCGGGTCCGCGCCCGGCGTCGGTGGGGTGTCGTTCGGCGTACCGTACGGCACCGTCCACGCCGACCAGCGCGCACTTCATCCCGGTGCCACCCACGTCCAACGCGACGGCAACCTCTCCGATCACGTGAGTACCACGGACCGGCTCAGGTGCCGGGGCGCGTCGGGGTCGAGGCCGCGACTGGTGGCCAGCGCGACGGCGAAGCGCTGGGCCAGGATCAGGTCGGCCATCGGGTCGACCGGGGTACGCCCGGCAGCCCAGCGGCCGAGCGCCGTGCGGTAGCCGTGGGTGCGGCTGTGTGCGAAGGATGCGCCGGTGGCCGCGACGTCCTCGGGCAGTCCGTCGGGCAACTCGCCGAAGGCCCAGACCAGCCGGCCGGGAGCGGCCACCGAGATGGGGCCGTGCCGGTAGTCCATCGCGGGGTACGCCTCGGCCCAGAAGGTCGCCGCCTCGCGGCACTTCAGCGCGGCCTCCTGGGCCAGCCCGATCGTCCAGCCCCGACCGAGGAAGGTGGCCTGCTCGATCAGGCTCGGGTCGATCGGCAGTGGGGCCCGGACGGCGACCTCCGCGTCGGCGACCAGCGCGGTCATGTTGTCGCCGAGGTGAGCGCGGAGCAGCGCCAGCGAGGTGGTGGCGAAGCGGGTCTGCACCACTGAACGTTCGTCGGCGAACGGCAGGGTGACGGCGGCGTCTGCGATCTCCACCACCGGTGAGCCGGGATCGCCGACCAGCACCGTGGTAGGTGTCCGGCCGCGCAGCGTGGCGAGCAGGTCCAGCACCTCCGTGGTGGTGCCGGAGCGGGTGATCGCCAACAGCCGGTCGTAGCGGCGGCCGACGGGGAACTCGCTGGCCTGAAAGGCGTCGGTCTCGCCCTGACCGGCTGCCTCGCGGCGGGCCGCGTACGCCATGGCCATGAACCATGACGTGCCGCAGCCGACGACGGCGACCCGCTCACCGGGGCGGGGGAGGCGGTCGAGCATCGCCGGGGCCAGTTCGCTCGCCTGGCGCCAGCAATCCGGCTGGCTCGCGATCTCCGCGTGGACGTACGCCATGAGAACTCCTCGCAGGGCAGAGCCTTGCGCATTACGGCTCGTTAATCCCGTCTTTCGCGCGCCATTCTGCGTGAAACTCACCGGAAATCGCAACCACGCACGCGATCGCGCAGAGGTGGTTTTTGCCTCTTCGTAGTTTCGAGCACTACTGTGCACGCAACCAATCACCGATCGTGCAGACACGGGAGGCCCGGGGTGGACCGCTACGCGAGATGGAACGCCCTGCTCGAAATGCTTACCGACTCGGGCCGGGTCACCGTGGAGGAGGCCGCCGGGCGGCTCGACGTCTCGCAGGCGACCATCCGGCGCGACTTCGACCAGCTCGCGCAGCAGCAGATGATCACGCGTACCCGAGGCGGGGCGGTCGCCAACGGGGTCTCGTACGACCTGCCGCTGCGCTACAAGACCGCCAAGCACTCGGCGGAGAAACAGCGCATCGGGGCGGCGGCAGCCGCGCTCGTCTCGCCCGGCACAGTGGTCGGCCTCAACGGCGGCACCACAAGTACCGAGGTGGCCCGGGCGCTGGCGGTGCGTCCGGACCTCAACACCAACGCCGAGGGCGCGCAGCTGACCGTGGTCACCAACGCCCTGAACATCGCCAACGAGCTGCTCGTCCGATCCCGGATGAAGGTGGTGGTGGCCGGCGGCGTGGTGCGGCCCAAGTCCTTCGAACTGGTCGGCCCGCTGGGTGGGGCGCTGCTGCGTGAGGTCACCCTGGACGTGGCGCTGCTCGGGGTGGACGCCATCGACCCGCTGCTCGGTGCGGCGGCCCATCACGAGGGTGAGGCGGCGATGAACAACCTCATGGTGGCGCGGGCCAAGCGGGTCGTGATTATTGCGGACTCGTCCAAGCTGGGCGGTCACGCCTTCGCGCGCATCTGTCCGGTCGACCGGGTCGAGACGCTGGTCACCGATTCCGGGGCCGCGCCCGACGTGGTCGACGCCTTCCGTGTCGCCGGGGTCCACGTCATCTGCGCCTGAGCGCCCCGTCCCGACGGTTGACGTGGCGTCGCCTCGTCGACGCTCACGGTATTGAAAATCTCCCGTTTCGGCGTGGCGCTGCATACCGGGTATTGCCTGCGGCTGCATACCGCGTATGGTGTCGTCGTCGCCCACACACCAACGGGGGAGGTGCAGCTTGCCAGCTGTCCTGGAAATCGAAGGTCTACGAAAGACGTACCGAAGCCGACGCCGCGGCACCCGCAACGCCCTGGACGGCTTCGACATGCGGGTCGAGGCGGGCCAGGTGCACGGCTTCCTCGGCCCCAACGGGTCCGGCAAGACCACCACGCTGCGTACGCTGCTGGGCCTGATCCGGCCGGACGGCGGCCGGATGGCGATCCTCGGGCACGAGGTGCCCGGGACGCTGGACCAGGTCGCCCCGCAGGTGGGCGCGATCGTGGAGAGCCCGCAGTTCTTCCCGCACTTCACCGCCCGGGACACCCTGTCGTTGCTGGCCGGTGCCGGCGACCTGCCCGAGCAGCGGGTCGACGAGGTGTTGGAGCTGGTCGGTCTGCGCGACCGGGCCGGTGAGCGGGTCAGGACGTACTCGCTCGGCATGAAGCAGCGGCTCGCGGTCGCCTCGGCGCTGCTCAAGAACCCGCGGCTGCTGATCCTGGACGAGCCGGCCAACGGTCTCGACCCGGGCGGCATCCGGGAGATGCGCACGCTGATGCGCAACCTCTCCGAGTCCGGCATGACGGTGGTGCTGTCCAGCCACATCCTCGGCGAGATCCAGCTGATCTGCGACTCGGTCACCATCATCTCGCTGGGCCGGCGGGTCGCCTTCGGCCCGGTCAACGAGGTGCTGGCCCAGCACTCCTCCGGCGGGGTTCGGATGCGGCTGGAGGCGGTCACCGATCTTCCGGTCGCCGCCACGGCGCTGACCAGGGCGGGCGTCCGCGTCACCACCAACGACGACCACCTGATGCTCGCCGGGGTGGACAAGCCGGCCACGGTCACCCGACTCCTGGCCGAACAGGGCCTCTACGTCAGCGAACTCGCGCCGATCGCGGTCGACCTGGAGAGCGTCTTCCTCGAACTGACCGCCACCGCGCCGGTACCCGGCCAGCACCGGCAGGTCGACCAGTCCGTACGAGTCGACGGGACGGCGCCGTCCGCGTCCGCCGGAGGAGGTTGGGGCGCGTGAGTCTCTTCCGTACCGAACTACGCCGGCTGGGCAAGCGGCGCTTCGCCCGTTGGATGACCGCCGGTGGCCTGCTGGTGCTGGTCCTGGTGGCGGCCGGCATGTTCCTGAGCAACCAGAAGATCGGCCCGGACCAGCTCGCCGAGGCGCGGCGGGCCGCCGACCAGCAGCATCAGGATCAGGTCCGCTGGGCCGAACAGGAACGCGCGAACTGCGAGCGGGCCAAGGCGGCGGGTGAGAACGTCGACTACTACCCGGCCGACTGCGCCGAGATCACGCCGCCGCCTCGGGAGTCGATCGAGGAAGAGTGGTTCCTGCCCTCGACCTTCGACTTCCGAAAGAGCTTCGGGGAGATGCTGATCCCGCTCGCCGGGATTCTGGCCCTGGTCGGGTTCGTGGTCGGTGCCTCGTTCGTGGGTGCCGAGTGGAACACCGGCGGGATGATGAACCTGCTGCTCTGGCGGCCGAAGCGGCTGACCGTCCTGCTGACCAAGCTGGGCGCGTTGCTCACCGGGCTGCTCGCGTTGGCGCTGCCCGCCACGGCGGCCTGGTTCGGCAGCATGTGGCTGGTAGCCAACCTGCGCGGCACCACCGAGGGGATGACCTCAGGGACCTGGCAGTCGTTCCTCATCGGTGGGCTGCGCGGCATCGTGCTGGCGCTGGTCGCGGCGACTGTGGGTTTCGCCCTGGCCTCGCTCGGTCGGCACACCGCGATGGCGCTCGGTGGGGCGATCGCGGTCATGGTGGTCGGCCAGATCGGGCTCGGCATCCTGCTCTCCATGGCGCAGGTGCGTTTCCCCGAGGCATGGCTGCTGCCCACCTACGCCATCGCCTGGATGACCAAGACGGTCACGCTCCAGGACTGGCAGGCGTGCAACGCCACCTACACCGGCGAGTGCCAGCCGGCCACCCTCGACATCACCTGGCAGCACTCGTCGGTGCTGTTCACCGTCGGGATCGTGCTCTTCCTCGGCGCGGCGCTGTGGACGATGCGTCGGCGCGACATCACCTGAGCCGGCCGGTGGCGGATCGTCCCGTACGGGCGGTCCGCCACCGCCCCTCTTTGTCGCGGTGGCCCGCCGGCTGGTGGGATGCGGCAGGTGACGGCCCTCGTTAGGCTGATGGGCCAGGTTGGCCTTGCCGTGCCGGCCGCCCCCGGATGAGGAGCACGATGCAGCCCGCCGACGCCACCCCGGCAGCGCAGACCGGTCCGGACGCCGTCACGGTGCCACCGCCGAGATCCGCCCCCGAGGTCGAGTCGACGTCACCGGACCCTGAGGAGTCACCTGCCGACGCAGGTGGGGAAGCGGCCACGGCCAGCGGGCTCGACGAGCGGGAACGGGAGATGCTCGCCTTCGAGCGGCAGTGGTGGCGGCACGCCGGTGCGAAGGAGCAGGCCATCCGCGACCGGTTCGGGCTCTCGGCCACCCGTTACTACCAACTGCTGAACGCGCTGCTGGACAATCCGGCGGCCCTGGCCGCCGACCCGGTGCTGGTGGGACGGCTGGTGCGGCTGCGCGCCTCCCGAGCCCGCAACCGCCGCCGCTAGGCCGGCTATCTCGACGTGTCGTCCGATGCTGAGTGGGTAGCCGGGGGCGCGGGGAGGTGGCGATGAGCGGTGGGGGGCCGAGACAGCCGGGACGGATCGCGCATCCGACAACCGGCGTGCCCGAGGCGGCCCCGGACGAGCGCCGCCGGGGTGCGGTGGTCGGGACCGCACCGATGATGCGGGTACGCTCCGCGTCCGCCCCACCACCCGGGCGGGCGGTCAACGAGGACCTGGTGTTCCGGTTCGGGCCGCTGGTCGGGGTGCTCGACGGGGCCACCGTGCCGGACGGCTTCGACACCGGCTGCGTGCACGGGCCGCAGTGGTACGTCCGGCACCTGGCCGCCCGACTCGGCCTGGCGGAGGCCGCCCGCCCGGCCGCCACGCTGGTGAGCAACCTGGCCGCGGCGATCCTCGCGGTCCGTGCCGACCATGGCGAGCAGTGCGACCTCGACCACCCCGGCACCCCGTCGAGCACGGTGTGCCTGCTCCGCGACGGCGGCGACCAGGTCGACTATCTGGTGCTCTGTGACAGCCCGCTGGTGCTCGACACCGGTGATCGCGTCGACGTGGTGGTCGACGACCGGCTCGCGGCCTCGGTGGCCAACCTGCGTGAGACCGTCGACCTGCTACCCGAGCCGACCGACTGGGCGACCCGGTTCCGGCGCGCTGTCACCGTGCAGCGGGAGCGGATGAACCGTACCCACGGTTACTGGGTCGCCGCCGCCGACCCGGACGCCGCCTATCACGCGGTGGTGGGCAGCGTGCCACGGCACGGGCCGGCGGCGTTGCGCCGCGCCGTGCTGCTCTCCGACGGCGCCTCAGCCGTGGTCGAGGAATTCGGGCTGCTCGACTGGTCCGGCCTGTTGAACGTGGTGGCCGCGCAGGGCCCGGACGGGCTGATCGACCTGGTCCGCGCCGCCGAACGGGATCACCCCGACCGGCGACGCCGGCACAAGGCGGCCGACGACGCCTCCGCCGTCTACTGCGAGTTCGCCCGGCCGGACGATCGCGGAGCGTGACCCGGGAGGTGACTCGACCCGACCGGCCGGTCCGCCTCCGCCGGAGGGACCGCTCGTCGCCAACCGGGTGGACGCATCGCGCCCGGCGCGAAAGACTGCGGCACGTGACAGGTGCGGTCCGGTTGGAGCCGGTGGACGAGCGGAACCTCGAGTCGTTGCTCTCGGTGGCGGTGGCCGAGGCGGAGCCGGCCGACGTGATGCCGCCGGTCGAGGCGCCGGCCGGCTGGTCGAACGCGCGGCGGGAGGCGTTCCGTGAGTTCCACCGAGCGAGCTTCGGAGGGCTCGACGCCACCGCCCGCAGCGCGATGTACGCCATCGTGGCGGGCGGTGAGGTGGTCGGCATGATCCGGATGAGCCGGCGGGACGAGCCCGGCGTTGCCGAGGTCGGCATGTGGCTCGGCCGGTCGGCTCGTGGCCAGGGAATCGGCGCGGCAGCGCTGCGCGAGCTGCTGCACCTGGCGGCGGCGGCCGGTATGCGGACCGTGGTCGCGGACACCGCGCCGGAGAACCGCGGCGCGCTGTCCGTCCTGGAAAGGTGCGGCGCGAAGCTGCGCGAGGCCGACGACCGGGTGTACGCCGAGATCTCGCTGGACGACGCAGCTCCCTGCTGACCGGGTCTGCTCAGCCGCGCTGTTCGGCGTACGCGGCCAGCCAGGCGACCTGGGCCGGGTCCAGGGACGGACGAACGCGGGACCGGGCCGCCGCGACGTGTTCGGCGGTGACCGTGGAGGCGGTCAGCGACTCGCGCATCGCGGCCAGCGCGGCCTCCCGCACCAGCGCCGCGCAGTCGGCGGCTGAGAACCCGTCCAACTCCGTGCCCAGTGCGGGCAGGTCGACGCCCTCGGCGAGGGGCACGTTGCGCGCGGCGGCGCGCAGGATCTCGGTCCGGGCCTCGGCGTCCGGTGGCGGCACGTACACCAGCCGTTCCAGCCGACCCGGGCGCAGCAGCGCCGGGTCGACCAGGTCGGGACGGTTCGTCGCGCCGACCACCACGACGTTGCGCAGCGCCTCCACCCCGTCCAACTCGGTCAGCAACGCGGCCACCACCCGGTCGGCGGTGCCGCCGTCGGTGGCCTGGCCGCGCACCGGGGCGAGCGCGTCCACCTCGTCGAGGAAGACCAGCGTCGGGGCGGCCTCCCGGGCGCGGCGGAACAGTTCCCGTACCGCGCGTTCGCTCTCGCCGACCCACTTGGACAGCAGCTCCGCGCCCTTGACCGACAGCACGTTCGCCCGGCCGGTCCCGGCCAGCGCGGTCACCAGGTAGGTCTTGCCGCAGCCCGGCGGACCATAGAGCAGCACCCCGCGCGGCGGCTGCACGCCGAGCCGGGCGAAGGTGTCCGGGTAGGTCAGCGGCCACAGCACCGACTCGGTAAGCGTCTGCTTGACCTCCACCAGGTCACCGACGTCATCGAGAGTCACCCGGGCGAGTTCGAGGGTGGCTGCGGCCATGGTGGTCGGCCGTACCACCTCCAGGGCGGCGGTGAAGTCCGCCATCAACACCACGGGCGTCTGCGCCGACTTCTGCCGCAGCGCCGCGCGTACGCCGGCCTCGCGGACCAGCGCGGCCAGGTCGGCGGCGACGAAACCGGGGGTACGCGTGGCGACCTCGTCCAGCCGTACGTCGTCGGCGAGCGGCACCGGACGGGTCAACACGGTGAGCTGATCCCGGCGCAGGGCGGCGTCGGGCAGCGGCACGTCGATCCGTAAGGAGAGCAGGTCCGGGGCGCGTAGGGCCGGGTCGACCGCCTCCGGTCGGCTGCTGGTGCCGACCACCGCCGCTCCCGCCCGTACGAGCTGCGCCACGCACTGCCGGAACACGGTCGCCACCGGTCCGGGAGCCTCTGCCGGGGCCACCGCCTCCACGTCCGTGACCAGCAGCACGGCCGGCCTGCCGGCCAGTGCCTCGGCCGTCACCGCCCGGAGCCGGCCGGCGGCCGAGTCGTTCGTCAACGCCGCGACCTCCGGCGCCCAGAGCGGATGCACCCGGGCACCGACCTGGGCGGCCACCGCCCGCACCAGGGCCGCCTTGCCGGAGCCGGCCGGCCCGCTCACCAGCACCCCCAGCGCCACGGTGGTGCCCAGCCGGCTGAGCACCTCCCGGTGGTGGAAACCGAGGTCGAGCAGCTCGGTCAACTCCTCGGCCTGGGCGCGCAGGCCCGGCAGTTCGTCCACCGACGGCACGGCCCGCCCGCTCGACTCGTCGGCCCGGGCTTCGTCGGCCTCCGATCCCACCTTGGCCCGTAGGGCGTCTCTGCCCGGCACCTTGGCCCGGGTACTGCTGCCACCGGCACCGGCGGCGTCCGCCGCCGAACCGGCGGTCCGCAAGCCGTCGGTCTCCGTACCCGGCCAGTCGCTGATTTCGCCACCCGTGCGCGGGCTGCCGGCCACCCCGGAGCCGCCCGTACCGGTGCCGCCGTGGCTGGTTGGGCCGTGCTCCCAGCCCACCAGGGTGTCCATGGTGACCAGCGCGCCGGGATCCGGTTCGGCGGCCAGCACCCGCAGCAGGGTGCTCGTCCAGGCGTAGCCGACCCGGGTGGCGAGACTGCGCCGAGCCGCCTCGACCAGGGTGCGGGTCGCGGCGTCCGGCAGCACGTCCTGGGGCAGCAGGGACACGTCGTCCCCGGTGGTGACCACCTTGCCGAGCAGGGCCAGCCGCAGCATCTCGGGGGAGACCACCGCGACGACCTCGGCCGGCCCGGCGAGCAGCACCCGGCGGGCCGGGGTGACCGGAGTCGGACTCAGTCTCACCTGCGCGCCGTCGCGTACGCCGAGGTTGCCCAGCATCAGGTCGTCGGCGTGCAGCAGGGTCACGCTGGCGGTGCCCTCGGCCGCCGCGACGAGGCCGGCGGTCACCCGCCGTCCCGCGAGCCGGACCGGGTCACCCGGGCGCAGCGCGAGGGCGGTGAGCGCCTCCGGGTGCAGCCGGACGATGCCCCGCCGGGCGTCCAGCGCGGCCGGCCGCAGGCTCGCGATCAGGGTCAGCTCGGGTTCGCCCACCGCCCGACCCTAGCGCGTGCGTCGAAGCCCCTGGCCAGCCTGCGTCGGGCCCAGCCGCGACGATCGCGTCGCGGCCACCCCGCCCGGTCAGCCCGCGGGTTCGTCCCCGGCGAGCAGGGACGGGTCGCGGCGGATCAGCTCGGCCAGCCGGGCGGCCGGATCGTCGTTCAGCCCGTCCTGCGCGGAGGACCAGCCGGGCACCGTCTTGACCGACAGCGGCCAGGACGGTGGCGGCTCGGCCGGCTGTCCGCTGACCGTGACCTCCTGATCGACCCAGGCCACCCGCAGGTCGTACGCCTGCCCGTCGTGCTCGACCCGGGCGGCGACGGATGCCCCCGGATGCGCCGCGACGGCCGCGCGCAGCGCCTCGGCCACGTCCTCGACCGGGTGCCGCGGCGCTGCCTGGTGGACCGGTTCGCGGACACCGGGCCAGCCGGGCCCCGCATTGCGGCTGTCGGCACGGCTCCAACCGGAGTCTTGGCCCGGACCGGGCTGGTCGTCGGCCGCCACCGTCGGGTCCGCGGCCCGTCGACGCAGCGCCTCCTCACGCCGGCGCATCCGGGCCAGAGTCTCGTCCAGTCCGCCTCTCATCCGCCTCACCCCTTCCCACGAGGGGCCTGCGAGCCGGTCGGCTCAGGCCCGTTTCTCCCGGGTGGCCCGGTCCAGCGCGCGGTCCAGGACGACCAACAGGGCGTCCCGGACCGAAAGCCGGTCCCGTGCGTCGAACTGCACCAGGGGCACATGTTCGCCGATCGCCAGAGCCCACCGGATCGCACCCAGGTCGTGCGCCAACCGCCCGTCGAAGGCGTTGACCCCGACCACGAACGGAAGTCCCGACCGTTCGAAGAAATCGATCGCCGGGTAGCAGTCGTCGAGCCGGGCGCTGTCGACCACCACCAGTGCGCCGAGCGCACCCCGGGCCAGGTCGTCCCACATGAAGCCGAAACGGGTCTGGCCCGGCGTGCCGAACAGGTAGAGCTTCAGGCTTCGATCGATGGTGACACAACCGAAGTCCATCGCCACGGTGGTGGTGGTCTTTCCGGAGCGCTGACCAGGGTCGTCGACCCCGATCCCGGCGGTGGTCATCTCCGCCTCGGTGGTCAGCGGGGCGATCTCCGAGATCGAGCCCACGGTGGTGGTCTTGCCCACTCCGAAGCCGCCGGCCACCAGGATCTTCACCGGGATCGGCGGGGTCGCCCGATGGGTACCCGTGGTGGCGGGTGTCGCGGCCGGCGGCCGGTACGGCGGCGGCGCCGGGGCAGCAGCATGGGCCGTTGGCGGTGGCGGTGGCGGTGGTGCCGTGGCCCGGCCGATGGACGGTGGGGTCGGCGTCGGACCGCCGTAGCGGGCTGCGGCGCTGTTGGCGGCGAGCGCGCCCGGTGGCGCGGCGGGCCAGTCAGGAGATTGCACGGAGTCCATCAATCACTCGCAGGATGACGTCGGGGTCGAGGGCGTCGTCGGCGTCGGTCACGTGTACGTCCAGGTGGCCGGCGGCGCGCAGATCGCCCACCAGCACTCGGGTCACGCCGAAGTGCAACCGGGTCTTGGCGGAGATCTCGGCCACCGAGATCGGCTCACCGCAGAGCGCCACGATGGCCTGGAGTTCCGGGCTCAACCGGGTGGCCGTGACACTCCACGGTTCGGTGGTCGGTCGGGCGGTCACCTGGGTCTCCAGGCCGATCGTGGGGTCGGCGCCGGCCACCCGGCCGGCGGTGAGCACGAAGGGGCGAGGCCCGGTCGGCCCGGCCTCCTCGGGCTCCGGCCCGATCGCCGCCGGTGCGCCCGCCGGGCCGGCGGAGCCGGCCGGGGAGGACTCGCGCAGGTAGGGCCGGATGCGAATCACCGGCTCCTGTTCCGCACCGGCGGCGTCGGGATTCATTGCTGAACGGAGTTCTTGAGTTCGGCGATCAGGCGCGGGGTGAGCGCACCACCGGCGCGACCGGCGAAGAGGGTCATCTCGTAGGCGACGGTGCCCAGGTTCGCCGACCGGTCGGCGACCACGCCGAGCACCGAACCGCTGCTGATCGCGCTGATCAGTAGGTAGCCCTCGGCCATGTCCACCACGACGCGGTTGAGGCCGCCCAACGCGTACCAGCTGGCGGCCCCGCCGGCCAGGCTGGTCATCCCGGAGACGACCGCGGCGAGACGCTCCGCGTTGGACCTGTCCTTGATCGCGGACATGGCCATCAGCAGGCCGTCCGACGACACGGCGATCGCCTCCACCACTCCCGCGGTCCCGGAGGTGAAGGAATCCAGCAACCAGTTGAAGGTGCGGGCCTCGGGGCTGAGGTCCCCGGCGGGATGGCTCTGGTGGTCGAGGTTCTCGTGCACGTGCGGGCTGGTCAACGTGGCGTTCCTTCATCGTCGCTGCGGTCGTTACGGACATCGCGCAGAGCCCGGGCGACGCCCGTCTCGAACGCGTTGATGCGATCGCGGACCTCGGCCGGATCGCCCGGGTCCTGGTTGAGCGGTTGTTGCGGTAGCTGCGCGATCAGATTGGCGCCGGGCACCCTGCGGGACAGCTGGGACAGCCCCGGGGGAGCGGGCGGCTCAACCGGCTGTGGCAGGGCGTCGGCCTGGCTCAGCTCGGCCCGGCGTACCCCCGACTCGAATGCCTCCACAGCGGCGCGAGCGGCGCTGGGGTCCACGCCGTTGGAGTCGACCGGGCCCACTCTCGGCGCCGTCCTCGGCAGGCTGGCGCCGGGCACCCGCTGCCGGATGCCGGGCATCGGGGCCGGCGGGGTAGCCGACGCCGGTGCGATCTGCGGCACCGGCACGGTCGCCGGGTCGATGGCGGCCGATGCCGCGTCGGTCTTCCCGGCGGGCTCCGGGCCGGTGGCGAACGCGTCCCAGGACTCGGACAGCTCCATGCTCTCGGTGGCCCGGGTCAGCAGCGTGGGGTTGAACCCGACCGGATCCGCCGCCGGGCTGGACAGGTCCACCGCCGTTGGGTTGTCCCGGGTCGGTGGCACCGGTTCGAGCTGGTGCCGGGCCGGCAGGGCGGCCACCGGCGCGGCCCGGCCGACCGGTGGAACCGGCGGGCCAGCCGGCTCGGGCGTCCCGACGACCAGCGACGTACGGGGAATCCGAATGGTTGCGGTGACGCCGCCGCCCGGGGTGGCGGCGAGACCGACCGCCCACCGGTGCCGGCGGGCCAACCGACCCACCACGAACAGCCCCAGCACCTCGGTCGGGGCGAGGTCCAGCCGTTCCCGGCGGGTCAGGCGGGCGTTCTCGTCGGTCAGCCGCGCCTCGGTCATGCCGATGCCATGGTCCACCACGGTGAGCTCTACGCCGTTGTCGGTGAGTTCGCCACTGACCAGCACCCGGGTGTGTGGCGGCGAGAAGACGGTGGCGTTCTCCATCAGTTCGGCGAGCGCCAACACCAGGTCGCCGACGATCGCGGGTGCCGCGGCGGCCTCGGTGGGCACCTGGACGTCCACCCGGGTGTAGTCCTCGATCTCACCGAGGGCGAGGCGGACCACGTTGGCCAGCGGAACCGGTGCGACGTGCGCGACGTCACCCACCGCACCGGAGAGCACCACGAGGTTGCCCGCGTTGCGCCGCAGCCGGCTGGAGATGTGGTCGAGCCGGTACAGGTTCTCCAGCCGCCCCGGATCGGTCTCCTGCTGCTCCAACCGGTCGATCAGGGCGATCTGTCGACCGACCAGGTTCTGGGTACGCCGGCCGACGTGGCCGAACATCTGGGCGACGTTGCGTCGGCTCGCCGCCTGCCGTTCCACCAGCCTCGCGGCCGTGTTCTGCACCCGCTCGAAGGCCCGGGCGAGGTCGCCGACCTCGTCCCGGGCGCGGACGTCGACGGGATCGAGCCGGACGGGTTGGGCGTTGTCGGTCTCGTCGTCGGCCACCCGGACCAGCTCGGACTCGGCGACCCGGGCGACCCGGTCGGCGGAGCGGGTGAGCCGGGTCAACGGCCCGGTCACCGTGCGGCCGATGGCCAGGGCGAGCAGCACCACGCCGACCAGGATCACCGCGACCAGCCCGGTCACCCAGTACGCCCCGGACAGCGCCGTCTGCCGTTGCGCGCGTACCTCGGCGGTCACGTCGGCGACCAGTTTCTTCTCGACGAACTGGCCCAGCGTGATCAGTGAGGAGACGGTGGGGAAAAGGGCCTGGATGGGGATGTCCGCCACCGCGGCCACCGGGTCCTGAGCGCTCTGCTGGAGAAACTCCGGGCTGGTCCGGGCGTCGACCGCGGTCTGCTCGATGTTCACCAGCGCCTGCTGCTCCGGGGTGAGCAGGTCGAGCATCTTGCTGCTCTCCGACTGGAGGGTGGCCATGTTGGCCACGAACGCGGTGGCGAACTGGGGGTTCGGCGAGGAGGCGACCAACACGATCAGGGCACCGCCGCCGCTGAGGCCCTCGCTCTTGCGCAGGATGCTGTCCAGGGCCAGCGTCTGCCGCCCGGCCGGGGTCCGGGTGTCCACGTCGTGCGGCAGCCGCAACGAGTCGATCAGGGCAATGTGCACCGGCCCGTACGCGCCGATGACCTGTGGCGGCGTTGCCTGTCCGGCCAGTACGGCGGTGCGTACCTCGGCGAGTTGCGCAACGCCGTCGAGTGCTCCGTCCACCTCGGCCGGAAGGTCGCCGTCGAAGTCGACCCGCAGATCGACGATCCGGTCGTCCACCTCCGCGATCTCCTGCACCAGCGTGCTGCGCTCGACCTGCCCGAGCAGGAGGCCGATGGCGAGCATCCGTTCCCGTTGCAGGTGCTGGAGCAGGGTGCCGACCCGGCTGGCGAGCTGGACGGTCTGGTCGATGTCGGCGGCCCGCTGCGCCACGCCGGCTCGTTCCCAGACCACCGGCAGGGTCAGCCCCAGCATGCAGAGCAGGGGAATGGTCACCAGCAGGGTCAGTTTGCCCCGGATGCGGAGCCTACCGAGCAGCATCGAACGGCCTCCACCGATCCGGCTCGTGGACCTGTCCCACCGGCTGGAGCGCCGGTGGTGGTTCGGCGGGACGTGACCCGACGGCAGCCCACTGGACGCCCGACGGGGGAGTCGGCAGGCCGCCGCCCGCCGGGGCGGCAGAGATGTCTCTCGGACGGGACATCCAGCCGCTGACCGCGAAGCCGACCAGCAGCAGTGCGGCGAGGCCGCCCGCGCCGAGGATCAGCAGGCGATCCCGGTCCAACCCGTCGAGTCGCTCCGCCAGAAGCCGGTCGATCTCGTCGAGGAGGACCGGGTGGAGCTGCTTCGCGGCCTGTTGTGCCTCGTTGCGGGCGGCGAGGAGCCGGGTCGTGTCGACCGTGCCGGCCCGGTCGACCGGTTGGGAGTGCAGGGCCATCGTCTCGACAGCCCGCTGGTAGGCGTCGAAGGGGGTGAGCACGTTTGCGCCGAGGTCGGCGCTCTCCGTGTTCTCCACCACCGCCCGAAGATTGTTGGCCAGGTCGTTGGCGGGTTGCAGGGCGGCAGCCCGAAGGGTGGCCATCTGGCTGAGCGACTGGAGCCGCTCGGCAGCGGACCGGCGGCTCATCAGCACGGCCAGGTCGGTGAGGCGGCCGGCGGCCACCAGCGCCTCCGGCATCTCCTCCGCGACGCCGTCCTGAAGGAAGTACGCGTCGACCCCCGGGTCCCGGATCAGGCCGGAGGTCTCCCGTACCTTGCTGTGCAGGGCCAGCAGCAGGTCGGTGATCTCGCCGTACACGGTGAAGGCGGCCTCCGGGTCGGTCAGTGAGCGTTCGGGCAGCGCCTCCAACTTCGCGCGGAGCCCGGCCCACCGCTCACTGGTGCTCAACTCGCCACCGATGCGCGCGTCGACGGTGGCGGCCTGCTCGACCGCCTGGTCGAGCGGGTCCCGGCGCAGCGACCGCCCGGTGACGGCGGCGCTCTGTGCGTCGACCAGCGCGTCGGTCACCGGGGCCAGGGCGCGGAGGTACTCGACGCCGAGTCTTTCCCGCGCGACCACATCGCGGTCGTTGTCGACGAACTCGTGTGCCTGTACGACGAGGAACGCCACCGGCAGCAGCAGCGCGGTGGCGAGTAGCAGCGGCAACAGCCGGCCCGGGGTCCGGGGTCGGCGACGGACCCGCGGAGCGGGAACGGTCATGGTTGTCTCCTCCGGCATGGCGCAGGTTGTCCGACGGCGTCGACGAGCCGGTCCCGTGCGCCGGACCGGAAAACTAATCGAAGCCTGGTGCTATCGGTCGGTCGGCAACCGTCAGCTTTGCGTCACTTCGAGCGATGTAACTCACGGCGATCAATTTGCTCACGGTGGGTGCCGTTGATGCGGGAGATAGGCGTAGTTGAGTATCTTTTCAAGTGAAAGGCAGGAATTTCCGCGATGCGAAGTCATCTCAAAGGTTCGCCGACTGGACGGTGTGCGGATGACCTTCGCCGGATGCCGATCGGGCTACCAGAACGGACGTACGGCGGATCTCAGCTAATACTCAGGTTTTGGGCCGTACCGTGTGCCCAATGAGATCGCCGTTCTCGGCCGCGCGGATCCGACGTGCCCTGCCCACCGGTCGCCGGGCCGTCGCCACCACTGCGGCTGTCGTCCTGCTGGCGGTGGCCGCGGTGTGGGCGGTCTGGCCGGACCGGCCGGGCTTTCGTACCGAGTCCGCGATGCTTACCGTCCGGTCCGGAGCGGACGGGAACGAGCCGGTCGACCTGGACACCACGTTGTACCTTCCGCGTGACGCCGCCGCCGGCCGCGAGGTACCGGCGGTCCTGCTCGCCCACGGCTTCGGCGGCACCAAGGAGTCGGTCCGTACCGACGCCGAGGAACTGGCCGACCGTGGATACGCCGTACTGACCTGGACCGCGCGCGGCTTCGGTCGCAGCGGCGGCAAGATTCACCTGGACAGTCCCGACCATGAGGTACGCGACGCGCAGCGGCTGCTGGACTGGCTGGCCGCGCGTCCGGAGATCCGTACCGACGCCACCGGTGACCCACGGGTGGGTGTGGTCGGCGGCTCCTACGGTGGTGCGCTGTCACTGCTGCTCGCCGCCCAGGACCAGCGGGTCGACGCGATCGTTCCCATGATCACCTGGAACGACCTGTCCCGCGCCTTCCTGCCCGAGAGCACCGGCGGCGAGCCGACCGAGGGCGTGTTCAAGTCCGGGTGGGCCGGCATCTTCTTCGGCGGTGGCGGAAACGTCGGCTCCGGTCCGGCCGGGATCTCCGGCACCGGCGCCGAGACGTCGGAGGGCGCGCCGGGTGCCGGTCCGCCCAGCCCCGCTCCGGGCCAGGGGCCCGGCACCGCACCCGGCGCACCGGCCGTCGGTGGTCTGCCCGATCCCTCCTGTGGACGGTTCGCCACCGACGTCTGCGCCGCGTACCTGCGCATCGCCGCCACCGGCCGGGCCGACCAGGCCGCCGTCGACCTGCTGCGCAGGTCCAGCCCAACCGGGGTGCTGGACCGGATCACCGCGCCAACCCTGCTGGTGCAGGGCGCGGCGGACACCCTCTTCCCGCTCGCCGAGGCCGACGCCAACGCCCGGGGCATCGCCGCGAACGGGACCCCGGTGCGGGTCGCCTGGTTCACCGGCGGCCACGACGGTGGCTCCGGACCGCAGACCGACTCCGACCGGGTCAAGTTCCTCACCGCGCAGTGGCTCGACCACTACGTGGCCGGCGACGCTGACGCGCCCGGCGACACCTTCACCTTCTCCCGGATCGCCGGCTTCGACGCGATGGACCGGGGCCTGGTCGCCACCGGCTACCGCACCGACGACTATCCGGGTCTGGGCGGCGACTCCCGGGTCGAGGTCACCCTGGCCGGCCCGGTCCAGCCGGTGGCCAACCCGCCCGGCGGCAACCCGGCCGCGATCTCCTCCGTACCGTTCGCCGGCTCGCTGGGCTCGCTGCTCAGCGGGGTGGCCGGCGACATACCCGGGCAGCACGCCCGGTTCGAGTCCAAGCCGCTGACCGAGGCGGTCGACATCGTCGGTGCGCCGACCGTGTCGCTGCGCGCCGCGTCGAGCAGCGGCGAGGCGGTCCTCTTCGCCAAGCTCTACGTGGTCGACCCGGAGGGGGCGGCCACCCTGCCCAGCGGGCTGATCGCGCCGATCCGGCTCAACGACCTGCCGGCCAGCATCGACGCCGCCGCGCCGGTCACCGTGACCCTGCCGGCGATCGTGCACCGGGTGGAGGCCGGGCACCGGCTCCGGCTGGTGGTGGCCACCTCGGACCAGGCGTACACGACCCCGACCGAGCCGGCGGTCTACTCGGTTGCGGTCGGCGACACGCCGATCAGCCTGCCGACGGTCGACAGTGACCCGATCCCCACCGAGGCGGCGCTCTGGCGCTGGATCCTGGTCGGGTTGCTCGCCGCGATCGTGGTCGGGCTCGTCGTGCTCGTGGCCGTGCTGCGCCGCCGGCACCGTCGCCAGGACACCTCCGTGCACCCGGAGTACGCGGACACCCCGTTGGCCGTGCGCCGGCTGCGCAAGGAGTACGCCGACGGCTTCGTCGCGGTCTCCGAGGTGGACTTCGAGGTGCATCCCGGTCAGGTGGTCGGTCTGCTCGGGCCCAACGGCGCCGGCAAGACCACCACGCTGCGGGTGCTGATGGGGCTGACCCAGCCGACCGCAGGGGAGATCTACGTCTTCGGGCACCGGCTGGTGCCCGGCTCGCCGGTGCTGTCGCGGATCGGCGCACTGGTGGAGGGGCCGGGGTTCCTGCCGCATCTGTCCGGCCTGGAGAACCTGAAGGCGTACTGGCGGGCGACCGGCCGGCCGGAGGGCGACGCCCACTTCGAGCAGGCACTGGAGATCGCCGGGCTGGGTTCCTCGGTGCACCGGCGGGTGCGTAAGTACAGCCACGGCATGAAGCAGCGCCTCGCCATCGCCCAGGCCATGCTCGGTCTGCCGGAACTGCTGGTGCTCGACGAGCCGACCGACGGGCTGGACCCGCCGCAGATCGCCGAGATGCGGCGGGTGCTCCAGCGGTACGCGACCGACGGACGGGCGGTGCTGGTCTCGAGTCACCTGCTCGCCGAGGTGGAGCAGACCTGCACCCACGCCGTGGTGGTGAACAAGGGTCGGATCGTGGCCTCCGGACCGGTCGAGGAGATCGTCGGCGACTCGCCCAGCGTGCTGGTCGAGGTGAGCGACCCGACCGCGGCCCGGAGCGTGCTCGACGGCCTCGGTGGGGTACGGGTGCTGGACGACGCCGACGGGCAGTTGGTCGTGGACACCAACGGCACCGCCCGCAGCGAGGTGGTCGCCGAGTTGGTCCGGGCCGGGATCGCAGTGGACCGGGTGGTGCCCCGGCGCCGCCTGGAGGACGCCTTCCTCGCCCTGGTGGGCGAGAACTCTCGGGGAAGCGGGGACCGGTGATGGCGGGATCGACTGTCGAGCCGACGCGGGACACGACCGGCGTCGCCGCCTCGGGAGCGGCGGCGGGTTACCGGCCCGCCCGGACGCTGCCGTTCGGTGCCGAGTTCCGCCGGCAGGCGTCGCGCCGGCGTACCCAGCTGGCGCTCGGCTTCATGGTGCTGCTGCCGCTGATCATCCTGATCGCGTTCCAGTTCGACACCAACGACGACGACAACGGCGGGGGTGAGTTCGGCAGCCTGATCGACCTCGCCACCTCCGGCGGGTTGAACTTCACCCTGTTCACCATCTTCGTGTCCGCCTCGTTCCTGCTGGTCGTCGTGGTCGCGCTGTTCTGCGGCGACACGGTGGCGAGCGAGGCGAGCTGGGGAAGCCTGCGCTACCTGTTGGCGATCCCGGTGCCCCGGGCCCGACTGCTCGCGGTGAAGCTGCTGGTCGCGCTCGCGTATTCGGCGCTGGCGCTGATCCTGCTCGCCGGCACGGCGCTGGCCATCGGCACCCTGCGCTACGGCTGGTCGCCGCTGCGCAGCACGGTCGCCGCACAGTTGGAGCCGGGCGAGGGGCTGCTGCGGTTGCTCGCGGTGCTCGGCTACCTGGCCATCGTCCTGCTGGTGGTCGCGGGCCTGGCGTTCCTGCTCTCGGTGACCACCGACGCGGCGTTGGGCGCGGTGGGAGGCGCGGTGCTGCTGTGGATCCTGTCCAGCATCCTGGACCAGATCACCGCGCTGGGCGCGATCCGGTCGTTCCTGCCGACCCACTACAGCACCGCGTGGTTGGGGCTGCTCTCCACGCCCGTACAGACCGACGACATCGTCCGGGGCACGGTCTCGGCGATCTGCTACGCGACCGTGTTCTGGGGCCTGGCGTTCTGGCGCTTCACCCGCAAGGACATCACCAGCTGAGCTCGCTGCCCGCGACCGCTCGGCGCGAGCCGGGCGGTCGCGGGCGACAAGAGCGTGCGGTGCTATGCCGGGACAGCTCAGAGCAGCGGGACCGGGGTGGTGGGCGGTGGGTTCGGCGTCGAGGGCGTCGGCTCCGGCGTGCGCGGCTCCTGCTTCTGCCAGGCGCTGACCCCAAGCCGGTCGGTGTTGCCCAGGTCGATCCGCCCCTGCATGACGACCCGTTGCGCGGGCCGGCCGCGCAGCGGGGCGACGTCGAGGTGCTCGGCGTTGGTCGCCACGACCGTTGGGTTGTCGACCAGGTTGCGCCAGAGCAGGGCGGTGCCGGCCGCCTCACCGGGGGCCAGCACCAGCGGCCGGGGTGGATCGTCGAAGCCGGACGTGATTCCCTCCGCGCCTTGGATCACCCGGACCGGGATGAGGGTGCCGTCCGCGTCCCGCAGTTGCGGCGCCGGATACCCGTGCAGCCGGTAGGGGCGGTCGCCGCAGTTGACCAGTTCCAGGCCCATCGCCCGCAGCCCCATGGCGGCGCTGACGCCGCGGTAGGTGATCCGGACGCCGGACACGGGGCAGCCGGACGTCGGGCTGTCGCCTCCGGCGAGATCGCCGTCCCGGGACGGCGTGCCGCCGAGATCGGCTCCGTCGGACGGTGCGCTGCCGGGTCCATGGGAAGCCGGGAGCGGGCGGGGCGGCGCCCCCGGGGCCTCGCCGGCCGGGGCGCAGCCGGCGAGCAGGCCGAACGCTGCGGCGATCGAGACCGGCACGGCGACGAGCCGACGGCCACCGGAAGCCGGAGTGCGGACCGTGGTGCGTGGCATCGCAGCATCGTCGCATCCGCCCGTGTCGGCTGGTGTTCCCGCCACCCACGCAAGCAGACCACAAGGTTTACACAGTGCTGCTGCCGCCGGAAGTTTCGGCCGCTAGACTGAGTGTGGGAGCGTTCCCAACAAGAGAGATTGAATCGACAACTATCTATAGATTCCGCATTCTGGTACCACCACCCCACTAGTAGGAGGTACCAATGCGCACTGACCGGTTCGGCGGGCCGGCTCTGTCCCTGTTCCGCATTGTCATCGGTTTGTTGTTTCTCATTCACGGCATGTCGTCCGTCTTCGGCGTCTTCGGCGGCAACCGTGGCACCGGCGAGGCGGTGCCGCTCGGCCAGTGGCCGGGCTGGTACGCCGCAATGATCCAGTTGGTCTGCGGCGCCCTTGTGCTCCTCGGCCTGTTCACCCGGCCCGCGGCCCTGCTGGCGTCGGGCTCCATGGCCTACGCGTACTTCGTGGTCCATCAGCCCGAGGCGCTGCTGCCGCTGCGGAACAACGGCGAACTGTCCGTCCTGTTCTGCTGGGCATTCTTCCTGGTGGCGGTGCTCGGACCGGGCACCTGGGCGGTGGACACGCTCTGGCGGCGCGGGGCTGCGACGGTCGCCCTGGCCGAGGGCGAGCGGCGGTCCGTGCCGGCCTGACGGCGATGCTCAGCGGCGCCGGGGGGACGGCAACGGCGCCGCTGAGGTTTCGCTCACAGGCTGGGATTGGCAGGCGACGGCCGCGTCCGGATTGCCTAGACTCGGCGGCACAACTGCATACCTCATCCAGAGGGGCTGAGGGATACGGCCCGACGACGCCCCGGCAACCACCTCGCGCGCTCACCGTTGAGCGTCCGGCGGGGCAGGTGCCAATTCCGTCCCCGCCGCAGGGTGCGATGCGGGGAAAGATGAGAGGACTTCGACATGACGTCGACGCTCGCCCCGTCCGGCATCGACACCGCCGCCAGCCCCGCCCGCGCCCTGGTCTGCCGGGCCTGTTCGGCCCGCTACCCGCTCGCCGCCCAGCATGCCTGTTACGAGTGTTTCGGCCCGCTGGAGGTCGACTACGACTCGGCCGCACTCGCCACCGTCACCCGCGAGCAGATCGAGGCCGGTCCACGCAATCTCTGGCGGTACGCCGCTCTGCTGCCCGCCGGTCAGGACCCGGCCACCCGGGTCACCCTGGACCCGGGGTTCACCCCGCTGGTGGCCGCCGACCAGCTCGCCGCCGAACTGGGCATCACCGCGCCGCTCTGGGTCAAGGACGACAGCGCCAATCCCACCCACTCCTTCAAGGACCGGGTGGTGTCGGTGGCGCTGACCGCCGCCCGCGCGCTGGGCTTCTCCCGGTTCGCCTGCGCCTCCACCGGCAACCTGGCCAACTCCGTGGCCGCCCACGCCGCCCGGGTCGGTGCGCCTTCGGTGGTCTTCATCCCCAGTGACCTGGAGCAGGGCAAGGTCGTCACGACCGCCGTCTACGGCGGCGACCTGGTCGCCATCGACGGGTCGTACGACGACGTGAACCGCCTCTGCGGCGAGCTGGTCGAGACGGACGAGTTCGAGGACACCGCCTTCGTCAACGTCAACGTGCGGCCGTACTACGCGGAAGGGTCCAAGACGCTCGGCTACGAGGTGGCCGAGCAACTCGGGTGGCGGATTCCCGCCCAGGTGGTCATCCCGATGGCCTCGGGCGAGCTGCTCACCAAGATTGACAAGGCGTTCAGCGAGCTGGTCGAGATCGGCCTGGTCGAGGCCCCGGCGGGTGGCTGGAAGGTCTTCGGGGCGCAGTCGGCCGGCTGCAACCCGATCGCCACCGCGCTGCATGCCGGCACCGACGCCATCACCCCGGTCAAGCCGACCGGGATCGCCAAGTCACTGAACATCGGCGACCCGGCGGCCGGGCTGTACGCACTGGAGGCGGTGCGCCGCACCGGTGGCTGGATGGACTACGCCGACGACGACGAGATCCGGGCCGGGGTGCGCCTGTTGGCGCGTACCACCGGGGTGTTCGCGGAGACGGCCGGCGGGGTGACCGTGGCGGTGCTGCGCAAGCTGGTCGAGTCGGGCCGACTGGACCCGGCCGCCGAGACGGTGGTGTTCAACACCGGCGAAGGGCTGAAGACCCTCGACGCGGTCGCCGGTGAGGTCGGCCCCACTCACCGGATCAAGCCTTCGTTGCGGGCCGCCCGCGACGCGGGCCTGCTGGGCTGACGACGACGAACGGATGAGTAAGCGGTATTTCGCAGGGAGTGAGCGAAACACGCCGCCAGGGACTTGACGACCGCAAACGGACGGCGCAAGATGCTCCGTGCGGGAGGGCGCTTCGCCGTAGACTTTCAGTCTTTACGACCCAGCGCCGGAGGCGTTGTGCGATCGTCCCTCCCGACCAACGTCCGAGCGGGCCAGCGAAAATTCGCTGGCCCGCTCGTCTGTCGCTGGCGCAGGCTGCCGTCATGACCATCACCATCACCCCGGTCGGGGCCGCCGACGAGGCGGCCGTCCAGCAGGCGTATCAGGTCGGTGCCGCACAGGTGGCCGCCGACGAGCCGGACTTCCCGCCCCTCTGCCGGCAACGATTCACCGCCCTTCTGCGCCATCCGATGCCGGGCTACGAAACCCGCATGCTGCTGGCGCGGATCGACGGTGAGCCGGCCGGTTTTCTCCGGCTGGACCTGCCGCAGTTGGACAACACCGAGAACGCCTCCGCTGAGCTGATCGTGCATCCGGCACAACGCCGCCGAGGCGTCGGCCGAGCGTTGGCCGAACATGGGCTCGGCCTGCTGCGCGAGCGCGGGCGTAAGCGGGTGAGTGCGATGAGCCGCGCTGAGCTTGCCGGCGAGCCCGGTCGCCGGTCGCCGGGTAACGCGTTCGCTGTGGCCATGGGCGCGGTCGATGCCCTGACCGATGTGCGGCGACGCCTCGACACCGCCGACCTCGATCAGGCGAAGCTGGACGCGCTGCGGGCCGACGCCCGGGATCGCTCGACCGGCTACCAGGTGCTGTGCTGGCGCGGGTACACCCCCGACGACCTGGCCGCCGACGTGGCGTACCTCGACGGACGGCTGCTGGCCGACGCGCCGATGGGCGATCTGGCGTGGGAGCCGGAGAAGGTCGACGCCGATCGCCTGCGCGGCACCGAACTGGCGCTGGATGCGCGGGGCCGCCGCCGTTACCACGTCGGCGTCCGCCACGAGGCATCCGGTCGGCTGGTCGCATGGACGCTGCTGGACGTCGGTGCCTCCGCGGACTGGCACTCGTTCCAGCAGATCACCATCGTCGACCCGGAGCACCGGGGACACCGGCTGGGCCTGCTTGCCAAGATCGAGAACCTGCGGCACCTGCTCGCCCACGAACCGGGCGTGCGGGTGATCGACACCTTCAACGCGGCCAGCAACGACCACATGATCGCCATCAACGAGCAGCTCGGTTTCCGGGTGCAGGACCGGTGGAGCAACTGGCAGTTGACCATCTGAAGTTGTGACACGCCCCTACTGATCTGAGGGCTTCGTGTTGCATGATGGCGGGCATGACGGAGACCCCGCACCCCCGCTACGACAGGCACGCCGAGACCCTCAACCGCGCGCTGACCGCGATCACGGAGCGGGGATACTGGTCCGCCTACCCGGAATCACCAAGCCCACGGGTGTACGGCGAGACCGCCGCCGCCGACGGCAAGGCCGCGTTCGAGGCGTACCTGGGTGGGAACTTCCCGCTCGACCAGCCGGGTGACGGCGAACGGGTCGCCACCGAGCACAGCCCGTTCGGCGTCGCCCTGAACGTGCGCTACCCGCACGCCGACGCCGACCAACTGGTCGCCGCCGCCTCAGCGGCGCTGCCCGCCTGGCGCGACGCCGGCCCTCAGACCCGGGTGGGCGTCTGTCTGGAGATCCTCGACCGGCTGCACAAGAACGTCTTCGAGTTGGCCAACGCGGTGCAGTTCACCAGCGGTCAGGCGTTCGTGATGGCCTTCCAGGCCGGTGGTGCGCACGCGCTGGACCGCGCGCTTGAGGCGCTGGCCTACGCGTACGCGGAGATGACCCGGCACCCGGGCACCGCGGGCTGGGAGAAGGCCGCCGGCAAGGGCGACCCGCTGCGGATGTCCAAGACCTTCCACGTGGTGCCCCGGGGCGTGGCCCTGGTCATCGGCTGCAACACCTTCCCGACCTGGAACTCGTACCCGGGTCTGTTCGCCTCGCTGGTCACCGGCAATCCTGTCGTGGTCAAGCCGCACCCGCGCGCCGTGCTGCCGTTGGCGGTCACCGTCCGGTACGCCCGGGAGGTGCTGGCCGAGGCCGGGTTCGACCCGAACCTGGTGCTGCTGGCCCCCGAGGCCCCCGGCGAGAAGATCGCCTCGACGCTGGCCCTGCATCCGGCGGTCCGGATCGTCGACTTCACCGGCTCCACCGAGTACGGCGACTGGCTGGAGGCGAACGCCCGCCAGGCGGCGGTGTACACCGAGAAGGCGGGGCTCAACACGGTGGTGATCGACTCCACCGACGACTTCACCGGGATGTGCCGCAACCTGGGCTTCACGCTGACTCTCTACAGCGGGCAGATGTGCACCACCTCGCAGAACATCCTCATCCCCCGGGACGGCATCGACACCGACCAGGGGCACAAGAGCTTCGACGAGGTGGCCGGCGGCATCGCCACGGCGATCGGCAAGCTCACCGGTGACCCGGCCCGGGGAGTGGAGCTGACCGGCGCGATCGTCAACGACGGGGTGCTGGAGCGGCTGGACGAGGTGACCAAGGTCGGTTCGCCGGTGCTGGAGTCGCGTACCGTCGAGCACCCGTCGTTTCCGGACGCCGTGGTGCGTACGCCGACCATCGTCAAGCTGGACGCGGGCGACACCGAGACCTACTCCCGGGAGTGGTTCGGGCCGATCTCCTTCGCCATCGCCACCGACTCCACCGCACACAGCCTGGAGATCCTGCGCTCGACAGTGGGTGAGAAGGGTGCGCTCACCGCGGCGGTCTACTCCACCGACGACGCGGTGCTGGACGCCACCGAAGCGGCGGCGATCGAGGTCGGGGTGCACCTGTCGGCCAACCTCACCGGCGGCGTCTTCGTGAACCAGTCGGCGGCCTTCTCCGACTTCCACGGCAGCGGGGCGAACGCGGCGGCGAACTCGGCGTTGACCGACGGAGCGTACGTGGCGAACCGCTTCCGGGTCGTGCAGAGCCGCCGGCACGTCTGAGGCGTGGTGGGGCTCCGGGGTCTTCCCCGGGGCCCCAGATCGGCGATCGTCTGTCGTGGCTACGCCGCCCTACGCATCTGGAGTTCGCGCAGGGTGGGGATGTTGGGGTGCGGGAGGCGGACGCCGGTGTCGACGAATCCCAGCCGCTGGTAGGCCCGGTAGGCGCGGTCGTTGCCGACCACCACCTCGAGCATCAGCTCGTTCCGCCGGCAGGCCCGGGACCAGGCCGCCACCCCGTCGACAAGATCCGCGAGCAGGCCGGTGCCCCGCCAGCTCGGGGTGATGTAGACGGCGTAGAGCACGGTCACCCCCGGCTCGGCCGGGTGCGCCATGCCGCCGGCGTGCCCGACGAGCCGGCCGCCCGGATCCGCCACGAACTGCGCTGTGCCCGGACCGGCGGAGACCTGGGCGACCCGGGCGGCGTACTCGGCGTGTGGCCGGGCCGCGGCCTCGGCGATCGTCTCCAGGAAGGCCAACGGCGCGTCCGCGAGCATCTCCAGACGCAGTGCCCGCATCCGAGCTGCGTCGGGTGGCTCGACTCGGCGGATGACGGCCCGGCGCAAGCCCGTTCCGTCGGTGGCGCTTGTCATGCCGGAATGCTTATCACAATGACGTACGACGATACGGACGATAGTAATACGCCCGATTTGTGGTCGTGCGCCGTCGTCACTCCTCGTGTAGCGTGCGATTTCGGTCACCCGTTTCAGTGGTCGTCGCCGACCGCCGAAACCGGTGGTTTCCGGGTGCCGGTGCGCCGGCGACCCGAGGTAGTGGAACGCCGTGCAGAGTGAGGAAAACACCGTGGCACAAGGCACCGTGAAGTGGTTCAACGCCGAGAAGGGCTACGGCTTCATCGCCGTCGACGGCGGGCAGGACGTCTTCGTTCACTTCTCCGCGATCGAGATGGACGGCTACAAGGCGCTGGACGACGGTCAGCGGGTGGAGTTCGAGATCGCCCAGGGCCAGAAGGGCCCACAGGCCGAGCGGGTACGCGTCATCGCCTGAGCGCCGACCACCCACCCCATTCGACCGATCGTCGTCGGGGTGGCGTGACCATCGCCGGAGGGGGCAGCGGTGCCGGCGCCCCACAAGGGAAGATCATGGACCGAGCCAGCCGTCGCTGAGGAGGTCCCATGTCCGACCAGCCGCCCCCGACAGGTCCGTCCTCTCCACCTCCGGGCGAGCCGCAGCCGCCCGCCGGATGGGCCGGCCAACCACCCCTGCACCCCGGCGGGACGCCGTATCCCGGCCAGCCGTTGTACGGCTGGTACCCACCGGGCGGCTACGGCCACGACCCCTCCGATGCCCTGGTCAACCCGCCCGGGGTCGGGCTGGGCGGCTGGTTCGCGCGGTGTGTGGGCGCCGCGCGCCGGGGTTGGCGACCCCTGTTGCCGATCCTCGTGCTCACCCAGGCGCTGCCGGCCGCACTGCTGTCGGTGCTCGTGCTGGCCGTGGACCCCTCGGCCCGCTGGGACGCCCAACTCGCCAGCGACTCCGCCGCGCTGCCGGCGAACTTCTGGTCGGACCTCGCGACGCTCCTGCTCGCGGTGGTCGGTGGCAGCCTGCTGCTCGGTGTGGTGCAGGCCCTCGGCTGGGCCGCCGGCACCTGGGTCATCGCCCGACAGGCGGTCGGCGAGTCGGCCGGCCTCGGTGCCGCTCTACGCTACGGAACGCGCCGGGCGTTGGGTCTCTGGGGTTGGACACTGCTCATCACCCTGATCGTCACCTTCGGGTTCTGTCTGTGCTTCCTGCCCGGCGTGTACGCGGCGTTCGCGCTGGCCCTGGCCGGCCCGGTCTACCTCTTCGAGCGGCACGACCCGCTCAGCAGGTCGCACCGCATGCTGCGGGACCGGCTGGGGCTGCTGCTCGGCCGGGTCGCACTGGTGGGTGCCGCCGTGATCGGTTTCTCACTGGCCGCGAGCGTGCTCGAGTCGCTGGCGATCCTGCCGTTCGGCACCACTCCGTTGGACTCGCCGGGCACGGCGGTGGGCGCGGTGCTGACGATTGCGGTGGTCGCGGTGCTGACGCTGCCGGCGTACCTCGCGCAGCTGGTCGGGCTGGTCGTCACCTACGCCGAGCAGCGGGCACACGAGGGCCCGGTGAACGCCGCCCAACTGGCGGCCGAACTCGGCTGACCCGGGCCATCGTGCTTGCACTCGGCAGGGCAGAGTGCTAAACAAGTCATTGGCACTCGCATGGCGTGAGTGCCAGCTGGTCGGGACGGTGGGGCTGCGGTCGCGCCCGTGACATAACCACGGGTGGGGCACGTGGCCGGTCGTCGCGGGCTATCCGGCCCGGCCGAGGAGACGTCGCCGTCGCCAGGTGGCGACGTCCCAAGGTGCGTACACCAGACGGCCCATCCGGGGCACAACACTCGGGTGGCCCGTGAGTGTCCAGGAGGACAACGCCGTATGGCCAAGATGATCGCGTTCGACGAAGAGGCGCGCCGCGGCCTCGAGCGGGGCATGAACCAGCTCGCCGACGCCGTGAAGGTGACCCTCGGCCCCAAGGGCCGCAACGTCGTGCTCGAGAAGAAGTGGGGTGCCCCCACCATCACCAACGATGGTGTGAGCATCGCCAAGGAGATCGAGCTCGAGGACCCCTACGAGAAGATCGGCGCCGAGCTGGTCAAGGAGGTCGCCAAGAAGACCGACGACGTCGCCGGTGACGGCACGACGACGGCGACCGTCCTGGCCCAGGCACTCGTTCGCGAGGGCCTGCGCAACGTGGCCGCCGGTGCCAACCCGATGGCCCTGAAGCGGGGCATCGAGGCTGCGGTCGCGAACGTCTCGGAGGAGCTGCTGAAGCTCGCCAAGGACGTCGAGACCAAGGAGCAGATCGCCTCCACCGCCTCCATCTCCGCTGGTGACACCAGCGTCGGCGAGATCATCGCCGAGGCGATGGACAAGGTCGGCAAGGAAGGCGTCATCACCGTCGAGGAGAGCAACACCTTCGGGCTCGAGCTGGAGCTCACCGAGGGTATGCGCTTCGACAAGGGCTACATCTCGGCCTACTTCATGACCGACCCGGAGCGTATGGAGGCCGTCTTCGACGACCCGTACATCCTGATCGCGAACAGCAAGATCTCGTCGGTCAAGGACCTGCTCCCGATCCTGGAGAAGGTCATGCAGGGCGGCAAGCCGCTGCTGATCATCGCCGAGGACCTGGAGGGCGAGGCCCTGGCCACGCTGGTGGTCAACAAGGTTCGTGGCACCTTCAAGTCGGTCGCCGTCAAGGCGCCGGGCTTCGGTGACCGCCGCAAGGCCATGCTGACCGACATCGCCATCCTCACCGGTGGCCAGGTCATCAGCGAGGAGGTCGGCCTCAAGCTGGACGCCGTCAGCCTCGACATGCTGGGCCGGGCCCGCAAGGTCGTGGTGACCAAGGACGAGACCACGATCGTCGACGGTGCCGGCGACGCCGAGCAGATCCAGGGCCGGGTCAACCAGATCCGGGCCGAGATCGACAAGAGCGACTCCGACTACGACCGGGAGAAGCTGCAGGAGCGGCTGGCCAAGCTGGCCGGCGGTGTTGCGGTGATCAAGGTCGGCGCGGCCACCGAGGTCGAGCTCAAGGAGCGCAAGCACCGCATCGAGGACGCGGTCCGCAACGCCAAGGCCGCCGTCGAGGAGGGCATCGTCCCGGGTGGCGGTGTCGCGCTGGTCCAGGCCGGCAAGACCGCCTTCGACAAGCTCGACCTGGCCGGCGACGAGGCGACCGGCGCGCAGATCGTGAAGATCGCGCTGGACGCCCCGCTGCGGCAGATCGCCGTGAACGCCGGCCTTGAGGGCGGCGTCGTGGTGGAGCGGGTTCGCAACCTCGACCCGGGTCACGGCCTCAACGCCGCGACCGGCGAGTACGTCGACCTGCTGGCCGCGGGCATCATCGACCCGGCCAAGGTGACCCGTTCCGCGCTGCAGAACGCCTCGTCGATCGCCGCGCTGTTCCTCACCACCGAGGCCGTCGTGGCGGACAAGCCGGAGAAGACCCCGGCCGCACCGGCTGGCCCGGGCGGCGGGGACATGGACTTCTGAGTCCAGCTCCAACGCCGGAAGGGGCGGGCCGCGTCAGCGGTCCGCCCCTTCCGCTGTGTCGGCGGTGGCGAGACTAGGTCGGCAGTGGCCGCTGGTTCCGTCGCTCTCGCGCCCGGTCGTACGGTGGTCGGTGCTGAACCGGCTCGTCCACCAGGATGAGCGGCTCCTCGGGTGGCTCGTCCACACCGGTCATCTCGGCCAGCTGCTCGGCGTCGCCATAGTCGAGCCGGTCGATCGGCAGTTGGCCGGGGAGGCCGTGGAGCGCGGCCCCGGTGGCTGGTGGGACCTCCCCGGCCTGATCGTCGTCCGTGCTCATCGCTGCCTCCTCTACCGAAACGGTAGGACGCGCCGGGCACCGGGATGAGCGAATGGCATTATCAGGATCTTTTTACTATTTGCCCCGTTAAGGTATTCAAGGGCGCTACGTACGTAAGAAGCTGCATTCGGTACTGCCCGAGTAATGATCAACCACGGGCAGCCGAGACAGCCGCGTACGCGTCGACCAGCCCGGCGCCCACGACGTTCGCCGGGCCGCCACAGTCATCGGTGCGCGCCCGGGCCGGGTCGCTGGTCCCGATCGGGTCGGCCGTCTCGCGGAGGATCCGCCGCGTCCGGTCGAGGTCGCCGACGAGTTCCGGGTTGGCCGACCACATCAACGCGACCACGCCGGCCACCTGTGGTGTGGCCATCGAGGTGCCGTCGAGCACGGCGTACCCGCCGCCAGGCATCGCGGAGATGATCCCCGCCCCCGGCGCCATCAGATCCGGTTTGGTCACGCCTGCGACTGTCGGGCCACGGGAGGAGAAGTCGGTTACCCGCCGCCGGTCGTCCACCGCGCCAACGGTCAGCACGTCCGCGTACGGTGCGGGCGGGTCCTGCACGGAGCCGCAGAACGGGCCGGTGTTGCCGGCCGCCGCGACGACGAGAATCCCGGCAGCCTCCAGCGCCTGCGCGGCCGGCCGCAGCGCTGCGGGATCGCAGCCTTCGATCGGCGGGCAGCCCCACGAGTTGGTCAGGATCTCCGGTGCCCGGGCGGGCCGCCCCTGTCGGAACGGGTCGCCGCCGAGCGGGAAAGGCGCCAGCATGAACTGGAGGCAGTCGAGGTAGGCGGCCGGGTTCCCCAGGTTGCGGTCGAGGTTGACGCAGCCGACCCACCGCGCTCCGGGGGCCACACCGATGCCGTCCCGCCCGACGGCGCTGCCGATCGTGTGGGTGCCGTGTCCGCTGCGGTCGGTCGGCGTCCCGCTGCCGTTCCACGGGTCGAACCACGAGTCGCCGCCGCCCCGGAAACCCTCGGCGAGGGTCGGATGCCGCCCGTCCACTCCCGAGTCGGAACTGCCCACGGTCACCCCGTCACCGGTGACGCCGAGCTCGGACCAGACTCGATCCGCGCCGATCATGGTGATGTTCCAGGGCGGACCGGACGGAGGCGAAGCGCTGCCGGTGGCGCTGTCGGCGGGTGCCGGCAACGGACGCAGTCGCTGGCTGATCAGCACCCGGGCCACCTCGGGTCGGCTGGACAGCCAGGCCCGTACCGCCGGCCCACCGGCCACCTCGATCGCGTTGACCAGGTAGTAGGGGGTGTGCGGCAGTCGGACCCGACGCAGGTCTCGCCGCAGGTCGGCCTGGGTCCGTTCGGCGGTGTCGACCAGCCGTCGGTAGACCTCCTCGGCGCGTGCGTCCCGGCCTGCCCGACCTGACCCACCGCTCACACCGCTCAGGTCCGCCTGCTCGCGGAGCAGCACGAAGAGCCGCTCCCCGTGCAGCCCCGGCTGGCCGGCGGTCGCGCCGACCAGACTGACCGTGACCAGCAGCGTCAGGGCGCTCGCCACGGCCAGCGCCCGGCTCGGCGTACGGGCCGAGCGGCGCGCCAGCAGCAGGCCGTACCCGACCGCCAGCACCAGCCCGACGGTGAGGCCGAGACCGGTCGCGGCCGCGACCCAGAAGGGCACGTCGCGGTTGCCGACCAGCAGCAGGCTGACCTCCTCCGGGTCGGTGAAGGCAAGCGGGCCGAACACGCCGAGCCCGACCAGCCAGGCCGCTGGCGTCCGACCGCCGTTCCCGGCCGGATGGTGGGCCACGACAGCCCCGGTTGTCGGTTGATCCGGCGGAACCTGACCCGTGCCGGGGTGGGTGACACCACGTCCGCCGGCCGGCCGGCGGCTGATGAGATGCAGCGCGGCCATCGCGAAACCGGCCGGCGGCAGCGTCACCAGCAGGGGCAACTGCGCTCCTGAGTGGCCGGTGCCGGCACCGATCAGCAGCAGCACCACCCCGGCGACGAGCCCGCCCAGCAGCACCAGCCGGGCCGGTCGGGGCGGCTCGTCGGCCTCGAAGCGACCCCAGAACCGGACGTCGAGCAGCGTCGCGGCCAGCACGCCGACGGCCGCCGCAGCCAGCCCGGCGAGGATGGTCTCCACCAGCCCGCCGAGCGCGCCCCACCAGACCCAGGGCAGCAGCAGGGCGAGCCCGGCGGCCGCCGCGAGCGCGGCCGGCACCGACGGCTGCCCGCCCAGTCGCGCCGGACGCCCGGTCTCGGCGTGCCGGCTGAGGCCGAGGACGTGGGAGGGCAGTCGGGAGGTCACCACCGTCAGCAGCGTGGCCACGAGAGCCAGCGCGCCGAGGTACGCCTCGTGGTGCACCGGGGGGATCGTCCGCAGCAGACCGAACAGGCCGAGTACGAGCGCGCCGGCGAACCAGACCCGGCCGGTCACACGGACCGCCGCCGAGCGGGGGACGAGCGCCAACGGTAGCGCCGCGGCGGCGATCAGCAGCACGGTGAGCAGGCAGACCACCGGCCAGAGCGGCACCAGCCGGTCCAGTCCGCCGATCAGCACCACCTGGTCCACGGCCCAGCCGCCGGTCTGTGCCAGAACCGTGACCGCGACCGTCCAACAGCCGGCGAGCACCGCCGCGACGATCGCCCAGGGGCTACCGGTCGAACCGGGTGTGGTGGGTTCCGCCCGCATCCGCACACAGTACGGCCCAACCGGCGCGCCGTCGGACGGATCTGACGGGCAACGGGTCGAGGTGCCCGGGCCGGCACGTGTCGGGGAGCACCGGGCCGGTTAACGTGGACGGGTGCGTGATCCGAACGTTCTGCGGTCCGTTGCCGGGCAGTTGTCGCCCGCCCGCCGCGCCGCCGACCTGCGTCGGTTGCGCGCCGAGCGGTTCGACGTGCTGGTGATCGGGGGCGGGGTGACCGGTGCCGGAGCGGCCGTCGACGCCGCGTCCCGGGGGCTCAAGGTTGCCCTGGTCGAGGCCCGCGACTTCGCCGCCGGCACCTCCAGCCGGTCCAGCAAGCTGATCCACGGTGGCCTGCGCTACCTGGAGCAGCTGGAATTCGGCCTGGTGCACGAGGCGCTGACCGAACGCGGGCTGCTGGCCACCCGGCTGGCACCGCACCTGGTGCGGCCGGTGCCGTTCCTGGTGCCGTTGCCCGCCGGTCAGGGCGTCCGCGACCTGCCCGCCCGACTGCTGCGGCGGGCCTACTACGGTGCCGGGGTGGCCGCGTACGACGCCTTCGCCGGAGTTTTCGGCGGCGGCCGGGGCATGCCGTTGCATCGCCACCTGAGCCGGGAGGGTGCCCGCCGCGTCTTCCCGAGTCTGCGCTCCGACGGCCTGGCTGGCGCGATCCGCTACCACGACGGGCAGGTCGACGACGCCCGCCTGGTGGTCACCCTGGCGCGTACCGCCGCCAGCCTCGGCGTGACCGTGGTGAGCAGTGCCCGGGCGGTCGGGCTGATCCGGCAGGCCCGGGAGGTCACCGGGGTCCGGGTCCGTGACCTGGAAGCGCCCGCCGGTTCATCCGAGGCCGAGTTCGAGGTACGCGCCCGTACGGTCATCGCCGCCACCGGTGTCTGGACCGACGACATGTCCCGCATGCTCAACGACGTCGGGCTGCGGCCCGGTATCCGGGTCCGGGCGTCCAAGGGCGTGCACCTGGTGGTGCCCCGCTCGGCGATCACCGGCGAGACCGGGCTGATCCTGCGTACGGCCACCAGTGTGCTGTTCGTCATCCCGTGGGGCGGGCACTGGATCATCGGCACCACTGACACCGACTGGCGATTGGACCGTTCCCACCCGGCCGCCTCCGCCAGCGACATCGAATACCTGCTCCGGCAGGTCAACACGGTGCTGGACCGCCCGCTGACCACCGCCGACATCGAAGGCGTCTACGCCGGGCTGCGTCCGCTGCTGGCCGGCGAGGCGGACTCCACCTCGAAGCTCTCCCGGGAGCATGCCGTCATCGAGCCGATGCTCGGGCTGCTGCTGGTGGCCGGCGGCAAGTACACGACGTACCGGGTGATGGCCGCCGACGTGGTCGACCGGGCGGTACGCCGACTCGGTGGCCAGCGGTTGTCGCGTACGGCGGACCTGCCGCTGCTCGGCGCGGACGGGTACGTGGCGATGTGGCGGGACCGGGCGGACCTGGCCCGCCGTCACGGATTGCCGGTGGGCGTGGTGGAGCACCTGCTGGAGCGCTACGGCAGCCTGACCCTCGACCTGCTCGCCCTGATCGACGCCGACCCGTTGCTGGCCTCGCCACTGGCGGGGGCGCCGGAGTACCTCGCCGCCGAGGTGACGTACGCGGCCCGCGCCGAAGGCGCGTTGCACCTGGAGGACGTGCTGACCCGGCGTACCCGGATCTCGATCGAGACCAGCCACCGGGGCCTGGAGTCGGCCGAGCACGCGGCCGAGCTGATGGGTGCGGTGCTGGGCTGGGACGCGGCTCGGCGGGCGCGGGAGGTCACCCACTACCGGGCCCGGGTGGAGGCTGAGCGACAGTCCCAGCTGATGCCGGACGATGCGACCGCGGACGCCGCGCGACTCGGTGCGCCGGACGTGCGTGGCTACGCTGCGGATCGGGGCGCCGACGACGGCGCGGCGGGCGTGGCCCGCTGAGAGATCCACTTTGGATATCGTGGAGCATGGATATCTTTCTGACGGGTTACGCTCCCTACCTACGGTGGGGTAAGTTCCGCGAGTGATGGCGCTTTCCCGATCACGACAGGCCTTCCTGTCCGGCATCGTCCTGCTGGCGGTCGCTCTCGGCGGCTGTGCGCCTTTCGGCGACAACTCCGAACCGGCCGTGGAGGCGAGCGCGCCGGTCGCCGGGCAACCCGGCGGTGCGGGGGCCACCACCACCGGAAAGGGCCGGGTCAGCCTGCTTCAGAACGACGGGGCTGACGGTCCGCTGCGCACCCTGAACGTGGAGCCGGACGGACGCTGGGAGTGCATCGACTGTGCCGGCGACGGAGTCACCTCGACCGGCGAGTTGAGTGCGGAGCACCGGGAGCGTCTCCAGCAGCTGCTTGCCGAGCCGGACCTGGCCCGGGAGACCGACGAGGCACGCGGCTACCGGGTCAGCTGCGTCGGCGCGCTCACCTCCACCCTGCTGACCGCCGCCGGCCTGATCACCTCGCAGGACTGTCCGGGGGAGGAGCGACCGCCGGTGGCCGAGGAGATCCTGCTGCTGCTCACCCAGAACACGCCCGCCGAGATGGTCGGCTGACGGCTGCTCGGTCAGAGCACCTTTCCGGGGTTGAGCAGGCCGGTCGGGTCCAGCGCCGCCTTGATCGACTGGTGCACGCGTACGCCCACCGGCCCGATCTCCCGGGCCAGCCAGTCTCGCTTCAGCAGCCCGACGCCGTGCTCACCGGTGCAGGTGCCGCCGAGGTCCAGCCCCAACCGCATGATCTCGTCGAAGGCCCGTCGGCCGCGCTCCAGGCTCGCCGGATCGGCCCGGTCGACCACGATGTTGGGGTGCATGTTGCCGTCGCCGGCGTGACCGACCACCCCGATCGGCACCTGGCACTCGGCCGAGATCCGGGCCACGCCGTCGAGCAGTGCGGCGAGCGCTCCCCGGGGCACCGCCAGGTCATCGATGATCAGGCCACCGCTGCCGCCCGGGTACGTCTCCGCGGCGTACTTCTCCATTGCCGGATGAGCCGACCGGCGGGCCTGCAACAGTGCGGCTGCCTCCACCGCGTCGCTGGCCGCGTACACCTCCTCGGCGCCGGCCGCCTGGCAGACCGCAGCCAACTCGGCCAGGTCCGCCGCCGCCCGGGGGCCGGTGTCGACGGCGGCCAGCAGCAGCGCCTCGGCGTCGGTGCGCAAACCCATCGGTCGGTACGCCTCGATCGCCGCCAGGTGGGTGCGGTCGAGCAGTTCCAGCAGGCTGGGGGAGAGCCCCTGGGCGGCGATCCGGGCCACCGCCTCGCCCGCGCCCGCGGTCGAGCCGAAGACGGCCACCAGGGTCAGCGACTCCGCTGGTGCGGGTCGCAGCGCGACGGTGACCTCGGTGATCACGCCGAGGGTGCCCTCCGACCCGACGAAGAGCCGGGTCAGGTCGTAGCCGGCCACGCCCTTGGCGGTGCGCCGCCCGGTGCGCAGCACCTCACCGGAGGCGAGCACCACCTCCAGACCGAGCACGTACTCGCTGGTCACGCCGTACTTGACGCAGCACATGCCGCCCGCGTTGGTGGCGACGTTGCCGCCGATGGTGGACGACTCCCAGGAACCGGGGTCGGGCGGGTACCACAGACCGTGCTCACCCACCGCGACGGTGAGCGCGGCGTTGATCACTCCCGGCTGGACGACCGCGATCCGGCTGACCGGGTCGATCTCCAGGATCGCGTTCATCGAGGTGGTGCTGATCACCGCCGCGCCGGCGACGGCGTTCGCCGCGCCCGCCAGCCCGGTACGGGCACCCTGCGGCACCACCGGTACGCCGTGCCGCCCGGCCGCCCGGACCACCGCGACGACCTCCTCGGTGCTGCGCGGGCGGGTCACCACCAGCGGCGTCGCCGAGGCACAGAGATCGGCCTCGTCCCGCTCGTGCCCGCGCAGCAGGTCAGGATCGGTGATCACCGCGTCCAACCCGAGGGCGGCACGCAGGTCGTCGAGGAGCGGGGAGGTGGCCATGGGGCCGAGGCTACGACCGGCCCCTCGTGATCATCAACCTGGGTCGACGCCCGGTACGGTGGCTGAGTGATCTACGTGGACCGGCCGTCCTGGCCGGGGCGCGGCCGGCTCTGGTCGCACCTGATCAGCGACGTCTCCCTCGCCGAACTGCACGCCTTCGCCGAGATGCTGGGTGCTCCCCGGCGGGGCTTCGACCGGGATCACTACGACATTCCCGCCGAGCGCTTCCCGATGGCCGTCTGGCTCGGCGCTCGGGTCGTGCCCAGTCGGGACATCGTCCGTCTCCTGCGCGCCGCCAACCTCCGCCGCCCCAAACACCTCTCCCACCCCACTCCCCCTCCCACCCACCCTCCCTCCCTCCCTCCCTCCCTCCCTCCCACCCCCCCGCCGTCGATCATGCAGTTGTGGTACGTAGCAAAGCGAACAAAGCACCCATAGCGCCTGCCACAACTGCATGATCGGCGAGGCGAGGAGGGGCAGGGCGAGGCGGGTGGGGTGGGGGGCTTGTTAGGGGGTGAGGTGGGTCAGTTCGCGGGTGAGGTTGGTGTGGGCGAGGTGGGTCCAGCGGGTGGCCAGGGCGGGGATGCGGTACAGGGAGGGCAGAGCGAGCAGGCCGGCGAGCACCCGGGCCCGGCCGGCCCGGTAGTCCGACTCGGGCACGTGGGCGTACTCCCGGCGGATCGCGGCGGCGTACCTGTCGTACTCCGGTGGTGACGCGGCCAGCACGGCCAGGTCGGCGTCGCAGAGCAGCGCGCCGTCGGCATCCGCCGGATCCACCAGGTGACCGGCGGTGAGCAGGACCAGTCGATTCACCTCGGCCACCTCGGCCGGAGGCAGCCCCAGCCGGGTGAGCAGGGCGTCGGCGAGCGCCGCGCTGTCGCGCTCGTTCCGGTCGCCCGCCGCGCGGGGGTCGTACACCGCGTCGTGGCACCACGCGGCGAGTCGCACCAGATCGGGTCGTGACGCGGTCGACGCGTACCGATCGATCACGTCGAGCACGGCGGCCAGGTGCCCGATCGTGTGGTAGTGCCGGTGTGGCTCCCGCCACCGTTGGAGCAACTCCGCGCCGGCGGCGTCGACCGACGCCGGGTCATCCGCTCCGGCTGCCCGGGCGGCGGTACGCCATCGTGCGATCAACCCCGTCACCGGCCCGAGTCTGCCTGATCCGGCGACAAGCCGTGATCTGGTGTCGGCCGTCCGCAGCGATGTGCCGCTTCGGCGGGAATGTCCGGGCGTCAGGTGGGTAGTCCCGGCCATGGCGGTGGCCCGGCGCGGACTTTCCCGGCTGCTGCGCCGAGGCGGCGAGCGCGACGGCCGGTCCGACGTGGACACGGCCCGGATCGCCGGGACGATGGCGCAGCTGCATGACCGGAGCAAGGCGACCCTGCGCGACCGCCTGCACCGGGTGCGCCTGTCACTCGGCCTGGCCGCGCAGGCGGGTCTGGCCGCCGGGCTGTCCTGGGTGGCGGCGCATGAGCTGCTGGGCAATCCGCAACCGGTCTTCGCCCCGATCTCCGCCGTCGGCACCCTGGCCGTCTCGGTGGGTCAGCGGTTCCGCCGGACCGTCGAGTTGATCCTCGGGGTGGGCGTCGGGGTCTTCGTCGGCGACCTGCTGATCTATTTCCTCGGCACCGGGCCGTGGCAGCTCGGGCTGGTGGTGACCTCCGCCATCGTGCTGACCGTCTTCGCCGGGGGCAGCGTCGCCATCGTCATCCAGGCTGCGGCGACCGCGGTGCTGATCGTGACGCTCAGCCCGTCGGTGGAGGATCTGGAGATACCCCGGTTCATCGATGCGATCGTCGGCGGCAGCATCGCGCTGCTGGTCACCGCGATCCTGCTGCCGCTCAACCCGCTGCGGGTGCTCAATCGGGCGGCCCGGCCGGCGCTGGACCTGCTCGCCGCCCAGCTCGATCTCGCCGCCGACGGGCTGCGGGAGCGCGACGCGGGCAAGATCCAGAGTGCGCTGGACCGGCTACGCGACAACAAGGAGGAGTTGGCCACCTTCTCCGAGGCGATCGAGGGTGCCAAGGAGACCGCGCTGCTCTCGCCGGCGCGATGGCATCGGCGCAGCGAGCTCACCCACTACGCAGAGGCGGCGGACCCGATCGACCGGGCGATGCGCAACAGCGGCACCCTGATCCGGCGGGCGGTGACCCTGGTGGAGGACGACGAGCCGATCCCGGAACCGATGCCGGACGCGGTCGGTCACCTGGCCGAGGCGGTGCGCCAGCTACAGAAGGAGTTTGCTCAGGGCGAGGAGCCCGAACAGGCCCGGGAGCGGTCGCTGCGCGCCGTCAGCGAGGCCGGCCGGGCGTACGCCGAGGGGGTCGGATTCTCCGGCAGTGTGGTGGTGGCCCAGGTGCGTACCACCGCCAGTGATCTGCTGGTGGCCTCCGGCATCAGTCAGGAGGAGGCGAACCGGCTGGTGCGCCGCTCCTTCGGTGAGCTGGACCGGCCGGCGGCACCGGCCAAGCCGCAACCGGCTGGGCAGCGGCCCGCCGCACCGCCGGTCGGCTGAGTCCTCCGCAGCGGGCCATGCGCCCGGCCGGACGGGCCGCGCATGACTACGCTGACCGCATGGCCGTCACCCCGTCCGGCGGATCGCTGCCGCCGTCGCCGTCCGTGCCCGTCGCTCCAGGCGCGGGTGACGGCGTACCCGGAATGCCGCGACGCCGCCTCAGCTGGCGACGGGCGCTGGTGCTGATCGGGGTGATCATCCTGATCGCGGCCTGCGCGATCTTCATGCTCTTCACGCTCGGCACCAGCCTCGGCCCGGAGGCGCTGCTGGTCGGTACCGCCGCTGCGGTACTGCCGGTCCCGGTGCTGGTGGCCTGCTTCCTCTGGCTCGACCGATACGAGCCCGAGCCGTTGAAGTACCTGGTCTTCTGCTTCGCCTGGGGTGCCTTCGTCTCCACCGCGGCGTCCCTGACGGTGAACGAGACGGCGGCCGGCTGGTTCGAGGACCAGGGCCTGCCCGTCGCTCTCACCGCCGTTCTGGTCGCGCCCTTCATCGAGGAACTGACCAAGACCCTCGGCCCTATCCTGCTGTTGATCTTCCGGCGGCGGGAATGGTCGGGCATCACCGACGGCCTCGTCTACTGCGGGCTGTCCGCGATCGGCTTCGCAATGGTGGAGAACATCCTCTACCTGGGCGGGTACGGATACGCCTCGGGGGTCGAGCAGTACGGGCCGGCGACCGGGACGCAACAGGTCATCGCCATCTTCATCGTCCGGATCCTGCTCTTCGGGTTCGCCCACCCGTTGTTCACCTCGATGGCCGGTATCGGGCTCGGTATCGCCGCGCGGTCGGCGGACCGTCGGGTGCGGTTCTTCGCCCCGGTCGCCGGGCTGCTGCTGGCGATGATGCTGCACGGGACGTGGAACCTGCTGCCGACGCTGACCCAGGCCACAGGTCAGGTGTTGATCTCACTCTTCGGCTTCGTTGGCGTGATGGTCCCGATCTTCTTCGGCATGGTCGGTCTGGCGGTGTGGCTACGGGCCTGGGAGGGACGGCTCACCGAGCGGGTGCTGCCGGACTACGTACGGGCCGGTTGGCTCACGCCGCCGGAGGTGGCCGCGTTGAGCAGCCTCGGCCGCCGACACGCGGCCCGGGTGTGGGCCCGGCGGGTGGCCGGCGACGCCGGTCTACGGGCGATGCGTGGCTATCAGTTCGCGGCGACCCGGTTGGCGCTGCTGCGGGACGGCGCCACCCGAGGTCTGGACCGCCGCCCCGTCGACCGGGACCGGACGGCCCGGGAGGAACAGGAACTGCTGCACTCCATCGCCGCGTACCGGTCGTACTTCGTGGGTCGGGATCCGCAGTCGCCGGTAGGCGTCTGGGATGGGCACCGCTACCACCTGCGGTTCCCGGACGGCTCGCAGCGGGCGGTGGCGGCCCCCGAGGAGCCGGTGGTCCCGATTCCGGTGGTGCTCATCCCGCCGCCACCTCCGCCGCCCGCATTTCCCGCCGGCTACGGCCAGCCCGGCTGGTACGGTCCACGTCCCGCCGCGCCCTGGCCGCCCGGTCACCGCTGACCGCTCCGGTCACCGGCCACCGTTGCTCCGCCCCGGGCCGACCAGCCAGCCGGTGACCGGAGCGACCGGCCAGTGGGCTCAGGTCATCAGGCTGGTGAGGAAGTCCCCGAGCCCTTGGGCCATCATCATCAGGGCCGCACCGATGGCCTTGAACATCTGTGCGGCGCCCTCCGGCCGGAACGCCATGAAGTAGATCAGAAACGCGAGGCTTCCCCAGGCCAGCACCTTCTTCACGAATACCGGCATCGTCCCTCCCCAGGCCGGTGGTGCGGCTGGCTTCCCGTCGGGGAGCGCGACAAACGAGGCGCGGACCGGTCGAGCGTGCCGAAGCCGGTCAGAGATAGAGGCCGGTGGCGTTCTCCTCGATCCGCTCGGCGGCCACCGCGTGCACGTCGCGTTCGCGCAGCAGCACGTAGCCCTCGCCGTGCAGCTCGACCTCGGACCGGTCATCGGGGTCGAAGAGCACCCGGTCGCCGGAGACGATGGAGCGTACGTTGGGGCCGACCCCGACGGCGGTGGCCCACGCCAGGCGTTTGCCCACCGCCGCGGTGGCGGGAATCACGATGCCGGCGCTGGAACGCCGCTCGCCGTCGCTGCCCTCCATTCGCACCAGCACGCGGTCGTGCAGCAGCCGGATGGGCAGGCCGGAGTCGAGGTTCGGATCGGCGGTCACGCCGCAGACGCTACCGTGTCGTCCCATCCGGGACGCCGGTGGTCACCGGGTTGGCGGACCGGTCGGCGGGGCACTGTGGGTGGCGTATCCGTCCTACCGTTGCCTGGTCGGGCGTATCCTGTCCGACCTGACGCAGTGCGCAGGCCGATCTGCCGGGAGGTGCGCTTGAGCCGCTTCGAGCGGATACGCGGACGGCTGCGTCGCGCGTACGAGTCGGGCAAGGAGTCGGTCAGAGCGGGCAGCCAGACTCCCGCCGATGCCGCGGAGCCGCCCGGCCTGGCGTCGCCGTCGAGCCCTGGGCCGGTGGCACCGGCGGCGGCGACCGTCGTCGGTGCCGACCCGCCCACCCCACTGCACAACTCCACCTCCAGTCGCGACGACGCCGACGTGCCGCACGCGCTGCGGATCGCCGCCGCCTGGTGCTGGCGGCTGATCGTTATCGGCATCGTCTTCTGGGCGCTGCTGAAGCTCGTCGGCACGATCAGCATCGTGATCATCCCGTTGGCGGTGGCGCTGCTGCTGTCGGCGCTGCTGGCACCCGCGGTCGGCTGGCTGCTACGGGCCCGCCTGCCGCGATCACTGGCGACCGCAGTGGTACTGGTCGCTGGGCTGGCCGCGGTGATCGGCACGCTCACCCTGGTGGTCAACGAGTTCATCAAGGGCGTTCCGGAACTGACCGCGAAGTCGACCCAGGGGCTACAGCAGATTCAGCAGTGGCTCAAGACCGGGCCGCTGCACCTGTCGGACAACGACCTCGACCGGTACATCGAGGAGACCCAGCGGTGGGTCGACAACAACACCGAGCGATTCACCAGCGGCGCCCTCTCCACCGCAGCCACCCTGGCCGAGGTGCTGACCGGCACGGTGCTGGTCCTCTTCGCCACCTTCTTCTTCCTGCGCGACGGCAACATCATCTGGCGGTTCCTGGTCCGGCTGCTGCCCGTCGCCGCGCGCTGGAAGGTCGACGACGCCGGCCGGGCCGCCTGGGCGACGCTTGTCGCCTACGTGCGGGCGACGGTGCTGGTCGCCTTCATCGACGCCGTCGGCATCGGCATCTTCCTGGTCATCTTCGACATCCCGTTCGCCTTTCCGCTGGCCGCCCTGGTCTTCCTCGGCGCGTTCATCCCGATCGTCGGCGCGACCCTCTCCGGGGGCGTGGCGGTGCTGGTGGCATTGGTGGACAGCGGCCCGGTGACCGCGTTGATCATCTTGGGCGTGGTGATCGGCGTACAGCAGGTGGAGGGCCACATCCTCCAGCCGTTGATCATGGGCAGGGCGGTCGCCATCCACCCGCTCGCAGTGATCATCGGTCTGGCGGCCGGCGTGGTGCTCGCCGGGATCACCGGCGCGCTGGTCGCGGTGCCCATCATCGCGGTGCTCAACACGGCCGTGCGACGCCTCGCCGCCCGGCGCGTTCCGGACACCCCGCCCGACGCCGTCGTCGTCGCCTCCCGGGCACCCTGAGCCGGCCCGCCTGCCGCGTGCGACGCCAGCCGGTTCAGCTCGCGGCGAGACGGGCCAGCGCGCCTCGGGCCACCTCCGGACGGGTCGTGTACCAGAACGGCGGCAACGAGCGACGGAGGAACGAGCTGTAGCCGCGGGCCGTCTCCAGCCGGGAGTCGAGTACCGCCACCACGCCCCGGTCACCGCTGGCCCGGATCAACCGGCCCACGCCCTGTGCGAGTCGAACCGCCGCGATCGGGACGCTCACCGCGGCGAAGCCGGAGCCGCCCTGCGCGTCGACCGCCGCCGCCCGGGCCGCAGCGAGCGGCTCGTCGGGGCGGGGAAACGGAAGCCGGTCGATCACCACGAGTTGGCACGCGTCGCCCGGAACGTCGACGCCCTGCCACAACGACATCACCCCGAACAGGCAGCTCGACCGCTCCTCGCGGAAACGTCGGACCAGCAGCGGCAGCGTCTCCTCACCCTGAAGCAGCACCGGCAGGTCGGTCCGGGCGCGCAGCAGCTCCGCCGCCTGCTGCGCGGCCCGGCGTGAGGAGAAGAGCCCGAGCGTACGCCCACCGAGCGCGGTGACCAGCGCGAGCAGTTCCTCCCCGGCGGCCTCGGGCAGCCCGGACGCCCCCGGGCGGGGCAGGTGCGCGGCCACGTAGAGGATGCCCTGCCGGGGATAGTCGAACGGCGAGCCAACGTCCATTGAACGCCACCCGAGCCCGGAGTCCGTCAGCCCGCCCGCGTCGTCCGGCCTGCGCGGTGCGGTGCCACCGGCCCCCTCGTCGGGACCGGACGGTCGCCGGGTGGCCTCGGCGAGGGCAGCGGCGGCCGGCGACGGGGGGCCGGTCGGAGGCGAGTCGAGGCCCAGTGCCCGGGCGACCGTGTCGAACCGCCCTCCGAGCGCGAGCGTGGCCGAGGTGGCCACCACGGTCCGCTCGTCATAGAGGTGGGTGGCCAGGGTGCCGGCGACCGAGAGCGGCGCCACCACAAGTGCCCGCCGTCCGGTCACGTCGTTGCGCTCCACCCAGGCCACGTCGTGCTCGGCCTCTTCGAGCAGCCGCTGAGCGGTGGTGGACAACTCGTCGAGGACGGCCTTGGCCTGTTGCTTGCGTACCGGGTCGGGGTCGTCGGCCTTGACGTCGCCGATGCTGTCCAGGGCGGTACGGGTGGCGGCGTCCAACAGCGTGCATGCCTCCCGCAGCGGGCCGGGCAGCCCGCTCGTGATCCGTCCCGCCGGTGCCTCGGCCAACCCGACCGCGAGGGCGTCACCCGATGCGGTCAACGCTTCGGCCGTCTCCGGGCGCAGCAGTGGCCGGGCCCGCCGGGCATACCTGTCGATCAGGTCCGGGGTCAACTCCGCCTGGGCCGCCGAGGAGACCCGGTCCGCCAGTTCGTGGGCCTCGTCGACGACCAACAGCCGGTGGGGCGGGACGATGTGCCGGCCGGCGAGCATGTCGACCGCGAGGAGGCTGTGGTTGGTCACCACGATGTCCGCCTCCCGGGCCCGGGCCCGGGACGCCTCGGCGAAGCACTCCGCACCGTACGGGCAGCGGGAGGCACCGACGCACTCGCGGGCGGGCATGGAGACCAGCCGCCATGTCTGGTCGTCGACGCCCGGGTCCAACTCGTCGCGGTCACCGGTGTCGGTCTCCAGTGCCCAGTCCCGCAGGCGCTGGACCTGCTTGCCCAGCCGGCCGGCCTCACCGAGCCAGCGGGTGCCGCCGGGACGTTCGGCCGGGGCGTCGAAGAGAGTGTCTTCCGGTTCGTCCGCTGTGGAGTTCTCCAGCCGGGCCAGGCAGAGGTAGTGGTGGCGGCCCTTCAGCACGGCGAACGTGGGGCGGCGTCGGAGCAGCGGTTCGACGGCGTCGGCCAGCCGGGGCAGGTCGTGCTCCACCAGCTGAGACTGCAACGCCAGGGTGGCGGTGGAGACCACCACGGGTCCGTCCACCGTCAACGCCGGGGCGAGGTACGCCAGGGACTTGCCGGTGCCCGTGCCGGCCTGCACCAGCAGGTGGTCCCCGGTACTGATGCATTCCTCGATCGCCGCGGTCATCCGCTGCTGGCCCGGTCGGGCCGTGCCGCCGGGCACGGCACCGACCGCAGCGGACAACAGCTCGGCTCCGCCCGGCCGGTCGCCCCGCCGACGTGCCTTGTCGCGGGCGGTGCCGGTGCCGGTGGCGGTGCGGGGCGGGGTCACCGTGGCACGGTACCCGCCGGGGCGGACGCGGTCGGTACCGAGCGGGCCCGTGTCGCGGTCGCGCGGCACGGAATTCTCCCTGTCGTCCGGTAACTTCCCGGCGGCGAGCCGTGGGCGGAATCGGCTAGGGTGCGACTCATGCCGAGCGACGTGATCCGTGTGATCTACCGCAAGTTCGACGGCAGCGCCCACCGCGACTACCCGGCCCGCCGGTTGGCCGAGGACGACCTCGGCATCTGGCTCGGCGTGCCGGCCGGCACCAGCTCGGTCTACCACGGCCGGCCGTCGGTCGAGCAGATTCCCTTCGTGCTGCTGGTGCCTCACCACGCCTGGTGGACCGGCATGTTCAACCCGCCGCCCCGCACCAGCGAGGTCTACTGCGACATCGCCAGCCCGGCCCGCTGGGAGGGCGAGGACACCGTTCATCTGATCGACCTCGACCTGGACGTGGTCCGGCGTCGCGAGACCGGCCTGGTCGAGCTGCGCGACGAGGACGAGTTCGCCGAGCACCGGGTCCGCTTCGGGTATCCCGACGACCTGGTGGTGGAGGCCGAGGCGGCGGCGCGCTGGTTGTTCGGCGCGCTCGGCGACGGCACCGAGCCGTTCGCCACCTCGTACCGCAAGTGGCTGGCCCTGGTGGTCTGACGCTGCCGTTTCCGGCGGGCGATCGTCCCCGCATCGCCGGCCCCCGGCCCGGGCGTGCACCGGCTCCGTCGCGCGGACCGGCGGCGGGCGGGTGATGATGCTCCGATGGTGGACGACTGTGGCTTCGACGTGGTGGCGCCGAACGGCGGCGCGGTACGCGACCTGCTCCGGGTACGGCCCGGCGGACCGGTGGACCTCGCGGAGATCGATCCCCGCTCGACTCCGGGGTTGCCCGGCCCGGAGGTGACCTGGCCGGACCGCAAGACCTGGGCCCGCCGGCAGCTGACCCGGCTGGGTGCGGGGCTGGCCGGGCAACAGGAGATGCTGTTCGCGGGCGCGAAGGCCGAACCCGGTGTCGGCCGGCGGGTGCTGCTGGTGCTCCAGGCGATGGACTGCGGCGGCAAGGACGGCACGGTCAAGCGGGTGGTCGGGGCGATGAATCCGCTCGGCGTGCACATCCGGGCGTTCGGCCCGCCAACCGCCGAGGAACTGCGGCACCACTTCCTGTGGCGGATCCGCCGGGCCCTGCCGCCGCCGGGCAACCTGGGGGTCTTCAACCGCTCGCACTACGAGGACGTGCTGGTGCCCCGGGTCCAGGAGCGGGCGCCGGAGGACGTCTGGCGACCCCGGTACGCGGAGATCGGCGAGTTCGAGCGGGAGTTGACCGACGCCGGGGTGACAGTGGTCAAGGTCTTTCTGCACATCTCCAAAGCCGAGCAGGCGAAGCGGCTGCTGGCCCGCCTGGACGATCCCACCAAGCATTGGAAGTACCACCCGTCCGACGTCGACGCCCGGACCCGGTGGGACGACTACCAGGCCGCGTATGCCGAGGTGCTCGCCAGGTGCGATACGGACCAGGCGCCGTGGTACGTGGTGCCGGCGGACCGCAAGTGGTACCGCGACTGGGCGGTGGCGCACCTGCTGCGTGAGACGTTCGACACTCTTGATCTGGGGTATCCGCCAGCCGACTTCGACATCGAGCGGGAACGGGAGCGACTGCTGGGCACCACGGGACCGGTGAAGGTGAACGGAAGTTGAACGAGCGGTGAATGTCATCTGGCCAGGGGTGGGCCGAATAATCGCCGATCTGACGGTTCCCTAGCATTCCCTCAGCAGGGCGCCCGAGCCACGGCCGCCACCCCTTCCACCCGACACGACGAGGTCCGTGCTGTGAGGTTTTCCTTCCGCCCCAACGAGGGCGCTTTCTACGAGCTCTTCACCAGGGCCGCGCAGAATCTGGTCCGGGGTACCGAGCTGCTCAACGAGCTGGCCCTGCCCGATGTCGAGGTGCAGTCGGTGAGCGAGCGGCTCACCGAGGTGGAGCACGACAGCGACCAGATCACCCACGACCTGTACAAGAAGATCAACTCCACCTTCGTCACCCCCTTCGACCGCGAGGACATCTACCGGCTCGGTTCCCTCCTGGACGACGTGATGGACCACCTGGAGGCGGTGGGCAACCTGCTCTACCTCTACGGGCTGACCAAGCTGCCGTCGCTGCCCCGGGAGATGCACGAGCTGGTGCACGTACTCGACCAGCAGGCGAAGCTGACCGCGGACGCGATGCCCCGACTCAAGTCGATGAAGGATCTCGAGGATTACTGGATCGAGATCAACCGGCTGGAGAACGACGGCGACCAGGCCTACCGGATGCTGCTGGTACGGCTCTTCTCCGGTGAGTACGACGCGTTGACCGTGCTGAAGATGAAGGAGGTCGCCGACGAGCTGGAGGCCGCCTGCGACGCCTTCGAGCACGTCGCCAACACGGTCGAGACCATCGCGGTCAAGGAGTCCTGATCCTGTGAGTCCCGAGCTCATCGCCGTGCTGGCGGTGATCGGGGTGGCCCTGGTGTTCGACTACACCAACGGCTTCCACGACGCCGCCAACGCGATCGCGACAAGTATCTCCACCCGGGCGCTGACACCCCGGGTCGCCCTGGCCATGGCGGCGGTCGGCAACTTCATCGGCGCCCACTTCGGCGCCGAGGTCGCCAAGACCGTCGGCAGCGGCCTGGTCGAGCTGCCCACCGGTGTCTCCAGCCTGGGCATCGTCTTCGCCGGCGTGATCGGCGCGATCACCTGGAACCTCATCACCTGGTACTTCGGCCTGCCCTCGTCGTCCTCGCACGCCCTGATCGGTGGCCTGGTCGGCTCGACCGTCGCCGCCTCCGGCACCGTGCTCTGGACCGGCATCGGCGAAAGCGTGATCATCCCGATGATCCTGTCGCCGATGGTCGGCTTCATCCTCGGCTACATCGTGATGATCGCCGTGCAGTGGGTCTTCCGGAACGGGCACCCGGGCAAGCTGAACCGCGGCTTCCGCTGGGCCCAGACCGCCTCGGCGGCGGCCATGTCGGTCGGCCACGGCATGCAGGACGCCGCCAAGACCATCGGCATCGTGGTGCTCGCCCTCTTCGTGGGTGGCTACCAGGACGATGCCACCTACATTCCGGAGTGGGCGTTCTGGACCTCGGCGGCCGTGCTGGCGGCCGGCACCTACGCCGGCGGCTGGCGGATCATCCGGACCCTGGGCCGGAAGATCATCGACCTGCGCCCGCCGGAGGGTTTCGCGGCCGAGACCGTGGCCAGCGGCGTGCTCTACTTCAATGCCCTGGTGCTCGGTGCGCCGATCTCGACCACGCACACGATCACCTCAGCGATCATGGGTGTCGGCGCCACCAAGCGGCTCTCCGCCGTGCGCTGGGGCGTGGCCGGCAACATCATCGGTGCCTGGATCCTGACCTTCCCGGCGGCCGGCTCGATCGGTGCCCTGATGTACTTCCTGGTCCGTCCTATGTTCAGCTGACCTGTGTCGAAGGGCCCCCGTCGTCCCAGGGGCCCTTCGACCTGTCAGATGTAGGAGACGCCGATCTGGGCGCGGATGTCGTCCAGCAGGCCCATGATCTCCAGGGTGGCCGAGTGCGGTACCAAGGGGCTCTCGGTCAGCCCCTCGGCCAGGCACCGCTGCACCTCGATGGCCTCGTGCTGGTAGCCCGAGCCGACCAGCTCCTCGGTGATCGTCTCGGGTGCCGCGTCGGCGCGGTACAGGGTGAACCGGTCGGGTCGGAAGAACGGCTCGGGTAGCTCGATCCGCCCGTTGCTGCCGGTGATCGAGGCGGTGAGCCCGGTGGCGCCCACCATGCCGCAGCTCAACGTGGCCACGGCACCGGAGTCGTAGCCGAGGATCAGGCCGGTGTTCTCGTCCGTGCCCTCCGGGCCCAGCTTCGCCCAGGACCGTACGTGCTGCGGCGTGCCGAGCAGCAGGTGGGCCAGGCTGATCGGGTAGACGCCGAGATCCAGCAGCGCGCCGCCGCCCAGCGCCCGGGCGCGCATCCGGTGCTCGGGCGGGAAGGGGCCGGCGACGCCGAAGTCGGCCCGGACCCCGGTCAGCGTGCCGATCGCGCCGTCGGCGATCAGCTGGCAGACCCGCCGGATGAGCGGGTTGCACCGCATCCACATCGCCTCCATGAGGAAGACGCCGGCGGCGCGGGCGGTGTCGACGAGTTCGGTGCTGGTGGCCAGGTCGAGGGTGAACGGCTTCTCCACCAGCACCGGCCGGCCGGCGGTGAGGCAGGCCAGGGCCGCCTCGTGGTGGGCGGCGTGCGGGGTGGCGACGTAGATCACGTCGACGTCGGCGTCCGCAGTCAGTTCCGTCCAGGAGCCGTACGCCCGTGGTACGCCGTGCCGTTCCGCGAAGCGTTCCGCGGTCTCGGCGGTGCGGGAACCGACCGCGACGAGTTCGGCCCCCGGCACCAGCCGGAGGTCCTCGGCGAAGCGGGCGGCGATGTGGCCGGTGGCCAGGATGCCCCAACGAGTCATGGCGCGACGCTACCGAAGATCAGCAGAGGACTGTACTGGGCATCCGGGGGTCGGGACTAGTCTCGGCGCATGACTATCGACCGTGGCTTCCCGGCGCCGCCCGCGCTGGTGCAGCACGTCCGCCGGTTCCGGGCCTCCGGCGCGGTGCCGGCGGTGCCCCGGGTGGCCGCCACCGTGCTGCTGCTCCGCCCGGCCGACGACGGCTTCGAGGTCTACCTGATCCGCCGGGTCGCGGCGATGGCCTTCGGTGGCATGTACGCCTTCCCAGGTGGTGGAGTGGACCCCTCGGACTCCACGATCCACCTGGACTGGGCCGGTCCGGCACCGACGGACTGGGGGGCACGCCTGGGGCTGGCTCCGAACGCGGCGCAGGCGGTGGTCTGCGCGGCGGCCCGCGAGGTCTTCGAGGAGGCGGGGGTGCTGCTCGCCGGGCCGGACGCCACGCGGGTCGTCGGCGATGTCAGCGACGACGGCTGGGAAGCTGCCCGGGTCGACCTGGAGCAGCGGCGGACCGGGTTCGCCGACCTGCTCGCCGGGCGCGGGCTCACGCTCCGGTCGGACCTGCTGCTGCCGTGGAGCCGATGGGTGACCCCGGAATTCGAGCCGCGTCGGTTCGACACGTACTTCTTCGTGGCGCTGCTGCCCGAGGGACAGCGGACCCGCGACGTCTCCGGCGAGGCCGACCACACGCTGTGGATCCGGCCCGTCGAGGCGGGCCGACAGGCAGCGGCCGGGGACCTGACCATGCTCCCGCCGACCCTGGTCACCCTCGGCGAGATGGCCGCCTGCACCGACCTCACCGCGGTGGCAGCGGCGGCGGCGGACCGCGACGCGGTCACCCCGGTCACGCCCCGGCTGGATCTGTCCGACCCCGACCGACCCCGGTTCTACCTGCCCTGACGGCGGATCAGCCGAGCTGGTAGTTGACGTGGGCGGACCAGCGGGCGAAGCCGAGCCGCTCGTAGAGCGCCACCGCGCCGGTGTTCGACTCGTCGACGTAGAGCATCACCCGGTCCAGCCCACGTCGGTCGCGCAGGTGGGCGAGGCCGGCCATGGTCAGGGCCCGGCCGAGCCCGCCGCCGTGCGCGGCGGGCTCCACCCCGAGCACGTACACCTCACCGATGCGGGCGGAGCCGGGTCGCTCGTGCACCTTGGTCCAGTGGAAGCCGAGCAGCCGGCCGGTCGCCGACTCGACGGCGAGCAGGAAGCCGGCCGGGTCGAACCACGGTTCGGTGAGCCGTACCCGCAGGTCCTCTGTGGTCCATCGGCCCTGCTCCGGATGGTCGGCGAAGGCTCGCGCGTTCAGTGTCAGCCAGGCTTCGTCATCGCTGCCGGGGCGGAACGCGCGCAGCGTCACCCCGTCGGGCAGGCGCGGTTCGGGCAGCGGAGCGGCGAGCGGCCGACGTAGCTGCCAGAGAACCCGGGCGCGGTGGAAGCCGAGGTCGACCGCGAGGGCGGCGGCCGAGGGGTGGTCGCCGTGCGCCCACGCCCGCAGTGGCCCGGCGGCGGTGGCCAGCACTCCCCGGGCCAGCGCCCGCCCGGTACCGCGCCGACGGTACGCCGGGTGCACCATCAGCTCCACGCCGACGCCGCTGTCCGGGTCGGTCGTGTCCAGGTGCGCGTACCCGGTGAGCGTGCCGTCGGCGGAGCGGGCAACCAGGTGGCTCGCCGCAGCGTGTTCGTCGCGCAGGCGGAGCAACACGTGCTCGTCCATCGGGTCAGCCCCGTCGGCGTCGCCGGCCGTTCGGGCGAGCGCCAGCACTTCGGTGATCTCCGCCGGGCCGAGCCGGTCGACGCGGCTGACCTGGTCGATGCCCGCCTGGCTGCTGCTCATCGCATCACCGTAACCGCACGGAAGGTGCGCCGCGCGCACGGGACGGTTGCTGCCCCCGTCACAGTCCGCGCGGTGGCAACGCCTGAACGTCGAACCGGCCGGCCAGATCGGGGAGGATCCGGTACAGCGAGTTGACGGTGCCCTGACGGTCGCCGCCCGCGTCGTGTAGCAGGACGATCGAGCCGGGCCGTACCCCGTTGATCACGGAGGTGGCGATCCGGGTCGCGCCCGGCGCCCGCCAGTCGGACGGGTCCAGCGTCCAGTGCAGCGGCGCCATGCCGAGGTCGCGGGAGACGGAGATGACCGAGTAGGTCCAGGCGCCGCCGGGCTGCCGGTACCAGGCGATCGGCGCGTCCGGCACGGCGGCGCGGATCGCCTCGCTGGTCCGGATCAGGTCGGTGCGGATCCACTCGGCCGACCGGGCACCCAGGGCGACGTCATGGTCCCAGCTGTGATTGCAGAGGGTGTGGCCCTCGGCGACGATCTGCTCGACGAGCCAGGGGTACGCCTGGGCGTTCTTACCGACCACGCAGAAGGTGGCCGTGACGTGGTGCTCCCGCAGGATAGCGAGGACCTGCGGGGTGTAGTCAGGGTGTGGTCCGTCGTCGAAGGTGAGCGCGACATCGGCGGTGCCGGTGCTCACCCGGGTGCCCATCGGGCCGACGTTCGGGTCCTGCTCCTGTTCGTCGCTGCGCTGCGACCCGTCCGGTGCGCGGGTGGCGTCGGGCTCGGCGTCGATGGGGGCCGACTGGTCCGCGTACTCGGGGTGTTCGACGCCGGTCGCGGTGACGACGTTGTCGGTCCGCGACGCATCCGGCACCAGGCTTCGTCCGAGCAGGTACGCCGAGCCGAGGACCGCCGTCACCACGAGCGTGATGATCCCGACGGCCCGTGCCGCCCCCACCTGGTTACCGCCCACCAATGCCCCCCGCTGGTCAACTGGCAGTCACGATAGAACGCACTAGTCGACCAAAAAGGGCATATCGGTAATTAGCCTTCGATGGTGAGTGCCCGCATCGGCAGCGGCGTGTGCTCGGTGGCCTCCGACAAGGTCCGCGACGACGGCACCACGAACTTGTAACCCACCTGCCGGACGGTGCCGATCATCGACTCGTACTCGGAGCCGAGCTTGGCGCGCAGGCGACGCACGTGCACGTCGACCGTGCGGGTCCCGCCGAAGTAGTCGTAACCCCACACCTCGCGCAGCAACTGGTCGCGGGTGAACACCCGACCGGGGTGCTGGGCGAGGAACTTCAGCAGCTCGAACTCCTTGTAGGTGAGGTCGAGCGGGCGACCCTTGAGCTTCGCCGCGTAGGTGTCCGGATCGATCATCAGCTCGCCGGCCCGGATGGAACCGCCGGCGCCGGCGGTCGCGTTGCTCAGCCTGCCGACCGCGAGCCGCAGTCGGGCCTCCACCTCGGCGGGGCCGGCGGAGGCGAGGATGACGTCGTCGACGCCCCAGTCGGCGTTGAGTGCGATCAGGCCAGCCTCGGTGACCACCGCGACCAGCGGTACGCCGAGCCCGGTGGCGTGCAGCATCCGGCAGGTGGCCCGGGCCTCGCTCAGCTCGGAGCGGGCGTCGACCAGCACAGCGTCCGGGCTGGGGCCGGCGACCAGGGTGCGGACATCGCGAGGTGCGGTGCGCACCGAGTGCGGCAGCAGGTCCAGTGCCGGCAGCACTGCGGATGGTTCGCCTGCCCGTGCGGTCACCAACAGCAGGATCTCCACGATCACCTCCGTCCCGGCGGCCGGTTGCGGCCGCGCGCGACCAGCGGCACTCCTGCGGGGTGTGGCGCTGGGAACTTCCGTGGGTCCCGGCGTCGCTGACGGGCGGGTTTCGCCGTTGAGCGTAACTGATTGCTCGCGTGCGACCTTGGCGCGGTTTCCTCTTTGCCCTATCTGCCCCTGATCGCGGCCCAGGTTTTAACGTCGCGGAAACGCTGGCACCCGCGATGTGAGGTTGGTCTGGCACGATCGGTGGGTGTTTCCCTCCAACTCGCCCGAGACCGGCCGTGACCCGTGGGCCGAGGATCCGCCCGCCCCGGGAGGATCGCCGCCGCGTACCGGTCCGGCCGTGGAGACCGACGAGCGGCCCTCACGCGGCCCTCGCCGTCTGCGCCGGGGCGGTTCGGCTCGCCGCGTCGACGACGAGGCGGACGTCGAGGACGAGGAGGAGGAACCACCGGTCGAGGTGCGCCGGCAGCTCTCCCTCGCCATCGGCGGCTTCGCCGCGCTGCTCGGTCTCGGCCTGGTCGTCGCCGGGCAGACGTCCAGTCCCGGGCACCGGCTGCCCTTCACCCTCGTGGTGCTCGCCGTGCAGGTGCTGTTCGTGCTCGTCTGGACCATGGTCACCCGGCCGCCGGCACTGGCGGTCGTCCTCGGGGTCGGCGCGGTGTCCGCGGTGGCGGCCGACGTGGTGGCCGTACGGTCGGCTGAGGCCCGGTTGGCGCCGCTGCTCTACATCGCGATCGTCGGGGTGCTCGCCGCGGTGCTCGGTCAACTGGTCCGACGGGTGGACCGGGTCCGGGTGACCGACTCGCTGCGGACCACCGCCACCATCGTGTTCGGAGTGGTCGCGTTGGCCACGCTCATCGTGCTCAGCCGGATCCCGGCAGGCACCCAGACGATCGCCGTCTGCCTGACCGCAGCCGGCGCGGCGCTCACCGTCGCCCGGGTGACCGACGCCGTCGCGGCCTGGCCGAGGCTCGCGCCCCAGGTGCCCAGGGGGGCGGCAGGGGTGGTCGGCGGCGCGATGGTCGGCACGCTGATCAGCGCGCTTCTCGGTGGTTACCTGGTCACCCCGTTCACCCCTACCCGGGCCGCGATCATCGGCCTGGCGGCGGCCGTCGTCGCCGTGCTGGCCGACCTTGCCGTGAGCTACGCCGAGGCGGGCCGGTTGATGGCCGGTGAAGTGCCGTCGGTCTGGGCCGTACGGCACGTGCAGGGGCCTCTGGGTGGCTTCGCGATGGCGGCGCCGGCCGCGTACCTGATGTGTCGGCTGGTGCTCTGACCGTCAGCGCGTGGCGGCCCGCCCGGCCGCGCGATTGAGAAATCCGGACCACGGGTACCACCGGTCCACCGCTGACGGCATCGAGGTACGACGAGACAGGAGACGGCGTGGAGCAGGAGCAGACGTACGAGCGGCGGCCGCGGCGACGCGGACGCAAGGTGCTGATCGGGTTCGTCGTCCTGCTGCTCGTGCTCGCCGGACTGATCGCCATCGCCGACCGGGTGGCGGCGAGCGTGGCCGAGCGCACCATCGCCGACGAGGTACGCCAGCAGGTCGCCGAACAGGGCGCGCAATCCTTGCCGCCCGAGGTCGAGGTGGGCGGCTTCCCGTTCCTCACCCAGGTGCTCGACGGCCGGTACGAGCGCATCTCGATCAAGCTGCGGGACGTGCGCGCCTCGGTGCAGGGCGACGCCGTCGCGCTGCCCAGCCTGGACGTGGACGCCCGGAACGTGCGGGCCTCGCTGGACACCCTGCGCACCGGCCAGGGTGAGGTGGTGGCCGAGACGGTCAACGGCACCGGCACCATCAGCTACCAGAGCCTGTCGGCCCTGCTCGACCGGGAGGGGCTGACCCTCGGTGAGCGGGACGGGCAGCTCGCCGTCACCGCTCCGGTGGACATCCTCGGCCAGCGGTTGACCGTCACCGGCACCGCCGACATCGTCGTCGGTGAGCAGGGGCAGGTGGCACTACAGTTCGACGACCTGGACGCCGAAGGGCTGCCGGACGTGCCGTTGGCCCGCACCCTGGTGAGCAACTTCGCCCGTAGCATCTCGGTCGACGTGCCCCTGCCGGAGTTGCCGTTCCAGCTCACCGTTCGCGAGGTTCGGCCGCAGCCGCAGGGGTTGACGGTGACCGCCGACGCACGGGACGTGCCGATCAACTCGGTCGGCTGACCGCCGGCTCGGCGTCCCGGATGCTGGTCGGCCCGATAGAGATATCTGGGATCGCTGGTAGGCTCCCTGCTCATGGGGACGCTCCTCACCAAACGGCGCGCGGTCGACCTGTGCCGCGTGGCCACCTGCCTGTGTCGCCCCGTCATCTGACGGCGGGGCTGGCTCGGGCCGCCTAGCGGCCAAGGCACCAGGGGCACGCGTACCTCGTTCCCGGTGCACCCCACCGGACGCCCGGCAGCGGCGCCGTCGCACAAACCCGTGATCCGTTCCGAGCTATGGGTCCCGCGCGTGGTGCGACATCTTGACATCCCGATCTCCGCGCGCTGGCTCACCATCCATCCTCACCAGGGAGTGATCTGATGAGTCGCGACACCGCACTCGTCTCGGCCGAGTGGGCCGAGAAGAACCTCGACGCCCCGGGCGTCGTCTTCGTCGAGGTCGACGAGGACACCTCGGCCTACGACTCCGGCCACATCGCCGGTGCCATCAAGCTGGACTGGAAGAACGACCTTCAGGATCCGGTCCGCCGGGACTTCGTCAACAAGACCCAGTTCGAGGCGCTGCTCTCCGAGCGGGGGATCAGCAACGACGACACCGTCATCCTGTACGGCGGCAACAACAACTGGTTCGCCGCGTACGCGTACTGGTACTTCAAGCTCTACGGCCACCGCGACGTCAAGCTGCTCGACGGCGGTCGCAAGAAGTGGGAGCTGGACGCCCGGCCGTTGGTCGCGGACGCCGTGACCCGCCCGTCCACGCAGTACGTCGCCAGCGAGCCGGACACCAGCATCCGGGCCTTCCGGGACGAGGTCGTCGACGCGATCGGCACCAAGAACCTGGTCGACGTGCGGAGCCCCGACGAGTACGCCGGCCGCCTGCTCGCCCCCGCCCACCTGCCGCAGGAGCAGGCACAGCGCGGCGGCCACATCCCGACCGCGATCAGCGTGCCGTGGTCGAAGGCGGCCAACGAGGACGGCACCTTCAAGTCCGACGACGAGCTGCGCAAGATCTACGGCGAGGCCGGGCTGGACGACAGCAAGGAAACCATCGCCTACTGCCGCATCGGCGAGCGCTCCTCGCACACCTGGTTCGTGCTCCAGGAGCTGCTCGGCCACCGCAACGTGAAGAACTACGACGGATCGTGGACCGAGTACGGCTCGCTGGTCGGTGTGCCGGTGGCGCTCGGCGATGAGCCGGGGGAGGCCTGAGATGACCGCACCCACCGCCGCAAGCACCGCCGCCGGCTGCGCGGCCCCCGACCAGGCCGCTCCGCTGCCTGCCGGCCTCGACCTGGAGCGGGAGACGGTCATCACCGGTGTCGTCCGCTCTGCGGAGGGCGAAGCGGTGCCGGGCGCGTACGTCCGCCTGCTCGACTCGACAGGTGAATTCACCGCCGAGGTGGTGACCTCGTCGGCCGGTCAGTTCCGCTTCTTCGCCGCGCCGGGCGCCTGGACGTTGCGGGCGCTCTCCCGCCAGGGCAACGGAGACACCACCGTGACCGCCGGTCGCGGCATCAACGAGGTGGCCGTCACCGTCACCGACTGATCCCACCCTGCTGACGGCGGGTGGCCCGCATCCCTCCCCGAGAGGAATGCGGGCCACCCGCCGCGCTGCGCGCTGCCCGCGCTGCGCGCTGCCCGCGCTGCGCGCTGCCCGCGCTGCGCGCTGCCCGCGCTGCGCGCTGCCCGCGCTGCGCGCTGCCCGCGCTGCGCGCTGCCCGCGCTGCGCGCTGCCCGCGCTGCGCGCTGCCCGCGCTGCGCGCTGCCCGCGCTGCGCGCTGCCCGCGCTGCGCGCTGCCCGCGCTGCGCGCTGCCCGCGCTGCGCGCTGCCCGCGCTGCGCGCTGCCCGCGCTGCCCGCAACTTCGCTGATGTTGCTGCCTCGTCGCCGCCGGATGCAGCAGTATCCCTGAAACTGCCGTGAATTCCTGGCGGGTGTTGCGGGGGTTGTTGGGAGTTGGGGGCGGGGCGCCGGCCCGTGAGGGCCGGCGCCCCGCCCTGCTAGTGGGTCAGATTCCGGTGGCTCTGGTGCAGGTGGAGGTGGGTTCCAGGGCGAAGTCGAGCGTGCCGACCATGCCCGCCTCGATGCGGTGGCGCTGCACCTGCGGCACCCAGCCGTCCTTGGCCACGATCACCTCGTAGCGGCCCTTCGGCAGCCACCAGGCGTAGCGGCCGTCGGCGCCGGCGGTGAGGGTGGTTCCGGTACCGGCCGAGATCAGGTTCACCCGTACCGTCGCCGGGATACCGACCGTGACGCCACCGCAGGTGGTGCCGGTGACGGTGCCCCGGATCTTGCCCCAGCTGGCCGGCGGCGACACGTTCATCTCCACCGAGACCGGGGTGACCGGGTAGGGGCTGTCGGAGGCAACGGCGAGTTCGCCCGCGTACCGGCCGGGTTGGGCGACGCCCGCCGCCTCGGTGGCCGTCAGGGTGACGGTCACCGTCCTCGACTCACCCGGCGCGAGGGTGAAGGTGGTCGGGGAACCATCCAGCCAGGGCAGGTCGGCATCGGCTGCGCAGAGTTCCAGGCCACCGAGCCGCTCACTGTCTGCGCTGCCCACGAAGGAACTGGGCGACCCGCCGATCTTGTAGGCGCCGCAGGCGGCGGCCCCCCGGTACCGGCTGAACCGGACGTTGGGCAGGTCACGCCAGGCCCCGGTGACCGGGTCGAAGCCGACCGTGCGGTTGGTGACCGCAGTCGATCCGTCGGTCACCCCGCCGGCCAGCACCAGCAGCCCGCCGGCCGCCGCGTACTGCGAGCCCCACAGCTCCACCGGCAGCTCTGGCAGCGGACTCCAGCTGTCGGCCGAGGGGTCGTACCGGTAGGCATCGGTGTACTCGGTGCTGCCCGTGCCACCGGCACAGTAGACCGAGGCGCCGATCCCGCCGCAGGCCAGCCACGAGACCGGGTGTGGGTAGGCGGCACCGGTGCTGAACGAGCCGGTGGCCGGGTCGAACACCACCAATTCGTCGCTGTCGGTGCAGGTGGCGTCGGCGCAGCCGCCCACCAGGTACACCTTCCCGCCGACCACGGCCGAGCCGGCCGCCGCGACCGGGGCCGGGTTGGCCGCCCCTGGCAGGGTGCTCCATGTTCCGGTGGCCGGGTCGAAGACGTCGACCGTGGCGACGGTCGCGTCGTCAGCGCCCCAACCGCCGATCACATAGAGTTTGCCGCCGACCGCCGCCGCAGCTGGCTTGGACCGTACCGTCGGCAGGTCGGGCAGGGCGGTCCAGGCGCCCGGCGCGGGGTCGTACACCCATGCCTTGCGCTCGGTGCCGGTGCCACCGCCACCACCGACCGAGTAGATCTTCCCGTCCAGCCATGCGGCGGCGTTGTCGAAGATCGACGCCGGCAGCTTGGCGATCTCGGTCCACGCCTCGTCCTCGGCGGTACCGGCCTGCGGTGCCGCCCCGCCGTACGCGGTGCCGGTGCGAGCCTTGCTGATCCCCTTGATCTTCTGCTGCCGCAGCGGTGCGCCGTCGCGCCTGAGCAGTTCGAACTGACCGGCGCGTTCCAGCAGATCGACGCTGGCCGGCGCGGTGCCGGTGTTGCTGACCGTCACCCGGGTGGTGCGGGTGCTGCCGTACGGCTGATGTGACTCGATCGACGTCGGGCTGACCGTCAGCCGGCCGGCGGCGAGGGCGAAGTTCGCCCGCTTGACCCGGTCGGCGGTGACCGTCACCTGCTTGGTCACCGGTGCGTACGGGGTGCGCTCGGCGGTGAACGGGTGGGCGCCGGTGAGCCCGGAGAAGAGCCAGTAGAAGCCGTCCGGCTCGGCCGGGTCCTCGGGCGTGGCCGCCGAGACCGCCCGGTCGTCGGGACGGTGATCGCTGGTCACCGTCACGCCGTTGAGCGGGTCACCGGTGTTCCGGTCGGTGGTGGTGCCGACCACCAGCCCGCCGGGCACCGGCGAGCACTCGCGGTTGACCACCGCCACGTCGTCCACCTGCCACCACCAGGCGAAGGTGCCCTTGAACCGGAAGCGGAAGAGCGCGGAAGCGGCGTTAGCGGCCGGGTCGAGCGGCACCTCCTCGACCCGGGGGCCACGCCGGCTGGCGGTCTGGTGCCAGACGTTGGTCCAGGTCGTACCGCCGTCGGTGGACACGTCGATGTCGGCGGTGTCGCTGATGCCGACGGCCCGCCAGTCGCTGCGGAACCGCAGCACCGGTGCGGCCGTCGTGGACAGGTCGACCGGCGGGGCGATCAGGTCCGTGTCCTGGGTGTTGCCGGAGCCGAGAGCGTCGCTGTCGATGATGGCGAAGCCACCGGTGCCGCCGGTGAGATTGCCCCGTGAGTCTGGATCGTCGAAGACCCAGCCGCCGGAGGCGGTGCGGTTCTCCACCCTCCAGCCGGGCGGCGCGCTCGTGCCGTCGAAGCTCTCGGTGAGCAGCGGCGCACCGAACTGTGCCGTGTAGCCGGCGGCGGTGCAGGCGGCGTCGACGGGTACCGCCACGTTGACCGTGGTGGCGTCGTCGCCTACCGCCACCTCGCGGGTGGCGGTGCGGTAGCCCGGGTACTCGGCGGTCACGGTCAGCCGGTACGAGGTGTTGCCGGGCAGCGTGACGGAGTAGCGGCCGGTCACCGGATCGGTGAAGACCGGATCGCCGGGCCGGCCCGCCACCTCGATCTTGGCGTACAGCGGCCAGCCGTGGCCCGAACCGTCGGTGACCTTTCCGCTCACTGTGACCGCCGGGGTGGCCAGCAGGGCGAAGTCCAGGCTGACGGTGTCACCTTGGGGCACCGTGACCGTCGCGGACTCCGCAGCGTAGCCGTAGGCGCTGGCCGTGAGCGTGGTCTCGCCGGCCGGCACGGTGAGCGCGTACCGCCCGTCGGCGTCGGTGGTGGTGCTGCGGGTGCCGTCGGTCACCGTCGCGCCGGACAGCGGTTCGTCGTCACCGGAGTCGGTGACCACTCCGGTGACCCGGCCGACCGGTCCACGGGGTGCGTCCCGCACCGCCCCGTACGCGTCGAGCCGTCCCTCACCGAAGACGTTGTTGTCGGCCGGCGTGCCACCGCAGGTGGTGGCGTCGACATCGCGGGCCGTACGGTCCAGCAGCGCCTCGGTCGCGGCGAGGTCGCCGCGCAGTCCGGGCGCCGCCGCCCAGAGCAGTGCCACCGTGCCGGCCACGTGCGGCGCGGCCATCGAGGTGCCGCTGAACGAGGCGTACCCGCCGTTGCGGACGCTGGAACGGACACTGCTGCCGGGTGCGGCGATGTTCGGCTTGAGCGGGTCGGTGCCGGAACCGCGTCCGGAGAATCCGGCGATGACGTTGTTCACGTCGTACGCGCCGACGGCGTACGCGTCGGTGTAGTCACCCGGTGAGCCGGCGCTGCCACACGCCGGACCGTCGTTGCCGGAGGAGAAGACCGGGAACATCCCGGCGGCCCGCCAGGCGGCCACGGTCTGCTGGTACCAGGGGTCACCACCGTCGCCGCCCCAGGAGTTGTTCACGATGTCGGGCCGCAGGTCGGGTCGGGGGTTCTGGCCGTCGGCGTCGGTGGGCGCGAGCACCCACTGACCGGCGGCGAGCAGCGAGGCGTCGGAGCAGTTGTTCGACTCGCAGCCCTTGGCGGCGATCCACTTCGCGCCGGGGGCGACGCCGATCTGGTTGCCCGCACCGTCGTCGCCGACCATGGTGCCCATGGTGTGCGTGCCGTGGTCGTTGTTGTCGCAGGGCGCGGTGCCGGCGCACACGCCGGCCGGATCGAACCAGTTGTACGCGTGGTCGTAGCTGCCGCCGCCGAGGTTGCCCCGGTACGAGCCGACGAGGGCGGCGTGGTCGTAGCGCACCCCACTGTCGATGTTCGCCACCACGACACCCTCCCCGCGGGTGCCGAACTCGTCCCACACCCGCGGTGCGCCGATGTTTGTCAGTCCCCATTCGACGGCGGCGGTGCGCGCCCGAGCGGTCTCGGTCGCGGTGGGCCGGATCAGCGGGTAGCTGCGGCTCGGTTCGATCCGGGCCACCTCGGGCCGGCGGGCGATCTCGTCGAGCAGCGCCTTGTCGCCCTCGACCCGCACCGCGTTGGCGATCCAGTACGCGGTGTGCGGCACCTTGCGATCGTCGAGCAGCGTACGCAGGTCGCGTTGGGTGCGGGTGGCCGTGGTGGTGAGCAGGCGGTGCACCTCGTCGGCCCGGGCGTCGGGGTCCCGCAGCCGACTGGCCTGTGCCAACGGCGCGGTGTCAGCCAGGTAGACCAGGAACGGTGCGGTCGACGTGGTACCGATCTGGTCGAGCAGCGCCGGGTCGACGGCGGCCCGGTGGGCCACCGGCGGTTGGGCCGGCGCGGCGAGCGCGGGCTGGCCGGTGACGCCCAGCACGGCAGCGGCCAACACCGCCACCACCCGCCATCGTGGCGACCGGGTGGATGGTCGTCGTGTGAACAATGTTCCTCCCCCACGTCGTCGGTCCCGATCCGTTCGGGCCCGCACACCCGCGCGCCGCGTTGCGGCTGCGCGCAGCGGCCGGGGCGATGTGGGTGGCCGGTGATGGTGCCTCCGCCCGCTGAAGTCATGCTCTTGCCCCAACCGTCGGTGATCAATGGACGGCGTCGGTCAGTACTCGGTCAGTGACGAGGCGCGATTCTGGCAGTTAGGCTGAGACCGGGTGTCATCGGTGACCGTCACTGGCGATCGGTGGGAGTCGCAGGTCAGAGGCGCCCTGGGGGAGGCGTCGTGTCCGGTCCAGAGTTCCCGATCGTGGTCTGCGTCAGCTCCGACGCCACCGTCCGGCAGCGCGTGGTGCAGCGGCTGGAGGGTGTCGGGCCGGTGGTGATCTGCGCAGACCTCGCCCAACTGCGGGCGGTGTTCCCCGCCCCGTCGGCTGAGCCGGAAGGGACCCACGACGAGCCCGTCGAGCGCCCCACGGAACGGCCGGCCACCTGGGGGGATCTGATGGTCGATCGAGCGGGGCACCTGGTCACCTGGCGCGGTGCACCGCTGGGGCTGACCCGTACCGAGCGGGAGTTGTTGGCCCGCCTGGTCAGTCCGCCCATCACGTTGTGGAGCTACGAGCGGCTGTTCGCCTCGGTCTGGGGTGGCGCCTACCTCGGCGACACCGCCATCCTGCACTCCGCCGTGAAGCGGCTGCGTCGCAAGCTGCGGACGCTGCCCGACGGGCCGCAGGTGCAGACCGTACGCGGTGTCGGTTACCGGCTGAGCGTGCCGCCGGAGGCCGGCGACGGGCGTCCCGGCGGGCGGTCGTAGCAGGCGTGACACGATGACCGGGTGAGCAACGCCGTCCACACCGGGTACCCGCCACCGACCGGTTCCCGATCGCCGGCCGCCGGCTCCCGGTGGCCGCGCTGGCTGATCGCGGTGACGGCCGTCTGGGCGGCACTGCTGGCCGGCCTCACCTGGATGTCGTCGGCCGAGGACCCGCCCACCGTCCGGGAACAACGCAGCCTCACACAGGCCGGGCCGGTGGTCGACGGTGCGATAGGCGAAATCGTCGCGGCGGCCGACGCCGGTGTGCCGGCGCTGGTCCCTGCCGAGGTCGACAGGGGCTGCCGGATCAGCCCGTTCGCGGACGGTGCGACGCTGACCCGCGTGGTCGATCTGGCCGCGCCGGTCGGTGAGGAGCAGGCCGTGCTGCAGCGGGTCGCCGACCGGCTGCCCGCGCGGTGGCGGGCCGGTGTCCGACTCACCCCGGATGGTCCTCGCCTCCGCGCCGACGCGGGCGAGTTCGTCACCGTGACCGGGCGGCCGGCGATCGCCGGCCGCATCCGGTTCACCGTCGACACCGGGTGCCGCCCGGTGGGCGACGACTACGACAGCGCCGGGGCCGCCTCCACCGGCCCCGAGGTGGGCGCGCTGGCCGAGGCGGTGCGTGCGCTCAACGGCCGCGTCGGCGACCGGGAGTCGGTGGTGAGCGCACCCTGCCCCGGTGGCGGCACGGCCCGCACCATCCGCTCGGTCGTCGACCCGGTGGCCACGGCACCGCAGGCCGCGCTCGCGCCGTTGGCCGGCGGCACGCCGGTGGTGGAAACCACCGAGGTGTACGCCTACCGGCGCGACGGCGTCGCGGTGCTTGCCGATTTCCAGCCGGAACAGGTCGTGGTCGCCGCGACGACGGGTTGCGCCGGCTGAGCCTCGCCCCACGTTGCCGAAGCTGAGGGTCGCTCAGTCCGGTCGGCGCGGCCCCTCGTCGCGGCTGCGACCCAGCGCGTCCACCCGGCCCCACCGGCCGGGGATGTCCAACAGCTCCACCCGGCCCATCCCGGCTGGCACGTACGGGTCGATGATCAGGTGCTCGCCCTGCGGTTCGAGTCCGAGCATCACCCGCAGCAGCAGCAGCGGGGTGCCCGCCGACCATGCCTGTGGGCTGCACGCGGTCGGATACTCCACCGGGTAGTCGGTCAGGTCGCGTTCGTAGCCGGCGAAGGCCTCCGGAAGCCGGCCCAAGAAGTAGCGGGACGCTTCGAACATCGACTCGCAGATCCGACCCGCCTCCTCGCGCAGACCGTACTTCCACAGACCCCACGCGATGATCGAGTTGTCGAACGGCCAGACGGTGCCGACGTGGTAGCCGATCGGGTTGTAACGTCCCTGGTCGTCGGCGAGGGTACGGACGCCCCAGCCGGAGAAGAGCCGGGGACCGAGCAGGTGCTCGGCGACCCGCTGAGCGCGGGAATCGTCGACGATGCCGCTCCAGAGCAGGTGCCCGATGTTGGACGTGAGCGCGTCGACCGGGCTGCCGTCGGAGTCCAGGGCCAGCGCGTAGTACTCCTTGTCCGGCAGCCAGAAGTCCCGGTTGAAGCGTTCCTTCAACTCGGCGGCCTCGCGTTCCAGCCGGTCGGCGTAGACCGGGTCGTTCCAGTACAGTCGGGCCAGCCGGGCGCCGCGCAGCTTGGCGTCGTAGGCGTAACCCTGCAACTCACAGGTCGCCCGGGGAAAGCTCGGCAGCCGACCGTCGGAGTAGCAGATGGCGTCCCAGGAGTCCTTCCAGCACTGGTTCTCCAGGCCGACCCGGGGGCTGCGGGTCTGATACCAGACGTAGCCGGTGCCGAGTAGGTCGCCGTAGGTGTCGATCCAGGTCAAGGCGGCTCGCGTCGAGAACTCCAACCGTTTGACCAGCTGCACGTCGCCGGTCCATCGCTCGTACTCGTCGAGCAGGATCACGAACAGGGCGGTCGAGTCGGCCGAACCGTAGTACGGCGAGTGCGGCTGCTCCTCGAAGCCGGCGGACTCGCCGTAGCGCAACTCGTGCAGGATCTTGCCCGGCTCCTCGTCACGGAAGTCGTCCACCCGGTGGCCCTGGAGACCCGCCAGCATGGTCAACGTCGGCGGGATCAGCTCCGGCACGAACGGCAGCACCTGGAGCGAGGTGAAGATGCTGTCCCGGCCGAACAGCGTCATGAACCACGGCAGACCGGCGGCCATCAGGCGGACGCCGAGCGCGATCGACTCGTACCGCAGCGCGGCCAGGTCGGTCAGGCTGCGCCGGTACGCCCCGGCCATCGGTTCGCAGTCGCAGCCCAGCTTGGGTGCCCGAGCGACGAATTCGGCGTGTTCCGCCTCGATCGCCGCCGTCGTCCGGCTGCCCGCGAAGGGCAGCAGGGCGCGGATGTCCTGACCGCGGGCGCCGTAGATGACGACGTTGACCGTCAACCGGGTGGTCCATTCGCCGTGCGGCCCGATCCGGATCGGGAAGGTCATGCCCCGGCGGTCGACCTGGGCGGTGGCAGTGCTCGTGATCGTCGTCTCGCGGTGGAACGCGTCCCGCCGGTAGGTCAGCCGCAGCGAGTTCTCCCCGGGTGCGGCGGTGTTGTGTCCCTTCTTGCGCTGGGTGTCCTTGATCTCGAAGATGTCCGCGAAGTCGGAGGCCATCTCCACCCGGACGGTGAAGCTCATCTCCTGCCCGGAGTGGTTGAGCACGGTCAGTTCCTCGGACAGGTCACCGCTGATCGCCCGACTCCTGATCACCGAGACCTTCGCGTCCAGGAAGTGGGTCGGCTCGCCCGGCACCAGGAAGTAGCGGGTCCGGTAGGACTCGGCGTCGTCGATGGAGAGCGCGTGCAGCCGTTCGCCGTCGATCAGCAGCAGCCAGGTGGACAGGAACCGGGTGTCGAAGGCGAACAGCCCGGTGGGAAAGTCCAGCGAGGGCTCGACGTCCCCCCGGCGGTCGCTGACCAGGAACGTGTTGCCGTCGAGGATGCTGACCAGTTCCTTCACCGGGTCCACCTGGCGTGCTCGCGGGCGACCTCGCGCGGATCACGGGTGCCGGGTGCGGTCGGGAAGAACAGGCGGAAGGCGAGAAACAGCACCACGTCGCCGCGAAAGGTGCTCTCGTTGCGAAGCACCGCGGAGATGGCCTGCGCGCGTCCGGTGACCAGTCGTTCGAAGAGATCGACACCGCAGTACCAGGTCGCGTCGCCCGGCTCCGCCCCCTGGTCGACCTCGGCCGCGCCGGGCCGCATCCGGACCAGCCAGTGTTCGGTGCGGTGCCCCTCGGACAGGTCGATCCGCAGCGTTCCCGCGACCGGAGTACGGAGGACTTCCGGGGCGCGGGCCGGCAGGGTCGTGAAGAACTGCTGGGTGGCCTCGGTCACACCCGAATCGTAGGCATTCGCCCGTCTTGTCGGGTGGGTTCCGACGCCTTCCCCGGCAGTACCCGGCGAGCCCTCCCGGACACTGACCGGCTAGTCAGTAGACGAGCGCCTGCGCGCTCTCGGCCATCGTTTCCTCGACGAAGACGGCCGCCCCGGCGATCCGTACTCCGGGGATCACGTCGCCGGAGTCGATGTCCCGGCGTGCGGCGCACTGGGTGCAGGCCGTCACCGTGCCGGTGGCGAGGATCACATGCAACAGCTCGGCCAGCGGGGCCGAGTGCGGCAGTTCGAAGCTCTGCGCCCGGCCGGGCAGTGCGAACCAGGTCGACTCACCGGTAAGCCAGAGGGAGACGGACACCCCGGCGGCTGCTGCGGTGGCCGCCACGGTGAACGCCTGGGCGCACCGTTCCGGTGCGTCGGCGCCGGCGGTGGCCTTGACGACGAGAGAGCGGGCCATGACCGCCAGCATAGGATGACCCGGATGGTCACCGAGATCGGGTTCGTCAGCCTGCTGGTCGCCGGCCTGGGCGCGCTCGCCGGTGGCCTGGTCTACCTGGCGGTACGCATATCGAGAGGCAAGTGGTGATCCGGTTCTGCGAGGCCCGCAGTCGCGAACGAAGGTGGTCCGGTGAGTGCGAGCAGTGACGACAACCCGTTGGCGCCGCCGCCCTGGCTGAACGCGCCGCCGGTGGAGGCGTACCCCTTCGAGGAGAGTCACGACCTGCGGGTCGGCCCGAAGCTGCACCCCGCGCTCGACGGCCTGCTGCCGTACATCGGGGTCTGGCGCGGCCGGGGGCGGGGCGGTTTCCCCACCATCGAGGATTTCGACTTCGCCCAGGAGATCCGGATCAGCCACGACGGGCGGCCGTTCCTGCATTACGAGTCGCGGGCGTGGATCCTCGACGAGCAGAGCCGCCCGGTGCGGCCGGCCGGTCGGGAGGTCGGTTGGTGGCGTCCGGTGCTGGACGGCGACCGGGCGACCGACGAGCTGGAGGCCCTGCTGACCACCCCGACCGGGGTGATGGAACTGCACCTCGGCCGGCGGAAGGGCACCCAGGTGGAGTTCGTCACCGACGCGGTGGTGCGCACCTCCACCGCCAAGGAGGTCACCGCTGGTCACCGCCTCTTCGGCATCGTCGAGGGCGCTCTGCTCTACGCGCAGGACATGGCCGCTGTCGGTCAGCCGCTGTCCCCGCATCTGTCCGCCCGCCTCATCCGGGTCGCCGGCTGATCCGCCGCGCACCAGGCCCATCCGGCTGCCCGGGCAGGGGTTTGGTCCGCTCCGGAGAGCCTCGGGAGACGCGGCCTATGGCAGCGGGAAGCCGAGCAGTTCCTGCAACGTCCGGGTGAGCGGGCTGGACGGCAGCGGCTCACCGTCGAGGGTGTGCACCGCGACCAGGCCGCGTACCGACGAGGTGAGCCACACTCCGTCGGCCTCGCGCAGGCCCGTCGGGGTGACCATGCGTTCGGCGGCCCCGCAGCCAACGTCGGCGGCGTGGGCGAGCAGCCAGGCGACGGTGGTGCCGGGCAGGATGCCGGTGCGACCGGCGGGCACCGTGCACAGCGTCTCCCCGGCCAGCCAGACGAGGTTGGCGGACGGTCCTTCCAGGGCGTACCCGTCGGAGGAGATCCAGAGCACGTCGTCCACGCCGGCCCGAGCGGCCCAGCGCCGGGCGGCGCTGCTGGCCCCGTACGACGTGGATTTGATGCCCGCCGGCAGCCAGTCCAGTTCCGGCCGGGCCTCGGCGGGCACCCCGAGGGAGAGCGTGGCGACGCTCACCCCCTCTTGCCGGTCCCGCCGGGCTGTGGGGGTGACCTCCGACAGGGTTGCGTAAACGGTGGGCGGGCCGCCGTGCTCGGGCCCGCGAGTGCAGATCAGCCGCAGTGCGCCTTCCACCTCGGCCGGCCAGCCGGCGGCGACCTCGTCCAGCAGGTCGGTCAGGGCGGCGTCCGCCGGCAGGGTCAGTTCCACAGCCGCCGCGCCGGTCCGCAGCCGGGTCAGGTGCTCCTGGCGCAGCCAGGCCCGGCCGTCGCGCAGGTGCATGGTCTCGAAGAGCCCGTCACCGCGGAGTACGCCGAGATCGTCGGCGCGCAGCACCGGCTCATCTGCCGGCAGCCGCCCGCGACCCAGCACGCCGATCCGTGAGGCCACCACGGGGGCCGAGCATAGTGCGGTGCCGGTCGTGCCGGGAGGTACGCGCGCGGCCGAACTATGATCGGGGGGTGTCCGAATCATCCCTCGCGGAACTGCTCCGCGCCCGTGGGCTGCGGCTGACGGCGCAACGACAGCTGATCCTCCAGGCGGTGCTGGATCTGGGGCACGCCACCCCTGAGCAGGTGCACACCGCTGTACGCGAGGTCGCCGCCGGGGTCAACATCACCACCATCTACCGCACGCTGGAGCTGCTGGAGCGGCTCGGCCTGGTCACCCACACCCACCTCTCGCACGGGTCGCCGACCTACCACGCCGCTGGTGAGGATCAGCACGTGCACCTGGTCTGCCGCGAGTGCGGCGCGATCGACGAGATGGATCCGGAACTGATGCGTCCGCTCTCCGACCAACTGGCCGGGGAACGGGGCTTCCGGGTGGACATCGGGCACGTCTCCTTCTTCGGCTTGTGCGCGCGGTGCGGAGACGGGGAACAGACATGATCGACATCGCGGGCGCGGTGGCCGTGGAAAGTATCGACGAGGCCAGCCGGGACCAGCCGGAGCCGGCGCACGCCGCAGCCGGGGTGCGGGGCGTGGCCGCGCACTACGGCGACCCGATGCGCGAGCAGCGCCAGTTGGACACCGAGGTCGGCCTGGTCGACAGGTCCCACCGGGGCGTCGTCGCGGTGCCGGGAGTGGAGCGCATCTCCTGGCTGCACACCCTCACCACCCAGCACCTGGCCGAGCTGGGCCCGTGGCAGGGCACCGAACTCCTCGTGCTCTCACCGCACGGCCATGTCGAGCAGCACGCCATGGTGGCCGAGGACGGTGACACCACCTGGCTCGACACCGAGCCGGGAGCGACCACGGGGCTGCTGACCTACCTGGAGAAGATGCGATTTTTCAGCCAGGTCGACCCCCGTGACGCCACCGTTGAGCACGCGCTGCTGTCGCTGGTCGGGCCGAAGGCCGCCGAAGCGGTGGCCCTGCTCGACGTGCCGCCGCTCGCCGAGCCGGACGTGGTGGGGCTGCCCGGTCCGAAGTTCCGGTCCGGTGAGCTGCCGCCCCGCCCGACCGCCCGCTACGACGTGCAGCCGCTGCCGCAGGGTGGCTGGGCCCGGCGCGGTCCGCTCGGTGTGGACCTGCTGGTTCCCCGGCCCGCGATGGACCAGGTGGTCACGCGGCTGCGGGAGAACGGCGTGCCCCCGGTCGGGCTGTGGGCGTACGAGGCGGTTCGGGTGGCTGCCCGGCGGCCCCGGGTCGGTGTCGACACCGATCATCGGACGATCCCCGCCGAGGCGAACCTGATCGCCCCGGCCGTGCATCTCGACAAGGGCTGCTACCGGGGGCAGGAGACGGTCGCCCGGGTGCACAACATGGGTCGTCCGCCACGCCGGTTGGTGCTGCTACACCTCGACGGGGTGTCCACCGACCAGTTGCCGGTCGCCGGTACCCCGGTGACCGGGGACGGCCGCACGGTCGGTTTCGTCGGCACGGCGGTGCTTCATCACGAGCTGGGGCAGGTCGCGCTCGCGGTGGTCAAACGTTCGGTGCCCGACGATGCCGCGCTCCGCGTCGGCGACAGCGCCGCCGCCATCGACCCCTCGTAGACACCGACACCGCTGGTGGCCGGGGGCGCTCTAGGATCGCCGGCATGACGACAGGGACGTTGATCACGGTTGCCCCCACCGGTGCGGAGTCGGCGAAGTCGGAGGTGCCGGCGCTGCCGGTGACCCTCGACGAGCTGCTGCTCACCGCCAAGGAGTGCGAGGCGCTGGGTGCCTCCGTGATCCACGTGCACATTCGCGACGACCAGGCCCGGCCTACCCTGGACCCGGGACGGCTGCGGGCGACCGTGGCGGCGCTGCGGGAGAGCACCGACCTGATCGTGCAGCTGTCCACCGGCGGCGCGGTCACCGACCCGGAGGCCGACCGGCTCGCCGTGCTGGACGCGGCCCCGGACATGGCCTCCTGCACCATGGGTACTGTCAACTTCGGCGACGAGGTGTTCCTCAACCGCTGGGAGTTCGTCGTCGACCTGCACACCCGGATGCAGGAGCGGGGCATCGTGCCGGAGTACGAGATCTTCGACCTCGGCCACCTCAGCGCCCTCCAGCGCCTGCTTGGGAAGTACGGCCTGCCGCACGGTGGCCACGTCCACGTCGACTTCGTGATGGGTGTGCCGGGAGGCATGCCCGGAACCACGGCGACGCTCGTGGCGGCCCAGCAGATGCTCCGGGATCTGCCGGAGGGCACCACGTTCTCGGCTACCGGCATCGGCCGGACCAGCCTTCCGGTGCTGCTCGCCGCGCTCTCGGCCGGCGGTCACCTGCGGGTCGGAATGGAGGACACGGTCACGTACGCCAAGGGCCGTCCGGTGGAGTCGAACATGCAACTGGTCGCGCGTGCGGTCGGCTTCGCCCAACTCGCGCAGCGCCCGCCGCTGAACACCGTCCAGGCCCGTGAGCTGCTCGGCCTGTAAGGCACGAGTCGCCCAGCATTCTTTACGCCCGGAGGTGGAGTCCCTGCTCACCCCGGCGTGAGGCCGGCCGGACACCTCGGTACCGTCCACGTTGTGGGAAAGACGTACGAGGGCGGCGTACCGCTCGCCGAGGTGGTCCGGTCCGGTTTCGTGGAGGGCGTGCACCGTGGCTCGGTGGTGGTGCTCGACAGCGCCGGTACGCCGCTGGCCGCCGCTGGCGACGTCACCTCGCCGATCTTTCCGCGCTCGTCGAACAAGCCGATGCAGGCGATCGGGATGCTCCGCGCCGGGCTGTCGCTTCCCGAGCCGGCCGACCTGGCCATCGTCTCGGCCAGCCATGCGGGGGAGGAGTTCCACCTGGCCCGGGTCGCCGGGCTGCTCGCGGGTGCCGGGCTCGGCGAGGACGCCCTGCATTGCCCGCCGGACCTGCCGGCGGGCGATCTCGCACGGATGACGGTGCTGCGGGCCGGGGGCGGTCCGGCGCGGATCCAGATGAACTGCTCCGGCAAGCACGCCGGGATGCTGCTGACCTGCCGTGCCGCCGGCTGGCCGATGGAGGGCTACTGGCGGATCGACCACCCCCTCCAGCGGCGGCTGCGCGAGACGGTGGAGGAGTTCACCGGCGAGGAGGCGGTGGCCGTCGGCGTCGACGGCTGCGGCGCCCCGGTGCTGTCCGCGTCGTTGACCGGACTGGCCACGGCGTACCTGCGGTTGGTCGCGGCCGAGGGCGACACCGGCGCGGGTCTGGTGGCTGACGCGATGCGGGCCCACCCGGAGGTGGTCGGCGGTACGCAGGCGGACGACACCCGGCTGATGCGTGGCGTACCCGGGCTGCTGGCGAAGATCGGCGCGGAGGGTGTCATCGCCGCGGCCCTGCCCGGCGTCGGTGCCGTGGCGTTGAAAATCGACGACGGCGCCGGGCGGGCCCGGATGCCGGTCCTGGTCTCGGCCCTGCGCCGACTCGGCATCGCAGCGCCGGTCCTGACGGAGTTCGCCGAGCTGCCGCTCTTCGGCGGCACCCTCCCCGTAGGCGCCACCCGCCCCCTCTGGTAACCACCCCACCCCACCCACCCCATCTCGGCGATCATGCAGTCGTGGCACCTGTTACGTACCGAAAGTGGCCTTTGCCCAGTGCCACAACTGCATGATCAGCGGCGAGTTGGCTGGGGCGGCGTCTACGGATCAGGGGAGGAAGGTGAGGAGTTGTGGGTTGATCTGGGTGGGGTGTTCCAGGGGGAGCAGGTGGGCGGCGTTCGGGACGTCGGGTAGGCGCACCGCGTGGGGTGCCTCGGCCGCGATCCGATCGGCTAGATGGCGGATGTCGGGCACGTCCGCGGCGCCTGCCGCGACCAGCACGGGCATGGTCAGCTCGGCGAGTCGCCCGATGGCCGGTGGGTCGAGTTCGGCCACGTCCACGGCGCTGAGAGCCAACTCGGCGGCGAGCGCGCGCTCGTCCATCGAGGTGGCGAAGGCGACCAGCTCAGGGTCGACGTCCGTGGGTTCGCGGTCCGGACCGACCACCCAGAACCGCACCTCACCCGCGGCCGTCGCGGCGAAGTCCTCCGGGTCGACGTCGCCGACCAGGTTCTCCCACAGGTCGTTCGTCTGCTCCGACCACTCGTGCCCAGAAACCGCAGTACCGAGCAGGGCGAGCGCGCTCACCCGATGCGGGTGGGCGAGCGCCGTGTCGATCGCCACCGCCCCGCCGAAGGAGCAGCCGACCAGTGCCGCCGAGGACAGCCCGAGGGCGTCGAGCAGGCCCACCACGTCATCGTGGTGGGCGAAGGCACTCGGTGGCAGCTCGGACTCCCCGTACCCGCGCAGGTCGAGGGCGATCACCCGGTGTCGGGTCGCGAGCGGGGCGATCTGGTCCCGCCACATCCGGCGGTCTGCGATACCGGCGTGCAGCAGGACGACCGGCGATCCGCTGCCGACCTCGTCGTACGCCAGCAGGGCGCCGTTTACCTGGATCTTGGTCACCGCAGGACGGTACGGCCGGGCGGGAACGGTTCGCAAGCCGGCAATGAGACATCGCTAACTTCGGCTAGCACTTTGCTTGCAGCTGCTAGCAGCGCGGGCTAGCGTTGAGTCATGGCCACTCCCAAGGACCTTCCCGACGTCGGCGGGTTCATTCGTGACCTGCGGCGGAATGCGAAGATTTCGCTCCGGCAACTGGCCGAGCAGGCGGGGGTCAGCAACCCCTACCTCAGTCAGATCGAGCGCGGTCTGCGCCGGCCGAGTGCCGAGGTGCTCCAGCAACTCGCCAGCGCCCTGCGGGTCTCCACCCCGGCGATGTACCTGCGGGCCGGGCTGCTCGACGACAAGGAGGGGCAGGGTGTGCTGGCCGCCATCGCCGTCGATCCGGACCTGACGATGGCGCAGAAACAGTCCCTTACCCAGATCTATGAGACATTTCGCCGAGAGAATGCGCGGCTGGCCGAAGCGACCGGGGCCACGACCGGCGCGAGCGGTGAGACCGGCGGTCCGGCCGGTGGCGTCCAGGCCGGCGGATCCGGCATCAGCGGTGAGGCCGACGCCGCGAACGTGGCCGATCGGACCGGCGGATCCACCGGGAGCGGTGAGACCAGTCCTTCGAACGCGGCTAACGCAACCGCCCCCGACCTGGCCAATCTGGCCGCGACCGGGCCCACCACCGCGGCGGGCACCCCGACCGAGGCGGTCCTCGAATCGGTGGCCGTGACCGAAGCCGGTTCCGCTCCCGCCCCGAACAGCACCCCAGCCAGGAAGGCCGCCCGCAAGGTGGTCCGAAAGACCGCGACGGCGGTCCAGGAGGAGAAGTAACGATGACCCAGCCGAAGACCAATCGCATCCCTGCCCCGCTCTACGCTGCCGCCGGCGCTGGTGAACTGGCCCTGCAACAGCTGCGCAAACTGCCCAATGTGGTCGGTGGGCTGCGCGACCGCGTCGTCGCCGATGGTGGCCGGGTCGTCACCGAACTCGGCGGCAAGGCCGTCGTCACCGGCTTCGAGCTGCGTCAGAAGGCCAACGACACGCTGCGTAACGCCAACCGGACGGCCGAGACGCTGCGGCAGAAGGCCGCCCCGACGGCCGATCTGAACCGGCTGCGTGAGCACGCCGACCTGACCAGGCTCCGCGAGGCTGCGGATCTCACCAAGCTCCGCGAGACGGCTGACCTGACCAAGCTTCGGGAGGCGGCCGACCTGGACCGACTGCGGGAAGTGGCCAGCCGCAACGCGGCGGTCGTCGTCGCCGGTGCCCAGGCCGCTCAGGTGCGGGCGCTGGCCGCGTACGGCGCGCTGGTGGCGCGGGGCGAGCGAGTCGTGGGTGCCGGTGTGCTGGAGGCCGCCGACACCGTGAACGCCGACATCGAGGCGACCGGGACGACCGCGCCGACGTCGACGACCGCGCCGACGTCGACGGCGACGGCCGAGAAGACCGAATCGGTCGAGGTGCCGAGCCCGGCGGAGGTGGCCGGGATCGTGGAGGCCAAGCCGGCCGCCGCGAAGAAGGCCACCCGGGCGAAGTCGACCACCCGGCAGCCCGCCGCCAAGCGGACCGACAGCCCGTCGGCGAAGCTGCCCCGGGGCACCAAGCGAAGCGAGTGAGTCAGCAGCCGGTGACCCCGGGACCGTCCTGTCGCCACGGATCCGGGGTCGCCGGCATAAGCTTGCCGTCATGGCCAACGCCGCGCCGATCTTCGTCTTCGACGTCCGCTACGTGATCGAGCTGATCCTGTTCGTCTTCGCACTTATCGTGCAGGGGGTGGCTCTCGTGCACGCCGTCACGCAACGCTCCGATGCCTTCCCGGCCATCGGGACCTTGCCGAAGGGCGGCTGGATCGCGATCATGGCGGTCACGCTCCTGCTCACCCTGCTCACCCGCTCCACCCTCAGCATCTTCGGGCTGATCGGGGTGGCGGCGGCGCTGATCTACCTGCTCGACGTCCGGGTCGGGCTACGTGACCTCGGCGACAACAGAGGGTCCTGGTGAGAGCTTTCCGCTGGCCACCACCACCGGACGGCGGGCCACGCACCTGGGGACCCGGCCCGGGTGCCCCGCGGACCGGCCGACCGCCGCTACCCGATCCGGAAACGGAACTGGTTGCCACCCCGCACGGCGTACGCCTGGAGCGGCTCGTCACCGGCGTCGGTGACCCGGTCACCGTCTTCGCGCACGGGTTGGCCAACGGCATCGCCACCACCCGACCCTTCGGCAGCGGTGTCACAGGTCGTCGAGTCTTCTTCCAGTTCCGTGGTCACGGCCGCTCCGACGCTCCCGACAGGCCGTGGAGCTACCTGGACCTGGCCCGCGACCTACGGGCGATGGCTGACCTCAGCGGTGCGACGCGCGCCTTCGGGGCCAGCCTGGGCGCCGGTGCGTTGTGCCGCCTGCTCGCCCAGAGCCCGGAACGGTTCGAGCGGCTCGTCTTTTTCCTTCCCGCCGCGCTCGACCAGCCGCGCGGACCGGTCGCCTCGGCGCGGCTGAGCGAGTTGCTGTCGGCCGTGGAGAGCGGCGACGCCTCGGCGGTGGCGGAAGCCGTCTCCACCGAGCTGCCGCCGGCCGTACGCAACACGCCGGCCGGCTGGGCATACCTGCGGCAACGGCTGGATCATCTGCTGCGCGACGGCCTCGCCGCCGGGCTGATCGATCTGCCGCAGCAGGCGCCGCTGCCCGATGCCGGCGTGCTCGCCCGGGTGACCGCGCCGGCACTGGTCATCGCCGCCGAGGGCGACGACCTGCACCCGGTGGAGGTGGCCGAACAACTCGCCGCCACCCTGCCCCGAGCCACCCTGCACCGCTACGACCGCCCCGGTGTCCTCTGGACGGAGCGCGCCGACCTACGCAGCCGGATCTCCGACTTCCTCAACGGCTAGCGCCGCCCGCCCGCCGCCGCCCGGCCCGCCCGCCACCCGCCCGCCCGCCGCCGCCCGCCCGCCGTCGGCCGCCCGCTGCCGCCGCACGAGTTGCGGCATGTCGGGGTGTCCGGCGCGCGGGAGGACCTGTGATGCCGCAACTCGCGAGCCAGATCGTGGCCTTCCCGGGTCGATCAGCCGACGCCGCTGCGACAAGTCAGCAATACCTGCCACCAGGTGGCAGGTATTGCTGGCAGCGTGGAGCGCATGACGAAACCGCTTATCGGAAAGGTGGCGCTGGTCGCCGGGGCCACTCGGGGCGCCGGCCGGCAGATCGCCGTGCAGCTCGGTGCCGCAGGCGCCACCGTGTACGCGACCGGCCGCAGCAGCCGCGCCGGCCGCTCCGAACTTGACCGCCCGGAAACCATCGAGGAGACCGCCGAACTGGTCACCGCCGCCGGCGGTACCGGCATCCCGGTCCGGGTCGACCACCTGGTGCCCGACGAGGTGCAGGCGCTGGTCGCGCGGATCGACGCCGAGCAGGGCCAGCTTGACGTGCTGGTGAACGACGTGTGGGGCGCCGACCCACTCATCACCTGGGAGAAGCCGGTGTGGGAGCAGCCGCTCGACGCTGGTTTCCGAACGCTGCGGCTGGCGGTCGACACCCACGTGATCACCAGCCACTTCGCAATGCCCCTGCTGATCCGCCGGCCCGGCGGACTGGTGGTGGAGATCGGCGACGGTACGAAGGCGTACAACGAGGAGAATTACCGGCTCTCGGTCTTCTACGACCTGGCCAAGACCTCGGTCAACCGGCTCGCCTTCAGCTGGGCTCACGAACTCAGGCCGCACGGCGGTACGGCGGTCGCGCTCACCCCGGGCTGGATCCGCTCGGAGGCGATGCTGGAGCACTTCGGCGTCACCGAGGACAACTGGCGCGATGGCGCGGCCAAGGACCCGCACTTCCTCATCTCGGAGACCCCGGCGTTCGTCGGCCGCGCCGTCGCCGCGCTCGCCGCCGACCCGGACCGGGCACGCTGGAGCGGTCGGTCCGTCTCCGCCGGGGAACTGGCCAAGGTGTACGGCTTCACCGACGTCGACGGCTCCCAACCGGACGCCTTCCGCTACATCAGCGAGGTGGTCGACGCCGGCAGACCCGCCGACGTCACGGGCTATCGCTGATCCTCCCGCCCGTCTGAGCGGCCCGGCCGGCATTCAGCCGGACGGTGCCGCCCGGTCGGCAGACCGGTCGTCGGCGGTGGAGTACAGCGCGGCGGCTCTGGTCGCCGCCTCGGCCAGCCGCGACCGTAGCTCCGGCGGCTCGATCACCTCCACCTCCGGCCCCAGCGCGAGCAGTTGGGTGTACGCCACCTCGACGGACTCGACGGGCAGGCGGGTCCGCACCCAGCCCTGCCCGTCGGGTTCGTCCGCCGCGGCGACCGCCGCCTCGTACCCGAACGGGATCTCGGCGAGGTGGCGGAGTCGGCGCAGGCCGGCGGGGCTCAGCCGGATCGTCACCTCGGCCCGCAGCATGCCGCGCAGGAACGCCTCGGCCTGGGTCCGCCAGTGGCCGGCCAGGTCGAATCCGGGATCCCGGTCGAAGCCCTCCTCGTGCTGCTCGACGGCGACAACCCGGTCCACCCGGTAGGTCCGCAGGTCCTCGCCGACCCGACCCACCAGATACCAGGTCCCGCTCTTGAGGACCAGGCCGTACGGGCAGACCCGGCGGGTGACCTCACGCTCCCCGCGCCGGTAGTGGAGCGTCACCACCCGGTCCCGCCAGACCGCACCGGCCAGCTCGGCCAACCACTGCGGCGGCGCGGTCTCGCGGTACCAGCCCGGCACGTCCAGGTGGAACCGCTGGCCGGTGCGCGCGGGGGCGTCGCGCAGGCTCGGCGGTAGCGCCGCGAGAAGCTTCAGTTCCGCCGCCGCGACGGCGTCGGCCAGTCCCATGTCACCGGCCGGGCCGGGCAGACCGGCCAAAAAGAGCGCCTCCGCCTCGTCCCGGGTCATCCCGGTCAACCGGGTCCGGTAACCGGCGAGCAGCCGGTAGCCGCCGGCCCGCCCCCGGTCGGCGTAGATCGGCACCCCGGCGGCGGAGAGCGCGAGCACGTCCCGGTAGACCGTCCGCTCGGACACCTCCAACTCGCGCGCCAACTCCGCCGCCGTCAGCGCCTCACGGGTCTGCAACAGCAGCAGCAGGGATAGCAACCGCGACGCCCGCACCGACGCTCACCGGCCACCGGGGGTCAGCAACCCCCGGTCGTACGCGACCGCCACCGCGGCGGCTCGGTCGTTGACCCCGAGCTTGGCGTAGACGTGCAGCAGATGGGTCTTCACAGTGGCCTCGCTGATGAACAGGCGCGCCGCGGCCTCGCGGTTCGACGATCCCCGAGCGACCAGGGTGAGCACCTCCAACTCGCGTTGGCTCAGCGGCTCCTCGGCCGGCTGGCGTGGCGTCCGCAGGCGACCCATCAGCCGGCCGGCCACGCTTGGTGAGAGCACCGACTCGCCTCGGGCGGCGGCCCGTACCGCCCGGACCAGTTCGTCGCGGGGCGCGTCCTTGAGCAGGTAACCGGTGGCGCCGGCCTCGATCGCCGGGAGCACGTCCGCGTCCGTGTCGTACGTGGTCAGTACCAGCACCCTCGCCGGGGTGTCCGTCGCGACGAGACGGCCGATCGCGGTGACCCCGTCCATCCCCGGCATCCGCAGGTCCATCAGCACCACGTCGGGGCGGTGCCGGGCGGCCATGGCCAGCGCCTCGGCACCGTCCGCCGCCTCGCCGACCACCTCGAACCCGGGATCGCCGGCGAACATGCCGCGCAGCCCGTCCCGCACCACCGGATGATCGTCGACGATGAGCAGGCGTACCGGATCGGTCATGCGGCGGCTCCGGGCAGGGCCGGTACGGAGGCCGAGACGGCCGTCCCGCCACCCGGCTCGGACTCGACGGCGAGCTGGCCACCGACCCGGTTGACCCGCTGCCGCATCGCGGTCAGGCCGTAGCTTCCGTGCTGATCCGGAGTGGTCGACCGGTTGGCCACGTCGAAGCCGGATCCGTCGTCGCGGACGTCCAGGGTGACCACGTCCGACATGTACGACAGGGTGAGCCCGACCCGGGACGCGGCGGCGTGCCGGGCCACGTTGCTCAGCGCCTCCTGCGCGGCCCGCAGCAGCGTCACCTCGATCTCCGGGTGCAGTGGGCGGGGCGTCCCGGTGGTGCTGACGCTGGCCGTCACCCCGTGCACGGCCGACCAGCGTTCACCCAGCTCGGAGAGAGCGTCGGGCAGGCGGGCCAGCTCCAGCGGCTCGGGGCGCAGCGCCCGGACCGACCGGCGGGCTTCGGTGAGGCTCTCCCGGGCCAGCGCCAGGGCGTTGTCCACGTGGCGTCGCCAGTCGGCGGAGCGGTCGCGGGTCTGCCCGGCCGCCTCCAGTTGGGTGATGATGCCGGTCAGGCCCTGGGCCAGGGTGTCGTGGATCTCCTGCGCCATCCGCTGCCGCTCGTCAAGTACGCCGGCCTCGCGGGCCTGGGTGATGAGCTGGGCGTGCAGCCCTTCGTTCTCGCGTACCGTCTCGGCGAGTTGGCGGTTGGTGGCGGCGAGTTCCGCCACCAACCGCTTGCGCCTGGCGTCCTCCCGCTCACCGACGAGGTTGAACCAGCTCACCGCACCGGACAGGACCAGGTTGACAAGCACCAACACCAGCCACAGCGGCCAGTTCGACCACGAGGACAGCAGGCCGCCGCCCTGCGCGGTGGCGACCAGCACGGCTGTCGCGGCCATGCCGACGAACCGCCATCGCCCGTTGAGCACGAGGAAGGCGTGCAGGAAGCCGACCCAGGCGAAGAAGCCGTACCACGGGCTCGCGGCCACCAGGACGGCGGCGAAGGCCAGCAGCCCGACGTAGTAGACAGTCATCGACCCCTGCCGCCCCTGCCACTTCGGGTGCAGGACGACGAACCAGGTGACCCAGCAGGCGGTCAACCCGGCGATGACCAGGGTGAGCAGCATCGGCAGGCCGCGCGGTGCCGGCGCGAAGGCGGCCAGCAACGAACCCACGAGCAGCCCGCCGTAGGGCAGCACCCGGTGCAGCCGCGCCTCCCTTGCCCGCCAGGCGGCCAGCCAGTCGTCGTCGGGAGGCACGGCGTCGTTGCGGCTGGCCGCCGAGCCGCCTCCGCCGCAGGTCATTCCGTCCCCGCTCACCATGCGCTCACTCCCAGCGGAACAGCCTCGCCGCTGCGGCACCGGCCGCCACGGCGATCACGGCCATTATCCCCAGTTGTAGCGGGTGCGGTGCGGTGCCCGTCCAGGCGTCGAGCAGCGCCTGGACCCCGGGCGGCGTGTAGGCGCCCACGTCGGCCAGGAAATCGGGCAGCAGGAACCGGGGCAGGTACACCCCGCCGAAGAACATGATCACCATGAACAGCGGCACGGCCAGCGCCTGGGCCGCCTTCGCGGTGGGCGCGACCGCCGCCACCAACAACCCCACCGCGAGCAGCGCGGCCGTACCCAGGACGAGCGCCGCCGCGAACCCGAGCGGATGCCGCGGCAGCGGGGTGCCGAACGCGACCCGGGCGACCACCGCGAGGAGCACCGCGCTGGCCAGGATTCCCACCAGGGCCAGTACGAGCTGGGCGGCCAGCAGCGCCAGCGGACTCGCCGGTGTGGTGGCCAGCCGGCGGAGAATGCCGCGCTCCCGGTAGGTGGCCAGCACGGTGGGCAGCGCGTTGATGCCGACCATGGCCAGTGTGATCACCAGTAGCGAGGGGGTGAAGTACGTGACGAAGGACTGGTTGCCGAGGTCCGGACTGGGTTCGCGGAGTGTGGGAATCAGCCCGAGCACCACCAGGATCAGGGTGGGCAGGCCGACGGTGAGCACCAGCGTCGGGATGTCCCGCAGGTGCAGCTTCGCCTCAGTCTTGAGGATCTGGCCGAAGGCGTGCATCGTGCCCCTTTCAGTCGACGAACCGGCGCCCGGTCAGCTGGACGAACGCGTCGTCAAGCGTGGCCTGCTCCAGCCGTAGGTCGGCGGCGATGATCTGGCGGCGGGCGAGCACCGAGGTGACCGCGTGCAGTACGTCACCGGTGCCGGTCACCACGATCTGGCTGCCGCTGCGTGTCACGGCCGTGACCTGCGGCAGGTCGGCCAGCAACCGGTCGTCCAGCGGTGCGGACGGGCGGAACCGGATGCGCTGCTCCGGGGCCACGGCCGAGATCAGGCCGGCCGGGGTGTCCAGGGCCACCACCCGTCCCTTGTCGATCACGGCGAGGCGGTCGCAGAGTCGCTCGGCCTCCTCCATGAAGTGGGTGACCAGCAGGATGGTCACGCCGCGGTCCCGGACCCGCTCGATCAGATCCCAGGTGTCCCGGCGGGCCTGCGGATCCAACCCGGTGGTCAGCTCGTCCAGGATGGCGATCCGTGGGTTGCCGACAAGCGCCAACGCGATGGAGAGCCGCTGCTTCTGGCCGCCGGACAGCTTCACGTACGCGGTGTTCCGCTTCCCGTCGAGGCCCAGCTCGTCGATGAGCTGCGCCGGGTCGGCGGGGTCGCGGTAGAACGAGGCGTAGAGCTCCAACGCCTCAGCGACCCGGAGCCGGTCGGGCAGTTGGCTCTCCTGGAGCTGCACCCCTACCTGTTGGCGCAGCCGGGCGGCGTCCCGGCGGGGGTCGAGCCCGAGGACCGACACCCCGCCCCCGTCTGGGACACGCAACCCGGCGACGCACTCCACAGTGGTGGTCTTTCCGGCGCCGTTCGGCCCGAGTACGCCGAAGATCTCGCCGACCTCGACGTCGAAGGACACGTCGGCCACCGCCACCGTGTCGCCGTACCGTTTGTGCAGGCTCGTCACCTCGATGACCGGCATGGCCACCGCCTCTCGCCGTCGGGTCGTCGGGTACGACTCAAGCGTCGCGAGAGCAGGCCGGCGGCGAATCGACCGGCTGGAGGTGACCTTGGTCAGCGCCGGCTGATTCCGGCGATCCGTCAACCGGTGGATGCGCCGACGAGTGACTACGCTCCTGGACGTGCACGCATCCGAGATTCCCGCCACCGCCGTGGGCACGGGCCGCCGCTTCGTCAGCGGGGCCACGCTGCTGCTGCGGGGCGTCGGTCTGTACGTACGCAACCCGGGCCTGATGCTGCTCGGCGTCATCCCGGCGCTGATCTCCGGGGCGATCTTCGTGTCCGCGTACGCTCTGCTGGTCTTCTTCGTCGACGACCTGGCCGCCGCGGCCACCCCGTTCGCCGACGACTGGGCGACGACGCCGCGCAGCGCGGTCCGGGTGATCGCCGGGCTGGCCTTCCTCGGTCTCGGTGGCCTGCTCACCGTCCTCACCTTCACGGCGGTCACCCTGGCCATCGGCGATCCGTTCTACGAGAAGATCTCGGAGCGGGTGGAGCGGCGCTACGGCGGTACGCCGGACGCGGTCGAGGTGCCGTTCTGGCCGTCGCTGCGGCGCAGCGCCGCCGACTCACTCCGGCTGGTCGCCCTGGCGGTGTTGTTCGGTGTGCCGCTGTTCGCCGCCGGTTTCATTCCGGTGGTAGGGCAGACCGTGGTGCCGGTCATCGGTGCGGCGGTGGGCGGCTGGCTGCTCGCCGTCGAACTGACCGGCGCGCCCTTCTCCCGGCGGGGCAAGCGACTGCCGCACCGGCGCGCCGCGCTCAAGGCGGACCGCCCCACCGCACTCGGCTTCGGAGTCGCGGTCTTCGTCTGCTTCCTTATCCCGCTCGGCGCCGTACTGCTGATGCCGGCCGCGGTGGCCGGTGCCACCCTGCTGGCCCGCCGCTCACTCGGCCAACCCATCACGGAGAGTTGACATGGACATCGCCCTGGTCGAGGGGGACATCACCGCCGAGCGGGTGGACGCGGTGGTCAACGCCGCGAACTCGTCGTTGCTGGGCGGCGGCGGGGTCGATGGAGCGATCCACCGCCGGGGCGGCCCGGCGATCCTCGCCGAGTGCCGCGCGCTGCGCGCCTCCCGCTACGGGCGCGGCCTGCCGACCGGACAGGCGGTGGCCACCACCGCAGGCGACCTGCCGGCGCGTTGGGTGGTGCACACCGTCGGCCCGGTCTGGTCGGACACCGAGGACCGTTCCGCGCTGCTGCGCGCCTGCTACACCAACAGTCTCACCGTCGCTGACGAACTGGGCGCTGCCACTGTCGCCTTCCCGCTGATCTCCGCAGGGGTGTACGGCTGGCCGGTCGAGGACGCCGTCCGTCAGGCCCTGTCGGTGCTGTGCGCGGCGACGCCGACGACGATCACCGAGGCCCGGTTGGTGCTGTTCGGTGCCGACACCCGCGCGATCGCCGAGCGGGTGTACGCAGAGCGTTAGTGCATCTCGCGTACGCAGGACCACTGGCTGGCCACCCGTCGGTAGCCGAGCCGGTCGTTTACCGCCAGCATCGGCGCGTTCGCCGCGTCGTTGCCGGTGTACGCGACGGTGACGCCGCGCTCCGCCGCCCGGTGCAGCGCGGCCAGCTTCACCAGCCGGGCCAACCCGCGTCCCCGGTGCTGTGGCACGGTGCCGGTGTAGTCCGACCACATCCGCGCGCCGTCCCGCTTCACCAGGCTGATCGCCACCAACTCGCCGTCGACCTCGACGCCCATGCTGGCGTCCCGGTCCAGCCCGACGTTGTCCCAGGTGGTGGCGAGCCAGTCGGCATAGCCGATCGCGCCGGACACGACGTCGCCCGGCTCGTCGGCACTGGCCACCACGTCCACCCGGTGCACACGACGAGGGTCGACGTCGGCCAGTGGGACCAGTCGGGCGCCGTCGGAGGGGGTCGGCAGCGGCGGCAGCATGTGCAGGTCCAGGGCTGAAAAGTGCTCCTGGCGACTCGGGGTAAAGCCGTGCCGGCGGACGAACGGCAGCGCCTCGGGCAGCGCGCGCCCGTGCAGCCGGGTCAGGTCGAGCGGGGCGAGGTGCGTCACCGCCTCGGCCAGCAGCGCGCTGCCGATCCCCCGGCGTCGGTGGTCGGGGTGTACGTGCAGCAGCGACACCTCCCCGACAGCCTCGGTGGTGTGCTCGTTTCGGGACGCGCACACCCAGCCCACGATGTGCCTGTCGACCTCGGCGACGAAGCCGGTCCAGTGCAGACCTGGAGGCGGGGCGGCGATCAGCTGCCGGGTGGACGCGACTCCCCGGACCAGGAAGGGAAACACGAGCGTACGCAGCGCCACCACGGCTGCGGCGTCGTCGGGATGCGCCGGACGGATCAGCGCGGACGACCGTCTTCTGGAATTCGACATGCGCGGCAGGCTAGTGCGGTGGCTCTCGTACCGCCTCGGCTTTTTGCCTCACCTGAATGGCGGCGCACGTGCCGACGCACTCCGGCCGGCAGCTCGCTGCGGCACCGGTATCCACCTGTTCGGCGGCTCGGCTGAACGTGGCGCTTCGCGGCAGCGTTGTGGGGACCGGACAGCGTCCGTGCCCGAAGGCAGACCGTGACGGGAAGGCGGACTGGGGTGAGGACCTGCCGATACCCGGTTTTCTCAATCCAGGCCGGTCGTGGATGAACCGGCGACGGTCCCGCACCGTCATGCGCGTGCCGTACTCGCGCGGACGGGCGCGTGCGGCTGACCGGCCATAGGAGGGCTGCATGACTGTGCGTACTGGTTCCTTCTCGCCCCGCCGCATGTGGACGAGCACCCGAGCGGCGTTGGTCGTCGTGACGGTGCTCGCCGCCGGTCTGATCGTGGTGATGTCCAGCAGCTCCGACGCCGTCGCGGGCGAACGCGTCACGTTCGTCAACCGCACCGGGGAGACGTTGTGGGTAGGTGCGGGCGAGAGCGGGGACGGCTCGCGCCGGATCAGCGGCCTGCCCGTCCTGCGGCCGGGGGAGTCGAAGAGCATCGTGATTCCGGACAGTGGACAGCCGGGCCACTGGCGGGGCAGGTTCTTCGCCCGGCAACGGTGCGGTGGAGATCCCGGCGGCACGTTCAAATGCCTCGTTGGTGACTGCGGCCCGTACCTGGACCACTGCGAGCGGGGTGCGGAACCGGTGAGCCTGGCCGAGTTCAACTTCGACCAGAACAACCCCGGCGCGCCCTGGTACAACGTCAGCTACGTCGACGCACTGTCGGTGGTGATCACCATCGAAGCGCCAGGTGCGCCGAATCCGGCACTCGCGGGGAGCTGCGTCAGGTCGGCCTGCGGCGGCGGCCAGATGCTCGCCGCCTGCCCCGAGGCACACGCCGTACGTGACCCGCGTCGGGGCGACCGGATCAACTGCGTCAACCCCAACCGGGACGCGGAGAGCGCGTACACCGCCGCCCTGCGTCCATTCGGCCCCCGGGCGTATCTGTGGTCGACCCACGACAAGGTGCCGGGCAACGAGACCGTCTTCAACTGCCCGGGGTGTGCCGACTTCACTGTCACCTTCCGCAGTTCCGGGGCGGCCAACCCGGTGCCCCGGCCGGAGGAGCGGGCCGACACCCCGGACTCCTCGACCTTCAGCCTGCGCGGATTCGCGAACAAGTGCGTCGATGTGCCGGGCGGCATCTCGGCCGACGGCTCGCAGATGCAGCTCTGGAGGTGCAACGGCACCGGGGCACAGCGGTTCACCCGTGGACCCAACGGCTCGCTGGTGGCGCTCGACAAGTGCATGGATGTCGCCTGGGCGGCGCGGGACAACGGGACCAAGGTGCAGCTCGCGCACTGCAACGGTGGACCAGCGCAGATCTGGGTCGCCGAACGGGGCATGGTGCGCAATCCACACTCCGGTAAGTGCCTCGACGTACGCGACTGGAATGCCAACGACGGCGCCCCGTTGCAGATCTGGGAGTGCAACCCCGGGCAGGACAACCAGACCTGGCGGGCCATTCGACACTGACCGTCGCGGCGGGCCGGGCTGTCCGACGGCCCGCCGCCAAGGTTCCTCCGACTAGCCGGAGGCGATGGCCACGCGGTGCGACAGCAGGACGAAGGGGTACGAATGGAGTCAGGGCGCTGCCGACCGGTGGCGAAGTACTGGTTGGCGCTACCGTGGCTGCTGGCCGCCTTGCTCGTGCCCCTCGGCCTGGCCGGTCCGGCCACTGCGGCACCCGAGGAGACCGGCAGGTACTACGTGGTCGGGCCGCCGGTCAACGGTCAGCGGGAGTATCTGTACAGCATCGCTCTGGTCACCCTTGGCAACGGTAACCGGTTTCGCGAGATCATCGATCTCAACCGGGGGCGCGTGCAACCGGACGGCGCTACCTTCACCGACGGCGTCGAGCTGGGCCCCGGCTGGATCCTGGTGTTGCCCCGGGACGCGGACGGGCCGGGCGTGCGGAAGGGCGCGCTTCCGGCGATCGGCCCCCCGACGCTCCGTTCGTCGCCGAGCACTGTCGCACCGACCCCGAGCACTGCGGGACCGTCGCCCTCGCCGAGCGTCACGCCACCACCCCCGAGCGCGCACCCGCGACCTTCGACGGACAGCCCGGCCGTCGTCGCCGTCAACCCTCCGTCGGAGTCCGGCTCGGGGCCGCTAAGTCCCAATCCGGTCCGGATCGGCGCAGCCGTGCTCGCAGTGCTCCTCGCGGTCGTCGCGCTCCTGGTTCTGCCCCGGCGCAGGCGCCAACTGCGCTCGGCCGGTCTCGACGACGGGCCCTGGCCGCCGGAGCGGCATCACACACCGACCCCGGCGGAGCTTGCCGCCTTGGCGACCGATACCCCGTCGACGGCTCCATCCGCCCCGGCAGACCCGTCTCAGCCACCCCCCGCCGCGGATCCGCCCCCGCCACCCCCCGCTCCGCCGCCCCCCGCTCCGCCGCCCCCCGCTCCGCCGTCGGTGGAGCCTGGCCCGTCACCCGCCTCGCCGCCTCCCGCGCCAGCGGTATCGCCCCGGCCGGTGGCTGCGGAAGGGCTGGGCGATGCGGCGGGTGACGATGAGACGGCGGACCGGGTCGACCTGCCCCGGCCGACGCTGCCGGTCGACGGTGATGTGCCGTACGTCCGGACTGAGGTGCTCACCGAGGTCGGCTCGGTCATGGTGCGCCTGATCGGCGTCACGACCGGTCCCAGTACCCCCGCCTATGTATGGCTCGCCGACGACGAAGCGGCGCCCGAAGCAGCGGTGCCGCTGGTGCTGGGACGCCGGGGGGCGTGGCGGCTCCAGGTCGACCTCGGTCGGGCACCCGACGTCTTCACCCTGGTGGGCGACCTGGACGAGTGCCGACGGTTGGTTGCCGCCTACGCGCGGCAGTTGCACACGGGCGGGGTCGGGGTCGGGGTCGTCGGTGACGCCCTCGGCACCGACAGCTTTCCTGGCTGCCGCCGCCTGGACGGGCTCCCCAGGCCGAGCGACCTGGACTCCGACCGGTACGTCGTGATCACCGCTGGCCTGCCGAAGGGCCCCGAGGTTCGAGGGCTCGCCGCCGCCACCGGCGGTCGCTGCGTACCTGTGGTGATCGGTCCGGTTCCGGACGGCCGATGGTCCGCTCAGGTCGGCGCGGGGGTCTGAAGCTGAGGCACCACGGAGGGCAGCGGGCCCATCGGTGGCCCGGCCACGCGGAGCCAGGCGTCCGCCTCGGCCCGATACACCCTGCGTACCCGGACCCGGGGGTAGGAGCGGCTGCCGAGGATCAGCTCCACCTGCGCGGCCCGTAGCGGTTCGGCCTGGGAACGGACCTGGGCGAGTGGGGCGAGCAGATCGGCTGTCGACATGACGTCGATCGCGCGCCCCCTCGGCACCTGGAGTTCCAGCAGCAGCCGGCCGGGCTGGACCGCTGGCTGACGTCGGTGCAGCCGCAGCCAGTTGCGCGGCAGTTGAAGACGTCGTGCCGGCAGGAGCGCGTACGCCCGGCGGGTGCCGAAGGCCGGCCAGCGTCGTACCTCGTGGGGCAGACCGGCGATCGAGCGGGCCCGGGATCCGCAGCGGATCCGCAGCGGCTCGCCCTCGCAGTCACCGGTCGGCGTCAGGCGGCCGGTGTGGTCGACATCGAAGGTGTCCACCGCGGAGGTCCGGTCCAGCCGCGCGGCCGGCAGGAGATACGCCTCGCGGAGGCCACGCAGGTGCTGAAGGCGTGCGGGCAGCGCAGCCCGGAGCACCGCCATCGGGATCGCACCGCCCGGCTCCACCCGGACCCGTACCTGCCGAGCGCCGTCCGGCACCGACCTGGGATCCAGGAAGGCGAGCAGGAAGAGTTCGGCACCGGGCAGGCCGTCGGCGATCGATGCAGCGTCAACGGGGGCGGCGACGAATGCCTCGAACTGCTCGGCGTTCACCTGCTGCGCCGCCGACAGCCATGCCGGGCCGTACGTCGCCCGCCGGTTCTCGGCGGCCAGCGCGGGCCGGGGCAGCGGCAGCACCGGAACGGTCGACGGCGGCTGCGCTGTCCCCGGCGGCTCGACGGCCGGTAGCGGGTCTGTCGTCGGTGGTCCGCTGTCCGATGCGGTCGTGCTGGTGGCAGTGCCGACGACGTCGGCGGAGACCGGGACCAGCAGGCCGGTCGAGGTTGCGTGCAGCGTCGGTGGGCCGAGCGCGCACCGGGGCCGGAACGCCTGCCACTCGGCGGGCTCTCCCGCCTGATCGAGGGCGCGCAGATCCTGCCGGCCGTCCACCAGTTCCGCGCTGCCGCCCGGCGGGGGTGTCCAAACGGTGGCGCCGGTGGTCTCGGCCAGCTCCTGCGCTTGCCGACGGAGCCGCTGCTGCTCGTCCGGATCGGACGGCCAGGTGAGCCAGAGCCGCAGTTCACTGCCGTAGAGCGGCAGATCACCCAGCAGCGCGGCGAGCTGGCCGCCGTCGTACACCCGCTGGGTTCCGCCGTAGTCGCCGACCAGGAAACCGCCGGAGCGGGCGGTCACCGCGATGGTCACCAACGCGTCCGAACCCGCGCCGAGCCGGTGCGCGGTGGCCCGCCGGGTGACGAAGTCGGCCCGGGTGGCCAGGACCACCCCGCCCTGGAGCGGTAGGCCCACCACGCCGGTGCGCGGACGCACCACCCCGTGATCGAGAGTGAACCAACCGGGTAGCGGGGTGGCCAGCTCGGGTGGCTGGATCACGATCCAGTCCCGGACCTGGCGGGTGGTCCGGTCCAGCGGTATCGCGTGTCGTGGTCCGTTCCCGACCTGCCGGTCGTGGTGCCGGATCACCGCGCCGTCCGGGCTGACCAGGACGTCGTGGGCGAGTAGCCCGGCGACCTCGCCGAACAGATCCGTGTGCCGGGCCCCGTCCTGGGTCAGGATCCGTACGTCGTCCGCGGTTTCGCCGGAGCGCCGGACCAGATCGGTGATGGCCGACGCGGTCAGCGGCCGGTCGGGCCGGTCCGGCACCACCAGACCACCGTGTACGCCCGGCTCCAGCCAGAGATCGAACAGCCCGGTGATGCGGCGGTGTCGGCGGGGGTCGAAGCGGTGTGTGGTTTGCGGCTTGTCGAAGCCTGCGGCTGTCGTCCTGGTCATGGCGTACACGCGCTCTCACCACCGTCCGTTCGGCTCGACGCCCGCCGCCAGGCCCGGCGGCCTGAACCCCGATTCCCGGTCGGCACATGGGTCGATGTGCGGCCTCCGCCTTCACGACGAGGATCGCGGGGCGCTGGTTCAGCGCGACTCGAACGTTTCTGCCGATCTGATTGAACGGATCCGGCGCTGATCCGCTGTAGAGGGTGTCGGCCGCGCCGATCGGCCGCAGGCTACCGAAGGAGGACAGATCAGTGCTGGCGAACGTTGGACGCCTGCTCGCGGGCGTGGCGGTTGCCTGCTGCCTGGTCGTGGCCATGGCCGGTCCGTCGACGGCTCAGAAGGCCCCGCCGGACCCGCAGGCATACGTCAAGTACTACGTCGTCGCCGCGACGTACCAGGGGCAGCCGGAGAACCTCGCAGAGATCGCGAACCGGTTTCTCGGCAGCGGTGAACGATCCGCAGAGATCTACAACCTGAACGCCGGGCGGTTACAGCCGGACGGAGCGAACCTGACCGACCCGGCCCGGCTCAACCGTGGCTGGTATCTGGTGCTGCCGTGGGACGCCGCCGGCGAGGGAGTCAAGTACGGGCAGGTACCGTCCGGCACGAAACCGACCAGACGGCCGGCGCCCACCGGCACCGCGAAACCATCCGGAAGCCCTCGGCCCAGCGCATCTCCCAGCGCCAGCCCGTCCCCGTCCGGCACGAAGGGGCCGGGCTGCACCGCCGTGGCCGCGTCGAGCAGCCGCTCGGACTGGGCCCAGCTGCGGATGGCGGCCGACGGAGCGTGGGACCTCAGCCGGGGTAACGGGGTCATGGTGGCGGTGGTCGACTCCGGGGTGGACGGCGATCTCGAACAGCTCAGTGGCCGGGTCGCGGTCGGTGCCGACGTCACCGTCGGCAACGGGCGCGGTGACACCGACTGCCACGGAACCGGCACCGCGATGGCGAGCATCATCGCCGCTGACTCCGGCGAGGACCGGGTCCCGGCGGGCCTCGCGCCGGACGCCACGATCCTGCCGGTACGAATGGTCGGTGCGTCCGGCAAGAGCCGGGCGACGGACGCGGCGAACGCCATCGAGGTGGCGGTGAGCGCGGGTGCGACGGTGGTGGCCCTGGGCTCGCACGTGGATCTGGCCGATTCGGCGGTTGTCGCCTCGCTCACCACGGCGCTCAACCACGACGTGCTCGTGGTGGCCGGCGCACCGACCCGGCCCGTCACGCTCCCGGCCCCCGGTGAGTCGTCCGCCACCGGCGCGCTGCTGCTGGTCGGGGGGATCGGCGCCGACAACCAGTTGGTCGAGGAGTACCAGCCGAAAACCGTGGAGGTGGTGGCTCCCGGCGCGGACGTGACGAGCGTCGGACCGGGTGAGGCGGGACCACTGAGCTACACCGGTACCCGCTTCGCTGTCGCCTTCGCGGCCGGTCAGGCGGCGCTCGTCCGGGCCGGTTACCCGGAGCTGAACGCCGTCCAGGTCGAGCAGCGGATCCACGGCACCGCCGACGCGGTGGGCGGCGATACCCCCGACGACCGGTACGGCGCCGGGATGATCAACCCAGCTGCCTCGGTCGCCCGACCGATCGAGGACGAGCGTCCGCTCGGGGTCGGCGCGGACAGTGGCGGTGGCAGTGGCGGGCTCGGTGCGCTGGTCCTGCTCGGCCTGGCGCTCATCGGCGGTGGTGCCTTCCTGACGCTCCAGCTCCGTCGCCGTCGTGCCCTCGGCTGACCGCACCTGATCAACCGACGGCGACGGGGTACGGGCATCTCGCCCGTACCCCGTCGCGTTGGCGCGGACCGCGGGCTACCGCTCACGCCAGGTCTGCTCGGCGTTGCCAACGTAGATCCACAGCTCAAGTGGCTTGTCGGCGTTCTTGACCGTCATATCGACGTCGACGGACTTGCCGTTGAGCTTGCTGATGATGCCGCCCTTGTCGTTCAACTGCCAGGACTGGGCCGCGTTGCCACTACAGACGGCCACCTGGATGGCGGTGCCGTCCGTGGAGCCGGCCCAGGCGATGTCCATGCAGAGCCCACGGGCCCGGATCGTGCCGTCCTTGCGGAACTCCCACCACTGGGCCGGATCCTCCGTGCAGGGCTTCAACAACAGCCGGGTCCCGTCACCCGTCTTGCCGGAGCTGATGCATCGTCCGGTACGCGGGTGGAAGATCTGCTTCATCCCGGACGGCCGGACCGGCTTCGGTGCCGCGGTGGTCGACTTCGGTGCGGCAATGGTCGGTTTCGGCTCGCTGGCCGAGGGCTCCGGGCCGCCGGTCGGCGAGGTCGGCGTGGCGGTCGGTGTGGCCGACTCGCTCTCCCTCGGCTTGGGCGCCGTGGTCGTCGGTGCCGGCGGTGCCGGCGTGGGGCGGCCGAGCCGGGTGTCGAGCACGTAGAGGTCGGTGAGTGCCTTCACCGCACGTAGGAACGTCTCGGTCGGCTGGTCGAGCGTGCCGGCGGTCTGCCGTACCGCGGTCGGGCCGTTGCGGTAGGCGGCCAGCGCCAGCAGGTAAGGGTCACCGTCGAGACCGGACAGCTCCGAGACCAGACCACACATCGCGACGCCAACGGTCGGTACCGCCACGGCCGGATCCCAGGCCGAGCCATCGGCCGGCCCGTACGCCTGCCACACCTCCGGACGGAACTGTGCGACGCCCCGCTGCCCGGTCGGCCCCAGCAGGTTCGCGTCGAAACCCGAGATAGCCATCAGTTGGGCGGCCACCATCGGCGGCGTCACCTGTTCGCAGACCGATCCCGCCGCCACCACCAGGGGCACGTACTTGGCGGGCACCCCCTTCGCGTCATTGACCGGCGGGGCCGTAGGAGTGGGATCGCCACTGCCGCCGAACTGCCGCAGCTTGCCGTAGTACCCGGCGTATCCACTGACCCGGTCGACGTACTCGACGGCACCGGCGGGCACCCCCTTCGCCTGGGTGACGGTGGGCAGGCCGGTGTGGAAGGCGGCCACTGAGAGGCGCCACGGGTCATCGTTGATGCCGGCCAACCGCAGTTGACCGCTGTAGTCGCACATCTGGTGGGCCAACGCCAGGATGCTCGCGGAGATGTCCGAGCGTCGGGCGTCCGGCCACGGCTTCCACGTTTTCCAGTCCTCGTCGTCGAGGCCGGCGATGCCCCGGCCGCCGGAGGTGGTCTGCCGCTCGCGGTTGTTCAGGCCCGACTCGGCCATGAGCTGTCCGGCGATCCGCGCCGGGTCGAGCATCGGGCAGGAGCGGGCGGCGGCGGCGATCGCTGTCATCTGCTGCTGGCTCACCGGGTCACCGACGAGCGTGTCGTCGCGTGCCGAAGCGACGCTCCAGTTGATGGTGGCGAGGACGGCGGCGAGCACCGCCAGCGCGGCCAGTACGGCCGCGAGCACCTTGCGCGGCATCCGGCCGAAGGTGATCTTGTTGGGTACGAGGTCGGTTGTCACGGGGCCATCCCTTTCGGCGTGGCGACACCAGTCGTGACGGATTTCCACCACCCCGCGTTCAGATCCGGTGCGGATTTCTCCTTCGGAAGTTTGGGCTTCGGCTGAACCGGCTGAACCGGCTGAACCGGCTGAACCGGCTGAACCGCGTGGCCGTCAATCGGGCTGCACGCGGCCTGCCCGCTGAGCACTCCATCGACCTTCGATCCGCAGCCCCAGCCGTGGTGCGGCTATGCTGCGTTTCAGGGCCGTGGGGGCGAGGACGCGTCGCGTCGACCCGGCCGGCAGGATGCAATCCGTCCGTCAGGGAGGCGGTCTGTGTCGGCGGTGCCCAACGAGTCCGTTGGACCGTGTCTATCGGACAGTTCCGCCGTCGAGCCGTCCGCCGCCACGGCACTGCTGAACCAGGTCGTCGAGGAGTACCGCCGCCCCCTGCACCGGTTCCTCACCCGTTTGCTGCTCGGGCAGCAGGAGCTTGCCGAGGATCTGGTGCAGGAGACGTTCCTGCGTGCCTGGCGGCACGCGGAGACACTCGCCGCCGACCCGTCGAAGATCGCGCCGTGGCTCTACACGGTCGCCCGGCACGTGGCTATCGACGCCATGCGGGCTCGGCAGGCCCGGCCGCCGGAGGTCAGCCTGCCGGATCTAAACCGGGTGTCGACCAACGACGACGAGATGGACCGGGTGGTGAACGCCCACGCGGTGCGGCTTGCGCTGACGAAGATCAGCCCGGAGCATCGTGCGGTGCTTCACGAGATGTACTACCGGAGCGCCTCGGTCGCCGAGGCGGCGGTGCGTCTGGGGATACCCGAAGGTACGGTGAAGTCCAGAGCCTTCTACGCGGTGCGTGCCCTACATGCCGTGCTCGGCTCTTCCGAGTCGTCCTGATGCCAGGCCGTCCCGGGCCCAGACCAGTGAACACCCGTGGTGCCGACCCGTTGAGGAGAGGGCTGGATGCGCGCAGGCGGGGATCACACAACGGCCGAGCAGGAGAGGCTTGCCCTCTACCTCATGGGGGCCTTGGGCGACGCTGAGCGCGAGTCGTTCGAGGAGCACCTCGCCGGCTGCTGGCAGTGCCTCGACGAGGCGGCCGTGATCGGTCCTCCGATCGCCGGGCTGGCCGGGCTGAACGACGACGACTGGGCGCTGCCCGGCGCTGGTCCGGTGGTGCCGGCACCGTCGCCCGCTGCCGATCCCGTGCTGCCGGCCCCGCCGGCCGTCCACCCTCCGCCCGGCCCCGCCACTGCTTCCCCGTCCACGGCTGACACCGCTTCGATCGGTCCGGCCGACAGCCGTCCGGCCGACAGCCGTCCGGCCGACAGCCGTCCGGCCGACAGCCGTCCGGCCGACAGCCGCCCGGCCGACAGCCGCCCGGCCGGCAGCCGTCCTCCCGGCCGGCGTGCGACAAATTCGCGCCCGGGGGCGGCGGCCACCGCCTGGCGCCGCCGCCGGGTTCTCTGGACCGGCGCGCTAGCGCTGGTCCTGGCCCTGGCCGGCGGTGTGGTGGCGGTCAGCGAGTGGGCGACGTCCCCCGATCCGGTGCTTACCGCCTCCGGGGAGGCACCCGGTTACGGCGCCAGCCTCTCCGTCGCGATCACCGTTGGTGACCAGGGCAGCGCCACGATCCGGATCACCGTCACGGGCCTGCGTCAGGGCCTGCGGTACCGCCTCTTCGCGGTGACCCGCGACGGTGCCACGCACGTGGTGCGGGACTGGACCGCCACCTCCGGTCCGCAGGAGGTGGCCGGTGAGACGTCCCTGCCGGTGGCCGAGCTGTCCTTCATCACGGTCGGGCTGGTCGACGGCTCCGCGATCGTGACCGCACCGATCGCCCAAGGGCCAGCCTCTCCCCGCTGAAGCTCACGTCCCGCCTTCGCGTCTGGCTGGCCCGCTGACGCTTCTGGCGCGCCCCTGCTCGACGGAGCACCTCGTCCAGACCCGCCCTCGACGGCTGCCCTGCCGCCGCGGATGAGGTCGGGAAAAAGTTCCAACCTCTGCTGAACCGACCGGCCGGTAGCGCCGTTAAGCGGCCGTCGCCAGTGCCACATCGGTGGCTGGTGATCGCAGCTGGCGAGCAGGAAGGGAGGTGAGGCGGATGGGCAACGGATCGGTAGCGCTACGGGGGTCGGGGGTTCCGGTCGCGGGATCGACGCTGGACGAGCCGATCGGCCTGCGGGCGTACGACAGCGGTCGGACCGGCCGGCGCGACACCCTCTCCGACGACGGAATCGGGTGGATCGGCGCGCACGGCGGCGCCGGTGCGAGCACCCTCGCGCGCCTGTTGGGCGGCACCGACATCGGCTGCCGCTGGCCGGACCCGGCCCTTGCCGAACCCGCCCAGGTCATGGTGGTTGGGCGGACGAACCTGGACGGGTTGCGGGCGGTCTCGCGAGCATTGAACGCATTGCGCGAGGGTCGGCACCCGACCGGGATGCGACTGGTCGGGGTGGTGTTGATCGCCGACGCTCCCGGCCGGCTTCCGCCGACGCTGCTCGGCCGGATCCGGCTGCTGCGGTCGATCGCCCCGGTGCACCGGCTGCCGTGGATCCCGTCGTACCGGGTGGGTGCGGAGCCGAAGCGGCCGCCCCGGCAACTGTCCCGCCTGGCCACGGTGGTGGACACCCACGGCGAGCGACGGAGACAGCCGTGACCAGGATGGTCCGGAGCACGGCGGCTGTCGTCGTCACCGTGTTGGGGGTGGGCCTGCTGGCACCCTCGGCCGCGTTGGCGGCCGAGGACAGCTACACCGTGAGAATCCACGGCGGCGGTGCCATCTACTTCTACACCCTCTGCCTCAAGACGACCACCACCATGGCCCGGCCGCGCGGCAACGGCAGCGACCGCATCTGCACCGGAAAGAGGAACTCGACGAACGGCTCCTACGACCTGTCCGCCCCGTACACGGAGGGCGACACGGTGAAGATGGACGTCGAGATGCACACCGGCCTTGCCGGCGAGTCGGTCACCAAGGACAACATCGAGATCACCGGGGCGACGAGCTGCACGATTTCGGGCGTCCTGCACGCCGGGAAGTTCGAGTGTGACACCCCGATCAACAGCGTCAGGTTCTCACCGCCGGCCATCGAGGCGTACACGGTCAATACCAATCCGGACAAGGCGGTCTCGAAACTGCTCGGCTTCATGGCGTGGCTGGTGAGTGCCGCCGCCGTGGCCGGCCTGCTCATCACCGCCGCGACCCTGGCGTCGCAGGTGCGTCGCGGTGCTCTCGAGGAGCGGACCGACTATGTGAAACACCTGGCCTTCGTCCTTGTGGCGTGCCTGGTGGCGACCACAGCCGGCCCGATCATGGCGTGGCTCGACGTGACCGGGTGACTCCCGTCCGGGGCACCAGCCCGAGCCCTTGGCATAAACGATGATCCTGATTCGAAGGAGACACGATGATCCTCCCCGACATCTACCACCGGAGCATTCTTCTTATCTCCGTGCTCCGGGCGCCCGACGATCCCGATGGCGGTGGCTCAGTCCCGCAGCCCTCGATCGGTGGCTCACTGCCGGACGGCCTCGCCACCAAGGTCGAGCAGGCGCTCGGCCTCATCGCCTGGGTGGGAACGGCGGCAGGTGTCGTCGGCATCCTGGCCACCGGTGCGGTCATGGCCATCTCGCACAAGCGGGGCGAGAGTTCGGAGCACATGAGCCGCCTCGGCATGGTGCTGGGCGGCTGCATCCTGGTGGCCATGGCCGGGCCGATCGTTTCCTGGCTCTTCGGCGGTGGCGGCGACAGCAACTGAGCCAGCCGGCTGCGGCCACAGCGAGCCGGGCCGGCACACGATCGCGTACCCGAATCCGTCGAAAGCGATAGGTGTCATGAGACTGCGATACGCATCCGACGACGACACGGAGGAGGAGAGGCCGTTCTGGCAGCACCGCCGCTGGCAGCTGTCGGCCGCTTTCCTCGCCCTCGCCCTCTGTACCGGCACCGTCGCGGCGCTGAGCGGTGGCCGTGACGCCAACTCAAGGGGGGCGGCGCCCGCCGGGCCGGTGATCGGCGCGCTCGGCTCGGACGGTGCCCGGCCGCAGGACTGCCGTACCGACGACTCCGCACAGCGGCTGCCGAGCGAGACGCCCAGGGACATCACCTGGAGACCGCTGAACGGGGCGCAGACTCCGGTCTCCGCTTCGGCAGGTCCGTTGAAGACCACCGGTCCGCTGCTGTGGTGTTTCGCGCACACCCCGATGGGGGCGGTGATGGCGGCGCACACCATCTCCCGCCAGATGAGTGGACCTGACTGGCGGACGGTCAGCCGGCAGCAACTCGTACCCGGGTTGGGGCGGGACTACTTCGACGCGATGCGGGCCTCGATGCCGGAGACCGGACCGGTGCAGACCAACAACGCCCTGGCCGGGTTCCTCGTGCTGACGTACTCGCCGAGCACCGCCACCATCCGGGTGCTGGTCCGGCAGGCGAAGGCGCTCTACGCCTCGGTCGACTACATCGTCGACTGGAACGGGGTGGACTGGCAACTCCGGCCGCTGAACTCCGGCGGCCTGTACAGCCGGGTCAATCCCGTCATCTCCCTCGTCGGCTTCGTGCTGTGGAACGAGGTGTGACATGGCGGAGTGCGCCACCGGTGACGCCGTCTACATCGGCACCATCGGCCAGGTCGTCGGCTTCTTCGAACGGGGGATCGACGGCATCCTCAGTGACATCGCCGCCGCCATCCTGGGCGCGGCGGTCGAACTCTTCGCCAACCTCGGCGACATTCCCACCGTCGGCGACGAGAGCCTGAACGACAGCATCCACCTGCAGACCGACTGGCTGGTCGTGACGATCGCAGTGGCGTCGCTGCTGGCGGCGGCCTTCCGGACGGCACTGGAACGCAAGGGGCAGCCCCTCGTGGTGGCGCTCATGGGCCTGGTCCGCATGGTGCTCACCGTGATCGCCGCGTGGTGGGTGGTCAACTGGCTCGCCAGCGAGGCGGACGCCTACTCGCAGCATCTCTACGAAGAGGGCATCAAGGCGCAGCTCAAGCTGATCGCCAACTGCGGTACGGACGGCCTCACCGCCTTTCTGCTGATCATCATCGGGCTGCTGCTGCTGATCGCCGGTTGCATCCACGTCATCCTGATGTACATCCGGCTCGGCGTGATGGTTCTGCTCACCGGCACGCTACCGTTGGCCGCCGCGGCCTCGATGTCCGAATGGGGCGGGGGGTGGTGGCGCAAGCACATCGCCTGGATGGTCGCCTGGCTGGCCTTCAAACCGGTGGTCGGGCTGATCATGTATTCGGGTGCTGCCATGATCGGCGCCACCGACGACGTGGCGGACGCGGACAGCGCCAAGCACTACAAGCTCGCCGGTGTCGCCGTCCTGCTGATGGCCGCGGTCGCGCTCCCCGCGCTGATGCGTCTGGTGGTGCCCGCGATGGCGAGCCTCGGCGCGCGCGACGGCGTCGGCGCGGGCGCCGGTGCCGGTGCCGCCGCGGCCGGAGCGGTCGCGAGCGGGGCGAAGAAGATCGCTGGCGGCGCCGCCTCGGCGGCTCGCTCCGGCAGGTCCCGGGGGCCGAGCGGTGGCAGTTCGTCACCGGGCGGCGCGTCGGGCGGCGGTCGCCCGGCAGGTGGGTCCGGCGGCGGCCCGTCCGGTGGCTCCGGTGGCGGTTCCGGTGGCGGCTCATCCGGTGGCTCCGGCGGCGGCGGTTCCAGCGGATCCGGCGGTGGATCGAGATCCGGGCAGATCGCCCGGGGCGCGGTAGGCGTCGCGGCCGCGACGGTCGGTGCCGCTGCCTCGGCGGTGCAGGTGGGCGCCCGCGCCGCGACCAGCGCCCACCGGCACGCCGGAAACATCGCCAGCGGAGCGCTGCCCGACAGACATGACGACACGAACTGACGCCGGGGACGGAGGAAGAGGTTCATGGTGAGTACGACAGCGGAATCCCTCAAGACACCGACGTACGGCAACTGGCGTCGCCCCCGCAAGGCCGGGCTGGGCTCGTTGGGCCTGGTCGGGACCGTCGGCCTGTTCGGTGCGCTGGTGCTGGTCCTGATCTCCTCAATGGTGTCGCTGAACGCGGCGGTGGTGGTGGGGCTGCCGTTCGCGGTGCTGCTGGCGCCACTGGCGCTCCGTACTCAGGACGGGCGCAACGTCTACGACATGGCGGCCGTCCGGATCGGTTGGCTACGCCGGAGGTCCAAGCGGCAGCACCTGTACGCCGCCGGACCGCTCTCGACGCGCCCGGGTGGCCGGTTCCGTCCACCCGGGCTGCTGAGCCGGGTGACCATGATCGAGGGACGCGACCCGTACGACCGCCCGTTCGGAGTGCTCCACCACCGCAACCGCAACCAGTACACCATCGTGCTCAGCTGCGAGCCGGACGGTGGTTCGCTCGTCGACCCCGACCAGGTCGACACCTGGGTGGCGCTCTGGGGCGAGTGGCTGTCCCGGCTGTCGCACGAGCCCGGACTGCGGGGCGCCTCGGTGGTGATCGAGACCGCACCGGATCCGGGCACCCGCCTCGCCACCGAGGTGCTGGGCCGCCTCTCCCCGAACGCACCGCTCGCCGCGCGGGCCGTGATGGAGGAGGTGGTGCAGACGTACCCGGACGCGTCGTCGGAGATGAACACCTTCCTCACCCTCACCTACTCGGCTCCCGGTGGGGCCCGGCGGGACCACGACGCGATGCTCGCCGACCTGGCGCTGCGGCTGCCGGGTGTGCTCGGTGGGCTGGTCGCGGCGGGTGGCGGCTCGGCGGAGCCGCTGTCGGCCGAGCGGATCGCCGAGGTGATCCGCGTCGCGTACGACCCGGCCGTCGCCGCAGAGGTGCTCGACGTTCGCGCCCAACACGGCGGCACCGGGCTTGAGTGGGCCGACGCCGGCCCGGCCGCCGCCGTCGAGACGGTCACCCACTACCAGCACGACTCCGGGATCTCCCGTAGCTGGCTGCTGACCCTGGCACCACGCGGCACCGTGCGATCCGGCGTGCTGCGTAGCCTGCTGGACCCGGCACTTGGCGTCCGCCGCAAACGGGTGGCCCTGGTCTACCGTCCGATCGACCCGGCGACCTCCGCCAAGATCGTCGAGTCGGATCGTCGGAACGCCCAGTTCATGGCCAACTCGACCCGTGGCCTGGTCCGGGCCCGTGCAATCTCCGAGATCGAGGCCGCCGAGCAGACGGCGGCGGAAGAGGCGTCCGGCGCGGGTCTGGTGGAGTTCTCGATGTTGGTGACGCTTACCGTCGACTCGGTCGCCGACGCCCGGGAAGCCGACGTGACCATGCGGAACCTGCTGGGCGCCACCCGCATCGCGATGCGCCCGGCCGACCGGATGCAGGCTGCCGCGTTCTCCTGCGCCCTTCCGGTCGGCATCCTGCCCTGGGAGCAGACGATGATTCCGCACGAGTTGCGGGAGGCGTTGTGACGCCCACCGGCGGTGCCCGGCCGCCGGATCTCGGTGCCGGCTGGCCGAGACACGCCTCCGGATCGGTCACGGCGATGTCCGACCTGGTGGTACCGGCGGCGGAGGCACAGGACCGGGAACCCGACGAGACAGGCAGCCAGACTCCCCGGGCGCTGCGGCGGGCCCGCCGACAGCAGGCCCAGCAGGAGGCAGCCGAGCAGCGGTATCTGCGGCGGCTGGCCAAGGCCAACACGGACGACGCCGTGCCGCACCGTGGCTCGTACCTCCTCGGCGGAGGTCGGGTGGCACCGTTGGATCCGCCCACCATGTGGCGGGCCACCACCGTGCAGGCATGTGGGCTCTGGCCCTTCGCCTCCGGCTCCGGCGCACCGATGACCGGCATCCCGCTCGGACAGCACCTGCACTCCGGGGCGACCGTCTGCGGTGACCCGCTCAACTGGTTCACCCGGGCCCGGTACATCTCCAACCCGTCGCTGTTCATGCTGGGGATGCCCGGTCTCGGCAAGTCGACGCTGATCAACCGGATGCTGATCGGGCTGAGCGCCCAGGGCGTGGTGCCGCTGGTGCTCGGTGACCTGAAACCCGACTACGCCGACACCGTTCGGGCCCTCGGCGGTCAGGTCATCTCCATCGCCCGTGGCGTCGGGGGACTGAACATCCTGGACCCGGGTGCGATGGGTATGGCGGCGGCGCGGATCGGTGGGCAGGCGGGGCAGGCACTGGCCGCCGAGACCCATGGCCGCGTCCTCAACATGGTCGCGGCGTTGCTCACCATCGTCCGGGGCACGCCGATCAGTGACCACGAGCAGTCGGTGCTCTCCGCCTGCCTTCGCCACCTGCGCGAACGCACCACGGTGGGGCAGACCTTCCGGCTGCCCGACCTGCTCACCGTGCTGGAGGAGGGGCCGCCTCGGGTGCGGCAGGTGACCCTCGACCGTGGGCAGGAGGCCCGCTACCGCGACGCCGTGGACCCGCTGCACCGATCACTGCTCGGCATCCTCGACGGCCCGCTGGGTGACACCTTCGCCGCGCAGACCTCGACCAGGATCGACCCGGACGCCACCGCGGTTTGCATCGACATCTCCCGCATCGGTGAGGCGGACGGGCAGTTGACCGCCGCCGCGATGCTCGCGGCATGGTCGGACGGTCTGGGTACGGTGGCCGCCTCACACGCCCTGGCCGACGCGGGACTAGCACCCCGGCGCTGGTTCTTCACAGTTCTCGACGAACTGTGGCGACCGTTGCGCGCGGCCTCGGGCATCGTCGATCGGATCGACGCCCTCACCCGGTTGAACCGGTCGCTCGGTCTCGCCGACGCGAAGATCACCCACACGTTGAAGGACGCCGAGGCGCTGGGGTCGGAGGCGGACAAGGCCAAGGCCCGGGGTTTCGTCGAGCGCGCCGGCATGGTGGCCTGCGCCGGTCTGCCCCGAGCCGAGATGGAGGATCTGGGCCGGGTGGTGGGGCTGTCCCGGCGTGAGATCGAGCTGGTCTCGTCCTGGTCGTCACCGCCGGGCTGGGCCCAGGACGGCGGAAACGAGGAACCGCCCGGCCGGGGCCGGTTCTTGATCAAGGTAGGCGGTCGTCCCGGTATCCCGATCCGGGTCGCGATCACCGACGCCGAACGCCACCTGCACGATACGAACACCCGCTGGATCGCCAACGGTGAGGCGGAACGGCTGCTGGCCGAGCGGGCCGCCTTGGTGCGCGCGGTGACCGGCGGAGACCTACCCCACCTCGGAGCCGTTACCACAGTTCAGGCCCACCGGCGACATGACGAACCGGGGCGTCGGTGAGCCGCCCGGGTGGGATCGGCGGCGATTACCTGCCGTGGCTGATTCCCGGAGTCGCGCTGCTCAACCTGGTGATCTTCGTGTTGCTGTGGCTCGGTGGCACCCTCGCCGCAGTGCTCACCGGGCACGGCTGGCAGCTGCCGCCCTTCACGATGGACGTCTATCTCAACCTGCTCGGCGGTGCCACCGAGGAGGTCTGGCCGGGGCTGCCGTCCCACCTGGCCTATGGCGGGGCGGTCACGCTCGTCCTGCTCGGGTCCGCGCCGGTGGCCGGCCTCATCCGTGGGCTCGTCCGCCACCTCCGGCAGCCCCGTGGCCTCGCCCGGGCCGCTGAACTCAGCGCCCTGACGGGCAAGGGAATCGAGGCTCGCGCCCGTGAGTTGCGTCCCGGGCTGAAGGGCGTCTCCCGGCTACGCCCGGATGACACCGGCAACCTACTCGGTGACCTCGTGCCGGCCGGACCGGAGCTGCGCTCCTCCTACGAGGACGTCGAGCTGGACCTGATGGCTCCGCGCTCCGGCAAGTCCACAGGTATCGCCGTGCCACGTGTCCTACGGGCGCCCGGAGCGGTCCTGTTGACGTCGAACAAGTCCGACGTGTTCACCGTCACCCGGCAGGAGCGGTCGAGGGCCGGCCTGGTCTGGACCTTCGACCCGCAGGGCATCGCGTACGCCGAGCGCGAGATGTGGTGGGACATGCTCAGCGGATGCGACACCATCGAGGGAGCCCGACGGCTGGCCGGGCACTTCGTCAGCTCCGTCAACGACGACTCGTCCAAGAAGGACTTCTGGATCGCGGCGGCCCAGAACACGCTTACCGCGCTCTTCCTCGCCGCCTCCCGCAGTGGTGCATCCATAAACGAGATGCTGGCCTGGCTCGCCGACCCCGCCGACCGTACGCCGATCGACCTGCTCCGCGACCTTGAGATGACGGCCATGGCCGACCAGTTGCAGGGCACGGTGCGCGGCGCCGTCGAGACCCGCGACGGCATCTACGAGACCGCCCGGCAGTGCGTCGCCTGCCTGCTCGATCCGGAGATCGTGGCCTGGGTGAGCCCTGATCCGCAGCTGCCGCAGTTCATTCCGGACGAACACGTCCTCGGCCGCGACACCCTCTACCTGCTCTCCAAGGACGGTGGCGGCTCCGCCGCCGGGGTGACCGCCGGCCTGGCGGATGCCGTGATCCGTGCCGGAGTGGTGGCTGCCGAGCGCATGGGCGGGCGGCTGGATCCGCCGATGACCGCCGTTCTGGACGAGGCCGCCAACGTCTGCCGCATCTCCGACCTGCCCGACCTCTACAGCCACCTCGGCTCCCGGGGGATCAGCGTGGTGACCCTGTTACAGAGCTATCGGCAGGGCGTCCGGGTCTGGGGCGAGGTGGGGATGGACGCGCTGTGGAGCGCGGCCACCATCAAACTGCTCGGTGCCGGACTGGACGACGCCGACTTTGTCGACAAGGTCGCCAAGCTGGTCGGCCAGCACGATGTGCGTACCCCGAGCTACTCCCGTTCCCGGGACGGGTCGTCGCGGTCGGTGTCGTACCGGCAGGAGCAGGTGCTGCCGGCGGACAAGATCCGGGCTCTGCCGAAGGGCACCGCCCTGTTGCTGGCAACCGGAATCCGGCCGGCCCTGATCCAGCTACGCCCCTGGTATCGGGAGCCCCATGCCGGGCCGATCGCGGTGGCGGCGAAGGCCGAGGTGCAGGCCATCACCGAACGTGCCGCGGCGAGGTGGCAGCGCCGCGATTCCCGTCAGGTCGGCTGACCGCCATGGCACTCGGGAAGGTGCGCGCGGCCGGTCAGGCGACGAAGTCGCTGACCAAGTTCGACTCGGCGCAGCTGCTCTGGCTGATCATCTCGGTGGTAGGGATGTTCCCGCTGGTGGTGCTGGCGATGTTGGCGCTGATCGTCCTGCTGGTCATCTTCGCGATGGCCGGCGGGTCACAGATGACCTCATCCGCACCCGACTCCGCAGCCGCCAGCGAGCCGGCGACCAGTACCAACGCGCTGATCCAGTTGGCGGGCGGAGACGGCCGGGGCACCTTCGACGGGACTGAGGTGCCGGACCAGAACCTGGTGGCACCGATCAAGGCCGCCGCCAGGAAGTGCGACCTGCTCACCCCCGTGATCATCGCGGCCCAGATCGATCACGCGTCCGGGTTCGACGCGGAGCTGGAAGGCCCGCAGGGGAGGGCGGGACTCTCCCAGCTGACGCCCGAAGTGTTCGAGGAGTTCGGCGAGGACGACGACGACAGCGGCGATGCGTCGGTGCTCGACGCGGAGGATTCGATCCACGCCCACGCCCGTTACTTCTGCCATCTGGCCACGGAGACCAGGCGGCTGCTGACGGAGCGCGAGGCGGTCGGCGACCATCTGACCCTGACCCTGATGGCCTGGGACATCGGTCTCGAAGGTGTGAAGGTCCAGGGCGGCATGCCCGTCCTCGCCCTGGGCAGCTATCCGTTCCAGATTCGCGGGCTCTTCGCGAAGTACACCACCGATGACGACGAACCTGACGCCGACGCCGACACGGATGCCGACGCGGACGCCTCAGCGCCGGATCCGGACGCGACCGCGTCGTCCGGATCGGAGGAGCCGGAGGGCTCCCCGGACGCGGACGGGGAGACGCTGCTCAGCGGGTCGGACTTTGCTGCCATGTTTCCCGGCCGGAACTCCTTCTACAGCTACGCCGGACTGACCGACGCGATGCGCAAGTTTCCCGCCTTCGCGAGCACGGGGAACGCGCAGACCCGCAAGCGGGAACTTGCCGCCTTCCTGGCCAACATCGACCACGAATCCGGTGGTCTGGTGCACGTCGAGGAGATAAACCGGGCTGCCTGGGGGAACTACTGCGACAGCGGCCAGCCCTACGGATGCCCGGCCGGACAGACGGCCTACCACGGGCGCGGGCCGATCCAGCTCAGCTGGAACACCAACTACAAGGCCGCGGGTGATGCGCTCGGGCTGGACCTGCTCAACCAGCCCGACCTGGTGAAGACCGACTCGTCGGTGGCGTGGCAGACCGCGTTGTGGTTCTGGATGACCCAGTCCGGCGCCGGCACGACGACCGCGCACTCCGCGATCACCGGTGGCGGGGGATTCGGCGAGACGATCAGGACCATCAACGGTGCGCTGGAATGCGGTGGCGGGAACCCGGCGCAGGTGCGGGCACGGGTCGAGGCGTACCGGCGCCTCGCCGCCACGTTGAACGTCGACCCTGGGGCAGACAACACGCTTACCTGCTAGAGCCTGGCCATGTGCGACCGCAGCAGAGACGAGGACTGCGGCGACCGGCTGACCGGTCGCCGCAGTCTCCTCGCCGGACCGTCAGGAATCGACGGCGAACATCTCTACAGCGGGCGATGTCTTGGCTCGATGCGCTCCGGCCTTGCAGCCGGCGAATGGCCCAGCCGGGTCACGAAGGGTGGTCATCACCGGGCCCAGATAATCCCGATGCCAGTTGGCCGGGCCGAGCGGCCCACCGAGGTGGCCGGTCAACTCCTGCCAGGTCAGCCAGAGGGCGTGTAGTTGAGCAACCGCCTCGGCATGATTCCACCATTGCGGGCACCAGGGCAGGGACGAGGTGACCTCCCGTCCGTACGTCGGCAACAGGACGTGCTCGACCCAGATGCACAGGTGAGCCAGGGCGTCGTCGTACTCCTCGTCGTCGAGGTGGTAGATGAAGCGCGGCGCGGGCGGAGGCGGCGGTGCCGGCGGGCCTACGGTCATCGCCGCCGGCTGCTCCTGGTGTCGCTCGGCCACCTCCGTCATTTCCGGCCCTTGCCCTTCTGCTGCCCGCTCGCCCCGGCCAGGTTGTTCCCGTAGGCGGACACCCGGGTGGACGACGTGCCCGCCACCGGTCCGATCCGCTGCACCTCGCCGCCGTGCTGGTGCCGGACGCTGGCCTCCTGCGAGATGGCCCGGAGCTGGTTGCCGACGGGACCGTCGGAGAGCCGGGCATCACGCAGCGAGCTCAACAGGTCCCCGGAGACCGACTCGTTGTGCACGTGCGGATTCGCCTGGGCGTAGTCGACCCGCCCGTTCACGTAGTCGGACCAGGCCTGGTCCCTGGCGATGGGCCGGTCCCGAGGGACCGCGTTTCGCACTTCGTCCCAGTTCTCGTGGATGGTCTGGGTCTGTCGTCGGTACGAGGCCTGCAGCTCGGCGCTCTCCGCGTCGTTGCCGGGCAGGTGCATGTTGACCGCCCGCAGGTCGCGGTCGTCGGGATGCTGGTACGTGCGGTCAGCGAACTCGTGGTCGCCCACCTCGTGGTCGAGACTGCCCGCTGCCGTCAGGCCGGGCTGTCCCGGCTGGGCATAGGGATAGCTGGGGTCGTAGGTGACCTCGTTGGGCTGCCCGTGCGGGGTCGCGTGCCACTGCGCGGACTGCCCGTTGTTGGCCTCCGAGAACCGGACCCGGTCCAGGTTCTGCGCCGTCCGGTCCCGCAGCTCGGCCTCGTCCGAGTCCGAACTCGACTGCTGCGACCGCCGTCGCCCGCCGTTCAACTCACGAACCCGCTGCTCATAGCTGATTCGGCTCATCTTGATGTCCCGCGAATCATTCTTGCCCACCGTGCTGCCTCCGTCGTGGTAGCTGCCGGATGCCCGAAGAACCGGACGACCGCCTGACGGACCGGTGGCCTGAGCGGTTCAACCCGAAGGCGCAGAACTTTGCGCCGATCGGATCGCCAGCGTCGCGCCGGTCGGTGTCTGGGCCCCACTGGGCCCTTCGCCTCAGGTGCCGCCCGGGCAGCGGCCACTAGCCTCCGTCCGGGGTGCCCGGGCAGACCGTCCGGGCCGGGGGAGAGAACAGCTGTGGACATCGAGACACGCCCGTCGAGCGACGCCGACGCCGTTCGCAGGATGCGGGCCATCTTCGCCGCGAACGCGCATCCGCTGTACGCGTTCCTGTTGCGCTTGACCCGGGGGCAGCGTGAGCTCGCCGAGGACCTGCTCCAGGAGACCATGCTGCGGGCCTGGCGCCGGCTGGCAGAACTTCCGACCGAGGCGGAGACCGTACGTCGGTGGCTCTTCATCGTCGCGCGGCACCTGGTGATCGACGCCGTCCGGGCCCGTGCTGCCCGACCGACGGAGATCTACGGGGTCGACGTGGCGTGGCTGCCGTCAGCTGAGAACGCCTTCGACGAGATCGTCGACCGGTTCGCGCTGGCCGACGCGCTTCGCCAACTCACCCCCGAACACCGCGCCGTGCTGGTCGAGCTGTACTACGGCGGCGCCTCGGTCGCCGAGACGGCCAATCGGATCGGCATTCCGGAGGGGACAGTGCGGTCGCGCTCGTTCTACGCCCTGCGGGCCGCGCGGGGAGTCCTCGGCCGGGTCGATGAACTGGTGTCCTGAACGTTACCGGAGGCCGATGGTGTCCGTGCCGGTCAGCGCGGTCGCGACGGGCCGCCGCCTGCCGCGCAACTGCCAGCTCGCTGCGGCGACCGCCACCGGTGAGAGCCAGCCCAGGCCGGCGGCCACCGCGCGGACTGCCTCGCGCAGGTCGGCGGCCTCGAACTGGCCGTACACCAGGCAGCCACGCACCGGGTCGCGGAGCAGCGCCGTGATCGTGGTGCATTCGGTGGCAGCGGTCATGATGATCACTCGGGATTGTCTGGCCAGCGTCCGGACCAGCTCCCGGTAGTCGGGCGTGGCGATTCGGTCGTCCAGCAGGATCACGGCGGGACGCAGCCGTTGCGTCAGGGTCGTCGCCGTGCCGCCGTCCTCGGTGCGGGCGACGACCCGGATCTGTTCGCCGACGTCGAGGACCGCGCGCAGCGCGGCTCCCTCCGCTCGGCCGGGATGGACGATCAGCGCGGTGACCAGCTTCGGGTCGCGGCCGGTGTCGCTCCTTGGTTGTTCCCTCATCGGCCGGTCGCCGATCGATCGCGCATGGCTACCCCATCCGGGCGGTGTGGCCGGGCGGCAGGGCCCGTCGTCCATACGACGGCGGATAACGCCGTGGCGTTCAACCGGCGGACACAGGTCGGGCGACTACTGGCGGCCCGTCCACCGTACGACTGCCTCGGTGCGGTTGGTGGCGTGCAGTTTGGTGAAGATGTTCGCAAGATGGTTCTTCACCGTCTTCTCGGTCAGCAGCAGGCGACGGGCGATCGCCGCGTTGGCATGCCCGGCGCAGAGCAGCGCCATCACCTCCTGCTCGCGCGGGGTCAGCCCGAATGCCGCCCGCCGGGCCTGGTCGTGCTGCGTCCGTTCCGCGTCCTCCTCCTCGCGGGCGGCCTGCTCGCGGAGCACCGAGATGGTGACCGAGGCGCCGCGCGGCGAGAGCCAGCCCTGTCCGTCAGCCACTGCCCGGACCGCGCGCAGCAGCTCGGCCGGATCGAACTCACCGTGCACCAGATAGCCGCGGGCGCCGCCGCGTAGCATCCCGGCGATCAGCTCGTCGGCGTCGTCGCTGGTCAGGACGAGGATGCGAGAGTGTTCCGTGAGCTGGCTGACCACGCTGAGGCCGTCGGCGATCGGCATCCGGTGATCCAGCAGGGTCACGTCCGGACGGAGACGTGCCGCCATGGTCACCGCGCTCCGTCCGTCGGGCGCTTCACCGACCACGGTGATGTCGTCGGCGCTGGCGAGATAGCCGCGTAGGGCCATCCGGACGATGGGGTTGTCATCCACGAGCATGACTTCGATCACGGTCGCCATCCACTGGACGGGGTGGTGGTGACACCGGCGGCGGCCGGAAGTGGTACCCGGGCGACCACCCGGGTGCCCGTTCCGGCATGAGAGTCGAGCCGCAGCGTGCCACCGACCGCTTGGGCGCGCTCGGTCATCCCGATGATGCCAAAGCTGCCCATTGTGGACAGCGTAGTGAGCTCGCCGGGCGGCGCGAAGCCCACACCGTCGTCGGAAATGGTCAACTCCACGTGTCCCTCCCGTTCGCGCAGGCTCACGTTGACCAGTGTGGCCGCGGCGTGCCGGGCGACGTTCTCCAACGCCTCGGCCGTGATCTGGCTCAACTCGTACCGAGCTGCCGGTGTCGGCTCCTCGACGTCGGCGGCGTCGAGCTGCATCGCAATCCCGGTCCGCTCTGTCCAGTCCCGGCACAGCTCGCGCAGATGAGCGGCGAGCGGCCGGTCCAGCGGATCCCGGCGCAGTCCGGTGAGCAGTTCGCGAGCCTCGCGGATAGCGGTGTCGGCTCCGACGGAGACGGTGTTGGCGAGTTCCTCGGCCAGGTCGGGTTGGCGGCGGAGCAGGGTGGGAAGGGCGACGGCAGCGAAGGAAACACCGCGCAGCGTCTTCGCGACCGAGTCGTGCAACTCGCGTGCCAACCGTGCCCGCTCCGAAGCCGCCGCCGAGTGGTAGGCGCTGGCGACCGCTGCGATCGAGGCGTCGAGGTAGCGGGTCAGGGCCGCAGTCAGCACGGCCGCACCGTACCCGCAGACGATGTTCATCATCGGAAAAGCCAGTACGAACGGTGCCGCGATGGAGTCCGCCGGCCCGCCGGTCCGCAGCAGGTGGGTCGCCACGGCGAGCCCGAGCCCGGCGACGGCGATCCACAGGGGTAGTGCGCGGATCCCCAACAGGGCGCCGGTGAGCGCGGCGAAGCCGGCGGAATAACAGAAGAAGGCCACTTGTCCCTGGCTGACCACCAGCACCGCGATCATGATGAAGGCGTCAACGGCCAGGAAACCCAACCGCCACCGAATGACGCTCGGCCAGCGGCCCAACACGGTGACCTGCACGCATGTGGTGACGGTGACGAGCAGCAGAGCACCACCCGCTTGCCAGGGATCGTCGACAAGCCGGATACCGACGCCGACCGCCGCCAGCGTCAACGCCAACCTGCCGAGCAGCATGGCTCGGCACAGCGCGACGTACGCGACGAATCGACTCATCCGCGCGGAGTCAGCTTATGGTGATCTTGTCGATGTCCGGAGCTGGGCCGGTGTCGTTGTAGAAGGCCATGCTGACCCGCCCCGCCGGGACCATCGCGGTGTACCGGAGGGTGCGGGGGGTGTCCCAGTCGGTACCGGTCAGGTGGTGTGCGGTTGGCGCGGCACCGTTGATGGAGATCTTGATGGTGCGGTCACCCTTGACTGTGTACCTGACGGTGATGGTCCGACTGCCGCCGGTGGCCGTGGTGAGGTAGGCGGTGAGCCTGCCGACATAGCGAACCCGGGCACCGTTGCCGCAGGCGGCGCAGCTGGCGATGCCGGCGCCCTCGCTGAGCAGGTTGGCCGGGTCCTCGGCCTCCACGCTGACCGGGCTGAACGGTGCCGCCGCAGTGGAGCGGTCGGGGGCAGCGGCCGACGGTGACGCCGGTGCGGGCGCGACCGGCGGCGGTGCGGACGTCACCGACCCGACCGACCGGTCCGAGGCCGGTTCGCTGCTCGGCGCTGCCGGCTCGGCAGCCGTTGCCGTGCCCTGGGTGGTCGGACCGGCCGAGGTCGGATGGGTGCTGGGCACCGAGGACGTCGCCGGATGGGTCAGATTGCCCGTCGCGGCGGGGGCGGCGGCTTCGTCGCGACGGCTGTCGTCCGACGCCAGCAGCCAGGGAACCGCGACAGCGGTCAATGCGATGACGCCGGCCAGGGTGGTGACTCCCACAAATTGCCAGGTGCGGGTCGAGCGATCTGCTGCGCCGCCGATGATGCGACGACTCGGATCGGCCGCATTCGACGGCGTTTCGGTGGGCACCGTTCGACTCCCCCACGGATCGAAGCCACGAACCACTGTGCGTGACGCGCTCACGGTACATACCGGATATGGGAGCAGACAATGCCGGATGTGCCCGGTCCGGGCGGGATCGGCGGCCTCTCGGGCGGTGATCGGGAGTCTCGGCGGCCTGCTGGGAGAGGCCCGCCCCGTCGATGGGCCGTGAGGCGTAGTGAGGACGTAATGCCGAACATCACAGTCCGCGCAGGTCCGGGCGCCGGGGGACGCCGACGTGGCTCAGGCGGATTCGCGGATGATCAGCTCGGTGGGCAGGATGAGCGCCGGCTCTACCTGGTCGCCGGCGGCGAGGCGAAGCAGCAGCCGAGTGCCCTGCCGACCCAGTTCCACTATCGGTTGCCGGACGGTGGTCAACGGCGGATCGGTGTACGCGGCCGTCTCGATGTCGTCGAAGCCGATCACCGCGACGTCCTCGGGCACCCGCCGTCCCGCCGCACGCAGCGTACGCAGGGCGGCGTGGGCCATCAGGTCCGATGCGGCGAAGACGGCATCCAGGTCGGGGTGGGCGGCGAGCAGCTCGCGCATCGCCGCCGCGCCGGACTCGCGGGTGAAGTCGCCGACCGCCACCATCTCGGTCAGCCCGGCGGCGGTGACGGTGTCCCGGTAGCCGGCCAGCCGCTCGATGCCGGCGACCATGTCCTGCGGACCGGCGATGGTGGCGATCCGACGTCGGCCGCTGTCGATCAGGTGCCGCACCGCGCGGGTGACCCCGCCGACCTGGTCGACGTCGATGTACGGCACGTCCGCCCCGTCGAGCGGTCGGCCGCTGCACACCACCGGGATGCCCAGCGCCGACAGCCGGGCGGGCAGCGGATCAGCCCCGTGCAGCGAGGCGAACAGCACCCCGTCGACGTGCCGGCCGGTGGTGTACCGGGCGACCCGTTCATGCCCGGCCGGCGACCCGGCCAGCATCAGCACCAGCTGCTTGTCCGCGGCCTCCAACTCCTGCGCGGCGCCCCGGATGATCCCCGGGAAGACCTGGTCGTCGGAGAAGACCCGGGTGGCCTCCTCCGGCATCACCAGGGCGATCGAGTCGGTCCGCTGGGTGACGAGGGTGCGTGCGGCCAGGTTCGGCACGTACCCCAGCTCGGCGACCGCCTGACGGACCGCCTCCTGGATCGGCTCGGCGACCGTGGTCGAGCCGTTGACCACCCGGGAAACGGTGGCCCGGGACACACCGGCCCGTCGTGCCACCGCTTCCAGAGTGGGCCGCTGTGCCCCCGTCATCGGAGAAACCACCACCTCGTCACAGCCCGTTCCGGGAGATCACCTCCTGGTACCACCGGGCGCTGGACTTCGGTGTACGCCGCTGAGTGAGGTAGTCGACGTGCACGATGCCGAATCGCTTACGGTACCCCTCGGCCCACTCGAAGTTGTCAAGCAATGACCATACGAGATAGCCGCGCAGGTCGACGCCCCGGGCGATGGCCTCGTGCGCGGCACGCAGGTGGCCGTCGAGGTAGGCGACCCGGTCCGAGTCCTGGAGGGGGGTCGTCTGGTCGGCGGTCTTGTCCGGGAACGCCGCACCGTTCTCGGTGATCAGCAGCGGCACCGCCGGATAGTCGGTGGCGATGCGTTCCAGCAGCCGGGTCAGGCCGGCCGGTTCGATCATCCAGCCCATGTCGGTGAGCGGCCCGACCGGTGCCAGGAACTGCACCTGCCCCTCGGTGCCGGGGTACGCCCCGCCCCCGCCGGCACCGTCCGGCCGGCCGGCGACGTAGGTCGGCGCGTAGTAGTTGATCCCGAGCAGGTCGATCGGCGCCGCGATGATCTTCTCGTCCTCGTCCCGTACGAAGATGGGTTCGACGAACCGCGCGACATGCTCCCGGACGTCGTCCGGGTACCCGCCGACCAGCAGCGGATCGAGGAAGATCCGGTTGTGCAGGCCGTCGACCAGGCGTACGGCGGCGGCGTCGGCGGCGCTGTTCGGGTCGGCGGGGCGTACGTCGGCGGGATTGAGCGTCACCCCTACGCGCCCGGCACCGCCCGCGCGCAGCGCCTGGACAGCCAGGCCGTGCGCGAGCAGCAGGTGGTGTACGGCGGTGAAGGCGGCTCCCGGTTCCTGCACCCCGGGGGCGTGCACGCCGTTGCCGTAGCCGAGGTACGCCGAGCACCACGGCTCGTTGAGCGTGGTCCAGGTGCCGACCCGGTCGCCGAGGCGGGCGTACAACGCGGCGGCGTAGGTGGCGAAGTGCTCGGCGGTGTCCCGGCTGGTCCATCCGCCGCGATCCTGCAACGTCTGCGGCAGGTCCCAGTGGTAGAGCGTGATGATCGGGTCGATGCCCCGGCCCAGCAGCGCGTCCGTCAGCCGGTCGTAGAAGTCCAGGCCGCGCGGGTTGACCGGGCCGCTGCCGTCGGGCTGGATGCGAGGCCAGGACACCGAGAAGCGGTACGCCTGCAACCCCAGCTCCGCCATCATCGCGACGTCGTCGGCGTACCTGTGGTAGTGGTCGCAGGCGACGTCACCGGTGTGGCCGGCGTGTACCTTGCCCGGGGTCCGGCTGAAGGTGTCCCAGATCGACTCGCCGCGCCCGTCGTCGCGGGTCGCCCCCTCGATCTGGTACGCCGCAGTGGCCGCACCCCAGAGAAAGTTGTCCGGAAATCTCAACTCAGTCACGCCTTGACCGCACCTTCCATGATCCCGCCGATGATCTGGCGGCCGAACAGGACGAATACCAGCAGCAGGGGCAGCGTGGCGATGGCCGTGCCGGTGAAGACCTGGGACATGTCCTGGTAGTAGCCGTCAGACAGGGCCCGCAACGATAGCTGCACGGTGGGATTCTCCGGGTCGTTGAGCACCGCGTACGGCCAGAGGAAGTCGTTCCAGGTGGTCATGAAGGTGAGCAGGCCCAGGACGGCGGCGGCCGGCCGCAGTGCCGGCACCACCACGTTCCAGTAGATGCGGGCGGTGCCGCAACCGTCCACCCGGGCAGCCTCGATCAGCTCGCTGCTGACCGCCTGCCCGGCGTACTGCCGCATCATGAACACCCCGAACCCGGTGACCAGGGCGGGCATGATCACCGCTGGCAGCCGGTCGTTCAGGTTCAGCTTCGTCATCAGGATGTACAACGGGATCACGCCCAGTTGGGTGGGCACCATCATCGTGGCGATGATGACCATCAGCAGTGCGTTGCTGCCCCGGAACCGCAGCTTGGCGAAGGCGAACCCGGCCAGGGTGGAGAAGAACACCACGGAGACGGTGACCGTGACCGCGACGATCGCCGAGTTGATCAGGCCGGTCACGAAGTAGGCGTCGGTGTTGGCGAACAGCCGGGAGATGTTCGCACCCAGGTTGCCGCCCGGGGTCACCGGCGGTGGCAGTTGGCCCATCGCGTCGCTGGACCGGCTGGCCACCACGAACATCCAGTAGATCGGGAAGACCGACAGCACCCCGGCGGCGACGAGTGCGAAGTACGTCAGCGGGCTCGCCCGCCACAACCGGCTCATCGCGCCACCTCGCTGCGCTCGCTCATCGCGAGACTCCCTTCCGCTTGCCGGTGTCCGGCCGGGCGCCGGCGCCGAGCCGGCGGATGATCAGTACGTTGATCGCCGCGACGATGGCGATCAGGGCGAAGAGCAGCCAGGCGACCGCGGATCCGTAGCCGAAGTTGTAGTAGGGCGCGAAGGCGTTCTCGAACATGTACATGGTCATGGTCTGTGACTCGCGCATCGGCCCGCCGCGGATCGCGTTGGTGCCGGAGTGGAACAGCCGGGGCTCGGTGAACAGTTGCAGCCCGCCGATGGTGGAGATGATGACGCAGAAGATGATCGTCGGCTTGAGTAGCGGCACGGTGATGGTCCAGAACTGCCGGGCCCGGTTCGCGCCGTCGATCGCCGCCGCCTCGTAGAGGTCGCGGGGAATGGCCTGCATGGCGGCCAGGAAGATCAGCGCGTTGTAGCCGGTCCAGCGCCAGTCGACCATGGTCGAGATGGCCACCCAGGAGGCGAACCGGTTGGACTTCCACTCGATGCCGTCGACGCCGATCAGGTCGAGCAGCCAGTTGACCATGCCGAACTCGCGGCCGAACAGCACCCCGAACACGATCGCCACGGCGGCCGTGGAGGTGACGTTGGGCACCAGCACCGCCATCCGCCAACCGGTACGCATCCGCAGCTGCCGGTTGAGCAGGTTCGCCAGCCAGAGCGCGGCGAGCAGCTGCGGGACCGTGCTGATGAGGAAGATGCCGAGGGTGTTGACCACCGAGTGCCAGAAGTCGCTGTCCGCCAGCAGCCGGGCGTAGTTGTCCGTACCCACGAAGGTGGGATTGCTACCGAGCAGGTCCCAGTCGTGCAGCGAGACCCAGAAGGTGTACGCCAGCGGCCAGGCCCCGAAGATCGCGAAGATCACGAAGAACGGAGCGATGTAGAGGTAGGGCGAGTACTTCGCGTCGATCCGGCTCAGCCGGCCGGCCCGGGACGGGCGGGTGTCCCGCGGCGCCGGTCTGGCCGGCGGTCGCGCGTCGAGCTGCAACGCCATGACCCGTTGACTCCTTTCCACGCCCCCGCCCCGCGCCGGCCCAGGGCGAGCCCGCCGTACGCGTCGATACGCGGCGGGACCCTGGACCGGCGGCGGGGAATGGGGCCGTCGGGCCGGTTACTTGGCGGCGGCCTTCTTGGCGTTGTTGATGGCGTCCTGCCAGCCCTGGTCGGGGCTGCGCTGGCCCAGCTCGACGGTGCGGACCGCGTTCTCCACCTCGGTGCGGACGGCCTGGTTCTTCGGGCCCATGTAGACCGGCTTCAGGGTCTTCGCACCCTCGCCGAAGATCTTGCCGACCGGCGCGTCGGAGAAGTACGCGTTGGTGGCCTCGGTGATGGCGGGGTCGTCAAGCGCCTGCGGCGAGGACGGCAGCGGGCCCTTGGCCTTGAACGCGCCGATGTGACCCTCGGCGCTGGTCAGGAACTTGGCCAGCTTGATCGCCTCGTCCTGGTGCTTGCTCTGCTGCGGTACGGCCAGGTGCGAGCCGCCCCAGTTGCCGCCGTTGCCCGGCACCCGGGCGATGTCCCACTTGCCCTTGGCCTCCGGCCCGGCGTTGCCCTCGATCACGCCGGTCATCCAGGCGGGGCAGGCGATGGTGGCGAACTTGGCCTGCTTGAAGGCGGAAACCCACTCCTCGGACCAGGAGCCGTACTTGCCGGACAGGCCGGCGGTGACGATGTTCATGGTGATGTCCCAGGCCTGCTTGACCGCCGGGTTGGTGTCCACCACCAGGTTGTCGCTGGTGTCGTAGTAGTGGTAGCCCTGCGCGTTGCCGGCCGTCTGGAGCACGATGGTGTTGAAGGTGTTGGTGGCCGCGTCCAGGAACGACGCGCCGGTGTCGGCGGCCTTGAACTTCTCGCCGGTGGCGATGTAGTCCTCCCAGGTCGGCCAGAGCGCGGAGACCTGCTCACGGTCGGTCGGCAGGCCCGCCTTCTCGAACAGGTCGGTGCGATAGCACATGGCCATGCCGCCGACGTCGGTGCCGAGCCCGATCAGCTTCTGGCCGTCGGCGGTCAGCCCCTGGTTCCACTTCCACTCCAGGAAATTGCCCTTGAGGTCGGCGGCACCATGGTCGAGCAGGTTCACGAAGTTGTCCGGATTGGCCTTGTACTCGACCATCAGGCCCTCTTCGATGGCCACGACGTCGCCGGCGCCCTTGCCCGCGGCGAGCCACTGGGTCAGCTTCGGCGAGTACTCGTCGAGGTTGCCGCCGGTGCCCCGCTCGACGATCTTGATGTTCGGGTTGGCGTCCATGTACTGCTGGTAGAGCTGCTCGTAGCCGAACTGCCCGAAGACGTCGACGGTGAGCGTTATCTTGCCGTCCCCGGCGGCCTCGTCGCCGCCGCCGCAGCCGCTGGTGACGAGCAGGACGCCGGTGGCGGCCAGAGCGACCGCCGCGAGGCGGTGACGCGGGAATGTGCCCATTGTCTGATGACCCCTCTCAGGTCGGGGTGGTGGTAGGAGGTTCTGAGAGCGCTCTCTCGTAGCCTGCGGTCCGCCCTGGGACCATGTCAAGAGAGCGCTCTCTCAGCACCCATCACAGAATGGCCACAACCGTCACCCCCGCCCCACCCTGCTTGATCATGAGGTTGGTGGCGGATTTGATCTGGCGGTTGCCGCCAACCTCATGATCAACGAGGTCGGGAGGGGGTCAGCCGGTGCGTACGCCGTCGAGCAGGGCGCGGTCGCCGGAGACGGTCAGGGTGTCGAAGCTGACCCGGCCCCAGAGCGCCAGCAGCAGGTCGCTGGCGGTGCCGGTGACCTGAACCCGGGCGTGATGGTCGTCGTGATCGAGGATGGTGCCGGTGTCGAGCAGGGCCACCCCCTCGCCGCGCAGCCGCAGATACCACTCCTGGTCGGCGTCGGTGGCGGTCAACCGGACCACGCCCGCCCACGGGCCGCCCGACTTGCGCCGGCCCGCCGGCAGCCAGGTGTCGAGTACCTCGCTCACCCCGTCGGCCGCGAGCTTCGCCTCGACCGGCTCACCCGCGGCGATGGCGAGTTGGGCGTCCCAACGGTGCACCGCCGTCTCGTGGGCCATCCGGCGCGGCCAGAAGCCCGCCTTCTTCGGCTGTGGAGCCCAGTTCCAGGCCGGCGCCTCCGGGTCGAGGGAGTCGAAGAGCGCCATCAGCTCGTCGTACGCCTGCTGCCACTGCTGCACGGCGGTGACGTCCGCCGCCGGCTCGACCGGCTGTGACCTGCCCTGCTGTGGTGCCGACGGATCGCCCGAGCCGGCCACGGCGTGCACCCACCGGTAGACGCCGGCGAGATGGCGGGTCAGGTCGGTCACGGTCCAACCGGGGCAGGACAGCACGGGTGTCTCGGGCGGTGCCTCGGCCACCGCGGCGGCGAACGCCGGGCCCTCCGCCCGGAGCGCGCCGATCCAGAAATCCTTGGTGCCGTGCAATCTGCTCATCGCCATCCTCCCGGGGGTGACCGGGCCACCAGTGGGTGCCACGGCTACCCCTCAGCCTAGGGTGAGAGGCGTGTCTGACGTCTACGCCCAGCCGACAGCCGCCGCGCAACCCGCCAGCACGGACGATCTGGCGCAATACACGACATTGTGTCTGGGTGGGCCCGCCGGCCGGGTGGTCAGCGCCACCACCGCCGCCGAGATCGTCAGCCGGGTACGCGAAGCGGACGCCGAGATCCTCCTGATCGCCGGCGGTAGCAACGTGGTGATCGGTGACGGCGGCTTCCCCGGCACGGTGGTGCTCGTCCGCTCCCGGGGGCTGCGGGTGGTCGCCGAGGACGAGCAGACCGTCACAGTACGGGTCGAGGCCGGCGAGCCGTGGGACGACCTGGTCGCCGCGACCGTACGCAACGGCTGGTCGGGGCTGGAGTGCCTGTCCGGCATCCCCGGCTCGACCGGTGCCACGCCGATCCAGAACGTCGGGGCGTACGGGCAGGAGGTCGCCGAGACCATCACCGCCGTGCAGGTCTACGACCGGACGGCCGGTGCCGTCGGGCAGGTCGAGGCCGCCGACTGCGGCTTCGCCTACCGGTCCAGCATCTTCAAGTACAACGAGCGCTGGGTGGTGCTCTCGGTGGACTTCCGACTGGCCCGCTCGCCGCTGTCCGGCCCGGTGCGCTACGCGGAACTCGCCCGGGCGCTCGGTGTCGAGGTCGGTGGCCGGGTGCCGCTGGCCCAGGCCCGGTCCACGGTGCTGGGGCTGCGCGCGGGCAAGGGCATGGTGCTCGACGCTGGCGACCCCGACACCCGCTCCGTCGGCTCGTTCTTCACCAACCCGGTCCTCGACGCCGCGACGTACGAACAGTTGCGGCAGCGAGCCGCCGGGCTGGGTGAGCCGCCGGCCTGGCCGGGTGCCGGTGACCTGGTCAAGGTCAGCGCCGCCTGGCTGATCGACAAGGCCGGTTTCGGCAAGGGGTATCCCGGCCCCGAGGGCACCGCCATCTCCTCCAAGCACACCCTCGCCCTGACCAACCCCACCGGCAAGGCCAGCACCGGGGCCCTGCTCACCCTGGCCCGCGAGATCCGCGACGGCGTCCAGTCCCGCTTCGGCGTAACCCTCCACCCCGAACCCGTCCTCATCAACTGCACCCTCTAACAACCCACCACCCTCGCGCCCCCAACCACCCCCGCCCTCTCGCGTTGATCATGAAGTTATTGCATCGGGCAAGCGTTTCCCGGGGCAACAACTTCATGATCAACCCGGGAAGGCGGGGGCGGGGGGGTGGGTGGGGCGGGTGGGGTCAGGTTTACTGGTTGGGGGCAATGGTGGGCCAGGGGACGGTTAGGCGGCCGTGGCGCCAGTGGCCGGGGCGGTCGAGGACGGGCCAGCCCTGGGCGCGGACGGTGGACACGGTGTGCAGCCAGCGCTGGCGGGGACCGAAGGGGGCATAGCCGGCGGCGGCGCGCCAGGCGTCGTCGAGGGCCCGGATCAGGTCGTGGATCCGCTCACCCGGCACGTTGCGGTGGATGAGCGCCTTCGGTAGCCGCTCGGCCAGCTCGGCCGGACTCCTCAGGGTCGCCAGCCGGGCGGCCAGGGTCAGCGAGCGTGGGCCGTCGGCATCGAGCAGCACCCAGCCGGCGAGGCGTCCCAACTCGTCACAGGTTCCCTCCACCAGCAGGCCACCCGTGGTCAACCCGGCGCACATCGTGGCCCACGCGTCGGCCACCTCGCTCTCGTCGTACTGGCGCAGCACGTTGAACGCGCGGACCAGGGTGGGACGCAGACCGGCCAGCTCGAAGCCGCCACGGGCGAAGGTGAGCCCGGGTGGATCGGCGGCGGGCTGCGCGTCGGCGACGCGTACCGGATCGATCTCCAGCCCGACCACCCGCACGTCCGCGCGGACCCGGGCGGTTAGCCGGGCGCGCAGCTCCACCGCGGTCACCGGGGTCGCACCGAAGCCGAGGTCCACCACGAGTGGGTCCGGTGCGGCGCGCAACGGGTCGGCGCAGGTCTGCACGATCCAGTTGTCCACCCGCCGCAGCCGGTTGGGCCCGGTGGTACCCCTGGTGACCACGCCGAGCGGCCGGGACGCCGGCACCACCGTCAGCCCGTCCGGTGCACCTTGTGCTGGGCGGCCTGGGCCAGCGGCCGGACCACGAGACGGTCCACGTTGACGTGCTGCGGTCTGGTGGCGCACCAGGCGATGCAGTCGGCGACATCCTCGGCGAGCAGCGGCTCGGCGACACCGGCATAGACCGCCTCCGCCCGCTCGGCGTCCCCGCCGAAGCGGGTCAACGAGAACTCGTCGGTCTTCACCATGCCCGGGTCGATCTCGATCACCCGCACCGGGCGCCCACACAACTCCAGCCGTAACGTGCCCGCGATCGCGGTCTGCGCGTGCTTCGCCGCGGTGTAGCCGCCGCCACCCTCGTAGACGGTGAAGCCGGCGGTCGACGAGACGACGACGATCGTGCCGCAACCCGAACCCTCCAGCGCTGGCAACAGCGCCTGGGTGACCCGCAGCGTGCCGAGCACGTTGACGTCGTACATCCACTGCCAGTCACCGATCGCGCCGGACTCCACCGGATCCAGCCCACGTGCCCCGCCCGCGTTGTTCACCAGGAGGGTCACCGGCCCGCCGACCTGCTGCGCGGCCCGGGCGAGGTCGGCCACCGACTCGTCGGAGGTGACGTCACAGCTCACCGCCGTGGCGGAACCGCCGGCCGCGGTGATCTCCGCGACCAGTTCGACCAGCCGGTCGGCACGCCGTGCCGCGGCGAGCACGTGGAAACCCTCGCTGGCGAGCCGCCGCGCGGTGGCGGCGCCGATCCCGCTGGATGCTCCGGTGACGATCGCGACACGACTCATCCGGCCATTCTCGCCCCCTGCCATCGGACGGCGGGCGGCGCGGTCGCCATGAGGTCGGTCACGCCCGAAGACCTGCCTGACGTATTACCCGTCGCCGATCGGGAAGATGACATCCGGCGTGGATTGTTGACGCAGGAGCGCCGGTCGTGCGGGGACGGCATCAACCGTGGCAAAGGGAGCGGACGTGGCGGAAGAGCACACCGGTGTCGGTCGTCAGCGAGGTGCCCTGCCGTGGCCGCGACCCCGGCGGATCGCGACCCTGTCGGTACACACCTCGCCGTTGCACCAGCCGGGCACCGGGGACGCGGGCGGGATGAACGTCTACATCCTGGAGGTCTCCCGACGACTGGCCGAGGCCAACGTCGAGGTCGAGATCTTCACCCGGGCCACCTCGGGCGACCTGCCACCGGTGGTGGAGGTGGCCCCCGGGGTGCACGTCCGGCACGTGATGGCGGGCCCGCTGGAGGGCCTAACCAAGGAGGAACTGCCCGGCCAGCTCTGCGCGTTCACCGCGGGCGTACTGCGCGCCGAGGCGGCCCGCCCGCCGGGCCACTACGACCTCATCCACTCCCACTACTGGCTCTCCGGGCAGGTCGGCTGGCTGGCCAAGGACCGCTGGGGGGTGCCGCTGGTGCACACCGCGCACACCCTCGCCAAGGTGAAGAACGCGCAGCTCGCCATCGGTGACCGGCCGGAGCCGAAGGCGCGGGTGATCGGTGAGGAACAGGTGGTGGCGGAGGCGGACCGGTTGGTGGCGAACACCCGGGTCGAGGCTGGGGACCTGATCGGCAGGTACGACGCCGACCCCACCCGGGTCACGGTGGTCGAGCCCGGGGTGGATCTGGAGCGGTTCCGTCCCGCCGTCGGCGACCGGGACGCGGCGACCACGGCCGCCCGGGTTCGGCTCGGCCTGCCGATCCGTGGTCATCTGGTCGCCTTCGTCGGGCGGATCCAGCCGCTGAAGGCACCCGATGTCCTCATCCGCGCGATCGCCGCCCTCCGTGCGCGAGACCCCGAACTGGCCCGCGAGGTGGCGGTGGTGATCTGTGGCGGGCCCAGCGGCACCGGGCTGGACCGGCCCACCGCGCTCATCGAGTTGGCCGCCTCGCTCGGCGTCACCGACCGGGTGCACTTCCTGCCGCCGCGCACCGGAGCGGAACTGCCCCTGCTGTACCAGGCGGCCGACCTGGTCGCGGTGCCGTCGTACAACGAATCCTTCGGCCTGGTCGCGCTGGAGGCCCAGGCCTGCGGTACGCCCGTGGTGGCCGCCGCCGTCGGTGGGCTGGTCACCGCGGTGCGTGACCAGGTCAGCGGGGTGCTGGTGCGTGGGCACGACCCGGCGGACTGGGCGATTACGCTGGCCCGCCTGTTGCCCGACCGGGCCCGACGGGCGGAAATGTCCGTCGGCGCCGCCCAGCATGCCCGGGCCTTCTCCTGGCATCGCACGGCCGCCGGCCTGCTCAGCGTCTACGGTGAGGCGATCGCCGACCACCGGGCCGGCCTGACCGCCGAACTCACCGCCTGCTGCTGACCGTGAGGGCCGGGCCAGGCGCTCTGGCCCGGTCCCCACGGGGGCAACGCAGGGAGGCACGGCGCTGCGCCAAAGTCGCCCGGCGGTGCCGGACCTGCACGGGTGACCGCCCGGCAGTCGGGCGACGCGGTGATGATCGCCGTAGAGTTGTCCGGATGAGCGACCTCGGTGCCCTTATCGAGTCCGTCTGCGCGGAGCGGGAACTCGCCTGCGAGTCCACCGGCTCAGGGTCGTACGCGGTGACCCTGCCCGGTACGCACAAGCTCAAGACAATCTGCAACCTGATCGTCGGTGAGCACGCGCTGCGGATCGAGGCGTTCGTGATGCGTCAGCCGGACGAGCGGCGCGAGGAACTGTGGGCCTGGCTGTTGCAGCGCAACGCCAAGATGTACGCCGTGTCGTTCTCCATCGACGCGGTCGGCGACGTCTACCTCACCGGCCGGGTCAACCCGGACGCTGTGGATGCCGACGAGTTGGACCGGCTGCTCGGCGCGGTGCTTACCTACGCCGACGAGTCCTTCGACACGATGCTGGAGATCGGCTTCGGCAGCTCGATTCGCCGCGAGTGGGAGTGGCGGGTGAAACGGGGTGAGTCGACCGCCAACCTGGCCGCCTTCGCGCATCTGTTCGAGCCCTCGGCGGCCACCCGCTCGGCTCCGCCGGCCGCAGCCGGAGACTCGGACGACTCTTGACGGCAGCCGGAGGTTCGGACCGCTCCTGACGGGTAAGCCGCTGCGCGCGGTGCGGCGTTGGGACCCGCCGCGCCGAGACGGCGAGTGGCGAGGAGCGTGAGCATCCATGGCTCAGCGAAGCAGCTCGGGTCGCGGCGGGACCGCGACCAGGACCAGGCGGCAGGGCGGCAACCAGACCCCGAACACGCCACGGATCTCCGAGTCGGAGATCTCCCGCATGCGGGTGGACGACATTCGGGGACAGCTGCGGCGACACGGGGTCTCCGGCATCTCGGCCCTGCGTAAGCCGGAACTGGTGAAGACACTGGCGAAGACGTTGCGGTCCAGTGGCGCCGGGCGTCGCAGCAGCGGTCCGGCCGGCCGGGCCGGTGCCACGAAGGCGTCCGGCACGAAACAGGCGACTTCCGGCCGGACGACGCCGGGACGGGCGAAGGCGGCACCGGGACGGGCCAAGGCGGCACCGGGACGAGCGAAGGCGGCACCGGGACGAGCGAAGGCGGCACCGGCACGGGCGAAGGCGGCACCGGGACGAGCGAAGGCGGCACCGGCACGGGCGAAGGCGGCGCCGGCGAAACGGGCTGCTCCGGCGCGTAAGGCGACCGGCACGGCGGCCAGGTCGACGACCGGCACCGCCCGCAAGGCGACAAGCGCGGCGCGCAGGTCCACGACGGGCGCGGCGCGGAAAAGCACCGCGGGAGCCCAACCGGCCGGTGGCGGCGCGGCGCGGACCGGTCGGTCGACGTCGCGGTCGGTCCGGTCGTCGCAGCTCATCTCCTCGCTCCAGGATCGGCCGGAGCGCCCCGGCCGCAGCCTGGTCACCACCAACCATGACGTCATTCGACGGTGGGCCCGGCAACGGGGCGCCAAGCCGGCGACGATCAGCGGTACCGAGCGTGCGGGTCGGGCCGGGGTGCTGACGTTCAACATCCCGGGTTATCGGGAGAGCAGCCGGATCCGCGAGATCACCTGGGACGAGTGGTTTCACACCTTCGACCTGCGTCGGCTGAACCTGATTTATCAGGAGCAGATGCGGGACGGCCGGCCGAGCAACTTTTTCCGGACCGAATCACCCGATCGGGAGGACGGCTGAGAGGTTTGCGGGAATAGTGCTCGGGTACCCGCAGTTGGCCTTGACCGAGGGCCTAGGCGCCGTCTCAAGGGGGATCGCGCTGTGACGGGCGAGACAGTCGCTCAGGTTGAATCCCGAGGTCGGGCCGCACTAACTTTATTGCACCGCGTCACGCTCGGTGCCGTTCGGGGGAGCGGCGGATCGATCAGATCTGTGCAGCCGGGTGAGACGCGGGGGACGGGTGGACCGACACCGTTGGGGGACGGTGGCCCACCTGTTTGGACCGGCGGCGCGAGCGGGCGTCGCTTACGGGGGTGAGTGCCGCCCGCCGCCGCCGGTCGTACGACGTGAAATGCCCGGCACGATTTCGTGCCGGGCATTACGCGTGTGCTCAGGAACGCCCGGCCAGCGACGGCTCGGCCCGTTCGCCCCGATGACGCAGGGTGGCGACGCGTCGCTCCCGCGCCGGCCCGGCGACCAGGTGCGCACCGGCGGCCAGCAGACCCAGTGCGCCCACCAGCAGCCAGTGCCCGTCGCCCCACCGTTGCAGGCTGAAGCCGCCGAGCGTCGGCGCGAGGAACGACGCCGCCGGGAAGGCCAGGTAGAACACCGACTGGTAGCGGGCCCGCAGCGCCGGTGGGGCCAGGTCCGCGTTGATCTGTGCGTTGGGTGGCGCGGCCAGCATCGAGCCGACCGTCCAGATCAGGCAGGCACCCAGGTAGAACACGAGGTCGTCGGCGACGGCGAGCGCGCCGAAGCCGACGGCGAGCAGCGCCGTCGACAGGGCCAGCACGTGGGCCTTCCGGTGGCGGTCGATGAGCCGGGGTACGAACAACTGCCCGAGCACGATCAGGACGCCGCCGAGGGCCACCACCGCGCCGTACGACGACGGCCCCAACCCGTCGGCACGCATGGCCAACGGCATGATCGTCGACGCCTGCATGGTCAGTACGGCGAGTACGAAGGTCAGCCCGACGAAAATCAGGAAGTGCCGATCGGTCAACGCGGTGTGCAGTCCGGGGCGACGCGGATGCCGGGCTCCAGCGGCCGGACTCGCCCGCGGCTGTCGGCGGGCCAGCGTCTCCGGAACCTTCCAGGCGATCAGCGCGGCGGTCGCCACCGTGGCGACCGCGTCGACCAGGAAGAGCGCCACGTAGCTCGCCTCGGCCAGCAGTCCGGCCAGCAGCGACGCGACGGCCATGCCGAGGTTGAACGCCCAAAACTGCAGGTTGAAGGCGCGGGACCGGCGATGCTCCGGTACCACGTCGACGATCGCGGCGACGAAGGCCGGGCTCGGCATCGAGTGCGTCACCCCGACCAGCAGGGCGAGCGTCGCGATCACGCCCAGGTGATGGCTGAGAGCCAGCGCGACCATCAGGGCGGCGGTGAGCAGGTGAGCTGCCACCAGGGTCGAGCGTCGACCCCACCGGTCGGCCAGCACCCCACCGAGCAGGACCCCGACCGCACCACCCGCACCGAACCCACCGACCACCACTCCGGCCAGCGCCTCGCTGGCGCCCCGGGCGGCGGTCAGGTAGAGCGACAGGAAGAGCATCGCGAACGCGCCGGCCCGGTTGATCAGCAGGCCGACCCAGAGGTACCAGAAGGTCGCGGGCAGGCCACCCGCGGTGTCGGTCAGCCAGCGACGAAGCGCCCCGGTCGGTGGCGGCTCGTGCTGCTGCTCGGCCGGCACCGCGACCTTCCTAATCTGTTCGGACACCTAACAGATATTGCCTGGGCTGGTCGGCGGGAGAGACCCGGGGTGGCGGGGTTCACCTCCGGGAGGTGGCCACCGGCTCGGCCGCCTGCGGTGCGGCGGGCTGCGGTGCGGTCGACTGCACCGTCACCACGGGGGCGGCGCCGGCGGTACGCAACACGAGGGCACGCCGTTCCCGCGCGGGCCCGGAGAGCAGGTGGCCCACCGCCATGACCAGGCCGATCGCCGCACAGCCGGCCCAGAGGGTCGCGTTACCGGCCTGCTCCCGCACCAGTCCGCCGAGGATCGGCGCCGCCGCCCCGGCCAGCTGCCAGGAGAGCGAGAAGACGCCCTGGTAGCGGCCACGCAGCTCGGTCGGGGAGAGTTCGGCGATGAGGGTGGCGTTGGACGGCGAGTTGAGCATCTCCCCGAGCGTCCAGATCAGCACCGTCAGCCCGTAGAACCAGGCGACCTCGGCGAATGCGGTCAGCCCGAAGCCCACGCCCATCACCACCGCGGCCAGGGCGAGCACGTGTGAGCGGTTGCGCCCCTTGATCAGTCGGGGCACGAAGAGCTGGCCTGCCACGATCAGCACGCCGTTGAGTGCGATCACCGATCCGTACGTGGCGGGGCTCAGGCCGGAGTCGGCCATCGCGATCGGCAGCATCGAGATGTGCTGAAGGAAGACCAGCGCCCCGAGGAGATTCAGCGCGACGAAGCCGAGGAAGACCCGATCGGTCAGGATGGTCCGCAGGGCACCGGCCGAGACGCCGCCGCGCGGCATGCCGACGGTGACCGTCCGGGTCTCCCTGACCTTCACGAAGATGATCAGCGCGGTGACCACCGTGGTGGTCGCATTGACCACGAAGAGCAGCAGGTAGCCGGCCTGCGCGGCGAACCCGGCGAGCACGGCGGCGCAGGCGAAACCGAGGTTGATCGCCCAGTAGTTGAGCGAGAAGGCGCGAAGCCGGTCCCGCTCCGGCACCACGTCGATCATCATCGCGCCGAACGCGGGGCGGGCCGCCTCGGCGAAGAGGCCGAGCAGCAACGCGCCCGCTGCGACGGTCCACAGGTCACGGGCGAAGCCCAGGGCGAGCATCATGGCCGCGGCGCCGAGGTGGGCGGTGAGCAGGGTCGGTCGGCGACCCCATCGGTCGGTCAGGGTGCCGCCGGCGGTGGTGCCGACCGCACCGCCGACGCCCCACGCGCCGAGCACCAGCCCGGCCTGCGAGGCGGAGAAGCCGCGTTCCTGGGTCAGGTAGATGGCGAGGAAGACCAGGACGAACGAGCCGAGCCGGTTGATCAGCGTGCCCGTCCAGAGGTACCAGAAGGTCCTCGGTAGCCCGCCCGTGGTGTCCCGGAACCACCCCTGCATCGCGCGCACGCCCGCGCCCCCGTTTCCGTAATGCCTGGAGATCTATTTGATCCTTACCAACCTAGTGGCGTGCCGGAATCAAGGTCACCCGTATTTCCACGTGGTGGTCGTCACCACCCTTCCCGCGCGTGCCATTGCGGGTTGCGGCAGGATGATCGGCATGACAGCTAGCGAGGGGCCCACCGTCGGGACGCTGGTCCTGCTGCGGCACGGCGAGAGCGACTGGAACGCCAAGAACCTCTTCACCGGCTGGGTCGACGTCGACCTGACCGCGAAGGGCGAGGACGAGGCGCGCCGCGGCGGCGAGCTGCTGCGCGAGCACGGCCTGCTGCCGGACGTGGTGCACACCAGCGTGATGCGCCGCGCCATCCGGACCGCCGAGTTGGCGCTGAACGCCGCGGACCGGCACTGGATCGCGGTGCGTCGGTCCTGGCGGCTGAACGAGCGCCACTATGGGGCGTTGCAGGGCAAGAACAAGAAGCAGACCCTGGATGAGTACGGCGAGGAGCAGTTCATGCTCTGGCGCCGGTCGTACGACACCCCGCCGCCGCCGATCGAGGACGACGACGAGTGGTCGCAGGTGGGTGATCCGCGTTACGCGCTGCTGCCGACCGAGCTGATGCCGCGTACCGAGTGCCTGAAGGACGTCGTCGAGCGGATGCTGCCGTACTGGTACGACTCGATCGTGCCGGACATCCTGGCCGGCCGCACGGTGCTGGTGGCCGCGCACGGCAACTCGTTGCGGGCGTTGGTCAAGCACCTGGACCAGATCAGTGACGAGGCCATCGCGAAGCTCAACATCCCCACCGGAATTCCGCTGCGCTACGACCTGGACCCGCTGCTGCGTCCGCAGACGCTGGGCGGCACCTACCTCGACCCGGAGGCCGCCAAGGCGGCTGCCGCCGCCGTGGCCAACCAGGGTCGTTGAGTCGACCGAGGACGTCGAGACGGACCGAGGGGCCCCGGTGCTGGCCGGGGCCCCTCCGCGTGCTCAGGGAGAGGTGACCGGTTCGCCGGTGATCAGGTAGACCACGTGTTCGGCGCTGTTGACCGCGTGGTCGGCGAAACGCTCGTAGAAGCGACCGAGCAGGGTGGCGTCGATGGCGGTCTCCACCCCGTACGGCCAGTCCGCGCCGAGCAGCACCCCGAACAACCCCTTGTGCAGCTCGTCCATGGCGTCGTCGTCGCTGTCCAGTTCGGCGGCCAGGTCGGCGTCGGGGTGGGCCAGCACCGAGGCGATCTTCTCGGCCATCCGGTCGGCGATGCCCGCCATGTCCGTGAAGACCGGGCGCAGCTCCGCCGGGACGGCCGGCGACGGGTGCCGGCGAAGCGCGGTCTTGGCCACGTGGTCGGCCAGGTCGCCCATCCGCTCCAGATCGGCGGCCACGTGCAGCGCAGTGATCATGGCGCGCAGGTCGGAGGCGACCGGTGCCTGGCGGGCCAGCAGATCGCAGACGCGCTCCTCCACCTGGCGGTACAGCCCGTCGATCTCCGCGTCCCGCTCGATCACGGACTCGGCAGCCCGGCGGTCGGCGGTGAGCAGGGCGCGGGTCGCCTGCCGCAGCGCCGCCCGAACTCCGTCGGCCATCTCGACAAGCAGTTGGCTGACGGCCTCAAGTTCGGCCCGGAACTCGTCGCGCATCGTCACGTCCTGTCCGTCGGCGCCGGCGAGCCCGCCGGCGGGGATTTGCGCTGGTACGCCGCCAAGCTATGACTCCCGGGCGGATCGGAGGTGAACGCTGGTGAACTACGCCGGACGCGCGGGTGAACTTTCCCGGAAGTGAGAGTGCTTCGTCCTGTTCTGGGCGATAGCCAGGTTAACAATGACCATACGATCGCCGAGTGACGTGGGCGGTGACGGTGGGTGTGGCTGCGGCCCTGGTGATCGGGGTCGCCGCCGGCCTGTGGTTGTCCCGGTTCGGTAAGGGGAGGCTCGCGATCGTCGACGAAGTGCAGGTCGGGCTCGGCCGCCGCGCGATCGATTCGCTGCGCGCGGGGGTCGTGGTGCTCGACGCGGACGATGTGCCCGTACTTGTCAATCCCGCGGCACGGGCGATGGGGCTGCTGCGTACCGGTGGGCGGCCGGGTTCGATCATGGCGCATCCGCTGATTCGTACCCTGGCGGGGCAGGTGCGGCGCACCGGGGTGCGGCGCGAGATCGAACTCGACCTGCCCCGAGGTCGCGACAACGCCGGGGAGAATCCGCTTGGCGTGCACCTGCGCGCGATGGGGCTGGGCAACGGCTACATCGCGGTGGAGGCGGCCGACGTGACCGAATCGCACCGGTTGGCCCGGGTGCGCCGGGACTTCGTGGCCAATGTCAGCCACGAACTGAAGACCCCGATCGGCGCGTTGCAGCTGCTCGCCGAGGCGCTGCTGGACGCCACCGAGCCGGCCGACGAGGGGCGCCCGGATCTCTCCGAGGATATGGTCGCCGCCCGGCGGTTCGCCGAACGTATCCAGCACGAGTCGACCCGGTTGGGCCGGCTGGTGCAGGAGCTGCTGGAGTTGACCCGACTTCAGGGCGCCGAACCGCAGCCGGCTCCCGAGCCGGTCGCGGTGGACTGGGTGATCTCCGAGGTGATCGATCGCACCCGGACCGCCGCCGCCGCCCGCCGGATCGAGGTGACCGTCGAAGCGGAGCGGGGCCTGACCGTGTACGGCAGCGACAACCAACTCGCCACCGCGGTGGCGAATCTGGTGGAGAACGCCCTGAACTACTCCGGCGAGGACACGACGGTACGCATCGCCGCCCGGGCCGCCGGGGAGCAGGTGGAGATCGCGGTCACCGACCAGGGCATCGGCATCGCCCCCACCGACGTCGACCGCATCTTCGAGCGGTTCTACCGGGCCGATCAGGCGCGGTCGCGGGCCACCGGCGGCACCGGCCTCGGGTTGGCGATCGTCAAGCACATCGCGAGCAACCATGGCGGCCGGGTGGAGGTGGCGAGCACTCTTGGTGGTGGGTCGACGTTCACCCTCCGGCTGCCCGCCCGCCCGCCGGACGACCTGCTGGCGACACTGCCGCCTGCTGAGATCGAGGCCGGTCCGGCCGAGCTCCGGCAGGTCTGAACCGCACCTGGATCAGGCCGGGCTCCACCCGGTCCGACCGATGAAAGGAAACGCCGTTGAGTCGCGTTCTGGTGGTCGAGGACGAGGAGTCGTTCTCGGACGCACTGTCGTACATGCTCCGCAAGGAGGGGTTCGAGGTCTCCGTGGCCGCCACGGGGACGTCGGCTCTCACCGAGTTCGACCGGACCGGTGCCGACATCGTCCTGCTCGACCTGATGCTGCCGGAGATGTCCGGTACCGAGGTCTGCCGGCAGCTGCGCCAGCGCTCGCACGTGCCGATCATCATGGTCACGGCTCGGGACAGCGAGATCGACAAGGTGGTCGGCCTGGAGATCGGGGCCGACGACTACGTGACCAAGCCGTACTCCCCCCGGGAACTGGTCGCCCGGATCCGCGCGGTGCTGCGCCGGCAGAGCCCGGAGGCCCCCGAGTCGGGCGCGCCGACGCTCGCCGCCGGTCCGGTCCGGATGGACATCGAGCGGCACGTGGTGACGGTGGACGGCGGCGCGGTGCAACTGCCGCTCAAGGAGTTCGAGCTGCTCGAACTGCTGCTGCGCAACGCGGGCCGGGTGCTCACCCGGGGGCAGTTGATCGACCGCGTCTGGGGCGCCGACTACGTCGGCGACACGAAGACGCTGGACGTGCACGTCAAGCGGCTGCGCTCCAAGATCGAGCCGGAGCCGTCCACTCCGCGTCACATCGTCACGGTGCGCGGTCTCGGCTACAAGTTCGAGCCCTGATCGGGCCGAGCCGCACCGGCTCGTGACTGCCATCGTTGGTGACGGTCTGTCGCTGAGTCGGCGCGGTTGCGTTGGGTGACGTCGCAGCCACCTACCCAACCCTCTACTCGGCTCCTTTGCTCTGCTTACCTATACGCACAACTCGCTGAACAGGACTTATGCGGGCCGCTCTTGCGGCTGGCGGCGAGACGCAGACCACAGAGAGTTACCTGTGCGTATAGGTAAGCAGAGCAAAGGCGGCAAGGGGGTCGGTCGGGTCGGGTGCGGATGGTTACCACGTGTGACGGCCGCCCTGCTCCGACATGCCGGCACGCGGCTCCGCGTCAGGCGCCGTCGGCCGGGTGCGGGGCGACGAGGCCCTGCCGGCTCCGCGCCGCGCACAACTCGGCCAGCCTGGCGTACGCCGGCTCGCCGATGAGCGCGGTCAACTCCGGGGCGTACGACAGGTACATCGGGTCGGCACCGACGTGCGCGTCGGTGGACGAGGTGCACCACCAGTCGAGGTCGTGCCCGCCGGCACCCCACCCGCGCCTGTCGAACTCGGCAAGCGTGGACACCAGCACCTTGGTGTTGTCCGGCCGCTTCACCCACTCCTGATCACGGCGGATCGGCAGCTGCCAGCACACGTCCGGCTTGTACTCCAGCGGATGCGCCCCGTCGCGCAGCGCTTGGGCGTGCAGCGCGCAGCCGCCCCCGCCCGGGAAGTCCGCGTCGTTGAGGAAGACGCAGGGCCCGTCGGCGTCCTGGGTGGCGGTCCGCCGGGCCGGGTTCTTGCCGTCGACGGTGTCGTTCGCGGTCCAGTTCTTGAACCCACGCCGATAGTGCTGCCAGGTCTGCGGGGTCAGTCGCTTCACCGCGGCCCGTACCCGTGACTCGTCGTCGGAGTCGGTGAAGAACGCGCCGTGCGAGCAGCAGCCGTCGGCCGACCGGCCGGCGATGATGCCGTGGCAGCCCCGGCCGAAGATGCATGTCCACCGGGACAGCAACCAGGTGAGGTCGGCCCGGATCAGATGCCGCTCGTCCGCCGGGTCGACGAACTCGATCCACTCCCGGGGGAAGTCCAGTGGCACCTCCCGGCTGCGCGGGTCGGCCGGGTCGTCCACCAGCACGCGGAGTTCGATCTGCCCTGTCACTCGGCCAGCGTACGCGTGGTGCGGCGGGCAGGTCGCCGAGTGGCGCGAACCGGGTGGGCCTAGGGTTTCCCCATGCGACTGGGTGTCCTCGACGTCGGTTCCAACACGGTGCACCTGCTGGTGGTCGACGCCCACCGCGGCGCACACCCGTGGCCGGCGCATTCGGAGAAGGCCGTCCTGCGCCTCGCCGAGCAGATCGGACCGGACGGCGCGCTCCGCGAGGCCGGCGCGGACGCCCTGGTCAAGGCGGTGGAGGCGGCGCGTACGTCGGCCGCCGGCCTGGAGGTCGACGACCTGATCGCCTTCGCCACCTCCGCGGTGCGTGACGCCACCAACGCGGCCGACGTCCTGACCCGGGTACGGGACTCCACAGGTGTACGGCTGGAGGTGCTCTCCGGCGCCGACGAGGCGCGGATGACCTTCCTCGCGGTCCGCCGGTGGTTCGGCTGGTCCGCCGGGCGGCTGCTGGTGCTGGACATCGGTGGCGGCTCGCTGGAGATCGCGGCCGGTATCGACGAGGACCCGGACGTCGCGGTATCGCTGCCCCTGGGCGCCGGTCGGCTGACCCGGGACCGGCTCGGGGTGGATCCGCAGAGCACCGTCCCGCCCGCACCGGAGACGGTGGAGGAACTGCGGCAATACGTCGACGCCCACCTCGATCCGGTGGTCGAGCGGATGACCGAGGTGGGTTGGGAACGGCCGGTGGCTACCTCCAAGACCTTCCGTACGCTGGCCCGACTCGCCGGTGCCGCGCCCAGCGGGGCCGGGCTCTGGGCCCGACGTCGACTCACCCGGTCCGGCCTGCGACAGGTGCTCGGCTTTATCCGGCACATCCCACCCGCGCAGCTCGTCGAGTTGGAGGGGGTCAGCGCCGGGCGCGCCCACCAACTGCTGGCCGGCGCCGTGGTCGCCGAGTCGGTGATGCGTCGAATCGGCGTGGACTCCCTGGACGTGTGTCCGTGGGCACTGCGGGAGGGCGTGATCCTCAGCCGGATGGATCGACTCGCTCCGGTGTGATCCCCGTCGTCCTCGCTGTCCGGTTTACGCACTCTCGTCAGGGTGGTCGAACCGCACGGCGGCTACCCTCGGTGGTGTGACTTCCCGCGTCCCGGTGCTCCTGTCCAGTTCCTCGGTCTTCCCTGAGCGGACCGCGGCGGCGTTTCAGCTGGCCGCGACGCACGGCTACGACGGCCTTGAGGTGATGGTGTGGACCGACGCGGTCAGCCAGGACGCGGGCGCGTTGCGCGGACTCTCCGATCACTACGGGGTGCCGGTGCTCTCCGTGCACGCTCCGTGCCTGCTGGTCACGCAGCGGGTGTGGAGTCCCGACCCGTGGGAGCGGCTGCGCCGGGCGGCGGTGCTGGCCGAGACGCTGGAAGCACCGACCGTCGTGGTGCACCCGCCGTTCACCTGGCAGCGGGATTACGCGCGAGGCTTCGCCGAGGGGCTCGACCGGGTGGCCGGCGAGTTCGGCGGCCTGCGGTTCGCGGTGGAGAACATGTACCCGGTACGGATGGCCGGCCGCCAGTTCGTGCCGTACGTGCCCGGTTGGGATCCCACCGAGGCCGGTTACGCCTCGTACACGCTCGACCTGTCGCACTGCGCGGCCTCGCACACCGACGCGTTGGCGATGGCCGACCGGATGGGCAACGGTCTGGCGCACGTGCACCTCGGTGACGGCACCGGCGAGGGCCGCGACGAGCATCTGGTGCCGGGACGCGGCAACCAGCCCTGCGCCGAGCTGCTGCGTTCGCTGGCCGGGCGGGGCTTCACCGGCTCGGTGGCGGTGGAGGTGACCACCCGGGGCGCGAAGAGCCGACAGGTCCGCGAGGCGGATCTGCGCGAGGCGCTGGCGTTCGCCCGTCAGCACCTCAGCACGCCGTCCCCGGTCGACGCCTGATCGGCGTGACCGTCGGCCGGCCGGATCAGGAAACCGGTGTCAGCGGATCCGGCTGGCTGGGCACGGCGGCCCGCTTGCGGGCCCGGTGGGCGGCCACGTGTGAGCGGGTGGCGCAGCGCTCCGAGCAGAACCGCCGGCAGCAGTTCGACGAGGTGTCCAGGTAGACGTTGCCGCAGCGGTCGTCGGCGCAGACGCCGAACCGGGCGCTGCCGTACTCGCAAAGCCACACCGACAGACCCCAGACCGCGCCGGCCAGATACTCCGAACTGACCGAGGCACCCCGGCTGGTCACGTGCATGTGCCAGTCGCTGGAGTCGTGCCCCGAGATGCGCGGCTGCACCGGGAACGCCTCCAGCAGGGAGTTCAGTTCGCTCACCGCCTCGACGTCCCGCCCCGAGGTGCCGTACTCGAAGACGTCACGCAGTCGCTTCTGCGCGCGCCGGAAGGTCGGCAGGTCCCGCTCCGCGACCTCGTCGCGCATCCACTCCTGGTCGTCGCAGAAGATGGCCCGCAGATCGTCGAGGTCATCCAGGCGCGCGTTGACGAGGTCAACCCCGGTTCGGGCGTACGCGTCGAAGTTCACGCTCCCACGGTAGACGACTCACCCCGGGCGTGGCGCATCGATGTAGTGCGGCAGGAACCGCGCGTAGCCGTCGGTGATCAGGCTCGCGCTCTCCCGCAGCCCGGCACCCGCCGACTCCCCGTCGACGATCCAACTGCCCAGCACCAGGTGGCTCCCGGCGAACTCGGGCAACGCCCGGAACTCCTGGTAGCAGAAGCCCTCGTCGCCGTAGTCACCCGGATTGCTGATCTCCTCGTTGGGGGTGACGATCCGCACCGCGGCCCCCTCCCGCCCGAGCAGCGGCTTGGCCACGTATTCGGGCATCCCGCGCGGCGAGTCCAGGTACGCCGGCAGCAGCAGCTCGTGCCCCGGGTACAACTCCCACAGCACGGCCAGCAGCGCCTTGTTCGACAACAGCAGCTTCCAGGCCGGTTCGATCCAGGTGGTCGGGGTGCCCGGCGTCAGAGCCAGCGGACCGTACGGCTCGGCGAGCATCCACTCCCACGGGTAGAGCTTGAAGCAGGTGGTGACCGGGCGGTCGTCGGTGTCGATGAAGCGTCGGCCGTCCCAGCCGAGATCCTGAATCGGCAGCAGCTCCACGTCCAGCCCCGCCTGGCGGGCGGTCTCGGCCAGGTAGCCGGCGGTCATGTGGTCCTCGCCGGTCTCCTCCTCGTTCGACCACACCACGTGCACCCGCCGGTCGTACAGCCCGGCGCCGATCTTCGCCCAGCTGCCGACGAGCCGTTCGTGCAGGCTGTTCCACTGGTCCAGGTCCGGTCGGGTGTGTTCCAGCCAGTACCACTGGATGATGCTCGCCTCGACCAGCGCGGTCGGGGTGTCGGCGTTGTACTCCAGCAGCTTCGGCGGCCAGCTGCCGTCGTACCAGAGGTCGAAACGGCCGTAGAGGGTCGGTGGCGTCTCCCGCAGCGAGCGGGCGACCGCCTCGGCCGCCCACGCCGGGATGCCGAACTCGGCGTACCGGTTGCGCGCCACCACGTGTTCGGCGGCGGCCACCGACATCCGGTGCAGTTCCTCGGTGGCCTCCTCCAGGCGCAGCACCTCGTCCAGCTCGAAGGCGTACGCGGCGGACTCGTCCCAGTAGGACATCACCCCACCGTCGGGTAGTTCCGTGTCGACGTAGACCAGGCCCTGCTCCCGGATGGTGGTGTCCCAGTCGGGGCGCGGTGTGGTCGGTTCGCGACGCACGTTCAGCCGCCGCAGGAGGCGAGATGGGTGCCGAAGCCGCCGCGGTCGGGCACGGCCGCGCCGACCGGCTCGGGCGCGACCCGGCCGATGCTGGTCTCGGCGGCGGGGGCCGGCACCCGCAGGGCCAGGGCCACCGTCTCGCCGCCACCGGTCGGGCCGAGGGCGCAGTCGTCATCGTCGTCGTCGGAGGTCATGTTGCAGCCGGAGAGGGCGAGCGCCAGAGCGGTGATCGCGCCGAGCTGTACGGAGGCCGATCGGAGTCGGCGGCGAGGGCGTTGTTCCACGACATGGTTGTAACCGATGAACGCCATCCCGTCCGCCCCGGGCTCGGGGCGGGACGGGGAACGTACCTGGCGGTCGGGCGGGCGTTACGCTCGGCTCATGCTCCGTTCCGTCATCCTCGCCGCCTCCCGGTCATCCCGGGTCGAGCGGCTCGTCGCGACGGCCCCGTTCTCCCGGGACGTCGTCCGCCGGTTCGTCGCCGGCGCCAAGACCGACGACGCGTTGCGCGCGACTCGCGAACTCGTTGACGACGGTCTCGCGGTCACCCTCGACAATCTCGGCGAGGACACCGTCACCGGCGAACAGGCCAACGCCATCCGGGACGAGTACCTCACGCTGCTGCGAATGCTCGCCGAGGCGAAGCTGACGCCCGCCGCGGAGGTGAGTGTGAAGCTGTCCGCGCTCGGCCAGGCGTTCGACGAGCAACTCGCCTACGACAACGCCCGGGCGATCTGCGCCGCCGCCGAGGCGGCGGGCACCACGGTCACCCTGGACATGGAGGACCACACCACCACCGACTCGACCCTGGACATCCTGACCAAGCTCCGGAAGGACCACCCGTCGACCGGGGCGGTGCTGCAGGCATACCTGCGGCGTACCGAGTCCGACTGCCGCGAGTTGGCGTCGGCCGGGTCACGGGTGCGGCTGTGCAAGGGCGCGTACCGGGAACCGGAGTCGGTGGCCTACCAGTCGGCCCGTGAGGTCGACAAGTCGTACGTCCGGTGCCTCAACGTCCTGATGTCCGGCGACGGCTACCCGATGCTGGCCACCCACGATCCGCGCCTGATCGCGATCGGCGAGGACCGGGCGCGTTGGTTCGACCGTGACCCCGACCGCTTCGAGTTCCAGATGCTCTACGGCATCCGGCCAGAGGAGCAGGCTCGCCTGGTCGGCGAGGGCTACACGGTGCGCACCTACGTGCCCTACGGCGATGACTGGTACGGCTATCTGATGCGCCGCCTCGCCGAGCGCCCCGCCAACCTGGCCTTCTTCGCCCGCGCGCTCACCTCCAAGAAGTAGCCCCGGCGGCGCCCGCACCGCCGATCGACCCGGTCGGCGGTGCGCGGCGAGCCCTTGACGTCGCCAGCTAATGACATTAGCCTCATGGCTATGACTACTAGCTGGGTGGAGCGTGCCGGCGGTCGGATCGCGTACGAGGTGCACGGGCAGGGGCCGCTGGTGGTCCTCTCGCACGGCATGGGAGAGAACCGGCGCTCCTACCGGCATCTGATTCCGTTGCTGGTGGCGGCGGGCTACCGGGTCGCCTCGATCGACGTACGCGGGCACGGCGACTCCAGCGCCGACTGGCCGTCGTACGCCCCGGTGGAGGTGGGTGGCGACCTGCTCGCGGTGGTGCGCGACCTCGGCGGCGGTCCGGCCGTCCTGGTCGGCAACTCGTCCAGCGGCGCGGCAGTGGTCTTCGCCGCCGCCGACGCACCGGACCTGGTCAACGGCATCGTGCTGGTCGGCGCGTTCGTCAACCAGCCGAAGCTCAACCCCTTCCTTCGGCTGGCCCAGACGGTGGTGCTGCGCAGTCCACGGCTGTTCGGCCTGTTCCACCGCACGCTCTTCCCCGTGCACCGTCCGGCCGACGACGCGGAGTACCGCCGACAACTGGTGGCGGCGCTGCGTCGCCCCGGCCGGATGGCACCCGTGCGGGGCGTGATCCACCCGGTGCAGCCGCACTGGACCGCCCGAGCCCCGCAGGTGCGCCAGCCGGTGCTGGTGCTGATGGGCACGAAGGACCCCGACTTCCCCGACCCGGGCGCCGAGGCGCGGGCCGCCCGGCGGCTGTTTCCGGTCGCCGAGGCGCGGATGCTCGCCGACGCCGGGCACTACCCGCACGCCGACCGTCCAGCGGCGATGGCGAACGAACTGATCGGCTTCCTGGCGGCGGCCAACCGTGCCTAGGGCCGGACTCAACGCGCAGGTCGTGGTGCGCGAGGCGGCCCGGCTCGTCGACGAGGTCGGGTATCACCGGCTCACCCTCGCCGCGCTGGCGAACCGGCTCGGCGTGGCGCTGCCCAGCCTCTACAAGCACATCAAGGGCGCCGAGGCGCTCGCGCAGCAACTGTCCGCGTTGGCCACCGCCGAGATCGCCGACGAGATGACCACCGCCGCCGCCGGTCGGAGCGGCGAGGACGCGCTGCGCGCCGTCGCCGCCGCCTACCGTTCGTACGCCCGTCGGCACCCCGGCCGATATCCCGCCACCCAGCGGGTACCGGATCCGTCCGACCCGGCGCACCTGGCCGCCGGGGAGCGGGCGGTCGGCGTCGTCTACGCCATCCTGCGGGGTTACGGCATCGACGGTGACGCCGCGGTGGACGGGGTCCGGATGTTCCGGGCGGCCGTGCACGGTTTCGTCTCGCTGGAGGCGGCCGGCGACTTCGGGCTGCCGCGTGAACTCGACCGTTCCTTCGACCAGATGATCGCCGCGCTGGGCGTGGCGTTCTCGTCCTGGCCCGCGCCCGGCCCTGCCTGAAGGTGCGAACCGTGGCAGCGGCCGGTTGATCACTCTTCCGTCGGCACCACCACAGGGCTTACCCTGCGCCGGTGAATCACGGGGGCCCTGAGGGCGACGGACAGCCAGCGCCGACCAGTGCGACACCGGACGAGGTGACGGCGCAGCCGGCACATTCTCCGGCGGTGGGGATGCCGCCCGTCAGCCCGACCTCCGGCAGCCGGCCGCGCCGTCGATGGCCACTCTGGGCGGCGGCAGTCGCGGTGGTGCTGACGCTGAGCGTCGGCGTTCCGGTGGTGCTGCTGACCGGCGGAGTGTCCGATGTAGCGGTCGGCGAGCCGGCGACCGCCGCCTCGCCGACGGAGAACCCGACCACCGTCGCCGCCCGACAGGTCGCCGAACGGATCACCGCACAACTCGACAAACAGGCCACCGCCCTGCTCGGCGGCGACCGGTCAGGGTTCGCCGCGATCGCGTCTTCAGCCGTACGCCCAGACCTGCGCCGCCGGTTCGACGCGCTCAAGGCGCTGCGGGTCACGCACTGGCAGGGACGCCCGAGTGGCCTGCCCACCTCCGCGGGTCGGGCGGGCGAATGGCGGGTGTCGATCGAGTTCCAGTACTGCTTCGTCGTACCGAACTGTCAACCGAGCCCAATGGTGGTCGAGACCCGGTGGCGGGACGGCGCAGAACCACGGCTGCTGACCTTTCCGAAGTCGAAGTCCTCGGCGTATGTAAACGGTCGCTACAACGGTCAGCCCGGCGTCCTGCCCTGGGAGGTCAGCAAGCTGGCCGTCCTGGTCGGCAAGCGCGTGATGGTGGCCAGTACCCCGGCTCACCGGAACCGGTTGCCGGGGCTGTTGAAGCGGGCCGAGGCGGCGGCGAAGGTGGCTGACACCTACGCCGTGACAGGTACGTCACCTGACCTGTACCGCGTCTTCTATGCCGGGCCGAAAGAGTGGGATCGGTGGTACGGCGGTGACCAACCGGAATGGGGTGCGGGGTACGCGGTGAACGTCGGCGGCGGTCACCACGAAGTGGTGCTGGCACCCGAGACGCTCGGTTACGGTCCCGGGCTGGACGAGGTGCTCCGCCACGAGTTGGCCCACGCCGCCTCGCTGCCTGACAAAGGCTACTGGGACGACTCGGCGTGGTGGCTGGTCGAAGGGTTGGCCGAGCACGCGGGCGCGGATGGCCAACAGGTCGCCCGGTACGAGGGACTGGTGCCCACTCGACGGCTGGTGGAGGGCGACTGGGACGGCAAGCTGGACAAGCTCCTACCCGCCGCCGACGCACCGGACGAGCAGGTGGCAGGCCACTACGGGATCGCGTACCTGGCCTTCCGGCATCTGGTCGACCGCTTCGGCGAGGAGCGGGCGTTCGCCTTCTTCAAAGCGGTGGTCCACGACCTGCGACTACCGGCGCAGACCACCGAGGAGATCTTCGGGGAGTCCTGGGCGAGCCTGCGCAAGGAGTGCGTCGCGTACATCCGCAAGGCCGTGCGGTGACCGGCATGACAGGTTCAGATGTGCCCGCTGATCCGTCGGTTCCCGCACCCGGGCGACCTCGGCGGCGTTGGGGACTGTGGGCCGCGCTGCTCGTGGTCGTGTTGCTGGTGGCTTGCAGCCTGCCGGCGGTGACGGTACTGATAATCGGATCCGGTCGCGAGGGCGCCGACGGAGCATCGAGCGAGTCGGCCAGCCCGACCGAGAACCCGACCACTGCGGCAGCCCGGCGGCTCGCCGAGCGGATCGGTGTGCAGCTGAACCGCCAGGCGGCCGCCCTGCTCGACGGGGACCGGGCCGGATTTCTGGCGATCGCCGAAACCGCAGCCGCGCGCACCGAGCTGCGCCGCCGGTACGACTCGCTCAGAGCGCTGCGGGTGGCCCGTTGGGTGGCCAGCCCGAGCGGCCTGCCCACCAGCGCGGGCGAAGTCGGCGAGTGGCGAATGCGCGTCTCGATCAACTACTGCTTCGTGACCGCCTCGTGTCAGCTGAGCCCGATGGTCGTCGACACCAGATGGAGCGACGGCCCGGAGCCGCGGCTGCTGGAGATCGAGAGGTCGAAGCCGTTCCCACACGTGCTCGGCCAGGCCAGCGGTCAGCCCGGCAACGTGCCCTGGGAGATCAGCGAGTTGACCGTGGTGGTGGGCAAACGAACACTCGTGGCGACCGTACGGGAGCATCGCGAACTGCTGCCGATCCTGCTGCTGCAGGCCGAGGCGGCAGCCAGGGTGGCCGACCGGTACGCGGTGGACGGCACGCCGCCGGACCGGTATCGGATCTTCTACGCCGGCAAGAAGGAATGGCGGAGCTGGTATGGCGGCGAACAGCCCGAATGGGGGATCGGTACGGCGATTAGCATCGGCGGCGGTCACCACGAGGTCGTACTCGGGCCGGACAGCCTGTACTACGGCCCTTACCTCGACAAGGTGCTCCGGCACGAGTTCACCCACGCGGCGACGATGCACGACGGCTACTGGGAGGATTCGGCCTGGTGGCTGGTTGACGGGTTGGCCGAGTACGCGGCGGCGAACGGTCAACCGATCGCCCAATACCCGGCGCTCGACGAAACCCGGCGGCTGGTGCGCGGCGACTGGAACGGCAGGTTCGACGACCTCTACCCCACTGCCGAATCCTCGGCGGGGGAGGTGAATGGAACCTACGGCATCGCGTATCTCGCGGTGGGGTACTTCATGGAGCGGTTCGGTACTGACCGGCTGCTCCCCTTCTTCAAAGCTGTGGTGTACCAGGGCCGTCGACCAGCCCAGACCTCCGAGGAACTCCTGGGCGTGCCCTGGTCCGAGCTGCACGAGGAGTGCGTCGCGTACATCCGCGCGGCCGTGCGTTGACCTGGTGCCCTGGTCGGGGCGACATCGACAGGGGCTCGTAGCATGTGTCGCGTGCGCCGCTCCGACTCGCCGCGGCTGCCAGCCCCGCGGCTCCGTCTGCTCACCGTCCTGCTCGCCGTCGCCGTCCTGACCGTCACCACCGCCGCCTCCTGCGGTGGCGACGAACCGTCGATCACGCTCGCCGCCGCGGCCCGGGCCGCCGTGGCGGAGGAGATCGACGCCCCGGCCACGGTCGTCGCGCGGGCGGCGGCCACCCTGACCGCCCCGGCCGATGGCACCCTGGCCCGCCTGCGGGTGAAGCCGGGCCAGCGGGTCAAGCGGGGCCAGGTGCTCGCCGTGATCAGCTCACCATCGGCCCGGGAGCGGCTCCGCCAGGCGCGCGGCGCGCTGGCCGCCGCGAAGCGCGCCGGTGCCGGCGGTGGCGGCGGCAACCTCGCCGGTTCCCTGCGTGGCACCGACCGCGCCGCCGACGAGACGCACGCCGCCGCCCGTGCCGCCGCGGCGAAGATCAGTGATCCGGAGCTCCGGAAGGCGTTGCTCACCCAGGTCGAGGCGGCACAGCGACGGTACGACTCGGCGGCCCGGGCCGCCGACCAGGCGGTACGGGAGGTGCAACGCGGCGTCCGGAACCTGAACTCCGCCGTCGGTGCGCTCGCCACCGCTCAGCGACTTCAGGCCCAGCAGGCGTACGACCTGGCCAAGGTGACCGTCGACGCGTTGACCCTGCGCGCGCCGATCGCCGGGGTCGTGCAACCGGGCGGAGTCAGCACCGGCGGTGGCTCGGCGGGGGCGCTCGCCGGGCTGCTGGAGTCGGGCGGGATGCCAGCGGGGATCGACCCCGCGGCCCTCGGCGCGCCGGCCAACCCGCCGCCCGGGGTGGACACCGCGGTTCCGGTGGGTGGTCGGGTCAGCGCCGGCACCCCGGTGCTGACTGTGGTGGACACCCGCGACCTGGGCCTGCTCGCCGAAGTCGACGAGACGGACGTGCTGCTGGTCCGGCCCGGACTCACCGGCACCGTCGAACTGGACGCCGTCACCGGCGCCACCTACGAGGCCACGGTCCGCTCGATCGACGTACTGCCCACCACGTCGGCCCGGGGCGGGGTGAGCTACCGGGTCCGACTCGCCCTCGGCGCCGGCCGCTACGGCGAGGCCGAGCCGGCACCCACCCCGCGCCCGGGCATGAACGCGGTGCTGCGGCTGCGAGTGCGGGAGGAGGCGGACGCGGTGACCGTGCCCGCGTCGGCGCTCTTCTCGGTCGACGGTCGGGACACCGTCTGGCTGGTCCGCGACGGCCGCGCCGACCGGGCGGTGGTCACCGTCGGCGTGCAGGGCCAGGACCTGGTGCAGATCGTCGACGGGGTGCAGGCCGGAGACCGGATCGTGGTCCGGGGCACCGACCAGATCCGCGAGGGCCAGGAGATCGGGTGAGCCGGGCGCCGGCGATCGAGGCGTTCGACGTTTCCCGGACGTACGAGTTGGACGGGGTCTCCGTGCCCGCCCTGCGGGGTGTGTCGCTGACCGTCGCGGCTGGGGACTACGTCGCGTTGATCGGGCCCTCCGGGTCCGGGAAGTCCACGCTTATGCATCTGCTCGGTGGGCTGGACCAGCCCAGCGGCGGCCGGCTGGTGATCGGTGGCCGGGAGGTGGGCACCCTCTCCGCCCCGGAACTGGCCCGGCTGCGCAACGAGACCATCGGCTTCGTGTTCCAGGCGTTTCACCTGTTGCCGCGTACCTCGGCCGTGGACAACGTGGCGTTGCCACTGGTGTACCGGGGGGTGGGCGCGCGCCAGCGGCGTGAGCGCGCCGCCGCGATGCTGGGGCGGGTGGGCCTGGGGCACCGGTTGCACCACCGGCCCAACCAGCTCTCCGGTGGCGAACAGCAGCGGGTCGCCATCGCCCGGGCGCTGGTCACGGACCCGACGGTGCTGCTGGCCGACGAGCCGACCGGCAACCTGGACAGCACCACCGGCGCCGCCGTGCTGGAACTGCTGGAACGGCTCAACGTCGAGTCCGGGGTGGCGCTGGTGATGGTCACCCACGACGCGGAGGTGGCGGCCCGGGCCCGGCGCCGTGTCGCGATGCGGGACGGGGTGGTCGTCGCCGACAGCGCGGCCACCTCGGCTGAGGAGACGGCGGTGCCGGTCCGCGGCGACGCCGCCGGGGGCGGGACGGCGGATGGCGGTGCCGGCGCGTGAGGGTGGCCGAGGCGTGGCGGGTGGCGTGGGACGCGCTGCGTGCGAACCGGCTGCGCAGTGCCCTCACCATGCTCGGGGTGGTCATCGGGGTGGCGTCCGTGGTGCTGCTGGTGGCCATCGGTACCGGCACCAAGCAGCGGGTGGAACAGCAGGTGGAGGGGCTCGGCTCCAACCTGCTGCTGGTCGTGCCGGGGCGGCTGGACGTGGGCAGCGCGCCGGCGCTCTCCCCGCTCACCCTTCAGGACGTGGACGCCGTCGGCCGGGTGGTAGGTGATCCGAACCGGGTGGCCGTGACGGTTGCCTCCGGTGCGACAGTGCGGGCCGGCAACCGGGAGGACTTCACCACCGTCCAGGGGGTGCTGGAGACGACCCCCACCGTCTTCGCCCGGGAACTGGCCCGGGGGCGCTACCTGACCGGATCCGACGTGGACACCGGGCGGCGGGTCGCGGTGCTCGGCGACTCGGTGGCCCGGTCCCTCTTCCCGGACCGGGAGGCCGTCGGCCAGCAGATCAACGTGGCCGGCGTCCGCTTCCGGGTGATCGGCGTCTTCGTCCCGCTCGGGCAGAGCCTCGGCGTCGACCGGGACGACGAGGTACACGTACCGGTGACGGCGGCGCAACGGCTCTACGGCACCCAGCGGGTCGACGCCATCGCGGTGAAGGCGCCGGACCGGGAACGGATCGACGAACTGGGCGAGCGGATCGTGGCCGAGCTGAACGGTCGGCACCCGGGTACCGAGTTCAGTGCGGTCACCCAGGAGCAGATCCTCGGTGTGCTGGGCGACATCCTCGGCATCCTGACCGGCGTACTGGCCGCCATCGCGGGCATCTCGCTGCTGGTCGGCGGGGTCGGCGTCTCCAACATCATGCTGGTCTCGGTCCGAGAGCGGACCCGGGAGATCGGGCTGCGCAAGGCGGTCGGCGCCCGTCCCCGCGACATCGGCGTGCAGTTCCTGCTGGAGGCGGTGCTGCTGACCTCCGTCGGTGGACTCACCGGGATGGCCCTCGGGGTGGGCGGCGCGCTGCTGGTGGCCGCCCTCTCACCCATCCCGGCGGCGGTGACCTGGTGGTCGCTGGCACTGGCGTTCGGCGTCTCGGCAGCGGTCGGCATCGTCTTCGGGGTCGTGCCCGCCCAGCGGGCCGGTCGGCTCGACCCGGTGGTGGCCCTGCGCACCGAGTGACATCCCCGATACTCGCGGCCGAGGTTGATCGTTGCCGAAATTCCGGGTACGGCACCCGACCAGGGGTTTTTCGTGGCCAGGCCGGGCCGGATCCGTGATCAGTTGCAGGAAGGGATCGCGCCGGTCACAGCCGTCCCGCTACCGTACTGGTAACACGCGCGTCGCCGGCCGCGCGGGAGGACCCGTGTGGCGGCACGCGCCGGGCATGGGATGGGTCGGGTGAGCCATGGCCGGGTCGCAGTCCGACGGTCGGCTGTCGGAGGTCAAGTTCCTGACCGTCGCGGAGGTGGCGACGGTCATGCGGGTGTCGAAGATGACGGTCTACCGCCTGGTGCACAGCGGTGAGTTGACCGCCGTACGGGTGGGCAGGTCGTTCCGGGTTCCGGAGCACGCGGTGCACGAGTACCTGCGCGGCGCCTTCCAGGAGACCGCCTGACCCTGGTACGGCCGGGTCACGCGGACCCGGCGGAAGGGGCATCGAACGGGGGCGCGTTGGTCCTGCTGACGCAGTCCCGCTACGCTGGACTCCGATCGTGACCGCTGGTGCGCTCCGCCGCCCATCCCGCCGGTCCGATCCCTGTCCGCAAGCGGTCGCTGACGCCACGGGTTCGTGGTGTCCTCCCGGTCGCGCCGCACGTTGCATCGAAAGGCTGTCGTATGGGCTCGGTGGTCAAGAAGCGCCGCAAGCGCATGGCTAAGAAGAAGCACCGCAAGCTGCTGCGCAAGACCCGCGTCCAGCGTCGCCGTCTCGGCAAGTGACCGATGCCGGGCCTGGTCCCGGCGTCCGTCCCTCGCCAACTGTCGACCCTCGGAGGCTCAGGTGATCAGGCCGTGGCTGCCCCGGCTCGGTCCCACCTGTCGGGGTAGGTGCCAGACATGACCCCCGGTGGCTCCCAGAGCCCTCCGGGGGTCGTCGTCGTGACCGGGGTCAGCCGCTATCTCGGCGCGCACGTCGCCGCCCGGCTCGCCGCTGACCCGCGCATCGACCGGGTCATCGGCATCGACCTGCCGGAGCCGGGGGCCGACATCGGCGTGCTGCTCGACCGGGTGGAGCGGATCCAGGTCGACGCCGGGTCGGTGGGTGGCCTCCTCGCCGACCTCGACGTGGACACCGTGGTGCATCTGGCCCTGGTCAGCTCTCCGGATCCGCAGCACGGCGGCCGGGCGGCGATGAAGGAGCAGAACGTCATCGGCACCATGCAACTGCTCGCCGCGTGCCAGCGGGCACCACGGTTACGCAAGATCGTGATCCGCTCCTCCACGGCGGCGTACGGTGCCTCGTTCCGTGATCCGGCCGTCTTCACCGAGGAGACCGAGCCGCGCGAGGTGCCGCGGGGCGGCTTCGGTCGCGACATCCTCGACATCGAGGGGTACGTCCGAGGCTTCCGTCGTCGGCGCGGTGACGTCACCGCCACCGTGCTGCGCTTCGCGCCGTTCATCGGCTCGACGGCGGACACCACGCTCACCCGCTACTTCGCGCAACCGGTGATGCCCACCATCCTCGGGCGGGACGCTCGACTGCAGTTCCTGCACTTCGACGACGCGTTGGAGGTGCTGCACCGGTCGGTGGTCGAGGATCATCCCGGCACCTTCAACGTCGCGGGGCCGGGGGTGCTCGCGTTGTCGCAGGCGATCCGTCGAGCCGGGCGGGTCGCGGTGCCGGTGCTGGAGCCGAGCCTGTCCGGCGCCGTGGCGCTCGCCAGGGTGATGGGTCTCGGCCGCTACGGTCTCGACCAGGTCGACCTCTTCGTGCACGGCCGCGTGGTGGACATTTCCCGGCTGGAACGGGAGTTCGCCTTCACGCCCCGCTCGACCGCCGCCGCCTTCGACGACTTCATCCGGGCGCACCATGGGCGTGCCGTGGTTACCCGGGAACAGTTGGCCGCCGCCGAGCAGTTGGTGCTGGACCGCATCCGGCAGGTGCGCGCCGCCGTCCGGGAGCGGTCGTGACCGAGCCCGAGGAGCGCCATGACGAGGGGCGCCTCGACGACCGGTACGCCGTGCCGGCGCCGGTCACCCCCGACGCGGACCCGGCACGGCGCAACGGGCACCGCCCGGCCGTACCGGACCAGGCGGACGACGTCTGGGACCGCCGGGTCGCCACCGGCCTGGCCTTCCTGCGGCGACGGCTGGCCGGCGACTACGAGGTGGACGAGTTCGGCTTCGACCGGGATCTGACGTCGGCGGTCTTCCATCCGCTGCTGCGCCGGCTCTACCGAGACTGGTTCCGCACCGAGGTCACCGGCCTGGAGCACGTGCCCACCGACGGGGCGGGACTCATCGTCGGCAACCACTCCGGCACCGTGGCCATGGACGCGTTGATGCTCTCCACCGCGCTGCATCACGAGCATCCCGAGCACCGCTATCTGCGGCTGCTCGGTGCGGACCTGGTCTTCCGGATGCCGGTGGTCTCCGAGATCGCTCGCAAGACCGGCGGCACGATGGCCTGCAACCCGGACGCCGAGCGGCTCATGCGCCACGGCGAACTGGTCGGCGTCTTCCCGGAGGGCTTCAAGGGCATCGGCAAGCTGTACGCGGAACGCTACAAGCTGCAACGCTTCGGGCGGGGTGGCTTCGTCTCGGCGGCGCTGCGCACCGGCACCCCGATCATCCCGGTGGCGATCGTCGGCGGCGAGGAGATCTACCCGATGCTCGCCGACATCAAGCCACTGGCCCGGCTGCTCAAGCTGCCGTACTTTCCCGTGACACCCACCTTCCCCTGGCTCGGGCCGCTGGGCATGGTGCCGTTGCCGAGCAAGTGGCTGATCGAGTTCTGCCCGCCGATCCCGACGGAGCACCTGATGGATTCGGCGGACGACCCGCTTGTCGTGTTCAACCTTGCCGACCAGGTACGGGAGACCATTCAGCAGACCCTGCACCAACTGCTGGAACGTCGACCCGATCCGTTCGGTCCCTGACCGGTCACCAGCGTGACCGGCGGCCGGCGGGCCGTGCTGAATCTCCCGGCAGGCTCGTATTGCCGCCCGGTCAGGAGCAGACGGCGGGGATCGGGCCGAGCGTATCGCTGGTGACGGTGAGCTTTTGGGAGCAGGCGATGGCGGCGCGCAGGGCGTCGACCCGCTCGGCGACCGACTCGAGCAGCGCCAACGATTCGCTGGTACGCACCCGGTCGATCCGGGAACCCCGGCCCTCCAGCGCCTTCAGCGAACGCCGCTGGTCGGTGAGGAAGGCGTCGACCGCGGCCAGCGCCGCCGGGTCCGAGCGCTGGGCGGCCGCTCCGGTGAGCAGGCGTACGCCCTGTCGGGTGTCCGCGTCCATGTCGTCCAGGACGGCGCTGTAGCCGCTCGGGTTGCCCCGCAACGTGGCCGCCTCGGCCAGTCGGGTGCGGGCGAAGTCGAGGAAGAGCTGACCCCGGCTGATCTCGGAACTGGTGAGTGCGAGTTGCGCCCGTTCGGTGCCTCGCTTCATGCCGTACAGCGGGTCGCCGGGCACCGCGTTCTCGCTGGCCGCCGAGATGCCGGAAACGGCCACCGCACCGGCGGCGATGCCGATCAGGATTGCACCGCGGGCGCGGGCCCGACGGGCGGTCACCGCGGGCAGTAGCGCCGCACGACTGGAAGCCGACTTCTCGGCCGGCCGGGCCGGGGCAGGCGCACCGATGCCCTCACGAGCAGCGGTGGCCAGCAACATCGCCCGCAGGCCGGTGCGGAATTCCGGGTCGACCTCGGCCGCCGGCGGGTTGTCGCCGAGGCGACGACCGAGCGTCACGAGCGGCGCCAGCCGGTCGTCGTCCCTGGATCGCACGTGATGACGTCGGCCGCCGTTGGCTTCGTCGAGAAGCTGCGCGAAGCGCTCGGCGCGCCGACGGGAGAAGAGGGCGTTGTCCACCGTGGCACCTCCTCTCGCTGGTCACGGCCGGTCGGCCGCGTTCACCGCCAGCGACCGATGATTCCGTGACTGCACGGCGGAGGCCGTCGTCGGCTCCGTCGCAGATCATCCGAGGACCCCGTGGGTTCCCGACCTGTCACCGGTCGCACCCGGAGAAACGCGCCGCGCCGGGGGCGGGTTACGGCCCGGCCGGTGCCGAAATTACGCAAAGTGATCGCTGTCAGACCTCGGAGGCCCGGGAGTCGGTCGGGCTGGACGGCCGTCGTCGCGGTGCGGGCAGGTCACGGCTGGAAGCCGTCCGGAAGCAGCCGGGCCAGGGCCCGGACCGCCCGGTACTGCAACGCCTTGATCGCGCCCTCGTTCTTGCCCATCGCCCGGGCGGTCTCGGCGACCGAGAAGCCCTGGAGGAAGCGGAGCACGATGCACTCCTGCTGCTCGGGGTTGAGGCGTTTAACGGCGCTCAACAGGGCGACGTTCGTGATGTGCTCCACCACCGCCGCCTCCGGGCTGCCCTCGGGACCACGATCCTCCCGATCGGCGTCGAGGACATCGCCGGTGGTCACCTCCAGCCGGTACCGGCCGGACTTGAAGTGGTCGGCGACCAGGTTGCGCGCGATGGTGACCAGCCAGGCTCCGAGGTCGCGGCCCTGCCAGGTGAAGCTGCCGATCCGCTTGAGGGCGCGCAGGAAGGTGTCCGAGGTGAGGTCCTCGGCGAGTTGTCGATTGCCGACCCGGAAGTAGACGAAGCGGAACACGGTGTCCACGTAGCGGTCGTAGATCAGCCCGAACGCCTCGGCCTCACCGGCCTGGGCGCGTTCGACGAGGGTCCACACCTCGGTCGCCGGATCGGAGGGATCCGGGCGGCTCGGGTACCCGGTCGAGGTGCCGGTCGTCTCGGTCACCGCCGGAAGGACCGCCGTCTCGGTGGTGGACACCTCGGTGACCGGGGCATCCCCGCTGCGCCGGGCCTGGGCCGGCATCGTCGGGCGGTTCGGTGAGGCAACCCGCCCGCCGGCCGGTTTGGCGTTCCCCCCGGGCACGGGTGGTCGGTGCGGCGGCTCGTTCTGATGCGGCCGGCTGCCGACCCGACGCGCGGTGCCGTCGCCCCGGACGGCGAGGTTGGCCGACGTGTCCGGCGCGCTGTGCGCGCCGCCGCGTTCGTTGATCGAAGTGCGGGCGGCCGGACCGGTCAGGCCGACCGGACGCTCGGCGAAGCCGAAGGTGGTCATCGCGCCGCCTCCGATCCGCCCGGGGCCGGCGGGCTGGCGACGACCGGTCGGCCGGTCGTCGCCCCGTCGGGCAGGTTGGCTCCGGGGTGTGCCGGCGGGCGGCAGATCCCCTTGAGGTGCTGGTCCAATGCGCTCAACGGCACGGGGGCCTCCTCGGGCTGAGGGGTGTCGACTCACGGCAAATGGGGTGAGCCGACCCGAGTGATGATAGGGCCAACGTCACCCGCGCGTGGCAAGTCCGTTACACAGGGCCGAAGTATTTCCCGACGTGTCGCCGACCTGGCGGACCGGTTGTCCGTCGGGTGTGGTTGACAACCGGCGGTCCGGCTGATCCCCAGTGGAGCCGCCGTTCGTGCTGGTGAGGGGCCGGATCGGCGGTGGGTGCCCCGGGGCGGTGAAGGCTGGTGCCGGAAGGGGACCGGGACACCCGCGGTGCGCTGCCGTGGTGGCTGTGCCGCACCGTCGGTGACGTGGTCCGGTTCCGTGTACGGGACTCACCGTGGCCCCGGTGGACTGTCCACACGTTGATGTCGATGAGGCGAATGGCGGTCGCCGGTGGTTCGCGGGCATGGCCGTGCGGATCGGGCGTGGCCGCGCGGATCGGGCTGTGCCAGACTCAGCCACCGTGCAGGATCCTGACTCGGTTTCCGGTCCCAACCTCGCCGATCGCCTCCGCCGGGCGGCCGAGTTGCACGCCGGCAAGCCCGCACTGCATTGGCGGGATCGGACGATCACCTGGTCCGAACTGGACGAGGCGGTGAGCGCCGCAGCCCGGGCGCTGGCCGACGCGCTGCCGGAGGCCGACGCGACCGGGTCGGGCGCCCGGGTCGCCGTGGCGCTGCCCAACGTGCCGGACTTCGTGATCAGCCTGCTCGGTGCGCTGCGGGCCGGCTTGACCGCGGTACCGGTGAACCCCGGCCTGGCCGCGCGCGAACTGCGACACGTCCTGGCGGACTCGGGGGCGTCGGTGCTGATCGCTACCGAGCGGATCCGGGCTCTGCTCGGGGACCTGGACCTGCCCGCGCTGGTGGCGGTGCACACCAGCGCGCCGACGGCCGGCAGCGACCGGACGTTTCCGGTTCGCGGCGCCGACGACCTGGCGGTGCTGCTCTACACCTCGGGCACCTCGGGCTGGCCGAAGGGCGCCATGCTTTCGCACGGGGCGTTGGCGGCCAACCACGAGCAGGTCGAGCGGATCGAGCCGCCGGTGGTCGGCCCCGACGACACGGTGCTGCTGGCCCTGCCGCTGTTTCACGCGTACGGGCTGAACGCCGGGCTGGGCGCGGTGATCCACCACGGTGCGACAGGTGTGCTCGTCGATGATCCGGGCTCCGACGCGGCGCTCGCCGAGATCGCCCGGCACCGGGTGAGCGTGCTGGTGGGCGTACCGTCGATGGTGCAGACCTGGTCCCGGGCGGACGCTGACAGTCTCGCCGTGGCGATGGCCGCGGTGCGGCTGGTGGTCTGTGGCGCGGCGCCGCTGGAGCCGGCCGACGCGGCCCGCTTCACCGAGGCCGCCGGCCGTCCGGTGCATGTCGGATACGGCCTGACCGAGACCGCGCCGGTGCTCACCTCGACCCTGGTCGGCGGCGAACCTCGGCCCGGATCGATCGGCCGGCCGCTGCCCGGCGTGCAGGTGCGGCTGGTCGGGGCGGACGGTACGGAGTTGTGGCGCGACGGAGTCGCCACGCCCGACGACGACCCGGACGGGATGGACCTCACCGACCCCGTCGCGGGAACCGACCCGGGTCAACTCGTGGTCCGCGGCGCGAACCTGTTCTGCGGGTACTGGCCGGACGGCGCGGGCGGCCCGGACGCCGACGGCTGGTGGGCGACCGGCGACGTCGCGTACGCCGACGCCGACGGCGATCTCTTCCTGGTTGACCGGGTCGGTGAGCTGATCCTGGTCAACGGCTTCAACGTGTACCCGCACGAGGTGGAACTGGTGTTGTCGGCGCATCCGGCGGTGGCGGAGTCCGCCGTAGTGGGCGTGCCGCACCCGAGGACCGGGGAGACTGTCCGGGCGTACGTGGTGCCGGTGCCGCAGGCCGCGGTGGCCGGTACCGAGCTGATCGCCCACTGCACGCGTAATCTGGCCAGATTCAAGTGCCCGACCGAGGTCGAGTTCGTCGACGTGCTGCCGCGCTCGGTGATCGGAAAGGTACGCAAGACCCTGCTCGGTACGACGGAGGAGACCGATGCGTGAACCCCGCCTGACGCTGATCACCCGTCCCGGCTGTCACCTCTGCGAGGACGCCAAGGCGGCGCTCGACCGGGTGGTCGCGGTCACCGGCGACCGGTGGACCGAACGGGACGTCAGCGGTGACGTGGAGCTGGAACGTGAGTACGGCGACCGGCTGCCGGTGGTGCTGCTCGACGGCAGGGAGCACGGCTACTGGCGGGTCGAGGAGGAGCGGCTGCTGCGCGACCTGACCACTCCGCAGCTCTGAGATCCTCGCGCCATCCCGCGGATCCTCGCGCCATCCCGCGGCCGGATAGGGTGCGGCGATGACCCCTGCGAGCCCTCATCTGGTGTGGGACTGGAACGGCACCCTGCTCAACGATCTCAGCCTCGTGGTGGCCTGCACCAACGCGGTGTTCGCCAGCGAGGGCGGGCCGAGCGTCACCCCCGACGAGCACCGGGTCCGGTTCCGCCGGCCGATCGCCGACTACTACGCGGAGGTGCTGGGTCGCGCGGTGGACGACGACGCCTTCGGCCGGCTGGACAAGATCTTCCACGACGCGTACCGGTTGGGTCTGACCACCTGTGAGCTGGCGCACGACGCCGTGGAGGCGATGGCGGCCTGGCCGGGCAGTCAGTCCCTGCTGTCGATGTGGTTCCACGACGAGTTGGTGCCCACCGTCGAGACGTACGGCCTGACCAGGCGGTTCGCCCGGGTTGACGGGCTGCGGGCGCAGGTGGGTGGTGACCGTAAGGCAGAGTCGCTGGCACGGCATCTGGACGCGTTGGGCGTCGACGGCCGGTCGGTGGTGCTGATCGGCGACTCGCTGGACGACGCCGACGCGGCCCGCTCCGTCGGTGGCCGCGCCGTCCTCTACACCGGTGGATTCACCGACCGGGCCCGACTGCTCGCCTCCGGCCATCCCGTCGCCGACACCCTCACCGAGGCCGTGACCCTCGCCACCGACCCCACCGCCAAATCGCGCTGATCATGAAGTTGTAGCCCGCCAAATCGGCGTGTCGGGGCGATAACTTCATGATCGGCCATTTGGAATGGGAGCCAGGGGCTGCGTGTGATTGGTCAGAGAAGTCGGGATTGAGCGATAATCGCGCGGGTGCCGATGGTGAGGTGGTGATCGATCTTGTGGGATGGAGGGGCCGGTGGGTGCGCGGGCCGTGCCAGCAAGATCGCGATTTGTGCACGTCTTCACAAGCGCCTACTCTGTAATTCCGACGCGCCCTGCTAGCACAGCCGGCAACATCGGTCGCCAGCGGGAGTCCCGAAACGGCCGGCCGGTGGAGTTGGTCGAGGATCGCACCGCACGGAGTCTCATGAGTCAGCACCGTCACCCTGGCGCGCCCGGTCGCGCAGGTGCCGTACCGGCGCTCCCGGATCTGCCGGAGGCGACGGTGGCCCGGCTCCCCGAATACCTACGTGCCCTGCACAACCTCGCCGAAACCGGTCACGAGACGGTGTCCAGCGAGGGGTTGGCCAACGCCGCCGGAGTGAACTCGGCCAAGCTCCGCAAGGACCTCTCCCAACTCGGCTCGTACGGCACCCGGGGCGTCGGCTACGACGTCGGGCTGCTGATCGATCAGATCGAGTACGTGCTCGGGCTCACCCAGCGGCGGGCCGTCGCCCTGGTCGGAGTGGGTAACCTCGGTCACGCCCTGGCCGGCTACGACGGTTTCGCCAGCCGGGGGTTCCGGATCGCCGCCCTCTTCGACGCCGACCAGGAACGGGTCGGCGAGGAGATCAACGGACTGGTCGTGCAGCACATCGACGAGCTGCCCCGGGTCGCCGCCGAGGAATCAATCGCGATCGGTGTCATCGCCACCCCGGCCACCGCCGCCCAACGGGTGGCGGATCGATTGGTCGCCGTCGGCGTCACGAGCATCCTGAACTTCGCACCGTGCGTACTCTCGGTCCCCGAAGGGGTCGACGTGCGCAAGGTCGACCTGGCCATCGAGTTGCAGATCCTGTCGTTCCACGAGCACCGCAAGGCATCCCTGACCGCGCTTCCCGCCGCCGGTGGGTCCGCCCTCACCGCCCTGCCCGGCGGTCTCGCGGTCACCGAGAGCCAGGAGGCGATCGGCACGTGAAACTCCTCGTCGTGGGCGCGTCGTACCGCACCGCACCGGTCGCCACCCTGGAACGACTCGCGGTGTCACCCAGCGGGCTCGACCGCACCCTTGGGCGCCTGGTGGCGCAGCCCTACGTCAGCGAGGCCGTCCTCGTCTCCACCTGCAACCGGGTGGAGGTCTACGCGGCGGTGTCCGGCTTCCACGGCGGGCTCGGCGACATCTGTGCCGTCCTCGCCGAGCAGGCGGGATGCCAGCCGGCCGCGCTGGCCAACCACCTTTACGTGCACTTCGACTCGGCTGCTGTGGATCACGTCTTCCGGGTCGCCGCCGGCCTGGACTCGATGGTGATCGGCGAGGCGCAGATTCTCGGGCAGCTCCGGGACGCCTACCACTGGGCCAGCGCGGCCGACACCGCCGGGCGGCTGCTGCACGAGCTGATGCAGCAGGCGCTGCGGGTCGGCAAGCGCGCCCACTCGGAGACCGGTATCGACCGCGCCGGCCAGAGTGTGGTCACCGCCGCGCTGGGGCTCGCCGCCGGCCACCTCGACGACGACCTCACCGGCCGTCCCGCGCTGATCGTCGGTGCCGGTGCGATGGGCTCGCTGGGCGTGGCGACGCTGTCCCGGCTCGGTGCCGGGCCGCTGACCGTGGCGAACCGCAGCACCGACCGCGCCGTCCGGCTGGCCGAGTCGTACGGTGCCGGTGCGCGCCCGATGGCCGAGTTGGCCGAAACCCTCGCCACGGTGGACATCGTGGTGGCCGCCACCGCCGCTACCGAGCCGGTCCTCACCCGCGAGGTGGTGGCTGCCGCGGCGGCCGGTCGCGACCCCGGGCGTGGCCCGCTGGTCCTGCTCGACCTCGCGGTACCGCGAGACGTCGGTCCCGGCGTCGCCGAGCTGCCTGGCGTCGAGGTGATCGACATCGACCGGATGGCGGCGCTGCTCGCCGATGGTCCGGTCGCCACGGACGCCGCCGCCGTCGAGCGGATCGTCGCCGGCGAGGTCGAGTCCTTCCTCAGCTGGCTGCGCGGTGCCGACGTCGCCCCGACCGTCGCCGCCCTGCGCGGCCGGGCCGACGACGTGGTCACCGCCGAGCTACGCCGGCTCGCGCAACGCCGTCCCGACCTCAGTGACGACCAGCGCGCCGAGGTGGCCCGTACCGTGCACCGAGTGGTCCAGCGGCTGCTGCACCAGCCGACCGTCCGGGTCCGTCAGCTCGCCGCCGAACCCGGCGGTGACCAGTACACGGCGCTGCTGCGGGAACTGTTCGATCTCCAGGTCCCGCAGACCTCGCCGGTGGACACCGTGCCCGACATCACCCCACCCACCGGAGGCGAGCGATGAACGACGCCCCGCTGCGCCTCGGTACCCGGGGCAGCAAGCTGGCGATGGCCCAGTCGGGCCACGTCGCCGAGGCACTGACGGCCCGTACCGGACGCCCCGTCGAACTGGTCGAGGTGGTCACCGCCGGTGACCGGTCCAGCGCGCCGGTGCATCGGCTCGGGGTCGGCGTCTTCGTCTCCGCGCTGCGTGACGCGCTGGTCGCCGGCACGATCGACTTCGCGGTGCACTCGTACAAGGACCTGCCCATCGCAACCGCGGCGGGGCTGCACATCGCCGCGGTGCCGCCACGACAGGATCCGCGCGACGCGCTGATCGCCCGCGACGGCAGGACGCTCGCCGAACTTCCTCCCGGCGCGATCGTCGGCACCGGCGCGTTGCGCCGGATCGCCCAGCTGCACGCGCTGGGCATGCCGCTGTCGGTCACCCCGATCCGGGGCAACATCGACACCCGGCTCGCCCGGGTGCTGGGACCGGAGGCCGACCTGGACGCCGTCGTCCTGGCCCGAGCGGGCCTGGCCCGCATCGACCGGAGCGACGTCATCACCGAGACGCTCGACCCGATGCTGATGCTGCCGGCACCCGCTCAGGGTGCCCTGGCGGTCGAGTGCCGGGTCGACGACCCGGATCTGGTCGAACTGCTCGCCCTGCTCGACCATGCGCCGTCCCGCGCCGCGGTCACCGCGGAACGGGCGATGCTGGCCACCCTGGAGGCCGGATGCTCCGCTCCGGTCGCCGCCTACGCCGAACTCGCCGAAGGCGAGAACGGCGATGAGATCTACCTGCGCGGAGCGGTGATCAGCCCGGACGGTATCCACGAGGTCCGGCTGTCCCGCACCGGTACGCCCGCCGACGCGGCGGAGATCGGTAAGGCACTCGCCGCCGAACTCCTCGACCTCGGCGCCGACTCGATCCTCGGCCCGCAAGGACACGACGGCCCGGGGACCCAGCAATTTGGGAGCACAGAATGACCCGCACCCGTAAGCCCGTAGGCCGTATCGCGTTCGTCGGGGCAGGACCCGGCGACCCGGGCCTGCTGACCCGCCGGGCGCACGACGCCCTGGTCGACGCCGACCAGGTGGTGTACGACCGGGGAGTCCCCGAGTCGCTGCTCGACGTCGTCCGGGCCGAGGCCAGCTCCGACGCCCAGTTCACCCCGGCCGAGGGCGCGCCGGGCGATGTGGCCAAGATCCTCATCTCGGCGGCCCGCTCCGGGCAGAACGCGGTGCACCTGGTGGCCGGCGACCCGTTCGGCCACGACTCGGTGGTCAAGGAGGTGCAGGCGGTGGCGCGTACCGCCGCGCACTTCGAGGTGGTTCCCGGAGTCGGCCAGGCCGAGGGGGTGGCCACCTACGCGGGCGTGCCGCTGCCGGGCGTACGCACCGCCGCCGACGTCGAGGACGTCAGTGCCCTGGACTTCGACGCGCTGGCCGCGGCCGTGCAGCGCGGTTCGCTGGCGCTGGCCGTCGATGCGGGTGACCTGGCCGCGATCCGTGACGGGTTGCTTGCCGCCGGCGTGGACGGTGGCACCGACGTCGGGGTGACCGGGGACGGTACCGGTGAGACGCAGTACACCACCACGTCGACAGTGGACTCCTTCGTCGCGGCGGCACTCGGCTTCACCGGCCGGGTGGTGCTGACCGTCGGTGACGGTGTGGGCCAGCGGGACAAGCTCAGCTGGTGGGAGAACCGCCCGCTGTACGGCTGGAAGGTGCTGGTGCCGCGCACCAAGGAGCAGGCCGGTGCGATGAGTGCCCGGCTGCGGGCGTACGGGGCGATTCCCTGTGAGGTGCCGACCATCGCGGTCGAGCCACCGCGTACCCCCGCCCAGATGGAGCGGGCGGTCAAGGGCCTGGTCGACGGCAGGTACGCCTGGGTGATCTTCACGTCGGTCAACGCGGTGCGGGCGGTCTGGGAGAAGTTCGCCGAGCACGGCCTGGACGCCCGGCACTTCGGCGGCGTCAAGATCGCCTGTATCGGCGACGCCACCGCCGACGCCGTCCGGGCCTTCGGCATCCAGCCGGAGCTGATCCCCTCCGGTGAGCAGTCCTCAGACGGGCTGCTGGCCGAGTTCTCGCCGCACGACGAGGTGCTCGACCCGGTCGGTCGGGTGTTGCTGCCGCGTGCCGACATCGCCACCGAGACGCTCGCCGCCGGGCTCACCGAGCGCGGTTGGGAGGTCGACGACGTGACCGCGTACCGGACGGTGCGGGCCGCTCCGCCGCCGGCCGAGATCCGGGACGCGATCAAGTCGGGTGGGTTCGACGCGGTGCTGTTCACCTCGTCCTCCACAGTCCGGAACCTGGTCGGCATCGCCGGCAAGCCGCACACGCGTACCGTTGTTGCTGTCATCGGGCCCAAGACGGCGGAGACCGCGACGGAGTTCGGCCTGCGGGTTGACGTCCAGCCCCCGCACGCGTCGGTGCCCGATCTGGTGGAGGCGCTCGCCGGCTACGCCGTCGAGCTGCGGGAGAAGCTCGCCGCGATGCCGGCGAAGCAGCGCCGTGGTTCGAAGGTGCAGGGGCCGACCGCGCTGAGGTTCCGGTAGCCGCCGCCGGCTCCGGCTGGTTGTCGTCAGGGAGGGTTCGTGCCGTACCCAGAGATCCGGCCCCGTCGGCTGCGCCGAACCTCGGCGATGCGTCGGCTGGTCGCCGAGACCCGCGTCGACCCGGCCGAGCTGGTCGTGCCGATGTTCGTCAAGGAGGGGCTGACCGAGCCGCGCGCCATCGCCTCGCTGCCGGGCGTGCTCCAGCACTCCCGCGACTCGCTGCGCAAGGCGGCGGTGGAGGCGGTGCAGGCCGGCGTCGGCGGCATCATGCTCTTCGGCGTGCCGGCGTCGCGCGACGAGTGCGGCTCCGGCGGCATCGACCCGAACGGCATCCTCAACGTCGCGATCCGTGACGTGGTGGCCGAGGTGGGCGACGCCACCGTGGTGATGAGTGACCTCTGCCTGGACGAGTTCACCTCGCACGGGCACTGCGGGGTGCTCACCCCGGCCGGTGAGGTGGACAACGACGCCACCCTCGCCGCGTACGCCGAGATGGCGGTGGCCCAGGCCGCCGCCGGGGTCGGGGTGGTCGGCCCGTCCGGGATGATGGACGGCCAGGTCGGGGTGGTACGCCGGGCACTCGACGCGGCCGGTCACACCGACGTGGCAGTGCTCGCGTACGCCGTGAAGTACGCCTCGGCCTTCTTCGGCCCCTTCCGCGACGCGGTGGAGTCGGCGCTGGACGGGGATCGACGGGCCTACCAGCAGGATCCGGCCAACCTGCGCGAGTCGCTGCGCGAGGTCGAACTGGATGTCGCCGAGGGCGCCGACATGGTGATGGTCAAGCCGGCGCTGCCGTACCTCGACGTGGTGTCGGCGGTCCGCGCCGCCGTAGATGTCCCCGTGGCGGCCTACCAGGTTTCCGGCGAGTACGCGACTGTCGAGGCGGCTGCCGCGAACGGCTGGATCGATCGGGAGCGGGTGATGCTGGAGACCCTCACCTCGATTCGCCGCGCCGGTGCCCAGATCATCCTCACCTACTGGGCCGTCGAGGCCGCCCAACTGCTCCGCCAGCGCTACTGACCCAGCTCGACTATCCCCGCAGCACGGCTGACAGCTGGACGGCTGACGGCTCACGGCTCACGGCTGTTGCGGCGGCCAGGCCACCCACCCCGTAAGCACTGGTGTGGCCGGCGAATCGGCTCATCGCTGTCACTATGAGTAGTTTCCCTCCGCCCCCCACCAATGCCCCCACACTCCTTTGCTCTGCTTCAACCCACGCACAGCTTGCGGAGGGTGATTGTCGGCGGGGGGTGCATTGAGGTATCGGCTTCGCTTGACTGCTGGTCAGAGACGGTTGCGTGGGTTGAAGCAGAGCAAAGGGCGCCGGAGGTGTTGTCGGAAGGGCGGAGCATGAGGATGCCTTCATCGCGCAGCGTGACTGTCGCTCACGGTAGCGGGTCACCCGACTGTGCCAACCTGCGAGGGCCGGGCCAGCGGGGCGGATTGTCCACAGGTTTTTCCACAGGGGTTGCGGGTCTGGTTCGTGTAGCGGCACGGTCGGGGGCATGTCCACCGTCTTTGAGCCGCCAGACCTCGGCCCGACCGTCGGCCCCTTTCCCATCGCCGGTCTGGTGCGACGTGCGCGTCGGATCGTCGGGCTCAGTCAGCTGCGGATGGCCCGGTTCGCCAAGGTCGCCCCGTCGACCGTCGCGCGGGTCGAGGCGGGCAGCCTGACGCCGAGCCTGGCCGTGCTGGAGCGGCTGCTGGGCGCGGCCGGGCTCTACCTCGTGGCCGTCGACCAGGAGGGGCGGGTCGTGCTGCCGATGGAGGTCTGGGACGACACGCGGGACGGCGCGGATCGTCGCTACCCCGCCCACCTGAACACCATTCTCGATCCGGAACCGGGCGAATGGTGGGCGGACATCTACGGGCTGGCCCGACCGCCGGAGACCTACCACCGTTCCAGGCCAGATCGGGAGGCGCGGCGGCGCCGCAGTCAGTGGGAGGTGCGGGTGGCGAAGTACCGGAACGCGCCGCCTCCGCCCGACCCACGGACCTGGTACCGAGACTGACCGCCGGTGAGCCGACCGGGTCAGCGCGTGGCGTCGATGCGGTGGACCAGCTCGGCGACGTCGATGCTGTATTCGCACCAGTCCCGGTCGGTGCGGTAACCCAACTCGGCGTTGACCTTGAGCATGGCCTCGTTGGCCTGCGCGTTCCAGGTCTGCACCTCGGTCAGCTGCGGCTCGGCGGAGCGCAGCTCCAGCAGCATCCGAGCCTTGATCGCGCGGTCGATGCCGTAGCCCTGGTGATCCTGCACCACGATCGTGTCGTACTGGTCGGCACGGGTCGGATGCTGAGCCGGCACGACCACCTCGGTCAGGCCGGCCACCTCACCGGTCTGCTCGTGTAGCGCGAGCACGATGTACGGCTTCATGCCCCGTCGGTGTAGGCAGTCGAGACTGTCCCGGAGCCGCTGCGGATCGTACGAACTGGGTCGTAGCTCGCCGTCCTCGATGTCGCGGATCTCGGCCTTGGCCCGCGCGTACGCCTCGATCAGCTCGTCCGGCGGGCCGCCCGGGTGGAACTGGACGCGGTAGCCCGCACCGAGCCCGGTGGACATCTCCGCCAGCTCGGCCCAGTCGACGCCGGAGAGGTCGAGGACGCTTCGGGTCTCGACGTACTCCCGGCTGAAGCCGAGCGATTCGTAGAAGGCGACGGCAGGAGTGTCGCCGACCACCTCCACCCCGATCGACTCGAAGCCCTCCTGATAGACGCGCCGGGCCGCGCGCAGGACGAGATCACGGCCCAGTCCGCTGCGCCGCGCGCTCGGGTGTACCAGGACCTCAAGCACGCCGATGTTGCCGAGTAGCAGCACGTGTACCTGACCGAGGATGGCTCCCGGGGTGCCGTCGGCAGCGGGATCCTCCTCGGCGATCCAGGAGATCCGCCGTTCGCCCGGCATCACCTCGGCGAGGTACTCCCGCAGGGAACTCTCCCGCCACGGCGGATCCTGCGGGAGATCGGCCGCCAGGACCGCGTTCAGCGTGTCCAGCAGCGACGCGATCTCGGCGGGCGACGCGGTCCTGGGGTCCCACTCGCGCACCATCACCCGTCTAGCTTGCCGCTAACCGCAGCCGGGGGGAAGTGTCCAGTTCTCCAATGTATGCGGACGATCACTTCACGTGCGACTGGCCTGTCCGTAGCGGTTGGCGGCGTCGAAGACATCCTGGGCGTACCTTCGGACGTCGTTGTACGACAGAATCGCGTTCCACCAGTCACCCGGAATGGTGAGGTTGCGGCCGCCCTTGCACAGGTACATGCCGGCGGCGAGCGCGGCGTCGTGGATGTTGTGCGGGTCCTTGCGGCCGTCGTTGTCCGCGTCGGCGCCGATCTCTGCCCAGGTGGTCGGGATGAACTGCATCGGCCCGATCGCCCGGTCATAGGTGGTGTCCCGGTCCAACTCGCCCCGATCGGTGTCGGTGATCCGCATCCGGTTGCCCTGACCGTCCAGCGGCAGACCGATGATCTCCGGTACCGCCCGGCCGTCCGCGCCGAGCTGGGCGTTGTTGGCCTGGCCGTGACGGGACTCGACCAGACCGATCGCGGCCAACGTGGTCCAGCTCAGGCCGCAGGCGCGATCGGTCTCGGCGAGCACCAGCTCGGCGTAGCCGTACGCCTGCATGGCGGTCGGGTCGATGCCGACCTTGGCTCCCGTGTCGCGGGCCCAGCCGGCCAGGGTGTCGGACGGGCGTCCACCGGCCGGCGCGGCGGTGCCCGGTGGGGTCGCGCCCGGCGGAAGGGTCGCGGTGGGTGGCGGGAACTGCCCAGGTGGCGGCGCCGCGCCGGACGGCGGCAGGTCGCTGGGCAGCGCGTCGGGCACGCCGGCGGTGGCGTCGACCGCCACCGGACGCGGGGCACGAAGGGCGGCCGGCACCAGCAGTGCGCCGGCCGTGGCGGTCGCGGCGACCAGGGCCAGCAGGAACACGCCCGGCAGCGTCAACCGGCCGCTGGGCCGGCGCGACCAGTCGCGGGTCGCCCGGGCCGCGACACGGGGCCCCGGCAGGCGTACGGCGGGCACGAAGCGCATCCGGCGACGCCGGGCTACCGGCGCATCAGACTCCGGAGTGGACTCCTCGACAGTGGTCGTCGGCGTCGATTCAGGAGCCGCAGCGTCGGACGAGGTGTCTGCGCCATTGTCGATGGCCGTTGCCGGCTCCGACCCGGCGGTGAGTGAATCAGGCGTCGCGTCGCCGGCCGGCTTGGCTGCCGCGTCGTCGGCTGGCTTGCCGGAGCTGAGCCAGGGTCGGCGGGGCCGGGGCAGCCTGGTCGCCGGCCCGTCCGGGCCGGCACCGGAGTCGGCGCGCGGCGTGGCCGGTCGGAGGGGCCGAAGGGTGCTGCGCTCTTCGCCGTCTGCCACCCGTCGAGTATCACCCATGTCCCCGCCGACGTCAGGTCCGGTCGTAGGCTGGTGTCATGCCCCGGTACGAGTTCCGTTGCCGCGCCTGTGGCGCCACCTTCGAGGTCAACCGTCCGATGGCGCGAGCCGGTGAGCCAGCGCCCTGCCCACAGGGGCACGCCGACACGGTGAAACTGCTCTCCGCGGTCGCGGTCACCGGGCGCGGCGGCGGGTCCGGTGCCGCGTCCCCTGCCTCCGGTGGCGGCTGCTGTGGTGGCGGCTGCGGCTGCTGACCGCGCCGGCAACGGTCATGGAATGGGTGGTACGGGTGATGCCGGCCTTGCCCGGACGCAGGGTCCGATGGCACCTTGGGTCGGAGTCTCGGCCGGCCGTTCTCACGATGCGTGATGATCCGGTCTCGGGAAGTATGGTGCCGAGACCAGGGGGGAGGTTCCACGCATGCCGCCACGGATCCACCTCCCGACCGGCTGGGTGACCTTTGTTTTCACCGACATCGAGGGCTCCACCCGGCTGGCACAGCTGCTCGGGTCGGGCTATCGGCCGGTGCTGGCCGAGCATCGACGGCTGCTGCGCCGCACGATCGCGGCGACCGAGGGCGCGGAGTTGCTGACCGAGGGCGACTCGTTCTTTCTGGCCTTCGACGACGCCAGCGCGGCCCTGACCGCCTGTCTGACCGCCCAGCGGGCGCTCGGTGAACACGACTGGCCGACCCCCGAGGCGGCCCCCCGGGTCCGGATGGGACTGCACACCGGTTGGGCGGAGCCACGCGACGGCGAGTACGCCAGTCCCGAGGTGCACCGCGCGGCCCGCGTCGCCGCTGCGGCGCACGGCGGGCAGATCCTCTGCTCCGGTGCCACGGCACGGCGGGCCCGTCCCCTGCCGGCCGGCGCCTCCCTGCTGGACCTCGGGTTGCACCGGCTACGCGGCTTCGACGACCGGGAACGGCTCTTCCAGCTCGTCGCCCCCGGCCTCGAACGGCAGTTTCCGCGACCGCGCACCGCCGACGCGGTGGCGCACAACCTGCCGATCCAGGTCACCACGTTCGTCGGTCGGCAGACCGAACGGGCCGAGCTGAGGCGACTCGTGGCCCGGCACCGGCTGGTCACCGTGCTGGGCGCGGGTGGCAGCGGCAAGACCCGGCTGGCCGTGGAGTTCGCCACCGACCTGGTGGACGAGTACCCGGACGGCGTCTGGTTCGTCGACATCGCCGCGGTCACCGATCCCGGGCTGGTCGCCTTCGCGGTCGCCGCCGTGCTCGGGCTGCGTTCGGAGCCGGGCCGCCCGATGGTCGACACGCTCGTGGAGTACGCCGCTGCCCGCCGGATGCTGATCGTGCTCGACACCTGCGACGCCCAGCCGGCGTCCTGCGCCGAGGCGGTATCCCGGTTGCTCGCCGGTGGCGGTGGGGTGCGGGTACTGGCGACGACCCGGGAACCGCTGGGCCTGCCGGGCGAGGTGGTGTGGCGGATCCCGCCGCTGTCCGTCGACCCGGCACCCGACGGCACCGAGAGCGACGCGGTGGCGCTGCTGCTGGATCGTACGGCGGCGGCCCGGGGCGGGCGGCAACCCAACCCGTCCGAGTCGGCCGACATCCGGCGGGTGGTGCGCCGCCTGGACGGGTTGCCACTCGCCATCGAGCTGGCTGCGGCTCGGCTGCGGGTGCTCTCGGTCGGTCAGCTCGCCGAGCGTCTCGATGACGTGCTCGGCACGCTCGACGCCGGCCGTGAGGATCTGCTGCCACCACCGGCCGATCGGGGCAACACCGGCAATCAGCGGGACACGGTCGATCTGGCCGCGGCGGCCACCGGCGTCGACCCCTCGGCCCCGGCGACCCGGACGGCGGCCCGTTCAGCGGTCGAACGACACCTGACCATGCAGGCCACGGTGACCTGGTCCTACCGGACCCTCGGGCCACGAGCCGCGCGACTGCTGCGTTGGCTGGCGGTCTTCGCCGGCCCGGTCGACCTGGCGATGGTGGAATGGCTGCTCGACGACGATCCCCTCGACCCGCTGTCGGTGCTGGTCGACAAGTCCATGGTGCTGGCGGAGCCGCACGCGGCCGGCTGCACCTACCGGATGCTCGACCCGATCCGGGCGTACGCGGCGCGTCGGCTCGCCGAAGCCGGTGAGGAGCGGGCGGCCCGTGACCGGCACGTGGCCTGGTCGACGCACGCCCTGGAGCGGGCACACCTCGGCCCGGACGGGCAACCGGTGACGCTGTCGCTGTACACGCTGGATCCACTCGCCGGTGAGCTGCGTGCCGCGCTGCGCTGGTGCGCCACAGGTGGCAGTGCCCGGGTCGGCCTGCGGCTGGCCGGCGGGCTGGACCAGTGGTGGCGTGAGCGTGGACTGGCCCGGGAAGGGCGGCTCTGGCTGTTCCGGCTCTACGGCCGCCTGGCCGAGACCGGTGAGGTGATCCCGGAGGACGAGCTGGCGGCGGCCTACCACATGCATTCGCTGCACGCCGGTGGCGACGGCGAGTTCGGCGAGGAACTGCGCTACTCGCAGCGGGCCGAGGCGGCGGCCCGCCAGGCTGGGGACGCCGGTCTGCTGGCCCGGGTGCTCGCCGGCCGTGCCGCCCCTCTTGTCGACATGGGACAGTTCGCCGAAGCGGAGCGGGTCTGCCGGGAGGTCATCGACTGGGCGCAGGACCAGGGGGTCGAGTCGGAGGCGCTGTTCGCCGTCTTTCGCCTGGCCGAGTTGCTCTGGCGGCGGGGCGCGCTGGGCGAGGCGGCGGATCTGCTCGGTGCGGCTCGTCCGGTGGAGGCGTCCCGGCCGGTCGACCGGGGGCGCCGCTCGGTGGACATGCTGCTCGGCATGGTCGCGCTGGCGCGGGGTGACCTGGTGGCCGCGCACGAGCACCTGCTGGTGGCGCTTCGCTCGCGGATGAATCACGGCTTCCACGGTCGGGCCTGCGACACGTTGAACGCGGTCGCGGTGCGTTGTGCGGTCGGTGACCAGCCGCTGACCGGTGCCCGGCTCTTCGGCGCCGCCCAGGCGACCCGGGCGGGCCTGCGGTCGACGCCGGGCATCTTCGAGACGTACTGGATGGATCGGCAGGAGGCGCTGCGGCGGGTGTTGGATGACGCGGCCTTCGACGAGGCGTACGGCGAGGGCGCCGAACTGGGGTTGGACGAGGCGGTCGCGTTGGCGCTGGGGGTCGAGCATCCCGACCTGGCGGCCGATTCGGGACGGTTCGCCTCGGGATCGGGTTTCCCCGCTCCACCTCGGCCCGGCAGGCTAGACCGGCACACCGAGCACGCCTGAAACGCTCAGAAATCCGCGCGGGTTCCCAACGGCCCTGAGCAGCGGGACGCCCGACCCTGGTTGCTGCCGGGCGTCCGTCACTGTTCGTCAGGCGCGGGCGCGGCGCTCGGCGTCGGCCTTCATCCGGGCGGCCCGGTCGATGTCGGACTGCTGGACGGCGGCCACCGACCCGAAGATGGCGACGGCCTGGTAGTAGGTCCACGCCAGGCTCAGGCAGGCCGGCCGGACGACGGAGTTGTAGGTGGCGCAGGACCGCTGCAGATCCGCGTAGAAGGCGCTGTCGAGGCGCGGCTTGTTGGCACTGAACTGGCCGACCGCCTTGTAGTTGCGGTAGCCGAAGTCGTGGCGGGCGCAGGAGAGGCTGAACTTGAACCCGAGCGGGTTGTCCGGGCTGGACGAGCAGTAGTCGGTCGACCAGTCGAAGTTGTACTCGGCCCAGGGCGCGCGATTCTGGCGGGCGGAGTACCAGGCGTTGTAACTGCTGGCGCTGGTCTGGGTCCAGTTGGACAGGACCGACAACTTCTGCTGTGGAGTCACGGCCGCCGTGGCGGGGGTGGCCACAGCGAGGGCGGCGAACAGCGCTAGTACGCCCGAGGTGAGGATGGTGGCGAGACGTCTGGGCATGGTCGTACCTCCGCGGGGGGTGTGCGGTGGAGCCAGTTGTTACCGGCGAGTCACCGGGGTTCGATCAGTCTCGATCAATGGCGCGGCCTGCCGGTGTTACCCGCGAGAAATATTGGTGACCTGTGCCGAAACAGACGAATGTCCTGGACACCGCCGGTGTCCAGGACATTCGTCGAGCGGATCTGCCTAGTCGAAGAAGCGGGCCAGGTGGGTGGCGCTGGGACCGTCGTCCTCCGGTCCCAGTGGGGTCAGGTCGGCGAAGATCGACGCGCCGTCGCTGCCGGCGTGCAGCGGATACCAGCGCGGGGTGCCGGGGGGTCTCATCACGCAGATGCCCTTGACGGTCTGCACGTCCAGCAGCCGCACGTGGGTCGGGTCGGCCACCGCGTTCACATGCCCCCACCACGGGCTCATCACATGCAGCACGCCCCCCGGGCGAAGCACCCGGTGGCACTCGTCCAGCAAAGGCAGGAAGTCGATCAGGTGCTCCAGGATGTGCACCGCGAACAGCACGTCGACCGAGTCGTCGGCCAGCGGCAGGGAGCCGGAGAGATCGGCGACCGCGTCCACGCCCGGGGCGGGGAAGATGTCCAGCCCCAGATTGCCCGGCCACTGCTTGGTGGCGCCGCAACCCAGGTCGACCACCACCGGATCGCGTCCGCCGACCCGTACCCGGCACCAGACGCCGAAGACGCCGGCCAGCCGACCGACCTGCTCGCGAATCAGTCGTAGCTGTGCCGGCTCGTCGACCTCGCCGGTCAGGTGGGCGACGCCCCGGTCGAAGCGGACCTCGACGCCGAGGGGGCGCAGCCGCTCGTCGTGGCGGACCTGGTCCAGCCACGCTTCGGTGAGGAACCCGTCCACCGCCCGCAGCCGCTCGGCGGAGGACGGAGTGTGTGCCAACGCGACCATGGCGGCCACCTCCGGCCGGCCCGTTACCCGGATAATTGCCCGGTATGCGCCGGTTGTCCCTGAAACTCGCGCCGGGTCAACGCCCGATGGGCCGTCGAGGACGCCCCGTACGCATCCGCTGCCGCGGTGCGGCCGCCGTCCGCGGCCGCTTCAGGTGATAACGGTGCAACTCGTTGTTCCCCGGCAGGGACGGGTCCTCGCTCATCGCGACCAGTTCCCAGCCCTGATCGCCGGCCCGGTTGAGATGGGCCAGCGCGGTGTCGCCGTACGGCGTGACGTCGATCATGGATCCGTCGGGGCCGTACCAGGAGAAGATGACCTCGAACCCGAGGTCGTTGGTGGCGGCCTGGCGGCGGCGCACCAACAGGGCGTACTCCCACCTCAGCATGGGTTCATTGTCGCCCCGCCGTCCGGATTCCGCCGGATCAGAACCCGGTGATCCGCCCGGCGTCCACCCGTAACCGCCGGTCCAGGCGTACCGCCTCCAGCATCCGCCGGTCATGGGTCACCAGCAGCAGCGTGCCCGGGAAGCTGGCCAGTGCGGACTCCAGTTGTTCGATCGCCGGCAGATCAAGGTGGTTCGTCGGCTCGTCCAGCACCAGAAGATTGACCCCGCGCCCCTGCAACAGGGCCAACGCGGCGCGGGTCCGTTCGCCCGGGGAGAGCGTCGCGGCCGGTCGCAGCACGTGCTGCGCGCGCAGGCCGAACTTGGCCAGCAGCGTACGCACGTCCGCCGGGGACATGTCCGGCACCGCCGCCTGGAACGCGTCCAGCAACCGCGCGTCGCCGAGGAACAGTCCACGAGCCTGGTCCACCTCGCCGACCACCACGCCCGGCCCGAGCGCGCCCTGGCCGGCATCCAGCGGCAACCGGCCGAGCAGGGCGGCCAGCAGGGTCGACTTGCCGGAACCGTTCGCCCCGGTCACCGCTACCCGGTCCGCCCAGTCGATCTGGAGGTTCACCGGGCCGAGGACGAAGTCTCCCCGGCGTACCACGGCATCGCGAAGAGTGGCCACGACGGCGCCGGCGCGGGGCGCGGCGGCGATCTCCATCCGCAGCTCCCACTCCTTGCGTGGCTCCTCCACCACCTCCAGCCGCTCGATCAGCCGCTCGGTCTGCCGGGCCTTCGCCGCCTGCTTCTCGGACGTCTCGGACCGGAACTTGCGGCCGATCTTGTCGTTGTCGGTGGCCTTGCGCCGCGCGTTGCGAACCCCCTTCTCCATCCAGGCCCGCTGGGTACGCGCCCGTGCCTGGAGCGCGGCCCGGGTGTCGGCGTACTCCTCGTAGTCGGCGCGCGCCTGGCGGCGGGCCACCGCCCGCTCCTCCAGGTACGCCGCATAGCCACCGCCGAAGTGGTTCACCTGCTGCTGGTGCAGGTCCAGCTCCAGCACCGAGGTCACCGTGCGGGCCAGGAACTCCCGGTCGTGGCTGACCAGCACGGTGCCGGCGCGCAGCCCGGTCACGAAGTTCTCCAGCCGATCCAGCCCGGCCAGGTCGAGATCGTTCGTGGGCTCGTCGAGCAGGAAGATGTCGTACCGGCTGAGCAGCAGCGACGCCAGGCCGGCGCGGGCGGCCTGGCCGCCGGAAAGACTTGTCATCTCCTGGTCGAGATCGACGGCGAGGCCCAGTTCGGCGGCCACCTCCTCGGCCCGCTCGTCCAGGTCGGCGCCGCCGAGCCCGAGCCAGCTCTCCAGGGCGGCGGCGTACGCGTCGTCCGCGCCCGGCCTGCCGGCGGTCAGTGCCTCCGTCGCCGCGTCGAGCGCAGCCTGCGCCCCGGTCACGCCGGTGCGGCGGGCCAGGAACGCCCGCACCGTCTCACCGGGGCGGCGCTCCGGCTCCTGGGGCAGGTGCCCGACGCTCGCGCCGGGCGGGCTCACCGCGACGCTGCCGGCCTCGACCGGCAACAGACCGGCGAGCGTACGCAGCAGCGTCGACTTGCCGGCCCCGTTGGCCCCGACCAGGCCGACCACGTCGCCGGGCGCGACCACGAGGTCCAGGCCGGTGAAGAGGGTACGTTCCCCGTGCCCGGCAGCGAGGTCCTTGGCGATCAACGTGGCGCTCACAAGCAGCCGAGCCTACCCGTCGTCGCGCGGCGGACCCTGCGACGAGGCAGACTCACGTGCGTGTTGACCACTCTGGCGATCGACTGCGGGGGCGGCGGAATCAAGGCGTCCGTCCTCGACGGGGCGGGCACCATGCGGGCCCAGCCGATGCGGGTGCCGACGCCGTACCCCCTGCCGCCGGACCTGTTCGTCCGCACGCTCGTGGAACTCGGCGGTCGGCTGCCGGCGGCCGGTCGGGTGACGGTCGGCATGCCTGGCATGATCCGACACGGAGTGGTGGTGGCCACCCCGCACTACGTGACCCGTTCGGGCCCACGTAGCCGGGTCGATCCGGCGCTGCTCGCCGAGTGGTCCGGGTTCGACGCCCGCAGCGCGCTCTCGGCCGCGTTCGGCCTGCCGGCGCTGGTGCTCAACGACGCCGAGGTGCACGGTGCCGGAGTGGTCGCCGGCACCGGCTGCGAACTCGTGCTGACCCTCGGCACCGGGCTGGGCAGCGCCCTCTTCGACGGCGGGGTGCTCGCCCCGCACCTCGAACTCTCCCACGCCCCGGTGCGTTGGGGCACCACCTACGACACGTACGTCGGTGAGCCCGAGCGCCGCCGGCTGGGCGACGCGTTCTGGTCCCGACGGATTCGGCAGGTGGTGGAGGGGCTGCGTCCGGTGTTCCGCTGGGACCGGCTCTACCTCGGTGGCGGGAACTCGCGGCGGATCCGGCCCGAGCAGCTCAACCGGATGGGTGACGACGTGGTGGTGGTCCCCAACAGCGCCGGCATAGTCGGCGGCGTCCGCGCCTGGAACCTCGCCACCGTGTAGGAGGAGGTTCTCTCGGGCAGGAAAAGCCACCGGGAACAGTCGCGGTACGGCTGGTGTTGTGCCAGCGTCGGAGCAGTGGTGCGACACGGAGGGGGTGGCGGCATGGATCTTCTGGCCGAGTACCGGCGGGCGACCCTGTTCTTCGAGGCGGGCGACCCCAGCAGCGCGGCCCGGCTGCTCGAACCGATCATCGAGGCGGAGCCGGACAACGCCTCCGTACGCCAGTTGCTGGCCCGGGCCTACTTCCAGTCGGCACAGCTCAACCGAGCCGAGGAGCAGCTGCGGGAGATGGTCGACCGCAACCCCAGCGACCACTACGCCCACCACGTGCTGGGCCGGACGCTGGAACGGCTCAACAGGTACACCGACGCGCTGCGTCACCTGCGCATCGCGGCGGCCATGCACTCGTCCAACGACGACTACACGACGGCCCTGCGTCGGGTCGAGACCCGGGTCGGCGGCGGTCGCTGATCCGGACAGGTGTCGCGAGGGCAGCCCGTTCGGGCTGCCCTCGCGGCGTCCGGGGGCCCGGGCAGCCGGCGTGCCCACGGATGGCCTGGCCGGCGCCCGGCCTGCCTACCATGGGCCGGATGAGAGCCGACCGGACGGTGGACGTGGCATGAAGCTGAAGCTGGACCTGCACGACATCTTCAACAAGGGCCACGACATCGACCGGGCGCTGCGCGGGATCATGGACGAGGCGGTGGCCAAGAAGGCCACCCTCGTCGAGATCATCCCAGGCAAGGGCTCCGGTCAGCTCAAGAAGCGGGTGCTGCGCTTCCTCGACCAGAAGGATGTCAAGCAGCTCTACCACCGGGTCGAGAAGGACTCCAAGAACTTCGGCCGCCTCTTCGTCCATTTCCGCTGGAAGTAGCCCTTCACAGCGGGTAGGTACGGGCGACGGCGAGCATCTCGGAGCTGTGCGAGCCGGCGACGCCGACGTCCGGTGGGCGGGGGCGGAAACCGGGCAGCGCGTCGAGGCCGTCGCTGGCGTCCATCGCGCGCAGCGCGATCCGGTCCGCCTTCGGCGTGACGGTTAGCGTGACCTCGATTCCCTCGGGCGGTGGGGCGTGGAAGACCACCCCGAATCCCCAGCGGCCGTCGCGGGTCTCCACCGGAACCGGGCGGCCGGCGACCTCGGCCCGCCGCACTTCGGCGGTGTCCGTGTCGACGTGCAGGGTGGTCAGGCGTACCTGACGTTGCGGGGTGAGCCGGAGGGTCAGGGTGCGCTCGCCCGCGGTGGTGGTGTCGGTCAGCACGTCCAGCCGGGGCGCGGGCAGGTCCGCCGGCTGTGCCGGCCCGCCGAGCAACTCGTCGCCGCCGATTCCGGGGAACTCGTCGGCGACCTGGACCGGGCCGTCCACGTACTCGTCGGTCCAGGGCTGTGGCTCGCCCTCGTGGCTGAGCCAGCGGGCCTGGCCGGTGCCGGCGTCCAGCGCGTACATCAGATGGGTGGGCACGGGATGCGTGGCGTCGAACCGGTCGACGGCGACCCCGACCCCGGCGAGGACCACCGCGGCCAGCGCAGCGGCCCCGGCCGGCAGGGCACCGAGTCGGCGGGCCCGCAGCGCCATCGTGCCCCGCTGACCGCCAGCCTGTGGGTGCAGCAGGTCGACCACCGGCAGCGCGGCGAGACCGAGCAGCACCGCGAAGAGCGCCGCGACGCCGCCCATCGCCATGCCCAGCGCCGGGAAGAGCAGCACGACGGTGGGCAGCAGTAGGAGCACCGCGACCGCGGCCGCGACGGTCACCGCGATCACCGGTACCGGCCCGTCGAGGCGGGTGGCCAGCGCCACCAGCCCGCCGAGCGCCCCCGCCAGGGCGGGCAGGGTCGCCAGGTAGGCCCCGCCGGGCGCCAGGAACGCCAGCAGTACGCCGAGCAGCGCCAGCCAGCCGAGCCCGCCGATCGCCAGCGCGGCCGGGCCGATCCGGCGTCGGCTCAGCGCGTACCAGGCGAACACGACGGCGGCGGCGAGCGCCAGCACGGCCAGTCGGTACCAGGTCGGCCGGTACGGGTCGAGCAGTTCGGCGTTTCCCGGCCGGAGGGCGAGGATCGCCGCCCAGAGCAACTGGGCGCCCAGCGGGGCCACCACGATCGGCACCAGAGCCAAGCCGAAGCCGGCGGCCAGCCGACCGGTGGTGACCCGGTTCCGCCGTCGGGCCAGCCAGCCGAGCCCGACCACGCCGGCCAGCGCCAGCAGCGCCAACGGCAGTACCAGCCAGCCGGGGTAGCGGGCGAGACCGCCGGGCACGGGGAAGTAGGTGGCGTCGTGACCGGCGCGCAGGTCGCCGAGGTCGATCCGACCGAACTCCTTGGCGAGACCGAGGGTGTTGTCCCCGTGGTGTTGGAGGCTGGCCCGGTCCATCGAGGCGGGGGTGTCCAGCGGCGTGTGGTAGATCGCGCCACCATCCAGGTACGCCGAGTTCAGCCCGAGGAACCCCTCGTCGAGGAAGGCGGTGAAGTCGGTGTCGTTGGGCAGCGCGCGGTACACCTCGACCGCGAAGGAGGTGCCCACCGGGTGCGGTGCGGCCCGGCCGAAGACCTCGACCAGACGCGCGTTCTCCGGCGACGTCTCGAACATGATCACCGGACCGGTGCGACCCCTCGCCTCCAGGTTGAGCACCACCCCCTTGCCGGCGGCAAGTGGGTGCTCGGAGGCGAACGTCGAGGCTCCGCAGAGGCACGCCTCCTCGGCGTCGGTGAGCACGAAGACGACGTCGTTGCGGGGCGCCGGGCCGTCGGTCAGCGCGCGGGCCACCTCCAGGATGGTCGCGACCCCGGCGGCGTCGTCGTTGCCGCCCGGCCCGGTCTGCACCGCGTCGTAGTGCGCGACCAGGAACACCGTCCCGGTGGGGGCGGTGCCGGGCAGCCGGGCCACCACGTTGCGGACCCGGGCCAGGGTGGCGCCACCCGCCGCGCCGCTGAGCTGTCCGGCTTCCTCGGCGACGGTGTCCTGCACCTGCGTCTGGAGCCCGAGGTCACGCAGTACGCCTTCCAGGTAGCCGCGGACCGCCTCGTTGGCCGGGCTGCCCGCGACGTGTGGTCGCCCGGCGACCTGCGTCACGTGCGGGTAGGCGCGCCCGGCGCTGAACTCGCCGGGCGGCGTGTCGGTCGGCCGGGGTGCCGGAGGACGCAGGTCGAGCAGAGCGCCCGCGCCGACGGCGACGAGCGCGACGAGTGCCGCCAGCGCGGCGAGGGGACGTCGACGCGGCCTGCTGAAGGCGCGGTCGGCGGCGGGGGTGGGGGGTGCGCCCACGGGTGGCTCCTTGCGAGGGGGTGGTCCTGGGGTGGACATCATCCTCCATGCCACCCGAGGGTGGCCCGTCGTGTTGTGTGCGAACGTTGTCTAATACAGGATCAGCAGGGCACTCGGAAGGAGCCCGACATCACCAGCGATCAGCCGCCAGTCGCGGCGGTGACCCGGCCGGCCCGGGGGACCGGGACGACCGGTCCCTCCGTCGTGTCGTGGCCGTACCCACAGGGCGGGCTGGGTGGCAACCCGAACCTGCCGCCCGGGGAGCGGCTGAGCGTGCTGCTGGTGGAGGACGACGAGGGTGACGCCTTCCTGGTCGGCGAGCTGCTGGCCGAGACGAACTCCGGGATCGACCTGCTGGTGGCCACCAGCCTGAGCGAGGCCCGCCGACGGATCGCGGGGGTCGACTGCGTACTGCTCGACCTGGGGTTGCCCGACGCACAGGGGCTGGACGGGCTGCGGCAGGTGCTGGAGATGTCCGGCAGCGCGGCCGTCTGTGTGCTCACCGGCCGCACCGACGAGCACCTGGGCATCGTGGCAGTTGCCGAGGGGGCACAGGATTACCTGGTCAAGGGTCAGGTCGACGGGATTCTGCTGACCCGGGCGCTGCGCTACGCGGTGGAGCGCAAGCGGGCCGACGAGAACGCCCGCCGGCTGCGTGAGGTGGAGCTGCGCCAGGCCGAGTCGGCCCGGTTGGAGCGCGGCCTGCTGCCCCAGCCGCTGATGTCGACCGATCAGATCGCCGTACACACCTTCTACCGGCCCGGCCGGCACGCCGCCCTGATCGGCGGGGACTTCTACGACGTGGTGCAGACCCGTCCGGACCGGGTGGATCTGATCATCGGTGACGTCTGCGGACACGGCGTGGACGAGGCCGCCCTCGGCGTCGAACTGCGGGTGGCCTGGCGGGCGCTGATTCTCGCCGGAGTGCCGGACGACGAGGTGCTTCCCGCGCTGGAACAGGTGCTGATGAGCGAGCGTCGGCTGCAGGAGATCTTCGCGACCGTGGCGACGGCTCGGCTGGACCTGAACGCCGGCCAAGCGACGGTGCGGCTGGCCGGCCATCCGCCACCGGTGCTGCTCGCCGGGGGGCGGGTGACGCCGGTGCCGGCCCCGGGTGGGCTGCTGCTCGGCGTACGGCCGCGCCGGCCCGTCGCCTTCGACCTGAAGTTCGACACCGAGGACTGGTCTCTGTTGATGTACACCGATGGTCTGATCGAGGGCCGGGTGGGCGCGGGCGACGAACGGCTCGACGTGCCCGGCCTGACCCGCCTGCTGACCGAGCCGGACAGCCGGGCGGTTGCGCTGCCCGATCTGCCGGCCTGGCTGGTAGGGCGGGCCGAGCAGCTCAACGACGGTCCGTTCGCCGACGATGTGGCGATGCTGCTGGTTTCCCGGGGTGGTGGCCGGTGACGACCACGGATACCGGCTGGAGCTTGCGTGGCCGGCTGGCCGTGCTCGTCGCGGTCGTCGGGTTGCTGTTGCTCGGGGTGGCGGTGGCGGAGGCGGTGGTCGCCACCCGTAGCCGGGCGCACATCGACGCGGTGCTCAACCAGACCGGTCCGCTGCGGGTCCAATCCCAGGAACTGCTCGCGGTCCTGGTCGACCAGGAGACCGCGATCCGGGGGTATGCGCTGACTGGCGATCGGGAGGATCTCGTCCCGTTCGACACCGGCAGGCAGCGGGAGGAGGAGCTGGCCGTCTCGATGGACCAGCTGCTGGCCAGCTACCCGGAGCTTCGTGACGAGTTCGACACGGTGCAGCAGCGGACGGAGCAGTGGCGGCAGGCGGTCGCCCTGCCTGTCATCGCAGCCATCGAGACCGGTGGCGCCGCCGCCGGCCAGCAGCTGCTCACCGACCAGTCGCGGCAGCAGTTCGACCAGATCCGGGTCGCCGTCGAGGTGCTGCAGAACGGCATCCTGGAGGTTCGCGACGAGGCCGCCGCAAACGTACGCAGCACCAGCAATCTGTTGGTGCTGCTGCTGGTCATCGCGGCGCTCGTGGTGCTGGTCGCCGGGGTGGTGCTGCTCACCTCGCTGGAGCGGATGGTGATCCGTCCGCTGACCAGCCTGGCCGGGCAGGTTCGGGAGGTCGCCGTCGGCGACTACGGCCACGGCATCACCGGCACCGGTCCGCCGGAGTTCCAACGTCTCGGCGAGGACGTGGACGCCATGCGGCAGAAGATCGCCGCGGACCTGGCCGAGGTGCGTGCGGCCCGCGAGCGGATCGAGTGGGTCAACACCCAGTTGCAGAAGCAGGCCGAGGAGCTGACCCGGTCCAACCGTGACCTGGAGCAGTTCGCCTACGTCGCCTCGCACGACCTGCAGGAGCCGCTGCGCAAGGTGGCGAGCTTCTGTCAGCTGCTCCAGCGGCGTTATGCCGGGCAACTCGACGAACGGGCCGACCAGTACATCGCCTTCGCGGTGGACGGCGCGCAGCGGATGCAACGGCTGATCAACGACCTGTTGGCCTTCTCCCGGATCGGGCGGCTCACCACGGGCTTCACCGATGTCGACCTGAACCGCCTCATGACGGAGGTGGCGGCCCAGACCGAGCCGGCCCGGCAGTACGCCGACGCCGAGCTGACCTGGGGCGAGCTGCCGGTGATCCGCGGCGAGGAGCCGCTGCTGACCAATTTGCTGGTCAACCTGGTCAGCAACTCGGTGAAGTTCCGTCGGGCGGATGTTCCGCCGAAGGTGCATGTCTCGGCCCGGCTGATCGGCGAGGATTGGGAAATCACCTGCCAGGACAACGGCATCGGGATCGAGCCGGAGTTCGCCGACAAGATCTTCGTCATCTTCCAGCGGCTGCACGCCAAGGACGCGTACCCGGGTACCGGGATCGGGCTGGCGATCGTCAAGAAGATCGTGGAGTACCACGGTGGCCGGGTCTGGGTGGACACCGACGTGCCCGAGGGGACGGCGATCCGTTTCACCCTGCCCGCGCTGCCCGCCGACGTCGAGGCCGCGAAGAGCGCCCACGGGTCCGCAGCGGTTGGGGACGCGGCGGACGGGCCCGATGCGGCGCAGGTCGGAACGGACGCGGCGGCGGTCCGGGCCGATGACGAGGTCCGGCCGGGTGACGGTACCGTCGGCGCCGAGGCCGGCGGCGACTCGGAACGCCCCTCGGCCGTCGCTGGCCTGCCACAGGCCAGCGGTGGGACAGGTGGCATGAAGGAGGCGGTGGGATGACCGCGCCGGCGGACGGCAACAGCCCGATCGAGGTGCTCCTGGTCGAGGACGACCCGGGTGACGTGTTGATGACCCAGGAAGCGTTCGAGGAGCACAAGCTGCGCAACCGGCTCAACGTCGTCTCCGACGGTGCCGAGGCGCTGGCCTACCTGCGTCGCGAGGGCCAGTACGCGGACGCCCAGCTGCCCGACCTGATCCTGCTCGACCTGAACCTGCCCCGCCGGGACGGCCGGGAGGTGCTGGAGGAGATCAAGAAGGACGAGCAGCTCTGCCGGATCCCGGTGGTGGTGCTGACCACCTCCCAGGCCGACGAGGACATCCTGCGCAGCTACCAGCTGCACGCGAACGCGTACGTGACCAAGCCGGTCGACTTCGAGCAGTTCATCGCGGTGGTCCGGCAGATCGACGAGTTCTTCGTCAGCGTGGTGAAGCTGCCGCCGCGTGGTTGACACCCTGCTCGACGACGTCTCCGGGCTGCTGCGGGAGACCGCCGACCGCGTCGTGCTGCCCTTGTTCCGCCATCTCGACGCCGCCGACGTGAGCGAGAAGGCCCCCGGTGAGCTGGTCACGGTCGCCGACCGCCGGGCCGAGGAAATGATCAGCGCCCGGTTGCGCCGGCTGCGCCCCGGCTCGGTTGTGGTCGGCGAGGAGGCGGTGGCCGACGATCCCGACCTGTTGCGGCACCTGCGAGCCTCGGGAGACGTGTGGTTGGTCGACCCGGTCGACGGCACCGCGAACTTCGCGGCGGGTCGCCGCCCGTTCGCGTTGATGGTCTCCCTGCTCACCGATGGTGAACCGGTGGCCGCCTGGGTGTTCGACCCGCTGGCCGACGCGTTGGCGACCGGCCGTGCCGGCGAGGGCACGTACCTGGACGGTCGGCCGTTGCACCTGCCCGACGGGTCGCCGCCGACGGGTGAGCTGCGGGGCACCGCGATGACGAAGTTCCTGCCGGGGCCGTCCCGGCGCACGGTGGAGGCGGGCGGTGCGCGGCTCGGCGAGTTGCTGCCGGGGCAGCACTGCGCCGGTCGTGAGTATCTCGACGTGCTCACCGGCCGGCAGCAGTTCGTGCTGTTCTGGCGGACCCTGCCCTGGGATCACGGCCCGGGCACCCTGCTGGTGCGGGCCGCAGGTGGCGTCGCCCGCCGGCTCGACGGCACGGACTACCACCCCGCCGACACCGAACACGGCCTGCTGATAGCCGCCAACCAAGAGGTCTGGACCAAAGTCCAAACCACCCTCCTCCCCACCTAACCCCCACCCCACCCAACCCCACCTCACCACCGCCGCGTTGATCATGAGGTAGACGGCAAGTTTGATCTCTGAAAATGCCGCCAACCTCATGATCAACGCAGCGGTGAGGGTGGGGTGGGGGTGGGGGTGGGCGGAGGGTGAGGGGGTGGTTGCGGGGGGTTGAGGGTTGTGGGGGTTGCGGGGTCGGTGGGCTGGTCGGGGGGGCCGGTTCCGGTATCCTGACCGGCGGCCTTCCGCCAGCAGGCCGCCGACCGGCGCCGGCGGGGGTCGCCGCCGCGCAGTGGTGCTCATCGGGGGCCGGCGGCCGACGAAAGGATGCTTTCGTGCGCAGGTCCATGTCCGTCCGGCGGGATGTTCGCCGGTCGCTGATCGCCCTGCTCGCCGGCGTGGCGCTGCTGCTCGGCATGGGTGCCGTGCCGGCGTACGCCGAGCCCAACGAGGGTGGCAGCAAGAAGCTGCGGGACGCCCTGGAAGCCACCGCCAAGGCGCACATCGACGCCAAGCGCAAGCTGGACGGCTCCAAGAAGCGGCAGCAGCAGATGGCCAAGGAGTTGTCCGCGATGGAGGGCCGGCTGGACGAGCTGACCGCCATGGTCGGTGAGGTGGCCGCGCAGTCGTACCGGGTCGGGCGGCTCAGCCCGGCTGCCGTGCTACTGGACAGCGCGACCCCGGAGGCGTTCGTGCAGCGGGCCGCCAACCTGGACATGATGGCCCAGCGGGACAGCCGCCGGATCCGGGACCTGACCGAGGCGCGTGAGCAGGCCCGGCAGGCGAAGCTCGCGATCAACGCCGAGGTGCGCGAACAGACCAAGCAGTTGGCCGTGATGGCGAAGAAGAAGAAGGAGGCCGAGGCGGCCCTGGCCGCGGTCAGCTCGGGCAGCGGCGGCGGGTTCAGCGGCGGCAGTTCCACCTCGGCGAAGCCGGCGCCGCGTAACTCCGACGGCTCCTGGCCCGGCGAGTCGTGCTCGGTGAACGACCCGACCACCTCGGGCTGCATCACGCCCCGCACCCTGCACGCGCTGAATCAGACCCAGGCCGCCGGATACAAGCGGCACGTGTCCTGCTACCGCAGCGGCGGCTCCGGCGAGCACCCCAAGGGTCGGGCCTGCGACTTCTCCGCCGCCACGAACGGCTTCGAGGACCGCACGGCGACCGGTGGCGACAAGTCGTACGGTGACAGCCTGGCCGCCTGGCACGTCCGCAACGCCGATCGGCTCGGGGTGCTCTACGTCATCTGGTACCGCCAGATCTGGCACCCGGGCACCGGCTGGCGGGCGTACAGCGGTAGCGGCAGCCCGGCCGCCGACCACACGAACCACGTTCATCTCTCGATGTACTGACCCGCCGGCCCGGGGCCGCTGCGTACCATCGCCACGATGAACTCTCCATCGCCTGACGTGGCGGCCCCGTCCGCGCCGTCCCCGCCGGAGGCGCCTCGGGCCCTGCCCAACGGGCTCGCCGCGTTCCTGGTCTTCTACTCCAGCGGTGCCGTCCTGGTCCTGGAGACCGCCGCATTGCGTCTGGTCGGGCCGTACGTCGGGGTGACCCTCCAGGTGACCAGCTCGGTCATCGGCATCGCGTTGGCCGCGATCGCCTACGGCGCGTGGGCGGGCGGCTGGCTGGCCGACCGGCGCAACCCCCGTACGCTCCTGGCCCCGGCGCTGGTGCTCTCCGGCATCGCCACCGCGATCACCCTACCGGCGGTGCGGTACGCCGGTGAGGTGCTGCGCGGCGGCGCGGCCAGCGCGGTCCTGCTGCTGGTCGCGGTCGCCGTGTTCGCGCCCGCGATGCTGCTCTCGGCGGTCAGCCCACTGGTGATCAAACTCCAGCTAGCCGACCTACGCCGTACCGGCCAGGTAGTCGGGCGGCTCTCCGGCATCGGCACCCTCGGTGCCGTCACGGCCACCCTGGTCACCGGGTTCGTGCTGGTGGCCGCCCTGCCCAGTACCGTCATCCTGTTCGGGTTGGCCGCGTCCCTCGGCATCACCGGTATCGCGCTCGGGGTGTACCTGCACCGGCAGGATCGGGCCGCCCTGCCCGGACCGGCCCGGGTCAAGGCCGCCCTGGCGGTGCTCGGCCTGGCCGGGGCCGGGCTGACCATGGTCGCCCCGAATCCCTGCGACGTTGAGACGGCGTACCACTGTGCCCGCGTCCAGGCCGATCCGGGTCGGGCCAGCGGACGGACGCTGCTGCTCAACTCGGCCCAGCACTCGTACGTGGACCTGGCCGACCCGACCCACCTGGAGTACGCGTACACCCGGTGGATCGGGGCGGTGGCCGACGTGATCGCACCTGAGGGGCAGCGGCTCGACGCGCTGCACCTGGGTGGGGGCGGATTCACCGTCCCGCGTTACCTGACCGCCACCCGGCCCGCCACGGACAACCTGGTGTTCGAGATCGACGGCGGGCTGGTCGAGTTGGGGGAGCGGCGACTCGGCGTACGCCAGGGACCGGACCTGCGGGCGGTGGTGGGTGACGCCCGGATGCTGGTGGCCGACGAGGCGACCGACAGCCGGGACTTCGTGGTGGGCGACGCCTTCGGGCACCTGGTGGTGCCCTGGCACCTGGCGACCAGGGAGATGGCCGCCGAGATCCGCCGGGTGACCCGCCCGGGAGGCGTGTACGTCCAGAACGTCATCGACTACCCGCCGCTGCGGTTCATCCGCAGCGAGGTGGCCACCGTCGCCGCCGAGTTCACCCACGTCGCTCTGGTCGCCCCGCCCGAGGCGCTGGCCGGCGAGCGGGGTGCCAACTTCCTCATCATGGCCTCGGACGCGCCGCTACCACTTGCCGCGGTACGGGCCCGGCTCGACGACGCCAACGAGCCGGCCAGTCTGCTCAGCGGCGGTGACCTGACGGACTTCGTCGGCGACGCGCTGGTGCTCACCGACGACTACGCCCCGGTGGACCAACTGCTCGCCACCGCCTGATCGGGTGACATCCGTGACCGAATCAGACCAGAAAGGTGTAGGCGGCCTCACGTCGGGCAACAACGCCGACCATGGGTGGTGCGGTGAGCAGAGGCGCGCAACTGCTCGGTGAGCGGTACCGGCTCATCGAACAGCTCGGCGCGGGCGGCATGTCGGTGGTCTGGCGGGGCTACGACGAGGTGCTCGGCCGGCAGGTGGCGGTGAAGGTGCTCGCCTCCCGGCTGGCCAGCGACCGGGCGTTTCGGCACCGGATCCGGATCGAGGCCCAGGCCGCCGCCCGGCTCTGCCACCCCAACATCACGAACGTGTACGACTACGGCGAGTCCGTGCAGGTCGGGTTGACCGTGCCGTACGTGGTGATGGAACTGATCGACGGTGGTCCGCTGACCGCGCGGCTGGCCCGCGACGGACGCCTGCCGTGGCGGGAGGCGGTGACGGTGGCGGCCGAGGTCGCCTCCGCGCTGGCCACCGCGCACGCCAGGGGTGTGGTGCACCGCGACGTCACCCCCGGCAACGTGATGCTCACCGCGACCGGGGTGAAGGTGGTCGACTTCGGCATCTCCGCGCTGGTCGGTGAGAGCGAGAAGGGGCCCGACGGCACCCTGCTCGGCACCCCGGCCTACCTCGCTCCGGAACGGCTCGACAATGGCCAGGTCAGCCCGGCCACCGACGTGTACGCGGTCGGGCTGCTGCTGTACCGGATGCTCACCGGCCGGCTGCCCTGGCAGGCCGACACCACCACCCAGATGCTGCGCGCCCACATGTACCGCGAGCCGGAACCGATGCCCGACGTGCCGGGCCTGCCCGGCGGCGTCGCCGACCTCGTCCAGCGCTGCCTGGCGAAGCGACCGGCGGATCGGCCGGGCACCGGCGAACTGGCCCGGGTTCTCGCCGAGGCGGCCGGCAAGGTGCCGACGGTGCCGGCGGGCACCGGTGTGGGCGACACTGACCCGTCGTCGCTGGCCGAAGCCGGTACCACGATCCTGCCCTGGTCCGCGGCGACCGACGCGCTGCCCCTGGCCGGCCTGCGCACCCGTCGCCGTCTGAACCGTCGGCGGCGGATCGAGGTGGTGACGGCCGCCGCCGGGCTGATGGCGGTCACGGCGGCGGTCTGGGGGGTCACGTCGCACAGCCCCGCCAGCGGCGGAATCGACCAGCCGACCCAGGCGCGCATCGGCGGCGAACAGGAAATTCCCTGCCAGGTGACGTACGCGCTGCGCAAGGACTCCGGCAAGGACTTCACCGCGGAGTTGAGCCTGACCAACACCGGGGAGCGCGAACTGCGCGACTGGACCATGAGCTTCGCGTTCCCCGGCGAGCAGCAGGTGACCGGCGCGACTCCGGCACCGGTACGGCAACAGGGTCGGTCGGTGGCGGTGCAACCGGTCCCGCAGCGGCCGGCGCTGGCACCAGGCGCCACCGAGAAGGTGAACCTGACCGGGCGGTACTCCGGGACGAACCCGCTGCCGGTCGAGTTCCGGGTCGGCACGGCGGTGTGCCGGGTACAGGTCTCCGGCGTGGCCGGCACCGCGCCCACCACCAAGCCGGCACCCACCGAGTCGGCTACGGCCAAGACGGTGAAGGCAACCGCCGGCAAGGCCGGGTCGGGCGGCTCCAAACCGAAGGCCAAGGAGCCCAAACCCGAGAAGGCCAAGCCGGACGAGGGCAAGGGAAAGGGCAAGGGCGGCGGGAAGCCGCAGCCGGGTAAACCCGGCAAGGGCCCCGGCCGGTGAGCTGACCGGTCAGGACAGCGTGGAGAAGCGCTGAACCTGTTCGATGGTCCCCTCCACGATGAGAATCGTGTCATCGACGAGTTGCATGTCGCCCGAGACGTACCGGTACCGCTGCTCGCCGGATCGCTTGATGCCGATCACCCGTATCCCGTAGCGGTCCAGCAGCTGGATCTCGCTGGTCGGGCGACCCGCGAGCGACCGCGGAACGCGGATCCGCGCCACCGCGAAGGCCTCATCGAACTCGACGAGGTCGAGCGTCCGGCTGATGATCAGGTGGGCGAGCCGCTCACCGGTCTCCGCCTCGGGAAAGATCACGCGGTGCGCACCCACCGAGGAGAGGATCTTCGCGTGCTGACCCGAGGTCGCCCGGGCCCAAATCTGCGGAATGCCCAGCTCCACCAGGGCGAGCACGGTGAGCACGCTGGCCTCGACGGAGGCGCCGATGGCCACCACCGCCCGGGGCAGGTCGGTCAGGCCGAGCTGGCGCAGCGCGCCCTCGTCGGTGGCATCGGCCTGCGCCACCTGGTCGAGCATCGACGACCACTTCTGCACCTGCTGGGCGTCCCGGTCGACGGCCAACACCTCGCGGCCGAGGGCGGAGAGCGATTCGGCCAGATGGCTGCCGAACCGGCCGAGGCCGATCACGGCGATGCCGCCCGGGTCCGATGTCCTATCCGACAATGGGTTGCTCCTCTGGGTATCGGTACAGCCTGCGTCTGGTGTTCAGCGCGATCGCCGAGCCGAAGGTGAGCGGCCCGACCCGGCCGACGTACATGAGCACGGTCAGCAGAAACTGACCACCGTCGGAGAGGGAGGACAGCACGCCCACCGAGAGCCCGGTGGTGCTGAACGCCGATGTGACCTCGAACAATGCGGCATAGAACGGAAGCTTGTCGGTCATCGCGATCAGCGCGGCGGTCCCGGCGGCGACGATCGCGACGCTGAGCAGCGCGACGGTGAGGGCCTGCCGCTGGCTGGCGGTGGCGATCCGGCGGTGCCCGACCGTGACGTCCGGCTCGCCGCGGACCTCCGCCCAGATGACGAAAGCGAGCAGGAAGAAGGTGGAGACCTTGATCCCACCGGCGGTGCTGGCGCTGCCGCCACCGATGAACATCAATCCGGTCAGCAGGGTGTAACTCTCCTCCCGCAGCAGCTCGGTCGGCACCACCTCAAAACCGCCGGTGCGGGCCAGCGCGATCTGCGTGAACGCTGCGACCACCTTGCCGGGCACGTCGTACTGGCCGACGGTGAACGGGTTGGCCCACTCGGCGGCCAGGAACGCGACCGCACCGAAGGCGACAAGCGCCGCACTGCCCCAGATGGTCAGCTTGGTGGCGACCGCCCAGCGGGCCGGTTGCCGCCATTCCCGGACGGCCTCGAACATGGCCGGAAATCCGAGACCGCCGATGATCGCGCCGAGGGCCAACGGCAGGCTGACCCACGGGTCGCGGGAGAAGGCCAGCAGACCGTCGCGGTAGAGCGAGAATCCGGAGTTGTTGAATGCCTGGATGGAGTGGAACCCGGCGGACCAGAGGGCATTCCAGAACGGTTGGTCGTAGGCCAGCCAGAGCCGCCCGGTGACGATTACGGTCATCACCAGCTCGCAGGCGAATACCGTGGTGGCGATGCGCAGCAGCAGCCGGCGCACGTCGCCGAGCCCGTACTCCGCGGTCTCGGCCCGCAACAGCAGCCGGTTGTGCAGCCCCAGCCGCCGGGACACGGTGAGGATCACCAGCGCGGCGCCGGTGAGGATGCCGAGCCCGCCAAGTTGGGTGAGCACGGTGATGAGCACCAGCCCGGAGCCGGACCAGTAGTTCGGGGTGTCGGTGATGGTCAGGCCGGTGACCGAGACGGCCGAGGTGGCGGTGAACAGCGCGGTCATGAAGGGGGCGTGCTGGTACTCGATGGTCATCGGCCGCAGCATCAGCAGGCCGGTGCCGATCAGGATCGCCACCAGGAAGACCAGCGGCACGAGCCGCACCGGGTGACGAAAGAATCGACGCACCAGACAATCTTCCGATTCTGCACGCCGTTCCGGGCCTGAACCGCCATCCCGACGCCCGTCGTCGCCGGCCCTCCCTTGCTCTGCTTCACCGGACGCAACGGCGGAGGATTCACCGGATGGTCAGGCGCGGACCAACTGCCGGTCAGCCCGGGCAGGTCTGCTGAGGCGGTCCCCCGACGAGTCAAGGAGACCGCGTTGCGACGTACCCTTTCCGCCCTCGGTGTGTCGGTGACCCTGCTCGCCGCCGCCGTGGCCACACCCATGGTCGCCACGGCCAAGCCGGCCGGCGGCACGGACCCGGCCCGCGTCGGTGATCAGCCCATCGTCATCGGCCACCGGGGCGCCAGCGGCTACCGGCCGGAGCACACGCTGGAGGCGTACCGGCTGGCGATCCGGATGGGTGCCGACTACATCGAACCGGATCTGGTGTCGACCGCCGACGGTGTGCTGGTCGCCCGGCACGAGAACGAGATCAGCGGTACGACCGACGTGGCGGCCAAGCCCGAGTTCGCCGACCGCCGGACCACGAAGACCATCGACGGGGTGTCGGTGACCGGCTGGTTCACCGAGGACTTCACCCTGGCCGAACTGCGGACGCTGCGGGCCAAGGAGCGGCTGCCCCAGGTACGCGTGACGAACACCGCGTTCGACGGCCAGTTCCAGGTGCCGACCTTCCAGGAGGTGATCGACCTGGCCCGGGTCGAGGGTCGGGCGCGTGGCCGGGTGATCGGCGTCTACCCGGAGACCAAGCACCCGACGTACTTCGCCTCGGTCGGCCTGCCGCTCGAAGCGCCGCTGGTCGAGACGCTGCGCCGGAACAAAATGACCAATCGGCACGCTCCGGTGATCATCCAGTCCTTCGAGACGGCCAACCTGCGGCGGCTGGACCGGATGATCGACGTACGGTTGGCCCAGCTGCTCAACGCCGCCGGCCAGCCGTACGACTTCACCGTGGCCGGCGACACCCGCACGTACCGTGACCTGGCGACCCCCGCCGGCCTGCACTGGATCTCCCGCTACGCCGACGGCATCGGAGTGCACAAGGACCTGGTCGTGCCCCGCGACCCGGCCGGCAGGCTGCTCGCCCCCACGACGCTGATCAGGGACGCGCACAAGGAGAAGCTGATCGTGCACGCCTGGACCTTCCGGGCGGAGAACCAGTTCCTGCCGGCCGACTTCCGGATCGGCACCGACCCGAACGCCCGCGGCGACATCCAGTCCGAGTACGAGCTGTTCTACCGCCTCGGCCTCGACGGCGTCTTCACCGACCACCCCGACACCGCAGTCGCGGCCCGCGCCGCCCTACCCCGCCCCTGACCGTCACGCCACTCGCACCGATCGGCCCGCCGTCCACTCCAGCCGGCGGGCCGCCCAACCCAACCCAACCCTGCCCCGCCCCCCGCCCCCCGCCCGCCCCGTCCCCGGCCAAGCCTGCAACTTCGGGGATACTGCTGCCTCGGGCGCTGGCGACCCTGCAACTTCGGGGATACTGCTGCCTCGGGCGCTGGCGACCCTGCAACTTCGGAGATGTTGCTGTCTCCCTTCCCGCGACCACCGCCGTTCCCGCGGTGTTGCGGGGCATCGCATCGCGGGTCGCGGACGTAGAGTCGGCGGGGCGGGCGGGCGGGCTGCGGAGGACCGGCGGGTTGGGGCGCTGATGATCACGGATGCCACACTGGTTCGCATCGGCCACGGGGTCGAGTTGCACCATCAACAAGGCCAGCGCGAGGCCGCTCGCGACCTGTTCGCGCAGATCTGGGACGAGATCGGCGGGGAGCGGGGCGACCCCTTGCACGTATGCGTCCTCGCCCACTCGATGGCCGATGTGCAGGACGACGTTCACCGGGAGTTGCTCTGGGATCAGCGGGCGCTCGCGGCGGCCGACCAGATCACCGACGCCCGGGTCGCGGAGGCCGGCGTGCCGATGACCGTGGCCGGCCTGTATCCGTCACTGCACCTCAACCTCGGTGACTGCTACCGCAGACTGGGTGATCTCGACCTGGCCCGGAACCACCTCCAACGCGCGGAGGCGGGGATGGCCGAGCTTGCTGACGACGACTACGGCCGGTTGATCAAAAGCGGCCTGGACAGACTGGCCGAGCAGTTGACTGCCGAGTAGAAACAGGCCGCCGTCCCACGAGACACCGCAACCTGTGCCTTCGGCTGGCCCGGGCGCCTCCGACATGCCGCAACTCGTCGTCGGCAGAGGACGGCCGCGCCCGCGAGTGGCGGCGGACCGTGGCGGGGGCGACATCGGCAGAGAGCGGCCGCGCCCGCGAGTGGCGGCGGACCGTGGCGGGGGCGACACATGACGGCCTCGAACCGTGGCAGCGGGCGACCACCGCTGTGCTGGGTCGGATGTGCCCAGGCTCCGGGCCTGTAAGTGCCACCCACCCCGCCCAATCCACCCCCGCCCAACCCCCAACCCCAACCCCAACCCCGCCCAACCCCCAGCCCTGCCCACCCCACTCCGCCCAACCCCCACCCCACCCCACCCCGCCCGGTCTAGCCTGCAACTTCGGGTATGTTGCTGCCTCCGGCGCTGGCGACCCCGCAGTTTCGGGGATGTTGCTGCCTTGCGCGACCACCCATCGTTGCTGGCGTGCGGGCGTCGGTCTCGGCGGGCGGGCCTAGCGTGGGTGTGGGCGACACATCGTGTCTCGACGTTTGGGGAGGTGGCCCCTGTCGCCTCGGCAGGCCGCCGGCACAGGGTCACTGATGCTGTAAGCCGAGCCCACCCCACCCCGGTTACTTGTGTGTTTCGACCACATGGCCCGTGGGTGACGTCACTTCTAGCGTGAGCCGACACATAAGGTTCCTCCCTCTGAGTCCTCACGTGGAGTCGCAATGACGGTCCGGACGACACGGCGGGTGTTCATCTCCGCCGCCACGATGATGGCCGCGGCGATCGCCGCCACGGCCTGTGGCAGCCCCCAGGACACCGCCAACGGTGGCGGCGACAGCGCCGCCCCGGTGAAGGTTGGTCTGGTCTACTCCCAGTCGGGAGCGCTGGCCAGTTACGGAAAGCAGTACATCGAGGGGTTCAGGGCCGGCCTGGACTTCGCCACCGACGGCACCAACAAGGTGGGCGATCGAGCGATCGAGATCACCGAGGTCGACGACGCCGGTGACCCGGCGAAGGCGGTCTCCGCAGCCAAGGATCTGATCGGCAAGGGCAACAAGATCATCGCCGGTTCGACGGCCTCGGGCGTGGCGCTCCAGGTTGCCCCGATCGCCGCGCAGAACAAGGTGCTGTTCATCTCCGGGCCGGCCGCCACGGACGCGGTGACCGGTGCGAACAAGTACACCTTCCGCTCTGGCCGGCAGTCGTACCAGGACGTGGTGACCGCGAAGTCGTTCATCGGCGACCCGGCCGGCAAGAAGGTGGTGGTGTTCGCCCAGGACGGCGCCTTCGGCGACGCCAACGAGGCCGCCGTCAAGGCCGTCATCGGCGAGGCGGGCGCGAGCGTCAGCGCCGTCCGGGCACCGGCCAGCGCGACCGAGTTCACCCCGTTCGCCAGCCAGATCAAGGCCGCCAAGCCGGACCTGCTCTTCGTCGCCTGGGCCGGCACCACCGCCCCGGCCATGTGGCAGACCCTGGACCAGCAGGGGGTGCTCACCTCCACCACGGTCGTCACCGGCCTGGACATCCGCGCCTCCTGGCCCACCTTCGGTGCCGCCGGTAGCAAGATCTCCTTCCTGTCGCACTACTTCGACGGCGCCAGCGACACCGAGGCGGCCAAGGCCGCCAAGGCGAAGGTCCCCGGCGGCACGCTCGACCTGTTCCACCCGGACGGGTTCGCCGCCGCGCAGATGGTGGTCCGCGCCGTCGCCGAGGGCGGCGACGACGTCGAGAAGATGGTCACCGCGCTGGAGGGCTGGAGCTTCGAGAGCGTCAAGGGCAGCATGACCATCCGCGCCGAGGACCACGCGCTGCTCCAGCCGATGTACCAGGCGAGCCTGACCGGCAGCGGCGACACCTTCACCGCGACCGCGCAGAAGGCGCTCACCGCCGACGAGACCGCGCCCCCGGTCCAGGCGATGAAGGGCTGAGGCGGAGATGCTCGCCACCCGCGGTCTGACCTGGCGGATCGGTGAGGTGTCCATCGTCGACTCCGTCTATCTGGACCTGGCACCCGGGGAGTTCCTCGGCGTGATCGGTCCCAACGGTGCCGGCAAGACCTCGCTGTTCAACCTGATCACCGGCCTGCGACGGGCCACCGAAGGTCGGGTGACCCTGGACGGGCAGGACATCTCCGACCTGCCGCCGCACCGGCGGGCCCGGCTGGGCCTGGGCCGTACCTTCCAGGCGTCCTCGGTGTTCGGCTCGCTGAGCGTGCGGGAGAACGTCCGGCTCGCCGTGCAGGCACACCGCGGGGGTTCGCTCAAGTTGTGGCGGCGGGCGGCGGCCGACCGGGAGGTCGCCGCCGCCGCCGACACGGCGCTCGACCGGGTCGGCCTGGCCCACCGGGGTACGGCGCTGGCCGGTACCCTCGCTCACGGCGAGAAGCGGAAGCTGGAGATCGCCCTGCTGCTGGCCGGCGAGCCACGGGTGATGCTGCTCGACGAGCCGATGGCCGGGGTCAGCGCCGAGGACGTGCCGGAACTGGTCCAGGTGATCCGTTCGTTGACCGGGGACAGCGGCCGGGCGGTGCTGATGGTGGAGCACCACATGGACGTGATCCTCGAACTGGCCGACCGGATCGCCGTGATGCACCACGGCGCGCTGCTGGCGTGTGACACGCCTGAGACGGTGATGGCCAACCCGACAGTGCAAGAGGCCTACCTCGGGGAGTCGCTGTGAGCGAACCCGTACTGACCGTGGAGGAGCTGTCGGTCCGGATCGCCGGGCTGCACATCCTCCAGGGAGTGTCGTTCACGGTCGCTCCGACCGGAGTCACCGTGCTGCTCGGCCGCAACGGGGTCGGCAAGACCACCACGCTGCGCGCCATCGTCGGCCTGACGCCGCGCAACGGCGAGGTGCGCGGCACGGTCCGGATGGGTGCCCAGAGCCTGCTGTCTCAGCGGACCCATCGCCTGGTCCGCGGTGGGCTCGGCTACGTCCCGGAGGACCGCTGTGTCTTCGCCGGGCTCACCGTCGCGGAGAACCTGCGGCTCGCCGAGCGGCGCGGCACCACCCCGGCGTACGACCGGGTGTTCGCCCTCTTTCCCGAGCTGAACCGGCGTTCCCGGCAGCGCGCCGGATCGCTTTCCGGCGGGCAGCAGCAGATGCTCGCCATCGGCCGGGTGCTGCTCAACGACAACCGGCTGCTGCTGGTCGACGAGCCGACCAAGGGGTTGGCGCCGAAGGTGGTGACCGAGGTGGCCGAGGTGCTGGAACGGGTCGCGGAGTCCGTGCCGGTGCTGCTGGTCGAGCAGAACCTGGCGGTGGTCCGGCGGCTGGCCCGCGACGCGGTGGTGCTCGCCGCCGGGCGGGTCGCCTGGGCCGGTGACGCCCAGGAGTTGCTGTTGGAGACCGCGCTGACCCGGTCCCTGCTCGGTGTCGGCTCAGCCGAGAGCCACCAGCCCGCCGGCCAGTCGGCCGCCGACCGCAAACCCACCGCCGACCGCGAACCCGCCGGCCAGTCGGCAGCCGCCGCGTCGGCCCCGGAGGACGGCAGCTGATGGACGCGATCATTCTGCTGACGCTCACCGGGCTCGGCCTGGCTGCCCTCTACTTCCTGGTCGCCTCCGGGCTGTCGTTGGTCTTCGGCCTGGCCGACGTACTCAACTTTGCCCACGGGCTCTTCCTCGGCGTCGGCGCGTACGCCACCTGGTGGGCGGCGGGGAACCTGCCCGGCGCCGGCCCGGACGGCCTCGGCTTCGTGGTCGCGGTCGTCTTCGGGGTGGCCGCCGGCACGCTGATGGCGGTGCTCGTTGAACTGGTGCTGATTCGGCCGCTCTACTCGCGCACCATCGAGCAGGTGCTGGTCACCGTCGGCCTCTCGCTGGCCGGTGTGGCGTTGTTGCAGGCCACCTGGGGCGCGGACGCCCGACCGTTCCCGCGCCCGGCCTGGACCCGCGAGGTGACCTCGATCTTCGGCGCGCAGGTGCCAAACGGAGGTCTGCTACTGATCGTCGCCGCGGCGCTGGTGCTCGGTGCGATCCTGGCCTTCCTCCGCTGGACCCGCTACGGCCTGATCATCCGGGCGGGAGTGGAGAACCGGGAGATGGTGACCGCGCTCGGCATCGACGTACGTAAGGCGTTCACCCTGGTCTTCGCCATCGGCGGGGCGGCAGCGGCGTTGGCCGGGGCGCTGGGCAGCGTCTATTTCGGCACCGTCTCGCCGCAGCAGGGCGGCTCGCTGCTGATCTTCGCGTTCATCGTGGTCGTCATCGGCGGCATGGGCTCGGTGGTCGGGTCCGCGTACGCGGCGGTCGCGGTCGGGCTGCTGCAACAGTTCGTCAACTACTACGGCACCTCCGGGCTCGGTGACATCTGCGTGGTGGCGCTGCTGGCCGTGGTGCTGCTGCTGCGCCCGCAGGGCATCGCCGGAAAGGCGGTAACGGCATGACCGAGGTCAAGAGCCCCGAGGTTTCGGCACCGCCGGCCGCGGTGCCCGACGAGTTGACCGGGCGACCGGGCCGCTGGGGCCGACTCCGACCGTTCCTACCGCTGGTCGCGCTGGCGGTGGCGCTGATCCTGCCGTACTCGACGCTGCACCTGCCAGGCATCTTCGAGGGCGCACTGAACTCGCCGGGCACCCTGCAACTGCTCGCCGTGTGTCTGATTTTCGGCGGTCTGGCGGCCGGTTACGACCTGCTGTTCGGCCGTACCGGGATGCTCTCGTTCGGTCACGCCCTCTACTTCGCCGCTGGTGTCTACGGCACCGACATCCTGATCACCCGGGCCGGGCTGCCGCTGTGGCAGGCCGCGCCGCTGGCCATCGTCGGCGGAACCATCCTCGCCGGGCTGCTCGGCGCGGTGGCGCTGCGTACGGTCGGCATCGCCTTCGCCATGGTGACGCTGGCGTTCGCACAGGTCGGGGCGATCCTGGTGGCCCGGGACTTCGGTGGGCTCACCGGCGGTGAGGAAGGGCTGCCGCTGGACGTGGTCGGGCTGCCGGACGGGCTGGTCGGGGTCACCAACACGGTCAACCTGTACTGGTTGGCGCTGGCGTATCTCGTGGTGGTGGTGTTCGTGGTGCACCGGGTCAGTGCCTCGCCGACCGGTCGGGTGCTGGCCGGGCTCCGCGACGACGAGCGCCGCATCGGTGTGCTCGGGTTGGATTCGTACCGATTCAAGCTGGTCGCCTTCACCCTGGCCGGTGGTCTCGCGGCGGCTGGCGGGGCGGTCTACTGCCTGATCGTCGGCGGTGCCTCGCCGCACATCACCAGCAGCGAACTGACCCTGTCGCTGCTGGTGATGGTGGTCCTCGGCGGGCCGGGTACCCGGTGGGGCCCGGTGCTGGGCGGCATCCTCTACATGTACCTCGATCACCGACTGGTGTCGTTCGGCACCTCCGACGCGGTGAACGCGCTACCAGCGTTCCTCAGCCGGCCGCTGTCCCAGCCGCTGTTCGTGCTCGGCACGGTTTTCATCCTGGCCGTCTACTTCTTCCCCGGCGGCCTGGCCAGCCTCGCACCTCGCCTGGCCCTACTCCGTGACTCCCTGCGTCCCGGTGCCCGGCACCAGGGTTGATCACGAGGTCGGCGGGACGGCACGGACGGCGTGTCGTCCCGCCGCGCTAGCCTCAAGATCGGTGCTCCGGTCCAGCCCGACCTCCGGGCGGGCATCCGCGCCACGGAACGGCGGTGACGGATCCGGACGGAAGCGTACGGGACGAGCGGTGGCGGGAAGGACGGCATGAGCGAGCGGTTGGCCGTGGTCAGCGGCGGCGGTACGGGGATCGGAGCGGCCGTGGCGCGGGCGCTCGTCGTGGACGGGTGCTCGGTGCTGGTCGTGGGCCGGCGCGCGGAGGTGCTCACGGCGACCACCGAGCGGATCGGCGCCGAATGCGGCCGTCCCGACGCGATCCGTGCCGTGACGGCGGACCTCACCGACCCCGACGAGGTGGTGAAGGTGGTCGAGGCGGTCGGTGAACGACCGGTCGACGTGCTGGTCAACAACGCTGGCGGCTACCACAGCGCGGACAGGGACACGCTCGCCGGAATCGCCGCGAACTGGCGGGCGACCCTGGACACCAACGTGCTCACCGCGGTGCTGCTCACCGAGGCGTTGCGACCGGCACTGCGCCGGCCCGGCGGGCGGGTGATCCTGATCAGCTCCATCGCCGCGCAGCGCGGTGGCGGTGACGCGTACTCGGCGGCGAAGGCGGCGTTGCACGGGTGGGCGTACAGCCTCGCGGCTCAGCTCGGGCCGGACCAGATCACGGTCAACGTGGTCAGCCCGGGCTACGTCGCGGAGACCGAGTTCTTCGCCGGCCGGATGACCCCGGAGGGCCACGCGCAGCGGGTGGCCGCGACCCTGGTCGGCCGGGCCGGGGTGCCGGACGACGTCGCCGCGTCGGTGCGCTACCTGGCGAGTCCCGCCGCCGGCTACGTCACCGGCCAGGTGCTCGGGGTCAACGGCGGGTCGGTGCTCGGCCGCTGACCGGTCAGCCGTTCAGCAGGTCGTACGCGGCGGTCGGGGCCTGCTGGGCCTGCTCCTCGGTGAATGCGACGACCGCGGGGGCGGTGCCGAAGTCGAAGTACTCGACCACGTACTCGGATGCCTTCTTCTTGCCGGCCGGCGGGATCTCCAGAGTCAACGAGGACAGGTTGCCGTCCGCGCCGACCACCGCGCTGAGCGGAAGCTGCCCGTCGCCGTCGTCGAGCGCGGCCACCCCCTCCAGGGCGTCGGCCAGCTCCGGCACGGCGGACAGGTCCACCACACCTGTGTACGTCCCGGGCTCACCGACCTGGACGTCGGTAGCCGCCCGAATGATCGCGGCGGCGTTGCCCGGGTCGGTGCTCTGGTAGCTGAGCAACGGGTTCGTTCCCTCGATCTCCGCCGGGTCCAGCTCCATCCACTTGGTGGGCAGCTTCATCAGCTTCTGGATGTCCTTGGCGCCCTTGAAGTTCACCTTCATCCAGGTGCGTGACTCGACCATCCGGTAGGACATCTCCAGCGTGAAGTCCTTGTCCTTGGTGACCGTGTCGATGTCCATGCCCCGGTTCGCCGGATCGACCACGCCGGAGACGTCCCCCGAGGAGTCGCTGGTGGTGAAGCGGAAGGCCGGGTCCTGTTCACCCGGCACGGCCGCCAGCAACTCCTGCTTCGGGTCCGGTGGTGGAGCCGCCGCCGGGGTGGCCTCGTCGTCGCAGCCGGCCACCACTGTCGCGGCCAGCAGGGCGGCGGCCACGGCCGCGAGACGCCGGGTCGTGGCGGTGGTGCCGGTTCGCTGAGTCATCTCGTCTCTCTCTCCGGTATCGAACGGGAATGGTAGAACACACTCCCGGCCGCGGTGCGGCTCTGCTGCCGCACCGCTGGTAGAAACGTCGGATGGGGCAGGAACGGACGGCGGTACGGCAGCGGGCCGAGGCGGTGCTGCGGCGGCTGGCCGGCGCGCAGGCCCGGCTCCGCGAGGACCAGTGGCGGGCGATCGAGGCGCTGGTGGTGGACCGGCGTCGGGTGCTCTGCGTGCAGCGCACCGGGTGGGGCAAGTCGGCCGTGTACTTCGTGGCGACCGCGCTGTTGCGCGAGCGCGACGGTGACGAGCCGCACGGCCCGGCTGCCATCGCCGGCCCGACGGTCATCGTGTCGCCGTTGCTGGCCCTGATGCGTAACCAGGTCGACGCCGCGGCCCGCGCCGGCATCCGGGCGCGCACCATCAACTCGGCGAACCTGGACGAGTGGGACACGATCACCGCCGAGATCCACGCCGGCACGGTGGACGTGCTGCTGATCAGCCCGGAACGGCTCAACAACCCGGATTTCCGGGACGCCGTCCTGCCGAAGCTGGCCGCCACCACCGGTCTGTTGGTGGTCGACGAGGCGCACTGCGTGTCGGACTGGGGGCACGACTTCCGGCCGGACTACCGCCGGCTGCGTACCTTCCTCGGTAACCTGCCCGACCGTACCCCGGTGCTCGCGACGACCGCGACCGCCAACGCCCGGGTGACCCGGGACGTGGCCGAGCAACTGGGCACCGAACCGACCGCGGCGACCGGGCCACGACCGGACGTCCTGGTGCTGCGCGGCAGCCTGGACCGGGAGTCGCTGCGGTTGGGCGTGCTCGACCTGCCGAGCCCGGCGCACCGGCTCGGTTGGCTCGCCGACCACCTGGACCGGCTCCCCGGTTCCGGCATCATCTACACGTTGACGGTGGCCTCGGCGACCGAGACCGCCGAGTTCCTCCGCTCGCGCGGTTGGGCGGTGGCCGCGTACACCGGGCAGGCCGAGGATGCCGACCGCCGCGCCGCCGAGCAGGATCTGCTGGACAACAAGATCAAAGCCCTGGTGGCCACCAGCGCGCTCGGCATGGGTTTCGACAAGCCGGATCTCGGTTTCGTCGTGCACCTCGGCGCACCGCCGTCACCGATCGCGTACTACCAGCAGGTCGGCCGGGCCGGGCGGGCCGTCGAACACGCCGAGGTGCTGCTGCTGCCCGGTGCCGAGGACGCGGCCATCTGGCGGTACTTCGCCTCGCTGGCATTCCCGCCCGAGGAGCAGGTCCGCGCAGTGCTGGCCGCGCTGCACACCGACCGGCCGCTGTCCACGCAGGCCCTGGAGCCCTTGGTGGACCTGCGCCGGGCCCGGTTGGAACTGATGCTCAAGGTGCTCGACGTGGACGGCGCGGTCCGTCGGGTACGGGGCGGCTGGCTCGCCACCGGCGAGCCCTGGACCTACGACGGGGCCCGGTTGCGTCGCGTCGCCGCCGCCCGCACCGCCGAACAACAAGCCATGGTCGAGTATGCGACGGCCACCGGCTGCCGGATGCGCTACCTGCGCGAGTGCCTGGACGATGCGGAGGCGGTCGACTGCGGCCGGTGTGACAGTTGCGCCGAGCCACTGTTTTCGCCCGAGGTGTCGGCGGTCGCGCTGACCGCCGCGCAGACCTTCCTCGGCCGTCCCGGGGTGCAGGTCGCGCCGAAGAAGCTCTGGCCGACCGGGCTGGAGTCGGTCGGCGTACCGCTGAAGGGGCGCATCGCCCCGACGGAACAGGCGTTGCCGGGCCGCGCCGTCGGCCGGCTGTCGGATCTCGGCTGGGGCGGTCGGTTGCGCGGGCTGGTCGGCCCGGCCGCGCCGGACGGCCCGGTGCCCGACGACGTGGCCGCCGCCGTCGTCGAGGTGCTCAAGGCGTGGGCGCACGGTGACGACCCCTGGCCGGACCGCCCGGCCGGGGTGGTCGCCGTCGGCTCCCGGACCCACCCGGAACTGGTCGGTTCGCTCGCCGAGCGGATCGCCGCCGTCGGCCGGCTGCCGCTGCTGGGCCAGTTGATCAGCGGCGGGTCGGCGGCCGCCGACGGTCCGCGTGGCAACAGCGCGCAGCGGGTACGCGCCCTGCACGGCACCCTCACCGTCCCCGCCGATCTCGCCGCCGCCGTCGCCGACCTGGGCGGCCCGGTGCTGCTGGTGGACGACCTGGTCGACTCCGGCTGGACCATGACGATGGCGGCCCGGGAACTCCGCCGTGCCGGTGCCACCGGAGTGCTGCCGCTCACACTCGCCGTCGCCGGCTGAGGGTGCGACCGGAGCCACGATCCGGTCGGCCCGCCGAGTGCCCGATCGACCCGGCGGTACGGTGGGCGCATGGCTGACCAGGCACCCGACGCGCCCGCGCTCGGGTCGGTACGCACCGCCGAGCGACCAGTCGCCGACCAGGGGTCAGACGCGACTCCGGCCGGTCAGCCGCCTGGTGCGGCCTCGGCCGTGCCGGACCGGGCCACGCTGCGGTTGGCCCTGGTGGTCGGCGGGCTCGTGCTGGCGGTGCTGCTCGGGTTCGGGCTCGGGCGGCTCAGCGGGGGCGGTGGCCCGACGGCGGCCGGCGGCACCGACAGCGCGTTGGCCGACCACTCTCACGCCCCCGGTGCCGGTGCGCACTCGCACGGCGCCGACCAGAACACGGCGGCCGAGGCCGGCGGTCTGGCGGTCAGCCGCGACGGCTACACCCTGACCCCGCTGGCCGCCGAGTTCACCGCCGGGCAGGCGGGTGAGCTGCGGTTCCAGATCCGGGACGGGCAGCGTCGGGCGGTCACCCGGTTCGCGGTGGTGCACGAGAAGCCGATGCACGTGATCGTGGTGCGTCGGGACCTGTCCGGCTACCAGCACCTGCACCCGACCATGGCGGTGGACGGCACCTGGTCGGTGCCGCTGACGCTGCCGTCGCCCGGGATCTGGCGCGCGTACGCCGACTTCACCGCCGTTGCCGGCGACGGCCGGCAGACGGCGACGACGCTCGGGGTGGACCTGGTGACGCCCGGCGGCTACACGCCCCGTGACCTGCCCCGCCCGGCGACCGAGACCAGGGTCGACGACTTCACCGTCGAGTACCGGGGGGTTCCCCAGCCCGGGCTCACCGTGCCACTCGACTTCCGGGTCACCGGGGCGGACGGCGCGGCCCCGGCGCTGGAGCCTTACCTCGGCGCGTACGGTCACCTCGTCGCCTTGCGCGAGGGGGACCTCGGCTACCTGCACGTGCACCCGGAGGCGGAACTGGTCGACGGGGCGATCCGGTTCTGGCTCACCACACCCGCACCCGGGCGGTACCGGCTCTACCTGGACTTCGCGACCGGGGGAGAGGTACGCACGGCAGAGTTCACGGTGTCGGTGCCTTAGGCCCTGTGTCAGCCCGCCGTGCGGCGCATCGGTGCGGCGGTGGGGTCCGCCGGCCGGCGGACCGGGCGTCGGGCGAGGTAGCGCAGCAGGTCGCGGATGTGGTGTTTCTCCTCCGCCGGCACCGCCGGATCCGCCAGCCGTTGCAGGATCACCCGCACATCGGCCTCCACCGGGCCGTCGTCGCCGCGTCGCCACGACCCGGGGCCCGCGTCGGGTAGGCCGAGGGCACGGAAGGCAGCCGCCACCGGCAGATCGAGCGCGGCGCAGAAGCCGCGAACCTTGGCCAGTTCGGGATAGTCCTGCCAGTCGCCGGCGAGCCAGCGGAAGACTGTCGAGCGACCGACGCCGGTGTGGGCGGCCAGGTCGGTGACGGTCCAGCCGCGCTCCTCGCGGGCGTCGTCGATGGCCCGGCGCACGAAACGCGCGAAGGCCATCTGCGGCGAAACCTCTGCCGAACCCATTCGGTGGGTCTACCCTCCCGACCGGCACCCGACGGTGCGCGCTCTTCGAGAGTAGTACGGGAAGGACGCCGGACAACTGACTGATCGACCAGACGATTGCCGGCGGCGGGACGCGAACGCGTCACACCGCCGACGAGGCCGGCGTGAGCAGCGTCTCCAACCGGGGTGTGACCTGCCACTGAGCTACCAGGTCGCGGTACTCCGCACGCTGGGCGGCGGTCGGGTCGGCACCGGTTCGTCGGGCCCGGATGAGCAGGTTCCGCGGGGTGTGTGCGGAGTCGACGAACTCGACCACCTCGGCCCGGTAGCCGTGTAACCGCAGCAGTCCGGCACGCAGCGCGTCGGTGAGGACGTCCGCGAAGCGCTCCCGCAGGATGCCCTGCCGGGTGAGCAGGTCGTACGGCTCCGGCGCCGGCCGGTTACGTAGCTGCGCCGCGACATCGTGGTGGCAGCACGGCGCGGCGAGCACCCAGCGGGCGCGCCAGCCCACCGCCCGGGCCAGCGCCTCATCGGTGGCGGTGTCGCAGGCGTGCAGCGCGAGCACCAGGTCGGGCGGCGGTTCGACAGCCGCGTCGGCGATCGTGCCGGCGACGAAACGCACCCGCCCGGCCCAGCCCAGCCGCTCGGCCAGCTCGGTGTTGCGGCGGCGCTGGTCGTCGCGCACGTCCACACCCACCAGCTCGACGTCGAGACCCGACCGGGACAGATAGCGGTACGCGGCGAAGGTCAGGTACGCGTTCCCGCAACCCAGATCCACCACCCGCAGCGGTCGGTCCAACTGCCCGGCCAACCCGTCCGGGAGGGTGGCGGTCAGCGCCCGCAGGAACGCGTCCACCTGCCGTCGCTTGGCCGCCGAGCCGCCGATCTCGGCGAAGAGCGGATCGCCCGGATCGAGCAGGTACTCCTTGGCCCGGTCGTGCCCGGAGGCTGCCGCTGGAGCAGCCGATCGGCTTGCCGCGCTGCGGTGCACCTGGGCCTCACCCGACTTGGTGACCCGCAGTTGCAGGGTGGCCTCGGCGGTCTCCACATGCCAGTTGCCGAACGGCTCGGCCAGCAGCGCCTCCACTGCGGCGTCCGCCTCTGGCCCTGGGCTCAGGTTGCGGGTGTGTGGCCGGGCGCCGTCGGAGGTGGAGATCTGCAGCCGCTGACCGGCCCTGAGGGCGACGGGGCGCAGCTCGGCCCGGATCACCGACGGGCGCTGGCCGCGCCGCCGTCCGGCCGCCACGGCCCGGGTGAGGGCCGATCCGAGCAGCATCGAGCGGACCTCGGCCAGGGCGGAGTCCAGTGGTTCGGGCATCGCTCCATCTTTCGGGGACGCTTCGGCGGCATCGTCAGCTGGCAGGCGGCAAAGACCGCCTCCCGCACACCAGCCGCCAGCTCTGCTGCAACCGGCGCACAGGTATCGGCGCGTAGCCGGTGCGTGGAGTGAAGCAGAGCAAAGGGGGGCGGACAGGAAGCACCGCCCAGGCGGCGACGGGTCGGTCAGCGGCGCTGGCCGCTCTCCGCCGCCTCGGGCGGTACGTCCGTCAGTCGGTGGTCGCCTCGGTCGGCGTACCGCTGTCGGCTGCGGCACCACGGCGGCGCCGGCGGCGACGCGGGCGCGGAGTTGCCTCACCGGCGCCGTCCTCGCCGCGGTCGGTGACTGCCTCGGCGGGGCCGCCGTCGACGGCAGTCGCCGCGGTCTCGGTACCCGCCACCGCCTCGCCGGCCCGGCGACGCCGCCGACGTCGTGGGGTGCGGGCGCCTTCCTCGGCGTCACTCGCGGTGGCGTCGGTCGGCGTGGTGTCGGCACCGTCCCGCCGGCGACCCCCAACGCCGCGTCCACGGCCGCCCTCACTACGGCCGCCCTCACCACGGCCTCCGTCGCCGCGACCGCGGCGGCGGGTGCCGCGCGGCTCGCCCCGTCGGGAGCGGCCACCACCCAGGTCCTCCTCGACCTCGGCGGCCAGTCCCGCACGCGTGCGTTCCGCGGTGGGCAGGGTCCCGGTGACCTCGGTGGAGATGTGCAGGTCGGTGTAGAGGTGCGGCGAGGTGTGGTACGTCTCCGGTGGCTCGGGCATGTCCAGGCCGAGCGTCTTGTCGATGATCCGCCAGCGGGGCATGTCGTCCCAGTCGACGAAGGTCACCGCGACACCGCTCGCGCCGGCCCGACCGGTCCGGCCGATCCGGTGGGTGTAGGTGTCCTGGTCTTCCGGACAGTCGTAGTTGATCACGTGGGTGACGCCGCTGACGTCGATGCCCCGGGCTGCCACGTCGGTGGCGACCAGGGTGTCGATCTTGCCGGCCCGGAACGCCCGCAGGGCCCGCTCACGGGCGCCCTGCCCGAGGTCGCCGTGCACCGCCGCGACCGCGAAGCCACGGAAGTCCAGGTCCTCGGCGACCCGATCGGCGGCCCGCTTGGTTCGGGTGAAGATGATGGTCAGCCCACGGCTGTCCGCCTGAAGGATCCGGGCCACAATCTCGATCTTGTTCATCGAGTGGGTGCGGTAGACGAGCTGCTCCGTCTGCGGCGACGGGCCGGTCTCGGCGGTGTGCCCGGCGTGGATGGTGATCGGGTGACGCAGGAAGCGGCGGGACAATGTCACGATCGGATCCGGCATGGTCGCGGAGAAGAGCATGGTCTGCCGATCCTCCGGCAGCATCGCCAGGATCCGCTCGACGTCGTCAAGGAAGCCGAGGTCGAGCATCCGGTCGGCCTCGTCCAGCACCAGCGCGCGTACGCCGTGCAGGCGCAGGTGCTTCTGCTTGGCGAGGTCCAGCAGGCGCCCCGGAGTGCCGACGAGGATTTCCACGCCCTTGCGCAACGCCTCGATCTGCGGCTCGTACGCGACACCGCCGTAGATCGGCAGCACCCGTACGCCCCGGGTGCGGCTGGCGGCGGCGATGTCCTTGGCGACCTGGATGCCCAGCTCGCGGGTTGGTACGACGACCAGGGCCTGCGGCAGCCCGTCGCCGCCCTCGTCGGGTGCGAAGACCCGCTCCAGCAGCGGTACGCCGAAGCCCAGCGTCTTGCCGGTGCCGGTCGGCGCCTGCCCGATCAGGTCAGCTCCGCGCAGCGCGATGGGCAGCGCGTACTCCTGGATGGCGAAGGCGCGGGTGATGCCGGCCGCAGCCAGCGCGTCGACGGTCTCGGCGCGGGCGCCGAGCTCGGCGAAGGTCGGTGCCTCCGGTCGGACCGGAGCGGTCGGGGCCAGTTCCTGGCCGTCGATGAGGTCTTGAATCGGCTCACTCATGTGGATTTGGGGGTGCCCTCTCGTGGGTGCGCCCCGTCATGTCCTCAGGGCGCGTTCGGTATTGCGCGGGCCACACGGTCGGCGGCAGAGAGCCGAGCGGACCGGGCCGCACGCGCGCCGTGGGTCGGACTTCGACCGGATCGGAGTTGACTCCGGCCGGATCGGCACCTACGGCAACTGCTCCATGCTACCTGAACGGGCCAAACAGCGTCCCGATTCCACCGGGGCCGGTGGCGACGCAAAGGTTTGCAAGTGACCCGTATCACACTTCAATGGGTTGGAGTGGTTCGCGGCGGCCTGCCGGTGCCCCGGCCGGACGGTAGCCTGCGCACGTGTCCGCCCCCACCCCGTCCGGCCACGCAGTCGCCGACCTGCTCGGTCTGGTGGCCCTCGGCGAACTGCTCGCCTTCGACCGAATGGCGGCCGACGCCCGGCTCGCTCCAGACCTGCGCCGCCGGGCCGCTCTGAGCGAGATGGCCGCTGCCGAGATCGTCAACTACCGGCGGGTGGCCGACCGGCTCACCGCGCTCGGCGTGCCGCCGGACGAAGCGATGGCGGCGTACGTCACGCCGTTGCAGGCGTACCACGACTCGACCGAGCCCCGCGACTGGGCGGAGGCGGTCACCAAGGCGTACGTCGGCGACGCGATCACCGACGATTTCCTCCGGGAGATCGCGATCGCGTTGGGCGAGCCCGACCGCCAGCTCGTCCTCGACGTGCTGCACGAGTCGCGGTACGCGGAGTTCGCCGCGGCCGAGATTCGGCTGGCCGTCGAGACCGATCCGACCGTGGCGGGCCGGCTGTCGATGTGGGCTCGACGTCTGGTCGGCGAGGCGCTGTCCCAGGCGGGGCGGGTCGCCAGCGCCGACCATGGGGCCCTCACCGTGCTGATCGCCGCAGGTGGTGACATCGACGTGGCGGAACTGTTCCGGCGGCTGACCGCCGCGCACACCGCGCGGATGGCCACCGTCGGGCTCAACAACTGAGCTAGGCCCGACAACTGAGCTGGGCCGGCAACAGGGCGGTGTGGCGAGACCGCTCGCCCCGCCGATCCTGTCGCCGGTCCGTCAGAACGTCAGAACGTCAGCGGACGGTGAAACCGACCGCCCGAGGGGATGCCTCGGCGATCTCGACGTAGGCGACCTTGCCGACCGGCACGATCACCCGCCGCCCCTTCTCGTCGGTCAGGGAGAGAGTGCCCTCGCCCCTGGCGACGGCGTCGGTCACGATCCGCTCGATCTCGGCCGGCGACTGTGCGCTCTCCAGGACCAGCTCGCGCGGCGCGTACTGCACGCCGATCTTGACCTCCACTGTGCCTCCTCCATCGGGCGAAATGGCCGCCCTGCGAAGGCTATCCGATCACGAGGTCGAAGGTCAGGCTGACTCACCTTGCAGCGGGAAGCTGGCGATGCCCCGCCAGGACAGCGCCGCGACCAACGCCTCGGCCTCGGCCTTGGGCACCTGGCGGCCGCCGGCCAGCCAGAACTGGGCGGCGGTCTCGGCCGCGCCCACCAGGCCCGAGGCGAGCAGCTCGGCGTGCGCCCGGCTGACCCCGGTGTCGGAGATGATCGTGTCGGTGATCGCCGCGATGCAGCCCTGCTCGACCCGCTCCACACGTTGCCGCACGGCCGGCTCGTTGCGCAGATCCGACTCGAAGACCAGACGGAAGGCTTCGCTCTCGTGATCGACGAAGTCGAAGTACGCCCGCACCGACGCGCTGACCCGCTCCTTGTTGTCGGTGGTGCTCGCCATGGCGTCGTGAACCTTGGCGACTATCGCGTCACAGTGCGTGTCCAGCAGCGCGAGGTAGAGCTCCATCTTGCCGGGGAAGTGTTGGTACAGCACCGGCTTGGAGACCCCGGCCCGCTCGGCGATGTCGTCCATGGCCGCAGCGTGGTAACCCTGCGCGACGAACACCTCCTGAGCAGCGGCAAGTAGCTGCTTGCGGCGCGCCGAACGGGGCAGGCGCGTGGGTCGTCCGGCGGTCTGGGCGCCGTTCCCCACAGCGGTCATGGGAACCTCCGAGGTCGTCGTACGGGCCGGCATATCACCCGAACCGGTCGGGGCCCCTCGGCCCCTCGCGGAATTGGCCCGCCGCTGTAACTTATCGCCACTGTCGCCACACGGTAGCCTCAGCGGGGGCGACCAAGGAGCGCGCGGTGAGTGAAACAGGGCAACCCGGTGCCGCCACCCCGGGAGAGCACGGCGACGGGACGGGTCAGCGTGATGACCTGGCCCGTTCCGGCAACGGGTGGGCGCCGTCACCTGTCGACTGGTCGTGGGGTCCCGAGGTCGTGCCCGGTTCCGAAACGACGAGGCCGCGGCCGGAGTCTCCGTCCGGTTGGGCCACCGCCTCGTCACGCCACGCCGACCTGCCCGCTCCCGTCGGTGAGCAGGCGGAGCCGGAGCGACCCGCGCGGGTCAACGGCAACCACGTCAACGGTCACCGGACGAACGGCACGCCCGTCACGGAACAGACGCCGGCCAACCGGCACGCCCCGGTCAGCGCCCCGCCCGGCCTGCACGGGCCGGGTCAGGAGCCCGGCAAGGACCGGCTCGTCGTACCGGCCCCCCGCCCGGCACCGTCCGGCGAGCTACCGATGAGCACCGGCACCGGTCTGCCGACCTCATCGCCCCCGGCCGTGCAGGTGCCGCCCGTCGGCACCGCTCCCTCCGGCTTCGAGATGCCACCCGGAGTGCACGCGCCCACTGCCGAACGGTCCGGTGAGGGCCCGACGGGTGGCCGGCAGCAGAGCTGGGACGACGAATTCCCGTCGGAGTCGGCCGGCGAGCCCTGGCCGACCGCTCCGGTCGCCGATCAGGCCGCCGGGCCGAACGATCACCCTTCGGCCGGCACCGACCAGCCCGCCCGCTGGTCGCCTGCCGACCAGCCCGTCGGTGACGCGGATCGACCCAGCTGGGCCCAGCCCGGCCCAGCCCGCGACTGGGCACCGCCCTGGGCACGCGACGACACTGAGTCCGTCGACCGCCGGTCCCGCGAGTCGCCGGCCCGGAACTGGGCCAGCGAGCCCAGCCGCCCGTACGAGCCGGTCCGCGCCGAGCCGACCCGCCCGTACGAGCCGGTCAGTGCGGAGCGGCCCCGGCCGTACGAACCCCGCCGGGATGCCGAGACCGCCCCGGAAGGCGAGTCACCCACCGCGCCCGATCCCGTGGACAAGTCGGCCGCCGTCGAACCGACCAGTGCACCTCCGATCCCGCAACCGCCCTCGTGGGCGCGGGCGTCCGAGGTGCCACCGGTCGAGCAGCGCCCGTCCTGGGCGCTGCCCCCGGCCAGCGGCGATCCGACGAGCGCCCCGCCGCCGCCCCAGCGGCCGTCGTGGGCGCGTGCGCCGGAGGTGCCGCCGGTGGAGGAGCGGCCGTCCTGGGCGCTGCCGCCGGTCAGCGGTGCGCCGGCTAACGAGGGCCTGCCCTGGGCCACGCGGAATGAGGAAACCCCGTCCTGGGGCAGCCGGCCCGGCGGCCAGCCGACCGACGAGCGCCTGCCATGGGCGCTGCATCCGGCCAGTTCCCCGCCGTCCGGTGCCGTCGATCCGACCAGCGCCCCACCAGCCGGGACCCGGTCGACCGTCCCCACCGGCAGCGTGCCGCAGCCCGGCACGCCGAGTCGGCGGCAGACACCCGATTCCGCCGCGAAGCCACCGGTCGCCGAGGCCCGGTCGGCCGCCGATCCTCCCGGGTATCGACCGTTCCGGCTGCGGCCGGTTCCGGACGAGCCGACACCCGCGCCCGCCTCGACGCCTGCCCCGCCGGACCCGACCACCGGGCCGGCCGCGACCGACCAGGTTCCGGGTGAGCCCGGCCGCCGCGAGCGCACCCCCTCTGCGCCCGTCCCGACGAGTGCAGCCCCCTATACGGCACGTCGGTCCGCGCCCGAGCCGGTGCCGTCGACCGAGTCGGCCGGCGACCGATCGCAGGACAGCACCACGGCGGTGCTGCCGCAGCGCGTCCCTGCCGAACCGGACGTGCCCGTCGTGCCGGAGCCGCCAGCTGTGGAGCCACCCGCCGAAACCCCGGAACTCGCCCGGATCGCCACTCATCTCCGTCGTGACGACGAGCCGGCCACGCTGCGGGACCGGCCGGAGGGCTTCGACGTCAACGCGATCCTCGCCGCGGTACGAGGAGTCGAGGGCGTCCGCGACGCCGCCCTACGGCGTACCCCCGCTGGGGCGCACAGCCTGCGCCTCGATCTCGCCGACGGGGCCGACCCGGCCGAGGTGAGCCGCCACGTCGCTCGGCTGTTGCAGGAGCGGATGGGGCTCGCGGCGGCACCGCGCGGCCTGCCCGGAGTGCCCGCCGCGCCGGTGCGTCGACGCGCTGCGGAGAGCCGGAGCGAGGCGGGTGAGACGCGTCCGGTCGCCGAGCCACGGCGGCCGTCCGCCCGACCCGGTGGCGGCACCCGGACGGAGACTCCGCCGAGCCGCCCGGAGACCGTGCCGGAGACCACCCGGCGGCGCCGGCAGTCACCGGCTCCGCACCGGGGCCGGGCAGTCGTGGACGAGCCGGGTGCGGCGGGCAGTCCGGCGACCCTCGGCGCCTCCTACTCCGGCGGGCAACTCACCACGACCGAGTCCGCGCCGTCGCGGCCGCTGGACACCGGCGGGGTGCCGGGACCCCGGGTGGTACTCGACCACGTCCAGGTGAGCACGTTCGGGCTTGACGCCAACGTCGAGGTCCGGCTGGTCGCAGGCGACCACAACGCCTCGGGGTACGCCACCGGGCCGGCCGTGGACGGCTTCGTGCTGCGGTTGTGCGGCATCGCGGCGGCGGCGGCGATCGACGAGCTGCTCTGCGCCGCCGTTCCCACGGCGGAACGTGGACGGTGCTTCGTGGAGCACGCCGCGGTGGTGCCGTTCGGCAACTGCGAGGTGGCCACCGTGGTGGTGCTGCTGGTCTGCGACGGGTGGGTCGAGCAGTTGGCCGGTTCCGCCCTGGTGGCCGGCGATCCCCGGCAGGCGGTGGTACGCGCGACCCTGGCCGCGGTCAACCGTCGACTGGAGGCGCTGCTGGCGTGAGCCGTTCCGGGCAGACTGGAACGGTGAAGCCTGCCACCCTCTGGCCCGAACGACTGTTGCCCGCGCACTCGGTTCCGCCGCCCTGGCCGGGGCGCGAGGTGCGACTCGACGGAGCCGTCACCTATGTCCGGGAGACGCCGGCCACCGGACCGGACGCCGAACCAGCGTTGTACGTGCACGGCCTCGGCGGCTCGTCGCAGAACTGGACCGACCTGGCCGGCCTGCTCGCCGAGCGGCTGGACGGTCAGGCGATCGACCTGCCCGGCTTCGGCCGCAGCGAGCCGGGCCGGCGCTACACCGTGCCGGTCTTCGCCGACCGGGTGATCCGCTGGATCGAGTATTCCGATCGCGGGCCGGTGCACCTGTTCGGCAACTCGCTGGGTGGCGCGATCTCGGTTCGGGTGGCCGCCCTCCGGCCGGATCTGGTCCGGACGCTGACCCTGGTGTCGCCGGCCCTGCCGTTCCTGGACTTCCGCCGGTCGTTGCAGGGCCGGATGCTGCCGCTGCTGGCGATCCCCCGAGGCGAGCGGGTGGCCGCCTGGCGGCTGGCCCAACTTGCGCCGGAGGTGATGGCCCAGCAGGTGATGGAGGCGTGTGTGGCCGATCTCAGCCGGATCTGCGACCAGCGTCGGCGTGAGGCGCTGGAGGAGATCCGGATCCGCTACGAGGCGGAGCACTACGCGGCGGCGTACGTGCGCACCTTCCGTGGCCTGGTGTCCAGCTTTGTGCGGTCGTACCTGCCCGGGTCGGGCTCGCTGTGGCGGATGGCCGGCATGGTGCGCGCCCCGTCGCTGGTCATCGGAGGCCGGCGGGACCGGCTGGTCGACGTACGGGTCGCGCCACAGGCCGCGCGGGTCATCCCGGACAGCCGACTCATGATGATCAGCGATGTCGGTCACGTGGCTCAGCTGGAGGTCCCACGCCTGGTGGCCCGGGCGGTGTTGGGGCTACTCGCCGAGACGGGGGAACCCGCCCGCCGGGCCGACCTGGCAGGATGACCGGGTGCACAGCCCTGGTAGCCGTCGTCGATCGGCGCATTCCGTTGGCCGTCGAGCCGTCCGGCGGGGCCGCGATGGTCGGGCGGCGGACCGGACCGTGTCCGCCGAGGGCGGGGGGAGTCGTAGACGGCCCGGAACAGGGACCCTGATCCGGGTGGCGGTGCTGGTGACCGCCGTCGGTGCCGCGGTGGCGATGGTGACCGGCGGCGCCGGAGTGGGCTCGGGGGCGGCCGGCGAGGTCGACCCGGTGGTCTCCGGGCCGGCCGCGGCCCTGACGCCCGTCGCGACGCCGTCGCCGGTGTCCCCGTCGCCTCCGGCGAGGTCACCGTCGCCGACGGCACCCGTGCTCCAGGAGCCTGGTTCGATCCCGTCGACCGGTCCGGGTCGGTTCGGGTACGACGACCTGACCGGCCCGGTGCTGGGTGCGGCCGGTGACCTCCGGCGCTACCGGGTGGCGGTGGAGTCCGGCTCGGGCGTGGACGCGGGTGAGTTCGCCCTGACGGTGCGCACGGCGCTGGCCGGCCCGGGCAGTTGGGTGGACAGCGGCCGGCTGCGGCTGCGGCAGGTCGAGCGCACCGCTCGTCACGACTTCACCGTGTATCTGGCCACGGCCGGGACGGCGGGTCGGATGTGCGCCGCCGGGGGCGTGGACATCCGGGTCGGTGGTCGGCCGTACACCTCCTGCCGCGCGCCGGGGAAAGTGATCATCAACCTGGACCGCTGGCGGTTGTCGGTGCCGCATTTCGTCGAGGCCGACGTGCCGCTGTCGCTGTATCGGACCTACGTGGTCAATCACGAGGTCGGTCACGAGTTGGGCAACCGGCATGAGCGCTGCCCGGGCCGTGGTGAACCGGCTCCGGTGATGATGCAGCAGACGCTCTTCCTCAAGGGGTGCGTCGCGAACCCGTGGCCGTACCTGGACGGCCGGCGGTACGCGGGCCCGCCGCTGTGAGCACATTCCCCGTGACCGGCAGTCAATCGATCAAAACGCGGTGATGTGCCGGAATAGGGTGCGACGATGACATCATGCCCTCTTCGCCCCTTTGGCGCGATTGCCGTCGCGCCAACCACCCGCCGGAGTCCGGAGACCGGCACCGTAGAACGGTGGTCCCGTACCGGGCGGTCGTGACGCTGGGCATGGCGCTGGTGCTGGCCGCCACCGCGGCGGTGCTGCTGGCCCGGACCGGACAGCGGGTGGCCGCCCTGGATCAGGGCTTCGGCAATCGGATCGCGTCCGGAGCGGGGGGTAACGAGCGGATCGAGCCGAGCAGGTACCCATGGGCGGGCGTCGGCAGCTTCACGGTGGCCGGTGGCCGCTCGCCGGTGCACGGCGAGGACGGTCCGGTGGCCCGGTACCGGGTCGCCGTCGAACGGGGCATCGGCCAGGATCCGGCCGCCTTCGCCGCCGCCGTCGACGAGGTGCTGGCCGACCCGCGTAGCTGGATCGGCGCCGGGCAGTTGCGCGTGCAGCGGATCGCCGAGGCGGAATCAGCCAATTTCACCATCTACCTGGCCACTCCGCACACCTCTGAGGTGATGTGCGCGGAGGGGGGACTGAGCACCGAGGGTTACACCTCGTGCCGGCTGCCCGGGCAGGTCGTCATCAACCTGGCCCGCTGGGTGGAGGCGGTGCCGGACTACGGCGCACCGCTGGAGGTCTACCGGGCGTACGTGATCAACCATGAGGTCGGGCACGAATTCGGGGAGGGGCACGAGGCGTGCCCGGCACCGGGCGACCCGGCACCGGTCATGCAGCAGCAGACGTACGGCCTGGACGGCTGCCTGCCGAACGCCTGGCCGATCCTCGACGGGCACCGGTACGCCGGCGAGCTGATCGGCTGACCGCGGCGGCCGTGAGCGCCGCCGACGCGGCCGGTATTCCCGCTCCCGCATAGCGGGCGACGTGTCCCTGCTCATGGTCGATGGGTGCGTCGGCGAGCGACAATGGCCCGGTTGCCCACCATCGATCCCGGGGAGTCCACCGTGTCGCTGCCCCCGCTCGTCGAACCCGCCGCCGAGCTGACCGTTGACGAGATCCGCCGCTACTCGCGCCACCTGATCATTCCGGACGTCGGGGTGGAGGGGCAGAAGCGGCTGAAGAACGCCCGGGTGCTCTGTGTCGGCGCGGGTGGCCTCGGTTCGCCCGCCCTGATGTATCTGGCCGCCGCCGGTGTCGGCACGCTGGGCATCATCGACTTCGACACCGTCGACGAGTCCAACCTCCAGCGCCAGATCATCCACGGGGTCTCCGACGTCGGCCGTTCGAAGGCCGAGTCGGCCGCGGCGAGCATCCGCGAGATCAACCCGCTGGTGAACGTGGAGATCCACAACACCGCGCTGGACCGGGACAACGTCCGCGACATCTTCGCCCAGTACGACCTCATCGTCGACGGCACCGACAACTTCGCCACCCGGTACATGGTCAACGACGCGGCGGTGCTGCTCGGCAAGCCGTACGTCTGGGGGTCGATCTACCGCTTCGACGGCCAGGCATCGGTGTTCTGGGCCGAGCACGGTCCCTGCTACCGCTGCCTCTACCCGGAGCCCCCGCCGCCCGGCATGGTCCCCTCCTGCGCCGAGGGTGGCGTGCTGGGGGTGCTCTGCGCCTCGATCGGCTCGATCCAGGTCAACGAGGCGATCAAGCTGCTCGCCGGCATCGGTGATCCGCTGGTCGGCCGGCTGATGGTCTACGACGCGCTGGAGATGAGCTACCGCAAGATCAAGGTCCGGAAGGATCCGAACTGCGTGCTCTGCGGTGAGAACCCGACGCTCACCGATCTCATGGAGGACTACGAGGACTTCTGCGGCGCGGTGTCGGTGGAGGCCCAGGAGGCGGTGATCGACGCGACCATCACCGCATCCGAGCTGAAGGAGTGGCAGGACGCCGGCAAGGACATCTTCCTCGTCGACGTCCGGGAGCCGGCCGAGTACGAGATCGTCCGCATCCCCGGCGCCACCCTGATCCCCAAGGGCGAGATCCTCTCCGGCGAGGCGCTGTCCAAGCTTCCGCAGGACCGGCAGATCGTGCTGCACTGCAAGTCGGGCGTCCGGTCCGCGGAGGCGTTGGCCGCATTGAAGGCGGCTGGTTTCCGCGATGCGGTACACGTGCAGGGCGGGGTGCTCTCCTGGATCAAGCAGATCGATCCGTCGCTACCCGCCTACTGATCGGACGGCGAGGGGTCTCGCAGCCAGGACCGATGGGGCACGGGCCCCTCGCCGCTACCCTGCCGTCGGTCGGATCTCACCTATCCGTCCTCCTGAGGCGAGATCACGTTTGCGCCGGTAGCGTGGCCGCCGTGGTCGACATCGACGCCGCGACCGGGTTCGTGGTGGCTCACGGAGATGCGGTGGAGCGTGCCCGCCTGTCCTGGTTGCGTACCGGCACGCAACCACCGCCGGAGGTGCTCGACAGCGCCGAGGTGGGGCAGACACTTGGCGGTGGCTGGCCGGCGTCCTGGGGCGACGAGGTCGCTTCGGTCGACGCGACCTGCTTCCGCCTCGCGGAACTGGACGACCTCGGCGCGCTGGGCCGCCCGAGCGCCCGCCGGGCACTGGACTGGCTCGCCGCCGGCCAGCAGCGTGACGGCTGCTGGGAGGAGGACCAGTCCCTCGCGGACTCCGCTCCGGAGTGGGCTCGTCCGGGTGACCCGGAGGCGCGGCTGTACCTGACCGCCAACGCCGCCTTCTGGCTGACCGTGGCGGGCCTGGACGCGCGGGCCGCCGGGCCGTTGGACCACCGGGTCGGTGGGGCGTACGCCGGGGTGGTGCATGCCGCCAGCCAGGCGCTCGCCACTCAACTGCGCCCCGACGGGAGCTGGCCGTCCTTCCTGGCCGCCGGTTGGCTCAGCGCGGCCGTCCTGCACCGGCAGCAGATGTTCTACGAGTCGGCGCAGATAAAGGCGGTGTTGGCGGAGCGATTACCGCAGGCGTCGGCGGCCGATGCCGCCTGGCTCGCCGTGACGCTGCGCCGGGTGGGCGTCGATCATCAGGAGTGGACACTGGTGGCAGCCCGACGCCGGCTCACCGAGACCCAGCGCAGCGACGGCGGCTGGAGCAGCGACGACGGCCACCAGTTCGACGTGCACGCCACCCTCGCCGTCATCCGCGCCTTCCGCTGACCCCGGACCAGCGTCCCCAGCCCCGGAGACCAGCGTCCCCAGCCCCGGCGTCCCCAGCGTCCCCGGCCCCGGGTTGATCATGAGGTTAGCGCCGCGGAAAGCGCTTACCGAAACCGCTAACCTCATGATCAACAAAGAGGGAGAGGGTGGGCTAGGGGCGGAGGTGGCCGGTGCCGGTGACGACGTACTTGGTGCTGGTCAGTTCGGGCAGGCCCATGGGGCCGCGGGCGTGCAGCTTCTGGGTGGAGATGCCGATCTCGGCACCGAAGCCGAACTCGCCGCCGTCGGTGAACCGGGTCGAGGCGTTGACCATCACGGCCGCCGAGTCGACCCGGGCCACGAACTCCCGGGCGGCCGACTGCGAGTCGGTGACGATCGCCTCGGTGTGGCCGCTGCCGTACCTCCGGATGTGCGCGACCGCCGCGTCCAGGGAGTCCACGACGGCGGCGGAGATGTCGGCGGCGAGGTACTCGGTGCCGAAGTCCTCGTCGGTGGCCGCCACCACGGCGTCGGAGTAGGCCGCGACCCGCTCGTCGCCGTGCACGATCACCCCGGCCTCGGCGAACGCGGCCAGCATCGTCGGCAGGAATGCGTCGGCGACGTCGGCGTGCACCAGCAGCGACTCGGCGGTGTTGCAGGTGGACAGGCGCTGCGTCTTCGCGTTCAGGGTGATCGCGACCGCCATCGCCACGTCGGCGGCGGCGTCCACGTAGACGTGACAGTTGCCGACCCCGGTCTCGATCACCGGCACGGTCGACTCCTCGACCACCGCGCGGATCAGCGACGCCCCGCCGCGCGGGATAAGCACGTCGACCAGGCCCCGAGCCCGCATCAGCTCCTTGACGGAGTCGCGGGTGCTGGCGTCGACCAGCTGCACCGCGTCCGCGGGCAGACCGGCCCCGTCGACGGCGTCGCGTAGCACCGTCACCAGCGCCGCGTTGGAGTGCGCGGCGGAGGAGGAGCCGCGCAGCAGCGCCGCGTTGCCGGCCTTCAGGCAGATCCCGGCGGCGTCCACGGTCACGTTCGGCCGCCCCTCGTAGATGACGCCGACCACCCCGAACGGCACCCGGATCTGCCGTAGCTCCAGCCCGTTGGGCAGGGTCGAGCCCCGGACCACCTCGCCCACCGGGTCGGGCAGCGCGGCCATCTGGCGCAGCGCGTCGGCGATGCCGGCCACCCGTTTCTCGTCGAGGGCGAGTCGGTCCAGCACGGCCGCGCTCAGCCCGGCGTCGCGCCCGGCCGCCAGGTCCGCGGCGTTCGCGGCCAGGATCTCCGGCGTACGCGCCACCAGCGCGTCGGCCATCGCGTGCAGCGCGGCGTCCTTGGCGGTACGCGTCGTCACCGCCAGCGTCTCCGCCGCCGTACGCGCCCGGCGGGCCTGCTCGCTCACGTTCATCTCCCCACTCCTTCCAGCTTTTCCACTCACAGCAGCACCAGGTCGTCGCGGTGGACGACCTCCCGTTCGTACGCCGGGCCGAGCGCCGCGGCGAGGTCGGCGGTCGACCGCCCGAGCAGGCCGGGCAACTCGATCGCGTCGTAATTGACCAGCCCTCGGGCCACCGGTGCGCCGGAGGTGTCGACGAGGTCGACCGGGTCGCCGGCGGTGAAGGCACCGTCCACGGCGGTGATCCCCGCGGGCAGCAGTGACTTGCGTCGCCCCACCACCGCAGCCACCGCACCCGGGTCGAGGTGCAGCCGGCCCCGGGGCGCGGTGGCGTGGGCGAGCCAGAACAGCCGGGCCGCGGGTCGCCGGAGGCTGGGGTGGAAGAAGGTGCCGACCGGCTCACCGGCCAGCGCGGCGAGCGCCTGGGTGGCTGAGGTGAGCACCACCGGGATGCCGAAGCCGGTGGCGATCCGGGCCGCCTCCACCTTGGTCACCATGCCGCCGGTGCCGACCCCCGCGCGACCGCTGCCGCCGATCTCGACACCGACCAGGTCCGCCTCGTCGCGTACCTCGGGGATGCGACGGGCGCCGGGTCGGGTCGGGTTCCCGGTCCAGAGCGCGTCGACATCGGAGAGGAGCACCAGCAGGTCGGCGTCGACGAGCGCGGCCACCAGCGCGGCCAGCCGGTCGTTGTCGCCGAACCGGATCTCCTCGGTCGCGACCGTGTCGTTCTCGTTGACGATCGGCACCGCCCGCAGGTCGAGCAGCTTGCGCAGGGTGCGGTACGCGTTGCGGTAGTGGGCCCGCCTTGTCACATCGTCGACGGTGAGCAGCACCTGGCCGACGGTGCGGCCGTGCCGGGCGAAGGCGGCCGCGTACCGCCCGATCAGCAGGCCCTGGCCGACGCTGGCGGCGGCCTGCTGGGTGGCCAGGTCGCGCGGTCGACGGGCCAGACCGAGTGGGGCGAGGCCGGCGGCGATCGCGCCGGACGAGACCAGCACCACCTCGCGGCCGTCAGCGGCCCGTAGGCCGAGGGCGTCGACAAGCGCGTCGACCCGCCCGTCGTCCAACCCGCCACTGGCGGTGGTCAACGAGGAGGACCCGATCTTGACAACGACCCGCCGGGCCGCCGTGACTGCGTCGCGCACCCGCCCATTCTGCGCTGTTGTCGCGGCGCGGCCCGCCGCCGTTCCCATAGTCTGGCCGCTTGTGACACCTGATGAGTACGTCGAGGCAGTGCTGGCACTTGTCGACCGGATCCCACCTGGCCGGGTGATGTCGTACGGGGCGGTGGCCGACGCGTTGGCGGAGCGCTCCGGGCGGACGTCGGCGCGGCTGATCGGGGCGATCATGGCGCGCCACGGTGGCGGGGCGCCGTGGCACCGGGTGGTGAACGCGTCCGGGGGCCTGCCGCCCAGGCTGGCCCGGGAGGCGCGGGCACGTTGGCTCGCCGAAGGGACGCCGCTGCGTGGTACCGGCGTGAACATGCGGATGGCCGCGTGGTGGCCCGGGCAGGGGATGTGACCCCCACCATAACGTGAGTAATATTCGGCCCCATGACCGCGCCGCCGGGTGGATCCGGCCCCACGCCTGCCCCCGGACAGCCCGCGCCCGCTGCCGGTCCGACGGCCCCCGGCGCGGCACCCACCGCCGTACCCCCGACGGCCCCCGGCGCGGCACCCACCGCCGTACCCCCGACGGCCGCTTCCGGCGCTGCGCCCGCGACGGCCGCGTCCGGCGCGACCCCGCAGGACAGCGGCGCGCTGCCCCGAGGGGTGCACGCCGGCTACGCGCTCGGCTCGCTGGCGACCGGGGCCTTCGGCACCGTGCCGGGTCTGCTGCTGCTGCCGTACCTCACCGACACGCTCGGTGTGGCCGCCGGTGTGGCCGCCCTGCTGGTGCTGCTGCCGAAGGCGTGGGACGTGTTGGTCAACCCGGTCGCCGGGCGGATCTCCGACCGCACCCGGTCGCGCTGGGGCGCCCGCCGTCCGTACCTGCTCTTCGGTGGGCTGGCACTTGCCGTCCTCTTCGGGGCCATCTTCGCCGCGCCGTTCGGAGCCGGTCCCGCGTCCGGGGCGTACGTCGCCGTCGCCTTCCTGGCCACGGCTACCGCGTTCGCCTTCTTCCAGGTGCCGTACGTGGCGATGCCAGCCGAATTGACCAGCGACTACGCCGAACGTACCCGGATGATGACCTGGCGGATCGCGGTGCTGGCGCTGGCCATCCTGGTCGCCGGTGCGGTGGCGCCGCTGGTACGAGACGCGGCCGGCGGCGGTGTTGCCGGACACCGCTGGATGGGCGTCTTCGTGGCCGCCCTCATCGCGCTCGGCGCCGTCGGCGCCTTCCTCGGCACCCGGTCCGCCCCGCAGGGCGCGGTCGGCGAGAGCGAGCCGAGTCTGCGCGCCCAACTGACCGTCGCGGCCCGCAGTCGGCCCTTCCGGGCCTTGCTGCTCTGCTTCGTGGTGCAGTCCGCCGGGGTGGCCACGATCCTCGCCGGGGTCCAGTACTTCGCCGACCACGTGCTGCGGGACTCGACGACCGGTCCGACAGTGCTCTTCGCTTGCTTCGTCGGCCCGGCGCTGGTGGTCATGCCGCTCTGGTCCCGGGTGGGTGCCCGAGTGGGCAAGCTCGCCGCCCTGGTCGCCGCGTCGCTGATCCTGTCGGCCGGCGGACTGGCGCTGGTCGCCGCGCCGGTGCTGCCCACCGCCGTGGTCTACCTGCTGGTCGCGTTGCTCGGCGTCGGGTACGCCGGGCAGCAGGTGTTCGCGCTGGCCATGCTCCCGGACTGCATCGCGTACGACACGATGCGCACCGGGCGTCGGCAGGCCGGCGTCTTCACCGGAGTGTGGACGGCCGGCGAGACCTTCGGACTGGCCCTGGGTCCCGGCATCTACGGACTTGTCCTCGCCACCACCGGCTACGTCTCCTCCACCACCGGTACCGCCGCCACCCAGTCCGACACCGCCCGCCTCGGCGTCCTGCTCGGCTTCACCATCCTCCCCGCCCTCCTCATCGGCTCGGCCACCCTCCTACTCCGCCCCTACGACCTGACCCCCGCCCGCCTCTCCACCCCCACCCCACCCCCAGCCACCGCCGATCTTGCAGTTGTGGCAGGAACAAAAGCCGAGGAAACCGACGGAAAGGGTGCCACAACTCCATGATCGACGAGAATCGGCCGGCTGGGATGGCGGCGGAGCAGGTGTTGGCGGAGATCCGGCAGTTGCGGGCGATGGATCGGCCGACGCACGGGGGGCGGCTGTTCGCGTACGTGTACGACCCGGCGGTGCCCGGGCTGGACGCGCTCGCCGCTGCCGCTCACGCCGAGAGCGCTCACGTCAACGGGCTCGACCCGACGGCCTTCCCGTCCCTGCTGGCCATGGAGAACGCGCTTGTCGCGACGGCGGCGCGCCTGCTCGGCGGTGGGCCGGGCACCACCGCCCCGGACGTCGTCGGCAGTGTCACCAGTGGTGGCACCGAGTCGCTCATCCTGGCCGTGAAGACCGCCCGGGACGCCCGGCCGGACATCGCGGCGCCCCGGATCGTGGTGCCGGCCAGCGCCCATGCCGCGTTCGCCAAAGCGGCCCATTACCTGCGGGTGGAACTCGATACCGTGCCGATCGACCCGACCACGCTGCGGCCGGCGGTCGACGACGTGGCCGCCGCCGTCCGGCCGGAGACGGTGCTGGTGGCCTGCTCCGCCCCCTCGTACGCGCACGGCGTCGTGGACCCGGTCGAACAGATCGCCGAGGTGGCCGCCGCCGCCGGGGTCCGTTGCCACGTGGACGCCTGCTTCGGCGGCTGGACGCTGCCGTACCTGCGTCGCCTGGGCCGGCCGGTGCCCCCGTTCGACCTGGCCGTACCCGGGGTCACCTCGATCTCGGTGGACCTGCACAAGTACGCGTACGCGCCGAAGGGCGTGTCGGTGCTGCTGCACCGCGACCCGCAACTGCGTACCCCGCAGTACTTCGCGTACGCCGACTGGCCCGGGTACACGATGATCAACCCAGTGATCTCCTCCACCCGCTCCGGTGGGCCGATCGCCGCCGCGTACGCCACCCTGCGGCACCTCGGCGACGACGGTTATCTGGAGCTTGCCCGCCGCACCTGGGAGGCGGTGGGCACATTGGCGGACGCGGTACGCGCCACCGACGGGCTGCGGCTGGTCGCCGAGCCGGAGTCCACGGTGGTCTGTCTCACCGCCGACGACCCCACCCTCGACCTGTTCCTGCTGGTGGACGAGCTGACCGCGCGAGGTTGGCACACCCAACCCCAGCTCCGGTACGCCGACCTGCCGGCCAGCGTGCACCTGACGGTGACCGCAGCGGTGGCGCCGCGGGTGGCCGAGTTCGGTCCGGCGCTGGCCGACGCGGTCGCTGCGGCCCGCGCCGCCGGGCCGGTCGAGCTGCCGCCCGATCTGTTGGCGATGGCCGGCAGCCTCACCCCGGCGGCGCTCACCCCGGAGCTGGTGGCGGGGCTGGCCGAAGGGCTCGGCCTGGGCGGTGCTGCTGGTGCTCCGGACCGGATGGCGGTGGTCAACACGCTGCTCGACGCCGCCCCGGCGGCGGTGCGGGAGCGGCTGCTTGTGGAGTTCGTCGGGCTGCTGCAACGCCCGGCCTGGTGAGCCGACGATGCCAGCGCCTGCCCAGTGACCCGACGACGTCGACGCCCGGCGTGGTGACCGACGACGTCCGGCCGGCGCCCGTGGGCACCGGCCGGACGAGGGACGGTCAGGCCGCGGCGGCCACGCGAACCGTGAATGATGCGGTGTTGTCGGCCGGGTCGGCGTCGGCCACGCTGTTGCCGTACCACTGGGTGCTGAGCTGCAACGAGACGGTGCCGAGGTCGCCCGGCACGGTCTCCGGCTCGGCGTGCAGCAGCACGTCGAAACTCCGCTGTTCGCCGGTCATGAAGCGGTCGCCGGGTACGACGAAGTTGGTGAAGGAGCTCGGGGCGTCCTGCGGGTCGGTGCCCCAGATCACCACGTCCGCCGGCCGGCCGGTCGCCTCCACCCACAGGTACTCGTGCGCGGTGTCGCCGGCCCATCCGACGGTCACCGGCGGAGACAGGCGGGCCGCCGGATGTTCACCCCGAGGTGCGGAGCGCCCGATCCCCCGCCGGCCCGGGTTTCCGGCCTCGGACCCTGTGGTTGACTGTCGGGGGACAGGAGGGGGAGCGGTCGTGCAGCTGCCTGCGGTGCTCGGTGAGCCGATCCGGTTCGTGCTGAACTGGGGCCGCCGCTACTCGCTCTGGGTCTTCAACTTCGGGCTGGCCTGCTGCGCCATCGAGTTCATCGCGACCAGCATGTCCCGCCACGATTTCATGCGACTCGGCGTGATCCCGTTCGCGCACGGCCCCCGGCAGGCCGACCTGATGGTGGTCTCCGGCACCGTCACCGACAAGATGGCCCCGGCGATCAAGCGGCTCTACGACCAGATGCCCGAGCCGAAATACGTGATCTCGTTCGGGGCCTGCTCGAACTGCGGCGGCCCGTACTGGGACTCGTACTCGGTGACCAAGGGGGTCGACCAGCTGATTCCGGTCGACGTCTACGTGCCCGGCTGCCCGCCCCGGCCCGAGGCGCTGCTGCACGGCATCCTCCGCCTACAGGAGAAGATCGCCGCCGAGCAGTCCGGTCTCGGGGGGGTGCCCCGCACCGACCCGCTCGCCGCTCCGGTCGACGCGCCACCCAGCGACGGCGCGCCGGCCCGCTCCGTGGCCTCCCTGACCTCACCGCCGGTACGCCCGCCGACCGCCTGACCGGTGCCCGCGCCGCCGCGCACGGGACCCGGCCCCGGTGCCCGGCCGGGTGCGGGCGGCGGTCCGGTCGGTCCGGCGAGACCGGTCGCTCGGCTGGCCGTCCGGGTGGTGAGGTTTCGCTAGCGTACGGATCATGACCGACCTCGCCGAGCAACGTTCCGCCTTCATCATCGAGGTGCTGACCGAAGAGTTCGGCACCCTGATGGCGCTCGACCCGGCCGCCTTCCGGCGCAAGTTCCGCAAGATGGCGGCCTCGCCGTTCGCCTTCTACCGGGGCAGCGCCAGCCTGTTCTACGCCGACCAGCGGGGCGACTTCGTCGACGACAGTTTCCTGGACGAGCAAACCAGCCGGGTGTGGATCCACGGCGACCTGCACGCGGAGAACTTCGGCACCTACATGAACGGCTCCGGTCAACTCGTCTTCAACGTCAACGACTTCGACGAGGCGTACGTCGGACCGTTCACCTGGGATCTGCGGCGGTTCGTCGCCAGCGTGGCGTTGATCGGCTACACCAAGGCGCTCTCCGACCGGATCATCAGCGACCTGGTCACCTGCTTCGCGAACGCGTACCTGGTCGAACTGCGGGCCATCGCTGCCGGCGGGGACGACGCCATCGGGTCGATCACCCTGGACAACGCCGACGGTGTGCTGCGCCGGGTGCTTCAGCAGGCGCGGCTGAACACCCGGGTGGACCTGCTGCGGGGACAGACCACCATCGACAACTACGAGCGGCGCTTCTCCGTCGGCGACGGGGTGTACGAGATCGACGGTCAGGTGCGGGCGCGGGTGTGCGCGGCGTTCGAGGCGTACCTGGAGACGCTGCCGCCCACCACGGCGCAGGCCCGGCCGCTGGCCGCCCAGATCAAGGATGTGGTGCTGCGCAAGGGGGTGGGCATCGGCTCGGCCGGACTGCCGTCGTACAACCTCCTGTTGGAGGGGCACACCCAGGCGCTGGAGAACGACGTCGTCATCTACATGAAGCAGGCCCAGGTGCCGGCGGTGGCGCGGTACATCGACGACGAGCGGGTCCGGGGCTACTTCCGGCACCAGGGGCACCGCACCGCCGAGTCGCAGCGGGCCCTCCAGGCCCACGCCGACCCGTGGGTGGGCTTCACCGAACTCGACGGCGTCGGCCAACTCGTCGCCGAGGTGTCCCCGTACGCGGCCGACCTCGACTGGGCGGACGTCAACGAACCGGAGGAACTGGCCGGGGTGCTGGCCGACCTGGGGCGGGCGGTCGCCCGGATGCACTCGGTGGCCGACGACGAGTCCAGCCACGACCTGGTCGACTACTCGACCGAGGAGGCCATCGTCGCCGCCGTCGACGCGGACACCGCCGGCTTCGTCGGGCACCTGGTCGACTTCGCCCACACGTACGGGGTACGTGCCCGCCACGATCACCAGCTCTTCGTCGACCTGTTCCGCAACGGGCGGCTGCCCGGCATCTGACCACTCCGTCTCAGCGCGATCAGGCGGTGAAGTCGAGGACCACCTTGATGTCCTGCGGTCCGGGTGAGTAGGCGGTGGCGTACCGGGCCAGCGGTACCCGACGGGTGATCAGCGAAGCGAGCCAGGCCGGGTCGGCCTTGGACAGTGCCTCGGCGGCGCCCTCCCAGTGGCGCCGATTGGCGTTCACCGACCCGAAGACGACGTTGTTCTCCAGCACGAGTGTCCGGTTCAGCGCGCCCGCGTCGAAGTCGATCGTCCGGCCGCCGCTGGACACCCCGGCCAGGCAGACGATCCCGTTGGGGCCGACCTTGCACATCGCCTCCAGCACGACCACGGGTGCGCCGGTGCACTCGATGATGACGTCCGGTTCGAGGTCCAGCTGATCGAGTGGTCCGGAGTGGTACGTCGCACCGAGCGCGCCGGCAAGCGCCGGCTTGGGGCCCTCGGTGGCCAGATCGAGTACGTGCACCGAGAGACCCCGCTGGCTGGCCAGCAGGGCGGCGAGCAGGCCGATCGGCCCGGCACCGGTGATCAGCGCAGTGCGGGGCTGCCACTCCGCGCGCAGGCCGATCCGGTCCACGTGGTCCCACGCCTTGACCATCACGCTCGTCGGTTCGAGCAGCATGCCCACCTCGATCAGCGACGGGTCGAGTCCCACGGCGAAGCGGGGCTGCAACCGCCACCGCTCACGGGCGAAGCCCGGCAACGCCTTGATGCCGTGCTCGGTGAACAGGCCGTTGCGGCACATGTCCCATTCGCCCACCGCGCAGTTCGGGCAGGGCATCGGATCGGGGTGCCGGACGATCCCGGCCACCAGGTCACCGGGTTGCCGGGTGCCGGTCGGATCCTCCAGCACCCGGCCCAGCGACTCGTGACCGAGCACCAGGTGGTCGGTGTCGGGCGGGGCCTCGCCGTACTGTCCGTCGATGATCTCGATGTCGGTGCCGCAGACGCCCACCGAGAGGGCCTCCACCAGGATCGGTCCCTCCTCGGGGGCCGGTTCCGGGTAGTCGTCGAGGAGCCGCAGCGAGCCGGCTACTCCGGGGATGACGGTCACAGCGCGCACGGGTCCATCCTGGTGACCATTGACGATCGGCACCGGCGAAGCGCGCGAGAGTCACCCGACCGCGTGCACCCGGCCGGCTGGTCGGGCGCCACCCGGCTCCGCATCGGCTCGGCCGAGGACTCCGGGCACAGGGCCTAGGATCAGCCACATGACACCGGAAGAGATCGGCCAGCGGCTCGTCGCGCTGCTTGCGCCCGTCGAGGCGACCGCGACCGTCTCCGGCGGTGAGGTCCATTCCCGGGCCACCATCGACGTACCCCCGCACGCCTGGCGGGCCGCGCTGCTGGCCGCCCGCGACGACACCGAGCTGGCCTTCGACTACTTTGACTGGCTGTCGGCCGTCGACGAGCTGGCCGACGGGTTCGACGTGGTGGCCCACCTCTGGTCCACCACGCACCGGCACGGGGTGCTGCTGCGCGCCCGGGTGCCCCGCCAGACACCGATTGTCGACTCCGTGGTGGCGGTCTACCCGGGAGCCGCCTGGCACGAGCGGGAGACCCACGAGATGTTCGGCATCGACTTCGCCGGGCACGCCGATCTGCGCCCACTGCTGCTGCCTCCGGAGTTCGAGGGACACCCGCTGCGCAAGGAGTTCGTACTGGCCTCTCGGGTGGCGAAGCCCTGGCCGGGTGCGAAGGAGCCGGGCGAGTCGGAGGCCGGCGGTGGACGCCGCCCGATCCGACCCCCGGGTGTACCCGCGCCAGGTGAGTGGGGCGTCGTGCCGACCCCGGCCGGAGCCGGTGGGGTGGGGGAGGGTCCGCGCGGCGGCACCCCGGCCCGCCCAGCCCGGGAGCGTCCGGCCCGTCCGGCGCCGGGTGCCCGCGGGCCGCGTACCCCTCGGGCTGCCGGCTCCGCCGGGGAGTCGGCGGCCCCCCGACCGGGTCCCGGCGGCCCGACGGCTGAGGATGGACCCGCATCCGAGGGCGGTCCGGCACCGGATGACGGAGGTGAGAGCTGATGCCGCTCTGGCTGGAACTGGTTGTCCGGATCGGTGGGGTGCTGGCCGCCTTCCTCGTCCTGCCGCTGCTGGTTGGGCAGGCGGAACACAAGGTGATGGCGCACATGCAGGGTCGGCTCGGCCCGATGTACGCGGGCGGGTTCCACGGCTGGGCGCAGTTGATCGCCGACGGGGTGAAGTTCGTCCAGAAGGAGGACGTAACCCCGCGCGCCGCCGACCGGCCGGTGTTCCGACTGGCGCCGGCGGTGGCGCTGGTGCCGTACCTGCTGGCCCTGCTGGTGATCCCGCTCGGCCCGAACGACCTGGTCGGGCAGCCGCTCGACGTCGGGCTGTTCTTCGTGCTGGCGGTGGTCGGGGTGGGCGTGCTGGCGGTGCTCATGTCGGCCTGGGCCTCGGCCAACAAGTACAGCCTGCTCGGTGGGCTGCGTGGTGCGGCACAACTGCTCGGCTACGAGTTGCCGCTGGTGCTGGCCGCCGCGTCGGTGGCGATGGCCGCCGGGACGCTCAGCCTCTCCGGCATCGTCGAGGCGTGGCAGCCATGGTGGCTGCTCTGGCAGGCGCCGGCGATGGTGGTCTTCTTCGTGGCCGGGCTGGCCGAGATCCGCCGGCCGCCGTTCGACATGCCGGTCGCCGACTCGGAGCTGGTCTTCGGCTATCTGACCGAGTACACCGGCCTGCGCTTCGCCTTCCTGCTGCTGGCCGAGTACGTCGGCATCGTGGTGATCGCCGCGCTCACCACCGTGCTGTTCCTCGGCGGCTGGCAGGGCCCGTTCGCCGACGCGCAGCTCGGTTGGCTCTGGACCCTGCTCAAGGTCGCCGCGGTCAGCTTCGTGATCATCTGGCTCCGGGTCTCCTACCCCCGACTCCGCGAGGACCAGCTCCAACGCCTCTGCTGGCTCGTCCTGGTCCCCGCCGCCCTGGCCCAGCTGGTCCTAACCGCCGCCATCCGCCTCGCCCTCTGACACCCCCGCGCCGCCCCCGCGCCGCCCCGCGCGATCGTCGAGGCAGCACTATCCCCGAAACTGCTGTCTCCAGTCGCGGCGACCCAGCAACATCCCCGAAACTGCCGCCTCCCCCGAGCAGCGGTGACAGCAACCTCATGATCGAGGAGGCTCGGGTTGGGTGGGGTCAGTCCAGGGGGGTGTGGGTGGGGTCGACCCGTTCGGTGGGGGTGGGGGGTGCGGGTGGGGTGCCATCGCCGAAGGGGTGGCCGCCGAGGGACTCGCGGTCGTGCGGGGTGAGCCAGTTCGACAGGTCGGGGCCGAGCGGCACCACGCCGGTCGGGTTGATGTCCCGGTGCACCTCGTAGTAGTGCCGCTTGATGTGGTCGAAGTCGATGGTGTCACCGAAGCCGGGCGTGGTGAACAGGTCCCGGGCGTACGCCCACAACACCGGCATCTCGCTGAGCTTCTGCCGGTTGCACTTGAAATGGCCGTGGTAGACCGGGTCGAAGCGGACAAGCGTGGTGAACAGCCGGACGTCGGCCTCGGTGATCGTGTCGCCCACCAGGTAGCGCTGACCGGCGAGTCGCTCACTGAGCCAGTCCAGCCGGTCGAACAGCCGCCGGTACGCCCGCTCGTACGCCTCCTGGTTGCCGGCGAAGCCGCACCGGTAGACGCCGTTGTTGACGTCGGCGAAGACCACCGCGTTGACCTCGTCGATCTCGGCGCGCAGGTGTTCCGGGTAGAGCTGCGGAGCGCCGGGCCGGTGGTACGCGGTCCACTCGGTGGACAGGTCCAGGCTCATCTGGGCGTAGTCGTTGGTCACCACCTGCCCGGTGGGCACGTCCACGATGGCCGGCACGGTGATGCCCCGGGGATAGTCCGGGTAGCGCGCGAAGTAGGCCTCCTGGATGCGCTCGATGCCGAGCACCGGGTCCCGCCCGTCCGGGTCGAGATCGAATGTCCAGCTCCGCGCGTCGTGCGTCGGCCCGGCGACGCCCATCGAGATGGCGTCCTCCAGGCCGAGCAGCCGCCGTACGATGATCAGCCGGTTCGCCCACGGGCAGGCGCGGCTGACCACCAACCGGTAACGCCCCGGCTCGACCGGATAGCCGTCCCGCCCGTCGGCGGTGATCCGGCTAATGATGTAGTTCTGGTCCCGCTTGAACTCACCCGGCTCGACGTACCTGCCGCCGGTGCCCTTACCGTCCTCGCCCATGTCGCCCCCAGGGTGTGCCCGTCTCGTCCGCACCCCCATCATGGCGGATCTTCATCCGACCGGCCCGGTGACCGGGCGGCGGGCCAGAGCCGGGCCGGCGTGGCCCGCTCAGCCCGACCGAGGGGTGATCCGGTCGAGTGGGATGTCCATCTCCCACGGGTCGGCCAGCAGGATGCCGTCGCTCATCCGGGCGTGCTCGACGTAGACGCGCTTGACCGGGTCGAGCCGGTGGGCGTGCACCACGATCCCCGTCTCGGTCTCGATCCGCCAGAAGAAGGGGATGTCCGCCTCGGCGTACAGCGCCGGCTTGAGCACCCGGTCGATGCTGCGGGTCCGCTCCGAGACGATCTCCACCACCAGCAGAACCTCGTTCGGCAGGTAGGAGGAGGGGTTGCGGGCGGCCGCGTCCAGCTCGGTGACCAGCAGGTCGGGAATGAGGGATCGGCTGCGGGACATCCGCACCGACACCCCCTGGGTGACGTCAAACTCGGCGGGGCAGGTCTCCTGCAAGGCGGCACCGAGCAGCATTGCGATGGATTGGTGCAGTCGCGTGGGGGAGGGCGACACGATCAGTTGTCCGTCCAGGAGTTCACGGCGGCGGCCGTCGTCCGGCAGGCGGTCGAGGGCGTCCGTCGTCCACTCGCCCGGCGCCGGGTTGTCGTCGTGCAGCGCGGCGGTCATTGACGGGTCCTTTCCGGTGCGTCGTTTCTCCCCGCGGCCACCGTACTACCGGCTACCTCCGGGGGGTGGTCGCGCGCGCCGTGGCCACAGGGCAGGATGTTCGGCATGAGCGAGCGCGAGCGAAGCGAGGCGACCGGCCTGCCCGGCAGCGGCTTGGTCAAGGGGCTCGCCGTCACGTTGAAGACGATGACGAAACGTTCCACCACGGCGCAGTACCCGGACGTCGCCCCCGAGCTGCCGCCCCGCTCGCGCGGGGTGATCGCGCTGCTGGAAGAGAACTGCACGGTCTGCATGCTCTGCGCCCGCGAGTGTCCGGACTGGTGCATCTACATCGACTCGCACAAGGAGGAGGTGGCGGTGCCGGGGGCCGCCCGCGCCCGGCAGCGCAACGTGCTCGACCGGTTCGACATCGACTTCTCACTCTGCATGTACTGCGGCATCTGCATCGAGGTCTGCCCGTTCGACGCGCTCTACTGGTCGCCGGAGTTCGAGTACGCCGAGTACGACATCAAGGACCTGCTGCACGACAAGGACCACCTGGGCGAGTGGATGGCCACGGTGCCGCCACCACCGGCGCACGACCCGAAGGGCGAGCCGGCCAAGGAGGAGACCGCCGCCGCGCGCAAGGCCGCCGTCCCGGGCACGCCCGCCGCCCGTCCGACCACCCCGGCGGTACGCCCCGAGCGTCGAACCGCACCACCCCGCGCCGCCGACGACGAAGGTACGTCCGCGTGACCGGGGTGGACGCACTGCTGCTCGCCCTCGGCGCGGTGGCGGTCGGCTCGGCGGTGCTGGTGGTGGCGACCCGGCACCTGGTCCGTGCGGGTCTCTACCTGGTGGTCTGCCTCGGCGCGGTGGCCGGCATGTACCTGGTACTCGCCGCCGAGCTGGTCGCCTGGGTGCAGGTGCTGATCTACGTGGGCGCGGTGGTGGTGCTGCTGCTGTTCGCGGTGATGCTGACCCGCGCGCCGATCGGCGCCTCCGACGACCTGGACCGCCCCGGCTGGCCGGCCGCGCTGATCGGCGGTGGGGCCGGGCTCGGCCTGGCGGCGCTGCTCGTCGACGCGTACCGCTGGACGGCGGTGGAACTGCCCGAGGCGGGCACCGCCGAGCGTCTCGGTGCGCAGGTCTTCGGCAACTGGGTGCTGCCCTTCGAGGTGCTGTCGGTGCTGCTGCTCTCGGCACTCGTCGGCGCCATCGTGCTGTCCCGCCCCGACATCGGCGCCAGCAGGGACGCCGCGCCGGGCGATCGGGGGCGGTCGCGGTGAGACCGGTCATCCCCTACGTCACCGCCGCGCTCCTGTTCGGCCTCGGCGGGTACGGCGTACTGCGGCGGCGCAACGCGGTGCTGGTGCTGATGTCCGTCGAGCTGATGCTCAACGCGGTGAACCTGATCCTGGTCACCGCCGACACCACCGCGAAGGCGGTGCTGCCGCACAGCGGGCAGGTCTTCGCGTTGTTCGTGATCGTGCTGGCCGCCGCCGAGATCGGGGTGGGCCTGGCGATCGTGCTCCAGCTCTACCGGATACGGGCCAGCGTCGCCGTCGACGAGATCCCCCTGACCGAACGGCAGACCGGGGACGCCGGAGCACCGGTGCCCGCCACGGCGACCGGCGCGGCGTCCCCGGCCGCCGGAGGCGAACCGGAGGGACCCCGGTGACCGTCACGACACTCGGTGCGTTGCTGCCGGCCGTACCGCTGCTCGCCGGCCTGACCGGCCTGCTGCTGCCACCGTCGCCGCGGGGCGCGGCCATCGGCGAGGCGACGGCCCGCCGGGTGGCCGCCACCCTCGGCATCGCCGGCGCGGCCGGTGCGCTCGTCCTGGCGGTGGCCCTGCTGGTCACCCTGGACGGCCCGACCGACTCCTCGACGACCTGGATCGAGTTGGGTGGGCTCACCGTCACCCTCGGGGTACGCCTCGACGGCGCCGCCGCGCTGGTCGCCGTCGCGGTCACCACTGTCGCCCTGGCGGTGCAGATCTACTCGACCGGCTACCTGCGACAGGGGCCGCCCGAGGAGCCCGACCACCGCTACCCGCCCTACGCGGGGCAGGTCAGTCTCTTCACCGCCGCGATGCTGCTGGTGGTGGTCTCCGGGGACCTGATCCTGCTGCTGGTCGGCTGGGAGGTGATGGGGCTCTGCTCGTACCTGCTCATCGCGCACGACCGGCGGCTGCCGGAGGCGCCGGCCGCCGCGATGAAGGCGTTCCTGGTGACCCGGGTCGGCGACGTCGGTTTCCTGCTCGGCATCGCGCTGCTCGGCGTCTCGGCGGGCAGCTTCCGGATCGCCGACGTGCTCGCCCACGACCACGGCAGCACCACCCTCACCGCCGCCTGCCTGCTGCTGCTCGCCGGGGTGGCCGGCAAGAGCGCCCAGTTCCCGCTGCACACCTGGCTGCCCGACGCGATGGCCGGCCCGACCCCGATCTCCGCGCTGATCCACGCCGCGACAATGGTGGCCGCCGGCGTGTACGCGGTCACCCGGCTGTGGCCGCTGTTCAAGGCCACGCCGACCGCGCTTGTCGTGCTCGGCGTGATGGCCTCGGTGACCCTGCTGCTCGGCGCGCTGGCCGCCACCGCCCAGGACGACATCAAGCGGGTGCTCGCCTGGTCGACGGTCTCGCAGATCGGCTACATGACCGGGGCGCTCGCCGTCGGATCCCCACCGGCGGCGCTGTTCCACCTGCTCACCCACGCGGCGTTCAAGGCGTTGCTGTTCCTCGCCGCCGGCGCGGTGATCCACGGCGTCGGCACCACCCTGATGTCCCGGATGGGCGGGCTGCGGCGCAGCATGCCGGTGACCTTCTGGTGCACCGTGGTCGGGCTCGGTGCGCTGGCCGGCGTACCGCCGCTCTCCGGTTTCTGGAGCAAGGAGGGCGTGCTCGCCGCCGCCGAGCAGGCCGCCCTGCACGGTGACGGCCCGGCACCGGCCTGGGTCGGCTGGCTGGTCTGGCTCGCCGGGTTGGTCGGTGTCGCCGTCACCGCCTGGTACGCCACCCGGCTGTTGCTGGGCACCTTCTTCGGTACGCCCCGCACCCCGCTGGCCCATGCCGGGCACCGGGCGGCGGGTGCGTCGGAGGCGCACGGCGTGCCGCACGACCCGCCGGCCGTGCTGCGCTGGCCGGTGCTGGCGTTGGCCGTACCGGCGGCCCTGCTCGGCCTGGCCGGCTTTCCAGGCTGGTTCTCCCGCCAACTGCAATCCACCCCGCCCGTCGCTCCCGACGCCGGGTCGGATCTGCTGCCGCCGGACGGGCTGATCCACCTCACCCCGACGGTGCTGCTGCCGCTGGCGCTGCTGGTGACCGGCGCCGGACTGGCGTGGATCGGTTGGCGGCGGGGCGGCGGTGCCGACCCGGTGGCGGCGCTCGGTCCGCTGCGGCCGGTCTTCGCCCGCGCGTTCCGGCTCGACGACGTGCAGCACACCCTGGTCGTACGCCCGAGCACCGCGCTGGCGCGCGCGGCGCGTACCGCCGACGAGCGGGTGGTGGACGGCGCGGTCACCGGCACCGGACGCGCCGTCCGTGCCCTCGGTGGCGGCCTGGGCGTCCTGCACCGGGCGGCGTTGCCCCGGGCCGCCGCTGCGGTGCTGGCCGGCGCGCTGCTGATCGGCCTGGCCGCGGCCCTGATCGGAGCGACGGCATGAGCGAGCGCCAGCGGGCGAACCATCAACCCAGCGTTCCGGAGCCTGATGCCAGGCTGCGGCATCCCGGAGGGGCGGCATGAACGTCGGGGAGTTCCTGCTGGTCTCGGTGCTCGTGGTGCCGGCGCTCGGCGCGCTGGCGGTGGCGGCCACGCCCCGCGACCGGGCGGCCCGGATCGTGGGCACCGCAGCCGCCGCGCTGACCCTCGTCGCGGCGGTGTCGCTGGTCGGCGGGAGAGCCGCCGGTTGGTCGGCGTACGCGCCGACGGACACCGCCGGGGCGGTGCGTCCCTGGCATTCGGTCGACCTGCCCTGGGCCTCGGGGCTGGACCTACGCTTCCACCTGGGCGTGGACGGCATCTCCTGGCCGCTGGTGGTGCTCACCGCCCTCCTCACGCTGCTGTGCTGCGGCTACAGCCTCTGGCGGGTGCCGGGTGGCGGCGACGGCCGGGCCCTGGTGGCGCTGCTGCTGGTCGTCGAGGTCGGTATCATCGGCACCTTCCTCGCCCTCGACCTGGTGTTGTTCTTCCTCTTCTTCGAGGTCGTCCTGCTGCCGATGTACGCGATCATCGTCGGTTGGGGCGGCGACGGCGCGGACCCGGTGTCACTGGACGCGCGGCGGCGGGCCGGTCGGAAGTTCGCCCTCTACACCCTGTTCGGCTCGGTGCTGCTGCTGGTCGGCGTGTACGTCGTGGTGGCCGCCGCCGGCACCGCCGACATCGTGGCGCTGACCGGCGGCACCGAGCTGTCCCGCACCACCCAGCTCGCCGCCTTCACCCTGCTCGCGCTGGCCTTCGCGGTGAAGAGCCCGCTGTGGCCGCTGCACTCGTGGCTGCCCGACGCACACACCCAGGCGCCCACCGTCGGCAGCGTGCTGCTCGCCGGGGTGCTGCTCAAGATGGGCACGTACGGCCTGATCCGGGTCGCCGTCGGGGTGGCTCCCGAAGGTGCCCGGTGGGCGGCGCCGGTGCTCGGTGTGCTCGCCGTCGCCGCCATCCTGATCGGCTCGCTGGTCTGCCTGGCCCAGACCGAGTTGAAGCGCCTCATCGCGTACTCCAGCGTCGGGCACATGGGCTTCGTCCTGCTGGGAGTCGCCACCCTGACCGCCACCGGCATCCAGGCGGCGCTGATCGGCAACGTAGCCCACGGCATCATCACCGGTCTGCTGTTCTTCCTGGCCGGGGCGATCAAGGACCGTACCCACACCGGCGCGCTCAGCGAGCTGTCCGGGCTGCGGGAGACCGCCCCGCGCCTGTCCGGGCTGCTCGCGTTCGCGGCGGTCGCCTCGTTGGGGCTGCCCGGGCTGGCCGGATTCTGGGGCGAGGCGTTCGCCGTGGTCGCCGCCGTCGAGTCCGGTGGTGCGCTGTGGACCACGCTGGCGGTGCTGGCCGCGATCGGCGGGGCGCTGACGGCGGCGTACCTGCTGCGGCTGTTGCGGCGGGTGACCCACGGTGAGCCCAGCCGGGCGGTCGCCGCGCTCGGGCCCAAGCTGGCCGGGGCCGAACTGGTCGCCTGGGCGCCACTGGTGCTGCTCGCGTTGGCCGTCGGGTTGGCCCCGACGCTGGTGCTGGGCGTCGCCGAAGCTCCGGTCGAGGCCCTGGTGGGGGTGGTGGCGCGATGAGCGAGTCGAGTCTGGTGCAGGCCGTCGACCATGTGGCGCTGTTGCCGGCGTACCTGGCCGCCGGGACGGCGGTGCTGGTGCTGCTGGTGGACCTGCTGGCGGCCCGGCCGCCGGCCACCGTCGCCACGGCGGTCACCGGAGCGGTCGCCACGGCGGTCGGCGCGGCGGCGGTCGGCTCGGGGGCCGAGCGACGCACGTTCTGCGCCGGCACCGACTGCTCGTACGTCTTCGGCGGTCGGGCCGCCCTGGTCGGGGCGCTGGTCGCGCTGCTCGTCCTCGGGGTGCTGGCGTTGTCCGGGCCGCTGCTGCGGGCCGGGAACACCCCGGTGGGGGAGTACTGCTTCCTGCTCGCCTGCTCGATGACCGGTGGCGTGGTGCTCGGCGCGGCCGGTGACCTGATCACCCTGATCGTGGCGGTGGAGGTGCTCACCCTGCCGTTGTACGTGTTGGTCGGCCTGCGCCGGGGCAGCCTGGCCAGCGCCGAGGCGGCGGTGACCTTCTTCGTGGTCAGCGTGGTGGCCACCACGCTGACCCTGCTCGGTGCCGCGCTGCTCTACGCGGTCACCGGCGGGCTGCACCTGGAACGGCTGGGCGCTCTCCTCGCCGACGAGGCGCTGCTCGACCTGCCGTTGACCACGGTCGCGGTGACGCTTGTGGTGGCGGGACTGGCATTCAAGGTGGCGGCGGTGCCGTTCCACGCATGGGCGCCGGCCACCTACGACGGGGCGCCGCTGCCGGTGGCGGCTTACCTGTCGACCGCATCGAAGCTCGGCGGGGTGATCGCCCTGCTGGCGGTGGTGCGACACGCGCTGCCGCCGGAGGTGACCGGGCCGGTGCTGGCCCTCGTCGCCGCGCTGACCATGACCGTCGGCAACCTGGTGGCCCTGCGCCAGCGGCGTACCGTCCGGCTGCTCGCCTGGTCCTCGGTGGCCCAGGCCGGCTACATCCTCGCCCCGCTCGGCGCGCTGGCCCTGACCACCGACGCGGACGCCCGCACCGCCGCGTACGCCGCCACCCTGGCGTACGCCGTCTTCTTCGTGCTGCTGGAACTGGCCGCCTTCGCCGGCGTGGTGGCCCTGCGCCCGGCCGGCGCGGACGGCGGCAGCCTCGACGACCTGCGCGGCGCGGCACGTCGGCACCCGTGGACCGGTGCCGGGCTGGCATTCGCGCTGATCGGCCTCGCCGGTCTGCCACCCGGCCTGGCCGGTCTGTTCGCCAAGGTGACGGTGGTCCGGTCGCTGCTCGGCGGCGACGCCGGTTGGCTGGCCCTGGTGGTGGCGGTGAACGCGGTCATCGGTCTGGCCTACTACCTGCGGGCCGCCGCGCTGCTCTACGCCCCGGCCGGCGACGTCGTCAGCCCCGCCGTCCGGCCCGCCCGTACGGTGGCCGCGACACTGGCGGTGGCGACCGTGGTCGCTCTGGTCGTCGGCTTCGCACCTCAGGTCGTGCTCGATCTCGCCGGGAGCTGAGCCCGCTCCGCCAGCGCGCCGGTCGTCCCTCAGGTAACTCTCAGTCATGAGGCGGATGGTTGACGGGTACCGGTGTGTTGTACCGGTCAGCGGATCCCGGCATCCGTGCACCGAAGGAGTGATCGTGCACCACAACCGTCTGAAGACCGCCGCGCTGCTCGGCCTGCTCACCTCGCTGATCCTGGCGGTGGGCTACTGGTTCGGCGGCAGTGGCGGCCTGGTCATCGCCGTACTCGTGTCGCTGGTGATGAACGGCGTCACGTACTTCTACTCCGACAAGCTGGCACTGCGCTCGATGCGGGCGCAACCGGTCAGTGAGGCACAGTTCCCTGAGCTGTACCACATGGTTCGGGAGCTGGCCGCCGAGGCCCGTCAGCCCATGCCCCGGCTCTACGTGAGCCCGACCGCCCAGCCCAACGCGTTCGCCACCGGGCGCAACCCGCAGAACGCGGCCGTCTGCGTCACCCAGGGCATCGTCGAACTGCTCGACTACCGCGAGTTGCGGGGCGTCATCGGTCACGAGCTGTCGCACGTCTACAACCGCGACATCCTCATCTCCAGCGTGGCCGCCGGCCTGGCCGGCATCATCACCATGTTGGCGAACCTCGCCCTGTTCATCCCGCTGGGCGGCAACAGCGACGAGGACGGCCCCAACCCGCTGGTCCTGCTGCTCACCATCATCCTGGGGCCGATCGCGGCGACCGTCATCCAGCTGGCGATCAGCCGCAGCCGTGAGTTCCAGGCGGACGCCTCCGGCGCCGAACTGACCGGGGACCCGCTGGCGCTGGCCAGCGCCCTACGCAAGATCCACATGGGCGCGCAGCGGCGGCCGTTGCCGGCCGAGGGGCAGCTCACCAGCACCGCGCACCTCATGATCGCCAACCCGTTCCGGGGCGGCGGGGTGGCCGCGCTCTTCGCCACCCACCCGCCGATGGAGCAGCGGGTCGCCCGGCTGGAGCAGTTGGCGAGCCAGACGGGCCCCGTGCGTTTCCAGCGCTGACAGACCTGCCCTTTCACCCCGGCGAGGGGCGGCACCGTCCTCTCGCCGGGGTGAAAGGGCAGCACGAGTTGCGGTATGCCGGCCGCTCGGAGGCGGTTCGAGAGAGCAGGTTGCGGCATCCCGGGAACCGGATGCAGCCGTCCGGATGCGGCCGTGCGGGCATGCCGTCGGTCTGGTCGCCGACCGGGCTTGCGGCGTCCGCCGCCACGGGGTGGGTGAGCGCTGCCACAGGGGCGGACCGGGTGGTCGGTCGAGCGCGGGGCGTTAGGGTCTAACCGAGTCTTGCTCGTTACATTTCGTGGAGGTCCGCTGTGGCTGGGCTGCGCCGGTATCTGGCTGTCTGGCAGATTCCGGGCGCGCCGAACCTGCTGATCACCGGCATCATCGGGCGACTCGGGATCGGTATGACGCCACTCGCGCTGCTGCTCGTCGTGGAGGGAGTGACCGGCCGCTACTCGTTGGCGGCTGCGGCCGGCGGCTGCTACGCCCTCTCCGGTGCCGCGCTGAGCCCGGTGGCTGGCCGGATCGCCGACCGGATCGGCCCCACCCCGGTGCTGCTCGGCACCGCTGTCGCCCACCCGTTGGCCCTGATCGGGCTGCTCTGGGCGGCCCGCGCCGATGCCGCACCCTTTGCGCTGGTCCTGCTGGTTTCGGCGGCGGCCGGTGGAACGTACCCGCCGATGACAGCCGCGATCCGTGGCGCCTGGAACGGCCTGACCAACGTCGACTCCGGTCGGTACCACCTGCGCAACACCGCACTCGCCGCCGAAACCACCCTGTTCGAGATCGTTTTCGTGCTCGGACCACTGCTGGTGGCCGGGTTCGTGCTGGTCGCCGACGCGGGGACGGCGCTGATCGGTGCCGCGGTGGTGACCCTGGTCGGCACCCTGTCGGTCGCGCTCGGCCAGGCCATGCGCGGCTGGCGTCCGCACTCGCGGGAACATCGTGCCCGGGGCCTCGGCCCGCTTCGGGTCGCCGGCTTTCCGGCGCTGCTGCTCTGCGTGGCCAGCATCGGCATCGCCTTCGGTGCGGCCGGCGTGACCGTACCGGCGTTCGCCACCCGGTACAGCCCGGACGACCCGAACGGCCTCGCCGGCGTGCTGCTGGCAGTCTGGGGGATAGGCAGCGCGATCGGCGGGTTCTGGTTCGGCGTCCGTCGACCGGCCCGCAACATGACCCGCCTGTTCGCCTGGCTGCTCGCCGTGCTCGCCGGCACCTTCGCCGTCTTCGCCGTGATGCCCACGCCGGGTGCGTTGGGCACCGCACTGCTGGTCGGCGGAGCCGCCATCGCTCCCGCGCTGACCCTGGAGAACACCCTGGTCGGGCGGATCTCTCCGGCCAGCATGCTGAACGAGGCGTACACCTGGGTGGTGACCATGTCGGTAGGTGCGAGCGCGGTCGGCGGCGCCGTCTCCGGCCTGATCGTCGACCACGCCGGCGGGGTGCCCTGGGCCTTCCTGTTTGCCGGGGCCGCACTCGCCGTCGGAGCGGCGGTCGCCGGGCTGCCGGCCGGTCCCATCGCCCGCGCGGAGACCACCTCCGTCCGGGCCGAGCAGCCCGCCGCGGCCTGACCCGCGCCCCGATGGGTACGACGGCGGGATGTTCCTTTTCTTCTCGAACCGGATCGGCTGTCTGGGCTCGATTCTGGTGAGCGCGATCCTGACGGTCGTCCTACTGCTGATCTTCGCCCGTTGACCCGAATCTCGACGCCCGGCCGGCCCGGTCAGGTGGGCCGGGCCGGCCGGCGGAGGTTCTCCCGAACACGAGCGGGCGGTAGCCTCCCGTGCCGAGGAGGCGAGTCATGGAGCTGACCGCGCTGGGCCCGACTGATCCGGCCGTCGTGGCGAGCTGGGCGACCTCTGCCGAGGAGAACCGCCGCTGGTGCTCCCGGGACCGAGTGACAGCGCAGGACGTCATGCGCTGGGGAACCGAGCCCGGCGTGCTCGCGTACCTGGCGCTCGTCGACGGAGAACCAGCCGGGTACGGCGAGCTGTGGCTCGACGACGACGAGGCCGAGGTGGAGTTGGCCCGGCTCATCGTGGCCCCGGCGCTGCGCGGGCGGGGCCTGGGCCGCCGGATCGTCACCCTGCTCACCAAACTGGCCCGGGACCACCAACCGACGGTGCTGATGCGGGTGCACCCCGACAACGTTCCGGCGCTGCGGTGCTACACCGCCGCCGGCTTCGACCCGGTGCCGTCGGACGAGGCGAGCGAGTGGAACCGCGGCCAGCCCGTGCCGTACCGCTGGCTGCGACACCGGCCGGCTGAAGCCGGACCGCGCTGAAGATCGACGCCGGACCCGTGGCAGCGCAACCTCATCGGTCACCGGGCCGTTCGTTGTAGACAGTGAGCTGTTGTGCGCCAGATCCCGCCAGCTCGGCGCGGCCCGCGAGCTACGACTGCCGCACGAGGGGATCGAGCTGCGCCGGTGTTCACCGGGAACCGCGGCGCAGGTCGGCCACCTCAGCTGACGGCGTGAAGCCGGCCGAGGCGTAGGTAGCTACAGCGCCGACGTTGGAACTCTCCACGCATACACCCGCGCTGGACGAACCCATGTCACGAAGGGCCGCAGCGGCAGCAAGCGTGATCGCCGTGCCGTAACCGTGACCTCGGTGACTGCGATGGACACCCACAGGTTCCAGCAGACCCGGCCGCGCCGGGCCGGCTGACCACACAGCCGCGACTGCCACGGCGTCGTCGTTCTGATCGAATGCGGCAAGGCAGCGTGCGTCAGCGTAGAACGGGCCGCCGGCCATGGCGAGCCATCGCCCGACCGTGCGGTGGCGGTCGGCGTCGGTGAAGGGCGAGCCGCGGAACGCGGACCAGTGGACGCCGACCCACACCTCGGCTCGATCGGGCTCGATCGTCTCGACGCGCAGACCGCAGTCCGGTACCGGTTTTGACAGACTGCGATGCAACGTTGTCCACGGCTCGTCCCGCTCCCAACCCCGCTCCAGCAGCAACTGGGTGAGAAGTTCCGCACCTCGGGCTTCGACGGTCGCACCGTCGGACGTCAGGACACGCCCCGGGTCGTCCAGATCAGCCGCGAGCCGGCTAGCCAGTGCCTCGTCATCACGCCAGTCAGGAGCGACGGCCAGGCGCGCCAGTTCGGGGCCGTCCAGCAGCCCGATCGCGAGAACCTCCCCGTCGCGCCGCCACATCCGGATGGCAGCCGCCGTCGCCTCGGCGCCACGTAACGAGTGCCACCCGAGATCGCCGGAATGCAGGTGCAGCGGACCCCCGTCGTACTGCCACTGCTTGAGCGCGACCACCGCTGGTGACAACTCGTCGACGCTCGGGGTGCTCAAGCTGATGCTCACGAGTGCACCCAAACCCAGACAGCGGCCGGGCACCAGCGATTTTGTGGGGAAGCCGGCGGTCACGCCCCAGGGCTGCGTTTACCGGTAGTTGGTGAACTGGAGGGCCACGCCGAAGTCCTCGGCCTTGAGCAGCGCGATGACCGCCTGGAGGTCGTCCCTCTTCTTGCCGGTGACCCGCAGCTGGTCGCCCTGGATCTGGGCCTGCACGCCCTTGGGGCCCTCGTCGCGGATCTTCTTGCTGATCGCCTTCGCCTTGTCCTGGTCGATGCCCTGGATCACCTTGGCGTCAAGCTTGAAAACCTTGCCGGAGGGGCGCGGATCGCCCGCGTCCAGCGACTTCAGCGAGATGTTTCGCTTGACCAGCTTCTCCTTGAACACGTCCAACGCGGCCCGGACCCGCTCCTCGGTCTCCGCCTGGAGGCTGATCGCCTCCTCACCCGACCAGGAGATCTCCGCGCCCGTGCCCCGGAAGTCGAACCGCGTTCCGAGCTCCTTGTCCGCCTGCCTGAGGGCGTTGTCGACCTCCTGGCGGTCGACCTTGCTCACGATGTCGAACGACGGGTTCGCTGCCATACTCATGCTCCTGCTGTCCGGCTGTTTTGTGATCCTTTGGCCCTGGTTGCCCAGAGGCACGACCCCCCGACGGTACCCGGTTGCGGCGGCGACGGGTTGAGCCGCTATCCTTGCTTCCGCCGCCGCGCCACGGTGCGGTGGTACGCCCTGGCGGGTTGCCCGAGCGGCCAATGGGAGCGGACTGTAAATCCGTCGCGAAAGCTACAGAGGTTCGAATCCTCTACCCGCCACCAGGTGCGCCAACGGCCCCTGACCAGCAGAGATGCTGATCGGGGGCCGTTTTCGTTGAGGTGGCCTGGACCGGCTGAGAGATTCAGGCATCCATGGGGGTGACTGAATGGGGTCCGCGGCCTAGTCTGGCGGTGGCGAACCTTCCGGGTTGAGGTCGGTCGGTCGACGTGTGGTGACTGAGGGTGGCGGGCGAGGGGCGCTGGAGGTCCCCGTCATTCCGCAGCGGCGACTGGCGGCACTCCATGATCATGTCCACTAGATCCATAACGCCGCCTTGGCATGGGAATAGGCGGTTGGTGCTTTCTTCCCCTGTGGCTGCTGTCGCGTCGTCCGTGACCGGCTCTGACCTGCACGGACTAGAGCGGACGGGTCGCGCGGAGCAACGACCGGACGGACATCAGGTCCGCGAACTTTCCAGCGGCTGACCGGCTGTGGCACCATCGGGGGACCTCCATTGCGTTCCCATCACCCCGTCAGGAGCACAAATGTCTGCTCAACGCTTGGGCCGGCTGCTCGGCTCCCTTACCTTGCTTCTCACCCTAGTGGTCGCGGCAAGCATGGCTACGGAGGGCGACATCAGGACGAATGGGGTCGACTGGCAGATGCCCACACTGAACTCCGTGGTGCGTTGACGAGCGGTCTTCCCGCTGTGACAACCTCCGACACCCGCTGAGACCGACGCGCAAGGGGAGCCATGACGTCTCGTCTGCGCCCTCCACGTCGACAGACGGAATACGCCTGGTTCATCACCGGGCCACTCGCGCTCTGCGCGATCGTCGTCTCTCTGCTGCTCGGGCTGACAGTCGACCCTGCTCTTGGTGACTTGCCGCTGACGTTACTGCTCATGGTGGCGATGATCGCCGCCACCATGCCCACCATCAACATCGTGGTGCGCCGTCAGGCACTCGGCATACTCTTCACCGAGATTCCCCTGGTCGTCGCATTGCACCTGCTGCCACCCCTGTCGGTGGTGGCAGCATTCACAGTGGCCACGCTCGTGGTGCAGGTACGGCGGCGGCTGCTGCCGGCCAAGTTCTGGTTCAACGTCGCCCTCGCGGCCGCCGCGACGGCTCTGGCCACCGCCATCTATCACGTTCTGCCCCAGCCCGGTGGAGTTGGACCGGCCACCTGGGCGGTGCTGATGGCTGCGATCGCGACCCACATCGTGGTCAGCCTCGCCGCGATGGCGGCCGTGTTCACCGTCGTGCAAGGCTGGCCAGCCGGGCAGGAGGTGATCCGCGCCGCTCCGTCGATGCTGCTCGCCGGCGGGGTGAACCTCTGTATCGGTCTGCTGGTCGTCATCACGCTGGAGAGCACGCCCTGGGCGGTGCTGCTCTTCGCCGGTCTGGCCATGGCGTTCGCCCTTATCTACGGCTCCTATGCGCAGTTCCTCCGACAACACCGCACCCTCTCGGAGATGTACGAGCTCACCAAGGCGATAGGCGAGAGCGGGTCGGACGGGCACCTCGTCGACGCGCTGCTGGTCCGGATCCGGAGCCTGATGCAGGCGGAGTACGCCACCCTGTGGTTACCCGCGCAAGGGCGCCATCCGGAGGTGCTGTTGACGGCCCAGGAGGGTAAGCCGGGGCTGTTGGACGCCACACCAAGCCCAACAGAGCTGCGCGACGCCGCGGTAGCCCGCCAGGAAACACTTGCGGTGAGTAACCGACTCGGGGGTGACCCAGCGCTACGCGCCGCGCTGGGGCCGACTGCGGTCAAGGATGTGATCGTGGTGCCGCTGCGGTCCGGCAAGGCGGTCATCGGCACCCTGGAGGTGGCGAACCGGCTCGGCGACACGAACTTCTTCCGGGGCCCGGACATTCCAGTCTTCGAAACGGTTGCCGCCCATGCCGCGGTCGCGCTGGAGAACTCCCGGCTGGTCGACCGGCTGCGGCACGACGCCTACCACGATGCGCTCACGAAGCTGCCCAACCGACGCCGCATCCTCGGCGCGCTGGCCGAGGCGGTTCGGATCCGGGCCCCCGGCGAGGTGGTCGCGTTGCTGCTCTTCGATGTCGACCGGCTGCGTCAGGTAAATGAGGCGCTCGGCCACGCGGCGGGCGACAAGGTGCTGGTTGAGGTCGCCGACCGGCTGCGTGGCTGTGTGCCGTCGGCCGCGTTGGTCGGGCGGGCCGGCGGCGACGAGTTCCTGGTGACCCTGCGGCTGGAGAGCGCCGACGCGGCGGTAGAGCTTGCCGGCCAGTTGCGGGAACAGATCCGTGACGAGATGGTCTTCGACTCGCTCACGCTGGACGTGGACACCGCAGTCGGGGTGGTCGTACACCCGGATCACGGCGACGATCCGGCCACTCTGCTGCAACGGGTGGACGTGGCCGCGACGGCGGCCAAGGCGGTACCAGGCAGCGTGCAGCTGTACACACCGACGTTGGAGTCGCGGTCGCTGCACCGGCTCGGCCTCGCCGGGGACCTGCGCCACGCCCTCGACAACGGCGAGCTGGAGGTCTACTACCAGCCCAAGGTGACGCTGCGGGATCGCCGGCTCATCGGGGTCGAGTGCCTGGCCCGCTGGGAGCACCCGACGCACGGTCCGGTCGCCCCGGCGGATTTCGTCGCCGTGGCCGAGCACACCGGCCAGCTCGGCCGGCTCACCGAGTTGGTGCTCCGTGAAGGGCTGCGGCACAGCCGGGACTGGGCGCACGGGGGTCAGTCGCTCGCCGTCGCGGTCAACCTCTCCGCACGTACGCTCACCGACCAGCACTTCCCGGAGCAGGTCCGGGAGTTGCTGGACGAGTACGGCGTTCCGGCGCAGCTGCTGACCCTGGAGATCCCGGAAGCCGGCGTGCTGGACGGCACCGAGCGCCCGATACCGACCCTGCGCCGCCTGCGGGACCTGGGCGTACGCCTCTCCGTGGACGACTTCGGCACCGGCAGTTCCTCGCTGGCCCACCTGCGGCGGTTGCCGGTCCACGAGGTGAAGGTCGACCACTCCTTCGTGCAGGGCATGGCCACCGACCCGGGGGACCTGGCGATCGTCAACGCCGTCGTCACCCTCTCCCAGCAGTTCGGTCTCACCGTGGTGGCTGAGGGCGTGGAGAGCGAGCTGACCCTGGAGTTGCTCCAGGACATCGGCTGCGAGATCGGGCAGGGATTCCTGTTCAGTCGCCCGCTGCCGTACGAGCGGTTGGAGGCGTGGTTCGGGGCTCAGATCGATCCGGAGTCGATCTCCAGCAGCGAGCTTCCGAGGCTGCGCGTGGTGCCCTGAGCTGGACGTGCGGCGTCCCGGGGGATCCGATTTCACCAGTACGATCGGGCCGTGTACTCTTACCTCTGCGCGGGCACCGAGTGATCGCGCAGGCCCCCTTAGCTCAGTCGGCAGAGCGTCTCCATGGTAAGGAGAAGGTCTACGGTTCGATTCCGTAAGGGGGCTCAGAGGGTCCGGCTGGGCCCACCGCGGCGGTGTAGCTCAGATGGCAGAGCAAGCGGCTCATAATCGCTGTGTCGCCGGTTCAAGTCCGGCCACCGCTACTCTCGGCCGCCCCGGAGGATCTCCGGTGGTCGGTGGGACGGGCGCCACAGGCGCCCGCTTTGCGTGTCCGCCCAGGTGGGGCGTACGCTTTAGCGCCGTAGTTGTATCCGTTATCGAGGAAGGCACTCCGCCGTGGCGAAGGCGACCGATGTCCGGCCGAAGATCACTTTGGCGTGTGTGGAGTGCAAGGAGCGCAACTACATCACGCGCAAGAACCGCCGTAACGACCCGGACCGCATCGAGCTGAAGAAGTTCTGCCCCCGGGACGGGCGACACACCCTGCACCGCGAAACGCGCTGAAACGTGCCGGGCCGATCGGCCCGGCACCGCACGTATCCGATCGCCGGTCCCTACGGACGGCGCGGCTGAGCCGACGCCGACCGCTCGGATCGGCGATTGTGCTTTGCGTGTAGGTTCGCGGCATGCCCCTGGACCAGTCCTTCGTCGGCCGGACCTACCCGCCGACCGCCCCCTATCAGGTGGGCCGTGAGAAGATCCGCGAGTTCGCGACGGCGATCGGCGCCACCGATCCCGCCCACCACGATCCGGAGGCCGCCCGTGCGCTGGGCCACCCCGACGTGGTCGCGCCGCCGACGTTCCCGGTGGTGATCACCATGGCGGCCAGCCGCCAGCTGATCGAGGACCCGGCGCTCGGCATCGACTACAGCCGGGTGGTTCATGGCGACCAGCGGTTCGCGTACACCCGGCCGGTGGTGGCCGGCGACGAGCTGGTCTGCGTCAACGCGGTCGAGGAGATCACCAGCCGGGGCGGCCACGAGTTTCTGACCACCCGGACCGACGTCAGCACGACCGCCGGCGAGCCGGTGGTCGCGGTCTGGTCCAAGCTCGTCGTACGCGGGGAGGCCTGACGTGGAACTGCCCACCCAGACGTTCCGGGTGACCCGGGCGGACCTGGTTCGTTACGCAGGTGCCTCGGGCGACTTCAACCCGATCCACTGGAGCGACCGGTTTGCCACCAAGGTGGGTCTGCCCGGTGTGATCGCCCACGGCATGTTCACCATGGCGCTCGTCGGTCGGGCGGTCACCACCTGGGCTGGCTCGTCCGACGCAGTGGTCGACTTCGGCGTGCGGTTCACCCGTCCGGTGGTGGTACCCGACGACGACACCGGCACCGAGATCGTGGTGACCGCAGTGGTTCGTGAGGTGACCGACGCGGGTCTGACCAGGCTGGACGTCACCGCCACCTGTCTCGGTGAGAAGGTGCTCTCGCAGGCGCGGGCCACCGTGCGTACGGCGGGCTGACCGGCACCGCACGGCACGTCGGGTAGACCGGTTGGGAAAGTCGGGTCGGTACCCGTACACTGGTCCGCCGTGGGGCAAGTGACCCCTGCCTGGTCGTGTGATGTTGTGACCGGGCAGGGCGAGCGTTGCCGCACAGGGGTGTAGCTCAATTGGCAGAGCAGCGGTCTCCAAAACCGCAGGCTGCAGGTTCAAGTCCTGTCACCCCTGCGCCTCAGGCCTGACCGTTCCGTGGGTCCCGCCGCCTTCTGGTGGCGTCCGGCCCGTGGTGGTGGCATCGGCGGGGAGGTTCCGAGGCATCGGGCCTTCCGGTCGATCCGCCGGCCGCGGCCCGTCCCGGGACGGTTGGTCCGGCCGGCGTGACCAAGCGCCGCGCACGTGCACCGCGTGCGACACCGACATCCCGCGACGGAGGGCGAAGTGGCCGACAACAAGCGGCGCGGCGAGGACGCCGACGACGAGCGTCTGAACGACGAGGTCGTCAACGACAGCGCCGAGGACGACGCCACCGACGCGGACGAGCCGGTTTCGCGGGGTGGCACCGCCACCCGTTCGCGGGCCAAGGCGGATTCCGCCGACGGTCGCAGGACGCGTACCGACGCCGACAAGGTGGGCCTGTTCGGCCGCATCGCGCGTTTCATCCGCGAGGTCGTGGCCGAACTGCGTAAGGTCATCTGGCCGACCCGCAAGGAACTGCTGACCTACACGGCGGTGGTGATCGCGTTCGTCACGGTGATGCTGACGATCGTGGCTGTCCTGGACTACGGCTTCGCCAAGGGCGTGTTGTGGGTCTTCGGCAACCCCAGCTGACCGGCTGAACGTGCGATAGTGACGGAAGTGAGCAAGCGTGCCTGAGTACGACGAGACCGCCGCGACCCCGGACGAGCAGTCCACGGTGGCGACGGCGGCTGGTGACGAGTCGGTCGAGGCCGCCAACGAGTCGGAGTTCGCCATGACCGAGCCCGCTCCCGAGGAGGACTTCGACCCGGTCGCGGAGCTGCGGCAGAAGCTGCGCTACGCACCGGGCGACTGGTACGTGGTGCACTCGTACGCCGGTTACGAGAACAAGGTCAAGACCAACCTCGAGACCCGGATCACGTCCCTCGACATGGAGGACTACATCTACCAGGTCGAGGTGCCGACCCGGGAAGAGGTCGAGGTCAAGAACGGCAAGCGTTCCCAGGTACAGGCCAAGGTCTTTCCCGGCTACATCCTCGTCCGGATGGAGCTGACCGCGGAGTCCTACTCCTGCGTACGCAACACCCCCGGGGTCACCGGTTTCGTCGGTGCCACGGACCGGGCCGACCGGCCGGCGCCGCTCAGCCTCGACGAGGTGCTCAAGTGGCTGGCACCTGCCGTCGAGACCGAGCAGAAGAAGGCCAAGCCGGAGATCAAGGTCCTCGACTTCGAGGTCGGCGACTCGGTGACGGTCACCGACGGCGCCTTTGCCTCCCTGCCGGCGACGATCAGCGAGATCAACGCCGACCAGCAGAAGCTCAAGGTGCTGGTGTCGATCTTCGGCCGGGAGACGCCGGTGGAGCTGAACTTCAACCAGGTCGCCAAGATCTGAGCTGGCGGCCTCCGGCGGCGGGCGACCGCCGCCGGTTGTCGTCGTCCGCCCGGTTCACCCGCCCGGCCCACCTCTGTGGCCGCCGGGATCCAGGTCTGCGCTACCCTAGAACGTCGCCGCCGTCGCATGCGCGCTGACCGTGCGCGCCCCGACGGCGGTGTCGTGTGAACCTTTCCCAGTTCCAAGCCCCAGGAAGAGACATGCCTCCGAAGAAGAAGCTCGTCAAGACGTTCACGCTTCAGCTGCCGGCGGGCCAGGCGACTCCGGCGCCGCCGGTCGGTCCCGCGCTCGGTCAGCACGGCGTGAACATCATGGAGTTCTGCAAGTCGTACAACGCGCAGACCGAGTCGCAGCGGGGCGACATCGTCCCCGCCGAGATCAGCGTGTACGAGGACCGGTCCTTCACCTTCGTGCTGAAGACCCCGCCCGCCGCCCGGCTGCTGATCAAGGCTGCCGGCGTGCAGAAGGGCTCGGGTGTCCCGCACACGCAGAAGGTCGGTTCGGTGACCCGCGCCCAGCTGCGGGAGATCGCCGAGAAGAAGATGGCCGACCTCAACGCCAACGACCTCGACCAGGCTGAGAAGATCATCGCCGGCACCGCCCGGTCGATGGGTCTGAACGTCACCGACTGACGTCGGCCACCACCGACCCGTACGGATCGTGGGAGGGCGCGCGAGCACCGCGGCCCGCCAGAGACCACAGGAGTAGACAGAAGATGCAGCGCAGCAAGAGCTACCGCAAGGCCGCCGAGGCCATCGACAAGTCGAAGCTCTACACCCCCGTCGAGGCCGTCAAGCTGGCCAAGGAGAGCACCGCCACCAAGTTCGACGCCACGGTCGAGGTCGCGATGCGCCTCGGCGTCGACCCCCGCAAGGCGGACCAGATGGTCCGCGGCACGGTCAACCTGCCGCACGGCACCGGTAAGACCGCCCGCGTGATCGTCTTCGCTGCCGGCGCGAAGGCCGAGGAGGCCGTCGCCGCCGGTGCCGACGAGGTGGGCACCGACGAGCTGGTCGCCCGGATCCAGGGCGGTTGGCTGGACTTCGACGCGGCGATCGCCACGCCCGACCAGATGGCCAAGATCGGCCGGATCGCGCGGATCCTGGGCCCGCGCGGTCTGATGCCGAACCCGAAGACCGGTACGGTGACCATGGACGTCACCAAGGCGGTGTCGGACATCAAGGGCGGGAAGATCACCTTCCGGGTGGACAAGCACTCGAACCTGCACCTGATCATCGGTAAGGCCTCGTTCTCCGAGGCCCAGCTGGTCGACAACTACGCGGCCGTCCTCGACGAGGTGCTGCGGGCCAAGCCGTCGGCCGCGAAGGGCAAGTACCTCAAGAAGGTCACCCTCACCACCACGATGGGACCGGGCGTACCGGTCGACCCGAACGCGGTGAAGAACCTGCAGGAGGGCTCGGCCGACAGCTGAGCAACGACACACCGACGCGGCCCCGCCACTCCTGGCGGGGCCGCGTTCGTCTGTCCGGTGTGGCAGGCTCGCGGCATGTGGCTGGAGGGCGTCGGGCTGCGGTACCACCGGCGCGGTCCGTGGTGCTGCGGCGGGTGGCGGTGCGCGTGGCGGCGGGCAAGGCGGTGCTGCGTCCGCCCGGCCTGCTCGTCCTCGACGAGCCCTGGGAGGGCCTGGACGCCGCAGCGCGTGACCTGGTCCCACAGGTGGTCGACGAGGTGCTGGCACGGCGGGTCGGTGCTGGTAAGCGACCATCGCGGGGAGGCTGTCCGGTTGCCCGGCGCGCGGGAGTGGTTGGTGGCCGACGGGGCAGCCGGGTGATCACCCGCAGTGCCGGCTACGGTGTGGCGGTGCTGCGCCTAGCGCGCGGTCGAGGCCCGGCCGCCCGGGGCGATTTGGCGGTCACCGCAGGTGTCGCGTAGCCTGGTGCGCGAAGTTCCACCCAGAGACCGCTGGTCACCGTGCTCCGGCACGGTCGAAGGTCCCGCGAAGACGGGCGACCCGCGTAGGGCGGCAAGCGATATCGGCAGCATCCATCGGTCCGCCGACCAGATGAATCCGCCGTCCTCGCCCCGTGCGCCCTGCGCCGGGGCTTTTCTGTTGCCGCGACACCTCCGCCCCGTCACAGGCGCTCGCCTGCGACGGTGACCAGCCTCGAGCAACGAGAGAGGAGGGACATGGCGGACAAGCCGATCCGGGCCGACAAGGCCACGGCCGTCGCAGAGCTGACCGAGAGCTTCCGGAGCGCGGGTGCCACCGTGCTGACCGAGTACCGCGGTCTGACGGTCTCCCAGCTCACCCAGCTGCGGCGCTCGCTCGGCAAGGAGACCAGCTACACGGTTGCCAAGAACACGCTGGCCAAGCGTGCCGCGGCGGACGCGGGCATCTCCGGCCTCGAAGAGCTGTTCACCGGTCCTACCGCGCTGACTTTCGTTTCGGGCGACGTCGTCGAGGCGGCGAAGGGCCTTCGCGACTTCGCGAAGGCCAACCCGAAGCTCGTCATCAAGGGCGGCGTCTTCGAGGGCAAGGCCATTTCCGCGGCCGAGGTCACGAAGCTCGCCGACCTGGAGTCCCGTGAGGTGCTGCTGGCCAAGCTGGCCGGCGCGATGAAGGGCAACCTGAGCAAGGCCGCGGCCCTGTTCCAGGCCCCGCTGTCGAAGACCGCCCGTCTGGCGGCCGCCCTGCAGGACAAGCGCGAGAAGGAAGGTGCCGAGGCGGCCTGAGGCCGCGCCGGCACACCACGTTCTTCAGTTCGAATCATTAGGAAAGGACGCCAGACATGGCGAAGCTCAGCACCGACGAGCTGCTCGACGCGTTCAAGGAGATGACGCTGATCGAGCTCTCCGAGTTCGTGAAGCAGTTCGAAGAGACCTTCGAGGTCACCGCCGCCGCCCCGGCCGCGATGATGATGGCGGGTCCGGCCGCCGGTGGCGCTGCCGCCGAGGCCGAGCCGGAGAAGGACGAGTTCGACGTCATCCTCGACGCCGACGGTGGCAAGAAGATCCAGGTCATCAAGGTCGTGCGGGAGCTGACCGGCCTGGGCCTCAAGGAGGCCAAGGACCTGGTCGAGGCCGCTCCGAAGGCGGTCCTGGAGAAGGCCAACAAGGAGACCGCCGAGAAGGCCAAGGCCAAGCTGGAGGGCGAAGGCGCCAAGGTCACCCTCAAGTGACCTGAGTCCCACCTGGCCGTCCCGGCTCGCTAGAACCGGGCACACCACGTCGCGGCGGGCGGCGATCCGACAGTGGATCGTCGTCCGCCGTGTTCGTGTACCGGCCCGCAACCGGCATGAGCAGGGGCGTCAAAGCCGGTCCGCGGTGGGTGGACCGGGCCGGCGGGCTCGCTCGTGGGTGGGAAAGAGCGCCCGATGCCGACACCGGCCCTTGACGCGGCCCTGGGCTGCCAGGCACGCTGACATCAGCAAGACCTTCCGCGCTTGCGACGGCCACCGCGCGGGTAATGCAGCGGCAGCACCACTCGCCACGCAGACCCGGGCGGCCCGGCAGGGACGTTGCGTTCCGAGCGGCCCGGTGCGACCCGTTTGAGGGGTCCCGAGGCACGTTCCGCAACAACCTGCGGGGTGGGCTGGACAGCGGTTAGCCTCTCGGCTACACTGCTAGTTTGCGCTGCCTTCCGACTTGACCCCTGCTCGGAAATGTCCGTTTATGGATATTTTCTGGTGGGGTCATTGGAGTGCACGCGTACCAGCCGTTCTGCAGCACCGGTCCTCGGAAGGACGCATCTTGGCAGCTTCCCGCCCTGCGAAGACCAGTCGTACGTCGAGCGCATTCGCTCCCCGCCGAGTTTCCTTCGGTCGGATCACCGAACACCTCGAGGTCCCCAACCTCCTCGCCATTCAGAACGAGTCCTTCGACTGGCTCGTCGGCAACGAGGCTTGGCAGGGCCGGTCGGCGGACGACCCGCACGCACGCTCGGGTCTCGCGGAAATCCTCGACGAGATCAGTCCCATTGAGGACTTTTCCGGCACTATGTCGCTTTCCTTTTCGGCGCCGCGCTTCGACGAGGTCAAGGCCTCGATCGAGGAGTGCAAGGAGAAGGACCTCACCTACTGCGCGCCACTGTTCGTGACCGCGGAGTTCACCAACAACACCACCGGCGAGATCAAGAGCCAGACGGTGTTCATGGGTGACTTCCCGATGATGACGCCGAAGGGCACCTTCATCATCAACGGCACCGAGCGGGTGGTGGTCAGCCAGCTCGTCCGCTCGCCGGGCGTGTACTTCGACAAGCAGCCGGACAAGACCTCCGACCGCGACCTCTCCAGCGTCAAGGTCATCCCGAGTAGGGGTGCCTGGCTGGAGTTCGACATCGACAAGCGCGACACGGTCGGCGTTCGCATCGACCGTAAGCGTCGGCAGGCCGTCACGGTGCTGCTCAAGGCCATCGGATGGTCGGCCGAGCAGATCCGTGAGAAGTTCGGCTGGTCCGAGCTGATGATGACCACGCTCGAAAAGGATCACATCGCCGGCCAGGACGAGGCGCTGCTCGACATCTACCGCAAGCTGCGCCCTGGCGAGCCGCCGACCCGCGAGAACGCCCAGACCTTGCTCGACAACCTCTTCTTCAACCCGAAGCGGTATGACGTAGCCAAGGTCGGTCGGTACAAGTTCAACAAGAAGCTCGAGCTGGACGTGCCGATCACCACCGGCACGTTGACCGAGGACGACATCGTCGCCACCGTGGAGTACCTCTGCCGGCTGCACGCCGGTGAGGAGGGCTACGAGGCCGACGACATCGACCACTTCGGCAACCGGCGGCTGCGTACCGTGGGCGAGCTGATCCAGAACCAGGTTCGGGTCGGCCTGTCCCGGATGGAGCGGGTCGTCCGTGAGCGGATGACCACCCAGGACGTCGAGGCCATCACGCCGCAGACCCTGATCAACATCCGTCCGGTCGTCGCCGCGATCCGCGAGTTCTTCGGCACCTCGCAGCTGTCCCAGTTCATGGACCAGACCAACCCGCTGGCGGGCCTGACCCACCGGCGACGGCTGAGCGCGCTCGGCCCCGGTGGTCTGTCCCGGGAGCGGGCCGGCTTCGAGGTCCGCGACGTGCACCCGTCCCACTACGGCCGGATGTGCCCGATCGAGACGCCGGAGGGCCCGAACATCGGCCTGATCGGCGCGCTGTCCACCTTCGCCCGGGTCAACCCGTTCGGCTTCATCGAGACGCCGTACCGGAAGGTCATCGACGGTCGGGTCACCGACCAGATCGACTACCTGACCGCGGATGAGGAGGACCGGTTCGTCAAGGCGCAGGCCAACGCCCCGCTGCGGGCCGACGGCTCGTTCGCCGAGGACCGCGTCCTGGTTCGGCGGAAGGGCGGCGAGACCGAGGACGTCCCGCCGGCCGCCGTGGACTACATGGACGTGTCGCCGCGGCAGATGACCTCGGTCGCGACCGCGATGATTCCGTTCCTGGAGCACGACGACGCGAACCGGGCCCTGATGGGCGCGAACATGCAGCGTCAGGCGGTGCCGCTGGTCAAGGCCGAGTCCCCGTTGGTCGGCACCGGCATGGAGTACCGTGCCGCCGTCGACGCCGGTGACGTGGTCGTGGCCGAGGTCGGTGGCGTGGTCGAGGACCTCTGCGCCGACTACATCACCGTCCACCAGGACGACGGCCACCGCCGTACGTACCTGCTGCACAAGTTCCGCCGCTCCAACGCCGGCTCCTGCGTCAACCAGAAGCCTGTCGTCTTCGAGGGCGACCGGGTCGAGGCCGGCCAGGTCATCGCCGACGGTCCGTGCACCGACGAGGGCGAGATGGCGCTCGGGCGAAACCTGCTCGTGGCGTTCATGACCTGGGAGGGGCACAACTACGAGGACGCGATCATCCTGTCGCAGCGCCTCGTGCAGCAGGACGTCCTCACCTCGATCCACATCGAGGAGCACGAGGTCGACGCCCGGGACACCAAGCTCGGCCCGGAGGAGATCACCCGCGACATCCCGAACGTCAGCGAGGAGATGCTCGCCGACCTGGACGAGCGCGGGATCATCCGGATCGGCGCCGAGGTCGTCCCCGGCGACATCCTGGTCGGCAAGGTCACGCCCAAGGGCGAGACCGAGCTGACCCCGGAGGAGCGGCTGCTTCGCGCGATCTTCGGCGAGAAGGCGCGCGAGGTCCGGGACACCTCTCTGAAGGTGCCGCACGGCGAGACCGGCACGGTCATCGGCGTGCGTACCTTCTCCCGGGAGGACGGCGACGAGTTGCCGCCGGGCGTCAACGAGCTGGTCCGGGTCTACGTCGCCCAGAAGCGGAAGATCCAGGACGGTGACAAGCTCGCCGGCCGACACGGCAACAAGGGCGTCATCTCCAAGATCCTGCCGGTCGAGGACATGCCGTTCCTGGAGGACGGCACGCCTGTCGACATCGTGCTCAACCCGCTGGGTGTGCCGAGCCGGATGAACATCGGCCAGGTGCTGGAGACGCACCTGGGCTGGGTGGCCAAGACGGGCTGGCAGGTCGAGGGCGACGACGCCGAGTGGAAGCGGCAGCTTCAGGGCATCGGCGCCGACTCCTCCGAGCCGGACACCAACGTGGCCACTCCGGTCTTCGACGGTGCCCGCGAGGAGGAGATCTCCGGTCTGCTCGCGTCGACCCTGCCCAACCGGGACGGTCGGCAGCTGATCGGTTCCTCCGGTAAGGCGCAGCTGTTCGACGGTCGTTCGGGTGAGCCGCTGCCCGACCCGATCGCGGTCGGCTACATCTACATCCTGAAGCTCAACCACCTGGTCGACGACAAGATCCACGCTCGTTCGACCGGCCCGTACTCGATGATCACGCAGCAGCCGCTGGGTGGTAAGGCGCAGTTCGGTGGCCAGCGCTTCGGTGAGATGGAGTGCTGGGCGATGCAGGCCTACGGTGCCGCGTACGCCCTGCAGGAGCTGCTGACGATCAAGTCCGACGATGTTCTCGGCCGGGTGAAGGTCTACGAGGCCATCGTCAAGGGCGAGAACATCCCGGAGCCGGGCATCCCGGAGTCGTTCAAGGTGCTGCTCAAGGAGCTGCAGTCGCTGTGCCTCAATGTCGAGGTGCTCTCCAGCGACGGTGTGGCCCTGGAGATGCGCGAGACCGACGACGAGGTGTTCCGGGCCGCGGAGGAACTGGGTATCGACCTGTCCCGGCGCGAGCCGAGCTCGGTCGAGGAAGTGTGACGTTGGGGTTTCGGGGCGGGGCGACCCACTCCGGGCGGTCAGGCTTGATCCCTCCGTGGGTCACCCCGCCCCGAAACCAAAACCCGGTGAGCTGCTGACGCACCAAGCGACGTGTGAGGGATTTGAACGTGCTCGACGTCAACTTTTTCGACGAGTTGCGAATTGGGCTGGCGACCGCGGACGACATTCGTCAGTGGTCGCACGGCGAGGTCAAGAAGCCCGAGACGATCAACTACCGCACCCTCAAGCCGGAGAAGGACGGGCTCTTCTGCGAGAAGATCTTCGGTCCGCAGCGGGACTGGGAGTGCTACTGCGGTAAGTACAAGCGGGTCCGGTTCAAGGGCATCATCTGTGAGCGCTGCGGCGTCGAGGTGACCCGCTCGAAGGTCCGCCGTGAGCGGATGGGCCACATCGAGCTGGCTGCCCCGGTGACCCACATCTGGTACTTCAAGGGCGTGCCGAGCCGGCTGGGCTACCTGCTGGACCTCGCCCCGAAGGACCTCGAGAAGATCATTTACTTCGCCTCGTACGTCGTGACGAGCGTTGACGCCGAAGCGCGTCACCGTGACCTCTCGACCATCGAGAACGAGATCCTGGCCGAGAAGCGGCAGTCGGAGAACAGCCGCGACTCGGAGATCGAGAAGCGGGCGGCCAAGCTCGAGGCCGACCTGGCCGAGCTGGAGGCCGAGGGCGCGAAGGCGGACGTCCGGCGCAAGGTCAAGGAGGGCGGAGAGCGCGAGATGCGCCAGATCCGCGACCGGGCCCAGCGCGAGATCGACCGCCTGGACGAGGTGCTGGACACCTTCCGCAAGCTGGAGCCGAAGCAGCTGGTCACCGACGAGCTGCTCTACCGCGAGCTGCGCGACCGGTTCGGTGAGTACTTCACCGGTGGCATGGGTGCCGAGGCGATCAAGGCCCTGGTGCAGAACATGGACCTGGAGGCCGAGGCCGAGAACCTGCGGGAGACCATCCGCACCGGTAAGGGCCAGCGGAAGATCCGGGCGCTCAAGCGGCTGAAGGTCGTCGCGGCGTTCCAGAACACCCGCAACTCGCCGCTCGGCATGGTGCTGGACTGCGTGCCGGTCATCCCGCCGGACCTGCGCCCGATGGTGCAGCTCGACGGTGGCCGTTTCGCCACCAGCGACCTGAACGACCTCTACCGCCGGGTGATCAACCGGAACAACCGGCTCAAGCGGCTGATCGACCTCGGCGCGCCCGAGATCATCGTCAACAACGAGAAGCGGATGCTGCAGGAGGCCGTCGACGCGTTGTTCGACAACGGCCGCCGCGGCCGGCCGGTCACCGGCCCGGGTAACCGTCCGCTCAAGTCGCTGTCCGACATGCTCAAGGGCAAGCAGGGCCGGTTCCGCCAGAACCTGCTGGGCAAGCGCGTCGACTACTCCGGCCGTTCGGTGATCGTGGTCGGCCCGAAGCTCAAGCTGCACCAGTGCGGCCTGCCCAAGCAGATGGCGCTGGAGCTGTTCAAGCCGTTCGTGATGAAGCGGCTGGTCGACCTCAACCACGCGCAGAACATCAAGTCCGCCAAGCGGATGGTCGAGCGGCAGCGGCCGGTCGTGTGGGACGTGCTGGAAGAGGTCATCGGCGAGCACCCGGTGCTGCTCAACCGGGCACCGACCCTGCACCGACTCGGCATCCAGGCCTTCGAGCCGCAGCTGGTCGAGGGCAAGGCCATCCAGATCCACCCGCTGGTCTGCACCGCGTTCAACGCCGACTTCGACGGTGACCAGATGGCGGTGCACGTGCCGCTGTCCGCCGAGGCCCAGGCCGAGGCGCGGATCCTGATGCTGTCGTCGAACAACATCCTCAAGCCGGCCGACGGCAAGCCGGTCACCATGCCCACCCAGGACATGGTCATCGGGCTCTACCACCTGACCCACCTCACCGCCGGTGAGCGCGGGGAGGGCCGGGCGTTCAGCTCGGACGCCGAGGCGCGGATGGCGTACGACAACGGCGAACTGCACCTGCAGGCGCCGGTGAAGATCCGGCTGCGGGACGTGGTCGAGGTCGACAACGGCACCGGCGGGCAGCCGTGGACCGCACCCGAGGGCTGGGTTCCGGGCGAGCCGCTCACGGTCGAGACCACTCTCGGTCGGGTGCTGTTCAATGAGACCCTGCCGCAGGGCTACCGGTTCGTGAACTACGAGATCCGCAAGGGTCAGCTCTCCGCGATCGTCAACGACCTCGCCGAGCGGTTCCCGAAGGTGGCCCTGGCGGCCACCCTGGACGGGCTCAAGGAAGCCGGCTTCCACTGGGCCACCTGGTCCGGCGTGACGATCGGCATGGAGGACGTCATCGCTCCGCCGCGCAAGCGGGAGATCCTGGAGCGGTACGAGAAGGAAGCCGACCGGATCGACAAGCAGTACCAGCGTGGTCTGATGACCGCCGAGGAGCGTCGCGGCGAGCTCATCGAGATCTGGACCAAGGCGACCAACGAGGTCGCCAAGGAGATGGACACCGCGCTGCCGCAGGAGAACCCGCTGTGGAAGATGATCAACTCGGGTGCTCGCGGTAACCTGCTTCAGCTCCGGCAGATCGCGGCGATCCGTGGTCTGGTGGCCAACCCGAAGGGCGAGATCATCCCGCGGCCGATCAAGGCCAGCTATCGGGAGGGTCTGTCCGTGCTGGAGTACTTCATCTCCACGCACGGTGCCCGTAAGGGTCTCGCGGACACCGCTCTGCGTACCGCCGACTCGGGTTACCTGACCCGGCGTCTGGTGGACGTCTCGCAGGACGTCATCATCCGCGAGGAGGACTGCGGCACCGATCGGGCCATCCCGATGCAGGTCGGTCAGCAGCTCGACGGCCGGCTCGTGGTGCACGAGCACGCGGAGACCAGCGTGCACGCCCGTACCCTGGCCGACGACATCAAGGGGCCGGACGGCACCGTCGTCGCCGAGCGGGGCGCGGACATCAACTCGATCCTGGTCGACCGGATCGTCGCCGCCGGAGTCGAGACCGTCCGGGTGCGCAGCGTGCTCACCTGCGAGTCAAAGCTGGGCGTCTGCGGTGCGTGCTACGGCCGCTCGTTGCCGACCGGCAAGATCGTCGACGTCGGTGAGGCGGTCGGCATCATCGCCGCCCAGTCCATCGGTGAGCCGGGTACGCAGCTGACGATGCGTACCTTCCACACCGGTGGTGTCGCGGGTGAGGACATCACCCAGGGTCTGCCGCGGGTCCAGGAGATCTTCGAGGCCCGGATCCCGAAGGGCAAGGCGCCCATCGCCGACACCCCCGGCCGGATCCGGATCGAGGACGGCGAGCGGTCGCGCAAGATCGTGGTGATTCCGGACGACGGCAGCGACGAGATCGTCTACGACAAGATCTCGAAGCGGGTCCGGCTGCGGGCCCACGACGGCGACCACGTCGAGGTCGGCGAGAAGCTCACCGAGGGCACCATCGACCCGCACGAGCTGCTGCGCATCCTCGGCCCCCGGGCGGTCCAGGTCCACCTGACCCAGGAGGTCCAGGAGGTCTACCGCTCTCAGGGTGTGCTCATTCACGACAAGCACATCGAGATCATCATCCGCCAGATGCTCAAGCGGGTGACGGTCATCGACTCCGGCTCGACCGAGTTCCTGCCGGGTGTGCTTGTCGACCGGGCGCTGTTCGAGTCGGAGAACCGCCGGCTCGTCGGCGAGGGTGGCGAACCCGCCGCCGGTCGTCCGGTGCTGATGGGTATCACCAAGGCCTCGCTGGCCACCGACTCCTGGCTCTCGGCGGCCTCCTTCCAGGAGACCACCCGGGTGCTGACCGACGCGGCGATCCACGCCCGCAGCGACTCGCTTATCGGTCTCAAGGAGAACGTGATCATCGGTAAGCTCATCCCGGCCGGTACCGGCATCAGCAAGTACCGCAACGTCCGGGTCGAGCCGACCGAGGAGGCGAAGGCCAAGGTCTACTCGATGACCGGCTACCCGGAGACCGACTACGGGTTCGGGCCGGCCAGTGGCCAGGCGGTCCCGCTGGACGACTTCGACTTCGGGTCGTACCGCTAGACCGTGCGGTGACGTGAGAGGCCCCGGCGTGCACGCGCCGGGGCCTCTTCGTGTTCCGGGGCGGCCGTGGGCGCTTTCCCGCGCTGCGGATCCAGTTCGTGCTGTGGGTACGGCGCGGACAGTCGTCGGCGGGGGCATCATGTGGTCATGACGATCGCACCCGGACCGGTGCCCGCCGCATCGGCACCGCGTCACCCGCTCGACCCGGATCCGGTCCGGGCGACCAAGGCTCGGGCGGTCTTCGCCCTCGGCCTGATGGCCGCACTGACGGGACTGCTGATCGGTGGCGTGGTACCGGCCACGGTGGCCCTGCACCTGGCCCGGCAGGCGCGTCGTGAGGCGTACGCCTCGGCGGGTTTCCTGACCGGCGCGGCCTGGCTGCGTCGTGGCGAGCGGCTGGCCTGGACGGGCCTGGTGCTGGTCGCGGTCAGCCTGGTGGTGGCGCTGGTGATCGGGGTGGTCCGGCTCGCCGAGTCGCCCTACGGGCAGGACTTCGCGCCCGAGGTCGACTGACGGGCGGGACGGCTGCGTCCTCACGCCCGGCACCGAGGGGCTGACTGCCGACGGTAGCCTGACCGGTGTCCGTCGCGCGGTGCGTGGACGCTGCCCGACAAGGAGGATCCCGTGACGGAACCGGCGCGCCCCGAGGGCGGCGAAGCCGCTCAGCCCACCGTCGGGCGCCCCGATGCCGACCAGACGGGATGGGCCCGGCCCGGGCCGGCCACAGGCTCTCCCTTCGGGCCGCCCGGCTCGCCGGCTTGGGGTCCGCCGGCTGGCTCGGCACCGCCCGCTCCGGCTGTCTCCGGGCCACCGGCAGGGGCTCCACCTGTCTTCGGAGCGGTGCCGGGGTCGCCACCGGCGCCGGGTTGGCCCGCTGGCGGCCCGAGCTGGGGACAACCGCCGCCACCACCGCCGCAGGGGCCTCCCCGACCGCCGAAGCGGGTCGAGCCGGTGCCCGGTACGCCGTTCGCGGTGGTGCACCTCGACGTGCCCCCGGTCGCCTCGGGCCTGGCAGTCGGCTCGCTGGTGGCCGGTATCACCTCGATTCTGGTCTCGATTCTGGTCATCTGCGTCGGCGCCATCGGGGGAGGGGCGAACGGGGCCTGGGCGGCGGGTGCCTTCGCCGCGCTCGGTGGCCTCACCGGGGCGGGCGCCGTCGTGGCCGGTCTGCTCGGCCTGCGGCAGATTCGCCGTCCGGCGCCTCCGCCGGCGGTCCGCTTCACCGGCCGTGGTCTGGCCATCGCGGGAATCAGCTGCGGTGGGACCGGCCTGCTGCTCTGCCTGGTGGGCGTGGGGCTGGCGGTGCTGCTGGCGGTGGCCTAGGGCGCGCCTGGCCTCCCGTCTCCCGAGGGACTCCACCGGGACCGGAGCACCGCCTGGCCCGGCTCATCCGCGTGAGCCTGGAACGCGGCCGGGCCGATCGCTGGCCGGGCTGCGGTCAGCCTGGGGGCTCGCGGGCCGGTTTCCGGCAGAGCCGGTACACTCGTACCCGTAGGTGCCCATCACGGGCGGGCGGTGCGACAGAGATCAGCCGGCAAGCGGTGCGATGTCCGGCGGGTCTTCCGTTTTGACCAGCGCGGCTGTGGTAGGTACTCTTTCCCCTTGTGCCCGGGCTCGCCCGGGCAACTCGTGCGTGCGCTGGAGCCGGCTATCCGATATCCGGACGGCACCACGATTGGAGCCAGAAGATCCGGCCTGCGGCGATCCGCGTGCCGGTGACAAACCCCGGGTCTGCGCGCAAGCGCCGGACGGGAAACCGTGAGTTTGGCGACACGCCCGACCGCGGGTGCCGGGACCTCCGCGAGGTGGCCCTGGCCGGAATGTAGGAGAGCCGATCACCAGATCGGCTACGGCAGACGGCGCGGTCGCGAGCAGCGGCCGAAGGGAGCGGAGAAACCCGGTGCCCACCATTCAGCAGTTGGTCCGAAAGGGCCGTCAGGCGAAGACGACCAAGACCAAGACCCCGGCGCTCAAGGGATCCCCGCAGCGGCGGGGCGTGTGCACCCGGGTGTACACCACCACCCCGAAGAAGCCGAACTCGGCGCTGCGCAAGGTCGCTCGGGTCAAGCTCAGCAGCCAGGTCGAGGTGACCGCCTACATCCCCGGTGTCGGGCACAACCTGCAGGAGCACTCCATCGTGCTCGTGCGCGGTGGCCGGGTGAAGGACCTCCCCGGTGTGCGTTACAAGATCGTTCGCGGTTCGCTGGACACCCAGGGTGTCCGTAACCGCAAGCAGGCGCGCAGCCGCTACGGCGCGAAGAAGGAGAAGAGCTGACATGCCGCGTAAGGGACCTGCTCCGCGGCGACCGCTGGTCGCTGACCCGGTGTACAACTCGCCGCTGGTCACGCAGCTGGTGAACAAGATCCTGCTGCGCGGCAAGCGTCAGCTCGCCGAGCGCGTCGTCTACGCCGCCCTGGAGGGCTGCCGGGAGAAGTCCGGGACCGACCCAGTCGTCACCCTCAAGCGCGCCATGGACAACGTCAAGCCGACCCTTGAGGTGCGCAGCCGCCGTGTCGGTGGCGCGACCTACCAGGTTCCGGTCGAGGTCCGGCCGGCCCGGGCCACCACGCTGGGCCTGCGCTGGCTGGTGACCTACGCCCGCGCCCGGCGGGAGAAGACGATGATCGAGCGGCTGATGAACGAGCTGCTGGACGCGAGCAACGGCCTCGGTGCCGCCGTCAAGCGGCGCGAGGACACGCACAAGATGGCCGAGTCCAACAAGGCCTTCGCGCACTACCGCTGGTAACACCCTGGTCCCGGCGCCAACCGGTGCCGGGACCGCCACCAGTTGTGTCGAGACGACGATAAGTAGGGATTGAAGTGGCCGCCGCAGACGCGCTCGCCAACGTACGCAACATCGGCATCATGGCGCACATCGATGCCGGTAAGACCACTACCACCGAGCGAATCCTGTTCTACACCGGTATCACGTACAAGATCGGTGAGGTCCACGAGGGCGCTGCCGTCATGGACTGGATGGAGCAGGAGCAGGAGCGCGGTATCACCATCACTTCCGCCGCCACGAAGTGCGAGTGGAAGGGCCACACGATCCAGATCATCGACACGCCCGGCCACGTCGACTTCACGGTCGAGGTGGAGCGGTCGCTGCGGGTCCTGGACGGTGCGGTCGCGGTCTACGACGGCGTGGCCGGCGTGGAGCCGCAGACGGAGAACGTCTGGCGTCAGGCGGACAAGTACAACGTCCCGCGGATGTGCTTCGTCAACAAGCTCGACCGGACCGGTGCCGACTTCTTCCGCTGCGTGCAGATGATGATCGACCGGCTGAACGCCACCCCGCTGGTGCTCCAGATCCCGATCGGGCTCGAGGGCAACCACATCGGCGTCGTCGACCTGGTCCAGATGCGTGCCCTCACCTGGCGCGGGGAGACCCAGAAGGGTGAGGACTACGCGATCGAGGAGATCCCGGCCGACCTGGCCGACTCCGCGGCCGAGTGGCGCGAGAAGCTGATGGAGACCCTGGCCGACGTCGACGACTCGGTGATGGAGAAGTACCTGGAGGGCGAGGAGATCTCCGTCGAGGAGATCAAGGCCGCCATCCGGCGGGCCACCATCGCCAGCAAGGCCAACCCGGTGCTCTGCGGCTCCGCGTTCAAGAACAAGGGCGTGCAGCCCATGCTCGACGCCGTCATCGACTACCTGCCGTCGCCGCTGGACATCCCGGCGATCGAGGGCACGGCGACCGACGGCGAGACGCCGATGCAGCGGAAGCCCTCCACCTCGGAGCCCTTCTCCGGCCTGGCGTTCAAGATCCAGACCGACAAGCACCTCGGTAAGCTGACCTACGTCCGGGTCTACTCCGGTGTGGTCGAGTCCGGGTCCCAGGTGGTCAACTCCACCAAGGACCGCAAGGAGCGGGTCGGCAAGATCTACCAGATGCACGCCAACAAGCGGGAGGAGCGCAGCTCCGCCAAGGCTGGCGACATCATCGCGGTGCAGGGTCTGAAGCAGACCACCACCGGTGACACCCTGTGCGACCCGGCGAACCCGGTCATCCTGGAGTCGATGACCTTCCCGGAGCCGGTCATCGAGGTGGCCATCGAGCCGAAGACGAAGGCTGACCAGGAGAAGCTCAGCACCGCCATCCAGCGGCTCGCCGAGGAGGATCCGACCTTCCGCGTCAAGCTGGACGACCAGACCGGCCAGACGGTCATCTCCGGCATGGGCGAGCTGCACCTGGACATCCTGGTCGACCGGATGCGCCGCGAGTTCAACGTCGAGGCGAACATCGGTAAGCCGCAGGTGGCGTACCGCGAGACCATCCGCCGCACGGTGGAGAAGGTCGAGTACACCCACAAGAAGCAGACCGGTGGTTCCGGCCAGTACGCCCGGGTGATCGTCAGCCTGGAGCCGCTGCCGCTGGGCAACGACGCGCCGACCTACGAGTTCGCCAACGCCGTCACCGGTGGCCGCATCCCCCGGGAGTTCATCCCCTCGGTGGACGCGGGCGCGCAGGACGCGATGCAGTACGGCATCCTTGCCGGCTTCCCGCTGGTGGGGGTCAAGCTGACGCTGCTGGACGGCCAGTACCACGAGGTCGACTCGTCGGAGATGGCATTCAAGATCGCCGGCTCGATGGTGATGAAGGACGCGGCCCGCAGGGCCGATCCCGCGCTGCTTGAGCCGATGATGGCTGTTGAGGTCACCACTCCGGAGGAGAACATGGGTGACGTCATCGGCGACCTCAACTCCCGACGCGGCATCATCCAGGCGATGGAGGAGCGCAGCGGCGCCCGTGTCGTCCGCGCCCTGGTGCCGTTGTCGGAGATGTTCGGCTACGTCGGCGACCTGCGGTCGAAGACCCAGGGCCGGGCTAGCTACAGCATGCAGTTCGACTCCTACGCGGAGGTTCCGGCCTCCGTGGCGAAGGAGATCATCGCCAAGGCGACGGGTGAGTGACGCTCACCTGACGTGATCGGATGATCCGACGGTGGTCGCGGAAGGAATTCCCGACCGTGACCACCTCGGTCGGATTGTGTGAATTCCGGGCCTGTAGGCTTCATCGCCGCAGAACCCACAAAAGCTTCCCGGCCGTCAGGCCGGAAAGGCTGTCGACAGAGTCCTAAGCGCCGCTCCTGGCGCGCCGGGGCGAACGAACCAAGAAGTCCACAGGAGGACACCAGTGGCGAAGGCGAAGTTCGAGCGGACTAAGCCGCACGTCAACATCGGCACCATTGGTCACATCGACCACGGTAAGACGACGCTGACGGCGGCCATCACCAAGGTCCTGCACGACCAGTTCCCGGACCTGAACCCGTACACGCCGTTCGACGAGATCGACAAGGCGCCGGAGGAGAAGGCCCGCGGCATCACGATCTCGATCGCGCACGTCGAGTACCAGACCGAGGCGCGGCACTATGCGCACGTCGACTGCCCCGGTCACGCCGACTACATCAAGAACATGATCACCGGTGCCGCCCAGATGGACGGCGCGATCCTGGTGGTCGCGGCGACCGACGGCCCGATGCCGCAGACCCGCGAGCACGTGCTGCTGGCCCGCCAGGTCGGCGTGCCGTACATCGTCGTGGCGCTGAACAAGAGCGACATGGTCGACGACGAGGAGCTGCTGGAGCTCGTCGAGCTCGAGGTCCGCGAGCTGCTCTCGTCGCAGGAGTACCCGGGCGACGACCTGCCGGTCGTGCGGGTCTCGGCGCTCAAGGCCCTGGAGGGCGACCCGGAGTGGACCGGTCGCCTGATGGAGCTGATGAACGCCGTCGACACCGCGATCCCGCAGCCGGAGCGCGAGACCGAGAAGCCGTTCCTGATGCCGATCGAGGACGTCTTCACGATCACCGGTCGTGGCACCGTCGTCACCGGTCGCGCCGAGCGCGGCATCCTCAAGCCGAACGAGGAGGTGGAGATCGTCGGTATCCGCGAGAAGTCGCAGAAGACGGTCTGCACCGGCATCGAGATGTTCCGCAAGCTGCTCGACGAGGCCCGTGCGGGTGAGAACGTCGGTCTGCTGCTGCGCGGCATCAAGCGCGAGGACGTCGAGCGCGGCATGGTGGTCGTCAAGCCGGGCACCACGACCCCGCACACGGAGTTCGAGGCGACCGTCTACATCCTCTCCAAGGAGGAGGGCGGCCGGCACACCCCGTTCTTCCAGAACTACCGCCCGCAGTTCTACTTCCGGACCACGGACGTCACCGGTGTCGTCACCCTCCCCGAGGGCACCGAGATGGTCATGCCGGGCGACAACACCACGATGACCGTGAAGCTGATCCAGCCCATCGCGATGGAGGAAAACCTCAAGTTCGCGATCCGGGAGGGTGGCCGTACGGTCGGCGCTGGTCGCGTCACCAAGATCATCAAGTGAGCTGGGTAACCCCGATTAGACCCGCCGCCGGTCGTGCGGCATACTAGTCAGGTTGCGTAACGACAGTTCGCCGCCCGTGTTCGGCTTCCGCTGAACCTCCGGGTAGGCAGAGCAGTCGGGCGTGGGGTGGTTGGCGGCCCGTCCGCCAACCACCCTCGCGCGGCGTTCAGGTCGCCTCAGTGCGATCGGCGCTTGGACCCACCGCGGTCAGGATCGCTCCGGTAGCCCGGGGCGGAGCCTGGCCCCCGGGCGCGACACGCCCGACCGCGGGGGTGGGCGAAGAGGGTCTGTGCCAGCCGGTACAGGCACCCGCAACACAGCGGCATCGAGAGAAGGAACAGAAGCCACCATGGCGGGACAGAAGATCCGCATCCGGCTCAAGGCCTATGACCACGAGGTCGTCGACTCCTCGGCTCGGAAGATCGTCGAGACGGTGACGCGTACCGGGGCGCAGGTCGCGGGCCCGGTGCCGCTGCCCACGGAGATCAACCGTTTCTGCGTCATCCGCTCGCCGCACAAGTACAAGGACTCGCGCGAGCACTTCGAGATGCGTACGCACAAGCGACTGATCGACATCATCGACCCGACCCCGAAGACGGTCGACTCGCTCATGCGCCTCGACCTGCCGGCTGGCGTCGACATCGAGATCAAGCTGTAGGGACCGGACACATGGACAGGCAAGTTAAGGGGATCCTGGGCGCGAAGCTCGGCATGACCCAGGTCTGGGACAACAACCGCGTTGTCCCGGTGACCGTGGTTCAGGCCGGCCCCTGCGTCATCACCCAGGTTCGTGACGCCGGCAAGGACGGTTACTCCGCGGTCCAGCTGGCATACGGGACGATCGACCCGCGGAAGGCGAAGAAGCCGCTGCGTGGGCACTACGCCAAGGCCGATGTGGCGCCGCGCCGGCACATCGTCGAGCTGCGCACCAGCGACGCCGCGGACTACTCGCTCGGCCAGGAGGTCACGGTCGAGGAGTTCCCGGCCGGTGTCTCGATCGACGTGACCGGCAAGACCAAGGGCAAGGGCTACGCCGGCCCGATGAAGCGGCACGGCTTCCACGGTCTGCGCGCCAGCCACGGTGTCGAGCGCAAGCACCGCTCGCCGGGCTCGATCGGCGCCTGCGCCACCCCGGGTCGCGTCTTCAAGGGCACCCGGATGGCCGGCCGCATGGGCGGCGTGCGCTACACCGTGCAGAACCTGACCGTCCAGGCGGTCGACACCGAGAACAATCTCCTGCTCGTCCGTGGCGCCATCCCCGGCCCCAAGGGCGCGCTGGTCCTGGTCCGTACCGCGGCCAAGGCCAAGGCGAAGAAGGGCGGTGTGGGCAAGTGACCACCGTTGACGTCCTCAACTCCGAGGGCACCAAGACCGGCTCGGTCGAGCTGCCCGCCGACATCTTCGACGCGCAGGCCAACATCGCGCTGATGCACCAGGTCGTCGTGGCGCAGCTGGCTGCCGCTCGGCAGGGCACCCACAAGACCAAGACCCGGGGCGAGGTTGCCGGCGGCGGCAAGAAGCCGTACAAGCAGAAGGGCACCGGTCGTGCCCGGCAGGGCTCGATCCGCGCGCCGCAGTTCGCCGGCGGTGGCGTGGTCCACGGCCCGGTGCCGCGCGACTACAGCCAGCGCACCCCGAAGAAGATGAAGGCCGCCGCGCTGCGTGGCGCCCTGTCGGACCGGGCGCGCGCCGGGCAGGTTCACGTCGTCGAGGCGTTCGTCTCGGGCGAGAAGCCGTCGACCAAGGCGGCCCTGGCCGCGCTCGCCAAGCTGACCACCGCCCGGCGGGTGCTGGTCGTGCTGAGCAGCACCGACGAGCTGAACTGGGTGTCGCTGCGCAACGAGCCGCGGGTGCACCTGATCGAGTCCGGCCAGCTCAACACGTACGACGTGCTGGTGGCCGACGATGTGGTCTTCACCAAGGAGGCCCTGGACGAGTTCCTGGGCGTGCCGGCCGAGACCACCGAGGAGGGTGGCAAGTGAGCACGATCGCCGATCCGCGCGACATCATCGTCGCGCCGGTCGTCTCGGAGAAGAGCTACAGCGAGCTGAACCGCAACTGGTACACCTTCCTGGTGCACCCGGACGCGAACAAGACGGCGATCAAGATCGCTATCGAGCAGATCTTCAACGTCCGTGTCCTGACGGTCAACACGCTCAACCGCGAGGGCAAGCGCAAGCGGACCCGTACCGGGTTCGGCAAGCGCAAGGACACCAAGCGGGCGATGGTGAAGCTGGCTGAGGGCGACCGCATCGAGGCCTTCGGCGGCCCGGTCAGCTGAGGGGTGTAGACAATGGCTATCCGTAAGTACAAGCCGACGACGCCGGGCCGGCGTGGCTCCAGCGTCGCCGACTTCGCCGAGATCACCCGGTCGACTCCCGAGAAGTCGCTGCTGGTGCCGCTGCCCAAGAAGGGCGGCCGGAACGTGCACGGCCGGATCACCGCCCGTCACCAGGGTGGCGGCCACAAGCGCCAGTACCGGCTGATCGACTTCAAGCGGGTCGACAAGGACGGCGTGCCGGCCAAGGTCGCGCACATCGAGTACGACCCGAACCGCACCGCGCGGATCGCGCTGCTGCACTACGCCGACGGCGAGAAGCGTTACATCATCGCGCCGAAGGACCTGAAGCAGGGCGACACGGTCGAGTCGGGTCCGAGTGCCGACATCAAGCCGGGCAACAACCTGCCGCTGCGCAACATCCCGGTCGGTACCACGATCCACAACGTGGAGCTGCGTCCGGGTGGTGGCGCCAAGCTGGCCCGCTCGGCCGGCGTCGGCATCCAGCTGCTCGGCCGGGAGGGCGCGTACGCGACCCTGCGTATGCCGTCCGGTGAGATCCGGCGGGTGGACGTGCGCTGCCGCGCCAGCGTCGGTGAGATCGGCAACGCCGACCAGTCGAACATCAACTGGGGTAAGGCCGGCCGGATGCGCTGGAAGGGTAAGCGCCCGACCGTCCGTGGTGTCGCCATGAACCCGGTCGACCACCCGCACGGTGGTGGTGAGGGCAAGACCTCCGGTGGTCGCCACCCGGTCAACCCGCAGGGTAAGCCCGAGGGCCGCACCCGTCGTAAGGGCCAGCCGAGTGACCGGCTGATCGTCCGCCGTCGCTACGCCACGCGTAAGCGCGGCTGAGGGAGATAAGACATGCCTCGCAGCCTGAAGAAGGGCCCGTTCATCGACGACCACCTGCTCAAGAAGGTGGAGACGCAGAACGAGAAGGGCTCGAAGAACGTCATCAAGACCTGGTCGCGCCGCTCGACGATCATCCCGGAGATGCTCGGGCACACGATCGCCGTGCACGACGGACGCAAGCACGTCCCGGTGTTCGTGACCGAGGCGATGGTCGGGCACAAGCTCGGCGAGTTCGCGCTGACCCGCACGTTCAAGGGTCACGAAAAGGACGACCGGAAGAGCCGCCGGCGCTGACGCCGCGGGCATACGGATAGAGGATCAAGGGGTTACAGCGATGCCAGGAAAGGGCGACGCTCCGGTGCTTCCGGGCGCGCGGGCGGTTGCGCGGTACGTGCGCATCTCGCCGATGAAGGCGCGCCGGGTGGTCAACCTCGTCCGCGGCCTGCCCGCGAAGGAGGCGCTCACGGTGCTGCAGTTCGCGCCGCAGGCGGCGAGCGAGCAGGTGTACAAGGTGCTCGCGAGCGCGATCGCCAACGCGGAGAACAACGAGCGGCTGGACCCCGACGCGCTGCTCGTCAGCGAGGCGTTCGTGGACGAGGGCCCGACGATGAAGCGGTTCCAGCCACGGGCGCAGGGCCGGGCGTACCGGATCCGTAAGCGCACCTGCCACATCACCGTGGCGGTCGAGGCGGTCGCGCCGGCCGCGCCGAGGAAGTCGGCGAACAAGGCGGCTCCGGCGAAGCAGACCGCGCCGGCCGAGACGCAGAGCAACACGGAGGGCGCCGAGTAATGGGTCAGAAGGTTCACCCGCACGGGTTCCGGCTCGGCATCTCGACCGACTGGAAGTCCCGCTGGTTCGCGGACAAGCTCTACAAGGACTACATCGGCGAGGATGTCAAGATCCGCCGGATGATGTCCAAGGGGCTGGAGCGCGCCGGCATCTCCAAGGTCGACATCGAGCGCACCCGCGACCGGGTCCGCGTCGACATCCACACCGCACGGCCGGGCATCGTCATCGGCCGTAAGGGCGCGGAGGCCGACCGGATTCGCGGCGAGCTGGAGAAGCTTACCGGCAAGCAGGTGCAGCTGAACATCATCGAGGTGAAGAACCCCGAGTCGGACGCGCAGCTGGTCGCCCAGGGCGTCGCCGAGCAGCTCTCCAGCCGGGTCAGCTTCCGTCGCGCGATGCGCAAGGCGATGCAGTCGGCGATGAAGAACCCGCTGTGCAAGGGCATCCGGGTGCAGGTCTCGGGTCGCCTCGGCGGCGCCGAGATGAGCCGTACGGAGTTCTACCGCGAGGGTCGGGTTCCGCTGCACACGCTGCGGGCCAACATCGAGTACGGCTTCTTCGAGGCCCGTACCACCTTCGGCCGCATCGGCGTGAAGGTCTGGATCTACAAGGGCGACGCGGTGCCGGGTCGGGAGACTCCGGCCGAGGCACCGTCGCGCCCGCGCCGGGAGCGCGGTGACCGGCCCGAGCGGCCGCGCCGTGGTCGGTCGGGTTCGTCCGGCACGACCTCCGGTGGCACCGAGGCCGGCCGGGCTGCCGCGACGACCGTCGCGCAGCAGGCCGAGACGCCGAGTGGCGAGCCGGTCGACAGCGCTGCTGTCGCGGCTGCGGCTTCGGCTCCGGCAGAAACGCAGCAGGAGGGCTGACAGATGCTGATGCCGCGCAAGCCCCCGAAGGGCTTCCGCAAGCCGCACCACCCGGACCGCAGCGGCGCGTCCAAGGGCGGCAACCGGGTGGTGTTCGGCGAGTTCGGGATTCAGGCTCTGGAGCCGGCGTACGTGACCAACCGGCAGATCGAGTCGGCACGTATCGCGATGACCCGCCACATCAAGCGTGGCGGCAAGGTCTGGATCACCATCTTCCCGGACCAGGCCCTCACCAAGAAGCCGGCGGAAACCCGGATGGGTTCCGGTAAGGGCTCGCCCGAGTGGTGGGTCGCGAACGTCAAGCCCGGGCGGGTTCTCTTCGAGATGTCCTTCCCGAACGAGCAGATCGCGCGAGAGGCGATGCGTCGCGCGATCCACAAGCTCCCGATGAAGTGCCGCATTGTTACGCGCGAAGTGGGTGAATCCTGATGGCAGCGGGCGTTAAGGCCTCCGAGCTGCGTGAGCTCTCCGAGGAGGAGCTGGTCACGAAGCTGCGCGAGGCCAAGGCGGAGCTGTTCAACCTCCGCGTGCAGGCCGCAACCGGGCAGCTGGACAACAACCGGCGGCTGCAGGTCATCCGTCGGGAGATCGCCCGGATCTACACGATCATGCGTGAGCGTGAGCTGGGGCTCTCGGCCGCGCCGACTGAGGTGACTGCAGGATGAGCGAGAACACGACTCCCACCAAGCCGCGGGGCCGCCGCAAGGTCCGTGAGGGCCTCGTGGTCAGCGACAAGATGGAAAAGACCGTCGTGGTCGAGGTCGAGGACCGGGTCAAGCACGCGCTGTACGGCAAGATCATGCGCCGGACCAGCAAGCTCAAGGTCCACGACGAGCAGAACTCCGCCGGCATCGGCGACCGCGTCCTGATCATGGAGACCCGGCCGCTTTCCGCCACCAAGCGGTGGCGGCTCGTGGAGATCCTCGAGAAGGCCAAGTAGCGAAGGCTCGAGCTCGGCCCAGACGGTCGGGCGCAGGTTCCGCCAGGCTCCGGCCGCCCCGGCGGCCGGAGAACCGGCAGACATAGGAGATAGACGTGATTCAGCAGGAGTCGCGACTGCGCGTCGCCGACAACACGGGTGCCCGGGAGATCCTGTGCATCCGGGTTCTCGGTGGCTCCGGTCGGCGCTACGCGAGCATCGGCGACGTCATCGTGGCCACCGTCAAGGACGCGATCCCGGGCGCCGGTGTGAAGAAGGGCGACGTGGTCAAGGCTGTCGTCGTCCGCACCGCCAAGGAGAAGCGGCGGCCGGACGGTTCGTACATCCGCTTCGACGAGAACGCCGCCGTCATCATCAAGGACGGCGGGGACCCGCGCGGTACCCGTATCTTCGGCCCGGTCGGCCGCGAGCTGCGGGACAAGCGGTTCATGAAGATCATTTCTCTCGCGCCGGAGGTGTTGTGACCGTGAAGGTCAAGAAGGGCGACACGGTCGTCGTCATCGCCGGCAAGGACAAGGGCGCCAAGGGCAAGGTCATCGCGGCCTACCCGCGGCAGGACAAGGTCCTGGTCGAGGGCGTGAACCGGATCAAGAAGCACACTCGCATCAGCACCACCCAGCGTGGCGCCAAGACCGGTGGCATCGTCACCCAGGAGGCCCCGATCCACGTCTCGAACGTGATGGTCGTGGACTCCGACGGCAAGCCGACCCGCGTCGGTTACCGGATCGACGACAACGGCCAGAAGGTCCGCATCGCGCGTAGCACCGGTAAGGACCTGTGATGACCACGGCTACCGAAACCAAGACGATGCCGCGCCTCAAGGAGCGGTACCGCAACGAGATCATCGCCCAGCTGCGCGAGCAGTACGAGTACGGCAACCCGATGCAGGTGCCGCGGCTGGTCAAGATCGTCGTGAACATGGGTGTGGGCGAGGCCGCCCGGGACGCCAAGCTCATCGACGGTGCGGTCCGCGACCTGGCCACCATCACCGGCCAGAAGCCGCAGGTCCGGCGGGCGACGAAGTCCATCGCGCAGTTCAAGCTGCGGGAAGGCATGCCGATCGGCGCGAAGGTGACCCTGCGCGGCGACCGGATGTGGGAGTTCCTGGACCGGCTGCTGTCCATCGCGCTGCCGCGTATCCGTGACTTCCGCGGCCTGGACGGGCGCAAGCTCGACGGGCACGGCAACTACACGTTCGGTCTGACCGAGCAGTCGGTGTTCCACGAGATCGACCAGGACAAGATCGATCGCCAGCGGGGCATGGACATCACGGTGGTCACGACCGCCACGACCGACGACGAGGGCCGGGCGCTGCTGAAGCTCCTGGGCTTCCCGTTCAAGGAGAACTGAGATGGCCAAGAAGGCGCTGATCCTCAAGGCGGCCGCGAAGCCGAAGTTCTCGGTTCGCGCGTACACCCGCTGCCAGCGGTGCGGGCGTCCCAAGGCGGTCTACCGCAAGTTCGGGCTCTGCCGGGTGTGCATCCGGGAGATGGCCCACCGCGGTGAGCTGCCCGGCGTGTCCAAGGCTTCCTGGTAATAGCCCAGCGCGCTGCGGCGCCTCAGCTGGACTGTCTCTTCGCCGTAGGCCTGCGAGATGTCGCGGGAACCCCGGCGAGAAAGGTTGACGAGTTTTCATGACGATGACCGACCCGATCGCAGACATGCTCACGCGTCTGCGTAACGCCAACCAGGCGTACCACGACCGGGTGACGATGCCGTACTCGAAGATCAAGGCGAACATCGCCGAGGTCCTCAAGTCCGAGGGTTACATCGCCACCTGGGCAGTCGAGGAGCCCGAGGAGGGTGCCGTCGGCAAGCGACTGGTCGTCGAGCTGAAGTACGGCCAGAACCGGGAGCGGAGCCTGGCCGGTATCAAGCGCGTCTCCAAGCCCGGTCTGCGGGTGTACGCCAAGTCGGACGGGCTCCCCCGGGTGCTCGGTGGGCTGGGCGTGGCGATCATTTCGACGTCCCAGGGGCTGCTCACCGACCGGCAGGCCCGCAAGCGGAGCGTTGGCGGGGAAGTCCTCGCCTTCGTCTGGTAACGGGAGACAGGTAGAAATGTCGCGTATTGGACGTAAGTCGATCCCGGTGCCATCCGGAGTCGACGTGACGATCGAGGGCCGGACCGTCAAGGTCAAGGGCCCCAAGGGCGAGCTGTCGCACACCCTGGCCGAGCCGATCACCATCGAGCGGGCCGAGGACGGGCAACTGAGCGTCAACCGCCCGAACGACGAGCGCAAGGCCAAGGAACTGCACGGCCTGAGCCGTACCCTGGTCGCCAACATGATCGTCGGGGTCACCGAGGGCTACCGTAAGAGCCTGGAGATCGCCGGCACCGGTTACCGGGTCACCGCCAAGGGCAAGGACCTGGAGTTCGCGCTCGGGTTTTCGCACCCGGTGGTGGTGCAGGCCCCGGACGGCATCAGCTTCACGGTGGAGCGGCCGACGCTGTTCCACGTGGCCGGCATCGACAAGCAACTCGTCGGTGAGGTCGCCGCCAACATCCGGAAGATCCGCCCGCCGGAGCCCTACAAGGGCAAGGGCGTGAAGTACCAGGGCGAAATCATCCGACGCAAGGCCGGAAAGGCAGGTAAGAAGTGAGCGCCACGCTGCTCAAGCGCCGCCGCGGCGTCGCCGCCAAGCGTGCCGTCGGGCGGGCACGGCGGCACTTCCGAGTGCGCAAGAACGTCAGCGGCACCGCTGTGCGTCCCCGCCTGGTGGTCACCCGTTCACTGCGGCACATCGTCGCCCAGATCGTGGACGACACCAAGGGTCACACCCTGGCGTCGGCCTCGACCCTGGACGCCTCGGTGCGCGGTACGGAGGGCGACAAGAGCGCCCTGGCTGGCAAGGTCGGCACCCTGCTGGCCGAGCGGGCCAAGGCCGCTGGCATCTCCAAGGTCGTCTTCGACCGCGGTGGCAACCGGTACGCGGGGCGTGTCGCCGCGCTCGCCGACGCCGCCCGCGAAGCCGGGCTCGAGTTCTGACAATCCCCGTCACGAGAGAGAAGGAAGGCTGCTGATGCCAGGTCAACAGCGCCGTGGCGGCGGGTCCGGTGGCAACGAGGGTGGTCGCCGCGACAACCGCCGTGAGGGCGGCCGCGGAAACGCGCCCGCCGAGAAGACCCCGCACCTCGAGCGGGTCGTCGCAATCAACCGCGTCGCCAAGGTCGTGAAGGGTGGTCGTCGCTTCAGCTTCACCGCCCTGGTGATCGTGGGCGACGGCGACGGCACCGTCGGCGTGGGCTACGGAAAGGCCAAGGAGGTGCCCGCGGCGATCGCCAAGGGCGTCGAGGAGGCCAAGAAGCACTTCTTCAAGGTGCCGCGGATCGCCTCCTCGATCCCGCACCCGGTCACGGGCGAGGACGCCGCCGGGGTGGTGCTGCTCAAGCCGGCCTCCGCCGGTACGGGTGTCATCGCCGGTGGCCCGGTCCGTGCCGTGCTGGAGTGCGCGGGCATCCACGACGTGCTCTCCAAGAGCCTCGGCTCGTCGAACCCGATCAACATCGTGCACGCCACCGTGGCCGCGCTGAAGGGGCTGGAGTCCCCGGAGGCCGTTGCCGCGCGGCGGGGCCTGCCGGTGGAGGACGTCGCGCCGGCGGCCATGCTGGCCTCGCGGGCGGAGGTGGCTTCCTGATGGCACGGCTCAAGGTCACCCAGGTCCGTTCCGACATCGGGACCAAGCGCAACCAGCGGGAGTCGCTGCGTTCGCTCGGTCTCAAGCGGATCAATGACGTGGTGGTCAAGGAGGACCGGCCCGAGATTCGCGGCATGATCTTCACGGTCAACCACCTCGTGAAGGTCGAGGAGGTCGAGTAATGACGATCAAGGTCCATCACCTGCGTCCCGCACCGGGTGCCAAGACCGCGAAGACCCGAGTGGGTCGCGGTGAGGGCTCCAAGGGCAAGACCGCCGGTCGCGGTACCAAGGGTTCGAAGGCCCGGAAGAACATCTCGGCGGCGTTCGAGGGTGGGCAGATGCCCATCCACATGCGCCTGCCGAAGCTGAAGGGCTTCAAGAACAAGTTCAAGGTGGTCTTCCAGGTCGTGAACCTGGACCGCCTGGCCGAGCTGTTCCCCAACGGCGGCCAGGTCGGCCCGACCGAACTGGTCGAGGCCGGCGCGGTCCGCAAGGGGCAGCCGGTGAAGGTCCTCGGCACCGGGGACCTCGGCGGGGTGACGCTTCAGGTGTCGGCGCACGCGTTCAGCGCGTCGGCCAAGGAGAAGATCACGGCCGCCGGCGGCTCGGTGACCGAGCTGTAGAGCAGTTTTACCCATGGCGCCCGCCAGTTGATCCCAGCTGGCGGGCGCCATGGTCTACAACGGGCCGGTGTGCCCGGTAACATCGGTTTCGGTTTATGTGGCCGGGCGCATCTGCCCGGACCGGGATCGGGCTGTTAGAGTCCCTTCCCAGCCATGGATATCGGGCACTTGCCCGACACCCACCCCGACCCGCCTGGGACGACCGGCGGCCCGCCTCGCGCAGGAGGAAGAAGTTGCTGTCCGCCTTTCTCAGTGCGTTCCGTACGCCTGACCTGCGCAAGAAGCTGCTGTTCACAGTCGGCATCATCGCGATCTACCGGCTCGGCGCCACGGTGCCCAGCCCGGGCGTCTCGTACGGCAACGTGCAGAAGTGCCTGGAATCCATCGAGGGATCCACCGGCGTACTGAACCTGCTCGACCTCTTCTCCGGCGGCGCGCTGCTGCAGCTGTCGATCTTCGCGCTGGGCATCATGCCCTACATCACCGCGTCGATCATCTTGCAGCTGCTGACGGTGGTCATCCCCCGGCTCGAGCAGCTCCGCAAGGAGGGCCAGGCCGGCCAGGCGAAGATCACCCAGTACACCCGCTACCTGACGCTGGGGCTGGGTGTCCTGCAGGCCTCGGCGTTCGTGGCGCTGGCCCGCTCCGGGCAGCTGTTCAACAACCAGTGCAACGAGGAGATCATCCCGACCGGCACCGGCATCCCGGACTGGCTGACCCTGTCCATCCTGGTGATGACGATGACCGCCGGTACCGGCATGGTCATGTGGCTCGGTGAGCTGATCACCGACCGCGGCGTCGGCAACGGCATGTCCGTCCTGATCTTCACCTCGATCGCGGCCCGGCTCCCCAGTGAGGGCTGGCGGATCAAGGAGAGCCAGGGCTGGTGGAAGTTCATGCTCGTCATCGCACTGGTGCTGGTGGTCATCACCGCGGTCACCTTCATCGAGCAGGCGCAGCGCCGCATCCCGGTGCAGTACGCCAAGCGCATGATCGGCCGGCGGATGTACGGCGGCACCTCGACCTACATCCCGCTGAAGGTCAACCAGGCGGGTGTGATCCCGGTCATCTTCGGCTCGTCGCTGCTCTACCTGCCGCAGCTGGCGCTGCAGTTCTTCGACCAGAACGACCCGGGCAAGACCCAGGCGTGGATCCAGAACAACCTGGTCGATCCGACCAGCCCGATCTACATCGTGGTCTACTTCCTGCTGATCATCTTCTTCACGTACTTCTACGTCTCGATCACGTTCAACCCGACCGAGGTCGCGGACAACATGAAGAAGTACGGCGGCTTCGTGCCGGGCATCCGCCCGGGTAAGCCGACCGCCGACTACCTGGACTTCATCCTCAGCCGCATCACCCTGCCGGGTGCGCTGTACCTCGCGATCATCTCGATCCTGCCGAACTTCTTCTTCATCTGGCTCGATCGGCAGCAGTACCTCAACTTCCCGTTCGGTGGTACCGCGGTGCTGATCATGGTCGGCGTTGCTCTGGAGACGAGCAAGCAGATCGAGAGCCAACTGATGCAGCGGAACTACGAAGGGTTCCTGCGGTAGATGAGACTGGTTCTGGTGGGCCCGCCGGGTGCGGGCAAGGGCACACAGGCGGAGTTCATCGCCGCGCACCTGTCCGTGCCGAAGATCTCGACCGGCGACATCTTCCGGGCCAACGTGTCCCAGGGCACCCCGCTCGGCGTTGAGGCCAAGCGATACATGGACGCCGGCAAGCTCGTCCCGGACGAGGTCACCATCAACATGGTGCGGGACCGGCTCGCCGAGCCGGACGCCGCAGAGGGCTTCCTGCTCGACGGTTTCCCGCGTACCACCCCGCAGGCCGCCGCGCTGGACAAGCTCCTCGCCGATCTCGGGACCGCGCTGGACATCGTGCTCGAACTGGTCGTCGACGACGACGAGGTGATCCGGCGGCTCTCCGGCCGGCGCACCTGCCGGGGCTGCGGCAAGATCTGGCATGTCGAGTTCGATCCGACCAGCCGGGAAGGCATCTGCGACAGGTGCGGTGCGGAGCTGTTCCAGCGGGACGACGACAAGCCGGAGACGATCGCCGCCCGGCTGCGGGAGTACGCCGAGAAGACCGCGCCGCTGGTGGACTACTACGGCGCGCAGGGCAAGCTGGTCGGCATCGACGCCACCGGCCCGGTGGAGGACGTCACCGTCCGCGCCATCGACGCCCTGCGGTCGTACGGGGGCTGAGGTCGGCCGGCTCGCAGCCGGATAGAGTGCTGACAGCGGGGTACGCCGGTCGTACCCCGCTGTTTGGGCAACGAAAGGTAGCGCCTCCATGCGTCGTCCCCAGCTGGACATCCAGCTGAAGACCCCTGAGCAGATCGAGAAGATGCGGGCCGCCGGTCTCGTGGTCGCGGAGGCGCTTCGCCGGATGCGGGAGGCGGTGGCTCCCGGGGTGAGCACCGCCGACCTGGATGCGATCGCCGAGACGACGATCCGTGCCGCGGGCGCGGTGCCGTCGTTCAAGGGCTATCACGGGTTCCCGGCGTCGATCTGCTCCTCGGTCAACGAGCAGATCGTGCACGCCATCCCGTCGCCGAAGCAGGTCCTCGCCGAGGGTGACCTGATCTCGATCGACTGCGGCGCGGTGCTCGACGGGTGGCACGGTGACGCGGCGATCACGGTCGGTGTGGGCGAGGTCGATCCGGCGCTGCTTCGGATGGCCGAGGTCGCCGAGGACGCGATGTGGGCCGGGATCGCCGCTGCCGCTCGCGGCGCCGCCAGCGGCAAGGGCCGGCTGACCGACATCTCGCACGCGGTGGAACGTACGGTACGCAAGGCGGGGCGCTACGGCATCGTCGATGGCTACGGCGGCCACGGCATCGGCACCGAGATGCACCAGGACCCGCACGTGCTCAACCACGGACGGCCGGGCAAGGGACCACGGCTGGTGCCGGGGCTGGCGCTGGCCATCGAGCCGATGATCACCATGGGCTCGCCGCGTACCGCGGAACTCGCCGACGGCTGGACCGTCGTCACCCGCGACGGCTCGCGGGCCGCGCATGTCGAGCACAGCATGGCCCTGCTGCCCGACGGGGTGTGGGTGCTGACCGCGTTCGACGGCGGCCGGGCCCGGCTGGGCGACCTGGTCACCGCTCGCCAGCCGAGCACCACGTCTGCCGGGTAACGGGCGGCGGGCCCGGTACGGCTGCCAGGGCGGCCCGGTAACGCCGCCAGGGGCGGCGCTGGCCTCGCGGTGGCATGCTTGCCGGCATGGACGAGCGGGACGCTATGCGGGCAGCGGACGTCGACCGGCAGGCCGTCGCCGAGCGCCTCCGGGTCGCTCTCGACGAGGGCCGGCTCGACCTGCACGAGTACGACGAGCGGTTGCAGCGGGCCTATGCCGCCCGTACGTACGCCGAACTCGATGCCCTCGTCAGCGACCTGCCGGCGCCCGGCGGCGCGGTGCTGCCGACGTCTGGGCAGCCGAGCGTCCCGGTGCCGGCCGAGGCCGGCCGCGGGCTCGCCGCGCGCTGGCTGGCCGAGGTCTGGGAACCGTGGCTGAAGGTGGTCGGGATCGTGGTGGCGATCTGGGCCCTCAGCTCGCTGGCGGCCGGTGAGGCGCTCTACTTCTGGCCGGGCTGGGTCGCGGGCCCGTGGGGTGCGGTGGTACTGGTGCGTACCGTCACCGGGCTGACCAGCGGTGAGCCGGCGCGCTGGGCGGCGGAGCGGGAGCGCCGCCGGCAGCGGAAAGCCGAGAAGCGGGCGCTCAGGCGTGAGCGTGAGGCCGTCGGCCAGCAGCAGCCCGGCATCGCTGGAGCCCCTGGATCCGGCGCGACGGCCGACGGCGTCACCGAAGCCGCACCGGCGGCGGAGAGCGGCCGCACCGAAGGCGGGCGGCCGGCCGGCGACGACGGCACCCGCGACGCGGCCGGGGCGCCGGTGAGTGAGCCGACGCGGCGACCCGACCGGGGCGATGTGGGCTGAACGTCCCGTTTCCTGAACCTGGCCGGCCTCAGGTGGCCTGTCGGTTTGGCGACGGCGTGCAGGCGGGCGTACACTTTCTGATCGGCGCGCAGCGTCCACTCTGCCATGCCCACCAGCGCTTCGGTGGGACGCGGAGCCGCGGCTGGCGCGGGAAGCCTGATCTTGGTCAAGCACCCGTGTAAGACGTTGTGGGCCGTCCGGAGCAACCGACGTCAGGACAGCGGAGGACATGCCGAAAAAAGACGGAGCCATCGAGATCGAAGGTCGGGTCATCGAGCCCCTGCCGAACGCTATGTTCCGGGTGGAGCTCGCCAACGGCCACAAGGTGCTGGCTCACATCAGCGGCAAGATGCGGCAGCACTACATCCGCATCCTGCCGGAGGATCGGGTCGTCGTCGAGCTTTCGCCGTACGACCTGACCCGCGGGCGCATCGTCTACCGCTACAAGTAAGCCTGACGGCGGCCGGGAAACGTCCCGTGTCCGTCTTCGACGTCCGGTGTCGCGCCTCGTGATGCCGGGCCAGATGGGAAGTAAGGCAACCGTGAAGGTCAAGCCGAGCGTCAAGAGGATCTGCAACAAGTGCCGGGTGATCCGCCGGCACGGCCGGGTCATGGTCATCTGCACCGACCCGCGCCACAAGCAGCGCCAGGGCTGAACCAGCCCACACATCACATGCTCGTTCCAGCCGCGAGCGGTGCGCATTGCGTACGCCAATCGTGGTTGACCCCCGGTCGAAGGCCGGGGCCCGCTCGGGCAGCGACCGATCCCGGTCGCCGGCGCCATCGGCGTCGGAAGGACAGGGACGGCCGGTAGCGGGGTGGGACGGGTCCACACCTTCGCCAGCACACCACGAGGAGTACGCCCGCACATGGCACGTCTAGTCGGCGTCGACCTTCCCCGCGAGAAGCGGATGGAGATCGCGCTCACCTACATCTTCGGCGTGGGCCGCACCCGCGCCCTGGAGACGCTCAGCGCCACCGGCATCTCGCCGGACACGCGCGTCCGGGACCTCACGGACGAGGAGCTGGTCCAGCTCCGCAACCACATCGAGGCCAACTACAAGGTTGAAGGCGACCTGCGCCGCGAGGTCGCCGCTGACATCCGCCGCAAGGTCGAGATCGGCTGCTACGCCGGCATCCGGCACCGCCGGGGCCTGCCCGTGCGTGGCCAGCGGACCAAGACCAACGCGCGGACCCGCAAGGGCCCGAAGCGGACTGTCGCCGGCAAGAAGAAGCCCGGCAAGAAGTAGTTTCTTTAACCGGAATTCTGGTCGTTCTCCGTCGAGGTAGGCCGGACTCCTATCGGAACCGGTGTCTAAGAAATCAACGGGGCGAGAAGCCAGAACCCATTCAGGAGCGCACAGACTTATGCCACCGAAGGCTCGTGCCGGAGCCGCAGTCAAGAAGGTCCGGCGCAAGGAACGTAAAAACGTCGCCCACGGGCAGGCGCACATCAAGAGCACCTTCAACAACACCATCGTCTCGATCACCGATCCGACTGGTGCCGTCATCTCCTGGGCCTCGTCCGGCCAGGTGGGCTTCAAGGGCTCCCGCAAGTCGACTCCGTTCGCCGCGCAGCTGGCCGCCGAGGCTGCCGCGCGTCGGGCCATGGAGCACGGCATGCGCAAGGTCGACGTGTTCGTCAAGGGCCCCGGCTCCGGCCGGGAGACCGCCATCCGTTCGCTACAGGCCGTGGGCCTTGAGGTCGGGCAGATCTCCGACGTCACCCCGCAGCCGCACAACGGGTGCCGTCCGCCGAAGCGTCGTCGGGTCTGAGAGGTAGAGAGAGATGGCTCGTTACACCGGTGCTGACTGCCGCCGTTGCCGGCGGGAGAAGATGAAGCTGTTCCTCAAGGGCAGCAAGTGCGATGGTCCGAAGTGCCCGTTCGAGTCCCGGCCGTTCCCGCCCGGGCAGCACGGCCGCGGCCGCACGAAGGAGACGGAGTACCTGCTCCAGCTCCGTGAGAAGCAGAAGGCCCGCCGGGTCTACGGCGTGCTGGAGAAGCAGTTCCGCGGCTACTACGAGGAAGCCGTGAGCAAGAAGGCCAAGACGGGCGAGGTGCTGCTGCAGATCCTCGAGTCGCGGCTGGACAACGTGGTCTACCGGTCCGGCTACGCCAAGTCCCGGGACATGGCCCGTCAGCTGGTCAAGCACGGTCACTTCACGGTGAACGGCAAGAAGGTCGACATCCCGTCGTACCGCGTCAAGGAGCACGACATCATCGAGGTCCGGGGCAAGAGCAAGGAGCTCACCCCGTTCATCGTGGCCCAGGCCGAGGCCGGCTCCAAGACCGTTCCGGCGTGGCTGGAGGCGATCCCCAGCCAGATGAAGATCCTGGTGCACTCGCTCCCGGCCCGACAGGTGATCGACACCCAGGTCCAGGAGCAGCTGATCGTCGAGCTCTACTCCAAGTAGGGCTCGTTGCGGTGGCCCGCCCGGCAGGGCGGGCCACCGGAACAGTTTGTGTCGTGGGCGTCATATGGCGGGCGCCCCGGAAGAGAAGAGAAGACATGCTCATCAGCCAGCGACCGACCCTCTCCGAGGAGTCGATCAACGAGACCCGGTCCCGGTTCACCATCGAGCCGCTGGAGCCGGGCTTCGGCTACACCCTGGGAAACTCGCTGCGGCGTACGCTGCTGTCGTCCATCCCGGGTGCGGCCGTCACCTCGATCAAGATCGACGGTGTGCTGCACGAGTTCACCACCATCCCCGGGGTCAAGGAGGACGTGGTCGAGCTCGTCATGAACATCAAGGAGCTCTGCGTCAGCTCCGAGCACGACGAGCCGGTCAGCATGTACCTGCGTAAGCAGGGCCCGGGCGACGTGACGGCCGGCGACATCCAGCCTCCGGCCGGTGTCTCGGTGCACAACCCGGACCTGAAGCTGGCCACCCTCAACGGCAAGGGTCGGCTCGACATGGAGCTGACCGTCGAGCGGGGTCGTGGCTACGTCACGGCGGCGCAGAACAAGCAGGCGGGCGCGGAGATCGGCCGGATTCCGGTCGACTCGATCTACTCTCCGGTGCTCAAGGTGACCTACCGCGTCGAGGCGACCCGCGTCGAGCAGCGGACGGACTTCGACCGGTTGATCATCGATGTCGAGACCAAGCCGTCCATGGGGCCCCGTACCGCACTGGCCTCGGCCGGATCGACGCTTGTGGAGCTGTTCGGGCTGGCTCGTGAGCTGGACGAGACCGCCGAGGGCATCGACATCGGCCCGTCCCCGCAGGACGCGCAGCTGGCGGCGGACCTGGCCCTGCCGATCGAGGAGCTGGACCTGACCGTCCGCTCCTACAACTGCCTCAAGCGCGAGGGCATCAACTCCGTTGGTGAGCTCATCGGGCGTACCGAGGCCGACCTCCTCGATATAAGGAACTTCGGTCAGAAGTCGATCGACGAGGTCAAGATGAAGCTCGCCGGGATGGGTCTCGGGCTGAAGGACTCGGCTCCGAACTTCGACCCGGCGCACGTCGTGGACGCCTTCGGCGAGGCCGACTACGACACCGACGACTACCGCGAGACCGAGCAGCTCTAGTCCGCGCTGCCGCCACACCTGAGGAGCACCAAGCATGCCCACGCCCACCAAGGGCCCCCGCCTCGGCGGCAGCCCCGCGCACGAGCGGCTGATGCTGGCCAACCTGGCCACCGCGCTGTTCCAGCACGGCAAGATCCAGACCACCGAGACCAAGGCCCGGCGGCTGCGTCCGCTCGCCGAGCAGCTGATCACCAAGGCCAAGCGGGGCGATCTCGCGTCGCGCCGCCGGGTGCTGACCGTGGTCAAGGACAAGGACGTGGTCTACGCCCTGTTCGACCAGATCGCGCCGCGGTACGCCAACCGCAGCGGTGGCTACACCCGGATCGTGAAGACCGGTCCGCGTAAGGGTGACGCCGCTCCGATGGCGATCATCGAGCTGGTCGAGGAGCTTCAGGTCGCCGAGCCGAAGGCGAACCGGAAGACCGCCGGGCGCAAGGCCGCCCAGCAGGACAAGGTCGAGGCGCTGGCACCGGCCGACGAGGCCCCCGCGTCGCGACCGGCCGACCAGGACGCCGAGCCGCCGCAGTCGGCCTCCGGTGACACCGCCGCTGCCCGCGAGGACAGCGACCTGGCCACCGAGGAAGGCAAGGCCTGACCAAGGCCGGTGAGACAGGCCCTGAGGCCGTTGTCGGGCCCGGCATCCCCACCACGGGGGTGCCGGGCCCGATCCGTCGAGGAGGTACCACGTGGACGAGCGCACCCGGCTGCGGCTGGACGTCGCGTACGACGGCACGGCCTTCTCCGGCTGGGCCGCCCAGCCGCAGCGGCGCACGGTCGCCGGCGTGCTGGTCGAGACGCTGGATCTGGTCCTCGGCACCGGTGCCGCGACCGGGCTGACCGTTGCCGGCCGCACCGACGCGGGGGTGCACGCCAGCGGGCAGGTCTGTCACCTGGACCTGCCCGTCGACGTCTGGCGGGCGCACGAGGGACGGCTGCTGCGCCGGCTGGCCCGGCTGCTCCCGACCGATGTGCGGGTGCGGGCGATGCGGGCGGTGCCGGCCACCTTCGACGCCCGCTTCTCGGCGACCTTCCGCCGCTACGAGTACCGGGTGACGGACGCGCCGTGGGGGTGCGATCCGCTACGCCGGCACGAGGTCCTGGCCTGGCCCCGGGCACTCGACCTGGACCGCCTCACCGCCGCGGCGGCCGGGCTGGTCGGAGAGCACGACTTCGCCGCGTACTGCCGGCGCAAGGAGAACGCCACCACGCTGCGGGAGGTGACCAGGCTGGACTGGCGGCGGGACGTCGACGGGATCCTGGTCGCCACCGTGCAGGCCGACGCGTTCTGTCAGGCGATGGTCCGTAGCCTGGTCGGTGCCATGCTGGTCGCCGGGGACGGCCGCCGACCGGTGGGCTGGCCGGCTGACCTGCTGACCCGTCGGGAGCGGGCCAGCGAGGTGACCGTGGCGCCGGCGCATGGGCTGACCCTGGTGGCGGTCGGCTACCCGGACGATCCCGCCGAGTACGCGGGCCGCGCCGACGCGACCCGCCGGCTCCGGGTACCCGCCGACAGTTGAGCCGCCGGCCGCGCTTCCCGTCGTCGGCAGCCGGTCATTCCCCGGTGGACTCGTCCTGGCTGCCGGTGTCATCGGTGGGGCCCTCGGTCGGCTGGCTGGCCATCCCGCCCTCGGCCCGCCGCTCCAGCACTCCCTGGTTCAGATGCTGTTCGAGCATGTCGAAGAGGATCTCGCGGACTCCGGTGTCACCGGAGCGGATGGTGGCGCCGTCCGTGCGGGCGACCACCGCGTAGGCGATGTAGTGGCCGCGTACCTGCCAGCCGACCCGTGCCGGGGCGGTGGTGATGACCTCCGTGTCGTCCCCCGCCGACATGCCGCGGAAGCGGCCCTGCCGCTCGTCGAGCAGTTGGCGAATCCGATCCCGGGCCCGCTCGGCGCTGGACCGGTCGGTGAGGTTGAACAGTCCCGTGGTGACCAGGTGGTCGCCGTCCGGTGCGCGGAGGGTGGCCCGGACGACCTGGTTGCAGCCGAGCCGGACCAGCAGCTCCGAGACCTCCCCGGTGGCGGCTACCGGGCAACTGGCGCTGGACTGGGTGCGTAGCACCTCGTAGCCGTTCTCAGCGTCGCCGACGGCGAGAGTGCTGGCGGGGAAGACCTCGCGGGCGGTGAGCGGCGCCTGGTCGGTGTCCCGGGAGTCGAGGTCGCTGGCGTCGGCGGGCGCCGTGCCACGCGTGGTGTCCGGTGCGGCGCTGGGCCCCGCCTGCTGACCGATCAGGGTCCGACCGTCCAACAGGGTGGCGGCGGTGAGACCGCAGAGGCCGAGCAGCACCAGCGCCGCGGCGCCGCCGACCAGCACCTGCCATCCGCGACCGCCACCTCGGCGGGGCGGCGGCGCGACGGTCGTCGTGCCGGGCCCCGGCGGTGCCGCCGCCACGCCGACCGCCGCCGGTTCGTCGGGCGCGGGCGGCGGCGGGTCATACCGTGGTGCCGGCTCCTGCTGCCCGGTGGGGAACGCCCCACGTGGCGGCGCCGACGATGGCAGCATGATCTGGTTCGGGCGGGCCAGCGACGGGGTGGGGAAGCGCGACGGGGACGGCCCGGCCGGGGGCGGCGGGCCGGGCGGGGGCGGACTGCCCGCGGTCTCGTCGTCCCGGTACGGGACGTATGCGTCCTCATCGGAGTCGTACCGATACACCATGTCGTCCAGAGTAGGGATGTTTATCCCTTTAGTGGGTATTTCGTCGAAACGCGGTTGATGAACGTGTCGGAGTAACCGGGGCGCCGTACCTTCGGCCCGATCCGCACTCGGTGCGAGAATGGCCGGCGTGACCGGGGACCACTACTTCACCGCCGAGCCGAACGCGCCCGCCCAGGCGCGCGAGGTGCAGTTCACCGTCGCCGGCCGCGACTACACCCTGGCCTCGGCATCCGGGGTCTTCTCCGCCAGCCGCCTCGATCCGGGCACGGCAGTGTTGCTGCGCAAGGCCGAGCTGCCCGATGCCGCGACCGCCGGTGCGGCGCTGCTCGACCTCGGCTGCGGGTTCGGCCCGATCGCCTGCGTGCTCGCCACCGTCGCGCCGACGGCGACGACCTGGGCGGTCGACGTGAACGAGCGGGCCCGGGGACTGGCGGCCGAGAACGCCGCCCGGCTCGGGTTGTCCGGCCGGCTGCGGGTGACGACGCCCGAGGAGGTACCCGCCGACCTCCGCTTCGCCCAGATCTGGTCCAACCCGCCGATCCGGGTCGGCAAGGACGAACTGCACGAGATGCTGCTGCGCTGGCTGCCCCGACTGGCCCCGGGCGGGGTGGCCTGGTTCGTGGTGGCCCGCCATCTCGGCGGTGACTCGTTGCAGCGCTGGCTGGTCGAGCAGGGCTGGCAGGTGGCTCGGCACGCGAGCCAGAAGGGGTTCCGGGTGTTGCGCGTCACCCGCTGACCGGGTAATCGGTTGGCCTGCCGGGCCGGCTCGGGCAGGATGCCCGCGTGGGATACGTGGACGTGGCGGCGGTCGGGCATGTCCTGCCCGACGGGCGGGAACTCTTCGCCGACGTGTCGTTCCGGGTCGGCGAGGGCGCCAAGGTGGCGCTGGTCGGGCCGAACGGTGCGGGCAAGACGACGTTGCTGCGAATGGTCGCCGGTGACCTGCCGGTGCGTACCGGCGCGATCGCGCGTACCGGTGGTCTGGGCGTCATGCGCCAGTTCATCGGCATGATCGGTGACGAGTCGACGCTGGCCGACCTGGCCCTGTCACTCGCGCCGCCGTCGCTGCGCGACGCCGGTCGTCGGCTGGCCGAGACCGAGGCGGCCATGCGTGAGGCCGAGCTGCGCGGCAAGTACAGCACCGCCGCCGGCAAGGCCCAACTGGCGTACGCCGACGCGTTGGCCGCCTGGGGCGAGACCGGCGGATACGACGCCGAGGTGCTCTTCGACACCGTCGCCACCATCGTCCTCGACCTGCCCTGGGAAGCCGCCCGGCAGCGCCCGGTCCGGACCCTCTCCGGTGGGCAGCAGAAGCGCTTCGCCCTGGAACTGCTGCTGCGCGGCCCCGACGAGGTGCTGCTGCTCGACGAGCCGGACAACTTCCTAGACGTGCCGGGCAAGCGCTGGCTGGAGGCACGGCTGCGGGAGTCGGCCAAGTCGGTGCTCTACGTGTCGCACGACCGGGAGCTGCTGGCGCACACCGCTGACCGGGTGGTCGCGGTGGAGGGTGGCAGCGCCTGGGTGCACCCGGGCGGCTTCGCCAGCTGGCACGAGGCGCGGGTGTCCCGGCATGACCGCCTCGACGAGCAGCGCAAACGGTGGGACGAGGAGCACCAGAAGCTGCGCGAGCTGATGCTGATGTACAAGCAGAAGGCCGCGTACAACTCCGGTATGGCCTCGCGTTACCAGGCGGCGCAGACCCGGTTGCGCAAGTTCGAGGAGGCCGGGCCGCCGCCCGTACCGCCGAAGGAGCAGGACATCCGGATGCGGCTGGCCGGCGGACGGACCGGCAAGCGCGCGTTGGTCTGCGAGCAGTTGGAGCTGGACGGCCTGACCTACCCCTTCGACCTGGAGCTGTGGTACGGCGACCGGCTGGCGGTGCTCGGTGCCAACGGCACCGGCAAGTCGCACTTCCTGCGCCTGCTGGCCCGGGGTGGGACGGACCCGGACCCGGCGAACGGCCCCGTCGACGACGCGCCGGCGCTCGCTCCGGTGGCGCACGACGGGGTGGCCCGACTCGGCGCGCGGGTCCGACCCGGTCACTTCTCCCAGACCCACGACCGGCCGGAGCTGATGACGCGGACGCTCGTGGAGATTCTCTGGCGGGGCGACGAGCACCGGGCCGGCATGGACCGGCACGCCGCCATGGCGGCGCTGTCCCGGTACGAGCTGGCGGGACAGGGTGACCAGCGCTTCGGCACCCTCTCCGGCGGGCAGCAGGCGCGGTTCCTGGTGCTGCTGCTGGAGCTGTCCGGCGCGACCATGCTGCTGCTCGACGAGCCCACCGACAACCTCGACCTGGCCTCGGCCGAGGCGTTGGAGGCCGGGCTCACCGCTTTCTCCGGCACGGTGGTGGCGGTCACCCATGACCGCTGGTTCACCCGCACCTTCGACCGGTTCCTGCTGTTCCGGGGCGACGGCGAGGTGGTCGAGACCGACGAACCGGTCTGGGACGTGGCCTGAGCGGTCTGGTCCCGCGGCCGGCCCTGCGACCACCCGACAGGGCGACATATGGTGATCCGGTGAGTGAGATGAACTATCGCCGGCTGGGCGACTCCGGGCTCGTGGTGTCCGTCGTGGGGATCGGCTGCAACAACTTCGGCCGCAAACTCGATGTCGACGGCACCCGCTCGGTGGTCGACGCGGCCCTGGACGCCGGAATCAACTTCTTCGACACCGCCGACATCTACGGCGAGCCGCACGGCGCCTCGGAGGCGCAGCTCGGCGCGGCCCTGAAGGGCCGCCGCGACGACGTGGTGCTGGCGACCAAGTTCGGCATGTCGATGGCCGGTAGCAACGGGCGGGACTTCGGGGTACGCGGCTCGCGGCGGTACGTGATCCGGGCGGTCGAGGCGTCACTGCGGCGACTGGACACCGACTACATCGACCTGTACCAGTTCCACGAGCCGGACTCCGGCACCCCGATCGACGAGACGCTGGCCGCCCTGGACGACCTGGTCCGCGCCGGCAAGGTGCGGTATCTGGGCAACTCCAACTTCTCCGGCTGGCAGATCGCCGATGCCGACTGGACGGCCAAGACCCGGGGACTCACCCGGTTCGTCAGCGCGCAGAACCACTACAGCCTGCTCAACCGGGACGTCGAGATCGAGGTGCTGCCGGCCTGCGACCGGTTCGGCTTGGGCATGCTGCCGTTCTTCCCGCTGGCCAACGGGCTGCTCACCGGCAAGTACAAGCGGGGCGCGGCGCCACCCGCCGGCAGCCGGCTGGCCGGCGGTGGCCGGTACGCCCAGCGGCTCGCCGCCGCCGACTGGGACACCATCGAGGGCATCGAGGCGTACGCCGCGGAACGGGATGTGCCGATGCTGCACGTGGCCATCGGTGGGTTGGCCGCCCAACCGGCGGTCACCTCGGTGATCGCCGGTGCCACCACGCCGGAGCAGGTGCGCGCCAACGCCGAGGCCGGTGCCTGGCAGCCCACCGAGGACGACCTCAAGGCGCTGCGGGCGGTGCTCGACCGCTGACCCGTGCCGTGCTCCTTGCGTCGACATGAAGTCGGCGGCGTCCTCTCCAGGACGCCGCCGACTTCATGATCAAGAGGTCGGGTGAAGGGCCCCGCCCGGACGGTGCCGGACGGGGCCCTGTACTCACAGCTTGCGGCCGGGAGCCAGCCGCGTGGGGTCACCGCCGAGGCGGCCGGCACCCTTGACGGACTCGCCGTCGTTGGCCCGTACGCCCGTCTTGCTGGCCGTGCCGCCGAGCCGGACGATCATGGCATCGGCGTCCCGGATCAGCACGTCCCGGATCTCCGCCTCGCCAACCAGTTCGGCGTCGCCGGCCAACGTCCGGAACGCGGTGAGCTGGTTGATCGCCCGTCGGTCGTTGCCCTCCGCCTCCGCCGTACGGGCGTTGGAGAGCCGCTTCGACAACTGGTTGTACGCCTTGTTGGAGAGCCGACCCGTCGCCTTGAACCGGTCCAGCAGGTTCTGCATGTCCCGGAACGAGGTGGTGACGAAGAAGCGGACCGTCGTGGTGGTGGCGTTGCCCGCCTTGTCGTTCGCCGTGACGGTCAGCTCGTGCAGGCCCAGCGGCAGCTCGTACATCGCCTGGAGCGTGCCGCTGACGTAGGGACGGCCGTCGAGCTGGCCGACCACTGTCGCGATGCCCGAGGTCGGGTCGACCGCCTGCCAGGACACCCGGACGTCCTGGCTGTCACCGTAGAGCTGGCCGTCGGCGATGCCGGAGACCAACAAGGTCGGCTTGGTGCCGTCGATGCGTACCACCGCCGCCTTCAACGTCTCGGCGTTGCCGGCGGTGTCGGTGGCCCGGTAGAGCAGCTCGTGGTCCCCGTCGCCAGTGATCTCGACCGGCTCGGTGTACGGCGTCCAGTCGCCACCGTCCAGCGACCACTCCAGCAGCGCCACCCCGGAACCGGCGTCGGTCGAGGTGAGCACCACCGGGACGGTGCCGTCGTGCCAGCCCGCGTCGTTCGCCGGGGCGAACGACGCGGTGCTGACCGGCGCGGTGGCGTCGATGCGGACGGTGACCGCCTTCGTCTCCTCCACGTTGCCGGCCTCGTCGGCGGAGCGGAACCGCAGCTCGTGCTCGCCGTCCCCGGTCACCGGCACCGGACCGGTGTATGCGGTCCAGTCGGTGGCGTCATCGAGCTGGTACTCGGTGCGCGCCACCCCGCTGCCGCCGTCCTCGTCGACCGCGGTCAGGGTGACCGTCGCCGGGCCGGTGAGCCAACCCTCGACCGGGGTGCCGGACACCTCTGCCGTGGTGACCGGCGCGGTCTCGTCGTCCGATCCGGCGTCGGTGGAGAGCCGGAAGTAGTCGAACGATGCCGCCTTCGATGCGGTCTGGTTGCCGCCGAGGGTGAACAGGCCCACCTTCGGCGTCGCACCGACGGCGGCGTTTGTCAGCTCGGTCAGCGCGGTCCAGGTGGTGCCGTCCGTCGAGTACGACGCGGTGAACGTGTCACCGCTGCGGGCCAACCGCAGATGCCACACCGACTCGGTGAGGCTCTCCGCACCGGGCTGCGGATTCTGTACCACTCCGTCGATCTCGCTGCGGAACTCGATCCGCCGCGTGACCGTCTGGCCGGCCTGGTTGTCCACGATGTAGTCGAACTTCAGGTAGTTGTCGTCGTCGGCGTACACGATCAGGCCGGCCTGCTGGTACTGCTCGTCCAGCAGACTGCCGTCGACCTTGGTCTCCAACGTCCAGTCGCCGCTCGGTGCGTTCTGGAGAATGAAGTTCGTCGGCCCGGTGTTGTCCGTGCCGTAGATGTCACCGTTGGGCACGTCGACCCGCAGCGACCCGTCGCTGATCTGGTAGGCGGTCGGGTCCTCCCGGACGATCGCGTTCCACCGGCACTTGTCCAGTGCGTCACCGGTGAACTCGTCCGACGGGTCGACCGGGCCGGGCGGCTCGTCCGGCGTCACCTGGAACCAGTCGAAGGCCGCCTCGACCACGGGTGCGTCGGTGCCCCCGTTGAGCGCGAACAGGCCGATCCGCGGATTCTCGATGCCCTCCAACGCGGCGGAGCGACCGACCGGGGTGAAGGTCTGGCCGTCGGCCGAGAGCGCGGCGGTCAGGCTGGTGCCGTCGCTACTCACCCGCAGGTAGACAGTGTCACCCGCCGGTGCGTCGGTGCTGTCGGCACCCTCGTTGCGCGGGGTGCCGGCGGTCTCCCGGATGAACTCCACCCGGCGGCTGCCGTTGTAGAGCAGGTCCAGCTTGGCGTAGTTCTCGTCGTCGCCGTAGACCAGCAGGCCGGCCTGCTGGTAGTTGGCGGTCACCGGCAGGGTGACCTTCGTGGTCGCCTGCCAGGCTCCCGACGGTGCCGGCTGGAGCACCAGGTTGGTGGCGTCGTTACGGCTGCCGTACAGGTCGCCGACGCCGGTGGGGAGCCGCAGCGCGTCGTCGGAGACGGCCAGGAGCTGGTTCTCCCGCACCACCTCCCACCGGTCCCGGTCCAGGCTGTCGCCGCTGAAGTCGTCGGACCGGGTGCCGAAACAGGAAGTGTTCGGCGCGTCGATCCGGACCGGTACGGTCGCGTACGACCGGGCACCACGGCTGTCGGTCACCGTCAGGGTGGCGGTGTAGTTGCCGGGTGCGGTGTACGTGTGCTCGGCCTGGAGCGTGTCCGCCGTGCCGCCGTCACCGAAGTCCCACTCGTACGTCAGCGGGGTGTCACCCTCGGGGTCGGTGGCGGTGCCGCCGAACGCGATGGTGACCGGCGCGGTGCCGGAGGCCGGCGTGGCGGTCGCGGTGACCGCCGGCGGCGCGTTGTCGGTGACGCCCTTACCGACGAAGTCCGCCCAGTTGACGTTGAACAGCGATCCCGCGCCGCCGGCCGGGTCCTGGGCGACGAAGTACAGCGAACCGCTCGCCGCGCCGGTCACCGGTGCGGTGACGTCGGTGTAGGTCTGCCAGTCGCCGGTACCCGGCACGGCCGCCGTGGCGACCACAGGTCCGTCGACCGCGCCGGCCCGCACCTCGATCACGCCGCCGCTGACGGCCGAGGCGACCCGGAACCGGATCTCGTCGATCCCGGTCAGGTCGGCCGGTACGACCGACCACCAGTCGCCGTCCTCGATGAAACCGATGTTCTGGCCGCCACCGGCGGAGTCGCCGGTCGCCTCGCGCTGCACCCCGGGGTCGCCGCCGCCGGTGCCGTCCTCGGTCCGGCCGGTCGCGGTGAAGTATTCGGCCTGCTTGCGCTTGGGCTGGAGAATCTCGATCGCGCGGCCGGTCAGCGGGTCGGCCCCACCGGACCCGCCCTGGTCGGTGTAGCTGGCCTCGAACACGGTGAAGACGTTCGCCTCGGCGCCGTGGCCGGCGGCGAGCTGGGTCTGCACCGTGCCGGTGCAGCCGGTGTGCTGCTCCAGCGGGTGGGCGTGCTCGTCATGCCCGAGCAGCACCTGGAGTTGGACGTCGGCGCAGTCGACGTCCCCGTCCTCCGGGTCGGTCACCGTGATCGTGTACTTGACCTGGTCGCCCCAGTCGAAGAAGCCGCCGTCCGGCGGGAACTCGATGGTCACGGTCGGCGCGGTGTTGCCCACCGTGATCGGCACGTTCGCCACCGCCGTACGACCCTTGGGGTTGGTGACGGTGAGCTGGGCGGTGTAGTTGCCCGCCTCGGCGTACGTGTGGGTGGGGTTGGCCTCGGTGGAGGTGCCACCGTCGCCGAACGTCCAGGCGTAGGTGAGCGTGCCGCCGTCCGGGTCGCGCGAGCCGGCACTGGAGAAGGCGACGGTCAGCGGGGCCTGCCCGGAGGTGGGCTCGGCGTTGGCCACCGCGATCGGTGCCCGGTCACCGGCGATGTAGTCGATCCGGTAGACGCCGGAGTTGTCGTTGTTGCCGCCGAAGCCGCTGCCCCACTCGATCAGGTACATCGCGCCGTCCGGACCGAACTCGAAGTCCATCGGCCGGATGAAGGACATCCCGGTGAGCAACTGGTTGATGTCGACCAGCTCGGTGCCGTCCTCGGTGACCTGCATCGTGTACATCTTCGACTGGTTCCACTCGCCGAGCAGCGCCTTGCCGTCGTAGTACGCCGGCCACTTGCGGTCCGAGTCGAGGTCGGCGTCGTACCGGTAGACCGGGCCGCCCATCGGCGCGCCACCGCCACCGATCTCGGGGTAGCGCGGGTCACCGCCGTAGCCGTAGTCGACGGTGGCCGGGATGGCCGGCGGCAGGTTGGTCAGGCCGGTGTTGTTCGGCGAGTTGTTCACCACTGCGGCGCAGTCGAACTTCGGCCCGCTCGGGCCGGAGGGGAACTGGTAGTCGTTGTACGCCTCGTTGGTGCCCGTGCAGTACGGCCAGCCGTAGTTGCCCGGTTCGTCGACGATGTTCCACTCGACCAGGCCCTCGGGGCCCCGGTTGGGGTTGTCCGACGCGGCGTCCGGGCCGTAGTCGGCGACGTAGAGGGTGTCGGTGGCCGGGTCGATGCCGATCCGGAACGGGTTGCGGAAGCCCATCGCGTAGATCTCGGGCCGGGTCTGCGCCGTACCCGGCGGGAAGAGGTTGCCCTCCGGGATGGTGTACGTCCCGTCGTCCTGCGGGTGGATCCGGATCACCTTGCCGCGCAGGTCGTTGGTGTTGCCGGAGGTGCGCTGCGCGTCGTAGTCGGCGCGTCCGGGCCGCTCGTCGATCGGCGTGTAGGCGTCCGACGAGAACGGGTTGGTGTTGTCCCCGGTGGCCAGGTAGAGGTTGCCGGCGGAGTCGAACGTCATGGTGCCGCCAGCGTGGCAGCAGGTGTTGCGCTGGGTGTCGACCTGGAGCACGACCTCCTCGCTGGCCGCGTCGATCGAGTCGCCGCTGACCGTGAACCGGGAGAGCACGTTGCGTGCCACGCCGTCGTTCGGGGCGTAGTAGAGGTACACCCAGTTGTTGGTGGCGAAGTCCGGGTCGAGCCGGATGCCGATCAGGCCGTCCTCGTTGCCGGTGAAGACGTCGAGGTCGATGGCGGTGACCGTGTTGCCGGTGTCCGGCTTGACGATCTGCACCCGGCCGTCGCGTTCGATGTAGAAGACCCGGCCGTCGGGCGCGATGTCCAGCTCCATCGGGTTGCTGGTGTTGCTGTCCAGCGTCACCTTCTCGAAGCTGGCGGTAAGCGACGCACCGCAGTCGGCACCCTGGATCCCGGCGGCGGTGCGGATGCCGCCGAGCAGGTGGGTGCGGAACTCCGGTTCGGCGTACGACTCGTCGGTGTGGCCACCGCCGGTGTACCAGGCCCGGCCGCCGTCGTAGTCCTGGCACCAGGCGATCGGGTGGTCCGGCCCCATCGCGCCGGAGCCCGCGTTGTAGCTGGTCTCGTCGAGGGTGGCCAGCACGTGCACCGAACCACGCGGGTTGGTGCGGTAGTTGTACCACTCGTCGAACCGGGACCAGCGTCCCGGCAGGTGGGCGGTGGAGGGATGAGCCGGATCCTCCACCTTGACCGTGGCCTGCTGGTTGGCCGGGTGGCTGTTGAAGTACGCCCCCACTAATTCGCCGTACCAGGCCCAGCTGTACTCGGTGTCGGCGGCGGCGTGGATGCCGGCGTAGCCGCCACCGGCCTGGATGTAGCGCTCGAACGCCGCCTGCTGGTCGGCGGTGAGCACGTCTCCGGTGGTGGAGAGCCAGATCACGGCCCGGTACTGGGCCAGGTTGGCGTCGGTGAAGGCAGCGCCGTCCTCAGTGGTGTCGACGGTGAAACCGTGCTCCGCGCCGAGTTCCTGGATGGCGGCGATGCCGGTTGGGATGGAGGCGTGGCGGAAGCCGGCGGTCTTGGAGAAGACCAGCACCGAGAACGTCTCGGCGGCGGCTTCCGGTACCGCCTGGGCGACGGGGGCGGGCGCGGCCTGGGCGGCCGGGGCCGCCAGGAGCATGGTCGCGGCGAGGCCCAGGGATAGGAAGGCGGCTGTCAGGGGTGCACGGGCACGAGGTGTTCGGGGCACTCCGGTCTCCTTTGTCCTTGCTGGACAGGGGTCACGGGGTCGGCCCGCCGAAGACCGTCCCAGATGGGGCTGGCCCGGCCACCTTGCCGAAGGGTGGCCGTCCCAGCATTTATGTCGAGTCGCTGAACAAATTAGTTCCGCTGGAACGATTAATGGCAAGGTTTCAATGGATAACGTTTCGGTAAACGCAACTGACATTTTCGGCACAGCCCGCCCAAACCACCACGGCTGCCGGCCCGCACCTCGGGCGGAGGCCGGTTGGCGCCGAGAGTGAACAGGCCCACCCTCGGGGTCGTACCGACCGCAGTGCTCGTCAACGTCCCCAGGGTCGTCCAACTTCTCGAAGGCGGCGGCGCGGCCGGCACCGCAGTGCACGCCGCGTTCTTCTGGCCGCCGTGCTGCTGCGAGTCGGCACGACAGGGCAGGCTGCGCCCCTGCCGGTGGCGCAGGATGGGCTTGGCGGAGCCGGCGAAACGACGTACGGTGACACCCAACGAACCCACGGGAGCCCGGTGCACCGGGCTGAGAGGGGGGCTGTGAGCCCCCGACCGTCGAACCTGATCCGGGTAATGCCGGCGCAGGGAGGAGTGTTGCCGTGCCGTCCCTGGGGCGACTGCATCTGATCACCGACACCCGACCCGGGCGGGATCCGCTCGCCGTGCTGCGGGCCGTGCTCCCGGTGGTCCACAAGCAACTGGTGGTTCAGGTCCGCGTCGAGGACTGCGCCACCGACCGGCAGACGTACGAGCTGACCCGGCAGGTGTTGGCCCTGGTTAGGCCGTACCGGGTGCCCTGCCTGGTCAACGACCGACTGCACGTGGCCTTGGCCACCGGCGCCGCCGGTGGTCACGTCGGTGCCGACGACCTGCCCGTGGCGGCGGCCCGGGAGGTGCTCGGCCCGACGGCGGTGCTGGGTGCCACCGCGCGGGAACCGGCAACCGCGCTTGCCGCGGTCACCGCCGGAGCTAGCTACCTGGGCGTGGGACCGTGCCGTGTCACCGCCACCAAGGACGGGCTGCCCCCGCCGATCGGCGCGGCCGGTGTTCGGGCGGTGGTCGAGTCGGTCGAGGTACCGGTGATCGCCATCGGTGGGGTGACGGCGGCGGACGTGCCCGAGTTGCGGGCCGCCGGCGCGTACGGGGTGGCGGTGGTCGGTGCGCTCTCCGGAGCCACCGATCCCGCCCGCGCCGCCGCCGAGCTGGTTCGGGCGCTGACATGTTGACCGGACGCCCGGCCACCAGCGGTGTGGTGCCACCGCGCCGCCCCGACGTGGCAGTCGTGGGGGGCGGGCCGATCGGGTGGGCGGTCGCCTGGCGGTGCGCGGCGCGCGGGTTGCGGGTGGTCGTGCACGATCCGGCGCCCGGGTCGGGTGCCTCGCAGGTGGCCGCCGGCATGCTGGCACCGGTCGCCGAGGCGTACTTCGGCGAGCGGGAGCTGACCGCCCTGCTTACCGAGTCGGCCGGCCGCTGGCCCGGGTTCGCCGCCGAACTGACCGAGGTGACCGGCACCGACATCGGCTACCGGACCGAAGGCACCCTGATGGTCGGGCTGACCACCGACGACCTCGCCGAGGCGCGTCGGCTCTGGGCGTACCAGCAGGAGTTGGGGTTGCCGGTGACGCCGCTGCGCCCGTCGCCGCTGCGCGAGCGCGAGCCGGCGCTGGCGCCCCGGGTGCGTGGCGGCGCGCTCGCCGCCACCGACCATCAGGTCGACCCGCGCCGGCTGGTGCCGGCGCTGCGGCTGGCGGCGGAGCGGGCGGGCGCGGTGCTGGTCGCCGAGCCGGTACGCCGGCTGTCCGACGTCGCGGCCGGCGCGACGGTGGTCGCCGCCGGCTGCGGCAGCGCGGCCCTGACCGGTCTGCCGGTCCGTCCGGTGAAGGGCCAGGTGCTGCGGCTGCGCGCGCCCGATGGCGGGCCGCCAGGCTTCCGGCACGTGATCCGGGGGTACGCCGACGGCGAGCACGTCTACCTCGTGCCGCGCGACAGCGGTGAGGTGGTCGTCGGTGCGACCGTCGAAGAGCGCTCCGACCTCGGTGTCTCCGCCGGAGCGGTGCTGCGGCTGCTGCGGGCCGCCGTCGACCTGCTGCCGGAGATCGCCGAGTACGACCTGGTCGAGACGCTGGCGGGGCTGCGTCCGGGCACGCCGGACAACGCGCCGATCCTGGGCCCGTTACCGGGGCGGCCGGGGGTCCTGGTCGCCACCGGCCACCACCGGCACGGGATCGTGCTGACTCCGGTCACCGCAGACATGATCACCGACTTGATCACGGGGGACGGCAACTCCGACGCACTGCTGGCACCCTTCCGGCCGGACCGGTTCGCCGACTCACCCGGCGTCGTGGGCGCAACGGCCGCTCGCACTTTTCCGCACTCGACGGAGGACGACTCGTGGAACTGACCGTGAACGGTGCCGGGTGCAGCCTGCCGGACGGGCTGACGGTGGCCGACCTGGTCCGCGACATCACCGGCCAACAGCGCGGCGTCGCGGTGGCGGTGAACGGTGAGGTGGTACCGCGTACCGGCTGGCCGGCGACGGTGCTGCGCGGCGGTGACCGGGTCGAGGTGCTCAGCGCCGCCCAGGGCGGGTGAGCCGGATGGACCACGAGTCGAGCGCCTTCGAGTTGGGCGGCGTCCGGTTCACCTCCCGGCTGATCCTCGGTACCGGCGGGGCGGCCAACCTGCACGTGCTGGAGCAGGCGATCCGGGCGTCCGGCACCGAGTTGGTCACCCTGGCGCTGCGCCGGGTGGAAACGGTGCCCGGCGGCTCGGGTGGCCTGTTGGACCTGCTCGATCGGTGCGGTGTGCGGCTGTTGCCCAACACCGCGGGCTGCTACACGGCGGGCGAGGCGGTGAAGGTGGCCCGGCTGGCCCGGGACGCGTTCGAAACCGACTGGGTGAAGCTGGAGGTGATCGGCGACGAGCGGACGCTGCTGCCCGACGGGGTGGAACTGCTCCGCGCCGCCGAGGAACTGGTCGAGGACGGGTTCACCGTGCTGCCGTACACCTCCGACGACCCGGTGCTGGCACGGCGTCTGGCTGACGTCGGTTGCGCGGCGGTGATGCCAGCCGGCGCGCCGATCGGCTCCGGCCTGGGGATCAACAATCCGCACCACATCCGGCTCATCCGGCAGGACGTGGCCGTGCCGGTGATCCTGGACGCGGGGATCGGCACCGCCTCCGACGCGGCGCTGGCCATGGAGTTGGGCTGTGACGCGGTGTTGCTGGCGAGCGCGGTGACCCGGGCCGCGGACCCGGTGGCGATGGCCACCGCGATGCGGTACGCGATCGCCGCCGGCCGCCTCGCCCATGGCGCCGGCCGCATCCCGCACCGCTTTCACGCCCTCGCCTCCACTCCCGACGAAGGCCGCCCCGACCTGTGACAGTCCAATCCGATTCCGTGGACCTTGGTACGAATCTGCCCCTCCAGGGGCCGGTTCGTACCAAGATCCGGATTCCTTCGGGGATCGTGTTGCTTACGGATCGGCGGGTGGCTCGCGGTGGCCTGGTTCGGGTGGTGGCGGCGGCCGTGGCCGGGGGAGTGCGGTGGGTGGTGCTGCGGGAGAAGGATCTGCCGCGTGCCGAACGCCTCGCCCTCGTCGCCGAGCTGCGGCCGATCCTGACCGAGGCGGGCGGGACTCTGATCATCTCCGGTCCCGACCCGCTGACCGACCACGGCGACCCCGACCGCCGTGCGCTCGGCGTCACCGTCGACGCGCCCGGGGCCGACATCACCGATGCTTGTCCCGGCATCCGGGCCGGTGCTGCCGGAGCCAGCCGGTCGCCGGTCGCGCTGCACCTGTCGGCGGCCGGCCCCTACCCGCCGCCCGCCGCCGACCTGATCGGCCGCTCCTGTCACGACACGGCGGAACTACGCCGCCTCACCACCGAGGACTACGTCACCCTCTCGCCGGTCTTCCCCACCCGGACCAAGCCCGGCTACGGCCCACCCCTGCTTCCCGCAGGGCTGGCCGAGCTGATCAGGCGGAGCCCGGTGCCGGCGCTGGCCCTCGGCGGCATCGAGACCCCCGCCCAGGTACACGCCTGCGTCCAGGCCGGTGCCTGCGGTGTAGCGGTCCTCGGCGCCATCATGCGCGCCCACGAACCAGAACAGACCGCAGCCGCCCTGATCGCCGCCTTCCACGCCACAGCCCCGCCGACCCCCTCAAGCAGGCACGTCCCGGTGGACCCGCCCACGACGGGACCGGAGCCCCCGGCGCAGCACGCCCGGACGACCCTGAGCCCCCCAAGCCGGCACGTTCCGGCGGGGGATGACCACGACGGGGCTGCGGCCGACCGTGCCCACGCAGGGATCAAGCCTGATCGCCCGGAGTGGGCACGGTCGGCCGCAGCCCCCGACCGCAACCACAAGACAACCCCAGCCCAAGAGGAACTGCCGTGACCCCAACCACCGTGCTGACCGTCGCCGGTTCCGACTCCGGTGGCGGTGCCGGCATCCAGGCCGACCTGAAGGTCTTCGCCGCCCTCGGCGCGTACGGCACGAGCGTGCTGACGGCGGTCACCGCGCAGAACACCCGGGGTGTGGACGCGGTACTCCCGCTGCCCCCGCAACTGGTCACCGACCAGCTCGACAGCGTGCTGTCGGACTTCGCGGTGCGGGCGGTGAAGACCGGGATGCTGGGCACCCCGGCCGTGGCGGCCGCGATCGCGGACGCGGCGGCGGCCGGCCGGCTACCGCAGCTGGTCGTCGACCCGGTGCTGGTGGCCACCAGCGGGCACCGGCTCGGCGTGGCGGAGGCGGTGGAGCGGTTGCTGCCGTACGCCCGGGTGGCCACCCCGAACAGCGCGGAGGCCGCCGCGCTGACCGGGGCGGCGGTGACCGACGTGGCGGAGATGACCACGGCGGCGCGGGCCCTGGCGGCCGGTGGACCGGAATGGGTGATCGTCACCGGCGGCGACGTGGACGCCGGTGCGGAGGCGGTGGACGTGCTGCACGGCCCGGATGGGACGACGGTGCTGCGCGCCCCGAGGGTGCCGACCCGGCACACCCACGGCACCGGTTGCTCGTTCTCCGCGGCCGTGACGGTGCGGCTGGCGCTGGGCGATCCGGTGCCGGTGGCGGTCCGGACGGCCAAGGAGTACGTGACCCGGGCGCTGACCGGCGCTCGGGACTGGGAGCTGGGCGCGGGCCGTGGACCGATGGACCACTTCGGTTGGTCCGCCTGATCAGGGAGGCTGTCATGCAGGCACGTCGCAAGGTGTACGTCGAGGGATCACGGCCGGACGTCCGGGTGCCGTTCGCGGAGGTGAAGCTGACCGGGGACAACCCACCGGTGCGGCTCTACGACACCTCCGGACCAGGCTCGGATCCGGAGGTCGGGCTGCCGCCGTTGCGGGGACCGTGGATCGCCGAACGGGCCGACGTGGCGCCGGTACGTGGTGCCGGAACCCCACTGGCCGGCTCGGACGGCAAGCGGCCGACGCAGCTCGCGTACGCCCGTGCCGGTGTCGTCACACCGGAGATGGAGTTCGTGGCGATCCGCGAGGGGTTGGCGCCGGAGTTCGTCCGGGACGAGATCGCGGCGGGGCGGGCCGTGTTGCCGCTCAACATCAACCATCCGGAGTGCGAGCCGGCGATCATCGGCAAGGCGTTCCTGGTCAAGGTCAACGCGAACATCGGCACCTCGGCGGTGACCTCGTCGGTGGCCGAGGAGGTGGAGAAGCTCACCTGGGCCACCCGGTGGGGTGCGGACACGGTGATGGACCTGTCCACCGGCAAGCGGATCCACGAGACGCGCGAGGCGATCGTGCGCAACTCCCCGGTGCCGATCGGCACGGTGCCGATCTACCAGGCGCTGGAGAAGGTCGGCGGTGACCCGGTGCAGCTGAGCTGGGAGGTGTTCCGGGACACCGTGATCGAGCAGGCCGAACAGGGCGTGGACTACATGACGGTGCACGCCGGGGTGCTGCTGCCGTACGTGCCGCTGGCGGTGGACCGGGTGACCGGCATCGTCTCGCGGGGCGGCTCGATCATGGCGGCGTGGTGCCTGGCGCACCACGAGGAGAACTTCCTCTACACCAACTTCCGGGAGCTGTGCGAGATCCTGGCCCGCTACGACGTGACGTTCTCCCTCGGTGACGGCCTGCGGCCCGGCTCGATCGCGGACGCCAACGACGAGGCACAGTTCGCTGAGCTGCGGACGCTCGGCGAGCTGACGAGGGTCGCCTGGGAGTACGACGTCCAGGTGATGATCGAGGGTCCGGGGCACGTGCCGATGCACAAGATCAAGGAGAATGTCGATCTCCAGCAGGAGTGGTGCCACGAGGCGCCCTTCTACACGCTCGGTCCACTGACCACCGACATCGCGCCCGCGTACGACCACATCACCTCGGCCATCGGGGCGGCGATGATCGGCATGTTCGGCACCGCGATGCTCTGTTACGTCACGCCCAAGGAGCACCTCGGACTGCCCGACCGGGACGACGTGAAGGCCGGGGTGATCGCGTACAAGATCGCGGCGCACGCGGCGGACCTGGCGAAGGGACATCCGGGGGCGCAGGCCTGGGACGACGCGTTGTCGAAGGCGCGGTTCGAGTTCCGTTGGGAGGACCAGTTCAACCTCTCGCTGGACCCGGACACCGCGCGGTCGTACCACGACGCGACGCTGCCCGCCGAGCCGGCGAAGACCGCACATTTCTGCTCGATGTGCGGGCCGAAGTTCTGCTCCATGAAGATCACCCAGGATCTGAAGGAGTACGCCGCCCGCGGCATGCAGGACAAGTCCGACGAGTTTGTCGCCTCCGGCGGACGGGTCTACCTGCCGCTGGCCTGACCGCTCCGGGCGGCGAACGGGCGAGACGCCAGTGCTCCAGGTCTGGGTGACATGATCATGTCACCCAGACCTGGAGCGCCCCTACCGCTCTCTGACGGTCACTGAAGGTGAACACGCCGCTCGGGACCGGCGGATCCGGGTGCGCGGGCGGGTGCCTCAGCGTCGGTGGTGCCGCCCCGTCGAACGCAGGGAGCGGCGTGGTCCCTTCGGCGGCGTGGGCTCGTCGTCGTCCAACGGCCGGCTGAGCCCGGCGACCCAGTCGACGTACTCCTCGTCCTGAGCGGGCAGCGGTTCGTCCTGCTCGGTCGCGGCATTCTCGGTGGACCGGGACCTGCCGCGTCGGAACAGCCCACGTCGGCTCTTCTCCGCTTCGCCGTCCGGCTGGACGTCCTCGGCCCGGGCCGCAGGCGGCTTCGTGAAGGCGGCCGTAAGGTCACGGGCGGTGGCCGCCGGCTCGATGGAGACCTCCGGGGTCTCCGGCAGAGCCGCGGTGATGCCGGATGATTCGGGCGTAGCGGGCTCGGCCGGCGTGCGACCGAGGTCGGGCAGCGCGAGTCGTTGCCGAGGCTGCGGTGCCGCCTCGGGTGACACCTCCGCCGCCGGGTCTCCGGCACCATCCGCCGGGGCCGGGGCCGGGGCCGGGGCCGGGGCCGGGGCCGGGGCCGGCGGTGCCATCGCTGTCGTGGTCGGCGGGTCCGCTGAGAGGGCCGGCGTGCGGGGGGTGCGGGCGCGGCGGGGCGTCGGAGTCTTCCCGGTGGGAACAGCCGGGGCATCGGCCTCCGCCGTGGCCGGTGCCGGCCGGGGCAGGTCGCTGCCGTCGCCCACCGGGGCCGGGTCGGTGGCCGCCTCGGACTGCCCGGCCGTCTCCCGCACCCCCGCTTCGCGATCCGGCTCCCGCTCGCTCCGCTCGCCGCTGTCTTCGCTGTCGACGGAGCGTGCCGCGTCGTCGGTGCGTACGTCGTCCCGGGACCGTTCGCCGTCGCCGTCGCCGTCGCCGTCGGTCGGCGCGGCTGCCGGTGATGCGGTGACGGCGACGGCCTGGCCGGGGACAGCCGCGTCGCCGGCTACGGACGTGGTCGCGGCGGCGGACGGATCGGTGTGTGCGACCGGCCAGTGCCAGTGCGGCGGTGAGCCGTCGGAGGCGGCGGCCCGAAAACCGTCGTCGGGGCGGTTACCACCGGTCAGGTGGTCGGGCTCGGTGCCGCTGTCGACGGTGACCGGGTGCGTCGAGGTGGGCGTCGCGCCGGTCGAGTCCCCGGTCGACGTGGCAAGCGTTGGGGGCGACGGCAACGGTTGGAGGATGGCGGTCGGCTCGATGACGGTCCCGCTGGTGGGCGTGGCCTCCCCGCTGGTGGGCGTGGCCGCCCGGTGGGTGAGCCGGCCGGTGAGCGGCCAGGGCAGTAGGGCTGCCGCAGCCGAACCGAGCGCGCCGACCAGCACCGCGATCAGCGCCGCGTAGTAGGGGGTCAACTGGTACCGGTCGCCCGTGTCACCCGGGCCGGCGGCCAGATAGGCGAACGCCACCAGCACCGGTCCGGCGACCCCGCTGGGCCCACTGACCAGCGGAGGATGTCCTCGCCACCGGGCCGCCGCCGCGGTCGCCGCGCCGGCCAGCAGGGTGACCATCGGCAGGATCAGCAGCGCCAGTTGCTGTGCGGTGCCGGCGGCGAGCCAGGCCGGCTCCAGCACGCCGAGGCGCACCGGGGTCAGCGGGCCGCTCGCTCCCAGCGACGGCAGCACGGACAGTAACGCCAGTAGCCAGACCGCTGCGGCCACCGCTGCCATGTTCCAGGCGAAGGGCGGCCGGACCAGCACGGCCAGCGCGGCACCGGCACCGACCACCGCGCCGAGTCCGGCACAGATGGCCACGGCCCAGACCGGATCGACCGAGATGAGCTCGGCGTTACGGGCCGGCTGCATGCACAGCGGCGCCACGACCGTGGCGCCCAGCGCGGCGCTGCCCGCCACGGCCAGTTGCCGTGGGGCGCCGGTGAGCTGCCCGCCGTGGCGGGCCAGGCGCTCGGTGAGCACGGCACCGATCACGGCGGCGTTCGTGGCGAACCAGCCGGCCCAGACGAGCTGAGCTGGCCACTGGTTGATGCTCGCGCCGGTGAAGCTTCCGGTGAGTCGGACGATGCCGAAGCCGAAGGCGAGGCCGAGCTGACCGGCGCCGGCCAGCAGGCTGACGCCGAACGCGGTGAACAGTAGTCGGCTCGATGTCCGATGGGCCATGACCGGCACGTTACGGTCCGTCGCCACCGATCGCCACCGGCACGCCGTGGACGAACGTACGACCTGCTCGCGGCGGGTCTACTTGAGCTCGACCAGCCGGGCCAGGTATGTCGTGTCGCCGACGTTGGTGAGCATATGCACGGCGCCCGGATCGCGATAGACCACCCCGCCGGTCGGCTCGTCGGCGTCGATCCGCGCACCGTCGATCGTCTGCACGACGTTCTTGGCGCCCTGGACGGCCACCACGAGATAGGGGTGTTCATGGCGGTGCAACGGCTGACCCTCACCGGGCTCCAGCCGGATGTGCCAGACCCGGACCCGGTCGTTCTCGAAGACGATCTCCTGCCCGACCGGACCGAGCGTCGGCTCGGCGTCCGGCGCGGCAACGTCGGGTGGTGTCTCGGTCATCGGGTTCCGTCCAGTCGGGGGAGCACCTCGGCAGCGATCAGTTCCAGGTGGTCCAGGTCGGTGAGATCGATCAGGCGTAGATGTACCCGGGTGGCGCCGATCGCCGCGAACTCGCCGATCCGATCGACCAGTTGCTGCGGTGAGCCGACCACCGGGTCCTCGGGCGGTAGAGCACTCTTGACGTGCAGCGGGGCCGCTCGCCGGCGAGCCTCGCTGTCGGTACGCCCGATCGCCACCACGATGCCGGCGGAGAGCGTCAACGGCCGACGCCCGGTGCCGGGGCGGTCGATCCGCTGACTGGCCTCCTGGACCCGCTCGTACGCCTCGCGGGCCTGTTCGACGCTGGTGAAGGGGATGTTGAACTCGTCGGCGTACCGGGCGGCGAGCTCCGGGGTGCGCTTGGGGCCCCGGCCTCCGACGATCACCGGAGGGCCGGGGGTCTGCACCGGTTTGGGCAGGGCCGGTGATTCGGTGAGCCGGTAGTGGTCGCCGACGTAGCTGAAAGTCCCGCCGGACGGGGTGCGCCAGAGGCCGGTGATCACTTCGAGCTGTTCGGCGAGGCGGTCGAAGCGTTCGTTGGTGCTGGGAAACGGGATGCCGTACGAGACGTGCTCCCGCGCGTACCAACCGGCGCCGATGCCCAACTCGACCCGCCCACCACTCATCTGGTCGACCTGGGCCACCATCACCGCCAGCGGACCGGGTAGCCGGAACGTCGCCGAGGTGACCAACGTGCCCAGCCGGATCCGGCTGGTCTCCCGGGCGAGCGCCGCCAGGGTCAGCCAGGCGTCGGTCGGGCCGGGTAGGGCGGGTTCGTCCCCCATGGACTGGTAGTGGTCGGCCCGGAGGAAGGCGTCGAAGCCGCCCTGCTCGGCGAGCCGGGCGAAGCGGAGCTGATCGTCGTAGCTGGCACCCCGGTGCGGCTCCGTGAAGACGGCCACCCGCATGCTTATCGTCCCTCCGTACCGGCCGCCGCTGGCTGGTCGCGCTCCATCAGTAGTTCGTGCAGGTCGGCACTGACCTCGGCGACCTCGGCCAGGTGGGCGTTACGGCCCAGGGTGCGAGGGCGGGGAATAGTCACCTCGACGACCTTGCGGACGCGGCCGGGGCGCGGGCTGAGCACCACCACCCGGTCGGCGAGCAGCACCGCCTCGTCGATGGAGTGGGTGACGAAGACCACCGTCGCGCCGCTGCGCATGTGCACCCGCTGAAGTTCGCCGGCGAGTTCCTCGCGGGTGAGCGCGTCGAGCGCGGAGAAGGGTTCGTCCATCAGCATGACCCGGGGTTCGCCGATCAATGACCGGCACAGCGAGACCCGCTGCTGCATGCCGCCGGACAGCTCGTGCGGCAGCCGCTTCTCGAAGCCGGACAACCCGGCCACGTCGAGCAGGTCCCGGGCCCGGTCACGGTGTGCGGCCCGCTTCCAGCCGAAGACCTCCACCGGCAGCAGGACGTTGTCCAGCACGGTCCGCCACGGCAGCAGGGCCGGCCGCTGGAACAGCATGGCGATGTCCCGGCGCGGTCCGGTGACCGGCTTGCCGGCGACGGTGACCGCACCGGAGGTGACCGGGATCAGACCGGAGATCAGCCGCAGCAAAGTGGACTTGCCGCAACCGGAGCGGCCGAGCACCGCGACGAACTCACCCTCGGCAACGTCAAGGTCGATGCCCCGCAACGCCTCGACCCGACCGGCGCGGCCGTCGAAGGTGCGCGACACCTCGGAGAGTCGGATCATCGCCGACGGGCCTCCCCTGAGTGGAAAGTCAGGAACCGGCAAAGGCTACCGGCCTGGGTCCCGTATCGCACCGTCCGGGGTGGACATCACTTTGTATCCGTTCCGCAACCCGGTACGCCTGGCGTCGCAAAGGTGGGGTTCTCGTACGCTGTGCCCGCGAGAGTCCCCCTCGATACGCGGTGTCGGCTTCCATCCGGCTGCCGGTGCCGCCCCGACAACTCCCTTCCGGCGGCCCGACGCCCCGGTTGGAAAGGACAAGGTGCACTGATGAGAAGGCTGACCCGTACGGTCGCCGCGGCCACGATGGCCTCCGCGCTCGCCCTGGTCTCCGCGTGCAGCAGCGGCTCGGACGACGCTGACGGCAACGACGTCGGATCGTCCCTGGAGCAGGTGACCTACCTCACCTCGTTCGGCAACTTCGGGCGCGACTCCTACGCCTGGGTGGCCAAGGAGAAGGGCTACTTCAAGGACGCCGGCTTCGACGTCGAGATCAAGCCGGGGCAGGGCACCGGCGCCGTGATCCAGACGGTCGTCGGTGGTCAGGCGCAGTTCGGCCCGATCGACCTGACCGGTGGGCTGCTCCAGCTCGGCAACGGTGACGCCAAGGACTTCGTCGCGGTGGCCGCCATCCAGCAGCGCACCATGGCGGCCATCGCCACCGTCGACGACAAGGGCATCACCACCCCGAAGGACCTGGAGGGCAAGACTCTCGCCGACACCCCCGGCTCGGTGGTCCGCAACCTCTTCCCGACGTACGCGCGGATGGCCGGCATCGACTACACCAAGGTGAAGTGGGTCAACGGCGAGGCGCAGACCCTGATGGGCACGCTGGCCTCCGGTTCCGTAGACGGCATCGGACAGTTCGTGGTCGGCCAGCCGACCATCGAGGCGGTCACCAAGAAGAAGGCCGTCCTGCTGCCCTACAGCAACGTGATGCAGGACCTCTACGGCAACGTGCTGATCACCTCCAAGCAGTACGCCAGCGAGAAGCCGGAGCAGGTCAAGCGGTTCACCGAGGCGCTGCTCAAGGGCCTGGAGTACGCCCTGGCCAACCCGCAGGAAGCGGCCGAGATCCTGGCCAAGAACGCCGAGGCGGTCGTGCCCGCCGCTGCCGCCGCGGAGCTGCAGCTGATGGCCGGCTACGTCCGCTCCAGCAACTCCGGCACCGCGCTGGGCACGCTGGACAGCGGCCGGGTCGCCAAGAGCATCGCGATCCTGCGCGGTGCCGGCGCCCTGAAGTCGGACCTCACCCCCGACCAGATCATCGACTTCAACCTGGCGCCGAAGGCCTGAGCCGCTCGGTACCGCACGGAGTACGCCGCACCGCGTCGCCGGTGCGGCGTGCTCTGCTCCCCGCTCCCCAGCACGCGCCGAACCCGCAGGAGGAACCGATGACCGACGTCCGTCCACGGCAGCCGGAGGCGACGCTCACCCCCGAGCAGTCCCCGGCCGAACCGCAGGGCCGACGGTGGCGAGCGGGCGGCCTGCGCTCGGGTACGACGGCCACCCTGCTACCGGCCGCTGGGCTGCTGGTCGCGTTCGGTCTCTGGTGGCTGGTGGCCCGGCTGGAGCTGATCCACCCGGCCGCCCTGCCGCCGCCCGGTGACGTGCTCACGGCGTTCTCCGACCGGCCAGCCCGGCTGCTGGAACACACCGTCGCCACCACCGGTGAGATCCTGCTCGGTTTCGCCCTCTCCGCGGTGGCCGGGGTGCTGATCGGTCTGGCGCTGGCGGCCTCCCGGACGGTCGAGCGGATGTTCACCCCGCTGCTGGTCGCGGTCAACGCCGTGCCGAAGATCACCCTGGGCCCGCTGCTGGTGGTGGCGCTCGGTTGGGGTCAGAAGCCGATCCTCACGATGGTCTTCCTGCTCTGCTTCTTCCCGATCGTGCTGTCCACCGCCACCGGTCTGACCACCACGCCGGCCGAACTGGCCGAACTGGCCCGATCCTGGAACGCCTCCCGTTGGCAGACGTTCCGCAAGGTCCGCTTTCCGGCCGCGCTCCCACAGATCTTCGTGGGGCTGAAGGTCGCCATGCCGCTGGCCGCGATCGGTGCGGTGATCGGTGAGTTCCAGGCCGGTGAGGGGGGCCTCGGCTACGTGATCCAGCAGTACGCCGGCATCGGTGACACCGCCACCGCCTGGGCCGCGATCATCCTCGTCGCCCTGGTCAGCATCCTGCTCTACGCCGCGCTGGTTCTCGTCGAGCGGCGCAGCCTGCCCTGGCTGCGGGAAACCACCTCCAGCCGCTGACCGGCCCCGACTCCCCTCAGCTCGCCAGGCGCCAGCGGCCGTTGCGGGCGATCAGAGTCGTCAGCGCCTGGGGCATCAGCCCGGAGTGGTTGTCCGGCGTCATCCGGATCGGACCGGACAGACCATCCATCTGGGACGTCTCCAGCACGTCGCGGAGGCGGTCCCGGTCGACCTCGCCGCTCGGTCCGCCGGCCCGCAACTCCGCGTCGGCGATCAGCTGGATCGCGTCCGCGGCGAACGAGGCGGAGCCGTGGTAGCCGCCGTACCGGGCGGTGTAGTCCTGGAACCACTGACGGCGCGCGGCCTTCGCCGGGGTGGTCGCGATGACGTCATCGATCACCATCGTCTGGGTGAATACCAGGGTGGCCCGTTCCGCCGACCTCGCGGCCGAGCCGAGGAACAGGTCGCCCGCAGCGGAGGCGTCGAAGAACAGGGAGCCGGTGTAGTCGGCCCGCTTGACCGCACTGGAGGCGAGCATCGCCTGCTCCGGCGGGGTCCAGATGACCACGGCGTCGGGGTCGGCCGCGGCCAACCTGCCGGCCTGCCCGTCCAACTCCGTGTCGGTGCCGCGGGCGGACGCCTCGGCCAGCACCTGGATGCCGACCTTGCCGAACTCGCGACGCAGGGCGGTGGCGCCCTCCTGGCCGTAGGCGTCGTCGCTGCGCAGGAGGCCGACCGTGTCGATGTTGCGGCGGCGCAGTTCGACGGTGAGCGCCGCCGCGTTGTCGTCGGCGTTGGGGGCCAGTTTGAACATGTAACGGCGTTCCGCTACCGGGTTCACCACGGCGCCGGCCGCCGCGAGCGCGATGGTCGGCATCCGGTTCTCATTGACCGTACGCACCGCACCGACCGCACATTCGTTGCAGCCGCCCATGACGATGGCGGTGACCCGCTTGTCGTTGCTGAAGTCGACGATGTTCCGCAGTGACTCACTGGCGTCGGAGCGGTTGTCCTTCAACAATAGTTCGACCGTACGGCCGTTGAGTGCTCCCGAGGCGTTCAACTGATCGCGCTTCAGTTCCAGGGCCTGCCGGTACGCCTTGCCGACCCCGGCCGCAGCACCGGACAGTTCCAGGTCGGCGGCGATCACAATCGGGCTCGTGTCCTGTGCCTCTGCGCCGAACTGACAGCCGGCGAGGGTGGTGGCGAGCAGGGTCGACACGAGCGCCGTGGCGGTCGTGGAGCGGAAGGGGGTCAACTCGGTCCTCCTGATGCGGCACGGGCGGGGCCCGGTCACCGGCGGCTCATCCGTCCTCTGTGGATAATGAGACGGCTCTGCCGTACCGTGTGCGCGAAGCCTGCAAAACCTTGCCAATGCCGGGCGCTGTGGTCAAGCGGGCCAGCGAAGGCGTTTCGGGACACCGATCCCACATGTTGGTGTAACCAGATGTTTTCAAATGCTCACTGTGGCGAGTCATATGGCCACTCTGGAGTTACATGCCCTGTTCAGGGGCGCTGTGGAAATGTAGGTATTAGTTGACCGGATCACGGGTTGCGTGCCGTCCGACCGTTTCCTGCCCTCCTGCGGCTTCCCAAACACGATCTCGTCTGATGAAATCGCGGCCGTGCCGCGCGTGGCGCCGGCCGTCGCTCCGCGCACGGGTCGGCGGTCATGGCGGGAAGAAATCGACGGAGGCGATGTCGTGAGCACCGGACCGACGACCCTGCCCGCCCGTGGTGACGCCGCGCAGAAAGACGGCGGTTGGCTGCCCCGGCTGCGTGACGCCCGGATCCGGTCCAAGCTGGCGCTGATCCTGGTCGTGCCCGTGGCGGCGGTCATCGCGCTGGCCACGGTTCGCCTGGTTTCCGTCGGTGAGGGCGCCTACGACGCGAGTCAGTCCCGCGCACTCACGGCGCTGTCCATCGACGTCTCCGCGCTGACCAACGACCTGCACGCCGAACGAATGGCGGCGGCGGCCTACCTCGCCGCACCGCAACAGCGGGCCGACGCGTACAACCTGCGGGTCCGCGAGACCCAGCAGCGAATCGACGAGTACCGCGCGGAGCGGGCTCGGGTCGGCGATGCGCCCGCGGCGGTCCGCGACCGGCTCGCGGCCATCGACGCGCACCTGGACACCCTCGACGGCACCCGCCAGGAGGTGCTCGCCCGCGAGCAGATGGAGGTAGCCGAGGCGGCGCTGCGCTACGGGGTGGTCCTCGACGACCTGGTCGCCTACGGCGACGGGCTGGCCCAGTTGCCCGGCGACGAGGAACTCGGTGACAGCCGCCGGGCGGTCGCCGCCTTCGCCCGGGCGAAGGCGGCCGTCGCCGAGGAGGAGGCGGTCACCTTCACGGCACTCACTGGTGGCCGACTGGACAATGAGCAGTTCTCCGCCTTCGTGGCCACCCTCACCGGGCAGCAGGAGGCGCTGGTGGCCTTCTCGCTCGCGGCCGATCCGGTGCAGCGTGCACTGGTCGAGAGCACCGTGTCCGGTGACGCGGTGGTGCTGGCCGACCGGATCGCGACCGACATCAGCCGGTCGGTCAACCAGCGTGCGCCGTTCACCGCGCAGGAAGCCACGGCGGCGATCGGCGCGGTCAACGAGCTGATGCGGTGGGCCGAGATCGAGCTGCAGAACCGCCTGCTCGCCCAGGCGGAGCAGGCCCGCTCCGACGTCATCCGGCAGGCCGTCGTGGAGACCACGCTGGTGCTGCTCACCCTGATCATCGCGGTGACCCTGGCCGTGGTGCTGGCCCGCTCGCTGAACCACTCGCTGCGTCGGCTGCGGGAGGGCGCCCTCTCCGTGGCGAACCACGACCTGCCGGAGGCGGTGCGTCGGCTACAGGGGATGGGCAACGTCAGCGACGGCAGCGTCGACGAGATCGTCCGCGAGGTACGCGACCCGATCCAGCTCAGCAACCGCGACGAGGTGGGGCAGGTCGCCTCGGCCTTCAACGTGGTCCACCGGGAGGCGGTCCGGGTCGCGGCCGAACAGGCGGCCCTGCGGACCAGCGTCTCCGCGATGTTCCTGAACCTGGCCCGACGCAGTCAGACCCTGGTCGACCGCATGATCGGCGAGCTGGACGCGATCGAGCGCGGCGAGGAGGATCCGAAGCGGCTTGCACAGCTCTTCGAGCTCGACCACCTCGCCACCCGGATGCGCCGCAACGACGAGAACCTGCTCGTGCTGGCCGGGGCGGACTCGGCCGTACCGCGCCGCGACGACGCCCTGCTGGTGGACGTGCTGCGGGCGGCACAGTCCGAGGTGGAGCTCTACAACCGGATCGAGTTCGGCACGGTCGACACCGACGTGTCCGTGGCGGCCCACGCGGTCAACGACGTGGTGCGGCTGGTGGCCGAGCTGCTCGACAACGCCACCCGTTTCTCGCCGCCCAACACCACGGTGGTGGCCGACGGGCGGCGGATCCGGGACTACGTGCTCATTCAGATCGAGGACCGCGGTCTCGGCCTCTCCGACGAGCAGCTGGACTCACTCAACCGGCGGCTCGCCGCACCTTCCGCCGTCGACGTGGCGGCGTTCCGCCTGATGGGTCTGGCGGTGGTCAGCCGGCTGGCGTCCCGCTACGGCATCCGGGTCGAGCTGCGGCGTAACGTCGAGGGCGGCACCGTCGCGCAGATCACCCTGCCCGCCGCCACCGTGGTGCTGCCCAGCCTGCGTGGTCGCGACCAGGCGATCATCCGACCCCGGCAGCCGCTCGCGGTCGAGCAGACCCCGCTCGCGTCGGTCGGTGGCGGCGACCCGGCGGGCGTCACGGGGCGCGGCAACACCGCAACCCTTGTCGACCGGTGGCACAACGGCACCGACTCCGGCACGCCCTGGCCGGGTACGCAGACCGCCCCCGCCGACCCGCCGCCGACCCGTACGCCGCCGCCGGCGTTCAACGGATTCAACGCGGGTACGCCGACGGTCGCGCAGCCCACCCTTGATCCGCTACCGCACCGAGGTGCCGGTGACCACGGGCAGCATGCTCAACCCGGCCTGCCGGTGGGACCGGTCGCGGGTGCGGGCGGCACCACGTCGGCGGGATTCGCCCCGGCCGCCGGTCAGCAGCCCGGCGGCGGCGACTTCGACGGCTCCGGATTCCGTGGGCTGGGCGCCAGCCTGGCCGCCACCGCACCGCCCCCGACGCGGCCGATCACCGTGCCACCCGAGCAGTCCTCCGAGGCGCCGATCTTCCGGGAGATGGAGGCCGTCTGGTTCCGGTCGCACGGCAACGACGTCACCACGATCTTCAGCCGGCCGCAGTTCGACGAGCCGGCTCCGCAGGCGGCCGCCAGTCCACCGGCGGCTCCTGTCGAGCCGAGCAGGGGACGCAGCCCGTTGCCAACGCGCACGCCGGGCGCGGCCGCCGCCGCGACACCCGCGCCGCCACCGTCGTACACTTCCTCGTCCGTCAGCACGGCTGGTCCGGTGCCGAGCGCGCCGCCGACCCCGCCCGCGCCGCCACCGCCGTCCACGCCACCGCCGTCCACCCGGCCCGAAACCGGCCCCTCGGAGGATGACGCCTGGCGCACGGCGGCCGACGAGGGCTGGTCACGGGCCAGCCAGGCGGCCGAGCCCACCCCCTCCGGTAAAACCCGGTCGGGGTTGCCCAAGCGGGTGCCCCAGGCACAGCTCGTGCCCGGTGGCATCGAGCCTCGCGGCGGGCGTGAGCACGGCCGCCGGACCCCCGACGAAGTACGCGGTCTGCTGTCGGCGTATCACCGTGGCGTCCAACGTGGTCGGACGGCCGGCGCCAGTCAGATCAGCACCTCGACCAAGGAGACGAGCCGATGAACAGGCCAGCGGCCATACAGGACATGGGTTGGCTGCTCAGCAACTTCGCCGACAGCGTGGCAGGCATCGCCCACGTGGTGGCGGTGTCCGCGGACGGGCTGTTGCTCGCCTCCTCCCGGGACCTGCCGACGGACCGGGCGGATCAGCTCGCCGCGATCACCTCCGGCGTGGTGAGCCTGACCGAGGGCGCCGCGCGGATGTTCAGCGCTGGCGGGGTGTTGCAGACAGTAATCGAAATGGACAGTGGCTACCTGTTCCTGATGTCCATCAGTGACGGGTCGTCGATGGCGGTGCTCGCGGCGCGTAGCTGCGACGTCGGCCAGGTGGGCTACGAGATGGCGCTGCTGGTGGAACGGGTCGGTGCGGCGCTGGTGCCGCTGCCCCGGGACGCGGTGCGGTCGTAACGGGTGCTTCGGACCGGCGGAAGGCAGGGGAGGTGATCGCGGATGGATCGGCAGCGTGACCCACGGGGTGCGCTGGTTCGGCCGTACGCGGTCACCCGGGGCCGGACCGAGCCGTTGCAGGACATCGCCCTGGAGGCGGTGTTGGTGGCCAGTCCCACCCAGATCGCCGAATCACGTTTCGCCGGGCACGACAAGCATCGCATCGCCATGGTCTGCGAGGGCCGGCCCGAATCGCTGGCGGAAATCGCCGCGTACACCCGGCTACCGCTGGGTGTCGCCCGGGTGCTGGTCGCCGACATGGTGGCCGAGGGCCTGCTGACGCTACAGACGGCCGCTCCCGCCACAGGTTACGAGGAGCGGATGGAAATGCTGGGAAGGGTGCTGAGTGGACTTCGCGAGCTATGACCCCGCCGGGGCCCGCCAGAGCCGGGGAATCATCTCCGCGAAGATCGTCGTCGCGGGTGGCTTCGGTGTTGGCAAGACCACGCTGGTCGGTGCGATCTCCGAGATCACACCGCTGACCACCGAGGCGGTGATGACCTCGGCCGGCGTCGGCATCGACGATCCGTCCAAGGTGCCGGGCAAGGAGACCACCACGGTCGCCATGGACTTCGGCCGGATCACCATGGCACAGGATCTGATCCTGTACCTCTTCGGTACGCCTGGGCAGACCCGGTTCTGGTTCATGTGGGACGAGATCATCCGAGGCGCGGTGGGCGCTGCGGTGCTGGTGGACACCCGCCGGATCACCGACGCGTTCGCCCCGCTGGACTACTTCGAGAACCGTAACCTGCCGTACGTGGTCGCGCTCAACCGGTTCGACGGCGCGCCGCAGTACGAACTGGACGAGGTGCGCGAGGCCCTGGCCATCTCACCGGACGTGCCGTTGGTGATGACCGACGCGCGGCAGCGTGACTCGGTCAAACGGGTCCTGGTGACCGTCGTCGAGCACGCCATGGCCCGACTTCAGGCCGAGCACGACCGCGGTTTCCCGACCCCGGTCGGTTAGGCCCTGTGTCGAAGTCCCTGGCCGGCCTACGGCGGGTCCAGGCGACGGCCGGCCGCGTTGGGGATTGGTCCGGATACAACATCGGTATCCGGACCAATCCCCGCCTTGCCGGACCGCCGCCTGGACTCCGCCTCGGCTCGACCGAGGACTTCGACACAGGGCCTAGGCCCTGTGTCCCGCCGGCCCGGTGACCGCCGGGCCGGCGGGGTTCAGTCGACGCGGAGGCGGTAGCCCCGTTTGACCACCGTCTGCACGACGCGTGGCGCCTTCAGGCCGGCCCGTAGCCGGGCCACCGCCATCTCCACCGCGTGCTCGTCGGCGCCGCGCGGCAGCGTCCGCAACAGGGCGGTACGCGACAGCACCCGGCCCGGCGTCTGCGCCAGCGCCCGCAGCACCGCCATCGGCGCCGGGGCCAGCGGACGCAACTCGCCGTCGACCACCGCGGCGTGGCCGCGCAGGGTGAGCAGGTGTCCGGCGACCTTGATGGTCACCGTGCGGCGGGGCAACTCGTCGACGATGGTGCGGACCAGCGCGCCGAGGCGGGCCCGGGTCGGCGCGCTCACCGGCACCCCGCGCCGGAGCAGCGGCTCGGCGGTCACCTGCCCGACGCAACTGGCCAGCACGTCACTGCGCAGCGCGTCCAGCACCGCGTCCGTGCGGTCGCCGGCGGCCCGCAGCAGCGCCTCCACCGCCGGTGCCGAGGTGAAGGTGACCGCGTCGACCAGCCGCCCCGCCACCAGGTCGACCAGTCGGTGCAGCGGCGCGGGGTCGGTCGGTGGGGCCCAGCGGTAGACCGGGACCTCGATGACCGTGGCGCCGGCCTCCTCCAGCGCGCGGGTGCACTCGGGTTGTCGCTCACCGTGCAGCTGCATGGCGATCACCTGACCCGACACGCCCCGCTGGCGCAGGTGATCGACCACCTCGTCGCAGCTCTCCGAGGCGGGCGACCACTGGTCGAACAGGCCGGCAGCGCGGATCGCCCCACGCGCCTTGGGCCCCCGGGCCACCACGTACGCGTCACCGAGGACGCCGCGCAGCGGCTCGGCGAGCCCCCAGCCCTCGGCTGCCTCCAGCCAACCGCGCATCCCGATGCCGGTGTTGGCCATCAGGATGTCGGGCGGCCGTTCCAGGCAGGCACGAGTGGCCTCGCGTAACTCGGTGTCGTCCGCGAGCGGCACGATCCGCAGGGCGGGAGCGAGCACCACCCGCGCCCCCCGCCGTTGGAGCAGCGCGGCGAGCTCGTCCCGCCGCCGGTCGGCGGTCACCCCGATGGTGAAGCCGGCCAGTTCCTCGCGCATCAGCCCTCCTGTCGCAGCCGCACCTCGACCATGCCGTTGTGGCAACGGATCTGGTGCCGAGCGACCGAAACGCCCGGCAGGTCGAGACAATCCCCCGTGCGCAGGTCGTACACCTGCTTGTGCAGCGGCGACGCGACCGTCGGCACCTCGCCCCGGCTGCCCACGATGCCGCGGGAGAGGACGTACGCCCCGGAGACCGGGTCGAGGTTGTCGATCGCGTACAGCCCGTCCGCGGTCCGGAAGATCGCCACCTGCACCCCGGCGACCAGGGCGGCGACGCCCCGGTCCCGGTCCAGGCGATCCAGCGGGCAGACGGTGACCCAGCTCAGTGTCGTCGCGGCGGTCATCGACGCACCTCCGGCAGGCCGAGCGCGACCGGTTGGCGGCCCTGCGCGCCGGACGGATGGCCGCCGACGGGTACCGGTTGTCCGCGTTCGGTGACGAAGGTGATCGACGGGTCGGGGACCTCCGGCGCGTTGACGAACGAGGTGAACCGGCGCAGCCGGTCCGCGTCGGCCAGGACGTCGCGCCACTCGTCCGAGTACGACACCACGTGCCGGGCCATCGCGGCGTCGAGTTCCTCGCAGAGGCCGAGCGAGTCGTCCACGATCACCGCCCGGAGGTGGTCCAGGCCACCGTCCATCGCCTCGATCCAGGCGGCGGTGCGTTGCAGCCGGTCGGCGGTGCGGATGTAGTACATCAGGAACCTGTCGATCAGCGTGACCAGCGCCTCGGTGGACAGGTCGGTGGCGAACAGATCGGCATGCCGGGGCCGGAAACCACCGTTGCCGCCGACGTAGAGGTTCCATCCGGTTTCCGTGGCGATCACACCGAAGTCCTTGCTGCGGGCCTCGGCGCATTCCCGGGCGCAGCCGGAGACCGCAGATTTGATCTTGTGTGGGGCGCGAAGGCCCCGGTAGCGCAGCTCCAGGGCGACGGCCAGGCCGACCGAGTCCTGTACGCCGTAGCGGCACCAGGTGGAGCCGACGCAGGACTTCACGGTACGCAGCGCCTTGCCGTACGCGTGCCCGGACTCGAACCCGGCGTCCACCAGCCGACGCCAGATCTGCGGTAGCTGGTCGACCCGGGCGCCGAACAGGTCGATCCGCTGCCCGCCCGTGATCTTCGTGTAGAGGTTGAAGTCGCGGGCCACCTCGCCGATGACGATCAGCTTCTCCGGGGTGATCTCCCCGCCCGGAATCCGGGGCACCACCGAGTAGCTGCCGTCGCGTTGCAGGTTCGCCAGGAAGTGGTCGTTGGTGTCCTGCAACGAGGCCTGCTCGCCGTCGAGGATGTGGCCGTTGCCGAGCGAGGCGAGAATCGAGGCGACGACCGGTTTGCAGATGTCGCAGCCCCGCCCTTGGCCGTGCTCGGCGATCAGCCGGGAGAACGTCCGGATGCCGCGTACCCGGATGATGTCGAACAGCTCCTGCCGGCTGACGTCGAAGTGCTCGCACAGCGCCTTCGACTGGACGACGCCGGCCGCGTCGAGCAGCTGCTTCAGCATCGGTACGCAGGAGCCGCAGCTCGTCCCGGCCCGGGTGCACGCCTTGAGGGACGGCACGTCGGCGCAGCCGTCCGCGATCGCCGTGTCGATGTCCGCCCGGGTTACCGCGTTGCAGGAGCAGACCTGGGCGGTCGGGGGCAGGGCACCGGCCGTGGCACCCACCGCCTCGTCGCCGGCCAACAGGGCCAGCGGTGCGGCGGGCAGCGGCCCGCCGACGCTGGCGCGCAGCGTGGGGTAGGCGCTGGCGTCGCCGACCAGCACCCCGCCGAGCAGGGTGGACGCGTCGTCGGAGAGGACCAGTTTGGCGTACACCCGGGCGGCCGGATCGGTCCAGGTGACGTCGAGGCAACCGGGCGTGGCGCCGTGCGCGTCGCCGAACGAGGCGACGTCGACACCGAGCAGCTTGAGCTTGGTGGCGGTGTCCGCGCCGGGGAAGGTCGCCGCGCCGCCGACCAACCGATCGGCCACCACCTCGGCCATCGCGTAGCCGGGGGCGACCAGGCCGTAGCAGGTGCCGTCGACCGCCGCGCACTCGCCGACCGCGTAGATCCGCTCGTCCGTGCTCCGGCAGGCGGCGTCGACCAGGACGCCGCCGCGTGGACCGATGTCGAGTCCGGCCGCCCGGGCCAGCTCGTCGCGGGGTCGGATGCCGGCGGCCACCACCACCAGGTCGGCGTCGAGCACCGCGCCGTCGGCGAGTTCCAGGGCGGCCACCGCCCCGTCCGCGTCGGGTCGTAGCGCGGTGGTCGCCACGCCCAGGTGGCAGGCGACGTCCAGGTCCTCGACGTAGCGCCGGAGCATCGCGCCACCGGCGGTGTCCACCTGCACCGGCATCAGCCGCGGGGCGAACTCCACCACGCTGGTGGTCAGTCCGAGCAGGCGCAGCGCGTTCGCCGCCTCCAGACCGAGCAGCCCTCCGCCGATCACCGCGCCGGTGCGGCGGTCCTTCGCGTACCGGCGGATGGCGGCGAGGTCGTCCAGGGTGCGGTAGACGAAGACGCCGGTCAGGTCCGCTCCCGGCACCGGCGGCACGAACGGGTACGACCCGGTCGCGAGCACCAGGAAGTCGTACGGGTGTTCGCCGGACGTCGTGGTGACCACCCGGCGACTCCGGTCCACGCCGGTGGCCGGCTCGCCGAGGCGCAACTGCACGCCGTCGTGCGCGGTGTGCAGGTTCAGGTCCTGCTCGTCGGCACCGTCGAAGTACGCCGAGAGCCGCACCCGGTCGTACGCCGGCCGGCTCTCCTCGGCGAGCACCGTGACCCGCCACCGCCCCTGGGGGTCGCGGGCCCGCAGCGCGTCCACGAACCGCTGGCCGACCATGCCGTTGCCGATGACGACCACGTTGCCGTCGGTCATCGCCCCACCTCCACGGGATCCGTTCTGGACAACCAGTCGACGATGCCGGCGACCGCGTCGCGGCAGCTGCCGCACCCGGTGCCGGCCCGGGTCCCCGCGACCACGGCGTCGACCGTGCGGGCTCCGTCCCGCCAGCAGCGCACCAGGGCGCCCTTGCTCACCGTGTTGCACTGGCAGACAGTGGCCGCGTCCGGCATCAGCGCCGGTGACGCGGCCGGTGCCGCGACCGCCCCGCCGACGGCCCGGCCGAGCAGCAGCGCCCGCCGGTCGGTCGGCACCGGGTGGCCACGGTCGAACAGTTGGATCACGGTGCCCACCGAGGGGTTGTCGCCGAGCAGGATCGCGGCGGCCAACCGATCGTCGTAAATGCGCAACCGGGCGTACGTCCCCCGGGCCGGGTCGGCGAAGGTCAGCTCCTCGCCGGGGCCGTCCGTGGGGTCGCCCATCGCGGCGAGATCGATGCCGGCCGCCTTGAGCCGGGTGACCACCGGTCGCGGCCGGTACCGGGCCTGCGGGTCCTGCCCGGTCACCAACTGGGCCACCACCCGGGCCTGTGCCCAGGCCGGCGCCACCAGCCCGGTGAGCGTGCCGTCGTGCTGAGCGCAGTCGCCGATCGCGGAGATGCGCTGGTCGCTGGTGCGTAGCCGGTCGTCGACCAGCACCCCCCGTTCCACGGCCAGGCCGGCTGCGCTGGCGAGGACGGTGTCGGGGCGTACGCCGCAGGCGAGCACCAGCAGGTCGGCGTCGAGCGACCGACCGTCGGACAACTCCAGCCGCACTCCCGCGGTGTCGGCGCGTAGCGCGGTCGGCTCCACCGCCAGGTGGGTGGTCACCCCGAGATCGGCGAGCGTACCGGCGAGCATCGCACCGGCGGCCGGGTCGAGCTGACGGTCCATCAGGTACGGCACCCGGTGCACCACGCCCACGTCGAGCCCGCGTAGCGCCAGCCCCCGGGCCGCCTCCAGGCCGAGCAGCCCGCCGCCGAGCACCAGGGCGCGCCGGGCGGTACCGGCGAGGGCGAGGATGCGTCGGCAGTCGTCCAGGGTGCGGAACGGGATCACCCGCTCCGGCAGGCGCTTCGGGTCGAGCCCGGGCAGGGCGGGCACCACCGCCCGGCTGCCGGTGGCGAGGACCAGGTGGTCGTAGGGGATCCGGTCGCCGTCGTCGGTGCGGACCAGCCCGGCGACGCGGTCGATGCCGCTGACCGTCACGCCGGTACGCAGGTCGACACCGCGCCCGGCGACCTCCGCCAGTTCCACCTCCGGCTCGCCGATCTTGCCGGTGAGCAGAGTGGACAGCATGATCCGGTTGTACGCGGGATGCGGTTCCGCACCGAGCACGGTGACCTTCAGGTCCTCGCCCCGGGCGTGCAGTTCCGCCGCCACCCGGGCGCCGGCCATCCCGTTACCGACCACCACGATCCGCTCGCTGTGCCCGGTCATGCCTTCTCCACCCGTACCGCGCAGATCTTGAATTCCGGCATCCCGGAGACCGGGTCGACGGCGTCGTTGGTGACGGAGTTCGCCCGCGCCCGCCCACCCCAGTGGAACGGCGCGAAGACGGTGTCCGGCCGGATGCCCGGGCTCAGCCGGGCCGGTGCCTGGAACTGGCCGCGCCGGGAGAGCACGCGTACCGGCTCGCCGTCGGCGACGCCCAGCCGCTCGGCGAGATCCGGATGCAACTCCACGAACGCCTCGGGGGCGGCCCGGCGCAGCGCGGCCACCCGGCGCGTCTGGGTGCCGGACTGGTACTGGGCGAGCACCCGGCCGGTGGTGAAGTGCAGCGGGTAGTCGGCGCAGACCTCCTCGGCCGCGGGCCGATGCTCCACCGGGTGGAACCGGGCCAGCCCGTCGGCGGTGGCGAAGCGGTCGGTGAAGAGTCGGGGGGAGTCGGGCCCGTCGTCGTCGGGACACGGCCAGAAGACGCCGTCCGCGGCGTCGATCCGGTCCCAGCTGATCCCGGCGTAGTCGGCGATGCCGCCGGCCGAGGCCCGGCGCAGCTCGGCGAAGACCAGGCCCGGGTCCGCCGCCTGCGCTTCGCTCGGTCGTGGGGTCGTGGTCGAGTCGGTGCCGTTCGCCGGCACCGCGCGGAGCGGAGGTGTTCCTCGCATCCGGGCCGAGAGGGCGGCCAGGATCTCCAGGTCGGTGCGGACACCCGCCGGAGGCGGACGGAGCGCCCGCCGGCGCAGCACCCGCCCTTCCAGATTGGTCATCGTGCCGTCCTCCTCGGCCCACTGGGCCGTGGGCAGCACCACGTCGGCCAACACCGCCGTTTCGGAGAGCAGGAAGTCGGCGACGACCAGCAGGTCCAGGTCGCGCAGGCGGCCCTCGACCCGGGCGGCGCGGGGCGCGGAGACCACCGGGTTCGAGCCGAACACCAGCAGCGCCCGTGGCCCCTGGTCGGTGCCGAGCGAGTCGAGCAGCTGGTATGCCGGCACGCCCGGTCCGGGCAACTCGTCGGCCGGCACTCCCCAGACCCGTGCGACGTGGGCCCGGGCCTCCAGGTCGTCGATCTTGCGGTACCCGGGGAGCTGGTCGGCCTTCTGCCCGTGCTCCCGGCCACCCTGCCCATTGCCCTGCCCGGTCAGGCAGCCGTATCCGGAGCCGGGGCGGCCGGGCAGTCCGAGCGCGAGGGCGAGGTTGACGAAGCCGGTGACGGTGTCGACGCCCTTGGCGTGCTGTTCGGCGCCGCGTGCGGTGAGGATGATCGCCCGTTCGGCGGTGCCGAGGGCTCGCGCGGTCTCCTCCAGGTCGGCCACGGGCACGCCGGAGAGCGCTTCGGCGCGGGCGGGCCACCAGCCCGCCACGGTGCGTCGCACGGCGGTGAAACCGGTGGTACGGGCGGCGACGTAGTCACCGTCGACGTACCCCTCGGTCAGGGCGATGTGCAGCAGCGCGCTGGCCACCGCAAGGTCGGTGCCGGGCAGCGGTTGCAGGTGCAGGTCGGCCTGCCGGGTGGTGGCGGTCACCCGTGGGTCGACCACGATCAGCTTGCCGCCCCGCTCCCGTTGCTCGGTCAACCAGCGCACCAGCGGCGGCATGGTCTCCGCCGGGTTCGCGCCGACCAGCAGCAGAGTGTCTGCCTGACCCAGGTCGGACAGCGGGAACGGCAGCCCCCGGTCAACCCCGAAGGCGCGCATGCCGGCGGCCGCGGCCGAGGACATGCAGAACCGTCCGTTGTAGTCGATGTGCCGGGTGCCCAGCGCCACCCGCGCGAACCGGCCCAACGCGTACGCCTTCTCGTTGGTGAGACCGCCCCCGCCGAAGACGGCGACCGCGTCGCGGCCGTGCCTCTCCTGCACGTCGCGAAGACCTGTGGTGATCCGGTCCAGCGCGGCCTCCCAGGTGGCCGGGCGCAGCTCGCCGGTGGCCGGGTCGCGGAGCAGGGGAGTGGTCAATCGTTCGGGATGGCTGAGCAACTCGGCCGAGGTCCAGCCCTTCTGGCAGAGGCCGCCCCGGTTGGTGGGGAACTGGCGAGGTAGCACGCTTACCGCGTCGTCCTCCTCGCGCAGGACCATCCCGCACTGGAGGGCGCAGTACGGGCAGTGGGTCGCCACCTCCCGGGGCTCGCGCCCCGGTCGCGTCGCCGGCCGTGCACCGTCTGTCATGTCGGCAAAGCGTGCCGTTGGGCAGTTTCCGGTCCGCGTCCCGTTTGTTTCGGTCCTGTCAAGAGCCGCTCACACCGCACCTCGGCTGAGGGACGACTCGCGAGGTTCACAATGTGGAACAGCAATCCTGATATGTGGGAGATCGAGATGGCCGTGGCTGTCGCGCGCGGATTGCCGGGATGACTGGAAGTCATACCTGCGGGTAGTCTGCCGGTATGACAGCCAAGGTGACTCTGTCGTTCGCCGACGAGACGATCGCGGATGCCCGGCGGTTCGCCAAGCAGGAGGGGCTCTCGCTCTCCGCCTGGATGGACCAGGCGGCCCGGGAGAAGGCGCTGCGCGAGGTCTTCGCCGCGCATGCCGCCGCGGTCGGGCGGGCCGGGCTGGATCTGGAATCGGCCTCGCTGGCCGATGCCCAGGAGGTAGGCATGGTCGACGATCTGCTCTTCGGTGGTCCGCCACGTGCTGCGTAGGAGCGAGGTCTGGCGGATCGAGGGTGCCCGGGAACGCCTCGGCCTGGTGATCAGTTCCGATGTCTACAACTCGACGGCGGTGCCCATCGTGATCGTGGCCGAGGTGGTGGAGGCAGCGCTGCTGCGCGATTCACCACTTGCGGTGTCGATGGGGGACCGGGTGGTGATGCCCGACCGGATATCCTCGCCGATGAAGAAGTGGTTCACCGAATGCGTGGACGTCGCCGACGCGGAGACGATGCGGCGGGTGGACCGGGCGTTGCGCATCCTTCAGCAGCTCTGAGCCGACACATTCCTCACCGTCGCCGTCGAACCGTGGTGCGATCCACGTTGCCGAGCCGACCCGAACGGCGAACGCCGCGGTAACGGCAGCTCCCTAACTTCTGCGGCATGACCACCACGAGCGAGCAGCCGACGGTAATCGAAGAGGAGAGCCTGGATCGCCGACCAGGTCGGTGGATCGGGCACTGGGCACCGGAGGATCCCGCCTTCTGGCAGCGGATCGGCCGCGGTGTCGCCCGACGCAACCTCATCTGGTCGATCTTCGCCGAGCACATCGGCTTCTCGGTGTGGCTGCTCTGGAGCATCGTCGTCGTCCGGCTCGGCGACTCCGGATGGCAGCTCACCACCAGCCAGGCGCTCTGGCTGACCGCCGTACCCAGCGGAGTCGGCGCCCTGCTGCGGCTGCCGTACACCTTCGCCGTGCCGGTCTTCGGCGGCCGCAACTGGACGGTCATCTCCGCGTTGCTGCTGATCGTGCCCTGTGCCGGACTGGCCTGGGCGGTCGAGCACCCGGAGATCGGATTCGTGTCGCTGCTGCTGATCGCCGCCACGGCGGGGTTCGGTGGCGGCAACTTCGCCTCCAGCATGGCCAACATCTCCTTCTTCTATCCGGAGCGGGAGAAGGGATGGGCGTTGGGGCTCAATGCCGCCGGCGGCAACATCGGGGTGGCCGTCGTGCAGTTCGTGGTGCCCCAGGTGATCGTGCTGGGCGGCGGGCTCGCACTGTCCCGGGCCGGTCTGATGTACATCCCGCTGGCGGTGATCGCCGCCGTCTGCGCGTACCTCTTCATGGACAACCTGGTCGAGGCGAAGGCAGACGTGGGGCCGGTCTGGTCGTCGCTACGGCACCGCGACACCTGGATCATGTCGCTGCTGTACATCGGCACCTTCGGCTCGTTCATCGGCTATTCGGCGGCCTTCCCCACCCTGCTCAACTCGGTGTTCGGTCGGCCGGACGTCGCGCTGGCCTGGGCGTTCCTCGGCGCGGGAGTGGGCTCGCTCTGTCGGCCGTTCGGTGGCCGCCTCTCCGACCTCGTCGGTGGGGCCCGGGTCACGGTGGCCAGCTTCGTGCTGATGGCGGTCGGTGCCCTGGGCGCGCTCTGGTCGGTGGAGCGGCGCAGCATGGGCCTGTTCTTCGTGGCCTTCCTGCTGCTCTTCGTGGCCACCGGCGTCGGCAACGGCTCGACCTACCGGATGATCAGCAGAATCTTCCAGATCAAGGGCGAGGAGCGCGGCGGTGCGCCGGAGGTGATGCTGGCGATGCGGAGGCAGGCCGCCGGTGCCCTGGGCATCATCTCCGCGGTCGGTGCCTTCGGCGGTTTCCTGGTGCCGATCTGTTACGCCTGGGCCCGGTCGACCTACGGAGGCATCCAGCCGGCGTTGCGCTTCTACGTGGGGTTCTTCCTGCTGCTGCTGGTGGTCACCTGGGCGGCGTACCTGCGTCCCGGCAGCCGGATGGCCCGCGCCGGGGTGTGACGGCCGTCATGCAGAACCCGCTCGCCCCGCCGACCGGACCCCGTTTTGACCGGCCGGCGGGGCTGCGGGTATCGTTGCCTGCTGTTGTACGACATCTGTGGGCGTGCCGCCTGAGGTACGCTTGGTCGTTCGTGCGCGCTGGTCCGGCTGGGATGTCCTGGTCACCTCGGCGCGCTACCCCAGACCGACGACGAGACAAGGTAGACCTGTGCGTACGTACAGCCCGAAGCCGGGTGAGATCGAGCGTCAGTGGCACGTCATCGACGCCTCTGATGTCGTGCTGGGCCGCCTGGCCACCCACGCCGCCACGCTGCTGCGGGGCAAGCACAAGCCGACTTTCGCGCCGCACGTCGACACGGGCGACTTTGTCGTCGTCGTGAACGCGGGCAAGGTAGCGCTGACCGGCAACAAGCGCCAGCAGAAGATCGCTTACCGGCACTCCGGTTACCCGGGTGGCCTCAAGCAGGTCGGCTACGAGGAGCTGCTGGCCAAGCGCCCCGAGCGGGCCATCGAGCTGGCGGTGAAGGGGATGCTCCCGCACAACAAGCTCGGCCGTCAGCTGATCAAGAAGCTGAAGGTCTACGCCGGTGCCGAGCACCCGCACGGCGCGCAGCAGCCGGTGCCGTTCGAGATCAAGCAGATCGCGCAGTGAGCGCGGGCGAAGGAAGCAGCATGACCGACATCACCGCCACCGAGGTCGCCCCTGAGGCCACCGAGGCGCCGGCGCCCGTCGCGCGCGCGCCTCGTGGTGACCGCCCGATCCAGACCGTGGGTCGGCGCAAGGAGGCCATCGTCCGGGTGCGCATCGTGCCGGGCACCGGCAAGATCACTTGCAACGGGCGTGACCTGGAGGCGTACTTCCCGAGCAAGGTGCACCAGCAGCTGATCAAGGATCCGCTGGTGACCGCCGAGAAGCCCGAGGCGTTCGACGTCATCGCCAACCTGCGGGGCGGTGGCACCACCGGCCAGGCCGGTGCGCTGCGGCTGGCCATCGCTCGGGCGCTGATCGTCAGCGAGCCCGACGACCGTCCGGCCCTGAAGAAGGCCGGCTTCCTGACCCGGGACGCCCGGGTCAAGGAGAGCAAGAAGTACGGCCTCAAGAAGGCCCGTAAGGCTCCCCAGTACTCGAAGCGCTGATCACCAGCCGCACCTTGTACTTCTGACGGACGGCCGGTCCGCCTCCCCTCGACGGGGAGGTGGGCCGGCCGTTTCCGTCGCCTCACGACAAGGCATTTCTCCTAGTATCGGCAGTTCATCGGAGGTTGGTGGGTATGGGCCGGTTGTTCGGCACGGACGGCGTACGCGGGCGGGCGAACGCCGATCTCACCCCGGAGTTGGCGCTCTCGGTGGCCGTTGCGGCCGCCCACACCCTCGCCGAGTCGGATCGTGGCCGCGCCCCGCTGGCCGTGGTGGGGCGGGACACCCGGGCCAGCGGCGAGATGCTTGAGGCTGCTGTGGTGGCCGGGCTGACCAGCGCGGGGGCGACGGTGATCCGGGTGGGTGTGCTGCCCACTCCGGCGGTGGCGTTCCTCACCGCGGAGGCCAAGGCGGATCTCGGCGTGATGCTGTCGGCCTCGCACAACCCGATGCCGGACAACGGGATCAAGCTGTTCGCGGCCGGCGGGCACAAGCTGCCCGACGAGATCGAGATGCGGATCGAGGCGGCCATCGAGGCCAACGCCACCACCGCCTGGAAGCGTCCGGTCGGCGCGGGAGTGGGCCGGGTGCACGACCTGCTCGATGGCGCTAACCACTACGTGCAGCACGTCGCCGGGACCGCGGCGCACCGCCTCGACGGGATCAAGGTCGTGGTCGACTGTGCCAACGGCGCCGCCGCCGAGGTGGCCCCGGCGGTCTACCGGGAAGCCGGTGCCGAGGTCATCGCGATCAACGCCGAGCCGGACGGGCTCAACATCAACGACGAGTGCGGCTCCAACCACATCGAGGCGCTGCGCCAGGCGGTGGTGGAGCACGGGGCGCTACTCGGCATCGCGCACGACGGTGACGCCGACCGGTGCGTGGCCGTGACCGCCGACGGCGACGAGGTCGACGGCGACCAGGTGATGGCGATCCTGGCGCTGGCCATGCGAGAAGCCGGCACGCTGACCGGGGACACCCTGGTCGCCACCGTGATGAGCAACCTCGGCCTGCGCCTGGCCATGTCCGCGGCGGGCATCCGGCTGGTCGAGACCAAGGTCGGCGATCGGTACGTGCTGGAGGAGCTGCGTGCCTCCGGGCTCGCCCTGGGCGGCGAGCAGAGCGGGCACATCGTGATGCCGGCGTACGCGACCACCGGTGACGGGGTGCTCACCGGGCTGCACCTGATGGCCCGGATGGCGGCCACCGGTCGCTCCCTGGCGGACCTCGCCAGCGTGGTCACCAAGCTTCCCCAGGTGCTGATCAACGTGCCGGTCGGTGACCGCACCGTCGGCGCCGCCGCACCGGCCGTACGCGCCGAGGTCGAGCGGGCCGAGGCCGAGCTGGGCGAGACCGGCCGCGTGCTGCTGCGCCCGTCGGGTACCGAGCCGCTGGTCCGGGTGATGGTCGAGGCGGCCACCGAGCAGCAGGCCCGTGAGGTCGCCGAGCGCATCGCCGACCACGTCCGTACCGCCAGCCCGGCCTGACCCACCCCGCCGGCTGCGATCAGCTCGGCCCGCACCCGCGTCCCCCTACTGTGTAGCGTGCCGTGGGACGATGACCGCCGGCCGCCGTACGGGCGGACGCCACATCTTCGGGGGTGACTGTGTCCCACCCAGGTTCTCCTGGTTCCCTCGGGCCGCCCGCCGGCCAGCTGGCCGAGGCCCCGCCCAGCGCACCACAGAGCTGGATCGGGGCCCACTGGGGTCGCCTGCTCATGATCGTGGTGGCGCTGGGGCTGGCTGTCGGCTCCGTGGCGGCACCGTGGTCCGAGGTGACCCTCAGAGTGCTGGGCCGCACCAGGGGTGACTCGCTCGTCCATCAGGATTCGACCGCCGGGCTCGCGGTCACCGAGATCGACGGTTGGGGATGGGCGTACCTGCTCGTGCTGGTGCCCCTGGTGCTGCTGGCAGTTGCCTCGGCGGTGCTGCCGGGCACCGCGGGGCGGGCCGCAGCCGTCGCGGCGGGCGGCGCGCTGCTGGCCATGTCGACGGTCCTGGTCGGCGCGGCCTACCACCTCTCCTCGGGACCGGACGAGGCCGCTGCCCGCTGGGCCGAGGTGGTCCGCCGGCTGGCGCCGATGCTGGACGGGGACTACGGGTCCATCTCGTACGGCTACGACAGCCCTGGTCTGACGTTCGCGGTGCTCGCCGTCGCGGCCCTCGCCATCGTGGTGCTGACCAGTTGGTGGCCGGGCTCCGGTCGGATCGTCACCGCTGCGGCCGGCTCGTTGGCGCTGCTGGCCGGCCTGGCTCTGCCCTGGTTGACCGTGTACGGCGCAACCGCTGACGAACTGGACCGGCGCAACGTCTGGTGGCCCACCTTCGGCACCGCGTCGGTGCTCACCATGGTCGGCACGCTGGCGCTCGCCGCCCTGACCTGGTGGGCCGCGCTACGCCGCTCGACCCGAGGCCGGCTTCCCCTGCTGCTGATCGCGGTGCCGGCGGCCTGCGCGCTCGTCCTCATGCACGATTACCTCGGTCTGGACCCTGAGGAGTGGCAGGACGCGGCCGAACGTGCCCGCTTCCTGGCGGTCACCGACGACATCCGTGCGGCAGTCGAACTCGCTCAGCTCGCACCCGCGCTCTTCCTCGCGGCGATGGTGCTGGCCTGGTCGGCGGCGCGGCGACGGGCCCGGGCCGCGCGGTCGTCGGTCGTCGCGGCGTCGGCCGACGCCGGGACTGCCCACACCCCGCGCTGACGCCGGGTCGGTCACCGGAACTCGGGCAGCCGGCGCAGCCGGGTCACCGCCTCGGCCAGCACCTCCTGGCGTTTGCAGAAGGCGAACCGGATCAGCCGCCGTCCGGCCTCGGGATCGTCGTAGAAGACCTGGGTGGGCACCGCCACCACGCCGGAGCGCTCGGGCAGCGCACGGCAGAAGTCGACGCCGTCGGTGCCGCCGAGGTCGGTGATGTCGGCGGTGACGAAGTACGTGCCCTCCGTGGCGAACACGTCGAACCCGGCGGCGGTCAGCCCGCTGACCAGTTGGTCACGGCGGGCCTGTAGATCGGCCCGGAAGGCGGTGAAGTAGTCGTCGGGCAGCGCGAGCGCCACAGCCACCGCGGGTTGCAGGGGCCCGGCGTTGACGAAGGTGAGGAACTGCTTGACCCGGAGCACCGCGGACACCAGCGCCGCCGGCCCGCTGGCCCACCCCACCTTCCATCCGGTGCAGGAGAAGGTCTTGCCGGCCGAGGAGATCCGCAGGGTGCGCTGGCGCATCCCGGGCAGCGTGGCCAGCGGCACGTGCCCGCTGACGGCGTCGGTGAAGGCCAGGTGCTCGTACACCTCGTCGGTGACCGCGTACGTGTCGTGCTCCTGGCACAGCTGCGCGACCAGGGCCAGTTCATCCGGGGTGAACACCTTGCCGGTCGGGTTGTGTGGTGAGTTCAGCAGCACCAGCCGGGTACGCGCACCGAACGCGGCCCGCAGTGCCGCCGGGTCGAAGGTGTACCTCCCGTCGGCGTCGGGGCGGAGCGTCACCGGTCGCCGGATCGCACCGGCCAGGGCGATCGAGGCCGCGTACGAGTCGTAGTAGGGCTCGAAGCAGACCACCTCGTCGCCGGGTTCGCAGAGGGCGAGGATGGCCGCGGCGATGGCCTCGGTGGCACCGGCGGTCACCACCACCTCGCCGTCGGGGTCGTACTCCAGCCCCCAGAAGCGGCGCTGGTGCCCGGCCACCGCCGCCCGTAGTTCGGGGATGCCGGGGCCGGGCGGGTACTGGTTGCGGCCGGCGGCCAGGGCCTCCGCCGCAGCGGCGAGCATCTCGGGCGGGCCGTCGGTGTCCGGGAAACCCTGCCCGAGGTTCACCGCCCCGGTACGCGCCGCGAGGGCGGACATCTCGGCGAAGATCGTCGTCCCGAACGGGCGCATCCGGGCCACCAGCGGATCGACATCGCTGCTCGTCACGCCCGTCAGGGTACGGGTGCGACGAGCCGATCCGCCCGGGACCGGATGCGTGCTTTGCGGCACCGATCACCAACATCGCCAGATCGCTCAAATTCAGTGATTGTTTACCCCGCTTTCGAGCAGACATCGTGAGCGGAACTGGTTAGGCTGCGACCCATGTGTGGAATCGTGGGTTACGCCGGCGCCCGACCGGCGCTCGGCATCGTGCTCGACGGCTTGCGGCGGCTGGAGTACCGCGGCTACGACTCGGCGGGCGTCGCCATCGTCTGCGACGGGGTGCTGCTGACCGAGAAGAAGGCCGGCAAGCTGGCCAACCTGGAGAAGGTGCTCTCCGAGCGGGCGGCCGAGGACCCGGCCGGCTGCGGCGCCAGCCCGATCGGCATCGGCGACGGCACCACCGGCATCGGACACACCCGATGGGCCACCCACGGCGGTCCCACCGACCGCAACGCCCACCCGCACCTGTCCCCCGACGGGCGGGTAGCGGTGATCCACAACGGCATCATCGAGAACTTCGCCAAGCTCCGTGCCGAGCTGGAGGACGAGGGCGTCACCTTCACCAGCGACACCGACACCGAGTGCGCGGCCCACCTGCTCTCCGCTGCCCTGACCGACCTGCGCGCGGCGGGCCAGCCGGACGGGCCGCAACTGCTGACCGCGGCGATGCGGGTGGTCTGCCAGCGGCTGGAGGGCGCCTTCACGCTGCTCGCCGTCGACTCGGCGATACCCGGCGCGGTCGTCGGCGCACGCCGCAACTCACCCCTGGTAGTCGGCCGCGGCGACGGTGAGAACTACCTCGCCAGCGACGTGGCCGCGTTCATCGAGCACACCCGGGACGCGGTCGAGCTGGGCCAGGACCAGATCGTACTGATCACCGCCGAGAGCATCGAGATCACCGACTTCGAGGGGCAGCCCGCCAGCGGCAAGGACTTCCACATCGACTGGGACTCCTCGGCGGCCGAGAAGGGCGGCTACGACTGGTTCATGCTCAAGGAGATCGAGGAGCAGCCGCAGGCCGTCGCCGACACGCTGCTCGGCCGGCTGACCGAGAGCGGCGAGATCATGCTCGACGAGGTCCGCCTCAGCGACCAGGACCTGCGTGACGTCGACAAGATTTTCATCGTCGCCTGCGGCACCTCGTACCACGCCGGGATGGTGGCCAAGTACGCCATCGAGCACTGGACCCGGATCCCCTGCGAGGTGGAGCTGGCCAGCGAGTTCCGCTATCGCGATCCGGTGCTGGACCGGTCCACCCTCATCGTGGTGATCTCGCAGTCCGGCGAGACCATGGACACCCTGATGGCGCTGCGGCACGCCAAGGAGCAGAAGGCCCGGGTGCTGGCCGTCTGCAACACCAACGGCTCCACCATCCCCCGGGAGTCCGACGCGGTGCTCTACACCCACGGCGGCCCGGAGATCGCCGTCGCCTCCACCAAGGCGTTTCTCACCCAGGTGATCGCCTGCTACCTGATCGGGCTGCACCTCGCGCAGGTGCGCGGCGTCAAGTACGCCGACGAGGTGGCGGCCGTGGTCGAGCAGCTCCACCGGGTGCCGGACAAGCTGCGCGAACTGCTCGGCCGGATCGAGCCGGTCCGCGAGCTGGCCCGCGAGCTGCGTGCCGAGTCGACGGTGCTGTTCATCGGCCGGCACGTCGGCTACCCGGTGGCGCTGGAGGGTGCGCTCAAGCTCAAGGAGTTGGCGTACATGCACGCCGAGGGCTTCGCCGCGGGCGAGCTGAAGCACGGCCCGATCTCGCTGATCGACACGGGCACCCCGGTGATCTGCATCGTCCCCTCGCCGGTGGGCCGGGGCATGCTGCACGACAAGGTCGTCTCGAACATCCAGGAGGTACGCGCGCGGGGCGCCCGTACCATCGTCATCGCCGAGGAGGGCGACGAATCGGTGGTCCGCTACGCGGATCACCTGATCCAGGTGCCGCGTACGCCGACGCTGCTCGCGCCGCTGGTGACCACCGTGCCGTTGCAGGTGTTCGCGGCCGAGATCGCCGCCGCCCGGGGACACGACGTCGACCAGCCGCGCAACCTCGCCAAGTCCGTCACCGTGGAGTAGCCCGGCGGCCGGCCCCGGCGGTCGACCCGGCCGCCGGGGCCGGCCTCAGCGCCCCAGCATCACCCGCGCCATGCCGTCCAGCGCCGGATTGTCCGGATGCCAGTAGCCGGTGTGGCCGTACCTGCCGCTGGGAAACGTGCGCCCGCCGAAGCCCGGCTCGGCCGGGTCGCGCCCGAACCACCGTTCGTCGCCCGACCCGGTCAGCCAGCCGGCGATCGTGCCGACCGGCGAGACACCGAGCGCCGCCCGCAGGGCCAGCTCTTCCGGTGGGCGGGTCAGCCGGATCACGTCGTCCGGGGCGGTGCTGGCCCAGACCTGCCCGGGTGGCAACCCCAGGTCGGCCGCGTGCGTCACACCGACCCCGGGCGAGCCGACGAAGACCAGCGCGTCGGCGGCGAGGCCATGGTCGCGAGCGGCGGTGCCCACCACCAGCGACCCGTAGCTGTGCCCGAGCACGGTCTGCCGGGCCGGCGGGCCGTCGTGGGTGGCCCGCAGGCCCTCCTGGAACCGGTGCAGCGCCTCTCCGGCCGCGCGGGCCTGCCCGTCCCAGGCCGCCTCGTGCAGGAAGTCCGGGGCGTCGTAATTGAGCCAGAGCACCGCCGAGGTCTGCGCGTCCGGTGCCAGTTCGGCGCCCCGGGCCAGTATCCGCGCCGCCCGGCCCAACTCGCCGGCGGCGTCGTCGAGCCCGGCGGTCATCCCGGGTACATAGGTGAGCACCTCGCCGGCCCGGTCCGGGTTGCCCAGCGCCACCACCGCCCGCCCCTCACCGTCGACCTCCATGCCCAGCAGGTACGCCCGTGGCTGCTGGCCCGACTCCAGCCGGGCGGCGAGTGCGTCCAGGCCGGAGAGCGCGGCCTCGACACCCCGCAGTCCGGCCACTTCCAGCGGGCCACGCGGCACTTGGGCCAGCAACTGCTCCCACCGTTGCGCCAGCGCCGCTCGCCGGGCCGCGAGCAGCATCCGGTTGGCCTGGTCACGGGCATCGGCCGGCACCCCGTCGAGCCGCCCGGTCAGCTCCGGCTCGTGTACCACCAACCAGCGGCGCTCGGCCGGGGTGAGCCCCGCCCACCAGCGCCGCACCAGACCCGGCTCGGCGTCGGACGGCGGCCGGTACGCCGGTGGCCGGGCCGTCCAGCCGGTACCGGCGGCCTCGCTCAGCCGGGCGAGGCGCGTCGCGGCCTCCCCGTCGGCCGTGGCGGCCAGGTCGAGCGCCTCCCGCAGGGCCGTGGCCACCTGGATCACCGTCGCGTCGGCGCGGTCGGACGGCAGCCGGGTGGGATCGGCGCGTACGCCACCCCGGCGGTCGATCAGCACACCGCTGGCGGTGGCCAGGGCCACGGCGGCCGTCAGTCGAGCCCGGGCGGCCACCAACCGGGTGGCGAACTCGGCGAGCACCTGGTCGGTCTCGATCGCGGCCGGCACCAGCGCGACCAGCTCGTCGCGCAGCCCGGTCAGCCGGGCACCGGCCGACTCGGCGGCCCGGCCGGACCAACCGGTGCGCAGGGCGGCGCTGCCGTCGGCGAGCTCACCGGCCCGCCGCTCGGCCACCCCGGCCAGGCTCGCCCAGGCCGATCCGGTGGCCCGCCACGCCGCCGGGTCGACCATGGCGAGCCGGGCGTAACCGACCTGACCTGGTGCGCTCATCGGGGCAGGCCGGAGAGCCGGGCGGCGGCCCTGGCGTCCACCGACTCGTACGCCCCGGCGGCGGCGCGTACCCCGTCGCCGGTCTCCGCGACCCGGGCACCGAGCCGGCCGGACCAGGCGTGCACGGCCGCCTCCAGGCCGGCGAGCGCCCGCGCCGTCGACCATTCGCCCCGGGCCGGTGCGGCCAGCCCTCGCTCGCCGGCCGTCCCGTGCGCCAGCCGGTAGCCGGTGTCACCCAGCGACCGCCCGACCCGGTGCAGCAGTTCCGGCCGTACGGCCAGCTTCTCCTCGGCCATCGTCCCTCCCGTCTGGCGTCGACACGACGCAGACGCTAGGCGGTGGTGGGACCGGCGACGGTGCCCTGTGGACAGCCGGTGGCGGCCGTACCTTCGGTTTGTCCACAGGCGTTGCCGGACGCGTCGCCGACGGCTATCTTGCCGCCGCCGCGCCGGTAGGGTTGGCCGGGTGATCGGGAAACGGGGTGTGGCATGAGGCCGGTCTGGCGGGTCGCGGACGTACGCGCGGCGGAGGCCGCCCTGATGGCCACGGTGCCGCCCGGCACGCTGATGCAACGCGCCGCCGCCGGGCTGGCCCGTCGTGGCGCGTTGCTGCTCGCCGAGCGGGGCGGGGTGTACGCCGCCCCGGTGCTGCTGCTCGTCGGCTCCGGCGACAACGGCGGCGACACCCTGTACGCGGGTGCCCGGCTGGCCCGGCGCGGCGCCGCCGTGTCGGCGTTGCTGCTCACCCCGGATCGGGTGCACGCCGAAGGGCTGGCCGCGCTGCGTGCCGCCGGGGGACGGGTCGTGTCCCGACCGCCGGCCGTGGTCGACCTGGTGCTCGACGGGATCGTCGGCATCGGCGGTCGCGGTGGCCTGCGGGACACCGCCGAGCAGTTGGCGGCGAGTCTGCTGCGGCACTCGGGACGTGACGGCGAGCGGGCGACGGTCGTGGCGGTGGACGTGCCCAGCGGCGTCGCGGTCGACACCGGGGCGGTGCCGTTGACGCCGTCCGGCAGTCCGAACGCGGTGCGCGCCGACGTGACGGTGGCCTTCGGCGCATTGAAGCCGGCCCTGGCGGTCGGCCCCGCCGCCGCGCTGGCCGGCGAGGTGGAGTTGGTCGACATCGGGTTGGTGCCGTGGCTACGCGGCAGCCCCGCGCTGCACGTCGTGGAGTGGTCGGACGTGGCCGACTGGTACCCGAGGCTCGGCCCCGGCTCGGAAAAGTACACCCGAGGTGTGGTCGGCGTGGCCACCGGCTCCGCGACGTACCCGGGTGCGGCGGTGCTCTCCGTCGGCGGCGCGTTGGCCGGCCCGACCGGCCTGGTCCGGTACGCCGGGGGTGCCCGGGACGAGGTGGTCCGCCAGCATGCCTCGGTGATCGCCACCGGCCGGGTGTCCGACGCCGGCCGGGTACAGGCGTGGGTGTGCGGGTCTGGGCTGGGCACCGACGAGCGGGCGGCCACCGAGCTGCGGACCGTGCTCGCCGCCCCGGTGCCGGTGGTGCTGGACGCCGACGCCTTGACCCTGCTGGTCGACGGTTCCCTCGCCGACCAGCTGCGTCGCCGGGACGCGCCGATCGTGGTGACGCCGCACGATCGGGAGTTCACCCGGCTCTGCGGGGAGGAACCGGGCGGCGACCGGGTCGCCGCCACGCTCCGACTGGCCGCCTGGATGAACGCGGTGGTGCTGCTCAAGGGAGATCGGACGGTGGTCGGCACGCCGGATGGACGGGCGTACGTCAATCCGACCGGCACTCCCGCGCTGGCCACCGGTGGCACCGGCGACGTGCTGGCCGGACTGCTCGGTTCGCTGCTCGCGGCCGGCCTACCGGCCGAGCGGGCCGCCGCGGCGGCGGCGTACCTGCACGGGCTGGCCGGCCGGGAAGCGGCCCGGGGCGGCCCGGTGACCGCGCCCGACGTCGCCGTCGCGCTGCGTCCCGTGCTGGCCCGTCTGCCCTGAGTACCTGCCATGGTGATCAGCCTGGAAAGTAGGGTGGGGGCATGTGGCAGGCCGAGGTACGTGTCGACCTAGACGCGATCCGGGAGAACGTGGACCGGCTGCGCGCCGGCACCAGTGCGGAACTGATGGCGGTGGTGAAGGGCGACGGCTACGGCCACGGCATGATTCCGGCCGCCCGAGCCGCGCTCGACGCGGGGGCGGACTGGCTCGGCGTCTGCACCCTGGACGAGGCGTTGACGCTGCGCGCGGCCGGCATCGACGCCCCGATGCTGGCCTGGCTGCTCGCCCCGGGGCTACCGCTGCACACCGGCGTGACCGCCGGCATCGACCTGGGAGTGGCCAGCCTGCCGCAGCTCGACGAGATGCTGGAGGCGAGCCGCACGGCCGGGCGGCCCGCCCGACTGCACCTGAAGATCGACACCGGGCTGGCCCGGGGCGGCGCGACGGTCGCTGACTGGCCGGCTCTGCTCGACGCCGCCGCCAAGGCACAGGCCGACGGGCTGATCGAGGTGGTGGGTGTGTGGAGCCACTTCGTCTACGCGGACCTGCCCGGTCACCCGACCACGGACCGGCAGGTGGCGGTCTTCCACGAGGGGCTGGCCATGGTCGAGCGGGCCGGGCTCCGCCCGCGCTACCGGCACCTGGCCAACTCTGCGGCCACGCTGACCCGGCCGGACACCCACTTCGACCTGGTCCGTCCGGGGCTGGCCGTCTACGGCCTCTCCCCGGTGGCGGGCGAGACGTACGGGCTGCGTCCGGCGATGACCGCCCGTGCCCGGGTGCTGCTGACCAAGCGGGTGCCGGCCGGCGCGGGCGTCTCCTACGGCCACACCTACACGACCGAACGCGAGGCCAACCTGGCCGTGGTGCCGCTCGGCTACGCCGACGGGGTGCCCCGGCACGCCTCGAACTGCGGACCGGTGCAGCTCGGGGGAGCCCGCCGGACCATCTCCGGTCGGGTCTGCATGGACCAGTTCGTGCTCGACTGCGGCGACGATCCGGTGGCCGCCGGCGACGTGGCGACCCTGTTCGGCAGCGGGTCCGAGGGTGAGCCCACCGCCGACGACTGGGCCGAGGCCGTCGGCACCATCAACTACGAGATCGTCACCCGGTTCGGCAGCACCCGGGTCCCGCGCGTCTACGACGGCGACCGGGCATGACCGGTTGGCGCATCCCACGGCCCCGGACCGCCGCCGGGAAGGCCGCCGGTCTGGTCGGTGCGGCGCTGGGGGTGGCCGCCGCCGGGCTGGCCGCCGGGGTCGCCACGGAACGCGCCCTGGTCCGCCGGCTGAAGGCGGACCCCGCCGACCCGTACGCCGAGGAGGTCTTCGGCGACCAGCGGTACGACGAGGCGTACCGGCTGGAGATGCCCGACGGCACCGACATCCACGTCGAGGTGGTCGAGCCGACCCGGCCGGTCGACGGCAACCCGACCGTGCTGCTGGTGCACGGCTTCTGCCTGGACATGGGCACCTTCCACTTCCAGCGCAAACTGCTCGCCGAGCGGGGTGAGCACCGGATCGTCGCGTACGACCAGCCGGGGCACGGCCGGTCGGGGCGGCTGGAGAGCGGCGAATACGACCTGACGGCGCTGGGCCGTACGCTGCGCCGGGTGATCGACGAGGCGGCCCCGGAGGGGCCACTGGTGCTCGTCGGTCACTCGATGGGTGGCATGACCATCATGGCGCTGGCGGAGCTGTACCCGGAAATGTTCGGCGACCGGGTGGTGGGGACCGTGCTGATGGCCACCTCGGGCGGGCTGCTGGCGGAGACGAAGCTGGTCGCGCCCGCCCTGCTGGGCCGGGTCGGTGCGCCGGTGCTCTACATGGCGGGCAATGTCACCCGGTACGGCGGGGCGGTCATCGACCGGGCCCGTCGCTCGACGACGAACGTGGCCTGGTTGCTGACCCGCAGGTACGGCTTCGGCACCCGAGCGCCGAGCCCGGCACTGGTGTCGTACGTGGAGCAGATGAACTCCCGTACCTCCGCCGACACGGTGACCCGCTACCTGCATACCCTGGCGACCCACTCCCGGTTCCCGGCGTTGGCCGCGCTGGCGGACACGCCGGTGCTGGTGATCGTCGGAGACAAGGACATGATCACACCGCTGATCCACTCGGAGGAGATCGTCCGGCGGCTGCCGCACGCCGAGTTCGTCCGGATCCCCGACAGCGGTCACGTGGTGATGCTGGAGCACGCCGACGAGGTGAACGCCGCGTTGCTCCGCTTCCTCGGCACCTGTGGACGGGACGACTCGTGACCGAGGTCGTACTGCCGACGGTCGCGGACACCCACACCTTCGGGCGACGGCTGGCCGGGCTGCTGCGCGCCGGTGATCTGGTGCTGCTCACCGGCCCGCTGGGTGCCGGCAAGACCGCGCTGACCCGGGGAATCGGCGCCGGCCTGGAGGTGCTAGGCGACATCACCTCCCCGACGTTCGTGATCGCCCGGGTGCACCGACCGGACCCGACGAGCGGACGAGGGGTGTCGCTGGTGCACGCCGACGCCTACCGGTTGGGTGACGCGAGCGATCCCCGGGCCGAGATCGACGACCTCGACCTGGACGCTTCGGTCGACGACTCGGTGACCGTGGTCGAGTGGGGTGAAGGACTCGTCGAGCAACTGGCCGACGCCCACCTGCGGGTCCGTCTGCACCGGCACGACGACGACACCCGGACGGCTGAGTTGGAGCCGGTCGGTGGCGACTGGGCGGAGCGCCTATCCGCCCTGGGCTGAGCGCTGTCGTACCCGATACCTACAGTGCCCGCAGACGTTCCGACCGGTGAGAGGTTGCCGATGCCCGACGACGCCCCTGCTCTCGACCTGCTGGCGCTGCTTCCCGACGAGTGGCGGGCGGTGCTCACCCCGCATCTCGATCCAGCCCGCACGGCCGCGCTCAGCGAATTCGTCGCCGGGGAGTACGCTGCCGGCCCGGTCTTCCCGACGGTCGAGGATCTTTTCTCGGCGTACCGGCTCTGCCCGCCGTCGGCCTGCCGGGTGTTGATTCTCGGTCAGGATCCCTACCACCGCGCCGGCCAGGCGCACGGGCTGAGTTTCAGCGTGCGTGAGGGTGTCTCCGTGCCTCCGTCGTTGCGCAACGTCTTCAAGGAACTGGGCGAGGATCTGGGCGTGCCGAGGCCGCCCAGCGGCACCCTCGACGGCTGGGCGGCGCAGGGCGTGCTGCTGCTCAACTCGGTGCTGACCGTGCGCCAGGGCAGCCCCGGGTCACATGCCAACCGGGGCTGGGAGGAGTTCACCGATGCGACCATCCGGGCACTCGACGCGCTGGAGTCGCGGGTGGTGTTCCTGCTCTGGGGCGGGTACGCACGCAGGAAGGCGGCGCTTGTCGGTAACCCGCAGCACGTGGTCCTGGAGGCCGGGCACCCCAGCCCGATGAATCCCCGCGGTTTCCTCGGCAGCCGCCCGTTCAGCGCCGCCAACAAGGCGCTCGCCGACGCCGGCCTGCCGACCATCGATTGGGAGCGCTCGGCCGGCTGAGCCGTGTGCTCCTGCCGCCACGCCGCCCGCACGTACCAGGTGGCGGCATCCACCTGGTTGGTCGGTGAAGCCGGTCGGACGGCATTCCTTGACTGACATCGATCGTTGGATAACGATATCGGAAACATAGATGCCCGCTTACGTCTTCAGTCTGGGGGTCAGTGCCGACGCAAAGTAGCAGTGGAGCACCTATACGACCGACAGTCCGGCAATTCGCACAACCATGGCGCGGCATCGACGCGTGGTGACCGTCCCTTTACCACACGCGCCCCGCCGATTACGTCACACCGCCTCTCGTAAGGAGAAGCACACCACCATGAACGAAATCACCACTCACAGTAAGAGTCGCCGACGCGGTCGCGTCAGGATGCTGGCTGCCGCCGCCTGCGCCGCGGTGTTGGCCACCACCGGCACCGTCGCGATCTCGGCCAGCCCCGCGCAGGCCGAGGCCGACCGGCAGGTCTGCTCGAACACGGAGGGCACCCACAACGGGTTCTTCTTCTCGTTCTGGAAGGACAGTGGCGACGCCTGCATGGTGTTGCGTGAGAACGGTCGCTACACCAGTTCGTGGAGCAGGAGCACCAACAACTGGGTCGGCGGCAAGGGCTGGAACCCGGGAACCCGCCGCACGATCACCTATTCGGGCAGCTACAACCCGGGTAACAACAACAGCTACCTCGCCCTGTACGGCTGGACCCGTAACCCGCTCGTCGAGTACTACGTCGTGGAGAACTTCGGCAGCTACAACCCGAGTAGCGGGGCCACCCGGCTGGGCAGCGTCACCACCGACGGCGGCACCTACGACATCCTGCGCAGCCAGCGGGTCAACCAGCCCTCGATCGACGGCACCGCGACGTTCTACCAGTACTGGAGCGTCCGGCAGCAGAAGCGCAGCAGCGGCACCATCACCACCGCCAACCACTTCGACGCCTGGGCCCGGGTTGGCCTGAACCTCGGCAATCACTACTACCAGATCATGGCTACCGAGGGTTACCAGAGCCAGGGCAGCTCGGACATCACCGTCCGCGAAGGCGGCACCCCCGGCCCTGGCCCGACCACCCCGCCGCCCAGTGGCGGGTCGGGCCAGATGATCGTCGGTCAGCAGTCCGGCCGGTGCCTGGACGTGCCGAACTCCAGCACGAGCAACGGCACCCAGATCCAGTTGTATGACTGCCACGGCGGCTCGAACCAGCGGTTCACCCACACCTCGAGCAGGCAGCTGACGGTGAACGGCAAGTGCCTGGACGTGCCGAACTCCAGCACGAGCAACGGCACCCGGATCCAGTTGTATGACTGCCACAGCGGCGCGAACCAGCAGTGGAACATCAACTCCAACGGCACGATCACCGGAGTGCAGTCGGGGTTGTGCCTCGACGCCGGTGGCAGCGGTAACGGGGCGGTGATCCAGCTGTACAGCTGCTGGGGTGGAGCAAACCAGCAGTGGAGCCGACGCAACTGATCGGTCGTCTCGGGGCCAGGAGGCACGGACCTGGCCCCGTGCCTTCTTGCCAACCACAGCAGAAGTGACCCGGCGGCGATGACGGGCGGGCGTCCAAGGGCCGGAGGCGATGCGGCTAGGCTGGGTCATTGTGCTCGTACTCGTGGTGGACAGCTCGACCCCGGCGGTGACCGCGGCGCTCGTCGAGGTCACCGCGAGTGGCGTCACGACCCGGGCGCACCGGTGCACCGTCGACGCTCGGGCGCACGGCGAACTGCTCGCCCCGCAGATCGACGCGGTGCTCGCCGACGTCGCCGCCCGGCCGGCCGACCTGCACGCGATCGTCGCCGGGGTCGGCCCGGGGCCGTTCACCGGGCTGCGGGTGGGGCTGGTCACCGCCGCCACCATGGCCCAGGTGCTCGACATTCCCGCGTACGCGGTCTGCTCGCTCGACGCGATCGGCCACCCGGCGGCGGCCGGCGAGCCGGTGCTCGCGGCGAGCGACGCGCGGCGCCGGGAAATTTACTGGGCGGTTTACGACGGCGCCGGCCAGCGCCTGGTCGGGCCGGAGGTCGGCGCGCCCGCGGTGGCCGCCGAGCGGGCCCGCGCGCTGGCCGTCACCGTCATGGTCGGCGACGGCGCACACCGGTACGCCGATGCCCTCGGCCTGACGCTGCGACCCGAGCCGCGCTACCCGGACGCGACCGCGCTGGCCACCCTGGCCGCCGAACGGATCCGCACCGGCGTGCCGGGTGATCCGTTGACGCCGCTCTACCTGCGTCGCCCGGACGCGGTGGCGGCGACCGCGCGCAAACCGGTCCTGCCGTGAGCGCCGGGGAAAGTGGTCTTTCGTGAGCGAGGTGCGACTCGGCCGGTTCCGCTGGTGGCATATCGACGAGGTGTTGCCGATCGAGGCGGACCTCTTCGGTGCCGAACAGTGGTCGGCACCGATGTTCTGGAACGAGTTGGCCCACGGACATTTCTACCGGGTCGCGACCGAGGACAAGGGCGCGGTGCTCGGTTACGCCGGGCTCACCGTCGCGCCGCCCGACGAGGCGTGGGTGCAGAACATCGCGGTCCGGCGGGACGCCCAGCGCCGGGGCATCGGCCGGTTGCTGCTGGAGGCGCTGCTCGCCGAGGCCAACCGGGCGGGTGTAGGTACCGTGCTGCTGGAGGTGGCCGCCGACAACGCGCCGGCCCAGCGGCTCTACGCGATGCACGGATTCGAGCCGATCGGCGTGCGGCGCGGCTACTACCAACCGAGCAACACCGACGCGCTGGTGATGCAGCGCACCCGGGACTGAGTAAAGCCATGGCTGACGAACCACTGATCCTCGGCATCGAGACCTCATGCGACGAGACCGGCGTGGGTGTCGTACGCGGCCACACGCTGCTCGCCGACGCGCTCGCGTCCAGCGTGGAGCAGCATGCCCGATTCGGTGGGGTGGTGCCCGAGGTGGCCAGCCGGGCGCACCTGGAGGCCATCGTGCCGACGATGCGGCGGGCACTTGCCGAGGCGGGGGTGACGCTCGCCGACGTGGATGCGATCGCGGTCACCGCCGGGCCGGGCCTGGCCGGGGCCCTGCTGGTCGGGGTGGCCGCCGCCAAGGGGTACGCGATCGCCGCCGAGAAGCCGGTCTACGGCGTCAACCACCTCGCCGCGCACGTCGCGGTGGACACGCTGGAACACGGTCCGCTGCCCGAACCGGCGATCGCGTTGCTGGTCTCCGGTGGTCACTCCTCGCTGCTCATGGTCGACGATCTGGCCCAGGGCGTGACCCCGCTGGGTGCCACCATCGATGATGCGGCAGGCGAGGCGTTCGACAAGGTGGCCCGGCTGCTCGGTCTGCCGTTCCCCGGTGGGCCGTACATCGATCGGGAGGCCCGGGCCGGTGACCCGGCGGCGATCGCCTTCCCGCGTGGGCTGACGGCCGCCAAGGATCTCGTCGCGCACCGCCACGACTTCTCCTTCTCCGGGCTGAAGACCGCGGTGGCGCGGTGGGTGGAGGCCCGCGAGCGGGCCGGCGAGCCGGTTCCGGTCGCGGACGTCGCCGCATCATTCCAGGAGGCCGTCTGCGACGTGCTGGTGAACAAGGCGCTGGACGCCTGCCGTGGCCGGGGTGTGCAGACCCTGGTGATCGGCGGGGGAGTGGCGGCCAACTCACGGTTGCGGGCGATGGCCGAACAGCGGGCCGCCCGGCACGGCATCCGGGTCCGCGTGCCCCGGCCCGGCCTGTGCACGGACAACGGCGCGATGGTGGCGGCCCTCGGCTCGCACCTGGTCGCCTCGGGCGTCGCGCCCAGCCGGCTCGACCTGCCCGCGGATTCGGCCATGCCGCTGACCACGGTCAGCGTCTGAGGAGGACGACGTGATCGTACGGATGTGGGAGGCACGGGCGGAGCCGTACGCGCTCGCTGACCTGATCACCTGGGTCTGTGACAGCGCGCTACCCGAGTTCGAGCACGACCCGCTGCACCTGTCCAGCGAGGTCTTCTCGTCCACCGATCACCGGGTCGTGGTGATCTCCAAATGGCGCAGCAACCCACAGCCGTTGCCCGACCCGCCGGTGATGCTGCTCGCCCGGCAGCCGCACTCCTGGGACTTCACCCAGGTCGACCGCTGAGGCGTCGCCGGGCCGGCCGCCGGTTCGACGGCGGCGTGGAGCGCGCCGATCAGCGGATGGTCACCGTGGTGGTGGCGGTGGAGCGGTCGATCTCGCTGGTCCGGGCGCTGACCCGCAACGTCCAGTCACCAGCGACCGGGAAGTGGATCTCGGCGCTGCCGTGGTGCGGTTCCAGCGCGAACACGTCGACGGTGATCGGCTCGATGCCGGCCTCCGGCAGGGCGGCGGTGACCGTCCACTCCGCCACCGGCAACTCCTTCGCCTGCGGGGTGTAGACGTAGGCGTGCAGGCTGTTCGCGGTGCCGGCGACCGCCGGGTAGATGTCGAACTGCAAGGTGAACAGGTCGGTGGTGAGCGACTGCGCGACACCCTCGCGGTTCACCCCGTCGGCCGCCGTGCCGACGGAACGGCCCGGCGGTGTCTGCACCAGCACCGCCGTCAGCGCCAGCACCACCGCCGTCACGGCGAGTTCCACGCCGGCCGCCCGAGCGATCCAGCGGGGTCGGGCCGCCGCGACCCGCCGCCTGATCAACCGACGTTGCCCGGCCGCCACCGCCAGCACCCCGGCCAGCAGGGCCGCCTTGGCCAGCAGCAGGCGACCGTACGTGCTGCCCCACAGGGCCGAGGGGCGGCCGAGTTCGATCGCGGCCTGGCCGAGCCCGGCGGCGACCAGCCAGGCCACCGCGAGAGTGGCCAACCGGGACCAGGCCGGCAGGATCCGGGCGAGCACCCGCTCGTGGGTGCCCCGGAGCAGAAACACGGTGAGCGCGGACAGTCCACCCAACCAGGCGGTCACCCCGGCGACGTGCAGGGTGCCCAGTGCGATGCTCACCGGCGGCAACGGCGAGGCGACCGGATGCCCGGCCAGTGGCCAGGTGACGAACCCGGCCAGGCCGACCGCCGCCAGTGCCGCAGCGCGTACCCGGCTGGCGACGCCCCGACCGGTCGGCGAGCGCTCACCAGCGCCCCGCATCACCGCCGGCAGCAGGATCGCGGCCAGCCCGACCAGCGCCAGCCGTACGGCCAGCACCACGCCGACGTCGCTGTCCGCCACAGCCCGCAGATCGGCCGGGGAGAGTTGCCCGACCGGCGCACCCACCACCTGAGCTGCCTGCCCGACCCAGGTGCCGAGCGTGCCGATGGCGACCAGGCCGAGCCCGCACAGCGCGGTGGCCGTGGCACCTCGACGGGCGCGACGGCGGGGCCAGATGGTGGCCGCTAGCAGTGGCGGACCGACCGCCAGGAGCAGCCCCAGGTACCCGAGGTACTTCGCGGCCGGTACCAGCACGCCGGCAGGGGACTCGGATTCCGCCAGGGCCGGCTCGGGCGGAGTCGCCGACGGTGCCCCGGCGGCGAAGGTGAAGCTGCCCGCGACCGGGTGGCTGTCCGCCGAGATGACGCGGTAGCTGACCAGGTAGGTGCCGAGTGGACGATCCGAGGGCCGCAGGGCGATCCGGATGGTCCCGTTCCGGACCTCGGGCTCGCCGACGTTGATCCGTTTGCCGTCGGGGGCGAGGACCTGCACCCGGCCGGGAACCACGGTGATGGTCTCGCTGAAGGTCACCAGCACTTCGCGCGGCGCGTACCCGAGCACCTCGTCGCGCTGCGGGGTGGTGGCGACCACCACGGCGTGCGCCGCCGCTGGGCCGGCGGGGCCCAGGGCGGCGCACAGTGCGGTGAGGACCAGCCCGAGCAGGGCAGCGGCTCGGGTACGAACGGTCATCGAATCGGGTGGCGGCCGTCAGCTGCGACGGAACATGCGGTACGTGAGGAAGCCACCGGTGCCGAGAGCGCCGAGGAAGATTGCCCAGATCAGCGTGTTGCTGACGCCGATCTGCGGGCCGGTGTTGGCCTGCGCGGCGGCGAGCAGGCCGTCGTTGCCCGGTGCCGGTAGTGCGGCGGGCGGCAGCTCGGCGTACCGGACCAGGCCGGTGCTCTCCAACATCCGCATGTGGTCACCGACGAACGTGTTGGCCGAGTTGGCCAGGTCGCGGATGACCTCGTTGCGGGTGCTGGCCCGCACCGCGCCGATCACCGGGAAGATCTTGCCGTGGGCGACCCGGAGCCGGGTGACGAAGATCTGGTCGAAGCGGGCGCCACGGGCGTCCTTCATCTCGGTGAGCCAGCCCTGCTGCTCGGCGGTCGGTGCGTTGGGGATGACGGCGCTCAGCTTGTTGGCCGCCTCCACGGTGATCCGGTCAAGCTCCTCGTGCTGCCGGGCGATTTCGGCGCCCACCTCGCGGACCACCTGCGAACTGCCCTTCTCGGCGGCCATCTGCCCGGCCGGCATCTCCCAGAGCCCGGCCAGCCGCACCCCGTCGAGCAGCGCTTGGTCGGCGGCGGCGAGTTGCTGAGCGGCGGGCGCGGCCAGCGCCACACCCGGCAGGACGACGAGGGCTGCGACGATCGTGGTGAGCAGCACCGCCACGCGACGGGACCGGTTGCCCTGCCGGCGACGAGCGGAATCCAGCGGTGCCATGTCTGCGGCGCCTCCTCGGACGAGAACCGATCGTTGAGCGACGGACGTCCGCACCCCGTCGGCCGTCCGCATCCAGGTACGGATTGTTCGGCCAATCAGTTCACCGATTGGCGAAACCGGCTCGCGAAATCTGGAACTGGAGGTCAGTTGACGTCGAGCGGGTCGGCCAGCAACCGGTCGAAGGCGAGTTCGGCCGCGCCGACCAGGGGAGCGTCCTCGCCGAGCTTCGGCGTACGCAGTCGGACATGCTCCAGGCAGGCCGGCAGGCCGTTGGAGTTGAGCCGGCTGCGCACCTGGGCGGCGGCGGCCAGATAGAGATCGCGCATGGTGCCGCCGAAGATGACCATCTCCGGGTTGAAGATGTTGACCAGGTTGGCGACGCCGAAGCCGAGCCAGTCGCCGGCCTGGCGTACCGCGATCTGCGCCTGGGCGTCCCCCCGGTCGGCGGCGTCGAAGACCGCCAGCATCGCCTCCCGGCCCCGGGCGTCGGAGCGACCGGCGGCCCGGAGCAGCCCGTGCTCGCCGATCTCGGTCTCCCAACATCCCCGGTTACCGCACTCGCAGCGGGCCCCGTCGCGGACCACCACCATGTGCCCCACCTCGCCGCTGTAACCGCCGTGCCCGGTCAGCCGTCGGCCCGCGGCGATGATCCCGGCACCGACGCCGACGTCGCCGTAGAGGTAGATGACGTTGTCGCAGCCCGCTGCCGCGCCCCGGGCGTGCTCGGCGAAGGCCGCCACGTCGGCCACGTTCCCGACCGTGACCGGCACGTCGACGCCGAGTTCGGTGCCGAGCGCGGTGCCGATCGGTTCGTCCACCCAACCGGTGGTGGGACCGAGCCGGACGAGGCCGTCGTCGCGGCGGACCATGCCGCAGACCGCCACCCCGGCACCGACGCAGACGGCGTCCTCCGGCATCGCCTGCCGCATCTCCTTGACCGCGCCGGCCAGCAGCGGGGCGGCCTCTGCGGCGGTCAGACCACGTGGCCGGTCCAGCTCCCGGCGGTCGAGCACCGCGCCGCCGAGCCCGACCCGCGCGGCCCGCAGCCGGTCCACCTCGATGCTGTACGCGTACGCGAAGACCCGGTCCGACTCGGGCCGGACGACAAGCGACGGTCGTCCGGCCCGGCCGGTTTCCTTCGGCGCCCCCTCAGTCACCAGGCCGGCCGCGGCGAGGTCGGCGGTGAGCGCGCCGATGGTGCTCCGGTTCAACCCCAGTGCGGTGGTCAGTTCCGCACGTGTGGTGGCACCGTGCACGTGCACGTAGCGCAACAGGGCACCGAGATTCTGTCGACGAATCTCGTCCTGGCTCGGTCCCACGCGCATCGGTTGTGACTACCTTCGGTGCAGCGGATCAGCGGCTGCCGCTGGCGGCGGCTCGTCGGCGCGACAGCGCGTCGACGCTCGCCGCCAGGAGCAGCACCACGCCGGTGACCACGTACTTGACGCCCGAGCTGTAGCCCATCAGGCCCATCCCGTTGTCGATCACCGCGACCACCGCGCCACCGAGCACCGCGTCCAGCACCCGACCCTTGCCGCCGAAGAGGCTGGTGCCACCGATGACGGCCGCGCCCACGGCGTAGAGCAGCACGTTGCTGCCGCCGGTGTTCGGGTCGACCGAGTTGGCCCGGCTGGCGGCGACGATGCCGCCGACAGCGGCCATGGTGGAGCAGATGACGAAGACCGAGATGCGGATCCGGTCCACGTTGATGCCGGCCCGACGGGCGGCCTCCTTGTTGCCGCCGACCGCGTAGATGTGCCGGCCGTAGCTGGTGCGGTGGAGCACGAAGGTCCCGATGATGAGCAGCACGGCGATGATCGGCACCACGATCGGCACGCCCTTGAGCGAGCTGATCAGCACGTTGCGGCTGCGCTCCAGGTTGAGCATGTAGACCGCGAGGCCGAGGATGACAGCCAGCCCGCCGATCCGGGCGAGCACCACCGTCATGGGGTCGGTGACCAGGCCTCGCGCGGCGCGATTGCGGTAGCGGAGCAGCTGGACGGCGGCGTAACCGGCGACGGCCACGGCGGTGAGCGCCCAGCCGAGCAGCGGCGGCAGGTTGCGGTTGGCGATCGCCACCAGCACCGAGTCGCGCACCGAGATGTTGCGGCCCTCCTCCATGAGCAGCAGCACCACGCCCTGGAAGGCCAGGAAGCCGGCCAGGGTGACCACGAAGGAGGGAATGCCGATCTTGGCGACCAGGAGGCCGAGGATCGTACCGATCACCATGCCGGTGAGCACGGCGGCGGCCACCGCGACGTACCAGGGATATCCGAGCACGGTGACCACGTTTGCCAGCACCGCCGCGCAGACGCCGCTGGCGAAGCCGGCCGACAGGTCGATCTCACCCAGCAGCAGAACGAAGACCAGACCCATCGCGATCAGGGTGACCGCCGCGCCCTGGGTGAACAGGTTGGCGAAGTTCCCGGCGCTGAGGAACGAGGGCCGCAGGATCGAGAAGACCGTGCAGAGGACGAGCAGGCCGAGGACGGCGGGCAGGGCGCCGATGTCGCCACCGCGTACCCGTCGCCAGTAGTCGCGGACGTGGCTGCCGACGGAGGGCGTCGACGTGACGGCGGCCGGCCCCTCCTGCTTGACGGCGGTGGTGCTCATGAGACGCCTCCCGTGGTGCTGCCGGCCGGCGCCGCGCCGTTGCCGTTGGTGGCCGGGTCGCCGGTGAGTCCGAGCCCGCCGGAGCGGCCGGCGGTGATCAGCTCGACCACCTGCGCGTGAGTGATGTCGGTGGTCTTCACCTGGGCGACCATCTGGCCGAGGTAGAGCGCGGCGATCCGGTCGGAGACGGCGAAGACGTCGTTCATGTTGTGCGAGATGAGCACGACGGCCAGACCGTTGTCGGCCAGCCGCCGGACCAGTTCCAGCACCTGGGCGGTCTGCGCGACACCGAGCGCGGCGGTCGGCTCGTCCAGGATCACCAGCTTGCTGTTCCAGAGCACGGCCTTGGCGATGGCCACCGTCTGACGCTGGCCGCCGGAGAGGCTGGAGACGAGCTGGCGCAACGACTTGACGGTGCGTACGGAGAGCCCGGCGAGGGTCTCGGCCGCCATCTGTTCCATCGTCGGCTCGTCGAGGACGATGCCGCTGCGCTTCTCGCGGCCGAGGAACATGTTCTGCACGATGTCGAGGTTGTCGCAGAGCGCGAGGTCCTGGTAGACGACCTCGATGCCGAGCGCCGCGGCGTCGCGTGGGCTGTGGATGTTCACCGGCCGGCCGTCGAAGACGAACTGCCCGGCGTCGGTCGGGTAGATGCCGCTGATGCACTTGACCAGGGTCGACTTGCCGGCGCCGTTGTCACCGACGAGCGCGGTGACCTCGCCCGGGTAGGCGGCGAAGGCGACATCGCGTAGGACCTGGACGGGACCGAAACTCTTGTCGATCCCGCGTAGCTCCAGCAGAGGGGTCGCGGACACGGGGTTCTCCTTTGTCACGGAGGGAGATCGGGGCCCGTCCAGCGGCGGCACGCCGCCCGGCACGGGGTTACCGTGCCGGGCGGCGCCGCCTAGGCGGGTGAGGTCAGCTGATGCCCGCTTCGGTGCAGAGCGCGGCGAAGTTGCCGGTGCAGACCTCTTCCTTGGTCACGAAACCGTCGGCGATGACGTCCTTGACGTTCTCCTTGTAGATCGCCTGCGGGGTGAGCAGGACCGACGGCACGTCCCGGCCGCCCTCCGGGTCCTTGACGGTCTGGCCGGTCTCCTTGCGCTCGCCCTTGGCCAGCGCGATGGCCAGCTCGGCGGCGGCGTCGGCTTCCTTCTTGATCGCCTTGTAGACGGTCATGCACTGGTCACCGGCGAGGATGTTCTGCAGGCCCTGCGGGGTGGCGTCCTGGCCGGTCACCGGGACCTTGCCGTTGAGCCGGTTCTTCTTCAGCACCGAGATGGCGGCGTTGCCGAGGCCGTCGTTCGCGGCCAGCACACCGTCGATCTTGCCGCCGGTCTGGGTGAGCATCTGCTCGAAGATCGTGGCGGCCTGGGCGTTGTCCCAGTCCGGCACGGACTGGTCCGGGCCCTTGACGTACTCGTTCGCGTCGAACTTGGGCTTGAGGACCGAGTCGTAGCCGTTCTTGAACAGGGTGGCGTTGTTGTCGGTCGGCGACCCGTTCAGGTACGCCACGACCGGCTTCTCCGCCTTCTGGTCGGTCAGGCACTTGGCCAGGCCCTCGCCCTGGAGGTTGCCGACAGCCTCGTTGTCGAAGCTGACGTAGTACTCCGCCGAGCCGCCGAGGGTGAGGCGGTCGTAGTCGATGGTGGCGACGCCCTGCGACTTGGCCTTGTCGAGAACGGCCTTGCCGGTGCCGGAGTCCAGGTTCACGATCATCAGCGCGGTGACGCCACTCGTGATCATCTGGTCGGCGATGGTCTGGAACGCGGTCTTGTCACCCTGCGCGTTCTGGATGTCGTACTCGACGCCAGCGGCATCGAAGGCGGCCTGGAGGAACTTGCGGTCAGCGCCCTCCCAGCGGGCGGAGGACTTGCTGTCCGGCAGGATCACGCCGATCTTCGGGGTCACGTCGGAGCCGGCCTGGTCGCCGCCGGACTCGTCGCCACAGGCCGTCAGGCTGCCGAGGGCCAGCAGGCCCACGGTGCCGACGGCGAGGAAGCCCTTGCGCATGTGCAGGGTCCTTTCGAGGGTGGGAAGGGTGTCGGTGTTTTGTTTTGTTGTGTCCGGCAACGTATTCCGCGCCACAACGCCAGCACAAGGGTGCGCCGGTCACGAGTTTGTTGTCGGCGGTAACAATTCAGCAACGCCAGCGACACCTCGCCGCCACCGTGCCTGCGACGGCCCTGGTGTCCGGGTCGCCGGTCGGTGGGTACGGGTCGGGTCAGGGGCTGGCGAGCGGGGCGAACCGGGCGTCGGTGAGGGCGGCCAGGTCGGCCGGAGCCAGCTCCACCTGGAGCCCCCGGCGGCCGGCCGAGACGTACACCGTCGGATGCTTCAGGGCGGAGACGTCGAGGACCGTGGGCAGGCGTCGCCGCTGGCCCAGCGGGCTGATCCCGCCGCGTACGTACCCGGTGGCCCGCTCGGCCGTCGCCCGCTCGGCAAGCGTGGCCCGCTTGCCGCCCACGGCCGCCGCCAGCGCCTTGAGGTCGAGATCGCCGGTGACCGGCACCACCGCCACCGTCAGTGCCCCGTCGACCTCGGTGACCAGGGTCTTGAAGACCCGCTCGGGCGTCACCGCGAGCGCGGCGGCGACCAGCGCGCCATAGTTGGGCTCATCAGGCGAGACATCGTACGGATGGGTGCGATGGTCGACCTTCCGCTTGGCCAGCAGCATGGTCGCCGGGGTGCCACGTCCCGCCATGCCCGCCAACGTAGCCCCGGTCCGTTGCCCGAGCCAGCGCCTTCTCATCCGGTGGTTCGGTGCCGGGGCGCCTTCCGGGGCGACCGAAGGCGGGCGACCGGAGGCCCAACATGCCGCAAGTCGCGCCCTCTGGCCGACGTGAGGGCCCAGGATGCCGCAAGTCGCGCCCTCTGGCCGACGTGAGGGCCCAGGATGCCGCAAGTCGCGACCGGCATGCCCGGCGAAAGGCCGGCCTGGGCCTCGGCGGGGCAGGTGGGGGCGGGGCGGAAGAATAGGCGGGTGGATCTGGAGCAGTTCGCCGCGTTGCGTACGCCCGAGGGGTTGGCCGCGCTCGACACGGCAGCCGGGGTGGCCGGCGGTGATCCGCTGGCCGCGGCGGTGGCGCTGCGCTCTGCCGGGGTGCCCGGCGGGCTCGCGGCGGCGGCGCTGACCCAGGCCGAGCTGCGCCGCCGGGCGACCGGCAAGTTCGGGCCGGCGGCGGCCGGCATGTTCTTCACCCGGCCGGGCCTGGAGCAGGCAACCCGGCGGGTCGTCGCCGACCGGCGGGCCCGGCGGCTGCGCGCCGCCGGCGTGCGCACACTTGCCGACCTGGGCTGCGGGCTGGGCGCCGACGCGCTCGCCGCCGCCCGCGCCGGCATCCGGGTGTACGCGGTGGAGGCGGACCCGCTCACCGCTGCGCTGGCCGAGGCGAACGCCCAGGCCGCCGGGCTGGCCGACCTGGTCACCGTCGAGTGCGGCGACGCGACGGCGTTCGACGTGACAGGGGTCGAGGCGGTCTTCTGCGACCCCGCCCGACGCCGAGCCGGCACCGGTCGCCGGATTTTCGACCCGAACTCGTACTCACCGCCGTGGGACTTCGTGACCGGCCTGGCCGGACGGGTGCCGCGCACGGTGGTGAAGGTCGCGCCGGGGATCGATCACGCGCTGATCCCGCCTGGCGCGGAGGCGGAGTGGGTGAGCGTGGACGGCGACCTGGTCGAGGCGGCCCTCTGGTGCGGCGAACTGGCCGATTTCCCCCGCCGCGCGACCGTGCTGACCGGGGAGTCGGTGCACCGGCTCGCGGGGTCGGGCACCCGCGAGGCGCCGGTCGGGGCGGTGCGGCGCTTCGTGTACGACCCCGATCCGGCGGTGGTGCGCGCACACCTGATCGCCGAGCTGGCTGCCGACCTGGACGCCACCCTCGCCGACCCGACCATCGCCTACCTCTACGCCGACACGGCCCAGCGCACGCCGTATGCCCGCTGCCTGGAGGTGACCGACGTGCTGCCGTTCTCCCTCAAGCGGCTGCGGGCGCTGCTGCGGGAACGGCGGGTCGGCCGGGTGGAGATTCTCAAGCGCGGCTCCGCGCTGGAGCCCGAGCGGCTCCGGCGCGACCTGCGGCTAAGCGGCAACCAGCCGGCGAGCCTGGTGCTCACCCGGGTCGCCACCGCCCCGACGGTCCTGGTCTGCCGCCCGGTGGCCTGAACCCCGCCGCGCTGGCCGGGCCGCGGTGCGAGCTGTCATGTGCAGCCGGCGGGCGCGGGTTGCGGCATCCTGGGCTGTCAGCTCGGCGGGAGACCGCGTCATGCCGCAACTCGCGCGTCCCCAGCGCGGGAGGGCGCGCGACTGCATGGCGAGCCCAGCCGGGTGGGGCGGGGCCGGGTCGGCGCAAAGGGGGGAGGGGCGGGTCGGGGTTGGTCAGCGGGTGGGGGCGTGGGGGGCGATGAAGGCGCGCCAGGCGGCGGGGGTGAAGGCGAGCACCGGGCCGGCCGGGTCCTTGCTGTCGCGTACGGCGACCAGGCCGGGCAGGTTGTCGGCGACCTCGACGCAGGCGCCGCCGTTGCTGTTGCTGCGGGAGGACTTGCGCCAGGCGGCGCGGGTCAGGTCCATGACTTCGCCACTTCCTCGATCAGGCGGGCGGACTGCCGGCGCGGCAGCGCCTCACCGGCCACAGTCTCCCAGTGTCGCCCCAGGGCGGCAAGCTCGTTCGGGCTGTCCACGGTGTGCCCCCGGAGCTGGTTGTCCAGGTGGGCCACCTCGGTGCCGTCGGCCAGCCGGGCCAACACGAAGGGACCGTTGAGTCCGATGTACCACGGGGTCTCGGCCGGGACGATCCGCACCTGGATGTGCGGGCGGTCACTGACGGCCAGCAGGTGCTCCAGTTGCTCGCGCATGGTCGCGCGCTCACCGACCTGCCGGCGCAGCGCCTGCTCGTCCAGCACCGCGACGAGCTGCGGTGGCTCCTCGCGGGCGAGCACCTCCTGCCGGGCCATCCGGGCCAGCACCCGCTTCTCGATCTGCTCGTCGGTGAGCGGCGGGCCGGCCCGGAGCATCGCCCGCGCGTACGCCTCGGTCTGGAGCAGGCCCGGCACCACGGCCGGGTCGTACCAGCGCAGCGCGACCGCCTCCCGCTCGATCTCGCCCCACGGCCGGAACCAGTCCGGCTCGGCGTGCAACCGGATCAGCTCCAGCATGCCGACGAAGAGCCCGCCGGTCTCCAGCATCTTGTCGACCCGGGCCAGGTAGTCGGCACTGAGCTGGTTCGGGCCGATCTCCATCGCGCTCACCGCCGAGGTGGAGTAGTTGATCATCTTGCTCAGCTCCTCCTGGCTGAGCCCGCGTACCTTGCGGGCCCGACGCAGCTGGTCGCGCAGGAAACCCAGGGTTGGTACGTCCGCCATCTGTCCGCCCTCCGTGACGTGGTCGCGCCGGAGAGTAAGGGCCGGGCGCTCGGCGGGGAAGTGACTGTCGGCGTGTTGCGGTAAACGCTGGCGAACGACGCCGGAAGAGTGGGTAGAAAGTGGCGGAGGAGCGGCGACACGAGGGCGGCGGATTGGCACTCTCCTTGACGGAGTGCTAGCCGAGGAATAACCTGCGATTAGCACTCTCACCCTGAGGGTGCCAACCTCCGGGCCCTGGTGTCCGGGGGTTGAACGCCAGGCGGACCGGCACCCGCGACGACGGCCCCGCCCGGTGGCATGTGGCAGATTGACGCCGATCGGCATGCCGATCGGCAACGAAACCAAGTACCCCAGGAGGGTATGCCCGTGACTACCGCGACCAAGGTTGCGATCAAGCCGCTCGAGGACCGCATCGTGGTCCAGGCGAACGAGGCCGAGACCACCACCGCCTCGGGCATCGTGATCCCCGACACCGCCAAGGAGAAGCCGCAGGAGGGCACCGTCCTCGCTGTCGGCCCGGGCCGGATCGACGACAAGGGCAACCGCGTGCCGATCGACGTCTCCGTCGGCGACACCGTTCTCTACTCGAAGTACGGCGGCACCGAGGTCAAGTACGCCGGCGAGGAGTACCTGGTGCTCTCCGCCCGCGACGTCCTCGCGGTCATCGAGAAGTAAGACAGACCGATCAGTGTCGTTGCCCCGGTCCGGCTCGCCGGGCCGGGGCAACGTCGCTTCGAAGGGACATTCATGGCGAAGATCCTGAGCTTCTCGGACGACGCCCGGCACCTGCTGGAGCACGGTGTCAACGCGCTCGCTGACGCGGTCAAGGTCACCCTCGGGCCGCGCGGGCGCAACGTCGTCCTCGACAAGAAATTCGGTGCACCGACGATCACCAACGATGGTGTGACCATCGCCAAGGAGATCGAGCTCACCAACCCGTACGAGAACCTCGGCGCGCAGCTGGTCAAGGAGGTGGCGACCAAGACCAACGACGTCGCCGGCGACGGGACCACCACCGCGACCGTGCTCGCCCAGGCCATGGTCCGCGAGGGCCTGCGCAACGTCACCGCGGGCGCCAACCCGGCCGGCCTCAAGCGGGGCATCGACGCCGCCGCCACCAAGGTCTCCGAGGCGCTGCTCGGCAAGGCCGTCGAGGTCTCCGACAAGAAGTCGGTCGCGCACGTCGCGACGATCTCCGCGCAGGACGCCACCATCGGCGAGCTGATCGCCGAGGCGATGGAGAAGGTCGGCCGCGACGGTGTGATCACCGTCGAGGAAGGCTCGGCCCTGCACACCGAGCTGGACGTCACCGAGGGTCTCCAGTTCGACAAGGGCTTCATCTCGCCGAACTTCGTCACCGACGTGGAGTCGCAGGAGTCCGTCCTGGAGGACGCGTACATCCTGATCACCACGCAGAAGATCTCGGCGATCGAGGAGCTGCTGCCGCTGCTGGAGAAGGTTCTCCAGAACAACAAGCCGCTGCTCATCATCGCCGAGGACGTCGAGGGGCAGGCGCTGTCCACCCTGGTGGTCAACGCCATCCGTAAGACCATAAAGGTCTGCGCGGTCAAGGCGCCCGGGTTCGGTGACCGCCGCAAGGCGATGCTCCAGGACATGGCGATCCTCACCGGCGCCGAGCTGGTCGCCCCGGAGCTGGGCTACAAGCTCGACCAGGTCGGCCTGGAGGTGCTGGGCAGCGCCCGGCGCATCGTGGTCGACAAGGAGAACACCACGGTCGTCGAGGGTGGCGGCCAGGCCAGCGAGGTGGCCGACCGGGTCGCGCAGATCCGCAAGGAGATCGAGGCCTCGGACTCCGACTGGGACCGGGAGAAGCTCGCCGAGCGGCTGGCCAAGCTCTCCGGCGGTGTCGCGGTGGTCAAGGTCGGCGCGGCCACCGAGGTCGAGATGAAGGAGCGCAAGCACCGCATCGAGGACGCCATCGCCGCGACCAAGGCCGCTGTCGAGGAGGGTACGGTGCCCGGCGGCGGTGCCGCCCTGGCGCAGATCCTGTCGGTGCTCGACGACGACCTCGGCTTCACCGGCGACGAGAAGGTCGGCGTGTCGATCGTGCGTAAGGCGCTTGTCGAGCCGCTGCGCTGGATCGCCCAGAACGCCGGCCACGACGGCTACGTCGTCGTGCAGAAGGTCGCCGGCAGCGACTGGGGCCACGGCCTCGACGCCGCCGTCGGTGAGTACGTCGACCTGACCAAGGCCGGCATCATCGACCCGGTCAAGGTGACCCGCAACGCGGTCACCAACGCCGCGTCGATCGCCGGTCTGCTGCTCACCACCGAGAGCCTGGTGGTGGAGAAGCCGGCCGAGCCGGAGCCCGCCGCGGGTGGCCACGGCCACTCGCACGGCCACGGTCACAGCCACCAGCACGGCCCCGGCTTCTGAGCCTGCCGTACGCCGGACGTGGGGCGCACCGTCGACGACGGTGCGCCCCACGCGCGTGAGTGGGACGGTCGTGCGCCGGAGCCGGCGGCGGAGGCGGACCCCTCGGGACGTCGGACCCCTCGGGACGTCGGACCCGGTTCCGGGCCGGTGCGCGGTGACGAGAGGTTACGGAACGCCGACGGCGCTACCGGACCGGTGGCCGGTGGGAAACACTGGGCGGGTGAGCAGCACGACACCCCGGTTCGCGGCCCTGGCCGGCATCGCCGCCGCTGCGGCGGCCATCGGCACCGCCGAAGTGGTTGCCGCCCTGACCGGCCCCCGGTCGTCCCCGCTCGTCGCGGTCGGCGGTCTCGTCGTGGACACCGCCCCGGAGCCGGTCAAGCGGTTCGGCATCGAGGTCTTCGGCACGTACGACAAGATCGCCCTACTGGTCGGCACGGCGCTGCTGCTCGGCGGCTTCGCCGCCCTGATCGGCATGCTGGCCGCCCGGCGGCTGACGGTGGGCCTGGCCGGCATCGTCGTCTTCGCCGGGATCGGCGCGGCGGCGGCCCTGACCCGGGCCGGCGCGGACGCCGCCGACGTGCTCCCGTCGCTGCTCGGAGCGGCGGTCGGCGGGGTCGCGCTCTGGGCGTTCGTCGCCGGCCCGCTGGAACTCGACCCCTGGCCGTGGGCCCCACCGACGCCGTCCGGCCCGCCCTCCGTGGCCAATCCCGCCGTGCCCCCCGACCCGGATTCGGCCGGGACCGTCGGGGTCCCCGACGGGACGACGACCGACCCGACCGCGTCGGCCGGCAGTCCGTCGGCCCCGGGAAGCCCGCCGGCCGCCGGTGGCCCATCGGGCCCCGCAGGTCCCGGGCGGCAGGTCGACCCGGACTCGCGGCGGCGGTTCCTCACCGGGGTCGGGACGGTGCTCGGGGTGGCCGCCGTCGGGGGAGTGGCGGGGCGGTGGTTGGCCGGCCGCCAGGGAGTGTCGGCCGCCCGCGAGGCGATCACGCTGCCGGCCCCGGTCGCTGCCGCACCACCGGTGCCGGCCGGTGCCAACTTGTCCGTGCCCGGGCTGGCCAGCTACGTCACGTCGAACCGGAGCTTCTACCGGATCGACACCGCGCTTGTGGTGCCGCAGGTCGATCCGGAGACGTGGCGGCTGCGCATCCACGGCCGGGTCCGCAACCCGGTCACGCTGAGCTACGCCGATCTGCTCGCTCGGCCGATGGTGGAGCGGTACGTGACGCTGGCCTGTGTCTCCAACGAGGTCGGCGGCGACCTGATCGGCAACGCGCGGTGGCTCGGCGTACCGATCCGCGAACTGCTCGACGAGGTGGGGCCGCTGGACGGCGCCGACCAGGTGGTCGGGCGCTCGGTCGACGGTTGGACCTGTGGCACCCCGACCGCCGCGCTGCGGGACGGGCGGGACGCGCTGCTCGCTGTCGGCATGAACGGCGAGCCGCTGCCGGTGCAGCACGGCTTCCCGGTCCGGATGGTGGTGCCGGGCCTGTACGGCTACGTGTCGGCCTGCAAGTGGATCACCGAGATCGAGTTGACCAGTTTCGCCGATTTCGACGCGTACTGGGTGCCCCGGGGGTGGTCGGCGCAGGGGCCGGTGAAGACGCAGTCGCGGATCGACACGCCCCGCCCACGCAACCGCCCGGCCGCCGGCCCGGTCATGGTCGCGGGCGTCGCCTGGGCGCAGCACCGGGGCATCGACCGCGTCGAGGTACGCGTCGACGAAGGGCCCTGGCAGGAGGCCCAACTGGCGCCGACCATCTCGGTGGACACCTGGGTGCAGTGGTCATGGCAGTGGCAGGCGACCCCGGGGGAGCACACCCTCCAGGTCCGGGCGACGGACAGCACCGGCCAGACCCAGACCGCCCAACGGCAGGACGTCGCCCCCGACGGCGCGACCGGCTGGCACTCCGTCACCCTCACCGTCCCCTGACCCCGAGACCCCCACCCCCCACCCCCGCACCGCTTCCCCCCTGCGCCGGTCCCCACCCGCCCGGTTGATCATGAAGTTGTTGTCGCCCCCTCGGCGTGTCGATGACAACAACTTCATGATCAACGGGGCGGGAGTGGTGGGAGTGGGAGTGGTGGGAGTGGGTGGATAGGGTGACGCCGCGTCCGGGGCGGACGCGGCGTCGGTGGTGCGAGTGGTCAGGCGACGTTGCGCTGGATGGGCACCGTCGAACGGTGTGAGCTGCCCAGTCGGGCCTCCAGCCGGTTGATGTCGACGCGGGTCTGGCGACGGTCGGCGAGGTCCTCCCAGCCGACCGCGAGCAGTCGCAGTCGCTCGGACTCGCTGAAGCCGCCCCAGACGCCGTACGGCTCGCGTACCGCCAGGGCGTGCGCGGCGCACTCGGCGCGGACGGGGCAGGCACGGCAGACGGCCTTGGCGGAGGACTCCCGGCGTAGCCGGGACGAGCCCCGCTCGCCGTCGGGGTGGAAGAACTGGGCGCTGTCGCGGCCTCGGCAGGCACCGAGCCGCTGCCAGTCCCAGAGGTCGATGATGGGTCCGGGCAGTCTACGTACGTTCGACATCAGCACCCCTCCTCTCGCGCGGCACCGCGAGACAGCTTGTGGCCGGTTGTCCGGGCGGCGGGCCGCGCAGGCGCACCGTTCCCGGCCTGGCCACTCCCTACCCGGGCGTCCCTCGCCTCACACGTCTTTGATCCAGAACATCCGGCAGATTGCGGCATATGCCCTATCTGTCGGAAAAGTTGGGAGGATTGCCCGGAACCTCCTCCCGACCGGGGCTGGTCATGGTCTGCTCGTCAGCGGAGAGGAGATGCCTGTGCGTACCGTTCTCGTGTGCGTTCGAACGCCGCTCGCGGCGCAGCACCTGACCTCCGCGGCAGCGCGGTTGGGATTGTCGGGTGCCGTCCGGACGGCGGTCTCCGACCCCGAGGTGATGTTGCGGCTGGCTGAACGTCCGGCCGATGTGGTGCTCGCCGACACCGCGCTCACCCGCCCCGACAGCGTCGGCTTCGTCCGTCGGGTGCTGGCCCGCGCTCCGCAGGCCGCCGTCCTGCTGCTCGGCGCCGAGGAGTCCGAGGCGGCGGCGGCGACCATCGGCGCCGGGGCGCGAGGGCTGATCCAGGGGGTCGACCAGGATCTGACCAGCGCCGTCGCCAAAGCGTTGCTGCTGCTCGCCGCGCCCGGACGGACCAACCGGCACCGGATCGCTGACCCCGCCCGGGACGCCGCAGCGGTCGGCAGCCCGGCCCGCCCGGCGCCCGCTGGCCGCACCGGCGGCGATGCGCCCACCGCCTGGCCGGGTACGGACGCGGCGGGCGGTCCGGCGGTCGTGCCGGTGCAGCGGGGCGACGATCCCGCCGAGCCGGGTGCCGAGTCCGAGCCGGGCAAACCCACGTCGACAGCTCGAACCGACCGGTCCGCCATCGGCCTGACCGAGCGGGAGCTACAGGTGCTGCTCGGCATGGCCGAGGGCAAGAGCAACGCCGAGATCGGCCGGGAACTGTTCGTCTCCGAGGACACCGTGAAGACCCACGCCCGGCGGCTGTTCCGCAAGCTCGGTGCCCGCGACCGGGCGCACGCCGTGGCCGCTGGCTTCCGGGCCGGGCTGGTCGCGTAGCAATCCGGCCGGCCCGAGTCCGGCCGAGTTCGCCGGCCCGGACCGGTCTGGCCGAGCGGGCCGGTCTGGCCGAGCGGGCCGGTCTGGCCGAGCGGGCCGGTCTGGCCGAGCGGGCCGGTCTGGCCGAGCGGGCCGGTCTGGCCGAGCGGGCCGGTCTCACCGAGCGGGCCGGTCTGGAAGAACGTGGACTCAGCGGCCCGAGTCGGGCTCGTCCTCGGTGCCTTCGCTGAGGGTGTCGTGCACACCGTCGGCGTAACCCCGCGCGTAGTCCCAGGTGACGTAGTGGTCGGGGTCGGGATCGTAGGCCGGCTCGTGCACCCGTGGGCGCCCGGAGGTGAGCAGGTGCCGAAGGTTTCCCCGGAGCAGGTCCCAGTCGAAGTAGTGCGGCTCCCGGCAGTCCTCACACTCGATGACCAGCCCGCGTACGCCGATCGGCGCGAGCAGTGCCTGGTAGATCTCCAGGTCGGCGAGATCCTCCAGCACGTCCTGGCGCTCGACGTCGGTCAGTGGGTCCAGCGGCGCGTCGTCGTCGGGGGCGTCCAGGTCGGCCGCCGGATCGGTCGGGTCGCCGGTGAACGGGTCGATGGGATCGTCGTGCACCCCCTCACCGTAGTCCCCTGCCACCGCCGACGCGTGTCCCCCGGTCGCGCGAGCCGTTACCGGGGCCAGCGCCGCGCGGTTCAGGGGGTGAAAGCTTCAGTGGGTACGATGAGGCTGACACCCTCGCCCGGCGTTCGCCGGTGCCCCCGTGCCACCTCGCTGAAGCCCGGTTCGAGCAGCTCAGGAGAGCAATCGTGGAGAATTCGCCCCGTACCGACCTTTCCGCCGGCGTCGAGGGTGGCGAGCTGGGCGGCCATCTGCCCGAGCTGCCCGCCGGCTCGGCCAGGGTGGTGCCGCTGGGGCTGACCTTCGACGACGTGCTGCTCCAGCCGGGCGAGTCCGACGTGGTACCGAGCCGGGTGAACACGATCACCCGGCTGACCCGTAACGTCTCGCTCTCCATCCCGCTGCTGTCCAGCGCGATGGACACGGTCACCGAGGCCCGGATGGCGATCGCGATGGCCCGCCAGGGTGGCATCGGCGTGCTGCACCGCAACCTCTCGGTGGAGGACCAGGCGCTCCAGGTCGATCTGGTCAAGCGCTCCGAGTCGGGCATGATCACCAACCCGGTGACCGCGAGCCCGGACGACACCCTGCGCGAGGTCGACCAGCTCTGCGGGCGGTACCGCATCTCGGGCGTGCCGGTGGTGGACGCCCAGGGGCAGCTGGTGGGCATCGTCACCAACCGGGACATGCGCTTCGTCTCCGACCCGGCCCTGCCGGTCCGCGAGATCATGACCAAGGCGCCGCTGGTCACCGCCCGGGTCGGGGTGAGCAAGGACGAGGCGCTCGGCCTGCTGCGCCAGCACAAGGTCGAGAAGCTGCCGATCGTCGACGGCTCGGGCAAGCTGCGCGGGCTGATCACCGTGAAGGACTTCACCAAGAGCGAGCAGTACCCGAGCGCCACCAAGGACGAGGCGGGGCGGCTGCGGGTGGCGGCGGCCATCGGTGTCGGCGAGGACGCATACAAGCGTGCCCGGGCGCTTGTCGACGCCGGCGTCGACGTCATCATCGTGGACACCGCCCACGGCCACCAGCGCGCGGTGCTGGAGATGGTCAGCCGGCTCAAGAAGGACGTGGCCATCGACATCGTCGGCGGCAACGTGGCGACGTACGCCGGGGCGAAGGCCCTCGTCGACGCCGGTGCCGACGGCGTGAAGGTCGGTGTCGGGCCGGGTGCCATCTGCACCACCCGGATCGTGGCGGGCGTGGGCGTTCCGCAGATCACGGCGATCATGGAGGCGACCCGGGCGGCCCGCCCGGCCGGCGTGCCGGTCATCGGTGACGGCGGCATCCAGTACTCCGGCGACATCGCCAAGGCACTTGTCGCCGGCGCGGACACGGTGATGCTCGGCAGCCTGCTGGCCGGCTGCGAGGAGAGCCCCGGTGAGCTGATCTTCGTCAACGGCAAGCAGTTCAAGACGTACCGGGGCATGGGCTCGCTCGGTGCCATGCAGTCCCGTGGGCAGGCCAAGTCGTACTCCAAGGACCGCTACTTCCAGCAGGACGTGACAAGCGACGAGAAGCTGGTCCCGGAGGGCGTCGAGGGCCAGGTGCCGTACCGTGGGCCGTTGGCCCGGGTCGCCCATCAGCTGGTCGGCGGCCTGCGGCTGGCGATGGGGTACGCGGGTGCGGAGAACATCCCCGAGCTGCACCAGCGGGGTCAGCTCATCCGGATCACCGCGGCCGGGCTCAAGGAGAGCCACCCGCACGACATCCAGATGACCGTCGAAGCCCCCAACTACCACACCCGCTGACCCCCGCCCCCCACCCTCGAAGACATCTGGTCCCCCCACCCCCGGAAGACATCTGGAGTGCCCCATGCGTGACGTGGTCGAGATCGGGCTGGGCAAGACCGCGCAGCGCGGCTACCACCTGGACGAGATCGCCATCGTGCCGTCCCGCCGGACGCGGGACGTCGACGACGTCTCCACCGGGTGGCAGCTGGACGCGTACCAGTTCGGCATCCCGTGCGTCGGGCACCCCTCCGACGCGACGATGAGCCCGGCCTCGGCGGTCCGGCTCGGCCAGCTCGGCGGGCTCGGCGTACTCAACGTCGAAGGGCTGTGGACCCGTTACGAGAACCCGAGCAAGGTGCTGGAGGAGCTCGGCGGCCTCGACGAGGACGCCCGCGCCACCAAACGGCTCCAGGAGGTGTACGCCGAGCCGATCCGCCCGGATCTGATCACCGAGCGGGTCCGTGAGCTGCGCGACGGTGGCGGCACCGTGGCGGTGCGCGTATCACCGCAGCACACCCTGGCGCTGGCGCCGGTCATCCTCGACGCGGGCGTCGACATCCTGGTCATCCAGGGCACCATCGTCTCGGCCGAGCACGTCTCGACCACCGACGAGCCGCTCAACCTCAAGGAGTTCATCGCCGACCTCGACCTCCCGGTCATCGTCGGCGGTTGCACCGACTACAAGACGGCCCTGCACCTGATGCGCACCGGCGCCGCCGGCGTGATCATCGGCATCGGCGGGGACGAGTGGTCCACCACCGAGTCGGTGCTCGGCATCCGGGTACCGATGGCCACCGCGATCGCCGACGCCGCCGCAGCGCGGCGCGACTACCTCGACGAGACCGGCGGCCGGTACGTGCACCTCATCGCCGACGGCGACATCCGCACCTCCGGCGACATCGCCAAGGCCCTCGGCTGCGGCGCGGACGCGGTGATGCTGGGCGAGCCGTTGTCGCTGTGCGAGGAGGCGCCGGCCGGTGGGTCCTGGTGGCACTCGGCGGCCAGCCACCCGTCGCTGCCTCGCGGCGCCTTCGAGACCGCCGGTGAGCCCCTCGGCTCGATGGAGCGTCTCCTCTTCGGCCCCGCCGACGAGCCGGACGGCCAGCTCAACCTCTTCGGCGGCCTGCGCCGAGCCATGGCCAAGTGCGGCTACCGCGACCTCAAGGAGTTCCAGAAGGTCGGCCTGATCCTAGACCGCTGACCCCCCGCCCTCCCGCTCCGTCGATCATGCAGTTGTGGCACCCGGTTGGATGGGTAATGCCCGATTCGCCACGTGCCACAACTCCATGATCGACGGAGCGGGCGGCAGTAGGCTCGGGTTGGTGAGCAGCAGGGTTGGCAGGTGGTGGGGGGCCGGTGCGGCGGCGGTGGTCGTTGCCGTGGTGGCGGCGATGGTGCTGGTGGTCGGCGGCATTAGCGACCGGGAGGCGGCGGGACCGGGCGAGTTCCGGGCGGGCAGTGCCGACCTCGGCGACCCGTACGTGCCGGGCAGCGGCAACGGCGGGTACGACGTCGCCCACTACCGGCTCGGGGTGCGCTACGACCCGGCGGACGACCGGCTCACCGGCAGCGCCGAGATCACCGCGACCGCGACCCACGGACTGTCCCGCTTCAACCTGGACCTGTCCGGGTTGAAGGTCGACTCGGTGACCGTGGACGGTGCCTCGGCCGAGCACCGACGGAACGACGATGAACTGGTGGTCACCCCGGCCCGAGGGCTCGACTCCGGCAGCCGGTTCACGGTGGAGGTCGCCTACGGCGGCGTGCCCGAGGCGGACGCCGACGGTGTGCTGGGCAGTGGCGGCTTCCAGCACACCGACGACGGCGCGATCGCCCTCGGCCAACCGCACTCGGCGGCCACCTGGTTCCCGGTCAACGACCATCCGTCGGACAAGGCCACCTACGACCTCGCGGTGACCGTCCCGGACGGGCTCGCCGCGCTCAGCAACGGGGTGCCCGGGGAACGGACCAGCGCCGACGGCTGGACCACCTGGCGCTGGGCCGAGCGCTCACCGATGGCGAGCTACCTCACCACGCTGGTGATCGGCGACTACCGGGTGCAGACCGGCGAGCACGCCGGCCGGCCGATGGTCACCGCCGTGCCGGTTGGACTGCCGGCGACCGGGCCGGCGGCTGCCTCACTGGCCCGCACCGGTGAGATCGCCGACTTCCTGACCACCCGCTTCGGGCCGTACCCCTTCGAGTCGTACGGCGGCGTGGTGGTCTCCGACGGCCGGATCGGGTACGCGCTGGAGACCCAGTCCCGGCCGGTCTACGGACCGGGGTTCTTCCGGGGCGGCGAGCCGAACTACAGCGTGGTCGCCCACGAGTTGGCCCACCAGTGGTTCGGCAACAGTGTGGCGCTGGCCCGCTGGGGTGACATCTGGCTCAACGAGGGCTTCGCCAGCTACGCCGAGTGGCTGTGGGAGGAGCACGACGGCGGGCGCAGCGCCCACCGCAACTTCGAGATCCAGTACGCGGCCACCGACTGGTCCCGGCGCACCCTCGATCCCGGACCCGGTCAGATGTTCAGCACCGCTGTCTACAAGCGCGGGGCGCTGGCCGTGCACGCGCTGCGGCGTACCGTCGGCGATGACGCCTTCTTCGAGATGCTGCGGACGTGGACCAGCGAGCGTCGGGACGGCACGGCCACCACCGCCGACTTCGTCGCCCTGGCCGAGCGGGTCTCCGGGCGTGAGTTGGGCCCGTTCTTCGATGCCTGGCTGACCGGCACCGCCGCACCCGCCCTGCCCTGACGGGCTCAGCCGTCCCAACCATGCCCTGACAGCACCGCCGCACCCGCCCCCAACCCTGCCCTGACAGCACCGCCGCACCCGCCCCCAACCCTGCCCTGACGGGTGCCTCGTCCGCCCGACCAGTGTCGGCCGGCGAACGGCTCGCGGCCACTGCCGGATCGACGTTCTTCCAGTGATCACTTGATCGGTAGGCTGCGGCCTGCGATCGGACGGTCGGTCGCGCGGGCCGACGGTCGGTCGGTCACGTGTCACGGGGAGGACGTGCGATGACAGGTGTGCGGACGCACCTTCGGCGGAGCGTGGCTCTGCTGCTGGTGGGGACGTTGGGGCTGACCGGCTGTGATTCGGCCGCCCCGGAGGAGACAGAGCCGAGCGCGGCAACGCCGAGCGAGTCGGCGACGCCGGCACCGGACTTCCGACCCGGTGCCGCGGGGGCCGGGGATCCGTACTTCCCCAGCTACGGCAACGGCGGCTACGACGTCGCCGGCTACACGGTGAAGGTTCGCTACGACCCGGCGAAGGACCAGTTGAGCGGCGTCACCACGGTCCAGGCCAAGGCAACGGCCGACCTGTCGTCGTTCAACCTCGACCTGGCGCACCTGAAGGTCAGCGCGGTCACGGTGGACGGTGCGCCGGCACAACACCGGCAGGAGAAGAACGAACTGGTCGTCGCTCCGGCCGAGGGGCTGGTGTCCGGCCGGGACTTCACCGCCGAGATCACGTACGCGGGCAAGCCGAAGTCGCTGAAGAACGAGGCGGTCGGTGAGGGTGGCTGGCTGCACACCAGCGACGGCGCGATCGCGCTCGGCCAGCCCGAGTCGGCCAGCACCTGGTTCCCGGTGAACGATCACCCGTCGGACAAGGCCACCTACCGGTTCGAGATCACCGTCCCGAAGGGGCTGACCGCGATCAGCAACGGTGTTCCGGACGGCAAGACCAGCAGCGCCGGCTGGACCACCTGGCGCTGGGCCGAGAACACGCCGATGGCCAGCTACCTGAGCATGGTGGCGATCGGAAAGTTCCGGATCACCGAGGGCAGCCACAAGGGACGGCCGGTGTTCAACGCGGTGACCACGAAGGTCTCCAAGGGCGCAGCGGACGCGTCAATGGCCAAGACCCTCAAGGTGGCCGACTACCTGGAAACCGTCTTCGGCCCGTACCCGGTCGAGGCGTACGGCGGTGTGGTCGTGTCGGACGAGCGGATCCGGTACGCGTTGGAGACGCAGAGCCGGTCGGTCTACTCGGCGGGCTTCTTCCGGCGGGGCGAGAACACCGGCGTCGTCGCGCACGAGGTCGCCCACCAGTGGTTCGGCAACAGTGTGGCGTTGAGCCGGTGGCAGGACATCTGGCTCAACGAGGGTCTCTCGTCGTACGCCGAATGGTTGTGGGCCGAGCACACCGACGAGTTCACCGCGAAGGAGGCGTTCGAGATCCGGATGGCGCGGGTGCCGGCGGAGGTCTGGCGTACGCCGCCGGGCAAGCCGGGGGTGAAGAACATGTTCAGCGAGTCGGTCTACCAGCGCGGTGCGATGACGGTGCACGCGTTGCGGGTGTCCGTGGGCGACAAGGCGTTCTTCGAGATCCTCAAGACCTGGGCGCGGGAGAAGCGTGACGCCAACGGCACCACGGAGGAGTTCGTGGCGCTGGCGGAGCGGATCTCCGGTGAGAAGCTGAAGAAGCTCTTCGACGCCTGGCTCTACGGCAAGAAGAAGCCCGCCACGCCAAAGCGTCTCTAGGTGACCTTCCGCCACCGGGTGAGGCGTTTCATCGCCCGGTGGCGGGTCCGGTCAGCTCTTCACCTTCAGTTTCGGATTGTCGGCCAGGAACGCGTCGACTCTGCCGGCGCGCAGTTCGGTGAGGAAACGGCGGCCGACCGAGGTCAGTTCCTCGCCCCGGTAGGCGCTGCCCCGACCCACCGACGCGCCGGGCAGTCCGACCAGCGTGACCGCCCGCGGCGACAACGAGCCCAGGGCGTACGCGAAGTCCACGATCCGCGGGCCGCCGACGTAGAACAGTGCGTCGCCGAGCGCCGCGACCACCTGTTCGACCCGCTCGGGCTGCCGGGCCAGGTTCGCATCGAGGATCTTTCCGATCAGCGCCCGGATCAGCTGCTGGTGGTGGCGTTGCCGGGCGTAGTCACCACCGGGCAGGTAACGCTGGCGGGCGTAGTCGAGGGCCTGCCAGCCGTTGAGGTGCCGCTCGCCTGGTTCGTAGACCATCTGTGGCCCGATGTAGCCGCCCACCCCCGGGCCCGGCTTCCGGTGCTTGCCGTCGGGTTGCCGGTGCCGCGACACGACCCGCTGGTCGACGCGGATGTCCACGCCACCCAAACTGTCCACCAACTCGTCGAAGCCGCCGAAGGTGAGCACCGCGCCCGCGTCGATGCGCAGGCCGGTGTAGTCGCTTACGGTGCGGCGCAGCAACTCGTACCCCTGGGCGGGGTCGGGCCGCTTGGGACGGTCCGCTACCCGACTGCCGTAGCTCATCGCGTGGGTGAGCTTGGTCCGCCCACCCGGGTAGCCGGCGGGCTTGTAGGCCGGGATGTCCACCACCAGGTCGCGGGGGAGAGAGAAAAGGTACGCCTTGGACAGCCCCGCCGGCACGTGCAGCACGAGTACGGCGTCGGCGTGCGGCTCCCAGTCGGGCACGCTCACCCGGGTGTCCACCCCCACCAGCAGCAGGTTGAGCGGGCCGGTGATGTCGGCGCCCGGTGGCGGACTCGGGCTCGGGGTGGGGCTCGGGCTGGGCGACCCGCTCGGGCCGCCGGTGGCGGCGGTCGGCGTCCGGCGGTCGTCGCTACCGGTACGCGCCACCACCACGCCGATCACCGCGACCACCACCAGCGTGACCAGACCGGCCAGCACAAACGTCAACCGTCTCCGGTCTGCTCCGAGCATCATCCCCCGCCTCCTTAGCGCGTCTGTCGAATCCTGGCCGCCTGCGCCGCCGCCTGCGCCGCCGCCTGCGCCGCCGCCTGCGCCGCCGCCTGCGCCGCCGCCTGCGCCGCCGCCTCGGCTCGACGGAGGACTTCGACACCCGCCCTGGGTCGATATCGGTCCAACGCGTTGAACCGGGCTCATGGTTGCGTCCCGATCGGGCGAGACCGACGTGGTGCGGAGCATGATCGCGTGGAAACAGGGCCTGGCGCGAGATCTACTCACAAGTAATGATGCGTCCATGCGGTACGACGTGGTGGTCATCGGGTCGGGCTTCGGCGGCAGCGTCGCCGCTCTGCGGCTGGCCGAGAAGGGCTACTCGGTCGGCGTACTGGAGGCGGGCCGGCGGTTCGCCGACGACGAGTTCCCACAGACCTCGTGGCGGCTGCGTCGCTTCCTGTGGGCGCCGCGGCTGGGTTGTTTCGGCCTCCAGCGCATCACCCTGCTTCGGGCTGCCCACCGACGAGCCGGCGGCGGCGTGCTGGTGCTCTCCGGAGCCGGCGTCGGTGGAGGCTCGCTGGTGTACGCCAACACTCTCTACGAACCCCTGGACGCCTTCTACGACGACCCGCAGTGGCGGCACCTCACCGACTGGCGGGCCGAACTGGCCCCCCACTACGACCAGGCCAAGCGGATGCTCGGGGTGGCCACGTATCCGATCGCCACGGGGGCGGACCGGGCGATGCGGCGGGTCGCCGAGCGGATGGGAGCGCTGCACACCTTCCATGCCACCCCGGTCGGCGTGCACCTCGGCCGGCCGGGGGAGCGGGTCGCCGACCCGTACTTCGGCGGGGCCGGCCCGGAGCGTACCGGCTGCACCCACTGCGGGGCCTGCATGACCGGCTGCCGCGTCGGCGCGAAGAACACGCTTGTCAAGAACTATCTATGGCTGGCCGAACGGCTCGGCGTCCGGGTGCATCCGCTGACCACGGTGACCTCGGTCCGGCCGGCCGACGGCGGATACCAGGTGCACACCGAGCGCACCGGCGCCTGGCTGCGCCGCAGGTCGCAGGTGATCCACGCCGACCAGGTGGTCTTCGCCGCCGGCGCGCTGGGCACCCAGCGGCTGCTGCACGAAGGACGGGAACGGGGTCACCTGCCCGGCCTCTCGCCCCGGCTCGGCGAGCTGACCAGGACCAACTCGGAGGCGATCCTCGGTGCCTCGGTGCCGCGCCGACGGGCCCGGAAACGCGGCGTCGACTTCACCGAGGGGGTCGCCATCACCAGCTCGTTCCACCCGGATCCGCAGACCCACGTCGAGCCGGTGCGCTACGGCCGGGGCTCGAACGCGATGGGGCTGCTCCAGTCACTGCTTGTCGACGGTGGGCCGCACCGGCTGCGCCGGTGGCTCGGGCAGTTGCTCCGGCAGCCCCGGGTGGCCGCCCGGATGCTCTCCGTCCGACGCTGGTCGGAGCGTACGGTGATCGCCCTGGTGATGCAGTCGACCGACAACTCGCTGACGCTCCGGCTGCGGGGTCGCCGGCTCGTCTCCGGCCCGGGCCACGGCCGCCCCAACCCGACCTGGATCCCGGCCGGCAACGAGGCGGTCCGGTTGCTCGCCGAGGAGATCGACGGTACGCCGGGCGGCGCGCTGACCGAGCCGTTCGACATCCCGGTGACCGCGCACATCCTGGGCGGCGCGGCCATCGGCGCCACCGCCGCCGATGGCGTGATCGACCCCTACCACCGGGTGCACGGCCACCCCGGCCTGCACGTCGTCGACGGTGCCGCCGTCTCTGCCAACCTGGGTGTCAACCCGTCGCTCACCATCACCGCCCAGGCCGAGCGCGCCCTGTCCCTCTGGCCCAACAAGGGCGACCCCGACCCCCGTCCCGCCCCCGGCACCCCCTACCACCGCCTCGCCCCCATCCCTCCCCACCACCCCGCCGTCCCCCCACACGCCCCCGCCACCCTCCACCACCTTTGACAGCGCACACCACACCCCCACACCCCCACACCCCCACACCCCCACACCCCCACACCCCCGCGATCATGCATTTGTGGCACCTCGCAAAGGGCATGGAACGTGGCGAACCAGCTGCCATGACTGCATGATCGGCGCGTGCTGCGGTGGGGCGGGGTGGGCGGGGTGGGGGCGGGGGAGGGGGCGTCACGCTGGGTAGGATTGCCGGCTATGAGCCTGCCGCGTCCTGTCCTCGTGGTCGACTTCGGAGCCCAGTACGCCCAGCTGATCGCCCGCCGGGTACGCGAGGCGAACGTCTACTCCGAGATCGTTCCGCACACCATGCCCGTGGCCGAGATGCTGGCCCGCGACCCCGCCGCGATCATCCTCTCCGGCGGTCCGGCCAGCGTCTACGAGCCGGGTGCCCCGCAGGTCGACGACGGGCTGTTCACCGCTGGCGTGCCGGTCTTCGGCATCTGTTACGGGTTCCAGGCGATGGCCCGCTCCCTCGGCGGCACCGTGGCGCGCACCGGTGGCCGTGAGTACGGTGGCACCCCGCTGCGCCCCCGCCTGCTCGACCCCGGTGTGCTGCTCCGCGACCTGCCGGCCGACCTGCCGGTGTGGATGAGCCACGGCGACTGCGTGACCGAGGCGCCGGAGGGTTTCACGGTGACCGCGGAGTCGGCCGGTGCGCCGGTCGCCGCCTTCGAGGACATGACCGGTCGACGGGCCGGCGTGCAGTTCCACCCGGAGGTGGGGCACACCGCGTACGGGCAGGAGATGCTGACCCGCTTCCTCTACGAGATCGCTGGGATCGAGCCGACCTGGACCGCCGAGAACATCATCGACGAGCAGGTGGCCCGGATCCGCGAGCAGGTCGGCGACAAGGAGGTCATCTGCGGCCTGAGCGGCGGGGTGGATTCAGCGGTCGCCGCCGCGCTGGTGCACAAGGCCGTCGGCGACCAGTTGACCTGCGTCTTCGTCGACCACGGGCTGCTGCGGGCGGGCGAGGCCGAGCAGGTGGAGAAGGACTACGTCGCGGCCACCGGCATCAAGCTGAAGGTGGTCGACGCGGCCGACCGGTTCCTCGGCGCGCTAGCCGGGGTGACCGACCCGGAGCAGAAGCGCAAGATCATCGGGCGGGAGTTCATCCGGGTCTTCGAGGCTGCTGCCCGGGAGATCGCCTCGCACGGTGACGTCGAGTTTCTGGTGCAGGGCACCCTCTACCCGGACGTGGTCGAGTCCGGGGGCGGCACCGGTACCGCCAACATCAAGAGCCACCACAACGTCGGCGGGCTGCCCGAGGATCTGAAGTTCGCCCTGGTCGAGCCGCTGCGCACGCTGTTCAAGGACGAGGTCCGTACGCTCGGCCTCCAGCTCGGGCTGCCCGAGGCGATGGTCTGGCGGCACCCGTTCCCGGGTCCCGGCCTGGCCATCCGGATCATCGGGGCGGTCGACCGGGAGCGGCTCGACGTGCTCCGCCGGGCCGACTTCATTGCCCGCCAGGAACTCAGCGCCGCCGGTCTCGACCGGGACGTCTGGCAGTTCCCGGTGGTGCTGTTGGCCGACGTACGCAGCGTCGGGGTGCAGGGTGACGGGCGCAGCTACGGGCATCCCGTGGTGCTGCGCCCGGTCTCCAGCGAGGACGCGATGACCGCTGACTGGTCCCGGCTGCCCTACGACGTGATCGCCCGGATCTCCACCCGGATCACCAATGAGGTGGCCGAGGTGAACCGGGTGGTGCTGGATGTCACCAGCAAGCCCCCCGGCACCATCGAGTGGGAGTGACGCCGTACCGCTTCGGGGTGTGATGACAGCGCCTCACGCCGGTGGCTGAGGTGCCGGTCGCGGCGCCGGTTCCGGCGTCGTGCCGGTCTCTGACGTGGTATCCGGGCGGGCCGGCGGACCTTCAGGCCGGGCCGGGCCGCTGTCGGCAGGCGTCGACGGCTCGGGTCGTGCCGGCGGAGCGTCGGGGTGCGGGGTCGGCGATGCGGGCGGACTGGTTGCGGGCGGCCAGGTGGTCGGTGCCGCCGGTCCGGCGTGCGGCACCGGACCGGTCGGCCCGGGGAACGGCCAGGCGGGGTGCGGTGTGGTGGCCGGCTGCGGCGGCGTGCCGGCGGGTCCGTGCGGCGCACCGGGCGTCGGGTGCGGCCAGGCAGGTGCGCCGGCCGGCTCCTCGGGCATCAGGAACCACATGATCGGGTACGCGAGCGCGGCGATCCCGCCGGTCACCAGGGTGACGACGGCGAATGCCACCCGGACCAGGGTGGGGTCGACGCCGAAGTAGCGGCCGAGACCGCTGGCCACACCGGCGATCATCCGGTCGGTGGTGGGGCGGCGCAGCTGTCGGTACGGAGCGTGGGGTGTGGAAGTCATGTCTCCACAGTCCTCGTCGCTCAGCGTATCGACCTCGGTGACCGCCCCGATCCCTACCCTGAAGCCCATCTCAGGGGCGAGACATCAGTCAGGAATCCGACTCTTTTCCGCATCGGTAACGGGTGGCGGGGAGAATTTGGCTCCGTGACCACCATGCTGGAGCCGCTGCGCAGGATCGCGGCATACGCAGTCTGTACTGATTCCGTAGACCGAGTGCTGCTGGTCCGCGCATCGGAGCGCTCCGGCACCCCCGGCACGTGGTCCCTGCCCGGCGGGGCGGTCGACCACGGCGAGGACCCGCACCACACCGTCGTCCGTGAGACCGCCGCCGAGACCGGCCTGTCGGTGGCCGTCGCCAGCCTGCACGACGTGCTGGCCGACATGCGGGCACTGCCCGAGCGGGGCATCACCATCCACACCGACCGGTTGGTCTACCGGGTGTCGGTCCGGGGCGGCTCGCTCACCGACCGGGTCGACCGGCCCACCGACCTGGCCCGCTGGTTCACCCGGGAGGAGGCGGCGCGGTTGCCGCTCCGCTCGTTCACCGCCCGCGCGCTCGGGCTGCCCGCCTCGTCGGCGGACATCGTGCCGGACGAGCCGCCGGAGTTCCCCTCCTTCTACGCGGTACCCGGCCCGGACGGGCTGCACCGCGCGCAGCGCTTCGCCGCGTACGCCGTGGTGACCGACCCGGAGGGGCGGGTGCTGCTGACCCGGGTCTCCGACGGCTACCCGGGCGCCGGCTGCTGGCACCTGCCCGGTGGCGGCACCGACTACGGCGAGCAGCCGAGCGCGGCGCTGATCCGGGAGTTGGTCGAGGAGACCGGGCAGACCGGGCGGCTCGTCGGGTTGCTCGGGGTGGCCAGTCACCGGGATGCCGCCTCGCTCGGCCCCGAGGGCTACCCGATCGACTGGCACGGGGTGCGTGCCTTCTACCGAGTGGTGGTGGACCAGCCAGCCCCGCCCACCGTCGGTGACGTCGGCGGCTCCACCTGCGAGGCCCGCTGGTTCGCCCGGGAGGAACTCGGTGCCCTGCCCACCGACCGCCTCACCGAGGTGACCGCCGAAGCCGTCCAAGCCGCCCACCTAACCTGACCCACCCCACCCGCGCCCGCCTGCCCGCCTGCCTGCCCGCGCCTGCCTGCCTGCCCGCGCCGATCATGAAGTTATTGTTCCGACACGCCGCCGGCGAGGGCGATAACTTCATGATCGGCGCGGTTCTGTGGGCGCGGTTTTTGTGGGTGGGGTTTTGTGGGTGGGGGTATGGGGCGGGGGCTTGGGGTTGTGGAGCGGGTGCGGCGGGTGGGGGCGTACGGGGTGGTGCGGGACGCCGGGCGGCGGGTGCTGCTGGTGCGGGGATCCGCGCTGGCGGACTTTCCCGGGGTCTGGTCGCTGCCCGGTGGTGGGCTGGAGCACGCCGAACATCCCGCAGACGCGGTGGTCCGCGAGGTCACCGAGGAGACCGGGCTGACCGTCGAGGTGAGCGGGCTGCGCGCGGTCGTCGCGGACGTGGTGCCGTACCCGGATCTCGGGGTGGCCCTGCACACCGATCGGATGCTGTTCGACGTGACGACGGTCGGCGGACGGCTGGTTGCCGAGCGTGACGGCACCACCGACCTGGCCCGTTGGCTGACCCTGGACGAGGCGGCCGACCTGCCGCTGCTGCCGTTCACCGCCGAAGCGGTCGGTCTGCCGGTCGTTCCGCTGCCGTCCGGTGCCCTGCGCCGTCGAGAACCGTTCCCCGGTCCCGGGGCCAACCGCCGGCAGCGCTTCGGGGCGTACGGGGTGGTCACCGACCCGGACGGACGGGTGCTGCTGACGATGATCGCCGAGGGCTATCCCGGTGCGGGCCGGTGGCACCTCCCCGGCGGGGGCACCGATCACGGCGAACAACCCGTCACCGCGTTGCTACGGGAGCTGGTTGAGGAGTCCGGCCAACTGGGCCGGGTGACCGGGCTGATCGGGGTGGACAACCTGCACAACCCGGCGGCCCTGGGCCCGGAGGGGTACCCCATCGACTGGCACGGCGTCCGGGTCGTCTACCGGGTCGAGGTTGACCTGCCGACCGAACCGGCGGTGACCGAACTGGCCGGTGGCTCCACCGCTCATGCCGCCTGGTTCACCACATCTGAACTGCGGAATCTTCCGCTGACTGAGATCGCCGTGATGGCTCTGGAGGCACCGAGGTGACCTACGGTGGCGGTGCCGGGCTCCTCTTGCCACCGAGCCGGGGCGGACAACCTCCGGTACAGTCGAGGCAGGGCAGGCGTAGAAAACGGGCGAGTGTCCCGGATGGGAATAAGACGGCGGTTCGCGCGGTTAAGGGAGATATAAGTACCGCCGGCAGCTATCGCCATCCCCCACCCCCCTGTGCGATGGTGTACTCCGCAAAACGGCTGCCGGGCCAGGAAGGTCCGGCACGAGACAGCCGGACGCCCGCCACGTGGCGGTAAGCCGATCCGGTGATGGAGGAAGCGTGCCGAGAGCCCCATGGCGCCGGCGTCGTACGACTGACAGCCCGCGTCCCGCAGGGCGAAGCTGGACGGGCCCGCTGCGCCGCAGCGGCACCCTCGCCCGCCAGGTCCTGCTGGTTCGCGTCGGCCGCCGAGGTGCGGAAATGCACGGCGCGACCGACGTGTTGCCCGAGCCCCGCTATCAGGACCGCCCACGTCGCCGATACGGCCTCAGGCGGTCCCACCGCTCCGGGATGGAGACCATCGCCCCGGTCGGCTCGCTGGTCGGCCCGGTCACGGTCAACCCACCCGCCGCGCTGGCTCCGGCGCTTGGCGAGTCGACAGCGACACCGGTACCGCTGCTGCCGGGTGAGCGGACCCCGGCGCGACGGATGAAGTTCGCCCTGGTCAACGCCTGCACTCTGGCCAGCCTGCTGCTCGGCATCAACGCGATCTTCGTCGCCATGCAGGGCGAGGTGCGGCTGGCCGCGTTCCTCCTGATCGCCTGCGTCGCGTTCGACGGCCTGGACGGTGCGTTGGCCCGCAAGCTCGGGGTGTCCAGCCCGTTCGGCGCCCAGATGGACTCGCTGGCCGACATGTGCTCCTTCGGACTCGCCGCGCCCGTGGTGGTCTACGCGTCGCTGGCCGGTTCCGCGCCGACGGCCGCCGCCGCGGTGGCCGCCGCGCTCGTCGCCGCCTGCGCCGCCATCCGGTTGGCGAGGTTCAACGTCTCGCCGAGCGACGGACGGTTCTTCTCGGGCGTACCCACCACCATGGCCGCCGCCGTGCTCGCCCTGATGGTGGTGATCGGTATGCCGGTGCCGGGGGCGGTGCAGATCGCGGGGGTGGCCCTGCTCGCCTTCACCATGGTCAGCAGCTTCCCCTACGCCAAGCTCGCCCGCCTGGTCAAGCTGCCGCCGTGGGTCTGGCTCGCGCCGGTGGTCGGCGCGCTGATCGACGTCCGGCTCACCTTCGGACTGATCGTGGTCGGCTATCTGGTCAGCGGTCCGGTGCTCTGGCTGCGCCAGCGTCGCACCATCGTCTGACCCACTCCACTGCTGAAGAAGGGACGTCGCGGCTTGGCCGCGACGTCCCTTCTTCTTCGCCCCATCTCCGCCAGGCGGCACCCGACTCGCGGCATGTCGCGGCCTCCGGGCGGGCTGAGGGCCCAGGTTGCCGCAACCCGCGTGCGGGCTCACCCGCGTGCGGCCGTGACCCGCGCGCGGTCTCGTATTGGGGTCAGCGCCAGCGGGCGATCACCGTCGATCCACCGATCACCTTGTCGCCCGGGCCGACCAACGGTTCCGCGGCCTCTGCCGGCAGGTAGACGTCGGTACGCGAGCCGAAGCGGATCAGCCCGAACCGTTCGCCCCGGGCCAGCAACGCGCCGATCGGAGCGCGCTGCACGATCCGGCGGGCGATCAGGCCGGTCCGCTGGGCCACCACCACGGTGCCGTGGGTGGTGTCCAGCACCGTGTAGGCGGCCACGTTGTGCTCCGCGTCCGGTTTCATCGCGTTGACGAACCCGCCGTCGGCGACGAAGTAGTCGACCACCTTGCCGGCCACCGGGGAGCGGTTGACGTGCACGTCCAGCACCGACAGGAAGACGGCGATCCGGAGGAACTCGCCGTCGCCGAAGCGCTCGTCGGTCAGGCGCTGCACCGACAACACCTGCCCGTCGGCGGCGGCCACCACGGCCGACGGGTCCTCCGGCACGTCCCGCTGCGGATCCCGGAAGAAGGCCGCCACCGGCGCGGCGGCCAGTGCGGGCAGCAGCCAGAGCTTCGACTTCGGTCGGGCCAGTCGGGCCAGCGCGGCCAGCCCGAGGGCGATGCCGGCGGCGGCGACCCCGTTGGAGTCGATGTGCATGTCTCGGCTGAGCGGCACGCTCGACGGCCGGTACGCGGGCGCGAGCTGCTCCGCCGCAGCGACCTCGGCCGGGGTGAAGCGGAGCCGGTACACGCGTACCGGCGGCTTGTTGAGCAGCACCAGGTCGTTGCCGACGCCGTACAACGCGCCCTGCCGGTCCAACTCGGCGGCGGCGCCGGCGGTCCGGGCGACCGCGGTGGCGACGCTGAGCACCGCGCCGTCGGCCAGGTACTTGGTGAGCGTTCCGATGGTGGTGCGGGCCTCGTCGGCGGTGCCGGTGAACGCTTCGGCGGCGATGACCACCGCGGCGGCCTCCACCTCGGCGAGGCTGTCCACGACCCGGACCCGCTCGGCGACCCAGCGGCCCTGAGCGGTGACGTGCTCCCGCAGCGCCGTGGCGCTGACCCGTTCGGCGGGCACCAGGGTGAGGGTGTCGCCGGGCAGCAGCGCTTCGATCGCCGCGGTCAGCACCGCGGACTCCGGAGCCGCGCCGACCAGCAGGGCGGCCTTCGGTTCGTTGATCCGGGCAAGCTCGGAGACGAGGGTACGGGCGGCGCGCTCGCCGAGGCGGACCGGACCGGATCGGTCGGGCGTACGCACGGCGGGGGACTGGGTCATGTCGAACGGGCTCCTGACGGGTAGAGGCGACTGACGCGATGGCCACCGCCGGCGGCGAGGTCGGCCCGGCCACGGGCGGCCCGCGCGCCGACGACCCTAGGGGTTGCCCTGCGGCGCGGGCCGGCCAGCGCTGGCGGGAGCACACCGGCCAGCATAGGCGGCGAGCGACCGTGCCCGCACAGTCAGGCGTCGCGTCCCCGTCGGCCGGGCGGTGGCGTCTCGTCCGCCCCGCCGAACAGGTCCAGCGTGTGGTCCACCTGCGGATCCGGGTCGGCTGACCGTGCCGAGCTGACCTGGGCCGGCTCGCCCGTCGGGGTGTCGGCACCCGCCGGACCCGGAAGCGGATCGGCGGCGGTCTGCCCAGTGTCCGGTGCAGTGTCGTCCCGGCCGGTGTGGTCAGGGGTGTCGGCCGGTGCGGGCCGAGCGTTGTATCGGCTGGAGCGCAGGGCGCCGATCAGGCCGAGCCCGCCGACCAGGATCAGTCCGCCGGCCAGGAACCAGCCGGCCGGTGGCAGTACCAGACCGAGCACCTGGGCGAGCAGCCACCAGGCGGCGAGGGCGAGAAAGAGCAGCCCGAAGGCGAACGACACCAGGTCGGTGCGGTGGGTCCTCACCGGGTCACCTCCATGTGTCCGGCGTTGACGTGCAGGTTGAGGCGCAGCCTGCCGCCTCCGGCCCCGTCCGGGCCCAGATCGACGATGTCGGTGGACCGGTTGTCCATGCCCTGCGTCCGCTGGCCGAGGACGTCGGCGTCCCCGGCGGTCACCTGGGTCACCGCCGTGACGTCCACGTTCGGCGGCAGCACCACGGTGGCCTCGCCGAAGTTGATGGCGACCGTTATCTCCGTCTCCTGCTGGTCGAAGTCGATCGCCCGCAGGTCCAGCACCGCGTCGCCGAAGCTCTGTTCGTACCGGTTGGCGAGGTCGCGGTGATTCGTCGGCGCCCAGGTGACCGCGCCGTCCACCCCGCGGACCCGGTCGTAGGACTCGACGACAGTGACCACGGCCAGGGCGGCGGCGGTCACCAGCCCGAGCGCGATCAGCCAGCGGGCCCGCCCGAACCAGGTACCCACGAGCAGGCCGAGGCCGATCACCGCGAGTGCCGCGGCGAAGTAGGCCGACGCGCCGATCCCGAAGACGTCCAGCAGGTCGAGCACGCCGACCAGCCCCAACGCGAGAAAGATCAACGAGAAGGTCACCGCGCCCAGGGCGGATCGTTCCCGGGGCTTGCGGGGCGGCTTCGACTTGGGCGGTGGCGGCGGAGCCACCTTCGGCGGCCCGGCGTAAGGGCCGTGCGGGGCGAACGGGGGACGGTAGGTCGGTGCGGTGGCCGGTGGACCCGACGCGGCAGCGCTCGTCGGCCATGCCGACGTCGTCGGCAACTGCATGGTTGGCTCCTCAGGCCCGCCCGGCCCGAAGGGAATGCCCGACGTCGGGGCGGGCGGGTGGAAGGCGGGCGGCGTGACGGTCGTGGTCCGGCCGAATTCCGGGTAGGCGGCCGGCCCGGGATAACTGACCGGCGGCACCGGACCGGATGGCGGGGGTGGACTCGCGCCGACACCGGCGTCCGGCGGTACGGCCGACGCGGGTCGGGCTTCGCGCTGCTGACGGTTCAGCAGCAGCGCACCGCCGACCAGGATGGCCGCGCCGAGCAGGACCGCGCGGAAGGCGTCGGTGACGACGAAGCCGAAGCCCACCGCGACCAACACGCTGAGGACGATCACGGTGACCGGGGACATGCTGGACCGCCCACGGCCCAGCATGGATTCGATGGGCGAGGCGCTGTCGCCCTCGCCCGGGATGATCAGCCAAGCGGCGACGTAGACCAGGATGCCGACGCCGCCGAAGAAGCCCAGGACCGCCAGCAGCACCCGCCAGAGCACGGGGTCGGTGTTGGTGGCTCGGCCGACGGCAGCACAGACGCCCGCCAGGTAGCGGCCCTCGCGTGGCCGGACCAGCCCGTACCGTGAGGTGAAACCGGCGCCGCCGAAGGGACCGCCCGGGCCACCTCCCGGCGGCGGACCGCCCCACCACCCCGGTCCACCGGGTCGGCCCGGCCCGCCCGGCCCCCCCGGCCCGGCGGACGGTGGCGCGGTCTCCCATGCCGTTCCGCCGGTGGGTGGTGGCGCGGCGGCGACGGGTGGCGGTGTGTCGTTCCACGCCGCTCCACCGGTGGGCGCCCGCCCGCCGGCCGGTGCGGCCGGGGCGTCCGCCTCGGCACCGGGGGACTCGGGTACGGCCGGCCCGGTGGCCGCCGGAGGCGTCGGCTCCGGTTCGGTCGGCCCCGGCCGGTGCGGCTGGGCAGCGTCGTCGGTCATGCCTCGATCCTGCTGCGCCCGATGCCCGAGCGGCCTCCGGAGGCGACCCTGACCCCACCCTGAGATCCGGCCCGCCCGAATGTCGGGGGCGTCCCCGTGGTCGGGCGGCCACGCCGCGTGTGACGATCGGAGCGGCGCCGGAAATCCTCGCCTCTCGTCCGGCCCGACCGTCCTGACCAGGGAGCCCGTGATCAGCAGCAGCAGCCAACCACCCCGCCTCTACCGCGCCCCGGAGCATCGGATGGCCGCCGGGGTGGCTGCGGGCATCGCCGAGCATCTCGGAGTTCCGGTGGTCCGGGTCCGGATCGCCTTCATGGTGCTGCTCGGGCTGAGCGGGTTGGGTCTGCTGCTCTATGCCGCCTTCTGGGCGGTCGTGCCGCTGCGACCCGGTGACAACGCCGTACCGGCGCGCCGCGATGTCGGCCAGTTGCTGCCCTTCGTGGCCATCGGGCTCGGCGTGCTGCTGATCCAGGTGATGGTCTTCGACTCGGTCGGCGCGGCCGGCACGGCGGGCTGGTTGGTCGCCATCATCGCGGTCGGCGCCGGCGTGATCTGGCACCAGTCCGCGCCCGAGCGGCGACGGCAGTGGGGCGAGTCGATGCCGGTGCCCTGGCTCGGCGCGGTGATAGAGGAGAGCGACAGGCGAGCTTTCGTGCTGCGCTTCGTCGGGGGCGGGGTGCTGGTCGCGGTCGGCATCATCGGTGTGGCCGCGGTCTACTCCCCGGCGCAGAACCTCGACGCCGTGGTCAACGGAGTGATCTTCGCGTTGGTCGGGCTGGCGGGTGTGGGGGTGGTGGCCGCGCCGGTGCTCTGGCGTACCTGGAACCAGCTCCGCTCGGAGCGCGAGGGGCGCATCCGGGAGCAGGAGCGGGCCGAACTGGCGGCGATGGTGCACGACCAGGTGTTGCACACCCTCGCGTTGATCCAGCGCAACGCCAGCGATGTCAAGACGGTGCAGCGGCTCGCCCGGGGCCAGGAGCGCTCACTGCGTAACTGGCTCTACAAGCCCACCGCGTCACCCACCGAACGCCTCGCCGCCGCGCTGGAACAGGCCGCGGCCGAGGTGGAGGACACCTTCGCGATGACGGTGGAGGCGGTAGTGGTGGGCGACCGGGAAACCGACGAGCGGGTCGGCGCGCTGGTGGCCGCGGCACGCGAGGCGCTGGTGAACGCCGCCCGGCACGCCGGGGTACAGACCGTCTCGCTGTACGCCGAGGTCGAGCCCGAGCAGGTGAGTGTCTTCGTACGGGATCGGGGTGTCGGGTTCGACCCGGATACGGTGGAGGACCATCGGCACGGTGTCCGGGGCTCGATCGTCGGGCGGATGAAACGGCACGGTGGCCGGGCGGAGATCCGCTCCCGGCCTGGAGAGGGGACCGAGGTCCGGTTGATCCTGCCGATCTCCCGGGAGTCGGCCACTGCGGAGAGGGACAAATGATGGCCGAGCAGTCGACACCGCCGGTCGAACCGGAGAGCACCAGGCCCGGACGGCTGCGGGTGTTCCTGGTCGACGACCACGCCATGTTCCGAGCCGGGGTACGCGCCGAACTCGGCGCGCACGTCGAGGTGGTGGGCGAGGCGAGCACGGTGGCCGAGGCGGTCAGCCGGATCGCAGCCACCGGCCCGGACGTGGTCCTGCTCGACGTGCACATGCCCGACGGTGGTGGCCGGGCGGTGCTGGAGGCGATGCGGCGCAGCCATCCCGAGGTCCGATTCCTGGCGCTCAGTGTCTCCGATGCGGCCGAGGATGTGATCGGGCTGATCCGGGCGGGTGCGCGTGGTTACGTCACCAAGACCATCTCGCCGGACGAGTTGGCCGCGGCGATCCGGCGGGTGGCCGACGGCGACGCGGTGTTCAGCCCGCGCCTGGCCGGCTTCGTGCTGGATGCCTTCGCGGCCCGGCCGGACGCTCCGGTCGCCGATCCGGAACTGGACCAGTTGACCAACCGGGAACGCGAGGTGCTGCGGCTGCTCGCCCGGGGGTACGCGTACAAGGAGATCGCCCGGGAGCTGTACATCTCGATCAAGACCGTCGAGACCCACGTCTCCAACGTGCTGCGCAAACTCCAGATGTCCAACCGGTACGAGTTGTCCCGGTGGGCGGCGGACCGGCGCTTGGTATAACCGACCTTCTCGGCATAAGCGGCCAATCAGGCCGCAGGGCGTGACATGTGATCAAGTCGCGGTCAATAATGCCCCTCGCCTTTCCCGCGTGCGGATGCCGCTCATCCCGCGGGAACGGCGACTCCGGCCGCCCGCGCGTACGCGGGTCACTCCCTGCCCGAGAGGTGCACGAAACTCATGATCGGACAACGAGGACGGCGCTGGGCGCGGATCGCGCTCGCCGCCGTCGCCGGCGGCGCGCTGGCGCTCGGTGCCGCCGCACCTGCCGCTGCCGAGGACCCGGCCACCGGCGTGGCGAAGTCGGTGCCGGACAGCACCGTCAAGCTGCTGCTCGACGGCAAGGTCAAGCGGACCTCGGCGCTGGCCATCAAGATCGATGGCAAGCGGCTTCCAGCCTTCTGCATCGACTACCACACGAACGTCGCGATCGATGGCAAGTACCAGGAGGGCACCTGGGACGAGTCCCAGGTGAAGAACCTCGCCAAGGTTCAGTGGGTGCTGACTCACGGGTACCCGAACGCCGACCCCGCCGCGCTGCTGACCGCCGCCGGCGCCACCGTGCCCGCCGGGACGGACGCGAAGGTACGCCGCAACCTGCTGTACTTCGGCACCCAGACCGCCGTGTGGCACTTCAGCGACGGCATCGAGCTCGGCGACTGGGCCGCCGGGCGTGGCCTGATCAACAAGCAGCGGTACGACGTGATCAAGAAGGTTCACGACTACCTGATCGCGAACGCCACCGACCAGCCCGAGCCCAAGGCCGAGCTGAGCATCGATCCGACCACCGCCACCGCGAAGGTCGGGGAGAAGGCCGGTCCGTTCACCGTGAAGGGTCCGGCGGGTGAGATCACGCTGGCGGTCAGCGGCGGGTCGGCGGTCGACGCCGAGGGCGTGTCGGTGACCACGACCGACAACGGCGGCCAGTTCTGGCTGACGACCGAGGAAGCCGGCGACGTCAGCGTGACCGCGTCCGCCGCCGACTCGGTCTCGTTCGGCCGGGTGTTCCTCTACACCGGGCCCAAGGCGGCACAGAAGCTGATCCTGGGCGGCAGCACCGGCGCCACGGTGACCGCCGAGGCGAAGGCCACCTTCACGGCGGCGCCGTCGCCCCAGCCGAGCAGCCCTCAGCCGACGACGCCGGAGCCGACCCCGTCGACTCCGGATGAGTCCCCGTCGCCGAGCGCTCCCGAGGAGTCGCCGGCGAGCCCCGCCCCGTCCACCTCGCCGGCCTCGAACGACGGTGGTCTGCCGCTGACCGGTGCGCCGATCGTCACCGCGGTCGCTGCGGGTCTGGTGCTCCTGGTCGCGGGCGCGGTCACCGTCCTGGTGCTGCGTCGCCGCAGGATCCACTTCACGGCCTGATCATCACGCCGCAACACCTCGTCCGACCCCGGATCCCGCGCAGTACGCGGATCCGGGGTCGGACCGCTTCGGGGACAGGAGCCCTCTACCCGACCAGAACGATCATCCGCTGGTCTGGAATCAGACTCATACTTTCGGATAGGATTGCCGAAGGAGTGGCGGGATTCACGTCGATCTTCCGGCAGATTCGCGGAGTCGTCGGGTCCGCGTCATCCGGCGGTCGGCCGAGCGCGGAAATGTGGTTGACGAGCAGCTCATACCATGCCTCCGACGCGTCGGAGAGGCGCCCGCGGGTGGATGTCGGCCCCGTCCCGGGCGGGTATCGGGTTGATAACACGCCTTCCCGCCTGGGCGCATCGGGTGTCACAGTTGCAGGCACCTCACAACCCCCTCGTGAGCCGAGCGCCCTGAGGAGGCACTCCCATGCGCGGGAAATTCCTGAAGGTGGCGGTCGCGGCGACCGCCACCGCCATGTTGGCTACCGCCTGTAGCAGCGGTGGCGATGACAACGAGCCGGCCGGCGAGTCCGGCGGCACGCTGCGGGTGTACAACGCCGAGCCGGCGTTCCTGACCCCGTCCGGCGGCGACGACGAGCCGTCGTTGTATGTGATCCGTCAGCTGTACCGCGGTCTGGTCAAGTACAACGCCGAGACCTCGGCGGTCGAGATGGACCTGGCCGAGTCGGTCGAGTCGACCGACCAGAAGCTCTGGACGATCAAGCTCAAGAGCGGCTACACCTTCGACAACGGTGAGCCGGTCAACGCCGACGCGTTCCTCCGGTCGTGGAACTACGCCGCTTACGGGCCGAACGCCCAGAACAACGGCTACTTCATGAAGCGGATCGCCGGTAAGGCGGACGTGGCGCCGGCCGACCCGGACGGCGAGGGCCCGAAGAAGGCTCCGGAGCCGGCCGCCGAGACCATGTCGGGTCTCAAGAAGGTCGACGACCTGACCTTCACCGTCGAGCTGGAGGCGCCGTTCTCCGGTTTCCCGACCACGATCGGTTACCCGGGCTTCTTCCCGATGGCCCAGGCCTGCGTCGACGACATCGCGAAGTGCAACGAGACGCCGATCGGTAACGGCCCCTACAAGATTGACGGCAGCTGGCAGCACAACGTCGCCATCAACCTGGTCCGTAGCGAGAGCTGGAAGGGCGAGCCCGGCAAGCCGGACCGCATCGAGTACCGGATCTTCGCCGACATCGACGCCGGTTACGCCGCCTTCCAGGCGGGCGAGCTGGACGTGCTCTACACCCTGCCCCCGGCCCGCTACAAGGAGGCCCAGGCGCAGTACGGCGACCGGATGTACGAGCAGCCGGGTGACAGCTTCACCTACGTCGGCATGCCGCTGTACCAGGACGCCTTCAAGGACAAGCGGATCCGCCAGGCGCTGTCGCTGTCGATCGACCGGCAGTCGATCATCGACGCGGTCTTCGACGGCCGGTTCACCCCGGCCAGCGGCTACGTGGCCCCGACCTTCGAGGGTGCTCGCGAGGGCGTCTGCAAGTACTGCACCAAGGACGTCGAGAAGGCCAAGCAGCTGCTCGCCGAGGCCGGCGGCTGGCCGGCCGGTGAGAAGCTGATCCTGTGGGCCAACGCCGGTGCCGGCCACGACCTGTGGCTGCAGGCGGTCGGTGACCAGATCAAGGAGGCCCTGGGTATCGACTACGAGCTCAAGGTCAACCTGCAGTTCGCCGAGTACCTCGAGACCGCGGACCAGAAGAAGTTCACCGGTGGGTTCCGCCTCGGTTGGGGTCCGGACTACCCGTTCATGGAGACCTTCCTCTACCCGCTGTACGGCACCGGTGCCGGCAGCAACAACTCGGGCTACAGCAACCCGGAGTTCGACGCTCTGATGAAGGAGGGTGACTCGGCCGAATCGATCCAGGCCGCGATCCCGTCCTACCAGAAGGCGGAGGACATCCTCGGCGAGGACCTGCCGGTCATCCCGATGTGGTTCAACAAGGTTGGCGCGGTCTACAGCGAGAACGTCGACCAGTTCGTCTGGAACGCCGTCTCGGATGCCGACTACGGTGCGATTTCGCTGAAGCAGAACTGAGCTTCAGACTCCTGATCCTGCCGTAATACGACGTGGCGGCAACGGTGACCCCACCAGGGTGATCGTTGCCGCCACGTCAGCGCCGAGAGGAGACCCCGTCATGGGGCGCTACGTCATTCGACGGTTGCTCCAGTTCATCCCCACCGTGCTGGGCACCATGTTCCTACTGCACTACATGACCTCGCTGGCGATCCAGTTCAGCGGGAACCCGGTCCGGGCGCTGTTCGGGGACCGGACGCCGCCGCCCGCGCTGCTTCAGGCGATCACCGAGCGGCTCGGCTACGGTGACCCCTGCCTGGACCAGCGGGGCAATCCCTGTTTCGGGCTCTTCCTGGACCGCCTGCAGAACATCTTCTTTCACTTCGACTTCGGCATCAACCTGCGCCAGCGGGAGGTCACCGACCTGGTCGCCGATGCCATTCCGTTCACCCTCAAGCTGCTGGTCATCGCGATCGTGTTCGAGGCGGTCGTCGGCATCGCGGCGGGTGTGCTGGCCGGTCTGCGCGGCGGCAGCTTCACCGACTACCTGGTGAAGATCAGCACGGTCTTTGTCATCTCGGTGCCGATCTTCGTGCTGGGCCTGGTGGTCCGGGAGTTCGTCGGGGTCAAGTTCGGCAACGTGCTGCGGGGCCAGGACTGGATCCCGGACGTGATCTCGTCCGGCATGTTCAGCCCCGGCTTCAAGCCCGACTATCCGTTCGCAAGCCTGATCATTCCCGGCATGGTGCTCGGCGCGGTCTCGCTTGCTACCACCGCCCGGCTCACCCGGACCAGCATCATGGAGAACATCCGTGCTGACTACGTCCGTACCGCCAAGGCCAAGGGGCTGACCAACAAGCGCGTCATCGGCGTGCACACGCTCCGCAACTCGCTGATCCCCGTGATCACCTTCCTCGGCGTCGACATCGGCGCCGCGATGGCCGGCGCGGTCGTCACCGAGACCATCTTCAACGTGCCGGGCATCGGCCGGCTGGTGACGATGTCGGCGCGCACCGGTGAGTCCTCGGTGGTGGTCGGGGTGGTGACCATGCTGGTGCTGGTCGTCCTGCTGGCCAACCTGCTGGTCGACCTGCTCTATGCCGTGCTCGACCCGAGGATTCGCTATGAGTGACCGAATCACGGTGGCGGACGTAGGTCTTCCGACCGTTCCTGATGGCCGGGTGCAGCGAAACGAGGTGTGGACATGAGTGACCTGACGAGCGCGGGCTCCGCCGTCGGCGGTGCGCCGGTGGCCGGTGACGGCCCTACGCCCGATGCGCCGGGCGGCAAGGAGCGCAACGCGAGCCTGTGGGCGGACGCCCGGCGGCAGCTGCTGCGCGACCCGGTCTTCGTGATCGCCTTCGTCTACGTTCTCGCGGTCGGCTCGATGGCGCTGTTCCCGAAGCTCTGGACCAGCCAGGACCCGCGGGCGTGCAGCACCGACAGGTCCCGGGTCTCGCCGAGCTGGGAACACCCTTTCGGCTTTGACGTGCTGGGCTGCGACTACTACTCGCACGCGATCTACGGCGCCCGCCCGTCCATGGTGATCGCGGTGATGGCGACCAGCGGCATCGTGCTCTTCGGTGGCGTGCTCGGCCTGCTCGCCGGCTACTACGGCGGCTGGGTCGACGCGGTCATCTCCCGGGTGATGGACATCTTCTTCTCGCTGCCCTTCCTGCTCGGCGCGATCGTGTTCCTCACCGTGATCAAGCGGCAGAACATCTGGACCATCACCGCGGTGCTGTTCCTGCTGGCCTGGCCGACCATCGCCCGGATCATCCGGGGCAGCGTCATCTCGTCGAAGGACCTGGACTACGTGCACGCCGCGAAGGCGGTCGGCGCCCGCAACTCCCGGTTGATGTTCCGGCACATCCTGCCGAACGCGATCGCCCCGATGCTGGTGTACGCCACCATCGTGCTGGGCTCGTTCGTCGCCGCCGAGGCCACGCTGACCTTCCTCGGTGTGGGGCTCCAGCAGCCAGCGCAGTCCTGGGGCATCATGATCAGCACTCACCAGGTCTACTTCCTGGACGACCCGTGGCTGCTGCTGTTCCCCTGTGGTCTGCTGGTCGGCACGGTGCTGTCCTTCATCCTCATGGGTGACGCGCTGCGTGACGCCCTCGACCCGAAGTTCCGGTGAGTCCGATGAGCGAGTCTCAGCGAGCGAATCATCAGCACAGGGCGACGGTGCCTCATGAGGGCACGGAGCGAAGCGGAGTGCCGGCATGAGCGAGCTTCTGCGAGCGAATCATCAGCACAGGGCGACGGTGCCTCATGAGGGCACGGAGCGAAGCGGAGTGCCGGCATGAGCACTGATGTGAACGTCAAGATGGAGGCGCTGGCGGGTGTCGACCCGGACGCGCTGCCGCTGCAGGTCAAGGACCTGCACGTGGAGTTCCGTACCCGCAACGGCATCGCGCGCGCCGTGAACGGCGTGAGCTTCGACCTGCGGGCCGGCGAGACCCGGGCGATCCTCGGCGAGTCCGGCTGCGGCAAGAGCGTGACCGCTCAGGCGATCATGGGCATCCTGGACACCCCACCCGGCTTCATCACCGGCGGTGAGATCCTCTACCGGGGAGTCGACCTGCTCAAGCTGCCGGAGTCGGAGCGCCGCAAGGTGCGTGCCAACCGGATCGCGATGATCTTCCAGGACGCGCTCTCCGCGTTGAACCCGGTCTTCACCGTCGGTTTCCAACTGGCCGAGCTGTTCCGCAAGCATCGGGGCATGTCCCGGCAGGACGCCAAGGCCCGTGCCGTCGAGCTGCTGGACCTGGTGAAGATCCCGGCGGCGAAGCAGCGGGTGAACGACTACCCGCACCAGTTCTCGGGTGGTATGCGGCAGCGCGTCATGATCGCCATGGCGCTGGCGCTCGACCCCGAGGTGCTGATCGCCGACGAGCCGACCACCGCGCTGGACGTGACCGTGCAGGCGCAGATCATGGCGCTGCTCGCCGAGTTGCAGCGGGAACGGAACATGGGCCTCGTGCTGATCACCCACGACATGGGGGTGGTGGCCGACGTGGCGGACCGGATCTCGGTGATGTACGCCGGCCGGGTCATCGAGGAAGCCGGCGTGAACGACATCTACGCCAGCCCCGCCCACCCGTACACAAAGGGTCTGCTGGAGTCGATCCCGCGTCTGGACCTCAAGGGTCACGAGCTCAGTGCCATCAAGGGCCTGCCGCCGATGCTGACCAACATCCCGCCGGGCTGCGCCTTCAACCCCCGGTGCGGGTACGCGCAGGAGGTCTGCCGGAAGGACCCGGCGCCACCGCTGTACCAGGTGTCGCCGAGCCGGACGGCCGCCTGCCACTTCTGGAAGGAGGTCAAGGGCGATGAGTGACGTGGTACTGGAAACCCGCGACCTGGTCAAGCACTTCCCGCTGACCCGGGGCATCGTCTTCAAGAAGCAGTACGGGGCGGTGCAGGCGGTCGACGGGGTCAACCTGCAACTGCGGCGCGGCGAGACGCTGGGCATCGTGGGCGAGTCCGGCTGCGGCAAGTCGACGTTGGCCCGGCTGCTGGTCGGGCTGGAGACGCCGACCTCCGGCGACCTGTTCGTGCAGGGCAAGAACATGTCCAATGTCGGCGCCGAGGAGCGACGTCGGGGCCGGCGCAACATCCAGCTGGTGATGCAGGACCCGTACACCTCGCTCAACCCGCGGATGACCGTCGGCGACATCATCGGCGAGCCCTTCGAGGTGCACCCGGACGTGCTGCCGAAGGCCAAGCGGCGGGCCAGGGTGCAGGAGCTGCTCGATCTGGTCGGTCTCAACCCGGACCACATCACCCGGTACCCGCACCAGTTCTCCGGCGGTCAGCGGCAGCGCATCGGCATCGCCCGGGCGCTGGCGCTCAACCCGGAGATCATCCTGTGCGACGAGCCGGTCTCCGCGCTGGACGTCTCCATCCAGGCCCAGGTGATCAACCTGCTGGAGAAGCTCCAGAAGGAACTCGGGCTGTCGTACATCTTCATCGCCCACGACCTGTCTGTGGTCCGGCACATCGCCGACCGGGTCGCGGTCATGTACCTCGGCAAGATCATCGAGATCGGCACCGAGGACGAGATCTACGACAACCCGACCCACCCGTACACGCAGGCGCTGCTGTCGGCGGTGCCGGTGCCGGATCCGAAGTTGCGCGGGCATCGGGATCAGATCGTGCTGACCGGTGACGTGCCGTCGCCGGCCAACCCGCCCTCGGGCTGCCGGTTCCGTACCCGGTGCTGGAAGGCTCAGGACATCTGCGCCGAGCAGGCGCCGCTGCTGGAGGTCCGCGACAGTTCGGGCCACCCGAGCGCCTGCCACTTCGCCGAGGTACGCGACGTGGTGCACGCGTCGGAGTAGCCCCACAGACGCCGCCGCCTCCGTCCATCCGTACCGGAAGCAGCGGTGAAGGTAGTGCCTCCTCAGTGATTCGGGGCGTCGGCCGTCACCAGCAGCCGGCGCCCCGGTCCACATCCCACCCACCTCGACGGCTCACCGCCCGCTGGCCCGGCCCTCGGGTCGATCAGAAAGTCTTCGCCTGGAACAGCGCAATTCCGACGCATGATTCTTGGTCAAGGGCGGTTTGAGCTTGGTTGGCGGGTGGGTCAGAGGGGGCCGCGGCCGGCGCGGAGCAGCAGCAGGGCGAGTTGGGTGCCGTCCGCGCCCAGGGCCGACCGGAACCGCTCCAGGATCTCCTGCTCGCGGGAGAGGACGAGCCGGGTGCCGCCCGAGGCCATCCGGGTCGCACCGACCTCCCGGGAGAGCGCGGCACGCTCCTGCCACAACTCGATGAGCGCTCGGTCGATCTCGTCGATGCGTACCCGGATCTCGGCGATCCGGTTGGCGGCATCCGGCTCGGCGGTGCCGGTGGCCGGGGTGTCGCCCTCGGGCCCGGTGGGACCGGTGCCGTTCGGGATCGTGCCGGACCCGGTCGCGCCGCCGTTCTGCTCCATCACGTCTGTCATCTTCAGGTACCCCTCGCGGTGTGGTGCCCGTTGCCCGGATTCCGGGACGCGAAAAGCCCCGGGCTCCGAGAGCCCGGGGCTTTTCGTAGGTCTGATCGATCAGGCGCGACCTACGGCTGCCGGACTCCCGGAGCCGTAGTAAAAGTAGAAGCGCTTGTCGAACACGCTGCCGAGTATGCCGCCGGACAGGGCCGGCGCGCAAGGAAAGGCTGGAGAAGGCTGTCATCCGCTCACCTGTCGGGAAGAACCCATCCCGCCGGTGCGGCCGGGTCACGCCACCGGGCGGTGCCGTCGGCGGGTGATGTCCGGCCGGCGGCATAGACTCGCCCTGCGATGCATCCTCTCTTCGACATCCCCGCGTCCCCGCCCGAGCCCGAGCCTGCCCGGGCGTTGCCGCCCCATCGGCCCGCGCCCGGCCGCCTCGACCCGACCCAGCTGGTGGAGGGGCTCAACGGCCCGCAGCGGGACGCGGTCACCCACGCGGGCTCGCCGCTGCTGATCGTGGCCGGCGCCGGGTCCGGCAAGACCCGCGTGCTGACCCACCGGATCGCCTACCTGCTCGCCGCTCGGGATGTGCACCCCGGCGAGATCATCGCGATCACCTTCACCAACAAGGCCGCCGGCGAGATGAAGGACCGGGTCACCGCCCTGGTCGGCCCACGGGCCCGGCTGATGTGGGTCTCCACGTTCCACTCCGCTTGTGTCCGGATCCTGCGTGCCGAGCACGAGCAGGCCGGCTTGAAGTCCACGTTCTCGATCTACGACGCCGACGACTCCCGCCGGCTGATGCAGCTCGTCGCCCGGGAACTCGACCTGGATCCGAAGCGGTATCCGGCGCGGGGCCTGGCCGCCCAGGTCTCGAACCTCAAGAACGAGCTGGTCGATCCGGAGACGTTCGCCGCGCGGGCCAGCGGGCCTAACGAACGCGCCCTGGCCGAGGCGTACGCCCTCTATCAGCGGCGGCTCCGTGAGGCCCACGCGCTGGACTTCGATGATCTGATCATGACGACGGTGCACCTGCTCCAGTCGCATCCGCACGTCGCGGAGAGCTACCGCCGTCGTTTCCGGCACGTGCTCGTCGACGAGTACCAGGACACCAACCACGCGCAGTACGTCCTGATCAAGGAGTTGGTCTCCGGCACCGAGGGTCTCGACCCGGCGGAGCTGTGCGTGGTCGGCGACGCGGACCAGTCCATCTACGCCTTCCGGGGCGCGACGATCCGCAACATCCTGGAGTTCGAGCGCGACTTCAGCAACGCCCGCACCATCCTGCTGGAGCAGAACTACCGTTCCACGCAGACCATCCTGAACGCCGCGAACGCGGTGATCGACCGCAACACCTCCCGCAAGCCGAAGCGATTGTGGAGCGACGCCGGCCAGGGCGAACCGATCGTCGCGTACGTCGCCGACACCGAGCACGCCGAGGCGGACTGGGTGGCCCGGGAGATCGACAGGTTGGTCGACGACGGGGACACGCGTCCGGGTGACGTGGCGGTCTTCTACCGCACCAACGCCCAGTCCCGGGTCTTCGAGGAGGTGTTCATCCGCCTCGGGCTGCCGTACAAGGTGGTTGGGGGGGTGCGCTTCTACGAGCGCAAGGAGGTCCGGGACGCCCTGGCCTACCTGCGTTCGGTGGTCAACGACGACGACACGGTCAGCCTGCGGCGGATCCTGAACACCCCGCGCCGGGGCATCGGCGACCGAGCCGAGGCCTGCGTGGAGGCGCTGGCCAGCCGGGACCGGATCTCCTTCGGTGCCGCGTTGCGTCGGTCCGGTGACGCACCCGGCATCTCGACCCGGGCGGCCAACGGCATCGCCGACTTCGTGGCGCTGCTCGACTCCGCCCGCGAGCTGGCCGTCGACGGCACCCCGGAGGAGGTGCTGGAAGCGGTGCTGACCCGCTCGGGTTACCTGACCGAGCTGGAGGAGAGCCTCGACCCACAGGACGCGGGCCGGGTCGACAACCTCCAGGAGCTGGTCAGCGTCGCCCGCGAGTACACCGAGCGGGTCGAGGCGACCGGCGCGGAGGGGGAGCGGGCCACCCTGGCCGGTTTCCTGGAGCAGGTCGCGCTGGTCGCCGACGCCGACCAGGTGCCCACCGACGACCCCGAGCATCAGGGTGTGGTCACCCTGATGACACTGCACACCGCCAAGGGCCTGGAGTTCCCGGTGGTGTTCCTGACCGGCCTGGAGGACGGCGTCTTCCCGCACCTGCGCTCGCTGGGCGACACCCGGGAGCTGGAGGAGGAGCGTCGGCTGGCGTACGTCGGCATCACCCGCGCTCGGCAGCGGCTCTACCTCTCCCGGGCGGTGACCCGCTCGGCGTGGGGCCAGCCGTCCTACAACCCGCCGTCCCGGTTCGTCGAGGAACTGCCGCCAGAACTGGTCCGCTGGGAGCGGACCGAGGGCTCGTACACCTCGTGGGGTGGCGGTGGTGGCGGCGTGGGCGGTCGCGCGGAGCGGGCCGCCGGTGGTCGCGGTGGGTTTGCCGGCGGCACGCCCCGGGCGGTACAACTGGCCCGCAAGCTCGGGGTGGACGGCAGCCGGCTGGCCACCGCGAGCGAGCTGCCCCAGGGGCCGAAGGTCGCCGCCGGGGACCGGGTGAACCACCAGCGGTACGGTCTCGGCCGGGTGGTGGCGGTGGAGGGGCACGGCCCGGGTGCCCGGGCGCAGATCGACTTCGGTGACCAGACGCTGTGGCTGGTGCTCCGACACGCTCCGATCGAGAAGATCTGACCCGCGCAGCCGGCTTGGGTCAGCAGGCCACGTCGAGGCCGCGGGCGCGCAGGAACGGCGCCGGGTCGATCTGGCTCCACATCTGCCCCTGGTGCACCTCGAAGTGCAGGTGCGGCCCGGTGGAGTCGCCCGTGGAGCCCTCCAGGCCGATCGTCTGCCCGGTGCTGACCTTCGCACCCAGGCTCACCCTGGCGGTGCTCAGGTGGGCGTAGTGGGTGAGGTAGCCGTTGCCGTGGTCGATGACCACGGAGATGCCGTACCCGTCGCCGACATCGCCGGCCTTCGTCACGGTGCCACCGAAGGCGGCGCGCACGGGGGTGCCGGCCGGCATGGCGAAGTCGATGCCGGCGTGCAGGGTGCCCCACCGGGGCCCGTAGCAGGAGGTGATGGCACCTCCGGCCATCGGCAGGACCCAGGAGGACTTCGGCTTCGTACTCTCCTTCGGCTTCGCCTTGGCGGTCGCCGTCCGGCTGGCCTTCGGCTTCGGCTTCGGGCTGGGCTGCGTGGTGGGGCTGGCGCTCGGCGACGGGCTCGCTGACGGGCTGCCCGAGGCGGCGGGTTCGCGGGCCGACCGGTCGGCCCGCTCGGCCGCTTCGGCCCGGGTCTGGGCGTCCAGTGCGACCGGGCTGGTGGTCGGCCGCTCGTCGCGGTCGGTCAGGACGACACCGCCGACGCCGAGCGCCGCCAGGGCGACCACACCGACAGCCAGCAGACGGGAGTGCCGACTCAGGCGCCGCCGGTGGCGGGCCGGGGCGTGGGGGATCTCGCGGGGCGGGGTGCGGCTGTCGTCCTGCACGGTACGGACCTCATTGGTTTCGAGTGGTACGTGACCTCGAAATCCTGGTGTCGGTCCGGGCGGTGCCGGGTACCGGGGGTGTGGGTGGCGCGGGCGATGGCCGGTGCCGCTGTCCGCCTTCGTGCCGGGCTGTTCTCGACTGCCCGATGCCGATCGGGTCGGCCAATGTGCCGCCGGTCACATTTGCGCAGGTGAGCTGGGACACTTGCCGGCGCAGGGCGCCAAAAAAAACCGCCCGGATCGACAGATCCGGGCGGTCAACAGGCGTTACGGCCGGTCAGGACGCGGCTACCTCGCTGTAGATTGCCTCGACTTGTAGCTTGATGTCCACTCCGCGCTCCTGAAGCCACGGCACCGGGTCGAGCGGCTCGCCCTTGACATGGATCTCCAGGTGCAGGTGGGAGCCGTAGGAGTGGCCGGTGTTGCCGACCAGGCCAAGCTGGTCACCGGCCTTGACCTGCTGCCCCTCGCGGACGTTCAGCGCGGAGGAGTGGCCGTAGATGGCCTCGCTGCCGTCGGCGTGCTGCACGATCACCGCGTGCCCGTAGCCGCCGAACCAGCCGGCCTTGGTGACGGTGCCCTCGTGGATGGCGACGTACGGAGTTCCCTCCGGCGCGACGAGATCGACGCCGGTGTGCAGCTTGCCCCACCGTATGCCGTAGGGAGAGTTGAAGTCGTAGCCCTGTAGGGGGAGCAGCCAGACGCCGGTGTCCTCGGCGCTCTCCGGGCCGCTGCGGCTGTCCCGGGAGGCCCGCTCGGCGGCGTCGGCCCGCTCGGCCGTGCCCTGGTTGCTGATCGACGCCTGCTTCAGCTCGTCGAGTACCGACGGGCTGACGCTCTTGGCGTCCGGCATCGCGCTGGCGCCCAGCGCCACCACACCGGCACCGACGAAGGCGGTGGTGACGACCGCGGCGTAGCGGCTACGCGGAGGGGTGGGTACGCGGCGGCGGCCGCGATATCGATCGGGCTCAGACGACAGGCGCTGGCGCACGCATACCCTCCGTTGTCGGGGTTCCGATGCGGATCAGCCGTCGTCCGGATCTGGTGACCGTGCGTCGGCTGGTCGCGTCGTCACCCGTCCGTAGACCTGATGACAACCGTGGACACGGTAGCCAACCGTCAGTCCTGTCACAAGCCGGAGCGCCGAATTGCTTGCAACCTTCTGTCCGTTTCCGTCCGAGATTGTCCTGGCTCGGGAGCGTAGTGGGGTGTCCTCGTTATCCTCCGTTCGTCGCACACCGTGACCGAACGGCGGAGTCGTCCCGCTTGACGCGTCGCGCGCCGGTCATGCCTGTGCGTGAGGTGCCGATGGCGCCTGGGTGAGGCGGCCGGAGGTCGCGGCGAGTCCGGAGGTCGAATGCCGTTCACCGCTCGCCCGGCCGGCCCCGGTTCCCCGACCCCGGTCGGGCGGGTTACCGTTCGTTCAGGTGAATGCCGCGGAGCCGGTGAAAGGGATGCCCAGATGAGCTCTCGTGTTCGGGTCGTCGTCGCCAAGCCGGGCCTGGACGGCCACGACCGTGGCGCCAAGGTGGTGGCGCGCGCACTGCGTGACGCCGGCATGGAGGTCATCTACACCGGCCTGCACCAGACCCCGGAGCAGATCGTGGAGACCGCGATCCAGGAGGACGCCGACGCGGTCGGTCTCTCGGTGCTCTCCGGGGCGCACATGACGCTGTTCCGCCGGGTCCTCGAACTGCTCGACGAGCGGGAGGCCCGGGACATCGTCGTCTTCGGCGGAGGCATCATCCCGGAGGCCGACCTTCCGGAGTTGGCGCGGCTCGGCGTGGCCAAGATCTTCACCCCGGGCGCCACCACCGCATCCATCGTGGAATGGGTCCGGGACAACGTCGCCCAGCCGGTGGCCTGAGCACAGGGGGAGGGGCCGGACGCACCCCTCACACGTCCGGCCCCTCTATGCACGATGCCCCGCCGCCACCCCTCGACCGACAGGGCATCGGCCGTTTCCGTCTTCGCGCTTTCCAGCGCTCCGACACCTGACTCAACGACGCCCTTCCTGCGGGGTTACGCGGGACCGCCGAGAACCGTCACCGCCCTGACAAGATCGCTCGAACGGGTGACGTCGCGCGTGCCGGTGGACCCGGCGTCGGCCCGGGCTGTGCATTACCGCACACCGCGCACCCGCTCGGTTGCCGGCGGTGCCGGCATCGCTAGGCTGCGCCCAATGAAACCTTTCCCACCTCCCTCTGCGAGCCGGACCGTCAGGTCGGCTGCGGCGCGTGGTCGCGGTGGCGAGGGTTCGACGGCCCGCGTCAACTTCAACTGATGTCGGGCATCACACTGTTTTCTTTCCATACGCTGGTGGCGGCGCGACGGTGCGCCGCAGAGACGGGACGGGACGCGCAATCGTGGACCTGTACGAGTACCAGGGGCGGGACCTGTTCGAGCGGCACGGGCTTCCCGTGCTCGCCGGCGGCGTCGCCACGACCCCGGAGGAGGCCCGCGCGATCGCCGAACGCCTCGGCGGCCGGGTGGTCGTCAAGGCGCAGGTGAAGGTCGGCGGCCGAGGCAAGGCGGGCGGCGTCAAGCTGGCCGAGGGCGCGGAGGAGACGGTGGCCCGCGCCACCGACATCCTCGGCATGGACATCAAGGGCCACACCGTCCACAAGGTCATGATCACTGTGACCGCGGACGTGGCCGAGGAGTACTACTTCTCGTACCTGCTCGATCGGGCGAACCGCACGTTCCTCTGCATCGCCAGCGTCGCCGGCGGCATGGACATCGAGCAGGTCGCCGCCGAGACCCCGGAGAAGGTCGTCAAGGCACCGATCGACGCCGTCAAGGGCGTGGACGAGGCGAAGGCGCGGGAGATCGTCGACGCGGCCGGCTTCCCGGCCGAGGTCGCCGACCAGGTCGTCGAGGCCGCGGTCGGCCTGTGGCGGGCGTTCGTCGCCGAGGACGCCACCCTGGTCGAGGTGAACCCGCTGGCCAAGACCGCCGAGGGCAAGCTGCTGCTGCTGGACGCCAAGGTGACGCTGGACGAGAACGCCGGCTTCCGGCACCCCGACCACGAGGCACTTGTCGACCAGGCGGCGGTGGACCCCCTGGAGCAGGCGGCCAAGGAGAAGGACCTCAACTACGTCAAGCTCGACGGCGAGGTCGGCATCATCGGCAACGGCGCGGGCCTGGTCATGTCGACCCTCGACGTGGTCGCCTACGCCGGAGAGCGGCACGGCAACGTCAAGCCGGCCAACTTCCTCGACATCGGCGGCGGCGCGAGCGCCGCGGTCATGGCCAACGGTCTGGAGATCGTGCTCTCCGACCCGTCGGTCAAGAGCGTCTTCGTAAACGTCTTCGGCGGCATCACCGCCTGCGACGCGGTCGCCAACGGTATCGTGCAGGCGTTGGGCCTGCTGGAGCAGCGGGGCGAGCAGGTCACCAAGCCGCTCGTCGTCCGCCTCGACGGCAACAACGCCGAGGCCGGTCGGGCGATCCTCGACGGCGCGAACAACCCGCTGATCGAGCGGGTTGACACCATGGACGGCGCGGCCGAGCGGGCCGCCGAGCTGGCGGCTGCGGGGGTCTGACACATGGCTATCTGGCTGACCAAGGACTCGAAGGTCATCGTCCAGGGGATGACCGGTTCCGAGGGCTCCAAGCACACCCGCCGGATGCTCGCCGCCGGTACCAACGTGGTGGGCGGCGTCAACCCGCGCAAGGCCGGTACCACAGTCGACTTCGACGGCACCGAACTGCCGGTCTTCGCCGGCGTCGCCGACGCGATGAAGGACACCGGCGCGGATGTCACGGTCATCTTCGTACCGCCGCAGTTCACCAAGGCCGCGGTCATCGAGGCGATCGACGCCGAGATCCCGCTGGCCGTGGTGATCACCGAGGGGGTGCCGGTGCACGACACCGCCGCCTTCTGGGCGTACAACGTGGCCAAGGGGGAGCGGACCAGGATCATCGGCCCGAACTGCCCCGGCATCGCCTCGCCGGGCGCCTCGAACGCCGGCATCATCCCGGCCGACATCACCGGCTCCGGCCGGATCGGCCTGGTCAGCAAGAGCGGCACGCTGACCTACCAGATGATGTACGAGCTGCGGGACATCGGCTTCTCCACCTGCGTCGGCATCGGCGGCGACCCGATCATCGGGACGACGCACATCGACGCGCTGGCCGCCTTCGAGGCCGACCCGGACACCGACGCCATCGTCATGATCGGTGAGATCGGCGGGGACGCCGAGGAGCGGGCGGCCGAGTTCATCAAGGCCAACGTCAGCAAGCCGGTGGTCGGCTACATCGCCGGTTTCACCGCCCCGCCCGGCAAGACCATGGGGCACGCCGGTGCGATCATCTCCGGCTCGGCGGGCACCGCCGACGCCAAGAAGGAAGCGCTGGAGGCGGTCGGCGTGAAGGTCGGCAAGACGCCGACCGAGACGGCCAAGCTGATGCGCGAGATCATGTCCGCGGGCTGAGCGGAACACGCATCGAGGGGCCGACCGGAAGGTCGGCCCCTCAGCGGTTCCAGTACGGGTAGTTGCCGGTCGCCTGCAGGATCAGGCTGACGACGATGTTCAGCACGCCCAGCGCGATGGCCACGTAGCCCAGCACCGGCGACTGGCGGAACCGGCGGGCGTCGCGGATCGACAGCCAGCCGAAGACGATGCCGAGGATGCCGCAGCAGAGCACCCCGGTAACGATGCCGAGCACGCCCCAGAGAGTCGTGCGGTCCCGGCCGGTCGGTGGTGGCGGGGGCGGTGGATACGGAGCGTTCACGACTCCCCTTCCGGTGACATGCTGCCGCGACGTCGGTCACGGCCCCTGAGCCGAGGCTAGATGAGCCGGTGCCCGTCCACGTCGGATCGGGCGAACTGCCTCCTCCGGCGCACCGAGCGTTGGCTGCGAGCGGGTGTCGGGCAGCCAGGGCCGGCACGGCATGCCAGAGTAGAGCCGATGTCCGTCACCCCTGACCAGCCTCGCCGGGCCACCGACGCCCGCGGTGCCGGCGTCCGGCCACCCGGCCGGGCCGGTCCTCCGCGCCGGGTGCCCGCTGCGCGGGCGGCACCCTCGGGGCGCAACCACGCGCCGCTCGCGGTCGCCGCGCTGGTCGCCGCCAGCGGGGCGGCCGTCACCACCTGGCTTCCGGTGGCGCTGACGCTCTGGCTGTTCCAGCTCAGCGAGGGGGCCGGCAGCCTGCTCGACGCCGCCCGTGCGGGGGCGGCGGGCTGGCTCCTCGGCCACGGAGTGCCCCTGGCCACGGCCACCGGCCCGCTGGGCCTGGCGCCGCTCGCGGTGACCGCGCTGGCGGTGTGGCGGCTCAGCCGGGCCGGGGTGCACGCCAGCCGGGCGATCGGTGCCCGCGGCGGCCGGTCGCCGGGCCGTACGCTCGCTGCCGCGACGGCGGTCGGTGTCGCGTACGGGCTGTTGGGAGCGCTCGCCGCCATCCTGGTCGGTGCCGGTGGCCCGGGCGCGTCGCCGGTACGTGCCGGGCTGACGCTGGTGATCGTCGGCACCCTCGCCGCCGGTGCCGGTGCCGCCCGTACGACCGGGGTGGCGGTGGTCTTCGCCGCGCAGACGCCGATACCGTTGCGTGAAGGCGTACGCGCCGGCCTGGTCGCCGCCCTGGTGCTGCTCGGCGCGGGCGCTGCCGTGGCTGGGCTGGCCGTGGCGACCGGTGGTGGTGACGCGGCCGACCTGATCGGCGCCTATCAGACCGGTGTCGCCGGCCAGGCCGGCATCACCCTGGTCAGCCTCGCGTACGCGCCCAACGTCAGCGTGTGGTCGGCCAGTTACCTGCTCGGCCCCGGCTTCGCGGTCGGCACCGACACGGCGGTACGCACCAGCGAGGTGTCGGTCGGCGCGCTACCGGCTCTGCCGCTCTTCGCCGGCCTGCCCAGCGGGCCGGCCGACGGACTCGGCGCGGTCGCCGTGCTCGCCCTGCCCATCCTCGTGGGTATGGCCACCGGCTGGCTGCTCGCGCGCCGCATGCTGCGCCTGGCCGCCGCCGAACGGACACCCCTGTCGTGGCGACGGCTGCTCGTGCCGGCGGCCCTCGCCGGACCGGTGGCCGGCCTGCTGCTGGGCGCGGCGGCTAAGGCGTCCGGCGGGCCGCTGGGCGGTGGCCGGCTGGCGGAGGTCGGGCCGGTCGGTTGGCAGGTGGCGCTCGCGGCGCTGCTGGTCACCGGTGCCGGCGCGCTGCTCGGTGCCGCCGCCACCCGCTGGCTCGCCCGGCTCGCGACCTGAACCTCTCGTCGCACCCCGCGCCTTCGGCACATTGCCCCGCGCCTTCGGCGCATTCCCTTGTGCCGGGTGACTGCAGAATCCCCGATGTTGTGGCCTGTCTGGGTGCGCAAGGCGGCAACATCCCCGATGTTGTCCGTGCATCCTGCGGGGGAGGCGGTGAGGGTGCGATGGATGGGTGGGGGAGTTGGGGAGGGTGGGCGATTCTGATTGGGTAGGGGCGTCCCGGGTGTTCCGGGACGCCCCTGGCGGTGGTTGGGCCCGGTCAGGGATACATTGATCCGCCGACGTCAAGCGCCAACGCCACGATCTGTAGCAGGCCCAGCAACAGCCCCACCGCGCCGCAGATCAGGCCGGCGAGTGCCTGTCCGGAGTTGCCGGCCAGCCCCTGGTCGGCCTTCTGCTTGCCCAGCCAGCCGGTGACGAGTGCCGCCAACCCCAGCGGGATGCCGAGGTAGCAGCAGCTCAGCGGGATCGACACGATACCGAGGATCATCGCGATCAGGCCGAGGGTGTTCTGCTGCCCCTGCGCGCCGGTGAAACCGGCGTGCGGGTACATCGGCGTGCCGCCGTAGGGCTGCGGCGCGTAGGGGTCGGCGTAGGGCTGCCCGTAACCTGGCTGACCGTACGTTGGCTGGCCGTAGCCCGGGTGACCGTACGTTGGCTGCCCGTAGCCCGGCTGACCGTGCATTGGGGGTTGCCCGGCGGCCGGTGGAGGACCGGCCGGCGGCGCGTACGGATCGTAGGGCGCGGGCGGAGCCTCCGGCTGACCCGGAACCGGTGGCTGCTGACCGTACGGATCGGCCGGTGGCTGCTGACCGTACGGATCGGTCGGCTGGGCGTACGGGTTGGCCGGCGGTGGCGCGTACGGGTTGGCCGGGGGCGGCGCGTACGGGTTGGCCGGCTGGGGTGTGGTCGGGTCCCCGTACGGCGGCTGCTGGCCGTACGGGTCCTGACCGGGTTGACCGGGCTGCATCCGGTGCTCAGTAACCGCTGGCGTTGCTGCCGCTCATCGAGCCCAGCAGGCCGCCGCCGAGGCAGCACACCAGGACGATCGCGATCCAGGCGATACCGACGATCAGGGCCCACTTGGACCACTTCTTCGACTCGGCCGCCGCAGCCTGTGCGCCCGCGTAGTCACCCTGCTGAAGCAGCGGGTTGACCTTCGAGGCATTGATGATCGCCGGGATGGCCAGCGGCCAGAAGAGGAAGATCGCGACGATCGACATTGTCATGTTGTTGTCGACCGACTGCGGTGGCTGTGACTGGTACTCGGGCTGCATGACGACGTGCTCCTCACGGTTGTTCGCTGACGGGTGCGGGAACGGACATGCGCCGGTCCCAAGCGACCGGCAGCGTACCCGGTTCCGGCCAGTTCGGTGGTCGCGCGACGCCGCGCTGCCCAGCGGATGGGCACCGGTCGCTGGCCGGATAGGGTGTGCCGGTGACCCAGTCCGCCCGTATCGTCGTCCTTGTCTCCGGCTCCGGAAGCAACCTTCAGGCTCTGCTGGACGCGACCGCCGACCCGGCGTACGGGGCGCGGGTGGTCGCGGTCGGTGCGGACCGTGACGGGATCGCCGGCCTGGACCGGGCCGTCGCCGCGGGGGTGCCCACCTTCGTCGAGCGGGTCAAGGACCACCCGGAGCGCGAACAGTGGGACGCCGCGCTCACCGCGCGGGTCGCCGAGCACCGACCCGACCTGGTCATCTCGGCCGGGTTCCTGAAGTTGGTCGGTCCCCACTTTCTCGCCGCCTTCGGCGACCGGTACCTGAACACGCACAACACCCTGTTGCCGGCGTTTCCCGGCATCCACGGCCCGCGTGACGCCCTCGCCTACGGAGTCAAGGTGACCGGGGCGACCCTCTTCTTCGTCGATGCCGGGATGGACACCGGCCCGATCGTCGCGCAGGTGGCGGTGCCGGTACGCGACGACGACGACGTCGACACGCTCACCGAGCGCATCAAGGAAGCGGAACGGAGCCAGCTCGTCGAGCAGGTGGGCCGGCTGGTCCGGGACGGTTGGACGATCACTGGAAGAAAGGTCATGGTCGGCGTGAACTCCATCCAGGACGGGCGTCGCCCGATCCGGCGAGCACTGGTCAGCGTCTACGACAAGACCGGCCTGGCCGGCCTGGCCCAGGCGCTGCACGCCGCCGGTGTGGAGATCGTCTCCACCGGCAGCACCGCGTCGACGATCGCTGCGGCGGGGGTGCCGGTGACGCCGGTGGAGCAGGTGACCGGGTTCCCGGAGATCCTCGACGGGCGGGTGAAGACCCTGCACCCGGCGATCCACGGTGGGCTCCTCGCCGATCTGCGCAAGGACGCGCACACCGCCCAGCTCGACGAGCACGGCATCGCCGGGGTCGACCTGCTGGTGTCCAACCTGTACCCGTTCCAGGACACCGTCGCCTCCGGCGCCGGTCAGGACGAGTGTGTCGAGCAGATCGACATCGGCGGCCCGGCGATGGTTCGGGCGGCGGCCAAGAACCACGCCTCGGTGGCCGTGGTCACCGACCCGGGCGCGTACCCGATGCTGCTGGCCGCGCTCGACGGCGGCGGTTTCACCCTGGCGCAGCGTCGGGCGCTGGCCGCCCGCGCCTTCGCCGACATCGCCGAGTACGACGTGGCGGTCGCCGAATGGTTCGCCGCGTCGGTGGCCCCGGCCGCCGACGGCATGCCTGAGTTCGCCGGTCTGGCGTTGCGCCGGCAGTCGGTGCTGCGCTACGGCGAGAACCCGCACCAGAGCGCCGCCCTCTACGCAGACCCGGCCGGCCCGGTCGGGTTGGCTCAGGCCGAGCAGCTGCACGGCAAGGAGATGTCCTACAACAACTACGTCGACGCGGACGCCGCCTGGCGGGCCGCGAACGACTTCGCCGACCAGCCCGCGGTGGCCATCATCAAGCACGCCAACCCCTGCGGCATCGCGGTCGGCGCGGACGTGGCGGAGGCACACCGCAAGGCGCACGCCTGCGACCCGGTCTCCGCCTTCGGCGGGGTCATCGCCGTCAACCGACAGGTCTCGGTCGAACTGGCCGGGCAGATCGCCGAGATCTTCACCGAGGTCGTGGTGGCGCCCGACTACGCACCCGGTGCGGTGGAGACGCTGCGGGCCAAGAAGAACATCCGGCTGCTGCGCGCGCCCGCCTTCGAGCCGCGTCCGACCGAGTGGCGGCAGGTCAGCGGCGGCGTGCTGGTGCAGTTGCGCGACGCGATCGACGCCGAGGGCGACGACCCGACCAGCTGGCGGCTGGCCACCGGTGAGCCGGCCGACGAGGCCACCCTGGCCGACCTGGCCTTCGCCTGGCGGGCGGTACGCGCGGTGAAGAGCAACGCCATCCTGCTGGCGGCTGACGGTGCGACAGTCGGCGTCGGAATGGGGCAGGTCAACCGGGTGGACTCGGCCCGGCTGGCGGTCAGCCGGGCCGGTGCCGACCGGGCGCGCGGCGCGGTGGCCGCTTCGGACGCGTTCTTCCCGTTCGCCGACGGCCCGCAGATCCTCATCGACGCGGGCATCCGGGCGATCGTCCAGCCCGGCGGCTCGATCCGTGACGAGGAGGTGATCGCCGCCTGCAAGCAGGCCGACGTCACCATGTACCTCACCGCCACCCGCCACTTCTTTCACTAGCCCGCGCGAGGCGACTGCGAGATCTTGGACAGTTTCCGTTAGCGAAGAACGGAAACTGTCCAAGATCTGGGGGCTGTGGTGACTGAGTGGCCGTTCAGGTCGTCGGTTGGACGGTTGTCACGGGCCGCTGGCGGGCCAGCAGGCCGGAAATGCCTTCGGCGGTCATCGGTCGGGCCAGGTGGTAGCCCTGGCCGCGGGTGTAGCCGAGGGCGCGGAGCACCGCGACCTGCTCGGCGCTCTCGACGCCCTCGGCGACGGTCTCCAGGCCCAGGGCGTGGGCAAGCTGGATCACCGCGCGGGCCACCGCCTGCCGGGCGTCGGCGGCGGCTGCCTGGCCGTCGTCGATCTCGATACCGTCGACGAAGGACTTGTCGAGCTTCACGATCGCGGCCGGGAAGGCCCGCAGCAGGCTCAGTGACGATTCGCCGGTGCCGAAGTCGTCAAGCGACAGGCGGATGCCCATCCGGTCGAGTTCGAAGAGGGTTCGGGAGACCTGCTGACCGCGGAGCACCGCCGACTCGGTCACCTCCAGGACCAGTCGCTCGCAGGGCAGCCCGCTCTCAGCCAGCGCGGCCGTCACGTCGGAGACGAAGTCGGGATCGTGCAGTTGTCGCGCGGAGACGTTCACGCCCGCCTCCCGGAGTGCGTCCGGCCCGAACTCCCGGGACCACGCCGCCGCCTGGCGGCACGTCTCGCGCAGCACGAACCGGCCCAGCGGCACGATCAGACCGGTCCGTTCGGCGGCCGGGATGAACTCGGCCGGGCCGACGAGCCCGCGCGTCGGGTGATGCCAGCGGATCAGCGCCTCGACCCCGACCAACCAGTTGTCGTCGAGCCGCAGGATCGGCTGGTAGACGACCCGCAGCTCGTTGTCGTCCAGGGCCCGCCGCAGTTCGCCGCCGAGCTGCATGTGGGCCAGCACCGGCTCACCCATGCCGTCCACGTACCGTACGAAGCTCGCCTTTCCTCGCTGTTTGGCCGTGTACATGGCGACGTCGGCGTCCCGCAGCACCGAGTCGACGGTGGCACCGGGCCGGGCGTCGGCGATGCCGATGCTGGCCTGCACCAGCAGGCGGTGCTGACTGATCGGCTGGTCGAGCGCGGCCAGCAGCCGGGCGGCCAACTTCTCGGGGTCGGCGTCCGCGCCGGTGAGCAGCACGGCGAACTCGTCACCGGCGACCCGTACCGGTAGGCCCTCGTCGCCGACTTCGGCGCGCAGCAACTGGGCGACCGAGACGAGCAGCCGGTCACCGACGCCGTGCCCGAGCAGGTCGTTGACGGTCTTGAAGTCGTCCAGGTCGACCAGGAGCACCGACGCGGGGGCGGTGGCGGTGAGCGCGGACGCGAGCCGGTCCCGGAAGAGCACCCGGTTGGCCAGCCCGGTGAGGCCGTCGTGGCTGACCTCGTGCTGGAGGCGCTCCTCCTGGATGCGGGTGTTGCGCAGCAGCCGGGCGTTGTCTCGATAGGCGATGAACTGCCGGATGCTGACCAGGGCGGTCACCACCACGGCGGCGATCAGGACCACCCGGACCGGCCAGGTCAGGGGAGCGCCGAAGGCGACGGCGAGCAGCGGCACGTCGACCGCCACCACCGCCAGGTACGGCAGCAGGACGCCGTTGCGGGTCTGATCGCGGCGGACACCGAGATCGGACCGCCACTGCGCCCGGACGCCAAGCGTGAAGAACACCGGAGTCAGCGGCATCACGATCGCCTGGACGGGGATGCCGGCTACGTACCCGTACCGGACCGCCAGCACGGCGACGATCCCGGCGGTGACGCCGCCGCTGGCTGCGACGAATCGCAGGGCGACGCGATCCACCGGTCCACCAGTGACGAACGACACCTTTGTCGCGGCGCCGACCGCGACCAGGAAGGCGAGCCCGACCAGCGCCATCGCCTGCGGGCTCCACGGCTCGTCGGCGGCAAGCATCGGGGCCAGCCCGACGTAGCAGAGCAGGGTCGCGCAACCGAGGAACGCGATCATGCGGTCGAGCAGGATGCGCCATCGCTCGACACCGCCGGTCTCGGCGATCGGCACCCGGGCCACCGCCCAGCTGGCCACGACGAATCCGATCGCCACGCAGGCCGCCGCCGGCAACGGCATGCTCCGGGTACGGGCCTCGGCGGCGTGCGCCAGCATGTCCGACGCCAGCCAGCCGTACCCGATCGTGATGGTGACCGCCGCGACGAGGAGCGCGCGCCAGAAGCGGCGGGTGACCGGGTCGAGGCCGGCGTGGCGGAGCAGGTGCACGACGGACCCGGCGGCCAGGACCCCACCGGCGGGAACGAAGGTGTACGCGAGCGCCTCGGTGCCGGCGCCGACGGTGAAGTTCGCGACGCACCAGACGGCACCGAGGGCGGCGACCGCCAGGGTGGCCTGCACATACCGCACGGTGATCCGACTGTTCGTCGCGGCGCCCCCGGCCGAGGGGCCCGTCGCTGGCCGTAGCGCCACCTGCGTCACGGCTGTAGACCCTAGTGAGTGAGCAGAGGATCGCCATCCGTCATCGGGTGCTTCTTCGGTGCCGCAGTATCCACTAGGGAGGGAGGTCCGGGCTCAGCGTTGCGGACGGAGCTCGGCGAAGTGGCAGGCCGAGGGATGTGGGTCGGCGGCGCGTAGCACCGCCTGCGGATCCTGGGTGGCGCAGATGTCCTGGGCCTTCCAGCAGCGGGTGCGGAAGTGGCAGCCGCTGGGCGGGTCCGCCGGGCTCGGCACGTCGCCGCGCAACCGGATGATGCTGCGGTGTTCCCGGGCGTCCGGGTCCGGCACCGGGGCCGCGGAGAGCAGCGCCTGGGTGTAAGGGTGGGTGGCGCGGTCGTAGATCTCGTCCTCGGTGCCGATCTCCACGATCCGGCCCAGGTACATCACCGCGATCCGGTCGGAAATGTGCCGGACCACCGACAGGTCGTGGGCGATGAAGATGTAGGACAGGCCCAGTTCGTCCTGGAGCTCCTCCAGCAGGTTGATCACCTGAGCCTGGATGGAGACGTCCAGCGCGGAGACCGGCTCGTCGCAGACGATCACCTCGGGTCGTAGCGCCAACGCCCGGGCGATGCCGATGCGCTGTCGTTGGCCACCGGAGAACTGATGCGGATAGCGGTTGATGTGCTCCGGGTTCAACCCCACGACGTCGAGCAGTTCCTGGACCCGCTGCTGGCGGCTGCCCTTCGGGGCCGCCTCCGGATGGATCTCGAACGGCTCGCCGATGATGTCGCCGACGGTCATCCGTGGGTTGAGTGAGGTGTACGGGTCCTGCATGACCATCTGCATGTTGCGCCGGATCCGGCGCAGCTCACCACCGGAGGCGGCGAACAGATCCTGGCCGGCCAGGGTGGCGCGGCCGGCGGTCGGCTTCTCCAGCCGCATCAGCAGTCGGGCCAGCGTGGACTTGCCGCAGCCCGACTCACCGACGATGCCCAGCGTCTCGCCCCGGCGCAGTTGGAAGCTCACCCCGTCGACGGCCTTGACCGCCCCGGTCTTCTTCTTGAACACCACGCCCTGTGTGATCGGGAAGTGTTTGACCACGTGGTTGACGTCGAGGAGGGTCTCACCGCGGACCTTCGTGGGGCTAGCCGGCGCGGTCATCGCGTACCTCCTGGGCGAAATGGCACGCGCTGGTCCGGCCGTCGCCGAGGACCAGGTCGTGCGGCACCACGTCCACACAGACCTGCTGCACGTACGGGCACCGGGGGTGGAAGGGGCAACCGCTGGGGATCCGCATCAGGTTGGGCGGCAGGCCACGGATCGTGGACAGCCTCCCGCCCCGCTGGTCCAGGCGCGGAATCGAGTTCAGCAGACCCTTGGTGTACGGGTGGGCGGGCGCCCGGTACAGCGACCGGACGTCGGCGTGCTCGACGATCCGGCCCGCGTACATGACCGCGATGCGGTCCGCGACGTCGGCCACCACACCCAGGTCGTGGGTGATCAGGATCATCGCCATGTCCAGGTCCCGCCGCAGGTCGGCGAGGAGATCCATGATCTGGGCCTGCACGGTGACGTCCAGCGCGGTGGTGGGCTCGTCGGCGATGAGCACCTTCGGTTCCATCGCCAGGGCCATCGCGATCATCACCCGCTGCCGCATACCGCCGGAGAACTGGTGCGGGTAGTCACCGAGACGCCGCCCCGCGGCGGGGATCTGCACCAGGTCCATCAGCTCCACCGCGCGGCGACGGGCGTCCGCGCGGGACATCCCGAGTCGCTGGCGCAAGGTCTCGCCGATCTGCCAGCCGACCGGGAAGACCGGGTTCAACGCGGAGAGGGCGTCCTGGAAGATCATCGCGATCTCCTTGCCCCGGATCTGCCGGCGTTGCTCCTCCGGCAGGCCCAGCAGGTCGCGACCGGAGTAGCGGATCTCGCCAGAGCTGATGTGGGCCGGCGGAGTGTCCAGGATGCCCATGATGGCCTGGGCGGTGACGGACTTGCCGGAGCCGGACTCGCCCAGCACGGCGAGCGTCTCGCCCGGGTCCAGGTGGTAACTGACCCCGTTGATCACCTTGGCCACGCCCTCGCCGGTGCGGAACTCGACGTGCAGGTCGCGCACCTCCAGCAGGTGCCCGTCGGGTGGGGTGGGCGAGGCCGGCGTCGGCCGGACGGCGTGCTGACTCATGAGGGGATCACCGGAGCTTCGGGTCGAAGGCGTCGCGGATCGCGTCGCCGAGCATGATGAAGGCCAGCACGGTCAGCGCCAGGAAGGTCGACGGGACCACCAGTGGGGTCGCCGACTCCCGCATGTGCACCCGACCGTTGTTGATCTCGATGCCCCAGGAGATGGTCGGCTCCCGCAGCCCGATGCCGAGGAAGGACAGCGTCGCCTCGGCGGCGATGAACGAACCGAGCGCGATGGTCAGCACCACGATGGCCGGGGCGAGTGCGTTCGGCAGGATGTGCCGCCACATGATCCGCCCGTTGCCGGCCCCCAGCATCCGCGCGGCGGCCACGTAGTCCTGCTCCCGAGCGGTGATCACCGAGGACCGGACCACCCGGGCGGCGGTGGTCCAGCCGAGCACCGCCAGCACGAAGATGACCGCGGCGACGCGTACCGTGGCGCTGTCGCTGCCGATGCGCTTGAGCAGGACGATCGCGGCCAGCAGCAGCGGGATGCCGAGCACGATGTCGATCACCCGGGAGAGCACCGCGTCGACCCAGCCGCCGAAGTATCCCGCGAGCATCCCCACGACCAGCGCGATCAGGCCGGTGAACAGCGCGCTCAGGGCGCCGACCAGCAGCGAGGCCCGCGCGCCGTAGACCGCCCGGGCGTACGTGTCGCAGCCCTGGAAGTCGTACCCGAAGATGGCGCCGCCGGAGGGCCCGGCGTGCTGCCGGGACAGCACGCAGTCGGCGGGGTCGTTGCTGGTGAACAAACCCGGCACAGCGGCCATCGCGGTCACCAGCAGCACCAGGAGCAGGCTGATCCAGAAGATCGGCTTACGGCGCAGGTCACGCCAGGCGTCGCCGGCCAGGCTGCGCGGCTTGCGGGGCCGCCCCACCTGGTCCGGTGTGCCCGGCTCCCCGGCTGGCCCACGCCGCGCGGCCTGGTTCTCCGACGCCGCCACCGTCTCGAAATCACTCATCGCCACACCCCGGCCCGGTCGACCCCACCCCAAGCGTCGATCATGAAGTTGTTGTCGGCCCCTCCGGCGTGGCGGGGCAACAACTTCATGATCGACCTGCCGAGGATGGGGGTTGGACGGTCACTCATAGCGGATCCTCGGGTCCAGGACGGCGTACAGGATGTCGACCACCAGGTTGGAGACCAGGTAGACCACGACGAGCACGCTGACGATGCCCACCACCAGCGGGCCGTCCTCAGTGCGGATGCCGCGGAACAGGTTGAAACCGACGCCCGGGATGTTGAACACGCCCTCGGTGATGATCGCGCCGCTCATCAGGTTGCCGACCTCGACGCCGAGGAAGGTGATCACCGGGATGAGCGAGTTGCGCAGCACGTGCACGCTCACCACCCGCCGATTCGGCAGGCCCTTCGACCGCGCGGTGCGCACGTAGTCGGCGCGCAGGTTCTCGGCCACCGAGGTACGGGTCAGCCGCAGCGCGGTGGCCAGGGAGAGCGAGCCGAGCACGATGCCCGGCAGCAGCAGCGCGAAGAAGTCGGGATCAGCGCCGGCGGTGGGCGGGAAGACCTGCCACTTGACGCCCAGGAAGTACTGCGCCAGCGGGGCGAGCACGATTGTCGGAATGCCGAGCACCAGCAGGGTCAGCAGCAGGGTGGCGTTGTCGAAGACGCTGGCCCGCCGGATGCCGGCGAGGACGCCCGCGGTGACGCCGAAGATGACCGCGACCGCGATGGCGATCAGAGCCAGCCTGATCGTGACCGGCCAGGCGGCGGCCAGGATGTCGCCGATCGACCGTCCGGTGAGCGACTCGCCAAGGTCGCCGCGGAGCAGATTCGAGATGTAGTCGAAGTACCTGTAGAAGAAGCCGCCGATCCCGGTGGCGTCGAGGTGGTACTTCTCCGTGAGGTACGCCCGCTGTGCGGCAGTGACCGGGCGTTCCCCGGCGAGGGCCTGGATCGGATCGCCCTGACCGGCGAACATCAGCGCGTAGACGATCAGTGTGGTCCCGAAGAAGGCCAGGACCATCTGGAGCAGACGCCGCACGATGAAGCGGAACATAATTGGCAGTCTCCCTGAAAAGGGGCGAACCGCGTGGCGGGTCGGGTCACCTCGCGGTGACCCGACCCGCCGGCGTGGGTGTTACTTGATCGCTTCGATCTTGGTCAGGTTGACCCGGTCGAAGAGGTCCATCTCGACGTTCTTGACCTTGGTCGAGTGGCCGAAGTTGTTCTGGCCGAACCGCAGCGGTACGACCGGCAGGTCCTCGGCCAGCAGGTCCTCGGCCTCCTGGTACTTCTTGATCGCCTCCTCCTCGCTGGGGGCGCTGGCGCCCTCGGCGAGCAGCCGGTCGAAGTCCGGGTTGCTGTAGCCGTAGTAGTTCGACGAACCGTTGGTGCTGTACAGCGGGCCCAGGTAGTTCTCCATGGACGGGTAGTCCATGATCCAGCCCATCCGGAACAGGCCCACCGGCTGCTTGGCCTTGACCTTGGTCAGCAGGTCGGCGAACTTGGGCTCGGCGCTGCCGACGCAGTCCACGCCCAGGTTGGCCTTGAGCTGGTTGCAGGTGGCGTCGATCCAGTCCTTGTGGCCGCCGTCGCCGTTGTAGGACAGGGTGATCTTCGACGGGCCTCCGGCGGCCTGGTAGAGCGACTTGGCCTTGGCCGGGTCGAACTCGCCCGCGGCGCCCACGGTGTTCTCCCGGTAGCCGGCGACGGCCGGGGAGACGAACGCGCGGGCCGGCTGCTGCGAGTCCTTGAAGATCGACCGAGTGATCTCGTCGCGGTCGATCGCCATCGAGATGGCCTTGCGTACATCCGGGTTGCTGAACTCCTCCTGGAAGGTGGGGAACGCCAGGAAGTGCAGCGACGACGCCGGGCTCTGCAGGAAGCGGTCGCCCAGATCGGTGCCGGCGGTGGAGAGGTTCTCCGTCGGGATGGTCTTGATCACGTCAAGGTTGTCCGACAGCACGTCCGCGTACGCCGCGGTCAGCTGCTGGTAGATCCGGAACTCGACGCCGGCCACCTTCGGCTGCTCGCCGGGGAAAGCGTCGTACCGCTCGACCTCGACCTTGGCGTCGTGCTGCCAGGTGCCCTTCATCTTGAACGGACCCTGGCCGATCGGCGCCTGCTCGAAGCCCTCGGCCAGCTCGCCGGGAGCGCTGAACGCGGCTTCCGGCAGCGGGTAGAAGGCGGTGTAGCCGAGCATCGACTTGAACTCGCTGTACGGCTGGGAGAGCGTGACGGTGAAGGTCAGGTCGTCGACCTGCTTCAGCCCGCTGAGCGTCTCGGCCTTCGGGCTCTCGCCCTGCAGGTCGTCGTAGCCGGCGATCTTCTCGAAGAAGTAGCTGGAGTTCTGCCCGTTCGGCGCGTAGGCGCCGTAGTTCCAGGCGTCGACGTAGTTGTCGGCGGTGACCGCTTCGCCGTTGTGGAACGTGTAGCCGTCCTTGAGTTTGATCGTCCAGGTGGTGTTGTCCTCGGACGTGATCGACTCCGCGGCCACCTCGTACGGCTTGTGGGTCTCGTCGTAGTCGACAAGCGGGCTGAACAGGGCGGCGAGCACCTGGGAACCGCTCGTCTCGTTGGTGTTGGTCGGCACCAGGTGCTGCGGCTCGGCGATCTCGATCCGCACGGCCGCACTGGGGTCGCTCTCGCCGGATCCGCCGTCGCCGCCCGAGCCGCAGGCCACCAGGCCCAGGGTCACCGCGAGCGGGAGGGCGGTCCAGGCAGCGAGCCTACGAACACGCATCTAGCCTCCTCATCTCCATTACGCTGCGCAGTCGGGCCCGGCTTTGGGGTGACGCTGCGCAACGACCGGCAACGGTAGGTCGTATGCCGCGAGTCGGCAACGTAGCGGTTGCGATGGGGTAACGGAACGCCACCCCCGGTCTTGTCGGGCTCTCGGTAGCGTGCTACACGCATTACTGAGATGCCGCCCTGAAGTGCGGAGATATGGAACGATTGGGCGACGTTGACGGCTCGGTGGGTTGCCTGGTTGCGGCCCGTCATGATCGTCGGATTGTGGGCCTTCGTGCCCGGGCGTCCGGAACCGGTGTGTTGGGCTCCACAGATTGTCACGCTAAGTGACGAATGACACCTCACGCAAAGTAGTCTGGCCGGTCGGGTCGCCGAGGTCGGGGGAGCCGGTGGCGGCGGACGTGAGACGATCTGCTCGTGACGGCGACGCTTCTGGACGGCAAGGCGACCGCGGCCGAGATCAAGGACGAGCTGCGGACGCGGGTGAAGGCGCTGGCGGAACGGGGCACCGTGCCGGGGCTCGGCACGGTGCTGGTCGGGTCCGATCCGGGCTCCCAGGCGTACGTCAACGGCAAGCACCGGGACTGCGCCGAGGTCGGCATCGCCTCCATCCGCCGGGAGCTGCCGGCCGACGCCACCCAGGAGCAGGTCGACCAGGTCATCGCCGAGCTGAACGCCGATCCGGCCTGCCACGGCTACATCGTCCAGCTGCCCTTGCCGGCGCACCTGGACACACAGCGGGTGCTGGAGCTGATCGACCCGGACAAGGACGCCGACGGCCTGCACCCGGTGAACCTGGGCCGGCTGGTGCTCGGCTACGACGCGCCGCTGCCCTGCACCCCGCGCGGCATCGTGGAGCTGCTTCGTCGGCACGACGTGCCGCTGCGCGGCGCCAACGTGGCGGTGGTGGGCCGGGGCAACACCGTCGGACGCCCGCTGGGGCTGCTGTTGACGCGGCGGAGCGAGAATGCCACCGTCACCCTCTGCCACACCGGCACCCTGGACCTGGCCGCGCACACCCGGGCCGCCGACATCGTGATCGTGGCGGCGGGCGTACCCGGTCTGCTCACCGCGGACATGGTGAATCCGGGGGCCGTCGTGGTCGACGTGGGCATCACCCGGGTGATCGGTTCCGACGGCAAGGGCCGCTACACCGGCGACGTGGACCCGGAGGTCGCCGAGGTGGCCGGCAAGCTGGTACCGATGCCCGGCGGGGTCGGTCCGATGACCCGCGCCATGTTGCTCACCAATGTCGTGGAGCGGGCCGAAGGCCCATAACCGTCCGCCCCTGGCCCGATCGGTGCCAGGATGGCTGATACGGTCCGGAAAACCGACTGGTATCAGGGAGTGGGACGACCATGGGTAAGAAGGTCACTGTCGTCGGGGCCGGATTCTACGGCTCCACCACCGCGCAGCGCCTGGCCGAGTACGACGTCTTCGACACCGTCGTGATCACCGACATCATCGAGGGCAAGCCCGCGGGCATCGCCCTCGACCTCAACCAGTCGCGTGCTGTGGAGGGCTTCGAGACCAAGGTCGTCGGGGTCACGACCGGTCCGAACGGTGAAGGCTACGAGGGCATCGAGGGCTCGGACGTGGTCGTCATCACCGCCGGGCTGCCGCGCAAGCCCGGGATGAGCCGGATGGACCTGCTGGAGACCAACGCCAAGATCGTCCGTCAGGTCGCCGAGAACGTGGCCAAGTACGCCCCGAGCGCCGTCGTCATCGTGGTCTCCAACCCACTCGACGAGATGACCGCGCTGGCCCAGATCGCCACCCAGTTCCCGCGCAACCGGGTGCTCGGCCAGGCCGGCATGCTGGACACCGCCCGGTTCACCAACTTCGTCGCCGAGGCGTTGCAGGTGCCGGTGAAGTCGGTGAAGACGCTGACCCTGGGCTCGCACGGCGACACCATGGTTCCGGTGCCGTCGCAGAGCAGCGTGAACGGCAAGCCGCTGCGCGAGGTGATGCCGGCCGAGCAGATCGAGGACCTGGTCGTGCGTACCCGCAACGGCGGGGCCGAGGTGGTGGCGCTGCTCAAGACCGGGTCGGCGTACTACGCCCCGTCGGCGGCGGCGGCCCGGATGGCGAGGGCGGTCGCAGAGGACTCCGGCGAGGTCATGCCGGTCTGTGCCTGGGTCGACGGCGAGTACGGCATCGCCGGTGTCTACCTGGGCGTCGAGGCCGAGATCGGCGCCCAGGGCGTCAAGCGCGTGGTGGAGACCGACCTCGACGCCGACGAACTGGCCGCCCTCAAGGAGGCCGCCGAGGCGGTCCGCGCCAAGCAGGCCGACGTCGCGTCCATGTGACCGCGACGAGCTGAGTTGACCAAGAGGTTTGCGTCTCGGGAGGGTTGATCCCGAGACGCAAACCTCTCGGTCAATGTGGCGGTTCGGGGGTGGTGGCGATCAGGGTGGTGAGGGCGTCGAGGACGCGGGCCAGGCCGAAGTCGTACGCGTGGTCGGGGTGGTACGCGGCGTTCTGAGCCGCTCCGGCCGCGGCGCCGACCCGGACGGCGGTCGGAAAGCGTCGCTCATCGAGGACCTGCGCCAACAGGGGTGCGTTCGCCGTCCACCACTGTTCGTCCGTCCAGGCGCTCTCCTGCTGGGCGGAGCGTGCCTCGGCCGCCGAGCGGGCGGCAGCCCGGACGAAGTCGAGGACGTAGGTGAGCGCGGCGTCGCGGGTCACGTCGTCCAGCCCGGTGCCGTCGAAGGCGCGCAGCTCGTACTCGTACTTCGTCATCTGGCCCGGCCCGAGCGGTGGGCGGCCGGTGGCGATCTCGGCCGCCCAGGGGTGAGCGGTGAACAGTTCCCGGTTGTCCGTCGCCAGCGCCGCCACCCGGGCTCGCCACGGGTCGCCGGAGCGGTCCGGCCTGGGCATGCCGGTGTAGATCGCGTCGAGCATCAGGTCGAGCAGTTCGGCCTTGCCCGGGACGTACGTGTAGAGGGTCATCGGTGCCACGCCGACGGTCTGGGCGAGCGCCCGCATGGTCACCGCGTCAAGCCCTTCGGCGTCCGCCAACTCGATCGCGGCCAGCACGATGTCGTCAAGTGAGCGGCCCTGACGGGGGCCACGACGAGGCACATCGTCGGTCTGCCGCCAGAGCAGACGCAGGGTGTGAGCGGGGTCTCCGCCCCCGGTGCGGTGGTCGGGCACCCACTGATCTTCGCAGGTTAAAACCCCGTACACAGTACGTTGTACAATGTACGTAGTTTCCGTCTCCGCACAGGGGGTGCGCGTGCACATCACTGCATCGGCGATCTCGCTCAACGTCGAGGACGTGCCGGCCTCGGCCGCGTTCGTCCAGCAGCACTTCGGATTTCACGAGCAGATGTCGGCCGAGGGCTTCGTCTCGCTGGCCCGGGAGGACGTCGGGTTCAACCTGATCTTCCTGCGTACCGGGCTGGCCAGCCTGCAGCCGGAGAGCCTGCGGACGCAGCGGGCCGAGGGGGTGCTCGTCGCCTTCGTGGTGGACGACATCGACGCCGAGTACGCCCGGCTCACCACCGCCGGTGTGCCGATCGCCACCCCGATCCAGACCGAGCCATGGGGCGAGCGCTTCTTTCAGGTCGCCGACCCCAACGGGGTGATCCTCCAACTCGTGCAGTGGGTGCACGGGCCGGAGGCCGCCGGCTGAACCAGGCGATCCGCGTGCTGGTGTGCGCTGGGTCCGGTGGGGTATTGCTCCGCCGGGCCCAGCGCACGTCCGTGCCGCCGGCTTGCCGGCACGGGCCGACCGGTGGGCGCGGCGTTCCTTGTCCGAGCCGATCCAGTACGCTCGTACTGCTTGAGCATGTCCCCTGAGAGGAGCGCCGGCCGATGGCGAAGATCAAGGTAAACAACCCGGTCGTGGAGCTCGACGGCGACGAGATGACCCGGATCATCTGGAAGCAGATCCGGGAGCAGCTGATCCTGCCCTACCTCGACGTCGACCTGCACTACTACGACCTCTCGATCCAGCACCGCGACGCCACCGACGACCAGGTGACCGTCGACGCCGCAAACGCCATCAAGCAGCACGGCGTGGGCGTCAAGTGCGCCACCATCACTCCGGACGAGGCCCGGGTCGAGGAGTTCGGCCTGAAGAAGATGTGGCGGTCGCCGAACGGCACCATCCGGAACATCCTCGGCGGCGTCGTCTTCCGTGAGCCGATCATCATGTCCAACGTGCCGCGGCTCGTCCCCGGCTGGACCAAGCCGATCATCATCGGCCGGCACGCCCACGGCGACCAGTACAAGGCCACCGACTTCGTGGTCCCGGGTCCGGGCACGGTGACCATCACCTACACGCCCGCCGACGGCTCGCAGCCGGTCGAGATGGAGGTCGCCAACTTCCCCGGCGGCGGCATCGCGATGGGCATGTACAACTTCGACGAGTCGATCCGGGACTTCGCCCGGGCCTCGTTCCGCTACGGCCTGGACCGCAACTACCCGGTCTACATGTCCACCAAGAACACCATCCTCAAGGCATACGACGGCCGGTTCAAGGACATCTTCGCCGAGGTGTTCGAGGACGAGTTCAAGGCCGAGTTCGACGCCGCCGGCCTCACCTACGAGCACCGGCTCATCGACGACATGGTCGCCGCCGCGCTGAAGTGGGAGGGCGGCTACGTCTGGGCCTGCAAGAACTACGACGGTGACGTGCAGTCCGACACCGTCGCGCAGGGCTTCGGCTCGCTCGGCCTGATGACCTCGGTCCTGCTCTCGCCCGACGGTCGCACCGTCGAGGCCGAGGCCGCCCACGGCACCGTCACCCGGCACTACCGGCAGTGGCAGAAGGGTGAGAAGACCTCGACCAACCCGATCGCCTCGATCTACGCCTGGACCCGTGGCCTCGCCCACCGGGGCAAGCTGGACGACACCCCGGCGGTCACCGAGTTCGCCAACACCCTGGAGCAGGTCATCGTCGACACCGTCGAGGGCGGCCAGATGACCAAGGACCTCGCGCTGCTGATCTCGCGCGACGCCCCGTGGCAGACCACCGACGAGTTCATGAACACGCTCGACGAGAACCTGGCGCGCCGCCTGGCCGCCTGAGTCTCACCGCAGTTCACCGAGCCCGCCGACCCGAGCGCCGGCGGGCTCGGTGTATCCGTGCCCGCAACGGCGGCGTGTCGCGACCGGACGCGCCCGTCGGCGTCACTTCGTCCGGCGCGCCTCGTTGACCTGGATGGACGAGATGCCAGTCCCGTCCTGGAAGGTTGACCGTCGCCACCGCGCGACGCGCGTGCCCAGCAGCCAGCCTTCCCGGCTGTCAAGTACAGCCAGCCGTCCCTTCCCCGCGGGGGGCCCTGTCCCGGGCCCCCCGCGCCCTGCTGCCCCAAGCCCTGCTGCCGGGCCGCGCGTTGCGCGGGGTGGCGGTCGGCGAGACTCGCCCGTCACATCGCGCGCAGCAGCTCCGCGGCGCGCTCCGGGGCGATGTCGTTGATGAAGACCCCCATGGCCGACTCCGAGCCGGCCAGGTACTTCAGCTTGTCTGCCGCCCGCCGGACGCTGAACAGTTGCAGGTGCAGATGCCCCAGCTCGCGCTCGACCCGGACCGGCGCCTGGTGCCAGGCGGCGATGTAGGGCATGGGCGAGTCGAACAGCCCGTCGAAGCGGCGCAGCAGGTCCAGGTAGAGCGGTCCGAACGCGTCGCGTTCCGCCTCGGTCAGCGCCGGCAGGTCGGGCACCGCCCGGTGTGGCGCGACGTGCACCTCGAACGGCCACCGGGCGGCCGCCGGGACGTACGCCGTCCAGTGCTGGTTCGTCGCCACCACCCGCTCGCCGGCGGCGCGTTCGGTGGCCAGCACGTCGGCGTAGAGATTGCCGCCCCCGGTGCGCTCGGCGTGCCGGCGGGCCGCGCCCAGCAGCGACCGGGTCCGGGGGGTGACGAACGGGTACGCGTAGATCTGCCCGTGCGGGTGGTGCAGCGTCACCCCGATCTCCACCCCCCGGTTCTCGAAGCAGAAGACCTGCTCGACGCCGGGCAGTCCGCCGAGCACCGTGGTCCGGTCGGCCAGCGCGTCCAGCACGGTACGCACCCGGCGCGGCGGTAGCGCGGCGAAGGAGGTGTCGTGATCGTCGGTGAAGCAGACCACCTCACAGCGCCCCTGCCCGGGCCGGGCCGGAGTGAACGGGGTGATCGCGGCCGGTTCGGCCACCACCCGCCCACTCAGCGCCGGAAACCGGTTCTCGAAGACCGCGACCGCGTACTCCGGCGCCGGAATCTCGCTGAGCCGCTCCGGCGTCGAGGGGCAGAGCGGGCACTGGTCGGCCGGGGGCAGGAAGGTCCGGGTCTGCCGGTGCGCCGCCAGCGCCACCCACTCGTCGGTGAGCGGGTCGTAGCGCAGTTGGGACGCGGGTGGGGGAGGCGGCAACGGGCGCCGGTCCGGCTGGTCGCGGACGGCGTCGTCACGCTCGTCGAAGTAAATCAGTTCGCGGCCGTCGGCCAAGCTGATCGCCGTACGTCTCATCGCAGTGTCCCGCCTTCGGTGACCGGCACGACGATCAGTTCGCCGACCCGGTCGGTGAGCAGTCGTCGGGCCTCCGGTGCCAACCGGTCGTCGGTGACCAGCACGTCGGCCGTACCCAGGTCGGCGATGGCGGAGATGCCGACCGTGCCCCACTTGGTGTGGTCGGCGAGCACCACCAACCGGTCCGCCGCCGCGACCAGGGCCCGGTTCGTCTCGGCCTCGGTCAGGTTCGGGGTGGTGAAACCGGTCCGCTCGGTGATCCCGTGTACCCCGAGAAAGAGCAGATCCAGGTGCAGGGTGCGGACAGCGCCGACGGCCAGCGGCCCGACCAGGGCGTCGGAGGGGGTGCGCACCCCACCGGTCAGCACCACCGTCTGGTCGGCGCGGCCCCGCTCGTGCAGGATGTCGGCCACCGGCAGCGAGTTGGTCACCACGGTCAGGGCCGGCACGTCGAGCAGCTGCCGGGCCAGTTCTGCGGTGGTGGTGCCGGCGGAGAGCGCGATAGCCGCCCCGGGCCGGACCAGCTGCGCGGCACGCCCGGCGATGGCCGCCTTCTCGGCCTGCTGGCGTACCGACTTGGCCTGGAAGCCCGGCTCGTCGGTGGCGCCCAGGACGGTGGCGCCGCCGTGCACCTTGGCGAGCAGGCCACGTTCGTGCAGCAGGTCCAGGTCGCGGCGGATGGTCATGTCGGAGACGCCGAAATCGGCGGCCAACTCGCCGACGCGTACGCCGCCGGTCACCCGGACCCGGTCGAGAATCGCCGCATGGCGCTGCCGCGCGAGCATCGACCCCTCCCGACCTTCACCTGAGCGAACAGATCCAAACAGAAGCAAACACTAGCGCTCAGGATCGACCATCGGAAGGGAAGGTGCTCCGATGTCAGAGCGCGGGCAGGCGCGGCTCCACCCAACCGGTCTCGGTCAGATGGTGCAGGACCCGCTGTACCGCCTCGTCGACGGTGAGGTCGGTGGTGTCCAACACCAGATCCGCGTCGGTCGGCTCCTCGTACGGGTCGTCGATGCCGGTCATTCCGGTGAGCAGTCCCGCCCGGGCTCGGGCATACAGGCCCTTGCGGTCGCGTTGCTCGCAGACCTCCAGCGGAGTCGCGACGTGCACCAGCACGAACCCGGCACCCGCCGCCGTCGCCATCTCCCGGGCGGTCGCCCGGGCCTGGGCGTACGGGGCGATCGGGCAGCAGACGCCGATGCCGTGGTGCCGGGCGATCTCGGCGGCGACCCACCCGATCCGACGCACGTTGGTGTCCCGGTCGGCCTTGCTGAAGCCCAGCCCGGCGGTCAGCTCGCGACGAACCACGTCACCGTCGAGCAGCGTGACGGTACGCTCACCCTCCTCGCGCAGCGCGTCGGCGAGCCCCCGGGCGACCGTCGACTTGCCGGAGCCGGAGAGCCCGGTCAGGAACACCACCAGGCCGCGGTGCCGCCGGGGCGGCCGGGCCCGGCTCAGCTCCTTCGCCACCGCCGGGGGAGTGTGCCACTCGGGCAGTGGGAAACCCCGGTCCAGCAGGTCCTCGATCTCCGCCTGGCTCAGCGCCAGCCGCCGGTTGCGGGGCGGGATGTCATCGCGCCAGCGCCACTGGCCGTCCCGATTGTCGTAGGCCAACTCGCGGGGCACCAGCACCCGCAGCCCGGCCCCGGAGAGCATCTCGCCGGTGGACAGCAGGTGGGTGACGCCGTACGCGGCGGAGACCCGGGCCAGCAGCAGGGCGTCACTGATCTCGTCGCGTCGCCGGGAGAACGGCACGGCGACCAGGGTCGCCGGAGGCATCCGGTCCCGCGCGGCGAACACGCTACGGACCAGCGCCTCCGGCGGTAGTCCACCGGTGCCGTCCTCGCCCACCGGAATCATGATCAGCAGGTGGGCGCTCAGGGTGCGTACGGCGTGTGCGATCTGCGCCAGTTGCGGTCGGTGCAGCGGCCGGTCGGCGACCACCCCGAGCACCCGACCCGGCGGCAGCAACGCGCGGACCTCCTCGGGCGTACGCCGCAGCCGCTGGAACGGACCGTGAGCGCCGTCGCCCAGCCGGCGTACGGTGCCGCCGACACCGGCCACGCCGTCGCGGATCGTCCAGGCGTCGGCCACCTCCAGGGCCGCCATCGGGGCGCCCTCGCTGTCGGTGAGCACCAGCGTCCGGCGGCCCGGGTCGGCGAGGTCGAGCTGCTGCACCACCGTCGCGGGCACCTGGAGCGGGACGGCGACCGGCCACGGGGCACCGTCGACGAGCCGGCCCCGGCGACTGACCGAGACCATGTCGGCGCGGGTCATGAACCCGGCCAGCGGCGCGTACGCACCGATCAACAGCAGCTCGAGATCAGCGAGTTCACCGGGACGCGGCGTGTACGTCGGTGCCTCCCGCAGCACCTCGTCGGGCAGCACCCACCCGTTGCTCATCAGACCCCCAACTCCGGCGACCGGCACACAGTTTCGCAGCCGGTCGCCGATCGGTCGAGAGTGCCATCATGCCCGCCGTGCCACCGCTGTCGACGGGCCGCTTCGCGATGTCGTACGCGTTCGGTTGCTCAGCCCAGCGTGGCCGCCCCGAACGAGACCGCGAACCGCTTGCACCAGATGGAGACGCTTGTCAGGTCCGACAGCTCGACATCGTCCGGAATCGCGTAACCCTGGTCGCCGAGGTTGCCCTTGAGCCGCCCCAACTCGACCCAGCGGCCGTCGTCGAACACGTGCCACCCGTCCCGACCTTCGATCACCGGCTGGTCGGTCAGCCACACCCGCAGGTCGGGGCCGTTGGAGGTGTTCAGACCTACCAACTCCAGCCGGTGCTGCCCGTCAGCGGTGCGCACGATCCGCGCGCTCCCGGAGGTGTCGTGTTCGTGGCTGATGAATTCGCCGGAGCTGACCAGGGTCGCCGCCGTCGCGTCCGGGGAGGCGGACGCGGCGGAAGCGGTCGGCGTGGCCGAACCGGTTGGCGCGGCGGACGTCGCCGGGGTGGCGACCACGGTGAGCCGCTCGGCCACCTCGGCGTCGGTCAGCAGCTTCCACGGCTGGAACCAGTACAGGCCGAAGGCCGAACCAGCGGCCAGCACGGTGATCGCGAACCAGGTGAGCGGGGTGCGGAACAGCCGGCGAATGAGCATGCCCCAGTCTGTCGTGGCTGGTCGCGCCCTGTCAGCCGGGCAAATCTTACGAACTGCGAACCGACTGCCCGGGTGGCGGCGGATCTCCCTAGGGGAAGTCGGCGCGCCGGTATCAGGGGAAACGGGGGTTGCTTCCGGAGCGCGGTGCATTGTCCGACGGCTCTAGGCTGACGGGCGTGACACTGATCGCAACCGAGTCGTTGACGAAGGTCTACGGCGGCGGGGTCACCGCACTGTCCGATCTGACGGTCGCGGTGGAACCAGGGATCGTCGGTCTGGTCGGCGCCAACGGCGCCGGCAAGTCGACCCTGATCAAGCTGCTGCTCGGCCTGCTCACTCCCACCCGCGGCCGGATACAGGTGCTGGGCCTGGACCCGACCGCCGACACGGCGGCGGTGCGGGCCCGGGTCGGCTACATGCCCGAGCACGACTGCCTGCCGCCCGACCTTTCCGCCGCCGAACTGGTCACCCACCTGGGACGGATCAGCGGCCTACCGCGCACGGTCGCCCGGGAACGGGCCTCCGAGGCGCTGCGCCACGTGGGTCTGCACGAGGAGCGCCACCGCCCGGTGGGCGGCTACTCCACCGGCATGAAGCAGCGGGTCAAGCTCGCTCAGGCGCTGGTGCACGATCCCGACCTGCTGCTGCTCGACGAGCCCACCAACGGCCTCGACCCGGCCGGGCGGGACGCGATGCTCGCGCTGGTGCAGCGGATCGGCACCGAGTTCGGCATCTCCGTACTGGTCTGCTCGCACCTGCTCGGTGAGGTCGAGCGGATCTGCGACACCCTGGTCGCGATCGAGGGCGGGCGGCTGCTGCGGGCCGACCACATCGCCGCCATGACCTCGGCCACCGACGTGCTCGCGGTCGAGGTGAGCGAGGGTACCGAGGCGCTGGCCACCCGGCTGGCCGCGCTCGACCTGCCGGTGGGCCGGGAGGGAAGGCTGCTGCTGGTGCCGCTGGCCGACCAGGGCACCTACGACCTGATCCTCGGTGCGGTGGCCGAGCTGGACCTGCCCCTGCACCGGCTGGACCAGCGCCGGCACCGGGTGGCCGAACTCTTTGCCCGGAGGGAGAACAGCCATGTCTGAGCCGATCGGCGTCATTCACGACATCGGCTACCAGCGCTACACCGGTCCCCGGCTCGGCCGCCGACACGTCTTCGGGGCGCTGTACCTCCACGGCGTGCGGACCACCTTCGGGCTGGGGCGCAGCGCCAAGGCCAAGATCTTCCCCTGGCTGGTGGTCGGCATCGTGCTGATGGTGGCCGCCGCGGTGACCGCGATCCGTAGCCAGATCGGCGAAGTGGTCATGACGTACGCCCAGTTCGCCGACGCGATGAGCTGGCTGGTCATCTTCTTCGTCGCGGTGGCCGCGCCCGAGCTGGTCTCCCGGGACATGCGCAGCGGTGTCCTGCCGCTCTACTTCTCCCGGCCGCTGCCGCACGGCGACTACCCGCTGGCCAAGCTGCTGGCCCTGGTGACCGCGCTGTTCCTGCTGCTCGGCGCGCCGCAACTGCTGATGTTCCTCGGCGGTGCCTTCACCGCCGACGGCATGGGCGCGGTCTGGGACGAACTGCTCGACCTGCTGCCCGGGCTGCTCTACGCCGGGCTGTGGGCGGTGGTCTTCGCCTCGGTCGGTCTGCTGATCGCCTCGCTGACCGGCAAGCGGGCCTTCGCCGCCGGCGGGATCGTGGCCGTGTTCCTGATGACCACGCCGATCGTCGGCATCCTGACGGTCCTGCCCTCGCAGACGGCGAATCAGCTCGCCGGCATCGCCTCGCCGCCCACCCTGGTGCAGGGCGTCGGCCTCTGGACGATGCGCGACCTGCTGGTCACCGAGGCCAACACCGCCGACCTCGACCTCGGGCCGTTCGGCCCGGTGTACGCGCTGGCCGCCGTCGCGCTCGTGGCGGGCTGCGTCGCCCTGCTGCTGGCCCGCTACAAGAAGGTGGCCGCACGATGACCATGACGAACACCGCCGCACCGGCGGCCACCACCAGCACCCTCGATCTCGCCGGGGTCTCCCGCTGGTACGGCAACGTGGTCGCGGTCAACAACGTGAGCATGAGCCTCGGGCCCGGGGTGACCGGGCTGCTCGGCCCGAACGGCGCGGGCAAGACCACCCTGCTGCACATGATGGCCGGCTTCCTCACCCCGTCCCGGGGCGCGGTGACCCTGGACGGCCGGCCCACCTGGCGCAACCCGGAGGTCTACCGGCGACTTGGTCTGGTCAGCGAGCGGGAGGCGGTGCACAGCTTCCTCACCGCGTACGAGTTCGTGCTGGCCACCGCGAAGCTGCACAAGCTGCCCGATCCGCAGGCAGCCGCTCGTCGCGCCATCGACCTGGTGGAGATGGCCGACGCCCAGGACCGCCGCATCGGCACCTACTCCAAGGGCATGCGGCAGCGCACCCGGGTGGCGGCGGCGCTGGTACACGACCCGCAGGTGCTGCTGCTGGACGAGCCGTTCAACGGCATGGACCCACGCCAGCGGTTGCACATGATGGAGTTGCTGCACTCGCTCGGCGACGCGGGCCGGACGATCCTGTTCAGCTCGCACATCCTGGAGGAGGTCGAGCAGGTCTCCGGCACGGTTCAGGTGATGGTCGCCGGCCGGCTCGCCGCCTCCGGCGACTTCCGGACCATCCGGCGGCTGATGACCAACCGGCCGCACGTCTTCGCCATCCGCTCCACCGACGACCGGGCGCTGGCCGTCGCGTTGATGGCCGAGCCGTCCGTCAGCGGGGTCGAACTGGGCCGCGAGGGCCTGACCGTACGCGCCGGTGACTACGGCGCCTTCACCCGGATGCTGCCGAAGGTCGCCCTGGCCCGGAGCGTACGGGTCCAGCAACTGGTACCCGAGGACGAGTCCCTGGAGAGCGTCTTCTCCTACCTGGTGGAGGCCTGATGTCCACTGTCTCCTGGATCACGATGCGCGGCCTGTTCGGCCGTCGCCGGTTCCTGCTGCTGCTTCCGCTGCCGGTGCTTCTGGTGGGGCTGGCCGTGCTCTCCCGGTCGCTCGGGGTCGAATCCACGGACTGGGGTCCGCCGGTGCTGGTCGGCCTCGGGATGGCCGTGGTCCTGCCGGTGGTCTCCCTGATCGTCGGCACGGGCGTGCTCGGGGCCGAGATCGACGACGGCACGGTGGTGCACGTGCTCACCACGCCACTGCCGCGCTGGCAGATCGTGCTGCCCAAGCTGGCCGTCGCGGCCGGGGTCACCGCGGTCACCGTCGCGGTCCCGCTGTTCGCGGCGGGCCTGCTGGCCGATTCGGTACGCCTCGGCGTGGCGCTCGCCGTCGCCGCGTCGGTCGGTGCGCTGGCCTACACCGCGCTCTTCGTGGCGGTCAGTCTGCTCACCCGGCGACCGGTGCTGCTCGGTCTGGTCTACGTGCTGATCTGGGAAGGGCTGCTCAGCAATGTGATCAGCGGTACCCGGGTGCTGTCGATCCAGCACTACGTGATCGCCCTGGCCGACCGGCTCGCCCCGACCGACCTGCTCGCCACCACGGTCTCCGTGCCGGTGGCGGCGGTGATGACCGCGCTGATCATCGTCGCCGCCACGTTCCTCGCCATCGACCGCCTGCGCTCCTTCTCGGTGGCCGGCGAAACCAGCTGACCACCTTCAGGGGGGTGTCGGGAGGCAGCACTTTCGGGGGAAGTGCTGCCTCCCCGGCTGTTGAGGCGACACTTCCCCCGATGTTGCGCGGCATCCTCAGAAGGCGCAGGCGATGACGAGTTCGGGGGTGCGGTCGGGGAGCAGGTCGAGCTTGCCGATGCGGCCGGCGGCGCGCAGGTCGTCGATGACCAACGTGAGCTGGTCGAGCAGCGCGGCCGGACCGAGCGCCTCGGCCAGCGGCACCTCCGCCTTCATCGACAGCTTCCGCTCGGACTTGGCCCGGCGGACCTGCCCCAGGGCGTCGGCGGCGAGCCGCAGCAGGTGCGGATCTCCGTCGCCCTGGATCGCCCGGCCCACCTCGTACGTGGTCGGCCACGGCGCGCGATGCACCGAACCGTACCGCCACCACGACCAGACCTCCTCGGTCGCGTACGGCAGCACCGGGGCGAAGAGCCGTAGCTGCACCGACAACGCGGTGGCCAGCGCCGCCCGGGCCGAGTCCGCGCCGGCCCCGCTGCCGTAGGCGCGCTCCTTCACCAACTCGATGTAGTCGTCGCAGAACCGCCAGAAGAACGACTCGGTGGCCTGTAGCGCGGCCGTGTGGTCGTACCCCTCGAACGCCGTTGTCGCAGTGGCCACCACCCCGGACAGTTCGGCGAGCATGGCCCGGTCGAGTGGCTCGGTGGCCGGGGCGCGCAACGCGTCGGCGGCGCCCAGCCCGAGCGCGAACTTCGACGCGTTGAGCAGCTTGGTGGCCAACCGCCGGCCGATCCGGATCTGAGCCGGGTCGAAGGCCAGGTCCGTGCCGGGCTTGCCGCTGGCCGCCCAGTACCGCACCGCGTCCGAGCCGTGCTGCTCCAGCAACGCCATCGGGGTCACCACGTTCCCCTTGGACTTCGACATCTTCTTGCGATCGGGATCGAGGATCCAGCCGGACAGCTCCGCCGTCTGCCAGGGCAGCACGCCGTGCTCCAGATGCGACCGGACCACTGTGGCGAACAGCCAGGTGCGGATGATGTCGTGCCCCTGCGGGCGCAGGTCCATCGGGAAGACGCGGCGGTACAGATCCGGGTCCCGTTCCCAGCCGCCGACGATCTGCGGGGTCAACGACGAGGTGGCCCAGGTGTCCAGCACGTCCGGGTCGCCGACGAAGCCGCCCGGCACCCCGCGCTGCGACTCGTCGTACCCCGGCGGGCAGTCCCCGGATGGGTCGATCGGCAGCGCGGACTCCGCCGGCGTGAGAGGCTGGGTCCAGTCCGGTTCGCCAGCGTCGTCGAGCCGGTACCACACCGGCACCGGCACCCCGAAGTAGCGCTGCCGGCTCACCAGCCAGTCGCCGGTCAGGCCGCCGACCCAGTGCTCGTAGCGGTGCCGCATGTGTTCCGGCACCCAGCGCAACTCCCGCCCGCGGGCCAGCAGTTCCTCCCGCAGCCCGGTGTCGCGGCCACCGTTGCGCAGATACCACTGCCGGGTCGAGACGATCTCCAGGGGCCGGTCGCCCCGCTCGTAGAACTTCACCGGGTGGCTGATCGGACGCGGCTCGCCGACCAGGTCATCCGCCTCGGTCAGCTGCTCCACGATCGCCCGTCGGGCCCCGTTCACCGGCTGCCCGGCCAGCGCCGCGTACGGCTGCGCGGGCACCCCGGCCGGTGGCTCCGGCAACAGCCGGCCGTCCCGGCCGACGACCACCCGGGTGTCCAGGGCCAGTTCCCGCCACCACGTCACGTCGGTCAGGTCACCGAAGGTGCAGACCATCGCGATGCCGGTGCCCTTGGCCGGGTCGGCCAGCGGGTGCGCGCGCACCGGCACCTCCACCCCGAACACGGGGGTACGCACTGTCGTGCCGACCAGGTCCGCGTACCGCTCGTCGTCGGGGTGGCAGACCAGCGCGACGCAGGCCGGCAGCAGCTCCGGTCGGGTGGTGTCGATCAGCACCGCCCGCCCGCCGGGCGCGTGGAAGCGCAGCCTGTGGTACGCGCCCGGGCGTTCCCGGTCCTCCAGTTCGGCCTGGGCCACGGCGGTGGCGAAACCGACGTCCCACAGGGTCGGCGCCTCGGCCTGGTACGCCTCGCCCCGCGCCAGGTTGCGCAGGAACGCCCGCTGGGAGGTGGCCCGGGCCACCCGTCCGATGGTGGTGTACATCGACGACCAGTCCACCGACAGGCCGAGCCGCCGCCACAGCGCCTCGAAGACCTGCTCGTCCGCGACGGTCAGCCGCTCGCACAACTCGATGAAGTTGCGCCGGGAGATCGGGGTCGGATGCTTCCGGGCGGCGTCGTCCACGGGGGCGCTCGGCGGTGCCCAGTCCGGGTCGTACGGCAGCGAGGGTTCACAGCGCACCCCGTACACGTTCTGCACCCGGCGCTCGGTGGGCAGGCCGTTGTCGTCCCAGCCGATCGGGTAGAAGACCGTCCGGCCGCGCATCCGCTGAAACCGGGCGATCAGGTCGGTGTGCGTGTACGAGAAGACGTGCCCCATGTGCAGCTCGCCGGATACGGTCGGCGGCGGGGTGTCGATCGCGTATACGTCCGACCGCTCCTTGCTGCGGTCGAACGCGTACGTGCCCTCCTCCTGCCAGCGGCGCGACCAGGTCTCCTCGAGCCCGTCCAGCTGCGGACGCTCGGGGACGCCGGTGCGGGCCGTCCTCGCCGTATCGGTCATCCGTAGATCGTAGGCACCGGGACCGTGGTGGGCACGCCATTACTGATCACCAACGGATCAGAGCAGCGAGTCGCGCCACTGGCGGTGCAGGTCGGCGTACCGGCCCCCGCCGACGATGAGCTCGGCCGGCGGCCCGTCCTCGACGATCCGGCCCCGGTCGAGGACCAGGACCCGGTCGGCGGTCTCCACCGTCGAGAGCCGGTGCGCGATCACCAGCGCGGTCCGGTCTCGCAGGATGCTGCCGAGCGCGTGCTGCACCAGACGTTCGGTCGGCACGTCCAGCGACGAGGTGGCCTCGTCCAGGATCAGCACCGCCGGGTCGGCCAGGAACGCCCGGGCGAAGGCGACCAACTGCCGCTGCCCGGCGGAGAGTCGGCCGCCGCGGCGGTGTACCTGGGTGGCGTACCCGTCGGGCAGCGCCGAGATGAAGTCGTGGGCGCCGATCGCTCGGGCGGCGGCCTCGACGGCCTCGTCGTCGGCGTCCGGGCGACCGAACCGGATGTTGTCCGCGACGGTGCCGCCGTACAGGTGGGTCTCCTGGGTGACCAGCACCATCGCCCGGCGCAGCTCCGCGTCGGCCACCGCGCGCAGGTCCACACCGCCGAGGGTGACCGTGCCGGTGTCCGGGTCGTGGAACCGGGCGAGCAGCTTGGCGACTGTGGACTTGCCGGCGCCGGTCGGCCCGATGAGGGCCACGGTCTGCCCGGCGGGGATGGTGAGGTCCAGCCCGGTGAGGATCGGGGAGTCCGGGCGGTACCCGAACGACACCGCGTGGAAGCGGACCGCGCCGCGCGCCGGGCCGTCGGGCAGCGGTACGGGCCGGGTCGGTTCGGCCACCGAGGGCCGTTCGTCGAGCACCCCGGCGAGCTTCTCCAGCGCTGCGGTCGCCGACTGGAGCGAGTTGTAGAACTGGCTCAGCTCCTGCATCGGTTCGAAGAACCGGCGCAGATAGAGCAGGAAGGCCGCGAGCACACCGACCCCGGTGTCGCCGCCCAGCACCCGCGCGCCGCCATAGCAGAGCACCACCGCGACCGTGACGTTGCCGATCAGTTTGATGCCCGGCGAGTACGTCGCGATCAGATGGAAGGCGTGCCGGCTGGACCGACGGTAGTCGTCGTTGACCGAGTCGAAGATGTGCTGGTTGCGCGCCTGCCGGCGATACGCCTGGACCGTTCGGATACCCCGCATCGACTCGACGAAATGGACGATCACCAGTGCCATCGCCTCCCGGGTACGCCGATACGCGGAGGCCGAGGCACGGGCGAACCAACGGGACAGCCAGAACAACAGGGGGAAGGCGAGCAGGGTCACCGAGGCCAGCGGCAGGTCCAGCCAGAGCAGGATGCCGGCCACCGAGACGATCGTCAGGGCGGCCATCACCAGGCTCTCGACACCCCCGTCGACCAGCTCGGCGATCGAGTCGATGTCGCTGGTCAGGCGCGAGATCATCCGCCCCGACGTGTAGCGCTCGTGGAACGCCACCGGCAGGTGCAGGAAGTGCGCGTACACCCGGCGGCGCAGGTCGAGCAGGACAGCCTGGCCGATGCGGGCGGAGACGCTGAGGAAGCCACGCCGGGCCGCGTACTCGATGCCGGCCGCGGCGGCGAACGAGACGGCCACGGTGATCAGCGGGCCGGGCTCGCCCGCCCGGAGCGGCTCGATCGCCCGGTCGATGCCGAGCATGACCAGGTACGGCCCGGACATGGCCGCGGCGTTCTGGGTCAACAGCAGCGCGACCGCGGTGCCCAGCCGGGCCCGGTGCGGGCGCAGCACGTCCGCCAGCAGCGCCCGGCTGCGGGCGCGCAGCCGGGCCACCGCCGCCGGATCCGTGTCCTCGGCGAGGCTGCGGTCGGCGTTCGGGTCGGGCGCCACCCCCCGCCAGTGGGCCGGGTCCGCCTCGGGCGGTGGGTCCGGCACGGCCGACGCGGCGGTCACGAGAGCACCAGGGGAGAGCCGCCCGGCTCGGCGGAGAGCAGCCCACGATACGCGGGCACACTGGCGAGCAGCTCGGCATGGGTGCCGACGGCGGTGATCCGGCCGTGCTCCAGCAACGCCACCCGATCGGCCAGGGCGATGGTGGACGGGCGGTGCACCACCAGCAGCGCGGTGGTGTCGCGCAGCACCCGCTTGAGCGCCGACTCCACAAGCGCCTCGGTGTGCACGTCGAGCGCGGAGAGCGGGTCGTCGAGCACGAGCACGGCCGGGCGGATCAGCACCGCCCGGGCCAGGGCGAGTCGTTGCCGCTGGCCGCCGGAGAGCGACAGGCCCTGCTCCCCGAGCCGGGTACGCAATCCCCACGGCAGGTCGTACGCGAACTCGGCCTGGGCCAGCGTCAGCGCGGCCCGGACCTCGTCCTCGCCGGCGTCGGCTCGGCCCAGGGTGAGGTTTTCCCACACCGACATGGAGAACAGCGTCGGCTCCTCGAAGGCGAACCCGACCAGGCCGCGCAGCGAAGCCAGCCGCAGGTCGCGCAGGTCGTGCCCGTCGAGGGTGATGCGGCCGGCGCTGACGTCGTGCAGTCGCGGCACCAGGGACAACAGGGTGCTCTTGCCGCTGCCGGTGGCACCGACCACGGCCACGGTCTCGCCGGGCTCGACGGTGAGATCGAGGCCGCGCAGTACCGGGACCGCGCTTGCCGGATAGTGGAAGCCCACCCCCTCGAAGCGGAGCCGACCGCGCACCGTCGAGCGCGCCAGGGCGATGGCGACCGGACGGTCCACGATGGCCGGCCGGGTGTCCAGCACCTCCTGGATCCGGTCCGCGGCGGTGGCCGCCTCCTGCCCGTTGGCGATGATCCAGCCCAGCGACTGCACCGGCCAGATCAGCATCAGCTGGAGGTTGACGAAGGCCACGAGCTGGCCCACGGTGAGTCGTCCGCCGGCGACGGCGGCGGCCCCGGCCACCAGGACGGTGCCCAGAGTCAGGTTCGGCACCAGATCGAGCAGCGCGGAGGTGCGGGCGAGCAGCCGTCCCTTGCCGATCCCGGTGTCATGCAGCGCCTCGGTGCCGGCTGCGAACCGAGCGACCAATTGCGGCCCCCGCCCGTACGCCTTCATCGTGCGTAGGCCCTGCGCGGTCTCCTCGACCAAGGTGGCCACGTCGCCCTGCTGGTCCTGCATGCGGCGGGACGCGACGTGATAGTGCCGGCCGAAACGGCGGGCGATCAGGAACAGCGGCGCCGCGCTGGCGGCCACCAGCAGCCCCAGTGCGGGGTGCAGCCGGATCAGCAGCACCACCACGACCAGGTAGGTGACCAGGTTGAGCACGAGGAAGAACAGGCCGAAGGAGAGAAACCGGCGCAGCACCGACAGGTCGCTGGTGATCCGGGAGAGGAGTTGGCCGGACGGCCACCGGTCATGGAAACTGGCCGACAGCCGTTGCAGGTGGGCGTAGACATCGGTGCGGATGGCCGCCTCCATCGCCACCGAGGACGATGACTGCACCCACCGACGAACGAAGATCAGCAGGGCTTCGGCCAGGCCGAGCAGCAGTGCCAGCCCGGCCAGCAGGAACAGACCGGTCAGGTCACGCCGGGCCACCGGCCCGTCGACCACCCGTTGCGCCACCAGGGGTACGGCGATGCCGGCACCCGTGGCGGCGAGCCCGGCGAGCATCAGCCACCCGAACTCGAGGGCGTGTGGGCGCAGGTAACGGCGCAGTCGCCAGAGGTTGCGCAGGGGATGTCGGCGAATCTGGCCCCGGTCGGCCGGGCCGCCGCCGCTCCCCGCAGCCACTACCCGACGGTAGCCGCATCTGGCGGCGACGCCGGTGTCGGTTTGCTGTCAGCTGGGCCGTCGCCGCCGCCCTCCGTCGTGCCGCCGTTCGCCGTACTGCCCCTCCACCTTGCCGTTGCTCCGCTGCTTGTGGTCCCGCGGCCCACCGCCGTTCTCCGGCTGGTTCCTGACGCTGCGTGTGCGTCACGGTCCACCGCCCAACCACTCCCCACCCCCTTTGCTCTGCTTCAACCCACGCAACGGATACCCTCCGCAACGGGCGGCGCCTCCGTCATCGAAGCGCTGTTGACGCATTACCGCTACTCAGTGGCCTGTTGCGTGGAGTGAAGCAGAGCAAAGCGTGCGGGTGGGCACTCTCTGGTCGGCGAGCGACCGGCGAGTGCCGTTGCACACCGTGATGGTTACCGATTGTGTGTTGCTAGCCGAGTCGCTCGTGGTCGAGGAGCCAGCGTTTCACCGGCAGCCCCCAGCGGTAGCCGCCGAGCGTGCCGTCGGTACGCAACACCCGGTGGCAGGGGACGAACAGCGCGGCGGCATTGCGGGCGCAGGCCGCCGCGGCGGCGCGTACCGCGGTGGGGCGGCCGGCCAGGGCGGCGTACCCGGTGTAGGTGACCGGTGCGCCCGGTTTGACGTCGCGCAGCACCTGCCAGGCATGAGCCATGAACGCCCCGCCGGTGTGTTGTTCGACCGGGACGTCGTCGATCGCGGTCAGGTTGCCGTCGAGGTAGTCGGTGACGGCTGCGGTGACCTGACCGAGGTCCGGCCGGTGTCGAGGCTGACCGCGCAGGCTGGGGTGCACAAGCGGCAGCAGGTTCGCCGGGTCCGGAGTGAACCCGGACGCCCGTACCGCGCCGTCCGGGCCGACGAGAACGGTGAACGGCCCGGCGGGGGTGTCGATGACGGTGCTGTCGATCATGCTGCTCGTGGTGTTCGTACTGCTCATGCGGCTCTCCAGGGTTGGATCGATGCTGGCCTGCCCGGGAAACCCGAGGCTGGGCCGGGCGGTTGGATTCGGGTGGAGCCGGCGGCCGGGCTCACGCCGATCGCCAGAGACGGATCACGGCATACGACCGCCAGGGGCGCCAGCGGACGGCGTACTCGTCGAGGATCTTGGGGTTGTCGGTGAGGCCGAGGGCGGCGGCGCCCCGACGTAGCGCGAGGTCGGTGGGGAGGAACGCGTCGGGGTCGCCGAGCGCGCGCATAGCCAGATAGCCCGCGGTCCAGGCGCCGACACCAGGAATCGCGGTCAACCGCCGCACCGTCTCCTCCCGGTCGCCACCCGACTCCAGGTCAAGCTCACCGGCTGCGACCGCCCGAGCCACCGCCCGGATCGTTTCGCGCCGCCCCACCGGCATCCGGAACCCCGAATCCGGCACCCTCAGCACCTCCTCCGCGGTCGCGAACCCGCGCAGCGCCCCATCCTGTTGACCGAGAGCATTGCGCCGGCCGGAAGCGCTCGCCGTGGCCAGAATTTCTTGATCAACTGCACCCGGGTGGGTGAGCAGGTGGGTGAGGGTGGTGCGGGCGGAGGCCAGGGAAACCTGCTGGGTGGCGATGGCGCGGACGGCCATCTCGAAGCCGTCCACCGCGCGGGGGACGCGTACCCCAGGCTCGGCCGCCACCGTCGCGGCCAGCGCGGGGTCGGCGGCGAGCGTCTGGTCGACGGCGGCCGGATCCGCGTCCAGGTCGAGCAGCCGTCGGCAGCGGGCCACGGCGGGGGCCAGGTCGCGCAGGTCGGTCAGGCGCAGCGTCGCCGCCACGTGACCGACCGCTGGAGTGAGCGTGGCCTCTCCGGGGCCGTGTGGCAGCCGCAACCCCCGCCGGTACGCCCCGTCGACCACCTCGTCGACGCCGGGCAGCGTGCGCCGGGCGAGGAAATCGAGCAGCGCGGCGGCGTGCAGCGGTGGCCGGTACGCCAGCCGCAGGGTGACCGTGCCCGCACCACGGACAGCCGTGCCATTTCCGCTTCGCAGTTGCGACGGTGGTGCGCCGTAGACCGCGCGTACGGTGTCGTTGAACTGCCGGACGCTGCCGAACCCGGCGGCGAACGCGATCTCGGCCAGGCCCAGCCCGGTCGTCTCGATCAGGGTGCGGGCGGTCTGCGCGCGCTGAGCCCGGGCCAGTGCCAGCGGACCCGCGCCGAGTTCCGCCCGCAGCATCCGATGCAGGTGCCGTTCGGTGTAGCCCAGCCGGGCGGCCAGCCCCGGCACCCCGTCGCGGTCGACCACGCCGTCGGCGATCAGTCGCATCGCCCGGCCGACCACGTCGGCCCGTACGTCCCACTGGGGTGAGCCGGGAGAGGCGTCCGGGCGGCAGCGACGGCAGGCGCGCAGCCCGGCCCGCTGGGCCGCCGCCGACGACGGGAAGAATCGCACGTTACGTCGCTTCGGGGTCATCGCCGGACAGGACGGCCGGCAGTAGATCCCAGTTGAGGTCACGCCGGTGTAGAACCAGCCGTCGAACCGCTGGTCACGGCTGTCGACGGCCCGGTAACACCGTTCGAAGTCGAGTTCCACCTAACCGATGATGCCCCCGCCTCCGCCCACCCGGCTCGCGGAATTCGGACCACACCCTCCGCATCGCCGATCATGCACTTGTGGCATCCGGATGAGTGGTTTATGCCCGGTTTGCCGCCGCCACAACTGCATGATCGCGGCAGGGGGCGGGGTGGGGGAGGGGGAACTGTCGGTTGTGGTGGGTAGCGTGCGGCCACCAACTCCAGAAGGGTGCGGCAATGGTTAGCGTGGCGGGGCGGGCGGCGTCGGGACACGAGCACCCACCACTCGACCCGACAGTGGTCCAGCGCTTCTATCGCCGGATGCGCGCCGTAGCTCCGGCCGCGGTCGGGGCCATCGAGCGGGACCGCGCCGACGATCCGGGCCGCGCCTTCGGTGACACCGCCTGTGGCCGGCTGGTGGGCTCGCTCGACCAGGACGGGGTGCGCTCGCTCGGGATGTGGGTGCACCACTGGTGCATGCGCTTCTATGACGACGACACCCGCGCCGCGCTGCGGCTGCTCCGGGAGATCGCCGCTCGACCGGCCCTGGGGTGGACGGCCGACGAGATCCACTGGATGCTCGGTGAGTCGCGGCACGCCGCGCCCGCCGCCGACGCCCGTTTCACGCTGCCACTCGCCGCCGCCGCCGAGCTCGCCCCCGGTGCGCTACGGATCGACCTGCTGGTGCCGCGCCAGGGGGCGCCGCAGCACGACCCGTAACGCCCGGCGCGGTCGGGCCGACCCGGTCCGGCGGAGCGCTGACGTCGGGTCGGGCCTACCTGCCGGCGGCCGGGCGGTACCGGCGTAAGCTGGCTCGTCGTGAGTCTCACCATCGGCATCGTCGGCCTGCCCAACGTCGGCAAGAGCACCCTGTTCAACGCGCTGACCAAGAACGACGTGCTCGCCGCGAACTACCCGTTCGCGACCATCGAGCCCAACGTCGGTGTGGTCGGGCTGCCGGACGAGCGGCTGCACCAGCTCGCCGAGATCTTCAGCTCGCAGAAGGTGATTCCCGCCCCGGTGTCGTTCGTCGACATCGCCGGCCTGGTGCGGGGCGCCTCGAAGGGTCAGGGGCGGGGCAACGCGTTCCTGGCCAACATCCGTGACGCCTCGGCGATCTGCCAGGTGGTGCGGGCATTCTCCGACCCGAACGTGGTGCACGTCGACGGCAAGGTCTCACCAGCCGACGACATCGAGACGATCAACACCGAGCTGATCCTGGCCGACCTGCAGACGCTGGAGAAGGCGCTGCCCCGGCTGGAGAAGGAGGCCAAGCTCCGCAAGGACCGGGCCGCGGCGGTGGACGCCGCGCGAAGGGCGGTCGACGTCCTGGACGGCGGCACCACCCTCTGCGCGGGCGCGGCGGCGGCCAACGTCGAGCTGGAGCACCTGCGTGAGCTGCATCTGCTCACCACCAAGCCGTTCCTCTACGTCTTCAACGTCGACGAGGCCGAGCTGAACAACGCCGAGTTCCTCGACGAACTCCGGGCGCTGGTGGCGCCCGCAGAGGCCGTCTTCATGGATGCCAAGATCGAGTCCGAGCTGGTGGACCTGCCCGAGGAGGAGGCCCGGGAACTGCTGGAGTCGATCGGGCAGTCCGAGCCGGGGCTGGACCAGCTGGTCCGGGTGGGCTTCCGCACGCTCGGCCTCCAGACGTACCTCACCGCCGGCCCCAAGGAGGCGCGGGCCTGGACCGTGCCGATCGGCGCGACCGCCCCGGAGGCCGCCGGGGTCATCCACTCCGACTTCCAGCGCGGCTTCATCAAGGCCGAGGTGGTCTCCTATGCCGACCTGGTCGAGGCCGGCTCGATGGCTGCGGCGAAGGCGGCGGGCAAGGTCCGCATCGAGGGCAAGGAGTACGTGATGCAGGACGGCGACGTGGTCGAGTTCCGCTTCAACGTCTGAGGCGGGCAGCGGGCGCCGCTCCGAGGCGGGACACTCGGCCGGTGTCGATGTTCACGCCACAGGAGCCCTGGAAGACCAACCCCGGCCTGGCCCTGCTGCACCTGATCGTGTGGTACGCGGTCGCGGTGGGTGCCTTCTTCCTGCTCGCGTACAGCCAGTCCGACGTGCCTGACCCGGACTGCCAGGAAACTTTCTGCGGGTCGCCGCGTTCCGGAGTGCTCATGGCGGGACTCTTCGTCGGGGCGCCGGCGCTTCTGCTGGCGCTCGTGGTCAGCCTGGTGATCCTTGGGCTGATCAGTGCGCGACAACCGCAGCGCCCAGCCCGATGGGTGGGGCTGCTCGCCGCCACTCCGGTCTTCGTGCTGCTCGCTGCCGCCGTCTGTCTGGTGGGCTCCTCCGCGGGGCGATAGCAGCGCGGTCCTCACGGAATAGTTCTGCGTGGCGAAACCTCTGCGCTGTCAGGGCCGCACTCCTCGCGGCCGGTCTTGCCGCCGCGCCCGCCGCTGCTGGTACGGCGTCGACAGCAACCTGGAGTCGGCCTGGTGCGAGTTCGACGTCGAGCTCGCTGCGGGCGCGAGCCTGGCGGCGCTGGGCACGGCATCTCCACCAAGCCGGACGCCCGCCCGGAGAAACATCGGGACCTGCCGTGGGGGCGGGGTCATCCGGCGCGCAGGGCGTCGTCGATGCCGGTCTCCCGGTCGCCGAGACGCACCGGGTCGCGGCGGGAGAGCATGTCCAGCGCGGCCTTGAGGCCGGCACCGTACTCGCGGGCCGAGCTGATCCGCCAGGTGCGGTGGCTCAGGTCCCGGGCGGTCTCATCGCCGACGCCGTTGGCGTCGATCCCGAGGTGCCGGCAGACCGTGACGGCGCGGGCCAGATGGAACTGCTGAGTCACCACCGTCGCCCGCTCCACCCCGAAAATCCGCTTCGCCCGGGCGCACGAGTCGTACGTGTCGAAGCCGGCGTGGTCGAGCACCACCTTGTCGGCCGGCACCCCCTGCTCGACCAGCCAGCGCTGCATCGCCTCAGGCTCGTTGTACTCGTGGCGCATGTTGTCGCCGGAGACCAGGATCGCCTGCACCTTGCCGGTGGCGTACAGCTCGCGAGCGATCTCCAGCCGGGCGGCGAGGAACGGTGCCGGCGTGCCGTCGGGCTGGACCCGGGTACCCAGCACCAGCGCGACCGGCGCGTCGGGCACCGTCGCGACCGGGTAGGTGCGCCCCTCGGCGCCGGAGCGGATCCAGCTCGCGCTCGCCCACACACCGACCGTCAGCAGCACCACACCGAACACTCCGGCCAGCGCCGCCCGGCGTAGCCAACGCCCGCGGCCCCGGTAACGGATCTGGCGGAAGCTGGCCGTCAACGACGCACGGATCGGCATGTAGGCCAGTATCCCAGCCCGGCGCGAGCCGCCCGGTGCCCGCTGTGGCGCGGGTACGACGGCCGGACCGTCGTACCCGCGCCGTGGATCACCCGAGCCGGTACACGGAGACGTGCGAGGTGCTGTCCGGGCCGAAGGGAGAGCGGTCCCAGTCGGCGTACCGCTCGGTGAGCCGGAGACCGGCCTGTTCCGCCATGTCGCCGATGGCCACGGGGATGTCATCGCCACCAGGCTTGGCCCGCAGCTTCGCGACCATTTCCGGTGACGCCTCGACCCCCTCCACGGTTATCCCGCGCTCGGCCAGGGGAAGGGCGACCCGACCGGTGCCGATGGCCAGTTCCAGCGCCGGGCCGTTGCCGGCCAGCTGGGCGAGAAATTCCACCGCCGGCGCCGGGTCGGGTACGCCGCCCGGTAGGTCATAGGTGTCGGCCCAGAGCCGGCCGAAGTGTCCCGGGTCGTCGAAGACCGACATCAGCGGCCTCCGTCGTTGCTACCGGCGCCGCACGGTGCCTTGTCCGTTGATTCCCACGTACGCACGAAGCCTCGATTCGATGGGGTTGACGGTGCCTACTCGCTGCCTGGGGGTAGCGGTGTGCCTCATGTCGTCGCTCCCTTCGCTCGGTCGGTTCGTGAGTCAATCGGCATCGATGGCCGACGGCAACTGATTTTGGCGAGTCACCGCTTCCCACGGGAGGGCGGAACCGTCGGCGGGTCAGGCCGTGGGCACGGTTTCCTCGACAATGGCTTGGCCACTCGGCGGGTACGCCGGAAGTACGACCAGCCAGCGACGGGGAGCGCCACCGCCCGGACATTGATCAGCTGATGTAGTGCAGGATCACGTTGTGCACGTGGTGACTCTTCTGGTCGCCGCGGAACTCCACCTCGTAGGTGTGCGTACCGACGTGGATGGCGATCGCGCCGGTGGAGAAGAACGAGCCGCCCCACGACTTGTTGCTGACCACGCTCACGCTGGTGATCTTCGAGTACGGGATGCTGGTGATCGCGTACTTCTTGCCGACGAACGAGCGGTCCTGGATGATGACGCGTCGGTCGGTCAGCCCGATGAACCCGGTGCCGGTGCCGACGGCGTCGTAGACGGCGATGATCTGTTCACCGTCGAGCAGGCCGCTCTGGATCTGCTGGAACTGTTCCTTGCGGTCATAGGTCGCGTTGGCCATGGTGCCCACGGTAGGCAGCGTCCGCCAGCTGACGCGCCGTCAGCTCTCGGTGACCGCGCGGTAGGCGTCCTCGATGCGGGCGGCCAGCAGGACCTCGCCCTCGGAGAGGGGCTCATTGCCGTGCCCCACCCGGATCTGGGTGTGATCGGCGCGCCGGCTGATGTCCGGGCGCAGATGCAGCGCGTCGGCGACAACCTTCACCCGCTCGGTGAGCGCCGCGTGTTGCGTGTCGTCGATGACGAGCGTGCGCCGGATCTGCTCACCCTCACGCGTCCAACCGGACAGTAGGGTGAGGGCATCGCTGAGGTAGTCGTGTTTCGTCCGACCGCCAAACAGCGCCCGCATCACCGCTCCTCCCAGGCTTCGTTGCCGGCTTGTGGCCAAATCGTCGCCGCCCCGTGTCTTTGTCGGTGCCTCTAGTCTTACGTCGCACGGAGGGTGTGTCCACGCCCACACTTCCGGGGATTCCTGGCCTGACGGACGACCAAGCTACCCAAACCGCCGATTGATCTGGCACTCTGGACGCCCGTGCGGACCGAACGGGCGAACGGCGGCGGGCAAGCCGTACGGCGCGATCCGAAGGTGATCGTCGGCGCGGCCATCATCAGGGACGGGCGGGTGCTCGCCTGCGCCAGATCCGCCCCGCCCGAGGTGGCGGGCATGTGGGAGTTCCCTGGCGGCAAGGTGGAGCCGGGGGAGAGTGAGACGGCGGCGCTGGCCCGCGAGTGCGTCGAGGAACTGGCCGTACGCGTGGAGATCGGCGCGCGGGTCGGTCGTGACGTCCGGATGGCACACGGCCGTTCCGTGCTCAGGGTGTACGCCGCCCGCCTCCTGCACGACGACGAACCCCAGGCCCTCGAACACTCCGCCCTGCGCTGGCTCTCCGCCGCCGACCTGGGCACCGTCACCTGGCTCCCCGCCGACGCCCCGATAGTCGCCGCCCTCCGCCCCCTCCTGACCCCCTGACCCCCCCGCATCGACCCTCCCCCATCGACCCCCGCCCCGGTTGATCATGAAGTTAGCGGCAGTAGTTGATCTCCAGGATGCCGCTAACCTCATGATCAACGGGGGCGGGAGGTGGTGAGGGCTTGGCGGACGATCCAGGGGATGTAGCCCGGGTCGAGGGTGTCCTGCCAGGTGAAGCGGAGGATTGTCCAGCCGGCGTTGGCCAGGCGGTTCTGGCGGCGGCGGTCGTTGAAGACTGCGTCCGGGAGGCTGTGGGGGCCTGACCGTCGGCCTCAGCGATCACTCGGGGCGCGCGCCAGCCGAGGTCGCCGATGCCGAGCAGGTAGCCGTCGTCGTCGCGTATCTCGAGTTGCAACGCGTCGGGTGGCACCCGGCCGTCGACACAGCGCAGCCTGGTGCGGGTCTCCAGCGGGGACTGGGCTCGCCCATCCGCCTCCGCGAGGTATCCGCGAGCCGCGATCGCACCCCGTCGACGCCTGATCTGGTGGGCGATCAACGCCAGGTCGTCTTCGACCAGCAGTCCCCGGTTCAATGCCGAGTCCAGCACCGATACGGCCGGATACCGCCCCACCTTCAGGATCACGTCGCCGACGGTGGCGATGGCGTCTGTGGCGGGCAGCCCGTCCAAGCTGACCAGGGAATCTGCCGGGTGCCCCAGTTGGTGCAGCACCACGTCGGCCTGCCCGACCCGCGCCCGCTTGGCGGCCGTCCCCGGCAGGCCGACGTGGATCTCGTTGGACCTCGGCAGGCCGGCTATGCCGTGGAGCTCGGCAGCGGTGCCGTGGACCGCGTAGGCGGCCGGTCCCAGCGACATGAGGGCAGCCCGGACCTGTTGGCGCCGGGACGGCTTGGCCGCCCAGGCCGGCTGCGGGAGATAGATGGCCCGAGCCATCGACTGCCACCGCCCCGAGGTGACCAGATTGTCGACCTCATGCCGGGTGTAGCCGTACCCCAGTGCCTGCTCCCGGCACACAAGCCCGTCCTGCCCCGCCGCAACCTGCCGGATCCACCCCTCACGAACCATCCCCCAAGGCTGGCGAAGCTCCCCGCTCCACCGCAGCCCCTGTGGATAACCCTGTCGATCATGAGGTTAGCGGCATCGTGGAGATCAAATATTGCCGCTAACCTCATGATCAACGTGGAAAGAGTGCGGGGGTTAGTGGGTGGGTTTGTCCTGGTCGGGGTGGGCGAAGTTGAGGTGCTCGGGCGGGAGCGGGAAGGTGACGTCGTCGCCGAACGGGCTGGGAGCGGCGGCGCGGTCGAAGGTGAGCTCCGTCAGGGGGAGCTTGCCGCTCGCGTCGACCGCCGGGGCGGTCGGGTGGGGCACCTCGCGGTGCCAGTTGACGCCCTGCTGGGCCTGCACCTCGGCCTGGGCGTCGTGGGAGCCGCCGGCGTGTGAGTGCACACCGCCGCCCGCGGCGCTGGAGCGCACCGCGCCCGGGGAGTGTCCGCTGGTCACGCTGGTCTGAGGCACCTGACCCCTCCGGAAGATCTTGCTACCGAGCCACACAAGTGGATCGTACCTGCGGTCGACGACCCGTTCCTTCATGGGGATGATCCCGTTGTCGGTGATCTTGATGTGCTCGGGGCAGACCTCGGTGCAGCACTTGGTGATGTTGCAGAAGCCCAGGCCCTGCTCGGTCTGCGCGTAGTCCTTGCGGTCGGTCCTGGTGTCCAGCGGGTGCATGTCCAGCTCCGCGGCCCGGATGAAGTACCGGGGCCCGGAGAACGCCTGCTTGTTCTCGTCGTGGTCCCGGATCACGTGGCAGACGTTCTGGCACAGGAAACACTCGATGCACTTGCGGAACTCCTGCGAGCGCTCGACGTCGACCTGCTGCATCCGGTAGTCCCCGGGGGCCAGATCGGTCGGCGGCGCGAAGGCCGGCGTCTCCCGCGCCTTCTCGTAGTTGAACGACACGTCGGTGACCAGGTCCCGGATGACCGGGAACGTCCGCAACGGGGTCACCGTGATCGTCTCGTTCTCCTCGAACGTCGACATCCGGGTCATGCAGCCGAGCTTGGGCATCCCGTTGATCTCCATGGAGCAGGAGCCACACTTGCCGGCCTTGCAGTTCCACCGGCAGGCCAGGTCGGGCGCGTCGGTGGCCTGCAACCGGTGGATCACGTCGAGGACCACCTCGCCCTCGTTCACCTCGACCGTGTAGTCCTGCAGGTCGCCACCGTCGGCGTCACCCCGCCAGATCCGGAACTGGCGCTTCGTTCCCATCAGCGGTTCTCCTTCTCGGCGTCAGCGTCGGTGGCCGCCGCTGTGGCAGCGGCATCGGCGGCGACAAGGGCGTCGAACTCCGTGAGTTCCTCGTCGGTGAGGTACTTGGCCAACTCGGCACGGTCGAACAGGCCGATCAGCTCGGAACGCATCTTCGGCAGCGGCTTGCGCTCCAACCGGACGGCGTCGCCCACCAGCGAGCAGACCAGGTTGACCCGTCGCCACTGCGGATCCATTGTGGGGAAGTCCTCGCGGGTGTGGCCGCCGCGCGACTCCCGACGTTCCAGCGCCGCCTTCGCGGTGCACTCGGAGACGACAAGCATGTTGCGCAGGTCCAACGCGAGATGCCAGCCCGGGTTGTACCGCCGGCCGCCCGCGGCGCTGACCTTCGCCACCCGCTCGCGCAGCTCCGCCAGGCGGGACAGCGCGTCCGCCAGCTCGGCCTCCCGCCGGATGATGCCGACGAGATCCCCCATCACCGCCTGGAGGTCCTGCTGGAGGGTGTACGGGTTCTCGCCGGTGTCCCGCTGCAACGGTGCCAGGGCCGTTTCCACCGCGGTCTCCACCGCCGTCACCGCCACCCGGGGTCGACCGGTCAGCTGGTCGACGTAGGTGGCCGCGTGTCCGCCGGCCCGCTTGCCGAAGACCAGCAGGTCGGACAGGGAGTTGCCGCCCAGCCGGTTGGAGCCGTGCATGCCGCCGGAGACCTCACCGGCGGCGAACAGCCCACGCACCGAGCCGTACGCGGCGCCGCTGTCCGGGTCGACCTCCACGCCGCCCATCACGTAGTGGCAGGTCGGACCGACCTCCATCGGCTCCTTGGTGATGTCGACGTCGGCCAGTCCCTTGAACTGGTGGTGCATCGACGGCAGGCGACGACGGATCTCGTCGGCCGGCAGCCGGGAGGCGATGTCCAGGTAGACGCCGCCGGCCGGCGTACCCCGACCGGCCTTGACCTCGCTGTTGATCGCCCGGGCGACCTCGTCGCGGGGCAGCAGCTCCGGCGGACGCCGGTTGTTGTCCGGGTCGTCGTACCAGCGGTCCGCCTCCTCGGGGGTCTCCGCGTACTGCTTGCGGAAGACGTCCGGGACGTAGTCGAACATGAACCGCTTGCCCTCGGAGTTCTTCAGGATGCCACCGTCGCCGCGGACCGACTCGGTGACCAGGATGCCCTTGACCGACGGCGGCCAGACCATGCCGGTCGGGTGGAACTGGAGGAACTCCATGTTGATCAGAGTGGCTCCGGCGCGCAGCGCCAGCGCGTGGCCGTCCCCGGTGTACTCCCAGGAGTTCGAGGTGACCTTGTAGGACCGGCCGACGCCACCGGTGGCGAGCACCACGGCGGGCGCCTCGAAGAGGACGAACTCCCCGGACTCCCGGTAGTAGCCGAACGCGCCGGCGATCCGGTCTTCGTCCAGCAGCAGCTCGGTGATGGTGGTCTCGGAGAAGACCTTGATACGTGCGTCGTACGAGCCGTGCTCGCGCTTGTCCTCCTGCTGCAACGAGACGATCTTCTGCTGGAGGGTGCGGATCAGCTCCAGACCCGTCCGGTCGCCGACGTGGGCCAGTCGGGGGTATTCGTGGCCGCCGAAGTTGCGCTGCGAGATCTTGCCGTCCTTGGTGCGGTCGAACAGCGCGCCGTACGTCTCCAGTTCCCAGATCCGCTGCGGCGACTCCTTGGCGTGCAGCTCCGCCATCCGGAAGTTGTTCAGGAACTTGCCGCCGCGCATGGTGTCCCGGAAGTGGACCTGCCAGCTGTCCCGGCTGTTCACGTTCCCCATGGCCGCGGCGGCGCCGCCCTCGGCCATCACCGTGTGCGCCTTGCCGAACAGTGACTTGGAGATGATCGCGGTCTTCTTGCCGGCCAGCCGCGCCTCGATCGCCGCACGCAGGCCGGCGCCGCCGGCCCCGATCACGACGACGTCGTAGTGGTGTCGCTCGATGCGAGTGGTAGTGGTCGTCATGTCAGGGGCCCTCAGTTGATGAACCGCAGGTCGGAGATCCACTCAGCGCTGACGGCCATGACGTAGAAGTCGGTCAGGGCCAGCGTGCCGAGCGTGATCCAGGCGAGCTGCATGTGCCGGACGTTGAGCCAGGAGACGTAACCCCAGGCCCGGTAGCGGACGGGATGCTTGGAGAAGTTCTTCAGTCGGCCGCCGATGATGTGCCGGCAGGAGTGGCAGGAGATCGTGTACGCCCAGAGCATGACCACGTTGCCGAGCAGGATCAGGTTGCCCAGCCCGAAGCCGAAGCCCTCGGGGCTGTGGAAGGCCAGGATCGCGTCCCAGGTGTTGATCAACGAGATGATCGCGGCGAAGTAGAAGAAGTACCGGTGCGAGTTCTGCACGATCAGCGGGAACCGGGTCTCGCCGCCGTAGGAGGCGTGACCGTCGGGCACTGCGCAGGCCGGCGGCGACAGCCAGAACGACCGGTAGTACGCCTTGCGGTAGTAGTAGCAGGTGAGCCGGAACAGCAGCAGGAACGGCAGGGTGAACGCGGCGTCCGGGATGATCCACCAGCCGGCCAGGTACTGCCCGAAGTGGGCGGCCTCCGGCAGGCACCGGTCCGTCACGCACGGCGAGTAGAACGGGGTCAGGTAGTGGTAGTCCTCGACCCAGTACCACTTGTGCATGAAGACCCGGACCGTCGCGTACGCTACCCACGCACTGAGCCCGATGACCGTGATCAGCGGGGCAAACCACCAACGGTCCGTCCGCAACGTCTTCGCCGCGATGGCGGCGCGTGCGCGCACACCCCGCGGTTTCGTTGCCGATGATGTCATTCGCGTCGTCTCCCTGACGGGGCCCTGTCACGGGCGGCGGAACACTTCCGGGCGGCATGCGGACGGGCGAACCCGCACCCGCCTGCCGCGTTCTGCGCACACCAACGACCGCACCGGCGTACCGGAGCAGCTAAGTGACACACGTTACGCCGATCTAGGCGGGCCGTCCGCGCAAGGCAGTGTCCCGTGTGTCCCGCTCGTTGGAAAGCCTCTCGCCATGATCAATATTCGGCTGACCGGAAAAGATCGACAAACTGTCAACCGGACGCCCCGCCGGTGAAGTTCCACGAGGCCAGCCGCAACGACGGCGCCTCCCACCAGACACCGTCCACCCGGTCCGGCAGGCGTACCGCGCGCCGACCGAGCTCCAGGACCGCACCCGGCGCGAGCGCCCGCGGATAGAACTCGGTGAAGCGCAGGTCGCGGACCGCACGGGTAACCCGACCGTCCTCGACCAGCCACAGGCCGTTGCGGGTCAGACCGGTGACGACCAGACTCAGCGGATCCAGGACCCGGGTGTACCAGAGGTCGCTGACCAGCAGGCCGCGCTCCATCCGGGAGACCAGGGCGGCGGTGTCCGCATCGCCGATCGCGCCGTCCACCGCCGGGCGGCCGGTCACTCCACCGTCCCCTGCCGCGCCATGGGTCGCCGAGCCACCGATCCCCTGACCGCCAGCCAGGAAGGCGCCCGTCGGGTCGGCTGCGCCGGACGTGTCGGCAGGGGCGAGGCGTAGGTTGCGGGGGATCGGACCGAAGGTGGCGCTGCCGGCCCAGGCGTGCCCGGTCGAGGCGACACCCAGCTCGGCGGCGCTGCGCCGGTCGTGAACCACGGCGCTGGTGGTGCCGGCGTCCACCAGGGTCAGTGCCCGGCTCGGCGTACCTTCCAGGTCGAACGGGAGTCCCGAGGCCGCGAGTGGATCGTCGACCAGGGTCACCGCCCGATCGAACTGGGCCGTACCGAGTGCGGCGAACGACTGACGTTCGGCGTACCGCCGGCCGTTGAAGCCGTACCAGGCGAGGTTCTCCAGCAGGTCCGCGACGGCCGGCGGCTCCATCACCACCGGGTAGCGCCCGGGTGGCAGCTCGACCGGGTGAGCCGCTGCTCGCGCCTTGGCGGCGGCCCGCCGTCCCAGGCCGGCGCCGTCGAGGTCGGCGACCCGGTCGACGTGCTGCCGGGCCGTGCCGTCCGCGCCGTCGGTGCGGGCGATGCCGTCCATCGCCGCATCTGCCGCCTGCCCCTGTGCGAAGTGGCCGGCCGAGTTGGCGAACGCCGCCGTGCGGTAACCGGTGCGGCAGTAGCCCGCGGTCGCCAACCCGCCGGCCGCGTCGACGAACGCCCGAACCAGGGCGGCCCGTTGATCCGGCCCGGCGTGCGCCGTGGCCGGATCCCACGCCGGCGAGGGCGCCACCGGCGCCGCCGGTGCGAGCCCCGGCCAGGCCGGATCCGGTGGAGTGAACCGGGCCGCCGTCAGCACCCGCTCCACCAGCGCGCGCAACCCGTCGGTGGTGACCGCGTTTCCGCTGCCGGCGGCGGTCCGCCCGGCCAGGTGGATCCGAAGTCGGACGTCCACGGAGGAGGCGGCCACGTTCTGGTGGATCGCCGAGTTGGCGAACCTGGTCAACGCCGACTCGACTCGGGTCACCGTGACCTCCGCCTGCGCGGCCGGCCCGGCCAGCCGGGCGACCAGGTCCACCACGCGGCCGGCGATGTCCAACTCGGTGTCACCGGACCGCGCCGGGGCGGCACTCACGCTGCCTCCCGGTGGTCGGCGACGACGTACGGCGTCACCACGACGTGCTGGTGTTCGGTCACGCGCGTACCCCCACCCGGACGTTGCGGAAACGGGCCGGGGCCGACGGGTGACCGGTGTGCCCGATCTGGCCGGGCTGGCCCTTGCCGCAGTTTGGGGTGCCCCACGGGACCGTCTCCGAGGAGAGCATGTCCATCGAGCGCCAGAACAGCGGGCCGATGCCGGTGTACGTCGGGTTACGCAGCATCCGCCCCCGCCGGCCGTTGCGGATCTCCCAGCCGATCTCGCAGCCGAACTGGAAGTTGAGCCGCTTGTCGTCGATGGACCAGGACCTGTTGACGTCCATCAGCACCCCCTCGTCAGTGGCGGCGACGATTTCGTCCAGGGTGTGCGGGCCCGGTTCCAGGCCCACGTTCGTCATCCGCACCATGGGCAGCCTGGCCCACCCGTCGGCGCGTACGCTGCCGCCGTGATCGAGGCCCGCGACGGCGGCCGAGTCCCGGCCCGCCAGCACGCCCACCCAGCGGCCGTTCCGCACCGCGTCGCGCTTCACCGCCGGTGAGCCCTCGTCGTCGTAGCCGAAGCTGCCCAGCGCGCCGGGGATGGTCGGGTCGATGGTGATGGTCATCAGTTCGGAGCCGTACCGCAGCGAGCCGAGCTGCGCGAGATCCAACCATGAGGTGCCGGCGAAGGCCGCCTCCCACCCTAGAATGCGGTCCAGCTCGATGGCGTGCCCGACCGACTCGTGGATCTGGAGCGCCAACTGCTCGCCGCCGAGGATCAGGTCGGTCTCGCCGGTGGGGCAGAGCGGCGCGGTCAGCAGTGCCCGCGACTCCTCGGCGATCCGTGCCGCGTGCGCGGTCAACTCCAGTGACTCGACAAGTTCCCAGCCGGTGGTGCCGTACTGGCCGCGGTAGCTCGGCCAGGACCGGCGTTGGGTCTCACCGGCACCCACGGAGGTGGCCGAGATGCCACCGCCGCACTCGCGGATGCGCTGGTCGATGCGGTGCCCCTCGCTGGAGACGAACCACTTGGCGGTGTCCCAGATCTGGTAGAGCCCCTCGGCGAGGTCGGCGCCGTGCTCGGTCATGGTGCGGGTGGCGGCCACCAGCAGGTCACCCTTGACGGCGAGGGAGACGCCGAGCGGGTCGACCTCACAGGGCGAGGACCAGCTCGCCGTGGTCGGGGTGACCGCGACCAGGTCGACGGGCGGGCCGGAGACCAGCGCGCTGGCCGCCGCGGTCCGCGCGGCCCGGTGGCCGGCGTCGCGGGCGGCCAGGTAGGACAGCTCCGGTACGGCGTGGAAGCCCCAACCCGAACTGACCAACGCGCGTACGCCCAGACCGACGCTCTCGTCCTGGGCCAGCGACTCGATGTCGCCGTTGCGGGCGGTCATCGACTCGTAGCGCCGGTGCATCACCCGAACGTCGGCGTACCGGGCACCAGCGTCCAGCGCCGCCTGCACCGCCGCCTCGGCCACCTCGAATTCGCTCACGGCGACGTCTCATCGTGCACGTTTACGAGACGCGTTACCCCGGTGTCCATGATGCGGTCGCTCATGGCCCGACCCTAGGCGACCCGACCGACAACCGTCAGGGGACGAGATCTTCGGGACGGATCGTTGCCTGGACAGGTGCGTTCAGGTGTAGCACTGCACCTCGTTTGACCGCCTGATGCTCGACGTAGTGACGACCACGCCGCTGGTAGAGGCGGAGCGCGCCGGTTGTCTGCTCGACCGGTAGGTACCACTCGATGCCGGCGGCGGCATAGTAGTGCATCTTGAGGACATTGTCCGTGGCCGCGTTGCCTGGCGAGATGATCTCGCAAACAAGTCGAACGTCAGCCGCCTCGATGTGCGGGTCGTCCAGGTCGACCGGCGTGGTGATCACCAGATCCGGGACTGGAACCCGTCCCGGTCGTAGTCGAACATTCACCGCCTCCAGCAGTTCCAAATCGACGGCCTCGGCCGCCGCTTCCAGGATGTTGCCCAGCTTCCTGGCGATCCGCTGGTGGCGTGGGGTGGGGGCTGGGGTCACGTGCAGGCTCCCGTCGAAGAGTTCGACGCGCTGGGAGGTCTCGCCGAGGGCGAGGTACTCCTCCTCGGTCCACGGGCCCTCGTGGTCGAACACCGCCACGGTCATGGTCACCTCCGCTCGTCTCGCCGGGATCCTGCCTGCCGGGCTGCCCCCGTCGTCGCACCTTCCGTGCGGCCAGCGCGGCAGTCGGTGGTGACCGGCAGTGGTGCGGTGGGGGACGGTTCGTGGGATCCTTTCGGGACGACGGGGGTGGTAGCTGATTTCGGCTGCATGAAGCGGTGGTAGTTCCCTTCGTCGTGGGCGGAGGGAGGCGATCGTGGACCCCTACCTGCGGGTGACCGACCTGCGGGTGGACCTCACCACCACCGACGGCATGGTGCGCGCGGTCGACGGGGTCTCGTTCACCGCCGAGCGCGGGCGCACCCTGGGCATCGTCGGCGAGTCCGGCGCGGGCAAGAGCTCCCTCGCGCTGGCCCTCCTCGGCCTGCACGACCCGCGTCGGGTCACCGTGGCCGGTGAGATCACCGTCGCTGGGCACGGGCTGGTCGGTCGACCTGAGGCCGCGCTACGCCGGCTGCGTGGCCGGGACGTGGCGATGATCTTCCAAGATCCGCTCCCGGCGCTGCACCCGTACCATCCGGTCGGCCGGCAGATCGCCGAGGCGTACCGGGTGCACCACCGGCGCGCCGGGCGCGCCGAGACGCGTCGGAGAGTGGTCGAGATGCTGGACCGGGTCGGCATCTCACAGCCGGACCGGCGGTACGACCAGTATCCGCACGAGTTCTCCGGCGGCCTGCGCCAGCGGGCGATGATCGCCATGGCGCTGGTGAACGATCCCGCCGTGCTGATCGCCGACGAGCCCACGGCCGCGCTGGACGTCACCGTGCAGGCGCAGATCCTGGAGCTGTTGACCGACGTGCAGGCCGAGTACGGCACCGCGATCGTCCTGATCACGCACGACCTCGGCGTGGTCGGCCAGGTCGCCGACGACGTGCTGGTGATGTACGCCGGCCGGGTGCTGGAGCGGGGCGACGTCGAGCAGGTGCTCCGGACGCCACAGCATCCGTACACCTGGGGGCTGCTCGGCAGTGTGCCGTCGTTGCTGGGTGACCCCGAGGCGGACCTCAGGCCGATACCGGGGATCCCGCCGAACCTGCTCGACCTGCCGGACGGTTGCGTCTTCCACCCGCGTTGCCGGCACACCGAACCCGTCGCTCACCGGTGCCGCACCGAGTCACCCCGGCTGCGTGCCGTCGGGACGGGCGGGCACCGGCTGGCGTGCCATCTCCCGGCCGGGGAACGCATCCGACGTCACGCCGAGGAGACCGCCCGGGTGGGGGTGGCCCGGTGACGGACGGGAGGGTCGACAAACTCGGCCCGCTGCTGCGCGTTCGTGGCCTGACCAAGCACTTTCCGGCGCGGAGGGGCCAAGGTCAGGGCGGCCCGGTACGGGCCGTGGACGGGCTGGACTTCGAGGTGCAGGCGGGCGGGACGCTCGCCCTGGTGGGCGAGTCGGGCTGCGGCAAGAGCACCACGGCCCGGTTGCTGGTGCGGCTGCTGGAGCCGACCGGTGGCAGCATCGAGTTCGCCGGTCGCGACCTCACCCGCGCCGGGCGGCGGCAGTTGCGACCGCTACGCGCCCAGTTTCAAATCATCTTCCAGGACCCGTACGCCTCGCTGAACCCCCGGCACCCGGTTGGCCAGATCATCGCCATGCCGTTGCGGGTCAACCGGATCCACCCGCCGGGCGGCACGAGGGCCCGGGTCCGGGAGCTGATGGAACTGGTCGGCCTGAACCCCGAGCACGACGACCGCTATCCGCACGAGTTCTCCGGCGGCCAGTGCCAGCGGGTCGGCATCGCCAGGGCGTTGGCGACCGAGCCCCGCCTGGTGGTGGCCGACGAGCCGGTCTCGGCGCTGGACGTCTCGGTCCAGGCACAGGTGGTCAATCTGCTCCGGCGGCTGCACCGCGACCTGGGGCTGGCCTTCGTCCTGATCTCCCACGACCTCGCCGTGGTACGGCACCTGTGCCAGCGGATCGCGGTCATGTACCTCGGTCGGATCGTCGAGATCGGCGATCGGGACGACATCTACGAACGGCCGCAGCATCCGTACACCCAGGCCCTGCTGTCGGCGGTGCCGCACGCCGGCCAGCGCGGCTCGGCCGGCTGGTTCCGGCTCACCGGGGACGCGGCCAGTCCGATCGACCCGCCCTCGGGCTGCCGGTTCCGTACCCGCTGCCCGAAGGCGCGCGACCGGTGCGCCGTCGAGGAGCCGGCCCTGATCCGGCGCGACGGCGGCGGCCAGGCCACCGCCTGCCACTTCCCCGACTCGGGTCCACCGCGTCCGGAGCGGGTGCGGGCCGAGGCATGAGTCTTTCACCGGTGGACGGCACGGTGCGGGTTCCGATCGAGCCGGGCGGCGCGGCCGGTGGACGCCGTGCTCGCCAAGCCGTCGGGCGCTCGCCCGGGCAACTGGTCTGGCGGCGGCTGCGTGCTGACCGCACCGCGTTGGTCAGTGGCGCGACGCTCCTGCTGTTCGTGCTGGTGGCGCTGGCCGCGCCAATGATCGAGCTGACTTATGGGATCGGTCCGCAGGACCAGTTCCAGGGCAAGCTGGACGGATTCGGCCTGCCCCTGGGCCACGCCGGTGGCGTGTCCGGGGAGCACTTCTTCGGGCTGGAGCCGGGGCTGGGTCGGGACGTCTTCATCCGGCTGGTGTACGGCCTGCGGACGTCGCTTCTGGTCGCCGTCACGGCGGCGGTGCTCACCGCGGCGATCGGTGTCGTGCTCGGCACGCTCGCCGGCTACCTCGGCGGCTGGTTCGACGCGGTGGTCACCTGGATCACGGATCTGACCCTGGCGCTGCCGTTCCTGGTGGTCGCCCTGGCGTTGACGCCCACGCTGACGCTGCGCCTGCACGGCGAGCGGGACGCGGTGCCACCGGCCTTCGGGGTCGGCATACTCATCATGATCTTTGCGATGTTCGGGTGGACCGGCACCGCCCGGTTGGTCCGGGGCCAGGTGATCGCGCTGCGGGAGCGGGAGTTCGTGGCGGCGGCCCGGGCCAGCGGGGCAGGCCCGGGGCACATGCTGTGCCGGCAGCTGCTGCCGAACCTCTGGGCGCCGATCCTGGTGTCGTTCTCGCTCGCGGTGCCGCAGTTCATCACGGGTGAGGCGGCGCTGTCGTTCGTCGGTGTCGGGCTGGCCGAGCAGACACCGAGCTTCGGCCGGATGATCCACCAGAGCCTGGGCTACCTCCAGACCGACCCGGCGTTCGTCTTTTTTCCCGGCGTCGTGATCTTCGCGCTGGTGTTTGCCGTCAACCTGTTCGGGGACGCGCTGCGCGACGCGCTGGACCCGAAGTCGCCCCGATGAGGTGACCGGATGTACGCGAGCAGCGCAGCACGGCGGAGCCCCGCCGATCCGGGCCCGGGTCGGCTCTGATGACGCGTTTCCTGGTCAAGCGGACCCTGTCGGCCGTGCTCACCCTCTTCGCGGTGAGCGTCCTGACCTTCCTGATGTTCTTCGCCCTGCCCCGGGACCCGGTCACCGGCATGTGCCCGAAGAACTGCAACCCGGAGCGGCTGGAACGGGTACGTGAGGAGTTGGGGCTGAGCGATCCGCTTGTCGACCAGTACGCGGGCTACATGTTGGGCATCGTCACCGGTCGGGACCTCGGCGGCGCCCAGGGCGGACGCTGCGACGCGCCGTGCCTGGGCTGGTCGTACGTGAACAACGAGGCGGTCACCGACACCCTCGCCCGGGTGGTGCCGGTGACGCTGAGCATCGTCATCCCGGCGGCCGTCCTGTGGCTGCTGCTCGGGGTGGGCCTGGGCCTGGTGTCGGCGCTGCGTCGTGGCACGTGGGTCGACCGGGCCGCGATCGGCTTCACGCTCGCCGGTGCCTCCGTGCAGTTGTACTTCGTCGGCGCGGTGCTGCTGCTGGTCTTCGTGTACACGCTGGGGTGGCTGCCGGTGCCGAGCTACACGTCGCTGTTCGACGACCCGGTTCGCTGGGCCGGGGGGCTGGTGCTCGCCTGGCTGTCGCTGGCGCTGCTCTTCTCCGCCGGCTACGCCCGACTGGTCCGCGCCCAACTGCTGGAGACGTTGGGTGAGGACTTCGTGCGTACCGCCCGGGCGAAGGGCCTGTCCGGCACGGCGGTGTACGGCCGGCACGCGCTGCGCGCGGCGATCACTCCGGTGGTGACCGTCGCCGGGCTCGACGTCGGCGCGGCGCTCGGTGGGACGGTGATCACCGAGACGACCTTCGGTATCCAGGGGCTCGGCCGTACCGCCGTCGACGCCGTACGCGCCGGAGACCTGCCGACCATCATGGCCACCGTGCTGGTCGCGGCGGTCTTCGTGGTGCTGGCGAACCTGCTGGTGGACCTGCTGTACGCGGTCATCGACCCGCGGGTGCGGTTGGGCTGAGCCGGGGCGGGACGGGGCGTGGAACCATCGACGACTGAGGAGGCAACAGATGCGACCACGGGTGGCGGTTGCGGCGAGTGGCGCGTTCGCGCTGGTGGCGGTCCTGAGCGCCTGCCCGGCGAACACCGGCGGGAGCCCCTCGGTGAACTCCGGCCGGCAACCCATCGGGGTCATCGCCACCGACCCGAAGGACTCGACCGGCCCGGCCCCGGAGGTGGCGGGTGCGCGGCGTGGTGGCACGTTCACCGTCCTCCGCGAGACGCCGATCTCCCACCTGGATCCGCAGCGGACGTACTCGTTCGCCGGCCTGATGGCCGTGCCACTTGTCGCCCGCAGCCTCACCATCTGGAAGGACGATGGTGCGGGCAACCTGATGCTGGTCGGTGACCTCGCCGAGACGCCGGGCCGCGACGTCGACGACGACTGCCGGGTCTGGGAGTTCACCGTCAAGGACGGGGTGCGCTTCGAGGACGGCCGCCCGGTCACGGCCAGGGAGATCGCGTACGGGATCGCCAGGTCCTTCGACCCGGACCTGGCCGGTGGCCCCACCTACCTGCAGGAGTGGCTGGCGGACACCCCGCAGTACGACACCGCGTGGGACTTCGAGGCCAACCGCGGCTCGCTGCCGCCGGGCCTGACCACGCCGGACGCCCGGACGTTGCGCTTCGAGTTCGCCAGGCCCCGCTGCGACCTGCCGTTCGCGGCGTCACTGCCGGCGACCGCGCCCCTGCCGCCCGACCGGGACACCGGGCTCAACCTCGGCAACGCCCCCTTCTCGTCCGGGCCGTACAAGGTCACCCGCTACCGGCCGGGCACCGAGATCGTGATGGAGCGCAACGAACACTGGGACGCCGGCACGGACCCGGTACGTCACCAGTACCCGGACCGCTTCGTGTGGAGTTTCGGCGCGACCCCGGATGCCGCCGCCAACCGGATCATCGCCGACAACGGGGCCGACCAGAGCGCCCTGTCGTGGGACTACGTGCCAGCCTCGCTGGTCGCCCGGGTCGCGGGTGACGCGGCGCTGCGGTCCCGGACGCTGCTGTCCCCGACGCCGAGCGCCAACCACCTGGTCATCAACAACGAGCGGGTCACCGATCTGCGGGTGCGCCGGGCGCTGAACCACGCGATCGACCGGGAGGGGCTGGTGAAGGTGCTGGGCGGGCCGCACGTCGCCGTGCCGATGACCACCCTGATGCCACCGGCCACCATCGGGCACCGGACGTACGACGCGTATCCGGCCGGGCCGAACGGCGACCCGGACCAGGCCCGGGAACTGCTCGGCGGGCAGCGCCCCGAACTGGTCCTCGGCGCCGCCGACAGCTCAGTGGAGCAGCAGGTGGCGACGCAGCTCAAGGGCAACCTGGAGCGCGCGGGATTCGCCATCACGATCCGGAACATCCCGGACGACGCGAAGTTCGACGAGATCAAGAAGCGGGGCAACCCGTGGGACCTGTATCTCAGCTCGTGGGCCGCCGACTGGCCCAGCGGCGCGTCCATCCTGCCGGTCCTCTTCGACGGTCGCGCCATCCGAGCCACCGGCAACACCAACGAGTCGTACTTCAACGACCCCATGATCAGTGCCGAGTTCGACCGGATTCTCGCCCTGCCGCCGAGTGAACAGGGCCCGCACTGGGCGCAGCTCGATGAGCGGATCATGAGGACGCACGCCCCGGTGGTCCCGCTCTACGTCGACGTGGCCTACCAGGTGCACGGCTCCAAGGCCGGCGGGGCCTTCGTCTCCAGCGTCTTCGGCTATCCGTCGCTGGTCAACGCCCACGTCGAGCCGTAGCCCCGACTCACATCCGAAGTTGGGTGCGGAGGAAGTCGAGCTCCAGGCGGAGGAGGCGCTCGGCGACGCCACCGGCGGCCATGTGGGTGGCGGCGGTCAGCGGCAGCACCGAGTGCGGCCGGCCGGTGGCCAGCAACGCCGCCGACAGTCGCAGCGTGTGCGCCGCCACCACGTTGTCGTCGACCATGCCGTGTACCAGCAGCAGCGGTCGGGCGTGCGCCGGGTCGGTGACCGGCTCGGCGGCCAGTTCCACGAGCGAGTGGTGCGCGTAGACGTCCTCACCGTCGGCGGGCAGACCCAGGTACCGCTCGGTGTACGCGGTGTCGTACAGGCCCCAGTCGGTGACCGGCGCACCGGCGATGCCGCACCGGAACAGCTCCGGATGCCGCAGCACCGCCAGGCCGGCCAGCCAGCCGCCGAACGACCAACCACGCACCGCCACCCGGTCCAGGTCAAGATCCGGGTGCTTCTCGGCGAGCGCGGTGAGGGCCTCCACCTGGTCGAGCAGGATCACGTCGGCCACCCGGCGGTGGATGGCCTTCTCGTAGGACGGGGCGATGCCCGGCGTACCCCGGTTGTCGGTGACCACCACCGCGAAGCCGGCGTCGGCCCACCACTGCCGCTCCAGCCAGGCCGAGCGCGCGGCCACCACCTCCTGGTGCCCCGGACCGCCGTAGACGTCCAGCAGCACCGGCAGTCGACGGCCGGTGACGTGGTTGTCCGGGTAGAGCACCGCCGAGGGAAGCCGACGGTCGGTCACCCGTTCCAGCAGCGGCAGCGGGGAGTAGCTGGGCGTGGCGGCCAGCGACCGCAGCGTGCCCACCTCTCGATCGCCGTGCCGCACCGTCCACCGGACGCCCGGGTGATCAAGCGAGGCGCTGCCGATGACCAGCACGCCGCCACCGACCGCACCGACGTGCCAGCCGGCGTCACTGGTCAGCCGGCGGGCGTCCACGCCGCCGCCGATGCTGGTCCGGACCCGGAACAGGTGCTGTTCGCTCGGCTCGCCGTCGCTCGCCTCGACCAACAGGTCCGCCGGACCACTGCTGGCGGCGAGCCGACCGACCACCCGACGCACGTACAGCGAGGGCGGGGTGAGCAGGGTGCCGTCGGCGAACAGGCAGCGCGCGTCGTACCCGTCGTGGGCCAACTCGCCACCGACCAGCACCCGGCCGTCGGGCAGGTGCACGGGGGTGCCCGGGATCGGCTCGACCCAGCGGGGGTCGGCCAGTTCGGCGTGCACCTGGGTCTCCCCGGTACGCGGATCGACCGCGAGCACCAGCCCGTGCTGCTGGGCGCGGCGCAGCACGGTGATCAGCGGGGCGCCCTCACCCCAGTGCACCGCGGTCAGGTACGGGTAGGTCTCCCGGTCCCAGTGCACGTCGACCCAGCCGCCGTCGAGGTCGAGCAGGTGCAGGCTGACCTCGGCGTTCGGGCCGCCCGCCACCGGGTACGCCACGCTGACCGGCGGGCTGTCCGGCTGCGCCGGATCGTGTAGGTGCCAGCGGGGCAGCCGGGACTCGTCCACCCGGGCGGCGAGCACCGACCGACCGTCGGGCGCCCACCAGTAGCCGCGGTGCCGGTCGAACTCCTCCGCCGCGATGTGCTCGGCCAGCCCCCAGAGCACGCCGGAGTCCTCGCCGGCGAGGATGGTGTCGGCGCCGTCGGTGTCGATCACCCGTAACTCGCCCCGGCGTACCCCTTCGGCGGCGTCGGTCACGTAGGCCAGCCGCTGCCCGCTCGGGTCCGGCCGTGGGTCGAGCACCGGCCCGACGGTGGGCACCTCGATCACGTCGCCATGCACCAGGTCTGCCCGGAAGAGCCGCCCCGCCAGCGCGAACACCGCGATCCGTCCGGCGGCGTCGAGGGCGTACGAGCCGATGCCGGAGGCGCTCAACCGCAGTCGCTCCCGCCGGGCGCGTTCCCCCGGGCTCAGCGCGTCGGGGTCGGCATCGCTGCCGAGCAGGGTGCCCGGATCGGCGACCAGCCGTTCCGTGCCGGTCGCCACGTCCAGCAGCCAGAGCGCGTCGGCCGGATCCTCCGGCCCGGCCGAGCGTAGGAAGACCACCCGGGCACCGTCGTCGGCCACGGAGACGGCCCGCGGCGCCCCGTGGCTGAACCTGCGGGTGCGGGCGGCCAGCTCGGGAAAGTCCACAGGCCAGATCGTAGGCCGGTACCGAGCCCGATGTGAGCGACCTGCGCGGACGCGTCTGGGTCGGCAGGCGATAACCGCCGGTTAGAGTGACCGTCGTGACGACGCTGCCTGACCGCCGCCTGCTGCTGGTCCACGCGCATCCCGACGACGAGTCCATCGGCACCGGCTCGACGATGGCCCACTACTCGGCCACGGGTGCCCACGTCACCCTGGTGACCTGCACGCTGGGCGAGGAGGGTGAGATCCACGTACCGGAGCTGGCCGGGCTCGCCGCGGCCGAGGCCGACCAGCTCGGCGGATACCGGATCGCCGAGCTGGCCACCGCCTGCGCCGAGCTGGGCGTCACCGACCACCGGTTTCTCGGCGGGGCCGGCCGCTACCGGGACTCCGGGATGATGGGCCTGTCGACAAACGAGCATCCCCGGGCCTTCTGGGGCGCCGACCTGGACGAGGCAGCCGGGTATCTGCTGAAGATCATCCGGGAGGTGCGCCCGCAGGTGGTCGTCACGTACGACGACAACGGCTTCTACGGCCATCCCGACCACATCCAGGCACACCGGGTGACCATGCGGGCCGTCGAGCTGGCCGCCGCCGAAGGACTCGCACCGGCGAAGGTCTACTGGACGGCGATGCCGCAGAGCGTCCTGGAGGCCGGCATGACGCACTTTGCGGAGACGTCGGACAACCCCTTCGCCGGCATCGCCGACGCCACCGAGCTGCCGTTCTGCACGCCGGACGAGGAGATCGCGGCCCGGATCGACGCCACCGAGCAGCACGCCGCGAAGGAGGCGGCGATGCGCGCCCATGCCACCCAGATCCCGGCCACCTCCTGGCTGTACTCGATCGCCGGCAACTTCGGCGCCGAGTTCATGGGGGTGGAGTACTTCACCCTGGCGCTGGGGGAGAAGGGGGCGGGCAGCGGCCCGTACGGCTGGGAGTCGGATCTGTTCGCCGGGGTGGACGCGGTAGCGCCGGACGCCGCCGGCGGCCCGGACGTCGTCGGCGGTCCCGGCCGTAGACCGGTCACCCCGGCCGGTCACCGGTGACCCTGCCCGCCGCGATGTCGGTCGCCCCGCAGGAGCAGCAGCCGCCCCCACCGCGCCGGAGGTGGCGACGTCCGCTGGACATCGGCCTGCGGGTGGCCGGCGCCACGTTCGCCGTCCTGGCGGCGATGCTGAGCGCGGTGCTGGAGTTGCTGCTCGCTCCGCTTCGGATCGGCGGGTACCTGGTCGGCGTCGCGGTGCTGGTGGCCGTGGCCGCGAACATCGCGTTGAGCTGGTTGGCCGTCGAGACCGTCGGCCGTCGTTGGGCGGTGGCGCTGCCGGCGCTGCCCTGGGTGGCCATCATGGTGATCGCCGCCGACCGGACCGACGAGGGTGACGTCCTGCTCGTCGGCAACTGGGTCGGGCTCACCCTGGTGGTCGGTGGTGCGATGACCTTCACGGTGATGGCGTTCCGGTCGATCCTCGCCCCGGCCCCGGCACCCGGACGGTACTGACGTCGCCCAGCGACGGGTGGTAGATATTCCTGCCAGGAGTCCCGCCATCCGGGCGGGCGGTACGGCGGGAGGCATGTGATGGGACAGCGGTGGCGTGCGGTCGGTGTGCTCGCGATCGCACTGTTCGCGGTCAACGTGGTCGCCCGGCTGGTCATCCGGTTCGGCTTCGATGGCAACGACAGCGTCGCTGACCGGGTGTCGCTCGGGATGTTCGTGGTGATCGGCCTGATGCTGGCCGGTGTCGCCTTCGTCTGGGGTGAGCGGCGTCCGTTGGCCCGCTGGGCCGGCGAGGTGGCCGCCGCGATCGGCATCGCGGTCGGGCTGACCGTGCTGATCGGGCCCCTGCTGGTCGGTGACAACCCGTTCGCCGGTGGCGGCGGGACGTTCTTCGCGCAGATCGGCCTCTACCTGGTGGCGACCACCGTCGGGACGATGCTTGGCTACCTGCTGCTGGTCACGCTCGGTCGCGACTACCGTTCGCGCAGCCTGCAACGGGCCGCCGAGACCACCGCGGCCAAGCCCCGCCGGGTGGTCCGCCGTTGACGGGCGGGGTCACTGCGGCGCGACGCGGGTCAGGTAGGTGTGGTGGGTGCTGAAGCCCAGCTTGTGGTAGAGCGCGACCGCGCCGGTGTTGCTCTGCTCGACCTGGAGGAACGCGTCGGTCGCACCGGTGTCGGCGGCCCAGTCGGCGAGTGCTCGGATCAGCCGGCCGGCCAGTCCCTGCCGGCGTGCGGCGGGCAGCACCTCGATCAGGCACAACCCGAGCCAGCGCCCCTGGCCGGTGACCGTGCCCCGGCCGATGCCGACGAGCGCGCCGTCGAGGTACGCGTGGCCGAAGCGGATCTGGTCCACGGCGGTGAGCACGTGCCGGGCGGCGTCCGGCAGCCCGCCCTTGCGGCCGGCGGCCACGGCCAGCCAGTCCGCTGACGGCGTCGCGGCCAACTCGACCACCGGGCCGGCCGAGCCGTCCCGGCCGCGCGGGTCGTCGGGGATGTCGGGGGCTGCCGAGCCCGCGTCGGGCGGTGTCGCCGCGCTGAGGGTGGCGAGAGGGACCGTCTGCACGAGCACCGGTGGCCGGCTGCCCCAGCCTCTCCGGTCGAGTTCGCTGCCGACCGGCGCGGCCAGCGGCAGCGGCGTGTTGACCATGGCCGGCCGGCCGTGCCCGGCGTACCAGCGTTCGACCGCGTCGACGGCGTCCGGCAGCGGACGGTCCGGGTCGCCCACCGGCAGCGCCGAGTTGGCCCGGCCGGTCCAGCCGTCGGCGTTCCGCAGCAGCCAGTCACCGAGCCGGGCCCGGACGGGGGCCGGCCACGCCTCGTCGGCGGCGAGTTCCAGCTCGACCATGGCGGCGGCCGTCGGCCGGCGGGCCGCCGGGACCCGCTTGGCCCGGTGTACCTCGGCAATCGGCACCCGCAACCGCCCCTGCCGGGTGGTAAGCGTGAGATGTGTCTCGGTCAGTTCGACCAGTTCACCGAGGGCATCGGAGTACACCGGCCGACCACCGCGTACGCCGACGCGACGCCGAACCACGATTCGGTGTCCCAAGTCTTGCTCTCGGAGCACGATCGACCTCCTCCCCGGCGAGATACTAGGCTCTTACCGTCGCGGGTGATCGCGGCATGTCTTGCGGAGGAGAAGACCGGTGACCTACATCATCGCCGAGCCGTGCGTGGATGTGCTCGACAAGGCGTGCATCGAGGAATGCCCGGTCGACTGCATTTACGAGGGCAACCGGATGCTCTACATCCACCCCGACGAGTGCGTCGACTGTGGTGCCTGTGAGCCTGTCTGCCCGGTGGAGGCGATCTTCTACGAGGACGACGTCCCGGAGCAGTGGAAGGACTACACCGGCGCCAACTACGAATTCTTCGAGGAACTGGGCTCGCCCGGCGGGGCCTCGAAGATCGGCAAGGTGGAGAAGGACGCCACCTTCGTCGCCGCCCAGCCGCCCCGCGGCGAGGGCCACTGAACCGGCCCGCCCCGGTCTCGTCGCGGCTGCCCGAGTTCACCTGGGACACCCTGGACGCCGCGGCCACGCTGGCCGCGGCGCATCCGGACGGCGTGATCAACCTCTCCATGGGTACGCCTGTCGATCCGGTGCCGCAGGTGATCCGGCAGGCCCTGGCGGACGCCTCGGACGCGCCCGGCTATCCGCTGACCGCCGGCACCCCGGCGCTGCGGGACGCGATCGCGGGCTGGGTGTCGCGGGCCAGTGGCGTCGGCCCGGACGGGTTCGGGGTGCTGCCGACGATCGGCTCGAAGGAACTGGTGGCCTGGCTGCCCACCCTGCTCGGGGTGGGGCCCGGCGACGTCGTGGTGGTCCCGTCGATCGCCTACCCGACCTACGAGGACGGCGCGCGGTTGGCCGGGGCCACGACCGTACGCACCGACTCGCTGACCGCCGTCGGTCCGACGTCGCGGGTACGCCTGGTCTGGGTGAACTCGCCGGGTAACCCGACCGGCCGGGTGCTGCCCGCCACGCACCTGCGCAAGGTGGTGGACTGGGCGCGTGAGCGCGGTGCGGTGGTGGCCAGCGACGAGTGCTACCTGCCGTTGGGCTGGGACGCCGAGCCGGTGTCGGTGCTCTCGCCCGAGGTGTGCGGCGGCTCGTACGACTCCGTGCTGGCGGTGCACTCGCTGTCCAAGCGGTCCAACCTCGCCGGCTACCGGGCCGGGTTCGTGGCCGGCGACCCGGCTCTGGTGGCCGAGCTGCTCAAGATCCGTAAGCACGCGGGGATGATCGTGCCGGCGCCGGTGCAGGCGGCCATGGTGGCGGCCCTGCGCGACGAGCGGCACGCCGACGAGCAGCGGAAGCGGTACGGTGCCCGGCGCGAGACGCTGCGGGCGGCGTTCGTGGGCGCCGGTTTCACCGTGGCGCACTCCGAGGCGGGGCTCTACCTGTGGCTGACCCGGGGCGAGGACTGCTGGGCCACCGTCGACTGGCTGGCCCGACGGGGGATTCTGGTCGCCGCCGGTGTCTTCTACGGTCCCGGCGGGCGGCAGTACGTCCGCGCGGCGCTTACCGAGTCCGACGAGCGGATCGCCGCGGTCGCCGCCCGCCTGTCCTGACCACGACGAGGTCCGCCCCGGGGGCGGACTTCGGCCGGCGATATTCTCGTCGCGGACGCAGGGCGGGTCGCCGGCCCATCGCGGCAGTGCGGCGGGATCCGGCAGGCACGCCGCAGCGGAGCCGGCCGGCTCCGTGACGCAACGGAACGCCGAGGTACGCGGATGGTGCTCAGGGCTGACGCACGGCTGCGGGCAGCGGTGGTCGGCACCGGCCTGATCGGTGGTTCGGTGCTGCTCCGGCTGCACGCCGCCGGTGTGGACGTGACCGGCTGGGATCCGGACGAGCGGACCCGTCGACAGGCCCGACGGGCCGGCGTACCGATGGCGGAGCGGCTGGCCGACGCGGTGGTCGGCCGGGACGTGGTGTTCCTCGGCGGGCCGCTGCCGACGCTGCCCGCGACCCTGGTCGAGGTGGCCACCGCCACCGCCGAGGACTGCCTGCTCACCGACGTGGGCAGCACCAAGGCCGAGCTGGCGGCGTTCGCCGCGGAGCAGGGACTGACCAGCCGGTTCGTGCCCGGACACCCGATGGCGGGCACCGACCGGGCGGGGCTCTCGGCGGCGCTGCCGGAGCTGTTCACCGGCGCCGCCTGGGTGCTCTGCCCCGCCCCCGACGGACTGGCCGCGTTCCGCCGCCTCGTCACCCTGATCACCGACGTCTTCACCGCCCGGGTGGTGCCGATGGCAGCGGATCGGCACGACGCCGTGGTGGCGCTCGCCTCGCACGTGCCGCACCTGCTCGCCGGGGCGTTGGCAGGTGCGGCGCACCGGTCGCCGTTGCGGGAGGCGGTCCTGGCGCTGGCGGCCGGAAGCTTCCGGGACGGCACCCGGGTCGCCGGCACCCCGGCGGCACGCACCGGAAACATGCTGCGTGGCAACCGCGACCAGGTGCTGGCCGCGCTGGCCCAGGTCACCGCGTTCCTCGACGAGTTGACCGGTGCGTTGCGCAACGATGACGCCGACGCGCTGACCGCCTGTTACGTCGAGGCGGGTGCCGCCCGCGCCGAGCTGGCCGGCCGCCCGGACGACGAGCAGGTCATGGCGTTTCCGCCGGGCACGGAACCAGCCGAAGTCGCCTGGCTGTACGACATCGGGGCGGCCGGTGGCCACCTCAGCGGGTGTCAGGTCGGTGCCGGCACCGTCTCCTATGTCGCCCACCTTCCACGGACCTGACCGGCTCATCGGTGGGCGCTGCGACGGGCCCGCCAGTAGGGTGAGGGCATGGTGGACGGACCAGTCGTGACCGTACGCGGCGAGGCGTACCGCGAGGTCGCGCCGGAACTCGCCCGGTTCACCGTGACCGCGCTGGCCCGGGACCGGGAGCGGGAGCCGACGTTGACCCGGCTGGCCGAGCGGGCCGCGGCGATCCGGGTCCTGCTCGACTCGTACGGCCCGACGATCGACCGGCGTGAGACCGGCGAGCTGCGGGTGCGCCCCGAGACCCGCCGCTCGGGAGAGCGGGTCGTGGCCTGGCACGGCTCGGTGGTCACCACCGTGACGGTCAGCGACTTCACCGCCCTCGGCGAATTGATGTTGCGCCTGGCCGACCAGGATCAGGTCGAGGTGGCGGGCCCGTGGTGGTCGCTGCGTCCCGACAGCCCGGCCTACCGGCAGGCCCGGCACACCGCGATCAGCGACGCGTTGCAGCGGGCCCGCGAGTACGCCGAGGCGCTCGGCGCCCAGGTCACCGACCTGGTCGAGTTGTCCGACGAGGGCGGCACCGCCCAACCGATGATGGCTCGGATGGCCTTCGACGCCGGTGGCGTCGAGGCCGGTGGCACCCCGGAGTTGGAGCTCGACCCGCAGCAGCAGGGCGTGCACGCGGCCGTGCGGGCGCGGTTCACGATCAGCCGGCCGGTCCTGTCCTGATGACCGTCGCACAGGTGCTGTCGGTCGAGGCGCTGCTGGAGCGGGCCCGAGGGCTTGCCGACGCCGGCCCGAGGCAACTGCTCGGCATCACCGGGGCACCCGGTGCCGGCAAGTCCACGCTGGCCACGCAGGTGGTCGAGGCGGTCGGCCCGGCCGCCCAGCTGGTGCCGATGGACGGCTTCCACCTCGCTCAGGACGAGTTGCGTCGGCTCGGCCGCGAGCTGCGGAAGGGCTCGGTCGACACCTTCGACGCCAACGGCTACGTCTCGCTGCTGCGCCGGCTGCGGCGCAAGGAACCGACATCGGTCTGGGCGCCGCAGTTCCGTCGGGATCTGGAGGAGCCGATCGCGGGTGCGATCGAGGTGCCGCCGGAGGTCCGGCTGGTGGTCACCGAGGGCAACTACCTGTTGATCCCGAACTGGCCCTGGGACGAGATTCGCGCCCTGCTGCACGAGGCGTGGTTCCTGGACCTCGACGCCGACCTGCGGCGTCAGCGGCTGGTCGCCCGGCACATGGCCTACGGCCGGTCGGAGCAGGACGCCCGAGCCTGGGCGCTGGGCAGCGACGAGGCCAACGCGGCGCTGGTGGCCGACACCGCCGACCGTGCCGACCTGGTGGTACGCCTAGCCGAGCCCCCGCCGGGGTGACGGGACCGCCCGTCGCAGGAGCCAGGCCACCCGGGATCTCTCCCGTTGGAACTCGGCCGCCTCCGGGTAGCCGCTGTGGCTGCGGATTGGGGGGTCGGCAACCTCGCCGTCGCTCGGATGCAGGGCCTCCGGGTCGGTCACCGCGATGTCCCGCTCCCCGGCGGTGACCGGCCAACCGAGCGGGTCGGTGTCTCGCCAGAAATTCGTCCACCGGGTTCCGCTGCCCGGGCGGGTCAGTGCCGCCGCCAGCACCGGTAGCCGGTCCGGCCCGAAGTAGGCGGGAAAGATCCGGCCGTAGAGGCGGGTCAGTTGACAGCCGTAGGAGAAGAACCAGATCCGCCGCCGCCACCGGTTCGGCATCTGCAGGATGACCGCGGTGCAGATCACCGTGCCCTGGCTGTGCCCCGACAGGATGATGCCGTCCACCCGGCGCGGGTCGTGCTCGGCGAGGGCGATCAGCCCGGCCGTGCGGGTGAGCAGTTCGGGCACCGCCCGCTCGGCGTAGCTCGGTGGCGCCAAGGGGTGGGCGGCGCGCGGCCAGAAGGTTCCCACGTCCCACACCACGCCGACCGAGCGGCGGATGGTGTTCTTGCGGTAGACGAGCAGGCCGACGGCGGCCACCGCCACCGGAAGCAGGCCGAGCAGCGCGTCGCCGGCGTCACCCACCGCCTTTATCACCACCGTCGTCGCGCCTGTCGTCATGGTCTGCGGGCGGGCCGCGGAGAGGACGGCCACGCAGCCCATCACGGCGACGACGGCCATGGCGCCGGCGTACCAACCGATCAGGCGAAGTGCGTGTTCGCCGACCAGCCGGTGCAGCGCCTGGTGGGTGCTGACGTCACGGGCGCGACGCAGGTCGTGTGCGGACAGCCGGCCGCCCCGGGCACTGAGCCGGGCGTACTCCCGGCGGCGGAGTCGGTGGAACAGCACCACGGCGCGGACGGCGACCAGAGCGAGGATCAGCAGCGCGGCGGCGAAGGTCAGGCCGGCCCAGGCCACCGGGGCTGGCGTGACCACCAGGGACCGGCCGACGGACGGGTCTCCGCCGTTGAGCCGGTTGGCGACCCAGTAGAGCACGCCGGCGCTGTACGCGAGGCCGAGCAGCCAGCCGAAGCCAGCGATGACGGCGGGCGCCCGGCCGCGCCAGGCCAGGTCGGTGTGCGGTTCGAGGGGTTGTTTGACAGTGCTGGGTCGGGTCCGGGGCAGCAGCAGGCCGACCGCGGCGAGGGCGAGCAATGGTAGGGCGAACTGCCACAGCGTCACCGGCGCCGGTGGTACGGCAGGCAGCCAACCGTGGCACCAGGCGGCGCCGAGGGCGATCAGCAGCGCGGTGGCGGCCGGTGTGGCGCCGCCGCGCCGGCCGGAGCGGGCGGTCGCGCCGATCGCGATGAGCAGTAGCAGTTGACCGGTGCCCAGCCAGGCGATGATCCGGTCGAAGCCCGGCAGCGACCGGTCCGCGCGGCATCCGGGCTGGGCCGGGTCGAGGTCGCAGTCGGCGGGCGGACGTAGTTCGGCAAGCGGGCCGCCGGCGGCAGCGTCGGGTAGCAGCAGCACTGCGAAGGTGCCGGCCAGACCGATTGCGGTGAGGACGATGACCGCGATGCTCCATCGGCCGAGCGGGGTGGCACCCTCGCGCCGGGTCAGGAAGGGCCGGCCGATGGCCACCAGCGTGACCGTCAGGACGGCCACGAAGGCGGCCACTGCCGTCCAGGTGAGCACCGCCCGTGCGCCGTGCGGCGGGTCGAGCACCGTGACCGTGCCGAGCGGGACCGCCGCCGCGACCACCGTGCCGGTGCACAGGTGCAGGACTGCCGCCCGGCGTAGCTGTCCCTCGCCCCACCAGAACGTCGGATCCTGAAGGGGATTGGTCGGGGGGCCGGGTGGGGGCTCGGGTCCGGGCGGCGGTTCCTGCGCCGGCTGACCGACCGGCACGTCGGCGTCCGACGGTGGCGGGGTTCGGCGTCCCGCAGGATTCGTGGTGGGGTCGGCCGGCATCACCGCCTCGTACTGGTAGGTCCGCCAGGTGACCAGGCCGAGTACCCCGATCATGGCGAGTGGCACGGTCAGGCCGACGGCCAGCGCCCGGCCGCCCTGCTGCCACCAGGCGCCGGCAAGGAACTCCCACGGGCCGGGAATCCGGCTCAGGCAGCCGTGGTCCACGCACTGCCAGCCGATGAGATCGACGCCTATGCCGGTCATCGCCAGCACCGGGGTGCCGGTCAGGCTCAGGCAGAACAGCCTGATCAGCCAGGCTGTCATTCCGGAGCGGCTGGCCAGTCGTTCGGTGGTGGGGTCCGCCGGTATGCCCGGTCGGGCGTGCAGCGCCACGTTGGCCAGGGTGAAGGGCAGTAGCAGTGTCCACAGGGCCCGCTCCACGTCGCGGGCGGTCCGCGCGCCGGAGGTCAACTGCCCCCAGCTGTACGCCTCGACGGCGATCGGGTCGAGCGGCGCGGCGGTCGCGGAGCGGTAGAAACCGGTGACGGGGCCGCCGGCGACGAGCCGTGGCTGAGGTGACTCACACCCCGGTTCAGCCGTCAGACCCAGCGTCTCGGCGGGCGGTGTGTTGGACACGCCGTGTACGCGTAGTTCGAGGATCCGGCCTCCCATGCGAGCCTCCCGGTGACGCACCTGTCACCTACAGTGCCCGATGCGGTGCCTTGGATGCCACTCGTATCGCCGGTGTCTGTGCAGCTAGGAGGCTTGTCGAGGGTCAGTTGAGCTGGCGTACCGGGCGAGCCGGGTTACCCACCGCGACGACGTTGGCGGGCAGGTCGCGGGTCACCACGGCGCCCGCCCCGATCACGGTGTTGTCACCGACGGTGACTCCGGCGAGGACGATCGCTCCGCCGCCGAGCCAGGTGTTGTCGCCGATGGTGATGGGTCGGGCCGCTTCCCACTTCGCCCGGCGTGGCTCCGGCTCCACCGGGTGGGTGGGGGTGAGCAGTTGCACGTTCGGGCCGATCTGGACGTCGGCGCCGATGGTGATCGGTGCGACGTCGAGAAAGACCGCGTGGTAGTTGACGAAGCTGCGGGGCCCGATCCGGATCTGGTAGCCGTAGTCGCAGTAGAAGGGCGGCCGGATGCCGGTCTCCTCGCCGAGCTCGCCGAGCAGTTCGTGCAGCGCCGCCTGACGCGCCTCCTGGTCGTCGACGCCGCTGTTGTTGATCCGTTCCATCAGGCGCCGGGCGCGGAGGTGATCGGCGATCAGTTCCGGGTCGTCGGCAAGGTAGGGCTCACCGGCGAGCATGCGCTCCTTCATGGACGTCATTCGTCCGATCATGCCTGGCGCCGTCGTGGAGAGGACTCAACTTCGTCGAATTCTCGACTCCCTTTTGCATACTCGGTATGCAACTCTGAGGACTGTCGATGTGCCCTACATCGATATAGACGCTTCAAAGGAGGATTCAGTTGCGACGAAGGAGCAGACTGACCACCACCGGGCTCGTACTGGGTCTGGTGCTCGGCGTACCGGCGGCGGTCACGGCCGCACCGGCGACGCCGACCGTGGCCCCGCTGACCCCTGTCCCGAGCGGCCGACCCGACGCCGGCCGGGGACCCGCCACCGTCACCCTGATCACCGGCGACCAGGTCACGGTCACCGCGACCGGGGCGAGCGTACGCCCGGCTGAGGGGCGCGATGGCGTCCGTTTCGTCACCCGCCGGGAGCGGGACCACCTCTGGGTGATGCCGCAGGATGCCCTGCCGTTGATCCGCGACGGGCGGGTCGACCGCCGGCTCTTCGACGTGGCCGGGCTGATCGCCGCCGGCTATGACGACGCGCACCGCGACGAACTGCCCCTGCTCATGACCTACGGGTCGACCGCCCGACGGGCCGGCGCGCCCGAAGGAGTGACCGTGACCCGCGACCTGGCGGCCATCGGCGGCGTCGCGGCCACCGCGGACAAGCAACGCGTGGGCCAGCTGTGGGCCACGCTCGCCGGTGCCAGCGGCGCCCGGATCGACGCGGCGGGGGGTGTCGAGCGGATCTGGCTCGACGGTCGGCGGCAGCTGACGCTGGAACACAGCGTGCCGCAGATCGGGGCGCCCGCCGCCCACCAGGCCGGCTTCACCGGCCAGGGGGTACGCGTCGCGGTGCTGGACAGCGGCGTCGACGCCGCGCATCCGGACCTCACCGGCCGGGTCGCCGAGTCGAGGAACTTCAGCGAGGATGCCAACCCGGGCGACATCGTGGGGCACGGCACCCACGTCGCCTCGATCATCGCGGGCAGCGGCGCCGCCTCGGGCGGCCGGAACCGGGGCGTGGCACCCGACGCGACCCTGCTCTCCGGCAAGGTCTGCGAGGAGTACGGGTGTGCCGAGTCGGCCATTCTGGCCGGCATGCAGTGGGCTGCCGCCGAGGCCGAGGCCGACGTGGTCAACATCAGCCTCGGCGGGGCGGACACCCCGGAGGTGGACCCGCTGGAGGAGGCGGTGAACACGCTCACCGAGCAGACGGGTGCCCTCTTCGTGATCTCCGCCGGCAACGCCGGAGGGACCGGCACGGTCGGCTCACCGGCCAGCGCCGACGCCGCGCTCGCGGTAGGTGCGGTCGACCGCGAGGACCAGCTCGCCGACTTCTCCAGCCGGGGCCCACGGGTCGGCGACGACGCCCTCAAGCCGGACATCACCGCGCCGGGAGTGGACATCGTGGCCGCCCGAGGGCAGGGCACCCAGCTCGGTGAGCCGGTCGGCGAGCAGTACGTCTCGCTCTCCGGCACGTCGATGTCGGCACCACACGTCGCCGGTGCGGCGGCGCTGCTCGCCCAGCAGCACACCGGCGCGACGGCGCAGTGGCTCAAGGCCACCCTGATGGCCTCGGCCCGACCGCATCCGGAACTGACCGCGTACCAGCAGGGCGCTGGCCGGGTCGACGTGGCGCGTGCCATCACCCAGTCGGTGGTCAGCGAGCCGGCGAGCGTCTCGTTCGGCCGGACGCTGTGGCCGCACGACGACGACGAACCGATCCAGCGCGAGGTGACCTGGCGCAACACCGGAACCGCGCCGCTCACCCTGGACCTCAGCATCGAGGCCACCGGACCGGACGGGAAGCCCGTGCCGGCCGGCGTGTTCACGCTCGGTGCCCAGCAGGTCCAGGTGCCGGCCGGTGGCACCGCGTCCGCCACGCTCACGGTCGACACCAGCGTCGACAGCCCGGACGGCCACTACACCGGCCGGGTGGTCGCCCGCGCCGGTGACCTGGTGGCGGTCACCCCGCTGGCCGTGCACAAGGAGGTGGAGAGCTACACGCTGACCCTGCGTCACCTGAGCCGCGAGGGTGACGTGCCGGACGACTACGCGAGCTTCCTGCTCGGGTTGGACGACTTCACCGACATCTTCGTGTCCGACCCGGACGGCACCGCCGAGGTGCGGGTGCCGAAGGGACGGTACGGGTTGGCCAGCTTCCTGTTCGACGAGGCCAGCGAGGAACTGGTGCTGATGGCCCAGCCGGAGCTGGTGGTGGAGTCGGACGCCGAGGTCGTGGTGGACGCGCGCACGGCGAAGCCGGTGCGGATGACCGTGCCGGACCGCTCGGCGACGCCGGCACTTGTCGCCGTCGACGCGAACTTCCTGTTCGACGACGGATCGGCCGCGTTCGGCGCGGTCGCCGACGACTTCGGCGGGCTGTTCACCGGCCAGGTCGGCGGGCGGACTGCGGCAGACCACTTCTTCACCGTGTTCAGCAGCCAGTTCGTCGACCTGGAGGCGGCCAGCAGCCCGTACCTCTACGCCCTTGCCGAGATGGTGCCGGGCCGGATGCCTGCCGGGTTGACCCGCCACTACCGTGACAGTGACCTGGCCACCGTCAAGCAGACGTTCCGGGACGGCTATCCCGGCACGCTCGCCGAGCGGATGTCCTTCGCCGTGTTCGAGCCAGACCTGGGCGGCTGGGCGATCGGGCTACCGGTGGCGGTGCCGGGCCACCGGGTCGAGTACTACAACACCAGGCAGGTGCGCTGGAGCACCGAGCTGTGGTTCGGCACACGCAGCGATGACGCGCCCTGGCTCGAACCGGTCGCCGTGCTCTTCTCGGAACCCACGGCCTACCGGGGCGGACGCAGCTACCGGGAGGTCTGGAACGGCGCACCCCACGGGCCGTCGTTCCCGGTGCCGCGCTGGCCGGACGAGGGCCTGACCCGGCAGGGCGACCTGATCACCCTGTCCGTGCCGCTGCACAGCGACGCGGCCGGACATCTGGGTAGTTCACTGACGGAAGCCTCGCGTACCGCCCTTTACCGCAACGGCAAGCTGGTCGACGAGACCACGGACCCGGGCTGGGGTCAGTTCGAGGTGCCGGCCGCCCCCGCCAGGTACCGGCTGGAGACCTCCGCGAAGCGCACCGTCACCGATCTGAGCACCGAGGTCGCCACCGCCTGGACCTTCCGGTCCCGGCACGTACGCGGCGACGACCCGCTCCGGCTGCCCGCTTCGGCGATCCGCTTCGCGCCGCGACTGGACGAGCGGAACGGGGCTCCGGCGGGCCGGTCCTTCGTGATTCCGGTCGCGGTGCAGCGCCAACCCGGCGCACCGACGGCGAAGACGGCGTCGTTGACCGTCGACGTCTCCTACGACGGTGGTAAGCGCTGGCAGCGCGCCAAGCTACGCAAGGTCGGTAGCGGCTGGCAGGCCACCGTGCAGCACCCACGCGGCACCGGGCACGTGTCGCTGCGGGCCACCGCCCGCGACACCGACGGCAACACCGTCACCCAGCGGATCATCCAGGCGTACCGCCTGCGGTGAGCCGTGCCGGGTGGGGCGGGCGTCATCGCGCCCGCCCCACCCGGGGCTCAGTCGTTGGCGTGCAGGGCGGCGTTCAGTTCGATGCCCCGGCCGGTGCGGGGGCGGGCCTCCAACGCGCCGGAGACCGAATTGCGCCAGAACAGCAATCCGTCGACGCCGGAGAGTTCGCGGGCCTTGACGATCCGGCCGTCCGGGAGACTGATCTTCGAGGCGGCGGTGATGTAGCAACCCGCCTCGACGACGCAGTCGTCGCCGAGAGAGATGCCGACACCGGCGTTGGCGCCGACCAGGCTGCGCTCGCCGATGCGTACCTTGTCGGTGCCGCCGCCGGAGAGGGTGCCCATGATGGAGGCACCGCCGCCGATGTCCGAACCGTCACCGACCACCACGCCCTGCACGATGCGTCCCTCGACCATCGAGGCGCCGAGCGTGCCGGCGTTGAAGTTGACGAAGCCCTCGTGCATGACGGTGGTACCGGCGGCGAGATGCGCGCCGAGCCGGACCCGGTCGGCGTCGGCGATCCGCACCCCGGAGGGCACCACGTAGTCGGTCATCCGGGGGAACTTGTCCACCCCGTACACCCCGAGGTGGCGACCGGCGGCCCGCTCGATGACGCGCAGCTCGTCCACCCGCTCCGGCGGGCACGGCCCGGCGGTGGTCCAGGCCACGTTGGCCAGCTTGCCGAAGATGCCGTCGAGGTTGATCTCGTTGGGCCGTGCCAGGCGGTGGGAGAGCAGGTGCAGCCGCAGGTACGCGTCCGCCGCGTCCTTGATCGGATCGTCCAGCGAGCCGATGACGGTGACCACCTGGACGGTACGCAGACCCGGCAGGGCCCGGTCGCCGATCGCGCCGGGCGGCAGGTCCAGCACGTCGGCCTCGTCCTCACCGGCGACCAGCGGCAGCTCGCCGAGGCCCAGCTTGCCGGTCGGGTACCAGGCGTCAAGCACCTGGTCCTCGGCGGTGACGGTGGCCAGGCCGATGCCCCACGCGGATTGTGTGGACGTCACTTACTCACCTCTCGTTCGCCTGCGGGCTGGCTGCTGCTCGCGACTGCGGGGCCCGCCGGCCCACTCCTCGCGCTGCGCCGAAGGGCTCGCGTCTCGCGGTCGCCGGTTGTGACGGTACCGTGCGGACCATGGAGAACCCGCTTACCCCCGAGGTCCTCGCCGATCCGGTGGCGTTGACCCGCGCGCTGGTCGACATCGAGTCCGTGTCCCTCAACGAGAAGGCCATCGCCGACTGCGTCGAGGAGGTGCTGCGGGTGGTCCCGCACCTGACCACCTACCGGTACGGCAACACGGTGATGGCCCGTACCGATCTGGGGCGGGCCTCTCGGGTGGTGCTCGCCGGCCACCTGGACACGGTGCCGCTGAACAACAACTTCCCGTCGACCCTGCGCGGCGACCTGATGTACGGCTGCGGCACCTCGGACATGAAGTCCGGGGTCGCCTACGCACTGCATCTCGCGACGAACCTGCCCGAGCCACGCTACGACGTGACGTACTTCTTCTACGAGGCCGAGGAGATCGAGTCGAGGTACAACGGCCTGCACCTGGTCGCGCAGGCGCACCCGGACTGGCTTGCGGCCGACTTCGCGCTGCTGTTGGAACCGACGTACGGCATCGTCGAGGCCGGCTGCCAGGGCACCGTGCGGGCCGTGGTGGTGACCACCGGGGTCCGGGCCCACTCGGCCCGTTCCTGGCACGGCATCAATGCGGTGCATGGCGCGGGTGAGGTGCTCCGCCGCCTGTCGACGTACCAGGCCCGGCGGGTGACCATCGACGGGTGTGAGTATCGGGAGGGTATGAACGCGACCCGCATCCACGGTGGGGTCGCCGGGAACGTGGTGCCGGACCGGTGCGAGATCGAGGTGAACTACCGCTTCGCGCCGGACCGTACGCCGGCCGAGGCCGAGGCGCACCTGCGCGAGGTCTTCGCTGACTACGAGCTGACCGTGACCGACTGCGCGGCCGGTGCGCTGCCCGGACTGGAGGCCGCCCCCGCCCGGGAATTCCTGGCTGCGGTGGGTGCCGCGCCCATCGGCAAGCTGGGTTGGACCGACGTGGCGCGGTTCGCGGCGATGGGGATCCCGGCGCTCAACTTCGGCCCGGGTGATCCGAACCTGGCCCACCACCCGGACGAGCACGTCGAGATCAGCAAGATCCGCGACGGTGCGGCGACGCTGCACCGTTGGCTGGCCGCCTGATCGTCCGGGCGTCAACTCCGCAGGCGGGTGAGCGCTCCGACGTCAGACGGCGCTCAGGTGTGACTCGGCGGCCGGATCGGCCGGCGGCTCGGGTGGCTTGTCGAGCAGGCGGGTGCGGCGGCGCTCGGCCACCACGTCGCGGATGCGCCGCTGCATCTGGCGGCGGATCCGGATCCGTTCGTTGTTGCTGATCACGCTGTCTCCTCCCCCGAAGCCCGCGCGCCGGGGCATACCCGGTATGTGAATAGTAAGACGTACGGGAAAGCGATTTGGTTGCACAAGATCACAAAGTGTTTGCCGGGTTATCTGGCTGGACTCCACTACGGTTGCTTCCATGACCCAGAGCAACCGGCGCGAACGAGAACAGGAGCGGCATCGCGGCGCCGTAACACTCCGTCGCCAGTCGATCACCAATAGTACCGCGGATCAACGCCTGCTGGATTCCCGGGCGCGGGCCGACTGGAAGACGAAGGATGCCTGGCGGGCGCTGCGCATCCTCTCCGAGTTCGTGGAGGGCTTCGACACCCTCGCCGACCTGCCGCCGGCGGTCAGCGTCTTCGGGTCGGCGCGCAGCAAGCCGGACAGCCCCGAGTGTCAGCTCGCCGAGGCGTTGGGCGCGGCGCTGGCCCGGGCCGGCTACGCGGTGATCACCGGCGGCGGTCCGGGCGTGATGGAGGCGGTCAACCGGGGGGCCAGCGAAGCCGGCGGCCATTCCGTCGGCCTCGGCATCGAACTTCCCTTCGAGCAGGGCATCAACGAGTGGGTCGACCTGGCCATCGACTTCCGCTACTTCTTCGCCCGCAAGACCATGTTCGTCAAGTACGCCCAGGCGTTCGTGGTGCTGCCCGGCGGGTTCGGCACCATGGACGAACTCTTCGAGGCGCTCACCCTGGTGCAGACCGGAAAGGTCACCCGGTTCCCGGTGGTGCTGATGGGCGCGGACTACTGGCAGGGGCTGCTCGACTGGCTGCGTGACACGATGGCCGCCGAAGGCAAGATCGGCCCGGTCGATCTGGAGCTGATCTGCGTCACCGACGATGTCGCGGCGGCGGTACGGCACATCGTGGAGGCCGAGGCCGCCCTCAGCGTCGAGCAGGAGACCGTACGCGAGGAGGCCGTCGCCCGGGTCGCCGCCGACCAGCAGGCCGCCGCCGACGAGTCGGCCACCGTCAACGGGCGCGCCACGGCGGGCGGTTCGGCCGACTCGAACGGGCAGGCGGTTGCGGACGGGTCGGCTGCTGTTGGCGGGCCGGTCGCCGCAGACGAATCCGCCGCGACCGACGAGCCTGCGGGGCGCTGACCGATGGCCGCGATCTGCGTGTTCTGCGCCTCCTCCCGGACACTCGACAAGCGTTGGTTGGACCTGGCGGCCGACACCGGTGCGGAGCTTGCTCGGCGCGGGCACACGCTGGTCAGCGGCGGCGGCTGCGTCGGGATGATGGGTGCGCTGGTCAACGGCGCACGCGCTGCGGGGGGTCGTACGGTCGGCGTGATCCCGCAGGCGCTGGTCGACCTGGAGGTCGCCGACCTCGACTCGGACGAACTGCTGGTCACCGACTCGATGGCCAGTCGGAAGATTCTGATGCTCGAGAAGTCGGACGCCTTCCTCACCCTGCCCGGCGGGCTCGGCACGCTCGACGAACTCTTCGAGGTCTGGACCACCGCGACACTCGCCCTGCACCACAAGCCGATGGTGCTGGTCGACACCGACGGCTTCTACGACCCGCTGCTGGAGTGGCTGCGGAACCTGACCGACCAGAGGTTCCTCAAGCCCGCCGGCTTCGACCTCCTGCGGTCGGTCGACACCGTCCCCGGTGCGCTGGACCTGATCGAATCCCACCTCACCTGACCGCCTGGCCCGTGGCGGCGCGCCCGCTGGCAGGCCCGCCTCGCTGGGCGACCCCGCCGCCTCGCTGGGCGACCCCGCTGCCCCGGGCTGGCCCGGCGGCTGATCGGCCCGGGATGCGGCGAACCACATCTTCCCGCCGGGCGCAAGCCCCACCTCGCCGCACCCCGAGCCCCGAACACCGACCGGGGCGGGTGTGGCGGGTCGGGCGGTGTCGCAGGGCCGTGATGGGATGGCGGGATGCAGGCGTACCGGTTGGTGCGTCGGCCCGCCGGGCCGACCGAGGGGAGCGGCCCGTCCGTCGCCCCGTCCTCGGACGCCGCTGATCCGCAGGCTCGGCCTAGTCGGGTAGCGCCCGACCAGGTTGGACCTGGCCATGCCGGAGCGGATCGGGTTGCGCCGGACCAGGTCGGGTCCGACCACGCCGGAGCGGATCGGGCTGCGCCGGACAACGCCGGACCGTCTCGGGCCGCGATCGGTCGTGTCGGGCCGGGGCAGGTCGATCCGCGGCAGGCGGAGGTCGTCGCGCACACCGCCGGTCCGATGCTCGTGGTGGGTGGGCCGGGCACGGGTAAGACCCGGACCCTCGTCGAGGCGGTCACCGCCCGGGTGACCGAGGGAGTCGACCCGGAGCGGATCCTGGTGCTCACCTTCAGCCGACGTGGTGCCGCCGATCTGCGGCACCGGATCGAGGCGGGCATCGCCGCGACCGGGCAGCGGGTACTGCGCGAGCCGCTGGTGCGCACCTTTCCCGCGTACGCCTTCGGTCTGCTGCGGCGGGCCGCCGCCGAACGCGGCGAGCCGTCGCCCCGGCTGCTCACCGGCCCGGAGCAGGATCTGATCATTCGCGAGCTGCTCGACGTCGTCGGTGCGGAGCCCGACGCGGAGCCCGACGACGACCAGGTCGGTTGGCCGGCGGACCTGCGGCCGGCGCTGCGTACCCGGGCGTTCGCCGCTCAACTGCGCGACCTGCTGATGCGTGCCGCCGAGCGGGGGGTGGGCCCGGTCGAGCTGGCCCGGCTGGGTGAGCGGCTCGGCCGTGCCGACTGGCCGGCCGCGGCCCGGTTCCTCCGGCAGTACGTGGCCGTGCTGGCCCTGCGTGACGTGGCCAACCGAGGCTCGGTCGCCTACGACCCGGCGGAGCTGGTCCGGGCTGCCACCGGGATGCTGCGCGACGATCCGGAACTGCTCGCCGCCGAGCGGCGCCGGCTGGCGTACGTCTACGTCGACGAGCTGGCCGACACCGATCCCGCGCAGCTGGAGCTGCTGGACACGGTGGCCGGCGGCGGCCTTCCCCTGGTCGCCTTCGCCGATCCCGACTCGTCCACGTACGCGTTCCGAGGGGCCGACCCGGGCGGCGTGACGAACTTCCCGCACCGGTTCCGCACCGCCTCCGGCGCACCGGCCGCACAGGTGCTGCTGACCACCAGCTACCGCGCGGGAGCGCGGCTGCTGGCCGCTACCACCCGGCTGGCCCGACGGCTGCGCGGGCCGGCCGCCCACCGGCAGCTACGACCGCTGCCGGACACTCCGCCGGGGACGGTGGAGGTACGCACGTTCTCCTCGACCACGAGTGAGGCGGCGTGGTTGGCGCATGCGTTGCGGGAGGCGCACCTGCTCGACGGCGTGCCGTGGGCGCGGATGGCGGTGCTGGTCCGCTCCACCGCCCGGCAGCTGCCCGGGCTGCGTCGGGCGCTGCACACGGCCGGCGTGCCGACCGTGGTGCACGGTGAGGATCTTCCGCTGCACCTGCAACCGGCGGTCGCGCCGCTGCTGCTCCTGCTGCGCTGCGCCCTGGAGCCGGCGCGACTCGACGAGGAGGCCGCGGTCGCGCTGCTGCACTCGCCGTTCGGTGGCGCCGATCCGCTGGCGGAGCGGCGGCTGCGCCAGGGTCTGCGTGCCCTCGCCCTGGCCCGGGGTGACCGCCGACCCTCCGGAGAGCTGATCATCGAGGCGCTCCGCGACCCGGCCGAGCTGGCCGGAGTCGAGCGGCGCTGGGCCGAGCCGGCGCAGACGGTGGCCGGATTGCTGGCCGTCGCCCGGGAGACGGCCGGCCGGCCGGCCGCCACCGCCGAGGAGGTTCTCTGGGCGGTCTGGCGGGCCAGTGGGCTGGCCGAGCTGTGGTCGGCCGCGCTGACCCGAGGCCCGACCGTGGCCGGCGAGGGCGATCTCGCCCGGCGTCGCCGGGCCGAGGCGGCCGACCGTGACCTGGACGCCGTGCTGGTCCTCTTCGACGCCGCCGCCCGGTTCACCGATCGGCTGCCGGGCGCGCGTACCGAGGTCTTCCTCGATCACGTGCTCGGTCAGGAGCTGCCGGCCGACACGCTCGCACCGACGGCGGACCGGGGCGACGCCGTACGGCTGCTCACCGCGCACGCGGCCAAAGGACTTGAGTGGGACCTGGTCGCGGTGGCCGGAGTGCAGGAGGGCGTCTGGCCGGACCTGCGACTACGCGGCAGTCTGCTCGGCTCGGAGCGGCTGGTCGACGTGCTGGCCGGCCGAGGGGACGGTGCGGCCGCGGTGGCCGTCGTGGTCGGGCAGACCTCGGCGCTGCTCGACGAGGAGCGGCGGCTGTTCCACGTCGCGGTGACCCGTGCTCGGCGGCGGCTGCTGGTCAGCGCGGTCGCCTCGGCGTCGGTGGGCGGCGACGACCACGAGGAGCAACCCAGCCGGTTCCTCTACGAGCTGGGCCCCACCGACGATCCGGGCGGCGCCGCCGGTCCGCCACCCCCGCCGCCGAACGAACCGCTTCCCCCCGGCACCCCGGCGGATGGCGTCCCGGACGATGACGGCCCGACGGGTACCGCCGAGGCCGGGCACACCGGTCCGCGCCGGCTTCCGTTGAGTCGGCCGCCCCGGGCACTCACCCTGCCCGCGTTGGTGGCGGAGCTGCGTACCGCGGTCGCCGATCCGGCGGCACCGCCCGCCCGGCGGCGCGCGGCAGCGGCCGAGCTGGCCCGACTGGCCGCCGCCGGGGTGTCCGGCGCGCACCCGGACGACTGGTGGGGGCTGCGCGCCCTCTCCGACGACCGGCCGCTGGTCGACGACGGTGAGCCGGTCCGGGTGACCCCGTCCGGGATGGAGAGCGCGCTGCGGTGCAGCCTGCGCTGGCTGCTGGAACGGCACGGCGGTAGCGCACCGGCCAGCACCGCGCAGGGCGTCGGCAACCTGGTGCACGCGGCGGCGATGCTGGCCGAGGACGCCCGCGCCGACCGGGAGACACTGCTGGAGTACGTGGCCGCCCGCTTCGACGCGATCGAGCTGGCGGCGCGCTGGATGGTCGGCCCGGAGCAGGCCCGCGCCGAGGCGATGGTCGACAAGCTGCTGCGCTGGCTGGCCGCCAACCCGCGCCGGCTGCTCGCCATCGAGCAGGAGTTCGCGGTACGCCTCGACGACCCGACCCGGCCGGTCGAGCTGACCGGCCGGGTCGACCGGTTGGAGATCGACGCGAACGGCCGGTTGGTGGTGGTCGACCTGAAGACCGGCAAGTCCACCGCGGTCACCGAGAGCGAGGTGGCCGAGCATCCCCAGTTGGGTGCATATCAGGCCGCCGTGGAGGCCGGCGCGTTCGCCGAGTTCGGCGACGAACCCGGTGGCGCGGCACTGGTGCAGCTCGGCACCGGCGCCAAGGATGCCCGCGAGCAGGCCCAGCCGCCGACCACCGACGGCCCGGAGGCCGGCTGGGCGACCGCACTGGTGCGTCGTACCGCCGACACGATGGCCGCCGCCACCTTCGCCGCGGTCGCCAACTCGAAGTGCCGGGTCTGCCCGGTGCGCAGCAGCTGCCCGGTGTCCGGTCAGGGCCGGCAGGTGGTCGAGCCGTGACCCAGCCCACCCTGTTCGAGCCGGTCCCACCGGCACCCCGCGCGGCCGACGCCGGCCCCCGGTACACACCCGTGGAACTGGCGAAGCTGCTCCGCCTGCCGGCGCCCACCCGGGAACAGGCGGCGATCATCGCCGCGCCGGTGGAGCCGCTGCTGGTGGTCGCCGGTGCGGGCTCGGGCAAGACCGAGACGATGGCCGCCCGGGTGGTGTGGTTGGTGGCCAACTCGTACGTCCGGCCGGAGCAGGTGCTCGGCCTCACCTTCACCCGAAAGGCCGCCGGTGAGCTGGCGCACCGGGTCCGCATCCGGCTCGACCAGCTGGTCCGCCGGCTGGGCCGCCGCGACCGCAACCCGCTCGACGATCCCCTCGCCGGTGAGCCAACCGTGGCCACCTACCACTCGTACGCCGGGCGGATCGTCACCGAGCACGGCCTGCGCGCCGGCTACGAGCCCTCCACCCGGCTGCTGACCGAGGCGTCCCGCTGGCAGTTGGTCGACCTGATCGTGCGCAACTACGACGGGGACATGTCCGAGGTGGACCGGATGCCGAGCACCGTCACCGACGCGGTGCTCGCGCTCGCCGGCGAGCTGGACGAGCACCTGGTCGAACCGGACGAGCTGGCCGCCTGGACCGGCCGGTTCTTCGCCGACGTGCAGTCACGTCCGGGGCGGGTCTACGCCGGGGTACGCAAGGCCCTCGCGCTCCAGCAGGCCCGGTTGAAGCTGTTGCCGTTGGTGCGCGGCTACGCCCGCCGGAAGGACGATTTCGAGGCGATGGACTTCGCCGACCAGCTCGCTCGGGCGGCCCGGGTCGCCCGGGACCATCCCGGTGTCGGCGAGATCGAGCGCAGTCGCTACCGGGTGGTGCTGCTCGACGAGTACCAGGACACCAGCCATGCCCAGGTGGTGCTCCTCAGAGCGCTGTTCGGTGACGGCCATCCGGTGACCGCGGTGGGAGATCCCTGCCAGTCCATCTACGGCTGGCGGGGAGCCAGCGCCGGCACCCTGGACCGTTTCCCTACCGAATTCACCCGCGTCGACGACGGCCCGGCGCGGGTGCTCGGGCTGACCACCAGCTGGCGCAACCGACCGGAGATCCTGGCGGTGGCGAACACGCTGGCCACGCCACTGCGCGCGGCCGGGGCGCGGGTGCCCGAGCTGCACGCCGCGCTCGGTGTCGACGAGCCGATCCCGCATCGCAGCCCGCGCGGGGCCGCCGCCGGCACGGTGCACTGCGCGCTGCTGCCGACGTACGCCGACGAGGCCGACTGGATCGCCGACAGCCTGCTGGCCGCCTGGCGCGGCGCGGCCGGCACGCCGGGTGTGTTGCCTGAGCACATCCCCGTGACGCGACGCCCGACCACGGCGGTGCTGGTCCGGCTGCGCAGCCAGATCCCGGCGATCGCCGCCGCGCTGCGCGAGCGCGGCCTGCCGGTCGAGGTGGTCGGTCTCGGCGGCCTGCTGGACACCCCCGAGGTACGCGACGTGGTCTGCACCCTGCGGGTGCTGGCCGACCCGACCGACGGGGCGGCGTTGCTGCGCCTGCTGACCGGTGCGCGGTGGCGGATCGGGCCACGCGACCTGGTGGCGCTGCATCGCCGGGCCGGCTCCATCGCGTCGGCCCGGCGTCGACTCGCCGACGACGGCACTCCGGAGGTCAGCCCCGATCGCCTCGACGAGGCGACCCTGGTGGAGGCGCTCGCCGACCTGGGTCCGGCGCAGGCGTATTCGGCCGAGGGGTATGCGCGGCTGCGCGCGTACGGCCGGGAACTGGGCCTGCTCCGCTACCGGCTGGACCAGTCCCTGCCGGAACTGATCGCGGACGTGGAGCGGACCACCGGGCTGGACGTGGAGGTGGCGGTGCGGGCGGGCCGCGACGGTGCCGGTGACGCCGGCCTGGCCCGGGGCCACCTGGATGCGTTGGGTGACGTGGCCGCCCGGTTCAGCGGGGAGTCGCCGGCCGCCACGCTCGCCGGGTTCCTGGCCTATCTCGCCGCCGCCGAGGACGAGGAGCGCGGTCTCGCGCCGGGCGAGGTCGAGGTGGTCGAGGGGGCGGTGCAGATTCTCACCGCACACGCCGCCAAGGGGCTGGAGTGGGACGTGGTGGCGGTGGCCGGGCTGAGCCGTGGCGGGTGGCCAGGGCCGGTCCGCAACTCGGACCACTGGCTGGGCGGCCTGGGCGTGCTGCCGTTCCCGCTGCGCGGGGACGCCGACGGGCTGCCCGAGTTGGCCCTGGCCGAGGCGGACGACCAGCGCGGCGTGGCCCGGGCGGTGGAGGACTTCACCGATGCCTGGCGGGCCCACGACGAGCGGGAGGAACGACGGCTGGCGTACGTGGCGGTGACCCGGCCCCGGCGGCTGCTGCTCTGCTCCGGGCACTGGTGGGGTGAGGGCACCAAGCGGCCGCGTGGCCCGTCGGCGCTGCTCCGCGAGGTGCACGATGCCTGCCTGGACGGCGGTGCCGGTCATCTGGTCGACGAATGGGCTCCGGAGCCGGCGCCGGACGCGGTGAACCCGACCACCGAGGTGGTTCTGCGGGCCGAGTGGCCGGCCGATCCGCTCGGCCCTCGCCGTCCGGTGCTGGCCGAGGCGGCGGCGCTGGTCCGCCGTTTCCTGACCGACGGTGACGGCGGGGACGGGCCGGACGACGCGATCGGCGAGGATCCGGAGGTGGCCCGGTGGCGACGGGAGGGTGAGCTGCTGCTGGCCGAGCGGGCGGAGGTGAGCCGGCTCTCCGGCCCGATCGAGGTGTCGCTGCCCGAGCATCTGTCGGTGACGCAACTTGTCGCGTTGCGCCGGGATCCGGCCGGGCTGGCCCGGGCACTGCGTCGCCCGATGCCGACCGAGCCCAACCCGTACGCTCGCCGGGGCACCGCGTTCCACGCCTGGCTGGAGCAACGGTTCGGCGCGGACCGGTTGCTCGACACCGACGAGCTGCCGGGGGCGGCGGACGCGGACGCGGCCCCGGACGAGGAGCTGGCCGAGCTTCAGCGGCGCTTCCTGACGAGCGAGTGGGCCGACCGCACCCCGATCGAGGTGGAGGTGCCGTTCGCCACGGTCATCGGCGGTGTGGTGGTACGCGGCCGGATGGACGCCGTGTTCCGTCGTCCGGGCGACCGTTTCGACGTGGTCGACTGGAAGACCGGCGCGCGACCGGACGGCACCGCGGCCGAGGTGGCGGCGGTGCAACTGGCGGTCTACCGGCTCGCCTGGGCGGAGCTGGCCGGTGTGCCGGTCGACCGGGTCGGTGCGGCGTTCCACTACGTGCGGGACGGGGTGACCGTCCGTCCGACGGACCTGCTGGACGTCGACGGGCTGACGGCCTTGATCAGCTCGGTTCCCGAGTCGACATGAAGCACTGGCGTGCTGCCGGATCCATGGTAGGGTTCCCTCGTTGCAGTTTCGGTTACCAGCTCTGTTTGCGCCTGGCGGAATGTGGCCCCAGGCGCTCTTTGTTATGTCCGGACTTCTCCGGGCGGGGCGACCAGCAGCGACAGGCGTTCCGAGCAGGTTCGCTCGGGACATTCCTCTTTCAACTCCGCAACAGGTGCGGAGTTGACGTTCCGTCAAGGAGACGAAACAAGCATGGCTATTGGCACCGTCAAGTGGTTCAACGCTGACAAGGGCTTCGGCTTCATCACCCCGGACGGCGGCGGCGCGGACGTCTTCGCCCACTTCTCGGCGATCCAGTCCTCCGGCTACCGCAGCCTCGACGAGAACCAGCGGGTGGAGTTCGAGGTCGTGCAGGGCCAGAAGGGCCCGCAGGCGGAGAACATCCGTCCGCTCTGACCTCTCGGTCACCCGGTGTCGGCCGGGTCGCCGCCGTGCACTGCGCACCGGCGGCGGCCCGGCCGTCCGCGTTCCTGCGCCTGTCGACGTCCCCGGCCAATTCCGGTTCGCGCCCTCCGGCCCGCGCCGAGCAGGGCCGCAAGCCTGAGTCGGCAATCAGTAGACCGACCGTCGGGTGGGCGACTGTCTTCCTGATCCGGCTCGGCAACCCTGACTGCGGGGGAGGAGCCGGGGGGCTCCTGATCGGGTACGGGGAGGAAGACCATGGTGGGCTCGGCGGTGCGTGAGCTGCTTCTGGTGATCGCGGTGGCGGCCGTCGGGCTGCTGCTGGCCACGGCCGTGACGTTCGCACCCTGGCCGGTCACGCCGGGCGGGTCCGCTCCGTCCGGCCTGGTGGAGTTGCGCGGACCGGCACCGACCGAGCACACCGGCAGCGCGTCCGGCTGACGGCACGCGGCGCTCCGCTCGGGTCCGGGCGTAGCTCCGATGGCGGTGCGCTTCCTTGCACGCCGGCACCGGCGGGCGCGCCGAGACGTTAGGGTCGGTTCCGTGCCGACCCGCAGAGCGAGAATTCCAGCGACGAGGTATCCGGTCGAACGGTTCACCCTCGAAAACGGCCTACGGGTCGTCCTGACCCCCGATCGCAGCGCTCCGGTCATCGGGGTGGCGGTCGTCTACGATGTCGGCATCCGTTCCGAGCCGGAGGGGCGGACGGGTTTCGCCCACCTCTTCGAGCACCTGATGTTCCAGGGCTCGGAGAATCTGGAGAAGCTGGCCCACTTCCGGCATGTGCAGGGTGCCGGCGGCACCTTCAACGGCTCCACCCATCTGGACTACACCGACTACTTCGAGACCCTGCCGAGCAACGCTCTGGAACGGGCGCTGTTCCTGGAGGCCGACCGGATGCGTGGCCCTCGGCTGACCGAGGAGAACCTGCGCAACCAGGTCGACGTGGTCAAGGAGGAGATCCGGGTCAACGTGCTCAACCGGCCGTACGGTGGGTTTCCCTGGTTGACCCTGCCGCCGGTGCTGTTCGACACCTTCCCCAACGCCCATGACGGGTACGGCTCCTTCGACGATCTGGAGTCGGCCACCGTCGCCGACGCCGCGGACTTCTTCCGGCACTACTACGCCAGCGGCAACGCGGTGCTCACGGTCAGCGGGGACATCGACACCGCCGAGACCGTCACGCTGATCGAGCGGCACTTCGGTGACGTACCGGCCCGTCCGGCGCCCGACCGGCCGGACTTCGCCGAGCCGGACCTGACCGCCGAGCGGCGCACCGAGTACACCGACAAGTTGGCTCCGCTGCCGGCGGTGGCGTCGGCATGGCGGGTACCGGACCCGATCGACGACTTCGCCGCCTACCTGCCGTACGTGGTGCTGGCCGAGGTGCTCACCGACGGCGACGCGTCGCGGTTGGTGGAGCGGTTGGTGCGCCGGGACCGCTCGGTGACCAGCGTCGGTGGCTACCTGGGTTTCATGGGCGACCCGTTCGACGTCCGTGATCCGACCGCGTTGCTGCTCCAGGCGCACCTGCCGCCCGGCGGTGACGTGGACAAGGTGCTGCGGACCCTGGACGAGGAACTGGACCGGCTCGCCCACGACGGGCTCGGCGACGGCGAACTGGCCCGGACCCAGGCGCGGATGGCCACCCACCTGCTGCGTGAAACCGATGCGGTGCTCGGCCGCGCGCTGGGCATGGCGGTGCTGGAGCAGCAGCGCGGCGAGCCGGGGTTGCTCGGTGAGCTGCCGAGCCTGATCGGTGAGGTCACCGACGAGCAGGTCCGGGCTGCCGCGGCCACCCTGCGCCCGGAGCGCCGCGCCTCCATCGAGGTCCTCCCCGGAGGTGGGTCCCGGTGAGTGCGAGGAGTGAGCCGGTTCTGCGAGCCCCGCAGTCACGAACGGAAGGTGAATCCCGGTGACCGCGACCGTACCGCGACGACAGTTGCCGCCGCTGGGACCGACCCGTCGGCTCAAGCTTCCCCGGCAGGCCGAGCGCACGCTCGGCAACGGGCTCACCGTCATCGTGGTGCGCCGGCCGGCGGTGCCGTTGGTGGAACTGCGACTCTGGATGCCCTTCGGACGGGCCCATCTGGCCCGGGGCCACCTGCTCACGCAGACTCTGCTCGCCGGCACCGAGACGATGAGCAGCGTGCAGATCGCCGCCGAGTTGCAGAAGATCGGCGGCGGGCTCTCGGCCGGGCTCGACCCGGACCGGCTGATGATCTCCGGTACCGGGCTGGCCACCGGGCTGGACCGGATGCTGGAGATTCTCGCCGAGGTCCTCACCGGGGCGAACTACCCGGCCGGGTGGGTGGGCGTCGAGCGGGGTCGGCTCGTCGACGGCATCGAGGTCGCCCGGAGCCAACCGGCGCATCTGGCCCGTACGGCACTGCTCCGGCGGATCTTCGACGGCCACCCGTACGCCGTGCAGACACCGGCCCCGGAGCAGGTCGCAGCGGTCCGCCCGGCGGCGTTGCGGTCGCTGCACGCCCAGCGGGTGCATCCGGCTGGTGCGGTGCTGGTACTGGTCGGTGATCTGCGCCCGGAGCGGGCGTTGGACGCGGCCGAGAAGGCCCTCGGTGGCTGGAACGGTGCCGGGCACCCGGCCGACGTGCCGCCCGCCCCGCCGCTGGAACCGGGTCCGCTGCTGCTCGTCGACCGACCCGGGTCGGTGCAGTCGTCGATGCGGGTGGCGTTGCCGGCGGTGCCGCGCACCCATCCCGACCACGCCGCCTTGCAGTTGGCGAACTTGATCTTCGGTGGTTACTTCTCGTCGCGGTGGGTGGAGAACATTCGGGAGGACAAGGGCTACACCTACGGTCCGCACTCGTTGATCGAGCACGCGGTGGCCGGCTCGGTGCTGGTGGCCGCCGCCGAGGTGGCCACCGAGGTGACGGCGCCGGCGTTGCTGGAGACGAGCTACGAGATGGGCCGGCTCGCCACCGTGCCGCCCGCTCCGGAAGAGCTGGAACAGGCCCGGCAGTACGCCCTCGGCACGCTCCAACTCGGCATCTCCACCCAGGCCGGGCTGGCTTCGCTGGTCAGCGCGTACGCCGGCAACGGGTTGCGGTTGGACTTCCTGGCCGAACACGCGGCCCGGCTGACGAAGGTGGGCGTCGACGACGTCACCGAGGCGGCGGCTCGCTATCTCGCGCCGTCCCGAGCCGTCACGGTCGTGCTCGGCGACGCCGAGCGGATCGCCGCCTCGCTGGCCACGCTGGCGCAGGTCGAGACCGTACCCGTCCCGTGACGAGCGTGCGTCGTCGTGGTGTCGCGGCGCCGCACACCGGCCGGCGTCCCGGGGGAGCGTCGTGGTGAGCGGGTGCGGGAACAGCAGCCCGCCGCTGGCCCGGTCCACGCTGGATCGTTCGGCGCACCGGCGTACCGATCCGCAGTGGCTGGCGCAGGCGTGGGTCGGGGCGCGGGTGCTGGTCCTGGACGTCGAGGCGGGTGGGCGGGCCCTGGTGCGTACCGACACCGCCGAGCCGGAACTGGTGCTGGTGGCTGCCGGCGACCTGCCGCCGGCCCTCGCCGCCGGCGCGATGTTCCTCGGCGTCGAGCCGGACGGGACGCCGGTCTTCTGTGTGCACGGCACCCTGCCGACGGTGTCGGAGACCCGGCCGGCCCAGCTGCGGAACATCGGGCACCTGCTCAGCGACCGGGACGCCGGACTGTTCACCACCGCGCTGGCGTTGACCAACTGGCACCTGCGGCATCTCTATCACCCGGTGACCGGTGAGCCCACCCGGGCGGACGAGGCCGGCTGGACCCGGGTGGACCCGACCGGCGAGCGGGTGTGGCCGCGTACCGACCCGGCGATGATCGTGCTCGTGCACGACGATATCGACGGCGGCGAGGGCCGGTGCCTGCTCGGCAACAACGCCACCTGGCCCAGTACGGGGCACGGGCGACGGTTCTCCTGCCTGGCCGGCTACCTGGAGCCGGGGGAGTCGGCCGAGGCGGCGGTGCTGCGCGAGGTCCGCGAGGAGGTCGGCGTCGAGGTTTCCGACATCAGGTACGCGGGCAGCCAGGCTTGGCCGTTCCCCGGCTCGCTGATGCTCGGCTTCCTGGCCACCGCCGACCCGGGGCACCCGCTGCGGCTGGATCCGGCTGAGATCGCGGAGGCCCGCTGGTTCTCCCGGCGGGAGATCGAGGCGGCGCTCGCCGGCCGGCCGGTCGAGGTGGGCGGCGCCCGTCTGCTGCTGCCACCACCCTCGTCGATCGCGCTGTTTCTGGTGCACCGCTGGCTCGACGGGCGCTGCTGAGGGGCGATTCGGAGTGCGGCCCCGGTCCGTGACCGTCGTTGCCGCGGCGGTCACGGACCGGGGACACGGGCCGTCGTGGTCGGCTGGGTGAGGAACTCGGCGGGGGAGCCGGTCGACCACGACGGACGGGTGGTGGTTCTCAGGTGCCGGGCCAGTCGGGGGCGGCTCGTTGGTGGCGTGCGTCGTCCAGCGGCAGTACCTTGACCCGCTGCTTGCCGGAGCGTACGGAGCCCACGGTGGCGATCGCGCGGGCCAGCAGCAGCGCGGCGTCGCGGTCGTCGGCGTGGACGACCTGGCGACGTGGCTCGGGCCGGGCGGTCTCGTCCCGCAGCCGCTGACCTCCGGCCCAGGCAGCGGTGATGTCGGCGTCGGCGGCGGCGCGAATGTCGGTGCGAACGATCAGGAACCGCATGTGGGTCTCCGGATGTGTCGCGACGGGTGGAACCGTGGAAGTTCCACGTCACTGTTCCGTCATCGTACGCCCGACGCCCGTCCCAGCAAGTGAAACGCGCCCATCGGCCCGCAGACCCGACCGATCATCCGATCCCTGCTCAGCGTCGATGCGGGACAGACGACAACGGGGTCGCCGGCTGAGCAGCCGGCGACCCCGCGGGCGTCCGCGCTAGCGGTTGTCGAACTGACCGTCCCTGGCACCGGAGATGAAGCCCTGCCATCCCGTCCGACCGAACAGCAGCACCGGGCCACCCCGGTCCTTGCTGTCGCGCAGCGCCACCGCGGCTGGGCCGTTGGACAGCGGTGCGACCTCCACACAGTTGGAGGTCTGGCTGCGCGTACTGGTGCGCCAGGGTACGTCCGCGAGCTGGGCGAGGACGGACGGCGTGTTGCGGAACTCGTTCATCGTTGCGCTCCTGAGGTGAACCGATGGACCGAGTGGCACCGCACCTCCCGACGGCGGGCCGGTGCTGGTCACCGTTCCGTCAGGCGCCCGGAGGATCTGCGGCGTTGAGCCGGCGCCGTTGCCGGACCACCCGCCACAGTGGGCGGGATCGCCGCGCCGGACAGCTGCCCCGACGCATCCATCAGCCAGGAGAGGGTGTCCGTTGCGGAAAGTGCCGCCGTGCATAGCCACTCGAACACCACTTTATAGCGATTTAGGGTGATTGCCTCGGTCGACATGACGTCGGTGAAGCCACCTTCGATGGCGAGCGTCTCCGGATCGAGGGGATCGGCGAACCGATAGACCGAGAACGCGGTCGGCGGGAGGTACCACTGACCGATCGGCGTGTCCCGGGGAAGCACGTGCAGCGTGACGTTCGGCAGCATGGCCAGCTCGCAGAGCTGCGCCAACTGCTCACGCAGCACCTCCGGTGGTCCGGCCCGGCGACCGAGCGCGGACTCCTCCAGCACCGCGGTGTAGCGGGGTGGGTCGGTCTCCCGGGTGAGTGCCGACTGGCGCGCCAATCGGGCTCTGATCTCCGTCTCGATCTCGTCCTCGGCCTCCGGGGCGCCGGCCGCCTGGTCTACCTGCCAGACCGAGGAGATTCGCATCCGCGCGTACCCGGTGGTCTGCAACAACCCCGGCACCAGCACCGGGTTGTACTCGGAGATCTCGGCGCAACCCGCCTCCAGCTCGGCGAAGCCGCGCTGCTGTTGCGTCATCGCCGGATATCGCTTTAACCAACCGCGTATGTCGCCGGCTTCGTGGGTGAAGCTGAGCAGCTCCAGCCGGAGGGCGTCGTCGACGTGGTAAAGGTCGAGCAGATCCTGGACATCGGTCGGATCGGGGCGGCTGCGGCCGTTCTCCAGGCGGGACAGTTTGGACGCGGAAGCCCAGCCGACGCGTTCGATGACCTGGTCGCCGGTGAGCCCGGCGGCCTCGCGTAAACGGCGCAGTTCGCCGCCGAGCCGGCGGCGGCGCAGGATCGGGCTGGGTGCGGCAGGAGGCACAGTGTCCTCTTTCCGTCGACCGCCGCGGACGCGACGGTAACTGTATGAAATTCGCCCCCCACGGTCAGTATGGACGTCGCGCCCTCCGCCGGAGGTGCCGGCGGAGGGCGTGTCACCAGAAATACGCAGACCCGACAGCGACTCCGGTCGGCGCGATCCGCGTCGTCGGCCCCGCCGACCCCGCCCACCGTCCCGAGTCGCGCCAACGGAGGATCAATGCGCACCGTCCTGAGTCGCCCGGACTTCCGCCTGCTCTTCGGTGGGCTGTCGGCCAGCATGGCCGCCGAGTCGATCCTGCTGCTGGCGCTCGCTGTATGGGTGAAGGACCTCACCGGATCGGACGGCCTCGCCGGTGCCACGATCTTCGTCATCCTCGTGCCACGCGTGCTGGCGCCGCTGGTCGGCTGGTTCGTCGACAGGTGTCCGCGGCGTCCCCTCTTCGTGGTCACCAACCTCGCGACGGCGCTGCTGCTCACCCCGCTCTTCGCGGTCCGTGACGCGGGCGACATGTGGATCATCTACGCGGTGGCCGCGCTGTACGGGCTGTCGAACCTGACCGTCGGGGCGGTGCTCAGCCGGCTGGTGCGGGAACTGGTGCCGCCGGACCTGCTCGGCGAGGCCAACGGGGCGTTGCAGACGGCGCGGCAGGGACTGCGGTTGATCGGCCCGCTCGCCGGTGCCGGCCTCTACGTGGCGCTCGGCGGCTGGCTGCTGGCCCTGGTGGGAATTGTCGGATTTCTGGTCGCCGCCGTGGTGGTCGGCGCGCCGCAGACGGTCGCCACGCCCGGCGCGTCGCTTGCGCCGTCAGTTCCGCCCACGTCAGGCAGGTCGCCGACGCCGCACACGTCGGCCGGTGGCTCCGGGCACCGGACGCGTTTGCCGCGGGAGTTGGTCGCCGGACTCCGCCACCTCGCGACCGAGCCGGCACTGCGGCGGGCGCTGCTCGGCTACGGCCTCGGTTCACTGGTGATGGGCTTCACCGAGTCGTTGATTTTCGCCTACGTGGACCGGGGGCTCGGGCGGGAACCGGCGTTCGTCGGCGTGCTCTTCACCGTGCAGGGCATCGGTGGCCTGGCGGGTGGGCTGCTCTCCGCCGCCGTGCTGCGGCGGGTCGGTGAGCTGGGTGCCCTGGCTCTCGGAGTGGCGCTCTTCGGACCTGCCGCGCTGATGCTGGCGTACCCGAATCTGTGGCTCGGCCTCGCCGCGGTGCTGGTGGCGGGCCTGTCGCTGCCGCTGACCCTGGTCGGGCTGCACACCCTGATCCAGCGACGGACCCCACCGGAACTACTCGGCCGGGTGGCCGCCGCCGCCGAGGCGGCGGTCAGGTTCCCGCAGGCGCTCTCGATCGGCATGGGCGCGCTTGTCGTCGCCCTGCTCGATTACCGGCTGGTCTTCGCGACGGTCGGCCTGGCGACCCTGCTCGCCGGCAACTACCTCTGGCGTGGCCGCCACCTGAGTCCACCCCCCGGGCCGCCGGTGCGGCTCCCGGTTCCCGCCCAACGCCGAGCACCCGAGGCCGAGATCGTCGCCCTCGACCCCCTCCGGCGCAGTTGACCATGAAGTTGTTGCCCAGGTAGGCGCCTACCTGGGCAACAACTTCATGATCGGTGCGGAAGAGGCGAGGGGAGCGCGGGAAGTGTGCCGGTGCGGTCAGGCGGCGATGCTCGCCAGGTGCTGCTTGACCTGGTTGATCGACGGGTTGGTCAGCGCGCTGCCGTCGGCGAAGCGCAGCGTGGGTACCGTCTGGTTGCCGCCGTTGACCTGCATGACGAACGTCGCGGCCGCCGGATCCCGCTCGATGTCGACCACCTGGTAGGCGATCCCCTCCCGGTCGAGCTGCGACTTCAGCCGGTGGCAGTAGCCGCACCAGGGAGTGGAATACATCGTCAGCATGGTGAGATCCTCCAACGTCGCGCCCGGTGGCTTGCCGATCAAGCACAGGCTATCCGCTGCAACGTCCGGAGAAGCTGCGACAATTCCCCGCTGTGGTGGTTAACTCCGCGTCCGAACGCGTGCTTGCCGGGCTCGATCCGGAGCAACGCGCGGCGGTGACCGCCCCGGCCGGCCCGGTCTGCGTACTCGCCGGTGCCGGTACCGGCAAGACCCGGGCCGTCACGTCCCGGATCGCGTACCGGGCACTGACCGGTGAGATCTCGGCCCGGCATGTGCTCGCGGTCACCTTCACCGCCCGGGCCGCCGCGGAATTGCGTCAGCGGCTCGCCGTGGCCGGCGTGGCCAGCGTGCAGGCGCGCACCTTCCACGCGGCTGCGCTGCGGCAGGTGCGTTACTTCGCACCGCGGCTGCTCGACGGCCGGGCCATGCCCGAGCTGCTGGACAGCAAGGTCAGGTTGGTCACTCTCGCCGCGGCGCGAGCCGGCCTGCGCGCCGACCGGACGGCCGCACGTGACCTCGCCGGTGAGATCGAATGGGCCAAGTCCTCCCTCGTCGAGCCGGGCGAGTACGTGGTGGCCGCCGCCAAGGCGCTGCGCGAGACCTCGCACGAGCCGGCAAAGGTGGCGGAGGTGTTCGCCGCCTATGAGAGGCTCAAGCGGACCGGTGGGGTGATCGACTTCGAGGACGTGCTGCGTGCCGCGGTCTGGGGGATCGAGGAGCATCCGGACGTCGCCGAGCAGGTCCGCAACCAGTACCGGCACTTCGTCGTCGACGAGTACCAGGACGTCAACCCGTTGCAGCAGCGGCTGCTGGACGCCTGGCTCGGCGGACGGGACGACCTGACCGTGGTCGGCGACGCCTCCCAGACCATCTACTCGTTCACCGGGGCCACCTCGGCGTACCTGGTCGACTTCCCGCGTCGGCACCGGGCGGCCACCGTGGTCCGGCTGGTCCGCGACTACCGGTCGACGCCGCAGGTGGTCGGGCTTGCCAACGCGGTCATCTCGCAGGCGCGGGGCACCGAGGCGCGGCTGCGCCTGGAGCTGGTCGGGCAGCAGCCGGCCGGCCCGGAGCCGGAGCGGCGGATCTTCACCGACGAGCCGGCCGAGGCCGCCGCGGTCGCCGCCCGCTGTCGGGCGCTGATCGGCGCCGGTACCCCGGCCCGCGAGATCGCCGTGCTGTTCCGCACCAACGCGCAGTCCGAGGCGTACGAGAAGGCGCTCGCCGAGGCCGGTGTGCCCTACCAGGTCCAGGGGGCGGAACGGTTCTTCGAACGCGCCGAGGTTCGCCAGGCGATGGTCGCGCTGCGCGCGGCGACCCGGTCGCTGCCGGGTGAGACCCCGCTGCGGGCAGCGGTGGTCGAGGCGTTGGCCGGCGTCGGATGGGCACCCGATGCTCCGCCGGCGGGGGGTGCCGCCCGCGAGCGGTGGGAGGCACTGGCCGCGCTGGTGCAGCTCGCCGAGGAGTACGCGGCCACCCCGGAGATCCTGCCGCTGGGCGTGGCCGCCACGGTGGAGCGCCCGGTCACCCTGACCGACTTCACCGAGGAACTGGCCCGGCGGGCGGCCCAGCAGCACGTGCCGACCGTGGACGGCGTGACGCTGGCCTCCCTGCACTCCGCCAAGGGGCTGGAGTGGGACGCGGTCTTCCTGGTCGGCCTGGCCGAGGGCACCCTGCCCACCACGTACGCGCGCACCACCGAACAGGTCGAGGAGGAACGCCGACTGCTCTACGTCGGTATCACCCGGGCCCGCCAGTGGCTCTGGCTGTCGTACGCCTCGGCGCGCTCGCCGGGCGGCCGGCCCCGGCGACCGAGTCGATTCCTGCCGCAACTCGCGCCCGCCGGCGCGACGGAACGGGTCGACGCGCAACGGCCGGGGCGGACCCCGCAGCGGCGGCCCGCCACCCGGATCGTGTCCTGCCGGATCTGCGGCACGACCCTGCTCGCCGGGCCGGACCGCAAGCTGGGCCGGTGCGCCACCTGTCCCTCCGACATCGACGACGAGTTGCACGAGCGGCTACGCGAGTGGCGGTCTCGGGTGGCCGGCACGCAGAAGGTGCCCGCGTACGTGGTGTTCACCGACGCGACGCTTGTGGCACTGGCCGAGCGGCGGCCGGGCCGGGCCGAGGAGCTGGTCGCGATCGCCGGGATCGGACCGCGCAAACTGGGCCTGTACGGGGAGGCGGTGCTGGCGTTGGTGGGTGGCGCGACCGTCGACGAAATCTGCCCGCAGAAAACTTTCTGAATCCGACCGTTAATTCGTTTGCCCTCGCCCCACCGGCCGGCATAGCCTCAGGGCACACCTCGGAAGGGGCCCTGTTCGGGCTGCTCACGGGGTCTGTTTCCGGGTCGACCACGAGTGCACGTCAAGGAGGTGGCACCGATGGAGAGCTACATCTACCAGCGTCCGACGGCGCTGCCCGTTGCCGTCGCTCCGCTGTCGGCTGCCTTGACGACCGCCGCTCCGCTGGCGGAAGTCCGGGCCACCGCCGTCGCTGCGCGACCGTGGGCTCCGCAGGTGCACCGGGCCGAGATTCAGGCCGAGCTGATCCTCGCACCGGTCACGAACGGGCTCCAGGGAAGCAGTGGCTTCACGGGCAAGGGCGTCGATGGCGTCAACAAGCGGATGGACGTCCGCGGTGTTCCACCTCGAGGTAGACCGGTCTGACCACAGACCACCGGCTCACCTCGAGGCCGCGGAACCCGCACACCGGGATCCGCGGCCTCAGTTTTTTGCACCGCCCGCCGAAGTACGTCGCAACAGCGATCCACGAGATCGCAGTGAGAGAGAGGTGACCGGGCGATGAGTCTGGCGTTGGCCCCACTCGACGTGAGCGTCGAGGTGGAGGCGAACCTGCCCTGCCGGAAGTTCGACCCCGACCTGTGGTTCTCCGACTCGCCCACCGAGCTGGAACTGGCCAAGTCGCTCTGCGGGGACTGCCCGCTGCGCGTCGAGTGCCTGGCCGGCGCGGTCGAGCGGGCCGAGCCGTGGGGCGTCTGGGGTGGCGAGATCTTCGAGCGTGGCGCGGTCGTTCCGCGCAAGCGACCCCGTGGCCGCCCGCGCAAGGAGGATCTCGCCCGTGACGCCGAGTTGCGGGTCGAGGCCGAGGCGCGGCTGGCGGCCAATGGTCTCGCCGCGTCGCGCAGCGCTGTCCGGCTGGCTGCCTGACATGTTCCCGATTCAGACCGACCCCGCCGGTGTCGCACCGGCCGAGAGAAAGCTGACCACCGTGCTGCACCTTCCGAACGGAGCCGAGATGTACCTACTCCACGAAGCGTTGTCGAGGGCTCGAATGCTCCGGCCTCAGGCCGGTCGCACCACCACGAGCACTGAGGCAACCCGATCCGCCCGTACCATCGCCATGACCGGCCGCGCCCGGTCAGCCCGCGAGCTGGGCGTTCTCTAGGACGAACACGCAGACGGCGGGCGGGGACCATTCGGCCCCGCCCGCCGCGTCGCGTCCGGGCTCAGCCGACCGCGGCGAATCCCGGTAGCCAGCGCTCCAGGATGCCCCGGTAGGGGGCCTTGGCCTCCAGCTGGCAGAGCACCCCGATCGACCCGAGCGTCACCCGGTGGATGAGCAGGTAGGACGGCGGCAGGTTGAGCTGTCGGCTGAACTGGTACGCCGGGGAGCGGGGGCTCGCCAGCCGGGCCGCTTCGGCCCGCAGCCAGGCCCGGGTGAACCGGAACTCGTCGGCGGCGATCGGCTCCAGCATCGGACGCAGGAACTCCAACAGGGCGTGCGCGTCGATCGGCTCCGTGCCACTGACGAAGCCCTCGGCCCGCAGCCCGGCCTCCACCCCGTCGGCGTCGCCGCGCAGGGCCAGCCCGGCGATTCGACCGATCGGTTCCGGCGTACCCTCCGGCATCCGGGCCACCGCCCCGAAGTCGATCACGCCGAGCCGGCCGTCGGGCAGCAGCCGGAAGTTTCCCGGATGCGGGTCGGCATGCAACAGCCCGGCCCGAGCCGGCGCGGAGAGATGGAGGGTGGCCATCAGGCGGCCCGCCGCGTCGCGCTGCTCCTCGCTGCCGGAGCGGATGATGTCGGCCAGCGGGGTGCCCTCGATCCACTCGGTCACCAGGACGCGGGACGAGGCGAAGCAGACCTCCGGCACGTAGATTTCCGGGTCGTCGGCGTACCCGGCGGCGAAGGCCCGCTGCGACTCCGCCTCCAGCTCGTAGTCCAGCTCCTCGGTGATCCTCTCCCGCAGCTCGGCCAGGAGCGGCTTGATGTCGAGCCCCGGCTGGATGGCCCGGAACATGCCGCCGAGCCGGGAGAGCTGCTTCAGGTCGGCGAGCAGGGCGTCACCGGCACCGGGATACTGGATTTTCACGGCGACGTCGCGGCCGGAACCGTCCGGTAGCCGCCAGATGGCCCGGTGCACCTGCCCGATGCTTGCCGCGGCGGCCGGGGAGTCGTCGAAACTCACGAACCGGTCCCGCCAGGCTGGCCCCAGCTGCTCGGCCAGCACCTTGTGCACGCTGGCGGCGGGCAGCGGCGGCGCGGCCTCCTGGAGTTTCGTCAGCGCCTGCCGGTAGGGCGCCGCGATCTCCTCCGGGAGGGCGGCCTCGAACACCGACAGCGCCTGACCGAACTTCATCGCCCCGCCCTTGAGCTGCCCGAGGACGCTGAACAACTGCTCTGCCGTGCGTTGCTGGATCTCTGCGGAGATCACATCGGAGGCGAGCCCGGTGACGCGCTTTCCCATGCCGAGGACGGTCCGTCCGGCGAAGCCGAGCGGCAGAGCGGCGAGCTTGGCGGTCCGGGACACGGCCCGGCGCGGGATGTCGGTCACTCGGTCATTGTTACCGACTCGGCCGGCCCGCTGCTGCCGTGCAGGCGCACCCGCTGCCGGCCCATCGGTCAGCCGCCGCATCGGCAGCGCGGGTGGGGCGGCCAGTAGCGTCGCCGGAGGTTGCCGGAGGCCAACACCTCGACCGATCCGCCGAGGGTCTCGGGGGTGCCGCCGTCGAGGTGGCTCAACGCCTCACCGACGGCGTATCCGGTCGCCGCCAGCAGCAGACTCACGGCACAGGCCGGGGTGGGCGGGGCGCTGGCGAGCTGGGCCGCGAGCGTCGGCCAGCCGGGGTCCCGGTCGGCCCGGTGCAGGTCGAGACAGCGCAGGCAGGGGCCGATCGGCGGGCGGACCAGCGGGCCGACCGTCGGCATTGCCTCCCGGATGTCCACCAGCAGGTGCGGCTGCCGCCGTTGGGCATGACCGGCGGCCAGCAGCGCTGCCGGCCGGTCACAGCCGAGTTGCACGACCAGGTCGGGGCGGGGCCGACGCAGCGGGCCGGTGCCGGTGCCGGGGGCGGCCCGCAGTACCGCGGCCCGGGCTGCGGCGTCGAGCGGTCTGCCGATCTCCGTGGCGGCGATACCGGTGCCGACGAGATCGAGCGGGCGAACCACCCCGGGCAGGTCGGGATGGACGTGGCCGACGCCCGCCTGGGCCAGTGCTACCGCGATGGCGGGGCCGAGTGGACCGCTGCCGGTGACCGTCACCCGGGCGGTCAGGCGGCGTCGAAGCACCTGGGCGGGGGTGCCCGGCAGCCGGGCGGCGGCCAGCGCCAGCGCGCCGACCTCGGCGGCAAGGCGGGTCCGTCGCGGTCCGGTGAGGTCCCGGGGCACGAGGGTGTGCGCCGGCACCACCAGACCGGCGGTGCGCAGGGCATCGAGCAGAGCGCGGGCGTGTTCCGGGCGGACTTCCGTCCCGGCCAGCACCTGCCGTTCGCTGCGGGTGCCGTCGAGCAGGTCGAGCAGCCGGGCCGCTCGCGGGTCGGCCACCTCGACCAGGACCGCCCGCTCCCGGCCGAGGCCGAGCTGGAGGGTGTGCCGGTCGCGCCAGAGACGGGTGAGCCCCGGTAGCAGGCGGGGACGGGGAGAAGGCGGCTGATCGGCGGTTCGCGTCATGAGCACGAATAGTGACCGTGTCCGCGCTTTCCGTCGATCGTTGTCCACAGGTGGCCGGCCCCAGATCCAGGGCTGTCCACAGGTTTCGGCGAGTTATCCACAGCCCACGGTCACTACTGTCGGTGGTCCGACAGTGACCGTGCATGTGGGCGGGGGGTGGCCGCAGGCCACCCCCCGAATGTAGTACGCGTACGTCAGACCTTCGCCTTGCCCAGGATGCGGTTCACTGTTGTGCCACATACCGGACACTTGCCCTTGGCCATGTTCATGCCGGTCTTCGAGACCTCGACACGGCCCTCGAAGTCCCGCTTCTCCTTGCACTTGACGCAGTAACCGTTGTAGGTCTGGGCCTGGTCGGCCACGGTGTGCCCTCCTTGTGTCGTCCACCGGTCGATAACGACCCGGTGGGTCTCCCGGTGGCGGCCGCTCAGGGCGTCCGGCGCCGGTCCTGTCCGGCGGCCACCTACGTGACCGCCGGTTGGCGGACCCTACCCAGGTGTGGGCGGTTCCATGTCAGCTGCGCATTGCCACTGTGAGCAAGGCGACGTCGAGAGTGTGCACGCCGAATTGCGTCAGATCAGTCAGTTTGCCGGGGACACGCCGACCAGCATCCCGCAATTGCGCTGGTGAGGGGGTCGAGCGGGGGCGTGGACCCCGATTTGAGCTCCACAGCAATGATCACTTAGCGTGTTTGTCGGCCCGGGTGTGACACCTCGGCGGCCACCACGAAGGGTGACCGTGACGGCTGTCCCCGGGTCCGGCAAGAATTTTTTCGGGACTCCTGGCGACCAATCCCCATTTTCCGGACGCGTGTCGGGGCGTTGACTCTTGCGGACCCCTGGTCACAACGCATTAGCTTGCCAACGTGACAGCAAACCGAGGCTGCGCGGTCCACTGATGGCAGGGCCGCGGAAGCCGGTCGTCGAGGTACGGCGCAGCCAGCGTCGGCGACGTACGGTGTCCGCCTACCGCGACGGGGAGCGGGTCGTGGTCCTCATTCCCGACCAGTTCTCCCGGGCCGAGGAGAGCGAGTGGGTTGACCGGATGCTCGCCCGGCTGGCGGCCCGTGAGGGGCGCCTGGTCCGCTCCGACGCCGAACTGCTCGCCCGCGCCAGTCGGCTGATCAAGCTCTACCTCACCGAGTACGGCGACCAGGCCCTGCCGGCCAGCGTCCGGTGGGTGAGCAACCAGAACGGGCGGTGGGGCTCCTGCACCCCGGCGGACCGTTCGATCCGGCTGTCCCACCGGATTCAGGAGATGCCGGACTGGGTGATCGACTATGTGCTGTTGCACGAGCTGGTCCACCTCATCGTGTCCAGTCACAACGCGCAGTTCTGGGCACTGGTCGGCAGGTACCCCAAGACTGAACGGGCGCGCGGCTATCTGGAGGGCGTGGCGGCCGTCGCCGGCGCCCCTTGACAGACCGTCGGGCCTTCGGTGCCGCAGCGGTAGGGTCGGTGAATGGCCCGACGAGTGGTGGTGGCGCTGCTCGCGCCGATCGCCTGGACGCCGCCCGGTGTCGACCCGGTGGACTGGCGCAGCGCGCTCGCTGAGGACGTGGTGGACCTGCTCGCCATGCTCAACGAGGTGGACACCGCGGTGGCGGTCACCCGAGCCGACCGCTGGTTGGCCGACGCGGTGATCTGGCCCGGCACGACCGTGTACGAGGTGCCCGAGCCGAGCCCGAACGCGGTGTTCGCCGCCCTGACCGACGCCTGCGGCCCGGCCGGCCCGGACCCGCAGTCCGATGCCGGGCCGGTGGACGGGACGTCGGCGACGGTCGACCGCTACGAGCAGGTGGCGGTCGTCGCGGGCGACGCGCCCGACCTGCCCGGACTCACCGTCGGCAAGCTGCTTCGTCCGCTGACCAGTCGACCGGTCGCGGTCGCACCGGCCGAGGGCGGCCTGCCCGGGTTGCTCGGGGTGGCGGCCCGCCTCCCCGTACCGTCCTGGTTGCCGCCGCTGGACATGGACGCCACGGTGCCCGCGGCCGTGCGGGCGGCGGCACCCCGTCCCGGCGACCTGGCGGTCACCCCCTCCTGGCACCGGCTGCGCGGCCCGGCGGATCTGGCCCGGCTCGATCCGGCGCTCAACGGGTGGGAGCACACCCGGACCCTGCTGTCCGGGGCCGGCCGGAGCGGCTGACACGCCGTCTCGGTGCGACCGCCACCGGCCGGTCCAGCAGGTCAGGTACGGCCCTCGCCACCCTCGGTGTCGTCGCGGCGTTCCGTCTCGCCGGGGGCCTTCTCCTCCGGGCCACCCGGGGCAGAGAAGTCGAAGTTCTCCAACTCGGTCATCAGGTCGACGTCGGCCATGGCGAAGGCCACCGGGTCGGCGAAGTCGTCGTCGGAGGGAAGCAGGTCGGGGTGCCCCCACAGCGCGTCCCGGCCGGCGATTCCCCGGTGCTCGGTGAGCGCCGCCCAGAGCGCGGCGGCCTCGCGCAGCCGACGGGGCCGCAACTCCAACCCGACCAGGGCCGCGAAGGTCTGCTCGGCCGGCCCGCCGGCCGCCCGGCGGCGACGGAACGCCTCGCCCAGCGCCACCAGGTTCGGCAGCCGGCCGTCGGCCGCGCCGTCGACGACGTGGCAAACCCAGCCCTCCACCAGGGCGAGGGCCGTTTCCAGCCGAGCCAGCGACGCCTTCTGTGTCGGGCTGTCCTCCGGCGTGAAGATTCCCTCCAGGGCGATCGCCTGCATCGACTCCGGGTCGGTCGGGTCGACCCGTCCCATCGCCTCCTCGATCGCCTCCCGATTCACCCGGATGCCGGCGGCGTACGTCTCGACGGCGTTGAGGACGTGCCCCCGCAGCCACGGAACGTGCTCGAAGAGCCGCTGGTGCGCCGCCTCGCGCAGGGCCACGTAGAGGCGGACCTCGTCCTCGGGCAGCTCCAGCCCTTCGCCGTACGCCTTGATGTTGGCGGGGATGAGCGCGGCCGTGCCGGCCGGCCCGAGCGGTAGGCCGATGTCGCCGGCGGAGAGCACCTCCGCGGCGAGCGACCCGAGGGCCTGACCGAGCTGGCCGCCGAAGAGCGCGCCACCGAGGGTGGCGACCATCGACTGCATCGGGCCGAGCTGGGCCCGGGCCTCCGGCGGGACCAGGTCGCCCATCGCGCCGACCATCCGGCTGGCCACCGGGTCACACAGCTTGCGCCAGACGTCGAGCGTCTTGAAGATCCACTCGTTGCGGTTCCAGGACACCGTGTTACGGATGCCCGAGGGCAGCGCGGAGGACGGCTCCAGCCAGAGGTCGGCGATGCGCAGCGCCTCCTCCACCGCGTGACGCTCGTAGGGCGAGACCGCGGGGTCGCCCGCCGCGGCGAGCTGACTGGCCGCCACCTGACGGGCCAGGTCCCAGTTGACCGGCCCGCTGCCCGACGCGGAGAGCAGGTGCTGCAACTGCGACATGAACTGCTGCATCTGCGCAGGGTCGTTGGGGTCGGGCGGCTGCCCACCCGGTAGCGCGAAACCGAACGGAATATCAGGCACGACGTCTACGGTACGCGCGCTCCGCCCCGAGTCGCCGCCACCACGGTTGCGCTCAGGGCGAAGTCGTTGGTCGTGCCGGCCGGGCGCCGCGACCGGGATCGGTACGCTCTGCCGCATGAGACGTCGCGGCCTGACCGTCCTGCTCGGTGCCCTGCTCACCGCACTGCTCAGCATCGGGGTGCTCGGCGCACCCGTCCCGTACGTGGTGCTCGGCCCCGGCCCGACCGTCGACACGCTGGGCCAGGCGGACGGCAAGGAGGTCATCCAGGTCACCGGGCGGGAAACCTCCAGCTCCGCCGGCCAACTGCGGCTGACCACGGTGGGGGTGCAGCCCGGCGTCAAGCTCCGCTCGGCCATCCAGGGCTGGCTCTCCGACGAGCAGGCCGTGGTGCCGCGGGAACTGGTATACCCGCCGGGGGAGACCCAGGAGGAGGTGGAACAGCGCAACGCGGAGGACTTCCAGGTCTCGCAGACCAGCGCGGAAACCGCCGCGCTGCGGGAACTCGGCTACGAGGTGCAGGTCGTGGTCAAGTCGGTCGCCGCCGACGGGCCGTCGGCCGCGGTGCTGCGCCCCGGCGACGTGGTGACGTCGGTCGACGGTGAACCGGTGCCGTTCGCCTCCCGGCTGACCGAACTCATCCGGGCCCGGCCGGCCGGCAGCGCGCTGCGGATCGGGTACACCCGGGACGGCAACGCGCGGACCGACACCATCACCAGCCAGGAGCACGACGGTCGGCCTCGGATCGGGATCGAGATCGAGCAGCAGCAGCCCCACCCGTTCACCCTCTCCTTCGACCTGAAGGACATCGGTGGCCCCAGCGCCGGTCTGATGTTCGCCCTGGGCATCATCGACAAGTTGACCCCGGACGACCTGACCGGCGGCCGGATCATCGCCGGCACCGGCACCATCGACGACGCCGGGCAGGTCGGCCCGATCGGTGGCATCCCGCAGAAGTTGGTCGGAGCGAAGCAGGCCGGCGCGACCGCGTTCCTGGTGCCGGCGGCCAACTGCGCCGAGGCGGTCCGTAACCGGCAGCCGGACCTGCCGTTGGTGAAGGTGGGCTCGCTCGACGAGGCATTGGACGCGATGGAGACGCTGCGTTCCGGAGGCGAGCCGGCGTACTGCTGAGCCGCGCGGCATGACCTTGCGCTCACGCTTTCAGGAACACCCCGTACTCTGGGTGCCTGGTCGGAGCCGATCATAACGAGCGTGCGGAGCCAACAGTGGTCATGCGTAGCAGCAGCCCCCTGCCGAGGATGAGCCGACGCGGACGCGTCACGATCGGGGTCCTGATCGGGGTGTTCGTGCTGTTCACCCTGCTCGGTTGGGGAGTGCAGGCCTGGACAGACTGGCTCTGGTTCTCCGAGGTCGACTACACCGAGGTGTTCCGGGGGGTGCTGGTCACCCGGCTGCTGCTCTTCCTGGCCGCGGGCCTGGCGATGGGGGCGATCGTCGGCGGTAATCTCTGGCTCGCACAACGGCTGCGCCCACGGATGCGTCCCCACTCACCGGAACAGGCCACCCTGGAGCGGTACCGGATGCTGCTCGGCCCCCGACTGGGCCTGTGGATCACCGCGGCCGCCGCCGTCGTCGGCCTCTTCGCCGGCCTGTCGGCGCAGAGCCGTTGGAACCAGTGGCTGCTGTTCCTGCACGGCGGCAACTTCGGTGTCGACGACCCGGAGTTCGGCGTCGATGTCGGCTTCTACGTCTTCCAACTGCCGTTCTGGCGGTTCCTGCTGGGGCTCGGTTTCACCGCGGTGGTGCTGGCGCTGATCGGTGCGCTGGCCGTGCACTACCTCTTCGGCGGGGTACGCCTACAGGGCGTCGGCGATCGGATGAGCAACGCCGCTCGGGCTCACCTGAGCACCCTGGTCGCGGTCTTTGTCCTACTCAAGGCCGTCGCGTACGTGCTGGACCGGCGCGCGATGCTGCTGGAGTACAACGACGGCGTGAACGTCTACGGCGCCGGCTACGCCGACATCAACGCCCTGCTGCCGGCCAAGGAGATCCTCGCCTACATCTCCGTGGTGGTGGCGATCGCGATCATCGTCTTCTCCAACGCCTGGATGCGCAACCTGGTCTGGCCGGGCATCTCGTTGGCCCTGCTCGGCGTGTCCGCGGTGGCGATCGGCGGCATCTACCCGTGGGCGGTGCAGACCTTCGAGGTCAAGCCCAGCGCCCGGGACAAGGAGGCGCCGTACATCCAGCGCAGCATCGACGCCACCCGCGCGTCGTTCGGGCTGGACATCACCCAGAGCTCGGCGTACTCGGCCAACAACCTGAACCCGCCGGAGAGCCTGGCCACCGACACGTCGGTGGTGCCGAACGTCCGGCTGCTCGATCCGCAGCTGGTCAGCGAGACCTACACCCAGCTCCAGCAGGTCCGTGGCTTCTACGACTTCGGTCCCAAGCTCGACATCGACAGGTACACGCTCAACGGCGCGACCCAGGACTACGTGGTCGGCGTACGTGAGATCAACTACGGCGAGCTGACCGCGCAGCAGAGCAACTGGATCAACCGGCACACCGTCTACACCCACGGGTACGGGGTGGTGGCCGCGCCCGCGAACCGGGTGGTCTGCGGTGGGCAGCCGTTCTTCGTCTCTGGTTCGCTCGGCGAGCGGTCGCAGGAGTCGTGTGCCTCACCGACCGACCTGATCCCGGCGAGTCAGCCGCGGATCTACTACGGCGAGCGGATGGCCACCGGTGACTACGCCATCGTCGGCAAGCCGAACGCGGACGCCAACCCGGCCGAGTTCGACCGCCCGGCGGGCGAGAGCGGCGAGGACGGTGAGGGGCCCGAGTCGTACTACACCTACACCGGTTCCGGCGGCGTCGAGGTCGGCTCGTTCACCCGTCGCCTGCTCTACGCGATCAAGGAGCAGGAAGCGAACTTCCTGCTCTCCGAGGCGGTCAACGACAACTCGAAGCTGCTCTACGTGCGTAACCCTCGGGACCGGGTGGAGAAGGTCGCGCCGTTCCTCACCCTGGACGGCGACCCGTACCCCGCCCTGGTCGACGGCCGGGTGCAGTGGATCGTCGACGGTTACACCACCGCCGCGACCTATCCGTACGCGGAGCGGGTCAACCTCCAGCAGGAGACCACCGACGAGCTGACCGGCCGGGGCACCATCCAGCTGGCCCGGGAGAACGTCAACTACATCCGCAACTCGGTGAAGGCGACCGTCGACGCGTACGACGGCACGGTGGTGCTCTACGAGTTCGACGAGACCGACCCGGTGCTCAAGGCGTGGAACAAGGCGTTCGGTGGTGACCTGATCAAGCCGCGCGCCGAGATCCCACCCGCGCTGGCCGACCACTTCCGGTACCCGGCCGACCTGTTCAAGGTGCAGCGCAACCTGCTGACCCGGTTCCACGTGACCAACCCCGGCGACTTCTACTCCGGCCAGGACTTCTGGCAGGTGCCGAACGTGCCGGACGCGCCGGACAGCGGGCAGAAGCAGCCGCCGTACTACCTCTACACGCGGTTCCCGGGCCAGGACGCGCCGCGCTTCCAGCTCACCAGCGCGGTCACCCCCAACGGCCGGCAGAATCTTGCCGCACTGATCTCCGGTTCGTACCAGGACGGCAGGCCGACGTTGCAGGTGTTGGAGCTGCCGGATCAGACGGCGATCTCCGGGCCGGTGCAGGTGCACCAGCGGATGACGAACACCAACGCCACCATCCGGCAGCAGCTGAACCTGCTCTCCTCGAACCAGGCCCAGGTGCAGTACGGCAACCTGCTCTCGCTGCCCTTCGGCAACGGGATGCTCTACGTCGAGCCGGTCTACGTCAAGAGCAACCAGCAGGACGCGTATCCGCTGCTGCAGAAGGTGCTGATGTCGTACGGCGACGGGGGCTCCTACGTCGTCCTGGCGGACAACGTCGCCGACGGCATCAAGCAGCTGGTCGAGCAGGGCAAGCAGGCAGCGGCCGGTAACCCGCCGCCGGCCGGGGGCGAGGAGCCACCGCCGGAGGGCGAGGAGCCGCCGGCGTCGCCGACGGCCACTCCCTCGCCCACGGCCACTCCGTCGCCGGGCGACGCCCCGCCGCTCACCGGCGACCTCGGTGCGGCCGCCGAGCGGGTACGGACCGCGATCACCGAGGTGCGTGCCGCCCAGGCATCCGGCGACTTCGAGCGGTACGGCCGGGCGCTGGCCGCGCTGGACGAGGCGCTCACCGCGTTCCAACAGGCGCAGCAGGCGGCGGGCAGCGGCGGCGCGAGTCCGCCGGCGCCTTCCGGTAGTCCCTCACCGACCGGCTGACCGACCCACCAGGTGAAGCCCGCGGCCCGGCGTTCCTCGTCGCTGCCGCGGGCTTCACCGTGTCTGAGCGGCGACTGAGCCGAGCGCTCACCGGAATCGGCGGTGCGGCGGAGGTCGAACCGGGCGTTCCGTGGGTCGTTTTGCGGGCAGCGGGGGTGGTGCGCTACGGTGGATCTACCGACGCGGGGTGGAGCAGCTCGGTAGCTCGCTGGGCTCATAACCCAGAGGTCGCAGGTTCAAATCCTGTCCCCGCTACTGCAAGAAGAGGTCCCGGATCCGTCCGGGGCCTCTTTCTTCATCCGGAGACGATCCCCGTCCGGTCGGTCGTGCCGCGCTGGGCCGCCGGGCCAGCCGCCGGGGCGAATTGCCTGCCCCGGGCGTTACGGGTGGGGCTGGTGATTGATCGAGTCACGGATGAGGTAAGCTGTTCCTACCGACGCGGGGTGGAGCAGCTCGGTAGCTCGCTGGGCTCATAACCCAGAGGTCGCAGGTTCAAATCCTGTCCCCGCTACTGCGAGACAGTGGCCCCGGATCCGTCCGGGGCCACTGTCGTTGTCGGGTGCCGCACCGGCGTCGGCACGGGCGTCGTTCGGCCGGCCGAGGTTGCGCGTCTCGGCGAGGATGGGCGCATGTCTTCCTTCGGTAGGTGGTGGGGGCGGCTCGGCACGCTCCTGGGTACGGTGGTGCTGACGGTTTTCGTTCCGGTCGCGGCGTGGGCGTCGACCGGCACCGGCGAACTGGTGGTGGAGGCGGCCCGACGGCGCGGGCGCGGTTTCGGCGTCTTCGGTTTCCTGAGCCTGCTCTGCTGCCTGGCGGTGGTGGCCGTGATCGTCCTGCTGGTGATCCGGATGACCCGCCGTCGGCGCTGAGCAGGCGCACCGAGGCGGTGCGTGCCCCGGCGGCCGGGCCGTGGACCGCCAGCGGCGGTACGCCCGGCGCGTGGTCTACTTGTCCGCGTGGAACTTCTGCACTCGGGCAAGGTGAGGGACGTCTACGCCGAGGGCGATGACCTGATCCTGGTCGCCTCCGACCGCATCTCCGTCTACGACGTGGTGCTGCCGACTCCGATCCCGGACAAGGGCAAGCTGCTCACCGCCTTGTCGCTGTGGTGGTTCGAGCAGCTGGCCGACCTGGTCCCCAACCACGTCATCTCGGCCACCGACGTGCCATCGGGGTTCGCCGGCCGGGCGATTCGTTGCCGGCGGCTCGAGATGGTTCCGGTCGAGTGCGTCGCTCGCGGCTTCCTCACCGGCGGTGGCCTGAAAGAGTACGAGAACACCGGCAGGGTCTCCGGCGTCGAACTGCCGCGCGGGTTGGTCGAGGCGTCGATCCTGCCGGAGCCGATCTTCACCCCGTCGACGAAGGCGCCGGTGGGTGAGCACGACGAGCCGATGACCTTCGCCGAGATGGTCGACAAGGTGGGCGCGGAGACCGCCGACCGGCTGCGGCAGCTGACCATCGACGTGTACTGCCGGGGCGCCGAACTGGCGGCCGACCGGGGCATCCTGGTCGCCGACACCAAGATTGAGCTCGGTTGGGCGGCGGACGGCACCCTGGTCCTCGGCGACGAGCTGCTCACCCCGGACTCGTCCCGATTCTGGCCGGCGGAGTCCTACCAGCCAGGGCGCGCCCAGTTCTCCTACGACAAGCAGTACGTACGGGACTGGGCGGCGCGCAGCGGCTGGGACAAGCGGGATCCGGCACCGGAGTTGCCCGCCGATGTGGTCGACGCCACCCGGGCCCGTTACGTGGATGTCTACGAGAAGCTGACCGGCGAGCGCTGGTAACTCTCGCGGGCGCGGCCCGTCCCTATTCGCCGCTGCGATGGCGGCCGAGGTGCTGCTCGGCGGGGACGGTCGCGGTGATGATGCGTACCGTGGTGCCGGCTGACCCGGTCTCGACGTCCATCGCGTCGGTCAGCTCGCGGGCCAGCCAGAGGCCCCACCCACCGGCCGTCTCCGGCGCGGGTCGGCTGCGGTTGTCGAGGCTCTGTGTGCTGATGCCCGGACCATGGTCGGCGACCTCGCACAACACCAGGCCGGGCTCTTCCCACAGCCGCAGCCAACCCTGTCCGCCGCCGTGCCGCACCGCGTTGGTGATCAGTTCGTTGACGGCGAGCACGAAATCGTCCAGCCGGTCGTCGCGTAGCCCAGCGGTGCGCACGCAGGAGGCGACCGAGTGTCGGAGCTCGGTCACCTGGGCCTGGTCGAAGGCGTCGGCGATCAGGAGGGCGTGTTCGATGGGCACCACCGTACGCGGTGGGGGAGGTCCTGCGTTCGTCATGGCCCCGTCCTGACAGAGATCGCAGAGTTTTACGCGGCTTTTACCACCGTACGTCAGGGTTGGTCGAGGTGCATCGGCCGCAGGCGGCCCGGAGGGCCTGTGACATCGTGGCGCACGTGCCTGCTGCCGGTGGTTTCGAGGTGCCGCTCTGGCGGGCCGTCGCGGTCTTCCGGGTGGCCTCCCTGGCGTACGTCTGCGTGGTGTTGATCCGCGACGCGGACCGCTACGCCCACCCCCTCGCCGCGACGGCGCTGGTGCTGCTCATGGCGCTCTGGACCGCCGTCACCGCGATCGGGTACGCGGTCCCGGCGCGGCGTGGCTGGCCACTGCTCCTGGCCGACCTGGCGGTGGTGGTGGCGATCCTGCTGGCCACCCCGTGGGTGATGGGCCGGCCGGCGCTCGACGCGGGGTTGCCGACCCTCCCGGTGGCCTGGCTGAGCGGTCCGGTGCTGGCCTGGGCCGTCTCCGGCGGGCGGCGGCGCGGCGCGGTCGCGGCACTCGTGCTCGGCGCGGCCGATCTGGCTACCCGGGGCGTGGTCACCCCGAGCGCGTTCAACGGAGCGATCCTGATGCTGCTCGCCGGCGTGGTGGTGGGGCACGTCGCGCGGCTGACGGTGACCGCCGGGGAGCGGCTGCACCGGGCGGTCGAGTTGGAGGCCGCCACCCGGGAGCGGGAGCGGCTGGCCCGGGACATCCACGACTCGGTGCTCCAGGTGCTCGCGCTCGTGCAGCGACGGGGCGCCCACCTCGACGGGGAGGCGGGCGAGTTGGCCCGGCTGGCCGGCGAGCAGGAGGTGGCGTTGCGGTCGCTGATCTCCGGTGCCGGACCGGTGCCGGCCGGTGCCGCCGACGCACCGGTGGACCTGCGTACCCTGCTCGGCCGACACGCCGGCGCCACCGTGTCGCTGTCGGCACCCGCGGGCCCGGTGCCGCTGCCCCCGGCGGTGGCCCGCGAACTGGCGGCGGCCGTCGCCGCGGCGCTGGACAACGCGGCCCGGCACGGCGGCGGTCGAGCCTGGGTGCTGGTCGAGGACGAGGGGTCGGTGGTCACCGTGTCGATCCGGGACGAGGGGCCGGGTTTCCCGCCCGAGCGGCTGCACCAGGCGGCGGCCCAGGGACGGCTGGGTGTCGCCCAGGCCATCCAGGGCCGGCTGGCCGACCTGGGCGGTACCGCCCGGATCAGCTCGACACCGGGTGCCGGCACCGAGGTGGAACTGATCGTGCCGAGGAGGCAGCCATGAGCGGCGTACGCGTGATGGTGGTCGACGATCACCCGATGTGGCGGGAAGGGGTGGCCCGCGACCTGGCCGAGGCGGGCCACGAGGTGGTGGCCAGCTGCGGCGAGGGCCGCCAGGCGATCCGGGTGGTCGCCGCGGCCCGTCCCGATGTGGTGGTGCTCGACCTGCAACTACCGGACATCTCCGGCGTCGAGGTGATCCACGGACTGCGGACGGCACACCCGGAAGTACGGGTACTCATGCTCTCGGCCAGCGGTGAGCAGCAGGGCGTGCTCGACGCGGTGAAGGCCGGCGCCACCGGCTACCTGCTCAAATCCGCCGGGCTGGCGGAGTTTCTGGAGGCGGTGCGACGCGCCGCGGCGGGCTATCCGGTGTTCACACCCGGGCTGGCCGGACTGGTCCTCGGCGAGTACCGCCGACTGGCCGCGAGCGGCGATCACGCGGCGGCCGGTGCGCGCGACGCGGCACCCCGGCTCACCGACCGGGAGACCGAGGTGCTGCGTCTGGTGGCCAAGGGGATGTCGTACCGGCAGATCGCCGAGCGGCTCGGGCTGTCGCACCGTACGGTGCAGAACCACGTGCAGAACACGCTCGGCAAGCTCCAGCTGCACAACCGGGTGGAGCTGACCCGGTACGCGATCGAGCGCGGGCTGGACGACTGAGCGGCGGCGTCGGCTGGATCAGACCGAGTGCGGCGGCCGGGTCTCGTGCACGGCCAGTTCCTCGGCGCTGGCACCGCCACCGGCGGCCCCCGCGTCGTACGCGATCGAATCGGTCTCCTGGTCGGTGTGCGTCCCTTCGTCCGGCTCGACCAGCCGGCCGACGGTGGCGTCCGCGCTGGTCCCCAACCGGTCGTGGTCGTAGAGGGAAACCGGGGACTTCGGGTCGGAGGTGGGGCCGGGATCGATCACGTCGGCGTCGAGCTGCGCCTGCGCCGCCTGCTCCCGGCTGTCCGCCTCGGCCGCGATGTCCGGGTCGACCGGTCCGGCCAGCGGATCGTCGACCGGCAGCTCGAACCGTTCCCGGCTCAGCTTGTAGTCCAACGACTCGCCGTCGAGCTGCTCCTCGGCTGTGGTGCCGAACTCGTCGACCGCCACCGGCGTCCGGTCACCGGGCAGCTGAGCCGGTGCCGGGCCGTCCGCTTCCCGTCCGGTCAGCACGTCGTCCCCGGCCGTCGAATCGTCGTCGGCGGTGTCGGGCAGACCGTCGGCCTCGGGATCGGACACGGGGGTCGGGTACTCGTCGTCGCGCATGACCCACCACTACCCGCTGCCCTCCCGCCGTAACCGGTCCCGGCGGGGCGGTTGGTCGACCGGCGCGGCCGTCACGTGTCCCGGCCGCGCTCAGCGGGTGATCCGGCGGGCCAGCGCGGCGACCGTGCCGACGGCGGTACCGGCGGCCGCCAGCCCGAACGCGGCGGAGATCCGGACCAGTTGGCGACGCCGGCCGTGCCAGCCGCCGTCCGTGGTCGCCGCGGCATCGGCCTGGAAGACGTTCCCGCTGGTGTCGGCCGTTGGCGGCGGCCCGAACTGGGTGTACCGGCCGTACCAGCCGAGGACCCGTTCGGCCAGGGCCGGCACCAGCCGCCACTGCATGCCGACCAGGCGAGCGGCGCCACCGGCGTACGCCTCCCGGCGGGGCCGCTTCAGCAACCGGACGATCGTCTTCGCGACCACCTCCGGCGGATAGACCGGCGGCGGCGGAAGAACCTGCCGGCCGCTGTGATTGGCGGCGTGCCGGAAGAACGGCGTGTCGATGGTGGCCGGCAGCACGGTACAGATCGAGACGGACCCCCGGCCGGTGACCCGTAGCTCCTGGCGAACCGTGTCGGACAGTCCCCGGACAGCATGTTTGGCGGCGTTGTACGGGGACTGGTACGGCATCGCCACCTCGGCCAGCAGCGAGGCGTTGTTGACCACGACGCCGCCGCCGGCCGCACTGAGGTGTGGCAGCGCGGCCCGGATCCCGTTCGCCGTGCCGAGCAGGTTGACGTCCAGCACCCGGCCGAACTCGGCCACCGGGATCTCGTCGAACAACCCGATGGTGCCGACCGCGGCGTTGTTGATCCAGGCGTCGATCCGGCCGAACTCCGCCACCGCGGTCGCGGCGAGCCGTCGCATCGCGTCCGCGTCCGTCACGTCGGTGGGCACCACCAGGGTGCGACCGCCCAGCTCACGGCAGTGCCGGGCCACCTCCCGCAGGGCCGGCTCCGAGCGCGCGGCGAGCACCACGGTGCTGCCGTGCCGGGCCAGGGCGTACGCGGTCGCGGTGCCGATGCCACTGGACGCACCGGTGATGACGATGGTGGCGTCGGCCAGGTTTCGGGCGAGGGGCATTCCTCATCGGTACCCCGTGGTGTCCGGGTCATGCCGCCGAGCGTGCCCCGGATCTGCGAGGTTTCGGCTCTTCGGAGGCCGGTTAATGGGACGCTCTGACCGGAGACCACCGCCTCATCCGCATGGAGGTGACCCATGCGCGTTGGCCTTGTCTGTGCCCACGCCGCTGCGCCGCCGTCCGGCGACGGAACCGTCGTCGGCACCTACCAGCACATCGCACGGGTCGCGGCCGAACTGGCCGGGCGGGGTCACGACGTGCGGGTCTACACCCGTCGGGACGACCCCGAGGCGCCGGAGACCGACGTCGTGGACGGCTACCGCGTGGAGCGGGCGCCGGTGGGCCCGGTCGCGCCGATCCCCACGGCCGAACTGGTGCCCCACGTGGCGGCGTTCGGCCAGTGGTTGGCCGACCGGTGGTCCGCCGACTGGGCTCCGGAGGTGGTGCACGGCCACTACTGGATCGGAGGGCTGGCCGCCGCGCACGCGGTGCGGGAAACCGACATCCCGATGGTGCAGACGTTCCACTCGATCGGCATGGAACAGCTGCGTCACCTCGGCGCCCAGTACGACGGGCCGGGCACCCGCATTCCGCTGGAGCGGGCGCTGACCCGGGCGGTGGACATCGCGGTCGCCCAGTGCAACGACGAGGTCGACGAGTTGACCCGGATGGGTCTGCAACGCACGTCGGTCGCGATGGTGCCGACCGGGGTCGACACGGAGCGCTTCCATCCCGATGGTGAGGCCGCTCCGCGCGAGCAGCGTCCCCGGATACTTTCGGTGGGCGGGCTCGGGCGGGGCCACGGCCAGGAGGACCTGATCCGGGCGATGCGCCTGGTTGGTGAGGCGGAGCTGGTGATCGCCGGCGGGCCACCGACGGACCGACTGGCGAACCACGCCGAGGCCCGTCGGCTGCGGGAGTTGGCCGACCGGGTCGGGGTCGGTGAGCAGGTGCAGCTGGTCGGCGCGGTGCCGCACGAGCAGATGGCCACCTGGTACCGCTCGGCCGACGTGGTGGCCTGCACCCCGCACTACTCCTCGGCGGGGCGGGTGTCGCTGGAGGCGATGGCCTGCGGCGTCCCGGTGGTGGGCTACGCCATGGGTGGCATCGCCGACGCCGTGGTCGACGAGGTGACCGGCAAGCTGGTGCCGCCGGGTGACGTACGCACCCTCGGGATGACGCTACGTAGGCTGCTCGCCGACAACGCCGGCCGCTTCGCGTACGGGCACGCCGCGGTCGACCGGGTGCGGTGCAGCTACACCTGGGAACGCACGGCCAGTGCGCTGGAACGCCTCTACGAGCGGGTGGTGGGCCGGCGCAAGCCGGTCGAGGCGGCCTGAGGCAGCGGATCGGCGATGACCCCGGCGGTGCCGGCGACGCGGGCCGTGGGCTGCTTCACGAGCGGCGGTGGAACACCGACCACCGCCCGGGTGACAGCGTGCTGATGCTGCGGCTCCGCGTACCGGGTGAGCCCGACGACGGCGGCGAGGGTGACCAGGAAGCCGATCCCGGCGAGCCACTCCCGGCCCGGCCAGATCTTGTCGTCGAGCAGCAGCAACCCGACGATGGCGGCGGGCACCGCGCCGGCCGCGTCCATGGCGGCCACCGCGGCCGTGGTGGAACCGCGTTGCATCGCCAGCCCGAGCAGCAGCTGGCCGACCACGGAATGGCCGACGAGCAGGTAGAGCAGCGGGTCACCGAGAAACGCGTCCCAGCTCGGCGCGGACGCCAGCGGGCGGGCCGCCACCGCGGCGGCGGAGAAGGCCAGCCCGGCCAGTGAGCCGAGCGCGACCGATCCGGGCGCGCCGTGCAACCGGACCGCGAAGAATCCCAGCACCGCGATCACCGCCAGGGCCACCAGCAGGGCGACCATGCCGGCGGTGCCGAGGGCCTTCGACGGTGCCGGCCGGGCGGCGAGCACCAGCGCGGTGATCCCGGCGAAGAGCAGCACCAGCAGCGCGACCTCGGCCACCGGTAGCCGCCACTTCAGCAGGACCACGCCGAGCAGGGCGGTGACGCCCAGCCCCGCCGCCACGCTCGCCTGCACCAGGAACAGCGGCAGGTCCCGCCGGGACAGGAAGGCCAGGACGAACCCGGCGACCTGGCAGGCCAGCCCGACCAGATAGGTGCGGTGCCCGGCCAGGCGCAGCAGCAACCCGGGGTCGAAGGTGTGATGCACGGTGGTGCGGGCGGCGGCCACCGACTGCAACAGGTTGGCGACGCCGTACGCGACGATCATCGCCGCCAGGAAACACCAACCGGAGGTAGCCACCTGGCGAGGATAGAGGTTACCGGGCGTCAATGCGCGGCGGGCCACCGAGCCGGCGAAGGATGTCGGCGTGCAGCGCTCCGTTGCTGGCCAGGGTGCTGTTGTCGCCGCCAGCCGGTGACGGACGGCCGGCCAGATCGGTGATTGTGCCGCCCGCTTCGGTCACGATGGGTACCAGTGCGGCCACGTCCCAGAGGGACAACTCGGGCTCGATCATCACGTCCAGCGCGCCCTCGGCCAACAGCATGTAACCGTAGAAGTCGCCGTAGGCCCGGCTGCGCCAGGTGTCCCGCATCAGGTGCAGCACCGCGTCGAGTCGGCCGGCCTTCTCCCAGCCCTCCAGCGAGGAGTAGCAGAGGCTGGCGTCGGCCAACCGGGTCACCCCGGAAACTCGGATGGGCGTCCCGTGGGCGGCGTCCGGGCCCGCGTACGCCCCGGTGCCCTGCGCCGCCCACCAGCGGCGTCCCAGGGCCGGCGCGGAGACCAGCCCGGCGACTGGGCGGCCGTCCTCCAGCAGGGCGATGAGCGTGGCCCAGATCGGTACGCCCCGGACGAAGTTCTTGGTGCCGTCGATCGGGTCCACCACCCACTGGCGGCTGCCGGCGGCGGGTGTCGCGCCGTACTCCTCGCCGAGCAGCCCGTCGTCGGGCCGGTGCTCGGCCAGCAGGGCGCGGATCTCCCGTTCCACGGCAGTGTCCGCGTCGGAGACCGGGGTCAGGTCGGGCTTCGACTCGACCCGCAGATCCAGGGCACGGAACCGGGCCGTCGACAGGGCGTCGGCGGCGTCGGCGAGCCGGTGGGCGAGGGTCAGGTCAGCGGCGTACCCGGTCATGCCGGACACGGTAGCGACGCCGGCGCCGGGCCGTCGCCAGGGGCCGGGCTACGGCCCGTCGCGCGTCGGGTCACTCCGGCCGCCCGTGCGGGTCGGGCTCGGTCCGTGGGTCGGTCTCCCCGGCCCGGGAGGCCAGCAGGCGGCGGTACGAGGCCAGCCGGCGCGGATCGGCCCGCCCTGCCGCCACCCAGCCATCGAGTGCGCAGTCGGCCTCGTCGGCCGTGTGTGGGCAGTTCGCCGGGCAGTCGGCGGTGGCCTCGACCAGATCCGGAAAGCCGTGCAGCAGGCTCTCTGCCGAGACGTGGGCCAGCCCGAAGCTGCGTACCCCCGGGGTGTCCACGATCCAGCCCGGATCCTGCTGCGCGTCGGGTGGCGCGGGCAGCCGCAACGCCACCGCGCTGGTCGAGGTGTGCCGCCCCCGGCCGATCGCGCTGACCGTGCCGACCGCCCGTTCGGCCTCCGGCACCAGTCGGTTGACGAGCGTCGACTTGCCCACCCCGGAGTGACCGACGAGCACCGAGACCCGGCCGGCCAGCAGGCTGCGCAGCGCGTCCAGCGGGGAGTCCGGCCGGAGGAGCAGGTACGGCAGTTCGAGTTCGGTGTAGTAGTCGAGCACCTTCTCCGGCCCGGCCAGGTCGGCCTTTGTCAGGCAGAGCAGCGGTTCGATGTCCGCGTCGTACGCGGCGACCAGGCACCGGTCGATGAACCCCGTACGCGGCGGCGGGTCGGCCAGCGCGCTGACGATCACGAGTTGGTCGGCGTTGGCGACGACGACCCGTTCCAGCCGCCCCTCGGCGGTGCTGGCGTCGTCCTCGGCGGTGCGCCGCAGCACGGACCGGCGTGCCTCGATCCGCACGATGCGGGCCAGCGCGCCGGACGAACCGGAGGTGTCGCCGACCAGCCCGACCCGGTCGCCGACCACGACCGACTTACGGCCCAGCTCGCGGGCGCGCATCGCGGTGACAGTGGGGTCGTCCGGGCCGGCGCCGGGCAGGACGCAGGTGTACCGTCCGCGGTCCACCGCGATGACGAAACCGTCCTTGGCGTCGGCGTGTCGGGGCCGGGTCCGGGTACGCGGGCGGGAGGACCTGCCGGGCCGGACCCGGACGTCGTCCTCGTCGTACTCCCGCCGCCTGGTCGCCAGGGCCGCCCCTTCTTCCGCTCAGCTCTTGCCGGTCACCAGTGCCGACCATAGTGCCGGGAACTCGGGCATGGTCTTCGAGGTGCACGACACGTCGTCCAGCTCGATGCCCGGGACCACCAGCCCGGCCACCGCCGCCGCGTGCGCCATCCGGTGATCATGGTAGGTGCGGAACACTCCGCCGTGCAGCGGCCGGGGCCGGATCTCCAGGCCGTCGGCCGACTCGGTGATGTCCGCGCCGAGCCCGGTGAACTCCCGGTTCAGCGCGGCCAGCCGGTCCGTCTCGTGGCCCCGGATGTGGCTGACCCCGGTGAACACCGAGGGCGAGTCGGCGAGCATGGCCAGCGCGGTCAGCGCCGGGGTCAGTTCGCTGACGTCGGACAGGTCGGCGCGCAGACCCCGCACCGGGCCGGTGCCGCGCACCGTCAACCCCTCGGTGGTGAGCGCGACCTCCGCCCCCATCTGCTGCAACAGCGAGCGCAGCCGCTCCACCGGCTGGGCGCTGCCCCGCGCCGGCCAGCCGCGCAGGGTCACCTCGCCGCCGGTGATCAGGGCGGCGGCGAAGAACGGCACCGCGCCGGAGAGGTCCGGCTCGATCTCCCAACTGCGACCGGTCAGCGGCCCGGGCTCGACCGCCCAGACGTCGGGGGTGCTGTCGTCGACCGCGGCGCCGGCGGCGCGCAGCATCTGCACGGTCATCCGTAGGTGCGGTGCGGAGGGCACCGGCGGCCCGACGTGCCGGACCACCAGCCCTCGGTCGAAGCGTGGGGCGGCGAGCAGCAGGCCGGAGACCAGTTGGCTGGAGGCCGAGGCGTCGATCACGACCTCGCCGCCGGTCACCCGGCCGGTGCCCAGCACCACAAGTGGCAGGCTGCCGGTGCCGGGGGCGTCGACGCGTACGCCGAGCGAACGCAGCGCCTCGATCAGCGGGCCGAGCGGGCGGGTGCGGGCGTACGGGTCACCGTCGAGGGTGACCTGCCCGTCGGCCAGCCCCGCCACCGGTGGCACGAAGCGCATGATCGTGCCGGCGAGCCCCACGTCGACCTGGGCCGGGCCGAACAGCCGGTGCGGCCGGACCAGCCAGCGGTCGTCGTCGGCGATCGAGACGTGGGCGCCCATCGCCCGCATCGCGGCGGCCATCAGCTCGGTGTCCCGGGCGCGCAACGGAAGGGACAGGGTCGAGGGCCCGGCGGCCAACGCGCTCAGCACCAGAGCCCGGTTGGTCATCGACTTGGAGCCGGGCAGGCGCAGTGACGCCGACACCGGGTCACTGGCCGTCGGTGCGGTCCACGGCTGTAGCGGCCGGGTCGCGGTCACATTCCCCACGGGTACATTCTGCCGTGCCGTGGCCCGGTGGCCGCTACGGTGACCGGGCCACTCCCGGGGATCGGGACAGCCGCTCGGCGTACCGCGCGCTAGCGTGAGCGACATGTGCGGTAGGTACGCCACGACCCGGAACGCCGGTGAGCTGAGCGGCCTGTTCGAGGCCGTCGACGAGACCGGTGACGGGCTGGTCGCCGACCACAACGTGGCGCCGACCGATCCGGTGCCGCTGGTCCGGGTCAGCGCCGAGGGGCACCGGACGCTCTCGCTGGGTCGCTGGGGTCTGGTGCCACAGTGGTCCCGCTCGCCCGCCGGTGCGGCCCGCATGATCAACGCGCGGGTCGAGACGGTCGCCACCAGCCGGGCGTACGCTCCCGCCTTCGCCCGCCGTCGGTGCCTGGTTCCCGCCGACGGCTGGTACGAGTGGGTGCGGCTGGCCGGCGGCACGAAACAGCCGTACTACATGACCCCACGCGACGGCTCGGTGCTCGCCTTCGCCGGCATCTGGTCACGCTGGGACGGCCCGGACGCGACGCTGCTGACCTTCAGCGTGCTGACCACCGCGGCGCTCGGCGAACTGGCCGAGGTGCACGACCGGATGCCCCTGCTGCTGCCGCCCGAGCGCTGGGCGACCTGGCTGGGCGGCGACGAGGACCGGGCCGAGCTGCTCGTACCGCCGCCGATGGACTGGCTGGCCCGGTTGGAGGTGCGGCCGGTGGGGCAGGCCGTGGGTGATGTGCGTAACGACGGTCCGGGGCTGACCGCGCGGGTGCCGCTGACCCGTCCCGCCGAGCCGACGGAGATGACGCTCTTCTGATCCGCCCGGCACATTGTCGGGAGTGATTTGCTGCGGTTGCGGGTGAAAGGTGACGCGCACGTTCTGCCAACTTCCCGGCGAAGTCTTGTCCCGGTGTGCGCAAATGCGATAGAACACAGCGCCGGTGTTGGGTGTCGTTCGCGTTGGGTGAACGATCTCCATCGATATTGCTGGTCCCACGGGGGAGGTGGGTGGATGACACGGGCGCGTATGCCCCGTCCGCACGAGGTGGCCGCCGCGCGACGTGATCCGCGACTGTTGCGGGCGTTGCGTGAGCGGCGACAGGACGAAGCCTGGCGTACCAGAGGCACCTGTCAGAGCGTCGACCCGGAAACGTTCTTTCCGGCGCCGAACGAGCCGGCCGACGCGGCGGTGGCCCTGTGCCGCAGCTGCGACGTGCAGGGCTCCTGCCTGGCGTGGGCGCTGGAGGTCGGCGACTGTCACGGGGTCTGGGGTGGCACCACCCCGCGGGAGCGGCGGGCGATGCTGGTCGCCTGGCGCAGCGAGGTGCAACCCGATCCCGAGGCCGCCGGTGAGCCGGGTCCGCCGGTACGCGACCGGCTGCTCACCCTGGTGCCGTTGAGCTGACCGACGGGACCCGGTCCGCCCGCAGCGGGTTCAATGGGGCGGTGCCACACGACGTCCTCGACACCCCACGCGGCGCCGCTCGGGTCGACACCGATCAGCCGTCCGGCCCGTCCCGAGCGCTGCTGGTGCTGGGGCACGGGGCCGGCGGCGACGTCGACGCCCCGGATCTGGTCGCCCTGCGCGACGCGGCGGTCACCGCCGGGCTGGTGGTGGTGCGGGTGACCCAGCCGTACCGGGTTGCCGGCCGCCGCGCGCCCGCCCCGGCCGGGCAGCTCGACGAGGCGTGGTCCGCCGTGCTGACGGTGCTGCGGCGGCGGCATCCGGGCGTACCGCTGGTGGTCGGTGGCCGCTCCAGCGGCGCGCGGGTGGCCTGCCGGACGGCGACCGCGGTGGGCGCTGCCGGGGTGGTGGCACTCGCCTTCCCGCTGCACCCGCCCGGTCGACCGGAGCGGAGTCGGGCCGGTGAGCTGGTGACCGGCGTGCCGACCCTGGTGGTGAACGGGGAGCGGGATCCGTTCGGTGTGCCGGAGCCGGGCCAGGGGATACGGGTGGTGGTCCGGCCGGGGGAGCGGCACGACCTGCGGGGCGACCCGGTCGGCACGGCCGCACTGGCGCTGGACTGGCTGCGCGAGCACGGCTGGGCCACACCCTGACGGCGGTCGGGCGGTGGCCGGGCCACCGTGCCCCGGGTGCCGTGTCCGCCGGCCGCGCCGCTTCGTTGCACCCGATGGTGTCCCAGTGCCCGTCCGGGCGGCGACACCGGGCTCCCAGGCCCTTCCTGGTCCCAGCCGCGGTCGCACCGCCGGGGCGGGGACCAGGAACACCCGGGCCGAGCCGGAATGTCCCGCCCCACGGCGCGTGTTGAACACCTCGGACAACCACTGTGCGAGGGGGTGACCGGTGCCGACCGAGATCCGGAGCCGGGAACACGACGAGCGGGAGGCGCGGCAGCTCAGGCAGCTGCTGGCCGGCCCGAAGTGGCCGGCGGCGGTGCCACCGGCCGAGGTGGCGACGGGCACACCCGTCGGAACCGAATCTTCCGGGAGGCCGGTGCGCGTATCCTCGGCGGGGAAGCATCCAACCCGAGGGGATGTGCGGTTGACCACGGAGAAGACGGACGAGCGCAGGGCCCGGTTCGAACGGGACGCGATGCCATTCGTCGATCAGCTGTACGCGGCCGGCCTGCGGATGACGCGTAACCCGGCGGATGCCGAGGATCTGGTTCAGGAGACCTACCTGAAGGCGTACGCCGCCTTCCACCAGTTCGAGCAGGGCACGAACCTGAAGGCCTGGCTCTACCGGATCCTGACCAACACCTATATCAACTCGTACCGCAAGCGGCAGCGCCAACCGGTGCAGGCGCCCACCGACGAGATCACCGACTGGCAGCTGGCCGAGGCGGAGTCGCACACCTCCAGCGGGCTGCGGTCCGCCGAGACCGAGGCGCTGGACCGGCTGCCGGACAGCGACGTCAAGGAAGCCCTCCAGCAGTTGCCGGAGGAGTTCCGGCTGGCGGTCTACCTCACCGATGTCGAGGGCTTCTCCTACAAGGAGGTCGCCGACATCATGGGCACGCCGATCGGCACGGTCATGTCGCGGTTGCACCGTGGGCGTCGTAATCTGCGCAAGCTGCTTGAGGGGTACGCCGCGGAGCGGGGTTTCTCCGCGGCCCAGCCGGCCCGGAGTTCGACCGCCACCGGCCGGGAGGTGTGACGTGAGCTGTGGAGATCCGCACGACACGGACTGCCGTGAGGTGCTCGCCGAGGTCTACCTCTACCTCGACCTGGAGTGCGCGGAGGAACGGCGGACGCTGATCCGGCACCATCTCGACGAGTGTGGTCGCTGCCTGCGCGAGTACGGCATCGAGCAGGAGGTCAAGGCCCTGGTCGCCCGCTGCTGCGGCAACGAGTCCGCGCCGGACGAGCTGCGCGAACGGCTGCGGGTACGGATCACCGAGCTCGTCGTCTTCGAGACCAGCGAGTCGCGCGAACTGGCCGACTGACACGCGCCGGTGCCCGGGTCGATTCCGACCCGGGCACCGTGGTGTCCGTCGTCCGATCGCGGCGGGCAGCCGCCCGCCGGCTCAGGAGTTGGGGCGCTTGCCGTGGTTCGCGGCGCTCTTCTTACGGGCCTTCTTCTTACGGGCCTTCTTCGCCATGGTGACCTCCTCGTGATGGCCGAATCAGGCGGGGTACGACCCCGTCAGCGGGCGCTGGCGCCCGTGCCGGCGTCGGATCCCGACCCGTTGATGCTAGTGCCGGCGGTGCGGGTGGGCTGCTCCCGGGGCCGCACCGCGCCCACCGGCCGCCCGCTCATGATTGGATACGTCGCAGGAGCCGCGAGGAAGGGGCCGGGAGATGGCCGAGGAGATCCGTGCCGAGATGGTGGCGAACGTCTGGAAGGTCGTCGCATCGGCCGGGGACACCGTGTCCGAGGGGGACACCCTGGTGATCCTGGAGTCGATGAAGATGGAGATCCCGGTGATCGCCGAGTCCGACGGTGTCGTGCAGCAGCTCGCGGTGAACGAGGGCGACGTGGTGCAGGATGGTGACCTGATCGCGGTGATCGGTTGAGTGGCCCGCTGATCCGCCTGATCGAGCCCGCCGATTTCGCCGCCGTCGCCCGCCTCACGGTCGCCGCGTACGAGGCGGACGGGCAGCTCAAGGGCGAGACCGGCTATGCCGACGTGCTGGCCGACGTACCTTCCCGGGCGGAACACGGTGACGTGCTGGTGGCCGTGGAGCCGGCGACCGGTCAACTGCTCGGCTCGGTCACCTTCGTGCTGCCCGGCACCCGGTACGCCGAGATGTGCGGCCCGGGGGAGGCGGAGTTCCGGATGCTGGCGGTGGACCCGAGCGCGCAGGGGCGGGGTGCCGGCGCCGCGCTGGTCGAGGCGTGCGTCGCACGGGCGATCGAGCTGGGCTGCACCGCGGTGATCATCTGCGTACGCGATGGCCTCGCCGAGCCCGCCCACCGCCTCTACCGCAGGCGTGGCTTCGTCCGCCAGCCCGACCGGGACTGGACCCCCTTCCCCGGCGTGAACCTCCTCGCCCTCCGCCTCCCCCTCCCCTGAACCCCACAACCCGTGTTGATCATGAGGTTGGCGGCAGATTCATAGATCAACTTAGCCGCTAACCTCATGATCAACCTGGCGGTGGATGGGGGGTGGGTGGTGGCGGGGCGGTGATTGCGGCGAGGAGTTCGTCGGCGACCTCCAGGGCCACCCGCTTGCGCTCGGCGTCGGTGATGTCCGGCGTGCGTACGGCGAACCAGCTGCTGTGCACGGCGAACAGGGCCAGCACGGCACGGAGTTGGGCCCCGGGGGAGTCGTCGCCCTGGCAGAGCGCGGTGGCCAACCGGAACATTCGGCCGCGCAGCTCCCGGCCGGCGGAGAGGCTCTTCAGCGCGGTCTGGTTCTGCTCGAAGAACCGCATCACCGAGGCCTGCTCACCGGTGAACGTGGCGTCGGCGTACCGCTCGATGACGGCCTGCCGGGTGGCCAGCGTGGTCGGCTGGCTCTCGGCCCAGGCGATCAGGGCGTCCATCCGCTCCAGCCGGTCCTCCACCACGCTGGTGACGATCTCGTCCTTGCTCTTGAAATGGTAGTAGAGCGCGGCCTTGGTCACCCCGAGCCGCTCGGCCACCTCACGCAGGGACGTCGCCTCGTAGCCCTGTTCCGTGAAGAGCTCCAGCGCCACGGCCTTGATCCGCTCCCGGGTGCCGCCTGTGCTCTGACTCACCCATACCTGCCAATCCGGTTGACCGTCGTTCCCTGTCCAACTTACCGTCCGGCTAGTAAGGTGACTAGCCGGGCGGCAAGTAAGTGCGCCGCATCTCGGGGGGAGAGCTTACCGATGGCCCAGCAGAACCAGGCTGCCGTGCGACCCAATGTCCGGGTCGTGCTCTTTGGTCTGATGATCGCCATGATGCTGGCGATGCTCGACAACATGATCGTCAGCACCGCGCTCCCGCGCATCGTGGGCGAGTTCGGCGGGCTCAACCACTTCACCTGGGTGGTGACCGCGTACGTGCTGGGTACCACCGTCTCCACCCCGATCTGGGGCAAGCTCGGCGACCTGTACGGCCGTAAGGCGGTCTTCCTCACGGCTGTGGTGATCTTCCTCGTCGGCTCCGCGCTGTGCGGCATGGCCGGCTCGGGATTCCTCGGCGGCGCCGACGACGGCATGGTCCAGCTGATCGCCTTCCGGGCCGTCCAGGGTCTGGGCGCCGGTGGCCTGATGGTGGGCGTCATGGCGATCATCGGTGACCTGGTGCCGCCCCGCGAGCGTGGCCGCTACCAGGGCATGATCGCCGGGATCATGGCTATCGCGATGGTCGCCGGCCCGCTGGTCGGCGGCTTCATCACCGATCACCTCTCCTGGCGCTGGGCGTTCTACGTCAACCTGCCACTGGGCGGTGTGGCGCTGGTGCTGCTGATCGCCACCATGCACCTGCCCAAGTACCGCACCGAGCACCGTATCGACTGGCTCGGCGCCGCGCTGCTGTCGGTCGGTATCACCGGGATCGTGTTGATCACCACCTGGGGCGGCAACGAGTACGCCTGGGCCTCCCCGCAGATCCTCGGCCTCGCCGTACTGGCCGTCGCGGCCCTTGTGGTGTTCGGGTTCGTCGAGCGTCGGGTCCCCGAGCCGATCCTGCCGCTGCGGCTCTTCGCCAACCGCAACTTCGCCCTCATCTCGGTGATCGGCTTCCTGCTCGGCTTCGCGATGTTCGGCGCGATGAACTTCCTGCCGCTCTACCAGCAGACCGTGCAGGGCGCCTCGGCCACCAACTCCGGCCTGCTGCTGCTGCCGTTGATGTTCGGCATGCTGCTGGTGTCGCTGGTCGTGGGCCGGGCGATCACCCGGACCGGCCGGTACCGGATCTTCCCGATCATCGGCGGCGGGGTGATGGCGCTCGGGCTCGCCCTGCTGAGCCTGCTCGACGTGGACACCAGCAGGTTCTCCTCGTCGCTCTACATGCTCGTGCTCGGCGCAGGCATGGGCTTCCTCATGCAGACCTCCATGCTGATCGCGCAGAACAGCGTCGCCCAGAAGGACCTGGGGGCGGCCAGCGGAGCGGCCACCTTCTTCCGGTCCATCGGCGGGTCGTTCGGCATCTCGTTGTTCGGTGCCATCTTCGCCAACCGGCTGGCCGGCTCGGCTGCCGGCGGCGCGTTCAGCGGTGGCGGTGAGGCCGGCGCGGCGATGAACATCGAACAGCTGCGGGAACTGCCGGCGCAGGCCCGCGAGCTGGTGCTCGGTGGGCTCGCCGACGCGATCTCGCATGTGTTCCTCTGGGCGGTGCTCTTCGCCGTCGTGGTCCCGGTGCTGGCCTGGTTCATCCGCGAGATCCCGTTGCGCACGAGCAACGAGCCGGAGCCGGACAGCAGCGGGCAGGAGCAGGCCGAGGTCGAGCTGGCTCGGTCCCCGGCCGTCTGAGGCCCAGGCACGCTCAGGGCGTGCCGCGCGGGCGGGTCCGCCACGGGGGCAGGAGACGACGCAGCAGGGCACGCAGCGCACCGCGACGCTGGCCGGGGGTCACCCCGGCCAGCGTCCGCGCGGTGGTGGTGGTCTCCGGGTCGAGGTCCGGCGTGGCCAACGCCAGGTGTGCCAGGGAGGCCGCGTTGGGCAGCTGATGGTGCCGGGCCGCCGCCAGCCGCTCGGCGACCAGTTCGGCCACGTCCCGGCGGACCGACGGATCGACCCAGGCGGCGGTCACCAGAGCGAACAGGGCCGCCTCGGCGACCTCTGGCACCTCGCGCGCCAACTCCACCAACACCCGCCGCCGGGTGGAATCAGCCCACGGCTCGTCGGTGCGGTGATGCAGCAGCCCGAGACAGGTCCAGACCTGCACGCAGCGCAACCACAGTGCCGGGTCCTGACCGGCGAGCACCCGCCCCAGCGCGGTCTGCGGGGTCTCCGGCGGATGGGCCAGCAGGCCGAGCAGGTCGGCCAGATCGAGCGTGGCCAGGCCGACCGCCGCGTCGTAGGCCGCCGGTGGATGCGGCCAGGCCGGGTGAGCGAGTTCCCGTAGCCGGCGGGCGGCCTCCGCCGACGGCGGCGGTGGCGTGGTGCGCGGCGGCGGCTGCGTTCCGTCGTGCCCGGTGCCGGGTTGCCCGCTCGTCCCGCGGGCCGGCGCCACCGGGGTCAGCTGACCCAGCCAGGGGCGGCCCCGACAGCATTCGGCCAGGTCGCCGTGCTCGTGCGAGTCATCCGGATGGTCGCGGATGAAGTCCGCCAGCGCCACCAGGTGACGCACTGCGCCGTCGCGGAGGAACCGCAGGCGGTGCGCGGTGTGCACCGCGCAGTCGAAGGACGGGTTGCGGGCCAGGGCGCGCTCGATCCAGCCCAGCGCCGCCTCCAGCCGGCCGTGGTCGGCCAGGGTGCCGGCGATGTCGGCGTACACCGCCAGGTCGTCCGGGTCGTGCTCGACGGCGCGGCGTAGCGCGGCGAGCGCCTCCCGGGTCCGGCCGGCGCTGCGCAGCGCGTACCCGAGCCACACCTCGCCCATCTTCGACGGCGCCGCGCGTACCCCCCGGCTGGCCCAGCGGACCGCGAGCGGAATCTCCTCCACCCGCCGGGCCAGCGCGGACGCCGTGCCCAGTAGCAGCGCGTGCTCCGGGTGCACGGTGATCGCGTTGCGGGCCAGCGTGAGATACGGGGCCAGGGCGCTGCGGTTCGGCGGCGGAACGGGGTCGGGAACGGCGGCGCAGACCTGCATCAGTACCCGGGCGGCCTGCTCGGGCCCGAGACGCTCGGCCAGTTCGGGCGAGGTCACCCAGGGGACGCCCGCCCAGTCCGCGCCGGGTGCGTGCGCGGTGGCGGCGACCAGCAGATCGAGGCCGTCGGCCGGGCGGCCGGCCGCGGCGAGCAGGTGTGCCCGGGCAACCACGGCGCCGACGAAGGTGTGGTGCTGCAACGGGAACAGGTCGATCCCGCCGTCGCCGCTGGCGGCGGCCAGCCGGGCGAGGGTCTCGTGGACCTCGGGCAGTGTCGGTGCCCGGGCCAGCGCCGCCGCGACGTGGTCGGCGGCATGCGACAGCTCGCCGGAATCCAGGGCCCGCCGGGCCAGGATCAGTTCCTCCGTCGCCGGCAGCGCCCGGTCGTCCGTTCCCTCGGCCACGTGGTCCTCTCGCTCGTCGGTACCGGTTGCGCGGTGAGGTCGGGTCAGCGTAGGGGAAGAGATCCAGTTTTGGTGATCCACTGCGCATTCCTGTTCGTTTGATTGCTCGGACTGGCGCAAAGGTGCAAGACTGAGCAGCAATCGCGCGGATAATGCGCAGGGGAGGAGTTTCCGTGACGCGCCCAGGTAGCGGCATGGCCGCCGACATCGACGAGCAGCCGGCCGGTTACGAGCGGTTGCTCTCCACTGAGCACGCCGCCGCCATCGCCCGGGTGGCCGCAGCCGTCGCCGAGCGCCGCCCCCGACACGTGGTGTTCACCGCACGGGGCACCTCGGACCACGCCGCGCTCTACGGTGCCTACCTCAGCGAGATCCGCCTCGGCCTGCCGGCCGGTCTGGCCTCGCCGAGCGCGGTCACCCTATTCGGCGCCCGGCCGGACCTCTCCGACGCCCTGGTCGTCGGGGTCAGCCAGAGCGGCGGATCTCCCGACCTGACGGAGGTGCTCCGGGCCGCCCGCGACTCCGGTGCCCTCACCCTCGCTGTCACCAACGCCCCGGACTCCCCGTTGGCGACGACCGCGGAACTCTCCGTGGACATCGCGGCGGGACACGAACGGGCGGTGGCCGCCACCAAGACCTACACGGCCGAGTTGCTCGCCCTGCTGATGCTGGTGGAGGGGATCCGGGCGGGTGACGGCGTGCTGCCCGTCGAGGAGCGCCGGGCGCTGGCCGACCTGCCCGAGCTGGCCGCCCGCACCCTCACCGACCCCGTGGCGGCTCAGCTCGCGCCGCGTTACCGCTTCGCCGCCCAGATCGTCACCACCGGCCGGGGATACGCGTACCCGACCGCCCGGGAGGCGGCGCTGAAGCTGATGGAGACGTCCTACCTGCCGGCGTTGGCATTCTCCGGCGCCGACCTGCTGCACGGGCCGCTGGCCATGACCGACCCGGACGTGCCGGTGCTGGCGGTGGTCGGCTCGGGGCCGGGCGGGCGGTCGATGGGCGAGGTGCTGCCCCGGCTCGGTGAGCGCCGCGCCGACGTGGTGGTGGTCGGCTCCGCGGAGATCGACGGCGCCACCCGCCTCGCCGTGCCCGAGGTCGACGAGCGGTACGCCCCGCTGCTGGACATCCTTCCGTTGCAGCGGCTGGCGTTGGCGCTCGCCCTGACCCGGGGCGAGGACCCGGACGCGCCGCGCGGGTTGAAGAAGGTCACCGCGACGATGTGACGGTCGGCGTGGCACGCTGGTCGGCGTGTCAACGCTGCGCGATCTCGCCGAGGAGCACACCCGCCTGCGCCGGGTCGACATCGACCACCTGCACCGCATCGCCGGTGACTGGCAGTTGCTGTCCGACCTCTCCTTCGCCGACCTGCTGCTCTGGGTTCCGGTGGACGGCGAGGGCAGCTTCCTCTGCGTGGCCCAGGTCCGCCCGACCACCGCGCCGACCGCGTACCAGGACGACCAGGTGGGACGGATCGTCGGCGGCCCGGAGGTGGCGCACCTGGAGGTCGCCTACGGGCAGGGGCGCATCTGGCGGGAGGGCGACCCGGTCTGGTACGGCGACGTGCCCGCCCGGCACGAGGCGATCCCGGTCCGACTGCGCGCGGCCGACGGCGAATCCGGCGAGGTGATCGCCGTGGTGGGCCGGGACACCAACCTCTCCACCGCGCGTACCCCCAGCCAGCTGGAGTTGAACTACCTCACCACCGCCGACGACCTGGCGCAGATGATCGCCGACGGCACCTTTCCGCCGCCCCGGCACCCGGGCGAGACCACCTCGGCGCCGCGGGTCGGTGACGGGCTGGTGCGGCTGGACGCCGGTGGCAAGGTCACCTACGCCAGCCCCAACGCGCAGTCGGCGTACCGTCGCCTCGGTCACGCCTCGCTCCTGGTCGGTGAGGATCTCGCGGCGCTGCACCGGCGGCTGGCCGGTGATCCCCTGGAGGGCACGGACGCCGCGAACGGCATCCTCGCCGCGCTGCGCGGCGAGGCGCCGCCGCGACGGGAGATCGACGCGCGGGGGGCGACCATGCTCACCCGGGCCCTGCCACTGATGCCCGCCGGTGTGCCGATCGGCGCGCTGGTGCTGGTCCGCGACATCACCGAGGTACGCCGACGTGACCGCGCGCTGATCACCAAGGACGCCACCATCCGGGAGATCCACCACCGGGTGAAGAACAACCTGCAGACGGTGGCGGCGTTGCTGCGCCTACAGGCCCGCCGGGTGTCCATGCCGGAGGCGCGGGTCGCGCTGGAGGAGTCCGTACGCCGGGTGGCGTCGATCGCTCTGGTGCACGAGACGCTCGCCATGTCCAGCGACGAGGCGGTGGAGTTCGACGGGATCGTCGACCGGGTGGCCAACGCGGCCACCGAGGTGGCGGCGACCGAGGTGAGCGTCGCGATGCGCCGTACGGGCACCTTCGGCGTGCTGCCGGCCGAGATCGCCACCTCACTGGTGATGGTGCTCAACGAGCTGCTGCTCAATGCGGTCGAACACGGCTTCCCGCCGGCCGGTGACGACGCTCCGGTGACCGTCGGGCCGGCGAAGCCCGAGGTGGTGGTCTCGGCGCACCGGCTCCGCCGGATGCTGCATGTCACCGTCGCGGACAACGGCCGGGGCCTGCCGGCGGGGTTCGAAGCCGAGGGCGGCGCCAAGCTCGGGTTGCAGATCGTCCGGGCGCTGGTCACCGGGGAACTGCGCGGGACCATCGAGTTGCGCCCCGGCGCAGCCGGCGGCACCGAGGCGTTTCTGGCCCTTCCGCTGGCGCGCAGCGCCCCCGAGGGCCGCGGCGGCGGGTGACCGGCCGGGGCCGGCGTCGGGGGACGGTCAGCCGTGTCGGGTCAGCAGGGCGAGGGTGAGGCCGGCGCGCGGCCAGACCTCGGTCACCGTGAAGCGGTCGCGTAGCGCGTCCCCCTTGGCGCCCGGCACGGCGGCGAGGGGGTCGGATGACCGCCCGGCCAACACCAGCCAGACCCGGTCGACTCCGGCCAGGCACTCCGCCGGGCGGTCGCATTCGGCGGCCCACAGGTCACCCCGGCCTTCCTGCCCCTCGGCCAGCAGCGCGTCCCGTGGGACTCGACCGCCCAGGTGATAGCGCAGGCCGAGGTCGAGGAAGAGCCAGCTGTCTCGGGGCGAGTAGACCACCGCGTCGCCGGGCCGCCGGCTTGCCGCGATGATCCCGGCCGTGGCCCGGTAGTCCACCGTGGCGGTGCGTGGCCACTCGTGGGTACGGCGCAGGGCCGCCTGCTCGGGTAGGCCGAGCAGGCCGGCCAGAGCCACCACCGCCAGCGCGGCGGGTAGCCGGACGGAGGTGAGTGCCGCGCCGGCCAGCAGGCAACCGAAGGGCACCACAAAGACCAGGTAGCGGGGCACCCACAGGGGGACGACCAGCCCGGCCAGGAACAACAGCAGCACCGGTGCCAGGACGCTACTCAGCGGCAGCAGCGCCCGACGGCCGGCCCGGGCCGCGCCGAGCGCGGCCAGTCCGACCAGCACACCGCCGACGACGCCGCTCTGCGCCACCCCGCCTGCCAGGGCCGCCAGGTCTCCGGGCCGGGCGGCGTCCACCCAGTCGAGCTGCCGGCCCCGCTGTCCGCCGGCCGTCAGGGCCAGCGGCACCACCGCCACCGCCACCGGCACCAGGGCGGCCAACCAGTACCCGACCACCCGGCCGGGTGCTGGCGACTGCCATTTCCCGCTGTCGCTCGGCCGGTCACGCCGGCCCTCGGCATCGGCGTCAGTGGCGGGATCGGCGCGGATGGTTGTGGTGAGCACGGCGACCGCGTGGGCGGCGAGCAGGGTGAGAGCCACCAGGTGGGTGAGCCCGAGGGCGGTGGTCGCCGCCGCGTAGCCGATCCAGCGTCGCCGGGTGCGCCGTCGCAGCGCGTCGACCAGCAGCAGCGTGCTCAGCACGGCGAGCGCGCTGACCAGGGCGTACGGTCGCGCCTCCTGCCCGTATCGAGAGGTCCCGGGCAGCACCGCGAACAGTAGGCCGGCGAGGGTGCCGACGCGGGTGTCCCAGAGCCGGTGCCCGAGTACGGCGGTCAGACCGGCGGTCGCGGCCATGGCCAGGGCGGAGGGCAGGCGCAGCGCCGCCACCGAGTCGCCGGCCGAGGCCAACCAGGCGTGCATGAACAGGTAGTAGGGGCCGGTGGCGGCGTCGATCGTGCCGGCCAGCCGGAACAGGCCGCCCAGTCCCCTGGTGGCGGCGCTCCAGGTCGCCAGCTCGTCGCGCCAGAGCTGGGCGGTGTCCAGCCCCACCAGCGTGACCAGCAGCGTGACCGTCGCCGGCACCAGCCATACCGGTACGGAGCGCAGCCGCCCGCCGCTCAGCCGGACGCCGATCCCGACCACCGGAATCGACCTATCGGACAAATGCCCCACGTCGCGAGCCTGCCACACGGTGACGCTCGGGGGAGCCGGCAGCGACCGCCCGTGATGTGGGATCACGCACGTCACCATTGGCTGCCCCGCCCGCGGTGTGGCAGCATGACGTCCATGACTGCCGCTGTCGTGCGCCGCTTCGTGGCTCGACGCCACGTCGATTACGGCCGCGTGCGCAGCGCCATCTGTCCGGCTCACTGACGACGCCCGACCATCCCTGCCTCGGGCACGCAGCGCGCCGGCCGTGCAGAGACATCGCTGTCCACGGTCCCTCCGGGAACCGGTCGTCGCGCCTGCTCAGCCCCACCGAGGCGCAGCAGACAACGGAGGACGCCGCGATGGCAGTCAGCGAGATTCCGGCCCGCCCACCGCGGGCGCCCCGGCGCCCCCGTGGCGAGGGCCAGTGGGCGCTCGGGCACCGGGAGCCTCTCAACCCCAATGAGCGGATCAAGAAGGACGACGATCCGCTGAACGTGCGGGCCCGCATCGAGAACATCTACGCCCACCGCGGGTTCGCCTCCATCGACCCGCAGGATCTGCGTGGCCGGTTCCGGTGGTGGGGCCTGTACACCCAGCGGAAGGCAGGCATCGACGGCGGGCGCACCGCCGTGCTGGAGCCGCACGAGCTGGAAGACGAATTCTTCATGCTGCGGGTACGCGTCGACGGCGGCCAGCTCGACCTGACCCAGTTGCGGACGATCGCCGAGATCTCCCGGGAGTTCGCCCGGGACACCGCGGACATCACCGACCGGCAGAACATCCAGTACCACTGGATCCGGGTCGAGGACATGCCGGAGATCTGGCGGCGGCTGGAGTCGGTCGGATTGCAGACCACCGAGGCGTGCGGAGACTGTCCCCGGATCGTGCTCGGCAGCCCGGTTGCCGGGGTGGCCGAGGCCGAGCGGATCGATCCCACCCCCGCCATCGACGAGATCGTCAAGCGGTACGTCGGCGACAAGCAGTTCTCCAACCTGCCGCGCAAGTTCAAGTCGTCGATCTCCTGGCTGGTGGACACCCCGTACGAGGCGAACGACATCGCCTTCCTCGGTGTCGATCACCCGGAACACGGCCCGGGCTTCGACCTGTGGGTCGGCGGGGGCCTGTCCACCAACCCGATGCTGGCCCAGCGGCTCGGCGTCTGGGTGCCGCTGTCCGAGGTACCCGACGTCTGGGCCGGCGTGGTGGGGATCTTCCGCGACTACGGCTACCGACGACTGCGCCACCGGGCCCGGCTGAAGTTCCTGGTCGCCGACTGGGGCGTGGCCAAGTTCCGGGAGGTGCTGGAGAAGGAGTACCTCGGTCGGACCCTGCTCGACGGTCCGGCACCGGCACTGCCGGAGCGGCCGATCGACCACATCGGCGTGCACCGGCAGCGGGACGGCCGCGACTACGTCGGTGCCGCCCCGGTGGTCGGGCGGGTTTCCGGGACCCAGCTCGCCCAACTCGCGGACGTCGTCGAGGCGCACGGCAGCGAGCGGGTGCGCCTGACTCCGTACCAGAAGCTGCTGGTGCTCGACGTGCCGCCGGAGCGGACGGAGTCGCTGGTCGCGGGCCTGCGTGAGATCGGCCTGGAGGCTCAGCCGTCGGCCTGGCGGCGCGGCACCATGGCCTGCACCGGCATCGAGTACTGCAAGCTGGCCATCGTCGAGACCAAGGCACGCGGCGAGGAACTGGTGGCCCGGCTGGAGCAACGACTGCGCGACTTCGACGCGGACATCTCCATCCACATCAACGGCTGCCCCAACGCCTGCGCCCGCACCCAGGTCGCCGACATCGGCCTCAAGGGCCAGCTGGTGACCGGGCCGGACGGCCGTCAGGTGGAGGGCTTCCAGGTGCACCTCGGCGGTGGGCTCGGCATGGCCGAGGGCCACACCGCCGGCTTCGGGCGCAAGCTGCGTGGCCTGAAGACGACCGCCGAGGAGCTGCCCGGGTACGTCGAGCGGCTCGCCGTTCGCTACCTGGCCGGCCGGACCGAGGGCGAGACGTTCGCCAACTGGGTGATTCGGGTCGACGAGGAGGAACTGCGATGAGTGGTGAGACTCGTTCCGTGCCGCTGTACTGCCCGTACTGCGGCGAGGAGGATCTGCGGCCGAGTGAGACCGGGCCCGGCGCGTGGGAGTGCCACGCCTGCGCGCGGGTCTTCACGGTCAGGTTCACTGGCCTGCTCTCCCGGGTGGTGAACAGGTGAGCGCCCTGGTCTCCGCCGCCGGTCTGGGCCTGGTCGGCGCCGCCGCCGTGGCCACCGCCGATCCGTCCCGACGCGATCCGGACGAGTTGCGGGCGCTGGCTGAACGGGCCGGTCGGGAGCTGGAGGGCGCCCCCGCGTCGGAGATCGCCCGGTGGGCGGCGGAGACCTTCGGGGACCGGTTCTGCGTGACCAGTTCGATGGCCGACGCCGTCCTCGCTCACCTGGTCTCCCGGGTGGCGCCCGGGGTGGACGTGGTCTTCCTCGACACCGGGCTGCACTTCCCGGAGACCCTCGCCGTCCGCGACCAGGTGGCGCGTACGCTCCCGGTGCGCGTCCGGTCCATCCGGCCGCGGCTCACCGTCGGGCAGCAGGACGGTGAGTACGGACCGCGGCTGTTCAACAGGTCTCCGGACGAGTGCTGCCAACTGCGCAAGGTGGAGCCGCTGGAGCGGGCGCTCACCGATTATGACGCCTGGGCCGCCGGCCTGCGCCGCGACGAGTCGCCGACCCGCGCCAACACGCCGGTGGTCACCTTCGACGCGCGTCGGGGCAAGGTGAAGGTCAACCCGATCGCGGCCTGGACGCAGGCGGACGTGGACGCGTACATCGCCCGGTGGAACGTGCCGGTCAACGAGCTGTTCCGGCATGGCTACGGCTCGATCGGCTGCTGGCCGTGCACCCGGCGGACCGGTGCCGGTGAGGACTCACGCGCGGGCCGCTGGGCGATGTTCGAGAAGACCGAGTGCGGGCTGCACGTCTGACCGGATTCGTCGGCCCGACCGGCGAGCCCCGGTCGGGTGACGATCCGCTGCTGCTGGTCGCGCACGGCAGTCGCGATCCCCGGGCGGCCGAGGCGACCAGGGCTCTGGCCCGGGCGGTCGCCGCCGCCCGCCCCGGTATGCCGGTGCTGCCGAGCTGGCTCGACCACACCGAGCCCGGTCCGACCGAGGCGCTGCGGGGGCTGGTTGCGGCCGGTCACTCCCGGGCGGTGCTGGTGCCACTGCTGCTGACCGCCGCCTATCACCGTCGGGTGGACATCCCGGCGGCGGTGGCGGCGGCCCAGCGGTCCGGCCCACCGATCGAGGTGCGGGTCACCGACGTGCTCGGGCCGGTGCGGGGCGAGGTGGACCCGGCGTTGCTGACCGGGTTGCGACGGCGGCTCGGCGAGGCGCGGCCGGGAAAGTGCGACGCCGTCGTGCTGGCCGCTGCGGGGACCCGTGACGCCGCGGCCCGGGGATCCGTCGGGCGGGTGGCCGCCGCGCTGGGCGCGGCCCTGCACATCCCGGCCCGGGTGTCGTATGCCTCGGCCGCACCGCCGGATGCCGGTGCGGCGGTGACCCGACTGCGGGCGGCTGGCGCTCGACGGGTGGCCGTGGCGGCCTACTTCCTGGCCCCCGGGTTGTTCCACGACGCGGTGGCGGCGGCGGCCCGGGATGCCGGCGCGGTCGCGGTGGCGTCCCCGCTGACCGACGTACCGGATCTGGTGGAGCTGATACTCCGCCGGGTGACCGCCGCGTCGACTCACTCCTGACTCTGCGTACTGACGGAAGAGCGCGCGACGTCAGCCGGGTCACGACTAATTGCTGCGCTTATCAGTGACGATTCGGCGGCCATGAACGGTGGTTCAGGGGCGGACAGCAGAACGCCCCGGCGGGCTGAGCCGGCCGGGGCGTTTCGCTTCGTACGTGTGTGTGGTGGTCAGGCGGAGTGAGCGCGCAGCACCCGGAGGCCGCCGCGACGCTTGACGGCGCGCCGCTCCTCCTCGCTCATTCCGCCCCAGACGCCAGCGTCCTGACCGGATTCCAGCGCCCACTGCAGGCACTGGTCGGTCACGGAGCAGCGCCGGCAGACGGCCTTGGCCTGCTCGACCTGCAGGAGAGCCGGACCGGACGTCCCGATCGGGAAGAACAGCTCCGGGTCCTCGTCGCGGCAGACAGCATGGTGACGCCAGTCCATGGCGGCAACACTCCTCATTCTGGATGGGTGGCAGATGTTGCTTGTTGGTGCTTTTCCTATATGCATCCGCATTGCCGAAGGTGACGGTTCGCGTCCGCCATTTCGGCAGTGCGTGAGCAGGCTGTTGGCCCCGGGGGCCTGCTGGAAAAGCTCAACTCGCCGAGCATGTCCAGGCAATGTCCCGGTAACTCAAGTTCGCTTGTGAATACTTTCACGAACTCACGCGATGTCAAGGGTGGCGCTCGGAAAAACTCCGGACGGTGAGCAAGCCCACAACCCATTTGTCCGGGTTCCGGATCTCTCCGGCTACCCGTCGTGTCACAGTCGAGGATCAATATAGTACAGTCCGCCGAACATTGCTGACATTTCCGGCATCCGTCCCGGTGTCGCAGCCGTCGCGCAGGGGACGTCGCCGACTGCCTCACCCCGGCGGGACCGGAGACCTAACAGATTACTCTGAGTGCGGCGGGAACGCTTGTGAATCTGACTTTTTCCCGCTCGCCAAGATAGTCGCCGTCGAGCTGAAAAGCCTGCGGACGGCTCGCGAACAGCGTGAACTCGGCTACGTCGTGCAGCCGCAGCACCTGGCGACCATGAGGATCGGGTGCCGGAGAGAAGAATTGCGTCACGGTGCGTGTCGTGCTGGCGACGCCGAGCTGGCGCAGGGCCAGCACGTCGAGCCCCAAGTCGAACGACGCGGCCGGATTCGGGTTGACCTCCCGGTCCCCGACGTACGTCCACGGGGCGGTGTTCTGCACGATGATCGTGGCCAGATCGCTCTCGGTCGCCTCGCCCGGTCGCTCCAGCTGGATCGCCGGGTGTCGTCGCTCGTTGCCCAGCAGGAACTGCGCGGTGAACGCTCGGAAGTAGAGCGAGGGGGAGGAGACCCGGCCCCGGCGGCGCGCCTCCTCGACGCGGTGGATCACCGATGCGTCGAGCCCGAAGCCGGCGCAGAAGGTGAAGTAGCGGTCGTCGGCCCGGCCGAGGCCGATGGTGCGGCGTCGGCCCAGCCGCAGCCCCTCCATGATCATGCTGGCGCCCTCCGGCCATTCCCGGGGCAGGCCGAGCGCCCGGGCGAAGACGTTCGTCGAGCCGCCCGGCACGGTGGCCAGGGCCGGCAGCCGGTCGGCCGTCGGTTCGGCGCCACCTGCGGTGGTCGCTGTCATCAGCCCGTTGACCACCTCGTTCACCGTGCCGTCGCCACCGAGGGTGACCACTGCGTCGACACCCTCCTCGGCGGCCTCCCGAGCCAGCGTGGTGGCGTGGCCGCGTTGGCGGGTGTAGCGCACGGAGAGGTCGACCTCACTGCGCAGCGCTCGGACGAGCACGTCACGCGCGCGCTCACTGGTGGTGGTGGCCTTCGGATTGACCAGCAGGACGGCCCGCATGGGCGGCACTGTACTCCGAGCCGTCACCGGTATCGTGACCGCGTGACCATCGACTCCGACCCGACCCCCGTCACGCTCCGTTGGGCGGTCCGGCTGCTGCGCGGCCAGGCGGTCGCCGTCGGGCTGGTCGCCGCCTGGCTGATCTTCGCGGATCTGACCGCCACCACCACCCACCTGACGTCGGCGCTGCTGGTGACCGCCTTCGCGATCGGTGCCGCGGTCGCCCTCTGGGCGCTGGGCGGCGCCCTGCTCCGACGGCGAGCCGGTGCCCGCGCGCCGGCCATCGTGCTTCAGCTCATGCTGCTGCCGATCGGGTGGTTCATGATCCAGGGTGGGCTCGGCTGGCTCGGTGTGCCACTGATCGCGCTCGGCGTCGGGGTCACCTGGTTGCTGGTGAGCCCGCCGACCACCCGCGCTCTGGGCTTCGAGTGACCTGACCCGGGCGCCCGGTCACCAGCCGGAAGCGCGTCGGGTGAGCAGCGAGATGGTCGCCCGGCCGTCGCTCGCTCGCGCCCCCGCCGAGGTGGTCAGCGCGGTGAGCACCTTCCAGGCGAACGACGACTCCGCGGGCAGTCGGGCGCCGGGCATCGTCGGCACGGTCACCTCGACGGTCAGTGCGTCCTCGGTGACCGAGAAGCGGCAGTCCAGTTCGGCATCTGCGGCGGCGATGGCGAGCAGCATCGCGCACGCCTCGTCGACCGCGATGCGCAGATCCTCGATCTCGTCCAGGGCGAACTGGAGACGGGCCGCGAGGCCGGCGGTGGCGGTGCGGAGCACGCTCAGGTAGCCGCCGTCCGCGGGCACGGTGAGGTGCACGATGTCGTCATCGGTCGTCGGCTGGCCGGTCAGTTGAGTCACCACTCATCCCCCCGGTCGGGGACTCTACCCGCTCGGGCCGCCACGCGGTTGATGACGGTCAGTGCGGCGAGTTGGCGGCGCGGGTGGACGCATTGAACGGGATCGCCCGGACGCGATCCGAGGGCCGTGACGCGTCGGCGGCCGGCGCGTCCGCAAACGGGACGCGCCGACCGCCGACGATGAACCAGCTTCAGGTGCCGTACGCGGGCGACCTCACGCCTGCTTGGTCTCCCAGAAGATCTTGGAGATCTCGTCGATCTTCTGAAGCAACTCGTCCGCCTTGGTCGGGTCGGTGGCACCCTTGGCGCCGGCCGCGCCGGCCAGCTTGGTGGCCTCGTTGAACAGCTGGTGCAGGTGCGGGTACTTCTCGAAGTGCGGGGGCTTGAAGTAGTCGGTCCACAGCACCCAGAGGTGGTGCTTGACCAGTTCGGCCCGCTGCTCCTTGATCAGGATGGCCCTGGTGCGGAACTCCGGGTCGGTGTTGGCCTGGTACTTCTCGCAGATCATTTTCACCGACTCGGCCTCGATGCGGGCCTGCGCGGGGTCGTAGACGCCGCAGGGCAGGTCGCAGTGGGCGCTGGCGCTCACGCGGGGCGCAAGGATGCGTGGAAGTCGCATCGGGATCCTCCATGGGAAGTTTGCGATGATCCAAGACGACATTACTCCTGGACGGTGGTCCCCGAGGGGGCTGGAGGTGAAACCCGTGTCCACCACCCGGCTGCGCTGGCCGCTGTCGGCCGTGCTGGTGACCGGGCCCTCCATGGCACCCACGCTGCGTCACGGTGACGCCGTGCTGGTGCGGCGGGGCGGCCGGGCGACCCGTCCCGGTGACGTGGTGATCGCGGTGTTCCGCACTCGACCGGAGCTGCTGGTGGTCAAACGGGCGATCCGCCCCGTCGACGGCGGCTGGTGGCTGTCCGGGGACAACGGGCTGGTCACCGACGACTCCCGCAGCTACGGCGTGGCGGACGTGCAGGGTCGGGTGGTGGCCCGGTACTGGCCCCGGCCCGGCCGGGTACCGCCGCGACCGTTATGAACCTGCTCACATACTGGACCCCTGGGCCTGACTATGCTCGGAAGTGCCCGGGTGACCCCCCGCACCGCCGCCGCTCGCTCGCCTCACCGTGCGCCCGACCGGTCGGCCCAGTTGCTCGATCTTTCTGGAGTCACCATGTCTTCGTCCACCGTGGACCCTGCTGATCCCGTCTTCCAACTGCACCGGGGCGGCAAGATGGCCGTCGTCTCGACCGTGCCGCTGACCAGCCGAGACGATCTCTCTCTCGCGTACACCCCCGGTGTGGCCCGGGTCTGCGAGGCGATCGCCGCCGACCCGTCCCTCGCCCACGACTACACCTGGGCCTCGCGCGCCGTCGCGGTCGTCACCGACGGCTCGGCCGTACTCGGTCTCGGCAACATCGGCCCGAGCGCCGCGCTGCCGGTGATGGAGGGCAAGGCCGTGCTGTTCAAGCAGTTCGGCGGAGTCGACGCGGTACCAGTCTGCCTGGCCACCCAGAACGTCGACGAGATCGTCGCGGTGGTCACCGCGCTCGCACCGTCGTTCGGCGGCATCAACCTGGAGGACATCAGCGCCCCACGGTGCTTCGAGGTGGAGCGGCGGCTCGACGAGGCGTTGGACATCCCCGTCTTCCACGACGACCAGCACGGCACCGCGATCGTCGTACTGGCGGCGTTGCGCAACGCGGCGACGCTGCTCAACCGCAAGCTCGGCGACCTGCGGGTGGCCGTCAGCGGTGCGGGAGCGGCCGGTGTGGCGGTGACCAGGATGCTGGTGGCCGGCGGCGTGGACCCGGAGCGAGTGGTGGTCTGCGACTCCCAGGGCATCATCTGCCGGCAGCGCGCCGGCCTCGCCGGGACGAAGGCCGAACTCGCCGACCTGACCAACGCCGACGGCCGGCAGGGCGACGTTACCGAGGCGCTGCGCGACGCCGACGTGCTGATCGGGGTCTCCGGCGGTCGGATCCCCGAACGGGCGGTCGCCGGCATGGCCCCGGGTGGCATCGTGTTCGCATTGGCCAACCCCACCCCGGAGGTGGACCCGGAGGTGGCCGCCCGACACGTCGCGGTGGTCGCCACCGGCCGCAGTGACTACCCGAATCAGATCAACAATGTGTTGGCCTTCCCGGGTGTGTTCCGGGGTGCGCTCGATGCCCGGGCCAGCCGGATCACCGACGCCATGAAGGTCGCCGCGGCCGACGCGATCGCCTCGGTGGTGGCCGAGACGCTCACACCCGAGGCCATCGTGCCCTCGCCGCTGGACCCGCGGGTGGCACCGGCGGTGGCCGACGCGGTCGCCGAGGCGGCCCGGCGGGACGGCGTGGCCCGCGCCTGAGGCATCACGAAGGGCCCTGTCCACGGGTGGACGGGGCCCTTCTTAACGGGCGCTCAGCTTGTTACGGTGCGGATCATGCGTGCCGCCTTCGCCTCCCGTTTCGACGACGCCGACCCGCTCGCCGCGCTCACCGTCGGTGATCGGCCCGAACCGAGCCCGCCCGACGACGACTGGGTGACGCTGCGCGTCACGGCCAGTTCGCTCAACCACCACGACCTGTGGTCGCTCCGCGGCGTCGGGCTGCGCGCCGAGCAGCTGCCGATGATCCTCGGCTGCGACGCGGCGGGGGTGGACCCGGACGGCAACGAGGCGGTCGTCTACCCCGTCGTACCGACACCTGGCGACCCGCGCGGGATGTCCATCCTCTCCGAGCACTTCCCCGGGACGCTGGCGGAGCGAGTGGCCGTACCCCGGTCGAATCTGCTGCCGCTGCCGGCAGGGCTGGCGGCGGCCGACGCCGCGTGCCTGCCGACGGCCTGGCTGACGGCCTGGCGGATGCTCACCACCAAGGGCCGGGTCGACGACGCCGAGGCCGTGCTGGTGCAGGGCGCCGGAGGCGGCGTGGCCACCGCGGCCGTCGCCCTGGCCGCCGCGCTGGGCAAGCGGGTGTACGCGACCAGCCGCGACGCCGCCAAGCGCGAGCGCATCGCCGAGCTGGGCGCGACTGCCGTGGAGCCGGGCGCGCGGCTGCCCGAACGGGTCGACCTGGTGATCGAGACGGTGGGTGCGGCCACCTTCGACCACTCGCTGAAGTCGGCCGCCCTGGGCGCCCGGATCGTGGTTTCCGGTGCGACCGCCGGCCACGAGCCGACTGTCAACCTGCGCCGGGTCTTCGCCATGCAGCTGGAGATCCTGGGCACCTCGATGGGCACGCCGGACGAACTGGCCGCCCTGCTGACGTTCTGCGCCGAGCGGGGGGTGCGTCCGGTGATCGACAGCGTGGTGCCGTTCAGCCGCGTCGGCGACGCGTTCGCCCGACTGCACTCAGGTGACGTCTTCGGCAAGGTGGTCGTCGACCACACCGCCTGAGCCATGCCCGCACACGGTCCCTGTTGTTGCGGGCCTGGCGGGGTGTCGAGGCCGCAACTTCCCTGTTGTTGCGGGCCTGGCGGGGTGTTGAGGCTGCAACATCCCTGATGTTGCAGCCTCGATCCGGTGGTTCTTGTGGGTCAGAGGTTGTTGTCGAGGGTGGCGACGTCGTCACGGGAGGCGGCTGCGGGGATGCGCTCCTTGGCGTCGGCGTCGCCGTAGAGCGTCCAACGCAGGAACTCGGTGGTGGTGTCGGCGACCACCCGCAACGCGGCCCCCTCGCCGCGCAGCAGGGCACGGCCGTGGTCGCCGTCGGGCAGGCTCAGCATCGCCTTCGGCCACGGCACCTTGTCGTACACGGCCTTGCCGGCGGCGTACCGCACCACCTCGTCGGCCTGGCCGTGCACGAACAACTGCGGCGCGGCGGCACCGGCAAACGCGGTGCCCACGCCGAGGGCGGTCCCGGCGAAGACGACTCCGGCGGCCAGCCGCTCGTCGCGGCCGGCGGTGAACAGCCCGATGGTGGTCACCGCACCTGCGGAGTGACCGGCGGCGGCCACCCGGTCGGTGGCCAGCCGCCCGCGTAGCGGATCACCGTCCCGGGCGTCGAGGGCGAGTAGCCGGGTCAACGCGTACGACACGTCGGCCGGCTGGTTGAGCACGTCGAGCACGTTGTTCTCACCGCCACCACGGGAGGTCTTGGGGAAGGTCGGCGCGGCCACCACGAAACCGGCCGAGGCCCACCGGGTCAGCAGCGACTCGTAGTCGTCGGGACGGCCGCCCAGGCCGTGGCTGAACATGATCACTGGGAACTTCCCGTCCGCGGCGTCGGCACCGCTGGCCGGCTGCCCACCGGCCCGGCCGGCCGCCGGATACCAGACGGTCAACGGCAGCGGTCGATCGCCGTCGCGGTTCAACTTCAGCTGCCGTACGCCGAGCGCGAAGGTGCCCTCCGGGGCGCTGCCGGCGGGCACCACCGGGGAAACCGATGGCGCGACGGAGGCGGTGGCCTGTGGGGCGGGGGCATCCGCCCGCTCGGTGGGCTCGCGGTCGGCGGAACAGCCTGCCAGGGTGCTGGCGAGCAGAGCGGTGGCGGCCAGAGCGGTGGCGGCACGACGCGACATGGCTCCGATTGTGCCCGCACCGTCGGCGGCGCGTAGGGGCGCACCGGGCACGCCGGTTGGACAGGTTTCGCTAAGGTTCCCGGCATGGCTGAGAACTACACCGACCCGAGCGGCAACACCGAGGCGTTCCGCGCCTTCGCCAACCCGGAGGCCGTTCCGGCGGAGGCGGCGTCAAGAACCGGTCTGATCATCGGGGCGGCCGTGGTCGCCGTGGTGCTGCTCGCCCTCGCCACCTGGCTCGCCTTCGGCTGACGGGACTGGCGTCAGCCGCCGCTCCCGACCACGGCCCGGGCGGCGCGGGCGATCTCCCGCTCCTCGTCGGTACCGATGACGCAGACGGCGACCTCCGCCCCGTCCGGTGAGATGAGCCGGTCGCCGCTGCCCGCGTTGCGGTCCGGGTCGACAGTGATGCCGAGCCGGTCCAGCCCGGCCAGCGCCGCCGCGCGTACCGGCGCCGCGTGTTCGCCGACGCCAGCGGTGAAGGTGACCGCGTCCACCCGGCCGAGCAGCGCGTAGTACGCCCCCACGTAGCTGGTTATCCGGCGGCAGTAGACGTCGAAGGCGAGCGCTGCGGCCCCGTCGCCGGCCGCCCGGCGGGCGAGCAACTCGCGCATGTCGTTGACCCCGCTCAGCCCGAGCAGGCCGCTGCGATGGTTGAGCAGGTCGTCGATCTCGTCGACGCCCAGTCCGCCCTCGCGGCGCAGGTGGAACACGATCGTCGGATCGAGGTCGCCACTGCGGGTGCCCATCACCAGCCCCTCCAACGGCGACATGCCCATCGAGGTGGCTACGCTTCGTCCGCCGGCCACCGCACAAGCGCTGGCGCCGTTTCCCAGGTGCAGCGTGATCGTGTTGATCTCCTCGTACGGGCGGTCCAGCAGTTCCGCCGTGCGCCGGGAGACGTACGCGTGGGAGGTGCCGTGGAAGCCGTACCGCCGAATCTCGTACCGCTGGGCGACCTCGCGGTCGATCGCGTAGGTGGCGGCGGAGTCGGGCAGCGTGTGATGGAACGCGGTGTCGAAGACGGCTACCTGCGGCACCTCGGGCAGGGCCTGGCGGGCCACCTCGATGCCGGCGAGGTTCGCCGGGTTGTGCAGCGGCGCCAGCGGCACCAGGTCGGTGATGGCGGCCAGCACCTCGTCGTCGACAAGCGTCGGCGCGGTGAACCGCTGGCCACCATGCACCACCCGGTGCCCCACCGCGGTGAGGCCGGTCAGGTCCAGCCCGTCCAGGATCTGCCGGATCGCGCCGGTGTGGTCGCTCGGCCCACCACCGGGCTCACCGATCCGTTCGACGGCGCCCTTGTCCAGCACGCGGTCGCCGTCGTACAGCCGGTATTTGATCGACGACGAGCCGCTGTTGAGCACCAGCACCTTGCTCACGGCTGCACCTCGGCGAGCGCGGCGGCCTGGATGGCGGTGATCGCCACGGTGTTGACGATGTCCGGCACGGTGGCCCCCCGGGAGAGATCGTTGACCGGCCGGCGCAGGCCCTGCATGACCGGCCCGACGGCCACCGCTCCGGCGGAGCGCTGCACCGCCTTGTACGTGTTGTTGCCGGTGTTCAGGTCCGGGAAGATGAAGACCGTCGCCCGGCCGGCGACCGCGCTGCCGGGTAGCTTGGTGGCGGCGACGGCCGGGTCGATGGCCGCGTCGTACTGGATCGGGCCCTCGACGGCCAGTTCGGGTCGACGCTGCCGGACCAGCGCGGTGGCCGCCGCGACCTTCTCCACGTCCTCGCCCGCCCCCGAACTCCCGGTCGAGTACGACAGCATCGCCACCCGGGGCTCGATGCCGAACCGGGCCGCGGTGTCCGCCGAGGAAATGGCGATGTCGGCGAGCTGGGCGGCATCCGGATCGCGGTTGACCGCGCAGTCGCCGTAGACCAGCACCCGGTCGGCGAGCAGCATGAAGAAGACGCTGGAGGCAACCGAGACCTCCGGCATGGTCTTGACGATCTCGAAGGCCGGCCGGATGGTCGCTGCCGTGGTGTGCGTGGCGCCGGAGACCATCCCGTCGGCGTGGCCCGCCCACACCATCATGGTGCCGAAGTAGTTCGGTTGGGCGACGATGTCGTGCGCCAGTTCGGCGGTGACCCCCCGGTGTGCGCGCAGCTTCGCGTACGCCTCGGCGAACTCGTCGCGCCACGGGCTGCTCGTCGGGTCCACCACCCGGGCCTCGCCGATGTCCACCCCCAGCTCCCGGGCCCGCCGGGCGACCTCGTCCGGCCGGCCGAGCAGGGTCAGATCGGCCACCCCCCGGCGCAGCAGGATCTCGGTGGCCCGCAGAATCCGTTCCTCGGTCCCCTCCGGCAGCACCAGGTGCCGCCGTCCGGCCCGGGCCCGGTCGATCAGGTCGTACTCGAACATCAACGGGGTGACCCGCGCGGACCGGCTGACCCGTAGCCGGCCGGCCAGCTCGACGGTGTCGACGTGCGCCTCGAAGGCGCCGAGCGCGGCCTCCACCTTGCGGGGGTTCCCGGCGCTCGGCCGACCTTCGATCCGGCTCGACGCGGCCACCGTGTGGTAGCTGTCGCTGTCCACCGAGAGCACCGCGAGCCGGGCGTTCAGCGCCTCCACCAGACGCATCGCCCGAGGGTCGGGCGGCACCCCGAGGGTGAGCACCAACCCGGCCAGCGACACCTGCCCGGCCACGTGCGCGGCGCTCGCCGCCACCAGCAGATCGTCCCGGTCGCCCGGCATGATCAGCAGCGCGCCCTCGGTCAGGTGCTCCAGCAGGGTCGGCACGTGGGCCGCACCGACGACGTAGTCGAGCACGTCGCGGGCGAGCGCGGTCTCGTCACCGGCCAGCAGCGTGGCGCCCAGCGCCCCCGCGACCTCCGCCACCGTCGGCGCGGAGACGCTCGGCACCTCCGGGATGGCGTACGCGGGGACCGGCAGCCGGGGCAGCGCCATCGCCCCGGGGACCCGGTTGGCCAGCACCGCGAGTACTGTCGCGCCGAGGTCCGCGAGATCGTGGTAGGCCCCCCGGGCGGCGGCGGCGATCGCCGCGGGCTGCTGCCCGTAGCCGTCGACCACCGGTACCACGACGCTGCCGAACTCCGTGGCCAGCCGGGCGTTGAAGGCCAACTCGCGCGGGCCGGCGGTGTCACCGGCGGCGGCGAAGTCACTGCCGACCACGACCATCGCCGCGAACCGCCGCTCCACGTCCCGATAGCGCTCGACGATCCGGGAGATCAGCTCCTCCCGGCGGCCGTCGGCGACCAGGGCGGTGGCCTCGGCGTACGTGGTGCCGTTCAGGTCTGTCACCGGTAACCCCACCCGGTAACGCTCGCTGAGCAGGGTGAGGATCGGATCGGGACGATCCTGCGCGACCAGCGGACGGAACACGCCGATCCCGCCGACCTGCCGGGACAGCAGCTCGGCGAGGCCGAGGGCGATTGTCGACTTCCCCCCGCCCGAGCCGACGCTGGTCAGGTAAACGCTCCGGGCCACGGCACTCACGCTACAAGATCAGGGTTGATCCCGCGTGGGTCCTCGGACTCGCCCATCCGGGCCGTCCGGTGTCCGCGCCTTCGGGAGGCACACGACCGGTCTGCGGGCTCGGCCAGGAAGATCTTTATTTTGGCCCGACCGACCGGGGGTGGACGCCGGATCGTCGGGTCGGTACGACCGCCGGCACGAGAGCAGCCGGTCCGTTTGACCTGCTCGCGGCGGTTTCGACGAGCCAGGGTAGCCGGGTCGAGGCAACGGGCCGCCCACCGGTCGAGGCGGTGCTCACCTCTTGTGAGCCGACGCTCACGCCGGCTCCGGCACCTGCTCAGTGAACTGGGACGTCCGTCGCACCACCGGGCTCCCCGAACAAGCCGAGGAATGTTCACTCCTAGACTCCCGGCCATGACTGCGGACCCTCTGACCAGCGCCGATGCGGCCAACGACGGATGGAACGTCGAGCGAACCGCAGCCGCCGAACCGGTCGCGACGGCAGGGCCCACGGAGCCACCGACGGTGGCACCACCCGTCGTGGCAGAGACCTCGACAGTGCTACGGCCGGTCGTGCCCGACGCACCCGAGGTGGTGCGACCGCCCGTGGTGGACGCCCCGACCCTCGTGCGGCGGGTCGTGCTGGACGCCCCGACGGTCATCCAGCCGGCGGTGGACGCACCGACGGTGGTGCAGCAAACGGCGTTCGACGCACCGACGGTGGTGCAGCCAACGGTGCGGGACGCGGTCACGGTGGTGGTGCCGGGAGACAGCCCCACCACCGTCATGACCGCCGTGCCCCAGCCGCCGCCGGTCTTCGTGGATCCGAGCGGCCGACGTCGATCCCGGCTGCGCTGGATCGGATACGCCCTGGGTCTGGTGGGCCTGCTCTACACCGGCCTGGTCGTGGCGAGCTTCGCGGGCGGCCCGGTGAACGCCGACACGGTGCTGCCCTTCGTGGAGCCGACCCGCCGGCCCTGGCAACCACCGCCGGCCCCGTCGATTCCCGCCGTGGAGGCACCGCCGAGCACGGCGGCTCCCCGGATCACGGGCGGCGGTGTGCCGCGTCCGCAAACCACCCCGGCCCGGGCAGCCAGGACGGCGACCAGCGTCCCGGTGCCACCCAGCCGCGCCGCCTCGTCGCCACCGGCGTCACCCGCGTCACCCGCGTCACCGCGACCCTCCCGGTCGACCGCACCGGCGACCACCCCCAGCGTCGAGCCGCCCACCGCGGTCCCGGCGTCGCCGAGCGTCGTTCCGTCCAACGACGCCGACGAGGCCGCCCCCGCCGATGACTGAACCGCCGGCGCGCCGGTCCCGCCGGCCGGTACGTGGTCGCCGTGTCGTGCCGCCGCCGAGTTGGATCCTCTTCGGCGTCCTCTGTGCGGTGCTGGCCGCCGTGCTGCTCGTCGGCGCGTACGCCAACGCGTCCTTCGCACCGGATCGTCAGCAGAGCCACGAGGGGCAGCGTGAGGTGCCGGCGGCGGTGGTCGCCGGTGGCCCGATCATCAGCAGCGCCGGTGGGCGGACCCGGTCGTACCGACTGCCGCCACGCACCGTCGCGCTCACCTTCGACGACGGTCCTGACCCGTTCTGGACCCGCGAGGTGCTGCGGGTGCTGGCCGCCCATCAGGTGCCGGCGACCTTCTTCGTGGTCGGTTCGCAGGTGGCCCGTCATCCGGAACTGGTCGGGGAAGTGGCCGCCGACGGCCACGAAATCGGCGTGCACACCTTCACGCACCCGGACCTGACCGTGCTGCCCGACTGGCGGCGACGGATGGAGTACACCCAGACCCAGTTGGCCATCGCCAGCGCGGCCGGGGTCCGTACCTCCCTGATCCGCTTCCCGTACTCCTCCTACGCCGAGGCCATCGACGATCTGGACTGGCCGGTGTTCGTCCAGGCCGGCGAGCTCGGCTACCTCAACGTGCTCAACGACACCGACAGCCGGGACTGGGCACTGCCCGGCGTGGAGCAGATCCTCGCCAACGCCACACCGCCCGGTTACTCGGGAGCGGTCACGCTCTGGCACGACGCGGGCGGCGAACGCGCGCAGACCGTTGCCGCGCTCGACCGCTTCATCCCGCTGATGAAGGAGCGCGGCTACCGCTTCGTCACGGTTACCGGCGGCCTGAACCTCGCGCTGGCCGAGGCCGGCGTCGACCACCGGGTCGACGCCGGCCAGCCGGCCGGTGCGGGGGAGCGCTGGCGCGGCCGGATGTTGATCTGGGGCGTGCAGGGCGCGGACCGGACACTGGGTTGGCTCGGGTTCATCTTCGTGGCGGTGGGCGTGCTGACGGTGGGCCGTACCGTCCTGCTGCTCGCGCTCGCCGGTCGGCACGCCCGGCGACGCCGCGCCCCCGACTGGGCCTGGGGGCCGCCGGTGACCGAGCCGGTCTCGGTGATCGTGCCCGCGTACAACGAGAAGGAGGGGATCGCCGCGGCCGTCCGCTCGCTGGCCGGTGGCGACCATCCGGGCGGCATCGAGGTGATCGTCGTCGACGACGGCTCCACCGACGGCACGGCGGAGATCGTCGAGGCGCTCCGGCTGCCGAACGTCCGGGTCGTGCGGAGGCCGAACGGCGGCAAGCCGAGCGCGTTGAACACCGGAGTCGCGCTGGCCCGACACGAACTGATCGTGATGGTCGACGGGGACACCGTGTTCGAGCGTGATTCGGTGCGACGGCTCGTCCAACCCTTCGCGGATCCGCAGGTCGGCGCGGTCGCCGGCAACGTCAAGGTGGGCAACCGCGACAGCCTGATCGCCAAGTGGCAGCACATCGAGTACGTCATCGGCTTCAACCTCGACCGTCGGCTGTACGAGACGTTGCGCTGCATGTCCACAGTGCCCGGGGCGATCGGCGCCTTCCGCCGTCAGGCGCTGCGCTACGCCGGTGGCCTGACCGACGACACGCTGGCCGAGGACACCGACATCACCATGGCGCTCGGCCGCGCCGGCTGGAAGGTGGTCTACGAGGAGACGGCCCGGGCGTGGACCGAGGCCCCGGCGACGCTGGGGCAGTTGTGGAAGCAGCGGTACCGGTGGAGCTACGGCACCATGCAGGCGATGTGGAAACACCGGCGCTCGCTTGTCGACCGTGGCGCCTCCGGCCGCTTCGCCCGTCGCTGCCTGCTGTTCCTGAGCCTGTTCGGGGTGCTGTTGCCGCTGCTGGCACCGGTGATCGATCTACTCGCGCTCTACGGCCTGTTCTTCCTCGACCGGAGTGCGACGGCGGTGGCCTGGCTGGTCATGCTCGCGGTGCAGACGCTCACCGCCGTGGTCGCGTTCCGCCTGGACCGGGAGAAGCTGAGTGTGCTGTGGGTGCTGCCGCTGCAGCAGTTCGTGTACCGGCAGCTGATGTACCTCGTGATGATCCAGTCGGTGACGACCGCGCTGACCGGTGGCCGCCTCGGCTGGCAGAAACTTCGCCGCACCGGCCTGACACCCACCCCCACCAGCTCTCGTTGATCATGAGGTTAGCCGGAATTTTGCCCGTTTTGTTTGCCGCTAACCTCATGATCAACGGGTTGGTGGGGGGTCGACGAGCGAGATGGCGTAGGTGGGCCAGAACTGGCCGGCGGGTGGTTCGCCGGTACGGCAGTCGCCGTCGGACTCGCCGGGGAACTTGATCCAGAGCAGGGCGTCCACCCGTGGTAGACCGGCGTCGGCGGTGGGTTCCTCGCCGATCGCCCGGCCCGGCGGGTTGCACCAGCTCGGTGCACCGCCGACACGCTCGGCCGGGTAGGGGCCGTTGCCGTTGCGGCTGGTGTCGACGACGAACGTGGTGTCGCCGCCGAGCGCGTCGGAGATCCGGTGGCCGTAGGTCACGTTGTCCGTGGTGCGGACGAAGTTCGCCACGTTGAGCGCGAACCCGTCGGCCTGATCCACGCCGGCCTGGCGCAGGGCTGCCGCCAACGCCTCGACGTCGCGGATCCACCCCGGATGCCCGGCATCGAGGTAGATCCGGGCCTTGCCGGTGCTGGCGAGCACGGTGACCGCGTCGCGCAGCAGGGCGAGCCGGCCGGCGGCGTCGCGGACACAGCCCGCCACCGCGTCGGGCAGCGCACCCGGTTCGAGGACGACGATCACCGGGCGGCCGGCGACACCGGCCGCGACATCGCGGATCCACGCCTGGTACTCCGCGCCGGTACGGGCGCCCCCCTCGCCCTGCCGGCCGCAGTCGCGTTGCGGCACGTTGTGCACCACCAGCACGGGTGTCTGGCCCGCGATCGCGGCCTGCCCCAGGAAGGCGTCGACCTCGTCACGCACCGCGTCGCCGGTCAACCACTTCGCGCTGGGCCGGCTGCCGATCGACCGCAGCGCCTCAGCCGCGGTCAAGTCCCCCCGGGCCGCGCGCCGCTGTGCCTCCGCCTCGGCCGGATTGGCTGGGTCGAGATAGAACACCGAGGGTACGGGCGGTGACGCGGAGCCGACCGCGTCGGGTACCCGAGGTGGGGCGGGTTCGTCGGAACACCCGGCCAGCAGCAATGCCAGGGCGACGCCGGCCGCCACGGCCGCCCGGCGACCGGACACGATTGCGGGCACGCTCGGCGACGGCCCGCGTCGAGGCCGGGCGACCGCGCGGGTGATGGACACGTGATCAGTCGTCGTCATCGTCGTCGAGTCGGGCCAGCCAGGTGGCGAACCGCTCGACCGGCACCTCGAACTCCGGGTTCACGTCGACGAAGTCGCGTAGCCGGGCGGCCAGCCACTCCAGGCTGACCTGCTCGTCGCCGCGCCGCTCGACCAGTTCCTCGATGCCCCGGTCGGTGAAGTACATGGATCTGCTCGCTTCCTCACCGGAGCGCCGGTGAAGCCGGCCGGTCCCGCCCCGCCGTGGGGCGGGACGGGACCGGGTCAGTTCTCCTCAGGGACGGGGCAGGGCCGCCTCGATAAGCGCGTTCTGCTCGACCTCGTGCATCTTCGCCGACCCGACGGCCGGAGCCGCGGCGGCCGGACGGGAGATGCGGCGCAGCCGGACACCGTCGAGGTGCTCCAGCAGGTTGAGCGCGACGAACGACCAGGCACCCTGGTTGGCCGGCTCCTCCTGCACCCAGGCGAAGTCCTCCGCGTTCGGGAACTGCGCGAGCGCGGCCCGGATCTCCTCCACCGGCATCGGGTAGAGCTGCTCCAGCCGGATGATCGCGGTGTTGCTGATGCCGCGCTCCTGCCGGGCCTGGAACAGGTCGTAGTAGACCTTGCCCGAGCAGAGCAGCACCCGCTTGACCCGCTCGGGGTTACCGGCCGCCGGGTCGGCCAGCACCGGGGAGAAGGTGCCGGTGGTGAAGTCCTCCACCGACGAGACGCAGAGCTTGTGCCGCAGCAGCGACTTCGGCGTGAACACCACAAGCGGCTTGCGCTTGGGCGAGAGGGCCTGGCGGCGCAGCAGGTGGAAGTAGTTCGCCGGGGTGGTCGGGTTCGCCACCCGCATGTTGTCCTCGGCGCAAAGCTGGAGGAAGCGCTCCGGGCGGCCGGAGGTGTGGTCCGGCCCCTGGCCCTCGTGGCCGTGCGGCAGCAGCAGGGTGACCGCGGAGCGCTGGCCCCACTTCACCTCACCCGAGGAGATGAACTCGTCGATCACCGACTGGGAGCCGTTGACGAAGTCACCGAACTGCGCCTCCCAGCAGACCAGCGCATCGAGGTTCTCCACCGAGTAGCCGTACTCGAAGCCCATCGCCGCGTACTCGCTCAACAGCGAGTCGTGCACGAAAAACCGGGACCGCTCGCCGTCTGCGGTGAGTGACTGCAACGGCAGGTAGTCGTCGCCGGTCTCCGCGTCGACGATCGAGGCGTGCCGCTGCACGAAGGTGCCGCGGCGCGAGTCCTGCCCGGCGAGCCGGACGGTGACCCCGTCGTGCAGCAGCGCACCGAAGGCGATGATCTCGCCGAAACCCCAGTCGATGGTGCCTTCGACGGCCATCCGGGCCCGCCGGTCGAGCAGCTGCCGGATCCGCTTGTGCGGGGTGAAGCCATCGGGCAGGTTGACGTGCGCCTCACCGATGGCCTTGATGACCGACGCCTCGGTCGCCGTCTCCACCTGCGGCTCGGGCTCGTCCTGTCGCGGCGGCCGGCTGAGCTGACGTGGCGTGCTGGCCGCGTCGCGGGTGGCCTTGAAGACCCGCTCCAGCTGCGCCTGGTAGTCGCGCAGCAGTTCCTCGGCGTCTTCCAGGGTGATGTCGCCCCGTCCGATCAGCTCCTCGGTGTAGAGCTTGCGGACCGAGCGCTTCGAGTCGATGATCCGGTACATCTGGGGGTTGGACATCGAGGGGTCGTCGCCCTCGTTGTGCCCGCGCCGCCGGTAGCAGACCAGGTCGATGACGACGTCCTTGTTGAACGCCTGGCGGTACTCGAAGGCGAGCCGGGCGACCCGGACCACGGCCTCGGGGTCGTCGCCGTTGACGTGGAAGATCGGGGCCTGGATCATCCGGGCCACGTCGGTGCTGTAGAGGCTGGAGCGGCTGTACTCCGGGGCGGTGGTGAAGCCGACCTGGTTGTTGACCACCACGTGCACCGTCCCGCCGGTGCGGTAACCACGCAGCTGGGAGAGGTTGAGCGTTTCGGCCACCACGCCCTGGCCGGCGAAGGCCGCGTCGCCGTGCACCGCCAGCGGCAGCACGGTGTAGCCCTCCAGCTTGAGGTCGATGCGGTCCTGCTTGGCCCGGACGATGCCCTCCAGCACCGGGTCGACGGCCTCCAGGTGCGACGGGTTCGCCACCACCGAGACCTTCACGGCGTGGTCGCCGTCGGGGGTGGTGAACTTGCCGTTCTGGCCCAGGTGGTACTTCACGTCGCCCGAGCCCTGGGTGGACCGTGGGTCCAGATGCCCCTCGAACTCGGAGAAGATTTTCTCGTACGGCTTGCCGACGATGTTGGCCAGCACGTTGAGCCGGCCCCGGTGGGCCATGCCGATGACGACCTCGTCCAGCCCACCCTCGGCGGCGGACTCCAGCACCTCACCGAGCAGCGGGATGAGCGACTCGCCACCCTCCAGCGAGAAGCGCTTCTGGCCGACGTACTTGGTCTGTAGGAAGGTCTCGAAGGCCTCGGCGGCGTTGAGCCGGTTCAGCACGTGCTTCTGCTCGCCGGCCGGCGGCTTCTCGTACTTGCGCTCGACCCGCTCCTGGATCCAGCGACGCTCGGCCGGATCCTGAATGTGCATGTACTCGATACCGACGCGGCGGCAGTACGAGTCGCGCAGCACACCGAGGATCTCCCGCAGCTTCATCCGCTGCCGGCCGGCGAAGCCGTTCACCGGGAAGGTGCGGTCGAGGTCCCACAGGGTCAGCCCGTGCTGGAGGACGTCCAGATCCGGGTGCTTACGGATCTTGAACTCCAGCGGGTCCGTGTCGGCCATCAGGTGACCGCGCACCCGGTAGGAGTGGATCAGCTCGTGGACCCGGGCGGTCTTGTTGATCTGACCCTCGCTGTCGACCGCGACGTCGCGCATCCAGCGCACCGGCTCGTAGGGGATTCGCAGCGAGGTGAAGATCTGGTCGTAGAAGCCGTGCTCGCCGAGCATCAGCTCGTGCATGACCTTGAGGAACTCGCCGGACTGCGCGCCCTGGATGATCCGGTGGTCGTAGGTGCTGGTCAGCGTGATGACCTTGCTGACCGCCAACTCGGCCAGGGTGGCCTCGCTCATGCCCTGGTACGGCGCCGGGTACTCCATGGCACCGACGCCGATGATCGCGCTCTGGCCCTGCATCAGCCGCGGCATGGAGTGCACCGTGCCGATGCCGCCCGGGTTGGTCAGCGAGATCGTGGTGCCGGAGTAGTCCTCCATGGTCAGCTCGTTGCGTCGGGCACGCCGCACGACGTCCTCGTACGCCTGCCAGAACTGCCGGAAGTCCATCTGCTCGCAGGCCTTGATGGAGGGGACCACCAGGTTGCGGCTGCCGTCCGGCTTGGTCAGGTCGATGGCGATGCCCAGGTTGACGTGCTCGGGGCGGACCATCACCGGCTTGCCGTCGACCTCGGCGAAGGAGTTGTTCATCTCGGGGTGCGCGACCAGCGCCCGCACCAGGGCGTAGCCGATCAGGTGGGTGAAGCTGACCTTGCCGCCACGCCCCCGGGCGAGATGATTGTTGATCACGATGCGGTTGTCGACCAGGAGCTTGGCCGGCACGGCTCGGACGCTGGTCGCGGTCGGCACGGCCAGCGAGGCGTCCATGTTCTGAACGATCTTGGCGGCCACTCCGCGCAGTGGCGTGGTCTGCGGGCCGTTGGCGGTGGGTGCGGTCCGGGTCGGCTGGCTCTTCGTCGGCTCGGCCTTCGCTGCGGCCGGCTTCGCTGCGGCCGGCTTCGTGGTGGCCGGCTTCGTGGTGGTCGGCTTCGCCGCGGCGGGCGCCGGCTTCGACGTCGCCGCCGTCGTACGGCGTTCCCCCTCGCCCGCCGGCTCGGCCTTCGCCGCCGGTTCGCTCTTCGGCGCCGGCTCGGCCCTGGCCGGGGTGGCGTCCGTGGTCGCGGCGGTGCTGGCCGGCCGCCCGTCACCGGTGCCCGCTGTGCTCTGACCGGGCCGGTAGTCGGCGAAGAAGTCGTGCCAGGCCGGGTCGACGCTGCTGGGATCGGCGAGGTAGCGCTGGTACATCTCCTCGACGATCCACTCGTTCGGGCCGAAACCCGCCAGTGGGTTCTCCTGCGAAGTCTGCTGGGTCGACACGGCCGGTAATCGCCTCTTTCACGCGGGTTTGTGTGTCACGCGGTGCCCGATGCGCCGGGACGGACGCACAGGACGGTTCCAGGCTACGCCGTAGCGAACCTCGGGGCATTTCCGCCTCGGTCGCGTGGCCGGATTCACAGAAGATGCCAGAAGTTCGGTAAGCGCTGCGTATTCCCTTGATCGCTGTTATGGCCGACGGGCCCGGTCGGCCGGCTGTCGACCGGTGGACCGGGCCCGTCGGGGCGGGGCGACCCGAGTCGGCCGCCCGGTTGTCAGGAGATGTCGCGGCGCCGGGTGATGAGAATGCCGACCATGCCGCTGACCACGGCGTAGCCCACCAGCACGACCGCGCCGACCCACCAGGCGGGCAGCATCTCGTTCTCGCCTGGCGTGATCATGACCTGGGAGGCGGCGGCCGGCCAGATCACCTGCCACTTGATCACAGCCATGTTGTCGAGCAGGTTGGCCAGCAGCAGGAAGAGCAGGCCCACCACCTGGGTGCCGATCAGGTAGAGCACCGAGGCGGTGATCACCGCGCCCAACTGGTTGGTGATCAGCGTGCCGATGCCCACGCCGAGCACCGTCCAGATCGCGTACGCCATCAGGTTGAGCAGCAGGGCCCGTTGCACCTCCCATTCGCCGAGCAGCGTGCCGTAGTCGTTGAGCGACAGGAACGTCGCTCCGGCGGCGAGGTCGATGATCGTCGTCACCAGCCAGAACGCGAAGCCGAGCAGGCTGGCCGCGATGAGCTTGCTGGCGATCACCGAGGTGCGTCGCGGGGTGGCCAGGAACGTCGTGGTCGCGGTCTGGTGGAAGAACTCGTTGGTGACCATGAGGATGCCGATCAGCATCACGAACATCAGCCCCAGGTACTGCCCCGAGGTGTAGAGGTTCGCGGCCTGAGCAGGCGCGGAGGCGGCGTCGCCGGTGTAGCCGAACTCCTCTCCGCCGCCGCTGAGCGTCTCGTTGGCCAGCCACGCGTTGAAGGCGAAGGCCAGGGCGATCGACAGGAACGCCCCGATGGCCAGCCACCACCAGGTGCTGGTCGTACGGATCTTGAGCAGTTCGGACCGGACAAGGTTGGTCATCGGATGCCCGCCTTTCCGGCCGTCAGTTCCAGGAACACGCGTTCCAGGTCGGGTCGTTCAGTGGTCAGCTCGTGCAGCTCCACCCCGGCGGTCAGGGCCGCCCGGCCCACTGCCGGGGCGTCGACCCCACCGATCAGGAGGGCGCCCTGCCCGTCGTTCTCCACCGTGGCCGGCCCGTCCTTGAGCGCGGCGGTCAGCGCGTCGGCCTGCGGGGTGCGGACCCGGACCCGGACGCCCTGCGCCATCGAACCGATCACCTGTTCCACCGGACCCTGCCGGACCAGCTGTCCGGCCGCGATGATCACCACGTCGTCGGCCAGCAGCTGCATCTCCGAGAGCAGGTGGCTGGAGACGAGCACGGTGCGGCCCTCGGCCGCCAGGCCCTTGAGGAACCCGCGCATCCACCGGATGCCCTCCGGGTCCAGGCCGTTGGCCGGCTCGTCGAGGATCAGCACCCGCGGGTCGCCGAGCATCGCCGCGGCGATGCCGAGCCGCTGCTTCATGCCCAGCGAGTAGCCCTTGAACTTGCGCTTGGCGGCCGGCGTCAGCCCGACCAACTCCAACGCCTGGTCGGCCCGCTCCCGCGGCAACCCGGCCGCCGCGGAGATCACCCGCAGGTGGTTGATGCCGGTGCGGCCCTTGTGCGCGCTGGACGCCTCCAGGACCGCGCCGACATGCCGCAGCGGGTCGGCCAGATCGGGGTACCGCTGGCCACCGATGGTCGCTCCTCCGGCGGTCGGCGTGACCAGGTTCAGCAGCATTCGCAGGGTGGTGGTCTTACCCGCACCGTTCGGGCCGAGGAAGCCGGTGACCCGACCCGGTTCGACAGTGAAGGACAGGTTGTTGACCGCGAGCACGTTGCGGTACCGCTTGGTCAGACCGGAGACCACGATCTGCGCGTCGTTGGTGGGGCTTGGTCGCCCGTCGGTCATCGTTCTCCTCCCGTGGCGGCGCCGGGGTGCGCCGTTGCACAGCGTGACGTTAATGGTCAAGCAATTCAATCGGGCTCGTTCGGGAAATCGTGGTCCGCCTCAGGCAGGAGCCGTCTCATCCCCAGGTACGAGCCGATCGATCGCCGTGTCTACACGGCGATCCAGGTCGCACGGGCGTGGCCGAGCGGGTGGCCGTCCGGGGTGTGCAGGCTGGTGTGCACGAACGCCTTGCGGCCCTCGGCGCCGATCAACGCACCGGTCACCACGCACTCGTCGCCCGGCCGGGGCAGCGCCTCGATCCGGGCCGCGATCCGGCCGAGCACGTACGGGCGGCCGGCGCCGATCACCGTCCAGCCGCCGGGGCAGTCCAGGGCCGCCCAGACCGTGGCGACCGCGACCTGCCGGGGCGCCCGCACCGGCGCGGCCGTCCGACCGTCCGGCAGCCGCCCCGGGAAGATCCGCAGGCCGTCGGAGCGCTGCGGGCCACAGACGTAGCAGCCGGGGAACGGGTGCTCCACCAGCCCCGGGTACGCCGCCGAGGCCGACCGGGCGGTCGCCAGGTCCACCGGCGGGACGACCTCGCCGAGATCGCTCACCGGGTGTAGCTGCGCGATCACCTCGCCGGCCGGGTCGCGTACCTGCCCGTCGACGAGGGTCAGCGGGGTGTCCAGCGGCGGCGGTCGGCGCAGGGTCACCTCGACCGGACCGTCCCCGCCGTACGCGGCGGCGAAGATCCCGGCGCTCCAACCGCCGTTGCCCGAGCCGGGCGGCCCGTTGAAGCGTCCCTCGATGATCATCAAGCCCCTCCGCCCGCCCGGCCTCGTCGCCGGGACACCGGCAGCCTCGCACGCCGCCGCGGACGGCCGCGGTGGCGGGTCGGCCACCGGTCGCCGACCGCCGTTCACCGGATCGACATCGCTGGTCACCATGGCCGGCAACCGACCGGGCGCTACACAGAGGGCATGGCCGTTCTGCCAGCCGCGGACGTCGCACTGACGACCAGCGGCTACACCCTCTCGATCGCCGACAATCCCAGCCAGGTCGAGGCCGCGCAACGCCTGCGTCACCAGGTGTTCGCCGGCGAGTTGGGCGCCACCGTGTCCGCCGACGCGGCCGGCCTCGACCGCGACATCTTCGACACCTACTGCGACCACCTGGTGGTGCGCCAGGAGAGCAGCGGCGAGGTGGTCGGTACGTACCGGCTGCTCCCGCCGGGGCGCACCGACCGCCGCTATGCCGAGGGCGAGTTCGACCTGACCGCGCTCGACCCGTTGCGTACCCAGCTCGTCGAGGCGGGCCGTTCGTGCGTGCACCCCGCGCACCGCAGCGGAGCGGTGATCAATCTGATGTGGGCGGGCATCGCCCGCTACCTGCATCTACGCGGGCTGCGCTGGCTCGGCGGGTGTGCCTCCGTGCCGGTGGCCGACGGTGGACTTGCCGCCGCCGAGGTCTGGACCCAGGCCCGGGCGAAGCACCTGGCGCCGCCGCCGCTGCGGGTCCGGCCGCTGCGACCCTGGTTCGCCGAGCCCGGCGTGCCGACCGAGACCGTCGCCGGATCCGCCAGTCTGGTCCCGCCGCTGCTGCGCGGGTACCTGCGGCTCGGCGCCCAGATCTGCGGGGAGCCCGCGTACGACCCGGACTTCGGGGTGGCCGACTTCTACGTGCTGCTCTCCATGGACCGGATCAACCCGCGTTACCTGCGGCACTTCCTCGGCGGGCAGCCGTGAACGCGCTCTGGCGGCCGAGTTCCGGCTGCGGTCCGGACTGCCTGCCCGGCCCCGGTGGCACTCCCGCCATCTCGTCGGTCCGGCAACTGGGTCGCGCCGCCGGCCTGCTCGGCATGCTCGGGCTCGGCATCGGGCTGGCGGCCCTGCTCCCGGCGCTGCCGACCCGGGAACGTCAGGCCGCGCTACGTGGCTGGGCCCGCACCACGGCCCGCGCCTGCGGGGTACGCCTCGAAGTGCGTGGTCGGCTGCCTCGGCGACGGGCCCTGCTGGTCGCCAACCACGTCTCCTGGTGGGACGTGCTGGCGCTGCTCGCGGTCGCCCCGGCCCGGCTGGTGGCCAAGCAGGAGGTCCGGCGGTGGCCACTTGTCGGTCTGCTCGCCCGCGCGGGCGGCACCGTCTTCGTGGACCGGGCCCGCCCTCGCAGGCTGCCCGCGACAGTGGGTCGGGTCGCCTCGGCACTGCGGGCGGGTCGCTCGGTCGCGGTGTTCCCGGAGGGCACCACGTGGTGTGGTGCGGCAGCCGTCTGCCGTCCAGCGAGCGGCTTCCGGCCGGCGATGTTCCAGGCCGCGATCGACGCCGGGGCGCCCGTCGTGCCACTGCGGATCGGCTACCGCTGCGGGGTGACCGGCGAGACCACCACGGCACCGGCCTTCGTGGGCGACGAGACCCTGGTGCGATCGGTGCGGCGGATGCTCGCGGTCCGGAGGTTGACGGTCTGCGTCGACATCGCCGCGCCGTTGCACCCGGGACGGTCCGCCGACCGGCGGGCGCTGGCTCGGGTCGCCGAGTCGGCGGTGCATCTCGTACCGTCGACGCCAGTCCCGCAGCCGACGTCGGTGCTCGCCGTGCCCGGACGGCCGGCGCGGCCCGCAGCGACAGTGCTGCCGGTACCGGCCCGGCCTCCGGCCGCGGCATCCCCCGCCGGGACGGCGGGGGAGCCGGAGCGGGAGTTGCCGCTGGCCGCCTGACCGTCGAGGCCGGGTGACCGGGTGGCCGGACCAGCGGGTCCGCCTGGTTCGCTCACAGGTTCTTTCCAGCATCCGCCCAGCAGAGGCGCAGTGTCTGCGCGGATGATGGGCGGCATGGCCGCTACCCAGACCGAGGCGCGACTTCTCGTCGTCGAGGACGATCCGAACATCCTCGAACTGCTCTCCGCGAGCCTGCGCTTCGCGGGATTCGACGTGGCCACCGCCACCAGCGGCAGCGCCGCGCTGAGCGCGGCCCGGGATCATCGTCCCGACCTCGTGGTGCTCGACGTGATGCTGCCGGACCTCGACGGGTTCGAGGTGATCCGGATGATGCGCGAGGGCGGCACGCGTACGCCGGTGGTCTTCCTCACCGCCCGCGACGCCACCGACGACAAGATCCGTGGGCTGACCCTGGGCGGCGACGACTACGTGACCAAGCCGTTCAGCCTGGAGGAGCTGACCGCCCGGATCCGGGCGGTGCTGCGCCGCACCAGCACCGGCGATCAGGCACCCGCCCGGCTCACCTTCGCCGACCTGGAGTTGGACGAGGAGACCCACGAGGTGTACCGGGCCGGTCAGCGGGTGCAGCTCTCGCCGACCGAGTTCAAGCTGCTGCGCTACCTGATGCTCAACGCCAACCGGGTGCTGTCGAAGGCGCAGATCCTCGACCACGTGTGGAACTACGACTTCCGGGGCGACGACAACATCGTCGAGTCGTACATCTCGTACCTGCGTCGCAAGGTCGACACGACCGATCCCCGGCTGATCCACACCCTGCGCGGCGTCGGGTACGTCCTGCGCAAGCCGGCGGCGTGAACGCCCTTCAGCAGGGCAAGCTCTGGCTCCGCGCGGTACCGCTGCGGGTCAAGCTGGTCGCGGCCGTGCTCACCCTGGTCGCCGCCGCGCTGCTGGTGATCGCCTCGCTGACCACGATCTTTCTCCGTAGCTACCTGGTCGACCAGGTGGACGCGGAACTGACGACCTCGGCCAACAACCTCGAAGAGGTGGCCGGCGCCGAGCGGTTCGGCACCGACCTGCCCACCGACTACCTGGTGGTCTTCACCGACAGCCGGACCGGCGCCGTCTCCTGGGTCTACTTCGACACCAAGCGGTTCGACGTCAACGACCTACCGCCCTGGCCGGAGAACGCCGCCGGCTTCGAGCAGGCGGCCGGGAAGCCGTTCCCCGCCCGGGCCCGGGCCGGCGACATGCGCTGGCGGGTGCTGTACACCGAGTTGCCCAACGGTCAGTGGGCGGCGATCGCGCAGCACCTGACCGACGTGGATCAGGCGGTCAAGCGGCTCATCTGGATCGACCTGCTGGTCGGTGGGGCGGTCCTGGTGCTGCTCGCCTCGATCGGGGCGGCGATCGTCCGGACCAGCCTCAAGCCGCTGGTGGAGATCGAACGCACCGCCGCCGCCATCGCCGGCGGAGATCTCAGCCGACGGGTGCCCGACCCGGAGGACGGTCAGCCCTGCCCGACCTCGGAGCTGGGGCGGCTCTCCCGGGCACTCAACGCGATGCTCGGTCAGATCGAGCTGGCCTTCACCGCCCGGGCGGCGTCGGAGTCCGCGGCGCGGGCCGCCGAGGTGGCCGCCCGGGAGGCTGCCGAGGGTGCTCGCGCATCCGAGGCCCGGGCCCGCCGCTCCGAGGAACGGATGCGCCAGTTCGTGGCGGACGCCTCACACGAGCTGCGCACCCCGCTGACCACCATCCGGGGCTTCGCCGAGCTGTACCGCCAGGGTGCCGCCCGTGCCCCGGAGAAGACCTCCGACCTGCTGCGCCGGATCGAGGACGAGGCGGCCCGGATGGGTCTGCTGGTGGAGGACCTGCTGCTGCTGGCCCGGCTGGATCGCGAACGACCGCTCTCGCTCGCCCCGGTGGAACTGCCGGTGCTGGCCGCGGACGCGGTGGCGGCGGCCCGGGCGATGGCGCCGGACCGGCGGATCGAGCTGGAGATCGAGCCCGGCTCGGGGCCCCTTGTGGTACGCGGCGACGACGCCCGGCTGCGGCAGGTGATCGGCAACCTGATGACCAACGCGGTGCGGCACACCCCGGCCGGTGCGGCGGTGACGTTGCGGCTGCACGCGGAGCCCGGCAGTCTGGCGGTGATCGAGGTGGCCGACACCGGGCCGGGGCTCACCGCCGAGCAGGCGGAGCGGGTCTTCGAGCGCTTCTATCGGGTGGACGCCTCGCGTACCCGTCGGACGGACGGCAACACCGGCACCGGTCTCGGCCTCGCCATCGTGGCCGCGCTGGTGACCGTGCACCAGGGCACGGTCGAGGTGACCGAGACGCCGGGTGGCGGCGCCACCTTCCGGGTACGGCTGCCGCTCGCACCAGCCAGCGACATCGACGACGAGTGATTTTCAGCCAATCCTCAGTCCGCCCCAAGGCGGGACGCAGAGCGATGGGAGAAGGTAAGGGCATGACCGAGTACGAGTCCGACCCGCGCCGGCCGGCCCCTACCGACGCCGAGCCGTCGCAACCCGAGCTGTCCCGCGCCGAGTACGCGCGGTCCGACTCCCCGTCCCCCGCCAGTCCCGACGCCGACCCGACGGTCGAGGCGCCGACCGTACCGGTCCGGGCCGTGGACCCGTCGCCGGCCGGCCCGGCCGCCGCGCCGAGCCAGCCGACGCCGGCCGCCGGCTCGACCCCGGCGGCGCAGCCGGTCTCCGGCCAGCCCAGCTGGGCGCCGACCGGCGGCCACCCGTACCACCATCCGCAACAGCCGGGCGCCCGCTACCCCGCAAATCCGTGGTATCCCGGCCAGCCCGCCTGGAGCGGCGCCCAGCCGCCCGGGCCCGGCGCCGGGCAGTCCGGTTATCCGGGGCAGGCCGCCGGAACGTCGGGCGGCTACCTCGGGCAGACCGGAACTCCGGGCGGTTACCCGGGGCAACCGGCCCCGTGGGCGCCCGCTCCGTCCAGCGGGCCCCGCCTTGGCAAGATCGCCAAGTTTGCCGGAGCCGGCGTGGCGGTGTTCGCACTCATGCTGGGCAGCGGGGTCGCCGGTGGGGCGCTCACCCTGGCGCTGAGCGACGGCGGCGGGGTCACCCGCACCTACAGCGCCGCGCCCGTGATCGACGGCGCCGACCTGCCGCGCATCGCCGCGTCGGTGCAGGACAGCGTCGTGTCGATCAGCACCGGCAGTGGTGAGGGCTCCGGCGTGGTGCTCAGCGCCGACGGCTACGTGCTGACCAACAACCACGTGATCGCCGGAGGCGGCGACACGGTCCGGGTCTTCTTCGCGGACGGCACCAGCACCCAGGCCGAGGTCGTCGGCACCGACCCGAAGACCGACCTCGCGGTGCTCAAGGCGAACGGGTTGACCGACCTACAACCGGCCACCCTCGGCGACAGCGACGCCATGCAGGTCGGTGACCAGGTGCTCGCGCTGGGCAGTCCGCTCGGCCTACAGGGCTCGGTCACCGCGGGCATTCTCAGCGCCCGGGACCGCACCATCCAGGCCGGTGGCGGCCAGCAGCTCCCGGGTCAGGCGGTCAGCTCGATCTCGGGGCTGCTACAGACCGACGCCCCGATCAACCCCGGCAACTCCGGTGGCGCACTGGTCAACACCCGGGGCGAGGTGATCGGCATCAACACCGCGATCGCCACCGCCGGACAGGGCAGCACCGGAAACATCGGCGTGGGCTTCGCCATCCCGAGCAACAAGGCCAAGGACGTCGCGGAGAAGCTCCAGCGTGGCGAAAAAATCAGCCACCCGTCGCTGGGGGTCAGCGTGAACGCCGCGCCCGACGGTGGCGCGCTGATCGGCGCGGTGAACCCGGGCAGCGCGGCAGAGCGGGCGGGGCTGCAACAGGGTGACGTGATCACCCGGTTCGGCGACAAGGTGATCAATGACTCCAACGACCTGGTGGCCGCCGTCCAGGCCGGCAAGGTCGGTGACCAGGTCGAGGTGACGTACCAGCGGAATGGGGCCGAGGCGACGGCAACCGTGACGCTCGCCGAAGCGTCCTAACGAGACAGGACCTGCTTCCTCCCTCCGGGGCGGCGGGTGGCGTGGCCAAGGGGGTTGGCCGCGGCACCCGCCGCCCTTCCTCCGTCTGAGCCGGGTTCACCCGGATCGGGTGAACCCGGCTCACCCCGCCGGCCGGCAGCCTCGGGGGACAAGACCTGAGGCGGATAGGGGTGCCATGACCGCGGCGACGGCGACCCGCAGCGACGACCAGATCCAGCGCGACGTGCTCGACGAACTCGCCTGGGACGCGCAGGTGCGCTCGACCGACATCGGGGTGAGCGTGCGCGACGGGGTGGTGTCCCTCACCGGCGGAGTGGACAGCGCCGCCCGCAGGTGGGCGGCGGTACGCGGGGCCCAACGGGTACGCGGGGTGCGGGCGGTCGCCGACGACATCGAGGTGCGCCCCACCGGCCCGGTCGACATCACCGATGGCGACCTGGCGATCGCGGCCAGCCGGGCGCTGGAGTGGAACAGTTTCGTGCCGGCCGAGCGGCTGGACCTCACCGTCTCCGACGGATGGCTGATGCTGCGTGGCGCGGTCGAGTTCGGTTGGCAGCGGCGTACCGCCGAGCGGGAGCTGCGCCGGCTGCGGGGCGTGCGCGGTGTCACCAACCTGGTCGAGGTGCGGCCCGCCGCCCCGGCCGACAGTGACCGGATCCGCACCGACGTGCAACGGGCCCTGCTGCGGGGCATCGGCACGGAACGGGTGACCGTCCAGGTTCGCGACGACACGGTGACCCTGAGCGGGGTGGTGCGGTCCTGGTGGGAGCGGGATCAGGCGGAGCGGACCGCGTGGTCGGCCGAGGGCGTGTGCATGGTACGGGACCAACTGCTGGTAGGTGGCTGAATCGGCGACCCGGCGCCCCCGGTTTGTCCCTGCCGGGACCGGGAAGACGCTCGATCCCAGCACGGCAGCCGATCGGGGCCGACGCCTCCGGACAGCGACGGGGAGGGCATGTGGCCGATAACCTTGCGCGTGAGCAGCGATTGCGGATCGCCATGGTCGTGCCGCCCTGGCTGTCGGTACCACCGCCCGGGTACGGCGGACTGGAACAGGTGGTGGCCGGCCTGGTCGACGCCCTGGTCGCCCGGGGGCACGCGGTGACCCTGATGGGTGCCGGCGCGGCGCACGGCACCGCCGCCGACTTCCTCGCCACCCTCGACGAGTTGCAGTTCGACCGCCTCGGGGAGGCGTTGCCCGAACTGGCCCACCTGGCCCGGGTCAACCATCTGCTCAGTGCGGCCGACTTCGACATCGTGCACGACCACAGCACGATCGGCCCGCTGGTGGCCGGCCGGCGGGAGGTACCCACGGTGGCGACCGTGCACGGCAACCCGGTGGGCGAGTACGGCACGGTGCTCAGCAACACCGACCGGGGGGTGGGCCTGGTGGCGATCTCACACACCCAACGGGGATTGAATCCGCACCTGCCCTGGGTCGGCACGGTGCACAACGCGATGAGCCTCGACGACTTTCCGCGCAAGGACGCCCCCAGTCGGGGGCCGGTGCTGTGGCTCGCCCGGTTCAGCCCCGACAAGGGGCCGGAGCTGGCCATCCGCGCCTGCCGGGCGGCGGGTCTACCGCTGGTGCTGGCCGGCAAGTGCAACGAGCCCGCCGAGCGGCGCTACTACGACGAGGTGATCCGGCCGATGCTCGGGCCGGACGTCACGGTGATGCTCGACGCCGATCGGAAGGCCGTGCTACGGCTGTTGGTCGAGGCGCGCTGCCTGGTCATGCCGATCCAGTGGGAGGAACCGTTCGGCATCGTGATGCTGGAGGCGATGGCCACCGGGACACCCGTGGTGGCGCTGAACCGGGGAGCGGTGCCGGAACTCGTCCGTCCCGGGGTGAGCGGGTTGATCTGTCAACGGCCGGACGAGTTGCCGGCGGCGCTGCGCCAGGCCGCCGACCTCGACCCGAAGGACTGCGTGACCCATGTGGCCCGGACCTTCTCCACGGAACGGATGGCCATCGGCTACGAGGAGGTCTACCGCCGCTTCCTCGCCACCGCGACCCCGCGTCTCGCGGTACGTGAGCCGGTCCGGACCACCCCGGCCTGACCGGTCGCTGTCAGACCTGTGCGGCACCGAGCGCGGTGATCGCCGCGTCCAACTGCTGCGCGTAGGCCGGGCTCAACCCGTTCTCGCGCAGTCGGATGGAGACCTTCTCCCGGAGCCGGGCGACGCCCGGCCCCAGCTCGCCCTCGCCGCCGGTCACCGCCCGGGTCAGGTTACGCAGCTCGTTGCGCAGGTCGAGGCCGACGTCGTCGCGGATGCCACCGTCGGCGAGACCGGCACCGATCACCTCGTCCAGGCGGTTCGCGGCCTCGACGAGGCTGTCGCCACTCGCGGGCGGGTTCGGCGCGCCGGTCGTCGCCGCCGGCGTGGCCGAGGTGCTCGACGGTGCGGGAGTCGGCGGCACGCCGGCGGTGCCGTCCGGTGGGGCCGGTTCGGACGTCGCCGTCGGTCCGGTCGTGGGTAGTACGGCGGGCGGCCCGGCGTCGTCGTCCCGCAGCAGTGCCGGCACCGCCAGCGCCGCAGCGATCAGCGTGACCACGGCCGCCGTGACGAGCAGCGGCCGCCGCAGCCGCCGCGGGTCGCCCTCGGACACCGGTGCCGGGCGCGGCAGTCGCTGTCCCCGTCCCGGGTCGGCCCCGAAGACCGGGGGCGACCAGGCTCCGTCGAGCATGCCGGCGCTGGTCTGCGCGTCGCGCCCGTCCGGATGTCCGGCGGCGCTGTCGACGACGGCACCGGAGGCGACCGAGGTGCCGGCAAGCGAGCCCGAGACGGCCCCGTTGAGGGCGGGTTGCAAGGCGGTGGGGCCGGCGGTCGGTGGAACCCAGGCCGGGACCGGGTCCGCGTGGGTCCGTCCCATCGCGGGCAGCGTGACGGTGGGTGCGAGCATCGTGTTGGCCTGCGGATCGGCGGGCAGCATCTGGTCCCGCAGCACGGTGGCCACCTGCCGGGCGGTGGGGCGGTCGGCGGGATCCTGCGACAGGCAACGCAGGCAGATCTCGGCCACCGTGGCCGGCAGCCCCGGCACCCCGGCCAGTGACGGCGGTGGGCGCTCGGCGAGCGCGACGCTGAGCTCGTCCCAGGTGTCCGCCGGGTAGGGGACCCGGCCGGTCAGGGTCTCGTGCAGCAGCACCCCGAGCGAGTAGACATCGGTCGCCGGTTGGGCCGGAGCACCGTCGAGCCGTTCCGGCGCCACGTAAGCGGGGGTGCCGAAGGTGGCACCGTCCTCGTCGTCGTCGGGAGCCCCGATCCGGGTGGCGATGCCGAAGTCGAGTACCTTCGCGCCGACCTGGGTCATCATCACGTTGGCCGTGGTGATGTCCCGATGCACGATGCCGAGCCGATGGGCGGCGGCCAGCGCGTCGGCGACCTGGGCGCCGATCTCCACCGCCTGCGGCCACGGCAGCGGGCCCTCGGTGAGCCGCAACTCCAGCTCCTCACCGGCGAGCAGTTCCATCACCACGAACGAGGTGATGGCGCCGTCCGGCGACACCGTCTCGCCGTAGTCGTGCACCGAGGTGACGTTCGGGTGGACCAGCTGTGCGGCGGCGCGGGCCTCTTCGCGGACCATGTCGCGGAACCTGGCGTCGGCGGCCAGCGACGGGGCGAGCACCTTCAGTGCGACCACCCGGTCGAGTACCTCGTCGTGGGCCCGCCAGATCACCGACATGCCGCCGGAGCCGATCTGGTCGATCAGCCGGTATCTGGTGGCCAGCAACCGGCCGGGCTGCAGCGCTGGCTTCACGGATTGCACCTGCCCTCATATGTGGGAGCGGTATCAGGTTGCGCGAATGTTGCCCCACTGTCAACGGGCCTCGATGGACCCGGGCCGGGTCGACCTGACCGGTGGGCGCCGCCGTCCGGCGGTGTTCCCCGGCGCGGGGGCGTACGGGACGGGACGGTCGGAGCCGGCCGTGCCAGGATGAACGGCATGGCGCGGGGACCGGTGGCTTTCGTGCTCGGCGGCGGGGGCGTCCTGGGCGCGGTCGAGGTGGGCATGTTGCGCGCCCTGTTCCGGGCCGGGATCCGGCCCGATCTGGTGCTCGGCACCTCCATCGGCGCGGTCAACGGCGCCCTGGTGGCCGCCGACCCGTCCGAGGCGGTGACCGACCGGCTGGTTCGGCTCTGGGCCTCCCCCGAGGCCAGCGAGGTGTACGGCGACTCGGTCGCCCGGCAGCTACGGCGCTTCGCCGCCCGTACCCATCTGCACTCGCCCCGGCCCTTGCGGAAGCTGCTGGAGAACGAACTCGGCGCCCAGACCACCTTCGCCGATTTGAAGATTCCGTTCCGCTGCTGCGCGGCGAACATCGAGCGGGCCGCCGAGCACTGGTTCGTCAGTGGGCCGGTGGTGCCGGCGGTCCTCGCCTCCGCCTCGGTGCCGGGGCTGCTGCCGCCGGCCCGCATCGGCGACCAGCACTATGTGGACGGTGGCATCGTCAACTCCATCCCGATCGGCGAGGCGGTCGCGGCCGGAGCCGGCCGGATCTTCGTACTCCAGGTGGGCCGGATCGAGCGGGCGCTGGCACCGCCCCGGCGACCCTGGGAGATCGCCCAGGTCGCGTTCGAGATCGCCCGCCGGCACCGGTTCGCCCGCGAGATGGCCGCTCTGCCCGACGGGGTGGAGGTGCACGTGCTGCCGACCGGCGGGCTGGAACCGCGCGACGACACTCCGTGGGCGTACCGGGACATGGCGGCGGTGGGCCGGCGGATCAGCCGGGCGTACTCGGCCTCCCGGCACTACCTGGCCAACCTGGAACGCTGATGCCGTTACCGCCGCGTTGGCTGCGCCGACTGCTGCTGGCACCCGGTGTGGTGCTGCTGGCGATCGTGCTGGTGACCACGGTGCCGCTGTGGGCCCTGCTCGCCCTCGCCGTGTCCCCGTTCGTCCCCGGGCACCTGCGTCCGTTGCGACTGCTCTGGCTCGGCTGCTTCTACCTGGTCTGGGACGCGGCGGCGCTGCTCAGCCTCTTCGGGCTCTGGGTCGGCTCCGGGTTCGGCTGGCGGGTGCGTGCACCGGCCTTCCAGCGGGCCCACTACGTGCTGGCCGGCTGGTTCCTGCGGGTGTTCTTCTGGCAGGCCCGGTGGATGCTGCGGCTACGCATCGACGTGGTCGGCACCGACCCGGACACCGCGCTACCGGGCCGGCCGGAGCTGGTGCTGTGCCGGCACGCCGGTCCGGGAGACTCGTTCATCCTGATCCACGCGTTGGTGAACTGGTTCCAGCGCGAGCCACGGATCGTGCTGAAGGACACCCTTCAGTGGGATCCGGCGATCGACGTGCTGCTCAACCGGCTGCCGAGTCGGTTCATCGCGCCGGGTCCCGACGGCCGGGGCTCGCTTACCGAGCAGGTCGGGCACCTCGCCACCGGCCTGGACGACGACGACGCCTTCGTGATCTTCCCCGAGGGCAGCAACTTCACCCCGAAACGCCGGCTGCGGGCCATCGCGCGGTTGCGGGACCGGGGGCATGAGCGGATGGCGTTGAAGGCGGAGGCGATGCGACACGTGCTCGCCCCACAGCCGGGCGGACTGTTGGCGGCACTGGACGCGGCACCCGACGCCGGGGTGATCTTCGTGGCCCACACCGGACTGGACCGGATGCTCACCGTCACCGACGTGTGGCGGGAGCTGCCGATGGACAAGCGGCTGGTGATGCGGTTCTGGTCGGTGCCACCGGAGGAGGTGCCGACCGGCCGGCAGGAACGCATCGACTGGCTCTACGAATGGTGGAGTCGGATAGACGAGTGGATCGCGACCAACCGCGACGACGCGACGTAGGGTGCGCAGGTGGAGCAGATCAGCGTGGTGACGACGGTGGTCGACGCGCGGTCGGTCGCCGATCTGCTGGCCGCCGCCGCGGTGGCCGGGCGGTTGGCGGCCTGCGCGCAGGTGGGCGGCCAGGTGGACAGCACGTACTGGTGGCGGTCGGGGGTGGAGACCAGCACCGAGTGGTCGGTGCAGTTCAAGACCGCACCGGACCGGGTCGACGCGTTGGTCGAGCAGTTGCGGGCCGGCCATCCCTACGAGGTGCCGGAAATCCTGGTCACCCGGGTGGACTGCGGCGATCCCGGGTACGCCGCCTGGGTCTTCGAGCACACCCGCTCCTGAGTACGCGCACTCTGGTAACAACGGTGCCCGGCCGTCGAGGATGACGGCGTGGACACCGCCTACCCCTGCCCGGCCTGCGGAAGCCCGGCGAATCTGAACTCCGGCTGCACCGGCTGCGGCCGGCCGCCGCACCCGGCCGCCGCCGAGGTGATCCGGCTCGACCGGGAGATCGCCGTGCTCGGTGGTGAGGTGCAGCGGGCCCGTCAGGCGTACGAGGGGCTGGTCGGGCGGCTGGACGCGGTGCGTCGACGGCGGGACGAACTGGCCGCCGCGGTCCGGGCCCAGTTTCCGGTGCCCGCCGCGTCGCCGGGCCACAGTGCCGCACCGGCCGTCGGTGGGTCCCCGGCGCCCGCTCCCGCACCGACCGGTGGCCGGCCCGCCTCCGTCCCGGTGCGCCCGGGTGGCGCGGAGGCGTCGACGCGGACCGTGCAGGGCCTGCTCTTCGTCCTGGGTGGCCTGCTGCTCGGCACGGCGGCGACGGTCTTCACCGCGGTGGCCTGGGCGTCGGTAGGCGTGGCCGGTCGGGCAGCCATCCTGCTGGCATTCACCGCGCTGCTGCTGGCGGTGCCGCTGATCGCACGTCGGCGAGGGCTGCGCGGCACCGCCGAGACCTTCGCCGCCGTCGGGCTGCTGCTGGTGCTGCTCGACGGGTACGCCGCCTGGTCGGTCGACCTGTTCGGGGTGACCGGCTGGCCGGGCAGCCGGTACGCCGCACTGGTAGTGGCGATCAGCGCGGCGGTGGCGGTCGGTTACGCACGGTTCAGCCGCCTGGCCGTGCCGTGGTTCGCCGCGCTGCTGGTCGTTCAGCCGCTGGTGCCGCTGCTGGCCGCTGAGGTCCGTCCGGAACCGGCCGGGTGGGCGGTGGTCTTCGTCGCGGTGGCGCTGCTCGACCTGGCGCTGGTGGTGGCGCTGCGGTGGCGGGCCGGTGTCGTCGCGGAGGAGGGGGCCGCGACGACACCGGCGGTACGGCTGGCCGGAACGCTCCTGGCCTGGGCGTGGTTCGCCGGTTGGCTGTTGCTCGCCGCGGGCTGCGCGCTGGTGCCCCTGCTGGTCGGTCGGGCGGGTGGCGTACCGCTGCTGGCCGGTGGGCCGATGCTGCTGGTGGCACTCACCGCCTTCGGCGCGGCGTTGCTGGCCGGTGGCGGGCCGGCACGGACGCTGGCGGCCGGCGCGCTGGTGCCGGTGCTGGCGGGTGTCATTCTCCGCCCGGTGGTGGAGTTGCGCGCCTCGGTGTGGCTGCTGGTGGCAGCGCTGGTCGCGGCCGGGCTGGCCGGCGCGGTACGGCTGCTCCCGTCCGGCTGGCGGGCCGGTCCACGCGCGGGGGCGTTGCTGGTGGCCGGTGGTGGCGGGCTGCTGGTGGCGCTGGCGGGACTGCTGCTGGCCGGTGCCGCCGTGGGACGGTCGTTGCCGCCGTGGCGGGGGGCCACGACGGGTCCGTTGGTCGCCTGGGGGTGGCAACTGCCGGTGGCGGCGGCGCTGACCTCGGCGGCGGTGGCAGTGCTGCTGCCCCGGGCGGCGCGGCCGGCGGTGCTTTCGGCCGGTCTCGCCGCGACCGCCTTCGCCGTGCCGGTGGCCTGGGCCGCGCCGTGGCCCGCGGTGGTCGCGATCGACCTCGCGGTCGGGGCGGTGTTGCTGATCGCGGCGGTGGTCCGCCCGACGCTGCCCACCGTGACGGTGTTGACGTCGGCCTCGGCCGGTGCGGCACTGCTCGGGCACGGGCTGCTGGTCGGGCTGGCCGACCCGATCGGTGCCGGTGCCGCCTGCGTGGTCGTCCTGGCCGTCGGCCTCGGGGTGGCGGTCGGCGGCCGAGGCGGCGACCGGGTGCGGCGCACGGTGGCCGGTTGCGGGCTGGCTGCCGCGGTGCTCGTGGTGCCGGCGGGGGCGGCGATCGCGCTGATCGGCGTCGGTGCCCCGCCGTGGTGGCAGGCCCGGGGCGCGCTGGCCGCCGTCGCGCTGCCGGCGGTGGCGCTGCTCGCGCTGCGTCGATCCTGGCCCGAACTGACCGGGTACGCCGCCACCGGGCTCGCCGTGGTGGGAGTGCTGACCGGGCTGTCGCCCCTGGTCGTGCCGGGTGCCGAGCGGGTGGCGGTGTACGCGTCGGTGGCGGCGTCGCTTGTCGCGCTCGCCGGGTTCCGAGCCCGCCCGGTGGGGCTGCTGCCGGTGGCCGGGCTGGGCCTGGCCGCGGTGGCGGCGCTGGCGGCGGTGCCGGTGGTGGTGAGCGCCCTGCTGACGCCGTACGGGCCGCCACCCGCCGCGTGGTCCGGTGTTCCGGGGACCCGCCCGTCACCGGACGCGCTACCGATCGGTTTGGCACTGGCGCTGCTGGCACTGGCGGCGGCCCTGTTCGCCTGGCCGGTCATCCGCAGCGCCCCGGCGGGGTCCATGGCTGCGGGGGACAACGCCGGTACCGACGTCGATGGTGCTGCCCGTGCCCGTGCCCGTGCCCGTGCCCGTGCCGGTGCCGGTGCCGGTCCGGCCGCCGGCGATGAGGACGCCGGGGGCTGGCGGGTTGCCGAGGGCTGGCGGGTTGCCGGGGTGATGTTGCCCTTCGTGGCCGCCGCCGTCCCGGTGCTGCTGGTCGCCGCCGCCGTGCCCTGGCCGGTGGTGCCGGCGGCAGCTCTGCTGGGCGGTGTGGCTCTGTTGCTGACCGTTGCGCTGCGGCACCCGGGCGGACCGTTCGTCGGGGTGGCCGTGCCGGTCGGTCTGGTGCTGGCGGTGGCGGGGCTGCTCAATCTCCAGGCGACCCGGGCCGGCACCCTCGGCGGGTTGGGGCTGTTGGTGGCGGCGGCGACGGTTGTCGGGGTGGGCGGGCGTCAGCTCGCGGTACGCGTGCTCGGCTGGCTGGTCGCGGTGGCGGCGGCGACCGGGTTCGCCGTGACCGCCCCGCTGGCTGGCGGGCAGCCGCCTCGCGTGGCGGCGTTCGCGGTGCTCGGCGTCGCCGTGCTCAGCCTCGCGCTCGCCGCGACACTGCCGTCGAGGCGGTGGGGTCTGCCGGAAGCGACACGTCCGCAGCCGGCGACACGTCCGCAGCCGGCGACGATCGCCCGGACGGCTGCCGGGGCGTCGACCGGTTCCGTTCCGCAGGCGCTGGTGGGACGGGTGCTTGATGCCGCCGCGCAGGCGGTGGCGCTGCTCGCGCTGCTGCTCACCCTGGGTGCGCTCCGGCATGCCGCGACGATCTGTGTGCTGTGGGGCGTCGCGGTGGGCGTCCGGCTGTTGCGTCGGGACGAGTCGATCGAGCGGCGCTGGGTCTTCGCCGGCATCGGCGGAGGCAGTGAACTGCTGGCCGTCTGGCTGCTGTTGGCGGCCGGCGGAGTAAGCGTGCTGGAGGCGTACACGGTGCCGCTGGCGGCGGCGGCTCTGGGCGCCGGTGCGGTGGGACTGCGTACCCGGCCTGGGCTGAACAGTTGGCTTGCGCTCGGCCCGGGCCTGGCCGCCGTGCTGCTGCCCAGCCTGACCGTCGTGCTGTTCGGCGCCGACCCGGACCCTTGGCGGCGACTGCTGCTCGGGGCCGTCGCGCTCGCCGCGACGCTGCTCGGTGCGGTCCGCCGCTGGCAGGCGCCGGTGCTGCTCGGCGCGGGCACGCTGACCCTGCTGGCCCTGTACGAGCTGGTGCGCAGTTGGGACCTGCTGCCCCGGTGGGCTTTCCTGGCCGCCGCCGGGCTGGCGCTGATCGGCCTGGCCACCACCTACGAGCGCCGCCGTCGGGACCTGCTCCGCCTGCGAACTGCCGTCGGCCGCATGAGCTGACGCCCCCCGAGCAGCCCTCACAGACCCAGTGCCCTCCCCACATCGCCACACCGTCACAACCACGCCCAGGGCGACAACATCGGGGATTCTGCTGTGTCAGGCAGCGGCGGAGGCGACAACATCCCTGATGTTGTCGCCTCCTCTGGGTGATGGAGGTGCAGGTCGGTTGGTGGTGCCAGGTCGTGTGCCGCGATGGTGTCAGGGAGCTGAACCCGTATGTGAGCAACCAGGGCACCGCCGCCTGGTTTGGGGTGCACACCGGTTTCGGGCAGGTACGCAACCTGCTGGCGGACGCCAGCCGGCCCGAGGAAGGCGACAAGACGGTCGAGGTACGCGGGCGCACCTCCTACGGCGACATCACCATCCACCGTTCCTGACTCCAGCCGGGCCCGGAGACCGTCGCCGCTGGTGGCGGTGGTGCCGGCCGGCACCGGTAGGGTCTGGCCATGGCACAGGTGCTCACCGCCGAGGCGGTGCGAGACGAGCTGGGTGGGCTGGCGGGCTGGTCGGGAGACCCCACCGGGATCACCCGAACCGTGGAGCTGGCCAGCTTCCCGGCCGCCATCGCAGTGGTCGACCGGGTCGCCGTCGCGGCAGAGGAACTGGACCACCACCCCGACATCGACATCCGGTGGCGCACGGTGACCTTCCGCTGCGTGACCCATTCGGTCGACGGGGTCACCATGCGTGACATCCGGCTGGCCCGCCGGATCGACGAGATCGTGGAGGGTACCCCATGAGGTTCGAGATCAGCAAGGTGCTGGACGCCATCGAGGGGCGGGTCTGCACCGATCCGCAGCTGGCCCGCGCGGTGCTCGACCTGGCCGAAATCATTCGCTACCAGGATCTCGACGGCGGGCGGCCGGCCAGTTCATTGCGCCTAGGCATGGTCATCGACGCGCTGGCACGCAGCCTTGAAGAGGACAACGTCCCGGTCTACGCGGTGGTGCACCGGGGGATGCTTTCCGACGCCGACCTCACCTCCAACGAGCGGATGGTGGTGCGCAGGTGGGCCGACGACGGCCTGGTGGAGGTGCTCGACAACCCGGGTGACCGGATGCTGGAGGTGGCCGACCTGCTCGGTCTGCCGGTGCTCAGCCGGGTCCGCTTCGACGGCCTGCGGGGACGGTTCCCCTGGCTGGTGGAGCAGCCGGGCCGGGTCGTCGCCCCGGTGCCGGGCGCCGGCGGTCCGGTCTTCATCGCCCACGTCGGCGGCGGTCACACACCGGTCGCCGGTCCGCCCTCACCGGCCGGTGCCAAGCTGCTCTCCCGCGAGTGGCGCTGCCCGGAGTCCGGCTGCACCCTGTTCGGTGGTGCCGGCGGCGGGGGAGCCTTCGCCGACCTGGCCCGAATCGACCGCGCACCTACCGGGCAGCCGCCACCGTCGCTGCGCAACGGCGTACCCACCTGCCCCCGACACGGTTCACGGCTGCGTGACGCCGGGCCGCGGCCCCGCAGCGAGGTCCTCGCGATCCGGGTCGGTGGCCTGATCCGTCGTCGCTTCGTACTCACCGAGGAGCAGCCGGTGGTGATCGGCCGAGCGCCGGAGGGCTCCGGCGGCATCATGCTCGGCCAGTGGCTCAACGACGAGGCGCGGCGTTGGATCAGCCGCAACCACCTGCGGTTGGAGTTGCGCGGTGCTGACGTCGTCGCCACCGACGTCAGCACCAACGGCTCCGGCGTACGGCCGGGCGGTTCGCTCACGGAGGCGGACCGGATCCCGCTGGCTCCGCAGCAGTCCCGGGTGCTCGGCGCCGGTGACATGGTGGAGCTGTACCCGGGGGTGCAGGTCGGCCGTCCGAACGAGTTCCCGGCGGGAGCGCCGTACAACCCGGACTCGGTGATGTCCGAGGCCCCGACGATGGCGATGCGCCTGCCGCGCTGAACGCGCCGGTGGGCGTCGGGACCGGGCCCGACGCCCACCGGACGGTACGAGCGCTCAGCCGGCCAGTACGGCGGCCACCTGCGCCACCGCGTGGTCGATCTCCTCCTCGGTGATCACCAACGGCGGGGCCAGTCGGATGGTCGAGCCGTGCGTGTCCTTGGCCAGCACACCCCGCTCCATCAGCCGCTCGCAGGCCTCCCGGCCGCTCATCAGGGCCGGGTCGATGTCCAGGCCGGCCCAGAGACCCCGGCCGCGTACCTCGACCAGACCCTTGCCGATCAGGTCGCGCAGGCCGGCTTGCAGCCGCTCGCCCAACTCGGCGGAGCGACGCTGGAACTCGCCGGTCGCCAGCAGCCGGACCACCTCGGTCGCCACGGCACAGGCCAGGGGATTGCCGCCGAAGGTGGAGCCGTGCTGTCCGGGCTGGAGCACGCCGAGCACGTCGCTGTCGGCCGCCACCGCGGAGACCGGCACGATCCCCCCACCGAGCGCCTTGCCCAGCAGGTACATGTCCGGCACGACACCTTCCTGCTCGCACGCGAAGGTGGTGCCGGTGCGGCCCAGGCCGGACTGGATCTCGTCGGCGATGAACAGCACGTTGCGCTCGGTGCACAGCCGCCGCACGCCCGGCAGGTAATCCTCCGGCGGCACCACCACGCCCTGCTCGCCCTGGATCGGCTCCAGCAGCACGGCGACCGTGTGCTCGTCGATCGCCTCGGTCAGGGCGTCGAGGTCGCCGTAGGGGACGATCCGAAAACCGGGGGTGTACGGCCCGAAGTCGGCCCGGGCATCGGAGTCGGTGGAGAAGCTGACGATGGTGGTCGTACGTCCGTGGAAGTTGCCCTCCGCGACCACGATGTTCGCCTGACCGGCCGGTACTCCCTTGACCTGGTAGCCCCACTTGCGGGCCACCTTGATGCCGGTCTCGACAGCCTCCGCACCGGTGTTCATCGGCAGCACCAGGTCCTTGCCGCACAGCGCCGCCAGCTCCCGACAGAAGTCGGCGAACTGGTCGTGGATGAAGGCCCGGCTGGTCAACGTCAGCTTGTCGAGCTGGGCGTGCGCGGCGGCGATAAGCGTCGGGTGCCGGTGGCCGAAGTTCAGCGCCGAGTAGCCGGCCAGGCAGTCGAGATAGCGCTTGCCGTCCACATCGGTCACCCAGGCACCCTCGGCGGAGGAGATCACCACCGGCAGCGGGTGATAGTTGTGCGCGGTGTGGCGCTCCGCGTCCTGCACCGCGGCCGGGGTCCGCAGCATGTCCTCGATCATCGGTTCGCCTTTCCCTGACGGAGTCGCAACGTGCAGCACTTCGGGCCGCCGCCGGCCCGACGCAGTTCGGACAGGTCGACGCCGATCGTCTCGTAGCCCCGGTCACGTAGCTTGGCGGCCAGACCGGTGGCCTGCTCGGGCAGCACCACGTGCCGACCGTCGCTGACCGCGTTGAGCCCGAGCACCTCCGCGTCGGCCATGGTGGCGTGCACCGCGTCCGGGAAGAGCCGGCGCAGCACGGCCTGACTGCCGGGCGAGAACGCCTCCGGCAGGTACGCCACGGTCCGCTCGTCGAGCACGGTCAGCGCGGTGTCCAGGTGGTAGAAACGCGGGTCGACCAGTTGCATGGTGATCACCGGGTAACCGAAGACCTCCTGGAGTTGGGCGTGCGAGGCGTGCGCGGTGCGGAAGCCGGTGCCGGCGAGCAGGTGGTCCCCGGCCAGCAGGACGTCGCCCTCACCCTCGTTGACGTGCTTCGGGTCGTACATCTCGAAGCCGGCGGCCTCGAACCAGGCGCGGTACGCGGGTGCCTCGTCGGCGCGCTGCGGGTCGCGGAACTGCACCGCCATCGCCTTGCCGTCGATCACGGTGCCGCCGTTGGCGGCGAAGACCATGTCGGGCAGGCCCGGGACCGGTGTGATCTCCTCGACGGTGTGACCCAGGTCCAGATAGATCTGACGCAGTCGCTCCCACTGCCGCACCGCTCGGTCGGCATCGACAGGTGCGGTCGGATCCATCCACGGGTTGATCGCGTAGTCGACGGCGAAGTACGTCGGCCGGCACATCAGAAAGTGCTGGCGGGTGGCGTCCATCGTCATGTGTCCTGCTCCAAGCCTCGGGCGCGCCCGGCCACCGTCGGCCCACGGGCTGGCGCCGTGGCTCAACGGTATTCGGGCTCGACCAGCAGGATCCACCGCGAACCCTTGCATTCAACGGCAGAACATTGCGTTTGGGGACTGGTTGGAGCAGATTCATTGCGTCCAGCTCGCGGCCGGCTCGTCCAGACAAGGTCGCCGGGCAATACGTCCGGTGACCTCTGCCCCGGACATACGTCAGGGGCGGCGAACCGCCGCCCCTGACGAGCATGTGCGCCCGGCTGGTGCACCACCAGATCTGATCGGGCTACGGTCGGTTCCGCACCGACCGGCACCGGTGAACCACCGGCGGGCCGAAAAGTGCCCGCTACAGGCGATCGACAAACTGTGAATCAAGCCACTCGCGGAGGCGGATCACCTGGTCTCCGTCGGTGGTCGGCCAGTCGTACTGGCCGGTCATCGCCAGCACGCCCAGGACCACCGCGCCGAGCCCGAAGGCGATGCCCAGCAGCGCGTCGGACTTGCCGGCGATGTGCCGCCGACGGGTGGCCATCAGGCCGAGCACGGCGAGCACTGCTCCGACCGCGCCGAGCGCGATGCCGTACCCGGCGAGGGCGCCGGTGAACACGAACAGGACGCCGCCCACGCCGACGATCAAACCGAGCGTGGCCAGCAGGCTGGCCCGGGGTCGTGGCCCGACCGGGGCCGGCGGTACGTCCCGGCCGGCTGCGCCGTCGGGGGTCCGGTCGTCGTCGACCCTGCCGTCCCGCTCGACGGTGCCGGCGATCCGGTCCCGGTCGGCACCGCGATCCGCCTCGACGACCCGATCGCCCGCAACGGTGCGGTCGAGGTCGGTGGTCTGCCGGTCGTCGATGGTCCGGTCGCGGTCGAGGCTGGTGCTGTTCGGATCGTCGACGGAACGGTCGCGGTCGAGGCTGGTGCTGTTCGGGTCGTCGACGGAACGGTCGCGGTCGACGGTCTCGGTGGCGGCAGCTCGGGCGCTGCGCGAGCCGTGCACGGTGGAGCGAGCGGTGGCGGCGCGGGCCTCGGCGGTCCGCTCCGCGTCGGACCGGTGACCCGTGTGTTCGTTCTGGCCGCTCGTGGTCGGGCTGGCGGCCGGGTCGGTGGCGGTTCGGCCGGCGATGACGGTGTCGTTGGCCGGGGGTCGGCGGTCGGTGCCGTCCTCGGTGCGGCCCTCGACATCGGATCGCTCGTCGGGGCGGGTGTCGGTGGCGACCGTCCCGGTCCGGTCGTCGTCGGCTGCCGGCGCCGCCGGTTCCTCCCTGCGCAACAGCGAAGGAAACTTCATGGTTCACCTCCTGATCGATTGCGTGGATGGCGGCATCGCCCCGTATCGCCAACCACGCCACAACACCTCGCAGGTACCCACCCCCCACCCACCCAACACCCCACCTCCCACCCTCACCTCCCACCCCACCTCCGTCGTCTTGCAGATCCAGTCGCGACAAAAGCATGCCAAATGGTGCATATCAACGAGGACTTCCACGGCTCGGTCGACCGGGATCATCAGCGGGCGGAACGCGCCCTTGGCCATCTTGGTGTCGACGAAGCCGAACCCGACGGTGGCCACGTGCACGCCGTGCCGGCGCAGGGCGGCCGAGAGACCCATCTGGTACGACGACAGCCCGGCCCTCGAACCGGCGCAGCCGGTGCCTCGCCGGAGATCAGCCGGTCGGCAAGGCTGGAGATCCCGATCAGGTGCCCGTCGCCGGCGGCGAGCATCTTCGGCACCACCACGGCGGCGGTGCGTACCGCGCCCCATCAGGTTGACCTCGAAGGTGCGCGTCTGTGCTGCGCCAACCGCTGGCTACGCTTGGCGCCGTGCCAGAGGGACACACGATTCATCGCCTGGCGGCCCGGCACGCCGAGCTGTTCGCCGGCGACAAAGTGCTGGCCGCCAGCCCGCAGGGTCGCTTCGCCGACGGTGCCGCCCGGATCTCCGGCGCGGTGCTGGAGGCCACCGAGGCATACGGCAAGCACCTGCTGCACCACTACGCCGGTGAGCTGACGCTGCACGTGCACCTCGGCCTCTACGGCAAGGTCACCGACGGCGATGGTGAACCGCCGGAGCCGATGGGGCAGATCCGCCTACGGCTGACCAGCGACCGGCACTGGCTCGACCTGCGTGGGCCGACCGCATGTGAACTGCTCAGCCCGCCCGAGGTGGCCGCGCTACGGGCGCGACTCGGACCGGATCCGCTGCGCGCCGACGCCGATCCGCAGCGGGCGTACGCTCGGGTCTCACGCAGCGTGACGCCGCTGGCTGCGCTGTTGCTGGACCAGACGGTGGTGGCCGGCACCGGTCTGATCTTCGTGACGGAGGCGCTGTTTCGCGCCGGCCTGTCGCCGAGGCTGCCCGGCCGGGAGCTGACCCCGGCCGGTTGGCGGGTGCTCTGGGCCGACCTGGTGGAGCTGATGACGCTCGCGGTCGCCAGCGGCCGGATCGACACCGTCCGCGCCGCGCACCTGCCCGAGGCGATGGGTCGTCCGGCCCGCGTCGACCGGCACGGGGGAGAGGTGTACGTCTACCGCCGCCCCGGCCAGCCCTGCCACGTCTGCCGCACCCCGATCAGCCGAGGCACCATCATCGCCCGCAACCTCTACTGGTGCCCCACCTGCCAGTCCTGATCCGACCGGCGTGGATCTTGGTCCGGACCGGCCCTTCAGGGGGCCGTGCTCGACCAAGATCTGACCGAGATGTGGTTCAGTCGAGGAGCCAGCGGACCACGTCGACGTGGTCGGGGAAGACCCGGTCGCCGTCGATGCTCCAGGCCGTCGTCTGGCCGATCGTCCAGCCCAGGATCCGGTCCCGGTCCAGCCCCAACTCGGCGCTGAGCCGGTCCAGCCGGCGCTGGACGGCCGCCCGCGAGTGGCCCAGCTCGGTGCCGCGCACCATCGGTACCACCGAGAACTCCCGCTCGCCGGCAAGCGGCTTCGGGTCGATGACCAGCCACGGCTCGCGTTCGGCGCGCAGTACGTTGGCGGCATGCAGGTCCTGGTTGATCAGCACCTGCTCACCCTGGCTGCCGGTGAGCCCGGCGAGCAGATCGAGCGCGGCGTCGACCAGTCGTCGCTCGTACGGCCGTCCGGCGCGTTCCCACTTGACCGGCAGCCGGGTCGACCATCCGGCGGCGGCCTCCGCCAACGACATGAACGGCTGACCGGCCGGCACCCAGAGGCGGGGAAGCAGCGCCACCATCGCGTCGAGCGCCGCGTCGAGGGGTAACGCGTGCAGCGGGCTTCCGGGATTGCAACGCTCCACCAGCAGCGCCCGCAGGTCGGGGTCGTGGCCGAGCAGCCGGGCGGCCCCGTTGCCGTCCCAGCGGCGCAGCGCGGTCGCCTCGTGCTCGCTCTCCGCGTCGGGGAACTGCAACTTAAGCACCGCCCCGGTGCCGTCCGGCAGTTCGACCGGCAAGGCCAGGGAGGCGCAGGCGTACCCGAAGGGGGGTCCGGCCCGCAGCGACCAGCGGCGGACGCAGGCGGCCAGTCGGTCCGGCAGTTCGGCCAACCACTCTGGGCCACCGGCCACGTCGCGAATCCAGGCCAAGCCGTCGGGGAGTCGCAGCGCGCCGGTCACCGGCTCATGGTGACCGGCGCGGCGGCACCGTCACAACCGCTCGGGCCGAATGCTGCGGCCCTGTCCACCTGCCCGGGCCGAATGCTGCGGCACCGCCACAGCGGCGCCGTTGGCCGGGCCCGGCCAACGGCGCGCCCGGGATCAGGCCCGCGCCCGGGATCAGGCGTACCCCGGGGGCACGCGCGCGATAGGGATCAGCGGAGCCGGCGGATGTCGCCGTACGCCCGGTAGAAGCCGCCACGGCCGGACTCGCGGACCTCGGTGACCAGGTATCGGGCGCCCGGCTGGCGGATGCCCTTGGGGAACTGCACCGACCAGTTCCGGTGGTAGCCGGCGGACAGCACGTGCACCCGCAGCCGACCGCCCTGCTCGACGCACTCGACGACGATCCCGTCACCGGTGTCGCCGACGACCTCGACCTGGGTGACCGCTGCCGGCTCGGGCAGCCGGGCCGGGGCCTTCACGTCGACCACGTCGGGCACGTTGCCCGCCTCCGCCGCCCGGATGGCGGGCTCGCTGGCGTCGATGCAGGCCAGGTGGCCGCTGGTGGTCACCACGTAGAGCCGCTCGTCGTGGTATTGCATGGAGTAGGCCGATCCGCAGCCGGTGCCGAGCTTCCACAGCCGGGTGCCGTCGGCGGCGAAGCAGTAGATCGACGACTGGCTGTCACCGGCGAAGACGTAGCGGCCGTCGGCGGCGGTGGCGCAGGAGAAGACCGGGGCATCGGCGCGGTAGGTGCGGGCTGCCGAGCCGCCGTCCTTGCCGAGGCGTACCACCTCGCGGGTGGCGGTGCCGGCGAACACCGCGTCGCGTTCCTGCCAGCCGAAGAGCACCGAGCCGGTGCGGGTGTGCCACAACTCCCGGCCGGTGCGCCAGTCGTAGCCGCTGACCCCCGTCGAGTCGCCGTGGTAGACGGCGTCGGCGTCGCAGCGCACCATCCAGGCCGACCGGCCGCGCCCGGCCCGCCGCCAGAGGAACTCGTCCTCGTGGTCGATGGCGGCGATCCCGCCGTCGGCGTCGGAGACGCCCAGCACGCCGTCGTGGATGTCGAGCCAGTAGATGTCGATGTCGGGCGCGATCGCGTACGCCACCCGGGGGATCTTGCCGGACAGGTCGTAGACGTTGCCGTCGTCGCAGCCGGCGTAGATCCAGGCGTCGTCGGCGACGATGCACTTGACCCCGTCGGGAAGCCGGACCTGGTCCAGCACGCGGGCGTCGTGATCGAGAGTGGTGATCACACCTCGCTCGTTGCCCACCATGCAGGTGCGCCCGTCGACGAAGATGCCGAAGGCCGGGGCGCCGGAGTCGTACCGCCAGAGCACCGGGGCGGTGCGGGCGGTCGAGCGGGTGCTGACGATCTGCCGCCGGGAGACGGCCCGCTTCTGGCGTACGCCGCGCACCGCCGGGGCGTACCCCTTGCGGATCTTCTCGCCGATCTTCTTCGCCGCCGCGGCGCGGGCCCGCGCGTTGTCGGGATAGCCCGTGGTCTTCACCTGACCCTGGTCGCCGATCCGCCCGTAGCGCACGGTCATCGAGGCGTCGTCGACCACCACCTCGTAGAACTTGTGCGCTGCACCGTCCATTTCGGACAGTTCGAGGTAGGTCGTCTCCTGCGACATGGGAATTCCTCCGAGGGGTTCGCGTCAGCCCTGACCGGGCGGCGCGCCTACGCTAACCCCCGGCACCGACAAGAAACCGGCCCCGGAGCCGTCAGCGGGCGAGCGCGTCCACGGCCTTGCGGGCGGCGACCAGCACCGGATCCCAGACCGGTGCGTACGGCGGGGCATAGCCGAGGTCGAGCGCGGTCATGTCGTCCACCGTCATCTTGTTCCACAGCGCCACGGCGAGGGTGTCGATCCGTTTCGCCGCCTCGGACCAGCCGACGATCTGGGCGCCGAGCAGTCGCCCGCTCGGCCGCTCGGCGATCAGCTTCACCGTCATCTGCCGGGCGCCGGGGTAGTAGCCGGCGCGGTTCGTCGACCGGGCGATCACCGAGACGAACTCGAAGCCGGACATCCGGGCCTCGCGCTCCCGTAGGCCGGTGCGCCCCACCTCCAGGTCGCAGACCTTGGTCACCGCGGTGCCGATCACCCCGGCGAAGGTCGCGTACCCGCCGCCGATGTTGATGCCGGCGATCCGGCCCTGCTTGTTGGCATGGGTGCCGAGCGGCACGTGCACCGGCATGCCGCTGACCTTGTGCAGGGTCTCCACGCAGTCCCCGGCGGCCCACACGCCGGGCACCTCGGACACCCGCATCTGGCGGTCCACCCGGATTCCGCCGGTCGGCCCGAGCGGCAGGCCGGCGGCGGCGGCCAGCTCGGTGTTGGGACGTACGCCGAGACCGAGGACCACCAGGTCGGCCGGGATCGGCCCGTCGTCGGTGACCACCTCGCTGACCCGGCCGTCGCGCTCCGACAGGCCGGTCACCTGTACGCCGGTGCGGATGTCCACGCCCAGCCCGCGCATCGCCTCGGTGACCAGTTGGGCCATGTCGGGGTCGACGGTCGACATCGGCTGCTCGTCGCGCTCGACCAGGGTGACGGACAGGCCGCGGCGGACCAGTGCCTCGGCCATCTCGACACCGATGTAGCCGCCGCCGACCACCACCGCCCGCCGTGGCCGCGGCTCGGCCTCCAGCCAACCGCGCAACGCCGAACCGTCGTCGAGGGTCTGCACCCCGAACACCCCGGCGGCGTCGGTGTGCGCCCAGGCTGGCTTCTTCGGCACCGCCCCGGCGGCGTACATCAGGGTGTCGAACGGCTCCCGGACCTCACCGCCGCCGTCCAGGTCGCGGGCGACCACCTCGCGGCGGAGCAGGTCGATCTCGGTGACCTCGTGCCGGATCCGCACGTCGATGGCGTACTCCTCGCGGTGCGTCTTCGGCGACCGGGCCACCAGTTGCTCTCGGTCGGTGACCAGGCCGCTGATCCAGTACGGGATCCCGCAGGCCGAGTACGAGGTGAAGTGTCCCCGTTCGAACACGACGATCTCCAGGTCGTCGGGGCCCCGGCGGCGGCGCGCCTGGGCGGCGGCCGACATTCCGGCGGCGTCCCCGCCGACGACGATCAACCGTTCCGCCACGTCATCACCTCCCTCGCGTCAGGCCGGGTCCTCGCCCCGGGTCTGGCGTGCCACGTTTTCCACCACATCCTCCAACCGTCCGGTCCGGGCGTACACCGAACGCTGTCGTGCGGCCCCGCTGCCGTGCCGGCGCAGCCCTTCCAGCAGGCCGGTCACCTCGGCGAGGTCGCCGTGTCGTTCGAGGGCCGGACCGAGGCGTCCGACGAGCTGGTGCAGCAGATCCCAGGCCGGCCGCAGCTCACCGCTGGACAGGTCGACCGCCTCTCCCTCCAGCCCGTCGTGAGCGGCCCGCCAGTGTGCGCCGACCAGCAGGTGATGGTCGGTCGGCAGCGGTGGCCGACCGGCCGCGATGTCGTCGAGCGCGGTCGCCACCAGTCCACGGACCAGCGCGGCGATCAGGACCGCGTCGTCGACGGTCGGGCAGACGTCACCGATGCGTAGCTCCACCGTCGGGTACTTGGCCGACAGCCGGGCGTACCAGTAGAGCATCCCCTCGTCGAGCATCACGCCGCTGGCGATTAGCTGACGGATCAGTCGTTGGTAGTGCTCGTGGGAGATGAGGTAGGGCGTCGGCGCGACCGAGGGCCAGCGTTCCCACTCGATCGACCGCCAGCTGGCGTAGCCGGTGTCCTCCCCTCGGGAGAACGGCGAGTTGGCCGTGACCGCGTGCAGGATCGGCAGCCACGGCCGCACATGGTTGAGCACCTGTACGCCCGCGTCGGGGTCCGGCACTCCGACGTGGACGTGCATGCCGTTGTTGCCCGGCCCGGGCACCAGCAGCCGGAACCGGGCGAGCATCCGGTCGAAGCGGGGCTTGTCGACCACCGGGGGCACCGGCCCGTCGATCGGCCCGGTGCCGATCGCGAGCAACCGGGCACCGGCCCGCTCGGCGGCGTCGGCCAGCGAGGCGCGGAGCAGACCGAGAGAGTGCCGGATCGAGGAGAGTTCCAACCCGGGCGGGCTGCCGATCTCGATCTGACTGGTCTGGAATTCCCGCTCGACCTGTCCCCGCAACTCGGCGGGGACCTGCTCCAGTACCGCCTCGACCGCGGGTGCCGCGACCCCGGTCTCCGGGTCGACGAGTAGGAACTCCTCCTCGACACCCACGGTGAGCAGGTCGGTTGCCTCGACCGGGGGACGCGGGGCGGTTGCCGCCTGCCTGACCATCGCTACCACCGTCCACTCCCTCCCGGGCGGTCCCTCCGCACCGGGTCCGCCGGCAATTACCCCCTGTGGTGGCACCCGGAAACTCCGCCCGCCGTGTGGCGGGGTGTTCGCGGTCGTCAGGTAGACCGGATCGATCGACATTGACAACTGCGCGGGAGGAACGTACAACTCGGGAGAGAGCGCTCTCTAACCCGTCCCCGTAGAGAGGCACGTCATGACATCTGCCCCGACGGCATCCGCCGCCCCGCCTGCGCGACGCCGGCTGCCGCTGGCGTTGACACTGCTCACCGCCGTCGCCACCGTCCTGGCCGGACTCAGCACGACCGCGGACGCCGCCGTACCGCCGCCCCCGTCGGGGTGGAGTCTGGTGTGGAGCGACGACTTCACCGGTGCCGCCGGCACCCTCCCGTCCTCCGGCAACTGGATCATCGACACCGGCACCAGCTACCCGGGTGGCCCACCCAACTGGGGCACCGGCGAGATTCAGACGTACACGAACAGCACCGCCAACGTCAGCCACGACGGCGCCGGCAACCTGCGGATCACCCCGCTGCGGGACAGCGCCGGCCGCTGGACCTCGGCGCGCATCGAGACCGTACGCAGCAACTTCAAGGCCCCGGCCGGCGGGGTCCTGGCCATCGAGGGCCGCATCCAGATGCCCAACGTGACAGGTGCTGCCGCATCGGGTTACTGGCCGGCGTTCTGGGCGCTCGGTTCGCCCTACCGGGGCAACTACCAGAACTGGCCGGGCATCGGCGAGTTCGATGTGATGGAGAACGTCAACGGGCTCAACTCGGTCTGGGGTGTGCTGCACTGCGGCGTCGCGCCGGGCGGCCCGTGCGACGAGTTCAACGGCATCGGCGCCTCCCGGGCCTGCCCCGGCAGTACCTGCCAGTCGGCCTTCCACACCTACCGCTTCGAGTGGGACGCCTCGGTCAGTCCGCAGCAGCTGCGCTGGTACGTCGACGGGCAGCTCTACCACACGGTGAGCCAGAGCCGGGTCGGTGAGCCGTACTGGTCGCAGATGACCAGCCACGCCGGCTACTTCCTGCTGCTGAACGTGGCGATGGGCGGGGCCTTCCCGAACGGGGTTGCCGGCAGTGCCACACCGACCTCGGCCACCGTGCCCGGCCGGCCGATGCTCGTGGACTACGTGGCCGTCTACAGCCGGGGTGGGGGCAGCAACCCGCCGCCCACCACGCCGCCGCCGACCACCCCGCCGCCGGGTGGTGTCCGGGATGCGTACGCGACCATCCAGGCCGAGTCCTTCAACGCCCAGAACGGCGTGATCGTCGAGGCGTGTTCCGAGGGCGGGCAGAACATCGGGGCGTTGCGCAACGGCGACTGGGCCCGCTTCGACAACGTGGAGTTCGGCTCCGGCGGGCCGCGCGACTTCGTGGCCCGGGTCGCCTCCGGCGCGGGCGCCGGCGTCAGCGGCCTGGTGGAGGTACGGGTGGACAGCCCGACCAGCGCACCCATCGGCAGCTTCGCCATCGCGAACACCGGTGGCTGGCAGAGCTGGCGTTCGGTGCCCGGCAACGTCTCCGGTGTGACCGGTCGACGGACCGTCTATCTCACCTTCACCAGTGGCCAGCCCAACGACTTCGTCAACGTCAACTGGTTCCAATTCCGCCGCTGAGGCGTGGGGACGTGGCCCCCTGGCATCGCCTCCGGCGAGACAGGGGGCCACGTCGACTCGCCCACGGCCAGCCCTGGACAGAAACAGTTAACAGTCTTAATAATAGTCGCCAGGTTGACGTCCATGGATTCATGTCCGGGCTGGAGGGGCACATGAAACGGTCCAGAACACTGGTACTGGCGGTGATCGGCGCGTTGGCCGCCGCGATCGGGGCGGTCGGGCTGGCGCCGGCCGCGTACGCCGCCGGAGTCACCGCGAGCTTCGTCAAGACGTCCGACTGGGGCTCGGGCTGGGAGGCAAAGTACACCATCACCAACGGGGGCGGCACCACGGTCAACGGCTGGAGTCTCGCCTTCGACCTGCCTGCCGGCACCACGGTCGGCACCTACTGGGACGCGTTGCTGACCTCCACCGGCCAGCGGTACACCTTTACCAACCGCTCCTGGAACGGCACCATCGCACCCGGCGCCTCGGTCTCCTTCGGCTTTCTCGGCAGCGGTTCCGGCGTACCGGCGAACTGCCGGCTCAACGGCGCGGCCTGCGCCGGCGGCACCACACCGACCACGCCGCCGGCCACCACGCCTCCTCCGACGACCCCGCCGCCGACCACGCCTCCTCCGACGACCCCGCCGCCGACCAGTCCGCCGCCGGTCACCGGGCTGCCGAAGCACATCCTCACCGGCTACTGGCACAACTTCGACAACCCGGCGGCTGAGCTGCGGCTGCGGGACGTGCCCACCGAGTACGACCTGGTGGCGGTCGCCTTCGCCGACGCGACCGGCACGCCCGGCGCGGTCGGCTTCGCCATCGACCCCGGGTTGTCCGCCTCGCTCGGCGGGTACACCGACGCCGACTTCTCGGCCGACGTGCGGACCCTCCAGAGTCGCGGCAAGAAGGTGATCATCTCGGTGGGTGGCGAGACCGGCCGCGTCGTGGTCAACAGTGCGGCGTCCGCGGTGGCCTTCGCCGACAGCGTGTACGCCCTGATCCGGCGTTACGGCTTCGACGGCGTCGACATCGACCTGGAGAACGGGTTGAACCCGACGTACATGGCGCAGGCCCTGCGGTCACTGCGGGCGAAGGTGGGCAGCGGGCTGATCATCGCGATGGCGCCACAGACCATCGACATGCAGAACCCGGCGGGCAGCTACTTCAAGCTGGCGTTGGACATCAAGGACATCCTGACCGTGGTGAATACCCAGTTCTACAACTCGGGAGCGATGCTCGGCTGCGACAACAACGCCGCGTACACCCAGGGGACGGTCAACTTCATCGTCGCGCTGGCCTGCATCCAGCTGGAGGCGGGGCTGCGGCCCGACCAGGTCGGGCTCGGCCTGCCGGCCGGTCCCGGCGCGGCCGGTGGCGGCATAGTCTCGCCCAGCGTGGTCAACGCCGCGCTGGACTGCCTGACCCGGGCCACCAACTGCGGCAGCTTCCGCCCCCCGCGCACCTACCCCGGCCTGCGCGGCGCGATGACCTGGTCCATCAACTGGGACGTCACCAACAACAACGCCTTCGCCCGCACCGTCTCCCCCCACCTCCGCACCCTCCCCTGACAGAGTCCCTGCCCCCGCCGAATCGATCATCGCGTTGGCGTCCCGCCCCGGCGGCGTCTCCGATCGCCCCGACCCCTGTGCGCCAGGTGAAGCAGAGCAAGCGGCCGGTCCGGCTTCACCCCGACACGCTCAAGATCCGGGCAACTTCCCTGATGCTGCTGTCTCAAGCCCGGCTGAGGCAGCAACATCTCCGAAGTTGCCCGGATCTTGGGGTTCGGTGTGGGGGTGTAGGGGGTGTAGGGGTGGGGCGATTGGTGGGGGTGTCAGGGGGTGTGGGTGGGGGTGCGGCGGCGGAGTTTCTTGATCACCCAGGTGGCGAGCATGAGGGTGAACAGGGCGAGGAGGCCGTAGTCGAACCAGGAGCTGTAGCGGTCGATCTGCTGCCAGCGGGAGCCGAGCGCGTAGCCGAGTCCGATGAAGAGCCCGTTCCAGATACCGCTGCCCAGCGTGGTGAGCGTGACGAACTCGACAAGCGGCATCCGGTTCGCCCCGGCCGGCACCGACACCAGGCTGCGGACCACCGGCGCCATCCGGCCGAAGAAGACCGCCCAGCGGCCGTACCGCTCGAACCACCGGTCGGCCTTCTCCAGGTCGTCCAGATCGACAAGGGGCAACCGGTCGAGCCACCGTTTGAGGCGGTCCTCGCCGACGACCGCGCCGACCCAGTAGAGGAACAACGCGCCGAGCACCGAGCCCACGGTCGCCGCCACGGTCACCACGACCACGCTGAACTCGCCCTCGCCGGCCAGGTATCCGGCCATCGCCAGGACGATCTCGCTCGGAATGGGTGGGATGATGCTCTCCAGGGCGACCAGCAGGGCCACCCCCACCGCGCCGCTTGCCTCGATCACCCCGGCGATCCAGCCCGTCAGCCCGCCGACCTGAGTGGGGTCGACGTCCTGGGCGAGCGCCATGATGATGCCTTCCGTGGGTCCGGCGTGAAGAGAAGTCATACCCGCCGGAGCCGCGAGACACACCGGTCGAACGGATCACTCCTGCGGATGCAGCGCCTCGTCGGCCGGGCCGAGGCGCCATCCGGTGAACCGCACGACGAGCCCGCCCCGACTGGGCGAGCAGCAGTACGGCCCAGCCGTCGCCACCGCACCGGGAGCCAGCGGGGCGAGCCGGACCAGCCGCCAGGGCTCACCGGCGACCCGGGCGCGTACGGTCAGCGCGTCACCGGCCCGGCTGACCCGAACGCTCACCTCCCGGCCTGCCCAGTCCGGGACCGGCGCCACGGACCAGTCGGAGACGTCGCGGGTCACCACCGCGCCCACCTGGGGCTGGCCGTCGCTGACCTCCACGCCGGCCTTCACCCAGTTCCGGTCGTCCACCCGGACCAGCACGCCGGCCTGGTCGAACTGCCCGGCCCAGGCCAGCCGGAAGTCGACCTCCACGGCGGTGCCGGCCGGAAACGGCGCCAGCAGGGCCGGGGCGTCGTCGTGCACGAAGCCGTAACTGGTGTGCCGCCACAGGTCGCTGCCCGGGCCCGGCTCGACGCTGAGCGTGCCGTCCGATTCCTCGGTGACCCGGACCGGCCGGCCGTGCCAGTTGCCGCGGGACCATGAGATGCTCCGCATCCCGGCACGGTACCGAGTCGGGTTTGCCGGCGTCTCGACCGGGAGAAGGTACCGGGGCATGGCTGACAGGTGGTATTCGGAGGCGGTCGTCTACTGCCTCGACATCGACACGTACGCGGACTCCGACGGTGACGGGGTCGGTGACATCCGGGGTCTGATCGGCCGGCTGGACTACCTGGCCCGGCTCGGGGTGACCTGCCTCTGGCTGCACCCCATCCATCCGTCGCCGAACGACGACGACGGCTACGACGTGACCGACTTCTACAACGTCGATCCCCGCTTCGGCACCCTTGGCGACTTCGCCGAGTTGCTGCACCAGGCCAACAACCGGGGCATCCGGGTGATCATCGACCTGGTGGTGAACCACACCTCCGACCAGCACCCGTGGTTCCAGTCCGCACGCTCGTCGCCGGACTCGCCGTACCGCGACTGGTACGTCTGGTCCGACCAGGAGCCGGCGGACCGGCACCAGGGCATGGTCTTCCCGGGTGAACAGCACGAGACCTGGACCTACGACCGGACCGCGAAGTCCTGGTACTACCACCGGTTCTACAAGTTCCAGCCCGACCTCAACACCACGAACCCGGCGGTACGCGCCGAGATCAAGAAGATCATGTCGTTCTGGATCCAACTCGGTGTCGCCGGCTTCCGGATGGACGCGGTGCCGTTCATCATCGAGCGCACCGAGCCGGGCGACCCGAACCCGGAACTGGACTTCGAGTTCCTCACCGAGCTGCGCCAGCACGTGCAGTGGCGGCGCGGGGACGCGGTCCTGCTGGCCGAGGCGAACGTCGAGCCCGACAACCTGCCCGCCTTCTTCGGCGACAGCGGCGGCTCGGCGAACCGGGTGCACATGCTCTTCGACTTCATGCTCAACGGGCGGTTGATGCTGGCCCTGGCCCGGCAGGACCCGGAACCGGTGATCGAGGCGCTGCGGGACACCCCGGCGCTGCCCCAGGGCGGGCAGTGGGCGACGTTCCTGCGCAACCACGACGAGATCGACCTGTCCCGGCTCACCGCCGAACAGCGCAACGAGGTGTACGCGCAGTTCGGTCCCGAGGAGCACATGCGCATCTACGACCGGGGCATTCGCCGCCGGTTGGCGCCGATGCTGGGCAACGACCGGCGGCGCGTCGAGTTGGCGTACTCCCTGCAGTTCTCCCTGCGCGGCACGCCGGTGCTGCGCTACGGCGAGGAGATCGGCATGGGGGAGGACCTGTCGCTGGACGGGCGGGAGGCGATCCGTACCCCCATGCAGTGGTCGAACCAGCCCAACGCCGGCTTCTCCACGGCGGAGCCGGAGAAGCTCGTCCGACCGGTGATCGACAAGGGTGAGTTCGGGTACGAGAAGGTCAACGTCACCCTCCAGCGTCGGGACCGCACCTCGCTGCTGGCCTGGTTCGAGCGGATGATCCGTACGCTGCGGGAGGCCCCGGAGATCGGCTCCGGCTCCACCACGCACATCGACGTGCCGATGCCGCCGGGGGTGCTGGCACACCGGGCCGACGGGCCGACGGGAACGATGGTCTTTCTGCACAACCTCGGCACCACCGACGCCGAGGTGGACCTCAGTCAGCTTCAGCCCGAGGCGGACCTGCCCATCGACGTGCTCGCCGACCGCAACTACGACGACGTCGGCAAGCTGGACAAGCTGCAACTCTCCGGTCACGGCTACCGCTGGATTCGGCTCTGTCGATCCTGGTCGCACTGAGCGGCCCCGACGCCGCCGGTGACCTCCGGGCCGGCCGGCCCGGTCCGGAGGTCGGGATCGACGGGGTTCATGCCGCCCGGGAGTGGGTTAGGCTCCTGCCGTCGAGCCAAGTTACCGGGAGGTAGGTATGTCGGAGGGGCAGCGGGTCGCCATCGTGACCGGGGCGGCACGGGGAATCGGTGCGGCCACCGCCAGGAGGTTGGCCGCCGACGGACTGGCCGTGGCGGTGGTCGACATCGAGGAGTCGGCGACCAAGGAGACCGTGGAGGCGATCGCGGCGGCCGGTGGCCGGGCACTCGGTGTCGGTGCGGACGTGGCGGACCGGGCCCAGGTGGAGGCCGCCGTGGGACGGGTGGCCGCCGAGTTGGGCGCGCCGACCGTGCTGGTGAACAACGCCGGCGTGCTCCGCGACAACCTGCTGTTCAAGATGACCGACGCCGACTGGGACACCGTCCTGGGCGTACACCTGCGCGGGGCGTTCCTGTTCAGCCAGGCCGCCCAGCAGCACATGGTCGAGGCCCGGTGGGGGCGGATCGTCAACCTGTCCAGCACTTCGGCGCTGGGGAACCGGGGTCAGGCCAACTACTCGGCCGCCAAGGCCGGCCTGCAGGGTTTCACCAAGACCCTCGCCATCGAGCTGGGCCCGTTCGGGGTGACCGTCAACGCGGTCGCGCCCGGATTCATCGTCACCGACATGACCGCGGCCACCGCCGCCCGGATGAAGGTGGACTTCGAGGCGATGCAGAAGCACGCCGAGGCGGAGATCCCGGTCCGCCGGGTGGGCCGGCCCGACGATGTGGCGCACACCATCTCGTTCCTGGCCAGCGAAGGGGCGTCCTTCGTATCCGGCCAGGTCATCTACGTCGCCGGCGGCCCGCGAGACTGACCGGCCTCGTCCACCGGGGCCCCTTCCTGGGACGTCAGGGTCAGGAGGGGGCCTCTGCCGTCCTCCGGCGCGTGTGTCGGAGCCAGGCGAGGCCGAGGATCGGCAGTACCAGCGGGATGTAGCCGTAGCCGCTGCCGAATTCGGACCAGACCGTCTCGTCGGGGAAGAGGTCCGGGCGGGCCAGACTGAAGACGCCGACCCCGACGACGCCTACCAGTTCCAGCGCGCAGCAGGCCAGGGCGACCCGGCGGCCCGCGTGACCGGCCCGCGCCAGACCGGCCGCGGCCACGATGTAGACCACCGCGGCGAGCGCGGAGAGCAGGTACGCCAGCGGCGCCTCGTCGAACCTGGTGGCGATCTGGAGGGCGGCGCGGCTGCTGGCGGCGATGGCGAAGAGCAGGTAGACCGCGATCAGCAACCGTCCCGGACCGGAGTTGGTCCGGGGTCGGGCGGCGCTCAGCTCAGCCACCGAGCACCTGCCAGGTCTGTTGAAGCCGGACCACCACCACCGGCGTCACCAGGCACACCGCACAGACGATCGCCGATCCCCACCGGGTCGGTTCCATCCGCGCCAGCACCGCCGCCAGCGGCGGCAGGCAGACCAGCGTGACCAGGTAGCCGAAGAACGAGCCCGGTTCGCCCGGTCGCTCGCCGCCGGCCACTGCCACGGCGGTCACCAGCACCAGGCCGAGCAGCAGTAGCTCCAGCCCGGCCAGCCCGATCAGCTGCATCCGGTCCGGCGGCCGGTGGCGCAGCGCCGCCACCAGGGCCCAGACGGCGACCAGCAGCGACAGCACGATGGCGGCGACCGCCAGCACCCCGTCGGTCGGAGATCCGGTGGTGGTCGCGGCGGTGGTCACCCGGGTCGCCCGGTGTTCGTTCCGATCACCGGCCCACTCTACTAACCCCCGTAGTAAGAGCGACCGCCGAGAGGGCCGGTGCCGTACCCGCCGTCCTGGTCGGGCGGCCACCCGCCCGCCATCCCGGACCCGGACGGCCGGCCGTGCCGCGTCGCGCCCGTCACGTCACGTTGGGACGCCGGGCACGGGGGGCCGCGGAGGACTAGCGTGATCACTGTCGCGGGGTCAGCCGTGGCCAGACGAGAACAGCGGAGGTACGGGGATGCGGTTCGGGTTGTTCGGCACCGGGCACTGGGCGGCGGAGACGCACGCGGCGGCGCTCGAGGCGCACCCGAGGGCGGAGCTGGTCGGCGTGTGGGGGCGCAACCCCGACAAGGCCGCCGCGCTGGCCACCCGCTTCGGGACGCCCGCGTTCGACGAGATCGACTCGCTGATCGAGGCGTGCGACGCGGTGGCCGTCGCACTGCCGCCCGACGTTCAGGCGGACATCGCCGTCCGGGCCGCCACCGCCGGTCGGCACCTGCTGCTGGACAAGCCGCTGGCGTTGAGCGTCGAAGACGCGGACCGGGTGGTCGAGGCGGCCAACAGGTCGGGTGTGGCTTCGGTGGTCTTCTTCACCGGCCGGTACCAACCCGAGGTCGCCGCCTTCATCGCCGCGACCGCCGCGGCTGGAGGCTGGCATACCGCCAACGTGATCCGGTTCGCCTCGATCTTCCAGCCCGGCAGCCCGTACGGGCAGTCGCCGTGGCGGCGGGAGCACGGCGCGCTGTGGGACGTCGGCCCGCACGCGCTGGCCGTCCTGCTGCCGGTCCTCGGCCGGGTGGCCCGGGTGGCCGCCACCGACGGCCCTGGCGGTCTGGTGCACCTGCTGCTCAGCCACGCCGACGGTGCCACCAGCACGGTCTCGTTGACCCTGGACGCACCGCCCCGCTCGGTCGCCGCGGAGTTCGTCTTCTACGGCGAGAGCGGCATCCAGCGACTGCCGAACGGTGGTGCCAGCCCGGCGACCGCTTTCGCAGTGGCGATCGACCAGTTGCTGGCCGAGATCGACGCCGGCAGCCGCGACCACCGCTGCGACGTGCGGTTCGGCCGCGAGGTGGTGGCGGTGCTCGACGCCGCCGAGACCGCCCGCGCGCAGGGCACCGTGATCGACGTGCCGGCCTGAGCGCGGGCCGTAATCCGGTGGCCGCCGGCCGGCAGGGCCGGTAGGGTCGCCGGCATGTGCGTGCACGCCCTGATCAACGCGGTCGCCACGCCGGCCGCCTTCGGGCCGCTGCTGGTGGCCCGCCCGCGCGTCCGGCGTCCGGCCCTGGCCGGCGCGACCCGCGACTGACGCCTCTCCCGCGTACGTCTCCGGCACCGTCCCACATCGCGGTGCCGTCCCTCCGCGCCATCTCACCAGGGCCGTCCGAGTCCCGATCGCTCGGACAGGCCCCGTCGACGGTCGCCTGTCCGCTCTCGTCGCCAACCCGGCGACAGACAAGGACGACGCCATGGCGCCCCGCCGTACCCGCACGACCGAACGCGACCGGTCCCGTCGCGTGCTCTCCCAGAACTTTCTCGCCGACCCGGCCGCCGTCGCGCGGTTCGTTGACGCCGCCCGCCCCGACCCGCACGGTCTGGTGCTGGAGGTCGGTGCCGGGCGGGGGCAGCTGACCCGCCCGCTTGCCGCGCGCTGCGGCCGCCTGACGGCGTACGAGGTGGATCCGGTCGCCGGAACGGAACTGGCCCGGGTCTGCGCGACCCTGTCGAACGTCACCCATCGCCAGGCGGACTTCCTCGCCACCGCGGCTCCCGCCGAGGAGTTCGCCGTGGTCGGCAACATCCCGTGGTCGCTGACCGCAGCCGTGGTGCGGTGGTGCCTGGCCGCCCCGAAGCTGCGCACGGCCACCCTGCTCACCCAGCTGGAATACGCCCGGCGGCGGGCCGGTGACTACGGCCGGTGGAGCCGGCTGACGGTGCTGAGCTGGCCAGAGTTCGACTGGCGGCTGGCCGGGCGGGTGCCGCGTACCGCGTTCCGCCCGGTGCCCCGGGTCGACGCGGGCATCCTGCGCATCGCGCGTCGGACACAGCCGTTGCTGCCACCTCAGGCGCTGCCGGCGTACCGGCGGATGGTCGAGCTGGGGTTCGGCGGGGTCGGCGGCTCGCTCGCCGCCTCACTGGCCCGCGAGCATCCACGGGCCCGGCTGGCGGCGGCGCTGCGCGCCAGCCGGCTCGACCCGGACCTTCCGGTCGGGCAGGTCTGGCCGGAGCAGTGGCTGGTGCTGTACCGCCTGCTGCACGCCCGCTAGCCGGCTCAGGGCAGGGTGCCCAGCGCCTCGGTCAGCTCGGTGGGCGAGCTGAACTGGTCCACCGGCAGCGCCCGTACGGCCTGCAACTGTTCGGTGCTCGCGCCGTTCTCCTGGCACCAGCGGATCAGGTCCTCGCGGGAGACGGGATAGTCCAGCCCGGCGAGGTATTCGTGCAGGGCGGCACCGCTGTCGGTCATGCTGTCCGATCTACCCGCCCAGGCGGGCCGGCACACCCCGGCGGGTCGCCGCGTTTGCCCGTCGGGGTGCCGGGTAGCCGCAGGCATGCTGGTACAGCGGCTCGGTGCGCCGAGCGACCTCGATCCGTTGCTGGAGCGTGTCCGGGACGCGCGGGTGGTGATGATCGGGGAGGCGACGCACGGCAGCTACGACTACTACCGCATCCGGGAGCAGTTGACCCGGCGGCTGGTCGCCGAGTGCGGTTTCTCCTTCGTGGCGGTGGAAGGCGACTGGCCGGACTGCGACCGGGTGCACCATTCGGTGACCGGGGCACCCGGCGGGGCGGCCGAGCCGCAGACCGCGCTGGAGGGCTTCGAACGGTGGCCGACGTGGATGTGGGCCAACGCCGAGGTGGCCCGCTTCTGCCGTTGGCTGCGGGCCTGGAACATGGAGCGGGCCGAGGCGGCCCGGGTCGGCTTCCACGGTCTGGACGTCTACAGCCTCTGGGAGTCGATGCAGGCGATCTTCGACTACCTCGGCGAGGAGGAGCCGGCGTCGTTGGAGGCCGCCCAGGACGCGTACCGGTGCTTCGAGCCGTACGGCAAGCGGGTCGAGGAGTACGGTGCGGCTAGCCGGTTCGTCTCCGCCCGGTGCGAGCAGGAGGTGATCCGGCTGCTGGCCCGTACCCGCGAACACGCCGCCACCGACGGGCCGGGTGCCTTCTCGGCCTGGCAGAACGCGGAGGTGGTGGCCGGCGCGGAGCGCTACTACCGGGAGATGGTGGCCGGTGGACCCGGTTCGTGGAACGTCCGGGACATCCACATGACCGACACCCTGGACCGGTTGCTCGACCGCTACGGGCCGGGTGCCCGGGGCGTCGTGTGGGCGCACAACACCCACGTCGGTGACGCGCGGGCGACCGACATGGCCGCCGACGGGATGGTGAACATCGGCCAGTTGGCGCGGGAACGTCACGGCGCGGACCAGGTGGTGTTGATCGGCTTTGGCAGTTGGCGGGGCACGGTGATCGCCGCGCCGCGCTGGGGCTCGCCTTCGGAGGCGATGGTGGTGCCGCCGGCCCGACCCGGTTCGCTGGAGCACCGGCTGCACGAGCTGATGCCCGAGCGCGCGGTGTTGGTCTTCGGCGGTCCGGACCAGCCGGGCTGGGTCACCGACATGCTGGACCACCGGGCGATCGGGGTGGTGTACGACCCGTCGTTCGAGTCGTGGGGCAACTACGTGCCGACCCGGCTCGGGGAACGCTACGACGCCTTCATCTGGTGCGACGAGACCACCGCGCTGCATCCGTTGCCCGCGCTGGCCGCTCCGGGCGAGATGGAGACCTACCCGGCCGGTGTCTGAGCCGATGAAGGCCCGGCCCGCCACCGGACGTTCGGTGGCGGGCCGGGTCACCGTGCGGGTCAGGCGCCGGCACCGACCCTGTCGTCGAGCTTGGCGCGCAGCTTCTCGCCCTCGATGTCGACGTTCGGCAGCGCCCGGTCCAGCCAGCGGGGCAGCCACCAGGCGACCTTGCCGAGCAGTGACATCACGGCCGGGACGATTGTCATCCGGACCACGAAGGCGTCGATGGCCACGCCGATGGCGAGCGCGAAGCCCATCGACTTGATCACCGGGTCGTCGAGGAAGATGAAGCCGCCGAAGACCGAGGTCATGATCAGGGCGGCGGCGGTGACCACGCGTGCCCCGTGCCCCATCCCGTTGATGGTGGCCTGCTGGGCGGTGTCACCGTGGACGAAGTCCTCCCGCATGCGGGAGACCAGGAACACCTCGTAGTCCATGGCCAGGCCGAACAGGATGCCGATCAGCAGGATCGGCAGGAAGCTGATCAGTGGGCCGGGAGTGTCCAGGCCGACCAGGTCGGCGAGGTGGCCCTGCTGGAAGACCGCGACCGTGATGCCGAAGGTGGCGGCGACGGTGAGCAGGAACCCCAGCGCCGCCTTGACCGGCACCAGCACCGAGCGGAACACCAGCATCAGCAGCAGGATCGACAGGCCCACCACCAGCGCCAGATAGATCGGCAGCGCGTCGGAGAGTTTCTCCGAGATGTCGATGCCGATTGCGGTCACGCCGGTGAGCAGCACCTCGGCGCCCTGGATGCCGCCGACGGCGGTGCGGATGTCGTGCACCATCGTCTCGGTGGCCGGGTCGGTCGGTCCGGTTTGCGGGATCACCCCGAGCAGCGCGGTCCGGCCGTCCGGGCTGAGCTGCGGCGGGGCCACGGCGAGCACGTTGTCGGTGCGCTGGACCAACGCGGTGACCTGCGGAACGGCCGCAGCGGTGGCGGCGGCGTCGTCGCCGGCGACAACAACTGCGAGACGGCCCGTGAAGCCCGGGCCGAAGCCCTCCGTGATCAGGTCGTTAGAGACCCGGGCGGCGGAGCCGACCGGAGCGGTACCGGCGTCGGGCAGCGCCAGACGCATGTCCGGTGCCGGCAGCGCGAGCAGCCCCAGGCCGAGCAGGCCGACCAGGATCACCGGGATCCGGAGCCGGGTGATCAGTCGGGCCCAACGGAAACCGAACGCCGAGGTGTCCTCGCCGCCGTTGGTGGCGGTCTCCGGTGCCGCGCGGTGGGTGGTCACGTCGCTGCGGCGGGCGGCGTCGTCCGGAATGTCATCGGCGGTCAGGGCCACCGGCACCGACGAGCGCAACCGGCGGGGCAGTACCCGGCGTCCGGCGAAGCCGAGCAGCGCCGGTTGCAGGGTGATCGCCACCAGCACCGCGACGGTGACCGTGCCGGCGGCGGCCAGACCCATCACGGTCAGGAACGGGATGTTCACCACGGCGAGCCCGGCCAGAGCGATGACGACGGTGGCACCGGCGAAGGTCACCGCCGAGCCGGCGGTACCGACCGCGCGGCCGATCGCCTCGTCCGCCGGCATGCCGTCGAGCAGATTCTGTCGATACCGCGAGGTGATGAAGAGCGAGTAGTCGATGCCGACGGCCAGGCCGAGCATCAACGCGAGGATGGGTGCGGTGCTGGTCAGTTCGACCACGCTGCTGAGTGCGAAGAGGCCGGCCATGCCGACGCCGACGCCGATCAGCGCGTTGAGCATGGTCATGCCCGCGGCCACCAGCGAGCCGAAGGTGACCACCAGGACGACGAGGGCCACCGCGACGCCGATCGCCTCGGTGGAGCCGACCTCGGGCTCGGTGTTCAGCACCTCACCGCCGGGCGCCACCTGCCAACCCTCGGCCTCGGCCTGGGTACCGAGTCGCTCGTACGCCTCCCGCTGTTCCTCGGTGATCTGGTCGGCGCCGTCGTTGAACTGCACCTGGACCAGCGCGTACTGGCCGTCGGGTGAGACCGAGCCGACCTGGAACGGGTCGATGGCGGCAAGCACACCCGGGACCGTGGTGGCCTCCTGAACGATCGACTGGATCGCCGCCTGGCCCTCGGGTGTGCCGAGTTGCCCCGGAGCCGGTGCCTTGACCGCGATCGTGCCGGTGGCGCCGGCCGCTGCCGGGAACTGCTCGTTGAGCAGGTCGAGTGCGCGCTGCGACTCCGTCCCGGGCATGGTGAAGTTGCTGGCCGTCGGGCCGCGCAGGGTCGCTGCTGCCAGGCCGAGCCCGACGAGTACGACGAGCCAGATCGCGGCGACGAGTCGCCGCCGACGCATCGATCCCCGGCCTAGCCGGTAGAGCAGGGTCGCCATGAGGTCCTTTCCCTCGGTCGTGGTTGGTGGGACGGGTCAGTGGACGGGCGGTTCGAGCGCCCGCCGCAGCAGGGCCAGCAGCGCGTCGCCCAGTTCCTGGTCGGGCACGTCGGCGAACTGGCCGCAGGTCTCGGCGATGCCGGCGAGCAGCACCAGCGCGGTGATCCGGGCGGAGGCCCGCGCGGGCTGCCCGGCGAGCGCGTCGATGAGCCGTTCGGAGATCTGCTGGATGTGGGCGAAGACGGGCTGTTGCAGCAGTTCCGGGAATTCGCCCCGGAGCAGGGCGATCTCGCCGCGGAACCGAACGGCGAGATCGACGAAGCCCTCGGCGGCGACCCGCTGTGCGGCGGCCGGCCCGGGCTGGGCGGCGATCTGGTCGTCGAGCGACCGCAGCACCTCGATCGCGGGCGCCATCAGCTCGGTGAGAATCGCCTCCTTGTTGGCGAAGTGGTACAGCACCGCCGCCTTGGAACAGCCCACCTCGGTGGCGATGTCCTGCAACGAGGTGCCCCGGTAGCCGGTGGCGGCGAACCGTCTCGCCGCCGCCGCCAGGATCTCGCCGTGGGTCTGCGGGGTGGTGCGGGCCATGGCTCCCAGCATGCCTGACCGATCGGTCAGAGGCTGACCGATCGGTCAGATCAGTGGCGTTCCCCACAACCAGCGTGGCCGAATTGGCTCTCCGGGCGAGCATCGTGCGAGCCGAGAATCGGGTCGTGACCGACTCGACGGCGGCCCGGGCGGTCGCGCTTCGTGCCCTGCACCGCCCCGGCGACCCGCTGGTGCTCCCCAACGCCTGGGACGCCGGTTCGGCCCAGGCGGTGGTCGACGCCGGCTTTCCGGCGGTGGCCACCGGCAGCGCGGCTGTCGCCGAGTCGCTCGGTTACGCCGACGGTGAGCGCATCCCGCCGGCGGAGATGTTCGCGGCCGTGACCCGGATCGCCCGTGCGGTCACCGTGCCGGTCACCGCCGACCTGGAGCGGGGTTACGGTCTGCGCCCCGCCGAACTGGTCGCCCGGCTGCTCGACACCGGGGCGGTCGGGCTCAACCTGGAGGATTCGGATCCGCGTACCGGCGTCATGGTCGATGCCGAGGACCAGGCCGACCTGCTGGCCGGGGTCCGGGCGGCGGCGGACGACGCCGGGGTGACAATTGTGGTCAACGCCCGGGTGGACGTCTTCCTGCGGCCCGGTGGTGAACCGGCCGACCGGCTCGCCGAGGCGGTCCGCCGGGCGCGCCGCTACCTGGCCGCCGGGGCGGACTGCGTCTACCCGATCCTGCTGGCCGACCCGACGCAGCTGCGGAGCTTCGTGCGGGCCGTGGCGGCACCGGTGAACGTACTGGCCCGACCAACTGCGCCGGGGCAGGCCGAACTGGCCGGCCTGGGGGTGGCCCGGATCAGCTACGGCTCCGGCCTGTACGCGGCGACCCGCGCCCACACCGCCCAGCTGCTCGCCACCGTCGCCGCCGGAGATCCCCTCGCCGGAGCGGCGGCTGGCCGTCGGGGGCGGCCCCGCAGGTAGGGCTCCGCTGAGACTGTCGAGCTGACGGCGTGGCCGGATCACCGACGCCGTTCCGGTTGACCGCAAGGCGACCGGCCGGGATGGTGATCGGATGAGCGGGGCTGATGAGACCCGGGACGGGGTCGCGCTAACCAATCTCGACCAGCCGTTGTTCGACGGGTCGGGGGCGAGTAAACGCGACCTGGTCGACTACCTCGACGCGGTGGCCGACCGGATCGTCCCGCACTTGCGCGGCCGTCCGCTGTCGGTGGTCCGGGTGCGCCCGGGACAGCCGCAGTTCATGCAGAAGAACCTGCCGCGTTACACCCCGGACTGGATACGCCGGGTGTCGGTGTGGGCCGAGGCGTCCCGCCGGGAGATCGCGTACGCGCTCTGCGACGACCGCCGTACCCTGCTCTGGTTCGCCAACCAGCGGGCCGTCGAGTACCACCCCACCCTGGCCGTGGCCGACGACCTGAGCCGTCCCACCCACCTGGTGCTGGACCTCGATCCGCCGGAGACCGGTGGGTTCGGGGCCGCGGTGGCGGCCGCGCTGCTGGTCAGGCAGGCTCTCGCCGACGCCGGGCTGGCGGGTGCGGTGAAGACCAGCGGCGCCAAGGGGGTGCACGTCTTCGTCCCGGTCGAACCCGGCCCCGACGCCGAGGAACTGGCCGCTGCCACCCGGGCCCTCGCGGCTCGGGCGGAACGACTGGATCCGGCGCTGGCGACCACGGCGTTCATCCGCGAGGACCGGGGTGGCAAGGTCTTCGTCGATCCCACCCGCACCGGCGGCGCGACAGTCGTGTCGGTGTACAGCCCTCGGCTGCGTCCCGGCGTGCCGGTCTCCTTCCCGGTGCCCTGGCCGGACCTGGCGTCAGTCACCGCGGCGGACTTCACCATCCGGACCGTCCCGGTGCTGCTGACGGAGCGAGACCCGTGGCGCGAGTTGATGCCGGCGCCCCAGCGGATTCCCGGCGAGCTGATCGAGGAGGGGCGGACGATTCCGGTGCCGAGGGTGCAGGCGATGCACGAGGGCCGCCGCCGGGCCCGCGCCCGACGTGCCGCCACCGACTGAGGAGGATCGCCACCGATGTAACCCCGATTCCTGGCGAGCCAGCCATCAGTGTCGCCAGCCTCGCCGAACTCCAGTTCGGTGTCCTGGTCGCGAAAAGCACCGGAGAATCCATCGCGCAGCCGGACGCGCGAGTAGGCCCCTGACCTGGTATTCCCTGGTCAGGGGCCTCTGTATGCTGGTCTTGGATGGTGCCCCCGGCAGGATTCGAACCTGCGCCCCCGCCTCCGGAGGGCGGTGCTCTATCCCCTGAGCTACGGGGGCTCAGCGACTGGAGAAGACTAGCAAACGCCCCACCCGATCGCCGAATCGGTATCGGCGCGTCAGGCGGCCTGGGCGCGTCCGCAGCTGGGTAGCGGGTGCGGCACGATGCGCCGGGGGAGCCGTCGCGGCCATTCGTTGCGGGCCCACGAGCCGTCCACGATCAGATGCACGGTACGTCGTTCGGCGCCACTGAGTCGATGCACGAACTCCCGGGGCAGCGGTGGGTCGACCGACGGGGTGGTGACCATGAACCGGACCCGCCCCCGCGAGGAGACCGCCGAGACGACGTCGGCCGCCGGCATCGTGCCCCGCAGTCGGACCCGACCCACCCAGTACACCTCGGCCAGGTGCTCCTGAGCCGCCCTGGTGATCGCCGGGTACTCGCTGCGTACCCACCGTTCGACCGCCCCGACGCAGAGCCCGCAGGCCCGCTCGCGAGGCTCGCGCGGACCCAACCCCCAGGCCCGCAGGTACGCCCCGACGACTCCCACGTCAAGCGTCAGGCCGAAGTGCTGCTGGATGAGGGCGTGCAGACTCTGGCGGGTCCACAGCTCCTCGTCCAGGCCGAACGCGTCGGGGTGGACGCCCCGGAGGGTGTCGATGAGTTCAAGCTCCTGCTCGCGGCTGAGCGTTCCCGGCTCACCCTGCCGCTGTCCGCGACGGACGGCTGCCACCGCTCCGTCACCGCCGATGGTGTGGCGTCGGCACCAACTGGTCACCGAACGCCGCGCGTCTCTGAGTGCAACCCCCACGTCCGGACAACGAGTGCACTTCGCTCCAAGTAACCCCTAGAGGGAAAATCGGTCGTATGGCCCCAAGGTGGGGCGGAGGTGGCGATCCGATGGCGATCGGCTGCCTACGCGTCGCCGCCCCGCTCGACTGTTCGAGCGGGGCGGCGAGGGTCGGTTCGGCTACGAGCGGATCAACCGTCGGCAGGCTCCATCCGGCGCAGCTCGTTGATCTCCTTCTGCTGCGCCTGCTTCGATGCCTCGGCCAACCGGACCACCTCGGGCCGGTCCGAGACCTTGAGCACTCCATCGGCCATGTGGATGCCGCCAAGGTGGTGATCGATCATCAGCTTGACGAAGAGGCGGTCGACCTCGACACCCTGGGCCTCGTGCAGTTGAGTGATCTCCTCGCGGGTCGCCATGCCGGGCATCAGCCCGTCCTGGCCGACCGGCACGGCGTCGGGCATCCACTCCATCGCCGGTCGAGAGCCGGTGGGCAGCAACTCCCACTCCTGCAACCAGCGCTGCATGTGACCGATCTGAGCCTGCTGGGTCAGGGCCATGTCGTAGCCCATCTGCCGGATCGCCGGATTCTGCGCCTTCGCGTACGCGATCATCGCCATCTCCACCGCCTGGGCGTGGTGACGGGACATGTCCCGGGCAAAGCCGGCCTCGGCCGAGTCCTCACCCGGTGCCCGGTCCGACACCAGGGTCGCGGCCGTCCACCCGATGCCGAGCAGCAGCACCGCCGCCATCACCAGGGTCAGGTAGCGCAGCGTCCGGGACGGCCGGCGGAGTTCGGTGCCGTTGCGTTCCGTCGGCGGGGCCTCCTGGATCGCGCTGGGCATGTCAGCCACCCGTCGGCGGAGCCAACTCGCGCGGCTCGGTGCCGGTGCCGGTGGTGTAGTTGCCGGAGGAGCAGGGCACGCCCGGCTCGATCGAGGCGTTCTGCGCCAGCGTGGTGGCGAATTCCTTGATCCGCGGGTCGTCGGCGCTGTCGACCTTGAGCTGGTAACCCCACGCCTGAAGCGACACGGCGCTGTCCAGCCCCTCGTACGGGCTCATCAGCATGAAGTCGTTGCCCCGGATCACGCTGGCCAGCTTCTCGACGTCGGCCGCGGGCAGGTCCGGGCGGTAGGTGAGCCAGACCGAGCCGTGCTCCATGCTGTGCACCGCGTGCTCGGCCGCGATCGGCGCGTCGTAGACGTCACCGAGGCACCGCTGCCAGGCGTTGTTGTGCGCGCCGCCGACCGGCGGGCTGTACTTGTATTCGATCTTGCCGGACTGGTGCGACTCGTAGGTGAGGCTGTCCGGGTCGGTCTCGCGGTAGTTGATGATGCCTGCGATGTCGGCCGCCTTGTCCTCCCAGGACTGGCTGCCCTTGAAGGTCGCCCAGGCGCCGAACCCGATGATCGACGTGGCGAGCACGCCGACGGCGACGAAGAGCGCGATCGGCCCCCACGACCGCCCCTGGCTGACCTTTACCGGAGTGATCGGCTTACGTGGCCCCTTGCCGCCCCCCGCGCGCTGGGCCGAGCCGGACTTGCCGGGGCCAGCCTTGGCTCCGGTCGCCTTGGCGCCGGCGGCCGGCCGTCCCGCCGCCGGCTTCTTGCCGGTGCTGACCACGGTCGGGCGGCGTTCCGGGCCGCCCGGGGTGCTGATACTCATCGTGCCTCGTCAGGTCGGTCGGTCAGGGGCTCTGGCGGGCCGGGTCGGTTGCTGGGTCGCCGCCGCGGGGGCCGAGTCTACCCCCGATAACATGGATTGGTGACTCCTGCAGACCTCGCCGAGGCCGTCCTCGCCGCCGCTCACGCCGTTTTCGCCGACCGAGAGCTGGACCGCTCCGCGCTGCCGGAGCACACCACGGTCGAGCGGCCGCGCAACCCCGACCACGGCGACTACGCTGCCACCTTGGCGCTTCAGTTGAGCAAGAAGGTCGGGCTGCCGCCCCGGGAACTGGCCGCCGCGCTGGCCGCCGAGTTGGCCAGTACGTCGGGGATCAAATCGGTCGAGATCGCCGGCCCGGGCTTCCTCAACATCCGGCTCGACGCCGCCGCCGCGGGACAGCTCGCCCGCTCGATCGTCGAGGCGGGCGAGGAGTACGGCCGAAGCGACCGGCTCGCCGGCTCGAAGATCAACCTGGAGTTCGTCTCGGCCAACCCGACCGGTCCCGTACACATCGGCGGCGTTCGCTGGGCGGCGGTCGGCGACGCCTTGAGCCGGCTGCTGCGGGCCACCGGCGCCGAGGTCGGCACCGAGTACTACTTCAACGACGCCGGCTCCCAGATCGACCGCTTCGCCCGCTCGCTGCTCGCCGCCGCCCGCAACGAGCCGGCGCCGGAGGACGGCTACGGCGGGGCGTACCTCGCGGAGATCGCCGAGCAGGTCACCGCCCGGCGGCCCGACGTGCTGACCCTGGACGACGCCGCCGCCCAGGAGGTCTTCCGGGTAGAGGGCGTCGCGTTGATGTTCACGGAGATCAAGTCCTCGTTGCGGGACTTCGGGGTCGAGTTCGACACCTACTTCAACGAGAAGGACCTGCACGATCGCGGCGAGCTGGAGCACGCCCTGACCCGGCTGCGCGAGCAGGGCCACCTTTTCGAATCCGACGGCGCCACCTGGTTGCGCACCACCGACTTCGGTGACGACAAGGACCGGGTACTGCGCAAGTCGAACGGTGAGTGGACGTACTTCGCCGCCGACTGCGCCTACTACCTCGACAAGCGGGAACGTGGCTTCGACCGCGTCGTGATCATGCTCGGCGCGGACCACCACGGCTACGTCGGCCGGATGAAGGCGATGGCCGCCTGCTTCGGCGACGACCCCGAGCAGTCGCTGGAGATCCTGATCGGCCAGTTGGTGAACCTGGTTCGCGACGGCGCGCCGGTACGGATGAGCAAGCGGGCCGGCACCGTGGTGACCCTGGAGGACCTGGTCGACGCGATCGGGGTGGACGCCTCCCGCTACGCGTTGGCCCGGTATTCCAGCGACTCGCCGATCGACATCGACATCGAGCTGTGGACCCGGGCCACCCGGGACAACCCCGTCTACTACGTGCAGTACGTGGCCGCCCGTACGGCCAGCGTCGGCCGCAACGCCGCCGAGGTCGGCCTCACCCGGGGCGACGCGGCGTCGTTCCGGCCCGAGCTGCTCGACCACGAGAAGGAGAACGAACTGCTCAAGGCGCTGGCCGAGTTCCCGGCCGTGGTGGCCGCCGCCGCCGAGTTGCGGGAGCCGCACCGGGTGGCCCGCTTCCTGGAGGACCTGGCCGGGGCGTACCACCGGTTCTACGACAACTGCCGGATCCTGCCCCGCGGCGACGAGGCCGTCGCCGACCTGCACCGGGCCCGGCTCTGGCTCAACGACGCGACCCGGGTGGTCATCGCCAACGGGCTGCGCCTGCTCGGCGTCTCGGCGCCGGAGCGGATGTAGCCATGAGCGCGAGGAGTGAGCTGGCGAGCCCCGCGGTCACGAAGCCAGGGAGGCACTGATGAGGGCGCACGAGGCGGGCGCGCTGCACGGCGACATCGGCAACCGGGGGCCGGCCTGGCTACGTACTCCGGACGATGTCAATGCCCTGGTGCCGCACCTGTGGCCGCGCAACGTGGCGCGCGGCGCCGACGGCGCGCTCGCCGTCGCGGGTCTGGGCGTACGCGACATCGCCGCCGAGTTCGGCACCCCGGTGTACGTGCTCGACGAGGACGACCTCCGCTCGCGCTGCCGGGACTTCCAGGCCGCCTTCCCGGACGAGGACATCTACTACGCCGGCAAGGCATTCCTCTGCCGTGCCGTGGTCCGGATGATCGCCGAGGAGGGCATGTTCCTCGACGTGTGCAGCGGCGGGGAGTTGGCCGTGGCGCTGGCCGGCGGGATGCCGCCGGAGCGGATCGGCTTCCACGGCAACAACAAGTCGGTGGCCGAGCTGAGCCGGGCCCTCGACGTCGGGGTGGGCCGGATCATCGTCGACTCGTTCCACGAGATCGAGCGGCTCACCGCGCTGGCTCGGGAACGCGGCCTACGGCCCCGGGTGCTGATCCGGGTCACCGTCGGGGTGGAGGCGCACACCCACGAGTTCATCGCCACCGCCCATGAGGACCAGAAGTTCGGCTTCTCCCTCGCGGGTGGGGCGGCCCTGACCGCGGCGCTGCGCGTGCTCGACGAGGGGGTGCTGGAGCTGCGCGGCCTGCACTCGCACATCGGCTCGCAGATCTTCGACACCAGCGGTTTCGAGGTCTCCGCCCGGCGGGTGCTGGCCCTTCAGGCGCAGATCCGCGACGCCCGCGGCGTCGAACTGCCCGAACTGGACCTCGGTGGTGGGTTCGGTATCGCCTACACCTCGCAGGACGATCCCGCGGCCCCGCACGACCTGGCCAAGCGGCTGCGCAAGATCGTGGACTCGGAGTGCGCGGCGGAGCGGCTGCTCACTCCGCAGCTGTCCATCGAGCCGGGCCGGGCGATCGTCGGGCCGGCCGTGTTCACCCTCTACGAGGTTGGTACGGTCAAGGATGTCGATGGCATCCGGACGTACGTCAGCGTCGACGGCGGGATGAGCGACAACATCCGGACCGCCCTGTACGACGCGTCGTACTCGGCGAGCCTGGCCTCCCGGGCCAGCCCCGCCGGGCCGATGCTCGCCCGCGTGGTGGGAAAGCACTGTGAGTCCGGGGACATCGTGGTGAAGGATGAATTCCTGCCCGCCGACGTGCAGCCCGGAGATCTTGTCGCGGTGCCCGGCACGGGCGCGTACTGCCGCAGCATGGCCAGCAACTACAACCACGTAACCCGCCCCGGCGTGGTCGCGGTTCGCAACGGCCGGGCCCGGCTGATCGTTCGACCGGAGACCGAAGAGGACCTGCTCGCTTTGGATGTGGGATGACGTCACCTGTACGCCTCGCCCTGCTCGGCTGCGGCACCGTCGGTGCCGAGGTGATCCGGCTGTTGCACGAGCAGTCGGCGGACCTCGCCGCCCGCGTCGGTGCTCCGCTGGAGATCGCCGGCATCGCGGTACGCCGGATCGGACGCGACCGTGGCGACCTGCCGGTGGACCCGGCCCTGTTCACCACCGACGCGCTCGGGCTGATCAAGCGGGACGACGTCGACGTGGTGGTCGAGGTGGTCGGCGGCATCGAGCCGGCGCGCGGCTGGCTGGTGGAGGCGTTGCGGGCCGGCAAGAGCGTGGTCACCGCCAACAAGGCGCTGCTCGCGGAGGACGGCGGCACCCTGCACGACGCGGCGGCCGAGGGGGGCGGCGACCTCTACTACGAGGCGTCCGTGGCCGGTGCCATCCCGCTGCTGCGCCCGCTGCGGGAGTCGTTGCACGGCGACCGCATCACCCGGGTCACCGGCATCGTCAACGGCACCACCAACTTCATCCTCTCCGCGATGCACGCCACCGGCGCCGGGTTCGCCGAGGCGCTGGAAGAGGCGACCGAGCTGGGCTACGCCGAGGCCGATCCGACCGCCGACGTGGAGGGCTTCGACGCCGCCGCCAAGGCGGCGATCCTCGCCTCGCTCGCCTTCCACAGCCGGGTTGCCGCCGCCGACGTGCACCGCGAGGGCATCACCGAGGTCACCGCCGCGGATGTGGCCAGCGCCAAGGCGATGGGCTGCACGATCAAGCTGCTCTGTATCGCCGCGCGTGGTGCCGACGGGCAGGGCCGGGAGGCGGTCAGCGTCCGGGTGCACCCGGCGATGATCCCGGTGACCCATCCGCTGGCCAGCGTGGGCGACGCGTTCAACGCGGTCTTCGTGGAGGCGGAGGCGGCCGGGCAGTTGATGTTCTACGGACGGGGTGCCGGTGGGGCACCGACCGCCAGCGCGGTGCTCGGCGACGTGGTGGCGGTGGCCCGCAACCGGCTCGCCGGGGTCCGCGCGGCCAGCGAGTCCGCCTACGCCGACCTGCCGGTACGGCCGATGGGGGAGGCGCTCACCCGCTACCACATCAGCCTCGACGTGGCCGACCGGCCCGGTGTACTGGAGTCGGTGGCCGGGGTCTTCGCCCGGCACGACGTCTCGATCGCCACCGTCCGTCAGGGACCGGCCGCCGGTGCCGCCGGTGCGGCCGGTGACGCCGTCCTGGTCATCGTGACCCATGTCGCGCCGGACGCGGCGCTCGCGGCGACCGTCCGGGAACTGCGGGGCCTGGACATCGTCCGGTCGGTGGCGAGCGTGCTGCGGGTCGAGGGCGGGCTGTGAGCGGCCGGATCAATCGCAGAGGCGAGGAGAGCGAGATGTGGCGCGGCCTGATCGACGCCTACCGGAACCGGCTGCCGGTCACCGACGCGACGCCGGTGGTCACCCTGCACGAGGGGAACACGCCGCTGTTGCCGGCGCCGGTCCTCTCCGCCCGGCTCGGCTGCGACGTGTACCTCAAGGTGGAGGGCGCGAACCCCACCGGCTCCTTCAAGGACCGGGGCATGACGATGGCCGTCTCCAAGGCGGTCGAGGCCGGTAACAAGGCCATCATCTGCGCCTCCACCGGCAACACCAGCGCCTCCGCCGCCGCGTACGCGGCCCGTGCCGGGATGACCTGCGCCGTCCTGGTGCCACAGGGCAAGATCGCGCTGGGCAAGCTGGCTCAGGCGCTCGTGCACGGCGCCAAGCTGCTCCAGGTCAACGGCAACTTCGACGACTGTCTGGCACTGGCGGCCAAGCTCGCCCAGGACTATCCGGTGGCCCTGGTCAACTCGGTCAACATCGACCGGCTGCACGGTCAGAAGACGGCCGCCTTCGAGATCGTCGAGGCGCTCGGCGACGCGCCCGACATCCACTGCCTGCCGGTGGGTAACGCCGGCAACATCTCCGCGTACTGGATGGGTTACACGGAGGACCATGACGCCGGCCACGCCAGTCGGCGACCGAAGATGTACGGCTTCCAGGCGGCCGGTGCGGCGCCGATCGTGACCGGGCAGGTGGTGGCCGAGCCGTCCACCATCGCCACGGCCATCCGGATCGGCAACCCCGCGAGTTGGACGAAGGCCCTGGACGCGCGGGACGCCTCCGGCGGCCTGATCGCGGCGGTCACCGATCGGGAGATTCTGGCGGCGTACCGACTGCTGGCCCGGGAGGTCGGTGTCTTCGTGGAACTGGGCAGCGCGGCCAGCGTCGCCGGTCTGCTCCAGCAGGCCGCCGCCGGCCGGGTGCCAGCCGGGGGCACCGTGGTCTGCACGGTCACCGGGCACGGTCTGAAGGACCCGGAATGGGCCATCTCCACCGCTCCCGCTCCCGTCACCATCGCCAACGACCCACTCGTCGCCGCCCGCTCGCTCGACCTCGCCTGAAGCCCCCACCCACCCCCCACCCCCCCACCCCCCGCCGATCATGCAGTTGTGGCACCCGACAAGGGTGGATAAAGGTGGGCGTTCCGGGAGCCACAACTGCATGATCGCCGCAAGGGGAGGGGGTGGGGGTGGGGGTGGGGTGGGGGTGGGGAGTTAGGGGTGGGGGGTGACGGCGCCGGCGACGGTCCGGGTGACCAGGCCGAGTACCTCGTGGCGGGACACGTCGTGTTCGGCCAGGTAGCTCCAGCCCGCGTAGAGCTGTGCCCAGAGTACGGACTGCAACCAGGTGGCGGGCAGCGCCGGATCGATGCTGCCGTCGGCGTGCCCCCTGGCCACCAGAGCGTGGAAGTCATCGTCGCAGACACCGGTGGCCCAGGTGGGGTCGGTGACCAGTTGCGGCTCGGCGAATACCAGTGAGAGCAGGTCGCCCAGGTCGAAGTACTCGGCGCAGAGCCGGTGCAGGGCCTCCGCGCCGGTGCCCTCTGCCAGCCGGGCGCGGGCGGTCGCCCGGTTGAGCCGGGCGGCACCCTCCTCGACCACGCCGGCCAGCAGGTCCGACCGCTCGGCGAAGTATCGGTGCAGGGTGGTCCGGCCGACCTGCGCGGCGGTGGCGATCTCGCCCAGGCTGGCCGCCGGATTGCGGCTCAGCACCTCGATCGCGGCCTGCAGGATCGCCTGCCGGGTCCGCGCCCGACTGCCGGTCTCCTCGGTGGTCACCACGGACAGAGGGTACCAATGTGCAGTTTCAGAATTTCGCTTGCCCGGAACGGAACATAAGTGTTCCATAACGGAGTGACTGAGATCGCCGTTGCTGAACCGAGTGACCCCCAGCCGGCCGCCCGCCGGGGCCGGACCTACCTGCTGCTCGCCTATTTACGGCCGCACTGGCCGGCCATGCTGCTCGGACTGCTGCTCGGCCTGTTGGCCAACGCCGCCGGGCTGGCCACCCCGCTGGTGACCAAGTGGGTACTGGACACCCTCGGTGCCGGTGGCTCGCTGTCCCGGCCGGTGACCGTGCTGTTCGCCCTCGTCATCGTCGGCGCCGGCATCTCGCTCTGGCAGTGGATGCTGATGGGCGGCGTCGCCGAGCGGGTGGTGCTCGACGCCCGGTCCGGGGTGATCCGCCGCTACTTCGCCGCCCGGATCGATCAACTGACCCGCCGGCCGGGCGGCGAGCTGGTCACCCGGGCGACCTCCGACCCGGGTTTGCTACACCAGGCGTCCGGCAGCCTCGTCGGCCTGATCAACGGTGCGGTGGCGCTGATCGGGACGCTCGTGCTGATGGGCACGCTCGATGTGGTGCTGCTGGCCACCACGATGGTCGCGGTCGTGGTCGTCGCAGTGCTGATGGGTCTGCTGCTGCCGTCGATCGGGCGGGCCCAGGAGGCGGCGCAGGAGGCGGTGGGACGGCTCGGCGGGGCCCTGGAGGGCTCGCTGCGCGCCATTCGTACGGTCAAGGCCAGCCGCGCCGAGCAGCGACAGGCAGGTGTGATCACCAGACACGCCGAGGACTCGGCACGGCACGGCATCCGAGCCGCCCGCCGAGCTGCGACCGTCTGGACCATCTCCTGGACGGGCATTCAGCTCGCCGTGATCGTCATCCTCGGATTCGGGGCGGCGCGGGCCGAGCGTGGCCTGATCGAGGTGTCCACCTTGATCGCTTTTCTGCTCTACGCCTTCCAGTTGATGGGGCCGATCAGCGAGTTGACCCAGAACATGACGGCCATGCAGGCCGGCATGGCAGCCGCCGGCCGCCTGCGGGAGATCGAGGCCATCGCGGTCGAGCCCGGTTCCCGGCCGGCCGGCCAGCCGGTACCGGCGCCCGCCGGGCCGCTCGGACCCGGCGGATCGGAATCCGGCGACGTCGTGCTGACCTTCCAGGGCGTCACCGCACGGTACGCCCCGGGGGCGGTACCCGCCGTACGCGGCATCGACCTGGCCATTCCCCGTCGTGGCCACACCGCGATCGTCGGGCCCTCCGGTGCCGGCAAAACCACCCTGTTCTCCCTGCTGCTGCGCTTCCTCGAACCGGAGCGGGGCCGGTTGCTGCTCTACGGCCGTCCCTACCCGGAGCACACCCCCGCCGAGATCCGTGGCCGGCTGGCCTACGTCGAGCAGGAGGCGCCGGTCGTGCCGGGCACCATCGGTGACAACCTGCGCTTCACCCACCCGGACGCCGTCGACGAGGAGCTCTGGGCCGCGCTACGCGCCGTTGACCTGCACGACAAGGTCGGCTCACTAGACCGCGGGCTGGACACGCCGCTGAGTGCGACCACCGTCTCGGGCGGCGAGCGGCAGCGCATCGCGTTGGCGCGGGCAGTGCTGCGGACCCCGGACGTGCTGCTGCTCGACGAGGCCACCTCCCAGGTCGACGGGTTGACCGAGGCGGCCGTCGCCCGGTGCGTACGACAGCGTGCCGCGAAGGGTGCGGTGGTGACCATCGCCCATCGGCTGTCCACCGTGCTCGACGCCGATCAGATCGTCGTGATGGACCGTGGCCGGATCCGCGCCGTCGGTGACCACGCGAGCCTGCTGGGCACCGATGAGCTGTACCGCGATCTGGTGGCGTCGCTGCGGATCGGTACCGCCGGGACCACGGCCGCCCCGGAGACCCGGGGGCCGACCGGGTCGGGCACACTGCTCGTACCCCTCGACCGTCTTCCTCAGGAGTGAGCCACGCGATGTCGCTGCTCGCCAGATTCAGCCTCGCCAACCGAGGGCTGGTAGCCCTCATCGCGGTGGTGACCACGGCGTTCGGTGCGTACGCCGTGCCATCACTGAAGCAGCAACTCCTACCGTCGCTGGAGTTTCCCGCCGCCTTCATCGTGGCCCAGTACCCGGGCGCCGGACCGGAGGTCGTCGAGTCCGAGGTCGCCGAGCCGATCGAGAACAGTCTGCGCGGCATCTCCGGTCTCGACTCGGTCATCTCGACCTCCCGCGAGGGCCTGACCACCATCCAGGTGCAGTACGAGTTCGGCACCGAGCTCGACGACATGGTCAGCAGGATGCAGACCGCGATCAACCGGACCAGCCTGCCGGAGGGCGTCGACCCGCAGGTGATCGCCGGCAGCACCGACGATCTGCCAGCGGTGGTGCTGGCCGCGTCCGGCGACGACGACGAGCGGATCCTCGCTGGCAAGTTGCGGGACACCGTGGTGCCGGAACTGGCCGCGATCGACGGCGTACGCGGTGTCGAGCTGACCGGTGTCCGGGACGAACTAGTGGTGATCACACCGGATCCGGCGAAGTTGGCGAAGGCGGAGGTGCAGCTGACCGCGATCGGCACCGCGTTGCGGGCCAACGGCGTGGCGGTGCCGGCCGGCGCGGTGCTGGACGGCGATCGCACCCTGCCGGTCCAGGTGGGCGCACCGCTTACCACCCTGGACGAGCTGCGCGACGTGATCGTCGCGCCGCCGGTCAAGAAGGCCGGTCCGGTCCGACTCGGCGACGTCGCCACGGTCGAGGAGCAACTCGCCCCGGCCACCGCCATCACCCGCACCAACGGCCGGGAGAGTCTCGGCATCGCGGTCACCGCCGACCCGGACGGCAACGCCGTGGAGATCTCGCACGCGGTCGCCGACCGGCTCGATGACCTGCGCTCCGCCACCGGCGCCGAGCTGACCGTCGTGCTCGACCAGGCGCCATTCGTGGAGAAGTCCATCAAGACGCTGAGCACCGAGGGCCTGCTGGGTCTGATCATGGCCGTGGTGGTCATCCTGGTGTTCCTGTTGTCGGTGCGCTCCACCGTGGTCACCGCGGTCTCCATCCCACTGTCGGTGGTGGTCGCGCTGATCGCCCTGTGGATCGGTGACTACTCGCTCAACCTGCTCACCCTCGGCGCGTTGACGGTAGCGGTCGGCCGGGTGGTGGACGACTCGATCGTCGTGCTGGAGAACATCAAGCGGCACCTGACGTACGGCGGGTCGAAGCGGCAGGCGATCCTCACGGCCGTACGCGAGGTGGCCGGCGCCGTCACCGCGTCGACGTTGACCACGGTCGCCGTCTTCGCACCCATCGCCCTGGTCGGTGGTTTCGTCGGCCAGCTCTTCGCGCCCTTCGCGATCACGGTCACCGTGGCCCTGCTCGCCTCGCTGCTGGTGTCGCTGACGGTGATCCCGGTGCTCGCGTACTGGTTCCTGAAGCCGGTCAGCGGCGCGGTCGACGGGGCGGCGGTCCGTCGGGCGGCGGAGGAGCGCGAGCTGCGCAGCCCGTTGCAGCGGGCGTACCTGCCGGTCATCCGGTTCGCCACCGGGCGGCGGGCCTATCGTTGGGCGACCCTGGCGGCGGGGCTGCTGGTGCTGTTCGGCACCTTCGGGCTGGCCCGACAGTTGGAGACGAACTTCCTCGACGACTCCGGTCAGGACACGCTGAATGTCCGGCAGGAGCTGCCGGTGGGCACCGGGCTGGCCGGCACCGACGCGGCGGCCCGGCGGGTCGAGGCGGTGCTGGCGGACACCTCGGGCATCGAGTCGTACCAGGTCACCGCCGGTGGCGGCGACACACCGTGGGCCGGCAGCGCCGGGAACAACGTGGCCAACTACGCCCTGCGTCTCGGCGGGGAGACCGATGCCAAGGCGATGCGTGGCGTGCTGCGGGACCGGTTCGCGGCGCTCGGTGCCGAGGCCGGAGAGATCACCTTCCCGGCGGGGCAGGGCGGGGCGTCCGCCAACGAGCTGGCGGTCATCGTCCGGGCCGCCGATCCCGAGGTGTTGGCCACCGCCGCGAAGGAGGCCGAGACGGCCCTGACCGGCATCGGTGGGGTCGAGGACGTCTCGACCACCCTGGCCGAGCGGGTGCCCCGGGTCGACGTGACCGTCGACCGGGTGGCGGCCAGCCGGGCCGGGCTCACCGAGGCCGCCGTCGGTCAGCTGGTGTCGCAGGCTTTCCGGGGTACGCCGCTGGGGCAGGTGACCGTGGACGGCGCCGCCCGGGACGTGGTGCTGCGCCTGTCGGCGGTACCGCCGGCGACCGTGGCGGAGCTGCGGGCCCTGCCGGTGGGCCCGGTCAAGCTGGACGACCTCGCCGATGTCACGGAGACCACCGGCCCGCAGCAGGTACGGCGGATCGACGGTGAGCGCAGCGTCTCGGTGACCGGCACGGTCACCGGCTCCGACCTGGGCGCGATCAGCACCGAGCTGCAGAGCCGCCTCGACGCGATCGACGTGCCGGGGGCGACGTTCTCCCTGGGCGGGGTCAGCGCCGAGCAGCGGGAGACCTTCGCCGATCTCGGTCTGGCCGTGCTGGCCGCGATCGCGATCGTCTTCCTGATCATGATGGCGACGTTCCGTAGCGTGGTGCAGGCGCTGATCCTGCTGGTCTCCATCCCGTTCGCGGCCACCGGCGCGGTCGCCCTGCTGCTGGTCAGCGGCACCGCGCTGAGCGTGCCGGCGCTGATCGGCGTGCTCATGCTGGTCGGCATCGTGGTGACCAACGCCATCGTGCTGCTCGACCTGGTGAACCAGTACCGGGCCCAGGGGATGGATGTGCGGGAGGCGGTGGTCGAGGGCGGCCGGCATCGCCTGCGGCCGATCCTGATGACCGCGATCGCCACCATCTTCGCGTTGACGCCGATGGCCTTCGGGCTCACCGGGGAGGGTGGCTTCATCTCGCGGCCGTTGGCGATCGTGGTGATCGGCGGCCTGCTCACCTCCACCCTGCTCACGCTGATACTGGTGCCGACGCTCTACGCCATGGTGGAGGACACCAAGGTGTCGGTCCGGGCGTGGCGACGTCGCCGGCACGGTGACCCGGTCGGTGAACCGGGTGACGGTGAGGCCGACGGCGCCGAGCCGGACACCGACCGGACGCCGGTTGGTGCGCCGGCCGGTGCCGGCGGCGCCCTCCGGCGCGCTGATCGAGAGCACCGACCAGTTCGAGGTGCTCCGGCTGCCGAAGAGCCGCAACTCACCGTTCCCGCCGAACGAGTGAACAGCCGTCCCGGAGGGTCCTCGGGCCCTCCGGGACGCTGTCCGCGCTGCGACGCAACCATCGACGGTGGCCGGGTATGGTCCGCTCCGTGGCGTCCACCCTCTCGGTCCTCACCCGCAACCGGAATTTTCGCAACCTCTTCCTGGCCGAGTTGGTGGTCTTCGGTGCCGACTGGTTCGTCATGGTGCCGTTGCTGGTGCTGCTGCCGAAGTTGACCGGCAGTGGCGTGTGGGGCGCTCTGGTGCTCGCCGTGGACACCGGCATCGTGGCGCTGCTGCTGCCGTACACCGGCACCATCGCCGACCGGTTCGACCGACGCAAAATAATGATCGTCTCGAACGTCGCCGCGCTGGTCGGTGTCCTGCTGCTGCTCGGGGTACGCGATGCCGGCACGGCCTGGCTGGCGCTGCTCGGCATCGGCGTGGTCGCGGTGGCCAAGGCGTTCTACTCACCGGCGGCCCAGGCGGCGCTGCCGAACGTGCTCGATCCGGATGAACTGGCCGCCGGTAACGCGGTGGCCGGTTCGGCGTGGGGCACGATGACCGTCGTCGGCGCCTCGCTCGGTGGGGTACTGAGCGCGGCAGCTGGACCGTACGCGTGCTTCTGGGTCGGTGCCGTCGGGTTGGTGATCGCCGCGAGCCTGGCCACGCTCATCCGCCGCCCGTTGCAGGCGCCCCGCGAGCGGGGCGCGAGGCCACCGCAGACCTGGGCGGCGATCCGCGAGGCGCTGGTCTACATCGGGCACCGTCCCCGGGTGCTGGCGCTGGTGACGGTCAAGTCGGCGGTGGGTCTCGGCAACGGCGTGCTTACCGTCTTTCCGCTGCTCGCCGGGGTGTACGGGGTCGGTGCGCTCGGGGCCGGCCTGCTGTTCGCCGTCCGGGGCGCCGGCGCGTTGGTCGGCCCGATCATGATGCGTCGGGTGCTGACCAACCGCGCCTGGCTGCTGCCCGGCCTGGCACTGTCCATGTCGGCGTACGGTCTGGCCTACCTCGGCACCTCGGTGGTGGCCTGGTTCCCAGTGGTGCTGGTCCTGGTGTTCGTGGCCCACTTCGCCGGTGGCAGCAACTGGGTGATGTCGAACTTCGCCCTGCAGGGCGAGGTGCCGGACCGGCTACGGGGTCGGGTCTTCGCCACCGACATGATGCTGGCGACCCTGGCGATCTCCGTCAGTCAACTGGTGGTGGCCGTGGTCGTGGACGTCGTCGACGAGCGTGTCGTACTGGCCGGCTGCGGCCTGGTGACCCTGGTCTACGCGGTTGGCTGGCGGATCGCGACCCGGCGTCTGTCGCTCGCCACGTCGCCGCCCGCCGTCGCGGAGAACAGGTAGCAGGTCCGGCCCGGTGAAGTCTCTGGCCACCCCACTAGCATGGGCGGCGTGTCGATCACATTCGTCGCCGAACCGGTCCGGGTCCGGGTCCCCGCCACCAGTGCGAACCTGGGGCCGGGTTTCGACGCGCTGGGGCTGGCCCTCGCGCTTCACGACGACGTGGCCGCCGAGGTGACGGCCGGGGGCGTGACGGTGACGGTGACCGGCGAGGGCGCCGGCGATCTGCCGATCGACGACGGGCACCTGGTGGTACGCGCCATGCGGGTGGCCTTCGACGCCCTTGGCGGGCAACCGCCCGGGCTGGCAGTGGAGTGCGTCAACCGCATCCCGCAGGCGCGCGGGCTCGGCTCGTCGTCGGCGGCGATCGTCGCCGGGGTGCTGCTGGCCCGGGCGCTGGTGACGGAGGGTGAGAGTCGCCTCGACGACGACGCGGTGCTGCGGCTGGCCGCCGAGATCGAGGGGCATCCGGACAATGTCGCGCCCTGCGTGCTCGGTGGCTTCACCCTGGCCTGGACGGAGCCGACCGGCGCGCGGGCGGTGTCGCTGCCGGTGGCCGACGGCGTACGCCCCACGGTGCTGGTGCCGGCCGAGCGCGGGCTGACCGCCTCGGCCCGCGCGGCGCTGCCGGCCACGGTGCCGCACGGCGACGCCGCGTTCAACGCCGGCCGCGCGGCGCTGCTGGTGCACGCGCTGACCGCGCAGCCGGCACTGCTGCTGCCGGCGACCGCCGACCGGTTGCACCAGGACTGGCGGGCGCCATCGATGCCGGGCACGAGTGCGCTGGTCAACGAGTTGCGTGCGGCCGGTGTGGCGGCCGTGGTCAGCGGGGCCGGCCCCACCGTGCTCGCCCTGTCTGAGCTGCCGGTAGGATTCGACGCGGGAACAGATTGGCAGCTGCTGCGGTTGCCGGTAGATGTATGCGGCGCGCAGGTCGAGCGGGGTAGACTCGGACACGCGGAGCGGGACCCTGTTGCCGCAGGTCGCAAGAGTTGATTACGCTCTAGACTTAGCACAGCCGCGAAGCATGCGATCTCCCTGCGGGTCGGCGCACCCCCGAAGCTTTCGGCGGTAGCCCGTCACCCCTGCCTAGGCCCACGCCGCACCGCAGTCTTCACTGGTCGCCGCAGACGGCGAAACCCCGCTCACCGCTCCATCTGGTGGGTCGGGAGACCGACCGGCTGCTGTGTTGCAGACTCCCGCGAAGCGTCATGCGAGGCGGGTGTACCGAGGCCGCCCGGCCACCTGTTGTCGATTCCGGGCAGTCCCGGCCTAATCGAGGGAAGGAATCCATTGAGCGACACCACCGACGTGACGTCGGATGTTTCCAACGTCGCTGGCGATGCCACCACCGCTGCCCCCGCCCGCCGTCGGCGCAGCGGCACGGGCCTGTCGGCGATGCTGCTGCCGGAGCTGCAGAGCCTGGCCGCGTCGCTCGGCATCTCGGGGACGGCTCGCATGCGTAAGGGCGAGCTGATCAGCGCGATCACCGAGCGGCAGGGCGGCGCTGCCGGAGCCCCTCGACCACGGGCCGAGGTCGCGGCGGCCGCCGCACCGGTCCGCGAGGAGGTGCACGCGGAGGTACGGGACACGGGTGAGCGGCCGGAGGCCGAGCGCCGTGGGCCCGAACAGCCTGCCGCCAGCGTCGAGAGCGAAGGACGTGGCCGTACCCGGCGTAGCCGGACCGCCGTGGCGGAGCCGCGTGCCGAGGAGGCTGCCGCCGAGGGCGAGCGGTCCGAGGGCCGGTCCGGCCGTGACCGTGGCGCCGACCGTGCGGAACGTGCCGAGCGCGGTGATCGCGCCGAGCGGGGTGACCGCGCCGAGCGCGGTGAGCGTGCCGAGCGGGGTGATCGTGCCGAGCGCGGTGAGCGTGCCGACCGGGGCGAGCGTGCCGACCGGGCCGAGCGCGGCGAGCGTGCCGACCGGGCCGAGCGCGGCGAGCGTGCCGACCGGGGTGACCGTGCCGACCGGGGTGATCGTGCCGACCGGGGCGAGCGTGCCGACCGGGGTGACCGTGGCGAGCGGGGCGACCGTGGACAGCGCGCCGAGCGGGACAACGACGGTGACGACGACGGCGAGAGCGGCGGTCGGCGCAGCCGGCGCAGCCGCTTCCGGGACCGTCGCCGGGGCCGCGGTGACCGCAACGATTCCGGCGGCGACGGTGGCCGTGAGCCCCAGGTCGGCGAGGACGACGTGCTCGTGCCGGTGGCCGGCATCGTGGATGTGCTCGACAACTACGCCTTCGTCCGGACCACCGGCTACCTGGCCGGCCCCAACGACGTCTACGTGTCGATGTCCCAGATCAAGAAGTACGGCCTGCGACGCGGTGACGCGATCACCGGCGCAGTCCGGGCGGCGCGCGACGGCGAGCAGCGGCGCGACAAGTACAACCCGCTCGTCCGGCTGGACACCATCAACGGGATGGAGCCCGACGAGGCCAAGCGCCGGCCGGAGTTCTACAAGCTCACTCCGCTGTACCCGCAGGAGCGGCTGCGGCTGGAGACCGAGCCGCACATCCTCACCACCCGGGTCATCGACCTGGTCATGCCGATCGGCAAGGGGCAGCGGGCGCTGATCGTCTCGCCGCCGAAGGCCGGTAAGACCATGGTGCTGCAGGCGATCGCCAACGCCATCACGCACAACAACCCGGAGTGCCACCTGATGGTGGTGCTGGTGGACGAGCGGCCCGAAGAGGTCACCGACATGCAGCGGTCGGTCAAGGGCGAGGTCATCGCGGCCACGTTCGACCGCCCGCCGCAGGACCACACCACCGTCGCCGAGCTGGCGATCGAGCGGGCCAAGCGCCTGGTCGAGCTGGGTCACGACGTGGTCGTGCTGCTCGACTCGGTGACCCGGCTCGGCCGGTCGTACAACCTGGCGGCGCCGGCCAGCGGCCGGATCATGTCGGGCGGTATCGACTCCACCGCGTTGTACCCGCCGAAGCGGTTCCTCGGCGCGGCGCGCAACATCGAGAACGGCGGCTCGTTGACCATCCTCGCCACCGCCCTGGTGGAGACCGGCTCGATGGCGGACACGGTCATCTTCGAGGAGTTCAAGGGCACCGGTAACGCGGAGCTGAAGCTGGACCGGAAGATCGCTGACAAGCGGACCTTCCCGGCCATCGACATCCACCCGTCCGGCACGCGTAAGGAGGAGATCCTGCTCGCGCCGGAGGAGCTGGCCATCGTGCACAAGCTTCGCAAGGTGCTGCACTCGCTGGACTCGCAGGCGGCGCTGGACCTCCTGCTGGACCGGCTGAAGCAGTCCCGTACCAACATCGAGTTCCTGATGCAGATCGCCAAGTCGACGCCGGGGGAGTAACGTCCGCCGACGACGATCGACGAAGGGGCGTGGCCGGCCGGCCACGCCCCTTCGCGTACCCGGGATCGGCCGGAGCGCGGCGGCGGGACGGCAGAGGAATGCTTCCCGTGAGCGGTGGGAATGCGTACGGCTGGCCCGATGTTGCTACCGGCGACCGACGGGTGCGGCCCGATTCAAGGGCCCACCGATGCCCATGGCAGACTGGTCAATCGGCCACCGGTTCCGGTTCACGCCCCCATCGGCAGGCAGCGGCAGGCCAGGGGCGACCCGGCGACCACAGACGAGAGGACCGAGGCGACATGAAGCCCAACATCCACCCGGAGTACGTGACCACCGAGGTCAGCTGCTCCTGCGGTAACACCTTCACCACCCGCAGCACCGCCAAGGGCGGCTCGATCCACGTCGAGACGTGCAGCGCCTGCCACCCGTTCTACACGGGCAAGCAGCGCGTGCTGGACACCGCTGGTCGGGTCGCGAAGTTCCAGCAGAAGTACGCCAAGGTCCAGGGCAAGAAGGCCAAGTAGCTCCTCGTCTGACGCCCGCGTCCGGTTCATCGCCGGGCGCGGGCGTCGGTCGTCTGTGTCCCGGTTTCCCGCCGCCGCGAAGCGACCGGCGGGGCACCGCGCGGGGTTTCCGACAGTCTGCAAGGAGCGATCCCCAGCATGAGCAGTGAACGCCTCACCGCCCTCCTCGACGAGTACGCCGAGTTGGAGAAGCGGCTGGCCGACCCCGCGATCCACGCCGACCAGGGCACCGCCCGTCGGGTCGGCCGTCGTTACGCCGAGCTGGTGCCGCTGCACAAGGCCGCCGCCGAGCTGGAGCAGGTCCGCGCGGATCTTGCCGCCGCGCGGGAACTGGCCGCCGAGGACGCCTCCTTCGCGGCCGAGGCCGAGACGATCGCGGCGACGCTGCCGGTGCTGGAGGATCGCCTCGCCGAACTGCTCATCCCGCGCGACCCGCACGACGCCAAGGACGTCATCGTGGAGATCAAGGCGGGCGAGGGCGGCGAGGAGTCCGCGCTGTTCGCCGGTGACCTGCTGCGCATGTACACCCGGTACGCGGAGCGGCGCGGCTGGATCACCGAGGTGATCGACGCGCAGGACTCCGACCTCGGCGGGGTGAAGGACGTCTCGCTGGCGATCAAGACGAAGGGTGTGCCCGAGGGCGGCAACGGAGTCTGGTCCCGGTTGAAGTGGGAGGGCGGTGTGCACCGGGTGCAGCGGGTCCCGGTCACCGAGTCTCAGGGGCGCATCCACACCAGCGCGGCCGGCGTGCTGGTGCTGCCGGAGGCCGAGGAGGTGGACGTCACCATCGACCCGAACGAGTTGCGCATCGACGTGTTCCGCTCGTCCGGTCCCGGCGGTCAGTCGGTGAACACCACCGACTCGGCGGTGCGGATCACCCACCTGCCCACCGGCATCGTGGTCTCCTGCCAGAACGAGAAGTCCCAGTTGCAGAACCGGGAGCAGGCGATGCGGATCCTGCGCGCCCGGCTGCTGGCCGCCGCGCAGGAGCAGGCCGACGCCGCCGCGTCGGACGCCCGCAAGGCCCAGGTGCGTACGGTGGACCGCTCGGAGCGGATCCGGACGTACAACTTCCCGCAGAACCGGATCACCGACCACCGGATCGGCTTCACCGCGTACAACCTCGACCTGGTGCTCGCGGGGGAGCTGGACGGCGTGCTCGACGCGCTCAGCGAGGCGGACCGGGCCGCACGCCTGGCGGGCGACCCGGAACTGACCCGCCGCTGAGCCTCAGGCGCTACGCGGCCGGGCCTTGGCCCGCAGCATCTCCCGGTCGGCAGCCTCGAAGGCCGCGCCGAGCGCGTCCCGCTGCCCGGGGCCGCCCGCGCCCACCTCGGCGAAGCCGATGCTGACGCCGACCGGGGTGCCCGGCACCAGTGACTCCCAGTCCTCGGTGCGCACGGCGGCGTCGATCCGCCGGGCCACCTCGGCCGCCTCGGTCATCCCCGCTTCCGGCAGCACCACCACGAACTCGTCGCCGCCGTAGCGGGCGACGAAGTCGCCCCGACGCATCACCCGGTTGATGACTCCGGCGACACGTTGCAGGACCAGATCCCCCGAGTGGTGCCCGTGCCGCGTGTTGACCGCCTTGAACCCGTCCAGGTCGCAGACGCCGATCACCACCCGTTCGCCCCGGGCCACCACGGCCGCGATGTAGCGTTCCAGCCGGCGACGGTTGGGTAGCCCGGTGAGCGGGTCGGTCAGCGCCTCTCCCTCGAACCGCGCCGCCTCCCGGCGCATCTCCTCATGGTCGATCCGGGCGGCGATGCCGTCGATGTAGACGTCGCGGAGCCGGTCGTGGCGCTGCGCGGCGAGTCGGAAAGCCAGCCGGTCGGCCCGGTGCGCGGCGGCGTGGTCGCCGGCCCGTCCCAGTGCCATGCTGCGCAGTCGGGCCGGCTCGGCTGCGCCGAGCGTCTCGACGGACACCTGGACCGTGTCCAGCCGGGTGACCGCCTCGATCGGCCGCCCGCTGGCGATGGCGAGGCAGACCTGGCCGAGCTGGCGCATGTCGCGGGCCCGGGCACTGTCCGCGCCGTAGCCGAGCAGCCGGGCCGGGTCCAGGCCCGGGGCAAGGTCGAGGTCGTCGCCGAGGGCGCATCGGCGGGCGGCGGCGTAGCCGTAGGCGGCCAGGCTGCTGGGACGCAGCCGGTCGGCACGTCCGGCGGTCACGAACCGACCCAGGTCGCCGCCGACATCCCGCAGTACGCGCAGACAGCCGTCACTGTCACCGGTGTGGTCGAGGGCTACCGCGTTGCGCAGTCGGATGCCCGGCGCGGCGAACGTCTCCTCCGGGATGCCGGCTGCGGTGCCGAGTTGACGGGCGCGTTCGATCGCGCCCAGGGCGTAACCGTGGAAGCTGAGGTACGAGTAGGCCATCGCCAGGTCGTGCCAACCCCAGGCGGTGTCCCGGTCTGGATCCTCCACCGCCCCGAGCGCCCGAGCGGCCTTGACCAGGTGCGTCACGCAGCGGTCCAGGGCGCCCTGATGGTGGGCGGCCAACGCGGCCAGGGCGTTGAGGTGCCCGTGCAGATAGGGCTCGGCGAGATCGCGTACCGCCGCGGACGCCTCCTCGATGGCGCGGGTGTACTCAGCGGTGCGCCCGAGATTGATCAGAGCCGAGAGCCGCTGCACGAGCGCGTCGGCTCGGGCGTTCGGGTCTCGGGTGGCACGCAGCACCCCCTCCAGGAGTCCGTACGCCTCGGTGGAACGGCTCACCTCCTGCAACGCCCGCGCCTTCGTCAGGGCGTCAACCTGGTCTTCGACCCGGCCGAGCCAGCCCACCCGCGACCTCCTGTCGGTGTGCCGCTGCACCCGCTTATGCACGTGCACGGCGACGCTTCATGATTATTGCGTGACCAGCGCACCGCAACACCCGTCCGAAGGGACGAGACGTATCCGTCCGGCGCCCGTACTCGCCGAAGCGGCTCGTACCCTCGCCACCGCCGGCGTGACCTCGGCCCGCGTGGAGGCAGAGCTGTTGGCCGCGTACGTGCTTGAGGTCCCTCGCGGACGGTTGGCCCTGGCGGACGGGTTCACCGACGAGCAACTTGACGGTTACCGCGCGCTGGTGGCCCGCCGGTCGCGACGGGAACCGTTGCAGTATCTCACCGGCACCGCCGGCTTCCGGCACCTGGAGTTGGCCGTCGGGCCGGGCGTCTTCGTGCCGCGCCCGGAGACCGAACTGCTCGCCGGCTGGGGCGTCGACCAGGCCGCAACGGCCGCGCGGGCCGACGGGCGGCCGGAGCCGCTGGTGGTGGATCTGTGCAGTGGGTCCGGCGCGATCGCCCTCTCGGTGGCGTCCGAGGTGCCGCAGGCCCGGGTGGTGGCGGTGGAACGCTCGCCGGAGGCGCTGTCGTGGTTGCGGCGCAACGCGGCGGCCCGGGCCGCCGCCGGTGATCGGCCGATCGAGGTGGTGTCGGCGGACGCCACCGATCCGGCCCTGTTGGACGAGTTGACGGGCCGGGTGGACGTGCTGCTGTGCAACCCGCCGTACGTCCCGCTCGCCGTGGCCGTACCCCCGGAGGTCGCCGACCACGACCCGGCGGAGGCCGTGTTCGGTGGGGCGGACGGGCTGGACGTCATCCGTCGGGTGATCGACCGCGCGGGCTTCCTGCTGCGTCCCGGCGGTGTCCTCGGCATCGAGCACGACGACAGTCACGGCGTGGTGTTGCCGGGTCTGCTCGCCGCCGACGGTCGGTACGCCATGGTCGTCGGCCACCGCGACCTCGCCGACCGGCCGCGCTTCGTCACGGCGTCCCGTCTCGCGGACCGCCCGCCACCCGGCGCGGCCGCGACGTGGCAGACTGGCTCCTCGTGATGCTCTACGACTGCCGATCGCTCGCCGACCGGGACCGCGGCATCGCCGCGGCCATCGAGGCGGTCCGCAACGGCGAGCTGGTCGTCCTGCCGACCGACACGGTCTACGGGATCGGCGCGGACGCGTTCACCCCGTACGCGGTCAAGGCGCTGCTGGACGCCAAGGGTGTCCCGCACACCCCGCCACCGGTGCTGATCGGCTCCCGGCACACCCTCGACGGCCTGGCCTACACCCTGCCGACGGCGGCGCGGGACCTGGTCGAGGCGTTCTGGCCGGGTGCGCTGACCATCCTGGTCAAGCACTCGGCGAGCCTGCGGTGGGATCTCGGCGACGACAGCGGCACGGTGGCGGTGCGCATGCCGCTGCACCCGGTGGCGCTGGAGGTGCTGCGGGAGACGGGGCCGATGGCTGTCGCCTCGGCCAACAAGATCGGCCAACCGGCCGCGCTCACTGCTGACCAGGCCCGCGACCAGCTCGCCTACTCGGTCCGGGCCTACCTGGAGGCGGGGCCGGCAGTGGATCCGGTGCCCAGCACGATCGTGGATCTGACCGGCGACGAGCCGCTGCTCGTCCGGTCGGGCGCGATCGACCTGGCTCGGCTGCGTGAGGTGGTACCGGAACTGCGTGAGAGCCAGGTGGCGTAGGTGCCCCCCTTCACCGTCCTGCACGTCTGCATGGGCAACATCTGCCGTTCGCCGATGGCCGAGCGGCTGCTCACCCTCGCCGTGGCCGACCGGCTGGCCCGGCGCGAGGTCGATCCGGACCGGATCGAGGAGCTGCTGCACAGCCACAGCGCGGGCACCGGTGGTTGGCACGCCGGTGAGGAGATGAACCCGCCGGCCGCCCGGCAGGTCACCAACCGGGGCGGCAACGTCGCCGGGTTCACCGCCCGCAAGCTGCGCTCCGATCACATCGACGCCGCCGACCTGGTCCTGACCGCCACCGCCGACCAGCAGGAGTACGTGACCGCGTTGCGGCCGGACGCCGCCGCCCGCACGTTCGTGCTCGGCGAGTTCGGCCGGCTGCTGGCCGCCCTCGATCCGGCCGCGTTGCCGACGGCCGAGGCCACCGCCGACGCGGTGCACGCCCGTGGCGTGGCGCTGGTCGAGGCGGCGCACGGCGCCCGTGAAGGCGCCGCCGCGTTGCCCACCGACGACCTCGACGACCCGTGGGGGCGCGGTGACCAGTGCTTCACCCGGGTGGCCGACGAGATCGAGGAGACGGTGCAGCCGCTCGCCGCGCTGCTGCTCCCCTGATCGGCGAATTTCATCCGGGTTTGAGGAAAGGCGCGGCAGAAAGGGCGATTAGCGCCATCCTGAGGGAGTCCTGACGGCTCCTGCGGGGAGAGCTGATGACCCGGGCGTTCCTGCCGAAGATGTTCACCGTACTGCTGGCCGGCACGCTGGCCGGCCTGGCGCTGGCGGTGGCGGCGTTGCCGGCCGCGCTGGTGTTCGGCATCGGATTCTCGGCCCTCTCCGCGCCCTACGCGGAGCTGCCGAACACGCTGCGGACGCCGCCGACCGCGCAACGATCCAACCTCTACGCCAACGACGGCACCACCCTGATCACCTCCTTCTACCAGGAGGACCGGGTCGATGTGCCGCTGGACGAGGTGGCGCCGGTGATGCGGCAGGCCATCATCGCCGCCGAGGACGCCCGCTTCCACGAGCACAGCGGCGTGGACCTGCGGGGCATCGTGCGAGCCTTCACCGCCAACCGGCGAGACGGCGCCACCCGGCAGGGCGCCTCCACGCTGACCATGCAGTACGTCCGCAACGTGCTGAGCACCGACCCTCGGCTCAGCGAGGCGCAACGGGCGGCGGCCACCGAGGTGAGCACCGGCCGTAAGGTCCAGGAGATCCGGTACGCCCTGGCGTTGGAGCGGGAGCTGACCAAGGAACAGATCCTGACCCGCTACCTCAACATCGCGTACTTCGGTGCCGGCGCGTACGGCATCGCCGCCGCCAGCAAACGGTACTTCTCCACCTCACCGGCGAAGCTCACGCTGGCCCAGGCGGCGCTGCTGGCCGGGCTGGTCCGCTCCCCGCACACTGACGACCCGATCAACGGGGACGCCGACAGCGCGACCGCCCGGCGCGGTTACGTGCTGGACCGGATGGTCGAGTCGGGCGTGGCCGCGCCGGAGGAGGCGACCCGGATCGCCGCCCAGCCGTTGGCCCTGCGGCCCAGCGAGACCCCGAACGACTGCACCGCGGTGCCCGAGGGACACAACGACTGGGGATTCTTCTGCGACTGGTTCACCCGCTGGTGGAACAGTCAGAAGGCGTTCGGCGCCAGCGTCGACGAGCGGCAGCGCACCCTGCGTCGGGGTGGGTTCAGCATCGTTTCCTCACTCGACCCCGGCGTGCAGCGGGCCACCACCGAACAGGTGCGGCGGGTCTATCCGGCGGAGCACCCACACGCCATGCCGACCGCGGTGGTCCAACCCGGCACCGGGCGGGTGCTCGCCATGTCGGTCAACCGGGTCTTCAGCGTGACCGCGAACCCGGGTGGACAGCAGAACCACCCCAACACCGTCAACCAACTCGTCGCCGGCGGCGGCACCATCGTCGGTTACCAGGCCGGCTCCACGTTCAAGCTCTTCACCATGCTGGCCGCGCTGGAGGCCGGGCTGCCGCTGAACACCGTCTTCGACGCGCCCCGGCGGATCGTGACCGACTTCCGGGTCAGCGGCAGCGAGGCGAACTGCGGCGGGTACTGGTGCCCGGAGAACGCCAGCGCCTCGGTGAGCGGCCGGCACGACATGTGGACCGCCTTCGGTGACTCGGTCAACACGTACTTCGCCTGGCTCACCGAGCGGGTCGGCGCGGACCGGGTGGTGGAGATGGCCGAACGACTCGGCATCGTGTTCCGGGCCGACGACGACGCCCGGCTGGCCCGGCACGGGGCACGTGAGTGGGGGCCGTTCACCCTGGGCGTGTCCGCGACCACCCCGCTCGATCTGGCCGGCGCGTACGCGACGCTGGGCGCGGAGGGCACCTGGTGCGCGCCCACGCCGGTCAGCTCGATCAGCGACGCGGACGGCCGCCGGGTGGCCGCCGGGCAGCCGGACTGCCGGCAGGTGCTCGACGTCGACGTGGCCCGGGCGGCGGCGGACGCGGCCCGCTGCCCGGTCGGCGACCAGTCCATGTACCAGGGCTGTGCCGGTGGCACGGCGACCGGGCTGCGCGGTCAGCTCGGCCGCCCGGTGGTGGGCAAGACGGGCAGTTCCGAGCGGTACGCCACGGAGACCGTCGTGGCGCTCACCCCGCAGCTGGCGGTGGCGGCGATGGCAGCCAACCCCGACGAGCCGCGCGACGGCGTCGGGCGCGCGGTGCAGACCGCCATGGTGGAGGCGGTCGGCGAGATCCTCTCCTACGCCCTGCGCGACGAGCCGGTCCGCGACTTCGTGCCGCCGAGCGAAATGACCGCCTGGCGGGTCACCGGGCAACGCACCGGCAACTGACCGCCTCAGCCGGCGGCCGGTCCGTGGGCCGGGGCGGCTGCCGCCAACCGCTCGGCGCCCTCGGCGATGTTGCGGGCCATCCCGCCGAAGACCACGGCGTGGAACGGGGTCACCGCAGCCCAGTAAGCGTGCCCGGCCAGTCCTCGGGGCAGGAAGACCGCCCGCTGCCGGTAGCTGACCTGACCGGTGTCGTCCTGTTGCACCCGCATCTCCAGCCAGGCCCGGCCGGGCAGCCGCATCTCGGCGCGCAGCCGCAGCAGTTCGCCGGGGATGATCTCCTCCACCCGCCAGAAGTCGAGTGCCTCGCCAATTTGCAGCCGGTGCGGGTTACGGCGGCCCCGCCGCAGCCCCACCCCGCCGACCAGCCGGTCCAACCAGCCGCGCACGGACCAGGCGAGCGGGAACGAGTACCAGCCGTTCTCTCCGCCGACCCCCTCGATCACTCGCCACAACGCCTCCGGCGGCGCCGTCACCGTCTGCTCCCGCAGGTCGGTGTAGGCGGTGCCGCCGCTCCAGTGCGGGTCGCTGGGCAGCGGCTCGGCGGGCGCGTCCGCACCGGCGGCGGTCGACCAGCGGGTCTCCACCTGGGCGCCACGTACCTTGGTCAGCGCCAACTCGACGGCCCGGTCGAAACCGGTGAGTCCGCCCGCCGGGTCCGGCAGGTACGTCGCGATGTCGTGCTCGTGCGCGACCGCCTCGTGTACCAGGCTCTCCACCAGCGGCCGGGCGAGCGCGTTCGGCACCGGGGTGACCAGACCCACCCAGTACGACGACAGGGTGGGCGTCAGCGGCCGGATCGGCAGCAGGAGCCGGCGGGAGAGCCCGGCGACCCGGGCGTAGCGCTGCATCATGTCGCCGAAGGTCAGCACGTCCGGACCGGCGATGTCGAAGGCCCGGTTGACCTCCGGCGGCAGTCCGGCGCTGCCGACCAGGTAGTACAGCACGTCGCGGACCGCGATCGGCTGGATCCGGTTGCTGACCCAGCGCGGGGTGACCATCACCGGCAGCCGCTCGGTCAGGTAGCGCAACATCTCGAACGACGCCGAGCCGGAGCCGAGGATCACCGCCGCCCGCAGCACCACCGTGGGCACGCCACTGTCCAGCAGGATCCGGGCCACCTCGGCGCGGGAACGCAGGTGCGCCGAGGCGACGTCGCCGGGTGCCGGCTCCGGTCCGCCCAGGTAGACGATCCGGCGTACGCCCGCGGCGCGGGCCGCCTCGGCGAAGGTCGTCGCGGCCTGCCGGTCGGCGGCCTCGAAGCCGGCCTGACCGAGCGAGTGCACCAGGTAGTACGCCACGTCGACGCCGTCGAAGACCCCGGCGAGGCTCTCCGGCCGGCTCAGGTCACCCTCGACCACCTCGACCTGCGAGGCCCACGGCACGTCGCGCAGCCGATTGGCCCGCCGCGCCAGGCAGCGCACCGGGTATCCCTCGTCCAGCAGGCGCGGCGCCAGGCGCCCGCCGATGTATCCGGTCGCTCCGGTCACCAGGCATCTCACGCCTCCAGTCTGCGGTCTCATAGACTCTGGCGCTGTGGAGACCGCCGAGGGCACCTTCTGGGGGCCGGACTTCGAGCAGCTCAGCACGGCCGACCCGGAGATCGCGGAGGTGGTGCTGGGCGAGCTGGACCGGCTGCGCGGCGGGCTGCAACTGATCGCCAGCGAGAACCTCACCTCGCCCGCGGTGCTGGCCGCGCTGGGGTCCACGCTCACCAACAAGTACGCCGAGGGCTATCCGGGCCGGCGCTACTACGGCGGCTGCGCGCAGGTGGACCGGGCCGAGGAACTCGGCATCGCCCGGGCGAAGGACCTTTTCGGCGCCGAGCACGCCAACCTCCAGCCGCACTCCGGCGCGAGCGCCAACCTGGCCGCGTACGCCGCCCTGGTGCAGCCGGGTGACACGGTGCTGGCGATGGAGCTGCCGCACGGCGGGCACCTGACCCACGGCAGTCGGGTGAACTTCTCCGGCCGGTGGTTCAAGCCCGTCGGCTACACCGTCGAACGGGACACCGAGCTGATCGACTACGACGAGGTGCGGGATCTCGCCCGTACCCACCAGCCGAAGATGATCATATGTGGGGCGACCGCGTACCCACGGCTTATCGACTTCGCCCGGTTCCGGGAGATCGCCGACGAGGTGGGCGCGTACCTGATGGTGGACGCCGCGCACTTCATCGGGCTGGTAGCCGGGCAGGCGATCCCGTCGCCGGTGCCGTACGCCGACGTGATCTGCGCGACCACCCACAAGGTGCTGCGCGGCCCGCGCGGGGGCATGATCCTCTGCCGGGAGTCGCTGGCCGAGCGGATCGACAAGGCGGTCTTCCCGTTCACCCAGGGCGGTCCGCTGATGCACGCCGTGGCGGCCAAGGCGGTCGCGCTGCACGAGGCGGCGCAGCCGGCGTACCGCAGTTACGCCGCGCAGGTGGTGGCCAACGCTCGGGCGCTCGCCGACGGGCTCGCGGCCGAGGGGATGCGGCCGGTCTCCGGCGGCACCGACACCCACCTGGCCCTGATCGACCTGCGGGGGACCGGGGTGACCGGCGCCGAGGCGGAGGCGCGGTGCGACGCCGCGACCATCACGTTGAACAAGAACGCGATCCCGTACGACCCGCAGAAACCGTTCGTCGCCTCCGGAATCCGGGTGGGCACGCCAGGCGTCACCACACAGGGCATGAGGGAGGCGCAGATGCGTCAGGTCGCCGGGTTGATCGCCCGAGCGGTGCGGACGGATCCGTCCGCCCCGGGTGGCGCCGACGAGCTGACCCGGATCGCCGCCGACGTGGCCGAACTGGCCGCCGAGTTTCCGGCGTACCCCCGATGAGCGCGCACCCTACGGGCGGACCCGGCGTACCCCCGGCGACCGCGCCCCGGGCCGGGGAGCCCGGTGCCATCCGGGCCCGGCTGCCGTACCTGCGCCTGCCGTTGCTGGCCTGTGCCGCGCTGGCTGTGGTCGCGGTACCGGCCGCCGCCGTGCTGCGCGGCCCGACCGGTGCGGCCGGGGTGGCCGCCGGCATCGCCCTGGTGATCGTCAGCTACCTCATCTCGGGTCTCTCGGTGGCCTGGGCGGACGCCGTCCACCCGCGACTGATCATGTCGGTGGGGTTGGTCACCTACGCCACGAAGATCGTCATCCTGGGGGTGGCGATGGCGGCCGTGGCGGCCACCGGCTGGCCGGGCCTGCCGGACATGGGTGCGGCCATCATCGCGGCCGTGCTGGTGTGGACCGGTGCCCACCTGACCTGGGCGTTGCGTTCCCCGCTGCCCAGCGTGGACCGATCGTCGAATCACTGACCGTACGGCTGGAGTTTCCCCGGCGTTTCGTCGGCCTGTCCGGCTGGCCGGACAGGAGTAGGCTAACCCCGGCTTGACGCGCCGCATTCGCCGCCCGCACGCTGCTCGCAGTGTGGGGGGTGCCGCACACTCGCGAAACACCCGGCTGATAGTGTTCGCCTCGTCATGGCCGACAACCCACACCGCAGAAGCCCCGACGAACACTCGTCGGAAGGTGTCGCCGGAGCCGTCCTCGGCTACCTGCTCGCCGGCATCGTGGTGTGGGGATTCCTCGGCTGGTTGGCGGGGGAGTTCCTGGGCCTGCCGACCGGCGTCGGAATCGCCGTCGGCATGATGCTCGGCGCAGCCGGAGCGATCTACCTGATCATGAAGAGGCTCAGTGCCTGAGTGCCGGCACGCGCGGGTCTGTCGAGTGCGGAGGATGACACGGTGAGCGGACAGTTTATCGCCGCAGAGGGCCTGCCCTGGCCCCCCAAGGTCGATGACTTCTACCTGCCGGATCTCGCCGGCCCGTGGGTCACGAAGTTCACGCTGATGATCTGGCTGGCCGTCGGGCTTCTGATCATCTTCTTCATGGCCACCTACCGGAACCCGAAGCTGGTGCCGAGCAAGGGCCAGTGGTACGCGGAGTCGATCTACGGCCTGGTCCGGGACAACATCGCCCGCGAGCAGATGGGCAAGGACGGCATCCGGTTCGCGCCCTACTTCACCGTGCTGTTCTGCTTCATCGCGGTGACGAACCTCTTCGGCGTCACCCCCGGGTTGCAGATCTCCCCGAACTCGCACATCGCCTTCCCGATCGTGCTGGCCGCGATCACCTACGTGATGTACCTCTACATCGGTGTCCGCAAGCAGGGTCTGGGCCGCTACCTCAAGCAGAGCCTGATCATTCCCGGTGTGCCGTGGCCGATGCACTTCCTGCTGATTCCGATCGAGTTCCTGCAGAACTTCATCAACCGGCCGGTCACCCTGGCGGTACGACTCTTCGCCAACATGTTCGCCGGGCACCTGATCCTGCTGGTGTTCACCGTCGGCGGCTTCGTGATGCTCGCCTCGGACAACATCTTCGTCCAGGTGACGTCGGTCTTCTCGTTCCTGATGGCGATCCTGATGGCCTTCTTCGAGGTGCTCGTCGCGCTGTTGCAGGCATACGTCTTCGTCACCCTGACCGCCAACTACATCGGCACGTCGCTCGCCGACGGGCACTGACCCACAGACCTCGGCGGGCCGCCCGGCCCGACCAAGCTTCCGGTACGACCGCGTACGCGTGAGGACTCACGCGTCTACTAGGAGGAATACCCGCAATGGACGTTATTGCCGCCATCGAGGGCAGCGTCAACACCATCGGTTACGGTCTCGCCGCCATCGGCCCCGGCATCGGTGTCGCCCTGGTCTTCGCGGCCTACATCCAGGCCAGCGCCCGCCAGCCGGAGTCCGCCGGCTACAACCGCACCTGGCTGGTCCTGGGCTTCGCGCTGGTCGAGGCGCTCGCCCTGTTCGGCCTGGTGCTCGCGTTCGCAGTCTGACGTAGCCCGACGCGACCCGGAGGTCTGACATGTATGTCGCCGCTGAAGGTGTAGAGCACCACCCGCTCGTGCCGATCTGGCAGGAGCTCGTCGTCGGGACGATCGCCTTCGCCCTGCTCTGCTTCGTGCTGCTCAAGTTCGTGATGCCGCGCATGGAGGCGATGTACCAGGCGCGGGTCGACGCGATCGAGGGCGGCCTCAAGCGTGCCGAGGCCGCTCAGGCCGAGGCCAACCAGCTGCTGGAGCAGTACCGGGCCCAGCTCGCCGAGGTGCGTACCGAGGCGGCCCGGATCCGGGACGACGCCCGCGCCGACGCCGAGTCGATCCGGACGGAGATCCTGGCCAAGGCCCGGGAGGAGTCCGACCGGATCATCGCCGCCGGCCGGGAGTCGCTGGCCGTGGAGCGCCAGACCATCGTGCGCGAGCTGCGCGCGGAGGTCGGCGGCCTCGCGGTCGACCTGGCCAGCCGGATCGTGGGCGAGTCGCTCGCCGACGAGGCCCGCCGTAAGGGCACCGTCGAGCGGTTCCTCACCGATCTCGAGAGCGCGGGGGCCCGCTGATGCAGGCCGCCAGCCGGGAGTCCTACGCCGCCGCGCTCGCGCGGCTGGAGGAGTACGTCGCCGGCGCCGAGCCGACGACCGTGGCCGGCACCGGTGCGGAACTGCTCGCCGTCGCGGACCTGCTGCGGCGGGAGGTCCGGCTGCGCCGGGCGCTCTCCGACCCGGCCCGTGAGGGTGCGGACCGCGCCGGCCTGCTGACCTCGGTGCTCTCCGGCAAGGTCGGTGCGGACACGCTCGACCTGCTCGGCACCCTGGTCGCCGGCCGCTGGTCCGCGCCGTCGGAACTGCTCGACGGCGCGGAGGGTCTCGGCGTGCAGGCGCTGCTGGCCAGTGCGGACCGCGCCGACGAGTTGGGCGAGGTGGAGGACGAGCTGTTCCGCTTCGGCCAGGTGGTCGCGGCGGACCCGCAGCTGTCGAACGCCCTGTCCGACCCGATGGCGCCGGTGGCGCAGCGGGCCGAGCTGGTCGGGATGCTGCTGACGGGCAAGGCCCGGCCGGTGACGGTGCGGCTGGCGGAGGCGGCGCTGGCCGGCTTCGGTGGTCGGTCGTTCACCGCCGCGCTCTCCCGGCTGGTGGAGCTGGCGGCGGAGCGGCGGGACCGGCAGGTCGCGTACGTGACGGTTGCCGCACCGCTCACCGAGGAGGAGGAGCGGCGCCTGGGCGATCGGCTATCCGCCATATACGATCGACAGGTTGCTGTCAAGCTTACGGTTGACCCGACGATCCTCGGTGGAGTGAGCGTACGGGTGGGTTCGGACCTCTACGACGGGACGATCCTGCGCCGCCTCAACGAGACCCGCAACGCGCTCGCGAAGCGCTGACCAGCACCGCGCGAAGCGCCCGGAAAGACAGTCGACCCGAGGACCGGTCGGTACTAGGTATCCCGGGCCCTGATACTTAAGGAAGCAGAGGATGGCCGAGCTGACCATCTCGACGGAGGAGATCCGCGGCGCCCTGGAGCGCTACGTCTCCTCCTACTCGCCCGACGTCTCCCGTGAGGAGGTCGGCACCGTCGCCGACACCGGCGACGGCATCGCCCACGTCGAGGGCCTGCCCTCGACCATGACCAACGAGCTGCTGGAGTTCGAGGACGGCACGCTCGGCGTGGCGCTGAACCTCGACGTCCGGGAGATCGGTGTCGTCGTCCTCGGCGACTACTCCGGGCTGGAGGAGGGGCAGCGCGTCAAGCGCACCGGCCGGGTGCTCTCGGTGCCGGTCGGCGACGCCTTCCTGGGCCGCGTGGTCAACGCGCTCGGCCAGCCGATCGACGGCCTCGGCGAGATCGCCGACGAGGGCTACCGCGAGCTGGAGCTGCAGGCGCCCAACGTGATGGCCCGGCAGTCCGTCTCCGAGCCGATGCAGACCGGCATCAAGGCCATCGACGCGATGACCCCGATCGGTCGGGGCCAGCGGCAGCTGATCATCGGTGACCGGAAGACCGGCAAGACCACCGTCGCGCTGGACACCATCCTCAACCAGCGGGAGAACTGGGCCTCCGGCGACCCGAAGAAGCAGGTCCGCTGCATCTACGTCGCCATCGGCCAGAAGGCCTCCACCATCGCCGGCATCAAGGGCATCCTTGAGGAGGCGGGCGCGATGGAGTACACCACGATCGTCGCCTCCCCGGCGTCGGACCCGGCCGGCTTCAAGTACCTCGCCCCCTACACCGGCTCGTCGATCGGCCAGCACTGGATGTACGGCGGCAAGCACGTGCTCGTGGTCTTCGACGACCTGAGCAAGCAGGCCGAGGCGTACCGGGCCGTGTCGCTGCTGCTGCGTCGCCCGCCGGGCCGCGAGGCGTACCCGGGTGACGTCTTCTACCTGCACTCCCGGCTGCTGGAGCGCTGCGCGAAGCTCTCCGACGAGATGGGTGGCGGCTCGATGACCGGCCTGCCGATCATCGAGACCAAGGCCAACGACATCTCGGCCTTCATCCCGACCAACGTCATCTCGATCACCGACGGTCAGATCTTCCTGGAGACCGACCTTTTCAACCAGGGCGTCCGGCCGGCGATCAACGTCGGTACCTCGGTCTCCCGGGTCGGCGGCGCCGCCCAGGTGAAGCCGATGAAGAAGGTCTCCGGTTCGCTGCGGCTCAACCTCGCCCAGTTCCGTGAGCTGGAGGCGTTCGCCGCCTTCGCCTCCGACCTGGACAAGGCCTCCCGCGCCCAGCTGGACCGCGGTGCCCGGCTGGTGGAGCTGCTCAAGCAGCCGAACTACTCGCCGTACCCGGTGCAGGAGCAGGTGGTGGCCGTCTGGGCCGGCACCGAGGGCAAGCTGGACGACGTCCCGGTCGGTGACGTGCGGCGCTTCGAGACCCAGTTCCTGGAGCACCTGCGGCGCAAGCACAACGCCACGCTCCAGGCGATCGCCGACAACAAGTGGGACGACGACATCATCGCCACCCTCGACTCGGCGGTCGTGGAGTTCAAGCAGGGCTTCCTCGGTCGCGAGGACGAGCGCACGATCAACGAGGCGCCGGCGGCGCCGCTGGAGGGCGAGGCCGAGCACGAGACGGTCACCCGCTACAGCGGCGAGGCTCCGGCCGAGAAGCAGTAGGGCCGGGCCATGGCGGCGCAGGTACGTGTTCTTCGTCAACGGATCCGCTCGGCGAAGGGGATGAAGAAGATCACCAAGGCGATGGAGCTCGTGGCGACGAGCCGGATCGCCAAGGCCCAGGCCCGGGTGGAGGCGTCCCTGCCGTACGCCCAGGCCGTCACCGGCGTGCTCACCGCGCTGGCGTCCAACGCCTCGGTCGACCACCCGCTGCTCACCCCGCGCGAGCGGGTGCGGCGGGCGGGCGTGCTGCTGGTGACCTCCGACCGCGGCCTGGCCGGTGGCTACAGCTCCAACGCCATCCGGACGGCGGAGTCGCTGATCGCCCGGCTCAAGGCCGACGGCAAGGAGCCGGTGCTCTACGTCATCGGACGCAAGGGCGTGTCGTTCTACCGGTTCCGCAACCGGCCGATCGAGGCGAGTTGGACGGGCTTTTCGGAGCAGCCGTCCTTCGCCGACGCCCGCGAGGTCGGTGAGACCCTGATCAAGGCGTTCACCGCCGGTGCGGACGACAGCGACGGCGATCCGGGCCCGGACGGGGTACGCGGAGTGGACGAGTTGCACATCGTCTACACCGAGTTCAAGTCCCTGATGACCCAGAACCCGATCACCCGCATCATCGGGCCGTTGCAGATCGAGGAACGGCCCCGGTCGGAGGGTGCGCTGCCGGCGTACGAGTTCGAGCCGGACGCGGAGGCGCTGCTCGACGCGCTGCTGCCGAAGTACATCAACACGCGGATCTACGCGGCGTTGCTGGAGTCGGCGGCCAGCGAGTCGGCGGCCCGGCGACGGGCGATGAAGAGCGCCACCGACAACGCCGAAGAGATGATCGACAAGTACACGCGTGAGATGAACTCGGCCCGCCAGGCCGGGATCACCCAGGAGATCAGTGAGATCGTCGGCGGCGCGAACGCGCTGGCCGCGTCGGGAAGTGAAGTGTGATGACTGTTTCCACTGCTGCTGGAGGACCAGCCGAGACCAAGACGGCCACGGGTCGTGTGGTCCGGGTCATCGGCCCGGTCGTCGACGCCGAGTTCCCGCGCGACGCCATGCCGGACCTGTTCAACGCGCTGCACGTGGACGTGACCCTGTCCGGCGGTGAGAAGACGCTGACCCTGGAGGTCGCCCAGCACCTGGGTGACAACCTGGTCCGCGCCATCTCGATGCAGCCGACCGACGGCCTGGTGCGCGGTGCCGACGTGCGGGACACCGGCGGTCCGATCAAGGTGCCGGTCGGCGACGCGGTCAAGGGCCACGTCTTCAACGCCATCGGCGAGTGCCTCAACCTCACCGAGGGCGAGACCATCCAGGCCGACGACCACTGGGGTATCCACCGCAAGGCCCCGGCCTTCGCGGACCTGGAGCCGAAGACCGAGATGCTGGAGACCGGCATCAAGGTCATCGACCTGCTCGCGCCGTACGTCAAGGGCGGCAAGATCGGCCTGTTCGGCGGTGCCGGGGTGGGCAAGACGGTGCTCATCCAGGAGATGATCACCCGGGTCGCCCGTAACTTCGGTGGTACCTCGGTCTTCGCCGGCGTGGGTGAGCGCACCCGTGAGGGCAACGACCTCATCCACGAGATGACCGACTCCGGCGTCATCGACAAGACCGCTCTGGTCTACGGCCAGATGGACGAGCCGCCGGGCACCCGGCTGCGGGTCGCGCTTTCCGCGCTGACCATGGCGGAGTACTTCCGTGATGTGAAGAAGCAGGAGGTGCTGCTCTTCATCGACAACATCTTCCGCTTCACCCAGGCCGGTTCCGAGGTCTCCACCCTGCTCGGCCGGATGCCCAGCGCGGTGGGTTACCAGCCGACCCTGGCCGACGAGATGGGTGAGCTCCAGGAGCGGATCACCTCCGTTCGGGGCCAGGCCATCACCTCGATGCAGGCGATCTACGTGCCGGCGGACGACTACACCGACCCCGCGCCGGCCACCACGTTCGCCCACCTGGACGCGACCACCAACCTGGAGCGGTCCATCTCAGACAAGGGCATCTACCCGGCGGTGGACCCGCTGGCCTCCTCGTCGCGGATCCTGGCCCCCGAGTTCGTCGGCCAGGAGCACTTCCAGGTGGCCAGCGAGGTGAAGCGGATCCTCCAGCGCTACAAGGACCTGCAGGACATCATCGCCATCCTCGGTATCGAGGAACTCTCCGAGGAAGACAAGATCACGGTCCAGCGGGCCCGGCGGATCGAGCGCTTCCTGTCGCAGAACACCTACGCGGCGGAGCAGTTCACCGGCGTGCCGGGCTCGACGGTCCCGATCAAGGAGACCATCGAGGCGTTCCGCAAGATCAGCGAGGGTGAGTACGACCACTTCCCCGAGCAGGCGTTCTTCATGTGCGGTGGGCTCGACGACCTGGAGAAGAAGGCCGCCGAGCTGATGAAGGGCTGACCTTCGCGCCTCGCACCTCCGCAAGACACGAAAAAAGAAGGCCGCCCCGGTAACCCCGGGGCGGCCTTCTGTTCATCTTTGCGACGTACCATCGCCGCTGCCCGGTGACCCGTGCTCGGCGATCACGCCGAACGCGAGATACCGTCGGTGCGATGTGCAGGAAGGCAACCCGCGCTGTGTCAAGGCACAGCGCGGTGCAAGCCGTGGGACACCGCACAGCCACGCTCATGCGCCGATGAGCGTTGATTGGTTAAACCATTCGGCCCCGCGCGCCCGTACTTCCCCCGGGGGGCGCGACGAACGGAGATGCTTGTGGGTAAGGCCGGCAGACGCGGCAAGCGCGGTGGGCGCTCGTCGGTGTGGCGGGGCGTGCCCCGCTGGGCGCAGCTCTGCACCATCTTCGGCGTCGTCCTGATGGTGCTCAGCGGGACCAGCCTGGTGGGCGCGGAGGCGCTGATGGCCCGCTACGAGGGCGCGGTCGGCAAGGCGGACCTCTTCGGCGACCAGGCGGCCGGTGCGGCCACCCCCAAGAGCGACATCAAGGGCCCGCTCAACATCCTGCTGGTCGGCATCGACCCTCGCGACAAGGACACTCCGCCGCTGTCCGACGCGATCATGGTGCTGCACGTGCCGGAGGAGATGGACCGCGCGTACCTCTTCTCCCTGCCGCGCGACCTCTACGTGGAGATCCCGCCGTTCGAGAAGGCCGACTTCCCCGGCGACACCACCAAGCTGAACGCGGCTATGTCGTACGGCAGTCGGGTGCCCGGCGGAAAGCCGGACGCGGCGAAGGGCTTCGAGTTGCTCGCCCTCACCGTGCAGCGGGTCACCGGCATCAAGCGGTTCGACGCGGGCGCGATCATCAACTTCTCCGGCTTCCAGAAGATCGTTGATGCCATGGGCGGTGTCACGATGAACATCGAGCGGGAAGTCCGCTCGGAGCACCGGGAGCCGAGCGGCAAGCACCGTCAGGGCAAACCCGGCGGCGGCGGGTACGTCGGGCCGCAGGCGGTCTACCCGAAGGGCAAGCAGCACCTGAGCGGTTGGCAGGCGCTGGACTACGTCCGCCAGCGGTACCCGGAGAACGGTGTCCCCGACGGCGACTACGGCCGGCAGCGACACCAGCAGCAGTTCGTCAAGGCGATGGCGGGTCAGGCACTCAGCGCCGACGTGGTGACCAACCCGGTCAAGCTGGACAAGGTGCTCCGTGCGGCTGGCGAGTCGCTGATTTTCAGCGGCCGGGGGCACAGCGTGGTCGACTTCGCCGTCGCCCTCAAGGACATCCGTCCCGGCAACATCCAGATGATCAAGCTGCCGGGCGGCGGAATCAAGGAAAACGGCAAGTACCTCGGTGAACAGTTCGCGCCCGAGGTGGACGACTTCTTCGTCGCTCTGGAGCGGGAGCTGTTGGACCCGTTCCTACTCGAACATCCGAAGCTGGTGAACCGGAGCTGATCGTGGCGCGGGTCTTGGCACCCGCCTGAAGAACAGGTCCCGGGCGCGACTAGAATTTCCCCAATCCGCCGCCTCAGCAAGGAGACAGCGTGGCAGAGCAGCTTAACGTCCAGCTCGTGGCCGTCGAGGAAAAGGTCTGGTCGGGCATGGCCGAGATGGTCATGGCCCGGACGACCGAAGGTGAGCTGGGTGTGCTGCCGGGGCACGCGCCCCTGCTTGGCCAGCTCGCCGAGCCCGGCCAGGTACGCATCAAGCTTCCCGGGGGTGAGCAGCTCAGCTACGACGTGGCAGGCGGCTTCCTCTCGGTCAGCGAGCAGGGCGTGACGGTACTGGCCGAGACCGCCACTCCGGCCTCCGCAGCCTCCGGCAACTGAGCCGACCCGCCGATGGAGATCGTCGAAGGGGTCGGAATCGGCGTCGCCGTGCTCCTCGGCGCGTTCCTGTTTCTCTTCATCCGGCGGGCTCTGGTCACCCGTAGCGGAGGCATCATCCGGCTCAGTGTCCGGACCTCCACCATGCTCGACGGCCGCGGCTGGTCACCCGGCTTCGGCCGCTTCGTCGGCGACGAACTCCGCTGGTACCGGATGTTCAGTTTCGCCGTACGCCCCAAACGGGTGCTGTCCCGTGAAGGGCTGGCGGTCGAACGACGGCGACTGCCCGAGGGGCAGGAACGAATGTCCATGCCGGCCGACTGGATCATTCTCCGCTGTACCAGTCGACACGCCCCGGTTGAGATCGCCATGGCACGATCCACCGTCACCGGGTTTCTCTCCTGGCTTGAGGCCGCCCCTCCGGGGGCGGTCTCGCCACGTATGGCCTCCCAAGACTGGCCCGCCGCCTGACAGCCCCAGCCCCACACCCCCGCCGCTCCTCGTTGATCATGAGGTTAGCGGCGTTTTTGATCTCCAGATCTGCCGCTAACCTCATGATCAACGCTGTGGGGTGTGGGGTGTGGGGTGTGGGGGGTTTGGGTGTGGGGTGTGGTTCCGGGTGGTTGGGAATGGTCCCTGCCCCGGCGTGGTGGGCCACACCCTTGTCGGCGGAGGTGTCGGCGTTCGGTGTGGATCTTGGGGCGTTTCTGCCCTCTGGTGGGCGGTTTCGGACCAAGATTGCGGGTTGTTGGGGGTTGGGATGGGGTTCCGGGCGTTCGGTTGGGGTGGAGTGGGTGGCGGGGTGGGGGTGTTGGACGGGTCTGAAGGGGTGAGGACGATCGCCGGCCAGGGGCGGGTCGTGCCTCGGGAATGGTGCGGGCCGGCGGGTCGTTGAACACTCCCGAACGGCCGTGAACGACTGCCCGCCGCCGCGGGTGGCCCCCGGGAATGGTGGCGGGTCGGTGGTCGTTACACATGGTCCCGGCGATGCGAAGCGGCCCTATCGGCCCCGCGTCCCGGAGATCTTTTCCCCCTCTTGAAAGCTTGAGCGCCTTTCTGGTGCTTGCGTACGCCTGACTGACCCCCTCGGTGCGGGTGTGCGTCGACCCCCGGATGGAGCTTTGTCATGAACACGATGCTGCGGAAGAGTGTGTTGGGTATTGCGGGTGTGGCGTTCACCGGTGGTCTGTTCGCCGGTCCGGTGGCCGCTCACGCCGACACCACCCCCGTGAAGACCGTTGCGGTCGCGGTGGTGCAGGCTGACAAGCCGGACGCCAGCAAGCTGCTGCCGCACGGCGTCCCGTCCAACCAGTCGACGATCGAGCTGAATGATGAGCAGGTCGGTAATGTGAAGGCGATCATCGCGGCGACGAAGAAGGCCGGTATGGACGAGCGGGCCGCGGTGGTGTCGATCGCGACCGCGCTGCAGGAGTCGAAGCTGGAGAACCTGGGTCACCTGGGTGACCGCAACGACCACGACTCGCAGGGCCTGTTCCAGCAGCGCCCCTCAAGCGGCTGGGGCACGGTGGAGCAGATCACCGACCCCGAATACTCGACCCTGGCCTTCCTCAAGGCCCTCAAGCAGGTCGACGGCTGGCAGGACATGCCCCTGACCGAGGCCGCGCAGACGGTGCAGGTGTCGGCCTACCCCGACCACTACGCCCAGTGGGAGCAGCAGGCCGCCGACCTCGTCGCCCAGCACTGGACCAGCTGACCACCACCAGCCAACAACCGAAGACATTCCTCCACAGGGGGAGCAAGAACCGCTGGCCGGCACCCGATACCCGGGTGCCGGCCAGCGGCATATCCAGCAACAACAGACAGCAGACAGCAGACAGCAGGATCCTGGGCCGGCTGGCCTACCTTCGCGCGCAGGCGGACCAGGTCAGGCTGGGGGCGACCGTGCCCGGCGCAGGGATCAAGCCTGACCACCCCGGAGCCGGGCACGGCAGCCCCCAGCCCTCAACCGCAACCACCCCGGACGCTGGCCCCCCAGCCCCCAACCGCAACCACCCCCGAACGCACAGGGAGAGTTCAGCCCGAAGCCACCAACTCCACCTCGTATCCCTGCCCGTCCGCCAGATACCCGGCGTACGTGTCGGGCCCGCTGGCGTACGGGTGCCGGTCGGCGAAGAGCAGCTCCCAGCCGTACGCCGGCGCCTGCTCGACCAGCCGGTCCACGGCGGCGGCCGAGCCGGCGTGGAAGGCCAGGTGGTTGAGGCCGGGGGCGAGCCGGTCGTGACGTCCGCCGGTGAGCGCGGGTGATGCCTCCAGCACCAGGTAGGTCGGGCCGAGTCGCCAGGAGTGGCCGACCGGCCACTGCTGGAACGACGTCCAGCCCAACTCGCCGAGCAGCCAGCCCCAGCTACGCATCGCGGCGTTCAGGTCGGGTATCCAGACCTCCACGTGGTGCAGTGCACCGAAGGTCATCGGCCTCCGCCCGGCACCCATAGCACGTCTCCGTCCGGATTTGCCGTTCTTGACAGGATAAAGAGCAGATCCGACAGCCGGTTGAGATACTTTGCCGGGAGGTGGCTGGTCCGGTCGGGGTCATGGGTGATGAGCGCCCAGGCCGACCGCTCGGCGCGCCGGGCGATCGTCCGCGCCGCGTGCAGCAGCGCCGCGCCTGCGGTGCCGCCGGGGAGGATGAAGGAGTCGAGCTTGCTCAGGCGCGCGTTGAACTCGTCGCACCAGCCCTCAAGGCGCTCGACGTATCCCTCCGTGACCCGCAGCGGCGGGTACTTCGGATCCGGTTCGACAGGCGTGGACAGGTCGGCGCCCACGTCGAACAGGTCGTTCTGGATCGACCCCAGCACCGTGCGAAGTTCGTCCGGTAGCTGGCCCAGAGCGAGTGCCACGCCGAGCGCGGCGTTGCACTCGTCGACGTCGGCGTACGCGGCGATCCGCGGATTGTTCTTTGGCACCTGCTCGTTGTTGCTCAGCCTGGTCATGCCGGCATCGCCGGCCTTGGTGTAGATGCGCGTGAGGTGGACGGCCATGACGCACAGCCTACGGATACCGGACCTGACGATCCCGGCCCGGCCGGACGCCGGAACGGGTTGGCCTGCGGGCGTCGGCCCGGGTGACGCCGGTGATTCCGCGATCGCCGACGTCGACGTCATCCGGGTACGCGGCGGCGCCCGACTCGCCGGCACCGTGCACGTGGTCGGTGCGAAGAACTCGGCGCTCAAGCTGATGGCCGCCGCGCTGCTCGCTCCCGGCCGCACGGTGATCACCAACGTGCCGCGGATCACCGACATCGCCATCATGGGTGAGGTGCTGCGCCGCCTCGGCTGCGGCGTACGGTTCGACGCCGACGACCCGGTCGACCCGATGGTGGCGGTCGGTGGGGTGGCCCGGTCCCGGTCGGTCGTCATCGACGTGCCGGAGCAGGCGGGCGTCGAGGCCGACTACGACCTGGTACGCCGGCTGCGGGCGTCGATCTGCGTGCTGGGGCCGTTGCTGGCCCGACGCGGGTACGTGCGGGTAGCCCACCCGGGCGGTGACGCGATCGGCTCGCGGGGTCTGGACATGCACATCTCCGGGCTGACCCGGATGGGTGCCGACATCTCCGGCGAGCACGGCTTCGTGATCGCCTCGGCCCCTGACGGGCTGCGGGGCGCGGAGATAGTGCTGGACTTTCCCAGCGTCGGGGCGACCGAGAACCTCATCATGGCGGCGGTGCTGGCCGAGGGCACCACCGTGATCGAGAACGCGGCCCGTGAGCCCGAGATCGTCGACATCTGCACGATGCTCCAGCGGATGGGCGCGCTGATCGACGGGGAGGGCACCTCGACCATCACCATCGTCGGCGTACGCCGGCTGAGTCCGGTCCGGCACGCCACGGTGGGGGACCGGATCGTCGCGGGCACCTGGGCGTTCGGTGCCGCGATGACCCGCGGCGACGTCACCGTGACCGGCCTGGATCCCGCCTTCCTGGAGGTCGCGCTCGACAAGCTGGTGACGGCCGGTGGCGTGGTGGAAACCCATGCGGACAGCTTCCGGGTACGCCTGGACGACCGGCCCCGGGCGGTGGACGTGGTGACGCTTCCCTATCCGGGCTTCGCCACCGATCTGCTGCCGATGGCGATCGGGCTCGCGGCGCTCAGCGAGGGTGCGTCGCTGATCACCGAGAACATCTTCGACGGCCGGTTCATGTTCGCCAACGAGATGATGCGGCTGGGTGCGGACATCAAGACCGACGGGCACCACGCGGTGGTGCGTGGCCGGGATAGGCTCTCCGGCGCTCCGGTACGCGCGACCGATATCCGGGCCGGCGCCGGGCTCATCATCGCCGGGCTCTGCGCCGACGGGGTGACCGAGGTGTCGCACGTGCACCACGTCGACCGGGGCTACCCCGACTTCGTGGCCGACCTGCGGGCGCTGGGCATCGAGGTGGAGCGGGCCACCGCACCGGAGGAACCCGAGCTGACCATCTGAGTGACTTAGCCATCGTTCAGGCTCGCCGACTAGGGTGCAGGCAGACACTCATTCGCAGCGAGGGAGAAGCAGCATGGCGGGTCGACTCGCGGTCGTCGGTGCCGGTCTGATGGGTTCGGGCATCGCCCAGGTGGCGGCGCAGGCCGGCTGGCAGGTGGTGCTGCGGGATCTGGACGAGACGGCGACGAAGCGTGGTCTGGACGGCATCCGGCGGTCGCTGGCGAAGTTCGCGGAGAAGGGCAAGCTCACCGACGACGAGGTCGAGGCGACTCTCGGGCGGATCACCCCCACCACCGAGCTGGAGGCGGCCGGCGACGCGGACATCGTCATCGAGGCGGTCTTCGAGAAGCTGGAGATCAAGCACGAGGTGTTCCGCGCGCTGGACAAGATCTGCAAGTCGGACGCGGTGCTGGCCACCAACACCTCGGCGATCCCGGTGACCCAGATCGCGACTGCCACCGAGCGCCCGGAGGTGGTCGTCGGCACCCACTTCTTCTCGCCGGTGCCGATGATGAAGCTCTGCGAGCTGGTGCGCGGCCACAAGACCAGCGACGCCACGCTGGAGCGGGTGAAGTCCTTCGCCGAGGAGATCGGCAAGACCGTCGTGGTGGTGAACCGTGACATCGCCGGCTTCGTCACCACCCGGTTGATCTGCGCCCTGGCCATGGAGGCGGTCAGGCTGGTCGAGGCGGGCGTGATCTCCGCCGAGGACCTGGACACCGCCTGCCGGCTCGGCTTCGGGCACGCGATGGGTCCGCTGGCCACGGTCGACCTGACCGGTGTCGACGTGCTGCTGAACGCGACCCGCAACATCTACACCGACACGGCCGACGAGAAGTTCTTCCCGCCGGAGCTGTTGCAGCGGATGGCCACCGCGGGCGATCTGGGCCGCAAGACCGGCCAGGGCTTCTACGCGTACTGACGCCGCTGTTGGGGGAGGGTCGGTCGGGCCCTCCCCGTGGCTCAGCCGTCGCGGCGGGTGGTCCAGCGGAAGGTGGTCAGGCAGAGCACCAGACCGATCACGCACCAGACGCCCAGCACCAGGGCGACCCGGGTCAGCTCGAACGAGCCGCCGGGTTCGTCCGCGCCGAAGCTCTCCGGCAGGAAAACCGCCCGGAGGCCCTGGCACATCCACTTGAGCGGGAACAGCGCCGCCACCTGCTGCATCCAGGTCGGCAGGTTGGTGAAGACGAAGAACACCCCGGAGATGAACTGGAGCACGAGCGCGACCGGGGTGACCACCGCCGACCCGCTGCGCGCGGTCCGGGCCAGCGACGAGATGGCGATGCCGCACAGCGTGCAGGCGGTCACCCCCAGGGCGCTGACCCACCCGAAGGTCAGCCAGGCCGTGGTGGTGGCCGGCAGATCCAGGTCGAACAGTGTCACCGAGACCGCGAGCAGCAGCGCGGTCATCACGATGCCGGTCACCAGCACCATGATCACTTTGCCGGCGAACCAGACCCACTTCGGCATCGGCGTGCCCCGATAGCGCTTGAGCACCCCCCGGTCCCGCTCGATCGGGATCCAGATGCCGAGGTTCTGGAAGCTGACAGTCATCAGGCCGGTCGCGATCATGCCGGTGATGAAGTACTGCGTGTAGCTCACCCCGGGCGCGATCTCCTCGTCGAAGATCGACGCGAAGATCAGCACCATGATGAGGGGGAAGCCCAGCGTGAACACGACGGACTCGCGGCTGCGCAGGAACTGCCGGATCTCCAGCCGCCCCTGACGCAGGGCGAGGCCGGCCGGGCCGCTGCGCCGGGCGGAGGCTACGGCGGTGACCGGTTCCGCCGGTCTCGTCGTGGTGGTCATCGGTGTCCGATCATCGTCAGGTAGATGTCCTCAAGAGTGGGCCGGGTGACGGTCAGGCCGGGTACCTCACCGCCGAACCGCGCGGCGAGTTCCGTCACCAGCGCCGTCGGCGTCGCGCTCTGCGCGCTCTCCAGGGTGCCATCGGGGGTACGCCAGGCGACCGTGGCCAGCGCCTCCTGCCGGTTGCCGAGCTGGTTAGGGGCGGCGACCTCGACCAGCCGGCCACCGGCGATCACGCCCACCCGGTCGGCGAGCGCCTCCGCCTCGTCCAGATAGTGCGTGGTCAGCACGATTGTGGTGCCGGCAGCGGCGAGATCGCGGATCAGCTCCCAGAACTCGCGCCGGGCCTCCGGGTCGAAGCCGGTGGTCGGCTCGTCGAGGAAGAGCAGCTCCGGGCGGCCGACGATGCCGAGCGCCACGTCGAGCCGGCGCTTCTGGCCGCCGGAGAGGGTGTGCGTACGGGCGCGGGCCTTGGCGGCCAGCCCGACCCGTTCGATCACCTTGTCGGGGTCGTCGGCGTCGGCGTAGAAGCCGGCGAAGTGGTGCACCACCTCGCCGACGGAGAGTTCGTCGAACTCCCCGGTGCCCTGGAACACGATGCCGACCCGTCCCCGCCAGTCGCGCGTCGGGGCGGCCGGGTCGACGCCGAGGACGCGTACCTCGCCGGCGTCGCGCTGGCGGTAGCCCTCCAGGATCTCCACGGTGGTGGTCTTGCCGGCGCCGTTCGGCCCGAGCAGCGCGAACACCTCGCCCCGGTGGACGTCCAGGTCCAGGCCGGCGACCGCGAGACTGTCGCCGTACGCCTTGCGCAGCCCCCGGACGCGGATCGCGACGTCGTCACTCATGTCGTCAAGTGTGCGGCCCGCCGGCACCCGGCGTCCGCACCGGGGGTGGTGGCGGCTGTGTGGTTTTGCACAACCCGCTCTACTGGACGGTAACTTAAACTCCGGCCATGGATGAGAAGGCACTCCCGGGCCGGCTGCCGGAGCGCGACCGCCCCTGGGTGATGCGCACGTACGCGGGGCACTCCTCGGCCGCCGCGACAAACGCACTCTTCCGTCGCAACCTGGCCAAGGGACAGACCGGGCTGTCGGTCGCCTTCGATCTGCCGACCCAGACCGGGTACGACCCCGACCACGAACTCGCCACCGGCGAGGTCGGCCGGGTCGGCGTGCCGGTGTCGCACCTGGGCGACATGCGGGCGCTCTTCGACGGCATCCCGCTGGCCGAGATGAACACCTCGATGACCATCAACGCGCCGGCGATGTGGCTGCTCGGCCTCTACAACCAGGTCGCCACCGAGCAGGGCGCCGACCTGGCCCGCTGCGCGGGCACCACCCAGAACGACATCATCAAGGAGTACCTCTCCCGAGGAACGCACATCTTCCCGCCGGCCGCCTCGCTGCGCCTGACCGCGGACGTGATCGCGTACACGCTGCGCGCCATGCCCCGCTGGAACCCGGTCAACATCTGCTCGTACCACCTTCAGGAGGCCGGGGCCACGCCCGTGCAGGAAGTGGCGTTCGCGCTGGCCACGGCGGTGGCGGTGCTCGACACGGTGCGTGAGAGCGGGCAGGTGCCGGCGCAGCGGATGGGCGACGTCGTGCAGCGGGTCTCATTCTTCGTCAACGCCGGAGTGCGCTTCGTCGAGGAGATCGCCAAGATGCGCGCGTTCGGCGCGTTGTGGGACGAGATCACCCGCGACCGGTACGGCGTCGAGGACCCGAAGCAGCGCCGCTTCCGGTACGGCGTGCAGGTCAACTCGCTCGGCCTGACCGAGGCCCAGCCGGAGAACAACGTGCAGCGCATCGTGCTGGAGATGCTCGGGGTCACCCTCTCGCGCGGGGCCCGGGCCCGAGCGGTGCAACTGCCGGCCTGGAACGAGGCGCTCGGCCTGCCGCGTCCGTGGGATCAGCAGTGGTCGCTGCGCATGCAGCAGGTGCTCGCGTACGAGTCGGATCTGCTGGCGTACCCGGACCTGTTCGACGGCTCGCACGTGATGACCGCGCTGGTCGAGGGGATCGTCACCGGCGCCCGGGCCGAGCTGGCGACGGTGCTGGAGATGGGTGGCGTGGTCGCCGCCGTGGAGACCGGGTACCTCAAGAGCGCCCTGGTCGCCTCCCTGGCCCACCGGCGGCGACGGATCGAGGCCGGCAGCGACGTCGTGGTCGGCGTCAACCGGTTCACCGAGACCGAACCGTCACCGCTGACCGCCGCCGGTGCCGAGGCGGTCGTGCAGGTCGATCCCGCCGTGGAGGTCGCCGCCTCGGCAGCCGTACGCGCCTGGCGGACCGACCGCGACGCGGCGGCCGTGGACGCGGCCCTGGCCCGACTGCGCGCGGACGCCGCGACCACGACCAACCTGGTGACGGCCACCCTGGAGTGCGTCCGGGCGGGCGTGACCACCGGCGAGTGGGCGGCGGCCCTGCGTCGGGTCTTCGGCGAGTACCGGGCCCCGACCGGGCTGACGGGCGGGTCCGCGAGCGGCGCTGACGAGGGGTTGGCCGAGGTCCGTGCCCGGGTCGCCGCCACCGCCCGCGACCTGGGCAGCGGGCGGCTGCGACTGCTGGTCGGCAAGCCGGGGCTGGACGGGCACTCCAACGGCGCCGAGCAGATCGCGGTACGCGCCCGCGACGCCGGCTTCGAGGTGGTCTACCAGGGCATCCGGCTGACCGCAGGGCAGATCGTGGCCGCCGCGGTGGAGGAGGACGTGGACCTGGTGGGGCTCTCCGTGCTCTCCGGCTCGCACCTGGCGGCGGTGCCGGCGGTGCTCGACGGGCTGCGAGCCGCCGGCCGACCGGATCTGCCGGTGGTGGTCGGCGGCATCATTCCCGCCGGGGACGCCGAGCGCCTGCGCGCGGCCGGGGTGGCGCGGGTGTTCACCCCGAAGGACTTCGCCCTCACCGACATCATCGACGAACTGGTCACGGTCATTCGGCAGGCGAACGAGCTGTGACGCGCGGATCCCGGCAGTTGGCCGGGATCCGCGCCGCCGAGTCTCAGCGGTGGTCGTAGGTCATGCAGTCGGCCATGTCGGCGTCGGGGCCGACCCGGATCGCCGGCGCCTGGCACTCCAACTGCTCGTTGTGTCGGCAGTCGGCGCGCTGACACGCCCCGACCTGGGCGATCTGCCCGTCGAGGCCGGCCCGGACGGCAGGCATCTCGATGAAGGTGTGGCAGTGGGCGTGGTCCATGCTGCCGATGGTGATGGCGAAGGCGTGGCAGTCGCCGGTGTGGTTGTACGCGCAGGCGGCGACCACACATTCCTGGACCCGGGGCATCTCCATTGCTGCGGTCATGACCCAACCTCCTCCGTTGATTGCCCCAATTTTAGGCTTTGGGGCGGATCGTGGAGGCGATTTGGCCGAGCCAGCGGTGCGCGGTCAGACGCGGAAGCCCGCCTCGCGGGCCGCCCGCCGCTCCCGCCGTCGGTCCGCCCGGCGGCGCAGCAGCCACGGGAGGACGAGCACGAGGCCGACCAGGAACACCAGCACCAGCACCGGCAGGATGATCGCGACGAGCGACATGACCACGCTGGTGGCGTCCTCGGCGGTGCTCGCCACTGGCGCGCCCACGCCGGCCGTGGCCGCGTTGATCACCGGACGGGCGGTCGACTTCAGTAGATGTACGCCGAGCGCGATGAGCATCCCGACCAGCACCGGCAACCACTGCCCGCCGCTGGCGAAGAAGCTGTCCGGGTCGCTCACCGTCACGGTCTCGGACGCGGATCCGGCCCCGAACGCCAACCCGCCGGCCGTCGGCCGGACGACCGTCTGCACCATGTCGTTGACGTGGTCGACCACGGGCACCTTGTCCGCGACGACCTCGACGACGAGCAGCACCGCGAGGATGCCCAGCACCCACTCGTTGCCCAGCCACTGCCACCCGCCAGGCAGGTCTATGACGCTGGTGAAGCGGGCCAGCAGACCCATCGCCAGCAACGGAATGTAGGCGTTCAGCCCCGCCGAGGCGGCGAGGCCGGTACCGGTGAGCACTTCGAGCACCAGCCCAGCATGGCACCGGCACGCCAGCGCCGCTCGGTGGCGACGCGCCGCGACTCCGCTACCCTGCTCGGGTGCGGTTGGTGATTGCGAAATGCTCGGTGGACTATGTCGGACGGCTCTCGGCCCACCTGCCGCCGGCCACCCGGCTGCTGATGGTGAAGGCGGACGGGTCGGTGTCCATCCACGCCGACGACCGGGCGTACAAGCCGTTGAACTGGATGAGCCCGCCGTGCCGGCTGGAGGAGGCCCCGGGCGTCTGGCGGGTGGTCAACAAGGCCGGCGAGGAGTTGCGGATCACCCTGGAGGAGATCTTCCAGGACACCTCGTACGAACTCGGTGTCGATCCCGGGCTGCGCAAGGACGGCGTGGAGGCTCACCTCCAGGAGTTGCTGGCGGCCAACCCCGAGACGCTGGGTGACGGGTACACCCTCGTCCGCCGCGAGTACATGACCGCGATCGGCCCGGTCGACCTGCTCTGCCGGGACGCCGACCAGGGCACGGTCGCCGTCGAGGTGAAGCGCCGTGGCGAGATCGACGGCGTGGAGCAGCTCACCCGCTACCTGGAACTGCTCAACCGGGATCCGCTGCTCGCCCCGGTCGCCGGGGTGTTCGCGGCACAGGAGATCAAGCCGCAGGCCCGGGTCCTCGCCACCGACCGGGGGATCCGCTGCGTGGTGGTCGACTACGACCGGTTGCGCGGCATCGAGCGCGACGAGCTGACGCTCTTCTAGGCCACGCTCCGGTCACCGGCCGTAGAGGAGCTTGACCGCCTTCACCAGCCGGGCGACGTCGGCCGGGGTGCGCTCGAACGTGGTCGAGGGCAGCAGTGAACGTCCCCGACGGCGGGTGACGGCCTTGGCCCGGGCGAACTCGCGCAGCCCGTCCTCGCCGTGGATCCGGCCGAAACCGGACTCGCCGACTCCGCCGAACGGCAGGGTGGACATGCCGGCGAAGGTGAGCGTCGAGTTGACCGAGGCCATGCCGGAGCGCAACCGCCGGGCGATCGCGATCGCGCGCCGCTGACCGAAGACCGAACCACCCAGGCCGTACGGCAGGGCGTTGGCCCGGGCGAGCGCCTCGTCGACGGTGTGGACCCGGTTGACGGTCAGGGTCGGTCCGAAGGTCTCCTCGCGTACGGCGGCGGCCTCCTCCGGCACCTCGACCAGCACTGTCGGGTGGGCGTACGGCGGTCGTACCGCGTCCGGCCCGCCGAGCACCGCCCGACCACCACGGTTCACCGCGTCCTCGATGTGCCGTCGGATGACGTCGAGTTGACTCGGCATGGTGATCGGGCCGATGTCGGCGTCGTCGGGGCCGACGGTGAGCCGCTCCGCGCGCTCGACCACCTTGTCGACGAACGCGTCGAAGACCGGCTCGACGACGTAGGCGCGTTCGATGCCGATGCAGGTCTGCCCGGCGTTGGTCATCGCTCCCCAGACGCAGGCGTCTGCGGCGGCGTCCAGATCGGCGTCGGCGTCCACGATCATGGCGTCCTTGCCGCCGGCCTCCAACAGCACCGGGATCAGCGATTCGGCGCAGGCCGCCATCACCTTCTTCGCGGTGGCCGTCGAGCCGGTGAAGGCGAGCTTGTCGACGCCGGCCCGGCACAGGGCCGCGCCGACCTCACCGAGGCCGTGCACCGCGCTGAGCACCGGATGCTCGGGCACCACCTCGGCGAAGCTGTCGACCAGCCACTGACCGACGACCGGGGTGTACTCGCTCGGCTTGAAGACCACCGCGTTGCCGGCCGCCAACGCGTACGCGATGGAACCGATGGGGGTGAAGACGGGATAGTTCCACGGACCGATCACGCCGACCACACCGTGCGGTTGGTACTCCAGGTGAGCCGAGAACTCGGCCAGGACGAGCCGCGAGCGGACCCGCCGGGGGCCCAGCACCCGCCGAGCGTTACGGGCCGCCCAGTCCACGTGCTCCACGGCGGTCACGATCTCGACGAGTGCGTCGGCGACCGGTTTGCCGCCCTCGGCGTGCATCAGCCCGGCCAACTCTTCCATCCGCTGCGCGAGCAGCCGCCGCCAGCGCAGCAGCCGTTCCCGCCGCCCGGTGAAGCCGAGCCCTGCCCACCACTGACCGGCGGCGCGGGCCCGCTCGACGGCACGTTCGACGTCAACGGCGGCGGCGACCGGAACGCGTCCCGCTTCGTCACCGGAGGCCGGGCTGGTCGAGATCAGGTGTTTGCCCTGGACCGCTGGGGTGCCGGGGGGTAGCACAGCCGTCATGGCGGAAGTCTAGACGCGAAAATTACTCGCCGGTAGGGGCGGGAAACGGGCGAATCCTCCCGGCCGTCCGGGCGGTTGAATCCGGTGAACCTCTCGTCCGGCCGAGAGTTCCGTTGCCGGCCGCCGTGGAAGATGTGAACACAAAGCACCCGGATGGTTGCCGGTACGCGTCCGGCCGGATGGTGGAGGTGGACACCCGGTGATGACACGCTGACCCGAGATCGTCGCACGGGTGGAAGGACTGACTGTCCATGGAGGAACATCCGCAACTGATGCCGCTGCTGACGGTGGCTGCCGGGCCGATGCGGGGGCGACGCTTCCGGCTGCCGCGTCGACCGCAGGTGATCGGCCGCGATCCGGCGGTCGACATCGTCGTGCACGATCCGCACCTGAGCCGTCGACACCTGGAGATCTGGCGGGCCGGTGAGGGTGCCTCACTGGTGGATCTCGGGTCCACCAACGGCACCTGGGTGAACGACCGCCGGGCCACCGAGGTCGTCCGGCTCAGCGACGGCGACGTGATCCGGATCGGCGGTACCGAGCTGAGGTTCTTCGACCCGGGCGTGGCCCGGACGGATCCGGTGGGCCTGAGCTTCGAACTGCCTCGTCAGGAGCGACGACCGATCCGACCGCTGCCCACCACGGTCGCGACGCCTGTGGTGCCCGGGCAGGCCGGCGCGCCGGACGCAGCAGCCGTGGCCGGCGTCCGCCGCTGACGACCGCGCGTCGGCCACCACGCTGGCCCGGGACGCGTGGGCGTCGGCCACCCACGGCGGCCCGGCCCGGTGGGCGCCGGCCATATGGACCGGCGGAGCCGATCGTGGCAGCATGCCGCGGATGGAGACCCAGCAGCAGGTCGTGACCGCCAACGGAATCACCCAGGCCGTCCGGGTGGCTGGACCCGTCGACGGCGTGCCGGTGCTGCTCGTGCACGGCAACTGTTCCTCGGCCGCCTTCTGGGAGCCGCTGGTGCGCCGCCTGCCGGATACCTTGCGAGTGGTAGCGCCGGATCTGCGTGGCTACGGCGCCACGCAGACCGCCCCGGTCGACGCCAACCGGGGCCTGACCGACTTCGCCGACGACGTGGCGGCGTTGCTCGACGAGCCGTCGCTCTTCGCCGAGGGCGCCCGGCCCCTGGTGGTCGGCCACTCGCTCGGTGGCGGAGTGGCGATGCGCCTGCTGGTGGACCATCCCGACCGGATCGCCGGGCTGCTGCTCGCGGCGCCGGTGTCCCCGTACGGCTTCGGTGCCACCCGCGACCTGGTCGGTACCCCGGCCACGCCCGACCTCGCCGGCTCCGGCGCGGGCACGGCGAGCGGCGACTTCGTCACGCGGCTGGCTGCCGGTGACCGCAGCGCCGAGGCGCGGACCAGCCCGCGCAGTGTGCTGCGGACCGCGTACGTGGCGGACGCCGCCTGTCTCGGCGACGACGAGGAACTGCTGCTCGACAGCGTTCTTTCCACCGCCACCGGCTTGGACAACTACCCCGGCGACGCGGTGTCCTCGACGAACTGGCCGGGTAGCGCACCGGGCGGCCGTGGCGTGCTCAACGCGCTCGCGCGTTTCCGGGTCGCCGAGGAGCTGGTGGCCGTCACACCGAAGCCTCCGATCACCTGGATCCGCGGTGAGTCCGACGTGATCGTCTCGGACACCTCGTTGTTCGACCTGGCACAGCTGGGGGCGCTGGGCGTGGTGCCCGGCTGGCCCGGGCCGCAGGAGTGCCCACCGCAGCCGATGATCGGGCAGACCCGCTCGGTGCTCGACCGCTACGCCGAGACCGGCGGCAGCTACCGGGAGGTGGCGCTGCCCGGCTGCGGGCACAGCCCACACCTGGAACGTCCGACGGAGTTCGTCGCGGAGTTGCTCGCCCTCGCTGCGGCCCACCCGGCCTGAGCCGGCCTGCGTCGGGTCACCCAGGTCTGCGCCGGGCCGATGACCGGCCCGGTTCCCGCGCCGTACCGCCGGGGTGGGTAAACCGGGCATCGGTGACATGTGCCACGGCGTCTCGACAACGGTGCGTCACGTGGCAGACTCGCGCGCATAACCTTAGCGGCCGTTCATGTCGGGCCGTGCCGTTGTGGACAGGGAGGCCGGATCGTGGCGCGCGAGTTCACCAGCGTGGGTGTGGTGGGTCTGGGCACCATGGGTGCCGGCATCGTCGAGGTCTTCGCCCGCAACGGCATCGACGTGGTGGCCGTGGAGATCTCCGACGCCGCGCTCGACCGGGGGCGGGCGAACCTGACCGGCTCGACGGACCGGGCGGTGGCCAGGGGCAAGCTTGCCGAGGCGGACCGGGACGCCCTGCTGGCCCGGGTCGATTTCGCCGTCGGGCTGGACGCGCTGCACGCGGTGGACCTGGTGATCGAGGCGGTGCCGGAGCACCTCGACCTCAAGCAGCGGCTCTTCGCCGAGCTGGATCGGGTCTGCAAGCCCGAGGCCATCCTCGCCACCAACACCTCGTCGCTGAGCGTAACCGAGATTTCGGTGGCGACCGCGCGCCCCAACCAGGTCGTCGGCATCCACTTCTTCAATCCGGCACCGGTGATGAAGCTGGTCGAGGTGGTACGTACGGTGGTCACCGCCGCCGACGTGGTGGCCGACGTGGAGGCGCTCTGCGGACGGCTCGGCAAGGTTGACGTGACCATCAGTGACCGGGCCGGGTTCATCGCCAATGCGTTGCTCTTCGGCTACCTCAACCACGCCGTCGACATGTTCGAGTCCCGGTACGCCACCCGCGAGGACATCGACGCGGCGATGAAGCTCGGCTGTGGGCTGCCCATGGGGCCGCTCGCGCTGATGGACCTGATCGGCCTGGACACCGCGTACGAGATCCTGGACACCATGTACCGGCGTGGTGGCCGGGACCGCCGGCACGCCCCGGTGCCGTTGCTGAAGCAGATGGTGACCGCCGGGCTGCTCGGGCGGAAGTCCGGCCGGGGGTTCTACACCTACGAGCGGCCCGGTTCGCCGAAGGTCGTACCGGACGAGCAGACGCCGACCACAACGGAGCCGGCACAGCGCGACGCGGCGGTGACCAAGATCGGCATCGTGGGTTCCGGGACGATGGCCACCGGGATCATCGAGGTCTTCGCCAACGCCGGCTACGAGGTCGTGTCGGTGACCCGGGGCGCCGAGCAGTCGGCCAGGGTCTTCGAGGCGGTGCAGACCTCGCTCAACAAGGGCGTGGTCCGGGGCCGGCTCAGCGAGGCGGACCGGGACGCCGCGCTCGGCCGGATCAACTGGTCGGCGACGCTGGACCACCTGGCCGACGTGGATCTGGTGGTCGAGGCGGTAGTCGAGGAACTCAGCGTCAAGAAGGCCCTCTTCGCCAGCCTGGACGAGCTCTGCAAGCCGGGCGTGGTGTTGGCGACCACCACCTCCTCGCTGCCGGTGATCGAGCTGGCGATGGCCACCCAGCGGCCGGCCGACGTGGTCGGTCTGCACTTCTTCAACCCGGCCCCGACGATGCCGCTGGTGGAGATCGTCCGGACGATCCGTACCTCCGCCGAGACCATCGCCACCGCTCAGGCCGTCAGTGCCACGCTGGGCAAGACCGGTGTGGTCTGCGGGGACCGGTCCGGTTTCATCGTCAACGCGCTGCTGTTCCCGTATCTCAATGACGCGGTGCGGATGCTGGAGGCCAGCTACTCCACCACCGACGACATCGACCACGCGATGAAGCTGGGCTGTGGTTACCCGATGGGCCCGTTCGAGCTGCTGGACGTGGTGGGCCTGGACGTGGCGCTGGCCATCCAGCGGGAGTTGTACCTGGAACTGCGCGAGCCCGGTTTCGCCCCGGCGCCGCTGCTGGAGCACCTGGTCACCGCAGGCTACCTGGGCCGCAAGACCGGCCGCGGCTTCCGCGACCACACCCGCCGCTGACCCGGTCACGGCAGCTCGACCGTACGCTTGACGACGTGAGCCCCCGTCGCAACCGTCCCCGCCGCGACGACGCGGCGCACCTCGACACCGAGCGCGCCCGGCACGGCGTCGCCGCGGTCCAACAGTGGCGGGACGGCGAGTGGCAGGTCCGCGGCATCAGCGGTGGCGCGTCCACCAAGACGTACCGTTGCCCCGGGTGCGACCAGGAGATCCGGCCCGGCGTGGCGCACGTGGTCGCCTGGCCGGCGGACGGTCGGGGTGACCTGACCGATCGGCGGCACTGGCACACCGGCTGTTGGCACGCCCGCGACCGCCGGACCCCGGTCACCGAGCGCGGTCGCAACGCGCCCCGCCACGGCTGACGGCGCGGACTGCGGTCAGACCGCCCACCTCGATCGGCGGCCGTTCGGAGTCACCTTCGCGATCTTGGTCACGTCGGAGGCGGAGCGGTGGGCGGCACGGGACAATGGGCGGGTGAGCAACGCTATCCGTGCCTCCTCGATCCTGCCGGGGCACCGGGAGGACATCGAGCTGCACACCGCGGATGACCTGCGGTTGGTCGGCGAGTTGGCCCGCCCGGTCGACCGGGACCCGGCCGCGACCCTGGTCTGCCTGCACCCGCTGCCCACCCACGGCGGGATGATGGACAGCCACGTGTTCCGCAAGGCAGCCTGGCGCCTGCCCGCCCTGGCCGACCTGGCCGTGCTCAGGTTCAACACCCGGGGGACGAGCAGCGTGCGCGGCACCAGCGAGGGCAACTTCGACTCCGCCGTCGGCGAGCGCTTCGACGTCGCCGCCGCGATCGAGTACGCCGAGTTCCACGAGCTGCCGAACGTCTGGCTGCTCGGGTGGTCGTTCGGCACCGACCTGGTGCTGCGCTACGGCTGTGACCCGGCGGTTACCGGCGCGATCCTGCTCTCCCCGCCGCTGCGCTACTCCGGCCGGTCCGACCTCGACCAGTGGGCCGAGTCGGCAAAGCCGCTCACCGCGTTGGTGCCTGAGTTCGACGACTACCTGCGCCCGGAGCAGGCCCGCGAGCAGTTCGCGGCGGTGCCGCAGGCCGAGGTCGTCGGCGTACCCGGTGCCAAGCACCTCTGGGTCGGCGACGCCGAGACGGTGCTGGACGAGGTGGTCCGGCGGGTCAACCCGGCGGTGCCGGTGCCGCTGCCGACCACCTGGGACGGCCCGATGGAGACCGGTGACGCCAGCGCGTACGCCGACCGGACGGTCGCCGCCTTCGCCGACACCCCGGTGTCCGGCCCGCCGCAGCGTCAGGCCGACTGATCCGTGGTCACCGCGCACCCCCGGAGTGCTGCCCGGCCGGCGAGCAGCGCGCACCGACCCGGGGGAGGTGGTACGGGTGCGCTGACGCGCCGAGCGCGGGGGTGGTTCAGCGCCGGCAGGTGCGGCGAATCACGCCTGCTTGACCCGGTCGACGAAGGACCGCCAGGTCGACGGGGTGAACGCGAGCACCGGACCCTGCCGGTCCTTGCTGTCCCGGACGGCCACCACGCCGGGCAGGTTGTCGGCCACCTCCACGCAGTCGGTGCTGCCGCTGCGGGTGGAGGTGCGCCAGGTTGCGCCGATCAGGGCCATGACTTCACCATTTCGTTGAGGAGTTCGACCGACTGCTGGCGGGACAGCGCCTCGTTGCGCACCGTCTCCCAGCGCGCCAACAGGGTAGCCAGGTTCGCCTCGTTGTCGGTCGGTGAGGCGGTCAGTTGGGTTTCCTGGCTGGCCACCCAGCCACCGTCCACGTTCCGGGCCAACGAGAACGAGCCGTAGAGGCCGACGTGTAGCCCGACGCTGAGCGGCACGACGTGGACGCTGATGTTCGGGCGCTCGGCGGCGGCGATCAGGTGCTCGATCTGGTGCGCCATCAGCGCCTGAAGGCGCTGGTCCCGCCGGTGCAGGATCGCCTCGTCGACGACCGCGATGAGCTGCGGTGGGTCGGGCTGGGTGAGGATGGCCTGCCGGTCCAATCGGGTGGCCACCCGCTGCTCCACCTCCTCATCGCTGAGCAGGTCGTCGGAGCGGATAACCGCGCGGGCGTAGCCCTCGGTCTGGAGCAGCGCCGGGACCAGCGTCGGCTGGAAGACCCGGAGCTGCCGGGCCTGGCGTTCGGCGTCCAGCCAGGGCAGGAACCAGGACGGCTGCCCCTCCCGCTCGGCGATCCGCAGCAGCGACGCCAGCAGGCCGCCGGAGGTCAGCACCTCGTCGGCCCGGGCCAGGAGCTGACGATCGTACGGTCGGGTGCCGGTCTCGACGGCGGAGACCATGGACCCCGAGTAGTGCACCAGCTTGCCGAACTCCTCCTGGGTGTGCCCGGCGGCGACCCGCAGCCGGCGTAGCTGTGACCGGATCAGATCCGCCGTCGTCTGTTCCACACTGCCTCCACCACCATCTGCCGAGAACCACTCGGAATCTCTCGGCGGCGGCTCCCGGTGCGCACCAGGGCCACCACCAGCCTCGATACCTTCAGACAGTAGTGGTCCGGTCACCAGACTGTCAGCCATGCCGGATTCGGTCGTGGCCCGGAGGGCGCGGACGAGTTCAGGCGGGAGCCGCTCGCATCCCCTTGCGAGCGGCCCCGACCCCTTCGGATTGCGCGCCGATCATGCAGTTGTGGCCGTGACAAACCACGCGGTAACGGACAAATCAAGGACCATAACTGCATGATCGCCGGTGGCCGGTGGCCGGTGGCCGGTGGCCGGTGGCCGGTGGGAGGTTAGTCGGAGGTGACTTTGCTGGGTTTGGCGCTGCGCTCGTCGGTGGTGGGCTTGGTGGGGCGCTTGCCGTTCTCGCCGGTACTGGTGATCTTCGTCGGGGTGGCGTCCCGGCCGCCTTCGCCGGGAACGGCGGCCACCGTCGGCTCGCCGTCCAGCCCTTCGCTCGCGGTACCGCCGTCGGCGCTGGTCGGCTCGGCCGCCGGGCGGGTCGGCGACGGGCCCTCGACAGTGGTGACCGGTTCCGCCACCGGCTTCGTCGCCGGCTCGGCATCCTGTCCGGTCGGGCGGTCACCGCTCGGGCGGTCGCCGGTCGGGCGGTCGCCGGCCGGGTCGTCGCCGGCCTTGCCGCCTCCCGTCGGGACGACCGCCAGCTTGTCCGGGACAGGTTGGGCGCCGTTCGCGGAGACGCCGGTGGGGTGTGCCCCGTTGGTGGACACTGCGGCGACCGCCGGTGCGGTCGACCCATCGGGCAACGACGTGGACTGTAGCCGCAGGCCGAGCAGCTTGCGCTCCAGATCGTCGGACTCCTGCCGGGACTTCCACGTCTCCTGACGCAGGTCGGCGAGCTGCTGCTGGGCCTTGGCGATCTCCAACATCACCTGGGCGAGTTGCTGTCGGCCGGCTGCGGCCTCCTGCTGGGTGGCGGCGAGGTGCTGCTGGGTGGTGGCCAGGTGCTGCTGGGTGGTGGCCGCGTACTCCTCGAACTGGCGGCGGGACGCCGCGACGTGCTCGTCCGCCTCCCGACGTACGGCGGTCACGTGCTCGTCCGCCTCCCGCCGGGTGGTTTCGGCGTACCGGTCTGCGTCGTGGTGGGTGCTGGCCGCGTACTCGTCGGCCTCGCGCCGGACGGAGGTGACGTATTCGTCGGCCTCGCGCCGCTTCGCGGTCGACTCGGTCTCCGCCTGGCGCAGCAGCTCACCGGCCTGCTCCTCGGCCCGTCGGCGCACCGTGGCGGCCTCCTGCTCGGCGGCCTGGCGGATCTGGTCGGCGCCCTGCTCGATCTCGTTCTTCCGCGCGGAGTACTCCGACTCCAACTGGGACCGACGGGTCTCGAACCCGGACTCCAACTCGGCCGTACGGGTGCGGATCCGCTCGTCCAGCTCGGCGTTGCGGGTCTTGTACTGCTTCTCCAGCTGGTCGCGGCGGGCGGTGAACTCGCGCTCGGCGGTCGCCTTACGCTCGGTCAGCTCCCGGTCGGCCGCCTCGCGTCGGCCGTTGACCTCTTTCTCCACCCCGGCCCGCCAGGCGCCCAACTCCTGCTGCGCCTGCGCCCGGGCGTGCTGCACGTACGCCTCGGTCTCGCTGCGCATGCGCTGGGCGTACGCCTCGGTCTCGGCGCGGGTGCGCTTGGCCGCCTCGGTCGCCTGGGTGCTCAGCCGCTCGGCCTCCTGGCGGGCCTTGTCGCGGGCGGCCCGGCCGGCCTCGGCGGCATCGTCGATGATCTGCTTGGCCTCCTGCTGGGCCTTGGCGTGGGTGGCCCGGCCCGCCTCGGTGGCCTGGTCGACCAACCGTCGCGCCTCCTGTTGGGCCTTGGCGTGCACCTCTTTGGCGGCGTCGCGAAGCTGGGTCGACTCCTGCTGGGCGGTGGCGAGCGCCTCACGGGCCGCGTCGCGCAGCTTGGTCGCCTCCTGCTGCGCCCGGTTGTGGATCTCCTTGGCCGCGTCCCGGAGCTGCGTCGCCTCCTGCTGCGCCCGGGCCAGCGCCTCCTGAGCGGACTTGCGTAGCCGGGCGGCCTCCTCCTTCGCGGACTTCGCGGCGGCCTCCGACTCGGCCCGGCGGGCTGCGGCCTGCCGCTCCTCCTCGGCTCGGCGGGCGGCCAGGGCGATCTCGAAATCCTTGAGCGCGGTGGCCGCCGCGACGCGGGCCTCCTCGATGATGTGCTCGGCGGCGGCCCGGCGGGCTTCGATCTCCTCGTTGGCGGCGGAGAGGATGTCCTCGGCCTGCTCCTCAGCCAGCGTGAGGATCTGCTCCACCCGCGGCCCGAGGTGCCGGAAGGCGGCCCGGTCGACGACCCCTACCTGCTTGCGCACCTGGGCGAGGTCGCGTTGCAGCACCTCGACCTGACCGGCCAGCTTGTGGATCTGGGTGTACGCCTGTTCCCGTTCGGCCGCGAGCGCGGCGATCTCGTGCTCCGCACGAGCGACGTATCGGTCGACCTGTCGTTTCTCGTACCCCCGCAGGGCGGACTCGAAGCTGGGCTCCGTGGTCACGTCCCCGCCGAGCGCGAACAGTTCCTCGCCGTGCGACATGCTCCCATCCTCACACGCATCAGGCCCTCCTGGGGCGATACGGACGCCCCTGTTGGGACCTACTTCACGGCTTGGGGAAGTCGTTGCTGGTAGCCGGTCCGGGCCCCGCGAAACGTAGGGCGGCGCGGGGTGTCACCGGTCACCCGATGTCACCCCGCGCCGTGGATCATGCCCCGGTGAATTCGATCAGCTGGAGGTCTCCGCGGCCACCTTGTCGTCCGCCCCGTCCGCCTTCTTGGCCGCCGGCTTGTCGCCCCCGGCAGCGGCGGCGTTGTTCGGCACGCCCGGAACGATGCCGGCGAGGCCGGAGAGCATCTGCCCGAGCTGCGAGGTGACGGCGTCCTTCTGGCGGGTGAGGTCCTCGACCTCGCGGCGCGCCGCCTGGGTGGTCAGTTCGGCCTCGGTGCGCGCCTCGTTGAGTAGGCGCTGCGACTCGGCGCGCGCCTCGTTCAGCGTCCGCTCGGACAGCGCCTTGGCCTTCTCCACCGTCTCGGTGGCGGTGCGCTCCGACTCGACCCGACGGGCCTCGGCCCGCTGCTCGATCTCCTTGGCCCGGTCCTGCGCGGCGCGGGCGCGCTGCTCCGCCTCGTTGACCAGCTTCTGGGTCTGCGCGACCTGGGCGGCGTGCCGCTCCGACTCCTCGCGCTCGGCCTTCTCCCGCCGCTCCGCGAGCTGCAACTCCAGGGCCTGGAGGTCCTTGTCGCGCTTGTCGCGGGCGTCGGTGAGCAGCTTGGTCGCCTCGGCGCGCTTCTCCTCGGCCTCGCGGGCGGCCTTGGCCCGCTGCTGGGTGATCTCGCGCTCGGCGGTGGCCCGCAGGGTGGCCACCTCGCGTTCCACAGTGGACTTCAGCTCGGCGACCTCGTGGGCGGTCACCGTACGCAGCTGCTTGGTCTCCCGGTCCGCGTCGGCGCGCAGCGTGTCGGCCTCGCGGCGGGCCTGGACGCGTACCTCGGCGGCCTCGCGCTCGGCGGCGGTGCGGACGTTGCCCGCCTCCCGCTCGGCGGTGGCCTTCATGGCCGCGGCCTCGGCGCGCGCCTTGTCGGTGATCTCGCGCGCTTCGAGGCGAGCGGCGGAGAGGATGCCCTCCGACTCGCGCTTGGCCTCGTTGCGGTGGTCGTTGGCCTGCTCCTCGGCGAGCCGGAGGATCTGCTCGACCCGGGTGCCGAGGCCGGACAGCGTGGGCCGGCTGTTCTCCTCCAGCTGCTTGCTGGTGTCGGTGAGCTTCTGCTCAAGAGCAGTGAGCCGCTGCTCGGACTGCCGGAGCCGGCGCTGTGCGTCGTTGAGCGCCTGCTCGGCGTCGGCGCGGTCCTTGTTGGCCTGGCTCAGTGCGGCGTTCAGCCGGCCGATGAAGTCGTCGACCTGACCGGTGTTGTATCCGCGCAGGCCAACCGTGAAATCTGGCTGCGAGTTCGCGTTATCGAAGAACGCGAGAGGGGAGGACTGCTGCTGGGGCATTGGGACATACTGGCAGACTCCCTGGGGTGCTTCGCAAGAGCGTGCCAACCTTTGCCGTCCGCATTACATGGTCAACTCCGTGCGGTGACCGACCACCGGCCCGACATGCGATCTTGCCAGCTCCGGGGCGAGCTGGATGGCACGGAGCGTGACGTGGAAAAGGGCCGTGGCGCGGTGGCGCACGGCCCTTTGTTTCCGACGTCGCCCGCTCGCACGAATGGGGGTCTGGGGATCCGTGTGGAAAGCCAATCGGCGATCACCGAATGGCCATCGGCGCCTCGGCCGTCAGGTCAGCGCCCACGGAACCGGTTGATGGCCGCGACGTGCCGGGCACGCAGCTCGGGGTCGCGTACGCCGAGTCCGTCCTCTGGGGCCAGACAACGGACGCCGACCTTGCCCTGGTGGGCGTTGCGGTGCACCTCGTACGCGGCCTGGCCGGTCTGCTCCAGCGGGTATGTCCGCGACACCGTGGGATGGATCTTCCCCAACGCCACCAGCCGGTTGGCCTCCCACGCCTCCCGGTAGTTGGCGAAGTGGCTGCCCACGATGCGCTTGAGGTGCATCCAGAGGTAGCGGTTGTCGTACTGGTGCAGGAAGCCACTGGTGGAGGCGCAGGTGACAACGGTGCCGCCGCGCTTGGCGACGTAGACGCTGGCACCGAAGGTCTCCCGGCCGGGGTGTTCGAAGACGATGTCCGGGTCGTCCCCGCCGGTCAGCTCCCGGATCCGCTCGCCGAAGCGGCGCCACTCGTCCGGATCCTGGGTCTGCTCGTCCGACCAGAATCGGAAGCCCTCGGCGGAGCGGTCGATCACCAGCTCGGCGCCCATCCGCCGGCACAGCTCCGCCTTCTCGGGCGAGGAGACGACGCAGACCGGGATCGCGCCGCCGTTGAGCGCCATCTGGGTGGCGTAACCGCCCAGGCCACCCGACGCGCCCCAGATCAGCACCACGTCGCCCTGCTTCATGTTGGCCCCGTGGTGCGACACCAGCTGCCGGTACGCGGTCGAGTTGACCAGCCCGGGGCTGGCCGCCTCCTCCCAGCTCAGGTGGGTCGGCTTGGGCATCAGCTGGTTGGCCTTGACCACGGCCAGCTCGGCCAGGCCACCGAAGTTGGTCTCGAATCCCCAGATCCGCTGCTGCGGATCGAGCATCGTGTCGTCGTGACCGGCCGCGTCCTCCAGCTCGACCGACAGACAGTGGGCCACCACCTCGTCGCCCGGGCGCCAGCGACTCACCCCGGCGCCGACCCGGAGCACCACGCCCGCCGCGTCCGAACCGACCACGTGGTACGGCAGGTCGTGCCGGCGGGCCAACGCGGAGGTGCGGCCGTAACGCTGGAGGAACCTGAAGGTGGACAGTGGCTCGAAGATGCTGGTCCAGACGGTGTTGTAGTTGATGGCGCTGGCCATCACCGCGACCAGTGCCTCGCCCGGGCCGAGTTCCGGCGTGGGCACCTCCTGGAGGTGCAGCGCCTTGCGCGGGTCCTTGTCCCGGGTGGCCATGCCGTCGAACATCCGGGTCTCTTCGGCCCGGACCACCACGCCCCGGTAGCTCGCCGGCACCGGCAGTCCGGCGACACCGGCCAACTCGCTCGCCGGGTCGACCGACCCTTCCGCCGCCATGATGGCTTCGAGGATGTCCTGCACGGTGACCTCCGGTTCTCGCCGCGTCAGCGGCGGGCCTGGGGCTGCCATCGTCGGCGCTGGTCGGCGGCGGTCGCCATGTCGGCCGCCACCACATCCCGCGCCTCCGGGCTACCTGTGAGGCCGGAGGTTACTGAACGGTAGCTAGGGTCGGAAGGCTGCTGTGAAAAACTGCACCGGCCGCTGCGCGGAGGTGCATGCCCGCCCCGGCAAGCGCACACCTGCGTGCTCGCGGCGGGCCGGGCACGGCCGTCGGGGTCAGTGGGACGCGGCCGGTTGGACCAACTCGATAAGCACGCCGCCGGCGTCCTTCGGGTGCACGAAATTGATCCGCGAGTCGGCGGTACCACGCTTCGGGGACTCGTAGAGCAGCCGTACGCCACGCTCACGCAGCGCCGCGCAGGCCGCGTCGATGTCGGCCACCGTGTACGCCACCTGCTGAACGCCCGGGCCGTTGCGGTCGAGGAACTTCGCGATCGTCGACTCCGGGGTCAGTGGCGCGAGCAGTTGCACGCAACCCCCCTCGGTGCTCGGCCCGACCGACAGCATCGCCTCCCGGACACCCTGCTCGGTGTTGGTCTCCGTGTGCACGCAGCGCATCCCGAAGGTGCGCTGGTAGAAGTCGATGGCGGCGTCGAGGTCGGGCACCGCGATCCCGACATGGTCGATGCGGCGCAGCCCGATGTCTGTGACATAGTCGGCAGCGGGCTCGACGGGGGAGTTCTTAGGCATGACGTTAGTCTGGCCGAACAATCGTTAAGGCGTACAGGTCGGCACCCCCTCGGAGGCAGGTATGGCTTCGGTGATCGTCAGCGGCGCGCGGACCCCGATGGGGCGCCTGCTGGGCAACCTCAAGGACCTACCGGCGACGAAACTCGGCGGCATCGCGATCTCTGCCGCCCTGGAACGGGCGGGAGTCGCACCCGACCAGGTGCAATACGTGATCATGGGCCAGGTGCTCCAGGCTGGCGCCGGGCAGATTCCCGCCCGGCAGGCCGCCGTCGAGGCGGGCATCCCGATGTCCGTACCGGCCCTGAGTATCAACAAGGTCTGTCTCTCCGGGCTCGACGCGATCGCCCTGGCCGACCAGCTGATCCGGGCCGGCGAGTTCGACATCGTGGTGGCCGGCGGCATGGAGTCGATGACCAATGCTCCGCACCTGCTGCTCGGCCAGCGCGGCGGCTACAAGTACGGTGACGTGACGCTCAAGGACCACATGGCGCTCGACGGGCTGACCGACGCCTGGGACTGCTGCGCGATGGGCGAGTCCACCGAGCGGCACGGCAGCACCCGGAGCATCACCCGTCGGGAGCAGGACGAGTTCGCGGCCAGCAGCCACCAGCGCGCCGCCGCCGCCCAGAAGAACGGCCACTTCGCCGAGGAGATCACCCCGGTGGTCATCCCGCAGCGCAAGGGTGACCCGCTGGTGATCAGCGAGGACGAGGGCATCCGGCCGGACACCACCGCCGAGTCCCTGGCCAAACTCCGCCCGGCGTTCACCCCCGACGGCACCATCACCGCGGGCAGTTCCTCGCCGATCTCCGACGGCGCCGCCGCCGTGGTGGTGATGAGCAAGGCGAAGGCCAAGGAACTGGGCCTGGCCTGGCTGGCCGAGGTGGGGGCGCACGGCAACGTGGCAGGCCCCGACAACTCCCTGCACTCGCAGCCGTCGAACGCCATCCAGCACGCCCTGCGCAAGGGCGGCCTGGCCGTCTCCGACCTGGACCTGATCGAGATCAACGAGGCGTTCGCCCAGGTCGGTATCCAGTCGACCCGTGACCTTGGGATCAGCCCGGACAAGGTCAACGTCAACGGCGGGGCGATCGCGCTCGGCCACCCGATCGGCATGTCCGGCGCCCGGCTGGTACTCACCCTCGCGTTGGAACTCAAGCGGCGCGGTGGCGGCACGGGTGCGGCGGCGCTGTGCGGGGGTGGCGGCCAGGGCGACGCACTGATCATCCACGTTCCCGACCCCACCGAAACCGATCTGTGAGCGAGTCGAACACCCGCGTCCCGGCGGCGGCCACCGGTTCGGTGCGCCGCAGTCGGGACGTACCGATGCTTGTCGAACGGGCCCGCGACGGTGATCCCCGCGCGGTGGCCCGGCTGATCACCCTGGTCGAGTCGGGCGACGAGACCGTGCCGGTCATGGCCGCGGCGCTCGCCCCGTACACCGGACGGGCCCAGGTGGTCGGCCTGACCGGCTCGCCGGGGGTGGGCAAGTCCACCACCACGAACGAACTGGTCCGAGCGCTGCGGGCCCACGGGCACCGGGTCGGCGTGCTGGCCATCGATCCGTCCAGTCCGTTCACCGGCGGTGCGATCCTCGGTGACCGGGTGCGGATGCAGGACCATGCCACCGACCCGGGCGTCTACATCCGCTCCATGTCCAGCCGGGGGCACCTCGGTGGGTTGTCGGCGGCCACCCCGCAGGCGGTGCGGGTGCTGGAGGGCGCCGGCTGCGACGTGGTGCTGGTGGAGACCGTCGGGGTCGGGCAGGCGGAGGTCGAGGTGGCCTCGCTGGCCGACACCACACTGGTGCTGCTCGCGCCGGGCATGGGCGACGCGATCCAGGCAGTGAAGGCCGGCATTCTGGAGATCGCCGACGTCTTCGTGGTGAACAAGGCCGACCGGGACGGTGCCGACGCCACCGTGCGGGACATCCAGGGCATGATCGCCCTCGGCGAGCGCGGGCCGGGTCAGTGGCGTCCGCAGGTGGTGCGGGCGGTCGCCGCCCGTGGTGAGGGCATCGACGACGTCGCCGCCGCCATCGACAAGCATCGCGCCTGGCTGGTGGAGCACGACGAGTTGCGGCGTCGGCGGGAGGCGCGGGCCGCCGCCGAGGTCGAGGCGATCGCGCTCGGCGTGCTCCGCGCCCGGATCGGCTCGCTGCGCGACGGTACGCAGCTGCCGGCGCTCGCCGCCGAGGTGGCGGCCGGTGCCACCGATCCGTACGCCGCGGCCGAGACGTTGCTCGCCCAGATCGCCGGGTAACCACGTCCACTGCGGACCGCCCGGGACGGTTAGGCTCGCACCGCCGCGCGGTTGCGCGGACACCGCGACGGCCGCTGGGGGACGCATGGACCACGAGATGACGCAGGAGTTGGCGATGACGCCGGACGCGGTGGCGGGCGGGCGTACGCACATCTCGGACGAGGTGGTGGAGAAGATCGCGGTGGCCGCGGCGAAGGCCGTGCCCGGCGTGGTCGAGCTGGGTGGCGACATCGCCCGGTTCTTCAACGCGGTACTGGACCGGGTCGGGCTCGACCAGGTCGGCGACGCGCGCCGGGGCTGCTCGGCGCACGTCACCAACGGCGGTGCCGTGATCAACCTGGTCATCGTGACCGACGCCGGCCACCCGGTGCCGGAGGTGACCACGGCGGTGCGGGTCGAGGTGACCCGGGCGGTCGAGGCGTACGGACTGCGGGTCGACGAGATCAACATCCGGGTGGACGACGTGGCCATCGACGGTCCTGGCGCCTGAATTCGGGCAGCTCAGGTTACCGGTCGGTACGAACTGCCTTATCGATCGTTCAGGTAAGGGCTCTACACTCGATCGCAGTCGAGGACTCGAGGAGGAGCCCGGGGATGAACGCCGACGACATCGCGGCCGGGCGGGCCCGCTGGCAGGCCCGCTACGACTCCGCGCGCAAGCGGGACGCCGACTTCACCACGCTCTCCGGGATGCCCGTCGAGCCGGTCTACGGTCCACCGCAAGGTGCCGCGTACCCGGGATTCGAGCGGATCGGCTGGCCCGGGGAGTTCCCGTACACGCGGGGCCTCCACCCGACCGGCTACCGGGGACGGACCTGGACGATCCGCCAGTTCGCCGGGTTCGGCAACGCCCGGCAGACCAACGAGCGCTACAAGATGATCCTGGGCGCCGGTGGCGGCGGGCTCTCCGTCGCCTTCGACATGCCGACCCTGATGGGGCGCGACTCCGACGACCCGCAGTCGCTCGGCGAGGTGGGCCACTGCGGGGTGGCGGTGGACAGCGCCGCCGACATGGAGGCGCTCTTCGACGGCATCGACCTGGCCGGGGTCACCACCAGCATGACCATCTCCGGCCCGGCGGTGCCGGTGTTCTGCATGTACCTGGTCGCCGCCGAGCGCCAGGGCGCCGACCTGTCGAGCCTGGACGGGACGCTGCAGACCGACATCTTCAAGGAGTACATCGCGCAGAAGGAGTGGCTGTTCGACCCGGAGCCGCACCTGCGCCTGATCGGCGACCTGATGGAGTACTGCGCGGCCGAGATCCCGCGCTACAAGCCGCTGTCGGTCTCCGGCTACCACATCCGTGAGGCCGGCTCGACCGCCGCGCAGGAACTGGCGTACACCCTGGCGGACGGCTTCGGTTACGTCGAACTGGGACTGTCGCGCGGGCTCGACGTCAACGTCTTCGCCCCCGGGCTGAGTTTCTTCTTCGACTCGCACGTCGACTTCTTCGAGGAGATCGCCAAGTTCCGGGCCGCCCGCCGGATCTGGGCGCGCTGGCTGCGCGACGTCTACGGCGCTACCAGCGAGAAGGCGCTCTGGCTGCGATTCCACACCCAGACCGCGGGCGTGTCGCTGACCGCGCAGCAGCCGGTCAACAACGTGGTACGCACCGCCGTCGAGGCGCTCGCCGCCGTGCTCGGCGGCACCAACTCACTGCACACCAACGCCCTGGACGAGACCCTCGCCCTGCCCACCGACGAGTCCGCGGAGATCGCCCTGCGTACTCAGCAGGTGCTGATGGAGGAGATCGGGGTGACAAACGTGGCCGACCCGCTGGGCGGCTCCTGGTACGTCGAGGCGCTCACCGACCGGATCGAGGCCGAGGCGGAGGAGATCTTCGCCCGGATCCGCGCGCTCGGCGGCGACGGCCCGCACCAGATCGGGCCGATGACCTCCGGCATCTTGCGCGGCATCGAGGACGGCTGGTTCACCGGGCAGATCGCCGAGGCTGCGTTCGCGTACCAGCAGGCGTTGGAGAAGGGCGACAAGAAGATCGTCGGCGTCAACTGCCACACCGGCACGGTCGCCAAGGAGCTGGAGATCCTCCGCATCTCGCACGAGGTGGAGTTGGAACAGCGCCGGATGCTGGCCGAACGCAAGCACGGTCGGGACGACTCCCGGGTACGTGCCGCGGTCGAGGCCATGGTGGCGGTGAGCCGTACCGGGGAGAACATGATCCCGGCGATGCTCGACGCCGTCCGGGCGGAGGCGACCCTCGGCGAGATCTGTGAGGCGCTGCGGGCCGAATGGGGCGTTTACCGCGAGCCCGCACGGTTCTGACCTTCGCCCCATCAGGGCGGCTGGGCAGGGGTGACAGTGGCAACTGCGCGGGCCGAGGCTGATCCGAGTTCGGCGAACTGCGTGCGAGACTAGATAACCATGAGCGACCCACGGATCACCTCGTCGATCTTTACCCGCGGCGCGGTCGACCTCAGCGCGCTGCGCACCCCTGCCCCCAGTTCCACACCGGCTCCGGTTCAGGCCGGCCCGCCCGCCGGGGCACCCGGCGGTGCCGTCGGCGGCGTCACAGTCGTCGACGTGACCGAGGCGACCTTCCAGTCGGAGGTCCTGGAGCGCTCGTTGACCACACCCGTCGTGGTCGACTTCTGGGCCGAGTGGTGCGAGCCCTGCAAGCAACTCTCTCCGGTGCTGGAACGGCTGGCGGTCGAGGGCGGCGGTGCCTGGGTGCTCGCCAAGGTCGACGTGGACGCCAACCCGAGGCTCGCGCAGATGTTCCGGGTCCAGGGCATCCCGATGGTGTACGCGGTGGTCGGCGGGCAACCCGTCGACGCCTTCTCCGGCGTGGTGCCCGAGGCGCAGCTTCGCCAGTGGCTCCAGGCCGTGCTCAAGGCCGGTGGGGTGAGTGTGGCCGAGCCGGAGGACCCACGGCTCAACGAGGCGGACGACGCGCTGATGAGTGGTGACCTGGACGCCGCCGAGCAGGCGTACCGGAAGATCCTCGCCGAAACCCCGGCGGACGCCGCGGCCGAGGCCGGGCTGGCCCAGGTGGGACTCGCCCGCCGGGTGGCCGGAGCCGATCCGCAGGCGGCGCTCACCGCCGCAGCGGCCGACCCCGACGATGTCGACGCCCAACTGCTCGCCGCCGACATCGAGGTCCTCAGCGGCCTGGCCGATCAGGCGTACCAGCGCCTGGTCGGGCTGGTACGCCGTACCGCTGGCGACGACCGGGAGAAGGTCCGTCAGCACCTGATCGGCCTGTTCACCATCGCCGGGCCAGAGGATCCCGCGGTCGCCTCGGCCCGCCGGTCCCTGGCCAGCGCCCTGTTCTGAGTACCTGCCACGCCAGCGCGGGCCGGCGTGTCGCCGGCCCGCCTTCACACCACGAGGACGGGAGCTTAGGTGAGCGCGAGGAGTGAGCTTGCGAGCCCCGCAGTCGCGATCGAAGGGTGGCTCGGTGAGCGCGAGGAGTGAGCTTGCGAGCCCCGCAGTCGCGAACGAAGGGTGGCTCGGTGAGCGCGAGGAGTGAGCTTGCGAGCCCCGCAGTCGCGAACGTCGGCGGTCCATGATGCGCCGGATCGCCGTCCTCGACGCGCCGAGTAACCTCGGTCTGCGCCCGCCGACGCCCACCTCCGTGCCAGGCTGCGGGAAGGCGCCGGGCGCGCTACGGGACCAGGGGCTGCTGCCCCGGTTGCGCGCCCGGGACGCGGGTTGCCTGACCCCGCCCCGCTACGACGCCGGTGACTGGCGACCCGGAGACGGCGTCTGCCACGCGCGGGAGATCGCCGACTACTCGGCGGCGCTGGCCGACCGGATCGGCGCGATCATCGACCGGGGAGAGTTCCCGGTGGTCCTCGGCGGCGACTGCTCGATCCTGCTCGGCTCGGCGCTGGCCATGCACCGGCTGGGTGAGGCGGTCGGCGGCCGGATCGGTTTGATCTTCGTCGACGGCCATTCCGACTTCCGACATCCTGGCAACGCCTCGTACGTGGGCGCGGCGGCGGGTGAGGATCTCGCCCTGGTGACCGGTCGGGGCCAGGCCGACCTGGCGGCCATCGAGGGCCGGCGACCATACTTCCGGGACGTGGATGTGGTGGTGCTCGGCATCCGTGCCCAGGACGAGTACCGGCTCGACCTGCAGGCCGCCGGGATCATCACCCGACCGGTGCCGGCGCTCCGCGCCGAGGGCGCGGCGCGTACCGCCCAGTGGGCGCACGAGCAGCTGGCCGACTGCGCGGGATACTGGGTGCATGTCGACGTGGACGTGCTCGACCCCGCCGTGATGCCGGCGGTCGACGCGCCCGACCCGGGCGGCATCGCCTTCGCCGAGCTGGAGATTCTGCTCGCCGGTCTGGTCGACACCCCGCACTGCCTCGGTGTCGAGCTGACCGTCTTCGACCCCGACTACGACCCGGACGGCGCGTACGCCGCGGAGATCGTCAACACCGTGGTATCCGGCCTGCGCCCGGTGACCGCTCCCGGTTCGGCGCCACCTCGGTCGCGTCCCGAGGAGAGTCGCCGTCCCACCCCCGGCCCGCGCCGGAGCATCGATCAACCCGGCCCACCGGACGCACCGGCACCTGTCGACCGCGGTCAGACCGACGACCATCGCCACAGCGGCGGTCGCCCGAGTGGCGGTGGCGTGGGCGGTGGCGGCACGGACGGCGGTGGCGCGGGCGGCGGCAGTGGCGGTGTGGGTGGCGGCAGCGCGGGCGGCGGCAGTGGCGGTGTGGGTGGCGGCAGCGCGGGCGGCGGTGACCCGGTCGATGGTGGCCTGGCTGATCATGACCTGGCCGATGGTGGTGTAGCCGATGGTGACCCGGGCGGCATCGCTTTCCCGACGGGGACCACTCGTCCAGCGACCGCCACCGGCGGGCCGGCCGCCTGACATCCCGCCGCCGTCTCGTCCCGCCGCCGTTTCGGACAACTTCAGGGTTGTTGCTGCCTGGAGGCCCCGCTGACCCAGCAACAACCCCGAAGTTGCTTACCGGGGAGCGTTTGCGGGGGGTCAGCGGCGGTTGGGAGGGGTGAGGCGTTCAGTCGGATAGGGCGCGCAGGAAGCTCTCGGCGATCGGTACCGCGGTGCCGCTGCCCGAGCCGCCCTTCTCGACGAAGACGGCGAAGGCCACGTCGCCCTGCCAGGCGACGAACCAGGCGTGGGTGTTGTCCGGGTTGTCGTCGTACTCGGCGGTGCCGGTCTTGCCGTGCACCGGCTCGCCCGGCACATCCCGCAGGGCGGTCCCGGAGCCGCTGGTGACCACCTCGCGCATCATGTCCTGGACTGCCGTGACCGCCTCGGGCTTCAGCTGCGCCCCCGGCCCGGCGGCCGGTGCCGGCGCCGGATCCAGCAGCAGCTTCGGCGGGACGAACTGACCCCTGGCCACGGCTGCGGTCGCCGCCGCCATGGCCAGCGGGCTGACCACCGTGGTGCCCTGTCCGATCGCCGCGGCGGCCTGTTCGGTGGCGCCGCCGTTCGCCGAGACCTTGCCGGTGAACGCGTCCAGGCCCAGGTCACCCCAGTCGCCTTCCAGACCGAGAGCGCGTCCGGCGGCGGCCAGGCCGTCCGCGCCCAGCTGGGGGGCGAGCGCGGCGAAGGCGGTGTTGCACGACTTGGCGAAGTCGGTGCGGAACGGCACCTTGCCGAGGGCGAAGTCATCGGAGTTCTTGAACAAACGTCCGTCCACGTCGAGCCTCTTCGGGCAGTCGACGGTGGTGTCGGGGGTGACCGCCCCGCGTTCGATCAGCCCGAACGCGCTTACCATCTTGAAGGTGGAGCCGGGTGGCACCTGCGCGGTGAAGGCCAGGTTCTCCCCGGCGGCACCGGGGCCGTTGGCCGCGGCGAGCACGGCACCGTCGGTGATCCGTACGGCCACCAGGGCGGAGCGCCGGCGTTCGCCGCGCAGCGCCCGGTCGGCGGCATTCTGAGTGGCCACGTCGAGGGTGGTACGAACCGGCTGGCCGGGCTGGGGCTCACGGCGGAACACCTCGGTGCCTGTCGACTCCACGGTGCCGTCCGGCCCGGCTCGGTTGATCACGACGGCCAGGCCCGGTACGCCACGTAGCCGCTCGTCCCAGCGGCCCTGCAATCCTCCGTGGCCGACGAGGTCGCCGGGGGAGTAGCGGTCGGGGTGGTCGGCGAGGTCCTCGGCGTACGCGGGGTCGACGGTTCCGAGCACTGCCCGGGCGAACTCGCGGGTGGGTGCGAGGTCCAGCTTGTCGGTCGGGAACTTCGTCCCGGACAGGGGGTAGATGCGGGACTTGATCTGTCGGTACGCCTCGTCACGCAGGGTGACCACCTCGACGAATGCGTCCGGTTTCGCCTCCTTCAGCCGCTTCGGCAGGTCCGACAGGTCGACCGGCGGGGTGATCGCCGGCCGGATGGCGCGGAAGGCGGCGTCCAGTTCGCGGATCATGGCCTTGACGTCGGTCACCTCGTTGGGCTGCAACCCCACCCGGACCACGTCGCGGGGCGCCACGATCGGCTCACCGGCACCGTCGAGCACGGTGGCCCGGGTGGCCCGATCCCGTCGCAGCCCCAGCCGATCGCCGCGGGTGAGCTGTTCCTGAACGATCTGCGGCTCCCAGATCACCTGCCATTTGTCGTCGCGGCCCTGGCTGAGTCGCAGCGGACGGTCGTACGCCCAGCTCGTCCCGCCCGGTAGCGTCCACTCGACGCGGATGGTGGCGGTGGCGGTGTCCCGGACCACCTCGGGATCGCCCTGGCGGGTCAGCGCGAGCGGAGCGTCGACGAGCTCGCCGGAGAGCTCCCGGATCTCCCGGACGACGTTGGCCGCGGGAACCTTCGCGCCGGTCGGGTCGACGAAACCCACCGCGTTCAGGTCGCCCTTGCGCCAGCCGTCGAGGAAGGCGTCGACGGTGCGCTGCGGGCCGTCCTCGCCGGAGCAGGCGACCAGACCGGCCGCCACGACCAGGCAGGCGATGACCACGCCAAGTGGTGACCGGCTGCGGCGTTGGCGGAGCGGAACGTACATCTGGTGCTTCCTCCCGGTCGGCTGTTCCGCACGCTAGTACGCCGGGGCGGCGGCCACTGTCCCGGACGGGCCTGGTCAGGAGAAAAGACGGTCTCGTGACGGTGTGATGAACAACATCAGGCGGGGTACTCCGGACCCGGTCGAACCTCGTACCGCAACGGGTGAAAGGACGGCGTCGGAGATCCGGACGTCCGGCCGGTGGTCCGCCGACGGAGGAACTGATCGGTCGGCCTAGGCTTGGCGGCAGAGTGACCCACAGCGTTGTGGGTCGAGGGGAGTGGCACCGATGGACCGGCGTCCGGCGATCAAACCGGAACCCGACCTCCGGCAGGTTGACACCGGCCGGGACGACAGTTTCGACACGGCGACCGACGGGGACGGTTTCGGTCGGCTAGACACAGGTGCGACCGGGATGACCGGTTCGAGCCTCGACACCCTCTACGACCTGGGACTACCGCCGGAGGCGCTGGCCGACGACGCGGAGGACGCCGAGTTCGACGAGCCGGTGCCCAACGCCGAGCGACTGGTGGCCCAGGCGGTGTCGCTGGCCGGCGACGACCATGACGCGGCGACCCTGGTGGGCAGGTTCTGGCGGTTCGCGCCGGACGAGGAACTGATCGGGTTCACCGCCGAGGAGATGCTCGACGCCGCTCGCGCGCACCGGGAACTGGCCCGGCAGCGGGTGCCGGGTGAGTTGAAGCTGCGGATCCACTCGCCCGACGCGGAGCAGCACCACAGCGTCATCGAGATCGTCACCGACGACATGCCGTTCCTGGTCGACTCGGTGACCGCCCTGCTCAACACCCATCACCTGGACGTCCACCTGCTGGTGCACCCGCTGGTCGTGGTGCGCCGGGAGCCGTTGGGTCGGCTGGTCGAGGTCGCCGCCGACGTGGAGCCGGACGATGCGATCTCCGGCGATCTGGTCGAGAGCTGGATGCGGATCGAGATCGACCCGGTCCGTGACCCGGAGGAGCGGGACAAGCTACGTCGGGAACTGCAACGGGTGCTGACCGACGTGCGGGAGGCCGTGGAGGACTGGCCGAAGATGCGCCAGTGCGCCCTCACCCTCGCCGACGAGTTGGCTGCCGCGCGGACCAGCGACAACCGGCCACCGGTGCCGGAGAAGGACATCACCGACTCGGTCGAGCTGTTGCGCTGGCTCGCGCACGATCACTTCACCTTCCTCGGCTACCGGGAGTACCGGCTGGTGCCGAACTCGGCCGAGGGCGGGCCGGCGCTGGAAGCGGTGCTCGGCACCGGGCTGGGCATCCTGCGTCAGGACTCGCCGGAGGCGCGCGCACTGTCCTCGATGACGCCCGAGGCGCACGAGAAGGTCACCGAGAAGCGCCTGCTGATCATCACCAAGGCGAACTCGCGGGCCACCGTGCACCGCTCGGCGTACCTCGACTACATCGGCTTCAAGATCTTCGACGAGGACGGCGAGGTGGTGGGCGAGCGGCGCTTCCTGGGCCTGTTCTCGACCGCCGCGTACCGGACCAGTGTCCAGGAGTTGCCGGTGGTCCGGCGCAAGGTCGCCGAGGTGCTTGACCGCTCCGGGCTGAGCCTGCGCAGCCACTCCGGCAAGGATCTGATGCAGATCCTGGAGACGTACCCGCGCGACGAACTGTTCCAGATCAAGACCGACGACCTGTACCACGCGGTCATCGGGGTGCTGCGGATGGCCGGTCGCCGGCAGCTGCGGGTGTTCCTGCGTCGCGACGCGTACGGGCGGTTCATCTCCTGTCTGATCTACCTGCCCCGGGACCGGTTCACCACCCAGAACCGCCTGCGCATGCAGGACATCCTGCTGCGTGAGCTGAACGGTGTCGGGGTGGACTACACCACCCGGGTGACCGAGTCGATGCTGGCCCGGGTGCACTTCATCGTGCGGACCGACCCGACGAGCCCACCCGGCGACATCGACGCCGACCTGTTGGCCGAGGAGCTGGCCGACGCCACCCGGTTGTGGGACGACGACTACCGGCTGGTGCTGGAACGCAAGCTCGGCGACGAGCAGGCCAAGCACCTGTTCGGCCGGTACGCCGACGCGTTCCCGGAGGGCTACAAGGACGGGCACACGCCGTACGAGGCGATGAAGGACCTGGCCAAGCTGGAGCTGCTGGAGGAGCCCGGCCAGCTGGAGATGCACCTGTTCCGCAAGCAGTTGGCGCCGCGAGCCGCCAGCCGGGGCCCGGACGTCGACGAGTCGATGGACGTGCGGTTCAAGGTGTACCGCTACGGCGAGCCGATGATGCTCTCGGCGGTGCTGCCGGTGCTGCACTCACTCGGCGTCAAGGTCGTCGACGAGCACCCGTACGAGGTGGAGCGGGTCGACGGCCGGATCTGGCTCTACGACTTCGGGCTACGGCTGCCCGAGGGGCACCAGGAACTGGCCGAGGTGCGCCCGCACGTGGAGAACGCCTTCGCGGCGGCGTGGCGGGGCGAAGCCGAGGTGGACCGCTTCAACGAGCTGGTGCTGCTCGCCGGGCTGACCTGGCGTCAGGTGGTGGTGCTGCGGGCGTACGCGAAGTACCTGCGGCAGACCGGCACGGTGTTCTCGCAGGACTACATGGAGTCCACCTTCATCGCGTACCCGCACTTGGCCACGTTGCTGGTGCAGCTCTTCGAGGCGCGGTTCGAGCCGGGTCCGGTCGACGCCGAGCAGCGCCAGCGGCGGGGTGCCGAACTGGTGACCGAGATCCGCGCCGCGCTCGACGACGTGGCCAGCCTCGACCAGGACCGGATCCTGCGGTCGTACCTGAACCTGATCCAGGCCACCCTGCGGACCAGCTTCTACCAGCGGCCGGTGGGCGGGCGGCCCAAGCCGTACGTCGCCTTCAAGCTCGACCCGCAGGCGGTCCCCGAGTTGCCCGCGCCGCGACCGAAGTTCGAGATCTTCGTCTACTCGCCCCGGTTCGAGGGTGTGCACCTGCGGTTCGGGCCGGTGGCCCGGGGCGGCCTGCGCTGGTCCGACCGGCGGGAGGACTTCCGTACCGAGGTGCTCGGTCTGGTCAAGGCGCAGATGGTGAAGAACGCCGTGATCGTGCCGGTGGGCGCGAAGGGCGGTTTCGTGCTCAAGCAGCAGCCGGGTGACCGCGACGAGGCGGTGATCTGCTACCAGGAGTTCGTCTCGGCGCTGCTGGACGTCACCGACAACATCGTGGCCGGTGAGATCGTGCCGCCCGACGACGTGGTCCGGCACGACGGCGACGACCCGTACATGGTGGTGGCGGCGGACAAGGGCACCGCCACCTTCTCCGACACCGCCAACGCGATCTCGACGGCGCACAACTTCTGGCTGGGCGACGCCTTCGCCTCCGGCGGCTCGGCCGGCTACGACCACAAGAAGATGGGCATCACCGCCCGAGGTGCGTGGGAGTCGGTCAAGCGGCACTTCCGCGAGATGGGGCACGACACCCAGAGTCAGGACTTCACCGTGGCCGGGGTCGGCGACATGTCCGGTGACGTGTTCGGCAACGGCATGCTGTTGTCGGAGCACATCCGGCTGGTGGCCGCGTTCGACCACCGGCACATCTTCCTGGACCCGGACCCGGACCCGGCCACCTCGTACGCCGAACGCAAACGGCTGTTCGAGTTGTCCCGGTCCACCTGGGAGGACTACAACGCCGAGTTGATCTCTGCCGGGGGTGGGATCTACCCGCGTACGGCGAAGTCGGTGCCGGTGTCACCGCAGGTTCGTGCCGTGCTCGGGCTCGACGACGACGTCGACCAGCTGAGCCCGCAGGAGTTGATGAAGGCCATCCTCACCGCGCCTGTCGACCTGTTCTGGAACGGCGGCATCGGCACCTACGTCAAGGCGTCCAGCGAGACCAACGCTCAGGTGGGCGACAAGTCCAACGACGCGATTCGGGTGGATGGTCGCAGCCTGCGCTGCCGGGTGGTCGGTGAGGGCGGCAACCTGGGCTTCACCCAGCACGGCCGGATCGAGTACGCCCAGGCGGGCGGCCGGATGTACACCGACTTCATCGACAACGCGGCCGGGGTGGACTGCTCCGACCACGAGGTGAACATCAAGATCCTGCTGAACACCGCGGTAGCCGACGGTGAGCTGAGTGTCCCCGAGCGGGACGAGCTGCTCGCCCGGATGACCGACGAGGTCGCGGAGCTGGTGCTGCGGGACAACTATGACCAGGCCCGGGCGATCAACAACTCTCAGGCCCAGGCGACCTCGCTGCTTCCGGTGCACCGACGGATGATCACCGAGCTGGAGCGTGCCGGCGTCCTGGACCGGTCGCTGGAGGCGCTGCCGCCGGACGAGGAGTTGGCGGTACGCACCGAGTCCGGGTTGACCGCGCCGGAGTTCGCCGTGCTGCTGGCGTACGTGAAGATCGCCCTGGAGAAGGAGATCCTCACCGACGGGCTGCCCGACGAGGAGTGGACCGGCGAGGTGCTGGTCAACTACTTCCCGACGCCGATGCGGAAACGGTTCGCCGACCGGATGAACCGGCACCGGTTGCGCCGCGACATCGTGACCACGGTGTTGGTGAACGAGGCGATCAACCGGGGCGGGATCTCGTTCGTCTTCCGGGTGGTCGAGGAGACCGCCGCGACGGCGGCGGACGTGATCCGGGCGTACGTGGTGGTCCGCGAGGTCTTCGGACTGCGCGAGCTGTGGGACGCGGTCGAGGCACTGGACAACCGGATCGATCCGGAGTTGCAGACCAGCGTCTATCTCGACACCCGGCGGCTGCTCGACCGGGCGGTGCGGTGGCTGGTGACCAACCGCCGCTCGCCGATCGACGTGCCGGCCGAGATCGCCCGACTGCGGGACGGGATCACCCGGCTGCTACCCCAGATGGAGACGCTCTTCTACGGCAGCGAGCGCGAGTCGATCGTGGCCCACATCGACTCCATGACCGGGCGCGGGGTGCCGCGTGAACTGGCCGAGCGCAGTACCCGGCTGATGTACAGCTTCGGCCTGCTGGACGTGGTGGAGACCGCGGCCGGCACCGGACGGGACGTCGCTGAGGTCGCCTCGGTCTACTTCGTGCTCTCCGACCGGTTCCGGGTGGACTCGCTGCTGTCGAAGATCTCCCTGCTGCCGCGCGAGGACCGCTGGCAGACGCTCGCGCGGATGGCGCTGCGGTACGACCTGTACGCCGCGCTCGCCGCGCTCACCGCGGAGGTGCTGGACTCCACGCCGGGCGACCTTTCGCCGCAGGAGCGGGTACAGCAGTGGGAACAGTCGAATGCCACCTCGATCCACCGTGCCGAACGGGCGATGGGCGAGTTCGACGAATCCCGCGCCGACCTGGCCGCCCTCTCGGTCCTGCTCCGCCAGATCCGCACCCTGGTCCGCACCTCCGCCGCCACCTGACCACTCCCACCATCGCGATCATGCAGTTGTGGCACTCGGAACGTGTGGATATCCGGCTTTTGTCCGGTGCCACAACTGCATGATCGGCGGGGCTGGGAGCGGGGGCATCGGCGGGGGTGGGGTGTCAGGGGGTGAGGGAGGCGAAGACGATTACGTTGTCGGGGTAGTCGCCGGTTGCCTCGTCGAACTGGCCGCCGCAAGTGATCACCCGTAGACCCGGGCGGTCGCTGGGGCCGTACACCTGATCGGTGGGGAAGGCGTCCTTCGGATACGAGGCCACCGAGTCCACCCGGAAGGTAGCCGTCCGGCCGTCGGCCCGTGCGACGCTGACGGTGTCACCGGGTTGCAGGGCACCGAGGGAGAAGAAGACGGCGGGACCGATCGCGGCCGAGTCGACGTGACCGACGATGACCGAGTTGCCGGGCTCGCCGGGGCTCGGGCCGGGCTCGTACCAACCGGCGAGCAGCGCCTGGTCCAGCGGGGGCACCTGGACGGTGCCGTCGGGGTTGGTGCCGAGCGTCATGATGTTGGCCTGGACCCCGATGCGGGGGATGCTGATGCTGGTGGGAGTGGCACGGGGCAGCCCGGACGGCACTCGCTGCGCGCCGTTGAGGTCGGCCTCTGCGGACGCGTTCGGGGACGCGGCGCTCGTCCCTGCCACGGGCTGCGGTGGGCGCGGCGAGTCGGTGGTCTTCAGCGCGGCGCCGATGAGGCCGGAGCCCATCATGGCGAGCAGGACGACGACGACGGTGCCGACGGCACGCCACGGTCCACCGTGACGGCCGCCGGCCCGTCTCGTCGTCGCGTCAGGCCGCGAACTCATCGGCCCGACGACGGCGCATCAGCACGAGGCCACCGAGGGCCGCCGCGCCGACCAGGCTCGCCCCGGCGGTGGCCAGGCCACGGTCGGCGCCGGTGGCGATCCCGCCGTCGCCGCCGTCGACCCCACCGTTCGGCAGGACGACCAGCTCGCCCGTGCCGCAGGAGCCCTCCAACTCGTACGTGCCGGGCTTGGCGTCCTCGGCGACGTGGGCCTCGCCGTAGTAGACGAAGTCCTTCTTGTGCTCCCAGCTGTCCTTGCCGCGTTCGTCGGCCTCGTCCGCCGCCCAGTCGCGCTCGCCGGACCAGTCAGCCTCGCCGGAGCGGTCTTCACGCTTGCCGGACCAGTCGCTCTCGCCCGACTCGCTGGACCAGTCGCCCTTGTGCGACTCGCCCGCCCAGTCGCGCTCGCCGGACCATTCGCGCTCGGCGGAGTCCGCGCCGTTCTCGTGCCGACCGGACCAGTCGCCGGTGGACTCCTCGTCGGCCGAGTCGCCCTTCCAGTCCTTCTTGTCGTGGTCCTTGGAGTCGCGGTCGCCCTCGGCGTCCTGGCCGTGCTCGTCGCCCTTCCAGTCGTCGCGCACGTCAGCGCCGCCGCCCCAACCGCCGCTGCGCTCGCCCTCGGCCGGCTGCGAACGCTCGTGGCCGGACCAGCCCTCGCTGTCCATGCCGCCTTCGGCGGTGCCGTTCTCCTCGCGCCAATCCTTGTGGTCGCCACGCGAGTCACCGTTCCGGGCCGGTTCGAGCTTCACCTTGCCGGTGACCTTGGACCAGACGAAGGGGTGCTCCTGCTCCTCGGTGCAGATCTGCATGAGCTTGACCTCTTCGCCCGCCTTGACGGCGTGCGGCTTGGCAAAGACCTTGCCTTCGTCCGTCTGCGGCTGGCTGTCGGCGTACGCGGCTCCCGGCGCGAACACCAACAGAGAGGCGCTGCCGAGGGCAGCACCCGCAACGACCTTCCCCAGCATCTTCTTAGCCATGACCTGTGTCACTCCATCCCTGTTGTCCTGCGGCCGGCAACAACCGAGCCAGAACCGACGTTAGACCGTTTCATGACTTATGCAGGGAAAAATTCGTGTTCTGGCATTCGTTCGGTCTGCTGGGTTTTGTCGGTCGGCCTGCCCCGGACGTGCCGGCCTGTCCGGCGCCTGGTGGGATGGGTGTCGCAGGGCTTGCCAGGGCGCGCCGCTCGCGTTGTAGTGGTGTTGCGGCATTTGCCCGGTAGCGTTTCGAAAATATCGAACCATTGCCATGGAAGCGCTCCCATGCAAGAATCGCAGGACGCGGTGAGCAGAGCCACACCGCGCAGGCAGGTGTCGAGGGCATCCGGTTCGCCGGACGACCACCTGGCCGCCGACCGGTGACGCCGGTCGTCGCACCACCACCAACGCCCGTCCGGGTCGGGCGCTCCCGAAGAATCCCGTTGGTACCGGCGGCCGTCCGCGCAGGACGTCCCTCGGGCCACGTGCCGGGCCGTACGCGGATCCGGTCTCGCCCAAGGAGATCAGTGGCATGAATGTGTGGAGAAGGCTGTCCGGTCGACGCCGGGCCGTGGCGTTGGCCGGCGCAAGCGCGCTGGTCGCGGGCGGTTTGGTGACGCTACCGGTGACCGCGGCGCACGCGGCGACGCAGTGCGACGTGGCCTACACGACCAACGACTGGCAGGGCGGTTTCACCGCCAACATCACCATCAGGAACGTCGGCGACGCGCTCAGCAACTGGACGCTCGGCTTCACGTTCCCCGACGCCAACCAGCGTCTCGTGCAGGGCTGGTCGGCCCGGTGGAGCCAGTCGGGCCGCAACGTGACCGCGCAGAACGAGTCGTGGAACGGAAACCTGGCCACCGGTGCCAGCACGAGCATCGGCTTCAACGGCTCGTGGAGCGGCAGCAACCCCAAGCCCACCTCGTTCACCGTCAACGGGGTGGCCTGCAACGGCGGCACGACCCCGACCACGCCGCCGCCGACCACCCCGCCGCCGACGACGCCGCCCCCCACCACGCCTCCGCCCACCACCCCGCCGCCGACGACCCCGCCGCCCACCACGCCGCCGCCCGGCACCAAGGTGGACAACCCGTACGTGAACGCCCGGGGCTACGTGAACCCGGAGTGGAAGGCCAAGGCCGAATCGGTAAGCGGTGGCAGCCGCATCTCGAACACCCCGACCGGCGTGTGGCTGGACCGGATCGCGGCGATCGAGGGTACCGACAACAGCCAGTCCAACGGTCCGATGGGGCTGCGTGACCACCTGGACGAGGCGCTGCGGCAGAACGCGCAGTTCATCCAGGTCGTCATCTACAACCTGCCTGGCCGGGACTGCGCGGCGCTCGCCTCCAACGGTGAGCTGAAGGCGGACGAGCTGCCGAAGTACAAGGCCGAGTACATCGACCCGATCGCGGCGATCCAGGGTGACGCGAAGTACCGCAACCTGCGGATCATCAACATCATCGAGATCGACTCGCTGCCGAACCTGGTGACCAACACCTCCGGCAACCCGGGTGGCACCGCGATGTGCGACACGGTCAAGGCCAACGGCGCGTACGTGCAGGGTGTCGGCTACGCCCTGGCCAAGCTGGGCGCGATCCCGAACGTCTACAACTACATCGACGCCGGGCACCACGGCTGGATCGGCTGGGACAGCAACTTCACCCCGACCGCCCAGATCCTGCGGGAGGCCGCCGGCGCCTCCGGCGCCACCGTCAACCACGTGCACGGCTTCATCACCAACACGGCCAACTACTCGGCACTGGTCGAGCCGTACGCCAAGGTCACCGACTCGGTGAACGGGCAGACGGTGCGGCAGTCGGACTGGATCGACTGGAACCAGTACAACGACGAGCAGAGCTTCGCTCAGGCCTTCCGTCAGGAACTGGTCCGGCAGGGCTTCCCCAGCAACATCGGCATGCTGATCGACACCTCGCGTAACGGCTGGGGCGGCCCGAACCGGCCCACCGCCGCGGGCCCGACGACCAGCGTGAACGCCTACGTGGACGGTGGCCGCATCGATCGCCGGATCCACAAGGGCAACTGGTGCAACCAGTCCGGCGCGGGTCTGGGCGAGCGCCCGAAGGCCGCACCGGCATCCGGCATCGACGCGTACGTCTGGATCAAGCCCCCGGGTGAGTCGGACGGCTCCAGCCGCGAGATCCCGAACAACGACGGCAAGGGCTTCGACCGGATGTGCGACCCGACCTACCAGGGCAACGAGCGCAACGGCAACAGCATGAGCGGTGCCCTGCCGGACGCACCGATCTCGGGTGCCTGGTTCCCGGCGCAGCTTTCCGAGCTGATGCGCAACGCCTACCCGCCGCTGTCCTGACGGGCACAGGCATACCCGCCGCCGACAGTAGGTGAGGCGCTGCGGCGGCAGGTCACCCGGGCCCCTGGTCCGACCGCACCGGTCGGACCAGGGGCCCCTCGCGCCGCCTGCGCCACGGTTGCCGTCACCCGCTCGACGGCGTTGGCATGCCGCAACCGGCTACCGCCGCCGCGGCGAGGGCGCACCGTAGCGCATGCGGATCAGGGAACCGTCTTCTCGATCGCCGTGCGGCCGGTCTCGTCCAAGTCGCGCCGGGCCCGCTCGATGTTCTCGGCGGTGAGGTCCTGCCCGCGAGCCATCACCAGGTCCTCCGGCTCCCAGGGCTGCTCTGCGCCGGTGCGGATGTTGTCCCCGCCGGCACCGGTGCCGGTGCCCGTCGCGCCGGTACCGGCGGCGTACGGATCGGCGATGATGTCGGCGGTCGGCCCGCTTCCGGTCGGATCATCCGGTTCGGCGAATGCCGGATCGTTCCGGTCGGGACCGCCCCCGGTCATCAGCTGAGGAACGGTGCTGTCGTCGTCGACCGCCGCGGCCGCCTCGGGGCGCTCCTCCAGCGGTCGTTGCCGATCACGATCCGTCATCGCTGCTGCCCTCCTGTCCGCGGCGCTTTCCGGCCCTGTTGGGCGTACCCGCCCCACCGGTGCCCATGCCTGCCGGAGGTACGCCGAAGGCGGGTGCCCCGGATCCGGGGCACCCGCCTTCGGGTGAAACGTCGTGGCGCTGAACTGCCGCCGGTCAGCGGCCGAGTACCCGGTCGAGGAAATCCCGGTACTCGCGTACGGCCACCCGCAGCTGCTCGGTGTCGGACGAGCCGGCCTCCTGCCAGCCGCCGAGCTTGTTGCGGTGTTCGGTCAGCGCGGCCGAGAGCGCCTCCATGGCCTCCTCCACCAGTGACTGTGCCTCGCCGGCAGCCGCCCGGGGGTCGTCCACGAAGCGCAGTTGGACGTCGCGCCAGCGGTCCCGGAAGCCCTGTGCGGTCGCGTCGTCGAACAGGGTCGCCGCCCCGGCCGGAACCGCCGCCCCGGGGCTGGCCGTGCCCTCGCCCGACGGCTGCGTGTCGGGGTCGACCATCGTGGGAGTGGCGCTGCCGTAGCCGGCACCACCCGCCGCCGCCGTGTGGTCGCCCTCCGTCGTCCGCGGGAGTTCGTCGTCTGTCGCCCTGTCCACGTCGACGGGGTCGGTCAGCCGGTCGTCCGCCGTCCGGTCGGCGGCGGCCGACGCCTCGGTGTCGTTGTCGTCGAGGTCGTCGTCGGCCCGGTCGACGTCCTCGCCGATCCGGTCGAACTCGGCCGTCGGGTCCGCCCGCCGCCCCTCCCGCTCCCCGTCGACCGCGCCGTCACCCGGTCGGGCGGTGTCCTCCTCACGCGGGTCGCGCTCGTCCTCGGGGCGCGGACTGGCTAGTGCGGACGCGGCGACCGCGCCACCGACAGTGGTCGCGCCGAAGGTGGTCGGTACCGGACCCGGCTCGTTGAACTCGGTGCGCTCGCCGTCGGAGCCGGGACGGCCGTCCCATGGGCGACCCCGGTCGGCCTCCGACGGGTCGCGCTCCGTCGGCTCGTCGACGGTGTCGGTCCCGCCGCGCGACTCCCGGTCGTCCTCAGTGTTCGGCACCGCCACCGGGGCGGAGCGTACGGTCTCCGGGTGGTCGTTGTTGAGCTGCTGCTCTTCCTGCCGCATGGTGATCTCCTCAGCGGTTGGTGGCGTCGTGGACGGCGTCGGGATGGCGCTGTTCCGGTGCCCCCGCGGTGCCCGGCGGCTCCTCGCCGAGCAGGTCGCTGAAGAGGGCGCGATAGTGGACGACGGCCTGGCGGAGATCCTCGGTGCTGGCCTCGCCCCGGGAGTTGCGCAGGTGGATCTCGTGCGCGTCACGGTAGTGGCCCAGCGTGCGCGCGTGTTCGACGGAGAGATGGGCGATCTGGTCGTCGAACTCACCGGTGGGGTATCCGCGTTCGGCGATGAGCCGGCTGACCAGTTCGTCGGCCTGTCCGACGGTCTCGGCAGGGGAGTCGACGAAACGTACCTGAAGCTCCTCCCACGCCTCGGTGTACCGGACCCGGGACTCGGGGGTGAGCGGGACCAGTTCGAGTTCGGCGTGTCGGCGTTCCCGGTCGCGCAACTCGCGCTCGGCGGCGCTGCGGCTGTCCTGCTCGGCGACGACGTGGTCGTACTCCGGGCCGAAACGCTGCCGGAGCGCCCGGCGGCGGCCGGCCACGACGACGGCGGCGGCGGTGGCGGCGACCACCAGGATGACGAGGACGGTGAGGACTATCTGCGTGGGCGACATGGCTCCTCCTTCGCCTGCAGGTATTCCCGCCACGTACTGATCGCCAATCCCGTTCCGGAGCACTTTCCTGGCTCGACCTGGCTGCCGGCCGGGCGGAACCCGACAGGCGGTTCGTCGTCGGGACGTTCGGCAACGTACCGGTAGTCTCGACGGACGGTAGTGCGACCGGCGCGGATTACGTATCCTGCCCAAGGCGCCCGAGCCGGCGTTCCGGTGGGACGACCGGGGCGCGCCCCGGTGACGGCGCTGCCCGGCTGTGCCGGAGCCCTTCCAGCCACCCTTCCGGGCGAGGTCCGATTGAACACCCGCGACTGGCCGATCCGCTCGAAGCTGACTGCGTTGGTCGTCGTGCCGGTGACCGCGCTGCTGGCACTGTGGATCTTCGCGACCACGCTCACCTTCGGGCCCGCGCTCGACCTGCTCGCCGCCCGTACTCTTCTGTACGACCTCGGCCGGCCGGGCGAGACGGTGGTGGCCGAGCTGCAACGGGAACGACGGCTCTCCGTGGTTCATCTCGCCTCGCCCCGCACCGAGTGTGGACAGCCGCCGGCCAACTGCGTGCTGCCGGCCCTGGTGGAACAACGGGCCCGCACCGACGCGGCAGTCGGCGAGTTGCGTCGGCGGGTCGATGGGGAGCAGCTGCGGGACGCGGCCGGAGAGCTGCTCGAAGCCCGGCTCGATCGCTTCGTCGGTGAGCTGGACGCGTTGCCGGCCGGCCGTGGCTTCATCGATCGCCGGGATCTGGACCGCACCGGTGCCGTCGGCCTCTACAGCGGAATGATCTCGTCGGCCTTCCAGACCTTCACGGCCCTGGCCAACCTGCCGGATCACGATCTCAACCGCGAGGCGTTGGCGCTGACCAGCCTCGGTCGCTCGCGGGAACTGCTGGGCCAGACCGACGCGCTGTTGGCCGGTGTGCTGACGGCCGGTGGGTTCGCCGAGGGCGAGCACACCCTGCTCGTGCAGGGCATCGGCAATCAGCGGTTCCTGGCCGAGGCCGCGGTGGCCGACCTGCCCGAGGCGGACCGGACCGCGTACCAACGGCTGACCGAGCTGGAGGCGTTCGATCGGTTACGGGCGATGCAGGACGACATCGTGACCGCGGATCCGTCGGCCCGGCCCCGGCTCGACCCGCAGGTGTGGCAGACGAGCTACGACACGGTGCAGCAGTCGCTGCGAGACTTCGAGCTGACCCAGGCGGACGGACTGGCCGACCGGTCCGTGCCGATGGCGGTTCGGACCATGGTGCGGCTGGCCGCCGCCGGCCTGCTCGGCCTGATCGCCGTCGTGCTCTCGCTGGTGGTGGCGGTCCGGGTCGGTCGCTCCCTCGCGCAACGGCTGACCCGGGTACGCGGCACCCTCGCCGACGCCGAACGGCGCCTGCCGGAGGTGGTGGACCGGCTGCGCAAGGGCGAGCAGGTCGACCTGGCGCAGGAAGCGTCGGTGGCCGATCGGGGCGCCGACGAGATCGGCCAGGTCGCGCAGGCGTTCTCCGAGGTACACCGGGCCGCCATCCGTTCGGCCATGGTCGAGGTGAGCCTGCGGCACGGCCTCAACGACGTCTTCCTGAACGTCGCGCGGCGCAGCCAGGGGCTCGTGCACCGCCAGTTGGCTCTGCTCGACCGGTTGGAGCGCGACGCGGAGGACCCCGATCACCTGGCCGAGCTGTTCCGTGTCGACCACCTCGCCACCCGGCTGCGGCGGCACGCGGAGGACCTCGTCATCCTTGCTGGTGCCGCACCAGGACGGGGCTGGCGTAGCCCGGTCGCGATGGTGGACCTGATCCGTGGGGCGATCTCCGAGGTCGAGTCGTACGACCGGGTCGACATCACCACCGTGCAGCCCGCCGGCACGGTCGGCCGGGTGGTGGGGGACATCATCCACCTGCTCGCCGAGCTGATCGAGAACGCCACGACGTTCTCGCCGCCCGATTCCCGGGTCGCGGTCTCCGGGGCGCACGTGGCCCATGGCTACGCCCTCTCCGTCACCGACGAGGGCCTCGGCATGAGCGAGGCGGCCATCGACGAGGCGAACCGGAAACTGGCCCGGTCGCCGGAGTTCGATCCCAGCGAGACCGCCCGGCTGGGGCTGTTCGTGGTGGCGCGACTGGCCGCCCGGCACGACGTCCGGGTGCGGTTGCGTCGGTCGGAGGGCGCCGGACTCACCGCTGTGGTGCTCATCCCGACCGAGCTGATCACCGAGGAACCGTCGCCGTTGCCCGGCCCGGAGGTGCTGGCCGGCGACGACCGGGGTGCCACGCCGGAGCAGCGGAGGCTGGTCCGGGCTACCCGGCTGACCACGGTGCCCCGACCGCGAACCCGCATCGCTGAACGCGGCACGGCGGTATCGGCCGGCGGCCCGGCTTCCGCCGCTCCGACGTCCGGCGCGACTGCCCGGGCTGCGGGCGGACGCTCGACGGTCGGGCCTGCGGAGGCCGACGGCCTGCCCCGCCGGATCCGTCGCCGCGACGCCGTCACCGCCAGCGCCGACCCATCGGGCCCGCCGCCCGGGTCGGGCACCGAGGCCGTCGCCGTCCCGTCCGGTTCCGAGGTGGCCCCCGCCGTCCCGCCCGCCGCCCGGACCGGGACGGAACCACAACGAGCAACGACACGGCCATCCGGGGCCGATGGGGCGTCGGCCGGGCCGGTACCCGCCCACCCGGAGGCACACCGTGGGCTGGACGCGCCCACGATCCAGTTGCCGGCGATGACCGCACCGCCCGGACGGACGGCCGCACTCGACGCTCCGACCGTCCGACAACCGGTGGTGGCGGCCCGGCCGCACCGTGATCCGACGCCCCGAAGCCCGGAGGAGGCACGTCGGGTCATGTCGGCGTTGCAGGCGGGCACCGCGCGGGGCCGGCGTGACGCCGTTCGCACCTCGAACCCGAAACCGGGCGGACCGCCAACCGAGAACGCGCCCGACCGGGCCACGCCGTCCCCGGCGGAGCCGAACCACCAGGCCGACGCAGCTGCCGTGGGCCCGACCGAACAGGCCGGGTCATCGGTGGAGGTTCCCGACCGGGCCGGGTCAGGTCCGGGGGACGAGGACCGGACCACCGCACCGCCCGGCTCCCCGGCGGGCACCGCGCCGACGCCTGGGGATTCCCCGACCGCGACTGAGAGGGATGCCTGATGCAATCGACGAGGCAGAACGCAGATCTCGACTGGTTGCTGGACGATCTGCTGGAGCGGGTACCGACCGCGCGGCACGCCGTGGTGCTGTCGGCGGACGGACTCCTGCTGGGCTCCTCTGCCGGCATGGACGCCGCCGATGCCGAACACCTCTGCGCGCTGGCGTCCGGCCTGTCCAGTCTCGCCCGGGGTGCGAGCCGGCACCTCACCGGGGGACCGGTCCGGCAGACCGTGGTGGAGATGGAGTCCGCGTACCTCTTCGTCACCGCGGCGGGGCAGGGGGCGTGCCTGGCGGTCGCCAGCGACGCCGACGCGGACATCGGCCTGGTGGCGTACGAGATGGCGATGCTGGTGACCCGGGTGGGCGAGAACCTGCAAGCGCCAGCCCGAGCGTCGGTGGGTGCCACCGATGCGGACTGACTTACCCGAGCATCGACACGAGTGGCTCGACGACGACGCTGGGCCGGTGGTGCGGCCGTACACCCTCACCGGTGGGCGCGTGCGTCCCAGCGCGGACGGGTTCGACCTGGTCGCGTACGTGTCGGCGAAGCCGGACCCGGACCTCGCGGCCTACCCGGAGCTGTATCCGGAGCACCGGCTGCTGGTGGAGTTGGCCGGCCGGGGCACCCCCGTCGTGGAACTCGCCGCGGACCTGGACCTGGCGGTCGGCGTGGTCCGGGTGCTACTTGGTGATCTGCTGTCCCGGGGACTGGTCGCCGTACACCAGCCACCGCGCGCCACGTACCTGCCCGACAACAACATCCTCAAGGCGGTGGTCGATGGACTCCGTGCGTTATGACGGCGATCGGCGGGGACATCGGGTGCCCATCGCGCTGAAGATCCTCATCGCCGGCGGCTTCGGCGCCGGCAAGACAACGCTGGTGAGCGCGTTGAGTGAGGTTCGGCCGTTGCAGACCGAGGAGATCCTCACGGGCGCTGGCATCGACACCGACGACGTCTCCGGGGTGGAGGCCAAGTCGACGACCACGGTGGCGATGGACTTCGGGCGGATCACCATCAACGACGATCTTCAGCTGTACCTCTTCGGCACGCCGGGGCAGGACCGGTTCTGGTTTCTCTGGGACGAGTTGGCGTTCGGTGCACTCGGTGCGGTGGTGCTCGCCGACACCCGGCGGCTGGCCGACTGCTTTCCCTCGATCGACTATTTCGAGCAGCGGGGCATTCCGTTCGTGGTCGGGGTGAACTGCTTCGACGACTCCCGTCGGTTCAGCCTGGAGGCCGTGCGGAGGGCCCTGGATCTGGACCCGGAGGTGCCGATGGTGCTCTGTGACGCCCGGGACCGGCAGTCCGGCAAGACCGTGTTGATCTCTCTGGTCGAGCACGTCGCCCGGCATCGGGGCGAGCCGGTGCCGACGGCCTGAGTCGACCGGCCGTAGATCGGTCGGCGGGCCACGGACGGCCGGTTCGCAGTGGGGAGGTCTAATCCGCCGGTGCCGGGGGAAGGCTTCTGAGGTGGGTTCCGACGAGAACGAGCGGAGAGGGCGGCAGCCGGTGGCAGGTCGAGGCGAGATCGTTCACATCGGCGGGTACACCGCGCCCAGCGGAGGGCGCGGCACCGGCATCGTCGCCGCCCGGCGCGAGCCGCGCACTGGCGAGCTGACGTCGCTGGGCACCGTCGCGGTCACCGCGTCGCCCTCCTTCCTCGCCCGCCACCCGACGCGGCCCCTGCTGTACGCGGTCAACGAGCTGCCCGACGGCCAGGTCAGCGCGTGGCAGGTCGGGGCCGACGGTGACCTGTCGTCCGTCGGCTCGTGGCCCACCGGTGGTGCGGAGCCGTGCCACCTGGCGGTCGCGCCCGACGGTGGGCACCTGTTCGTGGCCAACTACGGTGGCGGCAGCGTGACGGTCTTCCCGCTCGATGCGGACGGAGTGCCGGGCGAGCGCACCGACGTGGTGGCGCACCAGGGGCACGGGGCCGACCCCGACCGCCAGGAGCGTGCACACGCTCACATGGTCTCGCCGGGCTCCGGTGGGTCGCCGTTGCTGGTGGTCGATCTGGGCACCGACTCGATCTACCGGTACGACCTTGACGCCGCCAGCGGGCGACTGGTGCCACGAGCGCCCCGGGTGCGAACCGCCGCCGGGGTGGGTCCTCGGCATTTGGCCCGGCACCCCGACGGGCGGCGCTGCTACGTCTCCGGTGAGCTTGATGGTTCGGTGCTTGCCTACGAGCTGATCGACGGGGCGCTGCACCAGCGGGGCCGGGTCGACGCCAGCGACCGGGGCGGGCATGTGCAGCCGTCCGAGATCGGAATCGGTCCGGACGGCCGCTATCTCTACGTCGCCAACCGAGGCGTCGGCACGGTGACCGTCTTCGCGCTCGGTGCGGGCCTGCCGGAAATCGTGGCAGAGGTGGAGACCGGCGGCGAGTGGCCCCGGCACTTCGCACTCATCGGGGAACACCTCTACGTCGCCGACGAACGGGCGGACATGGTGCGCACCTTCCGGGTCGACGCGACGACGGGTGTGCCGGTGGCGGTCGGAGAGCCGTTGCCGATTGCGAGCCCAACTTGCGTTCTGCCCTGATCGTGGGCCTGGGACATAGATGCATCCACATTGTGACGCTGACTCATCACTCAAAGTGACGGAACCGGGGTAAACTGTTTCTCCTCTGTAACTTTCGTCCGAACGGCCATGGCAGTAGAACGGTCGGATACGCAAGATGGTCTGCGTGTCAGCAGGCCGCCATCGCATGCGTTCAAGTATCCACGGTGCCGCCGCCGCAGCAGCGGTCGGCGTACTCGTCGTCACCGCTGGTGGGTGGGTCGGCTATCGCCAACTCGCCGGCCAGGACTGCTCGGGCAAGATCGAGCTGTCCGTCGCGGTGGCGAGCGAGCTCGCCCCGGCGGTCGACCAGGCGGCCACCGAATGGGAGGAGAAGGGCGCCGCGGTCGATGGCACGTGCATCGACGTGACGGTCGCCGCCTCCGACCCGGTCGAGGTGGCCGCGGTGGTCGCGGCCAAGCACGGCGCCATCCTGGCCGGAGTGGGCCAGGCCAGTGGCACCGCGGTGAGCCCGGACGTCTGGATCCCGGACTCCTCCACCTGGCTGCTGCGACTCAAGACCGGAGGCGCGGCGGCGTTCGAGCCCGGCAACGGCTCGTCCATCGCCAGTAGCCCGGTGGTGGTCGCCATGCCGGAGCCGATCGCCACCCGCTTGGGCTGGCCGCAGCAGGAGCTCGGCTGGACCGACCTGCTGACGCGCCTCAACAGTGACCGGCCGCTGAAGACCGGCATCGTGGAGCCGACCCGGGACGCCGCCGGGCTGTCCGGCCTGTTGTCGATGATGACGGCCGCGGCGTCGACCGACGGCGAGACCGCCGAGCAGGAGCGCGTCGGCGCGTTGCGTGCGCTGGCCTCGGGTGCCTCGGCGCTGCGCCAGGACCTGCTCGCCAAGTTCCCGACGGCCACCGACGCCACCACTCTGGCCAGCGCCCTCGGTGCGGCGGCGCTGTCCGAGGAGGATGTCATCGAGTACAACGCCCGGAAGCCTCCGGTGCCGTTGGCGGCGCTCTACCTGAAGCCGGCGCCGTTGCCGCTGGACTACCCGTACGCGGTGCTGCCCGGCATCGAGCCGGCCAAGGCGTCCGCGGCGGGGGTGCTGTTCGAGGCGCTGACCACGACGTCGTTCAAGGACAAGCTGGCCGCGCAGTCGTTGCGCGCGCCGGACGGCAACTGGGGCACCGGTTTCAACGCGCCGCAGGGCGCGCCGAGCCCGGCCGGCGGGGACGCCTCCATCGCGCCTCCGGCGCAGGGCGGCGTCGCCGCCGGTGGGCTGGCGCCGGACGCGGTGGAGCGGGCGGTCTCCAGCTGGTCCATCGCCACGCTGTCCGGCCGGATGCTCTGCATCATCGACGTCTCCGGCTCGATGAAGAACGAGGTGCCGACGGCCAATGGGGCGACCCGACAGCAGGTCACCACGGAGGCGGCGCGGCGAGGGCTGAACCTGTTCGACGACTCCTGGTCGATCGGCCTGTGGGTCTTCTCGACCAACCTGGTGGGCTCGCGGGACCACCGGGAGCTGGTGCCGATCGCGCCGCTGTCGCGACAGCGCAGCGAGTTGGAGCGGGGCCTGGACCGGGTCGTCTCGTCGAGCGGTGACACCGGCTTGTACGACACGCTGCTGGCCGCGTACAAGGACGTCCAGGCGAACTGGGAACCGGGCAAGGTCAACTCGATCGTGCTGTTCACCGACGGCAAGAACGAGGACGCCGACGGCATCTCCCAGAAGGCCCTGCTCGCCGAGCTGAAGCAGATCAAGGATCCGGACCAGCCCATCCAGGTGATCATCATCGGTATCGGCACCGAGGTCAGCAAGTCGGAGCTGGACACCATCGCCAAGAGCGCCGGTGGCGGCGCGTTCGTCGCCACCGATCCCACCAAGATCGGTGACATCTTCCTCCGGGCGATCGCGCTGCGGAAGGCGCCCGCCTGACCGGAGAACTCCCGAAAAGGGGCCTGTGGTACCGGTTTCGCCGTTACCACAGGCCCCTTTCTCGTTGTCCTACGCCTTGGAAACTGACGGCAATACGTCGGAAGCAATTGGTAGTCATGGTTGTCAGGGCAGGATGTCGTCGTGCATCGGCAGACCCGGCCCACCCGGCCGGGCCCGTGCCGTCGGCGAGCGAAGTGGGAGGGCTGGTGACCTCGGCGACGCTGTTGACTCCGGTCAGATCGTCATCGCGACCGCACGACCCACCGCCACCGGGGCGACCGGTGCGCACCGACCAGCGGGCGTACGTCCGCACCCTGGTCGTGCTGGACGCCGCCGTGCTGGCGGTGGCGGTGCTCGTGGGATACGCGGTCCGGTTCGGTGAGGCTGCCCCCCGTGGCCCGGTGCCGTACGTCCTGGTCGCTCCGGCGCTCGTGCTGGCCTGGCTGGTCTCGCTCAAGGCGCTGCGCTGCTACGACGACCGGGTGGTGGGCTACGGCGCGGACGAGTACCGACGGGTGAGCATGGCGAGTCTGCGGCTGGCCGGCGCCACCGCGATCGCGGGCTACGTCGCCGACGTCGGTGTCTCCCGAGGTTTCCTGGCCATCGCCTTCGCGGTGGGCACGATCGGTCTGGAGGTGGCCCGGTTCGCCGCCCGTAAGCGCCTGCACCGCGCCCGGTCGCAGGGGTCAGGCTGGTCACGACGGGTGCTGGTGGTCGGTGACACCGCCCACGTGCTGGAGTTGGTGCACACCCTGCGTCGTGAGCCGTACGCCGGCTACCAGGTCGTCGGTGCCTGCATTCCGGACGCCCTGCTCGCCCCGGTCGCCCAGCGGCTTGGCGACGTGCCGGTGGTCGGCTCGTTCCGGGCCATCCCGGAGGCCGCCGCCGCGATCGGTGCGGACACGGTCGCCGTCACCGCCTGCGGGGAACTGACCGCCACCCGGCTGCGTCGGCTCGGCTGGCAGCTGGAGGGCACCGGCATCGACCTGGTGCTGGCCCCGGCGCTGACCGACGTGGCTGGCCCGCGCATCCACACCCGGCCCGTCGCCGGCCTGCCGCTGATCCACGTGGAGGCCCCCGAGTTCAGTGGCGTCCGCAAGCTGGTCAAGGCGTTCGTCGACCGGTCGCTGTCGCTGATCGCGCTGGCCCTGCTGCTGCCGCTGCTGGCAGTCATCGCGTTGGCCGTGAAACTGGACAGCCGGGGGCCGGTGCTGTTCCGGCAGACCCGGGTCGGGCAGGGTGGCGAGGAGTTCGGGGTCTTCAAGTTCCGCACCATGGTGGTCAACGCGGACGTGCTGCTGGCGGAGTTGGCCGCCCGCAACGAGACCGACGGCCTGCTGTTCAAGATGCGCGACGATCCCCGGGTGACCCGGGTCGGCCGGCTGTTGCGCAAATGGTCGCTGGACGAGCTGCCGCAGCTGGTAAACGTTCTGCTGGGGCAGATGAGCCTGGTCGGTCCCCGGCCGCCGCTGCCCTCCGAGGTCGCCCGCTACGACGGAGACGTCGCCCGCCGGTTGCTGGTCAAACCGGGAATGACCGGGCTCTGGCAGGTCAGCGGACGGTCCGACCTGAGTTGGGAGGACGGCATCCGGCTCGATCTCTACTACGTGGAGAACTGGTCACTCGCCGCCGACCTGACGATCCTGTGGAAGACGGTCGGCGCGGTGGTCAACAGCCGCGGCGCGTACTGACCCGGCGGGAAAGGGACCTCACGGCTGCGGGCCGAGCCAGTCCAGGCAGACCACGACGGCGTCGTCGGTGAGATCACCGGCGACGAACGCCCGTAGGTCGCCGAGCAGGGACCGCACCGCGTCCAGCGCCGTCATCGGTCCCGTCCGGCGCAACATCCGGTCCAGCGCCGTCTGGCCGTACTGCTCGGTGCTCCCGGCCGCCTCGATCACCCCGTCACTGATCATGAACAGTCGGTCCCCGCGCTGGAGCTGGACGAACTGCTCCCGGTAGTTGGTCCCCTCGAACATGCCGAGCGGGAACTGCTCCTCCAGTGGCTGAATGCTGACCTCGCCGTCACGCAGCAGGACAAGCCGGGGCGAGCCGGCGTCGACGGCGGTGAGCAGCCCGGTGTGCAGGTCGAGTTCGAGCAACAGGGTCGCCAGGTACTGCTCGCCCCGGTGCAGGTCGTAGACGGCCTGGTCGGCCAGGGCGGCCTGGTCGGCCAGGGAGATGCCGGCCCGCCGGGCGTTGCGCAGCGCGCAGGTGGCGAGGGTGGTGAGCATCGACGCGGCGACCCCCTCACCCATCCCGTTGATCGTGGCGAGCCAGACCCGTTCACCATCGTCGGACCAGTCGAAGCTATCGCCGCGCACCGCGTACGCCGGCTCCAGCTGACCGGCCAGGCTGAAGGAGGGACGGAGCCGGCTGCGCCCCGGCAGCAGCTCCCACTGCACCTCGGCGGCGAGGGTGAGGCGGCGGCTGCGCCGGGCCACGCGGTAGACGTCCGTGCCGGCGTCGACGGCGGCCAGCTCGTGCGCCAGCGCGGTGGCGACCTCCGCCAGCTCGGCCAGTCGGACCTCGGTGACCGGCGTCACCCGGAGTACGCCCCGCCGCTCGCCCCGCATGCTCACCGGCAGGTACCCGACGCCGTCGGCGTGAGTCGGGCTCTGGTGGTCGAAGCAGCGCCACGCCGGGTGCCCGGGCGTCGTCACCGCCTCCCCACCGCCCAGCGGCAGCAGCGCCGCGAGTCGGTAGTCGACCTGGAGGAGTTCCGTTTCGGTGATGCCGTACTCCTGCTCGAACAGCTCCCCGACGCGCGCCACGAGGAGGTCCACCGGGGCGGCGGTGATGGCCGCGCGGCCCTTGTTGACCGGCTCGCTCATGGTCTCTCCTTGATCACAAGCCCATCCACCGACGGAATCGGGGTACGCTCAGGCGCACCATGGCGGAACTGCATGGTCCACCGGGACCCGAGATGAGTATGGCTGCCGAGCTGGATACCGCGGCGGGTGCCCTGCTGACGGTCTGGGACGGTGCGCGGGAGCGGGCAGCCAACCGCATCTCCACCGCCCAGCTGCGCGCCGTCATGCTCGTCGAGCGGCACGACGGGATCAACCTGCGTCGCCTCGCCACCGGCCTGGACATGCTGCTCTCCTCGGCCAGCCGACTCTGCGACCGGCTGGTGGCCGCCGGGATGCTGGAGCGGGAGCCGGGTCGTGCCGACCGTCGGGAGATCTCGCTGCATCTGACCGCCGAGGCCCGCCGGTTGCTGGCCGAACTGCGCGACGACCGTCGTCAGCACCTGGCGGCGATCCTGGCTGACATGACTCCCGGGGCCCGGGAGGCGCTGCTGCGCGGGCTGCGCGCCTTCGACGAGGCCGCCCGCGCGCGGGTCGTCCGACCGGTGTCGTCGCTGGTGCCCCAGGCCGAGGAGCCACGCTTGGAGCAGACGGAAGGCCGGGATGCCGTCGAGGCGGCGTCGCGCGGCTGGGCGGCGGGGGACGCCTCCGTCTTCCGGACGGCCTGACCGGGGCCGCACCGCATCGGGCGCCGGTGGCGTACTCCGTCGGTGGCGCCGCCCGGCCGGATGGCCCGTCGGTGGCGCCGGTCAGCCGGATGGCCGTCTGATCAGTCCCCGGTCGGCCCGATGGCCAGCATCGCGACGTCGTCGTGACGGTGCCCGGCACACCACGTGTCGACCTCGTGCAGCACGCGGTCGACAAGCGTCGCCGGGGGCAGCCCGGCGCCGGCCGCCAGTGTCCGGCGTAGCCGACGTTCACCGAAGGTCTCGGTACCGCGCGGCCCGCCCCGGGCCTCGGCGACCCCGTCGGTACGAACGAACAGCAACTCGCCGGGACGCAGCCGAACGTCGGCGCTGGCGAATCGGGCGCCGGGCAGGGCGCCGACCGGCATTCCGCCCACCCGAATCGCGCTCACGGTGCCGGTGGCGCGGATCACGAGGGGCGCCGGATGCCCGCCACCGGCGATCCGCACCCGCAGCCCGCCCTGAGGACCGGCGCGTACGGCGCCCAGCAGCAGGGTGGTGAACTGGCCGCGCCGGGCCGCGTCCGGCGTGTCGAGCAGCGCCTGGTCGAGCAGCCGGAGCAGTTCCCGCGGTTGCTGCTCGACCAGCCGCAAGGTCTGCAACGACTGGCGTACCCGGCCGGTGAGCACGGCCGCGCCGACGCCCTTGCCGCTCACGTCCCCGACGGCGAACAGCGCACCGTCGCCGGCCGGCAGCACATCGTAGAAGTCGCCACCGATGCGCAGGCTGTCCCCGGCCGCGCGGTAGCCGCCGGACATGCTCACCCCGGCCACCGTGGGCAGCCTCGGCGGCAGCAGGCTGTCCTGGAGCACCCGGGCGAGGTGGCTCTGCTCGTCGTGCAGCTGGGCGGTGGCCAGTGCCGCACCGGCCCGGGCGACGAGTTCCCGGACCAGCTCGACGTCGCGCCGGTCGAAGCTGGCCCGCTCAGGGGGGCGGAGCAGCACCAGGGCGCCGGCCGTCCGGCCGGCGCCGGGCATCGGGCTGACCAGCAGGGTCGTGGACGCATCGAGGCCCGCCGGGAGCAACGGGTCGAGTCTGCCCGACCCGAGAGCCGGCCAGGGGCGCGGATCGGTTGTCTCGCCATCGAGGGCCTCGACGAGACCGGGTACGGCAGCGACCACGTCCCAGTCGACCGTGCCGGTGATCGGCGCGGTGTCGCCAGCGGCGTACCGGATCCAGTGCGGCCGGTACTCGGTAGGCGTCGGTGGCAGGTGCACCACCAGGGCCAGCTCGGCCAGATAGGGCACGGGCAGGGTGGCAACGGCGTGCAGCGCCTGGTCACGCTCCAGTGCCAGGCCCAGCCGACGGCCGGCACCGGCGAGGAACTGGGTACGCCGACGCTCGGCGAGCAGTTCCGCCACTCGGTTGTGCTCGTCGGTGACGTCCCGCACGTACCAGGCGGATCGGTGGCCGCCCAGAGCGCGGCGGACCCCCCGCAGCCGCCGACCGTGGTGCTCACCCTCGAAGTCGTCGGCGCCGCTGGCGCTCGCGGCCGCCAGTGCCGGCAGCGGACAACCGGCCAGGTCGGTGCCGACGACGATGTCCGGCAGCAACTGCCCGGCCATCGCGTTGACCAGCGCCACCAGCCCGGCGTCGTCGGTGGTCAGCACCCCCTCGTCGAGCCCATCGAGCAACTCACGGGCGAGATCGGCGTCCACGGGAGATGTGCGGTGCGGTACCTCGGTGGCGGCGTGGTGCGACCGCCCGTCGTCGGCCCGCTCGCCGGCCGCACCGGCGAAGGTGCCCGGTCGGGTGCTGGTCACCGGCGGACACCGGGCGCCGGGCAGTGTCGACCAGTACACATTCCGGTAGCGCACTCCTCGGGCTGACGGTTGGTTACCAGGGGGCAAGCGTACCGAGCTGCTCCCGGGAGGCTCCTGCCGAGAGCCTCAGAGCCGGGCCAGCCATCCGCCGGGACGGGCGATGATCCGGCGTACCACCGATCCGGCCGCTCCCACCGCGGCGGCCGTGGCACCGAGGGTGGCCGGTCGGACGGTGACCGGCGACCAGGCCGCGGTGAGCACCCGGCGCTCGATCTCGGCGAGTACGGGCGGCCGGAGCCAGCCGGTGAGCGGGGCGTAGCCGCCGCCGAGCACCACCGTGTCGAGGTCCAGCAGGTTGACCACGCTCGCCACGGTGACCCCGATCGCGGTGCCGGCCTCGGCCAGGGCGCGCAGCACGTCGGGGTGCTCGGCGGTGGCGAGCTGGGTCAGCCGGGTCGACGCCCGGTCGGCCGGCAGGTCCGCTCCGGCCAGGCCGGCGGCGGACAGGATCGCCTCCTGCCCGGCGTACAGCTCCAGACAGCCACGGCCGCCGCAGCGGCAGGGTGGCCCGTCCGGGCGGACCGGGATGTGCCCGATCTCGCCGCTCCAACCACGGGCACCTCGGAACAGCGCGCCGTCCAGGACGATGCCCGCGCCGATGCCGACCTCGCCGGAGATGTGCAGGAAGCTGCCGGGTGCGGCACCGGCGTGCAGTTCGCCCAACGCGGCGAGGTTCGCCTCGTTGTCCACCACCAGGGGCGGCACCCCGTCGACTGTCTCGGTGAGTGGGGGATGGTCGGCCAGCAGCTCCGGCACCGGCACGTCCCGCCAGCCCAGGTTGGGTGCGAGGCGGACCCGACCAGCGTCGTCGACCAGACCGGGCACGCCCAGGGCCGCGCCGGCCAGGGTCAGGCCCTGGGCGTCGGCGTCGGCGCGGGCCCGGCCGGCCAGTTCGGCGAGCCGGCCGAGCGCGTCGGCCGGGGAGACGGGTCGCAGATCGGCCCGGTGCACCGTGTGGTGCCGGACCTGACCGCCGAGGTCGACGACGCACGCGGCCAGATAGTCGACGTTGATCTCCAGCCCCAGACCGGCCGGACCGTCGCCGGCCAACATCAGACCGCGTGCCGGACGCCCGGCGCCGGCCCGGGGCGTCGGGTCCGCCTCGGTGACGAGGCGGCCGGCGACCAGATCCTCCACCACCGCCGAGACGGTAGCCCGGGTGAGGCCGGTGTCAGCGGCCAGCGCGGCCCGCGACGGGGGGCGACGGGCGGCGGCGATGCGGCCGAGCACCAGGGCGAGATTCAGCTCACGCAGGCTGCCCTGCCGCACCGCGCCGGCCGGGGCTGTGGGTGGCTTCACCCCTTGACACTGCCACATCACAGTCATTTAATTCAACCACTGAACAAATAGCGGATGACATCACCGGAGGTCTGCCATGGCACCCCGTCCCACCCCTGCCGACAAGTTCTCCTTCGGGCTCTGGACGGTCGGCTGGCAGGGCCGAGACCCGTTCGGCCACGCCACCCGTGACGCGCTGGATCCGGTGGAGTCGGTGCACCGTCTCGCCGAGCTGGGCGCGTACGGTGTCACCTTCCACGACGACGACCTGGTGCCGTTCGGCGCGGACGCCGCCACCCGGGACGCCCAGATCGCGCGGTTCCGCAAGGCGCTCGACGAGACCGGCCTGGTGGTGCCGATGGTCACCACCGACCTGTTCCAGCAGCCGGTCTTCAAGGACGGCGGCTTCACCAGCAACGACCGCGACGTCCGGCGGTACGCGTTGCGCAAGGTGCTGCGCAACGTCGATCTCGCCGCTGAGCTGGGCGCGAAGACCTTCGTCATGTGGGGAGGCCGGGAGGGCGGCGAGTACGACGTCGCCAAGGACGTCCAGGCCGCGCTGGAGCGCTACCGCGAGGCGGTGGACCTGCTCTGCCAGTACGTCATCGACCGCGGTTACGACCTGCGCTTCGCGCTGGAGCCGAAGCCCAACGAGCCGCGTGGCGACATCCTCCTGCCCACCGTCGGGCACGCCCTGGCGTTCATCTCGACCCTCGCCCACCCGGAGCGGGTCGGGTTGAACCCGGAGGTCGGGCACGAGCAGATGGCCGGGCTGAACTTCGTCCACGGCATCGCCCAGGCGCTCTGGCAGGGCAAGCTGTTCCACATCGACCTCAACGGTCAGCGGGGCGTCAAGTACGACCAGGACCTGGTCTTCGGCCACGGCGACCTGCTCAACGCGTTCGCGCTGGTCGACCTGCTGGAGCACGGCGGCACGGCCGGCGGCCCCGGCTACGACGGCCCCCGCCACTTCGACTACAAGCCCTCCCGCACCGAGGACATCGACGGGGTCTGGGCCTCGGCGGCCGCGAACATGAGCACCTACCTGCTGCTCAAGGAGCGGGCCGCGGCGTTCCGGGCCGACCCGGAGGTGGCCGAGGCGCTGTCCGCGAGCAAGGTCGCAGAACTGGGCGTGCCGACCCTCGGCGACGGCGAGGGCTATGCCGAACTGCTCGCCGACACCAGCGCGTTCGAGGAGTTCGACGTCGACGCGGTGGCCGCCAAGGGCTTCGGCTTCGTCCGGTTGAACCAGCTCGCCGTCGAGCACCTGCTCGGCGCACGCTGAGGCGGCCGGCATGCCGCTCGTCGCCGGGGTGGACTCCTCCACCCAGTCGTGCAAGGTGGTCGTCCGGGACGCGGAGACCGGTGCCCTGGTCCGGCAGGGCCGGGCACCGCACCCGGACGGCACCGAGGTCGACCCCTCGGCCTGGTGGTCGGCCCTCCGGACGGCGATCGACGCCGCCGGTGGGCTCACCGACGTCGCCGCGGTCTCCGTGGCGGGTCAGCAGCACGGCATGGTCTGCCTCGACGAGTCCGGCGAGGTGGTCCGGCCGGCGCTGCTGTGGAACGACACCCGGTCCGCCGGTGCCGCGGCGGAGCTGGTCCAGGAGGCGGGCGAGGGGCAGGCCGGTCGCCGGTTCTGGGCCGACGCGGTGGGCAGTGTGCCGGTGGCCAGCTTCACCGTCACCAAGCTGCGCTGGCTGGCCCGTAACGAGCCGGCCAACGCCGACCGGGTGGCGGCGGTCTGCCTGCCGCACGACTGGCTGACCTGGCGGCTGGCCGGTGCTCCCGGGCTGGACGCGCTGCGTACCGACCGCAGCGACGCCAGCGGCACCGGCTACTGGTCCCCGGCCAGCGGTGAGTACCGGCCGGACCTGCTGGAACGGGCGCTCGGCCGGGCGGTGCGGGTGCCGACGGTGCTCGGCCCCGCCGAGGCCGCCGGCCGGCTGGCTCCGGCGGCGCTGTCCGGTGCCGTGGCCGCCACCGGCCCGGGCGAGACGCTGCTCGGGCCGGGCGCGGGTGACAATGCCGCCGCCGGCTTCGGCGTCGGCGCGCGCCCCGGCGACGTGGTGGTGTCGATCGGTACCTCCGGCACGGTCTTCAGCGTCGCGGACACTGCGGCGGCCGACCCGAGCGGTATCGTCGCCGGCTTCGCCGACGTGACCGGCCGGTTCCTGCCGCTGGTCTGCACGCTGAACGCGGCCCGGGTGCTGGACGCCGCCGCGGCGATGCTGCGGGTCAGCCTGGACGAGCTGGCCGACCTGGCGCTGTCCGCACCGCCTGGCGCGGACGGGCTGGTCATGGTGCCGTACCTGGAGGGTGAGCGCACTCCGAACCTGCCGGACGCCACCGGGGCGGTGCACGGGCTGACCCTGCGCACCTCGACTCCGGCGCACCTGGCCCGGGCCGCCGTGGAGGGGATGCTCTGCGCCCTCGCCGACGGGCTCGACGCGCTCGCCGCCCAGGGCGCGACCGTACGCCGGGTGATCCTGGTCGGCGGCGGCGCCCGCTCGGCGGCGGTGCGTCGCATCGCGGCGCAGGTCTTCGGCTGCCCGGTGGTGGTCCCACCGCCCGGCGAGTACGTGGCCGACGGTGCCGCCCGGCAGGCCGCGTGGTTGGCTCTGGGCACGGGGGAACCGCCGTCCTGGACCCCGTCCGGCACCGAGGAGCACGCCGCCGAACCGGTGCCCGGCATCCGGGAGCGCTACGCGCAGGCCCGGGAACGCCATCTGGACCGGTTGTCCCAGGGTTGACCACGCCGTTCCCGGGTCGGGTGGTGTCCGCGTGACGAGGAGCTACCCGATCCGGGACCGAGCACGATCTCGGCCGCGCCGAAGGGTGGCCCGGTGATCGGCTCGTTATCCCGTCCTGGTTGGCTGCCCGCATGACCTCGACCACAGGCGGACCCGCGCGGGTGTGGGGCAGCAGCGCGCCGCGTCGGCTCTACAGCGTCGTGGTCTTCGTGTTGCTCGCCTCGCTGGACAACGTGGCGATCGGTCTGGTGCCCCCGCTGTACGGCGCGATCGCCGACTCCTTCGAGGTGCCGCAACGGCTGCTCGGCCTGGTCACCGCGATCAGCTTCCTGGTCAGCGCGGTGGCGGCGGTCGGTTGGGCGTACTTCGGCGACCGTACCAACCGCAAGCCGTTGCTGATGATCGGCACACTGCTGTGGGCGGCCGGTACGGGCGGCAGCGCACTGGCCGGGAACTACCCCACCTTCCTGACCGCGCAACTGCTCGCCGCAGTGGGTCTGGGCGCGGTCGGGTCGGTCGGTTACTCGGTCGTCACCGATCTGATCACGCCTCGTCGTCGGGGCCTGGTGATGAGCTTCTGGGGGCTCTCCCAGGGGGTCGGCACGGTGGCCGGCGGCCTCGTCGGCGGGCTGCTCGGCGCGACCGACTGGCGTCGGCCGTTCCTGATGCTCACCGTGGTCGGGCTGGTCGCCACGGCGGCCTACCTGTTCACGTACGACATCCGGCGCGGTCAGAGCGAGCCGGTACTGGCCGCCGCGCTCGCCGCCGGTGAGGACTACGACTACCGGATCAGCCGGGCCGACCTGCCCGTCATCCTGGGCCGGCGGACCAACCGGTGGCTCATCCTCCAGGGACTCTCCGCGCAGGCCGCCTTCGGCTCGCTGGTCTGGCTGCCGGTGCTCTTCCGCGAGCGGGCCGAGGAGCAGGGGTACACCACGGCGACCGCCATCGTGGTGGGCGCCGTCTTCGCCGCGCTGTTCCAACTCGGTGGGGTGTTCTCCATCGTGGGCGGGCTGATCGGCGACGCGCTGCAACGGCGTACGCCCTCGGGCCGGGCGTTGGTCGCCTCCGTCGGCATCTTCGCGGCGCTCCCGTTCTACCTGGTGCTGTTCTTCGTGCCGATGCGCATCGACGTGCCCGACGGCGCCGGCGCCGGCGCGGTGGTGCGGGCGGTGCTGGGCAGCGTGGTCAGCGAACCGACGGTCGGGTTGAGCCTGCTCGCCGCGTTGCTGGCGCTGGCGCTGACCTCGGCGAACTCGCCGAACTGGTTCGCGTTGATCGCCGACGTCAACCCGCCGGAGAACCGGGGCACCGTCTACAGCCTCGGCAACCTGGTCAACGGGGTGGGGCGGTCGGCCGGCAACGGCCTGGTCGGGGTGGCGTTCCACGGGCTGCGGGTGGCCTTCCCGCCGCCGCTGAACTACGCCGTCGGGCTGGCCGCCTTCCAGCTCTTCTTCATCCCCACAGGTGTCATGTACTGGCTCGCCGCCCGCACCTCACCGAAGGACATCGCCGACGTCCGGCAGCTGCTGCACACCCGCGCCCGGCAGGATCCGGGTGCGGAACCCCCGCCCAGCGGCGATTCCGCACCCGACTCGCTGGCTAAACCTTGACCCAGACGGTCACGTCGGTGGGCACCGAACCGTCCTCGTTCAGCGGTGCGCTGCTGTGCACCACCTCGCCGTCGGGCTTCGCGACCGGGTCCGCGCCGAAGTTGGTGAACACCACCAGGTTGCCGTTGCGGAACGACAGCACCTCGTCGCCGGAGGCGAGCCACTCCAGGGTGCCCCGACCGAGTCCGTACGCGCGGCGCAGCTGCAACGCCTCCCGGTACAGCTCGTACGTCGAGCCGGGCACCCCGCGCTGACGGTCCAGCGCGTACTCGGCCCAGACCGGCGGCTGCGGCAGCCAACTCGCGTCGGTCGGCCCGAAACCGTACGAGGGCGCGTCGGCCTCCCACGGGATCGGCACCCGGCACCCGTCGCGGCCCCGCTGGGTGTGCCCGCTGCGCTCCCAGGTCGGGTCCTGCCGCGCCGCGTCGGGCAGGGTGGTGTGCTCCGGCAAGCCGAGTTCCTCGCCCTGGTAGAGGTAGGCCGAACCGGGCAGGGCCAGCATCAGCAGGGTGGCCGCCCGGGCCCGCCGCAGCCCGGTGGCGGCGTCCGGCTGCTCGTCGCCCACACCGATGCCGTTGGGTCGGGGCGTACCTACCGGCAGGCCGAGCCGGGACGCGTGGCGTACCACGTCGTGGTTGGAGAGCACCCAGGTGGTGGGCGCGCCGACCGCGTCGGTGGCCTCCAGCGACCGCGTGATCACCGCGTACTGGGCGGGGGCGGTCCAGGAGGCGAGCAGGTACTCGAAGTTGAACGCCTGGTGCATCTCGTCGGGGCGTACGTAGCGGGCCAACCGCTCCGCCGGCTCCACCCACGCCTCGGCCACCAGGATCCGCTCGCCGGGGTAGCCGTCCAGCAGCCGCCGCCACTCACGGTAGACCTCGTGCACACCGTCCTGGTCCCACATCGGCGGGCGGGGCTTGTCCGCCTCCTGCCCGGAGAGGATCTCCTGCGGGTCCTGCCAGTCGGCCAGATCGGCCTGCTTGACCAGACCGTGCGCCACGTCGACCCGGAAGCCGTTCACGCCCCGGTCCAACCAGAACCGCAGCACGTCCAGGAACTCGGCGCGGACCTCGGGATTGTCCCAGTTCAGGTCGGGCTGGGCGGTGTCGAACAGGTGCAGGTACCACTGGCCGTCCGGCACCCGGGTCCAGGCCGGGCCGCCGAAGACGCTCTGCCAGTCGTTGGGTGGCTCGGCGCCGCCGGGCCCGCGACCCGCGCGGAAGATGTACCGCTCCCGCTCGGTGCTGCCCGGACCGGCGGCCAGGGCGGCCTGGAACCAGGCGTGCGCCGAGGAGGTGTGATTGGGCACCAGGTCGACGATCACCCGCAACCCGTTGGCATGAGCCTTCGCGATCAGGTCGTCGGCGTCGGCGAGGGTGCCGAACAGCGGCTCGACGCCCCGGTAGTCGGCCACGTCGTAGCCGGCGTCGGCCTGCGGGGACGGATAGAACGGGGAGAGCCAGACGGCGTCGACGCCCAACTGGGCCAGATGGTCGAGGCGAGCGGTGATCCCGGGGAGGTCGCCGATGCCGTCGCCACCCGAGTCGGCGAACGAGCGGGGATAGATCTGGTAGATCACCGCCTCCGTCCACCAACCGGTCGCCGGGGTCTGCTGCGTCGCGTCGTGGTTCAGGGCGTACTCCCGTGGTCGAGCCGTCCGGCCCGGTTGGCCCCGACGGCGTGCTGGCTGTCGTTCAGTTTGCCCGGACGGGCGCGGTCGAATCACGCACGACCAGCCGAGTGTTCAGGATCACCGACGAATCCTGTTTGATCACGTTGGTGTCGCCCGCCCGTCCGCAGAGCGGGTCGAGCAGCAACTGCGCGGCCAGCCGGCCCTGTTCGACGGCCGGCTGGGCGATGGTGCTCAGCCCCACCACCCCGGAGAGGGCATGGTCGTCGATGCCGATCACGCTGACGTCCTGAGGAACCCGCAGGCCGGCGTCGCGCAGCGCGGTCAGTGCGCCCATCGCCATCTCGTCGCAGGCGGCGAAGATGGCCGTTGGTGGGTCGCCTCGGCGGAGGAGTTCCTCGGTGGCCCGGGTGCCGCCGGCGATGTCGAAGCTGGACTCCACGTCGAGGCTCGGGTCAGGCGGCAATCCGGCCGCGCGCAACGCCTCCCGATGCCCCCGTCGCCGATCCAGGTGGGCGCTGAAGGCGAGTTCGTCGTCGGGATCACCGGAGATGTGCGCGATCCGCCGGTGTCCCAGATCCAGCAGATGCCGGGTGGCGGTCCGCGCCGCCGCCACGTCATCGATGCGTACGCAGGGCCAGCCGGGCACGGTGGTGCCGGAGCTGATCGTGACGCCGGGCAGGTCCAGCGCCGCCAATGCGGTCACGTCGCTGGCCCGCAGCGGGGTGGCGACCAGCATGATCGCATCCACTCGCTTGTGCAGGTGGGTGGCGTGCAGGACGCGTTGCCGGTTCTGCTCCCGCCCACCCAGGTTGTGCAGCAGCAGGTCGTATCCGGCCCGGTGGAAGAAGTCCTCGGCCGCCTCGACGACCACGCCGAAGAACCACCGGGTGATCCGGGGCACCACCACCGCCACGGTGCCGGTCCGGCCGCCGGCCAGCCGTGAGGCGCTGGGCGACACGGCGTACTGCAACTGCTCGGCGGCGGCGAGCACCCGGCTGCGGGTCGCCGCCGACACCGTGGGCAGCCCGCGCAGCGCCCGGGAGACGGTGGCCGTGGAGACGCCGGCCAGCCGGGCGACATCGTCGATCTTCGTCACGTGACACCCCGCTCACGTCCCGCGTGGTGCCGCCGCCGTGGGCGGCGGCACCACGGCGGATCAACCCTTGACGCTGCCGGCGAGCAGCCCACGGACGAAGTAGCGCTGCAACGACAGGAACACGATCAGCGGTACGACGATCGACACGAAGGCTCCGGCGGTCAACCGTTGCCACTCGTTGCCCCGGGTGCCGGCCAGTTCGGCGAGGCGGACCGTGAGTGGCGCGGTGACGTCGCTGCCACCGGCGAAGATGAGCCCGACCAGCAGGTCGTTCCAGACCCAGAGGAACTGGAAGATGCCGAACGCGGCCAACGCCGGGGCAACCAGGGGCAGCACGATGGTGCGGAAGATCTTCGGGTGGGTGGCCCCGTCGACCCGGGCCGCCTCCATCAGATCCTTCGGTAGTTGCGAGATGAAGTTGTGCAGCAGGTACACGGCGAACGGCAGCGCGAAGCAGGTGTGCGCGAACCACACCTGAGCGAAGTTCTGCGCGCCGTCAAGGTTCCAGGCGGGCATCAGGGTGATGCCGCCCAGGCTGACTCCGCGCGAGAAGAAGCTCAGCAGCGGCACCAGGGCCATCTGCAGCGGCACGATCTGAAGCGCGAAGATGCCGATGTACACCCAGTCCCGGCCCCGGAAGTTGATCCAGGCCAGCGCGTACGCGGCCAGGGCCGCGAAGGCGAGCGGGAACAGCACCGCCGGCAGAGTGATCACCAACGAGTTGATGAAGTAGCTGGCGAGCTGTCCGGACGAGGCGGACTGCCCGAACAGCACCTCCTGGTAGTTCTGAAGGGTGAACTCCGGATCGCGGAAGAATGTCCACCAACCGGTGGTCTTGATCTGGTTCTCCGGCCGGAACGAGGAGACCAGCAGACCGAAGGTCGGGATGGTCCAGACGACCGCGATGACGATGGCGATCATCGTTGCGGTGTGGGTGTTCAGCCGCTTGCGCACCCGCCCAGCACGGGTCGGCCGGCCGCTGGTCTCCTGTGCTCCGGCGGCGACCGGGGGAGTGGTGGTGGTCATCTCAGCCCTCCCGTCGCTGCTGACGCAGGTTGCGGATCTGGAAGATCACGATGGGGATCACCAGGACGAAGAGGAAGACCGCGAGCGCCGAGCCCTGCCCGTTCTGGCCGTACCGGAACGCCTGGTTGTACATCTCGTTGGCGATCACGCTGGTGTCGTAGTTGCCGTTGGTCGAGGTGCGGACGATGTCGAAGACCTTCAGCGTGGCGATCGAGATGGTGACCACCACCACGATCAGCGCCGGCCGGATGCTCGGCAGGGTGATCTGCCAGAACATCTGCCACGGGCTCACCCCGTCGAGGCGGGCGGCCTCGACGATGTCGGCCGGGATCGCCTTGATCGCCGCGGACAGCACCACCATCGCGAAACCGGCCTGGATCCAGACCATGATCACGATGAGCAGCAGCGTGTTCAGCGGCGAGTCGAGCAGCCACTGTCGGGGTGCGCCGCCGAGGCTTACCACGATCTGGTTGAGCAGACCGATCTGTTCCTGCTCCTCGCTGCGGAAGGCGTACACGAACTTCCAGATGATGCTGGCGCCGACGAACGAGATCGCCATCGGCATGAAGATCAGCGACTTGGCCACCGCCTCCAGCCGGGCCTTGTCGACAAGCACCGCGTAGATCAGACCGATGGAGGTCGCGACCAGCGGAACCAGGGTCACCCAGATCAGGGTGTTGAGCAGCACCCGCACGATCGAGTCGTCGGCGAACATCCAGCGGTAGTTGTCCAGGCCCACGAAGTTCTGGCTGCCGCCGTCCATGAAGGACAGCAGGGTGGTCCGCAGCGCCGGTACGACCAGGCCGATCAGCAGCAGCACCACCGTCGGCAACAGGAAGAACGTGGCGAACAGCCCCTCACGGGATCTGGGCCGCCCCCCGGGCAGCGGTGCTCCGCTGGCGGAAGCGGCCACGTACCGCGCCTCGCGTCGTCGCGCGAAGAAGGCCGGCACCGCGTCGAGCAGTACGAGCAGGCCGCCCACCACCACCGCGAAGGCGACCAACCCCCACAGCAGCATCATCAGCTTGGGCGTCTGCTCGGCAAAGTCGAAGTCCATCAACCCTCCCCGGGTCCTCGGTAGAGCCGGTGGGCCGGTCCGCCCAGGCGGACCGGCCCACCACCGGAACTACTTCCAGCTGCTCTCGATGCCCTGCAGGACGCTGGCGGTGTTCCCGCCGTTGATCCACTCGACCATGCCCTTCCAGAAGGTCCCGGCGCCGACGGCGGCGGGCATCAGGTCGGAACCGTCGAACCGGAAGACCGTGCTGTCGTCCTGGAGGATCTCCACCGACAGCTTGTCGATCGGGTTGGCGACGTTGGCCAGGTCGACCTTGTTGTTCGCGGACACCCAGTCGCCGATCTTCGCGCGGCTGTTGGCGTACTCGCCGGAGGCGAGGTAGGTCTGCACCGCCTGCACCTCGGGACGGTCGGCGAAGGCCGTCACGAACTCGCCGCCACCCAGCACCGGCTTGCCCTTGGCCGGGTCGATGGCCGGGAAGTAGAAGGCGAAGACGTCGCCGTCCTCGGCCACCCGGGTGCCCTCAGGCCACTGGTTGGCGTAGAACGAGGCCTGCCGGTGCAGCGCGCACTTGCCCTGCGTGATCGGCACGCCTGCCTCCTGGAAGGAGGTGGTGGCGATGCTGCGCACCCCACCGAAGCCACCGTTGACGTACTTGTCGTTCTTCAGGATCGTGCCGGCCCGGTCCAGCGCCTCCGCGACCCGCGGGTCGTTGAACGGGATCTCGTGCGTGGTCCACTGGTCGTAGACCTCGGGGGTCTGCGTCCGCAACATCACGTCTTCGATCCAGTCGGTCGCCGGCCAGCCGGTGGCGTCGCCGGACTCGATGCCGGCGCACCACGGCTTGACGTCGCTCTGGGCGATCTTGTCGCTGAGCTGGATCAGCTGGTCCCAGGTGGTCGGGACGGCCCAACCGTTCTCCTGGAACATCTTCGGCGAGTACCAGACGAACGACTTCACGTTCGACCCGAGCGGTGCGCCGTAGAAGGTGCCGTTGACGGTGCTGTACTTCAGCCAGTCCGGCGAGTAGTTCTGATCGGCCATCGCCTTGGTCTCGGCGCTGGCCGGCTTCAGCTGGTTGCGCTCGGCGAACCGGGCGAGCAGACCGGGCTGGGGGATGAAGGCCAGGTCGGGGGCGTTGCCGCCGTCGACCCGTACGGGGAGCTGAGCCTCGAACTCGCCGCTTCCCTCGTGGTTGATCGTGATGCCGGTGCAGTCCTCGAACTGCTTCCAGGACTCCGCCAGGCGGTCGGCCTCGATGTCTCGGATCGACGAGTAGATGTTGACCGTCTTGCCTTCGTGGCCCTGGTAGTCCTCGTACGGAGCGCACTCCGCGGAATCGGCGTTGCTGCTGCCGCCGTTGCTGCTGCTTCCGGTGCCGCAAGCGGTGGCGCTGAGTGCCAGTCCGATCGCGCCAACGATCGCGAGGGCCTGGCGTGGCCTGGCAGAGACCGCCATGCCGTCCTCCTTCCTGTCCGACGCCGGCCGGGATCGCATCCGGTTGACCTGGCGTCGGTCCGATGGGCGTTTTCACATGTAAGCGCTTGCATCTCCCCGGGGTCCACCCCTGGAGGGACACGAGCGAGTAACAATCCGGAAACCTGGCGGGCAGCCATGGATCCGCGCCCATCTACTGGAAAGAGCACCGTCTATCAGCGGATACGTCCACTGACCGAGACGGGGCGGCAACACTGGCGGACCGGTCGGCGCCGCCGGCACGGTCAGCCGGGCCGCCCGGGGGCGGCCCGGTCGGTCAGCTGTTCAGCTGCCAGATCGAGTAGTTGAGGGCCGCGGCGAAGGTCACCCATGCCCAGTACGGCAGCAACAGCACCGCCGCCACTCGATTCGCCCGGGCGAACAGCAGAACGGTCACACCGATCGCCAGCCACAACAGGACGATTTCGGCGAGCGCCAGCCCATAACGGTCGCCGGCGAAGAAAAGCGGCGTCCAGGCGGCGTTGAGCACGAGCTGGACCGCCCACGCGCCGAGGGCGGCACCGAAGCCCACCCGGCGCCAGACCAGCCAGGCGGCGACCGCCATCGTCACGTAGAGGACGGACCAGACCGGGCCGAAGAGCCAGGACGGCGGCGACCACGCGGGCCGGTCGAGGTTCGCGTACTGGTCGGCGGCGCCCGACGCGGCCAGGTTGCCGATCACGGCGGCGGCCAGCACGGCCACCGCGAAACCGGCAAGCGCCCACCACTTGCCGGCACCGTTCCGTCGGGTCTGTTCCACACTCGTCCGCATGGTCGGTGGTTCTCCGCTGAGCGGTGGCGGCAAACCTTCCGGCCGACGACACGAACGCCGGGGTCGCCGCGTCCGGTAGCTCCTGTCGGGAGGACGGAGCACCGGGCGCGACGACCCCGGCGGGTCAGGTGAGCGACGCCCTGCGTCGCCAGGTCAACTGAAGATGCTGACCCCACCCGGGCCGACGAGCAGCCCGACAACGATGAGGACGATGCCCCAGAGGATCTGCCGGCGGAACAGCGCGAGAATGCCGGCAACCACCAGTACGACTGCGAGAATCCAGAGAATCAGCTCCATGGTTGCTGAATACCCCCGGCGGCGACTCCGGAAACCTCGCCCTGATCAAGGTGATCGCCCAGGTGGAAGACGCTGTACGCCTGCTTGATGACCGGGTGGGCCACGTTGCGTACGCGTACCCCGCCCGGGGTGGTGCCCCGCTCGGAGCCGTGGTGGGCGTGACCGTGCAGGGCGAGTGCGGTCGGCGCGGCGTCGACGGCCTGCCCCAACTGGTAGCAGCCGAGGAACGGGTAGATCTCCAACGGTTCCCCGGCCAGGGTGTCCGGCACCGGGGCGTAGTGGGTGAGTGCCACCAGCACGTCGCAGTCAAGCGAGCGCAACGCCTCGCTCAACCGGTCGGCGCTCTCGGTCGTGGTGCGTACGAACGCCTTCATCTCCGGCTCGCCGAAGTCGCTGGCGCACCGGCCGGCGAAACCGCCACCGAAGCCCTTCACCCCGGCGACGCCGAGGCGACCACCCGGGCAGTCCAGCACCACCCCGTCGCCCTCCAGCACGGTGATGCCCGCCTCCTCCAGCGTCCCCACCACCTGGGGCACCTGGTCGCACTGATGATCGTGGTTGCCCAGCACCGCGATCACCGGTACGCCAAGGCCACCGAACTCCCGGGCCACGCATCGGGCCTCGGCCTCGGTGCCGTGTCGGGTCAGGTCGCCGGCCAGCAGCAGCGCGTCGACGCTGCCCGGTAGTTGTTCCAGGGCCGGCCGGAATCGGCCGACCACGTCCTCGTCCAGATGCACGTCGCCCACGGCGGCGATCCGGATAACCATCGAACCTCCCTCAGGGCAGTTGCTCGATCTCCGTGGGCGCCTGCGCGCGGATCACCCCGATGTCACTGGTGATCGGGACGTCCGGGAAGCGATCGGCCACCCGACGCAGGATCTCGTCCCGCCGGTGTGCGCTCTCGACCTCGCCGTGCAGCACGAGAGCGCGTTCGGTACGGACCACGGTGATTCCCTGTTCGGCCACGGCCGGATCTTCGGTCAGCAGCCGGTGGATCTCCGCCTCGACGTACTCGTCGGGCGGACCGGCGCCGGAGTCGAGGTGCGCGGTCACGTTCCCCCCTTCCCGTCGGTCGTGCCGGAGTGCGGCACGACGTCCAGCCTGTCCAGCAGCACCAGGAACGACTCCGCGTACGGCGAGTGCTGCGTCTCCTTGCGTACCCGTTCCCAGTCGATCTGCTCACGCAGTGAACGGGCCAGCGGCAGCCCTCGGGCGAAATCGCAGTAGTGCTGGGAGAAGCTGAGCAGTTTGTGCACCATCAGTTGGGTGGCCGACAGCACCGGCATGTGGATGGCGTCCACCGGCCGCACGACCGTGTCGGTGAAGGTCTCCTCGGTCACCGGCGTCTCGACCGGTCGGTGGATCAGGTCCACCATCCGGCCGCCGTCGTAGACCTTGACCAGCCAGTCCTCTGGTGGCCGCTCGGCGGTGAAGCCGGCCTGTCCCAGCGCCTCCAGCGCGGCCTCAACGTCGGACTCGCGGATGAGGAAGTCGACGTCGTGCTCGCTGGAGTGCCCGCCGTGTGCGTAGACGGCGAAGCTGCCGCCGAGAGCGAACGGGATCTCGGACTGTTTGAGCACGGCGGCGACCTTCTTGAGGGTGTGTAGGAGAGTCTCGTCGTCGCGCTCGGCCATCTCGCCTCTCCCGTCGACTCGTCGGGGGTGCCACCGGTGGGATCTCCGATCGGTACCCGGCAATCCGGTCGTCCACACCTGCCCCGCGCGCGCAAGGGGATGAAAGGGTATCAAACCGGATCAATGGTGCACCACCGTGCGCCTGTCGGATAACCTTTCCAGGGTGGCCAGATCGATGGGAGTGACCGCTTCGACGGGAATCGGCCGTGCCCGGGGCCGGCTCCGCACCGTAGCCCTGATCGGCATCGACGGCTCAGGCAAGACCACCCAGGCATACCGGCTCGCCGAGTCGCTGACCGCGGCCGGCTTGCCGGCCACCTACCACCGCAACGCGGGCGGACGGCGCTGGCTCGGCCGGGCGGCGCACCGACTGGGTCGGCCGGATGCCCAGAGCCTCCTCGGACGGGACGGAATGCTCCTGGTGGAGTCCGTGCTGCGCTGGCTGGCCATCGCGATGACACTTGTCGGTGGCCTGTTCACCGGTCGGGTGGCGGTGATGGACCGCTACGCCGCCTGCCAGTACGCCAGCCTGCGGGCACATGGCGGGCACCGCTGGGAGCGGCTGGTCCGGGCCGCTTACCGGCTCTTCCCCCGGCCGCAGGTGACGTTCCTGCTGACCGTCGAGCCGACCGAGGCGTACCGGCGGATCAAGCTCAGGGGCACCGACCACGAGAGCCTCGGCTTCCTGACCGCCGCTGACCTGGCCTACCGCACGCTGCCGGAGTACCCGACGTTCGTGCCGGTCGACGCGGATCTCCCGGCCGAGGAGATCGCCCGGAAGATTCGTGGGCACCTGAACGCCTGGCTGGCAGCCGGCGGCGACCCTAACGACATCGCGGTGCCGGTGACGGAACTGGTGCCGCTTCAGGCCCGTCCGTAGACGGGTACGGCGGCGCCGCTGGTGGGCGCCGACTCGTCCGACGCGAGGAAGCGGATCACCGAGGCGATCTCGGCAGGGTCCACCCAGCGGGTGTGATCGGCATCCGGCATCGCGTCGCGGTTGGTCGGGGTGTCGATGACGCTCGGCAGCACCGTGTTGCAGCGGACGCCGGCCACCTTGTACTCCACCGCCACCGCGGCGGCGAAGCCGAGCACGGCGGCCTTCGCGGTCACGTAGCCACCGACCCCGGAGAAGGGCGCGACCGCCGCCCGGGCAGCCACGCAGACCACCGCGCCGCCACCGGCGGAAATCAGGTGGGGCAGCGCGGCCCGGGTGACCAGGTGGGTCGGGCGGAGGTTCAGGGTGAGCATCCGTTCGAAGTCCTCGACCGGCGTCTCGTGCACCAGACCACCGCTGGCGTACCCGCCGACGAGGTTGACCACGGCGCGTAGTGGCGACTCGGGATCTCCGGCCGCCACCTCGGCCACCCGGGCGACGTCCGTTGGGTCGGTCAGGTCCGCGACCATTCGCACGGGAGCGTTGGGCTCCGGCCCGCCCAGCGGGTCCGGTTGCCGGCGCTGGGGCGCAACCACTCGCCACCCGGCCGCCACGAACGCGGCGCTGACCGCCGTGCCCAGTCCGCCCGTGGCCCCGGTGACCAACACAGTGCGATTCGCCATGAACCGAGGTTAGTGCGGTGCCCGATCGGGGAGCCGTGCGCCCCACCCGGGGGCACTCGGGCCGGAAGAGGGGCGTGACGGCCGAAGCCCGCGCAGACGTGGTGGCCCATCCGACGGGGACGAAGGGCGCACCGGCCGGACGATCGTCCTGGGCAGGCACGCGGCACCTGCGGACGGGTTCGCGTCAGGAACGCGACAGCCGGCCGGAGCGCTGGCCGTGGCGGGCATAGGACCGGGGCGCGGATTGTTCATCAGGGCGTGGGGTATTACTACCGGCGTGGATGAACCGAGCAGTCCACGTACGCGTATCAGGCAGTGACCGGGATCGCAGCACGGTGGTGACCCGGGTCGCTGTGCCTATCGGCCGGGCAGTGCTGCCATGGACCGGGACGGGCGGCGATCTGTCGATCCGTCGACCTCACGGGGTGCCTGCCGACGACAGCCAGGCAGGGCGCTGACAGCAAACGTGGACGCTGCTCTCAGCTGATTATCAGGCATTCGTGACACTTTCGACCCACGACATGGAATCCCCGACACGTCTCATCTGTTGTGTAGATGTCAGCACCGATGGGCACAGCGGAGGTTACGGGGGAGGGCTGATGGGCGTGGGGATGGCAAGGAACCGGGCAACCGGCGCGAGCGAGGGGACCGTGGGCACCGTGGACAAGAACATCGGAATGCGAACTGACGAGGTCGCCGAGGAGCGCGATCTGGTCGGAGTCTACCTGCACGAGATCTCCCGGACGCCGCTGCTTGACGCCGCCAAGGAGGTCGACCTCTCCAAGGCCATCGAGGCCGGCCTGTACGCCGAGCACCTGCTGGGCGAGGACCGCGTCCCCGACGGGGCCACCCGGGAGGAGTTGGAGCGGCTGATCGCCGACGGAGAGCGGGCCAAGGACCTGTTCATCCGGGCCAACCTGCGACTGGTCGTGTCGATCGCCCGACGTTACGTCCGCTCCGGCATGCCCATGTTGGACCTCATTCAGGAGGGCAACACCGGTCTGGTCCGGGCGGTCGAGAAGTTCGACTACGAACGTGGATACAAGTTCTCCACCTATGCGACGTGGTGGATCCGTCAGGCCATCAGCCGGGCGATCGCCCAGCAGGAGCGCACCGTGCGGCTGCCGGTGCACCTGGTGGAGGACGTCAACCGGATGCGTAACGTGGCTCGGCAGCTCACCCGTGAGTTGGGCGGCGACCCGGAGCCGGAGCAGATCGCGGCGGCGCTCGGGGTGACCGTCGAGCGGGTCAACGAACTGGTCCGCTGGTCGCAGGACACCGTGTCGCTGGACACGCCGGTCGGTGACGACGGCGACACCAACCTCGGTGACCTGGTCGCCGACAGCGACGCTCCCTCCCCCGAGGAGATCGTGCTCACCGGGTTGGAGCGGCAGCGCATCGAAGGGCTGCTCAACCACCTGGACGACCGCTCGGCCGGCATCATGCGGGCCCGGTACGGGCTGGAGGACGGCCGGGAGCACTCGCTGACCGAGGTGGCGTCGCGGTTCTCCCTGTCCCGGGAGCGGATCCGGCAGTTGGAGATCCAGGCGCTCGGCCGGCTCCGCGAGCTGGCCCGCGCCGAGGGCCTGCAAGCGGCCTGAGCAGGCGACGACAACGGCGAACGGCCGGCGTCCGACAGGGCCGCCGGCCGTTCGCCGTTCTTCGTTGTCGGCGGTTCTCGGATGTCGAGTTCGGAGGCCCGCCGGCACGGCACGTCACGTCCGGCAGCTCAACGCACCCGACCGTAACCGTACGGCGACATCAGGTCCACGGATCGCTTCTCCACGTTGCGGCCGAAGGTCGGTGCGTGGATGACCTGCCCGTCGCCCACGTAGATGGCCACATGGCCGAGGCTGCGGTAGAAGACGAGATCGCCGGGGCGCAACTCGCCGCGACTGATGTGGGCCACCACGCCCCACTGCATCCGGGTGTTGTGCGGCAGGGACCGGCCGGCGGCCCGCCAGGCGGCCGAGGTCAGCCCGGAGCAGTCGTAGCTGCCCGGCCCGTCCTGGCCCCAGGCGTACGGCTTGCCCAGCGCGCCGTAGGCGTACCGGACAGCGACGCCAGCCTTGCCGGAGACGGCCGGTGCGTCCTGGGCGTTGCTGGCTCGGTTCGTCGGTCGTTCGGTCGCCCGGCCGTACGCCTCCCGGCGCATCTCGTAGAGCTTGGCGAGATCGCGCTCGATCCGCTTCTTGGCCGAGGACAGTTCGCGCGACTGCGCCGCCTGACGGCTGAGCGTGACGTCCAGCCGGGTCTTCTCGTCGAGGAGCTGCCGCTGGTCGGCGGTGTAGCTGGCGATGGTCGCCTGCCGCTGCCGGGTGAGGTGGTCCAGCGTGCCGAGCCGGTCCAGCACGGAGGTCGAGTCACCGCCGTGCAGCAACGCGTCGACGGTGCCGAGGTTGCCGGTCTTGTACGCGGTCACCGCCAACTCGCCGACGTCCGCCCGGCTCTGTTCGGCCTGCTGCTCCAGCGGGCCGATCCGGTCCTGCAACCGCTCCACCGCGGAACGGTTCTCCTTGATTTTCTCCCGCAGCTCGTTGTGGGCCTCCACCACGCGTTCCAACTCGACGGAGGCCTTCTCGATGCGCCGGGTCAGTTCGGCGGGGGAAGGTTCGGCCCGGGCCACCGTCGCCGGCACGAGCAGCGCCAGCGAAAAGGCGGCGACCGTCAGGGCACGCAGCGTGTGCGTCAGGGACGACAAGAGCCCGAATGCTCCTCTCCCGAAGCCGGCGCGGGGCGGCTGAGGCTCCGCGACGGCGACGGCCCGGTGCCATCCGGGTGGACAGCGGCCGGCCGGGCCGACCTGCCCAACCTAGTACGGGACGGGAGTCATCCGCAGAGAAAGCCGGGACCACTGGGAGTGCTGTGGCGGAACACGCAGCGACATCCGGCCTCAAGCAGGTCATCGGCGACATGTCGGACTGGTCGCTCCCGGCATATGACGTCGGATGCCGGGACGTTTTGACCGACAAGCCGGACTCGGTGGGCTCTTTCCGGCGGCATCAGGCCACCCCCAAGCCCCTGACCATCGGAAACGTCGCCGCCGGAGTAGCGCGGCCGGCCCACAATGAATCGCGCGACCGGGAATCCCGTCAACCGGCGTCGATGCGCAGGGGCGATCACCTCGTGCTGGCGTCCTTCGAGTCGCTGCCGACGGAGGCCGACCCGGTGCTACCAGCCGTGGGAGGAGGGGGCGTGAATCCTGATCGCGCGACCACGCGGACGCCACGAACACCCCGAGGCGCCGGCACCGGGCCGACGTTGCTCTACGCCCGTCCCGGGATCATCGTCACAGTCGACCGATTCACCGTCGGCCGCAGCAGCTGGCGCGTCGCCGAGCTGACCCATCTGCACAGCACCCGGGGGCCGCACGATCGGGCGGCGACCCGGGCCGTGCTGGCCTCGACGGTGGTGATCGGCGGGGTGGGACTGGTGCTGGGGTTCACCGGAGGACTGCAACGGCTCACCGCCGGGGCGTACCTGCTGCTCGGTGCCGTGTTTCTGGTGCCGGTGCTGCTCGCGGCGGCGGGCGACCGCTGGCGGCCACCGGCGTACGAGCTGTGGGGCCGCCGGGCGGGGACCGACGAGCTGCTGTTCAGCAGCGACGACGAGCAGCAGTTCGGCCAGGTGAGCCGGGCACTGCGTCGAGCCCGCGAGATGAACAGCTACGGCGGGTGGGAGGATCCGCTGGCCGGTGCGGACCCGTGGCGACCGCGACGGTGAGGGCGGGCCGCTAACCGACGATCGGCTCGGGCGCCTGCGCCTGTTCCCGCTCCTGCTGCTCGGCGGCGACCAGTGCGCTCACCCGCCGTTCCGCCCAGAAGGAGACGAACGGTACGGTGCCGGCCAGCATCACCAGGATCATGCGCTTGAGCGGCCAGTCGGCCCGCCGGGACAGGTCGAACGCGGCGACCAGATACAGCATGTAGAGGAAGCCGTGTGCCTGGCCCACGGTCTCCACCACGACCGGGTTGTCGAAGCCGTATTTGAGCGGCATGCCGATCACGACCAGCAGGATCAGCACCACGCCGACGACCCAGGCGATCACGCGGTAGCGGGTGAGGGCAGCGCGCACTTCTCGTCAGTCCTTCCGGGTCCGGCTCAGCCGGGATAGTCACCGGGCTTCGCGCCCGGATTGGCGTTCAACCATGACAGGTAACGGTTGTAGGCAACCAGGTCGGCATCATCCTCGCCGGGACCGGCGGAGACCCGGGCAAACCGCACCGGACGTCGGATCCTCGCCCGTGGCTGCCCGGCGTCGATCGCGCCGGAAGCGCTGACACCGTCGGGCCGGGCGGTGCCGTCCGGATGACCGGCGGACGTCGTGGCCACCGCGTCCCCGGACGGCGGAGCGACCGTGCGCAGCGCATGGCGTACCTCGCGCCACCAGACGAAGACCACGAAGCCCGCGAAGATAGGCCACTCCACGGCGTAACCCCAGCTGATCGCGTTGCCTGCGGCGGCCCGGCTGACCTGCCACCACCCGAGACCGAGAAAGGTGGCCACCAGCACGACCATGGCCACGTGGCGAGCGATCCACGCCGGGGTCCAGAGCCGCTTCATGCCACGAGGGTACCGAAACCGACCGCATTCTCCGACGCGGTGTCGTAGTGCGGCGGGGTTTGGCCACACCCGGTCTGGGCAACCGTACAGACGCCAGCCCAGGACGGACGAGGGGGCGAGATGACGGCATCGGGACGACAGGACGGATTTCCCGCCGGCGGCACGGAGGTGAGCCCCGAGCAGCGGATTCCCGAGTGGGGCGACGACCGGACGCCGGCCCCCACACCCGAGGCCGACCTGCTCGGCATCGATCCCGCCGAGCTGGGCGAGGAGGATCTCATTCGGGAGATGCAGAGCCTGCACCGCACCCGCCTGGACACGCTGCGCCACGCCACCGACTCGGCGCTCGCCAATCACCTACGGCGTACCGCCGAGCTGGAGACCGAGTACCTCGCTCGCCACCCGGGGCGCGAGGTCGATCCGAGCCGGCTGCGGGACGCGTGATGGCGTACGCGGAGCGGGGGGTGTCCGCGCCCCCGGAGGTCGTCTTCAACACGGCCACCGATCCCGACCGAATCTCCTCGTGGCTGCCGGAACCCTTGCTGGCCAATGAACCGGCTCGGGAGGGCGACGCCGGACAGCTGCTGGCCCGCTGGACGGCCCGTAGCGCCGACTGGTCGGCCGAGCTGCGGGTGGAGCCGGTCGACGCAGGGGGTTCCCGACTCCGGCTGGAACTGGGCGGGGGCGGCGAGGACGTCAGCCGGCTCGCCGACGAGGCGCTGGACAGCCTTGCCCGCGAGGTGGCCGACAACCTGCAGGCCGGCTGACTCGATCGGACCCGCCGCCGGGACTGCGGCGAATCGTAGCGTGACCCGAAACGGAGGCCGGGTGAGCGAATTGAAGCAGAAGGTGGCGCGGTTGCGCCAGGCGTACGCGCCCCACGAGCACCGCCCGCTCGGCGGCTACCTGGCGGCGATGGGCACCTACGCCGGAGTGACCGGCGCGATCGCCGGTCTGGTGAAGGTGACCGGGCGGAGCGTGCCCGAGCGACCCGCCACGTCGGACGTGGTGCTGCTCGCCATCGCCACCCACAAGCTCAGCCGACTGCTGTCCAAGGATGCGGTGACCAGCCCGTTGCGGGCCCCCTTCACCCGTTACGACCGGCCGATCGGCAGCGGCGAGGTGATGGAACAGGTACGCGATTCGGGCAGCTCCACCCGCCATGCCATCGGTGAGCTGCTCAGCTGCCCGTTCTGCCTGGCCGTCTGGGTGGCCACCGGACTCACCGGCGGGCTGGTGCTCGCGCCGCGACTGACCCGGCTCGTCGCCACGGCGCTGACCGCGGTGGCCGCGTCCGACTTCCTCCAGATGGGCTACGCGGTGGCCCAGCAGGCGGCCGAGGGCGGTCACCCCGAGGATTGACGGTACGAACGACGAGGCCGGCCCGCGATTCGGGCCGGCCTCGTCGTACACAGTTGTCCGGGCGCGTCGCCGACGGCACGGTCAGCTGAGTGTCCTGGGCCTCACGAGCTCAGCCGGGTTCAGCGCTGCATCCCCGACCAGCCACGCGGCGACTCCGGCTCCCGCTCGTCCTCGTCGGCACCGGTGACGATGTCCCGGTCGACGGCGGTGCGGTCGTGCTCGTTGGCGAAGTCGGGCTCCGGCAGGGTGTCCGTGCCCTCCGGCGGCTGGCCGAGCGCGGGCGGATGGGGGTGCTGATCTTCCTCGCGCTGCGTCATGTGTTCCTCCTCGGTGCCGGTTCGGGCCGGCTGATCATCCCGCCGAGCCACCCAGCAGGTCGGTCACCTCGTCGACCGCGTACTCACCCTGTGGCAGCGCGTTGAGCCGGGACAGCAGCTGTGCCGGCAACTCCGCGGCGACCGCGCGGCGGTAGATGTCCACCTGACTGATCCGCTCCTGACCGTGGTAGAGATCGTCGAGCAGTTCGTCGAGCGGACGGGTGTCCACCTCCTCGGTCTCCACCTCGTCCCCGACTGCGGCAGCCGTGCCGGGCAGGTCGGTGGTGGGCGGATCGAGGGCTGCGGTGTCGACCACGGGCACGTCGGCCAGGATGGCGTCGGGTAGCCGAGCCTGCGTCGTAGGTGCCGTGGCCTCGGTCACGGGAACGTCGTCACTCACCCCCGTGACCTACCCACCCCCACCCCACCAAAACACCCACCCCCTACCCGCCTACCCCGCGTTGATCATGAAGTTGACGGCACCGTGGAGATCGAAAACTGCCGCTAACCTCATGATCAACGCGGCTCCGGGTGGGGGTGGGGGTTAGGCGGGGGTGGGGAGGGTGTTGGTGGCTCGGCGGGCGCGGACGGCGGCGGCCAGTTCGGCGAGCACCTCGTCGGTGGTGTCCCAGCCGATGCAGGCGTCGGTGACCGACTGGCCGTAGGTGAGTTCGCGAGTGGGGTCGAGGTCCTGTCGACCCGGTACCAGGAAGCTCTCCAGCATGATCCCCACGATGCCCCGCTGACCGGCGGAGATCTGCGCGGCCACGTCGGCGGCCACCACGGGCTGGTTGCGGTGGTCCTTGCCGCTGTTGGCGTGGCTGGCGTCCACCACCAGCCGTTCCGGCAGCCCGGCGGCGCGCAGCAGGTCCAGCGCGCCGGCCACCGATGCGGCGTCGTAGTTCGGCCGGCCGCCGCCGCCCCGCAGTACCAGATGTCCGTCCGCGTTGCCCCGGGTGTGCATGATCGCCGGGGTGCCGGACACGTCGATGCCGGGAAAGACGTGCGGCACGCCGGCGGCCCGGATCGCGTCGACCGCGGTGCCGATGCTGCCGTCCGGACGGTTCTTCATGCCGATCGGCATGGACAGTCCGGAGGCGAGCTGGCGGTGCACCTGGCTCTCCACGGTGCGCGCCCCGATGGCTCCCCACGCGACGGTGTCCGCGATGTACTGCGGGGTGATCGGGTCGAGGAACTCGCAACCCACCGGCAGGCCGAGACGCAGCACGTCGAGCAGCAACGCCCGGGCCCGGCGCAGGCCGGTGTTGACGTCCCCGGAACCGTCCAGGCCCGGATCGTTGATCAGGCCCTTCCAGCCGACCGTGGAACGCGGCTTCTCGAAGTAGACCCGCATCACGACCAGCAGGTCCTCGTCGACCCGCTCGGCCGCCGCCCGAAGCCGGTGCGCGTAGTCGAGAGCGGCGGCGGGGTCGTGGACCGAGCACGGCCCGACCACCACCAGCAGTCGGTCGTCGGTACGGTCGAGCACCTGGCCGACCGCCCGGCGGCCGGCCAGTACCGCCGCCGTGAGCCCGTCGTCCAGGGGCAGCTCGTGCAGCAGCAGGGCCGGGGTGGTCAGCGGTACGACACGGTCGATCCGCTGGTCGATGACCCGGTGGTTCTCCGGGGTCGTCACGGTGGGCATCCTTTCGCCGACCGCACCCGGGGCCGGTGCCCGGGTCGAGCCGGCTGCTCGTACGCGAAAGGGCAGGAACGAAAGCTCCTGCCCGGCCGGCTCGACAACGGTGACGTCAGATCATGGTGAGGTCACCGGCCTGCGAGCCGGCTGGCTAAACCATCGATACGAGCGCGTCACGGCGGTAAGCGTACCCGACCGCGCCCGAGCGCTCATCCCCTCGTCGACAAAGCCTCGCCTTGCGTTCATCGGCACCCATGAAACTCCCGGTAACTCCAGCGCCACCAGACGCGGATCATCCGGAGGTCATCCATGGATCGTCGTACCGTCCTGCGCGCCACCGTCGCCGGTGGCGCCGCCGCCTTCTCCGGCAGCCTGTGGGCGGGCGCCGCGGTAGCCGCACCCGCTCAACCCGGCGCCAGCCCCTACGGCTCGCTCCGAAGCGCCGACAGCAACGGCATCCAGCTGCCCACCGGATTCACCAGCCGGGTCATCGCCCGGTCCCGCCAGACCGTCTCCGGGACGTCGTACGCCTGGCACGACGCCCCCGACGGCGGTGCCTGCTTCGTCGCCGGCTCCGGCTGGATCTACGTCTCGAACTCGGAGATCACCCCGGGTGGTGGCGCCTCGGCGGTGCGCTTCAACGCCGACGGCAGCATCGCCTCGGCGTACCGGATCCTCTCCAACACCAACCAGAACTGTGCTGGCGGCGCCACCCCGTGGGGCACCTGGCTCTCCTGTGAGGAGGTCAGTCGCGGGTACATCTACGAGACGTACCCGCAGGGCGGCACCGCCGCGGTGCAGCGGGCGGCGATGGGGCGGTTCAAGCACGAGGCCGCCGCCTGCGACCCGGATCGTCGGGTGATCTACCTGACCGAGGACGAGAGCAACGGCTGCTTCTACCGCTTCCGGCCGAACAGTTGGGGCAACCTCTCCGCCGGCACCCTGGAGGTGCTGGTCGCCGGGACCGCCACCAGCGGCCCGGTGACCTGGGCGCGGGTGCCGGACCCGGACGGGTCGCCGACGGTGACCCGCAGCCAGGTCTCCGGTGCCAAGCGGTTCAACGGGGGCGAGGGCTGCTGGTACGACGACGGCACCTGTTGGTTCACCACCAAGGGCGACAACCGGGTCTGGGCGTACGACGCGGTCAACCAGCGCATCGACCTGGCGTACGACGACTCCCTGGTCTCCGGCACCGCACCGCTGACCGGGGTGGACAACATCACTGGTGCCGGCTCGGGCGACCTCTACGTGGCCGAGGACGGCGGCAACATGGAGATCAACATCATCACTCCCGCCGGGGTGGTCGCACCATTCCTGCGGATCACCGGGCAGTCGTCCTCGGAGATCTGTGGGCCGGCCTTCTCGCCGGACGGCACTCGGCTCTACTTCTCGTCGCAGCGCGGCACCTCCGGCTCCTCGTCCGGCGGCATCACCTACGAGGTGCGTGGCCCGTTCCGCTGAGCCGAGCTGCACGGTGATCGGCAGGGCCCCCCGGCCGTGGAGAAGGGGGCCCTGCCCGACCCGAGTGCGGGCGACGGCGGCGGGGTATGAGGAGCGGCATGAGTGACGAGCGAAGCGACCAGGAGCGGGTGGAATCCCGCGCCCACCTGCTACCGGAGGAGGCAGCGGCCGGCAGCGACGACGCGCATGCCCAGGCCGACGCGATCCTGGCCGAGTCCGACGCCCGAGAGGCCGACCAGAACGCCGCTCCCGACACGGTGCTGGAACGGCGTACGTCGGATCAGACCGTCAACCCCGTCGAGCCGCCGGACTGAGCGCTGACGCCACGCCCTCGGCGGGATCCCCGGTAGGTGTGCTGGCGCAGCCAGGCCAGGGGCCCCGCCAACCGCAGTTCCTCCGGGACGTTGCCCACCGGGTCGAAGGCCAGCGCGGCGTCCTCCCGCGCACCGAGTTGGTCGCCGATGGTGACCTGCCCGAACGGCCGCCACGGTCCGGCGGCGGAGGCGACGGCGAGGACCATCCCGGGCCGGTTGGCCGCCACCGCGGCGGACAGGCCGGGCAGGTCGCTGCCCAGGTCGGGTGATTCCGGGTCGGCCAGCGCGGCCAGCCAGAGCCGCCGCCGGCCGGTCCGGTACGACATCACCGAGCTGTACGTGCCGGTGAACCGGCGCCGGGGCAGTGGCAGGTGCCGCAGCACCGGCGCGGCGGCGCTGGAGCTGACCAGCAGATCGAACGGCCGTCCGGCCTGGCGGTGTATCCGCACCGCCAGGCCGAGCACGTCGGGCCAGGCGTCCGGGGTGGGCGTTCCCTTGGATAGGCGGACGGTGGCCGAATAGTTCCCGGGCCGGTCGAGGAGCCGGACACCGGTCGGCGGACCGGACGTACCCCAGACCAGCACCTCACCGGCGAAGGACCGGCCGGCCGGGTGCAGGATCCGGCCCCGGCGCAGCCTGGCCAGGGCCCGTGCCGCGCGTTCGGTGATGACGGCGGGCTGCGGCCAGGGAATCGTCGGCATGCCCTCCGCATACCCAGGGCCGTTCCGTCGATGCCGTCTCCGGCACTGCCGTGGGCGTCGGTCGTCGCCCCACCGGCGACCCGTCGGCGCGGCTCGCCGGTGGGGCGTCCCGGGGCCTGCCGGGGCGAAAGATCGGATAGCGTCGGTGCCATGCCCGACAGCGGTTACCCCTGGCCGATTTCGACGACCCGACTGGACAATGGCCTGCGCGTGGTGGTCAGCGAGGATCGCACCGCCCCGGCGGTCGCGGTCAACCTCTGGTACGACGTGGGTTCCCGGCACGAGCCGGCCGGTCAGACCGGCTTCGCCCATCTCTTCGAGCACCTGATGTTCGAGGGCTCGACGCACGTCGCGAAGACCGAGCACATGAAGCTGGTCCAGGGGGCCGGCGGCTCGCTCAACGCCACCACCAACCCGGACCGCACCAACTACTTCGAGACGGTCCCGGCGGAGCATCTGGAGTTGGCGCTCTGGCTGGAGGCCGACCGGATGGGCGGGCTGGTGCCGGCGCTGACCCAGGAGACGCTGGACAACCAGCGGGACGTGGTCAAGAACGAGCGGCGGCAGCGCTACGAGAACGTGCCGTACGGCGACGCCTGGCTGCGGCTGCTTCCACTGCTCTATCCGCCGGGTCACCCGTATCACCACGCCACCATCGGCTCGATGGCCGATCTGAACGCCGCCGACCTGGCCACCTTTCAGGCGTTCCACCGGGCCTTCTACGCCCCGAACAACGCCGTGCTCACCGTGGTCGGTGACACCACCGTCGACGAGGTCGTCACCCTGGCCGAGAAGTACTTCGGCGGCATCCCGCCCCGGCCGGAGATCCCTCCGGCACCCGACGGCCGCGTCGTGCCGGCCACCGGAGTGCCCGCCGAGGAGACGGTGGTCACCGAGGTGCCGGCACCCCGGGTGTACGTCGCGCACCGCACCCACCCGTTCGGCAGCCCCGGGTACGACGTGGTGACCGTGCTGGCCACCGTGCTCGGCAGCGGTCGGGGCAGTCGGCTCTACCAGCGGCTCGCCGATGGTGAACGGATCGCCCAGCCCGACCTGGTCGGGGCGTACGGGGTGGATCTGGCGCATGCCCCGGCCCCGCTGATCGCCACCGCCACCGCTCGTCCGGGCGTGAGTGGTGAGCGGTTGGCCGCCGGGCTGGCCGAGGTGGTCGACGAGCTGGCCACGGTGCCGGTCACCGCCGCGGAACTGGACCGGGCGAAGGCGCTGCTCACCACCGCCTGGTGGCGACAGATGTCCACCGTGGACGGCCGGGCGGACGCGCTGAGCCGGTACGCCACCCAGTTCGGCGACCCGGCCACGGTGGCCGAGCGGCTACCGGCCTGGCTGGCGGTGACCGCCGAGGAGATCGCCGAGGTGGCGGCCGACACGCTCGCCGCCGACAACCGGGCAACCCTGACCTACGTTCCCGAGGAGAAGCTGTGAGCGCGAGCAGTGCGTGGCCCTCAGTGACCCTGATCGCTGACCGGCCGGGCTCGGGTGCGGCCCGCCCATACCGTTTTCCCCAGGTGATCCGCCGCTCTGTCGCCGGTGGCGACGTCGTCGCCGCGCACCTGCCGGGCCAGAACCTGGCCGTGGCGATGCTGCTGCTGGACGCGGGCGCCGGCCGGGAACCGGTGGGCCGCGAGGGACTCGGCGGGGTGCTGTCCAAGGCCCTGGAGGAGGGCACCACCCAACGCGACGCCACCGCGTACGCGCTGGCCATCGAGGCGCTCGGCACCGAACTGGTTACCGGGCTGGACTGGGACACCTTCCAGGCGAGCGTGCAGGTGCCGGTGGGTCGGCTGGGCGCGGCCGTGGAACTGCTCGCCGAGGCGGTGCGTACCCCGAGGCTGGACCCGGACGACGTCCGGCGGGTCCGCGACGACGAGGTGACGGCACTGCGGATGGAATGGGCGAATCCGGGACCGCGGGCCGACGCGGCGTTGCGGGCCGACCTGTACGGCGCCGGTAACCGCTGGGGCCGCCCGATGTACGGCGACCCCGACTCGGTGGCCGGCCTGGACGTGGAGGACGTCACCGTCTTCCACTCGGAATGGCTCATCCGTCCGGGCACCCTCGTCGTCGCCGGCGACCTGGACCGGCTCGACCTGGACGCCCTCGCCGCCACGGCGTTCACCGGCACCGGCGGCGGGCCGGTGGACCGGGGCACACCGATCGACGTGCCGGTGCGCGCCGAGCGGCGGATCATCCTCGTCGACCGGCCCGGATCGGTGCAGTCCACGCTGCGGCTCGGTCATCCCGGACCGCACCGGGCGCACCCGGACCATGTGCCGATCGCGCTCGCCGGCACCGTGCTCGGCGGGGCGTTCACCTCCCGGCTGAACCACCTCATCCGGGAGGTCCGCGGTTACACGTACGGCATCCGGGGCGACTTCGCCTCGTCCCGCCGGTTCGGCCGGTTCGCGGTCAGCTCCGGGGTGCAGACCGCCGTCACCGCACCGGCGCTGGTCGAGGCGGTCGGGGAGATCGCGCGTACCCAGGCCGGTGGGGTGACCGAGGACGAGCTGGCGGTGGCCCGGTCCTGGCGGGCGGGCCAGCTCTCGGTCGAGTTGCAGAGCCCACGGGCCATCGCCGGGGCGCTGAGCACGCTTGTGGTGCACGACCTGCCGGACGACTATCACGCTCGGCTGCGAGAGGAGTTGCTCGGTGCCCAGGTGGCCCAGGTCTCGGCGGCTGCCGCCACGCACCTGCGCCCGGAGTCGCTGACCCTGGTGGTGGAGGGCGACGCCGCGGTGATCAGGGACGAGCTGGTGGCCACCGGTCTTGGTGAGCTGATCGACCATCCGTCGGCGAGTTGACCGTCGGTGGTCTGACCGGCCCGCGTGTCGGGAGTGTGACGTCGGTCGCGGCGGGGGCGGGCCGGGCTGAGATGCTGCGGTCGCCGACGGTGGTGCGGCGGTGTTCTTCCGGTGGAACCGGCCGGCGGGGAGGGACTGTCCCGGACCGGACCGGCTCGACCCCGCCGGCGGGATCCCCGGCGGTGGGAAAGCGTTCCCGGTCCGGGCACCGGGCTGGGTAGCCTCGCGGGCATGAGGATCGGCATTGTGGGAGCCACCGGCCAGGTCGGTGGCGTGATGCGGCAGGTGCTGGCGGAGCGCGACTTCCCGGCGGAGCAGGTACGGCTGTTCGCCTCGGCGCGATCGGCCGGGCGTACGCTGCCGTGGCGCGGCGAGGAGATCACGGTCGAGGACGCCGCCACCGCGGACTACTCCGGGCTGGACATCGTGCTCTTCTCGGCCGGCAAGGGCTCCGCCAAGGAGTTGGCGCCCCGGGTGGCCGCCGCGGGCGCGGTCGTCATCGACAACTCCTCGGCATTCCGGATGGACCCGCAGGTGCCACTGGTCGTCGCCGAGGTCAACCCGCATGCCGCCGCCGACCGGCCCAAGGGCATCATCGCCAACCCGAACTGCACCACCATGGCCGCCATGCCGGTGCTGCGTCCGCTGCACGCCGAAGCGAACCTGGTCGCCCTGGTCGTCTCCACCTACCAGGCGGTCTCCGGAGCCGGCCTGGCCGGCGTCGCCGAGCTGGACGAGCAGGTCCGCAAGGTCGCCGAGACCGCCACCGGGCTCACCTTCGACGGCGGCGCGGCGGATTTCCCCGCCCCCCGTTCGTTCGCCCAGCCGATCGCCTTCAACGTGCTGCCGCTGGCCGGATCCATCGTCGACGACGGGTCGGCGGAGACCGACGAGGAGCAGAAGCTCCGCAACGAGAGCCGCAAGATTCTGGAGATCCCCGACCTGAAGGTCTCCGGCACCTGCGTACGAGTGCCGGTCTTCACCGGCCACTCGCTCCAGATCAACGCCCGGTTCGCCCGGCCGCTCAGCCCGCAGCGGGCGTACGAGCTGCTCACCGACGCGCCCGGTGTCGCACTTTCCGATGTGCCGACGCCGTTGCAGGCGGCCGGGCAGGACCCGACGTTCGTCGGCCGGATCCGCGCCGACGAGACCGTCGAGCACGGCCTGGCGCTGTTCTGCTCCAACGACAACCTGCGCAAGGGCGCCGCCCTCAATGCCGTGCAGCTTGCCGAACTGGTCGCCGCCGAGGGCTGAACCACACCCGGCACCGGGCCGTCCAACGCCGGGTGGTGGTGGCCGACCGGGGTTGCGCCCGCGCGGCGACCGGCCACGTTACTGGCTGCGGCCGTCGGGTAGACCCCTGGTTGCCCGACACCCCAGAGGGAGGCGCCATGACAACGGTCGGAGAGTTCATGACGACTCGGTTGGTGACCATGGACGGCAACGCCACGCTCGTCGCGGCGGCCCAGGAGATGCGCGACTCCGCAATCGGTGACGTGGTGGTGACCGACGGAGACAACGTCGTCGGCATTGTCACGGACCGGGACATCACGGTCCGAGGCGTGGCCGAGAGCATGGACCCGGACACCACCCGGCTGAACCAGATCACCACCAAGGACGTGGTGACGGTGAGTCAGTACGACGACGCCGTCGCCGCCGCCGACCTGATGCGGACGTACGCCGTGCGGCGGTTGCCCGTGGTGGAGGACGGCCGGCTGATCGGCCTGGTGTCCATGGGCGACCTGGCGGTCGAGCGGGAGCCCCAGTCGGTGCTGGCCGACATCAGCGCGGACGATCCCAACAACTGATCGCCTCCACCAGCCGAAGCCGGTTCCCGAGACATCGGGAGCCGGCTTCGCGTGGTTCGTGCCAGGCCCGTCCGGTCCCGCACCCGGCAGCTCGCCGTGGCCGGTGACCGGGCCGCACGGTCTCACCCCAAGCGGGTGAGGTTGAGCCACCAGGCGTCGGGGACCCCTGCTGCGGGACATGAGCGACCGGGAGGAGGGGCCCGATGGCGGACGCGACCACGCGGTTTTTCGAGGACCTCGACCAGCAGGGGTACGAACCTCTGCTGGCGAAGACCTCCGGAGCCCTGCGCTTCGATCTGCACGAGGGGCCGCAGACCACGCACTGGCTGATGCGAATCGACCGAGGCGACATCCGGGTCAGCCGGCAGGACATGGAGGCTGACACCGTGGTCGGTGTCAGCCCCGAGCTCTTCGAGGAGCTGGTCACCGGCCGGGAGAACGGGCTGGCGGCGCTGCTCCGGGGGGACATGACGGTCACCGGTGACGCCCGCCTGGTGGTGCAGGTCGAGCGGATCTTTCCCGGGTCGCCGTACGCCCGGGGACCACAGCGCTACCGGAAGGGGGTGCAGTGATGGCGCCCAGCCACACCGTACGGATCCTCGACGGCAACAACTTCGTCGTCAGCGAGGCCACCGGGGACATCGAGGCGACACCTACGGAACCCACGGGACTGTTCTCCATCGACACCCGTTTCCTCTCCAAATGGGTGCTCACGGTCAACGGTGAGCGGCTGAACGCCCTTTCCTACGACGACCTCCAGTACTACGAGTCGCGCTTCTTCCTGGTGCCCGGGCTGGCCACGCACTACGTGGACGCGAAACTGTCGATCATCCGGGAGCGGGCGGTCGGTGGGAGCTTCCGGGAGAACATCACCATCCTCAACCACGACGAGAAGGCGGTCGACCTGGAGATCCGGATGGACGCCGGGTGCGACTTCGCCGACCTGTTCGAGGTCAAGGACGAGATCCTGAACAAGAAGGGTGAGATCTACGCCGAGGCCGAGCCGGACCGGCTGCGCCTGGGCTACCGGCGCGGCAACTTCAAGCGCGAGACCATCATCTCGTCCTCCGCACCGGCCCGGTACGACCGCAACGGTTTCGCGTACTCCATCCATCTGGAACCGAACGAGCAGTGGGACACCCGCATCGACGTGCAGACCCTGGCGGTCGGCCCGGGCGGTCGGGATCTCCGTTTCGGATTGCAGGTGCACGGCACCGAGCGGCTCGCACTGCAACACGACCTGGAGGAGTGGATCGCCAAGGCGCCGACGGTGAACAGTGAGCACGACAAGGTGGCCGCCACGTACCGCAAGTGCATCGTCGACCTGGCGGCGTTGCGCTTCTCACCGCTGTCGCTGGCCGGTCAGACCCTGCCCGCCGCCGGTCTGCCGTGGTTCATGACCATGTTCGGTCGGGACAGCATCCTGACCTGTCTTCAGACGCTGCCGTTCACGCCGGAGCTGAGCACGACGACGCTGCGGATCCTCGCGGCCCTGCAGGGCACCCGGCTCGACGACTTCCGGGAAGAGGACCCCGGGCGGATCCTGCACGAGATGCGGTACGGCGAGAGCGCAGCGTTCGAGGAGCAGCCACACTCGCCGTACTACGGAGCGGTCGACTCCACCCCGCTGTTCGTGGTGCTGCTCGACGAGTACGAGCAGTGGAGTGGCGACGGCGCGCTGGTCAAGGAGTTGGAGCAGGAGTGCCGCCGGGCCTTCAAGTGGATCGACGAATACGCCGACCTGGTCGGCAACGGCTACATCTGGTACGAGCGGCGCAACACCGACACCGGCCTGGAGAACCAGTGCTGGAAGGACTCCTGGGACTCCATCTCCTACCGCGACGGCACCCTGCCGCCGTTTCCCCGGGCCACCTGCGAGGTGCAGGGGTACGCGTACGACGCGAAGATGCGCGGCGCGCGGCTGGCGCGCGAGTTCTGGGACGACCCGGCGTACGCCGACCAGTTGGAGCGGGAGGCCGCGGCCCTGAAGGAGCGGTTCAACCGCGACTGGTGGGTCGAGGATGGCGGCTACTACGCGCTCGCGCTCGACCCGGACGGGCGTCAGTGCGACGTGCTCAGCTCCAACATCGGCCACCTGCTCTGGAGCGGGATCGTGGACGACGACCGGGCCGAGCAGATCGCCAACCACCTGGTCGGGTCGCGGCTGTGGACCGGCTGGGGAGTGCGGACCCTGGCCGAGGGCGAGGTGCGCTACAACCCCATCGGCTACCACAACGGCACGGTCTGGCCCTTCGACACCTCGTTCTGTGCCTGGGGTCTGCGTCGGTACGGCTTCGCCGAGGAGGCCGCCATGATCGCCAACGGCATCCTGGACGCCGCCCGGTACTTCGACGGACGGTTGCCCGAGGCGTTCGGCGGTTACCCGCGTGAGCAGACCAAGTTCCCGGTGGAGTACCCGACGGCGTGCAGTCCGCAGGCGTGGTCGACGGGGGCCCCGCTGCTGTTGCTGCGTACGATGCTCGGCCTGGAGCCGCACGAGGGGCACCTGGCGGTCGAGCCGCGACTGCCCGTCGGCATGGGCCGGATCGAGGTGTTGGACATCCCGGGCCGCTGGGGCAGGGTGGACGCCTTCGCGCGTGGCCGGGTCGACCTGCACTCGCTCGCCGGGTGACCGGCGCGGTCGGGTCGCCCAACCGGGCGACGGGCGACCCGACCGCGCCACCGGCGGTCAGTGGCGACCACCGTCCCTACCGGTGCGTAACCTACTCGGGGTAAAGTTCCCAGATGCCGGAATTCGTGTACCCGCCCGTCATCGCCGCAGCCAAGACGATGTTCCGGGTCCTCGACCTGAAGCTCACCGTCGAGGGCGATCATCACGTCCCCCGTACCGGGGGCGCGGTGCTGGCCAGCAACCACGTGAGCTATCTCGACTTCATCTTCTGCGGGCTGGGCGCCCTCGATTCCCGACGTCTCGTCCGCTTCATGGCCAAGGACTCGGTGTTCCGGCACCGGGTGTCCGGGCCCCTGATGCGCGGCATGCGACACATCCCGGTGGACCGCCGTGCCGGCGCCGACTCGTACGCCGCCGCCGTGGCGGCGCTGCGCTCGGGTGAGGTGGTCGGCGTGTTCCCCGAGGCGACGATCAGCCGCTCCTTCACCGTCAAGGAACTCAAGAGCGGGGCGACCCGGATGGCCCGCGAGGCGCAGGTACCGGTGCTGCCGGTCGCGCTCTGGGGCACTCAACGGCTGTGGACGAAGGGACGCCCGCGTACGCTCACCCGCCGGCACACCCCGATCACCATCCTGGTCGGCGAACCGATGGATCCGACCACGTACCCGGACCCGGCCGCGATGACCGAGGATCTGCGTACCCGGCTGACCGCGCTTGTCGACCGGGCTCAGCGGGAGTACCCGGACCAGCCCGCCACGCCGACGGACCGGTGGTGGCTGCCGGCGCATCTCGGTGGCAGCGCGCCTACCCCGCAGGAGGCCGCGGTGCTCGACGCCGACGACCGGCGCTCCGCGACTCCCTGACCACCTCGGCCCGACCGTCGCGGGGGACTATCGCTGGCCGGACGCCGCGTCGTACGGCGGTGCGTCGGCGTGCCTCGGCCGGTAGTAGTCGTCCCGGGAGTGGAACTCCACCGGCAGAGCGCCGGGCAGCAGCACCCGCCCCGCGCCGCTGAGCGATGCCGTCCGGGTCAGGCGGGCCAGCGCGTCCCGCTCCGGCGGGGACAGGTCCACCAGCTCCGGCCGGACCAGTCGGAATGTGGCGATTTCGTGGCGTAGCTGCCGGGCGAGCGCGCCGATCCGGTCGTCGGAACCGACCAGGGCGAGTGCCGGCTGCCGGATCGTACGCAGCGCGTCGCAGACCACCAGCAACGTCGCGGGGTTGCCGTCGGCAGCGGGCAACAACTCCAGCCGGGACGGCCACTGCCAGCGGATCTGCCCGCTGACCAGCCCGGGCAGCCGGGCCGCCCCGCGCTGTCCCGGGCCGACCAGGGCGAGCTGAGTGCCGGCGCCCACGTACGTCAACCGGTGATCGGTGACCGTGAGGACCACCGGGGCGGGCAGCGCCCAGGCACGGTGGGCGTCGGTGGGACCGAGCAGGTAGCCGGCCACGTCCACCCGGTGACGGTCGAGCACCCGCTCGCCGAAATCCGGCATCAGCTCGTGCCGTCGGTCGAGTACCGGACCCGTGCCGTCGTTCACCGCGTCGAACCGGTGCGGTGCGATGAAGAACGGGGAGACGTCATCGTGCATCGTCGGGACCTCCGGTGCGGACGGCATCTACCCATGAGCCTCGCCCAGACGTCCGCCGCTGTCATGACGCCCGTTAGGGGGTCGGCTGATCGGTCGACGCGCGCGACCGGTAGATGCCAATTTCCTCCGGTCGGACGAGTCCGTCCTCAATCGCCCGGGCGAGCAGTGCCGCCTTCGTGGCGGCCGGTCGGCCCGCCCGCGTGTACTTGATCCTCGCGCGGTCGACGTACTGCTTCACGGTGTGCTCGCTGATCCGCATCCGCCGGGCCACCGACGCCTTCGACATCGACTGGAACCACAGCAACAGCGCCTCACGTTCCTTGTCGGACAGCACCGGCCGGTCCGGCCGCGGATCGCCGACCATCGCGCCGGCCAGCGCCGGCGCGACGTACGGTCGGTCGCTCGCCGCGTCGAGCACCGTCGCCACGCAGTGTTCCCGTCCCTCGTGCTTGGCCAGGAAAGCCACCGCCCCGGCGTCCAACGCGGCCAGCATGGTGGCCGGGTCGGAGTGTTCGGAGTAGACCACCACGCGTCGCCCGGCGGAGCTGAGCTGGGCCAACTTGTCCAGCACCAGCCGGCCGTGCAACCGCAGGTCGAGTAGGACCACGTCGGCCTGTGGCGCCGCTCGCAACACCTCGTCCGGATCGTCGCCGGTGGCCAGCACCGTCAACCTGGGCTCGGTGGCCAGCCAGGCGCGTACCCCGTCGATGACAACCGGGTGGTCGTCCACGATAGCCACACCGACAGGCCGCCCCGGCGTCACCGGTGCCAGCGCGTCTGCGTCCATCTGATCTTCCCGTCCCGTTCATAGAGGTGCTCCACCTGCCCGTCGTCGTCCTCCGGCGGATGCCCGGTGGTGTCCGGGCCATCCCGGTCGGGTGTGACGAGACTGATCACCACCTCGTCGGGACCGGAGACCACGGTCAGGCGGGCCCAGTCCGGTGTCTCCGCGAGGCCGGCGGTGAGCGGATCCGCCAGGCTGCGGCGAACCCGCACCGGCAACGATGGCGGCGTACCAATTGTGACCAGGTCGATCGACAGGCCGTTGCGCTCGGCCAGATCGGCTGCGGCCCGCAACTCGTGCAGCAGGGGGTGGGGCACGTCGTCGGACTCGGCGATCAGGCGACGCAACTGGGCGGCGGCCCGTACGCAGCGGCGCTGCACCTCGGGGTCGGCTGGGTCGGCCCGCCCCCGAGCCAACTCGGTCAGCACCTCGCTGGCGGCGCGACCAACCAGATTCAGCCGCTCGCCCCGCTCGTGCCGGGCACGTTCGGCGGCCTCCCGCTCGGCCACCACCGCGTTCGTGGCCGCCGCCGTGGCGGCCCGCTGCCGGGACAGCGCCGCAAGCGCCGTCGCACCAGCGAAAACCGCCACCGGCAGCGACGACGTGCCGTATAGGGCCATCGTGGCGCGGGCCAGGTCGGCGGCGCCCGTCGCGCCGTGCAGTACGACGGCGGCCAGCGCGGTGGCCGCGTGTGCGGCCAGCAGCACCAGCAGCTGGCGCACCGGCCGCCCCCAGAGCACCACCAGGAAGAACCAGGCGAGGGTGCCCCACGCCCAGTTCGCCGGGCTGAACAGATGTGCCCGGCCCACCGTGGCGAAGACCGCCACGTCGACTGCGAGCAGTAGGCCGGCCAGCGGCATCGCCGGCAGCGGGGTGTCGCGGAGCAGCCGGATCCCGGCGACCACGCCGAGCGCCGCGACGAATAACCAGCCACCCAGCACCACCTCGGACACGGCCAGCGTCGACCGGGCGGCGAGCACCGCGGGCAATCCGATGGCCAGGTGCCAGACCAGCGCGATGGTGACCGCGACGATCCGGGCACCCCGATCGGAGGTGCGGGCCACCGCGGCGGCGGCCAAGACCGCACCGACCTCGTCGGACGCCGGCCCGGCCCTCGGGCTCGGCACTGGACCTGGCCGGGGCCGACGCAGCAGGAACGTGGGCGTGCCGGCTCGCCGCCGGAACCCCGTCTCGCTCGTCCCTCGGCTCCCCGACAGCCGCTCAGCCGACATCGGACCACTCCAGCCGGATCCGGGTGCCCCGACCGGGTGCGGAGTCGACGTCGGCACGCCCGCCGACCGTCGCCATCCGGCCGTGTACCGACTCGCGCAGACCGTACCGGTGCGCCGGCACGGTGGCCGGGTCGAACCCGGGACCGTCGTCGATCACCTCGACCGTGACGGTGCCGGCGTACCGGCGCAGTCGCAGTGCCGCCCGGGCACCGGGGGCATGATTCACCACATTGGCCAGCGCGGCGTGTGCGCTCTCCGCGATGGCCTCCGCGACGGGTGCGGCCACCGTGCACGGTGGCAGGTCGGTGGCGATCCGTAGGCCGGGCAGCCGGGCGAGCACGGCCCGGAGACGCTCGTCCAGCCGGGCGGTCGCGTCGTGCGGCACGGCGCGCGCCTCCGCCAGCGCGGCGAGGGTACGCAGGTCGCCGGCGCACCGCTCGCGCAGCGCGTTGGAGGACCTGTCCACCGCGCCCTGCCCGACCATGGTGAGCGTCGCCAGCACGGTGTCGTGCAGGTCGCGGTTCTGCCGTCGTTCCGCCTCGCGCGCGATTCGGGCGACCATGGCGTCACGGGCCGCCCGCTGAGCGGCCACGAAGGCGGTGTCCGCCCGGATGATGCGGCGGCGCATCACTGCGGTCATCATCGCCGTACAGGCGGTCTGGGCCAGTAGAGTGGCCGCGTGGGCCCTGGCCTCGGTCGAGTTCCCGGCCGTGTGGGCACCCGTCGCGTACGCGACGGTGACCAGCAGCCCCGCCGGAATCGACAGGTGGGCCGGTGCGGTCGCCTGAGCGTTGATCACAGTGGTGCTGGCCAGCACGGCGATCCAACTGGCCTCACCGGGCAGCACCTCGGGTGCGACCAGAACCGGGATCGCCAGGCACGCGGCGCTGGTCAGCGCCACGTCAACAGCGACGAGTGATGCGTCGACACCGTCCCGCCAGGCGCGCAGCGCGTACCAGAGCGACCAGCCGGTCAACACCGCCACAGCCGGTAGCAGCAGCTCCGTACGTACCGGCGGGGTACGCACGGCGAGCGCCACCACCAGGCAGAACAGGCCGCAGGAGAGCCGCAGCAGCGCCGGCAGCCGGGTGAAGATGAACGCGAACGCGCTGGTGGCCGGACGGTCCACCATTGCGGGTGACATGATCAGGCTGGGCAGGGCCGGCATCGGGAAAGGCGTCCTTTGCGACAAAACGACCCGATCCGGGTGCGCGCTGCGGAGATCGACGCCGGAGAATAACACACGGCAGCGGATCCGATGACCGTAGGTGACGTCGAGGTCGACTCTCGGTCGCCTATTCGTCACGCTGAGCCGCTGACGCCCTCGCGTAGTCCGACGCAGTCCTGCTGCCAGAACGTGGCCGAGTAGACGAAGGTCCCGGTCATCCACGGCTCGTAGCCGGTGAGCCTGGCCACCTGAAAGGCGGGTGCCGGAATGCGCAGCGACGGTCGGCGGAAGCCCAGCTCGCCGGCGGCGGCGAAGCCGAAGCGGGCGTAGTACCCGGGATCGCCCTCCAGGAAGACCGCCGGCACGCCCCGCTCGTCGAGCAGGCGCAGCCCGTGCCGGGTCAGAGCACCACCGATACCGCGCCGCTGCCGGCTCGGTGTGACCGCGATCGGGCTGAGCACCTGCACCGGTACGAGTCGACGCGGAGCGTCGAGCAGGCTGCGGGTGAACATGACGTGTCCCACGACCTCGTGGTCCTCCTCCGCGACCAGGCTGAGGGCGTTCGGATCGTCGTCGCGCAGCGCCCGGACCAGCCCTGCCACCACCTCGCCGTGGTCACCGAAGGCCAGCCGGTGCAGTTCGTGCACCGCATCCCGATCGGCTACCAGCTCGTCGCGCAACCGCATGGCGGCGACCATAAGGTCGGGGGCGCGGTGCGGACCACCGATATCCGGTGGTGCGGTGGCAGTCAACGCGGCGGCTCGGCCTGCTCGGCCTACTCGGCCTGCTCGGGCGGATCGAGCCGGATCGTCGGGTGGTCGGCCGGGTCGGGCAGGTCCTCCAGCAGACGTCGAACCTGGCCCCTGTCCCAACGGCTCTGCCGACGACGGGGTCCGGCGGACGCGGGTACGCGCGTGTTCGGTGTGACATGATAAATTCACCGACATCGATACATGAGGGGGTGGCATGAAGATCCGACTCGCAGTCGGGACCGTACTCACCGCCGGTCTGGTCGTCGGCAGCGTCGGCCTCGCCGGCTTGGCCGGCGCGGTCCCGAGCGCCGAACGTCCGTCCGGTGCCCGCAACGACGCGCCACCAGCGCTGCTCGCCGTCGGCGACTTCGACTTCTCCCGGCCCGAGACGGCCGCCACCGGTCTCCAGGTGCCGTGGGGCATGGACTTCCTGCCCGACGGCAGCGCCCTGGTCGCCCAGCGACCCACCGGGCAGGTGGTGCGGGTCCGGCCGGGCCAGTCGCCGGAGCCCGTGGTCACCATCTCCGGTGTGACTCCGGTCAGCGAGGGTGGCCTGCTCGGCCTCGCCGTGTCGCCAACCTACGCCCAGGACGGCTGGATCTACGTCTACTTCACCACCGCGACCGACAACCGGATCGCCCGGTTCCGGCTCACCGCACCGCAGACCCAGCAGCCGATCCTCACCGGGCTGAACCGCGCGGTCATCCACAACGGCGGCCGGATCGCGTTCGGACCGGACGGGATGCTCTACGTCGGCGTCGGTGACGCCGGACAGACCGCCTCGGCGCAGGACCCGCAGAGCCGCAACGGAAAAATCCTGCGGATCCGGCCCGACGGCACCGTTCCGTCAGACAACCCGATCGTCGGGTCGCCGGTCTACAGCCTCGGCCACCGCCACGTGCAGGGACTGGCCTGGGACGCCCAGGGCCGGTTGTACGCCACCGAGTTCGGTCAGAACACCTGGGACGAGATCAACCTGATCGTCGCCGGCGGCAACTACGGTTGGCCCACCGTGGAGGGAAGGGCCAACGATCCCCGCTTCCGGGACCCGCTGCTCACCTGGACCCCGGCTGAGGCGTCACCGAGCGGCGCGACCATCGCCGGGAACCGGCTCTTCGTGGCCAGCCTGCGCGGCAACCGCCTGTGGAACGTGCCGTTGAACGGGTCCGGCGGCGTCGGCACCCCCACCGCCGAATTGGCGGGCAGCTACGGGCGGCTGCGCACCGTCGAGTACGGCCCGGACGGGTGGCTCTGGGTCACCACCAGCAACCGGGACGGCCGAGGCACCCCGGCCGCCACCGACGACCGCATCCTCCGCTTCCCGCCCCGCGACGCCACCACGCCCCCTCCCACGACACCCCCACCGACCACACCCCCTCCGACGACGCCGCCGCCGACCACGCCCCCTCCCACCACGCCGCCACCGACCACCGGGCCGGCTTCCTGCACGGTGAGCTGGACGGCCAACCAGTGGAACACCGGCTTCACCGCGGACGTACGGGTCACCAATCGCGGTGCCGGTCTGACCGGCTGGACCGTGACCTGGTCGTTCAGCGGCAACCAGCAGGTCACCAACGCGTGGAACGCGCAGGTCACACAGTCCGGAAGGAACGTGACCGCACGCAACGCCGCCTGGAACGGCAGCTTGCCAACCAACGGCACGGTGAGCTTCGGCTTCCAGGCCACCTATACCGGCACCAACGACCGCCCCACCGACTTCCAGCTCAACGGCACCCCCTGCCAACCCACCTGACCACCGGCATTCCCCGGCCGCACCTGGTGTCAGACCGAGCCAATCTTGGACAGTTTCCGTTCTTCGCTAACGGAAACTGTCCAAGATTGACGGTGACGCAACCTGGTGGGGCTGGTCGGTTCGCGGTGGGGGTGCGGAGAGGGGAGGATGGCGGCGTGCTGCGATCACCTCGTGCGCTCCTGTTGGACTTCGGCGGTGTCCTGGCCGACGCTCCACGACAGCCATCGGCACCACCGGAACTGGTGCACCGGCTGCTCGACCTGATCGGCGGCACCGTGTCGGCCGAGCAGATCGCCGCCGACCTGACCGAGGGCGGCCGGACCTACGCGCGGTGGCGCGACGACGTCGGCCGCTCGGATGATCCGGTCGAGCTGCCACACGCGCAGGTGTGGGCAAACTTCGTCACCGGTACCTGGCCCGAAGCGGCCCGCACGGCGGTCGAGGAAATGGCGACACCGCTGGCGTACGCGTGGGCGTGGCGACCGGAGTGGCAGGTCCGTCCGGGGATTCCGGAGGCGTTGCGGGCCGCGACCGATGCGGGTCTGCCGATGGCTGTGGTCAGCAACGCGCTCTGTGGGGCGGCGCATCGGGACTTCCTCGCCGCAGCCGGGCTGTCCGACCTGTTCGTGGCCGAGTTCTACAGCGACGAGGCCGGGCTCCGCAAGCCCAATCCCCGCCTGGCCTGGTTGGCGGCGGACGCCGTCGGTGTACCGATCGGCGACTGCTGGTTCGTCGGCGACAGCGCGCACCGCGACGTGGCCTGCGCTCGTCGGGCCGGTGCCGGTGCCGCGATCCTGATGCGCTCACCTCGCACCGACCGGGAGCCGTCCCACCCCGACCTGCGGCCGGACGCCCACACCGAGGACGGCCACGGCCTGCTCGATCTTCTGCACCAACGCAACTCCTCAACCGAGGATTGCCTGCGCGCCCGGCAGGATTCGAACCTGCGGCCTTGGGATTAGAAGCTGGATCCGACTCGTGATCTCGGGTGCGTAGCAGTCCGCAGGGGAATCTGTCTGTCCAGCTAGATACCCCTGGGGATGCCAGTCCATAGTGTTCGAGAGCGCCGGCTGCTAGGCCGTCCGGGCTCACACCGGGCTCACTGGTGGCTCTAGTGGAAGGCCCGTAACTTGGTGGGGGCGATGAGGGTGCCGAGCCGGCTCAGCTTCTCCAGCTCTGCCTTCTAACCCAAGTTGCCACCCCTGGTAGGGGCGATGAGGACCTCGTGGTCGGCCCCCTGTCGAGCGGCCGTTACTGTCCGTGCTGCTGCTCGAGCATTTCGTCGGTGGTGAAGTCCGGGCTGGCGTCGCGTCGGGTCGGTGAGCCGTTGCTGCCCAAGTTTGTGCGCAACCCCGCGGCACCCAGGGCGAAAGGCCGAGTAGAAACTCCTCGTGTTAAGGCAAGCTTGCATCGATTCACTATCCAAATCAGCGGCCTGAGCATGCCCGCTCGCCTCTGAGTAGCCGGGCTCGTCGACCTGTCGTAGAGCCCAAGGTAGGCCAGTCCCACTGCCACCCATTGCAAAGCATCCATGATCGCTGATAACGTGAAACCTCGGCGACGGTAAATCGATACACTGCGGAGCCGTACGACATGAAGTGTTGTCCGCTGCACGTCCGCGCACGGGAGCTGGCTCCGGGGGCCCTTCGTCACCGGCCCCGCTGCACTCCGCCGCCTCGCCGGAGCGAGATGCATCGCCGATCGCGATCCGGGTCCAGGGCCTGGGTCAGCGGTGGCCCGGACTCCCGACGTCGCCGAACTTCCACCACACCACGCCACAGCAGAAGGGAACCACCCCGTGAGAGCACCGCGAAGGCGAGCGCTATCCGTAGCGCGCGCAACTGTCATCGGCATGATCGCTACGGCCGCATTCGGTGCCATCGCCACCTCGGCAAGCGCCGACACCGTCACTCTGGACAACCCCGGCTTCGAGCAGGGCTACTTCGACGGCTGGGAGATTGTCCGGGCAGACGACGTCGCGCTTTCCGACATCGGGAACTCCGGTGACCACTCCGCGAAAATCGAAGGTAGAAGAGGGCAGGTTCGGCAGGAAGTCGCCGTGCGGCCCGGCACTGACTACACCCTGACGGCCTACATCCGTGGCAGGGGAGTCATCGGTGTCACCGTCGATGGCGACGACACCACCACCACCGGCGGTGGCCGTGACTTCGAACAGGTCAGCGTCGAGTTCAACTCCGGGACCGCCGAATTCGTCGAGATCTTCGCCGCCTACGGCGGCAAAACCAGCCGGTTCGACGATTTCACCCTGAAGATCGGCGGTTCGGTGCCTACCCCGACGCCCACGCCGACTCAGTCGCCGAGCGTCGGCTTCGATCCCGCTGTCTGGGATGACTCGGAAGCGGGCGACTACATCCGGTCCCGCGACCCTTACGTCTTGCGCTTCGACGGTCTGGAACAGTTCACTGTGACCGGCAGCGGTGGGGGACCGCGTGACGAGCTGAAGACACCGCAAGCTGCCAGGGCGGCATCGGACGAGATCTACGAGTCCTTCTCGGCCGACATCACCTTCGACCTCGACGACGGCGTCAAGCTGATCGCGCACCAGATTCACGCCGGCAGCGGCGCAGGCTTCGCCACCCAGGTCAAACTCTACGTTCAGGACTCCAGCCCGCTCGGAATCTTCAAGGGCGAGGGCGAGGAGAACTTCACGATCGACGATTACCCGCTGCTTGAGGGCGTACCCAGCAACGGTGTGTTCGACGTGTACGTTCGTGTCCAGATCCCGGGCTTCGTAAGTGGTGATGGCGAGATCAACGAAAAGATCTTTGACCTCGGCACCATCAGGAGCGGAAAGTCGATCAGGTACGAGCTCATCAACGACCACGGTGTGATCACGGTCAACTCGACCGTCGGTCGCAACTCCGTGAGCTTCACGTACGACATGCAGGACTCTGCTGCGTCGTACATGAAGTTCGGCAGCTATGTGCAAGCCCAGGACGCCGAGAGTGGCTGCAACGTCACCAACGCTCTGAACTGCGAGTATCCGGGATGGGAGCCGTACGGCGAGGCCAGCACCCCGGAGGAGGCAGAGGTGCTCTGGCGGGAGTACTTCGCCGATTCCAACATCGACCGGGCCCGGGTCACCTTCCGTAACGTGGTGCACGAGGGCGGCCCGCTCCAGTAGCGCACCTGCGCGAGTCTTGAGCATGTCATCGTGCATGCACAGCGGCTGGTCGCAGAACTCGACTCGCGAGTAGCCACGCAAATGAAGGCAGTCGGTGGGGACGGGATTGCTATCCCGTCCCCACCGACGTGAGGCGGCCCGTGTGAGCGGGACACGCCGGTCAACGGCTCGTCCTGGTCTGCCCGGGTGACCGAACGAAGCAGCGTTGGGCAGGTCGAACACGGGCAACAGGTCCGGGTTACGCACAGGCGAGTCGCCGGACAGGGCGGGGCAACCGAGGGCGCCTACTACGGTTCGACGGCGGTGCCGGACCGCTCTTGGGACTCGGACCGGGCCTAGTCGTCTGGATGCCGGGTTCGGAGCAATCGAGCATTGACGTGACTAATAATGTCTTCTATTCTCGCTCGGCACCGGTGCCGCGCAGTTCACAACTATGAACAATCCGTCGAAGGGCCGCTACGCAATAGCGCGACGGACTTGGTCGTCGATTCAATGCGCGATGAGTGCCGACCATCACCATTCACGAGAGGCATTACCCTGTCATGAAACTCTTCGGTGAACGCAGACTCGCAATCCCGCTGTTGGCAACCATGGCGATCCTGGCCACCCCCGTCGTTGGGCAGGGCGTCGCCGCGGCCGCTGCTCCGTGCGACTATCCTGCTCAGCAACTCAATCTGAAGAACTGGAAGGTGACCCTGCCGACAGGATCTGCGGGGTCGCCGACCGAAATAAAACAGCCCGCCCTGGCGACCTACTCGTCCAACCCGTGGTTCATGGTCAACGCCGCCTGTACCGGCGTGCGGTTCCGGTCGCCGGTCAACGGTGTGACCACGCCCAACTCCAGCTACGCCCGCTCCGAGCTGCGGGAGATGGCCAACAACGGCACCACCAACGCGTCGTGGTCGGCAACCTCGGGCACGCACACCATGACCTTCAGGCTGGCGTTCAACAAACTCCCGAACGACAAGGCCCACGTCGTCGGGGCCCAGATCCACGACGGCGATGACGACGTCACCGTCTTCCGTCTGGAAGGGAGCAGTCTCTACATCACCAAGGGCAACACCACCCACCACAAGCTGGTGACCAGTGGCTACAAGTTGAACACGGTCTTCGAGGGCAAGTTCGTCGTCAGCGGTGGCCAGATCAAGGTTTACTACAACGGCGTGCTTCAGACGACCATCTCACACAGCGCGTCGGGCAACTACTTCAAAGCCGGTGCCTATACCCAGGCCAACTGCGGCAACTCATCTCCGTGTAGCAGTTCCAACTACGGTCAGGTGAGCATGTACAAGTTGCTCGTCACGCATTCCTGACAAGACAGGGGTCGGGGTCTCCGGTGGTGGGGGCCCCGACCTTTCCTGTCTGGCGCGGTTCGGCATGGACGCAGGTTGTAAACGCGGCCAATTGACAGACTGCCGACCCGGTTGTATCTTCGATCAAGATCGCGAGTGCATCGATTTACTAGGTTCGGGCTCTGACAAGGCGGGGCCGGAGCAGGCGGGTACGTGAGGGTCTCTGCCTGCGGATCAGACGCCGAGAGGACGTTGAGACATGAGGTTCATGCGAGTCGGTCCACGGGGCGGTGAGCAGCCTGTCCTGTTCGCCGACGGCCGTCATTTCGACCTGACGGGCATCGCAACGGACATCGATGGCGCTTTCCTCGCCGGCGGGGGCTTCGAGCAGGCGCGGGATGCCTGGTCGGCAGGGGAGCTGCCGGAGATCGATGTCACCGGCATGCGGGTGGGTGCACCGATCGCCAGGCCCGGCACGGTCGCGTGCATCGGGCTGAACTACGCCCGGCACGCTGCGGAGTCCGGCGTCGCACCGCCGGCCGAGCCCGTCGTCTTCCTCAAGGCGTCCAACACGGTCGTCGGCCCGTACGACGACATCGTCATCCCGAAGGGCGCGACCAAGACGGACTGGGAGGCGGAGCTTGCGGTGATCATCGGTCGCCCGGCCCGATACCTGGCATCACCCGCCGAGGCCGATCAGGTCATCGCCGGATATGCGGTCTCCAACGATCTGTCCGAGCGTGAGTTCCAGATGAGTGACTCCGGCGGCCAGTGGGTCAAGGGCAAGAGCTGCGAGGCGTTCAACCCGCTGGGCCCATGGCTGGTCACTGCCGACGAGGTGGGTGATCCCCAGCGGTTGGGCGTGACGAGCTTCGTCAACGATCAACCCCGGCAGGCGTCCACCACCCAGGACATGATCTTCGACGTGCGGCACCTGGTGTGGTATCTGAGCCAGTACCTGGTGTTGGAGCCGGGCGATGTGGTCAACACCGGTACGCCGGAGGGGGTCGCACTGTCCGGCCGGTTTCCGTTTCTGCGGGAGGGCGACGTGGTGCGGGTCGGTATCGAGGGGCTGGGAGAGCAGCGGCAGGTCTGCCGCGCTGCCGCCTGAGCGCCAGCCTGATCGATGGTGGTCGGGCGGGCGGACCCGGCGATGCGTTGACATCGCGAGTCGGGCCGCCGCACCTGCCGTGCGGCGGCCCGAGCTCTCTGCGGGTCAGGGCGCGTTTGTTCCCACGCTCGCGGCGTCGAGCGGGCTTCGATCAACCGCAGCGCTGGACAACTCGTCGGCCCCGACGTCGGCGGTTCCGCTGCGCGGCTGCCCGTCCATGTCATGCGTCAGGTACGGGTAGTTGCCCGTGGCGGTGTTGACGGCGGGGCTGCCGGAGGCGATCCGGTACACCTCACCCTGTTTGGTCAGGAGCGGATTGACGGTCCGAACTCCGACGGCCGTACCGACGCTGGCCGAGCCGGTCGGCCAGGCGATGTTGCCGGCGTACGTCATGTTTCTGGGGGTCTTCAGCTCGTTGATCAGGGTGCCCTGAGAACCGACGACAATGTTGTCGGCCACGACACTGTCGACCGGCGCGAGGGTGTAGTTGGCGCCGATCTCGATGTTCGACACGTTGTTGACGAAGGTGTTGTGCACCGCTGTGGCCCGATACACCCGCCAGTGCGCGGAGAGTGCCCCCGAGGTGTCGACGTCGCCGCCGTCGAGTTGCAGGGCGGCGTCGTAGCCGGTGCCGGTCAGCCCTTCGAAGTGGTTGTTGTAAATCTTGTGGTCCTGACCGTAGACCCGGACTCCGCCGGTGCCGGCCTTGCCGCCGCCGAGGAAGAAGTTGCCGTGCACCTGGCTGCGGTTGCCGTGGCGCAGCGACAGCGTGCCCTGCGAGGTGCGGAAGGTGTTGTACCGCACCGTGTTGTCGTTGCTCTTCACCGAGATGATCTCTGGGTCGCCGTCGCAGTTCTCGAACAGGTTGTTCTCGATCGTGGTGTGCCCGCTCGACTGGGAGATCGCGCTCCAACCGACCCGGATGGCCTCCATCTCGTTGGTGGCGCGGGGGCCGCTGTTGCGGAAGTGGTTGTGGTCGATCAGGTCGTACTGGGACTGCTGGGTGGACGATCCGTCGATGGTGATGAAGTTGCCGAGCTGGTGCTTCTCTTCGAACAGGTTGTGATCGATGCGGTTGTGGTGACTGTCCGCGCCTTGGATGATGACCCACTTCAGCGAACTCGACTCGGCGAGCCGGAAGTGGTTGCGGGTCAGTCTGACGTGGTGCGAGCCGGTGAGCTTCAAGGTGTTGCTGTTGCGCCAGGTCAACCCACTGACAGTGACGTACGACGAGTCGAGCACTTCGAGCTGACCGCCGGTGATGACCGCCTTGCCCTGATGAGCCGCCATGATCGTGATTGGTGCGTTGGCGGTGCCGTGCCTGGCGTTGAGCTTGCCGATCGAGTAGTTGCCGTCGGCGAGCAGGATCGTCTGGCCGGCTGCGGCGTTGGCCATCGCGTTGCTGAGCTGCGTCGACGAGGACACGTTGACGATCGCGCCGCCCGGCGGCGGCGTGCTCGGCGTTGGCGTCGGACTGACTGTGGCCGTGGGTGATGGAGTTGCGCCCGGGCCGGACCCGAGAATGCGCACTTCGGTGATCGAGGTCCACCCGTTCTGGGTGTTGCCGTAGCCGAGGATGCGCAGGTGTCGAGCGGCGACGGCGGGAAAGTCGTAGGTCTCGGGTAGCGATGTCGACCCCGAGCTGGTCCGGGTCGGCACGACGGTGGTCCAGCTCGTGCCGTTGGTCGAGGTCTGTACGGTGAAGGTCGTCTGGCGCTGGTCGCCTTTGTACCACGCCACCGTCACCGCGCCCGTGGTGACAACCGAGCAGAGGTCGTAGCGGATCCAGACGCCGTCGCCGTCGGCGGACCAGCGGGTTCCGAGGTCACCATCGCGGGTGTTCGTCGGCAAGTTTCCGTCGTTGCCGCTCGCGCTCACCGCGCAGACGGCCAGCGGCTCGGTGGCGTTCACCGCGAACCGGCTCGGCTCGGCCGGGGGGTCGGCTGCGGGGTGTGCTCCGGCAAGAGCGGGCAGTGCCGCGAGAATGCCTGCTGCGAGTGCCGCGGCGGCGAGGGCGCCGCGTGCGCTCAACTTCGCGCGATTCATCGGACTCTCCTGTTCGTGCACAAGGGATCATCGCTGTGCGGTCCCGCGACTGGGCAGGATCGTGGACACAGTGCGGCCGCCCGGGAGCCGCAGCTCCCGGGCGGCGCGCGGTCAGGAGTGGGTCACGGTGAGGCCGAAGATACGGGTCTGTCCGTAGTTGCTGCTGCTGCACGGCGAGGAGTTGGAGCAGTTCGCCTGGGTGTAGGCGCCGGCCTTGAAGTAGGCGCCGGAGAAGCTCTTGGTGATGGTCGTCTGCAGAACGTTGTTGTAGTACGCCTTCACCTGGCCGCCGCTGACCACGAACTTGGCCTGGAAACGGGTGCCGAGCTGGTAGTTGCTGGTGACCAGGTGATAGTGCGTGTCGTTATCGTTGGTGACGTAGAGGCTGGTGCCTTCGAGCCGGAACACGGTGACGTCGTCGTCGGAGTCGTGGATCTGGGCCACCACCACGTGTGGCTTGGTCGAGGGCAGCGTGTCGAACACGGCGTCCACCACCAGGGTGTGCGTGCCGGAGGTCGACGACCAACTCGCGTTGCTCGATCCGTTGTTCGCCATCTCGCGCAGCTCCGAACGGGCGTAGCTGGAGCCGCTCGTGGTCACCCCGTTGACCGGGGACCGGAACTGGACCGACTGGCACGAGTTGGCGGTGACGAAGTAGGGAGAGACCTGGAAGCTGTCCAGGGCGGGTTGTTTGATCTCGGTCGGGCTGCCGGAGGATCCGGTCGGCAGGGTGATCTTCCAATTGGTCAGGTTGAGCACGTCGGCGGGGACGGCGCAGTCGCCTCCGCCTCCACCGTTGCCGTCGGTGCCGTAGACCGTCGCCTCGGTGATGCTGTTCCAGTCGTTGGCCGTGTTCCCGTAGCCGACGATGCGGACGTAGCGGGCCGACCGGTCGGTGAAGTCGTAGTTCTCCAGCTGGGTGGTGCTGCCACTGCTCTGTCGCTGGGACACGACTGTCGTCCAGGAGCTGGCGTCGGTGGACGTCTGCACGGTGAAGGTGGCCTGCCGCTGGTTGCCGTTGTACCAGGCGATGCCGACCGAGCCGACCTGCTTGCTGGCACCGAGGTCGAGGCGGATCCACGAGCCGTCGCCCAGGGCCGACCAGCGGGTGGAGAGGCTGCCGTCGATGACGTTGGCCGGCACGTTGCCGTCGTGGGAGCTGGCCGTCGCGGCGGTGACGGGCAGGGCGGTAGCGGCCTGCGCCGGTGCGGCGACAAGCGCCGCACCGGCGGCAAGGGCAAGGGCAGCGGGTAGCGCGATGGTGGTGGTTCGTCTCATTAGGGATCCTTCAGATAGGAGTTCCTATATGTGAACTATGTCGCACTAGTGCCGAGTGACCATAGAAGAAGATGACTGCCGGGTCAACGCGAGATTTCAAGATTGTTAGAGCCGGCCGGCCAGTCCGGCCGTGACCGCCCCCCGGATCGCCGCGGCGATCTCATGAGCCTGCGGCTCGGTCAGTGCGTCGGCGGGCGTGCAGACGCCGATCGCGTCGTACGGGCCGAGTGTGAGTGGGGCGGCCACCGCCACGCCGGTGCCGTGGTCCAGATCGGTCAGTCTCGTGTCGACGGCATGACCTCGCTCGACCGTCCGGGCGAGGTCATGCCGCAGCGCGTCGAGGGCCGCCGGTGGCAGCGCGGCCGAGGCGGGAAGCATCCGTGCCAACGGCACGTCATCGCCCGTGGCGCGGGCCAGCACGACTCGGCCCATCGCAGTGGTGTAAGCCGGTGAGGACCAACCTGTGCGGAGCATGGGTCGCACGTCGGCCTTCTCCCGGGTCAGCAGACAGACCATGTGCCCGCCGACCAGCCGACCCAGCTGCACTGTCGTGTCGAGTTCCCGGTGCAGCCAGTCGACGACCGAGGTGAGACGCCGGACCGCGCGATCGGTGCGCAGGTATGCGGCTCCGGTGCGCAGCGCCTGAACGCCCAGACCGTAGCGGGACCCGCCGGTGTCGGTCTCCACCCATCCGCGCTGCACCAGGGTGTGTAGCAGGCCATGCATGCTGCTCTTCGGGATTCCGAGGTCCCGGGCGAGTTCCACGAGGGTGCGCCGGTCCGGCATGGTGGCGAGCAGTTCCAGCAGCTCGACGGTGCGGTCCGCCGACTTGACCCGGGGGGTGCCGCCTGTCGTCATCGTCGTGTTCCTACTCCCTGGGTTCGGGTGCCGGTCCGGTCGAGGCGCGCACCACCAGTTCCGGTCGGAGCAGCAGGGACTGACTGGGGCTGGCCTCGGCCTCGTCGATTCGGGAGAGCAGGTGCCGGAAGGCGGCTGCGGCCATGTCGCCGATCGGCTGGCGGACCGTGGTCAGGGGTGGTGCCGCCAGATCGGCGAGCACGATGTCGTCGAAGCCGACCACGGACACGTCCTCGCCCACCCGGAGTCCGGCATCCCGGATACCGGCACTGATGCCGAGGGCGCACATGTCGTTGATGGCGACGATGGCGGTGGGACGATCCTTGGACTGCAGCAACTCGTGTGCGGCGGTGCGACCGAGCCCGGCGGCATCGAGATCGCCGTACGGCTCCTGCTCCGCGCCGCCGGACCAGACGATCGCCTCGGCGGGGTCCAGCCCGGCCTGCTCCAACGCGTCGGTGAAGCCACGAAACCGCTCCCGGCGGTTGACGCTGCGCAGCGATCCGGAGACGAATGCGATGCGACGATGGCCGAGCTCCAGCAGGTGGGCGGTGGCGAGGTGGGAACCCACCACGTTGTCGACGCTGATGTTCACCAGGGTGCCCGGGTCGCCGGCCTGTGCGGTGCGGTCGAAGGCGACCAGGCTGAGCCCTGCCTCGACCAGGGGCAGCACGTGGTTCAGGGAGGGCAGTGAGGAGCAGAGGACGACCCCGCGGATGCCGTCGGCCCAGAGTTCCTCGAGGTAGCGTCGCTCCCGGTCCGGCTCCCGCTCGCTGTTGCACAGCAGGACGTGGTACCCGTCAGCCAGCGCGGCGCGTTCCAGGTAGCGAGCGAAGTTGCCCCAGAACGGGTTGGCGACCGAGGGCACGACCAACCCGACCACCTGAATCCGGCCGGTACGCAACTGCCGGGCGGCGCGATTCGGGCGGTAGCCGAGCCGGTCTATCGCGTCGGCCACCCGGGTTCGGGTCTGCGGGAGCATCCGGCCGGGCCGGCCGTTGAGGAAGTTCGACACGGTGCTGGGCGAGACGCCAGCCTCTCGGGCCACCTGGTAGATCGTCACACCACTCACGTCGAGCTTCTCCCGGTTGGTTCAGACGGATCGGAACGATCCGAGTGTAGGGGTTTACCGCGGGATGACCACTCCTAGCCACCTCAGTTAAGCCGGTGTTTCGCCGTCATGTCTAGGCATTGACAGCACTGCACACCGCTCCTAACCTTGCTGCAACGTTGTACCAGTAAATCGATGCATGACTTGGCGATGACAATCCGAACCGCGATGTGGGCGGTTACCCAGGGCGGCGGAGTTCCGCTGCGGGAGGGAAGGCCAGGATGACCAGAACCCGGGGGAGTCGAACGCGTGCGATGGCGGTGGCGCTCGTCGCGACGCTGTTCGCCACCGCCTGTGGCGGTTCGGCACCCAGTAACGATGACGAGGCCAGCGGCACGATTCGGCTGCTGACCCCGATCTTCGAGGGTGCGGACGGCAAGACCGTGCTGGAGAAGCAGCTCGGCGACTTCAAGGAGAAGTACCCGGACATTACCGTCGAGGTGGACTACACCTCGTACGGCAAGCTCAACGAGAAGCTCACCACCTCGATCGCCGGTGGTCGGCCGTACGACGTGATGCTGATGGGGGTCGGTTGGATTCCGCCGTTCGCGGAGAAGGGCGCCCTGGCGGAACTCGACGAGAGTAAGCAGGAGCTGACCCAGCGGTACAACGAGCGGGTGGTGGAGCCCGGCATCTACCAGGACAAGGTCTACGGCCTGCCGATCATGCTGGACACCCGGTTCGGCCTGTACCGCAAGGACATCTTCGCCGAGGCGGGCATCCCGGCCCCGCCGAGCAACTTCGCCGAGCTACGCGAGATCGGCCGCAAGCTGACCGTGCGGGACGGCAGCGGCAAGCTCACCCGCGCCGGCGTCGACATCCTCTCCAACGACCTACGTCAGACGTTCCTCCCACTGATGTGGGCCAACGGCGGCGAGCTGTGGACTCCCGACGGAAAGCCTGCCTTCAACAGTCCCGAGGCGGTCGGTGCGCTGCAACTGATGACCGACATCATCCGCACCGACAAGTCCGAGGACTTCGGCTTCACTCAGCCCGGTGCCACCGGTCTCCCGCTGGCCCAGGGGCGCGCGGCGATGATGGTGGGTCACAACAACCACCTGCTGGCGATCGAGGAGCAGGCACCGGAACTGATCAAAGAAGACAAGATCGGCTTCTTTATGATCAACAATGAGCGGCCCGCGATGTTCCAGGGCGGCACCCTGGCAACCGTCTCGGCGAAGTCCCAGCGTCCGGCCGCTGCCAAGGCGCTGGTCAGCTTCCTCACCGACGAGCAGGCATCGCTCGCCGCGAACGAGCAGCGGGGTAACGTACCGGCCCTCAACAGCCTGGCCGACTCCGAGTACGTGGAGAGCAACAAGGCCGCGCAATTCGCCATGGCGAACCTCGACGCCGCCTACTCCGAAGGTGGGGTCCCGGCCTGGTTGGAAATCCGGGGTGACTTCAAGGCGGCCATCGAGTCCGCGCTGCTGGGCCAGAAGACCCCGCAGCAGGCCCTCGACGAGCTGGTGGTCAAGGCCCAGGCAGCGATCGCCAAGGGATGACATGACCAGCACCCTCGAATCCGTGAGCGTGGCGTCCGCGAGTCGGGCGCCACGCCCGCCCCGCCGTCGCCGAAGGCTCGGTGCCGAACGTCGCCGTGCGGCGTACCTGATGCTGGCCCCATCGGTCATCCACCTGATCTGGTGGATCGGCATTCCGGTGGTGGCCACGTTCGGCCTGGCCTTCACCAACTACGACGTCATCGCCGGCACCGTCGAGTGGGCCGGCCTGGACAACTTCCGCGAGATCTTCGCCGACGACATCTGGAACCTGTCGATCTGGCACACCGTTGTCTTCACCTTCTTCACCGTGCCGGTGGCGATGGCGATCGCAGTGATCATCGCGGTGCTGCTCAACCAACGGATCAAGGCGCTGGCCTGGTACCGTGCGGCGTTCTTCATGCCACACATCACCGCCACCGTCGCGATCGCGCTGGTCTGGATGTGGATGTTCGAGCCCAACCTCGGGCTGTTCAACCTTCTTCTGGACTGGGTGGGAGTGAACGGGCCGGCCTGGCTGTCGGACCCCGACTGGGCGATGCCGGCGGTGATCCTGGTCAGCATCTGGAAAGGCATCGGTCTGAAGATGCTGATCTACCTGGCCGCTCTACAGAACATTCCGCACGACCTGTACGAGGCAGCGGACATCGACGGCGCCTCTAGCGTTCGCAAGTTCTTCGCGATCACCCTGCCGCTGCTGAAACCCGCCACGTTCTTCGTCTTCATCGTCTCGATGATCGACGCGTTCCAGGTCTTCGACCAGGTGTACGTGCTGACTCCCGACGGCGGCCCGGCGAACTCGACGACCGTGATGACGTACGAGATCTACCGGACCGCGTTCGGTGAGTTCGACATCTCGGCGGCCTGCGCGCAGAGCGTGGTGCTCTTCGCCTTCCTGCTCGTCCTGACGGTGATCGGCCGTCGACTGACCGGGAAGGACGGCGATGAAGCGTAAGTTCGACGCCCGTTGGGTGCTGCATCTGCTGCTCGGCCTCGGCGGGCTCATCATGATCGTGCCGTTCGTCTGGATGATTCTGACGTCGCTCAAGAGCCGCGCCGACATCGCCACCTACCCACCGCAGCTGCTACCCACCGAATGGGTGTGGAGCAACTACCAGGCCGCGCTGGACTACGCCCCGTTCGGGACGTACTTCCGCAACAGCCTGTTGATCGCCATCGGCCACACGGTGATCAATCTGATGTTGGCGACGATGGCCGGCTACGCGCTGGCCCGGGTTCCGTTCCGGGGCCGGACCGTGGTGTTCATGGCCGTCCTGGCGATGATGATGATCCCCACCTACACGAAGATCGTCCCGCAGTACCTGATCGCCAAGGGAATGCCGTTCTTCGGCGGCAATGACTACCTCGGGCGGGGCGGCTACGGCTGGCTCGACTCGTGGTGGGTCCTGATCATCCCAGGGGCGCTGACCCCGTTCGCGATCTTCCTGTTCCGGCAGTTCTACCTGTCGCTGCCACGGGAGTTGGAGGAAGCGGCCCGCATCGACGGGATGGGCGAGTTCGGGATCTTCGCCCGGGTGATGACCCCGCTGGTGAAACCCGCGATCGCCACCGTCGCCCTGGTCACCTTCGAGAACAGCTGGAACAACTTCCTCTGGCCGCTGCTGGTCACCACCCGCGACGACCTGCGGGTCATCCAGGTCGGTCTGGCCGCCTTTCAGCAGGCCGAGCGGACCGAATGGTCCTACCTGATGGCCGGCTCGACACTGGCCACCGTGCCGATGATCGTGCTGTTCCTGTTCGCCCAGCGCTACTTCGTGCAGGGCTTCGCCACTGCCGGAATCAAGTAAAAAGGAGCACCTGATGACTCTCGACCTGACCGGACGCCGCGCGCTCGTCACCGGCGCCGGCCACGGTATCGGTGCCGCCATCGCCGTGGCGCTGGCCCGGGCCGGGGCGGACGTCGCCGTCCACCACGGACACTCTGCCGGGCCTGCCGCCGAGGTGGCGGCGGCCATCGAGGCACTGGGCCGTAAGAGTGTCGTCCGGCAGGCCGACCTCACGCGCACCGAGGAGGTGACCGACCTACTCGACGAGGTCACCGGCTTCCTCGGCGGCCTGGAAATCTTGGTGTGCAACGCCGGGGGCATGGTCGGCCGCAGCCCGGTGGCGGAGATGACCGACGAGCACTACGCCCAGGTGGTCGACCTGAACCTGGGCAGCACCTTCCGTACCGTCCGGGCGGCGATCCCGCACCTGCGTGCCGCCGGGACCGCCGGCCGCGTCATCACCATGTCGTCGCTGGCCGCGCAGAACGGCGGTGGCGCCGGATCGGCGGTCTACGCGGCGGCGAAGGCTGGCGTACGTGGCCTGACTAAGGGACTCGCCAAGGAAATGGCCAGCACCGGTACGACCGTGAACGCGGTCGCACCGGGCTTCATTGGCGGCACCGCCTTTCACGACACCTTCACCCCGGCGAAGACGCAGGAGGCGATCATCGCCGGGGTGCCGCTGGGGCGAGGTGGTCGGCCGGAGGACGTCGCCGCCGCGGTCGTGTGGCTGGCTTCCGATGCCGCCGGCTACGTCACCGGTGCCACCATCGACATCGACGGTGGCGCATGGTTCCGGTGACCGGCGCACCGGCGGCACCGCCACGCGCGCCGGTACTCCCCGCCGAGCGCGGTGGCTGGTGGCACGCCTACGTCTGCCCCGCGCACGGCGTGGAACTCGAACACGACGGCCTGCTCGACGGTGTCTTCCCAGCGGGCGGCGCCCGTTGCCGGCACGGCTGCCGAATCGACGAGCCAGCGGTTCGAGGGGCCTGGACGGTCCTCGCCCACCAGGCGAGCGCCCGACGGATCCGGGCGCTCGCCCGGTCCCCGCAGGCCGCGGACCGTCACCTGGCGGTCGACCTGCTGACCGCCTACGCCCGGCAGTACGCGGCGCTCGGAGCGGCGCCGCACGACGGTGCCGCCGAGTGGATGCTGCGTGGTCGGCTGTTCCACCAGGCGCTGACCGAGGCCATCTGGGCGGTGAGCATCGGCCAGGCCGCTCGGGCGCTGAGGGCGATCGGGCAGCCCCTGCCCACCGAGGTGACCCAACTGCTGCGGGCGCTCGGCACGGCGGCCGGGCAGGCCCGCGACGCGCTCGTCGCCGACGGCCGGTTCGACTCCAACTACACCGCCTGGCTGATCGCCGCCGGGACGGCCTGCTCCGGCCGTCCGGAATGGATCAGCGGTCGGCACGGCATGGGTGACCACGTGCTCGCGGCGGTCCGACCGGACGGCTGGGAATGGGAGGGTTCCACCTACTACCACGGCTTCGTGCTGCGGGCGTACCTGCTCACCCTGGAAGCGTTGCCGCACGTCCCGGTGCCGGGTGAGGTGCGGTCGCGGCTGACCGCGATGGCCGGGGTGCTGGACACCCTCACTACCTCTGGTGGCCTGCTGCCCGCCCTGCACGACGGCCCCTACGACCGGCCGCCGGCCCAGTACGAGCTGGACGAACTTCGGGAACTGCTGCCGCTGCTCGGTGCCGGTGCAGATCAACCGGGACCGGTGACGGTCTATCCGGCGACCGGCTACGCGGTGCTACGCGGATCGGGGCTGCACGCCGTGGTCGACTTCGGTCCGCACGGCGGTTCACACGGCCACCGGGACAAGTTGGCGCTCTATCTGTACGGCGCCGACACCCCCTGGCAGCCCGACCCCGGTCAGGTGCCGTACGCACATCGGGGCTGGCGGCAGCACTACGCCTCCACCGCCGCCCATCCCACGTTCTCCGTCGACGGGCTCGACCAGGCGGAGTGCGCGGGTCACCTGCTCGGGCACGACAACCGTTCCGTGAGTGTCGGCTGCGACACCGCGTACCCCGGGGTGTCGGCCCGTCGTCGGTTGACCCTCCGCGACGGCGCGCTGGTCGACGAGTTGACTGTGGAGACCGACCGGCCCCGCCGGATCGCCGTCCATCTGAGACCTGACGTCGACCTGACCGTTCGCGCCGGCGCCGGCGGGTCGATGGAGACGGTGTGGCCGGGCCGGCAGACCCTACGGGGCCAGCACACCTCCTCGACCGCCGCGGTGGCGATGTGCCGGCCCGGCCCGGGGCCGGCGGACGACCCGCAACGGGTCCGCACCTGGGTTGACTGGACCGCCGTCGACGCCACCACGGTGACCTTCCGTTCGATCTACCGGATGGAGAACTGATGCAACCCCTGCTCATCGGCGGCCGCCTCGACGGATTGCGGGCCGCGCTCACCACCACCCACGCCGCTCAGTGGCGACGGCTGTACGAGCAGTGTGACTGGTACCGCGGGCAAAGCCCGCCGACAGAACACCCGACCGCCAGCATCACCTACTTCGGCCCTGCCGCGATGAACCTCGCCCTCGCGTACCGTCTCACCGGGCAACCGGGCTACCTGTTGGAGGCGCGTCGGTGGATCAGGATCGCGGTGTCGTACCCGCACTGGGGCAAGGCGAAGCTGCCCGACCATGACCTCGACGCGGGCTGGCTGCTGCACGGGCTGTCGCTGGCGTACTCGTGGCTGCGGGACGAGCTGCCCGCCGACGAGGCGGAGGCGTTGCGCGCGAAGCTGACGCTCCAGGGCGAACGGCTGTACAGCTTCGCGGTCGAGACCGAGGGCTCCTGGTGGTCGTCGAGTTACTGGCAGAACCACAACTGGATCTGCTATGCGGGCCTCGCCGCCGCGGGCTACGTACTCGACAAGCCGGAGTGGAGCGGCCGGGCCCGGGACAATCTCGGCACCGTGCTGGACCTGATGCCCGACGACGGCTCCGACTCCGAGGGCGTCGTCTACTGGCGCTACGGCGTGCCATGGCTGGCCATCCACCTCGACCTGTTACAGGACGCCGAGGGAATCGACTGGTGGCGGCGGGGCGGTTTCCTGCAGCGGACCTTCGGCTGGCGGCTGCACCAGTGTGCGCCCGGCTTCGAGGAGAACATCGACCACGGCGACTGTCATGACCGCCGCTCCGGGCACAGCGTCGCGCTCTACCACAAGTTCGCCGCCGTCTACCGGGACGGTAGGGCCCGCTGGCTTGCCGACCGGGTCGCTGAGCGTTACTTCTGGCGGGAGGCGTACGCCTCCGGCGTGAAGCCGGGTGTGATGCCGGAGGCCGGCTACGAACTGCTCTGGTACGACCCGAGCGTGCTGGCTGAGGACCCGACCCGCACAGTGGCGACGACCGCCCACTTTCCCGACCTCGGCCAGGTGACCGCCCGGACCGGCTGGCATGACGCCGCCGCCTTCGTCAGCTTCAAGGCAGCACCCGGCGGCGGGCACCAGGCCTGGGACAGCGCCGAGCGGTTCCGTCGTGACAAGGGCTGGGAAACCCTCAATGCCGGGCACCACCATCCCGACGCGGGAGCCTTCGTCTTCGGTGCGCACGGCGCGTTCCTCGCCGTGGACGACGGCTATTGCAACCGGAAACGGGCCGCATACCACAACCTGGTGTTGGTCGACGGGCAGGGCTGGGCGGGGGAGGACCGCTACCACGTCTACAAGGACCTGCCGTACGAGCGCCAGGCCCGGCTGCGGGACGTGCTCGCCACCGACGGCGTCGTGCATGCGACGGCCGAGTCGGCAGCCATGTTCGACCCGGCGCTGGGCGTACGGCAGGTGGACCGGACACTGGTCTTCACACCGGCCGGTCGGTTGGTCATCCTCGACGAACTCGCCGCCGAACAGCCCCGCGGGTGGACCTTCCTGCTGCACTCGGACTGGCCGGCCGAGCTCGACGGAGATGACGTCGTGCTGCGCTCCGGGCCCGCCCAGGCGCATGTACGCAGGTTCGCCCCGGACACCGCCGCGGTCAGCCGGACGACGACGGAGATCGAGGCCAACCCCACCGCCAGCACCCCGAGCCTGCGCATCGTGCGTACCCTGCACACGGTCCGGGTCGAGGTGCCGCCGATCTCCCGTACCCGGATGCTGACCAGCATCGAACCGACTTCGGCGCTGGCACCCACCCCTGCCGTCGCCGAGCCGGTGGACTGCGCCGACGGGGTCGGGGTGCGGTTCGGTGCCGACGGGGAAACCGTACTGCTGGCACCGAGCGGTCGGCGGATCGACGGCGCGGCGGTGCGGGCCGCCGCCGCCGCCGTGATCCTTCTGCCGGCCGTCGCCGGCGGCCGGGCACGGGTTGGTGTGGTCGGCGCGACCCGGGTCGAGGTGGCGGGCGTTACCGTGGTCGACAGCGTCAAGCCGGTGACCGGGGTGCTGCCGTGGCCAGCCTGACCACCGTCGCGGCCCGGCCCGCTCGTGAGCCGGCCGGCCATCGGGGCGGGTCGGGGGCTTCCACCCGTGGGGGTTGGGAGGGCATTGCCCTGCGGGTGCTGGAGTTCGTCGCCTACCCGGCGCTGGCCGGTTGCGCCCTGCTCCTGCTGTGCCTGGGCGTCGTTACCTGGCTTCCCGCGATGGCCGCCGCCGCACATGCGCTGCAGCAGTGGCGCACGCACGGACGGGCGCGGCCGTTCCTCGGCACCCTCGACACCTTCGGAAGCTACTGGCGGCGGCTGTGGCGCCACGCGCTGGTGTCCACGGCAGCCGGTGCCGTGCTCGTGGCCAACATCGTCTTCCTCGCTGCTCGTCCCGGCTACCCAGCCATGGCCCTGCTGGCTCTCCAGGCCGGCTTGATTCTGGTGCTGGTGCCCTATCACCTTGCGCTGGCGGTCACCGCCGCCCGGGATCCCGGCGGCGACGCCGGGCGCTGGGGTCGGGACGCGCTGCTGTTCGCTTTCGCATCGCCCGGTCGTGGGCTGTTGTTGCTGGCTGCGACGGTCGTGGTGCCGGTGGTCACCGCACCGCTGGCCCTCGGTCCGCTGCTTCTCGGTGCCACGCTACCGCTGCTGCTCGGTCTCCGGCTCGCGGACGCCGGGCAACTTCCAGCCGGTCGCCGGTCGGCCACTGCACCGGCCGCGCATATCACGTACGTGAAGAGGACGCCATGACGACCGACGTGTCCCACAACGACATCGGCACCGCGCCGGAGCAGCAGGGCGACCTCAACGGCGCTTCGGACGAGCGCCTCGACGTCAGCCCGGACAACTTCGACCCGGCCTCCCCGAGCGGGGTCGACCGGTGACGGGACCGCTGGCCACAGCCGAAATCGGAAACACCGTCCTCGACATGCTCGCAGCTGACCGCATCCTGCCGGTGGTGGCCCTCGACAACGCCGATTGGGCGACACCGCTGGGTGCGGCGTTGGCTGCCGGAGGCGTGCACACGATCGAGGTGACCCTACGCACCCGCGCGGCCCTGGCCGCTATCCGTACCCTGACCGACCGCACCGACCTGACTGTCGGCGCAGGCACGGTCACCAGTGCCGAACAGGTCGACCACGTCGTCGACGCCGGAGCCCGGTTCGTCGTCTGCCCCGGCTTCTCCACCGGCGTCATACGCCGCTGCCAGCGGCGCGAGGTGCCAGTGATCCCGGGCTGGATGGCCCCCGCCGCGCTGCTGGCCGCCGGTCGATGGGACGACGTGACCTCGTTGACCACCGCGGCCGTGACTGAATCCCGAGAGAGTGACCGATGACCCTGACCATCCGCCCCGCCGCAGAGTGCCGCTTCGACCTGATCTCCCTCGGTGAGGTGATGCTGCGACTCGACCCCGGTGAAGGCCGGGTTCGCACCGCCCGTACCTTCCGGGTCTGGGAGGGCGGTGGCGAATACAACGTTGCGCGTGGGCTGCGCCGCTGCTTCGGCCTGCGCACCGCTGTCGTCACCGCCCTGGCCGACAACGAGGTCGGCCGGCTCGTCGAGGATCTGATGCTCCAGGGCGGGGTGGACACCTCTCTGATCCACTGGGTGCCGTACGACGGAATCGGCCGCACCGTCCGTAACGGACTCAACTTCACCGAACGTGGCCACGGCGTGCGCGGCGCGGTCGGAACTTCCGACCGAGGACATACCGCGGCCAGCCAGCTACAACCGGATCAAATCGACTGGGATCACCTCTTCGGTACCCTCGGCGTACGCTGGCTGCACACTGGTGGTATCTATGCCGGCCTATCCGAGATCGCGGCCGAGACCGCGGCTGTGGCCATGGCTGCCGCCCGTAGGCACGGCACGATCATCTCCTACGACCTGAACTACCGGCCGAGCCTTTGGCGGGATGTCGGTGGTCAGGACCGCGCTCGGCACGTCAACCAGCGGCTCGCCCGGATGGTCGACGTAATGATTGGAAACGAGGAGGACTTCACAGCCGCGCTCGGCTTCGACGTGCCGGACACCGACGCGGACCTGTCCCACCTGGAGGTGGACAACTTCCAGAAGATGATCGACCAGGTCACCCGGTCGTACCCCAACTTCGCGGTGGTGGCGACCACGCTGCGTACCGTGCGGACCGCCACGGTCAACGACTGGGGAGCCATCGGCTGGTCCGCTGGCACGGGCTTCGTCACCGCTCGGCATCGGCCGAATCTGGAGATTCTGGACCGCGTCGGCGGTGGGGACAGCTTCGCCTCCGGCCTCATCTACGGGCTGATGGAGCGTGGTGAGCTTCGTGTCGGCGTCGAACTCGGCGCCGCACACGGTGCGCTGGCGATGACCACGCCTGGGGACACCTCGATGGCCGGCCTCTCGGAGGTCGAGGCACTGGCGGCGGGCTCCGGCGCTCGGGTGAACCGCTGAGCGTGAAGGGACGTACCGGCACTGAGCCCCGGCGCGCGGAGTCGGCTTCCGCGCCGGGGCATGCGCCGTCGGCCGACCAGCGCTCCTGGTGGTCACCCGGCCTGCGGATCATGGTGGCCGACACCTTCCTCATGGGCCTCGGCTTCTACGCCCTGGTGCCGCTGCTGGCCTACCACCTCCTGCACGACCTGGGACTCAGCATCGCACTCACCGGTTTGCTCGCCGGAGTACGATCGGCCAGCCAGCAGGGCATGATGCTCTGGTCTGGCATGCTCGCCGACCGGTTTGGCCACCGCCGTGCGATCTGCCTGGGCGTGCTGCTACGCGCCGCCGGCTTCGCCGCGTTCGGTGTCGTCGACGCCGTGCCCGGGCTCGTGGTGGCCTCGGTCCTGGCCGGTCTCGGCGGATCGCTGTTCCACCCCGCCAGCTACGCCCTGTACGCCGAACTGACACCTGCGCCGCACCGCACCCGGGCCTACGCTGTGCGGGAGATGGCCAGCAACGCCGCGTTCGTTGCCGGACCAGCCCTCGGCGGCATCCTGGCCGCCTCCAACTTTCCCGCCCTGTGCTTCGTCGCGGCCGGCCTGTTTCTGCTCGCCGGAGCGATCACCTGGTTCGGGCTGCGCCCGGACCGCGACAATGCCGGCACGCCGGACCGGATGTCGTCCCTGCACCGGCTGCGTACGGTCGCCCGGGACCGCCAGTTCCGGCGGTTTGTCCTGGTCAGTGCCGCGGCGTGGGCCCTGTTCAGTCAGCTCTACCTCGCGGTGCCGGTCCGCGTGGGGCAGGTCCTATCGGGAACGACGTCACTGGGCCTCGTCTACAGCGTCGCGGCCATCGTCATGGTCGTGGCGACCGTTCCGCTGACCCGGCTCGCCGAGCGGTACCTTCGTACCGGCCAGACGCTCGCCCTGGGCACGACTGCGCTCGCGGCCGGCCTGTGGCTACTGGGCACATTGCCAGGACCCGCGGGGGTGCTCACCGGTGTCATCGTGTTCACCCTGGGACAGGTGCTGTTGCTACCGACTCTTCACGGCACCGTCTCGCGACTCGCTCCACCGGGCGCAGTCGCGTCGTATTTCGGCGCCAACGGGTTGGTACTGTCGCTCGGCGGGCTGATCGGCAACCTCGGTGGCGGGTGGCTGCTCGACCTGGATGCGGGCCTCGCGCAGTGGGTGCCGTGGACCGTCTTCGCCGCGTGGGGCCTGGCAACGGCAGCCGTGTATCTGCTTGTGCTGCGCGACCGATCCCATCGGGACACAACCGTCGCCGCGTCCGGATGAACTGCTGACGCGGCTCGGGGTCGACGCCATGACAGTCTGGTCCCCTGTCTCGTCGGGGCCCGAGCCCGCAGCGCTCCCCTCACCGCGTGAGGCTGTGGATCAATCGGAAGCAAGAACCGCGTACAGGTCAGAGTCACGCCAACCGTCACGAACGTACGCGGTGCCGCGCATCCGCCCTTCGTACCGCATGCCGATCTTGCGAAGCACGGCGGCCGAGGCAAGGTTGCGTGGATCGCAGGTAGCAAAGATGCGGTGGCGTCGGTGCTGCTCGAAGCCCATCCGCACGAGCTTGCGTGCCGCGTCGGTGGCTATGCCCTGTCCCCAGCGTCGTGGATGCACCACGTACGCGATCTCCCCGGTGCTGCGGCCGTGCAGCCTCAACTCGGCGCTACCCACAACCTCCTCATTGAGGAGAACCGCGAAAACGAGGCGGTCTGGCCCTGCCGCCACCGCGGCCTGTACGTGTGCCTGAGTCTGCTCGTACGTATTGGGCCCCCACATCTGGTAGCGGCACGACTCCGGCAGGCGGGCCCAGTCGTGGACGGCGGCGGTGTCGTCGAGCGCGAGGGGGCGGAGCTTGAGCGCCATGGCGTCAGACTAGCTTTGGGCTTTGATCTCGGCCTGCGCTATCGAACGCACGGTCGCCGCCGGAGCCCACCTGGTCACCAAGCCCAACACGCCTTCGGCCAACGGACCGGTCACCTGGCCCCGGCGTGGGGGGCTCGTGGTGGGTCTGCGGTTTGCGGGTGCGGCTCAGCCGGTCAGGGTTTCGATCGGCTGGCCGGTGAGCGTGGCGATGAGGTCGAAGTCCTTGTCGACGGCCAGGACGGTCAGTCCGGTCTTTTCGGCGGTGGCGGCGATCAGTAGGTCGGGGATTGAGGGGGCGCGACCGGCTGTGTCCTCGGATCGGCGCCGGCCGGCGCGGGCCGCGGAACCGCTCAACTGGACGCCGGTCTTCGGCTGGATCTGCCTACTGACACCGCTCCCGGCACCTACGCCGCCACCCTCACCCTCACCGCGATCTGACCCGGCCCGGAGTCGGGTCACGACGAGTCGCTGGCGGATGTCGCAGTAGCCTGCGGCATCCGCCACACCGGGGGAGCGAGGTGATCTCGTCCAGACCGACATCCGTGTTCGGTTTACAAGATCACCGCCCTGCTGCCACTGATGGCAGCAGGGCGGCCAGAAAGCCCCGGATCAGCGCGCTACCGCGCGTACCACGTCCATTGGGCCGGTGACCGCGTCGAGACCGGCTGCGGACAGTTCGGCGATGATCGCCTCCGGTGACACGACATGCCATCTGTAGGCGGCAGTGACCTCACGTACCGGTTGGCCGTCATGGTCGAGCACCTGGTAGCGCATCCGCCACCGCAGAGTGTCCGGTCCGTCCGGCTGTGCCGCTCCGCTGCCCAGGTAGGTGTGGTCGCCCACCCGCACCCTCACGAACTCCGCCTCCGGAATCTCCGTCGGCTCTGCCGGCGGTTGTGCGTTGACCACGAGGGGCGCATTGTCGGCGAGTCGGTCGCGCAGTCGCCCCCACAACTCGCGTCGGGCGGGCGGTGCCAGATGCCCGATCATGTTCATCGCGACCGCGCCGCCGATCCGGTCCGGCAGGGGGGCGTCCTGCGCTGCGGCGGCCATCACCGTGACCCGCTCCCGCAGCTCGGGGATGGGGCCGAGTCGGCAGAGCAGGGCCGCGCGCTGGACGGCCGACGGCTCGACCGCCAGGATCCGCGCGGCCGGCAACACCTCGGCGATCAGCAGGGTGCCGAGCCCGCTGCCCGCTCCGAGGTCCACAATGGGGCCCGCCTGCGGTGCGGCGCCGGCCAACGCGGACCGTACCGGATCCCGCAGTGCCTGCCACGCGTCGAGACTGAGCAGGTCGAGGAACTCGCCCGAGTCGTGGTATTCGTCGCCGTTCATCCGTGCCCTCTCGTAGTGGTTCTCGCTCATGCGACCGGCGGTGGAGACGAGGTCGCCTCCACCGCCGGTCACCGGGACGTCAGTGCGCCGACAGGGTTCCGCTGATCTCGTTCGGGACGGCGTCGAGCGTCACCGATCCGACGACCTTGCCGGTGCTGAGGTCGAGCCGGTGCACCTGCTTGGTGGCGGGCTCGGTGATGTAGGCGTCGTCGCCGCGGACGAACAGGGCCGGGCGCGGCTCCTGCCACTGCATCGGCTCCTTCCAGGCGCCGACCACCGGCCACGAGTTGGTCAGCTTGCCGGAGGCGGGGTCGACCACGTGCAGCTTGCCGTCGGTGCCGAGGATCAGGCCCTCACCCTGCGGACCACGGGCCAACGAGCGGAAGCTGTAGCTGACGCCCTCGGGCATCGGCACGACCTGGAGCTTCTGGGCCGCCGTGTCGATGAGCGCGAACTGCTCGGGGAACTCGCGCTCCGCGTCCGGCTCGACCTTGTAGTCGCCGAGCAGGACGGGAGACTTCTCGCTGCCCACCTGGGTGGCGACGGCGCCGTACGCACCCGCGCTCTTGACCTTCACGAAGGCGCCGTTCTTGAACAGCAGTACGCCGTCCGTGCAGCCGAGGCCCACGACCTCGCCCTGGGCGACGGCTTCGCCGTGCACGCCGGGGCACTCCTCGCTGCGGGCGATCTCCTTGCCGTCCTTGTCCAGCGCGATCGCTCCCGGACGCGACTCCTCTGTGCCGAGGGTCACCACGAGGGTGCCGTCGGCGAGTTCCACGGCCACGCCGTGGTGCGGCTGCGCGGTCTTGTACTGGCGCCCCTCGGGCTTGCCGTCGGCGAGGGTCTTCGGGTCGAAGCTGTTCACCTCGCCGGTGCCGTCGGTGAACAGAACGGTACGGTCACCGTGCAGCACCACGTGGCCGGGCTTGGGGCCTGCGTAGTTGATGTCGGTCATCCTGCCGGCGGCCGCGTCGAGGACCTGGAACCCGGACTCGGTGGAGACGAAGACGTTGCTGTCGTTGCCGGCCGGGTTGACCCGGTTGAAGCCGGGCAGGGCGACGTCGTGCGCCACCTTCAGCGCCTCGCCGTCGAGCACGTAGATGCCGCCGTCGTAGGTGATCGCCACCGGCTCCTGCACCGAGGCCGCGGCGGACGAGCTGGCCGACGGTGCGTTGCCCTCGTCCGCATCGGACGCGCACGCGGTGAGCGCCAGCGTGGCCGCCACCAGGGCGGCCGCGCCGCGGATTCTGCGATGCCTCACGAACTCCTCCCTCAATTGCAACTGACAATCATTTCTATTAACCCTACACGGGGTGCTTCCCGGCCCGACGCCGGGGTGTGTCAACCGGAGAGGCCGCCGATCATCGCCTCGGTGTTGAAGCGCATCATCGCCAGGTAGCTCGGGGCGCCACCGTCGGCATCACTGAGCGACTCCGAGTACAGGGCGATCACCTTGACGTTGATGTCTGCCTCCGAGGCGAGCACCTCGGCGAGCCGGGCCGGCTGTGAGGTGTCGACGAAGATCGCCGGGACCTGGTGGGTCCGGATGGCGGTGACCAGCGAGGCGAGATCCGACGAACTCGGCGACGCGAGCGTCGTGCCGCTCGGGATGATCGCGCCGATGATCGTGAAGTCGTAGCGATCGGCGAGATAGCCGAACACGTGGTGGTTGGTGACCAGGACCCGACGCTCCGGCGGGATGGCGGCGAACCGCCGCGCGAGGTCCGCATCCAGCTCGCCGACCCTCTTCGCGTACGCCTCCGCGCGCTCCCGCACCGTGCGGGCGTCCACCCCGTCGACGTGCTCGACGATCTCGTCGGCGAGCAGCCGCACCGCCGTGACCACCCGCGTCGGATCCGTCCAGAAGTGCGGATCCGGCAGACCGGCGGCGTCGCCGTCCTGGTACTCCATCGAGTCGATGCCGGCCCCCACCTCGACGGTGTGGACGCCCTCGGCCTTGGCCGCCTCGACGTGGCGCAGGACGCCCTCTTCGAGTCCCAGGCCGTTGTAGACGACCAGGTCGGCCGTCTGCATGGTGTGCGCCTCTCGGGCTGAGATGGCGAAGGAGTGCGGGTCGGCGTTCGGTTTCATCAGCACGCTGACCTCGGCCTCGTCGCCGACGATCTCGCTGACGACGTCGCCGAGGATGTTCGTGGTCACCACGATGCGTGAGTCGTCCCGTGAGGTGCAGGCCGTGGCGCCGGTCAGCAGGGCACCGACGACGAGCGTCGCGAGGAGCTGTCGTGCTCTCATCGGCCGACCTCCACGGCGAGATCCGGTCGTTCGGCGACCTTCAACGTGCGGGCGGTGCGCAGTCCGTCGCGGTAGTCGATCTCGTGGATGACCTGGGCTCCCGGATCGGCCAGGTAGGCGCGGTCGATGTCCAGCGTCAGGCTGGCGGCGCGCAGCGGCTTCTCGGTGAGGATCTTGCCGGTCTCGAGGTCGTAGCTGATCAGCTTCTCGGACGCGTCGAGGGCGAGCACCGTGCTGCCGTCGGCTGGCGATGCGGCGGCCACCAGTTCGCGGCCGGTGGCCGGCACGTAGCGCAGGGTGGCCTTGGCGGCGTTCACCGACCAGATGCCGGCCTGGTCGGCCACCGCGGCCTCGTTGCTGCGTGGGCGGAAGCCGAACCTGTCCGACGCCACCGGTGTCCGCGGGGAGGCCAGCGTCTTGGCGGTGAGCTTGTCGCCCTCCAGCTTGACCCGTACGAAACTGTCCTCGCAGGCGATGACCGCGCCGCCACGCAGGACGGCCCACCCACGGGGCGCCGCGCAGGGCACCTCGAAGGCACCGGTGGGCTGGCCCTTCGCGTCCATGGCGACGATCCGGTCGGCCGGCCGCCGGGGATCGTCGCCCAGGGCGACGAGGAGTTGCTCGGCGTACGGTACGGCCAGCGGCGTGGCACTGTTCGAGTCGATCGTGGCCAGTTCGGTGACCTTGCCGGCCTCGAGTTCGCGTCGGTCCAGGACCGTCACCTTCCCGTCGGTGGTGCTGACCGTCGTGTGGGCCTCGAAACCGGCGATCGTCCGGACCGGGGCGTCGAGCGACAGCGTGCCCACCGACCGGGACGGTGCCCGGTAGTAGTGGACGTGGTCGACATGGTCGACCGTCCACACTCCGGCGTCGACGATCTCGAGGGTGCGGTCGCCGCCGTCGACGTAGACGAAGCGGCCGTCCTCGGTGAGCTGTTCGGCACCGACCGACAGCCCGATCTCGTCCTCCGCACTGGTGCGCAGGTCGAGCAGGCGCAACCGCTGGGCGCCGCGGGTCGCGTACGCGATGGTCGACTGCGCTTCGGCCAGTTCCTCGGCGCCCTCGATGTAGCCGTGCGGCGTCTCCTCGACGTCCTGTGGTTGTTGGCTTGGCGAGCCGCACGCGGAGATCGTGAGCGTGAGGCCCAGGGCGGCCACGCCGAGGAGCCTTCCGGTGGTGCTGGTTATCACGAAGATCCTTCCGGTGCGGGGATGGAGGTGAGCGTGGGGGCCGGCGACCGATGGCGTCGCGCTGCGGTCGTGACCCGGCGCACGCCGAGAAGCCCGAAGAACATCGCTACCGCGACGGCGGCGATGGTGGCGCCGGCCGCGGTCGCCGCGTACCAGGAGATCCACAGACCGATCACGGTCGCGGCCGAACCGATGCCGAAGCTGGTGAGCATCACCGCCGGCAGCCGGCGCGCCACGAGCATTGCCGCCGCCGAGGGCGCGATAAGCATCCCGAAGGCGAGCAGTGTGCCGACGACGCTGAAGGCGACCGCCATCGTGATGGTGAGCAGGGCCAGCATGAAGGCGTTGGCGACCTCGGGGCGCAGGCCGAGGGTCCGGGCCTTGCGCGGGTCGAAGGTGAGCGCCAGGAACGGTCGGTAGCAGACGGCGGAGGCCACCGCGACCACGGCGACCGCGGCGGCGAGCAGCAGCAGGTCGGGCCACCGGATGGCCAGCACGTCACCGAAGAGGAAGGCGGTCAGGTCGGTGGCGAACGACCGCGAGTGCGAGACGACGATCACCCCGACCGAGAGCATCCCCACGAACAGCAGCCCGATGCTGGTGTCGCGCCCGAACTCGCGGCTGTGCCGCAGCGCGTTGACACCGACCGCCATGGCGAACGCGCTGGCGGCGGCCCCGACGACGAGGTTGCCTCCGAAGATAGACGCGATGGCGACACCGGGCAGCATGCCGTGGCTCATCGCCTCGCCGAGAAAGGTCATGCCGCGGGCGATCACCCACACGCCGACCAGGGCGCACACCGCGGCCAGCAGGACGCCGCCGATCAGTGAGCGGACGACGAAGGACACGGTGAACGGTTCGAGGAGTGACGCCATCACCGGGTCGACTATAATGCAATTGATAACCGATATCATTTGGGGGAGTGTTGGGCGCCGAGGTTCTGATCGTCGAGCACGTGGCCTTCCGGTACGCCGGCGTCCCGGTGCTGCGAGACGTGAACCTGCGCGTGGAAGCTGCCTCCACGGTCGCCGTGACCGGCGCGAACGGTTCCGGCAAGAGCACTCTGCTGCACCTGCTGGCCGGCGTCGAGGAGCCGGCCGAGGGCAACATCCGGCGCCGGGCCGACTGCCGACTGGCGCTGCTCCCGCAGCGCACCAGCGGCATCGACGCGCTCCCACTGACCGTCGCGGAGTGCGTGCAGATCGGCCGGTTCCGGCCACGTCGACGCCTGAATCACGACGACCGAGCCGCCGTGAGCACGATCATGGAGCGGCTCGACCTCGTCCACCTTGCCCGGCGGCGGCTGCGTGAGCTGTCCGGCGGGCAACGCCAGCGCACCCTCATCGCCCAGGCGCTCGTCCAGGTCGCCGACATCTACGTGCTGGACGAGCCCACGGTCGCCCTCGACGCGACGAGCCGGCAACGCGTCCACGACCTGCTCGCCGAACGGGTCCGCGCTGGCGCGGCGGTGGTCTACGCCAGTCACGACGCCGCCGACGCAGCCCTCGCCGATCGCACGGTGCGACTCGCGGGTGCGGTGGAGTACACCATCACCGACACCCCTGCGCAGCACTGATCATGAGTGCTCCGCCGCCCGGGCGGGCGGTCCACCGCCCATCCCTGGCGTCATGGCGATGGAGCAGCCGCAGCCCGGACTGGCGCCTGAGTCACCCCGGCTCCCGACCGGGACGAGACCGAGCCCTGTCGGAATCGGGGTCAGTGCTCGTCGTAATGGCCGCCGTGTGCGGCGTGCCGGTGGCCGTGGTGCACGTAGTCCAGGTGGTCGCCGTGCAGCACAGGGGCGTGGCCGCACCCGTCTCCGTGGACGTGGTCGTGCTCCTCGGCCACCACGTGCTCGCTTGACGCGCACTCGTCGTAGTGCCCGTCGTGGGCGTGGTGCACATGCCCGTCGTGCAGGTAGTCGGTGTGGCCGTCATGGGCGAACGACACGTGCCCGCAGCCTTCGGCGTGCCGGTGCTCGTGCGTCTCGGCGGGGCTGTGCCCCTCGACGCTGCACTCGTCGTAGTGCCCGTCGTGGGCGTGGTGCAGGTGCCCGTCGTGCAGGAAGTCCACGTGCCCGAGATGTCGCACGCCCACGTGCCCGCACTCGGGGCCGTGCGTGTGCTGGTGTCCGGTGGGATGGGTGGGGTGGATGGTGTCCGTGTTCATGTCGGCCTCCTCGGTGCGCCTCGCTTTCGGGACCAAGGATACATGCTCATTTGCGCATCTGTTTACGTGTTTCAGCGACAGCTCCTGGGCTGGCGGGCGGTCAAGGCAATTGTGAAAACGATAACCGATACCGGTAGTCTGTGCCGTGACCCCGAGCTGAAGGAGTTCCTGTGGCCGTTCCGAAGCGGAAGATGTCGCGGTCGAACACTCGTCACCGGCGGGCGCAGTGGAAGGCGAGCGTGCCGCAGTTGACCCCCTGCCCCTGTCCGCGCAAGGAGATGGTCGTGCCGCACCGGGCCTGTGCCCACTGCGGCCTGTACAAGGGGCGTCAGGTGGTGGAACAGCCGTGACCGGCCGACTGCCGGTGACGGTCCTGTCGGGGTTTCTCGGTGCCGGCAAGACCAGCCTGCTCAACCACGTCCTGGCCAACCGGGACGGGCTGCGGGTGGCGGTGATCGTCAACGACATGAGCGAGATCAACATTGACGCCGCGCTGGTTCGGGACGGTGGGGCATTGTCGCGGACCGAGGAACGCCTGGTCGAGCTGACCAACGGCTGCATCTGCTGCACGCTGCGCGACGACCTGCTCGACGAGGTGGCCCGCCTCGCGCGGTTGGGCCGGTTCGACTATCTGCTGATCGAATCCAGCGGGATCTCCGAGCCGATGCCGGTGGCCGCCACGTTCGCCTTCGGGGTGGAGGGCGGGCAGATCCTGGATGATCTGGCTCGGCTCGACACCACGGTCACCGTGGTCGACGCGGCGGGTCTGCTGGCGCGAATCGACGCGGGGGAGACGCTGGAAACGCGCGGCCTGGCCGCGTACGAGGGCGACGACCGGAGTATCGCCGACCTGTTGGTTGACCAGATCGAGTTCGCCGACGTGCTGGTGGTGAACAAGACCGATCTGGTGTCCCCGGCGGACCTGACGGTGGTGGAGGCGCTGCTGACCCGGCTCAACCCGGCGGCCCGGCAGGTCCGTGCCGTGCACGGTCGGGTGTCACCGGCGGTGATCATGAACACCGGCCGGTTCGACCTGGATCGAGCGGAGACCGCGCCCGGTTGGGTGGCTGAGCTCAACGGCGAGCATGTGCCGGAGACCGAGGAGTACGGCATCTCCAGCATCGTGTTTCGCGACCACCGGCCGTTCCATCCGCAGCGCCTGTGGGAGTTGCTCGCCGGCGGCCTGGACGCCTTCGGTGTCGTGCGCTCGAAGGGGTTCCTCTGGCTGGCCAGCCGGCCGGACGCGGTGGCTCTCTGGTCACAGGCAGGTCCGTCCGGGCGGTGCGACCCGGCCGGTGTCCCGGTTGCGGTGTCGGGACAGTGGCCGGAGGATCCCGTCGAGCGGACCGAGTTGGAGTCCCGCTGGCATCCGACGTTCGGTGACCGCCAGCAGGAGCTGGTCTTCATCGGCGTCGGTCTGGACGCTGCCGGGCTGCGGGACGCCCTGACCGCCTGCCTGCTCACCGACCCGGAGGCCGCCGCCGGGGAGCCGACGTGGCGGGCCCTGCCCGATCCGTTCCCCGAGTGGGACATGGGCGACCTGCACGAGCACGACCACGTCGAGCCGGTGCGGGTCTGATCGATCATGGCGACGATGCTCGCTCACGCTGACGTGGCCCGGTGGCGGCGGGACTGGGAGTCGGTGATGCGGCACTACCAGCCGGGTCGGGACGAGCTTCTCGCCGCCGGCCTCGCCGCGGCCGAGGAGGTTCACGGGCGGCGACCGGAGCGGGTGCTCGATGTCGGCGGCGGGCCGGGCACCACCGCGGAATCGGTGCTGCGGCGGTGGCCCGGCGCGCACGTCACCGTGCTGGACGTCGACCCGGTCCTGCTGGCGTTGACCGCCACCGCGTTGCCGCACGTGCGCACCGTCCGGGCTGACCTCGGCACCGCGCAGTGGCTCGCGCCGGCCGGTGGCCCGTACGACGTGGTGCTGGCGCTGATGACCGTGCACTATCTGTCCGAAGACCGGGTCCGCGACTGGTACGCCGAGGCCCGGCAACTGCTGCGGCCAGGCGGGCTGCTACTCGTCGGTGACGCGATGCGGGACGCTCCGTCCGTGGTGCAGCCGGCAGGCATGGGAGTGGACCCCTGGACCGCGTGGTGGACGACGCTGGCCGGCGAACCGGCGATGGCGCCGCTGCTGCGTGAGCGGGCAACCGCCCTGGCCGGTCTCGGCTGCGCGGAGTTCGCCGCGCCGGCTGACTGGCACCGGGAGACCGCCTGGCGGGCCGGCTTGTCCGACGCGACGGTACTGCACCGGAGGGCGGACCACGCCCTGATGGCTTTCCGCCGCCCGCCGGATGGCCGATGAGCGCCAACGCGCACGCCGGGGTCACCGTCATCTACTGCGACGGCCATCGCTGCCACGCACTGCGCCGAGCGGGCGGTTCGGAGGCCCCGGCGGATTACGTCGGTGCTGTCCGCGAAGCGGTGCGGTCCAGCCGGAACGCGGTCCTGATCCGGGCGGGCTGCCTCGGCGCCTGCCATCGGGCGCCCGCGCTGCTCCTGCTCAGCAGCGCGGCGGGCGGACGGCCAGCGCTGATCGGGCCGATCGAGACACCACGCCACCGGCAGGCTGTCGTCGACCTCATCCGAGAGGCCGACCTGCCGCTCCGCTGACCTGCGTCAGTGTGATCCTCGACCGGCACGGTGACCTTGTCGGCTAGCATCACCGTCGCGGTCCTCGGAACTCCCGGACCGGGCGGAGCTAGGAGGAGGTGACTGTCGATGACAATGAATCCGGTCCCCGGCGCCGTCCGCAACACCCGACAGCGGGCGGAGGTGGTCGAGCTGCTCGCTCGCTCGGACGAGTTCCGCAGCGCGCAACGCCTGCACGCGGAGCTCCGCGAGGGGGGAGCCGCAGTGGGCCTCACCACCGTCTACCGCACTCTGCAGGCCCTGGCCGACGCGGGTGAGGTGGACATCTTGCGCCTGCCCACCGGTGAGCAACTGTTCCGGCGGTGCAGCCGCACCCACCACCACCATCTGGTGTGCCGGCACTGTGGCCGCACCGTCGAGATCACCGGCCCCGCCGTGGAGACGTGGGCCCGCCGCATGGCCAGCCAGCACGGGTTCACCGACGTCAACCACACCCTGGAGATCATGGGCACCTGCGCCGCCTGCGCCACCGGGTAGCTGCCTGCTCGGGGCAGGCCGTGGTACGGGATCTACGGTGCCGCTGCGGCGCAGTCGGCGCAGTGTCCGTGCAGGTCGATCCGGTCGGGGTGCGGGGTGAAGCCCGTTGTCGCCCGTAGTTCGGTGAGCCAGGCCTCCACCAGGTGCGGCGGGCACTCCGTGATCAGGCCGCACCTGTCGCAGAGCAGGTGTTGGTGCGGGGCGTCCGGGCAGCGCCGGTAGGCGCGTTCCCCGTCCACTTCGAAGGAGTGCAGCAGCCCGACCTCGGCGAGCCGGTGCAGCGCGCGGTACACGGTGCTGAGGCCGATCCGGTGACCGGCACCGGTCAGCGCGGTGTGTACCGCTTGGGCGGTCATCGCGTGGGTCCGGCCGGTCAGCGCGGTGAGAATGGCCTGCCGTTGCCGGGTGGTGCGTACGCCGGTTGCCCGCAGCGGCGCGTCGGCGGGGGGAGCGGTCTCGGTCATGGCCGGTCAACCGCGCCGGCCGACGTGGACACTGCGCGCCTCCAGGAGGAACACATCGCGGCGGTCGCCGAGCCAGGCGGGATCGGCGGGATCGAGCAGCCGGTCCCAGGTTTGCAGATCGGCGGCGGTGAGCAGGCCGGTGTGGCGGAGCCGGCTGATGCGATTGGCGAGGCGGTTCACGACGGCACGCCGTGCGGGCGGCGCAAGCGGCGAGGGTAACTCGGAGAGGGTGGTCACGGTGGTGGCCGGATCCAGACCGGCACGGCGCAGCGCCTCGTCCCAGCCGTACGGCATCGGTCGTCCGCCGGGCAGCGCGGCGCGCATGCGGACGAACCAGCGGTCCTCGGCGGTGTGCAGCCGTAACTCCAGACCGGGGTCGCCGACCCCGAGGTCCCAGGGCAGATGACGGGCGGGAAGGCCACCCTCGGCGAGCGCCAGCCGCCCGTCCCGGGCCAGCAGAGCTGCCAGGGTATCGATACCGCGTTGCTGGTCACCGAGATGGTGCACGACGGCCGAGGCCCACACGAGGTCGGCGTGTCCGCCGACCGTCTCCTGGATGCGGTCAACGTCATCGATGTCGACGAGTGCTACGTCGATGCGGATGCGCGGATCCGCCCACTCGGTGTGGACTCGCGCGCGGGCCGCCTCGACGATCGCCGGTTCGGCGTCAATGGCGACGATCCGGCCGCAGGTCATGTGCCTGGCCAGGGCGAGGGTCATGCCAGCGCCGCCGCAGCCGACGTCGACCGCGAGCCGGTCGCCGGGGGCGACCAACTCGCGGGCGACGGTCCGGTACCAGGCCCGGTCGGCGGTGGCGGCGTCGACGAGGCGGGACGTGTCGGCTGCCCAGTCGATGCGCGCCTCGGTCATCGGGGTTGCTGGGGTCCGCGGCGGGCGTACTTGGCGCGGAACTTCTCGACGCGGCCTTCGGTGTCGAGCAGGCGCTGCTTGCCCGTCCAGAAGGGGTGGCTGGCCGAGGAGATCTGGACGTCGATGACGGGGTAGGTGTTGCCGTCGGTCCATTCGATGGTCTGGTCGCTGGTGGCGGTGGAGCGGGTGAGGAAGGCGAAGTCGGCGTCCTTGTCGCGGTAGACGACGGGTCGGTACTCAGGGTGGATACCAGGCTTCATGCGGGTCGCGCTCCTTCGGTGTTGGTATCGGTGTCGGTGTCGGCCAACTCCTCCGCCCCGAGGGGGAAGCAGCCGGCGAACGGGTCGGGGTAGGTACGCCACATCTGTTCACCGTCGGCGAGTTCGGCGTCGGTGAGCAGGCAGTCGGCGAGGGTGCGATGCAGTTCGACGGGGTCGACGTCGAGGCCGATGAAGACCAGGTGCTGGTGGCGGTCGCCGTAGTAGGGGTCCCAGTCGAGGGCGGCGGCGAGGCGACGCTGGTCCTCGACGTATTCCCACTGCTGCTCCGGCAGGCTCACCAGCCAGTGCCCGAGCGACCCCATGGCCAGGCCGCCGCCGGCGAACTCCCAGGCGACGACGGTGTCGGGTTGGCTGGCCAGCCAGAAGTGCCCGCGCGAGCGGATCATCTCGGCGTTGACGTCTTCGAGGACGTTGTGCAGGCGCTGCGGGTGGAACGGGCGGCGGGCCCGGAAGACGGCGGAGACGACCCCGCAGTCGGATTCCGGCTCGTGCACGCCGAGGGTGTAGCCCTGTAGACCACGGGAGAAAATCCCCGGGGTCTCGGGCCGGTGCCGGTGGGTGTGGCGAAGCTGCCTGGTCAACGTGTCGGCGTCGACTATGTCTCCGTGGACGCGGACCTGCGTCGCCCACGGCGCCATCCGTTGTAGCAGCACCGTGAGGCGGCTGGTGTCGTACGTGCCCTCGCGGGACTCGCCCCACAGGACGAGGGTGTCGGCGTACTCGATCTGCCGGACCACGACATCGGCCAACGCCCGGTCGTCGTTGTCGGCGGCCGCGATGCCGAGGGTCTTCAGGTCGTCGGTGCTGGCCAGGCCGTCGAGCAGGTGCTCGGCGTCGAGGACGGTGACGTAGGAGTCGACCCGGATCAGGTCGGTGATGGGTGCGCCGTCGACGAGGCAGTGCGCGCAGACGGCGGCGACCGACTCGGGCTCGACCACCTCGGGCAGCATCAACAGCAGGTCGCGGTGCGGCTGGGCGCGGGCCAGCCGGGCGAGGGTGGGCAGCACGTCCTCCCGCAGCGTGCAGGAGACGCAGCCGTGGGCCAAGGTGATTCGCTCGTCCTCGAGCACGCCGGCACCGTCGCGCACGATCCGGTGCACTGTGCCGGCGGCCAGGTCGGCGAGATCGTGCCGGATCAGCAGCAGCGCCGGGTTCGCCGCCAGCAGCGTGCGGGCGACGGCGTACGTCGCGGACGGCCAGAAGCCGCTGAGCACGGTCAATGACGGCCGGGTGTCGGCCGCCGTAGAGCTGGGCTCGGCGGGTGCGAGCGGTGACGTCGACATCGCAATCCTCTCGACACAAACTGAAAACGGTTGTCATTATATGCACGTGATGCGCGACGAGCGGGTGGGGGTGTCGGTGGAAAATGACGGTGGCGTGGTGGTCACCATCCGGTTGCCGGGTGTGGCGGGGCCGCTCGACGCCGATGCGATCCGCCTGCTGCGGCTGGTGCGTCGCATCGCCGCCCGCCAGGTCGGTGGCGGCGTCGAGCCTCCTGTCGCGCGGGACACGCCCCTGCTGCGAGTCGTGCCGCACGCGCGCAGGGTCTACTGCGACGGTCGCGAGATTCCTCTCACCCGACGCGAGTTCGACCTGCTGCGACACCTCGCCGACCATCCGCGGCGGGTGTTCACCCGGGCCCAGCTGCTCGATCGAGTGTGGGGGAATCCCTTCACCGGGGCACGAAGTGTCGATGTCCACGTGCGGCGCTTGCGGGCGAAGCTCGGCGCCGACCTGCCGGTGATCTCCACGGTGCGTGGGGTCGGGTAGGGCTCGGCTCCGCCGTGTCGGTCGAGGTGGTGGGCGACCCCGGGTAAAGGCTCGTGCGAACGGCTGATGTAAAAACGAAAACTATTACCGTTATCGTCAACACTGAACTGAAGGAGAGTCGTGTCCCGACGCTGTGACGTCACCGGCGCGAAGCCGAGTTTCGGCAACGCCGTGTCCCACTCCCATCGGCGCACCCGTCGCCGGTGGAACCCGAACCTGCAGAACCACCGTTACTGGCTGCCGTCGCAGCGGCGGTGGGTCAGCCTCACCCTGACGGCGAAGGTGTTGAAGACCGTGGACCGCAAGGGCATCGAGAAGGTCGTCGCCGAGCTGCGTAGCTGGGGGGTGAAGCTCTGATGGCCCGACCGCTTGACCCTGCGCAAGTACGACCCGATCGTGCGCCGCCACGTCGAGTTTCGCGAGGCACGCTGATGGCCAAGAAGAGCCTGGTCAACCGGCAGGCCCGCCGAGAGGAACTGGTCGCCCGGTACGCCTTCGCCCTGCGGCGGCTGGTACGGCAGACTTGGCCGAGATCTTGGGATGACGAGCCGGTAGCCGGCACCGGGCCTCGTCCACTCTTGCCCGGCGAGGCCATTGATTACTGCAGTCATGCGTTCGATCTGCCGTGGCTCGCCGAGAAGCCTCGGGACGAGGGAACCACCGCCGCCGCCGCTGGAGCGGCGACGCACACCACCGCGCAGACGGTCAGAACCACGGTCGCGCCAAACTGGTCGATTGCGGGTGCGATGAGCGCAAGACCGACCGGTGCGAGGCCGTAGGAGAGCAGGAAATCGAGTGAGGACACCCGGGCGAGTTTGGCGGGCTCGACCTCGCGCTGGGTGGCGGTGAACCAGGGAACGTTGAACAGCTCGATGCCGATGCCGGCGAGCACATACGCGGCGAAGATCACTACGGGGTGCACCGGCAGCAGCAGGCTCAGCGGCACGAGTCCGTAGAGCGCAAGCCCGGCCAGCGCGGACCAACCCTGGGCCCGGGGCCGCCATCTTGCAATGATCATGGCACCGACGAGGGCGCCGATCGTGTAGGTGGTCATCGCGGCCGCCAGCACGGCCTCGCTGCCGAAGCGGTCCCGGCTGACCAGTGGCAACACCACGAAGGTGGCCGAGTACCCGGTGGCGATCACCGCGGTCAACGCGGCCAGGCCGGCGACGAACCAGGGATGCCTACGGGCTTCACGCAATCCGTCGGCGAAGTCGGCCAGAATGTTCGGCCTGGTGGTCGAAGGTGGAGGCGAATCGTTCCCCGGGGGAGGAACCAACGCGGCCACCAACCACAGGGCACCGACGCCCCACAGCAGCACCGGCGTGGAGACGGCTACGGCCAGCAGCGCGGTGAGCGTCGGCGCCACCAGGGTGGTGACCCGGACCGCGAGAGTGATCGCGGCGTTCGCCTGTTGCCGCTGTGGCTCGGCGACCACCTCGGCGGTCAGTGCCTGGAAAGCTGGGCGGCACGCGCCCTGCCCGGCGCCCATCACGAACGCCGCGGCTGCGGGCACCAACAGCGATCGGTCCAAACTCATCGCCATGACGGGCGTGGCGAGGGCGGCCATCAGCCCGGACCAGAGCACCGTCTGCCTCCGGGAGTACCGGTCGGCCAGCACACCGGCGACCGGCATGGCGGCGAGGAAACCCACTGTGCGCGTGGCCAGGAGAACTCCGAGCCCGACGCCGGTCAGCGACCGGTCGAGGACTGCCAGACCGAGGATGAACGGCAGTGCCCACGTCGCCACGCCGGAGGCCATCGTGCCGGTCCAGAGCCGGACGAAGGACTTGCTTCGCAGCAGGGGGGTCGGCGCGGGAGGGGCCGCCACGGCGTTGTCAAGCATGGGTATCGTTCTCCAGTCACGGATGACGTCAACCCGCGATGGCCGTCGCGTCAGCCGTTCGCGGGGCGGTGGCAGCCAGGTAGGTGATGCGGAGAGTGCCCGCGGTGGGCTCCCGGTCGACCAGTACCTCCACGCCGTAGACCGATCTGATCAGTTCGGCGGTGAGCACTGCCTCGGGCGCGCCGGCGGCGAACACCTGCCCGTGGTCGAGGACGACGACGTGGTGGCAGTAGCGTGCAGCGAGATTGAGGTCGTGCAGGGCGACGACACAGGTGACCCTCAGCGATCCCAGCAGTTCGAGCAGTTCGAGCTGGTAGCGGATGTCGAGATGGTTGGTGGGTTCGTCGAGCAGGATCTCCCGCGGTTCCTGAGCGAGTGCACGGGCGAGTTGGGCGCGTTGTTTCTCGCCTCCCGACAGGGTGTGCCAGCTCTGGCGCTGCTTGTCGGTGATACCGACCCGTTCCAGTGCCGCATCGATGACCCGCTGATCGTGCTCGGTCAGTGCGTCGAAGCGGCCCCGGAACGGTGTGCGACCGAGCTCGACGACCTGCCGGACGCTGACGTGGTTGTGGGCGGTCACGTCCTGCTCGACGACGGCGAGCCGCCGGGCGAGCACCCGGCGGCTCAGGTCGCGCAGGCTGGTGTCGTCGTACTCGACGGTGCCGGTGTCGGGGCGGCGCAGTCCGGCGAGCAGGCGTAGCAGGGTCGACTTGCCCGAGCCGTTGGGCCCGAGCAGGCCGACGATTTTTCCGTCCTGGGCCGCCACCTCGATGTTGTCCAGCAGCCGGTGTCCCTTGACCGACCAGGAGAGCTCGCTGGCGTTGATGCGGCCCATCAGGACTCCAGACGCTTGAGGACCAGCGCGAAGGCCGGCGCACCGAGGAGCGCGGTGATGACGCCGGCGGGCAGTTCGTGCGGCGTGAACGCCGTCCGGGCGAACGTGTCCACCCAGATGAGCAGGATGGCGCCGACGACCGCCGACAGCGGAAGCAACGTGCGGTGCATCGGGCTGACCAGGATGCGGACAGCGTGCGGGACGAGCAGGCCGACGAAGCCGATCGCGCCGGAGGCGGCCACGGCGGCCGCCGTGATGAGAGAGGTCAGCACCATCAGCCAGATGCGGACCGCTGTGACGTTGACGCCCAGGGCTGTCGCAGAGTCCCAGCCGAAAGTGAAGGCGTCCAGGGAAGACGCGAAGAAAAGGATGGCCACTACCCCGGCCAGGATGATGACGGCGGTGAAATTCACTCCGTCCCACCTGGCGCCCGCAAGGGTACCGAGCAGCCAGTAGGTGAAGCCGCGGGTGGAGTTCGCATCCCCGCTGATCATGAGGATGAGCGAGGTGACAGCGGCGAAGAACTGGGCGACGAGCACACCGGTGAGCACCACGCGGGTGGGGCTGGCGACGCGTCCTCCACCGAGCAGGAGCAGCAGCAGGCCGAAGGCGAGCAGACCGCCGATGAAAGCTCCGGTTGACAGCGAGATGCCGCCACCGATCCCCAGGAGGATGACGGCAACTGCCCCGGTCGAGGCGCCGGAGGAGACCCCCAGCAGGTACGGGTCGGCTAGCGGGTTCCTGGTGATCGCCTGCAGGACCGCTCCCGAGACGGCCAGTGCTGCGCCGACGAGCGCGGACAGCAGCACGCGCGGGAAGCGTGACTCCCAGATCAGCGCGTCCAGCAATCTCGGCAGCGGCGGGTTCGGAGCGATCTCGCCCAGGCCGATGTGCCGCAGGATTGTGGAGACGACATCAAGAGCGCTGATGTTCGCACTGCCGAACAGGGACGCCGCGATGATCGACGCCAGCAGCCCGACCATGGCTAGGAGGATGATGGCCGCCACCGAGACGCGCCGCAGACGCGATGGCGCCGGCTTGGAGCCGGTGATCGGGTTCGAGGCGCGCCTGGCGGCTTTGTGCAGGTTCGTCGTCATGGTCGTCGGCCGCTCACCGGAACTTGTTCAGACCTTCGACCAGGGCGGGAACCATCTCCACACTGCCGTAGGAGGGGTCCATCTGGGCGCCGGGGATGGTGATGAAACGGTCGCCTGTCACCGCGCCGAGCTTGCTGGTGAGCGGGTCCTTCTTGAGCAGGGCGATCTTCTCCGCCGCGGTGTCGTTGGGCTCGCCCCTGGTCAGGTCGGCCAGGATGATGACGTCGGGGTTCCGGGCGGCGACCTCGTCCCAGCTCACCTCGGCCCACTTGGTCTTCGCGTCGTCGAAGATGTTCTGCACCCCGACGAGTTCGGAGACGTGCTGCGGCAGACCGCCGGGACCCGCAGCCCACGGCGTCCCGTCGTAGGTGGAGTAGAACCACAGCACCGTCAGCGGCTTGTCCTTGTTCTTCATAGCGCCCACCGCCTGGTCCACCAAGGCCTTCTGTTCGGCCGCCAGCTTCTCTCCGGCGTCCGGAACACTCATGATCTTGGCCAGGGCGTGGTACTCGTCGTACAACATGTCGAAGTCCGCGTCCGGCACGCTGACGTGGTAGCTGCAGTCGAACTCGGTGACGTAGGTTGCCACGCCCAGGTCGTGCAACTGCTTGCGATCGCCGGCCTGCTCTGCGGTGAGGAAGCTCCCGAAACCGCTGTAGACGAAGTCCGGCTGCGCTTCCAGCAGCTTCTCGTGCTTGACCGGCTCGCCGCGTGGACCCAGTTGCGGGATCTTCCCGTAGGGTTCGGCCATCTCGGCCGGTGGCTTGTAGATCTCGTAACCCGATCCGACGACCCGGTCGCCCACCCCGAGTTTGATGAGGATCTCGGCTGCCGTCTGGTTCAGCGTGACGACCCGTTGTGGCGCCGCTTCGAAGGTCACGTCGGTGCCGCAGTTCTTCATGGTCAGCGGGTAGGTCGTTCCACCCGGCGCCGTTGACACCGCCGGAGCGGTCGCGCCGGGGGGCTCGCCGCTCGAACACCCCGCGAGGACCAGCATCGTCGCAGCGGTCATGACTCTGATACCCGTTGTCGTTTTCATCGCTGGCAGGCTAGCAGCCCGCGCGGCGGCAGCGAAGGGGCGCGGGGGGCGATTCCATTCAGGATGATCACGGTGCCGCCCCGTGGGGTCGTCATGCGGAAAGCGACTAGCATCGATCGCCTATTGCACATGGTTATCAAGTCTAGTAGACATGGCGAGGTGACAACGTCGCAATCAGTAACTGAGCCGATGCTGACCGGAGTCCAACCCTTCACGCTCACCGCCCTTCGGCATCCCACGGTCTCCACGCTTCTGGACGGCCACCGAGCCCTGCTTGCCGAACTCCTGGACGGCCTGGGTTCACCGCTGCACGTCGTGCTGCCGGAGGTCTTCGAAGAGAACATCGCGGCGCTTCGGCAGGCGTTCGCCGAGACGGGCGCCGACATCGACATCCTGTTCGCCAAGAAGGCGAACAAGGCCGACTGCTTCGCCCGGTCGGCCGCCGCCGCCGGCATCGGAGTCGACGTCGCCAGCGCCGCCGAACTGGTCAAAGCCCTGGCCGGCGGAGTGCCCGGACACCGGATCGGCATCTCCGGCCCCGAGAAGGACGACACTCTGCACTCTCTCGGTGTCCAGCACGACTGTCTGGTCGCCGTCGACTCGGTCAGCGAACTCCGCCGGCTGGCCGCCACCGCGAGACTCGCGCATCGACAGGTCAGGGTGCTACTGCGGGCTCGGACCGGGAGCCAGCCGGGAAGTCGCTTCGGCATGGCCGCGGCCGAGCGTGACGCGGCGGTCGATCAGTGTCTGGAGCTCGTCGAGCACGTGAGCCTCTGTGGATTCTCGTTCCACCTCAACGGCTACTCGCCTGAGGAACGGGCGACAGCAGCGAACGAGATGATCGAATACTGCCTCGACGCCAAGCGACGCGGCGCACAGGCCGCCGACCTGGTCAACATCGGCGGCGGTCTACCCATGCGGTACGTCGATCCGCAGCTCTGGGACGAATTCCTCCAGCACAACGAGCCGGCCCACTACCACGGGACCAAGACCTCCAGGGGCCTGCACTTCTATCCGTACGGAGGACTGCCCACCACCCAGGCCGCACACATGATCATGAACCATCCCGTCGACGGCGACGAGAGCCTGTCGGCGAAGGCAGTCCGCACCGGCATCCGCTTCATCGTCGAGCCGGGCAGGTCGCTGCTGGATCAGGCCGGCTTCACCGTGTTCTGCGTGCAACAGGTCGAAGACCGGCGCGACACCGACGGGTACGCCATCGCCACCGTCGCGGGCAACAGCCTGAGCCTCTGCGAACAGTGGTTCAACACCGACTATCTGCCGGACCCCATCCTGCTCTCCGCCCAGTCCGTCGCCGAGGAGGAGTTCCCGGCCTGCGTCGCGGGCTCGACCTGTCTGGAGAACGACATGGTCACCTGGCGCAAGATCGGGTTCCCCCGACCGGTACGCCCCGGTGACCACCTCGTCTACCTCAACACCGCCGGCTACCACTCAGACTTCCTCGAATCCCGGTTCCACGACACCGCGCTGCCGTTGAAAGCGGTCCTCCGGCTCGGTGACGGATCACCGCGCTGGCGACTGGACGGGATCTGAGCAGTCTCGACACGAAGGAGAAACTCCCATGTCACAGAGCTACGCCGCCCCCGGACAGCTGTGGTTGTTGCCGCAGTCGGAGCAGGAAGGGTTGAACTTCGACTATCGGCAGGTGCTTGAGGTCGTCGAGGGCGCCTACCGCGCTCTGCGGGAGAGCGGGTCGAACAACCCGGTCAAGACGGTGATCGAGGACCCGGACGACCACTCGCTCAGCTACTCGATGGTGGCCCGGGACGGCGGCAGCGACACCGTGTGTTTCAAGGCCGTCTACGAGTTCGACCCGAGCCGCCGCCGCGATGACTACCGATTCCACTCGTTCATCTTCATCGCCGACGACACCACTGGGATGCCCATCGCACTGATGGACGTGGTGAAACTGGGGCCGTTGCGGTCGTCGGCCAGCAGCGCGTTGTTCGCCCGTGCGGCCTGCCCGGACGCCCGCACCGCCCTGGTCATCGGCACCGGCGTGCAGGGGCAGATGGCCCTGCCGATGCTGGTCGCGGCGCTTCCGAATCTGGAGCGGTTGCAGGTGAGCGGCACCTATGCCGACGGTCTACGGGCCGTTCAGAACAGTGTCGACGGTCGCGAGGTGGAGATCGTGGACGACCTCCAGAAAGCCGCTGGCGAAGCGGACATCCTGATCGGCGCCTCCGGTCTGTCCGTGACGAAGGTGGTCCAGCGCGACTGGGTCAAGCCCGGATCGATCTCCGTCCTGCTCGGCTACGGCGTCCACGACGTGTTCCACGGCGCCGACTACCGGATCGCCACCGACATCACGCAGATGCAGGTCACCTGCGGCAAACTGCGAGGCCCGGACGGGAGCCTGCCCCCGATCGACGGCGAACTGCCCGACATCCTGCTCGGCCGGACACCGGCCCGACGTGATCCCGGCGATGTGGTCTTCGCCTACAACAGCGGGATGGCGGTCACCGACGCCGCGCTGGGCCGGTACATCGCCGACCTCGCGCTGGCGGCCGGGCGTGGCCAGCGGGTCGATTTCTGGTGAGCGCGGTCGAGGCCGGTGCCGTCGCGGCGACGACCTCGGCATCCGTGGTGCGCCGGGTGGTGGCGGGCCTGCCCGCCTACGACCCCGGCGCCGACCCGGATGCGGTGGCCGCCCTCAGCGGCGCCGCCCGCGTGATCAAGCTGTCCAACAACGAAAGCCCGTTCGGCTCCTCCCCGGCGGTGGCCGAAGCGGTACGCGGACGTTTGGCCAGCGGCGTCTCCCGCTATCCCGACCCCACGGGAAGACGGTTGGCGGAGGCTGTCGGGGAGCGCCTGGCGGTACCTGCCGAGCGCGTCGTCCTCGGCAACGGTTCGGAGAACATCCTGGAGTTGCTGTGCCAGGCGGTACTCGATCCGGGCGACCTCGTGACCACTCAGGCACCGGGCTTCAGCCTGCACGAGATCTTTCCCCGCATGGTGGGCGCCCGGGTCGAGAAAGTCCCGGTCACCGAGGAGTTCGGGTTCGACCCGTCCGCCTGGCGTGACGCGCTGGCCGCGGGCCCGAAACTGGTCTTCCTCGCCAATCCCTGCAATCCGACCGGCGCGATGCTCAACGTCGGCGAGTTGGCGCACCTCGTGGCCGAGACCCCGGAGTCGGCTCTGCTGGTGCTCGACGAGGCGTACTGCGAGTTCGCCCGGCCCGACCCGGGCTATCCCGACGGGCTGGCGCTGCTGCGCGAGCAGCACCGGCCGTGGATCGTCCTGCGCACCTTCTCCAAGGCGTACGGCCTGGCGGGTGTCCGGGTGGGATACGGCGTCGCTTCCGACACCGCCCTGGTCCAGGCACTGGACCGGGTTCGCGCACCCTACAACGTCAACCAGCTGGCTCAGGACGCGGCCATCGCCGCGCTGGGTGACCACGCGCACCTGGCGGAGACCGTCCGCCGGACCGGCCTCGAGATCGCTCGGGTCACGGACGGGTTGCGCGAGGCGGGCTTCCGCGTAGCACCGTCGTCGGCCAACTTCGTGTTCATCGACACGGGCTGCCGCTCGGACTGGGTGGCACAGGAGTTGCACCGCGTCGGGATCGTCGTCAAGGCCTGGCGTGAGCCGGGGTACGAGAACTTTATCCGAGCCTCATTGTCGCTTCCCGAGGACAACGACGTCTTTGTGCGTTGTCTGATGCGAATCTGTGCGAAGGGTGAGCAATGATCAGGGACAAGGTATCCGATCTGATCGGGCGGACGCCGCTGCTCAGACTGTCGGTGCCGGGTGGGGCGGGAACCGTCCTGCTCAAGATGGAGCAGTACAACCCCACCGGTACCGCCAAGATCCGGATGGCCAGAAATATGGTGGACGAGGCCGAGGAGCAGGGGCTGCTCGGCCCCGGCGGGTGGCTGGTCGAGGCCACCTCCGGCAACACCGGGATCGGCCTCGCGCTCATCGCCGCTGAACGCGGCTACAAGTTCACCGCCGTGGTGGACAACCATTCCAGTGTCGACAAGCTGCGCGGGATGCTCGCCTACGGCGCCGAGCTGCTGAACGTCGGTGGAGACGACAACGGACTGGCCACCGCCGAGCGGTACGCCACGGCTCGGCGGCTCGCGGCCGAGCAAGGCGCGTATTGCACCTCGCAGGACAGTAATCCGGGAAACCCGAACGGATACCGGCCGCTCGCCCGCGAACTGTACGACGATCTGGGCGAGGACATTCACTACCTGTATGGGGCTGTCGGCACCGGGGGGTCGCTCTGCGGCACCGGTCGTGTCCTGCGGGAACGCATCCCGGAACTGCGGATCGTCGGTGTCGAGCCGGTGGGCTCCGTGAATTTCGGCGGGGAGGAGGCTCCGTACCACCAGTCAGGCACCGGGACGCCGGTGGTGTCGGAGATCTGTGACACCCTCGACTACCGCATGATCGACGAGGGGATCAAGGTCAGCGACTCGGAGGCCTTCGAGACCTGCCGTTACCTGGCCCGGAATTTCGGCATCCTCGTGGGCGGCTCGGCGGGAGGCGTGGTCTACAAGGCGCTGGAGCGTGCGCAGAGCGTAGGACCGGAGACCACCATCGTCGCACTGGTTTGCGACGGTGGTGAGAAGTACCTCGACACTGTCTTCAACGACGAGTGGATGGCGGCCAACGGCTTGTTTGACGCGCGGGTCGTCGACCGGCTCGCATCGATGCTGCGTCGCGCCCCGGCCGAACGAGCCGGACAGACACCCGAGCAGGTGCACTAACCAAAAGGGTGGCTTGTCGTCCGAAGAGATAACGGTTCCCGTTATCGTAAGCGACGGTAGGGGCTGGCTCACGATGGCCGGTTTCCTGCGGTCGGTGATCTCGTCAGTGTGGAGGTGTCGGCGTGTGGTCGACCGTGAAGTTGTTCCTTGGCCTGCGTCCGCGGTCATGGGTGGAGATCGCCGGCCTGGTCGGGCTGATGTTGCTGGTGACGGCGACCTATGTCGGCCAAGGCCTGATGATCGCGGACCTACTGTCCACGGTCTTCTCGTCGGCCGACATCGCCGGCCTGGCGACGCCGCTGGTGGTGATCGGCGTGCTGCAGGTGCTGCGGATCGCGCTGATCGTGGTGCGGGACTCGTGGGCGCCGCGGGTGTCGGCCCGGGTCAAGGAGGCGGTGCGTGAAGGACTGACCCTGAAGTTGATGGAGATCGGTCCCGGGCAGGCGCAGCGGATGCGTACCGGTGACCTGCAGTCGACGCTCGTGGACTCCGTGGAGTTGCTCGATCCGCTGCTGAGTCGGTTCGTCCCGACGGTGCTGGCGTCGGTGCTGGGCTCCTGTCTCGCTGCGACGTACGTGATAGCGGTGGACCCGGTAGTGGGTCTGGTCGTGCTGGCGTGTGCGCTGCTTGCCCCGTTGTCCAAGCTGGCCGGAGAGAAGTCGATCAGGGAACGTGGCAGCCGCTGGACGGTCTCCTACCGAAGCATGTACTCGGAGAGTCTGGACGCTGTTCAGGGGATGGCGACACTGAAGGCATTCAATGCCAGCGGCCGGCGTGGTCGAGAGTTGATCGAACGCGGGGAGGCGTTCTGCCGTGACTCCATCGGGCTGATGGTGGCCTGGTGCGGCACGTCCAGTATCGGCGCGTTGATGGTCCCGATCGGCACCACGGCCGCGGTGGGCCTGGGCGCCTGGCACGCTGCCACCGGCTCGGTGAGCGTCGCGGGCTTGTTCACGATTCTGATGCTCACCCGCGAGACGTTCCGGCCCATGACCGAACTGGAGGCGGCCTACCACTCGGCCTACTACGCCATCCCAGCCGGCCGCGCGGTCGCCGACGTGCTGAATCTGGAACCGGTGGTGAAAGACACGGCAACCACGGCACCGGAACTGCCCTGCGATCCTCCGGGCCTGGAGTTCCGCGATCTCCGATTCTGTTACCCGACCCGGCGGGCGCCGGCACTGGACGGGTTCAACCTGGTCATAACGCCGGGCGAACGGGTGGCCATCGTGGGACGCTCGGGAGCGGGTAAGAGCACCATCATCGGGTTGCTCATGCGCTACTTCGACACCGACGCAGGATCCATCCGCATCAATGATCGCGACATCCGTGAGCTACCCCTGCGTAACCTGCGATCGATGATCGGCGTGGTCTCACAGGACACCTACCTGTTCCACGGCACCGTTCGCGACAACCTGCTCCTGGCCAGACCCGACGCCACCGACGAGGAGATCCGACGTGCGGTGACCGCTGCCCAGGCCGCCGACTTCATCACCCGCCTGCCCCGGGGCCTCGACACCGTCGTCGGCGAACGCGGCCTGAAACTGTCCGGCGGCGAGCGGCAGCGCATCGCGATCGCGCGTGCGCTTCTCAAGGACGCTCCCGTGCTCGTGCTCGACGAGCCGACATCGAGTATCGACGCCGCCAATGAAGCGGAGATCACCCAGGCTCTCGGTGACCTGACCCTCGGTCGGACGACGATCATCATCGCGCACCGGCTGTCCACCGTGCGCGGCGCCGACCGGATCGTGGTGATGGAGTCCGGCAGGGTGGTCGAATTCGGCAGCCACCCCGACCTGGTGGCACGCAAGGGCCTTTACGCCGAACTCGTCGCTACCCAGGCTGGTGCGCTCGCATGACCTTGACAGTCCACACTCATTCCCACGACCACGACCACGACACGGGAGACGGGCACGGCCGGTCGCTGGTCACCAGGCTGAGGAGCCTGATGCCCCTCCTGGGCGAGCACCGCCGGCTCATCGTGGTGGCCTATCTGGCCGGCGCGCTGCACCAACTGCTCCTGCTCGCCTCATCCGGCATCGGCGCCTACGTGGTGGCACGAGCCGCCACGGGAGCCCCGCTGGACCAGCTCACCGGCTGGCTGATCGCACTCGGCGCCCTCATCGTGCCGCTGGTCGTCCTGAGCATCGCCGACAGCACCTACGCACACATCGCTGCCTTCCGCGCGCTGGCCGACACCCGGGCGAAGGTGTACACCGCCTTCGAACGGCTCTCGCCCGGCTACATGCTCGAACGGCGTTCCGGCGACCTCGGCTCCGCCGCGGTCGCAGACGTCGAACAGATCGAGCTGTTCTTCGCCCACACTCTCAGTCCGCTCGCGGTAGCGTCGACCGTGCCCGTGGCGACCACCGTCGCACTCGGCTGGTTCCACTGGTCGCTGGCCTGCGTCCTGGTTCCGGTGCTGGTACTTCTCGCCTCAGTACCGGCATGGTTGCGGCGTCAGGCCGAACGACACGGACACGAGCTACGCGACTCGCTCAGCCAGATCAGTGCCGACAACACCGACACCTTTCAGGGACTCCGTGAACTGGTGAACTTCGGCGCACACTCCCAGCGACTCGGGCTGCTGCGCAAACAGAGCGTCCGGCTGGCCGAAGCGAAGTCCGCGCACGGACGCCGCAGCGGCATCGAGTACGCCGCCACAGACACCATCGCACTGCTGGGAATACTCGTGGTGCTGACCCTCGGCGCGTGGCTCGTCGTCGCGGGCGAACTCGACCGCGCTCTCTTCCCGGTCGCCGTCGTGCTCGCGGCGATGGCGATGCTGCCCGTGCTGAAGGTGACCGAGGTCGCGCGTGAGCTGTCCGTGGTGGCCTCGTCAGCGGACCGCATCAACACGTTGCTCGACGCACCCGCCCCTGTCTCGGACCTGGTCAACCAACCGCCCGAGGGCCCGATCGTGCCGCATGTGCGCTTCGACGCTGTCACCTTCGCCTACCGCAGCGACCTGACCCCCGCAGTACGAGATGTCAGTTTCGAGATCCGCCCCGGCGATACGGTCGCCCTGGTGGGGCACTCCGGCGCAGGGAAGTCGACCTGCGCCAACCTGCTGCTGAGGTTCTGGGACGTCACCGCTGGATCTATCTCGGTGGGCGGACACGACGTTCGCGACTTCCCGCAGGAGGACCTTCGCCGCCTCATGACGCTGGTTCCGCAGGACACGTTCCTGTTCAACACCAGTCTGCGAGAGAACATCCGTCTCGGCCGCGCTGACGCCTCCGACGAGGAGGTCGAGGCCGCCGCGCGGGCCGCCCAGGCCCACGAGTTCATCACGACACTGCCAGACGGCTACGACACCATCGCGGGCGAACTCGGCGCGCTCATGTCCGGCGGTCAACGGCAACGGATCGCGATCGCCCGGGCCCTGCTCAAGAACGCCCCGATCCTGGTCATGGACGAGGCGGTGTCAAACCTTGACGCCGCGAGCGAACAGGCGGTCAACCAGGCGATGAACGAAGCCCGGCACGGCAGGACCACATTGATCATCGCGCATCGGCTCTCCACCATCAGGACGGCCGACCGGATCGTCATGCTGTCCGGCGGACGAATGATCGAGACCGGAACCCATGAGGAACTCGTGGCCGCCGGTGGCGCGTACGTCGACCTGCTCGCCTCGCAACTCGAAGGGTGAGCCCTCTTCGACGTGACCGGGGCCCGCCGATTCGGCGCAGACCGATTCATCGCCCGAAGCTCTCGCGACGTAAGGATCCATCATGCCCAAGATCCTGATCCTCGGTAGCGGACGTGACCTGGACCGCGAGCACATGCTCGCATCAGTGGCCGCCGAGCACGACGTGGTGCTCGCCCAGGAGTCTCCGGCGACGTGGGAGATCCGCTACGCCGACTCGGTACACCGGATCGCCGCCGACGACCTGACGTCCGTGCTGCTACTGGCTCGGAAAGAGTCCGTGGAGGCGGTGCTGACCTGGGAGGAGGACTGGATCGAGACCGCCGCGGCCACCACCAGCGCGCTGCGGCTACCCGGTCATCCCGTGCCGTCGGCCCGCGCCTGCCGGGACAAGCACCGGCTGCGCCAGGCATGGGCCGCCGCGGGGGTGCCGTCGGCTCAGTCGGTCCTGGTCACCGACGAGGTTCAGGCCCTCCGCGCCGCCGCCGAGCTGGGGTACCCGGTCGTGGTCAAGCCGCGTTCGGGGACCGGCGGCACCGGGGTGCGGCTGGTTCGCAGCCCGGCGGATCTGGCCCGCGCCTATGCCGGGGCGGCCGGCGCCGACGGCGCTCTGGTGCAGGAGTACCTGGACGGGCCGCAGATCAGCGTCGAGTCAGTGGTGGTACGCAGCGGCCGGTTGTACGTGGTCGCGGCCGGAAGCCGGCACGCCGGACCAGGGCCGGGACTCGCGACAGCCAGCCGGCTGATCTCAGTTCCTCAGCAGGCCGAGCACCTGGCCTCGGTACGCCGTGCCGTCGATGCCGCCCACGCCGCGCTCGGGCTGTGCGAGGGCGTCACCCACACCGAGGTACGGTTGACCGCCGACGGACCCCGGTTGATCGGGCTCAACGCCCGGCTCGGTGGTGACCTGATCTCCCGGCTGGTGCCCTTGGCCACCGGCGTCGACCTGGTCGCGGCGGCGGTCGACACGGCGCTCGGGAGACAACCGCGGCTGCGGCACACCCGGCGGCATACCGCCGGAATCATCTTCCGTCACGGTGACACCGTCGAAGACACCGTACCCACGAGCCGACCCGCGCAGCTTCCCGACGGTGTCGAGTCGCTGTGGACGGCACCGGAGGCTCCGGCGGCCCGATTCGGCGGCCGAATCGGGCATGCCATTGTGGTGGCCGAGGACTACACCACCTGCCAGGTCCAGTTGGAAAAGGCGTACGCGGCGCTGCTTCCGGACTTCGGGTCGGCGATTGCGGTCCTTCCCGGCAGCGAGCCGTCGGCCAGCATCTCGGACGGAACCCTGGTCACCTGAGCGAAGGCGGGGTGCTGCGGCCCTCCAGCCGTAGGTGAAGGTCCACCGGGATCACCGGCGGAGGCAGGGCGTACCTTCGTGTTTCTGCTCCGGCCGCGAGTGGCCGACGCGAGTCCTGCGTTCGGCGGCACTGAGTGGTTCGCCGGTGACGGAGCCCGGTGCGGCGTCGTCGCGGGCCGAGTCCAGGCGACACCTCACACGTTCATGAGTAGCAGCATGGTTCCCATGCCGGCGGCCATGACGGAGTAGCTGAGCGAGTGCAGCCGGTGGCGGGACGCCGTCATGGTGCGGTACAGCCACCACAGGGCGGTGGCGGCGGTGAGTGCCACGAAGGCGATGTTGATGGTGTCGGCCCAGGTCGGTGTCGGCATGGGTAGCCCGCTGGAGGCGCTGCCGCCGTGGGAGTGTCCGGAGCCTGCGCCGCCGGTGCCGATCTCGGACATGAGTGTGGGCATGGCCGCGAGCATCCAGATCATCGCCGCGTCCATCGCGGCGTGGCTGAGCAGATCGGCGCGGTCCGATGTGTGTCGGGTTCGTCGGTAGGCGGGCAGTAGCGCGAGGGCGAGGATCGCGAAGACCGCGATCTGTGCCCAGGCGACCGCGCCCTCCACCATCACCCAGACCATGAGGATCATCGCCGCGCTCATCACGGTGTGGTTGATGTCGATCAGTTCCGCGTCGGAGAAGGGCTGGTCACGGGAGACCGCCCGGCGGCGTGCGACGAGGTCGGCGACGCAGACGATACCGGTGAGTAGAAATACGATCGTCAATACGGGAACCCATGGGGCCTCAAGCACGACTACAACTTAGACCATGTGACCCGGGTGACCGGCGACAGTTGAAAGGCCCACTTGGATGACCGTCTCAGAGACCGAAGCGCCGCCTCCCGCGGAGACGCCGGCGCCCGCCGCGCGAGTCCGTCGGACGAACTGGTTCGCCGCGTTCTGGCGTTGGCACTTCTACGGGTCGCTCATCGTCATTCCGGTGCTTTTCGCGCTTTCCGTCACCGGCATGATCTACATGTTCCGCGACGACGTGGACTCCCTCACGCATCCTGGGGTGCTGAAGGTTTCCGTGGTCGAGGGCGCCCAGCGGGTCGCGTTGTCCGCCCAGGAGGCGGCCGTGCGCGCCGAGTTCCCGGATCGTGCGGTCCTGTCCGTGCAGGACGGCATCGGCGACCGGGCCACCCTGTTCGTCGCCGCCCAGGCGGACGGCAGCACCTCGAACGTCTACGTGAACCCCTACACCGCCGAGGTCACCGGCGTGCTCAGCCAGGACCAGCTCGTCTCCACCTGGGCGGAGCGTATCCACGGTGACCTGCTCATCGGCGATGGTGGCGTCGGGGACCGGATCGTCGAGCTCGGGGCCTCCTGGGGGATCGTGTTGACGATCACCGGGTTCATCATCTTCTTCCTCGGCCGGAAGGCCCGCAGCGGCGCCCAGGCCAAGGGCAGACGCGGTGCCCGGGTCCGTGGTTGGCATGCCATCGTCGGGCTCCCCGTGGGCCTCGGCGTCCTGCTGCTCGTCGTCTCCGGCCTGCCGTGGACCGGTTTCTGGGGCGCCAAGGCGTCGGAGCTGGCCGCGCACGGCAACATGTCGTTGTGGGGTGAGGATCCCGGTGCCGAGTCCACCATCCGGCAGCAGATCGAGAACAGCGACGGTCAGTCGGCGCCTGCCGGTTGGGCCTCGGGTAATGCCCCGCAGGGCACCAGCACCGGCGCCGGCACACCGATCTCGATCGACAGGGCCGTCGCCACGGCGCAGGCACAGGGCGCTCCCGGGCCGTACCTGATCATGTATCCCGAGGGCGAAAAAGGCGTGTTCAGCGTGATGAGCAGCCAGTGGTACAACGTCGGCAACCCCGCCGAGTCCGACGTCACCCAGGAGACGACGGTCCACGTCGACCAGTACAGCGGCGAGAAGGTCGGCCAGTACAGCTACGCCGACTACAGCGCCATGGCCAAGGTCGTGTCCCACGGGATCGCCCTGCACGAGGGGCGGCGTCTCGGCGTGGCCAACGAGATCCTGTCCACGCTGTTCTGCCTCGCCGTGATCTTCATGTGCGTCACCGGGCCGATGATGTGGTGGACCCGCCGCGGCACCGCCTCCGGGCTGGCCGCACCCCGCGCGAAACTTCCGATCTGGGGCAACTGGCTCCTACTCGCCGCGATGGCCGTCCTCGGCGTGTTCCTGCCCCTGTTCGGCCTGTCGCTGCTGGTGATCCTCGCCCTGGACCAACTCCTGATCCGCCGGATGCCGGCCCTCAGGAGCTTCTTCGGCACGGCGTAAACCTCGGCGACGGTCCAGGCGTGAACCGTCGCACCGACCGAGGAGGGATTTCGGTCGTGCGGCGGCCCAGGAGATCGCCGCCCTGGCGATGCCGCGTGATCGGTGCGGACCTGCCGGTGTCCATTCCTGCCGGTTCCACGCTCACTGGTGCAGGTGTGCGCGCTGCCCCTCGCGGTCGAAGATCATGATCAGCTCGGCCGGCCGGTCGAGCGCCGTCATCGAGTGTGGCGTCATCGTGGAGAATTCGGCTGCTTCACCCTTTGCCACCTCGATCTGCCGCTCGCCGAGCCACAGCAGCACCCTGCCTTCGAGCACCAAAAGCCAGTCATAGCCCGGATGGACCCGCTGGGCCGGCATCGTCGCCTCGGGCTCCAACCGAACCTTCATCGCCATGGTGCGCCCATCGACGCGGCTCAGCGGCCACGTCGTGCGCGAACCCGAGCGGTGCTGCACGGGACGGATCACCACGTCCTCGTCGCTGGTCGCCTCGAAGAGCACGTCGAGGCTGACCTGTAGCGCGGCGGCCAGGGGGACGAGCACGTCGAGGCTCAGCGTCCGTTTTCCCGTCTCGACCCGGCTGATCGTCGGCGGGTTGACGCGCCGTGACCAGCGGCCGTCAGCCATCCGTCGGGCGAGGCGTCCGGCGCCCGTGCAGAGGGTGATGTCGACAGTGACCTGCATTTGTATGAAGACGGCGCCGAGCAGAGCCAGTTGTGCGGTGGCGGTGACGCGAGGGCTGCCGTGGAGAGTCCGAGCATCTCAGGACTCCTCGGTGCCGTCGAGCAGGGCACGGCGCAGGGTCAGTCGGTGTTCGCGGCGGATCTGCGCCTCGCGGTAGCGGCGCCGGTCGCCGTCGGTCTGAGGTAGCAGTGGCGGCACCGGCCGGGGTTGGCCGTTGTCGTCGACGGCGACCATGACGAGGTGGGCGGTGGCCACGTCGGTCGGTGGTACGGCTCGGTCCCATCGGTCGGCGGTGACCTTGACGGTGACCTCCATGGAACTGCGTCCGGCCCAGGTGATGCGGGCGTCGACGTGCACGACGTCGCCGACGCGGACCGCGCGAAGGAAGGCGGTCTCGTCGATGGCAGCGGTGACGGCCGGGCCGTCGGAGTGCCGGGCGGCGACCACTCCGGCGACCGAGTCGATGAGGTTGAGGATTCGGCCGCCGTGGACCGTACCCATCAGGTTGGTGTGGTGCTGGTCCATGATCTGCGACAGGGTCAGGTGGGAGGCCGACGGTGGTCGGCCGGCGAGTGAGGTCGTGTTGTGCACGGGTTTCCGTCCTCGGGCGGCATGCCGGCAACCGGTGGGGCGCGCACGTCGAGGAACACGCCGTCGTGGCGCGTCACCCGCCCGACCCGCCCTCGAGGTCGACGGCAGCGCACACACCTTGTGTACGCAGCGCGGGCAGGTCTTCGGACTCGTGGGCGGGACCGAAATCGGCCGGTCTTCTACTGGCCGTCGCTTCCCAGGCCGGGTGGCCCAGTGCGTGGTGACGGCGGTCGTTCCCACTCACCGCTGCGGGGCAGTCCCGGACTTTCACCGGGTTCCCTCTTTCGACGCCCCACCAGGAACGGTCGGGCGAACCAGCGCCGTCGGCCACCCTATCCTGACCCAGGCCGACGACAGTCCAGCCGGGTACCTGCGGCGAGCTGCCCCATCACTCCGACGCCGAGCGTCGGCCCGTGGCCGCGATCGCCACGAACCTCGCCGCCACGACCCACCGTGTGCGATCGGTAGCGGATTGACAGTGGCTTTGGGAGCAGACGAGACTGGCGCGACAGCTGAACAACCGCGTGTGTGCGGTCCGCCTGAGCCGGCACCGCCTGCTCGCCCTGTTTTGCGGTGTGCTCGCCGCCCTCACTCTGACCACACCCGCGATCGCCGCGCCCCCGCAGTTCGGCGTCGTCCGATCCGATGCGGCTGCGGGCTGGTTGGCCCGACAGCTTGTCGACGGGGAACGCTTCGAGGCCGTCTTCGACGGGGTCGCGTACCCGGACCAGGGGTTGACCCTGGACGCGGTCTTCGCGTTCGCCGCCGGCGGTGTCGCCGACGACTTCGGCGCGCAAGCCCTGGCCTGGGCCACCCGGCCGGACGTGCGTGACGGGTACATCGGTGACGGCACCACCGAGGCGTACGCGGGCGCGACCGCCAAGCTCGCTCTCGCCGTCGCGGTCCATGGCGGTGACCCGACCGACGTCGGCGGTGTCGGCCTCATCGCCCGGCTGGATTTGCTCCAGGCGCCCCCGGCGGCCGGTTTACCGACCGGTCGGCGTGGGGTGATTTCAGCAACGCGTTCAGTCAGTCCTCCGCGATTCCCGCGCTGGACCGTACCGCGCAAGGTGTGCCGGCGGCCGCTGCCGGATGGCTAGCGGGTACCCGGTGCCCCGACGGCGGCTGGTCGGTGTCGCCGGCATCGTGAGGTGCCGGCGACACCTGCCAGAACGCGACGGCCGGCGGCCCGGCGACTGCCACGCCGCGCACGGCGCCCAGGCCGGCGACATCGTTACCGTTCGCTACCTGCCCCTGGAACAGGCCCGCGCCGAGGGTGCCTCGGCCCGGTTCGGCGAGACCTACGACGCGACCGTGCGGGTCGTCGAGATCGGCGGCGAGTGGTCCCGCGAGCTGTGCGGCGGTACCCACGTCGACCACTCCGCGCAGATCGGCTCCCTCGCACTCACCGGCGAGTCGTCGGTCGGTGGCGGACAACGCCGTATCGAGGCCGTCACCGGAATCGAGGCATTCCGGTAACTTGCCTGCGAACGCGACCTCACCGCTGCCGGATGACGCCCGTCCGGCGATTCCTGTTGCCGTCCCGTCGCCGAGGAACTGACAGAGCGAATCGCCTCGCGTGGGGTCAGGCGCGCCAGACGGTGCCGCGTCGTTCGTACTCCAGCACCTGTTCGACCTGGACCGCGAGCGCCGCGCCGAGTTGGCGCTCGACCAGCCAGAGCGCGAGGTCCAGACCGGAGGTGACGCCACCGGCGGTGACCAGATCGCCATCGTCGACCACGCGGGCGTCGGTGACGATGCCGCCCTGGGCCCGCAGATCGTCGGCCGCCCGGTGGTGCGTGATGCAGGGTCGCCCGGCGGTGAGTCCGGCCGCCGACAGGAGCATGGTGCCGGTGCAGATGCCGGCGATGGTCAGGCCGCGACGACGCGCGGCGCGGATGGCTGCGGGCAGGACGCCACGCTGGATCTCGTACGCCACGCCTGGGGTGTCCGCCCGCCGGTAGCCGCCGCCGGGCACCACGAGGAGGTTTGCCTCCCGGGGTGACCAGCGGCCGGTCGCCTCGACCCGGGTGCCGTGGGTGGCGGTCACCGGGCTGGTGGCGTCCACGGTGACGAGGGTGGTGGTGATGTCACCGCCGAGCCCGCGGGCCATGCCGAATACTTCGACCGGCCCGGCGAAGTCCATTTCCTCCACCCCGGGGTACATCAGGATGTGCACCCGCACGGGCCGCTTCGGTGGACTGGCGGTGGCCGCCGAGGCGCCTGCGACCGCGCCGACGGCGGTGGCTGTGGCTCCGGTCGCGATCGTGGCGCGCAGGACGCTTCGACGGTCCATGACGGTGCCCCTCTGCTTGGTGGATGACCTCTACTCAATCAGTCGGCTACCCCTGTCATTCGGTTCCGTCGATGTGTTTGGTTGTTTGACGCCGGCCGGACAAGGTCCGCGATGAGGTTGCGCGGTGGCACGTCAACGTCACCCTGTCGCCAGGCCACGTGCCCGTCAGGTCGGACGAGGAGGCCACCCGGGGGGACGCCGCAGATGTCGAGGTACTGCCGCAGGCGTTCCCGGGACAGCAGTCTGGTCAGCGGACGGGTCGCCACCGGGATGTGATGCTGCCGGGCCTTCTCCACCATCGGCTGGAACGCGGCGGCCGTCTCGTCGGCGACGAGCAGGGTGAATCCGTCGTCGGCCAGGAGGTCGAGCGTGGAGCGGGACGGGTCGTCGTCCAGCCAGGCGTGCGGAAGGCGGTGTCCGGGCCGACCGGTCGGCTGGTGGTCGGTGACCGGATCACCGGGCGGTACCGGAGTGCCGTCGGGGACCACAGCGGCGGAGGCGTAGTGGTAGCCGAGGACGAGTCCGTCGCTGGGACGGGCACGTGGCGGTGCCCCCGCCCGGTGGGCGGCGAGGGCGTCGGTCAGCCGCAGATGACTCTCGTGGGCGGTGGCCAGCGCCACCGGTCGCCGTTCGTCGTGGTAGGTGTCGAGCAACGCGGAGGAGGCCCAGCCGTGGTGTACGGCGGCGAGTTTCCAGGCGAGGTTGTCGGTGTCACCAATGCCGCAGTTCAGGCCGAACCCACCGTACGGGTGGTGAGGTGGGCGGCGTCGCCGGCCAGTAACACCACGCCGAGGCGGAACCGGTCCGCTACCTGGGCGGCGGCGTGCCACACCTGCCGCGCGACGAGCCTGACCGGCAGCCCGGGCAGCTCGGAAGCACTGCGGATCATCGCCACGCACCTGCTGTCGTCGATCTGGTCCAGGCCTGGGCCGTCTCGATCGGCGACCATGTTGAACAGCCAGCGCCGTTCGTTGTCGACGGCGAGGAACGTCCCGTGTAGGTCGGGACGGCTGATCGTGTACACGGCACTGAGCCGGTCGGCGACGTGGGCGCCGAGGTCGGCGTCGAAGAGAATGTTCAGGTTGTGGGAGACCTCGGGGCATCATGCCCCTGAGCGCGCAGACCTGCGGCAACCGCTGGCGACAGGTTGTTGTCGATCAGGAATTTCATGCCGCGTGGTGTAGCGGCAGCTCCCGCTCCCGGACAGCCTCGGCGGCGAAGCGCAGCGCTTCCCAGACGTCTTCAACGGTCAGGTCTGGCAGATCTGACACGATCTCGTCTGCGCTCATGCCGTCCGCGATCATTGCCACGACCGTAGCGACCGGGATGCGTAACCCACGGATGCACGGTGCACCGCCCATCTGGGCCGGGTCGACGGTGATCCGTTCGAAGTTCATGACGGCATGGTAACCCGTCGTGACCCAGCCCGACCCCGGGCTAATACTCCAGCCGGGGATGTTGACCTCGGCTGAGCTGCGGGCCAGTACCGATGCGGAGACGAAGGCAGCCACCGTCGATCATGGACGGTTGTGTGGACTGACCATGACGCAGCGGTGGCTGCCGGATACAGGGTAGACGCCCAACGGTGGCGGGTGTTGTTCGACGACCTGATGTTGACGGTCGGGCAGCGTTTCCGCAGGCCGGAGCCGCGTCGGCGAGTGCGGGACTTCGTGCGGGGTCTGTTGGCGCCGCTGCCGCGGAAGAACTGCTGGACGATCGCCGAGCATGCCGGAGACGCGAACCCGGACGGGATGCAGGACCTGCTGACCCGGGTGACGTGGGACGACGGCGCGGTTCGTGCCGATGTCCGCGCGTTCGTCGGCGAGCATCTCGGTGACGACGAGGCGGTGCTGGTCATCGACGAGACGGGTGATCTGAAGAAAGGTCGGCGCACCGTCGGCGTGGTGAGGTGGGGCGTTGACGAGGTGCCTGCCGGGGCAGGTCCTTTTCCAACGCCCTCCTCCCGAACCGGACGGGCCCGTTTCCGAGCATCCGGCTCTCCGGTGACTACTGCGTGAGTGCGGCGCTGTTCCCGGAGTGGATCTGGTGGTGGCAGTCGGCGCAGACGATGAGCGTCTTGCGTCGGCGCTTGACCATGATCTTCGTCCAGGTGTTCTTGCGTGACTGCCCGGCCTGGTTGAGGTCGGCGAGTTTGCGGACGTGGTGGACCTGGACGTCCACCGTGCCGTCGCAGACCTCGCACCTGCCTGCGAGGAGCCGGTTGATCAACTCCTTGCGGGTGACGGCCGGGACAGGACTGCGGTCGATGGGGACCGCGGTCTTCTGCCGTTTGAGTGGTATGCCGCCGAACCGGGCGACCAGTGGTGCCCTGCCCTCACGCTCGACGCGGGCCTCGAAACACCGCCGTTTGCCGTGCTGGGTGTCGATGGACGCCCGGTATTTCCGGGTCATCTTCGACACCGCTGAGCGGTGCTTGAGGGCCAGCGTCTTGAGCATGGAGGTCTCCATGACCCAGCGCAGCCGGCTCAGTCGCCAGACATCTCCGGCGGGCAGGTAGTACTGGACGATGCCTCGGTACTCGGCTCCGTAGGTCGCGATGATGGTGTGGTCATCGTGGTTGACCAGCAGGGTCCGATGCGCGGGTTCGCCGCGCTGCAAGTACCTGGCGCACTTGGCCTTGATCACCGTCTTCGGCACGCGTAACCCGATCGTGCCGTTGACCGTCCGGTTTCCACGATGGTGCATGTGGTCGCCGTGCTGGACGGTGATCTCGTAGCCGAGGAATCTCGCCGCGCCTGTGCGGGCGTGCGTGATCAGCGTTTTGTCCTCGGACAGTTCCAGCTTGAGATCGTCGCGCAGGAACTGAGCGAGACGCCGTTTGATGTCCTCGGCTTCGGCTCGTGGTCCGACGAACCCGAGCAGGGTGTCATCGGCGTAGCGCACGTAGCGCAGCCGCCGGTAGCCGGGATCGTTCGGGTCCCGGCTGGGCAGACTGTGCAACTGCTGGCGCAGTTTCCGGGCCGTGGTGCGGTCACCACGGACACGGGCACGTGCGGCCGCGTCTTGCACCCGGCAGTACGCACGGTTCTTCGCCCTGCGTTCGCCTCGGGTGTACTCGGGGATGAGAACATTCTCGACGAACGTGTCCAACCGGTGCAGGTAGATGTTCGACAGGATCGGGGAAACGACCCCACCCTGCGGAGCCCCGCTGAGCGTGGCGTTCCAGACCCAGTCCTCCAGGTATCCGGCTGTGAGCATGTTGCGCACCAGCCGCAGAAACCGGTTGTCGTGGATGCACTCCGCCAGCGTCGACAGCATGACCTCGTGGTCCAGCGTGCCGAAGCAGTCGGAGATGTCACCCTCGATGAACCAGGCCGTCGCCGTCCAGGTGGTCGCCACCTCGCGTAGCGCGGTGTGGCAGCCCCGGCCGGGACGGAACCCGTGGGACCGGGTGGAAAACCGTGGCTCGTAGTACGCCTCCAACAGCAGGCGCATCACCTCGCCGACGAGTTTGTCCGACCAGGTGGGCAGGCCAAGCGGTCGCCGTTTCCCGTTCTTCTTCGGGATCCACGCCCGCTTCACCGGACTGAACCGGTAGCGCTCCTGACGCATCGCGTCGATGATGCGACCGATCTTGCCCAGCGACATGCCGTCCACGGTCTCCGCGCTGGCCCCCGGTGTCATCGCGCCCTGGTTGGCGTAGATGCGTCCGTAGGCCAGCAGATACAACTGCGGATTGAACAACTGCCGATACAACTCATCCAACGGCAGGCCACGCCTACCGCGTTCACGCAGGACACCCAGCACCGTTTCGGCGCTCTGCATTTCGCATACCTCCCGATTCCTGTGGTGTCCGATCACCTGCGCTCCTTCGCCCTGCAGACGGCTTTCCCGTCCTCCTCGGCCGGACGCGACCCCGGCGACTACTACGAGCGCTCCGTCGCCGTAGGGCTCGCGCCCCGTAGGCGATCCCGCGTTCGTCTCTGTTGCACGTGACAGCACGACGTAGGCGACCCACTCATCTCCTTGAATGCCCTCGCTGGGCATCGCCCTGCGCCCCGGAGGTTGCCCCGACCACGCTGTAAAGCCGGAGCAGGACGCGGCGCCGGTTCCAGGCGTCATTTCCGGCGGATGGTACTTTTCATCGTCTGGAGATTGGGTTTCAAGCAATCCAGCCTTCGCCATATCGCGCGGGTCCCACGACGCATCACGTCAGACGCCTGACCATGACCGCCGGTTTCCTGGCATGCTCTTGTCCCCATCGCCTTTCAGCTCCGGGTAAGCCATCAGACCCAAGAACCTCCCTCCAAGTTCCTCCCAGCTGAGCTGGGAATACAACAGAGCGCCTCGCGGCGCACCAGCGGCAGTACTCGGGCACGGCCGGGAAAATCGAGAATTGTCAGCTCGCCGTGCACCTCGTCTACGCCACCGAGGGTGGTCACGCGATGCTCGACGCGGCCCTCTACCTGCCCAAGTCGTGGTGCGACGACCCCGAACGCCGGGCTGAGGCCGGCGTTCCCGAACGGGTGCGGTTCGCCACGAAGCCGCAGCTGGCGTCCCGGATGATCGACGAGGCGGTCGCCGCCGAGCTGCCGTGTCGGTGGGTGGCCGGCGACGAGGCCTACGGCAACGACCCTCGCCTGGCCGCCCGACTGCGTCACCTCAGACTCGGTTACGTCCTGGCCGTGGCCTGCTCGCATCAGGTCACCACCGGCTCGGGCGTCTACCGCGTCGACGCGCTCGCCGCCGGTCTTCCCGCCACCGCCTGGCAGCGAAGGTCCGCCGGTCGAGGCGCAAAAGGCTATCGCTATTACGACTGGTCCTTCACCGCCCTGCCGCAGTCCATCGACGCCCACGGCGGGCACCACTGGCTACTGATCCGCCGCAACCGCCGCACCGGTGAACTGGCCTTCTACCGCTGCTGGTCACCCGAGGTCGTCCCGCTACGCACCCTCGTCCTGGTGGCCGGGCGCCGCTGGAAGATCGAAGAGTCGTTCCAAGCCGCGAAGACCGGCCTCGGCCTGGACCAGCACCAACACCGCCTCTGGACCTCCTGGCACCGCTGGACCACCCTGACGATCCTCGCCCACGCGTTCCTGGCCACCGCGACCGCCGGCCACCGCCACCAGCCGACCGGGCTGATCCCGATGACCGTCAACGAGCTACGCCACCTGTTCAACATCCTGATCATCGAACCCACCCGACGCCACACCGACCCGCTGCTCTGGTCGATCCGCCGACGGCGCCACCAAGCGCGAGCCATGACCAGCCACTACGCCCGACAAGCCCTCATCGAGCCGTGATCACAATCCCCGGCTGGAGTACTAACCTGAGACCTGGCTCCCCATCGGTATCTGGAGGATGCCGCAACAGGCATGAGGAATGCGTGGTTGGCCGCAGCCCGGGGCGGGGTGATCGCGGTGGGACGGCGCGGGAGCGCACGGGCTAGCCTCCGGCCTCCCACAATTTCTGTGGTCACATGCTCACAGCCAGAATCAAATAGCCATCATTGCGCGACATGCGGCGCCAGGGGACTGACCCCCTGGCGACGGATTGGGATTGACCCCCCTGGGGGGCGTTCTACTTGTCGCGGTCCTTTGCGAGGAGTTCTCGGCGGGCTCTGGTGCTGTAGGACTCGCCTGCGAGGGTGAGGATCTCGGCGTGGTGCACGGGGCGGTCGATCATCGCGGCGGCGACGACTTCGTCGCCGAAGACCTCGCCCCACCGCCCGAAGGGCAGGTGCGAGGTGAGGAAGTCTCTACAAGATCCGGGGCGGGTTCACTGTCCGAGAGTTGGCGTTCGCAGTCACCACTCGTCTGGTGCTTCGTCGTGCGAGGGCTGCACATCCGGGCTCACCTAAGGTGTGCCTAAATCAAAGAATACCATTAATGAAGATCGCGAAAACCGCTTGAAACCGCAGGTCAGAGCCATGCAGTGCAGCGCGCCCGGCAGGATTCGAACCTGCGGCCTTGGGATTAGAAGAAGATCACGGACGGCTGTTCGGGAGATCCCGTCAGTGGCCGGAGTGTCGGCGCTTGTCGGCTCCCGTCGGCCTTGGGTGGCTGGCTTGGCTGTACGGATGGCTGTACAGCCAACCTTCGCTGCCTCTCATACTCGTCAACTGCCCTCCCCGCAGTCTGCTGTTGCCTCGCGCCCGGCACCTCGGTCGCGTGTAGCTCAACCCTTCGAGTGGTATACCTGCCAGTACCGCAAGGTCATCCATAAAACGCAATTGGGACTGTCTTGGGGGTGTACTCGATGGGTGCCCGCCACTCCCAGTGGCCTTGCTCGCTTCCGTCGATCATTGGACGGTCGCAGGGACATCCCCATCCGCCAACCTTGTCTACCTCTTCTACCGGAACCCAGAACCGGAACAAGATGAACTCCGCCTGTGGCCTCGTTCGACCGGGCGGCCACGTCTCGATGGCAAACCGGTAGGACCGGCCAGCATGTAGGAGCAGCGGTAAGCTGATGGGGCTGCGTGATCCGCCCTCGATCACTGCCTCTGCTCGGACGCGGTAATCTCGCGGTACAGAGATCTCGCCGAACAAAGTTCGCGGCAGGGTCTCGCCCCGTGGGTTGGATTCCAGTTCCGCACGTATTTGTGGCACGGGGCCGGGACATAGCCGATCATGCTCGCGCTTACGCTCTACCTGAACAACCTGAGCAGCCTGCCGAGCTGACTCTTGGGCCGCATCTGCTGATCGCTCACCAGCCAGAGTTGCCTGCTCTGCCGCCAAAGCAGCTCGCTCACCCGCATCGGCCGATCGTCGTGCTTCCTCCTTAGCTTCCTTGGAGACCTGCACTGACCCACGCGCCACCCGTAGCGACTTGACGCCTAGCACCCACGTCACGAGAACACCTGTGAGGCCGACAACGCCTCCCACTGCCCCGATTACATCAGGAGCACTCCATCCCTTCACAACGTGCAGGGTAGGCGACAGCGGAAAGCTCATACGGCACCGGTCAAACGATTCCGGAGATTCCCGACCTTGCGGGCGGTGCGCTGTCTCTTGCCTTACGAAGATCAAGATTACGGATGGCTGTACAGCCAGCTTCCGATGCTGCGTTTCGAGCAACCCGGCCTCACACGCCGTCGCCCGCGCCGTCATCGACAGGTCTCCTTAGAGCGTGTTTGAGAAGGGTCAGGCTTTGAGGTTGTCGAGGGTCCAGGCTCGTTGACGGCGTGCGGGTCGGCCGCGGGTGAGGCGGCGGAGCATGCCGTTGATGGCGGCCCAGCGGATCATGGCTTCGGAGGTGGCGGGGTGGCGTTCGTAGTCGCGGGCCAGTCTGCGGTGGCCGGTCAGCCAGGCAAGGCTGCGCTCGACGACCCATCGGCGGGCGATTACGGCGAATCCTTTCTGGCCTGGGGCCTTGCGTACGATTTCCAGGGTGGTGCGCAGGATGCGTTGGCACCAGTCGACCAGGGTTCCGGCGAAGCCGGCGTCGGCGTAGACGAACCGGACCGGGGTGAACAGGTACGCCGACAGCAGAGTCGTCTTCGCTCCGTCGCGGTCCTGCACGCTCGCGGCCATCACGCACACGACTAGGAGCAGACCCAGGGTGTCGGTGACGATGAACCGTTTGCGGCCGTTGACCTTCTTGCCCGCGTCGTAGCCACGGGTGTCCCGGCCGACGGTGTCGGCGCCTTTGACGCTCTGGGAGTCGATGATGCCTGCCGTGGGTTCGGCGGCGCGGCCTTGGGCGGCGCGGACCCTTCGGCGCAGCGCGACGAGGATCCGCTCGGTGACATCGTCTTCCTCCCAGCGGGTGAAGTACCAGTACACCGTCTGCCACGGCGGGAAGTCGACCGGCAGTTGCCGCCACGAGCAGCCGGTCCGCACCACGTACAGGATCGCGTTCACCACGTCGCGGCGTGGATGTTTCTCCGGCCGGCCACCGGTTCTCGGTGGTGGCAGCAGCGGCTCGACCAGCGCCCATTGGGCGTCGGTCAGGTCCGAGGGGTAGCGACGCTGACGCGACATCGAGCCACTATGGACCAACGGCCGCTAACCGACGGCGCGACACGCCACCCATCACGAGAACTTCTCAAACACCCTCTAAAAGAGTTCGCCGCCGCGCTAGAGGACCAGACCGACTACGAGCACCGGTGGCTGATCAACCCGAAGACCGGCGAGGTCGTGTTCTGGACGACCGACGGCGGCATCGACGGACACACGTCCGTCGACCTCGACGACCTCGACCTGGTCGTGGTTGATCCGTTGCCGTCCTACGCTGGTATCAGGACATGGCTGACTTCGCCGAACGGATCAGTGACGCGGCGGCTGGCCGCAGGCTCGCCCGAGTGATCCAGGGCAGGGGCGCCTTCCGCCGGTTCAAGAACGAGTTGCATGAGGAGTATCAGCGCCTCCTGCCGGTGTGTCGCACGTTTCGCGACATGCGCGCCAAGCGGCGGGCGGTGGAATGGCTGGTCGACAATGCGCTGGTCGACGACGAGGCGGGCGAGCGGCTCGTGGCCGAGCACTCAGAACCTGACCTCCCCTGAGCCAGCACCCGCGCCACGCAGCCTCCTGACCCAGATCAGTGTTGCAGGCGCAGGGCGACGCCCGGGGACGGATCGACTGGACGGTCAGCGTGGACTCGATGACCAGTCGCGCTCACCAGCACGCCGCAGGTGCCCGCACCGACGGGCATCTGCAGAAGGGATCACCCGGCATGGTCGACTCGGTCATGATGACGAGGTCTGTCGGGTCTGTGAATCCGCGATGAGCCGTCAATTTTGGCGGGTGACGGTGGCGGCTGTGATTTCGTCACTCTGCGTGTTCCCGGTTACCACGACGGTGTCGCCGGTGCGGAGGTCCTCGAGCGCGCCGGGCAGCCGGATCTGCGTACGGTCGTCCGTCTGCACGGTGATCACCTCACCGGATTCGCGCCGGATCGTCATCGTGTCTGTGTCGATGTCAGTCACGGTGCCGGTGGTGGCCGGGGTGGCGGTGGCGGCCGGGGGAGCGGCGCCACCGCCACGGGCACCGCCACCGCGGGCCCCACCGGCCGATCCGTCGACCGCCGTCCCGCGTCCCGCCGGTGCAGGGCCGGAGTCCGGTCCGTACGCCTGCTGCGCCTGGGCGCCGCCAGCAAAGCCGCCGACGAGCAGCAGCGCCGCAGCGAGCCACGGTGTGGCGCGGTTCCGCCACGGGCGGGGTCCGACGGCGAGCGCGGTATCGAGGTCGGTCGTCATGGGGTCACCTGTCATTCGTAGCGGAGTGCGTCGATGGGGCGCAGGCCGGCTGCGCGGCTGGCGGGGACGCTGCCGAAGAACAGCCCGATCGCGACGGAGACGCCCAGTGCCAAGGCGACGGAGCTGGGCACGATCACCGGTTGCACGCCGACGATGGTGAATCGGCTGCCGATGAGTGCCGCGGCCACGCCGAGGCCGCCGCCGAGGACGCTGAGCATTGTCGCTTCGGCGAGGAACTGGGTGAGGATGGTGCGTCGGGGTGCGCCGAGGGCCTTGCGGATGCCGATTTCCCGGGTTCGCTCGGTGACGGTCACCAGCATGATGTTGGTGATGCCGATGCCGCCGACGAGCAGGCTGATGCCGGCGACGGCGCCGAGCAGGACGGTGAAGGTCTGTGCGGTCTCGGTGCGGGTGGCGAGCAGTTGAGCGGCGTTCTGGATCCGGTACGGGGTGGCTCCCGCACCACCACCTCCACCACGGCCGGTGGCGGCGGTGCCGGCCGGCAGCTTGAGGCGCTGGTTGAGGATCTGGGTGACCTGCTGCTGGGCGGCGTCAACGCGGTCCGGCCCGGTGGCCTCGACGAGAATGGAGTTCACCGGCCCGTACCCGGTGAGGGTCTGTTGCACGGCGGTGAGCGGGGCGACGGCGAGGTCGTTGGGGTCGGAGAAGCCGGACGCCGAACTCTTCTCGGCGAGGACGCCGACGACGGTGAACAGGGCGCCGCCGACGGTGACCTGCTGGCCGACCGGGTGGGTGTCGGCGAACAGTTCGGTGGCGACGGTCTGTCCGAGCACGATCACCCGCCGCCCCTGGGTCACGTCCTGGTCGGTGAAGGCGGTGCCGGCGGCGAGTGGGCTGTTGGACGAGCCGAAGTAGGTCGGGTGGGTGCCGAGGAGCTGTGCCACCGGGTGCTCGGTCCCGGCGTGGGTCATCGTCGGCGCGGTGTTGACCACCGGTGAGACCGCCCGGACGTCGGGGGCGAGTGCCGGGTCGTGCAGGGACTGTGCGATGTCGATTGTGAGCGCCGATGGCGTCGTCCCGCCTCGGGCGGTGCTGGACACGGTGATGGTGTTGGTGCCCAGCGCCTCGATGCTGCGGTTGACGGCTTGGGCGGAGCCGTTGCCGACGGCGACCAGCAGGATGACCGCGGCGACGCCGATGAGGATGCCGAGCATGGTCAGCGCCGAGCGTAGCTTGTTGGCGGCGACGCCACGGCCGGCGAAGCGGAGGATCTCCAGCAGGCTCACCGGGTGCCGTCCTGTCGTATGTCGGTGGTGATTCGTCCGTCGAAGAGGGTGACCAGCCGGCGGGCTCGGGCGGCAACCTCCGTCTCGTGGGTGATCATGATGATGGTGCGGCCGGCGGTGTGCAGCTGGTCGAGGATGGCCAGCACCTCCTCAGTGGAGTGGCTGTCGAGGTTTCCGGTGGGTTCGTCGGCGAGGATCAGCGCGGGCTCGGTGACCAGGGCGCGGGCGAGGGCGACGCGTTGCTGTTGTCCGCCGGAGAGCTGGTTCGGCTCGTGGCCAGCCCGACCGGCGAGACCTACCATGTCCAGGGCCGCGAGGGCCCGTCGACGTCGCTCGGCCGGCTTGACACCGGCGTACGCCAGGGGCATTTCGACGTTGGCCACGGCGGAGGTGCGGGGGATGAGATTGAACGACTGGAAGACGAACCCGATGCGCCGGTTGCGGACGAGGGCCAGTCGGGCGTCGTCGAGCCGGCTGACGTCGACTCCGTCCAGGCGGTAGGTGCCGGCGCTGGGCACGTCGAGGCAGCCGAGGATGTTCATCAACGTCGACTTTCCGGATCCGGAGGATCCCATGATCGCCACGTAGTCGCCGGCCGCAGCGGTCAGCGACACCCCGCGCAGCGCGTACACCGTCGCCTCGCCCTGCCCGTACACCTTGGTCAGGTCACGGACATCGAGCACCGGACGGCGCACGCCCTCGGTCGTGCGGCGAGTTCCGCCGACCAGGTAGAGGGTCACCGGTTGCCGCGCCCGCCGCCACCGGTCAGCCCGCCGCCCGCCGGTCCACCACGACTACCGCCGCCGGTGTTCGGGTCGGTGCCGCCGGTGCTGGGCAGCACGACCAGGTCGCCCTCGGTCAGGCCGGAGGTGATCTCGACAAGTTGGTCCCCCCGCAGGCCCACCTCGACTGAGCGGACGACCGGGGCGCCGTCGTGCAGGACGGTCACGGTATTCCGGCTGCCGGCGCTGGTAACCGCCAGGGCAGACACCGCGACGACGTTCTCGGCCGTGTCGAGGGTGACGGTGACCTGCACGCTCTGACCGGGCCGGGCGGCGTCGGGACGGTCCTTCAGGCTCAGGGTGACCTCGTAGGTCACCACGTCGTTGGCGGTGGTGGCGTTCGGGTCGATCGCGGCGAGCGTCGCCTCGGCGGTGGTGCCGGGCAGCGCGTTCCAACTGACCGTGGCGGGCATGCCCGTCTTGAGCCGGGTCGCGTCGGCCTCGGGTACCGCGGCGGTGACCTCCAGCCGGGTCAGGTCGGCGATCTGCACGAGGCCCCCCGAACCGGATGTGGTGCTACCGGTGGTCCCGGAGGTGCCGCCTCCGGTCGCGCCGCCTGCCGAGGTGCCGAGGTCCCCGACGCTGCCGTTGACGGCCACCACGGTGCCCGCGATCGGCGCGGTCAGGGTGGTGCCGTCAACCTTCTCCCGCGCGGCGGCCACCTTCAGCTCCGCCTGGGTCAGCGCCGCATCCGCCTGGGTGGTGGGACCGTCAATCTCCACCGCCCGGTCCACCGCATCCTGCGCTGCGTTGAGGTCGGCCTCGGCTCCCGCGAGTTCCCGCTTCGCGGCAGAGGCGTCGACTCGGGCCAGCACCTGGCCCTTCTTCACCGAGTCGCCGACGGCGACGGTGATCTCCGTGATCGGTCCGGCGGTGGCGAAGGTCGCGTTCGCGGTCGTCGCGCTGCGCACGGATCCGGGTACGAACACTGCGGAGGTCACCGTCGCCCGGCTGACCGGCACCGTCCGGGACGCGCCGGCAGCTGCGGTCTTCGGTGCGGTGAACGTGGTGTACGCCCAACCGCCTGCCAGCAGTACCGCCGCGGCGAGGCCGGCGTTGACGAACAGGGACGGGCCCCGGGCAGGGATGAGTCGTCGCACACGCATGCCCGACAGCCTGGCGGGGGCGGCTCGGAGCGGACCCGGCGCCACCTCGGAGCCGGCTGGGAGTCGGGCGGCGGGTCAGCTGTGCATGGTGCGCAGCAGGTCGACCAGCTCGTCGCGGCCGGCACCGGGCACCGAGGGCAGCAAAACCCGGAAGGTGGCCCCCCGGCCGGGGGCGGTGAGCAGTTCGACCCGGCCCCCGTGTCCCCGCACGAGGGCCGCCACGATGGACAGGCCGAGGCCGGACCCGCCGCTGCCGCGGGACCGGCTCGGATCGGCGCGGTAGAGCCGCTCGAAGACCCGTACGGCCTGGTCGGCCGCGAGGCCGGGCCCGGCATCGATCACCTCCAGCACCGCGGTCGGTGTTGCGGCGGGCAGCGGATCTCCCACGGCCGTGACGGGCGGCGGTCCGGCCGGTGCACGGCGCAGTAGCCCTGTGCGGACCGTCACGCGGGCCTGTGGTGGCGTGTGCTGAAGGGCGTTGTTGAGCAGGTTGGCGACCACCTGACGCAGCCGGTGCTCGTCGCCGGCGACCATCACCGCTTCGAACCCGTTGTCGTCGAGCGCGGCCAGGCGGATCCGGCGCCGGGGCGCGCGGGCGTGCGCGTCGCGAACGCTGTCGGCGGCGACGGCCAGCAGGTCGACCGGCTGGTCTCGCAGGGGGCGTTCGTGGTCGAGCTGTGCGAGCAGCAGTAGGTCCTCGACGAGCAGGCCCATCCGGGCGGCCTCGGCCTCGATCCGGGCCATCGTTCCGTCCAGCTCCGGGCCCGGTGGTGTTCCGCCCCGGCGGTAGAGCTCGGCGAACCCGCGGATGGAGGTCAGCGGCGTCCGCAGTTCGTGCGAGGCGTCAGCGATGAACTGCCGGAGCCGCCGCTCCGACTCACGGCGGGCGGCGACCTCGGTGGAGATCCGGTCCAGCATCAGATTGAGCGCCCCACCGAGCCGGCCCGGCTCGGTGTGCGGATCGGCGTCGGGCACCCGGCGGGACAGGTTGCCCCCGGTGATCTGCGCCGTAGTCTGCTCCATCCGAGTCAGCGGCCGAAGGCCGAGCCGGACCACCACCGCGGCGAGCGACGCCAGCAGCATCAGGACGACCACGATCACGACCGCGTCGATCAGCAGCAGCAGTTCGGTGGTCTCCTCGACCTCGCGCAGTGACACCGCCAACACCGCGACGCCCCGGTCGTCGCCGCGCTCGACCACCAGCACCCGCCAGGCGGGTGTGCCATCGGTGGCCTCGACGGTATACGGGTGGGTGTCGGTGGCACGGGCGACGAGCCGGTCGTACGAGTCGACCACGGGCACCCTTGTCGACTCGTCGGAGCGCCGGACGTCCTCCAGGTTGCCGTCCGGGCCGTACAGCAGCACCACCTGCTCCGGAGCGAGCCGGGCGCGCGGCAGAACGCGGTTGCGCTCGGGCGGGTCGTAGGACGGAGCGGTGGCCCGAGTGAACGGCCGGCTGACCGTCGTGAGCTGGTCGTCGATGCGGTCGGTGAGAGTGCGGCGTAGCAGCACCAGCCCGGCCGCGTTCGCGACGACCAGGGCCAGCGCGGTCAGCGCTGCCACGACCACGACCAGCCGGGACCGCAGGGTCCAGCGTCCCCAGCGGCGCAGCCGCCGCCCTCGGGCGGTATGGCGGCTACCCACCGTCACCTGACCCGGCACGCGGCAACCGCAGCGTGTAGCCGACGCCCCGCACAGTGTGGACCAGCGGTGACGCCCGCACGTCGATCTTCTTGCGCAGGTAGTAGATGTACGACTCGACGATCCGTCCGTCGCCGCCGAAGTCGTAGTTCCAGACCCGGTCGAGGATCTGGGCCTTGCTGACCACCCGCCCGGCGTTGACCATCAGATACCGCAGCAGGTTGAACTCGGTCGGCGACAATTCGACGACCCGCCCGCCGCGGCGGACCTCGTGGGCGTCCTCGTCCAGTTCGAGGTCGGCGTAGCGGAGCACGCCGTCCTGGGCCGGTGCGTCGTCGGCGCGGGTGCGGCGCAGGATCGCCCGGATCCGCAGCACCACCTCCTCCAGGCTGAACGGCTTGGTCACGTAGTCGTCCGCACCGACGGTCAGCCCCGAGATGCGGTCTTCCACCGTGCCTCGCGCGGTGAGGAACAGTACAGGCACTCCCGCCCCCGTGCCGCGCAACTGCCGCGCGACGTGGAAGCCGTCGAGATCGGGCAGCATCACGTCGAGCACCACCAGATCCGGATCGAACTCCTCGGCCAAGGCCAACGCCTCACGGCCGCCGCCGGCCACCCGGACGTCGAACTCGATCAGCCGCAGCGTCGCCGACAGTAGGGCACGGATGTTCTCCTCGTCGTCGACGACGAGCACACGGGTACGACGGTCAGACACGGTTGCCAGGTCTATCCGGGAAACCTCGGAGCGAGCTAGGAGCGACCTGTTCCCGAGCTATGCGAGATCATGCGGCGGCGAGGAGCAGATCACCCTCGGCAAGGCCGGACCTGATCTGCACGAACTGGTCCCCCCGGACACCGATCACGACGGCGCGCGGCTCGGCCGCCCCGGCGAGCAGTACGGTGCCCGACCCGTCGGGCCGAACCTCGACCGCATCCGCCGGGACCCGCAGCACGTCCGCGACGGTGGCGATCCGGATCCGCACGGCGGCGCTCTGCCCGATCAGCAGATCGTCCGGAGCGCCGTCCAGCGCGAGCCGGACCCCGAAACGGACCACCTGACCGTCGCTGGCGCCCATCGGGTCCAACTGGACCACCTCGGCGGCCAGTTCGGTGTCCGGCCGTCCGGCCGGGGTCACCGTGGCCGATTGCCCCGCCGCGATCAGCCCCGCGTCGGCTTCCGGGAAGGTCGCCGTGACCTGCATCCCGTCGACGACCGCCAGCTCGATGAAGCGCGCAGCCGCGGACACCCGGCTTCCCACCGGCCCGGCCACCGACAGCACCCGGCCGGCGACCGGCGCGGCGATGGTCGTACCGGCCAGCCGGTCCTCCGCCTCGGCCAGGGCCAACTGCGCGGCGGTCACCTGCTGGTGCGCCCGCAACAGCGGATCGGCGCCGGCGGAATTCCCGCCCGCCTCCGAACCAGCCGGCTCCTTCGGGCAACCTCGCGGGTCTGACGGCGCCGGGGCCGTCGCGGACGTCGCCGGCCCCTTCCCGATTCCGCTCGGTGAGGGCTCGACGGGGGCGGTTGACGATCCCGGGGGAGTCGGGGTGGCCGACGGCGAGGGCTGGTCGGGGTCGCGTCCAGATGTCGGTGATCCTGGGTCGCCCGATGGCGTCGTCCGGGTAGTGTCGCCCGCCGCGGCGGCGGTAGCCGCACCTCCCGCGCCGTCGCCGCCCGTGGCCGGAACCGGTGACATGGCGCACGTAAGGATGTCCGGCTCCTGCTCGTCTTCGAGCTCGTCAAGCTCGGCGCGCGCATCGGTCAGTGCCTGCTCCGCGCGCGTCACCTCGGCGTAGGCCTCGCCGTCATCGAGCACCGCCAGCACCTGCCCGACCGCGACGTCGGAGCCCGGGCGGACCCAGACCTCGGTCACGGTGCCGGCCACTGCGAACGCCAGCCCACGGCTCGTCGCAGGCCGTACCGTGCCGGTCGCGGCGACCGCCGAGGACACCTCACCCCGGTCCACCCGTACGGTTGCCGCCGGCGTTGCGGTCCGGTCGGTACCGCCGGGGAACGCGGCCGCGCCTACCAGGACGGTGACCGCGACCAGTGTGGCGGTGGCGGCGACGGCGGGTACCGGCCGGCGCCGGACCGTCCGCCACACGTGCAGGTGGATGATGCCCATGGCCGCGATCGTCGACCCACTTTCTGACAGTGGGCTCGGCCGTACCTCGGAGTTACCTCACAGCCCGGTATTCCGAGGTGACTCCCAGGCCCGCCGGAGCGATGCCGGAGGTTTGTCGTCTCTGCTGACCCCGTCACGCGGGCGTGGGCCCGCACCCGAGTCCCGAGGAGAGCCACATGCCCCGCATCCATCGACGACCGGCCCTGACCGTGGCGGTCGGCGCCGCCCTGCTTGCGCTCGCGGCCGGCTGCGGCGGCGAGCCGGCGGCCGAGCAGTCCCAGCCGGCGTCCGGTGGGCTGGCGTCGTACGCGGCGTGCCTGCGCGAGCAGGGCATCGACGTACCCGAGGACCTGCCCTCGGCGCGACCCGGTCGCAGCGGGCGGGCGGACCGGATCGCCCGACCGACCACCCGGCCCACCGGGCAGCCGGGCGAGGGGAACCGCCAGAGCGGGCAGGCGGCGTTACGGCCGGCCGATGTCGACGACGCCACCTGGGCGCGGGCCGAGCAGGCGTGCGAGGGCTCGCGTCCGCAGGGCGGCCGGCGCGGCGACAGCTGACCTCGAGGCGGGAAGCCGGGCAGATGATCCGTGCTGACGGTGAAACCTCCCACCGCGGGGCGGGGTGTCTGTCTTCGAGCCGACCGGCCGGGCCGACAGCACCCGGTGCCGGCCGGTCGGCGACCAACCCCTCGTACCGGAAGGACTTCCATGTCACGGATCACCCGTCCCGGGCTCACCGCTGCGGCGTGCGCCCTCGCGCTCGGCGTCACGGTCGCGCTGACCGGGCAGCCCGCGCAGGCCGCTCCGCCCGCCCTCGACTTCGGCTGTGAGCGGATTGCGTGGAGTTCAGACGGCAACTACCACGACCGCGACGACATCGGCGCCTCGTCGATGGCGCTGGCGCTGCTCGCTGAGAAGGGTCAGCAGTCGCGGCTGGTGCACTGGGACTACAACTCTCACCTCGGTAGCTCCAACGCGAGCTGGGAGCGAGACATGAAGACCGCGACCGAAGGGACTGGTGGCCAGTTCGGGTACAACGTGAGCGGAATCTTCCGGGATAGCCAGGCCAATCTGAACGGCGCGGTGACCAGTCTGCGGTCAGCGGTCAACGCCTCGACGGCTGGCAGCCGGCTGTGTCTGGTGGGAGCAGGCCCGATGGGGGTGATTTACCGGGCGTTGCAGGGTTCGAACACGGCGGTGCACCAGCACGTCACGCTGATTTCGCACTCGGCTTGGAACAACAACCACGACGACGACGACAACAGGTGGAACCTGGCCGATATTCGCCGCGACTTCCCGCAGGTCAAGTACAAGAGGATCCCGGATCAGAACGCCGGGCTGGGCACCGGTGGTGGTGAGGAGAAGTGGGCCTGGATGGCCAACAACTCCGACCAGCGGTTGCGCTACGTGCACAACGTGGTCAACAACATCATGAACAAGAAGGGAGACGTCTCTGACTCGGGGATGATGTACTACATCATCACCGGCGACGACGCCGGCAACGCCAACAAGCTGCGCACCTTCCTCACCGACTCCGGGGGTGGCGGGAGTTCCCCGCAGACAGTGCAGGGCGAGTCGTACACCTCGCATTCCGGCGTCCAGGTGGCGTTCCACAGCGCCGCGCAGGGCGGTGCCACGGCGGGCTACCTGCACGACGGTGACTGGGCCGGCTACACCCAGGTGTCCACGACCGGCCGGACCGGATTCTCGGCAAGGGTGGCCTCCGGCACTTCCGGCGGCACGATCCAGGTGCGCTCGGGCTCAGCCAGCGGCCCGCTGCTTGGTTCGGTCGACGTGCCGACGACCGGTGGCTGGACGACCTACCGGACGGTCTCGACGTCGTTGTCGGGCACCGGGACTGGTCCTCTGCATCTGGTCTTCACCGGCGGTTCCGGCTTTCTCTTCGACGTGGACAGCTTCACCGTGAGTTGAGCATGGCCGGCCTTCTCAGGGGTGGGGTACGGCGGTGGCGCCGTACCCCACCCGGCTCAGCTCAGGGGCGGAGGTCGGCGAGGAGGTCGCTGGTACCGGTCGCCTCGTCTGCTCGCAGCGCCGCGTGCAGCTGCTGACGGCCCCGTCGTAGCCACGTCTTGACGGTGTTCTCCGGAACGCCCAGTTCGGTGGCCACGTCCCGCACGGGAAGGTCGACGACGTAGTGCAGCACCAACGCCTGCCGGTGTCGTACCGGTACCGCCCGCAGCGCCTCGGCGACGGCGACCTCATCAGTGTGGTCGCCGTTGTGGACCCGGTCGAATCCGAGCCGCAGCAGGGCGCCGGCGCCGCGCAGCGCCTTGCGGCGCCGGGAGAATGCGAGGTTGAACGCGACCCGCCGCACCCACGCCTCTGGGGCCTCGTAGCCGCTGATCTTTGCCCACCGGGGCAGCGCACGGGAGAACGCTTCCTGGGCAAGCTCCTCGGCGTCGTGACGGTTACCGGTCAGCACGAACAGCTGGCCCACCAGCCGACGGTACGTCGCCAGGTAGAACTCAGTGAACTCGCGCTCTGTCGACATCGGACCTCTCGACACCTGCCGCGACGCGTGCTTATCCCGATTCGGGCACCTAGCGCGCGGCGACCATCCGACCTGGACGCTGTCGTACTCATCCGGTTAAATAATGATTGCACCGTATGTGATTAATGCGGCAACGTCAAACGGTTAGAGTGGCGACGACCACGCCCAAGGGAGTTGACGGTGACTGACGGAATTCCGGACGGGGAAGCGACGCGCGATGCGCTGCGCCGGATGGCCGGGATCGCCGCCGACACCGCCCGTCCACCGGATCTAGGCAACCTGCGCCACCGCGTACGCCGCCGCCGCGCCCGGTCCGTCGCCGCAGCCGGCCTGGTCGCCGCGGTGATGGTGACCGCTCCCGTCGGTGCGGCAATGATGTCCGCACCGACCGGCGAGCCGCAGGTCGCCGCTCCCGCGCCGACGGCTCGCACATCGCCTACGCCAGCACCCTCAGCGACCCCGCCCGACTCGTCGGATGCCTCGTCCGCTGCGACGGCGAGTGCCCACGCGACGGAGACCGGCGGTCCGGACCAACCGGCGACCGAGCCAACCATCGGCACCCGGCAGGTGAAGCTGTTCCTGCTGCGCGAGCGAGCCGACAGGCGCTGCCCGCAGGTCGTCGCGGTAACCCGGAATGTCCCGGCCCGCAGCGTCGCCAAGGAAGCCCTGCGAGCTCTGCTCGACGGCCCCACGCCGGCCGATCGCGCGGCCGGCCTGACCAGCGCCTTCGACGGTGACGCCCACCGGTTCCGCTACCTCAAGCTGGACGGGGCGAACGCGCGGGCGGACTTCACCGACCTCGACGGCATCCTGGCTCCGAGCGACAGTTGCGAAAAGACCAAGCTGTTGGAGCCGATGCGTCGCACCCTGGAACAGTTCGGCTGGATCGAGCAGGCACGGTTCTCCATTCGCGGCGACCAGCGAGCCTTCTACATCGACGTCCTCCACGACCGGGTGCCCAACTGACCGCCGCCCGGGCTGCCTACCGCGTTCGACTGACTGATCAAGCTGTGTAACGTTGCACCGGCGCATGGAGTGTCGACGGGTGTGAGACTCCAACGCTACAAACAGAATCGGCCACCCGGTCCCCTCAACATCGCACAGTTCAACGCCGCATGTGCACCACGCCGACGGTGTCATCGGCGATGGTCGCAGGTTGCCGCGCTGATGGTGATCGCTGGACTCGCCGCGGCCGGGCGCCGGGTGCGAGCCGGGCGACACGAGGGTCGCGTCGGCTCTGTCGAGAACGTCCCCACTTGCCGATGCGGTCCCGACGACGCCAGCCCCGGCCCCGGCCACGAGTGCCTTGGCGGCGCAGCGCACCAGCAACGCCTGGGCCTCCGATGAGTTGAGCAGACTCGACTCCGTCGCGACGACCAGGGCAGCCACCACCCCACCGGTGGCGATCACCAGCAAGAACACCTCGTAAGGACGGCTTACATGGTCTCCGGACTGTCACAGTTCGCGGTTAACCATGCGTATCGGTACATCGCGACCGTCACCGGCACGGAGCCAGGCGTCAACGGCCTCCCGTTCCTCAGCGCCGCGCAGCAGGGCACCCTCCGCACCCACCTCAGCTCTGTCGTGGCCGCGGTCTCCACCGACTACGGCGGCAAAGGGCTGCTGCCGGGTGACGACAAGATTAGCTACTTCGAGATGTACACCGCGATGGCGCTCGGATCGACGCTCTACCGACCCCTACTTCGCGGTCGAGGCGCGCATAGACGACAAGGATGGCCGCAACTGGAGCGAGAACCTCCGGAAGGTGGTCGCCGCGGCCGGTGGCATTTCAGCGGACATCGTCACGATGATGCTCGACCGAGTGGCCAACGGCCAGCCGATCGAGCGTGGACACAACGGCGCGGTCGAGACCTTCGGTGGGCTGGGTAAGGAGCACCAGCCGCACCGCCCGCGCAAAAGGCTTCCCGGTTCGACCGTCCTTCGCGTGGTCGCCACTATCGCGATGGCAGGTCTCAACGCGTCCCTGGAGAAGCTCCGCTTGGCTTCGCAGGTCAACAATCTGTCACTGCCACAGATCGTGGTCCGGGACCGGGGAGTCGGAACGGATCAGCCGGTAACGGTCGTATCGCAAACGTGCCCACCGCCTTCTTCAAATTTCTGCTTGCCATATTTCAAAAGATCGTTACGCAGAAACCACATTTATTCATTGCTATGGGAGCGCTCCCCGTTACGATTGGCCTACCGCCGGATCACAAGCCGCATGTCGGCGGGATGGTCGAGGGCAACCGGTTCGCTGGGCGACCATTCCGTCGGCGTGGACTGTCACGTCCAGAATGCACTTCCGCCCGACCGGGCCGGGCAACCCCGTACACATCCGACGGCACCGGCAGGTTGTTCGTATTCGACGCCCAACCGGGGCCATTCTACCCGGGCCCCTAGCGGCCCGGTCTCGCCCAAGGAGTTTTGTGGCATGAATGTATGGAGAAAACAAGCGGGCCCGCGCCGGGCCCTCGCGATCGCTGGCGCCGCTGCCCTGGTCACGGGTGGATTGGTGACGCTACCGGTCACCTCGGCGCACGCGGCGACGCAGTGCGAGGTTTCCTACACGACCAACGACTGGCCGGGTGGGTTCACCGCCAGCGTCAGTATCAAGAATGTCGGCGACGCCCTCAACGGCTGGACGCTCGGCTTCACCTTCCCGAACAGTAGCCAGCGAGTCGGGCAGGGCTGGTCGGCCCGGTGGACCCAGTCCGGCCAGAACGTCACCGCGCAGAACGAGTCGTACAACGGCTCGGTGGCCAGCGGTGCGACGGTGAGCATCGGGTTCAACGGCTCATGGAGCGGCAGCAACCCGAAGCCGACGTCGTTTACCCTCAACGGGGTGACCTGCAACGGCGGTGGCGGACCCACCACCCCGCCGCCGAGCACCCCACCGCCGAGCACCCCACCATCCACGACGCCGCCGCCGACCACCTCACCGCCCAGCGGTCCCCGGGTGGACAATCCGTATCTGAACGCCCAGGGGTACGTGAATCCGGAGTGGAAGGCCAAGGCCGAGTCGGTGACCGGCGGCAACCGGGTTTCCAACACCCCCACGGCCGTGTGGATTGACCGGATCGCCGCCATCAACGGCACGCCGGACAGCAGCTCGAACGGGGCGATGGGCGTTCGGGATCATTTGGATGAGGCGCTCGATCAGGGTGCTGACTACATCCAGTTCGTGATCTACAACCTGCCCGGCCGGGACTGCGCTGCGTTGGCCTCCAACGGCGAGCTGAAGGCGGACGAGCTGCCCCGCTACAAGGCCGAGTACATCGACCCGATCGCCGCCATCCAGGGCGACGCGAAGTACAAGAACCTGCGGATCATCAACATCATCGAGATCGACTCGCTGCCGAACCTGCACACCAACACCGGTGGTAGCCCCGGCGCCACCCCCATGTGCGACACGGTTAAGGCCAACGGCGCATACGTCAACGGCGTCGGCTATGCCCTGGCCAAGCTGGGCGCGATCGGCAACGTCTACAACTACGTCGACGCGGCGCACCACGGCTGGATCGGCTGGGATACCAACTTCAGTCCGGTGGCCGGCATCATCAAGGACGCGGCCACCGCGTCCGGCAGCACGGTCAACCACGTGCACGGCTTCATCGTCAACACCGCGAACTACTCGGCGCTGAAGGAGCCGTACTTCAAGGTCACCGACACGGTGAACGGTCAGACGGTCCGGCAGGCAAAGTGGGTCGACTGGAACTACTACGTCGACGAACTGTCGTTCGCCCAGGCGTTCCGGAACGAACTGGTCTCCAAGGGGTTCCCCAACGGCATCGGCATGCTGATCGACACCTCCCGCAACGGTTGGGGCGGCACTGCCCGGCCGACCGGGCCCGGCCCGATCACCGACGTGAACGCCTACGTCGACGGTAGCCGCGTCGACCGGCGGATCCACGCCGGCAACTGGTGCAACCAGGCGGGCGCGGGTTTGGGCGAGCGGCCCAAGGCTGCGCCGGAGCCGGGCATCGACGCCTACGTCTGGGTCAAGCCCCCGGGCGAGTCGGACGGCTCCAGCAAGGAGATCCCGAACAACGAGGGCAAGGGCTTTGACCGGATGTGCGACCCGACCTACGGTGGGAACGCCCGCAACGGCTACAACCGTAGCGGCGCCCTGCCGGACGCCCCGATCTCGGGTGCCTGGTTCCCGGCGCAGTTCGCGGAACTGATGCGCAACGCCTACCCGCCACTGTCCTGAGCAGAGGGAAACCAACCCATCTCGACTCGTCACAGGCGTGGTTGTGGTGAGTTGCCAGGCCCCCGGTCCGACCGGTCACCGGTCGAACCGGGGGCCCCTTTGATCCTGCGCTTCGCGCGGGTCAGCGGGCTGGAACAGGGCGGCGTTGCACCTCGGCCGCTGTTCGACCGCCCTTGCGGACATCCCGCGACGGGCGCTCGACAACGTCAGCCGGATGCCGTGGCGCTGACGTTCACAGCCTCGGCGACACGCTCGACGGCAGCGTCCAGCGTGGTGGCCGCTCCTGTCGAGACGCCGCCGTTCCGGATCTCGTCGGCGACGCTGCGGCGGAGGTCGGCGACCAGCTGTGCCTGGTTTTCCGGCAGAGCGCCCTGGTTGTTCACCACGTTGTCCACCTGTGCACCGATCTTTTGCGCCGCGTGTGCAGTGACGGCGCCCTCGAGGACATCGCGGCGTAGCAGATCACGTAGCTCGTCGGCCGCTCGGGTGACGGAGAGGACTGAAGAGGCGGCGGGTGTGGTGACCTTCGGCGTAGTCCCTGCGATGGTCGTCGGCGGTAAAGTCGTTCGACCCGTCCGTGTCCCCTGATGCGGCTCGATCCTCCGCCTCGCGGGCTCACTCGTAGGGGGCGGGGAAGCTGGTGACGGGGACACCGACGGCCTGGCGACCTCCGGTGGGGTCGAGGGTGCCGGATGCTGCGGGGACGGAGACGCGGCGAGCAGGACAACGACCGTGGTCACCGCCACGGCTGTCGCGGCCAGCATCGCCGCTACGGCGATCGAGAGCCCGCTCCTTCTCTGCTCGTCGCCGACTGGTCCCGGAACCGCTGTTGCCGCTGTGTCGATGGGGGTGGTGTCCCGGCGGATCCTTTCCGATGCCGGGGACGTGGATGGCACCGGACCTGTCAAGGCTTGCAGGTCGGCGGCCGTCTCAGCGGCGGAGGGCCGCCGGATCGGCTCGGGGTCCAGACACCGCCGGCACAGCTGCGTCAACTCCTCGGGGATGTCGGCAGACAGGCTGACAGAGCCGTCGGGTGGCTGCCCGGTGAGCATTTCGACGAGCAAGGCGCCCAGGGAGTAGATGTCAGCCGCCGGATCAGCGGGAGCGTCGGCGAGACGCTCGGGTGCGAGGTACGGAGGTGTACCGAGTGTCCAGCTTCGCGTCGGGCGGTCCCCGACCCGAGCAGCGATTCCGAAGTCGAGCAGTTTGACGTTGTTGCCGTCCACCATCACGTTGTCCGGCGTGACGTCGCGATGGACCACGCCATGCGTGTGGACGGCGGCCAGCACCCTGGCCAGCCGGGCGCCTATCCCGGCCGCCCGGTGCCAGCCGAGCGGGCCGGTGGTCAGGACGTCGAGCAGGGACTCACCGGCCAGCATCTGCAGGACGAGATAGGTCACCGTTGTGCCGTCGGGCCTGCTCGCTTGGCCTACGTCATGTACGACGACCACGTCGGGATGCGAAAGCGCGGCTACCGTCCGTGCCTCGTTGCGGACGAGTGCGTCCAGATCGACAGGTACTCCTTGCTCCGGTTCCGGAATCTTGATTGCGACATGTCGGCCAAGTTCCAGGTCGACCGCACGCCAGATCACTGACATGCCGCCGGCGCCGATCGGTTCCAACAGCCGGTAGCGGTCACCGAGCGTTTCGCCGTAGGTCGGCCAGCAAGCGGGTCTGCGTCGATCAGGCGGACCGGCGATGGATGAGTTCGGTGGGAAGGATGACGGTGCCACTGGCGGGCTTTTCCTTGGTTACATCGGCCAGCAGCAGGCGGCAGGCGATCCTGCCCAGCTGCTCGACCGGTTGGCGAACGGTGGTCAGAGCCGGCTGGATCAGCGTGGCTATGGGAGCGTCGTCGAAGCCAATCACTGCCACGTCGTCGGGCACGGTGCGACCGGCTCGTCGGAGTGCGTGTAGTGCTCCGACTGCCATCGCATCCGACGCGACAAAAACCGCGTCGACTCTCGGTAACCGACGTGTCAGCCACTGCATGGCGTGCATACCTGAGGCCTGAGTGAAGTCGCCATATGCGATGGCGGTCGGTTCGATGCCGGCCTCCGCCATCGCCTCGTGGTACCCCGCGAGGCGATCCACGGCGGCAGGCATGTCGCGTGGCCCCGCGATCGAGGCGATGTGACGACGGCCTGAACGCAGCAGGTGCTGCACTGCCATGCGTGCGCCACCTCGGTTGTCCACGTCCACGTAGGGAAGGTCGACGCCATCGGTCGGTCGACCGATGGCGCGGGCCGGCACACCGGAGACGGCCATTGCGCGCGCCACCTGCCTTCGGCCGTACTCGCCGAGCAGGAGAACCCCGTCAGCTCCGCCGGTGAGCAGATAGCGCTCGATTGCCGGTAGGTTGTCGCGCGTCACGGTGAGAATAGGCATCGGCGAGCCGTGTACCGCCAGTTCGGCTTCAGCGCCCGCGGCCAACCGCGCGAAGAACGGGTCGGCGAACACGCGGGCCGTCGGCTGGCCCACCACCAGACCCACGGCCGGAGGTTTGCGCGATTCCGGCTTGCGGACATCGCGACCTACGTAACCCAGCTGTGTCATCGCCGCGTAGACACGCTGCCGTACGCCGGTTGTAACCCGGACCGAGCCGGTGAGCACCCGGGACACGGTAGCCGGCGACACGTCGGCCGCAGCGGCGATCTGTTGAACGGTCGGATGCGCGCGCATGATGCTTCGGCTCCAAGTCAGGTACCGAGCGGGTGACCGCCGCATCGACGATCGGCGGTCACGTCCGCAGCGCGACGAGTCCGACGGATGTCACGGGCTGCGGTTCTCATCGCGGGGAGTCTGCCACCGAGGGAGCCTGGCCAGACCCGACACGGCGACTGGACGGAAGCCTGGCACGATCACGGCTGCCTGGCAAGGACGATGATGCTGCGGATCTCGCGCCGTGACTGCCGGTACGGCGAGCGATGCGGTCGCGAAATCTGCTCTTTTGTGGCGTTGCACCCGGATCACCCCCGCTCGGACACTGTCCTATTGTCGGGTGAGGCTGTTGGCGCGATCACCGCCAAAACAGAGGGAAGCCCTTTCCTGTAAGCCGCAACGTGAAACGCGTTTCAGGCGCTTCCGCTGCGCGGGTTCCGCCGCCGGCCGTTGCGACCGGACTAGTAGTGCTTTGTTAGGTCGGCGTGTCGCTGGTCGTCGGCGGCGGTTCGGAGTAGTTCGATGTTGCGGTGACCCCTGACGAGCTTTCCGTTGTGCGGCAACGGCTTGAGGCGTTCGCCGCAGATGTGTTCACCCCGTTGGTGCGGTCGGATCAGCGGGCAAAGGGTGGCACGTATCTGCGGGGGCTGCTGTTGGACGGGCGGCGTAAGTCGATGCAGCCGATGGCGGATCGGCTTGGGGTGGATCATCAGGGGTTGCAGCAGTTCGTGACGGCGTCGACCTGGGACACCACGGCGGTGCGGATGCGGCTGGCCGCGCGGGCGGTCGATGTGGTCGAGCCGGTGGCGTGGGTGGTCGACGACACCGGCTTCCCGAAGGACGGCAAGAGTTCGCCGGGTGTGGCCAGGCAGTACTCCGGCACGTTGGGCAAGGTGGCGAACTGCCAGATCGGGGTGAGTGTCCACGCCGTCACCGACACCGCCTCGTGTCCTCTGGACTGGCGGCTGTTCGTGCCGACCTCGTGGGACGACCAAGCCGTTGACGAGGCTGACCGGCCCGCGGTGGCTACTCGCCGGACCCGTTGCGGGATACCCGAGGACGAGCGCCATCGCCCGAAGTGGGCGCTGGTGGTGGGGATGCTCGACGAACTGGCCGAGCACGGCCTGCGCCCGCCACTGCTGGCAGCGGACGCTGGCTACGGAGACAACAGCCAGTTCCGCAGCGCCCTGGACCAGCGGGGAATCGGCTACGTCATGCAGGTCAAAGGCGACGCCCTCGCCCACAAGCCAGAGGTGCAACCGGTGCCGCGGGTGTGGTCCGGGCGGGGTCGCCCACCCATCCGCACCGACCCGCGCTACCCCAAGACGGCGGTCAGCCTGGTCGAGCACATTCGCGCCGCCAGCCGTCAGGCTGCGGAGACGATCACCTGGCGGGAAGGCTCGAAGGGCACGATGAGTTCCCAGTTCGTCTTCCTACGGGTCCGGCCGGCCGGGCATCGCGTCGCCCGTGACCCGGACGGTCTCCTGCCCGAGCGGTGGCTGATCGCCCAGTGGCCGGACGACGAGACCGAGCCGGTCAAGTACTGGCTGTCCAGCCTGCCCGCCACCACCAGCCACACCGATCTTGTCCGCTACGGCAAAATCCGCTGGCGCATCGAACACGACTACCGCGAACTGAAGACCGCCCTCGGCCTGGACCACTTCGAAGGCCGCTCCTGGACCGGCTGGCACCGCCACGTCACCCTGGTCACCGCCGCGCACCTGTTCATCACCGAACTGCGTCTGGACCCAAAAGCGGATGCGCCGGCCTGACCCTCTACACAGTCATCCGCGAGCTGCAACGACTCCTCGCGACCTGGACCGGCGCCTGCATCACCTGCCACCAACCCGTGAAACCGCTACACCGCAACAAACGCCACAGAACCTAACAAAGCACTACTAGAGCCTGTGTCGAAGTCGGTCACAGCCACTCGCTGATCGCGGCGACGTGCACGGTGGCTTCGTAGCGGACGGCGAGCTTGTCGAATCGGGTGGCCACGGCGCGGTTGCGCTTGAGCCGGTTGATGCCTTATTCCACGGCGTGACGCTGCTTGTACCGCTCGGGATCGAAGGCTGGTAGTCGGCCGCCCTTGGACCCCAGCTTGCGCCGGTTGGTGTCCTGGACCTCGCTACATCTCGAACACCGACACGCGAAGATCCTCAACCAACAGCTCAAGCCCTGGCACCGACTTCGACACAGGCTAGGTGTCGGCTCGGCGGAATAGGAGGCCATCGATGGACAACCCCGGTGAATCCTGAAAAGCGTTTCAGGGACTGGCTCGACGGCCGTAGGGGTGGCTCAGGGGGCTCATGAAGGGCATTACCGCAGGTGGGACGTCCATAAATCGCCGACGCCGAGATCAGCGGGAATTCAGTAAGTCGATGGTGTGTCTGGCGGGCGACAGAAACCAGCCTATGCTTCCGCCTTGGAAGCGCTCCCATCCAACCACCACCACTGGAGGGCAGGGCATGTCTCTGAAACAAACAGTGCGCGGCGTTGCGCTGGCGGTGTCTGTGGCCGTCGGTCTGTCGGCTGCCGCGACCACCACGGCAGCCACGGCCGCCTCTTATCACACGTCGTCTCCATTGGCGGCCGCCGCCGCAGCTCCGACCGCCGATTGGCTGCACACCGAAGGCAACAAGATCGTTGACTCTGCCGGCAATCAGGTTTGGCTGACCGGTGTGAACTGGTTTGGCTTCAACGCCACGGAGCGGGTCTTCCACGGTCTGTGGGGCGGTAACATCGAGACGATCACCCGCCAGATGGCGGAGCGCGGTATGAACATTGTCCGGGTGCCGGTCTCCACTCAGCTGCTGCTGGAGTGGAAGGCTGGGCAGACGGTGATGCCGAATGTCAACCTCGCGGCAAACCCGGAACTGGCCGGGATGAACAACCTGCAGATCTTTGACTACTGGTTGGACCTGTGCGAGAAGTACGGCCTGAAGGTCATGCTCGACGTGCACAGCGCCGAGGCCGACAACTCCGGTCACATCTACCCGGTATGGTGGAAGGGCACGATCACGCCGGAGTTGTTCTACCAGGGCTGGGAGTGGGTCACCGCTCGGTACCGGACCAACGACACGATCGTCGCGATGGACATCAAGAACGAGCCGCACGGCGCCCCGAACAACCCGCCGCGCGCCAAATGGGACTCCAGTACGGACCAGGACAACTTCAAGCACGCCTGCGAGACGGCCGGAAGGCGGATCCTGGCGATCAACCCGCACCTGCTGATCCTGTGCGAAGGCATCGAGGTCTACCCACGTCCAGGCGAGACGTGGAACTCGCCGAACACTGACCCGGACCTCAGCCCCAACTACTACTACAACTGGTGGGGTGGAAACCTGCGCGGCGCCAAGGATCACCCGATCAACCTGGGCGCGAACCAGGACCAGCTCGTCTACTCCCCGCACGACTACGGGCCGCTGGTGTATGAGCAGCCGTGGTTCCAGGGCGAGTTCGACAAGACCTCGTTGACCAACGATGTGTGGCGGCCAAATTGGCTCTACATCCACGAGGACAACACGGCACCGCTGCTGGTCGGTGAGTGGGGCGGCCGCCTCGGCCAGGACGCGCGGCAGGACAAGTGGCTCAAGGCACTGCGGGACCTGATGGGCGAATACGGCATACACCACACCTTCTGGTGCCTGAACCCGAACTCCGGCGACACTGGCGGCCTCCTGCTCAACGACTGGAAGACCTGGGACGAGGCCAAGTACAACCAGATCCTGAAGCCGGTGCTCTGGCAGCACAACGGCAGGTTTGTCAGCCTCGACCACCAGGTACGCCTGGGCGGCAACGCCTCGACCACCGGCATCAGCCTGACCGAGCGTTACGCCGACGGCAGCCAGGACGATGACGTCGCGCCGACGGCACCGGGCCGTCCCGCCGTAAGTGACCTGACGGCCACGGCGGCCACCGTGAGCTGGGCCGCGTCCACCGACAACGTTGGTGTGACCTCCTACGAGGTGCTGCGCGCCACCGGCACTGGCCCGGCGGCGGTGGTCGCCACCGTCTCTGGCACCTCGTACCGGGCGGTCAACCTCACCGCCGAGACCAGCTATACGTTCACCGTGCGCGCCCGGGATGCCGCTGGCAACGTCTCGGCACTCTCGCCGGCCCGCACCGTAACCACCCTGCCTGGTGTCGGTGGAGGCGGGTGCGCTGCCACGTACACGGTGAGCAACGCCTGGCAGGGTGGATTCCAGGGCCAGATCGCGGTGAAGAACTCCGGTGCCAGCCCGACCAATAGCTGGAGGGTCACCTGGACCAACCCGAGCGGCACCAGCATCTCGTCGGTCTGGAACGGGAAGTGGATCGTCGCCGACAGCAGAAACACCGTCAGTAACGAACCATACAACGGTCAGTTGGCTGCTGGCGCCACCACCACATTCGGTTTCACCGGCACCGGAGCGGGCACCGTACCTGCCGACCTGACCTGCTCGGCGTCATGACCGGCCCGCTCACCAGCGAAGCAGGGGCACAACCCGCGAAACGTAGGATACTGCGGATGGCCGGCGCGCTGGCCGTCCTCACCGCGGCGGCGACCGCGGTGGTGGTGGCGCCCCAACCGGCATATGCGCACGGCGCGATGACCTCGCCTGCCACCCGGACCTGGGCCTGCTACCTGGAGGGCCCGGAGAGCCCGCTGAGCAACGCCTGCCGCGACGCCGTCGCGCAGGGCGGCACCCAGCCGCTCTACGACTGGTACGGCGTGCTGGTCGGCGACAACGCCGGCCGCCACCGCGAACTGATCCCAGACGGCCGGCTCTGCGGCGCGGGAACCACCAAGTACGCGGCGTACAACGCCGCCCGCGTAGACTGGCCGGCAACCACCCTGGAATCCGGCGCAGCCCACCGGTTCACCTATGCCGCGTGGGCGCCGCACCCCGGCACCTTCGAGGTGTACGTCACCAAGGACGGCTACGATCCGACCGGGCCCCTCGCCTGGTCGGATCTGGAACCAGCGCCCTTCTCCATAGTGACCAACCCGTCAATCGTCGACGGTGCGTACCAGTGGGATGCCATGCTGCCTGCGAACAAGACGGGACGGCATGTCATCTACTCCATCTGGCAGCGTTCGGACAGTCCGGAGGCCTTCTTCAACTGCTCCGACGTGATATTCGGCGACGATGGTGGCAGCGACCCCGGCCCTGTCGGGAAGTGCTACGCCACGGTGACAGTGGACCAGCGGTGGCCGGGCGGGTTTCAGGCGTCAGTGACTGTACGTAACGACGGACCGGTCAGTGTACGGCCGTGGTCGCTCGGCTGGCACATGTACAACGGTGCCGTCATCGGCAGCGGCTGGAACGCCGTGTTCAGCCAGAGCGGGCACATGGCCCGGGCCGACGCGCCGAGATGGAACGACACCCTCGCCCCTAACTCGTCGGTGACCATCGGCTTCATCGCCACCGGCGAGCCGACCGATCCGCCGATCGCCACGCCCTTCCTGAACGGTGTGGCCTGCATGTAGAGGAGCACCGCGGCGAGGTCGTAGCGTAGTCGACGGTCCGTCCGGGCGCCTGAACAGACGCCTGGGCGGGCCGTTGCCGTCCCTACTGGTGGCCGGCTGGACGAACCCTCAGAGAGGTAAGGGGGCAAGGTTACCGACACGTTGCCATTGACGATCTCGTGTTCACTGTATACAACGTATTCGACAGGTTCGCATCCGCGGAGGAGGTACCACCAATGAACGGTCTTCCCACCAGGGCACTGCGTACGACGTTCGCGGCCGTCACCGCGCTCGGCCTGCTCGGCCTAGCGGCGACCGCCGCCAGCGCGGCGGCTCCGGCGCTGAGCTTCGGGTGCGAACGGATCGCCTGGAGCTCCGACGGCAACTACCACGACCGGGACGACATCGGTGCGTCCGCGATGGCGATCGCGCTGCTGGCCGAGAAGGGGCAGCAGTCCCGGCTGGTCCACTGGGACTACAACTCCCACCTCGGCAGCTCGAACAGTAGCTGGGAGCAGGACATGGTCACCGCGGCCGAGAGCACCGCGAACCAGTTCGGCTACGACGTGGGCGTGATCTTCCGCAACAGCCAGGCGAACCTCGGCAACGCCGCCAATCATCTGCGGAACAAGATCAACGCCTCGACCGCCAGCAGCCGGCTGTGCCTGGTCGGGGCGGGCCCGATGGGCGTGATCTACCGGGCGCTGGACGCCTCTAACCGGGACGTCCACGGCCACGTCACGCTGATCTCGCACTCGGACTGGAACAACAATCACGACGACGACGACAACATCTGGAACCTCGCCGACATCCGCCGCGACTTCCCGGATGTGAAGTACCGGCGGATCCCCGACCAGAACGCCGGTCTGGGCACCGGCGGGGGCGAGGCGAAATGGTCCTGGATGGCCAGCTCGGCCGATCAGCGGCTGCGGTATGTGCACAACGTGATCAACAACATCATGAACAAGAACGGTGACGTCTCGGACGCCGGAATGATGTACTTCCTGATCACCGGGGACGACGCCGGCAACGCCACCAAGCTGCGCACACTTCTTCAGTAGCGGTGAGACCCCGGCGGTGGCATCGGAGTGATCCGCTAGACCGCCGACATTTCACCGTCCGCTCACCGGAAGCTCGTCCTGCCCCGTCGCCACTTTGATCGGACGCCCTTCGGTGGCGGTCACTCCCCGACCGATCCTCCTCCTCCACCACCACCCCGATCCGGTCGGCGGCCGGATCAACCCCTTGGAGTCGCCATGACACAACCGAGTAGCACACAAATGTCCCGACGTAGAGCGTTGCACCTGGGCCTCGGCGCCGGCTTGGCCGTCGCGCTCGCCGGCTGCGGGGAGGACGGCACTTCGACCTCGACGGGTGGAGCCTCGCTCGGCGGCGGAAGCCTGACCGGCCTGATGCGGGCCAGCTTCATCCCCGCCATCCACGAGCTCCAGCAGAAGCAGGCCGCCGCCTGGGCCGAGGCGCACGACGGCGCCGTCGAGCTGACCTTCGCCAAGGAATGGCGGGAGCAGATCGCCGCCGTGGTCGAGTCCCAGGCAGGGGAGGATCTCGGTGAACTCTTCGCCAACCAGGCCCACATCTACGCCGACCGGCTGGTCGACCTGACCGACCTGTGCGAGGAAATTGGTGAGCGCAACGGCGGCTGGTACGACGTGGCCAAGGACGCCTGCGTCGTGGATGGTCGGTGGCGGGCGATCCCGCGGGCGTACACCGCCCACGTGATGAACTGGCGGACCGATCTGTTCGAACAGGTCGGCTTCACGGAATTCCCGGTCTCGTGGTCGCAGCTCGTCGAAGTGGCGACCCGGCTGCACGACGCCAAGCTGCCGCGGGTCTCACTCACTATGAACCAGGCGGGGCCGAACGACTCCGCCAGCGTCGCGTACTCGCTTTTGTGGTCGTACGGGGCGGCGGAGGTGGAGGCGGACGGCAGCACCGTCGCCATCAACAGCAGCCAGACCCGCGAGGCGATCAAGCTGATGCAGGAATTGGCCGCGGTCAGTGCGCCGGAGATCTCGTCGTACGACGAGGGCGGCAACAACACCAGCTTTCTCGCCGGAAAGATCGCCGTCACCCAGAACGCCACGAGCATCTGGTACACCGCTCAAGAGCAGGCACCGGAAATCGCAGAGAAGATGAGCCACGCGCGGTACCCTGGCGGGCCGGCCGGACGCCAACAACTCGTCGAGATGAACTCTCTGGCCATTTTCGGGCACAGTAAGCGGATTGAGCCGGCCACGGCATTCTACCGCTACCTGATGGAGCCCGAGCAGCTTGCTGCGCTCGCCGAGATCGCCATCACCTACTACACGCCGCTGCTCAGAAACTACGAAAGCCTGCGTTCCATGCCGTGGAACTCCGAGCCGAAGCTCGACGGGCTCGGCGGCCTGGCAGCCGACGGGCGCATGCCAGGCTGGCCCGGCCCGGCCTCGCGGCGGTCGGCCCAGGCGTACAACAACCAGACCATCGTCAACATGTTCGCCCGGGTGATCAGCGGCTCGGCGTCGATAGACGAGGCGGTCCGAGCGGCGGAGGACGAGCTCAAGAAGGTCTACGAGGGCTGACGACGATGGCCACAGACACCCTCGATCCGGCGGCGGGCACCGGCCCGCCGCCGGGGCGGCCTGCTCCCGGCGCCGATGCGGGCCGCTGGTCGCTGTTGGAGCGGGAGACCCCGCTGGGTTACCTGCTCGTGCTGCCGATGGCGGTCGTCGTGCTCGGCCTGGTGGGGTATCCGCTGGTCCTGACCGTCTGGTTCAGCCTCACGGACAAGTCGCTCGGCAGCGATGCGGTCTCCTTCGTCGGCCTCGCCAACTACCTAGGGCTGGTCGACGACCCGGTGTTCGGCCGCACCCTGTGGAACACCTTCAACTACACGGTAACCGCGGTCGTCGCCAAGCTCGTCCTCGGCCTGGCCATGGCATTGGCGCTGAACGAGGTACGGCGTTTCCGCCGGTTCTTCCGCGCGGCGTTTCTGCTGCCGTGGGTGGTGCCCTCGTCGTTGAGCGTGCTGGCCTGGATGTGGATGTTCCAGGCCGACTTCAGCGTGCTGACCTACCTCGGCCGGCAGCTCGGTCTGGTTGACGGCAACATCCCCTGGCTCGGCGAGGCCGGCTGGGCGATGGCCGCAGTGCAGACGGTGAACATCTGGCGGGGCGCGCCGTTCTTCGGGATCATCATCCTGGCGGGACTGGCCACCGTGCCGAAGGACCTCGTCGAGGCAGCGGTCGTCGACGGCGCCAACTCCTGGCAGCGGCTGCGGTACATCATCCTGCCGCACCTCACCCCGATCCTCGTCGTGGTCACCCTCTTTTCGTTCGTGCAGACCCTCGGCGACTTCCAGATCGTCTGGATCCTCACCAACGGCGGCCCGGTCAACAGCACACACCTGATCAGCACCCTGGCATTCCGTACCGGCATCCGGGGCGCAGACATCGCCACTGGTTCGGCGATCTCGTTCTTCGTGTTTCCCGCGCTGGCCGCAATCATCGCGATGCAGTTGGCCGTGATGCGACGAAAGGCCAAGTGACATGACCGCCCTATCCGGCCGAACCTCGCGGCCCCTGCCCGCTTCCCCACCACGGACGGCACGGCTGCTGCGCCGACTGCGGCTGACCCGCGGGCTACTAATCACCGCGACGATGACGCTCTTCACCGTGTTCACCCTCTTCCCGTTCGTCTGGATGGCGCTGACCTCCGTACGCACCGGATCGGACCTCTACCGCGTCGCCGACCAACCTTTCGCGGTCACCGGGCTCACCCTGGAGCACTTCCGGGCGCTGCTGACCGAGACGAAGTTCCTCACCTGGTCGCTGAACAGCCTGATCGTCGCTCTCTCCGCGTCGGCCATCGCGCTGCTCATCGGGGTGCCCGCGGCCTACAGCCTGGGCCGGCTGCGTTACCGGGGCGGCGCGGTCGTCGGCGTGATTGTGTTCTCGACCTACCTGTTGCCGCCGGCGCTGCTGTTCATTCCAATGAACGTCGTGGTCAACCGGCTGCATCTAGCCAACTCGCTCGGGGCGCTGATCCTGGTCTACCTCACCTTCCTCGTGCCGTTCATCGCCTGGATGCTCTCCAGCTACTTCCAGAGCCTGCCGGTCGAACTGGCCGAGGCGGCGCGAATCGACGGTGCCAGTCGGCTGCGGGCGATGGTGCTGATCGATTTACCCCTGGTGCTCCCCGGCGTGGTTTCGGTCTTCTTCTTCGCCTTCACCCTGTGTTGGCAGGAGTACCTGTACGCGTTGACCTTTGTCCGCTCGGCAGACAAGCAGCCGGTGGCAGTCGGCCTGGTCAACGCTCTTCAGGTGGGTGACGTCTTCGCCTGGGGTCAGCTGATGGGCGGTGCGCTGCTCGGAGCGCTGCCCGTGGTGATCGTCTTCTCGTTCCTCATGGACTACTACCTGTCCGGGCTGACCGCCGGGGCGGTGAAGGGATGACGATGAACGAGCGGACAACAGGGCTCGATCACATCGGGCTCGTCGTGACAAACACCGAGGAAGCCCTGGCGCTTTGGCGTGACCTGCTCGGCTTCTCAGTGGACCACGCCGAGGTGGTCAACGGCGGCACCGTGAGGCTGACTCACCTCGATCTAGGCTCGGTGCATCTGCAACTGGTCGAGCCCTTGATCCGGCCGCACCCGCTGCACGACTGGATGGACCGGCACGGCGCCGGCCTGCACCATCTCTGTTTCGCTGTGCCCGATGTCGAAGTCGCCTGGACTGGCGACGGGGTCGGCGTGCCGCCCGCACAGCCGGCGCCGCATCAGGGCACGCGCGGCCGGCGTGCGGTCTTCCTCGATCCGGCGTGCACCGGCGGTGTCCAGCTGGAGCTGGTCGGGTCATGACCGCCTCACGGTACTGGCCGGACCGCGCGACGCTGCCTCCACCGTGGTCCGAGCCGCTCATGCCGCCGCTGGCGGAGCGGATCGCCGCCGCCGGATGCACCGTTGTGGTGCTCGACGACGACCCGACCGGAACGCAGACCGTGCACGGGGTGCCGGTCCTCACCCGCTGGGATGTGTCGTCGATCGCCGCCGAGCTTGCCTCGAGACCGCCGGCACTGTACCTGTTGACGAACTCACGGTCACTGGATCCGGTCCGGGCAGCGGAGATCAACTTCCGCACCGGTTGGCAGATTCGGACTGCGGCGCGGTGGACGCGGCGCGCGATCGCGGTGGTGAGTCGGGGTGATTCCACGCTGCGGGGCCACTTCCCCGACGAGACGGTGGCCCTGGCAGAGGGACTCGGCGGCGCGGTTGACGGGGTGCTGATGGTCCCAGCCTTCCTCGAAGGAGGCCGTGTGACCGTCGATGGTCGGCACTGGGTGGCCGACGGCACCCGTTGGAGACCGGTCGCGGACACCCCGTACGCTCGGGACGCCACCTTCGGCTTCACGTCGTCCGACCTGCCCGACTGGGTGGCCGAACGTAGCGGAGGGCAGATCCCGCGCGACAAGGTCGAAGTGCTGACCCTCGCGGATATCCGCCGAGGCGGCCCGGCGGCCGTGGCCGAACGCCTCGGCGCATTGCGGAACGGCGCCGTATGCGTTAGCGACGCCCTAGATCCGAGCGACCTGGAGGTCCTGGTCACCGGCGTGCTGATCGCCGAGGCGGCCGGGGCCCGCCTGCTCTACCGCACCGCCGCCTCCTTCGTGCCAGTCCGCGCCGGGATCACGGCGCGTGGCCTGCTCACAGCAGCGGAACTGGGACTGGCACGGCGAGGTGGACCGGGTGGACTGGTCGTGGTCGGTTCCCACGTCCCCACCACGACCGCCCAACTCGGCCGTTTGCTTACGGCCGACGCGGTGGTGGGCGTACAGGTCGATGCTGCGGCTCTCGACGAGGCCGGCCGGCGGGCCGAAGCAGAGGCCGACCGGGTCGCCGAGACCGCTGGCGTCGCTGTGGCCTCCGGCCGGGACACCGTGGTTTACACCAGCCGAACCGTCCTGGCCTCGAAGTCCGCGAGTGAGGCCCTGCACCGCAGCGTCCGGGTCTCGGCGGGCCTGATCGGCGTCGTTGACCGGCTACCGGTGCGCCCGGCTTATGTGATCGGCAAGGGTGGCATCACCGCGAGCGACGTCGCCACCGCCGGTCTCGGGATCGTCCGCGCGCAGGTGGAGGGCCAGATTCATCCTGGTGTGCCGGTGTGGCGCGCAGGGCCTGAGTGCCGGTTTCCAAATTTGCCCTACGTGGTCTTCCCCGGGAACGTCGGCGGACCGGACGCTCTGCTGGCTGTTGTGCGGCAACTCGCAGGGAACGAGGGCGGGGATGACTGACGTCTCGGATGTATACGCTGGGCACGCCGAGTTCAGTAATGGCGGGCTGATTGACGTGCACGGGCACTTCGGCAGGTCGGCTGCCACTGGGTACAGGGCCGACGCCGACGCGATGTTGGCGGCCATGGACCGCCACGGTGTCGCGACGACCCTCGTGATGCCGCAGCCGGACGCCGACCGGGGGGCGTCCGAACAGGTGCACGCCGAGGTCCTCGACGCCGCCGCGCGATGGCCACGGCGAATCGAGGGGATTGTCAACATCGATCCACGGTTGCGGGAGGCGGATTACCGGCAGGCAGCCGGGGCGCTCCTGGCCGATGCGACGTTCGTCGCTATCAAGATCCATACTCATGGGTTCCGGGTGGCACCCGATGACGAGGTATGTGACAAAGTGTTCCGGCTCGCCGCCGACCACGGCGTACCAGTGATGATCCACACCGGCCTCGGCGGGCCGCACACCCTCCCGCACCGTGCCCTGGCTCCGGCCCGCCGTTACCCGGCGGTTCCGACGGTGCTCTGCCACGCCGGATTCGGCGCGTTCTGCGGTGAGGCCATCGAGGTGGCGCAGGACCGTCCCAACGTCTACCTCGAACCCTCGTGGTGCCCGGCCTTCAGCGTGCGGAAGATGGTGCGCTGCCTCGGCGCGCACCGGGTCATGTTCGGCAGCGACCACATCGAAAACATCCCGGTCGAACTAGCGAAGTTCGACGCGGTACGGCTCACACCGGCGGAGCGTCGGCAGGTCTTCGCTGCGACCGCTGCCGCTGTGTTCCGCCTTGCTCCCAAAGCTCGACCGGAGGTGTCCTCGTGACCGAGTACCGCATAGCCGTGCTGCCCGGAGACGGCATCGGTCCCGAGATCACCGACGTGGCGACTCGCGTCCTCAACCATGTCACCAGCCGTCACGATGGCGTGGTTGTCGACTTGGTGCCGCATGACGCCGGAGCGGGTCGGTGGCAACGCGAAGGTGTCGCCCTCACCGACGAGACATACGACGAGTGCGTCCGTGCCGACGCCATTCTGATGGGCGCGATCGGCCTGCCCGAGGCGCGCCATCCGGACGGTCGCGAGGTCAACGGCGACGTGATCTTCCGGCTCCGCTTCGACCTCGACCTGTATGCCGGCATCCGGCCGGTCCGGTCCTGGGGCGGCCTGACCAGTCCACTGTCGGCGGCACCACCGATCGATTACGTGATCGTGCGAGAGAACGTCGAGGGTCTCTACGCCTCGCGTACCGGTGGGTGCAACGTCCGGGAGGAGGTCGCGACGGACACGATCGTGATCACCGCGACCGGTACCCGGAAGGTCACCGAGCAGGCATTCCGGCTAGCCGCCAAGCGAAGCGGCCGTCCTTGCGACGGCCAAAGCATGGTCACCTGCGTCGACAAGGCCAACGTGCTCAGCTCGTACGCATTTTTTCGCCGGGTGTTCGATCAGGTCGCCGCAAGGCATCCCGACGTGGCGACCGACCACGTCTACGTCGACGCGATGACCGCGTACCAGGTGCAGCAGCCCGACCTGTTCGACGTGGTGGTAGCCGAGAACATGTTCGGAGACATCATCTCCGACCTGGCCGCCGCCACCGTGGGCGGGCTCGGCCTGGCTGCTTCCGCTGACGTCGGCGACCGCCACGGGCTGTTCCAGCCGGCGCACGGCTCCGCGCCGACGATTGCCGGTCGGGGTGTCGCGAATCCGCTGGCCACCGTGCTGTCGGCGGCCATGATGCTCGACTGGCTCGGCGACCGGCACGCCGACCCGGCCGCGGCGGAGGTGGCGACGGTGATCGAGAGCGCGGTTGGCGATGTGCTCGCCGCCGGTCAGGTTCTAACTCCGGACATCGGCGGAACCGCAGGAACGGTCGAGGTCGGCGAGGCGATCGTCGCCGCCGCCGACCGGCGGCTGTGGCGCGGGGGAACGAACTGATGGGGCGGACGCTACGGGGACTGATGGTCGGAGCCGGCTACTTCGCGCCCATCCAGCTCACGGCCTGGCGGGACGTGTCCGGCGCGGAGATCGTCGGCCTGGTGGGCCACCGGGACCCGCAGCGGGTCGCCACGGTGGCCCGTGAGGCCGGCGTGGGCTGGTCCGGTGTGGACTTGGACGCTGCGATCGAGCTGCTGCAACCGGACTTCCTGGACATCTGCACACCGCCGGCCAGCCACGGCGAGTTAGTCCGCCGGGCCGTCGCCGGTGGAGTGCCAGTACTGTGCCAGAAGCCGCTGGCACCGACCGTGACCGAGGCCGCGGATCTGGCGAAGTTTGCGGAGCGACACCGGGTGCCGCTGGTGGTGAACGAGAACTGGCGGTGGCAGCCGTGGTATCGAGAAGCAAAGCGCCTGATCGACGCCGGTGTGATCGGCCGGCCTTTCCACACCACGATGCGGATGCGGCCGGGCGACGGGTGGGGTGAGAACCCCTACCCGGATCAGCCCTACTTCGCCACCATGTCGCGACTAGTGTTGTTTGAGACGGGTGTGCACTATGTCGATACCGCGCGATTTCTCTTCGGAGAGATTGAGCAGGTGCAGTGCGTGACGGCCACGGTCAATCCGGCGGTGGCGGGCGAAGACCTCGTGGTGGCGGTGCTGCACACAACCCACGGCGGCATCGTGGTCTACGACGCCGACCGTGCGGCCGTCGCCGAGACGGTCCGGAGTCTCGCGTACGGCACCATGTCGGTCGAGGGGACCGAGGGCACCCTGCAGGTGGCCGACGACGGCAGGATGACCCTGCTGCACCGGGACGGCCGGGTGGTCGAACACGACTATCATATTCCGCCGGGGTGGAAGGGCGGGTGTGCCGTGGCTGCCCAACAGAACTTCGTGGACGCGCTGAATGGGGCAGCCATAGCGGAAACACCGGCGGCGGAATATGTCCGTACCATGCGGGTTGTGGAAGCCTGTTACCTGTCCGCCGCGCATTCGCGGGCTGTCCGGCTCTGGCCCCAGCGCAGCTGGGCGGGTGTCCTGGGCCCGGCTGATGAAAGGCCGATGTGAGTACCGACGCCACCTATCTCCCCGTTGAGGAGAGCACCTACCGGCGAGTCCGTCAGATGCTGCTTAGCGGCGAGATCCCGGCCGGGCATCCGGTCAACCAGAGTGAGGTTGCCGTTGCACTCGGGGTCAGCCGCACCCCTGTGCGCCGCGCCCTGGCCCGGTTGGAGGGGGAAGGACTTGTGAGCGCCGGCCCTCGAGGATGGCACGCCGAAGGCTTCGACGCCGAGCGCATGACCGCTGTCTTCGAGATCCGCGCCGTGCTGGAGGGGCTGGCCTGCCGGCTCGCCGCCAGCAAGGTTGGCCGCGCCGAACTGGCCCGGCTCCGGGTGCTCTTCGAAGATGCGTACGAGCACCTCACGGCGACCGGAGCGGCTGAGGCGTACTACCAGGCCGATGTGGCGTTCCACCGGGCCCTGTTGGAGTTGGCTGGCGAGCCCCTGCTCAGCCGGACGGCCGAAGTGCACCGAATCCTCACTACCAGCCTCGCACCCGGCCTTTATCGCGATCCGCACGAGACGCACCCGGAGCACCTGGCAATCATCGAGGCGCTCGGTGACGGTGACGCCGACCGGGCCGAGGACCTGGCTCGGTCGCACATCCGGGCGGCCGTGCCGAACATTCGTAGCGGCACCGTCGTGGTGCCCGCCATCGGCCCGTCCTGAGTCGCGACCGGTCGTCGGCGACGGGCCATGATCGGCCGGCTCCGGCTTTCCGGACCGGCACGTCATGGCTAGCTCTAGGTTGTCTTCTGCATCTATTGACGTCGATGGTATTCAGTGTATTCAATGGATGCATCACACCACCTACCGTCCCGAATGCAAGGAGAGAAGGGCATGGTACGAACCACCAGGCTGGCGGCGCGCACGATGGTAGCGATCGCAGCTGCAGCTTTGCTCGGTTCGTCGCTGGCGGTGCCAGCGGCTGCCGCCGCACCAGCGTTGAACTTCGGCTGTGAGCGGATTGCGTGGAGTTCAGACGGCAACTACCACGACCGCGACGACATCGGCGCCTCGTCGATGGCGCTGGCGCTGCTCGCTGAGAAGGGTCAGCAGTCGCGGCTGGTGCACTGGGACTACAACTCTCACCTCGGTAGCTCCAACGCGAGCTGGGAGCGAGACATGAAGACCGCGACCGAAGGGACTGGTGGCCAGTTCGGGTACAACGTGAGCGGAATCTTCCGGGATAGCCAGGCCAATCTGAACGGCGCGGTGACCAGTCTGCGGTCAGCGGTCAACGCCTCGACGGCTGGCAGCCGGCTGTGTCTGGTGGGAGCAGGCCCGATGGGGGTGATTTACCGGGCGTTGCAGGGTTCGAACACGGCGGTGCACCAGCACGTCACGCTGATTTCGCACTCGGCTTGGAACAACAACCACGACGACGACGACAACAGGTGGAACCTGGCCGATATTCGCCGCGACTTCCCGCAGGTCAAGTACAAGAGGATCCCGGATCAGAACGCCGGGCTGGGCACCGGTGGTGGTGAGGAGAAGTGGGCCTGGATGGCCAACAACTCCGACCAGCGGTTGCGCTACGTGCACAACGTGGTCAACAACATCATGAACAAGAAGGGAGACGTCTCTGACTCGGGGATGATGTACTACATCATCACCGGCGACGACGCCGGCAACGCCAACAAGCTGCGCACCTTCCTCACCTAATTCGATCTTGATCCTCGGGGTCTTGGGGAACCCGGGGAGTCACGGAACAGCCCTTGGTCGATGAGCTTCTTGTCCAGACAAGATCATCATCGGCCGAGGGCTGTTCTTGTGTCAGTGTGTATGACCGTCCGTCCGGCTGACATCGTCGGGCTGGCTGGTTCCGGCGAGAGTTCTATGAGTGTTTCACGATGTCGATGTCACGCACGGACGGCGGGTCAGAGCCGCGTCGTCCGTCAGCGGTCAGCTTGCGAATGACCTTTGGCTGCTCTTTCAGTTGCCACTGACGACCGGCCGACAGGACTTCGCCGAGATCGGCTGGCGGTGCATGATCGACATCATCGCTCGCATGGACGGCACGGACCTGTGGCCGACGGGGCTGACCAACCCTGAGCTGATCGTCCGACGCGGTACGGTACGGGCCCCGGTTACTTCAAGAAGGCCTGGTGACGGCGTGTGTGTACCGGGTGCATCCCGATTCGCCGTCGAACGGTTTGGAGCACGTAGCAGGCGGACTGGACGTGTGGCACCGTGAGCGGTCCTGCGATGACAGACGTCGCCCGCCTCGTCGGCGTCTCCTGCCAAACGGTGTCCCGGGTGCTCAACGGGCATCCTCACGTCCGCGAGCAGACCCGGCAGCGTCGGTGAACAGCCCAATGGCGATCCGCGGCTCTCCAGGCGGGAGGCCGCGGGAACCGCGTTGTCGGGGGCTGGCGGGTTGGTGATCTGGGTGTGTTGCTCTTGGCTTCGGCTTGGCTGAGGTCGGAGCACCTGTTTCGGTCTCGCCGGCGTGGTGGCTTTGCGGTTTGCGGGTGCGGCTCAGTCGGGCAGGGTTTCGATCGGTTGGCCGGTGAGCGTGGCGATGAGGTCGAAGTCTTTGTCGACGGCCAGGACGGTCAGTGCGGTTTTTTCGGCGGTGGCGGCGATCAGTAGGTCGGGGATGGAGGGGGCGCGGTGTTGGCCGCGGTCGGCGAGCAGCATCTGTACGTCCAGTGCCCGGTCCTCGATGGCGGGTGTGAGGTGTTCGATCGGCATGAGTGACAGCGGTGGGGCGGCGAATTGTCGGCGTCCGGCTTCTCCGGAGCGCGCCGTGTGGCCGTGTTGGAGGCGTGCGTAGGCGGACTTGTCGATCAGCCAGTTCGTCACCGCCACGCGGCCTCCATCACTGTGGGGTCGGCGAGGTCGGCGAAGGTCTCTGCGGATCGTTGCCAGTCCTCGGTGGTGACGGTCCGGTCGCCGGCGGGGGTGATGTTCTCCTCGAACTTGCGGCGTAGGTACTCGTTGCGGGACCAGGTGAATGGCAGTACACCACCGCCCGGCCCGGCAACGGCGGAAGCGCAGGCGGCGGCGCTGCTGAAACATGGTCGGAGTTCACCAGCGTTGGGCTGCCTCGATGGAGCAATTTCCTATCTCCGGCCTCCTCGCCGACACGCCCTTCGCCGTACCCGCCTGGCGGCTGGTCGAACGACCCGCGCTACGACTCAAGACCGAAAGCATGCGTGCCGGGTCCGGCGCTGCTGCCGACACTGATCAGGTTGAGCAGTTGGCGGAGACGGTGCCGACGGAGCGCCACGGATAACTTGTCCACCGGGTCGTAATCGGTCTTGTTGGCGTCTTACTGCCTACACGTACCGGACGCTCCCTGTCCGAGAGTTGGCGTTCGAAGTCACCACTTGTCTGGTGCTTCGTCGGGCGAGGGCTGCACACCTGGGCTCACCTTAGGTATGCCTAAATCTAAGAATGTCATTGATAAAGATCGCGAAAATTGTTAGAAACCGCAGGTCAGAGCCATGTGGTGGAGCGCGCCCGGCAGGATTCGAACCTGCGGCCTTGGGATTAGAAGTCCCCTGCTCTATCCGCTGAGCTACGGGCGCAACGTGGTATCGCGCGAGAAGGGTACCGCCGCCCGGCCGCTGTCCGGTGAAACGGGTGGTCAGGCCGGGCGTAGCGGCCGGGTGTCGACGAGGGTCAGGCGTCCGCGGGGGAGTGGCTTGCCCTTGGTTGCTCCTCCTCGGTCGAGGGCCGGGGCTGCGGCGGGGTCGGGCGGCTCGTCGTCGGCCCGGCGCCGAGGAAGGCTTCGGCCCACCGACCGACCTCGGCGAAGACCTTCTCGCGTACGGCGGGGCCGGAGAGGGTGAGGTCGTGCAGACCGCCGTCGAAGCGGGACACGGTGACGTGCTGGCCGAGCCGGGGAGCCCAGCGGACCATGTGCTCGACGTCGAGGACGGCGTCGGCCAGGGTCGCCGCGTCCTGCCACTTCGTGCCTCGGAACGATCGGGTGGAGCAGGCGAGCAGCACCGGCACCGGGATGTCCAGTCCGGCACGTAGCCGCCGCTGACCGGTGCGGATCGCGTCCAGCCAGCCGGCCCGGACGGGGAAGCCGGCCAGCGGCTTCCAGGCCAGGTCGTACGTCCACTCGCCGCGATGGTCGGCGTGCAGGCTCTCGCCGTACACGGTGCCGATTCCGAACGGAAGGATGCGGTGCGGCGCCCTGCGGCCCAGGCGTGCGACGGCGGCCGCGAGGGGTCGCCGCACGAACCAGGAAGCGTTGAGGTCGAAGAAGGGGCTGTTGAGGAAGAGTCCGTCGACCAGCCCGGCGTCCCGGCGGGCATCGGCCCACAACGAGATGATCAGGCCGCCGGTGGAGTGGCCCATGGCCAGCAGGGTGTCGTGCCCGTCCTCGTCCCGGATGAGCCGTGCGGCGGCGTCCAACTCCGGGAAGTAGTCGCCGAGGTCGCGGCAGAAGTTCGGGGTCTGGTGCGGCAGCAGACTGCGACCGTACTTGCGCAGGTCGAGAGCGTAGAAGTCCCAGCCGCGCGCGGCGAAGAAGTCGGCCACGTGGGTCTGGAAGAAATAGTCGACGAAGCCGTGCACGTAGAGCACGGCGCGTCCGGTGGGCCGCTCCGCCCGGCGGCGGACCAGCGTCGCCACCACCGGACCCTCGTCATCCCTGCCCAGGTCGATGATCTGCCGCTCGTAGGGCGGCCCAAGCACGTCCGGTTCCACCCGCTGACGGTACTGCGGCTGGCTACCGGGCGGTAGCCCCCGCCCGCCCGCACCCGGCGGACGAGGGCTACCTCCTGGTCAATCGCCCACGGCCTCGCGTCCGGACGGCTCATGCGAGGTAGAGGCCCGGCCCCGATCGGGGCCGTACGGCGACACCTGGTCGATCGGCACCGAGCGGTGCTCCCGTCGGGCCGAGGACGAGCCGCCCTCGACCGGGCCGTCGCTGTCCTGGACCAGCCGGGTCTCGCCGCTGCGGCGCATCTCGGGTTGCTGCACGTTGGGCATGTCGTTCACCTCCACGGTGGGCGCGCCGGCCGCCATGTCGATCGGCCGGCTACGCGCTCACCTCTCGTCGGTCGTCCCGGCGCCGGCCAACTCGTCGGTCGGCGCGGCCGGGCCGGGCGGCTCGTTGACCCGCAGGTGCTTGTTGTTGCGCGGCTCCTGCCGGGTCTTCGCATCGTTCAGCTGACGACGCAGGTCGTCGCGGACGTCGTTGAGCGCGGCGTGCAGGTCCTCCTCGGTCGAGGTGGCGACGACCCGCTGCCGCCCGGCGATCCAGCACTCCAGGGTGACCTTCTGACCCTTGGCGTCCCGGTCCTTCACCGACAGCTCCATGTCGGTGGCGTCGGCGTGGAAGCCGGCCAGGCGGGCGTCGAGCGTGGCGAACTGCTCGACGATGCGATTCCGCTCCCGGTCGGAGAAGCCCGCGCCCAGCCGGAGGCACGTGGCCACCGTGGCCGGGTCCTGCACGGCGCTCATCGCCGCACCTGCCCCGTAAGGCGGGTGGAACGGGTGCTGGTCATCATCATGATCGCTGACCTTTCGTTCGACGTCGTGCTCACGGGCGCGGTTGTTCAGATCTCTACCCAGGTCGGCTCCGTCCGGAACGTGACCATTTCCGCTTCCTATTGATCATCGATGGCCGGTCGCCCCGGCGGGCAGGGGCGATCGGCCTACCACATCAGGACCTTGATCAGGCGTTTGTCCACAGGTGGTCCGGTCGTCCACAGGTGCCGCCTCCTGGGCTGTCCGCGAAGGGCGACGGGCGGCAGGCTCAGTGGCGAGTCGACTCGCCGAAGCCACGCCCCGATCCGTAGAAGGAGGGACGATGTTCGATACCTATATGACGATTGTCGGAAATGTTCTTACCGCGCCCGAATGGCGGCGCACCGCCCAGAGCAACACCCTGGTGGCCAACTTCAAGGTCGCCTCGACCGCCCGACGCCTCGACCGGGACAGCGGGCGCTGGGTGGACGGCAACAGCCTGCGGGTCCGCGTCAACTGCTGGCGCAAGCTCGCCGAGGGAGTCGCCGCCTCGGTGATGGTCGGCGACCCGGTGGTGGTCTGCGGCCGGCTCTACACCCGCGACTGGGTCGACGACGCCGGCAACCATCGCACCCTCTACGAGCTGGAGGCCGTCGCGGTCGGTCACGACCTGTCCCGGGGGCGTGGGAGGTTCCTGCGCAACCGGCCCACCCTGGCCACCAGCGCGGTCTCCGACCCAGAGGCGGAGCGGCGGGTGCACGGGGAACCGACCGAGCCGGTACCGGACGACGAGGCACCCGCCCGGCCCGATCATCGCCCGGTCGACGACGACTTCGAACTGGCCGACATGTCCGGCTTCGCTGCCGGTCTCGACGGCAATCTCGATCCAGGTGGGCTCGGCGGGTTCGACCCGGGCTCGACGGGCGGGTCCGAGTCGTCGGGCGACGACCGGCTGCCGTCGGGGGAGTTGGACGACTTCCCCGGCGCTGGCGTCGCCGACGAACTGGCCCCGGTGCCCGCCGAAGCCACCGAGGTCGAGGCCGGGTCGGCGGTGCGCCCGGAGGAATCGGGGGCGGGCGATGCCGCGACCGGGCGTGGTCGTCGAGGGCGCGGACGGCTGCCACAGCCCGTCTGACGAAGCGGAAGCTGGCCACGGCGGCTTTGGTGGCCGGCTCGTGCCTGACGGTGTGCGCCTCGCCAGTGGTGGCAGGTGACCGGCCGGTGACGTGCCCGGTCACCTGCCACCACGGGCGGCGATATTCGGGGCGGCCACGGGCGGGCCGATCGAGGTGCTCAACTCGGCTAGGCTGACGGCCCGGGGGTGACATGCCGTGCGACACGCGGGGGCGGTGGCGAACGCGACGGGACTTGTCGCGGGCTACGCGCTGGACGCGCTGTTCGGGGACCCGCGTCGTGGACACCCGGTGGCCGGGTTCGGCCGGGCCGCCGCCGCCCTGGAACATCGCCTCTACCGCCCTGACCGGCTGGCCGGTGGAGTGTTCGCCGCGCTCTGCGTCGGCGCGCCGGTGGTGATGGGTGTGGCCGCCACCGTCGGCACCCGGCATCGGCCGGTGGCCCGGGCGGCGCTGGTCGCCGCCGGCACCTGGGCGGTGCTGGGTGGGCGTAGCCTGCGGCACGAGGCGAAGGCGATGGGCCGGTCACTGCGCGGTGGTGACCTGCCCGTCGCGCGGCAGCGGCTCGGGCATCTCTGCGGGCGGGATCCGACGCCCCTCGACGAGCCCGAACTCGCACGCGCGACGGTGGAATCGGTGGCGGAGAACACCTCCGACGCGGTTGTCGCCCCACTGGTCTGGGGTGCGGTCGCCGGGCTGCCCGGCCTGCTCGGCTACCGTGCGGCGAACACCCTCGACGCGATGGTGGGCCACCGTAATGTCCGCTACGCCCGCTTCGGTACGCCCGCCGCCCGCCTGGACGACCTGCTCAACCTGGTGCCCGCCCGGCTGACCGGGCTGCTGACCGTGGCGCTGGCACCGGCCGGCAAAGGAGATCGGGAACGTGCCTGGCGGGTGTGGCGGCGGGACCGCGACGACCATCCCAGCCCCAACGCCGGGCAGTGCGAGGCGGCGATGGCCGGGGCGTTGGGCGTACGCCTGGGCGGACGCAACGTGTACTTCGGCCGTACGGAGGTGCGTCCGTTCCTCGGTGACGGTCCACGTCCCGAGGCCCGGCACCTGGCCCGGGCCGCGCGGATCTCCCGGGCGGTCGGGCTGGCGGCGCTCGGTCTCGCCGTGGCGTATCCGTTGACCGTCGGCCGACTGGTCGGCGTCGCTTCCCGCCGGACGCTCCGGACGGTCCGACCCCTGCGGCCGCCTCGACCGCTGCGGCTGCGGAGCGGCCAGTGACCGGTGGGCTGCTGGTGGCCGGGACGACCTCGGACGCCGGCAAGAGTGTGCTCACCGCCGGCATCTGCCGGTGGCTGCACCGCCGAGGTGTGAAGGTCGCGCCCTTCAAGGCGCAGAACATGTCGAACAACTCCGCGGTGGTGCTCGGGCCGGACGGCCGGGGTGGCGAGATCGGCCGGGCACAGGCGATGCAGGCGGCGGCCTGCGGGCTCGCGCCGGACCTGAGATTCAACCCGGTGCTGCTCAAGCCCGGCAGCGACCTGGCCAGTCAGGTGGTGCTGCTCGGCCAGGCCGTCGACACGATCACCGCCGGCACCTTCCGGACCCTGCGTCCCCGGCTCGCCGAGACCGCCTACGCGGCCCTGGCCGAGCTGCGGTCGGAGTACGACGTGGTGATCTGCGAGGGTGCCGGCAGCCCGGCGGAGATCAACCTGCGCGACAGCGACTACGTGAACATGGGGCTGGCCCGGCACGCGCGGCTGCCCACCATCGTCATCGGTGACATCGACCGGGGTGGCGTGTTCGCCGCCATGTTCGGCACCCTCGCCCTGCTCGAACCCGCCGATCAGGCCCTGCTCGCCGGCTTCGTGGTCAACAAGTTTCGGGGTGACCTCGGCCTGCTCGCTCCCGGGCTGGCGATGCTGCGCCAGCTCACCGGTCGCCCGACGTACGGGGTGCTGCCCTGGGCGCTGGACCTGTGGCTCGACGCGGAGGACTCGCTGGCCTACGGCCGGGTGCTCGGTCGCCCGGCCGCTCCGCGCGGCGCCGAGTGGCTCGACGTGGCCGTGCTGCGGCTGCCCCGGATCAGCAACGCCACCGACGTCGAGGCGTTGGCGACGGAGCCGGGGGTGCGGGTGCGGCTGACCGTCGAACCGGCCGAGTTGGCCGCCGCCGACCTGGTGGTGCTACCCGGCTCGAAGTCGACGGTGGCCGACCTGGCCTGGCTTCGCGAGACGGGTCTCGCCGACGCCGTCATCGCGCACGTGGCGGCCGGCCGTCCGGTGCTCGGCATCTGCGGTGGCTACCAGATGCTGGCCCGCGCCATCCACGACCCGGTGGAGAGCCGGCAGGGCACCGTGCCCGGCCTCGGCCTGCTTCCCATCGAGATCACCTTCGATCACCGCAAGACCGTCCGGCCGGCGGCGGGCAGCGCCGAGGGTGACCGTCCGGTCCACGGCTACGAGATCCACCACGGGTACGTCTCGACCGCCGACCCGCAGCTGACCCCGCTGCTGCGGTACACCGGTGGCGCTGGCGAGGGTGCCACGCACGGCGTCGTGCACGGCACCCACTGGCACGGCACGTTCGAGTCCGACGAGTTCCGCCGCTGGTTCCTCACCCGGGCGGCCCGACTCGCCGGACGCACCGGCTTCCGGGTCGCGCCGGACACCTCCTTCGCCGCTGCCCGGGAACGCAGTCTCGACCTGCTCGGCGACCTGGTCGAGGAGCACCTGGACACGGACGCCCTGTGGCGACTCATCGAAGACGGCCCCCCGACCGACCTACCGTTCGTCCCACCCGGGGCACCTTAAGGCAGGGTGCTCGGTCGGCGGACATCGGCGGGACATTCCACTGTGGCACCACCTCGTGAGGATCGACATCCATAGCCGGACCTCGTCGCGGCGCTGGTGCCTGATCGCCGACTGAATCAGTTGCGGACGTCGGCGGGCTGGTCGGAGAAGGGCAGGCCGGCCGACTCCCACGCCTCCACCCCGCCGATCATGTCGGTCGCCCGATGCAGGCCCAGGGCGCGCAGGCTCGCGGCTGCGAGGCTGGAGCTGTACCCCTGTCGGCACATCACGACGATCTCCAGGTCGTACCCGGTGGCCTCGGGTATCCGCCAGTCGCTGGCCGGGTCGAGCCGCCACTCCAGCACCGTCCGGTCGATCACGATGACGCCGGGCAGGTCGCCCTGTTCCCGTCGCTGCGCGTCGGTGCGCGTGTCGATCAGAAGTGCACCCCGGCTCGCGGCCTGCACCGTCTCCTGCGGGGTCAACCGGGCCATACCCGCGCGGGCCTGTTCCAGCAACGCCTCGACACCGGGACTCATCACGGAATGGGACACGCCACGAGCATGCCGTCCGGTGCGCGGGTGCGCGAACCGAAGTGGTCCGGGACAACCCGATCGGTAACGTCGGTGTCCGTGGTGGCGGTCTTCGAGGCGTACGCCGAACTGGCTCGACGGGTGCTGGCGGGGCCGGCCCGGCTGGGGCGTACCCGGCTGGTGGCCATCGACGGGCACAGTGGCGCCGGCAAGACGGTCTTCGCCGCGCGCCTCGCCGACGCCCTCGCCGGTGAGACGCCCGATGCGGCCCGGCCACCGGTGGTGCACACCGACGACCTGCTGGACGGGTGGGACGACCAACTGACCTTCTGGGAGCGGTTGGAGGAGCAGGTGCTGACGCCGGTTCGGGCCGGGCGGGCCGGTGCCTACCGGCGGTACAGCTGGGTGCGGCGACGGTTCCTGCCCACGCCGGTGCCGGTCCCGGTGTCGCCGGCGCTGATCGTGGAGGGGGTAAGCGCGGCCCGGACGACCGCCGTGGCGGACCTGACCCTGGCGGTCTTCGTCACCGCCCCGCAGCCACTGCGGCTGAACCGGGCGGTGGCCCGCGACGGCCCGACCATCCTGCCGGAGCTGCGACGCTGGCATGTCACCGAACGTGCCCACTTCGCCGCCGACCGCACCGAGGCCCGCGCCGATCTGATCGTCGACGGCGCGCCCGCCCTACCGCACGACGCCGAGCGCTACTACTGCCGGCGCGGCTGATCACACCGACCACGCCGCCCGTGCTGGAACGGCCAGACTGCGAATGGCCAGACTGCGAGCGGCTGGACGCGACGGCGGTGGCGTCGTCCCGCGTCCTGCGCCGTCGGAACGGCGTGCTGTGCCGTCGGGTCGCCGTGTAGTGGCCGTCGGGTCGCCGTGCCGCGTCCCGCGCCGCCGCGCTCCGGCCCGTTGGTTCGGGCTGCGGCGGTGGTCCGACCCGCCACGCGGGCCGCGCCCTTCGGTAAGGCCGGCATACGATTCCGGTCATGACCACACCGATCATGACCGAGGCCGACCTGCGGGAGGCCGTCGCGCGGGAGCTGCCCGGCGTACGGGCCGACCTGGAGCGTCTCGTCCGCATTCCCGGCATTGCCTTCGAAGGCTTCGACCACGCCCACGTCGAGCGCTCCGCCGAGGCGGTGGCCGAGTTGCTGCGCGGCTGCGGCCTCGACGTGGAGGTGGCGCGGGCCGGTGGTCAGCCCGCGGTGATCGGCCGGAAGGCGGCACCACCCGGTGCGCCGACGGTGATGCTCTACGCCCACCACGACGTGCAGCCGATCGGCGATGCGAGTTTGTGGGAGTCCGACCCGTTCGAGCCGGTGGAGCGGGACGGCCGGCTGTACGGGCGGGGTGCCGCCGACGACAAGGCCGGCATCATGGCGCACGTTGCGGCGCTGCGCGCGTACGGTGACCGGCTGCCGGTCGGTGTGGTCGTGTTCGTGGAGGGTGAGGAGGAGTACGGCTCCGACTCACTGGAGCGCCTGCTCGCCGAGCACCGGGACAAGCTCGCCGCCGACGTCATCGTGATCGCCGACTCGGGCAACTGGGATGTCGGGGTGCCGGCACTTACCACCTCGTTGCGCGGCATCGTCAACTGCTTCGTCGAGGTACGAACGCTGGACCACGCCGTGCACAGCGGGATGTTCGGCGGCGCCGTCCCGGACGCGCTCACCACCCTGGTCCGGCTGCTCGCCACGCTGCACGACGACGCCGGCAACGTGGCGGTGGCCGGCCTGGTCGGCCGGGAGGCGGCCCGCATCGACTACCCCGAGGACCGGTTCCGGGCCGAGGCCGGGTTGGCCGAGGGCGTGCGGTTGTTCGGCACCGGCCGGATCACCGACCGGCTGTGGACCAAGCCGGCGCTCGCCGTGCTCGGCATCGACGCCCCGGCCACCTGCGAGGCGCCGAACGCGCTGGTTCCGGCGGCCAAGGCCAAGATCAGCGTACGGCTGGCACCGGGCGACGAGCCGAAGCGGGCGTACGCGGCGCTCCGCGCCCACCTGAAGCAGCATGCGCCATGGGGCGCGCAGGTCGAGGTGAGCTTCGAGCACGACGGGGCCCCCTGCGTCATCGACGCCAGCGGCCCGATGTTCGATGCGGCTCGATCGGCCTTCCGTGCCGCCTGGGACGGCACCGAAGCGGTGGAGATCGGCGTCGGCGGCTCCATCCCGTTCATCGCCACCTTCCAGGAGCTGTTCCCGCAGGCGGCGATCCTGGTGACCGGGGTGGAGGACCCGCACGCCCGGGCCCACGGGCCCAACGAGAGCCTGCACCTGGGCGAGTTCGCCCGGGTCTGCCTCGCCGAGGCGTTGCTGCTGGCCAGAGTGGCTGAGGCGGGTCGCGGGTGAACCCGTAACTTCGTACCGACAGTGGCCGTTTCCGGTGTGTCGGGCGCGGGGCTGTTGTAGCCTCTCGAACATGCGTACGAATGAGGTTCTGGCCCGCCTGGAGGCCGCCGTCATCGCTCTGGGGGACGTCGACGTCTCCGCGTGGCCCGACGACACGCTCAAGGAACAGCTCGGCGAGCTGTCCGCCGCCCTGGTCGCTCTGGATGCGTCGCTGTCCCGCATCGCCGACGGTGTCCGTGCCCGCGGGCTGCGCATCGAGGAGCCGGTTCCGGCCTGACGACGCGCCGCCGTCGCCGGGAGGGCCGCCGTCGCCGGGAGCGCGGGCGACGTTGGTGGCCCGCCGGGGCGGCGGCACGGCTGTCGGACCGCAACCTCGCGCCGGCCGTCGGGTCCGCACGCAGGTCGCGCCGGTTGTCGGTGGTGGCTGGCAGGATGGGGTCGTGCGGTTCCTGGACCTGGCTGCCATCTCGGCGGCCGTCGGCGCCACCAGCGGTCGTCGGGCCAAGGTGGAGCTGCTCGCCGATGCCCTGCGGCGGCTCGACCCGCCCGAGGTGGCGGCGGGCTCCGGCTGGCTCGCCGGTGAGCTGCGTCAGCGGCAGACCGGCGTCGGCTGGGCCAGCCTGGGTGAGCTGCCCGCGCCGGCGGCCGAGCCGACGCTGACGGTGTCGGCGGTCGACGCGGCGATCGACGAGATCGCGGCCGTGCACGGCCCGGGCTCGCAGGCTCGCCGTCGGGCCCTGGTGCAGGCGCTGTACGCGGCCGCCACCGCCGACGAGCAGCGCCTGCTGACCGGCCTGTTCCTCGGCGAGCTGCGGCACGGCGCTCAGGCCGGGCTGCTCGCCGACGCTATCGCCCGAGCCGCCGGGGTCTCCGCCTCGGTGGTACGCAGGGCGCTGCTGCTCGCTGGCGACCTGCGGGCGGTGGCGGTGGCCGCCCTCGGCGGCGGAGCCGTGGCGTTGGCCGAGTTCGGCCTGCGGGTGGGCCGGCCCCTGGCGCCGATGCTGGCGCAGAGCGCGTCCACTGTCGACGAGGCGCTCGCCGCCACCGGGGTGCCCGCGGTGGTCGACGTGAAGCTCGACGGCATCCGCATCCAGGTGCACCGCAGTGGTTCCGACATCGCCGTTTTCTCCCGCAGCCTCGACGAGATCACCGCCCGGGTGCCCGAGGTGGTCGCCGCCGTGCGCACCCTGCCCGCCCGGGAGATCGTCCTCGACGGGGAGGCCATCGGGCTGGACGCCACCGGCCGGCCCCTGCCCTTCCAGCAGACGTCCAGCGCCGCCGCCCGCCGGTCCGGGTCGGCCGGTCCCGCCGCCGGTGCACCTGTCGCACCGGCGGTACGCGCCGCCGCCGAACGCACCGGTGCGACCGTGCTGACGCCGTACTTCTTCGACCTACTGCACCTCGACGGGGTGGATCTGATCGATCTGCCGGGCCGGGAGCGGTGGGCGGCGCTGCGCGGCACGGCCGACGCGTCGCTGCTGGTCGGGCGGATGGAGGTGGACGGCCCGGAGCAGGCCGGCGCGGCCTTCGCCGCCGCGCTCGACGCGGGCCAGGAAGGCGTGGTGGTCAAGGCGCCGGACGCGCCCTACGACGCTGGGCGGCGTGGCGCCGCCTGGGTCAAGGTGAAACCCCGGCACACTCTCGACCTGGTCGTGCTCGCCGTGGAGTGGGGCAGCGGCCGACGCACCGGGTGGTTGTCGAACCTTCACCTCGGCGCTCGCGACCCGGGCACCGGCGGGTTCGTGATGCTCGGCAAGACCTTCAAGGGGCTCACCGACGAGCTGCTGCGCTGGCAGACCGAGCGCTTCCTCGGCCTCGCGGTGGATCGCGGGGACTGGGTCGTCCGGGTCCGACCCGAACAGGTCGTGGAGATCGCCTTTGACGGCGTGCAGAGCAGTTCACGCTATCCCGGTGGGGTCGCCCTGCGATTCGCCCGGGTGGTCCGCTATCGGGACGACAAGACGGCAGCCGAGGCCGACACCATCGACGCCGTCCGGGCGATCCACGCCGGCCGGCCGTCCGGCTGAGCGGTCAGGCGGTGGCCGGCGTGCCGGAGTCGGCGGCCCGGTCACGGGGCCGTTCGTCGACCACCCCGGCGATCCGGCGGGCCTCGCGGCGGGCGACCCAGCCGTAGCCGACCACTGTCATCGCCGCGAAGATCCACCATTGGACGACGTAGCCGAGGTTCTGCCAGTTGTTGGCGTGGCCCACCGGCACCGCCCGGAACACCGGGTCGGCGGCCGGCGTCTGCTCGTCGAGGAGCAGGTACGCGCCGTGCACCGGATACGGCAGCTCGCCGGCAAGCTGAGGCACGGAGACCCGGCGGCTCTCCAGCCGGCCCTCGCGGCGGGACACCTTGGCGTCGCCGCTCTCGCTCGCGTGCACCCGGCCCTCGATGGTCACCTCGCCGGCCGGCGCGGGTGGCACGTCGGGCTGTGCCACCGCCCCACCCGGGGCGGGCGGGATCCAGCCCCGGTCCACCAGGACGGCGGTGCCGTCGGCCAGCAGCAGCGGGGTGACCACCTCGAAGCCGACCCGACTGTCGACCGTACGGCCCCGCACCAGGACGATGTTGTCGGTGTCGTACCGGCCGGTCACGGTGACCCGGGTGAAGGTCCGCTCCGCCGCCGGTGGCGCGCCGACCGCGCCGGGGCCACCGGTCGGCGCGGGCAGCGCCTCGCGCAGCGGCACCGGGGCCATCCGCAGGCCGGCGTCGATGCGTTCGTTGATCGCGGTCCGGCCGTGGTAGCGGTCCAACTGCCAGTTGCCGAGCAGCACCATCACCGTGGCGGCGGTCAGGGCCAGCACGAGAAGGCCCAGCCAGCGCGGCGTCAGCAGGAACCGGTACACGCCACGAGATTACCCGGGTGACCGCCGCCACTGTGTCGAGCCGTCGGGGCACTCGGGTGTCGCTCGCCACCGTGGGCTGCCGCAGGCTGTGGCTTCGACCGGAGACGGGCGGAGGCGGCCTCGCCGTGGCGGAGCGTACCGGCGTCGAGGCGGTCCGCCACCGACTGCCTGACCTGCCACGGACGGGGCGGCGCAGGGTGCGTGCGCGGCGTCCGCTTCAGCTATCGTCACGCGGGCGGAGCGCGCCGACGGTCGGCACGCCGACCGCTCGCGAGGAGTCGATGATGACCGTCGTGCCGCGTCTGGTGCTCAGTGCTCCCTCCTCCGGACACGGCAAGAACGCGTTGGCGATCGGTCTGCTCGCCGCGTTCGCCGACCGGGGCCTCGATGTGACCGGCTTCAAGATCGGGCCCGATCAGGTCGATGCGGCGTACCTCGGGTTGGCCAGCGGCCGACCGGGGCGCACCCTGGATCCGCGGCTGGTGGGCGCCGACCGCATCGCCCCGCTGCTGCTGCACGGCGCGGCCGGCACGGAGCTCGCCGTGGTGCAGGGCAGCATGGGTCTCTACGACAGCCTGACCGGCCGGAGCGAGACCGAGTCGACCGCCGCCGTCGCCACCGTGCTGCGCAGCCCGGTGGTGCTGGTGGTCGACGTCGCCGCGATGGGCCAGTCGGTGGCCGCCCTGGTGCACGGCTTCCGGGCGTACGACGAACAGTTGTGGATCGGTGGAGTGATCCTCAACCGGGTCGCCTCCGCCCGGCACGAGGCGCTGCTGCGGGAGGCGCTCGACGACATCGGTGTGCCGGTCTACGGCGCGCTGCGCCGCCAGGACCTGCCCTCGGTGCTGCCGTCCCGTCGGCACGGCGTGGTGCCGGTCCTCGAAGGCGCCGACGAGGCCACCCGGGCGGTCCGGCGGCTGGGCGAGGCGGTGACCGCCACCGTCGACCTGGAGCGGCTGCTCGGGCTGGCCCGCTCGGCGCCGGCGCTGGGTGTGCAGCCATGGTCTCCGCAGCACGCCGACGAGGCCGCGCCGGCCCGGCCCGGCGGTGCCGCGCGTCCGGTCGTGGCGCTGCTCGGTGGACCGGGCGGCAGCTTCAGCCATGCCGAGACGGCCGAGTTGCTGCGGGCCGCCGGGGCGGAGGTGACGACGCTAGACCCGTTCGCCGACGAGGTGCTGCCGGCCGGCACCCGGGCACTTGTGGTCGGCGGCGCGTTGCCCGAGTCGTACGCGGAGCAGCTCTCCGCCAACCGGCGGCTGTGCATCGCGGTCGCCGAGCTGGCCCGAACCGGGCGTCCGGTGGTCGCCGAGGGGGCCGGCCTGCTCTGGCTGGCCCGGGAACTCGACGGGCTGCCGATGTGCGGGGTGCTCGACGCGATCGGCAGTCTGCGGGACGGGCTGGTGGTCGGCTACCGGGAGGCGACCGCGCAGGGCGACAGCGTGGTCGCCGTCCGGGGCGAGGTGGTGACCGGCCACAAGGAGCACCGGGCCGTCCTCACCCCCCGGGGCGGGCAGCGCCCGGCGTGGAGCTGGCCGGGTGGCGCGCCGGAGGGGTTCATCTGGCGGGGAGTGCACGCCTCCCAGCTCGTTCCGCACTGGGCCGGGTACCCGCAGATCGCGACCCGGCTGGTGGCCGCCGCGGCGGCCGAGCCGGCCACGGTCCCGGTCGGGGTCGGCGGCGGTGCCCCGGGCGGGCCGGTGGGTGTCGCGCCGGGCGATCCGGCCGGTGTGGTGTCCGGGCCGGCCGGGGGGCCGCCAGCCTGACCGTCAACCGACGATCCGGTCCGACGGTGGGACGAAGTCCCGAACGGGCTTGCCCTTCAGGGCGTCGCGGAGGGTGTTCGACACCGCGGCGATCGGGATCTGCGACTGCCCGTCACCGACCGCGTTGAAGGGATTGTCGGGGTCGGAGATAAAGCTGGCCGCCGCCAGCTCCGGCGTGTAGCCGACGAACCAGGCGGATCGGGTGCTGTCCGTGGTACCGGTCTTGCCGGCCACCGGGCGGCCCACCGTCCCGCGCACGCTGTCCGCCGTGGACCAGCCGCCGCAACTGCCCTTGGCCGGGGTGTCGCCGGTGGGACAGCGGGCGGCGTCGGTGGCGGCGCGCGCCGCGTCGGCGCTGACCACCTGGCGGCAGCGCGGCTTGGCGACCTCACGTTCGATGCCACCCGGTGTGGTGTAGGTGGCCGGGGTGCCGTCCCGGTTGTAGATCGCGTTGACCGGCAGCGCCTCGCAGTAGCGCCCGTCGGCGGCGACCGCGGCGTAGGCGTTGGCCATCTCCAGGGGCGTGGCGTCGGAGACGCCCAGGGTGAAGGCACCCCACTTGTTGGCCTTCGAAGGGGAGGCGTGCTCCCGGTCCACGTCGGTACGCCAGCGCAGCCCCAGTTGCTCGGCGAGCCGGACGGCCCGTTCCGCCCCGACCTGCTCCTCCAGCCAGACGAAGTAGGTGTTCACCGACTTGCCGAAACCGGACCACATGGTCTGGGTGCCGCTCATCGCGCCGCTGGCGTTGGACGGCTGCCAGCCGTCGTAGACCTCGGAGCGGTAGCTGTGCGGCGCGTTGAAGGTGGTGTTGAGTGGCATGCCGGCGTCGAGGGCGGCGAGCATGGGGAACATCTTGAACGTCGACCCCGCCTGGTAGCCGGGCAGGCCACCGCCGCCCATCAGGGGCGCCACCGTGTTCGGGTAGTTGGCCCGCACCTCTGGACCCGCCTCCGGGTTGGAGCTGAGCGGATTCTCGTCGACCTCAAGCGAGTACGTGCGGTTCACCGCCATCGCCTTTACCCGTCCGGTGCCCGGTTCGGAGACCACGATGCCGTTGGCGAACGGGCTGCCGGTGTTCGACTGGGTGCCGACGTTCTTCTCCGCCGCCGTCTGGATCTTCGGGTCCATGCTGAGCACGATCCGGTACCCGCCCCGGCGCAGCTTGTCCAACCGCTGGAGCCGGTTCTCACCGAACGCCGGCTGAGCGCTCCACCAGTTCTTCAGGTAGTCGCAGAGGAAGCCCCAGCTGTTCCACTTGTCGGGAACGGCGGCGCAGTCGTTGGGCGGGTAGGTCAGCCGGAGCCGGATCGGCTCGCCCTTCGCGGCCTGGGCGGAGTCCGGCGAGAGATAACCGAGTCGGGCCATGTTGTCGAGGACGTAGTTGCGCCGGGCGGTGGCGTCCTTCTGGTCGGAACTGGCCGGGTCGTACTGGGATGGCGACTTCACCAGGCCGGCGAGGGTGGCCGCCTCGACCGCGGTCAACTCCTTCGGGGTCTTCGAGAAGAAGATCTCGCTCGCGGCGTAGATGCCGTACGCGCGGTGCCCGAAGTAGGCCGAGTTGAGGTAACGCTCCAGGATCTCCTCCTTGCTCAGCTCCTTCTCCAGGTCGACCGCCATGCGCATCTCCTTGATCTTGCGGGTCGGGGTCTGCGCCGTGGCCTCCTGCACCTCCCTCGGGGTGGTGGCGCTGTCGCGCAGCGCCATCCGGACGTACTGCATGGTGAGCGTGGAAGCCCCCTGGGAGACGCCGCTGGAACGGGCGTTGGCCACGAAGGCCCGGGCGACCCCCTTCGGGTCGACGCCGTGGTGCTGGTAGAAGCGGTTGTCCTCGGCGGCCACGATGGCCTGCTGCATGTTGGGCGAGATGTCCGACAGCTTGGTGTACTGCCGGTACTCCTCGAAGAACATGGTCAGCACGGTCTTGCCGTCGGGCGCGTACAGGTAGGAGGTCTCGGCGGGCAGGGCCGTGGTCAGCAGGCGGGTCTTGCTCTCCACGGCGTGCGCGGTGGCCTTGGCGCCGATGCCGGTCACCGCGACGACCGGGTACGCGGCGGCGGCGACGACGATGCCGGCGATCAGCCCGGCACGGAGCAGCGGAACGAGACGACCAGCGGCAGCGAGGGGTCGGTAGCTCACACCGCCAAGTTATGACATTTCCGATTCGTCCATGAGAAATACTCATGAAGTGATCGGTGGTGATGTGGCCCACCCGCCGGGTCGCTGTCCCCCGCGCCGCCTTCCCGGCAGGATCGCGGTCATGCATGGGCAGCTGACCACGAGATCCAGCGCGTCGGTGGCCGAGCCGGACCTCGCCCACCACGGTGACGCCGAGGTCGCCGCGGGCCTGGTCGACCTCGCCGTCAACGTGCGACGCGCCCCGCTGCCGCGCTGGCTGGCCGAGCCGATCACCGCGTCGATGGCCGACCTCGCCGCGTACCCGGACCCCCGTCCGGCCCGCGCCGCCGTCGCCGCCCGGCACCGCCGGCCACCGGAGGAGGTGCTGCTCACCGCCGGTGCCGCCGAAGGCTTCGTGCTGCTCGCTCAGGCGCTGCGCGGGCTACGTCACCCGGTGGTGGTGCACCCGCAGTTCACCGAGCCGGAGGCCGCGCTTCGGGCCGCCGGGCACACCGTGCAGCGGGTGCTGCTCGACCCGGCGGACGACTTTCGGCTCCACCCGGAGCGGATACCCACCGACGCCGACCTGGTCGTCATCGGTAACCCGACCAATCCCACCTCCGTGCTGCACCCCGCCGCCGACCTCGCCGCACTGGCCCGCCCAGGCCGCGTACTCGTGGTGGACGAGGCGTTCGCGGACACCGCCGCCGCGCCCGGGGTACCCGGTGAACCCGAATCGCTGGCCGCCCGCCGGGACCTGCCGGGCCTGCTGGTCGTACGTAGCCTCACCAAGACGTGGGGGCTGGCCGGGTTGCGGATCGGTTACCTGCTCGGCGAGGCCGCGCTGCTGCGCCGGCTGGCCGCCGTACAGCCGCTGTGGGCGGTCTCCACCCCCGCGCTGGCTGCCGCCGAAGCCTGCGCGAGCCCCGCGGCGGCCCAGGCCGAACGCGCCATCGCCGCGCAACTCGCGACCGACCGCGAACACCTGGTCGCGCGGCTTGCGGCCCTGCCCGGGGTACGCGTGGCGGGCCGCCCGGCCAGCGCCTTCGTGCTGGTGCGGATCTCCGGGGCCGACCGGATCCGGGACCGGCTGCGGGCGCGGGGCTGGGCGGTACGCCGGGGCGACACGTTTCCGGGACTCGGCTCCGACTGGCTACGGATCGCAGTGCGGGATCGGGTGACCACCGACGCGTTCATCGACGTGCTGGCCGAGATCATGGAGGCATGATGCTGGAGAACACCATCGCGGCCATCGGCCCGCTCGACGAGCCGGCGATGACCGCGGCGAGGCAGTTGCAGGCGCGTCTGACCAAGCCCGCCGGCTCGCTCGGCGCGTTGGAGGAGCTGTCCGTGCGCCTCGCCGGCCTGGCGGGCAGCTGCCCGCCACCGGTGCCCGACCAGGCGGCGGTGGCGATCTTCGCCGGTGATCACGGCGTACACGCCCAACGGGTCAGTCCCTGGCCGCAGGAGGTCACCGGGCAGATGGTCGCGAACTTCCTGGCCGGTGGAGCGGTGGTCAACGCCTTCGCCCGGCAGGCTGGCGCCTCGGTGACCGTGATCGACGTCGGGGTGGCCGGGCCGTTGCCGGTCGCCGACCCGACCGACCTCGACACCCCCGACGGCGTACCCGGACCGGAGGCGCCCCGACTAATCAGCACGCCGATCCGGGCCGGTACCCGGGACATGACCGTCACCGCCGCGATGACCCGGCAGGAGGCGCGGACGGCGGTCGAGGTCGGTATCGCCAACGCCGGGAAACTGGTCGACGCCGGGGCCGGAATTCTGCTCACCGGCGACATGGGGATCGCCAACACCACCCCGGCCGCCGCCCTGATCGCCGCCTTCACCGGAGTCGACGCCGCCGCAGCGACCGGCCGGGGAACCGGCGTCGACGACCCGACCTACCAGCACAAGATCGAGGTGGTCCGCGCCGCGCTGCGCCGCCACACCCCCGACCCGGCGGATCCGCTCGGCGTGCTGGCCGCCGTCGGTGGACTGGAACACGCCGCGCTGGCCGGCTTCGTGCTCGGCGCGGCGGCACGGCGCGTACCGGTGCTGCTGGACGGGGTGATCGCGGTCTCCGCCGCGCTTGCCGCGGCGGCCTTCGCGCCGGACTCCGTGGCGGCCATGGTCGCCGGTCACCGCTCCGCCGAGCCCGGTGCGACGGTCGCGCTGAGGCGGCTCGGTCTCACGCCCCTGATCGACCTCGGTCTGCGGCTCGGTGAGGGCACCGGCGCGTTGCTGGCTCTTCCCGTGGTCACCGGGGCAGTTCGGGTCCTGCACGAGGTAGCCACCTTCGACTCCGCCGGGGTGGCCGAGAAGTGAGCCAGCGCACCCTGCGGATTCGCCGCCAGGTGCCGGGCGTAGCCGGTACGCGGAGCGAGGCGGTATGAGCGAGTTTGCGAGCAAGCCATCCGGCGCAGCAGCCGGCGGCTCGGGCGGCCCGAGCGCCAACGCGTACCCTCTCGGGCTGCGGCTGGCCGGGCTCCGCGTGGTCGTCGTCGGTGGGGGAGCGGTCGCGACGCGGCGGGTCCCGGCGCTGCTCGACGCGGGTGCGGACGTACTGCTGGTGGCACCGGAACTCACCCCGGCGCTGCGCGCACACGTCGACGCCAGGCGGTTGCACTGGGTGTCGCGCCGGTTCGCTGCCGACGATCTCGACGGTGCCTGGCTGGTGCAGGTCGCCGTCGACGACCCGGCCGCTGCGGCGGCGGTCAGCGCCGCCGCCGCGGAGCGTCGGATCTTTTGCGTACGCGCCGACGACCGGCACGCGGCGACGGCCTGGACCCCGGCGGTGACCCGGTACGGTCCGGTCACCGTGGCGGTGCTCGGCGGTGGCGACCCACGCCGCGCGGTGAGTGTCCGCGACGCCATCCGTGCCCTGCTGGTGTCGGACTCTGCCGGGCCCGGGGAACCGCTCAACGCCCCTGCCGTCGCGGGTGACCGTCGCGGCCGAGTCGCCCTGGTGGGTGCCGGACCGGGCGACCCGGAACTGATCACCCTCCGGGGCTGGCGGCTGCTCAGCGAGGCCGACGTGGTGATCGCCGACCGCCTCGTCCCCGGACTGCTCCTCGACGAGTTGCGCACCGGCGTGGAACTGGTGGACGCCTCCAAGATCCCCTACGGTCCGTCCCGGACGCAGGAAGAGATCAACCGGATCCTGGTGGATCGGGCGTTGGCGGGAGCCTTCGTGGTCCGGCTCAAGGGTGGCGACCCGTACGTCTTCGGGCGGGGTGGAGAGGAACTGCTCGCCTGCGCTGCGGCCGGAGTGCCGGTCACGGTGGTGCCGGGGGTGACCAGCTCGATCGCCGCGCCGGCCGCGGCCGGCATCCCGGTCACCCACCGATCGGTGGCGCACGAGTTCACCGTCGTCTCCGGGCACGTCGCCCCGGAATCGCCGGACTCACTGGTTCGCTGGGAGGCGCTCGCCGGTCTGCGCGGCACGCTGGTGATCCTGATGGGCCTGAAGAACCTGCCGGCGATCGCCAGCACGCTGCTGGCGCACGGGCGGGCACCGGCGACGCCGGCTGCGGTCATCCAGGAGGCCACCACCGGTGGTCAGCGGATAGTCCGCTCGACGCTCGGCGAGGTGGCTGCCGCGGTGACCGCCGCCGGGCTGCGTCCACCGGCTGTGGTCGTGGTCGGTGACGTGGTCGAGGCACTCGGGGTGGCTGGGCTGACCTGAGCTTTTTGGGTGGTCACGGTTTGGGGCTGGGGGCTGCCGTGCCTGGCTTTGGGGTGGTTGCGGTTGGGGGCTGGGGGGCCAGCGTCCGGGGTGGTTGCGGTTGAGGGCTGGGGGCGACCGTGCCCGGCTTCGGGCGGTCAGGCTTGATCCCTGCGCCGGGCACGGTCGCCCCCAGCCTGACCTGGTCCGCCTGCGCGCGAAGGTAGGCCCGCCGGCCCAGGATCCTGCTGTCTGCTGTCTGCTGTTGCTGGATATGCCGCTGGCCGGCACCCGGGTATCGGGTGCCGGCCAGCGGTTCTTGCTCCCCCTGTGGAGGAATGTCTTCGGTTGTTGGCTGGTGGTGGTCAGCTGGTCCAGTGCTGGGCGACGAGGTCGGCGGCCTGCTGCTCCCACTGGGCGTAGTGGTCGGGGTAGGCCGACACCTGCACCGTCTGCGCGGCCTCGGTCAGCGGCATGTCCTGCCAGCCGTCGACCTGCTTGAGGGCCTTGAGGAAGGCCAGGGTCGAGTATTCGGGGTCGGTGATCTGCTCCACCGTGCCCCAGCCGCTTGAGGGGCGCTGCTGGAACAGGCCCTGCGAGTCGTGGTCGTTGCGGTCACCCAGGTGACCCAGGTTCTCCAGCTTCGACTCCTGCAGCGCGGTCGCGATCGACACCACCGCGGCCCGCTCGTCCATACCGGCCTTCTTCGTCGCCGCGATGATCGCCTTCACATTACCGACCTGCTCATCATTCAGATCAACATGCGACTGGTTGGACGGGGCGCCGTGCGGTAGCAGCTTGCTGGCGTCCGGCTTGTCAGCCTGCACCACCGCGACCGCAACGGTCTTCACGGGGGTGGTGTCGGCGTGAGCGGCCACCGGACCGGCGAACAGACCACCGGTGAACGCCACACCCGCAATACCCAACACACTCTTCCGCAGCATCGTGTTCATGACAAAGCTCCATCCGGGGGTCGACGCACACCCGCACCGAGGGGGTCAGTCAGGCGTACGCAAGCACCAGAAAGGCACTCAAGCTTTCAAGAGGGGAAAGTCATCCGACGCGCGGGGCGTATCGCCGCTTCGCATCGCCGGGACCATGTGTAACGACCACCGACCCGCCACCATTCCCGGCGACCCACACCCACCACCAACGGGCGGTCCCACCATCACGGGCGGCCGTCCAGCCGGTCGCACCCGAGGCGTCGCAGTCGTCTCCTCGGCCGTTCAGAGATATCCAACGACCGACCGGCCCCCACCATTCCCCGGGGCCCGCACCCACCATCAACGGGCGGCCGTCCTCGACCGTTCAGAGATATCCAACGCCCCCCACCCCGCCACCCCGCCACCCATTCCACCCCGAGCCCCCGACCCCCGACAACCCGCAATCTTGGTCCGAAACCGCCCACCAAGAGGCAGAAACGCGCCAAGATTCACACCGCCCGCCGACGCCTCCGACCCGACAAGGACGTGGTGTGGCCCGCCGCGCGATCGCCGACGGCCGGCTGGTCGCTGAAGTACACCCCAAGCGTCGCCTCCTCGAAATCGGACCCCGCCCACCCTGAGGCGAAACCCGACCCTCACCGCTAGAGCCGGACACGGCACCCAAATTCCCCCGACAGCACCCCACACCCACACCCGCAGCACCAAAACACCACAGCGTTGATCATGAGGTTAGCGGCAGATCTGGAGATCGAAAACGCCGCTAACCTCATGATCAACGAGGAGCGTGAGGGGGTGGGGGTGAGGGGGGTGGGGGTGGGGGGGAGCGGCCGGAGACGGGTGTCTCCGGCCGCTGCGATGTGATGGTCCGTTACTGCTTGAGCATGTTGTCCAGCAGCAGCGCGCAGCGGATCACCCCGAGGTGGCTGTACGCCTGCGGGTGGTTGCCCAGGCCGCGCTCGGCCAGCGGGTCGTACTGCTCGGGCAGCAGGCCGGTCGGACCGGCCGTGTCGATCATCTGTAGGAACAGTTCCTCTGCGTCGGTCCGGCGACCGGTACGCAGGTACGCCTCGATCAGCCATGCCGTGCAGATGTGGAAGCCGCCCTCGCGGCCGGGCAGGCCGTCGTCCCAGTGGTAGCGGTAGACGACCGGCCCGCTGCGCAGATCCGCCTCGATCTTCAACACGGTGGAGAGGAAGCGGGGATCGTCGCCGGCCAGCAGTCCGGAGATCCCGATCCACAGCGACGAGGCGTCCATGTCCTCGTCGCCGTACGCGACGCTGTACGCCTCGGCGTGCTCGTGCCAGCCGTACTCCAGCACGTTGGCGCCGATCCGGTCGCGCAGCTCCACCCACTCCGGGCGGTCCTCGCCGCCGTGCTGGCGTACCACGTGCAGCGCCCGGTCGACGGTCATCCAGCACATCACCTTCGAGAAGACGTGGTGCCGGGGTGGCAGACGGGCCTCCCAGATGCCGTGATCCGGCTCGTGCCAGCGTCGGCGGACCGCCTCGACCATGTTCTCCAGCACCCGCCACTCCTCGGCGCGTACCGAGCCGCGCACGTCGGCGGTGGCGGCGATCAGGTCGGCGATCGGGCCGAAGACGTCGAGTTGGAGCTGGTGGTTGGCGAGGTTGCCGACGCGTACCGGTCGAGATCCGGCGTAGCCGGGCAGGGTGTCGATGACCGCCTCGGCGCCCAGCTCGAAGCCGTCGACCGTGTAGAGGGGGTGCAGCCGCTCGGGGTGCCCGCCGGTGCGCTCCACGCAGCCGTCCACCCAGCGCAGGAATGCCTCGGCCTCGGTGATCGAGCCCAGGTCGACCAGAGCCCTGGCGGTCATCGCGGCATCACGCAGCCAGCAGTAGCGGTAGTCCCAGTTACGGACGCCGCCCAGTTCCTCCGGCAGCGAGGTGGTAGCCGCCGCCAGGATCGAGCCGCTGGCCTCGTGGCAGAGGCCGCGCAGGGTGAGTGCGCTGCGGGCGACCAGGTCCCGGGCGGTGGTCGGCAGTCGCAGCGAGGCCACCCAGTCCTTCCAGGGGCGTTCGGCCGCGGCCTGCCGTTCGTGGATGGGCAGCCGGTGGTGTTCCAGGCTGTGCGTACCGAAACGCAGCTCCAGCACCACCTGACCACCGAGCGCGGCGAGATCCACCACCGCCTTGGCGGTCTCGTACCCGCCGTCGTTGCCGACCTCCCACTGCACGCCGGGGGAGTAGAGCGCCACCGGCTCGTTGGAGCCGAGCACCAGCAGGCCGTCACCGAGGGGCTGGAGCTGCACGGCGACCTGGGCGAACTCCGGCCGAGGCGCGAACTCGAGGCGAACCCGGCCGGTGCCGGTGAGTACGCGGATCAGGGTCGAGTCGCCGGAGATGATCGCCGGGCCGTCCGGCGTGGTCTTGGGATCCGGCTTGTCCAGCCAGTCCGTGACGGTGAGACCGGACCAGCGGGTCTCCACGGTCATCGTGCCGGAGCGGTAGCGCTGGCCCAGCGGGATGCCGCCCCGTTCGGGTGCGACGCTGAAGTGCCCAGCCGGGCTGCCGCCGACCAGATCCGCGAAGATCGCTGCCGAGTCGGGCTTCGGGTTGCACAGCCAGCTCACCTTGGCGTCCGGGGTGAGCAGCGCGACCGTCCGACCGTTGGCCAGCATCGAGTGTCGCTCGATCGGTACCGCCCGTTCACCGAACAGCCAGTGCCGTCGGGTCTCCAGCAGCAGCCCGAGCGCCCGGGCGGCCTCGATCGGCTCGGCCACCCGGCAACCGGCCTTGGTCTCACCAGGGCCGATCTTGATGCCGACGTCCGGACCGTGCAGGTTGCCGAAGGCGTTCTCGTCGGTCACGTCGTCGCCGATGAAGAGCACCGCACTGGCCGAGAGCTGGGTGCGCAGCTGGTCGACGGCGGTGCCCTTGTGGGTGGCCACGACGGAGAGCTCGATGACCTCCTTGCCCTGGGTGACGGTGACGTCCGGCCAGGTCGCGGGGCCGCTGCGGACCGCGTCGATGGCGGCGGCGGCGACCTCGGGATCCACCCCCCGGGTGTGCACGGCGACACTGGCCGGCTTGCGTTCCAGGCGGACGCCAGGGTGGGCCGCGGCGATGTCCCGCAGGGCGTCCCGCAGCCGGGTGCGCACGGCGATCAGCTCGGGGGAGAGCCGCTCGACGAAGCCGATGTCGAACTCGGAGCCGTGGCTACCGACCAGGTGGACCTCGCTCGGTAGCCGGGAGAGGGCGGCCAGGTCGCGCAGCGCGCGGCCGGAGACCACCGCCACCGTGGTCTGTGGCAGCGCCGCCAGGGCCCGCACCGCGGCCACCGATTCCGGCAGCGGCACGGCCTTGCTCGGGTCCTCCACGATCGGTGCGAGCGTGCCGTCGTAGTCGCAGGCGACCAGGAGTTGGGGTACCCGGGCGATCCGCCCGATGGCGGCGCGCAGTTCCGGATCCATCGGGCCCGCGACGGGCGTGACGTTCTCGGTGGACGCCGCGTTCACGCTGCCTCCATGTCGGGCACACCGAGTTCGGTGAGGAAGGACTTCGCCCAGTGCCCCACATCGTGGGTGCGCAGATGGCGTTGCATTGTCCGCATACGGCGACGAGCCTCCGGCTTCTCCACATGCACGGCCCGTAGCAGAGCGTCCTTGACCGCGTCCGGGTCGTGCGGGTTGCACAGGAACGCCTGACGCAGCTCGGTGGCGGCGCCGGCGAACTCACTGAGTACGAGTGCGCCCCCGTGGTCCGCCCTTGATGCGACGTACTCCTTGGCCACCAGGTTCATTCCGTCTCGGAGCGGAGTAACCATCATCACGTCGGCGGCGGCGTACATCGCAGCCAGTTCGGTCCGACTGTACGACTGATGCAGATAATGCACCGCCGGCACGCCAACCCGGCCGAATTCGCCATTAATCCGACCAACCTCGCGCTCAACCTTGACGCGAAGTGCCTGGTAGTGCTCCACCCGCTCGCGACTGGGTGTGGCGACCTGCACCATAACCGCGTCGGGCACTGTCAACTTTCCGTCAGCCAGCAACTCGCGGAACGCCTTGAGGCGCAGTTCGATGCCCTTGGTGTAGTCGAGCCGGTCGACGCCCAGAATGATCGTCTGGGGATTGCCCAGCTCCTCGCGGATCTCCTTGGCCCGCGCCTGGATCGCCGGGTCGGCGGCCAACCGCTCCATCTCCTGAGTGTCGATCGAGATGGGGAACGCGCCGGCCTTGACCTGGCGGCCGTCCACCTGGATCATCTGGCCCTCGTACCGCAGCCCCAGCAGGTGCCGGGCGAGCCGGACGAAGTTCTGCGCGGCGAGCCGCTGCTGGAACCCGACCAGGTCGGCGCCGAGCAGGCCACGCAGGATCTCGGCGCGGAACGGCATCTGCATGAACAGCTCGATCGGCGGGAACGGGATGTGCAGGAAGAAGCCGATCCGCAGGTCCGGGCGCAGCTCCCGGAGCATCGCCGGCACCAGTTGGAGCTGGTAGTCCTGGACCCAGACCGTCGCCCCCTCGGCGGCCACCTCCGCCGCGGCCTCCGCGAACCGGGCGTTGACCAGGCGGTACGCCTCACGCCAGCGGCGCTTGTAGGCGGGCGTCTCGACGGCGTCGTGGTAGAGCGGCCAGATCGTCGCGTTGGACTGCCCCTCGTAGTAGCGTTCCAGTTCCTCGGCGCTCAGTGGCACCGGGTGCAGCCGGATGCCTTCCAGGTCGAACGGCTCGGGGGCTGCGCCGGTGCCGCCTGCCCAGCCGACCCAGGTGCCCTGGTGTTCGGCGAGAACGGGATGCAGCGCGGTGACCAGCCCGCCGGGGCTGCGTCGCCACTGGCGTCCCTCGGGTGTGCTCACCTCGTCGACCGGCAGTCGGTTCGCCACTACGACAAAGGAGCTACGGACGGTCACGATCGGCCACCTCCGGGTGCTGACGGGTCCACCGCGATGAGCGTACTGAGCGTAGCTGCGGCGTCTGTTCCCCTGTGCCGGACTCACCTACCCGCCCCGAACTCGGCGAACCCTGGACGTGATCATGTTGACAGGTGAGTCGCCCCGACCGGCCCTCGGGGCGGTGATCCGGCCCTGGAGGACCCGCTCTGGCGGGGCGATGTGGGCGCTGCCCGGCGTACCTGTCAGGATTGACAACGGCGTGCGCGCGGCCGCTCCCGGCCGACGGCGACGGACGGCGGCCCTGGCCCGCGCCCGTGGCACGCGAAATCGGCGATCGAAAGCGACGGAGGAGCCCGCACCGTGGCCCAGTTCATCTACGTCCTGGACAAGGCGCGCAAGGCGCACGGCGACAAGGTCGTGCTCGACAACGTGACGCTGAACTTCCTGCCGGGCGCCAAGATCGGTGTGGTGGGTCCGAACGGCGCCGGCAAGTCCAGCCTGCTCAAGATCATGGCGGGTTGGGATCAGCCGAGCAACGGCGAGGCCCGCCTGATGCCCGGCTTCACCGTGGGAATGCTCGCGCAGGAGCCGCCACTCAACGACGCCAAGACCGTGCTCGGCAACGTCGAGGAGGCAGTCACCGAGACGAAGGTCAAGCTGGAGCGGTTCAACAAGATCGCCGAGCAGATGGCCACCGACTACTCCGACGAGCTGATGGAGGAGATGGGCCGGCTCCAGGAGGAGCTGGACCACGCCGACGCGTGGGACATCGACTCCAAACTCGAACTCGCCATGGACGCGCTGCGGTGCCCGCCGCCGGACGCCGACGTCACCCAGCTCTCCGGCGGTGAGCGCCGCCGGGTCGCCCTGTGCAAGCTGCTGCTGGAGGCCCCCGACCTGCTGCTGCTCGACGAGCCCACCAACCACCTGGACGCCGAGAGCGTGCAGTGGCTGGAGCAGCACCTGGCCAAGTACGCCGGCACCGTCGTCGCCATCACCCACGACCGCTACTTCCTGGACAACGTGGCCAACTGGATCCTGGAGCTGGACCGCGGCCGGGCCTACCCGTACGAGGGCAACTACTCCACCTACCTGGAGAAGAAGGCGGCCCGGCTGGCGGTCGAGGGTCGCCGCGACGCCAAGATGAAGAAGCGCCTAGCCGACGAGCTGGACTGGGTGCGCTCCAACGCCAAGGCCCGGCAGACCAAGTCCAAGGCCCGCCTCGACCGGTACGACGAAATGGCCGCCGAGGCGGAGAAGACCCGCAAGCTGGACTTCGAGGAGATCCAGATCCCGCCGGGTCCTCGCCTGGGTAACACCGTCATCGAGGCGAAGAGCCTGACCAAGGGCTTCGGCGAGCGGGTGCTGATCGACAACCTCTCCTTCTCGCTGCCGCGCAACGGCATCGTCGGCATCATCGGCCCGAACGGCGTCGGCAAGACCACCCTGTTCAAGACCATCGTGGGGCTGGAGGAGCCGACCGGCGGCAGGGTCCGGGTCGGCGAGACGGTCTCGCTGTCCTACGTCGACCAGAACCGGCAGGGCCTCGACGGCGACAAGACCGTCTGGGAGGTCGTCTCCGACGGGCTGGACCACCTCATGGTGGGCAAGGTCGAGATGCCCTCGCGGGCGTACATCGCGGCGTTCGGCTTCAAGGGCCCCGACCAGCAGAAGCCGACCAAGGTGCTCTCCGGCGGCGAGCGTAACCGGCTCAACCTGGCGCTGACGTTGAAGATCGGCGGAAACGTCATCCTGCTCGACGAGCCGACCAACGACCTGGACGTGGAGACCCTCTCCAGCCTGGAGAACGCGTTGCTGGAGTTCCCCGGCTGTGCCGTGGTGATCTCCCACGACCGGATGTTCCTGGACCGGGTCGCCACGCACATCCTGGCCTGGGAGGGCGACGACGAGGACCCGTCGAAGTGGTTCTGGTTCGAGGGCAACTTCGAGGCGTACGAGAAGAACAAGATCGACCGCCTCGGCGCCGAGGCGGCCCGTCCGCACCGGGTGACGTACCGCAAGCTGACCCGCGACTGACCGGGCGGTCTGTCATGGCTGACCGGTTCGTCTACCACTGCACCCTGCGCTGGTCGGACCTGGACGCGTACGGCCATGTCAACAACGCCCGCTTCCTCACCCTCTACGAGGAGGCCCGGGTGGCGTTGATGTTCGTCGGCGCCCGGGCGTACGGGGTGGGCTCGTTCGCCGAGGGCGTGGTGATCCGTCGGCACGAGGTCGACTACCTGCGGCCGGTGGACTACGCCCTCGACCGGGCCACCGTCGAGACCGCGCCCACCGTGCGGATCGAGCTGTGGGTGGAACAGTTGCGCGCCGCGTCCTTCACGGTCGGCTACGAGATGTACGACGGCGAACTGCTCATCAGCCGGGCGCGTTCGGTGCTGGTGCCGTTCGACCTGGACCGGCAGGTGCCCCGGCGGCTCAGTGAGCCGGAGCGGACGTTCCTGCTCGGCTACGCCCCGGAGGGTGCGCCGTGAGCGTCGGACCGGAGGGTGCGCCGTGAGCGTCGGACCGGAGGGTGCGCCGTGAGCGTCGGACCGGAGGGTGCGCCGTGAGCGTCGGACACGGCATCGTCGACGTCGCCGACGCAGGGGCGTTCCTGGCCCGGCTCGTCCGGCTGGAGAGCGCCGCCCTGGTCCGGCTGAGGCCGGCCGCGGTCGGCGCGCGTACCGCCCTCTGGGCGCGGCTGCCGTGGGAAGTGCTGGCCGTGCGTACGGTGGCCGGCGCGGGTCCCGGTGATGTGACGGTCGCCGCCAGGCAGTTGCTCGCCGAACTCGCGGCCGGCCGTGCGGACCTGCCGCCCCGCCGCGACGCGCAGTGGCGGTGGGCGCTGCCGCCGGCGGTGAGCCGTCGGGTCGAGACACTGCCGGGCGGGGAACTGCGCCGACTGGCCGACGCGGCGGCGGGCACCCTGCGCGAGGCGGCCGAGCACGGCGTGGGCGGCCGGGCGGTGGGGCAGCGGGTGCTCCGCGACGCCCTGCTGGACCACGTGGCGGTGGTGGTCACCCCCGACGACGAGCCTGACCGTCCGGTGGAGGTGACTCAGCGGATGGTGCAGGGTCTGGTTCGCATGGGTTTCCTCTCCGCCTCCGAGGATTCGGCAGATGGCGGCGGCGTGCAGGTACGTGCGGCTGGCCGATGGGTCGGATTGGTGGGACCGTACGGAGCCATCTGGTCGCAGAAGGCCACCGATCTTGTCGTACGGCCATCTGTTGCTCATGCGAAAGGATGACCGCTACTCATCCTTCCGGCTTGGTGCTGCCGTTGGGGGGGTGCTTCGTTCCGGCTGTCCGGGTACCGTCCATCCTCGGATCCACCCACTGTAGGCGACCGGATCCGCTGGGGAGTGAGGTGCGCGAGCGATGCCGTGGTGGTCATGGCGTCCAGGTCCCGCCAGTGGCGGTGACCCGGAAACTCGAAGCAGGATCATGGTGGAAGGTACCGTCCGGGTCGGCCCGCCGGCGCCCCGCCAACCGGGCGACGACTGCCCGGCTGCGGAGCGTCCGTTGATCGCCGACATGCCAGCCACCGTCGAACAGGTCACCCTGCGTCGGATCTGCGACGCGCTCGACCTGCTCGACGTGCGCTACCTGGCCGACGGTGACGGCAACCTGCTGGCCATGTGGGAGCGGCACGCCGTGCTGGTCACCCTGGAGGGGCCGGAGGACGAGATCCTCGTGCTGCGGGCCCGGCCACACGCGACGGTGCCGCCGGACTGGGCGGACCGGGCCTACCGGGTGGTCAACGAGTGGAACCACACCCGACGTTTCTGCAAGGCGTACGTGGGTGATCCCACCGAGCGCGGCCAGTTGCCGATCTACGCCGAGTTGCAGGTCCCGCTCGCCGCCGGTGCCCACGACGCGCTCCTGGTCGAGTTGCTCGACTGTGGCGCCGCCGTGGCCACCAGCTTCGTCGACTGGCTGCACGACGAGGGTGCCCTGCTCTGAGCGACGGCGACAGCCGCCCCGCCGTGGTGGCGGGGCGGCGGAGTTCAGCCTTGGGCGGCCGGGTCCGCCATGTCGTTCACCATGAAGTACGCCGCCCGTTCGAGGTAGTCCCACAGTTCCGTGGCGAGTGCCGGGGGCAGGTCGAGGCTGTCGACCGCCCGGCGCATGTGCCGCAGCCAGGCGTCGCGTTCGGCCGCGCCGATCCGGAACGGGGCGTGGCGCATCCGCAGTCGGGGATGACCCCGCTGCGCTGAGTAGGTGTTCGGACCCCCCCAGTACTGCATCAGGAAGAGCCGCATCCGGTCGGCGGCCGGTCCCAGATCCTCCTCCGGATACATCGGGCGCAGCAGCGGATCGGCGGCGATGCCGGCGTAGAACTCCTCGACCAGCCTGCGGAACGTGGGCTCACCGCCGACGGCGTCGAAGAACGTGACCGCTTCGCCGTGGCCTTCGGACTCACCTGCGGGATTCACCGTTCCATCCTGCCAGGCCCGCCGGGGCGATCGCCCGGTCGGCACCGGGTGAACGAGGGTGGCTCAGGTCACCGCGTGCCGGGGCCGCCCCGGACCCACGTGGCCGGGATCATCGGGAGCGGTGGCTCCGGTGCTCGCGGTGGCGGAGGCGGCTCGGGCGGCGTCGACGGAGGCGGCCACGGTCTGCTGGTCGGGCCAGCGCAGGGCGACGATCGACATCAACAGCACCCCGGCGACGCTCCACACCCCCACCACGAGCGGAATCGGGAATCGCTCGGCCAACAAGCCGGTCACCAGTACGGCCGCACCCTGGATGACCTGCATGCCGGTCGCCATGACACCGAACGCCCGGGCCCGGAAGCCGTCCGGGAGGGCCCGGACGAAAAGCCCGTTGGCCGTCGGTATCAGCCCGGCGACGGCAAAACCGCAGATGGCGGCGAGTAGCGCCACGACCGCCGGCGGCGGATCCAGCAGCGCGGGCACCAGCGCCAGTGGGGCGGCCACGGCCAACGGTCGTAGCAGGCGCAGTCGACGGGCGGGTGCGACGGTACGGCCGATGATCAGACCGCCGAGGATGAAGCCGGCCGGGGTGGCCGCCATGATCACCGCCTGCGCCAGCCCGGGGTCCATGCTCTGGCCGGCGTGTTCGTTGGCCCAGGCGGCGGCCAGCCCTTCGGGCACGATGGAGAAGAGCATGGCGCTGAAGACCAGGATCGCGATGGCGCGCAGCACCGGCGTCCGGAAGACCATGTGAAAACCCGCGGCGGTCTCCCGCAGCAGGTGGCTGCGGTGTGCGTTGGTCATCGCCGGTGGTCGGTCGTGGACCCCGAGTCGGACGAGCACGGCAGACAGCGCGAATGCGGTCGCGTTCATCAACAGCGCGGCGGTGGGGTTGACCGTTGCGATGGCGGCGCCGAGCAGATAACCGACCACCTGGGCGGCCTGCCCCACGCTGGCGTTGACGGACAGCCCGACGACGAGGCGGTCCCCGGGCAGGATCAACGGCAGCAGGGCCGACCGGGCGGCCTGACTCGGTGGGTTCGCCAGCGTGGTGGCGAACAGCAGCATCAGGATCAACGGCACCGGTATCCCGGGGATGGCGACCAGCAGCATCAGCGCCATCCGGACGAGGTCGCAGACGACCATCACCTGTCGGTACGGGTGCCGCTCGGCGATCGTGGCCAACAACGGGCCGCCGACCAGCCAGGGTAGATAGCTGACCGCGAAGGCGGCCGCGGACAGCGCCACGGACTCGGTTTCCCGGTAGACCAGGAGGGTGACGGCTGCCCTGGCGACGTAGTCGCCGAGCCAGGTCAGCGTGCTGGCCGCGAAGACGGCGCGGTACTCAGGCTGGGCGAAAACCTCCCGGAAGGTGGCCGGCCCCTCCGGAGAAGGTCGCTCGTCGGACACCATCGCCTCCATCGTCCCGGTGTCTGGCCACTCGTGATGGCGGCCCGGGACCATCGTCAGGTCTGCGGATCAGCGAGGACGTGACACCGCTCGGTAAGCGCGTGCACCGGATTCTGCCCGATCGTCTGACAACTGGCTAGGGCGAACGGTTAGTTGGTCGCATCTCCGACTGAACGAACGGACGATACCCGAGGGGGCCGCTCAGTCGCGACCCCCGCCGGTCGGCTCAGGTGGCGCCGCCTTGACCGGTCTCGGAGTCCGATCGAGTAGGTATGCCGGGGTAGAGGCGGCCCGCCGCGATCCTCGCCGTGATACCGGAGTTCTCCAGCGCCTCGGCCAGTCGGCGACGCAGCTCCCGGCCGACGCTGAACTGACCGTCGGCGGTCGTTTTCACAACCGTGCGGATCACCGTGCCCTCCACCGTGACCTGCTCGACGCCGAGCACCTCCGGCGGCTCGACGATCGAAGCGGCCAGCTCCGGGTCCACCGCGATCGACGCGGCGGCGGTACGCAGCACGGCCGTCGCCTCCTCGGTGCCGGCGAAACCGATCGGCAGGTCGACCACCACCAGGGCCCACCCCTGGCTCTTGTTGCCCACCCGGATGATCTCGCCGTTGCGGATGTACCAGAGCACGCCTCGGGCGTCCCGGACGGTGGTGACCCGCAGCCCGACCGCCTCGACCACGCCGGTCGCCTCGCCGAGATCGACGTTGTCGCCCACCCCGTACTGATCCTCGATCAGCATGAACAGGCCCGCGATCAGGTCCTTGACCAGGCTCTGCGCGCCGAAACCGAGGGCGACACCGGCAATGCCCGCGCTGGCCAGCAGCGGTGCCAGGTCGAAGCTGAACTCCTTGAGCACCATCAGCAGGGCGATGCCGAAGATGAACGCGGTGCTCAGACTCCGGAGCACCGATCCGACGGCCTCGGCGCGCTGCCGGCGACGCTCGGGAACGAACTCGCCGGGTTCGGTGGCGGCGCTCGGGATGCGCTCGCGCAGCGGGCGGAGCATGGTCGGCACACCGGCGTCGCTGGTGCTGCGCACGAGCCGGCGGATCGTACGGTGCACCAGCCATCGGGCCGCCAGCGCCAACACCAGGATCAGGATGATCCGTAGTGGCTTGACGAGGATCCAGAAGCTGCCCTCGGCGAACCACACCGAGTCGGTCCAGTTGTAGACGATTTTGCACAGGGCCTCGTCCAGGCACTCCGGGCTGGGTGTCTCGACCGACTCCGGACTCGACGGGGCGGGGGTGGGGCTGAGGCTGCTGACGGTCACCCTGTGTTCGTACCGCAACCGGTCGGCGGGTCCGCCGTCGACCCACCGGCCGGCGCCGCCCGGCCGGTCGAGCACAGCCCGGGGGAAAGCGCCGGGTACCCAGGATTAGTGCGTGCATTCGCGGGTCCGATCAGGGACTATTGGCGCAGCGGACGTCGGTGATCCGGCCGGCGTCGACGTGGTGTGGGGCTGTGCCCGACGCCGGTCGGCGGTGGCGAGTGGTATGCCGCTTGACCGGGAGGGTGACGCGATGCCTGACATACGACCCACGGTGGGCTCCGGCGCGCTGGTCCTCAACGCCACCTACGAGCCGCTGTGTGTCGTGTCGGTACGTCGTGCCGCGATTCTCGTGCTCTCCGCCAAGGCGGTCTGCGTCGCCGACGGTGAGGGCCTTCTGCACAGCGCCCGCAGCGCGCTGCCGGTGCCCTCGGTCGTTCGGCTCACCCGTTTCGTCCGGGTGCCGTACCGCACCCACGTGGGCCTGTCCCGCCGAGCGATCTTCGCTCGGGACGGCTGGCGGTGCGCCTACTGCCGGGGCCCGGCGGAGACCATCGACCACGTCTTCCCCCGCAGCCGGGGCGGCCGGCACGCCTGGGAGAACGTGGTCGCCGCCTGCGCCAGGTGCAACCACACCAAGGGTGACAAGACCCCCGCCGAGCTGGGTTGGCGGCTGCACGCGTTGCCGACCGCCCCGAAGGGCATCGCCTGGCGGGTGCTCGGTCACCGCGCCCCCGACCCACGCTGGGCCGACTGGCTGGACCTCCGCGAACCCGAAGCCGCCTGACCACCGAGCGCGCCTCCGGGCGGGAAGTGCGCCGAACAGGATTCAGATCCCTCCCAGCGGTGCTGCGGACGACATCCCCGAGCCGCCGGGCGGAGAGTGCGCCGAACAGGGTTTTCGGGGGAGCCCGACCCGCGCAGGGATCAAGCCTGACCGCCCGGAGCGGGTCGGGCTCCCCCGAAAACCCCAGAGCGACCTCTAACGAGCCTCGACAAGAGAAGCGAACACCACCACGTTGTCCGCGTACCCGGTCTCCCCACCGACCCAGCGCCCGCCGCAGGTGATCAGCCGCAGTTGGGGACGGCTGAAGTCACCGAAGACGTCGTCTGTCGGCAGTTGCTCCTTGTCGAACCGGTCGACCCGGTCGACCTCGAAGACCGCCACCGTGCCGTCCGAGCGGGCGATCTCGACCCGGTCTCCGGCCCGCAACTGAGGCAGCTGATGGAAGACGGCCGGGCCGGTGGTGGTGTCGACGTGCCCCACGATGACGGCCGGGCCGTACTGGCCGGGGGTGGGCCCCTGGTCGTACCAGCCCGCCTCCTGGGCCCGCTCGGCCGGCGGCGCGGCGATACTGCCGTCGGGCGCGATGCCCACGTTGTGCACCGGGGCGGCCAGGTCGATCTTGTTGATCTCGATCCCGACCGGCTCGCTCGCCGCCAGCAGCGGGAACTTCTTGGGTGGTGGCGCCAGGCCGGCGATGAAGCGGTCCGGTAGCAGGCTCAGCCCGGTCAGCCGTTCGACGCCGAGCATCGCGATGATCAGCAGCATCAGCGAGCCGATCACCAGTACCGGTAGTCCCGGCCCGGAGCGACGACCGTGGTGTCTCGGCCCCACCGCCCAGGCCCGTGGCCGTCTGGGCGGTAGCGGCGCCGCCGTGGGATCCGGCGTGGCGACGCTGGCCGAACCCATCTGCGCGGCGACCCGGGCCAGCCGGCCGCCGGCCGCGACCACCCGCCGCCAGGCACGCTGGCTCCGACGGGTGGCGCTCCGGCGTGGTCCGGGGCCCGGTTCCGGCGCGGGTACGCGGAAGCCGGCCATGGCGACTGTGGGTCAGGAACCGGCCCGGCGCCGGCTGCTCAGCAGCCCGAAGACCACCGCCGCGGCCACTGTGGCGACGCCGCCCAACAGCAGCATCGAGCCGGTGCCCCCGTCGGCCGTGCCGCCGCCACCGGTCGCCGGTCCCTTGGTGGGCTGTTCCATGTTCAGCACGGTCAACGTGGTGCTGGCGGTCCGGTCGTTGTCACAGCGCAGGTGCACCGGGTAGTCGCCGGCCGCCTTGTTGCCGGGCACGGTGACCGAGCCGGTGAGGAAGCCGTTGTCCGGCCGGAGGAAGACCCGGTCGAAGGCGTCCGAGGTCACCTCGGCCTGGCGATCGTTGGCGTTGTCGCAGCTGGCTCGGATGTGCACCCGGGAACCGGCCTGGACGCTGTTCGGCGTCACCTCGACGAAGGTGTTCTCATTCGCCCTGGCGGGCGCACCGGGCAGGACGAACCCGGCCAGGGCGAACGCGGCGATCAGGACGAACGCCCCGAACAGTCGGGCGATGGTCGACGGGGCGCGGTTGACGCCTCCGTACGGTTGCGGACCTCGCATGATCCCCTCCCTCCCGGCACCGGCGTACCGGTCCTGTTGGGGCGACCCGGGCGGCTTTCCCCCTGCTCCGGCGGCTAACCCGCCTCCCGGCGACGGGGACGGACGTCAGGTGAGGGCTCTTCCTTCGGGGTGACGGGCTGCCAGGCGAGCGGGGTGGAGAGGACCATCGTGCTCGACGGCTGTCCGTAGGGGGCGAGGCGGTCGATGACCGCCTCGAAGTCCGTGATCGAACCGGCCGCTACCTTGAGCACGCTGCACGCGTCACCGGTGATCCGGTGGATCTCCAGAATTTCCGGCCACCGCGCGATGTCGGGGTCGTGCAGGATGCAGCGGGCGCCGTAACAGGACATCCGGATCAGCGCGACCACGTTGCGACCGGCCCGGGCCAGGTCGACGTGGGCGTGGTAACCACTGATCACGCCGGTCTCCTCCAGCCGACGCACCCGCTCGGCCACCGCGGGTGGGGACAGGTGCACCCGCCGGGACAGCTCGCTGAAGGACAGCCGTGCATCGGCCTGCAACTCCCGGAGCAGGGCCCAGTCCATCTCGTCCATGCTCGTGACCTTACGTCCGGCAGGTCAAACCCGGCGAGCGGCTTCCGTTTCGTAGGTCGACCACGGAAAGCGCCGTTGAACAGGCATTCCGTCCGACCGACCTGGCGGGAGATCATGACTGGACGGGCGAGCCGGAAGGAGCGGACGCATGGAGCAGACGGAACTGCGCCCCCGGACGGAGGTGCGTCCGGTCACCGCACGGCAGCGCGTGGCCCGCGCCGCACGTAACGGCGGCGAGCCCACCCTGGAGTTCGCCGAGCGGGTGCCGTACGACGCGTACGTGCAGGCCAGCACGCTGCATCGCCTGCAACAGCCGCTAAGCGCGGACCCGGGCGAGATGTCCTTCCTGATGGTCAGCCAGATCATGGAGTTGTACTTCGGCCTGACCTGCCACGAACTGCGGGAGACATCCCGGCTGTTGCGCGCCGATCGGGTGTGGGAGGCGTTGGCCCCGCTGCGCCGCGCCGCGCTGCACCTGGAAGGGCTGAACGCGGCCTGGCGGGGCCTGCGTTGGATGACCCCGGCCGACTTCAACCGCTTCCGCAACCTGCTCGGCGAGGGGTCGGGCTTCCAGTCGGCCATGTACCGACACCTGGAGTTCCTGCTCGGGCTGCGGGACCCGGCACTGATCCGCCCGTTCCGTCGGCAGACCGAGGTGCACGCCGAGCTCACCGACGCCCTGGCCACCCCGAGCGTCTGGGACGAGGTGGTCGCGCTGCTCGCCCGGCACGGTCACGACCTGCCGGCGGACCTGCTGGAGCGCGACGTGGCCACCGAACACGAGGCGCACCCCGCCGTGGAGGCCGCCTGGGTGCGGATCTACGCCGATTCCGGCCCGGACAACCACCTGCGGCTGCTCGGCGAGGCACTGACCGAGGTGGCCGAGCAGTTCGGCGACTGGCGGCACCACCACATCAAGGCGGTGCAGCGGACCATGGGCGCCAAGGTGGGCAGCGGCGGCTCCGCCGGGCTGGCGTGGCTGCAACGCAGCATGGCCCGGGTGGTCTTCCCGGAACTGTGGTCGGCCCGGACGGCGATGTGAGGCGGACGTGACGACGATGAGCAACGACACCGAGGCCGAGGCACTCCGCCTCGACACGGCCGAACCGGGGCACCGGCATCTGTTCCACGTGCCGCCGGCCGACGGCGGTCGCTATCCCGAGGCCGCCTACCTGGCGGGCAACTCGCTCGGCCTGCAACCGAGAGCCACCCGGGACGAACTACTCGCCGACCTGGACGCCTGGAGTCGGCTCGGCGTGGAGGGGCATCTGGCGGCGGACCGCCCCTGGCTGCCGTACCACGAGTTGCTGACGGCGCCGGCCGCCCGACTGGTCGGCGCCCTGCCCACGGAGGCCGTGGTGATGAACTCACTGACGGTAAACCTGCACCTGCTGATGGTCAGCTTCTACCGACCCGTGGGTGGGCGGACCCGCATCGTCATCGAGGACGCCGCCTTTCCGTCGGACAGCTACGCGGTGCGCAGCCAGGCACGGTTCCACGGCCTCGACCCGGACACCACGATCGTCCGGCTCGCGCCGCGTCCCGGTGAGGACACCCTGCGCACCGAGGACGTCACCGGCTACCTGACGGCCGAGGGCGAGACGGTGGCGCTGGTGCTGCTCGGCGGCGTCAACTACCTCACCGGCGAGCTGATGGACATCCCGGCGATCACCGCGGCGGGCCGGGCCGCCGGTGCGGTCGTCGGGTGGGACCTGGCGCACGCGGCGGGCAACGTGCCGTTGTCGCTGCACGACTGGGACGTCGACTTCGCCGCCTGGTGTTCGTACAAGTACCTCAACTCGGGGCCCGGCGCGTTGGCCGGGGTCTTCGTGCACGAGCGGCACCACGGCGACGCCAGCCTGCCCCGCTTCGAGGGCTGGTGGAGCACGGCGGCGCAGACCCGCTTCGAGATGGCCCCGGTCAGCCGGCCACCGACCACAGTCGAGGCGTGGCAGATCTCCAACCCGCCGATCCTCGCGATGGGTCCGGTCCGCACCTCGCTGGAACTGTTCGACTCGGTCGGCATGCCGGCGCTGCGGGCGCGCAGCCTCCGGCTCACCAGCTACCTGGAGCGGCTGCTGGACGAGGTCACCGCGGACCGGCCGTTGAGCGTCATCACCCCACGTCAGCCGGGCCGGCGCGGTTGCCAGCTGTCGGTACGCATCGGCGCGGGCAGCGCCAACGAGCTGACCAAGCGACTGCGCCACGAGCACGGGGTGATCGCCGACGCCCGGGAACCGGATGTGGTCAGGTTTGCCCCGGTGCCGCTGTACTCGACGTACCACGACTGCTGGCGGGTCGCCGACGCGCTGGCCGCGACGGTTTCGGAGGTGGGCCGGTGAGCGGGGAACGCGACGAGATCGCGGTGGTCGGTGCGGGCCTGGCCGGCTGTCTGCTGGCCTGCTTCCTGGCCCGCCGGGGGCATTCGGTGGCGCTCTACGAACGGCGCCCGGACCCGCGCAGCGGCACCCCGGAACGGGGTCGCTCGATCAACCTGGCGCTCTCCGAACGGGGGCTCGACGCGCTGCGTCGCATCGGACTGGCCGAGCAGGTGATGACGGACGCGTTGCCGATGCGGGGCCGGATGATCCATCCGGTGACCGGGGCGCCGGGATTCCAGTCGTACAGCGTCTCCGGCGACCGGGCGATCAACTCGATCAGCCGGGGCGCGTTGAACAATGCCCTGCTGGATGCCGCCGCCAAGCTGCCGGGGGTGCGGATCGCCTTCGAGCACCGGCTGGTCGGGCTCGACCCGGTTACCGCGACGATGACCTTCGAGACGCCGCGGGGCGCGGTGACCGCGGGCGCGCGGGTGGTGCTCGGCACCGACGGCGCCGGTTCGGCCGTACGCGGACAGCTGCTCGCCCACGACCTGGTGAACGAGAGCGTCGACTTCCTCGACTACGGCTACAAGGAACTGACCATTCCGCCGCTGGGTGGCGACTTCGCCCTCGACCCGGGTGCGCTGCACATCTGGCCACGCGGTACCTCGATGATGATCGCGTTGCCCAACCCGGACCGCTCGTTCACCTGCACCCTGTTCTGGCCCACCCACGGCACCGCCAGCTTCGCCTCGCTGGGCAGCGCGGCGGCGATCGAGCGGCACTTCGCGCAGCACTACCCGGACCTGCCGCCGATCGCCCCGAACCTGGTGGACGACTACCAGCACAACCCGGTCGGGGTGCTCGGCACGGTGCGGTGCGATCCGTGGCAGGTCGACGGGCGGGTGGCCCTGCTTGGCGACGCGGCGCACGCCATCGTGCCGTTCTACGGCCAGGGCGCGAACTGTGCCTTCGAGGACGTGGTGGAGCTGGACCGCTGCCTCGACGAGTGTGCCGGGGACTGGTCGGCGGCGTTGCCGCTGTTCCAGCACCGCCGGCAGGACAACGCCGAGGCGATCGCCCGGATGGCGCTGGCCAACTTCGTCGAGATGCGCGACAAGGTCGCCTCCCCGGTCTTCCGGACCCGTAAGCGGGTCGAGCACGCGCTGGAGCGTGCCCTGCCCGGCCGGTACGTCTCCCAGTACGAGTTGGTGTCGTTCTCCACCGTCCCGTACGCCCAGGTGCGCCGTCGGGTTCGCCGGCAGTACCAGGTGGTCGGCCTGGCGGCGGCCGGGGTGGCGGCGGCGGCCGGCGTGGCGGCGGCGCTCGGGTTCAGGAGGCGCTGATGACGCTCTGGGATCCCCGGCTGATGGCGGGGCGGGCACCGGACGGCCCCGGTCTGCTGCGTAACTTCGTCGGCGGCGAGTTCGTCGACGCCGGAACCCGATTCACCAAGCGCAGCCCGGTGACCGGCGAACCGGTGTTCGAGGTGGCCGAGGCAGATCGTTCCACGGTGGACGACGCGGTGACGGCGGCCCGGGCGGCGTCGCGGGGCGCGTGGGGGCGGGCGGGGGAGCGGGAACGCGCCGAGGTGCTGCGCCGGATCGCCGACGAGTTGGAGCGTCGTTTCGACGACCTGGTGGCCGCCGAGGTCGCCGACACCGGCAAGTCCGTCTCGCAGGCCCGCACCCTGGACATCCCGCGGGGCGCGGCGAACTTCCGGGCCTTCGCGGAGATCGTGGCGACCGCGCCGACCGAGTCGTTCACCACTGTCACGCCGGCCGGTGGTCGGGCGCTCAACTACGCGGTGCGTAAACCGGTCGGCGTGGTCGCGGTGATCGTGCCGTGGAACCTGCCGCTGCTGCTGCTCACCTGGAAGGTCGCCCCCGCCCTGGCCTGCGGCAACGCGGTGGTGGTCAAGCCGAGCGAGGAGACGCCCGCGTCGGCCACGCTACTCGCCGAGGTGATGGCGGCGGCCGGGGTGCCGGACGGCGTGTTCAACCTGGTGCACGGCTTCGGGTCGGGATCGGCCGGCGAATTCCTCACCCGTCACCCGGGCGTCGACGCGATCACCTTCACCGGTGAGTCGGCCACCGGCGGCGCCATCATGCGCGCCGCCGCCGACGGGGTGAAGGCGGTCAGCTTCGAGTTGGGCGGCAAGAACGCCGGCCTGGTCTTCGCCGACGCCGACCTGGACGCGGCGGTGGCCGGCTCGGTCCGGTCGAGCTTCACCAACGGCGGTCAGGTGTGCCTCTGCACCGAACGGATCTACGTGCAGCGGCAGGTGTTCGAGGAGTTCACCGCGCGGCTGGCCGAGCGCGCCGGCGAGCTGACGTACGGCTGGCCGGCTGACGAGGCGACGGTGAACATGCCGCTCATCTCGCACGACCATCGGGACAAGGTGCTCGGGCATTACGACCTGGCGCGGGCCGAGGGCGCCCGGGTGCTCGCCGGCGGCGGGGTGCCGCGGTTCGACGACACCCGCGACGGCGGCGCGTACGTGCAGCCGACGGTGTTGACCGGGCTCGGCCCGGACGCCCGGACCAACCGTGAAGAGATCTTCGGCCCGGTGGTGCACGTGGCGCCGTTCGACGACGAGGACGAGGCGTACGCCCTGGCCAACGGCACCGAGTACGGCCTGGCGGCGACGGTGTGGACCCGCGACGTGGGTCGGGCGCACCGGGCCGGTGCCCGGTTGGACGCCGGCATCGTCTGGGTCAACACCTGGTTCCTGCGCGACCTGCGGACCCCGTTCGGTGGGGTGAAGGCCTCCGGCATCGGTCGTGAGGGCGGCGTGCACTCGCTTGATTTCTACTCCGAACTGACGAACGTCTGCGTGGACCTGTCATGAGTGATGTCGAGTTGGCGGCCCGGGAGCTGATCGAGGCCCGGGCGGGCGGGAAGCCGTGTCCGCCGTTGCGTGGGCGGCTCGTGCCGGAAGGGGATGTCCAGGCCGCGTACCGGGTGCAGCAGCGCCAGGTGGGCGAGTGGCTGGCGTCCGGGCAACGCCGGGTGGGCGCGAAGATCGGGCTGACCTCCCGGGCGGTCCAGGACAGCCTCGGGGTGTACGAACCGGACTTCGGGGTGCTCACCGACGCGATGGCGGTGCCCGACGGTGCCGAAGTGGCGATCGGCCGCCTGCTGCAACCCCGGGTCGAGGCGGAGGTCGCCTTCGTGCTCGGCGCCGACCTGCCCGACGACCGGGTCACCACCGCCGACCTGCTGCGCGCCGTCGACCATCTGCTGCCGGCTATCGAGATCGTCGACTCGCGGGTCGCCGGCTGGGACATCTCCATCGTGGACACGGTGGCCGACAACGCCTCCAGCGGCCTGTTCGTGCTCGGCACCACGCCCCGCCGGCCGACCGAGGTCGACCTGCGGCTGTGCGGGATGGTCCTCGAACACGCCGGTGAGCCGGTGTCGGTGGGGGCCGGGGCGGCCTGCCTGGGCAATCCGCTGCACGCGCTGGCCTGGCTGGCCGGCACGATGGCCCGCGCCGGTGATCCGCTGCGCGCCGGTGACGTGGTGCTGTCCGGTGCGCTCGGCCCGATGGTGGCGGTGTCGCCGGGTGCCGCGTACGAGGCGCGGATCTCGGGCCTCGGCTCGGTGCGGACCTGTTTCTCCAGGGAGATGTGAGCCTGTGAGCCCCGCGGTCGCGAACGGAAGGGAGCCCAGTCCCATGATGACGGGCGTGGCGGTGATCGGGTCGGGAAACATCGGCACCGACCTGATGATCAAGGTGTTGCGGCTGTCGGAGTCGCTGCGGATGGTGGCGATGGCGGGTATCGACCCGGCCTCCGACGGGCTGGCCCGGGCCGGCCGGCTCGGCGTGGCCACCACCGCGCAGGGCGTCGAGGGACTTGTCGCGATGCCCGAGTTCGCCGACGTGGACCTGGTCTTCGACGCCACCTCGGCCGGCGCGCACCGGCACAACGACGCCGTGCTGCGCGCGCACGGGCGGACCGTGATCGACCTGACTCCGGCGGCGATCGGCCCGTACGTGGTACCGCCGGTCAACCTGGAGGAACACCTGGGCGAGACCAACCTCAACATGGTCACCTGCGGTGGGCAGGCGACCGTGCCGATCGTCGCCGCGGTACGGCGGGTGACCCCGGTCGCGTACGGCGAGATCGTCGCGTCGATCGCCTCGCGGTCGGCCGGCCCGGGCACCCGGGCCAACATCGACGAGTTCACCGAGACCACGGCCCGGGCGATCGAGGTGGTCGGCGGCGCCGACCGCGGCAAGGCGATCATCGTGCTGAACCCGGCCGATCCGCCGCTGCTGATGCGCGACACCGTCTACTGCCTCTGCCCGGACCCTGACGCCGACCGCGCCGCCATCGCCGCCTCCGTCGGCGACATGGTGGCCACCGTGCAGGAGTACGTGCCCGGGTACCGGCTCAAGCAGGACGTGCAGTTCGACCGCGTCGACAGCTACGTGCCGTCGCTGGGGCGGCAGCTCACCGGGTTGCAGGTCTCGGTCTTCCTGGAGGTTTCCGGCGCCGGGCACTATCTGCCCGCGTACGCCGGGAACCTGGACATCATGACCTCGGCCGCGCTGCGCACCGCGCAGCGGCTGGTCGCTCTCCGCGCGGAGGTGCTGGCCAAGTGACCGAGTTGTACATCCAGGACGTGACGTTGCGCGACGGCATGCACGCGATCGCCCACCGTTACACCGTCGACCAGGTCCGCACCATCGCCGCCGCACTTGACGCCGCCGGGGTCGCCGCGATCGAGGTCGCCCACGGTGACGGTCTGGCCGGGTCGAGCGTCAACTACGGCCACGGTGCGGCCAGCGACGCCGACTGGATCGCGGCGGCGGCCGAGGTGATGACGAGGGCGAAGCTGACCACCCTGCTGCTGCCCGGCATCGGCACCATCGCCGACCTGAAGGCCGCCCGCGCGCTCGGGGTGACAAGCGTCCGGATCGCCACCCACTGCACCGAGGCGGACATCTCCGCCCAGCACATCTCCTGGGCCCGGGAGAACGGCATGGACGTGGCCGGCTTCCTGATGATGTCGCACATGAACGACCCGGCCGGGCTGGCTGCCCAGGCGAAGCTGATGGAGTCGTACGGCGCGCACTGCGTCTACGTCACCGATTCCGGCGGCCGGCTGCTGATGTCCGACGTGGCGCAGCGCGTCGACGCGTACCGGCAGGTGCTTGAGCCGACCACGCAGATCGGCATCCACGCGCACCACAACCTCTCCCTCGGGGTGGCCAACAGCGTGATCGCCGTCGAACACGGCCGGATCGTGGGTGACGGCCCGCCCGGGTCGCCGGCCGGCCGGACCGTCCGGGTGGACGCGTCCCTCGCCGGCATGGGCGCCGGTGCCGGCAACGCGCCGCTGGAGGTCTTCGTCGCGGTCGCGGAACTGCACGGCTGGCAGCACGGCTGCGACGTCTTCGCGCTGATGGACGCCGCCGACGACATCGTCCGTCCGTTGCAGGACCGGCCCGTCCAGGTCGACCGGGAAACTCTCTCCCTGGGGTACGCGGGGGTCTACTCCAGCTTCCTACGCCACGCCGAACGGGCCTCGGCGCGCTACGGGGTGGACGTCCGGTCGATCCTGGTGGAACTGGGCCGACGCCGGATGGTCGGCGGGCAGGAAGACATGATCGTGGACGTGGCGCTGGACCTGGCCGGCAAGGAGAACTCATGATCGGGCCGGACATCGCGGGGATCGCCGAGACGCTCGGCACGGCTGCCGACACCGCCACCGCGACGGCGCAGCTCGCCGTCGAGACCGGGCTGGACGTCGACGCCGCGTACGCGGTGCAGACCGCCCTGGTGCAGCGCCGGCTGGACCGGGGGGAGCGGCTCGTCGGGTTGAAGATGGGGCTGACCAGCAAGGCGAAGATGGCCCAGGTCGGCGTGGACGAGGTGATCTGGGGCCGGCTCACCGACGCGATGCGGGTGTCCGACGGCGGCACGGTCGACGTGGCCCAGTTCATTCATCCCCGGGTCGAGCCGGAGGTGGCGTTCCTGCTGGACCGGCTGCCCGAGACCGGCGAACCGGTGGGTGACTTCACCGACGCGGTGCGGGCGGTCGCCCCGGCGATCGAGTTGATCGACTCCCGGTACGCGAACTTCACCTTCTCCCTGCCGGACGTCATCGCGGACAACACGTCGGCCGGCGCGTTCGTGATCGGCCCCTGGTCGCCGGTGCCGGACGGGCTGGACAACCTGGGCGTGTTGCTGGAAGTCGACGGGCGGGTGGCTCAGGTCGGCTCGACGGCGGCCATCCTCGGCGACCCGCGTCGGGCGCTCGATGAGGGCATCCGGCTGGCGGGGCGGCACGGGGTGCGGCTGCGGGAGGGCTGGGTCTTCCTGGCGGGCGCGGCGACTGCTGCGGTGCCGTTGCGTGCTGGTGCTCATGTCCGGGCTGTGGTCGAGAAGCTCGGTACGGCTTCGTTGCGGAGTTCGTCGTGACCGGCCTTGGGAGTTCCGGGCAGCCCGACCGGCTCCGGGCGGTCAGGCTTGATCCCTGCGCCGGTCGGGCTGCCCGGAACCCTCGACGTGGTCGGGGTCCGTGCGCCGGTGCCAGGTGGGGTGGGTCTGGGGTGGACCGGGCCGGTGTCAGGTGGGTTGGATCTGGGGTGGTCGGCGCCGGGGGTCTGTCGTGAGTGGTGATGCTCGGGTGGTGGCGGGGAAGGCGGTGCCTCGGGGGGCTTTTCCGCACGTGAAGGTGGCGGGCGGGTTCGTCTTCGTGTCGGGGACGTCGTCCCGGCGGCCGGACAACACGTTCGCGGGCGTGTCGGTGGACGAGTTCGGCACGACCGACCTGGACATCCGGGCGCAGACCCGAGCGGTGATCGAGAACGTCGCGGACCTGCTGCGGTCGGTCGGTGCCGAGCTGACCGACCTGGTCCAGGTGACCACGTATCTGGTCAACATGAATGACTTCGGGGGATACAACCAGGTGTGGGCGGAGTTCTTCGACGGGACCGGGCCAACCCGGACGACGGTCGCCGTGCACCAGTTGCCGCATCCGCACCTGCTGATCGAGATGCAGGCCGTCGCCCTGCTCCCAGAAGGAGGCCAGTCATGAGTGAGATCGCCGAGCCGTTCAGCTTCCCCGGCTGGATCGCCGAGAACCAGCACCTGCTGAAGCCGCCGGTGGGCAACAAGGAGATGCTGCCCGGCTCCGAGGACTTCATCGTCATGGTGGTCGGCGGGCCCAACCAGCGCACCGACTTCCACGTCGACCCGTACGAGGAGTTCTTCTACCAGGTCAAGGGCAACATGCAGATCAACCTGATGCTGCCCGAGGGTCCGCGTACGGTGCACGTGCGCGAGGGTCAGATGTGGATGCTGCCCCGGAACATGCCGCACTCGCCGCAGCGACCGGAGGCCGGCTCGATCGGGATGGTGATCGAGCGGGTACGCGAGGAGGGGACGCTGGAGAAGTTCCAGTGGTACTGCCCCGAGTGCTCACACAAAGTGCACGAGGTCGAGTTGCAGGTGCGGGACATCGCCGCCGACCTGCCACCCGTCTTCGCCGCGTTCTACGCCGACGAGTCGGCGCGTACCTGCGACAACTGCGGCACCCTGCACCCGGGCAAGGGCTGATGACGGGTCCGTCGGTGTCGCCGGTGGTGGACGTGCACACGCACGTCGTACCGAAGGGATGGCCGGACCTGGCCGCGGCGTGCGGCGGGTCCGGCTGGCCCTGGCTCCGGGTCGACTCGGAACGCGCCGCCATGATCATGGTTGGCGAGAAGCCGTTCCGCCCGGTCGGCGCGGAGTGCTGGGACGCCGACACCCGGCTGGCCGACATGACGGCCGACGGGGTCGACGTCCAGGTGGTCTCGCCCACCCCGGTCTTCTTCTGCTACGACCGCCCGGCCGATCAGGCGGTGAAGGTGGCCCGGATCTTCAACGACCTGACCCTGGAGGTCACCGCCGCGGGCGGCGACCGGCTGTTGCCGTTCTGCCAGGTGCCGTTGCAGGACCCGGACGCGGCCTGTGCCGAGGTGGACCGCTGCCTCGCGGCCGGCCACGTCGGTGTGGAGATCGGCAACCACGTCGGCGATCGTGACCTCGACGACGCCGGAATCGTGACATTCCTGACCCACTGCGCCGAGGTCGGTGCGCCGGTCTTCGTCCACCCGTGGGACATGGCCGGCAGTCCCCGGCTGGACCGCTGGATGGCCCGGTGGCTCACCGGCATGCCCGCCGAGACCCACCTGTCGGTGCTGGCGATGATCCTCGGCGGGGTGTTCGACCGGGTGCCGGACACGTTGCGGATCTGCTTCGCCCACGGTGGCGGCAGTTTCCCGTTCTGGCTGGGGCGCGCCGACAACGCCTGGCACCGCCGCGGTGACCTGGTACGCGGTGCCTCCGCCGCGCCGCCCAGCTCCTACGTCGACAGGTTCTACGTCGACTCGGTGGTCTTCTCGGCTCCGGCACTGCGGCTGCTCGTCGACACCATGGGCGCGGAGCGGGTGCTGGTGGGCAGCGACTACCCGTACCCCCTGGGCGAACGCCCGGCCGGTGGGGTGGTCCGCCAGGCCGACTTCCTCACCGACGCCCAGCGCACCGACCTGCTCTCCACCAACGCCCTCCGCTTTCTCGGGCGAGGCGATATATAGGGGCGGAATGCTGACGGCCGTGACGCTCGTGTCGAGGCGGCGACGAGTGGCCTGAGCGGGCAGGATGGCGGCATGGCCGAGCCGCATGACCTGACCGCTCTGGAACAGGCCGCCGCGATCGCCCGTGGCGAGGTGTCCAGCGTGGAACTCGTCGAGCACCACCTGCGGCGGGTCGACGCGCTCGGCGACACGGTCGGTGCCTTCGTCACCGTCACCCCCGAGCTGGCGCGCGAAGCCGCCCGCGCCGCTGACGCGACGCCGGCCGATCGGCGTGGGCCACTGCACGGGGTACCGACCGCGATAAAGGACCTGACCCTGACGGCGGGCGTCCGTACCACCTTCGGTTCGGCCGCCTTCGCGGACTTCGTGCCGCCCGTCGACGCCGACGTGGTGCGCTTCATGCGGGCTGCGGGCCTGGTCAGTCTCGGTAAGACCACCACCTCCGAGCTGGGCTGCTCGCTGTACTCCGAGACCCTGGTGGCGCCGCCGGCCCGTAATCCGTGGGCGTTGGCGTACACCGCCGGCGGGTCCAGTGGTGGCGCGGCGGCGGCCGTGGCGGCGGGCCTGGTGCCCGTGGCGCAGGGCTCCGACGGCGGTGGCTCCCTGCGGATCCCCGCGTCGCTGTGCGGGCTGGTCGGCTACAAGCCCAGCCGTGGCCTGGTCTCCGGCGGTCCGCTGGGTTTCGGCGCCTTCGGCCTGCCGACCAGCGGTCCGCTCGGCCGGACCGTCGCCGACGTGGCCGCGTTGCTGGACGTGCTGGCCGAGCCGGTGCCCGGTGAGCCGTACCTGCCGCCGCCACCGCCGTCGGGCGGCTATCTTGCCGCCGCCCGGGCCGCCGAGCCCGGCCCGCTACGGATCGGTCGGTTCACCACCCCGATGCTCGCCGACGAGCCGGTCCACCCGGACTGCGTCGTCGCGGTGGACCGGGCTGCGGCGTCGCTCGCCGCCGCCGGGCACGAGGTCGTCGAAGTGCCCGCGCCGTTCGGCCCGCAGGTCTGGCCGCTGTTCGAGATCGTCTGGCACGTCCTCGCGCTCGCCCCGGTGCCGCCGCAGCGGGAGCCCGAGCTGCTGCCGCTGACCCGATTCCTGCGGACCCAGGCCGCCGGGATCTCCGCCGGCACGCTTACCGCGACCCTCGGCGAGATCCAGGCCCAGGTACGCCTCGGCGCCCGCCGTACCGCCGGCTGTGACCTGCTGCTCTGTCCGACCCTGGCGGCCCCGCAGGCACCGGTCGGCTGGTTCACCCAGGGGCGTACCCCGGCGGAGGACTTCGACCGGCAACGCCGCTTCTCCCCGTACTGCGCGGTCTTCAACGTCACCGGCCAGCCGTCGGTTTCGCTGCCGGTCGGCGTGACCGCCGAGGGGCTGCCGGTCGGCGTGTTGCTCACCGGCCGCTACGGCGACGACGCGAGGCTGATCGCGACCGCTGCGCAACTGGAGACCTCCAGTGGCGGATGGGATCGGCACCCCGCGGTCTGGCGGAGCGTCGGCTCCGCTAACGTGAATGACAGCGGAGTCGGGAGGTCACCGCGGTGATCCGCCACCCGACCCGATCGAAGATCTCTCTTTCCGCCTGGGGGCGTTGGGATTGTCTGTAACCGACACGTTGCTGGTCTTCGTCGGCATCCCGGCAGCCATCGTGCTGGTGATCGCCGGCCTCGTCTACGCGGGCAGCCAGGGCGGTGGTGGCGGTGCCAAGCGTTACCGGCCGGGCCGGCCGTTCACCTTCACGCCGGTGTGGTTCCTCGGCCGCCCCGAGGAACTGGCCGACTCCGCGGGCACCGCGCTGTCGGTGGGGGCACAGGCGCCCGCGCTGACCAGCCGCACGCAGGAACAGGCCGGCGTCGAGGCGCCGACCGGTGGAACCGGAGGCGCAAGTGACAGTTGGTGAGAAGCAGCACGCGGCCGGGACGGAGAACCCGCCTGACGTGCTCGACGGGCCGTTCTCGACCCGCCAGCTGCTGCGCATCGACGAGGCGCTGCGGGTGGCCGACCGGACGACCGGTCTGGTCTTCTCCGTCTTCGTCGGCGGACTCGACGAGCCGATCAGGGAGCACGCCGAGCGGCTGCACCGGCAGTTGGCCGAGCCCGACCGGTCGGTGCTGATCGCGATCTCACCCAACCAACGTCAGCTGGAGATCGTCACCGGCCGGTACGCCCGCAAGCGCGTCCCGGACACGTACGCCAAGATCGCCGCGCTGTCGATGGTGGCCTCGTTCGGCGGCGGCGACCTGGCCGGCGGCATCATCCAGGGCCTCGACCAGCTCTCCCGCTACGCCGGCAAGGGCTGAGCCCGACCGCTACGACAAAAGCCCGGCCCGCGTCTTGCGCGGCCGGGCTTTTGCATGGCAGGATTCCCAGCTTCGCTCCCGCCAGCCGCGTTCCGGTGGGCGCCACTCGTATGTCGGTTGTGCCATCACGTCCACCTCCTTTGGCCACGATAACGGCCCGGGAGCGTCGTGTGACCACGACGCTCCCGGGCCGGTGGAGCGCTGTCAGGCCGTTCGGGCGTCCCGGGCCTGCGCGGCGAGCGCGCGAACCACGCCGTCGCGACCCTCGGCGACCAGCCGCCGCAACGGCCCGGGGTGGCCCTCCTGCGCCAGCCAGGCGTCGGTTGCCTCGACGGTGTCGTCCTGCACCAGGTACGCCGGGTACATGAGCATGGCGAACTCCTGCGCCGGCTCGCTGTCCCGGGTCGCCCAGACCTGCCCGACCGCGGCGAAGTAGCGGTCCCGGTAGGGCGTCACCAGTTCCACCTGCGAGGGGTGGCTGAAGCCCTGCAACAGCGCCCGGTGCCGCCAGTTCGGCAGCGCCTCGGGGCCGGTCAACTGGGCCCAGACGGCGGCCTTGTTCGCCTCGGTCGGCACCAGTGCGTGCGCGTACGCGGCCTCCCGCTCACCGCTGGAGGTCTTGTCCCGGGCCAGCTCCGTCTCGATCTCCGACGCTCCGGCCACGCCGTTGGCCACCAGTGCCTGCAACACGCTCCACCGCAGCTCGGTGTCGATGGTCAGTCCCGGGGTCACCTGGGTGCCCTCCAACCAACCGCGCAGCACGGCCAGGTCCTCGCTGGACCGGGCCGCGGAGACGTACGCCCGGGCCCAGGCCAGCTGGAAGCCGCTGCCCGGTTCGGCCGCGGCGAGCGCGGTCTTCGCGGTCCGGGCCAGGTCGGCCCAGCCGGTCGGCGCCCAGGCCGGATCGGCGTAGAAGGTGAGCGCGCTGCTGGCCTGGCGCAGCGTCGCGGTGACCAGGTTGATGTCCGTCTCCGCCGGCAGCCCGGCCAGTACCAGGGCGACGTAGTCGCGGGTGGCCAGCTCGGCGTCGCGGGTCATGTCCCAGGCGGCGGTCCAGCACAGCGCGCGCGACAGCGACGATTCGAGGCCGGCGATGTGCTGGACCACCGTCGCCATGGACCGCTCGTCCAGCCGCAGCTTGGTGTAGCTGAGGTCGTCGTCGTTGAGCAGCAGCACGTCGGCCGCGGGCACGCCGGTGAGTTCGGCGAGCTCGGTCAGTTCGCCGTCGACGTCGACCTCGTACCGCTCGCGGCGGACCAACCGGCCGTCGGTGAGGTCGTAGAGCCCCACCCCGATCCGGTGGGTACGCAGGGTCGGGTAGCCCTCCGGCGCCTCCTGGCGGACGGCCACCCGCTGGTAGGTGCCGTCCGCGTCGATGGTCAGCTCCGGGCGCAGGGTGTTGACCTGGGCGGTCTCCAACCACTGCGATGCGAAGGTGGTCAACTTGCGACCGGAGGCCGTCTCCAACTCAGACAGCAGGTCGTCGAAGGTGGCGTTGCCCCAGGCATGCCGGGCGAAGTAGGCGCGCAGGCCGGCCAGGAACGGCTCCTCGCCCACGTACGCGACCAACTGCTTGAGCACGCTGGCGCCCTTGGCGTACGTGATGCCGTCGAAGTTGACCTCGACGGCCTCCAGATCCGGCATCTCGCAGTAGACCGGGTGGGTTGAGGAGAGCTGGTCCTGCCGGTAGCCCCAGTTCTTCCGGATGGACAGGAAGGTCGTCCACGCCTCGGTGAACCGGGTGGCGTGCGTGTTGCACCAGTGGCTGGCCCACTCGGCGAACGACTCGTTCAGCCACAGGTCGTTCCACCAGCGCATGGTGACCAGGTTGCCGAACCACATGTGCGCCAGCTCGTGCAGGACGGTGTTGGCCCGCTGCTCGTACTCGAAGTCGGTGACCTGCGAGCGGAACAGGTAGTGCGACTCGGCGTGGGTCACGCAGCCGAAGTTCTCCATCGCGCCGGCGTTGAAGTCCGGCACCCAGAGCTGGTCGTACTTGGGCAGCGGGTACCGCACCCCGAACTGCTCGTGGAAGAAGTCGAAGCCCTGCGTGGTGACCAGGTTCAGCTCGTCGGAGTCCAGATACTGCGCCATGCTCGCCCGGCAGAAGTAGCCCAGGTCGATGCCGTCGTGGGTGTACCTGACCTCGTGGTACGGCCCGGCGCACAGCGCGGTGATGTAGGTGCTCATCCGGGCGGAGGTGGCGAAGTGGATGGTCTTGTGGCCCTCGTCGGCCGCCTCCTCGCGCTCCACCGGCATGTTGGAGATCACCTTCCAGTGTTCCGGAACGGTGGTGTGCCAGGTGTAGACGCTCTTCAGGTCGGGCTGGTCGAAGCAGGCGAAGACCCGCTGCGCGTCGGCCGTCTCGAACTGGCTGTAGAGGTAGGTCTCGCCGTCGACCGGGTCGACGGTGCGGTGCAGCCCCTGACCGGAGTTCGAGAACGCGAAGTCCGCGTCGACGACAAGCGTGTTCTCGCCGGCCAGCCCGGTCAGCGTGAGCCCCTTCTCGGCGGAGAAGCCGGCCAGGTCCACCGGGGCGCCGTTGAGCGTCGCCGAGCGTACGGAGTCGGCCGCCACCTCGATGAACGTGCTCGCCCCCGGTTCGGCGCAGCGGAACCGCACCTCGGTGGTCGACCGGAAGGTCCGACCGTCAGCGGCGTGGACAGCACTGGACAGGTCCAGACTGATGTCGTACCCGGTCACGTCGAGCAGGCGGGCCCGCTCGGTCGCCTCGACCTGTGTCAGGTTGCGCACTCCCGGCACTGTTCGTCTCCATCCCACTCTCGCCGTCGTCACGGTCGCACGTTCCGTCGACCGCTCGTGACGGCCGGTCCGGGCCTGAGTCTTGCATGTACGGGTAGACGGTGGTGGGCGAGGTCACGGCTTGATCGTGAGGCAGGTGGCAGGGGGCAGAGCAAGGATCGGAGGTACGCCGGTGAGCCGGCGTACCACTGCGAAGGGAACTCGTCGTGAACGACCGCGTCAGCGTGGACATGTGGTTCGACCCGATCTGCCCGTGGGCGTGGCTGACGTCCAGATGGCTGTTGGAGGTGGAGCGGGTCCGCCCGGTCGACGTCCGCTTCAACGTGATGAGCCTGTCGGTGCTCAACGAGGGCCGGGAACTGTCCGACGACTACCGGGAGCTGATGCGGAACGGGTGGGGGCCGGTGCGGGTCTGCGTGGCCGTGCAGCAGCGGCACGGCGCCGACGCCGTGCGCGCGCTCTACACGGCCCTGGGCACGCGGATCCATCTCGGCAAGGAGCCGCTGGGGTCGGAGCTGTACGTCGCGGCTCTGACCGAGGCCGGACTGGACCCGGCACTGGCCGAGGCGGCCGGGGACACCGACCTCGATACTCCGCTGCGGGCCAGTCACGAGGCGGGTATGCGGCCGGTCGGTACCGATGTCGGCACCCCGGTCATCCACGCGCCCGGCCCCGACGGTCGGCAGGTCGCCTTCTTCGGGCCTGTGGTCACCCCGGCACCCAGGGGTGAGGCTGCGGGTCGGCTCTGGGACGGCGTCCTGCTGGTCGCCGGTACCCCTGGGTTCTTCGAACTCAAGCGCAGCCGCGACCTCGACCCCATCTTCGACTGAGCCGCACCCGAGCCGCACGTCGTCGCCGCACCGGTTCCGGCGGGGCGGTCGTCCTGACGCCGCAGGTCCGAGGCCCGGCAGCCACACCGCTGCCGGGTCCGGCGTCACCGGTGCGGTCGCGGACTCGTTTGTCCGGATGTCCGCATCCCACCGCTCGTGGAGGTGCCTGGTGGCCAAGCATCGTGCTCCGATCGGCGACCGCTGGAGTCGGGAGGAGGGCGGCGGCGGTGGGGGTGTGCTCGGGCCGGCGACGGGCCGGACCGCGCCGACCTCGGGGAACGGCCGGGCCGGCGGGTGGTCCGCTCCCCGGCAGGATCGCAGCCCGAACGCGGCCGGCAGGTTCGGGCGCGACGGCGCGGTGGGCGTCGCCTCGGTTCCCGCCACCTCACGGTTGACCCCTCCCGGTCGCGACGTCCGCAATCAGGGACCACGACCTGCCCCGGCCCATCGTCCCGCCGTGGTGCCAGCGCCGACCGGCCGGCACCGACGCTCGGCGGAGACGGATTCCTGACGACGGACCCCGCCACACCTGAAGCGTCAGGGCGGTGACCCTGCTTTCATCTGGTGGGCTCGGGGCGGGTCCGGCGGCGACACCTGACGCCTCGCCGGTAGCGTCAACGGTCATGACGGTCGTGCACCCGATCACCCGCGCCTGGATCACCACTGGTGGCACCGGCGCCCAGAACTACGACGAGTTCGCCGACGACGCGGAGATCACCGCGATCATCGAGGCGAATCCGCACAGCGCCCTCGGCATCGAGATGCCCCACAAGGCCCCGGAGAGCCTCGGCAGGTCGTTCGCCGACGCCCTGCCGGACGCGGTGAGCCGGCTCGCGGAGGCGAAGGCCGACGGCAGCTACACCCCGGCCGAACAGGTGGTGGTGCTGTACCGGATCAGCGCGCCGGGCGAGGAACCGGCCTACGGGCTGTTCGCCATGGTCGACACCGATCAGATCTCCACCCGGGCCGACGAGCCCGGCCTGGTCATCCGCAACGAGGACGTCTTCATCGCCAAGGTGCGCGAACGGGTCGCACTGGCCGAGGCGTTGGGGCACCTGCTCTCACCCGTACTGCTGCTGCAGACCGGGCGTGGTGACGAGTTGCACGCCGCGCTCGCGGCGGCCACCGACACGGCCGGGGCGCCCGCCGCCACCGACACCGACCAGGCCGGACGTACCCACGCCATCTGGCTGGTCGGTCCCGGCGCGCGGCAGGACGAGCTGACCGCTCTGGCCGGCGGCGGCGACCTGGTCGTCGCGGACGGCAACCACCGCAGCCTGGCCGCGCAGACCGGCGGGATGTCCCGGTTCCTGGCGGTGGTCACCACCCCGGCCTCGGTGGCCATCCAGCCGTACAACCGCCTGGTGAGCGAGCTGACCACCACCCCCGAGGAGCTGCTGGAGCGGCTGGACGCCGCCGGGGCGCGGATCACCGAGCTGGACGGCCCGGCCGAGGTCCCGGCGACCGGCGGCACCGTCGTGCTCCAGCTTCCCGAGCAGGCGTACGCGGTGACACTGCCGCACACCGGCGCCGGTCGTCTGGAGAATCTCGACCATGCCCTGGTCGAGCGGCTGTTGTTGCGCGACGCCCTCGGCCTGGATCCGGGCGACAAGCGGATCACCTACGTGGGCGGTGACTACCCGGCCAGTTGGCTCACCGGCGAGGTCCGGGCCGGTCGGGCCGAGTTGGCGATCCTCATCGCGCCGGTGACCGTCGACGATTTCGTCGCGGTGAACCTGGCCCGGGAGAAGATGCCCCGCAAGAGCACCTGGTTCACCCCGAAGGCGCGCGGCGGCCTGGTGGTCGCCGAACTGCCCTGACGCGCCGCCCGTCCCACCGGGCACCGCCCCGGCGGTGCCCGGTGGGACGGGCCTGACAGACTGCCCGGTATGCGCGTCTACCTGGGATCCGATCACGCCGGTTTCGAGTTGAAGGTGCACCTGGCCAACCACCTCGCCAAGCAGGGGTACGAGGTGGTCGACGTCGGCCCGCACGTCTACGACCCGGAGGACGACTACCCGGCTTTCTGCCTGCACGCCGGCACCCGCGTGGTGGCCGACCCAGGCAGCCTGGGTGTGGTCATCGGTGGTTCCGGCAACGGCGAGCAGATCGCCTCGAACAAGGTGGCGGGGGTGCGGGCGGCGCTGGCGTGGAACGTCGAGACGGCCCAGCTGGGCCGACAGCACAACGATGCCAACGTGGTCGCCATCGGTGCCCGTCAGCACACCCTCGACGAGGCCACCGCCATCGTCGAGGCGTTCCTGACCACCTCGTTCTCGGGCAGTGACCGACACGCTCGTCGGATCGCCCAGGTCGCCGAGTACGAGCGCACCCGGCAGCTGCCCGACCTGCCCTGATTCGCGACGCTGGGACGATCAGACCTGATCCGGGGGCGGGCAGACCACTCGACCTCGGTTCGGGACGGGTCAGCGGCGGGGCAGCTCGTCGCGGGGGGTCCAGTTACGGCGAACGATGACGACCCGGTCCGCCGCCGCGGCGAGATCCTCGTCGGTGGGTCGGGCGGCGTCCCGCGCCCGCATCGCGGCGGTCACACTGACCTGCGACGAACCGGACCCGACCAGCCCACGTAACCCCCGCTCGCCCTCCTCGTGGGCGGCGTTGCGTCGCCCGCGCGGGGCCTCACCGCCGTCGTGCACCCCGGCCGTGGTGGCCGCCGCACCAGCGTCGGCCCCGCCCGTCGGGGCACCCTGGTGCCGATGCCGCCGTCGCCGCCGTTCCCCACCATCCGCCACCCCCCGACCGTACCCCCACCCCCACCCCCACCGACCTGCCCGCCCTGCCCGACCTGCCCGCTTCGCCGATCATGCAGTTGTGGCAGTGACAAAGGGGGCGTACTGCCTCATGTCAACGACCACGACTGCATGATCGACGGGCGGGGACGGGTCAGAAGATCTCCATGGCGGAGGGGGCTCGGTGCCAGGTGAAGGCGGGGTTGGTGGCGGTGAGCGCGCCGGGGCGTAGCTCGCGTAGCCGGCCGGTCTCCGCCAGCGCGGTCGGGGTCGCGCCGCCGAGGAACAGCTCGCCGAGGCAGCGTACGTCGCAGGCCAGGTCGGCCGGCCCGCTCGCCGGTGTGCAGGTGGCCTCGGCCGGCCCGCCGCGTAGCCGCCACCGGCCGGTGTTCTCGGGCAGCAGGTGGTCGGTCACCTCGATGACCACGTCGACGTCGGTGGGGTAGCGTCGGGCGGCGAGCGCGGCCGGCACGTCCACCACCCGTACCCACAGCGCGTCGACCAGCCGGAGGTTGAGCCGACGCGGTTCGTTCACCAGCCGCAAGAGCGGCTCGTCCACGGCCGCCCGCATCCAGGCCAGCCGGCGGGTCAGGTCGAGCGAGAGCAGCATCCGCCAGATCGCCAGGTACCCGGCCGGGGTGCTCGCCACCACCTCGTCGACCGTGGTGAGGCTGTTCGGGCCGGCGTCGTCCCACTCGGCCTTGGTGCGGAACAGCCCGTAGCCGTCGACACCGTCGGGTCCCTCGTGCAGCACCACCCGCCGCTCGGTGGCGCCACCACGGTGCGCCTCCGGGTCGACAAGCACGTACCGCCACCACCTGTCGTCCCGCGCTGACCAGCCCGGACGATCGGCGCGGGCGCGGTCGTACACCCGGGCCAGGTCGGCCTGTCGGTCGGTCGGCCGGTCCAGGCGCAGCCGGCCCTCATCCGGCATCGACGCCGGTAGTCGCAGTTCGGTGGAGTCGCCGGAGACGTGGATCCGCTGCGAGGCCAGGCCGTAGCCGAAGCGCGGATAGATGCGGCCCTCGCTGGCCCAGAGCACCGCTACCGGCTCCCGGCGACTGTCGTAGATCTGACGCAGCTGCCGGTGCATCATCGCGGTGAGCAGGCCCCGCCGACGGTGGGTGGGCGCGACCCCGACCATGCTCACGTGGGCGGCGGCCAGGTCCCCGCCGGGCACGCCGAGCCGGCGGGTGAACGCGGCGGCGGTGGCCACCAGGTCGGATCCGTCCCGTATCAGCAGGCCGCGTTCGGGTTCGAAGATCGGCCGTTCGACATCCTGGGCTTCGCTGTCGACCGGGTGATGGAACAGGGATCCGAGGAATCCGTTCATCTCGTCGAAGTCGTCGGCGGTGGCGGTCTCGATCGCCAGGGTGGAGATGGTCACCGCTCGTGTCTAGCCGATGGGTGTGGGTACGGCGACCGATTTGCGGGCTGGCTACCCTCGAAGTCTCCAGCAGCGTCCGGGGGCGCCGCCGGTGGAAGGGGGAGGGAACGACATGGCCGAGCAGACGCAGCCGTGGGCGGAGCGGACCGTCGAGGTGCCGCCGCAGCCCGGTGGCGGGGTGCCGCCGCAGCGCGACCCGTACCGTCGTGGTGTCGCCCAGGTCGGTGCCCGGGCGCCGCGTACCGAGCCGTTTCCGACGGTGGAGCATGAGCGGACCGGCACCGGCTGGCCCGGCGAAGCGGCGCCGCGTCAGCCTTTGAGCTGGCACGTGGCCCGGCTGAAGCGCGGCGGCGAGTGGAGCTTCGCGGGGGCGCTGTTCGCCTTCGTCTGCTGGGGAATCTGGGCCATCTCCGGCGGTGGTGACCTCGTCGGACCAGTCGTGATCTTCGTGCTGAGCCTGTTGGTCGCGGCCGGGTTGTTCACCCTGGCCCGGCTGCTCGGCCGAGTGGTGCTGGAACGGCAGCTGGGCCGGGTCCGGCGCACCGCCCGGGGAGCGCATCTGGTCACGGCGGTGTTCCTGACCGGCCTCGGCGTCGCGTTCCTGCAACAGACGCAGTGGATCATGGACGCCTGGAACTGGCTGACGAACTAGGCTGCCGCCGCGGGATGCCCGCGTGAGGGTCCCGGCCGCCGGACGGGCCGACCCGTCGGCCGGCCCGTCCGGGAGGTGGCCGCGGCACCGCGACCGAGGTCGTCACTCCACCAGGACGGCGGCCTGCTTACCCAGACCGGCGCGGTTCATCCCCGCCGGTGCGGTTTCCCGGCCGTGCCGTCCGGCCCCGGCGCGACCTCCGGATCAGGCCAGTGCCCTCCGGGCGGCCTCGCCCATCGGGTCGTCCCGGGTGGGTAGCTGCCGTTTGGCTGGTCGCCGATCACCATCATGGTCGCCGAGCGTGCCCCGTGCCGGTCGCCGCCGGCGTCCTCACCGAGTTCGATGGCGAGCAGCAGCCGCTCGGCCAGACCGAGAGCCTCGCTGCTCTCGTATGCCCGCACGACCCGGCAGTACCCGGAGCATGCCCACCCGCCAGCCTCCACGGAGTGATGCTGGCCAAGATATATTGCCGGACACTATATTGGGCTGATGAGTTCCGGGGCGATGACCGAGCCGACCTTCTTCGTCCTCACCGCGCTGCTCGACGGCCCGCGTCACGGCTACGGCATCGTCGCCGACGCGGCGGAGTTGTCGCAGGGCCGGGTGCGGCTGAAGATCGGGTCACTGTACGGAGCCCTGGACCGGCTCGTCGGTGGCGGCCTGATCGAGCTGGACCGTGAGGAGGCCTGGCAGGGCCGGCTGCGCCGGTACTACCGACTGACCGAACGGGGACGTCACGCCCTCGACGCGGAGGCCCGACGGCTGGCCGCCAACGCCCGGCTCGCCTCGACCCGGCTGCGCCGACAGAGCCCGATCGAAGGAACGTCCGCATGAGCCGGCTGGAGGAGCGCTACCGCCGGGTGCTGCGGCTGCTGCCCGCCGGATACCGGCGGCAGTGGGAGGACGACATGGTCGCCGCCTTCCTGGAAACCATGCAGACCGGCGACGCCGAGACCGACGAGTACCTCGCCGACCACGGCCGCCCGAGCCTGGCGGAGGTGACCAGCATCGTGTCCCTCGCCGTCGGATTACGGATCGGTGGGCCTGACGCGCCACCGCGCCCGTACGCCTGGGGGCAGGCGGTCCGCCTGGCGGTGCTGGCCGGAGTGCTGACCCAGGCGGCCATGGCCACCGTCGGCCTCGCCGTCACGCTGTGGCTCACCGGCGCGCTGAGCTGGCTGCCCGCGCCCACGTCCGAATGGGCTCTCGTTCCGCCCAGCAGCAGTTGGCAGGCCACCTTGAACGTCGCCGGGTACGCCTGGCTGCCGGCCTTCCTCGCCCTTGTCCTCGGGCACCGGCGAGCGGCCCAGGCCGTCGCCGTGATCGCCATCGTGCCGAAGGCCATCGCAGTCGCCGTCGAGCAGAGCAGCGGCCCTGCACCGCTGACCGTGGCGGCGTGGGCGATGCTGCTCATCGAGCTTCTCCTGCTGGTTGCGATGTCGGCCGTCCACCGTGACGGTGCGCCGGTGGCGCGCCGACGCTGGCTCCTGGCCCTACCGGCGGGCATCCTCGCGGTTCCCGTACCGCTGTACGTCGCCCAGGCGACCACGCCGGCGCTACGGCTGCTGGACTGGCCGGGCCTGTGCTGTGCGCTGGTCGTCGTTGCCATGGTGGTCCACCTGGGCGTGTGTGCATTCCGTCCACCGGCTCGCACACTGCCCTGGTCGCTGGCGCTGGTCATGCTCGCCGCGACCGCACTCGTCCTGCGCATCGCGACCCTGCCCGACGTCGTCGGCCAGACGCAGCGCACGGCACTGCTGACGATCGCCTCGGTGCAGGCCGCCGCCGTCCTGGCGGTGGGCGTCCCCCTGGCCGTACGTGCCTTCCGGGCGCTGCGCCAACTGCCGCCGGAGTCGGCTGCCGCGGCACCACACTCCACCGCCGACTGATCGGAGCCGGTACGCGTTGCGCCTCAGGCGTTCAGGTACGCCAGCACGGCCAGCACCCGACGGTTGTGGTCATCGGAGGGCGGCATGTCCAGCTTGGTGAGGATGTTGTTGATGTGTTTGCTCACCGCCTTCTCGGTGATCCGGAGCTTGACGGCGATCCCGGCATTGGAGCGACCCGCGGCCATCTCGCCGAGCACCTCCCGTTCCCGGACGGTCAGGGCGGCCAGCGGCTCCCGACGGGCGAGGAGCTGGGTGATCACCTCGGGATCCATGGCACTGCCGCCCGCAGCGACGCGGCGCACCGCGTCGATGAACTCGCCGACGTTGGAGACCCGATCCTTGAGCAGGTAACCGACGCCACCCTGCGGAGTGCTGAGCAGTTCCCGGGCGTACAAGGGCTCGACGTGCTGGGAGAGCACCAGGATCGGCAGCCCGGGTATCCGGTTCCGGGCCGCGATCGCGGCCTGCAGGCCCTCGTCGGTGAAGGTCGGTGGGAGACGGACGTCGACCACCGCCACCTCGGGCTTGTGGGTGACCAGGGCGGGCAGCAGGGCGGGGCCGTTGTCGACGGACGCCACCACGTCGAAGTCGAAGGCCCGCAGGATGCGGGTCAGTCCGTCACGAAGGAGCGCGTGGTCCTCGGCGATGACAACGCGCACGGCAACTCCATGGTGACGACGGTGGGCCCACCGAGCGGGCTCGACAGCGCCATCGTGCCATCGAAGGCGGCGAGGCGACGCTCGATACCCCGCAGACCGGTACCGGCGGCGGAGTCGGCGCCGCCGGCACCGTCGTCGGTCACCATCATCGTCAACCGTCCCTCGACGTGGCGCAGCGACACCCACGCGTGCCGCGCGCGACTGTGCCGGACCACGTTGGTCAGGGTCTCGGCCACGGCGAAGTACGCCGCCGACTCGACCGGCGTGTCGAGCCGGCCGGGAAGATCGGCATCGACCGCGATCGGCACGGGCAGGCTGAGCGCCAGTGCCCGTACCGCGCCCTCCAGACCGCGTTCCGCCAGTACGGGCGGATGGATGCCGCGGACGAGATGCCGCAGCTCGACCAGCGCCGTACCGCTCGACGCACGCGCCTCGGCGAGCATCTCGTGAGCCGCGGCCGGATTCCGGTCGATCAGTTCGTCGGCGAGCCCGATCATCATGCCCAGCGAGACGAGCCGCGCCTGGACACCGTCGTGCAGGTCACGTTCGATGCGGCGCAACTCGGCGGCCTGAGCGTCCACCGTGCCGGCCCGGGTCACGGTCAGCTGGGTGACGCGCAGCCGCAGTTCGGCGGCCCTGGTCGGCGCGAGGAGAAGCCGGTCGAACAAGGCGTCGACGCGACGCAGCCACGGCGCCAACCACAGGCCGAGAGCCAGGATGGCCGCGCCCTGCGGAACGCAGAGCAGGGCCTCGCCCACCGAGTCGACCGACCAGACTGTGCCGTAGCCGTACCAGTCGGTGCCGAGCCAGATCCACACCGGCGTCAGCGTCAATCCCGCCAGCCCGTACAACGGTATGGCCAGCGTGACCGCGCCGAGAACGATCCCGACCAGGGCGCCCGGTACCAGCCAGCCGAGATCCCGCCAGGTGGCCGGGTCGGTGACCGTCCACCGGAAGCGGCGCCACCCGCCGGGCACGGCCCGCTCCGGAGGCGGATGGTACGGGCGTGCCAGCGGGACACCGGACTGGGCGGCGAGCCGCCGCTCGAGATCGGTGCGCCTCCTGACCAGCGTCGTCGTCCAGGACACCAGTGCCATGCCGAGGAAGGGCACGGGAACCAGCGCCAGCGCGACAATCGACAGGACGAGCAGCGGGAAGTTCGTGAGCGCCAGGCCGATCGCGGCCACCCCGGCCAGCACGGAACGCACGCCCCGGCGGATCCACGGGGCAATGCGTTCACCAGCTCCGGCCGCTTGCACAGGTCACATTCTGCCCAGGCCGGCTGCCGATTGTCGGTGGTGCCAGCACCCCCTCGACAGCGGGGGATAGCGCTCCTGACGGCGCGGCTCGTGAGCGGTTCGCTGGACCCATGACGACCACGACGACCGGCAGCGATTTCGCCGTACTCTCCCGTCGGATCACCGGAGCGGGACTGATGCGGCGGCGGCCCGCGTACTACCTCGTCCGCCTGGGCGCCGTCGCGCTCATGTACGTCGGTGGTTGGGCGGCGTTCCTTGTCATCGGCTCCTCCTGGTGGCAGATGATCACGGCCGTCTTTCTCGCCGTCACGTTCGCCCAGGTGGCACTGGTGGCGCACGACCTGGCGCACCGTCAGGTGTTTCGCACCAGGCCACCCAGCGAGCTTGCCGGGCTGCTCGCCGGGAATCTCGGCGTCGGAATGAGCTACGGCTGGTGGATGGACAAGCACACCCGCCACCACAACAACCCCAACCACGACGACCTCGATCCGGACGTGGCCCCCGAGGTGCTCATCTGGGCTGCCGAGGCAGCCACCGGCCGGCGCGGGCTGAAGGGCTTCATCACCCGGCACCAGGCCGTACTGTTCTTTCCGCTCCTGACACTGCTCGCCGTAAGCCTCAAGGTGTCGAGCGTCAAGGCTCTGCGCGACGGCACGGTGCGGCGTCGCGGCGTGGAGAGCGTCCTGCTGGTGCTGCACGCCGCCGGCTACCTCGCGGCGCTGCTCGTGGTCCTCACCCCGCTTCAGGCCGCCGCTTTCCTGCTGCTGCACCAGGCCCTGTTCGGCGTCTACCTGGGCCTGACCTTCGCCCCCAACCACAAAGGCATGCCGCACCCGACCGGCGATGAGGACTTCCTGCGCAAGCAGGTGTTGACCTCCCGCAACGTCCGCGGCAACTGGTTCACCGATGTGGCGCTCGGCGGCCTGAACTACCAGATCGAACACCACCTGTTCCCCGGCATGCCGACGCCGAACCTGCGCAAGGCGCAACCGATTGTGCAGGCGTACTGCGCCGAGATCGGCGTGGCATACGAACAGACCGGCCTCATCGACTCCTACCGCCAGGCCCTACGACACCTGCACCAGGTCGGTGCCCCCGCCCGCGCCGAACACGCGGCACGTTGACCTCCGGCACCACACGGATATCGTGCCGCTGTGTTGTTCGAGCCGGTGTCGACGGAACTGTCCTTCCGGCACGACGGCGACGAACTGGTCGGCGACCTGGTTGCAGCGCCGCCGGCCGCGGCCAGTCGTGGACGGGTGGGAGGTGGACGGGTGGGGGTCAGCGACCGCGTGCCAACTCCTCGACCTCGGCGAAGCTGACGACGCGGTCACACTCATCGTCGGTCAGCTTGTTGATCAGAGCCTTGCCGGCCTGAGCCTGCCTGGTGGTGGGCAGCGCACCGGCAACGAGGTCCGGCAGCATCAATTCGTAGCCCACCCGGGCTCTGGCCGAGTAGCGATGACGGGTACGCGCCACCGCACCCGCCACCCGCAAGGCATGTTCGTTGCCCGGCGGAACATGCTCGCGGTCGACCTCACGAGCACCGAACCGCATCCGATGATGGAACTCGCACGTCTCGCACGCGGCCGGCCCCTGGGTCAGCCGTGACTCGCACGCCGGACACCTCAACCGATCGAGCGCGCCGTCGACGGTCCGCCAGTCGTACGCCGCCGGATCATTGGCCACCAGCCAGGCCAACTCGACCGCCTCGGCAGAATCGGGCTCGACATCGAGGTCGAGGAGAAGACGTTCCCACGCCCGACGAATCTCCGTCTCGATCTCGGCGACCACGCGGGCCAGCAGCGCGCTCCGCCACGCGCCCGAGCTACCGGTCAACCAGTCGCCAGTCACGATGGCGATCGTGGCAGCGCCCCACGCTCGACCTGCTGGTCAGGACCACTCCGCCGCCGGGCGCGGTACTCAAGGATTCCGTAGGTGACCATGAGGGTCGATGCGGCCAGCAACAGCAGAACCTCGATCCACCGGCCCGGAGTACGCCAAGTGCTGGGCATGACCTCCGTGAGGTTTCCTAGTCCCAGGAGTGCGTAGAAGCCCATGCACGCCGCCCCTGCGGCCCACAGCCGGGGGTGATGCAGGGCCCGCCCGAACAGCCGAACCGTTGCGGAGCGTCGGCTGCGGATGAGCACCCAGGCAGCGCACCCGACCAAAGCGACGGCCGCGCTGGCAAGCAGGATGTCCAGGACCGTTGCGCCAGCCTCGTAGGTCGTCACGGCAGTCACGGTAGCGGGCGCCACATAGCTGTGGGCCTCGGACGTCTGGACGTCCGTCGCCTTGATTCGGATGAGAGCGCTTCGGCAGTGGCGGGATGAGACTCCAGAAGGTGGCCTCCTGAGGCTGCCACTCTCCGGAGCCACCCGGCACTGTCCGACATGGCCGCCGCCCTGCGACCATCGCCGCTCGACGATGGGCATGCTGTGGCGGGAGGCGGTAAGACCCCTCATATGGCGCTCGGTCCGTCGCGAGGGCTCTGGCGGCGCAGGTCGCATCTGGTGAGGTGATTCGCGTCCGGCTGCCGATCTCTGGGCGAGCCGGGACTGGCACGAAGGGAACGCCCAGGCTCAACGATCGCACCAATGACCTGGGCCGACGTTCGTGGAGCGGGCGACGGGAATCGAACCCGCACCGTCAGTTTGGAAGACTGAAGCTCTGCCATTGAGCTACGCCCGCGTGCACCCGCAGGACCGGGTGCGCCCGACAGCCTACCCAATACCCGCGCCGGCCGCGCGGCCGTACCCGGCTCCGCGCCGCATCGACACGACAACATCGGGGATGTTGTCGTGTCGCGCCGCCGGGAGACGACAACATCCGGGAAACTGCACCTGCCTGCTGCCTGCTGCCTGCTGCCTGCTGCCTGCTGCCTGCTGCCTGCTGCCTGCTGCCTGCTGCCTGCTGCCTGCTGCCTGCCGGCGCCCTGGAGGGGGAGTGCCCGGTTTGTCATCGTTCGGCGCGTTGGGGGACGCCCCGGCAGCCGGTTGTCGGAGGGACGGCATAGACTGCTCGTCGCCACGGGGTGTGGCGCAGCTTGGTAGCGCACTCGCTTTGGGAGCGAGGGGCCGTGGGTTCAAATCCCGCCACCCCGACTGCCGCAAGCACCGGACGGCGGCACCCGGACGACCGGCACGCGGGGCAGGCCCGCCGCCGGCCCCGGGCGCTGCTGGTCCGGCGTGCCGGCTCGCCTACACTCGATGGGCCGAAAGTGCGCCCTGAATCAACCGAGATCCGTCAAGGAGTACGCCTGTGAAGAGCACCGTCGAGACTCTGAGCCCGACGCGCGTGCGGCTCGCCATCGAGGTGCCGTTCGTCGAGCTCGAGCCGAGCCTCAAGAAGGCGTACCGGGAGATCGGTCAGCAGATCCAGATCCCCGGCTTCCGTAAGGGGAAGGTGCCGCCGGCGATCATCGATCAGCGGGTCGGCCGGGGCACCGTGCTCAACGAGGCGGTGCAGGAGGCGATTCCGCAGAACATCCTCTCCGCCGTGCGGGAGCACGACCTGAAGACGCTGGGTCGTCCCGAGGTCGAGATCACCGAGTTCAACGACGGCGACTCGCTCAACTTCACCGCCGAGGTGGACGTCCGGCCGGAGATCACCGTGCCTGACCTGGCCTCGATCGAGGTCACCGTCGACGAGTTGCAGATCGACGACAGCGAGATCGACGAGCAGGTGAACGGCCTGCGTGAGCGCTTCGCCACCCTGAAGACCGTCGAGCGGGCCGCCGCCGAGGGCGACTACGTCCAGATCGACCTGCGGGCGACCGTCGACGGCGAGGAGGTGCCGGGCGGCTCGGCCAGCAACATCTCGCACGAGGTGGGCAGCAAGCAGCTCCTGCCGGGCCTGGACGAGGCGGTCGTGGGTCTCTCCGCAGGCGAGGACACCACCTTCACCACCCAGCTGGTGGGCGGCGACTTCGCCGGCCGCGACGCCGAGGTGCTGGTGACCGTGCGTACGGTCAAGGAGAAGGAGCTGCCCGAGCTGAACGACGAGTTCGCCCAGCTCGCCAGCGAGTTCGACACCATCGAGGAGCTGCGGGCGGACCTGCGTGAGCGGGTCACCCGGGGCAAGCGGGTCGAGCAGATCTACGCCGCTCGGGACAAGGCCCTGGAGCAGCTTGTCGAGGCCGCCGACGTGCCGGCGCCGGAGGGTGTGATCCGCGACGAGGTGGAGAGCCGCAAGGAGGCGATGGCCGACCAGCTGGAGCGCATCGGCGCCTCGATGGAGGACTACCTCGCCGCCGAGGAGAAGACCGAGGAGCAGATCGATGCCGAGCTGACCGACGCGGCCACCCAGGGCGTGAAGGTCCAGCTGCTGCTCGACACCCTCGCCGACGCCGAGGACGTGCAGGTCTCCGACGACGAGTTCGGTCACGAAATCGTCCACCGCGCTCAGCGCGCTGGCATGGCCCCCCAGCAGTACTACGACCAGCTTGTTCGCTCCGGCACCGCGGGCGCGGTCTACGGCGACGTCCGGCGGGGCAAGGCACTGGCCTCGGTGATGGAGCGCATCACGATCAAGGATGCGGCCGGCAACGTGGTGACCATGGACGCGCTGCGTGAGGCGAGCGAGCAGGAGCACTCGCACGAGCACTGATCGCCGGGTGGGGCCACCGTCCGCCGGTCGCGGTGGGTGGTGGCCCGATCCCTTTTCCGGGTACGCCTTCGGCCTGCTGCGCTGAGAGCGAACAGTGCCCGGACCGGGAGTCCGGCGACCGGCCCAGCGGTTAGTGTCGGACACGACGGTACGGAGAGCGAAGGGCTGCCATGACCGACATGCACATCCCAGCGAAGCCGCTTCGGGCGATCGACGCCCGCGGCGGTGACACCATTGGCAACCTCGACGACTCGGTCTACAACCGGTTGCTCAAGGAGCGGATCGTCTTCCTGGGCAGCGAGGTGACCGACCAGGTCGCCAACCGCATCTGCGCGCAGCTGTTGCTGCTCGCCGCGGAAGATCCGGACCGCGACATCAACCTCTGGATCAACTCGCCCGGTGGCTCGGTCTACTCCGGCATGGCCATCTACGACACGATGCAGTTCATCGACAACGATGTGTCGACCGTGGCGATGGGCATGGCCGCCTCCATGGGTCAGCTGCTGCTCTGCGCGGGCACGAAGGGCAAGCGTTACGCCCTCCCGCACGCCCGGATCATGATGCACCAGCCCTCCGGCGGGATGGGCGGCACCGCCGCCGACATCGCGATCCAGGCCGAGCAGATGCTGTACACCAAGCGGATGTTCCAGGAGCGCGTCGCCTACCACACCGGTCAGCAGCCGGCGCAGATCGAGGCGGACTCGGACCGGGACCGCTGGTTCACCGCCCAGGAAGCCGTCGACTACGGCTTCATCGACAAGGTGATCACGGGGGCCGCCCAGGTTCCCGAGGGCGCCGGGACCCTGAGCTGATCGAGGAGCAGACGATGACCGACCTCAGCCTGCCGCCCCAGTTCGCGGCCGTGCACAACCGCTATGTTCTGCCGTCGTTCGTCGAGCGCACGTCGTACGGGGTCAAGGAGTCCAACCCGTACAACAAGCTCTTCGAGGACCGCATCATCTTCCTCGGCGTGCAGGTGGACGACGCGTCGGCCAACGACGTGATGGCACAGCTGCTCACCCTGGAGGGGACGGACCCCGACCGGGACATCATCATGTACATCAACTCGCCGGGCGGCTCGTTCACCGCCATGACGGCGATCTACGACACCATGCAGTACGTCCGGCCGGACATCTCGACGGTCTGCCTCGGTCAGGCCGCCTCGGCCGCCGCGGTGCTGCTCTCGGCCGGTACCCCGGGCAAGCGGATGGCCCTGCCGAACTCGCGCATCATCATCCACCAGCCGGCCACCGAGGGCGGCTACGGGCAGGGCTCGGACATCGAGATCCAGGCCAAGGAGATCCTGCGGATGCGTACCCAGCTGGAGGAGATGCTCTCCCGGCACTGCAACCGCCCGGTCGACCTGGTACGCAAGGACATCGACCGTGACAAGATCATGACAGCTGAGGAGGCCCGCGAGTACGGGCTGGTCGACACGATCCTCACCAGTCGTAAGAAGGGTCTGTTGGCCGCGAACGCGGCCAGCTGACCGCTGCCGGGTCAGAGGTCGGTCGGGCTCGTTGTCGACCGACCTCTGACACACCCGTTTTGGGGGTCGGAGAAACCTCCGGCAGCGGGTAACGTCGGGTCCGTACGCTTCGCCGGGCGACCGGCGAGCGTGGGAAAGACGGGCGGAGCGTCAGCGTCCGCAGGTCGTGGCCGGGGCTGCCGGCCGATGAGTGCAGGGAGAACGTAGGTGGCACGGATCGGTGACGGCGGCGACCTACTTAAATGCTCCTTCTGTGGGAAGTCGCAGAAGCAGGTCAAGAAGCTCATCGCAGGCCCCGGGGTCTACATCTGCGACGAGTGCATCGATCTCTGCAACGAGATCATCGAAGAGGAGCTGGCCGAGTCCGGCGAGGTGAAGTGGGAAGAGCTTCCCAAGCCGATGGAGATCTGCCAGTTCCTCGACAACTACGTCGTGGGGCAGGAGGGGGCCAAAAAGGCGCTCGCTGTCGCGGTCTACAACCACTACAAGCGAATCCAGGCCGAGGCGGCCGGCGCGCCGGGCTCCGGCAACGACGGGGTGGAGCTGGCCAAGTCGAACATCCTGTTGCTGGGTCCGACCGGTTGTGGCAAGACCCACCTGGCGCAGACTCTGGCCCGGATGTTGAACGTGCCCTTCGCGATCGCCGATGCCACCGCCCTCACCGAGGCCGGCTACGTGGGCGAGGACGTGGAGAACATCCTCCTCAAGCTGATTCAGGCAGCGGACTACGACATCAAGCGGGCCGAGACCGGCATCATCTACATCGATGAGGTCGACAAGATCGCCCGCAAGTCGGAGAATCCCTCGATCACCCGTGACGTCTCCGGTGAGGGCGTTCAGCAGGCGCTGCTGAAGATGCTTGAGGGCACCGTCGCGAACGTGCCGCCACAGGGTGGCCGCAAGCACCCCCACCAGGAGTTCATCCAGATCGACACCACAAACGTGCTGTTCATATGCGGTGGTGCCTTCGCCGGTCTGGATCAGATCATCGAGGCGCGTACGGGGCACGGGGGCACCGGCTTCGGCGCCCGTCTCCGCGCTGTCTCCGATCGCTCCACCGACGACATCTTCAGCCAGGTGATGCCGGAGGACATGCTCAAGTTCGGGCTGATCCCCGAGTTCATCGGTCGGCTACCGGTGATCACGAGTGTCCGGAGCCTGGACCGCACCGCGCTGGTGAGGATCCTCACCGAGCCGCGCAACGCCCTGGTCCGGCAATACCAGCGCCTGTTCGAGCTGGACGGCGTCGAGCTGGAGTTCGAGCGGCCCGCCCTCGAAGCGATCGCCGATCAGGCAATGCTGCGTGGCACCGGCGCTCGTGGGCTGCGCGCCATCATGGAGGAGGTGCTGCTCTCCGTGATGTACGAGGTGCCCAGTAATCCTGATGCCGCCCGGGTGCTGATCACCCGTGAGGCGGTACTGGAAAACGTGAACCCGACGATCGTTCCGCGCGAGTTCACGGGTCGTCGTGCCCGGCGCGAGCGCGAGGAAAAGTCCGCCTGAACTCGACCGGCGGCTCGGGTCTTCCCGATACCGACGACGCCGAGGTACGGGCGGCGGCGACCGCCGCGCTGCTGGGCGAGGTTCCCTCGACCGCACACTGCGGCCGGCCACCATCCACCCGTACGCTGGCAGCCATGCGCGTCGCCGTCTGCCAGCTGAACTCCCGGGATGACCGAGAGGCGAACCTCGCCGCCGCGGAAGCGCTTATCGATCGCGCCGCGAAGGCCGGCGCGGATCTGGTGCTGCTGCCGGAGTACGTCGACTATCTCGGACCAGGTGCCGGGATGCCGGCACCGGAGTCCGCGGACGGCCGGGTGGGTCAGTTCTTCGCCGCTGCCGCTCGCCGGCACGGGGTCTGGCTGATCGCCGGCTCGTACCACGAGGCGGGTCCCGACCCGGACCGCACCTGGAACACCACGCTGGTCTTCGACCGTTCCGGCGCGCTTGCCGCCTCGTACCGCAAGATCCACCTGTACGACGTGGAGATCCCCGGCCGTGTCTCCTACCGAGAGTCCACGACCGTGGCCCCCGGGGAGCAGCCGGTCGTGGTCGACGTCGAAGGGTTACGGGTGGGCCTGTCGATCTGCTATGACCTGCGCTTTCCCGAGCTCTATCGACAGTTGGCCACTGTTGGTGCCGCCAAGCTGTTGGTGGTACCGGCGGCCTTCATGATGCACACCGGGAGAGATCACTGGGAGGTGCTGCTGCGCGCCCGCGCGATCGAGAACCAGTGTTTCGTCGCGGCAGCCGGGCAGACGGGTGACCACGAGCCCGGCCGCACCTGTTACGGGCGGAGCATGGTGATCGATCCGTGGGGGACGGTGTTGTCCCAGGTGCCCGATGGTCCGGGGCTGGCGGTAACCGACATCGACCTGAGCTGTCTGGACCGAACCCGTGCCGAGCTGCCCAGTCTGGCGAATCGCCGGCTCTGACGACCTATCCCTGAAGTAGTACGCCGACCAGCGCGAAGCCGGCGATGGCGGCTGCGGTGATCAGAAGGGCGGTACCCATCCGGGACGGGCCGCGTCGGGCCAGCCGGCCGATCGAGACCAGGACCGCGAAGAGCACGAAGGCCCCGATGAGCAGTTGCCATATCGGTAACAGCAGGCCGAGCAGCGCGTCCTCGGCGAGGACCGGGCTCACGGGCCGGGACACGTCATCCATGCCTGACACTCTGGCACGTCGCGACCCCTCGTGGCCGTCCGCGCGGAGACTTACAGCAGAGCCTGCGTCCGTATCCCGTACCGGTTTCGGTCAGCCGGCTGAGTTGTCGGCCGGGTCCCGATCGCCGGGACGCCACCCGACCAGCGTTCGCCGAACTCGAATCTCCCATCGATGAGAGATGATTTGCCTTCTCGGGGGCGTCCGCGTAACTTTCTCTCTGCACGCGGGAGGCCGGGCAAACCGGCCGAGAACGGGCGCCAGCAACGCGGAGACCATGTCAGCGCGGTGCTGAGGCCGGGTGGTGCGGAGCAACTCAGCGAGATGGAGTTGCGATCGCGAAGCCAACCGGGTAGGGTTCTGGAGCCGGCAGGAGCCGGGCAGATTATCCTGAGTGATGATCGGCCGGTCTGCGGTCCTCCACGACAGTCGCTGACACCGCAAGGTGAGCGTTGGCGTGGGCCCCGAGTCAGCTACGAGCACCTGATCACTCAGGTTGACCTCGAAGCGCGGTTCGGATAGTTTGGAGCGGTTGCCCCGAACGCGGTTCCTCGAATGAGGCCGGGTTTGGTGTGTGGTTGTTCTTTGAGAACTCAACAGGGTGCTTGATAAGCCAGTGCCAAGTTTGTTTTTTTCCCGGGCTGGCCAGGTTTTTCTGGTTGGTTTGGATTCCTTTGGCAACATTTTTTGTTGCTGGGATGGATTTTTCGACAGGTTTTTGTTGGAGAGTTTGATCCTGGCTCAGGACGAACGCTGGCGGCGTGCTTAACACATGCAAGTCGAGCGGAAAGGCCCTTCGGGGTACTCGAGCGGCGAACGGGTGAGTAACACGTGAGCAACCTGCCCTAGGCTTTGGGATAACCCCGGGAAACCGGGGCTAATACCGGATATTCACTTGCGGGCGCATGTTTGTGGGTGGAAAGTTTTTCGGCTTGGGATGGGCTCGCGGCCTATCAGCTTGTTGGTGGGGTGATGGCCTACCAAGGCGACGACGGGTAGCCGGCCTGAGAGGGCGACCGGCCACACTGGGACTGAGACACGGCCCAGACTCCTACGGGAGGCAGCAGTGGGGAATATTGCACAATGGGCGGAAGCCTGATGCAGCGACGCCGCGTGAGGGATGACGGCCTTCGGGTTGTAAACCTCTTTCAGCAGGGACGAAGCGTGAGTGACGGTACCTGCAGAAGAAGCGCCGGCCAACTACGTGCCAGCAGCCGCGGTAAGACGTAGGGCGCGAGCGTTGTCCGGATTTATTGGGCGTAAAGAGCTCGTAGGCGGCTTGTCGCGTCGACTGTGAAAACCCGTGGCTCAACTGCGGGCCTGCAGTCGATACGGGCAGGCTAGAGTTCGGTAGGGGAGACTGGAATTCCTGGTGTAGCGGTGAAATGCGCAGATATCAGGAGGAACACCGGTGGCGAAGGCGGGTCTCTGGGCCGATACTGACGCTGAGGAGCGAAAGCGTGGGGAGCGAACAGGATTAGATACCCTGGTAGTCCACGCTGTAAACGTTGGGCGCTAGGTGTGGGGGGCCTCTCCGGTTCTCTGTGCCGCAGCTAACGCATTAAGCGCCCCGCCTGGGGAGTACGGCCGCAAGGCTAAAACTCAAAGGAATTGACGGGGGCCCGCACAAGCGGCGGAGCATGCGGATTAATTCGATGCAACGCGAAGAACCTTACCTGGGTTTGACATCGCCGGAAATCTCGCAGAGATGTGGGGTCCTTCGGGGCCGGTGACAGGTGGTGCATGGCTGTCGTCAGCTCGTGTCGTGAGATGTTGGGTTAAGTCCCGCAACGAGCGCAACCCTCGTCCCATGTTGCCAGCAATTCGGTTGGGGACTCATGGGAGACTGCCGGGGTCAACTCGGAGGAAGGTGGGGATGACGTCAAGTCATCATGCCCCTTATGTCCAGGGCTTCACGCATGCTACAATGGCCGGTACAATGGGCTGCGATACCGTGAGGTGGAGCGAATCCCAAAAAGCCGGTCTCAGTTCGGATCGGGGTCTGCAACTCGACCCCGTGAAGTCGGAGTCGCTAGTAATCGCAGATCAGCAACGCTGCGGTGAATACGTTCCCGGGCCTTGTACACACCGCCCGTCACGTCACGAAAGTCGGCAACACCCGAAGCCGGTGGCCCAACCCTTGTGGAGGGAGCCGTCGAAGGTGGGGCTGGCGATTGGGACGAAGTCGTAACAAGGTAGCCGTACCGGAAGGTGCGGCTGGATCACCTCCTTTCTAAGGAGCACCATCCACCGAAAGGTGGTATGGAGCCCGCGGCCTGCGGATGTCGGGTCGGGGTGCTCGATTGGCGGAGACACTGGTGAGTTTTTCCTCGGCAACGGTCAGGGCGCTTAGTACAGCCGGCTTTCGGGTTGGTGGGAACGGTTGCTGTGGTGCGGCTGGGGAGGGATGTAAAGCACCCTGTTGGGTCCTGAAGGAACAACCTGTGTGGTTGTTGTTTCAGAGCCTTGAGGCGAGCGGGAGCTTGTCGAGGCGCCAGGCATGGCTTGGTTTCTCATACCGCCGGTGGTTGCCGGGCTGGTGGGAGACGGTGGGTTGTGGGTTGGTTGTTTGTTGAGAATTGCACAGTGGACGCGAGCATCTTTGTGGTCAAGTTGTCAAGGGCGAACGGTGGATGCCTTGGCACCAGGAGCCGATGAAGGACGTGGGAGGCCGCGATAGGCCTGGGGGAGCTGTCAACCGAGCTGTGATCCCAGGGTGTCCGAATGGGGTAACCCGGCATCAGTCATGTGGTGTCACCTGCACCTGAACTCATAGGGTGTGTGGAGGGAACGCGGGGAAGTGAAACATCTCAGTACCCGTAGGAAGAGAAAACAATAGTGATTCCGTGAGTAGTGGCGAGCGAAAGCGGATTGAGGCTAAACCGGTTGCGTGTGATACCTGTCAGGGGTTGCGTGGTCGGGGTTGTGGGACCCTGCTACACGAGCTGACACTCGTGTGAGGAGTGATAAAGCCAGTTGTTAGCTGAATGGTCTGGAAAGGCTGACCGTAGACGGTGATAGTCCGGTAGGTGAAAGCAGCTGGTCTTCTGTGGGTGTTCCCGAGTAGCGGCGGACTCCTGAAATCTGCCGTGAATCTGCCAGGACCACCTGGTAAGCCTAAATACTTCCTGGTGACCGATAGCGGACGAGTACCGTGAGGGAATGGTGAAAAGTACCCCGGGAGGGGAGTGAAATAGTACCTGAAACCGTTCGCCTACAATCCGTCGGAGCCTTGCGGGGTGACGGCGTGCCTTTTGAAGAATGAGCCTGCGAGTTAGTGGCATGTGGCGAGGTTAACCCGTGTGGGGGAGCCGTAGCGAAAGCGAGTCTGAAGAGGGCGTTTGAGTCGCATGTTCTAGACCCGAAGCGGAGTGATCTAGCCATGGGCAGGCTGAAGCGCGGGTAAGACCGTGTGGAGGGCCGAACCCACCAACGTTGAAAAGTTGGGGGATGACCTGTGGTTAGGGGTGAAAGGCCAATCAAACTCCGTGATAGCTGGTTCTCCCCGAAATGCATTTAGGTGCAGCGTCGTGTGTTTCTTGCCGGAGGTAGAGCACTGGATGGTCTAGGGGGCCTACAAGCTTACCGAAATCAGCCAAACTCCGAATGCCGGTAAGTGAGAGCGCGGCAGTGAGACTGCGGGGGATAAGCTTCGTAGTCGAGAGGGAAACAGCCCAGATCACCAGCTAAGGCCCCTAAGCGTGTGCTAAGTGGAAAAGGATGTGGGGTCGCATAGACAACCAGGAGGTTGGCTTAGAAGCAGCCACCCTTTAAAGAGTGCGTAATAGCTCACTGGTCAAGTGGTTCCGCGCCGACAATGTAGCGGGGCTCAAGCACACCGCCGAAGCTGTGGCATTCACACAATGACTTCGCGAGGTCCTTTGGGGTTTCGTGCAGGTGTGTGGGTGGGTAGGGGAGCGTCGTGCCGGGGGTGAAGCAGCGGGGTGACCTAGTTGTGGACGCGGCACGAGTGAGAATGCAGGCATGAGTAGCGAAAGAAGGGTGAGAAACCCTTCCGCCGGATGACCAAGGGTTCCAGGGCCAGGTTAATCCGCCCTGGGTGAGTCGGGACCTAAGGCGAGGCCGAGAGGCGTAGTCGATGGACAACGGGTTGATATTCCCGTACCCGCGAAGGAGCGTCCCTGATGAACCTCGTTGTGCTAACCATCCGAGCTAGCCGAGACCTTCGGGTCGAGGTTGGTGAGCGTGGGAACCTGGCGGGTAGTAGTCAAGCGATGGGGTGACGCAGGAAGGTAGCTGAGCCCGGCCGGTGGTTGTGCCGGGGTAAGCGTGTAGGCCGTGCCATAGGCAAATCCGTGGCGCACAGGGCTGAGACGTGATGCCGAGCCGATTCAGGTGAAGTCAGTGATCCTATGCTGCCGAGAAAAGCCTCTAGCGAGTTTCGAGCGGCCCGTACCCCAAACCGACACAGGTGGTCAGGTAGAGAATACCGAGGCGATCGGGCGAACTGTGGTTAAGGAACTCGGCAAATTGCCCCCGTAACTTAGGGAGAAGGGGGGCCGGAGACGTGAAGCCCCGCGCGGGTGGAGCGTTGTATGGCCGCAGAGAGCAGGGGGAAGCGACTGTTTACTAAAAACACAGGTCCATGCGAAGAAGTAATTCGATGTATATGGACTGACGCCTGCCCGGTGCTGGAACGTTAAGGGGACCTGTTAGCTCTTTTGGGGCGAAGCGGAGAACTTAAGCGCCAGTAAACGGCGGTGGTAACTATAACCATCCTAAGGTAGCGAAATTCCTTGTCGGGTAAGTTCCGACCTGCACGAATGGCGTAACGACTTCCCCACTGTCTCAACCACAGGCCCGGCGAAATTGCAGTACGAGTAAAGATGCTCGTTACGCGCGGCAGGACGGAAAGACCCCGGGACCTTTACTATAGCTTGACATTGGTATTTGAGTCGGCTTGTGTAGGATAGGTGGGAGCCGGTGAAGCTCATACGCCAGTATGGGTGGAGGCAATCTTGAAATACCACTCTGGTTGATTCGGGTATCTAACTTCGGACCGTTATCCGGTTCAGGGACAGTGTCTGGTGGGTAGTTTAACTGGGGCGGTTGCCTCCTAAAGGGTAACGGAGGCGCCCAAAGGTTCCCTCAGCCTGGTTGGCAATCAGGTGTTGAGTGCAAGTGCACAAGGGAGCTTGACTGTGAGACTGACGGGTCGAGCAGGGACGAAAGTCGGGACTAGTGATCCGGCACTTGCGTGTGGAAGCGGTGTCGCTCAACGGATAAAAGGTACCCCGGGGATAACAGGCTGATCTTCCCCAAGAGTCCATATCGACGGGATGGTTTGGCACCTCGATGTCGGCTCGTCGCATCCTGGGGCTGTAGCAGGTCCCAAGGGTTGGGCTGTTCGCCCATTAAAGCGGTACGCGAGCTGGGTTTAGAACGTCGTGAGACAGTTCGGTCCCTATCCGCCGTGCGCGTAGGATACTTGAGAAGGGCTGTCCCTAGTACGAGAGGACCGGGACGGACGAACCTCTGGTGTGCCAGTTGTCCCGCCAGGGGCACGGCTGGTTAGCTACGTTCGGAAGGGATAACCGCTGAAAGCATCTAAGCGGGAAGCCTGCTTCAAGATGAGGTATCCCATCCACCTTTGGTGGGGTAAGGCCCCCAGCTAGACGACTGGGTTGATAGGCCGGAAATGTAAGCCCGGTAACGGGTTCAGTTGACCGGTACTAATAGGCCGAGGACTTGACTATCAAAGTTGCTACGCGTCCACTGTGTAACTCACAACAAACAAACAACACTCCAACAAGGAAAACGCTGTTGGTGTTGGTGTTGTTTGACATGTTGATAAGGTTACGGCGGTCATGGCGGAGGGGAAACGCCCGGTCTCATTCCGAACCCGGAAGCTAAGCCCTCCAGCGCCGATGGTACTGCACCCGGGAGGGTGTGGGAGAGTAGGACACCGCCGGACATTCTTCCGTTTAGGGCCACCCCCGCTGGGGGTGGCCCTAAACGCATTCCACGAAGCGATCGGACCGCAATGCCGAGCACCGTAGCCGGGCCGGGGGAGTGACCCCAAGAGCCCGATAAAGCGGAAGCCGTTCGCGTCGGCCTACGAATACCATCGCCCGGGTGACGGCACCTACGGCGGAACGGCCGGCCACCCGGCCGCTGTGGCGGCACCGCGACGCCACGGTGTTCTGGTCGGCTCAGACTCTCTCCGTGGTCGGCGACGGCTTCGCCACGCTGGCGATACCGTTGCCGGATCACCTCGGTGTTCTGGGCGACCCACTATGCGCTCGGTCCGGTCGGCGCGGCCGTCGTCACCTGGGGTGCCGAGGTGTACGGCGTACCTCTGGTGTGTCTTCTCGCCGGTGGCGGAATCGTCCTCGTGGCCCTCGCCGGGCTGGCCACCCCGGTGCGGCACTCCCGCCCCGGCTGGCCGGGCGGGTCGGTCCCACCGTGGCAGGTCGCGCCCTGTGCCCTGCGGCGGACGTGGCGTCGCCCGGGCATCCGGGCCAGCCGCCGCGCACCTGTCAGACGCGGGTCTGCAGGCCGTCCCGGATCTGCCGCAGCAGACCGGCGGACTCCTCGACCGAACGGGCGGGGAACATGGCCAGCACCACGCTGCCGTGGTCGGCCCAGCCGCAGACCGCGAAATCGCCGCCCTCGCCGCCGGTGCTGCCGCACTTCATCACGCCACCCAGCCGCCCCGGTGGCACGTCGCGGAGCCCGGTCACGGCTGCGGTCTCGTCGGCCATCAGCTCGAACAGACTCTCCAGGTCCCGCTCAGGCTGCCACAGCAGCGTGGTGCCGCCGAAGATCAGAACAGATCGCCGGGCGTCGGCGGGGTCCTGGTAGACGGCGCCGAAGCTGCTGTCCAGCTGAATGTCAGCAGCCAGCCCGCTACGCAGATAGTCGGCCGTGCTGGCCGCCCGGTCGCTGCTGTCCAGCCGAAGACCGGCGACCTGGTCGGGGGTGGTGATCCGGGCGTCCTTCTGCTGCACGATCCGCCAGCCCCAGGTGCTGAGCGCGCCCACCCCCACCAGCGCGATGATCGCGAGCGCCACCAGGACCAGACGTCGTCGCCGAGACCGTACGTCGGGCCGGTCGGCGCCGGCTGCCGGCTCGCGGTCGCCCAGCTCGATCGGCTCGTCGGTCAGCTCGACCGGCGGAGCGCCCTCGTCGAGCTGACGGGCCCTGAGATGTGCGTCGGACATAGCCGACACCGTACGCGAACGACAGGTGGCGCACGTCGGGTCCGTCGAAGCGCTCCGTAGACTTTCAGGGTGACCGAGAGACTGGATGCCCGACGCCCCGACGCCCCGACCCTCGCCGGCCAGTATCAGCCGAGTGAGGTAGAGCAGCGACGGTACGAGCAGTGGGTAGCCGACGGTCGATTCCGGGCCACCGCGGACAGTGATCGGCAGCCCTTCACCATCGTCATCCCACCGCCGAACGTCACCGGCTCGCTGCACATGGGTCACGCGCTGGACCACACGGTGCAGGACGCCCTGGTGCGGCGCAAGCGGATGCAGGGCTACGAGGCGCTCTGGCTGCCGGGCATGGACCACGCCGGCATCGCCACCCAGAACGTGGTCGAGCGGCAACTCGCCGCGCAGGGGCTCTCCCGCCACGACCTGGGCCGGGAGAAGTTCGTCGAGCGGGTGTGGGAGTGGAAGGCCTCCTCCGGCGGCGCGATCCTCGGCCAGATGCGCCGGCTCGGCGACTCGGTCGACTGGGACCGGGAACGCTTCACCATGGACGAGGGCCTGTCCCGCGCCGTCCAGACCATGTTCAAGAAGCTGTACGACGACGGCCTGATCTACCGGGCGAACCGCATCATCAACTGGTGCCCGCGCTGCCTGACCGCCCTGTCGGACATCGAGGTGGAGCACACCGACGACGACGGCGAACTGGTGTCGATCCGCTACAGCGACGAGGTGGTGGTGGCCACCACCCGGGCGGAGACCATGCTCGGCGACACGGCGGTCGCCGTGCACCCCGACGACGAGCGGTACCGCCACCTGATCGGAACCGAGGTCGAGTTGCCGTTGACCGGGCGGCGCATCCCGATCGTGGGCGACGCGCACGTGGACCCGTCGTTCGGCACCGGCATGGTGAAGGTGACCCCGGCGCACGACCCGAACGACTTCGAGATCGGGCAGCGGCACGACCTGCCCGCGCTGACGGTCATGGACGAGCGGGGGGTGATCACCGCACCCGGCCCGTTCGAGGGACTGGACCGGTTCGAGGCCCGGCCAGCGATCGTGGCGGCGCTGCGCGCCGAGGGACGCGTCGTCGCCGAGAAGCGGCCGTACGTGCACGCTGTCGGCCACTGCTCCCGGTGCCGTACCACCGTCGAGCCCCGGTTGTCGTTGCAGTGGTTCGTCAACACCTCGCCGCTGGCCAAGGCGGCCGGCGACGCGGTACGCGACGGTCGGGTGCGCATCGAGCCGGCGGAACTTGCCAAGCGCTACTTCGCCTGGGTCGACAACATGCACGACTGGTGCATCTCCCGGCAGCTCTGGTGGGGCCACCGGATCCCGGTCTGGTACGGCCCCGCCGGCGAGGTGGTCTGCGTCGGCCCCGATGAGCAACCGCCGACCGGCGAGGGCTGGCACCAGGACGAGGACGTGCTGGACACCTGGTTCTCCAGCGGACTCTGGCCGTTCTCCACGCTGGGCTGGCCCGAGCAGACCCCGGACCTGGCGAAGTTCTACCCGACAAGCGTGCTGGTCACCGGGTACGACATCCTGTTCTTCTGGGTCGCCCGGATGATGATGTTCGGCCTGTACGCGATGGACGGCCGGCAGCCGTTCGACGTGATCGCCCTGCACGGGATGGTTCGGGACGAGCACGGCAAGAAGATGTCCAAGTCCTTCGGCAACGTGGTGGATCCACTGGACTGGATCGACCGCTACGGTGCCGACGCCACCCGGTTCACCCTGGCCCGGGGCGCCAACCCCGGCGGCGACGTGCCGGTCAGCGAGGAGTGGTGCCAGGGGTCACGCAACTTCTGCAACAAGCTCTGGAACGCCACCCGGTTCGCCTTGATCAACGGTGCGCACACCGACGGCCCGATGCCGGACGCCGGACGGCTGTCGACCGTCGACCGGTGGATCCTGTCCCGACTGGCCCACGTCACCGCCGAGGTCGACGAGCAGTTCGAGGCGTACGAGTTCGCCAAGGTCTGTGACCTGCTGTACCACTTCGCCTGGGACGACGTCTGCGACTGGTACGTGGAGCTGAGCAAGCCGGTGCTGGCCGGCGGTGGCGAACCGGCCGAGGTCAGCCGCCGGGTCCTCGGCCACGTGCTGGACCAGCTGCTGCGGCTGCTGCACCCGGTTATCCCGTTCGTCACGGAGGAGCTGTGGACGGCACTCACCGGCGGCGAGACGGTGCTGACGGCGACCTGGCCCTCGGCTGACCGGGCGTTGATCGACGACGCCGCCGAGACGGAGGTGACCACCCTCCAGCGGGTGGTGACCGAGGTCCGCCGGTTCCGTTCCGACCAGGGCCTGCGTCCGACCCAGCGGGTCGCGGCGCGGCTCGACGGGTTGTCCGGCGCCGGGGTGGCGGCGCACGAGCCGTTGATCCGGTCGCTGGCGCGGCTGGATCCGGCCGGTGACGATTTCCAGGCCAGCGCGACGTTGGCCATGCCGGGAGAGGTAAGTGTCGCGTTGGACACCCGGGGCTCGATCGACGTCGCCGCGGAGCGGGCTCGGTTGACCAAGGATCGCGCGGCGGCGGAGAAGGAGGCGGGGCAGGCACGGGCGAAGCTGGACAACCCGGCGTTCGTCGGTAAGGCCCCCGAGCACGTCGTATACAAGATCCGCGAACGACTGGCGGTCGCCGAGGCCGACCTGGCTCGCATCGATGCTGCCCTGGAGGCACTTTCCTCGTGACCGACCCTGTCGACCGCACCGATCGCGTCCGTGCCGACCGGCCGGATGCCGAACTCAGTGAACCGACCGACCGCGCCCGTACCGTGGATCGTGCGGGCGCGGACCGCCGGGAGCGGACCGGTCGGGCCGAGCGTGCCGCCTTCGCGCAGGTGGAGGCGGAGCTGGCCGCGCGCGGCTTCACCCGGATGGTCTTCGAGCTGGACCGCATCTCGTCCCTGCTGGACCTGCTGGGCAGCCCGCAGCGGGCGTACCCGTCGATCCACCTGACCGGGACCAACGGCAAGACCTCCACGGCCAGGATGATCGACTCGCTGCTGCGGGCGTTCGGGCTGCACACCGGGCGGTACACCAGTCCGCATCTGGAGACGGTGCGGGAGCGGATCAGCCTGGATGGCGAGCCGGTGGACGAGGCCCGGTTCACCGCCGTGTACCAGGAGGTGAAGCCCCTGGCCGAACTGGTCGACGACCGTTCGGCCGAGCCGCTCACCTACTTCGACATGACCACCGCGCTGGCCTTCGCCACCTTCGCCGACGCGCCGGTCGACGTGGCCGTGGTCGAGGTGGGTCTCGGTGGTGCCGAGGACGCCACGAACGTCATCCAGGCGGGGGTGTGCGTCCTGACCCCGATCGGGCTCGACCACACCGAGTGGCTCGGTGACACGCTCCAGGACATCGCGGTGGCCAAGGCCGGCATCATCCATCCCGGTGCCACTGTGATCGCCGCCGCGCAGGAGGAGGAGGCCGCCCGGCCGATCCTGCAACGCTGCGCGGAGGTGGGCGCGACAGTGGCCCGGGAGGGCTCGGAGTTCGGCGTACTGCGCCGGGCTGTGGCGGTCGGCGGTCAGGTGCTGACCCTGCAAGGGCTGGGCGGGGTGTACGAGGAGGTGTTCGTCCCGCTGCACGGCGCGCACCAGGCGCAGAACGCGGCGGTGGCGCTGGCGGCCGTCGAGGCGTTCCTTGGTGCGGGTGCCCGCCGGCAGCTCGACGTGGAGACGGTGCGGGAAGGCTTTGCCACCGCCAGCTCCCCGGGTCGGCTGGAACGGGTGCGTTCCGCGCCGACGATCCTGCTCGACGGCGCACACAACCCGCAGGGCATGGCGGCCACGGTCACCGCGTTGCAGGAGGAGTTCGCGTTCAGCAAGCTGGTCGCCGTCATGGGCACCCTCGCCGACAAGGACGCGGCCAGCATGCTGGAGCTGCTGGAACCTGTGGTCGACCAGCTGGTGGTGACGCGGAACAGCTCACCCCGGGCGCTGCCGGTCAAGGAACTGGCCGCGCTGGCCGCGGAGGTCTTCGGTCCGGACCGGGTCGAGGTGGCCGAGGAGATGCCGGACGCCATCGAGGCGGCGGTGGCGCTGGCCGAGGAGGACGTGCCGGGCGAGCTGGCCGGGGTCGGGGTGCTCATCACCGGCTCCGTGGTGACTGTGGCCGACGCCCGTCGGCTGCTGAAGCGATGACCGGCGACGGCGACGGCCAGCCCCGCCGATCGGGCCTGCGCAATCCGCAGCGGGCGGTACGCGGGCTCGGTGCGGCTGCACTCGCCCTGGAGGCGTTGGTGCTGCTGCTGGCGATCCAGCCGATCCGGGCGGTCGGTGCTGATCTAGGTGGCGCGGCGATCGCCGTGGTCGTGACGCTGGCCGTGGTCGCCGCCGTGCTCGCCGGCATGATGCGCCGGGCGTGGGCCTGGCACGCCGGCACCGTGTTGCAGGGACTGCTGCTGCTGTCCGGCCTGCTGCACTGGTCGCTGTTCGTGCTGGGCGTGATCTTCGCGCTGGTGTGGGCGTACGCGCTGCACGTACGTCGGGTGATTCTGGGCTGAGGACCACCGTGGCGGGCGCGTCAGGCTACGGCGGCCCAGGGCCTCGATCACGCCTCGGCGAGTTCCCGCCACTGGGTCAGCGCGATGCCGTGCCCGTCGGGGTCGCGGAACGCCGCCGCCCAGACCTCCAACTTGCTGCCCCGGTTGACCACCCGGGGCGGGTAGGTGAATCGGACGCCGGACTCGCGCAGCCGCTCGTACGCCGACTGGATGTCGTCCACGTCGAGGTTGACGTGGACCAGCCGACGGCTGATCGGCTGCGCCCCGGTCACCTCGCGCAATACCAGGCGGGTCGCCCCCGAGGAGAGCACCGCGTTGGCGGCGCCCCGGTCGACCTCCGTGAAGCCGAGTCGGTCCCGGTAGAACTCCAGCGAGCGGGACAGCTCGGTCACCAGCAGGGTGATGCCCACCCCGCTGATCGGGGCCGCCGGGTCGGCGGCGTCCGGGTCGAAGCCGAAGATCGCCTCGTCCAGATCCTCCGCGTCGACCGCCTCCGCCCGGTCCCCAGCGGACTGCGGGGGATCGTCGAAGGTCGGGCGGTCGGCGGGCGTCGCCTGGCTGTTGGTCGTCGGCCGGTCGGTGGTGGCCGTCAGGCGCGGTTCCGGATCGTCCAGTGGCAGGTCGAGCGGGTCGAGGGGGTCCATCGGGTCGGTCAGGCCCGTGGACGGGCCGGCAGGAGGCGGCGCTGATCGCCCCGAGGGCACCGGATCGCCCGTCGGGTCGGCCGGTTCGTCTCCGGCGAAGCTCGCCGCCGGGCTGAACGGTTCCTCGGTGAACCGCTCGTCGGCGGGCATCCGGGGCGCGGGGGTGGCGCGGCGGGGCAGCCGCTGCTCGTCGAGGCGTTCCACCACGGTTCCCTCCAGCACGACGGGTCGGCCCGGGCGCTGGCGTACCCGCACCGTCTCGTGGTGCTCGACCGGTTCGGCCGCGGCATCGTGCGGTCGGCCGTCCGACGGACCGCCGAGTGGACCCTCGGACGGATCGGCGGCGGGGTCGTGGAAGTCGTCCTCCGGCGCCCGCCCGGCCCACGGTGGCGCCTCCTGCCCGATCAGCACCTCGTCCGGCGGCACCGTGGCGAACTCGGGGGGCAGGTCGGCGGTGCTGCCGGCCTCGGTGTGGGTGAGTACCTCGTCCCAGAGCACCCGGACGTGTCGCGGGTCGTCCAACGCCACCCGGATCGGCAGGGTCTGCCCCAGTGACGGCCACTTCGACACCGGCACCCGCGGCTCGATGATCTTCTTTGAGCGAGGTGGCAGCCCGGGAGCGTCGATCACCAGTTGCAGCTCGCAGCGACCGAAGGCGTACTGGGTCGGTGGCTCGGAGGCGCTGTGCACATGGCCGGCGCCGACCACCCAGGTGCGGCCCCCGCTGCGCACGGTGGCCAGTGCGATCGCCAGGGCCAGCAGGGCGACACCGAGTGCGACGATCGCCCAGCTGGTCATGCCCAGGCCGAAGAGGATGACGAAGGTGGCCACGGTGCCCAGCACCGCGGCGATCAACTTGCGTACCGGTGCGATGGGTCGGTTGCCGCCACCATTCGCCACAGTGGACCTCCCGGGGGTCAGGGCCAGGCTAGGCCGGATCGGGGGCCGGGGGAAGGCCGGCCACCGCGCCGGTGCCGGGACCGGGTCGCTAGGCTGACCGTACCCAGCCCGACCGGCTTCCGCTCTGAGGAGGAACCCAGCGTGTCCAGCAGCAGCCCGGACGACCGCACGCTCGTCCTGATCAAGCCCGACGCGGTCCGCCGAGGACTGGTGGGCGAGATCATCTCCCGGTTCGAGCGCAAGGGGCTGCGGATCGACGCGATGGTGTCCCGGACCATGGACGCCGCGCTGGCCGACGAGCACTACGCCGAGCACGTCGACAAGCCGTTCTATCCGCCGCTGAAGGCGTTCATGACCGGTGGCCCGCTGGTCGCGCTCGTGCTCTCGGGCGACCAGGTCATCGAGGTGGTGCGGGGCCTGATCGGCGCCACCGACGGGCGTAAGGCCGCCGCCGGCACGATTCGTGGCGACCTGTCCCTGTCCAACCGGGAGAACCTGGTGCACGCCTCCGACTCGGCCGACAGCGCCAAGCGCGAGCTGGCGCTCTGGTTCCCCGAACTGGGCTGAGCCAGCCGCCCGGCTCAGGCCGCCCAGGGCAGCTTGTCCGGGTTGGCCACCACGAAGATGTCAGTGATCCGACCGGCGGCCGTGCCGAGCGTCACCGCGTACGCGTCGCCGGACGCTGTGCTGAGCACGGCGGCCGGCTGGCCGTTGAGTTCCGTGTGCCGCACGGTGAGCGGCCAGCTCTTCGCCCGGATGCCCAGCAGGAACCGGACGACCCGGTCGGCGCCGGTGACCGGGTTGCGGGCGGCCCGCACCCGGCCCCCGCCGTCGCTCCACGCGGTCGCGTCCGCGGCGACCAGGTCGGTCAGCGCGGCCAGGTCGCCCTCGGTCGCGGCGGTGATGAACGCCTCCAGCAGCCGTTCCTGCTCGGCCCGGTCGGCGGTGAACCGGCGCTGGTCGCGCCCGATGCGGACGCTCGCCCGGTGGTGCAGCTGTCGGCAGTCCTCGGCGGAGCGCTCCAGCACCTCGGCGATCTCGGCGTAGGGCAGCTCGAAGGCGGTGTGCAGCACATAGACGGCGCGCTCCGGCGGGGTGAGCCGCTCCAGCAGGTGCAGCAGCGCGGTGGAGAGCGAGTCGCGCAACTCGGCGCGCTCCAGCGGCCCGAACGGCGACGGCGCGGTGGGCACCGGCTCCGGCAACCATGACCCGACGTACGTCTCGCGGGCGGCCTGCCGGGCCCGTAGCCGGTCCATCGACAGGTGGGTCACCACCCGGGACAGGTAGCGACGCGGCTCGCTCACCTCGGCGCGGTCGACCCGTAACCAGCGCAGGTAAGCCTCCTGGAGGACGTCCTCGGCGTCGTGGCGGCTACCCAACAACCGGTAGGCCAGCCCGAGTAGCATCGGCCGGTGCGCGTCGAGCGCACCGGCCGCCTCCGCCGCGTCGACCGGACTCACACGTCCGTCGGCAGCTCGTTGCGGAAGGTCACCGCGATCCGGTTCCACACGTTGATTGTGGCAATCGCCAGAACCAGGTCGGCGAGGGCCTTCTCCGACCACACCTTCGACGCGGCGTCCCAGACGTCGTCGGGCACACCGTGTTCGCCGAGCCGGGTGACCGCGTCGGTCAACGCGAGCGCGGCGCGTTCCCGCTCGTCGAAGAAGGGCGCCTCTCGCCAGGCGGCCACCGCGAACAGTCGTCGGCTCGACTCGCCGGCGCCGAGCGCCTCCCGGCTGTGCATGTCGACGCAGTACGTGCAGCCGTTCAGCATCGACGCGCGCAGTTTCACCAACTCCAACACGGTGTGGTCGACGTTGGCCCGGACGTACTTCTCCAGCCCCAGCACGGTGCCGAACGCCTCCGGCGCCACCTCGGCCACGTTGATCCGCTGCATGACAACCTCCCCGATAGTTCGGTCTGACACCACCACGACGGATCGCCCGGCCCGTCGCGTGACAAATGGGGCATGTGACGCCGGTCATGCACCGTTCCGGCGACGGTCACCCGGACAGACGCCGACGGCCACGTCCGCCCGGTAGACCGAAGCGGTCAGACCCCTCAATCAGGAGGAAAGATGACCGAACTCGACCGACGTACCCTGCTGCGGGCCGGCCTGCTCGCCGGCACCGGGGTGGCCGGTGGTGTGCTGTTGGGTGGACCGGGCGCGCTCGCCGGGCCGGCCTGGCGGCCCGCCGGGCGGCCGATGCTGACACACGGAGTGCAGAGCGGAGCCGCCACGGCGGACTCGACGGTGCTCTGGACCCGGGCCGACCGCCCGGGGCGGATGATGGTGGAGGTGTCCCGCCGGCCCGACCTGCGGGGTGCCCGTCGGGTACGTGGGCCGGTGCTGACCCCGGAGACCGACTTCACCGGCAGGGTGCGGCTACGCGGGCTGCCCGGCGCCGAGCGGCTGCACTACCGGGTGCGGGTGGAGAGCCTGGACCGGCCGGGCCTGGCCAGCGCGCCGCTGACCGGCTCGCTGACCACCGCCCCGATGCCGCACCAGCGGCGCGACGTGCGGTTCGTCTGGACCGGGGACATCGCCGGTCAGGGCTGGGGCATCGCACCGGACTTCGGCGGGATGGAGATCTTCCGGGCGATGCGGGAGCGCCGACCGGACTTCTTCCTGTGCAGCGGTGACACGGTGTACGCCGACAATCCGCTCGCCGAGACGGTGACGCTGCCCGACGGGCGGGTGTGGCGCAATCTGGTCGTGCCGGAGAAGCTCAAGGTTGCCGAGTCGCTTGCCGAATTCCGTGGCCAGTTCGCGTACAACCTGCTCGACGAGCACCTGCGGGCGTTCGTCGCGGAGGTGCCCCAGGTCAACCAGTGGGACGACCATGAGGTGACGAACAACTGGTATCCGGGCGAGGTGCTGACCGACAGCCGCTACACCGAGCGTCGGGTGGATGTGCTCGCCGCGCGGGCCCGGCGGGCCTTCGACGAGTGGCTGCCCACGCCGTCGGACGGGCCGCGCTACCGACGGCTGCCGTACGGCCCGTTGCTGGATCTCTTTGTGCTGGACATGCGGACCTACAAGGACCCCAACGACGGCAACACCTACGCCGATCCGAAGCGTGGCCTGCTCGGCGCCGAGCAGCGGGCCTGGCTGATCCGGGAACTGACCCGGTCCCGGGCTGCCTGGAAGGTCATCGCCATCGACCTGCCGCTGGGGCTGGTGGTGCCCGACGGCGCGGGCGCGCAGGAGGGGGTGGCGCAGGGTGACCCGGGCGCTCCCGCCGGGCGGGAGTTGGAGTTCGCGCAGGTGCTCGGCGCGGCCCACCGGGCGGGGGTGACCGGGATCGTCTTCCTCACCGCGGACGTGCACTACACCGCCGCGCACCACTACGACCCGGCGCGGGCGGCGGTCGCCGATTTCACCCCGTTCTGGGAGTTCGTCTCCGGGCCGGCGCACGCCGGTGCCTTCGGCCCCAACGCGCTGGACGGCACCTTCGGGCCGAAGGCCGTCTTCGTCAACGCCCCGCCGCGGGCCAACACCTCCCCGGCAGAGGGCTTCCAACACTTCGGCGAGGTCCAGATCGACGCCGACACCCGAGCCCTCACCGTCCACCTCCGCGACCGCGCTGGACGTTCCCTCTGGACCACCACCCTCCCCGCCCCCTGATCCACCCCTGGCCGATCATGCAGTTGTGGTTGCCGGATTGCGCTGGATGGCATGTTTTGGCAGGTGCCACAACTGCATGATCGCGGTGGCTGAGGGGTGGAGGTTATTGGGGGGAGGGGTGGGGGTGGGGTGGGTATCATGGGTGGGTAGGGCGATGATCCGGCCATCACCGGGGAGCTTCCGGAAGAACGGCCGGGTGACCGGCTCAGTAGAACCGGACGGGGCGGCCCGTTATCGCCGACCAACGAGCGGGCGGTCGAACCTGACCGCCAAGCGGGGTGGTACCGCGGGCTTGGCCCGGGGCGCCGGTGACGGCGTACCGGCAAGGCTCGTCCTCGCAGACCCACGACAGTGAGCGTCAGCGAGGAGAGCGACCCCCGATGGCCTATCCGTTGCACGACCCGACCGCCGGCGGCGTACCGGCGAGCCCGGACCTGCCCGCGGTCGAGCGCCGGGTCCTGGAGCACTGGACGGCCGACAAGACCTTCGAGGCGTCCGTGGATGCCCGCCCGGCCGGCGACCAGGGGAAGAACGAGTACGTCTTCTACGACGGCCCGCCGTTCGCCAACGGGCTGCCGCACTACGGCCACCTGTTCACCGGGTACGTCAAGGACGTGGTGCCGCGTTACCAGACCATGCGCGGCCGGCGGGTGGAGCGGCGCTTCGGTTGGGACTGCCACGGCCTTCCCGCCGAGGTGGTAGCCGAGAAGCAGCTCGGCATCACCAGCAAGGCGGAGATCCTCGACCTCGGTGTGGCCCGGTTCAACGACGCCTGCCGCAGCTCGGTGCTGGAGTTCACCCAGGACTGGGAGCGGTACGTCACCCGCCAGGCCCGATGGGTCGACTTCACCAACGACTACAAGACCCTCGACCTGGACTACATGGAAAGCGTCATGTGGGCCTTCAAGACCCTGCACGACAAGGGCCTGGTCTACGAGGGCTTCCGGGTGTTGGCGTACTGCTGGCGGTGCGAGACGCCGCTGTCGAACACCGAGACCCGGATGGACGACGTCTACCGCGACCGACACGACCCGACGCTGACGGTGTGGTTCGAGCTGACCGCCGACGACGCGGCGCCGGAACTGCTCCGGGGGCCGGTGCGGTTGGGCGTCTGGACCACCACGCCGTGGACCCTGCCGTCGAACCTGGCCCTGGCCGTCGGCCCGGACATCGAGTACGCGGTGCTGGAGCGCGACGGCGTTCGTCACCTGGTGGGCTCGGCTCGGCTCGGCGCGTACGCCAAGGAGCTCGACGGGTACCAGCAGGTCGGCACGGTGCGCGGCGCGGACCTGGTCGGCCGCCGCTACACCCCGTTGTTCGACTTCCTCGTCGAGCAGGCCGGGCCGAACGCGTACCAGGTGCTCGGGGGGGAGTTCGTGACCACCGAGGACGGCACCGGGATCGTGCACCTGGCACCCGCCTTCGGCGAGGACGACCAGAACGTGTGCAACGCCGCCGGCATCCCGACCATCGTCACCGTAGACGATCACACCCGCTTCACCGCGCTGGTGCCGCCCTTCCAGGGCGAGCAGGTCTTCGACGTCAACAAGCCGGTGATCCGCCAGCTCAGGGAGCGGGGGGTGGTGCTCAAGCAGGACACCTACACCCACTCGTACCCGCACTGCTGGCGCTGCGACACGCCGCTGGTCTACAAGGCGGTGTCGTCCTGGTTCGTGGCGGTGACCCGGTTCAAGGACCGGATGGTCGAGCTGAACCAGCAGATCAACTGGACGCCGGGGCACATCAAGGACGGCTCCTTCGGCAAGTGGCTGGCCAACGCCCGCGACTGGTCGATCAGCCGCAACCGGTTCTGGGGCTCGCCCATCCCGGTGTGGAAGTCCGACGATCCGAACTACCCACGGGTGGACGTGTACGGGTCGCTGGCCGAAATCGAACGGGACTTCGGGGTACGCCTGAGCGACCTGCACCGGCCGGTGGTGGACGAGCTGGTCCGCCCCAACCCGGACGATCCGACCGGTCGGTCGATGATGCGTCGGGTGCCGGAGGTGCTGGACTGCTGGTTCGAGTCCGGCTCGATGCCGTTCGCGCAGGTGCACTATCCGTTCGAGAACCGTGAGTGGTTCGAGCACCACTACCCGGGCGACTTCATCGTCGAGTACATCGGGCAGACCCGCGGCTGGTTCTACACGATACACGTGCTGGCCACCGCGCTGTTCGACAGGCCGGCGTTCCGCAACTGCCTCAGCCACGGCATCCTGCTCGGCTCCGACGGGCGCAAGATGTCCAAGAGCCTGCGCAACTACCCGGACGTCTACCACGTCTTCGACTCGTACGGCTCGGACGCGATGCGCTGGATGCTGATGTCCTCGCCGGTGCTGCGTGGCGGGGACATGCCGGTCACCGAGTCGAGCGTGCGTGACGCCGTCCGGCAGGTGCTGCTGCCGCTGTGGAACGTCTGGTACTTCTTCTCGCTCTACGCCAACGCGGACGGGTATCAGGCGCGTCGCCGCACCGACTCGACGAACGTGCTCGACCGGTACGTGCTGGCGAAGACGAACGAGCTGGTGTCGACGGCCGGCGCGCAGATGGACGCGTACGACATCTCGGGTGCCTGCGCCACCGTGCGGTCCTACCTGGACGCGCTGACCAACTGGTACGTGCGTCGCTCCCGGGACCGTTTCTGGGCGGGCGACGCGGACGCGTTCGACACGCTGTGGACCGTGCTGGAGACGCTCTGCCGGGTGGTGGCGCCGCTGGCGCCGCTCACCGCTGAGGAGATCTGGCGCGGGCTGACCGGCGAGCGGTCGGTGCACCTGACCGACTGGCCGGTGGCCGAGGAGTTCCCGGCCGACCATGAACTGGTGGCCGCGATGGACGCGGTACGGGCGGTGGCCTCGGCGACGCTGTCGCTGCGCAAGGCCAAGGGGCTGCGGGTGCGGCTGCCGCTGGCGAAACTGACCGTGGCCAGCCCGGCGGCCGGGCAGCTGGGGCCCTTCGCGGACCTGGTGGCCGACGAGGTCAACGTCAAGGAGGTCGACTTCACCGATGCGGTGTCGGCGTACTGCCAGCAGGTGTTGACGGTGGTGCCGCGGGCGCTCGGGCCGCGGGTCGGCAAGCAGGTGCAGCAGGTGATCAAGGCGGTCAAGGCGGGGGAGTGGGAGCTGGTCGACGGCGCTCCGGTGGCCGCCGGAGTCACCCTGGCCGAGGGCGAGTACGAGCTGCGGCTGGTCGCCGCCGACGCGGAGCATTCGGCGCCACTGCCCGGCGGCGAGGGGGTGGTGGTGCTGGACACCACGGTCACCGCCGAACTGGCCGCCGAGGGGGTGGCCCGGGACTTCGTCCGGGTGGTGCAGCAGGCCCGCCGCGACGCCGACCTCGACGTGTCCGACCGGATCGCGGTGACCGCGTCGGGCGCCGACGAGGTACGGGTTGCGGTGGCCGGGTACCGGGACTTCGTGACCCGGGAGGTGCTCGCCGACAGCATCGACTTCGCCGACGGGGTCGACGGCTTCGCCGGTGAGGTCGGCGAGGGCGTGCCGGTGACGGTGGTCGTTCGTCGCGTCTGAGTTGCCCGGAGGGGCCCCTTCCGGCCGGAGGGGCCTCTTCCCGGCGACCCGTACTCAGCCAGCGGACCAGCCCGACCTCACGCATGCTGTCGTGGGGCGGTCCGCTACGGTGACACCGCCTCTTACCTCACTCGATCCGCCGGAGGACCAGTGCCGCTGCTCTACACCATCGGCAAGCTCACCGTGGGGCCCGCGATGCGGCTGGCGTTCCGTCCGACGGTGGAGGGGCTGGAGCACATCCCGGACAAGGGCGGCGCGATCTTCGCCGGCAACCACCTGTCGGTGGCCGACGAACTGTTCCTCGGCACGGTGGTACCCCGGCACCTGGCGTTCTGGGCGAAGTCCGAGTATTTCACCGGCACCGGCGTCAAGGGCCGCTTCTCCAAGTTCGTCCTCACCGGTCTCGGTGCGATTCCGGTGGAGCGGGCCGGCGGGCGCGCCGCGCTCGCCGCGTTCGACGCCGCCATTCCGGCGCTCAAGGGCGGCGACCTGGTGGTGGTATACCCGGAGGGCACCCGTTCGCCGGACGGGCGACTGTACCGGGGGCGCACCGGTGCGGTCCGGCTCGCCATCGCGGCCGGTGTGCCGATCATTCCGGTGGGCATGATCGGCACCGAGAAGGTGCAGCCGATCGGTGCCCGGGTGCCGCGCCCCTTCACGGGCAAGATCACCATCAAGTTCGGCAAGCCGCTCGACTTCACCGGCCGGCCGGACGACCGGCTGTCGCTGCGGCAGATGACCGACGAGATGATGGGTGAGATCCAGAAGCTCACCGGTCAGGAGTACGTCTCCCGCTACGCGCCGCCGCGGGCCCATCCGCCGGTCACCGGGGAGACCGACGCCCGCTGAGCCGTCCCGCCGGGTGCGCCCACGGCGTGCCGTCGTCGATCCGATCAGCCGTCCGCGGTGACGATCTGGTCCCGTAGGGTGGCCAGCAGTCGGGAGCTGTCGTCCACGGAGAGCCCGGTGAAGACACCCGTGGTGATGCTGCCGTGGTCGACCGAGGTGCACACCACCGCGCCGAGCCCGTCGGTGCGTCCCACCGCGCAACGTTCGTGGCGACCCCGGACACCGGTCTCCATGATCTGCATGTCGCCGAGGGCGTACTGGTCGGTGAGGCGTTCGATCTCGGCGTCGGCGTCCGCCGACGGGGCGAACCGGAAACCGGTGCCGCCGAAGACGGTCACCCGCTTGCCGTTGCTCGTGTGGTAGATCCCGGCGAAGGTGTCCTCGGCGAGCCAGTGCGACTGGCGCATCTGGGTCTCCAGCTGGCGGGCGTCGCGGGTGCTGCGCGGGTCCTCCCGCAGCCGCAGGTCGGCCACCTGCTGCGGCAACGCGGCCTTCGCCGGGTACTGGCTGGCCATCGGCATGCCGTAGTAGGCCGGGCAGCCGCAGCAGCACGCGAGGGTCAGCAGCAGCAACCAGGGCCAGCGGCGACGTTTGCGGACCGGCACCGGGACGTACCCCGAGGGCGGCTGCCAACCCGGTGGGGGTGCGACCGGTCCAACCTTGGACTTCTTCCTGCCCCGCCGACCACGCGACGGTGCCGGTGGGCCGGCCGGGATGGGCGGGTAGGGCCCGGGTGGTTGCGGCTGCTGTGGCGCGACCGGCGGGGGTTGTGGCTGTGGCGCGACCGCCGGCGGCGGATGGGGCGAGACCGGTGCCGGGGACACCGGGGGCCCGGAGTACGGCCGGGTCGGCGGCGGACTCGGGTAGGACAGCGTCGGTGGCAGGGCGGGAAAGTCGGTCGAGGGAAGGTCCCAGCCGCTGGTGTCGACGCCGGCCCACGGGTCGACAGGTGTCTGGTGCTCCGGCTGCGGCACCGGCGTCGCCGGCGGCGGGGTGGGTTCCGCCGACTCGCCCCAGCCGCGTCGGCGCGGTGCGGACGGGGGTACCGGAGCCGAGCCGCTCCAGCGCGGGGCGGCCGCCTCCGGCGCAGACTCGGGCAGCACCCGGGTGCCCTGCGGACCGACCTGCGCCACCGACGGCTGGTCGTCGTCGGAGACGGCTTCGGTGGCCCCTGCGTCGGTCGGGGGGCCAACCTTGGTGGGCAGGCCGACCTTGGTGGGCGGTGCGTCGGTCGGCTCGGTGTCGGCCAGCCCGTTCCCGGTCGGCTCAGCCTCGTCTGGCCTGGCCGACTGGTCGTCGGCGGTGGTCGGGTCGGTGGGCAGTTCGTGGGTGACCGCCGGCTCCCCGTCCCGGTGTTGATCCGGACGGCTCCCGTCGACCGGCCGGTCGGCTCCCGGCTGCGGCTCCGGCATCGCGGCAATCTCCTCTCGCGCCGGTCCGAGGTTAGTACCGGTGTGCCACCGGGACCGACTCGGGATGAGGCAAGGCCGG